>NZ_CP150151.1:0-4800000 GCF_037963295.1 Paenibacillus sp. FSL F4-0243
GTGGACAGCCATACTTCCGAATTATGGCAGCAAATTTTATCGATTATTCAAACCAAATTAAGCAAGCCGAGCTTTGATACCTGGTTTAAGGCTACTAAAGCGATAACCTTCAACTCCCAGGTTCTCATTATCTCGGCACCTACAACGTTCGCAGTAGAATGGCTGGAAAGTCGCTACACCAAACTAGTAGGAGCAACGGTCTACGAAGTCACTGGGAAACAAGTGGATGTAAAATTCGTGATTGAAGAAAGCAAGCCGCCTGAGCTTGTGGTTCAACAATCCGCTCCCACTCCCGTAGTATCACGAGAAGAAGCGCAAACGCATCTACTCAATCCCAAGTACACTTTTGACACTTTTGTAATCGGCTCCGGCAACCGTTTTGCGCATGCAGCCTCACTGGCAGTAGCCGAAGCGCCGGCCAAAGCATACAATCCCTTGTTTTTATATGGTGGTGTAGGTCTGGGCAAAACCCATTTAATGCATGCCATTGGGCACTATGTTCTAGAACATAACCCGAATAACAAGGTTATTTACATCTCATCAGAGAAATTCACGAATGAATTTATCAATTCAATCCGTGATAACCGCGGTGAAAGCTTCCGCAATAAGTATCGTAACGTTGACATTTTGCTTATTGACGATATTCAATTCCTCGCTGGAAAAGAGTCCACGCAGGAGGAGTTTTTTCATACGTTCAATGCGCTCCACGAAGAACGCAAGCAAATTATCATCTCCAGCGACCGACCGCCAAAGGAAATTCCCACACTGGAAGAACGGCTACGTTCCCGGTTCGAGTGGGGCTTGATTACGGATATTCAACCACCCGATCTAGAAACCCGAATTGCGATTTTGCGCAAAAAGGCGAAGGCAGAGAACCTTGATATCCCTAATGAGGCCATGATGTATATTGCTAACCAGATTGACACCAATATTCGTGAGCTGGAGGGTGCATTAATCCGGGTTGTTGCTTACTCTTCGCTAACTAACCAGGATGTAACCACTCATTTGGCAGCTGAAGCACTCAAGGATATTATTCCTTCCAGCCGGCCTAAGATGATTACCATCGCTGATATTCAGCAAAAAGTCGGTGAATACTACAATTTACGCCTTGAAGACTTCAAAGCGCGAAAACGTACGAAAGCCGTAGCTTTTCCACGTCAAATCGCAATGTATCTCTCCCGTGAACTAACCGATTATTCGCTCCCTAAGATTGGTGAGGCATTCGGAGGACGTGACCATACGACCGTAATTCATGCGCATGACAAAATTACACAGTCATTAAAGGTCGATCAGGAGTTGTACAAAGTGGTAAATAATCTTGCGGAGAAAATTAAAAATCCTTCCTAAGAGGAACAAAGAGCCTATACACAATCTATACACATGTGGGTAGGCTTAATTTTATGCTATTTGATAGGGTTATCCACATATTAGACGCCCCTACTACTAATACTATTAAATAACTATAATAATTCATCATGTAAAGACGCGTAATAAAGAGATACCAATACAACGAAATTCCCAATTTTTCAGCTAGGAGTGAAATCATGAAAATAAGCATTCTTAAAAATGAACTCAACGAATCCATTCAACACGTATCCAAAGCTATATCCAGTAGAACAACCATCCCTATTCTGACCGGTATTAAGCTGGAAGTTAGCCATCAAGGCGTCACATTAACTGCAAGCGACACCGATATTTCGATTCAATCGTTTATTCCAGCAGAGAATGACAGCCATACGATCGTGAAGATAGATCAGCCAGGAAGTGTTGTTCTTCCCGCTAAATTTTTCGTCGAAATTATTAAGAAGCTGCCCTCCAAAGAGATTCACATGGAAGTTAAAGAAGGATTCCAAACGTATATTTCTTCTGGATCCACTGAGATTCAGATCGTAGGTTTAGACCCTGAAGAATTCCCGGTGCTACCGAGTATTGAGGAGAACGATACGATCTCCCTGCCAGGTGATTTGCTGAAAAATATGATTAAACAAACCGCTTTTTCTATTTCTACCCAAGAGACAACTCCGATTTTAACAGGTATACTGTGGAATCTGGCTGATAATGAGTTTAAGTTTACAGCGACAGACCGTCACCGCTTAGCTACAAGAGCAGCAAAACTAGAAGGTACGGAGAATGTCCAATTTGCAAATATCGTAATCGCCGGTAAAACTCTTAATGAGCTAAGCAAGATTATTCCTGATCAAAATATGCTCGTTGATATTGTGGTTGCGGACAATCAAGTTCTCTTTAAAATCGACAAAGTACTGTTCTATTCACGGATCCTTGATGGAATTTATCCGGATACTTCTAGAATTATTCCAACAACCTACAAAACAGAACTAACTTTGGACACAAAAAAATTAAGCGAATCGATTGATCGTGCTTATTTGCTGTCCCGCGAAGAAAAAACCAATATTGTGCGCATGCAGACGCTTGAGCAAGGCGGTATTGAAATTTCATCTAGCTCTTCTGAGCTTGGTAAAGTTCGCGAAGAACTTGAAGTCATTGATTTCAAAGGTGAACCGCTCAAAATATCTTTCAACTCCAAATATATGCTCGATGTCCTAAAAGTTATTGAGAGTGAGCAGCTTGTAATAGCATTTACAGGAATGATGAGTCCGATCATTTTGAAGCCGCTCGATCAAACCAATAGCTTGTATATTATTTTGCCTTACCGTACAACAAATTAATGCCAACATTCATGAACATGTGGATAAGTGGCTGAAAGGATAAAAACCATGAAAAAAATACTTATCCACAGTGGATATATTAAGCTGGATCAATTCCTGAAACTTTCTGATTGTGTATCCACAGGTGGAATGGCTAAAGCTTTGCTGCAAGAAGGACATGTACTTGTTAACGGAGAAGTAGAGGAACGGCGCGGAAGAAAACTTTATCCGGGTGATCAAATTGAAGTGCAGGATAACGGCACATTTCAGGTTGAAGGCGGAGGAGTCAAAGAGGAGTAGGCTAGGGGAGGAACCATTTCGTGTTTGTTAAAAATATCGGTCTGCAGCATTATCGGAATTACGGGCTGCTGCGTCTGGAGAGCTTGGGCGATGTGAACCTGATTCTGGGTCAGAACGCCCAAGGCAAAACAAACCTCATGGAGGCATTGTTCGTCCTGGCGATGACCAAAAGCCACCGCACCTCGAAGGATCGCGAACTTATCTCATTTGATGCCCCTGGAGACGCTGCTCAGATCATTGCCGAGGTAGAACGTAAGTACGGCGATCTCAAGCTAGAGCTCACCCTATCTGCCAAAGGTAAAAAAGCTAAGATTAACGGTTTAGAACAGCGACGTCTTAGTGAGTTTGTGGGATCACTCAATGTGGTCATGTTTGCACCGGAAGATTTAGAGATAGTCAAAGGCACACCTGGCATCAGACGGCGTTTTCTCGATATGGAGATTGGCCAAGTCCAGCCCAGTTATCTATTTCACCTCCAGCAATATCAAAAAATTCTCTTACAAAGAGGCAATTTGCTGAAGCAGTTGTGGGGGAAAGAGGCAGCGGGAAAAGACCTTTTGGAAATTTGGGATGCTCAACTTGTGGAGCACGGTGTTAAAATCGTCAAAAAAAGGAAACAATTCATAAAGAAGCTGCAAATATGGGCTGAAAGCATACACCGGGGGATTACGAACGGCGGAGAAGAACTGAAATTGCTCTATGTCCCCTCTTTCGGCGATCGGGATGAGGAAGATGAAGCTGTCTTATTAGACAATTTTATGTTAAAGTTATCACAAACGAGAGAACAAGAAATCAGGCGCGGTATGACGCTGACGGGTCCCCATCGGGATGACCTGTCCTTTTTTATCAACGGAAGGGAAGCTCAGGTCTACGGTTCTCAGGGACAGCAGCGTACAACGGCTTTATCGCTCAAGCTGGCGGAAATCGAGCTGATCCATGAAGAAATCGGAGAATATCCTGTGCTGCTTCTTGATGATGTTTTATCCGAGCTTGATCCTTACCGACAGACCCAGCTTATTGAAACCTTTCAAAGCAAGGTACAGACATTCATTACCGCTACCGGGATTGAGGGTCTGAATGCCGATAAATTAAAGGGCGCCAGCCTATATCATGTTCATGATGGAAAAGTGGAGTTATAAAGAGCGGAGGAAGATCATGTATATTCATTTGGGCGGGGAGAAGATTATTCGCTCTTCGGAGTTAATTGCAATATTTGATATTTCGATTGAGAAATCTTCCAAGGTGTCTAAGCAATTCGTCATTCACTCTGAGCAGGACAAGAAGCTTGAGCGGATTGGTGAAGAGGAAGCAAAATCTATTGTCGTAACTAAAAATATCGTGTATTACTCCCCCATTTCCTCCTCCACTCTCAAAAAAAGAGCCAAAATTTTGCTCGAAATATAACTTGCGTTTAGTAACAAAGAGATAATCTGAAAGAAGTAGGTGAAGGCATGTCAATGAATCAACCGACATATGATGAGAGCCAGATTCAGGTACTGGAAGGGCTAGAAGCTGTCCGGAAACGTCCGGGCATGTATATTGGTTCCACTAGTTCTAAAGGTCTCCATCACTTGGTGTGGGAGGTCGTAGATAATAGTATCGATGAAGCCCTAGCAGGTTATTGTGACCGGATTCAAGTGATTATTCATGAGGATAACGGGATTACTGTTATCGATAATGGACGTGGCATACCTGTAGGTGAAAATGAAAAACTTAAAAAGTCGACGCTTGAAGTTGTAATGACAGTACTGCATGCAGGCGGTAAATTCGGCGGCGGCGGATATAAAGTATCAGGCGGCTTACACGGTGTGGGTATCTCCGTAGTAAATGCCTTGTCTGAGAAGGTTGTTGTTAATGTTAAGCGTGATGGGCATATTTATCAGCAGGAATACAGACGTGGTGCACCACAGTATGAGATCAAAGTTGTTGGAGATACGGAAGAGACAGGTACGACTACAACTTTTCATCCGGACCCTGAAATCTTTACTGAAACCACGGTCTTTGAATATGCGACACTGCTTACTCGTATTCGGGAGCTAGCTTTTCTTAACAAAGGAATTGAGCTTTCACTGCATGATGAGCGGACCGATGTCACCAACGTGTTCAAATATGAGGGTGGTATCGTTGAATATGTGAAATATCTGAATGAGAAAAAAGAAGCGCTGCACGAGGAACCAATCTACGTGGAAGGCTCACGGGATATGATTCAGGTTGAAGTAGCTCTCCAATATAATGATTCGTATACAGAGAACATCTACTCTTTTGCGAATAATATTAATACCCATGAGGGCGGAACGCATGAATCCGGCTTCAAAAGTGCTCTAACACGTATTATCAACGATTACGCCCGTAAAGCGGGTGTGCTGAAGGATGGTAATTCAAATCTGACTGGCGACGACGTGCGTGAAGGATTGACAGCCATTATTTCTGTCAAAATTCCAGAGCCTCAGTTCGAAGGTCAAACGAAGACTAAGCTCGGAAATAGTGAAGTCCGTGGAATAGTAGAATCACTGTTCGGAGAGAAATTGCAGGAATTCCTGGAAGAGAATCCGGCAGTATCACGCCGTGTCCTTGAGAAGTCGCTTTCAGCTTCACGTGCACGAGAAGCCGCTCGTAAGGCTCGTGAGTTAACCCGCCGTAAGAGTGCGCTTGAAGTCAGTGCACTACCTGGTAAACTTGCGGACTGTTCATCCAAGGATGCGTCTATCAGCGAACTGTATATCGTCGAAGGTGACTCTGCGGGTGGATCGGCCAAGCAGGGCCGGGATCGTCATTTCCAAGCGATTCTACCGCTGCGTGGTAAGATTCTAAACGTAGAAAAGGCACGCTTAGACCGTATTTTATCCAACGCCGAGATCCGGGCTATTATTACTGCTCTTGGTACAGGAATCAGTGATGATTTTGACCTATCGAAGGCTCGTTACCATAAAGTCGTTATTATGACGGATGCCGACGTCGATGGAGCTCATATTAGAACTCTGTTGTTAACATTCTTCTACCGTTACATGCGGAAGCTAGTAGATGCAGGTTATATCTATATCGCACAACCGCCATTGTTTAAGATAGAACGCAACAAAGTGATCCGTTATGCAGGTAGCGAGAAGGAACGCGATGAGATTATCGCCTCTTTTGGTGAGAATGTTAAGGTCAATGTTCAGCGCTACAAAGGTTTGGGTGAAATGAATGCTACCCAGCTGTGGGACACGACGATGGATCCTGAGGCTCGTATGATGCTACAAGTAACGATTGAAGATGCGATGCTCGCTGATAGTATCTTTGATACGCTGATGGGCGATAATGTTGAACCAAGACGTGACTTTATCCATGAGCATGCGAAGAGCGTCAGATACCTTGATGTGTAACAATTACATTCAAGCATAAACGCCTTCGGCGTCCTTATAAGGACGATAAGCGTTTAAGCGAGAAATATAAGACATAAAGTATGGTGTAAAACTTATACTTTCTTATATTTTAATAAAACCTCCGGCTTCTGTTCCTAACGGAATGAGAATGCTGGAGGTTTTTTTGGTTTCAGAGCTGATTTTTAGGCTTTAGTATATTGCCTATTGCGGGTAGTATATGGGGATTTTCTAGCTTTTACACGTCCGTATGCTACAGCATAGCGGTGTATTCTACGATAGATAGATTTATCAGGAAATAACTTGAATACAACAATGGATGGAAGCGTGTTGACCTCAAGCAGCCACATATCCATATGTTGATCCATGGCAATATCCAGACCAATTTCTTTAATTCCTGGATAGGTGGTTTCCAATTGGCCTGCAATTTGTACCCCTAAAGATTTTAATTGATTAATCGTGGAGAGTGTTTCAGAAGGGTTCATATGATTTTTTAATAATGTATTTACTGACAGAATACTGCCTCCACTATGATAATTGGTGACGATTTTCTGAGGGGCAGCTACTCTTCCGAGCATTCCTGTTGTTTCCCATGCACCTGATGGAGTCTTTTGGGCAAGAACTCGAAGGTCGAAGGGACGATCTTGATGACGCAGGAGATCAATTCCTTTTTGGACGAGGTAGGTACGGTTCTGAATTCGTTTCTGTAAGGCCTCATGCAGCTCTTCGGGGGAGAAGAAAACTTCTGCCGTCTTTGCATATCTTAAAATATATAGGACCTGTGCTTCTTGCTGTTCTCTCTCCTCGTTATTGGCGGTGACAGTCATTTCAGTCTTCTGCTGGCTAGGACTTAAAATCACCGTACGCTGCTCAGCTCTCATTACACCAATACCAAAGCTTCCGCGATCAGGTTTTATATAGACCATGGCATATAACGCAAGCATTTCTTTAAGAACATTTAAATCATATTTACGAGTATCAGGCACATATAGAGATAGAGATTGATTTTGAAGGATAACTTTTGTTTTAGCCCATTTACTTGGGACTCGTTGAATCTTCATTATCTTCCTCCTTAACAATTTTGTGCAGCATTTGCTCTTTTGAATTCCCTTGTACAAAACTTGCTGTGGAAGCATAATCTTTGGCAGCTGAAAACCAGGACAAGCTACCTAAACAATGGTATAATATAAGGATATGGGGTTATGCCTTATCGAACGATACTAGGATAATAAAACCGTGTTTCTTGTCTTTACAGTCTATGTACTAAAGACATTTGCGGAAAGGGCGAATACCCTAATCAGCGCAAAAGAAATCAATATTAGAAGATAAAAGGCTATCATGTTTAATTGTGCTACTTTTGTGAAAGTAATATAATTAAGGGTAGCGGTTTTTTAACTGAAGGAGGTCCAGCAACTCATGGCTGAACAAAATAACCCACAAGTCAAAGATCGGGACATTGGCGTGGAAATGCGTGAATCCTTTATGGATTACGCAATGAGCATCATTGTTAGCCGGGCTTTGCCAGATGTGCGGGACGGACTCAAGCCGGTTCACCGACGCATTTTGTTTGCGATGTCGGAACTTGGAATGTCTGCGGATAAGCCTCATAAGAAATCGGCAAGAATCGTCGGTGAGGTTATCGGTAAGTACCACCCTCACGGTGACTCAGCCGTCTATGAAACAATGGTACGGATGGCTCAGGATTTCTCTATGCGCTATATGCTTGTGGACGGTCACGGGAACTTTGGTTCGATTGATGGTGATATGGCTGCAGCGATGCGTTATACAGAAGCCCGTCTTTCCAAGATTGCAGGCGAAATGCTTCGAGATTTGAACAAAGAAACAGTTGATTTCGCACCCAACTATGATGGTGAAGAGAATGAGCCAGTTGTATTACCAGCTCGCTATCCGAACCTGCTCGTTAATGGGGTATCTGGTATAGCTGTAGGTATGGCTACTAATATTCCACCGCATAACCTAGGTGAAGTTATCGATGGTGTGCAGGCGATGATTAAGAATCCTGACATCACCCCTATGGAATTGATGGAGTATATCCAAGGCCCAGATTTCCCAACGGCTGGATATATTTTGGGTCGTGAGGGTATTCGTCAGGCTTATCGTACGGGGCGTGGTTCAGTGACCATGCGTGCAAAGGCAACGATTGAAGAGAATAACGGTAAGGCTCGCATCATTGTACATGAGCTGCCGTATCAGGTGAATAAGGCGAGACTGGTTGAGAAAATCGCAGAATTAGTACGTGAGAAACGGATCGAGGGTATAACGGATCTTCGAGATGAGTCTGACCGTAACGGTATGCGTGTAGTTGTCGAGATGAGACGTGATGTGAATCCAAATGTTGTGTTGAACAATCTATATAAACATACTTCTATGCAATCTACATTTGGTATTAACATGCTGGCCATCGTGAACAACGAGCCGAAAATTCTTAATCTGCGTGATGTGCTCTATCATTATTTGCAGCACCAGATTGAAGTTATTCGTCGTCGTACTATATTTGATCTTAAAAAAGCTGAAGCACGCGCTCATATCTTAGAAGGTCTGCGTATTGCGCTGGATCATCTGGATGAAGTGATTGCGTTAATTCGAGCTTCTCGGACAACGGATATAGCCCGCGAGGGATTAATGAGCACCTTTAGCCTCAGTGTAGAGCAGGCTCAAGCGATCCTCGACATGCGGATGCAGCGTCTGACCGGTCTGGAAAGAGAAAAGATCGAGAATGAATATAACGAATTGCTAGCTAAAATTGCAGAGTACCGTGAAATTTTGGCGAATGAGCATCTTGTACTGGAAATCATCAGTAACGAGCTGCAGGATATTCGTGATAGATATTCTGATGAACGCCGGACAGAGATTACCGTTGGTGAAGAAAGTATCCTGGATGAAGACCTTATTCCGCGTGAAGAGGTTGTTATCACTATTACACATACGGGATACATCAAACGTCTACCTGTAAGCACCTACCGCAGTCAGAAGCGTGGAGGGCGCGGAGTCATGGGGATGGACACCAAGGATCAGGACTTTGTGGAGCATCTCTTCGTGAGTAACTCTCATAACTATCTGATGTTCTTTACTGATAAGGGTAAGGTGTACCGGATTAAAGCTTATGAGATCCCAGAGCTGGGACGTACTGCACGTGGGACACCAATCATCAACCTGATTCAAATTGAACAAGGTGAGAAGATTAGTGCCGTAATCCAAGTGGAAGAGACCGATAGTGACAAGTACTTGTTCTTTGCTACCCGCGAAGGTATCGTGAAGAAGACGCCGCTTGAGGATTACAATAACATCCGCAAAGGCGGACTTATCGCTATTAACCTTCGTGAAGAGGATTCTCTAATTGAGGTTAAGCTGACAGATGGACAGCAAAATCTTATTATCGGTACAGCTCGCGGAATGTCGATTACGTTCTCAGAGAATGATGTTCGTTCTATGGGTCGTAGCGCGACAGGCGTGAAGGGCATTACGCTTGATAGTAATGACCATGTCATCGGTATGGATTGTGTCGATAAGGAGCTTGAGGTTCTGATTGTTACTAGCAAGGGTTATGGTAAACGGACACCAGCCGGTGACTATCGTTCCCAGACTCGTGGTGGTAAAGGAATCAAGACCATTAATCTCACTGAGAAGAATGGCCCTGTAGTTGGTCTAAAAGTCGTTAAGAACGATGAAGACTTAATGATCATTACTACAAGCGGTACCTTGATTCGTACCAGCATGGATGGAATCTCTACTATGGGTCGTTATGCGCAAGGGGTTAAGCTAATTAACATCCGCGAGGATGATGCAGTGGCTACTCTGTGCAGAGCAGATAAGAACGAAGAAGACGAATTGTCTGAAGATATGGAAGGCCTCGAGGAACAAGTAACAGTAGATGAATCTGGTGATATTGATCAACCGGAAACAATCGCTGAGGATCAAGAAGATAATTTAGAGTAGGTTTTATTCAATAAAGAGCAAGGGCTTCTATTACAGAGACCCTTGCTCTTTTTGCTGTGATTAATTAATAGCTAGTTATTTAATGAAATTTAATGAGAATTTTTATAAGAATAGTTTTCATTTCACTAGTCGCTTCCTTTTATCCGTACTATAATTAGCCGATAGAGTATAAATCAGTATATAAAGTACTATTTTCTCAGAAATTATCTGTCATATTAGATTTCGGTAATCCTGAGCTTATTGTTATAGAAATTAAGGGGCTGAGTATATGCCAAGTGTATTGGCTGGAGAAGTTAAAGCGGGCTCAAAGATAACCAAAGATGTAATTACACCTTTGGGGGGGATTTTGTTCACCAAGGGAAAAATACTACTCCCCCGTGATCTAGAAATTTTAGAAGCTTTTTTGGTTGGGCAAGTGGAGATCGAAGGTGTTCAGGGAGAGGCCAACTCTGATGCTGTCAAAAAAAACGCCAAGCAGACAGCACTTAAAGCTGGAGCGATTATAAATGAATCGATGCTGATCAAGAACAATTCCCCACTACATGATGAATATGAAAAAATGATCGCACTTATTAGGACCAGCTATCGTTCGGTAACGGCAGCCTCACTTCCTATTTTTGAGTTGCGGAGTCAATTAGAGTTACTTATTAGTCATTTGAAGGATTATCATGTGTTGAAGTTTTCTCCACGTACGCTAAAAGACGAGGATTACAACTATCACAATGCCGTACTGTCCGCGTTAACATCATATAAGATCGCTCAGTGGTGCGGGTATCCGCAAAAGGATTGGATGCAGATCGCTTTTGCCGGATTGCTACATGACATCGGAAACGCAAAAGTAGATAGTTCTCTTTTACATAAGCCGGAGTCACTTAATAGTGCTGAAATAGAAGAGGTTCGCAGACATACTACATATGGCTATCAATTGTTGCGTAATGTTACAGCGATTAATGAAGGGGTAAGACTAACAGCATTGCAGCATCATGAGAAGGTTGACGGGTCTGGATACCCACTTAAGCTAGAAGGTAGCCAGATTCATTTTTACGCTAAAGTAGTTGCGGTAGCAGATATATTCCATGCAATGACTCTAGAAAGGGCCTATAGAAAAGCACAGTCTCCTTATTTAGTGTTAGAGCAGATAATGACAGAAAGCTTCGGTAAGCTCGACCCAGTCGTTGTACAGACCTTTATACAGAAGAGTACCGATTTGTTTAATGGAACCAGAATACGTCTGAGCGATGGACGTCATGGAGAGATCATATTTACTGACCGTGCTAATCCAACACGTCCTATGATTAAGGTAGATGGTACGATTGTGAACCTAATGTTGGAGCGAGAATTGTATATTCAGGAGATCATTGCTTAGAGAAGGAAGTATTAAGAGACTGTATAAATGAGACTGTGCTAAAAGGTATATACCAATATATAAAGGGAGATTAATAGCACAGTCTCTTATTTATAGATTATATTTAAAAAAAGTGTTGCAATGAATCTCTATACATGATATATTCTATTTCTGGCCGAGAAACACACATGCCGAGCTCGAAAAAGAAGTAAAAAAAGAGCTTGACATTAAACGGCTGAACATGATATAGTATAAGAGTTGCTGCTGAGACATTAAACGGCGCCAACGAGAACTTGATCTTTGAAAACTGAACAACGAGTGAGTAGGAAATCACGAAAGTGAAATCCAAAATTAGAGAATTAATTTTCTCGTCAGATGTTTCAAAATGAGCATATCGCTCTTTTCAATACTAATTGGAGAGTTTGATCCTGGCTCAGGACGAACGCTGGCGGCGTGCCTAATACATGCAAGTCGAGCGGAGTTACTTTGAAAGCTTGCTTTCAAAGTAACTTAGCGGCGGACGGGTGAGTAACACGTAGGCAACCTGCCCCTTAGACTGGGATAACTACCGGAAACGGTAGCTAATACCGGATAATTTCTTTTTTCTCCTGAAGAAAGAATGAAAGACGGAGCAATCTGTCACTGAGGGATGGGCCTGCGGCGCATTAGCTAGTTGGTGGGGTAACGGCCCACCAAGGCGACGATGCGTAGCCGACCTGAGAGGGTGAACGGCCACACTGGGACTGAGACACGGCCCAGACTCCTACGGGAGGCAGCAGTAGGGAATCTTCCGCAATGGACGAAAGTCTGACGGAGCAACGCCGCGTGAGTGATGAAGGTTTTCGGATCGTAAAGCTCTGTTGCCAGGGAAGAACGTCCGGTAGAGTAACTGCTATCGGAGTGACGGTACCTGAGAAGAAAGCCCCGGCTAACTACGTGCCAGCAGCCGCGGTAATACGTAGGGGGCAAGCGTTGTCCGGAATTATTGGGCGTAAAGCGCGCGCAGGCGGTCATTTAAGTCTGGTGTTTAAACCTTGGGCTCAACCTGAGGTCGCACTGGAAACTGGGTGACTTGAGTACAGAAGAGGAAAGTGGAATTCCACGTGTAGCGGTGAAATGCGTAGATATGTGGAGGAACACCAGTGGCGAAGGCGACTTTCTGGGCTGTAACTGACGCTGAGGCGCGAAAGCGTGGGGAGCAAACAGGATTAGATACCCTGGTAGTCCACGCCGTAAACGATGAGTGCTAGGTGTTAGGGGTTTCGATACCCTTGGTGCCGAAGTTAACACAGTAAGCACTCCGCCTGGGGAGTACGGTCGCAAGACTGAAACTCAAAGGAATTGACGGGGACCCGCACAAGCAGTGGAGTATGTGGTTTAATTCGAAGCAACGCGAAGAACCTTACCAGGTCTTGACATCCCTCTGAATCCACTAGAGATAGTGGCGGCCTTCGGGACAGAGGAGACAGGTGGTGCATGGTTGTCGTCAGCTCGTGTCGTGAGATGTTGGGTTAAGTCCCGCAACGAGCGCAACCCTTAACTTTAGTTGCCAGCAGGTAAGGCTGGGCACTCTAGAGTGACTGCCGGTGACAAACCGGAGGAAGGTGGGGATGACGTCAAATCATCATGCCCCTTATGACCTGGGCTACACACGTACTACAATGGCCGGTACAACGGGAAGCGAAACCGCGAGGTGAAGCCAATCCCATCAAAGCCGGTCTCAGTTCGGATTGCAGGCTGCAACTCGCCTGCATGAAGTCGGAATTGCTAGTAATCGCGGATCAGCATGCCGCGGTGAATACGTTCCCGGGTCTTGTACACACCGCCCGTCACACCACGAGAGTTTACAACACCCGAAGTCGGTGGGGTAACCCGCAAGGGAGCCAGCCGCCGAAGGTGGGGTAGATGATTGGGGTGAAGTCGTAACAAGGTAGCCGTATCGGAAGGTGCGGCTGGATCACCTCCTTTCTATGGAGAATCGTCTTCTGCAATGAAGACATTCAAATCGGAAGTTAAACTTCCAAATCTCAGGTTTAGGCCTGTTACTCACTCGTTGCTCAGTTTTGAGAGTTTAAGCTCTCAAGTAAAACTTGATCCTTGAAAACTGGATACCGAAACGAATTTGCGTTTTAGAACATCTTTTAGCAACTTGTGCAAACAAGTAAATGTTATTAGTGAGATTTTTCTTAGGAAAAATCAAGGTTAAGCTAATAAGAGCACACGGAGGATGCCTAGGCGCCAGGAGCCGACGAAGGACGTGGCGAACAACGAAACTGCCTCGGGGAGCTGTAAGCAAGCTTTGATCCGGGGGTGTCCGAATGGGGAAACCCAGCTGTGGTAATTCGCAGTTACTCATCTCTGAACACATAGGAGATGTAGAGGCAGACCAGGGGAACTGAAACATCTAAGTACCCTGAGGAAGAGAAAACAATAGTGATTCCGTCAGTAGCGGCGAGCGAACGCGGAACAGCCTAAACCTAAGAGCTTGCTCTTAGGGGTTGTGGGACGTCTCACATGGAGTTACAAAGGAATATGGTAGGCGAAGAGGTCTGGAAAGGCCCGCGATAGAGGTAAAAGCCCTGTAACCTAAACTGTGTTCTCTCCGAGACGGATCCCGAGTAGTGCGGGGCACGTGAAACCCCGTATGAATCCAGCAGGACCATCTGCTAAGGCTAAATACTACCTGGCGACCGATAGTGAAACAGTACCGTGAGGGAAAGGTGAAAAGCACCCCGGAAGGGGAGTGAAATAGAACCTGAAACCGTGTGCTTACAAAAAGTCAGAGCCCTATCTATGGGTGATGGCGTGCCTTTTGTAGAATGAACCGGCGAGTTACGTTTAACATGCAAGGTTAAGTCGAGAAGACGGAGCCGCAGCGAAAGCGAGTCTGAATAGGGCGATTTAGTATGTGGACGTAGACCCGAAACCGTGTGATCTACCCCTGTCCAGGGTGAAGGTGCGGTAACACGCACTGGAGGCCCGAACCCACGCATGTTGAAAAATGCGGGGATGAGGTGGGGGTAGCGGAGAAATTCCAATCGAACTCGGAGATAGCTGGTTCTCCCCGAAATAGCTTTAGGGCTAGCCTCGGTATAAGAGTAGTGGAGGTAGAGCACTGATTGGGTGCGGGGTCCGCAAGGATTACCAAGCTCAGTCAAACTCCGAATGCCATATACTTATTGCCGGGAGTCAGACAGTGAGTGCTAAGATCCATTGTCAAAAGGGAAACAGCCCAGACCATCAGCTAAGGTCCCCAAGTGTGTGTTAAGTGGGAAAGGATGTGGAGTTGCACAGACAACCAGGATGTTGGCTTAGAAGCAGCCACCATTGAAAGAGTGCGTAATAGCTCACTGGTCGAGTGACTCTGCGCCGAAAATGTAACGGGGCTAAACACACCACCGAAGCTATGGCTAGATACGTATGTATCTGGGGTAGGGGAGCGTTGTATGTGGGTTGAAGGTGTACCGTAAGGAGCGCTGGACAGCATACAAGTGAGAATGCCGGTATGAGTAACGAAAAGATCAGTGAGAATCTGATCCGCCGAAAGCCCAAGGTTTCCTGAGGAAGGCTCGTCCGCTCAGGGTAAGTCGGGACCTAAGGCGAGGCCGAAAGGCGTAGTCGAAGGACAACAGTTTGAAATTACTGTACCACCGTAATCCGCTATGAGCGATGGGGTGACGCAGGAGGGTAGTGACGCGGACTGATGGATATGTCCGTCTAAGCAGTGAGGCTGATGTGTAGGCAAATCCGCACATCATTAAGGCTGGGCTGTGATGGGGAGCGAAAATTACAGTAGCGAAGGTCATGATCTCACACTGCCAAGAAAAGCCTCTAGCCAGGAGAAGGTGCCCGTACCGCAAACCGACACAGGTAGGCGAGAAGAGAATTCTAAGGCGCGCGGAAGAACTCTCGTTAAGGAACTCGGCAAAATGACCCCGTAACTTCGGGAGAAGGGGTGCCCCGGTAGTGTGAATAGCACGAGGGGGCCGCAGTGAAAAGGCCCAAGCGACTGTTTAGCAAAAACACAGGTCTGTGCGAAGCCGCAAGGCGAAGTATACGGGCTGACGCCTGCCCGGTGCTGGAAGGTTAAGGGGAGTGGTTAGGGGTAACCCGAAGCTATGAACCGAAGCCCCAGTAAACGGCGGCCGTAACTATAACGGTCCTAAGGTAGCGAAATTCCTTGTCAGGTAAATTCTGACCCGCACGAATGGCGTAACGACTTGGGCGCTGTCTCAACGAGAGATCCGGTGAAATTTTAATACCTGTGAAGATGCAGGTTACCCGCGACAAGACGGAAAGACCCCATGGAGCTTTACTGCAGCTTGATATTGAATTTGGGTACGATCTGTACAGGATAGGTGGGAGCCGTAGAAATCGGAGCGCAAGCTTCGGTGGAGGCGCCGTTGGGATACCACCCTGATCGTATCTAGGTTCTAACCTAGTACCCTAATCGGGTACGGGGACCGTGTCAGGCGGGCAGTTTGACTGGGGCGGTCGCCTCCTAAAGAGTAACGGAGGCGTTCCAAGGTTCCCTCAGAATGGTTGGAAATCATTCGAAGAGTGCAAAGGCATAAGGGAGCTTGACTGCGAGACCTACAAGTCGAGCAGGGACGAAAGTCGGACTTAGTGATCCGGTGGTACCGCATGGAAGGGCCATCGCTCAACGGATAAAAGCTACCCTGGGGATAACAGGCTTATCTCCCCCAAGAGTCCACATCGACGGGGAGGTTTGGCACCTCGATGTCGGCTCATCGCATCCTGGGGCTGAAGTAGGTCCCAAGGGTTGGGCTGTTCGCCCATTAAAGCGGTACGCGAGCTGGGTTCAGAACGTCGTGAGACAGTTCGGTCCCTATCTGTCGTGGGCGCAGGAAATTTGAGAGGAGCTGTCCTTAGTACGAGAGGACCGGGATGGACGTACCGCTGGTGCACCAGTTGTTTCGCCAGAAGCATGGCTGGGTAGCTACGTACGGACGGGATAAGCGCTGAAAGCATCTAAGCGTGAAGCCCCCCTCAAGATGAGATTTCCCAATTAGTAAGACCCCTTGAAGACGACGAGGTAGATAGGTTGGAGGTGGAAGTGCAGTAATGCATGGAGCTGACCAATACTAATCGGTCGAGGGCTTATCCTATACTTAAAACGCAAATTCAATTCGGATTCAGTTTTCAGGCGATTAAGCCTGTAACACGCTTAGAAATTCATTCTCACTTCTGGTGATGAACGAAATTTCACGCGGCAGCGTCTGTTTCACAGACGCATGTTTGGTGGCGATAGCGGAGGGGTTCCACGCGTACCCATCCCGAACACGACCGTTAAGCCCTCCAGCGCCGATGGTACTTGGACCGAAGGGTCCTGGGAGAGTAGGACGTTGCCAAGCACGCAAGACCACTGTTGAGTAATCGACAGTGGTCTTTTTGTTATATCTATTTACTTAACGGATTGTTAAGATTTAAATTTTGTTTGACAGACCACATTGATTAATCCATAATACAATTCATACTAAACATATAAGAATTATAGGGGGAGCGGATTATGTCATATTTTAATGTATCTGTTAAGAAACCGGTTCTGTTGGGGGCGATAGCAGTTTTGCTATTGATGGTAATTGCAGGATGCTCGGGATCTAATAATAAGGCTGCTTCAAATAAAGATGCGCAGGAAAGTGCGAGTCCAGCAACAGCAACTCAGAGTCCTCAAGCGGCAGAGCCGGCAGTAGGAGGAACCTTCGTCTATGGACGCCCTGCATCTGTAACCTCGTTGGATTTGCATAACCAGATTACGTCCAACAATGCTTTTGCAATCGACAAAGTATTTGAATCGTTAGTTGCTTTTGACAGCAAGGGCGAAATTGTAGATTGGCTTGCAAAGTCACATAGTATCAGTGAGGATGGCCTGACGTATACTTTTGAACTTCGCGACGGCGTAAAGTTTTCAAATGGTACGGATGTGACTGCAGAAGATGCTGTATTCTCCCTTGAGCGGCACTTGAAGGTTGGCGGCCCGCTGGCAATATCGGCAAAGGTCGGCACAATTAAGGCGCAGGATAACAAAACGCTTGTTATTACACTTAAAGAGCCTTATACACCATTTATCTCAGAGCTATCCAATTTCTCAAATGGCATCTTGCCTAACAATTTTGGTGGAGTTTCCGAAGAAGAATTCTTTAAGAAGCCAATTGGAACGGGACCCTTTGTGGTTGAATCATGGGATACAGCGGGGGATCTGACCTTTACTAAGAACAAATTCTACTGGCAAGAAGGAAAACCATATATTGATAAGCTTGTTTATAAGTTGATTGAGGATGATAGCCAAGCGATCAACCAGCTGAAGGCTGGGGAAGTTAATGCTATTGAATCTTTAGCGCTGCAAAATGCCAATGAGATCAAAGATGGAGCTGACACTAAAGTAATTACTAACGGCAGTTGGGTGACAGAGCAATTGTTCTTTAATACGCTGGATGAGCATTTCTCGGATGTGCATGTTCGCCGCGCGCTTGCTCTGGCACTTGATCGTGAAGGCTTGACCAAAGCATTAACGTTTGGTTATGCACAAACGGCAAACTCATTACTGCCAACAACGATTCCTTATAACTCCAATGATACAATCAAGGCTCTGAACTTCAATGTTGAGGCAGCCAAGGAGGAGCTTGCTAAATCTGCCTTCCCTAATGGATTCACTACCAAATTACTTGTAGCCTCCGGCAACAGTACAAGAGCACAAGAAGCACAAATTATCCAGGCAGCGGGTCAAACAATCGGGATTAAGATTGAGATTGAATCGATTGAGCTTGCTACTTTCCGTGAACGTTTCTTTGCATATGATTTTGCGGCAATGCTTAATAGCGGTCAAGCGGATTCCCCGGAAGCGAACTCGATCATTGCTTTTCAAACTGATCCGGAAGGCTTCAGCAAATCGTATTGGACGCATTATACGAATGATGAAGTAACGAAGCTTCTATATGAGGGTCAAAAAACTGCAGATGGCGATGCTCGTGCGCAAATCTATACTAAACTGCTGCAGACACTTGCTGATGAAGTACCTTATATTCCGCTTTATTATCCAGATGTCTTGAAAGGTATTCGTTCTTCTGTTGATGGTCTTGTTGTTCTACCTAACGGCAGCGCCCGTTTCGAAGATGTCCACATCAGCCAATGACGAATCTTAAGCAGGTGTTAAATCAACCTAGAGGAAGCAAGGACTCTTACAACTGGCTTGTGATATCACTTATAAAGGCGCTGGCAGTGATCTGCTGCGTAATGATAGCAGTCTTTTTCATCATCCGAATTGTGCCTGGAGATCCAGCTAAAATGATATTGGGAGAATACAGTACCCCTGAGGCGCTCAAGAGTATGCATCATACTCTTGGGCTGGACCTTCCTTTATGGGAGCAGTTCATGCGATTTCTGAAGACGCTATTTACTCAGGGGGATACTGGAAACTCCATTGTTATGGGTACATCAACAAGAGAGTTGATTATGCAGCGTGCCCCTGTCACTTTGTTGCTCATAGTAATGGCGTGTGTGTTGGCGATTTTCGTATCACTTCTGCTTGCTACAGTAGCAGCTACGCATAAGGATAAACTGCTGGATCATTTAATACGTATTTTTCCTACAATAACTTTGGGTATGCCAATCTTCTGGGTTGGCTTACTTTTAATTTTGCTCTTTAGTGTCCGGCTTGGCTGGTTCCCCGTTGGGGGAGTAAGTGAAGGGTGGATTGGAACTTTGCACAGTCTTGCACTTCCAGCAATCACCGTTGCTTTCTCACAGATCCCTACGCTGGTCCGTTCGTTAAGAGCACAGATGCTTGAAGTGTTAGAATCGGATTTTGTAGTTACACTTAAGGGTGCCGGAATACCAAGCAGGGTTATTTTATTTAAACATGTGCTGCGCAATTCGGCTCTACCAACACTGATGCTGATGGGTGTGAATATTTCATATCTAATCGGCGGTACATTGGTCGTTGAACAGGTGTTTGGAATAAAGGGAATTGGCAGTTTGTTATTCACTTCAATTTCGAAACGGGACTTTCCAGTTATTCAAGGAATAGCACTTTACTGTGCGCTAGCTGTTGTGATCATCAGTCTCTTGATTGAAATCATTTCTTGGTGGCTTGATCCCAGAACGAAGGGAAAACAATGAAAACGATAAGACTAGAACCACGATTGTATGAGGCTGGCAAAATGACTAGCGGCTTAAAACGAATATGGAATACCCCTTCACTTCTAGTGGGATTGATTATGTTTGCAGCTCTTATTCTCTTGACTGTGTTCATACCGTATATAAGTCCCTATGATCCCTCCGAGCAAAATTTGAGCGCCTTTCTGCAGCCTCCGTCGGCTGAACACTGGCTAGGAACCGATCAGCTGGGACGTGATCTGTTTACTAGATTGATTTATGCAGCGAGGACTGATTTAAAAATCATGGTCTTGGCAGAAATCATTCCCTTTTGCATAGGTGTGTTCCTAGGAATGCTAGCAGGATATTACGGCAAATGGATTGATACAGTTATTACGCTGCTGTCAGATACGTTGATCGCTTTTCCTTTTTATCTAATCGTCATTATCGTTGCTTTTGCCAGTGGAGCAGGAGAACGAGGCATTTATATTACGTTTATCCTTGTAGGTTGGATTGTCTTTGCCCGTGTAGTGAGAGGTCTTAGCGCATCTTTTCGCAATCAGGAATGGGTGGCATCCGCTCAAACCTTAGGGCTACCCGGAGTAAAAATTATTTTGCGTCATCTGCTGCCCAATGTACTTCCGCAAGCCGTTGTCGTTCTTATGACAGACATGATTGGATTGCTTGTTGCCATTGTTACACTGGGGTATCTTGGGATCGGTATTACACCGCCAACTCCAGACTGGGGAACTATGATCTCAGATGGACAGCCCTTCATCACTACAGCTTGGTGGCTCTCAGCTGTCCCAGGATTTGCAGTGGTGTATACCGGAATAGCTTTGTCGCTCCTAGGTGATGGTTTGGCAGACATATGGAGGAAAAAATGATGTCTATACAACCCATTTTAGAAATAAACGCACTATCGCTGGCAGCGAAGTCAAAAGAGAGATTAGTCAACAATGTTAGCTTTTCGCTGAGCAAAGGGGAGAGTCTAGGATTAGTAGGTGAGTCGGGTTCAGGAAAATCGCTTACGCTGCGTGCAATTCTGGGACTACTTCCAAATGGTGTTGAACAGACAGGTGGCACCATTAAGAGTGACGTAAGCAGTGCGATGGTGTTTCAAGACCCAAGAGGTGCGCTTGATCCACTCTGTATGGTTGTCAATCAGCTGGCTGAAGTCGTGTATTACAGACAGAAAGTTAGTCGAAAGGCTTCGCGAATGATTGCGCTGGAGCTACTCGAAAGGCTTGGTCTCCCTGATTCTTTAAAGAAAAAGGATCGATATCCGAGTCAGCTGTCAGGCGGTCAATGTCAACGGGTAGTCATCGCTTTGGCACTGGCGTGCAAGCCAGGTATTCTTCTCTGTGATGAGCCGACAACGGCGCTGGATGTCACGGTTCAACGACAAATTATTGAAACGATCACGAACCTCCAGCAGGAGCTGGGATTTGCTATGGTTTTTGTAACGCATAATCTCGCGATTGCAGCCAACTTGTGCTCACGCCTATGTGTAATGAAACAAGGGCAGATTGTGGAGCATGGCGCTACCCTTGATATTTTGCAAAATCCATCCGACCCTTACACACAGATGCTGATTGATTCGGTGCTTCCTTTGCCAGAGCTTGAAGGGAGTAGAGACTCATGGAACTAGCCTTACAAATAAAAGATTTAACTGTTCACTACGGCGGATTTACTGCACTGGATTGTATCAATTTGAATCTTGAGCAGCACACCACTCTTGGACTTGTTGGAGAATCCGGTTCAGGGAAATCTACGCTGGCGCGAGTAATTGCTGGACTGATTGCCCCGCATGAGGGGAAGATTCTGTTAGGTACCCAAGAGTTAAAAAAGAAAAGGAGCCGTGAGCAGCGTAAAACAATCCAGATGATCTTCCAAAATCCTGATGCATCGCTGAATCCAAAGCATTCGATTAGGCAAATTCTTTCCGAGCCCTTATTGTTTCATAAAATTGTGGGACGTACGGACGTTGAGCAAAGATGTAAAGAGCTTTTGAACCAGGTTCATTTGGAGCAAAAGGCTTTAGATAAATTCCCGCATGAATTTTCAGGTGGTCAACGGCAACGGATAGCGATCGCTCGTGCATTAAGCGTTGAACCAAATATCCTGATCGCCGATGAACCAACCAGCGCGCTGGATGTATCTGTGCAGCTTAGTGTGCTCGAACTGTTCAATACGCTGAAAGCTGAGCTTAATCTCACCATGCTTTTTATTTCCCATGATCTAGGAGTAATTAATGCAATTAGCGATACGGTAGCAGTTATGCGGCAAGGAAAGCTCGTGGAGCAGAGTCCGAAGGATCAATTCTTCATCCGGCCTAAACATGAATACAGTTACGAGCTGTTGTCGGCAGTTCCTAAAATGCCAAAATCAAGTACATCAGGAGGTTTCTTATGAGCCCAGAATATAATGTACATGTGCCACTTTCAGTGGATGAGTACAATAAGCTTACACAATTGATTTCTACTATCTTGTTTACTGAGCACCCACCAGTTATCATCCCAGCTGAGGCAATTCTGGGGATCGAGGCAGTGGCTGCAGGAATAGCCGCGCCTGGTCGAACCATTGTAAATATAGTAACAGGTCCCTATGGAAGTCTATTTGGAAAGTGGCTTGAACGGGGAGGTGCAACGGTTATTGAAGTAAAGGTTCCTTTTGATGAAGTGGTCACTAGCGACCAAGTTGCTTCCGCAATTAAAGAGTTTAGCCCTTGTGCCCTTTCCTTTGTTCAGGCTGAAGTAGTTACAGGTGGTTCTAATCCGGCTAAAGAAATATTTAAGATTGCAAAGGAGTTCAATCTCATTACTGTGACGGACTCAGTTTCTGCGGTTGGGGGAGAGGCGTTACTGGTCGATGAATGGGGAGTTGATTTTGCTGTGATAGGCGCACAAAAAGCCTTGGCTGGACCTAACGGTGTTAGCGCCGTCAGTATTTCACCACGTGGCTGGCAATTTCTTGAGTCTAATAAAAATGCACCGCGTAACTCCATTCTGTCCTTGCTGGATCTCAAACCTTCGCTGGATGGCACTGCGCCGCTACGGGTTGCTCCAAATATCCCTACTTTAGAGGCTCGAGCTCTGATCCTGGCCTTGACACGAATTGAAGAAGAGGGATTGGAGCAAATCATTCAGCGTCATGAAAGGGCTGCAGCTGCTACATTAGCTGGTATAGAATCCTTGGGGCTTGAGCCTTGGCAAAAGGACAGCAGACATTATTCTACACTGACTACAACGGTTCGGATTGCTGGAAAGCAAGATTTGCAGATCGAAAAACCTATAGGCATTGTGGCTCCAGGAGACGGAGAATTATTTGGCCATCTTTTGCGGATCAATCATTTCGGAACAAATGCTGCTCGGAAAAGTGTGGAGGAAGCCATATCAACACTTGCTGAGTTATTGAAACAAGACCCTGATCAGGCATTACATGCTGTTCGGCTGGCTTGGGGGGAATGAAGATGATTGACAAGCATCCAGAACTGCATACATTCAAGAATATTTATATAGCAGGTATCGAAGGTAAACGTTTTGATGTTGTGATTAAGGATGGTTATTTTTTATCTATAACTGAAATAGAGCCGCAACAAAATAATTCAACACTTACAGGGACAGATCTATGGATTAGTCCAGGTATTATAGATCTTCATACGCATATGGCTTGGACAGACTTTGACCATGCAGATCAATTAAAGCGCGACTCCCAGCAGATCGAAGCCATGCAGGCACAAGCCTTTGAGGCTACTTTAAGGACAGGTGTAACGACTGTACGTGATGCAGGCGGAATTCTGCCCAGCACAGTGCAGCATCTTGTTCAGCAATATCAGCAGCCTTTAAGAGTGCATACCAGCAGCGATATGCTTGGAGCAGCAGATGCCCGTGGACTTAAGCATTTGGAACAACGGATGGCAGAAATCTTTGCTACAGGAGCGGGTTGGATAAAAATCATGGCCACAGGTGGTCTTGGAGCACCTACCGAGAAAGTGGTTGATCCGATCTTTTCCGAAGAAGAATTCGCGTTCATTGTTCGTAATGCACATGCCCACGATAAGAAGGTGCTGGTTCACACCTGGGGTGGAGTGACGATAGACTGGTCCATCCAGGCCGGTGTGGAATCTATAGAGCATGGGATGTTTCTAACTGAAGATCAGGCGGGAAGGCTTGCTAATTCGGGAGTAGCTTTTGTACCTACTACATCCATCTATCGCATTGCTGCAGATCCGAAAGGTGTTCTTGCGTTGAATCCAATCATTTGTGAACGAGCTGCCCGTGCTGCTGAATCACATTCCAAAGCCATTAATTATGCAAAAAGAGAGGGCGTTCGTATTGGATTCGGTACAGATTATGCTACACCCTCATTACATGGTTATAACCTTCAAGAACTGGATACGTTGATTGATTATGGCTTAACTCGCAGAGAAGCGTGGCAGTCAGCTACTAAAAGCGCTGCTGACATTCTAGGGAGCGGTAACGAGCTGGGGCAGATTGCAGAAGGTTTTATTGCAGATGCTGTTGTTTTCAATGTCGATCCATACCAGGCGTATAATGCAGAGATACTTCGAAACAGTATCGTTTCCGTAATTACTGGAGCGAAGGAAGCGGAATTAATTTAGATTCGTCTAAGCTATCTTCTGAAAACAACTGATATCTTTTTCAGTTGTTTTTCTTTTATATTATGGAATGTATATAAGGCAACAGTATATAAAGATAGAGTATATTCATTAATACATGATTTATGGTTTTTAAATCATTCAAAAAAAGTGTTGCAATGAATCTCTATACATGATATATTCTATTTCTGGCCGAGAAACACACATGCCGAGCTCGAAAAAGAAGTTAAAAAAAGAGCTTGACATTAAACGGCCGAACATGATATAGTATAAGAGTTGCTGCTGAGACATTAAACGGCGCCAACGAGAACTTGATCTTTGAAAACTGAACAACGAGTGAGTAGGAAATCACGAAAGTGAAATCCAAAATTAGAGAATTAATTTTCTCGTCAGATGTTTCAAAATGAGCATATCGCTCTTTTCAATACTAATTGGAGAGTTTGATCCTGGCTCAGGACGAACGCTGGCGGCGTGCCTAATACATGCAAGTCGAGCGGAGTTACTTTGAAAGCTTGCTTTCAAAGTAACTTAGCGGCGGACGGGTGAGTAACACGTAGGCAACCTGCCCCTTAGACTGGGATAACTACCGGAAACGGTAGCTAATACCGGATAATTTCTTTTTTCTCCTGAAGGAAGAATGAAAGACGGAGCAATCTGTCACTGAGGGATGGGCCTGCGGCGCATTAGCTAGTTGGTGGGGTAACGGCCCACCAAGGCGACGATGCGTAGCCGACCTGAGAGGGTGAACGGCCACACTGGGACTGAGACACGGCCCAGACTCCTACGGGAGGCAGCAGTAGGGAATCTTCCGCAATGGACGAAAGTCTGACGGAGCAACGCCGCGTGAGTGATGAAGGTTTTCGGATCGTAAAGCTCTGTTGCCAGGGAAGAACGTCCGGTAGAGTAACTGCTATCGGAGTGACGGTACCTGAGAAGAAAGCCCCGGCTAACTACGTGCCAGCAGCCGCGGTAATACGTAGGGGGCAAGCGTTGTCCGGAATTATTGGGCGTAAAGCGCGCGCAGGCGGTCATTTAAGTCTGGTGTTTAAACCTTGGGCTCAACCTGAGGTCGCACTGGAAACTGGGTGACTTGAGTACAGAAGAGGAAAGTGGAATTCCACGTGTAGCGGTGAAATGCGTAGATATGTGGAGGAACACCAGTGGCGAAGGCGACTTTCTGGGCTGTAACTGACGCTGAGGCGCGAAAGCGTGGGGAGCAAACAGGATTAGATACCCTGGTAGTCCACGCCGTAAACGATGAGTGCTAGGTGTTAGGGGTTTCGATACCCTTGGTGCCGAAGTTAACACAGTAAGCACTCCGCCTGGGGAGTACGGTCGCAAGACTGAAACTCAAAGGAATTGACGGGGACCCGCACAAGCAGTGGAGTATGTGGTTTAATTCGAAGCAACGCGAAGAACCTTACCAGGTCTTGACATCCCTCTGAATCCACTAGAGATAGTGGCGGCCTTCGGGACAGAGGAGACAGGTGGTGCATGGTTGTCGTCAGCTCGTGTCGTGAGATGTTGGGTTAAGTCCCGCAACGAGCGCAACCCTTAACTTTAGTTGCCAGCAGGTAAGGCTGGGCACTCTAGAGTGACTGCCGGTGACAAACCGGAGGAAGGTGGGGATGACGTCAAATCATCATGCCCCTTATGACCTGGGCTACACACGTACTACAATGGCCGGTACAACGGGAAGCGAAACCGCGAGGTGAAGCCAATCCCATCAAAGCCGGTCTCAGTTCGGATTGCAGGCTGCAACTCGCCTGCATGAAGTCGGAATTGCTAGTAATCGCGGATCAGCATGCCGCGGTGAATACGTTCCCGGGTCTTGTACACACCGCCCGTCACACCACGAGAGTTTACAACACCCGAAGTCGGTGGGGTAACCCGCAAGGGAGCCAGCCGCCGAAGGTGGGGTAGATGATTGGGGTGAAGTCGTAACAAGGTAGCCGTATCGGAAGGTGCGGCTGGATCACCTCCTTTCTATGGAGAATCGTCTTCTGCAATGAAGACATTCAAATCGGAAGTTAAACTTCCAAAATCTCAGGTTTAGGCCTGTTACTCACTCGTTGCTCAGTTTTGAGAGTTTAAGCTCTCAAGTAAGACTTGATCCTTGAAAACTGGATACCGAAACGAATTTGCGTTTTAGAACATCTTTTAGCTAAAACTTGTGTGAACAAGTACGTTAGTTATTAGCTGGAAGCGAAGATTTTCAATTGTGCGAACAAGCGAAACATCGGAGCGAAGGTTAAGCTAATAAGAGCACACGGAGGATGCCTAGGCGCCAGGAGCCGACGAAGGACGTGGCGAACAACGAAACTGCCTCGGGGAGCTGTAAGCAAGCTTTGATCCGGGGGTGTCCGAATGGGGAAACCCAGCTGTGGTAATTCGCAGTTACTCATCTCTGAACACATAGGAGATGTAGAGGCAGACCAGGGGAACTGAAACATCTAAGTACCCTGAGGAAGAGAAAACAATAGTGATTCCGTCAGTAGCGGCGAGCGAACGCGGAACAGCCTAAACCTAAGAGCTTGCTCTTAGGGGTTGTGGGACGTCTCACATGGAGTTACAAAGGAATATGGTAGGCGAAGAGGTCTGGAAAGGCCCGCGATAGAGGTAAAAGCCCTGTAACCTAAACTGTGTTCTCTCCGAGACGGATCCCGAGTAGTGCGGGGCACGTGAAACCCCGTATGAATCCAGCAGGACCATCTGCTAAGGCTAAATACTACCTGGCGACCGATAGTGAAACAGTACCGTGAGGGAAAGGTGAAAAGCACCCCGGAAGGGGAGTGAAATAGAACCTGAAACCGTGTGCTTACAAAAAGTCAGAGCCCTATCTATGGGTGATGGCGTGCCTTTTGTAGAATGAACCGGCGAGTTACGTTTAACATGCAAGGTTAAGTCGAGAAGACGGAGCCGCAGCGAAAGCGAGTCTGAATAGGGCGATTGAGTATGTGGACGTAGACCCGAAACCGTGTGATCTACCCCTGTCCAGGGTGAAGGTGCGGTAACACGCACTGGAGGCCCGAACCCACGCATGTTGAAAAATGCGGGGATGAGGTGGGGGTAGCGGAGAAATTCCAATCGAACTCGGAGATAGCTGGTTCTCCCCGAAATAGCTTTAGGGCTAGCCTCGGTATAAGAGTAGTGGAGGTAGAGCACTGATTGGGTGCGGGGTCCGCAAGGATTACCAAGCTCAGTCAAACTCCGAATGCCATATACTTATTGCCGGGAGTCAGACAGTGAGTGCTAAGATCCATTGTCAAAAGGGAAACAGCCCAGACCATCAGCTAAGGTCCCCAAGTGTGTGTTAAGTGGGAAAGGATGTGGAGTTGCACAGACAACCAGGATGTTGGCTTAGAAGCAGCCACCATTGAAAGAGTGCGTAATAGCTCACTGGTCGAGTGACTCTGCGCCGAAAATGTAACGGGGCTAAACACACCACCGAAGCTATGGCTAGATACGTATGTATCTGGGGTAGGGGAGCGTTGTATGTGGGTTGAAGGTGTACCGTAAGGAGCGCTGGACAGCATACAAGTGAGAATGCCGGTATGAGTAACGAAAAGATCAGTGAGAATCTGATCCGCCGAAAGCCCAAGGTTTCCTGAGGAAGGCTCGTCCGCTCAGGGTAAGTCGGGACCTAAGGCGAGGCCGAAAGGCGTAGTCGAAGGACAACAGTTTGAAATTACTGTACCACCGTAATCCGCTATGAGCGATGGGGTGACGCAGGAGGGTAGTGACGCGGACTGATGGATATGTCCGTCTAAGCAGTGAGGCTGATGTGTAGGCAAATCCGCACATCATTAAGGCTGGGCTGTGATGGGGAGCGAAAATTACAGTAGCGAAGGTCATGATCTCACACTGCCAAGAAAAGCCTCTAGCCAGGAGAAGGTGCCCGTACCGCAAACCGACACAGGTAGGCGAGAAGAGAATTCTAAGGCGCGCGGAAGAACTCTCGTTAAGGAACTCGGCAAAATGACCCCGTAACTTCGGGAGAAGGGGTGCCCCGGTAGTGTGAATAGCACGAGGGGGCCGCAGTGAAAAGGCCCAAGCGACTGTTTAGCAAAAACACAGGTCTGTGCGAAGCCGCAAGGCGAAGTATACGGGCTGACGCCTGCCCGGTGCTGGAAGGTTAAGGGGAGTGGTTAGGGGTAACCCGAAGCTATGAACCGAAGCCCCAGTAAACGGCGGCCGTAACTATAACGGTCCTAAGGTAGCGAAATTCCTTGTCAGGTAAATTCTGACCCGCACGAATGGCGTAACGACTTGGGCGCTGTCTCAACGAGAGATCCGGTGAAATTTTAATACCTGTGAAGATGCAGGTTACCCGCGACAAGACGGAAAGACCCCATGGAGCTTTACTGCAGCTTGATATTGAATTTGGGTACGATCTGTACAGGATAGGTGGGAGCCGTAGAAATCGGAGCGCAAGCTTCGGTGGAGGCGCCGTTGGGATACCACCCTGATCGTATCTAGGTTCTAACCTAGTACCCTAATCGGGTACGGGGACCGTGTCAGGCGGGCAGTTTGACTGGGGCGGTCGCCTCCTAAAGAGTAACGGAGGCGTTCCAAGGTTCCCTCAGAATGGTTGGAAATCATTCGAAGAGTGCAAAGGCATAAGGGAGCTTGACTGCGAGACCTACAAGTCGAGCAGGGACGAAAGTCGGACTTAGTGATCCGGTGGTACCGCATGGAAGGGCCATCGCTCAACGGATAAAAGCTACCCTGGGGATAACAGGCTTATCTCCCCCAAGAGTCCACATCGACGGGGAGGTTTGGCACCTCGATGTCGGCTCATCGCATCCTGGGGCTGAAGTAGGTCCCAAGGGTTGGGCTGTTCGCCCATTAAAGCGGTACGCGAGCTGGGTTCAGAACGTCGTGAGACAGTTCGGTCCCTATCTGTCGTGGGCGCAGGAAATTTGAGAGGAGCTGTCCTTAGTACGAGAGGACCGGGATGGACGTACCGCTGGTGCACCAGTTGTTTCGCCAGAAGCATGGCTGGGTAGCTACGTACGGACGGGATAAGCGCTGAAAGCATCTAAGCGTGAAGCCCCCCTCAAGATGAGATTTCCCAATTAGTAAGACCCCTTGAAGACGACGAGGTAGATAGGTTGGAGGTGGAAGTGCAGTAATGCATGGAGCTGACCAATACTAATCGGTCGAGGGCTTATCCTATACTTAAAACGCAAATTCAATTCGGATTCAGTTTTCAGGCGATTAAGCCTGTAACACGCTTAGAAATTCATTCTCACTTCTGGTGATGAACGAAATTTCACGCGGCAGCGTCTGTTTCACAGACGCATGTTTGGTGGCGATAGCGGAGGGGTTCCACGCGTACCCATCCCGAACACGACCGTTAAGCCCTCCAGCGCCGATGGTACTTGGACCGAAGGGTCCTGGGAGAGTAGGACGTTGCCAAGCAGATTAAGCCATTGTTGATAATATCAGCAGTGGCTTTTTTTCTTTTTTATTATGCAAGTATTTAAGGCTAGTAATAACAGTAGAATAGGTTACTGTGGAATGACATTTTTGTTACCGACGCTGCGGTGGATACAAGTATAATAGAAAAGTGCTAATAGTTAGCAGATCTTTAATACGAAGGAACTACTCATAAATTCTAACTTTGAATTTTCTTGTGTCTTTAGATGCATTGTAGAGGTAGGGAGGATTTAAGGCATGAAACAATTAAAAATATTCAAGTTAATAATGATTTCTTGTATTTTAACTTTAATACTGGCAAGTTGCGGGGCTAAAGAACCTAAGTGGGATACTTTTGAGGGTGCACTGAATGAGAAAAGCTTCCCTGTCCCCCATGAGGCAAACTCACCAGACCAGACCACTACTAACGTTGCTATGGATTATGTACGTTATTCTTTACCTGGATTAAAGGAGAAGAATGGTATTCCGGATCCTTATTTGGAGGCTATTAAAGCCTGGGGATGGACAGAACAGGAAGATGATGATAGTGATTCTTCGGGTGTTTTTCTGAAGGATGGGTTAACGGTTCATTTAACAGTGCACGATGATTATTTTGTAGTGATGATTCCTAAAGAAAAGAAGACCTCCATTAAAGGCCTTAAGACGAAATAAAGAATCGCCATCCCTAAGGATGGCGGTTTATTTTTTAATACGTGAAAATAATATGAGCTATACTGCTGCACTTTATTGAGAGTAATAGGATACATCGGTCGGATTGAATTTCAACATGCCTCCCTGATCCTGTCGATTCAGTCTGAACAGAGTATAAAGACGAGGCAGTAGGAGCCATAAGTGACAAGTGATCAGTGATACTGTAAATGCTGGCGGTGACCAGAAAATAAAGAGTGCTGCAATACAAAGACCGATATAGAAATTATGTAGCTGTACTTTACGGAATATACGGTAACTAATATGTTGATCAGGCATAAACCCTAACCAAGGCAGTTTAAATGAGACAGACCATCTTTTTGAAATGGGGTGTCCTGAGATTAAAAGAACTGAGCGTGAAATGACATATTGAACCCAGAAGGCTACAGGCGCTGCTATGATTATGTAAAGAATGCTCCACCAGGAAAGAAATACGGTTTCGAGCACAAGGACTAATAAGGGAAGCATAATATAAATAGGCAGCAGGCGTGCCGTTAGATTTACTTTTTTAATTAGTTTATATTGATAGAATGTAGCTGCACCTTTGGTAGTGGGTTCCATAGATTATAGTCTAACCTCCTCGTGAATTCGTATGTTCTTAATATCGGCGAGTGGATGTATTTTATTAAACTGCGGCGAAAATTCACCGATATAACGGCAACGGAATATATATAATGCACGATACGAAGGATATGAAAAAACTATGAAAAGGTTTAAAATGATAGAAGGTGTATCATACTGTTCTTAAAAGAGTCAAGGTGGGATGGTTATGGAACAGCAAACCGGGCAAGCTTGTATCATTTGTGGACAGGTAAAAGAGGAAGGTATTGTGATTGTCTCGCATTTTATTTGTGAGGAATGTGAGGCTGAGATGATACGTACCGAGGCTGAAGATGCCAAGTACCGTTTTTTTATCGGCCGGATGAAGAAGATTGGATTGCAAAAGAACGCTTAAGTAGAGTAACTCTGTTAAATGATGCAATTAAGAGAGCGGTCTGGATGAAAGATACGAAGGCTGCATTAGTGATATTCAATACACGGCTTCCTCGTTCTTCAGGCGGGAGGAGCCGTTTTGTTGTCCAAAGGGCCGCTTTTACACTGAAGCGTAGGCGTTTGCGAATATTTACGCTAAAATAGAAGGAACCCTATGGGAAGGAATTTAATATGAATAAATTACAACGTTGTAGGGCGCCTATATACGAAATGCTGGAACAATATAGAATTATGGGTAATAGATCATATCATGTGCCAGGTCATAAGAATGGAGAGGCATATGATGGCGTTGAAGGCGCTGGCTTTTTAGATGAGGTAATGAAGTATGATGTTACGGAAATTTCCGGAACGGATGATCTTCATCATCCTGAGGGAGTTATCAAGGAAGCGCAAGAGTTGGCAGCAGATTGCTTTGGAGCAGAGGAAAGCTTTTTTCTGGTTGGAGGGAGCACAGCCGGCAATCTGGCTCTTATTCTAACCGCTTGTCCCGAGCCTGGAATGATTATGATTGTTCAACGCAATGTGCATAAGTCAGTCATTCATGGACTGATGTTGGCTGGAGTACGTGCTGTTTTTCTGGAGCCTCTGATTGATCCACTCAGCGGCTTGGCAGTGGCGCCGGCGGCCAAAGCTGTTAAGGCTGCACTTGCAGCCTATCCTGAAGCCGCAGCTGTACTTGTTACTATGCCGAATTATTACGGCATGGGTAGTGATTTTGCGCCCCTCGCGAGTATTTGTCACGACAGCGGTGTACCGCTGCTTGTGGATGAGGCGCATGGGGCGCATTACGGGCAGCACCCGGCGCTGCCAGCCGGGGCACTTGCTTGTGGCGCGGACGGCGTCGTGCAGTCCACGCACAAGATGCTCACAGCGATGACCATGGGCGCTATGCTGCATGTTCAAGGGCCGCGGCTCAACCGCGCCCTGCTCCGGCAGCGGCTCGCCATGGTGCAGAGCTCCAGCCCATCATATCCTATGATGGCGTCGCTGGATCTTGCCCGGCGGCTGCTGCACAGCCGGGGCAAGGGTGCCTTCTCGGCGGGGCTGGCCGCCGTGGACGTTCTACGGCGCGGGCTCGCGGAGCTGCCGCGCTACGGACTAGTGCAGCCGGCAGAGCAGCTGCACCCGAATACGCCGCCTGATTCTTTGGCGGCGTATGTGACACAGGACCCCTTTAAAGTCGTCATTTATGACGCCACCGGGGTCCTGAGCGGCTTCGAGCTGCAGCGCAAGCTCGAAATAAAGGGATGCGTGCCGGAGATGAGCGATGACCGGCACGTAGTGCTGCTGTTCAGCCTTGGATCGAAGGCTGAAGATGCAGATCATTTGCTGCAGGCGCTGCGGGAAATAGATTCGGAGGAACCTTCCGAATCACAGAACGCCCCCGACTTATCAGGCGCTCGCAATATTTCCACGTGGAACAATTTCCATTCTTTACAAATCTCAGATCCTGTCCCCTTCTCATTGAAGCCGGTGTCAGCAAATGAAATTGAAAGCATTGATCTTGAACATTGCGTGGGTAGAGTGGCGGCAGAGATGGTTATTCCCTATCCACCAGGCATCCCGGTATTATATCCGGGTGAAGTGATCACAGATCAGATCCAAAGAAGGCTGGCTGGTTTAGCCAAAGGAGGCGCCAAATTCCAGGCTTGTGCTGATCCGGTCTTGCAGCGTATTGAGGTATACAACATTCAGAAGGGCGGAGAAGCATAAGTGGGAAAAGAAGGTTTCTTCATAACATTAGAAGGGGGCGAAGGCTCCGGAAAAACAACGGTACTAGGTAGAGTAACGGCCTATTTACAGAACCGGTCCATGCCTTATCGAATTACCCGTGAACCGGGTGGCGTTGAGATTGCTGAGAAGATTCGTTCCATTATTCTAGATCCTGCCCATACAGCTATGGATGCGCGTACAGAGGCATTACTATATGCTGCATCAAGAAGCCAACATCTCGCCGAAGTCGTTGAACCGGCTCTTAGAGAAGGGCTTACTGTACTCTGTGACCGCTTTGTAGACAGCAGCCTCGTTTATCAAGGACATGCGAGAGGACTCGGAATAGAAGAGGTATGGAGTATTAATCGTTTTGCGATAGGGAACCGTATGCCAGATCTAACCTTTTATCTGGATGTAGACCCAGAGATAGGGTTGTCACGGATTGCAGCGAATCAAGAACGGGAAGTGAATCGTCTGGATCTGGAGAGCCTTTCTTTTCATAAGAAGGTTCGTGAAGGCTATCAATTATTAGCCCAGGCCAATCCGGACAGAATAGTAGTTCTGGATGCTAATCGCCCCATTCATATGGTAGAACAAGATATCGTGAGAACTCTTGAAGAGAGAGTATTAAAGGGTTTTTAAGGTGTTTTGTCTAATATACTAAGAGAAGTAACATATAACTAGGCGTGTGCTTATGAAGTAAGGGTTACTACGAGTAACTCTAAGTAGTAATACACCATAAAAATATTGGGAGGGAATGCGAAGATGAAGTTGATCATTGCAATTATCCAGGATAAAGACAGTAACCGGTTGTCCAGTGAGCTAGTCAAAGCCAATTTCCGTGCTACTAAACTTGCAAGTACAGGTGGATTTCTACGGGCAGGGAATACGACATTTATGATCGGGGTAGAAGACAGTCAGATTGAATCCGTATTGACCGTGATCCGTAACAGCTGTAAAGTGCGTGAACAGCTAGTCACTCCTGTAACACCGATGAGTGGAACAACGGATTCGTATTTGCCACTTCCTGTTGAGGTACAAGTCGGTGGAGCTACTGTATTCGTACTTCCTGTAGATCGTTTTGAACATTATTAAGTATAATATAGATTAGCAAGCCATTTATAAAAAGGGCGGTAGATAACCTTTGAAGATCAATCCGGGGTATAGGCCCTTGAAGAGTGAGATGCCAAATGCAGAAGGGGCTAACAAACCCGTTCAGCAAAAAACGTTCTCTGATGTTTTTCAGCAGCAAAGTGAGCAGAAAACCAAAGATGAACTGAATCGCCAGATCAAAGAAATACAGTCTCAAGGCGATCGTTTATCTAAGTCTATGACGATTCGTGAGCTTACCATCTACCGGATGATGATCAAAAGATTTCTGGAGGAAACGGCTCGAAGAGGCGTCATTCTGAAGGAAACACGCGGATGGGATCGACGTGGACGTGGCAAGCGTTACAAGCTGCTTGAGGAAATTGATTCGGCTTTGCTATCAATGGCAGATGATTTGCTGAATAGTGAGCAAGGCCGGATCGATCTGTTAGGACGCGTTGGAGAAATCCGTGGGTTGTTAATCAACCTTTCTTTTTAAAATATAAGAAAGTATATGCTTTACACTATACTTTAGCCTTATATTTCTCGATTAAACACTTATCGTCCTTATAAGGACGATAAAGGCGTTTATGTTTGAAAGTTTTGGGAGGAAATTATGCCTTTTCATGATATAGTAGGCCAGGAGAACGCCAAGCGGCTACTCCAAAACGCCTTGCGCAAAGAAGCTGTGAGTCATGCTTATTTATTTACAGGGCCGGCAGGCAGTGGACAAATGAAAACGGCGCTGATGTTTGCCCAAGCTATATTTTGTACCCAGAGCAAGGACGATGCCTGTGGGGAATGCCTGGAGTGCCGCAAAGTAGAACATGGAAACCACCCTGATTTGTCACTGCTGCAGCCAGATGGAGCAAGTATTAAAATAGATCAAATCCGTGAGCTGCAGCGCGTCTTTTCCTATCGGTCAGAGGGTGTGAATCCGAAAGTTTATATTATAGATGGAGCAGACAAAATGACGGTACAAGCTGCCAATAGTCTGCTGAAATTTCTGGAGGAACCACCAGCTCCGGCTGTTGGAATCTTAATTTCTGATAATAGCCGTTCCTTATTGCCAACCATTCAGTCGCGGACTCAGCGGATTCCATTTAGTCCGTTAAACCCGGATATTATGCTCCAAGCTCTGGCAAGTGAGGGCGTTCCCATACCCTTAGCTCGATGTGCAGTATCACTTAGTTCAGGACTTGATGGTTGCAGGAAACTTTTGGAACAGAATTGGTTTGCAGAAATGAGAAATGTAATGTTACAATTAGCTAAGGAGTCCTTAGGCAAGGGCAGCTCCGCTGTAGCAACTGCTGGGCAGAAGCTGTTCAAGACCGGACTCGCTGAACATTTGGATATCTTCTTCAGCATGTTCCATCTGTGGTTTAAAGATATGCTTTACTTCCTGTATCGTAAGCATGAGAGTATCGTTTTCATAGATCAGTTAGACTTTATTTCCAGGCATGCCCGTGAGCGGAGTGCGGAACAATGGGTGGCTTATATGGGATTTGCTGCAGAGAGCACTAAGAAGCTGCGATCCAATGCCAATGCCCAATTGTGTCTGGAGCAGTTTTTAATCCGACTGGAAAGTTAAAGGATTAGTTATGATATATCCTCCGGATGTCGCTTTACCTGGAAATATCGTTTTAACAGACGAGGAAGGAAGCATGGATCATCAGGGAGCGGACATGCCCATAGATTCCTTTTACCGGCAAACAAGGGGGTTAATTTTTGTACAGCGTAGTAGGTGTCCGTTTTAAAAAAGCGGGTAAAATATATTATTTCGATCCACTTGATTTTCCGATTGAACGGGATCAACATGTTATTGTGGAGACAGCACGTGGGGTTGAATACGGTAAAGTTGTCGTAGGCAAAAAAGAGGTGGAAGAATCCGACGTAGTTTTGCCCCTCAAAAAAGTGATGCGTATTGCCGGAGAAACCGACGCACGCGTAGTTGAAGAGAACAAAGGGGCCGCTAAAGAGGCTTTTACCACCTGTTTAAATAAAATACGCGACCATGGTCTCAAAATGAAGCTCGTCGATGTAGAGTTTACTTTTGACCGTAATAAGATTATATTTTACTTTACGGCCGAAGGACGGGTCGACTTTAGAGAATTGGTTAAAGATCTAGCAAGTATCTTCCGGACCCGCATTGAGCTACGGCAAATTGGGGTGCGTGATGAGGCTAAAATGCTAGGTGGACTTGGACCTTGTGGGCGAGTACTTTGTTGTTCATCTTGGTTAGGGGATTTTGAACCCGTATCCATTAAAATGGCGAAGGATCAGAACCTGTCACTTAATCCGACGAAGATTTCAGGACTTTGTGGACGTCTGATGTGTTGTTTGAAATTTGAGCATGACAATTATGAGAGTGTAAAGGAAGAAATGCCAGCGGTCGGCAAGATTGTCGTGACCTCATTGGGTGATGGCAAAGTAGTAGGACTTAATGCCGGAAGCCGTACGGTTCATGTACAGTTGTTTGAAGTGGGCAAAGTTAAGGAACTTCCAATGGATGATGTTGTCGTCAAGTAAACCATTATAAGGTTACTTTCGGGGTGGAAACTTGGAGAAGAAAAATATATTTGCACACATGCAGGATATGGAAGCACAGATGGAAACGATGCGCGCCAATCTTGGAGAATGGAAACAGACGGTAAAAGAACTGATGGAAGCTAATCAGAGGTTAACTCTGGAGAATGAACAGCTTCGCAAAATTTTAAAGCGGGATGCACCTTTGGATCCTACCGTAGATTCTGCGGAGGCGGAAGCTCTTTTAGCTGCCGGAGAGGGAACAGAAGAGGTTGTCGGGGAAGGTTATGACAACTTGGCCCGGCTTTACCATGAAGGCTTTCACATCTGTAATGTTTATTTTGGACATTTACGCACGGAAGGTGATTGTCTGTTCTGTCTTTCTTTTCTTAATAAATGAGGATATCCAGCCGTAGGAGATTGATCCTACGGTTTTTTTTGAATTTTAGCTCAACAAAACATTTAGGAGATTACTACATGACAAATTCTTTTAACGATATATCTGTTCCTTTGTTGCCGACGGAGCGGGTGGATGATTTATTAACGCATGACTTGCGAATTATTCAAAGTGACGAAGTATTTAGCTTTTCTATGGATGCTGTACTGCTTGCGCGTTTCGCCAGCGTTCCGCCTCGTGGGAGAGTCCTGGATCTTTGTACTGGGAATGGTGTAATTCCTATTTTGATGACGACCCGAACTAAAGCTTCTATAGAAGGGATTGAAATTCAGCCCCGTTTAGCGGATATGGCTCGGCGTAGCGTGGCTCTAAATGGGCTACAGGATCAGGTTGTGATCCATGAAGGCGATTTACGTGAGTTATATAAAGTAGCAGGACATGGCGTATATGATGCAATAACAGTCAATCCTCCTTATATGCCGCTTAACGGCAGTGACCTCAAGCTGAACACTCATCAGGCTATGGCTCGTCATGAAATCGGGTGTACGCTGGAGGAGGTCATTCAAGCCTGTGTGAGACTGGTTCGCACCGGTGGAAAGGTAAGTATGGTTCACAAGCCACAACGATTGGTCGATATTATTAGTCTTATGAGAAAATATAGGCTCGAGCCTAAGATTATTCGCTTTGTACATCCACGTGCGCATCTGGAAGCTAATATGGTATTAATTGAAGCGATACGTGATGGTAAGCCGGAGGTTCGTTTACATCCACCACTCATTGTATATAATGAGGACAATCAATATTGTCCAGAAATTATGGACATCTACTATGGTGCTAAAGAGGGTAAATCATGACGATATCATGCCAAAGCAGTTTTCAGAACAATAACAATACACATAAGCAGGAATCAACCGGTTCACTTTTTTTGGTGGCAACACCCATCGGTAATTTAGAGGATATGACTTATCGTGCTGTCCGCACTTTGCAGGAATGCGATATTATTGCAGCTGAGGATACAAGACAAACTCGGAAATTGTTGAGCCATTTTGAAATTACACCCTCTATGCTGTTCAGTTATCATGAGCATAATAAGGCTGCCAGTGGACCTGAACTTATCCGCTATATAATAGAAGGAAAAAATTTGGCACTCGTCAGCGATGCCGGTTTACCAGCCATTTCCGACCCTGGTGCAGACCTTGTAGCCCTTGCCATAAGTCATGGTATACCAGTAATTCCTATACCCGGAGCTAACGCAGCTTTGTCAGCATTAATTGCCTCTGGTCTGCCTACGACTACTTTCACTTTTATCGGCTTCTTACCTCGAGAACGTAAAGATATCCGTGCGGTATTAAGTCCACTTCGTTCGGCGCAAGGGACTATACTGTTCTACGAATCTCCACATCGCGTGGTGAAGACACTGGCTCATCTCCATGAAGCATTTGGCAATCGGCGAATTGTGCTTGCTCGTGAACTGACGAAGAGATATGAGGAGTTTCTACGTGGGACGATCGAGGAATGTACGGATTGGCTCGCTGAACATCCACCGCTTGGTGAGTATGTTATCGTCGTTGAAGGCGAGAGCAAGGAAGATGCTGAAATGGCGGAATCGGCTTGGTGGCGCCAGTTAAATATTGAAGAACATGTTGCTCATTACGAAGCAGCAGATATGCCGCGTAAAGAAGCTATGAAAAAAGCAGCCTCTGATCGTGGTGTGTCAAAGCGGGATATTTATAACGCACTTCTGGATAAAACGGAGCAGCAGTAAGTATTATTGACGGATTCTAATTCTAAGAGGCTAACAAGGTGCGGAGGGGTATTACGAAGCTGACGAGATTCTAGCCTGAAGGTGGTTCCCAAAAGGAAGCCCAAGATAGACCAGATCATGGTAAAAACTCGATTTGCTTCATGCTCTCACCGCATTCCCCATCATTATTAGGTGTCATGAGGGGAGTTAATCCTTGTAGACACCTTTTGGGCAGGAAACACAGGTGATTGCAGAAAAAAAATACCTCCCGCGGTCACGGGAGGTCAAGGAGATATGAAAAGGTTAGAATTAACAATTTGATTAGTTCTATTATATACTATTTATTTTAGTTTGTCACAGGGGTAGGGATAGTAGAAATGCATTCATGACAAACTATTTTTCCTTTGAAGTAAGTTACGTTCTCAGCGTTGCCGCAGAAAATGCAGGCAGGCTCATATTTCTTAAGCATAATGCGCTCACCATCAACGTAAATTTCAAGTGCGTCTTTTTCACCAATGCCAAGAGTACGGCGCAATTCAATGGGAATAACTACCCGTCCAAGTTCGTCTACTTTTCTTACAATTCCTGTTGATTTCATCATAACAATCGTTACTCCTCTCAATGTTCCAAAAACGTCATTATTCGACATTGTTCACTGTTTTATGATATTTATAATACCAACGATTCCCAAAACAGTCAACCTTTTTTCATCTGTTGAATAAGTGCTTTTTCACGAAAACTTTGAATTCCCTATAACAATCACGAATTCTAAAAAAAGTGAAAAAATAAACTTTGTCGATTTACCAAGACTAAAAACGTCACTATTCGACAAAGTACGACATAATTACTTATTATATACTTATATTGGTTAAAATCATACTAAATTTAATAAAGGAGTTGATCTCATGAAGCAGCCGCTCACAGAAGAAAAGGTTTTCAAAGATCCGGTTCACAATTATATCCATGTGCAGGATACTATTATTTGGCGACTAATAAATACAAAGGAATTTCAGCGTTTACGTCGTATTCGCCAGCTGGGTACCTCGTATCTTACTTTTCATGGCGCAGAGCATAGTCGGTTTTCTCATTCCCTAGGGGTGTACGAAATTACACGTAGAATTATTTCGCAATTTGAACGAAGCGGGTATAAGGATTGGATTCCTGAAGAAAGTCTGCTCACCTTGTGTGCGGCCTTGCTGCATGATCTGGGACACGGTCCATTTTCCCATTCTATAGAAGAAGCTTTTGAAATGAATCATGAGGATTGGACTTGTCGAATTATTCTGGAGGACACAGAGATTACTGAGATCTTGCGTGATGTGGAGGAGGATTTTCCTCGTAAAGTAGCCTCTGTAATCGCTAAAACTTATGAGCATGAAATTGTTGTAAATCTGGTTTCGAGTCCGCTAGATGCTGATCGCATGGATTATTTGCTGCGTGATGCGTACTATACAGGTGTAAACTATGGAACGATCGACATTGATCGGATTTTAAGAATGCTGCGTCCTTATAATGGTCGAATTGTTGTAAAAGAATCGGGAATGCATGCCATTGAAGATTATTTAATGTCGCGTTATCAAATGTACTGGCAAGTCTATTTTCATCCGGTGACACGCAGCTCAGAGATTATTTTGCGACAAATTTTTCGTAGAGCCAAGGAGCTTTTCCAAGAGGGGTACAATTTTAGTTTCATGATTAATCCACTGGAGGATTTGTTCCGTGGTGAGGTGACAGTGAAGCAGTATTTAATGCTGGATGAAGCACTGGTACAGACGGCTTTTATGCAGTGGACGCTTGAGAAAGATGAGCTACTAAGCGACTTGTGTACCCGTTTTATTCATCGTAAACTTTATAAATATGTTGAGGTGGAGAATCTCGATACAGAAATGATTACTGAAATTCGCAGCAGTTTTGCGGCAGCGGGACTTCACCCAGAATATGATTTGGAGATTGATTTTCCGACAGATCTGCCCTATGATGTGTTCCGTCCGGGAGAAGCTTTTGACAATAAACAAATTCTGCTGCTTGATCGGCATGATCATCTGCGGGAAATTTCAGAGGTGTCGGATATTGTGCGTTCTATTAGCGGCATTCACCGTGGAAGATATCATCTTTATTTTCCTCAGGATAAGTTAAGAAATGCGCTTACGCGATTGCCTGCTTCTATTGCAGAGATTTTTGCAAAATAATACAAGAAAATATGGGATTTTTGACAAGAAGAGTAGAAAAATAAGATATCACGGATAGCGTGAAACTTATATTGTTATATATCTAAAAAAGAACAAGGAGTGAGGGTTAAAATGTTTCTGTTTGACACACATACGCATCTGGATGCACCTCAATTCGACGAGGATCGCGAAGAAGTTATCGCTCGTGCTGTAGAAGCAGGAGTTAGCAAGATGATTAATATCGGATTTAATCGGGAGACGATTCCCTCAACGATAAAGCTGGCGGAATCTTATGATTATATTTATGCGGCAGTGGGTTGGCATCCTCAGGATGCGATTGATATGAAAGAAGGAGATCTCGATTGGATCGCTTCTCTATGCAGTCATAAAAAAGTAGTGGCTATTGGTGAAATCGGATTGGATTATTACTGGGATACTTCTCCCAAGGATGTGCAACATGAAGTTTTTCGCAAGCAAATTGGACTAGCCCGTGAATTAAATATGCCGATTTGTATTCATGATCGTGATGCACATGAGGATGTTGTACGGATTTTACGGGAGGAAAAAGCAAATGAGGTTGGAGGCGTGATGCACTCGTTCTCAGGAAGCTGGGAAACAGCTAAAATGTGCTTGAATCTTGGTTTTCATTTATCCTTTGGAGGACCCATTACGTTCAAAAATGCAAGAGTGCCAAAAGAAGTGCTTGCGCAGACACCACTAGACCGATTATTGATCGAAACCGATGCTCCATATTTGACTCCACACCCCTTCCGCGGGAAGCGAAATGAGAGCGCTCATGTGAAGCTTGTAGCAGAGGCAGCAGCTGAAATTAAAGGGTTAACATGGGAAGAATTGGCTAAAATAACGTATGCGAACGCACTGGAACGATTTGGGATTGAGTGAAAACGGGAGCAAAACAGGCGAAAAATAGAGAATGGCCGATATATTAAACTTTTTTAATATAAAAACGGCTGAATATTACAATATTTTAACCATATTTTTGCGTAAACGTGGTTGAATCGTCCTTTACAACATGCATCAAAACAGGATATCATCTTTTCAGTGATGTGAGCTGTGTTATAGTGACAGCCATTGATTCATGGATCGTCTCGCTGAGTCTCCGTATGGAGAACGGGGGAACCAATATTGACCTACCGCATGCCTGTATTTTAAATACGGTTTAGACGTGCCGTAGGACAGTATTTGATTTCTTCACGTGGTCTTTGGGGTGAATTTAAGGGCAACCGCCATGAGCGGGTGACCTGAAATAGGGCGTCTCTCTTTCGTCCGAACCCGACAGCTAACCCCGTAAGCGCAAGTAAGAGAGGCAACCTCGTGCACAAGCATTCTCTATTCTGATATTGGAGAAGCCACGAAAGAGTCCTCAGTTGAACTCTTTTTAGGCTTTTTTATTTTTGAATAAATAGAATGTTGCCCACATACTGTTATATAACAGGGGTGGGAGTAGCTGTGCCGAGCAGGCGATCCATGAGCAGGAGACGCTAAGTTATTACGTGCGTGTCCTGTGACAATCTCAAATAGTTTCGTCAAAGGAATTCAGTCCTCATGATATACAATTGACGACGGGGCTATGTAAGGAGGATGGAGAGAATGGGCGTATTCCAACCAGAAGTATCCCATGATTCGCAGTCATCCAGCAGGTCTTTCGCATTACGGTGGGAGCAAGTAAATACTCGCGTACTTTTACTTGCAGGCGTGATTTCAGTCGCTATCGCGCTACTTATTCTGCTGTACGTACACGGTCAAAGTAACAAACAATTATTTTTAGTAATAGACGGGCAAACACAGACGCTTGAAACGCGGGAAGCGCTTCTTGGTGATGTGTTGGAGAAAGAGCAAATTTCGCTGCAGCCGCATGATGAACTATCTTTAGGTCTGAGTGATGAAATAAAAGACGGTGACCGTGTCGTTATCAATCGTGCGCAGAAAATTAGTCTTACTGCGGATGGAGCAACAAAAACGTTATATACGACCGAGGACACAATTGGTAAAGCAATTGAGAAAATGGGCATTACCCTAGAAGGTCATGATAAGATTTTCCCTTCGTTAGACACCACCATTTCTGCAAACATGGAGGTTAAGATTGTTCGCATCAACAAACAGACCGTACAGCGAACAACTAACTTACCCTTCAGAGTCATCAAGACAGCAGACCCCTCCCTTACTGTGGGAACAGTTAGAGTGGCACAGGCAGGCAAACCAGGCGTCATGATTCAGCATATTGAGAAGATCTACCAAGACGGAGAACTGGCCTCTATGCGCATGATTGGTAAGGAAGTACAAACGGTAACGAAAGATAAGATTATTGCCGTTGGTACCAAAGCACTTCCTAAGCCGGCTGTAGCTAAGACTACAACAACTTCCAAATCAAACACCACTTCAAAAACGGCTAAGGTTAGCGCCAAGACTAATAATGTCACAAGCAAGGCTGGCGTAGACTTTGAGTACAAGAAGATGATTAAGAACGTCTCCATGACAGCTTATTCATCAGAAGAGCCAGGTATTGGTAACAAAACTGCTTCCGGAACACGCGTAACGGAAGGTCGTACAATTGCGGTAGACCCGAATGTAATTCCTATTGGCTGGTGGGTATATATCGAGGGGCTTGGATTCCGCCGAGCAGAAGATACTGGCGGTGCCATTAAAGGCAATAAAGTAGATGTCTATTACGATTCACTGAGCCATGTGCGTAATTTCGGTCGTAAATCACGTACCGTTTATGTGATTGGACCTGTGAAGCCGGAGTTAAACTAGGCTGAAGCTTTTGCAAATTATTCTTTGATAAGCTATAGTGATGATAACCGTTAAGGAACGCCAGATGATCATTTCGTTGATCGCAGAGCAACCGCTCATCACTTATACATTCTTTAACCAAAAGAAGAGGAGCGAAACCTCTTCTTTTTTGCTTTTTTTGGAAGGAGTCAAGAGATATGATTAAGGAATTAATTGTCGTTGAAGGTAAGAGTGATACCGTCGCTGTTAAACGCGCTGTAGAAGCAGATACGATCGAAACAGGGGGCTCGGCTGTAGACCGGACCGTAATTGCGAAGATCGCGCTTGCTATGGAGCGTAGAGGAGTGATTATCCTTACTGACCCGGATCATGCGGGTGAACGAATTCGTAAGATTGTGTCCGCAAAGGTGCCGGGCTGTAAGCATGCCTTCATTCCTGAGAAGGACGCAACCCGCAAGGGAGATATCGGTGTGGAGAACGCTTCTCCAGAGGCGATTCGTCATGCGCTGCGGAATGTACATACCTCTTTTGAAGGTGCACCTGCTTTAATTGGACTTGATGATTTAATGGCCGCTGGAATGCTTGTACACCCTCGGGCAGCTGAAAGACGTATGGCACTTGGTAATTTGCTTGGAATCGGATATTGTAATGGCAAGCAGCTGTACAAGCGGCTGGCGATGTTTGGAATTACGCGGGAGGAATTTGCCGGAGCTCTCGCCCAAATTGATCAGGGGGGCATTACTTCATGAGTGGTAGAGAGGAAATTTCGACTCCAAAACGGACGAAAGAAATTATTCAACGTTATGGATTCAAGTTCAAGAAGAGCTTAGGACAGAATTTTTTGATTGATCAAAATATATTGGACAAGATTGTTGACGCTGCTGGGCTAGATAGCGAATCAGGGGCATTGGAAATCGGTCCTGGGATTGGTGCCCTGACGGAGCGTTTGGCGCTAACCGCTGGTGCAGTGACCGCTGTGGAGATCGACCGTAGGCTGATTCCTATTTTAAGGGACGTACTTTCCCCTTATCCGCATGTTAAGGTTCGTAATGATGATGTTCTGAATGTAAATCTGCAGGAGCTGTTCAAAGAAGATTTTGCATCCGTGAACAAGGTAAGCGTAGTTGCCAATCTGCCGTATTATGTAACTACTCCGATTCTGATGAAGCTGCTCGAAGAGAAGCTTCCGCTTGATAACATTGTTGTAATGATTCAGAAAGAGGTTGCGGAGCGTATGGCCGCTTCTCCGGGAGGAAAGGAATACGGGAGTCTTAGCATTGCCGTGCAGTACTACAGCGAGCCTGAGCTCGTCTGCATTGTGCCGCGTACGGTGTTCATTCCTCAACCTAATGTGGAGTCCGCTGTAATCCGTCTAAAGGTAAGAGAGCGTCCACCGGTAGAAGTTGAGAGTGAGAAGCACTTCTTTGAGGTCGTCCAAGCTTCTTTCACACAGCGTCGCAAGACGATTGCTAACAATCTCAAGGCTCGTTACTTCCCTGAAGAGGGACGTGAGCGTCTGGAGGCTTTACTCGCAGAAGCTGGTATTGAACCAACACGTCGTGGAGAAACGTTAAGTCTAGAAGAATACGCCCGATTAAGCGGTGTTCTGTTGGCTGCTGGAATTGAATAAGCTAAAAACATAGCTAGTTATGAACCAACTGAGGCCTTTGCCCATACGATGGGGTAGAGGTGGTGGTTGTAATGAATTTAGGAGACTTGGTCGTTCGTAAATCTTATGGCGGAGATTTGACTTTTCGTGTAGATCATATTGTGCAGGACAGAGCCGTCATTAAAGGCACAGATTTCCGTCTGTTGGCGGATTCTCCTCTGAATGACTTGGTTCAAGTGCCTCCTACCCGAATTACGGAACGAGGACAGCAGGCACAGATTAAAGCGAATGAATCACTGACACAGCTGCGGAAAGACCGACAGGAGCAAAGTCAGAGGAGCGGGAGCGCTCTATCAGAAGGAGCATGGGCTCCATCGCCCAAGGAAGCTGCTTATTTTGAAGTGCCGGGAAAAGTACTGCATCTGGATGGCGATCCAGCGTATTTGAATAAGAGCCTTAGCTTATACGAGCAATTGCGGATCCCTGCTGAAGGCCATCATGTTCATGAGTCCGCAATGGCTGACACTTTATACCGGCTGCTGCCCCGCGTGCGTCCAGATATTGTGGTGATTACCGGTCATGACGGGGTGCTGAAGCAACAGCATACTTACGATCTTCACAGTCTGAGCAGCTATAAAAATTCGCAAAACTTCGTAGCTGCTATTAGGGTAGCTAGGGATTATGAGCGAAATTTTGATGCGTTGACGATTGTTGCAGGTGCTTGTCAGTCACATTTTGAAGCACTGCTGGGGGCAGGGGCGAATTTCGCCAGTTCTCCTGGACGGATATTGATCCATGCCCTAGACCCAGTTTATGTAGCGGCAAAATCGTCGTTCACGCCCATTAGGGATACGGTGAATCTGAGTGAGGTTTTGAACAACACCATTAGTGGTAATCAGGGAATCGGCGGTATTGAGACCCGTGGCAGCTTCCGTATTGGGATGCCGCGTCTGCAGAACCTGTCAGCACTAAAAGTGACACCTTCCGCAATTTAATCGACAGGTACTGGTCTATTTTCAAAGCTAATATGTAATTTGGAGTGGCCGAATAGAGTAACGCGAAGAAAGGGTGAGCGATGAGCTTAACCCTTTTTTTATATAAGAAAGTATAAGTTTCACGCTATACATTATCCTTATATTTCCCGCATAAACGCTAACCGTCCTTGTAGGGACGACGCCAAAGGCGATTATGCTTGTGTGAAATGGTAGTTATCTTTAAAGATCGACAATGTTATTTTTCTTGCTTTGTGGTAAACCTATTACAGATAACAAGGCTATTAGTTCGCCTCTGATTCTCCGCAAAAAAATTCCGTTGACAACCAAATATTCATCATCTATAATTATTTATTTGCTTTGACAAACACCTGGGGAAGTTGTATAATGGACAAGAAAAGAGGTGGTCGTCAGGCAATGGCTAATAACGCGCTGTTGGAAATCAAACGCAGTCTCGAAGCTCACGTCGGTCATAAGATCACGTTGCGTGCAAACGGAGGTCGTCGTAAAACCGTAGAACGCACCGGTGTCCTGGAAGAAACGTACCCTTCTGTATTTATTGTCAAACTGGATCAGGAGCAGCAAACATTCAAGCGAGTCTCCTATAGCTATGCCGATATCCTTACTGAATCTGTGGAAATCACAGTATGTGAAGACGATGGGCAGATGCGGATTATGTATATTAAAGCTTAATGTTTCACGGGCAGCTTCCTTTGGAGGCTGTTTTTTATTTGTATCAGAAACGGTTGTCCTTCATAAAGGACGACTGTTTCTTTTTTTTGCGTGAATATTCAGTGAATGATCCTTGTTCTAAGCAAGCATACTAATTGAGCAATCGGTTTATCATTTTCTTTCATAAGGGAGGAATTCCGTAATGAGCCGCAGAAAACGAGGCATGATGTCGGAAGAACTAAAGACAGAGTTAGCCAAGGAGCTTGGTTTTTACGAAACTGTGGAACGTGAAGGCTGGGGAGGAATACGGGCGAAGGATGCAGGTAATATGGTGAAAAGAGCGATTCAGCTCGCTGAAGAGGCTGCCCGGAAATCTTAATCTTTAGCGTGTGAACAATTATTTAACGAAAAAGGGTGCGTCTAACTGGCGACACCCTTTTATTATTGGACTTCATTAGAAGTTTTTCATATAATATGTTAAGTTGTTTTTACGGGAAAAGCTGAAGGTGGGTGAACGCCTTGAAAATGTATGAGAAGGCACCAGCTAAAATTAATTTGATGCTGGATGTGCTACACAAGCGTGCTGACGGTTTTCATGAGGTGGAAATGATTATGACCATGGTAGATCTAGCAGACCGTTTAGAGCTGTCTGAGCTGCCAAGGGATACTATTATAATATCAAGTCAAGCGGGTTATATTCCCCTAGATGAGAAGAACCTGGCCTTTCAAGCGGCTAGGCTTATTAAAGAGCGTTATAACGTGAAGAGTGGTGTACATATCCATCTGGATAAAAGAATACCGGTGGCAGCTGGCCTGGCTGGCGGCAGCAGTGATGCAGCGGCTACCCTACGTGGTCTGAACCGACTGTGGCGCCTAGGTATACCTGCGCAGGAGCTGCAGGAGCTTGGCGCTGAGCTTGGCTCAGATGTGCCTTTCTGCGTTACAGGTGGCACTGCCTTGGCAACAGGTCGTGGCGAGAAGCTGACGCCGATTAAGAATCCTCCGCAATGCTGGGTAGTATTGGCTAAGCCACCTATCAATGTATCGACTGCGGAAGTATACGGACGTGTGCGGAGCAATAATATAGCTGTTCATCCTTCGGCTCGAAAGATGCAGGACGCGATCGAAGCTGGAGATTTTGGGGGCGTGTGTAATCATCTGGGCAATGTGCTTGAGGATGTTACCCTAAAGCTACATCCAGAGGTCCAGCAGCTCAAAGAGGCGATGGTTAAGCTCGGAGCAGACGGAGTGTTAATGTCCGGCAGCGGTCCTACAGTGTTCGGTTTAGTGTCCAAGCAGTCTAAAGTAGCAAGAATTTATAATGGACTGCGAGGGTTCTGCAAGGAAGTCTATGCAGTGAGATCACTCAATTAGTATGCTTCTCTTGTGTAAACCCGTACAAAAGTGATATATTTTTCATAAAATATTCGGTTTTGGCGAGGAGCATTCCGTGAAGAAATTAAAAAGAAGCCAACGTTTGGTAGACATGACTCAGTTTTTACTTGAGCGGCCACATGACCTACTGCCGCTGTCTATATTTGCCGATCGGTATGGAGCGGCTAAGTCCTCCATCAGTGAAGATTTGGCAATCATAAAAGAAGTATTTGAAGGTGAGGGCATTGGAGAGCTTCAGACCTTAGCCGGTGCAGCAGGTGGAGTACGTTATATTCCTGTGATGCCTAAAGAAATGGCGCTCTCTTTTGTTAAACGTTTATGTGTGCAGCTGGAACAGACAGATCGGATATTGCCTGGTGGTTATTTGTATATGTCGGACCTGCTTGGACTGCCATCTTTGATGGAGCAAGCTGGGAAGATCATCGCAACGGCCTTTTATGGATCGGAAATCGATGTGGTGATGACAGTAGAAACTAAAGGGATTCCGCTAGCCTATGCAACGGCAGCACAGCTCGGCTTGCCAGTGGTGCTGGTACGACGTGATCATCAGGTTACAGAAGGCTCAGCAGTAAGCATTAATTATGTATCTGGATCACATAAGAGCATACATACCATGTCTCTTTCTAGACGAGCACTCAAGGAGAAATCACGGGTACTCATTGTAGATGACTTTATGAAGGCAGGCGGGACCGTTCGAGGGATGGTTGATTTACTCGGTGAGTTCAATGCCGAAGTTGCTGGAGTGGGTGTGTTGGTCGAATCAGGTGCAGTAGAGACGGAAGAGCGTCTGTTGCATGACTATGTTTCTTTAGTGAAACTAAGCGAGGTAGACTCGAAAGAGCGGCGGATTTCCGCGCATCCGGGTAACTACTTTTCCTCTTGATAGATTGACGTTTCTTTGTTTTCAAAAAGCGTGGAAATTGTCGAAAACGTAAGGGATATTAAGAAAATCACCCGATGCGTGTCGAAAACAACAGATCCTAAAAAATATATTTCTTTTTTAGGTATTTTATGGAATCAAAAAGAAGGAATTCGCTTTGCTGTGTGGAATTATACACCAAGTCTCTGATGGAAAAAGGTGGTGAACACACACATGCAAATTACGGATGTCAGACTCCGCCGCGTTAACTCTGAGGGGAGAATGAAAGCAATCGCATCCATTACAATCGATAACGAGTTTGTTGTTCATGACATTCGCGTCATCGATGGTAATAACGGGATGTTTGTTGCAATGCCCAGCAAGCGTACACCGGATGGCGAATTCCGCGATATCGCTCACCCGATCTCTTCGGGAACACGCGAGAAGATTCAATCCGCGGTTCTGGCCGAGTACGATCGCGCCGCTACTGAAGAAGAAGAAGAAGTTATTGAAGAGGGAGCTTAGGCTGCCTCGGAAGACGGCTACCTTTTGGGTGGCGTAGGATCCGCCGTTTTTGATAAGATCATACCGAATATACTTCATGACTTAAGCAGCTTGATCTTGCAAGAAAAGCTAGCGCTAGTGAAGGATTTGACGACATCTTCGAAAGGCAGCGATAAATGCTTTTCTAACATGGGGTTTATAGAAAAGAGAACCATGACTTCATGGTTCTCTTTTCTTTTTGCCCGGAATGAGATATATTCAGTAGTGAGTTCAAGAGTAGGAGGTTGGCATTCTTGAAAAGAATGGCTGTAGTTCTTGCCGCAGGTCAAGGCAAGCGAATGAAATCTAAATTATATAAGGTGCTGCACCCCGTTTGCGGTAAGCCAATGGTAGGGCACGTGCTTGATACAGTAGAAGCGACCGGATGCCAGCGCACCGTTGTTGTTGTTGGGCATGGCGCAGAGAAGGTTAAGGCCTATGTAGGGCAAAGTGCGGAATACGTGCTGCAGGAAACTCAGCTCGGTACTGGTCACGCTGTCAAACAAGCTAAGGATTTGCTCGGTGGTGAAGAAGGAACGACGATTGTTGCTTATGGTGACACTCCGCTTATTACATCGGAGACGCTGATAGGATTGATGGCTCTGCATGAGGAGCGTCAGGCGGCAGCGACTGTATTAACCGCAGTAATGGATGATCCATCTGGATTAGGACGGATTATACGTAGTGAAGATGGCGGCTTAATGAAGATCGTAGAACAGAAAGATTGTAATGCCGAACAGGCAGCTATTCATGAAATCAACACAGGAATTTATTGCTTTGATAACATCAAGTTATTTTCGGCTTTAGAGAAGGTTACTAACAGCAATAATCAACAGGAATATTATTTGACAGATGTTATCAGTATTTTGCGTGAGCAAGGTGATCTTGTTTTAGCATTCCAGACTGAGGATGCTAACGAGTCTATTGGTGTTAATGACCGTTTAGCTTTATCTGATGCGGAAGGTATTATGCGTCAACGTATCAACCGCAAACATATGCTGGGTGGCGTAACCATAATCGATCCTGCCTCCACATATATCGGAGCAGATGTAGTCATTGGGTCGGATACAACGATCTATCCAGGAACCATCTTGAAGGGTAAAACTGTAATCGGTGAGAACTGTGTGATCGGACCGGCAAGTGAAATCGAAGATTGTCAGATCATGGACGACGCGACGATTAAGCAGTCCGTATTGAATCAAGCACAAGTTGGCGCACGGACTACCGTTGGGCCTTTTGCCTATTTGCGTCCAGGTTCTATACTTGGAGAAGAAGTGAAGGTTGGAGATTTCGTCGAGATCAAGAATGCTACGATTGGTGACGGTTCTAAGGTGTCGCATCTTAGCTATATTGGCGACGCATCTGTGGGTAAGAATGTAAACGTCGGTTGCGGTGCGATTACTGTTAACTACGACGGGTATAATAAATTTACGACAACAATTGAAGACGATGCCTTTATCGGCAGTAACGTTAACCTTATTGCACCGGTTTCTGTGGGCAAGGGGGCTTTTGTTGTAGCTGGTTCGACAATTACGCGTTCCGTTTCAGAGAATGATCTGGCTGTTGCCAGAGTACGGCAGGAGAATAAACCGGGATATGCAGAGAAGATCCGTTCCCGTGCAAAAGCGAAGAAAGACCACTCGAGTCCATCGTAAAGCGTTGCTAAGAAGCGCCGGACGGACTTGAATTTCCGCGCCGGCGCCTTTGGAAAGCTAAATTCCGTCACGGAGGGTTTAAATTTTATGACTTATTGTGATTCCAAATTAAAGATTTTCACCTGTAACTCCAACCCAAAGCTTGCTAGTCAAATCGCTGATTACATCGGAATTCCGATGGGTGAATCGCATACTACAAGTTTTAGCGATGGAGAAATTCAGGTCAAGCTGTCAGAGAGCGTTCGGGGTTGTCATGTGTATATTGTTCAATCCACCTGCGGCCCGGTTAATGACAACCTAATGGAGCTTTTAGTTATGGTGGATGCACTCAAACGCGCCTCCGCAAAAAGCATCAATGTGGTTATCCCTTACTATGGTTACGCTCGTCAAGATCGGAAAGCTCGTTCCCGTGACCCTATTACAGCCAAGCTGGTAGCAAATTTGATTGAAAAAGCCGGCGCCCACCGTGTAATTACGATGGACCTCCATGCTATGCAGATTCAGGGATTCTTTGATATTCCAGTGGATCACTTGCTGGGAGTTCCTATCCTGGCTCAGTATTTCCGTTCCAAACAAATCGAGAACCCAGTTGTCGTATCGCCAGATCACGGCGGTGTAGTACGTGCAAGAAAGCTTGCTGATTTCCTGAACGCTCCGCTTGCAATTATAGACAAGCGTCGTCCAGAACCGAATGTCAGCGAAGTCATGAACATTATCGGTAATATTGAAGGTAAAACAGCCATTCTGATCGATGATATTATCGATACTGCTGGAACCATTGTACTTGGTGCTAATGCTTTGATGGAAGGCGGCGTGAAGGAAGTATACGCTTGCTGTACACACCCAGTATTGTCTGGTCCTGCACATGAACGTCTGGAGAATTCTCCAATTAAAGAGATTATCGTGACAGATACGATTCCAATTCGCAGCGCGAACCCAACTTCTAAACTCAAAGTGTTGTCCGTGGCTCCACTTATGGGTGAGGCAATTATCCGCGTTCATGAAGAGTTGTCGATTAGTAAATTGTTTGAGATTGAATAAATATAAGGATAATGTATAGCGTGAAACTTATACATTCTTATATTGTACAAAAGGGTTACACCTCCGCTCTCGGAGATGTAACCCTTATCGGCGTGATGCAGGTAGAAGCGCTGGCTTCAATACCCGGCGCGGGAGACGAAGGTGAATATGCTGCGGTTATAGAGTGTCCCTTGCAGCTCCACGAATCCTTCGTCCACTGCTGTCAATACACCAATGTCAATGTGCACGTCGCCTCTGTATATTTCCACAGGCACAGCATATTGGATATGGTACTGAAAATCGCGCTGATGTGTTAAGATTCCACTTTGATGTAGCATAGGTTATCACCTGTCTTCGGAGTATAATTTCGCTCTGGTTGCACAGAGATATGTAGATAAGATCTATTGTACCAAAAACGGACTTCTCTTGCCGGAGAGCCCGATGGAAAGGAAAGGTTCGATAATGAAATGGATTGTCGGATTGGGAAATCCGGGAACACAATATGCGAAAACAAGGCATAATGTTGGTTTTATGGCATTGGATGAGCTTGCGGCTCAGAACGGGATTTCCTTCAACCAAAGCAAATGTAAATCCGTGATCGGTGAAGGGGTTATCGGGGGAATCAAAACCGTATTGATTAAACCGATGACCTTTATGAATTTGTCCGGTGAGGCCGTTCGCGCTTATATGGATTATTACAAAGTTAAACTAGAAGATATGATCGTCGTCTACGATGATCTAGATACCGAAATCGGAAAAATTCGCTTGCGTTATCAAGGTAGTGCTGGTGGGCATAACGGAATTAAATCGATCATTCAGCATGTAGGTACACAAAGCTTTAATCGGGTACGCATGGGTATTTCTCGCCCTGAACCGGGTTTTGCAATAGTGGATTATGTTCTCTCTTCATTTCCTAAAAAGGAAGGCGATCCTCTGAAGCAGATGATCCTTAATACTTGTGATGCACTGGAGTTCAGCTTACAGAATTCATTCGAACAGACGATGGCTAAATTCAATGGTTGATCTGTAAACTCTGTTGGTTATGAGGCTAAAGATGATGCTCCCCGGACATACTGAAGGTATATAGTACCTTCAGGAGGCATATAGATGGCAATAAACTATGTATGTAGGCACTGCAAGACATCTCTAGGCAGCATTAATAGAAGTGATGTTACAGAAATGCAGTTGGGCCTTCATTCCTTGACCCCTGCGGAGCGCAGAGATATAATAGCGTATAATTCAGAAGGTGAGATCACGGTAAAGGTGACTTGCGACTATTGCAAGGAGGCTTTAGAGCATAATCCGGAGCTTAGCCTGCTGACGAGTCCGCTTCAGTAGGTGATAGCGCCTGTCTCTATCGTCATCCGCAAGCCTTGGCGTTACAGCTGAGGCTTCTTTTCGATTCCAATCATAATAGGTGACGGTGGCTTTGGCTCCCGTTAGCCTGTTTAGTAAGAGAGGTGCGCCTGTTGTTACAAGGTATTATAGAAGCTTTTTCCAAGGATCCCGATTTCCAGTCTATCACCCAGGGTGTAGCTGCAGGTATGAAAGAACAGCTCATATCGGGGCTTACAGGTTCAGCTAGACAGATCATGCTTGCAGCACTGCATGAAGAGACAGCTCGTCCCTTGCTTGTAGTGACTCATAATATGTTTTCGGCTCAGAAAATGGCCGATGATTTACAGGAAGCGCTTTCCCCGGAACGAGTTCTGCTCTATCCTGCTAATGAACTTGTGGCTGCGGAAGCGGCTGTCTCAAGTCCAGAGACATTAGCCCAGCGTATTGATGTACTGACCAAATGTGCTCAGGGCTTCCGTGGTATTGTTGTGGTTCCCTACTCGGGAGTGCGCAGACTGCTCCCTGCACCAGAGGTTATGGCAGAGGCACAGGTTACGGTTTCTCAGGATGGAACGCTTGCTCTGGATGAATTCTTGATGTCCATGATCGAAATGGGTTATGAAAGAGTAGAGCGGGTTGAGAATCGCGGTGAACTGAGTGTAAGAGGTGGAATTATTGATTTTTATCCAATGACTTCTCCTTTGGCATATCGTGTTGAGTTATTTGATGATGAGGTTGATTCGATCAGAACTTTTGATCCAGTCGATCAGCGTTCTATTGATAAAGTACGAAGTGTGAAGATTACACCGGCTAAAGAGATTATAGCGAGCAGGTTTCGCCAGGAATCTGCTTCTGCTGAAGCATCTGTTATGCTGGAACGACAGCTTGAGAAAATGGCGGATCGGCAGGCTAAGTTGCGTCTAAAAGAAGAAATTGGACGCGAGCTAGAAATGCTGCGCGAAGGAACCTATTTTCCTGAAATCTATAAATATATCAGTCTTTTATACCCTGAACGCTCTCATTTATTTGATTACATGGCCCAGGATACGATTCTTATTCTCGATGAGCCGACAAGACTGCTTGAAACGGCGAAACAGCTCGAAAGAGATGAATCGGAATGGAACCTCCATCTGATGCAAAACGGCAAAACATTGCCGGATCTGGATCTCTCTGTCGAGACAGATGTTGTGATGTACAAACGTCCGTTCCAAAGCCTGTTTATGTCGATCTTTTTGCGCCAGGTCCCACACATTCAACCACAGAACATTCTTGGGTTTATTAGTCGTGGGATGCAGGATTTCCATGGTCAGATGAATGTGCTTAAATCGGAAATGGAGCGTTGGCAGAAGTCTGGTGTAAAGGTAATGATGCTTGCGAGCAGTGAAGAACGGATTGAACGTGTGCGCAGAGTCCTTTATGACTACGGCATTGATGAGCCAACGATCGTACAAGGAAACCTGGGTTCAGGCTTTGAGCTGCCTTCTATTCATTTAGCCGTTATCACTGAAGGAGAGATGTTCTCTCAGAAGCAGCGGAAGGCACGGAAGATCTCCAAAGGGATAGATAATGCTGAACGGATCAAGAGTTATACTGAGCTGAAAATTGGTGATTATGTTGTTCACCAGAACCATGGTATCGGTAAGTATATGGGGATCGGTACGCTGGAGGTCAGCGGTATTCATCGCGACTATATGCATATTTTATATGCGGGTGGCGATAAGCTCTCGGTTCCAATTGAGCAAATTGACTTGATTCAGAAATATGTCGGTTCAGAAGATAAAGAGCCGAAAGTATATAAATTAGGCGGTAATGAATGGACGCGGGTGACCAATAAGGTTCGCTCTTCCGTTCAGGATATTGCTGATGATCTAATCAAACTGTACGCTGAACGCCAAAGTGCAGCAGGGTATGGTTTTGAGAAGGACACACAGGAACAGCGTGAATTTGAAGAAATGTTCCCTTACGAGGAGACTCGGGATCAGCTTCGAGCGATTGAAGAGATTAAGAAGGATATGGAACAGAATCGTCCAATGGATCGGCTCCTTTGTGGAGACGTTGGATATGGTAAGACGGAGGTAGCTATACGAGCAGCCTTTAAATCAGCGATTGAAGGTAAACAGGTGGCTGTGCTGGTACCGACAACGATTCTAGCTCAGCAGCATTATGAGACCTTTCGGGAACGCTTCGCAAATTATCCGCTAAATATTCAAGTCCTAAGTCGTTTCCGCAGCCGTAAGGAGCAGAATGAGACGATTAAAGGCGTTCGGGCAGGAACGGTTGACGTGGTTATTGGTACCCACCGTTTGTTGTCTCAGGACCTTGTATTTAAGGACTTAGGTTTATTGATCGTGGATGAGGAACAGCGATTTGGCGTGACTCATAAAGAGAAGCTGAAGAAGTTAAAAACGAATGTAGATGTTCTTACCCTGACAGCAACTCCAATTCCTCGTACATTGCATATGTCGATGCTGGGAGTGCGTGATTTGTCTGTCATTGAGACGCCGCCGGAGAACCGTTTCCCCGTCCAGACTTATGTTGTTGAGCATAGTCAGACGCTTACGCGGGAAGCTGTAGAGCGTGAATTGGCTCGTGGCGGTCAAGTCTACTATCTCTATAATCGTGTGCAGGGCATTCAAGAAATGGCCGCTCAAATTTCTATGCTTGTTCCTGAGGCTAGGGTAGGCATTGGACATGGCCAAATGTCGGAAGCGGAGCTGGAGAAGACGATCCTTGATTTTCTTGATGGAGAATACGATGTGCTGGTCAGCACAAGTATTATTGAGACGGGTGTAGATATTCCTAACGTAAATACACTTATTGTGCATGATGCCGATAAGATGGGCTTGTCTCAGCTCTATCAATTACGTGGACGTGTAGGCCGGTCCAACCGGATTGCGTACGCCTATTTTACCTATCAGCGGGACAAGGTTCTGACTGAAGTGGCAGAGAAGCGGCTGCAATCTATCAAGGAATTTACGGAACTGGGTTCTGGTTTCAAAATAGCGATGCGGGATTTATCTATTCGTGGTGCCGGTAACTTACTTGGTGCAGAACAGCATGGCTTTATTGCATCCGTGGGATTTGATCTATACTCACAAATGCTGGCGGAGGAGATCCGCAAGCGTAAGGTTACTGTGCTTGGAGAGGAAGATACCTCGCTCAAAGAGGGCAATACCGTCATTGATTTGTCGATTGACGCATATCTGCCGTCCGAGTATATTTACGACAGTATCCAGAAAATTGAAATCTACAAAAAGGTTGCGGCAGTAACATCCTTCGATGATGCTTCTGAGCTTGAGGATGAGCTCTTGGATCGGTTCGGAGAACTGCCTGAAGCAGTTGTTAATCTATTAACTGTGGCTCGTCTAAAAGTGTATGGAAAAATGTATGGCATTGATTCCATGATCAGACGTGGTGATGATGTTACCCTGAATTTCTATGAGGGAAGTCTTGGCGCTCTGGATACGGCCAAACTCGCCAAAGTTGGAAATAGCTTCGAAAGACGTGTACAATTCGATAGAGATGCTAAAGCCAGTATCCGAGTAAAGTCGAAAGACTTAAGTGATAAACAGCTGCTTGACTTGCTTGAACAGTTTCTTAAGGAAGCTAAACAGTCTTTTAAATCGAAGGGAGAACTACACAATGTCGTTAAATAAAAAAAAATCATGGAAAGTACTGCTCGTTTCATTGGTAGCAGCGGTTTCCTTTTCTATGCTAGCAGCATGCGGTAGTAGTGCTGATGATAGCAAGGCAGTTGCGACTTATAAAGGTGGAACAATCACAGAGAAGGAATTTGCGATGGATCAAAAAATCATGAAATTCCTCTCCCCGCAGCAAGCGCAATATTTAGAGATTGAGGCGTTTAAGGAGTCTATTTTGAAGCAGGAAGTAGGCTTTGAATATTTGGCTTCCAAAGCAACGGATGAAGCGAAGAAGCAGGCGAAGAAAGAGGCTGATAGCCAAATCGCTGACTTGAAGAAAGCTCTGGGCGACACTTATAAGAAAACACTTAAAGACGCAGACGTTACAGAGGGCGATATCCATAGTTATATGGAGCGTGTGCTGACGGTTTATCAGGATATGCTGCTTAAAGTGACAGATGATCAGGTTGTCAAAGAATTTGAAGCTACAAAAGGTGACTTTACGGTAGCGACTTTGCGCCATGTGCTAATCGGTCTGACAGATGCTAACAACAAAGAGCGCACTAGCGAAGAAGCACTGAAAATCGCGAAGGAAGTTAAGGCAAAGCTGGACGGCGGAGCTGATTTTGCAGCAATCGCTAAGGAATACACTGACGATACAAGCTCTAAGGAAACAGGCGGAGAATATAAAGATAAAGCTGTAGGAACGTATGTAGACGAGTTTAAGAAGGCTGCTCAAACCTTGCCTTTGAATACCATTAGTGATCCTGTAGAGACTTCTTATGGTTACCACATTATCAAAGTGGAGTCCCGTACCGACAAAACCTTTGATCAGTTAACGGATGAACAAAAAGAAGGCATTAAGAGCTCCATTGTGTCCAAGAACCTAGAAGCGTTCATGGAGAAAGATCTGGAAGGCATTATTGAGAGCATCAATCTGCCGAAGAGCTCTGCTGCCGCAGATGAATCCGGAACAAAAAATAGCGGAACAGAAGCCACTACAGCGCCAAGCGCATCCCCAAGTGCTACAAAAGCTGCTGAATAAACATCGGTAAAAATGGACAAGCTTACCTTAGAAAAGCCATCCTCACTTAATGTGAAGATGGCTTTTTATTTCGAAGAAACATCTTCAGAACGGCCTTTATCTTGATGCAGATATTAATACATGTCAGCTTATGTATAAGGATCTGGGAAGAGATGAATACTATGGTCAGATATTACGATAAATCACTGGGATTATCCTTTCCCATAATGGACAGTAGTAAGACCATACTTCTTAAGAAAGCGGGGCACATGTGAAATGAAAGCTACTGGAATTGTTCGGCGTATTGATGATCTCGGACGAGTGGTTATTCCCAAAGAAATTAGACGTACTCTACGGATTAGAGAAGGCGACCCACTGGAAATTTTCGTCGATCGGGACGGTGAAGTCATACTCAAGAAATATTCCCCGATTGGCGAGCTTGGTGACTTTGCAAAAGAGTACGCGGAGTCCTTGTTCGAGGGTACTGGGCATATTACGATGATTGCTGATCGTGATACCTTTATTGCACTGGCTGGTGGCTCCAAGAAAGACTATTTGGAAAAACAAGTAGGAATTCTTTTGGAGAAGGTCATGGATAGTCGTAAGACTGTACTGGAAACCAACGAAGGCAGTTATGAAATCGCTAAAGATCATCCGGATTTGGTGTCCTCATATGTAGCCTCACCGATCATTTCCGGTGGAGATCCTATTGGTTGTGTAGTGATGGTAAGTAAGGATGATTCAGCGAAAATGTCGTCAATGGAAGTGAAAATGTCCGAAACCGCCGCCGCATTCCTTGGCAAGCAAATGGAGCAATAACCGTAATGTAGACCCCGCTTTCCTTTTGGTAAGATATACAAAGGGCAAACGGGGTTTTGTCGTTCTTACAAAACCGTTTCTACTTGTGGGTATACATACGTTATAATATAGAAATTCATCCCATTAAAGTTGTAGAAGCAGGTACTTTATGAAATCTAACTCACAAACATCACGATTGCTGCAAGGGGCATTTATTCTAAGTGCAGCAGCGATTATTTCAAAGCTTATAGGTACACTCCAAAAAATCCCGCTGCAAAATCTAGGCGGAGATGCGGTATTTGGTATATACAACACGGTTTATCCTTTGTACACGATGTTGTTGACGGTAGCGATGCTGGGTCTGCCAGCGGCCATATCCAAATTTGTCGCTGAAGCCTCTGCAGGAAGGCGGGATGACGAGGGTCGGCGGATTCTGCGGTTATCTGCGGTTATAACAGCCATAAGCGGTTTGGTTATCGGAGCAATCACCTATGCAGGTGCGCCGATTATAGCTGGGTGGGTCGGCAACTCGCATGTGATGCCCGCTTTGCGGGCAAGTGCGTGGGGACTTGCGGTTGTTCCAATCATGTCAGCTCTTCGGGGTTACTTTCAGGGTCTTCATAATATGGTTCCGACGGCTGTGTCACAAATTGTAGAGCAGTCCGTACGTGTTACAGTAATGATTGTACTGCTCTTATACCTGACCTCACTGGGTGCAGGAGCTGAGAGCATTGCTGCTGGCGCCTTGCTTGGCTCAGCCGGGGGAGGGGCAGCAGGGCTTGTGATTATGCTGCTATTTTTGCGACGTCATCGGCGGGTGTTAAGACAAGGTTCCCCTTTAGATGCTACCGCTTCTATCGAAAGTCAGGGTTTAAAGCTGCCCAATGCAGATAATGAGGGGCGTTCAAATCAACGGATTATGGGCGTTAAAGCAGGGGCCTTGCTGGCTTATGGAATTCCCGTGATGCTTGGCGCGCTCGCAATGCCTCTTATCGGTCTTGTAGATGTATTCACTGTACCTCGCTTGCTATCCTCTCTAGGAAGCGAAGTGGAGGCAATGACACAGTTTGGTATATACAATCGTGGTTTGCCACTAGTGCAGATTGTAACGATGATTGCCACTTCTTTGTCTGTTGTGTTCATACCAGCCTTAGCAGAGGCGAAGTACAAGGGAGATATGAAGCTGATCGAGAACCGTTGCAGCTTGTCGCTGCGTTGGTTCTGGCTGCTAGGGCTGGCAGCGTCAGCGGGCCTTGCAGTGCTTGCTGAGCCGATTAATATGGCTCTTTATGGCGACACCGCCGGCAGCAGCACTATGACTTGGCTGGCCTTAACCGCTGTTGGCGGTACGGTCAGCATCATCTCGGCTGCACTCCTGCAGGGCCTCGGCTACGTGCGCGCCCCGGCCCTGCACCTTTTGGCCGCCGCGCTGCTCAAGGCGGCCCTGAACCTGCTGCTGGTTCCGCAGCAGGGCATTACCGGCGCAGCCATCGCTGGCGTGGCCGCGCATTCGTTCGCAGCAGCGCTCAACGTGCTGCTGCTGTATCGCCAGGGCCATCTGCGGCTTCGCCTCGCAGATGCCCTGGCACGGCCCGCGCTGCTCACAGCGGGCCTGGCTCTTGCCGCTGCAGCCACCAGCTGGGGCGTGGACGCTGCGGCTACGGCCGCTGGCATCGGCGGCGGGCGCACTGCCAGCTTGGCGCAGAGCCTGCTCGGGGTGCTCGCAGGCTGCGCTGTCTTTGCCGTAGGGGCTATAGTCCTTCGGCTCCTTAGCGAGAGCGAGCTTCGCCAGCTTCCAGGCTTCGGCCCGTCCCTGGCGGACAAGCTGAAGAAGCTGCGCTTATTCCCTTAATCAACGTTTACATCACAATATAAAAATGCGGTCTGCTGAGACAGCCGCTTAAGAGGAGGAACAGACATGAGTGCAACATTAACGGTCGTCGGTCTGGGTTCAGGCAACCCTGATCGATTGACGCTAGGAATTATAAAGAAGCTGAAGGCAGCATCCGTTGTCTATGTCCGCACAAAAGAGCATCCAGTCATGGCTGCCCTCTCCGAGCTTGAAATAACTTCACAGTCCTTTGATGGATTGTATGAATCTTTATCCTCGTTTCCAGAGGTGTATGCAGCGATTACTTCAAAACTGATTGAAGAGGCACAAGCAGCAGCAGACGGTACAGATATTGTTTACGCGGTTCCGGGTCATCCTATGGTTGCGGAATCAGCGGTTTCGCAGCTGCGCGAGCGGTGTCCTGAGGAAGGCATTGAACTGCAAATATTGGGTGGGGAGAGCTTTCTCGACGAGGCGTTTGTTCGACTGGGGTTTGACCCCATTGAAGGGTTTCAGTTACTAGATGCTTCAGGCATTCGCAGTGCTCAGCTTCAGCCTGAACTACATACTCTGATTGGTCAGGTGTACGATAGCTTTACAGCCTCGGAGACAAAATTATGTTTGATGGAGCTGTACCCGCCTGAATATGAAGTTGTTGTGGGGCATGCACTCGGTGTCGAGAACGAAGAAAGTATTGTAAGAGTCCCACTGTACGAACTGGATCGACTCGACGGTTATGGCAACCTGTCGTTAGTTTATGTACCTGCCAATCGTGACGAGAATCTAAGAAATCGTACCTTTGCCCGTCTGCATGAGATTGTCGATATTCTTCGAAGCCCGGAAGGTTGTCCATGGGATCGGGAGCAGACACATGAATCCCTGCGCAAAAATTTAATCGAAGAAACCTATGAAGTCCTTGAAACGATTGATGAGGATGACCCTGATCATATGAAAGAGGAGCTGGGCGACCTTTTGCTGCAAATTATGCTTCACTCTCAAATGGAGGAGGAGCTTGGCACGTTTAACGTGTATGACGTCATTGAAGGGCTGAATGATAAGCTTATCTTCCGTCACCCTCACGTATTTGGGGATACCAATGCGAATGATGCCGAAGAAGCGCTGAAGAACTGGGAGGGCATGAAGGCAGAAGAGAAGCGGCGTAAAGGTGTGAAGCCAGAGGAATTATCCGTTCTTAGTGGTGTTCCGCGTGACCTGCCTGCTCTTATGAAGGCATACAAGCTTCAGAAAAAAGCATCCAAGGTGGGCTTTGACTGGGACAACGCTACGGATTGCATAGCCAAGATTCGTGAGGAGATCGATGAGCTGCAGGAGGCGATTGACACCGATGCGGCGACAGATGATCAAATTCTGGAACTTGGGGATTTGTTGTTTGCAGTTACGAATGTCGCTCGTTTTATCGGTGCAGATCCGGAAGAGGCATTAACCCGGACTAACCGCAAATTTGTGCGCCGGTTTCAATATATTGAGCAAAGCTTGCAGCGCAAGGGAACGAGCGTAAAGGATAGTAGTTTGGAAGAGATGGAAGAACTGTGGCAAGAGGCTAAGGCTGAGGAGCGAAAAGTCTAGTAATTCACAGCCCCTTTACGGTATATGGACTCAAAAATGGGGCAATGCTGTGGATGTAGCTTTTATTTTCTGATTTAGAATGTGGCCAGTAGTTTAATAGTGCTATAGAATAGATTCTGCGACGATTTCTGAGAAATAACTGCTTCTTTTTTAAAAAAACGACGAATCGTGGCAGGATTTTAAGGTGACATCAAGAATAACATAAAGACGAAATGCGATTCGCCCCATATTATGGTGGTGATTCTCGTTTCATTTATTTTTTCGTATCCTAGGAGGAACTTTAAATTATGAACAAGACAGATTTGGTAAACAACATTTCCGAGAAAAACGGATTGGCAAAAAAAGATGTAGAAGCAGTATTGAACGGATTCTTGGGTGAGATTACAGAAGCTTTGGCAAAAGGTGATAAAGTCCAACTGATCGGTTTCGGAACTTTTGAAACTCGCAAACGTGCAGGACGCACTGGTCGCAACCCGCAAACGGGCACAACGATTGAAATTCCAGAATCGACTGTACCGGCTTTCAAAGCTGGTAACAAGCTTAAAGAAGCCGTTAACTAATGCGTCTTGACAAATTCCTGAAAGTGTCCCGTTTAATTAAGCGCCGTACAGTGGCCAAGGATGTGTCCGAACAAGGCCGGGTACTGATTAACGGGCGGGAATCTAAACCTAGTAGTGCAGTTAAGATCGGTGACGAGATTACTGTACAATTTGGACAAAAGCTTGTAACGGTCAAAGTAGAAAAGCTGGTCGAAACGACTCGCAAGGACGAGGCCGCTGGTATGTATACTCTAGTTCGGGAAGAGCCTGTTGCCAAAAGCAGCGGACTGGACTGGTAAGAGTAATAGAAGAAGGCATAACTTTACATTTTGTAGAGTTGTGCCTTCTTTTTGTTTCTATTATTTTTAGTGGGACGGGATGTTCTATAACTTCTGCCTCTGCCATAGATTAGAGGTAAGAAGGAGGGGTACATGCTATGATCGAGCCAGGAAAGGTAAACAAACAGCATGATCTGCACATGCGCAGTCGGAAGCAGCTGGAGTTGACGGGCGTGCAAAATGTGGAGAGCTTCGACAGCGAGGAATTTTTGCTTCGTACAGAACTCGGCCATCTCACCATTCGCGGGAATCATTTACATATCAAAAATTTAAGTCTGGAGAACGGAATGTTGTCCCTAGAGGGCAATGTACATTCCCTGATTTATCTCGATCCCGGATCGCAGGGCAAAAATAAAGGTCTGCTCGGTAAGCTATTTAAATGAATCCTGCAGTCCAGTGGGTGACGCTGTTCTACATGATCATGGCCGGGCTGGCAATGGGACTGGCCTATGACAGCTACCGGGTGCTGTCGCTGAAGTTCAATTTTCCCAAATGGCTGAATGCCATGCTAGATCTACTGTATTGGCTTTGGGCCGCCTTGCTCGTTTTTCGTATGCTGTATGCCGGAAATCAAGGACAATTGCGGTTTTATGTCTTTCTAGGTTTGTTTCTAGGAGTATGGATCTATTTTTTAATCTTCAGTGTTACGGTGCGGCGTTTTGTGTTAAGGTTAATTCAATCGGTTCAGTATATGTGCAGGTTGCTGTGGAGACTTGTGGAGATCCTGATAGGTACACCTCTTCTCTGGCTTTGGCGATTTATTTTAGGGCTGCTAAAGCTACTAGGTCGTATTCTGCGGTTCATCTTTAAGCTTCTGCTGCGTCTGACCAAACCAATTTGGGTATTACCTGTTAGGTGGATCTCTCCACAGTTATCGCGGCTGACACATAGCGCCTGGATTGTGAAGATCACTGAATGGATTACCAAATGGCGGAAACGCTGACCTTGAATTAGGGGGTACGTTGCATGAACAGATTTACTGCGGAAGAGAAAAGTAATCATAGCAAAAATTCGGCCGCAGGCGCGAAGAGAAGAAGATTTATGTGGATTGTCTTTGTGGCAGTATTTTTTGGTTGGGCGAGTTATACTTACTTCGCTCAAAGTGCGGTCATTGCGGACAAGGGTGAGGAACTTGCAAAGAAACAGGAGACTAGTGAGGATGTCATGGCATCTTTAACTCAATTAAAATATGAATTATCCAGACTTAATGATGACGAGTATATTGGCCAATTAGCACGTAAATGGTACAATATCTATCCTCAAGGGGAAACTCCTATTCGAACAGAGCAATCAGAGCAATAATAGCGGCGAAAAGAGGCTTTTACTCTGTTGCCTTGCTTTGCTCTTTACTGTATAATCAAATCACCGCAGACAGGATGACCTTAATATTCGTCTGTATATTTTTAAGGGAGGATCATTTTATTCTATGGCAATTGAAGTGGGCACCAAGTTAGAAGGCAAAGTGACAGGCATCACGCATTTCGGAGCATTTGTGGATCTGTCAGGAGGTGTCACAGGTCTCGTTCACATCTCGGAAATCGCCGATAATTATGTCAAGGATGTTAACGATCATCTGAAGATTAGTGATGTAGTAACAGTCAAGGTGATCAACGTCGATAAGGACGGCAAGATCGGACTTTCCATTAAGCAGGCTGTTGACAAGCCAGCATCGGAAGTACGTCCGCCTAGAGCTCCAAGACCAGAACGTCCTAGCGGCGGAGACCGTTTCGGCGGTGGAGGCGGCAGTGGTGGAGGCGGCGGTGGATTCAATCGTGAACGGGGTGGGCGTCCATTTAAGCCTGCAGCCGGTAAACCTTCATTCGAGGATAAAATGTCGCGATTCCTGAAAGACAGCGAAGAACGGATATCTTCGATTAAGAAGAACACAGAAGGAAAGCGCGGAGGCCGTGGAGCTAAACGCGTGTAATCCAATACCTGTACATCATAAATAACCGCAGGGGCATTTCGCCCTTGCGGTTTTTTTGTCATGTCATATAAAATTGCCGACAGCATCCATGACATTCTCACATAACTCTAGGGCAATCGCTGACGAAAGACCGCCGCGTCAGCGCGTGAAATTACGTTGTAAACAATCTTGAAACCAATCAACCTACCGTCCCGCAAGGGATAGAACCACTTTTTTACAGATCATGAATGAAGGCTTTTTTGTCGGAAATTTCTTGTGTGTGTCCCTCCATTTCTGACAAACTTTCTCAATTCCCCGGTTATATAATGAGAACCATAAATTCTTAAACGGGTGGTGTAGGGGAATGAGTAAAAGCAACGTGGTAAATTTGCCAGAGTGGACAAGAGTGGGAAGTGAAGATAAGAAGCAGAGACAAGCATTGCGCACGCGTATTACAGCTTGGGGTCAGAAGCAGCGGTATGTTCAGCTAATAGCAGCGAAGAAATGGATGCTATTGCTCAGTTTCATGGGGTTTCTGCTGGGTAGAGCCATGATTCTGGACGAACTATCCCCTTTTGCTGTCGCATACTTTGCCGTCATTGTGTTTATGCGTCGCGACTCTATTCTACCTGTAGCTGCAGCCATTATAGCTGGAAGTCTCTTTACTCCATTCCCTGGAGCTTTGGTTACTACTGCTGAGCTGATTATTTTCTTTTTAGTTTATAAAGGCTTGGAAAGTTATGAACGAATAGATTTATCCTATGCACCACTTATGGTGTTCGTGTCTTCGTTTATGGTTGGCTTGTTCCAGATTGTTATTGGACCTTCTCTTTCTTGGTATCCGCTTATGATGACAACACTAGATGCTTTACTAGGTTTTGTGCTTACACTTGTGTTCATTCAAGCGCTGCCTCTACTAACCTATAAGCAAAAAAGTAGAGCGCTCAGGAACGAGGAGATTCTGTGCCTTATTATATTACTTGCCTCAGTAATGACGGGCCTTGTGGGCTGGACCCTTAATGGTTTGTCTTTGGAGCATATATTGTCACGATATTTGATTCTACTCTTCGCCATGGCAGGGGGGGCTCCTCTTGGGGCTGCTGTTGGGGTGGTGACCGGATTGATTCTCAGTTTGGCGGATATTAGTGCTATCTATCAGATGAGCCTGCTTGCTTTTTCTGGAATGCTAGCGGGAATGATGCAGGGTGGTCGAAAAGGTGCAGTATCTATCGGGATGTTGCTAGGATCCACGATCCTTTCCGTCTATTTTACGGGTCCGGGTGATATGATGGCCTCAACATGGGAAACCTGCGTAGCGGTAGTGCTATTTCTTATAACGCCTAAGGCGATGATATCTGCCATTGCTAAATATGTTCCTGGCACGTCAGATCATAGCCGATCTCAACACGAATATGCGCGAAGGGTCAGGGATTTAACGGCAGAACGGGTGACGCAATTCTCACAGGTATTCCAGCAGCTGTCGAGCAGCTTTGGGCAGATTCCACGTGCCGGAGAAGTAGGGAAGTCAGACCGTGAGATGGAGGATTTCATGAGTACGGTGACAGAGGGGGCCTGTGCAGGATGCATTCGGCGTTCCCACTGCTGGGATGCAAAATTCTATCAGACGTATAGATACATGACAGATATGATGACTACTGTTGAGGAATGCCCTGATATTACGGCAGCTCAGCTGCCTCCGGAATGGAGCCGGATTTGCGGTAAGACTGGTGAAGTACTTGAAGTCATGAAAGGACAATATGATCTTTACCAACATGATATGCGATGGAAAAGACAAATATACGATAGTCGTCAATTTGTTGCCGAGCAGTTATCGGGCGTGTCACAGGTTATGGAGGACCTGGCGCGTGAAATAAAACGTGAGGGACAGGCTATGTATCATCAGGAAGCTCAAATCCGTGAGACATTGGAGAAATTAGGGCTGTCTATTCATAGTATCGAAATCCTAAGTTTAGATCCTGGGCGTGTAGAAATAGAGGTGGTGCATGCCTATACTCGTGGTTTTGATGAATGCCGTAAAATGATCGCTCCGCTCCTTTCCGACATACTAGATGAGAATATTGCTGTCATGAGCGAGACGGCAGTCCATCCTCGGGAAGGATTGTCGATGGTTACCTTCGGTTCAGCCAAAGCCTTTGAGATAAACACAGGAGTGGCCGTTGTTTCTAAAGGAGGAGATATGTTATCTGGCGATAGCTTCAGTACCGTGGAGCTTGGAAACGGCACCTTTGCAGTATCCATTAGCGATGGAATGGGAAATGGTGAGCGGGCGAGAATGGAGAGTAGTGCCGCCCTCGGTATGTTAGAAAAGCTACTGCAATCCGGTATGGATGAGAAGCTGGCTGTAAAGTCGGTAAACTCTATTCTCTTATTACGTTCTCCTGACGAATTCTACGCTACCGTTGACATGGCTTTGATCGATCAGTATTCCGCACAGACAACTTTTATGAAGATTGCTTCCGCACCGAGCTTTATCCGGAGGGGTAGTGAGGTCATTCCAATAACCTCTAGCAATCTGCCTATAGGAATCATTAAAGATATCGATGTGGATCTGATTAGCATGCAGCTTCGGGCCGGTGATATTTTGATTATGATGACGGATGGTATTTATGATGCGCCAGGATATGCCGTTAATAAGGAGATATGGATGAAACGGTTGATCCAAGAGCTCGAGGGGGATGATCCTCAAGACTTGGCGGATAGCCTGTTAGATAAGGTAATTCGTTATCAGGGCAATGAGATCCATGATGACATGACGATTGTCGTCAGTCGTGTAGATCATTTCCACCCAGAGTGGTCCAGTTTGCATATGCCTGGTGTTGGCCGAATGGAGCGTCCGCGTACGGTGAGCTAGATGGTTGGGCACGCGCGAAGCGTCGTATTGCCTGTATGTTTTAGCACGCGCGAAGCGTCGTGTTGCTTGTATGTTTTAGTACGCGCAAGGCGTCGTGCTGATTGTTTGAAGCACGGGCATAGTGCCGTGCTTGAATGGTAGTCGAGGCGAGTCTGTGATGTGAAACTCGCCGGTCTCTACTATTTACGTTTCAAAGTTTCGCTGACTTTGGCGCGTAATTTTTTAGATCTAAACTGTTTACTAGTGAAGGTACGGAACGGAGAGAAAGTTTGGAGCTGTAGAAGCGGAGCGTTCGCCTTTATTATTTGATTTCAACTGCAGAGGGCGGTTTTAATAGAGAAATCAAATAATAACAGCGATCGAAAGCCCAAACCTTTCTTGCAGTTCCCCTATTCACTATCCCCTTAGTTCAGATCACAAATTTCCCCAACAAAAGCGACCGTTTGAAATCTCTCATTTCTGGATATGCTAGAAACAGAGGTTCAAACAAAGGGGGAGTTGAGGGTTATGAAGCAAATTATGCTCATTACTGACGGTTGTTCGAATGTAGGAGAAAGTCCGGTGTTGGCAGCGGCGCATGCCCTGCAGGAGGGAATCACCGTAAATGTGGTTGGTGTAGTTGATTATGGTACGATCGGCGAGCTCGGAAGCCGGGAGATTGCCGACATTGCCAAGGCCGGGGGAGGCCTTAGCCGAATAGTCGGAACGCCACAACTGGCGCAGACGATTCAGATGATGACACGCAAGACCGTGGTTCAGACGATCCAACAGGCGGTTAATAAAGAGGTGAAAAAGATACTAGGCGATGGCTCACTGGATCAGTTACCTCCTGTTCAACGTTCACAGGTTGTTACAGTTGTAGATGAACTGACAGAAACAACACCGCTGCGCATTGCACTTCTTATCGATGCCAGTGCTAGTATGAAACCTAAACTGGGTGCTGTGGAAGATGCTATCCGCGATTTGGCGCTCAGTTTGGAAGCACGGGAAGGTAAGAGTGAGATTGCTGTATTCCATTATCCTGGAAATAACAGCAGCGAAGATGCCAAGCTTGATCTAGATTGGACCCATGACATGTCAGGTATTCGTACGTTATTCTCTAAATTACACATGAGAGGCGCGACACCGACGGGTCCAGCTATTTTCAAGGTGCTTGAACATTATCGTTATGATACACTGGATGAACATCGTGGACGCCGACTAAGTGATGACCACGACGAAAGAGAAGGGATGATTGGTGGGTATGTCGTCTAATCCGTCCTATCCTACTGGTACCTTAATTAACGGCAAATGGCGGGGTAACCGTTATGTCGTTGAGCGGATGCTGGGAAGGGGCGCGAACGGAACCGTATATCTTGTGCAAAGAGAAGGCAGACGGGAAAGGTACGCGCTAAAAATCGGATACGATACACTTGAACTTCAATCGGAGATCAATGTACTAACCTCGCTGCAATCACGGCGAAAGCGGAATGAGCATCGTGCTCGTCGTGAGAATCCATTGTCTTCTTATTTTTTGGAAGCGGATGATTTTGCGAATGGGGATAATGTCCCCTTCTATGTAATGAGGTATGTTGAAGGCAAACCTCTGCATCATTTTTTATCGAAAAACGGTCCCGACTGGTTAGGCCTGGTAGGGCTTGGTCTGCTTGATAAGCTGCGCACACTGCATGAATGCGGTTTTGTGTTCGGGGATTTGAAGCCGGAGAACGTCATGGTATCAAAGTACGGCGAAGTGGAGCTGATCGACTTTGGGGGCACAAGTCCTATTGGTCGCAGTGTGAAGCAGTTTACCGAATGGCATGACCGTGGCTTTTGGAATGCAGGCAGCCGCACGAGTGATGAGGGTTATGATCTATTCGCTTTTGCTGTACTGTGCCTCCGTCTTTTGAATGAAGAGGGGCTCAAGAAAGCTGCGCTACAGCTGCCGCAGACAAGAAGTGTAGATGAGCTGTTTAAGCTGGCTAGAAATCTACCCGACAAGAAACTATCCTCTTGGATTTGTTTGGCATTAAAAGGAGGTTTCACCGGTTCCGCAGATGCTACAGAGCTCTGGCGAAGCCATATTTACAATTCGCGTAGAAAGCGTCCTGATAGTATGGACACACCTCGCTGGCTCAAAAATGCTTTTGGGTTATCCTTGTTTGTGCTTGCCTTTACAATTTATTGGGTATTTCGGTTTTGAACTTATACATATAGTTAGAGAAAAGGGGGGCCGCATATGGAGCAAATGAATGGACTGGTGGAGTCAGTATTGGAGTCAGCAGCCGAGCACGAGCTGTGGGCGCCCCATGACACCATTGTAGTCGCAGTTTCCGGCGGCCCGGATTCTGTGGCTCTTTTGCATGTTTTGCATGAAATAGCTTTAAACGTTATGCCACTTACCTTAATATGCGCTCATGTGAATCACGGATTTAGAGCGGAGTCTAAGGAAGAGGCAGAGCTAGTACGTGGTATGGCTGAACAATTGGGACTGCCCTTTGAGTTGGCAGAATTCGATATTCCCTCTTTGGCTAAAGAGAGTGGACTCGGCCCTGAGGGGACAGCGCGCGAGAAGCGATACGAATTCCTGATTGATACCGCACACCGTTATGGGGCGCGCTCCGTTGCTCTGGCTCATCATGCGGATGATCAGGCAGAAACGGTGATTATGCGTCTATTGCGAGGAAGCGGTTTATCGGGGCTGTCCGGTATCAAGTGGAAAAGAACAGAAAAAAAGGTGGAACTCATTCGTCCATTCCTACGTATTAACAAAACGGCTCTTCTTGGGTTATGTCAGAATGAAGGTTTCACCTATGCCGAGGATGCGACTAATCTGCTGACGAAATACAAGCGGAATGCTGTTCGATTGGAAGTTCTTCCTTTTCTGGAAAGGTATAACGGCAGAGTAAGGCAGTCACTTGTGCAGCTTGCGGAAATTGCAGGAGCTGAGGATGAATATATGGAAGCATCTGCGGTAAAATGCTTTGAGGAGCTGGTTTCGGAAGGGGAAGGGAAATATACCTTTAACAGAGCTTCATTTGCGGCCATACCCTCCGCTTTACAACGGCGTTTGATTAAACTAATATTAAATTATCTGTCGGCGGATCTATCTGCCCTTGATTTCTCCAAGATTGAATCTGTACGTCGGGGAACGCTGCAGAGCTATCCCACCACCTGGAGTTTGGATTTAGGTGGAGGCCTGACTTGTGTGCGGCAATATGATATCATCTTGTTCTCGTCCAAGCCCGCGCAGCAACAGGCAAGCTATACATATCGTCTGTTTTTACCGGATTCCGAGCTTAAGCTGGAGGAAATAGGTAAGGTGATGTCGATGGCGGTGCTGGAGAGAGAAAACTTTTTTGTACAGGGGGAGGATTATGGGAAGATGTCGGCTTGGTTTGACCGTGATGAACTGGTCTTTCCACTAACGATTCGTTCCCGATTGCCTGGAGATACCATAAGAGTCATGGGATTAAACGGAAGCAAAAAGGTAAAAGATATTTATATTGATGATAAAATACCTGCTGCTGAACGCTCAATGATCCCCCTCGTTTGTGATGGTTTGGGCAATATCGTCTGGATTCCGGGCGTAAGACGCTCGATGCATGCCGCAGTAGGGCGGCAAACGACCTCGGTACTTCTATTGTCTCTAGCAGAGCTGGATGACCGTGAAGAAACGTAATGGTCGATGTAAGTCTTTCATAGTATAACTTAGGAGGTTTCGCAAGTTGCAAAATGATATTCAAGAAGTCTTGATCACCGAAGAGGAACTTCAGCAGAAAATTAAGGAGCTCGGTCGAACACTGAGCGAAGAATACGCAGGACGTACCCCTTTAGTCATTTGTGTACTAAAAGGCGCGTTTATATTTATGGCAGATCTGGTTAAAGCCATTACAGTACCTGTTGAGATGGATTTCATGGCAGTATCTAGCTATGGAGCATCCACCAAGTCCTCTGGTGTTGTCAAAATTATTAAGGATTTAGATGTATCGGTAGAAGGCCGCGATATCTTGATCGTTGAAGATATTATTGACAGTGGCCTTACGCTCAGCTATTTGATTGAGCTACTCCGCAACCGCAATGCTGCTTCTATCAATGTGGTTACCTTGTTTGATAAGCCCTCAGGTCGTACGGTTAATCTGGAAGCCAGCTATACAGGCTTCGTGTTGCCAGACGAATTTGTAGTAGGCTACGGATTGGATTATGCCGAGCGGTATCGGAACCTCCCATATGTTGGAGTACTGAAGCCTGAGATTTATTCCAATTGAACTATTGATTGCCTTGATCATACGGATCGGGCACCCTTGGCTTCCTTTATTTGAGGTGTCCCAAGAGGCTATGGTACAATAACTTGAGTGTTGCGAGAGGAGGTAGGGGATGAATCGGTTCATCCGGAATTCTGGTTTTTATTTGATTTTATTTTTAGTCGTGGTGGGTATTGTCCAGTTTGTGAGCAATGGAAATGAAGCCGCCGATTTCCCTAGATACGACGAGTTACGGCAGGAGATCAAGAGCAACAATGTGAAGGATTTGACGGTTCAGTTTGAGGGTAATGCCTTTTTAGTTACAGGCGAATATAGAGAGTTGCCTGCCGATACTAAATCGAAAAGCTTCTCCACATATATTCCTCCAACAGATGCTGCTATTAATGAACTGATTCAAGCCAGTGATGTTAATGGGATTGAATTAACTCAGAAGAAAATGGAAGGTACCAGCATTTGGCTGACATTCCTTTCTTCTATTATCCCGCTAGTCATTATGTTCATCTTGTTCTTCTTCCTGTTTAACCAGGCGCAAGGTGGCGGCGGTAAAGTCATGAATTTCGGCAAGAGCAAGGCTCGGTTATATAATGAAGAGAAGAAGAAAATCAGCTTCGAGGATGTTGCAGGGGCGGACGAAGAGAAGCAAGAGCTTGTCGAAGTCGTTGAGTTCCTGAAAGATCCGCGCAAATTTGCAGCTGTCGGTGCACGTATCCCTAAAGGCGTACTGCTTGTAGGCCCTCCGGGAACAGGTAAAACATTGCTTGCACGTGCAGTAGCAGGTGAAGCCGGTGTTCCTTTCTTTAGTATTTCCGGTTCCGATTTTGTAGAAATGTTCGTGGGTGTCGGTGCTTCTCGGGTACGTGATTTGTTCGAGAACGCTAAGAAGAACGCGCCATGTATTATCTTCATTGATGAAATTGATGCTGTGGGTCGTCAACGCGGCGCCGGACTCGGCGGCGGACATGACGAGCGCGAGCAAACACTTAACCAATTGCTGGTTGAGATGGATGGATTCGGTGGTAACGAAGGCATTATTATTGTTGCGGCAACTAACCGCGCTGATATACTTGATCCTGCATTACTTCGTCCAGGACGTTTTGACCGTCAAATTACGGTTGACCGCCCTGACGTAAAAGGCCGTGAAGCTGTACTTAAGGTTCACGCTCGTAACAAGCCGCTTACGAAAGATGTAAGACTGGATGTTGTCGCTAAACGCACAACTGGATTCACGGGTGCTGATCTAGAGAATCTGCTGAATGAAGCAGCATTGCTAGCTGCACGTCGTAACCGCAAAGATATTTCCATGATTGAAGTGGATGAAGCCATTGACCGTGTTATCGTGGGTACTGAGAAACGTAGTCGGGTTATCAGTGACCGTGAGAAACGCATTGTTGCTTACCATGAAGCAGGCCATACTATAGCTGGTTATTTCCTTGAGCATGCTGATATGGTGCATAAAGTTACAATTATCCCACGCGGACGTGCCGGCGGATATGTTATTATGCTTCCGAAGGAAGATCGGATGATCGTTACCAAGCAGGAGCTTTTGGATAAGGTTACTGGATTACTTGGTGGACGTGTTGCCGAAGAATTGTTTATTGGTGAGATCGGTACGGGCGCATACAGTGACTTCCAACAGGCTACGCGCATCGTGCGTGCCATGATCATGGAGTACGGTATGAGCGATAAGCTTGGACCTATGCAGTTCGGCTCTTCTCAAGGCCAAGTATTCTTGGGTCGTGATATTGGGCATGAACAGAATTATAGTGATTCCATTGCTTATGAGATTGATCAAGAAATGCAGAACTTTATTACTTCGAGCTACGAACGTTGTAAAGAACTGTTGCTCAAATACTCTAAAGAAATGCACCTGATTGCCAATACGTTACTTGAGAAGGAAACACTTGAGCTTGATCAGATTAAAGAGCTGATTGAACAAGGATTCCTTTCTGAAGATGGTAAGGCTGAGGGTGGCGAAGGCGTTGCGCTTGAAGTTGGCGAACCTGTCATTGATAATATCGGTGATGTGCGTGTCCGCATTCAAGGCAAGTCTGAAGATACTGATTCCACGCCTCCGAACCTATCAAAGGAAATCCCGAACAAACCTGAATCTGAGGGTAATGACGGATCTGATGATGACAATAAAGGCGGCGGAACTAGCCTTACCTAAGCAGGATCACTATTCATAAGATGTAAATTAATCCGGAGAGCGTAATTGCTCTCCGGATTTTTTATTTTAATTTTTAGGTAATTTCATGCTTGGAAGCCTGTCTAGTCACATTGACAGGGGCTGGAACGTTGTGTACATTAGTGATTAATATTACTTACTATTAACATCAGCTTATTCATTTTTTCGGATGATGGCTCATGCCATTTGATAACATCGCACCGGCGTAAAGCCGCGAAGATTTAAGGGGGAGAACAATCGGTGGAAGCTCTGGCACTTGAGCGTAAGCAGGAACAGAATCGAGAACTTCGTATACGTCTTGAACAGCTTAAGAAGGAAAGAAACGCAATCATTTTAGCTCATTATTATCAACGTGATGAAATTCAGGAGGTTGCCGATTTCCGGGGAGACTCTTTTTTACTCGCTCAGAAGGCTGCAGAGACTGATGCAGAGGTTATTGTATTCTGCGGTGTTCATTTCATGGGGGAAAGTGCTAAAATTCTGGCTCCAAACAAAACCGTCCTTATTCCTGATGAACGTGCAGGCTGCCCAATGGCTGATATGGTCAATGTAGACGGTTTGCGTAAGCTTAAAGCGCAACATCCAAATGCTAAAGTGGTGACTTATATCAACTCGTCTGCAGAGATTAAAGCGGAAACTGATATCTGTTGTACCTCTGCCAATGCCGTGAAAGTAATCGAATCCCTCGATGCTGAAGAAATTATCTGGGTACCCGATAAGAATCTTGGTCAATACGTACAAGATCAGACCGGCAAAAAACTGATTATCTGGGAAGGCTATTGCAACACTCATGATATGTTGACTGTTAAAGATGTAGTAGAAATGAGAGCGAAATACCCAGAAGCAGAATTTGTAGTTCATCCAGAATGTCGTCCGGAAGTAGTGGCCATGGGTGATTATGTAGGTAGTACTACATCCATTCTCGAGTATTGCCGGAAATCTGACCGTAAGCAATTTATCGTTGGAACTGAGGATGGTACAGGATATCAGCTTCGTAAAGATAGTCCGGATAAAGAATTCCATTTTGCTACAAAATTTCTTGTTTGTCCTAATATGAAAGTTAACAATCTAAAAAAACTGGTGAAATGCCTGGAGACGATGAAGCCACAAATCTATGTACCGCCTGCTGTCGCCGACAAAGCCAGAACTTCCCTAGAGCGCATGCTACAAGTCCGGTAGTATGCGCTACTCTTTCGTTGAAACAGGTGAAACGCGGTCATGATTCCACAATATTTGGTTGATTTTGATCTTCGGGATATTCCTAAAGTAAAGACAGATTGTATTGTTATCGGTTCAGGGATTGCCGGATTGTTCACAGCTATTAAAGCTAGTGAAGATCGGCGTGTCATTATGATCACAAAGAAATCAGTAATGGAGAGTAATACTCGCTATGCACAGGGGGGGATCGCAGCTGTAATAGCTGAGGACGATTCCCCTGCTTACCACCGGCAGGATACATTAATGGCGGGAGCAGGTCTGTGCTCATCCACAGCTGTCGATGCACTTGTTAATGAAGGACCAGATAGAGTTCATGAGCTAATTCGTTTAGGTACTCTTTTTGATAAGGAAGATGGGGTACTGGCTTTGACGCAGGAAGGAGCGCATAGTCACCGTCGTATTTTGCATGCTAATGGAGATGCTACAGGTTATGAGATTGTTCGTGCCTTGGCTGAACAGGTAGCTGAACATGAGAACATTGAGGTGTGGGATGATCATTATGTCATTGATCTCATCACTGAAGGTGGAGAATGTGTAGGCGCATTGTTGCAGCGTCCCGGCGGCGGACGGTTATTCCTGCAAGGGGATGCGACTATTTTGTGCTCTGGCGGTGCAGGACAATTATTTAGATACACTACCAACCCTGAAGTAGCTACAGGCGACGGGGTAGCCATTGCTTATCGTGCCGGGGCTCATATACGAGATATGGAATTTATTCAATTTCATCCTACAGCATTGAGTTATCCTGGAGCTCCTAGATTCCTAATCTCCGAAGCAGTTCGTGGGGAAGGAGCAGTATTGCGCAATATTAATGGAGAGCGGTTCATGGAACGATATCATGAGTTGCTTGAGCTAGCCCCACGAGATATTGTAGCTCGGGCTATTGTAAGTGAAATGGAGCTTACAAAGTCAACGTTTGTCTATTTGGATATTACGCATGAATCCCCAGAAATGGTGAAGCATCGTTTCCCTACAATACATGAGACCTGTATGGGCTATGGACTGGATATTACAAGTGATTGGATTCCAGTGGCTCCAGCTGCGCATTATATGATGGGGGGCATTAAGACCGATCTGAATGGGGAGAGTACGATTCCTCGCTTGTTTGCTTGCGGGGAGGTTTCTTCCACAGGCGTACATGGGGCTAATCGATTAGCAAGCAATTCATTATCGGAAGCAGTTGTTTTTGGACATCGTATTATTGAGCGGATTCGCCAATTATCTCCGCTTGGACGTGATGTTACATCAGTTAGTAGCAACGAAGGGCGTGTTGATTCGCCAACTCAAGCTATTGTGGAACGCCGTTTGAAGCTACAAAAGGTAATGGTTCGATATGCTGGATTACGACGTAATGAAGAGACCTTGTCTAAGGGAATAGAAGAATTAAAACGGCAGCTACCCATCTTTGGATCCGTATTGACTAAACGCGAGGAATACGAGTTCGCTAATATGCTGACCTGCTGTTTGCTCGTGACAGAGTCTGCTCTAGCACGGGAAGAGAGTCGCGGGGCACATTACCGTGAGGATTACCCGCAGCGAAGTGATGATCAGTGGCGCAAGCACCTGCTTCAAATTCGCGATCTGGGAATAGTGGAGGAATTAAGCGATGATGTTTAATGGTTACAATGAAGAACTAGTACAATCCATTAAGGCTTGGCTGCGGGAAGATGTTGGTTCCGGTGATGTAACAACACAAATGACAATACCTGTTGGCCATGAATCTAAAGGGATTATTCATGCTAAAGAAGATGGCGTAATTTGTGGTATCCCGATTGCAGAGTTGGTTTTTGAAATTGTTGATCCTACGCTTAGCTTTACAGCCCTTGTAGAAGAAGGTCAAGCAGTGACAAAAGGGACTGTAATTATTGAGGTAGAGGGAAGCACACATGCAATTCTTACGGGTGAACGGCTTGCACTCAACTTGATGCAGCGTCTTTCCGGTGTAGCATCACGTACGTCATTTTTCGTACAGGTGCTCGATGGATTACCGACTCGTCTAGTAGATACACGTAAGACTACACCAGGACATCGTATGCTGGAAAAATATGCAGTTCGTGTTGGTGGAGGCTTTAATCATCGTTTTGGTCTATATGATGCGGTTATGATCAAGGACAATCATATCAAAGGTGCAGGTGGTATTAGGCAGGCAGTAGGTCGTGCGCGGAAGAACATTCCACATACGATGAGCATTGAAGTAGAGACTGAGAACTTAGAGCAAGTCGAAGAGGCGCTGGCAGCAGGTGCTGATATTATTATGCTTGATAATATGTCTAACGAGATGATGAAGCAAGCGGTGGCTAGGATTAAAGCTAAAGCTCCACATGTCAAGACAGAGGCCTCCGGCAATGTATCGTTAGAAACGGTTCGTGGGATCGCAGAAACAGGTGTGGATGTGATTTCTGTAGGACGCCTTACGTACTCCTTTTCCAGTCTGGATATTAGTCTAGACCTTAATGCCAAGAAGGAAGGGTCCTCATCATGATGCTTGCTGTCGATGTCGGTAATACCAATATTGTTCTCGGTGTATACAGAAAGCGCGAATTGTTACATCATTTTCGGCTAAGTACTGCGCGCCAATCCACCGTGGACGAATATGGAGTGCTGATACACAATCTTTTTCAGATGTCAGGGATCTCTGTCAAAGATGTGGAAGGTGTAATTATATCCTCGGTAGTTCCACCTCTGGTTAAGACTATCGTGGATATGTGTATAAAGTATATAGGCAAAGATCCGTTACTCGTAGGACCAGGGATAAAAACGGGACTTAATCTTCGCTATGAGAATCCGCGTGAGATTGGCGCAGACCGGATTGTTAATGCTGTGGCTGCGATTGAACAATATAAATGTCCGCTTGTTGTTGTTGATTTTGGTACGGCTACGACCTTCGACTGTATCGATGCAGGGGCTAATTATCTTGGAGGAGCGATTGTTCCGGGTCTTGTTATTTCTACAGAGGCCTTATACCAGCGGGCGTCGAAACTGCCACGAATTGAGTTGGAGAAGCCTAAAAAGGTTATCGGACGTAATACAGTTCACGCTATGCAGGCTGGTATTATTTTTGGGTATGCAGGCCAAGTCGAGGGGATTGTAAAGCGTATCAAAATCGAGATGAACGCTCCGGAACTGAAGGTTATTTCTACTGGAGGCCTCGCTTCGCTAATTGCGGGGGAGACGGATTGTATCGACGAAGTAAATCCTATGTTAACACTAGAAGGATTACGAATTATTTATGACCGTAACCAATAAAGATAAAGAAGCCTAAAGGGCGAAGAGATAGGAGGGCTATGCACCCAATGGAAAAAAAGAAGGATCGACTTATCCGTGGAACGGCTATGAATGGTAAAGTGAGAGCGTTTGCTGTCCGCACAACAGAATTGGTCGAGGAATTGCGGCGCAGACATGATACGTATCCAACGGCTACAGCCGCACTTGGACGTACAGTTACCGCTGCAGCCATGATGGGCGCTATGCTTAAAGGAAGAGAGAAGCTATGTATCATGGTCAAAGGGGATGGACCGATCGGGCAAATCGTTGCGGAGTCCAATGCGTTGGGAGAAGTGTGCGGTTATGTACACCATCCTCACATTCACTTACCTAGCAATAGTATGGGTAAATTGGATGTTGCTGGAGCCGTAGGAACTGAAGGGTTCATTGATATTATAAAGGATTTAGGTTTGAAGGAACCTTATCGAGGTAGTATTCCTATCATCTCCGGAGAACTTGCGGAAGATTTCACTTATTATTTCGCTGTTTCTGAACAAACCCCAGCTGCAGTTGGCTTAGGTGTATTAGTGGATACCGATGAGTCAGTGATTGTAGCCGGAGGGTTTATCGTGCAGCTTCTTCCAGGACTGACGGATGCGGAGATTACGGAGATCGAAAAAGCTCTAGGGGCTATGCCTTCCGTGACAACACTTCTTGATCAGGGTCTAGAGCCAGAAGAAATGCTGCGTTTTCTTTTGCCGGATGCCGTAGTTATGGATGAACTGGATATTAACTTTGCTTGTCAATGTTCGCGTGAGCGGGTTGAGCAGACATTGGTTAGCTTAGGGCAAGATGAACTGGAGAGATTAATTGCAGAAGATGAGCAGGCTGAAGTTGTATGTCATTTTTGCAACGAGGCTTATGTTTTTAATAAGGACGAATTACAGGTCATTTTAGAACAAGCGAAATCGTAGGGCATGGGATGATGACGAGACAGGAACGTGCACTTCGCAATACGGTTGTTATTCTGGCTGTTGCAACTTTAATGCTCGGGGGCCTATTGTTCTGGAGCTTACGCGCCATGGCTCTTCTAAAAGGGGATACAACAGAAAACGAAACACCGGATGCAGCGACTGCAGGCGGATTACCGATAACAGATAAGCAGTGGATGGATGAGCTCAAAAAAAAGCATGGCCACGAAGTGCTGGTTGGAATGATCAATCATATTGTTGTGGAGATGGAAGCAAAGGCTCTGGGGATTACCGTGACCGACGATGAGGTTGAGCAAGAACTTGCACGAACTATGGTTGGATACGGATCGGAAGAACAGTATTATGCACAAATGCAGTCTCAGCTGGGGTTATCTCGTCAGGAAGTGTTCGCAGAAACGGCTTATCGTCTGACCTTACAAGCAATAGCCACTGATGGTATTACGATTAAGGAAGCTGATATCGATACTTATTTAGACCAAAACACGGAGCGTTTCACTCCCAAAAGGGAATTGGAACTCTCCATGATTAAGGTTTCATCTTATGACGAAGGCGAGCAAGTAATGGATCGCTTGGAGCAGGGCGAGAATTTTGCTGATTTAGCTAGGGAAGTTTCCATTGATGCAGAGAGTCGGCTGCAAGGAGGCCGTTTGGGCAAAGTAGAGGAAGACGATCCTTTTTGGCCTGAGGGACTGCTTAAGACCGCTGCTAGTTTGGATGAGGGTGATATAGCGGGGCCGATTCAGGCGGAGGACGACTTCGCTATCATTCGACTAGAGAGTATTCACACACAAAATATTCCTGATCAAAAGGAAATTCGGGCGCTGATACGTCAAGAGCTGGCGTTGGAGCAAGCACCCCCTCTACAGCAGGTGGAGAGTGATTTGCGCACGAAATATGATGTGGCAATAAATATTGACAACAGCCTGCAAGATTGATAATATGATATTAACGTAAAACCTACCGTTTTAGTCGGAAATAACTAACGGTGGTCCAATATCTATACCCCTTTATAGCAGTTATTATTGCATAATAGGGACACACATACAGAAGAGTAAAGTCACAATTTACGTTCTTATATCGCATTTATCATTCTAAGGAGGTTTTTGCTCATGGCTAAAGTCGTTAACAACGTAACAGAATTGATCGGAGGTACTCCGCTCGTTCGTTTGAATCGTCTGGCACAGGAAGGCTCCGCAGATATTTATTTGAAATTGGAATATCAGAATCCGGGATCAAGCGTAAAAGACCGTATCGCAATCAGCATCGTTGAAGAAGCTGAACGTGAAGGTCTACTGAAGCCTGGAGGTACAATTGTAGAAGCAACTAGTGGTAACACTGGTATTGGCTTGGCACTTGTGGCTGCGGCTAAAGGCTATAAGGCAGTTATCGTAATGCCGGAAACCATGAGCTTGGAACGCCGTAATCTACTTCGTGCATACGGAGCAGAATTGGTTCTGACTCCAGGATCGGAAGGCATGAATGGTGCGGTTAAGAAAGCGGAAGAAATTCTGAAAGAGAACCCAAGCTATTTCCCATCGGAGCAATTCAAGAATAAAGCGAACGTGAAGATCCACCGTGAGACCACTGGACCTGAAATCGTTGAAGCTATTGAGTCCATCGGAGGCCCGCTGGATGCTTTTATTGCAGGTATCGGAACAGGTGGAACGATCACGGGTGCGGGTGAAGTGCTGAAGAGCAAATATCCTGACGTGAAGATCTATGCTGTGGAACCTGCTGCTTCTCCAATCTTGGCAGGAGGCAAACCAGGCCCTCACAAAATTCAGGGTATCGGAGCAAACTTCATTCCTGAAATCCTGAACCAGGACATTTATGATGAGATCATCCATGTTGAGAACGATGAAGCATTCGAAACTGCACGCCGTGTAGCTAAAGAAGAAGGCGTCTTGTCTGGGATTTCTTCCGGTGCAGCAGTATTTGCAGCACTTAAGGTTGCTAAAGACCTCGGTCCTGGCAAGAAGGTAGTTGTCATCATCCCAAGTAATGGTGAACGTTACCTGAGCACACCACTTTACAATTTCGAAGCGTAATTGTTTGCAATAACGTAATTTATAAGAGTCTTCATACCACTTTTCTGGTGGTGATGGAGACTCTTTTCGTTGATTATATGGGCAAAAGGCTCTATGGATATATGACGACCTAGACGTGGTAATTTATTATTTTTGAAAAATGCTATGGTTTTTACTGAAGACTTAAAAGCCATAATAATTTCCTATAGCTGGGGGCTTTTCAATAATGCCTTAAGTACAGTATACTGACAGGCAATATACTACTGATGATTAATAATAAGTAATTGCTAGATAAAACTAAGCGAATGCTTACGAAGTAAGTTTTGTTGCGAAGTGATGTCTATGATGTAATGGCTCCATAAAACTAAGCAAATGCTTACGAAGTAAGTTTTATTGCGAAGTGATGTCTATGATGTAATTGCTTCATAAAACTTTTAGGAGGATGGCTTTGGAAATCATAACGACATGGAATGAGTGGGAACAATGGGCAGCTGAAGACTGGAGCATGTTCCCCTTGATTATAAAATCACCCAAGTGCTCGGGGGAATTGCCCGCATCCTGGAAGAAGGCCTGGGAACTAGCTTCCGAATACTCCGTAGTGTTGGAGAGTGGCAAGGGTGGCCGCTATACGTACTTAGGTTTAAATCCTGTATCAATATTAAAAGGCAAGGGAGAAGGCGCTGAGGTGTTTAGCCTTTCTCCCGAATCATTGGGTCATACAGCCGATGAGGGTTCACATGAGACTACAACGCTGATAGGTCAGCCGCTAGAGCTGCTACAGCAGTGGATGTCAGGCTTCACCTCGCCAAGTCTAAACGTTCAGGGCATTCCTCCATTTACCGGTGGATGTATTGGATTTCTAGGGTACGATGTGGTTCGCTCATTGGAGCGTTTACCGTCTCTCGCACAAGATGATCCCGGTTTTCCTGATTATCTCTTTATGAGGATGGATGAGGTATGGATTTATGATCACGAAGAGCATGTGCTTTATTGTGCTGTTCATGTCCCGGTTCCAGCAGAATGTGGGATGGAGGATTTGCAGAACCTTTATCTCGGTGCTATAGAACAGGCTGGGCGAATGGTAGAGCAGTGGCAGTTGATATCCACTGCTTCGGGATTGAACGAAGAGGTCAAAGGTAGCATTGAGGCCCTCACAGATTCCTCAGGGGAGTGGCCGGGTATGACCTCGGCCTTCTCGCCTGAGAAGTTCCAGCAGGCCGTGCTGGACGTTCAGGAATACATCCGCCAAGGCGATGTATTTCAAGTGAACCTCTCGCTGCGCCAGGAGGCGCAGCTGAAGTCCTCGCCGGAGGATGTTTACGAATGGCTGCGCAAGCTCAATCCGTCCCCGTACATGGGGCTCTTGCGGTCGCCCGGCTTCGCGCTATCCAGCGCTTCACCGGAGCTGCTCGTCAAGCTGCACGGGGACAAAGTGAGCGCACGGCCAATCGCCGGCACCCGGCGCCGAGGCCTGACTCCCGCGGAGGATGCCGCCATGGAGGCGGAGCTTCGCGGGAGCGAAAAGGAGATCGCCGAGCATATTATGCTTGTCGATCTGGAGCGCAACGACATCGGGCGTGTCGCTGCATATGGATCCGTCAGCGTGCCTGAGCTGATGACGGTGGAGCGCTACTCTCATGTGATGCATCTCGTTTCGCAGGTAGAGGGCCAGGTCGCACCGGATAAGGATGCTTATGCTGTAATCGCAGCATTGTTCCCAGGGGGAACGATTACAGGCGCGCCCAAAGTAAGAACAATGGAAATCATTGAAGAGCTGGAGCCGGTTCGGCGTGGGCCGTATACAGGATCCATGGGCTTTATTGACTATAACGGAAATATGGAATTAAATATTATTATTAGAACACTGGCTGTAAAGGATGGAGTCGGATATATTCAGACAGGTGCGGGCATCGTGATCGACTCTGATCCCTACCGTGAATACCGTGAATGCCATAATAAAGCCAAAGCGGTAGTGAAGGCAGTACTCTGTAGTGAGTTACAGCAGGAATCCCAAACTACCAGCGGCGCCGAAGGGGGAGAAACACTGTGATCTTGGTCATCGATAATTATGATTCCTTTACGTATAACCTCGTACAGTATTTGGGTGAACTTGGGGAAGAGGTTAAAGTACACCGCAACGATGAAATTACCATTGAAGAGATTGAAAAAATGGCTCCCGATCATATTTTAATTTCTCCAGGACCATGTACACCTAATGAAGCGGGGATCAGTTTGGAATTGTTACATCATTTCAAAGGTATTATTCCGATCTTCGGCGTATGCCTTGGGCATCAGGCGATAGGCCAAGCATTTGGTGGAAATGTTATTCGTGCAGAGCGTTTGATGCATGGAAAAACATCCCCGATTCATCATAAGGGCACGTCGGTTTTTGAAGGTCTGGAGTCTCCTTTTACGGCAACAAGATATCATTCTTTGATTGTAGAGCGCGAGAGTCTGCCGGATTGTCTGGAGATTACAGCGGAGACCGAAGAAGGGGAGATTATGGCACTGCGCCATAAAGAATACCCTATCGAAGGTGTGCAATTCCATCCGGAATCGATTATTACGGATCATGGTCATACGATGCTGCGTAATTTCTTGAAACGGAGAGCCGGAGAAACGGCATGAAATATATAGGATTTAACAATGGTGTCATTGATGCAAGACAAGCCGTGGTTTCCGCCCTGGATCACGGTTTTTTATACGGTATAGGATTGTTCGAGACCTTTCGGACGTATGGGGGAGTGCCTTTTCTGCTGGAGCGTCATTTGAAGCGTATGGCAGAGGGGTGCAAGGAGCTTGGTATTCCATTTGCGCAGGATGTTGAACAGCTGCAGGAGTGGATCCAGCGTGTTATGGACAAAAATGAATTAAAAGAAGCTTATATACGCTATACCGTGACCGCTGGTGAGGATATTCTCGGGTTACCTGCGGGCGACTATTGCGAACCCAATCATTTGCTGTACATCAAAGCGCTGCCGAAAGTATCCGAAAAGATATATAGCGAAGGCAAAGACCTGCAATTGTTGTCCTTAAGGCGTAACACTCCGGAGGGAGCAGTGCGATTCAAGTCTCTGCATTATATGAATAATATTTTGGCCAAGCGTGAGCTTAGGGGCTATGCCTCTGCGGCGAATGGTGCTGAAGGACTGATGTTGACTGCACAAGAGATCATAGCAGAGGGCATTGTCAGCAACATCTTTTTTATAAAAAACAATATTCTCCACACTCCAGATATCTCAGCTGGGATTCTACCGGGAATTACCCGGGAAATGGTAATGGAGCTGGCTCGTAGTGCTGGGATTAGGGTAGAAGAAGGCGCATATTATTGGGAGCAGTTAAAAATAGCCGATGAAGTATTTCTTACTAATTCCGTACAAGAAATTGTCCCGGTCACAACGCTTTGGGAAAAAGATAAAAAATTTACCGTAGGCGATGGCCTTTGCGGCAGAATGACTTCGGATTTGATTTCATTCTATAGAGAAAGGACGGGAATACCGAAATGAGACCAGCCATATTCAAGCGGACATACCGCTGTGGAAATACTGATTTGGAATTGGGAAAGCGAACGCTGATTATGGGCATCCTGAATGTAACCCCGGATTCTTTTTCAGATGGAGGACTTTGGGATGATCCGGACAAAGCAGTAGAACATGCGCTACAAATGGCCGCAGACGGTGCTGATATTATAGATATTGGTGGAGAATCTACCCGTCCTGGTCATAAACCAGTGGGGCTTGAAGAGGAATTAGCTCGTGTATTGCCTGTCATCGAGAGTATTCATCGAGCGGCACCGCATATTCCGTTATCTATAGATACGTACAAAGCTGAAGTGGCACGCCAAGCTATTACTGCTGGTGCCCATATCATTAATGATATATGGGGCTGTAAAGCTGATCCGGAAATGGCGGCAGTGGCAGCTGCTGCGGACTGTCCCATTATTTTGATGCATAACCGGCAGGACCGTGATTATACGAATCTAAGTGCGGATATGTCGGCAGACCTTAAGGAAAGTATTGATCTTGCTTTAGCCGCAGGAGTGAAGCCGGCCAATATCATCTTGGATCCAGGGATCGGCTTTGCGAAGGATTTTAATGAAAATTTGCAGGCGATGATGCTTTTGGACGGGTTGACTGAGTTTGGCTATCCACTGTTACTGGCGACTTCACGCAAAAAATTCATCCGGACCGTACTTGATTTGCCCGCTGATGATATTGTGGAAGGTACCGCAGCTACAGTAGCCTTTGGTATTGCTCAGGGCTGCCAGATCGTACGAGTGCATGATGTGTCCCTAATAAAACGAACGGTCAAGATGTGTGATGCGATGTTGTATGCTGCACCTCCATTGGTGCGTGAATAAAGATATTTTATAAAAAGGGCGGGTTTAAAGATGGATAAAATGACACTGCATCGAATGGAATATTACGGATATCATGGTGTGTTTGAAGAAGAGCGTAAGCTGGGCCAACGTTTTTACATTGATTTGGAGCTGGAACTTGATCTACAGGGAGCGGGCCAGAACGATGATTTGAACCAAACCGTAAACTATGCTGAAGTGCATGAACTGGTCAAAAACATTGTCGAAATAAAGTCCTTTAAGTTAATTGAGGCTCTGGCAGAATATATTGCATCCTCCGTACTGGACACTTATACTGTTATCAATGCAGTAACGGTAAAGGTAACTAAACCGCATCCGCCATTCGACATTCATTTTCAGGGAGTGACTGTGGAGCTGCGCAGAACTAGAAAGTGAGAACAAAGTCCATGAATATACATTCCACCTCTGAAGAATCAGAGGCTTATATTGCTTTAGGGGCTAATTTGGGCGACCGTGAGGGCACGCTGTCAGAGGCTTTGAACAGACTGAATAATCATGATGAAATATCGGTAGTTCGCTGCTCCAAAGTCTACGAGACAGAGCCAGTAGGTTATTTAGATCAGCCGCAGTTTCTTAATATGGCAGCAGCTTTGCGCACGACGCTTGCGCCAGAGACCTTGCTGGAAGTAATGCTGGGAATCGAAACGCAGCTGGGTCGTATCCGGGATATTCGCTATGGACCGAGAACGGTAGATCTAGATTTATTGTGGGTAGAGGGCCAGGCACTTGATACTCCGCATTTAACGTTACCGCATCCGCGTATGTTTGAGCGTGCATTTGTAATGCTTCCGCTCAGTGATATCGTTCCACAGAATGAACAGTCTTCCGGACTCCGCAAGTTGATTACAGCAGCGCTTCAAGACATAGACGGGAAGGAAGGAATTCGGTTGTGGACAACAAGCGTATGGGACGGAGGGTCAGGGCATTCCGCAAGCTAAAAGGCTATACTCAACAGGAACTTGCGGATCTCACTGGAATTTCCTTGGCTGTGCTTGGCGCAGTCGAGAGGGGCAATAGACGTTTGGAAGATCAAATTTTAGATAAAATTGCGAATGTACTAGGGGTTACAACCGAAGAGTTGGTGAACCCTGACTCATAATTTTTAAGCAATTCAAATAGGAGTAATGGAAGTGATACGAATGCTGAAGATTGGCGACATTGAGATGAAAAATCAAGTTGTTCTGGCACCTATGGCTGGGGTGTGCAATCCGGCCTTTCGTCTAATCGCTAAAGAGTTTGGAACAGGTTTAGTCTGTGCGGAAATGGTGAGCGACAAGGCTATTATTCACGGAAATACTCGTACTCGCGAAATGTTGTTCGTGGATGAACGGGAGAAACCGCTTAGTTTGCAGATTTTTGGCGGGGATAGAGAATCACTGGTGCAAGCAGCTAAAGTGGTTGATAAAGAAACCAATGCTGATATTATCGATATCAATATGGGATGCCCAGTGCCTAAAGTAACTAAATGTGATGCAGGAGCCCGCTGGCTTTTGAATCCCGACAAAATCTATGAAATGGTCTCTGCGGTTGTCGATGTTGTCGATAAACCCGTAACCGTGAAAATGCGGATTGGCTGGGATAGCGAGCATATTTTTGTCGAAGATAATGCGCGTGCAGTAGAACGTGCCGGTGGCAAGGCTGTCAGTGTACATGGACGAACACGGGAGCAGCTCTACACGGGGCGTGCAGATTGGAATTATATCAAGATGGCAAAAGAAGCGGTCTCCATTCCGGTTATCGGCAATGGTGATGTCAATACACCTGAAGATGCTCGGGCTATGCTTGATCAGACCGGTTGTGATGGCGTGATGATCGGGCGTGGTGCGCTAGGTAACCCATGGATGCTGTACCGTACGATTCAGTATTTAAGCACCGGGGAACTGATGCCTGAACCTGGATTGGATGAGAAGATTAAGGTTGCCATTCTTCATATGGATCGGCTGGTTGCACTTAAGGGAGAAGCAGTAGCCGTTCGGGATATGCGTAAGCATATGGCTTGGTATTTAAAAGGCCTGAAGTCTGCTGCACGAGTAAAGGATGTACTCATGTTAGAGACAGAACGTGATGGAATGGTGAAGATTTTGAATGATTTTGTCGTTCAGCTAAAGCATGAAGAAGAGAATAAGGGTAATGAAATGTCTGCTTCCGCAGTATAAACGTTGTTTTCCTTACGCTTTTTGAACACATCCCACTTTATATGTGGTGTCATTGACATTTTGTAGCGGTTCCAATATAATTTCACAGTATAAAATCGCCGTTACAGTAAGAGCAATGCAGCAGGGAGGGTTCTTATCCTCCTAGATTAGCATATAGTATGGTGTTTTCAATAAATGTATACGACAGGAGAATCGGTTGAGATGAGCGATAAAGAAGTCATCCTTACGCCGGACGGGCTAAAGCGTCTGGAAGATGAGCTGGAATTCCTCAAATCTGTGAAACGCCGCGAGGTTGCTGAACGGATTAAGGTAGCGATTGGCTACGGAGATATCAGTGAGAACTCGGAGTATGAAGACGCGAAGAATGAGCAGGCTTTTATCGAAGGACGCGTTATCACCTTGGAGAAGATGCTTCGCAACGCGCGCATCATTAATAGCGACGAGATCGTTACTGATGTGGTAAGTATCGGTGTTACTGTAAGTGTTGAAGATTTGGAATATGGTGACACTATGGAATACACGATCGTAGGTACAGCGGAGTCCGATCCACTGAATAATAAGATCTCCAACGAAAGTCCAGTAGGCAAAGCCATCATCGGCAAGAAAATAGGCACGATTGTTGACGTTAATACACCTGCAGGCGTTATTCAATATAAAATTCTCGATATCAGAATGAAGTAGTGTACAGATCTTATAGTCTGTAAATAGATGTGCTGCCGAATGTATAAGTAGTTTTCTTGTATGCAGGCAGATAAGGGAACATTGTTTGGGAAAGCTTCCTTAGGGAAGCTTTTTTTCAAAATATAAGGGATTTATATCTGCAAGGGGATGAATAGCATGACCGAGGAAATGAATAATGTGGAGAATGCAGAGAACGAACTTAGTGAGCTTTTGCAAATCCGCCGTGCCAAATTGGACGAGCTAAGAGGACTTGGTATCGATCCTTTCGGCAAAAAGTATGAGCGTACAGCTAACGCTGGCGACCTAGTATCGAAGTATGATGGACTTTCTAAAGAAGAATTGGACGAGCTATCTGTTGAAGTCAGCATAGCGGGTCGCATTATGGCAAAACGTGTTATGGGTAAAGCCAGTTTTGCGCACATCCAAGATCTCAGTGGAAGAATTCAGCTTTATGTTCGTCAAGACAGCATTCCTGAAACGCAATACGCAGCGTTCAATGTTCTCGATCTAGGAGACATCATCGGCGTTCGCGGAACAGTATTCAAAACCAAAACAGGCGAGACCTCCATCAAAGTGCATAATCTCGAAGTCTTGTCCAAGTCCTTGTTGCCGCTTCCTGAGAAATATCATGGTCTTAAAGATGTAGAGCTGCGTTACCGTCAGCGCTATGTTGATTTGATTATTAATCCGGAAGTTCAACAGACCTTTATTGCTCGTTCAAGAATCATTCAATCTATGCGTCGTTATTTGGATTCACTTGGCTATCTTGAAGTTGAGACACCTACACTTCATGCGATTGCCGGTGGAGCTGCAGCGCGTCCGTTCATTACTTACCACAACACGCTTGAAATGCAGCTTTATATGCGTATTGCTATTGAGCTTCATTTGAAACGTCTTATTGTTGGTGGACTGGAAAAAGTATACGAAATCGGTCGTGTATACCGTAATGAAGGAATTTCGACTCGTCACAATCCTGAGTTTACTATGATTGAGCTGTATGAAGCTTATGCTGATTACAAGGACATCATGAACCTTACGGAGAATATGATCGCTCATATTGCCCAAGAGGTATTAGGAACTCAACAGGTCGACTATCAAGGCAAGCCGGTAGATCTGTCACCAGGATGGCGTCGTGTAACTATGGTTGATGCCGTTAAAGAAGTAACCGGTGTTGATTTCAGTGTTCATATGACAGATGAGGAAGCACAGGCTCTGGCAAAAGAGCACCGTGTACCTGTAGAGAAGCACATGTCTTTCGGTCATATCCTTAATGCTTTCTTCGAGCAATTTGTAGAGGAAACTCTGATTCAGCCTACCTTTGTAATGGGACATCCGGTTGAAATCTCACCACTGGCGAAGAAAAACGATGAGGATCCACGCTTCACCGATCGTTTTGAATTGTTTATTGTGGGTCGTGAACATGCGAATGCATTTAGTGAATTGAATGATCCGATCGACCAGCGTCAACGCTTTGAAGCACAAATCCAGGAGAAAGAGCAAGGTAATGACGAAGCTCATGAAATGGACGATGACTTTATCCGTGCTTTGGAATATGGTATGCCTCCTACAGGTGGACTGGGAATCGGTGTAGACCGTTTGATCATGTTGCTTACCAATTCTGCATCTATTCGTGATGTACTGCTGTTCCCGCATATGCGTAACCGTACAAACGAATAGTATTTATACAACAATGAGCACAGGGGAGCTGTCTAGCGGCGGTTCTCCTTGGCTACTGTTGATCAGAAGGTAAAGATTCGGGTATCGTTATGAGGATATATAGCTTAATACTAATTTGTTTGAAAAAAAGTGTTGCAATGAATCTCTATACATGATATATTCTATTTCTGGCCGAGAAACACACATGCCGAGCTCGAAAAAGAAGTTAAAAAAAGAGCTTGACATTAAACGGTCGAACATGATATAGTATAAGAGTTGCTGCTGAGACATTAAACGGCGCCAACGAGAACTTGATCTTTGAAAACTGAACAACGAGTGAGTAGGAAATCACGAAAGTGAAATCCAAAATTAGAGAATTAATTTTCTCGTCAGATGTTTCAAAATGAGCATATCGCTCTTTTCAATACTAATTGGAGAGTTTGATCCTGGCTCAGGACGAACGCTGGCGGCGTGCCTAATACATGCAAGTCGAGCGGAGTTATTTTGAAAGCTTGCTTTCAAAATAACTTAGCGGCGGACGGGTGAGTAACACGTAGGCAACCTGCCCCTTAGACTGGGATAACTACCGGAAACGGTAGCTAATACCGGATAATTTCTTTTTTCTCCTGAAGGAAGAATGAAAGACGGAGCAATCTGTCACTGAGGGATGGGCCTGCGGCGCATTAGCTAGTTGGTGGGGTAACGGCCCACCAAGGCGACGATGCGTAGCCGACCTGAGAGGGTGAACGGCCACACTGGGACTGAGACACGGCCCAGACTCCTACGGGAGGCAGCAGTAGGGAATCTTCCGCAATGGACGAAAGTCTGACGGAGCAACGCCGCGTGAGTGATGAAGGTTTTCGGATCGTAAAGCTCTGTTGCCAGGGAAGAACGTCCGGTAGAGTAACTGCTATCGGAGTGACGGTACCTGAGAAGAAAGCCCCGGCTAACTACGTGCCAGCAGCCGCGGTAATACGTAGGGGGCAAGCGTTGTCCGGAATTATTGGGCGTAAAGCGCGCGCAGGCGGTCATTTAAGTCTGGTGTTTAAACCTTGGGCTCAACCTGAGGTCGCACTGGAAACTGGGTGACTTGAGTACAGAAGAGGAAAGTGGAATTCCACGTGTAGCGGTGAAATGCGTAGATATGTGGAGGAACACCAGTGGCGAAGGCGACTTTCTGGGCTGTAACTGACGCTGAGGCGCGAAAGCGTGGGGAGCAAACAGGATTAGATACCCTGGTAGTCCACGCCGTAAACGATGAGTGCTAGGTGTTAGGGGTTTCGATACCCTTGGTGCCGAAGTTAACACAGTAAGCACTCCGCCTGGGGAGTACGGTCGCAAGACTGAAACTCAAAGGAATTGACGGGGACCCGCACAAGCAGTGGAGTATGTGGTTTAATTCGAAGCAACGCGAAGAACCTTACCAGGTCTTGACATCCCTCTGAATCCACTAGAGATAGTGGCGGCCTTCGGGACAGAGGAGACAGGTGGTGCATGGTTGTCGTCAGCTCGTGTCGTGAGATGTTGGGTTAAGTCCCGCAACGAGCGCAACCCTTAACTTTAGTTGCCAGCAAGTAATGTTGGGCACTCTAGAGTGACTGCCGGTGACAAACCGGAGGAAGGTGGGGATGACGTCAAATCATCATGCCCCTTATGACCTGGGCTACACACGTACTACAATGGCCGGTACAACGGGAAGCGAAACCGCGAGGTGAAGCCAATCCCATCAAAGCCGGTCTCAGTTCGGATTGCAGGCTGCAACTCGCCTGCATGAAGTCGGAATTGCTAGTAATCGCGGATCAGCATGCCGCGGTGAATACGTTCCCGGGTCTTGTACACACCGCCCGTCACACCACGAGAGTTTACAACACCCGAAGTCGGTGGGGTAACCCGCAAGGGAGCCAGCCGCCGAAGGTGGGGTAGATGATTGGGGTGAAGTCGTAACAAGGTAGCCGTATCGGAAGGTGCGGCTGGATCACCTCCTTTCTATGGAGAATCGTCTTCTGCAATGAAGACATTCAAATCGGAAGTTAAACTTCCACAACTCACTCGTTGCTCAGTTTTGAGAGTTTAAGCTCTCATCTTTAAACTTGATCCTTGAAAACTGGATACCGAAACGAATTTGCGTTTTAGAACATCTTTTAGCAACTTGTGTAAACAAGTAAATGTTATTAGTGAGATTTTTCTTAGGAAAAATCAAGGTTAAGCTAATAAGAGCACACGGAGGATGCCTAGGCGCCAGGAGCCGACGAAGGACGTGGCGAACAACGAAACTGCCTCGGGGAGCTGTAAGCAAGCTTTGATCCGGGGGTGTCCGAATGGGGAAACCCAGCTGTGGTAATTCGCAGTTACTCATCTCTGAACACATAGGAGATGTAGAGGCAGACCAGGGGAACTGAAACATCTAAGTACCCTGAGGAAGAGAAAACAATAGTGATTCCGTCAGTAGCGGCGAGCGAACGCGGAACAGCCTAAACCTAAGAGCTTGCTCTTAGGGGTTGTGGGACGTCTCACATGGAGTTACAAAGGAATATGGTAGGTGAAGAGGTCTGGAAAGGCCCGCGATAGAGGTAAAAGCCCTGTAACCTAAACTGTGTTCTCTCCGAGACGGATCCCGAGTAGTGCGGGGCACGTGAAACCCCGTATGAATCCAGCAGGACCATCTGCTAAGGCTAAATACTACCTGGCGACCGATAGTGAAACAGTACCGTGAGGGAAAGGTGAAAAGCACCCCGGAAGGGGAGTGAAATAGAACCTGAAACCGTGTGCTTACAAAAAGTCAGAGCCCTATTAATGGGTGATGGCGTGCCTTTTGTAGAATGAACCGGCGAGTTACGTTTAACATGCAAGGTTAAGTCGAGAAGACGGAGCCGCAGCGAAAGCGAGTCTGAATAGGGCGATTGAGTATGTGGACGTAGACCCGAAACCGTGTGATCTACCCCTGTCCAGGGTGAAGGTGCGGTAACACGCACTGGAGGCCCGAACCCACGCATGTTGAAAAATGCGGGGATGAGGTGGGGGTAGCGGAGAAATTCCAATCGAACTCGGAGATAGCTGGTTCTCCCCGAAATAGCTTTAGGGCTAGCCTCGGTATAAGAGTAGTGGAGGTAGAGCACTGATTGGGTGCGGGGTCCGCAAGGATTACCAAGCTCAGTCAAACTCCGAATGCCATATACTTATTGCCGGGAGTCAGACAGTGAGTGCTAAGATCCATTGTCAAAAGGGAAACAGCCCAGACCATCAGCTAAGGTCCCCAAGTGTGTGTTAAGTGGGAAAGGATGTGGAGTTGCACAGACAACCAGGATGTTGGCTTAGAAGCAGCCACCATTGAAAGAGTGCGTAATAGCTCACTGGTCGAGTGACTCTGCGCCGAAAATGTAACGGGGCTAAACACACCACCGAAGCTATGGCTAGATACGTATGTATCTGGGGTAGGGGAGCGTTGTATGTGGGTTGAAGGTGTACCGTAAGGAGCGCTGGACAGCATACAAGTGAGAATGCCGGTATGAGTAACGAAAAGATCAGTGAGAATCTGATCCGCCGAAAGCCCAAGGTTTCCTGAGGAAGGCTCGTCCGCTCAGGGTAAGTCGGGACCTAAGGCGAGGCCGAAAGGCGTAGTCGAAGGACAACAGTTTGAAATTACTGTACCACCGTAATCCGCTATGAGCGATGGGGTGACGCAGGAGGGTAGTGACGCGGACTGATGGATATGTCCGTCTAAGCAGTGAGGCTGATGTGTAGGCAAATCCGCACATCATTAAGGCTGGGCTGTGATGGGGAGCGAAAATTGTAGTAGCGAAGGTCATGATCTCACACTGCCAAGAAAAGCCTCTAGCCAGGAGAAGGTGCCCGTACCGCAAACCGACACAGGTAGGCGAGAAGAGAATTCTAAGGCGCGCGGAAGAACTCTCGTTAAGGAACTCGGCAAAATGACCCCGTAACTTCGGGAGAAGGGGTGCCCCGGTAGTGTGAATAGCACGAGGGGGCCGCAGTGAAAAGGCCCAAGCGACTGTTTAGCAAAAACACAGGTCTGTGCGAAGCCGCAAGGCGAAGTATACGGGCTGACGCCTGCCCGGTGCTGGAAGGTTAAGGGGAGTGGTTAGGGGTAACCCGAAGCTATGAACCGAAGCCCCAGTAAACGGCGGCCGTAACTATAACGGTCCTAAGGTAGCGAAATTCCTTGTCAGGTAAATTCTGACCCGCACGAATGGCGTAACGACTTGGGCGCTGTCTCAACGAGAGATCCGGTGAAATTTTAATACCTGTGAAGATGCAGGTTACCCGCGACAAGACGGAAAGACCCCATGGAGCTTTACTGCAGCTTGATATTGAATTTGGGTACGATCTGTACAGGATAGGTGGGAGCCGTAGAAATCGGAGCGCAAGCTTCGGTGGAGGCGCCGTTGGGATACCACCCTGATCGTATCTAGGTTCTAACCTAGTACCCTTACCGGGTACGGGGACCGTGTCAGGCGGGCAGTTTGACTGGGGCGGTCGCCTCCTAAAGAGTAACGGAGGCGTTCCAAGGTTCCCTCAGAATGGTTGGAAATCATTCGAAGAGTGCAAAGGCATAAGGGAGCTTGACTGCGAGACCTACAAGTCGAGCAGGGACGAAAGTCGGACTTAGTGATCCGGTGGTACCGCATGGAAGGGCCATCGCTCAACGGATAAAAGCTACCCTGGGGATAACAGGCTTATCTCCCCCAAGAGTCCACATCGACGGGGAGGTTTGGCACCTCGATGTCGGCTCATCGCATCCTGGGGCTGAAGTAGGTCCCAAGGGTTGGGCTGTTCGCCCATTAAAGCGGTACGCGAGCTGGGTTCAGAACGTCGTGAGACAGTTCGGTCCCTATCTGTCGTGGGCGCAGGAAATTTGAGAGGAGCTGTCCTTAGTACGAGAGGACCGGGATGGACGTACCGCTGGTGCACCAGTTGTTTCGCCAGAAGCATGGCTGGGTAGCTACGTACGGACGGGATAAGCGCTGAAAGCATCTAAGCGTGAAGCCCCCCTCAAGATGAGATTTCCCAATTAGTAAGACCCCTTGAAGACGACGAGGTAGATAGGTTGGAGGTGGAAGTGCAGTAATGCATGGAGCTGACCAATACTAATCGGTCGAGGGCTTATCCTATACTTAAGACGCAAATTCAATTCGGATTCAGTTTTCAGGCGATTAAGTCTGAGCATTTACGCTGTAAATGCCCGTTTGGTGGCGATAGCGGAGGGGTTCCACGCGTACCCATCCCGAACACGACCGTTAAGCCCTCCAGCGCCGATGGTACTTGGACCGAAGGGTCCTGGGAGAGTAGGACGTTGCCAAGCACGCAAGACCACTGTTGAGTAATCGACAGTGGTCTTTTTGTTGTATTATTGAAGAATTCATTAGGGTTTAACTTGAGATACTACATTAGAGATAGGTGTAAGCATTGGTGATGGGTATGGTGGATTGTATAATTTCACCACTAATTGTCCACTCTGTGCGGACAATAGTCCAATAATTCGCTTACGCGGGAGTCGTTTTTTGAATACCTACTCTGATGATGTAATGTTCTTGACAGTCCAAATGCCCTTTGCTAAGATGGCAATAATATATTTTTGGATAAGCATCTCAAACCTAAATTGAAGATATGAACTTGTTCAACTTCCAGATGTACAGAGTTGTCTGTCGTGAATGGACTTAAAGTCGAAGGTTCTTCTTTTATAAAGTTTGTAGGCGGGTATAATTTAAAAACAACCGAGGAGGAATGACCCAGGTGTGGAAAGATAAGTTTGGTAAAGAAGGTCTGACTTTTGATGATGTGCTGCTGGTTCCGCGTAAATCTGAGGTACTGCCGAAGGAAGTAGATTTGACTACAGTTCTAAGTAAGAATGTGAAGTTGAACATCCCGCTTATGAGTGCAGGTATGGACACAGTCACAGAAGCGGCTATGGCCATTGCTATTGCTCGTGAGGGTGGTATCGGGATTATTCACAAGAATATGCCTGTAGAGCAGCAAGCGGAAGAAGTGGATCGTGTAAAGCGTTCCGAGAGCGGAGTTATTACTAACCCATTCTCTCTTTCAGCAGAACATCTGGTATCCGATGCTGAACTGCTGATGGGTAAATATCGTATTTCCGGAGTACCGATTGTAGACAATGACAACAAACTGGTCGGTATTCTGACTAATAGAGATTTACGTTTTATTCATGACTTTAATATTCCAATCAAAGAAGTTATGACACATGAGAATCTCGTGACTGCTGCTGTAGGCACGACACTTCAAGAAGCAGAAGGCATCTTACAACGTCATAAAATTGAGAAATTGCCGCTGGTGGACGAGAATAACGTTCTTAAGGGCCTAATCACAATTAAAGATATCGAGAAGGCGATTCAGTTCCCTAACGGAGCGAAAGATGCACAGGGTCGCTTACTGGTTGGAGCAGCTGTTGGTATCTCTAAAGATACATTCGAGCGTACTGCAGCGTTAGTGAAATCAGGTGTGGATTTGATCGTCGTCGATTCTGCACATGGTCACCACATTAATATTATTGAAGCGGTTCGCCAAATTCGTGAGTTGTATCCTGATCTTACAATTGTTGCTGGTAACGTGGCTACAGGTGAAGCAACCCGTGAACTTATTGAAGCTGGAGCTTCTGTAGTTAAAGTAGGTATTGGACCTGGATCTATCTGTACAACACGAGTTATCGCTGGTATCGGTGTTCCGCAGGTTACAGCCATTTATGATTGTGCAACGGTTGCTCGTGAGTACGGAGTTCCTATCATCGCTGACGGTGGAATCAAGTACTCCGGTGAAATCACGAAGGCTATTGCCGCTGGTGCTCATGCAGTAATGATGGGAAGTATGTTTGCGGGTACAGAAGAAAGCCCAGGAGAATCGGAGCTTTATCAAGGCCGTAAATTTAAAGTATATCGTGGTATGGGCAGTATGAGTGCCATGAAACAAGGTAGTAAGGATCGTTATTTCCAGGATGACGATAAGAAGCTTGTTCCTGAAGGAATTGAGGGTCGTATCGCTTTTAAAGGGCCTCTTTCGGATACCGTTCATCAATTGATTGGCGGATTGCGTTCGGGTATGGGCTACTGTGGGACCAAGTCACTCGAAGAACTTCGGAATGACACTTCTTTCATTCGCATCACAAGTGCTGGACTTCGCGAAAGCCATCCACATGATGTGCAAATTACGAAAGAAGCTCCAAACTATTCCGTGTAATGGACTAGAAAGACTATTTTTTGGACAGACAGGACTATTTCGTCCTGTCTGTCTTTTTTTGCGTGTACCCCTGTGTTAGAATAGAACAAGCTATTGATATGAGGTTTAAAGGAGAGTAGTAATCATTGAAGCACAAACAGAAATTTAACGGTAAGCAATTTATGATTAAGACAGTCACAGTAGGTCTACTTTTAAATATGTTAGTTTCCACTCCGCTTCCGGCATTCGCTGAGGAAGGTACGACTACGACAATACAGGCTGGTACTGCAACTAAGACAACTCAGAAAGCAGTAAAGATCCCTTCTGTGGAATCACTGGGTCTAAATTTGAAATCAGCGGTTCTAATAGAACCAACAACAGGTGAAATTCTTCTATCTATGAATGCAGATGAGGCTTTGCCTCCAGCTAGTATGACTAAGATGATGACAGAGTATCTTGTAGCAGAAGCGGTGAAGACTGGACAGCTTTCATGGGATCAAAAAGTCATAGTGGGGGAAAATGCGTCTAAACAGGTTGGATCACGTATTTTTCTAGCGGAAAATGACGAGCATACGGTTGAAGAGCTGTACATAGCAATGGCTGTCGGATCTGCAAATGATGCTACAGTAGCTTTGGCAGAACTAGTTTCCGGATCAGAATTGGAATTCGTAGAGCTAATGAATCAGACTGCCCAGAAGATGGGGATGAAAACTGCCTATTTTGTTAATTCTACTGGATTAGACAAAGCTGACATGCCTAAGAAGTTCCGCTCAACTGATAAGAAAGAAAACGTAATGTCAGCGATGGATGCTGCTATTCTTGCCAAATATATCGTTACTGATCATCCTGATTTTAATAGATTTACAACGGTTCAGTCGTATAAGTTCCGTGAACGTGATACCGCACCAATGATTAACTTTAACTGGATGTTGGAAGCTAACAAGAGTATCCAGAATTTTAAGGCTTATGCTTATGAGGGATTGGATGGTTTGAAAACAGGCCATACCGCTAGAGCAAAATATTGTTTTGCAGGTACAGCTGTACGTGATGGCATGCGTCTGATAAGTGTAGTAATGGGGGCTAATACAGAGCCACACCGTTTTACAGAGACGAAGAAAGTACTTGATTTCGGATTTAATAATTTTGAAATCAAACAGGTCGTGGCCCCTAAAGCAGTGATAGCCGGCAACGAAACCGTGCCAGTTCTTAAAGGGAAAAATAAAAAGGTGTCTGTAGTTACGGATGAAGCTGTTTCGTTTATCGTCCCTAAGGGAACAACCTCCCCTCAAATTAAAACAACTGTTGAAATAAATGATCCAGCAACCTTAGTTGCTCCTATAGAACAATCTGCTAAAGTGGGTAAGGTTACTTATTCCTACCAAGTTGAAGGCATGTCTGATGTTCAGCAGAAGACAGTTAATCTGATTACTGCTGAAGAAGCGGAGAAAGCCGGTTGGTTCAGTTTATTCCTTAGAGCCATTGGAGATTTCTTCGGCGATTTATTTACAGGGATCAAGAACTTGTTCTAATGAATTTAGCATCGAAAATTGCGTTAAATCCGAGTAAGTGGATTGTATATTTCCCTTCATTGGGGTAAAATTACAAGTTAGATTAAGATAGATCATTCGGGGGGCTAGGACATGGAAACTGGAACATCGCGAGTTAAAAGAGGCATGGCAGAAATGCAAAAAGGCGGCGTCATTATGGACGTCATGAATGCAGAACAAGCAAAAATTGCTGAGGCTGCGGGTGCAGTAGCTGTTATGGCATTGGAACGCGTGCCTTCTGATATTCGCGCAGCTGGCGGTGTAGCACGGATGGCCGATCCTACAATTGTAGAAGAAGTTATCAAAGTGGTAAGTATCCCTGTTATGGCTAAGGCTCGTATTGGCCATTACGTAGAAGCAAAGGTTCTGGAATCCTTGGGTGTCGACTATTTGGATGAGAGTGAGGTTCTTACTCCTGCTGATGAAGTCTTCCATATTAATAAACGTGAGTTCACTGTTCCGTTCGTATGTGGAGCTAAAGACTTGGGTGAAGCCTTGAGACGTATTAACGAAGGTGCATCCATGATCCGTACGAAAGGTGAACCAGGAACAGGAAATATTGTCGAAGCAGTGCGTCATATGCGCTTTATCAATAGTCAAATCCGCAAAGTAACTAATTTGTCCAAGGATGAGCTATATAATGAAGCTAAGAACCTGGGAGTTCCTTACGAGCTACTGCTTGAAGTGCATGAGCTTGGTAAGCTGCCGGTTGTTAACTTTGCTGCTGGCGGTGTAGCAACTCCTGCCGATGCTGCCCTGATGATGCATCTAGGTGCGGATGGTGTGTTTGTAGGCTCAGGTATTTTTAAATCGGACAACCCTGAGAAATTTGCCCGTGCGATCGTTGAAGCCACTACACACTATACTGATTACAAACTGATTGCAGAAGTATCTAAGAACCTTGGCGCACCAATGAAGGGGATTGATATTGCAACTCTAACCCCGGCTGAACGTATGTCGGAGCGTGGCCGTTAATAGAGAGAAGGTTGCCGGATGAAAATAGGAGTGCTGGCGCTTCAAGGCGCAGTTACGGAGCATATTGTTAGTATAGAGAAGACCGGAGCAGTGGGCGTACCTATCAAGCGAGTAGAGCAGCTTGAGGAGGTTGATGGCCTAATTATTCCTGGTGGTGAGAGTACAACGATCGGTAAACTGATGCGAAAATATGGCTTCATCGAAGCGATACGTGATTTCTCCAATCAGGGTAAGCCGATTTTTGGAACATGCGCGGGTATGATTATTCTGGCCAAACAAATTGCCGGCGGCGAACCAGGGCATTTGAAGCTAATGGATATTAAGGTGGCTCGGAATGCATTCGGTCGTCAACGGGAAAGCTTTGAATGTGATCTGGAGGTTAAAGGAATTGATGAGCCGGTTCGTGCTGTTTTTATACGTGCACCGCTTATCAACGAGGTAGGCCCGGATGTAGATGTGCTTACAGTCTATAATGATGAGATTGTAACTGCACGGGAGGGTAACCTGCTGGTGTCTTCTTTTCATCCAGAATTGACCGATGATTTCAGACTGCATCAATATTTTGCTGATATGGTAGAGGCTACTAGGCAAGTGCAACAACAGAATCGCATATAAGAACATTCTGACTCTTTCAAAGCTGTAAGCAGCAATTTGAAAGAGTTTAGGCTGTTTTCAGGAGGGAAACTTTGTGTTAGACGTAAAAGTATTACGCAGTGATTACGCTCGAGTTGAACAAGCCTTAGAGAAACGGGGTAAATCACTGGATTTAATTGCTGATTTTCCACAACTTGATCTACGCAGACGTGAATTACTGCAAGAAACAGAAGGTCTTAAGAACCGTCGTAATACGGTATCTGGTGAAGTAGCGAAGAAGAAAAAGAATGGTGAGCCAGCAGATGACCTAATTGCAGAAATGCGTACGGTATCTGACCGAATTAAAGAGCTTGATGACGAAGTGCGTGAATTGGAAGTTCAGATTGCTGAACTTACTATGAGTATTCCGAATATTCCTCATGATTCAGTTCCAGTTGGTAAATCCGAGGATGATAACGTAGAATTGCGTCGCTGGTCGGAGCCAAAGGAATTCGGATTTACTCCGAAATCACATTGGGAGCTTGCGCAGCAGCTCGATATTATTGATTTTGAAGCTGCAGCGAAGGTTACGGGATCTCGGTTTGTTTTTTATAAAGGACTGGGAGCACGTTTAGAGCGGGCGCTTATTAACTTTATGATGGATCTGCACAGTGGTGAGCATAACTATGAAGAAATGCTGCCGCCATACATTGTGAATAAAGACAGCTTGTACGGAACGGGGCAACTTCCTAAGTTTGAGGAAGATCTGTTTAAGTTACGTGATACTGAATACTATTTGATTCCTACAGCGGAAGTACCTGTAACCAACTACTATCGCGAAGAGATTTTGACAGCAGCAGATCTACCTAAGTATCATGTAGCTTACAGCTCTTGTTTCCGTTCTGAGGCGGGTTCAGCTGGCCGTGATACTCGCGGTCTGATCCGTCAGCATCAATTCAACAAGGTAGAGCTGGTGAAGCTTACTACTCCCGAATCCTCTTATGAGGAGTTAGAAAAAATGACAGCAGATGCTGAGCGTGTGCTGCAGCTTCTTGGATTGCCTTATCGCGTACTTGGGCTATGTACAGCTGATATGGGCTTTACATCTGCTAAGACGTACGATTTGGAAGTATGGCTGCCTGAGAGTGGAATGTACCGTGAGATCTCTTCTTGCTCGAATACGGAGGACTTCCAAGCGCGTCGGGCAAATATTCGTTTCCGTAAAGATCCGAAATCCAAACCTGAATTTGTTCATACACTGAACGGATCTGCTTTGGCTGTTGGGCGTACTGTTGCAGCAATTCTTGAGAATTATCAGCAAGAGGATGGTAGTGTTCTGATTCCGGAATGTCTACAACCGTATATGCGCAATGTAAAATCGATCCAACCTAAAACTATTTAAGAAAATAGTTGCTTTTTCTTTGCACCATATGGTACAATTACTAATGCATGTGAAATTTATATGCATTTGGAGAGGTACCGAAGCGGTCATAACGGGGCGGTCTTGAAAACCGTTAGGGTGCAAGCCCACATGGGTTCGAATCCCATCCTCTCCGCCATTCCTTTATGAACTTTAAGAAATAAGCAGATAGAAACCGTCTCCTTTGGAGGCGGTTTTTTTGTTGTGCTTGAACTGGTACAGTTTTAGTTATTGTTTGATGAACCTAGTTCCATTGAGAATAAAAAGATTGATTTCTCCGCAATGTATTAGAGAAGGAGGATGATCATAATTATGGACAGACAATTGGAAGTAGATCAGCATAATCTTGTCTCGGCCTGGCAAGAACGCCTGCCTGCGTTAATGGAGGATGGGGACAGTTTCAATGTACTAGCGGATGATGGTGATCCGAATAGTCTGCTTATTCATTTTAATGCAGCGGGACGTCAAGGGTACTCACTTGATTTTCGTTGCAGGTATGTAGATAGCAGGGAGGTCGCTGTTGATCTGCTTGATGTGGAGCAGAGTGGAATTCATATTGATGAGCATAGTGATGCAGTACAGCTATTAGCACAGCAGTATTCACGACAAATTCACGAATGTGCTCAGGCTCTACAGAATATAACTAATCCTTAGGAGGAATGAACAATGTCAAAGCCAAAAAGTATTCCAGTTCCCGGGGCACAGCCCAACGATGGCCAGCGTAGAAAGGAGCATAATTCTTCTGCACCAGAACCACTTTCTGGCTCTAAAAAGGTGAAGCAAGCTAATCATGTAGACCATCATAATCCGCAAGGATAACAAATAAAAACAATAAGAATTATAAAGAAGTGTTTCTTGATTTTTACAAATAGTTTATGATAAGTGGGGGGAGATTTTTTTTACATGGGAGAGGAGAAAAATAATGAACAAAAAATGGGGTTTATCGGCCGCGGCACTGTTGCTTACAGCAGCAGTAATTCTGCCGGGATGTGGAAGTAAACAGGAGGCACCAAAAGAGGCTTTGAAATCAGCCGCTACAAAAGCGACTACGATGTCTTCATATGAGATGAAGAGTAAATTCTCGATCAATGACCTAACCATTGAGACGGCTGATGCTGAATCTGCTGCAATGACCACACAGGTACTCAGCATGCTTAAGAACGCTGATATAACTATTGACGGTGTTTATCAGGCTGATCCAATGCAGACAGAGCTAACTATGGTTCTGAATCTCAAGGGCGATATGAGCATGAGCTTCAATGTCCCTATGGTGATGACCACTGAGAAGTTGTATGTTAAGATTCCATCGATTCCGTTCTTCCCGATTCCGGAGACAATCGTAAATAAGTTTGTAGAGGTGGATCTGAAGGCGTTGGCAGAGCAAGAGGGTGCTGAGTTTAATCCAAGTGCTCTTGATACACAGAAAATGCAAAAGTTCTCTAATGAAGTGATGGACACTGTATTAGCGGAATATGATGAAGGAAAATATTTTAATGAGCTTAGTCCAAAGGAAGCAAATTTACCGGAGGGTGTTGAAGCTAAACAGGTCGTTCAGTTCCAAGTGACGAACGATAATGTTAAAGAAGCAATCACCATCTTTGTGAATAATGCCCTGCCTAAAATCATTGATATTGTGAGCAAGGAAGAATACAAGGATATGCTGCAAATTAATGATGCTGATCTGGCTAAGGCTAAAGAAGAGATCACATCAAGTGAAACTAGAACTGAATTCGATAAGAGTTTGGCGGATCTTGATAAGTATCTTACGATTAATCAGTTCCACTACAATACAGCAATCAATAAAGACGGGTTCCCTGTGTTTCAGGATTTACTGATGGACATTAAAGTAAATGATCCTGAAGATGGCATGAACGTAGCCTTCTCTATAAATGGAACGGGTCAATATGACAAGATTAACGAGAAGCCAGAGTTTAAGATTGGCATTCCTCAAGGTGATGATGTAATTACAATGGATCAACTAGAGGAGCAATTCGGTAGCGTGGGGACTTATTAATAAGAAGTTATGAAAGAAAGACCCGCATGTTGCGTATGATATACGCCCATGCGGGTCTTTTTTTATTAGAAGAATAAGATTTTTAATCCTGAACGAGTCAGTAGAAAGTTATTTGTGTTCATCCGGCAGCATATCTTCGGCTAATATTGCATAGGTTTGATGATCCTGCCACTGGCCGTTTATTTTGAGATACCGGCGGGCGATACCTTCAGGTTTAAATCCGCTCTTCTCCAGCACCCTCCGAGAAGCCTCGTTATGCAATAAGATGGCTGCTTGAACCCTATGAAGACCTAAGGCTCGAAAAGCGTAGCCGAGAACTAATCCGACCGCAGCGGTCATGTAACCTTTTGCCTGCATCCGATGATCCATTAAATAGCCTAAATCAGCATACTGAGCTACACCTCTTGAGACATTAGATAGCGTGATTTGACCTATTAGTTGTCCATCAAGCAGATAGACACCGAACATATAGGCTTTGTCCTCCAGAGCATCCTCCAGACGCTGATTGATGATCCGTTGTTGGCTCTCCAAAGTGTAGAATTGCTCATCGCGTTTTGGTTCAAATGGTTCATGTGTTAATCGATTATTCAAACGCAGCTCCAGTAAGTTCTCTGTATCCTTTAGCTCTAGAGGAGAAATATAGATACCATGTGAGGTATGATATAAAGTAAGGGTCATTTCAGGTCTCTCCTTTTTTTAAATATAAGAAAGTATAAGTTTAGCACCTATACTTTATGTTTTATATTTCTCGCTTAAACGCTTACCGTCCTTATAAGGACGCCGAAGGCGTTTATGCTTGTTTCGATGGTTTTTGACGTAAACGACGAAAGAATGAGGTCAGTAGGTCTGCACATTCTTCTTGTAAAATCCCCTGAATCACTTCGGTGCGATGGTTAAAACGCGGTTCTTCAAGCAAATTCATGAGGGTCCCAGCACATCCAGCCTTAGGATCAGGAGTGCCATATACAGTGAGGGGTACTCTTGATTGTACAATCGCTCCCGCACACATAGGACAAGGCTCTAAAGTAACATACAGCTGGCAATCCAGCAGTCGCCATGAGTTCATGACATTGCTGGCCTCACGAATGGCAACCATTTCTGCATGAGCTGTAGAATCCATTGTAGTTTCTCTTAAATTGTATCCACGTCCGATAATTTCACCATGCCGTACGATGACCGCCCCAATGGGAACCTCCCCTAATGCTTCGGCCTTGCGGGCTTCTGCTATCGCCTGCCTCATCCAGTGTTCATGAACCGCTCGCATATCATCTAGCGATTCACCTGCTTTAATATTCAAGATCATCTTCCCTTCCTTTATATCCATTGTACAACGAACAAATATTCGTTCTTAACAAAATGTGCATAACTCTGTGGATAACCGCCTACTTATGCACATTTTTGTACACATCGTTTTATAATAAAATGTTTATATGTGCATAAGCTGTGGATGGTTTCTTGAAATATAAGAAAGTATAAGTTTCACGCTATACTTTGTCCTTATATTTCGCGCTTAAACGCTTCCCGTCCGTATAAGGACGCCGAAGGCATTTACACTTGTATATTGTAGAGAAAGACCTTTTGAATTTCAATATTTCTTGAATTGGAACGCTTCATTGAAATGTCTTTTCAAATGTGAGGGCAAAAGGTATGATGTTTATTGTAGGCCCCGCAAGGATTTACCAGTGGATAAGAGGTGAACAAACAGTTTGTCCATAAAGACAAAACTATCTGCTATTATTTTTGGGGCGGTGTTGCTAATTTTAGCACTGAACCTGACATTTAACCTTTATGCCGCCCAAAATAATCTACGGAATGAAAGCATTAATAATATGCAACTAACCGCTATGCAAATGGCCGTTTCTGTAGAACAAAGTAACTATAGCTCTAACTATGTAGAATATCAAATTGCGCATAATTTAAGGATGGCAGCTATCTTTGCCTCCGAAGAGCTGGACCCCGACTATAGGAATGTGACGAATGAAGAACTTAAGGCCCTAACTTCCAAGGTGGGCGTGTCTAATATTTCAATTCTGGTAAAGACTGATAACGATATTGTAATAGCGAGGTCTTCGGTGCCTAGTGATATTGGGGTGTCCACAAAGGACTGGGGGTACTGGTATCTGGCCTTTTTGGAGTTGTTCGATAATCAGGAGGTATCCGTGGGTCAGGGGCAGGCCATGGACCATTTTTGGTCAGGCCCTTTTGATTATTCAACCTACAATCTCGATTTCATTGAAAAGTGGGGATATTACCATGATGAAGAGAGCAACTACATCATAAATCCTGTTATTCTCAATACTGCAGCCAGCGACTATGTCAAGATTACCAATCCCGATCAAATCGCAGCGCAGACTAAAGAAGCTAATCCAGGGATCTTAGAACTCACAGGATTTAACCCGGTAACATTTGGTTCAGCAAGTATGAAGGCTGACGGAACTGACACATTGAATAAGAATCTTGGTAACCGTCCCATTAAGTACGGCACCTATACTTATGGTAATGTGGAGCAGGATAGAACAGCGATGCTATTGGCTCAGGAGAAGCAGAAGCCGGTTACACTGGAGACGAAAGTGCTTGGAAAAAGAGTGCTCAAAAGCTTCATTCCTATCCAATCTCCTGGACTGAAAGCTTATGTGATTGGAGTCGTTTTGGATTACTCCGTGATTTCATCTGTGGTTCATGAACAATTAATTAATAATCTGACAACTTCACTGTTATTACTTACATTATTCTTGTTATGTAGTTACATACTGTCTGGATTTGTTACTCGTCCTATTCAGGCGATACTTGCCAAAGTCAACGATGTAGCCAAAGGGAAATTCGAGCCTCCACTTAAGGTAACTAGCCGGGATGAGTTAGGGCAATTGGCACTACGAATCAACGCTATGACGGCTCATCTCATGCAGCGCACTAATCGACTCAAACAGACACTGGAAGAGAACCGAGCAGTTAAGGAGCATTTGGAATCGGTTATTAATGGAACCTCTGATGCGATACATACGATCGATATGGACGGCCGAATTACTAGTACGAACAGAGCCTTCGAAGAGCTGTATGGATGGAGTGCCAAAGAGGTGCTAGGGAATAAGCCTTACCTTGTGCCTGCGACAGCGCTTAAGCAGGAGGAAGAGCGGCTTGATGCGTTAAAGAGTGGTGCGGTTCTACCACCAATTGAAACCGTAAGACTTAAACGTGATGGAACAATTGTTGAAGTGAGTGTTAGTACCTCAGTGATTCGTGATGAAGACGGGTATCCGCATTCCTTTATTCACGTCTCACGTGATATGACGGAACGTAACCGAATGGAGGAACTGCTTAGACGCTCTGAGAAGCTGACTACAGTTGGCCAATTAGCCGCGGGAGTAGCTCATGAGATTCGTAATCCTCTTACGACGCTAAAAGGATTTCTGCAGCTTCAACAAGAAAAGCAGATTTTGGTTCCCCTCCATATTGAACTGATGTTGTCCGAGCTCGAGCGGATTAATCTGATCGTAAGTGAATTTTTGATTTTGGCTAAGCCTCAAGCTGTTCATTTCCAGGAAAAAGATGTGCGGGATATCCTTGGTGATGTGGTTTCTCTATTAGACAGTCAAGCTCATTTGTTTGGAATTCAGTTTAGTGCGACATTCTCTGAATATCCATCCACCGTACATTGTGAAGTGAACCAGCTAAAGCAGGTGTTTATTAACATCGTCAAAAATGCTATTGAAGCTATGCCTGATGGTGGTGTAATTTCAATGGAGTTAAGAAATACCTTGGATTCTGTCTTCATTCTTATTTCAGATCAAGGCGAAGGAATTCCTAAGGATATGCTGCCTAAGCTGGGTGAGCCCTTCTTCACCAATAAGGAGTCGGGAACAGGCTTAGGGCTAATGATTAGCCAACGTATTATTCAGGCTCATAAGGGTCATTTGGAAATACAAAGTGAAGTGGGTCAAGGGACAACTGTTATGATCAAGCTGCCTGCAGCTGGTACGGATAGCCCTTGGCTTAATATTAAGGATGAACGGAGTGAAGGACAACGTGAGAATTAATAAATTCATCAGTGAGACAGGGTACTGTTCACGCCGTGAAGCAGATAAGCTGGTGGAAGGTGGTAGAGTTACGATCAACGGACAACCTGCTGTGCTTGGCAGTCAGGCCGTTCCAGGCGATGATGTGAGAATAGATGGTGTTGCGCTTGAATCATCAAGCCAGACGGTTTACATTGCGTTAAACAAGCCAGTGGGTATCACTTCAACTACAGAGCAGCATATTAAGGGGAATATTGTTGATTTTGTAGGTCATCATGAGCGAATCTTCCCGATTGGGCGACTCGATAAGGATTCAGAAGGATTGATTCTGCTTACCAACGATGGGGACATCGTTAACAAGATTTTACGGTCCGAAGGTCGGCATGAAAAAGAGTATGTTGTTACTGTAGACAGACCGATTACGCCATCATTTATTACCGGCATGTCCAGCGGCGTAAAGATATTAGGTGAGAAGACGCTACCTTGTGAGGTCACTCGTATTACAGAGCGTGTATTCCGTATTATTTTGACGGAAGGTAAGAATCGTCAGATCCGCCGTATGTGCAGCGCTTTTGGCTACGAGGTTAGAAAGCTTCAACGCATTCGGATTATGAATATTCGTCTAGGGGCATTACAAACAGGAGAATGGCGTGAGCTGTCTGCTGAAGAGAAGCAAGAACTTGGAGCTACACTGAACTACGAACTTCTATAACCTAGAAGAGTCTTTATTTGAATACAATGTATCAAAAAAGAGCTGTTCCATCGGTCTAAGACCTTTGGACAGCTCTTTATGCTTGTAAAAGGATAACCATTATTCATCGGAAGGAGCAATACCTGAGAACTCTTTGGTTTCTTGATATTTACGAATAATGGATACTTCAACCCGGCGGTTCTTACTTCGTCCAACAGCTGTAGTATTTTCAGAAATGGGGTGGTATTCCCCGTATCCAATCGCACTAAATTTCCGTGGATTCAGGTTCGTATTTGTTAGCAAAATCTTCATGAACTGAAGGGCGCGATCGGCGCTCAGGTCCCAGTTGGAAGAATAGTCGCTATTAGAGATAGGGATGTTATCGGTATGTCCTTGCACGACTACATCATAATCCGGGAATTGCTGCAGCATAGTTGAGATGGACTTTGCTAATTGCCGAGAATCATCTTTAACTACTGCCTGTCCGGATGCGAACAACGCGTTATCACTTATCGTAATCATAAGTTGGGATTGATTGAGCTTAGTACTGAGTAGATCGGTAAGGCCGTTCTTACTGATATATTGATCAAACTGCTTTTTAAGCTTCTCTAAATCCTCTTGCTCCTTTTGCCGCAGCTTAGCCATTTCTGTTTGTTCATTTTTCTTGGTTACTGATTTATCCATTTGATCATTTTTTCCTAAATCCTCTTGACTCTTAGATGGCATTGCCGCCCGTTCTTCAAGAACACCTGTACCGCCATTAAGAGCGGAACTGAAGGCTTGACTCATCTCTTCGAATTTTTTGGCATCCGTTGCACTCATAGAATACATTACGATGAACAAGGCTACCAGAAGGGTCATAAGATCAGAATAAGGCAGTAGCCACGATTCATCGGCGTGTTCTTCATGCTCTTCGTGTCGTCTAGTCTTTTTGCTCACCCGATCCACTCTCCTTCTCATCATTTAACTTAGCTCGTTCCGAAGGTGTCAGGAAGACAGCAAGCTTCTGATTGATGGCAATAGTGGATACACCGGATTGTATGGACAAAAGACCTTCGACCATCATCATTCGAACTTCAATTTCACGTTTGGAAAGTCGTTTTAGCTTATTGGCAATAGGATGCCATAATACGTAACCTGTAAAGATACCGAGTAGTGTTGCGATGAAGGCAGCCCCGATTGCTGCAGCCAATTTGTTCATATCACTCATATCAGCCAGAGCGGCTATAAGTCCGATAACGGCCCCGAGTACGCCAAGTGTAGGAGCATACATACCTGCTTGTGAGAAAATGAGTGCGCCTGCTTTATGTCTATCCTCTGTGGCGTGGATGTCCTCCATGAGAACATCGCGGACAAAATCCTGATCATTTCCATCAATAATCATCCGCATGCCATTTCTGAGGAAGTTATCTTCTATTTCATCGACTTTCGACTCAAGAGCCAGCAGACCTTCACGCCGTGTAATAGAAGCCCACTCCATGAACATAGTAATTAATTCGGATTTACTGATTAATTTCTTTTTGACAAAAATCATTTTAAACAGACTTGGAATCTTCTTGACCTCCGAGAACGGAAAGGCCATAAAGATGGAAGCTGCCGTACCCACTAAGATAATAACGTAAGCAGCAGGTGTGGCTAAAGCGTGAAGAGGAGCGTGCTTGAGGATCATACCCCAAATAACTGCAACTAGACCAAAAATTAAACCAAGTATTGTTGAAATTTCCATTATGCACCTCGTCCATGAGATTATAAGATGTGTTCCGACAAAGCCGCGTATATCATCCTTGAAACAGCGGCAAGGCACTCTGTTCGAAACCGAATAACGTATATTCTTATTTATCGACATCATTCCGTTTTTTGTGAAGTCATTTTTTCGGCTATAATGGATAAGGTAAGTAATTATTCATCTGTGGAGAAAACGGAGTGATACATGTGGGTGTAAAGCATGGTAGAGATTACGGTGAAATCCTAACGGATTTGACTGAGGCTGTCGGAAGAATTTCCGATGGGTACTTATTTTTTGAAATGGATCCGGAAGAGTGGCAAGAATTGCCGCAGGAATCCAAGATGGAGGTATGGGAGGCACTGGCTGAGGATCTTTTCTTCGCGCTGGGTAATGAACCTATGATTGAGGTGGGGAGCGGCGTTATCATCTACGATAAGGACACGCACCGCATTAATATTTTAGTCGGAGAAGAGGATTTAGCCTCTGTTGTTTTGATTTAAGAAGAGGGGGCGGCGGGGCGTAATTTGCCCGTAGTTAGTAGCCCGTGTTAAAATTGGTGTAGCCGAGTTATAATCGCTGGGATTCTTGAATACATTTAATCGAAAATATTGCCTTTATCCTGGCACATCCCTTGGACCTCAGAAGCTAAGGGATGTTTTGTTTAACGAATATGACGAGTAAAGGGACCTGCGGATTTTACTGCAATTTTTAGTAAGGGAGGAAACGAATTGTTATTTACGGAAGAAGAACTGCGTGAGCAGATCAGCAAGCTGGAAGGTTGGAAGCTGGAAGAGAATACCATGGTGCGAAAATATATGTTCAGCCAATATATGAAGGGTATTGCTTTCGTTGATGAAGTAGCCACCATTTCAGAAGCCTTTGATCACCATCCACATATTACGATTGATTATAAGACAGTGACTTTACGACTGAAATCAAATGAGGAAGACGGTATTACAGCTCTAGATATTCGAGAGGCACATGAATTTAATGAAGCCTTTGAGAAAAATCGTTAGTGTCACCCAAACTCATAAATAAACGCCCGTGCGCAGATAGTGAACTATCTTCTGGCACGGGCGTTTTTAGTTGCTTAGGTAGTAGTTACTGTTACTTTTTCTCTGAGAGCCAGAGGGCGACGTTTGCAATCTCCTCAGGGGCTAGCTTTTCTTTAAAGGAAGGCATTTGACCGCGTCCTTTAGTGACTATACTGTAGATTTCTTCAGCATCATGCTGACCGCCTTCATTTTGAAGACTGGGTCCAACTCCACCTTGAAGCTGATCGCCGTGACAGGTGATACAGCTGGCTTTCACGGTTGCTTCGGCCTTTGCCGCATCCAATTGGACTTCCGGCATCGTCGGCTTATTCTGTTCAGCTACCTCTTCTTTACCTGGAAGTGTAAACATAAGTACTACCGCAAAGGCACAGGCGGCAAAAAACAAACCGCTCATGATCCATTTCTGCATCCCAGTTCGTCCCTTCTATGTAAGCTGCTCCCTACATTATAGCTCAAGGTGAAGCGTTATCATAGGGTTTGTGACAAAAAAATGAACGATAATGCCATCAAATCATTGAAAAATATGGAATTTAATATTATTTATCATAGACCATGCAATAAAAAGGTTTGTTTCCTGTGGGGGTTAGGCGTTCATACGTATCGGTAATCGTAAATCCACACTTTTGGTAAGTTCGGATCGCCCGCTGGTTCCAGGTCAATACCTCTAGATCAATCTCACGCTCAGGATAACGAAACAAGGCTGCTTGCACAATTGCATCCATGAATATTTTTCCTAGACCTTGACCGCATAGATCAGGGCGCATACCAATCCCCAAGCGAACAACACCTTCCATTGGAAACAACTGCGCGAATCCACACAAAATCCCTTGCCCATTTAGTATGGAAACATATTGCTCATTCCGTAGCTGAGGGTCACCGAACTCGATTCCAAGAGCCTGCATTTGCTCCCACGGCATCCAGCCGTAAATATTATAAGGGGCAGTGTAATCCCAGTTGCAAATCTCTTCCGCGTGACTGGTCTCCATAGGCGCTACATGAAAAGTAACAGAGGGATTTATCATAAGGTCAAGGACCTCCTTTCACGGGGGGACTTTAAATGTCTTATATTTCTAGCTTTAAATACTTATGGTCCTTATAAGGACATCGAAGGCGTTTATGCTTGTAACTAATTATATACAAAAAAAGGCATGGTCGACTCAGAAATTTATGAGGATTATTGTTTTACAAATTCTGAGAGGGGTAAATACTAAATAAGACAAAAAACAAGCTCCTCCCCAAGAATCAACATCTTGGAAAAGAGCCTATGTACGATTTACTTATTGAACATCATCATTATCTTCTGTCTCAGAAGCAACAGAATGATAAGCATCTGTGCTCATAATTCGTTTAGCACCGATGTAGCGTTTCACGTAGTAGCTATCACTCAGGGAGCTAATCGTTACACCGCGTGAGGAAGATGCGTGTGCAAACTTGCCTTCACCGACATAAATACCGACATGGGAGACACCCTTACCACTTGTATTGAAGAATACAAGATCTCCAGATCTTAAATCATCTTGGGAGATAGCAGTACCCATTTGATACTGGGAACCTGATTGGTGTGGTAGATTTATACCAATTTTATCAAATACATACATTGTAAATCCGGAGCAATCAAATCCATTTGTGGAGATGCCGCCGGATACGTACTTAGTTCCGATGGTCTTGTCGATCACTTTATCCATTTTGGAATCCGCGAAAGCGCTTCCTGCTCCGATGGTGAAAATAATGGAAAAGCTAAGTACTGCTGCTGCTAGCTTCTTCTTCAAAAGTTTATACCCCTTCCGGATGCCTACGAGGTTAGCTTAAGGGTTCGGTTGAAGGTCCCCTATGACCCCTCTAAAAATGGAGGTCAATTCACCCAAAGTTGGTTCCCCCGTTTTCCTAATAGTTAGGAAACTCGGCTGATACTGTTGATTAGGAATAGCTTGTAATCAATACATGACAAAACCTTTGTAAATAACAACTTAATGATTACAAAAATGTTACTAAAATCTTACTGCAGTTATTGTAACAAACAGAGTGCCGCTTGGCAATCGTTTTTAACATAATCATGCAGAAAAATTCGTTTTTTTAAAGACAAAATGCATATGTAAGCGATAATATTAAACTAATTTTTATATTTATTGAAATTTTTATCAAATAAAAGTGTTTAAAGTCCGTTCAAGAGGTGTAAAGAATATAATAAGGCAAAAGAAAACCTGGATTCGATTAAGTCAATAATCAAACCCAGGTCTATATAATGTAATTGTGAGGTTATAGTTGTGGGGAAGTATTAATCGTAGGCTATAGCTTGATATGAGGAAGTACTCATTACTCTTTTAGCACCAACGTAGCGATTGGCCCAGTAGGATTGGCTAAGTGAAGTGATGGTCACGCCATATGAAGATGATGATTGTGCGAATTTTCCGTTTCCAACATAAATGCCGACATGGGATACGCCGTTGCCCAATGTGTTAAAGAAAACTAGGTCACCTGAACGTAATTTACTTTTAGCTACAGGAGTTCCGACATTATATTGAGCTTTTGAAGTACGGGGCAAAGAAAGACCCACCTTCTTGAATACATACGTAGTAAATCCAGAACAGTCAAACCCGGCAGTGCTAGTGCCTCCGGTTTTATAGGCAACTCCAATTGTCTTTGAAATAACACTGTCCATCTTAGAATCTGCAAAGGCACTTCCTCCACCAATAGAGAACGCCATCACAAGTCCTAGCGCCGCAGCGACGCATGCTTTTCTTAAATTCTTCAAAAAAATTGTACCCCTTCCAATGCCTGTGAGGTTAGCTTAAGGATTCGGTAGAAGGTTCCCCTATGATCACTGCAAAGCGAGATCAATTCACCCAAAATATGGTTCCCCCACTTCCCGGTGCAAGGAATTCGGCGTTTTATGCACCAGATAGTGACTTATCGACATGACTACGACAAATACATGAAGTTATGTAGAAATCGTTTCAAATGATTACAAACTTGTTACCAATGGAACAGGACTTATTGTAACAAAGTCTTTACGATTTTGCAAATCCTCATAATTTGTCTATAACGCGAAAGAGTCCCAGCTCCTGATTCAGGAACCGGGACTCTTATATTATGTTCTGTAATGCTTCAAATTATTGTGGAAATGCTTTACTGTGCCATAGATGATATTGAGCTGAAATTCCCCACATTTTGAAGAGTGTTGAGGGCAGTGATGAAAGTTGACGAATAAGAAGTGCTGGTAGGCCAGGACAGAAGATACCCGTTATTCCGCACACTAGCAAAAGGATCAGGCCTGCTGCACCAAGTATGATTGAAATTCCTATTGCCGGAATCAGCGACTTCAAGCAAATGAATAAGGAGGAGAACATCCCCGTGCCGCTGGTATACCCAAACTGCATATATAGAAGGAACAGGCGCACGATAAAGATGTATATAAGCCATGCCAATACGTATGGAACTAGATGAAGTAACAAAGAGTAGTTCAGAAAGGAGGACAAGAATAGCCCGTACATTTTTGGAGCAAGCCAGTATAACGGAAGTAGAGCCAGCGCCCATTCGATTAGACTGAAGATAAACACTGGAAATCCATAAAGCTTCATACCTGGAAAAAAGAACAGGCCACGCTCTCCTTTTCGCTCCTGATGGAGTTCATGCAGTAATCCTGCCCTTATGAAGGGGGAGAGTAGCAGTCGTAAGACAACAAGCCCTAGGAACATCCATAACCAAGTACGTATCGCAGGATCTGTGTTCAAGTTGAACTGCCCTTCGACATAATAGAGTAGTCTGCCCATTCCGCTGCCTCCAGCGTCTTTATCTGGATAACGCAGTAGAATTGGAACGATAGCAGACCGGATGAAGCCGTACATAAAGTAGCCCCAGAGCAGTCGGTAGATGAAGAGCAGAATCAGAATATAAAATTGCTCCTTCATGCTTTGCCAGCCGCGGGTTATCGATGTTCTCACAATCATTCACCTCACCAGACAAGAGTTCCGAGCACGGTTTCAACTAGTTTAGTTACACTTAATGTCCAGCGGGAGAGCGTTTTCGGCTCTATTTCCGCCAGTCTGAAGTTATTAAGATGCTTGTTTTCTAACAGAATGGTATGCTCAGGATCAACCTCAGCAGAGAGCAGAAGCTTATCGCTTAACAATTGGAAGGTAGTCTCTGCTCCTTCACCGCTCCAGACCCGCTCTGTAGCAGAGCCATCGGCGAATGTGAATTTAATGGGAACGTCAACGTAATGGCTCCCTTTGTTTGTAATCTTTACTATGGATTCATAGCTCTGAGCATCGCTGTTGCCATTCTTTTTAATCGTAATCGTATCTACTGAGAAATCAGGAGCACCACCACCATAAATATAATCTTCGAAATAAGGCTGCCATGATTTTTTGGTTACCTTCTCAATGACTTTTTGAAAATCAGACGTAGTGGGGTGCTGGAAACGGAATTTACGTGCGTAAGTGGACATGATGCTGTTCATTGCCTTAGTGCCTACTTGGCGTTCAATATCCTTAAGTACTAGCTTTCCGCGAATATACACATTCCGGCTATAGGATTCTGCCCCGGCATATTTCCATGTTTCTAAATTTAGCGGCTCTGATTTGGTCACCAAGCTGGACTGAAGAGGGAGATTCGTTTTGATGCCATATTCTTGCTCCATGAGTCTGTCTTCAGCATAAGAAGTGAAGCTTTCATCTAGCCAAGCCTCTTCGAATTCATTGCTGGCTACCATGCCGTAAAAGTATTGATGGCCAATTTCATGAACGACGGTTCTTTCAAGTGAGGTGTCAGGAGAAGAGTCTGTGGCTCCAAACGCTGTAATGAGTGTTGGATACTCCATTCCTCCAGCCCCATTCCCCTCCTTAGGCGGAACGATAATAGACAGAGTCGAGTAGGGATAAGGACCATACCATTTGCTGAAGTAGGTCAGAGCTGCCTTAGCGGCCTGAAGGTATCGTTCCTTTAAGTCTTTGTGTAATGGATCGAGATACACCTTAATCCGTACACCAGGCACTTCTGGCGTAGAGAAGGCTTCTTCGGCTACTGTAAAATCAGGGGATGCCGCCCACGCAAAGTCATGGACATCGTCAGCGTAGAACTGATATATTTTTTGATCTTGCTTTAGCTTGGCATTCTTCACAGGAAATCCGGTCGCAGCTACCGTGTAGTCGGAAGGAACCGCAATCGTTACATTAAAGATGCCAAAATCGCTGTAAAACTCAGAGGTGCCGTGATACTGATGCAAATCCCAGCCTTCCTCCTTAACCCCACGTGTGCCCATAGGCTCGTATACACTAAGTTTAGGGAACCATTGCCCAGCCATCACGAAATTGCCTGATGCGCCCATACGGGCAAAAATTTTGGGGAGCTGGACCTCGTACTGGAGTTTAAGCGTGACACTTTCTCCACCATTAACCGGCTGTGGGAGATGTACCTTTAGGAGTGTCTTATCGTTGACGTTACCATCATCGGGTTGTACAAATTGCACTCTTTGCATTAGTGATGTTCCTTCTGTTGTGCGCAAATCGGTTAAAGTCATACTTCCGAAGCCGTTCTCTGGCATGGTGTCACCTCTGAGCGTTCCCCCGGACTCCTTCATAAAGGTAGTATCTGATGAAGCAAAAGCATTTGGATACATATGAAAATATAGATCACTTACCGGTTTTACACCGGGGTGTGTCCAGGTTACCGTCTCAGAAGCGATTAAGGTTTCTGTATCAGGAACAAGCTGAACATCGATGTGATACTCGACAACTCGTTGACTTAATGCCTCTTCTGCTGGAACGGGGGCGCTTTCAGGCAGTGTCTGTTGTGGTGCAGCTGCAGGAGCTATGCCGCTTGAGGACTTGGCCTCTTTTGAAACAAAGCTAGTAACAGAAGATGTGGAGTTATCCCCCGAATAGACCCATATGCCTCCTAATAGCACGAGGGTGGCCAGGGTCGCAAAGATGATGATGTACCTTAATGACAGTGACTTCATAGTGTGATTCCTCCCGTGACAAGCATCTACGGGATGTATATGTTTGCAATCGCCGCATTATTAGCTAAAATTAAATTATTCGTAAGAGGAAGGGTGTGCACTCGTGGACAACATACAACCGGAGGGCAAGAAACAGATTGCCTTAAATATTGTGAATGCCAAAAGTAAACATAAAGGCTTTGGAGCGGGCTCTATAGAGCTCAATAACGTATCGCCTGTCATTATTGATGGCGGTGAAGCAGTCATTGATATTGGTGCCATGCATGCCAAGAGTAAGGTTGAAAAGGGGATTAAATTCTCCATGAACCGTGAAGATGTACCTAATGGTAGACAGGTTTGGGTAGTATGGGTAGCAGTGGACCGTACACAGGATAGTCAATTCTATGGTGGAATAACGGCCTGCGAAATGTGGATCGATACGGAAGCACGTCGCGGTTGGAAAATTCTCGCCGAGCATGTCAATAAGTTGGATGCTGCTCTAAAACGTAAAATCGATGTGGGAGGGCTTGGCGCAGTTGGAAAAGCTGCCCTCAAATCCCTCTTGATCTCTCATAATGAGGCATGGTGGACTGCGTCCTCCGATGAGCTTAAGGCTGCACTGACCGAGTAGGAACGAATTATCCGGTCAAGGTTACCTGATACAGAAAAAAGGCTTCGACATCCTGAAATAGGAGAGTCGAAGCCTTTTTGAATTTAACACAATGAATTAGTTTACGATTTGCCTGCCGTACTAAGTTTGCGTTTGAGTTGACTTACTCTGGCTTGACTGATCCCAAGAATTTCAGCAAGCTCTTTCTGATTGGCATATGGATGTTCTTCTATGGCCCGCTCCAGGCGTTGGCACATATCCTCTGTCTTCGTCTTCCGGATCGTGCTGCTGTGTTCTGACACTTCGCCTGCAAAATCTTGGCGCGCCTCAGGCACTTGAGACATGCGTTCAGGGTCGGCAATTTCTTTTAGACAGCTACTGCAAATAAATTGCTCTTTATAGTAGGTGACATGGTCGTGGCTTCTGCAAAACGTACATTCTGTCGAGGTGTACTTCCTGAGTATGATGGTGTTATCGTTTAATATAAAAAATTCGATAGGATCACCAATGTCGATATTACGAGTCATACGGATTTCTGCGGGAACCACAATTCTCCCAAGACTGTCTAAACTCCGGATCATGCCTGTATCCTTCATCCCATGTCCCTCATTTACATCTTTATATTTTGGTTGCTACTAACTATTATAGCAGTAATTGTGAGTTAAGAGAATGGGGTGAATATAATTAATGAAGCGGTTACATCCTTTGTGGGAGAAGTGAAAATCGAGTTTGGCCATCCTATGGATTCTACAATAAATAAGTAATAAAAAAGAAAAACCTCTTCAATTAATGAAGAGGTTAATTCAACCACCAGCGTTTAATATTGTTCCACAGGGAACGACTTTCTTCAGCAGGATCTACTTTGCTTTGTACATCATCGACAGCGGGAGCTTTGCCATGTTGATCACAGTATTCGGTGGGCTCAGTTCCACTAATGAAAGTCTCCAGTTCTTTTTCGGGACAGGCTGCTGTAGCTAGCTTACCGGATTGCGGATTGATGTATACACTGACTACGCCATCTGGAATGGGAAAAATCTTAGGCGGGATATTTTCCAACGCTTTTTCAGTAAACTCCGCGAAAATTGGAGCTGCCCGTCGGCCATCGGTAGTTGTGATGTCTCGCCCCTTGTCATATCCAACCCAAACTGCAGTGGACAGCTCGGGGGTGAAGCCTACCATCCAGCCGTCTGTATCCGTAGTTCCAGTCTTGCCGGCTACCGGACGTTTGATTATAGAAGCTACACGGTTTCCTGTCCCCCCAGTCTCAAATACTCCCTCCATTAAACGGGTCAACACATAGGCGGCAGAAGGCTCTACAATGGCTTCACCCTTTGGCTGTGGTGCTTCATACAGCACCATACCATTGGAATCCGTTATTTTTAGAATGGCTGTGGTTGGCATTTTCTGACCACTGTTTCCAATAACAGCGAATGCCGCAGCCATTTCTAGCGGACTGATCGGTGAGGTACCGAGTGCCAGTGACGGCACGCTTTGAAGCGGACTATCAATGCCCATCTTGCCTGCCATCTCGCTCACCTTATCTGCGCCGATCTTCATGATCGTATTCACAGCATAGATATTGTCGGATGCTGCAATGGCTTGTCGCATATTGATTTCGCCCAGATACTTATCCCCGAAGTTCCGAGGCTGGTAGGTTTTGCGATTGTTATCATAATGGAACATCGTTGGCTGGCTTTTGAAAACGGAAAGACTAGTCATCTCTTTAGAAGAGAGTGCTGCTAAATACATGATCGGCTTAAAGGACGAGCCAGGCTGACGTGTGGTGGCTAGAGCATGATTGTATTGGTTGGTACGATAATTTTTTCCGCCGACCATAGCTTTAATGTAGCCAGTGCGAGGATCGATGGAAACAAGGGCGGTCTCCAGATCACTCTTTTGATCCATCTCTTTGTCGACTGCTTGTTCTGCGGCATGCTGCATGTCAGGGTCCAGGGTGGTGTAAACATTTAGTCCCCCTTGTTCCAACTCATCACTGCTGATGTTAAGAGATTCTGTGGCCAGATTGCGAATATAATCTCTGAAATAGGGTGCAACCACAGTGGTATCCTTCTGGCCTTGTGGTTTTAAGTTCAAGTCCTCCTGAACAGCTTGTCCCGCTTCTTCTTGTGTGATTTCTCCTAAATTAGCCATGACAGTCAAAATGATTTTTTGTCGTTTTTTAGCGTTGTCTAAATGATTGTACGGCGAATAATAGGTTGGTCCTTTTGGAATCCCAGCTAGCATGGTACTCTCTGCCAAGTCTAAGTCTGCTGCAGATTTACCAAAATACATTTGAGAGGCTGCTTCAATGCCATAGGCACCATGGCCATAGTAAATGTTATTTAAATACATGTTCAAGATTTCATCTTTGCTGTATTTCATCTCGAGCTGCATCGTATACAAGGCTTCTTTAGCTTTACGCGTCCACGTCTTCTCGTGGGATAGATAAAGATTTCTCGCGAGCTGCTGAGTTAGCGTGCTAGCCCCCTGCGTTCGGTTTCCCTCTTCCAGATTGACGAGCACTGCCCGAGCCATCCCCTTCATGTCAAATCCGGAATGCTCGTAAAACTTACGGTCCTCGACGGCTAGTGTGGCTTCAATGAGCAGGGGAGAAATTTGACTTAATTTGACCGGTTCACGGCTACGCCCGTCTGAGGTAAAGGTGGCAAGAATATTGCCTCTGGAGTCGAGTAGCTTGGAGCGCACATCGTCGCCAATGGGAGGGAGATCTTTTTGGTATAGGTAACCGAGCAGAGCTCCCGTGGTCAGTAGAAACAATATAATCATGGCTACCAGCAGCCGGAATAAACGGCGGAAGCGGCTTTTTCGTTTGGGTGGACTCGTTGATTCACGTGACATGACACCAGACTCCCTTCTCCTTGTATTATGGGAAAGGAACTGGAAGGATATTCATTGTATAACTAGGTGATCTGTTAAAGGGACTATCACCGGAGGAGATTTAAATAGGAGATGACAAACTGTTTCCATTTTGTGACTATTCAATGGTGGATCATGCGTGCTTCAGGAGGTATAAAAGAGTAGAGATTGAAAGCGAGGGTATATATACAATAGGAGGTGTCATTATGAACTGGACGAAAAAGATTCACAGATCGACAATAACCGCCCTTTCGGCGACGCTAATAATGGTTTCAGGCTGGGGTGCATCAGCTTCTTCTGTACATGCTGCGGCATCGGCTACACCAGCGGCGTGCGGCACTGGAGATCATGGGCTACTACAGTCTCTGCAAAACAAGCATTCAGGAGACGTATCCACACCGCTTACCTTTTCTGATGTTCAGTTTCTGAATGGAGATATCGGACGGGCAGCAGGCAATGGATTTATGATTGGTACTTCTGATGGAGGCTGCAATTTTCAAGAAATTTATGAAGGGCAATGGAGCTTTAAACAGATTGATTTTCCCGATAACGTGCATGGTTTTGCCCTTGCTTCTGTAGAAGACGGTCAAGCTCGATATTTAATCAGTACCTCTAATGGCGGCTCAGAATGGAAAAGACTTTCGAATAAAGCTGTTAGCTTTGAAAGAATCGATTTTTTCGACAGTAAGATTGGTTTCGGGTATAACAGGGCATCAACGTATTACACCAAGGACGGGGGACTTAGCTGGAGTAAGATTTCAACCCCATCCAATACACGTGGTGCTTATTTCAGTGATCGTAATACCGGCTGGGCTGTTGTAACTGTGCCTGGAACCGGCTACCGAATAATGAAGACTACAGATGGTGGGAAAACTTGGAGTTTATCGTTGAAGGCAGCCTTTTCTGATCCTGAGTATGGCCAAATCACCGCGAAGGGAGATCAAGTTGATGTGGTTCTCTTTGGCGGCTCAGGGATGAGTCAAACCTCATACTCCCTATATACAAGTACGAATAAGGGGAAAAGCTGGAATAGAGTGATCGCCCAGGAAACTGCTGGGGGTGGACCTTCCCCGGGTAGTGGAAAAGCTGTAGTAAATAAAGGGCCTGCGTCTGGCAGACCGGGAAATTTGGAGCTGATAGGGAACAATACGACCTTCTTGGTGGGTTATTCCGACGCAGCAGAAAAAGTAGCGGTAGGACGCACATATAACGGTGGCAAGCAGTGGACCAATCTTCCGGCGATTGCTGGGTATGCAGGAGTAATCTCGTTCACTAGTAATAAAGAAGGCTGGCTAGCCGTTCGCGAACGCGATTATTCATCGTTATATGTAACTAAAGATGGCGGCGCTTCTTGGCAACTTAGATTTTCGTTGAAAATTTTGTCCTTGTAACAGGCGGGTTAGTAAAGGTAGCGAGCATAGCTTTTAGTTTTCTAAACGGTTCCTAAGGGAACCGTTTTTTTTGTGATTATGAAGTTGGTTGCACTTGTGTACAGTTTTACTACATGTTCCAAGTGTGCTTTTATCCATCAATATGGTAAAATTTTATGAGCTAAGCTAGATCTACTGGATTCTGAGATTGAAATGCTTCTTTGAACTGGATATAGTGTACAATGGGAAAGCGAATAGGCCTTTGAATGAATATAAAAATGTTTAAGTTTTACGACAGGCGTTTTTCTTATGCAAATTGCAGAGGCTTGCAGAATGGAGGAACGTGTGATGCCCGAACTACAGTCTAACAAATATGACGTCTCTATTACGCTCGTGAGCCTTCAAGATGGTCAGCGGAATGTTATGAAAGCGAATGGAGAGGTAGTATCCAAAGGACCGCATCTATATATTCAATATGAAGAGTTAGAGCAAGGCCCTCGAGGAGAGGAAATTTCTGTTCGTACAACAATAAAGATTGCAGGCAATCAGCTAAAGTTAATCCGCCACGGTGGGATACAGTCGGAACAGAGCTTTCAATCCGGACGGCGTCTGCCGGGATTCTATCGTTCACCATATACACAGTTTAATCTTTCTACAGAAACGAACAAGCTGGACGTGGTGCGCGAAGGGCGCTCCCTAACGGTTGCATGGGAATATGATTTGTACGTATACGAGGAATTGTCAGGAAAGTTTGCTATTAGTTTGCATATACAGGAGGAACCGAAATTATGACACAGAGAAAGAATCCGTTGGAGCTAGTGAATGAACGGGTAAAAGAAGCCGTTGCCGATGCAATTGTAAATGCAGGAATTGTTGCACCGGAAGAGGTTCCGGATATCGTACTGGAAGTACCAAGAGATAAGGCACACGGTGATTTGGCTACGAACGCTGCTATGCAGCTGACCAAAATCGCAAAACGTAACCCGCGCCAGATTGCTGAGGCAATTATAGAACATTTGGATACAAGCAGCGCTTCTATTGAAAAAGCTGAGATTGCCGGACCAGGCTTTATTAACTTTACGTTGTCCAAGAATTATTTGTACCCAATTATCAGCCTTGTTGCTGAGCAGGGTGATGATTATGGCCGTATTAACATCGGTCAAGGTCAGAAGGTTGAAATGGAGTTCGTCAGCGCTAATCCAACGGGTAGCCTTCATTTAGGACATGCTCGTGGTGCTGCTGTCGGCGATGCGCTTTGCAACGTACTCGATTATGCAGGCTATCAGGTGACACGGGAATATTATATTAATGATGCCGGTAACCAGGTGGTCAACCTGTGCAAATCCATTGAAACTCGTTACCTGCAGGAGCTGGGCCAAGAAGCAGAAATGCCTGAAGACGGTTACCATGGCGAGGATATTAAGGGATTTGCTAAAGAGCTTGTGGCTGAAAAGGGTGATACACTACTCGAAATGAGCCCGAGTGACCGCGCAGCTTTTTTCCGGACTTATGGACTTAATAAAGAGCTCGATAAAATCAAACGTGATTTGGGACTATTCCGCGTAAACTTCGATATCTGGTTCAGTGAGACCTCCCTGTACGAGAACGGAGAAGTGTTACGCTCGCTAGACGAGCTTCGTGATCGTGGAGAAGTTTATGAGCAGGATGGGGCAACCTGGCTGCAAACGACTAAGTATGGCGATGATAAAGACCGCGTTCTGATTAAGAACGATGGCACATACACCTACCTTACACCGGACATTGCATATCACAGCGATAAGTATGGCCGTGGTTACGATAAAATGATCAACATTTGGGGTGCGGATCATCATGGCTATATTCCGCGGATGAAAGCGGCGATGTCAGCACTTGGCAATGATCCTGAGAAGCTAGTGGTTCTGATTGCTCAGATGGTCAGCCTGTTCCAGAATGGTGAAAAGGTTAAAATGTCGAAACGTACCGGCAAAGCGGTTACGATGGAAGATTTGATGGAAGAAGTAGGAATCGATGCGATTCGTTATTTCTTCACCATGCGTAGCATGGATTCCCATCTCGATTTCGATATGGACTTGGCGATCTCTACTTCTAATGAGAACCCTGTATTCTACGTTCAATATGCGCATGCGCGTATCTGCAGCATCTTCCGTCAGGCAGAGGAGCAAGGGATCTCCATTCCTGATTACGCTGAGATTGACTTCTCCAAGCTGACAGCAGTGCATGAATATGACCTGCTGCGCAAAATTGGTGAGCTCCCAGCAGAAATTGCTGTTGCGGCTGAAGGTTATGCTCCACATCGCCTCATCCGTTATGTATATGAGCTGGCTGCGATGTTCCACAGTTATTACAAAGCTGAACGTGTAATCACTGAGGATGCCGCTCAAACCGTGGCACGACTTGCACTGCTTGGTGCTGCGCGTACCACCATTGCTAATGTCCTGCGTCTTGTTGGTGTTTCCGCACCGGATCGCATGTAATTCAACATCAAACGACAAAAAATCCGCCTTCCGGTTCCCTGGGAGGCGGATTCTATTTTGTGCCGTTCTTCGCACCGGCACAAGCTGCGCTCACGTCAGAGTGACCCACCCGGTGCCCGGGCAGGGTCTATACGTTCGCGGATACCGCCCGCTTGGCCCTCACTCCTGCTTTCAGCAGGCGTAGGGCATCGGCAGCGCCGCCGCCAAGGGATGCGCGTCGCTGCCCCTTGCGCAGCCGCACCGGGGACGCGGTGCGGCGCAAGAGCAGCTTCAGCTCCCTTGGCGAGAGCCCCGGTCGCACCGAGAGCAGCAGTGCAGCGGCTCCCGTGACATGAGAGGTCGCCATGGAGGTGCCGCTCATCTCTTTGTAGCCCTCCTTCAGCCAACAGGAGGTCACGCCTTCGCCGGGACCATAGACATCGATATAAGAACCGCGGTTGCTGAAGCCGGCAACACGATGTCTTTTATCGATGGCGCCCACGGCAATCGTCTCAGGATAACGTGCGGGATAGTCCCCGCCACGTTTGCCGTCATTGCCGGAGGAGGCGATGATAGCGATTCCGGCTCGGTACGCTTTAATAACCACATTGTGAAGCGCTTTGCTTCTAGTTTTCATTCCGAAGCTCATATTGATGATATCTATTTTGTTCTGCACACACCAATCAATACCCAGCACAATATCAGACACATAGGCTGATCCACTATGATCAAAAGCCTTGACTGGATATAGTAGTGCCCGTGGTGCTACACCCATCATCCCACGATTTCCCCCTGCTGCCGCTAAGGTCCCGGCGATATGAGTTCCGTGACCGTTATCATCCAGCGGCAACATTCCGCGGTGTAGTAGGTTGACCCCTGAGGCTAATGAATGCTTCAGATCGGGATGGCGGTAATCAGCTCCTGTATCGATTACGCCGATTTTGACGTGAACTCCAGTTGATTTGGACCATGCCTGAGGAGCATGAATGGCTTTTACTCCCCAAGGGAGTGTAGCGGTTCCGCTTTTTTCGTTAGCTATAGAATGGATTTGTATTTGTAGATCCTCTTCGACATTTAGGAGATCTGCAAATCGGTTCATTAGTTTTCCAGCTCCGGCAGCAGGCACAAAAAAGGCCCGAATCAGCGGAGATACCTGCACTTGCCGCAGCTCAGGCTGCTTCGCTTTCAGCGCCTTCCATTGTGTAAAAGCTCCGGTATACTGGCGGGGATCATTGAAGGTAAGAATACGCCGCTCACCATTGTTGGGGGCAACCGATATTTCTTCAAGAAGCATGTGCCAAAATTTGTAATAGTCCATAGGTTTCGCTGTCCCCTCCTCGGTGCCCTGCTGCCATATTGTATGAGTGGAAGAGGGGGTCCGAATGGGAACTTGCCCTTTTTTAACGAAATGGGCTGCCCATCGTGTCAAAAGACGGCGCTTTACATAAAATAGACAGAAGAGATTAACACTCTCTTTGTAACATCACGTAAGGAGCCGATCCTTGGCGTGGATACAGTCATGCGCGGAGGGTTTCCTCCGCCTTTTTTTATTTAAAAGGAATTATATGTTTCACACGGGTACATATGTTATGGGCTTATCCTTCTTCAAGATGGAGACAGGTTTCTGCTATGGATAACAGCCTGAAGGCTCTTTCTGTCAGCTGTTACCGCTTTTGACTTGCAATTTGTTGTCAAATAGGTTTTACTTAGTTTTGTTAATGGATATTATTGAAATAAACCGTAATGTGAACAATGCGTGAGAGGAAGTGTCCTTTAGTGAGTACGCCACTCAATTTAAAGCTAGACCCTGAGAAAGTTAAAGAAATGCCGATGGTGGATTTGGCCTTTCTAGTGCTTAAGGCAGCCAATACACCGTATTATTACCGTGATCTGATGGTCGAGGTAGCCAAGTTGCGCGGCATGACCGATCAACAAAGCCAAGATACTATTGCCCAGTTATATACCGAGATTAACATTGATGGGCGTTTTGCCTGTGTCGGAACCAACCTTTGGGGATTGAAACGCTGGTATCCTCTAGAGCGCTCTGATGATCCGGTTGGTAACACCAAACGCGTGCGTATCATCAACGATGAAGACGATGATTTGGAAGATGACGACTTTGCTGAAGAAGAAGAAAACTACGCTGCTGAAGAAGAGGATTTCGACGCTATTGACGAAGATCGCGACGACCTCTATTCCGACGACGACAGCGAAGAAGAAGTCGACGAAGATGTCGTGATCGATGAAGATGACATAGACGAAGATGACTCAGATGAAGACGATGCAGAAGATGACTCAGATGAAGACGATGCAGAAGCTGACAAGTAAGATAAATAATTTCAAAGAGTCTTGCTGATGGTATAATTCCTCCCTTGACAGTGGGGGAACGTCAGAGTAAACTATTGCATGGGCTTATCATGTAAGTTAATAAACGCGTTTCTTAAAATAAAAAGTGCCCCGGTTCTACGGGTGTCACTTTTTTGTTTTTTTAGATGCAAAGTAGCTGTAGTTTTATGTAATTTGCGGGACAACGTTTTATGTTTTCCCCGGTGAATCAAACTTTTGATTTCCCCTGTTTTGATGATAGTAAAACGGGTTACGATAAACACCATGCGCCGCTTTTATGTCTGGACTTTATTTAGGAGGGTTTTACAGTGACAAAGTATATTTTTGTAACGGGTGGCGTTGTGTCTTCCCTGGGCAAGGGCATTACCGCCGCTTCGCTGGGCAGGCTGCTCAAAAACAGAGGTCTAAAGGTAACGATTCAGAAATTTGATCCGTATCTTAACGTAGACCCTGGAACGATGAGTCCTTATCAGCACGGTGAAGTATTCGTAACCGATGACGGTGCGGAGACTGACCTTGACCTTGGACACTATGAACGGTTTATTGATATTAATCTGTCAAAGAACAACAATGTGACGACAGGTAAGATCTATTCATCCGTAATCAGCAAGGAACGTCGTGGAGAGTATTTGGGCGGAACTGTACAAGTTATCCCACACATTACGAATGAGATCAAAGAACGCGTGTTCCGTGCAGGCCGCGAGACCAACTCTGATGTTGTAATCACAGAGATTGGTGGAACCGTAGGTGATATTGAAAGTCTTCCGTTCCTGGAAGCCATTCGTCAGATCAAGAGTGATATCGGACGGGAAAATGTGATGTATATCCACGTAACCTTGATTCCTTATATCAAGGCTGCTGGAGAAGTGAAGACAAAGCCGACACAACACAGTGTTAAAGAGCTGCGCAGTATCGGTATTCAACCGAATGTCATCGTGTGCCGTACGGAATATGAGCTTTCCGCAGATATGAAAGCGAAGATCGCACTCTTTTGCGATATTGATGCTAATGCTGTTGTGGAATGCCGCGATGCTTCAACGTTGTATGAAGTTCCATTGAATCTTCGTGATGAAGGATTGGACGAGATTGTTGTTAATCATTTGAAGCTTACAACACCTGCACCAGATATGCGTGAATGGGAAAGTATGCTTGAACGGATTCAGAAGCTTGAAAAAACAGTGGAAATTGCGATTGTTGGCAAGTACGTAGCCCTGCATGACGCTTATTTGAGCGTTGTTGAATCACTTTCACACGCAGGCTTTGCTGCTAATGCAGAGGTTAAGATTCGCTGGGTGAATGCAGAGGAAATTACGGATGAGAACGTGGACGAAATGCTGCGTGGTATTGGTGGTATTCTTGTTCCTGGTGGTTTCGGTGATCGGGGAATTGAAGGTAAAATCTCCGCGATTCGTTATGCCCGTGAGAAATTGATACCTTTCTTCGGAATTTGCTTAGGTATGCAAGTTTCCGTAATCGAATATGGCCGTTCTGTTCTAGGTCTACAAGGTGCGAATAGCTCCGAAATCGATCCGAACACACCATATCCACTGATCGATCTGCTTCCTGAGCAGAAGGATATTGAAGATATGGGCGGTACTATGCGTCTTGGCTTGTATCCTTGTAAGATTGCTGAGGGTTCCCTGGCAATGTCTTGCTACGATGATGAACTGGTTTATGAGCGTCACCGTCACCGGTATGAGTTCAACAATACGTACCGTGATGAGATTGAAAAAGCAGGTCTGGTTATTTCCGGAACCTCTCCAGATGGCCGTTTAGTTGAGATCGTAGAGCTTCCGGGACATCCTTGGTTCTTGTCGGTTCAATTCCATCCGGAATTCACTTCACGTCCGAACCGTCCACAACCGTTGTTCCGTGATTTCGTCAAAGCTTCTTTGACTCATTCCGAACAGCAGTAATTTTGTAAATATAATCGGAACCTGCGGGTTCTGTATCAAACCTGAAGAGCCTCCCATGGGAGGCTCTTTTTTTTAACTATTCGAAAGTATAAGTTGTTCATCTATTCTTTATGTCTAATATTTTTCGCTTAAACGCTTACCGTCCTTATAGGGACGCCGAAGGTGTTTATGCCTGTTTGTCCATTTTGAAGAGCTCCGTAAATGACATCACTGTAATTCAGACTCTTTATTTACCCATTTTATCCAATTAGCAGGATTTGAGCAGTGAAGCACGAATAATAGGTTTCGTATGGGTTAGTTTCTGAAGGGGCCGTTAGCTGTGGAGAGCGCGGTATAGTCAATCTGGCTTAATCTCTGGGAGGGTATTATATGGAAAAAAAGAAAGTGTTAATTGTCGATGATCAGAATGGGATTCGGATTCTTCTTATGGAAGTGTTCAATAGCGAAGGATATACGACATTTCAAGCAGCTAACGGAAAATTGGCCTTAGACATTGTTCGCAGTGAGTCTCCTGACTTGGTTTTGCTCGATATGAAAATACCGGGAATGGATGGACTCGAGATTTTGAAGCATCTGAAGGAACTAAATCCATCCATTAAGGTCATAATGATGACCGCTTATGGAGAGCTGGATATGATTAAGGAAGCAACCAAGCTAGGCGCATTGATGCATTTCACAAAGCCATTTGACATCGATGAAATGCGGGTAGCGGTCAATATGCATCTTCATAATAAGTCTGTAGATCAATGCAGTTAAAGTGATATTTTCTGTATCGATTCTATTTGGTTATGGTGATTATAAACAGTTTGAGTGCAAATGCTATACGGGCTGGATAAAAATCGTCCCACCGGGACATTTTTTTGTTTATCCTATTTAGTATTTGACTCAGGATGTGTTATAATAAGCCTGTATGTGATGTCGGTTTAAAAACATAGCCAACCAACATTCTTAGGAGGATGAAACCATGCCATTAGTATCTATGACAGACATGTTGAACAAAGCACTTGAAGGAAAATACGCAGTAGGTCAGTACAACATTAACAACTTGGAGTGGACACAAGCTATTCTTGGTGCCGCTGAACAAGAGAAATCACCAGTAATCCTTGGTGTATCCGAAGGCGCAGCACGTCACATGGGCGGCTTCACTACTGTTGTTAAAATGGTAGAAGGTCTAATTATCGATATGAATATCACAGTTCCTGTAGCGATCCACCTTGACCATGGATCTAGCTTTGATAAATGTAAAGCAGCAATTGATGCTGGATTTACATCCGTAATGATCGACGGTTCCCACCACCCAATCGATGAGAACATTGATATGACTAAAAAAGTCGTTGAATATGCTCACGCTAAAGGTGTTTCTGTAGAAGCAGAAGTAGGTACTGTTGGTGGACAAGAAGACGACGTTATCGGCGGCATCATGTATGCTAAGCTTGATGAGTGCGTACGTATTGTTAAAGAAACAGGTATCGACACTTTGGCTCCTGCACTAGGTTCCGTTCATGGACCTTACCATGGCGAGCCTAACCTCGGATTTAAAGAAATGGAAGAAATCCGCGACGCTACTAACATCCCAATGGTTCTTCATGGTGGTACAGGTATTCCTGAACATGACATCAAGAAAGCTATCTCCTTGGGTACTTCCAAAATCAACGTAAACACTGAGAACCAAATCGTGTTCGCAAAAGTTGTTCGCGAAGTTCTAGCTGCTAAACCTGATGCTTACGATCCACGTACATTCATCGCACCAGGTCGCGATGCGATCAAAGAAACCGTTATCGGTAAAATCCGCGAATTTGGATCCAACAACAAAGCCTAATCATTGTTAGCTTCCGCCACAGGTGGACAAGCAATTTGTAAAGGGCAGGGTGTAGCTCTGCCCAGTTGAATAGTTTGATGAGGAAAGCACACCGCTTAGCCGGTGTCTTTCCATTTTCATCACTAAAAGTCCACAGCACGTATTGCCCACACAGCTGCAATACACGTAGGGGGAAATTGATAAATCTATGGAAAAATTAATGATTGGCGGTGGACGTCCGCTAGAGGGCGTTGTAACCATCAGTGGAGCAAAGAATAGTGCTATTGCACTTATTCCTGCGGCGATTTTGGCCGAATCTGAAGTTGTTCTTGATAATTTACCGTCCCTTAGTGATGTAGCCGTTTACTCCGAAATCTTGCAAGAGCTTGGCGCAAGTGTATCTTGGTCAGGCAACCAGATGAAAATTGATCCTTCGCGTATTGTATCTATACCTATGCCTAATGGTCCGGTTAAGAAACTTCGAGCTTCGTATTATATGATGGGAGCTCTACTTGGAAGATTCAAAGAAGCGACAATAGGTCTACCCGGTGGTTGTAACTTCGAACCTCGTCCAATCGATCAGCATATCAAAGGATTCGAGGCACTGGGAGCAACAGTTACCAACGAACATGGTTCTATCCACTTATATGCTAAAGAGCTACGCGGTGCGAAGATTTATTTAGACGTATCAAGCGTAGGTGCCACTATTAACATCATGCTTGCGGCTTCACGTGCCAAAGGCTCCACAATTATTGAAAATGCGGCTAAAGAGCCTGAGATTATAGATGTAGCAACCCTATTGAACTCTATGGGCGCTGTTATTAAAGGCGCCGGTACAGAAACCATCAGAATCGAAGGGGTATCGGAGATGCACGGTTGCCGTCACTCCATTATTCCCGATCGGATTCAAGCAGGAACTTATATGATTGCCGCTGCGGCTACGCGTGGTAATGTGTTGATAGATAACGTTATTCCTAAGCACTTGGAAGCTTTAACGGCCAAGCTTTTAGAGATGGGCGTTGAGATTGAAGAGCTTGACGAAAGTATTCGCGTTATAGGTAGAGCTAAATATGAGCACGCAGATGTCAAAGCGTTGACCTATCCTGGCTTTCCTACAGATTTACAATCTCCTATGACAAGTATGTTGACACAGGCGGAAGGTGTTAGTGTGCTTAGCGATTTCGTCTACAGCAACCGTTTTAAACATGTGCCAGAATTGGTACGGATGGGCGCGAAAATACGCGTTGAAGGCCGTTCTGCAATTATTGAGGGTGGTAAGCTTAACGCTGCAAAGGTGAAAGCGACTGATTTACGGGCAGGCGCTGCTCTTGTCATTGCTGGATTGACAGTAGGGGATGGGATCACCGAGGTGACCGGCGTAGAATATATTGACCGTGGTTATGATAATTTAGTGAGCAACCTTCGACAACTTGGTGCTCATGTTTGGCGTGAGAACGAATAAAATTAGGATATCCCGTTTGGAAGGAGGTTTATTTGCTTATTTACCGCATATATCCTTCCAAATTGGGTATTAATATCCTAATGGGCATTTTAATAGACTCATCATTTTGCCTAGTAGATAGACTAGGGCGAACTCATTTAAAAATTGAATAGGTGGTTATTACATGGATCTTCAAATTTCCGATTTGGAAGAAATGAAGCTGACCGAGTTGTATAAGCTGGCCAAGAAATACCAGATCCCTTATTACGGACAGCTGAAGAAACGGGAACTGATCTTTGCGATCCTTCGGGCACAGGCAGAGCAAAGCGGTCTTATGTTTATGGAAGGCGTACTGGAAATTCTACCCGAGGGTTATGGATTTCTAAGGCCGATTAACTATTTGCCTAGCGCTGAAGATATTTATATCTCAGCCTCACAAATTCGGAAGTTTGATCTCAGAAGCGGAGATCTTGTATCTGGGAAATGCCGGACGCCGAAAGAAAATGAACGATATTTTGGCCTGCTTCAAGTCAATGCCGTTAATGGCGAGAACCCTGCTAGCGCAGCGGAGCGACTACATTTTCCAGCATTAACACCACTTTATCCGCAAGACAAGCTACCGCTTGAAACATCCCCTACTCATTTGTCTACCCGAATAATGGATTTGCTCGCTCCTGTAGGTTTGGGGCAGCGGGGTTTGATTGTAGCACCTCCTAAAGCAGGAAAAACGCTCCTCTTGAAAGAAATTGCCAATAGTATTTCCACTAATAATCCTGAGATTGAACTCTTTGTATTGCTAATAGATGAGCGTCCCGAAGAAGTAACTGATATGCAGCGTTCAGTAAAAGGCGAAGTGGTTGCATCGACGTTTGATGAGCTTCCAGAGAATCATATTAAAGTGGCCGAACTTGTGTTGCAAAGAGCTCTTCGTTTAGTTGAGCACAAGAAGGATGTAGTTATTCTTTTAGACAGCATTACCCGTCTTGCACGTGCGTATAATCTTGTGGTTCCACCATCTGGACGCACGCTTAGTGGGGGGATTGACCCAGCAGCCTTTCATCGGCCGAAACGGTTTTTTGGCTCTGCACGGAATGTAGAAGAGGGCGGTTCACTGACTATTTTAGCAACTGCTTTAATTGATACCGGATCACGTATGGATGATATTATTTATGAAGAGTTTAAGGGTACTGGTAATATGGAGCTTCATTTGGACCGAAAATTGGCGGAACGCCGTATATTCCCTGCTATTGATATTCGTCGTTCAGGTACACGTCGTGAAGAAGTGCTCTTGAGCAAAGAAGAGCTTGATACGATCTGGGCGATTCGCAAAAATATGAATGAATCCTACGATTTTGTGGAGGGATTCATCAAAAAGCTGCGTGATACAAAGACTAATGCTGAATTCTTAGCATCATTTGACGTTGCGGGAGCTAAACAATCGCCAAATGGAACTGCAAGTAGCGGAGGAACTTCCAACAGTGGTACGGCTGCTCGTCGCACAACACGGGCAAAGACTTCTTCAGTGCCTACAACTTGAGAATTGATAATAAGAGGAGACTAACATGTATTTGGTATATGCCGACGGGCAAGGAAACGTATATGATCATCCAGAACTGTACGGGTTAGCCCGTAGTGGAGATATGATCGTTGAAATGTTGGAGGAAGAGTTGATACCGCTGCCTGAAGGCGCTACTCTTGTGGGCTTGCCTAGTACGCGGGCTGTGGGTATGGATCCTGAGACAGGTGAAATGATGGCGTTGCCGGATGGCTCACAGGCTGTAGGCGCGCTGCTGCCTCAGGGCTATACTCGCTTGTGTCTTCCTGGGTATGTAAAGACAGATAAGTCTTACAAGCTTCCTCTGTTTGGGTATTCGGCTGTAGTGTGGAAGGATGGCGGGTTCTATGTTGCGGCAGATCCAACCGATAATCCGGAGAAGTGGAACCCACTGAACTGTGATAAACAGGATCTTGAGGTAAGTGTTGGCGAGTTGACTGCCAAATATCCTGATAACCGTCTCTATGAGCATCTTTCTAACTGTGCGCTTGGTTATGAATGCCTGACTTCCTCCAACACCTTCTTAGGGCGCTGGGAGGGCGGTGTGCCTGTCTCTTATTCATGTAATGCTGGATGTTTTGGCTGTATTTCTGAGCAACCTGATGATAGTGGTTTTGTGTCTCCGCAGACTCGTATGAATTTCCGACCAACGGTTAATGAAATTTCACAAGTTATGTTGGAGCACTTGAAGACGCCTGAATCGATTATCAGTTTTGGACAAGGCTGTGAAGGTGAGCCTTCTACGCAGGCAAAACTTATTATAGAAGCAATCCGTGAAGTGCGCTCGATTACTGACATGGGCTACATTAATATCAACACCAATGCTGGCTTAAGCGATCATATTCGTGGAATCGTCGATGCTGGGCTGGATTTGATGCGTGTCAGCACGATTAGTGCTCTAGATGATCATTACAATGCTTATTACAAACCACGTGGCTACACATTGGCTAATGTAGAGAAGTCTTTGAAATATGCTGCCTCGCAAGGTGTTTACACATCGATCAACTATCTGATTTTCCCTGGAGTAACTGATCGCGAAGAAGAGATTGAGGCGATGGTGGAGTTTGTAAGACGTACGGATCTGAAGCTTATTCAGATGCGTAATCTGAACATTGATCCAGAGAGTTATCTGGAGTTAATTCCTCCTGCTAAGGGTGAAATTCTCGGCATGAAGACAATGCTGGAAATTTTCCGGGACGAATTGCCGGATGTTGTTATTGGTTCTTACACACATGTACCACCAGCAAATATGGCTCGGGTAAAGCAACGGCAACTCAACATTTAATAGATTAAATGTACCAATGAATTACCAATGAAACATATTGATCAATTGAATTTTTCGTGCTAAAATACCACAGTGTAATCATATAACTCTGGGTCCGCATGAGGCTTAGGGCATGAGAGGTGAAATTCAAAATGCAAGCAGCAATTCAACCAAAGTATAACTTAACTAAGGTAACCTGCGCATGTGGCAACTCTTTCGAAGCTGGCTCTGTTAAACAAGAGCTTCGTGTTGAAATTTGCTCCAGCTGCCATCCTTTCTTCACTGGCAAGCAGAAGTTCCTGGATGCCGGCGGTCGCGTTGATAAATTCAAGAAGAAATACGGTATCTAATTGGAATAGCCGCTTAGCGGCTTAATGGTTAGATCGAGCTCCCAGCTTTCTCGCTGGGGGCTCATTTTATGTCTTGGAGTTGATTTTTATCCGGGCGTGAGCTATACTTATCTTCGCCGTGCTAGACGGGGAGGTAGCGGTGCCCTGTAACTCGCAATCCGCTGTAGCGAGGTTGAATTCCTGTTAGAGGTGCTATCGATGTGAGGCCTTGGTTCCTACGGGCTGTGTTGACGGTTGGGTCCTCCGCAATGAGTGCTTATGAACCTGGTCAGGTCCGGAAGGAAGCAGCCATAAGTAAGTTTACTCTTGTGCCGGAGGGTGGCCTAGCCCGAGCAGTCATGTAGGGTTGCCGCTTGGATCGTAGTCATCAATAACAGGTGCACGGTTTATAATTCTGTTTATAACAGCATCTTTGCCACAAGCAAAGATGCTTTTTGTTTTTGGTCAATAGCCGATGAATATAGTATAATAAATTTGCGACAAATGCCGGGAAAGAGGCAGCCTAAGAGAGGGTAATGCATAGTGGAACATATCGCGCTGTACCGTGCTTGGCGGCCGCAGTCGTTTCAAGACATGGTTGGACAACAGCACATTATCCAAACGCTGCAGAACGCAATTCGTGAACAGCGGGTTTCGCATGCCTATCTGTTCAGTGGTCCGCGGGGAACTGGTAAGACAAGTGCTGCTAAAGTCTTAGCGAAAGCGGTCAATTGTGAACGTGGGCCAGGTCCGGAGCCTTGCAACGAGTGTCCTTCCTGCTTGCGAATCACTGCGGGTAATGTGATGGATGTGCAGGAAATAGACGCGGCATCTAACCGGGGCGTAGAAGAGATTCGCGACCTCCGGGACAAGGTGAAATATGCACCTACCGAGGTGCGCCGTAAAGTGTATATTATTGATGAAGTGCATATGCTGACAACAGAAGCATTTAATGCGCTATTAAAGACATTGGAAGAACCGCCGTCACATGCAATGTTCATCCTTGCGACTACGGAACCTCATAAATTGCCAGCGACGATCATTTCTCGTTGTCAGCGTTTTGACTTCCGCAGAGTAGCTTTGGAAGAGCAGACAGCACATCTAAGTGCTATCTGTGAGAAGGAAGGGATTACAGCTGATGTTAACGCATTGCAGTATATTGCCCGCCTTTCTGATGGAGGTATGCGCGATGCAGTGAGTTTGCTGGATCAGATTTCATCTTTTACAGATGGCAAAGTTACGTACGAACAAGTCCTGGGGATGACCGGAGGGATACCCTCTGAGCAATTTGCACGTCTTGCCACTGCCATATTGGAAGGTGATATGGGTCTTCTGCTGGAGCTTGTTGAACAGCTTATGCATGAAGGTAAGAGTGCTGATAAATGTCTAGAGAATCTTATGTATTATTTCCGTGATTTATTGATGATTAAGATGGTACCTGGGGCCGATCAACTGACGGAGCGAGTGCTTAATCCCGCCGAGTTTAAAGATATGGCCACCGCATTTTCCCGGGATCGTCTGTTTCAGATCGTAGATACACTTAATAAGTACCTGGGTGAAATGAAATATGCTACTCATCCACAGACTTTGTTTGAAGTCGCGCTGATGAAGCTTTGTAGCTTGCAGCAAGAGGAAAGTGAGACCGCATCAGCTGCTCCGTTAGGTGCATTACAGGCTGGGTCAGGGGTGAATGCTCCTGCAGTCCACTCTGGTGAACTGGATCTGCTCAAGAGACAGATTACTGCGCTGGAGAAAAAGCTGGAGCAGGCATTGCAGGCCGGTGGTATTTCCGGAGGTGGGCGAGATGGTGCCTCTTCTGCGAAATCGAATCCGACTCCAAGTTCTGCGCCTAGAATCTCTGCAACCTCCAAAATGCCTCCAAATGTTGATAAGTTTATTGCTGGTAAGGATAGTCCTGATTTTGCAGCTATCTACAAACAGTGGAGTCTTGTCTTGCAAGGGGTAAAAGAGGAGAAGGTAACGGTTCATGCGTGGTTTGTAGACGGAGAACCTGTATCTGTAATGGACGATGCTGTGCTTGTTGCGTTTAAGAACACGATTCATCGTGATACAACGGAGAAGCCAGCAAACAGACAGGTCATTGAGAATGTGTTTGCAGCGCGTCTTGGTAAACCTTATAGACTGGTAACTATAATGCAGCGCGATTGGAACGAAGCCGCTCAGAAGTCAGTGGGACAGCCTAGCAAGGAAGAGTTGCGGCTAGAGCATGAACATGATACTGCAGATGCGAAATCTGAACCTTGGATTGATGAGGCTATCCAGCTTTTTGGAGAAGACCTTGTTGTCATAAAAGAGTAATGTAAGCATACTAGCGCAAATTGCGCATTCCAAAGGAGAGATGATGTATGAATAATATGAACCAAATGATGAAGCAAGTTAAGAAAATGCAGGAGCAAATGCTTAAAGCTCAAGAAGAACTAGGTGGCAAGGTAATTGAAGGCTCATCAGGTGGCGGTGTAGTTACAGTTCAAGTTAATGGCCACAAAAAGTTGCTTTCTATCCAAATCAAGCCAGAAGCTGTTGATCCGGAAGATGTTGAAATGCTACAGGATTTGGTAATCACTGCAGTTAATGATGCTTTGACTCAAGCTGAAGACCTTGCGAACAATGATATGGGTAAATTTACTGGTGGAATGAAGATCCCAGGCTTGTTCTAATTCACTCACTCCACTTCGTCTAAAGGAGAATTATTAATTTGTATTATCCCGAACCGCTAGCCAAGCTGATCGATGCTTTTACGCGCTTGCCCGGGATTGGGCCGAAGACAGCCGCCCGGTTAGCTTTTCATGTGCTTAACATGAAAGAGGATGACGTCATTGATTTTGCTAAAGCGCTAGTAAGTGTCAAGCGTAATCTTCATTATTGCTCCGTCTGCTGTAATATTACGGATACGGACCCGTGTAAGATATGTCAGGACAAAACTAGAGATCCTTCAGTAATCTGTGTGATCCAAGACTCCAAGGATTTGGTGGCAATAGAACGAACCAAAGAGTTTAATGGGTATTATCACGTTCTTCAGGGTGCGATTTCACCTATGGAAGGTATAGGCCCTGATGATATTCGCTTGAAGGAATTATTGACTCGTTTGAGTGATGAAAGAGTGAGTGAGCTTATCATGGCGACTAACCCCAACATTGAGGGTGAGGCAACGGCGATGTATATTTCTCGTTTAGTTCGGCCTTTTGAGATTAAAATCACCAGAATAGCCCATGGCTTGCCTGTTGGTGGCGATCTTGAATATGCCGACGAGGTTACCTTGTCCAAAGCGTTGGAAGGTCGTCGTGAGCTATTCTAGTAGCTCTAAAGTCGTGTTTTTCAAAAGGAGGCCCCCTGGGCCTCCTTTTTTTGTTCTAAGTTTGTCCCTATCCCGATATGAATGAGAATAACGAGATGTAATTTTGCATCGAAATTATTCTGAGGAGGAATGAGTAATGGGATGGTGGACCTCATTGTGGCGGGGAGCAGATGAAGAACAGGGTAGAAAAGATACGGAGGGCTGGGAAACGTTGCTGGAGGTTCGTAAGGCGCAATCTGAGTGGGAGAGAGCGTACCTAATGTTTGATGAAGCGTTGGGTCAAGATCAAATTGATTATGCTATTTATATTTTAGAGGCAGCAGAGCGCAAGTATCAGATACATCTCAAACATGCAAAGAGCATTGGATTAAATAGCAGTCAGATGTAGGCGCTAGTCAAAAGGAAATATAGGAGGGATCAACATGCTAAGAATGTTAGCTATAGGAGTACTAGTCATATCGGTTGTGTTGTTGAGTGTAATTGTATTCCGAAAAAAACTTGGCTTTGGATGGCTTAGTCTGTTCGGAGCTCATTTGGTACTGGCTGCGCTCGCGATATATGTAGTGAATTTCTCGGGTTTAATCACACAAGTTCATATTCCCCTGAATCCCGCAACCATAGGCGCAGTAACGGTTCTTGGCCTTCCAGGCGTAGTAATGTTAATAGGATTAAGAATTATTTTGTTTTAATGCTTGACGTGAGTTTGAAAAATATGATACATTAAGTCTCGCCCCTTTGGACAAGATGTTGATTAACAACTTGCTGAAACGGTAAGCGAAAAAAAGAAATTAAAAAAACGCTTGACGAAAACAAAGGTGCTGTGATATATTATAAAGGTCGCTGCTGACAAGCAACGACAACGAAAGATGAGACATTGATCTTTGAAAACTGAACAACGAGTGAGTGGGAAATCGCGAAAGTGAAATCCAAAATTAGAGAATTAATTTTCTCGTCAGATGTTTCAAAATGAGCATATCGCTCTTTTCAATACTAATTGGAGAGTTTGATCCTGGCTCAGGACGAACGCTGGCGGCGTGCCTAATACATGCAAGTCGAGCGGAGTTATTTTGAAAGCTTGCTTTCAAAATAACTTAGCGGCGGACGGGTGAGTAACACGTAGGCAACCTGCCCCTTAGACTGGGATAACTACCGGAAACGGTAGCTAATACCGGATAATTTCTTTTTTCTCCTGAAGAAAGAATGAAAGACGGAGCAATCTGTCACTGAGGGATGGGCCTGCGGCGCATTAGCTAGTTGGTGGGGTAACGGCCCACCAAGGCGACGATGCGTAGCCGACCTGAGAGGGTGAACGGCCACACTGGGACTGAGACACGGCCCAGACTCCTACGGGAGGCAGCAGTAGGGAATCTTCCGCAATGGACGAAAGTCTGACGGAGCAACGCCGCGTGAGTGATGAAGGTTTTCGGATCGTAAAGCTCTGTTGCCAGGGAAGAACGTCCGGTAGAGTAACTGCTATCGGAGTGACGGTACCTGAGAAGAAAGCCCCGGCTAACTACGTGCCAGCAGCCGCGGTAATACGTAGGGGGCAAGCGTTGTCCGGAATTATTGGGCGTAAAGCGCGCGCAGGCGGTCATTTAAGTCTGGTGTTTAAACCTTGGGCTCAACCTGAGGTCGCACTGGAAACTGGGTGACTTGAGTACAGAAGAGGAAAGTGGAATTCCACGTGTAGCGGTGAAATGCGTAGATATGTGGAGGAACACCAGTGGCGAAGGCGACTTTCTGGGCTGTAACTGACGCTGAGGCGCGAAAGCGTGGGGAGCAAACAGGATTAGATACCCTGGTAGTCCACGCCGTAAACGATGAGTGCTAGGTGTTAGGGGTTTCGATACCCTTGGTGCCGAAGTTAACACAGTAAGCACTCCGCCTGGGGAGTACGGTCGCAAGACTGAAACTCAAAGGAATTGACGGGGACCCGCACAAGCAGTGGAGTATGTGGTTTAATTCGAAGCAACGCGAAGAACCTTACCAGGTCTTGACATCCCTCTGAATCCACTAGAGATAGTGGCGGCCTTCGGGACAGAGGAGACAGGTGGTGCATGGTTGTCGTCAGCTCGTGTCGTGAGATGTTGGGTTAAGTCCCGCAACGAGCGCAACCCTTAACTTTAGTTGCCAGCAAGTAATGTTGGGCACTCTAGAGTGACTGCCGGTGACAAACCGGAGGAAGGTGGGGATGACGTCAAATCATCATGCCCCTTATGACCTGGGCTACACACGTACTACAATGGCCGGTACAACGGGAAGCGAAACCGCGAGGTGAAGCCAATCCCATCAAAGCCGGTCTCAGTTCGGATTGCAGGCTGCAACTCGCCTGCATGAAGTCGGAATTGCTAGTAATCGCGGATCAGCATGCCGCGGTGAATACGTTCCCGGGTCTTGTACACACCGCCCGTCACACCACGAGAGTTTACAACACCCGAAGTCGGTGGGGTAACCCGCAAGGGAGCCAGCCGCCGAAGGTGGGGTAGATGATTGGGGTGAAGTCGTAACAAGGTAGCCGTATCGGAAGGTGCGGCTGGATCACCTCCTTTCTATGGAGAATCGTCTTCTGCAATGAAGACATTCAAATCGGAAGTTAAACTTCCATTATAGAACCTTCGGGTTCGAACACTCACTCGTGTTCAGTTTTGAAAGAGCAAGTCTCTTTCGTATGCGTTTGGTGGCGATAGCGGAGGGGTTCCACACGTACCCATCCCGAACACGACCGTTAAGCCCTCCAGCGCCGATGGTACTTGGACCGAAGGGTCCTGGGAGAGTAGGACGCCGCCAAGCGGACAACCATTCTTTGGTTGATTCACAATATTATATATGTTATATGGGCTTTTAGCTCAGTTGGTTAGAGCGCACCTCTGATAAGGGTGAGGTCGGTGGTTCGAGTCCACCAAGGCCCACCATATGACATTATATCCTTTTATGGGGCCATAGCTCAGCTGGGAGAGCGCCTGCCTTGCAAGCAGGAGGTCAGCGGTTCGATCCCGCTTGGCTCCACCATAATTTTAATTCAATACCTGTTTTAAACATTGATCCTTGAAAACTGGATACCGAAACGAATTTGCGTTTTAGAACATCTTTTAGCAACTTGTGCAAACAAGTAAATGTTATTAGTGAGATTTTTCAAAGAAGATATCGTTCGATATTTTCCTGCGGAAAAATCAAGGTTAAGCTAATAAGAGCACACGGAGGATGCCTAGGCGCCAGGAGCCGACGAAGGACGTGGCGAACAACGAAACTGCCTCGGGGAGCTGTAAGCAAGCTTTGATCCGGGGGTGTCCGAATGGGGAAACCCAGCTGTGGTAATTCGCAGTTACTCATCTCTGAACACATAGGAGATGTAGAGGCAGACCAGGGGAACTGAAACATCTAAGTACCCTGAGGAAGAGAAAACAATAGTGATTCCGTCAGTAGCGGCGAGCGAACGCGGAACAGCCTAAACCTAAGAGCTTGCTCTTAGGGGTTGTGGGACGTCTCACATGGAGTTACAAAGGAATATGGTAGGTGAAGAGGTCTGGAAAGGCCCGCGATAGAGGTAAAAGCCCTGTAGCCTAAACTGTGTTCTCTCCGAGACGGATCCCGAGTAGTGCGGGGCACGTGAAACCCCGTATGAATCCAGCAGGACCATCTGCTAAGGCTAAATACTACCTGGCGACCGATAGTGAAACAGTACCGTGAGGGAAAGGTGAAAAGCACCCCGGAAGGGGAGTGAAATAGAACCTGAAACCGTGTGCTTACAAAAAGTCAGAGCCCTATCTATGGGTGATGGCGTGCCTTTTGTAGAATGAACCGGCGAGTTACGTTTAACATGCAAGGTTAAGTCGAGAAGACGGAGCCGCAGCGAAAGCGAGTCTGAATAGGGCGATTGAGTATGTGGACGTAGACCCGAAACCGTGTGATCTACCCCTGTCCAGGGTGAAGGTGCGGTAACACGCACTGGAGGCCCGAACCCACGCATGTTGAAAAATGCGGGGATGAGGTGGGGGTAGCGGAGAAATTCCAATCGAACTCGGAGATAGCTGGTTCTCCCCGAAATAGCTTTAGGGCTAGCCTCGGTATAAGAGTAGTGGAGGTAGAGCACTGATTGGGTGCGGGGTCCGCAAGGATTACCAAGCTCAGTCAAACTCCGAATGCCATATACTTATTGCCGGGAGTCAGACAGTGAGTGCTAAGATCCATTGTCAAAAGGGAAACAGCCCAGACCATCAGCTAAGGTCCCCAAGTGTGTGTTAAGTGGGAAAGGATGTGGAGTTGCACAGACAACCAGGATGTTGGCTTAGAAGCAGCCACCATTGAAAGAGTGCGTAATAGCTCACTGGTCGAGTGACTCTGCGCCGAAAATGTAACGGGGCTAAACACACCACCGAAGCTATGGCTAGATACGTATGTATCTGGGGTAGGGGAGCGTTGTATGTGGGTTGAAGGTGTACCGTAAGGAGCGCTGGACAGCATACAAGTGAGAATGCCGGTATGAGTAACGAAAAGATCAGTGAGAATCTGATCCGCCGAAAGCCCAAGGTTTCCTGAGGAAGGCTCGTCCGCTCAGGGTAAGTCGGGACCTAAGGCGAGGCCGAAAGGCGTAGTCGAAGGACAACAGTTTGAAATTACTGTACCACCGTAATCCGCTATGAGCGATGGGGTGACGCAGGAGGGTAGTGACGCGGACTGATGGATATGTCCGTCTAAGCAGTGAGGCTGATGTGTAGGCAAATCCGCACATCGTTAAGGCTGGGCTGTGATGGGGAGCGAAAATTATAGTAGCGAAGGTCATGATCTCACACTGCCAAGAAAAGCCTCTAGCCAGGAGAAGGTGCCCGTACCGCAAACCGACACAGGTAGGCGAGAAGAGAATTCTAAGGCGCGCGGAAGAACTCTCGTTAAGGAACTCGGCAAAATGACCCCGTAACTTCGGGAGAAGGGGTGCCCCGGTAGTGTGAATAGCACGAGGGGGCCGCAGTGAAAAGGCCCAAGCGACTGTTTAGCAAAAACACAGGTCTGTGCGAAGCCGCAAGGCGAAGTATACGGGCTGACGCCTGCCCGGTGCTGGAAGGTTAAGGGGAGTGGTTAGGGGTAACCCGAAGCTATGAACCGAAGCCCCAGTAAACGGCGGCCGTAACTATAACGGTCCTAAGGTAGCGAAATTCCTTGTCAGGTAAATTCTGACCCGCACGAATGGCGTAACGACTTGGGCGCTGTCTCAACGAGAGATCCGGTGAAATTTTAATACCTGTGAAGATGCAGGTTACCCGCGACAAGACGGAAAGACCCCATGGAGCTTTACTGCAGCTTGATATTGAATTTGGGTACGATCTGTACAGGATAGGTGGGAGCCGTAGAAATCGGAGCGCAAGCTTCGGTGGAGGCGCCGTTGGGATACCACCCTGATCGTATCTAGGTTCTAACCTAGTACCCTTACCGGGTACGGGGACCGTGTCAGGCGGGCAGTTTGACTGGGGCGGTCGCCTCCTAAAGAGTAACGGAGGCGTTCCAAGGTTCCCTCAGAATGGTTGGAAATCATTCGAAGAGTGCAAAGGCATAAGGGAGCTTGACTGCGAGACCTACAAGTCGAGCAGGGACGAAAGTCGGACTTAGTGATCCGGTGGTACCGCATGGAAGGGCCATCGCTCAACGGATAAAAGCTACCCTGGGGATAACAGGCTTATCTCCCCCAAGAGTCCACATCGACGGGGAGGTTTGGCACCTCGATGTCGGCTCATCGCATCCTGGGGCTGAAGTAGGTCCCAAGGGTTGGGCTGTTCGCCCATTAAAGCGGTACGCGAGCTGGGTTCAGAACGTCGTGAGACAGTTCGGTCCCTATCTGTCGTGGGCGCAGGAAATTTGAGAGGAGCTGTCCTTAGTACGAGAGGACCGGGATGGACGTACCGCTGGTGCACCAGTTGTTTCGCCAGAAGCATGGCTGGGTAGCTACGTACGGACGGGATAAGCGCTGAAAGCATCTAAGCGTGAAGCCCCCCTCAAGATGAGATTTCCCAATTAGTAAGACCCCTTGAAGACGACGAGGTAGATAGGTTGGAGGTGGAAGTGCAGTAATGCATGGAGCTGACCAATACTAATCGGTCGAGGGCTTATCCTATACTTAAGACGCAAATTCAATTCGGATTCAGTTTTCAGGGAGTCAAATTCCTGTTTGGATTGCTGTGGTACTGATATCGTTTGGAGAGATACCCAAGTGGCTATAAGGGGACCCTCTGCTAAGGGGTTAGACTGCGTAAGCGGTGCGTGGGTTCGAATCCCACTCTCTCCGCCATTTTCAATCCATAGCATTTCTAATTATTGTGGCGGTGTAGCTCAGCTGGCTAGAGCGTACGGTTCATACCCGTGAGGTCGGGGGTTCGATCCCCTTCGCCGCTACCATAATACCTGGAGGCTTAGCTCAGCTGGGAGAGCATCTGCCTTACAAGCAGAGGGTCGGGGGTTCGATCCCCTCAGCCTCCACCATTATTACTTTTTAAGAAATACTTTTTACACCGTGCCGGTGTAGCTCAACTGGTAGAGCAACTGACTTGTAATCAGTAGGTTGGGGGTTCAAGTCCTCTCGCCGGCACCATTATTATCAATGCGGAACCGTGGTGTAGTTGGCCTAACATGCCTGCCTGTCACGCAGGAGATCGCGAGTTCGAATCTCGTCGGTTCCGCCATTTTTTTCCACAAGACTAGGGTGGGAAGTATAATACTACCACTTTATTTTTATGTCAATTTAATATGGCTCGATAGCTCAGTCGGTAGAGCAGAGGACTGAAAATCCTCGTGTCGGCGGTTCGAATCCGTCTCGAGCCACTTTTCCCTGGGGGATTAGCGAAGTGGCCAAACGCATCAGACTGTAAATCTGCTCACGTACGTGTTCGGTGGTTCGAATCCATCATCCCCCACCATTTATGAGCCATTAGCTCAGTTGGTAGAGCACCTGACTTTTAATCAGGGTGTCGAAGGTTCGAGTCCTTCATGGCTCATCCCAAACAGAAAGTCATCACCTTATGGTGGTGGCTTTTTTTGTGTTTTATGGTTGTATTATAGTAGCGCGCTACTGTAGCGATTAACATAATATAAGAGAATATGCTAAAATAGGCGAAAAGAGCAAAAGTGGTGGAGCATGGTGACTATGGATAGTGAGACATTGCGGAAAAAATTAGAGCAGCTCACCGGAAAGAGAACCGGAATCAAGCAGTTAGGGAGGCAGCATTCAGCTTCTCTTTTTAGCATGGGATTAGAAGGACAGGATCAGCTGGTAATCCATGAGGGTCATCTCTGGGCACCTTTGTATGAGAGTGACGGACGTATAACCGCTGTCTGGGTAGAAATGGAGGGGCTCACTTCTCTGGAAGTACAACTGGTCAACTATGCAGTTCGAAATTTTGCTATTGCACTTAAAGCAACAGGTCTTCGAGAAGAAGGTGAAGTGGAGGCGCGGCAGCTTGGCGCTTGGTTGAACACGGAGCTAGAGCAAGAGAAGAATGACACTGAAATTCCCGATGAGATCACCCTAAAGGGACGTCTGTTCGGAGATATGATTCCATTCCTCCTTAGTAGTGAGATTGCCCATAGTCCACAGATCTCTTATCGTTCACTGATGAAATTACTGCGTAGCTATTTTGAGAACGAAATTCTGCTCATTCCCCTTCAAGAGAAGGAATGGTTAATTTTAGCTCGTAAAGAATTACTTACGGGCGGGGATGATAAAGATGATGAAGAAGAGAGTGTAGATGATCTTCTAGCACAGACTAGTATGGGGTTACATGAGCTGATAGCTAGTGAATGGGTAGGGGTATTCCATTTGGCAGTAGCTCCGGCTATAGTCCCTGTTAAGGGATTGACTGGATCTGTAGCTTTGCTCAGGGAGACGATTGTACTCGGTCGTATTTTTCAAGTAGGAGAATATATTCATTTACCTTGGGAACTGCATTTGGAACGTCTGGTTAACAGCATTCCTGATGTACGCCGCAAACAGTTGCTTGGACAAATTGGTGACTACTCCTCTGTACTATCAGATAAAGAGATGCTGCTGACTTTGGAGACTTTTTTTGAGATGGACTGTAATGTAAGTGAAACCGCCAAGAAGTTGTATATCCATCGAAATACGCTGCTTTACCGTCTGGATAAGATAAAACAAGAGACCGGAGCAGATGTACGAAGCTTTGGGGACGCTGCTATTGTGAAGCTTACTATGCTTTTGTATAAAGTGACGAAAAGGAAATAGGTTTTTTGTGAACCTTACAAATAGCCATAGTGTCCCGACTGGGGTAATATAAATGTACAAGGAAACAGAATTTTTATATTAACTAATTAATAATTAACTCGAGGGGGAAATACAATGGCAGGCGTACGTTTAGAGCATATTTTCAAAAAATACCCGGGTTCAGATAAAGCAACAGTAATCGATATCAATCTTGATATTAAAGATAAGGAATTTCTAGTATTGGTTGGACCTTCCGGTTGCGGTAAATCCACAACTTTGCGTATGATCGCTGGTTTGGAAGAAATCTCCGAAGGTAAAATGTACATTGGCGATCGTGTAGTTAATGACGTTGCACCTAAAGACCGCGATATCGCGATGGTATTCCAATCCTACGCCCTGTATCCGCATATGAGCGTATACCAAAACATGGCTTTCGGTTTGAAACTTCGTAAAGTGAAGAAGGATGAAATCGACAAGAAAGTTCGCGAAGCTGCTAAAATTCTTGATATCGAGCATTTGCTAGATCGTAAACCAAAAGCGCTTTCCGGTGGTCAACGCCAACGTGTCGCTTTGGGACGCGCTATCGTACGTGATCCACAAGTCTTCTTGATGGATGAGCCTCTTTCCAACTTGGATGCTAAACTTCGTGGTCAAATGCGTGCTGAAATCACTAAACTGGTTAAGCGCCTTGAAACTACTTGTATCTACGTAACGCATGACCAAACAGAAGCTATGACAATGGGTGATCGCATCGTAGTTATGTATGATGGTATCATTCAACAAGCAGCTTCCCCTGAAGAGTTGTACAATGAACCTACAAACTTGTTCGTAGCTGGATTTATCGGATCCCCTACAATGAACTTTATCAATGGTACTTTGTCCGAAGTGAGCGGTTCTATCCGTTTCCGTGCTGAGAACCTTGATGTTGAAGTACCAGGCGGAAAAGCTCAAATCATCCGCAACAAAGGTTACATCGGTAAAGAAGTAATCATGGGCGTTCGTCCAGAAGATATCCATGAAGAGCCAGTATTCTTGGAAGCTTCCCCGAACACAATCTTCACTTCATTGGTTGATGTTACTGAGAACCTTGGTCACGAAATGCTCCTTTACTTGAGCGGCCTTGGTAAATCTACTGTAATCGCTCGTGTAGATGGACGTTCCACTACTCGCGAAGGCAGCAAGCCTAAATTGGCTATTGATATGAACAAAATTCACTTCTTTGATAAAGAATCCGAAGCTAACATTTTGTTGGGATAAGATTGTAAAGATCTTTTCTCTCTTGATAAAGCCACCCGAAAGGGTGGCTTTATTGTTTAGATGGACCCTGTTTGGTTAGGCGCTAAGATTGCATTCATAAGCGTTATCAATTAAGATAGCAGGAGAATTACCTCCGGAATGTAAAGAGATCGCTGCCAACCGGACGCAGTAAGCGGACAAATACCGCAGGTGACGAAAGGACGAAATTACATGGCTAAGAAAGTAAAAGTATCTGAATTGGTACAGCATTTTCAATTAGAGGTTATTTCCGGCCAGGAAGGTCTAAAGAGACCCATTACGGTCGATGACCTGAATCGCCCTGGACTAGAGATTGCTGGTTATTTTGAATATTATCCAGAAGAACGTGTTCAATTGCTAGGCAAAACAGAACTCGCTTTTTTCTCCATGCTGCCCGAAGCTGAGCGGAAAAGCCGACTTCGTGGAATTTGCAATGATAACACACCTTGTATTGTAATTACACGTGGTTTAGAAGTGCCTCAAGAGTTAATTGACATAAGTAATGAAAAGGCTCTTCCTGTGCTTCGCAGCTCGATGGCTACGACTATTTTCTCCAGCCGTTTGACGAGCTTCCTAGAAGGAAAATTAGCTCCTACGGCGACTATTCATGGCGTACTTTGTGATGTATATGGTGTAGGTATGCTAATTACGGGTAGTAGTGGGATTGGTAAAAGTGAAACAGCCCTTGAGCTTGTAAAACGCGGTCATCGATTGATTGCTGATGATGCCGTAGAAATCCGTCAGACTTCAGATAACCAGCTGCATGGTACAGCCCCTGAGTTAATCCGTCATTTACTGGAGATCCGTGGAGTCGGTATCATTAATGTAATGACACTTTTTGGTGCGGGTGCCATTCGTAATCATAAACGGATTACACTTGTTGTTAGATTGGAAGCTTGGCAGCAAGACAAGCAGTATGATCGACTTGGACTTGATGAGGAAACGACACGGATTATTGACACAGATGTTCCGCTTGTAACGATTCCCGTACGCCCAGGACGTAACCTTGCAGTTATTATAGAGGTTGCAGCGATGAACTATCGCCTGAAACAAATGGGCTTTAATGCAGCCCTGCAGTTCACGAATAAGCTAACTGCGACCATATCTGAAGATATGGATGATCTCGATTAGGAGTGTGAGAGAATGTTCCCATTAGCACTAAATCCTATTGTCTTCTCAATTGGATCACTGCAAGTACACTGGTACGGATTAATACTAGGTTTCGGTGCACTCGCGGGGTTATTTCTTGCGATCCGCGAGGGCAAACGGTTTGGTATACCACAAGAATTCTTTATGGATATGCTGCTGCTAGGTGTGCCTTCGGCCATTATTGGGGCACGGATTTACTTTGTAGCGTTTAAATGGGAGGATTATAAGGATAATTTAATAGATGTCTTTAAGATCTGGAATGGTGGCATCGCCATTTACGGTGCGTTAATTGGAGCCATTATTTGCGGGATTATTTATTTCCGCTATAAAGGCTACCCCTTCTGGCGTATCGTTGATATTTGTGCACCTGGACTACTTGCGGGTCAAATGATTGGACGCTGGGGAAACTTTGTCAACCAAGAGGCATACGGCAGCGTGGTTGAAGAGTCGTTTTTACGGGATAAACTGCATTTACCTGACTTCATTGTGAACCAAATGTACATAGGGGATGCTTTTCATCATCCGACCTTCTTGTATGAATCTCTTTGGAGCTTACTAGGTATCGCGCTACTAATGGTTCTTCGTCGTCAGAAGTTTGTGCGAGCCGGTGAGATCTTCATGTCTTACTTTATATGGTATTCCATCGGTCGTTTCTTCATTGAAGCCATACGTACGGACAGCTTGGCCTTTAATGGAAGTGCAGGCTTGGCATCCTTTATGAACGGATTGTGGAAACCGATGGAATGGTTAGGCTTTGAGCAAGGATACTTGGACCCAAGCTATGGAAATATCCGTATTTCTCAGCTGCTTGCTTTACTGATCATCGTCGCAGCTGTACTGCTTATCATTATTCGTAGGGTCACGGGAGAGCCTAAAGCACATTATTCTGATCCTATCGTATGTACTAAACCGATCAAAGCAGATACCATAGTGCCTGAAAGCGCAGTAAATACACCGCAGAAAGCTCGTCACGGGGCTCAACCTGAGCAAGGACAGCCTGCGGATGGAGATAAGAAGGAGCAGTAAAGCTTATGATAGAATGCGTTCTTTTTGATCTAGATGGAACGATTGTCGATACGAATGAGCTAATTATTAGTTCGTTTATGTACGCGCTGAAGGACAATGGTCTAGCTCCACTCACTAGGGAAGAGATTATTCCGCATATGGGCACAACCCTTCAGCAACAGATGAGAGTCTTCTCTGGACTTGAGGATGTAAGTGGTGCGCTTGAGAAATCCTACCGTTCTTATAATTATGAACATCACGATGAGTTAGTACGTCCCTTTCCTCAAGTGAATGAGACAATGGAAGAGCTCTTACGTCGTGGAATTAAAATGGGGATTGTGACTACAAAAATTCGTCCAACAACGATTAAATCGCTTGAGATGTTTGATTTGCTAAAGTACATGGATACGATTGTGACGGTGAACGATGTTACTGAACCAAAGCCACATCCAGAGCCTGTTCTGACAGCAGTCAATAACCTTGGCGTTGATCCTCGTAAAACTCTTATGGTGGGTGACAGTACGGTTGATATTCAGTCAGCAAAAGCTGCTGGTGTATATGCGGCTGGAGTATCGTGGTCTTTAAAAGGCGAAGAGACTCTCCGCAAGTATGATCCCGACTATATCATCCATAACATGAAGGATATTATAGAAATTGTGGAGCGAGGAACGAGTGAATCGTGAGAAACGTAACCCGATATCCTGTAGAAGGTCATAACTCACTTTGGTACATTTACCGTACGGTCAGCCCGTGGAAGGGTGTCCGCAACTTTATTTTTATTCAGATTGCCCGTTATTGCCCGATTCTACCGTTAAAGAACTGGATCTATCGTCGGATTCTCGGGATGAAGGTAGGCAAGCATACCTCCTTCGGTCTGATGGCGATGGTGGATGTATTTTTTCCGGAAAAAATAACGGTGGGTGAGAACTCTATTATCGGTTATAACACGACGATTCTGGCGCATGAATATTTAATCAAGGAGTATCGCCTGGGAGAAGTAGTGATTGGGGAAAATGTATTGATTGGCGCCAATACAACGATTCTTCCCGGTGTAACCATCGGTGATTGGGCAGTTGTTGCCGCAGGATCAGTAGTACACAAGAACGTGGCGGCTGGCTCTTTTGTAGGAGGCAACCCACTGCGAGAGCTACGCCCAGCTTCATCGGAAGATTCTTCGGAACAAGTGTAAAAGATGCTTCGTAAACCCTGCAGTTTCATATTGCGTTTTTTTAGCGCAGGATCTGCAGGGTTTCTTGCGTCTTGGAGAAGCATATTAAGAAAACTTTAAGATCTTCTTAAGTTTTTTATTCGGATGTAGGCGGTATAATTAACCTTAGTAATCACGTAAATCCCACGCTAGGCATTCAGCGTCAAATATCAGAATGTAAATTCAGCAAGTGCAGACTTCCTGGTATGTTCAGTTTCCACATTCCGCTTAGCGTCTCTATGAACAACCATCATAGTAGAGAAGAGGAATTTAATATGAATACTGTGAGACAGGAAAGGCTGCCCCAGCTGGATATTTTCAGAGCTCTAGCTATATTAGGTGTGCTGCATGTGCATGCCTCATCTTTTGCTGCTGGAGAGCAGGCACTGCATTCACCTTATTATTACTGGCTGAACTGGATTAACATTTTCTTTAAATTCGGTACGCCCTCATTTATTTTCCTTAGCAGCTTCGTATTGTTTTATAATTATTATGGTCGTCCTGTGACACGTAGCTTGATCATTAATTTCTACCGTCGGCGATTAAAGTATATCTTACTGCCTTATTTGCTAGCTTCTATGGGCTATTATGCACTAACTCTATATGTGAACGGACGATTGATGCAGAGCCTTGGAGATAACTTGTTAAGCTTTTCTAGAGCGTTATTCTCGGGTTCCGCATATGCGCATTTGTATTTTGTCTTTATTAGCATTCAGTTTTATTTGCTTTTTCCAGTGCTGCTTAAGCTACTGCAGAGTTCCCGCTTCTTAATGAAATGGGCGATACCGGTGGGTTTGGCGCTTCAGTGGGGTTTTATTTTTTGGAATAAGTACGAACTGCACATTGTTGAAAAAGGGAGCTTGGCGATCTCCTACCTGGCCTATTATATGATGGGTGCTTATCTCGCCATTCACTTTGAGAAGGTGAAGCTGTGGCTGATAAAGCCATGGAGTGAGCTGGCTGCCAAGCAAAAGAGATGGACTGTCTTATTAGTGAGCTTGTGGTTAATTGCAGCCTTTATCCATGTGCAGCTATGGTATGTAGCCCGCCATTTTGGGGTGTGGACGGATTCGCTGTGGTACGAGCTGTTATGGAATGTTCATACGATGTTATCGGCATTGGTTCTGTTGTACGCTACATTTTTGCTTTATCGAAAGGCCCCTCGTGTGATCGTTGCTTTCTTGACTCGTTTAGGTGAGTTGTCATTTGCAATTTATTTGATTCATCCGCTATTGCTGGCGATATATCGCAGGTTCCGATATCATATTCCCCTCGAATCGCTAACTTATGTTTTCTTCATCTATGGAGGACTTGTAGTTGCACTGGGAGGAAGCTGGTTCATGGTGCAGTTTGCTTTTCGCCGAATTCCTAAGTCATGGATCTTCTTGGGAAGTGTTCCTCGGTCTCTAGAGTCTAGTTCCAAGGTAAAGTCAGGACATGTCTCGGAGGAGATGAGGAAGGTTAATACTTGATTAGGCATCATTTTGATGCGGAGCTTAACAGGAGGAAAGATAATGAGACAAAAAGAAAGAATTCCGCAGCTGGATATTTTTCGAGCGATTGCTATTTTTGCAGTGCTAGCTATTCATGCTACTTCGCGAACGTTGGCGGAGACACTAGGTACAAACATGTTTCATCCGTTCTTATTTATTAATAAATTCAGCCAGTTCGCTGTACCTTCATTCATATTTTTGAGTGGGTTCGTGCTGTTCTATAACTATATTGATCGTCCTCTGGGCGGAAAGACGCTGGGGAAGTTCTACAGTAGAAGGCTGCTTTATATTATCGTGCCTTATGTACTATTTTCACTGTTGTATTTTGCATTAAAAATGACGGCGGGACATACATGGAGTTTACCTCCAGGGGAGATGGCTTCTAAGCTTTGGAAGTATTTGTGGACAGGAACAGCATACACGCATTTGTATTATATTATTATCATTATTCAGTTCTATGTATTGTTTCCACTCATTCTGTGGTGTCTGCAAAAGGTTCGTCGTCTGGCGGCTTGGGCACCGCTAATCGGATTGATTCTACAATGGGGTTTTGTGCTGCTGAATAAATACATGACTAATAACGGGTATTGGCAGTTGTCCAAGGGCAGTCTGGCAATCACTTATTTCTCGTATTTCTTGCTGGGTGCTGGGATTGCAGTATATTATCCTTCTTTGAAAAAATGGCTGGTACCTTCACGTGAAGGCTGGCGCGCCGGTAAAGGTCCGGTATGGATTACGTTGTGGTTGTTGTGGATCGTAGCTGGGGTTGTTCATGTTGAGCTATGGTTTAACAACTATACGAAGAAAACAGTCATCAATAGTTTATGGTATGAAGGATTCTCTAACCTTCATGCGCTACTCTCTTGTGTGGTGTTGCTACAAGTCTCCTTCTTATTGTACGGAGCGGGCCGAAGCTTGCTCACAAGACTGTTGTTATCTGCCGGAGCTTGCTCTTTCGGTATCTATTTACTGCATCCGTTACTGCTATTTTTCTATAGAAAATTACCGTTTCACGGGGGTTCTCTTGCATATACCGCAGCGATTGCTGGGGGTTGGCTCTTTGCGTTGTTAGGTTCATGGGTGGTAGTGGCCTTTGCCTTCCGATATATTAAATCGGCTTGGATCATCTTCGGCTCGGGTCCACAGAAAGCAAAAGCAGAATCTAAAAGTGCATAGTCTATTGCAAGGAAATATAAAAGCGTCGGTTTTCCCACATATGTGGGCAGGCCGACGCTTTTTATTTTTGCCTTATTCTCCAGCTTGTTCTCGCTGAAATTCTGCAATGGCTTGATACTGGCTTTCGAGACTACGGTAGACAGAAATATAGATCGGCAGCAGCTGCTTGTATATTTTGGTATGTTCATCCAATGGATCATGTTTATAGGTTGAACCAATCATGTCAAACACCACATCAAATGAATCTACACGACCCGTAGCATAAAGGCCAAGTACAACCGCACCGAGGCAGGAGCTCTCGATACTCTCCGGAATGACAACCTCCTGATCAAAGATATCAGCCATCATCTGCCGCCACACTGAGGAGCGGGCGAAACCGCCTGTGGCAAGGATTCTGCTTGGGCGTCCGATTTGCTCTTCCATAGCAAGGAGAACCATATACATATTGAAGATTACGCCCTCTAGTACTGACCGAATCATATGCTCCTTATGGTGGTTCATAGTAAGGCCAAAGAAGGAGCCCCGAGCATCCGGATTCCACAGCGGTGCTCGTTCTCCAGTCAAGTAAGGATGGAATAAAAGTCCACCGCTTCCCGCAGGAACTTGCTCTGCAATGCGAGTCAGAACCTCGTAAGGATCAATGCCTAGTCGTTTGGCGGTTTCAACTTCAGAGGCCGCGAACTCGTCACGTACCCAGCGGAACAGCATGCCACCATTATTGACGGGGCCTCCGATCACCCAATGTTTTGGGGTTAAGTTATAACAGAAGGTCCGTCCTTTGGGATCGGTGAGCGGGTGATCGACTACGGTACGAATTGCTCCACTCGTACCAATCGTAGCGGCCACTACACCGGGCTCAATTGCGCCTACGCCGAGGTTGGACAGGACGCCATCACTGGCGCCAACAACAAATGGAGTTGTAGGGAGCAGCAAAAGCTCCTCTGCCAGACCAGGGAGCAGCCCTTGCATAATCTGCGTGGTGGGAACAAGCCGCGAGAGTTGATCTGTTGTAATGTGGGCAATCTCCAAAGCTTCTTTATCCCATTCTAGATTCTCCAGATTGAGCATGCCTGTGGAAGAGGCAATGGAATGATCGATGATGTATTCGCCAAACAGTCTTGCGAATATGTATTCTTTTATGGAAATGAATTTATAGGTTTGTTGGAACACTTCTGGATGTTCTTCTCGAAGCCACATTAGCTTGGTGATCGGAGACATTGGGTGTATAGGTGTACCTGTGCGTAGATACAATTCATGGCCGTTTAGCTCATCCTTCAAACGAAGTGCGCATCCGGCACTGCGATTATCAGCCCATGTGATGCAGGCAGTTAGGGCCTTACCCAGTTTATCAACTGCAATGACACTGTGCATGGCAGAACTGAAGGAGACGAAAAGGATTGCATCCGCAGATACACCGCTTTGCCGCATAACTTCAGAGATAGTATGGAAGACTGCACTCAGGATTTGTTCTGGGTCCTGCTCCGCTATTGAGGGTGAGGGCTGATGTAAGGGATATCCTACATTAGCTTGTGCAGCTATGGCTCCTTTTTCCTCGAAGAGAACTGCTTTGGTACTTGTAGTTCCAATATCAACGCCAATCATATAGGATTTAGTCACGCATTAGCCCTTCTTTCTAGTTGTAAGTAGATTTTTAGAACACTAATTACAGAATTATGAAGTACAATCATATTAGCTCATTATAGTATTGGATAAACGTGGAGGCAAAATAAAGGGATTCCCAAGTATTGGTTCGAAGTACATAAGTGTTTGATTTAGATTTTCTTTGTGAACAATTCAACCTAGGTAGACAAGCTTTAAGCATACAAGCATTAGAATTGAAGTCATAGCTTTACCCCGTTAGATTGACGAAAAAGCAGTGACCATGATACGATATTGAAAATACTTTAATTTGCTACCACTTTACCATAGTAAAGTAAATATAAACAGTATCTAATGATAACTGACGAGGTGAACAATGAAGATGTCCAAACCAAAGGGATTTGAGAAGCCGTCTGGCGTTCGGGACTATCTGCCCCGGGCCGTAACGAAATTACGCAAAATTGAGAATGATGTACTGCATTGCATGAGTCGCTGGGGTTATCAGCAAATGATGACTCCGACGCTAGAATATTACGATACAGTTGGCGTAGCTAGCTCTACGTCCGACCAAAAGCTTTATAAATTGCTCAACAATCGTGGTCAGGCGCTAGTGCTTCGTTCTGAAATGACAGCTCCGGTTGCCCGTGTTGTGGCATCTTTATTAAAGGATGAGCCATTACCATTGCGGTTGTCCTATCACGCTAATGTTTTCCGTGCCATTGAGGAAGAAGCAGGGCGGGAAGCGGAGTTTTTCCAGACAGGGGTCGAGCTGGTAGGTGACGATTCACCTGAGGCTGATGCTGAAGTAGTGGCGCTCGCAATTTCATCTTTACAGGCTGCGGGTGTGAAATCTTTTAAAATCGCTATGGGGCATGTAGGCTTTCTGAATGGTTTATTTCAAGAGGCACTTCCACAATTGCCGGAGGCTCAGGAGGAGCTCAAAAGTCATTTGTTGGGCCGTGACTACGTCTCTTTTCGGGAGACTTTACGCCGACTGGATCTGACGGAAGCTCAGAAGAATGAACTGGATGGACTGTTACGTTTGCGTGGAGGCAAGGAGATTTGTGGACAGGCGCTGGAGCTTAGCGATCATCCGCTTGCCCGTCATTCGATAGATCATTTATGCAAGGTGTGGGAGGTACTGGTCTCTTACGGCGTATCACAGCATGTGCTGATCGATCTGACGATGATCGGGGACTTCTCTTATTATACAGGGATGACTTTCGAAGGCTATGCAGCGGAATTAGGGTTTCCGGTATGTAGTGGAGGCAGATATGATAATCTCCTTCAGCAGTTTGGACGTCCGATCCCTTCTACAGGTTTTTCTTTAAAAACGAATCGTATTCTCGATGGTGTGGCTGGATCGAGCGAAGAGGAAGAGCTGCCTATCTTGATCCAATATGATGCTACTCGCAGAAAAGAAGGTCTGGAAGAGGCAACACGCTTACGGTCGGAAGGGCACGCAGTAGTGACTAGACTAGCAGCAGGTCCAGAAGAGCTTGAAACGGTGAAGCGTCTAGATACGGATACGATCGAAGCAGATGGTATGCGGTACGGCGAAATCTATACCTTTGTATCTTTTGTAAGTGAGCATGGCTGAGATATTGCTAGCAAGAATGAGCAGTTAAGATAAATTTTGTATGGAAATGGAAAAGGAGGCAACTTAACGATGGCACAGATTTTGAAGGTCGCTATGCCAAAAGGTCGGATTTATGAAAAGGCTGCTGAGCTGTTCCGCCAGGCAGGTCTCCCGATTCCACCGGATGGTGAGGCATCCCGCAAGCTTGTTATTCCGCTGCCTGAGGCAGGCATGGAATTTATATTAGCTAAACCAGTAGATGTACCTACATATGTAGAATATGGTGTGGCCGACATTGGAATCGTGGGCAAGGACGTATTGCTGGAGGAAGATCGTGATGTATATGAGCTGCTTGATCTTGGCATCGCTCGATGCCGGATGTCGATCATTGGATTACCGAACTGGCAGCCGGGGATTCAGCAGCGTGTAGCGACGAAATATCCGAATGTGGCTTCAAAATATTTTCGGGAGCAGGGACAGCAGGTTGAAGTCGTGAAGCTGAATGGTTCAATTGAGCTTGCGCCGCTGATTGGTCTCGCTGATCGTATCGTGGATATGGTAGAGACGGGCCAAACGCTGCGGGATAACGGATTAATTGAAATGAAGAGCATATTCGAAATTACGAGCCGTCTTGTGGCCAATCGTGTGAGCTATCGGATGAAAAATGAAGAGATACAGCAGCTGTGTGACCGACTACAGGCGGTTATAGGGGAACCAAATTTGCGGTAGGTGACAGATGTTAAGGGGTAAAGGGAGGAACCGGCGATGAAGGTTGTATCGAGCAAGGATTTTAAGCTAGAGCGAGAAGTCGAGTATGGAACGCCAGAACAAAATCAGGCGGTAAAGGAAATTGTGACCGCGATTAAAAAAGAAGGAGACACGGCACTTCTTCGCTACACGGCGCAATTTGATCGGGTCACGCTTACGCCGAATCAGCTGAGGGTAACGCCGGAAGAGCTTCAGGCGGCGTATGGTCGAGTAGAGGAATCTTTCGTATCCGCTATTCAAGCAGCCGCAGCCAATATCCGGGCTTTTCATGCTAGACAGAAACGGAATTCGTGGATGGATTTGCAGCCCGATGGCACTATTCTGGGACAGATTATTCGTCCGCTGAAGCGGGTAGGGGTATATGTTCCTGGTGGTAAGGCAGCTTATCCTTCCTCGGTGCTGATGAACGTGATCCCTGCACAGATCGCAGGCGTGCCGGAGATCGTTATGGTAACCCCGCCATCCACCGGCGGCAAAGAAGGGATTGATCCTTACATCCTGGTTGCTGCTGCAGAAGCAGGGGTGAATGAAATCTACCGTGTGGGCGGAGCGCAGGCGGTAGCTGCTTTGGCTTTTGGGACGGAGAGCATAGCGCCGGTAGATAAGATATGTGGGCCCGGCAACATATACGTCGCGCTAGCAAAACGCGAGGTATATGGCGCCGTGGACATCGACAGTATCGCGGGACCAAGCGAGATTGTCGTGCTCGCAGATGAGACCGCTGAGCCGGCCTATGTCGCAGCGGATCTGCTCTCGCAGGCCGAGCATGACGAGATGGCCTCGGCGATTCTAGTCACGCCATCGCAGAGCTTGGCGGAAAGCGTGGCTGCTGAAGTGGAGCGTCAGCTACAGGAGCTGCCGCGACAGGCGATCGCCCGTTCATCCGTAGAAAATTACGGGGCGATCATTGTTGTGGAATCTATGGAGGAGGGAATCTCCGTAGTGAATCGGTTGGCACCAGAGCATCTAGAGATTGTTGTCGAGGATCCAATGGGCCTTGTGGGCAGCATCGAGAATGCTGGGGCGATCTTCCTGGGAGCGTATAGCTCGGAGCCTGTGGGCGACTATTTTGCCGGACCGAATCATATTATCCCGACCAATGGTACGGCACGCTTCTCGTCGCCAGTGGATGTGGATGATTTTATAAAGAAATCAAGTTTGATCTATTACAGTAAAGAAGCCCTCCTGCGGGATGGGAAGACCATTATAGAGCTAGCGCGTCGCGAAGGGCTAGAAGGCCACGCACGAGCCATTGAGATTCGACTCAAGAACGAAGGAAAAGGTGGAGACGGATATGGAGAACAATAATGAACAGGCCTTGCGCCAAGCAGGATTAAGCCGTAAAACAAACGAGACGGATATCAAGCTGTCTCTTAACGTAGATGGAAGTGGAGTTTCCGAGCTGGAGACGGATGTTCCTTTTCTGAATCATATGCTGGACCTATTTACGAAGCACGGCCAGTTTGACCTGTCAGTACAGGCGCGGGGAGATATCGAAATTGATGATCACCACACGGTTGAAGACATCGGGATCTGCCTAGGTCAAGCGCTGCACGAAGCACTTGGTGATAAAAAGGGAATCAAACGTTATGCGAGTGTTTTTGTACCGATGGATGAGGCGTTGGCGCAGGTTGTGATCGATATCAGCAATCGCCCACACTTTGAATATCGCGCAACGTATCCTTCACAGCAGGTGGGCAGCTTTTCGACGGAGCTTGTTCAGGAATTCTTATGGAAGTTCGCGCTGGAAGCTCGGATTACGCTACATGTGATCGTACACTACGGTTCTAACACACATCACATGATTGAGGCTGTATTCAAGGCGCTCGGACGGGCACTCGATGAAGCGACACTGATTGATCCACGCGTGAAGGGTGTGCCTTCTACGAAGGGAGTGCTGTAGCATGACTGTTGCAATCGTCGATTATGGCATGGGCAACCTGCACAGTGTGAGCAAGGCGGTAGAACGTCTCGGTTATGAGTGTGTAGTGACGGGGGAAGCCGAGCAAATTCTCGCTGCTGATAGTGTCATTCTGCCTGGTGTCGGTGCATTTGGCGATGCGATGGAGCAGCTGCGGGAAAGTGGTTTGGATCGTGTGGTCAAACAGGTAGCTGCCGGAACCCAGCCGCTGCTAGGAATCTGTCTTGGTATGCAACTACTGTTTAGCAGCAGTGAAGAGCATGGCAGCCATGAGGGACTTGATATTCTCTCAGGCTCGGTGGTGCGTTTCGCTCCTAGAGATGGCTATAAGGTGCCGCATATGGGTTGGAACAAGCTGAGCTTTAGGCAGCCGCAAAGTCCGCTTTTTGCAGATCTTGATGAGGGTCATGTGTACTTTGTGCACTCTTATCATGCGCTTGTAGCGAATGAGAGTGATCTGCTGGCTGTCAGCGATTATGGTTACCCAGTCACAGCTATTGTGGGGCGAGATAATGTGTTCGGCATGCAGTTCCATCCTGAAAAAAGCGGGGAGCTGGGAATCAAGCTGCTGGGAAATTTTTTGAAATTAAAGGGAGAGCGGGCATAAGCCGCGCTATAAATATAATGTAACGAAAGTGGGGAGCGCCAAATGTCTTCTTTTATTGTATATCCGGCGATTGATATCCGGGATGGAAAATGTGTCAGGCTGCAACAAGGGGATTACAGTCAGGAAACGATATACAATGATAGCCCACTGGAGGTGGCAAAATCATGGGAAGAGCAAGGCGGAAAGTTCATTCATTTGGTGGACTTAGATGGCGCGAAAGCAGGTCATCCTGTGAATGATGCGATTATCGGCGCTATTGCTGCTAATGCTAATGTGCCTGTTCAGGTGGGCGGTGGCCTTCGTAATCTTGCGGACGTGGAAAAATTGCTTGGGCTTGGCGTTAGTCGGGTTATTATCGGAACTGCTGCGATTAACGATCATGCTTTTACCGAAGCGGTTTTGGCTAAATACGGTGATAAAGTAGCTATCGGCATTGATGCGCGCAACGGTTATGTTGCGACACATGGCTGGTTGAACACCTCTGAAGTACGTGCTGAGGATCTGGCTAAGGAATTGGCTGCAAAAGGAGCCGAGACGTTCATTTACACCGACATCTCCCGCGACGGGATGATGCAGGGTCCGAACGTGGAGGGCATTGTGTCCATGGCAAAGGTCAGCGGTAAAACGGTGATCGCCTCCGGCGGAGTCACCAGTCTTGATGATCTGTTACGTCTGAACGTACACAGCGGCAGCGGTGTGGGCGGAGCTATTGTTGGCAAGGCGTTGTACACGGGCAATATTGATCTTTCCAAAGCTTTGCAGGCGCTCGGGCAGAAGTAGTGCTGAGTATGTGCGTTTGTTGACGAACCTGACTAATTAACTCGTTCTTACTCTGTGAAAAGTCTCATTTAGGGGTGCTGGTTGCATTTTGTGCAATAGAAAGCTGCTTAAAGAAGCTGAATGCTTATCTGACTGCACTTTGTACAATCCAAACAGTTCAAAGCTCTTATTTTTGTGGATTTCTCAGGAATCTATTGCACGAAATGCAACAGACGTCACAATTAGATTGTTTGAGGTCGATTCTATTGTACAGAATGCAATAGAACGTTGAACTAGGTTAATAATTCACTAAACTATTGAGCGACTAAGGTGGTTTCAGCTAAAGCCTGATTTGGAATCTGCTGCAATAAGTTAATTAGGCGCCGGGTTTGACATTATTCCTCTGATAGATGATATAAGTGTACTTCATACAACTATTATTCCAATTATGAGCGTGTTTGCTAATTTAATTGTATTTCGTGCAGCTATAAATGAGAGTTGAGCTTATATTTAAGTTCATTCCCAGATTTAATTGTACGAAATGCAGTTAAATGCCTAGTTTGCTGGATGGACGGTGAAATAACTGCACATTGTGCAATTAAATGAACCGATTATATCATGAGCGCAAGCCCACAGGCCGCCTATATGAATGTGGTCTTGCGGTTGTCGCGAGCCCGTCGTCCTGCTAGAGCAAGAATCGTGGGAACATAGTGATTATAGAGTGAGTGGAGCGGGATTTAGGGGGATCAAAATGTTTTAGGGAAACACATGGAAAGGGGGATTAATAATGTTAGCAAAACGTATCATCCCCTGTCTTGACGTTAAGGACGGACGGGTAGTCAAAGGCGTTAACTTTGTGAATCTGCGTGATGCCGGAGATCCGGTAGAGCTGGCGGCGCTGTATGACCGTGAGGGTGCAGATGAGCTTGTGTTTCTCGATATATCGGCTTCCGTAGAAGGCCGGGCGACCATGATTGAGGTTGTGCGGCAGACCGCAGGTGAAATCGCCATTCCTTTTACAGTGGGTGGCGGGATCTCTACACCTGATGATATGAAGCGGATTCTTCGTGCAGGTGCAGACAAAATCGGCATTAATACGGCTGCTATCACTAATCCACAGTTAATTTTGGAAGGTGCACGCCGTTTTGGCTCTCAATGTATTGTGGTAGCAATAGATGCTAAATATAACGAGGCATTTGGTGAATGGGAAGTGTATACGCATGGTGGTCGCAAGCCCACTGGTATCCGTGCTCTGACCTGGGCCAAGGAAGCTGAAAAGCTGGGTGCAGGCGAGATTTTGCTCACAAGTATGGATGCAGATGGGACGAAAGATGGCTTCGACCTGAAGCTGACCTCAGCAGTAAGCAATTTACTTAGTATTCCTGTGATTGCTTCTGGCGGCGCTGGGAAGAAGGAGCATTTTTACGATGTATTTACGGAAGGGAAAGCCGATGCGGGACTGGCGGCGACCATTTTTCACTATAAAGAGATTGCCATTAACGACTTAAAGGCTGACTTGAAGCAAAAAGGGGTAGAGATCAGATGAGCGAAACAGAAAAGAAAACATCCATTAGCCAAAAAGAAGCGCTGGCTGGCATTCGCTGGAATGAAGCGGGGTTGGTGCCTACCGTTGTGCAGGATGCTAACACACTAGAAGTTTTGATGGTTGCTTATATGAATTCGGAATCGTTGCAGCTCTCGTTGGAAAGTGGCCAGACCTGGTTCTGGAGCCGCTCACGCAGCGAGCTTTGGCACAAAGGTGGAACCTCAGGCAATACACAAGCGATTACTTCCATATCCTATGATTGCGATAGTGATACACTGCTCGTGAAGGTTGTCCCTGAAGGACCAGCTTGCCATACTGGAGCTACATCATGCTTTTTCCGTGACATTCCTTTGAATAACCAAGCCGAGGAAGCTCAGAAATCGGTAGCTACTAGCCTTACGGATGGTGAGCGTTTTGCTGTTCTTGGTGAGCTGGAACGCGTGATTGCTGAGCGGGAAGTAGAGCGTCCGGAAGGCGCGTATACAACTTATTTGTTCGATAAAGGTGTCGATAAGATCCTTAAGAAGGTAGGCGAAGAAGCCTCTGAAACGATTATTGCCGCCAAAAATAAAGATAATGCCGAGCTGCGTCTTGAAGTTAGTGATCTGATCTACCACTTACTAGTACTGCTACAAGAGCGCAAGCTTCCGCTGGATGAAATCATGGAAGAGTTGAGTACCCGCCACGAGCGCCCACGCCGGGACCAGTACTAGGGAGGGAACTGACGGATGCATATCGATTACCACACGCATCATGAGCGCTGCGGTCATGCCGTGGGCAAACTTGAGGAGTATGTGCAGCGTGGGATACAGCTTGGTCTTCAGCAGCTAGGGTTATCCGACCACTTGCCGCTCATCCATGTTGATCCCGCTAGCTATTACCCTGAAATGGCCATGCCAATGGCTGAACTGCCTCGTTATGTGGAGGAATGCCTGAAGCTGAAGGAACGCTATCGCGGAGTCATAGACCTGCGGGTAGGGCTGGAAGCAGATTATATTGAAGGCTACGAGGATCAAATTAGTGAGATTTTAACTACTTACCCATGGGATTATCTGATAGGCTCTGTGCATTTTCTCGGGGAGTGGGATATCACAGATTATCGACAGGTTGATGGCTGGGAAGGCAAGGATGAACTAGAGGTATATCGCCTTTATTATGATGCTGTAAAGAAGTCGGCGTTATCAGGATTATATGATATTATAGGACATATGGATGTTATTAAACGGTTCGGCTATGGTCCTCAGACACCAGAAGGTAAAGCAGAGGTGAGAACGCTGGAGCTGGAAACCTTAAAGGTTATAGCGGATAGCGGAATCGCCATGGAGCTGAATGCTTCAGGACTTACCAAGCCATGTGCTGAGATGTTCCCGGCGGAACATCTGCTACAGGAAGCTTTTAAGCTCGGTATACCGCTTACGCTCGGCTCGGATGCACATGACCCTGCCAAGCTTGGCGACGGCCTGCAAGAGGCACGTAGCATGCTTTGGCACACAGGCTTCCGTGAGCTGGCTGTATTTGAGGGACGCCGTCGTACCACTGTTCCGTTCAAACTATAATTTATAATCCGCAGGAGGGTATTATGCATCATCAACAATTACGTATTTTTTCCGGTTCGTCGAATCCAAAGCTGGCGGCAGATATTGCAGAGCGACTTGGTGTTGAATTGGGGCAGATTAAGCTGACCCGTTTCATGAGCGGCGAGATTTACGTGCATTACGAAGAGAGCATCCGGAACTGCGACGTATTTTTGGTGCAATCCCTATCCCATCCCATTAATGAGATGTTCGTGGAACTGCTCGTGATGATAGATGCTGCTAAACGGGCATCAGCACGTACAGTTAACATTATTGTGCCGTATTATGGATACGCTCGACAGGAACGTAAGTCTGCACCTCGTGAACCGATCTCGGCTAAGATGGTAGCTGATGTACTTACGACCGCGGGCGCAACCCGTGTAATTACTATTGATTTGCATGCAGCGGCAATTCAAGGCTTTTTCAACATTCCGGTCGATCATTTGACTGCTCTCGATTTGATCAGCAGCCATTTGAAGGCCAAGGCTATGTCTGATTTGGTCATTGTTTCTCCGGATGCGGGACGTGCATCTATGGCTGAGAAGCTCGCAAATAAGCTGGATTCACCTTTTGCCATTATGATCAAGAAGCGTCCAGCCCATAATGAATCTGTAATCACTCATGTCATTGGTGATGTCGAGGGACGTACACCGATCATTATCGAGGACCTTATTGATACAGGGACTACCATCGTGAATGTGGTTGAGGGTCTGAAAGAGAGAGGTGCGAAGGACAGTATCGTCTGTGCAACGCATGGATTGTTCTCAGGACCTGCGCTGCAGCGGCTTGACCATCCCTCTGTTCAGGAAGTGGTCATTACGGACTCTATTGCACTGCCAGATGATCATTCAAGTCGGTTTACGGTCTTATCGGTGGCACCGATGCTTGCACAAGCTACACGTATTATTCTTGAGGGCGGTTCGATCGATAAGCTTTTCAGAGACGCGGGAATTTAATTCCCCGTCTTTTTTATTTTTATGTGAAAAAGTTGCTGTTTGTGGAGTGGTAGAGTCTTTCTCAACTTGAGAATCTCGCGGTCACATGTGGTATACTGTGTGAAGATAGCCGCACCCATAAAGGGAACGGAATAGCGATTAAGTTTGGAGCTCCGGTATACCCCATTGGGCGCCGTCCTCCTATTTTTTCGTTAGTATAAAAGGAAGCTTCTTATAAGGGGGTGCCTTGCTTCCATGATGGAGAGAACTTCAGAGTATGAGGAGAATGGTAATGTTATTCCTGTCACTCTGAATGCCAATTTTTTCTTTGAAAGAGCCGTTCGGTCCTTGGATCGCTTTCAATATGATAAGGCATTAAAGAATTTTCGCAAAGCTGTAGAGTACGAACCGGAGAACCCGGTAAATCATTGTAACGTAGCAGGTGTATTATCAGAGATGGGTAATTATGAGGCGTCTAACGACATTTTGACCCATGTGCTGGAGAATATTGATCCTGGAATGACGGAATGTTATTTCTATATGGCTAACAACTTCGCCAATATGGAAAGCTATGAGGAGGCAGAACGCTCACTCGTTACTTATCTCGAAGAAGATGTGAACGGTGAATTTCTAGCCGAATCGGAAGAGTTGATGGAACTTCTGCAATATGAGCTCGATCGTCCTGCACCACTTATCCGGATTAGAAGCCGGGAAGGGGTAATAGAGCATGAGCGGGCCCGAGCGCTGTTGGAGGAAGGCAAGTTTACACAAGCCGTAACTTTGCTTGAAGAGATTGTGAGCAATACGCCAGACTTCTTGGCGGCGCATAACAACCTAGCCCTTGCGTATTTCTATATGGGTCGTTTTACCAAAGCCAAAGAATGCATTATGCGGGTGCTTGAACAGGACTCTGGGAATTTGCACGCACTTTGTAACTTGGCGATCTTTTTGCAGTATGAAGGTGACCGCGGGCAACTGGCTGGATTATTACGTCTGCTAGAGACGACTATTCCTTTTCACCAGGAGCATTTATTCAAGATGGCCACTACGATGGGGATTCTGGGACGGCATAGAACCGCCTATGGTCATTTTCGGCGCCTGCTGAAAGATGAGGAAGTCGGCGGTGACGCCAGTTTGTACCATTACTGTGCGGCAGCAGCAAGTAATAGTGGTCTCTATGCAGAGGCTCAGCGTTGCTGGCAAAAAGCTGCTAAGCTGGATCCGGAATCGGCTGTGCCGAGATTTTTTCTGGCCCAACTGCAGCAAGCACAGGGGGAAGGCAAGGCGTTGTCTCCAATCAGTTACAACTATCAGCTCCCCTTTCAAGAGCAGCTGAAGCTGTGGAAAGACAACAAAGGCAGCTTTGCTGAAGAGGTGCGGAACAATCCACTGCTTCGATCTTCCTTCTTCTGGGCACTTCGCTACGGTGATGCCAATACGAAGATTCAGGTTACGGAAGCTCTGCGCTGGATTGAAGATGAAGAAATGTCCGAGATTCTACAAGGACTTCTGAAGCAACAGCCATTGCAGGAAGAAAAGCTGCAGGAAGCTGCGCTTCTGAGCCTGCAGCGACTGATTGGTAGTGTTCCGGAGGAAAATGTACTTCAGGAAGCCAAAGAAACTTCTAATGCGCGTCTGAAGGGATTGCCAGAATGGAGAGAAGATTGGCAAAAAGTCATCGACCAGACGGTAAGTATGATGGACCGGAGATTTGATGCCGTCCAGAAAAAAGATGCTGAATTACTTTGGAAGCAATTCGTGAGTAGCATATATCCAGATGTTCCTTTTATCCGTCAAACGGAAGGCTGGTGTGCTGCCTTAGAATATCTGATCGCAAAAATGCATAACCTTCCAGTCACCTACCGCGAGGTAGCTCAGCGTTATGACGTATCCGTGTCGATGGTCAGCCGTTATGCTCGGCGTATCGATGATGAATGTAGTTTTCAGGGAAGTGTGAGCGACAGTCTTCCCCCGTTTACTGAAAATATCTAAATTCTTGATGCATAAACCCTATTGTGAGGAGGCCACTGTTATGTACAAAACGATTGTAATCGGAACAGGCCCGGCCGGGCTTACTGCTGCTATTTATCTGGCACGTGCCAACCTTAACCCACTTGTAATTGAAGGGATGCAGCCAGGTGGACAACTGACAACGACAACGGAAGTGGAGAATTTTCCAGGTTTTCCCGAAGGGATTCTCGGCCCGGATTTAATGGACAACATGCGGAAGCAGGCTGAACGTTTTGGTGCTGAATTCAAGAATGGTTGGGTGGATTCAGTGGATTTTTCACAGCGTCCATTTAAAGTGACAGTAGATGGTTTGGGTGTATTAGAGGCAGAGTCGGTAATTATCTCTACCGGTGCTTCTGCCAGATATTTAGGAATACCAGGGGAGCAGGAGAATGTGGGCCGTGGGGTCAGCACTTGCGCTACTTGTGATGGCTTCTTTTTCCGGAACAAGAAGATTATCGTGGTCGGTGGTGGTGACTCTGCGATGGAGGAAGCCAGCTTCTTAACAAGATTTGCTTCTAGCGTAACCGTGGTTCATCGTCGTGATGAGCTCAGAGCTTCAAAGATTATGCAGGACCGCGCACGCGATAACAGTAAGGTTGTGTGGGCACTTAACCGTACACCGCTTGAAGTAACAACCGGCGAGTCTGGAGTTAAGGGACTGACGGTTCGCAACAATGATACAGGGCTTGAAGAACTGATCGAAGCGGACGGAGTGTTTGTCGCTATCGGTCATACGCCGAATACCGGATTCTTGGGCGGTCAGATTACGACGGATACCAATGGTTATATTGTAGTAAATCCAGGTACTACTGAGACGAACATTCCGGGTGTATTCGCTTGCGGCGACGTACAGGATACCCGTTACCGACAAGCGATCTCCGCAGCGGGCACCGGCTGTATGGCAGCAATGGACGCTGAGAAATATCTTGAGGGCACAATGGTACATGACTGGAGCGAAAACTTGGGTAGTTAATATAACTAAATTAATCGGAATGAATTCAAGCAGGTGATCCTTATTTTAAAGGGGCGCCTGCTTTTTTGTAGCAGGAAGCTGGGTGCTGTTAAAATAACTGTAACAATGTCTTTCGAAAAGGGCTTGCGCATTTAAAAAATACGTTTACAATAAGAGATAATGTTAACGTGAACAATTTTAACATATTCAGCAATGAAATTATTGTAATTTAAAGAAATAACTAAGTTTAAATATCATAATTCAAAAATGTTCACGTTAAACTAATTGTAACTCCCATTATGATTATAAAGGAGAGCAGCAAACCTCATGAGCAAAAAATTCATGGATGAGAACTTCCTGTTGTCGAGCGAGACCGCCATTAAGCTGTTTCATAATCATGCGAAAGATATGCCTATTATCGACTATCATTGCCACCTCAGTCCTCAAGAAATCTATGAGAACAAGACGTTCAACAATATTACCGAAGCTTGGCTGTATGGCGACCATTACAAATGGAGAGTGATGCGGGCAAATGGTATAGAGGAGAAGTTCATTACTGGTGATGCTAGTGACTATGAAAAGTTCTTAGCATGGTCTAGAACCGTTCCTAAGATTATCGGGAATCCGCTCTATCATTGGACACATCTTGAGTTGCAGCGTTTCTTTGGAGTATATGATTTGCTAAATGAGGCTAATGCACCGAAGATTTGGGATGAAGTGAACAGACAGTTGCAAGGTGAAGGATATGGAGCAAGAGACCTAATTGTTAAATCGAAAGTAACTGTTGTATGCACCACCGATGACCCAGTAGATTCTCTGGAATATCATGAAAAAATCAGCAGCTTGAGTGGATTCGATGCCAGCGTAGTTCCGGGGTTTCGTCCAGATAAAGCCCTTGAGATTAATCGTCCTACCTTCAAGCCTTGGGTAGCTCAGCTAAGCGAAGTCTCAGGAATGGATGTTGAGAATTATGGTCAGTTTCTAGAAGCATTGGAGAGCAGAGTGAGATTCTTCCACGCCAGAGCGGGCCGTGTATCCGATCATGCTTTGGATGCAGTAATGTTTGAGCCTGCTACCTTGGAGGAAGCTACGGCTATATTCAACAAAGCTCTTCGTGAAGGCGTTGTAAGTGAGGGTGAAGAAAAGAAATATAAAGGGTTCACCCTTGTGTTCCTCGGGAAATTATATAGCGAGCTGGATTGGGCCATGCAATTCCATATCCATGCGCTACGCAATAATAACAGCGTAATGTTCGGACGACTCGGCCCTGATACGGGCTATGATTCGATTAATGATGGCGTGATTGCTAAACCGCTGGCAGGTCTGCTAGATGCGCTGGATCGTGAGAATGCGCTGCCTAAGACGATTTTGTACTCACTGAATCCAAATGATAATCATGTCATTGCTGGTTTAATGGGCTGCTTCCAAGGCTGCGGAATTCCAGGGAAGATTCAATTCGGAACGGCATGGTGGTTCAATGACAATAAGGATGGCATGCTGGAACAGATGAAGACGCTCGCTAATCTCGGTGTACTTAGCCAATTTGTCGGGATGCTAACAGACTCCAGAAGCTTTTTATCGTATACCAGACATGAGTATTTTAGAAGAATCCTATGTGATCTTGTTGGCTCTTGGGTAGAGACTGGAGAAGCCCCGGATGATATGGAGCTACTGGGCAGTATGATTGAGAATATCTGTTACAATAACGCTGATCATTATTTCAATTTCTCGAAACAGGCATTGGTGACTAGGTAATCGTTATGATATCCTTACATGGAAGAGACAAACCCGTTTGATAAGGAAGGTTGACCCATGGCACCTACAATCAAGGATATCGCCAAGCTGGCGAATGTTTCACATACAACTGTATCAAGAGCACTTAACAACAGTCCCCTAATTAAAGAAGTTACACGTAAAAAAATCGCCGAGATCGCTGCGCAAGTGGGTTACGTTCCCAATTACAATGCTAAAAGCCTTGTAATGCAGCGATCGTATACCATTGGCCTGTTCTTCACAAGCATTGCGAAGGGCACATCGTCCAGTTTCTTCTCTGATACGATTCGTGGTGTGAACAGCGTTGTAGATGTTGAATATAATTTGTTTATACGTGGGATCGATGATTATGCAGAGTATTCTTCTATTCATCGCAGACGTTTTGACGGAATCATTCTAATGAGCCAAAGCGAAGCAGATAATAAATTTATTTATCATGTGGTCCAGCAAGGCATTCCAATCGTTGTGCTAAACCGACAAATTGATGACCGCTCCATTATCAACATCATCTCAAATGACCGGGAAGGTGCTTATCATGCAGGCAAACACCTGATTGAATCTGGGCATCAAGACATTGCGATCATTGAAGGCGTCGAGGGCTTTAAATCCACGCAGGAACGCAGAGACGGTTTTATAAAAGCTTTGATTGACCATAATATCCCTGTTCGTAACGATTATATGAGAAATGGTAATTACGATATGCAAAGTGGGTATGAGGCGATGGGCAAGCTGCTAGATTTGGAAAAACCGCCGACGGCAGTATTTTGTTCCAATGACGATATGGCAATCGGGGCTATGAAAGCTGTTTTTGAGCGAGGGCAGCAGGTGCCAAACGATGTTTCTATTGTTGGTTTTGATGATATTGGATTTTCGCTCTTTGCGAATCCTTCGCTTACCACAGTTAAACGTCCTATTGAGAAGATCAGCGAGCATGGAGCCCTCAAGCTGCTAAGCTTAATTAAAGAACCTTTGGAGAATGACGGGCTAACCTCCATTGATACGGAGTTTATTGCGAGAGAATCGGTTAGAAAACTGTAGAAGCAAAAAGCTGAACATAGCAGCTTGATCCTTTCACTCGTAAAGGATTTTGAATTAAAATTTTCACGTGTGCATTAATTAATAAAATAATAATATAAATATTGTATTATAAAGTATGTTTAATTAGTTTATCGTGTGCATTAATAATCAGGAGGCGTTTATATGAGCAGATTAAATAGTGATAGTTGGAAAGCCTACAAGCAATATCCTGAGAAGGTTCTGCAATTTGGTGAAGGCAATTTCATGCGCGCTTTTGTAGATTGGCAGATTCATACCATGAATCAAAAAACGGATTTCAATGGTGGCGTGGTGGTTGTACAACCGCTGGGCAACGGACTTGCAGAAATGCTAAATGCTCAGAACGGTTTATATACGCTTTATCTCCAAGGAATCAAAGATGGAGCAGCGGTAAAAGAACATGAGGTCATCAACTGTATTACACGAACGCTTAATCCTTTTGCCCAGCATGAGGAGTATATGAAGCTTGCCGAAAATCCAGAGCTGCGCTTTATCGTGTCCAACACCACTGAGGCGGGAATTGCTTTTGAAGCAGGCGACAAGTTAACCGATGCTCCGCAGAGCAGTTTTCCAGGTAAACTGACGGCCTTATTGTATAAGCGTTTTGAATTTTTTAACGGTGATGCATCTAAAGGTTTTATCATCATTCCGTGCGAGCTGATTGACCGAAATGGGGATGAGCTTAAGAAGGTTATTTTGAAATATGCAGATTTATGGAATCTTGGAGAGGGCTTTGTAAACTGGCTGAATGAAGCTAACACCTTCTGCTGTAGTTTGGTGGACCGCATCGTTCCTGGATATCCAAGAGACACCATCGCTGAGATTACGGAAGAATTGGGCTATGAGGATAAGTTGGTCGTTGTCGGTGAGCAGTTCCATCTTTGGGTAATTGAAGGGCCGCAGTGGATTAAAGAGGAGTTCCCAGCTGAACTAGCAGGTCTTAATGTGCTCGTGGTAGATGATATGACCCCTTACCGGACGCGTAAAGTGAGAATTCTAAACGGAGCTCATACCGCGTTGACACCAGTAGCGTATTTGTACGGCATTGATACGGTTGCCGAGGCCATTGAGCACGAAGAGGTTGGGGCGTACGTGAAGTCCTTAATCTACGATGAGATCATTCCGACGCTGGATCTGCCGGTAGAGGAATTGAATTCTTTTGCAGACGCGGTATTGGAAAGGTTCCTGAACCCTTATGTGCAGCATTACTTGATGAGCATCTCCCTTAATTCTATCTCGAAATTTAAGACAAGAGATCTGCCTTCTTTATTGCAATATGTAGAGTCCAAAGGACAATTGCCCGAGAAGCTTGTTTTCTCAATGAGTGCATTAATTGCCTTCTATAAAGGACGTAGAGGGGAAGAAGAGATTCAGCTGGCCGATGATGCGGATATTTTGGAATGGTTCGCCTCCTTGTGGGGAGGATGGGATGGCACAGACACTGGGTTACGGGCACTGGCTGTCGAGGTATTAGCAGCGACAAATCGCTGGGGCTGTGACCTGAATGAAGTGGCTGGTCTTACTGACAAGGTGACAGAAGGGCTCATTGCGATTGAGAGAACAGGTATGAAGCAAGCGCTGCAAGCGTACGTGAAGAGACCTGCACACAACTAATACACAGGAGGTGGATAACGACATGATTAAGACTATGAAAGAGGTACTGCAGATCAACGAGGCTGATAACGTGGCAGTTGCACTTAAAGACTATCAAGCAGGCGACACCATTGTGATTGGTTCAAAAGAGATAAAAATTACGGAAGATATTGCTAGAGGTCATAAAATTGCACTAACCAGTATTAGCGAAGGCGAGAATGTATTGAAGTATGGTTATCCCATCGGTCATGCTAAAGCGCCTATCGTGCCGGGCCAGTGGGTGCATACCCATAATACGAAGACAAACCTAACAGGGGTTGAGGAATATACTTTTGAGCAGAAGCTGACCCCCAATCCTTTTAAAACGGAGAATTTGACCTTTAAGGGGTATCGTCGCTTTGACGGATCTGTAGGTATTCGTAATGAGCTGTGGATCGTCCCTACGGTTGGTTGTGTGAATGGAGTGGCGGAGCAGATCATCAATATTTTTAAGGCAGAGGTTGGGGATATTGCGCCGTTCGACAACGTGCTAGTACTTAAGCATAACTATGGTTGCTCCCAGCTGGGTGATGATCATGACAATACTCGTACAATACTTGCTAACGCGGTTAAGCATCCAAATGCAGGCGCCGTACTTGTGCTCGGACTAGGTTGTGAGAATAACAATTTGCATATTTTTAAAGACATGCTGGGTAGTTACGATGAGGATCGAGTGCGTTTTCTTGTCTCCCAAGAGGTTGGAAACGAGATTGAAGAAGGCGTAAAGCTGCTGAAGGAACTCTACAATAACGTACAGGGCGATCATCGGGAAGAAGTGGCACTCTCTGAGCTGAAGATTGGTCTGAAGTGTGGAGGCTCGGATGGCCTGTCCGGGATTTCAGCGAATCCCCTTCTTGGACGTCTGTCTGACTATATTGCTGCCCAAGGCGGCACAACTGTACTCACTGAAGTACCTGAAATGTTTGGCGCCGAAAAGATTCTGATGGAACGTGCTGCAGACGAAGCTATTTTCCACAAAATTGTTGATCTCATCAATGACTTTAAGCAGTATTTCATGGACTATAAACAGCCGGTATATGAAAATCCTTCGCCAGGCAATAAAGCCGGAGGAATTACTACGCTTGAGGATAAATCGCTGGGTTGCACTCAAAAATCCGGTAATTCCACGGTAATGGATGTACTCAAGTACGGAGAGCTTATCACTAACAAGGGCTTAAATCTTCTTAACGCGCCGGGCAATGACCTAGTGGCTTCGTCGGCTCTGGCTGCTGCCGGCTGCCAATTGGTGATCTTTACGACCGGACGGGGGACACCTTTTGGTACATTCGTGCCAACAATGAAGGTGTCTACCAATACCCCATTGTATGAAGGCAAACGTCACTGGATCGATTTTAACGCAGGTGTGTTGGTTGAAGATGGTTCTCCAGATGAGGTTCTGCGTGACTTCATTAACTACATTATCAGCGTAGCTAGTGGGGAATGGGTAAATAACGAGAAGAATAACTTCCGCGAGATATCCATATTTAAAACAGGAGTAACGCTATAATAAATAATTTATTACGAATTAGACTGTCCCTTATGCTATTAAGCTTAGGGGCAGTTTTTTTAATTTGACATTATTCATAATCCATCTTTAAAAGAACGGTCCTTGCTTTCTTCTGATTTAGTGATTGCAATCACAATTGCTTTGTACGGCCTATGCTAATCTGTTGTTGAGAATAGTTCTCATATAAAGGAGAAGAGTCCAATGGAAAAAATGCTGCGAATGGATGAGTCTATCTTCGAGATGGTATCCCGGCATCCAGAGGTCGTTGAGATTATGGTAGAGCTGGGCTTTAAGGACATTGCTAAGCCAGGTATGCTGCAGACCGCTGGCCGTTTCATGACCTTATCCAAAGGAATCAAGCTGAAGAAAATGGATCTCAACACCGTGAAGTTAGCATTTGAACGACATGGCTTCGAGATTATGAAATAAAGGAATCTATCATCAAAATTTCATTAAGGAGAGATCAATAATGAGTGAACTGATAAATAACCGCGAGGTTGATGTACCGGAGCAAACTCGTCGCCAAGCCATGCTCAAGGAGATTATTAAAGAACTGCATGCAGGCAAAAGTGTTGAAGAGGTTAAGGCACGCTTCGAGGAAGCTGTAGGTGATGTTACTGTTGCGGAAATCTCTGCAATGGAGCATTCGTTAATGACTGAAGAGGGAATTCCAGTATCCGAGGTACAGCGGCTTTGTTCGGTGCATACAGCAATATTCAAAGGCTCTATTGAGCAAATTCACCGCTCCTCAAAGCCTGAAGAACAACCCGGCCACCCAGTCCACACCTTCAAGCTAGAAAACCGTGAGATTGAAAGACTTGTGAACTTCCGTTTAGATTTGCATGCTACCAAATTCCAGAAGAATGACAGCGAGGAGCTGATCTTTAAGCTGCTGGAGGATCTTAGCTTACTGCTGGATCTAGATAAACACTATAGTCGAAAAGAAAATCTGTTGTTCCCTTACCTTGAAAAATACGGCATTTATGGACCAACCAAGGTAATGTGGGGCGTGGATGATCATATCCGTCGTATGATTAAAGATGCAAAAACAGCGCTCAGCAGCTACAGCGGAAATGCAGCAGATATTGGTGTTCAACTTACGGAGATCATCAAGGAAGTTAATGAAATGATTTTTAAGGAAGAAAATATTTTATTGCCTATGTCGCTGGATAAATTGACGGAAGACGAATGGGTCAAAATCGCTCGGGAGAGCGATGAGATCGGATTCTGCCTAACGGCGCCGGAACAGGAGTGGATACCCGAACGTGCCGCAGAGCCGGAAGGTGCAGCATTGCAGGGTGAAGCAGTGGGAGCCGCTCCGCAAGAAGGGTTCATCCGTTTTGAGACAGGGCTGTTGTCGTTGCATCAGCTCGAAACAGTACTCAATCACCTGCCAGTAGATCTGACATTCATTGATGAGAATGATGTCGTTCGATATTTTTCACACGGGAAGGAACGTATCTTTGCCCGAACTAAGGCAGTTATCGGCCGCACGGTACAGAACTGTCATCCGCCTCAAAGTGTTCATGTGGTGGAGAAGCTTCTGGAAGATTTTAAGGCAGGTCGTAAGGATGCTGAGGACTTCTGGATCAACATCAAGGATAAATTTATCTATATCCGTTATTTCGCTGTCCGCGACGAGACTGGTCGGTATATGGGTACGCTGGAGTTTACACAGAATATCGCACCTATCCGTGCACTGGAGGGGCAAAAGCGTATTTTGTCAGAATAAATGGGTGATTTAGGTTATTTTCCAGATAATAATATAGTCAGAAGACTCTCTTACTTAGTCGTAAGGGGGTCTTTTTAGAATATAATAGAGTATAGTATTAAAATAAGGAATTCCCGGGTGTGTTGTCTTTCCTTGACCACAGAGGGGGCTTCTATTATAGTTGGTACTTAGGATTAACTATTTTAGTATAAAAAAAGGTGGCTTGTTACATGTCTGAGAATATCTACGTTGGCGTGGATTTGGGTGGAACTGCAATTAAGGTTGGAATCTGCAATGCTGAGGGAACGCTACTGCATACTTATGAGGGACCCACAGGAACTGCAGAAGGTGTCGATACTGTTATCGATAATATCGAGAAGTATGTACGCCAAATTGTGGAGGATTCCCCGTACTCTTGGGATCAGCTTGCAGGTGTAGGCGCGGGCGTAGCAGGGTTCACAAATATTCGTGAAGGAATCATTATCCTTGCGCCCAACATAGGATTTAAAGATGTGCCGATTCGTTCCATTTTGGAAGACCGCTGGAACAAGCCTGTCAAAATAGACAATGATGCGAACGTGGCTGCACTGGGTGAAGCCTGGAGTGGTGCAGGACGCGGGATTGAAAACTGTGTCTGCTATACGCTAGGAACAGGTGTTGGTGGCGGAATCATTATTAACGGAAAGATTTATCAAGGTTTTGCAGGTCTAGCAGGTGAGCTTGGCCATATCACTGTAGTGCCGGATTTGGAAGCCATTCAATGTGGTTGCGGTAATATGGGATGTCTGGAAACCGTTTCCTCTGCTACAGGAATTATTCGTATGGCTAACGATGCAGTAGCTCGTGGTGATCGTACTTCCCTCTCAATGGTAGAGAAGATTGCTGCGAAGGAAGTCTTTGATGCGGCTAAGGCTGGCGATGAAGTAGCGATTCGCATAGTAAACCGTGCAGCATACTACCTGGGTAAATCTATGGCTTCTGTTGCAGCCGTGCTTAACCCTGAGGTCTTCATCATTGGTGGTGGTGTGTCTAAGGCTGGAGATATTCTATTTGATGAAGTTCGTCGTGTGTTTGCTAAGCTCGCACCGGCGCCGCTTCAGACTGGTGTTTCGATTATTCCTGCAGAGCTTGGTAATGATGCAGGTATTGTGGGTGCAGCAGGTCTTCTGCTTCGTTCTTAAAAGATAGGGAGTATTCATATACTAATTTAGGGAGGGGACGCTTTAATGACCGAATTGGACAATACTCCAACGGCTGGAGCCACCCTGATCATTATTACCGGAATGTCAGGTGCGGGTAAGACAATTGCTGTGCAGAGTCTGGAAGACCTAGGGTTCTTCTGTGTCGATAATTTGCCGCCGGTGCTGATCCCTAAGTTTGCAGAACTGATTGAGCAGTCGAAGGGTAAGATCGCCAAGGTAGCGCTTGTAATTGACCTGCGCGGTAGGGAATTCTTCACTGCTCTGTCCGAGTCTCTAGCCTATATCAAAGATGAGTCAACCATTGGCTGTGAAATCTTGTTCTTGGATGCTACGGATTCGGTGCTTGTGCAGCGTTACAAGGAAAGCCGGCGTCATCATCCTCTAGCGCCTAAGGGACTTCCGCTTGATGGTATCAAGCTGGAACGTAAAATGCTTGAGGAATTAAAGAATTCAGCTACATTATGTCTGGATACTAGCAGTATGAAACCAGTGCAGCTCAAGGAGAAGATCGTTTCTCGGTTCTCGCATTTAGGAAAAAGTACACTCTCCGTGAACATTACATCGTTCGGATTTAAGTATGGTATTCCTATTGATGCAGACCTCGTCTTCGATGTTCGCTTTTTGCCTAACCCACATTATGTGGATCATCTGCGGCCAAAAACAGGTCAGGACAGCGATGTCTATGACTATGTAATGAAGTGGCCTGAAACACAGGTGTTCCTGACCAAACTGCTCGATATGCTTCATTTCTTAATTCCGCAATATCGTAGGGAAGGTAAATCCCAGATTATTATCGGCATTGGCTGTACAGGCGGGAAACACCGTTCAGTAGCCATTTCTGAATATTTGGGCAAAATGCTGGGCGTCAGCGAAACGGAATCCGTAGCCGTTAGTCATCGGGATTCCGAGCGTGATCGGCACTAATGAGAGAAGGGGTCCATAGTGGCTGAAGAACAAAGACAGCGTCCACGTATCGTCGTTATGGGCGGTGGCACGGGGCTATCTGTCATGCTTCGCGGCTTAAAAGAAAAGCCGCTAGATATTACAGCTATAGTTACCGTAGCAGATGATGGAGGAAGCTCGGGCATTTTGCGCAGTGAACTGCAAATGCCGCCTCCTGGGGACATCCGTAACGTATTAACAGCTATGGCTGATGTAGAGCCGCTCATGGCGGATATTATGAGATATCGTTTCAACACGGGCGAAGGCTTGGCGGGTCATAGTCTTGGCAATTTAATTCTTGCCGCGCTTACAGATATATCTGGCGATTTTGTCACAGCTGTTCGTGAGCTTAGCCGATTATTTGCTGTTCGCGGACGGGTATTACCCGCTGCGGGGGATGCCGTAGTATTGCGTGCAGAAATGTCGGACGGCACGATTATCACGGGTGAATCTAAGATACCGGAAGCAGGCGGGATCATTAAACGGGTTTCTTTGGAGCCTGCTGATGTGGAGCCGTTGCCTGAAGCACTTGAAGCGATTCGAAATGCTGATGCAATTCTTTTGGGGCCAGGTAGTCTATATACGAGCATTCTTCCGAACCTACTTGTTCCGAAGCTAGCAGAAGCAGTTGTATCTTCTGATGCAATCAAAATTTTTGTCTGCAATGTAATGACTCAGCCTGGTGAAACGGATAATTATACTGTAAATGACCATCTACAAGCCGTTTATGATCATATTGGGATTCATTTATTTGATTATATTATTGTGAATGACGGTGAAATTCCAGAGCAGGTGCAGTCGAAATACGCTGAGAAGGGTGCACGTCCGGTACAGCTCGACAAGGATGTACTAGAAGGCAGTGCATATAAAGTTATAGCGGATAAGCTAGTGTTATTCCGAACTTATTTAAGGCATGATACCGATAAGCTTAGTCATCATATCTATCAGCTTGTGCAAGATTGGATAAACAGAAACCCTAGGGTATAACTTAAAATATAAGAAAATATAAGTTTTACACCTATACTTTCTTATTTTTCTCGCTTAAACGCTTACCGTCCTCAAAAGGACGCCGAAGGCGTTTATGCTTGTATATATGAATGACGTACTTATTTTCAGAAAGAGGTGAGACCCTTGTCTTTTGCGGCCCTTACCAAAAAAGAGCTGACGATGGTGGAGAGTGAGCCCTGTTGTGAGAAGGCGGAAATGTCAGCGCTTATCCGTATGAATGGATCTGTGCAGCTTTCAAGCAAAAAGGTGATTCTCGACATTTCGACGGAGAACGCCGCGATTGCAAGGCGGGTATATTCTTTACTTAAGAAATATTACCAGGTCCATATTGAGCTACTCGTGCGTAAAAAAATGCGTTTGAAGAAAAATAACGTTTATATCGTTAGAATCCCTAGTCGCGTACAGGAAATCTTAAATGATCTCAGAATTGTGTCCGAAGGATTTATTTTTACCGACGGTATTGATAAAGAGATTGTTGGGAATAACTGCTGTAAGCGTGCTTATTTGCGGGGTGCCTTTTTGGCGGGCGGATCCGTTAATAATCCGGAGGGTTCCTCTTACCATTTGGAGATTTCCTCGATGTATGAGGAGCATTGTAAGGCGCTGGTCGATCTGGCTGGTGAATTTCACCTAAACGCACGCTGCATTGAACGTAAAAAAGGGTTCATTCTATACATTAAAGAAGGCGAGAAGATTATCGAATTCTTAAGTCTGATCGGGGCGCATCAAGCGTTGTTCAAATTTGAGGATGTAAGAATTATGCGCGATATGCGTAATTCCGTGAATCGGATCGTGAACTGCGAGACTGCGAATCTCAATAAAACGATAAGTGCCGCAGTGCGGCAGATTGAGAATATCAAACTGCTGCAGCGAGAAGTGGGTCTGGAGAGCTTACCGGATAAACTGCGGGAAGTTGCAGAAATTCGAATGGCACATCCGGATATCAACCTTAAAGAGGTTGGTGAAATGCTGAAAGGTACGGTTAGTAAGTCCGGAGTAAATCATCGACTTCGTAAGATTGATGAACTGGCGGACAAGGTTCGAGGCGGCTAGTCACTTTTTTTCTAGTGTGGTTTACGTTATAATGATATAATAATATAAAATTAATGTGAAATTTTTGGGGAGAACTCAATTAGGGGGTAAGCGTTTCATGACAAAGCACCCGGTAGTTGTTCGGTTGAAGACAGGGCTACACGCTCGACCGGCAGCATTGTTTGTGCAAGAAGCTAACAAGTTTTCGTCGGAGATTTTCGTGGAAAAAGACGATAAAAAAGTAAACGCCAAAAGTATTATGGGTATTATGAGCCTAGCGATCAGTTCCGGCACGGAGATCTATATCAGCGCGGATGGTGCAGACGCGGATCAAGCTGTAAACGCTTTGACGAGTCTCGTCAGCAAAGAAGAGCTTGAGAACCAATAATCTTTTGAAGTGACTTTTTATCGAATGACTAAAAAGCCCCTAGGGGCTTTTTTTTATACCAAAAAATAGATTTTAACTGTGCAACATTTACCAAAAAGACTCGTCTAGAGGATAATAACAAATCACAAAGGATGAAAGGGGCTGGCAAATATGAAAGGTTTGGTAAAAAAGATTGGTTCAGTGTTGATCGTAGGAAGTTTGTTAATTGGAGGGATTAGCATGAGTGGTGTCTTCCAAGGTCCTGCAAAGGCTTATGCAGATGAAGTGCAGAAAAATGTTGTTAGTGTAGTAGGTAAAGGTGAGTTGTCCATCAAGCCGGATATTGTATACTTGTCCATCGGTGTGGATACTACGGCTACAACTGCGCAAGAAGCGCAAAAAACAAATGCTGCTAAAATCCAAAAGATCACTACTCTACTGAAGGGGACTTGGAAAATCGCAGATAAGGATATTCAAAGTACCCAATTCTATGTGCAACCCAACTATAGTTATAGTGAAAAAGAAGGACAGCAAGTGAAAGGATACAACGCGAATCATACACTGTTAGTGTCCTATAGAGATCTGACTAAGGTTGGTGAATTGCTAGACGCTGCATCTGCGGCGGGGGCAAATAATATCGGAAATGCACGTTTTTCCGTGGAAGATACTTCTGCCTTTGAAGCTCAGGTGATTGAAAAGGCGATGGCGAACGCAGATGTTAAAGCAGGTGCTATTGCTAAGGCAGCTAAACGTAGCTTGGGTCAAGTAATCACGGTCAGCCAAAATGATGGCAATGTCACTCCGGTTTATTTTGAACAGAATCTAAAAATGGAAATGGCTGCAGCAGATGCTGGTGCAAGCACATCCGTTCAACCGGGAGTAGTTAAAGTTACAACACAGCTGAGCGTAATGTATGAATTGAAATAGTAGCAGAACAAGATGATTGCAGAGAGGAGAGGTGATCTTCCACTAGTAATAGTGGGGGATGCCTCTTTTTTTGTGTAAATTCTCTAAGATTAGGTTTAATAAACTGGAAAGGAGTGGGAAAATTAGATGGTGAATATCTCAAAAGAAACAGTACGCAAATGGGGCATAGGTTTGATGTCGGCGGGATTATTGCTTGGTGGAGGATTGCTGCCTAGTGATAAGGGTTATGCAGCGTCTGATCAGACGAAGAGCAAGGCTATTGCTGCAAGTATAGCTTTAAAGGCGAACGGGGTAATTTCTCAGCAGACAGGTATTTTGCAGGAAGGGAAGGTCTGGATTCCGATTACCTTTATGCGTGATGTGCTGCAATTACCTCTAACTTATGATAAAAAAGAAAATGCATACACGATCGGAAAGGGAACGACTAAGGCCAAGTTGCTGTTATCTAGCTATGGTACTTCAATTTGGGTGAATAATTATTACATTCGAGAGTATGAAGGAAAGCTAATAAACAACCGGCTTTATGTTCCATCCGGTCTGTTAAATGATTATTTGGGTTATAAAGTGGATTGGAGTCGGGGCTCTAGTAGGTTGAATGTGGTGAATAGATCACAGAATGCGTTGATAGTAACCACGGAGACCTATGCTAAGGATCGGAAAGAGGCTTTGATCCAGCTTGATTATCCGAAGTTTAGTGGATTAAGCAATTCCAATGCACAGCAGGCCATGAATGATATTTTGAAAGAAAGTGCCATGAAATTCGCTGCAGGCGCAGAGAAGGATATCTCGAATCGATCCGGGTCAGAGCCTAAGTATACTTATGATATAGATTATGTGGTGACCTACAATCAGGATGGTGTGATCAGTTTAGTGATGTCAGAGTATAGCGATACGGGCGGCGCTCATGGTATGACCAATCGGGAGGCTTTTACCTTTTCGCTCAAGGATGGAAAACGTCTGCTGTTGGGCGACCTGTTCGGAGCTAACCCAAACTACAAAAAAGAGTTGAATGCTAAGTTAAACAAGCTAGTAAAAGCGGAGGAAAGTTATTTGGGAGGATTCAACGGATTGAATACGGAAAAGTATTTTTATCTGAAGGATGATCAGGTCGTTCTGTTCTTCCAATTGTATGAATACACAGCTTATGCTGCGGGGTTCCCCGAATACATCTTTACTTTCAAAGAACTGTTGCCGGAAGGCGGCAGCCCATTTGCTGCTGTAAAATAAATAGAACTGGACATCTCCCCCTTACCAGAATCACCTCGAATTCATATGCTAAATGGAGTAACTAGTTTATGAACGGGGGAGAGCTATGAGCTATCAATACACTGCAATTGGCGATTCCTTGACGACTGGATTTGGCGCTCTGCCAGGTAACGGTTTTGTACCGGTGTACCGTAGAATGGCGGAAGGGAGACTGCGTTCTAACGTAGCCTCCACGAATTTGGGCGTGAATGGATTGACTACTTCTGAATTGGAACAGCGGCTACGCGGAAGCTCTATGACTCGTGAAGCCATTCGAGCAGCGGATATTATCACTCTATCCATTGGTGGTAATGATTTAATCCATGCAGCGAAGGCTGCAGCTAGACAACCTGAAAATTTATCTAAAGAGCTGCGAAGATCATTGCAAGAGTGCAAACAGAATTTTGCTGCAATTATGAGTATCCTCTTCCAATTGAAGGCGGGAACGCGTAGACCTTATATCATTCGAATTGTGGGATTGTATAATCCCTATCCTCAGGTAGTAGGCGCTACAGAGTGGGTAAGGCAGTTTAACAGTTATGCCTCACAGTACAGTAGCCGGGTATGTGGATTTGCTTCTATTTATAGTGAGTTTGCAGGAAACGAGAGAGGGCTTTTATCAATTGACCACTTACATCCTAATGGTCGAGGCTACCGTGTGATTGCTGAGAAACTGGATGCGCTTGGTTATGGTGGTTTGTATTAATTGAGATTCGTATGAAGTAGTGGTTTGAAAAGTAAAGAGGCTGTGCACTAACCATCAAGTGGATAGGGCACAGCCTCTTTGTGTTGTTTTATAGCTTACACACCGCTAGGCAGTGTCTTCTCGATGACTTTATCAACGATACCGTAAGCTGCCGCATCTGCAGCAGTCATGAAGTAATCACGATCAGTGTCCTTCTCAATACGTTCTAGCGGTTGACCCGTACGTTCTGCAAGAATACGATTCAACTTATCACGCAATTTCAGGATACGACGGGCACGGATTTCAATATCCGTTGCTTGACCTTGAGCACCACCCAGAGGTTGGTGAATCATGATCTCACTGTTAGGCAGCGCGAAGCGTTTGCCTTTAGCGCCAGCGTTAAGTAGGAAAGCTCCCATAGAAGCTGCCATACCCACACAGATGGTGGAAACGTCCGGTTTAATGTACTGCATTGTATCAAAAATAGCCATACCTGCAGTAATGGAACCGCCTGGGCTATTCACATAAAGGTGAATGTCCTTCTCCGGATCTTCGGCAGCCAAGAACAGCATTTGTGCGATGATAGAATTGGCTACCACGTCATTAACCTCCGTTCCAAGGAAAATGATGCGGTCCTTCAGCAGGCGGGAATAGATGTCATAAGCGCGCTCACCGCGGTTGCTCTGTTCTACTACCATAGGAATATAACTCACGTGGAAAACCTCCTTGATATTGGTTCTTCAAATGTATTCATTTTTACTCTTGCCGTATTACCCACATGATAAACAAATTCAAACAAAAAGTCAAAGAAAGTCAAACTTATATTCAAAAAAAAGAGCCGACACGCGGCTCTTTGGTTAAGTAGTAGTATAGGCACTACTAAATTATGTACAAAAGTGAAATTAATGGCGCGCCCGCCAAGAATCGAACTTGGATCTCAGGCTTCGGAGGCCTACGTCATATCCATTGGACCACGGGCGCAACAAAAATGATTATAATACAATTTCTGTGCAATTGCAATGGACAGGAAGAAACGACGCTGTCGTCCTTTATTGACGACAACCGTTTCTCGTAGAAATATAAGGATGATATATAACGTGAAACCTGTAATTTCTTATATTTTTAATAATACTGTACTCAGGCTCTATCCCTTGTCTTCAAGGTGGACAAGCGTACATTGTGTTTCACTCAGCTAAAGAATCTGGATTGTTAATGACAGGTTTTTTGGAGCTGAATCTCTTTCCCAATCCTATAAATGTATAAGAAGACAAGCGCTTGAGAATTCTACTCTCGGAAGACTTGCACTTCGAGCAATATTTGGTTAGAATATGAGTGGGACTTAAAAAGTTTACCCGGGACATTTTGAGACCATGAACAAGGGAATAGAGGAAGACGAAGTTGCAGGAGTGAAAGTATGCGTAATTTATTAGATATCCAAAAGCAGCTTCTGCCTGATCTCATGGAAACCCTTAAGAGACGGTACACGATTCTTCATCAGATCATGCTGTCCGATATAATTGGGCGCAGAACGCTTGCCGCTTCACTTGATATGACTGAGCGGGTACTGCGTGCCGAGACGGATCTTCTGAAATCGCAAGGGCTCATTGAGATCGAGAGCGTTGGCATGCGCATTAGCGCTGCTGGGCGTAGACTGCTTGATTTGCTAGAGCCGGTCGTTAAGAGCCTGTTTGGTCTGGATGAGCTGGAAGAGAAAATTCGGGCAACGTACGGTCTGGATAAAGTTATTGTGGTGCCGGGTGATTGTGAGTCATCGCCGTTCACCAAACGTGAGCTTGGCCGAGCGGGTGCAAAAGCGCTGCTCAGTGTACTTCGTACAGATGATATAGTTGCTGTCACAGGTGGATCAACGCTTGCCGATATGGCTGATCAACTGACACCGCCGTTATCCCTTTCCTATAAGAACGCTTGGTTTGTTCCGGCGCGTGGTGGATTAGGAGAGAGTATGGAGATTCAAGCCAATACGATTGCCTCAACAATGGCAAAGCGGGTAGGAGCGAATTACCGGTTGCTGCATGTACCTGATTTACTTAGTGGGGATGCCTACCAGTCACTAGCACTTGACTCTAATATTGGAGAGATTGTACAAATCATCCGCAGTTCGCGTATTATTGTACATGGGATTGGGGATGCCATTGAAATGACTCGCCGCCGCAAGCTGGATGAGGCAACTGTCTCAGAAATCCAGGGTGAGGGAGCCGTGGCTGAATCCTTTGGGTATTACTTTAACGAAGATGGTCAGGTTGTCCATACGATGCTTACGATGGGACTACGTCTAGAAGATATTGTTCGGACGGAGACAGTCATCGGTATTGCTGGAGGCAAACCAAAGGCCAAAGCCATTCATGCCATGCTGCGTTTCGGGCAGGAGAATATACTCGTCACCGACGAGGCTGCTGCTGTGGAAATCGGCAAGGAAATTGATAATCAGTTACAGATATCCTCGTAACTCACTAGAGATTATATCTTGCATCATACTTAACATTGTTGTCATGACAGGCTTCACGGTCTGTTTTGAATAAATAAAACGAATTCTAGGAGGAACTATTCAATGAGTGTAAAAGTTGGAATTAACGGATTTGGACGTATTGGACGCCTTGCTTTCCGCCGTATTCAAAATGTAGAAGGTATCGAAGTGGTAGCAATCAACGACTTGACTGACGCTAAGATGCTTGCTCATTTGCTTAAATATGATACAACTCAAGGTAAATTCCAAGGTGATGTTGAAGTACATGATGGCTTCTTCAAAGTCAATGGCAAAGAAGTTAAGGTTCTTGCTAACCGCAACCCTGAAGAATTGCCATGGGGCGACCTAGGCGTTGATATCGTACTTGAGTGCACAGGTTTCTTCACAACTAAAGAAGCAGCTGAAAAACACTTGAAAGGTGGAGCTAAGAAAGTAGTTATCTCCGCTCCAGCTACTGGCGACATGAAAACTGTCGTTTACAACGTTAACGATGACATTCTTGATGGTACTGAGACTGTTATTTCCGGCGCATCTTGCACAACGAACTGCCTAGCTCCAATGGCAAAAGTATTGAACGACAAGTTCGGTATCGTTGAAGGCTTGATGACTACAATTCACGCTTACACTGGTGACCAAAACACTTTGGATGCTCCACACGCTAAAGGTGACTTCAGACGCGCTCGTGCAGCAGCTGAGAACATCATTCCTAACACTACTGGTGCTGCTAAAGCAATCGGTCTTGTTATTCCAGAACTTAAAGGTAAATTGGATGGCGCGGCTCAACGTGTTCCAGTTGCAACTGGTTCCCTGACTGAGCTTGTAACTGTTCTTGATAAGAGCGTTACTGTTGAAGAAATCAACGCAGCAATGAAAGCAGCTTCCGATCCAGACACTTATGGTTACACTGAAGATGAAATCGTATCTTCCGATATCAAAGGTATGACTTTCGGATCCCTGTTCGATGCTACACAAACTAAAGTATTGACTGTTGGCGACAAACAACTCGTTAAGACTGTTGCTTGGTATGACAATGAAATGTCCTACACTGCACAATTGGTTCGTACTTTGGAGAAATTCGCTAAAATCGCTAAGTAATTGACTTGATATAAGTAACATCTATAGAGCGGAAACAGAAGTTCCTTGTTTCCGCTCTTTCTAAATGTATTTCTTGTTTCCTGCTAGAAACAACTTTGGGTGTGGAGGAATTAATCATGAACAAAAAGAGCGTCCGTGATGTAGAAGTAAAGGGTAAACGCGTATTTGTACGCGTGGATTTCAACGTACCTGTAGAAGACGGTAAGATTACTGATGATACTCGTATTCGCGAAACCCTTCCTACCATTAAATATTTGATTGAGAACGGTGCAAAGATCATTCTTGCGAGTCACATGGGTCGTCCTAAAGGTCAATTCGTAGATTCCATGCGTTTGACTACTGCTGCTGAGCGTCTGTCCGAGCTTCTTGGCAAACCAGTAGCTAAAGCTGACGAAGCTGTTGGCGAAGCTGTCAAAGCAAAAATTGCTGAGCTAGGCGAAGGCGACGTACTTGTACTTGAGAATGTTCGTTTCTACCCAGGCGAAGAAAAGAACGATCCTGAATTGGCTAAACAATTCGCTGAACTAGCTGATTTGTTCGTCAATGATGCGTTTGGTGCGGCTCACCGTGCACATGCATCGACAGAAGGTATCGCTCATTTCTTACCAGCTGTATCAGGTCTTTTGATGGAGAAAGAATTGACCGTTCTTGGTAAAGCTCTTACTAACCCAGAACGTCCTTTCACTGCGATAATCGGTGGTTCGAAAGTTAAAGACAAGATTGATGTTATTGATAACTTGTTGTCTTTGGCTGATAACGTCCTGATCGGCGGTGGATTGTCTTATACATTCACTAAAGCACAAGGCTTTGAAATCGGTAAGTCACTTGTAGACAACGACAAACTTGATGTTGCTCTTGGATTCATCGAAAAAGCCAAAGCACTTGGCAAAAACTTCATGCTTCCTGTTGATGTTGTGGTTGCTGATAAATTCGGTGCTGATGCTAACACTAAGATCGTTAATTACAATGAAATCCCAGAAGGCTGGGAAGGACTTGATATCGGACCTAAGACTCGTGAACTTTATGCCGATATTATCAAGAACTCCAAGCTGGTTGTCTGGAATGGACCTATGGGCGTATTCGAAATCGATAAATTCGCTGAAGGTACACTTGCAGTAGCAAAAGCTTGTGCAACAACTGAAGGTTACACTGTTATTGGCGGCGGAGATTCCGCAGCAGCAGCAGAAAAATTCCACCTGGCTGACCAAATGGATCACATCTCCACTGGTGGCGGTGCATCCCTTGAGTTCATGGAAGGCAAGGCGCTTCCTGGCGTAGAAGCACTGAACGACAAGTAAGACGTATAGAAGGAGGCAATTAAATTCATGAGAACACCAATTATTGCGGGTAACTGGAAGATGTTCAAAACAGTTCCTGAAGCAGAAAGCTTTATTGCTGACATCAAAGGCAAAGCAGAAGTAGAAGGCGTTGAGACTGTAATCTGCGCCCCATTTACTAACCTGCCTGCACTTGTAGCAGCTGCAAAAGGTACAGACATCAAGATTGGCGCACAGAACCTGCACTTTGAAGATAACGGTGCTTACACAGGAGAAATCAGTGGTGTAATGCTTAGCGATCTTGGCGTAGACTATGTAATCATTGGTCACTCAGAGCGTCGTGCTTATTTTGGCGAAACAGATGAAATCGTGAATAAGAAAATGCATGCTGCATTCCGTCACGGTATCACTCCAATCGTATGTGTTGGCGAAAAGCTCGAAGAGCGTGAAGCTGATCAAACTAAAGCAGTATGTAAAGTACAAACTGAAGCTGCATTCCAAGGACTTAGTGCCGAGCAAGCAGCAAAAGTTGTCATTGCATACGAACCTATCTGGGCTATTGGCACAGGTAAATCTTCCACTTCCCAAGATGCTAACGAAGTTATTGCTTACATCCGCAGTCTTGTAAAAGATTTGTATGATGTTGCAACAGCTGAAGCTGTTCGTATTCAATACGGCGGCAGCGTGAAGCCTGAGAATGTAACTGAGTACATGGGCCAAAGCGACATCGATGGTGCGCTTGTTGGCGGTGCCAGCTTGCAGCCTGCTTCCTTCGTTCAATTGGTTGAGGGGGCGAAGTAAGATGTCAGCTCCAAGACCTGTAGCTTTGATCATCATGGATGGTTTCGGTTTGCGTGGAACATCTGAAGGTAACGCCGTTGCTCAAGCTAACAAACCTAACTATGACCGTTACTTGAAACAATATCCTAATACTACCCTTACTGCTTGTGGTGAAGCTGTTGGTCTTCCAGAAGGCCAAATGGGCAACTCTGAAGTAGGGCACTTAAATATTGGTGCAGGACGGATTGTATACCAGGATTTGACTCGTATCGATAAATCGATCCGTGAGGGCGAATTCTTCGATAATGAAACACTGGTAGCAGCAGTTAGAAATGCTAAGAACACAGGTAAAAAGCTTCATCTTTACGCGCTTGTATCCGACGGAGGGGTACATAGCCATATTAATCACCTGTTTGCTATGCTTGACCTGGCTAAGAAAGAAGATATGCACGAAGTGTATATCCATGCTTTCATGGATGGCCGGGACGTACCTCCAGATAGTGGTAAGAAGTTTGTTCAAGATCTGGTTGCTAAGATTGAAGAAGTTGGAGTAGGTACAATTGCAACGGTATCCGGGCGTTATTACGCAATGGACCGTGACAAACGTTGGGATCGTGTAGAAAAAGCTTATCGTGCTATGGTTTATGGCGAAGGACCGAAATACACAGATGCTCTGCAAGCTATCACTGCTTCTTATTCAAATTCCGTATTCGACGAATTCGTTGAACCTAGCGTGATTGTAGACAGTGAAGGCAAGCCGGTAACGGCAGTAGAGAGCGGCGATTCCGTCGTGTTCCTCAACTTCCGCCCTGACCGTGCTATTCAGTTGTCACAAGTGTTCACGAATCAAGATTTCCGCGGTTTCGACCGGGGTCCTTTGTTCCCGCAAGACTTGCACTTCGTATGCCTGACTACTTTCAGTGAAACGGTACAAGGTTATGTAGCCTATTCACCGAAGAACCTGGATAACACATTGGGTGAAGTACTTGTGCAACACAACAAGAAGCAACTGCGCATCGCGGAAACTGAGAAGTATCCGCACGTAACGTTCTTCTTCAGTGGTGGACGTGATGAGGAACTTCCAGGAGAAACTCGTATCTTGATCAACTCTCCTAAAGTGGCAACCTATGATCTTCAACCTGAGATGAGTGCTTACGAAGTGGCTGCAGCCTGCGTAGCAGAAATCGAAGCGGAAAGACAGGATGCTATTATCCTTAACTTTGCAAACCCTGATATGGTTGGACACTCCGGTATGCTGGAGCCAACAATCAAGGCTGTAGAGGTAACTGATGAGTGTGTAGGTAAAGTAGTGGACGCAGTAGTTGCCAAGGGTGGCGTTGCGATCATTATCGCCGATCACGGTAATGCAGACATGGTATTTGATGAGAACGGTCGTCCGTTCACAGCTCATACTACTAACCCGGTTCCGTTCATCCTTACGGATGAAAATGTTGTATTGCGCGATCGCGGTATCCTTGCTGATGTAGCACCAACCATTCTGGATCTGATGGGAATTCCGCAACCTGCGGAAATGACTGGTCAATCCATGATCGCTAGTCGCAAATAAGGAAACAATACCTAAGATTAAGCTTCAACAATCAAAACCAAAACATTGTTTAAAGGAGATTAACTAAAATGACTATTATTTCTGATGTTTATGCTCGCGAAGTCCTTGACTCCCGTGGTAACCCTACTGTAGAGGTTGACGTTTATCTTGAATCCGGTGCTAAAGGCCGCGCTATCGTTCCTTCCGGCGCCTCCACTGGCGCTCATGAAGCTGTAGAGCTTCGTGATGGCGACAAATCCCGTTACATGGGTAAAGGCGTTCTGAAAGCTGTTGAGAACGTAAATGAAATCATCGCTCCAGAAGTTATTGGTATGGACGCTCTTGACCAAGTGGGCATCGACAAATTGATGATCACTTTGGATGGAACTCATAACAAAGGTAAATTGGGCGCTAACGCAATCCTAGCTGTATCCATGGCCGTAGCTCGCGCAGCTGCAGCAGCATTGGATATTCCTTTGTACGTATACCTGGGCGGATTCAACGCTAAAACTCTTCCAGTACCAATGATGAACATCATCAATGGTGGTGAGCATGCGGACAACAACATCGACGTTCAAGAGTTCATGGTTCTTCCTGTAGGAGCTCCAAGCTTTAAAGAAGCTCTTCGTACAGGTGCTGAAATCTTCCACAACTTGAAATCCGTACTTCAATCCAAAGGCCTGAACACAGCTGTTGGTGACGAAGGTGGTTTCGCACCAAACCTTGGTTCGAATGAAGAAGCAATCACTACAATCATCGAAGCTATTGAAAAAGCTGGTTACAAACCAGGTGTTGACGTATTCTTGGGTATGGACGTTGCTTCCACTGAGTTCTACAAAGACGGTAAATACACCCTTGCTGGCGAAGGTAAATCTTACACTTCCGCTGAGTATGTTGACCTTCTTGCTTCATGGGTTGAAAAATATCCTATCATCACAATCGAAGACGGTATGTCCGAAGACGACTGGGATGGTTGGAAATTGCTTACTGAAAAATTGGGAGACAAAGTTCAATTGGTTGGTGACGACTTGTTCGTTACAAACACTGAGCGTCTTGCAACAGGTATCGAAAAAGGTATCGGTAACTCCATCTTGGTTAAAGTTAACCAAATTGGTACATTGACTGAAACTTTCGATGCTATCGAAATGGCTAAACGTGCTGGTTACACAGCAGTTATCTCTCACCGTTCCGGTGAATCCGAAGATAGCACAATCGCTGACATCGCTGTTGCGACTAACGCTGGTCAAATCAAAACAGGTGCTCCTTCCCGTACAGACCGTGTTGCTAAATACAACCAATTGCTTCGCATCGAAGACGAGTTGGGTGAATTGGCTCAATACAACGGCCTGAAATCCTTCTACAACCTTAAAAGATAATCTGCTTTTATAGCAGAGTACGAAGACCCGCCATTATGGCGGGTCTTTTTTTAATATGTGTTTATCCTAATCTTTCAAGAAAAGCTACGACTTAACAGTCTAGGCGGTTGTATTACCGGCACTGCTATGATAAAATAAGAGTACTGTTTATGTATCGTGATAACCTCAATTACCATAGATAGTGATGCTTAGGCGTAGGAGGTGGAAGTGAATGGATATCTTTTTGAAAGTTGTGCTCCTGATTTTTTCCGTCGGTCTTATTGCGGTCGTTCTTCTGCAAAAGGGGAAAAGCGCGGGTCTTTCCGGTGCCATCTCCGGTGGTGCTGAGCATCTCTTTGGTAAAACAAAAGCTCGTGGTATGGAACTCGTACTACAACGTGTAACAGTTGGACTTGCTGCAGGATTCTTCATTATGGCGATTCTAGCTGCTGTTTTCATTGACTAAAGTACCTACAGTAAGCCCTCGCTCTGTTCTGAATGGAATGGAGCGAAGGCTTTTTTGTTATAATAAAAAGGGGATAAAGCACCTGCAGGTGCTTTTCTTTGCATAGCAGAAAGAATAAGATTCGATACGGTAAAGCCTTAATAAATAAACTTTCTCCTTCGATGTGAATGAAATTTCGTACTGCGTTTACCTTTGGATGACAGTAACAGGGATGCGCAGGATTGATTTCGTGTATACTAGGGTATGAAGTAGGTAAAGGTAAATTTTACTTGGCATTACTACAGAGCAGGACAAGACATACATATTTGCCAGCGGCTTGGAGCCGCGGAGGGCTGGGGTGACGAACATGATAACACAAGAAATATTACTCGATTTCATGCGGGAAACTGCATATAAACCAATGACTTATGAAGAGCTGGTGAGCCATTTTGCTCTAGAAGATAGCACAGGGTTTAAAAAGTTCGAGGAACTACTAATTGAATTAGAGCAGGACGGAAGAATTGTATTAACTCGTAATGCACGTTATGGCGTGCCGGAACGAATGGATTTACTGCGAGGCCGGTTACAGGCTCATGCGAAAGGCTTCGCTTTTCTTATCCCGGATGATCGTGATCATCCTGACGTATATATCCATGCGAATGATCTTAAGGGAGCTATGAATGGTGATATCGTCCTTATCCGTATTACCTCTAAAAGTCCGTCCGGCGGACGTATGGAAGGCGAAGTTGAGCGCATTGTAAAACGGGGAGTATTGCAGACGGTTGGCGTATTTCAAAATCTGGAGACCTATGGCTTTGTGCTGCCTGATGATAAACGGATTAACCGCGATATTTTTATTCCGAAGCAATCCTTCATGGGGGCGGTAGACGGTCAAAAGGTCGTTGTACGTATCGTGAATTATCCAGAAGGCCGATCAGCGGCAGAGGGTGAAATTATTGAGATCCTCGGACATAAGGATGATCCAGGAGTCGATATTCTATCTATTATCCGTAAGCATCAGCTGCCTGAGGCCTTTCCGGCTGAAGTGATGAACGAAGCGGACAACGCTCCGGATTCAATCACAGAAGAGGAAATTGCTGAGCAGGGACGTCGCGACTTGCGCGGACTAAACATTGTCACGATTGATGGTGAGGATGCTAAGGACCTGGATGATGCGGTTAATGTTCAGCGACTGGAGAACGGAAACTACAAGCTAGGCGTGCATATTGCGGATGTAGGTTATTACGTACGCGAGAGCTCTGAGCTCGATAAAGAAGCCTATGATCGGGGCTGTAGTGTGTACTTGGTGGATCGGGTGATTCCGATGCTGCCTCATCGTTTGTCTAACGGGATTTGTAGTTTGAATCCACAGGTAGACCGCTTAACGATGTCCTGCGAGATGGAATTTAACGAACACATGAAGGTCGTGAAGCACGATGTCTTTACAAGTGTGATTCGCACCAAGGAAAGAATGACTTATTCCAATGTTCGCAAAATTTTGGAGGATGAAGATCCAGAATTGCTGGAGCGCTATAGTCCATTAATTGATGATTTCCGTCTCATGAAAGAATTGGCGATGAAGCTGCGTGATGCACGGATGCGGCGAGGCGCGGTTGATTTTGATTTTGAAGAAAGCAAAATCATCGTAGATGAGAACGGCAAGGCTGTAGATATTGTGAAGCGTGAGCGTTCTGTAGCTGAGCAGATTATCGAGGAATTTATGCTCGCGGCGAATGAAACAGTTGCGGAGCATTTTCACTGGTTGAAGGTTCCGTTCCTTTACCGGATTCATGAAGATCCAGATCCAGAGAAGCTGCAGAATTTTATGGCTTTTGCGGCTAATTTCGGATATCACGTGAAGGGACGTGGCAATTCGGTTCATCCACGTGCTTTGCAGGATCTGTTGGAGCAAATCCAAGGGACTAAAGAACAGACCGTTATTAGCACAATGATGTTGCGTTCCATGAAGCAGGCGAAATATGATGCGGAGAGCACAGGCCATTTCGGACTGGCTGCGGAATACTATTCCCACTTCACTTCGCCGATTCGCCGTTACCCCGATCTGGTCATTCACCGCGTAATGCGTGAAGTGATTGAGAATGGAGGGGCGCTGAGCCAGAAACGACATGATTATTTGACCGGCCGGATGCCTGACATTGCTCAGCAGTCCTCGGAGCGTGAGCGTGTAGCGGTAGAAGCAGAACGCGATACAGAGCAGCTGAAGAAAGCTGAATACATGCAGGATAAAGTAGGCGAGGAATTCGAGGCAATGGTCAGCAGTGTGACCAGCTTCGGAATGTTCATCGAGCTGGACAATACTGTCGAAGGCCTTATTCGTCTCAGCGCTATGAGCGACGATTATTATCACTTCGACGAGGCCCATATGGCGCTCATCGGCGAGCGCACATCACGGGTGTTCCGTATTGGCGACGAGGTGAAAATTCGAGTCGCCAAGGTAAACATGGATGACCACACGATCGATTTCGAGTTGGTCGACATGAAACCACGCGCGCCAGGTGAGCATCGCGGCGGTGGTTTTGGAGGCGGCCGCGGTGGCAAAGGCGGCCGTCCAGGTAGCGGCGGCTTCAAGGCGCCAGCCGGGGGTAAAGGCGGCGCGGGCAGCAAGGGCCGCGGCGGTAAAGGCAAGCCCGGCGCTGCTGTAGGCGCGGGCAAGGGCAAGCCGGGCGCTGGTGTGCGCGTCGGCGAAGGGCCGCGCGAAGCGGCCGGTGTTGGCGCACCGGGCGGACGCGGAAAGCGGAAGCGCGGGCGTGATGCCGGCGAGGATGCGAGCCGGGTAGTTGCGGCGCCGGGCGGAAGCACCGGCGCAGAGCGCGGGGGCGAAGCCGGCGGTAACGTAGGCGCGCCACGTGAGCGCAGCGGCGGGCGAGGCCGCGGCGGTGACAACGGCGGTGCCGGTAGTGGACGCGGCATCAGCTTCGGCTTTGGCTCCGGCAAAGGCGGATACGGCGCTCCTGCGTCTGACTCTTCCGGCGGCGAGGTCCGCGGCCTGGACGGCAGCACGAAGTTCCGTAGCCGAGAGGACCGCGGCGGTAACTTTGGCGGTGGAGAAGGCCGTAGCGGCGCTCCAACAGGTAAAGGTCGCCGGAAAAAGAAGAACAAAAGCGGTGTGTTCATCGGTCAATCCGTGACACCAGGCAACGTTCAGACGTCAGAACAAGCCGCTTCTAAACGTAGTGAAACTACAGGTAACGCACCAGACGGTGCTCCTCGTAAGAGAAAGAAGAAATAAATAACGTTATTGGGCTACATTACGTAGCTCTATGACGCAAAATTAAGCACTGCCCCCTTTGATTGGGGGCGGTGCTTTTTTAATTCTTTTTCGCGGCTCAAGTGTGAAATTCTCATTTATGACCGAGACTATTGGTTGCCACAAGTTTGTTGAGTAATAATCAGAAGAAGCTAGGTTGCAGCATTGTTTGTAACTATGACACTTGGGTTGGAGCAAAGTAACCCGTGCTATCACGATGCTTATTTTTTAATTGCATAATGTGCAGTTAAAATTCCGGCGTTTCAGTAGAGATTGAGGTTAATTGCACTTTGTACATTAAAATGTGATCAGTATCTTCAAAACGGCATGATTTTGAGTTTTTAACTGCAGAAAGTACAACTAAACAACCATCGAGCATCTAAATATATTAAATAGATGTATAAAGTGCATTTATGTAGCTTTAGGGTAGCGTCGGAGGGAGAGAGTGAATAGAAAAGGGTATGAGTTAACTGAGATGTGTGAATATAGAAACATAAACAATTTTTTATAAATAAATGTAATTAAAGTTAACTATTGGGCAAACTTACTGACAACTAGTTGTCAAAATGGCTGGGAAAGGATTACCTGATCCTTCCTTGCGCACAATCGATTCCATTTGTTACAATATAGATCAGACGTTCGATGACTATGTCGTTTAAGATTAGAGAGACATGGTTACTTTAACTTATGAATATGATTCAAGGAGTGATTCTCATGGGTAAAAAAGCAGACGGGAAAGTACTTGCCCAGAACAAAAAAGCTTCCCATGATTATTTTATCGAGGATACTTATGAAGCTGGCTTGGTGCTGACAGGTACAGAAATCAAGTCGCTACGTAATGGCCGCGCTAATATTGGAGATGCTTTTGCTACGATCCGTAACGGTGAGATTCACATTCACAACATGCATATCAGCCCTTTTGAACAAGGTAATCGTGCTAACCCTACGGACCCGACGCGTACTCGTAAATTGCTGATGCATAAGGAGCAAATTCATAAACTGCTGGGCTTGTCCAAGCGAGATGGATTTACGATTGTGCCACTCAAGATTTATGTGCGAAATGGCTATGCGAAGCTGTTAATTGGTCTTGGTAAAGGTAAGAAAGAGTACGATAAACGTGACTCTGCTGCTAAGCGTGATGCTCAACGTGATATTCAGCGTGTATTGCGTGAGAAGCAAAAGATCGCCAGATAATCTAGGAAGAATGTACGATTCAAATGAGTACCAGTTTCCACCTTCAATTCCTTTAACCTACGTGTTAAAGTATTGATAAATGTGATATACTGAGTAAGTAAGATTATTGCTTCGTTACAGACTTCTTGAAGAAGAAGCTGTGGATAGGATCTCTCTTGCTTGGAAGATCCGCTTGATCCGAAGCGCCCTTTTTAATGAGGGGCCGTTCTTGGATTCGACGGGGGTAGTTCGAGCATGAGTAGCGAGTAGTGGGGACGCGTCCGCTTCATCAACGCTAAAGCCTATTAAACGGCAAACAACAAAACAACTACGCTTTCGCAGCCTAAGAAACTGCGCGCGTGCTTCTACCCTGCATCGCCCATGTGACAGGGATAGGGGCTAACAAGTAGTGGGATACGCCGTCTGGTCTCCGCCTGGGGTCAACGGAAGAAGATAATCAGGCTGACCCAACGTATAGCCGGTTACGGGGCGATACTCGGGTGACATCAAAACTGTGACTACACTCGTAGAAGCTTATGTGCCGTTATCTTCGGACAGGGGTTCGACTCCCCTCGGCTCCATAAGAAAAACCCGCTAAAATAGCGGGTTTTTTGCTGTTTAGTGGTTGGATTGCAGACCGAATGTAGACAAGGAGTTATAGGGAACTAAATGTGTTCATTATTGTAGACATGTTGTCTACATCTAAAATTAGATCATTCACTTTGAAGTTATTAATATCTATAAGAGCCCGAACTGATATAAAATTATAGTATTAAGCATCCAAAAACAAAAACATTCGGAGGAATTACTATCATGAGTTTTACTATTGATTATGTTAAAAACAAAAACAGAATTATTGTAACATCGGACGGTATGGATGTTGAGGATGCCCTTGCGTACGCGGAACAATTTCCGAAAGTACTGAAGAAAACTAAGCGAGGGTTTACAGGTATGACTGTAATTACTGGTGGCCTGGTATTTAAGCAAGAAGTGTTGGCAATTCTTGCTCCAACTAGTGAAGATGCTGTGAAAGCTGGAATCTCTACAAAACACAAATGGGTGTATGTTGCGCCTACCTCTTTCTACAAAACGCAAATGCATCGTATGTTTAAAGATATTGCAAACTTGTACGAATCGATAGAAGAAGCTGAAACGTATCTTGATTCTGCAGGGAATTAGCAACTTCTAATAATTAAAAGGGTCCAGCCATCATCTGTAGCGGCAAAGGTACTTTTGCGTATTAACTTATATAATTGCATCACTATACTAAGGAGATATTCCTATGATCAGTCTCCTTTTTTAACCATAGATAAGTAATTTTTATACGATTCTATAATTTGTTAAATATATAACAAGGAAGAACAGTAATATAGCCAATTTTTATCTAAGTAAAATCAGACGGACTCATCAAATGCTGGTTAGAATGCTTCTAGGGTGACATCAAAACTGTGACTACACTCGTAAAAGCTAATGTGCCGTTATCTTCGGACAGGAGTTCGACTCCCCTCGGCTCCATATGGAGTGTAAGTGATGACACCTTTAGGGGTGTCTTTTTTATTTCTTTTTTTCTATTACAAGTACAATAAAATAAACTGAATTCATTGTAACGTTTTTATGTTTAGTTAGTCTTATATATGTAAGGTGGTGAACCATTGGACAAATCAGATGAATTAGAAGGAGTCTATGATCAATACTTCCGTGATGTATACATATTTGTGCTGTCGTTAAGCAGGGACGAGCAGATTGCCGAGGAAATTACACAGGAAACCTTTTTTAAAGCGCTGAAGCGAATTGACCAGTTCAGGGGGGACTGCAAAATGAGCGTCTGGCTGTGTCAGATTGCGAAAAATACTTATTTCTCCTATATGAACGGGCAGCGGAAGTTAGCTTCGTTGGCTGTACAGGAAGAAGAGGGCAGCATTAATCTGGAGCAAAAACTCATTGATCAGACTGAAGCTATGCGTATTCATAAGGTTTTGCACGTTTTGAACGAGCCGTATAAGGAGGTTTTTATGCTCAGGTTATTTGGAGAACTATCTTTCGATCATATTAGTCAAATCTTTGGGCGAACGGAAAGCTGGGCAAGAGTGACCTATCACCGTGCTCGGCTAAGAATACAAAATCTGCTAGTGGAGGATAAATGATGAACCGAATCTCATGTGACGTAGTTCAAGATCTTCTCCCCTTGTATTATGATGACATATGCAGTGAAACTAGTAAGGGACTGGTGGAGGAACACCTTGTTGATTGCCCTGACTGCCGTTCTTCTCTGGAACAATTGAAATCCAGCCTGAGCTTGCCCATTCAAGATATGGAAGTAAATAAATTGGAGGGAAAAGGGCTGCAAAGCATTAAAAGAATGTGGAGCCGTACCCGATCGATGGCTTTTATGAAAGGATTGTTTGTGGCTGCTTCCGTATTTGGAATGTTGATTGTTGGCTACTTCGGTCTTTTCCGCTGGAATATCCTACCGGTGTCATCCGACCATATTATTATTTCTGATATAAGAACCATATCAAGCGGTGAAATTGCTTTTCGTGTTCAAATCAGGGACGGGTATAGTTTCGCTCATGTGAAGAATACCGTTAAGGATGATGGGAGTTTCTATATGATCCCCGTTCATCCTCTTATCATATCGAAGAAATATAATGCCTCCAATCCAGTCAATGGCGAGATGTTCGTCAATCCTCTGAATGTAAGGGCCTATCAGAAGAAGTATGGTAAGGACGTGGAGATTACGTCCATCTACTACGGTTCACCGGATCATCCGATTCTGATTTGGAAGAAGGGAATGGAACTGCCGACGGCAAGTCGATAATTAGGGGGCTCATGTTGAGACAAGGGCTGTTCGACTCCCCTCGGCTCCATATGTTAAATCCACAACCCAATCTGGTTGTGGATTTTGCGTTTCAGGGATAAGAAACTATAGAATAAGATGCTCTTTATACAGAATTCTCACTATTTCAAATCAAATCCTTTGCTTTTTACGTATTCCGTATAACGATCCAACGGCAAATCTTTATCCAGCATGGCGATGAATTTTCCGGACCAGCTTGACATTTGTTTGTTATTCGTTCGCGCGCCGTAGTACTCCTCGATTTCCCGGTCATATCTTTCGACCTTTGCTTTAAGATCTGGATCATACTTGTTTTCAAAAAATACGGCAGACCGTGGCAACCGTGGCTTTTGCTCTGGAACCTCGTCGGGAACACCTACTGCAAGACCGACCAAAGGAATGACGAAGTCCGGCAGTCCAAGCCATTCGTCCAGTCCAGGCAGGGCCTCGTTAATTCCGCCAATAATCACGGCTCCGAGCTCCATCGATTCGGCCGTCAGATTGGCATTTTGCAGGGCAAGCGCGGCACTCAGCACAGCGGTTTGGTAAAAATACGAGAAGCTCAGGTTACGACCCATTTTTTCTTGTTGGTCCGGGCCGGCGGCCAACATCATCCGATGAAGATCGGCGCAAAAAATAAAAAAGTACCCACATTCCTCAATCGATGGATTTTTCGAATGCACCGCGATCTTCTTCCGAAGTTCCTGATCGGTAACGCCGATGATCGAGAACGGCTGCATATGCGCCGAGGTCGGTGCCATTTGCGCTGCATCGACAATGGCTTCGATTTGCTTGCCAGTCAACGGAATATTTTTAAACTTACGGATGGAGCGATGCTGGCGGATCACTTGCATGACCTCATTCATTAAAATTCCCTCCCAATCGATGGTTTTTGTGGAAGTTATAAGAAAATTGTGTTTTGCAAAATGGTTTCCATGGAAACGATGATAACAAGAAAAAGATATCTTGTCAAATGGTTTCCGTGGAAACCATGATATAATAAAAAGAAAAAAGGTAGGCTTGCCTTATGCCAGATATGAATGATGATTTGCTTCAGCTCAAAAACCGTATAGAAAAGTCCATTTACCGGATCCTCATCAGCGAAACCGACGAGGACCAGGATCGGCTTTGGCTCATAGAGCACATCTCCGACGACCGGCTAAAAAGGCTGCTGCCCCGCCTATCCGTCTCAAGCCTGCACGTTTTGGACGTCATCAATATGCATGAAGGTATTAAAGGGGCTGATATCGCCCGCGATATGGAGATAACGAAAGGCGCCGTCTCCAAAATCACCCGCAAATTGCTGGATTATGACCTGATCCGGAAAACCCAGCTGCCGGACAACCTGAAAGAAATTTATTTCTCCATGACTCCGCTCGGCACCGAATTGGCCGAACTGCATCGGGTATTCCACCAGGAGAAAGATCAAAAGGTGATGGAACTGTTGACAAGTTTCGATGCAGCGTCGTTGGAAATTGTGGCAGACTTTTTGGAGAAGCTAGCCCGTCTGCGATAGGGCATGGGTGCTCCGATAGGTAACGGTTTTGCATCGCCACGGTTCTCCTCCATATGGAGTACCAGTGAAAGACACCTTGAAGGGTGTCTTTTTTTATGTTTTTCAAAGTATGATCTAGACTATGTGTAATGGTTCAAAAAAACTGCGTATTTTGCTAGGTCCAGTATCTTACGTGTATGGAATTAAAGATTGCAGTGTAGAAAGCATGCTCGTCCCGTAATCAAAGTTGATAAGCTCTGGAAATGCTATTCATTCAGTCTTAGAGTTGTGAAAGTTTTGAAGGCCAAAAAAACTTAAGGTTCTATATAGGGATAAAAAAGGCAAACATAGGATAGGAAGAGTTAATAGGGAGATATAAATGAAAACCAGTATACTTATGCTATAATTTAATAAAGTGACTCTGTGCTTTTAGAAAAATTGGATAAAGGATGCATTGACCAACCATGTATGAGAATCAGACTTCTATGCACCACAAGCTGTTTATTATCGGCGCAGGTGCTGCCGGACTAATGGCCGCCGTTACTGCGCGTGATATGGGTATCGATACTGCCATTCTGGAGGGTAACGACCGGATTGGAAAGAAGATATTAATGACAGGTGATGGCCGCTGTAACATTACGAATGAATCCACTGCAACGGGTACGGATGAAGCAATCGCTTTATCGCGCAAGTATCACAGTAATCAGGCCGGATTTCCACTTGCGGTATTGCAGCAATTTGGCATCCGTCAAACCATAGTTTTTTTCTCCTTCCTCGGGCTTCCGCTTACAAGATTGAAGGAGGGCTTGATGTATCCAATGTCGCTGCAGGCAGCAGCGGTGCTGGATATTTTCCAGCTTGCGCTGGAGGATCGGAATGTTCCGGTATACCTCAATAACAAAGTGTTGGATGTTACTGTTTCGAAGAATCATCCGCGCTTCAAGATAAAATGCCAAACGGAGACAGAGGAGGAGGTTGTTTATACTAGCGACTATCTACTTCTATCTGCGGGTGGTCTTGCCGGTCCAAATGCGGGAAAAGAACCTCCTGGGTATACACTTGCCGAACGTCTGGGACACACCCTGATTGAGCCTTTGCCGGCCATTGTGCAATTGAAGCTGCAATATCCGAATATGAGGGCACTGTCCACTATCAAATCTCAGGGACAAGCTCATATCATTGTGAACGGTAAAGTCATCTGCAGTGAACAGGGTGAAATTGCCTTCACGGATTATGGTATTACCGGCCCGCCAATTCTTCAGCTAAGCAGGAAGGCTGCGTATCATCTTGCAAGAGGAGAACAGGTAACATTGTCGGTTGATCTGATGCCGGGCCGCACGGAGGAAGAGTTGGTTGAGTTTTTAGAAAGGCTCTGGGAGACCTTTGGACACCGGACTGTGGCGGATTGCCTTGTTGGCATCTTCAATAAGAAGCTTGTTTCTGTCCTACTAAAAGAGACTGGCTTAGATCAACAGCCAGAGCTGCTTTGCCAGGATCTATCGATGAAAACCAAGGGGAAATTTTATCGAATCTTGAAGCGTTGGGAATTTAAAGTGACGGATACCAATGGCTTTACTAATGCGCAAGTGACAGCCGGCGGCATTGATACGTCGGAACTCATCGAAGGAACGCTGGAATCCAAGCTGGTGCCTGGGCTGTATTTGGCTGGCGAAGTGATGGATGTCGACGGAGATTTCGGCGGCTATAACCTGCAATGGGCCTGGAGTTCCGGATATGTGGCCGCCATGGCGCTAGCTAAGTCAATTCAATAAATTTATTAGGAAAAGGGATGCATCAATTAACATGTATAAGGATCAGACTTCTAAGCACCACGAGCTGTTCATTATCGGTGGGGGTGCTGCAGGTCTAATGGCTGCAGTTACAGCGAGGGATCAAGGTATTGATACAGCAATTATTGAAAGCAATGACCGGCTTGGGAAGAAAATAATAACGACGGGTAACGGGCGTTGCAACATTACGAACCAATCCACCGCCACCGGTACGGATGAAGCGGCCGCTTTATCACGCAAGTATCACAGTAATCAGGAAGGATTCCCAATACATGTATTGCGGCAATTCGGTGTCCGCCAAACGATCGAATTTTTCTCCTCGCTCGGGCTTCCTTTTGTAAGCTTGGAGAATGGCCGGATGTATCCGATGTCGCTGCAGGCGGCTTCGGTGCCGGGTGTATTTAAGCTTGCGCTGGAGGATCGGAATGTTCCCGTATATTATAAACATAAAGTGTTGGATGTTACCGTTTCGGCGGGACATCCGCGGTTCGCGATAACCTGCCAGACGGAGACAGAGGAACAGGTTGTGTATACCAGCGACTATCTTTTTCTATGTGCAGGCGGCCTTACCGCTCCCAAAACGGGAACAGACGGCTCCGGTTATACGCTTGTCCAACGTCTGGGGCACACCCTGATCAACCCGGTGCCAGGCATTGTACAATTGAAGCTGGATTATCCGTATTTGAAGGAACTATCGGGCATCAAATTTGAGGGAGAGGCCCATGTTATCGTAAACAATGAAGTCATCCGCACTGAGTCTGGTGAGATTCTTTTTACGGACTATGGTATCTCGGGCCCGCCCATACTTCAGCTCAGCAGAAAGGCTGCGTATAATCTCGGAATAGGAGAATCGGTGACATTGTCGGTTGATTTAATGCCGGAGCGCACGGAGGAAGAGTTAATTGATTTTCTGGAGATCCACTGGGGGATCTTCGGACACCGGACGGTTGCCGATTCTTTTGTGGGCATCGTCAGCAAGAAACTGATTCCAGTTCTGCTGAAGGAGGCTGGAATTGATCAACAGCCGCACTTGCTTTGTATGGATTTATCATGGAAAACCAAGAAAATATTTTATCGAATCTTGAAACGTTGGGAATTTAAAGTGACCGATACCAATAGCTTCACGAATGCACAAACAACAGCCGGTGGCATCGATACGACGGAGCTAATCGAAGGAACGTTAGAATCTAAGTTAGTCCCTGGGCTGTATTTGGCAGGTGAAGTGATGGATGTCGATGGAGATTGCGGCGGCTATAACCTGCAATGGGCCTGGAGCTCCGGCTATGCTGCCGCGATGGCGCTTGCTAAACGACGTGTTAGCGCCACGTAATAGGATAGATGGTTGCTGACTCTTGGCATGTTGCAGTGGAAATACTTGCATGCCCTAGAACACACGGCGGCTAATGGATTTGCCATGCCACGCCTCGGTTCCATATAGAGTAAATAAAAGACACCTTGTGAGGTGTCTTTTTTCAATCAATTCTTATTCCAATATTCCCAGACTGCTCCCCCTGTTGCATTCGCTGAAAGGCTTGAAGGGTGTCTTGAAAAGGATACACACTATCAATGATAGGGCGTATCGAGTGGAGTTCCATAAATTGAAGCATCGCAACAAACTCCTCACTGCTTCCCATTGAGGTGCCGATGATACTGATTTGGGGGTAAAATATGGATCGTGCTGCTATTTCCATTCGATCTCCTGAGCTTGCTCCAAACGTAACGATTCGGCCATTTGGCTTAATGATATCAAAGTACTGTTGGAACGTCGCTGGCCCGATACTATCCAGGATGAGATCCACTGTTTCTCCTTTCATACTTTCCTTCCAATCACTATGACTGTCAAAGGCATGATCTGCCCCATGTGCAAGAGCAACTTGCCTTTTTGTTTCACTTCGTGATGTGACACTGACTCTTGCACCCGCTGCTGAAGCCATAAGCATGGCATAAGTAGCCACACCGCCACCAATACCCGGAATAAGGATATGTTCACCTTGCTGTAAGCGGCCTCTCGTAAACAAAGCCCGATAGGCTGTCAAGGCAGATAAGGGCAACACGCCCGCTTCTTCCCAAGACAAATAAGCTGGCTTGCTGATGGCATTTTGCGCAGGGATGACGATAGACTCGGCAAATGTACCATCTGAAGGGCCGCCCACTATGGCCGGAACGTTCGGGACATCGTGGGTGATTTCCCATCCGATACACGGATTAATGATTACATCGGTACCTACTGTAAGTGATGTTATGCCTTCACCTACCGCTTCAATTATACCCGCCCCATCAGAGCCCATAATCAGGGGAGCATCCTCATTTTTTCGATCCGCTATGAGAAATAAGTCTCGATGATTTAACCCTGCGGTTTTCAGCCTTACTTTTACTTCACCGAAGCCTGGCTGTTTATCAACAACGTCTTCATATGTCAGGCTCTTCAAGCCGTTCATCCCAGCATGTACGATTGCTTTCATCCTAATCCTCCAGTCATTCGTATTTCAATGAATCTATATTGAATTGTACAGAGTGGGAATCATACAGTAAAATGAACAAAACCGATTGTGAGTATCATAAATGATCATACCAAGCAGGTGACATAGAAATGGAAAGCGGAGATTTAAGAATATTTCAGGCTGTGGCTCGAGAGGGGAGCATAACCAAGGCTGCGCAAATGTTGAACTATGTACAGTCTAATGTGACGACTCGAATTCAGTATCTTGAGGCTCAGTTGAAAACACCCCTTTTTCGGAGATCCAATCGAGGAATGACGCTAACTTTGGCTGGCGAGAATTTACTGGGATATGCGGATAAAATACTGACTCTGATGGACGAGGCTGTGAAAACTACACAATACTCGGACCATCCTGCAGGGCCTCTTCGGATAGGGTCCATTGAAGCGACAGCAGTCATTCATCTGACTCCTTTATTGGCCGAGTATCAATCACGATATCCGGATGTTAATTTATCGCTCACTACGGGTGTGACACATGCGCTCTTACAAAAGGTGTTGGATTACGAGCTTGATGGAGCGTTCGTCTATGGTCCTGTTGATGATCCAGATATAGAACATATCGCGGCCTTTGAAGAGGAGTTGGTGTTGATCTCTGAGCCGGGACAAAACGGAATGTATGAGCTACTTATGAAACCGATGTTGTTCTTTGACGTTGGATGTACGCATCGGGCAAAAGCAGAGAGTTTTCTGAGAGGCACTGGCCTGACCACTTATCAGATTATGGAATTTGGCACATTAGCAGTTATTCTAGATGGCGTTTCCTCTGGACTTGGTGTGTCTATGCTGCCACAGTCATCGATTGCCAAGGCGGAAGAACAGGGCATAATCACTTCCCACCGTTTGCCTGAAGAGTATCGAGATTTGCAGGTATGGTTTGTGCATAGACATGACACAATTTACTCAAGCGCGTTAACCAGGTTAATACAATTAGTTGAAACTAGGCAATAATAGTTCACCCGCAACGATCGATACGTCGAATGTTAGTGCTAGACCATTTCATCAAACAATTTAAGTAACACGCAGCAGGAGGAAATGATGAATTTTATAAAAGATCAACTAGCAGGATACGGTGTAAACGAACAAATGACAGGTTATCTTTCGAATATAATCATGGTCTTATTTATAGCACTACTCTCTGTACTGGCCAATTTAATAGCCAAAAAAATCGTGCTGAAGATAATTATTCATTTCATTAGTAAGGATCGGTATGCATGGGATAATATCGTTTTGGAGAAAAAAGTGTTTCACAAGCTGTCGCATCTCGCGCCAGCCTTCATCATCTATTATTCTGCGTCTATCTTTCCGCTATATCAGGCCTTTATTGAAAAATCCGCCTTAACTTATATGATTATCGTAACTATCACGGTGTTTAATGCACTACTTAATGCCATTGATGCTATTTATCGCTCATTCGAGGTCTCCAAGATTAGGCCGATCAAGGGGTACATTCAGGTTGCAAAGATTATTCTATTTATCATTGGTGTTATTGTGGTGATCTCTAACCTCATTGGTCAGAATCCACTGATTATACTTAGTGGGTTAGGTGCATTATCAGCTGTTTTTATGCTGATTTTCAAAGATTCTATATTGGGTTTGGTGGCAGGTGTTCAATTATCATCTAATGATATGGTTCGTGTAGGTGACTGGATCGAAATGCCTAAATATAATGCGGATGGTGATGTAATTGACATTACATTGAATACGGTAAAGGTTATGAATTTCGATAAAACAATCACCATGATTCCTAGCTACGCCCTTATTTCAGATTCGTTCAAAAACTGGAGGGGCATGCAAGTTTCTGGAGGCAGAAGGATTAAACGAAGCGTTCATATCGATACAAGCAGCATATGTTTTTGTACAAAAGAAATGATGGAGGAATTCCAGAAGATTCACTACCTGTCCGATTTTATAAGGGCAAGATTAAATGAAATTAGCATTTATAATATCGAACATCAAATCAATACGGAGAGTAAAGTAAATGGAAGACATCTCACGAATGTTGGTGTATTCAGAGAATATATCCATGAATATCTGAGGAATCATCCTAAAATTCATAAGGATATGACGCTGATCGTCAGACAGCTAGCACCAGAGGATAATGGACTGCCCTTAGAAATCTACGCGTTTAGCAATGATACTAACTGGGTGGTGTATGAATCGGTTCAAGCTGATATCTTTGATCACATTTTTGCAGTTGTACCGATATTTGGGCTTCGTGTCTTCCAAAACCCGACGGGCCATGATATTGCTCGCTTAAAAGAAAGCAAAGAGTATTCGTCTGGATACTGAAGATAAGAATGATTTGCAGGAGAAGGCATTTCTTAATATCAGTAAAAAAGCGACCATCGTTGGTCGCTTTTTTACGTTTTTTTCATTTTGGAAAGGATCATAATACGTGCGATTTATTGGGGTGCGGACATAGCTGAAGACTCTAATGGAAGTTCCCAGATTCATTTTCTGAGAATTTGCCATCGCTGTCATGCAGAGCTTGTTTGCGGCGATCATTACGGGCTTGCTGCTGCTGTTGGGCTTCCAGGCTGTTTACGGGCGTGGCTTCCAGTTCTTTTACTGTGTTGATTAGATTCTTATCTGGTTGATTTGCACTCAATTGAAAGCTCCTCCCTTGATTATCTAATGGTTGTGAATTTTATTATGTGCTGGCTACTGTGTGGCTATTCATGTTGTATTTTCACAAGAGCCCAGGATACATTGCTGAAAGTACGGGTGAATCAATGCTCTGTCCTATAATCATTAACTCAGAATACTGTTAGATGTGAAAAATATGAGGAAATGATTGTATCGGAACTGATTTCTGTTCTGATATGTTGAGGATGTTTTAGTCCCATAAAATGTAATATTGTCAGGAGGTGAAAAGGAAGCTTTATATCTTCTTGCAAGCGGTTACAATTCTATCTGCAACAAATTAGAATCAGGAGGGAATAAAATGAAAAAAAGTATTGCCAAGGTAATCAGTATTGGTGTGTTGTTTTCTCTTGCACTTTCTTTGATAGCAGGTGGATGGACAAATACAGTAGTGCATGCTGCTGGTCTTTCGATAACAGGCAGTGGAGGCTGGAATGAAGCGGCATATGTGGAATGGTCACCTGTAAGTAATGCGACAGGATATAACGTATATGTTAAACAGGCAAGCGCATCAGATTCGGGGTACCAACAGATTGATAATGAATTGATCCGCAAATATTCTTCCTATTGGAGAGCGGATGCTGTAGGGCTTGCAGCTGGAAGTTATGTAATGAAGGTTGAGGCTACCCTATCAGGGGGAGGAACGGCAAGTTCGGTATCAAATACGTTATCCGTAACGTCATATGATCGATCTGGGTTTTCTTTTTCGGCAAGCTCGCCATTTGGTACGGGTTCTGGCGCTTATAATGAGAATGGAACCCTCAAGAATGGTGCTCAAGTGCTGTATATAACATCTCAGAATGCGAAAACCGTAACACTTGATGTGAAAATCAACAGCTCAGGTGCTGTACAAACAGGCGTTGGTCTTGGTAGCATCTTGGCTCTGAGACAAAAGGGTTATGATACAACCCCACTTGCCATCCGAATTATCGGTAAAGTTACAGCTGCTGACCTGAGTGGACAGCTTAACAGCAGTGGATATCTTGAAGTCAAAGGTAAAAATAATTATTCGGAAATGAATATTACAATCGAAGGTATCGGAAAAGATGCTTATGCATACGGTTGGGGATTGCTGCTTAGATATGTTGGTAATTTGGAAGTAAGAAATCTGGGTGTGATGTTATTTCCTGACGATGGCATTTCAATGGACACAGGCAATGCGAATGTATGGGTGCATAATAATGATATTTTTTATGGATCCGCAGGGGGCGACGCGGACCAAGCCAAAGGTGACGGGTCTACGGACCTCAAAAAAGGATCAACGTATATTACGATCTCGTACAACCATTACTTTGATTCCGGAAAAGCTGCTCTAGTCGGACTTAGTGAGTCGGCAGAATTCTTTGTTACCTTCCACCATAACTGGTTTGATCATTCGGACTCCCGTCATCCGCGGATCAGAGTGGCCTCTGTTCACGTCTATAATAACTTCTATGATGGAGTCTCGAAATATGGTGTCGGCGTTACAACCGGAGCTTCGGCTTTTGTGGAATCCAATGTTTTTAGAAATACTAAAGACCCAATGCTTAGTTCTTTACAGGGTACAGATGCTTTAGGTGAGGGTACGTTCTCGGGTGAAAATGGGGGTGTGATTAAAGCTTATAACAATCTAATTGTTGATGCTTCAAGTCTTATCTACGCTAACTCCAACACAGGGACAGCTCCTGCTAATGCAACCTCATTTGATGCCTATTTAGCCTCGTCGAGAAATGAAACCGTCCCAAGCTCATACAAAGCATTAAAAGGCGGAACAGCTTATAATAACTTCGATACGAGCGTCCAAACTGGAGTGAACGTATCGAATATTGACAACGTAAGCAATGTGGAACAGGTTGTTACGGCAAAAGCCGGACGTCTGAATGGTGGAGACTTCACATGGGAATTTAATGATTCCGTGGATGACGCATCGTATGCGCTGAATACTGCACTGATGTCTGCAATCAGAAGCTACACAACGGGGCTTGTCTCTGTAGGGGGCAATTCAAACCCAACAAGTCCGACACCGACTCCAACAGCAACAGCAACAGCAACAGCAACAGCAACAGCAACAGCAACAGCAACACCTGTACCTACACCGACGGCAACGCCAGTGCCGACAGCGGGAGCAACCATTCATAACTTTACCACTGATGGAACAACGAGCAGCTTCTTCAATATCCAAGGAAATCTCTCAACAAGTAAGGGAAATGTGACATATCAGGGTTTAACCCTAACCCAATGTCTAAAAATCGAGAGTGCAACCAGTATTCAGTTCACAGCTGCTAAAGCTTCAACCCTAACCCTAGTGTTCAATACAGAAGGAACCAAAATAAAAGTGGATGGAACAAATTATCCTATAACGAATGGCATTGCCACTGTCTCCCTTACGGCGGGCGCACATACCATTACGAAGGATAGTACGGCGAATCTGTATTATATGAAGTTGGAATAGATAGTTTTATAAGATAAAAGCTGCTAACGATATTGCAATATCGTTGGCAGCTTTTTTGGTCAGGGTCGCTTTTTTTCTATGATCTTAAGACTCGAATCATTGTAGATTGTTTGATTTGTTTAATATTATAATATTTCCCAAAATTTTTTTCGTAGTTATTGACTTCATATCAAATGATTTGTACGCTGAGGACATAGTTTATCAACATGGGAGATTACAATATGAAGCTTAAAGATGATTACCGAACAATTTGGAATAAAAGATTGCTGAAGTATCCATCATTTTATCGCAAAATGATTGCATATACATTATTTTCATCGATCATTCCTATCGTTATCGTTGGAATCGCTAGTTATGCATTAACTTCTAATGCTATTAAAGATAATGTTAGCCAAGATATTACTCAAATCTTGAATTACGCTTCAAGGACGATGGATACCGAGTTGGAAGCGGTTCAGAATAACTTAGTCCAGATGGAACTGAGCTCGTTCTTTACTTCAGACTTGAATGAAATGAAGCGAACCAATTATTCCAGCTTCTATACGGGTGTATATCAGAATTTGTTAGCTTTTATGAACGGAAATTCTCGTGTTAAGGATATTGCGCTATATACATTGGATGAGAACTACTTAATATCATCAACTTACGGTGGAATAAAGATCGAATCAGCAGTGGAACGGGAGAAGTATGCGAACCTACTGGATAAAAATCAGCAACTAGATTGGAAAGTAGGCTATTCTCAGGGTGGCAAAGACTATGATTCAGGAATAACGTTAACAAGTACAGTACCTTTACATTCAAAAGAACCTATCGGATTTATCCAGGTCATCATAGATAATAAAGCGTTTGAATCACTGACAAAACAATTTCTTAAATACGAGCATGAGCAAATGTATGTGATGGATAACACCGGTCAACTTGTATTCCATTTGAACGGAAGCGAAGTGCCTGAAGACTTGTATGAATTGATAACGGTTACAAAAAAAGGTGAGCAAGAGTTTATCTATCGATGGCAGGACCGAGAGTACTTAGTGACCTCTACGGAATCTCCAATCCAAAAGATGTTGTTTGTGGATATGATCCCGACGGCGGAACTGTATAGCAGTGCAAGGCAGATTGCAGGCATTACGATAGGAATTGTAATTGCTGTACTTGCTGCAGGAATTGCATTGGCGATGATCGGCACTAGGAAAGTGTATAGTCCGATTCGGAAGCTAGTCTCTCTCATCAGCGATAATCAAACCGCGGATATGGGAACGGATGAGTTCAGTTATGTGAATCAGCGTTGGAAGGAAATTAACCGTAAAGCGAGTCAACTAGAAGAACAATTAAATGAACAATTCCCACTTATTCGCGAGCTGTTCGCCTTAAGGTTAATGGAGGGGCAGTTTACTCATGACCGTCGTGAATATTTACTGGAGCTTCTGCGCAGGCATTCTATTCCGGAGAAGCAGTGTGCAGTTGTATTTATTATTGCCTATGATCACCTATCGGATGTGACCAAGTTCCAAGAGACGGATAGGGATCTAATTCTCTTCATCATAAAGAATATGACGACAGAATTATTGGAGCATCAGCAACTGGAGGGCTTGGTCATCAACTCTTTTAATGATCAAGTTGTGGTTTGGCTATGGACAGAGCATGAAGAGGTAGACGTTTGGTCAGATAAGCTGAAGCCTGTGATTGATAGGATACGTGAGCAGATTACTCATTTTTTGAAATCTCCGGCGACGATCGGTTTGAGTCGAACCACATCGCATGTGGAGGAGTTGCCTGATTTATATCGTGAGGCGCAGCTTGCGATTCACTCGCGGATGATTAATGGGGGAAATCAGATTATTGAGAGCAAAGGGCTTGCGATTTCGATGATGTACCGTTATCCAACGGAGATTGAGAACCATCTGACCGATTCGCTGCTGGTGGGAGATCTCTCTGAAACGAAGCGGATGCTTGATGCATTCTCTGATAAAGTACAATCCGCTGTACACAATCCAGAGCTCATTATGATGTCTTACGATCAGCTGTTGTCTACTACTTTACGAATGGTATATTTAATGGATATAAATTCGGAGCAATTATTTGGCTATACAACTAGTGAACTCAATGTAAATCTGAGAAAACTCACAACTATACATTCAATTAATGAGTGGTTTATGGATCGTATATTCGAACCGATTATGCTGTATGTGAATAGTAAGAAGAATCAAGAGTATGAGCAATTTATTGAGAAGGTCACGGACTATATCGAGGCAAACTATCATCTTGATATCTCTCTTGACCAGTGTGCACAGATATGCAATTTGAGCCCGCAATATTTAAGCAAGTTGTTTAAGCGGACGATGAATATTTCCTTTATCGAGTATTTAACACAATTGCGTGTAGCCAAAGCCCAGGAGTTGTTAGAAACGACTGATTTATTGGTCAATGAAATAGCGGAGCAGGTAGGATATAACCCTAAAAATTTCATTCGTGTATTTAAGAAGCAGGTGGGCTTACCGCCGGGGCAATATCGAGAGATGCATCGAAAATAGTATTCCTGACTAAATTAAATGCACTTTTTTTTTAATAAGACTTTGCCAAGAGCGAGAGAAATGAAACCTCTCGTTCTTGCAAGTCTTTTTTTGATTTTTATGAGGTGCAAATTTATAATCTCTCAGGGCTAACGAGGTTAATTATTGAGACTAGAAGTGTTCATAAACCCAGTAGTATCAAGCTGTTCGCAATTATTGCACAAGGATCTCAGGCGAATAAGAATTGGTCATTGTTGATGGGCGTTGCAGCTTGTAAGATGCAGACATGAAACGTTACAGTCAACCAGGTTCAAACAAAATCGTTGGAGGTGGTGAAACCCTTGCCGCAATCTAATCTTAAATTAGCGAACGCAAGTTTATCACAGGCATATGAAGCCGACAGACAAAGATTAAATCCGAAAGACTCCCTATGGGCTCGATTCAAAGTCATATTTGGTCGAGAGAAATATTTGTACTTACTAGCACTTCCAGGTCTTCTCTTCTTTTTAATCTTCAAGTACTTCCCGCTATGGGGGCTAGGTTTAGCATTTAAAAACTATTCTCCATACCTAGGGTTCTGGGAAAGCGAATGGGTCGGATTCAAATATTTTCGTGAGTTTTTCACGAATCCAGACTTCTTTCTCTTATTTAGAAATACGATGGCGATTAGCTTGCTAAATATCATCTTCTTCTTCCCAATTCCGATCGTTCTTGCATTGCTCATTAACGAGGTTCGGAGTATGAGATTTAAGAAAGTAATACAAACGATAGTTTATTTACCTCACTTTTTATCTTGGGTAATCATTGCTGGTATCTGTTTTATTATTCTTGGACAGAGCGATGGAATTGTTAACAAGATTATTGTCGAGCTTGGCGGTCAGCCAATCGCTTTCTTGACAGAGCCGAATTACTTCTGGGGTTTGTTAACTGCGCAGAGCATATGGAAAGAAGCCGGGTGGGGTACAATCATCTTCTTGGCTGCAATTGCAGGTATCAATCAAGAAATGTATGAGGCGGCTCAAATTGATGGTGCGAACCGTTGGAAACAGATTATGAAGATTACAGTGCCTTGCATCAGGAGTACAATCGTCGTGTTGCTCATACTCAGGCTCGGTCAAGTGATGGAGGTAGGGTTTGAACAGATCTTCTTGATGATGAGTTCTCCCGTAGCGCATGTTGCGGATGTCTTTGATACATATGTGTATCGGGCTGGGATACAGAATGGTCGTTTCAGTTATGCGACAGTCGTTGGAGTATTCAAGTCGGTTGTTGGTCTTGTACTTGTAGTAACAGCCAATCGTTTAGCTAAAAAATTCGGCGAGGAGGGTCTTTACTAATGAATAAGTCCCTCGGCTATAAAGTGACAAACGGCATCATTTATACGGTGCTCAGTTTAATCGGGCTTGTAACACTACTACCTTTTCTTTATGTCATTATCGTATCCTTTACAGATCCTTCGGAATATTTGAGCAAGCCATTAATTATTATTCCGGAAAACTGGAGTCTTTCCTCCTATAAGTACATTCTATCAACCAAGATGTTTATGAGCTCATTAGGGGTTAGTGCCTTCTTAGCTATTGTCGGCTCTGCGATTAGTATTATGGTGACGAGTGCCTTGGCGTATTCTCTATCACGGAAACGATTCTTCGGGAAGAAGTTTTTCCTAGTTGCTATTCTAATGACGATGTTGTTCAACCCAGGAATGATTCCAAATTTCATGTTAGTTGAAGGATTAGGTCTTATTGACTCCATCTGGTCGTTGATATTACCGGCAATTACAAGCGCATGGTATGTATTCTTGATGAAGAACTTCTATCAGGAACTGCCGGAGGAGTTAGAGGAAGCAGCGAAGATTGATGGATGTAATGATATCGGAGTCTTTTTCAAAATTATGTTCCCGATCTCGCTGTCAGCGGTTGCTGCATTCGGTCTATTCTTTGCAGTAGGTTTCTGGAATACGTACTTCAATGGCGTTTTATACATCAACTCAGATGAACTTCGGCCGATGCAGGTTGTGCTGCAGATGATGCTGATACAAGCTTCAACGAATATAGCAGATCCATCCGTAGCTGCAATGCTACAGAGTGAGCAGATGCTTCCTCCAGAGACGATTAAAATGGCTGCAGTAGTCGTCGCTTCTCTACCTATCATTATGGTCTACCCGTTCCTTCAGAAGTACTTTGTTAAGGGTATGTTGGTTGGCTCCGTAAAGGGTTAAGGGGTAAACCAAGCTTATATATTAATTTATTAGATAAAAGGGAGGGTTTTTACAAATGAAAAAAAGAAGTTGGATGACCATGTTATTGGTGTTAGTTCTCACTACAAGCATGTTGGTGGGTTGTGCAAAGGGTGGTGAGACCAATTCTGCTGGAGATGCTTCCAAGTCCAAGCAACAAAAGCCAGTTGAAATCAATATCGGTACGATGACTTATGGTGAATCCCCTAGTAGTGATCTTGAAAGCATTCTACAGCTGAATGAAAAATTGAATGTAAAGCTTCAGATCGACTTCTATCCAATTAATAACTATAAAGAAAAGTTGAATGCATTGCTTGCTTCGAAGAGTTTGCCAGATGTCGTTCTCATCGAGGATATTAATGACCCTGCATTCTCAACTGCAATAGATCAAGGTGCATTCTGGGATTTGACTCCTTTCCTGCCAGACTATCCTAATCTAGCAGGCTATCCGGAGAATGCAATTAACAATATTAAGTTCAAAGGAAAATCTTATGGTATTCCACGCGTTCGTCCATTGGACGGGCATGAGTCGCTGTTGATTCGTGAAGACTGGCTCAAAAACGTAGGATTGACTGCTCCTACTACTATGGAAGAGTTCTACAAAGTGTTAGAGGCCTTTACAAAGAATGACCCGGACAAAAACGGTAAAAACGATACTTACGGTATGGTACAGGCAAGTGTCAGTCCTTATATGATGACGATGTTTGGTGCAGGTACATCGTGGAAGGAAACAGCTGATGGCGGTCTTGAGCCATACTGGCTAACAGCTGAAGCGAGAGAAGCGCTTGAATTCTGGAGCAAGGCTTATGGTGATGGTCTTATTACACCGGACTTACCAGTTATGAAGTCAAGCCAAGTGAAAGAAATGATGATTCAAGGCAAAGCGGGCATCTCATTCGGTAATATTAACGAAGCATTTATGTTTGGCCAAGAGTTGCAGAAGGTTAAGCCTGAAGCTGAGTTGAAGGCGTATGAAATTCCAGCTGCAAAAGACGGCAAGAAATACAATGAGCAAGCTTATGGTTATTATGGATTGTTCCTAGTTAACAAATCGGTTAGTGAAGACAAGCTCAAGAAGATTCTTGAAGTTTACAACGAAACGGCTACTCAAGAAGGCTACAATCTCGTGACTTATGGTATCAAAGACAAGGATTATACCGTTTCTGAAGATGGTTCTATTGTTCAAACAGATGAAGGTAAGAAGCAAGGATACGGTACAGCGACAACAGCACAATGGATTTCTGGTTTCTTCAATAAATACCAACGTGCTGAAGGACCTGGAATGCCAGCAGAAGTATTAGAGTACAATCGTAAGCTGATCGATACAATCTCAGAATCTTCGATTAAGAATCCTGCTGCAGGATTGCCAAATACCGAAGCGTGGATGGAAAAAGGCGGCGATTGGCAGAAGAAGTTTGTTGATATGTATACAAATGTCGTTATCAAAAAATCCAGCTTGGAGGATTGGGACAAGTTTATTAATGGACTGAAAGCAGACCCTAGCTTCCAGCAGCATCTCAAAGATACTAGCGATGCTTACAAAGCAAGTAAGTAATTAAGTAATTAAATAAGCCCGGTAAGTTCGAATAGTCAGTCGAGTTTGCCGGGCTTATCCTTTTTACCAATTCATATGGGGGGAAAAGAAGTGGAAATGTTGAATAGAGCTGCACGGATGGAAACAAGATGTATCAGTTCATTAATCAAGGTATTTGCTGATGAAGAACTGCATGCACCAACTCAACTTAGAGGCTCGGCACTACTTGGTGAATCCTATTCTTTCCAGGTTGCATATCGGGCAAATGTACTTATGCGGTCGCTTCAAGTTCGGGCCGAGCAATCCGAGTTGGGGCCCAATATCACTGTGCGAACTGTAGAGCTAGTGCCTGCTAATATGGTGAGCTATCACGATGCAGATGAACATGTCTTAAGAAGCACGTCGGGTCTTTATCCAGATGCGTTAATTCCGTTCGATACGAATCGGGGTTTAACTGGTTATCCGAATCAATGGCGCTCAATATGGATCACTGTTGAGGTGCCGCTCAATGCTAAGGCGGGATTATTTGATATTTGTATCCAAATCGCAAATGATAGCGGCGAACTAGTAAGTGAGGAAACATTTACGCTGGAAGTGATCGCGGCAACATTGCCGGAGCAGTCGCTTATACATACGGAATGGTTCCATGTAGACTGCTTGGCTACCTACTATAAAGCGGACATATTTAGCGAGTACCATTGGCAGTTGATTGAGCAATACATCCACACCGCGGTGAAACATGGAATGAATATGATTCTAACCCCTTTGTTTACACCGCCGTTAGACACGGAGATCGGGGGAGACCGCCCAACCATACAACTTGTTCAAGTAGAACGGACAGGAGAGAAGTATAACTTCACTTTTGAGCGATTAAAGCGTTGGATAGAGTTGTGTGACCGCAGTGGCGTGAAATATTTTGAGTTCTCCCATCTATTCACACAATGGGGTGCCAAGCATGCACCAAAAGTAATGGCTATGGTTGATGGTCAATTAAAGCAACTATTTGGATGGGATACCGATTCTAGAGATCCGGAGTACACGGGATTCCTTACGTTATTTTTACAAGAGCTTTTAGCGTTTGTAAAAGAGAATGGTTTAGAGCAGCGAGTTTATTTCCATCTATCGGATGAACCAAATCTTGCGGACATGGATACTTATCGTGCAGCGAGCGAACTTATTGGGCCAATTCTAGAAGGTTTTCCGATCATTGATGCGCTCTCTGAGTATGAATTTTATGAAAGTGGTTTAATTAAGCATCCGATTCCAGCGAGCAATGGTATTCAACCATTTCTGGATCATGGCGTAGAGGGGTTATGGACTTATTATTGCTGTGCCCAATACAAGCTCGTTTCTAATCGCTTTCTTCATATGCCGTCATCACGCAATCGTGTACTCGGGATGCAAATTTATAAGCTAAAACTTAAAGGATTTTTGCATTGGGGTTACAACTTCTGGTATGCGCAGTTCTCAAAGTATCCGATTGATCCATTTCAAGTGACGGATGCAGGAGGTGGATTTCCAGCGGGCGATGCATTTTTGGTATATCCAGGCGCTGAGGGGCCGATCGAGTCGATCAGGCTGGAGGTCCTTACGGAAGCTCTGCAAGATTTACGCGCACTTGAGCTACTCGAGCAGAAAGTCGGAAGAGAGGCAGTAATCGCCTTATTGGAAGATGGCTTGGAGCAAGAATTATCCCTTGAAGTATACCCACAAGAGGCAGAATGGTATATCCGTAAGCGTGAAGAGATTAACCGTCTGGTTAGCGAGAATTCTTGTTCAGAATAGTAATGACAGGTAGAAGGAGTCTATATCGAGTTCATGAGTAGAGGAGTATCTAATATGGCATCATTCACAGTGCAAGGAGATCAATTTCTTTATGAGGGTACACCCCTTACGCTTGTGTCAGGAGCGATTCACTATTTTCGCGTAATTCCTGAGTATTGGAAGGATCGATTGAGCAAGCTGAAGGCTTGCGGCTTTAACACGGTAGAAACGTATGTTGCATGGAATATTCATGAGCCTCAGGAAGGTAAGTTCTGTTTTACGGGTATGGCGGATATCGTCACATTTATCGAAACAGCAGCAGAGTTAGGTTTGCATGTTATCGTACGCCCAAGTCCTTACATCTGTGCGGAGTGGGAGTTCGGTGGAATGCCGGCCTGGCTGCTTGCCGAGGATGGGATGCGCTTGCGCTGCTATGACGAGGTATTTTTATCTAAGATAGATTCTTATTATGATGTGCTGCTGCCGAAGCTGAAGCCGTTGTTATGTACGAATGGCGGCCCGATCATCGCGATGCAGATAGAGAATGAGTACGGAAGCTATGGGAATGACCTGAAATATCTAGAACATATACAGGAGAGCATGATCTCACGCGGGATGGACATCCTGCTGTTCACCTCAGATGGCCCTGAAGATTTCATGCTGCAAGGCGGCATGGTTCCAGGAGTTCTTGAAACCGTTAATTTTGGCTCGAGAACGGAGGAAGCCTTTAATAGTTTGAAGCAGGTGCAGCCGGATAAGCCGCTAATGTGTATGGAGTATTGGAACGGGTGGTTCGATCATTGGAACAAGCCGCATCATACGCGAGATGCACAGGATGCTGTGCATGTGTTTGAGGATATGCTGAAGGCTGGCGGATCGGTTAACTTTTATATGTTTCATGGCGGAACAAACTTTGGATTCTACAATGGTGCCAATAATCACGGGATATATGAGCCAACGGTAACTAGCTACGACTATGACAGCCCACTGACAGAATGGGGGGACGTTACGGAGAAGTACATTCTGTTAAGGGAGCTTATTGCAAAATATCTCGATACGGAGCTAATGCCGCTTCCTGAGCCTGTTCGCAAGATGGATTATGGCAGTGTTCAGATGAAGCCAGTAGCACCGCTGTTTGACCTACTGCCAGTGCTGTCGACGCCTGTGCAACGAACTTGCCCAGAGCCGATGGAGAAGCTTGGACAGGATTATGGCTTCATTTTATATACAACGAAGGTTTCCGGTCCTAGACAAAATTGTTCACTGGTCTTGCAGGAGGTACATGATCGTGCGCTCGTATTTCTCGATGGAGAGTATAAGGGAGTTATTGAGCGTTGGGATCCGCAGCCGATTGAGTTCCATGTACCAGAGGGCGGAGCAGAGCTTCGTATTCTAGTCGAGAATATGGGCAGAACAAACTATGGACCGTATTTAAGAGATTGTAAGGGAATTACCGAGGGTGCGAGATTGGGATTCCAGTTCCTATTTGATTGGACGATTCATAGTCTACCAATGGACAATATCGATCTACTACATGAACCTGTTGTTAATGTTGAGGAAGGAAAAGAAGGACCTGCATTTTATAAAGGCTCCTTCCATATTGAGCAAGAGGCAGATATCGCAGACACCTTCCTAGCACTTGAGGGCTGGACAAAGGGAATTGTATTCGTAAATGGCTTCAATCTCGGACGTTATTGGGAGGCGGGACCGCAAAAGACGCTTTATGTTCCAGGGCCATTGCTGCATGCCGGTGAGAATGAGATTGTTGTGTTCGAATTGCATGGTACGAATGACCTGCAAGTTACACTTCAGGATCAACCGGACTTAGGGTGATATTACTATGGGTTCAGTAGGAGGAGACCTTGAATGGGCATCAGAAAGAGACGGATTTCAATTATAGTAGCATTCTGTATGACATTCCTACATCTTGGTTGAGCATGTGAAGACATTCAAGGATATGGACAATCATTGGGCTAAGGAAGATGTAGACTATCTGGTGAGGCTGCTGCAGTTCTGCAACGAATGCTTCGCTGAGATGAATGGATCGTGGAAAGGGTGTAAGGACATGTGGAAACATGCAATTGAAGATGCAATGGAGAAGATCAAAAATAATGTGGAGCGTTTCGGAGATCGCTTCCCACATGTCAGTGTTAACGGCAGGTATGAATTGAACAATAATGATGATTGGACGAACGGGTTCTGGAGCGGAATGCTGTGGCTGTGCTACGAGTATTCTGGCGACGAGGCTTACCGTGAGGCAGCACGCCTTACGGTAAAAAGCTTCAAGCGGAGAATGGAACAGAACATCGTTCTTGATCATCATGACATTGGATTCCTCTATACCTTATCCTCGCAGGCGCAATGGGTGGTGGAGCAGGATGAGGAATCAAGAGAATTGACACTACAAGCGGCAGATGTACTCATGCGTCGTTGGCGCGAGGATGGACAGTATATTCAAGCTTGGGGACTGTCTGGTGATGCACAGCATGGGGGACGAATGATCATTGATTGTCTCATGAATCTCCCGCTGTTGTTCTGGGCTTATCAACAAACAGGGGAAGAGCGTTATCGTCAGGTTGCGATTAAGCAAGCTGATCAAAGCCAGCGATATCTTGTGCGTGGGGATGATAGCTCATACCATACGTTTGTGTTTGATACGGAAACAGGTGAAGCGCTTGGCGGAGCGACTCATCAAGGATTTACGAACGGATCTACATGGGCTCGTGGTCAAGCATGGGGTATTTATGGCTTTTCCCTTGCCTATCGCTACACAGGACATAAAGTTTACTTGGACACGGCGAAGCGTATGGCATCCTATTTTATTGGGCAACTGCCAGAAGATTATGTGGCTTATTGGGACTTTGATGCTCCGGTTAATGCGAATACGTATCGAGACAGTTCCGCTTCAGCGATCGCCGCAGCTGGCTTGATCGAGATGCTAAGTCTTCTTGACGATACAGATCCCGATCGCGCTGAGTTTGAAGAGAAGTTTGAGCTGTCGATGACCTCACTCGTGCTTCATTATTCAACTATTGGCGAAGAAGGAGCCGAGGGATTATTAAAACATGGGTCCTACTATGTACGAGGAAATGTAGCTCCAGATGATTATATGATATGGGGCGATTATTTCTACCTCGAAGCACTGATACGTTTGGAAAAAGGAATAAAAGGATACTGGTACGAGTCACAACCTTTACAAGAAACTCGGTGATTAAACAATGACAACTATCGCACTCATACTCGTGTTAGCATCTGGTTTTACGCATTCAATATGGAATTTGTTTGCGAAACGTAGCATGAACAAAGATGTGTTCCTATGGATGATTAATATCCCGTGTTTTTTGCTGCTTACTCCATATCTGATTGAATGGCTAGTAAGCAATACGATTCCATTGAAAGCTTACGGCTTAATACTGCTATCTATAATGCTGCAGAGCGGGTATTTCATACTACTATCGAAGGCGTATCAGTTCGGTGATATTTCGCAGGTTTACCCGATTATGCGTGGGACAGGAGCACTGCTCGTTCCTGTCCTAAGTGTACTTATGTATAACGAGTCCCTTTCCATCTTCGGATGGGCAGGTTTAATGCTTATTATTTATGGAATGATCCGCATCGGTGGCTTTAAGTTGAATCGAACATTGCTGCAAGATAAGAAGTATATGAAGGGTCTTATGTATGCTCTTGGGGTTGGTTTATGCATAACAGGCTATACCCTGACAGATAAGAACATATTGGAATTCATGCCACCGCTTGCATTACTGGCCCTGTGCAACATTGGCTATATGCTTGTTCTAACATTGCCTGCCTTGCGCTCGAAAGCGGTCAAGACGGAGTGGAAGATCAATAAGGTGCCACTTATAGTCGGCTCCATTTTATCGCCAGGATCTTACTTGTTATTCTTATTTGCTATGAATCTAGGCCCTTTAGCACATCTGTCTCCGATCCGAGAGATAGGCACCGTCTTCGGGACACTGCTAGGCATAATAGTCTTGAAGGAACAGCAGGGTAGAATGCGGGTCATGATGTCGATTGCGATTACGGCAGGGATAATTATTATTGGAACACTTGGATAGATGAAGAATTGTACAACTAAACTTGGAATATGGAGGGTGGCTAACTATGAATAAAGGACAAATTTCCGTTAAGCTGGAACAGAATAATACCTACTTCACGATTGAGGCTGAAGAAGAGTACGAATGGTTCGCGATTCGATTTACTTATGAGAAGGAGAAATCGTGGGGACGATTACATTTGTTTGATTCGGAAAAACATATTCGATTCTGCTTTCTGGATGGTGGAAACGAGCGGCTCATTGTCGTTCATAACCAACCGGAATTAACGAGTTCAATAGCGGTGCCAGGGCCGATTATGACCGGCACATGGATGCTTGAAGTTTCAAATGAAGAAGGCAGAACTTTTGAAGCTGAGTGGGAATTTGGTTGTGGCACATTGCCAGACGAGTATGTATCTGCGCAAATTCAGGGCGAACGTGAGTATTGGAACAGCGGCAAGCTGAATGCTGGCTTCATAATGGAAAACTATGACTGGGCGAAGATATGGCAGGCAGGAAGCCGTTGGTACAAGGGGGATTTCCATACGCATACCGTGTTGTCCGATGGCAAGATGACTCAGCTTATGAATCGTGAGCAGGCACTGAAGCAAGGTATGGATTTCTTTGTAGCGACAGATCACAATGTAATGTCTACATCTTGGGCTAAAGGAGATGCGCTCGTCATTCCAGGTGTAGAGGTAACAGCTGGCGACGGACATTGGAATGCACTTGGACTTCGAAAATGGATCGATTGGCGAGCAACCTCACCGGATGGAGGCCTAACCACTCAGCAGGGTATGGATCGATTGATGAAAGAGGCGGCAGAGCTGGGGGCGATTTGCTCAATTAATCATCCGATGCTGACGCCATGGGCTTGGCTATACGGAGAGACGCAGTTGGAGGGAGTACATTCCATGGAAATATGGAATGACCCGACCTTTTCTCCTAACAATGTAGCTACCGAGAAAGCATTGCAGTTATGGACAGCAAGCTGGAATGAAGGCTACCGCATTACAGGTATTGGCGGCTCTGACTCACATATGCTACCAACTGAGAGCTATGATGATAGCCCAATTCCTTCTTTAATCGGGGATCCTGCTACGTATGTGTGGTGTGATGATCTGAGTGCAGATGCAGTATTAGAAGGTGTGCGAAATGGGCATGTTTATGTATCGCGTGGTCCAGTGATTGATGCATCGATTCAAGCTGGTGGTAATACTTATCGCTTCGGCTGTGACCTGTCTGCTGCATTCAGTCAGGAACAAGGAGAAATAGCATCTCATGAGGTGACTTGCACATTAAGCGTAGCAAGTGATGTCAACGCTCGAGTGACACTGATCCACAACGGAATTGCTGAATCGGTAAGGGATGTATCTATAACGGCCACAGGAGAAGTACCTGAGGTGCTGGAATGGAATATAGCTTTAGAAGAGGGGACGTATAACTGGTATCGCTTTGACATTCGTGATGAAGCGGGGACGCTGCTCGCCTTTACGAATCCAGTTTATTATGGTTCTAAGAAGCCGCAGATCACAACTTATAACGAGCTCTTGGCAAGTGCGAACCTGACGTGAAAATAGATGCTGCATTTATTGTTGAAGCTAGCGGATAAGACAATTTTACAAACCGTATACACGTAAATAGGCTACCCAGGTTCTGAGCTCAGGTGAATTGTGATTTCGCATAGCTACAATTCGGGTCCGCCATGTAAAACCACATCAGCAAGAGGATGTGGTTTTTGCTTTATTTACAATCTCTAGGGTCCTCGTAACAATTTGACCATATTTTTTTGTATAATAGGATCCTTTTTTAAGGAAAATGTAGAATTCTAGTATTTGGAAGGTTAATATGTTAGATTATGTATGAATTATCTAGATGTGATTACGGCTATTTGCCATTTTGGATGAGTATCTTCAAATAACTAGATTAATAGTGCTGCCTTTAGGTTCCTTTCATTGAGATATTTGATCTTTCATTAATAGCTAGAAGGAGAATACTATGAAAATAATACTTTTATCTGGCGGATCTGGAAAGCGATTATGGCCGTTGTCAAACGACTATCGTTCGAAACAGTTTATAAAGGTAATGAATAGTGATAATGGCATTAATGAAAGTCAAACTTCAATGATCCAACGAGTATGGAACAACTTAAAAAAGTATGATCTTGCTTCTTCGGCGATCATTGCAGCAAGCAGGGTACAGCAAGAGGTCATCGAATCTCAACTTGGCGATGATGTTACTCTCGTGCTCGAGCCCGTTAAGAGGGATACTTTCCCGGCAATATGTCTAGCATCGAGTTTTTTGCATACAAAATGGAATGTGAACGAAGATGAGGTAGTTGTAGTCATGCCTGTCGATGTTGAATCGGATGAAGGCTTTTTTGCTGCTATTAAGCAGCTTGCGCTTGAATTTGAATCATCGACAGCAAATATAGGGCTTATTGGCTTGAAACCGACACATCCTTCAGAGAAGTTCGGTTATATTCTTCCTGATTCTTCAGATGATAATGCAGCTTTGTTAACAATTGACCGATTTGTTGAAAAGCCTGCTTCAGACGAAGCATCACAATTGATTGCTTTGGGTGCGCTATGGAATTGCGGGGTATTTGTTTTCCGCTTAGGCTATCTACTTCAATTATTGGATGCGTCACAACGGCCTAGGCAATACGAGGAGCTTCTTACTCAATATCACACGATGCCTGCCATCAGCTTTGATTATGAAGTGGTTGAGAAGGAAAGAAACGTTGTCGTGAAACCGTATGAAGGAAAATGGAGTGATCTGGGAACCTGGGATGAATGGACAACCACGATGCCAAGTTACTTGAATGGAAAAGGTATTCTAAGTGAGGATAGTGTAAATACACATATCGTCAATGAATTGCAGATCCCAATCGTTGTGATGGGGATTTCCAATGCAATTATCGCGGCCAGTCCAGACGGGATTTTGTTCGCGGATAAAAAACTCAGTCCCAAGCTAAAGGAACTGATAGAGCCCATTTCAGCAAGGCCTATGTACGAAGAGACCCTATATGGATGGTACCGTGTGATTGATATAGAGAAAAACGAGATGGACCAGCACGTAGTTACGAAGCGGGTGCATGTATGGGCTAGAAAACATATTAGCTACCAGATTCATACGATGCGCGAAGAAATATGGACGATTATTAGCGGAAATGGGGATGTCGTTGTTGATGAGCAACGCTTTACCGTGAGTTCAGGCGATGTGATTCATATTAAGTGTGGATCGAAACATGCAATTAGGGCGATAGATGGCCTTGACCTGATTGAGGTTCAAATTGGTGTTGAAGTTAGTGAAGAAGACATAACAAGATATGACTACGACTGGGAAGAGCACAGGCTCCTAAGGAAAGGAAGAATATTCGTATGAAGCCTGTACGTATTGGGGATGCACTGTTGAGCGAAGGCTTAATTACGAACGAACAGCTGCAAGAAGCTATCGATTACCAGACAAGATTTGGCGGTCGCCTAGGCGATATTATTATGAAACTAGAAGGTGTGGATCGCGAAGCGATTCAATTATTCACTCAGCAGCTTCCAAGCAAAGGACGCCTAGGCGAAATGCTGGTGAATACAGGGCAGATTACGCAAGAACAGCTGGATCAAGCTCTTTTGTTTCAACAGAAAAGTGGAGGTATTCTGGGAGATATTTTGTTATCGTTCCGTTTTATTGAACCTGATCAGCTATATCGGGCCATTGCCACTCAGAATAATATGGGTCGTATCGGCGTGGAGTTTTCATTTGAGCAGGAGCATAAATTGCCAGAAACGATGGCCCGTGCTTATAATGCGATTATTTTAAATAGAGATTTCAACCGGTACTTGGTAGCGGTGAGTAGCATTCTATCTCAGGAACAGGTGAGGGAACTAGAAAGATACCTGGACAGCCCGATTGAACAAGTAATGGCAACTAGAGACGAGATGGAATTATTCTGGAAAGAAGTTTACGTCGAGGAGCTCATGTTGGAAAGTACGGATAAGCTTATAGCCGAAAAACCAGAAGATTCCGCACATATTACGTTTACGAAAAGACAAACCATTGGATTACTTATATCCGGTGTATTATTTGTGGGCGGTTTGATATGGGATTGGCTATGGACATTAATCATATTTAACATCGTTGTTCAAATCGGATATTTATTGATGTCGGTCTTTAAATATTCCATTTTAATCTACGGGGCAAAGGAATCAGCTCAGCTTAGGTACACGGAGGAAGAAATTGCAGCTATAGATGAAAGATCCTTGCCGGTATATAGCATACTGGTTCCTATCTATAAGGAAAGCAATATCATTCCACAGCTTATTCGAAATATTGAAAACTTAGATTATCCTAGATCGAAATTGGATGTCAGGCTGCTAATTGAAGAGGACGATGTCGAAGCCCAGGAATTACTGAGAGCGTTTAAGCCTCCATCTTATTTTACGGTGCTTGTTGTGCCGCACAGCTTGCCCAAGACTAAACCAAAAGCTTGCAACTACGGTCTTATACGGGCAAGAGGAGAATATGTAGTTATTTATGATGCGGAAGATCGTCCCGATCCAGATCAACTGAAAAAGGTATACCTTGCCTTTCAGGCGAGTCAAGAAAATGTTTGCTGTATACAGGCAAAGCTTAATTATTACAACAGCAATCAAAATCTGCTAACCCGCTGGTTCACTCATGAATATAGCATGTGGTTTGAATTGCTTCTGCCAGGAGTAATGCAACTCGATATTCCAATACCTTTGGGAGGCACTTCAAACCATTTTAAGACGGATGTATTGAAGAAAATTAATGCGTGGGATCCGTACAACGTGACGGAAGACGCGGATCTTGGAGTTCGACTATATAAAGAAGGATACAAGACGGCTATTGTTGACTCCAGAACATGGGAAGAAGCAACGAGCCGAGTAGGCAACTGGATTAGACAGCGGTCGAGGTGGATTAAGGGTTATATGCAAACATGGCTTGTCCATATGCGTAACCCGGTTCAGCTTTGGCGTGACCTCGGAGCAAAAGGCTTTTTTGGCTTTCAAGCGATGGTGCTTGCAACTCCCATGCTGCCTTTATTAAACCCTATATTTTGGACAATGCTGTTGCTGTGGTATTTGGCGAAAGTAGAAATCATACCTCTATTTTTCCCAGGTCCAATTTATTATTTTGCCGCATTTGAATTGTTTATTGGCAATTTTATTTTTGTATATAGTCTTACTGTTGGTATTTACTGGGTAACAAGAGATTTACATAATAAAGGAAATAAAGTATTTTCATTTTCACTTATCAAATACACATTGTTGACGCCGATTTATTGGGTGTTGATGAGTATCGCAGCAATTAAGGCGGCAATCCAACTCGTCACCAAGCCATTTTATTGGGAAAAAACGACTCACGGACACGCTACAATGGATACACATCATGCAAATTCAAAAATGGATACATCGATGTAGGCCAACAAATAAATGGATAGGTGAATTGAATGTCAGTTACATGGAAACGATCAAAATATATTATCTTTTTTTTGGTTTTGTTACTAGAGTTGGGGGTAGGATATTACCTAACATCCATTTATGGATTTATGTCGGGAGACGCTTCAAGCCGTGTAGCTAATGCTTTCTATGTCCTTTATAGTCGTGAGCCGAGCCTTGCAAATATTGGGTTTGTCTGGAATCCTCTCCCGAGTTTTATGGAGATGATTTTACTTGTATTTTATCCCCTATTCCCAGCACTTGCATCAGAAGGATTAGCTGCCGTTATTGTTTCCAGCTTATTTGCTGCTCTAACTGTAGCGTTATTAGTAAAGGCTGGAAAGCAATTCGGTTTGAACAAATGGTTAAGCATCATCTTTGCACTGCTTTACGCTTTTAATCCGTATATTTTTTATTATGGAGCTAATGGACTAACAGAGGTTATCTTCATTTATTTCATTAACATAGCTGTGATCCAAATGCTGCTCTGGATGCATAAAGATGGTGCAAGACCTTTGGTTATAGCAGCCATTGCAATTGCATTTGCTTTTTGGACACGTTACGAAACTGTATTTTTTGGGGCAGCACTAGCAGTAGCGGTCCTTATCTGGATAATGCAGACCAAAAAAGAATTAATGAAGGAGCGGTTGCAGCAAGTCGAGGGAACGTGGATTCTTCTATTAACGCCGGTTGTTTTCTCAGGATTGTTATGGATTTTCTTCAACTATACAATTATGGGGGATGGATTTTACTTTCTGACATCCAGCTACGGGAATTTAGGACAAGCTACCTTATTAATGGAAGATGAGAAATTTACTTCGCTGGTTAATAACCCTATTTCTACTTTAATTTTCGTTGCGGAGCGTTTATGGTATTTCAGTATACCGCTCATTATTATATTTGTGATGCGTATCATAGAGCGGCGAATATTCAGATGGGATTTTCTCATGCTGCTTATACTTGCACTCTCAATACCTTCGATGCAAGTTATTCTTTTGCTAAGGGGAGGGACTGCAGCGTGGATTCGATACTACATGTATGTATTTCCGATCGTTGTTGCGTGGATTCCTTACGAGATTAGCAAAATGAGATTTCGTAAAGTAGGATCGACCCTGCTCATTATTGGGATGCTTATAAGCGGAGTAGTCATGGGTATGATGATGAATAATCCGAAAATCGCATCCGATGAATATGAGGCTTTCCGTCAAAATAAGCTGTTTGAAGAACAACAAGCTGGCGCAGCGGTAACAGCATTCATTAATAAAAATGTGCCTAACCAGATGATTCTTACAGACTCATTCAGCAGCTTTAGAATTATTATGGGCAGCAGCAATCCTAAAAACTTCGTTATAACAAGTGATGATGATTTTGTAGAATCGCTTGAAAATCCTGCAGAGCATAACATTGATTTTATCCTGCTTCCAAACCCGAAAGCCGTTTTGTCCATAGATGGAGTGAACCAAAAGTATCCGGATCTCTATGAAAATGGAGCAGAGTGGACTACATTGTATCAAGAGTTTAATGGTTATTGGAAACTATATAAGGTGAAGTAGGCTTGAAATAATGAATCCTTCACCTCCTAAGCCCTAAGCTATCATCAACAACAAATCCCCTCGCCTCTACCCAAAACCACATCCGCATGAGGATGTGGTTTTTTGCTTTCTATGACCTGTCTAAAGACTTGAAGAAAAGCATATCCTGCCAGGATTATTAATCCATAAAATGTAAAAATGTCATATGATAATTTGATGACTACAGTCACTATTTATCTTAATTTAAAAGTATTACAATAAAGGATGGTCCTAAAGATTTAACTTTTGCTAGAGTTGAAGCCTAATAGAAATTATAAAATGATACACTGGAGGCTGCTCTTGAAGATGAACCCACAACTGTTACGAGATTTCCCATTCTTCGAACATCTTGATGATGAATATTTAGCTGAAATTGCCAAGTTGTGTAGCGAGCGTACTTATATAAAGGGAGAGTCCATCTTTTTTGAAGGTGAAGAGGGAGAGGAACTCTATCTGGTTATATCTGGAGTTGTTCAAATCTATCAAGATAACCACTCTAGGGATGTAATCCTTTCTATTTTTAGAGAAGGTGATTTCTTTGGAGAGATGGCTTTATTGCAAAATGAAAGAGCACGTTCTGCGTCTGCAAGAACCATTGAGAAATCCACCTTATGTATTCTGAAAAAACGCGATTTCATACCCTTATTAAAAAGTAATCCGGAAATACTAATCGGCATTTTGGAAACAGCGTTAGATCGTCTACGTGATGCCAATAAATTAATAACAGACTTAACCGTTATTGATGTGCGTACGCGCATTGCTCGCGTGTTGCTGCGTCTAACAGAACAGCATGGAGTGCCCTCTGATGAGGGTGTTCTAATCGATTTGAAGCTGACGCATCAACACCTGGCGGATATGACAGGAACGGCGCGCGAGACCGTGACAAAATCATTGCTTGGATTACAGGATGAGCAGTTGATACGTATTGATCAGAGGAAAATACTTGTGTGCAACATAGATAGACTTAGAAAGATACTTGATGTGATTTGAGTTCGAGTATTTGGAAATTGTAATTGGGGTTACAGACCATTTATCACCCAAAATGATATAACAATATTAACAAAGAAAGCGCATATTTGGATTTGTTAATCGTAATGACGCAATGATCATCCATAAATGAAAAGAGGAAATGAAATGAGCGTGAAAAAATTAGTTTTATCTATGTCAGGTACTTTTGTACTGGGGATCATTGTAGGAGGGGCTTTGTTGTATAACAATTCGGTGTATAACTCTGTTAAGGATGCCCTGAATGGAAATGCCACGCAAAATTCGGTAGGTAGCGTTGATATGAGTGGTATGACACAGGTTAACATTCAGGGCATGGATCTTGAAGCAGCAATGATGGCTGTACAGTCGAGTCGTGCAAGTATGTTAGAGGATCAGTTGAAAGATCAAATCGCATCCGTACAAGCCAAGAATGAAACAATCTCAAAACTGAATCAATTGTTAGGAGTGATCAATGAAGAGCTAGCGAAGCTTCCTTCAGGTGCCGAGGCCAACGCTGCTGTAAAGCTGGCAGATGACAAGGGGGCCATGTTTACTGCTATGAGTATGGCTATACCGCAAACAAAAGGGCAACTTGAGAATCTGTTGGGACAAATCAAATCACAGATTGATAGTGCAAGTAATAGTCAGCAAATGGACATGCTGCGCCTGCAAAGTCTAACGAATAAACGTAACGAAGCTTTTGATACAATGACAAATTTTATTAAAAAAATGCAAGATTCCAGAAGTAGTGTTATTGGAAATATGCGGTGATGAGTTAAACCTATGATACCAAGTGCTGCAGTCGATTTTCTACGGGATCATCCGTTATTACGAGGTATTCCTGATGATGAGCTACGAAATGTAATTAATGCTATAAAGCTTGTGTCTTTAGAGGATGGACAGCGACTTCTTATGGAAGAGTCCACCTCTAAGGACTGTTTCATTATATGGCAGGGGAAAGTGCAAGTCACCTCAGTTAACTTAGTTGGGCAGGCACTGCTCTTGGCTGAACTTGGACCGGGAGAGTTAGTCGGAGAGATCGGTCTGATTCGGAACGTACAAAGATCAGCTAGTGTTACGGCAATCGGGCCAGTACAAGCGTTGCGTCTAGACCGTTCCTCGTTCGAATATTTGGCGAAGCTGAGTCCGTTATTTTATGAAAGTGTACTTGTGAACATACGGATCCGAATGATCCATAGTATGCTTCGCAAAGCGACAATTTGGTCGGTCATTCCTGATGCTGAACTTCGGGGTCTTGCAGAGATTACAACGATCAAGAAAGTAACCAAGGGCGAAGAGATTATCGTAGAAGGTGCGGTAATGGATCAATTTCTCATGATTAGTAGCGGGAGTATCGAACTTCACGGTCAAAAGCGGCGTAAGACTGTTCTTCGTGAAGGGGATTTTTATGGAGAGACAGAGTTACTAACAGACACGGCTTCCTCACACACGTTGATCGCGATAGAAGATAGTGAATTGCTAATCATGGGCAAGTTAGAATTCTTAACTATACTCGATTATTACGCTCCGGTTCGTCAACAACTCATTGAGTTTCTAAATATGCGAACACCCCATCTGATGGAGAGAGTTACAATTGCTTTTGGCGAGGAGTCTATTATCGAGGATAATGAATTGCTACCTAAAGCCAAAGACAATTGGATTAACCAGTTGCTATGGTTGGTCGGTGGATTCCTTGTCTTATCCTTCTTGGCACTGTTCCTTCATAGCCAATGGTGGAAGATCGCCGCCTTAATTGTTGGAGGTGTGGTGGGTCCCCTAGCATTCGTAGCTTTTGTGAGAAATCAGCAGTTAATAGGCTTTCGTCAGAGGAGGCTTGGTCTAGTTTTTGCGTCTACCGGAATTGTCGCTATCCCTCTGGCTTGGTATTTAGAGCGGATTTGGCTTTTTGAAGCAAAAGCAAGTTCCTTTGACTTTTCGCAGTTTTACGTACCTTTGTCTGTAGCTCTAATAGAAGAAACTGCAAAATTATTAGTCTGTGTGATGCTCGTTCGAACGCGAAAAATCCATTTTCTGATGGATGCAGTGGTGTTTGGTGCCGCAGCAGGAATGGGATTTGCTGCAGTGGAAAGTATTATTTATGGATGGGTGCATATAGACGAAGCCTCTTCACTTGGGATGCTCGCAGTCCTATGGATGAGAGCATTATTATCGCCATTCGGTCATGGAACATGGACTGCGATTGCAACTGTGGGTATCTGGTATGCAAACAGCATGCATAAGCACTCGAATTTGGGGGACGGTAAGCCGTGGACGAGAGGGATACGTGCAATGGAGATGTTTTTGGCAGCAGTCGTGATGCATGCACTATGGAATTATCACTTTGAATCGGGTCTGATGAAGGCGGGAGCTATGGCTGTAGTCGGGTTTATAGGACTCTATTTATTATTCTCACTTATTCGTAGGGGAAGAAAAGAGGAGTTCCATACATTGAATATGTTGAATCCAACCACGCATGAGGCGATAAGGCATGACGATCAAGTGAAGCCCATGACGCAGGAGCTTTACTGTGAAGGCTGCGGGTCATTGTCTCCTCAGGGTACCCGCTACTGTGCACGCTGTGGCCAAGCATTAAGGGTTAAATGATAATTAACTCTGACGTAGATCCAAAAGCTCCGTTCCTAGCAGAACGGAGTTTTTTACGTGTTTATTTAGAAGCATTTGAAGGATTCCAGTGTAGACCCAAAATCTTCCGTTCCACTGAAACCCCGCAACCGAGGTGCGTCCTACGAAACCGGGTAAAACCAGAATTGATTTCTATTCACGAGCCAAACGTACGTATTCCGAAACAAACAACCAGCGATTGCTCCCGGATCGACAGCCAAGGGCAAAACCGCAGATTGCTGAGGGATGAATTCCGGGGGAGGTGAACTGGGTGCCGTGAGTTCCTGTTCCTCGATGTGGCTGCGACTCACTTAGCTTCTTCACATAAATCGGAGATTGCTTTGTTTTTGGTTAGTTGCAATAGAAGGTCATAGAATTGCTTTCTTTGCTCCATTGAAAGATTCTCCAGCATGTTGTCAGCGACTGTATCCTGGAAAGTAAGAACTTCCTCAATCGTGGATTGTGCAAGTTCCGTAAGCTGGATCAGTGTAGCTCGTCGGTCGGTTGGATCAGGAATTCGAACGAGGAGCTTATCCTGCTCAAGCGCATCAACAAAATCAGTAACGGTGCGTGCTTTGATCCCTAACTTAACAGCTAACTCATTCATACGGATATTGCCTGTTTCGGCAACGACTGAAAGCAGGCGTAACCTGGGACCGGAGAGATGATAAGGCGTATTAAGCGCTAATAACTGGGATTGAAATTCTGTTTTAATGTAGTTGGTTGATCTCATTAATATGTGAATGACGTCTATCGCCTTGGGATGATCTGTGTTCATGGATGTAGTGCCTCCTTGACTTTATTGTCAATTTTTCATACTAAATTTCATGGAAACGGCGAATATGTGTGCACTCTTAATGAGTACACTCTTTATATTATACTCTTATAAGGCGCATCCAGCTATTCTTCCATGTAAATGATATAACTTGACACGCAAGAAAATAATGAGTATCCTCAGTAATATATATTACTGAGGATACTCATTATTTATCTTTTTACTTATAGTTCATTATGAATTTAATCAGAAAAGAGGTTTAGATCATGACGGATACATCATCACAAAATGCAGATAAGCTGCTGAAAATACTTGTAGTTACCTTAATATTCTCGGTTATGAACGGTACGATGTTCAATGTAGCTCTCCCTGAGATCGGCAAAGAGTTTAATCTCGTTCCATCGCAGGTTAGTTGGATTATGACCAGTTATATGGTGGTTTACGCGGTAGGTTCTATCGTCATGGGGAAATTGGCGGATAAGTATCGGTTGAAAGATTTGTTAACGTATGGACTGCTTATATTCGCTCTCGGTTCATTAATAGGTCTGTTTGCTAGTGAGTTTTGGATTATTATTCTGGGCCGTGTAATTCAAGCTGCCGGTGCTTCCGTCCTTCCTGCAACAGCAATGATCATTCCAATCCGGTATTTTGCTCCCGAGAAGAGGGGGAGAGCACTTGGGACTTCTGCGGTTGGGTTAGCGCTTGGTAATGCTTTGGGACCGGTCGCTGCAGGCCTTATCACCAGCTTTGGAAGCTGGAGACTCATGTTCGTCCTTTCCTTGCTTCCGCTACTGACGCTTCCTTTCTTCCGAAAGTATTTAGATAATGCGAGAGGGAAGGCAGGAAGTATTGATGTCCTTGGTGGCGGGTTACTAGCTGCAGCAGTCGCAATCTTCTTGCTTGCCATCACACAGATGCAACTGTGGTTGTTCCTCGGGGGCCTTGTCTTGCTAGCCTTATTTATCATTCGGATTCGGAAAGCTGAGGAGCCCTTTATTAAACCCGTTTTGTTCCGTAACAAAACCTATTCGATTGGGTTGTTGCTTGCTTTTACGACGACAGCTATGAGCTTTAGCATGACATTCATGACACCACAATTTCTAGCGACAGTGAATGGTTTGTCCCCTTCGACCATTGGTTTCGTGTTAGTACCAGCTGCTATTGCTTCGGCTATCATGGGACGCAAGGGAGGCAGGTTGGCTGATGATCGTGGTAATTTCGTGCTTGTGTTCGTCGCTTCGGTATTGTTATTTCTTGCTTTCTCCCTACTCTCTACTTTTATTGGATTATCGGCATATTTCATTGCCATTATTTTAATATTAGGGAACGTGGGCCAGACTTTCATGCAAATCTCGATGTCCAATACGATTTCGCGGACACTGCCAAAAGAGGAAACAGGAGTGGGTATGGGATTACTCTCCATGATCAATTTCATCTCTGGCGCGACGGCCATGAGTGTGGTCGGTAAAATGCTCGACAAGGGTACTGCCGCTGTGCAGTTCAATCCTTTGAATGCTAATGCAACTGCCCATGTGTACAGTAATATTTTTCTCGTCATGTCCCTAGTGATTATTGCTGTAGTTGTACTTTACCGTTATCAGTTTGGCACGGGTGCTCCCGGGTCGATGAATATTAAGAAAAAAATGGAGGTTTAATATGCCGCATTCAGCGCCTTATGGATATTATTCCCTCTATAAATTAAGCGCATGAAGAAACCATGAAGGTTATAATAGATACAAAGAAGAACCGATGTTTGCTAACCAACAGTACAATAGACCCCGTATCTTACGATGGGTGGGGTCTATTTTTTTGGCGTAAGGCTGTAATGGGAAAATTGTGGAGTCGGTATTATTGAAAGGTGATTTAAATGTTAAAAGCTTATGGTTGGCTCACTTTTTGTGTAGTCGTATGGGGCAGTAATTTTGTGTTTGGAAAGATCTTAGTTGAGGACTTCTCCCCCGGTCTATTAACTTCACTGAGACTTTTATTTATAGTGTTATGTCTAGTAGGAATAACGGCTTACAAAAAGAATTTTAAGCTGGTGAGTAAATCGGATGTATTCCTAATTTTATCGCTAGGTGTTATTGGTGTGTTTATTAATCAATGGTCCTTTTTTAAAGGGCTGCAAACAGCTGATCCAACAACATCTGCAATCATTTTAGCTATGACTCCTATTTTAACGGGTTTATTAGCGGCAATTTTTTTAAAGGAAAGATTAACGATCCGTATGTTGATGGGGTCTATTCTAGCGATCATAGGCATTTATTTTGTCGTTGTAAAAGGGGGATCCTCCTCTTTGCATTTTGATAAAGGACTACTGTGGATTGTTGTAACGATGATAACCTTCGCCATTATGATTATTATGACTAGGGTACTCTCACAAAGAATAGATCCGCTCACGATTACTTTATATTCGAATCTGGTGGGCTTTATTGTATCGGTCCCGTTTGCCTTCTCGCTAGATACACCTTTACGAATGAGCTCGAATATTACGGATTGGGCTCTTCTGATCGGAACAGCTGTTGTTGTACATGGTGTAGCTACACTGGTTTGGAATAACAATATTCGCCATGTTGATGCTTCAAAAGCGTCTGTATTATCTAATTTAGAGCCTTTTGTAGCTATGATCATGGGGTTGATATTACTGCATAAACCGATCACAGGTGTAGAAATATTAGGGTCTTTGTTCATTCTAGCAGGAGTTATGCTATCTACGTATCAACGAAAAATGCGATATAAGCAAACAATGGGCTGATTTTCTGAGTCTTTAGATGTTCTGAAGTTAATCAAGCAAATAAAACCATTTTATGGTATGTTTTTTGCGATGGATGTTATAACTTGGGAGCTGCATAAGGATGATAGGGAATACGACAGGGAATGCGACAGACAAAGAACGGACGATATTTGATCATGCTGGAAATACGATTAAGACAGAAGATCGAGAGATTCGAATTCTTGCCAAGTATGAGGAACCGCTGGTTGTCTTGCTAGGAAATGTGCTTAGCGATGAGGAGTGTAATGAGTTAATTGAATATTCTAGGCAACGATTGCAACGTTCAAGAATTGGTGAAGACCATGCGGTCAATCCGATTAGAACGAGCAGTGGTGTGTTCTGTGAGGAGAATGAGACGGTTACAAGAATCGAGAAACGATTCTCTCAAATTATGAATATTCCTATCGAGCATGGTGATGGCTTGCAAGTTCTGCTGTATATCCCTGGTCAAGAGTATTTACCCCATCATGATTTCTTCACACAAACGAGTCGAGCAAGTAGCAATAATCGAATTAGTACGCTCGTGATGTATTTGAATGATGTGGAGGAAGGTGGAGAAACAGCTTTCCCTATGCTTAATTTAACAGTGAGTCCTAACAAAGGTATGGCGGTCTACTTCGAATATTTTTACGATAATCATGAATTAAACGAGTCCACCTTGCATGCAGGTACGCCAGTGATCAAAGGCGAAAAGTGGGTTGCAACGATGTGGATGAGAAGACAAGTCCTTCGCTCATCATAGAGGTATGAACAGATACTAAGTTCCACATGGAGTATCAGTAAAGACACCTTAAAAGGTGTCTTTTTTCGTTTAGCGGCAATGTCTACTCCACCAAAACGCCATTAATGAACGTCATAGTTTTATCTTTGAATTCAAGGATAAATTTGTTTGGAAAATCCAGATCGGTTTGAATCTCCGTCCCCAACATAACTTTTTTTCCTACATCATCAAAGGGATTATGAATCAAGCCTCTAGGGGTATATTTAGTTTCGGAACCGATCACATTATTATTTTCATCGCGGATAAATTTAGTTTTTCCTGAGAACACCAAGTCCTTGCCGTTTTCCAAAGTCAGATGAACCTCCAAATGAGTCTTTGTCTTCTGATAATCGATAGTCACATCTTTAGAGGACACAGGGAAGCCAATCACAAAAAGTCCAATAAGAGCTGCAGCCAGTATGATTACCGATAAGATGGAAAGGACGATTACCTTTATGTTTTTTGATTTCACCTTTTTAAAATAATTAAGTTTGTTAACCTCTTCTTTATCAACAATAGGCACGTTTAGATTTGCTGTTGCAGTCATTTCGTTATATGACTGAAGGCAGCTTTCGCAGGTTTGCAGATGTTTTTCAATCTCTTCGTTGCTATGTAAAGAGGTTAGCTTTTCGATATAGGAGGGCAATAAATCCTGAATGATCTCGCATTTCATGAAGATCTTCCTTTCATTAATTTTTGTTTTCCACGGTAAAAGGTAACTCTTGCCCAGGTTTCATCCCTTCCGAGAATTTCGCCAATTTCCCGAAAGCTGAACTCTCCGGTCAAACGCAGATACAATACTTCCTTGGTATTTGGATCAAGTAAATGAAGCTGTTTAAATAACTCCATTTTGTCTTGAGCTAAAATGAACTCAGTTTCTGTTGAATTTGCGTTAGAAAAAGGAGGGTCTTCTAATTCACAAGTCTTCCTTTTGTTCTGCTTGTCCAGTTCCTGATACCACACATGCTTAGCAATCTGACAAAGCCATACATATACTTTGCAGGTTCCATCGTATTTGTGTATGGACTTTATAGCTCTATAAAAGGTTTCTTGGGTGATTTCTTCTGCCAGTAAGTGATTATGACAAAAGCTAAATACGAATTTATATACTTGGGTTGAATATTCCCTGTATAATTCCTCTTTGTCCTGCATCCGTTCACCTCCTCACTTTATATATCCGTAAAAAGCTATAAACGTTACAGCCTTTCTAAAATAATTATTAGTATAACGAAATAACGCCTTGGGTGTGTAGTATGATAAAAATCCTTAAAAATGTAAAAAAAGAAGGACTGCTTTTCCTCTATAATTAGATGAGATCTTATTGTATAAGTTACAAGGGGGCTCATAAATGACAATAAAGGTGAACCGACAGTTAAATGAAGGTCCTAAAATTCAAAAAGAACAAGATATTGTCACGAAAATGATTCGTATATATTGTAAGAAAAAACATCACCATAAGGGGCTTTGCAACGAATGTCAGGATCTAAACGATTATGCTCTGAAGAGGTTAGCTTATTGTAAGTTCGGGGAAGTGAAAACGGCTTGTGCTAAATGCCCTATTCATTGTTATAAACCGGAGTATCGTCAAAGAATAAAAGGGGTCATGCGTTTTTCAGGTCCATGGATGTTACTGTATCATCCCATTGAGTCAATTAGGCATATTCCATTACCCAATAAGCTGAGGAAATAAGTAAAAAACGGACATCATTTGATGCCCGTTTTATGATCTAGCATTTTACGTTCTATTTTCCACTAGGCAATAATTTATTCAATAAGATCGCAGCCAATGAAGCCGCTAGTATAGGTGAGCCCAATAAATATTGCACGAATGAAGGTAAGGAATGCAAGTAGTCGCCAGGAATGAGTACCAAAGCTAACGTGATAATCATCGGTATTGCGATAATGTACATTTCTTTCTCGCCAATGGTTACGTTCTTCATCACCTGCACACCATTAATTGCAATGATCCCGCAGACGATAGCGAAGACGCCGCCGATTACAGCGGATGGAATGGAAGAGATCAGAGCAGCTAATTTACCAGAACAACCGAAGAGGACAAACCATCCTCCTACTGCGAGGAAAACCCGGCGGGAGGCAACACCTGTGATGGAGATAATGCCCGCATTGGTAGAATAGCCTGTAACAGGTGTTGAACCGAGTGCAGAAGCAATAAGACAGCCAATCCCCTCACCGATAACCCCTTTATTAATATGTTCGTCTGTTAAAGGTTTATTGATTACGTTGCTGACAGCAAACCAGGTACCTGTTGTTTCAGCTAGCAGTACGAGATAAATAATAACCATGGTGATAATAGCCGAAAAGTTGAACGAGAATCCGAAATCTACAAAAGCGATACGCGGCATGCTAAACCAGTTCGCTTTGCTAATCGCTGAGAAATCTAACACACCCATCAAGTTAGCAGAGATACATCCAACTACTAATGCCATCATGACGGAAATAATTCGGAAGATCGATCCTTTATTACGGAACATAGAACCGAGAATCACGAATAAAAGGAGTGTACCTGCTGAAATAAGGGCTAACAAAACGTTCTGATTGATTGAAGCGCCTGAAGCTCCATAGATATTGTCTCTTATAGCAACAGGTAATAAAGAAAGACCAACTATGAATATGATCGTACCACCTACAATGGGTGGGATAAAGTTCTTAACGATTTTATTAAAGATCCCGACATAGCCCAAAATAATAACTAGAACCGCACCGATTAAGCTGGCACCTAACACGGAACTCCAACCCAGCTCCCCGCCGCCACTAGCGGCATAAATACTGACAATCGCACCAAGCGGAACATAAGATGGACCTTGCGCGATAGGAAGCTTCATACAGAAATAAGTCTGCACAATCGTTGCAAGTCCAGCAGCAATAAAGGTAGATTGAATCAACGCGCTTGACTGATTCGGTTGTAAGCCGATTAACATTGCAATCAGGAAAGGAACTACATAAACGTCCATTGCCAATACATGTTGAAAGCCTAGGATGATGGATTTACCTAAGGAAACTTTCTCATCGGGTAGAACGGTTAATAGTTGTGACTTCAATGGCGCTTGATCTTGTACGTTTGCTTGTGTTTCCACTCAGATGCCCACCTTATATTTTCTAGTTTTATCGATCCTTAACGTGAATGAACCTTTTCACCCTGTACCCAGACTTCACGGATATTCTCAGGTCGAGCTAAATACATCATCTTTTGAAACACGTCCTCTAAATCTTCATTCCCATCAAAAATAGGCAATCTAGCCGATGGTAATTTCGTATCAATAATTTGAACATCCCATGTATAGCCTTCTAGTATCCGACCGATAGGTAAGCTTAAACTTTTACCACCGCCAGCAGTAGCAAGATAGAAAGCTTCATCAATCTTAATCCGTGATCCTAGTAATCCACGCTCTTGTGCAGGAAGGGAAGGATTAACGCCATCCTCTAGCATTCTTGAAGACATTACAGCTTGTCTTATGTTATCGAAGAGACTAGGTGAAAAACCTCCAGAAATATCAGACCCTAAACCAATCTCTACACCTTTGGAGTGGAAATGAGCGATAGGGATGACACTATTGGCAAAATAAGCGTTTGATATCGGACAATGCGCAATAGCCGTTCCTGTCTCTGCAAATAACTCTACATCGTCTTCTTCTAAAAAATTACAATGCGCCATTACAGATTTATCACGGAGCAGACCGAAATCATGCAAGGCAAAAGCATCGTTCTTCTGGAATCGTTCTTGTACATAACCATGTGCCCAATCACTTTCACTACAGTGCGATTGAATATGAGTATCATATTTGGCGGCTAAGTCTCCTAAACCTTGCAAAGCCTCATTTGTACAGCTAGGAATGAACCTAGGTGTCACTACTGGATAAACGCCTTGCTTAGTAGATTTGGCTAGTTCTTTTACCGCTAGTATAAATTCTTCTGTATCTTTAAGTGCGGTGTCGGTGTCAGTGTCGCGATAGTTTTCTGGATTTCCTTGAGGGTCGTCCATTACCACTTTTCCAACGAGTCCACGTTGCCCTTTATCCGCACATATTTGGGCTAATAGTAAACTGGCTTCTTTATGCACCGTTGCAAAATAAAGGGCTGTAGTAGTTCCGTTCGCGAGTAAAGTATCAACCACATCAGAGTAGACCTTTTTAGCAAAATCCAGGTCCGAAAACTTAGACTCCAGTGGGAAGGTGTACGTATTTAACCAATCATAGAGTGGAATATCTAATGCAGTTCCAGATTGAGCCCACTGCGGGGCGTGAACATGCAAGTCGATAAAGCCAGGCAAAAAATACTGACCTTCAGCTAATCGATGGAAGTTGTCTTGGTCTTGATAAGTAGCTAGTAAAGTTTGATAGTCGGGTTCTTCTGGTGAAACGATCTTTTCTATCATTCCATCTGTATTAATGCAGTAGAGATGGTCTTTTAAAATTTGAATTTCCTTTGGTGATTTGCTTGAAAATGAAGTGCCTAGGAATATTTGCATATATTCAGTCATGATTTCCGCCTTAATGTTCGTCTTTTGGTGTTCGTTTGTTATTATAATCCGTAAAAAATGATAAGTCTATACCTAAAGTCGAACAAAGAAGGAGAGTGGGTGCTGAATTATACCCTGATTAGATCATAATTGTTAGGATTACGTAAAATGTATGCGGTTACTTACTTATGCTATAATACATATAGATAAATTAGGTTAAGCGCTTAAGAAAAATGGATTAGGAGTGTTACTGAAATGAGAAGATATAACTTTTGGCGTCCGATCATGCTAATTATTGTCGCGTTGCTTACGAGAAGCCTGGTGACTAACGTATGTATTTTGTTTGGTATGCAGACTGAAGTAGCGAGTAGTATAGGTACGCTGGGCATGGTCATAGCCGGTTTAGTGATGTATAATCGCATGAACATTCGCCGTCGAAAATAACGAACAGATTTCTAGAATCCGATCTATTTGGTTAATTAATAAGATATGAAATTAGCGCAGGAGCATTTGCTGACCCGTTATACATAAAAATAAATCCATCGGGATTTGTTTTTAGGACATAGCCAGTATCATAGAAAATAATGAAAAGGACACCCTTAAGGGTGTCTTTTTTGGGTTGTTCAAGTAACTATACAAAATAATTATAGTCATTCTTTCATCTTTACCACTGTAAATATATGTGAGTAAATAGGTGGGTAAAGAAAGGGGAGAAAAAGAATGCCATATGTTGATAAACTTCCCAAGTCTATAGAAATGCAGCTTACGGAACAACCGTTATTCCACTTTGGATCTGATTTAATGAAAGATGGACAGTTCGGTGAGCAATGGCTTGTATTGACAGAGAAGGAAGTGTCCGTTTGGGGAACGGACGGGAGAATGGTTTCGAAGTTTTTTGTTTCGAGCATAACCGATGCTCGAGTAGTAGGTGGGGTAGGAGGCGGTTCGTTACTTGTAGATACTAAAGAGGGTCCAATCATTCTTATACGTTATACCGCATCGCTTACCTCTATATTTGGATATGCGTCTAAATTAATTGCTGCTGTAGCTAAAGGGGAGGAGCGGCCAACGGCTTCTGAAAAAGAATTTCCAAGACATTGTCCGAAATGCCGCAATCCGCTACCTGACGATTCTCAGACCTGTCCGGTGTGTAAAAGTAACGGCAAGGTTCTATTTCGAATGTTAGGTTACGCTAAGCCGTATAAAATCCAAATGATCGCAGCAGCGATTATGCTGATTTTCACTACATTGATAGAGCTTGTTCCACCTTTTTTGACGAAAATGATTGTAGATAACGTGCTAACAAAAAAGGACATGGGTTCAACGTTGCTATGGATTGTAATTGGGCTTGCAGCCACCTCTCTGGTGGTTACTCTAATGCAGACTGTACGTGGACTTATCGGAGTATGGATTGGCTCAAAAATTATGGGTGATCTGCGTCATGATGTGTATCATTCCTTGATGAAATTGTCGTTATCTTTCTTCGATCGAAGACAGTCTTCGCAATTCATTGGACGGGTAAATAATGACTCTGAGGCGATGCGGCAATTCATGACAGATGGCGTAATATGGGTCTCAGGTGAATCATTAAGGGTGATCGCAATCTTCGCCATTATGTTTAGTATGGATTGGAAGCTAACACTGCTAGCCATGCTACCTATGCCGCTTATGGTAGTACTATCGACTGTATTATGGCCGATGATTGGCAGACGGTGGTACCAGCAGTGGAGATCTATTTTTAGACTAAACGCTCTGGTTGGCGATTCTTTGCAGGGGATTCGTGTGGTTAAAGCATTTGGTCAGGAAACTACGGAAATGTCACGTTATACTGTCGCTAATAAGGAATTGGTACGGCACAATATCCGGATTGAAGGCTTGTGGCAGGGAATGTTTCCCGCCTTTGCGTTAGTTGCTGGCGTAGGTACGCTATTAATTTGGTATTATGGCGGCAGAACGGTGCTTGATGGGCAATTATCTATTGGTACACTAATCGCTTTGGTGACTTACCTCGGGATGCTCCTCGGACCTTTGCAGTGGGTAAGTCAAATGATCAATTGGGCCAGTCATGCGATTTCAGCTGCAGATCGGGTTTTCGAAATTATGGATACACCATCCGATGTGCCTGACACTACGAACCCAGCTGATATTGGTCGTGTTAATGGTGAGGTAGAGTTTAAACAGGTCACTTATGGATACGAAAAGCATCACCCTGTGCTCAAGAACGTGGATTTAAAAGTAGGTGCAGGAGAGATGATTGGTCTGGTCGGACATTCAGGTGCTGGGAAGTCGACCTTCATCAACATGATTTGCCGATTCTATGACACAGATGAGGGTACCATCACCATCGATGGGGTGGATATCCGAAATATTAGCCAGTCTGACCTTCGGAGTCAGATCGGTGTAGTGCTGCAGGAGACATTCCTGTTCGACGGCACGATTGCTGAGAATATCGCTTATTCTAAACCGGACGCTACAGAGCTGGAAATTATGCGTGCTGCTAAAATTGCCAATGCACATGACTTCATCGTTCAGCTACCTGATGGCTATGACACAAGGGTAGGAGAACGTGGGCATAAGTTATCCGGAGGGGAGAAGCAGCGAGTGTCTATTGCCCGAGCAATAATTCACGATCCGCGGATTCTAATTCTGGACGAAGCAACGGCTTCTGTGGATACAGTGACTGAGCGGCAAATCCAAGAAGCGATCTCGCGTCTGGTCAAAGGTAGAACGACATTCGCCATTGCTCATCGACTGTCCACTTTAAGAAATGCCAATCGGCTCGTCGTGCTGGAACGCGGTAAGATTATTGAGGTGGGTACGCATGAAGAATTGCTAGCAGTAGAAGGGGCTTACTTCAAACTGGTCGAGGCACAGAAAGAAATGTCCCAGATCAAGGGGGTAGAAGTGCATGAGTGATCCAATCAGCGTCAGTGATGAATTGAAAGCTCAAGATAAAGATAAAGATCCCTATGAAATTAACATTTTTGAACCGGGTCTGATTTCCTTTAGCCGTAGTCAAGGTGGGGTGTTTCAAGGGGTAATAGAAGGTAAGGTTTATGAAGAACTAATCCTTTTTCGTATATTTCCTTTTCAATACAACACCCAGTATATTTCTGTGAGAAATTCTAAGAGTGAGGAGATTGGTGTCATTCGTGACATTGATCAGCTGGATGAGGAAAGTCGGGGGGAAGTGGACAAAGAATTGCAGCTGCGATACTTTCTTCCCGTTGTGACCCGAATTGATTCCATCAAACAGAAGGCAGATATGTGGATTTGGGAGCTACAAACGAATCTGGGGCAGACCCGTATCGTTATGCGTAACCTGCATGAGCATATGCAATACCCGAGTCTTTACCGCATCATTCTTACTGACGTCAACGGAAAAAGATGCGAAATTCGTGATTATTCCACTTTGGATATTCAGAGTCGGAAAAAGCTGAAAGACGTTTTATAGTGGAAGAAGCAAAGTGCTTGGTAGTTTATACTACTCAGCACTTTTTTGAACTGTGTAAACATCCGCGGTTATCCCTCCTTTATGATGAGGAAACGCATTAGATTGGAGCAAATTTGTCACTAAACTTCCAGTATATGTGGTAATATATTACAACTAGATGATTACTATATGGGAGGTATGTGAGTGAAGCATAAATGGATGAACTCGCCGTACACCTTTGCATTAGGGATGTTTGCGATGATGGTTCCCAGTCAGGCTTTTAGTTCTTTTTACAGTTATTTTTATGTGGAGAAATTGGGCTTGGGCATTGGACTTGCTACACTGGCCAGAACAATCTTTCTGATCTGGGATGCGGTGAATAATCCGCTGTTTGGATACTGGTCAGACCGCACAAATACCCGCTATGGTCGGCGTAGACCCTGGGTGTTCGGCTCGATTCCGCTATTTATGCTGGCGTTTGTGCTGGTGTTCTCTCCACCCGGCGGATTATCTGAAAATGGACTCTTCACTTGGTTTCTAGTGACACTTATTTTCTATGAGGCTGTCGCTACGGTCTTGTGGGTGAACTATGGCGCACTGCTTCCGGAGCTCTTCCGTGGAGATCGTATTCGGGCAAAAGCCTCGGTGATTCAGCAAGGGTATCAAGTGGTTGCTCTGTTAATCGGTACGGCTCTAACGCCAAAACTTTTCGCAGCAATTAACTTCTCTAATATGGCTATTGTGTATGCCTGTGTCTTCGGCGTGTTTATGTTTTTATGTATGATGAATGTCCAAGAGAAGAAAGAGACCACTAAGACTGAACCGTTGAAGCTCATCCCGGCTTTTCGGGAAACGATTCGGAATAAGAAGTTCTGGGTGTTTAATATTTCGAACTCTTTTGCCCAAACGGTTAATGGACTTATAAGCTCGATGATTCCCTTTTATGCAAAATATGTTCTACATATTTCAGAAGCACAGGTATCTATTATGCTCGCGGCTGTCTTTGTCTCGGTCATTCCATTAGTGTTCGTGTGGTATTGGATTATTCGTAAGATGGATGGGGTCAAGGCATGGCGGCTATCGCTTATCCTATATGCTTTATCTGTCATTCCGCTATGGTTCGGTTATGATCTTGTAAGTGGTGTGGCCGCTGGCATTGTTGTTGGTTTCGGACTAGCAGGATTTCTAGTAACCCCGGCAATCGTAGGTGGCAAAATTATTGATGAGGATGCGGAGAAGACAGGTCTGAGAAGAGAAGGCATCTATACCGCGGTAAGTGGATTCATCACTCGCTCGAGCGGATTAATCTCGGCGCTGGCTTTTTTCATTGTAGGGATGATCTTTGGTTACAAGAGTGGCGATGACCCAGGGTCTGATCCAGAAGCAACGTTCCGGTATTTAATAAGCGTGGTGCCGTTATGTCTGCTAGCGATATCTGTTGTCATATCTTTTACTATTAAATTTACATTTACGGGGCAATTGAGAGGTGATGCTGACCATGATCAGAAAATTAATCATCAATTGTGATGACTTTGGGCAAAGCCCTGCCATGAATCAGGCGATTATGCATCTACTAGAAGAGGGAAAAGTATCTTCAGCGACGATCATGGCGGTGGCCCCTGGATTCGAGGAGGCAGCTAGATGGTGTAGCCGTAGGCAACAACAAAATGTGGGCCTTCATTTGACGATGACTAGTGAGTTTGAGGCTTTACGCTGGAGCAGCCTGACGGGGGACTCTTCACTACATGACGATGGCGGGCATCAATATAAGACGGTAAAAGAGTTTGAGCAGGGGGCGCAGACAAAAGCTGTGCTGAAGGAGATTGTTGCGCAGTATGAGAGAGTGAAACAATCGGGAATAGTGATTAGTCATGTAGACAACCATATGGGAAGTTTATATGGCATGGAAACGGGACGTAGCTTGCTCCCGCAGACGTTGTGGAGAATTTCGCGCTGGGGATTGCCATCACGGTTCTTTCGATACATCCATCCAGAGGATCCTCTTCTGGGATCGTTGAAAAATATTGAACGTCCTGTTGCACTTGGATCCGGGCTGGCCGATACACTTGGAGTCCCGATTCCTGATTACTTGTTGTCGCATCCTTTTGGTGTGGAAGAGGGTGAGACGTACGATCGTTTCAAACAATCCATTATTGCCAAGATGTATTCGCTACCTGATGGTGTTAGTGAAACCTATATTCATCCCGGAATCGACGATCCGTGGATGCTTGCAAATATACCACATTGGGAGAAGCGAGTCTGGGAATACCGTCTACCCTTTGATGATGATTTTACCTATGCGATTCGTGATGCTAGTGTTGAATTAACGGACTATCGCTATGTACAGGAGCATTTAAAGCGCCCACGAGTAAAATCTGCGGGGAGACTGTTGAAGAAACTGATAAGTTCATGAGGAAAATAAAAAGACACCTTGAGGGGTGTCTTTTGACTATCCCATTAAACCCTTCAGTCCATTCAAGAATGGGGAAATAGATTTAATCATATTGTAGCCCATTTTCACAACTGGCATTGTTCTTTGGATCATCCCTACGAAGCCCATAATTCCACCGAATCCTGAAGCGCCTGAACTTGCAGCCTCGGTAGCCCCTGCAGCTCCTCCTCCCATTCCGAAAAGTGAGCCGAATAATGGCATGAGTCCTGATACGTTCGCTTTCCGGGAGCGGGAAGAAGAGTGTTTTTTTGATTTTTTGTTTTTATTTTTATTTTTACGTGGTTTGGAGAGGGTCAATCCATCCTTATCGAGGCCAGTTATCCATCCTACATACGTACGTCCATCATGAAGCGTAACGCACACAGGTCTACCCTTGAGCTGTTCAGCTCGCTTGCGAATTTTTGCTCTGTTTGACATTTGTGGATCACCTCATTGGTCTATTTAATTATATATTACTCAGATATCCCGGTGTTGCTTGTGCGGGTTCATCATTAATATGAAAAGAAAGTCCAAAAAATGGATGAGAAAAATTTATACACAAATATTGATCTCAAAGGTCTCTTATTATAGTCAAAGCAACAGAAGCTGATAGATCGAATGAATGAACAACGCTATAGTCCCAAGTATCTCTCGTGAAAGTCCATTGCATTTATAAAGGTGTTCTTCCGCTTATACGATTCGAATACCAATTAGTGAAGGGGGTGGAAGGATGTTATCTGCATGGATTGGGAGTATTACTTTTGCGGGAGCGGCGATTCTTTACATATTACTGTCTTTAGGATTACCTTATGGTGAATTTGCAATGGGTGGCAAACATAGAATCATGCCCTTACAGATGAGGATTGCGTGTGCGATCTCAGTTGTTATACAACTGATTGCAATCTTGTACTTGTTGCAGGCAGGCAACGTGATTTCTATTGGATTACCTTTTGATAGAGGCGTATGTTACTTTTTTACAGTCTATCTAATTCTCAATACCGTAATGAACATATTATCGAAGAGTAAAAAAGAAAGACTTGTGATGACACCTTTGTCTTTAATCACGGCAATTTGCTTTGGGTTTACTGCCATCATGAGTGGGTCTTGAGAGAGTTATTATCAGATAAAGATTCGACGTGTTTTGATCTTATGTATGCGCTTTCTCGGGACACATCTGTATAAGGTGTGTTTTTTTATATGTCTAGAGACTCTTGATCTAATAAAATAACAATGTGACCTAGGTCTTTCTTCACACGTTAATATATTTGACACGAATATATATTAATTTTACAATCCTATACTTTTTCGTCATGTTTGTGTGATATAATATCACCGAAATTATGTAAAAACTACTAGGGGGAATAAATCTTTATGGGATGGAAGACACGATGGAACAAGCCTCTCGCTTCTGTACTAGCAACTGCAGTGCTTTCAGCACAGGTACTAGGTGGAGTCGTTTTGGGTACGGTTTGGAGTCCGGACAAAGCCGAAGCCGCATCTGATGCCACAGCCAAACTCCGGTTGATGAGCACTACGGACGTACACACCAATGTCTACGGCTGGGACTATTTTAAGAATGCAGCCTCTACAACTGTAGGGCTCGATCGAACAGCTACGTTGGTAACTTATGCTAGAAGCGAATATCCTGTTAATAATCTTCTGCTCGACAACGGGGATCTGATTCAAGGTACACCATTGGGAACTTACATTGCGAACGAAAGTAACCTGATGGAATCAGAGACCAAGCTACACCCTATGATTGCGGCTATGAATATCATGAAATATGATGTGGCTACTTTTGGTAATCATGAATTTAATTACGGGCTGGAATTCTTAAATCGTACTATTAAAGGCTATGATAATAATCCATTGACTGGTGCCGATTTCCCCTATGTGAATGCCAATATATATATTGATGATAAAGATGACAATCCAGATAATGACGTAAATGCTTTTGAACCGTTTGTTATTATCAAAAAGCAGATATTGGATAGCGATAACCAACCCCGGGATATTAAAGTCGGTGTACTTGGTCTTGTGACCCCTCAGATTATGGAATGGGACAAGGTTAATCTGGAAGGTAAAGTCATTGCCAAGGACATTGCTGAAATAGCAGCAAAGTTTGTTCCTATTATGAAGACAGAGGGTGCCGATGTTATTGTAGCAATGGCACATACCGGCTTCGATGCAACTGCAGTTGCAGGTACTAATGCAGAAAATGCTATCAATCTTTTAAGTAAAGTTGAAGGCATCGATGCGATTACCTTCTCACACACCCACAAAGTGTTCCCAACAGGTGACAATGCAACGCTTGATGCTTCTTTTAAAGATCCATTAACAAAACTACCATATAATAACGCTCAATCCGTTGTTGATAATGTTTACGGCCACATTAATACTACTCCGGCTGTGCAAGCAGGTTACGGTGGGGGTTACCTGGGGCTGATTGATCTTAATCTGGTGCAGGAAGGCGGCAAATGGAAAGTCGATAAAGAGAACTCTAAAGCTTCGACCCGTTCCATAGCCGATACAAAACCAGATCCTGCTATAGATGCTGCTGTTGCAGCAGACCACCAGGCAACTATTGACTACACAGGTCAAGAGCTAGGCGTTACTACTGCTTCGATGAATAGTTATTTTGCAATGGTTCAGGACGATCCTACAGTGCAAATCGTTACCAATGCCCAAAAGTGGTATGTGGAGAAGTATATTAACACTAACCTTCCACAGTATAAAAATCTTCCGATTCTTAGCGTAGGTGCTCCTTTCAAGGCTGGACGTAACGGCCCTTCGGAGTACACGAGTATTGAGAAAGGTCCACTGACGATTCGCAGTGCAAGTGACTTGTATCTGTATGACAACACGCTGAAAGCTATTAAAGTTAAAGGCTCTGTTGTTAAGGAATGGGTTGAAATGAGTGCGGGTGCGTTTAATACCATCAAAGTGGAGAGTGCAGCACCACAAAGCCTGCTTAATGACAAATTTGCTGTATATAACTTCGATGTTATTGATGGCATTAAGTACACAATTGATGTAACCAAAGCTGCAAAATACACTCCTTCTGGTGAGATTAATGATGCCTTATCGAGTCGTGTGAAGCAAATTACTTATAAAGGTAAAACTTTGGATCCGAACCAAGATTTCATTGTTGTGACTAACAACTACCGCGCAAGTGGTGGTGGGAACTTCCCGGGTGTGAAAGGTTCAGAGATGGTAGTCGATTCTCAGGATGAGAATCGTCAGATCCTTATGGACTACATCAGAGAAGTAGGTACCATTGATCCTTCTGCGGATGGTAACTGGTCATTGGCACCTATTTTAAAAGATGTGAATATCACCTTTACTTCATCACCAGAAGCGGCAAAAGTTACTATGCCAGCCAACATTGAAGACACTGGCGAAAAAGATATTAAGGGGTTTAGTATTTATAAGCTTGCTCTCCCAGCTAAGGATGTTGAAGTTCACCTACTCGGAATCAATGATTTCCACGGACAACTGGATACAGTTTCTGTTGTGAATGACAAAAATGTGGGAACAGCTGCAATTCTTGCAACTTATCTGAATGAAGCACAGGCTAAATATGACAACTCCTTGCTCTTTCATAATGGGGATTCTGTTGGTGCGTCAGCTCCAGTATCTTCACTTGAGCGTGATGAGCCAACGATTGAGTGGATGAACATGATGAGATTTGATGTTGGATCATTGGGGAACCATGAATTTGACCAAGGTGTCGATGCATTAATGACACAATTGAACGGCGGAAAAGACCCTAAGGACAGTAATGTTATACACAAGGGTACAAATTTTGACTATGTCAATGCAAACGCGGTGAAAGCCGACACCCGCGAACCGATTATTAAACCTTATGTAATCAAAGAAGTGGGTGGTGTAAAGATCGGCTTTATTGGACTTGTGACGAAGGCTACACCAAGCAAAGTTTCACCTTCCGGCACAGAAGGTGTATATTTCCTCACACCTGATGAGGAAGTAGCGGCTGTTGAAAAATATGCGAAGGAGCTCCAATCTGAGGGCGTAGAGACGATTGTTGTGCTTGCACATGATCCTGCCACTACTAAAAATGGAGTTACTACAGGTGAAGCTGCTGATCTGGCCAGAGCACTTCCTGCTGATTCTCCGGTTGATGTTATCGTTGCTGGTGACAACCATGGTCTGGCAAACGGAACTGTAAACGGTAAGCTGATTGTACAAGCGTATTCTTACGGTATGGCATTTGAAGATATTAAGCTGACCATTGATCCTAAAACGGGTGATGTGAAGGACAAGTCTGCTGTAGTAACGTACACCAATCACGATGGTGTAACACCAGATCCGGAAAGTGTGGCACTGGTAAATGCTTACCTTGAGAAGCATCCTGAACTTACCCAACCAGTGGGTACAACAGACGGAACTATCACTCGTACCGATGCTTACACCAAAGAAAGCGCACTTGGTAATTTGATCGCTGATGCTATGCGTACTGCTGACTTCGATGACAAAGCAGGTGCTGCTGATTTTGCCTTTATGAATCCAGGTGGTATCCGTGCAGATCTTCCGAAAGGCCCTGTAACCTTTGGCGATCTCGCTAAAATCCAGCCATTCGGTAATACACTAGTGAAGCTGACGCTAACTGGAGCACAGATCAAAACATTACTTCAGCAGCAATGGAATGTGACAGCTGACGGAAAACCAGATATCAAGACGTTACAAATTTCTGGACTGAAATATACAGCGATTATGAATCTGCCAGTGGCAGATCGTATTACGAGTCTTACGTTAAATAATGGAACACCAATTAATCCTACGCAGAAATATACGGCAGTAGTCAATAACTTTATGGCTGCGGGTGGAGATAACTACAAGGTTCTGACTGAAGCGAGTGATTCTCTGGCTGGTCCGATTGATTTGGACGTATTCTACGATTACATTGTGAAGACGTTTGATCGCAAAGAGATCAAGGCGGCAATTGAAGGTCGTATTACTAACAAAGAGAAGGCTGATGATACGGGATCAGGCAATGGCGATGGAGGTTCTAATGTTGTAATTCCAACACCTACTCCAACCGTGAAACCAACAGCAACACCAGCACCAACAGCAACACCAGCGCCTGCGCCAACTACTGCTCCAGCAGCAAGCTTCAAAGATCTGGGTAAGGTAGCTTGGGCGCAAGAAGCTATTCAAGCATTGGCTGCTAAGGGCATTATAAAAGGATTGGATGCAAATACTTTTGCGCCAACTAAAACAGTGACTAGAGCAGAGTTTATTACTATGCTGGTACGCGCACTGAATCTGACGGGTTCGGCAACAACCAGTTCATTCAGCGATGTTAAGCAAGGAGTTTGGTACACGGATTCTATCGCCCTTGCGGTCAAGGCCGGACTTGTAAAAGGCTCTGGAAATGGTAAATTTGAACCGGGTCGTGAAGTGACTCGTGAAGAAATGGCTATTATGATTGCTAATGCATTGAAAGATAAACTACAGCCGATTGATAAGAATGCAGCGCTGGGCAAGTTTGCAGACAAGTCCAGTATTGCTCCTTACGCACAGGACGCTATAGCACAACTGACCCAATTGGGGATTGTTAACGGTGTTGAGGGTGGTAAATTTGCACCTAAGGGCATAGCTAACCGCGCTCAAGCGGCAGTCATTATCTACCGTATGCTTGAACAAGCTTCATAATCCGATAGTTCTTCTAAAAAGTGTATCGATGATCCCTAATAGGGACTCGGTACACTTTTTCTTTTTACATTAGGTATTGCCCTTTGCGCTAATATATGATAATTTAGTTCTGCACTGCATGATTCTTTTATATTTTGTGCGGTCGTGGCGGAATTGGCAGACGCGCACGGTTCAGGTCCGTGTGGGTTAATCCCCGTGGAGGTTCGAGTCCTCTCGACCGCATACCTAAGTGCTTATAAATTAGCTGTACTTTTGAATTGCTCTTCAACCTGAAGAGCCTTTTTCTATTTATAAGGATATTTCAGATTTGGATAACTCTAATGTAAAAGAAGTGAAGCGAAGATGGAACCTAATGTAAATGTCAATACGAAGCGAAGTGTGAGGTTTCTTGAAAAATATTTTTCAGGAGAATCGTTAGATTATCGACATATGATTGCTTTATTTATCCCTATTCTGGTAGATCAAGCCTTTATAGTGGGGCTAAATCTAGTGAATACGGCTATGATCAGTTCGTCCGGTGTGGCAGCTATCAGTGCGGTGAACATGATTGATTCTCTTAATCTTTTTCTCATTAGTGTGTTTATCGCGGTATCAACAGGTGGTACGGTTGTCGTAGCGCAGTATAAAGGAAGCGGTAATAGTCTTATGGTATCAAAAGCTACCGCAGGCGCTACTTCATCGGTTTCCCTTATGGCTTTTGTTATTGGTATGTTTGGTATTCTTTTTCATAATCCGCTGTTGAACTTACTATTTGGAGCAGCTTCACCCGAGGTAATGCACAACGCCCGAATCTATTTGATTGGGAGCTGTATCTCCTATCTTGGTATAGCTGTGGTAGAGGCGGTGTGTGGTGCTCTTCGGGGAATCGGAAGGACGAGAGCCTCGCTTGCGCTATCGCTCATTATGAATTTAGTTTACGTCCTCTTGAATCTCGTATTTATTAACCTTTTGCATATGGGCGTTCTAGGAATGACCATTTCTATAAATATAGCTCGATATTTGGGCGCGATATGCGCTCTGTATTATCTGTTCCGGATGGACAATGAACTGCATATTCGAATTCGTGACTTACTGGTGGTTCAATTCTCCATGCTCAAAAAAATAATGTTCATCGGTATGCCGTTTGCGGCGGAGCAGATGTTCTTTAATGGTGGTAAGATTCTGACGCAAGTCTTTATCGTCAGTCTCGGTACTTACGCGCTTGCTACAAATGCTATCGCCTCTTCCTTTGCGGGGATTATGCAAATTCCGGGTAATGCGTTGTCTTTGACGATTATTACAGTGGTCGGACAATGTATGGGAAGCAATAATGTTAGGGATGCTCGGAAATTTGTTAAATCGTTTCTCGTAGCATCTTCCCTTTCCTTTGTGGTGATGGGATTGTTAGTTATGCCTTTCTTCCATCCGCTAGTGTCGATGTTCCATCCACCTGCTGAGATTGTGAGGGATATCTTCATAATTGTACTTATCAATACAATCGTACAAATACCGCTGTGGTCTGTTAGCTTCATAACACCGTCAGCGCTTAGAGCGGCGGGTGATTCCAAGTTCACATCCATGGTGTCTATGTTAAGTATGTGGTTGTTCCGTGTAGTACTCGGATACATCTTAGGTATTGTTCTCGATTTCGGTCTACTTGGGGTTTGGTTAGCTATGAACTGTGAGTGGGGAATAAGAGGATTCATATTTCTACGGCGCTTCATGGGTAAGAAGTGGGTTCAGCATCGTGTTATATAGTAAAAGTAAAAGACACCCCGTGTGGGTGTCTTTTTGTTTGCCATGCATGTAGTATTATTCTTTGATCTGTGAGAACAAATCATTCAAAGCTTCACTCATTGTAGGGTGAGTAAAGATATGATCTCTCAAAAAGGTAAAATCTTGCCCTGTTTGTATTGTCATGCTCACGATATTAATCACTTCGCTAGATTCCGCACAGAACAATGTAGCTCCTAGGATTTTATTGGTTTTTGCATCCACAATTGCTTTTAGGAAGCCCTCGGTTTCGTTAATTAAGCGAGCACGTGGAATAGCTGCTGCAGGCAACTTAGCGACTTTAATTTCAAGTCCTTGTTCGACGGCTGCTTCTTCACTTATTCCTACTCTGGATAGCGGGGGATCAATAAATACACTGTATGGAACAACGTCACGGTCATTTGTGGTATGGGAATGATCGCCGAAGAGATCATTTCGTACAATTCTATAATCATCTAATGAGATGTAGGTAAACTGTAATCCGCCTTTGACATCTCCGAGGGCCCATATATGGGGAACGGTGGTTTTTAGGGAAGGGTCCACCTTAATAGCACCCCGATCTGTAACTTCTACACCGTTTGCTTCTAAATTTAATCCCTCAATGTTTGGTTTTCTACCTGTCGCAACCAGAACCCCATCGACTTTCAATTCTTGAATAGCACCATCTATCGAAAAGGAGATAACTGCTCCATCTTTAACATCCTTCAGTCCTATAACCTTTGCATTCAGTTTGACCTCAATGTTCTTCTTGGTAAAGGTTTGGAGGATGGCGTCCGCGACATCGCGGTCTTCTTTAGGAATGAATTTCGAGGAACTCTCCAGCACCGTAACCTGTGAGCCGAATTGACTGTAGATCGACGCGAATTCCAATCCAATATAACCACCACCAATGATGGCTAGTTTAGTTGGGAGCTCCTTAAGATCCATAATGGATGTGCTGGTATATACGAACTTACTATCTTGTATCCCATCAATAGTAGGAATGATGGTTTCAGCGCCCGTATTAATGAAGATTTTATCGGCGGTCAAGATTTTCGTCTCACCGGCATCCTTTACTTGGACTTCGTGATCCGATAAGAAGGAAGCTTCACCATTGATAACTTCTATATTCTCGTTCTGATTTAGATTATCGTAATTTTTTTGGCGTAGACTTGAAATAAGCTGATCCTTATTATGGACCGCTTCTATATAATCTTCCCCTTGATGGGCTTGATAAGCTAAGGATTTCGTAGGGATACAGGCGATGTTAATGCAAGTTCCACCGTACATTTTCTTAGAGCGTTCAATCACGGCTACTTTCCATTTTCGATTAGCTAGTTCTGTGGCAAGGGTCTTTCCGCCTTTACCGAAACCAATAATAATAGCGTCGAACTTGTTCATTTTAATACCTCCGGGTCACACAGGGTGTTTTAAATTATGCATTAAATAGCATGTTGCTTTATTATTACCCTAAATCCGAAGGCCATTAAACGAACGATAAAGAGATTTGAAGACGAAAAAGAGATCTCCTCTAAATGGAGTCTCTTGATGGTAAATATCGATCTGCCATCGATCATGATTGTTTGACCCGTAATATAGTCGGAATCTTACTGTGTCATTTCTTCGATCGAACTCATTCTAGATGCATGTGCATTGCCGCCTTCTTTAACAATGAAAGAACTGAGTTCGAGGTGCTTAGGAGGATCGCTTTTTGGTGTTCGCTCGACATAAAACTGTCTAGGTAGGGGAGAGTGTAGGGAATCCCATGGTGATCACTGCACCGCCATCCTTACGGTTCCCTGCCGAAATCAGACCTCCGGAGCGCTCAACGATCGCACGGGATATGGCTAGTCCTAGCCCTGATTCGCCATCTTTTCCTTTTACAAACCGGTGGAACAGGTATGGAAGCAGATCTTCTGATATGCCAGGGCCATCATCACTAACGGAGAGCAGAACCTGATCATCTTTAACCGAAGCATGAATGTAGATATGCTGGTTAGCATAACGAGTGGCATTGGAAACTACATTAAGCAGCGCCTGTAATAGCTTATCTCTATCGGCCCGGATCGTAAGTGGCTCGCAGTCATCGTAGGATACATGTAGAGTCAGCCCCTTTTTCATCAAAAGGGGGTTCATGCGTTCAATTGTTTCTACGACTAAATCGTCCAGAGAAAGCTCGCTAGTTCTAAATATATCCTCCTCACTATCCAGCTTCGCAAGCAGGGTCATTTCAGTAACGAGCTTCTTCAGACGACTACTCTCACTCATGATAATATCCAGACCTTTATCGATCCCTTCCCCCTCGAAGATACCATCCTTAATCCCTTCAGCATACCCAGAGATAGACATTAGTGGGGTCTTTAATTCATGTGAGGCATTCTGGAAAAATTGCTTCTGTACGTGGTTAAAACGATTTAATTCGCCAGCCATGTCATATACCGACTTAGCGACAGCGCCAATCTCTCCGCCAGCTTTGATTAGCTTAACATCCGAAAAGTGGCGTTCCTTTACCTTTTTCAGCTCTTGCTGCAGCTTCATTAGAGGTTGGATTAGCTTTTTCGTGATAAACAGGCCAAATAGGAGCATGAATGCTCCTGCTGCACCGAAAACGATTAGAAGTCTTTTGAGCAGAGCTTGTTCAATCGTTGTAACTGCGCTCATAGGTGTAAGCAGAGTTAGCGTGCCTATCGGGGTGGACTTCACTTCCGTTATATATCTTGCATCTGTTCCATTCCATATGTTCTGGAGATCCGAGGTTTGACCTGCGACAAACTGCGTATTGGAGTTTACCGCGATTGAACTCATGTTCGATGAGGTGGACAATACTTTTCCTGTCTCATCGCTAAGAATGGCCTCGACGCCTGCAGTACCAACAGTAGAAGGCATGATCACGGGTAACGCATGGAGTTCAGTCCCCATGTCGCCCTTGTACGTGCTTCCCTCAATCATAGTGGCTGACATGGCAGAGCTAATGGTTCGCAATTCTGCCTTTTGTGTACCGACAAAATGATTGAGCAGTACAAAGTGGATCACGACAGCGGTAATAGACAGGAGCAGTACCAATACGATGCTAAAGGCTATATTAATCTGATGTGCTAGCTTCATTGATCTCCATTCCCTCCTCAATACGCATACGATAGCCATGTCCCCATACGGCTTCTATCGGGAGCAGGTCTAGTTTTTTTCGCATTCGTTTAATTAAATGGTCCACGGCGCGGTCACTCCCGAAATAGTCATCTCCCCAAACATAGGTTAACAGCTCATCTCTTGTAAATGCGCGGTTTGGAGAAGCTGCAAAAACTTTTAGAAGGGTGAATTCTTTGCTGGTAAGTTCAATCTCATTTCCGTGCCAGAACACACGTCTTTCCTCCAATAATAACTGTAGGTGGCTAACTTCAATTTGCGTCGATGGGTGTGGGGTACTAATTGCGGGTTCCACGGGATTACTCATTTTATACCAGCGTTGTAACTGGCGTTTAATGCGAGCAACTAGCTCCCGGGGGCTAAATGGCTTGACCAGATAATCATCACTGCCAAGCTCTAAGCCTAATATTTTATCCACTTCATTATCTCTTGCAGAGATCATAATAATCGGTACCTCGGCTTCATTGCGAATCCGCCGACAAAACTCGTACCCGTCCATGCCAGGCAACATTACGTCGAGCACCCACATATCGGGTGGGCTTGTCTGCCATAAGGTCCATGCTTCCTCAGCGCTGCCAAGGCCGATCGTGCGGTAATTTTCTTTTTGTAAATAGGCTTCTACAAGATTACGTATATGCTGATCATCGTCTACTACGGCAATGAGATAGTTGGTATTCATTTCGTTACCTCCAGAGTATTCTTCTGCAATTATATCAATCCATAGGTGGGTATAGGGGTCTGCCATCGTTTTTCCACAAATTAACCAATGTTATGCCACATCCATTTTGTAAGCTTGGACTTGTAAGATCATTCAAATCGACGAGGAGTGTTGTATTTATGAATCAACAGATGATATTTAAAAAGTTAGCGTTGTCCGCCCTACTAGTGTCCGCAGTTGTCGCACCGACTGCAGTGAACGCAGCTAGTGGAGCAAACGATCAAAGTGCGAAGACAACAGCAGCAGCCGTGGTTACTCCAGCAAATAGTGGATCACTTTCTGCAAGCTTAATAAGCTTTGATTGGGTAGATCCCCTGGAACTGGCTAAAACATACGCACCTAATACCCTGGAAGACTGGAAGAAGACCTTGGATCAATATTATAAGGCTGCTGGATTTAGCATTACCGCAGTTTCTGAGCTTGTACCTTCTGAGCAGGCGGAGGGAGTTAAATTATCGAAAGAGATTGGATCAGCTGAAGCTCTGCCCGTGAGTTACATTGAAGCGGGTCGCAGCGTTGATATCCAATTACCTGAAGCTCAGAAGATGGAGAGTGTTGTCTCTACTTCAATTAAAGGTGTAGCGGCAATTGCGGCTGTAGAAGCGACTGGAGCTACGATTTCAATTCAAGAACTTAGTGAGGCTGATAAAGCCTTCTTCAAAGCCCAAGAGGATCTGAATAGCGCGGCTAAAACCAAAGATTCCACTGTGATTAAGGAAGCTTTAACTAAATTATTGGATCAATATAAAGAGAAAATCAAGGCGTTAGAAACGTCGAAGTAACAGTGATAACCGCAGCTTGATACAGAATAGAGAGAATGAAAAGGTAAAAGCAAAAAGACACCTCGAGGGGTGTCTTTTTGTTACGTAAATGTATCTAGTCCAACCCAATCTCGCTTTTTGATTGAACCCTTGCCCTTTTCCGCCAATTCACTCCGATCACCCCGGCAATGATCATCACCGTGCCGGTCCAATGATACCATTCCAGCTGTTCATTCAGCAGGAGTACACCGCCAAGAATAGAGACAACCGTCGAAAGACTGCCGAAGATACTCACGCGTGAAGCCTCCATTCGGGATAAAGCATAGTTGGAGAGGAAGGAGGTCACGAGGGAAGATAGCACACCGAGATAAATCATGGAGAATATGAATTTTGGCTCCTGAAAAGGTGTGAAATATTGATTCAAGGTTCCTGCCGATCCATGTTTAATGATCGACAATCCATTAAAAAATATAAATCCAAATAAAGTAATCATATAAGTGAGCTCTTTAGGACTCCAAGTTCGTGTCAGCTTTCGGGCCGCAACATTATAGCCGGCAAGGGATAGAGCTGAGATTAGGATGAGTAAGACGCCCCACAGACTAGAGGAAGAAATACTCACGCCCGGAATGGCAAAGATAAGAATGATGCCTGCAACCGAGATTAAGGTGGAGATCTTCTGGAATCCGCTTGTAGTTTCTTTCAAGAACATCGCTGCTAAAATGATGGTAAAGATGGGCATGGTCGCCTGAATAATACCCGCTACAGCAGATGTTGTATGCAGAAGTCCAAAGGCTTGAAGTGTAAAGTACAACGATGGGTATAGTAGAGCAAGTGGGATTACCACTGCTGCCTTGGAAATACCAAACTTCACCCGCCCCCATCCTGGAAAAGTAAATAATGAAGCGGCAAGGAAAGATAACGTGAAGCGGTGAGCTAACGTATCGAATGGGTCCGAGACGGTTAAAGCCATTTTTACAAATATAAAAGAAAACCCGACAATAATAGCATTCAAGACAGCAGCTACTATCGCTTTTTGAGTAGAAGATGTATTCATCTATAAGACCTCCAAAGTGTTGCGCGCATTTAGGACCGGTCCTGTTATGCTCTTTATTCTAAGGCTAGAACAGCTATGCTACAATGTAATTATTGTTCATCTGTACCGGTACAAAATAGACTCGGAGGTAGGTGAAGGGCATATATAAGTATTCGGAGTTAATCAACGATCTGGAATTACAAATCGCTGAAGATACATATCGTGAGGGCGACAAGTTACCTTCTATTCGAGAGCTAGCGCTACGTTATGATTGCAATAAGAGCACGGTTATTCGAGCACTCCAAGACCTTCAGGACAAACATCTAATCTATGCCGCGTCAAAGAGTGGATATTATGTCATGAAACGCAGTGGGGAGCGAAAAGAAGAGGGCGCGCACTGGATTGATTTTACAGCATCTGCACCGGACCCGGATATTTTTCCGTATCTAGATTTTCAACATTGTATTAATAAGGCGATCGATATGTACCGTAAGGATTTGTTTATCTATGGAACGCCGCAAGGGCTGCCGTCTCTGATCCGTGAAATGCAGCGGCAACTGGCCTCATATCAGGTATTTGCTGATTGCAAACAGATTTTCATCACCTCTGGTGTGCAGCAAGCACTTGGACTCTTAACCCGTATTCCTTTTCCGAATGGCAGGGAGCGTGTGTTGATTGAACAGCCGAGTTACCCACTGTTTATGGAGTATTTGAAGACGTACGACATTGAGACAGAGGGGATACAGCGTTCGGATGACGGGGTGGATTTGAATGAATTAGAGCGGTTATTTAAGACGGGCCAGTTCAAGTTCTTCTATACCGTACCACGGTTTCATAATCCGCTTGGCGTTTCCTATACCCGCAACCAGAAGAAGGCGATTGCCCAGCTTGCAGCTAAATACGATGTGTATATCGTTGAGGATGACTACATGGCAGATCTGGAGCAGGATACGAAGCAAGATCCGATTTATGCCTATGACAATACATCACACGTTATCTATTTAAAAAGCTTCTCCAAGATTATATTCCCAGGTCTGCGCGTTGGTGTGGCTGTACTTCCTGAGGTGCTCTGTGAGTCCTTTAACCGATTCAAAAGACTGATGGATATAGATAGTTCTATGCTGTCTCAAGCTGCCTTGGAGTTGTATTTGAAAAGTGGAATGTTCGAGCGCCACCGAAAAAAGATGCGTTCCTGCTACGGAAAAAGATCCATGCTTCTCCATGATTCGATTATGAGGGAGGAAAATGCAGCGTCTGAACAGCATTATTCCTATGTTCCTGCCAGTCAGCTAGGCGTGCATACGTATCTGAAATTGGAGGATAACTTTAGAGCAGAGCAGATAATCAAAAGGCTGCAAAAAAAGTTCATTCGAGTGGAGATGGCGAATAGCGGTTACCTTCCCTATTTTGCGAAAAAAGAGAGAATTCTAAAGCTCAACGTATCTAGTGTAAAAGAGCCTGATATTTCTTCTGGCATTGCTCAGGTGATTCGAGAAATACGATAATGCAATAGAAGCTACAGCAAACTTGAGGTGAATAAAAAAAGCCTGCTTAATTTAGCAGACTTAAGGAAATACATTATATCTTATTGATCTTCTACTATCTCTGACTGCCAGCCTAACTGTCTGCACATCTCGCTCATTTTGCGAATATTCAGCCTAGCCTCAATCCGGGTTAAGCCCAATCTGATCGAAGTATCCGCAGCCAAGCGAAGCAAATATACCAAGGTATCAGCCTGCGCTTCTTTAGCCGCATAATCTAATAATACAAGGGTATTGTCTACGACACCGGCGCGTACATATCCCCAATAGCTGCCATCAAATTGCCGTATGGTAAACAACTCGCGATCCTCTGTCACTCCAACCTCTTCTAGTGGACTCTCCAGATGCTCCAGCCACTCCTTTTCAGAAGTGAAATGTAGTGTATATTGCGGAATGTTCCACTCAGTTGTCTGGGTCGCGAGGTCGGCAAGCTGCTTACTATTTTCTAAAGGGATCCAATTTTCCAAGGGATGATCTAACTCTGCGGGAACGTCTACGACTATTTTCCAGGGTCTGTGGTTTACTTCTACGCCAATGGACCCAAGGATCTCAGGTATGCCGACACTTTCCAAGCCTCTTTGCTTGGCGATCCGAATAAGTGCTCTCAGTGCATCCGGTGAACCTTTTGCAACATCATTACTATGCATGACTACAATGGTTCCATTCTCAAGCGTAGGTTCAACTCTGGCAACGATCTCTTCAGCAGTAATACCAGACCAATCTCCGCAATCAAGGCCTTCAATATCTAGATAATCGCCCCATTCTGTCAGCCACTCGAGATTTTCTTCCCGGAATGAGCAATATGGAAAACGCATGAAATTGGGAGAAGGGAGACCCGTTGCGTCCTGATAGGCCAGCTCAGTCAGCTTCAACTGCTCTAAGAATACCGCCTTTGGTACTTGGGCCATTCGCCGATGATGATACGTATGCGGAGCAAGCACATGACCCCGGGACAGGATCAATCTCGCCTTCTCTGGATAGCGATCCATCCATTCCCCAGTGAAGAAAAAGGTGCCGACAGCACCTTCCTCCTCCAAAACATCAAGCCATAATTCAACCGGAAGCTGGGAAGGCCCATCATCAAATGTAAACGCGCAGATGGCTTGGTTCACATCGCCTTTCCAAACCGCTTTAGCTGACATATTGACGCCTCATCTCTATGGTTATTTAGTAAAAAAAGTTCGGCAAGAACTCTTTATTGGCTTCCAGCATTTCATCCAGCATACGAACCGCCACATCTACAGATGGAACGAGTGGATGATGCACCATTGCCTGAAGGGCAAGCGCACGGTCACCGGTCACAGCGGCATCAATGGCCAGCTGCTCGTAGGTTTTTACAGCATGAATAAGCCCTTTGGCCATCGGTGGAATCTTAGTCAGTGGTAGAGGTAGTGGTCCGTTCTTGGTGACAACACAGTTCACTTCAATGCTTGCATCATCTGGCAAGAAGTCCAGTATGCCACGGTTAGCAACATTCAAGGTCTGGATGTCGTTTGAACCGTTATAGAGCGATCTCATGAGATTAACTGCTGCTTCTGAATAGAAAGCACCACCGCGTTGTTCTAGCTGTTTCGGTTTCTCGCTCAGCTCTAAGTTGGCGTATAGCTCAAATAGCTCTTCTTCTACGCGTTTGACGACTTCAGCGCGGTTGATACCTTGCTTAAACGATTCCATCTGCTCTTCGAGCATGGCATCCGTCATATAGAAATATTTCAAATAGTAGGAAGGCACGGCGCGAAGAGATTTTAGGAATTCTGGATTCCACTCTCGGGCTGGCACGTTCTTGGCACTGTAGCCCTCTGTGAGCATATCATCCAGCTTATCTTCACCTTCAACGTCGATTCGAGTAATCCAGTGTAAGTGATTCAGACCAACGAATTCGGCATAAACACGGTCGGCAGCTACGTTATATTTGGAGGATACTTGTTTGATCAGACCGATAGGTGCATTACAGAGACCGATACTCTTTACTTTGGAGTATTTCAGAACAGCCTCAGTGACCATTCCTGCAGGATTGGTGAAATTGAGCAGCCATGCGTTAGGAGCCAGCTCTTCGATATCCCGGCATACATCCAGAATGACAGGGATCGTACGCAGTGCTTTCATCATTCCGCCAGGACCTGTCGTTTCTTGACCAATGACACCATATTTAAGAGGAATCGATTCATCACGTGCGCGGGCGTCAAGCATACCGACACGCATCTGAGTGCTGACGAAGTCTGCACCTTCGATAGCCTTCCGGCGGTCTGTTGTAAGATGAACTTCAATCGGAAGCCCGGATTTCTCAACCATGCGTTTAGCGAGATTTCCAACGATATTCAGCTTGCGAAGTCCAGGTTCGATATCTACGAGCCATAGTTCACGAACAGGAAGCTCCTTGTAATGAAGAATAAATCCCTCTACCAATTCGGGTGTATACGAAGAACCCCCACCGATAACTGCGATCTTTAATCCTTGATTAGTTGCCAAGATCAACCACTCCTGTCTTTTTTGTTTGTTGGATCGATTCATAATCTTGAAATTGCCGCATGGTCTCATACGCTTCACTACTAAGGGTCAAACCATCTTGATCCATCGCGGACCAAACGGCACCTACTACGGGCTCTGTGGCAAGAGTCACCACAGTTGCTTGTGGAGCTGCGGCTTGTACAGCTTTCTCAATAGGTCCGCGAATCCAGCCGCGATCCCCACGGGTTAGCAGACTTCCCGCCAGAACCACATCGAAGGTGTCCTGCTCCATCCCAAGCTTGTGGATGACTGCAGCAGCGGACTTCCCTAACTCAACGCCTTGCCGATTTAGAATCTCTAAGGCTACAGCATCTCCTTCAGCTGCTGCCTCGAAGAGCAATCGAGCAGCATGAACAGGGACCCTTTTCCAATGATTGAGGAAATCATTAAACATATCTGCAACTTCCTCATAACCTAGTAAGTTGAGTAGAAGTCCGGTTAAGAGGGTAGGTTGCTCCCGCCCATCCCAAGCTCTTATGACAGAACGAAAGACTTCAATGTTGAGAGCACCGCCACCACCGAAGTCACCGTACATGTAGTCAAAGCCACCACACTGATAGTGCTCTCCTTGCGTGTTTCTGCCTGCCGAATTGGTGCCTGTGCCACAGATTAGTGCAACTCCATAAGGGCGAGTCGTCCCTGCACGTAATCCGATCATGGTGTCACAGTTAATGGTGTAATTGATAAATCCGATCTCGCGAATCATTGGATGGAGAATGAGATAATCGGCCTCTCGGTCAGCACCGGCAAGCCCAAGATAGGTATGTTGGATGTCCTCCAATCGGAGTCCAGCCTCATCTAGTGCCCCGAATGTGGCCTCTCGAATGCTGTTGGCTGCCTCAAGTGCGCCTGTCTGGTGGTTGCCGTTACCGCTCCTGCCCTTACCGAGAACATTGCCATGTTCATCGCATAGCAGAGCATAGGTTTTGGTGCCTCCACCATCGATCCCCAAGTAGTAAGTCAATGGTTGTCACTCCTTGTTTATATGATTTAATTAATTGGAAGTAGTAGATTCCCGTACAATTAACTCTGGGTCAATCTTTACTCCAGCTCCGCGCTTCATCTTTCCAGAGATACGCTTTAAGAGCATTTCGGCAGCTGCTAATCCAATTTTGTCCGAAGGCTGACGGATCGTTGTTAAATATGGATGAAGCTGTGAAGCAATATAATGATCATCATAACCAATCACAGCTACTTGTTCGGGTACCCGAATGCCAGCTTCCATTAACGCGTTGATGACGCCAAGGGCGATATTGTCATCGCCAGCGAATACCGCAGTAGGTAATTGTCCTTCGTTCAGCCAACGCTTGCAGGTTTCGTATCCCATTCCAATTTCGAAATCACCATGTACAATCTCAAATGGAGTAAGACCTTTTTCCTCAAGCGCTTGTAGGAATCCGGCACGCCGCTCCCGCGTACTACGGAACATCTCCTGTCCACATAGATGAGCGATTGACGTATGACCGAGCGCTAACAGATGACTGGTAGCCATGTAGCCACCTTTGAAGTTATCAATCGTGATAGAGTAGGTGTCATTCTCAGGCTTTTGGTTATCAATCAGCACATAGGGGATGCCGCGCCGTTTTAATTCCACAATATAATTATCCTCTTCCATCGGAGAGAGTAGAAACAAACCGTCTACACGATCCTCCTGGATTAAATAATGGCTATCATCCGATTCGATGCCTGCTGAGATGGAGATGGCCAAAAAATAACCATGCATCGCTAAGACTTCATTCAGCTCTTTGACCACTGCGTCAAAAAAAGAATCCTGCAGGGTCGTGACAATAATCCCGATAATTCCCGTCTTACCGCTTGCCAGACTGCGTGCCGCTGCATTAGGGCGATAATCCAGCTCTTTAATGGCCTCCAGCACCTTCTGGCGATTATTCTCGCGTACCGATTCGGCCCCATTTAAGACCCGGGATACGGTTACAACCGATAATCCTGATTTTTTGGCTACATCAAAAATACTCACTTTCATCTCTAGTTCTCCTCGCGGCAGATTTTCCGATCCTGTTTTCTACCTTTAGTATACAGGGTTGGCAGACTGTCCGCTAAACGTATGATTTCAAACAGGTATACCGTCCCTAAAGGGACGGCATATCTGCCAAATATTAACGATGAATGATCTCCGTAACTTTTTTCTGAATCGTCGTCATCACCTCTTCCACCGTCTTATGTCCAGTTTCTACTGGCTGCAATTCATTAATGAACATGTCATTAATTTGCGAGTAGTTGGTGATTAAATGGTTGTAGGATTCGAAGCCATAGTTCACAGCACCCTCGTAGACATTTTTGATATCTTGTGGATCGATGCCGTCAAAATGTTTATAGTAAGCTTCAGCAGCTTCGGTGTTGACTGGCGGGTTACCGCCACTAAGCTCAATGGATTTCTCCTGCACTTCGGTAGTGATCAAATATTTGATCCATTCCAAAGCTTCCTTCGGATGTTTGGAGTCCTTCAAGATCAGCAGCGGATCGACGTAAAGTGTGCTGCGTACCTTATCGTTGCCTCCCCATGGTACAGCGGCTACACCGATTTTGAAGGGAAAGTCATTCGCACCTGCAAGGTTCCATGAGCCACCGATAGACATCCCGATTTTGCCTGCAACAAAGGGATCACCGTTCTGTCCAGCTACGCTTTTGCTCCACTCGGAGGAAGGAGAGACTTTATCTTTGAAGACGAGATCAAAGAGTTTGTTGTAGGCAGCAATCACTTCAGGGGAATCAAAATAAGTCTCGGAAGGCACGCCGCCATTCGTCCATGTATCCTCTGAATAAGGCTGCGCTCCAAAATATAATGGCCGCATATCGCGTTCAGACCAGGTGAAGTCTACGCCATATTGTGTTTTGGCAATATCATCGGAGACGAGAGTCATTTGTTTAGCCTGGTCGACCATCTTTTCAAACGTCCAGCTCTTATCTTCATAATCGCTTGTTGGGTAAGTCAGTTTGGCAGCATCAAACATGTCTTTGTTATAGAGCATCAAGGTGACATACATATTAACTGGGATACCATATGTGTGATCTTTAACCTTATAAATGTTCATCAGGTTCTCTGGGATGTTGTAATCCGCTGCCTTGAAACCATCCTCTTTTAAAAGGTCGGTCAAATCGAGCAGCATATCCTTGTTGTAGTATTCTGCGAAACCTCCATAACCCCAGTGACTTGTCACATCGGGTGATTTGCCACCGGCAATTAGCGTTTGCAGCTTGCTGTCGAACTGCTCATAAGGTGCTTTTTCCACTTTTACTTTAATGTTCGGGTGCTGCTTTTCGAAATCAGGAATTAATTTCTCAACAAAAGTCCGGTCTTCTGAATCTATTGTGTAATGGGTGATGGTTACCGTTTCTGCTTTGCCTCCTGAATTGGTCGAGCCACCATTTCCTTCAGATAGAGTGTTACCCGCCGATTTGCCGCCGCTACAGCCTGACAATGCCAGAACAACAAGCATGGTTGTTGCAAGTAAAAGCGCACTACTTTTCCTGTTCTTGTTCATTAGCTAAACCCCCATGATTTCAAGTATATTTGGCCGCCCGGATGGCGGATTATTACTTAATCCCTGTAAGTACAATCCCTTCGACGAACTGTTTCTGTGCTACAGCAAACAGCGTTACGATAGGAACCATAGCTAGAACCGAAGCGACCATCAGCAAATGCCAAGGTGGAATGCGGAATCTCGATGAGGTGAGAGAAGCCATCCCGACGGGTAGCGTGAACTTCTCTGACGAGCTTAGGTAAAGCACCGGTGTAAGCAGATCGTTCCAGTTGTAGATAAAAGCAAAGATAGCTACAGTTGCAAGGGCGGGTTTGGAGAGTGGGAGTGCTATAGTAGCCCACATCCGTATTTCGCCGCATCCATCAATGCGTCCGGCATCAAACAGCTCTTCAGGCAACGTGGAGAAGAATTGGCGCAGCAGGAAAATGTTATAAGCTGAGCCGAAAAAAGCAGGCACAATCAAGGGTAGGAAGGTGTCGATCCAGTTCATTTGCGAAAAGAGTACGAATTGCGGAATCATAATGGCTGGATAAGGCAACATCATTGTGCTCAACAATAGGATGAACCATATCTGATTCCCTCTACCTCTGAATCTGGCGAATCCATAGGCGACCAGTGCTGAAGAAATCAAGGTGCCTACAACGCTGAGGCCGGCAATAATTAAACTATTTTTGTAAAGCGTACCGAACTGCAGGGTATCAAATATTTCTGTGTAATTACTCCACTGCCAGCTCTCTGGAAGAAAGGTGGGTGGGAACTTCAGCATCTCACGTTTGGACTTAAGTGAAGTGGAGACCATGAAGAACAAAGGAAGCAGCATCAGAAATGTTGTAACTACTAAAGTAATAAAGCTAAAAATCTTAACAGGCTCCACTTTCCGGCGGCGTTTGGTTCCTTTAGTCTGGGGGCTTAGCGCTCTGACTGTACTCATTTGCGTCCGCCTCCTTCGTAGTGAACATAACGGTTAGACAATTTCATAATTAGTGCGGTGCACAGCATAACTACGATGAGGAGCACCCATGCCAAGGCTGAGGAATAACCGGCACGATATTCTTTGAAAGCACTGGTGTAGAGATTATAGACATAGAACCAGGTAGAGTAATTTGGACCTCCTTGAGTCATAACAAAAGCTTGGGTAAAGACTTGGAAGGAATCGATCAGTCCCATAATTAGTTGAAAAAGCAGCACGGGAGAGATCATCGGTAAGGTAATGTTCAAGAAAATTCTGAAGCGTCCGGCACCGTCAAGGTTAGCGGCTTCGATCAAGCTAGCTGGTACGCCTTGCAGACCTGCGAGGAATAAAATCATTCCTGAGCCTGCTGTCCAGAACGTCATGATGATCAAGGCATATAGTGCAGTGTCCGGGTTCATCAGCCAAGCCGGTCCATGAATACCGAACCAGGAAAGGATGTAATTGAAGAGCCCGATCTGCGGATTGAAGATCCAGTACCATAGGAGGGACATGGCCACGCCGGATACCATGCTTGGAAAATACATGGCCGTTCGGAAAAAGCCGCGCAGGGGAATGGTCTGGTGAAGCAATAGCGCAAATCCAAGACCGAGAACAAGCTGGATAGGTACACCGATGAAGGTATATCTCAGCGTGACAACCACCGATTTCCAGAATAGGTCATTGTGAAACATCTCTGTGTAGTTAGCGAGCCCGATAAACTTAGGTGGGTGTATGATGTCATAATCAGTAAAGCTGAAGTAAAGCGATGATAAGATAGGATAAAGGGCGAATACTAGGAAGCCGATAATCCAAGGAGAAATGAACAGATACATGTAGAAAGTCTGCCGCCTGTTCTCGCGATTGATCATGACACACCAACCTCTCATTTTAAAGTATAAGCGCTTTAACTTTTGGTCGTGCTAATACTATTAAGTAGCAATAATAATAGATACCTTGGTATTAAAGTTTAATCGCTTTAACTTTTTGGTTCGCTTGATAAGCTTATCATAGAGGATGATCACTAAATAATCAATACTTATTTTTAACTATAAGAGCGCTATCAGTCATTAAACATAACATTAACCCTGTTATTTTTTTAAGAAAGTCCCTCAAACAAGATTTATAAGGTTTTTATGATAGTAATTATAACATATAAATGATATTTTCGATTGATATTTCTCATGCTATGATTAGGTTTGGTCATATTTTGTTAGAAATGAGGAAACTGAATGACGACTAGACCTTACTTGAAAATGATCCAGCATTCTGTTACAACCTCAGGGATTACCTTTGAGGAAGTTACACCGAATTTCGTATATAGAGCGACGGATGGATTGAAATCATTTGTGATGGTAGACGCTGAGATCGGACTAAACAACAGTGCTTCTACGATCATTGCTATGAGTAAATCTCTAACTTATGACGTTTTGCATAAGGCGAATATCCCCGCGGTAGAACATATCTATTTGCCACATCCTGACTCCAAATTTAACAACTTGAATCCTTATTCATTGGCTGAACGTTATTTCCAAACGCTCAATGGGGTGGTAGTTATGAAGCAGGATAACGGGGCACAGGGAAATCATGTGTACAAAATTAATGAGATAGCGGATCTGCACGAAAAGCTGGATTTATTATTTTCTTTACAGCTTAATGGGGCAATAGGTCCCTATTATGAAGCGGAGACTGAGTATAGAATCGTAACTTTTAATCACCAGGCGCGTGTATTCCTTGGAAAAAAAAGAGTTCGCTCTTGGAAGCACAATTTGATTAACGGGGCTGTTGCTATTGAGGTTAGCGATCAGGCCAAACGAGCGGCGCTTGCGGCGCTTGCTTCCGAGACCTCTAAAGCGATGGGCCTTGATTTTTGCTCCGTGGATATTTTAGAGACAGATCAAGGCCTCAGGGTGATCGAAGTGAATCATAAGGTTATGCTAGATGAGTATTGTAAGCAGAATCCAAGTGAAGTGCCAGCGCTATCTGATCTTTATCAGGAAGTCATTCTCCAGCGCTTTGAGAAGCTATAAGCCGATATCGAGCAGCGATTGCCCGAATAATCTTTTGGCATTTCCGATAAAGGTTTGCGTGCCGACAATTACAATAATCTCGGAAGACGAGCGAGTTTGTATGTGCGTTAGAGCGTCCTCTAAATAGGGGAACTCGTAACTTTGTTCGATAAAACGTTTGGCAACATGGAGTGCATCTGTAGGAAAAGAAAGATGACTAATATCGGGCTTTGTGATGATTAATTGATCCGAGACCGAACTCATCACTTCGATAACCCCTGGGTAATCTTTATCTTTAGGGACACCGATAATTGAAGTTACAGCTCGGCTGCGGTCAGGATTCACCAGTTGAATAAGCTCAGCCAAATAGCCTGCCGACTCTTTATGAATTGCTCCGTCAATTATCGTTAATGGATCATGGCAGATCACTTCACAGCGACCCGGCCATTGCAATTGTGCAAAGCATTTGAGAACGAGTTCCCTATTCAGAGGACCACTTGTAATATCCTCACATAGTGCGACTGCAGTGGCTGCATTTAGAGCTTGAAATTGCCCCAATAACGGAATCGTTAAGGACGGGTAAATTGCTTGATTTGTCTGAACATTAAAAGTAGTTCCAACGGGTGTTATTGCAATAGAGTCAGCCCAGAACTGCTCCTCATAATACTGGACAGTGTTGGAAGTGAGGTTCGCTTTTATAGTCGCAAGTACGCTCGATTTCTGTTTGCTAATATAGACGTTAGTAGCCTTGTTTTTGACGATACCCAGTTTATGTAGTGTAATGCTGTTCAGGTCAGGTCCCAAATTAGCTACATGTTCCTCCATAATCGGAGTAATGACAGCCCAATTATTCTTCAGGACATTCGTGTCATCAAACCTTCCGCCTCTTCCACATTCAATTACATTGAAATCGGTATGATTCTCCTTGAAGTACAACGTCGCAATCGCCAGACCCACCCCAACAGGACCTTGATACTCATCAGCGGCAAGCTGATCTTCAATCGTTTGAAATCCCTCGCGAACCACATTTCCTAATCGTACAAAATCCTCTGCGGATATGGCCCGCCCGTCAATCCGTATTCTTTCGTTGAAATCCACCAGATGAGGGGAGGTAAACAAGCCCACTTTATAGCCTAGGTGACTTAACAAAGAAGAGATAAACCTTGAGGTGGATCCCTTACCTTTACTGCCTGTGACTAGTATGTATTGTTGATCTCGATCCGGATTTCCGACTAGTTCCAGCAATTCTCTGGTTAATTCCGGTCGTCTAACTTGTCCATCCAAAGTTTCAGTGATGTTGTTAATGGCTCTTAGATAAGAGCTGTAGATCATATCTTCTACCTGGGCTTGTGAAGTGAATTCCACGATCATCGCTCCATTTAGTTAATTTTTGCTCGTTCTTCAGATAGTGTCGTGTAGATGATTATCGGAAGTAGTATCAGAGAAATAGCAACGGTCAGAGCGATGCTCCAGTTCAAATCCTTATACAGCTGTACTACTGTAAACAATAGAGCAATTACAGGCAAGACCAGCTTATTTAAGTGTTTTAAGAATAGGGAGTTCATGCTTCTCTTTACGGTAACCGATGTGCCGATACTGGGGATTTCTAGTTCATTTCGTGACAAAGCGGTGATTCCGATAAATAAGTGGCTGTCGATAAATTTGAGCTGATCATCCTCCTCATTTAGCTTGATCAACTGGGCAATATGCTCAGTGTCTATATCTAAGATGGGGACGGTGATTTCTTTGTTGTTATAGGTGATGACGATTTTGTCGGTCTCTTCCATACCCAGCAGCTTTCTAACATTGGGGTGAATTCGGCATAGATTTTGGTGCTCATCAAAAGGGTAGGGATGCCCTACTCTTAGTGTAAGCTCTCTTTTGCCTATAAAAAGATTTCCTAATGCGGTTAAGGGCCGTTTGATTCCCAGATGTATAAGTTTATGTATGCCTGGCTTGGACTGAGGACTTGTTCTTGCACGGGTAATAATTAGTTGATCATCCTCAGTGGCATGAGTCTCAAGTAACAACATGATATATCTGTTGAAATATAGTGCATTCGGCTTGGCTGTGTCATCCTCTTTTAACGTTAAGTTTACCCGAAAGCCATTCTTAGGATTAATCAGCTCTACATGGTTCGAATACTTGCGGACGAGCGTTGGACAAGCTTTGACATAAGGTTTGGCAATCTCGTCCACTTTAGGAATTCCCCGAAAAATCGTGTTGTACTCAGGTTTAGTAATGGTTAATCCTGTTATGGGGCAATCTCCTAGCTTGTCCTTTGCTCTTTTAGATAATTGAATACTGCCTCTAGGGATATCACTTTTAGATAAAAGCAAACAGCTAACCTGAGCATCATTCTCTGCTTTAAGCTCGACAAAGATATGGTGGACTAAGCCTAATTCAGCCAGCTCGTCGGGGTTCATCGTGAGTTCTTCCCGGGCAGTATAGCTTTGTTTGTCCAATAGGGTGAAGGTCTGCTCGATATTTATGTTAGGCACCTCCCAATTGATTGATGATTTGTTCGAGGGAATGAATGGTTTTTTGGAATAAATCAAATGATTTCGGGTTACGATAATTTCGATTAATTTCAATTTGAATACTTTGAACTAACAGCTCTTTGGCGGAATACGATGTGACCGTTCCCGGATGAGATGCAGAAAATGTATGGTTTTGATGAACATTGGTAATACCATTATTGAAAAAAATACGTACGACTTCATTTATGTTATTTTCTTGTATGGAAGTTCCGTGTAATGTACCTAAATCAATATCAAATTCCCTATCCTTAGAGGCACCATGCAAGTCTATAACAAAGTTAATTTGATGTTCTTTGACAATTGTTCCAAGTGCAGCTTTATATTCTCCGCCAAGGATGTAATTGGGGTCTTCTTTGGAGAAGCTATTGGAATAGATACAGTAGCAATTGGTAAGCTTTTGTAACAGCAGCGCAAGAGAGCCTGTATACATATCTGCAGGTTTTACAGCATGTTCTCTATAGTGGTTAATGGCATGCGGAGCAGACACAAGGACAGGAAGAGTACCTTCTACAATGGAGTAAGAGGGCTCTACCCCGATATCGCCAAAATAATTATTATTAGAGAATTGTAACTCATACTTTTCGATCAGAGATAAGATATGCAATCACCTATTCATAGTTATTTTAAAAATATAAGAAAGTCGAAGGCGTTTATACTTGTCTATTATAACGTTTGAAGATTTGTAATGGCGAGTTTCTGCAATAAAATGGTTATTGAAATGTTCCAAACGGTGTGCTAATATTTCAATTGAAAACGTTACCGATAAGGATACCGGAAAAAAAGCGGAGAATATTTAAGAGAAATGAAAACGCTGACATTATTCTCGGTGAGCAAGCTCGGAGACGTCTTTAAGAGAAGTAATTTAATAAAAAGTTCGAGGGGGAAGAAAAATGAAGAATATTAAAAAATATCTAGGGCTCATGTTGGTAATGTCTATGGTTGTAGTCTTGGCAGCAGGGTGTGGGAATAAAGAGAACAATACAGCAACCAATGGTGGAAACGCTTCATCTGGTAAAAATGGATCGGTTTACTTTTTAAACTTCAAGCCTGAAATTGCAGAAATATATGAAAAAATCGCTAAGGATTATGAAGCGGAGACAGGCGTTAAAGTAAAAGTCGTAACAGCTGCAGCAGGTACTTACGAAACCAAATTGAAATCCGAAATTTCTAAGTCCGATGCACCTACGATCTTCCAAATTAATGGACCTGTTGGTTTCCAAGCGTGGAAAGATTACACCTTGGATTTGAAAGATACTAAGCTATACAGCTACTTGTCCGACAAAAGCTTGGCTGTAACTGAAGGCGAAGGCGTGTATGGTATCCCTTACGTAGTTGAAGGATACGGTATTATCTACAACGACGCCATTATGAAGAAATACTTCGCTTTAGCTGACAAAGCTGTTTCGATCTCTTCCACAACTGAAATCAATAATTTCGAGACTTTGAAAGCAGTAGTAGAAGATATGACCGCTAAAAAAGATCAACTGGGTATCAAAGGCGTATTCGCCTCGACTTCCCTCGCTGCGGGTGAACAATGGAGATGGCAGACTCACTTGGCTAACTTGCCACTGTACTATGAATTCAAAGACAACACTGAGTTTGATAACACAGTTCTTGCCGGTCTAGCTTCTAAGGAAGTTGAATTCAAATATAACGATAAATTCAAAAACATCTTTGATCTTTACATCAAAAACTCTGTGACTAAAGAATCCCTTCTGGGTAGTAAATCTGTAGCGGACTCCATGGCTGAATTCGCACTGGGTAACGCAGCGATGGTTCAAAACGGTAACTGGGCTTGGTCACAAATCAATGATGTAGATGGTAACGTAGTTAAAGCTGAAGACATCAAATTCTTGCCTATCTACACAGGTATGGAAGGCGAAGAAAAACAAGGTCTAGCTGTAGGTACAGAAAACTATTTGGCAATCAACAGCAAAGCCTCTGCTGAGAACCAACAAGCTTCTATCGCATTCTTGGAATGGCTGTTCTCCAGTGAAAAAGGTAAAGCTTATGTAACGAACGACTTAGGTTTTATCGCTCCATTCAACACGTTTGAAGACAGCGAAAAACCAGCAGATCCACTTGCTAAAGAAGTATCCGCTTGGATGGAAAAAGATCTGACTTCCGTAGCTTGGACATTTGCGGCATTCCCAAGTGAAGAGTTCAAAAATGTCTTTGGTGATGCGCTCTTGCAATATGCTCAAGGCAATAAAACCTGGGATGAAGTTGTAACCATCTTTAAGGACACTTGGAAGGCTGAAAAGGCAAAATAATAAATGCATGGAAAAATGATTGAATAACTCTCATTGTTATAAAGATAAAAGCTTAGTGCCACTGGATTCCCGTTGGAATTTCAGTGGCACTAAGCAACAATTCGAGTGAATTCATCTGTTTCATCATTTTCCATCCTGAGATAGGAGAAGACTCCATGGAAAAATCGATAAGAAAATATTTTGCTCTTTTTGCATTACCGACCATAATAGCCTTTGGGATCGCATTTGTTGTACCTTTTCTGCTAGGTATATATTTATCCTTTACAGAGTTTACTACCGTTAATGATGCAAAATGGATAGGGTTTGGCAATTACATTAAAGCATTTTCAAATCAAGAATTTCTAAATGCACTAGGCTTTACTGTTAAGTTTACAGTTCTATCTGTTCTTACGATTAATGTATTCGCCTTCATACTGGCGATGTTGTTAACTAGAAAGCTAAAAGGGACTAACGTATTTAGAACTATTTTTTTCATGCCTAACTTGATAGGCGGTATCGTATTAGGGTATATCTGGCAGCTGATCTTTAATGGGATTCTGTATAAATTTGGAGTTACTTTGACCTCTGACGCAACTTATGGATTTTGGGGATTAATCATCCTTATGAATTGGCAATTGATAGGTTACATGATGATTATCTATGTTGCAGGTATTCAAAATGTGCCTAAGGATATAGTAGAAGCCGCAAGAATTGATGGAGCTTCACGTTCAAAGATTTTACGTAATGTGACGATTCCACTCGTAATGCCATCCATTACCATTTGTTTATTCTTAACGTTATCGAATTCATTCAAATTGTTTGACCAAAACCTAGCGTTGACCGCTGGTGCTCCTTCTAAGCAGACCTCGATGTTAGCACTGGATATCTACAATACCTTCTACGGAAAAACAGGATGGGAAGGTGTTGGTCAAGCGAAAGCCGTCGTATTCTTTGCACTGGTAGCCTTAATCGCCTTAGTACAACTTGTCATTACTAGAAGAAAGGAGGTTGAGAACTAATGCAACAGACTAGAGCAAAAGACTATTCCATATTCACTATTTTGTTGGTCTTGGCCATTGCGTTCTTATCTCCGATCTTTATTGTTCTGATGAACTCCTTTAAAGGTAAGTTCTACATTAGTGATACACCTTTCTTATTCCCTAATGGAACTACTTTTGTTGGTTTGAAGAACTATACTAGCGGTATAGCGAAGATTGATTTCTTCAGTGCTTTTGGAATGTCCTTGTTTATTACGGTGTGTTCGGTTGCTGTAATCGTGTTATTCACTTCCATGACCGCATGGTATATTACTCGGGTGAAATCAAAATTCACGAACTTGATGTATTACGCATTTGTGTTCTCGATGATCGTACCGTTCCAAATGGTTATGTTCACAATGACTAAGACAGCCAATGTACTGCATCTCGACAATCCGATTGGGATAATCTTGATCTATCTGGGATTTGGATCAGGGCTATCGGTATTTATGTTTAGTGGATTTGTGAAGTCCATCCCACTGGAGGTTGAAGAGGCGGTTATGATTGATGGATGTAATCCACCGCAGGCGTTCTTTAAAGTGGTATTGCCCATCCTTAAGCCTATAGCTGTAACCGTAGCGATCCTTAATGTAATGTGGGTATGGAATGACTTCCTGTTGCCCGACCTACTGATCGGTACTGAATACAAAACCATTCCTATTGCGATACAGTACCTAAAAGGTGGATACGGATCGATTGATATGGGAGCTATGATGGCGATGCTAGTTCTAGCTATTGTACCCATCATCATTTTCTACCTCACCTGCCAAAAATATATTATCGAAGGTGTCGTTGCAGGAGCCGTTAAGGGTTAAATAGAATATGTATGTAGAAGCGAGTAGGGTGCTTTTCTTGTGGAGTCTTCTCTTCAAGAATCCCCTACTTTCTTATTTAACGTGTAAAGGAAAGGTAGAAATGGAGAGATTGACTATCATAGATATCGCCAAATTATGTGGGGTTGGCGTGACTACAGTATCTAGAGCTATAAATAATCATCCGGATATTAATGAAGAAACAAAAGCGATGGTTATGAAGGTCATCAAAGAAAACCATTATGTACCGAATAACAGTGCCAGAAATTTAAAACGTTCCGATTCGAAAACGATTGCAGTATTGATCAAAGGGATATCAAATCCATTTTTCAGCCCGATGATTAAAGTATTTGAAAAAGAGATCCAGCGAAAGAAGTACTCCTTTATCCTACAGCGAGTCGATGAGAATCAAGATGAGATCGAAGTGGCAATTGAGCTGGAGAAAGAAAAGCGCCTGAAGGGAATTGTGTTCCTGGGGGGATTATTCTCACACTCTCAAGAAAAATTACAGCAATTGACGGTTCCATTTGTCCTCAGCACGATTGGGATGACGGAAGAGTTTGATCTAAGTAACTATTCCTCCGTATCTGTAGATGACTTTAATGAGAGCTATAAAATTGTAGACTATTTATGTAATCTGGGACATGAAAAAATAGCAGTTATTACCGCGCCTGAAGATGATGTGAGTATCGGTAAATTAAGATATGAAGGATATAAAAAGGCTCTTTCTGATCATGGAATAGCTTATAATGAACGGCTAGTACGGCGGATGAAAGAGAATATTGACAGCTATAGTATGGAAAATGGATATGCGGTTACAAAAGAGTTGCTAGAGTCAGGGGAAGAGTTTACTGCTATTTTCACCTTGTCAGATAGTATGGCCATCGGTGCTTGTAAAGCCATATTTGAAGCAGGCAAGCGAGTTCCTGAAGATTACTCTGTGGCAGGTTATGACGGACTGGATATTTCCTTCTATTATAATCCTTCTATTACTACCATCAAACAGCCAGTAGTAGAAATTGCGGAAGCGTCGATTAAGATTTTGTTTGATCTCATTAATAAGAAGGTAAATCATGCGCATCAGATTTTCCCTGCAGAATTAATCGTTAGAGAATCTACGAGATCTATATTGTAGTGTCAAAAAATTTTATAGGTTTATGTTTATTTACGAATCGGGGTGGGGAGATAGAGCCGCAAGAGATTAAACTTAATGAATCAGCAACATCACACGGTCTCTCGCCGCATTCGGTGACCCTACTCGGATTCGGATTGATATTAGGTAAAAAAGGCCGCTCCTATTTAATTCCGAAATTTCAAGTCTTTGCTCAGTGCACTTCGAAACATCCCCACACTTAACAATACCAAGGGTAGAAATAACCCGAAGGTTATAATGTAGTACACCCAATAATTATCAAACACCGCGTTGTAATAGGTGTAATTCGGAGCAATGAGAGGTGCTAGTGCGATTAGGATCATCCCAGTAGGCAGAGTTAGCACCCGAAAATCTTTTAAGTTTAATAATTGGGATAACCCTAGGACGAAAGCATAGAAGTATAATGTTACTTCTATAAACAAGGTTAACATCCACATTAGAGCTATCATGGCTTCAACCCGCTCAAAGATCCCACCAACCGATATGCGTCTTGCTATGTTATAACTGGGATATATATCTCTGGTCGTTAAATCCGGACCTAGTACTAATACGGAAACAGTGACTGTCAGGAAGATGATAATCCCACCTAGGAAACAGCCCTGTAATAAGGCTTTTGTTATTTTTTTTTGTTGATTTACATAAGGGAGGAACATTAGAAAGACAACGGGTTCTAAGAAGGTGTAAGCCGAAATGGAGATGGACCCTCTTAGCACTGGCTTTATTCCGTCCTCCAATATGGGCAGCATTCTGACTATTTCCATCTGAGGAATAATGGCGACCGTTAGGATTAGAAATAGGATTATAACCATGGGAGTAAAGATCTCACCCGTTCGTCCGATAACCTCAATACCGAGTCGTGTTGCCATAATGACAATCAGTATAAATAAGATTAGAATGGCCGGAATGGGGGTTCCGGGTAACATTTCCGAGGTCACGAAATCAGCGACTTCCCGCATACTTCCTACGGTAACAATGAGAAAATACATTAAGGTCAAAAGAGATATAATAGTCCCTATCCATTTTCCAAAAACCTTTTGAATCACTTGGATAAGCGTTAGGTTGGGGTATAACTTTGCGAATTTGCTGTACAAAAAAATGGCTAGTAAACCTACGATCATTCCAATTAAGGAGGAAATCCAGGCATTTTGTTTGGCGTAGTGTGTAGTGGAAGGGGGGATTACAAGAATGGAATCCCCAATGGTAAGAAGCATAACAAGAATGGTAAGTTGACGAATACTTATTTTACCCTTTTCGAGCATGGCTTTGTTCCCTCCAATTTATCACTTCGTCTCTTCCAAGAAAGAGTTAGTTACTTTCCCTAACTGGCGAATCTCTATGTTCATCTTTACGTTTACTGGTAAGTTAACAAAGGTTTGATCCCAATTATCCTTCAGTTTTTTCCACGCCTGTGGGTTAGAGCGATGGATGACCTCGCCAAATCCAAAAATATCGGATTTGTATTCTTGTTGTACTTTTTTAATCGTAGTCTGGAATAAATGCTCTACTTTCACGTTAGCGATTTGTTCTAATTCGGTGATGGTCTTTGGATTGGTGAGGTCTAGATTTCTACATTGAACTTCTCCTAAATCTGTTTCTATATGTTGCTCGATACTGATTTCTGGGTTGTTGCCATTCATGCTGCCTTTTACTTTTGATTCGGCCTTAAATATATCAAGAGATATCTTTTTATCTTTATCTCGGGGACAATTAATGAAGGAAATCGTACTCTTTACCTTATTCGTTAAATAGTTATACACTTTTGATTCCTCTTGGTTTAGCCAACCGATCAATTTGTCCTCTTTGAATACGGCCAATCCAGAGTATTTCAATTCTGTTGGAGAATCTACGGTTTCTACATTCTTCGGAGTTTCTCCTGCATCTACATTTCCATTGATGACAACCCCTGTTAAGACTGGATTCTTACCCCTACTTACAAGTTCTGTAATCAGTGTTCCTAATGTCACAGTAGATGTAGGTGCCCATTTTTTCTCCGATGTTTCCAGGCTGGAAAACAATCGCACAGCAGGAATCTTTTCGAGGCTAGTTAATATTTTCAAAGTATCTTCTGCCCGTGCATCCTTTGCCACCACAATAAAGTAATCATTTCGCGCTTCGGTATCTCTTGACATGAAATCAAGAACGTCATTGATTCCCTCTTTAGCCAGAGCCTCGCTAAGGACTAAGATCCGCAGATGAGAGATGTAAATTTTACGTGGACTAATGGTTGTGATCTTCCTAAGCGCTTCATATACAGTATTTCCTGTCTCTTTGTAAAGGTTAACGGGTGATTGAGGACTTCCCCCTTTTGAGCCAGCGATTTGACTGGGTAAAACCACTTGTGCAGAAACTTGATATTGATCTCCGATCTTATCGATGCCGATCCCTACGGCAATCGCGAGATCATTCATTTCCTGTCGACTCCAGCAACCAGTTAACCCAATTTGTATGAGAACAAGAAGACAAAGTAGAAGTGATCTTCGTTTCATGGTGTATTCCTCCGTTAGATCTCTCGGGTTTAGTCCCATTATTTTTAAGATAACCAGGCATTTACCATGTCGGCTACAGGTTTATAGATGAACACCATCCAGGCTAACGGGTCTGAGATCGAGATATTCATGACGTAAATCAGACTAAAAAAAGTTCCCAGCAACAGAAGAAATAAAAAAACCCAAAATTCCTTGATTAAATTTTTCCTCAGCATAAGAGGCACTTCGAAGGCTATAATAACGGCTACAATGATGAGGATCACTACTATACCCAATGTTCACAACCTCCCAAACAATCTTTAGTTCCGAGATGTTAAGTCTTTGCTGAGTGCTCTACGAAAGATGCCCATACTTAATAACACAAACGGTACAAAAATACCGAAGGTTATAACATAGTACACCCAATAATTATCAAAAATAGCGTTATAATAAGTGAAATTCGGAGCAATGATTGGAGCGAGTGCCACTAAAATCATCCCTGTGGGTAAGGATAACACGCGATAATCTTTTAATTTTAATAATTGGGACAACCCCAGAACGAAAGCATAGAAGTACAAAGTTACTTTTATAAACAAAGTTAACATCCATTGTAGAGCTATCATGGCTTCAACCCGTTCGAAGAATCCGCCAACTGATATACGCCTTGCGATGTTATAACTGGGATAGATATCTCTAGTCGTCAGATCCGGACCTAACACCAGGATGGAGACGGTGAGCGTAATAAAAATTACAATACCGCCTAGAAGCGTACCCAGTAAGAAACTCTTTGTTATCATTTTTTGTTGATTTACATAAGGAAGTATCATGAGAAAGACAACTGTTTCTAAAAAGGTGTAAGTAGTGATGGAGATAGCCCCTCTTAGAACAGGCTTTATTCCGTCCTCCAATACGGGCAGTATTCTGACAATTTCCATCTGGGGAATAATAGCAATCGTCTGGATTAGGAATAAGACAATGAACATAGGAATGAAGAGCTCGCTAGCTCGCCCTATAACCTCAATACCGAGTCGTATTGCCATAATCATAATCAGTATAAACAAGATTAGAGTGGCCGGAATAGGGGTTCCAGGTAACATTTCCGAGGTCACAAAATCACCGATTTCTCGCATACTTCCAACGGAAACCATAAGAAAATAGATTAAAAATGTAAGGGATATAATAGTTCCTATCCATTTTCCAAAAGCCTTTTGAATCACTTGAATAAGCGTTAAATTGGGATATGACTTTGCGAACTTGCTGTACATATAGACTGCTAATAAACCTGCTACCATCCCAATTAAAGTGGAAATCCAGGCATTTTGTCTGGCGTATTCTGTAGTGGAAGAGGGAATTATAAGGATAGAATCGCCAATAGTAAGGAGCATGACAAGAATGGTTAGCTGACGGGCACTTATTTTTCCCTTTTCTAACATGGTTTCGTTCACTCCTAATGATTACTTCATTTCTTCCAAGAAAGAGTTAGTTACTTTCCCAAACAAGCGAATTTAACAAAGATTTTCGTTTCATAGTTTATTCCTCCGTCAGATCTCCCGGTTTTTCCGGCGGTGTACTCTTTTCCCGAACGAGATTTTTTTGATTGATTAGCTTAGGACGGGTAAACATAGCCCAACGAGGCATTCGGAAAAAGGTGTCCTTTTGATCAACAAGATTAAACGGAGCTAGCGGGCTCATATAAGGAACTCCAAAGGAGCGTAAACTGCACATGTGCAGAACAATCGCAATAATTCCGATAATGATCCCGAACAATCCGAAGGAAGCGGCTAGAAACATCATTGGGAAACGAAGCATTCTGACCGTCAAGGCGAGATCAAAGGCTGGTAGAACAAAGCTGGAGATTGCCGTGACAGCAACGACAATGAGCATGGCGGCAGAAACAATGCCAGCATCTACTGCAGCCGTTCCAATGACTAGCGTTCCCACTATAGAGACAGATTGGGCTATGGTTTGAGGCATACGCACGCTGGCTTCTCTTAGAATCTCAAAAGCAAGCTCCATTAAGAGGGCTTCAATAAACGCTGGAAGCGGTACGCCTTCCCGTTGAGCAGCTAAGCTAATGAGTAGGGTTGTAGGCAACATCTCTTGATGGAAAGTAGTAATAGCTACATATAAGGATGGGGCTAAAAGAGAAATGAATATACAGAAATAACGGAGCATCCGAACTAAGGTACCAACATCTGCACGTTGGTAGTAATCCTCAGCGGTCTGCATGAAGGAAACGAATGTAGTAGGAACCGTCATGACTATAGGCGTTCCATCTACTAAAATAGCTACTTTTCCTTCCATAAGCGCAGCTGCAATAACATCAGGTCGTTCGGTATGATGAATCGTTGGAAATGGAGTATAGGTTTCATCCTCAATTAATTCCTCGATATAACCACTCTCCAAAATGCCATCGATGTCGATTCGATCTAAACGTGTATGTACTTCTTGTACAATCCCATCATCTACAATTCCTTTGATATACATAATGGATACATCGGTTTGGGTCACACGTCCGATTTGTTGTGTTTCTAACCACAGATTAGGATCTTTTATTTTCCGCCGGATTAATGCAGTGTTGGTACGCAAGCTTTCTGTGAAGGCTTCCTTAGGTCCACGGATCACCGTTTCTGTAGCACTTTCCGTGACACCACGGTCTTTCCAACCACGCATGCCAATCGTGAAGCCCTTAGCGTATCCATCTAGTAAAAGGATCACATCTCCTGATAATAGGGAGTTTAGCAAAGAATGGAACTCCATCGCATCTTTGATATCACCTACGGTAAGCATGTGATTTTTTAATAAGGAATAGTTGTCACTATCAGGCTCTAAGCTCAAATCTGGAATTTCTAAGACAAGAGACTCCAGAATGAAATCCTGAATAGCTTTACTGTCAGCAAGTCCATCTGTATAGAAAATAGCGGCTTTCATTTGTTGCTTGGAGCCAATGAAGAAATCTCTGATCACAAGGTCTGTGCTATTGCCGAGCGTCTTTTTTATATGTTCAATATTATCTTGAAGGTTTTCTTTGAGAGGTTCTTTAGGTAATTCTCTAGTGGGGTTGGGGTGCCCTAATGTAGGGTTTTTGAATATTTTAGTTATTGTTCTGTTTAGAAATCCCATAGTTGTTATCCCTCTTCCGCAAACTGCTGTGAAATTAGCTATTACCAAAATGCGGTGGGATTATTCTTTGAATAGTCAACTGCAGGTTTGGGGATGAACATGCAAAAAAGCCGTCGAGAGAATCTCGACAGCTAGGGTTAGAACTAGGTATTTAAGAACTTTAGGACGTCCAGTCGTTATATAAATGTTTCTCAGTTAGGATGGACAACAACTGGATACCGACCTCATTATGGCCACCTTCAGGGATGATCAAATCGGCGTATTTTTTGGATGGCTCAATAAAAGCTTCGTGCATCGGTTTAACCGTGCTCAAATATTGATGATGGATCGATTGAATGCTCCGACCGCGTTCCTCGATATCGCGGAGTACCCGGCGGAGGATGCGTACATCAGGATCAGCATCAACAAAGACTTTGATATCAAGCATATCGCGGAGGTTCTCGTCGGATAGAACATGGAGTCCCTCGATGATTACAATATTGTTGGGTTTCAGTTCTACAGTCTCCGTAGTGGAGCGGGCATGAACTGTAAAGTCATACACCGGTGCATATGCAGTCTGATCTTCTCGCAGACATTTAAGATGCTCAATAAGCAGCTCGTTATCGAAAGCGAAAGGATGATCGTAATTGATGGATTCACGTTCAGCGAAGCTGAGGTGTGAATGATCTTTATAGTAGTTATCTTGAGATATGAAAGTTACCTTTCCCGTTCCAAGACGGTCAATGACGGAGCGGGCTACGGTTGTTTTTCCCGAGCCGGTGCCGCCGGCGATACCAATGATGAGCATGTGATTCAATAACCCTCCCTAAGATTGCCGTTGCAATTCCAATATTGTAGCACAGCGCTCATGTTTTTTCACCTTAGATCGGGTAAAATTAAGATGGGATTTTTTGAAATTCGTCTATATTAGGGACAAGGCAAACACGGAAGGGGCAATTCTACCAATGAACGGAAAAAAATCAATGCAAGAGGCGTTTAATGAAACGACTTATCGAATCGTAGGACATGGGGATCGAGATGTTCAAGTCTTGAAGGAAGCCTTTGAAGCTGTAGAGAATAGTACACCATCTGATATTTATGGATCGGGAAAGGTGATTGAGGATTTCCAGTCGGAAATGGCGAAGCTTTTGGGAAAAGAAACAGCAGTCTTCTTTCCGAGTGGAACGATGGCACAGCAAATCGCTTTAAGAATATGGTGTGATGAAAAAGGACTCAAGAGCGTCGCCTATCACCCTTTATGTCATTTAGAGATCCATGAGCAGGATGGGTTGAAGGAATTGCATCATATCGAGCCTGTCCTACTTGCGGATAAGAATCGACTAATTACCTTGGATGATGTATTACAAATGAAGGATGATATTGCTTGTCTGCTGCTTGAATTGCCACAGCGTGAGATTGGCGGACAGTTACCAGAGTATCAGGAGCTTGAAGCGATTTCTGCACATTGCCGTGCTCGGGGAATTAAGCTGCATTTGGATGGCGCAAGATTGCTTGAGACGCTTCCTTATTATGGAAAGACAGCTGCTGAGATCTGCGCCCTCTTTGATAGTGTCTATATCTCACTGTATAAAGGAATCGGAGGAATTGCTGGCGCGATTCTTGCAGGCGGTGAGGAGTTTACGAAGCAATCGAAGATATGGAAACGGCGGCATGGTGGCGACCTAATCAGTCTGTATCCATACATTATTTCCTCTGATTATTACTACCAGCAAAGAGTAGATAAGATGCAGCAGTATTATGAAGGGGCTAAAGAGCTTGCTGCTTTAGTTAATCAATGTCATGCGGTGACTACGTTACCTGCTGAGCCTGTCTCCAACATGTTTCATATGCATTTTCAAATGTCTAGGGAGAGCATTGAACCGATCCTGTCTTCTGCATATGAGGCAACAGGAATCGGTTTAAGCGCAGCGATAAGACCAACGGGAGAACATAGTTCTTATTGTGAGATCAGTATTGGAGACAAGTACGCCGACATCCCTAAAGAAGAGGTAAAAGGATTCTTACTGCTGCTCGATAAGCTAATGCGTGAATCATCTTCCGAGCAGCGTTCGAAGTAACGAGATCCGTAATAATTGTTTTTTAATAAGTTTTGTACGGAATTCATTTCTTAATTGATTGTAGATCGGCGGGCAATGGTTAAGGGCCCAATGATACATGAATTTAAAGTCTGTGGCGTCTTTCGCAGAATTTAATAAATAGTATGAGATCGTATCATAAGCATTATGGTTAAACCATTCCGTCATTTCCTGCTCGTGATAACCATATTTCTGAACGGCCATATTCTTAATTAACAGCTTCTCCTCCAAATTCTCAATTAAGAATCGCTGACTCAAATTAAAAGTAATGTTGTCCCCGTGTAATCTGTACACACCGGCAAGGGTATCTATGAAGCCAGCATCACCGATGAGCAAGGAACGCAGATAAATAGAAGCATCGTTAACCATGTTCATATTCAGGATATCCATAGCCATTAAAGCCTCACGCTTAAAGACAGTTGTTAAGGTGGAGGAGGGCTTCGGATATCCTTTTTTCTCGAAATTCATGAAATAATCCTGCTTCTTAATAATCCTGCTTAGCTGTAGGCTACTGATCTTCAGTTGCTTGGCCTTTGAAAATTCAAGAAACACATTAGCAGCCACAAATGATATTTCGGGATGGTGATTGTGAAAGTCCACAGCCTTACTTAAATAACTCATATCAATCAGATAGTCATCATCATCGAGAAAAAGAACATACTCCCCATCACCATGAGCAGCAAAAGCCTTACGGCGATTATTTCCCGGTCCGCTATTTTTTTCGTTTCGCATGTAGATTACCCGTGACTCGCCCCCGAAGTTTTGATACATTAACTCTTCCGTGCCATCTGTAGAGCAATCATCAATAACTGTGATCTCTATATAAGGATAGTCTTGCTTTAAGATGCTTTGGATCGCTTGATTTAGAAATGCCTTTCTATTGTAAGTAGTGATAATGACACTAACCTTGGGATATTCGGCAAAGGAAAGGAGTGCTGAGTGTGAAGTATCCGTATGGGAGGACTGATGTTTGATTGCAACGATCCTATGGATTAACCCGTCAATTTCTTCGTTCACAATACTGAATTGCTCTGACAGATAGAACCTTAATGCATCTTCTGAAGCTCTCCCTGTGAGATAAGCACGGATCACCTCAGATAAGATTTCTAGATAGGTTTTAACTTGCGGATTTTGTTCTTTATCTATGATCAGGCGGCATCGTTGGAATATCTCTTGATCATCCAATTGAAGGGCAGATGAATGGTTGATTTCATCATTAAGGTCATTTAGAAAGACGTAACAGGCTTGCTGCAAAACCTCGCTATGATCCATTTGGGGGCCTCCTGCTGTGTTATTTGGATAAACCACTTACCTTAGGTCTAGCTGCAATTTTACTTTTGAGTTTATATCGATACGTTTTGAGATGCCCCCATGTATACAGGAATACTTCCCGTTCCATTAAGGAGGCAATGACGAAATATACGGGCAGGATCACAAGCCCTAACAGTACACCCCACAACATAATTCCTGCATAGGAATGGATAGGGATGTCGATGGCGCTGGAGATCAGAATAATGCCCACAAAAACTACTGCATTCGTTAGCCATCTTCTAAAAGTGACCCAAGGGCTCCGATCCAGCAGATGTCTGCTAGCATAGACCACGATATCTATGGAACGGTACAAGAGAGCGGCTATCGTCCCCATCAATACACCGTAAATCCCCATAAAGATAACGAAGACAATAGAAGCGACTAGATTGATAGCGGATTCTAGAATGGAACGGTTCTGTGTGTTCTTGAAATGTCCGGCGATCGTAATCACATTATTGGAGGAAGCTCTGGCATTGGTTAATAATTTGATGACTACGAACAGGATCGGCAGCCACATATCGATATAATTCACGTCATTTACCCCAGCGGTATACAGTTTCATAAAAGGTAGAATTAGAATGTAAGCTACCGTTAGAATCGAGAAAATGAGCCCCATAAAATACACTTCGTAAGCATCATAAAATTTAATAAAGGCTTCTTTACTCTCATGAAAGCTCTGGCCGAGAGCAGCCTTCACGCTTCCGTTTATGGTTTGGACGATGTTATCTACAATCGTAAAAATCATGTTGTACATGACATAAATGCTGACGATCTTTAAGTTCGTAAATATAGTCAGGATTAGCACGTCAGTATTTCTAAACACTAAGTAGGAGATCTCATGGACTAAGACAGAATTTTTTTGACCAATGGCTTCATAGTCTGGTTTAAGATTTAGGTTGATCCATTTGTAATGCTTATTGATATAAATATAGAAGACGACGATTTGAAGTATGGTCAGTATGAAGTATGAAGCTTGCACAGCGATGATGTTAACGCCTTGAAGTAATAACAGAATCCGAATTACATTGTTCAGAATATTAGCGACAGTGACTATAGAAGTTTCAACATAGCTTTTTCCCTCAGCAGCGAGGAGTACTTTGAATTTCCCTTGGAAATAATAATTGATCGCTCCGCCCATTCCTGTGAGTAAAATAATGAGCATAATCGATAATCGATCGATGTCAGAAGTGATCACTAATGGATACACGGTGGCGATTAGAAGGACGGCGAAGAAATAATAAATGCCTGTTTTTTTATAATAGCTAGAGGTGGCGGCCAAAATAGAGTTGATGTGGTTCTTATCATCCGAAGCTACTGGCTTATATAGGGCTTGGATCGAAGCGGCGCCTACGCCGGCTTCCAGCAGTGCCAAATAACTAATAATTTGTACAATAGAAGCGATTAAACCATTGGCCTCTGAGCCATAGTTGACCATAATCAGTCGGGGTATAAAAAAACCGAGGATGATCGTAATGAGCTGACTCCCGAGTCCAAAAGATAAGTTAAGAATGCTCCGCTTGGCTCTCATAACGTATCCTCCTTTCGTAAAGCGATAAATACGTATCCAGATGCTCGAAATGCCTTTCGGCATGTTTGGCTTGCGGCGTGACATCCATATAGTGAGTAGTCATACTTTCAAAAACCTGCGCAGGCTGGAGCTGCTCCAGTGTAGTGAAATCGGTATATAGCCCTTTGAACTGGGCATCTTCCATTACATTGATCATTTTTTTGCTGTAAGCGACGGGAAACACTGGTTTACCCAATACCCAGCCGAGGATCATCGCATGGAATCTTGAAGCTACGATAAAGCTGGAATGGGCTAGAACGGCCAAGACCTCTTCCATATTCGTTTTATATAAATGCACTTGGGTGGCATCCTCATAGGAGGGGCCCATAAGATTCCGGATTTCCTCAATCGCCAGCTGATCGCCTTCGTGTTCACAAAATGACATGAAATGAACAGCGTAGCCTTTTTCAATGAAATAAATTGCGAGTTCTTTCATTTTTTCATAATAGAGGTTGTCAAAACCGTTCAGACCTTTAGCAGAAGGCTTAATGACGGATAAGACGATATAATCCTCTGGTTCGGTTTGAAGACCTGACGGGTTAAGCTGAAAAATAATATCGGGTGCTAAACGGACATGATCCAGATCCTCAAATAAATCATAAGAGTACTTTTCTCTAAAGCAGATGTCTGTATAGTCCTTAAAAATCCGCCTGTGTTCCTCATAATATTCTTTATCTGTGTAAGGGCCGAAATTCGATCCTAATAAATAGTAGGGCTTATTCTTATTCCGAATAGCTTCTGCGTTCTTGAAATGCTCTTCCCAATGCTCTGCCTGCATAAAAATCGATCCGCCGATATGAACAACGCCATCGGAGTGGTCTGCCATATATTTTTGCACCAGATTATGTATCTTTAATCTTCTGCAAATATAGGCAATACCTCTTAAGAAAATGGAATCGGAAGGAATCACTTTGAGATTCTTGATCTCTTTGAAGCATAGCTTGTATAGGTGTGGAGCGCAGATTCTGAACTCCGTATCCGGATATCTCTCGCACAACACCTTTATGAATAAATCATCGCCCAAATTAAATTCGGTATAGGCATAGATCAGCATCTTTTTCATATTCTAGATTCCCTTCGCTTGAACCTGGATAAGCTTCTCTCCACAGAAATGAATCTGTGATATAGAAGCGGGGAGATTAAGAATGCTCGGATATAAAGGGCTAATCTTCGATCATTGCCCCTATAACGTCTTATGAGTTCATACATTTCTTGATTTAGTTCAGGATAGGTATGATCGATGTCGCGAAGTAACTCCTGAATGCTTACCCCTTCTGTCTCATTTAGACAGGTCTTTATGTTGAAAAAGTAATTCTCGATCAGCTCACGATTTCTTATATAAGGGGATATCGTATCCAACTGCTCAAAGGGATGTGCCTGAAAGTAGGCATCGACCCGTTTGAATACATCGACGACATCAAATTTTTTCACATTATAGCTGTTGGAAATTGACGTGTTTCTTTGTAAATAAAACGATAGAATATCTGGAAGCGTGACAACTCTGGCGGCTCTGGATAAGGCTTTGTAGATGAATTCCTGATCTTCTCCATTCACACAGCATTCCGTATATTGGAGATCATGAAGGAGTAACAATTCCCGTTTGTACGCAATGCTCCCTGTCCATATTCGTAAGCTTTTGTCCACAAAAATATGAGTCAGAGCTTCACTGCCTGTTATGTCGCTATAAGCGGATGTATAACTCAAAGTAGTGACTCCATCCTCTGAAACATGGTTATAACCCCAGCAGATAATCTCGGGGCCAGCGTCATGGATATAGGTATGAATGGTCCGCACTAAGTCTGCAGAAATATAATCATCTCCATCCAGAAACAACACATAATTCCCTGTGGCTTCTGCTAGGCCTCTATTTCTAGCCGAACTAACCCCCTGATTCTCTGTTCGAATGACTTTGCAGGAAAGGGTGGGGTGAAGTGCGAGAATATTTGCTATAACGTTGTAAGTGTTATCCGTAGATCCGTCATCCACGATAATAACCTCGAAATGCGGTTCACTTTGGGTAAGGAGTGAATTAAACATAGGGGTTATATAATGTTCTATATTGTATACTGGGACCACAATGCTTAGATTCATGTGCTGCTCCTTTCCTTGGTAGAACTGGATAAATAGCTATCTTAAGCTTACCCTCCGTCTCAAAAGATTGTATATACTACTTTAGTTTACTTATTGCTACCTCTATTTTGTTGTAACATTACGCGAATAATAATTATTACAGTATGTAAAATGACAATCATATCGATTGGTATAACATATATAGAAAGTCTATAAAATCATGAACGCTCGAAGCGGAGGGACCTATGATGCAGCTGCAAAAAATATTCGTGAACGGTGAGAGATTAAAGAATACGATTGAGACATTTGCGGATTATGGGCGTACAGATAACAACGGCGTGACCCGGTTATCGCTGACGGAAGAGGATCTTAAGGTTCGGGAATATTTTTGCGCTTGCTGTGAAGAGCTGGGGATGTCTGTGAAGATGGACGACATGGGCACGATGTACGCTACGCTTGCGGGTGTAGCATCTGGACCTCCTATCGTAATTGGTTCGCATATGGATACTGTGAAAAAAGGCGGCAGATTCGATGGCGTACTAGGCGTGATCGCTGGACTAGAGGTGGTGCGCACACTCGTGGATCACGGAATAAAGCCGAGGCTACCAGTGACCATTATGAATTTCACAAATGAAGAAGGAGCTCGCTTTGAGCCTTCGATGATGGCCTCTGGTGTGCTGTCCGGGAAGTTCGATAAGGCGACAATGCTGAATAAAAAAGATCCAGAGGGCATTACTTTTGGAGAAGCGCTCGAGAAAAGTGGGTATAAGGGAGAAATGAGCAATCGTATTACCGAAGCCACTGCTTATTTGGAGCTTCATATCGAGCAAGGTCCTGTGCTAGAACAAGAAGAACTGTCGATTGGTCTGGTGGACTGTGTAGTTGGCATGGCCTGTTATGAGATTGAGGTGACGGGGGAATCGGATCATGCGGGCACTACGCCTATGGCAATGCGCAAGGATGCCTTGTTCGCTGCCACGGATTTGATCACGGAGCTTAGAAGCAAGCTTAGTGCGCTCGATTCTGAACTGGTGTATACCATGGGCAGAATGAATGTGTTTCCTAATATTCATACCGTCATTCCCAATAAAGTGATCTTCACCATTGAGGCTAGACATAAAGATATGGAGATTGTCCGTGAGGTGGAAGCTATTATTCATAGCTTGCCGGAGATGCTACTGGACTGCGGAGTAAGTAAGACCAAGCTTTGGGGTAGAGAGACTGTTTGGTTTGACCGGGGGATATGTGATTTAGTGGAGCAAGCGACACAAGTCTTAGGTTATTCTAATCGGAAGATTGCTAGTGGCGCAGGGCATGATGCTCAGTTTGTAGCTAGCTTTCTGCCATCCGCGATGGTGTTTGTACCTAGTGTGAAGGGAAAAAGCCATTGTGAAGAGGAGCTTACCTCTTATGAAGACTGTGAAAAAGGGGTAAATGTAATCTTAGAAACGGTGATGTTATTGTTGTCAAAGTAATACGCGTTACTAAACATAACATTCCAATATGGAAGTAGTGCTTTAATTTCATACAAAATCGTCAAAAAGACACTTTAAGCAGTGTCTTTTTTTATGAGATAATGATTAGGGTTGTGTTGGGTACCAAATGACATAAAGTTACTGGGCGGTTTAAGTCGAATCCTTTGTGTAAAAACACAATGATGATAGATAATATTTTAATTTTTTACCAAATTGGGAATACTAAACGTATGTTATCATTCTTTACATAAGGGATCTACATTAGACGGGAGAGATGAATGATGATTATCGGAGTGCCTAAAGAAATTAAAAATAATGAGAATCGTGTAGCCATAACGCCTGCGGGTGTAGTTAGCCTTATTAAAGAAGGACATCAAGTGCTGGTGGAAGCTGGGGCTGGTGTGGGAAGTGGATTTCCGAACGAAGAGTATGCTTCTGCCGGAGCGAAGCTAATTCAGGACGCAGCTACGGTCTGGAGCTCTGCCGAAATGGTGATGAAAGTGAAAGAACCGCTGGAAAGCGAGTACCCTTATTTCCGTCCAGGCCTTATTTTGTTCACATATCTGCATCTTGCGCCTGAACCTTCTCTGGCCGCTGCGCTCAAAGACAAGGGTGTCTTTGCCATCGGGTATGAGACGGTTGTTCATGAACGTACCTTGCCGTTATTAACACCGATGAGTGAAGTAGCGGGCCGGATGTCTGTTCAGCTTGGCGCTCAGTTCTTGCAAAAAAACTATGGCGGACAAGGGATTCTTCTCTCCGGTGTTCCCGGGGTTAGTCGTGGCAAAGTTAGCATTATCGGCGGTGGAGTAGTAGGTACAAACGCTGCAAAAATGGCTATCGGTTTGGGTGCTGATGTTACAATTGTTGACCTCAGTGCTGAAAGATTGCGTCAATTAGATGATATTTTTGGGGCACAGATCAATACGCTGATCTCTAACCCTTATAATATTGCCAAAGTGGTAGCTGAGGCAGACCTGTTGGTAGGTGCGGTGTTGATTCCGGGTGCGAAAGCACCGAAGCTGGTTACAGAAGAAATGGTCAAGACCATGAAGCCGGGATCGGTGATTGTCGATGTGGCCATTGACCAAGGTGGTATCGTAGAGACGATCGACAGAGTGACAACACATGATAATCCTGTATTTATCAAGCACGGCGTGCTGCATTATTCTGTTGCTAATATGCCGGGCGCTGTGGCCAAAACTTCGACGATCGCTTTAACCAATGTCACCGTTCCATATGCCCTGCAAATTGCCAATAAAGGCGTGATCAAGGCGATTCAGGATAATGCCGGCCTAAGAAGCGGCGTAAATGTCGCCAACGGTAAAATCACCTGCCAAGCCGTGGCTGAAGCGCTTGGCGAGAAACATTTTACGGTAGAACAAGCTATGGAGCAGACGTTCACGATGAGCTAAATAGAGCTAAATAGAGATGAATAGATGCGTTCCAAATAAGTGGTAATATTTAGGAACCGATAGACAGCGAATTCCCGCTTTGGGAGTTTGCTGTTTGTTGTTTCTGGGAGTAATAATTTCGGCTCAGTTCGGTGTGGGGAGATCCGGCTGTAAAGGCTTTAGGACTGCGTTATGAAGATCGTTGGATCGGGTGGAGGTTTGTTGGAGTTTTTAGGGAAATCCTCCCTATAAATTACGCGAAAAAAGCTTAAAACGCTATTTTTAGGGAATTTCTCCCTATAAATACGAGGAATATCCCCGATTGTGCCTGAATTGGAGGAATTATAGGGAGGTTTTCCCTGATTAGTAGCAGGTAAAGCTAAAGAGACACAATTACAGGGAAGAATTCCCTAAAAACTATAAGGGGGCTCTCTCAAGTAGCGGTTTAAGTGTTGTCGCGCCACTCCGTCACCTCGCTTCCCGTAATCCGCATCAACGTAACCTGCAACTCCGTCCCACGCCACTCCATAACCCCGCCATTCCGCAACCAACGTAACCTGTACTCAGCAAATAAGCCCCCACGCCACTCTATAACCTCGTAACTCCTCCACCCGGCGATCTCAAGGTCCCGCCAGCTCGCCCCCATCCCATTATCTTATAGTCAGCTGGGAGCACGCATACTATAATAAAATCACTCTAGAGTACAAGGTTCGGCTATTTTTTCAGGCAGGGGTGGGGCTAGTGACGGAAAAGGATCCATTGTTTGATCGTTTCTTCGATAGTATGGAATCGTTGGCGGATGCGATTAGTGAATCTCTTCAATCCCAAGTTACGATTGAGGACAGCAATCACCATGTGATCGGATACAGCTCCCATCAATTTGAGAGTGATTCCGCGAGAATTTCGACCATTATTGGAAAGCGTGTACCTAACGCTGTCATTATTGGCTTGCGTAAGAAGGGGATTATGCAGCAGCTTGAGAGCGCTACACGTCCGATTCGGATTCCTGCGGTCATGGAGGTAGGTCTTGGCCCCCGACTCGCTATTTGCATCAAACATCAGAAGGAAATTCTCGGGTACATATGGGTAGTAGATGCAGGCAATCTAGTTGAAGGACACGCAGAGAATATTGTAGAGAAAGCGGCGGCCATCGTTGGTCGTTATATATTGAAGCAACGGGGTTGGAAGACGAAGCAGGAGAAAACGCAGGAGGATTTTTTCTGGAAGCTGCTCACCTCCCATTATGACAATGAAGCGAATATCAAGCAGGACGCGGAAGTTTGGTCGATTCTTTTGCCGGACAAATATTATATTAGCGTGTTTGAGAGTGACAAGGTCATCAATGACCACTTCGTACTTCGGTTTCGGCAAACTATGACCTCCTATCCGGGGCTGAAATTATTATTTCTGACTGCTGAGCACAATCGGTTAATTATATTGTTTTCATTCAGCTTTCGCATGGAAGGTACGGGTGGTCTGTATTCGTTCATGCACAAAATTATCGAGGATATGCGTAAGAGTGAGAGCTGTATGCTGGCTGCAGGCTGTAGCCTGGATTACACTGAATATATGTCGGCAGCCATTGCGTACTGGGAAGCGGGTTCCATTCTGGAAATCAAGAAGCTGCTGCCTTTTCATGGCCGAGAGTTACTATTGTATGAGGATATTGGATTTTGGGCGTATGTTCCGGCTATTATAGAGCAAAAACGTAGTCGGACCCGTAAAAGTCCTTTACTGTATCCCCTAAAAGAGCATGATCGCGAGCATAAAAGTGATTTTCTAAAAACCATTGCCGTTTATTTATCACTCAGTGGAAACTTGAAGGAATCCGCCGCTTTTTTACATATTCATACCAACACATTGCTGTACAGATTAAATCGCATAGCAGAGATTACGGGAAAAAGCTTAAAGGATACGGGATACCGCACTTCTTTATATTTGGATATTTTGACGGAAGAGACCAGGCAGCTCAATCAGTGGTTTGTTGAGTCAGGGGAATAAAATGAATTAAGCACCAACTGGGCAGCGAACACGTACAATAACCTATATTTAGAACCTATAATATTGGAGGGACTAAGCATGGTGAAGGAAGTTCGTTCACCCGATGCCCTTGACTTTGAACGGAAAATGAGAGACAGCATCGTGGAATCGGCGGAAGCTTTAAATAACAGTGGAGCGGATTTTGCAACATTTGATGAGTCGCGCTGCAACCCGCAGTTTTGGACGCGTACAGATATTGGAGGACTACAGCTGAACGCTGGTGTGGCGCCTTCGGTGGGGATTAAAGACATTTTTCAGAACGGACATTTATATGCCTTCGAATGCGCGACAGCGATGGTCATTGTTATGTACAGGGCGACAATTGAAGCTATAGGTGAAGAAGCCTTTAATAGGTATTTTAAGGATTTATTCTTATGGGATTGGAACTACGACGAGAATCTGCGCTTAGTTACGAACTATAATAAGGATCAGATGCTGCGGGGAGATATTGTGTATTTCAGGAATCCAGATCATGCGCCTAGCAAGCCAGAGTGGCAGGGTGAGAATGCTGTTAAGCTTGAAGAAGACCTGTATTATGGCCACGGCATTGGGATAACCACTGCAGAAGTCATCATAGCCTCACTTAATGAGGAAAGATCGCCCGGAAGCAATACCTCAGCTTTTCTTACGAATGAGTCGATACATCCTGATTTTAATTATTTACAGCGACTATCTACAGGTTCTGTCTTACCCGGAGCGGAAAATAGAGGCTCTGAGTGCACTGTCTTTTCAAGAATTGGGACTAGAAGTTACATTTATAAGATTTAACAGCTAAGAGAGTGCTAAGAAGAGCTATCTTCCTGAAAAAAATTCCGGACCTCCGATAAGGTCCGGGATTTACTATGTCTAATAGCCTAAAGCTCAACAAAGTCGTTGCGGAATTTCTCGAAATCAGATTTTCTACATTCTAGCGCAAGCCGTGTGCCTGTTTCTTCATAGCTAGTCGATTGAACATGGGCATGCTCGTTGAAATAGGAGACCACATTGCCGCGATCAAATGGAATCAGAATTTCACACTGTACATAATCCGTAAACACATGGCTGCGAATCAGATCTGTAAGTTCAGCTATTCCGCTATTTTGTTTGGCAGAGAGATAGACATTGTCACCCTCAAGGTGAGGGTAAGGCAAGTCAGTTAGGTCAGCCTTGTTGTAGGCATAAACCGTTGGAATTTGGTCCGCGCCGAGCGCTTTCAAAGTCTCATCAGTGACGGCCATATGCTGCTCATGCTGCGGATCGGAAATATCGACTACGTGAATCAATAAGTCAGCTTCGGTCACCTCTTCGAGCGTGGAGCGGAAGGCTTTGACCAGATGATGGGGAAGCTGGCTGACGAATCCAACGGTATCTGTTAATAAAAAGGTTTTGTGATCCGGTAGCTCAATGCTCCGAACGGATGTCTCCAGCGTAGCAAATAACATATCCTTGGCGAACACTTGCTTATTAGAGCCGGGATGATACGTCTCCACGATCACATTCATTAAGCTGGACTTGCCGGTATTCGTATAGCCGACGAGACAGACGACCGGAACCTCATTCTTATGCCGCTGCTTCCGCTGAATTTGGCGCCTTGCTACTTGCTGTTGAAGCTCAACTTGTAACGCTGAAATACGTTCTTCTATTCTTCTGCGATCCAGCTCCAGTTTCGTTTCACCAGCGCCTCTGTTCTTAAGCCCAGCACCACCGCCTTGTCTTCCGAGGGATTCTCTGAGACCTGTCAGGCGGGGTAGCATATACTGCAGCTTGGCTACTTCTACTTGCAGCTGTGCTTCTTTGGTCTTCGCTCTTTCTGCGAAAATATTCAAGATCAGAATCGTTCGGTCAATGACCTGACGGCCTAGAGAAGACTCCAAATTGCGAATCTGTGAAGGAGACAGCTCATCATTAAAAATAACAATAGGAGCATCATGCGCTTCTAAGAGCGCAGATAATTCTTGGATTTTGCCTGTGCCGATATAGTGGGAAGGGTTGATCCGGCTTGCCTTCTGACTAAGTTCTCCGACAACTTCTAGGTCACAGGCAGCTGCCAGATTAGTGAGTTCTTCCATCGAATAGTCGAAGTTTGTTTCGTTTTGTAGCTGGACACCGACTATAATAGCTTTTTCTCGTAGTTGTTCCATATATTTATTCATCCTCCAGTAAGTAAATAGTAAACGCAAAAAAACACAGGACATCTGCCTGTGCTTACGGTTCGTTAGAGGACGTCAGAACAAATGTGTAAGGAGAAATCTCCTTTACGACATTAGGGTCTTCCATAGATATATCGAAGCAAACAACGGCTTGGTCATAGGGGAATGATAAATTAATCCCTTACGAGTAGCAGTTGGTTTAAATTATAAGAAAGTATAAGTTTCACGATATACTTTATCCTTATAATTCTCACATAAACGCTACCGTCCTTATAAGGACGCCGAAGGCGTTTTAGTTTGTTGGCTTCTATGGAGTTAAATGGGTAGACCAATCCTGAGTCCTCTGCACATGGGCAGAGCTTTAGCGCTATTCAATTAGCCGCGCAAAGTTCTAACTCGGATAAAGTCTATCACACGTAACCCTCCGTTCATAAAAAGTTAAGTCGAGTTTACCACATCCTTTATTTGGTGGCAAATCTGTATTTTATGCTCGGTGAAGCACATCTCTATTTTAATATCAATCCAAGAATTCTAAAAAATGATTGCATACCATATATATATAATTTGATATGAATAGGAGGTGTGAAGACATTGCCTGTCCTCTCTACAAACACCATCATTAATTTACCTGTCGACGGTACTCGTCCAATAGATCAAGTTGTGATCAAAGTGGTTAACAATGGATCAGCTGGCGCGGCTTGTTATTTAACGGGTTTAGCCAATAGTGCAAGTCCTCAGACAGTCTTTATTGAAGAATTATTTGAGCTGCAATATCGGGAAACGTCAAGCAAGACCTACACTATTGTAGAGGATTTATTCCAATTTAATTTTGTGTATTCACAGGAACAATTGAAGATTCAGGTTTTTCTTGTGGATGTGAACGGTGTCTGGACGGCTGTTAATCTGGAAGTGTTTGAAGTAGGCCGTATAACCTCGGAAATCCGTGATAATGTATCGGTTACATCGACTGACTTCGCGGCGATTAGCTTTATGAGGAGTTCTGCCTTTACTATTCCACAGGGTCTTGCGGCTGAGATTAGACCGGCGGCTTTAGATATTCTATCCAAAAGACCTGTGCGATATATGGTCGTCGCAGGTGGCACTCTGGATGGGACATTCGAAAATTTCCCAACGCCAACTACGGATATTCCTGTCACAGACACGGCACTGCTGGTGAATTACACCTGCACTACGGTCACGGGTGGAAAGGTGATTATGCAAGGTACAGGATCGGGAATCTCCGGTGCTTATGCGAATTTGGCTGTTAATTTGCTTAACGAGCGACTCTCTTACGAGCTTCAGAATGAGCCGGTTACTTTGGTGGTTAACTCACTTTCAGGTGATGATGATCTCGCAGTCACCTTTAAGATGTCCGAGCAATGGTGAGCGTTCTTTAATCCAGTACTAAAGATAAATATTAGTGATTCAAAAAAGGAACATCCGCGTAGATGCGAATGTTCCTTTTGATGGTCGTTGCAAGCGTTAAGATTAGTCTGTTAAGCCTCGCCGTAATGTAAAGAGGTCTTTCAAAGCCTCAGTAGACAGCTCGGTAATCCAGCCTTCGGAGCTGGAGATGACATTATCACTTAGCTGCTGCTTACTCTCCAGCATCTCATCAATCTTTTCCTCGAGAGTCCCGAGAGCGATGAACTTATGCACCTGTACATCACGCGTCTGGCCCATCCGATAGGCGCGGTCTGTCGCCTGATTCTCAACGGCCGGATTCCACCAGCGATCGAAGTGGAATACGTGATTGGCGGCGGTTAAGTTCAGACCGACACCTCCGGCTTTGAGAGAAAGGATGAATACATTCGGCTGATCAGACGGTGGTGCATCTGGACGTCTGGACCCTTCGTCCGCGGAAGGTGCAGGCGTCTGGAATCGCTCAATCATTCGGTCACGCGCCTGTTTGGAGGTGCTTCCGTTCAAATAAAGGACAGGCTCTCCAAGTTCTTGCTGTAGAACAGCCTGAAGCATTTTTCCCATCCCGACATATTGCGTAAAGATGAGACAGCGCTCATCCTCTGTACGCAGTTCCTTAACCATATCCAGCAGTCTTTCAAGTTTAGAGGAACGGTTAATGAGTAGACTGGTATCCAGTTTGTTGTCCGAATCCGTTTCAGGGAGGGTCTCCTTAGTCACAAGCATCGGGTGATCACATAGCTGCTTAAGTCCGGTCAAAGCCCCAAGAATGGCGCCCTTACGCTCAATACCTTCCAACTTCTGCATACGGTCGAGCAGTCCGTTTACGGTCTGGTCATAGAGCGCAGCTTGTTCAGCTGTCAGATGGACATAGGTCTTCATCTCGTTTTTATCTGGAAGATCGAGCTGAATGTTAGGATCCTTTTTCTTACGGCGTAGCATGAACGGCTTCACGAGATTCTGTAGGTCCGCTGTACGTTTCTCGTCACGTTCCTTCTCAATGGCATTACTGAATCGGTCGTTAAAGGCTTTGGCACTACCCAGATAACCTGGGGTTATAAAATCATAAATGGACCACAGCTCGGATAATCTGTTCTCTATAGGTGTTCCTGTCAGCGCAATCCGGTGTAAAGCCGGGAAGCTGCGCACAGCTACCGACTGCTTCGTTTGAGCATTCTTGATGTTCTGTGCTTCGTCCAGACAAATCGCCGCCCAAGTGAATTCCTTCAGCAACTCCTGATCAAGCGCTGCAGTCGCATAAGAGGTGAGTACCACGTCAGCTTGCGACGCAGCGCCATAGAAGAATCCTGCGTCCAAACGGCGACTTCCGTAGTGCAGCATCACATTCAAAGAAGGCGCGAAGCGCTGCAATTCCTTCTGCCAGTTGCCCAGCACGGAGGTAGGGCAGATGATCAGAGCAGGCCAACCCGGAGGGTCGGTCTGGCGACGGGATGAGCTAGGATCGGTATTTTCTTTGATATGAAGTAAATATGCGATGAGTTGGACGGTCTTGCCAAGCCCCATATCATCGGCTAGACAAGCCCCCAAACCGAATTGACGCAGGAAAGTCAGCCAAGCATATCCTTCATGCTGATAGGTGCGTAGCTCTGCCTGGAGTCCTGCGGGCACTGGAGGCTTCGGCCATTGTGAGCGCTGGCCGAGCTGACCAATGAGACTGATCAAATGCTCGTTTAGCTCTACCTCGAGCCGCAGGCGCGCCGCATCCTCTTGAAGCTGCTCTTCTGTAGCCTCAGCCTCAGCTTCCTCACTCGCTTGCAGCAAATGAAGCTGAAGCACATCTTGGAAGGACAAGCCTTGCGACTTGTCCATACCTGCCATGGCTCTTTGGATTTGCGCCAGCAGTGCGGGATCGAGCGAGACCCATTTGCCTTTGAAGCGGACGAGTCGTTCCCCTCTTGCGACCAGCTCGGCAAATTCAGCTTCGGTGAGGTCGACGTCGCCGATGGAGATTCGCCAATCGAAATCGATGATCGAATCGAGGCCGAACAGCGACTCGCCGCCGCTGCGTTTGTCCTCGCCGGAGCTGATCTTGGCGCGGAGGCGCGGTTTTTTCCGGCTGGCGGCTTCCCACCACGCCGGCAGCAGCACTTGCCAGCCTGCTTCCAGCAGCCGCTGGCTCTCGGCGGTTAAGAACCGCCAAGCGATGGCATCGCTGAGCGGTTCGGCCAGCACGTCGCCGCCCGCCGCGAAGCGCTCGGGCGGCAGACTGCCGCGGAGGCGCTCCAGCCATCCCGCGGCGCGTTCGTGCACGTGGGCCGACCATGCTGTCGGCCACAAGCCGTGCGGCTCGCCATCATCGGCGAGCCTGATGGGAACAAGCGCGGATTCATCGCGCTTGTCCTGAAGGATCAGCTGCAGCCGCCAAGGGGATTCATCCCCTTCCGGCTCCAGCAGCTGAAGTGCAGGCCGGAAAGGCGCGGTATCCGCCTTCCAGCCAATGGCGATAAGCCATGCAGCGGTATCCATGCCCGCTGCAAGGGCCCCGCTTCTATCGAATAGAAGCGGGAAATCGCTCCGGAGGTCGCCTGCTTCGGCCTCCGTGCTGTAATACCTCTGCGATACGGCGGCGGAGAACGCCGCGCGTAACCCACGGCTAAATTCGCAGCCGTCATTTAGCGCCTCAAGAGCCCCTTTGGCAGTGTCATTATCCACTGCCACCTGCGCCAAAGCGCCCTCATCCCAGGTCCATTGCAACCTCCCGGCACGATAAGCGGAGATATCGGGAATATACTGTTTGTGCTCCAGACATATAGCCAGAAGTGGCGCCAGTTCAGTCAGGTGAGCCGCATCGCCCTCCCAGTTCCATTCGATGTGCACCAGCAGCTTCTGCTCTGCAAAGAAAGGGATGACCTGCTCCGCAGGTAGAATCACTAGCTCTACACCTTCACCAGCTGGTTGAACCGTTAACTCCGTTCCATAAAAAGACGCCTCATGCCAGGCGAATAACCGCTGTTTAAGCTGCAAACCGGGCACGAGATCTTCTCTTTCATTCAATCCGTATAATAAAGCGTCCCCATACTGGCTTAATGCAAGCCGGATGGTCAGCGTGCGCAAATGCATGTTCATGGTATTAGCTTTCCTTTCCGAAGCTCCTCTTGCAGCGCACGGAGTCTGCTGTGCTTTGTGGTGAAGGCAATGAGGAACTCTTCCCACCGTTCTTCTTGTTTCATTTTTTTATACAGCTTGGATAATCGCTTCAATAGTTTCACAGCCGCCTTGTAGCTATGTCTATTCTTATCCAGCACAAATCTTTCGACGGCCTGATGGTAGAAGGGGAGCAGAACTTCAGGTGCGTTTTTCTCCATAGGCTGGAGGTCTGTAACACGAAATTCGGAAGGCAGCTTACCGATGGACAGTTGATAATCCATCCATGTCTGCCATTTTTCATAGGTAATTAACTTCTCTTCGTATACTTCTCCAGAGATAGGTAACATGGTGGCTAATGTATTCCACATTTGCGGCTCAGCTTCAGGAAGATGGCGAACGGCCTCTTCCCATCTGTTCGAATAGTTATTCAGATTATAGAGTCTGCTGCTCAGCAGTGGACCGATCTGAGCAAGCCAGCCCACCAAGCGTGACCATTCACCTGCATCCAGAAGCGGGGAGGTGAAGCTCATAAGCTCATCAGGATGGAGACCTGGGCGCTCGGCAGCTTTATTCAGTAATTCCCATGCCTTTGGGTCATCCTTCAGATAAAAATACATGCGGCTCTGGGCTAACAGCCACGCATGGCGTGACAGGGAAGCGCCTAATTCACTTTCTGCCTGCTGAAGCTGTTTGATTTCATCCAGATAAAGCTTAGTTCCACCGGTATTCGGATAAATCCAGTTTCTCCACAGCAGGTCATAGCACAGTGAAAAAGAGGGCTGATCCCGCAAGCGATCGCGCGACTCCGTCAACATCTCACGCCGCAAGTAGGAGAGGGTCTCGATGATATGCGGCCACAGATCGTATTCCTGCTCTTGCTCGGGAAACAGCGGGAGTGTGCTTTTTAACAGACGTGTGATTGCTTCCTGTAGCTCAGAGACCGCTACTTGCGTGTAATAGCCGAGTGATGAGGTGAAGGCGACCTGACCGGGTAGATTGGCGGAAGGCTTAGCCAGCTTCTCTAGAAGAAAAAGATGGGCATGCAGGGTAAATAGCTTGTCCATTTCCGGTGATAACTTCGGCTTAAATTTAGTAATGGAAGATAATGCTCGATCCACATATTCAGGATTCCGAGTGGTATGTGCCAGAGGCGTGATGCAGAACGCAAAATACTCGCGCCACTCCGTGATGCCTCCGTCAGCGATCCGGCTGGCATGTTCTTTTAGCTGCTGCTGGTGCTTTCCATCGGTTCCGACAGGTGAACTACTTGATGTTTTTGGGAGAAAAGATGCGGCTTTGGCGTTAGCTAGAACTTGTACAGACCTATTCTGTTGTTCAGCAAAACTGAGCAGCACAGCGGCCATATGCTTGCAATGACCTGAAACAGGGCAGTTGCAATGGCACCGAGTGAAGCTGTCCAGATCAATAGTAACGCGGTAATCCTCTCTACCTTCAACAAGGGCATTGATCTTAGATGGCTCCGTCATAGTGAACGAACGAATACGGCTTTGCTTATAATATTGGAACCCTCGTTTGAGGGTGAGGTCATCGAAATAATAGGCGACATTCTGGATGAGCTTACTCCACTGCGTATCATCCATAGTATAGGTTGGTTGCATACAATTGGTCTCCCGTAAGAAAAATGGTCGTTATTTGACCTTCATTATATCATTTCTTTTTGAGTAGGATGTTTTGGCGATGTAATGAAAGCGAAATTGCTGGCTTGTATGGAACGTGGGGCCTAAACATATACTAATCGTGCTGAAATTTGAAGTATAGATCAAACAAAGGTCAAAAAAGGTCAAAACATTAAAAACATTAAAATTTGTAGCATTAAATCAGCTGATTTGCCTGAATTTGACCGAAAATTCGCTTAAATCGGTTTTGTTATTCCTCTGATAGGGGACTATAATAAGGTCATAGGTCAAATAAAGTCAAAGTCAATGAGAGGAGAATGGATAATGTTTGATTTGGTTCCTTTTGGTAAACGTAGAGATGATGCTTTTGGTATGCTGGCTAAGTCTTTGAATGATGTTTTTAATGATGATTTTTTTGCACCGATCAAGAGCTCCACGATGTCCTTCAGAACGGATATTCGCGAGAGTGAGCAGGCTTACCTGATTGAAGCTGAACTTCCTGGCTTTAAAAAAGAAGAAATCGACATTGATTATGCCAGCCCTTACTTGACGATTAAAGCGGTGCGGAAGGAAGAGAATGCGGAGGAGAACAAGGATCATCAAATTGTACGTAGAGAACGTCGATATGGTGAATATGTTCGCAGATTCTATGTTCAGGATATTGCAGTGGAAGAGATTCGCGCGTCTTTGAAAGACGGATTACTGAAGTTGGAAGTTCCAAAACAGCAAAAACCACAAGGGAAACGCATTGAGATTCAAGACGGAGATTCTAGCGCATCGCAGTCTGAATAAGCATAATTTAGGCGGTAATAGTTTCCGCTCAGCATCTTAGAGATAGGCAGCGAGCTTTTAATATAGTGTTATGAATAAAAGGCGCATTGTAGTGGAGGATTCCGGCTATGGTGCGTCTTTTCTCGGAATCGTACGATGGGTTGTATTTAATCAAGCGTTGAAAGGAGGAATCCGAGTGGCTAACAAAAGCTATTATGATGCTTTGGGCGTGAGCAAAACAGCAACTAAACAGGAAATTAAAAAGGCTTATCAAAAGCTGGCCAAGAAGTGGCATCCCGATGTGAATAAAGCCTCTGAGGCAGAGGCGAAATTCAAAGAAGCTGCTGAAGCCTATGAAGTGCTGGGCAATGAGGAGAAACGCAAGCTTTACGATGAGGAGCTGCTTTATGGGGCTCAGCGTGGTAGAGCTGGTGGAGGTGCGTCGAGCGGGGCCTCTTCGTGGGATTCAAACTTTGGTGGAAACTGGAACGGTGGGACTTATTCTGCAGGAGGTTCTGGCATTTCGGAGGAAGATTTGTTCGGAATGTTTTTTGGGAATCGGGGATCGGCCGATCGCGCTGGCTTTGATTTCTTTTCTAGTAGTGGTAGTGGGCGTTCGAACGGCAATCCATGGGGTGAGGCGCGCAGTTCGACGCAGGCGCAGCTGGATATTACGTTGGAGCAGGCCTATAAGGGAACAACTGTAAGAGTGCAGATCGGTGATAAAACTGTGGATGTTCAAGTTCCGCGGGGATCTAGTGAAGGCACGATTTTAAAAATCGCAGGGAACACTCAGAGTGGCATAGCTCCAGGTGGCGATATACTGCTGGCACTTCATATTCTTCCTCATGATATATACGAGCTTCGAGGTGGCGATTTATACGGTGTAGTTGAAGTTGCTCCATGGCAAGCGGTATTGGGTGGTGAGGTGAAGGTTCCATTACCGGGTGGCGGTGCCGTGAAATTGAAGATTCCTGCAGGAATTCAAAGTGGTAAAACGCTGCGCATCCCAGGCAAAGGTTTGAAGCGTGAGAATGGTGCGAACGGTGATATTTTATTTGGTATTGAGATTGTTGTCCCTGAGCCAACCAGCGAAGCGGAGAAGAATTTGTACCGTAAACTGGCTGAATCCAGTAATTTCGAGGCTAGAGCTAAACGTCAAAGCGCTAGTGCGCAGCGTCCGAAGGCAAAAGTGGGTAATTAATAGGTAGGTAGAGGTAACTTTGTATGTTCGTGATCGATTTTGGCTAGTGAATATGGTGAATAGAGTGCTAGTAGTAGAAAAGTAACTTAATTAGAAACTAACTAATAGTAGAGACCTGTGAGAAGTGTCGGGAAAAGGAAGGGTAAAAGTGTTCTAAAGGTGCCGATTTCGGCTCGATGAGCGAAAAGAGGGGTAAAAGTACCCCAGAATGCGCCAATTTCGGCTCGATGAGCGAAAAGAGGGGTAAAAAAACCCCAGAATGCGCCGGATTGAGCTCGATGAGCGAAATGAGGGGTGAAAATACCCCAGATCGTGCCGAATTTGGCTCTGTGAGCGAAAAGAGGGGCAAAAATACCCCAGAATGCGCCGATCGGCTCGATTAGCGAAAAGAGGGGTAAAAATACCCCAGAATGAGCCAAATGCGGCCCATCCGTCCCAATGTACGGTATTAATCCCGCAGGTAGCGCCAAATGCGGCCCATCCATCCAAATGTGCGGTATTAATCCCGTAGATAGCGCCAAATACGGCCCATCCGTCCAAATGAACGGTATTAATCCCGCAGATAGCGCCAAATGCGGCTCATCCGTCCAAATGTACGGTATTAATCCCGTTGATAGCGCCAAATGCGGCCCATCCGTCCAAATGTGCGGTATTAATCCCGTAGATAAGCGCCAAATGCGGCTCATCCGTCCAAATGTACGGTATTAATCCCGCAGATAGCGCCAAATACGGCCCATCCGCCCAATTCAACGGTATTAATCCCGCTAAATTAATCTATCCCGGCCAAAACGGCCGATCCTATATATCATTCCTAAATAGAAAGGTGAGAGAGCTATGGATTTCAATAAACTTACTCAAAAGCTGCAGGAAGCAGTGGCTGCGGCGCAGTCGCTGGCTTCAGAAAGCGGACATCAGGAGATCGATAATCTCCATCTGTTAAAAGCGTTACTCCAGCAGCAAGAAGGCTTGCTGCCAAGATTGCTGCAAAAGATGAACGTCCCCGTAGCTGAGCTGCTGCGCAGCACGGATGAACTGCTTCAGCGTAAGCCGAGCATAAGCGGATCAGGGGCAAGCACAGTACGGCGTTATGCCTCGCAATCGCTGATCCATCTGCTGGAACAGGCGGAGAAAGAAGCGGCGAAGATGCAAGACGAGTTTGTTTCGGTGGAGCATGCCGTGCTGGCCATGGTGTCGGATTCGAGCAGGGATAATCGTGAGCTGCGTGATCTTTTTGTCAGTCGTGGATTAACACGCGAGAAGCTGATGTCTATACTTGCTGAGATTCGTGGGCATCAGCGTGTAACGAGTCGGGAGCCGGAGGCTACTTATGAGGTGCTGGAGAAATACGGACGTGATCTTGTAGCAGAGGTTCGTGCGGGTAAGATCGATCCAGTCATCGGACGTGACGCTGAGATACGTCGTGTGATCCGAATTCTGTCCCGTAAAACGAAGAATAACCCTGTGCTGATCGGAGAGCCAGGTGTAGGTAAAACAGCGATTGTGGAAGGCTTGGCTCACCGGATAGTACGCAAAGACGTACCAGAGGGGCTGAAGGACAAGACGATTTTCTCGCTGGATATGAGTTCCCTTGTAGCAGGCGCGAAATTCCGTGGTGAATTCGAGGAACGCCTGCAGGCGGTACTGAGGGAAGTTCGTGAAAGTAACGGCCGTATTATTCTTTTTATTGATGAGCTGCACACGATTGTAGGTGCAGGGAAAACTGAAGGCTCGATGGATGCGGGCAATATGCTGAAGCCGATGCTGGCTCGCGGCGAACTGCACTGTATCGGTGCTACAACGCTAGATGAATACCGCAAGTATATAGAGAAGGACCCTGCGCTGGAGCGCCGTTTCCAACAGGTGCTGGTCAGCGAGCCGGATGTAGAGGATACGATCTCCATTCTACGCGGTCTGAAGGAACGGTTCGAAGTCCATCATGGAGTCAAAATCCATGACAGCGCCCTCGTCGCTGCAGGCGTTCTGTCTAACCGCTACATTACGGATCGTTTCTTGCCGGATAAAGCGATCGACTTAGTGGATGAAGCCTGTGCCATGATCCGTACGGAGATTGATTCCATGCCGGGTGAGATGGATGAAGTGACCCGCCGTCTGATGCAGATGGAGATTGAGGAAGCAGCGCTTAAAAAAGAAACCGATGACGCCAGCAAACGCCGTTTGGAAATCTTACAACGTGAACTCGCCGATCTCAAGGAGAAGCAGCTTGGGATGACGGCGCGTTGGGAGAAGGAAAAGTCAGCGATTCAAGGCATCCGCGACCTCAAAAAACGGCTGGAGCAAGCCCGCAAGGATTTGGTCGATGCACAGGAGGAATACGATCTTAATAAATCAGCCGAATTGAGCTACGGCATCATTCCTGATCTGGAGCGGCAATTGAAAGCAGCGGAAGAAGCGGCACAGCAGGATCAGGATACAAGATTATTGCGTGAAGCTGTAACTGAGGAGGAAATCGCAGATATTGTATCGCGCTGGACGGGTGTGCCGGTTAGCCGACTGGTTGAAGGCGAACGGGATAAGCTGCTGCGTCTGGAAGAAACGCTGCATGAACGAGTTGTGGGCCAAGATGAAGCTGTCAGCTTGGTGGCCGATGCCGTGCTTCGGGCAAGAGCCGGGATCAAAGATCCGAATCGGCCGATCGGTTCCTTCCTGTTCCTCGGTCCGACTGGGGTAGGGAAGACGGAGCTGGCTAAATCACTCGCGGTCTCTCTCTTTGATCGCGAAGATGGCATGATCCGTATCGATATGTCGGAGTATATGGAGAAGCACAGTGTTTCTCGCCTAGTCGGTGCACCTCCGGGATACGTTGGATATGAGGAGGGCGGCCAACTTACAGAAGCTGTACGGCGTCAGCCTTACACAGTAGTGCTGCTCGATGAAGTGGAGAAGGCGCATCCCGATGTATTTAATATTCTACTGCAGCTGCTTGATGATGGACGTCTGACCGATTCGCAGGGCCGGATGGTCGACTTCAAGAACACGATCATTATTATGACCTCAAATATCGGTTCACCACATCTGATTCAAGGCACCGATGAGAAGGGTCAGCTTACGGAGGCTGCCAAGGATAGCGTAATGAAGGAACTAACGGGTCATTTCCGTCCAGAGTTCCTGAACCGGGTTGACGATATTGTGATGTTTAAGCCGTTGACCCTGGGCGAGATCGAGAAAATCGTGGACAAACTGGTGGACGGATTACGTTTACGTCTTGCTGACCGGGAGATTGGTCTTGAGTTAACTGAGCCCGCGGTACGTTTTATCGCTAAGGAAGGTTTTGATCCAGTGTATGGGGCGAGACCGCTGAAACGCTTCATCCAGCGAAGTCTGGAGACCCGTGTGGCACGTGCGATCATTGCTGGTGAAGCCGCAGAAGGTACGGTGATTCAAGTAGACGAATCCGGCGGCGGCCTGACGGTGAGAATTATAAAGCCAGATGTTGATACTATGTAAAAATAAAAGGCGTCCACAAAGCCACTAAGGTTTTGTGGACGTCCTTTTTATGATTACCCTCATTCCACCCAAGGTATTAAATGAGGGTGTTCATCCAGAATGGACAGGTATTGCTCCTTCCAGCCGTATTGGCCATCGGGATCAAGGAGCATGTAACGCAGATATTTTTCTAAGCGGAACTCTGCCTTCGACCAACCGAGATGCTTGAGTCGCAAGTTGCTTAGCTGGTGGGGAAGCTCGAAGACATTCTCTGGGAATCGCCCACAGTGCTGTGGAGATTCATTCCATACATAGTTGAAGTCTTCTTTATAACGAAGCAGAAAAGGACGGTAGTTCAAATGAGAGCGCCAGTAAATATCTTCTCTGTAATGGGTGGCGTTCCATAAATCATAGAGACGGAAACAGAATAAATCGACCTCGTCAGCATACAGCAGGGGTTCGATATTTGCCGCGAAGCTCGCTTCAAAGATTTCGTCTGCGTCCAGACTTAGAATCCACTCAGGCTTCGTCTTCAGAACCTCTTCCCATTGCTGCTTTCGCAGCTCAATTTCATTGCTGAATTTGGATATGGTATTGTGCACGAGATGGACGGGAATGCCTTCAAGCACCTCCAGGCAGATAGCTGCTGAATTATCGGTGCTGCCATCATCGATAATGACGGCCTCGTCGATGTATTTGCGATGCTCTTCCAGAACCTGTCGCAGAAAGCGTCCACTTTCATTTTTCACAACCATGGTAAGGGTTAGCTTGGGCCGCTTTCTGGCTGGGGGGACTGTCTCCTTGGAGCTTTCGTTGTCTGGATTGTCTATTGTGGGTGTCGGCATTACTGATGCAGGTAATTCGTCCGTAGATGAACTGTTCTCAGTATCAGTGGCTTCAGCTTTGGTCTCCGTAGTTTCTTTGATAAAATCCTCTACTTTACTCAAATCACTGTCTCTATACAAGTGTAGCGCCGGATAATGGGTATCGACGAATAAGGGGATGCCAAGGGCAGCGGCACGAATGCAGAAATGACGGTCTTCTCCCCAGTATGAAATGTTGCGAATTTGATTATAGCTGACTCCAGCTTTTATCGCATGCTGACTAATCAGTGTACAAGCCCCGAGTCCGCCCACCTCATAGATTCCGGGAATCCGCATCTTTGCTATGAATTCATGAAATCTGCGATTAATCTCCTCTGGTTGTAGTTTTTCACCGGGCAGTAGCTCCCACTGATTGTATTCGTCGTGCATCCATACCTGCGGCTGAAACATAGTCTCGGGCTGCCACTGTGTCCAGAACACCTCTGAAATAATATCCTTGTTCGTACCTATTAGATGTCTGAGGGTATCAGGATGGAGGATGAGATCAGAGTCTATAAGGAATAAATAATCATAGTTCAAGGTTTGGGCGCGGTTGATCATGAGATTTTTAAAATTGGCTACTTTCCAGACTAAGTTGGTATTCCAAAAGTGGGTAGTATCATTGCGAATATACGCATCGTGAAAGCCGGAGCTCTGAAGATAAATATGATCACCCATGCTTTGGAATTCCTGGAGCAGCCGACTTGATTCCTCATCATCATTATCATCAACTAGATGGAAATCCAGCTCAATATCGGCAATATTCAGACGAAGCAGGGAATTCAGAAATTCTTTTAAAACCATGGGCTTCTGGTGGATTGGACTGCCAATCAATACGCGAACCTTGTTTTCCGTCATTGCCGCCTCCTTGGGGAACGCCCCTCTTTCCTTGGATGGTCCTTATGTTCTCAATATATTTACAGGAGAGCGGCAATAATCCTTATTTTTCAAAGTTCTGTAAAGTAAATGAGTATTAGATGTATTAATTCGTAACGATCTGCTGTACAATAACCGAATAATTAGATGACAATATGAACAGCAAAGGATGAGCGCTATGGATAAACCATCAATCGATTCCCTCAATATTACATTAATGTGAAATGCTATCCATTGTAATTCCTAGTATTCCGATATACAATATAAAAAACACAAGCAACGCAGAACATAGAATACGGGGGAGAAACTTATGCGTAAAGGATTATCTGGAGTTATTACTTTGATTTTGTTAACATTTTTGATTAGTGCGTGCTCCGGAGGGAACACCGCCACTTCTACAAATACAAATCAGACACCTGCTACTAATGATGGAACGACAGCAAGCACTGAGATAAAAGATGGAGGCAACTTGATTATTGGAGTCGCTGCTGATCCTGTTATTCTAAATCCGAACTACGCGGGTGACCGTGTCAGTCTTACGATTGACCAAGCGCTCTATGCTCCACTGTTCCAAGTAAATGATGGTAAGAAGACCTTCTACTTGGCAGACAGCCTGACCCTTTCAGAAGATAACCTGACTTATACGTTGAAGCTGAAAAGCGGACTGACATGGCATGACGGAGAAAAGCTTACTGCTGACGATGTCGTGTTCACGATTGATAGCATCCTCGATGAGAAGCAAAACAGCATGTTGAGAGCGAACTTATTCATCGGTGATAAACCCGTTAAGGCCGTTAAGGTGGATGATCTGACCGTAGAGTTCAAGCTTCCGCAGGTCAGCCCAGCTTTTGAAGCTACACTAGTGCAAGTATTTCCGATTCCAAAGCATATTTTTGAAAATGAGACGGATCTAGAGAAAAGCACCAAGAATGCTAATCCTGTTGGATCTGGACCATTTAAATTTAAAGAATATAAAGCGGGCGAATATGTTACATTAGAAAGATTTGATAACTACTTTGGCGGCAAGCCACATCTTGATTCTGTTACGTACCGGATTGCTAAAGATACGAATGCTGCGAACCTCGCACTTCAGAGTGGTGAGATCAACATTAAATATCTAGATCCACAGGATGTTGGAACGATTGAAGCTTCGAACAATTTCGAAATTCTTCCTTATAGTGAAGGCCGATTGTCGTACCTGTTGTTCAACGCGAACAGCGATAGAGGTGCTCTTGCTAAAAAAGAAGTTCGTCAAGCCTTGTCTCTAGCACTAAGCCGTGATGAAATCATTCAGGCTGCTTATTCCTCTAGCGAGTATGCTGACCCGGCGAAGTCATTCTTGACCCCGGATGCATTGTTCTATACTAATGACGTACCTTCTTTCGATAATGATGTGGAAAAAGCGAAAGAGCTTCTGCAATCGGCAGGGGTTAGCGATCTGAAATTGAGATTGATTGTATCGAGCGGTAATAAAGCTCAGGAAGCTATTTCACTATACGTGCAGCAAAAGCTAAAGGCCATTGGCGCTGAAGTTGAACTGCAAAATATGGATGCCTCGGCATATGGCCAGAAGTTCAGTGATATGAATTCAACAGATTTTGAACTTGCGATTGCAGGTTATATTATGGGTTACGATCCTGATGCTTACAGAATTTTGTATACTTCTACTGCTGACTCTAACTACTCGCATTATAATAATGCTGAAGTCGATAAGTTGTTCAATGAAGGTGCAGGAGAAGCAGATGTGACTAAACGTGGTGAGATCTATAAGAAGATCCAAGAGATCATTGCTGACGATGCACCGATTTATCCAATTGCTAATACTAAGACTATTGTAGCTGTCTCCAAGAACTACGGCGGTCTAGAAGAAGCAGTCTTGAAGCCTGTCGTTATTTTTGAAGATTTATCGAAAATCTACCTTAAATAAAAACGGGAAAAAGTAAGCTGGGTTATCCAGCTTACTTTTTTACCGATACAGAACTGGGAGAATAAACGTATGAGACAACTTATCGTCCGAAGATTACTGCAAACCCTGCCGATGTTGTTTTTTGTTTCGGTTGTGTGCTTTGCGATGATTAAGCTGGCTCCGGGGGATCCGGTATTATCCTTCGTTACGCCGAATATGCACGCAGATGATATTGAGCGCATCCGGCATAACCTTGGGCTGGATAAGCCAGCCTACATTCAATATTTAATCTGGATTAAAGAAATATTGCAGGGGAATTTCGGTTATTCCCTAGTGAATCATCAGCCAGTATTGGATCAAATTCTAGAACGCCTGCCTGCAACGGCAGGTTTGATGGGTTCTGCGATCGGTCTCGCTGTTTTGCTGGCGATTCCACTCGGTCTTATTGCTGGAGCAAACCGGAACCGCTGGGTAGATAAGCTGATTAATTTCTTATCCTATGTCGGAATATCCGTGCCTTTGTTTTGGCTTGCCATCTTACTAATGTACTTATTCGCGATTAAGCTGCATCTGCTTCCTATTATGGGGATGCGAACGATTGGTGTGGAATCGGCGTTTGATGTATTCAAGCATGGTATCTTGCCTTGCACCGTGCTTGCTTTTGGATTCTTGGCTGGTTATGTGCGATACATTCGCTCTAGTACCATTGGACAGCTAAAAGAAGAGTACGTGCAGATTCAATATGCTTTTGGATCTAACAAGACAACAATTCTGTTCCGTCATGTAATGAAGCATGTGTTGCTTCCTGTAATTACATTGCTCGGGATGTCTATGGGTGATCTGGTGGCAGGCGCAATTGTTACAGAAACAGTATTTTCATGGCCAGGTATTGGCTCTTTGGGGATGACTGCAGTTAAAGGGATGGATTACCCCGTGATTATGGGAATTACTCTATTCTCCTCTTTAATGCTGATCATCGGTAATCTGGTCGCGGATATTCTATATAGCTTCGTGGACCCACGAATTAAATTAACGAGGTGACCTCATGAATCGCAGTAAATGGAAAAGTGTTGGAGATGAGCTATTTACGAATAAATTGGGCGTCGCAGCCCTCATTACTTTAATCATCTTCTCACTGGGCTCTATATTTGCTTTTTTATCTGGACATGATCCGAATGCGATGGATGTTCTGGCACGTCTGAAATCGCCGGGAGCCGATCACTGGTTCGGGACGGATGACTATGGCCGGGATTATTTTGCCCGCGCATTGTATGGTGGCCGGGTATCACTGCTAGTTGGCTTTGCTTCAATGATCATTGCTACAGGTATAGGTGTGACGGTAGGCGTAATCAGTGGATTCTTTGGCGGATGGGTTGATAATCTTCTCATGCGGATGCTTGATGTAGTGCTGTCCATTCCTTCTTTCTTAGTTCTGCTGCTGCTTAGCGTATTTCTGAAGCCGAGTGTTGGGAATATCATCATTATTATTGCTCTATTAATGTGGATGAATATCGCCCGTGTCATTCGGGCAGAGACGATGACGATTAAGGAACGCGAATATGTACTCTATGCAAAAGCCTCCGGACAGAGCAATTTCGGAATTATTTGGCGTCATATTCTTCCGGGGCTAGTGCCTGTTGTCATTGTAGGTGCGACGAATAATATCGCTTCGGCGATAATGATGGAGTCGTCCCTAAGTTTCCTCGGGTTCGGGGTACAGCCTCCGAATGCGACTTGGGGCAGTATGCTTAACAATGCGCAGGGATATATCGCTCAAGCGCCATATCTGGCTTTATTCCCTGGATTATTGATACTATTAACGGTACTGAGCTTTAATGTTTTGGGTGATATTTTGCGGGTAGGCTTTGAACCGAAGCTGATCCGAAGATAGGAGTGTGAAGACATCATGACGGAACGGCTATTGTCTGTCGAGGATTTGAAGGTTTCGTTCCATACAAGGGACGGAGAGAATCAAGCAGTTCGCGGCGTTAGCTTTCATATAGATGCTGGTGAGACGGTAGGAATCGTCGGAGAATCTGGTAGTGGGAAGAGTGTAACTGCCAAGGCGATTATGTCGTTAATTACACCTCCGGGTAAAATTATCGGTGGAAATATTAATTTTCGGGGTGAGAATTTATCGAACCTTTCGGAAAAAGAGTGGAGAAAGCTACGCGGCAATCGTATAGCAATGGTGTTTCAGGACCCCATGACCTCTCTTAATCCTGTAAAAAAAATCGGCCAGCAGCTTACGGAAGTCATCCGTCGGCATCGGGGTTTAAATAAACAAGAAGCGCTTAAAGAGGCAGCAAGCATCTTGCGTCAGGTAGGAATTAATAATCCTGAACAGCGGCTGCAGCAATATCCGCATGAATTCAGCGGCGGGATGCGCCAGCGGGTCATGATCGCCATGGCTCTTTCCTGTAAGCCAGAGCTATTGATTGCGGATGAGCCGACAACTGCGCTCGATGTAACAATACAGGCGCAAATTCTCGATCTTTTTAAAGAGTTGAAAAATAATACCAGTACAGCTGTAGCGCTCATTACCCATGACTTGGGTGTGGTAGCACAGGTATGTACACGGGTTATCGTAATGTATGGTGGACTTGTGATGGAGGAGGGCACGGTAGAGGATATCTTTTATCGCCCACAGCATCCTTACACGAAAGGTCTGCTTCGCTCGATTCCAAAACGTGACGGCAAGTCGCGGGAACGCCTTGTCCCTATCGAAGGCACACCTCCGGATTTGCTAGATCCTCCTTCGGGCTGTCCATTTATGGAACGTTGCCCTAATGCTTTTGCCCGTTGCAGCGAACGTCCTCCGGTCATCGAATTATCGCCTGGCCATCGTTCGATGTGCTGGCTGGCAGACGGTGTGCAGGAGACTCCAGCCGTAGCTGGTGTTGAAGGGAGCGGTTCTGTTGAGTGATAATAAGATTCTAGTGGACGTAAATAATCTGAAGAAACATTTCTCCAAAGGCAAGGATATATGGGGACGTAATACATCAGTGCTTAAGGCGGTAGATGGCGTAAGCTTTCAGATTCGTCAGGGGGAGACCTTTGGACTGGTCGGAGAGTCGGGGAGTGGCAAGTCCACGGTTGGACGCTGCTTGCTGCGATTGTATGACTATACAGATGGTGAAGTGTCTTTTGACGGGCAGCCGCTGAGCAAGCTTGGAGAGAAGCAGCTTAAGCCTTTTCGCAGACGGATTCAATCGATCTTTCAAGATCCATATTCCTCGTTGAATCCAAGCCTGAATGTACTTGATCTGATCAGTGAGCCTATGAAAATCCACGGGATCCACGAAGGCGACGAGCGTATAGAGGCTGTTGCGGCACTGCTGGATAAGGTGGGTTTAAAAAGAGAGCATCTTTATCGCTTTCCTCATGAATTCAGTGGGGGGCAACGCCAACGGATTTCGATCGCTCGAGCATTATCTGTGAAACCTGAATTCGTAGTGTGCGATGAACCAATCTCAGCGCTGGATGTATCTGTTCAGGCTCAGGTAGTGAATATGCTGGAGGATTTGCAGTCGGAATTTGGGTTGACCTACCTCTTTGTTGCGCACGATCTGTCGATGGTACGGCATATTTCGGACCGGATTGGCGTGATGTATGGCGGTCGTCTCGTAGAGGTAGCCGAAAGTGACGAACTATACGAGAACCCTATTCATCCTTATACGAAGGCGCTGCTATCTTCGATTTTGGAAACGGACCCTAAGCGGGCTAATCAGAGAATTATTTTAGATGGATATTCGGCAGAGTACGGCAGGGCTGAGACCTCTACATTGCAGGAAGTTAGTCCGGGTCATTATGTTGCTTATGATTTCACGGAATAAGTAGAATCTATATACAGGTATGGGGGGAATCAGGATGTCAGACAGTTTGAACCGGGTAAAGTTATCCCAGTGGGATGCTTTACTGGTAGAATCACTTCGCGCTTTGGGCTGGTCCAATGAGGATATTCTTCGTAAAGTGGCGGAGGGCGATTTGCCCGTTGATGAGAGTGAATACGAATTTGATTATAAGCAGTTGACCACTTTACAAGCGGAGCAGCCAGAATTGTTCGAGCAAGCGGTGAAGACAGGCTATCAGATCAAGTACAACACGATTCGTGGTATTCGTAGCTGGATATGGGTTGTTCTTGGTAAAGAGGCAGAGTTGGAGCTTGAAGAGGGTAGAGAAGCCATAGAAATAGTATTGACGACAGCCGAGAAGAACCGGCTGGAATCTGTGCTGTCATTCGGCTGGCAGATTCACGCTGGAGCCGGTGTGGAAGACGGTGCCAGCGCTAACGCAAGCTACCGGATCGAGCCGATTCAACGATAGCCTCTCCGAGCAGAGAAGAAATAAAGAAAGAACGCCCTTACCTTTTCCTCATGGAAAGGATAAGGGCGTTCTTGGTTAGTTCACTTCAATCCGGCCACGCCGGAAGCTGATTTCTGCTTTGCCGGTGTGCAGCTGCCACATATGCCAGAATACAAACGGAACAATCATAATAAAGTTGATGATTCCCCAATAGTTCATGACGTCTGCATTGTACCACGATGAAGCATCCATTATTGTCGGGAACAGGCTAACGAAGCAGGCACGTAGAAGTAGATGTGCCGCTAATGTATAGACCCGCGCAATGATGTAGAGTTCTGGGCGGCGTTTGATGATGGGATAGAGCTCGGCTGCGAGAAGAATGCATAGCGAGCTTGCAAAGAACTTCGGACTCTCGGCATAGACGAAGGCTGCATTCCAAGTTGTATAGAGGAAGTTCCAGCCGATTGTCGTATATGCAATGAGATCGCCGTGTGATTCTGTAGAAATTTTCCAATATTTTGGCGCAAAAGGGATGGTTATACATAATAGGAGGCCGGTAAGCGCATTGAACGTATTCCCCATCGTAAAGTCTTTAATGGTCGCTTCCATGATATTAAGGAATAGAACGCCATATACGAACCACAATACCCAATCCTTCTGTAACCCATTCCAGAACGGTCCTTTTCGTTTCTCGTAGTTAGCAATACGAATGAATCCAACAAATATCGTAGGAAGAATTACACTTAAAATCTTTGCCCACCGAAACCAGCCTTCTACACCGCCCATAAGCCATAAGGGAAAGGTTAGTAAAGAAGCAATCCAGAACCAGTGGGCAAACTTATAATGCTTGCGCATGATACTGACAACAATAAGAAGCAGAACTATGTAGCCGATCATACTAACGCCGTACTGCCATGCAGGAATATCCATGATAAACCTCCTTTTTTGTGAAAGCGTAATCAATTTGTGCCGATACTGAGCTTCAACCCTACAAAGCTTGGTTAATTCATAAACATAACAACTGTTCGGTTTTATTGTATTAGGAATTAATTGGTTCTGTCTGTGCTAATTAACACACAAAAAACAAAGTAGATTCAGTACTCTTTTCATATAAAAATAATTCGCAATAAGCGATTCAGTTGGGCGGGGAGTTTATGTCTGAGGATAAAAAATTACATATTATTGAGGCGACGAATCGTGTTATCTATCGAATGGGTATTGCGGGTACGACTATGCGGAGAATTGCCGATGAAGCCGGGCTTAGCACGGGGGCGTTGTATCATCATTACAATAGTAAAGAAGAGATTCTTTATGATGCGATGGATCGCAGTCTATCCGTATCTACGAGAATTGCCGAGGAGGTACAGCAAGGGAAGTATAGCCGCGGGGAAGTTATTGAGCAAATCAGCGAGAATGTGAAAGATCGTTTTAACAAAATAGATGACAATCGAATGCAGTTCTATCTTGCCCAGGAAGCGATACTAGGGAATGAGGAAATCTCCAATCAATTGAAAGTTAAGTATAAGAAATGGATTGGTCATACCGACGAGCTGTTGCAACGCTTGTACGAAAAACAACCCGGGAAATACAATAAAGCCATTGCCTCATTGCTGATTGGAGCTATTGACGGGATCGTTATGCAGACGCTGCTGGGTGTGGCGAATACGGATGATATTGAAGATATTTCCGAGGTATACCACAAGCTTCTTGTAGAAGGCATTCCAAAGCTGTTAGAAGCATGGGATGAATAACGCAGAGCGTGGCGGTACGGTACGGCTAATCCTTCTGCGTGTAATTCACAGAATGAAACTCCCCGCAGCTTGCTGCGGGGAGTTTCATTATACGTTTACTGCTGTATAAGCAACCTCATATTGTGCAGCTTCAATCCAGGTTCCTGTCTTAAAGTCTCTGCCCCGGACAAGCACTTTATCTCTATATACTTCCACATAGAAGCCTTGGCTGCCTGTCTTATGCTTATCTTCGTTTGTCCAAAGGTAGGCGACAGAAGCAGCATTAAACATCGTTGCCATCTCTCCATGGCCAGGGTGCATAGTGTTGTCTACCTCTAGCTCCCAATGGGTGTGACCAGTGAATAACAAGGTCTGGGGGTGTTTCGAAAGAATCTCTTTTAATTCCTTATCTTGAGTGACACCATACCAATCTTGTGATTCTAACGATCCAGCTACTGTATCTTTAAGCGGTTGATGCAGGAAAAGAAAGATAGGCTGATCCGGTGAAGCTTGCTCCCCAAGCTTATGCTCCAGCCAATCAAGCTGCTTAGAGGAAAGATGACAGAATTTAGGCAATCCTTTTTCTGTACCTAGAAAAATAAAATGATAGCCATTAATCCAGTGATCATGATAGGGTCCAGACATTCCAGTCTGTGACGTATACATCCCTAAGCGAGACTTCCAAATCCCGAGGCCTACATCATGATTACCTAAAGTGAAAGTAATGTCGGGCAAGTCAGCCTTATGTTGATTAATGATACGAAGCATTTCTTTATATTCAGCAGAAAAACCATGGTTTGTGACATCACCGATATGCATAATCCCACTGCTGCCTTTTCCATGTGCGGCTATATCACGGAGCGCCAGCTCAAAGTTAAGATTGTACTCATGATTTCGGTCAGCGGTGACATGCGTATCCGTGATGATCTGAAAGGTAATAACAGGCTTCTCTTCAGGTAATGTGTTCGCGCTCATGTTTAGGCATCCCCCTTCATCTTATGAATCTATGAAATACTGTGGCTGTTCACTAATGCGTCTTCCCGCTAATGTTCAGTCCTATGATCCCGGTTAGGATAACGGCTATCCATAGTAGGGAGGACAGGGTTAGCTTTTCTTCGAAAAATAGGGCTCCTATGAAAGAAATAAGGATGATTCCCGCCCCTGACCATATCGCATAAGCAACGCCTACCTTAATAGAGGTGAGGGCATAATTCAGGGAGGTGAAGCTGGCTCCATAGAACAGAAACATGAGCACGGAAGGCCAGAGCTGAGTGAACCCCTGAGATATTTTCATTGAGATGGTCCCTGAGAGTTCGAACACAATCGCTAGCATCAGAAACATCCATGTCCAAATTCCTTCTATTTTCACAGGGAAGTAACCTCGATGCTGAGTTCAGCGTAAGATCGCACAATGAGATCTGCATCCGGGAGAATATGCGATGAAGCACTAATGTCTTCATTTTCAGTGATACCTATAGCTATCTGCACACCTGCTGCTTTAGCCATTCGCATATCCCCATTAGTATCACCGATAACTGCTGTGTGCGCGGGTTCAACGGCCAACCTTTCGCAGGCAAGCTGCACCATGTCGGGGAAAGGTTTACCCTGATCCACAAGGTCTGTTCCAATTACCTCGGAGAAATAGTGCCGTATGCCGAGCCATTGGAGATGTTTCTCTGCAGCATCTGTTTCATCTGCGGTCACCACGGCGAGAGGGATACCAGCACTCGCACACTCATCGAGAAAACGATGAATACCCGGCAACGAGTGAACGGGGCGTTTCTTTTCCAACATAACATCCGCTTCCAGACGGCACTGATGAACAAGCTCCATGGACTCTGCCCACGATAAACCTTGCAAATAACCCTGCCATGACAGGATGGCATAGAGATCACTCATAGTCCCCATAGCCAGGGGTCCGTTCCGATCATAATCGGTAATGCTTCCTTGGGCATTGTGTATAGTTCCCATTAATGCAGGGAGCTGTTCTTCTGGAATCTGTAGTCCTCTTTGCTTCATATCCTTCGTGAATCGCTCTAAAAAACACTCGCCCCAGCTGCCCCAGAGGGATACGAACTGGAGCAGCGTACCATCCTTGTCGAATAGAATAGCTGCTACAGCGTATCTGCCTTGTGGCGTGATGAGCTCAGACATGAACTCCACCGCCTTTATTTTAGTTTATCAAGCGCTGCTTGCGCTGTTTCCTGTGCTTCCTTAAGTGCCTGTGCTGCAGGAATATTCTCAATTTGCACCTTATCAGCGGCGATTTTCAGCGCATCGTTGATTTTGCCGCCAGTAGGATCTTGGAATGGTGCAGAGCCATGAGAAGCTTGCATCAACGGAACCTTAATCTGTGGATTGCTTTCACTGAATGACACAAACGCCGGGTCTTGCAATGCGGATTGGCGCACCGAAATATATCCAGTATTAATGGACCAAGAGGCAGTATTCTCGGCATTTGTGAAGTAGGTTAGCCATTTCATAGCCGCTTGTTTCTCACTGTCGCTTGCTTTAGATAGAATGCCGGCCATCAGTGCTTGGGCTACGGGTTTGCCCTCGCCAATCCCTGCCCAGCCTGGCTGCTCCATAGCAGAAACAATGCTAAAGTCGAGGTCACCTTGATCGCCACTGGAGCCGGTGTAGCCTGCGGATTGATTCTTCATTACATCATCAATTGTTTTGTACCAATATTCCCAGCCTTGACCCCCTGAATGAATCCGCATGATCTTATCCTCGTGGATCCATTTGCGGAACAAATCCCAGGTTTCGATCCACTCTTTAGAGTCGATCATGACTTGTTTCCCATCCTCGCTAAGAATAGTGCCTCCTTTGCTGAGCGCGGCATCAATCATGTTCCCTGAACCCCACATAGGCTCCCAACCGAAGAAGGTGGTTTTGCCGCCGTCTTTCACGGTCATTTTCGCAGCTGCGGCAGCTAGGTCTTCCCAAGTCTTCAATGTGCTCGCATCAATTCCGTTCTTCTCAAAAGCATCTTTGCGATAGTACATAATCTGTGTTGTTCCATACATCGGCAGGAAGTATTGCTTGCCATCAACCTGGCCCTGATTTAGAAAGGTTTGGACAAAATCCTCTTTATTAAAATCTGGCTGCAATGCCATAAGCTCATCTATCGGAGCGAAATATCCTTTGCGGGCCCAATCTACATTTGAGGAGAGAGCAGCAGCAGGCACTTTTCCTGTAGCAATGGCCGCTTGCAGCTTCTGCTCGGTTTCAGTGTAGTCTGCCTGCGCGATACCTTTGACAATGACCTCTTGCTGGGAGGCATTAAATTTCTGAATCAGTGCCTCCATATTCTCACCAAGCTTACCGCCGAGACCATACCAGAACTCAATCGTTACCGGTGCATTTTGTGTAGGTGCAGCCTCTGCGGAGGGGGAGGAAGAAGCTCCATTTGCCGCTGTAACATTATCTGTACTCGCATTTCCTCCACAAGCTGTTAACATTGTAAATCCGGCAACCAAAGATAGGGCGGACAGTCTCTTCAATACGTTCATCATCATTCTCCTCTTATTAAATAGAATAGTTAGCTTATCCTTTGCTGGAACCAGCGGTCATGTTGACGCTTTGCATGATCGTTTTCTGAGCTAGTAGAAATACTAGCAGCAACGGGGCGATGGTGAATGCGCTAGCGGCCATGATCAGCGGCCATTTCAATCCGTAAGCACCTCCTTGAGTGAAGAAACTACGCAGACCGGCCGAGACCAGCTGTAGATTAGGATCTTTGGTGATGAGCATTGGCCAGAAATAGTTATTGTACTGATCAATGAAGGTGATCAGGGCTAGCACAGCAAAGGAAGACCGTGTAATGGGGACAAGAATGGTCCACAGAATCCGCATATGCGAGGAACCATCCACTTCTCCAGCCTCTACCAGCTCATGGGGAACCTGAAGGAAGGCTTGCCGAATTAGAAAGATGGAGAAGACACTTACACAGTTAGATAGAATCAACCCGGCATATGAATCCAGTAGATGAAGCTGGGACAATACCAGATATCCGGGAAGATAAACGGCGGTGGCAGGGACCATATAGCCGAAAAGAATGACACCTGCGAACAGCCCTCTGAAGCGGAATTTCATATGCGTAAGCGCATAGGCCATCATCCCGGAATTTATCACCTGCAAAATAACAATAGAGACGGCGACAAATACGCTATTGCCCATATATCTAAAGAAAGGGGCTTCGTGCCAGGCGGCTGAAAAGTTACTCCACAGCGGCTCTTTCGGCCAGATCGTCGGCGGAGACTGCCAAATTTCATCATTGGTTTTTAAGGCGCTGGTGACCATCCAATAGAAGGGGAAGGCCATGATCAGTGCAATAGCTGCAAAAAATAGATGGCGGGCCAGTTTGCCCACTCGTACGGTCGTGGCATTCATCAGTCGTTCTCCTTTACAGCAGTAGTTATTGATAATGGGTTGTCCGTTTACTAACCTCTAGTGAGATTACGGAGAGCAGCATACATATAAATACCAGAATCATTGCGACACTAGAGGCTTCTCCAATCTGAAAGGCTTCAAAGGCAGACTGATAATACATATAGAGCAGGGTACGTGTTGATCCCGACGGTCCACCTTGTGTGAGTACGTTAATCTGGTCATATGCCTGTAAGGCACCAATGATCTGTACGATGAACAGAAACAGTGTCGTTGGCGAGATTAGCGGTAAAGTAATACGGCTGAATTTTTGAACAGCATTTGCTCCATCCAGTTCAGCGGCTTCCAACAGATCGGTAGGGACATTGCGTAGTGCCACCAAGTAAAAAATCATCGCCCAGCCTACCGATTTCCATATCGTCACGAGCAGAACGCCGAGCAGTGCCCATTTAGGATCTTGAAGCCAGCCGATTTTTTCTAGACCGAATAGATCAAGCACAGTATTGGCAAGACCGATTTCAGGTTCGTAGATCCAGGACCAGACAATGGATACCGCCACGGTCGGCGTGACCCAAGGGGAGAAAAGAAGTACCTGATAGAGAGTGGAGCCTTTCAGCTTCCCATTCATCAGGAGTGCAAGTCCAAGTCCGATCAGAATAACGGGCAGTACACTTCCCGCACAGAATAACAAGGTTACTCTTAGCGCTTTATAGAAGGCGGGATTGCTGAACAGATCCAGATAGTTAGTTAGTCCGACAAAGGTTTTCTCGGGGCTCATGAAGTCCCATTCAGTAAAACTGAGATAAAATACATAAAGTAATGGCGCGAGCCAAAATACCACGAATGGAATCATTGCCGGCAAGGTGAAGAGCACCGGTTTCAACTCACCTATAAATCTTGTGCGTTTCATTATTCTGTCGATACCCCATTCCATCTTCTGTTTTTTGCGGTATAATTCTGAGGAAAGCTCCTCCGTTCAAAAAAAATTGTACACTCATCGAGCAGCTGCGTGGTCAAGCGGGCGTAAAGATCGATGCGAGATTATGTAAAAATTTAAGAGATTAGCGAAAGTAGTTGCTATTTTGTGTAAAATAGAAGGTAGATTCTAAGTGGAATGAAGGTGCAGCTATGAAACAGGTAGCCTTTGGTGAAGAGAATAGAGACTTATCTCCACGCGAGCAGCTGCTGCGTCCGATGATTGATGCAATTGCTCAGACGATGGACTTATATGGTGCCAATTACTCATTCGGGCAGCTGTATGGAATTATGTTCTTTGAAGACCGGCCGATGACGCTTGAAGAGATGAAGAATGTGATGAATATGAGTAAGAGTAATATGAGCTATGGAGTCCGATCTTTGATGGCTTCCAAAATGGTGACCAAGCTGGAGGAGAAGCGGGAGCGAAAAGATCTGTATGCAGTGGAAACAGATTTCTTTGAAACCTTTAAGAACTTTTTTGGAATGAAGCTGCAGCGGGAGATTGATGTCATGAGGCAAGCCTTGGATGTTGTTATTCCTGAGCTGGAGGGATTGGTTCATGCCGTGGATACGCCTGAGGAGGAGCGGCAATTCTGCCTGAAGGATCTGGAGAAGCTGGAGCATGCCGTTCAATATTATGATTGGCTGCAGCAGTTTGTGGACGAGCTAGGGGAAGAAAATTACTTTGTAGACAAGAGAAGATCCTAGACCGTCTACAATTACACATAGATGTACATAATTATATATAGATCTCCATGTGAGGGAGGTGTTCCTTAAGCCAGTTCAGGCTTAGGGTTCGCCTCCTATTTTTATGATAAGAAACAAAATTAAAAAGAAAATGTAACCAAAAGTAGGTGGAACTGTCACCAAATATGTAGTTACATAGTGAATAAAAGAACTTTTTAAGGAGATTCAGAGATTGCATACGAAAAAATATATGATACTTTTAGTCATTGTTCTGCTAATAAGTCTTGCTGCTATTTTCAACAATCAACACGAGTCTTCTGCAGTTACTATAGATGTGAACGGTCAAATCATTAAGACAGTAGCTACATATCCGGGCTCGCCTGATGAGCTAATGATTCCCAAGGCTGCAGCAGAACAGGCCCTTAATATGCGTATCGGCTGGCAGAAGCAGGGGGCACTTCCGAAAGGTATTTACTATAGAGACCATGTAGCTGTGCTGATGTACCATCATCTTTCAGAGAAGCCAATGCCGCAGTTTCCTTGGATCTTATCTGCCGATCGGTTTGATGATCAAATGAACCTGCTGAAGCAAGAAGGGTTTCACGTGATTACGATGGAACAATATCGTGAATTTATGCTGAATGGCGGCACGGTTCCAGATAATGCGGTGCTGCTGACTTTTGATGATGGATATGAGAGCTTTTATGAATTGGCTTTTCCTATTCTCAAAAAATATGGCTATACGGCAGTGAATTTTGTTATCGTATCTACGATTGATCACCCAGATCCGAATAGTGTGCCGAAGCTCAATTGGGAGCAGATGCGGGAAATGAAGCGGGACGGGATGGGATTCTATAGTCACACGTACGATTTACACCATTATGGTATCGTGGATGCTGAGGGTGGGGAGCGGCCAGCCGCCAGTGCTTTGTTATATATCGATGATGAGAACAGAAACGAAATGAATACGGAGTACTACAGCAGAGTTACTCGTGATTTAGCCAAGGCGGAGCAAAGACTGAAGGAAGAGCTGGGGAATACCGATTCAGCGATTGCCTTTCCTTATGGATCATACAATGACCGATTGCTATCGGCATGTGATTCACTCGGAATTTCGCTAACATTTAAAATCCAGGATGGGATCAATGCGAGAACGGACCGGAATGCCTCCCGGATCAACGGGGGAAGTCAGAGTCTAACTGCAGTCCAAACTCTTGAGCAGGTTAAACATATAGATTCACCTATGGAATTAACCTTGAATAACCAAAGAGTAGCTCTGATAGGAAGTGCGCCCGAAATGAGGAAAGGGACCCTGATGGTTCCGTTTATACAATTATGCAAGGATCTACATATTGATCTCAACTACGATCAGAAGAGTCGAATCGTTAAGTTAATGAACACAACGGGAGGCTCATAAACGGCTAAGGAAATGAATGGAATGGATATCAGCTTTCCCTATGTTCAATAGGAGTTTACAAAAAGTGAGAAATTTCGCCAATTTGGGCGAATCACTAGTTGCTATAAGTGAATTCCTTACTGTAGACTATAATTAGAGTACTAATTGGTAGGCGAATGGAGAGAACAGATGGAAGTATTTAAGCGTTATTACGCGAATTTAACGGTCCGGCGTTTTTTTATTTTGGGGCTGGTTGCCCTGCTGCTATTCAGTATTAGAGATATGCTCAATTTAGTACTGTTAACATTTCTGATTGCTTATGTAATGAACAGTTTTCAGGTGCTGCTCACGAAGCGAATCAATAAATATGTTGCGGTCAACAGTAAAGTCATTATTGTTATTTTGTATTTAGCTCTGATTGCTCTGATCGTAGTGACCTTAGTGAATTATTTACCGAAGGTCTTCACACAGATAAAGCAGTTAACTAATTTTCTGACCAGTTTAACCCCTGCAAACATTCCGCAGAACGAAATCGTGCAGTATTTATTTGCCCAGCTTAAGGATTTGAACTACCAGTCTTATGTGAAAGATGGTCTTGAATACGTCCTGAAAATAAGTAATTGGGGCACAAGCTTCGTATTATCCACCATTCTGAGCTTTGTCTTTATCCTTGAGAAGAACAGAATTGTCAGTTTCACTGCCCGTCTTAAAGAGAGCAAGATTTCTTGGTTCTATGTTGAGCTTGAGTATTTCGGTAGAAAATTCATCTCATCGTTTGGTAAAGTGATCGAAGCGCAAATTCTGATCGCGCTGTTTAATACATGCTTTACGGTGATCGGACTCTGGATCTTAGGTTTTCCGTATTTATTCGCCTTATCGATTATGATCTTCCTGCTTAGTTTGATTCCAGTTGTAGGTTTTGTGATCTCCTTAATACCACTTTGTATTATTGGTTACAACATTGGTGGCATAGCAATGACGATATATGTATTGGTTATGATCGCCATACTACATTTTGTTGAGGGTTATTTCTTAAATCCAAAACTGATGTCATCCAAAATGAATCTGCCTATGTTCTACACCTTTATCGTACTTCTCTTCTCTGAGCACTATATGGGTGTATGGGGTCTAATTCTCGGGATTCCAATTTTTGTATTCTTCCTGGATATACTGGAGATCAATAGAGATAACAAGATAGAGACTTAGGAATTCAGTTTAATAGCGTTGAATATACGAAGAGGGTGATCTGACAGCCATTCAATGGCTATCGGATCACCCTCTTTATTTAAATATAAGAATATATAATCTCCAAGCTATATATTATCCTTATATTTCTCGCATAAATGCTTACCGTCCCATTAGGGACGCCCAAGGCGTTATAGCTTGGGCGCGGAGAAATGTTGTACGGCCAATGTATGTATCTTTCTTAGCCGAAAGAAGTGAGAACGCTCTCCGTAACGATGTCCCTCAGCTCCGCTTTGTGTGCTGCATACTGCTCGGCTGTAATATTTCCGGAAGCTAGTCGTGAATCTAGCTGTTCCGTTAGCTGGGTTACCTGTAGATCGATCACATCTTCAATATCTGTGTTTTGTTCTATTGCAATATCTTGAAGTGATTTGCCGTCATATAAGGCATCGTACAGATCATCATCTGTGGGTTGGTTAAGGGCTTTCAATAATAATTCGTCTTTATCCGCAACACTTGTGGTGGACCATTGAGTTGACGAGCTTGCGTTAGCAGTAAGGCTACTCCAAGCATTTCCGAAAGACATTACTATAACTACGGTTCCTACTATAATCACTCTTTTTATATCCATTAGAGTCCTCTTTTCTTATTTTACGAATAACGTTCTATGGTTTCTGTTGAAAGTGTCTGTGATGGTTGTGGTTTAACTTATTTCTATTATAACCCGGAAAGCTGAGCTGAAGCTTAAACAATATTTAAGATAACCTAAAGATTTAACATTGAAATGATATAGCGATAATATACCCCTAGTATAATTTCCAGATGATCTAAATTGCATATTTATGCAGAAGGGTCACAATCAAACTTACGGGGAGTGTTCGGAGTTTTGAGAATAACAGCAAAAGCTAAACGTTTTCTATCCAGCGTAATTGCAAGTAGTCTGATGTTGGGGATCATGGTTCCAGCAGGATATGCGGAAGAACAGCAGCCGGATACGGAGCAGACATCTTCCGAATTAGGAGCACATTTTGATGAACAGGTTGAGCTCAACACGCTTTTAAGTCAACCGACTGTAATGACAGATGTATACGCGACACCAACCAATCCAGGCTCTTTACTTATTACAGAGGTTGTTCCAGATACTAAAAATGTAAAAGGCGCGGATGGTAGCTCTGTAGATGGTTACGAATTTGTTGAGGTTTACAATAATACGGACGAGCCGGTTAACTTTAAGGATTATTATTTCTTTTATAATGACAAAGATACTTGGACACCAAACGGCGATGCGGTCATACCGGCGCATGGAAATATCGTCTTCTGGATTATGAACGGCAATAATCTGAGTGTTCCTGCCGAGGATTTCATCAAAAACTTTAATCCTTCTGCATCTCTTCAGGAAGGTGTAAACCTGTTCCGTATTAACGGTGGCGGTGGTATGGCCAACGCTTCTGCGCGCAACTTACAAATTAAAAGTAAAGCAGGAGATGCTCTTATTGTCTCTGCTTCTTATGGAAAAGAACAGGTGAAGGAAAACAACGGGATTTTCTATAAGTATTCGCAATCCGACAGCTCTATGATGAGTCTCATGGCGATTTCGGGAACGGTTGCGGCTACACCAGGAACCGTAGATCCAGAACAACTGCCTGAGCTAGTACCTGGAGACAAGCAACCGGTAATTAAACACCACTCGCAGAGCAGTGTGGATCCAGCGGATCTTCCCGTCACCGCGAAGATTACGAACCTAGAGATTGGACCAGACGGAACGCTACCGGTAGTGAAGTTGCAATACGGCTCTCCTTCTCAGGTGAAAGATACGGTAATCACCATGACCTCAAAAGGCGAGGGGGAATATACGGCCGTGATTCCTGCGGCTGCACTGGAAGAACCAGAACTGCACTACAGCATTCGTGTAAACAATGTAACAGAGAGCTATTCTGTTCATGTGAACCTGCCTGCATTTGATTCGAATAATGTGCCACCGCTGTTAATTACAGAGCTGCTGCCCAATTCGACGAATGTAAAAGGAACGAGCAGCGATGCTTTTGAATTCATTGAGGTATATAACAATACTGATGCACCGATTGATTTTAAAAACTACAAGATCTATTATCGCTATCCTGATAAAGGCAATGCTTCCGATGTGAAGTGGCCCTCTACGAAAGAGAGTTTTGTAATTCCTGCACAGCAGTCCGTAGTGTTCTGGGTTATTAATAGTGCTAACAGTACATACACCGCTAGTGATTTTAATGCGGAATTCAACACTAATTTGATGGATGGCACGAATCTCTTTCAAATCAAAAGCGATGGGATAGCGAACTCTGGCCGCCGGGCCGTCGTAATCAAAAGTAATACCGAGAAAGAGATCTCCTCTGCGTATTATGATGCTGATCTTACCTATGATGGTGGGGCTAAAGGTGACGACACCAAAGAAAATAAAGCCCTTCTATACAAGTATCCTGTGAATGGGCAAAGTAAAATGCTCAAGATTAGCACAGGATCAGCGGTTCCGTCACCAGGGCAGGTAGATGTTGCACTGCTTCCTAACACACCGATCCATGTGGATCCGGATACCGAAAATCCGACGGTAAATGATCTGACTGCTGTAACGGAGATTGATCAGTCGATGAGTCTGGATTTGAAGGCTTTCGCGGATGACAATAAAGCTGTTACGTCTGTAGAAGTAAGGGTAGCTTCGGATAAGCAGCCTGATTTTGTCAGCCATAATTTATCCCAAGACTTTAACGATAGCTTGTATCATTATAAATTGTCGTCTGCTGATTTGATCGGCAGAAATGAAATACAGTATTATTTCGTCGTTTCCGATGGCACAAATGAGATTGAATCTCCGGTAATGAAAGTGAAAATTACGGGTGGTCCAGATCAATCATCACTTCGTTTGAATGTGAAGGATGGGCAATTCATTAATGGCTCTATGACGGTAAAAGGAACCTCTGCTACCGCAAAGGCTGATGAAGTGGGCCTGAGCATCGACAATAAGGTGCTTGGCAATAACGAAGTATATGCCGCGCTTGAGAATGATGCTTACTTTGTATTTGATGCGAAGAATGTAGATTATTATTTCAAAAACGGTATCACCATGGGACCAGAAGAATTAGGGGATGCGAGTATTCTATACACCTTTATGGACCCGATTACTACGTATACGACATTGACCTTCCCGATCTCCTCTGCCGCTTTGCAAGTGGGCAAGGATAATGTGATCTACATTCGGGCGGGCTCTAAATCATCGCCTTTTGACCCTCGTCCCGAGGAGAATAAAGATGATTTTGAAGTAAAGAATGTGCGCCTATTACTTGCAGACGGTACTGAAGTTTGGGACCCTGCTTATGCAGAACGTGATAAAGAAATTAAGATGGGGGACAGCGCAGGTAAGCATGAATCCATCGGCTTCCGGTTCGATCTGAAATCTGATTTGTTCCGTTCGAAGGCTTATAACTGGAATACTAAAGAAGTAACGGACGGAGAACATAAAGTAACAGTGACCGAAGGTGGATCCAAGGTATCGTCAAACGTAGTTGTAGACAACACGCCACCATCTATTAAAGCATCGATTGAAGATGGAAAAACTTATCGTGGTAATTTCGTAATTACTGCTGAGATCAAGGATACTTACGCAGGTGTAGATAAAGTTAGCGTGAAGCTGGACGGCAATGTTATTGAACTGCCTTATGCTACTTCATCTGGAAAGTTGTCCGGTGGAGACCATACGCTTTCTATCACCGCATTGGATAAGATAGGTAATCAGGTGGAAAAGGTAATTACATTCCACGTACCGAATGAAAATCCATTTGCACCACTCCTGATCTCACCTCAGAACTGGGAGATTGGTGTGAGCACGAATCCGACCTTGAAGGTTAAGGTTGAAGATCCTAACCAGGATAAGATGGATGTTACCTTCTATAGAGGCTTCAAGTACGATGGTAACCATCCAGAGCAAGGATTTACTGGATTTAAGAACGCATCCGATACAGAACCGCCGAAGCAATCCGTTCCTGCGGGCGAAAAAGCCCTTAGCAGTGACGAATACAGCAAAATAAGTGCAGTTGATGGACAGTACTTAATTAACGATGCGGTTGAGCAATTCCCATATCAGCGCTATGAAATTAAGCTGGATGAATCGGTGAAGGCTTCAGATCGTGTGGATATTGAATGGAAGGGTAATTCACTTCCAGGTCGTAAAGTAAGTCTCTACGCGTGGAGTCCTGCTGAAGAGAAGTGGATACAGCTGGATCATTTGATTGCTGGTACTGAGGATTTTGAACTGAAATCTACGGTGACTGTTGGAGAATTCGCTAGCGGAGGTAGCATTGCTGTCATGGTTCAGGATGAGATTGCGTCCGCGACTAAGACTGCACCTACAGTTAAGCAGGATACCTATGATTTTTCTTTTGTATGGATGTCTGATACGCAATATTATTCTCAAAGCTACCCTTACATTTATCAGAAAAATGTAAAGTGGATTGCCGACAATAAGGATAATTTGAACTTGAAATATGTAATTCATACCGGAGATATAGTGGACAAATCCTATCAGGAATATGAATGGGAAGAAGCCGATCGGGATATGAAGGTACTTGAGGATGCAGGTATTCCATATGGTGTTCTTGCGGGTAATCATGATGTAGGCCATCAAACCGGAGATTACACGAAATTCTGGCAATACTTTGGGGAATGGAGATTTAAGGACATGCCAACCTTTGGCGGATCCTATGACAACAACCGGGGCCATTATGATTTAGTATCTGCGAACGGAAATGACTTCATTATCGTATATATGGGCTGGGGACTGGCTGAAGAAGAAATTGAATGGATGAATGAGATCGTTGCTCGTTATCCAGAACGTAAAGCGATTCTTTGTCTTCATGAATACCTGCTCGTATCTAATAACCGCGCACCGATTGCCGATACGATCTTTGAAAAGGTTGTAAAACCTAACAAGAACGTAATCGCAGCTTTGTCCGGTCATTATCATGATGCGGAGCTTAAGGTAGATGAGTTGGATGATAATGGAGATGGCATTGCGGACCGCAGTGTATATCAAATGCTGGCAGATTATCAAGGTGCCGAAGAGGGTGGACTTGGTTATATTCGTCTGCTTCAGTTCGATGTAGCTAACAACAAGCTTCGTGTGAAGACTTATTCGCCTTACTTGGATGATTATAATTATTATGATGAAAATGAGTTCCCTGGCAAAGATGAGTTCGTACTAGATCTCGATCTGCAGCCTGTAACCAAACGTGTAGCTACCGATTACATTGGAGTTAAGGTTTACAGTGATCAGACAATCGCGACCCAGCAGCAAGTAGAGAGCGGTGCGGAGACTCAGGTCACTTGGAGTAAGCTTAATCCAGAAAGCTACTACCAGTGGTATACAAAAGTCGAGGATGATAACTCTGGTAGTGTGCTTTCAGACATTTGGGGCTTCTACACTGGAAAAGAGGATGTAAGACCGACGCCGACCCCAGAGGTGACACCAACACCAACACCAGAGGTAACGCCGACGCCAGAGGTATCGCCATCGCCAGAAGTGACGCCGACACCAGCACCAGAGGTGACATCGGCACCTCCAGTAGTTTTACCAGTGCCAACAGTGACTCCAACGCCTACAGCCACACCTGGAGGGGGAAAAGGAAACATTGAACTGGCATTAGGAAGTAATGGAACGTATACAGCTGATCCGTCAGCCTTGAAGAAGCTGATTGAGGAAGCTACGACAGGTGGAAATATCAAGATTAGCTTAGGCGGAGGAGCTTTGACTCAAGATCAGTTTAAACTTGCACTTGATGCAACGAGCATCCAACAGGCTGCCGACAAGAAGCTGAATCTGAATATTGTGTCTTCCAGCGTTACATTAAGCGTACCAACAAGCTCTTTACCAGCGATCCCGGCCGGAAGTGACATGCTGCTGCTGAGCGTTGATACAAGTACGACAGCTGTACAAAGCAATGTCTCTGGAATGAGTCCATCCAAGGCTACCGTGACGCTGAACCTCAGTACCACAGCAGGCGGCAAAGAAACGGCTATCCACCAGCTTAAAGGTGCTGTTACGATTACCCTGACGCTGACGAAGGAACAGCTTGCTAAGCTTGATACAGATTTTGCGGGTGTCTATTATGTAAATGGCAGTACCTTGGAATATTTGGGTGGAGTGTTTAAAGGCAATACCGTTACCTTTACAACAGATCATTTCTCTTCCTTCGCGGTACTGGAATACCATAAGCAATTTAGTGATACCGCTGGTCACTGGGCAGAGCTGTACATTTCCAAGCTGACGGCTAAGCATGTGATTAAGGGTATCGACGATACGCACTATGGTCCACAAGCGAATGTAACCCGTGCAGATTTTGTTACACTAGCCATTCGTTCACTCGGATTGAATGAGACAAGTGAAACTACGGGGAATGGTGCTTTTGCTGATGTATCAAAAGATGCTTATTATGCATCATCGATAGACAAAGCTGTCCAGCTTGGACTTATCCAAGGCAGTGATGGCAAGTTCCGTCCTAAAGATGCAATTACACGTGAAGAAGCGGCTGTTGTCCTGCAGAAATTGATACAATACAAAGCTGGAGCGCAGTCTTCCATTGCTGCTACTGCAAGCTTTAAGGATATAAACAGCGTATCAGAGTGGGCGAAGCAAGCGGTAAGTGAATTGAAAGCTAAGGGAATCCTTGACGGTAAGGGCGACAATCATTTCGATCCTCGTGGCAAAGTAACCCGTGCTGAAATTGCAAAACTGTTATATGGAATAATCAATTTATAAGAATAGTATGGCAAAGGCAGGCAGAGGTAACTCTGGCCTGCCTTTGTCATTTTTTGCACTCTATATTCCTTTTCTTCTAGCAAAGCAGGAAATTCTTACTATTCATATGATTTTTCATATATAATATTTTTGAATAAATTTTTAATAGACATAATCTAGCTTCCTGCTGGCAGTCATAATGATATCTTTCGTTGTTACACTAGTTATTCACGATGATCCGGCAGTTATTCTCCTTGTTACGGCACTTCTTCCAATTGGCGCAGGAATGGGTATTCATCCATGATTGCTTATATTCCTTATTCTGTTATCCACTGCCCCCTTCTTCTTTGCTTATCAATTACCAACGTATTTGAACGCTTATTATAGCGCTGGCTCGGACTCATTGCATAATACATAGATTGGAGAAACGAACCTTGAGAGTAAAGTTAGCACATATTTTGCTTCTACTTACGGTGATTTTTGCGGTTCTACTGTATAGAGGGAGTCTTGACTCCATTGATCATCTGTTACAAGACCGCGTGATGCAGCACGAGCGGTCTGTGGATACTACGATTGCTATCATCGGGATAGACGATCAGAGCTTGGAGGACTTTGGCAGCTGGCCGTGGAGCAGAAATGTTCATGCACAGCTGTTAGATACGCTCTCCGAGGGACATCCAGCAGTGATCGGTTTTGACCTTACGTTCCCTGTAGGCTCGGAGGACCCGGAGGCGGATACAGAATTCGCTGCGGCTGTGGCCCGTGCGGGGAATGTAGTTTTGCCGGTATATGGCACATTTGCGCCAAATACCGAGCAGGGAAAGATCGAAGCGCTGGAGCTATCCCAGCCGTTTGAGGCTTTGCGGAAGGCTGCGGCTGCAACCGCCCATATCAATACTATTACGGATACTGATCGAGTGGTGCGTAAGGCTCTTTATTCTTTTGACTATGAAGGGGAGTCTATTCACAGCTTGTCATGGACGGTCTACCAGAAATATCGAGAGGCGATGGGGGGCACTGCTGATCCGCAGAAACTCCCACTGGATGACTTTGGGCGCTTTTATATCCCTTATTCAGGTGGCAATGGCGACTTTGAGGAGATTCCTTATTCGGCGGTTCTTAGCGGAGAGGTTCCACCATCTTATTTTGAGAATAGAATTGTGCTTATAGGGCCCTATGCTACAGGGTTTAAGGATGACTTCCTAACACCAATTAGCGGAAAAAATACGTTATATGGTGTGGAAATTCATGCAAATATCATTCAATCTCTACTGGACGATAATTATAAGCGGGTACTGGATTGGAAGTGGAACGAGGTAGTGTTGCTTTTTGTTGCGCTCCTAGCCTATCTACTATTCCGTAAAGTGAAGATGCTATATTCCTATGCGGTCATTGTGGTCATCATTGCCCTTCTTATTTTTGCAGGTCGTTTTTTCTATGACCAAGGGATAGTAATTTCACTGGGTTATGTGATTCCCTTTCTAATCGTTAGTTGTATTATCGTAATAGCTTTTCAATATTTAGAAGAACTGATGGAGAAACGTAGAGTTACGGATATTTTTGGTCGATATGTTGCCCCGCAGGTTGTCGATCAAATTCTCAAGAACGGTAAAGAAGGGCTGAAGCTGGGAGGAAGCCGCAGAGAGCTAACCTTGTTATTCGTTGATATTCGCGGGTTCACTCCGTTGTCGGAGGCTGCTGAACCAGAGGAGATTGTTGAGATTCTGAATGAGTATCTGGATCTGACTGCGGGTTGTATTTTTAAGTATGATGGCACGCTGGACAAGTTTATCGGGGATGCCACGATGGCGATCTTTAATGCTCCATTGCTGCTGGAGGATCATCCAATGCAAGCGGTGAAGGCGGCATGGGCGATGAAGGAAGGCTCGGCTGCGGTGGAACAAAAGCTGTTCGAACGGTTTGGTCTTGTAGTGAAATTCGGTATCGGGGTGCATACTGGTCCAGCTGTATTCGGGAATATCGGCTCCAAGACCCGGATGGATTATACAGCGATTGGCGACACCGTCAACACGGCAGCCCGTCTGGAAAGCAATGCGAAGCCTGGACAAATCCTCATCAGTGAGGCTACCTACGCTTTTGTAAAAGATAGAGTATCAGCCGTTTCATTAGGAGAGATCAAGGTAAAGGGCAAGGAACAAGGAATCAGTGTCTATGAACTGGAGGGATTGAGATGAGGTCGTTAAAGCTTACACTGTCGTTTATGCTGTTGTTCAGTATTCTTTGGCCAGCAGTTGTCACAGAGGCGAAGGATAGCGTCAAAGTTGGGAAAATAACTGCGGTCTCAGGCAAGTCTGAAGTGAGAAAGAGCGGTGGAACGAAGAAATTCAACGCTTTTAAAGGAATGGCGATTACCCAAGGTGATACGATTATAACAGGCAATGATGGGCAAATTAGCCTCGATCTTGATGCTAACAAGGAAGTTACGATCGGAGCTAGCACTACGCTTACCATTAGCCAATTAGTAGAAAGCGCAAAGGCATTGGGTGGGAAAACAAGCCTGAAGCTGCAAAACGGGCAAGTCCTGATCAAGGTGAAAAAGAAGCTGGATGGCGATTCTCGCTTTGAGATTGAGACACCAACGGCTATTATGGGCGTTATGGGTACAGAGTTTTTTGTAAGCGTTAATAGCCAAGGCAATGTAGTCCTTAATAATGGGATAGGGAATAACGGCGATTATCTGGGAGTTCTGGAAGGAACAGTTCATGTAGTTTCGACTATTGATCCCACGCTGATTGAGCGTATGATAACAGCCTCCCAGCAGTTAATTATGGAGAATCAACAATGGATAGAGTCGCAGTTGTCCCTAAATGCATTACCACAATTTGCGCTAGAGCAGCATTTGAAATATCTGAACGAAGAAGAGGTATTGGAATTCGAATCGGCTAAGAAAAAAATCGAGCAACTACTCGAGCAAATCAAAGCCACTATGCCCGTTCACTCAAGTCCGCCTATTCCAACAATTCCACCTCAGATTCACTATGATCTATCTAGTTCAGCTCCCTTAGATATGACGAGACCAACACCGCCGATGAGACCTACACCAACGCCGACACCGGAACCGACGTCAACACCGACGCCGGAGCCAACACCAACGCCGACGCTGGAACCAACACCAACGCCGACACCAACGGCAACACCAACACCAACACCAACACCAACACCAACACCATCGCCGGTACCAACACCGGAGCCAACACCAAATCCGCTAGGTGCACCAGAGCTAGACCAGCAGGAATTTAGAGAACATATCTATGACTATCTCGTCCGTGATAATGAGATTGTTTTGCCGTTTACAGCACCGTTATTCTTTAATATCGCAGATGACACTAATCCTAATGCTGCGAGGGATGGGGTGAGTGTTACTTTGAATCAAAGTGAGGACAAGCTCGATTTAGGTGAGGTATATATTCGAGAGAATAAGCTTCACATTCAGCTGCGTGAATCACTTCCTTATAGCTCTTTCGTTCAAATCAAGGTGAACGGCGGTTTGTTAAAGAATGCCCTTTCCGGGGGTGAAGTACAGGAAGAGGATCAACTGATAGCAGATGGCGGTTTTACCTACAAGGGAATGATCACTCCGAGTTATTTTAACCATACTGGCCCTATAGGTGAAGGTGAAGCACCAGAATTTATCATCCATTCGCTGGGTTATGATGTAGGGGAGATTAGATATCATTATGAATATTCTGAGGGAGATCCATCTTCACTAGAAGATACAGATTATGTACTGGAGCGGAACGGTGAGAATACCTTTGTGCTTAAGCTTATTCCGGAGTTCTTGAATGGATTATTTCCCGAACCTTATATCGTTACCATTCCTCTCGTGAGGAATGAAGATACAGAAAACGGCCCTGTTGAGGTAGTAGTAGACAACCTCCAGATTAGATTATCTTTGTTATTTTAAAGGCGCAATAACCTTCGAGAGGAGAACAAACATAATGAAAAAGGAACTCATCTCCATCGTTTGTGGATTTATGCTCATAAGCGCAGTGCCATCTAGCATCGTTACCGCAGAGGCAGTACAACCCGTAAGCGGCAATGTTCAAGGGAGTATAAATCAGAATATCTCTTCTAACGCTGTACTCTCTCTTAAACAGCCATGGGGATTGACTGCTGTATCTGGCAGCAATGATCTCATTATCGTACAGTCCGGAAGCGGTACTATCAGCAAGTGGAGTAATGGTGAGCTGCAGACAGTGGCTGGACAAGGTGCAGAAGGATATATCGATGCGAAGAGTGCAAAGGCCTTGTTTAATCATCCGACGTATACCGCTGCTGACAGTAAAGGCATTATCTATATCAGTGATACCGACAATCATGTCATCCGTAAAATTAAGAATGGAGAAGTATATACCTTCGCAGGAACGGGAGCGGCTGGCTATAAAGATGGACAACCCAATACCGCGCAGTTTAACGCGCCGGGTGGATTGGCAATAGACAATAATGACAATGTATATGTAGCCGATACGCTGAATCATGTGATTCGCAAAGTTACACCGGAAGGTATTGTGACTACTTTTGCAGGTCAGCAGGGTAATATTGGTGCTTATTTAGATGGTTCGGTAGCTTCGGTCAAATTTAATGAGCCCGTGGGTCTTGTGTTCGATGAAACCGGTAATCTCTATGTGGCTGACAGTGGGAATCAGATGATTCGATTGATTAAAGGCAATATGGTTGAGACCTTTGCGGGCAAAGCAACGACAGTTGATCCAGTGACTGGATATATGGCTGGAGGGTTCCACAATGGAGATCGTCTGTCTGCGCTGTTCAATCGTCCTCGTGGACTCGCCTATGCCGATGGAGTCTTGCTGATTGCTGATAGTCTGAACCATAGGGTTCGGGCCATTCAGAAAGATGGAAGAGTCATCACAGTTGCAGGGCAGGGCACCTTGGGAGATCAAGTTGGAGCATTGGATAAAGTGATGTTTAATCAGCCTTCCGGTGTTGCGTTTGCTTCCGGGAAATTGTATGTGACGGATACGCTGAATAACAAGCTGAAGGTATTGAGTCTCGATTTGCAAGCCCTTAAGCCACTGCGTAGCGAGGGTGATCTGCTCGATGCAGTCTCGTTACTACCAGTGGGTAAGGACATGCAAGTATGGTTGGACGGAGTACAGGTGAAATTGAATACTAACAATCTACCACTTGAGCAATCCGGCAAAATTTATTTACCGGTTAGAGCGCTATTTAGCGCATGGGGAGCGGACATTCGTTGGGATTCGGCAAGCAAAGAGACGATGATTAGCAAAGGGGAGTGGACACTTTTCCTAAAGCCAGATGCAAGCCTTAATGTGGAAAACATAAAGGGCACTTTATATGTGGCAGCTGAATATTTGCCGACGGTTTCAGCTTTTATGCAGGTTTATGATGAGGACAGTCATGCAATTGTGCTGGAAAGTGGCCAATAATGGTTCGTTATTATAAAAGTTAAGGCTGTCGAGAAAAATCTCGACAGCCTTTTTTTATGACGACAATCCTTCAACGACTTTATCAATATTCCATTTAATCATCTTAATGTATGTGTCGCCTTCTTCGCCTTTCTTAGCTAAAGAATCGGTGAAAATCTTAGAATGTATCGGTACACCCGTTTCATTGGAGATGGTTTCCATTGTTTTCGGATTAACGCTCGTTTCCAAAAATAAAGCCGGCACTTGATTTTCATCAATGATTTTAATTATATTTTTCATTTGTTCTGGCGTTCCTTGACTATCGGTATTGATTTCCCAAATAAATGCGGATTCAAATCCGTAGGCTTTTGAAAAATATTTAAATGCCCCTTCGCTTGTAACCAAAATACGTTTCTCCTGCGGGACTTTTTCTACCGCTTCTTTTGCATATTGATCCAATTCATTAAGTTTCTTAACATATTCTGATTGGTTATTCAGATAAAATTCTTTGTTGTCCGGATCTTTTTCGATTACATGTTTAGTGATGATATCTACATATTTAATAGCATTCTGAACATCAAGCCAGGCATGAGGATCTTCTTGAGTTTCTTTGCCTTTTTCTGTTAGGTACATTGGAGTTACTTCATCTGAGACGGCAAAAGCGACATCCTTTTTATTAGTGACATCAAGAAGGTCTTGGAACCACCCCTTACCTGTTTCCAGGTTCAATCCGTTATAAAAAACTAAATCTGCACTAGATACTTTACTTGTATCCTTAGGTAATGGATCGTACATATGCGGGTCTGTTCCGATGGGAACCATGCTATAGACCTCAGCTTTTTCCCCTACAATGTTTTCGGTCATATCCGCGATAATGGAGTAGGTTGCAACAATCTTCAACTTGTCATGGTCTGCTTCTCCCTCACTAACATTTGAACATGCGGTAAATAGCAAGATGAACATTGTCAAAGAGAGCATCTTTATTGTTTTTTTCATCCTTGTTTAACCCCTTTTCTTAGAAAATTATTTTTGGGCGAGATAATAAATGATATAGCAAACAAACTTACCCCTACTAGAACAATGGTGGCACTTGTAGGTAAATTGAATCTGAAGCTAATGATCACACCTATAATTCCAGATACAGCGCCGATGGTGGAAGCCAGGATAATCATATGGATCAGCTTATTTGTCCAAAGATATGATGTAGCTGCTGGAATAACTAGCATTGCAATAACAAGCACAATTCCAACTTGAGATAATGAGGACACAGTAACCACGGATAACAGCATCATCAATAAATAATGATAGAATCCCGTTTTTAAACCAAATGCCTTAGAGACGACAGGATCAAACGAACTAATTAACAGCTCTTTATACAACAATGAAATGATGGTTATAACAACAAGCATGATAATAAATGATTGCATTAACTCGGACTGCGGGACGGCTAAGATGTTACCGAATAAAATGTGAGTTAAATCAAGCCCGCTCTTGGCGAAAGTGATTAAGACAATTCCTAGAGCGAAAAATGAGCTGAGAATAATTCCGATCGAGGTATCACTTTTGATATTGCTGCGACTTGTTATGAATTGAATGAGGATGGCCGCTAAAAGTCCAAACAATGAAGCTCCTACAAGAATGTTGATCCCTAAAATATAAGATAACGCCACACCTGGTAATACAGCATGAGACAAAGCATCTCCCATTAATGACATTTTTCTAAGTACAATAAAACTTCCTAAAACCCCTGAAACAATGCCAAGAATGATAGCAGACAATCCTGCGTTAAGCGCATAGATCGGAATGTTTAATAATGATGAGAAATAATCAATCATTTTCGGCGCCCCCCATTCCTTTGATTACAAGATTACCTAAGGAAGCCCCGTAAGCATTGAGGATATTGTCGGCTGTAAAGGTGTCTTTCACATCGCCAAAAGCAATAAGCTTTTTATTGAGAATGATTACTTTGTCAAAGTATTCTTCGACTTCATGTAAATCATGATGAACGATCAATATGGTTTTCCCTTCTTCGCGAAGCTGTTTAAGCAGTTTTACAATAATTTTCTCACTGACAAGATCTATGCCGACAAAAGGTTCGTCTAAAAAAAATACATCCGCTTTTTGGGCAAGCGCTCTGGCAATAAAAACTCTTTGTAGTTGTCCTCCAGACAAATTACTAATTTGTTTATTTGCAAGATCACTTATATCTACCATGGCCATACATTCCTCGACGCGTTGCCGCTCTTTTTTCCCGGGGCGCTGGAAGATTCTTAAGTTTGGATAGGTTCCAGTTAGCACTGTATCGTTCACTGTGATTGGAAAAGTAAGGTCAATATCATTTTTTTGCGGTACATATGCGATCTTCCGTTTATACTCAGAAATGTCTTTTCCCTCTACCCTCACCGTTCCGCTTCTTTTCTTGATTACTTCTAACAATGACTTAATGAATGTCGATTTTCCTGCACCATTTGGCCCGATAATTCCGATGGTATACCCAAAGGGAATATCGATATTTACATTTTCTAGCGCTGAATTACCGAAATAATCCACGTTTAGGTTTCTAATTTCAATCATTAAAAAGCTCCTCGTCTTGAAATTTATTGATTTGTTTCCTATTGGAAACATTTATTTTAATTATCTAATTTGTTTCCCTAGGTAAACATTTATTCTTAGGTACAATATATTTAACAATGGGCAAAATGTCAATGAAAAAGCTTAAAATTTATTTGATTTTGAATTAGTACAAGCATGCGATCTGCACCGGTATCGGGGTGATTTTTTTAGAATTAAAAATACATACTTGACAGGTAGGAATAAAGGGTTATATGATATCAGCAATACTTAAACACTAATTAAATGAACAGTGAAATAATTTATCTGAGCCGATTGGACCGCCAAAGGCTCCCGCACTTTTCCCTTGCCTGGGATATGTGCTGGGAGTCTTTTTTTGTTGGCTATGGAGAGAGATGAGGTAAGAATGAGCGATACGTATTGGAGACAGCTGGAGGAGACGGACTGGGTATTCCGCAAGATGGTCCGCAGATTTGTAAAGGAACGGGATAAGGTTGCAGTAGCAGGCATCTCTTTACCCGGCATGCTGATTCTACATAAAATCATTCGCGAGGGTGAACAGCGGCTTGGGGATTTAGCAGATGAACTGGACTTTACGTCAGGTGCGATCACAGCTTTGAGCGATAAGCTTGAGGCAGGCGGATTTACTGTACGCAGACGTAAGGAAGGGGACCGCAGGACGGTGATGCTGGACATCACAGACAAAGGCCGGAAGATGGCAGAGCTTAACAGCAACATTGGGGAACGATGTATTTCGCTTCTGTTTGAGGGGTTCACGGAAGAGGAATTGGTGCAGCAAAGTCACTTTTATCAGCGGATCATTAGTAATCTCGAAGGATTCTCAGACATCTTGCTGAAGCTGGTGAAGGAGAATGCTGAGGCTGAAGCTTCTCCAAACCTTGAACAGAAGCCACGAGCAGTCACAAAGAAAAGTAATTATCTTAGCTATTAAAATAAATTAAATGTAGGAGAGATGAACGATGGGACATTCAACCATATTTCCAACTGGAGCAACCGTATTTAATCCGAGCAAAGCGTGGAGTGGCTATACCGTATTTCAAGCGGGTGAAGAAGGTGTTGTACTGATTGATATGAACGGTAAAGAAGTGCATCTGTGGAAGGGACTGCTCGGGTTTCCGGCTAAAATCTTCCCTGGTGGTTATGTGCTAGGCAGTACAGGAAGGAGAGATCCCAAATTTGGCATTCAGGATAATGTAGATCTGGTGCAGGTCGATTGGGACGGTAACATCGTATGGAAATATAACAGCTATGAACATATAGAAGATCCGGGTTATGAACCGCTCTGGTATGCCCGCCAGCATCATGACTATCAGCGCGAAGGCAATCCGGTGGGTTATTTTGCACCAGGGCTAGAGCCTAAGGTAGACGGTGGCAAAACCCTAATCCTCGCTCACAAAAATATCTACAACCACCAAATCTCCGACAAGCAGCTGCTGGATGACACGATTATCGAAGTGGATTGGGAAGGGAATATCGTTTGGGAGTGGGCCCCGAATGAACATTTTGCAGAGCTAGGCTTTGATGAAGCGGCGAAAAACGTCTTATTCCGTGATCCTAACTCACGCTCCTTCGGGAATCTGGGGGGCGGTGTCGGTGACTGGTTGCATATCAATTCAGCTTCGTATGTAGGACCTAATAAGTTTTACGATGCAGGCGATGAGCGTTTCCATCCAGATAACGTGATCTGGGATGCACGGGAAGCGAATATTATCGCAATTACAGATAAGCGTACCGGGGCCATCGTGTGGAGAATTGGTCCAGATTACTCACTGCCAGAATTGAAGCATATCGATTGGATCATTGGCCAGCATCATGCGCACATCATTCCGAAGGGCTTGCCGGGAGAAGGAAACCTGCTTGTATTTGATAACGGAGGTTGGGGCGGTTATGGTCTTCCCAATCCATCTTCACCCTTTGGGCAAAAAAATGCACTTCGCGACTACTCTCGAATTCTAGAGATTAATCCAGTGACACTCGAAATTGAATGGCAGTATACCGCGGCAGAAGCAGGATTCTCTGTTCCGACGGATTCTTATAAATTCTATAGTCCTTATATCAGCTCAGCCCAGCGGTTACCGAATGGCAACACCTTAATTACAGAAGGATCTAACGGTAGACTTTTCGAGGTTACGCCAGAGCATGAACTGGTCTGGGAATACATCTCGCCGTATAACGATTCCAGAAATACAAACATGGTTTACCGTTCCTATCGTGTGCCTTATGCGTGGGTACCGCAGCTGGAGAAGCCGGAAGAACAAGCGATTGAGCCGATAGATGTCACGCAGTTCAGAGTACCAGGAGCTGCACCTAAGGGATCGGATTCGGTAGTGAACGTGGCAACAACCCTGCCGTTTGTTGAGGGGGCTGCTTGTGTGGCGACGACTGATGAAGGTAGTAGCCGCAAAGCCAACTAATACATTTGAGGGGGATGTCGTTGTGAAAAAGTCATGGATCAGCTCAAGCTTTCTGCTCTTATCCTTATCCGTTGTTATCCTATTATCAGGTTGCAGCTCCAAAGGTGATGCGTCGTCCTCTAAAGATGGAGCATTGAACGGCAAAAAAGAGACATTGAAGATTAAAATCGCTGACATCAATACGAATCCAACCTTTCGTGTGGCATTAGATAAAGGTATCTTCGCCAAACACGGGATAGACGCCGAACTAGTCAACTTTGGTTCCCCGGCAGAAGGTGTAAATGCACTCTTCATTAAACAGGTAGATGTGGCTTTCGGGGCCGATTTTCCCTTGTTGAACGCAGTGTCGAAAGGAGATTACGCTATCATCGCCTCTGCGGGTCTGGCGACAGATGAAGCTTCTACAGAATGGAAGCTGTTCGTACAGGATGATATCAAGACAGCTGAGGAATTGAAAAGCAAGAAGCTGAGCTTTATTCGTGGAACCTTCATTCCGTACCTTTGGGATGAATATTTAAAAGAGCATAACATCGCGCTCAGTGATGTGGAATTGATAGGGCAGGGAGCCTTTGACGAATCTTATATCGCTTTGAAGCAAGGGGCTGTGGATGGTGCATGGTTCTATGGTTCAGTTCTTAATGATAAGCTGGGTGCCCTTGCAGGCGTACATGAGCTGACGGATATGTCCAAAACAACCGTGCGGTTAGGGATGGGCATTGTAGCAGGGAATGATTTTGTAACGAAAAATCCAGAGGGGATCGCGAACTTTCTCGCAGCAGTGGATGAAGCAGGGGGCTATGCCCAGGCTCATCCAGATGAGGTTGCTGATTTGATGTACGAGGAAGTGAAGCAGCCTAAGGAATCGACGATCAAAGATCTTCCGAACAATCCATGGGCGCTCGGATTCACGCAGGCGGCTTATGACAGTCTGACGAAGCAGAAGAAATATATGGTCGACAATGGAATCATTGAGAAGGATTTTGATCTGGATAGCAAGCTGAATCTTGAACCGCTAACCAAAGCTTTGCCGGAAAAAGTCACGTATAAGAAATAGGAGGGTTCAGCATGTCATCACCTGCTAAGCAGCACACCATTCATATTGAGCAGCTTCGCAAGAGCTACAGTGAGTCAGCCGCTGGAGATGTTCATTATATTATTAAAGATGTGGATCTCGTAATCAAAGGTGGAGAGTTCTTCGTTCTACTCGGTCCAAGTGGCTGCGGAAAGTCGACGCTGCTGAATATGATCGCCGGATTTGTTTCCAAATCTGGCGGTAACCTTCGGGTGGATAACGAAGAGGTGAATAAGCCTGGCAGAGATCGGGCAGTTGTATTTCAGCAAGCAGATTCCTCTTTATTCCCTTGGCTAACGGTTCGAGAGAATGTGGAGTTTGGACTGCGAATGAAGAAAATCGCAAAGGCTGAACGGCGCACGATATCGGATAGGTTCATCGGACTTGTAGGACTGAACGGGCATGAGGAGAAGTTCCCGAAGGAGTTATCGGGAGGCATGAAGCAGCGTGTTCAGCTGGTACGGGTGCTTGCCAATGATCCAGCGATCCTGCTGATGGATGAACCCTTTGGTGCGCTTGATGCGATGACCCGGAGGACGATGCAGAAAGAACTGGTCAACATCTGGCAACAGACGCATAAGACGGTAATTTTTGTAACCCATGATATTCAGGAAGCCTTGCTGTTGGGGGAACGGATCGGCATTATGTCTGTAGGCCCTTCCTCTAACATCACGGACATTTATGACAATACGCTGCCTTATCCACGGGACGTAGCCTCAGCGGAATTTTACTCGCTATACAACCAGATTCAGAGCCATTTCGAAGAATAGGATAGGGTGGGACAGATGATGAAATGGGTGGAAAAGAAATGGGTTTCTGTATCCATACTATGGATTGCCGCACTCTGCGTCTGGCAGCTTGGGGCAGTGATCTACGGTCCTGATGTGATCCCTGGACCGTGGAGTACGCTTAAGGGTGGACAGGAACTTCTGGAAGACGGAACTTTGATGCAATATATCGGGATTAGCTTTTACCGGGTGCTAATTGGCTGGGTACTCGGCAGTTTAATGGCGATTCCCGTAGGTCTGATTATTGGAAAGGTGAATATGATTCGTATCTTTGCAGAGCCTTTTCTGAACTTTATTCGTTTTATCCCGCCGATTGCATTCATTACATTGTTTCTAGTGTGGTTTGGCATTGGGGAGCAGTCGAAGATTGCGTTGATTATGTACGCTACCTTTTTTATTGTGGTGCTGAATACCTTGACCGGTGTGATGTCCGTAGAGGAGGATAAAATCCGCTCAGCCCGTAGTATGGGCGCCAGTGAGTGGCAAATTCTGATTCATGTGATCGTCCCGGCGACGATACCGTATATTTTTACAGGCATCCGGTTAGCGATGGGAACCTCGTATATGGCGATTATCGGTGCGGAAATGATTGCTTCGAACGAAGGTGTAGGTTATCTGATTTGGAATTCCAGATTGTTTTTCCGGACAGATTGGATCTTTGTAGGGTTATTCTGTCTTGGCTTTATGGGCTTTTTCACGGATCGGTTATTTGGATGGTTCGGCAAGAAAGTGCTCTATAGATACGGCGTGGTAAGTGTGGCGGCGCGTAGAAGGTAGTATAGCTTTAAGCATAAACACGAGAACCGCCTGAGTGAATCAGGTGGTTTTTTGGTATGTCTTACTTTTTATTTACAAATATTCCTATCCTCCTTAATGCCGCGAAAATAGTACACGCCTATACTGCAATTGGGTGCCTAACAGTTGGAGCATAGAGAAGCCCGCAAATAAGAAATAGGAGTGAAGGGGAAATCATGAAAAAAGGGATCAAAAATCAATTATCGATGGGTCTAATGTTATCCTTGCTCGTCCTGTTGCTTGCTGCTTGTGGAAATTCGGCTAAGGCTGACGAATCAACGAATGGAAATGCTGGCACCAAAGAATTAAGTCTGACCGAGATCGAGAGTAAAGCTAAAGAAGAGGGCAGTGTTATCAGCGTGGGAATGCCGGATTCCTGGGCGAACTGGAAAGATACATGGAGTGATATGAGTAGTAAGTATGGTCTTACACATTCAGATACGGATATGTCGAGCGCGGAGGAAATTGCCAAGTTTGATGCGGAAAAAGATAAACCAACGGCTGACATCGGAGATGTAGGTATCGCTTTTGGATCGGTTGCCGTGGATAAAGGAGTAACACAACCTTATAAAACGACCTACTGGGATGAGATCCCTAATTGGGCTAAGGATAAGGACGGGAATTGGATTGTCGGCTATCAAGGGACGATTTCGTTTCTGACAAACACCAAGCTCGTGGCTAATCCACCGAAGAGCTGGGAAGATCTGAAGAACGGAAATTACAAAATCATCGTAGGTGATGTAACCAAAGCTGCTCAAGCGCAGATGGCTGTATTGGCCGCAGCGATTGCTTTTGGTGGCGATGAGTCGAACATTGAACCGGGGATTGCTTTTTTCGAAGATTTAGCTAAAAAAGGACGTCTCTCCAATGCAGAAGCTTCTCTTGCTAACATTGAAAAAGGGGAAGTAGAAGTTACCCTGCTGTGGGATTTCAACGCTTTGAACTATAGAGATCAGATCAACAAAGATGGCTTCGCGGTAGCCATTCCGAAGGAAGGCAGTGTGGTGAGTGGATATGCAACGATCATTAACAAATATGCGCCGCATCCTAACGCTGCGAAGCTGACACGTCAATACATCCTTAGTGATGAAGGACAGATTAATCTTGCCAAAGGGTACGCTCGTCCGATTCGTGACAGTGTAACACTGCCGGATGATGTTGCGGCTAAGCTGCTGCCAAAAGAGGAGTATGTTAACGCTAAGCCTGTTGGTGATTACAAGGTATGGGAAGAAACAGCGAAGACCATTCCACAGTTATGGCAGGAACGTGTGCTTGTGCATTTGAACTAGAATTGTTCTTCCCCCAAAAAAAGAAACAGGGCGCCTTCGTTACGATGCCGTAAGGTGCCCTTGTTCTATTCCCGCGACAAGGAGTGAGGAAGTTGAAACAGAAAAGCCGCGGTGTGATCCTGGCACTCATTCCGTTTGCACTGATGGTGTTGGCATTTCAGCTGGTACCTGTATTGTCCATGCTGACGGGAAGTTTCCAAAAGGCAGATGGAACTGGGCTTACGCTAGGCAATTATCTGCATGCACTGCAAAGTGCCTATTACATGCAGGCAATCAAGAACAGCTTGCTGATCTCTTTAACCTCAAGTCTGATAGGGATCATTGTCGGACTTTTTTGTGCATATTGTATTACTCGGTTCACTCCGAGAGTAAGAGACAGACTCTTAATGCTGTCGAATATGACCTCTAACTTCGCAGGGGTTCCGCTGGCTTTTGCGTATATTATTTTGCTTGGTAACAATGGAGTGTTTACGCTCTTATTCAAACAGTGGGGCTGGAGTGTTTTTACCGATTTTGATTTATATAGCTGGTCAGGTCTGATTCTGGTGTATGTATATTTTCAGGTTCCCTTAGCCTTACTGCTCTTGTATCCATCCTTTTACGGAATTCGTGAGCAGTGGAGAGAGGCGGCGTCCTTGCTGGGAGCAGGACCGTGGCAGTTCTGGAAGACGATTGGGCTGCCAATTCTAACTCCGGCGATCTTCGGCACACTGGGAATACTGTTTGCCAATGCGATGGGTGCTTATGCAACGGCATATGCTTTGGTTGGCGGGAATTATAATCTGCTGGCGGTACGTATCGGTTCACTGGTTGCTGGAGATGTGGTTACTCAGCCAGAAATGGGGAGTACGCTTGCTGTTCTGCTGGGTCTGACTACGATTTTGGCCGTCTATTTGAATCATCTGATGGTTCGGCGAACGGAGAGATTTGGAGCTAAAGCGCTCAGTAAACCGGATGTGAAAACCAAATCTTCTCGGCGCTTGTGGACGGCAGCTAGTGAGGAGGTGGGGCAATGAATATACGTAAAGCAGGCTTCGCTCCGCGCACTTTCATGCTAATGCTCATGGTGTATTTATTACTTCCACTGTTAGCAACCGGTATTTATGCCTTCGCGCAGGACTGGCAGAATACCTTGTTGCCTCAAGCTTGGACACTGAATTGGTTTGGAGAAATGTTTAAGGATATTCGTTTTTTGGAGGCGCTTTGGACCTCGCTGTATTTATGCCTGATTAGCGTGGTGCTGAGTCTGGCCGTGATGCTGCCAGCTGTTTTTGTCATCACCATTTATTTTCCGCGCTGGGAGAGCTTTATGAAAGTGATTGTTGTTCTGCCTTATGCGGTGCCTGGTGTAGTGGCTGCGGTGGGACTTATTCGTACCTATTCCTCTGGCCTCTTTGATATCGCTGGAACAGCTTATTTATTGGTGGGGGCGTATTTTGTGGTCATTCTTCCCTATATGTATCAGGGCATTCGCAATAGTCTGTTGACCGTTAACGCCGTAGAACTGCTGCATGCCGCAGAATTGCTTGGAGCCCGCCGCAGAACGGCTTTTATGAATGTGATTTTGCCAAATATCTGGCCTGGCGTTATCGTCTCTACCTTATTATCATTTTCCGTTCTGTTCGGTGAATTTGTTCTTACAAACATGCTAGTTGGCGGGCATATTCAGACGATTCAGGTGTATCTATATCAAAGAATGGGCGAAAGCGGACATTTAGCCAGTGCGATTGCCATCTCGTATTTTCTGTTTATTCTAGTTCTTTCGATGGTACTAATGAAGCTTGGCAAAAAGATGGGAGGAGGCGTTAAGGGATGAACGATTATCTGAAGCTGCAGGGAATACTCAAAATGTTTGGTGAGACCTGTGTGCTAGACAATATAGATTTGGAGATACGTGAAGGGGAGCTTGTGACGCTGCTAGGACCTTCCGGTTGCGGGAAAAGTACGTTACTTCGCTGCATAGCTGGCCTTTCGGAGCTGGATGGCGGCAGAATCCTTCTAGAGAATAAAGATCTGGCAAATCTGCCGCCCCGTAAACGCGAGGTGGGGATGGTGTTCCAGTCTTATGCTCTATTCCCTAATCTGACGGTGAGCCAAAATATTGAGTATGGAATGAAGATGCGTGGTTTGTCCAAAGCCGCCCGACGTAGCCGCTGCGAGGAACTGCTGGTTTTAGTCGATCTAGAGGAGAAGCGGGACGTCTATCCGCAGTCACTCTCCGGTGGACAGCAGCAGCGGGTAGCGCTGGCCCGTTCTCTAGCCGTGCAGCCCAAAGTATTACTGCTGGATGAACCCCTGAGTGCACTCGATGCCAAGATCCGCAAGAATCTACGTGCTGAAATTCGTGATATTCAGAAGCGCTTTAACATGACGACTCTATTCGTTACGCATGATCAGGAAGAAGCGCTGATTCTATCCGACCGCATCTGCATTATGAATGGTGGACGCATCGTCCAAGATGGAACACCGGAAGGACTGTACACCGCGCCGCGCACAGAGTTCGTTGCCCGGTTCATGGGCAGTTATAACGTATTGACTCGGCCAGAGGTGATGGCGCTGTTCCACGGAATAGATAGTGGGATGGACAGCTTTGCTATTCGCCCCGAAGCCGTAACGTTACTGCATGATGGGGCGGGTCAGCAGGAGGCTGCTGCCGGAGCACAACTGGTGAATGGAGTGATTAAATCTGTGTCTGTGCTAGGCAATATTATTCGATGTACGGTTGAGGCTGAAGGAATCCGATTAACGGTTGATCTTTTAAATGATGGACGCTGGCTGCGGGCTAGAGAAGGGGACAAAGTCACATTGGCGTTGAACCCTTCCGAGCTTTTACATTTAGAGCGAGAAGGAGCGTGAGTAGATTGACGGAAATGACCAATAAACTCATTGTGGTTGTCTTGGACGGACTTAGATATGATGCTGCTCGCAAATACATGGGCTATCTGGAGCATCTTGTGGAGCAAGGATCCTTATCTTGTTATCGAGTACAGTCGGAGTTACCCAGTCTATCACGTCCGCTTTATGAAGTGCTCTTAACGGGTACACCCGTGTCCAAAAATGGAATTACGGCTAACCATATTGTGAGACCTAGCCATGAAGAAAGTGTATTTCATTTGGCAGTAGCCGCTAATTTGCGTACAGCTGCTGTCGCCTATCATTGGGTCAGTGAGCTTTATAATTCGGCCCCCTTTGATCCACTGGCTGATCGCCATCAGCATAATGTGATGATGCCAATTCAGCATGGCAGCTTTTATTTCGAGGATCACTATCCTGACAGTCATGTGTTTGCTGATGCCGTGTATTTACGGAGTGCTTATGATCCGCATTTTCTATACATTCACTCCATGAATATAGACGACGCCGGGCATCGTTATGGCGGGGAGAGCAAGGAATATGAGCTTTCCGTGCGTAACGCCGATGGACTGCTAGCCACTGTTTTGCCTATTTGGATGGAGCAGGGGTATAAGATTCTGATTACGGCAGATCATGGAATGAACGCAAATGGGTACCATGGAGGGGGCACCTCTTCCGAGCGGGATGTGCCGTTATATACGTTTGGAGTAGATGCATTGCCTCTGGCAAAAGAAGATCAAGCAATCCCCCAATTAAGGCTGGCTCCGTTAATGTGCCACTGCTTAGGGCTTGCTCCCTCAGCTGCAATGAGCAAGGAAGGCTTGCCCCCTTTTGTGCAAAAGCAACCACTTCATGAGGTGAATGAACCTGTGATTTTAGGATGAAAATAAAATAGTAAAGCAAGATGAAAATCATATACGGGAACGCTGGGTTTTTGTATAATAAATAGTATATTTTACCTATTAGGAGGTTGTCTTTTGAGCGCTTCTAAAGCTATGAAATGGATTACAGGCTCGTTTGAAATTATTTTGGCAATTCCATTTCTGGGTGCTACTATTGTAGTGTTCAGTGGGTACTCTGTACTGGGATTTATGTTTATTCTTCATCTAATCACTTTGATTTTATCTTTAAAGAACAATGAATCTATCTATGGTTCAGTGCTCGGAATTGTAACTTCTTTATTGGCTTGGATTCCAATAGTGGGATGGGTATTACACTTGATTACAGGGATTCTGTTGATGGTAAGCGGTGGACAGAAGACTCGTTATCCTTCGAATCATACCTATCCACAATAATTAAGACATCCTAATACAGCCCGATTCGGACGTTTGTCCGGTCGGGCTGTATTCATGTTATAATGAGGGCACATTTTAGCATGAAGTACATGAAAGGAGGCACATCCATATGGAAGTAACAGCACAAGATGTAGCGGAATGGATGGTTAAGGAAATTCGGTTTACGGGTACCTTGTATCAGACCGCGGCGATTGAATATGTGAAAGAGAATTTTGGGGAACAATTTGTATTTGTGAATGAGAATGGCAATGCCTCACTGTCCAAGGAAGTAAAGAAAGCTTTCCGGAAGCTGCACGGCGGCAAAATCGCGTGGGATCGCGATGGATTTTTGTGGGCGTGGACTTAAGCTGGAGGTGAATATATGCCGGTTATCCGAAGTAAATTAAGTGTGGTCATGGAGAATCATGATCCCAAACTCTCTATACGAAAGCTTGCTAAGGATATTAATTATCACTTTGATTCGGTTCGCCGTATGTATAAGGATGAGATGGTACAGTATCCCAGAGACTTGCTCTTAAAGCTTTGTTTATATTTTAATGTACAGCCTGGGGAACTCATTGGAATCGAAGAGTTGAATGAAAGTGATTGTACAATAGAAGAAGTGATAGGTGAACATGGTTTAAGTAAGCGTTAAATAAATTGAGAAAGTGCAGTTGGGAAGAGTTGAGGAATGGGAAGTTGAATTACCTCAAGTCTTCTTTTTTGTATGGAAAAGGGAGATCTCTGCTAAATTTGACTAGATTATATGGTCATGTTATACTTAGACTGACAAGAATTTATGGTCAAAGAGAGCAGGAAATAAAAAATGAGTAAATTTATTCAATTAAACAAGCGTACTGGCGAAACAAAGTCCCAAAAGAAATTAGCAAGAAAACAGGGACGTATCCCGGCTGTATTGTATGGAGTGGGTAAAGATACTCTGAACGTAGAAGTGGATGAAAAAGAGCTGTTGGGTACTTTGAAAAAAAATCCACGGGCTATTCTGCAAGCAAAAACAACGGACGATGAAGCAATGCCGATCATTGTTCAGCATATTCAAAAGGATTCTCTGTCAGGTAAGATCTTGCATATTGATTTCCAGCATGTGAACATGTCTGTAAATATGGATAGTAAAGTTACGATTCATTTTGCAGGGGAAGCAATCGGCGTGAAAGCCGGTGGCGTATTGCAAGTGGAATTGTATGAAGTAGAAGTTCGTTGTATGCCGGGCGTTTTGCCTACTTCTATGGAAGTAGATATTAGTAAACTTGATATTGGCGATCAGCTGCTAGTTTCTGACCTGATTTTCCAAGATGGAATCGAAGTGCTGACCGATCCGAATGCAGTAATGATTCAGATTAAGACTGTGCATGAAGAAGTTGAAGAAGCAGTAGTAACTACAGCTTAAATATATATTTATATTAAAAAAAGCAAGTTTCCAGGGAAGAGGAAACTTGCTTTTTTTGCGTGTAAATCATACGGGAACTTCTCGCTGATCCTTTGCCATAGGTGAGCTGCATAAGGGGCAGGGCTTTGAGGTTAGATGATCCTCAGCTCCGCCAGCTTTCATGCGTGTCCAACCAGGACAACTGCTGCCCGTGCAGTTCCATACCGGAACGACATGGGTTTTTGTAGCGGCTGTTCGGCTGGTCGGCAAGGATCTTGTTGTCACGGTTCTACTCACCGTAGTTGCTGCTGTGGAAGAAACCGCTGAACGGAAGGCGGATAACATGAAGCGGGAGACCTCCGCTTTTTTACCCCGATGCTGTGCAGGTGAGCTGATGAATAGCTCCTCTCGGGCTCTCGTAACGGCCACGTACGCCAGTCTCCGTTCCTCCTCCAGTGCTGCTAAGCTTGAGGCTCCGCTGCTTCCGGCAGCAAGCTTGCGGTCTTTTAACCGGTCGCCCTCCAGTGCAGAGCTATGCGGAAGAATTCCCTCAGACGCTCCAATTAAAAAGACTACAGGAAACTCTAGCCCCTTTGATTTATGAATGGTCATTAATGCAATCCGATTGCCTTGCTCTTTAGTGCCTGGTTGGCGATTATGCTCGTTACGCTCCGTGACATTATCTATGAAATCAAGAAAGGCAGGGATGCTGTCGAAACGCGCCGCGGAGGATTCTAGCTCATCTAGCATTTCTTTTAACGTCTCTCGATGCAGCGTCGCTTGATGCCGTTCATTCGCTTCGATGAAATAATCATAGAATTGGGTACGAATCTGCCGGATTGCTTGTATTGGGGTCAGTTCGCGTATATTTCGGATTAGATCGAGTCGATCTCTTAGTTTAGTCCCTTTGAAGTCTTCCATGCCAGGCATAGACAATAGGTGGATTAACGGTCCTTGCTTGGGCTGTCTAGCTTCCATCTGGCGGATATGATTCATACCTTTTTCACGGTTCATATATAGTGTCGGCAGGATATTCTCCATCGCTGCAAAATTTCGCCGATTCAAGGAGAGTCGCAAATGATCCACTACCGGAGAGATCAGCCAGTGCTCGTACAATAATTGCCCTTCTCCGTAATCAATATAGGGAATATCGCGTAAAAGGAGCAGTTCGAGAACGGCCCGATTGCTGCTCGAGGCCCGGTACAACATGGCGAAGTCGCTATATTCTCTTTTGCCGCTAGAGACCTCGTTTAAAATATGCTCGATCATCTGCTCGGCTTCTTCATCTGCAGTTTGCGGACGCATATATCGTGGCTGACTTCCACTACCTCTTGCGGCTTGCAGGGTTTTGGAACGCCGACGTGTATTGTGCTTGATAATGCCGTTGCCAAGTCCAACGATAGCTGGGCCTGAGCGGTAATTAATATCGAGTGTAATAACCCTTGCTCCCGGATAGAGCTTCTCGAACTCTAGAATGAACTCACTGCGCGCTCCGTTGAAGGAATAAATCGTTTGGTCATCATCACCAACCACCATTAGATTATGCTGTGGGTGAGCGACCATTTTGACAAGTTCGTACTGCAAGGCGTTTGTATCCTGGAACTCATCCACCATCACGTACAGATATCTCATCTGCAACTCTTGCAAAAGCTCCGGACGCTCCTTCAGCATCCGATAAGCAATTAAGAGGACATCGTCGAAATCGATTTTGAAATTGTCTAGCTTCCATTGTTCGTATATTTCCAGAATGGACTTCATTTCTTTTTCGGCGGTGGTGCCTTCTGGTAGATCTTCCACGGTGCCCATGTTCATTTTGCAGGAAGAGAGCAGAGAGAGTACGGTTTCCGGTGGATAAGCATCCTTCGGCAGTCCGAGCTCACGCATGATCTGCTTCAATAGGATGTGCTGGCGCCGTGTCTCACTGAAAATTTCCTGTTGCAATCCTTGTCTGCGCAAGAAAAATAAGAAAAAAGAATGGAACGTACGGGCCTGAAGTCTTGCAACGTCCGCTGTGCTAACTCCCGGGAGCAGGGCGATTCGTTCGCGCATTTCTGCCGCGGCTTTACTCGAAAAAGTCAGCAATAGCAGCTGACTCGGCGAGACGCCGCGCACGGACAACAAATAACCGGTTCTGCAGATCAGAACCGAGGTTTTGCCGGAGCCTGCACCGGCCAGTGTCAGCAGCGGCCCTTTATGATGCCGCACCGCAGCAATCTGCGGGCGGTTGAGCAGGATGCCGCCTTCCTCGAGCCTGCGGAAATAAGCGGAGTCCCCCTCCTCCCGCTTCACTAGCTCTGTGCTGGTCTGTGCTGAAGCTACTGCCGCTTGCGGGATGCGTTCGCCGGTTGCTCCCAGCGGGATATTATGAAATAAGAGCTTATTCAATAGATTCACCTTCATATATTTCTGTATAGAGTGAGCTCAACAAAACTAGTTGGAGAATGGTTGAGTTCATCTTAAAATGTGCCGATTAAAATACGCCGAAAATTTAGCCAATCTACAATATACCATCCCAGCCTTTTTACTGCACAGAAAAAAATGCTGGATATAGTATGGGGGAGTGTGGAGCTTGGTTGTGTGAATGGGGATTGGTGGGCGGGATGTACGGTATAAATCCCGTAGAAAAGCGGGAATCGGGCTCGAGTGGCGGGATGTAGGGTATAAATCCCGTAGAAATATGGGAAATGGGCTCGGTGAGTGAAATGTACGGTATAAATCCCGTAGAAAAGCTGGAATTGGGCTCAAGTGGCGGGATGTACGGTATAAATCTCGTAGAAAGGCTGGAATCGGTCTCCGCGGGCGAAAAGAACGGTATAAATCCCGTAGAAAGGCTGGAATCGGTCTCCGCGGGCGAAAAGAACGGTATAAATACCGTAGAAAAGCTGGAATTGGGCTCTGGGGGTGAAATGTGCGGTATAAATCCCGTATAAATGCGGGAATTTGGCTCCGGCGGCGAAAAGAGGGGTATAAATACCCCAGAAGTGAGCGGAATTGGCTTTGTGGGCGAAAAGAAGGGTATAAATCCCCCAGAAGTGAGCGGATTGGGCTCTATGGGCAAAAAGAAGGGTATAAATCCCCCAGAAGTGAGCGGATTTGGCTCTGTGGGCGAAAAGAGGGGTATAAATACCCCAGAAGTGAGCGGAATTGGCTCTGTGAGCGAAAAGAGGGGTATAAATACCCCAGAAGTGAGCGAATTGGGCTCTGTGAGCGAAAAGAAGGGTATAAATACCCCAGAAAGGAGCGAATTGGGCTCTATGGGCGAAAAGAAGGGTATGAATCCCCCCTTGTCCTCTCTTAAGTTTACAGTAAAGCCCATTCCCTTTCCTTATTATCCTCATATCCTAAAGCAAAATCATGATATGGAGATGACCGTATGCCCTCGCCCAATAAGGTCCGCATAAGACATGCCGTTACCATAGATGTACTGATTCCGGCTATCGAGAAAGATTTGGCTACACTCCCCTATGTTATTGACGCTGTCCGAACACATGTTAAGCATCCGATAGGTCGTATATTGATTGTTGCTCCAAAAAAGACTCGTATACTGGATTTCTGCCGAAAAAAGGGCTGTACCTTTGTCGATGAGAATACAGTCCTTCCGATTACAAAAAAAGATATCCATTACCGTTCACGGAAATGGGAAAGATCCGGTTGGTTGTTCCAGCAATTGTTGAAGCTGAATGGTGACAAGCTATGTACGGCTGACTATTTTTTAGTCATCGATGCAGATACGGTCTTAATCGCTCCTCATCGATTCCGTGAAAAGGGAAAGACGATTTTTTACAGTCGCAATTGGAGTCAGCCTCAGTACTTTACAACCTATAGGAAGCTAATGGGTAAGAAGGCGGCATCTGCTTCTTCTTTTGTGACGCATTATATGCTGTTTGAACGCAGCCAATTGACTCAGATGAAAAGAGAGATTGAAGCAAAGCATCAGAAGCCTTGGTATTCGGCGATTATACACAGTATGAACCGAACTAAGCAATTTGCTTTTTCTGAATTCGAAACTTATGGGAATTACCTGTATTCAAAGGATCGCGGGGGCATGAAGATCCAAAAAGCACGCAATAAAGGCCTCCATATGAATGCAGGTCAGCTGTCCAAGCAGAAGCTCAATGAGCTGGCGGAAAGGTATAGATCATTGTCTTTTCATAAACGAAAGGGGTATGTGAGAACACCGAGTAGTAAGTCCAGCGCAGGGGGGCGATAGCGTTGCAGATCGTGCTCCTTTCAGGGGGATCGGGGAAGAGGCTGTGGCCGCTGTCGAATGAGATCAGGTCAAAGGCATTTTTAAGACTTCTTCCAACAGAAAATGGCGGCATGGAGTCGATGATCGAGCGAGTATGCAGAGGGCTGGATGAGGCAGGATTGTTAGATTCAAGCTGCATTGTAACCCATCGCAGTCAGGTGGAAATTACCCGCAAATCTGTTGGCAATCAGGTTGCTTTACTGGCGGAGCCACAGAAGCGGGGAACTTTTACTGCAGTTGCATTGGCGGCGAGCTATTTGCATTCCGTGAAGAAAATAGACTTAGAAGAGATCGTTGTGGTCATTCCGGTGGATTCTTATGTGGAGGCTTCTTTTTTCAGTCAGCTTCGGCAGTTTCCCAGCGTGCTGTCCGAATCACAAGCGGATATTGCCCTGATCGGTGTTACGCCTGAATTCCCATCCACACAGTTCGGGTATATATTGCCGAGTGAAGGTTCAGAGGGGATGTCTTTTTTAAATGTGAAGCAATTTGCAGAGAAACCAGACGAAATGGCGGCAGCCGAGTTCATCTCCTGTGGAGGACTATGGAACTGTGGGGTGTTCTCCTGCACATTAGGATACTTGCTCTCAACTATGGTGGAACGGAATCTTTCAGCAGATTACATGGAGCTAGTGGAGCGTTATGACGAATTGCCAGAACGAAGTTTTGACTATGAAGTGCTTGAGCATACGCAGCGAGCAGTAGTTATTCCTTACACCGGAGTTTGGGCGGATATTGGTAGTTGGGATGCGCTTACCCCTCATTTGCAGGAAAAGGTAATTGGCAGGGGGAGCATTTCTGAGGATTCAAAAGGAACCTATTTAGTGAACGAACTCTCTTGTCCCGTACATGTCATCGGTGCCCCAGGTTTGATTGTGGCGGCGGGTGCGGATGGTATTTTGGTTGCTGGGATCGAGCAGGCGAAACGGATTAAGCAGAAGCTGGAGGGTCATGCCGCGAAGCCGATGATTGAAGAAAAGCGGTGGGGAAGCTCACGCATTCTGGATTTCTCACGAACAGCAGCTGGAGTTGAGGTTACGACTTCCAAAATCACGATGTTGGCAGGGAAGCACACCAGCTATCATTTTCACAGGCATACCAAAGAAATATGGTCTTTTCTTTCGGGCAATGGAGAGTACCGTATGAACGGCGTTCTTTATGCAGTTGCAGCCGGAGACACAGTTATAGTACCTGCCGGTGCGAGACATGGTTTGCGGGCGATTACGCCGCTCGAATTGATCATTATTGAACTGGTGACATCTTCTGATGTGGGGGATTATGTACGTGTTTCTGCTGAATGGGTGGGGGAGGAAAGCGCTCCTGATCATTTGTAATTCAATAGATTGAAAAAAATCAACCGGGTTTAATCCAGCGTACATGTCCCGGTTGAATTTAATTTTAGAGTGTAGCTAATTTACATCACTGCATTTAAATGAGTTATAGATCTGAGCCACCTTCGTATCTTTTGGATGGAAATCGAAATGTGACCTCCGTTCCCAGTCCTAGAATACTGGTAATGGACAAGCCGTACTCTGGTCCGTACATTAGCATAGCCCGGTCATTTACATTTTTGAGCCCATAGCCTATAGACTGGGATTTAAGCAGAAGATTGAGTCGTTCTTGTGGGATGCCAACGCCATTATCCTTTACTTTGAAGATGATACACTCCTCCACCATTTCTCCGGATAGAATAATTTTGCTTCCTTCTTCTTCTCTATTCTCAATACCATGAATAATAGCATTCTCAATTAGAGGCTGAAGCATCAGGTTAGGCATGTAATAAGAGAGAATAGCCTCGTCGATCTGATATTCTATCTCAAAGCTGTTGCTATGCATGTTAAGCTGAATCTGTATATAAGATTGTACATTCAATAGTTCATCTGAAACCGAAATAATATTATTCCCTTTATTCAGCGTAGTCCGATAGAACGTGGATAGAAGCTGAGCCATTTCACTTATATCTGTTGCATGGATTCGAATGGCTCTCCAATTGATGAGCGAAAGAGCATTATATAGAAAATGAGGATTAATCTGAGCCTGTAGGGCTTTCATTTCATATTCTTTTCGTGAAATTTCCTCAATGTAGACTTTATCGATTAACACTTTTGTTTTGTCAACCATATTGCCAAAGCCTCTGATTAAATCCCCAATTTCATCTTTGGATGTGCTGGTGACGGTAACTTCCAGGGATCCCTCTTCTACGGTGCGCATATTATTGCGCAGACGCTTAATTTGTGAATTGAACTTTCGAGAGAATAGATTGGCGGTTATAGCAACGGCAGCAATACAGGCAACAATAACAAGCCCAACTGTCGAAAGGATTTTCCAAGCAGAATTCGTAATCATCTTCGTAGGTTTGCATAACATCACTGTCCATCCTGATATAGGAACTTCAGATTGCAATACAGTGTACTTTGTATTTTTCCATTGCAGCGTATCTAAGTTGTTTGTGCTATTGGAAGGAATATATCCTTCTATACCAGGCGAGGCATAGATCGACTTTCCATAAGCATCTTTGACGAGAATCTCTGAACCTTGAGAGAGTAGGGAGTCAAAAGGTGTGAATAACGAATCGTAATTCACACGTGCATACAGCACATTTTCTTTTGGATCTTTCTGTTTCGTATTAATAATGCGTCGAACAGCAAAAATCTCCTTATTATCCGTAAACCACAGGACATCGACTGACTTCATCAACGTCGGGTACCAATGTTTCTGTTTAATATCATTTAGGGCTCGGACAGTATTGCCATGTGCCAAAAGATTGGTTCCTGTATACAGAGTGATTTGTTCTACACCTGTATTTAGATACCGTGCCGTATTGAAATTTTGGTCAATCACATGGGTTAACTGATCATACATTTCATACATACTTGTGTAGGTATGATTAGCTGAATTAATAATTTCCTGATTAAAACTCAAGAAATTCATGAGTTTATTGTAGACATCCAGATGACTATTTAAAGCTAAAGCCCCTTGATTTAAGGCTGCTTTCAAATCAGATTTGGATTGCTTAATGAGGGATGATTTGGCTTCTTGATAGCAGAAGCTGCCCAATATAATCACAGGAATCATACTGATTAACATAAATGAAAGCATGATCTTGGTTTGAAACTTCAAGTCGCGAATATTTTGCTTAAGTGTCCGCCAAAGTTGCATGATGCTCCTCCCGATATACAGAGGACTTCTGATTATACTGTCTATATTTTTCTGGTGTGTACCCGTAGAAATCCCTGAAATTTTGGCAGAAGTATGAAATATTGCGATAGCCCACTGCGGTGCAAATATTTGATATTTTTTGATGCGTATTTGTTAACAACTCTTTTGCGTTTTGCATGCGGACATTCTTAATATATTTATTAAGCCCACAGCCTGTCTGCTTCTTGAATATGGAGCTAAGATAATGTGGAGACAAATACACTTTAGCAGCAAGCATTTCCAGACTGAGATCATCTGCATAATATTGTTCAATATATTGTTTGACGGCATCGACATCACGGTTCTGAGTAGGCTCATGGTTAGTAGAGTTCTGATCAATCCGAGCGATACCTTCAAATATGATATCTTTGATATCCCGCAAATCTTCAGATCCATATATGATCTCGACGGCAGTCTGCAGCTCCATTTCTGATATAGGTGCAGCTTGTGTCATGATCTCTTGATAGATTGTGGAGAACATATACTTTACATATAAATGTGAATACTGTACTTGATGTACGTATTTTTGATATAAAATCTCAGTATTTGCTCGTAAGCTAAAAATATCTTGATCCTTCAGATTATTTCGAATCTGATCTAGTAGATGGCTATCTGTAAGGTCTGGATACAAGGCCTCAGAGAAATGTAAGTCATTTTGTGTATTAAACACAAAGGTATCTGGGAGAAAAAAACGATATTCCATCAATTCTTCTAATGAAGTCAAAAGTGAACCTAAATCTAGTATTGAGGTTACTTCCTCTTTCATAGCGAGATAACAATTTACTTTATATTTATCAAAGATGCAATGATGCAGGTGCATCGCTGAATTATTATCAAACTGGGAAGAAGGGGACTCTTGCTCGGGAAACAGTAGTAGACTCTGACATCCGTTTAGATTTAAGTAATCAGCAGATGTGTCTACTAAACCAAGAACAAACTCTTCGAACTCCGAATCCACAGATTCAAAAAATGGCTTATCGAATTCTAACAAAAGCATTTTATTGTAATGGCTGGGTAATTCAATAGACAGCTCTTGAAGAGGCGGCGGGCTTCCGATGCCATTGACTAGAGAGAAGAGTAGATGTTTTCTCACATAGCTTAGCTTTCTTTGTGACGCTTCTTCTTTTTGTTGCTGGTTCTTTAATTCCTGAATAACTTTTTCTAAAGTAGTTTGGAATGCTTCAATGTTAACCGGTTTCAAAAGATACTCGGATACGCCCAGGGAAAGGGCTGTTTTGGCATACTCAAATTCAGCGAATCCACTGAACAAAATCACCTTTAATTTGGGGTGCAACTTTAATGCTTCCTTTGTTAGCTGTAATCCATCCATTATAGGCATCCGCACATCGGTAAATAGAATATCGACAGAGTGTGCGCTTACATATTCAAGTGCTTTACGACCGTTTTCTGCAACATGCAATTGGAGGGGGAAGCCAAGCTCCTTAATGAGGAAAGCAATCCCCTCTCGCTCCTCCTTATGATCATCTACCACCAATATGGATAACATTATTTACCACCTTTCGACATGTAGTGACATTGATATTGTAGTATAAGATCTTCGACCGTAGCAATTATTCCTCGATATTATCGTTAATGATGAGTATTTATTTGTGTAAAACATAATTTTTTTGCGTTTACGATGGATAGCAATAATCTATAAACTTAAGGAAGTAACAATATAAATTTTTTTGAAGCTGGCCGGCGCTTTGAAATCGTTTTCTAATACGAGTTTTTTTATAGAAAAAGGGAGGCTCTTATAATGAAACATAAATTGAGAAAATCAAGCTCCATAGTATTAGCATCACTATTAGCTGTTGCTATGGTAGGTTGTTCAAGTTCTAATAATTCTTCAGCATCTACCCCAAAGACAGATGCGAGTGATCCTGCATGGAAAGAAGCACAGACGACTCCATTTGGCGCCTATCCTGAAACAGTTACTTATTCTGTTGGACAAGTGGCAACGAGCTATTCAGCACTTGCAGGAACGCCTTATGAGAAAGATAATGCCACAAACAATGTGTGGACAAGATATTTCAAGGATAAGCTGAACATTCAAAATACGACCTCGTTTGAGTCCAATGATGGTACAGACTATAGTCAGAAAGTTTCGATGGCGATTGTAAGCGGTGAAATCCCTGATCTAATGGTGGTTCCTGACTACGCGACATTGCAACAGCTTTATGAGAACGATCTGATTGCAGATCTGACCGAGGTTTATGAAAATACTGCCAGCGATCGAATTAAGGAAATTTATGATTCCTACGGTGGTCGTGTTCTGGATAGCGCAAAGTTCGATGGCAAGCTGATGGCCATACCAACTACTGAAATCTCACATGGTCCTGGTATCCTCTGGCTTCGCAAAGACTGGATGGACAAATTGGGACTTGCTGAGCCGAAATCAATGGCTGATGTCGAGAACATTATTAAGCAATTTGTAGAAAAAGATCCAGGTGGTAACGGAGCGGGTAAAACGCTAGGTCTTGTTGTCGATAATGAAAACGTTGCCGGTGTCTCTGGTGGACAATTCTCATTTAATAATATCTTTTCACTATATGGTGCGTATCCAAAACAGTGGATTGATGATGGAAGTGGAAAGGCTGTATACGGATCTGTTCAACCAGAGATGAAGCCAGCACTGACCAAGTTGTCTGAAATGTACAAGAATAACTTGATAGATCGTCAGTTTGCAGTACGTACTGGTGATGACCGCAAGGCGCTACTTACAAGCGGAAAAAGTGGGTCGTTCATGGATAACTGGTGGGGAAGCTGGACTGTGGCTGACACGCTTAAGCTGAATCCAGAAGCGGAATGGGTATCTTATGTTGCCCCACAATCAGAGGATGGCTCGCTTACAATGTTCACTGGAAATCCTTCCAGCAGTTATTTGGTTGTTCGCAAAGGCTTTGAACATCCTGAACTTGCAGCCAAGCTTGTGAGTGTTCAATATGACTATCAGCGTTACCAAGAAAAAGATGAAAAAGCTTTGAAAGAATTTGAAGATTATAAGAGTATGAATGTTGGCGGATCTCCGCTCGCTATTAATATCGATTATTATGACGCTTTCTATCGTAACGTTGACATCATGAAAGAAGCATTAGAAACAGGCGATACAAGTAAATTAACTAGCAATGAGGATTTAACGGCTTATAACTCCTATAAGAAATTTCTTGATAGTAAGAAGAATGGAGAAACACCAGACTCCAATGCATGGGCTGGATATACTTCCAGTATTACGACAGCTAGTTTGGTGAAAGCCTCTAATATTAAAGAAGTGAATCCATTATTCTTTGGAAGTACATCATCCATGACGTTGAAATGGCCGACACTTACTAAAATGGAACTTGAAATGTACTTGAAGATCATTACAGGTGAGCAAACACCTGACGCATTTGATAAGTTTGTAGAAAGCTGGAATAAAACTGGCGGCGAAGTAATTACTAAGGAAGTTAACGAAGCGATAGCAACCAAATGATGTTGAAAGAGATGATCCGTAAATGAAAAATAAAAAAGATCAGACAGCATTCCATCTCATGATGGCGCCAGGAATGATTTTCCTAATTATCTTTTCGTTTATTCCAATGTTCGGTATTATAATGGCTTTTCAAAATTATGTTCCGGCTAAGGGAATGAGTGGTTCATCCTGGGTAGGTCTTGATAATTTCAAATTTATGCTCCAAATTCCTGACAGCAAACAGATTTTCAGTAATACGATCGTTATCGCGTTATGGAAAATTATCGTGGGTACTTTTACATCCATCGTGTTTGCCCTGTTATTAAATGAAATTCGGGTAAAGTTTGCTAAGCGATTCATACAGACGGTTGTTTATCTGCCGAACTTCTTGTCATGGGCGATCTTAGCTACTGTAGTCATGAATATCTTCTCTTATGAAGGTCCTGTTAATGCCATGTTAAGTTGGTTTGGGATTGACCCGGTCTTGTTTATGGCCAGCAATACTTGGTTTAGACCGATGCTAGTATTAACAGATGTCTGGAAGGGTTTTGGGTACGGTTCAATCATCTACCTAGCTTCCCTGACATCCATTGATCCCGGACTTTATGAGGCGGGCTCCATTGATGGAGCCAACCGGTTTAAGAAACTGTGGCACATCACGTTGCCAGGCTTAATGCCAACTATTTTGCTGGTTACAACCTTGAACTTGCCGAATGTATTGAATGCTGGTTTTGATCAGATCTTCAATCTGTATAATCCTTTGGTGTATGAATCTTCGGATATTATTGATACCTACGTTTATCGGGTGGGTCTGGTAGAAAGACAATACAGCTTAGGTACAGCAGTTGGCCTATTACGGTCGGTCGTTGGTATCGTACTGATTCTTTCTGCGAATAAATTGGCCCAAAAACTTACGGATTATCGTATTTTCTAAAGAAAGGGGGGTTCTCCCATTTACGCATCTAACATCAAGGGTCGTATTGCAGATGTTATTATCTGGGTATTTGTTCTAGCGTTCGCCTTGTCCTGTCTCATACCGTTAGTCAATTTAGTAGCCATCTCTTTCAGTGATAATGCGGCGGCTTCCGCAAATCTAGTAAGTATATTCCCGGTTAATCCGACGTTTAGCTCCTATGAAAAGTTATTGTCTGACAGCCAGTTTTGGCGTTCATTCATGATCTCTGTAGAACGGGTAGTGTTAGGTCTGCTTGTGAATATGGTATTGATGATTCTTACAGCCTATCCATTGTCTAAAAGTTCACGAGTATTCACGGGTCAGAAGGTTTATATGAATCTCGTTATCTTCGCGATGTTATTCTCAGGCGGATTGATTCCAACCTTTATGGTAGTCAAAGAGCTTAATCTTTTAGACTCCATCTGGTCATTGATCTTGCCGGGTGCAGTACCGATAGGGAATGTTATCTTGCTGATGAATGCATTCCGGGCTGTACCGAAATCTCTAGAGGAAGCTGCAAATATAGATGGAGCTTCACAGTGGAGAATATTAGGAACAATCTATCTTCCAATAGTATTGCCTACACTTGCCACCGTTACGCTCTTTACTATTGTGGGCCATTGGAATGATTACTTTGGTGCCCTGGTATATATTAATAAAACGGCGAATTATCCATTGCAAACCTATATCCAACAGCTTAGCGTTGAGGTTCAGAACATTACAGATCCTGAAAAATTATTGGAATTAGCAAAAGTTTCGAATAAGACTTTGAACGCTGCTAAAATCGTAGTTTCTACGCTACCATTGTTGTTGATTTATCCGTTTATGCAAAAGTATTTCGTATCAGGGATTGTCGTTGGTTCGGTTAAAGAATAAATATTAGTAGACAGCCGCTATGAAGCTTCATAGCGGCCTACTATTTTCAAGTAGGAGGCTTACAATGAATAGTAATCAAGTTCATACATCAATTCTGGATGACATGAAGACATTTGTCTCTCAAGAAGCCAATCGGAGTATTTCATTTACGAATAAAGAGGCAGCATTTTATTTTACGCAATCCCATCATACGGATCATGTGGAACATGCATTTTTTGAGGGACTTAATATTGCTAAGAATAGAATTTTCGGTGGATACACCTTATTCGTAGGTGAACAGAAGCTAGACAATCGACAATCTGAAGTTTGGGCCTATCCTTATAGAATGGTGCGTAAGCACGCCGATCTTACAGAAGAGCTGTGGTTGTTGGATTATCATAATCTATTAGAAATTAGTCTCGCTAATGCTAAGGAAGACATAGGCATCGTTTTAAGGGGAGAGAATGTTAGCTATATAAACCAACAGGATCATATCGCGTTCTTTAGCGCTATCGAGGGAGATTGGGTGATTGCAGTTAGTGCTATCAACCTTTCACCTTTGCATATGGATAATGAAGTTCTAATTGCCGGTGCAAACGCTGGGGGTTACTATATCGCTGCAGGTAAGACATCCGAAGAAGCAGCAAGCTTAATCCTTAAAGCTAGACAAGATATTAGCACTTTGAAAGATGAACGTGTTAAGCGGATGGAAGATTTCTTACACCATAATGCCCATCTAACCAGCAGTGATGATACATTTACTTTAGCCATGAATTGGTTGAACATCACAATGGATCAGTTGGTTACTAGACAGCAGGGTGATGGTATCTATGCAGGACTGCCATGGTTTAACGAATATTGGGGACGGGATCAATTCATAGCTCTTCCAGGCGCTGTGCTCGTTACAGGGCAATTCGAAACGGCTAGAAATATCTTGCTATCATTCGCAGAGTTTCAGAATACGGACGAAGATTCTAAATACTTTGGTAGAATTCCAAATATCTTGTCTCCTGGAAAAGTGGATTACCATACAACGGATGGTACGCCGCGATTCATTATCCAGTTGCAGGATTACGTTAAGTATTCAGGAGATACAGCGATCATTAAAGAGCTGTATCACAATGTACAATATAGTATTGAAGGTTCCATTAAATATTGGGTAGATGATAAAGGGTACTTGAAGCACGCAGATAATGAAACTTGGATGGATGCCCGGGATGGCAATTTGGAGTCATATTCTCCTCGGGATACCCGTGCCAATGATATTCAAGCACTCTGGTATAACCAATTGCTTGCTGGTGTTTACTTTGCTGAATATATGAATGACAAGGTGAATGCTGATAAATGGAAGGGCATTGCTGAAACCTTGAAGCGCCATTTTGAGGTTGATTTCATTGATCAAGCGCATCCTTATTTAGCAGACAGACTGGATGCAGAAGACAAGCCGGAATTCTCCCTGCGCCCAAACCAGTTATTTGCTTTTGAAATGTTTGATGATAACGATTTTAAGGCTAGAGCGATTCGTACCGCGTGGGAAGAGTTGGTCTATCCATGGGGTGTTGCTTCGCTAGATAGACATCACCCATTGTTTCGTCCGTTTCATTTAACATCTCATTATCCGAAAGACGAGGCTTACCATAACGGTGCGGTTTGGATTTGGCTTAATGGTATTGCGATGCAGCGTATGATTGAAGCAGGGCAGGAAGAAACGGCCTATCAGCTATTCAAGAATATGAACTGGCAGGCCTTGAATTTAGGTGTTGTTGGTGGACTTTGTGAGAATATGGATGCTTATCCTGAGGAAGATGAGAAATGGGCGAAGTTGACGGGTGCATACCTGCAAGCTTGGTCCAATGCTGAGCACCTGCGTGTGTGGTACCAATATTTCTTAGGTATCCGTCCAGACCTGATTAACAATACACTGACAATTGCTCCAAGAATTCCGCAAGAGCTTGAATCCTTGGCTTATAATGTGAACATAGGAAAGGGACAGATCGAAGCCACGTATAACCGTGGACTTGAAATCACTTACGCCTATACATTCAAGAATGTGGGACTGGAAGTTATCATCGATATGTCTCCTTTCGAAACGGTATCGCTTGAAGTTAAGCCCAATATGGAGCTGGTTGTAAGACAAGATGATCATACACTGGCAGTTACCTTATATGATGAGAATCGTCAAATGCTCAAGGAGATTCAGTCAGGGCTATCCGAATCACGTGTTATGCACAATAAGCGGAATAACGAGTTATTAAAAGACGTTGAGTTTGCCAAGCCATTGAGCTTGGACAATCATCCTTGTATAAAGCTGTAGCTATAACTAGTTAAGACAATCTTAAAAAAACCTCTAACCCATCCTCAGGATGATGTTAGAGGTTATTTTGGCAGTTTATGATTTAAGCCAGGCATGTTGGTTCAGAATTTAGCCATAAGATGCTCAAGTCCTGTCGCCACTCCATCTTCGGCATTACTGACTGTAACAAATTCAGCCATTTCCTTTAGAATTGGTGCTGCGTTAGCCATGGCAATCCGGTAGCCTGCCACCTCGAACATCGGTTGATCATTATAGCTGTCACCCATTACGGCTACATCTGTTAGCGGGATGCCATAGTGGGCGGCGAGCATAGCTACACCGGAGCCTTTGTTGGCGTCCTCATGGTTAATTTCGATATTATTGACATGGGAGGCTGTAATAATAAGGCCAGGGATCGCGGCGAAGCGGGTGGAGGCTTCTTTGAGCAGTTCCCGGTCTAGAGAAAAGGCTAATGTTTTATAAATGACGTTTTCTTCTTTACTCCAGATCTCTTCCATACTTTCGACGTAAGTTACAGCCGCTTGTTGAAACTGCTGATCGATCATTGCTTTTAGCAGCCAGCTGACTTCCTCAGGTACTTCTTCTTCACTTAGTGCAGATAGTTTCTCTAATCTTACCCGTTTATTGAGCTCCACATATACGTTGTCCTCTGTGTATACCTCGTAATACAAATCCGGAATTTCGTTCATCCAGCGTAATGCAGGAATGATGTCTTCCTTCTTCAGCGGTTTACTTGCTGCCAGTGTGTGGTCAGACAATGTAACCACTGCGCCATTCAGACTGACTACAGGGCATTCCAGATCTGCCAGCCGCAGTTGTCGTTCCGCATCCATAAAAGAGCGTCCCGTAGCAATAATTACGATATGACCTAAATTTTGAGCCTTTATAATCGCCTCGCGGTTCTTTGGGCTAATTTGTCCTTCTTCGTTCAGCAATGTTCCATCCATATCTAAAGCAATCAGCATATTGTAAGATCTCCTTATCCAGTCATAGTTGTCCCCTTCGCGGGCAAGTGAGAACGTTAATTGTATCTTATCATTAATATTCTGAAAACCAAAAACACCTTTTCATTCCTAGTCTAATCGTATATTTTTAGAATATAGTTCAGTCGTGGTACAATAGTTGTTAAACTAATCGACTAGCCGAGTCTATCGTCAGTTCATGTTCGTGGGACGTGATCCGTCGGTATTTTTCCTGCGTAAGGACATCGGCAGCTGTGTATGTAAGGGGGACTAATCGTGAGATCCAAAAACTTGGCCACCATGTCACTAGCTTTTATGGCATGTGGGTTTCTGATTACACTATTTCTACCTGAAAATCTCGCTGTAATTCTACTAAGAGGTGGCTTTGAGGCTGGGCTGGTTGGGGGGATTGCCGACTGGTTCGCGGTAACCGCGTTATTCCGCCATCCGCTCGGGCTGCGTATTCCACATACCTCACTGCTGCTCAAGAATCGGGATAAGATTATTCAGTCGTTAATTACCGCTATGGAGACTGAGCTGCTGAACAAAGAGAGTATTGAGAACAAGCTGCGCAAGTTTGGCATTATGTCTATGAGTTCCAAGCTGCTGACGAAGTTCTTTAGCAAGAAGAAGGCGAGAGCCCAGATCCTAGAGCAACTTAGCGAATTCGTGTCACGTCTTCCGGTAGAGAAAGCTGTACCTTTTCTTCAAAAGGCAGCCTCTGACTATATTCGTGAAGCGGAGCTTGGAGTTGCGGCTGATAAGATTGTCACTAAATTAATGAACGACGGAAAAGATGTAGCGGCTCTGGATTATGCGCTGGAAGGGGTATCTAACTGGAGCGGTCGTCCTGAAACGAAAGCTATGCTGGGTAAGATCGCCAGCGAGAAACTGGCTGAAGTAAAGCTCGGTGGACTGAAAGGGATGGCTTTTCAGGCTTTCGTTGGATTCATGGATGCGGATATGCTTGGTGAAATGCTGCAAGGCATGCTGCAGTCCGGTATTCGCGATTTTCGTGAAGAGGATAGCCCTTATCGTGAAGAGATCATCCGGGAAATTCGGGTGGCGTTGTTCCAGATTGTTAATGATGAGGCTAGAATGACTTCTGTGAAAGAATGGGCACTACAAGAGCTTGAGGGAGAAGCAGTAACTGCTTTTCTGCATACTCAATTGGAGAACGTACGTAGTAAGGCACTCTCCTTATTAGAAGAGGACCGGGCAGCTGGCGGACGAAAACTATTTGCACTATACACCCTTCTTATGCGCCGTATTAGTAAGGAACAAGAGTGGATCGGTAGCTGGGAGGAGCGGATTCGCGCTTCATTGATTGCATTTGTAGAGGCTAACCACTTCCGAATCGGTCTTTTGGTGAAGGAGAATCTGGATAGCATGGACGATGCTAGTCTAGTGAATATGCTGGAGGATAAAGTAGGTAAAGATCTTCAGTGGATTCGTGTGAACGGTGCCTTATGCGGTTTTGTTGTAGGGCTTGTACTTACAGTTGTTCAATTTATTTAAATCAAAGTAGTCCGTCTCCAGTGAATGGAGGCGGACTACTTTTTTATGTTTATAGGATCTATTGCTGTACTAAGGCAGCTTGATAAAGCCGTTCCAAATCAGTTGCTGTACGTTGCCAATTGAAGGCTTCAAGCGCATCCGATCGTCCTTGTTTCCCAATGGTTGCTGCTACCTCCGGATTCCGGCCTAGTCGCAGCAAATCTCTAGCAAAGGGCAAGGCCTCGCGATATCGTTCCACCAGATATCCGTTATGGCCGGAGTCGATAATCTCACGGATACCGCCATTGCTAGAAGCGATGACCGGTAGTCCCGAGGCCATGGCCTCTACATTAACAAGCCCAAAGGATTCATGATTCTGAGAAGGACATACGAAGCAGTCGGCTGCTTGATAAATGGTATGGATATCCTCATGAGCTACATTTCCAAGGAAGGAAACGGATACGCCTAGTCGCTGTGCAAGCAGCTTCAGCTGTCGCAAATATGACGGTTTCCCTTTGCCTGCAATTACAAGATGAGCAGGAAGGTGCTTATTTAAATGGTACATAGCACGTATCAATATGGGCACCCCTTTGCGGGGAATGACTCGACCGACGAATAAGACGGTAAAGACCCTCGGGAGTCTGTAAAGTTTGCGAAGATGGTATTTTTCCTGTAGCGCTACAGGAGTGAATCGATCAAGATCTGCTCCGAGCAGGACAATACGGATTTCATTGTTTAATTGAGGGAAGCGACGGGTTAGTCTTCGCTGTAGAGAGTGGCTGTTCGCAATAATCAGATCTGCTCTAGCCAAGGCTCTAGCAGTCTTAACTGTGTCCGGTGTGAATGTAAGAGAATGCAGAAATAGAAATACCGGAAGATGAGGGAGCCGTTTCTTTACAGCAGACATAAGATGGGGGCGATTATCGACCTGAACTATATCAAATGACTCATTCTGAATGTAGTCTAATACCGAAGTACGATAATGAACGGGAGTACTTGCGGGCAACCGAATGATTCTGACCCGCTCCAATATGGAAGCATCGGGCAGTCCCAGCACTTTGCGGCTCACAATGGTAACCTTATGTTTCTCAGCCAGCTTTCTGGCAATGGCCCAAATGCAGATTTCTACTGACCCGTCTCCCGGAACCGGGAGACGTTCCGGCGCAATAATACAAATATGCATGGTTCATGCCTCCTCTGATCCGCTAATGGTTATCCTCTTCCCACCATATGCAGCTTGAGTATCTGGAGATACATCTGAGAGCGGAGAGGGCGTTCAACCCATTCCATTCATATAGTCGGAGCATAAAATACTAAGGTTAAGCAAGGCTGTGATCATTATTTGAGTGACAGGGGAGAGGGCAATTGGGAACAAAGTTAAAGTCTGCGTTGACCAGCAAATGGATTAAAACCAAGGTGCTCATGCAAAGTTCCGAGATTTCACCGCTCATTCCAGAAACAGTGAAGTTTAGTAAAGCAAACTTAAGAACGATGCTCTTGAAATATGGGATGATTTACGTTAAGCCGGAACATGGCACCTATGGTAACGGTGTAATGAAGGTTGAACAGAGTAAGGATTCTCATGGAACAGAATACAAATACCAAAGTGGAACAAAGATAAAAACCTTTGGAGCCTATGACACCTTTTATTCATCCCTTAAGAAAGCAACACGCGGACGCAGTTACTTGATTCAGAGAGGGATTGTTTTGCTAAAGCACGGAAAGCATCGTTTTGATATCCGTGTGATGGTCCAGCTCAGTCCGCGTGGCAAATGGGAAACTACCGGATTGATTGGCCGAGTAGCTGAGAAGGGCAAGATTGTTACCAATTATCATAACGGTGGTACGCTAATGTCTATGGAGAAGCTGCTGTCGCCTTATTTGAACGATGCTCAGCAAGCTCAGATGCTTAAGATATTGCGAAAGCTAGGTGAGGATACCGGACGTTTCTACCATAAGAAATATCCTGGCTTTAAACAGATTGGTGTAGATGTAGGATTAGATAAGCATATGACGCCTTGGATTATTGAAGTGAATACGAGTCCAGATCCATATATTTTCAAACATCTTTCTAATAAAAGCATGTACCGCAAAGTGATGGCTTACCGCAGAGCAAATGAGAAGAAGAAGTCCGCTAACTGATTTGCTTCTTCGTATTCGCAATAACAAGGGAAACCTTTTGTTCGAGCTCAATTATTTTTTGCTTATGGGTTGCGATCTGACGGTAACCGGAGACCAGTGCAGCTAAGGACTGGTTGGTTAGGGTAAGGTTTTGTTTGCGAATCGCTGCTTTAAAGTCAGTCCAATCTGCTGAGACACGTTTGTTTAACGAGGTGATTACGCTCTTGTTAGATTTGATCGTGATTTGAGGACTTTCAATACCAGACAAGGTTTTACGCGCTTCGGCTATCTTTTGGGAACGTTTCTTTTTCGCGGCGTTCAGCTGATTCTGCTTGTCACTGATCTCTTGGCGTGCCAACTGAACCAAGATCTTCATAGCATCACCTTGGGCACGCAGTACGGTATTCAAGGTCTTGTCCTTAAGTGACTTGGCGATACTAATTCGCTTGTTAAGTGCACTATACTGGTCAAATAAGGGCTGATAGCGCTGCTTGCTACTCTTAACGGAGGCTTCCAATCGGGTCACTGTTTCAAGATCAATTCCTTTAATTTGTTGACGAACCACAACTAGCGATTGCTCATTATTGTAGTGAAGGATTCGGATTTGCTCCTCGCGCTGATCATACTGCAGCTTTAAGGTGGATAAATCATTGTAAAGAGAAGTCAGCTTAACCCTGGCAGGACCTTCTGCCGTTGCGGCCGTCAGATCAAAAGCTGCTTTTATAGAAGGGGTTAATTCTGTTGTAGATGCAGCAATAGCTCCTGATGATGTGCTTAGCAGTAGCAGGATCGTAAGCAGTAGTAAGGGCACTGGCTTAAATATTTTCATTTATTCTCCTCCTATTATCGAAACCTAATGGCAACAAAAAAAGCACCCGTAGCAAAGGCAAAAGCCTTTATTACGGGTGCTTCCAGCGTAATAGGTCACGAACGATATTATTATGTTTAATAATAGTTTGCCCCAGGCCATCCAGTCAATATTTAAAATTAAGCTATTCACAATTCAAAATGATACGGAGGGCATTTCTATACTCACTTCTCTTATCGTATACTGAACTTAGGATGGAATAAAGGATGCAACGTTCGCAACAAAGGAGGTCTGGCGTAGATGGATAACGCGGTAGAATATAGCACAATGTTGGAACATGCATTTATGTGGTCCCCAGAGGGAATAGCCGTACTGTCTTTAAACGATGGTAAGGGTAACTGGCTGAAGGTCAATCCGGCTTTTTGCAATTTACTTGGCTTTACGGAAGCTGAGTTTCTTGCTGGGGCTATTTTTGCAGAAATGGAAAATAGACAGACGTCTTCGAAAGAGCTTTCCTATAGATTGGTGATGGACGAGCTTCAGAATTCTCCAGCAGGGAGCTGGAAGAAGGAAGAATGCTTTCACAAAGGGGATCAACCGGTATGGCTTTCCCTGACATTCTCAGGATTTGGAACAGCAGGACAAGCCCCTTCGTGTATTATTGTGTACGCCGAAGATATTACAGACCGAAAGATTGCAGACCAACAAATGGCAGATCAACGAGATCTAGAGGAACAGATTTATCAAAGTGAACGTAATTATAGATTGATTTCCGAGAATTCGCTGGATTTAATCTCGCGTCATGCAGTTGAAGAGCGCAAACAGTTCGAATTCAAGCTTCAGGAGAATGAACAGCGCTATAAATCCTTATTTGAATATAATCCCTCTGCTGTGTACTCAATGAATTTGCAAGGCGATTATTTAACAGCCAATGCGAATCTGGAGAAGCTGACCGGGTATTCGCTGGAAGAACTGATCGGAATGTACTTTGGTCCCGTTGTGCATGAGAAGGATATGGAGAAGACGCTGTATCATTTTAACTTAGCTGCTAAGGGCTATCCCCAAAGCTATGATCTGACGCTTATTCATAAAGAAGGCCATCTTGTAGAGATTAATACCACTAATATTCCGATCATTGTAGACGATCAAGTGGTTGGTGTATATGGTATTTCCCGTGACATTACGGAACGTATAAGATATACAGAACAAATTGAGAAGCTAAGCAATGAGTACACTCTTATATTAAATGCAGTATCTGAGGGTATTTTTGGACTCGATATGGAGGAGAAGGTGACCTTCATCAACCCTGCAGGTTTGCATATGCTCGGCTATGAACATGATGAGATCATGGGTCATACCTATCTAGATCATATTCAGCAGACAGCGCTTGACGGGATCCATTATCGGCCAGAGGAGTCGCCACTTATCAAAGCCATTAGGTCAGGGGGATCTTACCAGAGCAAGGATGCAGTTTTATGGCGTAAAGATGGTACAAGTTTTCTTGCGGAGTACCAAGTAACCCCTCTTTTTGATAAAGGTGAACCTAAGGGTGTTGTAGTCGTGTTCAGGGATATTACAGATGAGAAGGAGATCATTCGGGCGAAGGAATCTGCGGAAAAAGCGGACCAGGCTAAATCAGAGTTTCTAGCCATTATGAGCCATGAAATACGCACGCCTATGAACGGCATTGTAGGGATGACTGATCTGCTTGCCGAGACGGAACTAGATGAAGAACAACGTGAGTACACAAATATTATTAAGGAGAGCAGTAGCTCTCTTCTATATATTCTGAATGAAATTCTCGATTACAGTAAAATTGAGGCCGGAAAAATGATGATCGTACATGAGCCCGTACATCTTCGAGAGGTACTGGACAGTGTAACGGATCTGTTTATGGCTAAGGCTTTGGAAAAAAATCTTGAGCTGTCTTACAGCATGGCACCAGGAGTTCCTACGTTCATTATGGGAGATGCAGGACGATTACGTCAGGTATTGGTTAATCTGGTCAGCAATGCGATTAAATTTACTGACCGAGGTAAAGTCTGTATTTATGTGGAGCAGAAATTGTCCGTGGTTTCAAAGAAATCAACTTTGAAGTTTAATGTCAGAGACACGGGGATAGGTATTCCTTTAGAAAAGCAGCATCAGCTGTTTCAATCATTCTACCAGCTGCACTCCTCGTTTAATCGTAAGTATGCCGGGACGGGGTTAGGACTAGCCATTTGCAAGAAGCTTGTCGAGCTGATGGGCGGAGCCATTGCGGTGGAGAGTAGCGAAGGAAACGGCTCTAATTTCTATTTCACACTACAGATTAATCCTGAAAACAAATATGAGGGCGAAGAGGAAGATATTGCTCAGGCAGAGCAGAAGCCTGCACAGGAAATGGAATCACGATCTAATTCAGAGGGATCTATGGATGTTGGTGAAAATGTGATTTTACTTCCGGAAGGCCCTGCCCTTTCAGCTTCTAAGCCGAACTCTTCAAAGGGAGAACCATCCTGATGAGACATAGAAACTCCAGTCTTAGTAACAAACTATCGGTAGATCCATACACACAGTGGGAGGCTGGGGTTTCATCCCCGTCTTCTGCATGTGGACCAGCTACGCTGGCAGCTTTAACCGAGTATTGGAATACCCAGCTAGGAATGGACTTTATTCGTGGCAAAGGTCATTTTCACTCTAAAGCAGCTCATATTAATTACATATACAGTCATCACGGAGGTACCCCTTTGGGGATGAGTACACGTAGTTTTGTAAAGGGAATCACAGCTTATATCCACTCTTCAATCTCGCCAAAAGGGGGACATAAGCTTTCTGTCTCTACTTTTAACGATTTTGATGTGTATAAAGTGGAGATTGATGCAGGTCGGCCAGTAGCTGTTAAATTTGATAAATGGTTTAATTTTCGGTGGAGAGGGAATTTTGCTTACGATTACCATTGGGTATTAGGAATAGGATATGAAGTACCTGATAACGGGGATCGTCCAATCCTCATCGTTCAGGATAATGGTGTGAGGTATAAGGATGGAAGGATTGCTCTTTGTAAAGAACGCCGCATCCCATATTATGCAAATAAAGACATCATTACGATGGTGGGAATGAATATCTTAGAAACGCCTAGTTAATCGTGATTTAGCTATGCAATTACCCTGGAAAAATGATCTGGTTATTTTGAGTCCAAACGTTTGCACAAATTCGAGGATCATACTATAATCCAGTTAATAACTGGAAAAGGGGATAGGTGCTTTGTCCGTACAAAAGGAAATGAAGGAACCGATTTATTATGGTGATCCTGCGACTACTAGAGGGATTTCCGTATTCGCTCAGGAGTTTGATCAGTTGTTTAGTTATGACGAGGGTGATCTCGGACTTACATATTCATCGGCCTGTTCATCATTTTGCTTGTGGGCCCCTACGGCTCAGGAGGCAGAGCTAGTAATTTATGATTCATGGCAGGGAGCTGCGGGGTCCAAATATGCTATGATTCGCGATATTCGGGGAACGTGGAGAGCTACGGTTGACGGTGATCTAGATGGCAAGTTCTATACCTACCGAGTACGTCTAGGTGAACAGTGGAATGAAGCAGCTGATCCTTACGCGCGTGCTGTCGGCGTGAATGGGGACAGAGGTGCTATTCTAGATTTGCGCAAGACGGACCCTGAGCGGTGGACGGAAGATAAGCCGTCGTTTGAGGATCCTGTAGACGCTATTATTTATGAGCTTCATTTGCGTGACTTATCCATTCATCCAGCCAGCGGTATGGCTCATAAGGGTCAATATCTCGCTTTGGCGGAAGAAGGAACCCGCGGACCAGAGGGCATTCTCACCGGACTCGATCATATCGCAGATCTCGGTGTAACCCACGTGCAGCTATTGCCTATTTATGATTATTCTACAGAGAGTGTAGATGAGACGAAGCTGGATGAGCCTCATTTTAACTGGGGTTATGATCCAAAGAACTACAATGCTCCTGAAGGCTCCTATGCTACGGATCCTTATGTGCCCGGACTACGTATTCAAGAACTAAAAACAATGATTCAAGCGCTTCATGATCGTGGACTCCGCGTCATTATGGATGTTGTTTACAACCATGTGTACGACGGATATCGCGTGAATTTCACTAAACTGGTTCCTGGCTATTATTTGCGTTATAAACAAGACGGAAGCCTGTCGAATGGCTCGGGCTGTGGGAATGACGTGGCTACAGAACGCTTGATGATGTCCCGCTTCATTGTGGAGTCCGTGGTCTATTGGGCTAAAGAATACCATATCGACGGCTTCCGCTTTGATTTGATGGGCTTGATGGATGTCGATACGATGCGGGAAACCCGGCGGCGTCTGGATGGAATAGATCCGTCTATCATGACGATCGGTGAAGGCTGGATGATGGGGACTGAGCTACCGATGGAACGGCTCGCTCATCAGAAGAATGCCTCCCTTATGCCGGGAATCGGACATTTTAATGATGATTTCAGGGATGCTATTAAAGGAAATATCTTTTTGTACGATCAGCCGGGCTTCATCAGTGGAATGATGGGTCTGGAGCCTGCGATCAAGGCGGGGATTGCGGGAGGAATTGACTTCAGCCCAGGAATTAAGCAATTTGCCGTGGAGCCTCAGCAAAACGTTAATTATGTGGAGTGTCATGATAATCATACCTTATGGGATAAAATCGTATTGTCCACCGAGGGTGAGACGGTTACTCAGCGCCGTTCCATGCACAGACTAGCTTCTGCGATAGTGTTCATGAGTCAGGGGATTCCTTTTATCCATGCAGGGCAGGAGTTTATGCGTACGAAGGACGGGGTGGAGAACAGCTATAAATCTTCGGTCGAGATCAATCGTATGGACTGGGAATTGTGCGCCGCGCATCAGGAAGATGTGGTGTATATGAAACAGTTAATCGAACTGCGTAAAGCTCACCCGGCCTTCCGTATGCGAACAGCAGCGGACATTCGGAACCATTTGGTTTTTGAAAAAGCACCGGCAAGTGCAGTAGCTTACACGCTACGTGGCCATGCTGGAGGAGATGCAGCGAAGCATATTTATGTTCTTTTTAATTCGAATGCTGAACAGACCACTGTGGTTCTGCCGCAGCTTGGAGCATGGAAGACCATCTTCGGGGCTGATCTTACGCAGGAGCTGACTGGAAATAAGCTGACTGTAAATGGGATTGGGACAGTAGTCCTGACGGCGAAATAAATAGTCTTTTACAAGATCATTATTGAAAAGCATGCGGAGTAACGTACTTTAATTAGGTACAGTACACTGTGTGCTTTTTTTTGTTTTTCCATTTTCTTAATTTGATTGTTTCATTTTACATGAAAAGGTGACATTACTCATTTTCGATGATGATATTGGATGTTAATATGAAGGCATTTACTTTGGTGCTTTAGAGTGGCATAGGCTTGGCAGCAGACAAACATAGCGCGTACTTTTCTTTTTTAACGGTTTAGGAAGTATATATCTGTGGGGATATTTAGAGAGGATGAGAGAGATGGGGAAAGCAACCGGATTTTTGGAATTTGAACGGCAGACGCCTTCGGAGTGTGAGGCGCTTGAGCGGATTAAGAATTGGGATGAATTCTCGATTCCTATGGATGAAGAGAATCTGCGCGAGCAAGGCGCGCGTTGTATGGACTGTGGTACGCCATTTTGTCATGTAGGACGTCTGTTGTCTGGTATGGCTTCCGGCTGCCCTCTACACAACTTGATTCCTGAATGGAATGATATGGTTTATCGTGGGAACTGGGAGGTTGCACTGAAACGTCTGCATAAGACCAATAACTTCCCTGAATTTACTGGACGTGTGTGTCCGGCACCTTGTGAAGGTTCTTGTACAGTAGGGATGAACGGCAAGCCCGTAACGATAAAGTCGATTGAAAAGTCGATTGTAGATAGAGGTTTTGAAGAAGGTTGGATTGTTCCTGAGCCACCGCTTACTCGCACAGGTAAAAAGGTAGCTGTAGTGGGCTCGGGTCCAGCAGGTCTTGCCTGTGCAGCTCAGCTTAACAAGGCGGGGCATACGGTGACCGTGTATGAACGGGCAGATCGGATTGGTGGTTTGTTGATGTATGGTATTCCGAACATGAAGCTGGATAAGAAGACGGTTCAGCGCCGAGTAGACCTGCTGACGGCTGAAGGCATTACATTCGTAACTCGTACAGAGATTGGGAGAGATATCTCGGCGTCACAACTCAAGGCGGAGCACGATGCTGTTGTCTTGTGTGGCGGGTCTACGCAGGCACGAGAGCTTCCTATAGAGGGTCGTGAGCTGCGGGGCATTCATCAGGCGATGGAGTTTCTGACATTGAATACTAAGAGCTTACTGGATTCAGAGCTTGCTGATGGTGAATACTTGTCTGCGGCAGATAAAGATGTAGTTGTAATCGGTGGCGGAGATACTGGCACAGACTGTGTAGCTACGTCGATCCGCCACGGCTGTCGTAGTGTGATCCAGCTTGAGATTATGCCACAAGCTCCACTGACCCGTCAGCCTAGCAATCCGTGGCCAGAATGGCCAAAGGTTCTTAAGGTGGACTATGGCCAAAAAGAAGCGGCTTCACTGTATAAGGAAGATCCACGTCGTTATCTCGTTTCGACAAAACGTTTTGTTGGTGACGATGGTGGACATGTGCAGGAGCTGCATACTGTGCGCATTGAGTGGACTCGCAATGAACAGGGACGGATAGTTCCGGTTGAAGTACCAGGCAGTGAAGAAGTTCTACATGCACAGCTGGTACTACTCGCATTAGGATTCACAGGACCCGAAGAGTCTGTGCTAGGTGAGCTTGGGGTGGAAAGTGATGAGCGGGGAAATGCCAAGGCAGAGTTCGGAGCACAAGCGACCAATGTAGAGGCGGTATTCACAGCAGGTGATATGCGCCGCGGACAAAGCCTTGTAGTTTGGGCCATTGATGAGGGGCGTCAGACCGCCCGCGAAGTGGACCGATTCTTGATGGGATCATCGAATTTGCCGTGAGAATAGAGGCATATAGGGCAGGGCGTTCCTTTTGGAGGAACGTCCGCTTTTGCGTTGTTTGCCTATTCAAGGTTAAAATTGAAACCTAAGCACAAGATCTATTTAAGTCGAAAAGGAGAATACATGATGAAGCTAATGTTTATTTCCGATATTCACGGATCTTTATTCTGGTTAGAACGGGCTTTGGAAAAGGTAGAGGAAGAACAGCCAGACAGTCTTGTAATCGTAGGAGACTTTTTATATCACGGTCCCAGAAATCCACTGCCGAAGGGTTATGACCCGCAGGGAGTTGCTAATAAACTGAATGAATATAACAAAAAGAAGCCTATAACGGCAGTACGTGGTAACTGCGATGCTGAGGTAGACCAGATGCTGCTGCAGTTTCCGATGATGGGCGATTATGTGATGCTCCTGCATGAAGGCAGACGAATCTATGTTACACACGGTCATGGCTTTAGTATTGAGAATTTACCAGCACTATCTGAGAAGGATATCTTTATTCAGGGGCATACCCATCTTCCGGTTGCGGATGTAAAAGAGGGCGTATACGTGCTGAATCCCGGTTCTATATCGCTGCCTAAAGAGAATAATCCGAATTCCTATGGAATCCTTGAGGGTGGAGAATTCATCGTTAAGGATTTTGAGGGCGATGTGGTAAAAAGGATTACACTATAAGCTCAGTCAGATCACATGTGACCCGAATTCCTTCCAACATTATTAGTGTTCTAGGGAATTGAGCACTAGAACATATTATTGTATGATGAGGTAGGAGTTTTAGGGCAGGGCTGGCTCCAAATATAATAGTAAAGGTAGTTAACACATGAATCCTAAAGATTTGAACTATACAATGCCACCGGAATGGGGCAAGCATGAACGTACTTTTATCTCCTGGCCGGTGCAGGAATCTATGTGTTTCCCGGACAACCATGAGTCGGTATGCCAAGGTTATGCTGACATTATTACAGCTATTGCCGAGTTTGAACCGATTACGGTCATCGTTAACCCGGAGGACGTGGAAAAGGTAGAACGTCTGGTCAGCGGACCGAATGTAACGCTGCTGCCTATAAAGCATAGCGATGCTTGGTTGCGTGATAACGGGCCTACCTTTGTTGTTAATAAAGACGGCGTTCTAGCAGGCGTGAACTGGAAGTTTAATGCCTGGGGCGGTAAATATTCACCTTGGGATCTGGATGATGAGGTAGCTCCACAGATTCTCGAACACTCACAAGTGACACGCTTTGATGCGCCGCTTGTGATGGAAGGCGGCTCGATCCATACGGATGGAGAAGGCACCTTGATTACTACAGAAGAATGTCTGCTCAATACGAACCGCAACCCGGATTTGAAGCGCGAGAATATTGAAGAGTACGTGCGCAATTATACAGGTACAGAAACTATTATCTGGCTTAAGCGTGGTCTAAGTGGTGATGAAACCGATGGTCATGTGGATAATATCGCTTGCTTCGCAGCTCCAGGTAAAGTCATTATTCAGGTCTGTGAGGATCCGCAGGATGAGAATTTTGAGATTACACAGGAGAATCTTCGTATTTTGGAGAATGCCATAGATGCCAAAGGGCGTAAGCTGGAGATCATCAAGATTCAGCAACCACCACGGGTGGATCATGATGGCAGCCGTCTGACGCTCAGTTATTTGAACTTCTATTTCGTAAATGGTGGAATTATATTGCCTGTGTTTGGCGGTACGGCGGTGGAAACAGATAAACTTGCCGAGGAAGTACTGGCTGGTTTGTTCCCGGAACGTAAGATTCGTACAGTTAACGGTATGGCGGTCATCACCGAGGGCGGGAACGTTCACTGCACTACGCAGCAAATGCCTGCTCAGCAATAATTGAAGGAAACTAAACGTCCAAAGGGACATTTATATATAAGGAGGACAGATTCTTGAGAAATGTAAAAGTAGCTGCGACGCAAATGAGCTGTTCCAGCAATATTGATGAGAATATCAGCAAAGCCGAAACATTGGTCAGAGAAGCGGCGGCACAGGGAGCACAAATTATTTTGCTGCAGGAGCTGTTCGAGACTCCGTATTTCTGCCAGAAAGAGAAAGCTGATTATTACGCATATGCAACAGAGCTTGAGCATAACAAAGCGATTAATCATTTCACAGCAATAGCCAAGGAACTGCAAGTGGTACTGCCAATCAGTTTTTATGAGAAAAAGAACTACGCACGTTACAATTCACTAGCTGTAATCGATGCCGATGGAACGATACTGGGCAAATACCGCAAGAGCCATATTCCAGATGGCCCAGGATATGAAGAGAAATTCTACTTCAATCCGGGAGATACTGGCTTTAAAGTATGGAACACTCGCTATGCCAAGATTGGTGTAGGAATTTGCTGGGATCAGTGGTACCCGGAAGCGGCTAGAGTGATGAGCCTGATGGGAGCAGAAATTCTGTTCTATCCAACCGCTATCGGATCAGAACCACAGGATGGATCGATCGACTCTAAGGATCATTGGCAGACTTGTATGCTTGGGCATGCAGCGGCTAACCTTATTCCAGTCGTTGCCTCCAACCGTATCGGTGAAGAAATTGATGAAGATTCTAGCATTAATTTCTACGGCTCTTCGTTCATTGCGGGACCGCAAGGCAATAAAATTGTTGAAGCAGGCCGAGGCGAGCAAGCTGTAATAGTGAGCGAATTTGATCTGGATGCTTTGGAAGTCGGACGGATCGAGTGGGGCGTCTTCCGTGATCGCCGGCCTGAGCTGTACAAAATGATTGGTTCTTATGATGGGGACATCATTCTTTAAAAGAATTCACAGTTAAATGTGCTAAAGGCATTGCTAGAGAGGATAGAATCTCTGGCAGTGCCTTTTTTGGTGTTTCAACGAGAAATACGGGGGTTCTTTGAACAGAGGAGCAATTGTTCGGAAATCCTGTGCAAGATCGGACACAATCTTTTCTATCAAAAGTGCTGTAAAAGTCTGGAAAAGTAGAATATTGATATTTTATCAGGTATATTAGAAGAGTAAACCGTGATTCAGGGATCTACTATGAAAATTCTGTCGGATACGTGGAGAGGAGGCTCTGGGATATCTTTTGTTATCATAATCTTGCAGTGATAGAAGGAGAAAACGATGAGCACATTTAAAAACTGGTTGAACACAACCAAAAACGGACTAACAGAACAAGTAAAGAAATTCAAAAATAAAGATTTCATGAATGCGGTAGTTGCGGGCTGCGCCTTGGTTGCTGCTGCCGACGGTAAAATAGAAGAAGCTGAAAAGAATAAAATGGCTGGTTACATGAATATGAGTAATGAGCTTAAGGTGTTTGACATGAGAGATGTCATTACCCAGTTCAACTTTTATGTAAGTAACTTTGAGTTCTCACCAGAAATCGGTAAGCAGGAAGCACTGAAAGCAATCGGTAAGTTTACCGGTAAACCAGATGTGGGACGTGTAATTGTGGGTGTGTGCTCAGCTATTGGATCAGCTGATGGTGATTTTGATGACAATGAAAAAGCAGTTGTGCGGCATATTTGCGGTGTCTTGGGATTAAACCCTGGTGAATTCAGTTTATAAATGATGTAATACCATATACATGAGTTCGGATGAAACGTATTTAGTTCTTTAGCGTATCACTCATATAACATCCAAAAGCTAGACTAATAGATGGTGATTCTTTTTAGGGAATGGAGGTACGTAAAGTTGGCTGGAATTAATCTGGTAAAAGGTCAGAAGATTGATCTCACAAAAGGTAATGCAGGCTTATCTAACGTAATTGTAGGTTTAGGTTGGGATCCGGCTGAGCCAGCTCGAGGATTCTTCGGTGTGAAGAAACAGGCCAACGTGGACTGTGACGCTTCAGCACTGATGTTGAACGAGAATGGTAAGCTAGTTAAGAAGGGTAACCTGGTGTGCTTCCATAACAAGCAAAGTCCTTGTAACTCTGTCATTCACTCCGGAGACAATCTCACGGGTGATGGTGACGGAGATGATGAGCAAATCATGGTTAACCTGAATGCCATTCCTTCCGATGTACACAAGGTTCTGGTAGTTGTGAATATTTATGATGCCACGAACCGTAAACAGGATTTCGGATTGATTAAGTCAGCTTATATCCGTGTGATAAACGCTGTAGGTAACAATGAGCTAATCCGTTTCAACCTATCTGATAATTACAATGGCTATACGGCGCTTATTTGTGGGGAACTTTACCGTCAAGGTGGAGAGTGGAAGTTCGCTGCAATTGGTGAGGGTAGTCACGCGGCACATATCAATCAACTGGCAGAACGCTACGTATAATCCAAATAAAAGAAAAGAGGAATGTTATCATGGCAATTAATCTATCCAAAGGTCAAAAGATCGATTTAACAAAAACAAATCCAGGTCTATCCAAAATCACAGTAGGTCTTGGTTGGGACACTAATAAATATGACGGCGGTAAAGATTTCGACTTGGACGTTTCCGTATTCTTGACTAATGCGAACAGCAAAGTTGAAAAAGAAACCAACTTCATTTACTTCAATAATAAACAGAACGAGAACGCTTCTGTTGTTCATACAGGTGATAACCGTACGGGTGACGGCGATGGTGATGATGAGCAGATTCAAGTGGATCTTCTGAGTATCCCAGCGGATGTAGAAAAGGTAGCTTTTACTATTACAATTTATGAAGCTGAAACAAGAAGCCAAAACTTCGGTCAAGTTTCTCGTTCTTATGTACGTATCGTAAATGATTTGAACAATGAAGAACTAATCCGTTTTGATTTGGGTGAAGACTTCTCTATTGAAACTGGCGTTGTTGTCGGTGAATTGTACCGTCATGGTGCAGAGTGGAAGTTCAATGCAATCGGTAGCGGCTACAAAGACGGCTTGAGCGGTTTGACTCGCGATTACGGCTTGCAATAAATCTTGAAGTATAAATCTTGTAGTATAAATCTTGTAGTACACAGTGAATTGAATCCACTCACGAAAGAAGGTTATGTCAGTGACGATCAGTCTTTCCAAAGGACAGCGGATTGATCTTACCAAGACTAATCCAGGTCTGACAAAGGTAGTAGTTGGATTGGGCTGGGACACTAATAAGTATAGTGGAGGTCAAGATTTTGACCTCGATGCTTCAGCGTTTCTGCTTCATGAAGACGGCAAAGCTAAAGGTACAGATGATTTTGTATTCTATAACAACCCAAATGGTGGCGCAGGCTCTGTAGTCTACACGGGAGATAACCGTACAGGAGAAGGCGACGGAGATGACGAGCAAATTATCGTTGATTTTAGCAAAGTCCCTGCCCATATTCAGCGTATTGGTATCACCGTAACGATTTATGATTACGAAACTCGTGCACAGAACTTTGGACAAGTCTCCAATGCTTTCGTACGTGTGGTCGATGCTTCCACAGATCGCGAAGTACTCCGTTTCGACCTGGGTGAAGATTTCTCAACAGAGACGGCAGTTGTATTCTGCGAATTCTACCGCAATGGTGCGGATTGGAAATTCCAGGCAATCGGTAGTGGTTTTGGCGGCGGTCTTAGTGCATTGTGTAAAAATTATGGGCTGGACGCGCAATAGCATCTTCCGGGCGGGGTCATCACCGATCCTGCCCTTTTTTTAATTCTTTATGGATTGCCTCACAAAGGAAATGGAATGGGTCTCGAAGTATAAACTCCACTTTGTGGGGTTATTTAAAAATATAAGTTTCACACGATACATTATGTCTTATATTTCTCGCTTAAACGCTTGCCGTCCTTATAAGGACGCCGAAGGCGTTATGATTGCTCCATTTATAAAGGTGGTGTAAGAATGGGTATTACAGTTGTCAAAGGACAAAAGGTTGATTTAACTAAAGGGAATCCTGGACTTGATTCTCTTATCGTAGAGATTGGCTGGCAATCGCCTTCTTCACTTGAGATTGATACTTCTGCTTTTCTGCTTGGAGCGCAAGGTAAAGTAAGCAAAGATGAGGATTTGATATTTTATAATAATCCGTCTACACCTTATATCAGATATAAGGAAATGCCTACATCAAACAGCCTCAAGCAATTTGACGTGGAACTAAACAAAGTTCCTTCTGATGTGATGAAACTCGCGTTTACACTTACCATTTATGATGGCGAGAAGCGGGGTCAAAGCTTTAGGCAGGTAAATCAGGCCTATTTTCGGATTCTGAATCAAGTAACAGGTGCGGAGCTTCTCCGATGTGATCTTGAAAATCATTTCTCCGTGGAAACGGCTGTTGTGGTAGGAGAATTATATAGATATAACGGTGAATGGAAATTCAGCGCCATTGCCGCGGGTTTTGCTGGTGGTCTACAGGAACTGTGTAGGAACTTTGGGATAGAAGCGAACGATGAACCGGCACCGACACCAATACCAGTGCCTAAGCCTGCTGCTCCGCCGCAGCCAGAGCTTAAACGTCAATCAGCGCCGGTAGCGGAGCCTAAGATTCAGATTCCACCTCCTCCTGCAGCTGCGCCTTCACCTGTAACACCCCCTCCGGTCAATCTCAACCTGAAGAAGATCGAACTGAAGAAAAAAGGTGATTCGATCAACCTGAAGAAATCAGCTGGTGGTTTGGGCGAATTGCTAATTAACCTCAACTGGAATCAGAAGCAGGGTGGAGGGCTATTTAATCGTAAAAATGGTGTGGATTTAGATCTTGCTTGTCTATATGAGTTGAAGAATGGTAGTAAGGGAGTAGTTCAGGCGCTGGGCAATGCTTTTGGCTCATTGAACCAACCTCCTTATGTCTTGCTTGATGGAGATGACCGGACAGGCTCTGTAACAACCGGTGAGAATCTGCGGATTAATGGCAGCAAAATTGCTGATATTGAACGGATTCTAATTTTTTCTTTTATTTATAAGGGTGTTACCAATTGGTCAGAAGCTGACGGTGTTGTCACGATTACCCAGAGTGGTGGCCCCGATATTATTGTCAATTTGGACGAGCATAACAACCGCAAAGGCATGTGTGCCATCGCGTTATTTCGGAATGTGAATAACGAGACATTCAGTGTTGAACGGCTGGTCCAATATTACAGTGGTCATCGGGAGATTGATGAGGCATATGGTTGGGGACTGCGCTGGGTTGCTGGCAGTAAATAGACGATTTTTTCGGAGGCGCAAGTGTAATGGATTGGTTCGCTGATTTTTTCAGGAATATTAGTGAGAACTACGGTCATTTTTTCTCATGGAGCGATGTGGTAGGTACGCTCTCAGACCCGGTTAGCTGGGGCATTATTGGTAGCTTAGTGCTACTAGAAGGGCTGCTCTCTGCAGATAATGCGCTTGTTCTCGCCGTCATGGTTAAGCATTTACCTAAAGAACAACAGAAGAAGGCGCTCTTTTACGGTATTATAGGAGCTTATGTATTCAGATTTTTGGCTATCGGTCTAGGGACATTTCTTATTAAATTCATGTTGGTTAAGGTTCTTGGTGCAGCCTATCTCTTTTATATCGCTTATGGCGGGTTATTTAAGGGCGGTGGCGATGAGAAGATCGAGAACAAGGGGTTCTCTTTTTGGAAGACGGTTCTCCTTGTTGAATTAATGGATATTGCTTTTAGTATTGATAGTGTTATTGCTGCATTTGGTGTTAGTAACCAGGTTTGGGTGCTCTTTATGGGCGGAATCATAGGCGTTCTGATGATGCGGGGAGTAGCGCAATTATTCTTGAAGCTTATTGATAAAATTCCGGAACTCGAGCGTGCCGCTTTTGCTCTTATTGCCATTATTGCTGGTAAAATGCTCGCGGGCGCTTTTGGGTACGAAATGCCACATGTATTATTCTTTTCAATCATTATTCTTGTATTCGGTGGTACGATCCTTTACAGCGTACTGCGTAAGAAAAAAGAAGCCCATAGAAATGCTTGATTTCAAAGCTAGTTGAACACTGCTGCTTTCAGGTAATCGTATATGTTTATAGCGTAGGCCTTCACTTATATATGAGAGAACCGGATAGGGTATAGCTGGTTCTGCCACTCTCTATAGGAGAGGCCTGCGCTTGTTTTGCTTGGCTTCGCAAAACTATAAGGGGGAACCATCTTGAGATACTTCGATTACCTGACGAAAGAACAAGAAATAGCCTTATTTTATAATCCGCCGATTTCATTTAACCATAATACTACGAGTAAAGATTTGCTGGCTCATGCTGTTGGAGCTGCCCTTTATATGCCAGCAACTCGTGCTAGTGTTCCCGAAGACATTTTGAAGCTTAAAAGTGCAGGACTTGTAACCGTTATTATTGATCTGGAGGATGCGATCGGGGATAACGAGGTTGACCATGCAGAGGAGTCTCTCATTCAGCATCTTATTTTTCTCGCCGCATATGAGGAGAACGAGCCAAGCGGGAGTGATAGTCTTCCGCTCCTCTTCATCCGAGTTCGTAACCCGGAGCAGCTGCGGCAGCTGATTTTTCAGTTAGGATCTTTGGTTACGATGTTAACAGGGTTTGTTTTCCCTAAGTTTTCGGTCGACAACGGAATCCAATATTTCGAGGCGATAGCCGATTACAATAGAACGCGCAGTTACTCAGACCCAGTGCTTTATGGCATGCCAATTCTGGAAAGTGCGCCTATTATTTACCGGGAGAGCCGGGTAGATAGTCTTTTATCTATTCGTAATTTGCTAGGCAATTACCGCGAATATGTGTTGAACGTTAGAATTGGAGCAACAGACTTCTCAAGTTTATTCGGACTGCGCCGTAGTCCTGATATTAGCATTTATGATCTTACCCCTATTCGAGACTGCATATCGGATATTATTAATATTTTTGGCAGAGTGGAAGAAGGGTATGTAATTTCCGGACCAGTCTGGGAATATTTTGCGAATAAAGGGCACCGGGTGCTCAGACCACAGCTACGGCAGACTCCATTTGAGGACACCTATGGTAAAAACGGCCGCGACATGCGAAATAGTTACATTTCTAGCAGCATGGATGGGCTTATTCGTGAAGTGATTTTAGATAAAGAAAATGGGATCTTGGGCAAGACGATTATACATCCCTCACACCTCAGACCTGTTCAGGCCATGTACACGGTAATGCACGAGGAATATGTTGACGCCTGCAGTATCGTAGAGAGTAACGATGGTAGCCTAGGAGTCTTCAAGAGTCAATATTCTAATAAGATGAACGAGATTAAGCCGCATTTGAACTGGGCAAAACGGATTTTACTACGATCACAAATATACGGGGTGTTACATGAACAACAGCATTTTGTCGGATTATTACCCGAAAACGAATTTACACACGTATAACATAGTCGAGAACCTGCAGGTTACGGTTACCGAAACATCTAATCCCTTTCATTTGCCTGTGGATACTTTATTCTCCATGGCAGCCCGGATTAATAAGAAACGTTCCTTTTTGTTCGTCAGCAAGGTACTTGGTAAACATATCCCTGTTAATCCGTACACCTCTCTGCTAAGTGGTGCTGCATTAGCGCTGCTGTTATATCAGGAGATGAACGGTAATTCTGCGGATAATGATAGGATGGAAGATTTATTAGATAAAGCTGTACACGGACTGATGCACCCTGAGTCTGCCAAGGAAGCCTATGAGCATTTATTAGCTGCAAGATTAGTTCTTCCTAGGCCTGTTGTCTTTATTGGTTTTGCTGAGACTGCAACTGCGCTGGGTCACAGTGTGTACAACATGTTTGCCGATGCAGCATCATATATTCATACTACCCGTGAACATATCATCGATTTGGAGTCCATTGTTAGCTTTGAAGAAGAGCATTCACATGCGGTTGACCATCTATGTTACGCCTTGAATACTAAGCTATTATCAGGGACTGAGCCGATTATTTTGGTGGATGATGAGATTACAACAGGGAATACAGCAATTAATACGATCCGTGATATTCAGTCCAAATTCCCTCGGGAGGAATACGTAGTCGTTTCTATTTTGGATTGGAGGAGCGGTAACAATCTTCATACCTATAGCGAATTAGAACAGGAACTGGGGATTCGGATTAAGTCCTTGTGTTTGCTTCAAGGAAGTATTGAAGTAAAAGGCACGCCTTTGCTAAATGCTAGGAATGACAAAGATTTGTTATCGTCTTCAGTGGAATCCGAAATAGTGACCACTTATGTAGTGGACGGTTTAGAACGTCTGCAGGCAACATCCGTAGATTCATATGGTAACACCAACTCGTCTCCTTATGTGAAATACAGTGGACGTTTCGGTCTGGAGTCGCTGAATAATGATGATCTTGATGTAGGAGTAACCCGGATAGCCGCACAGCTAAGAGAACTACGAGGGGGAGATTCTAAGACTCTAGTGATGGGTGTAGGGGAATTTATGTACCTTCCTATGCGGATAGCGGCTGAGATGGGGGAAGGCATTTCATATCAGTCCTCTACTCGCAGTCCAATCCACCCTGAACGTCGACCAGATTACGGAGTGCATAGTGCTGCCGCATATCCTTCAGCTAGCGATCCGGAAATTACAAACTTTATTTATAATGTGGATTCTGATCAGTATGATGATATATTCGTGCTGATTGAGCGTGATGTACCGCATGAACGAATGAAACCCATGCTTGATATACTGAAGACACTTGCCCGCCATAAAGTGCATCTTATTGTACTGACTCCTGAAGGAAGAAGTGGAGGCCTCCAGTATGAAGGGAACAAGTAATCATAAAGTCATGGACAAAAAAATAGCAGAACCGGTTCCGCTAGGTAGCTATCCACCGTCAGATGTTACGTTTCTGCTCAAGGATCTTAGTGACGTTTCGCTTGAGCTGGCGACAGAGGAAAGGGAGGAAGCTATTCAATCGGGTGTCCATTATTCTGAGATGTTGCCTGTTGAATATCAGCCTACCGAGCAGTATATCGACTTGTTTCATGAGACGCTGCAGCAATCGGCCAAGAAGGTAGCTTTAGCTGTTGCCATTGTTTCTGAGATGATTGTCTCAAGAAGAGGACTAAGTACGGTGCTTGTCTCTTTAGCTAGAGCAGGAACACCCATTGGTATACTGATTAAGCGTTATATAGCTGAGAGATACAAGGTAGACTTGCCGCATTATAGTATTTCTATTATTCGAGGAAAAGGGATAGATGAGAATGCGATACTCTACATTCTGCAGAAGCATGGACTTGATGCTGATTTGCAGTTTGTGGATGGGTGGACAGGAAAAGGGGCTATCCGTGGGGTGCTGATTGATTCTTGCAACACCCTCTATGAGAAGTATGGTATTCGTTTAAATGATGATCTTGCCGTATTGGCTGACCCGGGAAACTGCGCAGGCATGTTTGGGACTAGAGAAGACTATCTCATTCCTAGCGCCTGCTTAAACTCTACCGTTTCAGGGCTGATGAGCCGAACGGTGTTACACGCTGATCTCATTGGTCCTGAGGAATTTCATGGTTCAAAGTTTTATAAGGAGTGGCTGGATGCGGACGAGTCCAATGTATTTATTGATACGATTTGCCCGTATTTTCCTTCTATAGTAGCAGAAGCGAAGAATATTGCTGGACAGATGCTGGAGCATCCGCCAGAAATCACTTGGCAGGGTCTTCGTGATATTCAGAGTATTCAGGAGACTTTCGGTATAGATAACATTAATCTGATAAAGCCGGGAGTCGGCGAAACAACCCGCGTATTACTGCGCAGAGTACCTTGGAAAATTCTTGTCGATACTATGGATAATCCGAATCTAAAGCATATTCTTCTCTTAGCGAAGGACCGGGGCGTTCCTGTTGAGATCTTTCCTGGGATGACGTACTCCTGCTGCGGAATAATTAAACCGCTGAAGGGGGAGACAGAATGATATATGCTAGTGATCTAGATCGTACTTTGATCTATTCTTTAGGTGCCATAGGTGTGCCGGAGAATACTCCAGGTTTAATTCCGGCGGAAATAATAGAGGGAAAGACGAGATCCTATATTTCGCAGCAAGCATTAAATCAGCTGATGGATCTGAACACGCGGATTATTTTCATCCCGGTTACTACGCGTACGATACAACAATATAAGCGTATTAATCTGTTTCAAGAGACGGTCATACCTGACTATGCGGTTACAAGCAATGGGGGAAATATCCTAATCGGTGGGGTTGTCGATAAGGAATGGAGAGAATCAATCGGTAGATTGGTAGCTCGTCACTCTGCTGGGGCTGAAGAGGTTAGATCATATATCAAGGCGATTGTACGTGAGGATTGGATCATTAGCGAGAATTATTGTGATGATCTATTCTATTCCTTCATGGTTTATCGGGATCAGTTGCCTTTAGATGAAATCACTAATCTATCAGATCGGCTCTATAATCTCGGCTGGAGAGTTTCTTTACAAGGCCGCAAGCTGTACGCTGTGCCGGCTGCCGTGAACAAAAGCGATGCTATACTCCATTTGCGGCGCACCGTTCGCTCTGAACCTATGGTGGCCTCCGGGGACTCACTGCTAGATAAGAGTCTGCTTGAGAGTGCCGACTATGCTATTGCCCCTTGTCATGGTGAAATATTTGCAGAGCAACAGAGTGGTCTTGTAAAATCAAGATATCCATTTACGAAAGAATCTGGTGTATTTGCTGGAGATGAGATTTTGCAGTATGTAAATATGATCTATAATAATCTAACTGCATTGGGAGTGGGGCCACTATGAAAAAGGTAAATATTTATTTCAATCGTTGGTTTTCCGTGGCTTACCATTATATGAATCTCCTCCGCAATAACGAGGATGGTATACCGGTTCAAATCTTTGCGACACACCCGGATATCCGCCACATGTCGCTACAAGGTGCTGACTTTGCTGAAACCGAGCCGGCACTGAAGGGAATAGAATATGTTCAGTTTTGCGTTGATTTCTGTCGGCGTAATGAGATCGATGTTTTTATTCCACGGTTGCATATGCTTGATATTGCTCTCCATGCGGCAATGTTTGATGCGATTGGTACAAAGGTTCTGGTATGTAGAGATCTTGATTTGCTGGAGTCCATTATGGACAAAGGTAAATTTTACGAGAATGTTAGTGAGCAAGGCATTATGAGTATCCCAGATTATCATGTGGTTAGTACAGCGGAACAGTTTAAAGAGGCTTACGAGGACCTTGTTGCCAAGGGATATCGTGTTTGCTTTAAGCCTACTGAAACAGAAGGCGGGTTAGGCTTCCGTATTATCGACAATACCCGCGATCCTCTTCAAGAGCTTTTTGGGTATGTAACTCCATTGATTACGTTTGATGATGCCTATCGTATTCTTGCAAGCAAAGAGACCTTCCCTGATTTGATGGTGATGGAATTACTGGAGGGTTACGAGTATAGTATAGATTGTCTGGCAGATGAGAACGGTAAGCTGTTAGTAGCTGTGCCACGTCGAAAAGTGGGCGGTCGTCTGCGATTGATGGAGCATATTCCTGAACTGGAGGAGATTGCAGCTAGAGTTGCAGAAGTTTACAAGATCCCCTTCAATTTCAATATTCAAATGAAATACAATGGAGATACTCCAAAGCTGTTGGAAATTAACCCACGAATGTCCGGTGGACTGCATATGTCATGTCTGTCAGGGATTAACTTTCCTTATTTAGCCGTCAAAAGCGCACTCGGTGGCGAGGTTCAGCCTATGAATTTTGAAGGTGATGTATTGGCTAGCCATCTGGAGCAACCGATGATTATGAAAATAAACGGCCAATCTGTCATTCCGGATGCCGTGAATTGAGCGTTCATAAAGTCGCTCACAAGAGGTGAGAACAATTCAGTTTAAATCGAAAGTATTGCTTTACGCCGGTATCGGCTACGTTGTTGCTGTATTAACGAGTTCTTTTCTTCCCGAATTCATCTCTCTGCTGTTGCCTTTAGCGGGTGCGGGGATAGGTGCTCTGGTAACGAGAAGTCCAAGAACCAATCTCCCAGCGGAGGTGTTGCCAGCAGGCCCTGTGACGACACCTATTGCTAAGGCACCCGCTGCGAGTGCTCCTCAATTAAGCAACACGACAAATGATACTACATCAGGTAATCACAGCTATGACGGTAGAACTGAGAGCGCGGTGAAGATTGGACCGGAGTTCGCTCCGGTTGTGGAGTATCTTAGCATTCTGGAAGATATGATTATCTCAGAAGGGCAGAAGGATACGCTGGACAATGAAATTGTCGAGAAATCATTGGCGCTCTTCGCGAGGCTTCAACGTGTAATTCCACTGCTGCAGGAGCTGAATAACGGCGAGATTAATCATACGGTCCGCAGATTGATTCTGAAGGATTTGAATGGTGTAATCAACCCGTTCTTACGCCTTGGCGGTGAAGCAAAGACGAAGAATCGGAGAATGCTGCTGAACGGTCTAAGAGATGTCGATTCCAAAATATCGGATATTGCGTCCACGATCGAACATAAAGACCTGATGGAACTTCAGACGAAGGCGGAACTGATTCATCAGCGGTACAGCAGTTCCGAACTATAGGAGGGAATCCCATGTCCACGCAGTTGATCCAATTAAAAAAAGAAGATGAACAAAAGGTAGTCGAGGAAGCGGCACAATTAATTGAGAAGGTATCCCAAACGGATACTGTTACACTGGATTCCTTGATGGATGATATCGGTAAGCTTGGGGTTAAGACGCAGGAAAAAGCAGGACAAACCTTGAAGCTGCTGGATCGCCCGGTGAATGACCTGATGTCTGGTAAACGTGTTGAAGTACCTAACATGATTATGAAGCTGCGGAATGAGTGTGAGAATCTGCAGCAAAGTAAGAATGTGAGCTTCTTTGGCAAGATGCTGCGCAAGAGTCCGATGAAGAACTATGTGTACAAATATCAGTCGGTCCGCACGAACATTGATGCCATTGTTACAGGGCTTCGCGATGGTAGAGATACCCTCGAAGAGAGCATTGTAAATATGCGTCAGCTGAAACGTACTTCCATGGAAGAGATCTATAACCTACAGACCAAAATTGCTTTCGGCACTAAGTTGAAAGAGTTGTTCGAGGTAGAGGTCGCGAAGCCTGAGAATGAGTACCGTAAAGCTTATCTGGAGCGCGGTTTGCGTAAAGTGATGGTTCGAATTCAGTCGATGACAGAAATGATTCTGCTGTACAATCAAGCAATTGCTGCTACAGATATTATTAATGACAATAATGACAAGCTGATTGATTCCGTGAATAACGCTATTGATAAGACCTCTAATCTGATCACGGTGTCGGCAATGATTGCGATGTCTTTAGCGGATCAGGAGAACGTCATCAATGCTGTAGAAGCGACGAATAAGACGATTGAAGATCAATTTAAAGAAAATGCACGTCTGCTGCGTACCACTACAGAGAAAACCACCGAGTTGCTGTCTAAGCCTTCTATGTCTATGGAAGCTGTGAATCAAGCGATCGGTGATCTGCTTAGCGCATTAGACACTTCAGAACAGTCCAACCGTCGCATTATTGAGAGCTGCCAGGATTATACGTCTAAAATGACAGCAATCAATACTCAACTGGGCAATCGTTTAGGACTAAATGAGGCGGACAAGCCTCAGGCACTGAAGCAAGGAGAGGCTGAGAGTCAACTGAGCAGTTTCTTGAACTAAATTGTTTCTGACAATAATAAAAATACAGAGAATAGATTGAGAAGCCTGTTGAATTCATTCAACAGGCTTTTTTAAACGCCAATACTCAATCATAAAGCCCTATCTTCACACATAAGTTGTCACAAGACTACATGTGGAGGAAGTGAGGATAGGCATATGATCTTAGGGTGCTTGATACTCGTGCTTATCATCGTAGCCAGTAGTGAAAGAGCAGAAGCGATTGCAAACATGAATGAGGACACTTAGGATTTTTACCATGATTTGGTTCAAGTAATTTCCAGCTGGTTATTGGGTATAATAACGCAAGATTGCACGATTAGCCCATAACTAGCTGGAAAACCCAAATTCCTAAGGAGGTCACATGGAGAACGAGGCGCTGCTACAGGTTGAACAATTAGCACTTAAGAAACAAAAGATCTATCGGCAAAGTATATTGCGCTATATTGCCAGAGCCATGCTGGCCAGTATGTTTATCGGGTTCGGCGTAATTGTAGCATTCAAGACAGGCAACTACTTCTATATGGAGCATTCACCATTTGCGTATCCAATGGCTGCGATTACTTTTGGAGCAGCGATCATCCTAATTTCATACGGGGGAGGGGACTTATTTACCGGAGATACTTTCTACTACACGTACACTGCTTTGAGACGCAAAATGAAATGGTCCGAGGTTGTACGCATGTGGATCATGAGTTATATAGGTAACATTCTTGGTGCTGCTGCATTTGCACTGTTGATTTTTTTAACAGGCCTGTTTTACAGTTCTGATGTAAATGGTTTTTTACTATATGTGGTTGAGCATAAAATGGAGGCTCCGGCAGGTCAGCTTTTTTTCCGTGCTATCCTCTGTAACTGGCTCGTTTGTATGGCTTTTTTCATCCCGATGAATATAAAGGGCGATGGGGCCAAAATGTTCGCAATGGTCTTATTCGTATTCTGTTTTTTCATCTCTGGTTATGAGCATAGTATTGCCAATATGTGTACCTTTGCAATTGCATTAGTCCTTGACCATCCCGGAACGGTTTCGTGGGGCGGTGTGGTACATAATCTTGTGCCCGTTACAATCGGAAATCTAATTGGTGGTGGAGTTCTGATGGGGGTTATGTATTATTATGTGAACAAACCTTTTCTGGATGATCCGAAACATTAAGAAGAAATAATGTGAATCCGCAACTTCGCTCTTTAAAAGGGCGGAGTTTTTTTGTGCTGCAAGAAATTTATTCGCATTGGGATATTTTGATTTTTTAGGGTTCAAAAGGATTAGGGGGAAAGAAGTAGAATACATATTAGTATTACAAAATTGAAGATTCATACAGAATGGGGTAAGGCTTTGGAAAAGACAACAGGGGTACTGACGGATGAGACTATCATTAAGGCTTCCAATCAGCATTGCATTGATCAAGGAATAGACCCTGAGCAGCCTCCTATTTTTCCAAAATGTTATGCTGCAGATGAACTGGGGTCGCAACTCCGTGTATATAGTGAAGTGATTGAGGTTATTGATTTTTTCGTAAACAAGTTTCTTTCTTCAGTAAAAGGCAATCCGATCCTTGTTACCATATCGGATGATGCAGGTTATCTATTGGCGTTCAAAGGGGATCCGACGATTATTGATCTCGTAGGGCAGGTTGGCATCAAAGAAGGTGTGCAACTAAATAAAGAAGTGGGTACAAATTCAATTGCATTGTGTCTCGAACACCATCGGCCTTTTCAGTTGAAGGGACAAGACCATTATCATCAAATTCTTCATCGTTTAGTGTGCTGCACGGCTCCTTTTTATAAAGAGGATGGGCTTGAAATATTGGGGACGATATCATTTATGGCGGATATAGATGTGGCGCATCCCCACTTATTGCCATTGCTCTGTACCATGGCTGACTCCATCGAACGCGAGATTTTGCTGCGTAGAGGGAATGCTGAGCTTCAGCTTTTAAATCGAATCCTATTGGATACCAATTATTTGGGTGTTATTATAACGGATGAACTCGGAACGATCGTCAATATAAATGAGAACTGCTTAAACATGCTTCATTTGGATGGTGAACATCAAGAATCTGTTATCGGTGCCAGTGTCTTCGAAATTCGAAATGTGGGCTCTTATTTTCAGCATGTCATTCTTCAGCAAGAGGCATGTGCTGGGCTGGAAGTGATTCAGGAGAGCAACGGTTTGTTTGAACATTATATGCTGGATGTGCTTCCGGTTTATGATTCGAATGCATGTTTAGCTCGTGTGATTGGGAGTCTTCGTAATATCACAGAGATGAAAAAAACGGAAGAAGTGCTGCGCAATACAGAGAAGCTAGTGGTTGCTGGACAACTAGCCATGAGTATTGCACATGAGATTCGCAATCCGCTAACTACAGTCAAAGGAATGCTTCAACTGGCCAATAAAGATTCGCAACTGCTACATTATGATCTTATTATGTCAGAAGTAGAAAGAATGAACCTCATTGTGAGTGAGTTCCTCATACTAGGTAAACCGCAGGCCGCGCATTATAGGGTAGAACAATGTAGCACGATTCTGCAGGAAGTGCTCAGCATCTTTGCGATTCAAGTGGAGATGAATAATATATCATTGAACACGCAATTCCATTTTGATGCGAATATCTTGTGTGATCGCAATCATATCAAGCAGGTCTTCCTAAACATCCTAAGAAACTCAATGGAAGCCTTGCCCTTTGGCGGAAGCATCACAGTTGCCCTAGATGTGGAGAATGGCTTCCAGAAGATTACCTTCACAGACAACGGAGAGGGTATGAACCAGGAAGTACTGGAGAAATTAGGCCAGCCTTTTCACACGACCAGAGGTGATGGTAATGGACTGGGAATCATGATTGTTAAAAAGATAGTATCTGCACATAGAGGGCGAGTGGCCATAGCGAGTGAAGTGGGCGTAGGTACGGCCGTTACGATTTATCTGCCAATAAAATAAAGGGCTTGTCTTGGTTATTTCTTCGTCATGCAAGCAGTAATTCATAATAAAAGACTCTTCCGCCCAAGCAGGCTGGAAGAGTCTTTTGTTTGGAGATAGTCTACCACTTGGATCCGCCTGATGAATTTCGGCCGGACTTCCCTCCGCCGCCCCAAGAAGATCCGCCGGAGGATCTGCCACCGCTGCCGCCGCCACCCCAGGAGGAGCCACCGGAGGAGCGTCCTCCACCGAATCCACCTGATGAAGGTGGGCCAGAGGACATTCGCTTGCGAGCCTGCGCGCGACGTTGCTGTTCTCTCATCATAGCTAATTGAGCTAATCGTTCTTCTTCTTCCTTCTGACGAACGAGTCGGTTCGCTTCATTCACAAAGGAAGTGATCTGTGAATCATAAGAACGGCCAAGGGACTCCAGTTCCTCAAGATTATAAGGCCGGGATGCCAGGCGATGATCCAGTGCACTGTATTCCGGCAGTAAGGATAGCTCGAAGTGAATTCTAGAAGATAACCCTCTGCTATGCAGCATTCGTTGGGTCGTTTCCACCCGGCTTTGCCCTTCGGAAAAGAGGCGAGTGACCTTATCCAGTCTTTCATGAAGTGCATTTAGACTTTCTGAGACACCATCGAACTGCCTTGCAGCTTCATCTAGGAGGGATAGCAACTGTTCTAGCGCATTGTGGGCCTTATCATATTCGCCGCGCTCATCACTGGTCCAATTCTCAATCTGCGCTACTTCACTAGCACCTTCCCGAAGGCGTGTACTCCACTCTGTAAGGATGTTCTCCACAGTTGATACATGTTGTTCTTCAAAATACATACGTGCTTCGGTAATCTGGCTTTGCAGTCCGTCTCGCCGCTGTTTTAATTGGCTCCATTCGGTGCGGAATGTCTCTAAATCTCTGCGGTTGTTCTGCCGAAGGAGTGCTTGTTGTTCTGTCATAGCAACAGCCTCATCCAGGAGAAGGTCAAGAGTGGCGCCAATCTTGCGCACCTCATCCATATCTCCAACACGCAGCGGCGCTTCAAGCGTCAGCGATTCTGTGCGGGCCTGCTCCAGACGGTCAAATGGTTTTACCTTCATGTTGTGAAGTGAATTCTGCTCGATGATGTTTGTGATTTTGGTACGGGCTGCAGCTAATACCGTAGGGAACTGGTTTAGCTTATCATCGTAGAGATCGACATCCTTCAGGTCTTGTTCAATCTTTTCTTGGCGATCTTGTGCATTCTCGGTAATTTCTTGTGCGGCGATAGGGTCAAAAAGCTCCAATTGATCTGCCTTTGAGGTCTCCTCGGCAAGCTCCTTGAGCTCTTCTACAATTTCTTGAAGTGCATAGCCAGTTTCTTTAACCGCACCTTGTAGCTGCTCTTCAAGCTCTGGTGCATCCTCTTTCAGCTCTGTAATTCGTTGTTTAACATTGCGATCAGCTTCACTGATGACAGCAATGTTCTTCTCTTCCTCCTCAAGCGCTGCGCGGAAGGAGTCCTCTGTCTGCTGTAATTGTTCCACGGCTGCCTTAAGGGCAGTCAAACGATAAAAGGGTGGCTGTACACCTTGCCCATCATTTTGCAGTGAAGAGATTTCAACGAGCTTTGCAGAGAGTCGTTTTGAAATGCCTTCTACCAGTACCTCGGTTTTTCCCTGAACGATCCCTTGAAATGGCTTTAATGACTCCAATGCTCGATTCGCCCGTACTAGCAAATCGGATAACTGCTCTTGTTGTGCGTTTAGCTGTTTGCGTCGACGTAGACCTGTGATCACAATAAATAGCACAAGTAGTATTAGTACGATTCCGATTAGAATGGCGGCAATCGTAAACATGGAGCTACTGGAGCTGCTTCCTGTACTGACCGAATTCCCAGGTTTACCGGAGGTTCCGTTCCCTGAACCGCTATTCGTACTGCCAACTGCGCTACCGCTTCCTGCACTTCCTCCAGCATTTCCGGTACTCTCCCCGATGGAATGGACCGCTTTAATTAAAGCCTTTGTCCCTCCAGCGAAGTCTCCTTCTCTGGCATAAGGGATGAAATAAGTATCAAGCAGCGCTGTAATGGCAGCACTTCCTGATTTCCCTCCCTGATTTTGGGACCAGGCATTTAACGAGGTTTGAAAGCCAGGATTGTTAAAATTAAGTTCAATGGACTGATCGCCAGCAGAGATCAGCAAGAGAATATCGCGAGTGGACAGTCCCCATGAGGCGTAAGTATCCTCGGCGTATCTATCGGCCGGAGTACCGTTTAAGGAATCTACGGTGAGTACATGCATAGTAACGAGATCTCCAGTGGCAGCAGCAGAAATGGACGTCGCTTCTGCGGAACTAAACATTCCAGCTTTATCGGTTACTAATCCCTGTTGAGCAGGGATTTCGGCGGCGTATGCAACGGGTATCCATAACACGCTGATCAATAAGAATAAAGCTAAATACTTTTTCAAGCTGACACGCTCCAATCTGAAGGACTTTGTATTCAATATATTATGCTGATAATTATACTATATCATTAACCCTCACGTGACGCGGGGATACTCCTATTCTTACATGGCTGCCAATCATACAAGCAAAAAAAGCCGCATTCCCTAAAGGAATGCGGCGAATATTCAGAAAGATTATCTTGTCGGCAGACAAAGAATGTATTGCAATCTGGATTTAATTTCTTTTTGCCATTTTAAATCTCCAACTTTAACGGCAAGATTGAGCAGATCCAGATAATCGTCAACCTGTAGTGTTGTTCGGGTAGAGGTAACGTTCATGGGTGATCAGTCTCCTTTTAACTTAAATATTGTAAAGTGAAATCAATAACTTATTTAATAATGATAATCATTATCAACTTGTATCATTATTGCTATTATCCACATTTTCCATCTAAAAAGCAATATAAAAATGTAGCATCCGTAATTTTATATAATTTACAAAGGGAAGGGTTCATTGCTGGGATTTGCGTATATTATGTGACGAGGAAAGAAAAAGCAGGGGTATTGCCATATTTTGTCGAATAACATTTAGGATATTACTGTAAATTCAGTAAAAAGGGGGGATGAGCGATGAAGCAGTGCAGACTGTTGCTTCTGATTAGCATTCTATTTATGCTCTTACCTCCTACTGCCATTCACGCCGAAAGAAAGGAGATCGAATATCAAGTAGAGCTGGAATATCCACCTTATAAATATATAAAAGATGGGTACATGACTGGTTTTGATATTGAATTGAGTAATATGATCTTTGAGAAGCAGGATTACGATGTCCACTACAGTACAGGGAAGTGGCCTGATGTATATAATCGCCTCGTTCAGGGAGATATCGAAACAGCGGGTCTAATGGCAGTAACGGAAGGACGAAAACAAGAGTTGTTATTTTCGGAACCTGTTTTCAAAAGCTATATTTCAATCTACGCAAGGCGAGGGCTTAAGGGTGAGATCGATTTAAATAAGCTTGGAGGTTATAAGATAGGTCTAGGAAACGGGCAGTATTCTGAAACAGTACTGAACGGGAAACTGGGAATTAATGATTACGTAGAATATGCAACGATTCCTGAAGCCTTGGAGGCTTTAGAAAAAGGGGAGATTGACCTTCTATTTGAGAATCAGGAGGTGGTCGATTATCTGCTCGTTGAACAGGGGAAGACGGACAGTATTATTAAGAAAATGAATGATCTTTATCCCAGGGATGTGGCTTTTGCAATCAATAAGTCTACACCGGAGTTAGTTTCTTATGTTAACGAGAGATTAGTGGAATTACAGCATTCGGGTGCTTTTGAAGAATTGTACCAGAACTATTTCTTCGTTCATTCTGATTATTATAAAGGCATGATCCACAAAAGATGGGTTTACGGAGCAATCCTTCTATTCTGTCTTCTTATGCTGGGTGGAGTCCTGCTTAAAATGAATATTAATCGTTTACGGCGTGCTGTTTATTCAGAGCATCAATTTTTTGAGGATGTTATAGAGCATAGTGGCATGGTAGTTTGGGCGGTGCAGGCAGATAAAAAGGTAGTACGGTTTAACAAGTTTGCTGAGCGGATGACGGGTTTAAGCGAAAAAGAGGTGCTGGGAGTAAATATTGACGATATCGATGGTCTAAAAGGTAGTACGGCTGCAATCCGTGATCTTTTGATGCGGGCAATACGGAATGAATATGTCAACAACGTAGAAATTAAGCTCCCAGACCAGTCATCTGAAGCGCGATATTTCTCATTCCGGACAGCCTTATTAAAAGGACTTGATAAGCAAGCAGCCGATATCTTTGTACTTGTAGGTGTGGATATCGATAATCGTAAACAAAATGAGCTGAGGCTACAGCTAAGTTATAAGGAATTGGAAGCTACATACGAAGAGCTCTCAGCGACAGAGGTCGATCTACAGGAACAATTTAATAGGCTTCAAATCAGTGAACGACGTTTCCGGCTCACCACAGAAGGTTCTGGTGCATATATGTGGGAGTTTGATTTGGAGGCGAGACGATTTCATTTATCAGACCGATGGTATGACCTCATAGGTTACACGAAGGATGAAATCAACTCGTTTGAAGAGGGAGCTTTTAGTATTGTTCATCCCGATGACATAGCTTCAACCCGTAAGCTTAAACATGATCACCTGGAGGGTGTTACACCTATTTTCGAAACGGAGTTCCGCATGATTACCAAAGACAATCAAATCGTGTGGTTTGAAGTTAGGGGTAAGGCTACCGTTAATCCAAAGGATGAAGTTCTATTATTTATGGGCTCCTTGATTGATATCAGCGAGCGGAAGCAAGCGGAGCTTAATTTGAGCAACAGCTACCAAGAACTTGGGGCGACCTATGAGCAGCTCACGACCACTCAACAGGAGCTTCTGGTACAATATAATATGCTTCTAGACAATCAGAAACATATGCATCGTCTGGCTTATGTGGATGCGCTTAGTAACTTACCTAACCGTTTATGTCTGCTGGAGACCATGGAGAAGTATCTAAAGCATCCGGGAGGGAAATTTGCACTACTGTTTTTAGATTCAGATAATTTCAAATACATCAACGATACCTTAGGTCATAAATCCGGGGATGTACTCATCCGGAAGGCAAGTGAGAGATTGCAGTCACTGATGCGGGAAGGAGATATGCTCTCACGGCTAGGTGGAGATGAATTTGTCATTTTTATTAAGGATACAGAGGACCGTGAGGCTGTATTGAATCTGGCAGAGCATATAATGAGAGCGTTCAGGCAGTCCTTTTTAATAGGAGAGAGTAATCTATACGTCTCGCTAAGCATCGGAATTTCCTTTTATCCAGAGGATGGGGAGACTGCCGAGCAAATTTTGAGTAATGCGGATGTGGCGATGTACCGTGCTAAAGAGGATGGCAAGGGAACTTATGTAGTCTATAACAAATCGATGCATACAGCGTTTAATGAACGAATGAATATAGAGAAACATTTGCGCAGTGCAATGAACAATAATGAATTTGAACTGAACTATCAGCCCCAGATGGATATCGAATCCGGATTCATCTCAGGCTTTGAAGCATTAATTCGTTGGAACAGCCCATCGCTTGGTTCTGTATCTCCACTTTCGTTTATAAAAATTGCTGAGGATTCCAGACTAATCATCGATATTGGTGAATGGGTGCTTCGTGAATCTTGCATCTTTATGAAAGGTATTCAAGATCGTACAGGTATTCCTTATAAAATATCGGTCAATATTTCGATTATTCAGCTATTCCAGAACGATTTTATCGAGATGGTACAGGATAGTCTGGCAGTAAGTGGCCTAAATCCAAGCTGTCTTGAGCTGGAAATCACGGAGTCTATTTTTATGAAATCATTTGAGAGTATTCTGGGTAAGCTGCAGTTTCTTAAATCTAAGGGCATTAGTATCGCCTTGGATGATTTCGGAACGGGCTACTCATCACTTAGCTATTTGCAGCAATTACCGATTTCAACGCTCAAGATGGATAAAACCTTTATTGATTCACTCTCAGAAAAAGCTAACAGCCAGTCTTTTGTGCAGTCCATTATACAGTTGGGGCATAATATGGGACTAAAAGTTGTAGCAGAGGGTGTAGAAGAGGTTATTCAAATGGATTTGCTCAAGCAATTAGGCTGCGACAAGGTTCAAGGCTACCTGATTAGCAGACCTGTGCCGAAGCAGGCAGTCGTAGAGCTTTTGGAAACACAGAGGCGCTATGGGATTTAGCAGTCAGATTCAAACAGATGAACACAAACAAGCCCGTGAAAAGATCCGTGGGCTTATTTGTTCAAATATAAGAATTTATAAGTCTCACGCTATATATTATCCTTATATTTCTCGCATAAACGCTTACCGTCCATTAGGGACGTCGAAGGCGTTTTTGCTTGTGTTCGGTCTTTAGCTGATTACGATTTTGTTCTTCCCGGTGTTCTTAGCCTCGTAAAGTGCATCGTCTGCTTTTTGAAATGTAGAGTTTTTGGAATCTGTTCCTATAAAATCGTGCATACCGATACTAACGGTTACGTTTTTATCGTTCATTTCCGCAAAGGGGGTATCGGAGATGGACGTTAGAATATGCTTCATAATCTCATGAGAATGATCAAGGGTTTTAGAAGTCAGAATGACGACAAATTCTTCCCCGCCAAAGCGAGCCGCGAAATCATCAGGACCGACATGCTCGAGGAGGATCGCTGCAACCTTTTGTAATACGATATCTCCAACGGAATGCCCATAGGAATCATTTACTTTTTTGAAGTTGTCGATGTCCATAACGGCTAGCTGCATGGGAAATGGATTACTCTGCTGATGATCGATCAGCCATCCTAAGTATTCATGAAACGTCTTATGATTATAAAGGTCCGTCAGAGGATCGATCTTGGATAGCCGATCCATGATTATATTCTGAATGCGTAATTCCTGTTCTGACTTTACGGAGTTCTCCAGTGATCTCATCAAATCACGCCCACGACCGATGACTGCAAAGCCTGCTAAAGCAGTAGCGGCAAAAATAAGAACAATAATGATAGTTTGGGTGATGGGGACGTATCCGTGATTAGATGCCTTGATGAATAAAATGATCGTGTACAGTAGACAAACAGCAGAAGAGGCTATCATATAACTAGACTTCATATAGATCATGGATACAAGCAGCGGCAGCAGCATAATTAATGACATTACATACAGTTCATCATTGAGATTGATGATAATCAGAAGCGCAAATAAATGGCTCGCTACTGTAATAGCTAGCTCGGACCATAAGGGTTTCCATCTATAGATAAATTCCAGAATAATGATCAAAGTCAATATGATGGAATCAGGAATCAGCGACTGAGTAATAAACTCTCCCATGGTTAGGGTATCCGAATGTTGGCCCCATAGGCATTGAGAAACAAACATATGAATACTTAAATCCACAATCAGGATGATCCAGAATGCATTAAGCAGCACGCGATTCCAATGGGTCTGACGAGGAGTTTGAGATGTAGTATGCATAATGTGTTCCTCTTTTCCAGTGGCAATTTGCTTATATATTCGACAATAATTACGGATTCCCTCTCGACCAATTATCTCCAAATATATTCGTATATTACGGTAACGTTGGTGTAGGTCCTCCAGGGATATGGATTTGCGTGTGAAAAGACTGATCGAAAAGGAATAGTATAGAAAGTATTTCCTTTAATTAACTCTGCTGATATAATGTTAGAATACATAACATCAATCGAGTGGAGTGGGAATAATGATGCAGATTCGCCCTAGCCAGATTTTTGTAGTCGTCCTGTTGCTCCTTGTCAGTGCTTACAGTTTGTTGATAGACATGTTCTGGATTCATAAGCTGGTAATCATCCTGCTTATGGCTTCTCTAGGCTGGGTCTCACTGAATTTGTCCCGCTACGGTTACCGCAAAGAAGCGCTGCTGAAGGAGTCGCAGAATAATGTTGAGCTGCTTGGCAATGAGATTGTAGTTACTTCGGACCGACTGCATGGTGCACTCGAAGAAATCAGTCGTCATACAGAAGAGCTGCAGCAGACAGCAGATTATTCACATGAATACGAGATGGATTTGCGGATTCGCAGTAACGAAGCTAAAGCTAATATTGAAGGTGCTTATCAGACAATGGGCGGAGTAGCATCCGTTACCGCACATATCGAAGAGTTGACGGAGAGACTGGGGTCAAATATGAAATATGCTCGTCAAGGAATGACAACTATGGTTGATTCCTTGAGCATCGCAGATGCTGTGATGAAGGATTTACAGATGCAGAGCGGGGACATGTTAGCTAAGTTTACTATCTTGAGTAATCATATTGCGATGGTAGAAGAGATCAATACGCTTATTAACGGAATTGTGAATGAGACCTCACTGCTAGCGCTTAATGCTTCCATAGAAGCGGCCCGGGCGGGGGAACAGGGCCGTGGATTTGCGGTGGTGGCCAGCCGGATTCGGCAGCTGGCTGATCAAAGCAAGAGCTCGGTAGACCGTTCCTCTGGCATCTTGCTCGACATTAATAACGGAGTACAGCAGGTGCTGGAATCCGTGACGAAAGAGCAAGCTTCAGTAGAACGTGGGGTGAACGAGGTCGGCACTGTGAAGCTTCGACTCGATGATATCGCGACGAGAGTCGATGAGGTAGGCAGCGCCGTAACAGAAACCATCGATGCTGCCGCGAAGCAGAGCAAGCTGATTGTTGAAGTGACGACGGAGCTGAGTGGGGCAGTGGCTATCGTGAATGAGACGATTGCCAATGTCGATCTTACGCTGGAACAGGTGACACGGCAGCGGAGCCAGATCGGGCAGCTGAACGAAGTCAGCGCTAATCTGTTAGCGGAGTCGCAATCGTTGCAGCAATCGGTTACCAGCATAGCAGCCCGAGAAGAAATCGAGATGAGCCAATATGCAGCCCGGCTTCAAGAAATGCAGAGTCTCTTGGAGACAATTTCAGCTAAGGAAGAACTGTACGACCCGGATACTGAAGTTCATCAAGGTGTTTTGACCTCTTACATTAAAAAAATTCCGGATGTAGAAGCCATTTGGTCCAATCGGACGGATGGGACCTTTATCTATTCCGAGCCAGCGGCTGGCCTCTTGAATGCCAAGCGACGTGATTGGTGGAATGGGGCCATAAATGAAGGTCAATATGTCTCGAATCCTTATGTATCAGCGATTACGAAGCGTTCTTGTGTTACATTATCCAGAGCGATTAAGAATCGTCAGGGAGATGTCGTTGGTGTAGTAGGTATCGATTTGGCGGTGTAAAAAAACCAGAAAAGCAAGCCCTGCTATATTGGGGGCTTGCTTTTTGTTATTTTAGGTAGTGCTGATCTGCAACTGTTTCCACGTCGCCTGCCAGTTCTTTTTAATAACGCGTTGTTCATAAATAGGGAGTAAGCTTGGGTTTTCAGTAAAATGTGGGGTAGGTCGTAATACTACATGAATAACATCGGAAATTCCGTGTGGAGCGACTAGGATGATTTTACCTGTTGGATCTAAGGAGAGTCCAAGTGCTGTGGCGGTTTCCGGAAACTTGGATATCGCATCAACAGCTGATGTATAAGGTGGAAGTTGATTGACGGTATGCATTCTTGCTTCATTTTTAACAGACCAGGGAACATTGGGGTTTAAATCTCTTAGCTTCGCCTCCCAATCCTTCTCCACTTCCTCTTGAAGATTGCTGTCGTCATAATAAATAACATCAACATCTGGCAAAGGTGTCCGTTCTTCGAAGCCATGAAGGGTGTCCCAAATTTTTGCACGCACAAAGCCAGCGCAAACCCACCAGTCAGGTAACTGCAGCGATCTAGCATTTTCTAATATATCCATCATCCAGGGATCATTTTGTACAAGCTGTATGATATCTGCCTCGTGTTCTAATTTTTGCAAACCGCCCACCTCCGTATATGTATGCTTTTATTCTGTTCATATCATACAACAAGAGTTTCAATAGAGGTATTAAAGGATAGGCTGAATGGACAGAGGCATGAACTATCTTTATAATAAGTCGACATCTAGTCCTTTGGAGGCGGAGACCGTGCAATATACGTTTACGATTTTACTGCAATTATTCGAAAGAGCTGCACTACTGCTGATGTGTCTGTTCGTGCTGACTCGTCTGCCGCGGTTTAAAGAGATTTTTCAAAAAGGAACATACGCCCCGCAGGAGCTTGCCATAGCGACGACGATATTCAGTTTATTTGCCATCTTCGGTACCTATAGTGGCATTAATGTGGAAGGCTCGCTTGTGAATGTGCGAATTATCGCCATCGTGTCTGGTGGGATTTTGTTCGGGCCATGGGTAGGACTCATAACAGGCATCATCTCAGGGGTTCACCGTTTTTTAATTGATATCGGAGGGGTAACCTCTCTTCCTTGTCTGATTACGAGTATTACCGCAGGGATTGTGTCAGGGGTAATATACCGCCGCACTTCTGGTGAACGTCGCTGGATGGCCGGTATTTTGGCTGGGATGGCCTGTGAAGCCCTGACGATGCTGCTCATTCTAGTGATGGCCGAACCGTCGTCACTGGGTGTGGATATCGTGTCCAAAATTGCTTTTCCGATGATTATGAGCCAGATTAGTGTGGGTCTGATTGTCATGCTAGTGCAGAGTGTGGAAGGTGAAAAGGAACGGATTGCGGCGAAGCAGTCCAAGCTGGCACTGGATATTGCCAATAAGACCTTGCCTTATTTTCGCAATATTAATCCCGAGTCGCTTCGTACCATCTGCCAAATTATCAAAGAAGATATCGGTGCAGATGCTGTAGCTATTTCGGATACAAGACTCATTCTCGCTTACGTTGGTGTTGGAGAAGAGGATTATACTACGACCAATGAAATTATAAGTGAAGAAACTAAAGTGACGTTGTCCAGTGGTGAAATTACGATCCGTAACGACGATAGTGATTATGTGAATCCGGAGATTAAATCGCTGATTATTATTCCATTGAAGGAAAAAGGTGAAGTGACGGGAGCGCTCAAAATCTATTACACCAGAGCCCACAAGATCACTTATTCTCTACAAGCTATGGCTGTAGGTTTGTCGCAAATGATCTCTACACTAATGGAAGTATCGCGGGTTGAGGGCATTAAAGAAATGGCGAACAAAGCGGAGCTAAAGGCGCTGCAGACAAGCATTAACCCACACTTTCTGTTCAATGCGCTGAACGCGATTGCGTCCTCGATTCGGATTAACCCGGATAAGGCGCGCGAGCTGATCGTGAATCTGTCCGGTTATATGAGATACAATCTGGAGCTGACGGATGAATTCATTGATATTAAGCGCGAGCTACAACAGGTTCAACAATACGTAGAGATTGAAAAAGCGCGCTTCGGAAGCCGGCTTAATGTCCTCTATGATATTGATGAGGTTCAGGTTCGGATTCCGAGTCTAATCATTCAGCCGCTTGTAGAGAATGCGATCATACATGGCATACTGAAGGTACGAGGGACGGGAACCGTAACGATTTCTGTAAAAGATCAAGGCGATAATGTGCGAGTTGGCATTCGGGATACCGGAGCTGGCATCAGCGAAGAAACCATAGAGAAGGTCTATGCTGGCGATATGCCGGAGAATAAGATCGGACTGTTTAATGTACATCAACGGGTCAAGCTCATCTATGGAACTGGTCTTACGATTCAGAGGCTCGATAAAGGGACGAACATTTATTTTGATGTCAAAAAGGAGGGCCTATGAGAGCAATTATCGTGGAGGATGAAGAGCTAGCGAGACAGGAACTGGCTTATTTAATAGAGACTCACAGTGGAATCGACATTGCTGCACAATTTGAAGATGGGCTGGATGCACTAAAATTTTTACAGGTTGAGACGGTAGATGTGATTTTCCTGGACATTAACATTCCCTCGATTGACGGAGTCCTGCTGGCTCAGAATATTAGCAGATTCTCGGTAAAACCTTATATAGTGTTTATTACTGCGTATAAGGAGCATGCCGCTGAGGCGTTTGAGATTGAAGCGTTTGACTATATTCTTAAACCTTACAGCGAGGTTCGCATTAAGGCTATGCTGCACAAGCTAGAGGGGGCGTTCGCTGCTCGCGGAAGACAGGGGGAAGAGGAACGTAATCCAGTAAGTGATAAGGTGAATCTGTGGAAAAATGAGAAGATTATCGTAGTGAATGCTGATGATATTTATTACGCCTCCGCACAAGAGAAAAGTACGAGCGTAATAACTAAAGGTGAGGAATATAGTATGGCGCTCAGCATCAGCGATTTTTATAATCGACTGCCGGAGGATCGTTTTTTCCGCTGCCATCGTTCCTATATCGTTAACCTGTCCAAAATCAAGGAAATCATCCCTTGGTTCAACAATACATACTTGCTGCGCCTGCATGATTTGGAGTTTGAGGTGCCGGTAAGTCGAAGCAAGGTAAAGGAATTCAGGCAGATCATGCGCCTATAAATGCAGTTCATTCTTCATTTTCGTCATCTCATGCCAGATTTCTCTCAACATCCGCTGGTTTAGCTACAATAAAGAGGCAATAGAAGCTCTTGTAGCAGATCACGAGAGGGAAAGAAGGAATAGACCATGACTTCGACGATGGACAACAAAAACGCCAAACGGTGGCTTATCGTATTAGGAACAGTAATTATGCAGATGGGTCTAGGTACCATTTATACATGGAGCTTGTTCAATGCACATCTGGTAACAAAATTCGGGTGGGAGCTTAATTCTGTTTCGATTACGTTTTCGATCACGAGCTTTGCACTCGCTTTTGCGACTTTGTTTGCAGGGAAATTGCAGGATCGTTTTGGTCTTCGCCGGTTAACTGCCGCCGCAGGGATTGTGCTTGGTCTAGGATTGATTCTTAGCTCTCAGGCGAATTCGCTTCTAATGTTCTATGTATTGGCTGGTGTAATCGTTGGTTTTGCAGACGGAACAGCTTATATCACTTCATTATCTAACTTAATTAAATGGTTTCCGAATAATAAAGGCTTAATCTCCGGTGTGTCCGTGGGTGCTTACGGAACGGGGAGCTTGATTTTTAAATATATCAATGGTAGTTTGATCGACTCGGTGGGTGTGTCTAATACGTTTATGTATTGGGGCATGATTGTTATGGTGATGATTGTAATCGGTTCCTTACTCGTCAGAGAAGCTCCAGTACAAGCGGCATCACTGGGTGCAACAGCAACATCGACTATCGCTAAACCAAAAGACTACACGGTAAAAGAAATGCTACGCACGAAAGAAGCTTATCTGTTATTCATTATTTTCTTTACCGCTTGTATGTGTGGTCTGTATTTGATCGGTATTGTAAAAGACATCGGTGTGCAGCTGGCTGGACTTGATGTACAGACGGCAGCTAATGCGGTAGCGATGATCGCAATTTTTAATACAGCAGGACGTTTGATCTTGGGTGCCTTGTCTGACAAAATGAGCCGCTTGAAGCTGGTAGGCGCTTCGCTTGCAGTAACGGCAGCCGCTATGTTGACCCTTAGCTATGCGACGCTGAATTTCGGACTGTTCTTCACTTGTGTAGCTGCCATTGCATTCTGCTTCGGGGGTAACATTACAGTGTTCCCGGCAATTGTCAGTGACTTCTTTGGTCTTAAGAATCACAGTAAGAACTATGGAATCGTATATCAAGGTTTCGGTATTGGAGCCCTTTCCGGTTCGTTCATCGCCGTCTTCCTGGGCGGGTTTAAACCTACCTTCGTGATCTTTGGTCTCTTGTGTCTTCTGGCCTGCATCATCGCGATTTCGCTAAAACCGCCGGTGGAGAAAGCGAAAGAGAAGAAAGCGCTTCGGCTCAAAGCTACAGAACGGACGGCTTAACCTTATCAAGTGCACCTCTTAGAATAGACATTGGAACAGCCTCCGGGTAAATCTAATGTCATTCTAAGGGGTGCATTTTTTGAGCTGACTAATAAGATTATCTGAAGTATCTTCCTGTAATAATTTGCTCCACTAGCATTGAAATTTCTGTAGGACTGTCAGAGGCGTTATTTTTGATATAGCGAGCAATCACTTCAACTAGTGCACCTGATATAAAGGCCATAGCATATTCTTGATCTTCGCGCTGTGGTGCATTTATGATGTTTCCAAATTGAATCAGATACTGCTCAAATTTATGGATCATAATATAGTTCAGATTATTTCTTACAAGTAAACTAATAAAATTCTTTTTACTAATAAGATAGGAAATAGCTGAATTACATACTTCGCTGACAGTGCTTTCTTTTGTTTCTTCGAATGGTTGTACATAGTCAGCAAACAGCTTGTCAAAATATAATTCAATAACCTGTTCCTTTGATTTAAACAATGAATAAAAGGTTTGTCTTGAAACAAGTGCCTTATCGCATAGTTCTTTAATATTTATTTTGGAAAATTCTTTATTCTCCATGAGTAAGAGGAGCGCGTCCGTAATCATTTTTTGGGACTGTAAGGCAATCGGATTGTTTCTTGTATACATTGACAGATTCTCCTTTATGTCTAACTTATTCGAATAACATTGACAGGTGTAAAGGCTATCTCTATTATAAATTAACGTTGACACCTGTCAATGCTAATTAGATAAAGGAGGAAGCAATTCTGATGGAATTATTCTTAACGTTATTAAGTGGGATAGGATGGATTATCGTATACGAAGAATGTATACGACTTGGCTTTAAGCATAAATCATATGCTATGCCACTTTTTGCCTTAGGGCTTAACTTTGCATGGGAAGCCATTTATGGATACTCGGATCTATTTTTAGAGGCACATGGCCCTAATCCCGGGATTCAAGCATACGTTAATGCATCATGGGCTTTTCTAGATATTATTATTCTCGTTACCTTTTACAAGTATGGAAAGAAAGAATGGCCACAAGCACTAAGCAAAAAGTTATTTGCACCATGGCTGCTATTGGTTTTAGTGTGTTGCTTTGCGTTACAGTTGGTGTTCATAGAAGAATTTGGATTCGTAATGGGAGCTCAGTATTCCGCATTTTTACAAAATCTTTTGATGTCCATTATGTTTATCGGGATGTTCGTTAAACGAGGTAGTATGGAAGGACAGTCATTACTGCTAGCATACGCAAAATGGATTGGTACTCTTGCTCCTACAATTTTAATGGGAGTTATAAACTATAATCCCTTGGTTCTTGTATGTGGTATTTTCTGTACCATATTCGATGTTATATATATTGTATTACTTACACGTACCAGGAAAAATATAGGAGGTTATTACCCTATGCGAGCATCGCGATGAAAAAGTTGTAGCTGAAATCGTAGCATTTCATAGATATACTGAAAAGGCATCTGATCATTATCAGATGCCTTTTCTTTTTTGTATCGCAACGCTAAAAAACTTTGAGCAGGCACTTTTTTCGCTGCCCAAGTGTTATAGAAGATATAAAGGTTAAGGAGGTGCTTACATCGCCACAGGATTCGCTAGACCCAAAGGAGCTGGAAGAGTTAATCATTAGTATTCAAAAGGGGAATATCGAACGGTATGCTTTTATCGTTAGAGCTTTCCAAACGCCAATCTACCGCTATTGCTATCGTTTGTTAGAAAACAAGCAGGATGCGGAGGACGCAGTTCAGGATATTTTGGTAAAAGGCTATCAATCTATCCATCAATACAAGCCGCAGATGCATTTCTCGGCATGGCTCTATCGAATCGCGTATCATCATTGCTTAAACCTGCTGCGCAGACGGCGTTTGCAAAAGCGAGTCATGAGTATCTTCAAGCCTGATTTTATGTCTGCAAGTCCTGAACAAGAGCTGGATGATCGGTTGTTTAATCCCTCATTGTCAGCCGCTTTAGCACAGTTGTCGCTGGAAGAGAGGAATATGCTTATTCTGCGGGTGTTCGAGGAAAAAACTTATGCGGAGATAAGCGAAATTCTTGGGGTCAGTCCCAATGCACTGACGAAGAGAATGAACCGGATCAAGCGGAAGGTGCAGGAAGCTATGAAATTGGAGGAGGAGATCAGATGGAACGAACCACAATCAGCGATGAATACCAAAATATAATTTATACCTCAGCCGGGAATGAACTTCTGGGTGAGATCGATGTAGAAGAGAAGGTTATGGGACATATCCGTGGCATATCAGATCGAAAGCGATCGTTCTCGCTCTCGCTGAAGACGATGAATAAAACAACGGCAATTGCCAGTATGTTAGCTTTGTTCCTGATGATCTCAGTGACAGCTTATGCTGCATCGGAATATATACAGATCCGCAATAGTGAAGGCGTAGTAAAGGTTCAGCATGTTGCGCCGAATGAATCTGCAGGAGTAGCCTCCTATGATAAGTATGCACAGAAAGTAGATGCTTTCGATAAACCGGGAGAATTGATCGCCTATCTTGTGAACAATAATGCAGGTGCAACAGAATTGTCTTTTAAGTATAAAGAGCAGCGGATAGGCGCATATTCTGATTTCTTGAAGGAAATCAAACGGACAGGGGCGCCGATGCTTCCTGCATTGGCAGCAGGGTATGCTTTTGAATATGGGGTTATAAACCCTAATCATCCGACTACGGATGCGGAGAAGAACAGTTCTCTATATCAGGAGACGTTACAAGATCTTACTGTCCAAGCCAATAAAGAGAAGGGGAGCGGTAAGTTATTCATGATGGCTATACCGTGGTCGGAGCCCGGATGGATAAGCGCTACTTATTCCAAGGATAACGCTTATATAGGTATCTCTGCATCGATCATGCATGGCGGGAAAGTGTTCGTGGAGCAAGAACCTGAGAATCAAGCGGATAAGATTATGGTGGCAGGCACAGAAGTGATCTATAACAAAGTAGTGAAGGAAGAGGTCAGCTACGATTATCTGAATTGGTATAACGAGAAGCAGGATGCGTATTATACACTCAGCAGCTACGGAGATAAGATTTTGAGTAAGGAGCAATTTTTACAGTTGGCTGGGGAGCTGTTGAAGTAGATTCTTATAGTCTTGTAGTTGCATGCGCTAAGTTAGTTGTACTATATACAATTAAAGTTAACTAATACCTTTATATAAGCCCTGTAGTTGTATTTAATACAGCTATTACTGGTTAAATTAGTGGAAATAAACGTTTTTACGGATTTTAGTTGTAGAGAATGCAATTAAGGAAGAGGATATGGGAGATCAGAAATAAATAAGTGTATAAAATACAGTTAGATCATATGCAAGGTAGGAAGCATCCCCGACAACGCCGGACTTTCTAACCTAGGGATTCATGATTCACCTTGTACTTATGAAATACTTCATCTCAAAAGTTGATTCAGATATAAAAGAAGGTATCCCTAATGCGAAGCTTTAGGGATACCTTCTTTATATTCTTAAGTCGAAAGATCGATCAGGGTTAGCCTTCCAGCAGCAGGGCTTCTGGATCTTCCAGCAATTCCTTCACTTTGACGAGGAAGCTAACCGCTTCAGAGCCGTCAACGATCCGGTGATCGTAGGAAAGGGCGATATACATCATTGGACGGTTAACGGTTCTTTCTTCGTCCAGCGCAATTGGACGCAATTGAATCTTATGCATCCCTAGAATACCTACTTGAGGGGTATTCAGAATCGGGGTAGATAATAGGGAACCGAATACACCGCCGTTGGTGATAGTGAACGTACCGCCTTGAAGCTCGGAGAGACTAAGTGTATTAGCGCGTGCCTTGGAAGCGAGTTCGCCAATCTGACGTTCGATTTCCGGGAAGCTGAGGCGATCTGCGTCACGGACAACCGGAACCACCAGACCTTCCTTAGCTGCAACGGCAATACCGATATCGTAGAATTTCTTAACGATCAGATCTTCACCGTCAATCTCTGCGTTCAGCAGAGGGTAGGTCTTCAGCGCACCGATCACGGCTTTGGTGAAGAAGGACATGAAGCCTAGTCCTACTTCATGCTTCTCTTTAAAAGCATCCTTGCGGCGCTTGCGGATGTCGAGGATCGCTGTCATGTCCACCTCGTTGAAGGTGGTCAGCATGGCTGCGGTCTGCTGCGCTTCTACCAAGCGGCTGGCAATCGTGAGCCGTCTGCGCGACATGCGCTTGCGCTCCACGTTCTTGCCATCCTCCGGCGCGGCTTTGCTCGCTGCCGGCTTCGCTGGCTCCGGCTTGGCTTGTGCCGCCGGAGCTGCCGGTGCAGCGGCCTGTGGCGCTGCTGCACCGTGACCCGACACATCGGCCTGACCAATCCGGCCGATAGGGTCACGGGCGCTAACATCGCCGAGGTCGATGCCGCGCTCCCGTGCCAGCTTGCGTGCGCCCGGCGATGCCAGTGCAGCGGGGCTTTCGCCACCCGCTACAGCGACTTCGGGCGCTGCTACAGGTGCGGCTGCTGCGCTGCCGCTTGCCGGTGCCGCTTCAGGCGCTTTGCTCTCAGCGGCCTGCGGCGTACTGCCACTAGCGGCTCCGATGATGCCGATGGCTTCGCCAACGGCTACGTTCTCGCCCGCTTGACGTAGGATGGAGGAGATGACACCCTCCACCTCCGCACTAATTTCTAAATTGACTTTATCCGTCTCTAACTCAGCAAGCACATCACCTTGACCTACCGTGTCGCCTTCTTTAACCAGCCATTTGTAGATGGTTCCTTCGGATATAGATTCTCCCAGATCGGGTACTAAGATTTCTGACACAGGCCGTTACCTCCCCAAACATAATGGTTTACGCTATTGTGATACCGTCCTCTTAAGAGGACGGTACAGCTGTTTGTACTTGTGAATTTGCTTTTAGGGCCTCTGAAACAATTCTACGCTGTTCAAAGCTATGAACATCTGCATAACCACTCGCAGGGCTGGAACGTTCAGGACGTCCGATATATCTCACGCTAGTGTTTTGCGGTGCGATGGCCCGTAACCGTGGTTCGGTATAACTCCACCCGCCCATATTCTTCGGCTCTTCTTGCACCCAGACAATTTCCTGAAGGGATGTGAAGGAGCTTAAGTGAGCACTCAGTTCATGTTCTGGGAACGGATAGAGTTGCTCAAGGCGCAGTACATGTAGCCATGACCAATCTTTGTCTGAAGCAGCTTCTAGCTCTGTTTGGATGTCGATAGCTACTTTACCGCTGCAGACTACTAGACGTTTGACCTCACCTGGCTTCTGGCCTAGCAGGGGCTCTGCTAACACAGGCTGGAATTGTCCGGAGGCGAGCTCAGTTCCGGCAGATGTGCTGCGCGGATTACGAATGAGACTCTTCGGTGTCATAATCACCAGTGGTTTAGCGTCTTCCTGTCCACATAAAGCAGCTTGGCGTCGCAAGACATGGAAATATTGAGAAGCAGTGGTCAAGTTAGCAACGGTCCAGTTCTCTTCCGCGGATAACTGTAGGAAGCGTTCCAATCTACCACTGGAATGCTCGGGTCCCTGTCCCTCGTAGCCATGCGGTAACATGACGACGAGATTGCTGCGCTGCGTCCATTTCGCACGTCCAGCGGCAATGAACTGATCAAATATAACCTGACCTGCATTGGCGAAGTCGCCATATTGTGCTTCCCAGATGACGAAGGTTTCTGGTGCGAACACATTATAACCATACTCAAAGCCTAACACAGAAGCTTCAGATAGCGGACTGTTATATACGCCAAAGGAAGCGCGAGAATTACTTAGCTGATGAAGCGGAGAGAATAATTCTCCTGTCTTGCTGTCGTGCAGCACCAGATGGCGGTGTGCGAAGGTGCCGCGCTGTGCATCCTGACCGCTAAGTCGAATTGGCGTTCCATCCTTCAGGATGGTTGCGAAGGCGAGGGACTCAGCGAGTGCCCAGTCGACCTTTTCACCCTCATTCAGCGCGTCCTTGCGACGCTGCAGAATTCGCTCCAGTTTCGGATAGACTTGGAATCCATCAGGTACGCTCAGTAGCTCACGATTAATCTCTTGCAGACTGGAGATCGGTACGGCTGTAGTGCCTGCCGCTGAGCGATCTGTATGAAGAGGAATGAAGGCCTTTGGTTCTTTTTTCTTGTGATTGCCTTCCTTCATACTATCGTACGCACGTTGCAATACGCCTTCTGTTTCAACGTGCATCTTTTGTACATCTTCAGCTGTAAGAATTTTTTCACGCTGTAGCCGCTCCGCATACACCTTGTAAACGGTTGGATGATTGCGTACCTTACCGTACACGATAGGTTGTGTAGTTTCAGGATCATCCATTTCGTTATGTCCATGACGACGATAGCCGATGAGATCAATAACGAAATCCTTTTTGAATTGATTGCGATATGCACTAGCTAAACGAACGGCTGATATACAGGCCTCAGGATCATCAGCATTGACATGGATAATTGGAATTTCATATCCTTTGGCGATGTCACTCGCATAATGCGTTGAACGGGAGTCTTCGCTTTCTGTCGTAAAGCCGATCCGGTTATTAACAATGATATGGATCGTCCCGCCATTCTGATAACCTTGAAGTTTGCCAATATTAAGTGTTTCTGCAACAATCCCTTCACCTGGAAAAGCAGCATCGCCATGCATCAGTACCGCCATAGCTTTACTGGTATCAATCTTCGGCAATCCGGCTGTGCTCCGATCTTCTTGAGCAGCACGAGTGAAGCCTTCCACGACAGGATTGACGAATTCCAAGTGACTTGGGTTATTCGCTAGTGTTATTCTTGTGCGTACGGTTTCTCCTTCACGGACAGCGCGATCTGCACCCAGATGGTATTTCACATCACCCGTCCAGCCATAGTTAATGCCTGTAGAGCCTTCGGAAGGGAAAAGCTCCTTGTTCGGAGAATGATGAAACTCTGAAAATATAATGTCATAAGGTTTGCCCAAAATATGTGCAAGAACGTTGAGGCGACCACGATGCGCCATGCCCATCAGAATATGCTCTGCGCCGTCATGCGCAGCAGCGCGTACGATTTCATCCAGCATCGGTACGAGTGCGTCATTGCCTTCCAAGCTGAAACGCTTCTGACCCACAAAGGTTTTGTGAAGGAAGGTTTCAAATTGCTCTACTTGGATCAGGCGGTTTAGCAGCTCTTTACGTTCTGCATTATTTAAAGGCGCTGGTGAGCTTGTGGATTCTGCCTGTCTGTTCAACCATTTCAGTTCTTGTTCTTCATGCACATGCCCGAATTCATAGGCGATTGTCTTGGTGTAAGCCTGACGCATACGCTGAACTGCATCCCATCCGGTATGCACATCATTCGGCGCATTCTCCCAAATGAGCGTGGCAGGTAGTGCGAGCAGATCCTCACGAGTCAGCTCATAGGTTTCGAGTTCAAGATATTTAGCCATGGGATTGTGATCGCGCTCAAGCGGATCAATATCAGCGGCCATATGGCCATATATACGAATATTAGCGATTAGCTTGGAAGCTCTTACTGCCTTTCTAAGCCATTCGGTGTCTCCCGAAATGCGAGGCTGTGGAGCCGGTTCGCTATCCGGTGTTAGGGGTGGGGGACCCGAATTTGTAAAAAGCTCGCGATAATTATTCTCTACGGTGGAAGGATCTTTCACAAACTGTTCATATCTTTCTTGAATGTAGCCTAAATTGGGTCCGTAATACTTACTCCAAATGGATTCGTTATAGGGCTCTTTGGCTGCCATGAATACATCCTCCTTAACGGATGAACTCCATACGTGACATTTTGTGTCAACGCTTACTGGAGCTGTGATGATTGCGGTTTCATTTCTCATCTTATTGTGCTACTTTCCACACGTGTAATCAATTCATTCTTTCGTCCAATACGTTCGCAAAATGGTATGGGTTAGCTTGTTCTAATGAAAAGAACGCTGTTTCTTCTCATTACCCATTCCTAAGGCCCACTAAAATGATTCTAATATCCTTATTTTTAACTAATAGGGAAGGAAGTATCATTATATTGGCTTAATTAATTTTATGAATGGGACGAGTATCGTGTTAATAGGACAAGATATCGCACAAAAGCGCTTCTATTTTTTGTTTTTTAATGGAAAAACTAATCAGAAATCGACACACTTTTCCACTTTAGTATAGTATAATGTTATTGCAGTTAGCGATTTTCATATATTTCAAAGTAGATCCTTTCGTGTAAAGGGTCCAGTAAAAGGTAAACCTGCCGAAAGGCAGGGGCACAAAGTCGCGGGTCTAAGGTAGAAATACTATGACAGCCGGATTGCCTGGGGACGTAAAATCTTAGGAGGAGATTTTTTGGACAAGTCCAACCAGGGAAGCAACAGAGAACAGCAGGTCATTGATCTAGACGTTGAGTGGGTACATTTATTATTAGCAGCTAAGAAGGCTGGCATAAAGGCAGATGAAATTCGTCGATTCTTTCATGAGAAGACTGTGCAAGCCGTGCAGTAATACATTTAGTGCGTTATATTTTGAAAAAGGGCCCAGCGATAACTCGCTGGGCCCTTTTTCAAAATATAAGAAAGTATACAAGATAAATAGTCCTTATATTTTACTAGAATATAAAACGCCTTTGCAGTCCATGTTAGGAGGGCGAAGGCGCTTATGTTTAATAGTATGAGTAGAAGAGGATCTTATCAGGTCAGGTGGAATATTAATCCTTCTGATCAAGGCGCCATTTCTGGTAGTCCAGAAACTCCTTGAATTCGCGTTTGCTTATGCCTGAGGCCATAGCTTCCTGCACCAATCGGAACCATTCCGAATCTAAAGGTGACTCCTCAGCATCATTAGGTTCTCCATAGAGCAAAGCGTGGATAGATACCTGAAGCGCATCGGCGATCTTTTCGATAAACTGGATTGAAGGATTGGATTGGATGTTTCTCTCCACATTGCTAAGATACGACTTAGCAACATCCGCTCTGTCCGCAAGCTCAGATAGGGACAATCCCTTTTCTAGGCGGAGATGCTGGATACGTTGGCCCATATTTTGTGACACTATGCTGACGCCCCTCCGTAATTTTTGTTATTAGTATAGCAAATATCATTAAATTCGACAAAGTTTATTGTAAAGAGAAGAGCAGCATCTACTTATCCGCTTTCCGGAATCAGGATCTGCTGCTCTTCGAGTATTATATTAAATTATTCTATTAATCTTAGTAATCTTTTTTAGCACCTTGTTTAGCTACGAAATCCCATGTCAGGGTTATGCTATCGCCTTGGAAAATATTTTGATCTTGGTTATTTTCCACAAATTCGAATTGGACGGAGAAGCTGTCATTGGTGCCGGCTTTAATACCAGATGCTTCGGTGAAGAGTTGATCCCAACCAGTATTTTTTACGAGATCCGGATGTTGAGATTTTAAATCAGCAAGCGTAGTTTGATAGACTACATCTTCAGGAGAAACGACGGTTCCTTTATCGTTATTTCTAAGGAATTTGACCTTAATGAATTGGGCTAAATCCAGGTAGTTGTCACCTTTAGCATCCGTAATTTGAGTGGAAGTGTTCAGAATAATAGATCCGATATCGAGCGAACCATCGTTTTTCAATTTGAAGGATTTGGTTACAGTATCACCTGGTTTTAGGTTTGGAATATTTACGATAACTGAAGGGTCGGAGTTCAAATCGAGTGTACCTGCAGCAAATGTAGCAGTGCTTTGTGCAGTGTCACTAAAGTAAGCGAAGGTTCCTCCACCAATCAATGATAAACCCAGTGCTGCTGATGCTACGCCAAGACCCAATGTTTTTTTGATACCCATAATTAAAATTCCTCCTCGGTTTTTGTGGTTTTTTTTATAAAAGTTATATATTGTAACTTCCGGTTCGTAAGCGGAAGCGGACAATCAACGAATTACTGTATTTCAGTTGGGGGTGGAGAGGCGGGCAGTATAGCAGCATTTTTCTTTTCGAGTGCAGCTACAGCCTTCCATGACGAATACAGAGCATAGAGCAGGAGCATCAAGCCTGGTACGATCATGAGCATGACACTTCCAGCTTTGGAAACTGCGAAATTCATAGCGTAACCTACGTAAGGTACGGTGACCCCGGTATACTCAGCTACAACATTCGTGGAACTGGTAGGGTTCATATCAGGCGCATCATTGTTATCGCCTTTCGTGCGATACATGGCTTCACCAGTAGCGTTGTTCATTGTTGCTTCTACAACACGGTGAGTAATGAGCAGGTTTTCTTCATTTCTAAAGGTGATCACATCGCCTTTTTTGAAGCGATTCATATCTCCTCCGGGTTTTAAAGCGACAATCGATCCGGTTTGAATCCCTGGTTCCATCGAACCTGAGAGTACCGATTTGATCTGGTATCCGAAGAAGGCAGGTTCACCGCCGGAGGCCTTTGATAAAACTACGGCTACCACCAGCAGAATGAATATCACAAGCATGATGCTCGATAATGTATTGTTGATCATTTTTTTAATCCGCATATTATTCGCCACCTTTAACTTGTTGAGGGTCCGAAGGGGCTGGTGTTGCTACCGGTGGGGAAGTGGTTGTATCTTCCGCTTTTGGCGCCTCCTGAGGAACCGCTTGCTGTGGTACATCTTTTGGAATCGTTAGCTCTTCACCAATTTCCGGAACGACCGGGTTAGTGGCTGGGGCTTCAGGCTGTTCTTTATTTATGTTCTCTGGAGCAGCTTCACCTGTCGGTGGAGTCACTTCCGATTTTGCTTTCTCCTCAGCTTCAGCTTTCGCTTTGTCCTCGGCTTCTTGCTTTTCTTTTTTCTCAAGTGCCAAACGTTCTTCTTCTTTCTTCGTTTGTTCCAGCGCCTCTAGTCGGGCTTTCTCAAGTGCTTCCAATTGTTGTTCACGGGTTTGACTGATCAATTGGAGCTGACTCTGAAGATTGCTGATTCCTGAAGTAGCCGATTCTTTAAGACCATTCATTTCAGTATTGAGATTTTCATAAGTGGAGGTAAGTTCGCTAGAGATATTGCCGGCCGGCTGACTAAAAGGAATCAGGAAAGGTAACGGCTGCTGAAACGCCTCGTTGCGTAACTCGGGTTGTCCATATACATCACTGGTCACTACCGAAGCAAATGGAAGCCCGATGTCGTGTATGGAGTTTAGATATTGGATGACTCCCTTTAAGGAAGCATTCAGGGATTCAGAGATTACACCGCTTTGATTCAGGCTGCTTTGCAGCTCTCTGAAGAATTGTTCATCCTTGATTTCTAGACAGTTTGAATCTAGAGAGGTCATATATCCTCCAATCTGGAATAGGACGGCTGCTGCTGCGTTCAGCTCTCCATTGATTTCGTTCCAAATTTGGCTGTTGGTGGCCAGTTGCTCATTCACGCCATCGATTTGAGATTGAAGCGCGGAGATTTGTGTGGAAATCTCTTGCGCTGCGACATCAAGCTCATCCAGCGTCATGCCTTCTATTCCCGAAACGTCTGAGAGACTGCCTGAAGGGGTATAGCTTTGCAGCGATCCTTTTAAAGCAGTAGCTCTTTCGATATGATCTTTGAGTTCTGTTAGAAGCCCCTTGATCGAGTTTGGAAATACTTCGCAAAAGCTAATTGTGCTAGTGGTTTGCGTAGTAGCTCCAAAACCACCATAGGTACTACCCACTTGCTGCGAGGTAGTCAGAAACAAGACGGAGACAGCCATTCCTGATTGCAGAACACGTAATCCGATTTGTTTCTTTCGTTTAGGTCTTCTTTTTGCTGATCTGGGTCTCAGAGGAATACCTCCCCTCAATGTCTTGAGTTACTTTTGTTCGTTATTGTTGTTCTTTATTGAGAACAACTTCTGTAATGAATAATACATGGAATAAATTGAAAAGAAAACTGTCAATAAGTCTCGTTTGTGCTCTATAAAGAACAAAAATGTTAATTTATCTCTATTTATCTCGGTTTATCGCTTGATATCTATTTTTATTCGCAATAGAGAACGATGCATAGGAGGGGAATGTATTAAAAATAGCCTAATCATGCGAGAGGCACGATTAGGCTATTAAGAATTCTTGCGAGTTTAATTGTGGGCTCAGTTAGGGAAGACGAGTACCACGTGAACTAACATATAGGTCATACCATTCTTTACGAGTAAGCTCCAGCTTGTCCGCATCGGCGCAGGAAGCGATGCGCTGCGGATTCACAGTCCCAATCATAGGCTGAATAGCTGCCGGATGTGTCATTAGCCAGGATAGCACTATGGCTTCGGGTGTTGTTCCTTTTTCATCTGCAAGTTGTTTAACCATGGCAGCTGTCTGGACGATATTCTCTGGTTGATCCTCTAATGAACGTCCGCTAAATAAGCCTTGTGCGAGTGGGCCCCAAGCTTGAAGCTGAATGTTCTCCATTCGACAATGTTCAAGGGTTCCTTCGGGAAAGGTAATATCCTTCCAAGGTTCACGGTTTACACTGATTCCAGCATCGACCCAGCTGAGCTTGGCTAGGCTCATGTGTAGCTGGTTTACGATAAAAGGTTCATCGCAATAGGCTTGCAGCATTTTGATCTGCGCTGCGCTCATATTGGAGACGCCGAAATGACGAACTTTACCTGTTGCCTTTAATTGATGCAAAGCAGAAGCTACTTCCTCTGGATCCATTAGGGGGTCAGGCCGATGGAGCAGCAGAATATCAATATACTCCGTTCCTAGTCGCGACAATATTCCTTCTACACTGCTTAGAATATGCTGGCTTGAGAAGTCAAAGACATTAGAGCTGTCTCCAGGCCCCATTAGCTTAATACCGCACTTCGATTGAATAATGATTTCTTCGCGGAGTCCTGGGCGTTCTTTAAAGATTTGACCGAATACCTTCTCGGCTTTACCACGGGTATAAATATCTGCGTGATCAAACATATTGATACCAATAGATAGTGCTGCGTCGACGGCTGCATGTCCTTGCTTAACATTCTCGGCGGTAATCGGTTCATGATCCCAGCCCCCACCAAATCCCATACAACCTAGAGCAATACGGCTGGCTGGTATACCGCGCTTGTTTAAAGGCAGTGTTCTCAACAATGTGATTCCTCCTAGGAAAATATGATTGCGTACACGTACATATTGTACACGCTTAGATTCTAGTATGGTATTTATTGTCTCTGCAAAAGCGAAAAAAAGAGTAGAGGTCCTAAGGACTCTACTCTGTATTAAGTGGTGTTCCAATGTCATTCAACTTGCGTGCTACAACATCATCATAGAGACGTTGTAGCCATTTTAGTTCAATAAGGGTGTGTTCATAGGTGCCGTACATGAGATGAAGGGCGGAACGAGGAACAATAGGAATATGTTCTTCATATACCTGATAAGCCAGATTCACCTGATGTTCGGTTTCACGAATACGTTCTTCGAGCAGCTTCTCCACCTTGTTTTGATCAACATGACGGGACATGGCTAGAGCCATATACATCGGATGATAGAAGGGCTCGTTCTTTTTAATTTGCTGTAGAATTAACTGCTCGAATAAATTTTTACCTTGCTCAGTAATACCGTAAATGGTTTTGTCTGGGCGATCACTGCTGCTAATCACTTCTAAAGCTTCGATATAACCATCTTGTGCAAGTTTATCGACAGCATAGTAGAGAGACCCAAGCTGGAGCTTTGTAATCCGGTCCATGGAGCGCTCTTTCATGACTAGTGTAATTTCATAGGGGTGCATATTTCGTTCAAGCAATAGTCCGAGAATAGCCAATTTCATCGACATAATCGTTACCTTTTACCCTCGGACGCCTGAGCAGTTTTACTCGGAATGGTGAGGCGGTCTTTTGGCATAAGCAGCACAAAGACTAAACCAAGGACGGCAGGAATCATGGCCCACATAAAGGTATGTGCGATTGAAGAGGACAGTGCACTAGATATTTTTTCTAAAATTTCAGGTGGAATCTTGGCTCTTGCTTCAGGTGTCAGGGCTGCCCGTGGATCGCCGAAGGCTGCTGACTGCTCACTTCCGCCAAAAGCTTCGCTAATGCTGCTAGTGAAGTTGTTACGCTGAATAATACCGAAGATCGTAATCCCCAACGTCATCCCAAGCGAGCGCATAAAGGTACTTGTTGATGTTGCCGAACCGCGTTGGCGCATATCGAAATTATGGATAGCTGCCATGCTTAGCACGGAGAAGGAGAAGCCCACGCCGAATCCAGTTAAGGCCATGAATACATTAAGCATGAGACGGGAGGTATCTGGTGATAAAGTGCTTAGACTGTAGACGCCTGCTACAAAACAGACTGCGGATAGGATCATAATGTTGCGGAAGCTGGTTTTGGTTGTAAGTAGCCCACCGGTCTGACTGCCCACGACCGTACCGATCATCATCGGCATGAGGATCAGTCCAGAATTCGTAGCGGAGCCGCCAAATACGCCCTGTACAAAGATAGGAATGTAGATGGTGGCTACGATAAAGGCAGAGCCATAGAACAAGGCTGTCACACTACTTGTTGCAAACAACCGTTTACTGAACATCGCGAACGAGATAACAGGTTCAGCCGCCACTCTCTCAATGAGGATGAATGCCAGCAAGAGTACAGCGAAGCCGGCGAATAAGCCGAGAATGACACTGGAATCCCAAGCGTATTGATTGCCTCCCAGTTCTAGCGCAAACATTAGGCAGATAATGGCGCCGACGAGAGTGAAGGCTCCGCCCCAGTCGATGCGCTGTTTAGCGTGAGAGATCGATTCTTTGTAAGAAGTTGCAATCAGAAAAAGTGCAATAATTCCGAGCGGAAGGTTAATGTAGAATACCCATTGCCAGCCTACATAGTCGGTAATATATGCACCCAATAATGGTCCGAGTACACTGGAGATTCCGAAGACCGCTCCGAAAAGGCCGGTCAGCTTTCCTCTTTTTTCAGGAGGGAAAATGTCGAAAACGATGGTGAAGGCGATAGGCATTAGTGCACCGCCGCCGATTCCTTGAATTGCCCGGTAAATACTTAGTTGTGTAATACTGGTTGCAGTACCGCACAGTGCTGAGCCAATCAGGAATACAATCAGTCCGAACATGAAGAAACGTTTACGTCCATACATATCCGAGAGCTTGCCGAAGATAGGGGTTCCAGCCATTACCATGACCATATAGGCCGAAGTGACCCATACGATTTTGTCCAGACCACCAAGGTCGGAAACAATGGTTCCCATAGCTGAAGCTACAATGGTATTGTCCATCGCGGACATCAGAATACCGAGCAGCAGGCCGATAACTACGAGTTTAAGATTACTTTCTTTAGTATGCATGCTTCGCAGGCTCCTTTTTCTAATAGTGATAAATCCGTTCAAAAAATGTTCATAGGTTAGAAGCAAAATTTATTATATTCAAATTTGAATAGGGTAGCAATAGTTTTTTTCAAATATAAGAAGTATAAGTTTCACACAATACTATATGTCTTATATTTCTCGCTTAAACGCTTACCGTCCTTATAAGGACACCGCAGGCGTTTAAGCTTGAAAAAATGGGATTTGGGGGATAGGAAATAAAGAACGCCTCTTGACATACCCTACGGGGGTATATTATATTATTGGCAAGGAGGCTGATTCTTATGTCTACTAGTAAGCAAGAACAAACTGAGAAATCCTGCGAAGCTGACTGTCATTCTTCAGCATCTGGAGAACGAATGAGTCATCATTCGACAGATTTCAAAAATGGTTTGAATACTCGCCTCAACCGGATTGAAGGCCAGATCCGCGGGATAAAGGGTATGATAGAGCGGGATACTTATTGTGACGATGTGCTCAATCAGCTCGCAGCGGTTCAAGCGGCACTAAACGGTGTTGGTAAGATGCTGCTGGAAGGGCATATGAAGAGTTGTATTATTGAACGAATCGAAGCCGGTGAACATGAGGTTATCGATGAGCTGCTAATTACGGTTAACAAATTAATGAAATAATAAGCTAATGCTCCTTGAGCATGGCTTCATAACATTTACTGGAGGTAATTATAATGTCGAACGCTACATTAAACGTTGAAGGAATGTCTTGTGGTCACTGTGTCAACTCTGTAGAGAAGGCTGTAGGTAATCTTGGAGCTACTGCTAAAGTTGATCTTGCTGCTAAAAAAGTTTCCGTTGAGTATGATGAGAACAAGGTGAGCCTTGGAGCTATTAAAGAAGCTATTGAAGAGCAAGGGTATGATGTAGTTTAATTTGAAGCAAAGTAATAAGGCTTGGAGCTGTATGGGAATGCCATAAGCTCCAATGCCTTTTCTTTTTATAGAAATTATCATACTCTATAGGGGTATGAGGAGGCTTTGGAATCATGGATAAGTTAAAAATAACAGCTTCACCCAATGAACAGCAAGCGACCGTACAGATTACAGGCATGACCTGTTCTGCTTGTGCAGCTCGAATTGAGAAAGGTTTGTCCCGGATGGAGGGTGTTTCTCGCGCAAATGTAAATTTAGCCTTGGAACAAGCCACTGTCGGATTCGATCCTTCTGTATCAGGGTTACCACAAATTGAAGATAAAATCCGCGCTCTTGGTTATGATACCGTCAAAGAGACCGCGGATTTTGATATATCAGGCATGACCTGCGCTGCATGCTCGGCGCGGATCGAAAAAGTGTTGAGTCGTACGCCGGGGATCGCAGCAGTGAATGTGAATTTAGCGCTGGAAACGGCACATGTAGAATATACTCCCGGTAATATTAGTCCAAGAGAGATCATGGAGAAGGTAAGCAATATCGGATATAAAGCTACTCTTAAAGAAGACCGCAAGGATCATGTGGATCGTCGTGTACAGGAAATTCAGCATAAGAAGTGGAAGTGGATCATTTCTGCTATTCTTTCTTTCCCATTGTTATGGGCGATGGCAGGTCATTTCTCATTCACAAGCTGGATTCCAACACCGGAGTTATTTATGAATCCTTCGTTTCAGCTTGTTCTGGCGACCCCCGTACAGTTTATCATCGGTTGGCAGTTCTACGTAGGCGCGTATAAAGCACTTCGTAACGGAAGTGCCAATATGGATGTGTTGGTCGTACTGGGGACATCAGCAGCGTATTTCTACAGTCTTTATCTGACGATTGATTCATTAAGTATGAAGGGAATGAATCATACCGCCCCAATGTATTATGAGACGAGTGCTGTACTCATCACGCTCATCCTCGTCGGTAAATGGTTCGAGGCGCTAGCCAAAGGACGTTCCTCTGACGCTATTAAGAGCTTAATGGGGCTTCAGGCAAAGACGGCTCTCGTGATCCGCGATGGCAAAGAAATGAATATTTCGACAGATGAAGTGATTCCCGGTGATATTGTATTGGTGAAGCCTGGAACAAAGGTGCCGGTGGATGGCGAGGTAGTAGAGGGTTCCTCTTCTGTGGACGAGTCTATGTTGACCGGAGAAAGTATTCCTGTAGAGAAAAAACCTGGAGATACCGTTATCGGTGCTACATTAAATAAGAATGGGATTTTAAGAATTAAAGCCAACAAAGTAGGAAGAGACACTGCTCTCGCTCAAATCATTAGAGTAGTGGAGGAGGCCCAAGGCTCCAAAGCGCCGATCCAGCGGATCGCGGATGTCATCTCAGGTATTTTTGTACCGATTGTTGTAGGCATTGCGATGATCACTTTCTTGGTCTGGTACTTCTGGGCAGCACCTGGTCAATTTGCCGATGCCCTTGAAAAAGCTATTGCGGTGCTCGTAATCGCTTGTCCATGTGCGTTAGGTCTTGCAACGCCGACCTCCATTATGGCGGGATCGGGCCGCGCTGCGGAGCTTGGTATTCTGTTCAAGGGTGGTGAGCATTTAGAAGGCGCACAAGGGATTAAGATCGTTGTTTTGGATAAGACAGGTACGGTTACAAATGGTAAGCCCGTGCTGACTGATATCGTGACTACCACTGGAATTGCCGCTTATGGTAAAGAAAGTGCAGAGAATCGTCTATTAGCTTTAACTGCGGCAGCCGAGAAATTATCAGAACATCCGCTTGCGGAAGCAATCGTAGCAGGAGCCGCTGACAGAGGTTTGATCTTACCCACCGCTGAACAGTTTGATAATGTACCTGGACGGGGAATTATGGCTGTTGTCTCCGATCAACAAGTTAGGGTGGGTACACGGCGTATGATGGAAGATCATCAATTGGACATCACAGAGTGGACCCCAGTCATGAAGAGACTGGAAGAGGCAGGAAAGACAGCTATGCTTGTAGCGGTGGACGATGATATTGCCGGGATTGTCGCTGTGGCGGATACGATTAAGCCAACCTCTAAAGCAGCTGTAGCTGCGCTTCATGCGATGGGCATAGAGGTCATTATGATTACAGGTGACAATAAAATCACCGCAGAAGCTATTGCGAAGCAAGCAGGTATTCGAAAAGTGTTAGCAGAGGTTCTACCCGAAGGCAAAGCGGAGGAAGTTCGTAAGCTGCAGCGGAATGGGACAAAGGTAGCTATGGTTGGGGATGGCATCAATGATGCTCCTGCACTGGCTACTGCAGATACGGGCATGGCGATTGGTACAGGGACGGATGTAGCAATGGAGGCTGCAGATATTACACTGATGCGGGGAGATCTGAAGAGCATACCCGATGCCATTATGATGAGCCGTAAAACGATGAGTAATATTAAGCAGAATTTGTTCTGGGCACTTGCATACAATACAATAGGTATACCGATTGCTGCACTCGGATTTCTGGCTCCATGGCTAGCTGGAGCTGCGATGGCATTCAGTTCTGTGTCCGTCGTCTTGAATGCACTTCGTTTGCAGCGGGTAAAGCTTTAAGAGAAACCTAACTATGTAAGGAGTGGCCGCTGTGCAAGAAAACAACGAGACAATATCTCTATTAATGAACCATGCATCTGTCCGTAAGTATCAGGATAAGCCAGTAAGTGAAGAGCAGCTTGCAGCTATTATTGAAGCAGGCCAAATGGCTTCGACTTCCAGCAGTGTACAAGCCTATAGTGTTATTGCAGTGACTGACCCGGCTCTAAAAGCAGAGCTTGCCGGATTAGCGGGTAATCAGGCTTATATCGAACAATGCCCAGTCTTTTTGGTCTGGTGCGCGGATTTATATCGACTGCGTGAGGTCACAAAACCTCATTTGCAGGGAGAGACATCGTATGAAGATTCTACGGAGAACCTTATTGTAGCTACCGTTGATGTTGCGCTTGCTGCTCAGAATGCTGCTGTGGCTGCGGAATCACTCGGGCTCGGGATTGTTTATATCGGCGGAATCCGTAACCGGATTGCGGAGGTTTCTGAGCTGCTTGGACTGCCCGAATTGGTTTATCCGATATTTGGAATGTGTGTGGGCTATCCTGATGGAGCCACAAGCCTGCGTCCGCGTCTGCCATTAGAGGCTGTTCTACATCGCAATCGCTACAATGCCGAAACGACAGTGGAGCAGGTCAAGACTTACGATAAAGTCTCTTCAGACTATATGCGTGAGCGGACGCATGGTGCCAAGGATACACCTTGGTCTGTGATTATGGCAGAACGGTTGGCACAGCCAGCGCGAATGCATATGAAGGAATTCCTGCTCGGAAAAGGATTCTTTAAGAGGTAATCTAGTATTTTCGATTAAAGAGGTTGCCCTATTCGTAGTTAAAACTACGGGTAGGGCAACCTCTTTTTCGTACCCTGAGGCATGAAGGTGACAGTTGTCATCTTAAAGAAATGACAGTCCATACTAATGTCAGGTCTCCTTTTTCCATATGATTGAAATAGATCAAACGCATTCGGAATCGGAGGGGTTACGAAATGGACAGTGTTATTGAGATGAATGGAGTTAGCAAATTATATAAGGATAAGAAAGCAGTAGATAATATCAGCTTCAACATTGCCAAAGGTTCGATTACAGCTATTCTTGGACCAAACGGAGCAGGCAAAACAACGGCATTGGGAATGTTATTGGGGCTATTAGAACCCACTGAAGGTACAGTGAAAATATTTGGACAACATCCAAAAGATAAAATGGTACGTGAAAAGACCGGTGCGATGCTGCAAGAGGTAAGTGTGATGGATCGGCTGAAGGTTCGGGAGATCATTGCTCTGATCCGTAGCTATTATCCACAGCCGATGGATATGGAGTTTCTAATTAAAGCTACAGGGCTTGCGCCAGGGGATCTGAATAGATACGCCGAGAAGCTCTCGGGCGGTCAAAAGCGTAGTCTAGGCTTCGCGCTGGCCCTGGCTGGTGATCCAGAGTTGATCTTTTTCGATGAACCAACGGTTGGACTTGATATTACTTCCCGGCGGCGGTTCTGGGATACGGTTCGTGGACTTGCGGAGCAGGGCAAGACGATTGTGTTCACGACACATTACTTACAGGAAGCTGAAGATATTGCGGATCGTATTCTATTGTTTAGCAAAGGCCATTTAGTTGCAGACGGAAGTCCAGATGAGATTAAATCGCGGATTGTGAAGCGTTCGCTGTCCTTTTTGCCAATAGGTGATCGATCAAAATTACGCAGGAGCCTGCTGGAACTAACCGCTATTGAGGGTTGTTATGAAAAAGAGGGCCGAATTCATGTGACGACAGACGATACGGATGAAGCGCTGCGAGCGATTTTTGTTACTGGACTTCCCGTGAAGGATGTTCGTATAGATCAGGGACGTTTGGATGACGCTTTTGAACAATTGACCATGAACCAAGAGGAGGCTATCTAAAGATGAGATTAATTACTGTACAGTGTAAAGCCGAGATGCTGAGGATCATCCGTAATCCTTATTACGTATTCTGGTCATTGCTCATGCCCATTATGTTCTACTTCATCTTCACCCGCGTGGTTAATACAGGTAATGATGACCCGACTTGGCGCGCTCACTACTTAATGTCGATGGCAACCTTTAGTGTAATGGGCTCTGCGATCATGACGCTAGGCATCCGTTTAGTGCAAGAACGAACACAAGGCTGGACTACCTTTATTCGGATTACCCCGCTACCGGGTTCCGTCTATTTCTTCGGAAAAATGTTCGGGCAAACGATGATGCATCTGTTTTCGGTCATTTGTATTTTTGCCGCAGGATATTTAATCAACGGTGTCTCCTTATCTGCGGGTCAATGGGTGCTTAGTGGGCTATGGATTCTGATCGGTTCCCTTCCATTTTTGGCGATTGGTACGCTTGTGGGTGCTATGAAACGGGTGGATACGGCTAGTGGAGTCAGTAACGTGATTTATATGGCGCTTGCTGTAGCGGGGGGCATGTGGATGCCAATTGAGATTTTACCACGTTTAATGCAGAAGATTGGTCATTGGTTACCTTCTTATAACTATGGAAATGGGGCGTGGGAGATTGTACGTGGTTCAGCCCCGCATTGGAGTAATGTCTTGATTTTGCTCGGATATTTGGTAGTTTTTATGTTACTATCGGTTTATATTCGAAAAAAACAGGAAGCGGTGTAAAGTAATGACTGAGCGTGGAAAGTTCCAGTTATTTCCGAGAAGTCAGGGGTTTTTCCCTTATGTATGGGCTGTATATCTGATTTTGCCCATCCTGAATTTGCGCGGGGAGACTGGAGTGAAGCTCATTCTAGGTGGGATTATGATAGCGGTGTTTGCCATCAGCTATCGCCAGCTGTATTGGGTTCGGGGTGGCGTGTTTAATGTTTGGTTAACGACTCAAATGGTGATCATCGTGGTGCTTAGCTTGTTCTATACGCCCTTTAATCTGTATATGGGCTTTTTCACCGTGAATTTTATAGCTTATTATACGGAGAATAAAGGGTTTAAAATTGCATTTACTTCTTTTGTGGTCATGGTACTTTCGGTGCTGGTCTTAGTAGGCCGTGAGTTGGAATGGGTTAGTATTATGTTCTTAGTCCCGTTTATCGTTATTATGCTGATTATGCCATTCGGCGTAAGATCCATGCATCAACATCAGAAGCTGGAGAAAGAGCTAGATCAAGCTAATGAGGTGATTAAAGAGTTGGTGAAGCGTGAGGAACGCATGAGAATCGCTCGTGATTTGCATGATACCCTCGGGCATACGCTGTCCTTAATTACATTAAAAAGCCAACTCGTAGAGAAGCTGGTGACCAAAAATACGGAGCGAGCCCAAGAGGAAGCGCGGGAAATTCAGCGTACTTCGCGGGCTGCGCTCCGTCAGGTGCGCGAGCTAGTGTCGGAAATGCGTGCGATCTCAGTAGCAGAAGAACTGGCAGAAACTGGGGAGATGCTGCGCACGGCGGAGATTGCCTTGGAAGTGGAAGGGGATATCTCGCTAGAGGGAGTATCCGATCTGACGCAAAATATTCTCAGCCTCTGTATCAAAGAAGCGGTGACTAACATTGTGAAGCATAGTAGAGCGGATAAATGCTTCATCGGGGTGGCAAAGACCGCCGGTGAAGTTCGAGTTACCGTTAAAGATAACGGAATTGGTCTCCAGAACGGTGAGAGATGTAATGGTGAGCTTAGTGATGGAAATGGTATGAAGGGGATGGCGGAACGTCTATCCCTGATTGATGGCTCTCTGTCGTTAAGCTCAGAAGAAGGTCAGGGAACTACGCTGATCGTTATGATCCCTCTAATCGTTAAGGAAGCAACAGGAGGTGAGAGTGCATGATAACCATCGTTATAGCGGAGGATCAACGTCTGCTTCGGGGAGCGATGGCATCCCTGCTGGATCTTGAGGATGATATCGAAGTCGTCGGAGAGGCTTGTGATGGAGCTGAGGCGTTAGCTTTAATCGACAGGCTTCAGCCGGATGTATGTCTCATGGACATTGAAATGCCGTTCAAGAGTGGGCTGGAGGTTGCAGAAATATTGCGGAGTAAAGGTTGTCCGACTCGAATTATCATCTTGACTACCTTTGCCCGTCCGGGCTATTTCGAGCGTGGAGTGAAGGCTGGTATACAAGGGTATTTGTTGAAGGACGAGCCTGTAGATAAGCTGGCTGAATCTATTCGCCGTGTCATGGCTGGACATCGGGAGGTATCCCCCGAGTTAGTTTTTGGTAGCCTGCGGGAAGAGAATCCACTAACAGCACGGGAACGAGAGATTTTAAAGCTGGCTGGTGAAGGGCAAACGGCGGCGGAGATCGCTTTTTCGCTACATCTTTCTTATGGAACTGTTCGCAATTATATTTCAGAAATACTCAATAAGCTGGAAGTGAAAAGTCGAATTGAGGCGGTACGACTGGCAGAGGAAAAAGGCTGGATTTGAGGGGAGCAGGGCATTATTATGCAAATATTTCTGATTCGTCATGGTGACCCGGACTATTCCATAGATGGTCTAACAGAATTCGGGCATCAGGAAGCAGCAGCACTAGGAAAACGCATGGCATCTATCGGTCTGGATGAACTATATGCTTCACCACTGGGTAGAGCACAGACAACAGCCAGTTATGTGGCCAAAGAGACGGGACTTGTAATTCAGACAGAACCTTGGACTTGTGAACTGGATTGGACAGAGATTATGTTAGATGGGCAATTGTCGTCTATTTGGGATAGCCCCGGAGAACATATTAGCGAACTATCGAGTGGAAAGAGAGTATGGTCTGATGAAACAGATCATTGGTTGAAGCAAGAGGAATACAGATTGCGGTTCAGCGAATTACAAGCGGCTTCAGATCAATTCTTACTCCGACACCATTATAAAAGAGAAGATGGCCTGTATCGGATCCTTGAGCCTTCTACCAAGAATATTGGAGTAGTATGCCATGGTGGCTTTGGTCTCGCATGGCTAGCTCATTTATTACAGATTCCTTTAGCTTTGGCTTGGTCCGTATTTTGGTTAGCGCCAAGCTCGGTAACGACGATCTTGTTTGAAGAGCGCAGCGAGCACTTTGCGGTTCCTAGATGTATTGGACTAGGAGATGTCTCCCACCTTTATGCTGGCGGCATGAACTATCGCCCGAGGGGATTAATGGGCAATCATGTTTAAAGTGAATGCTTAAGAGTGAGTAAGAACATTGCCTATGAAGTGAAAGGCCATCCCACAGAGGATGGCCTTTTTACTAGCTCTATTTGATCGGAGCGAATAGGCCACTCTTCACCGTGGATTTAATTTCACCTGTGAACCTTTGCCGCCTGTCTGGATGCCAGTGTCCTTCGTTCCAACTTCCTTCAAGTCAGTCACTAGTCGCTCCAATACGGCCTTGGAGGCAGCCGCTTCTTTGGCGCCGGATGCCTTCACGACTAATTGCACCGGCTTGCCGGAGCGGAGATGCTTCTCAGCCTGACGGAGCTTCGTATCGTAGTCATGCTCTTCAATATGAGCCGTGAAGCGGAGCTCTTTGACCTTCTCCTTGCTGCCGCCCTTTACTGCTGAGCCACCACTAGCCTTGCGTGCTGAGGCTGCTTCTTTCTGCGCGGCCGCTTTTGCTTTGCCCTTTGCAGTTAGGCTGCAGGGCGGTGGGCTGCTCATTAGTGAGGTGCATACCAGATCAGCACCTGCTGAACGAGCCATGGCCAGCGCCTCTTCTCTGGACACAATCCCCAGCTTCTCACCTCTAAGTCCAGTAAGTACTACTTCGGATGCTCTAATTTGTTCGTTAATTAATACAGCCACTTGGGTGAATTCTCCCTGAGAACAATGATATAGCTATCATATATGGAACTAGCTTGAGGTTCAAATGTGGAGCGTAGGATTAGCGTTACTAATCCTCTCAATTTCTTCTTTTATGATTTGTAGGATTAGTTTTTTAGATGATGTTGCTAGATATTCTCGGTTGCGCCGCTGTAATATACCCACTTGAATGAACGGCTCGCTTAGTTCAACATCTATTTTTACGATATCTGTCATTAATGCTGTCGAATCAAGCACTACCCCCACCCCAGGGTTCTTTCTTACAAAATGAGGAATAGCAGAAATTTGGTTTATGGTTGATAAAGTGGGCTTTGATTCGAATCTCGAAAATTGCTTAGCTAACCGAAGGTAATATAAGCAAGTGCGTCCTCCAGCTATAATTGGATATTCAAGAATTTCTCGAAATGAAATATCGTCTCGTCCGCTTAAAGGATGATTTTCATCTACTATAAAAGCGATTTTCTCGTGATAGAGCGGTTCGAAATAAAAGAAAGACAGGTCGGACGGCTCACCGCAGATGGCGAAATCCAGTTCACTTTGTAGAACAAGTTGTGAGAGCGAATCAGTGTTACCCTGAATGAAGTTACATGCCATCTTTGGTTTTTGCTCATGAAATTTTCGCAAGGCATTCGGTAGGACGGATTCCATCATGGATTCAATGCCTCCGATATGAAGTGTGCCAATTTCGTCATGCTGTAAAGCCTTGGTGAGTTCTGATACATAGTTCCAATGTTGAATAAGGTTATCGATTTCTGCTGCAAAAACTTGCCCAGCACTTGTCAGTTCTACTTCCCAGCCTCTGTGAAAGAGTTGTATGCCCAGTTCTTTTTCAAGTCGTTGAATTTGGTTGGTAATGGTAGACTGCGCATAATTCAACTTTTCGGCAGCACGTGAGAAAGTGCCTTCTTGAAGGATGGTCTTAAAAGCCATCAGTTCTTTTAGATCCATCGATTGTCACCTCTATCGGTATAATTGATTAAGATTATTATCTTATTCAATTATATAAATCAAAATACTGAGAGTACAATAAAAGAATTCCAAAGAAGGAGTGAATTAAAATGCCATTCATTAGAGTCAGTTATCTGGAGCAACAATACGACATTCATCAGCTAGAAGTAATATGTAGAGCGATTATGAGCGCGTTAATTCAGCATTTCCATGTACCGGAGGATGATCTGTTTCAGGTTTTTCATGCGCATAAAGCGGGGGAGTTTTTTTATAGTAAAGATTATTTAAATATTGAACGAAGCGACGGACTGATATATATCCAAGTTACGCTAAAATCCGGAAGATCGACGGAGCAGAAAACAAGCTTTTACGCGATGTTAGCCGAGGAATTATCGATGACGCTAAACATCAGAAAAGAAGATATATTCATTGTGCTCGTCGACACGGAATTCGAAGATTGGTCGTTTGGTAACGGTGTTGCTCAAATGCTACAACCTCCGGTTAGGGAGGTGTAATATGGCGCATCGGAAAATCGTCACAAATGTACGGGATTCGTTAGGGGAGTTCGCTCCAGCATTCGTCGACTACTCGGAAAATGTGTTATTTGGGGACTTATGGAGACGGGAGCAGTTATCACTTCGGGATCGTAGCATGATTACGATTTCTGCTTTGGTGATGGGGGGCATGACGGAACAACTCCCCTATCATTTGCGCTTGGCTTTAGAGAACGGATTACAACTTGAAGAAATCGTGGAGGCCATTACCCACCTTGCTTATTATGTAGGCTGGCCGCGAGCCTCTTCAGCTTTAGAGATTGCAAAGGATGTAATCGAAAAAAATAAATAACGTCTGACTTTTCAATCCCATCCGTAACCTTTAGGAAGTTCATTGGCACTTGTATATAATACGGAAGAAGGGAGCGGGGGAGAAAATGCTTCAGTATATCGAAGAGGCTAAACAAGGAGACCGACAAGTTTTTGAACAGATTGTTAGGCACTTTACACCGATGGCAAATGCAGTTGCGTTCGAAAAGCTCCACGATTACCAATTAGCGGAGGATGCTGTACAGGAAGCTTTCACAGAAGCCTTTTTGCATTTGAATAAATTACGAGCAGTAGAGGCATTCCCGGGCTGGTTTAAAGCTATTGTGGTGCGGCAATGTTATCGTATCTTGCGAAGAAAGCAGCATCCTGCATTACCCTACGATGAAGCTGCGCAAGCGACAGAATCTTCATTTAGTGTGGCGGACATTATTGAGAAAAAAGAAGCGCGGCGACTGCTTCACGAGTCTATAGCTGCATTGACATCCAATATGCGGATCGCCGTTCAATTATATTATTTTCAGGGATATTCCCTTCAAGAGATTGCTGACTTTCTGGGGACTTCAGTCCCGGTATTGAAGAAACGACTCTTTGATGCTCGCCGCAAGCTTAAGGGTGCGCTACCTGTTGCGGATGTCCTCTCCGTGTTCAATCATTTGTACGAAGGAGGAAAAGGTGTGCTTCATATTGTAAATGGAGATGTAGTGGGAGAGAAGCTGCGGCAAGGAATCGTGAAAGGTGATGTACTAGTATGGAGAGAGGTCTACTCTCATGGTCCGGTCTTTTTAGAGCCTGGGGAACAGAATAACCGCTCAGTAAGAGCGCATTATTTAGAACAAACGATGGGGATTCCGCAGAAGGAATTTATACAGATCAGTAAGGAACAGGAAAAGATTTTAGCTGATTTTCATAAATATGATGAAGTTGTATTATGGTTCGAGCATGATCTATTCGATCAGACGATGCTGTGCTATTTGCTCCATTGGTTCTCGAAGCAGAAGAAGGGATCCACGAAGCTAAGTTTATTGTGCATTGGAGAATATCCCGGCATTGAGCTGTTTCGAGGACTTGGACAACTATCTGTAGAGCAAATGGAGACTTTATCAGGAACGTGGAAGTTAATCGGCGACAAGGAGCTAAAGGTAGGCCAAGAACTCTGGGAAGCCTATGTATCACCGAATCCAGAATCATTACAACAGCTACTAACTAAGGATACGTCCGCATTGCCATTTGCATATGACGCCTTCATAGCGCATTTATCTCGGTTCCCATCGACCTCTAATGGACTTGGTATTGTTGAACAGATGACTCTGGAGATGATTCATGCTGGAATTAACTCCCCTTACGGGTTGTTCAAAAATGTGGGAGATAAACTTCATATCTTAGGCATGGGTGATCTGCAATATTGGCATATTCTAAGACAGATGGCACAAGATCCATATCCGTTACTGCAAACCTATGGGTTCAATGATTTTCCTGGTTATAACGATCCAGTAATGCCATTCAAAGACTGCGAGCTTGCATTAACCGAGCTAGGCAAAAGTGTATTGGCTGGAAATGAAGACTGGGTTCAGAAAAAAGGAATCGATGAGTGGTATGGCGGGGTTCATCTGCAAGGACCAACTCCGCGCTGGCGATGGAATTCTTCTTCGCAAACGATTCAATAATATAGAGAATGTAATTTAGAGAAGGGGCTGTCTCAAGAGTAGTGAATGCTACTTAGAGGCAGCTTCTTTTCTTCAATCATTATTCATAAACGTCTTATGATAGGCGTTACGATATTGGGTAGGTGTCATGTTTTCGTATTTTCGGAAGAGGCGCATGAAATATTTATCGTCGGTGAACCCCGTCTCTGTCGCGATTTCCCTCACGCTGAGGGCGGTTCTGGTTAGCAGCTCCTTCGCTTTAGTCACACGTACGGAATGAATATACTCCAAAGGCCCCATCGAGGTATGTTGTTTAAATAGCCGAGCTAAATAATCCTTGTTGTAGTTGAATTTCTCCGCGATGATTGCCACCGTAAGAGGTTCACTTGCATGTATTCTTGTCCACTCGGCTATTTTTACAAAGGTGACATCTTGTTGCGCACGGATTAGCTTACTGGCGAACGGCTGAAGCGCATGCTCAGATAGCTCAATTAAGAGTGAGGTCAACAAATAATTAACACTGGAATAGGTCAAATATCCTGAGTTAGCCACATGGAGGATTTGATTCGCCAGGATATGAATCCGGTCACTGTGCTCGATCTTTATGAACTGTGGTAGATATAGATCATGTACGGACCATAAGCGCTGTGTGCGCGAAAAGATTTCTTCCGCCTCAGGCTTCATTTCCTCCTCACTCAGCAATAAACCCTCGCTTTTCAGCTCGAAATGAAACCAATAAAACTTAACCCCGGGCCGTGATTCTCTATAGCCGACATGCGTGCGATTAGGCATAAGCAAAAGAGCTTCATCAGGGCCTACTTCGAAGCTTTTGGTCTCCTCATTTAAATAAACCGTTTCATTCACGCCTATGATTAGCTCATAATTGCCCATTGCACGTTCTACATGCTTCCATGGCGTTTCTGAGATGAATTCACCTGCCGCAGTAAAATGAACAGGTATATCTGCATTTATTTTCAAATAGGTCATGCGGTCCTCCTAGCAATTAATAAGTCGGATTTGTCCACCATTTGTATGGCTGATCTACCGACAAATCAACGTTCCGATGTTATCTTATGGATACAAATATACACTTGTCATATCACCCTGACAAGATTGCGAGGGAGCGATTTCATTGAAGACGCAAGCTTTTGATTTGCAGAATGTACGCATTGATTCAGGTCCACTTCTCCATGCGATGGAGTTAAATACGGATTATTTACTCAAGCTTGAGGCAGATCGGCTTCTGTCGCGTTTTCGCCAATATGCTGGCTTAGAGCCTAAGGCTGCTCACTATGAAGGCTGGGAATCTCAAGGCATTAGCGGCCATACGCTAGGCCATTATATCTCTGGATGTGCGTTAATGTATGCCTCTACAGGGAATGAAGAGCTGCTCACCCGCGTGAATTATGTAGTAGACGAATTGGAGCATTGTCAGGATGCGCATGGTAATGGCTTCATTTCCGGGATTCCTCGTGGCAAAGAGCTGTTTGAGGAAGTGAAGGTAGGCGACATTCGCTCACAGGGCTTTGACCTCAACGGTGGCTGGGTACCGCTGTACACGATGCATAAGCTGTTTGCGGGACTTCGTGATGCTTATCGATTGGCCGGAAATCAGAAGGCGCTCGTTATTGAAACGAAGCTTGGAATGTGGCTTGAAGATATTTTTGCAGGGCTGAATAAAGATCAGATCCAAGAGGTGCTGCGTTGTGAATTCGGCGGTATGAATGAAGTCCTCACAGATTTGGCAGAGGATTCTGGCGATGACCGTTTCCTCACGTTAGCGGAAAGCTTTTATCATGGGGAAGTGCTAAATGATCTTGCTATAGAAAAAGATACCCTAGCTGGAAGACATGCTAATACACAGATTCCAAAAATCATTGGAGCTGCTAGACAATATGAGGTAACAGGGCAGGAGCATTATGCAGGTATTTCCCGCTTCTTCTGGGATCGGGTCGTGAATCATCATTCATACGTGATTGGCGGCAACAGCTATAATGAGCATTTCGGCGAACCGGATAAGCTGAACGACCGATTGGGAGAGGGGTCATGTGAGACGTGTAATACCTACAACATGCTGAAGCTGACCAAGCATATGTTCCAGTGGGATGCTTATGCCGCATATGCGGATTACTACGAACGTGCAATGTATAACCATATCCTAGCTTCTCAGGAGCCGGTTGATGGACGTGTGTGTTATTTTGTATCCCTCGAAATGGGTGGAAATAAGTCGTTCAACTCCCAGTTTGAGAGCTTTACATGCTGTGTAGGCTCAGGAATGGAAAGCCATTCTATGTATGGCTCAGCGATTTACTTCCATAGTGAAGATGAGCTGTATGTGAATCAGTACGCACCTTCAACAGTGACTTGGAAAGAGCAAGGCATTAGTTTGAAGCAAGAGACCAAGTTCCCTGAAGAGGGACTAGGCACCCTGCGTATCAGCACGGAGAAACCAACTAAATTCACATTGAAGCTAAGATACCCCTACTGGGCTGAGCAAGGCATGAGCGTTAAAGTAAATGGTGAAGACATTCAAGTGAATGTGGGCAAATCCAGCTACCTAGCTTTGGATAGAGTATGGCAGGATGGGGACGTTGTCGAATATGATATTCCGATGTCGGTAAGAATCGAGTCCATGCCGGATAATCCAAACCGAATTGCATTCCTCTATGGACCGCTTGTGCTTGCAGGTGATTTTGGACCTATAAATGCTGAGCTAGGCAGTGATCGTGCCCTTACTTCTGTATTAATTGGAGATCGCGAGACGCTAACGGATAGCTTGATTCAGTCTAACGTTAGCAAAAATGTGTTCCGGATGAAAGGTTTAGGATATGCAGGAGACCATGAGCTTCGTCCGTTCTACCCTATGCATGATCATCGTTATTCGGTGTATTGGGATTTGTTCACGCCAGAGGAATGGAAGCTGGTAGAGGTTGAATATCGCGAGGCCGTAGAGAAGAATTTGCTGCTTGAGCAGCTAACCGTCGATTCGATACAACCTGCTGAAATGCAGCCCGAACGCGACCATAATTTCGAAGGAGAGTATGTAGGCTTAGGAAAAATCTACAACCGCAAGTATCGCGACAGCTGGATCAATGGCTGGTTCTCCTTCACGATGGAAGTCTTGCCAGAGGAGCAAGTAGATCTGGTAGTAACGTATTTGAAGTCCAACGATACTTCGGTGGCCTTCGATATTACGGCAGATGGGGAGCAACTTGGGCTAGGCGTCCTTGAGTCTGAAGAGATGAACAAGCTGGAGACCATTCGTTACGAGCTTCCGCAGACGATCACGAGGAGCAAATCAGCGGTTACGATCAAGTTCGCTTCGCATGAAGGATATAAGGTGGGCCAAGTGGCAGGACTACGTATCGTCAAACGTAATTCTTGAAATATATGGATTAGAGAATTATAATAGGAACAATTCTTTTAATTGGGGTGAAATGGATGTCTTTCCGTATCGTTCGAAGTAACTAGTTATCGGGCTGGGTCAAACGCGTACCAGCTATCAAGGGGGGAGTCTACCCTTTTGATTACATTAACTAGAGCTTTGAACGGTGCCATAGGCAGCTTTTTGTATAGAGCCAGGCACTTAACCTATTTAACTTTGAGAACCGTTTAATTGTGGATGGTTTTTTACAGTTGGATGGTGGGGTTGCCTGGCTTTTTTGCATTCAATTAAAAGATAGGGGATTAACGATATGTTGAAAAAGAGTCTAGCTCACCTGAAATGGTGGATATGCGGTTATATTTTATTGGGTTTTACTATTCAACTGCTGAGTAGTTTAGGCATTGTAGTGTTTCAAAAAATATTAGACAAGGTCACGGTGATCAACAGCTTTGGTGAGCTATTTAATTTAATCTTGGTGTACGGCCTTTTGCTGGCTGGGGTGGTGATCCTAAATTATGTGGATGAATACCCTAGTGTGTATTTATCGAACAGTATAACGGAGAGGTTAAAGATACTTGCACTATCTAAAATATCCAAAATCGACTATCAAGCCTATCAGGATATGGGCACAGGTCAGATGATTAAAGTGATCGAGAATGGAGCAGCGGCTGGAAACAGCATGATTTTCTCCTTTTTCCTCAAAACATTACATGAGTTATTGCCCACTCTTCTGTTCAGTCTTATCTTTATCAGTTTCTATGATTTAAGGATCATGGTAGTGATTGCTGCTGGCTATGTGGTCGTCTTTTTGATAACGAATCTGCTGTTGAAATTTCTGTATGCGAGGAAGGCGGCCATTCTACAGGAACAAGAAAAGATGTCCAGATTCTCTATCCGTGGATTTATGGAATTAGTCGTCTTCCGAACGAACAAAAGATATGAGAAAGAGATCGATAAATTAAGCCAGACTGCACGCACTATCATTCAAAAAAATGCTCAGTTACAAATGATCCATGAAGCTTTTTTCGCGATATTCGAGTTGTTTGTCACGATTATTAAAGTCGTTGTTTTAATTTACGGTGTGAAAAGCATTGTCGCAGGTGAGACGTCACTTGGTGTTGTGGTCGCTTTGTTTATGTTTATTGATAAGATTTATTCGCCGATTGCTATCTTCAATGTCCTCTTTGTAGATTACAGACTGAATAGAGTGACCTACAAGAGATTTGAAGAGTTTATTCATGCCCCAGAAGATAAGAATCTAGAACGAGGAGAAGTTATCACTGAGATCCACGGTAATATTGAATTTAGGGATGTATCTTTTGATTATGGGCAAGTGAAGATCTTGAATAATCTATCCTTTTCGATTGCACGAGGAACGTCGGTTGCTATTGTCGGATTAAGTGGGGGCGGGAAATCAACTCTGATTAAGTTAATCGTAGGCTTATTAAAAAAGGACAAAGGTGAACTCTTATTGGACGGTAAGGATATCGATCAGATCCATCTGGATAGCTACTATGATCATATCTCTTACTTATCACAAGACACGCCGATTTTTGACGCTACGATTAGGGACAATATTATATTTGATGAGCATTCCTTGTCCGATGAAGAGTTGTATGAGATTTTGGAAAAGGTTCATCTGCAAGAAAAGGTAAGCCAATTACCGGATCGTTTAGACACTTTGGTAGGTGAAAAAGGGGTTAAATTATCAGGCGGGGAGAGACAGCGATTAGCTTTTGCCAGAATCATTGCTCAGAAAAGAAACATTCTAATTCTAGATGAACCTGTTTCTGCACTTGATAATATTACGGAGCAAAGCCTTATGGAGACGATTTTGCAGGAATTTAAGGATAAAACCATCATTATTGTTGCCCACCGACTAAATTTTATAAAAGACGTTGATAAGATACTGGTAGTGGACCAAGGCTCGGTCGTGGGTGAAGGAAAGTTTGATGATTTAATAGAACATTGCGAAGCTTTTAAAGCGTTATGGAATAGAAAAATATCGTTTACAAATGCTGATTAAATTGTTAACCTCTTTTAAAAAGAGGTGCAGTCTATGGCATGGCCAACACATATTGTAGCTGCAGGTGGATTCGCAGAAAATGAACAAGGAGATGTCCTTTTAGTAAAGACGCATGATGGTGGATGGGTATTTCCTGGTGGACAAGTAGAGGTCGGAGAGAACCTGGTGGATGCATTAATTCGAGAGATTAAAGAGGAAAGTGGAATAGATGTCACGGTATCTCAATTGATTGGTGTGTATTCCAATACAGGCATTCATAAATGGTATGACGGTGTAACCGATGTTCCTACCAAGGTCATGTTTGATTTTATCTGCAAGCCCGTGGGTGGGGAATTATGTACCTCGGAGGAAACCTCTGAAGTGATGTGGGTGGCAAAAGAGAAAGTGCTTGATTGGATTACACAACCGGCTATTCGTACCCGCTATCAAGCTTATTTGGATTACGATGGGAATACGAGGTATATGGATTATGTAACTGGAGACACGTTTGAAGTTAATTTGGATCGAACTGTGTAAATATAAGTGATAGGCCATCCTGCAAAGGATGGCTTTTTAAAATATATAAAAGTATAAGTTTCACGCGCCAAAGGCGTTTATGCTTTGATGCCCTCAAAGGCAGAGGTGATCATATATTTCACAAAAGCTTCGTCTAGCTCATCCCCTGTGATCAAAAGCCGATAAAATATCGGTCCATAGAGCAGATCAATCGTGATCCCAATATCCAGATCCGCTTTTAATTGGCCACGGGTCACTCCACGCTCCAACAACTGTCGTGCCTCTTGGCGGCGGGGAGCGAAAAACCTCGCACGATAGGCCTCAGCAAGGCCGGCATCAAATTGACCTTCGCCGATCAACTCGGTAATGATCTTTCCTTCTCGGCTGCGAAGAAAATTAGCCAGGTTTGTGGCATGCATCATAATATCGTCCATGACCGAACCGGTGTCCGGCACTGGCAATCTTGCGGATGCTGCAGAGAGGTAGCCGTCCATGACCACAGCTGCTTTGTTAGGCCACCATTTATAAATGGTCGCTTTACTTACCTTGGCCCGTTCCGCGATTTTCTCTACGGTCACCGCACCAAATCCAGTCTCCAGCAATAGATCATACGATGCTGCCAGAATAGAAGCCTCGGCTTCGCTATTGCGCGGCCGTCCTCTTTTTTTATCCATCAGAGATCCCTCCCGATTAATCTATCCTTTATTTAACTTGCGATCTAAAAAGAAACTATACGTTCATTATACAAAAGGTTATATGAAGTAGCCAATCGCATATTTACAAAACTGAACGTTCAGTATATATTTAAATCAATTAATGAACGTTGCGTTCAGTATTTATAATCGAAGGGTGGAGATCTTATGAATCAAGGAAGACGAATGAATCCTGTAAGTTCAGTAAGTTCAGTAAGTTCAGTAAGTTCAGTGAATCCAGTCAAGGAACATGCGGAAGGAAAGACGATCCCTGGATGGATTACATTTCTATTAGCGGCCTCCTGCGGACTAATTGTGGCCAATCTGTATTACGCCCAAACCCTGATCGGACAGATCGCCCAAGCTACGCAGCTTTCTTCTGGGGCAGCGGGTCTGATTGTAACTTTGACCCAGGTAGGATACGTTCTTGGACTTTTGTTCGTAGTACCGCTTAGCGATATTATTGAGAATCGCCGCCTGACAGTGGTGTCGTTGGCTGTGGTGGTGGTATCACTGGTAGCAGCCACACTAGCTCCGAATGCAGCGATCTTTTTGGGAGCATCCCTGTTCATTGGTCTCGGTTCCGTAGCTGCCCAGATTCTTGTGCCGTATGCGTCTTTTCTGGCTGCTGAAGAGCAGCGCGGCCGGGTGGTCGGTAATGTAATGAGTGGGCTGCTGCTCGGTATTATGTTCGCCCGGCCACTGGCCAGCTTTGTCTCTGGATTGTGGGGTTGGCATGCGATTTATGCCATATCCGCCGTAGTGATTACCTTATTAACACTTCTATTGTCCCGTGTGCTGCCGCAGCGCCAACCTGTGCCTACAATGAATTATGGCGGATTGATCCGTTCTCTAGGTACTTTACTGAAGAGTACGCCAGTGTTACGCCGCCGAGCGATTTATCAGGCTAGCCTGTTTGGAGCTTTCAGCCTGTTCTGGACGACGGTCTCTTTGCATCTGGCCGATACGTATCATTTAAGTCAGCAAGGCATTGCCTTGTTTGCGCTGGCCGGAGTGGCTGGGGCTATCGCTTCTCCCATCGCTGGGAGATTGGCTGACCGGGGCTGGACCCGGCCGTTGACCGGACTTGCGTTTGTGCTGGCAGCTGTGGCTTTTCTTCTTGCTTACTTGTTTCAGAATGATTCAAGAGTGACGCTCGGATTGCTGATTGCAGCAGCTATTATGCTGGATATGGGGGTATCGGGTAATCTGGTGCTTGGACAAAGGGCAATTTATTCCCTTGGCAACGAGGCGAGAGGACGTTTAAACGGATTATTTATGGCGATATTTTTCGTAGGCGGAGCCATCGGCTCTTCACTGGGCGGCTGGGCATATGCGTACGGGGGCTGGAGTCTGACCAGCTTGATCGGTCTGGCGCTGCCGATCTTGGCTTTCCTATACTATTTAACGGAGAAGAAGCAAGCGTAAGGTGTTCCAATAAAGCCGGTACTTACAAGGACTGCTCTCCGGGCTGGATATAGTCAGCCTAGAGAGCAGTCTTTTTTTGAAAAATCCTAAACGGTATAAGGATTTTGGCGAATCATTTGAATAAGGTTTGCCGCTGAGGCGGATAATGGTTCATTTTTTCGCGTACAGATCGCAATGCTGTTCTTCAGATGTATGCCTTCAACATAAACTCGGCATAACTCTCCACGTTCAACATATTCGCGAACAACGAGTGAAGAGACGAAGTTGGCGCCATACCCGGCGATAACGGCTTGAATCGCTTCATGAAGTCCGTTAAATTGCAAAGAGATCGTGGGAGCTGGCGTATTATATGTACGGCATAACGATAATAATCTCTCTCTCGTCGAACTCCCTTCCTCACGCATGACAAAGGGCTCCTTCATCATTTCGGATAAAGAAATTTGCAGATTTGCATAGGGGTGATGGGGTGCGACCACAAACCATAACTCGTCCTGAAATAACTCCTCTGTCTGGATCGTATCTGGATATGCCTCAGTGATTCCCCCGTAAATTGCTATATCCACGTCTACATTTAACAGCTGCTTCAGGGCATCGCTTGAATTGGTGGTGGTAATCACCATTTCCACTTGCTCATATTGTTGCTTGAACTTTGCGATCCAAGTAGGGATGAGATAATGAGCAGGCAAATACGTCGCGGCTAGACGAATACTTCCATTCGTGCCGTTTACGTAATCTTGAGCAAATTGTTCGATCTGCTGTTCAACGGCGAACAGTCTTTTCGCGAGTAGGGCAAGCTCTTCACCTGCATTCGTTAAAGCAATTCCTCTGCCTTGAGGCTTAAATAGGGTGAAGGATATTTCCTTTTCGAATTTCTTGATCTGAGCCGTAATCGCAGGCTGACTGATATTTAAAGTTTCGGAGGCGCGTGTCACACTTCCTGTCGATGCGATTACATGGAATAAGCGCAAGGCGTGTAGATTCATGGTTAAGCTCCTATCTGTTATCGTTTAATTCATATAATTAATATATAGTTTAGATTTAAATATATATTATATTTATGATTATAACTGATTTACAATACAGGTATGAAGTTGAAGTTGAAGTTGAAGTTGAATATGAACTTATATTTTGGACTTAAATCTTTAGTTAGGGAAAGGAGTAACGATGAGGAGGTTTGGAACTGTAGGAGCGTTAGCGACCGCCTTTGTCTTTGGATTTCACCCACTATCAATTAGTAAATTAAAGAAATCTGAAGACAACAGCGGCCGGAAGTCCAAACACTCCTCGTAGGTACGAACGATCCCTAATTGTGGGTTGGAGTGTTCTTTTCAGTAAAGTAATTAAAACCAAAGGAGAAGTGATAAATATGAATCAAACGACTACATGGGATAAAGTCGATCAGTACATTACAGAGCGCTTAATTCCGCAGGACTCCGTGCTGGAGGAAGTGTTGTCCGCTAACCAACAGGCAGGGCTGCCGCCCTTTGATGTCTCACCTAGTCAGGGAAAATTCCTTAACCTATTGGTTCAAATGAAAGGTGCACGCCGGATTCTGGAGATTGGCACTTTGGGTGGGTACAGTACAATTTGGATGGCAAGGGCGCTCCCGTCTGACGGACATATCGTTACCTTGGAGCTAGATCCATCTCATGCTCAGGTGGCTGGGGCCAATTTCGCGCTTGCTCAGGTAGATGATCTGATAGAACTTCGTATAGGCGATGCTTTGGGGCAATTGTCTCAGATGAAACAGGAGGGTGTGGAGCCCTTTGACTTTATATTCATTGATGCTGATAAACCTAACAACCCTAACTATTTACAGTGGGCGCTTCAATTTTCCCGACCCGGTACGGTGATTATAGGCGATAATGTGATTCGTGAAGGCGAGATCATTAACAAGAATAGCAAAGATCCTCGTGTAGTAGGCGTACGGGAATTTTATGATCTGTTGGCTGAAGAGCCTAAGATTTCGGCTACTGCCATTCAGACAGTGGGAAGTAAAGGGTATGATGGTTTCGTATTGGGGATTGTGAATAGCTGATATATGTATTGCAATATCCAACAATTGTAATATAATCTATTGAAAATCCAATAGTGAGAGGTACTTTCTATGCAACCTACATTTGAAACACAAAGGTTAATACTAAGACCGTTTCAATCCACAGATGCAAGTAAAGTTCAAGAGCTTGCTGGGGATATAGAAGTAGCTAGAACAACGCTGTCTATTCCTCATCCATACCCTGATGGAGCGGCTGAATCTTGGATTGGTGCCTGTAGGAAAAGCGCAGACGAAGGGGAAGGATTTCCTTTTGCTTTAATTAGTAAAGAGAGTAATACCTTAATAGGCTGTATGAGTCTAAATATAGACAAATCGCATCAAAGAGGTGAGCTTGCTTATTGGGTAGGAAGATCTTTTTGGGGAGATGGCTATGCGACTGAAGCAGCTAAGCGATTAATTGATTTTGGATTTGAAGACCTCGCATTAAATAAAATATGGGCAGCGGCAATGACTAGAAATCCTGCCTCCTCTAACGTTATGAAAAAAGCTGGAATGAGATTTGAAGGGGAATTTAAACGGCATATTTTAAAATGGGATAAATTCGAGGATATAGTCTTCTACGGGTTAACTAGAATTGAATATGAAGATAGGAGATAGAGGTATGATAACAACAAGGGGTTCCTAAGCCATGCTGGCTTGTGGAACCCCTCTTTTTTTAAAGTGACTCTTTAATTACCTTTTTATAATAGAACACGGATAGCACTGCAAAAATCGAATACAAAGCGGTGTATAGCAGCATCACCAGAATCATCGGTGTCATGAGCTCTGTACCGAAGAAGAACCATCCTGATTTTACGGCGAAGTAACTGTGAAGCAATCCAATGACTAATGGAATCCCAAAATTAAATAATTGTTTCGCCTGAATCCCTCTAAGCAGATCCCCTTGCGTGAAACCAAGCTTTCTGAGGATCGTGTAGTTGGGCTTTTCATTCTCACTTTCATCCATTTGTTTAAAGTAAAGAATGCATCCAGAGGTAATCAGGAACGTTAACCCCAGAAAGGCCACGATAAACATGATAAGTCCCATAGTTTGCTTTTGATTGTTCATCGTCTCCAGTTGAGAGTCGGTTATGTGGCCTTTTGCAAATTTCATGTTCTGAAAAAGCTCATTAGCCTGCTCAACGCTTGCCCGTTCTTTCATATCGATGCCGATATTAAGAGAGGACTTTCTTTGAAGGGCTGGATCTAGATCCTTCTTTAAGCGTTCAAAGGTCGTGTCGTCTACAATAGCAAGGGGTAAGCCACCACCTGTGAAATTGTATAAAACGGGGGCTTCCATATCAATTCTTTTATAAAACTGCGGAATGACTTCATGTTGTCCCTTGAATTCAATGCCACCCTGGTCCTTCATAGAAATCAGATTCTCCATTGCACTACTTGTCTTCGTAAAATAGGCCTCATCAGGGGATAGATCAATGCCCTCCAGCGAATTTTCACTGATGACGGGAAGAGTCATATTATTCGACATCATACCGAGCGCCTTGGAATTTTCTGCCAGAATCTTCTCTATATTTACATCCACTTGAATGACTTCGGTTATTTTTTCCGTAAACAGCAAATTTTCAGTCGTTAATGCCTCTTTAAATTGTTTAGCATCCTGGATATCCGTAAGAATAAAATCTGACGGAACATAGAGCTTCGCACTTTTCTCAGCAGAGTAGAACGAAATATAACTCAAGGATAATAAACCCAGCGCCAGAGCTGATACCGTTGTAATGATGGTTAACAGTACGGCATTTGATTTCATTCGGAACATAATGGAGGAGAGAGACAACACCTCTTTAATATTCAGATACCCGTTTTTCTTTTTACGAATGAGATGAAAGATAAAGCTTACCGAGCCTTTATAAAAAAGATAAGTCCCGATGATAACTGAAGCCAGAATAGTGATCATGGATATAGATAGCTCAGTCATTGATGTTAAGTCTCCACTAAATAATCGAGATGAAATCGAATAGCCAAGCAGAATCAATCCAATCCCAACGATCCCTATAATCATTTCAAAGAAGGACAGCTTTTTCACGTTGCCTTCTGTGGTTGAGGTCACCCGGAATAAGGATAGAATGCTTTGTCTTTTAATAAATCCATAATTCATCAGCATGATCAAAAGATAGATTACAAAGAATACGATCAGCGTTTGAACCAGGGCTGGGGTAGAAAAACGAAGGGATGCTATCGCATCGATCCCCATTATTTTAAAAAGAATCATAAGAATTAATTTGGAAATAGAAAAGCCCACGGCTATTCCTAGAATTAAAGAACCAAAATATAGGATGAAATTCTCTGCCGAAAGGATTCGGAATATTTTACTTTTGGTCATCCCTATTAACTGGAACAGACCAATTTCTTTTCCCCGGCGTTTGATGAAGATAGTGTTTGCATATAACAGGAAAATGGATACAATCGCGACCAGTAAGACCGAGGCAGCCTTGATTGCTGCGCCACCTTTGATCGAGCCTTCTACTGCATCCATCGAGGGATCGTATTGCAACGTAACAAAGGCGAAATATAAGGCCACGCTAAAAACGAGAGCAAATACATACAGATAGTAATTTCTGATGTTTTTTCGCAGATTTCGAAGCATCAGTACATTAATGCTCATTCTGCACACCACCCAGTACACCTTGTGTTTTTATGATGTCATTAAAGAAGACTTGTCTTGATTGTTCTCCTTTATTTAATTGCGTATAGATCGTACCATCCTTTATAAAAATAACTCTACTGCAATAGCTAGCTGCCACTGGATCATGTGTAACCATAACGATCGTTGCTTTTCGTCTTTGATTTAGTTCACTCAGCTTGTTTAACAAATCAGAAGCAGATTTAGAGTCCAAGGCTCCTGTAGGTTCGTCAGCAAAAATAATGCTTGGATCATGAATGAAGGCTCTAGCTGCAGAGGTGCGTTGTTTTTGACCCCCAGAGATTTCATTCGGGTACTTATTTTTCAACTCTAAAATCCCCAGCTCCCTCGCGACGTTTTCGAATTTCTCATTGGCAATTTTCTTAGGGGTGTTGGTAATGGATAGAGGTAACAGGATGTTCTCCTTCACCGTCAGCGTATCTAAGAGATTGTATTCTTGAAAAATAAATCCTAAATGATTTTTCCGAAATTCAGCTAATTGCTTTTCTTTCATATTAGAAATTTCAGTACCCTCAATGGTAATCGATCCGTTGCTGATCTGATCAATTGACGAGAGAACGTTAAGCAGGGTGGTCTTTCCTGAACCGGAAGAGCCCATGATCCCAACAAATTCGCCTTCTTCTATAGAAATATCCAGTCCACTCAACACGGATTGTTTGTTTAATTTATTTCCGTAGCTTTTATGAATTTTAGTGGCTTCAAGAATTACCATAATGATTCACTCCCTTTTTATACTCGTTCTTTTTGTATAGCTTTATTATAAAAGGCTTTGTCGTTCTTATCCTTCGATTGCCCGAACAAAATAAAAAAGCATGTGACATTGTTGTCACACGCTTGAGAGCTTCACAAATTCATTTTTAAGCGGAAAGGTTAAAGTGAACGTCGTTCCTGATCCGAGCCTCGACTCAACTCCGATGACGATCAACAAGGATTGCGCCGCTTTTTTGGCTAAATATAATCCCATACCTGTGGCGGCATTGTCGCGATGCACGGTGGTGGAAGTAAATCCTCTATCAAATATCCGAGGCAGATCCTTGGGATCTATCCCGCGCCCGCCATCCTTCACCTTAAGAACGATATGCTCAGCTTGCTGATAGCTACTCACTGCAATATCTGAAGCCTCACTATATTTTACGGCGTTGGTTAGTAGTTGTCGGATAATAAAAGCCAGCCATTTGGCATCACTAAGCACTTCAGCTACTTCCAAGTTCAGCTCAAAGCCGATCCCCTTCTGAATACACCAGGATTGCAACGTCTTAATCTCCCCGAATATAAGCGTTTCTAAATCGATATGTTCTATATACAGATCATTTTCGATAAAGGGAATTCGCCTTTGATGTAGCTGTTGATCCAGCAGAAGATGTATGCGCAGCCATTCATAGGTCAGATGTTTCCTCATTACATCATCTTCGATTCGCTCAATCATTAAATGCATCGCTGTCAGAGGGGTCTTCACTTCATGAATCCACGATAATAGTTCATCTTTTTCCTGTTCTAACGTCATTTGATTGTTCGAGGCAGCCTGTTTTAACCATTTAGCTTGATTGATAATACTCTCTTCAATAATATGCTCAAACGGGCTTTCGGGGGTGGCGATACTCGTTACATCCAGATCATCATCTCGCTCAACCAAGCTTTTATAGAACCTGGTTTCTCTGGGATAGCGAAGGATTAAGAACATCACAAAAAAAAGCATCGACAAGGAGACCAGATAGAGAACTGAAGAGAATGGGATTGATGAATCCATATAGGTGACAAAAAGTATAAAAAGATTGGTAAAGAGGACTAGTAGGATCCAGCTACTTCTTTCCAAGAGATACTTTTTAATCATAGTGCTTCCTCTTCGATGGCCATATACCCTTGTCCTACTTTCGTTTCAATGAAACTACCTAAGCCTATCTCATCCAGCTTTTTTCGCAGCCGGTTTACGTTGACGGTAAGGGTGTTGTCACTTATAAAACGTTTATCATCCCACAAGCTATTGATTAATTCCTCGCGGGTGACGATTTTATTTTTTTTCTCAATAAGCAATTTCAATATAAAGATCTCGTTTTTCGTAAGCTCAATCGATCCCATATCATGCGTCAATACATTTCTCTCATAATCCACGGTTGCTCCACACCATGTCTTGAGCTCAAGGTTATCCGTGTTGTAATTGTAGACGCGCCGAAGAATCGCTTGTACTTTGGCAATGAGTACATCGAAATGGAAGGGCTTTTGAATATAGTCATCGGCTCCAAGCTGCATCGACATTACCATATCCGTAGGATGATCCCGGGATGATAAGAAGATAATCGGAAGGTTAGAGTGGGAACGAATCATTCGGCACCAATGAAACCCATCAAATTTAGGTAATTGGATGTCGATGATGACTAAATCAGGTTTGATCTCTATAAATTCCTGCGTGACATTGCTGAAATCTTGAATGCCATACACATCATAAGACCACTGGGTAAGTCGCTCCTTGATCTCATTAAACAGCGTTGAATCGTCTTCGATTAATAATAGCTTGAACAAATGCTTCACCACACTTTTAGTTAGCTTTACAGCATTTTAGATAATACATCCTGATAATGCTTAAACTCTTTGGCTTCATTTAGATTAGGACATGTTCTTAAGGATAGCAGAGCACTTTCGATTAAGAACTGTCTCGGTTCCTTGTTGTTCATGATTTCTTCCTGGATAAAGTATAACAGCTTTAGATAATTAGTGAGGTTCGCATCACCAGTTGTAAATGATCTCTCTATTACTTTTTTTAAGCTGATGGTCGCAAAGGATAAATCATTATTGAAAAAATCACTGTATTCCGCTGCGGGTAATAATTTGCCCACATGCTCTGGTGAGATGAGTTGAATGCCCATTTGACTTACTTCTTCAACAATGGTTTGGATAAGCGTAGTGCAATAATCAATGATCTGCTTAGAGGTGATGACTTCATTCATAGCACTGTTGATTTGTAGCATATTTTGTAGAATTCCTGTAAAAATGATGGCTCCGTCCAGTAAATAGGGTTTCTTATCCTCAGGGAAAATATGAAGGAAACGTTCATGTACCCAGGTAAGGAGGTTGAACTTTGTTTTTTTGATAAACGTTATTAAGTCTGGGTCATTGGAGACCAAAGCATCTTCTACGAGCTGTAACAATTTATTTTTCTTATTGATTTTCATGACCAGCTGAATCTGCTCGGCAAATATCTTAATGTCAGAAGGATCTTGACCTATGAGCAGGGAATTTCGCCCTTCTTCAAGTCGATCGTGAATGGACGTAAATACAGCCTTAAAGAGATCCCCTTTTGAAGGGAAATAGTTGTAAAAAGATCCTTTGGAGATCCGGCTATGATTCAAAATATCCTGAATGGATGTGGCGTGGTAGCCTTTTTCAATAAATAATTCATGCGCTTTATGAACCACTTGCTCTTTTCGTTTATTTATCATCTGAGGTGCCCCTTTAAGCTGAACTCTTTGTTCCAATATAGACTAGCGTATATTTCCACTTAATACAATTTCAATTTTAAATGATTTTTGTCTTGCCAAGCGAGAAATAAGGGAGTAATATATTCTACACCGGATTATAACACGAGTTCAAAATTGAACTGTTAGTATGATTATAGAATGGAGGATTCCAAAATGAAAGCAAAAGAAAGTAAAGCATCTTACGGGATATTGGCAATCCTCATGATTGGTGCATTTGTTGCTTTACTGAGTAATACCCTACTCAATATAGCTTTACCATCGATTATGAAGGATTTTAATGTTAGTGCCTCAACGGTACAGTGGCTATCAACGGGCTATATGCTGGTGAACGGGATCATGATTCCTTCAACAGCTTTTTTGATTCAAAAGTATACCGCGAGACGGTTGTTCTTAATCGCGATTGGATTATTTGCGATAGGAACCTTTATCGGCGGATTAGCACCAAGCTTCCCTGTGCTGCTAATCGCCAGAATGGTTCAGGCTTCAGGGGCTGCGATCATGATGCCACTATTAATGAATGTATTGTTCACTACCTTTCCACCTGAGAAACGTGGTTCAGCTATGGGGATGTTCGGGTTGGTTATGATTTTTGCACCAGCTATCGGACCTACATTATCTGGATGGATTATTCAGCACTATGAATGGCCTGTACTATTCTTTATGATTGCCCCAATCGCCGTATTGGTGTTCATTCTAGCCTTCTTCAAATTGCATGATCCTAAAAAAGATGTGGCTATTAAGATTGACTTCTTATCTGTAGTTCTATCAGCGATTGGTTTCGGGGGTCTCCTATATGGCTTCAGTTCTGCTGGGAACAAAGGATGGGATGATCCAATGGTCTACTCCGCGCTTATTATCGGAGCGATTGGATTAGTGATCTTCATTATGCGCCAAATGAAGATGAAGGAGCCAATGCTTAACTTCAGAGTGTACAAATATCCGATGTTCGCTTTATCCTCAGCGATTTCGATTACACTGAATATGGCAATGTTCTCAGCGATGATGCTAATGCCGATTTACCTGCAAAATATTAGAGGGATTTCACCACTGGATTCGGGACTTCTAATGTTGCCTGGTGCTTTAATTATGGGTGTTATGTCTCCAATCACAGGTAAATTGTTCGATAAATTCGGCGGTAAGGTATTAGCGCTAATCGGTCTAGCGATTGTAGTGATTAGTACGTATTTCTTTAGTGATCTGACTGAAACGACTAAATATTCGACACTCATGATTCTATATTCTGTGAGAATGTTCGGGATCTCTATGGTGATGATGCCAGTTATGACCAATGGTTTGAATTCTATCCCAGCCAAATATACGCCGCATGGTACAGCCATGAACAGTACGATTCAGCAAGTATCAGGGGCGATTGGTGGGGCACTACTCGTAACCATTATGTCTAACAGTACCACTTCACATGTGAAAGATATGGTCGCTGATGCTGTAAGTAAATTAACGACTAAACCTTCGGCAGACCAATTGCTTGGTATACAAAATCAAGTCATTGCGAAAGCTACTATTGAAGGAATTAACGATGCATTCTTGGTATCTGTAGGCGTAGCGATTATTGCATTTATTCTAGCCTTCTTTATTAAAAGAGGTGTACAGCCTAAGGAAACGGCAGAAGAGAAAGTGACTGCAAAGAAAGTAGCTGCTAAGCAGGTTACAACGCATTAGTCTATATTCAAAAAGGCGCTCACCTTATAGGTGAAGCGCCTTTTTTTGCAAATATAAGAAAGTAAAGATTACTTATAATGATGTGTTAATCTTGGACCATCCTGAATGACTGTGATGGTATTGTCGTTTGCGACATATAACCTGTTCGTTAGTGGATTAAGTGCGATGTTTACGCCTGTTACGGAGGGGAATACCGCGATTCTTTTAAACGTACTGGCGTTATACACGGACATTCTGTTCTTATTGAAATTACTGACAAATAAATGATTTGTAATCGGGTTGATGAATGTGCTGGAGGAGGAAGATAACACTCTAGTTGCAATCACTTTATTGGTATTTCCATTAAGCACAAAAAGCTTCCCTTGTTTAACCTGTTGAGCACTGGACACGTAAACACGGTTTGTAAGCGGATTAAGGATGACCTCGCTTTGTAACCGTCCAAGCTGTACATTCTTGAGGAGCTTGTTGGTGCGGCCATTGATCACGGAAAGAAAGCGGCTTAAGTTGTTCGCTACATAAATACGGTTCGTAATCGGATTTAGCGCAGGTGTGATTACTGGGTTGTTGCCAACCTTGATGGTTGCTATTGCAGTTTGTGTACTACCGTTAATGACAGATACGGAATTGTTTATAGTATTCGTTACATAAATGCGATTGGTACGTTTATTAATGACGATAGCGGAAGGGCGGCCGCCGATCTGGATAGTAGTCCGAATGCAGTTCGATCTGCCATCGATGACGGTTACGATGCCAGAGGCACTCGACACATAAATCAGGTTCGTTCGAACATTAACGTTAACACTATCAGGGTTCCTGCCCACTTGGAGGGTCTTGATTACACGGTTTGTCCGTCCGCTAATTACAGATACCGTTCCATCGCGGAAGTTGGTGACGTACACACGGTTTGTTCTTGGGTTGATGGCAAGCTTGAGCGGAAATCTACCTACTTGTATGGTTGCAATGATCCGATTGGTCAGGGTGCTTAATACACCAACAGTTCCGGCTGTAGTGTTAGGATTTACGAAGTATACCCGATTGGTGATGGGATTTACCTCAATATCTCCGACAGGTACGGATGTAGGAACTGTGGTTATGATGGTGGGTAACGCCATGATATAACCCCCTCTTCAAATGACTAGATGATTCATTATATTTGGGCAAGGGCAAAAGGGTACTATATATCGTTGCAAGATGTATCTCTAGAGTATAGAATGATATTCCCAAATCCACATTTCAGATTAAATGTAAGCGCTATATTTACAAGGGGGTTGAGATCGATTGGAGGCTGATGGATACGATGATGAAATCAGTATTGTCGGATATTTTACTAACACCTGATAAGTTGCTACTTCATCGCGAATTACTAGAGGAGATTGGAAAGTTCATTACGCAAGAGATCCTAAATCATCCGTTATTGCAAGAAGATCGTCAGAGGGTAAGCATTATCCTAGATGGATCGACCGCACTCGGGGTGGTAGATGGGCAGTCGGATGTAGATATAATCATTATTTGTGAGGATGAGTCTTACAACAGTATTAATCATCGGTTCGAGGAAGCAGGGCTGATTCCGGAGCACAGTAGTTTTTTTATGGATTTAAGGCTTCCGAGTGGGAAGACAGGGCATTATACACTCCATAAAATATCTGATATCAAAGAAGCTTTAATGAGCGGGGATATGGAATGGCTGTGGAATGCATCGGTGTCCTATATTTACTACGATCAGCTGGATCTGAAGTCACTTTTTCATTCCTATGTTCCACTCCAATCTGAAGTACTAATGAAATTTCGTAAGAATTCATACATACAGCTAAGAAGCTATGCCAGAAGTCTAGATAATCCTGTAGTTCGTGGCGACGCCTTTCCAATCTTGTTCTTAGCGGTTTCCCTTTATAAAGAGGCTTTACGCTGTGCAATCACTATTGAAGGTTATCCGTATCCCTATGACAAATGGCTTGTTCCCGTAGCGCAGCAAACGGTCGTAGGTCGAAAGATTTTGGAGTGTGCAGGCGATTTTTGGAGTTATCTTAGAGAGGATGAATCCTTTGCTCCCATGCACCAGGAGGACAATAATTTTGTCAAAATGGAAAAACAATTTCGAAAGATACTTTTGGAGGAATTCCGCCTGCGAGGGATCGATGAACCTTGGTTAATAGAGTGGTGGAAGTTTTTGGAGGAATAAACAGAGTAATGACGCTGACTATCCTTCTTGATTACGGTAAGGTATACTGGAATGAACTTTTCAGTAAGAGGTGATTAAATGGCTGGGACAGTCTCTATATTAGGCGTTCCTTTTTCAAAACTAACACTAAACGAGACAACACTTCATCTAACAAAACATATTCAATCCGGAGAACCGAAGCTATTTCATTTGATTACGGCGAACCCGGAAATTACGATAACAAGCCAATCGGATGAGCTGCTTCGAACCATACTCCATGAGGCAGATTTGATTACTCCTGATGGGATTGGCATTGTGCTGGCATCGAGAAGAAAAGGTGACCCTATAGCTGAACGAGTTACGGGGTATGAACTACTTCTTGAGCTGCTCGCACAAGGGAATAAGCTGGGCTGGAGCTTTTATTTCTTAGGCACGGATGAGCATACCAGCTGTAAAGCGGTCGAAAAGATTACAGAGCGATATCCGAATGTGAAAATTGCCGGAAGACATAATGGTTTTCTTGCTAAAGAAGAGGAACCGGCCATTGTGGCAGAGATTCAGCACGCACAGCCAGATTTCCTGATTGTCGCGATGGGGGCTCCATACTCTGACAAGTGGGTTTATAAGCATAAACAGGCGCTTTCTCAGGTTAAGGTTGTGTTTGGCGTGGGGGGAAGCTTGGATGTTATAGCGGGAAAAGTGACTCCAGCCCCTGCGATATGGAAGAAATTCAATTTGGAGTGGCTGCATCGACTCTTATTCGCACCTGTGGCCAAAGGACAAAAGTCGCGCTGGCGCAGGCAAGCAGTTCTTCCTAAATTCGTGTATCGAGCTATGCTTAGGAAATAAAGCAGATGGCCGCCCTGGAAAGGGTGGCTTTTTTTGAGTAGTAAGCTGAGGAAATATTGAAAGTAAGAATTTTTATGAAAACTTAAATGAAAATATTCATGGAAATGTAACAGTAACCATAACTAATTACATAAAAAACTTCCCAAAACAGCATCTTTGCGTTATTATAAATGTGAAAACATTCACAAAGGGGCGTTATAAAGATGAAGAAGACAACAAGTACTGCTCTCATTCTCATTCTCTCTGTCATGCTCGTAATCGCAGGCTGCGGTAACAGTAATAGCAACAGCGCAGGTAATAGTAATGGCAACGAGAACAAAAGTAAGGTAAATGAGACGGCCAAAAATGATAAAACGGAAGCCGTATCAGGTGCATCAGAAGCTAGTTACACACCACTGGATCAATTAAAAGATAATTATGATATCGTTATTGTTGGTGCTGGTGGTGCAGGAATGTCTGCTGCACTGGAAGCTAAGGCCAAAGGCTTGAACCCTGTTATTTTAGAAAAAATGCCGGTTGCAGGTGGGAATACAAGTAAATCCTCCTCAGGAATGAACGCTTCCCAAACGAAATTTCAAAAAGAGCAAAGCATTGAAGATAGCAATGATAAGTTTTATGAAGAGACACTAAAGGGCGGCCATGACACGAACGATAAAGAGATGCTTCGTTTCTTCGTTGACAATTCCGCAAGTGCAATCGATTGGTTGGATTCGATCGGAATCAAGCTGAACAATATTACGATCACAGGCGGCATGAGCGAAAAGCGCACCCACCGTCCAGAAGACGGCTCTGCGGTAGGCCAATACCTTGTCAAAGGATTGGTTAGAAACGTACAAGAAAAAGAAATTCCACTGTTTGTGAACGCGGATGTTAAAGAAATTACTCAAAAAGACGGTAAGGCTAACGGTGTCAAAGTACTCTTTAACCAAGCTGATGAAAAAACCATTACAGCGAAGGCAGTTGTTGTAACAACAGGTGGTTTTGGATCCAACATGGATATGATTTCAAAAGTTAGACCTGATCTGGAAGGATACGTAACGACTAACCAAATCGGCAGTACCGGCGACGGCATCAAGATGATTGAGGCACTTGGCGGAACCACCGTTGATATGGATCAAATCCAGGTTCACCCAACAGTTCAACAAGAAAAATCTTATCTGATCGGGGAAGCTGTACGCGGCGAAGGTTCTATCCTCGTGAATAGCGAAGGCAAACGGTTCGTAAACGAATTGACTACACGTGATAAAGTTACCGAAGCGATCAATGCACTTCCTGAAAAAGCGGCAACGCTTGTCTTTGATTCCGGCGTCAAATCACGCGTGAAAGCAATTGAACAATATGACAAAATGGGCTTCGTAATCCAAGCGGATACCATCGAAGCATTGGCGAAAGAAATCGGTGTTCCAGCCGATAAGCTAAAAGCGACACTTGATACTTGGAACAGCGCGGTAAAGAACAAGAACGATGCTGAATTCGGCAGAACAACAGGGATGGACAACGATTTGTCCGCGGGTCCTTACTACGCTATTAAGATCGCCCCAGGGATTCATTACACCATGGGCGGCGTGAAGATCAATACGAACACAGAAGTATTAAATAAAGACGGCGCTGCTATTCCTGGCCTGTATGCGGCTGGTGAAGTTACAGGTGGATTGCACGGTCAAAACCGGATCGGCGGTAACTCTGTAGCAGAAATCATTATTTTCGGCCGTCAAGCAGGGGTTAAATCTGCTGAGTTTGTACAAGCACAATAAGATTTAACTGCTATTCTGGTTAAAACAAAAGAACCGCTTGGGCTAATTGAAGCCCGGGCGGTTCTTTGTTTAATCTCTCGTTTAAAGTGAGTGGAGTGACCTCTATTCAAAAAGCTACTTCTCGCTTTTAGCTTGTTCTTCTCGCATCCACTGTGACAGCTGGCGTTTGAGTTTAAGGAATTCCGGGGAATCCGTAATCTCATCGCGGCGTGGCCGTGGAAATGGCACATCAACAGTATGTAGGATGGAGCCAGGGCGACCCGAGAATACATAAATACGATTCGAGAGCAGCAACGCTTCTTCGATGTTATGGGTAATGAATAGCACGGAGCGGCGATTCTCCTCCCACAGCTCCAGCAGCCAGCGCTGCATTTCACTGCGAGTTAGTGCATCCAGTGCGCTGAAAGGTTCATCGAGCAGCATCAACTCCTGCGGAGCCAGCAATGCTCTGAGAAAAGCAGCACGCTGCTGCATCCCGCCAGACAGCATATGCGGATAAGCCTGTTCGAATCCATTCAAGCCAACCTTTGCGAGCCATTGGCGCGCTTCTTCACGAGCTCCATCCTGCAGAGCGCCTTTAATTTCTCCGGCTAGCAGTACATTATCTTCAATCGTTCGCCAAGGAAAAAGCGCAGGCTGCTGCGGCATATAACTGATTTCACCACGTTGACCTGTAACGACCTTGCCGCTCATGCGGATCGTTCCTGCATCAGGCTTCACTAGTCCGCCGATCATATGGAATAAGGTGCTTTTTCCGCAGCCGGAAGGACCGACGATCGAAACGAACTCTTGCTGCTCTACCTTAAGAGAGACGTTGTTAAGCACGTTCGTCTCGCGGCGACGATGGGTGAAGGACTTGGAGATGCCGCTTACTTCAAGAGCAGGTGGTGCAGTATGAGCTTCAGGAGAGCTTGTGTTTTCAGTTGTTCTTTGCTCTATTTGCGTCGCTTGAGACATACAGGCATCTTCCTTTCTATGAGTTACGGCGCGGTTTCCAGCGAACTAACCATTTTTCGAGCAAGGCGATAATCGCAAAAAGCACAAGACTAAGGAGCACAATAATAACAATAGCGACAAACATCCGATCCGTACGGTAAGCCGATTTTTGCAGCAGCATATAATAGCCAATCCCTTTATCCGCGCCAATCCACTCAGCGACCACGGCTCCCATAACCGCATAAGTAGCAGATATTTTCACACCGGAAAATAGTGCCGGGATAGAAGACGGGAGCTCCAGCTTGGTGAAGATTTGCCACTTGCTTGCGCCAGCCATTTTCATATAATTCATCATGACCTGATCACTTTGAGACAAGCCGCCCATTGCAGCGACAGCTACCGGGAAGAAGCATACCAGTGTAATCAGCACGATTTTGGGCAAAAGGCCGAAGCCAAACCAGATGATAAGCAGTGGTCCGAGTGCGATAGAGGGAACATTTTGACTCAGAATAATGAGTGGATAAAAAGCCCGCCTAGCCCAAGGTAAAAGATGCAAAAGTAGCGCGACGATCAAGCCTACACCTGTACCAATAGGAAAACCGATTAATGTGAGTCGGAGCGTAGCCATCGTATGAGCCCAGAGACCTGAGGCATTACTGGTGGATTCGCGAGCAATATCAGCAGGACTCGGCAGAATCCAGGATTCGATATGGAATAGAGAAACAGATAACTGCCATACGGTTAAAAAGAAGACGACCGCCACAAGGGGCGGCCATATTAGCTTCCAGGTCGATCTCACGGCCGATATTTCTCCGTCAATTTATCCATGCTGATTCCGTTAGGGTTATGAGCGATTTTGATTTGGGAGATCACGCTTGGACTACCTGCTTCGATCAGCGCCTCCTGCATTTGACGTACAACCTCCAGGAGCTCGCTCAGTTCACCTTCCATAGTAGTTTCCAGTGGATTCACCTGATATTTAACGCCTGATTTTTGAATAACTTCAATCGCTTTATCTACGTATGGGATGGAGTCCTCATTGTTTGGAGTCTTAGGAATTACTTGAATGCTTAAAAGTGTGTTAGCCACAATAATCAATCCTCTCAAATTGTATAGGTAGTTCAAAAAGCCAACTTTGATAACGAAGTAATTCAGGAAGCAGATTCGGCGTCGAATCTTGAACGAACTTGGGAAGTCCGGTACTCACGTAGCAAATCACTACGCTCCGTTCCTCCTTCCTCAAGTAACGTTCAACCTTCTCGGTTCTGAAAGTCGACTTTTTGAGCTCTCATTGTATAGGTAAGTTCAAAAAGCCAACTTTGATAACGAAGTGATTCATTTATAATTGTTATTTACTCCGCCGGTAAAAAATCATTCGTGAATGCACTAGCTGCATCCAGCGGTTTGTCCAGCAGCTTCAAATCATACATCCAGTCGCCGTAATTCTGCCAGACCTCGGTTTTTTGCTCTCCCCAGCGTGGGGCGTCGTCCTTATATTTCGGGCTAAGCCATTTTTGGCTAGCTAGGACAAGCTCGGCATCAAGGTCAGGCACAGCCTTGGATAATGTAGCGGCAGCCTCTTCTGGATGATCAATCGCATATTGATAACCCTTCGATGTGGCTTTCAGGAAAGCCTTCACCAAATCTGGATTCTCAGAAATCTGCTTCTCACTCGTGGTCAGCACAGGGGTGTAATAATCGAGCTGAGGCGCATAATCCTTCAAGTAGAGCATATCCAGAGGCTCACCACGCAGTTCGGCTTCAATACCGGTCCAAGCGTAGAAGATCCAAGCGAAATCAATGTCACGTTTGACTGCGGTAAAATAGTCAGCTTCACCAATACTGATTAGCTTCACCTTGTTCACATCGCCACCAACAGGGTCCATGATCGCCTTCATGGCTGCTTCCTCAGCGGGAGAGCCCCAGCCTCCGTAAGTTTTACCCTCAAAATCTTTTGGTGATTTAATATTCCGATCCACTGGAGCGGCGAATCCCGAAGTATTATGCTGAATAATGGCTGCAATCGAGACAAGGGGAACGCCTTGTAGACGAGCTAGAGTCAATCCTTCCTGAGCGCTGATTCCAAAAGCAGCTTCGCCAGAGGTAACCATCGTATCAGAACCCGCTGCGCCAGGTTGAACGATTTCTACATCCAGACCTTCTTCCGCATAATAACCAAGATCCTTGGCTACGTATAGACCGGTGTGGTTCGTATTCGGTGTCCAATCCAGTGCAACCTTAACTTTGGTAAGCTCTTTTGGAGCATTTGATCCGGTCGCTGCATTCGATTCCGCAGCATTTCCTTTGTTTCCGGCTGTATTCCCATTGTTGCTGCCGCATCCGGCAATCGCAAGAATGAGCATACAGGTGAGGCTAAGCATAAGTACTTTTTTGACTTGCATGTCTTCTTCTCTCCTTTAAGGTTGCCAGATCCCGTCATCCAACATGAACCATAAAGTGTAGTATGTACATTTCTTCTACATCTTTTGTGATCTACACAAAAAAAGCGCCCCGAGTGATCGGGACGCTGGCTTGGCGCAAGGTTAGTAAAGGTCACAGGGACCAAAACCAATTGGCGATTCCTACGCTGGCATTATCCAGATCAGGTATAAGGGTCAGTATCTTGTGGGATACAATCTCAGCCGGCCAATTCCAGCACCCCTGGTTCTATGAAGTTAACGGGTATTTCTCGCTTAAACGCTAATCGTCTTTATAAGGACGCTGAAGGCGTTTATGCTTGCATACGGTGTATTATAGACGGCTGTTCTCGGAATGTCTAGTAGCACGCTCCTAAATTTTTCAAATCTCTCCGTCCGTTTTCATTAATCCAGATCTTTATGTTTCTTGCGATGACGCCGCTTAAGCTCAGTAACCAGAGCACCTAGCGTAAGGACAACACTGATCATTATCCCGCTCATAATCACGAAAAGAGCAAGAAACTCAAAGGGGGAATAGCTAACCATCTTACTCCATTGAATCTTTCCATCCAGATCGTCAATGACTTGATTCATGCCATAAATCCCGCTTACCACCGTAAATACAGTGAGGATCATCAGCAGATTATCCCGGCGCTTCGATTGGAACTTATCTTGATACTGAAACAGGTCAGTCAAGGTTTCTTTTACTTCCTCGAAGAGAGCGTCGTTCCCGTATACTTTACGCAGCTGAAGAAAAATCTCCCGTCCTTGCGACTGTGAAATCAGCTCCAAGAAATAGAACTTTGCCGAGAATTTATTAATCGAGTAGATTAAATTATCGATCTCATCATAATCGTGGTTTATGCGTAGTCGGGAATGCATATTTGCCAGCTTTAGCAGAACGATTTTGTGGAAAATATTGAGTAGAAATCCGTAATAATATTGCCCGTACATCTGGTTGGCGAGGCTAACGGCGATCTTTGGTTCAGCTCGGGTCAGACAGCAAAAGGTCTGCTCATTCATCATATAATACGAGTCTGGGCCCCATCGATTATAGGAATGCTCATGACAGTAGTTCGCAATATACGCTGGATCGCTGGCACTGGCATAGGGCTTCCCGTTCAGATCAATTCCATCAAGCTGAGAGGCGCGATAGCGTATATTTATACTAATCTCATCAGAATCCCCTTCACTCTGAAAGCCATAAAAGGCTTGCACCTGCATTCTTTCATCTACGAAAAAGGGAAGGGTCTCGAAATAAGCCCCATTAATATCCGAGTGATCCAGAAAAGGCTCCAGTCCATCCACCAGATTTCGGAAGACAAAATCCTCTACCATCTCATAGGTCTGTTCTCCGCAATGGATATAGGTGTAGTCATCCTGTACGAAGGTATTCTCAAGCGTCCGGAAGCGGTCCGCGAATTCCAGTGCATTACTAAAGGGAATCGAATCCCCCTCAAGCTGGACACGTATCGTCACAAATCCAAGCTGAAAAGGACATATGAATATATCCGTCGAGAGAATTTTAAAAAATATAGACTGCTGAGGAATCTCTAGAATACAGTCCAGATTATTGACTCTGGAAAAGCGGCGGAAAGAGTCTTCATCCTTCTTGCGTGGAAAAAGAATGTGTGCAGCAAACGGTAAATAGGTGCGCTCCATCCGTTCATGGGAAACACAGTGGCCTTCTCCGTAATAGGCATTTTCTAATTCTTTATTATCCAGAAAAAAACGTGTGAAGCCATCATCCTGCAATTGTTGGATAAGCTTCTTAGAATCGCCCTTTTTTATTGAAAAGGGAAAAATAAACTGCATAAGCGCAGTATGTAATAAAGGCTCAGTTGAAAGCTTATCCATTCATCGTCCATCCTTGTGCTCAGAATATGCTTATAGATGACATTACCCTAAAAGGATTAGGTTGATACCATTCTAACATTCTAAATACTGGAACTCTTTCTTTGGACTGCTTGCCTGGATTGGAACCTCCATGCGGCAATGCTCAGCAAGAACAAGAAGGCGGCAAAACCGGCAAGTAATCCAGCAGTTTGTGCCACTTTTAGATGGTCCATAGACCAGCCCATGAATAGGGGCAGCAGAGCTCCACCGACACCTCCAGCAGCGATCATTATGCTGGGTGTTGATTCTTCGGCTCCTGGCAGCATCTTGCTGGAGAAGACTAGAGCTATGGAGAAAATACCGGACATAAATAGCCCAAGTAGCATAATTACGATGAATGCAGCTAATCGATTATCTGTGAACGGAAAAAGAGCCAGCAGTAACAGGGTTAGTAAACAGCTACTTAAAATGTATACACGGTAAGAAATTTTCTCTGCAATCACTCCAGCAAACAATCTTCCCGTAGACATAGCTAGCCAAAAGAAAGTGACTGTCAGCGCCGCCGCAGATTCTGTCATCCCTAGCTTGGCGATAAAGATGGCGGGCATAAAGTTGACCAGACTCATCTCCGTACCTACATAGAGAAAGAAGAAAAGAATGAAGATGCCCAGCAGAATCCATTGTTTCCCTTTATACGGAAGCTGTGTGCTGGACTGCGAGGAATGTGCGGATGCTGAGACTTTGCGAGGTGCTCGCTCGTCTAGTATACGCTGCAGATTCCCAAAATGGCCTCTTCCCCAGAGGATGAGAGAAAGTAATGAGAAGCCAGCGACAATTAGGAATGCCAATCTCCATGCTCCGGTAGCAATGAGCGGACTGGCGATAAGAGGCATTACAAGTGCTCCTATCCCAAATAGGACTTCAAGTCGGCTCATCGCGATCGCGGTTCCTTCTGTCACAGCTCCGATAATGATGGTGCCGATGACGGCTTCGATCATACCGAAACCAAAGCCAGCCGCAACAGCAATGACATACATCCACTCCCAAGGGGGTAGAAAAGCATACGCAATCTCAGCAGTCAGGAGAAGGGCGGTGGCGATAATGATACCTCCTCGTTTCCCAAAACGGCGATTGAGTAGGGGAGAGATAAGCACACCAGCCAGAAAACCAGCGAATTGACTAAAGATTAATTGCCCGCCGGCACTATAATTTTGGTCATAATGCTGTAGCAGAACGGGAAGAATAGATCCCAGCACTACATGAGCAAGGCCAATGACAAAGTAGGAAAGACAGCCGATCCAGATCAGTTTTTTCACGAAGTAAGCTCCTTATATTGAAAGTAGTTTATGGAGTAAGGTCGGATTCAATGTGAACCGGAAGGGTACATTATAATAAGCACCATTGTTATGATAAATCCAAACGGTGAGCTTGGATATATAAACTTTTGTTTACATGCTTGAAGGGAGAGATTTACGTAATGGATAACAAACAACTGGAGCAACTCATTATTAGAGCATTGGATGACAACAAGTTTGGTTCCTTTGGTACGATCGAAGAAGGAAACAAGCCGAAAGTACGTTACATGGCCATTTTCCATGAGGGTTTGAAGATTTATTTAGCTACGAATCGCAAAACTCATAAGGTGGAGGAATTATCGAATAATCCGAATGCTTTTTTGCTGCTTGGATATGAGTCAGGTGGAAGCAAAGACGTGCTGGAGATTGAAGCCACCGCTACGGTTTCTAAGGATGAAGGGCTGCGCACAAAGGTGTGGAACAAAGAGCTGGAGCCATGGTTTACAGGGCCTGATGACCCTAATTATGTGATTCTTGAACTTACTCCAACGCGTATTGAGTATGTTGGCAGTAATAAAGAGCACGGCGTGTGGACTCCCTAAACCAATTTAAATCGATTCCGAAAGCCTTCCTATCCCCCACGGGTTTAGGAGGGCTTTTTTAAAAGATAAGTCCCTGAGTGTCCTGTTAAAACATGTTATAATGACTTCAACTTTTTACGTAGTTTCTCAGGGGAGGACTTAAAATATATGAGCGTTACTCTGTTATATATTGAAGATGATCATGAAATCGGCAGCGTCGTGTCTGCGGATTTAAGTGAGCGTGGTTATAGTGTGCGTTGGCTGCGGAGTGGGGAGGGAGCGACGGAGGAAGCGGCGCCTTGTCAATTAGCTATTCTGGATGTAATGCTTCCGGGTCTGGATGGCTTTACTGTCGGACAACGATTGAAGCGGGCGTACCCTAAGCTTCCGATCTTGATGCTCTCTGCGCGAACCTCTATTGATGATAAACTGCAGGGGCTTGAATTCGCGGATGATTATTTGACGAAGCCATTTCATCCGGATGAATTGGCAGCCAGAATTGAAGTGCTGCTCAGGCGGAATGGGGCATCTGTTCAGGATTCGCTCACGCTTAAACACCTAGTCGTATATGAAGGGGATAACCGAGTAATAAATGCTCAGACACAGGAAGAAGTCATGCTTACGGGTAAGCAATTTCAGATTTTTTCTTATTTGCTGCGTCATCTCGGCCAGATTATGACGAAGGAGCAGATTTATGAAGCCGTCTGGGGAGAAGCCTATCTCGAAGGGGATAAAACTTTGATGGTACATATACGATATTTGCGCGAAAAGTTAGAACTTGATCCAGGCAATCCGGAAATTATAGAAACTGTCCGGGGGATCGGATATCGGGTAAGAGCATGAGGGGGTTAGGGCGTATTCGCAAGCAGCGTAGCTCTTCTTTGCTATCGGGATATTTGCTTATTATCGTTTCTGCACTGCTTTTTATCCCTGTGGTCCTGCCGTTATCTTTTGTTCTCTACAATATGGTTAATGAAGTGACTAAAGGGGCTCCACCTGTAGACACCTCTCTGTATTCGAGTGTTGCAGCGCTGGAGACCATGTGGCATAAAGAGGCGCTTCAAATGGAAAATGCTTCTTCGGAAGGCATAAATGAGCGGCTATATGAACTGAGCGGGAAATACACTGAGGCTACTATGTTTTGGGTAGATGGGCAGGGAATGACCCAGTTGATTCTCACACCTGATGAAGGCAATCCGGATCATGGCAGCGGAGTTCCGGAGCAGTGGACTGCGGCTGAGGCTATTTTTTTTATGAAAGAAAGTACAAAGCGTGATCCTTTAGCCATCGTCGCCTTTATGGGAGATCGAGTGGATGCGGGTAAAGGGTTTATGGTAATGCAAATTCCAAACAAGCTGCTCAACAAAGGGGCTTATGGGGGAGTCGGGGCTTGGGCTTTGTATTACTTTGTGCTCTTTGTACTTTTTGGAGGGTTCGCACTGGTTTCTTTGCTGTTCTTTAGAAAAATACGCAAACGGCTACTACAGCTGCAAACCGCGATGACGATTACGGGGCCGGATAGAATGCCTAAGTCTATTATGACGGGCAAGCTGGATGAGATTGGCAGACTGGAGGAAGCTTTTAACACGATGGTGGCGAAGCTTGACGAAAGTCGAAAGAGGGAAATCGAAGAGGAAGAGCTTCGAAAGCGTCTAGTATCTAACCTATCTCATGATTTGCGTACACCACTAACGGTTATTCGCAGCCACATCCATGTAATGACTAAAGAGAGCTTAACCCCGCAAGGACAACAGTCCTTAGAGCTAATGGATAAGCGAATAGCAGATCTTAGCGTCTTGATCGAGAATCTTTTATCCTACAATCTCCTCAACAGCGGACGGATCACTTTGAAGAAGGAGCGTAAAGATGTCTTGCGCTTGTTGCGGGAAAGTGCTGCTGCTTGGTACCCCGTATGGGAAAAAGAGAACTTCGAGATCGATATTGACCTGGAGGCTGATCCGCTGTTCTGGATGGTGGATGAGGTCTGGTTCCGCCGTATTCTTGATAATCTGTTTCAGAATATTGTACGTCATGCCAGCAGTGGTCTTTATGTAGGGATTTCTACGGAGTCCCGTAATGGGCAACGTGTTATTTTGATTACGGATCACGGCAGAGGTATCCAGAGTCCATCCGATTACAAAGGGGCAGGATTAGGGCTGTCCATCGTGGATCTGTTAATGAAGCATATGGAGTTAGAGTGGGATATGGAGAGTACAGGAGATGGCACCTCTATTGTAATCTTCAATCCACGGGATGAAATTTAAACAAAACTTAAACTTCGTGCCGCCTTGTTCTTAACCTTGGGACGTTATGCTAATTACCGAGGTGAGGAACATGAAAGAAACAGTGATTGAAACGAAAGATTTATTAAAAAAATACCGTGGCCGGGCTGCGGTGGAAAATTTAAATTTGAACATCCGCAAGGGAGAGATCTATGGCTTTCTTGGCCCGAACGGGGCAGGGAAAACAACAACAATTCGTATGCTGCTTGGACTGATCACTCCAACATCAGGAAGGATTGAAGTCTTCGGCCAGGATCTTCGCAAGCATAAACTGCAAATTTTGCGGAAGGTAGGGTCGCTTGTCGAGTCTCCATCCTATTACGGGCACTTAAGCGCTGTGGATAATCTTGAAGCCATCCGGCGTATCCTTGGTGCTCCGAAGTCACGGATTGCTGAGGTGCTAGATATTGTTTCCTTAACAGGGGAAGAGAAGCGTCCAGTTAAAGGGTTCTCCCTTGGGATGAAGCAGAGACTAGGTATTGCTGCTGCCTTGCTCGGGGAACCGGAGCTGCTTATTCTGGATGAGCCGACGAACGGACTTGACCCGTCAGGGATTCAGGAAATTCGCGGACTGATTAAACGATTGCCGCAGGAGCAAGGGATTACTGTCGTAGTATCCAGTCACTTGCTTAGTGAAATTGAGCAAATGGCGGATACCGTAGGGATTATTCGTCAAGGGCAAATGGTGTACCAAGATAGTATAACGAATCTGCAGCGGCAAGCCGGGGGAGAAATGCGTTTAGCAGTCTCGGACCCGGAGGCCGCGCTGCGTCTTGCTGAAGAACGGGGGTACGCAGGGATACTTCAAGACCAAAAGCTAGTCTTCTCCCGGATGATCGATGCAAGAGTTGCCTTGCTAGTCAAAGCCTTGGTAGAGAATGGGCATGCTATTTATCGTGTAGAGGAGCGGAGACAATCACTTGAGGACTTCTTCCTGCAGGTTGTAGGAGGAGAGGAATCATGATGTGGCGGGCACTGTCGGCGGATTGGCTCAAAATCCGTGGCAAGGGACTCTGGTTTCTAGTGTTTCTTGGACCGCTTGGACTTGTAGCCATGCAAGGCTTGAACTTCGGCCTTCGTTATGATTATCTTCGCGAGCAGTATAGCGCGGATTTATGGGGTGGACTTCTGAACAATGTGGCTGCATTTGTGCCCATTGCTCTCTTTCTTGGAGGGACCTTAGTATGCTCGTTGATTGCAAATGTAGAACATCAGATGAGCTCGTGGAAGCAGCTCTTGGCACTACCTATCTCACGTACTTCAGTATTTATGGCTAAGCTGGTGTTATGTTTGGTGCTAGTGGCGGTTTCTTGTTTGTTGCTCTCGGTGGGTACAGTTGGTTTAGGGCTTGTTTTGGGCTTCAAGGTCGAACTGATTCCGTATTTGGATGTGTTACGAATTGGCTTTATGTCCTATATTGCAGCATTGCCGGTTATCGCTTTGCAGCTGTGGCTTTCTCTGGCTAACCGTAATCAGACATTGCCAGTTGCTCTTGGAATAACCTTATCTCTGGTGTCTATCTTCTCCATGTTACTTTCGGAGTGGGTTCCTTTAACATGGCCATATATGGCTTGGGAATCTTCGCATCGTCTCTTATTTAGCGGTGCAGGGTTGCTGCTGGGGCTGCTGATTCTTTTGCCGGGTGCACTGCACTTCGCACGAAAGGATGTGGATTAACGATGAATTCATTTTGGAGAGTGTTGTCGGCAGAACGATTAAAAATGTCTAAATCATATGTCTGGCTTTTAGTTATAGGCAGTCCGATTTTAGCATTACTTCCCGGGGCATTGGCGGATAATCAAGGGGAGAAGATGAGTTGGGAACTGTTGTTAAATGTGATGTCCATGATGCATGCCTTGCTGTTTCTACCTGTGCTTTCGGGTATTTTCGCAGCGCTGATCTGTCGTTATGAGCATCATGACGGAGGCTGGAAGATGTTGTTGTCTCTGCCTGTGACTCGGTTATCAGTGTACCTCTCAAAATATGTGATGATTATCGGATTGCTGGCTGCGGTTCAACTAACGTTCCTGGTGATGGTGCTGGGAATGGGTTTTTTCCGAAATATTCCGGATTCGATCCCTTGGTCGCTGCTGCTTAGCTCGGTATTTGGCGGCTTTATTGCCTGTCTGCCACTCGCTGCACTGCAGCTGGCTATCTCTCAAGGCTGGAGCAGTTTTGGCGCACCGCTGGCGCTGAATGTGAGTCTGACCATTCCTAATATGCTGATCGCCAATTCTTCAACCTATGGCCCCTATTATCCTTGGGTACAACCGATGTTGGCTATGATGCCGTATGGTGATGACACGTTTGGGGCTTTTAATTTACCGTTCGAAACGCTGATGATGGTAGTGGGCGGTAGTTTTATTGTGTTTTTTGCGGCAGGACTATTCTCCTTTTATCGTAAAGCGGTCTGATTTAGTACGATTCTTATAAACGCCTTCTCCATGGACATCCAGAGCTGGTTTTCATATAATTGAGGAAAACAATCAGCAAAGCTGACTAGCTGGTGGAGGAGGCGATAGCATGGAGCCAACGGCATTAGAAGATTGCGATAACACATGCAAGGGTTCGGAGCTTGAACCGGAATCCATTGCATTGATTCTGCCTGACCGAGAAATAACGGATAAAATGGCAGAGATGTTCAAAGCGTTGGGTGATCCCACACGAGTGCGGCTCATTTACGCTTTGTCCCAGAAAGAATTATGTGTACACGATTTGTCCGTGATCCTTGATATGGGACAATCTGCGATATCCCATCAGCTCCGTTATTTACGGAATTTACGAATTGTGAAGCGTCGTAAAGAAGGAAAGACGGTATTCTATTCGCTCAACGATGCGCATGTAGAGCAGATCTTTCTGCAGACGCATGAACATGTCCGTCATGAATAGCTGTATTTTTCAAAAAAGAGCGGTTCTCCGATTGTTGGAGAACCGCTCTTTTGCGTTAACTAGATTGATTTAGGTTGCTCGATAGGGTTGGTTTTCTAAAGGATAGAGCCAGCCAGAGACAATGCACAGCGAGTACGAGAAGGATGAATAGATCGATCCCCATATATTCGCTTGTATTATCATTTCCAACAAACTGAATCAGATTATGTACAAAATGAAACAATATCAGCGGTAGAATATTATTATTTTTCAGCATCAATAAAGAAAGCACAAAACCGATCAGAAGAGAATATACGAGCTGTAGGATGATTTGCATCATGTCTGTACCGGATAAAGCATTAAGCAAGTGGGTAATAGAGAAGAGTATGCTTGAAGTAATCACAGCCGTTTTAGCGCCCTTAGTGAGTAAAGTCTTGAAAATCAATCCGCGGTAAATACTTTCTTCCACAAAGGCTACAAGCAGGGTGAAGAAGATAAAGAACAACACCTCAGACGTACTGATCTCACGAAAACCTTTAAAGGATATGGTGATCAGGACGACAGCTAGAGGTGCGTAATAGATCCACTTCCCAGAGGAAATGGTATTCAGAGGACGGAAGCCAAGATCACTCCATTTGTTCTTAACCGTGAAGTAGATGATCAGTACAAGCGCGATTGGAATAAAGGAGATCAGTACAGGGGCGGTATACGAAAGCTCTTTAATTGTAGCGTAAGTCCCGGCGGCAGATACAGCTAGAAGTAACAGCATCTCAATAATAACAACGGTCCAAATAGGGTGTTTCTGTGAAAAAGAAGACGTCTTGGCTAGCTTTGACATGGTCTACATTCATCCTTCCTTCTGTGTAATTTAGTTGCCAATTCATCTCGGGTGCGATCATACATGATTTACCATATTTTCACGAAAAGATCAATTTATTTAATTTTTATGAGAGCGGAGAAAAATGGTGTATATGACGTATTGACCTTCAAAAATAAAGGGAATATAATAGCAATAAGAAAACATATGAACAAGTGCTCATATATGGTTTTTATTTGAGGAGATGTGCCGTATGGATACGATGCAAGGAAAAGTAAAACGTCAGTGGGAATTAGAAGGCTTAGATTGCGCCAATTGCGCAAGGAAAATCGAAGATAAAGTGAAGAAAATTGAGGGCGTATCGTCTTGTTCCGTTAATTTTGTTACGAAGACAATGACGATGGAAACCGCCGCAGGTTATGAGGAATCGGCGATTGTAGAAGCAAAGAAAACGGTGAAGGCACTTGAGCCCCATGTAAATGTAAGAGAGAAGACTCAGGGCAGTCGCAAGCTGCAGAATAACAGTAGTCATACGCATGGAGAGGATCACAAACATGGCCATGAACACGATCATCAGGCTGCAGACGGACATAAGCATGATGATGCGGATGGTCACAGCCATGGCCACAGCCACGAGCATGGGGAAGGCGATACGCGTAAGATTCTACTGCGGTTAGGTGGCGGTGGGATACTCGCGCTTGCCGGAATATTCTTACCGGTGGAGGGTGTAGTAGAACTGCTGATTTTCTTAGCAGCCTATCTCATTGTGGGTAGTGAAGTTGTCTGGCAGGCGGTTAAGAACATTATCCGGGGTCAGGTATTTGATGAGAATTTCTTGATGGCTCTTGCAACCATCGGTGCTTTTGCGATTGGTGAGTATCCAGAGGGCGTAGCGGTTATGCTCTTTTACCAAATCGGAGAGTTGTTCCAAGGTCTAGCAGTAAACCGTTCACGTCGATCTATCACGGCACTTATGGATATCCGTCCCGAATTTGCTTACCTTAAGCTTGGAAATGATCTAAAACGAGTCTCTCCTGAGGAAGTGTCGATCGGTGATGTGATTGTTGTGAAACCGGGTGAGAAGGTACCTCTGGACGGAACGATCCTTGAGGGAAGCGCCATGATGGATACATCAGCACTTACCGGGGAGTCTGTACCGCGTTCGGCTGGACCGGGAAGCACAGTATTAAGTGGATTTATTAATCGGAACGGCGTTATTACGATGCAAGTCACACAGACCTTTGGTGAATCAGCCGTATCCAAAATTCTGGAGTTGGTACAGAATGCTTCAAGCAACAAAGCCAAAACAGAGAACTTTATTACTAAGTTTGCACGGGCTTACACACCTATAGTAGTGATCACAGCTGTGCTGCTAGCTGTCGTTCCTCCGCTAGTGATTAGCGGGGCAAACTTCTCAGATTGGATTTACCGGGCGCTTGTATTCCTCGTAATCTCCTGTCCATGTGCGCTTGTGGTCTCGATTCCACTTGGTTTCTTCGGAGGGATTGGAGCAGCTTCACGCAGTGGTATTCTGATTAAAGGAAGCAACTATCTTGAAGCGTTAAATGATGTGAAAGTAGTTGTCTTTGATAAGACCGGAACGTTGACTAAGGGGCAATTTAAGGTTACAGGAATTTATCCGTCAGGTGGCAAGTCTAAGGATGAATTGCTGCAGACAGCTGCTTATGCGGAGAGCCATTCGAACCATCCGATTGCCGAATCGATTAGGGCGGCTTATGGAGAACAGATTTCTAAGGAAACGATCTCGAATTACAACGAAATCTCCGGTCATGGAATCGAGGTTTCGATTGAAGGCAAGACCGTACTTGCAGGTAACGCGCGTCTGATGGAGCGAGAGGGCATAACTTATGACGTGCCAGCGCAAAGCGGTACAGTTGTTCACATCGCGGTGGATCATCAGTATGGGGGTTATCTGGTGATTGCTGATGAAGTGAAGGAGGACTCGCAGCAGGCTATTCAGAGCCTCAAGAAGCTTGGCATCCGTAAAACGGTGATGTTAACTGGCGATGCTTCTTCTGTAGCTGAAGATGTTGGGAAGCAGTTAGGTGTAGATGAGGTTCACGCGGAGCTTTTGCCGCAGCATAAGGTAGAGGCCATCGAGAAGCTGGATCGTGAAAAGTCACATCGCGAGAAAATTATTTTTGTCGGTGATGGAATTAACGATACCCCAGTACTAGCTAGAGCAGATGTTGGGATCGCAATGGGCGGACTGGGCTCCGATGCTGCGATTGAAGCGGCAGATATTGTAATTATGACCGATGAGCCTTCGAAGATTCCTGTTGCTATCGGAATTGCCAAGCGTACACGGATGATTGTATGGCAAAATATTATTTTTGCTCTAGGCGTTAAAGCTATATTTCTTATTCTCGGCGCATTTGGGATTGCCACGATGTGGGAGGCTGTATTCTCAGATGTTGGGGTAACCGTGCTGGCTGTACTGAACAGTATCCGAGCATTAAAAGTTAAAGATCAAGGATAAAAAAATCGCTCTTTAGGGTATTGGTGTTATTCACCGATCCCCAAAGAGCGATTTTTTCTGTTTGCAGGAGATTAAATGCTGTCTTCCAAGTGTAAGCTCTCAATGCCTGAGCGAACAATGCTGCAGGAGGCGTTGAATTTCTCCGCTTCTTCGGTGTTTAGGTTAAGCTCCAGTAGCTCTTGAATTCCAGTGTTGCCAATAATGGCAGGTACGCCGGTACATATACCACTTTGCCCGTACTCTCCATCCAGAATTGCGGATACGGCAATGATCTTATGCTCATCATTCAGAATGGAACGAGTAATGTAAGCCAGTGCGCTGCCAATACCGAAATGTGTGGAGCCTTTTTTGGTAAATATCTCCCAGCCCGCATCTTTGGTCTTGCGGGAGATATCCTCCAGATCTAGATGCTGGAACCGCTCACGATGCTGATCCATAATTTGCAGGATGGGCTTACCGCCAATCGTCACATGTGACCAAGCTACAAACTGGGATTCACCATGTTCTCCAAGTGCGTAGCCGTTTACGCTGCGTGGATCGATGGAGAAAACATCAGATAGTAGTGTCTTTAGGCGCGAGGAGTCAATGGAGGTTCCTGTACCAATAATTCTGTGGCGAGGCAGCCCTGATATTTTCCATACCATATAAGTGACAATATCGACTGGATTAGCGGCGACTACGAATATTCCATCGAATCCCCCAGCCATAATGTTGGTAATAATTTCTCTAGTAATGACTGCAGAAGCTTCCAGGACGTCAAGTCTTGTCTGCCCTGCCTTTGGATTAGCGCCGGCTGTTAAGATAACTACATCCATTCCTGCGCAGTCGCTATGGGTTCCGGCATACACCTTGGTGCGTGTGCTTGTGAAATCCATGCAGTGTGAGAGATCAAGTGCTTGTGCCATAGCGCGGTCATAGGTGCGGTCGATCATCATGATCTCGTCGCAAATTGCCTGATTGACCATGGAGTAGGCGCAGCTGGAACCGACCATCCCGGCACCGACGATGGCAACTTTTCTTGATTTACTTTTCAATTGCCTTGACCTCGCTTTCTATTGTTAGGTATGCATATATTTTAACGTATCCCTCCACAAGTTACCTAACATCGGACACAGAAAAATGTTTTTTCCTACAAGGTATTCATCCACGTAAGAAGCCATCTCAATCGTATGAATTGAAATGGCTTCTTAGAATAACAATATATACTTATGACTGTAAGGACTGTGCCTCCGAGGAGGTCATAGCTTTATAACGTTTGTACATAAAGAATCTCCAATGAAGAATCATTCCGAAGGCTAAGATGAAGAATAACCCACCGGACTGAGGGATACTGACATAACTATTAATAAATTCATGAAGTAAGGTGCGAACTAAAAGGAGTCCGAGCAGAATGAAAGCAAAGCTCTTAGAACGCTGAGCATAAATTTGTCCATCCCGTTGTTCGAAGTTTGTGCTGCGTATTAGAGGATACGCGAAGATGAACCAGCCAATCAAAAAGGCGAGTGCTGCCCACCATAAAGGAAACCTAACTTCAGGTACAACGAACATGGCAAAGCCAGTCGACATCCCGAGAGGTGGAATCCATATTTTTCGAATGGTAACCGGACGTGCGCTAGCTTTTAGACGAATAAAAATAACCATTAGCGCCATGAGCAAGGTCCCTATAGTGGAGCCGATATGTAGGAGTGAGGGGTTAATGCTACCCATGATTCACGACCTCTCTATGATTTGAGTCACTTGTATCTTCATTATAACAGAAAAACGATGGCGGAACATTGAAGTGTAGCCGCTGTATGGAGGTAGTAGCTCCGTGAAAAGCACTGCATACTACATTAAGTAGAAAGAGGCCGAAAACACCAAATAGCAGGTCAAGGTAGTTAACCTTGACCTGCTATTTTTTTAATAATATAAGTAGTCCAATAATTATTGGTTCAGCCTAAGCTTATGAACGGCTACGTCCATTTGTTGAGCGAAGAATAAGGCTGACGATAAAGATCAGAACAACGGCCCCGATCAAAGAAGGGAAGAAATAGAAATCACTTACTTTAGGTCCCCAACTTCCCAGAAGCACGCCACCGAGCCATGAACCGATAATACCTGCGATAATGTTACCAATTACCCCGCCTGGAATATCTCTGCCCATAATCAGACCCGCTAACCAACCAATGATCCCACCAACAATTAACATCCATAAAAAACTCATGTTACTTCAACTCCTTCGTTTTGTTGTTTTCGATGTCTACTATTAACCTTGCCAATCATGTTTAAACCACTTGTAAAAACTTACTACTGCCGGAAGAGTTAGGAAATGGCTTCAAAATTGAACTCGATAATGTATTACAACTATAAACATGCTATAGTGAAAAAATATTATAAAATACTGAGTGAGTTGCTATCAGTAAAGGGTAATTAAGAAGTAAATACAATTTATACAAACAAAGGAGTCGCTACTATGGAACGGCCTAATGAGGTATTGTTTTATGTGGGAACGTACAACCCTGAAGGTGAGGAAGCTATTCTACTCTGCTCACTTAGTCCTTCATCAGGGGAAATGAAGATTCTTGAGGGTACTAAGGGCATTGAGAATCCATCGTTTTTAGCAGTAAACAGCACAGGCAGCGTGCTCTATGCGGTTAGTGAGAAGGATGAGGGCGAGGTCTATGCTTTTGCTATTGATCCTGTTACTAAAGCGTTGAGTCCACTTGGAAGTCGTCCTACGGAAGGTGGCGCTCCTTGTTATGTCTCGATCAGTCCTAAGCAAGATTACATATTCGTCTCTAATTATTCCGGTGGCAATGCCAACGTATTTCCTGTAAATGAGGATGGTTCGCTTCAGGTCATGTCTGATCAAGTGAAACATGTAGGTTCAGGAATTCGTGAAGACCGTCAGGAAGCTCCGCATCCACACTCCGTCATTCCGGATGGAAGTGGCAAGCATATACTGGTTTGCGACTTGGGACTGGATCAAATCCTGATTTATCGCCTTGAAGAAGGTAAGCTGTCTAAGCATCGGGAGATTAATCTCCCACCAGGTTCAGGTCCACGCCATCTGGCGGTACACCCTTCAGGACAATGGATTTATCTGGCGAATGAACTAAACTGTACAGTAACGGTATTTGCTAATGATGAGCAGAATGGAAACCTCAGCATTTTACAGCATGTCAGCACGCTTCCAGAGCAATATAATGCGGGTAGTGATGATACAGCTTCCGATATTCATGTATCGCCATGTGGTAAATTCTTGTATGTCTCAAACCGGGGACAAGATAGTATCGCCTTGTTCCATATTGAGGGTTCAACAGGTCATCTTGAAGCGGTAGATTGGCAGGTTACAGGCGGACGTACTCCGCGTAATTTCGCCATTATTGGTGGCAAGCTGCTCGCTGCGAATCAAAATAGTGATATTATTACTTCGTTCTCCATCGATAGTGACAGTGGCAGATTAATTCCTACAGGGAACGAGCTGAAGATAAAGACACCGGTCTGTATTCAAGCCGTGTAGGCTGGGAATAGGTTATTGTATGTTTCAATATTAGGGGCTATTCCCCGAAATTTATCAAAATAAAAGGCCTTCCAATCAGCTGTACATGTGCTGAGGGGAAGGCCTTAAATGGTATAATGGCAAGTTACCTTAAAACATATTTCGAATTCCTAGATCGTAAAAGCCGATGTCATCTAGCATGATTTTATCTCCCTCGGCTTCAAGGTAGAAGGTGATTTCCGTCAGGTTCTCAGGCTCTAGCTCAGGTTCTTCCTCCTGAAACTGTTCGAACGGCATCTCATAGGTCTGAAATACAGCTTCGGACAGATCACCGTACTTCCCATCATTAATCCGTTCTTCAAGCCATGGGAATAACGTGAACTGAGTTTGCGGAAGTGGAAGAATATCCATTACCTCACTTAACGGCAAGCGTGCCGAGGTATCATTTTTGTCGGTTAATTCAACCTCTACATTGGGAGGTAGCGGAATACTTAGTTCATCTTTGATATCACCATTGAGGTTTGCTAAGGAAAATGTAAGGCCATCTGCGTCTGAAAGGGCCATTTCAGTAACAACACTGTCTTTAAGCTTAATGTTGTAATAAGCTTCCTCGTCTTTTTTGGCTGTGCGTTCAAGAACGACACCATATGTGGCTTTGCTCTTCGATTCACGATCCTTCGCGAGCTCTTCCGACCAGGATAATCCGGATGCTTCTGCTGTTCCGAGATTAACGGTATTCTTGTTGCGGTCCTCGTCAAATGTGGCTACAGGCCGATATCCCCCATCCTGGAATCGATTGTAGTAAGTGGTCTCCGGTAGCCATTTCAGTCCGCTGCGGTAATCCCGGAACAAGCTCTGGTATTCGTCTTTTCCATGCAAAGTGGTCTCTAGAAAAGCTGATACATACACTTTAGCGATTTGCCGCTGCTTATCTGCATCCATAGTTTGCGCTCGATTTAAAAAGAGGCCAGCAGGTAATGTCTGATCATACGCGCCCCAATCACTGTTGAATTGACTGTGATTGGCGTCCGCAATATACAGCGAGCTTTTGAAAGCAGAGGACCCTTGGGAATAGGATGTACGTATATACTGCCGGTCACCATAGAAATCATGTACATCCCCATCACGAGCCCCTTGCAGAGTCAAATAGTTGACATCCTTGAGACGGGCTTGCTGATCGTCTATCGTTTTGTCCGTAGGGGCAAGGGCGACCACAGAGGCTATATTAAAACGATCTACTGCCTTCATAACGGGATCATTTTTGAACCAACGCTCGGCGTCTGCTGCCATAGCAACAGCTTGTCCTCCACGGCTATGGCCGAGCAGGGCGGTTTTTGTGAAATCTATTTTTTGATAAAAAGGATTGTCTGGTTCATCCGAGAAAGCTGCTAGCTGTTCCAGGTGTTTCAGAATGATCCAGGTCCGTACTTTGAAATCATTGTCCGGAATACCGGACCAAGCAGAATAGTTCAGGAAATTCTCATCCAGGGAAATTGCGATAAACCCCCGGCTGGCCAAGAGTTCACCGAGATAAGCGTACCCTCCGTCAGAGTAATCTTCCATCATATGATTTCCGTGCACCATCAGAACTACCGGATAGGGACCATCGCCCTCAGGCATCCATACTCGGCCGTTCAGTGGAAGTGCATTATAATCGAAACCCCAGAATAAAGTGCGGAGTTTTGACCAATCCTTAATATAAGCAGAAGCATCTACTGTAGAAGAGATCACATTGGTATCCTTGCCGTATTCGGTCCGATGCAGATCCTTACCGCTGGCATAAGTGAAGGTCTGATAGGCTTGATTGCCAGGTTGTGATGGACTTGCGGCTGTTAATGGAATCACATCTGAATCACTGATATCAATGGGTTCCAAAGTAGGTATTTCCTGCACTCCGTTTGCCAGAGCAAGTTGGGAAAAAGTCACCGTAATGGTAAGCAGAAGTCCCATGGTTATTCTTTTGCTGCGCAGCAGACCGATGGCTAATCCGCCCAATGCACCTAATACGGATAGTAGAACAGCAATGAGAGCCGCAGCTTCAATCTCAAAATCTGCGTAATATAAGATTAGTAGAATCGCTCCAACATCGCTCAATACACAACCTGCGAATAGTCGTGGGATGCGCAGTCCGGTCAAGGCGATCAGTACAGCAATGATATTGCTGGCAATGGCCAGCAGAATGGTACTCGTACCTGCAGCGAGTGCAATATCTGTTGGCACCCCTAATCCAGTGGGTATACCTAATACGGCAGTGGTGAAGGCTAAAAAGCAAACGATCCAAAGACCAGCGATTGCTGTCCTCCAGACCGTTGTATCATAACGGTAAGTTCCCCTAATCCTTCGACTAATTTCTTGAGTCATTCTCCTATGAAGCCGTGGTCTTATCGGCGCAGGGACGTACTCTAAATCCATACCCATGATTCTCACTCCCGACATTAAGCGGTAATTTCTCTAGACCATAAGCTGTAGCAATAATATTACTTTATAGCATCAATAACAAGTGGATCTTACAGGAACCCACACTATTGCCTGAATAGCGTGGGATTTGAAAGATTCCTTTGTCATTGGCTGGAAAAAAAGGTTTGACACGGTTAAAGGGTTTCAGTATTATATCCATATAAACCAACTAAGTAGATAGGAATAATTGAAGAAAGTTCTTACCGTACAGACGGAGGAACGCCTGCATTAGGCTCGCAGACACGTGTCATAGGACCGGTTTGACCTGCCATACGTGGGCTTTCCTCCGTTCTTTTTGTTATCCACAGGAAAGAAATGAAGGCAAGAAAAACATGGGGGAGTGGAAAAGATGAAGAAAAAGATGAATAAAGGGCTTCTTGTAGGGTTTAGCTTGTTGCTGACGGCAGGGCTTACTGCTGCTTGCGGCAGCAATAACAACAACGGCAATAGTGCTAGTTCGGCAACAGACGCACCAGCAACAACCAATTCAGCGGAGGCCACAAATGCGGCTGAAGCAACAAAAACTCCATCTAAAGATCCAGTAGAACTACTGAACGTATCTTATGACCCTACTCGCGAATTGTACGAGAATTATAACAAAGCCTTTGCTGCCTATTGGGAGAAAGAAACAGGACAGAAGGTCACCATTAAACAATCCCACGGTGGATCGGGGAAACAAAGCCGTGCTGTACTTGATGGTCTGGAAGCGGATGTTGTGACATTAGCACTTGGTTATGATATTGATGCCTTGCAGGAAAAGGGACTTATTAATGAAGGCTGGCAAAGTAAATTTGATCATAACAGTTCACCGTACACCTCGACGATCGTATTTTTAGTACGCAAAGGAAATCCAAAAGGAATCAAAGATTGGCCGGATTTGCTTAAGGAAGGCGTAGAAGTGATTACACCGAATCCGAAAACATCAGGTGGCGCACGTTGGAACTACTTGGCGGCGTGGGGTTACGCGCTAGACCACAACAATAACGACGAAGCTAAGGCTGAGGAATTTGTAAAAGAATTGTTCAAACATGTTCCGGTGCTGGATACGGGTGCGCGCGGTTCTACGACCACTTTTGTAGAGCGTGGAATTGGCGATGTGCTGATTGCATGGGAGAATGAAGCTTACCTTTCTGTAGAAGAGCTTGGTCCAGATAAATTCGATATCGTAAATCCATCTGAGAGCATTCTGGCTGAACCGCCGGTAGCAATAGTAGATAAGGTTGTGGATAAAAGAAATACGCGTGAAGTGTCCGAGGCTTACTTGAAGTATCTCTATACGGAAGAAGGACAAAAAATCGCGGCTGAGAACTACTACCGTCCAACGCTAGAAAGCGTGAAAGAACAATATAAAGATAAGTTTCCGGAAATAAAGCTCTTCACATTGGCTGATAAATTCGGAACCTGGAAAGAAACGCAAGAGAAGCATTTTAACGATGGCGGGATCTTTGACAAGATCTATGTGCCGGGTGCTAAATAACAGATTAATAAAATGGGATTTTTACTTTGCTTTTAGAGATTTGTCCCTAGTAAGGGGGCTGATCGGCTAACCTGCCGAAGGCGAGAAAGGATGAATTGGGGATGAATGTCACCGCAACGACTACAGCTGTATCGGCGACAACGCGGCGAAAGATACTACCCGGTTTTGGGATAACGATGGGGTACAGCGTACTTTACCTGAGTCTCGTGGTACTCTTGCCACTTTCAGCATTGTTGTTCAATTCTACTGGGCTGAGCTGGGCGAAATTCTGGGATGTAGCTACCGATCCGCGTGTATTGGCTTCGTATCGTGTCAGCCTGTCTACGGCAGCGGCTGCTGCTTTTGTGGATGCTATTCTAGGTCTCTTGCTGGCGTGGGTACTAGTGCGTTACGAATTTCCGGGCAAAAGAATATTTGATGCGCTGATCGATCTTCCGTTTGCTTTACCGACAGCTGTAGCTGGTGTCTCCTTGACGGCTCTTTATGCCACAAATGGCTGGATCGGGGCGTGGCTTGAGCCACTAGGATTAAAGGTGGCATTTACTCCGCTTGGCATTACCCTTGCCTTAATGTTCATCGGGATACCATTCGTCGTGCGAACGGTACAGCCGGTGCTGGAGGATTTGGACCGAGATATGGAGGAAGCCTCGGCAACCCTCGGTGCAGGCCGCTGGAGAACCTTTCGTTCAGTAGTACTGCCTGAGCTGTTCCCGCCGTTGTTAACCGGCTTTGCTTTGGCATTTGCCCGTGGTATTGGTGAATTCGGCTCTGTCGTGTTCATCTCCGGCAATATGCCGATGAGAACGGAGATTGCGCCTTTGCTTATTATGTCGAAACTGGAGCAGTATGATTACGCTGGTGCTACTGCCGTTGCGTTGCTCCTGCTTCTCATTTCCTTCTTAATGCTGTTAGTCATTAATACGCTCCAGCGTTGGGTGCGTAAGACTTCTCGGTAGGTCTTTCGGTTTTACTCAGATTTTATTCCCTATTCTCTAATGTTTTTGTATTAGAACTTGCTGAGCGAGTATTAGCGAGGCTACATCCGAACAGGTAAATGACGACTTTATTTTACGAAGCATACTTGTTTCTGTAAAATGCGGAATCCTTCGTTAGATAAAGTACTCGAAGATTAATCTGGGTGTTGGAGGAGCGATAGCGATCTCGAAGTTTTGAAACCAGATGGCTGGTAAGAAAGGAACGGAGAGGAATATTGGAACTGTAGAAGCGTTAGCGTTCGCCTTTATCCTCGGATTTCTACCGCGGACAGCGGTTCAATTCAGGAAATCTGAGGATAACAGCGATCGGAAGTCCAATATTCCTTGGAGTGACCCATTACCAGTAATCTTGTTTCATTAAATTTCCGAGACAGCAACCGATCGGAAAACCAAGATTTCTCGAAGACACTTCACATCTACCGAAATACGGCATTTTTCAGAAGCTAATCATGCTTTCGTAAAACCCTTTAAAGGAGGAATAACTTTTGGCAGGCACCATCCCACTCCAAGCCCCCCGGCTACAGAAGAATACGTCCTCGCCAGCGACAACGGAAACCAAGGCTGTAAAATGGGTATTGATCGGAGCTGCTGGACTAGTCCTTTTTTGGCTGATTGCCTTGCCTTTGATTGTTGTGCTGACAGAGGCGCTGAAAAAGGGCTGGGATGTATATATAGCCGCTCTGACCGATCCAGATGCCCGTTCCGCTTTGCGGCTGACGTTGCTTGTTGCAGCGATCACTGTACCACTGAATACCTTTTTTGGTGTAGCGGCTGCATGGGCAGTAACCAAATTTCGTTTTCGCGGTAAAGGGTTTCTCATTACCTTGATTGATCTTCCCTTTGCAGTATCGCCTGTCATCGGCGGTCTGATCTTTGTGCTCGTCTTCGGCGCCAACGGTTGGTTTGGCCCTTGGCTGAGCGCCCATGATATCAAGATCGTATTTGCGCTTCCAGGCATCGTGTTGGCCACGCTGTTTGTGACCTTTCCCTTTGTGGCACGTGAGTTGATTCCACTGATGGAGGATCAAGGGACACAGGAGGAAGAGGCAGCGATTACCCTCGGAGCACATGGGTGGCAAATCTTTTTCAGAGTCACGCTTCCTAATATTAAATGGGGCTTATTGTACGGTATTATTTTGTGTAATGCGCGGGCCATGGGCGAGTTCGGCGCAGTTTCTGTGGTGTCCGGGCATATACGTGGGGAGACGAATACACTGCCGCTGCATGTTGAGATTTTGTACAATGAATATCAATTTTCAGCCTCTTTTGCAGTAGCATCTCTGCTCCTGTTGTTGGCTTTGGTGACGATGATTATTAAAAGCTGGTTATCACGAAAAAATGCCCATTGACAGTACTTTTGGTTCCGTGCTAAGTTAATTCATAGTATACTGGTTGGTAATAACGGAATTATGGAGATTAGGCGGATATAATCCTTTGGATGGGGAAAGGGAGGCTAGAGAATGGCTAAACCGCTGAAAGTGGATGATTTATGGCTTACGCGGATTGCAGGGCTTCTGGATGATATGGAATTTGGCTCCTTGCACATCGTAGTGCATGAAGGTCAGATTGTTCAGATGGAGCGTACGGAACGCAAACGTTTTGAGAATGGCAATGGCAACGCAAACGGGCGTTACATTAATGAGAGTGGAACCCGGCGGGCCGATTCCCAATCGGCAGGACGTTGATACAATCTCGGGCAATCATAAAGGTATATATCATATTTAAGAATAAACGCTAATAACCCACTCCTGAATAGGGGCGGGTTATTTTTCTGACGATTTAGGTGCTCTTATTAATAACGATTTGCCTGACGTGAAGAGGAAATCCCTTCAACCAACAGTACGAGCGCAGTGATGCCATGCATAATCCAACCTAAGAGTGGGATAAACGCTAAAATCGAGGTGATAATGCCTAGAACATTCCCTACGATGGGTTTCCGCTCTCTTTGCAGGATTACAATGGCTACAGCGTGGAGCAAAAAGGCAACGGCAAGAGGGACCCAACCATTCGCTATAATAAAGAGACCGCCGAGGACAGGCAGAGCCAGAAAAGCCTCATACACACACGTTCCCCATTTAAACAGCTTTGCTACAGGAGACATTATGCCACCAACCTTTTTAGAATATTGTTATAAATACTATTCCACACAGTGAGTAATAGGATTCAAGAATATAATACTTACCACTTTGGTGGATGTGTATGAATTTTGGGAATGGACGGCATTTTCATATTCATATATAGTGTGAGTTAGATATTTCCAAAAGAGTGTAAAGATATACGCTCACCCAATAAGGAGACAAAATTTTACCATTGGGTGATTTTCAATTTATAAAGGAATCATCAAGGGGAGATCACATTGCTTAGAAAGTCCTTTTTCACAAAACTACTTATAGCTTATCTTATTATTGTATTCGCTTACACGATGATTGCGGTCTGCCTTTCTTTTTTTAAAGACGGTCAAAGAGTGCGATCGGAATTGAGTCAAAACCAGCAGAATTTTCTCATGCAATCGCGCGACAAAATTGACACGAAACTCGGTGTTTCTTTCAATTTAATTACACAATTGAGATTAGATGATCATGTTGTTAAATTTGCCGAAAAAGATCGCGATTATTATGAGATCACGCAAGCCTCTTATGCACTGAAAAATCATATAGATGCATTCTCTGAATTCGGCTATAGCATCGATTTAATGAAGACTAACGACGATTTGGTTATTACGCCGCAAATTTCGTCGGATAGAAGACGCTATATGGAAGATATGGGAATCACTAATGAGGATTTGGCACAATTAGGTACAGACAGTACGAGTCCAAACATAACGATATCGAGCAGTCAAAATATAACGTCGACGAACAATGAAAGCGCATCCATACGAATCGTTAATCCGGAACGGGTAGGAATAGGGAATTCATTATTTTTTGTTGTCTCATTCTTTGAACAATTGCTGCTGCCACCCCTATCGCCTGATGCGCAAGAAGCTTTTGCCATTATCGAGAATGGTCGATACGTAACGCTTAAATCAAACTTTGACGATAAACGGAAAAAGCAATTGCTTGCCTATCCACTGGCACAACTGGATGAACAGGCAACCGTGGATTATAAGAAGCTATCCAATGATGAATTCGATTTCCATTTAATCCGCTCGAATACGATGCCGCAATGGTCGTATATGTATGTTACACAGAACTACTCTTTGGTAGACTCCTTTTCCCCTAATTTAAAAGGGGCTGTACTTCTATTAGCCATTCTTATCTTTGTGGGACTTGCGTTCGCCTATGCAGTTTCCAGGCGTATGTACCGGCCTGTGGGTCATCTCGTCGGATTGTTCAAGAGCTACGGTGAGCCAGCGGGAGCAGATGAATTCGCTTTCTTGAACGAGACAGCGACGAGTATAAGTAAAGCCAATGAACAGATGAAATCCGCGCTACATGAGCACAAGCTCTCGATGAGAGACAAGTTCCTGCGGGAATTGCTCCATGGACTCGTTCCACCTGACAAGGTTGATGACCTGCTAAATGCACATCAACTGCAAAGCCTTTCTAGCAACTTGAGCGTTTGTGTGATTTCATTCTCGAACGCTAAGGAATTGGAGGAGCAATATTCGAAAGATGCGATTCTTACGATAAAATCAAAGACTTCCTTGATTATTCATGAGCAGTTGAAAGTTCATTTCCCTTGTGAACTGCTTGATCATGATTTCACCAAATTTATCTTCATAATCAGTGAATCCGATACGGAATCCATTCAGAAGAAGCTCATGAAAGCGATGGCTCAAATCGAGGACGCGCATGCATACGGATTGACTGCAGCTGTAGGCCAGCCTGTAATTTCTGCTGGGGAAATTGACCGCTCCTTTATCCAGGCGCTTGATATTCTGAAGAGGAGATCGGCAGTGGACAAGACTTCTGTCATTACTTATAAACAACTCAGTCAAGTGCAGATGGTCAGCTATTATTATCCTATCGATACGGAACGCGAGCTGATCAGCTATGTGATTCGCGGCAAGCGGGAGAATGCTTTAAATACGCTAAACCGCCTGCTATCGGAAAATCTGGAGCAAAGGCAGTTAACCAGGCAGCAGCTCGACCAGTTCAGCCTGCTTGTGTTGGCTACGCTGAGCCGAATTATCCAGCAGTTGAATATGCCTTTCGAAGAGTTCGTTCAAGCTCATAAGGAATCTCTGGACATCGTACAGCACGGCGAATCGAAGGAGCTTATGGTTTCCGCCATTACTTCCTTGTTCGGCGCCATGATGGATACGATTGATCAGCAGAATGAAATGATGGATAACAGTACGGTAAAGCGGATGATTGAATATATTCATGACAACTACAATAGGGATTTATCGCTTAGCATGATAGCGGAGGAGTTTAACTTCTCTCCTGGTTATGTCAGTATCGCTTTCAAAAATCATTCCGGAGAAAATTTTAAAGATTACTTGAATTTTTATCGTGTGCAGCAAGCTAAAGAGATTATGCGTCAGCAGAAAGATATCAAAATTGGAGATTTAGCACTAATGGTCGGGTGCAATAATGCAAACACGTTTATTCGCATGTTCCGCAAGTATGAAGGGTTAGCTCCTGGCCAATACGCAAAGAAGCTTAACGAGAAGGAATGAGGCTTCAAGTAATGAGAACTGTTGATTCAAAACAAAGCCGCCTAGCTTAATTGCCAGGCGGCTATTGTATGTTCGACGGGCGTTTCTCTATATAACGAGAAATTGTTGATACATAAAATAATGCACATTATGAACCCAGACATAAAGAGATGCCGCTAGATGAAATAATGGCGATAGACAGCGCTTACATTCATTCCTATAGTTTAAATTGCAACGCTGACCTTTCAATTGGGAGCGCTCCTGAGGGGATCAGCTAAACATCGTTGCGAGAGGAGAAGAGAGTGCTGCTTAACTTTAAAGAAATAAAAACCAACCTGATCAGGGACCGTTATCTTTATCTACTCCTGATACCGTTTCTGGCTTGGTATATCATCTTTGCGTATAAGCCGATGTACGGCCTGCAAATCGCCTTTAAGGATTTCAGTGTATATAAAGGAATTGAAGCGAGTCCCTGGGTTGGATTTGAACACTTCGAGACCTTTTTTAAAAGTCCATATTTCTGGCGGCTATTAAAAAACACAGTATTGCTCAGTTTGTATCAATTGCTGTTCGCGTTCCCTGTGCCGATTATCCTCGCTTTGTTATTTAACGAATTGAAGAATGGGGTATTCAAAGCAACGGTGCAGACCTTCACGTATTTGCCCCATTTTATTTCGGTCGTTGTCGTAGCTGGGATTGTGACTAACTTTTTGGCTCCTAGCAACGGCATTATCAATATCCTGATCGAAATGATGGGTGGAGAAAAGCAATACTTTCTGACCAATCCCGATTATTTCCGTACGATTTTTATCGGGTCCATGGATATTTGGAAGGAAGCGGGATTTGGTACCATCATCTATATAGCTGCATTGTCCGGTGTCAATCCGGCTTTGTATGAGGCAGCGGTTATCGATGGAGCTAATAAATGGAAGCAAATGTGGCATATCACGCTTCCCGCCATCATTCCGACGATCGCAATCATGCTTGTCATGAAGGTGGGCTCCATGTTGGAAGTAGGCTATGAGGCGATCATTCTTCTGTATCAGCCAGCCACCTATGAGACGGCCGACGTTATTAACACCTACGTGTACCGGTCCGGTTTACAGGATGCACGTTACGACCTGGCGACAGCGGTGGGACTGTTCAATGCCGTCGTTGGATTTATTCTAGTCGTATTTGCCAACAAGATGAGCAAGAAGTTAACAGAGACTGGATTATGGTAGGTGATGGAAGATGAAAAAAACCAGAGGCGAAAAGCTGTTCTATATCTTTAACTGTGTATTTCTTGGAATAATCGCTTTGCTTGCATTATATCCGTTTGTCTATGTCTTATCCGCATCCATCAGCTCCTCTGATGCGGTCGTTACCGGCAAGGTGATCTTGCTGCCGCGCGATATTAACTTTGACTCCTATGCAAAGGTATTATCGGAAAAGGGGATTTGGATTGCCTATTTTAACACGTTTTATTACACGATATTCGGCGTAATCGTCAATTTAATTCTCACCATTTGCGGGGCCTATGCCCTGTCCAAGAAACGGGTTATGGGGCGTACGGCCATCAGCTTCTTTATCGCGCTGACAATGTGGTTCCAACCGGGCATGATTCCGATGTATCTCAATTTCAGAGATTTGAACATGCTTGACAACAGGTTTACGATCATTATCGGTTTCGCGATTACGACCTTCTATGTCTTCCTCATGAGAACGTTCTTCCAGAGTATTCCGGAGGAACTCGAGGAAGCGGCAAAGGTTGACGGAGCAAATGATCTGACGATTTTATGGAAGGTGTATCTGCCGCTGTCCAAAGCCTCTCTTGTAACGATCGGATTATTCTATGCGGTGCACCGCTGGAACGGCTATTTCTGGACGATGATCCTACTGAGCGACGAGAGTAAGGTACCGCTACAAGTCTTGCTAAAGAAACTCATCGTAGAAATGAACGTGAGCGACGAAATGGGGAATATGGCGGTATATTCTAAGGAAACGATCATTTATGCAACTATTATCGTCTCCATTATACCGATTGTTGCAGCTTATCCCTTCATTCAGAAATATTTCGTCAAAGGCGCCATGATCGGTTCCGTCAAAGGCTAATGGCTACTTCAATCCTTTTACTATGAAATCAAGAAACCAATATTGGGAGGTCATGAATATGGGTAACAAAAAATGGATGAAATCATCTGCAATAATCATGATGTCAGTCGGTATGCTGCTGGCAGGCTGTAGTAACAATAACGCTCCGCAAAATAGTGGAAGTTCAGCGAATGATTCAAAAGGGTCGGATACAGAACAACTATCCGGGAACTTGATCTCTAAAGAGCCGGTTGAACTGACGCTCCATATGCACTACTCAGATAAGTTTATATTCGACGATAACTGGCCTGTCTTCAAAGAAGCGGAAGCCATGACCAATATTAAGCTAAAGGGTACTGCATCTAAGGCCTCGACGAATAGTAAAGAACTGTTCAATACAATGATGGCTTCCGGAAAAATTCCGGATCTGGTCCATCATCAAATTAAAGAGCAGTACGACAGCCTTGGGATTGAAGGAGCCTTTCTCGAGCTAGATGGATTGATCGAAGAACATGCACCGAACATTAAAAAGTTCTTGTCCGAACATCCAGATGCAGCCAAATTTATGAAGGCTTATAACGGCAAGACGTATTTTCTAAACTTTACTCCAGATGGACCGGCTGCCAAGGGCTGGTTTGTACGCCAGGATTGGCTGGATAAGTTGGGACTTGAGCAGCCGAAAACGGTAGATGAGCTGCATGCACTATTAAAAGAATTCAAAGAAAAAGATCCGAACGGTAACGGAGTAAACGATGAAATTCCATACTTTAGCCGAACCAAGCTGGATGGGATTTACGATTTGTTGATCCAGTGGGGCGTGCGGGGCGGGGCCGATGCGGCAAAACGCGGATTTTACGCGGACAACGGTGTCGTCAAGTACGGCATGTATGAGCCGGGCTATAAGACAGCAATCGAGAATATTGCGAAGTGGTACAAGGAAGGCCTAATCGATAAAGAAATCTTCACCCGCGGAGCGAAAGCGCGTGACATTTTGCTCGGAGACAATATAGGTGGCATAACGCACGACTGGTTCGCCAGCACGGCTAACTTCAATGACATTCTTGCGACTAAGATTCCTGGCTTCTCCTTTGGTCCGATGAAGCCTCCAGCGAATACCGAGGGCAAAGTCGTCGAAGAGAGCTCCCGTAAGCAGACGCATGCGAGCGGGTGGGGAATCTCGGCGGCAACTAAGCATCCCGTCGAAGCGATCAAATATATGGATTTCTGGTTCTCAGAGGAGGGCCGGAGATTGATGAACTTTGGTATCGAAGGAAAACACTACGATCTCGTGGACGGCAAGCCGAAGTTTAAAGAATCCATATTGGAAAATAAAGAAAAGACAGTGATTCAACAGCTTCAGGAAGAGGGAGGACAAATTGAGCTCGCCTTCCATCAAGACTATGCTTACGAAGAACAATGGACAAACGCGACTGCATTGAAAGGCATCAAGGAATACATTGATAATGGCTATATTATGGAGGCTTATCCGCCGATTTCGTATACGGATGAGGAACGGAGCGAATTTGAAGAGTTAAATGCTGGCGTACTGACTTATGTTGAGGAAAAGCTGCAGCGTTGGGTGCTCGGCGTGGAACCGGTCAACGATGAGACATTTAGCAAGTATATTAAAGAGCTGGAAAGCTTGGGCATCAAGGATTTGCTTGCGTTAGAGCAAGTTGCATACGACCGTTACATGAAATAGTTGGCATCGCTCCTTCCGGAGTCTAGATGATTTCGGAGGGAGCATTCATAATCGAAAATAACTTAACGGAGATGGATAAATGAATCTGCAATCATTGCTGAAAGAGCAGATGACTACGACGGAGCTATTAGCTAACTTGCGTTCGCGGCTGGAGCCGATGGGTGAGAAGGGCGCCTATATCGCAGCACATATGCCTGATCACGTGCGCGAGACGATCGCGAATGCCGAATTCGCCTATCAAGGAATGATCATGCTTCCTGGCACAGGGGGAGTCAGGGAGTTTGTCGGGAATCCGCCTAGCTGGCTAGAGCGCAGACATAATGACAATGAATATTTATGGCAGCTGAACCGCATGACGCATTGGCAGGATTTACTGGAAGCCTACTCGCTCACCAAGGACGCGAAATACGGACTAAAGGTCATCGACGAAATGCTGGACTGGATCGAAACGGTCACTATTCCTGAGGACTTACTGGATAAGCCGATTGGCTATTTTACGGAATGCCATCCGCTGAGGGTTTTGGAGATTGGTATCCGGGGCTACAAAATTTGGCCGCTTGTCTTGGAGCATCTAGGCCGCTCGGAGCTGTTTACGGAGGTAGTATTAGAGCAGTATTTAACGGTCATTTACAAGCAAGTAAAAGCTTTGCGTAACGTGTCGCCTCAGCTGTGGCCTAAAGCAGATCATAACCATTATTTAATGGAATGTTTGGGCCTTCTGACGACTGCCCTTTACTTTCCCGAGCTGAAAGAAGCTGAGGAATGGAAGGCTTTTGCGATCGAGGGCATCGAAAAGTGCAGCATGGCGCAACTGACAGAGGATGGCGGTCAAATTGAAGGCTGTCCATCGTATCATAATGGCTGCATGTTCTGGTTCGGGCTGGCTGTCGTTCTGGCTAAACGTTTCGATTTTGAGTTCTCTGCGGAGTACATGGGACGGTTCAGAAAGAATTTGGATTACTCGATCTACTCGTTAAGACCAACCGGGAAATGTGTACCTGTCGGAGACTCTTTTGCAAATCCGCTTGCGGTAATGTCTGGTGTTTATGGGTATTATGCCTTGAATGATAGCTCCTGGCTAGGGCTTGCAACGAATTTGATTGATGTACACGAAGTTGTAAGGGAAGCTAGTAAGCATGTATGGAGAGCGCTCGATGTCCGCCAATTTGTGGAGGAGCTGTATTCCTTGCAGGATAGAGAGTTTGTATTGGATAAGCCCACGACATTCTGGAATCGTACATTGGATCAAGCAATTATCCGCAGTGGCTGGGATTCGAAGGCTCTCAGTTTTTTGTTTACATGTAAAAGCCCGATTCAGAATGCCCATGCCCATATCGATCTGATGAGCTTTGATTTTACGGCGCTCGGAAAAGACATGATTTGCGATCCCGGATTTTTTTGTTATCGGAATGATGAAGACCGCAAACAGTTTAAGAGCTCAAATTATCACTCCACACTGCTGATCGATGAGCGAGATCATTTCGAGTATATTTCTCCGTTTAAATTCGGGCCGCAAAAGCCCGGTGGAATCTACAATGTAGAAGATAGAGGCTTCTACCGGCTCGCCAGTGCTTGTCATACCAACTACGATCCGGTTGTTCATTACCGGCATATTTCGCTAGTGGATAATCGATTCGTGCTTATTGCCGATCGGGTAGAAGGGCTGAATGACCATAGCGTTCAGCGCTATTTCCATCTAGATTTTGTCGAGGTGGAGGAGAACAAGAACGGTGTGGTCGCGACAAGTGATATTGCGAATCTGGCGATAGCGACAAGCCATACGGGAGAATTGAATCTCTTGGAGGGAAGATTATCCGATGAGACCGATCTCTCAAGGCCTTCGACAAGGGTCCGCTTTCAGGATAGATACAGCGGTACTATGACTTTCTTGACCGTGCTTATTCCTTTTCAAGGGGGGCAACAGCCTGCCGTTCAGATTATTGAAGAAGAGGAAGGTGTATTTAGCTTCGAGCTTGGAGATCAGTACTTGGTTTCGATAAACGAAAGAGATATGCACATAAGCAAACGGGCTTGAAAAGGGGGGACCCTTAGAAAGTTAAAAATAGGAGTGAGCAGATTGTTGAACCTTCAGGCTGATGATCAAATTTGGGTAGATAATGTCATTTCTAAACTAACGGACAAAATGGACGCCGTATGTGAACGATCAAGAAACAAAATTCCATACACGACAAGAAATGGCACGCACGACAATCAGATCGAAAAAGATATCAACTGGTGGACGAATGGATTTTGGGGCGGTATGATGTGGCTCATGCACCATGAAACCGGTGCTCAGAAGTACAAGGAAATCGCCAATTTCACGGAGGATGCATTGGATGCCTGCTTCCATCAATTCTACGGTCTGCATCATGATGTCGGATTTATGTGGTTGCCTACGAGCTTGGCCAATTATAAAGTTACCGGAAATCCGGAATCTCGTAAGAGGGCAATGCATGCCGCCAACTTACTTGCTGGACGATTTAATCTGGCAGGCGGATTTATCCGCGCTTGGAACGATGATACGGCCAGCGAAGATACAAGAGGGTGGGCGATTGTGGACTGCATGATGAATCTCCCGCTTCTCTATTGGGCGAGCGAAGAGACTAAAGATCCGCGATATGCGCAAATCGCAATGAGGCATGCGGACACTGCTCTAGAAGCTTTTATCAGGCCGGACGGTTCCGTGAATCATATCGTGGAGTTCGATCCGTTCCATGGAGGCGTGGTCCGAACTTACGGCGGCCAAGGCTACGAGGATGGCTCGTCCTGGACACGTGGGCAGACCTGGGCTTTATACGGCTTTATGATCAGTTATACGCATACGGGAAAGCCGGAGTATTTGCAGGCGGCCAAACGGGTGGCGCATTATTTTATGGCTAATATTCCGGATAACGGGGTTATTCCAATCGATTTCCGGCAACCGAAGGAGCCCGCTTACGAAGACTCCACGGCAGCGGTGATCGCAGCTTGCGGACTGATCGAGATCGCCCAAGTTGTTGGCGAGCTCGAAAAGGAGGTCTATCTGAACGCTGCGCTGAAGCTCCTGAAAACAGTGGACGCTACTCGCTGCGACTGGACGAAAGATTTTGATCATCTTTTAATGGGCGGTTCAGCAGCGTATCATCATAAAGACATTCATGTTTCAATCATTTATGGCGATTATTACTTTATGGAAGCTATTTTTAAGTTAAAGGGGAACGACTTGTTCTTGTGGTAGTAAACGATATACCAGATCAGTTAACCAGATTATTGGGAGTAATCGCCTATTTAATAAGAAGATAATACTTCATAATAATGAAAATCGTTGATAAAAAAAGCCGCCTAGCCTATGTGCCAGGCGGCTTTTGTATATTCGACGGAGGCGAGTCTTGCCTGTGCACCATTGAGTCGTATATAGTTGGAACAGCAATGCTGAACGGCGCTAATTCTATTTTATTGTAAGATGCTAGGAGGGGAACGGTATGGGGACAACAGGAAAGCTGGATATACGTCATGAATGTCCTTCAGTGGAACAGTATTTAGCGCTGAGAAAAGAGGCTGGATTGAGTGCAATGAGCGCGGAAGGTGCTGCAATAGGGCTACCTCGTTCTATTTTTGCGGTAACTTTGTATGAGGAGGATTCCTTGGTCGGGATGGGCAGGGTGATTGGCGATGGGGGATGCTTTTTTCAGGTTACGGATATCGCAGTGAAGCCTTCTTATCAGGGTCGCGGTTTAGGAAAATTGATCATGGGGGAAATCAGGGATTTTCTTCATACTGTACCGGACAAGGCTTATGTCAGTCTAATCGCGGATGGGGAAGCCTCTAAATTGTATGCACAATATGGCTTTGAATCGGTCATGCCACGTTCTCAGGGAATGTTTTTACGTCCTTAATGTGAGGACATGCTACTTAGTAGAGAGTGCCCCTTGTATTGGTGAAGGGGTTTTTCGTTTGGAAGTTAACGGATGCGATTTGATTTCAAATGGACCGCAGGGGATAAATAATGATTAAAGGTTGTAAGGGAAAGGCTATTGAGACGAGTATTGAAAAATATAAATAAGCAGGAAGGCCGCACGCTGGCCTTACCCGGAAAAAGTGAGGAAAAAACAGATGGATGTTGTAGTATTGGGTGCATCAGGAACGATTGGAAAGGCGATTGTACAGGAGGCTTTAAAAAGAAAACATGAGGTTACAGCTGCGGTACGGACTCCAGAATCAGTAACCCTTGAACATGAACGTCTGCACATCACGACTGTAGATGTTCTAGATCCTGCTTCAGTCGCAGCTGCAGTCCGTGGACATGAAGAGGTAATCAGTGCATACGGTCCAGCACTCGGCCAAGAGAAGGATTTGATAACAGCAGCTAAGGCAATTGTAGAGGGAATGCAAGAAGCTGGGTTAAATCGACTGTTAGTTGTGGGTGGTGCAGGGAGTTTGAAGACTGAATCAGGAGAGCTGTTGATGGATACGGCAGATTTTCCTGCTCAGATTAGACCACTGGCAGAGGCACATGCGGAAGCTTATGAAATTTACAAAAACACAGAACTGGATTATACGTATGCCAGTCCTGCTGCGGTGGTTCATTCCGGTCGACGTACAGGTCAATTTCGCATTGGACTCGACCGTCTCGTTTTTGATGAGAACGGCGAAAGTATTATCAGTGTTGAGGATTTTGCTGTAGCTATGGTGGACGAGCTGGAGGAAGGGAATTTTAGCCGGACGAGATTTACTGTAGCTTATTGATATCAAGCTAGTTGTGGATTGAAGTGTAGCGGAAAGGGGCCGAACCATGTATCTGGTAACTGCTGAGCAAATGCGGCGGCTGGACGGAGAAACAATCCAGCGGCTGGGGATTCCAGCTATTGCGCTGATGGAGAATGCGGGAAGAGTGATCGCAGAGGAGATCGTTGCGCTGTGCCGGCGGAGAGGTGGAGAGGGCTGCAGAAATGCAGCTGGATGGGAAGACGCCGGGAAGGATGCATTTCAGGTCAGCGCAGATCATGCGCTGACCTTGGACAATGCCGCCGCCGAGCGATGGTTTATCCTCGTCGGCAAAGGCAACAACGGCGGCGATGGCCTCGCCGCCGCACGGTATCTTCGCGAGACCGGCATCGCCGTCACGCTCGTTTATGCGGTGCCGCCGGAATCGCTCTCCGGCGAGGCAGCTCTGCAGCGCGATGCGGCTGCAGCCATGGGCCTTCCTGCCGTGGTATACGGCAGGGATCGGCTGGACCTTGCCGAGTGCAGCGGCATCTTGGATGCGCTGCTCGGCACCGGCGCCGCGGGAGCCCCTCGCGGTGCCTATGCGGAGCTGATTGCCGCAGCGAATAGCAGCGGCAAAGTGATCGTGTCCGCGGACATCCCGAGTGGTCTGAACGCGGACACCGGTGAAACGCATGAGCCTTGCATTCATGCGTCGGTGACGGTTTGCCTCGCGTTTCTCAAGCGAGGTCTCCTGCAATACCCCGGTGCAGGCGCAGCGGGGCATGTGAAGGTCCGGGCCATCGGCATACCGTCTTCTTTGGCCCCTGAAAGCGGTGTGCAGGTTCACCTGCTGACACCGGAAGTGCTGCATGCCCATCTGGGCGTAGATCTGGCCCGCCGGCGTTCGCCTGAAGGCCATAAGGGTACTTATGGGCATGTCCTTCTTGCAGCCGGCACCTTAAGAATGAGCGGCGCCGGACTGCTCTCTGCCCGTGCTGCGCTCCGGGCAGGCTGCGGATTAGTGACATGGGCGCTTCCTCAGAAGCTGCTGCCCTGTATCATCGGTTCTGCCCCTGAGCTCATGTTAGCCGATGTTGGGGGCAATGAAGATGGAACCTGGCAAGCAGGGAGCGTTTCAGAGCTGCTGAGGCTAAGTAAAGAGCGAGATGTTCTTGCCATTGGTCCCGGTCTTGGTCGGTTCGAGGCTGATACAGAATGGCTTCGCAATCTCTGGGAAGAGACGGATTGTCCTCTGGTGATCGATGCGGATGCTTTAAATATATTAGCTGAAGCTGATTACAAGAGCTGGGCAAGTAGACGCCATCCGGTGATTCTGACGCCTCATCCAGGTGAGATGGCCCGTCTTGCTAGTATAACAACAGCTGAGGTGCAACGGGACCGCATCAGTCTGGCTATGGGATATGCGAAAGAGCATGGGGTTACCCTTGTATTAAAAGGAGCGCATACGGTTATAGCAACGCCTGAAGGGCAAGCTTATGTAAACACCACAGGCCATCCCGGCATGGGTACTGGTGGAGCCGGTGATGTGCTAACGGGCATCATTTCCAGCCTGCTGGCTCAGGGACTGAATGAGGCGCAGGCAGCAGCTTTTGGTGTATATCTACACGGATTAGCAGGGGAGAGAGCCGCCCGTCAGCGGAATAATCCAGCGGCTATTATTGCCGGTGATATCATAGAAGCACTCTGAGTGCAGCTTATAACAGCAGCAAGCAGAGCAGCGGAAGAAATAGTGCAAACACAGGCAGTAACAGAGGGGAACGCTCTACACCCAGTTGCGTCACTCGTAGCAGCAACAGTCCCAAAATTCCAGCCAAGCCCCACAGCAGTAGCTCTGCACCTTGTTCTGCTGCGAGCCATAGACCTGCACCGAAACCTGCGGCTACGTATACAACAAGGGAAACGATGTGGGAAGTGGAACGCAGGAGGCGCAGCAGAACATCGGCTACTAGTGCGGCTGGTAGTCCATAAGCGTAAATCGCATAGGGGATCGAAAGTGGCCAACCCTCTGGTATGCCGTTATGTTGTGGAAACCCAAGCATAAGTAAAGAGATAAGGACGTACGTTAGCCCTGCGCAGGCTAATTTTGTTAAGGCATACATGCCGCTTGTTAAACGGACAGAAGGAATATCATAATCGGGCATCTTATTCATAGGTATACATTCCTCTCGTGGTGAGTTGTGTATCAGCTGGTGACCATATCTCCACCGTTGACATGTATACATGTCCCGGTAACATATGAAGAATCAGGGCCCGCTAAAAAGAGATATGCTCCTGCTAGCTCATAAGGCTGTGCAGCACGTTTAAAGGGTGTATCAGTACCAAAGATACTAACTTCCTCTGCAGAGTAGCTTGAGGGAATCAGTGGGGTCCATACCGGACCGGGAGCTACACTGTTGACTCGGACGCCAGCGTCTACGAGAGATAAGGCTAAAGAGCGGGTAAAAGAGACCACCGCCCCTTTGGTGGAGGAATAATCTATGAGCTCTTTATTTCCTTGATAGGCAGTAATGGAAGCGGTATTAATGATGGATGCACCTTTTTTAAGATGTGGAAGTGCGGCCTGAGCGAGGTAAAAGAATGGAAAGATATTCGTCTGGAACGTCTGGTACAATTGCTCTTCTGTGATATTCAAAATACTTTTTTGTGGATATTGGACACCGTGATTATTGACCAGAATGTCCAGCTTGCCGAAGGTGCGAATCGTATGTTCCACAGCCCTGAAGCAATTCTCCTTATGGCGTAAATCAACTTCAATCCTTAGACAGCGTTGCCCTAATTCTTCGATCCGCTTTTGAGTGACTTCCGCATCTGAGGCTTCGTATAAATAAGCTATAGCAATGTCTGCACCTTCTTTTGCAAAAGCAATGTCTGCGGCTTTACCAATTCCGCTGTCGCCTCCGGTGATGAGTGCAACCTTTCCCTTCAGTTTTCCACTGCCGATAATTTCCGGGTTTTCACTGATGGGACGAGGATTCATCAGACTCTCCAGGCCCGGCTGACGATCTTGATGCTGTGGAGGAAAAGCAATAGGCTGCTCTTTACATACTGTCCGCTCCCCATAATAGGGGTAGATGGGATTCATTTTTTTGAAATAACCTCCTTGCGTTCTACCTTCCGTATATTTCTATGCATGCGCCCAGAAAAGCGTGCGCTGTCATCAATACATACATATGCGTTTATAAACCCAAGTCGGAGGAGGCGCTTGTCCAAAATGAATGATTGGCGAAATGTCGATGATTTGATTCATGGAACCGCGGTTCAGAAAGAGGTCTATAACCTTCTTACAGAGCTGGAGATTATGAATTTGCTAACAGACTACAACCCTTTGTTGGTTGGGACAATACCGCTTGGAATTCAAGTGGAGGGCAGCGATTTGGATATCATTTGTGAGGTTCATGATCCTGTGAAGTTTAAGGCGCTAGTTGTTCGATATTTTGGAGCCATGGAGGGGTTTGTTAGCGAATCACGAGTGGTTCAAGGGATTCCTCGAACGAAAATTAACTTTATGGTAAAGGGCTGGCCTATCGAACTGTTTGGACAGCCGAGGCGAACGGAGCTCCAGAATGGTTATTTGCATATGATCGTTGAAGCTGAAATTTTAGCTCAGATGGATGATGATTTTCGCGAACGGATCATTCTTTTAAAATCAAGCGGATGGAAGACAGAGCCTGCCTTTGCGAAAGCTATGGGATTAGAGGGCGATCCTTACGAAGCGCTGCTGGAGCTGGAAAAGCTTCCTCGGAGCGCTCTTCATGCTTTATGCCATTCTGTTCAAGCGAGGGAACAAGTATGATCTTGTCTTGAGAATCTCCGCGCAGCCGGTATTGCCAAGTGCCACCTGATGGTTATTGAAACCAATGAACATGGAAGAGGGTTCTGGGAAGGGATGGGCTGGCAGTATAGAGGTGGAATTATGCTGTGCTCCCAGGATATCTTGTGATACTCAAGACATGAAATAGAAATACTAGCCTTTGAATACGCAAAGTCAGGCATTTGGATATCACAGCAAATGTCACGGTGAACTCCGACTGCTAGTGCAGTATACTATATAGGAGTACGATAATTGCCTATTCTTGCAGGCAGGAGGTCTTTTATGCGTTTTAAGGATGTATTTTCAATTATTGGTCCGGCGATGGTCGGTCCTTCAAGCTCACATACCGCTGGGGCGGCACGGATCGGGAGGGCCGCAAGGCAGGTGTTGGGTGAAGTACCGCGTGTGGCTGAAGTAACGTTTTTCGGTTCTTTTGCAGCAACTTATCAGGGACATGGCACAGATCGGGCAATTGTTGGAGGGTTACTTGATTTCACTACCGACGATCATCGGCTTCCAGATTCCCTAGAACTGGCGGTCGAATCCGGGATGGAAGTTTCTTTTAAGCAAGGAACAGGTCTGTTCCCACATCCAAACACCGTTAAGCTGCATCTCATCGGACAAGAAACAGGAAGCGAACTGACGCTAACAGGGACATCTATTGGTGGCGGAAACATCGAGATTGTTGATATCGACGGTTTTGGAGTGAAGCTTACGGGGATCTATCCGACGGTTCTGATTAATCATATGGATTATTTAGGTGTTCTGGCAAGTGTTACGGAAGTGATGCGTAACGGACAGTTTAATATAGGGCATATGTCTCTCGATCGTAAGAATCGTAGTGGTGCAGCCTTAACGGTGCTGGAGCTGGATGAAGCGGCTACACCGGAGCTTCTTGAAGCGCTTAAAGCGCTCACTGCTGTGAAATCCGTGAAGCTGGTTAATTTAAACGAAGGTAAGCAAGATGAGAAGGGGAAGGAAAGTTTAACATGAATTTTCAAACACTTAGCGAGCTGGCTGTATTGTGTGAGGAACGTGGTCTCACGATTGGAGCACTTATGCTCGAAGAGCAAAGTGCGGAATCTGGACGTTCCAGTGATCATGAATTTTCCACGATGCGTGAATATTATGGCGTGATGAAAGAGGCTGTTCATCGCGGGATGCATGAAGATACAACTTCGCGCAGCGGCCTTACAGGCATGGATGCCCAGCGTGTAGGAGCATACAACGCGGCTGATGAGCCATGCCTAGGTGGACCTGCAGGTCAAGCTATGGCTTACGCGCTGGCTGTATCCGAAGTGAATGCTTCTATGGGCCGGATCATTGCGACGCCTACTGCTGGTTCATGCGGGATTATTCCGGGTGTATTTCTCAGCTGTCAGGAACGGTTTGGCTGGGATGATGACTACATGGTATCCGGATTGTTCGCAGCCGGGGCCATCGGTTATGTCATCGCCAATAACTCCTTTGTATCGGGTGCGGAAGGCGGCTGTCAAGCTGAGGTAGGTTCTGCTATTGGGATGGCAGCAGGCGCGTTAACCGAGCTACGCGGCGGAACGCCTGCACAAGCAGTGCATGCTGTCGGGTTAGCACTTAAGAACACTTTAGGCCTGATTTGTGATCCGGTTGGCGGACTTGTTGAGATTCCTTGTATTGTTAGAAACGGATTCGGTGCAGTTACTGCACTTGCCGCCGCAGATATGGCACTGGCTGGTGTTCGTAGTGTGATTCCTTCAGATGAAGTTATCAAGGTCATGCTCGAGGTAGGCTCAGCTATGCCAGAGAAACACCGCGAGACTGCAGGGGGCGGTTTAGCACAGACACCTACCGGCCGTAAAATCATGCAGGATTTACGCAAAAAGAAGTAATTAATACGTCTCAAATCACAATTTGTATTTAGAGCAGTTTGAAACGTTCCAGCTGATCCCATTGACCTTCTTGTCGAAGGATTTCTGCCTGCCTAGGTCCAATGAGGTCAAAGTGGGGAAACGATGAACGATTATGAATATATTGGGCAGGCAATCCGTTCTCCTCGCACCAGTGTTTCAGTGTGGTAAGATCACTACAGCCCACCTTGGTGACGGTAGTGATGCCGGGAAAGCGTGGATCCAGCCAATAATGAGTCAAGAAGGCGATCTCTCCTGCGGAGACCGCTTTTTTCCACCGGGTTAATTCTTCTCTATTGATACCGAAGGCCATAACGTCTCATCCTTATCTATTGTAGTTGACAACATTATAACCCATGAAAGGGGATTACATTATGAACGGACAAGTAAGAGCGGATATTCGTCCTGGGCTTGAAGTGGATATTGTACTTAAACAGGATCAGCCTACAGGCAAGCTAACACACGGTACGGTGAAAGATATTCTCACGAACTCGCCTCGGCATCCGCATGGCATTAAGGTCAGATTGACTAGCGGACAGGTAGGACGAGTTAAGAATATTATAGGCAACTAAATAAACTACACTTTTCCACATTAAAAAGCGACCCTAATCTCGTAGGTTATTCTGTTCACGGAAACAGAACAATACCTACGAGATTAGGGCTTTTTGATTTAAGTTGTTATATTCGGCCCATAAAATCCTCAACAGATTTATCAGCTTTAGTCTGATTACATAACGTGCAAGCGCAGACGCAATTATCTGGGGTTGTATGACCCCCTTTAGCACGAGGTAGTAAATGATCAATGGTGTCCCCATAAGCGCCGCAGAAGTAGCAGGTGTAATTGTCTCTGGCTTGTATATAAGCGCGAAAATCCTTATTACTATACAATCGTCGAATCGTTCGACGGTTTACAACGATAGCGGCATGTTCCCTGACCAGGGTAATTGCAAGCGCTAGATCGATCTCCTGATGCCAGCGCCGTCCCTTGTCGCTATGACCGCGCATTAGAATCATCCCTTTGGTAGAAGGAATCAATTGGGTTGGATCTTCGGGATTTAGCTTTGTGCCCTGAGCATGCGACCTTTTTCTTCGCTGTTCCAAACCTCGTACGCGTCGGTTCGGATTAGATTGTCCTGAAGAAGCAGCAGCGGAAGACGGCTTTCCCTCTTTGGGACGCTCCAATAGAGTGTGCTGATGGGTTTGGATCGTATCAAGCTTCACCAGTAAGGGGGTTGCTGTGAGTTTTATATTTAGTGTTTCCCGTTGTTTGCGACATTCACGGCAGGCACCACGGCGTGACTGCCCCTTGGAACGTTTTCCTGTACGTCTGCGAAATTCTGTGAGCGGCTTCAGCTTGTGGCAATAAGCACACTGCTTGGTAGATAGAAGGTCGGTATCGTTCATAGATATGTTAGGTGCAGCGCATGTGTACGCATGTCCTGTCTCCTTGTTTTTGTAATATAAACTATAAGTTCCACACCATAATTTATGTCTTGGGTTTCTCGCTTATAAGGACGTAGAAATTGTTTATGCTTTGGATTCAATGATGTTCATTTATGAGTTCCGTTAATTGAAATGTTAGCCTCTAAACTTAGTATAACGTAAAGCACTGCTGTTCACATCGTACGTAAAAAAACCGTAAACACAGCCAAATTTGTGACATGCATCTCGGTGATAAACAGGGAAAACTTGTAAAATAGAAAAAAGGGCAGATTCGTTATCTAGATAGGGTTGCTCTAATTCTTATTTGGAAATGGGGAAGTGAAATGGAATTAACGAAGGGAAGGCCGGGTACAGTATCATGGCTTTATATTCTTCTTATTTTTTTGGGGGTTGGAGCGTTAGGAGGGGGCGGTGCTCTTGTAATAGATCCAAGCGGGGATCTAATGAAAATGCCGACTTCTATGCTGGAAAGATCGCCATTCTCAGATTTTTTATTCCCGGGTATTCTGCTATTTATCGTATTTGGTTTACTGCCTCTGCTCATTGTTTATGGTCTGATCAAGAGACCTCAGTGGCACTTGGTGGAACGATTAAATCCGTTCAAGAAATTATATAGCTTCTGGGCTTTGTCTCTGTATATCGGGTTTGGGCAAATCATTTGGATAACGGTGCAGACGTACATGCTGAATAGTGTTGCAATGATACATCTGATCTATATGAGTCTAGGGCTGTTGATTCAGGCCGTTACAATACTCCCCTCTGTACAAAGTTACTTTTCGCTGGACGGCGGTACGGAAAGACGTTAAAATTGCAGTGAACAAAAGGCATTTCATTTGTCAGGGCAAGGAGCGAGCCGATTTGACAACGATATACGATATTGCCAAAAGAACCGGTTACTCTCCAACAACGGTTTCTAAGGCGTTTAATAATTATTCCGACGTACGTGAGAAAACTCGTCAGGAAATATTCCGGGTTGCCCAAGAAATGGGGTATTTGCCAAATTCACATGCCCGTACATTGACCACTAAGAAATCGTGGACCATCGGCGTGCTGTTCGTAGAGAATACGGGATTTGGTATTCGCCATCCTTTTTTCAGCGCTGTGATCGAAAGCTTTAAGAAGGTTGCTGTTGAAAAGGGTTATGCCCTCATGTTTATCTCCAAAGATGTCGGTGGTAAGCAAAGCGGTTATTTAGAGAATTGCAGGATTCGTGGCGTAGACGGCGTTGTTGTCTTCTTGTCCGATTATGAGGATCCGTATTTCCGTGAACTGCTTGAGAGTGATATTCCTACCGTTATTATGGATTTTGAGACTTCTGAGACGCATACGGTATGCTCAGATAATACTTCTGGAGCCCAGCTGGCAGTGGAGTATCTAGCCTCTTTGGGGCATCGCAAGATTGCCCATATTTCCGGAGGCATGAATACATTTCCAGGTAAAATGCGGGAGTTGGGTTACAAGACCGCTATGATGCAGCGAGGGTTTAAAGTACCTAAGTCCTATGTTGTAAACGGAGCCTTTTATTCTCGAGAAAGCGGCTATAACGCGATGCTGGAGCTTCTTAAGCTCCCTGAACGTCCAACCGCCGTCTTTGCTTCCGGTGACTTACTAGCCTTAGGGGCTATTATGGCCGCTAAAGATAGTGGACTTTCCGTACCGATGGATATTTCAGTTATGGGTTACGATGACATTGATCTTGCCGAGTACGTTACACCTGCATTGACAACGGTGCGTCAGGATACGGAGCTTCTTGGAAGCCAAGCGGCGGACATTCTTTTAACCTCAATTGAAGGTAAAGTATTAGATAAGGAAGCGATTTTAGTTCCGGTGGAAGTGGTTGAACGGGAATCCTGTGCACCTCCGATTAGCGGAAAGTAGTCTGATAAATCTTGACGAACTGAAAAGAGTCCTGCTAAAGTAAAAGACAGTATAGCTTTCAATTGTTCTTATGAGATGAGATAGTGGTATTTGGCACATCTTATTTAGTGAGATGGAGCTATAATAGACCCATTGTTATAAATGCTCTTTCAATTGATTTGGAAGATCATTTTTTTTCGAAACAATCGAAACCGGTTTCGATTGTTTCGATTTGATGGCTCATTGCTCCGAATCTATAACATCGGAAGATGATCCAGTAAAGACTAGTGCTTTGGTAAGAAAACAATTCAGAGGAGATGGATGAAATGGCAAAAGTTCAAACTGTGGTAACTGCAAAAGATACAGGGGAACGCTTAACTCCAAAAGATGCAATTGTTTTTAGCGCAAGAGTAGGATCTGGGTCTGCCGATGTGGAGATTAAGCCAGAGCAGGAGTTTCAAAAGATGATTGGATTTGGCGGCGCTTTCACTGAAGCTGCTGCTTATACGTTGTCACGTCTGAGCTCCGAGAAACGAGCAGAGGTTATTCATCGGTACTTCCATCCAGTAGAGGGATTAGGTTATAGCATGGGGCGTGTTCATATTCACAGCTGTGATTTTGCCCTCGGCAATTATACTTATGTTGCTGATCATGACACAGAGCTAGCTACTTTTGATATCTCACATGACCATAAGTGGGTACTTCCGCTGATAAAAGACGCCATGGAAGTAAGAGGCGGTGCATTCACGATGCTAGCTTCTCCTTGGAGCCCTCCGGCATGGATGAAAACAAATGGGGAAATGAATAACGGTGGATCACTGAAGCCGGAATACGCAGAAGTTTGGGCACGCTACTATACGAAATTCATTGAAGCTTATGGAAAAGAGGGAGTACCGATTTGGGCAGTTTCCGTGCAAAATGAGCCGGCTGCCGTTCAGATCTGGGATTCATGTATTTATAGTGCGGAAGAGGAACGGGATTTTGTTAAAAATTATCTTGGACCGGTGATGCATCAGACCGGCCATTCAGATGTGAACATTGTAATCTGGGATCATAACCGCGATATTATGGTCGAGCGTGCTTCGGCAGTATTATCTGATCCTGAAGCTGCAAAGTATGTGTGGGGTACAGGTATTCACTGGTACGGAGGCGAGGAGTTCGACAAAGTAGAAAAGGTACATGATTTATTTCCTGACAAGCATTTGTTGTTCACAGAGGGCTGCCAAGAGGGCGGCGTTAAGCTGGGAGAATGGTTTACAGGCGAACGTTACGGCAGAAACATGATTGGAGATCTCAATGCGTGGACAGAAGGATACCTGGATTGGAACCTGGTACTGGATGAGACTGGAGGTCCTAACCATGTAGGCAATCTCTGCGATGCGCCGATTATTGCAGATACTACAACGGATGAAGTGCACTATAACAGCTCCTATTATTACATTGGGCATTTCAGTAAATTCATTGTGCCAGGTGCGGTACGGATCGGATTTACCTCTGAAGCGGAAGGTATCTTAACCACAGCATTCCGCAATCCCGACGGTAGTATTGCTGTCGTACTGATGAATGAAAGTGAAGAAGTGCACAGTGTAACGCTAGGTCTAGGCGAAGAGATTGCAAGCTGCGAGCTATCGCCTCATTCCATCGTAACGCATTTGATTTCATAAATAATCTACAACCTAGGAGGACATAAGTATGAGCAACTATTATTTCGAATCAGGTACATTTGTAATGGAGCAATTTGATGAAGGAAAGCCTTTTTCCAGTTTCTTACCGGGTCTTGCCGGACTGAAGGGAATTCCGATGTGGACTTTTTATGTGAATCGGGGGCAGGCCATTTGCAGCTTCGGGGTACGCGATAAGAATTCGCCAATCATGGAATTCTCTCCTGCAAATATCTCTTATAAGAACGTAGGGACGACCGGTTTCAGAACCTTTATCAAAATTAAAGGCGAGCAAGAGATTTATGAACCGTTTCAATCTGCGCGTCCAGATCCTGCTGCAAAGCGCCTCATGACCATTTTGCCTAATGGGCTTACTATTGAAGAAAGCCATGCCGGACATGGTCTGAAGACGACCGTACACTATTTTAATTTGCCTAATGACGATTATGCAGCATTGGTACGTCGGGTAGAGATTGAGAACATCGGCGGTAAAGAGATCGAGCTGGAGCTGATGGATGGTTTGCCTGAAATCTTGCCTTACGGCGTAGAAAACAGTGGATACAAGGAAATAGGGAATCTGCTGCGCAGCTGGATGGACGTATACAACTTAGAGAATGGTATTCCGTTCTATAAGCTGCGTTCCAGTACCAATGATGATGCACAGGTTAGCGAAATTACCAATGGCCATTTCTACCTGTCGTTCACTGGAGAAGGAGAAAAAGTCTCGCCAATCGTCGATTTCGAGCTAGTCTTTGGTGGCAATACCTCGCTTACGTACCCGGACCGCTTTGCGGGATTAACCCTTGCCGAACTGGGCGAGCTTCCACAATACCCCGTCAACAAGGTTCCGTGCGGTTTTAGCGGAGTGGCAAGACGTTTAGCACCAGGTAGCAATCTGATCCTGAATACACTGGTTGGACATGTAAATGACATCGACAAAATCAATAAGAAGGCGGAGCAGTTATGCCGCGATGAATATATCCTGTCTAAATCTCAAGAGGCCGCAGGTCTGACGGAGGAATTAACGGAAGATATTGCTACTCACACTTCATCGGCTGTGTTTGATGCGTATTGCCGTCAATCCTATCTCGATAACTTCCTGCGTGGAGGCTATCCTTTTGTCTTTGACAATGGTGGTGATGGCTTTGTAGTTCACTTATACTCGCGTAAGCACGGTGACTTGGAGCGTGACTACAATTTCTTCTCACTCGCCCCAGAATATTATTCACAGGGGAACGGAAACTTCCGTGATATGAATCAGAATCGTCGGAATGATGTGTTTTTTAATCCGAAGGTGGGTAGCTTTAACATCAAAATGTTCTATAGCTTGATTCAGGCGGATGGTTACAATCCACTGAGCGTGCAAGGAACAACCTTTGAAGTGAAACCGGATAGTAAGGCACAAGCTGCGGAGTGGATTGGAAAAGCTGCGGCAGATCATCAAGCTGAGCTTGTAAAGCTGTGTAGCACTCGGTTCACACCAGGTAGCTTAGTGAACTATATTGCGGATCATAACGTTGCCTTGAAGGTAAGCGAACAACAATTTTTGTCGGGATTACTTGCCCTGTCACAGCAAAACATTGAGGCAGCCTTTGGCGAAGGCTTCTGGTCGGATCACTGGACATATAATATGGATCTGGTAGTAGGTTACTTGGATATCTTCCCTGACAAAAAGCAGGAGCTTCTATTTGGGGATAACACCTATGCGTTCTATGACAGCCCAGCGTATGTGCTGCCACGTAGTGAGAAATATGTAATCAGTGACGGAAAGGCCCGGCAATATGGTGCACTCCTTGAGGATGAGGAGAAGCTGCACAAGCTGAAATGGAAAGCTGGAGATACCCATTGGCTGCGTACTGAAGGCGGTCACGGCGCCATTTACCACACCAATCTGTTCGTGAAGATGTTGTCTCTTGCCTTGAATAAATTTGCTACGCTTGATCCTTATGGTATGGGTGTAGAAATGGAAGGCAATAAGCCGGGCTGGAACGATGCTATGAATGGACTGCCTGGATTGTTCGGCTCCGGAATGAGTGAGACTTTTGAGCTGAAACGTACCGTAGTCTTTTTGTTAGATGCTCTGAACAGCAAAGAAAGCGTCCAAGGAGCTGTAGACCTGCCAGAAGAAATTGCCCAGTTGCTTGAAGAGGTATATCATGCGGTCACGGCGGTTCTGTCGGGAGATTTGGAACAATTTAATTATTGGGATACTGTAGCTTCGGCGCGTGAGGCTTATAGAGCACGTATCCGTTTCGGTATTACTGGAACTGAGTCTGAAGTAACCTTAGAATACATTCGTGAGGCCCTCTCCAAGTTCTTGGTCAAAATCGACGAGGGAATCAACAAGGCAGTAGAACTTGGTAACGGACTTACCCCAACCTATTTCCGCTTTGAGGCGAAGAAATTCCAGCAGGTAACAGATGCTGAAGGTCAACCAGTACTTAGCGGATACGGCCTGCCAAAAGCTGTGGTAGAGGAGTTTGAGGTCTATGCATTGCCATACTTCCTTGAGGGGCCTACTCGCCTGTTGAAGACGCTGAAAGATCCGGTGCAAGCCAAAGAAATCTATAATTTGATTAAGCAAACAGAGCTATATGATCCGACTACGTCGATGTATCAAACTTCGGTTAGTCTAGAGGGTGAGTCTCATGAGATCGGACGAATGAGAGCCTTTACGCCAGGCTGGCTAGAGCGGGAGTCCAACTTCCTGCATATGTCCTACAAATATTTGCTTGAGCTGTTGAAGGGCGGGCTTTATGAGGAGTTCTACGGAGAACTGAAGACCTCGCTAGTTCCGTTCCTAGATCCGGCTGTCTATGGACGCAGCACGCTTGAAAATTCATCCTTTATCGCTACCGGAGGTAATCCTGATCCGAACAATCATGGTAGAGGGTTCGTTGCAAGATTAAGTGGGTCGACTGCTGAGTTCTTGAGTATGTGGAGAACGATGATGGCCGGAAGCCATGTTTTCAGAGTAGAAGATGGACAGCTTACATTATCTTTGGATCCGGTTCTACCAGGCTGGCTATTTGATGAACAAGGCAATCTCTCTTTCACATTTCTAGGTGGCACGGAAGTAACTTATTCGAACCCACAATGTGAGAATACATTTGGTGAGAAGAAGGTTGTTATTCAGAGCATGACGCTAGTCTACCAGAATGGAACGGTGACGGAAATTTCCGGAGCGCTCGTTCGTGGGGAAGAGGCAGAGGCTCTGCGGCGTGGAGAGATCAAGCAAATTCGAGCAATAATGGCATAGAAAATAAGGGAGGGCCTAGGCCCTCCCTTTATTTTTTTCTCCAAATATAAGAAAGTCCTTAAAGGACGCCGAAGGCGTTTTAGCTTGAACCCGAAAAATGGAACCTATAACCCGAAATTCAAAGCCTTACGGAGACAGGCAAAAGCAAATACAATAAATACATAGATATTGTAAGCGCTTCAGAAAAAGAAAAAGATACATAGCCTGGAGGTCCAAAGGATGGAGAACAAAAAAAGCGTGGAAGTAAGCCCAGCGATGAATCCGTTAATTCCTGGCAATTTCGAAACCGGTAAAGTAAATAGGAACTCGCTGTGGAGGAGATTTGTAGCCCAGCGTCATTTACAGACCATGGCCCTACTAGGCGTAGCCTGGATGATCATCTTCAACTACATTCCAATGTATGGAGTTATTATTGCCTTCAAAGAGTTCAACATCGTCAAATCAATTTCCGAAGCTCCATGGGTAGGACTAGCTCATTTCAAAGAATTCCTACAAGATGAAAGCTTGGTTGACGTTATTAGGAATACGTTAGGCATTAGCTTGATCAAGCTCTTCATCGGTTTTCCGCTGCCGATTATATTTGCACTATTCCTAAATGAGGTCCGTTCGGTGAGATTCAAAAAGTGGATTCAGACGATTTCGTATTTACCTCACTTTCTCTCATGGGTTGTACTCGGCGGGATTCTAGCGACCTGGCTTGCGGATATAGGGATTATCAATAACATCTTGTTAGCGCTAAATATCATTGATCAGCCGATTACCTATCTGGCCGAACCTAGCTATTTCTGGACGATTGTTATTTCATCTGATATTTGGAAGGAACTTGGATGGTCAGCGATTATATATCTAGCAGCAATCTCTGGTGTATCTCCTGAAATGTATGAGGCTGCTACGATTGATGGTGCTGGAAGATTCCAGAAAATGTGGTTCGTTACGCTGCCGGCCATCAAATCGACGATCAGTATTCTCTTCATTCTTGCAGTCAGTGGTGTACTAAGCTCCAACTTCGATCAGATCTTGGTGCTACGTAACTCGTTGAATGATAGTGCAAGTAATGTAATCGATTATTATGTGTACTACACAGGGATTCTCTCAGGCCGCTTCTCCTATTCGGCTGCAGTTGGACTATTAAAATCGATTATTGCTCTAATCTTGCTGCTGATAGCTAACCAAGTGTCTAAAAAAATCAACGATACATCATTGTTCTAGGATAAGGAGGACCTACACATGTTTGCTCTCAAGCGCAAAACGAAGGGCGAGGCCCTATTCGATATCATCAACAACATCATCATGCTGTGTATTTGCTTCATAACGCTTTATCCGATCTGGTACGTACTCGTCAATGCCTTTAATGAAGGTACGGATGCTATGCGAGGTGGTATATACTGGTGGCCGCGGGTGTTCAGTCTAGGAAACTTCAAGGCGGTGTTCGACAGCCCTGGTATTATGCAGGCGATGTGGATCACCGTTGCCAAAACAGCAATCGGCACAGTCCTGCATGTATTTTTCACAGCAATGGTAGCCTATGCCTTTTCTCGTAAGGGCTTGATCGGTGGAAAGTTTTACATGTTTATGGGTACAGTTACGCTCTTCTTCGCTGGAGGATTGATCCCGAGCTTCTTGCTTATCAAAGATCTTCAGTTACTAGATAATTTCTTAGTGTATATCATTCCTGCGATGTTTAGCTTCTTCGATCTTATTATCTTCATGACCTTCTTCCGAGAGATTCCTGAAGGATTGGAGGAAGCGGCCCGGATTGATGGGGCTAATGATTGGTCCATCTTCCTACGAATTGTGCTTCCAGTGTCTATGCCTGTTATTGCGACCATTGCGCTGTTCCACGGCGTGTTCCAATGGAATGATTATTTTACAGGTATGATCTATATCAATAATACAGAGCTACAGCCGATCCAGACGTACCTGTTCCGCGTTGTAGCACAATCTAGCTCGACTCAAATGATGGTCGCTGCACAAGGTAGCGGCATGACAAGAAGCGTAACGTCACAGTCTATTAAGCTGGCGACGATGGTGGTCACCACACTTCCTATCGTGTTCGTATATCCTTTCTTACAACGCTACTTTGTTAAAGGCATGATGATCGGCTCCATTAAGGGCTGATCCTTAGTAAAGGTAACTCCTCCAGCAGCTCATCTCTATGAGCTCTGGGGTTGAGCTTATAATTAACAATCATAGAAAAGGGGTAAAGAATATGGGTATGAAACGCAAACCGAGAACAGCGATGGCTCTACTTCTGGCAGCGGTTATGGCCTTGTCAGCCGCAGGCTGTTCCAGTGGAAATAACGCTAAAGGAAATTCGGATGGTACTAAAGAAACGAACACGGGGGCGACAGATGCACCTGCTGCTACATTGTCTGCTGATGAACCAGGTTGGAAGATTGACACTTCACCGATTACGTTTGACTGGTACCTGAACTTCTCTTGGTTCCCTAACAAATGGGGCGTGGACCCAACTTCTCAATATGTAACTAAGAAGACCGGCGTTGATATTAATTTCATCGTTCCGGCTGGTAACGAGAATGAGAAACTGAACACACTCATTGCTTCTGGTAAATTGCCTGATTTCATCACATTGGGCTTCTATGAAGATGCAATTAAGAAAATAATCGAAGGTGATCTTGCGCTACCTCTGAACAAGCTTGCTGATGAATATGATCCTTATTTCTACAAAGTTTCTGATAAAGATAAGCTGAATTGGTACACTCAGGAAGATGGCAATGTGTATGGCTATCCTAACTCTTCTTCCTCTCCTGCTGACTATGAGAAATATGGAGAGAACTACGTATCCAACCAAGTATTCGCGGTCCGTAAGGATATGTATGAAGCGATTGGCAGTCCTGATATGCGCACACCAGAAGGTTTCTTGAATGCGCTTAAGTTAGCGAAAGAGAAATTCCCTGACGTAAATGGACAGCCGCTAATCCCGCTTGGTCTGCATGAATTTGGTGTAAATGGTAATGATTCTCTGGAAGGTTATCTTCAGAACTTCCTGGCAATTCCTAGAGAAAAAGATGGTCAGGTATATGCCCGTGAGACTGATCCTGAATATATCCGCTGGATGAAGACACTTCGCCAAGCGAATCAGGATGGACTGCTTGCTAAAGATATCTTTATTGATAAACGTCCACAAATGGAAGAGAAGATCGCTCAAGGTCGTTATTTCGCGATGCTCTACCAACGTACAGACTTTGCAGCGCAACTAGGTACGATCTACCAACAAGATCCTAGCAAAACTTATATTGCTATTGATGGTCCTTCGAATACGAACTTGGATCAACCGACCCTAGATGGACCTGCGATCGCAGGCTGGACAGTAACGCTGATCTCCAAAGATGTAAAGGATAAAGCTCGCGCTATCCGCTTCCTAAGCTACTTGAACAGTGAAGAAGGTAATAAAGATTTGTTCCTCGGTGAAAAGGGTGTCAGCTACGAAACGATTGATGGCAAAGACCAATTTAAGCCTGAAGTGTTTGATCTAATGAATAAGGATCGTTCGGCGTTTGATAAGCAATACGGATCTTCGTTCACCTACTGGATGATGCAGAACACGAATATCACGGATCAATGGGCACCTAAATCAGTAGAACCTTTTAAACAATTGGAAGATTGGACGAGAGGAAAAGCGACTAGTACTTCAACGTTCCAACAGATTGATCCTACAGGTAACTCCCCTGAAGGCATCATTGCTACAAAGCTGAAAGAACTGCGCGGGAAGACGATTCCTAAGCTGCTTATGGCTTCTTCGGATGCTGAGTTCGATAAAATATGGAGTGAGTATTTAGCGAAACAAAAGGATATAGGTGTAGATAAATTCCAAGCCTATCAACAGAAAAAGTATGAAGAGAACAAAGTGAAGCTCGCCCAATAAAATATAACCCAGAAGCCCGCTGATTGCGGGTTTTTGGGTTATTTTGAAACAATAATAAGGTATAGTTGTTAAGTATGTTAAGTATTCACGATATTAGCGAGGTGAACGTTGAAGAAGTGAAGAGGGATAATATGCGTGAGCGCAGCAAAGAAATTTGGAATTCCTTCTTATATTGGTGGGGACGAAGGTCGCTGCAGAGTCGTTTGATTGCTGCCTATGTTTTTATTATTATAGGTCCGTGCTTGCTGGTGTCCGTCTATTTTTATGAGTCTATCAATAGTACCTATTTCCGAGATGCTGTTGAGAAAAATGAGTATTTGCTGCAAATGGAAAAATTGCATATCCACAATCAAATTGAAGCGATGGAGCGGGCAGCACAGATGGCGTATTCTGACTCGGATGTTAAAGACTTTCTTGCGAATGAGACTGAGCCGATGCTTGAAGATTTGGTTGATTTTAATACAAATGTTTATGTGAATATGACACGTATTCAATTTAATAATCCGAATATCGAGCATTTACGGCTGTATTCCAAAAGTAAAACGATGCATGAAATTTGGCCGATTTTATTTCGCGAAGAACGAGTCTCTTCCGAGCCCTGGTACCAGAAAGCACTGCAGTTGGAGGAACAGGAGTACTGGTCTTTTCAAAGGAGTGATCCGGATCTGATGCAGAGATACTTGGGTGCACCGACTGAGAGTTTGCCGAAGGTTTCTTTACTACGTGAGATGAGTCGTCCTGCTGGCAACCATATTGGGATGGTTCAAGTAGATATGATGTTGAACCGCTTTACACCAAAGACATATACCGATGTACGGGATAACCAGACACAAATGTTCCTTGTAGATGGTGAGCTGCAGCTATTTACTCGTCCTGATCAGTCTTTTCTACAGGATAACGAGGAGATGGCTAGTGTTATTACTGAACGATACAAGACCTTCAAGGCTACTGGTGAATGGGATAGTAGTTATACAGCCAACGGTAAATCTTATTTACTTATTAACACACCGCTGGAACGTATTGATGCTTATCTGTTAAATGTGGTCTCAACGGAGGGTGTTTTGAAGGATATCTCCCGTACACGCAACTTTATTATTGGAGCTAACATTGGATTTATTATTTTACTCACGTTGATCGCTTATGTGATGAATGCCTTTATTCTAAAAAATCTGCGCAGATTGACCGAAACGATGAAAAGCGTGCGCAGAGGTGAAGCATATAGTGGCATTACGATTCGGGGTGGGGGAGAAGTCGGTGAGCTTGCCCATCATTTCTCTAAGCTAATGAATACAATTAATAAGTTGGTGGCTCAGGCTGTGAGTAAGCAGGCATTGTCCAAAGAGGCTGAGCTGCGCACGTTGCATAATCAAATAGATGCACATTTTTTATATAACACACTTGAAAATATTAAAATGCTTGCTGAAATTGAAAATCAACGAACGATATCAGACGCACTAACTTCGCTCGGTGGAATGATGCGTTATAATTTCAAATGGTCTGGGGAGTATGTGAAGCTTCGTGATGAAGTCCGCCATATTGAGAATTACATTGAAGTAATGAATATTCGTTTTGAGTACCCGGTTAAGCTTGTACTTCATATTGAACCTCGATATTTGGAGCTGGAGGTGCTGAAAATGTCACTGCAGCCTATTGTAGAGAACAGTGTTAAGCATGCTTGGAACGGTGAAAAAGAGAATTTAGAGAACCCGAACATTCATATTCATATTTCGGAAACGGAAGGTGATATTTCCATAGAGCTTCGTGATAATGGTATCGGTCTTACCCCAGAACGTCTAGTTGCTTTAAACGAGGCGATATATGCTAAGGATGAATGTTGTGATTGTGATAGCTCCTGTGAACAGCGGGAAGTAAGCCAGAGAGCAGGGGGCATAGGACTGCGAAATGTACACCAGCGTCTGCAAATCTTTTATGGCGAAGAATACGGGCTTGTAGTACAGAGCGAGGCAGGGAGTTGGACGATGGTACGTCTAAGCTTGCCGAAAGTTCTTTTGACGGGAGAAAAACAACCATGAAGAAATTACTGATCGTTGATGATGAGAAAAATATTCGTGTAGGTCTGAAGATCATGATTGAAAGGGAATTTCCGTCCGCATATTCGATCATAATGGCGAGCAACGGTGCAGAGGCGCTAGAGGTCTTTAAGACAGATGGTGCCGATATTATTATTACGGATATTCGTATGCCGGTAATGGATGGAATTACGCTTTTGGAGCAGCTGTCTATGGAGGTAAGAGGCGAGAAAAAACCAGCAGTGGTGATCCTAAGTGGGTACGATGATTTCGAATATGCTAAATGTGCCATACGTTATCGTGTGAAGGATTATCTACTTAAGCCGATTCGCCGAGATGAGCTGTTCGAAATCCTGCTGCATATCCATAAGGAACAGGAAGAACAGGAGTTCAGCGTCAAGAAAATAGAGCGGGAAGCAGAACAGTTTCGCAAAGAGCTACGCTCCAGCCGTTTACGGGGACTGCTGCAGCAGCAGGAGGTTCAGTTGGAGCCCGAGCAGCAAGAGGAGCTAAATGGTTTGGAGGTTCCTTTTACAGTTGGCGTGCTGAATTACTATTTTAATGATGGGACTCGGATGAAGGCGACAGAAGTTCAAGGGCTGGTCGAACGTTTGATGGGGCCAATCGAAAAGTGTTTTTCAGAAATTATAACGGACTGGGACGGTAAGTTAGTATTAATCGGGACTAGTAGACAGAGCTTTATGGAACTATCCCGTCAAGCTGAAGCTAGAGAAATAACTAGTTTATCGATCGGAATCAGCCGTGAGGGAAAAGGTCTCGAAGAACTTCGTTCCTGTTACAAGGAAGCTTGTCGGGCACTACAATATACTTTTTTGTTTCCGCAAGAAGGATTTTTGGATTACGAGGATGTCAGTCAAGAGCGTCGTAACTTTCCTTTGCCGAAGGAGGCGCTTCGCAAGCTGCTCAATATGCTTGGAACAGAACGCGAGAAGGAGATGAAGCATCTTCTGGCTGTGATTTTTCAGACTGAGCATTTGAAGGCGCTTGACCTGTCTTATTTGGAGTCGGTGGGACAGAATATCAATGAATTGGTGCTGGATGAAGTATTTCGGGTGCATGGCGAGGCCTCGGTAGAGGTGTTGAAGCTGTATCGCACAGTGGGCAATATGTACAATTATCGTCATTTTCATGATTATTATCGTGCGCTTGAGAATTTGCTCCTGAGTGTGAGTAATTACATTGTAGGGGTACGCTCTGCTCATACGGAGCATGCTGACATGGAGGAAGCGCTGCACTATATTGAAGCCAACTATGCTCGTCCACTAAATATGGCTATGGTTAGTAACCATGTTTCTTTGAATTATTCTTATTTTAGCGAAGCCTTCAAAGCATATACTGGTGAGAATTTTGTCATTTATTTAAAAAAGGTACGCATCCGTCATGCTAAAGAACTGCTAGCGAAAGACTGTGGCAAGCTTGCTGAGGTTTCGGAGAAAGTAGGTTTTGAGAACAGTAAGCAATTTGCCCGTGTATTCAAAGAGTTGGAAGGGATCTCTCCAGGGGATTATAGAGCCAAAATGCTGTCTGAAGATCTGTCGTAAAAGGCAGGATAAGTAGCTTTAGTATAAATATCATTGCTGAACTGTACCTTGATGGGCGTTAAGGGTGTCGTTAGAAGTGATCCTCCTATATAATGGCAGTGAGAAGCTTTGCTAGGATTAGCAGCAAGAGAGTTTGGAGGAATGAAGGGTGGAAGAAATTCAAGGCAATTTGATTACAGTTCAGACGTTGGCAGAGGACTTTCGGCGACTGGGTGTACAGGCGGGGATGACGATTATACTGCATTCGTCCTTCAAATCACTAGGCCAATGGGTGGCAGGTGGCCCGGTTGCCGTTATTTTGGCGCTTGAGGAGGTTCTTGGAGAGTCAGGTACACTTGTGATGCCCACGCATTCTAGTGATCTGACGGACCCTGCTGGCTGGAGTAACCCACCGGTACCCGAATCTTGGTGGCAGAGTATCCGTGAGCAGATGCCGGCTTATGATCCAGACCTGACCCCACTGAGAGGAATGGGGGTTATTCCGGATTGCTTCCGTAGACAAAAAGAGGTAAAGCGCAGCGATCACCCCATTCATTCATTTGCGGCTTGGGGCAAGCATAGGGATGAGATTATATATGGTCACTCCCTCGAATACGGTTTGGGGGATGACTCTCCATTAGCTCGTATTTATGATCTGGGGGGAAGTGTGCTGCTGCTAGGCGTTGGTAATCTGAATAATACTTCATTACATCTTGCTGAATGCCGGGCCTTCTATGAAGGAAAGAAGGAAGCCATTGGCGGAGCACCTATACTAGTGGATGGTCATAGACAGTGGGTGGAATTCAAGGAGCTAGATTGGAACTCTGACGATTTCGTTGATCTTGCTGAGCAATTCGGGCAAGAGACAGGGCTCATTACAAATGGTCATATCGCCTCAGCTGCAGCTCAATTGATTCCACAGCGTGAAATTGTAGACTATGCGGTGAACTGGATGGAGCAAAACAGGAAGTAGACTATCTCTGAATTTGGGATTAGGAGGAGAAGCAACGGATGAGTACTACAACGATATATCTAACGCGTCATGGACAGACAGAATGGAATGTGCAGAATCGTATGCAAGGTCATATGGATTCTGCGCTGACGACGCTTGGCGTACAACAGGCGGAATGGTTGAGCCAGGGAATGCAGGCTACAAATCTGGATGTCATTTATGCAAGCTCTAGCCCAAGGGCGCTGCGTACAGCTGAAATTATACGCGGAGAGCGGGATGTTCCGCTGAAGATTTCCGATGCATTTAAAGAAATTGGCATGGGCGTATGGGAAGGTAGAGATTCTGCTGAACTGGCAGCTCAGTATTCAGACCAGCATCGTTATTTCTGGAAGGAACCCGACCGGTTTAAAGTGGAGGGCAGCGAGACCTTCGCAGAGATGCAGACAAGAGCACTGGAGAAGCTTCAGGAAATTCTCACTGCCCATCAGGGTGAGACGATTCTTATCGTAACGCATACGGTAGTGATCAAGCTCTTGATGGCTTATTTTGAGGGCAGAGAGTTGCCTAAGCTATGGGATCTGCCTTACATATATCCAACCTGCTTATCCAGGATTGATTTTACGGATGGCGTGCCGGAGATCCTGCTGCACGGGGATACAAGTCATTATGAAGAGAATGAGGCTGGGATGGAATCCTAGAGGTTATATGAAAAAGAGGCGGTTCCTCGAGTGCATTATGCACCCTAGGAACCGCCTTTTTGTCCTCAGAGCTGTGGGCCTTTATTAATTGATGAACTGAAGAGATTTCAAGGTCTTCTCCAGCATCGTAACGGCTTCAGCACGAGTTGCCAGCTTTTGTGGAGCAAAGGAACCGTCTTTCGCTCCTTGAATGATGCCCTCAGCAGCGATTTCTGCTACTGCTGCTTGGGACCAAGCAGGAATGCTTGCTGCGTCACTGAATTTAGCTAGTGCTGCAGGATCGGCATTTAAGGTTTTGCCCGTGTACTTGATGGCTTTAGCTAATACAGAGGCCATTTCTTGCCGAGTGATCGGGCTACCTGGCTTAAAGCTGCCATCGGTATAACCAGAAATCAATTCGGCTTCTGCAGCAGTGCGAATAGCATCAGCATACCATGCGTTTGGATTTACATCCTTAAAAGTTGTCTCGCCACCCGTTGTCACAAGTCCAAGAGAACGCGTAATTAATGCTGCGAACTCAGCCCGTGTGATCGACTGTGAAGGAGAGAATGTATCGCTATTGGTTCCACTAACGATCAGTTTGGAAGCTAACAGATCAATGGACGCTTTAGCCCAGTGTCCGCTAATATCTCCGAACGTTTTGGAAGATTTAACAACGGTGTAATAGCTGTTGCTGTTCCGTTTAATCGTAACATCTGTTGTTCCATTAGCCTTAGGGGCAAAAATCGCAGGCACGAAGGAAATCTTGCCTGTAGCAGGCACGAAGACGACTGCCGTTGCGTTATTTGAATTTAAGGAAGTAGGTACATTGATCGTCCGATTAACATAAGTACTGCCGAAGTTGTTCAGCGGTACACGCTTAGATCCGGCTACTGCTGAAACACTAAATTCGATTACTGGAGCAGCTAAAGTAGCATTACCTAGCTGTGAAGCGATAGCTTGGTTTGTGCTGCTTAGCGTTTTCGAATCCGCTAATAGAATGGATACTGTAATTGTAAAGTCGCTGGTGCCTAATTGAGCGGCAAGCGATACACTGTTTATAACACTGAGCGGCAAGGAATACGAAGCGCCATCAGTAGTAAGGGTAAGAATGGTGTTAGGCTGTGCAGCAGCTTGTTTTACAAGCACACTGCCTGGGAGTTCTACTTGAGCGCCGCCAGTAGTCGCTTTAACCGGAATAACCAGTTCATGTTTACCAGTTGGCAGTTCAGCAAGTTGTTTGGTCAGATCAGCAGCATCAATTGTTGTTACTTGCGGTGCAGCCGTTGGTGCTGTTGTTGCAGTAGGTGTTGGTGCTACTGTTGCTGTTGATGTTGGAACTGTTGGTGATGTTGGCACTGGTGTCGGCACTGGTGTCGGAGTTGGGGTTATCTCCGGCAATGGTGCACCCTTCAGATCCACAATCCGGCCCTCAACAGCGGAAGTGTTCGCAGTGACATTTCCAATCTTCTGAAGATACTTCGTAAATACATCAAAGTCCGGCAGGTACAGTAGATTCACGCGACCTTCTTTATAGGCCTTTTCAAGTGAAGTGTAGAAATCTCCACCCTTAGCTGTGAAAGCATTAGTAGCTACTTCATAAGATGCTTTTAGATCTAGAGGAACATATTTATCTCCGTTCTTCACTTCAATACGTAATACGCGTTCGTTCACAGGCTTCGTAGAGTCATAGTAGAATTTCAACCCTGCAACGTGTGGGAAACGTCCGTCTGCTGCTGGAGTTTTGGAAACCCCATTCTCCATTGCATCCTTAATTTCTTGTCCGGTCAAAGTGATCGTAACCAGATCGTTATTGAATGGTAGTACTCCGAGTACTTCACCTTGTGTAATTGGTCCTTCATTGATGGACTCGCGAATACCGCCACCATTTTGCAGGGCGATTACCGCATTAGTGCCAGCTTTCTTGGCTGCAAAAAGCATACCATCGGCAATCAGGTTACCGAGGTTGGTTTCCTTTGTGCGAACATTATCACGAACGCCGTTTAGAATAACCTCTGAGTTTCCTACTACCTCATTGCTCAGTTCTAGAATACCTGGCTTATAGTCGGTATCCAGGATCTTTTTAGCTTCAGGATCCTCTGCGATAACATAGTTAGCGCCGTTCTTAGCGTCGATGGAGATTAATTGGTCTTTCCAATCTGTCAGTACGCCATCTTTGTTAAATTTAACTTCAAGCTGACCAAGGAAGAGTCCTTTTTCACCAGTTTGTACAATAAGCTTCGGTGCTTTAGGATCGCTGTTATCTACAACCGCTTGATCTAATTGCGTATGGCTGTGACCACCGACAATAATATCAATGCCATTAACCGCTTTGGCTAACTTGAGATCCTCTTCGTAGCCAAGGTGTGAGAGAACAATAATCTTGTTAACCTTTTCTTTTTGCAGCATAGCGACAGTTTCTTTTGCCTTCACTACAGCATTCTCAAAAGTTACTTTACCTGGTGAAGCAATGTTGGCAGTATCTTCTGTCGTCAGACCAATGATACCAACCTGTTCTCCGTCAACTTCTTTGATTAGAGCAGGGTAGATGGTTGCCGCATTACCCGAACGACCGATTTCATTGGTAAACATTTTGCTTAGCGTATCATCTGCAGAGAAATTCACATTGGATGAGACAAAAGGGAATTTAGCGTTGCCGATGAATTTGGAAAGCACTTCAGAACTTTCACCATTTTTATCAAATTCATGGTTCCCGAAAGTCATAGCATCATATTGAACCAGATTCATAAAGGTTAGATCTGCTTGACCCAGATACTTGTTGAAGTAAAGTGTTCCGGAGAACACATCACCCGCATCGAGAAGAATAGGGTTTTCTGTAGTCGCCTTAGCATTTTTGATTGCCGTTACACGGCGTAGAATGTTATTTGGTGAGCTTACAGTATCTAGTCCTGCATGCGTATCGTTGGTGTGTAGAACTGTTAATGGGAAGTCTTCTGTTGTCTCCGGCAGTGGTGCACCTTTCAGATCCACAATCCGGCCCTCAACAGCGGAAGTGTTCGCAGTGACAGTTCCAACTTCTTTAAGATACTTCGTAAATACATCAAAGTCCGGCAGGTACAGCAGATTCACACGGCCTTCTTTATAGGCCTTCTCAAGGGAAGTATAGAAATCTCCACCTTTAGCTGTGAAAGCATTAGTAGCTACTTCATAAGATGCTTTTAGATCTAGAGGAACGTATTTGTCTCCGTTCTTCACTTCGATACGTAATACACGTTCGTTCACAGGCTTCGTAGAGTCATAGTAGAATTTCAACCCTGCAACGTGTGGGAAACGTCCGTCTGCTGCTGGAGTTTTGGAAACCCCATTCTCCATTGCATCCTTAATTTCTTGTCCGGTCAAAGTGATCGTAACCAGATCGTTGTTGAAAGGAAGTACTCCGAGTACTTCACCTTGTGTAATCGGTCCTTCATTGATAGATTCGCGAATACCGCCACCATTCTGCAGGGCAATTACCGCATTAGTGCCAGCTTTCTTAGCTGCAAAAAGCATTCCATCGGCAATCAGGTTACCGAGGTTGGTTTCCTTTGTACGAACATTATCACGAACGCCGTTTAGAACAACCTCTGAGTTACCTACTACCTCATTGGTTAGCTCTTGAATACCTGGCTTATATTCGGTATCCAGGATCTTTTTAGCTTCAGGATCTTCTGCGATTACGTAGTTAGCGCCGTTCTTAGCGTCGATGGAGATTAATTGGTCTTTCCAATTTGTCAGTATGCCATCTTTGTTAAATTTAACTTCAAGCTGACCAAGGAAAAGTCCTTTTTCACCAGTTTGTACGATAAGCTTCGGTGCATTAGGATCGCTGTTATCTACAACCGCTTGATCTAATTGCGTGTGGCTGTGACCACCGACAATAATATCAATGCCATTAACCGCTTTGGCTAACTTGAGATCCTCTTCGTAGCCAAGGTGTGAGAGAACAATAATCTTGTTAATCTTTTCTTTTTGCAGCATAGCGACAGTTTCTTTTGCCTTCACTACAGCATTCTCAAAAGTCACTTTACCTGGTGAAGCAATGTTCGCTGTATCTTCTGTCGTCAGACCAATGATACCAACCTGTTCGCCGTCTACTTCTTTAATCAGAGCAGGGTAGATGGTTGCCGCATTACCCGATCGACCAATTTCGTTGGTGAACATTTTGCTTAGAATATCATCTGCAGAGAAATTCACATTAGATGAGACAAAAGGGAACTTAGCGTTGCCGATAAATTTGGAAAGGGTATCAGAATCTTTATCAAATTCATGATTACCGAAAGTCATAGCGTCATATTTGACTAGATTCATAAAGGCCAGATCTGCTTGACCCAGATACTTGTTAAAGTACAGTGTTCCGGAGAACACATCACCCGCATCGAGAAGAATAGGGTTTTCTGTAGTCGCCTTAGCATTTTTGATTGCTGTTACACGGCGCAAGATGTTGTTTGGTGAGCTTACAGTATCTAATCCTGCATGCGTATCGTTGGTGTGTAGAACTGTTAATGGAAAATCTTCAGCAGTACTAAAATCAATCTGTGCTACAACCGCATCATGATCGGATACCCGACCTTTCGATGGAGAGAAGTCGGCATTTAGATGGACGACATCTACTTTGGAAGAAGCCGTTAGATTTTTACTGACAAGAATATGATCCAGTACTTGAGAGTTTCCGTCATAGGTGTACGTATACTGCTCATTCAAAGGCAATGTGTCGATCAAATTGTCCAGCTCTGTACCTTTTAAAATAGTTGCAGTTTTAGTGAATTGGAAATCATTCAAATCGCCAAGAGCTACGACGTTGGCTTCAGGATTAGCAGTCAGAACCTCTTTGACAAATCCGTTTACGACCGCCGCAATTTTATGACGTTGTGTTTCACTGGACAATACCGGTGGCTGAACGTTCCCGAAAGGACCATTATCGCCGCCTTTTGAATTGAAATGGTTTGCGATCACGATCACTTTTTCTCCGCCGAAAATAAATTGTGCAGCAAGTGGTTTACGTGAACTAGCAAATGCAGCATTCGTTGGATCAATTCGTCCTGGATTGTAAGTCAGCTTGTCTGTCGCTGCATTATAAGCAACGGATTGCGTAGATGTACCTTTTTGACCGTTTACACTATCCGCAAGCTGTACTCTTGCTGGATTGTACAAGAAGCCTACGCGAATGTTTCCGCCTGGAGCTCCGCCATCCTGATTGTTGACTGGAGCGATGTCTGTGTATTTATATACAGGACCGCCTGCAGTTTCAATAGCCTTAATTAGTTCGTCAGCACTTGCTTCAGTGATTCCATTATTGGTTTCACCATTGCTATCCTGCATTTCGACCACGCCGATAATGTCAGGCTTTTTCATATTATTCGTGATGGAGTCGGCAAGTTTCTGGATTTTTGTTGCTCCGACGCCTGGGTAGAAGTTCTCAATGTTGTATGAAGCGATTAATAGCTTGTCCTCATTAACCTCAAGAGTAGTTGTTTCTTGTTTAAAAGTACTTGGGGTAATGGTTGGCAGCTTACCGTTCTCCGGAATTACTTTGAAATTGCCATTGTTGTATCCGATGACTCCTGTAACATCTCCAGCGAACTTATCTCCGGTGATTACTTCTTGACCCGGATTTCCATAAGCAATGATAAGGCGCTGAGGATTGAATTGGTTATATTCTTTTAGAACTAGTCCACCAGCTGGTGTGATGACATCAGGAGTATCATTTTCTACTCTTGTAGGGATGTTATAAAGCATGGAATTTCCGCTACCACTTGTCCAGTAAGGACTAATAATCGTAGGGGTAGGGAGTTTTACAAGCATGCCTTCTAACGATTCATAAAAATCTATGGCATCTTCACTAGGTTCAAAATCAGCCATGCTGTCATTATCAATGATGGAAGAAGGAATAGCTCTTCCACCTTTGCCAAGTACGATAGGTTCAGGCACAGTATAACTAGAAGAGGAATCTACTGTTAGTGATGTCATATTAATTTGAGTGGAGGTTAGATTGCTCGCACTTCCTTCGTTATACTCGGAAACGACTCCATTAACGCGCACTAAATCTCCAACTTTAGGTTTAAGGGATGCATTTGTGCTGTAAACGAAAATACCTTCCGATGTGTTCACATTATTGTCCGGCTGAGGGTCCTGCATAAAGAAACCTCTATAAGCGCCAGTTGCGAATGTGTATCCGTATTGGGTAACGATACCTTCTACGTCAGTAACGTTCTGACCTACATACTCAGAGGCATGAGATTCTCCTTGAATATCATGTATACGAGGGAGATCAGAAGCTTTATAAGCAAAGGTATACACCTTACTTGTCTTGCCATCTGCTACGACAATTGCATTAATGGTAAGATCTTTACTAACTGTAATTGGATCTGAATAAAGCTTGCTTGCTGCTGTCGGTTCAGTTCCATCGGTCGTGTAATGAATTTGTGCTCCAAGGGTAGGGCTGGATAGGGTCACAGCACTTCCTTTAATGATGCGACCTGCACCAGGGCTCGCCATTACAGAAAAAGTTTCTTCCACCAAAGCGTTTTCGTTAAGTGGAATGAATTGATAAGTTGTATTATATTGCTCGATAACCCCAATGATACTATCAAAGGTTGCACCCTTTACTAGTTTAGGCAGGGTTGAGAAAATTGTGAATTGTTGTCCGCCTTGACTTGCAGTCACTGTATTTCCATTTACATTATCTATAGTGACATTATTCATAGTTACCAGCTGAGCTTCATGGTTTTCTCCGTTCGCTGCAGACAAGTCGGTTGCTGTAATCAATTTAGGTGCGGGTACACCTACATCACTCGCAACGACAGAGTATTGAAGTCCGCTTTGGAGTTTGAGCTCTTGCAGGTTGCTGTAGATATCCATCTCGCCACTAACTGCAACACGATCTCCAACGTTTGCGAACTCTGGGAATCCATAAAGTACGATCCCACCGGTTCCATCCTGAATATACATTTTTGCTGCGTTAATGTGAGTTACGATACCTTCTGTTGAAATATTCTGACCTTTATTACCAAGGCGTGCTGTTGCGACGTCTGTTTTGGTCAGAATCGTGTAGTCAAAAGTTGTTATTGCGCTGTTTGGCATATTCGGTTCTGAAGCATACGCCTTAATCGTAGTGTCCTCAGTTAAGGTGATAGGCCCTGTGTAAGGTTGGAAATCAGTTGAACCACCTGATCCATAAACAGCTGAATAGACGGATGCTCCAACTGTCGGAGAGTTCAGAGAAATTTCAGTGCCTACCGGCCAGGCATTAGCGGCTGGTGAAGCTACTACGGAGTTAGCTGTCTCTGGTGCTTTACCATAACTACTATTGCGTGGACTTGCTGCTTGAACAACAAAATCCGCAACGTTGTTATCCGTATCTAGACCACGGCTATCAGCTGGTGCACCAGCTGCGGCTTTACGAATAGCGGCTGTCGCGTTGGTGAGAGCAGGGGTTGGAGTTCCCTCAACACCTGTAGCTGTACCATAGCCAACTAAATCTATCGTATTATTCGATGGGTCAACCAAGTCGACTTTACCGTTTGTCCCACTCATAGCTAGGATACCTGCGGCATCAGGAGTAGGTAGTGCAGCAGTTCCTCCTGTTCCTGCAGCCTCTTGGACGAGGTAGTATCCATTTGCAGGAATAGTTCCTGTTAATTCTGTTCCGCTGCTAAAGGTTCCAGTTGCGGAAGTATACCGAACTTTCCATCCAGTCAAAACTACTGGTTTGTTGGTAGGATTGTATAATTCAATAAAATCATTCTTAAACTCTGCTCCGCTGTTTCCACCACCGCCATAGACTTGTGAGATAACAACATTGCTATTATCCGGTGCTGCCTCGGCAGTCTGAATAGCTGGTAGCACACTGCCGACAAGCATTAACATTGCCAGTCCACTAGCCCACCATTTCCTTACTCTTGAAGAAATAATCATTTGGATAAGTATTCTCCCCTCAAATCTTTTATTAGAAACCTACTAAATCTTATCATTCAAATGTAAAATGAAAGGTTGGTTTGCATTAATATAAATTAAAGGTTCTATAAATTAAAATAAAAAAATAAAAAGTTATTGTTTTCGCATAAGAATAGGGGCTGAAAATAGTGCATAAATACAACAATCCTTAAAATCTAGTGTTTATTGGATGATGAATAGTCCCATATATGAATCAATTTTTATAGTTGAATTATCAAAGGATTACAACAAATGTATTCTATACTTCTGTTAAATTTTACATTTGAATAACAATAGAGAAGGAGCTATTAGACTCGACTATTTGGGAGGTCTTAGAACAGAAAAATGCCCATTCAGCTTCTTGTTGAGAAGTGAATAGGCATTATTTATTTTAAATTTACTTGGATAAAACAGACTACTGTTGTGGGAGCTCTAGCCGCTCTAATCCGTCCATATATTTGCGCAGCGCCTGAGGGATGTAGATAGAACCATCCTCTTGCTGGTGATTCTCCAGCAGCGGGATCAGAATTCTTGGCGTAGCCACTGCGGTGTTATTTAAGGTATGGCAGTATTGTAAGCGACCGTCCGCATCCCGATAACGGATGCCCGAACGGCGAGCTTGGAAATCGAGTAGATTAGAAGCCGAATGGGTCTCACCGTATGCGCTTCTGCTAGGCATCCATGTCTCGATGTCATACTGCTTATGCGTCTTCAGGGACATATCCCCTGTGCAGACAGCCATAACTCGATAGGGGAGCTCTAAGAGCTGGAGAATGTGCTCGGCATTCGCGAGGATCTCGTGAAGCATATGGTCCGAGACCCCCTCGTCATTTCGGCATAAGACGACTTGCTCGATCTTCGAGAACTGATGTACGCGGTACAGCCCGCGCACATCTCGCCCCGCTGATCCAACTTCACGGCGGAAGCAAGTCGACATTCCGGCTAATCGCATGGGTGTGTCGAGCTCTACAATCTCGTCGCTGTAGAGTGAAACTAGCGACACTTCAGATGTGCCTACCAGCCAGCGATTATCTCCGCTGAGCTCGTACGTCTGATCCATCCCACCCGGGAAGAATCCGGTTCGCTCCAACGCTTCAGGGCGGACAATCACAGGAACATCCATCACGGTGAATCCGCGTGCAGTGAGCACATCTAGGGCAAGTCTTTGTACAGCGAGATGTAACATCAGGCCGGCTCCTTTGAGCACATAGCTGCGAGGACCGCCTGCTTTGACGCCACGGGGAATATCAATAATATCGTGGAGTTCACCTAGCTCCACATGATCACGAGGCGCAAAGCCGAATTCCGGCACCGCTCCGTTCAACCGCAGTTCTACATTATCGTTATCATCGTGGCCGATGGGTGTATCCTGCGACACCGGATTCGGTGCGAGCAGCATGAGCTCTCTACAGCGGCGTTCAGCCTCGTTCAGATCAGCTTCCAGCAGGTTCAGCCGATGATTGAGTTCTCGTACCTGTGCCTTGACGATCTCTCCAGCAGGGCGGTCACCCTGCCGTAATAATCGTTCAACCTCTTTGGTTAGCCCATTACGTTCGGCTCTCATTTGTTCGGTTTCTTGTCGCAGGCTTCGGCGCTTTTCATCCCATTCCAGCAATTCATCCAGTGGGAAGTCGACTCTTTTCCATGTGGCAGTGTTTCTTACAAGTTCTTGATTATCCTTGATCCAGTTCATTTCCAGCATATCGCTCGCTCCTTTTTGTTTAAAAGATAAGAAAGTGTAAGTTTCACACTTCACTTTATCCCTCTAGTTCTCGCACAAACACTTACCGTCCTTAAAAGGACGCCGAAGGTATTTATGCTTGAAAAAACGCAAAAAACGCCCTCATCCATGGGACGAGGAGCGTCAGCTCGCGGTGCCACCCAGGTTGATCGAATCTCCTTAACAGCAGGAAAGAATTCGACCCTCTTTGGTCTTCGCGGTAACGGGCGAAACCCGGTGAACTTAGGGAGTCATTATAGGCTCCGGTCGCAGACGCCTCACGGTTGGATGCCGGTCATTGGCCTGATTCTTGGATTTAATATTGTTGCTTAGTATATCGCAAGAGTGGGATGAGCGCAAGCGTTTATGGTTTGACAATAATATCTGATCTGCGATAGGATTAATATTAATTTGAAGTATTCCTGTCGGGATAAATACTTGCAGTGTGAGCTGCTTAATGGGATGAAAGAGGTGGAGAAGTGGCTAAAATTGTTGTGATTAACGGAACACCTTCCTTGGTATCGCGCATCAATGCAGTTATAGAGTATGCGGAGGCAAGCTTAACGGATCAGGGCTTTGAGGTTGAGCGTATTAACGTTGCAGAGCTGCCAGCGGAAGATTTGATTCATACCAAGTTTGAGAGTGATTCTATCGTCAAAGCGAACGGCCTTGTAGCCGAAGCGGATGCGGTAATCGTGGTTAGCCCGGTTTATAAAGCCTCTTATACAGGCGTGCTGAAGACCTTCTTGGATCTAGTTCCACAAAAGGGATTGGCCGGCAAAATCGTACTCCCGCTCTTCATGGGCGGCAGTCTTGCACATCTACTTACGATTGATTATGCTTTGAAACCTGTGTTGTCTGTACTCGGTGCTCGTTACATTCTTGGTGGAGTGTATGCCGTGGATTCTCAGGTGGTTCGTAATGATCACGGAGTGGTAGAGCTTGCTGAGGAGCTGAAGCTGCGTCTGAATGATGCGTTAGCTGAGCTTGCAGAAGAAACTACACATCGTGTGGAACGCAAGGCTTAAGACTAAGTAGCAAGCATTCTGTTTCGTATGGATTCATACCAACTATATAAGCGTCTCATTCATACCTGATCCAAGGGGTGAAGAGACGCTTTTTGCTATAGTAAAAAGGCCATCTCACTGTGAAAGTAGAGAATGGCCTTTTTTTATATAGGGTTCGTTATAATCCTGTCTTACAAATCGTCGAATCCGTTATCGTCGCCAACCTTACCGTAGTTACGGGATTTAGCTTCGAAGAAGTCGGTTTTGGTGGCATTAAGCGCATCATCGGAGAAAGGTTTGATCCAAGGCATACAGTTAACGTCAACGCCTTGGTAGGCTTTTTCCATACCCATCAAGGTTAAGCGCTTGTTCGCTGTATATTTGATGTAGTCACTAAGCTCGTTAAGATCAATACCGCGGACATTAGTAAGGGTGTAGTAAGCCCAGTTGGTTTCAAGCTCTACCGCGCGGTCGATCGTACGATACACGTAATCCATGTTCTCTTTAGTGTTCAACTCAGGGAAATCTACAAGCAGCTGCTTAAATACTTCTGCGAAGAAATAGCAGTGCTGATTCTCGTCACGTTGGATATAAGAGATCATTTGGCTGGTCGCCATCATCTTCTGGTCACGGGCCAGATTGTAGAAGAAGGCGAAGGTGCTGTAGAAGAAAATTCCTTCCAAGATGAGATCGGCTACCAGCGCATGGAAAAAGGTTTGTCTCGTAGGGTTATCACGGAACTCTTGATAAATATCAGAGATAAACTGATTGCGTTCCAGCAGGACAGGGTCTTTTTTCCAATATTCAAAAATTTCTTTCTGCTCACTTTCCGACACGATAGAGGAAAGAACATAGGAATAGGATTGGTTATGCACCACTTCTTGTTGTCCGATAATGGCAGAGATAGCTTCTAGAGAAGAGTCAGTAAAATAACGCTTCACGTCGCTTACGAACATCGTCTGCATCGAGTCTAACACGGCGAGCAGGGAGATGTTGATCTTAAATACGCGTTGCTCCTCAGCATCGAGCATAGGGAATTGTTGCGCATCTTTGGACATTGGGATTTCATCCGCGATCCAGTGATTCAGCAGCAGCACCTTGTACAGCTTGTACATATGCGGCATGCGAATATCGTTCCAGTTCAGAATACCTGAGCATTCACCGTCGATGATGCGTGTGGATTGGTTGGGTGCTTCAGTGTTAAAAATCTTTTGTAGTTGCATTTATTTTCCCTCCATTTTTTTGCGCTGGTAATTCGTCTTGTCTGATCTTTAATTAAATTAGGTTGATGAAGTAACGGAGAGAAAGTTTGGAGCTGTAGGAGCGGTAGCGTTCGCCCGAAAGCTTTCCGTAGGAAAGCTCGCATCGAAAGCATATGCTATCCTCGGATTTCTACCGCGAAGACGGTATAGATCAAGAAATCTGAGGATAACAGCGACCGGAAGCCCAAACATTTCTCGCAGTTACGATTAAATCACCAAATTTTTTAAAGCAGTAAGACTCTTAGCTAGCGCAAGAATCACACTCTTCTATTGTCAAAGCACGGCTACGCACATAATAAGTTGATTTCAATCCGCCCTTCCAGGCGTTCAGATGCAGCTCAAGGAACTCGGTAGCCTTGATGTCAGGACGAACATACAGGTTGAAGCTTTGGCCTTGATCGACGTGACGCTGACGAGCAGAAGCCATGCGGATCGACCAGTTTTGGTCAATTGTAAACGCAGTTTTATAGTACCAAATCGTCTTGTCGGACAGATCTGGTGCTGGGTTAGCGATCTTGTAAGTTGTTTTCTCTTCATAGGAAAGCAGTTCATACAAAGGATCAATGCTGGCTGTGGAGCCGGCAATAATCGATGTGGAGCCGTTCGGTGCAATCGCGAACATCCATGCGTTACGAACACCGTCTTTAGCCACTTCTTCTTGCAGCTCGCGCCATTGTTCAGTGGTAACATATTTACCTTCTTGTTCACCGCTAACGTAGCCACGTGAAGTAAAGTATGCACCTGTCTCCCAATCGGAACCGGCGAACTTCGGATAACGGCCTTTTTCACGGGCAAGCTCCATGCTCGAACGTACCAACAGGTAGTTGATGTGTTCATACAAATGGTTGTTATATTCTACGGCTTCATCAGATTCCCAACGAATGCCCTTGAGTGCCAATAGGTGATGCAAGCCGAATGTGCCGAGACCGACTGCGCGGTACTGGCTGTTCGTGTATTGTGCTTGCAGAACTTCAATATTATTAATGTCGATTACGTTGTCCAGCATGCGTACTTGGATAGGTACAAGTCTTTCCAGCACACCAGCTGGAATTGCACGTGCCAAGTGAATCGAATTCAGGTTGCAGACTACGAAGTCGCCAGGGATTTTGGAGATAACAATCCGGGTCTTGCCATCTTTGGTTACTAATTCTTCCTGTTCAATAACGGTAGCGGATTGATTCTGCATAATTTCTGTGCACAGGTTGGAAGAGAAGACCATACCTTGGTGACGGTTCGGGTTCGTCCGGTTAACCGTATCACGGTAGAACATATATGGAGTACCTGTTTCAAGCTGTGATTTCATAATCCGTTTCATGATGTCGATCGCAGGAACGGTAATACGGGACAATTCCAAATTGGCTGTAGCTTCAGCATATTTTTCACGGAAAATGCCTTTACCAAGCTCTTCATCGTAGAAGTCTTCCAGACCAAGCGGACGACCGTTCTCATCCGTCCAGCCCATAACCTTCTTCACTTCATGTGGGCAGAAGAGGTTCCAGTGGCTGCGTGATTCAACGGCTTCCATGAACAAGTCCGGCAGGGTTACACCGTGGAATACGTCATGTGCACGCATACGCTCGTCACCATTATTTAGTTTAAGATCGAGGAAAGCGAGAATATCTTTATGGAATACATCAAGGTAGACAGCGACAGCACCTTTACGTGTTCCAAGTTGATCTACACTGACTGCTGTATTGTTCAATTGGCGAATCCAAGGAATTACGCCGGAGCTAGTGTTCTTATGGCCACGGATATCCGAACCCCGTGCCCGTACTTTACCAAGGTAGACGCCGATACCGCCACCCATTTTGCTAAGGCGCGCTACGTCTGTATTAGAGTCAAAGATACCCTCTAGGGAATCGTCTACCGTATCAATGAAGCAGCTGGATAGTTGTCCAGCGACCTTTTTGCCGGCATTGGACATTGTAGGGGTAGCAGCTGTCATGTAGATGTTGCTCATAGCCCAGTAAGCTTCTTTTACAAGCTCAAGACGTTTCTCAGCTGGTTCACGGTGCATGAGGTACATAGCAATAATCATGTAACGTTCTTGCGGAAGCTCCATTACACGGCCGTCAAAATCATGCGCCAAATAACGGTCGGATAGCGTAAGCAGACCGATATAGTCAAACAAAAGATCGCGTGTATAATCGATACACCCACCTAGTTCGATAATTTGTTCTTTGGTGTAATGACTTAGAAGCTCTTCACGATAGATTCCTTTTTTTACGAGATCCGTAATTAGCGGGTACAGCTCACCGTAAGGCTCTTCTGGATAAGCTTTATAGCGGCGATGAACGGCTGCTTTTTTATAAAGGGTAGTCAGAAGGGCACGGGCAGCTGCAAACTTCCAAGTAGGCTCTTCTTTCGTTACAAGCTCTAAAGCACTCATGGTGAAGGCATTGCTAATTTCTTCTCCGCTTACGGAGTCACGACGCAGTTTGGAAATTACTCCCCGCAGCAATGTTTCTTTATTTAGTTGATCAAGACCTTCTAAGATACGGTCGGCGTATACGGAAAGGCGCTTCTCATCAAAAGCCAGTTGGCGATTATCTGGTTTTACTACGAATTGTGGCATGGTTATTTCATCCCTTCTTATTTTGGGTTAATTTTGAATATCAAAAATTGATATATTATAGCGCAGTAGGCTGCCACAGAAAGACCTCCGAGCCGTTCGTACTGGCCGGAATGTCGATTATGCGTTGGTTAGAGCTTCCTCGGTAAGGAAGTGTAGTATCTTTCAATTCTTCTATAAAACGTCCATCTATTAATACCTGACACTGTGTAAGTAGATTCCACTCCGGCGAACCGGGAAGGGCGGTTAGTTCCTCATACGTATAACCACTGTAAATCCAGATGGGGAAGCCTGGGAGCACGGCGCGAAGCTCATGAATGAACCCAAGTACCTCTTCTGCCGAGAAAAAAGGATCGCCGCCTGCCAGTGTTAGACCATCCAGCAAAGGGTTAGCGGCGATTTCTGCAATGATTTCATGTTGACGTTCTAAGGTGAAGGCTTCTCCATATTTAAAGTTCCATGTCTCGGGATTAAAGCATCCCGGGCAACGATGACGGCAGCCGCTGATGAAGAGGACGGCCCGCATGCCCTCTCCCTCGTTAATCGACTCCGGATAGTATCCGCAAATATTCATAGATGCTTAACGCGATCCCGTACTTCGGCTTGTTTGGCGGCATTGAAGCGGGTCTGATAGTCGCCAGTTAAATAACCTGTAACTCTGCGCAAACGACGGATGTGCACGTCATTCTCATGTGCGTTGCAGGAAGGACAGTTTGTCCCAATTACGCCTTCGTATCCGCAGCTGGAGCAGCGGTCAATCGGATGGTTAATGCTGAAGTAGCTGACCTGTTGTTCTAGTGCATATTTAATGATTTTGATAAAAGCAGATGGATTGCTGCGGGCATTGCCATTTAATTCGACATAAGAAATAGCCCCGGCATTGCAGTATTCATGGAAAGGAGCTTCCAAGCTGATCTTCTGAGCAGCACCTAGATCGTAGTATACAGGGATGTGGAAAGAGTTCGTATAATACTCACGGTCAGTTACGCCCGGAATAGAACCCAGTACCTTGCGATCAATCTTGGTGAATTTGCCGGACAGGCCCTCTGCTGGTGTTGCGAACAAGGTAATGTTGAGATTAAGTTCCTCACTTTTAAGGTCGCAATACTCCCGCATGTGACGCACGATAGCCACAGCCTTGGCATGGACTTCCATATCCTCGCCATGGTGTTTGCCGTACATGGCTTTCATGCATTCCGCCATACCGATGAAGCCAAGCGACAGACTACCATGCTTCAGCAGTTCGCCTACAGAGTCTTCAGGAGCGAGATTTTCGCCGCCTTCCCAGACGCCTTCTCGCATCATGAAATCGGATGCTTTAGCTTTTTGCGCGCTTTGGATGTGGAACCGATGAAGAAGTCCTTCCAGCGCAATATCCATATAGTGGTTTAGATCCTCATAGAAGCCAGCTTCATCTGCGACGGTACGTCGGCCTGTTACTGTGCCGTGTGCCAGACCGAGCCGAACCAGATTCAGTGTATTAAAGGAAAGGTTGCCCTTCCCGGAGCAATGATTACGCCCAAAACGGTCACCGAGCACTCGGGTGCGGCAGCCCATTGTAGCAAATTCCGTATCAGGATCACTTGGATCATAATACTGCAAGTTGAGCGGAGCGTCCAGATTAGCGAAGTTCGGATATAGTCTGCGTGCAGAACATTCCGCCGCTTTTAGGAACAATTCATAGTTAGGATCGCCTTGCTGTTGATTGACTCCTTGCTTGCATTTGAAGATTTGAATCGGGAACACAGGTGTTTCTCCGCTGCCAAGTCCGTTCATCGTTGCTGTTAGCAGGGAGCTGATCACAAGCTGACCTTCTGGTGAAGTACAAGTACCATAATTGATGCTGGTAAACGGAATTTGCCCACCGGATCGGCTGGACATGGTGTTGAGATTATGTACCATACTTTCAGCCGCTTGCAGGGTTTCAATTTCGGTTTCCTTTAGTGCAAAACGGAATGCTTTTGGATATAACTCCGCCAGATCGGTCCGGCTCATTGTAATCTCGCCCAAAGATTCATTAGCTTGTCCCTCATCAAAATAATCCAGACCCTTGCGGAACAGCTTAGCGAAGGATTTGGTTACATAAGGTGCTAGATCATAGTCGAGTTTATTGGCGGATACGCCGCCATATTGAGCATTTTGCTGGGATTGAAAAATAATTGCTACCAGTGACATAGCTGTCATTATGGAGTTCGGAGGACGAACACTGCCGTTGCCGGTGTTGAAGCCTTCGCGGAGAAGCTTATCGAACGGGATAAAAATGCAGTTAGTCGTTCCGATTGCGTATTGATCCAGATCATGCACATAGACGACATTGTCATCAATGGCTTGCACTAGCTGCGGCGGCATCGTAAAGTTGCGGGCGTACCATTTTGAATATTCACTGCCGAACTTGCTCATTTTACCGGAGAAACTCTCTCCGTTCAAATTGGCATTCTCGCGCAGCAGGTCCAAATCCCGGCTGTCGATAATATCGCGTCCTAAATCAATGAGCTCTTCTAAAAGAACTTCTCGTGCATTTGTTGTACCGTTAAATTGTCTCTCCAACAACGTCATTGTATAGCTCTCCTCTCAGTCTATCGTCCTATCATTAAGAAGTGGGGCCGCATAAGCGGCCGTATATTCATTGTGATCTCATAAAAAAAGCATCCTCTAGCGAGGATGGCAGAAAATGCCCGATGCGTTATGTAAATATCCACACAGATATTTGCAGTGGTCTCTAAGAAGATGACCGCATGCGGACACCGTTCCTGTTCCTCGCAGGCACTCATAGTTGGTGTCGTCGAAACAGGCAGGTCTCCTGGCTTCCGTAGGACCTCTCAGCGCCTTCCCAAGGGGGCTCTTACCCCTCAGTGGCTTCTGCCAGGAGATCTGCCCATCTTAAGCTTAAAAAAGCTTATAAGGGGCATCCGGTTACAGTGGCGGGACCGCAGCGGATTTTCACCGTACTTCCCTATTAAGCTCTAATTCCGATAAAGGATCAAAGCGCCTGTCTCCACTATATTTTGTTGTCGTTAGATAAAAATAACCCAAGATGTTGTGTTTGTAAATAGTTTTTTAGAAAACCCGCGTGGGGAGCGGGTTCTTCAAAAGTACTCCACAAATGATCCACAGGCTGTCCATAAGTAATCCACAATTGATCCACAGGCATATGAAAAATGATTCATAAATTGTCCGAAAAGATGCCACAAAGAGTCCATAAATGTAGTGCAGATGACCCTAGAATTCATGTTAGAAAAAATACTTGTGGCGAAAGTCATATTTCGGAGAATTTTGGGGAAAGAAGAAGGGGCATAATAAAGCTGAGATCATTTGTGGGAGAGCGGTGGAGTTGTTACAATAGAAGGAGACACATACTTTAAAATTCCCAGGAGGTATTCCCATGCCTATTGCTGAAGTAACCGTTATTCCGATTGGAACAGGTAGTACGAGCCTTAGCAGCTATGTTGCGGATATGCAGCGAGTGCTGAAGACGGTAGAAGGGATTACTTATGAGCTTACATCCATGGGTACAATCATCGAAGGGCCTCTTCAGCGTATTTTTGCTGCAGTCGAAGCGCTGCACGAGTCTCCTTTTTCCGCAGGCGCAGAGCGTGTCTCTACCTCACTTAAAATAGACGACCGCCGCGATAAACCCTCCACTAGCCGTGGAAAGCTGGAGTCTGTGGAGCGTAAACTACAGGTGGAATAGCAGTTCGGGAGAGTAGGGAAATAGGGAGAAATAGGCTTGCGTTTCTGGCTGAAAGTTGTATAATATTTTTTGTTTGACAGAAAAATCAGCCTTAAGCTGGTGTAGCTCAGGGGTAGAGCAACGCACTCGTAATGCGTAGGCCGGGGGTTCAATTCCCTTCACCAGCATCCCAAAAAACCATATTTGGCGCGGATTCTTGAAGTTTGGGGAGTCGCGCTTTTTTGTTTCTTCTACCATTCTTCTACCGAAAGAGTGTCTTTTCCGCTTGTAATGGAGTCCCCAACGACCGGGGCCAAAAGGCAAAAAACCACGTGGTGCGTGAGAGCAACATGCCTGCAGTACTCACGGAGAATTTATTTTTCGATGTGGCAACCGACGCTGCCAAACTCAAAAAAGATGTGGTTATCCAAGCAATCATTGATAGCCATGTGATCGGGATTGCAAAGTACCTAGGGCTGAAAAAGAAGGAAACAGCGAATCAGGGCAACAATGACAATAAAGTGGTAGTACTCGTAAACGGCAAGAAAGAGCAAGTAAGACAGTTAACCTTACAAAGTGAACTGGAAAGTTAATTTGTCGAGCCGGAAGTTTTGGGCGCTGCTGGCCGTTACCGGCGTAACCTCTCATCATAAAATAAAGTAATACGAGCGAGGGGGAGTTTCCTGATGGATGCTTATTGCAGCTGCTTGCGCTACATGAATAGAAGAGTGCGGATTCTGACTAAAGATGGTAGACAGCACGTAGGCGTAATTACAAATGTGGACAGAAATAGTGTTTACTTAAGAACGGAACATAACGGATCTGTGCACACTTCAGCTTTTTTTGGTAATCCTTTTGCTACAAATGACATCTTAACCTTGAGTTTGTTCACTCTGCTGGCTATAGCCCTTATTTAAAAAATCATAAAACCGGGAAAAACCGCCCACTGGCTTCGGCTGGTGGGTATTTTTTTGTTTTTTACGAAATGTCGGATCCCGCAACAGGCCTACTATTTTCGTTTCTTTTTTACCCAAGCACCGATACAAATCCCGCATATCTTAGTTTTGTATCCAATTAAAAAGGAGGAATTGACAAATGGGCGAAGTACGTGGAGAACGTTGTTGCGGCGTTGGTGAACGTGAACGTGAACGTGAACCTGAACGTTTTGTTGGTGGAGCCTTTACATCCACAGGGGCAATCTTAGTGCTCTTTATCCTGCTGGTCATCATTACAAAAGCTTGTATATTTTAAATTGTATTCAATTACAAAGGAGGAGTTAAAATGGGCGAATTCGCAGGAGGATATGGTGGCTTTACTTCTACCGCCGCAATTCTGGTTCTGTTTATCTTGTTGGTAATCATCTCTAAGACTTTGTTTATTTAAGTTTCAAACCTCCCAATATAGCTGCACCTTATTAAATCCGCCAGTACTCATGCTGGTGGATTTTTTTCATACATAATCAAAGACGCACCCTGTCAACCTTAAGTGGTAGGCGAGTATCCCAAATGGATTATGTTGAAATTATGCGGAAGTACCGTACCCTGCCAGTAATGGTGGGGTATTTCTTTGCGTTCAGGCAAATTTTTTTATCAGTGATATAGAGTTCATACACATAACGTTACATCCGTCTAACCTTTACTCAAGTAAAATGGCGGAATGACCCAGTCTCTCTTGTGTGATATTTGGGTGTACACCGAAGACGAGATTCGCCCCGAAGACTATACATCAATCACGTGCAGGCAGGTTGCAGTGCTTACCTTTAGGTAAGTACGTGAACTAAAAGTGCATACTTACGCGATGTCATGGTGGGAGGTATACTCAAGTCCTAAATCTGATTCAAACATGGAGGATACACCAATGAAAACACTTATTGTCGTTACGCACCCAAACATCGAAACATCCGTCGTTAATAAACGCTGGATCGAAGAACTCCGTAAATATCCAGACAAATATACGGTGCACGAGCTGTACAAAGCCTATCCCGATGAAAAAATCAACGTGGAAAAGGAACAACAGCTGATTGAAGCGCATGATAAGCTCGTCTTACAATTCCCTGTCTACTGGTTTAGTAGTCCACCTCTGCTTAAAAAGTGGCTGGACGAAGTATTTACTTACGGATGGGCATATGGCTCGAAGAGTGATAAATTAAGAAATCGAAAAATCGCATTAGCTGTAACTGCCGGAGGAAGTGCAAAAGACTTTAGTGAAGAAGGTAAACTCGGCTACGGGCTTGACCGTATTTTATCTCCCTTTGACACGACTTTTTTGTATTGCAACGCTGATTATCGTTCCTTCTATGCCATTTATGGCACGGAATCTGAGACGGTAGGAAGTACGGATTACTTAAATAAATTGGATATCAGTTCGCAAGGCTATGTTGAATTTATCGAAAATATGTAATTAGATTTGAAGCAAAAAGCAGCATTTTCATTAATGGAAATGCTGCTTTTGTCATAAGTTGTCGTTAAATCATAAAAGGTATGGTTATCTCTTGCGCGGCTGGAACGAAGTTTTTCTCTCCCCAAGTGCACATCATATCCAGCACCGGAATAAGCGATTGGCCCTTCTCGGTCAAGGAATACTCAACTTTAGGGGGAATCTGGGGGAATTCCTCGCGCCTGACAAGACAGTCGGCTTCCAGTTCTTTCAACATAACGCTTAATGTCTTAAAAGGTATTGTACCGATACCCCGTTGCAGTTCATTGAACCGCACGATCTTGTTTTCAGAGAGATAGTAGAGAATAGTCATTTTATATTTACCACTAATAATAGACAAGGTGTAGCCAAAGCTAGTGTCCTTCTGTTGAATGCCAGACGGTATACAGATTTCATCACTCATGGGCTATTACCCTCCTTCAGAAAATATTCAACGAAAAGGCAAACGCCTGTTGTCGCTCCGTACTCAGGTCCCGACTTTATTATGTTTTACAACCTGCTATCAAGTCATCCTGTGAGAACGAATTCACTATATCATTTTGAAACAATTTGTTCAAAGCACTCGTGGCTAACTATCAATCGGTCGATTTTCTCTGTCGGCGAAGCGGGCCTCTTTGGTTGGAAATCAAAAGTGCCAAGCGGATAGCCTAAGCGACGAATTGAAGTTTTTAATGTAATTTTCATGTGAGCATCATCTTATTTTCAGGTTCAAGGTATATATTGAAGACACCAAACACCCCCCAGTGTTTTGTGGTATAAATCTCTCAGGTCTTGCCAACTCCCATGGTAAGGCCTATTTTTTTGTTCGCTAATTAAATGAGGGAGGGGGCAGCTTCTTCGCTACTTCACTTAATCTGATACTGCTCTTCATAGCTCTTAAAAGATGAAATATCCAGACCGAGATATCTGCGCATATGAATGGCAGCTTGGGCAGCGACGATGTCGTTTAACAGCAGCATTCGTTCATGGTATCCACGACATATAAATTTGGCTTCTATCCCCGTGTTAAGTCTGTTCTGCTCATAAACCTTGATTCCCCGTTTTCTCATCTCTGAACGAACATCTCTTAGATCTGTTGTAGCAACTGCTGCGGCTGTTTCAAGAACCTCCAGATAGGGGGTAGGTGTTCGTAAATGTGCAGATAGAATGGCGGAGTCCCGTTCGAAAGCTGATAAAATCATCGGAAGCAATAAATAAGATTTGACCAGCATGTTGTCCCTGCTTTCAGCTCTATTCATGAATCTCATCACCTCTAATGGGAACGTATATTCGTATTCTACCCCGATATTCCAAAAATAATCAATGGTATTTCTAAACAGCTAGTCCAATGTGATTGAATTCACAACTAAATTAGAAAGAATAAAATATATTAAAATTGTAATAATAAAAAATAATGCTTCAGACTTATATAAAGGGAGAATTAGGATGAAAGAGGAAGGAAGTCTCCACCGTGGAATGGTATTTGGTTTGATTCTAAGTATTCCATTATGGATATCGATATTAGGCTTTATAAAGTTACTTTAAAATTGAAGGAAAACCTTTGTGTGAAGCGCCTTTAGGCGCTTTTTTTGTGCTTGCTTACGCGTATGAATATCAAAAGGAATTGATTGACAATTGTAGGAATGGAGCGCTAAACTATTATTAGTTCAAAAGTATTAAAAGTCATAGACGATTATTTAATAGGATGCTTAAAATGCTAGTTCTAATCCGCAAGTCAATACATATATTATCATGATAATAGCAAACCGCCTGAAAGGGTGGGACGCAAAGTCCAGGAGTCTAAAGTGTCTTAAATGCGCTATGACCGTCCGACTGCCATGAGAAGGGAATTCCACTTCTTTTTTGGCGGTCTTTTTTGTTGTTAGGTCCTTTAGAGTTTCTGGTAATTATTCTGATTAAATATAAATCATAGATTTAGGAGGTGTGCTTTTTGAAAAGAAGAATGAAACCGCTGCTTGCACTAGTATTAGCGGGGATATTGACGGTAGGTAGTGGTCTTTCTGGAGGTCATTTGGTAAATGCGGCTGGGGAGGTGCTTCCCTATACTCCTACACCTGTGTTAGGTATTGCAGGGAATTTTAATACTTTTATTTTTGGGGATTTCAAACAATCTAATGATCAGGTTCATGGGCGCCTTGCGGCCAAAGGTAATATTATTTTGCAGAATTACGGCGTATCCAAGGATAATCCAGGTGGAGATGTTCTTATCGCTGGTAATGACATCAGTTTTACTAATGGGACTGTTCATGGAGCATCCGTTTATGGTGGTGTTTTTTCCAGCAACGGTGTAGATCTTAAAGAACCAGCGAGAAAAGGGACTCCTATTGATTTTGATGCTGAAGAGCAATTTCTTATTGGACGTTCTAATGAATTCTCTTCGCTTGCTACAATAGGAACTTTCAAAAAGGAATATGGGAAAATAACGATTGATGCTCCGGAACCATTTAACGTTCTTAATCTTAGTGCTGCCGATTTCGCTGGTGCTAATGGCTTACAGTTTAATATTGCAAATAGCGCCACAGTTATCATTAACGTTAGCGGAAGTTCAGTTAACATTCCAAGCTTTCAAATCTGGGGAGGTAGCCCTAACAAGGTATTATTTAATTTTTATGAAGCTAGCACTGTTGACATTGGAAGTTTAACAATAGAAGGAACTATCCTAGCTCCGCTTGCAAAAGTAACTTATAATTCCGGTGAACTGCATGGGACGCTGATTGCAAAGGGATTTGCTGGTGGGGTGCAGATGCATTGGTATCCATATAGAGGGGAAGAACCACCTCCGACACCAACGCCGACCGTGGCACCAACACCGACACCAACCGTAACACCAACACCAACGCCGACCGTGACGCCAACACCAACGCCGACCGTGACGCCAACACCGACGCCGACCGTGACACCAACACCGACACCAACCGTGACGCCAACACCAACGCCAACCGTGACACCAACACCGACGCCGACCGTGACGCCAACACCAACGCCGACCGTGACGCCTACGCCGTGCGTGACACCGACACCGAAGCCAACACCAACGCCGAAGCCAACACACACACCGAAGCCAACACAAACGCCGAAGCCAACATACACACCAAAGCCAACACACACACCAAAGCCAACGCCGATCGTGACGCCAACACCAACGCCGACCGTGACGCCAACACCAACGCCGACCGTGACGCCAACACCAACGCCGACCGTGACGCCAACACCAACGCCGACCGTGACGCCAACACCAACGCCGATCGTGACACCAACACCAACGCCGACCGTGACGCCAACACCAACGCCGACCGTGACGCCAACACCAACGCCGACCGTGACGCCAACACCAACGCCGACCGTGACGCCAACACCAACGCCGACCGTGACGCCAACACCAACGCCGACCGTGACGCCAACACCAACGCCGACCGTGACGCCAACACCAACGCCGACCGTGACGCCAACACCAACGCCGACCGTGACGCCAACACCAACGCCGACCGTGACACCAACGCCGACACCGTCGCCGGAAGTAACGCCAACACCGTCGCCGGAAGTAACGCCAACGCCAACACCGTCGCCGGAAGTAACGCCAACACCGACACCGTCGTCGGAAGTGACGCCAACACCGACACCGTCGTCGGAAGTGACGCCAACACCGACATCGTCGTCGGAAGTAACACCAACACCGGCACCGTCGTCAGAAGTAACGCCAACACCGACGCCAACGCCGGAGCCTCCGGTGTTCCCGACACCAACACCATCATTTGTAATTGGCACTATCATTGTTAATGATGATCCTGTGCCGCTGGGCCCTGTAGCTTCGTCGACTCCAGTACTAGTACCAACACCAACACCGTCGAGCAATACAGAGGTACTTGTTGATGAGGAGGAGATTCCATTAGGACCAGTATTGACAGTAACACCAACGCCGTCACCAGAGGATATTGCTGTAGTGGATGATACAATCCCGCTAGGTAATCCACCTGTTGATGAACTTCCAAAAACGGGAGAATCAAGTTCAGTCCCTTATTATGTAACTGGTCTAGGTTTTGCACTTATTGGATTGCTAATGAGAAATAGATTCTCGAGCAAGAAATAATAAACGGTGATTGTAGCTTGAATACAAGTTATGCCGTGAAGAATAGTAAAGCCGCTTTCGGGACATATTCCGAGGGCGGTTTTCTTTTGTTATGATTGTTATATTTTGGCGCATTCTAAGTAGATGTTATACTGATTTACAACGGATATGAGGAAAGGACGGGGAAGATGAATTGGTATGGTTCTTCATTAGCGCTGTCATCGTCATAGGAGCTCTGATCTATGCGGGCTTTTTCTTTTATGGAATTGCTATTAAACGAGCACCGAAGGAATTCCTGAGTAATAATCGTGATTTGAAGGTTGATCCCCCGGTTGCCGGGGCTTCTTGGGGTGAGGGGAAGGATTGGATCTCCAGTCAGAGCTTTGAGAATGTGGAGATTACATCTGAGGACGGGCTACAACTAAGAGGGTACTTGCTCCTTTCGGATCGTGCTGAAGGTCGTACGGCGATTCTAGCTCACGGTTATTCTGGAAAAGGGAAGGATATGGGGGCGTACGCCAAAATCTATTACGAGAGACTGGGCTTTAATATCCTGATTCCCGATGCCAGGGGACATGGGGAAAGCGCTGGGGATTATATTGGTTTTGGATGGCATGAGCGCAAGGATTATTTGCAGTGGATTGATTATATAATTGAAAAGACTGGGCCCAGTGCTCAAGTTGTACTACATGGGGTCTCTATGGGTGGTGCTACAGTGCTAATGACCTCAGGCGAAAATCTCCCGTCGCAGGTCAAAGCTATTGTCTCGGACTGCGCTTACAGCTCAGTTAAAGCACAATTAGCCTACCAACTACGGCGTATGTATCGCTTGCCAAGTTTCCCTTTTATTCAAAGTGCGAGTCTTATTACTCGTTTGAAAGCAGGGTATGGGTTTAGTGAAGCGTCTGCCTTGAAACAGGTGCGGAAGGCGAAGGTGCCGATTCTTTTTATTCATGGGGATGCCGATAATTTTGTACCATATAGTATGATGAATGAATTGTATGAGTCATGTCAGAGTCCCAAAGAGAAGTTCGTAGTGCCGCAAGCAGGGCATGGGTTAGCTTACGATATGGATAAGACGGGGTATATAAACGTAGTAACAGCTTTTGTGAATCAGTATGTAAATTAGATGCCCTGAACGTAGACAGCGCCCGATATCCGCTAGGTAGCGGTTATCGGGCGCCTATATTTTTCCACACATGGCATGTGTCCTTATGTAAGGTTCGTACAGCCATGCTTTTTCGTTATATTCATCCCCCGCCGTTCGTGAGTAACGGGTGTCTTAATTCCTTGTTATTTCCAGCAGCCGTGTGGCGAGAATAATCCTTCCAATACGACAAAAGCCCTACCTCTCTTTTGCCCTTGCGGCTCCATTGACCGCGCCAGTGTGAATCGGAATGCTATATTTCGAATTTAGTCTCATAAAAAGGAAAGTTTCTGCAAGAAAACATGAAGCCTCTGTGTCCAAATTGCCGAAGTGTAAAATAGTCGGCCTGACATCTTCTTGATGGGGATATTCAATATATCGAAAAACAAATACGATATAAATATAACACAGTATTGTTTAAAAGGCAAATATAATAATGAATTCCAAGATAAGGGTTGTTTGATTTAGAAGGGGAACAAGCAGAGCAAGAGAAAGCGTTTGATTTGAATATATCGTATGCTGGATTATTTGTGGATTAATTCGGAAAAGCTAGAAAGCCAGAGTAAATGGGGCTGTGGGGGTTATTTTGCGTGCCTATTTTGTGAACTGGTCTCTAAAACTTACATTAAACCCCAACATTGATTGAAGGATTGAGGGTAGACCGTTATAATTAATAAGTCTGGATTTTAATTAAAAAATAAGGGAGATTTTTATGAAACGCGCAGATGTGTGGTTGATTTCCATCGTGTTAATTGCTGCGCTCGCTTTTCTCGCACCGAGATGGTTTTCGGACAATGATGATAAAGGTGGGGCCGGTAAAAATCTCGTAGCCAATGTAACGGTGGACGGCGAGTTATTTAAAACGGTAAAGCTTACAAAAGAAGAACAAACCATTGAGGTTCGTACCGAACGTGGCTATAACCTCTTGAAGGTGCATGATTACGGGATTGAAATGTACGATGCCGACTGCCCGGATCAAGTATGCCTAGGTTTTGGTTTTATTACCCTGCCCAAACAGACGATTGTCTGTCTACCGCATAGAGTATTAGTGGAAATCACAAGTGCGTCGGGGGAGGATGATATAGATGCCTATGTCCAGTAGTGAATCTGCAACAGCTTTAAAAAGAACGGTAATTATTGCGATTTTCGCCGCAGTGGCAGTAGTGCTTAGTCTAATAGAAGCGCAGATTCCGTTGTCAGGAATGGGACTGGTGCCGGGTGCTAAACTAGGATTAGCTAACATCATGATTTTGACTTGTATTTACTTTTTACGTGGACGGGACGCATTCCTGCTTGTCATCCTCAAAACGTTGCTTACTGCATTTTTGCTAGGTACTTTTTCAAGCTTACTATTCAGTTTATTCGGTTCGCTGTTTAGCTTTGTTGTAATGTTCGTATTAATGCTGATTAGTGGCAAAGGCAAGAGTATAAGCTTGATCGGCATTAGTATAGCTGGTGGGATTGCACATAATATCGGTCAGCTGCTGGCAGCTTCTATGGTATTCTCATCCCTTAGTATTTTTTATTATCTTCCCATGCTGCTAATCACTGGAGTAGTAACAGGAATTGCCGTGGGTTATGCAGTCCGTTATTTGGTGGCTTCATTGTCAAAAATATCGTTGTTTGAAGAGTTTTTGGACTGATTAGTCACATCAGCGGAAGGATGACTAACATGAATGAATCATATGAAGGTCAAGAATTAGAGGGAGAAGGACAAGCTATCATCTCTCTGGATGGGGTATCGTTTGGTTATGATCCTGAGCATCCGATTCTTCAAAATATAACGTTATCTATTTCTCAGGGACAATGGGTTAGCTTGGTTGGTCCTAATGGCTGCGGAAAGTCTACGCTAGTTAAGCTACTAAATGCTTTGCTGCCTAAGAGTGCTGGCGAGATTGTGGTTAGTGGTATGCAACTGAGTGAGGAAACGATCGGAAGCATTCGGCAATGCATTGGTATGGTGTTCCAAAATCCAGATAATCAGTTTATTGGAGCCACTGTAGAGGAAGATATCTTATTCGGCCTGGAAGGGCTTTGTTTGTCGTACGCAGAGATGGCTGAGCGGCTACACTCTTATACGACGAGGCTGGGAATAAATCATCTGCTGTCCAAACACCCAGGTGAGCTGTCTGGAGGCCAAAAGCAGCGTGTCGCTATCGCCTCCATTCTTGCTATGGAACCAGGCATCGTCATTTTTGACGAGGCCTCTTCTATGTTGGATGAAGGAAGCAGAAATGATCTTCTTGGTATTTTGCAGGATATGCGAGCGGAAGGAAAGTATACGATCCTTATGATTACGCATGATGCAGATGAGATTTTGGCATCGGATCGGGTGCTTGCGCTGCATGGAGGTGGTTTAGCTGCTGATGTTACACCGGCGGAATTGTTCCGGAACGAGGAGCTTCTGCAAAAATGCCATCTATGTGAGCCGTATCCTTGGCGCCTTGCACGCGAGCTGCAGAATCAGGGCATCCATGTGGATGTTCCCGCCAGTGAAAAGGAGCTTATAGACACGTTATGGCCATAGAATTACAGCAAGTAAGTTATTCCTATGCTGACCGAAGCCTATGGAAGCTGACGGCGCTCCGCGACATTAACCTCAGTGTTCCAACAGGCTCTATGGTTGGTATTGCTGGGGCGACAGGCTCTGGTAAATCGACACTGCTGCAGTTGTTTAACGGGATACTGAAACCAACGGAGGGTACGGTAAAAGTACTCGATGTAACCATCCAGGCGGGGGAGAAATCACCTAAGCTGATGCCGCTGCGCCGTAGAGTCGGATTGGTATTTCAATTTCCAGAGCAGCAAATGTTTGAAGATACGGTCGAAAAGGATCTTATCTTCGGTCCTCTTAACTTCGGCATGAGCCTCGAAGAGGCAAAGGCACGCGCAAGACAGGCCATGCTAGATATGGGGTTGGATCTGGCACTGCTAGAGCGGAATCCTTTTAAATTGAGCGGTGGGCAAATGCGTAAGGCAGCTATCGCCTCCGTACTAGCTATGAATCCTGAAGTCATCGTTCTGGATGAACCGACGGCTACGCTTGATCCCATCAGCCGTGCAGAACTAATCCACTTGCTGGAGCGTTTATGCCGTGAGCAGGGGAGAACGATCATCGTCGTCACGCATCGGATGGATGAGTTATTACCTTACGCGGACAACTGGCTTGTCCTTAAAGAGGGCAGTACGGCATTTCAAGGTAGCGTAAAAGCGCTGGCAGATGACCCTTCGATTCTGGAACAGTGTGGCTTGACGGTTCCGCAGTCCCTTCGTTACTGGCGTGCAGTAGCTGATCGCTTTGGTCTTACGGATGAAGCTCCTCGCTTAACGGCTGAGAGCTTAGCAGAGCTAATCGCTTCGCTGCCATCTGGATCAGGCAACTCTAGCGAGCAGCACGAAGGAAAGAGGGATGGCCATGAATGAGAAGCTAATCATAGGGCGCAGTATTGAGACCGGTTCATGGGTGCATAAGCTAGATGCTCGTGCCAAAATCACCGGAATGCTATTATACGTAGCTGTTATCCTGCTCTCCCGTTCGTGGATGGCTATGGCGCTGCTGGCTATTTTCTCAATAGCGGTTATGGCTTCCACTCGGATTCCGCTTAAATACTTCCTGAAAGCAGCTAAGCCTTTACGGTATTTAATGCTATTTATCTTTATCGTACAGCTGCTGTCTGTGAAGACGGGTGAGGCGGTGCTGACGCTTGGTTCGTGGTCCATTTATGAGGGAGGGCTAAGATTAGGCGCATTTTCGGTCATCCGCATGTTCTTTCTGATCACTTTCACGGCGTTACTTACATTCACCACAACGCCGGGTAAGCTGAATCAAGGGCTGGAGGGGATTTTGGCTCCATTCAAAAAGTTTGGCTTGAAGCCCGACCGTATCACACTGATGATCAGCATTTCCCTTCGTTTCATACCTACGATTCTAGATGAGTCGCAGATTATCATGAAAGCGCAGGCCTCACGGGGTGCTGATCTGAAGGAGCTACCTTTAAAGGAAAAGGGACGAATGTTAGTGTCCTTGCTGGTTCCGATTATCGCTAGTGCGTTTAGGCGTGCGCAGGATCTGGTATATTCCATGGAGGCTCGTGGCTTTCGTATGGATGCTCCGCGTAGCCAGTATCACCGCCTAAGGTGGGGCATATTCGATACTATTTTTATTACTATGTTTATTGTAATGGGGATTGCAGTAGCTTTGGTGTAAAGTACAACTTGTATGGAGAGTATCAACTTGGGAGGGAACTTGAATGGCACGTTATTTTAATGGTAGAGAGATTGAATTATTAGCACCCGCAGGAACGTTTGAGATTTTCAAGGAAGTGATCCAGGCACGATGTGATGCAGTTTATTTTGGTGGACCTGTATTGAATATGAGAATGATGCGTAAAGGATATAATCTGTCTCATGAGGAGATCGTAGAGGCACTAGATATTGCTCACCGTCTAGACAAAAAAGTGTATATCACAGTGAATAACCTATTTAGTGAAGAAGATGTGGAAGAGGCTAAAGAATATTTGCGTTTCCTTGATGGTGCTCGTCCTGATGCCTTGATTGTTCAGGATATGGCAGTGCTGGAGCTAATTCGCGAGATGGAGCTTAATCTTCCTATTCACTCTTCGGTCATGATGAATGTTCACAATCTGGAAATGATCTACGCATTGCGTGATCTGGGTGTAAGTCGTGTGGTTACTTCGCGGGAAATGGATTTGCAGACAGCTAAGCTGCTAGGTCAGCGGAGTGGGATGGAACTGGAGTATTTTATTCACGGGGATATGTGCTCCGTTCACGGTGCGAATTGTTATTTCAGCTCCCATGTATTCGGTATGAGCAGTAACCGTGGGAAATGTATGAAGCCTTGCCGCTGGGATTATCGGGTTAAAAAAGACGGGTATGTATATCCGGCCGAATACCCCCTAGCTGTAAAAGATATGTTTATGTATGAGCATCTTCCGGAATTGATTGAATCAGGGATCACCTCCTTTAAAATAGAGGGCCGCATGCGGGATAAGGAGTTTATGGTGATGCTGGCGAATAGCTACGGCGAAGCCATTGACCGGTATATCGATGATCCGATTGGCTTTGATCGTACGGTAGATACAAAAGAGCTTTATAATAACCGTAAACGTGACTTTTCGACGGCGTATGCCTTCGGCAAACCAGGACTGACTAACATTAACCGCCGTTATGAAGGAACTGGTAAATTCTATAGCACTGGAAAAGTATTCAGTACACCAACTGCAGAGCGTGAGCTGTCTGAGAAACGAGTTGAGCAGTTGCGGGAAAGATTGGCTGAGGTCGAGCAACCGCAAAGGACAAAAGCTAAGTTAGCTGTACGTGTGAATAATATGGAACAGGCACGGATGGTCTTAGAGCTTGGTGTAGATAGCCTGTACTTGCCAGGGGATGTATTTGAACCAGATAAACCTTTTACAAAGCGTGACATCAAGGAACTGGGTGAGCTAAAGGGCGATAGCAAAATCTACTTGGGTTTACCACGGATGATGACCGAGCTGCATTTTGACCAATATGATCAATTGCTTGGCGGAGAACGCTTGCCGATTGACGGTATTATCGTTACAAATTTAGGAGCTATTCGTCGTTATAACAATACAGGTTATCCGCTAATTGGGGACAGTAACTTAAATGTATACAATCATCTTTCAGCGCAATTATATGCTAACTTAGGTTTAACTCAGCTTTCGGTATCGCCAGAAATGACGCTAGAGCATTTTGCTACCTTTGCCTCTCGTTGCAAAACGCCTTTGGAAGTTGTTGTTCATGGTACACCTGCACTAATGTATATGGAACATGATCTTTATGAGAATACGGAGTTAATGGAGCCTATTGCTGAAGAGGATAATCAATATGTACACAATAATGTATTGGTACTAAAGACAGACCAAGGCGAGAATCCGGTATATCGTGATCAGCACGGCCGTTGCCATCTTTTATTCGCAAAAGAGCTTTGCTATTTACCTTTGTTGAGTGAGATGAGTGGACTAGGGATATCAAGCTTCCGTATTGAAGGAGCAACCTATAGCGTCGAACAGCTACGTGAAATTATTGTTTCTTATCAACAGGCAATCAACCGATCTGATAGCGGGGATGACATGCTGGGCGGCCTTAAGCCGGTCTATGCTGGTTATACTTTGGGCTCGCTACAGTTCAACTAATTGTATTTTAATGGGAACTAAATATCGCCTAAGTGATAGGGCGGTGCACAGGACTCTATGAATAAGTTACTATTTTCACAAAAAGGAGAGAACCCTTCATGGAACAACAAGACTTCATCGGAAGAGAAGCAGTAGCAGCCAAACGTAAGCAATATTTCTATCCTTGTACACAGCATTTTTACCGTGATGCACCTCAGCTTGTTCGTGGTTCAATGCAGTTTGTTTATGATGAAAAAGGAAAGTCCTATACGGATTTCTTCGCTGGCGTATCCGTAGTCGCATGTGGTCACTGTAATCCGGCTATAACAGTACGCACGATTGAACAACTGCAGCAGCTGCAGCATACGACAACCATCTATCTAACTCAACCGAGTGTAGATTTGGCAGAGCGTTTGGAAGAGGTTATGCCGGGTGGGCTACGACGGACCTTCTTTGTTAACAGTGGCTCTGAGGCTAATGAGGGAGCTCTGCTGCTCGCTCGGTTGTATACGGGACGTAAAGGGTTTATAGCGCTGGAGAGTGGCCTGCATGGCCGTACCAATCTAACTATGAGTGTGACAGGCCTGCCTATGTGGCGTACCGATAAATATTTGGATCATGACGTTGAGTTTATTCCTCGCCCTTATCATCCGGATTTATCGCTGGAGGAAGCGGCATCGTTATCCCTGGAGTCGCTAGAGCGGGTGCTTGAAGAGAAGGGGAATACTATCGCTGCTATGATCGTAGAGCCAATCCAAGGCAACGGCGGAATGATTATGCCAACCCGAACCTACTTCCGTGATGTAAAAGCATTGTTAGAGAGATACGGTGTACTCCTAATCGCTGATGAAATCCAAACTGGATTTGGACGTACTGGTAAAATGTTTGCTATGGAGCATTTTGACGTTGTACCCGATATTATAAGTATGGCCAAAGCACTCGGTAACGGAATTCCAGTTGCAGCCTTCGCTACAACCGATGAGATTGCTCTTGCTCTAAACCGTCCTTCAGCTTCCACATTTGGGGGGAATCCGGTATCTGCTGCAACGGCGCTGGCTGTGCTTGATTATATTCGAGATGAACGGCTTCCTGAACGCTCGGTACAGCTCGGAGAACGATTGAAGGCAGGTCTGAAGGCATTGCAAGCTCGTTATCCTTCGTTGATGGTTGATGTGCGGGGAACTGGACTAATGCTGGGTGCGGAGCTAACGGGTGTAGATGCTGAGGGTGCAGCGGCACTTACAGATCAAGTGCTGGAGGCGATGAAGGACCGAGGTTATCTAATCGGCAAAAATGGCATAGGACGCAATGTACTAGCCTTCCAGCCACCGATGATTATTACGGAAGAAGATATCGACGGGATGCTTAACGTCCTGAACGAAGTTCTTGCGGAGCTTAATGACTAATACGATGAATTTCAAGTAGCGAAGAAAGAGGAAAACGAATGGCTATTCTAAACATTTTTAAAACTGCAGGCCTAAAGCTTAAAATGTTCAGCGAACTGGTGATGTTCTCTCATACACTTTTTTCGCTGCCATTTGCCATTATCTCGATGGTGTGGGCCGCTGGGGGCTGGCCATCGGGACATGTGATGATCTGGGGATTGATTGCATTGATAGGCGCCCGTAATGGCGCCAATGCATTCAATCGGCTGGCAGACCGTACGTTCGATGAACAGAATCCTCGTACGGCACATCGACATCTGCCTCGACGCTTACTGGCGGAAAAAGAAGTTGTTGTCTTTGTTATTGTCAACTATGCCATTTTCATTGTGGCTTCAGGCATGCTTAATTTGCTCTGCTTGATCTTGTCACCGGTGGCTATCGTATTGATATCAACCTATTCCTACACGAAGCGGTTTACCTTTCTCAGTCATTTATATTTAGGATTTGTTATTGCTTCTGCACCGATTGGCGCATGGTTCGCTGTAACCGGAAATATCGCATTTACACCGTTTGTTATCGGTACTGTTGTTATGCTGTGGATTGCCGGATTTGATATTATTTACGGCACTCAGGATATTGACTTTGATCGGCGGCATGGTCTATGGTCTATTCCTAGCTTTTTCGGTCTAGAGAACGCGCTGCGCATTGCAAAAGGTCTACATTTCATCATGATTATGCTGCTATTGTTCTTATATCTATGGCGTGATCTCGGCTGGATGTATCTGGTGGGAATTGGGATTGCGACGCTGCTCCTGATGACCGAGCATAAGATTATAAAACCATCGAATCGTAAGCTGATGAAGGTGGCCTCTTATAATCTGAATCAGGTGATCAGCATAGTGATTTTATTGTGTACGCTGATTGATTTTTTTTATGTTAGCTAGGGAGAGTTAGTTCGATGGATGGTTAGGAGGTTAGGAAGCTGCACTGCGTGGAATGTTGGACTTTCGATCGCTGTTATCCTCGGATTTCTTTGATTTGAACCGGCTGTCTGCGGTAGAAATCCGAGAATAAAGGCGAGCACTTCGTTTCTACAGTTCCAAAATTCCACTCCGTTCTGTCCTAACCATTGGCGCATTGCCTCCAAGCTAACAACAAAAGACAATAGCCTACCCAAAAGGGGGTAGGCAATGGGATCGGAAAGCTGGCTACGCGGCTTTCCTTTTTTGTTTTTGTGGGCATCTGCGAGGGGGGCTAGAGCAGTGTGAGAGGGCTGAACTAATCTAAGGTAGACTTATAGGGGAAAGCTCCCTATATTTTCGAGCTTAAGTGACTTTCGATCTTGTTATAGGGAAAGTCTCCCTCTAAATTGGCTGATTAGTCTATAAACCATACAAATTTAGGTTTTTAGAGGGACGAATTCCTTATAATCGTGGATTCCAAGCGATTTTAAGCTAATTAAAGGGAGGATTTCCCTATATGTTCGGAATAGTAGAGCCTGGAAGCTAAAAGGCTAAACACGCTCACGGGCGCTGCGCTACGTTCGGCTTGTTTAGCAAAAGTACATAAAAAAACGGATACCAACCCAAGTAAATGGGTGGTATCCGTTTTTGATTGCTCTGAGAGCAGATCCTTAGCGATCACGGTCGGCAAAATATTGCAGTAGCGTATCCAGATCGGCATGCGCCGGATAGGAGGAGAGCTGCTGCACAATCGCTCCAGCCTTATCTAGGTAGTTCTGGCTGAACTGTTCGGCGCGAGCTAAGGCATCGCTTCTCTTAATAAGGGCGAGCACATGTGCCACCTCAGCATCCGAAGAATCAGGGCCGATTGAACGAATCACAGGCGAAAGCTTTGGATCCTGTAATGCATAAAGCACTGGCAGGGTAACCTGACCATGACGCAGATCGCTACCGGCGGGCTTACCCAGTACAGCCTCAGACTGCGTGAAATCCAGCAGGTCATCTTGTATTTGAAAAGACATGCCTAAGGCTTCGCCAAAGGTATACAGAAGGTTGGCCACTTCCTCTGAGCTTTCGGTGGATAATGCACCCACACGTAAGCAGGTGGCCATAAGAAGAGCTGTTTTGTTTAAGGACTTCTCAAGATATTGTTCCATTGTAATCTCATAATCAAAAGCATGTTCCATTTGCTGATACTCACCTAGACAGAGCTGAGCAGTAGCTACAGAAGATAAGTCATGAACATATTTGTTTTTGTCTCCGGTATATTTGCTTAACAGTTCGATAACCCGAGCGGACATATAATTGCCAATATGCACAGCTGATAGTGTGCCTGTCTTAGTATGTAGGGCGGGTTTGCCCCGCCGTAACTCAGAATCGTCGATGATATCATCATGAATTAATGAGGCAACATGAATAAATTCAGCGGCAGCAGCTAATTGAAGCGCTCTTCGACCTGTATCCTTTCGGCCAAAACGACTGCCAACAATGACCATAAGAGGACGGAGGCGTTTACCTCCAGAATTTATAAGCTCAAGAACACTCTGCCCGAGTTGTGATTTCTTAGGAACATCCTTATCTCGTGCCACTAGATTTACGATTTCACGATTAATTTCGTCTATGTCTATGTTTAAGGCCTCATGCAGCTTCATCTTATAGATCCCACCTGTCAAATGGCTTTGCTTGTGCGACTGCGCTGTCTGCACTCTTGAATCAAGAACTGTTCGATTCCAGCCGCTGGATCATGTTCCGCGAAGTCTCCATTTGACCGTCTAATTTGCATTTTTTTGATCGAAGGAGCTAGATAAGCAACTAGGTCGAGCTCACGGCATTTCACCGCAAACTGAAGGTAAAAGCTGTACAAATAATCTCCATCCAAAATGTTGCGTGTAAGGTCGGGATGATGTGGGATACATTCCATATGGCGCTCAGCTGCCAAAGTGAGAATAGTGTAAATACCCAGCAAATTGACTTTGCGGTTGTATTCCAGATCATGGCGTTCTAGTACCGAGATTAGCTGCTCACATGCAGCCGGAGAGGGATTAAGCTCAATTCCGGCAATAGGTGACATTTCAGTATGCAACAACCGGAGGGTATCTTCTATGAGTTGTTTGTTCACAAGATTCTCTCCTTCTTGTCGGTTTTGCCGGAAGAAACCATACCCCTGATCATCCCTACAAAACCATTCATTAAAGAATAAATTGACCATTTCCTGATATTAGGAAGATTATTTTCTTCTTGTAAATAAGGAGAGTAATGTGTCCTAGGGACACATTACTCTGAAGTACATCCATATTTAGCTTACTGACATGCAATCTACATATTTTCTTTAAAATAAATTACACGAATTCAGGGCTTTATAATCAGTCGGTGTATAGATACCATCGTCTGACGATCGGAACTCTCTTCCAATGTTTCTTAAGCCAAGGAAGTACATAGTAATCTAGGCCAAATGTGCTGCCCGATCCGCCGATGCAGGCGATACCCGCACCAACATACCATAACATTTCTGTAGAAGCCATTTTGGTCGACCAGATCATGACGGACATGGCTATCGTCGCTATAGAAGCAATAGCTGTGAACAGACCAACGATGAGCATAATACCGAACACGATTTCTGCACATACCATACCGATTTGGAACCATTTTGCGAGGAATGTATAACTTCCGTCGTTGTTGTAGAACATCAAATCCATGAACCAGTTTGTAATATTATAAACGAAGCCAGGAACTGGCAATGCTTCAACCGCTTCTTTTGCAGTGGATACTGCTGAAGCTGCAGATTGTGCATCTACTGTTGTTTTAACTGCATCCACCGCTACGCTGGCTGCTGATGAAGCATCCGTTGCAAAAGGAGCGGCTGGAATTAGGAATATCTTGTTTGGATCTACCCAAATTTTCCGTAGCTTATCTATACCTTCATATAACCACATTCCACCAAGCAGCATGCGAAGCGGAACGAGCCAGAAGTTAGGTGAACGCTTGGAGAAGTGTCCGCCCAAGAAGCTCTTACGGTTCTCAACATGGAAGAACTCATGCATCATGTAAGTCCAAACTTTATTGAAGCCTACAACCTGAGACAGGTAGAACATATTGATAAAGTGTTTGGATAACATTGCCATAAAACCAGTAAGCATAAAGAACTTGCCTGGCAAACCAACGTTTGCTACACCGTAGCGGCTACCGATGGATACCATGGTACCGTGGAAACCAGGTTTGTATGCTTTTTTAGCAGTGTTCTGAATGTCAGCTGCAATGTTACCAGCAACGATCGGAGCTGCTTGTTCAGCATTCTCAACCATTTGTGGTACAGGACGAGTTTCACCTTCAGGAATGAAGAAAATGTTGTCCCCTACTACATATACGTTCTTATGATCTACACTTTCAAGGTTCTCATTCGTAACAATACGTTTGCGTCCTTGTTGTTGTACTTCAAGTCCACCCACGATTTCAGAACCTTCAACACCTGCAGTCCAAACGATGGTTTGTGAAGCGACAACATTTTTCTCACCAAGGGCAACACTACCTTCGCCTACTTCAGTGATTTTGGCGCCTGTTACAATTTCCACGTTCAGCTTGCGAAGGTGAGCTTCGGCTTTTTGAATCAGCTTATCTGGAAGGATAGGCAGAATCTTCGGAGCCATATCAGCCACAATCAATCTTACTTCGGATGGGTCGATATAGAACTCCTTGCACAATTCCTCGCGTTGCTCAGCCATTTCCCCAACAAGCTCGACACCTGTAAAGCCGGCACCAATGATAACGAAAGTTAACATTGCACGGCGTACAGTTGGATTTTTCTCCATAGCGGCTTTGGTATACATGTCGCGGATTTGACGTTTCAATGCTACCGCATCATCGTAAGACCAGAAGGAGAAGGTATTCTCTTCTGCACCTGGAATGCCGAAGAAGGTTGGTTTGCTACCTGTACCGATTACAAGGTAATCGTACGCATAGGTAGTTTTATTGGATTTGAGTTTCTTACCCTTGAAATCAATATTGCTGATTTCGTCAAGAACAACATTCACTTTAAGTCCAGCAAAGATTTTCTTTAGATCGATCTTGATTGAATCCTCTGGAGCACGGTTCGCGGCAACCTCATGCAGCTCAGTCAATAGAGTGTGATATGGATTCCGGTCGATCAGTGTGATTTCAACATCTTTGTTTTTCTTAAATTTCTTTGCCAGTTTCTTAGCCGTGAGTACGCCGCCGTAGCCGCCGCCCAAAATGACTATTTTTTTCAAAAGAAATTCACCTCATTCGTCTGATTAACTGCAGAAGGTTATGCGAAATTATTTCGCGCCTTCGAGTGCTTTTTCAGCAAGTGTAAAATATTCACCAACATGAATACTCACGCCGGAAATTGCATCAGTTTTACCTTCAGCTGTAAGTTCTGGAGCAGTACCTTTTTCAAGATAGTATTGCTCAACTTTTGCGATCTCTTCATGCCATTCAGCAGAAGCGCCGCCAGCTTTCATACCGTATTTACCATCGACGGAGAATTGTTTCTTGTCGTCGCCAGCAGCATTTACGCCACTGAATTTAACAGCAACAACATTACCGTTAGCAACAGTCAAGTCAACAGTGGATTTCCAACCGGAGTCTTTATCCATTTCGCCTTCAGCATGGTAACCTCCGTCTTTGTATTGACCAGCTTCAACAGGTCCAGCAGCCAGAGCAGCTTGAGCAGCTTTTACAAAGTCAGATACGTGTACAGATACACCGGAGATAGCATCAGTTTTCCCCTCAGCGTCTAAAGTTATAGCTGCTGGATCTTGTTTTTCAATCAGGAAAGCTTCAGCTTTTGCTGCTTGCTCGTGCCATTCAGAAGAAGCACCACCAGCTTTCATGCCATATTTACCATCTTCGGAAACTTTTTTCTTCAGATCGCCAGCAGTGTTTACGTTAAAAGCATCCCAGTCAGCCTTAGTGATCTTTCCACCTTCTACAGTTAGGAGTGCGAAATATTGCCAGCCAGTTTTAGCGTCCACATCAGCAGTAGCGTAATAAGTTCCGTCTTTGTACGTAGCCGCTTCAGTTCCAGTGTTAGTGGAATTAGTTGCTGTACTGTTTTCTGTTGGAGCATTAGTAGCCGCCGGTGTGTTGTCTGTGTTGTTACCGCAACCTGCAAGCAAACTACCTAAGATAAGGGCAGTCGACAAGATTACTGTTGTTTTTTTCATTTGTTATGACCTCCAAAAATATAGTTTAAAATATATATATTAAAATGTAAAACATTTTAATAGTAATGCGAAGTGATAAAAATCACTTTATAAATGATATTTGTCACTTTAATCTTGGGGTGAAGAGCCAAACTCTAACAGTATCATGACATATATCGGCATACGATAGAAAAAAATTTAATGATGTTGTTTCATCTCCGAGGGCATTCTAGCACATAGAGCAAATAACTCATGTGAAAAAAATCACTTAAAAAATTAAATGTTTAATTTATACATTGATTGTATCAAATTTTAAAGGATTTGAATACCTTTTTTTAAACTATTATTTGACAAATTGTGACTTTCTATAGATTAGGTAAGATTCATGGCGAATAGGACAGGGTAATGTAACGATAACACAGGATAGTATTCTACCCTACTTAATTCAGCTAAGGAGATGAGCATATAATGGACAACAATGTGTTTAAAGGAAAATGGAAACAGCTCAAAGGCGAGGCCAAAAAGCAATGGGGCAAGCTTACAGATGACGATCTTGATGTGATTGATGGTGAAAAGGATAAGTTGGTAGGTAAACTACAAGAGCGTTATGGCCATTCGAAAGAAGACGCGGAAAAAGAGTATCAAAGCTGGGGACGTTCCTACCGAGATTAATTCAAAATAGCTTATACTCTAAGTACCCAAATATAAAATGCATAGGAAGAGCGCAAATCGTATACGATTTGCGCTCTTCCTATGCAACAATTAGGTGTGCGAAGGTTAAGCTATGGTATTATTGTGAGATGAAATCTGTAATTTATCTTGTGCAGGCAGGAGCAAAACTATGGGGTATCTTAAAATATTTTTCGGGAATACCGCAATTCTTATAGCCGTGGCCTATTTGGCTAATCTGATCTATAAACATACCATTTCAAATGCAAGTGTAGGAATAAAAAAGGCGAGCTGGGTGATCCTGGCGATCTTTGCTGGTTGGATCAGTACTCTTTTTGGTTATAATTTGGACGACCATGTGATCTTTGATTTGCGGTTTGTACCCTTAATCATCTCGACGCTGGCGTATCCTAGACCCATCACACTTATTTTGATCGGTATAGGGACGGGGCTTACAAGGTTAACTTTCGGAGTGACAGAGGCAGCAGTTGCAGGAATGCTAAATCTTTTTATTTTGGGAGTTATTTGCGCGGCGCTTAGCTACTGGGTCAGACGCTCAACCCTCAGTATTGTGAATCAAGGTCTGATCGTTATTCTAATCGTTAATCTTATGAATGCCATAAACATTATGGCGTTAGGCGTTATCCCTGTGGAAGAGTACATAAGAGAGATTATGCCAATTACGTTCCCTGCGGGGCTAATTTTAAGTATTTTGTTCTCATTAATTATCCGTGATTTTCAACTCGGTCTTCTAAGGAATGAGCAGATCCAGCATGCTAACGAGCAGTTGTCTGCTCAGACTGAAGAATTACATAAGAACAAGCTTGATCTTGAAGAGCGTGCTAATCAGTTAATGATGGCATCTCAATTCAAATCGGAATTTCTCGCCAATATGTCACATGAGCTTAGAACTCCATTGAATAGCATCATTAATCTATCGCAATTAATTGAAGAAAATGATGATTTGCTTACGGAAGCAGAAATAAGAGAGTATGCAGCCATTATCCATCGTTCGGGTGATGAATTATTGATGATCATCAGCGACATTCTGGATTTATCCAAGGTGGAGGCAGGTCGATTAGATATTATAAATGAAGAATTAAATGTTAGCGAGATCCCAGATTTGCTGGCAATGCAGTTCGCTGTGACGGCCAAACAAAAAGGACTGGCTTTTAATATCTCCATGGATGAGAATGTCCCTCCAATGATTCATTCCGATCCACATCGCGTACAGCAGATTTTGCGTAATTTGCTCTCAAATGCTTTTAAATTTACAAAGACAGGTTTCGTATCGCTGCATATCCACGAGCAGGAAGGTGGGGAAGGGGATGCCGTGCAACATTGGCTTGTATTTGATGTGGAGGATAGTGGCATAGGAATCGCACCGGAGAAGCATGCCATGATCTTTGAAGCCTTTCAACAGGCAGACAGAACGACTAGCCGGAAATATGGTGGAACAGGACTAGGACTTTCTATTAGTAATGACTTGGCCAGATTGCTCGGCGGGTTCATTTCTCTAGAGAGTAAGGAAGAGAAGGGGAGTCGATTTTCGCTTTATTTGCCCCTTGAAGTGGATAGTGAGTAAAGCTCCAATATTATTTGGTGATTTGGCGTATTGACAGTAGATTGATGCGGAGTAGAATGAAGCCAATGCCGCATCAAAGGAGTGTTACCGCCTCTATGGACAACATGGAAAATAAGCATAAGGTTACGGTTTCAAAACGTGTTCGTAAACCTTCAGTGCATCGCAGAAATTTGCGTATAGCTACGCTGGAAGGTGTGCCGTCAACTATTTTTCAGGTACTGCTGCAAGGGCAGTTCCTAACAGGATTTCTACTATATTTAGGAGCTTCCTCTAGTCAAATTGGATTTGTGCTAGCGCTTACTACATTAGTTAATGTGGCACAGATTGGGGTAGCTTTTCTGATTCAGAAGCTGCCAAGTCGCAAATGGGCTATGGTTACTTTTATCGGTCTGCATAGGATACTTTGGGGTTCTACGGGACTAATCCCGTTTATTTTTCCTAAAGAATATTGGGTCATCGCATTTATTGCTTTATATACTACTGCTTTTATTGCCAATACTGCTGGTGGTGTGTTGTGGAGCTCAGTGATTAGTGATCTAGTTCCCGCACGGGTACGTGGACGTTATTTTGGGATTCGTAACACGGTCCTGAATGCACTTGGAAGTTTGGTTATGTATGGCGGAGGTATTATTCTGGACCGTTATCCCGGGGGTCATGGTTTTCTGATTCTATATATTGTTGTGTGGATCTTCTCGATATCGAATGTCGTAGTATTCTTTTTTTATCCGGATGTACCGTTCGAGAAATCAGAAGAGCATAAATTTTTGCCCATGTTTAAGAAACCGCTTAAAGATACATTATTTATGAAGTCAACCTTGTTTCTGGCTGCTTGGCTGTTGTTGCAGAACCTAACGGTTCCGCTATACTCTTATGTCATGTTGCAGTTACTTCATATTAATTATGAAACGTTGTCATTGCTTAATGTGTCCCAGACCGTGTTTATGATGGCTAGCTTCTACGTTTGGGGCAATCTAAATGCGAAATACAGCAATAAGCGACTGTTATTCTTTACTTTGCCGATTATTGCACTGTCCTCATTGATGTGGGGACTCTTGTCTGTGATGCCGATGCTGGTGGTCTTATTTGCGGCCCATATCGTTTTTGGTGTTGGTGTAGGCGGTTTCAACCAGCTGGCCTTTAACTTTATTATTGGAGACACGCCGAAAAAAGAACGGCCGATGTATATGGCCACATATGCGGCGCTTACCGGGTTATCATCCTTTTTTGGTCCGCTTATTGGCGGTCAGCTCTATGAAAAAATTGCGCACTGGCCGCAATGGACTCAGGTATACGGTATGCAGCTAGTGGTAGGGACGCTTATGATTGCACTTGCGTTTCTGCTAGGTCGTCGTATTCTAAAGGACGAATAGAAGTAAAAGGGGGTTATTCCTTGTTAAGAATAGCGATGGTATTAGGTGCCACCGGATTGGTAGGCAAAGCGGTTACGGAGGAATTGTTAAATCGTGATAACTGGGAAGAAGTAAGGGTGCTTGTACGGACACCGTTAGCCATAGAACATCCTAAGCTTAAACAAATCGTTGTAGATTGGGAGAACCTAAGAAACTATACAGAGTCGTTCGAAGGGGTACATTCCATCTTCTGTTGTTTAGGAACTACGATAAAAAAGGCGGGTTCACAAGAAAAGTTTGAACGAGTCGATCTACACTATCCGCTTGATGCTGCAGCCATAGCGAGAGAACAGGGTGTTAAACAGTTTTTGGTCGTCTCTTCAATAGGGGCAAATGCGAAGTCGCGTAATTTCTACAGTCGGACTAAGGGAAGAGCGGAAGAAGGTTTAACCGCTATTGGATTTCAAGGTATGCATATATTTCGCCCCTCCTTGCTACTGGGCCAACGTGAAGAATTCAGATTAGGGGAGAGAGTCGGAGCCAGTTTGATGAAAGCGCTGGATTTTGTAATGGTGGGTAAGGCGGCTAAATATCGTGCAATACCTGGTACGACAGTCGCAAGAGCTATGGTTAACATTGCGTCTGCGGATACCCATGGATTACATATTTATACGAATGAAGTGATACATGTGATTGGGAAACGCTAAGCTTTCTGGGTCTCTAATAAATTTGCATTAAGATGAGAACAGGACTTACAATGGACAATAAATGATCAGCGCATAATGGAGAGGGGTAGTAAGATGAGCAAAAAACAAGTAGCTACAACAAAAGCACCCGGAGCAATCGGTCCTTATAGTCAAGCTATAACCACGGGTAGCTGGGTATACACTTCAGGACAACTTGGTCTGAATCCGGAAACGGGTAATTTGGTTGAGGGTGTACAAGAACAAGCGCGTCAAGCGCTTAACAATGTACAAGCGATTCTTGAGGAAGCTGGTGCAACACTAGACCATGTAGTAAAGACAACTGTATTCTTAAAGGATATGAATGATTTCGCGGCCGTTAATGAGGTTTATAGCACCTTCTTTAAAGAACCTTATCCTGCCCGCAGTGCTATTGAGGTTGCGCGTCTGCCTAAAGACGGACTTGTTGAGATTGAAGCGGTAGCTCGTAAGAAATAAGGAGTTATCCTTTGCACTTTTATTATTTTACCAAAATGGCAGGCTAAGGTGGATAACCCTAGCCTGCCATTTTTTATATTAGAATTAGTAACTTCTGTATCTCCGATACCTGCTACGGCGGGGTTTGAACAATAACCAGATGCTGTAAAGAAGCAGGAGGCCTGCTGTAATCATTCCGGTTAAATAGACATCGCTGGTCTCTTTGTGTTCCAAGGCAATCGCAATGAAGGCCCACACGAATACGAGTGGATAAATGCTATCTCGGTAAGGATAGCTGACCACAATTGCAAGTAGAGTTCCTACGCAGAGCATGATAACGCCCCAGGTGCTACCGCTAAGACCCCAACCTCCCCAATGATTCTTTTCTAGAACAACGCTGATGTTCACGATAGTAGCCACAGAGATCCAGCCAAGGTATATACTAAAGGGTAGCTTCATCAGCCATTTCTCGCCTGAGGTAGGATTAGCGATCAAACGTGTTTTTCGGTAAATGACAATCAGTGTGATTAACATCAGCACCATAGCAACCAGAGAGAGCTCAATGTATAAGTATTGCCAAAGGAAGAGCCAACTCATATTAAAAATACAGCTCAGAACAAACCAGAACTGAACCGCCCGCACAGAATCTCTAGAGGCTGTATAGGAGCGGAATTGATAAATAATGAAGCCGGCTAACAGTAGATAAATCAATGACCAGATGGAAAACGCGTAACCGGCAGGTGTGATGTAGGTCTGATATTTATCAGAGATTTCTCCAGTGCTGTGCCCGCCTAATGGTAAGGTGACCGAGAGCACATTCACGATAATCACACCTAAAAAAAACAGAAGATTCCACCATTTATAAGGATTATAACGTCTCAAATAATTCACTCCCTAGCTTTTTAATAGGGTGATGCTTACTTAGAATATACCCGCTTTCGGCACAATTAAGACTATAAACAAGAAAAGAAGTGACTAGCGAGTCATAATGTTCATGGATAGTATGGTAGTGGTGAAGGGTATTTTACGATAGTGGCTAGAACATTTATTAAAAATATGCTGAAATGAATCAAATTCATGGGTGTTTCTACGTACTTCAACTTTATTTGTATAAAAATCTACAGAAAATATGCAGAAACGTTTTTAAATCAGCGCTTTTTCGTATAAGATGAAGAGATGAAGATTCAAGAGCAGATAAGTTTTATCCTAGTTCTTTATCCTTATATTTCTTACAGGAGTGTATCTCATCTCTAAAAGGATGGAGAAACTACTTCTACTTGTATAGCTTCAAAATTTATTTCTCGCGGAAAAGGTTGCAGTTACCACCTGATGGTGGCGGACTGGTTCTTTTTTTGCTTGCTTAAAAGACAGGAGATCACCGATGACTAAGCATCTTTATGCAATATGGTTGGGGGATGTGTTATTTTGCTTCTCTGGCGAAACTTCGGAGCCGAAGGTTGACGCTTGGACCCGAGTGGTGAAGCGGCTGGAGCTGCAGGGAGGAGTTCGCCCTTTTGCGAGTGCTGCTCTGCGGCTCGCAGAAGTGAAATATCCGGCTCCTCCTGTAGAGGGGAAGCCAGCACGCCGTGGATTGCCCGGAAGAACATTCGAAGGGCTCGCCTTAGTCCCTAGCGATGCATTTGAACTGCTTCTGGCATGGGATGAGACGTTATGCCGAGATCAGGGAGTAGAGCCTGGAGGCGAATTGCGCTATTGGGCGGCAGCAGCCCGCTTTGCGCTGGAATTGATGGGTACTGGCGGCGTTACGCCAGGAGCCTTGCCCCCACGTCCGGTAGGTTCACGCCGTCGTGGTGGTGAACAAGCAGCAACGGTCTGCTGGTCTCCAGCTTTTCGAAAGCAGGAGGATAAGGAGATCTTTCTGCAGCTGGCGTCGTCCATGCCGGTATTGGCCTTAGGGACGCATATAGCTGAAGCGGGGGATTTATCTTCGAGGGAAGAGGCAGGCGCCTATGTGCTTTACTCCTTTATGCAGGCGGTAATGACTGCAGAGATAAAGAAAGTGATTGCGGGTATTGAAAGTGAACTTACCCCTTACAAAGCCAATTATCGCCGGGGTTACTCCCCTTTAACTGAGCTGTGGTGGAATAGTCTTCTTACAGGCAGCCGGGATATACCCGTGCAGGGAACGCAAGCAGAGGTGACAGATCTTCTGGCTACTGTGAATGAGACAGCTGGTAGCGATGTGCCGCAATCGGAACCTGAAGAAGCGCGGAGTGGACAGCTGGGTCTTGGGCTACGTCTTGAGCCCCCTGGAGATAATGAAGAAATCTGGCGGTTAACCTTCTGGGCGGAGAACAAGGAAGAAGGGGAATTCTGGATTCCGGCAAAATCGATTTGGAGCAGTAAGGAACGAGAGTTTACGTTATGGGGGAAACGCTATCGAAATATACAGCAGCAGCTTCTTATAGCGCTGGGCCGAGCGGCAAGAATCTCTCCAGACATAGAGCGCGCTCTTTCTATGCCTGCACCTACGGGAGCAGATTTGGAACCAGAGCGTCTTTATTTCTTTTTGAAGGAGACGGTGCAGCAGCTGCGTGAGCGTGGAATAACCGTGCAGATGCCATCGCGCTGGAGCCGTGAGGGACGCCGCCGGATTGGCATGAAAATGAAAATGCAGCCGGTAGTGAGTGGGATTGATAGTCCTGCTCCAGTGGCTCTTGGGATGGAAGAGCTGATTTCATTTCGCATTGAAGCCTCACTTGGGGAGAGTACAATCAGTGAAGAAGAACTAAACGCACTAGTGGAGGCAGGCGTACCCTTTGTACGTTTCCGCGGAGAATGGATTGAGGTAGATCCTAAAGAAATTCGCCAGGTTCTTAGATATATGAAACGCCATGAAAATGGGGAAATGACCGCAGCCGATTGGATGCGCCTAGAGGCTGAGGATGGTGAAGAGCGGCTCTGGAAAGGGATGTCGGTCACGGGGATGGAAACATCCGGACTATTGTCATCGCTGATGCGGGGCGACATATTGCGTAATCTTCCAGTGCGTGCCGTACCTGAAGGTCTGCACGGCACCCTGAGACCTTATCAGGAGCGCGGCTATCAATGGCTCTCCGTTCTCAGTGGTCTGGGATTTGGGGTGTGTCTGGCCGATGACATGGGTCTCGGTAAGACGGTGCAGGTCATTACCTGCCTGCTGGACCGCGCTTTAAGTGCTCCACCTGAAGAGAAGCAGGAGCCTGTGCTGATTCTATGCCCAACCTCACTTTTGGGGAACTGGCAGCGGGAATTGCAGCGCTTTGCGCCTTCGCTTAAAGTTCACATTCATCATGGTGGACGCCGAGTGCGGGGAGATAGCTTTTTAGAACTGGCTGCCAGTCATGATATTGTATTGACGACCTATCATTTAGCAGGTCGTGACAGCGAGGATTTAGCGAATGTTCAGTGGTCCACTGTGGTGCTGGATGAAGCTCAGTATATTAAGAATCATCGGACGAAACAGGCGCAAAGTGTGATGAAGCTATCAGCGCCGCATCGCATAGCTATGACGGGGACACCAGTAGAGAACAGACTAGGTGAGTTATGGTCTATTTTTCACTTTTTAAACCCGGGTTACCTAGGAACCTACCATTCCTTCCGGCAGCGTTATGTATCTGGAGAGGGTGGAGAACGACTGCGGGAATTGCATCGCTTGGTATCGCCATTCTTGTTGCGCCGCTTGAAAAGCGATCCGGATATCTCTAAAGATTTACCGGAAAAGCTGGAGCTGAAGTCTTATTGTCCGCTGACGGAAACACAGGCAGTCCTATATCAGGGTGTCGTGGATGAAATGCTTGGCGTGATTGGAGAGAGTAGCGGGATGGCTCGCAGAGGACTCGTGCTGTCTTCTCTAACGAAATTGAAGCAGATTTGTAATCATCCTCAGCTATTCCGCAAAGAAGAAGGCAGGGGTCCGCGAAGTGAGCATTCCGGTAAAATGGAAGTCATGTTCGAGATTCTGGATAGCATTGCGGAGGTCGGAGAATCTGTGTTGATCTTTACTCAATATGTAGCGATGGGTGAGCTCTTGGTTAGCAAGCTGACTAAGCGTTATGGAACAGCGCCGCTATTCTTACACGGCGGAATTCCAAAACGAGAGCGCGACGAGATGGTTCATGATTTTCAAGAGGGAAAAGGCCCATCCTTCTTCGTACTTTCTTTAAAAGCGGGTGGTGTAGGGTTGAACCTTACAAGAGCTAATCATGTCATCCATTATGACCGTTGGTGGAATCCGGCAGTCGAGAATCAGGCGACAGACCGGGCATTCCGAATTGGTCAGGATAAAAATGTTCAAGTGCATAAGTTGATTTGCCAAGGAACGTTGGAAGAACGTATTGATGAATTGATTGAGCGTAAGAAGAATCTTTCCGAGCAGGTTGTTGGCTCTGGCGAAACATGGTTGACTGAGATGTCCAATCATGAGCTGAAGGAACTTATTGAACTGCAGGATCAGGACTGGATGTAAGACAGATATGAGTGTTACGGAGGGATCGAACAATGAGTGAACGGTTAGAGATGCGGCTGGAAGTTGTGCCTGGATTAGTAAAAGCAGCATGGTCGGTGCTACCTGGGAAAGTGACGGGAGGGTCTCGGTCGAAGGGTGAATTGAACGCCAGTGCGCCTGCTCAGGAACAACAAGCGGATCGACCTCTCTCTCTGAAGGTTCCGGTATGGCATGCTTCCCGAAGAAAAGAAATATTACGAAGTCTGGCACTAAGTCCCGGGGAAGTATTTTCCCTGCTGCAAGGACGTTTGACGGGTGAGCTGGCAGAACTTGAGCTTCTACCTACGGATAGTGAGCTGGAGCAAGCCCTTTTTGAGGGTGAGGGTTTGGAGCATAAGGCGGAAACTTTGAAGCTTATTAAAGAACGTCTTGCTGAAGAGCCACTGCTGGCACTTTCGCTGAGAGGATTTACTAAAGGAGAGCTCTTGGACGGAATTTTTGCCCTTTGGGCTGAAGGGGATATTTCTAGCGGCGAAGCTGAAACAGAGGAAGAAGAGGCCTCGGTTAGTGAACTTTCTACAGAATTGGCTCGGCTTGAACGCAAGGGTCCGGCCATTTCCTCTGGCGAATGGCTGGCAGAAGCGGCTGCTGAGGGTTCTCTACATCAGCCTGGGCCACAGTTCCATGAGATTGCGGCTAGACCGTTTCCTTCGCCTGTAGTAGTAGCTGAAGTTACAGAAGACTGGGGAACGTTGCTACCGCAGACACCTAAAGCCATTGAGGGATTAACTTTGATTATGCAGCGGGTTGCAGAAGCGTCTGCACGTCGGGCGAATAAGGGTCTGATTAAGCGGTAAGTGAAAATACGAAAGAGGCTGTCTCAAAAGTAGTGAATGCTACTCTTGAAACAGCCTCTTGTTTTGCCTAATTATCTAACAGAGTATCTGGTTAGTTATTCTAATGCTGACCAGCAGGAGGCAATTCTCCTTCTGAAAGCTCTAGAATTTCGCGGCGAAGACGAAGCATTTTTTGATCTAGTTCATCAGCGGCGCGCGCGGCTTCTTTCAGTTCCTCAGCGACATGCGAAGGCAACTGCTTATCGAATTTATAATACAGAATATGTTCCATGCTTGCCCAAAAGTCCATAGCTAGGGTGCGCAGCTGGATCTCAGCCTTGACCCAGCGTGTTCCTTCCAGTAGGACGAGTGGGATACCGACTATAAGATGAAGGCTTTGATATCCGTTTGGTTTAGGATGAGCTATATAATCTTTAATCTCAAGCACGCGGATGTCTTCGCGTGTACTAAGATGATCTACTAAACGGTATATATCTTTAACGAAGGCACATACAATCCGCATTCCGGCAATATCGTGAATGTATTGCTCCATATTTTCCAAGCTGAAGCCGTAGCCTTTGCGCTCCATCTTTTGAAGAATGCTCTTTGGTTCTTTGATCCGGCATTTGACATGTTCGATGGGACTGAAGCCGTCGCGGGATTGCCATTCCGTCTTGATCACATCAATTTTATTCTGAAGATCATTTAACGCGTGGCGATAGAGTGCCGGTAAGGCTTCGAACTCGTTAACCAGTTTGGCGAAATCCTCGTTGCTGTTACCTTGCCACTGTTGCAGATCCTTTACGTGTACCTGTAGCTGACTAAGCGTAAGCTGTGTGCTCTCATGTTCTTCCACTGAAACTCTCCCGATTTCGTTATTTGTGATAATTCTATTTTAACCGATGTAGAACCCCTGACGCAAAATTACATTCAAAATTAGGAAATATAACCCATATGTGTAAGAGGGAAGTGGCTTAAATCAATTAGTATGGATTTTATAGGAACATTCTCCTCTAAATCGCGTATTAAAGCACATTAATGAATCTACTCGATACATTTGGTATGATAGAAACACGTATCGCTGGAGAGGGAGGAACTGTAATGAGTTTTATCAAAAAAATTAAAGATAGCGCGAGCCGGGTTACCGAAAAAGCCCAAAACTCAGTAGAGATCGGCAAGCTGAACGGACTTATTTCCGATGTTGAACAAGAGATGGAAGTTGAATTTACGAAAATGGGCAGACTTTTTTATGAAGGATATCGTTCAAAGGATATGTCGGTAGCTGAAGGTAAAATGGTGGAGCTGTCCCGTAACTGTTCCAAACTTCAGGAAAAAATCGAAGTCCTGCGGACACGAATTGCTGAGCTGAAAAATGAGCGGTTATGTTCCTGTGGTCATATTGTGGCGCTTGATGCAAACTTTTGTCCGAAATGCGGAAGTAAGCTGGAACCATTGTCCGCTTCGAGAAGGGTGCCTTCCACACCGGTATTTGTTCAATCTGTGAATGAAGATGACGAAGATCAATATTATGGTGCAGATGAGCTTACGGATGAAGAGAAGGAAATTGCAATGAAGCTGCACCCGCAGAGTGTCGTATATGCTGAAGTTCAGCATCCGGATGATGAGCTGCCACTTGAGGAATATAAGGCGAGCGAGCAAGATATTGAGCGGGAACGTAAACAAGCCGAGCAGCTGGAACGGGAAAGAAAAAGACAGCTTGAACTAGACCGTCGCTTCGGCGAATGGCACAAGAATGAGCATCAGGAGGAATCTGCGGTCACTGAGGACCATGGTGTACGAGATATGATCCAGTGCCAAATCTGTCGGAACGAATTACCTAAGGGCTCCTTATGGTGCCCGCGATGTGGGTCAGAGCAAATATAGTACGGATTTCAGTCAGCTTAGGGGGACAACAAGATGGAACAGCTGCTGCTGCATCTGCGCAATCTGGGCTTCACGGAGATGGAGTCCAAAATTATGGTAGAGCTTGCGACAAAAGGTCAGGCTTCTGGCTATGAGGTTGCCAAACAGCTCGGAGTTTCAAGATCGAATGTGTATGCGGCGTTACAACGCCTTACGCAGCAGGGATATGTACGATGTGGCGAAGGAGAACCTGCGCGGTACAGTGTTCTCAATCCAGAGGAGCTTGCGACCATGATCTCGGGACGGGTTCAAGCTTCACTGGCTTATATGGAAAGTGAGATGCCTCGCGGTGGACCTGTTAGCCCTTCGTTTTATAATGTGGAAGGTGACCGCAATGTATTGGGCGCTCTTATTCGCCAACTTAATATGGCTGAGCAAGAGATCGTAGTGGATATGTGGCGTGAGGAAGCGTCACTTCTACGGAGTGAACTTGAACAGGCGGAGTTGCGTGGCGTTAGACTCTTGTGGGCGTTTGATGGTGGCAATGCTGCTCCTGCCGCCTATCCGGTATGGCCGCCTCTCGGAAGAGATACTCAGCGAACAGATGGACGGAAGTTCTCATTCGTGATCGATCGGAGCTGGTGTATGCTCGGGATGCGCTATGAAGATGGATCGGCACAAGCGGTTGTAACCGAGCACCCGGTGTTAGTAGATCTGCTATTGAATCATTTTGCACAGGAAATGGTGCTGTTCGAGCTGGAGCAGGATATGGGCGCAGAATTAGAAGAACGTTATGGTGAGCGTTACAGCAAAATTCACAGCAAATATGTGATGCATGATCCAGGCGATGATGGGGAAGAACAGGCGCAGTAGCTATTACAGGGAGGTGAAAAGCATGGAATGTATCGTACATTTTGAAGTGGTGCATGAGGATGGTCCTAAAAAATTGCGTGGACTGCTGTTTCTGGATAAAGGAGCAAGTCCCGGAGAAGCAGAGCTAGTTGAAATGTTCAAGGACATGAAATTTAACGTGAGACTGGAAGATCGCGAGAAATTGATCTTTAAACCGGTAAATCCGGGCGATTTCGTGGAGATCCGAATTACGGGTTATGATAATGGGCAAGAAAAGAGCAAGGATGACCATAATTTAAAATCTATCGTTGGAAATTTATTGCCACAAAAACCGACAGGTCTATAAAGTGGGGAGAAAGGATTCATTGATGGGAGAAGGAGGAGCACTATGGAGCTGTTGAGACAAAAGGTGTTAAAAGAAGGTATTGTACTCGGGCAAGGCGTGCTCAAGGTAGATTCTTTTCTGAATCATCAGATGGACCCCTTTCTAATGCGTGAGGTTGGCCGTGAGTTTACCCGCCGTTTTTCCGGCGAAGAGATTACAAAGGTACTGACGATTGAATCTTCGGGAATTGCTCCGGGGATTATGACGGCATTAGAGCTGGAGGTTCCGCTGATTTTTGCCCGTAAGCAGAAATCGTTGACGCTCACAGAGGATATTTATGTAGAAAAGGTTTACTCCTTCACGAAGAAAGAAACGAATGAAATTACCGTTTCCAAGAAGTTCATTGCTCCGGGTGAGCGAGTTCTGATTGTCGATGATTTCTTGGCGAATGGCGAAGCTGCCTTCGGACTTGCTCGTATTGTTGAGCAGGCAGGAGGAAGTGTGGTTGGGATTGGTATCGTGATCGAAAAAGCGTTCCAGCCAGGAAATCGGTTACTGCAGGAAGCTGGTTACCGGGTAGAATCACTCGTGCGAATCGCTTCACTGGAGGATGGAAGAATCTCTTTCGTGGAAGAAGAGGAAGGGCTACTTAGCTAAGACTCTTTGGTGTAGATTCGGATGAAGTTAACACAAAACAGCAAGAGACAGGTTTATAAGCCTGTCTCTTGCTGTTTTTTGTGATGTACGGGTATGGATTACCCGTTGCTACCGCATGCCGCTGCAGGATCGGCGTGGCGCTGCGCGCTAACCGCCGCCAGCGGCGAGAGCACCCGCAGCGATCCAGGCTCGCAGCGCACGGCAAGCGGCCCTTTGCCGAAGCTCTCGCCATCGCCGATCGCCGGCCGGGCCTCTGCGAAGTTGACGGCTACGCTACGTCCACGCAGCATCGACACGAAGGGCAACGCTACATGCTTGCCCTTCAGTACCGTTGGGAACAGCCGCAGCAGCTGCCCGCGGCTACACCCGTGCACGACGCAGACGTCGAGCTGGCCGTCATCGGCCTTCGCCTGCGGGCAGATCAAGAGCCCGCCGCCGTAGCTGGGCAGGTTGCAGACCGAGACCAGCCATGCCTTTTCAAAGACGTGCTCCGTCCCGTCGCACGCAACACTCACCCGGCATGGCTTAAACGTCATCAGCGTATGCAATATGCCGATGATATAAGCCAGTTGGCCTGCACCAATGGCATTGCACAGCCGTTTGTAACGGCTGGCATTCACATTCTCGGCCACCTGAGCATCAAAGCCGTTGGCAACGGCTGTTAAAGTCAGTCCGTTTGCGCCTGAGATCAGATCGGCTTCGATATACCGTTCGCTAAGTGCAGCTTCCAGCGCTGCTTCAGTCGAAAGCGGAATGCCGAAGCCGCGTGCGGAGTCGTTACCGGAGCCGGCAGGGATGATTGCCATAGGAATATCTTTGCCACGAAGGGCACCCAAAATGCTGTGCAGCGTGCCATCGCCGCCAATTACAATCGCGGCTTTCCAGTCCTCACGGTGTTTAATTGTATTTAGAACGAGGGCTTCTGCACCCTCTGCGCTATGCGTAAACAAGGTCATATATGGCAGCATCCGCTCTTTCATGAGCGCCTCTACAGTATGCCAGGTCCGCCCGCCTGCGCCCCCGCCGGAACGCGGGTTTATGATGAATAGATACATTTAAATTCCTCCAGCCTGTAGAATTCCGTTGATGCCCGTCTTTCCATTGTAAGGAGTGGATGGGCAAAAGGGAATACTTTTCAGCGATAAGAGGTGTTAGTTCAGCGGTGTTTATAGATGCCGAATCTGACTTTCTGCGATATCCCCAACCCAAGGGAGCTTATACCATCTGCTGCTTAAAGCTTGATAGATCATAAGCAGCCATATAGCAAAGCTGCAAAGAGAGAGGATTGCACTCAACAGGGAACCGAGAAAAGGGATAAATCCGGTTAGGACATGGAGAATCATCAGCACGCCGAACGTAAGCAGTGATTGCAACGCGTGGAACAGCACGAAGCGGTTGCGTTTCTCCAGAGCGAGAAAGACAACACCGCCGATAAAAGGGAAAAAATAGCACAGCGCGCCCGCAATATTATCGGGCAATCCGGTGGATGATTTGAAAGGGGACAAAGGGCTCACTCTCCTTCTACTTGGAGAAGAAGGGGGTTAGTTCGCTACTCCTTCTTCCTTAAAAGCCTATGACTTGTCAGGAAAAAGTATGTTTAGCTCATTGTGGGTATAATATACTTTTCCAACAGCTTGCGGGGGTTCTTCCAATTGTTTGTCTTACTCTCTGCTGTAAAGACCACTACCGTATCTAACTTGGGTAGGATAAGGATTTGCTGTCCGCCATGACCGTGGGCAAGCTTGTAGGGTTGGCCGCTCATCGTACCCACCCAGAACTGATATCCGTAATCTCCAAAAGCCGGGTATCCCGTAGTCTGTGCAGTTAGTGCTTCTTGCAGCCAATGCTTCGGAATGATCTGCTGCTTTGCAAATACGCCGTTATTAAGCAGACACATACCAAATTTAGCCATATCTCTTGAGTTTAAGTACAGACCAATATGTCCCATACTATGTCCTTCGGGACTCGGTAACCAAGCCGTGTGAGTCATTCGGAGAGGGCTAAATAAATGCTCAGCAGCATAGGTGAATGCATCGAGACCTGTAGATTCACTAAGGATCATCGAAATCAGATGGGTGTCGATACTACGGTATTGAAATTGACCGATATGTTCCGGAATTATGTTCATACTAAGAGCAAAGGAACCCCAGCGGCGACTACGATGGAGATTCCGGACGAAAGGCTCCCCCAGCTTCTTGCCCGTGATCCAGCTAAATCCGGAAGTCATGGTAAGCAGATGACGGAGAGTGATTTTTGATAAATGAGGGGAGTGCAGGTATGGAACATGTTTACGAAGTACCTTGGAAACCGAGACATCGATATCAGGGATATCTCCCCGATCGATAGCGATTCCGGTAATTGCGCTGATAAAGCTTTTAGTCGCAGATCGAAGATCATTTAATGCCCCGGCATGATGGTTGCCGTAATAACGTTCAAAGATGAGCTTGCCATGGCGAGCAATAAGCATACTATGCATCTTTGGATATTCTTTCTGAATAGCATAATCAGCTTGTTCAAGACCCTCACGGCGCGTTGCAGTTTCCTCGGGTAGCGCGGTAGTCATCGCGGGAACTACGTTATAAGATGAAGTCAGTAATGGTGTAGGTTGGCCCATAATGATCTCCTTTTCTTGCTGTGGTATATGCTAGGTGTGGCCTGCTATAGAGCATATTGTATTTTAACCCGACACGAGCAATATGACTTACGAAGAACATTGTAAAAAAATAAAAATTTTCCAATTAGCACATTTTACAAGGAAAGGTGGAAGTTGGACCGGAATATGATACAATATAACGATAAGGCCCGAAAGGGGTGATTCAGTAAGTGGCTCTTCGGGTAATAAAAGTGTCAAGGAGCTTTCGTTCAACAGGCGTCCTTACTCTCAGCCCAAATCACGACGAACCTGCTTCACCGGCGAACCAGTATCTCAAGGCTTTGAAGCTTTGAATTTTACGTTTTGGCGGATAATGCAAGCCACGTATGTGTAATGGTTGCTTCACTTGCATTCGAGGTTACGGCGTACTTTTCATCATGCATTCTCTACAACGGAGCATTCATTTTCAATGTTTTGGGAGGGAACTGATCATGGCAAGTAAAGGTCATAACGAAGTCAAGGAAAGTTTACGGGAAATGACACGTATTTTCCGGCCCAAAGATCCCAAGAAATTCGTAAAGGAGTACGTCCGAAAATATCGGATTACCGGAGGCTATGAAGAAGAACTGACCATGGTCGTGGAGCATGAGCTGGTAAAGATGAATTCATCCGTCTCCTAGCTAACAGATACGAGTGTCACTTACTTTTGACATCATTTTGAGTAATAACATCCACGAGGATTCTTATAAACCGTGCCCGAGCAGCGTTTGTTGCAGGAATCGGTTTTTTTTGTATGTACATTTATGAATAAGAAATATTGTCTCTCATAAAATAGTCAAATGAATTAATAGACACATTTCACAATGAATGCGCTTTAACGATCATTTTTTATTTGATTGCGTTTTCAAAAAACGCGCATAAATGCAGGTAGGACAAGGAATTATTATGTCGAAAATTACAATGTGAACTAGTTGTGAACGATTGACAAAACTTTCCCTTAAACTTATATTAATAGTGATTGTTATAATTGACAGAAAAAAACAGGAACCTACGAAATCGGGAAAAGCGGGGTAGATCAATGATGAAAACGTGGCAGGCTGTAAAGCGACTCCTTCCCATGACCGCTATGTTTGGTCTCTTTCTTGCCGGGTGCGGCCGTGAGGACTTGTCAGTGCTCAGACCACAGGGGCCTCAGGCGGAAATGTCTTATGGATTAATGGAGCTGTCGATCAGTATTATGATCGTCGTGTTGCTGATTGTCTTTACGATTGCAGCTTATGTACTGATCCGTTTCCGTCGAAAGCCGGGTCAGAATGAAATCCCTGAGCAGGTTGAGGGTAGCATCAAGCTTGAGATTCTCTGGACGGTCATTCCGCTTATCCTCGTAGTGGTACTGGCAGTTCCAACGGTGAAAGCAGTGTTCGCCGCAGGAGATGATCATGCCAATGACAAGGATGCGATTAAGGTTAAAGTAACCGGCCACCAATATTGGTGGGAGTTTGAGTATACCGATTACAAGGTGACTACAGCGCAGGATCTGATTATTCCAGTGGGCAAAGATATTGCTTTTGAACTGGAGACTAAAGACGTGCTGCACTCCTTCTGGGTCCCTTCCCTTTCCGGTAAAATCGACACCAACCCAGCCGGGACGATTAACCGCTTCAGCTTCAGTGCACCTAATGAAGGCGTTTACCGTGGCAAATGTGCGGAACTATGCGGGCCGTCTCATGGATTCATGGAATTTAAGGTGAAATCGGTTAGTGAGCAAGATTTTCAGAAGTGGATAGATTCGATGAAAGCACCCGTAGCTGTGCTGCCAGAGGATCCTGCTTTAGCTGAGAAGTTCAAAGCGGCGTGTCTGACTTGCCACGCTGTAGGTGATCAAGGGATTAATAATGCGCCGAACTTGACCGGAATTGGTTCTCGGGAGTCGATTGCAGGGATCCTGCTCAACGACGACACGAGGGAGGATGGTGCACCAATTGAGGAGAATCTCAAAACATGGCTGCATGATCCACAATCCGTAAAACCGGGAAATCTGATGCCTAACCCCAAAGATCTAGGCCTAAGTGATGCGGAGATTGATGGCATTGCTGAGTATCTGGCCAACTATAAGCTGGACTAATGCCTTAGCCTAAAGGCGGGCGGAACTTTCGAAAAAGGGGGTACGAACTTTGGCTCAAGCAGCGCATACCTTGAATTCATCCAAGCCTCTGGGGCATGGCCACAATGTGAAGCGCCATACAGGACTTATGGATTGGCTAACAACCGTCGATCATAAAAAAATCGCAATTTTGTACCTATGGGCCGGAGGATTATTTTTTGGTATCGGCGGAATTGAAGCACTTCTGATTCGCTGGCAACTCATCAAACCAATGAATAATTTTTTGGATGCCCAAACGTTTAATGAACTTATTACCATGCATGGTACGACGATGATATTCCTCGGCGTCATGCCAATCATCTTCGCCTTAATGAATGCCGTCATACCGCTACAGATCGGTGCACGTGACGTAGCCTTTCCTTTTCTAAATGCACTTGGCTTCTGGACCTTCCTGTTCGGCGGAATTCTACTGAATCTCAGCTGGATAATGGGTGGCGCTCCTGATGCCGGATGGACCTCCTACACCCCACTATCTACGAGTACATACAGCACTACACACGGTGTAGACTTTTATACGATTGGTCTTCAAATTGCCGGATTAGGTACCCTCATCGGGGGGATTAACTTTCTAGCCACGATCATTACGATGCGCGCGCCGGGAATGACCTACATGCGGATGCCGATGTTTGCTTGGACTACATTTATTACTTCCGCAATTATTTTGTTTGCATTTCCAGCAGTTACAGTAGGTTTAGTACTGCTGACATTCGACCGGATACTTGGAGCCAATTTCTTCGAGGTTGGGGCTGGGGGTAATCCGGTGCTCTGGCAACATATCTTCTGGATATTTGGTCATCCAGAAGTATATATCCTCATTCTGCCTGCCTTCGGAATTATATCGGAGGTTATCCCGACTTTTTCACGGAAGCGATTGTTCGGGTATAGCTCAATGGTGTTCGCTACCATCCTGATTGCCTTCCTGGGCTTCATGGTTTGGGCTCACCATATGTTCACTACCGGACTTGGGCCGGTAGCTAATGCGTTGTTCTCTGTATCGACGATGTTGATTGCGGTTCCGACAGGAATCAAGATTTTTAACTGGTTGTTCACGATGTGGGGCGGGCAAGTACGTTTCACGACACCAAACCTGTTCGCGGCAGGATTCATTCCTACCTTTACGATGGGTGGCGTCACTGGCGTCATGCTGGCTTCTGCGCCTGCTGACTTTCAGTTCCATGATACGTATTTTGTTGTAGCACATTTTCACTACGTTATTGTGGGCGGCTTGGTGCTTGGCCTGTTTGCAGGTCTGCATTACTGGTGGCCGAAGATGTTTGGTCGGATGCTAAGTGAGAAGCTGGGCAAATGGACCTTCTGGACGTTTATCATCGGATTCCATCTGACATTCTTTGTACAGCATTTCCTTGGACTCATGGGGATGCAACGTCGGGTATTCACGTATTTGCCGAATCAGCAATTCGATTTGTTGAATTTAGTCAGTACAATCGGTGCTGGATTGATGAGTGTGGGCATGATTATATTCTTGGTTAACATCTATCTAACTTCAAGAAGACCGGCGGATGCAGCTAATGATCCGTGGGAGGATGGACGTACACTAGAATGGACGATTCCTTCACCACCACCAGAATATAACTTCAAGCAAACCCCACTTATCCGTGGTATTGATGCATTCTGGAAAGAAAAGATGGCAGGAAATAAAGGCATGACTCCGGCAGAACCGGTCGGCTCGATCCATATGCCGTCTGCAACTATATTGCCGTTTACTATGTCTGTTGGAATTTTCATCGCTGGACTTGGCTTCATGTTCAGTCGGGATGACTTCGGCAACGCCTTTATGAGCTTTATGTTTAATAATTATATCGTTACAGCCATCGGTCTTATCATCACGTTTGGATCTATGCTGTTGCGTTCGCTGTATGATGATCATGGATGGCATATTGAACCTGAAGAGCTGGAAGGAAGTGAGCGGACATGACAACGGCACATGCAGAAGCTTCTAAGGAAGAATTTCCTCACGAGCCGGAAAAAGCTACGCTCGAAGGACGAAACAAGGTTCTTGCCTTTTGGTTGTTTCTAGGTGGGGAAGCGGTATTGTTCGGTACGTTGTTCGCTACGTTCCTCGCATTGCGTAATCAGACGAATGAGGGGCCATCGGCGAATGAATTGTTTCACTTGCCGCTTGTAGCTGCTGCAACATTCATTCTTTTGGTAAGCAGTCTGACGAGTGTATTCGCTATCCAAGCGATGCATAGGAACCGTCCGGCTGTGCTTCGTAACTGGCTTTTGGTAACTGTAGCCTTAGGGCTTGGCTTCCTGATTCTGGAGATCTATGAGTTTACTCAATATGTGAGACACGAAGACTTCGGAATGACTACAAGTGCATTTAGTTCGGCATTCTATACATTAGTAGGATTCCACGGTGCGCACGTAGCTTTCGGGATTGCATGGATCGCCATCCTGATTGGGCAACTCATGCGTAAAGGATTAACCGTAGTTACTGCACCAAAAGTGTATGTGTCAGCCATGTACTGGCATTTTATTGATGTGGTATGGGTCTTCATCTTTACGGTTGTATACCTACTTGGAAAGGTGGGCTAGACACTATGACGACAGATCAGCATGTGCCAGAGAATGACGGGTATAAGCATCGTCATCGGCATGAAGGGCCACAGAGGCATATTGTTGTCTTTATACTGTCCATTGTCTTGACCTTAATTGCTTTCGCCGCTGTTGCGGCTGGAGGGGTGAATGCCACCTTTGCGGTTATTCTACTCCTGGTGATGGCAGTCATTCAGGTCATTGTGCAGATGGGCTTCTGGATGCACCTGAAAGATAAAGGACATCTAATACCGATTATCTTCATGCTGGGTGGTTTTTTTACCGCCGGTACCTGTATTATTATGTCGCTGTATTGGGTTTGGTGGAATTAACGGACTATAAAGAAAGAGGCGGGCTGAGATGCCCCCTCTTTTTGGTGTTTAACTAGATCCTGCGCTAGGAGGGGTTAGGGTTATGCTCGGATTACAATATTTTAGCTTTGCAGAACTATGGAGCCCGCTTTTTCTGGCGGTCATGCTGCTGCTGACGGCGGGTTATTTCGTTTGGATTGGTCCGATTGCTGGACGTCATGCCGATTCAGTTCCGGTTCCGATCTGGCGAAGAGCACTATTTGTGTGCGGAATGCTTGCGCTTTATCTTGCACAAGGCGGTCCTGTTAGTCTCTTAGGACATATGATGTTTTCATTCCACATGGTTAGTATGGCCTTGTCATACCTAGTGGCGGTGCCGCTGATTATGCTGGGGATTCCAGATTTTATCTGGCGCAGCATATTGAGAGTAAATCCATTTCGCCGACTGTCTTTTTTAGCTCGACCGGTGGTAGCTGCTTTACTGTTTAATGGACTATTTTCTTTGTACCATATTCCTGTTATCCATGATTATGTGATGCTGCATTTTACCGTTCACCGAATCTACTATATTGTTTTATTCCTAACAGCTGCCTTAATGTGGTGGACATTGATCAATCCGCTACCGGAGCGCCGAATGGCGAGTGGACTGGGCAAGATTGGGTTTATTTTTCTAAACATGGTATTGCTGACACCAGCATGCGGACTGATTATTTTTGCAGATCAACCGCTCTATGCTACTTACAGTGATCCGGAGACTTGGGCACTTGCCATGGGCTATTGTATATCGGGTGATCCTTCTGCCTTACTTCAGAATTTTGGGGGTCCTGCGTTCTTTTCATTGTTGTCACCAAAAGTGGATCAGCAGGTGGGAGGTATCGCGATGAAGTTCATTCAGGAATTTATTTTTGCCTCTATGCTTGCTTATGTGTTCTATCATTGGTATAAAAAAGAGAACGGACAAGAGGGCGATGAATTATCGACGCCTTCCTCAGCACTCGAGGAGAGCACCTTGACCCGTGCATAACTGGTAGACTGCCAAGGAGGAGAATCATGGATATTTTTACGGTGTTTCCAACTATTAGCACATCGTTCATCGTGCTCAGTGCGGTGCTCGTAGCTATTGGCTGGTGGCTCATCATTAAGGGCAAACGCGAGGCGCACAAGAAGACGATGATTGCTGCCGCAATCGCTGCGCTCCTGTTTTTTATTGTTTATGTATCTAGAACGTTGTTCGTGGGAAACACCTCATGGGGCGGACCGGATGAACTTCAGACGATTTATCAAGTGTTTCTGATCTTCCATATCGTGCTGGCAACGGTAGCTGCGGTATTCGGACTTACTACGTTAACTCTTGGATTTAAGGCGAAGTACTCCAAGCACCGTAAGTGGGGCAGAGTAACATCTATAATCTGGTTCATTACTGCGATTACTGGCGTTATGGTATATGTGCTGCTTTATGTTCTGTATCCAGGTGGACACACCAAGCCAGTGTGGGAAGTTATTTTGGGCGCGTAAGATAGTTGCGTGAAAAGAGCTTGTGATTGGCATGTGAAAAGAGCATGTGAATATGCGTGCGAATCGTACGTGAATTTGTGTGAATAGTAATGAAATAAGCCTGTGCATCTGCTCGTTCCTAAATAGGGATGATGGATGACGGGCTTATTTTAGTTTATGGAGTTGGGGGAGTGCTGAAATCTTGAAATTGTACTGTGAAATCACTCGTGATCTGAACAGTGCGTGATGTGAAGTATTCTATCTGCTTACTTTTAGGGAAAACCTCCCTGAAAGAGATAAGTTTTGAGCTCGAAAATCGGTAATTAGGGAATTCCTCCCTGTTTTTTTACGGTTTTAGCGCTAAAACGCGTAAATGGGCGAATTTATAGGGAGGAATTCCCTAAAAACGATGATTTCAGGATAAATCCAAGTAATTAGAGGGAGATTTTCCCTAATTGTTGCTTCTACTAGCAGTTACACTCACCGAGTGACTCACATCCACTCAGTGGTAGCGCACGCCGAGGAGTCGCATCCATTAGTGGTCACACCCACAGAGGAGTCGCTCCCGCCCATCAATCACCCCACCGAGCCGCAACAACTGGCCCTACACCTACAACCCATTGGCGAAGCAACAATGAGGCTGACCTCACTTCGCGTCCTTCGCTCACATACAACCTCTCCATAAGTAATGTTTAATCCTCTGATTAGTTAATCCCAATAATGATCAGTTTCTCATACGTGCAAACCCTTCTCCAAAGGGACGGGGAGCGCATACCTCCTAATCAACTTGAATGTTTTCCATTTACAGGATTGACAATGGTAAATTAAGGTCATATACTGTGTATATAGATATATACAGTAAGCACAGGGATATGAACACCTGCTTCTGCTAGACGCTGAAGACATTGTAAAGCGAGGTTAGTTTTAATGAGAACATTAAAAGATTCATGGTTTATGTTGCGCTCTGATTTTCGCGGAGACAAATTAAAGATATTTGGGACCCTCGTAATAACAGTTATTTTTATGTGTTATCTTGGTGGAATGACTAGCCTGGTAGCAAATGACGTACTAGGTGAGCAGGATCGGACGATGATAACGGATTTCTTATTTCTCTCCTTCATACCCTTATTGGGATTAACATTCTCTCGCCGTTCCATGAAATATTGGAGTGAAGACTCTTACACAAAAATGTTGGTTTACTTAAGAACCTTACCAATTCCAGCTGCAGTAATATTATCGCGGAGAAAACTTCAGGGAGTTTGCTCCTTTATTCTAAATGGTACGTTATTCTTCGGTATTGTTTACTTGTTAGGGGAAAATTTCCGGACAGAGCTGGCGGTTCCCTCGTATATAGCTTTTGCCATTACATGGCTCGGCTTCGGATTCATGGTCTCAGGTCTATATATTTTTATTGAGTATCTTTTTAGCGGCAAAGCTTATCTATGGCTAACATTGCTTATCGTAGTGTTATCGTGGGGAATATCATTCCTAGTTACACTTGGGGGAGGTAATTTGTTTTTATACAGTATCTCCTATTCCAAGGAGTGGGGGCTGTTATCTCCGATCATGTGGGGATCACTTCTGCTGGGGACAATATCTGTGCAGTTATTCTCTAAATGGACTATACATCGACTGAAGAGTCGCAATCTCGTATAAAAAATCGGAATGGCAAGGACTGCGCTCTAGCACGCTAGAGTGGAAGGCGAGGTGTAAATAATGTGGATACCGGTACAAATCAACGAAAATAGTGCAGAGCCCCTCTATCATCAGATAGAGACTCAGCTTAGATCATTAATCATTAGCGGAGTCATTACAGAAGGTACGCTACTGCCCTCGATTCGTGAGTTTGCAGGAGATCTGAAATGCAGTGTAATTACAGTGCGGCGCGTATATCAGGATCTGGAGAACGAAGGTTTGCTGCGAACGAGACAAGGAACAGGTACCTTTGTATCCCACATAGGCGACGGAGCAATGGAAGAATACAAACGAGACACGGTAGGCAAAGCACTTGAAAGTGCTGTGGATATCGGCCGATCGGTACATTGCAGCAAGGATGAACTTGAGCAGATTTTTATGGAGATTGTAGAACGCAAGTATAGAGCAAAGGAATGAAAGGGGGGCGCATATTCATATGGTACAGATGGCTATAGAATTGCGGAATGTACTTAAACAGCGGCGAAACAAGACGATAGGACCGCTGACCATGAATCTGCCAAGAGGATATATTACAGCCCTGGTAGGTCAGAATGGATCTGGCAAAAGCACGCTACTGAATCTACTGATGCAGCTGACCAATCCAGAGGAAGGCGAGATATATTGGTTTGAGAACAGGTATGATAGCGGGTTGCCTCTGGAGCTGCGGCAGACCATTGCCTATGTTCCTGAGACGTCGATTACTGAGGAGAACCACTGGAATGCAGAAGAGGCCGCTCAATTTCGACAGCATTGGTATCCGAACTGGGATGAGTCGTATTTTCAGGATCTAATGGATCGCTTTGAGGTTCCATATCATATGAGGCTTTCTAAGATGTCTAAGGGTGAGCGTCGGAAATTCGAAATTGCCGCAGCACTTGCGTCACGCCCAAGTCTGCTGCTACTGGATGAACCTTCATCAGGTCTTGATCCCTTTGCCTGGAAGATTATGATCGAGACGCTGCTTAAATATATGGATGAGAACAACGCTACGATCATCATCTCTACACACATTGTGGAAGAGGTGCGGCGGTTGGCAGATTATATCATGCTTATGCATAGAGGTGAACTGCTGGGTATGGCCGAGAAAGACAGTTTATTCGGTACTTGGACCGAGGTATGGGTACAGGTTGCAGGTGAAGAGGAGCTTGCTGAGTTATCAGCGGAATTACCGGGAGGTATAAACTTTACCATGGATACACCGGGTGTAGCTTCTTTTATCATAGAACAATTTTCTAAGAACGAGAAACGCATTCAGGACTTGGGCGTAAAGGTTATCAAGAGTCGCAGTTTAGAATTGGACGAAATATTGGGTTTATGGACACAGGGACACCGTCCTATCCTGATTGATCACAAGAGAGGGGACTAGAGAAATGGAAGCCTTAAAGCTGGAAAGTGTAATGAAGCAATATGGAGAAAAAACCGCTGTAAACGGAATTAACCTAACGGTAGGCAAGGGGGAAATTTACGGATTACTGGGGGCAAATGGTGCAGGGAAAACAACCACAATGCGCATGGTGCTTGGCCTAATTTACCCTGATGGCGGGAATATTTTGTATAATGGAAAGTCGTATAACAGCGAACTTCAGCAAATCATGGGCTATCTGCCCGAAGAAAGAGGATTATATCCAAAGGTAAAGGTAAGCGATCAAATCGTCTACTTGGCACGTCTGCGCGGGATGTCGGCTAGTGATGCAGATAAGAGCCTTCGCTACTGGCTCGATCGGTTTGAGGTTCCGGATTACTACAATAAGAAGATTGAAGAGCTCTCCAAAGGGAATCAGCAGAAAATGGGCTTTATCGCCGCAGTCGTTCATAAGCCGCAAATTCTCATCCTTGATGAAGCCTTCAGTGGCTTGGACCCTGTTAACGTGGAACTACTGAAAGATACGGTAAAAGAATTGCGTGATCAAGGAACGAGTATCTTATTCTCTACTCACCGGATGGAGCATGTTGAAGAGCTTTGCCGTAATATTACGATTTTGGATCGTTCCAATACTGTCGTGCAGGGCGATATTCGTACGATTAAGAGTGGATATCCTCGTGAACAAGTATTGTTGCGTACGGATAACGAAGTGACCGGTCTAGAATCAATTGCAGGTGTAACAGCAGTACAGCGACAGGAGCGAGGTTATCTGTTGTCAATCAGTGAGATCGGCGCAGCACAACGTATCCTACAGCAGGCGATGGCGCAGGGTGAAGTGGAGCATTTTGAAATTAAGGAACCAACGTTAAATCAAATCTTTATCAGAGCGGTGGGTGAATCTCATGAATAAGATGGGGACAATTATTGGCTTTACCTTTAAAAATAAAGTAAGAACGAAATCATTCATGATTACTACGTTAATTCTAGTGTTGCTGCTCAGCATTGGGATGAATCTTCCGTACATCATCGATCAGTTTAAGGGTGATTCTACAAACGCAGAGACTCAAATTGCTGTGATCGCGGAAGATGGAAATCAGGCTGCAGAGTTGTTGAAGGCTTATACTTCACCTGAAGGAATGCCGCAGGCAAAAGTTGTGCAATATACTTCTGCCGACGATGCGGAGCTAAAGAAAGCTTTAGATGAAGGGACTGTAGAAGGGTATGTTACTTTTGCAGAACCGACTGGTGAAGGACTTCCACCCGTTACTTATCATAGTGAGAATGGTGAATTGAAGGGCGATGTACAAATCTATCTCCAAAATGCCCTTCAGCAGGTAAACACCCAGTTCGTCGTTGGCGACAAGCTGACGCAGGAGCAGATTGCTGCTATGTCAACACCGGTACAGATAGCTACTCAGCAGCTCAACCCTGATGGGACTGCGGGAGATAAGGATGCGTCGCAGGAATCCGCTCCACCTATTAATTACGTCATTGTATACGCCATGCTTATGCTGTTCTTCATGTCTATCATGATGACCGGTAATATGATCGCAGCTGAGATTACTTCAGAGAAGAGCTCACGGATCATGGAGATTCTGATTACAAGTGCCTCACCTTTAGCGCAAATGTTCGGTAAAGTTATCGGTGTCTTCTTAGTAGGGTTATTACAAATTGGCGTCATTATTGCAGCGGTAGTTGTCAATCTCAAGCTTCCGCATAATGCAACGATTTTGAAAGATTTAGACCTGGATTTAGGCCAGCTTAATATTAACTTGTTGCTTTATGGAATTGTTCTTTATGTACTAGGTTATTTCCTCTATGCCTTGATGTATGCAGCTGTAGGTTCAATTGTCAGCCGTACAGAGGATCTTGGCCAAGCGGTTATGCCGATTATGATGTTAGGCTTCGTAGCATTCTATGTTCCACTATTCAGTATCTCTAATGCGGATACTCTGCTGGTTAAGGTAGCGAGTTATGTGCCTTTCACCTCTCCATTGACCATGCTGCTCCGGATTGGTGTTGGTGAAGTAGCGATCTGGCAAGTTATTGTATCATTAGCCATCCTGCTTGTTACAACGTTCATCTTTGGATGGTTGGCTGCCAAGATCTATCGCACAGGCGTATTGATGTACGGCAAACGTCCAAGTATTAAAGAGATCAGAAAAGCGATGAAGGCTTACAAGATCTAAGTGGCTTCATATAAACTTTTAAGGAGTGGTAATCATGACTAAAAGTGAACAATACAATATGATGCTTTTAATGAGTTCGGTATCTCTGGCTACGGTTAGTAGAATGCTCTCGACCAATGGGTCCACTTTAATGGATTTCACTCAGGGTGTATTGACTGGGATTGCCATGGTGGGGATGATTGCGGGATTGTGGATGTACGGAAAGGCTCGTAAGAGTAAAGCGTAATAGTAGGAAAATAGGGAAAGGAAGCCGCGGCAGATGCCGTGGCTTTTTTATTTTTTGTGTATGTATCGTAAAAGTTATTTGGAAGATAGTTGAGGGAGTTAGACAACGGATAGATTACCACTAGGCAGCAAATCCTCTTGAGCAGTCAGTTGCTCCCGCACACGCCTAAGCTGTGCTTTTAGGACAGGAACACTCTTTTGCAGAATGATGCTTATTTGAGGTAAAGATAGCTTTAGGCCATACCACATCGTTTTTATAAGCTGTTCCTCCCAAGGCAATGTCTTGGCAGACAGAAGAGACCGGCGTGCGTAATAATCGGCGCATTGTCGGATACAAGAGCGGTAAGCCTCGATAGAGAATAGCTGGCTGTCGAAGCTTTTTTGACGGAATATTTTATGAAGCTCTTTAAAAGTACGGATAGTAACCTTCTCGGCTTCTACTGATTGTTGTAACAACATGGAACTGAGCGTATAGATATCATTCGTACACTTTTGAACACACTCTGCAAATATAGTTCTACGGGGTGATTCGGAAGGTAAGGGGTCAGGCATGATAAACACGATCCTTTCAGAATGGGTTATGGGATGAACTTATAATAAAGAAAAGTAAGAAATGGATTTGTTGATAAGCTCGGCGGTATCAGGTTCTGGATAACTATGTTTTTGAAGCGCTACACTGGATGGTTTATAATATAGCCGCCCTCCTTTGGAATCTCTCCCACCAGCGACAGCTCTGTACAGACGACCTTGCTCAATGTGCCCTGCCAAGGATTTACCCTGCAGCTTGGCTTTTAAATCCTGTAAAGCACCTTGCACTAGCTCAAACTGAGTCTGATCCCACTCTGAACCATGGGTACGTACTTTATCTATCGCTTCCTCTAGCCGGCAATGGTATATCATTCTGAGAAAAGAACTCCATTTAATAAGATCGAAAGTTTTGGTATTGGCAGAGATAAGACATGCCCCCCAGCTGCTACCTCCTTTACAGGTAAGTTTCAGGATGCCATAACGGCTGTCTTGATCAGCCTCCATTCCATAGTGAATAGGCTCTGGTGAATCAAAGACGAATACTTCTATGCGAGATAGTCTTCGCTGGTCCATGACAGGTTTCTCCTCCTTAGGTTTCCAAAAGCTTAAGATTTACATGGTGAATGACGTTAGCCTTCTCTATACAGGCGAGCATTTCAGCTTCATTCTCACAGACTGCGGCATGCTCCAGCCATAGTCGGAATTTCTGTTTGCGTATAACGGATAAATGTAAGGGAAAGGTGTTGCGGGATCTCATTACGTACCAACCGACTGCAACTTCTTTCCACGGTTCCTTAAAAGCGGTGAGCCACGGAAAACGTTGGTGTGCTGACCAATCCTGCAGCTGTTGCTTTTCTCGGATATTTTTATATATTTCGTATATAATTGTTCGGTCCATACAGTATTCACAGGTAGATGGGCTGCTGAAATGGCGAAGTGATTCAATCTGCTTCTGACCAAAAGCATAGCCGACAATAGTTCTGTGATGATCCTCTTCGAACCACAACGCTCCAAAGCAAACATAATTTAGACTTATCGGCTCAAGTAGCCCTTGCTGAGTTCCCCAATAATAGTGTTTCATTCCTTTCACCCCGTCCAGCATGCTATCACCCTATAGATTCAGGTAACGCAAAAACCGCAGCAAGAGGAGGACCTCTGCTGCGGTTTTGGAATACAGGTATACACACACCTGTGCCAAAGCGTGGCGGATCAAGGGTCTCTCTCTTTACGCTTACGAGGTTAGCTGTCGGATTCGGACGGTGAGAGTCGCCCTACCTATGTGAGACTTGAACAGTCTCCTTCGGATTCACCCCAAGTAGGCCATGTGGCCTGATGGTTCCCCCGTTCCCTGCAAATGCAGGAACTCAGCGTTGAATGTATTTCGTGAAATAGATTCAACCCGAATCATACTCTTTTCAAGGTGTTTCTGTAAAAACAGAAAGTGTTCTTTTGAGCGCAATTTAAACCAAATCCTGCCTACTACGACGAAAAAGGGAACCAAATAGGTATTTATTGCGAGTTATCGGGCTTCTTCCTCGCTTAATCTCGCTTTCTTGTTTCCTTTCTTATATAGGCGATTTTTGGTGATTTCACTAATCGTGGTGAATAAAATCACATGGTATGACCGTTTTTCGCTAATGGATTGAAACTCGAGTAAACAAGAGATATAGAGAGATTGGATATCAAGTAAGCGCTATCCAATGCGAAAATAGTTTTTAATTTGCATTATTTTGGCATCAATCAGGTTTTACAATACTTCCTGCATAAGGGTATGATTACTCCTGTTTCAACAACAATCGAATATTTGATCCGCTTAATTTCCGATAAGGAAAGCGGGGGAACCAACAATCGGCAGACGATGTGAGAGTCGGAAGCCGGTTATGGGGTGAATCCTGTAGAAGATGCCAGTGAGCTCGCATCTATACAGGTAGGGCGACTCTCACCGCCCGAATCCGACAGCTAACCTCGTAAGCGTATGGAGAGAGGATGAGTGCAATGTGACCGCTAGCGAGCCACAGAGGAGAATCCTTTGTGGCTTTTTGCTGTGCTTTTTTAAGCAAAGCATTTATGGAAAACCTCACGAAGAGGTCGTTATATTCATCATTAGCGGTAGCTTTTCTTTCAAGATCAGGGTGATCAAGCTCTGATCTTACAAGCAAAGCATTTGAGGAGAATAAGAGATGACAGATCAGAATGAATATGTACTGGTATGTGCGCCAACGAAGGCAGGCGAACATTTTATTAAGCTTCTAAAATTCAGAGGCATTAAGATGGCCGGATTGACCAACAACTTGCCTGAGAAGGCCCTACTCGAAGAGATGGGGATTGAACAAGTCGTTCTAGTTGATACCCGCCATCAGAATACTTGGTTTCGCCCGCCGTTTCCGGTAGGCCGGGTATATCTGTTCGAGAGCAGCTTTACGTTATGCTGCCGTTACATTCAGATGTGCCGTACCTGGACGACACAGCCGATTTTTGTAATTACAAGCTCAATAAATCCTAGATTGGTCTATAAAAGACTTGGCGCGAGTTATGTAATCTATTCCCACAGCGGTGATGCTGATTTTCTGGTAGATAGATCACCTCATTAAGGATAAAAGAAGGAGTGCGGAAGATATGATGGATCTGTATATGGTGGCTTCGTTAGCTGTAATTTACGGGTTATTTTATGGATTTATGCGCTGGTGTGCAGGTGTAGTTGAGGATACGGGGAGGGATAAGCTGTGATTCTAGTAATCGCTGTTACCCTACTGCTGTTTATATATCTGGTTTATGCATTGATTCATCCGGAGAAATTTTAAGGAGGGGCATTCATGGGCATTTTGCAAATTGTTGCTGTAATCGTAATTCTCATCTTGCTGGTTAAGCCGATGGGCACGTATTTATATTATGTGTTTTCTAATGAACCGAACCGTACGGATCGATGGTTTGGAGGTATGGAAAAAGGAATTTTTAAGCTGATCGGCCTGAAAAAACGGGACGGTATGTCCTGGAAGAAGTATGCGCTCAGCTTTGTTTTAACGAATATCGTACTGGTTACTTTCAGCTATATCTTTCTTCGATTGCAGCGGGGTTTACCGCTAAATCCGAATGGAATTGCGGATATGGAACAGACGCTTTCGTTCAATACGGTGATTAGTTTTATGACTAATACAAACCTGCAGCATTACAGCGGGGAGACGGGACTTTCGTATTTTTCACAAATGGCTGTCATCACGATGATGATGTTCACGTCTGCAGCGAGCGGATTTTCTGTTGCGGTTGCCTTTGTCAGAGGGATCACAGGACGGAAATCAGTCGGGAACTTCTTCGAGGATTTCGTTAAAGCACATATTCGTGTATTCATTCCTCTAGCTCTGCTGGTTTCATTGGTACTGGTAGGACTACATGTGCCGCAAACACTCAAACCATCGCTTGAAGTCACTACACTAGAGGGGCAAACGCAACAAATTGCTATCGGTCCAGTAGCTTCTCTGGAATCGATCAAGCATTTGGGCACCAATGGTGGCGGCTTCTTCGGAGCCAATTCATCGCATCCTTTTGAGAACCCTAATCCACTTACGAACGTGCTAGAGATTCTCTCTATGTGGATGCTGCCAGCTGCGCTCCCTTATATGTACGGATTGTTTGCCAAGAACAAACGTCAGGGCTGGGTAATTTTTACCGCAATGATGACCTTGTTTGTTCTGCTATTAAGCCTAAACTTCTATGCTGAATCGAAAGGCAATCCGGCGATCAATGCACTAGGAATTGAATCTTCACAAGGTAGTATGGAAGGTAAAGAGGTGCGCTTCGGCATACCGCAGTCTTCCTTGTTTACTTCAGTAACAACCGCAGCTACGACAGGTAGTGTTAACAATATGCATGATACGCTGACGCCGCTGGGAGGCATTACGCCTCTTGCACTGATGATGCTCAACAATGTCTTCGGTGGTAAAGGTGTCGGACTGATCAATATGCTGATGTATGCGATTCTGGGTGTCTTCCTGTGCGGTCTCATGGTCGGCAGGACACCGGAGTTCCTCGGACGGAAAATAGAGGCCAAGGAGATGAAGCTGATTGCCATAGCGATCCTTGTGCATCCGTTCATTATCCTTGTGCCAACCGCAGCTGCGTTCCTGACCGATTTGGGGCAAGGGGCGATTACGAACACTGGATTCCATGGACTCAGCCAAGTGTTATATGAATATGTCTCTTCTGCCGCGAACAATGGTTCAGGATTTGAAGGGCTTGCAGACAATACAACTTTTTGGAATGTCACAACCGGGATTGTCATGCTGCTAGGTCGTTATGTCTCTATCATTGCAATGCTGGCGGTAGCAGGTTCTCTGCTTAAGAAGAAGCCGGTTCCTGAGACGATTGGCACGTTCCGCACAGACAATGGACTGTTTACGGGAATTCTGATTGGTACAGTAGTGATTATCGGTGCGTTGACGTTCCTGCCGGTCATTGTACTCGGCCCCATTGCAGAATATCTAACCTTACGGTAGGAAGAGGGAGAATAAGATGAGTACTGTAAAAAGAAAAAAGCTGCTGACGGGACCCATACTCCTTAGCGCTGTAAAGGATAGTTTTATAAAGCTTAACCCAGTAACGCTAATCAAAAATCCCGTCATGTTCGTGGTAGAGGTCGGTACGATCATTGTCCTCCTCATGGTGCTGGCTCCTGGATATTTTAATGCAGAGCAATCGATAGGCTTCAATATCACAGTGTTGTTCATTCTGCTGTTTACAGTGCTGTTTGCGAACTTCGCTGAAGCACTGGCAGAAGGCCGGGGGAAAGCCCAAGCCGATTCGCTCAAGAAAACAAAACAAGATATCACAGCTAACAAACTGGTTGGAGGAGCGGTGAAGACAGTCTCTTCCTCCGAGCTGCGTAAAGGAGATATCGTCATTGTCAGTCAGGGAGAACTCATCCCTGGTGACGGTGAGGTGATTGAAGGGCTGGCTTCCGTAGATGAATCAGCGATTACAGGTGAATCTGCACCTGTAATCAAGGAGGCTGGTGGGGACTTTGGCTCCGTTACAGGCGGTACACGGGTCGTCAGTGATGAGATTAAAGTCAGAATTACAAGTGATCCTGGTGAGTCGTTTCTAGATCGAATGATCTCTCTTGTTGAAGGGGCGAAACGTCAGAAGACACCTAACGAAATTGCGCTAAATACGCTTTTGATCAGTCTGACGCTGATTTTCTTGATTGTAGTAGTGACCTTGCGGCCGATTGCAACTTATCTAGGTGTTGATCTTGATATTCCGGTTATGATCGCCTTGTTGGTCTGTCTGATCCCGACAACTATCGGGGGACTGCTATCCGCAATCGGAATAGCGGGTATGGACCGGGTGACCCAGTTTAATGTACTCGCGATGTCTGGTAAGGCCGTTGAGGCTGCTGGCGATATTAATACGATGATCCTAGATAAGACCGGTACGATTACCTTTGGGAACCGGATGGCGAGTGAATTTGTACCAGTCGGAAATGAATCCGAAGCGGAGCTTACGGCATGGGCGGCCATCAGTTCCCTAAAGGATGAGACGCCTGAGGGACGTTCTGTAATTGAGCTGGCCAAAAAGCTGGAACGCAGCTATGACAGCAAGCTTGCTGAAGGTGGCGAATTCGTAGAGTTTAAGGCCGAAACTCGGATGAGTGGTATTGACCTGCAAGATGGACGCTGCGTACGCAAAGGTGCGGTAGACTCCGTGAAGAAATGGGTACAGTCGAAAGGCGGTGTCATTCCCGCGAACCTCGACAGTAATTCTGATGCCATCGCCCGGATGGGGGGGACCCCGTTAGCGGTTGCGGTAGACAATCGGATCTATGGACTTATTTACTTGAAGGATACCGTTAAGCCAGGCATGAAAGAGCGGTTTGATGAGCTGCGGAAAATGGGGATCAAGACCATCATGTGTACGGGTGACAATCCGCTGACCGCAGCTACGATTGCCCGTGAAGCGGGGGTAGATGATTTCATCGCTGAAAGTACACCTGAGGATAAAATAGCAGTCATTCGCCGCGAACAGAACGAGGGCAAGCTGGTTGCGATGACCGGAGATGGTACAAATGATGCCCCTGCCCTTGCACAAGCTGATGTGGGCTTAGCCATGAATAGCGGCACTACAGCTGCTAAGGAAGCAGCAAATATGGTCGATTTGGACTCCGACCCTTCGAAGATTATAGAGGTCGTAGCGATTGGTAAACAGCTGCTGATGACGCGGGGTGCGTTAACAACCTTTAGTATCGCGAATGATATCGCGAAGTATTTCGCTATTATTCCGGCGATGTTCATGCTCGCCATTCCTGAAATGGAAGCCCTGAATGTAATGGGACTAGGCTCGCCAAGCTCGGCTATAATATCCGCCTTAATATTTAATGCGATTATTATTCCGCTGCTCATCCCACTGGCTATGAAGGGTGTGTCGTATAAAGCTATGAGCTCTACGAAGCTGCTTGGACGTAATATATTTATTTATGGGCTAGGCGGAGTGGTTGTTCCATTTGCTGGCATCAAGCTCATTGATATGATCGTAAGTGTATGGATTTAACGACGTGTTGACTAATCATTGAAAGGGTGAGAGCATCGTGAATAACGGAAACTCCATGGAGGACACTGAAGAGCAGTTATCATCATCGAAAGGTGCTTATTTCTTTATTATTGTGCGACTAAGTTTAGTATTTATTGTTCTCTGCGGAGTGATCTATCCTCTGACAACTACAGCGCTTGCCCAGGTTCTAATGCCGTCGCAAGCGAACGGCAGCTTGCTTAAGAATGATGCTGGAGTAGTTGTAGGCTCGGAACTCATTGGGCAGAACTTTACGAACCCAGGACTATTTCATGGTCGTGTGTCTAGTATTGAGTATAAAGCAGAAGCCTCAGGGTCCAATAACTACGCTCCATCCAATCCGGATATGCTGCAGCGGACAAAGGATTTCATTACGCAGTGGAAGCTCGATAATCCGGATGTGCCCGTGAACAAATTGCCAGTTGATTTGGTCACCAACTCGGGTTCGGGGCTTGATCCGCATATCACACCAGCTTCAGCAATGGTGCAGATTCCTCGGATTAGCAATTTAACCGGTATTCCTGCATCGCAGCTGGAAGAGCTCGTAAATAAGCATACCGAGGGTCGTGACTTAGGGTTGTTTGGTGAAGAACGGGTCAATGTGTTGAAGCTGAACATGGATCTACTGAAACTAGCGAACAAATAAATATAGTAAATGTCCCTGCCAGATTACTAGAATCGGGCAGGGATATCTTGCTTTCGGAAACAGAAGGGTACATGCATGATCGGTTATTAAGGAGTGGTCTTGATGGGAACATACCGGAGGAAGACGCCGGAGGAGCTGCTGCTCTCTATCTATGAGCTGCATCGGGGACGTCTGAAGATCTATATCGGTCCGGTCAGTGGGTCGGGCAAAACGTATCAGATGCTGCGTGAGGGCCAGGCACTAAAAGCGCAGGGAATCGATGTTGTGATCTGTGCGGTTTCGACGAATCAGAGTCCAGAAACTAAGGATCAGCTGGGCGATTTGGAACGGATACCAAGTATTCATTGGTTTCAGAAAGATATAGAGAAGAAGGATCTTGATGTAGAAGCTATTGTGGCACGTAATCCAGAAGTTGTGCTAACCGATGGCTTGGCCCACCAGAATCGCGAGGGTGCGGAGAGATCTGGAAGACTGGACGATATCAAATACTTATTGAGCAATGGGATTAGTGTCATCACAACTGTAAACGTGTACGAACTAGAAGGTGCTGCGGATCTGGCACGGAAATGGACCGGGATTGAGGTAGAGCATTCTCTTCCCGCCGAGGTGCTTACCCTTGCCGATGATATCGTTCTAATTGATGTGACCCCTGAAAAAATACTTCAGCGCTTGTCCGATGGCCATTTAGGTAAACGCCAGCAGAGATCGCTTTTTAATAAGGGTAATTTAAGCAAGCTGCGGGAGCTGGCACTTCGGATGGTCGCTGAGGATGTTAATGACTCGCTGGAGAAACACCGGGAAGAACAAGGGCTGCAGGGAGCTTCGGGGATCGCAGAAAAAGTGTTGGTATCTGCGCAGTATTATTGGAATGGCTCGATCCACATCCGACGTGGACAGCAGATTGCCAAGCGGTTAAATGGGGATCTTTCAGTAGTGTCATTCTGGAAGCAGGGTCTCACCCTTTCTAAGGAAGCAGCTACATTTAAGCGTTCCCTCTGGAAGCTGACCGAGAAGATTGGTGCCTCTATGGAGGAGATCACCTTTCGCTCGAAGCGGGAGATCCCACATCTGTTGGTAAAATACGCGATAGAACATAATATTACCCGGATCGTTATGGGACATTCCAAGCAGACCGCTTGGCAGGAATTATGGAAAGGCTCAATCGCTAATTCGTTACTGAAGCAAATCCGAGGTGTGGATGTGTTCTTCGTAGCGGATCGCGCAGATCGCGAAGGAGAACGTGTACTTCCAACCCGGCAGAGTCGTAATGAACGGAAAGCGGATGCCTATCACAGGTTAAGCAGTCAGGAAGTAAAGGATAAAATCGATGCGATTCGCGGAGGAACCTTTAAGGTATATATTGGGGCTGCTCCCGGTGTGGGCAAGACTTACAAGATGCTGCGTGAAGGGAACGATCTCTTAAAGAGAGGGATCGATGTCGTGATAGGGCTCCTGGAGACACATGGCCGCAAAGAAACCCTTGAACAAATCGGCGATTTGGAGACCCTTCCGCGTCTACGTATGGAGTACCGCGGGACTATCCTTGAGGAGATGGATACGGCAGCAATTATTAAGCGTAATCCAGAAGTCGTGCTAGTGGACGAACTCGCTCATACCAATATGCCAGGCAGCAAACATAAGAAGCGGTATATGGATGTTATGGAGCTGCTGGATGCGGGAATATCTGTGATTTCTACCGTGAATGTGCAGCATTTAGAAAGTCTGAATGACGCCGTAGAGCAAATTACAGGAGTTAGAGTAAGGGAGACTTTTCCGGACAGCATTCTACAGCGGGCAAATGAGGTAGAGCTTATCGATGTATCACCCAAGACGCTTCAAGAGCGAATGAAGGATGGAAAAATATATGCTATGGCCAAGGTGGATCAGGCGCTGGGGGCTTTTTTCAAAATCGGGAATTTGATCGCCCTACGGGAGCTGGCGTTGCGGGAAATTGCTGATGATGTTGATGAAAGGCTAGAATCTTGGGAACGTGTTGGTTCGTTACGGGGACCTTGGCGGCGTCAGGAAGTAATATATGTGTGTATCACCTTGGGGGATCATGCGGAGCGTTTAATTCGGCGTGGTTTTCGGATTGCATATCGTCTAAAAGCTTGCTGGTATGTTACGTATGTGCAGGAATTTAAACAAAATGGACCCGTATATGATAAACGTATAAATGATTTAAAGGAATTGACGGAACGACTGGGTGGAACGTTCAAGATGATTCCTAACGTACTTCCTGCACGAGTGGCGTCCTTGCTGCTTGAAAGATCTCAAGCTTTGCAGAGTACTCAGATTATTATCGGTCAATCACAACGCTCATGGCTGCGAAAAAGTATTCGCGGCGATGTTACCAAGCAGATTCTGCGTTCTGCCAGAAACGTGGATGTGCTGGTCGTGGCAGATCTCATACGTGAGGAAGCATAGACTATGACTAACAAGTAAAAACGCCTTCGGCGTCCCTAAAGGACGGTAAGCGTTTATGCGAGAAATATAAGGATAATGTATAGCGTGAAAATTATAGATTCTTATATTTTGAAAAAGGGTACCTTCAAGCCGATTGGCTATGAGGATACCCTTTTTTGCAGCTATGAATTACATCATGTACTGAATAGTTTAATGGCTTAATTATTGGGCAGCTTCGATGAGTGCTTTGAGCGCAGGAAGATTAAATCCCTTGATCGCTTGATCCCCTGCTACAGTGACAGGAACACCCATGAATCCAAGCTTCTCAACTTCCTCTTGATAGACTGTGCTGGTCATAACATCTCTTACTTCAAAAGGGACACCCTGCTCCGTAAGATAATTTTTAACCAAATTACAGTCACTGCACCCTGCGGTTGAATAGACAATCACTGGCTCACTCATTGGTTCACAGCCTCTTTGATAGCATCTCTTGTAATTTTCCAGTGGGAAGTGTTCCAGCGAACCACATTGTCCTCAAGCAGGAAGAGTTGTGGAGATTCATGTTTGATGCCAAAATCCTCAGCAATTTGATTGGAAACGGGACGATCCTCGATGACTAAGACCACTGCAGCGGCAGTATCCGCATCCTTTAGATAAGCCTGAAACTCTTCATTAGCTTTAGCACTAATCGGGCAGGTCGTGCTGTGTTTGAACAGCAGCTTCTTGCCAGGCTTAGCTACATATTGCTCAAGATCCTCCAGCGTATGGAGTTGTTGAATAGACATAGATATCACCCTCCTGGGATCGTTATTTTGCTAACAATTGTGTTGTTAACAACCTGTAATCATGATTGTAACATATATCAAAATTAAAACAAAAAGGATTCTGAAAGGCTTGCACAAGAGGCGATATACCTGAAACCAATCGCGTTGAAAAAAAGAGTACAGCATGCTAAGGTGAAAAGAAGCAACATGCCTAACCATATCGCTACGAGATAGGAGTGTTCAGAAGAATGAAGAGAGTTGCATGTGTAACTGGAGCTGATCGGGGGCTCGGGCTGTCGCTTGTACGTTCGTTGCTGGCCAACCAGTTCTCAGTATTTGCAGGACAGTTTTTGAAAGAATCGGAAGATTTGAAAGCGCTTAAAGAGCAATATCCTGAACAGTTGGAGCTTATCCCCCTAGATATCAGCAATAAAGATAGTGTAAAGCAGGCTGCAAGAGTGATAGCCAGTAAAACTGGATACGTCGATATGATTATTAATAATGCTGGTATTATTCGTTCTGCTGATAATGCTACTGTGCTGGTGGAGCTGGATGATGAAGGCATGGCAGAAATATATAATGTAAATACGCTTGGCGCGTTAAGAGTCAGCAATGCACTGATGGGACTATTACTACAAAGTGAGGATAAATTAATCGTCAATATTTCATCGGAGGCAGGCAGTGTTGCCCGAAATAAGCGTATCAACATGTATGGCTATTGTATGTCGAAGGCAGCACTGAATATGCAGTCCTCCTTGATGCATAATCATCTGAAAACGCTTGGCGGTCAAGTAATGGTGTTCCATCCTGGCTGGCTGCAGACTTATATGCATGGTAAGAAGGATGAGCAAGCGGAAATGACTCCTGAACAGTCCGCGGAGCAGATTATCGACCTTGTTCTGGATTATAAAAAATATATGGGCGAGGAACCGGCCTATCTGGATACGGATGGCAGCTCATGGCCGTGGTAGAACGGATATTTCAAAATAGATAAGAAGAAAGGCGCTGATAACATGTCTACACTAAAAGCACTCGCACTCGGAAGCTACTCGGAGGTTAAATATCACCCCTTTGCTGGCGTGGACCGGGAGATCGAACAAATCCTTGCGAATGACTTACAGGTTTTCTCTTCAGAGGATTATGCACTTCTCAATAAAGAAACGTTGTCTAACTATAAGCTGGTAATCTCCTACACTGAATTTTCTGATGACAAAATCCCCGCGGATCAAAGTGGTGCTTTGCTATCTTATGTGGCTGGCGGGGGCGGACTACTAGTGGTACATAACGGAATTTCCTTACAGCGCAATCAGGAGCTTGGTGTTATGCTGGGCGCACATTTCACCCATCATCCAGAGTATACTTCGCTGCAGATGTCCATACCCGCACGAGAGCATCCCATTATGCAGGGAATTGAAGAATTTGTAATTGAGGATGAGCCGTATTATTTTGAGATGCATCCTTATTTCGAAACAACGGTGCTCGCTGAATATTCTCATGAGGGAGCTATGCGCCAAGCGGCTTGGTGTCACGAATTTGGCTTGGGCCGGGTTGTTTATTTAATGCCAGGGCATCATTTACCATCATTCTCAGTAGAACCATTCCGCGAAATGATTCGTAGAGGTGGGCTTTGGGCAGCAGGATTATTGTAGAATATAAGCGGCGGATATACTTGTTGTAAGATTATAAATGAGTCCAACTGTGGGATAACTACGGTTGGATTTTTTTTGTTGACTCTTACATTGATGTCAGGGTTTATACTGGTGTAGAACAATTCTCATGAACCCCGGGGAGATTGCTATGAAAATAGGTGAGCTTGCTAAAATGACGGGCGTAAGCGTCCGTTCAATTCGTTATTATGAGAGTCAGGGATTAATTTCGCCGATCCGTCAGGCCAACGGATATCGGGAGTACTCTCCGCTCGCTGTGGAGACGGTAGAAACGATAAAATTATATTTGAACCTGGGTCTGTCCACAGAGCAGATCGCGGGCTTTCTACATTGTGTCTTGAAGAACAAAGAAGCTTTCTGCGCAGAAGTGATGCCACTATACCGTAGCAAGCTTGAAGATATTGAACGTCAGCTTGTAGAACTGAATCAGATCAAACGCAATTTGGAAGAAAGAATGGCCTCTATCTTGCAAGAGCAGAACGAGAGTAGTTTAGAGGCATGTACACTGGAGAGTTTGGAGTAGGTACTGCTGGAGTTGAAAACTATGAGGAGGAATGACAAATGGCTATTACAAATGCAGATAGCGCTGATTGGGTACGAGCAGAGATTCGCGGTGGTGGAACGGTATTGGTAGATTACGGTGCGCCATGGTGTCCCCCTTGCAAGGTGCTGCTGCCTCTTTTGGAAGATCTTCATCAGGAATATGGAGACGATGTCTCTATTGTGAAGGTGAATTGTGACGAGTTGCCGGATCTGGCTGGTGAAGCTGGTGTTATGGGGATGCCTACAGTCATTGTATATAAAGATGGGCAGCCAATGGAAAAGTTGGTTGGCTTACGTCCGATAGCAGCCTACCAAGGGATATTGAACAAGGTTATTCTAGCATAGCGAATTGGAATTTAGTTGTATTTTGATGCTATATTAATTTCAAGCTGAGAAGGCATTAAGAAGCCTCATCCGGATATTTCCTGCGTGCACTCGATAGGCTAGACGTGAAGCCCTAGGAGAGCGTCTATATTGTTGATCATCCGCTGATCGATGTAGACGCCGCGGTGAGCCGTGATGGTATGAAAGGCACAGCTTTGGAAGGAGTCTAGCCCGTATGGATTTTCAGGTCGCATATACCAACTATCACTCTCTGCTGAAAGCAATCGCTTACCGTATGACCGGCTCTATAGCAGATGCAGAGGACCTCGTTCAAGACGTATTCATCGAGTACAGCAAGCTACAAACAATAGATATCACCCATCCGAAAGCTTACTTAATCCGTATGACAACAAATCGTTGCATCAACTATATGCAATCCGCCCGTATAAGGAGAGAGCAATATGTCGGCACATGGCTGCCGGAGCCACTCGTCAGCTTTACGAATGGAGGCGGAGATAATCCTGCTGATCTCTTCGATCACGATGAAAATGTATCCTACGCCCTGCTCGTCATGCTGGAACATTTGTCGGCTGTCGAGAGAGCCGTCTTCATCTTGCGCCAATCCTTCGCTTTCGAATATAGCGAACTTGCCGATGTATTAGGAAAATCAGAAGCCAACTGTCGAAAAATATTTAGCCGCGCTAATGATAAGCTGCATCAACAATCGCCAGTTCTGCCAGGCAACACGGCTCAGGCAACACCTCTTGCGACAGCATTCCTCGCAGCTGCGCGAGGCGGCAACGTCGATGCGCTTGTCAGCCTGCTGACCGAGGACGCGCTGCTTACGTCGGACGGCGGCGGTAAAGTTCGCGCAGCGATCTTCACTATTACGGGCAGGGATCGTGTTCAAGCTTTCATTGGAGGCGTCATTACGAAGGGCTTCCTCGGAGATTCGCAAAGGATGGTGCTACTTAACGGCCAGCTGGGCATCGTCATCTATCGGGATGGCCGACCGCTTAAAGCGATCAGCTTCCAGCTTGATGCGGCCGGGGAGCGGATCGAGCATATTTATATCGTACTCAATCCCGATAAATTACAACGAATGGGGTAACCTGTCACAAACGGAGCTTTTGCATTGTCTTATTAGTGAAACAATCAAAAGATAACCGGTCTACAGCCGGAGAGGAGCTATCCCCATGGAACAAAGAATGGATCTGGCCGGTGAAATTCCAGCCGCATACAAAGCGATGACGGGTCTTGAAGCGTTCGTACAATCGACAGGCGTGGAGAAGTCGTTATTGGAGTTAATCAAAATCAGAGCGTCACAAATTAATGGCTGCGCCTTCTGCATCGATATGCATACGAAGGATGCCCGCAAGGCAGGCGAGTCGGAACAGCGCATCTACATGCTGAACGCATGGCGTGAAGCGCCGTTCTACAGCGACGAGGAGCGTGCAGTGCTTGCGCTGACCGAGTCGGTTACACTCGTGACACAAGGACATGTACCGGACGATGTCTATTCGGAAGCGGAGCGCCATTTCGATACTAAGCGACTTGGCGAGATCATCATGGCAATTGTTACAATCAATGCATGGAATCGCATCGCGATCACCACTCGCATGATGCCGCAATAAACTTTAATTACGTCAGCCGAACGTCCAAGGCTAGCATCCGACACTTTACAGATACAATAGAGGTATAAGAACATATGAAGTTTAACTTAGGGAGACCCCATACTATGGGGTCTTTTTTGTATGCATGAATTATCCATCTTCGGTAAAAAATACGGTCACAGCTATAAAGGAGGTGTTAGGGGTGTGGAATGAGGTAATAGAATTAATTCCAAGTTGGGGTGTGGTTTTCCAAGGGATTATGATTTTCTGTGTCCCTTTCTTCCTGCTTCGTACAATAAGCTGGGCTAAAGCTAAAGAAGACAGGATAACGACTAGAGCGGAAAAAGCTACTGGCAGCAAAGGTGGAGGTGTTTCTTCCGTAGAAAACTCTGGAGAAACAGGCATTTTAGAAGGGCCGGTGAAGCAGTCCAGCTCGAATGTAGTAACTAAGGATAAGGGGAAGAGAATAACTTATAGTGGCCATTTTGAGGATGATTTGCAGAAATTCAGAGAGATCAGCGCCGATATGCATGATGTGAATGTAAGGGAGTTGCGAATCGGAAGCATTAAGACAAGGGCAGCACTTTTGTACGTAGACGGTCTAACGGACAAAGACAAAATGGATCAGAATATTTTAAAACCGTTAATGAATGCATATCAGCCGTTTATGAACATGAATAACAAAGCGGAAGCGAAAGATCTACAAGATATTCTCATCCACGAGATCCTGCTTATCTCGGAAGTTGAGCTTACGGATAATGCATACCTCTCCCTTCAGAAGGTGTTATTTGGATCTGCCGTGCTACTCGTGGAGGGGATATCAGAAGTTTTTGTGCTTAGTAGTCCAAAGGGGGCTACAAGAGGGATTCAAGAGCCAGAATCTGAAGCAGTCTTACGGGGCTCACGGAGCGGATTTAATGAGACTTTAAGCGACAACACGGCAATGCTGCGTAGACACGGGCAGAGTACGGAGCTAGCGATGATTTCTTTTACTCTAGGAAAGAGAATGCAGAAGGAACTCATCTTAACCTATATCAAGGATATTGCGAATGATGAGCTTGTAGAAGAGGTTAAACGAAGAATTAAAACGATAGATATAGATGATGTTCAAGAATCTGGTTATGTCGAACAATTGATTGAAGATAATAGTTATAGTCCCTTCCAGCAGATTCAGAATACAGAAAGACCGGACCGCGTAATGGCAGCACTCCTGGAAGGAAGAGTAGCTATCTTAATTGATGGTACTCCCTTCGCGTTGATTATGCCGGTTACCTTCGGGATGTTACTGCAATCTCCAGAGGATTATAACGATCGCTGGATGGTAGGGTCGCTGCTACGTCTGTTACGTTTTTTTGCGGCAACGATATCACTGTTTGCGCCGGCACTATATATCTCCTTTCTCTCGTTCCAACCCGGATTGATTCCAACGAAGCTGGCCATTTCCATTATTGCCTCCAGGCAAGGCGTTCCCTTCACTGTATTAATCGAAGCATTGATTATGGAAACCTCGATTGAAATTTTACGGGAGGCTGGACTTCGTTTGCCTAAACCTATCGGTCCGGCGATGGGGATTGTCGGCGGTTTGATCATCGGCCAGGCCGCGGTAGAAGCAGGAATCGTGAGTCCAATCCTAGTCATTGTAGTATCAATTACTGCTGTTTCTTCCTTCTCTATGCCAATGTATAGTGCTGGGATGACGCTTCGTATGCTCCGGTTTGCGGCTATGTTTTTTGCAGCAATCTTTGGATTATACGGAGTGGTACTTTTTTTTCTTTTGCTTAGTAGTCATTTAATTAAGCTGAAGAGTTTTGGTGTTCCCTATCTTGGTCTGGCAGTCCCGAATAGAACATTCAATTGGAAAGATTTTATATTCCGAATGCCTTTGCAATTTTTAACCGGGCGGCCTACATTGTTGAAACCCAAGGACCCTTTGCGTAAAGGGTGAAAAGTCTAGGTGAAGGAGGAAGAGAACATGAGCGCCGAGGTAAAGGATCGAATAACTGCTGTTCAAGCGACGATCATTCTAGCCAATTATACGATTGCGGCAGGGGTACTTACGCTTCCTCGGACCATTGTAGAGGCCAGTGGTAGTCCAGATGTATGGATAAGTATTTTTTTAGGGGGATTAATCTCCTTTCTGTTAGGCTTGATCATTGTGAAACTTAGTCAAAGGTTTCCAGGCCAAACTTTTTTTCAATATATCGGGAAGATCATCGGCAAACCACTCGGAGTGGTTCTCTCAATAGGAGTCATTGGGTATTTTCTCAGTATTGCCGGCTTTGAGATACGTTCGGTGCAGGAAGTGACCTCTTTTTTTCTACTGGAAGGAACACCTCCTTGGGCGATAGTGGCTGCTTTTATATGGATCGCCTTCTATTTATGCAGAGGAGGAATTAATGCGATCACTAGCATGTGCAGACTTATTGTTCCGATTACCTGGACAGTGTTTCTGGGGGTTTGTCTGCTAAGTTTCGAAGTTTTTGACCTCAATAATCTACTTCCAGTACTGGGAGAGGGAATGGAACCCGTATGGAAAGGGATCAGGCCAACCATTCTGACCTTTACAGCTGGTGAAGCGATGCTGTTCGTTGTTGCTTTTATGGACAAGCCCCAAAAAGCAGTAAAGGTAATTATAGCCGGAACCTGTATATCGACGATATTTTATGTCCTGGCAGTTGTAGCAACCATAGGTGCCTTTTCTATAGATGGAGTTCTCACAAGAACCTGGCCGTTTCTCGATCTTGTACGTAGCTTTGAGGTGAACTATCTCATCTTTGAAAGGTTTGAGTCGTTGTTGCTGGTGATCTGGATTATGCAGATCTTTTGTACCTTTTGTGTTGCGATTTATGCAGCGGCGTTAGGTTTGTCTCAAATCATTCATAGAAGCTTCAAAAGCTGTTTATTGGCATTACTTCCGGTTGTTTATATAGTTTCTAGGATTCCTCCTAATGTGAATGCTTTGTTTGCTTTAGGATCAGGCATTGGTGATTGTATGCTTATTTTATTCGGAGTGCTTCCTTTACCATTATTAATCATCACATACTTCCGGAGGGCTGCTTCATGAAAAAATGGAGGTTGTGGATCGTACTCACTGTACTATGTTCTCTGTTATCAGGCTGCTGGAGCAGCGTACCGATCGAGGAATTAAACATGCAGATTGGTGTTGCACTAGACAGTGCGGAGGAGTCAGGAGGCGAGGGAGTAGCTAATCCGGAAGGTGGGAGCCATAAGAAGCCTGAAAAAATAATAAGTACCTATCAATTTACGATTCCACAAGGATCGGGAGGCGCCGTCATGAAGTCTTCTGCCAGTTCCTCTTCCTCCTCCTTTAAGAATTACTATAATATGAGTGAAACTAGCGATTCTATCTTTGAAGCGATGCGGCAGCTTTCACTGCGTACTAGACGCACTCCGATTGGTCATCATTTAAAGGTTATTGTGATTAGTGAAAAACTCGCGCGTTCCAATAACCTTACTAAAATCATAGATTTCTTTACGCGGGATAATGATATTCGTCCGAGTGTTATGTTATTTGTCAGCAAGGGAATGGCCAAGGATGTATTGGAAAATGCGCTGCCGGGTCAGACTCCTGCCTTTGTACTTGAAGGGATATTCAATAACAGAGACCGGAATATGGGGATATGGGAGCCGGTATCTCTGGCTAAAGTAGTTGGCCCGTTGCAAGGAAAGAAAAGCTTCTTATTGCAAAATGTTATCCCTATTGATCAGGAGACAAAGCTATCGGGAGCAGGTGTAATCAACGGGGAAACGGGGAAGCTTGTTGGGTTTTTGGATGAGTCGGAGCTGGAAGGGATGGCTTGGTTGACCGGAAGGGGGCTAGGGGGAGTGCTTAAGACGTATAATCCGGATACCAATGACCTCTTAACCTATGAGGTTAAAACCATGCATAGCAAGATCAAAGCCAATGTGAATAATGGTCAGATCTCTTTTAACGTGAAAATAACATCTACAGGTAGATATGCTGAGGTCTTTGCCGAGAAATCGAAGAAATTACACGACGGAATTGTAAAGAAGGATAAAGCCTTGCTGCAGAAGCGTGTCCTAGAAATGGTGCAAACTACTGTAACAAAGATGCAGAAGGAGCTGCATACCGAAGCTGCCGGTTTCGGCACCAGTCTACATAATCAGCATCCAGCCGTATGGCGGAGCGTCAAGGATAACTGGGACGAAACCTTCAGCCAAATTCCGATTACCTATGAAGTAAATGTGAATATAGAAGAATATGGCGCATCAGATACAACGGCTGAATAGAGAGATTGTAAAAGGTTCAGAGTTACTTCATTTGATGTGTGAGCGGTATGACATCATTTTGGTGCAGCGCAACGAGTACTTCGGTTTTTAATTGCTCAGTAAAGTTATTCCATGTTTTTTTGCCGACATTCAGCTCTTCCCGCCCAATAGCATTTAGTGTTTCCAGCCAAAGGCGTTTATCGTTTATCAGCCCGAGCTGATCTTGGATCTGCTTATATATTTCCTCATGGGCATGAAATTTTTGATTTAACGCAAAAGAGGCTGCACTAGCGGTATATCGCAGTTCCTTAGCAGCCATCCTCAGCTCATGCAGTGAGTCGAAGGCTGCTTCTGATTCGGCATCTTGTCCACGAAATATAGCCTTGCAAGCTTTTTTCTTCTGCTCGTAAGCTACCTCAAGTTCGCGAATGACAACGTTGGCATCTTTTTTCGCTACCAGGGCCTCAAGCTGTTCACTTAGGAAGGCTTTCCACTTCTCATCCAGATCTTCATTGATTAGCTTAGGCAGCTCATCGGCCAGCTTCTTACGATAAGTTTTGCGCTTGTCCTTTTGATGGTCGATCACTGCCTTCAACAACTCTGCGGTCTTTATATCGCCGTTTTCCTTGGCTTGTTTGCGTTTAGTCTTGAACGATTCAATCAGAACGTCTGCATCTCTGACCTTGCCTAATCTCTTTTGGGCTCTTTCAAATAGAGGGTATAGCCCTAGAGTATGACCAGGGTCGAGAATGGATAGCAGTGTTAACAGCTTGCGGCAGTTCACTCTTGCTTGGTGAATGTCCTCGTCATCGAATTTGCTAAGTGCATCATGGCAGTAATCCCAGAAATCAATATACAGCAGGTTAAGTGCCTGTTCCCATTGTCTTGTCTTGGTTAACTGTCGTTCCTTCATCACTTCCACTGTCATGCGGCATCACTCCTTAACGTTGTGTATAGCATGAACCTAAGGCTACCCCCTATTCGAGCTGGGGTATGTTCGTATACTATAAGGATAGCGTTATCATAACCTCATTTCAATTCTGATTTCGCACTAGCGAGGCAGATTGATTACAATATTACGGATAATACGGGAAAGAGGGGAATCGGTGGATACTCGGGAATACGATGCAATGATCAATGGATCTGTTGATAGAAGTAAAGAAGTCATCGGACTTCCTGCAGAAATGGGACTTTTCCAGCATCTAATCTTAAAGGATGACAGGATAGATGAGAAAGCAGGGGGCATCGGGGAGATGTTGATCCCATTCGCCTTTGAAGAGACCCTTTGTAGGGATGTCGGAGCGGGACTTGTTCCTCCTAGTCTGCACCTATGGAGTCATTCTGGGGGTGTTGTGCTCGGCCTACGGGACAGCAAGCTTCCGTACGCGGCCCAAGCGATGGCTAAGTTGGAGCAGCGAGGCATTCGTACAGCGGTGAGACATTCCGGTGGTGCTGCGGTGCCTCTGGATGATGGAATTGTTAATGTTTCGCTAGTTCTCCCCAAAGGACGTGGAAAGCTGGACTTTCATGATGACTTTAGGCTTCTGGCTTCTCTGATCACTGAGGCAGTTGCTATGAGTCATCCACAGGCTGCAGCTCAAATTGAGGCTGGTGAAATTGTTGGTTCTTACTGCCCGGGGGACTTCGATTTGGCGATCGGTGGGCGGAAATTTTGCGGCATTGCTCAGCGCAGACAAAATAATGCCTATTTCGTACATGCATTTGTAGTGGTTTCGGGTTCGGGACAGGAGCGTGGTGAACTCATTCATAAATTCTATGAGCAAGCCTCTGGAGGAGACTCAGCATTATCTTATCCACGGGTTCGTCCAGAGACGATCGCTGGGCTTGGCGAACTAGGTGGACCAAATGCGACTGAAGTATTTGCCGAAGGTATTAGACAAGCATTAGCCCACCGTGGAGTGGTGCTTAAATCCTCTGACAGGCTACAGCAGGAGACCGGATATTTCCTAGACTATGAAGATCCGCGTGTTCTGGATGCTGCGCGAGTTCTGCATGAACGTTATGCCCAAGGATAAATGGATATTGAGCATCATCAAGAAGGACGTAACAGAAATCTGGCGAGAGGCCAGCATCTGTTACGTCCTTTTTAATCATATAAGTCGGGACGTCTGTCTGCAAAAATTGGGATTTGTGCTCGAATTTCACGCACCATATGTAAATCGATATCCCCCGTTAGGATTTCTTCCCCTTCAGAAGCTTCACATAAAATATCTCCCCAAGGATCAATTATCATAGAATGCCCAGCAAAGGTATTGTTAGGATCGCTTCCTGCACGGTTGCAGGCTACTACATAACATTGGTTCTCGATCGCTCGGCTGATCAGTAGTGCACGCCAATGTGACAGCCTGGATAATGGCCATTCTGCACTGATAAACAAGATTTCTGCACCTTGTGCGGTATGAGCACGAACCCACTCTGGAAATCGGATATCATAACAGATTAATCCGGCACATAACGTGCCCTCCAATGTGAAGAGGCCTTTGTCTTCTCCAGGCTGCAAATATAGATGTTCATCCATTAGCTGAAACAAATGTAGCTTACTGTATTCGCCAACGAGTTCTCCAGTTCGATTAAATACAAACATACGATTAGTTACACCGGAGGCGTTCTTGCTAGCGACTGAACCAGCGACGATATTGATGTTGTATTGTCTGGCTAAGATGGAGATGAATTCCTTGGTAATTTCTCCTTCTGGATCACCAATATCTTCTAGTCGGGTCAGATCATAGCCAGTGGTCCAAAGCTCAGGGAGAATAAGACAGTCGGGGGCTGTGGCGGCAGCTACACTAATTTTATTTGCTACAGCAGCATAATTCATATCGGGTTTGCCAAATGCTATATCCAGCTGAATCAGGGAGATTCTCATAGGATTCCTCCTTTTTGTTCAAGACTATAGCACCATAAGAGGATAAGCAATGTTGATTTTTAAAAAATGATTTGATATATTAGTTGACGGGTCAATGATTATCAGTTAGTATTATTTTATACAAAACAATTGTGCACAATTAAATTTATAAAGGAGGTATATTTTGACGGAGCACTATCCTGAGGAAGACCGCATATTTGAACTGCTGCAGGCATTAAACAAGGGAATCTGTCCGAAATTTGAACGATGTGCTGGGATTAGTCCCACACGGCTTCGCCTCCTGCATGAACTATTCCAGGTGGATGAAGTCAGCCAAATTACGCTGCAAAAGGGCATGGATATAGATGCGGCCGCCGTCACTCGGCACTTGAAAGGGATGGAAGAGAGTGGTACGATCACTCGCCGCAACAACCCCGCAGATAACAGGGTTACATTGGTCTCATTAACGGATCAAGGGCGGGAAAGAATGATTCAATATGGCGAAGAGAAGAGACGATTTGTCGCTACTCTGCTTACTGGATTTAACGATCAGGAGCGAAAAGTGCTCATAGATATGCTTAATCGTCTGCAATCTAATATCAATCTGTTGTAACTGTAACTACCCAAATTACACATTCAAAGGAGAAATACACATATGAACGCTACACAAACACAAACCAATGATTTTAAAGAAATTATTACGGGTCGCCGCTCTATCCGCAAATATGATCCATCCGTTAAGATCAGCAAAGAAGAGATGACTCAGATTCTTACGGAAGCGACTCTTGCACCTTCTTCTGTAAACATGCAGCCTTGGCGGTTTCTTGTCATTGAAAGTGACGAAGCAAAAGCTACTTTAGCTCCTCTTGCTCGCTTTAATGGCGTACAAGTTGAAACCTCTGCAGCTATGATTGCCATTTTCGGTGATTTGAACAATTTCGACTATGCAGAGGAGATTTATGGCACAGCTGTTGAACGTGGACTAATGCCTGCTGAAGTAAAAGAAAACCAATTAACTAGATTATCTGCTCACTTTGCTACCTTGCCACGTGAAGTTAACAAAGATACTGTGCTTATTGATGGTGCTCTTGTTGCAATGCAATTGATGCTGGTTGCCCGTGCACATGGATACGATACAAACCCAATCGGCGGTTATGAAAAAGATCAAATCGCAGAAGCGTTTGGCATGGAAAAAGATCGTTATGTTCCTGTAATGTTGCTTTCCATCGGTAAGGCTGTTGATGCAGGTTACCCATCTGTCCGTTTGCCTATCGATAAAATTGCTGAGTGGAAATAATACTTTATACCTTAGGAGGAAAACACAATGATCATTATCCATGCAGTACTTAAAGTGAATCCAGAACGTCGCGAGCAGTTTTTAGCGGAGTCCAAAACACTTCTCACAGCTACTCACGCTGAAGAAGGAAATCTCTCTTACGAGCTGTATGAGAATGCTGGAGAAGCGAACTCATTTATTATGGTGGAGACTTGGCGCGACGCTGAAGCCGTATCCAGCCACAATACGAGCGCTCATTTTACCGCGTTCTCAGCTAAAGCTGGTGAATTCTTGGCTGCGCCACTAGACGTAAAAGTATTTAGCGCAGAGCAAGTGAAATAAGTTATCTCGATTCTTAGTGAATCCTGGTTAATCTTAAACAGGGATGTTCCATAGCCATAATGGCTGCGGGGCATCCCTGTTTTTTATGTTCCCCGTTTATAAGGAGAAGTTCAAGGGTATCTATCCTTACCTTGATACATGTGCACTCACAATAAAGATAGGGGATCTTACATATGGAAATACAGAAAAATATGATCGATATGGTGAACTATTATTTATCAGGCGGTTCACTTGCCCGCATTATGTGCGAAGCAGGAGAAGAGGCGGAGCACAGGCTAATGGGGATCGATCTGGAGGCGGCTAGAGCATACCGACAGTCCATTGGCGGAGTCATTACGGAGGGTCAGCAGCTATTTCAGGTTCCTGGCTTTAGCCCAAGATTGCTGGGGCAACTTACTGAAGTATTAGACAGATTAGATTCAGACAAGCTAAAAGCTCTGGCCCCACAAACCACATGGAATAACCAAGTAGATCCTTACGTGAATGGACCCGAGTGCCTAGGGATGATACTAGAAGAAATAAAGAAGGCACAGCATTATATTCACCTGTCCGTGATGCTCTTCTTTAATGACCGTTCAGGCAATCTGGTTGCAGATGAATTATTTCACGCCCTTAAACGGGGGGTGAAGGTACGGATCATGGTCAATTACGCGCTGACAGCTTTAGGGTATGAGAACAATCTGGCGTTTGGTCATTTTTCCAAGATTTCTGAAAGGCTCGAGAATGCAGGAGCTAAGCTGTTGAATACCTTCAATTCTTATTATACAGCCGTAGAATGGCGTGTGAAGCGGAAGGCGCTGAAGCAACAAGGCGTACCGGAAAGTATCCTGTTCTTACAGGATAAAGTACAAGAGGACGTTGAAATCACTGGGCTGAATGTCATTGATCATCGGAAGTTTATGGTCATTGATGGGGTAACCTCTATTATTGGCAGCCTGAATATTGGAGACCAATACACGTACGTGACGCCTGTTCAGGCATCTTCTTCGATCAGTATAGAAGGACATCTACAGGGGATTCCTAGTAAAAAAGAGGAGTGGCATGATGGCTGCTTCCGGATCCGTGGCGCGGCGGCGCAGCCTTTAAATGCTAAGTTTCATTCCCGTTGGTTACTTCTGGGAGGTGATCATTTTGACGTGGATGATGCCTTCTACCATCCGAATGTAAATTATCATTTTGGGGAGGAAGAATGTACACTGTTTGCAAGCTTTCCGGGTAATCCAGTTAACTTAATTCAGCAATACTATTTGAATTTAATTACCTATGCGACTGAGGAGACGGTGATTGTAAATCCTTATTTGATTGATCAAGAGTTTTGGGATCGGCTGGGGGAGCTGGGGCCAGACTGTTCCTGTCATCTGAGCATCTGCAATCCGCTGAAGGTTAATGATCATCCTACCAATACTGCGGCGGTACGAGGCAATATGTATAAGCCGTTTCTCAATGGGGTTTCCTTTTATGATTACAGTTTCACAGGTCGTTTTTCACATTGGAAAATAACCTATGACCATAGATCACGGGCGGTATTTCATGGCTCCTACAACATCAATGAGAGAAGCGCCTGCCACGATTTCGAGCTGGGAATGCTGGTGAAAGGGGAGGCCTTCGCAGCGCGGATAAAGTCTATGATCGATTATGATCTGGGTGTCTCACGGAGAATTACGAAGAAAAGTGAGTTCTTTAAGTATCCTTGGCTGCATCCTAGTACGTATCTGAACAAGGTTACTCAGAATTACACTTGATAATATCGGTTCATTGTCATGTATAATGATCGTTATAAATTATCAAGGTGGAATAATAGCTATGAAAATCAAAATTACAAAGAATGGCATGAAAAAGGATGAGGTATTCTTTCGCACAGAGTTTGGCGAGGGTCGGGGGATCTGGTGCGGTGCTCCTGTGGAGCCAGATACGGAAACAGATGTGGAATTCGAGCTTTCGGAGCTGCTGATGAGATGGGTGGATATTCTGCCTGCACCTGCTAGTGAGTTCAATACTAGGTTAGAGGGAGATAAGGTTGTTTTTACCGGTGTGCTGGAGAATATTGAAGAGGACGGAACAGGATTTTTGCGAATAGGTGAAAGTTTAGTGATGTTCGAGTGTCTCGGTGAGCCTATGGCGCTTGGTGTGTTTGTAGAAGTACAGGTTCGTAATGTGAGTATCTACCCTTTGAGTATTTGACGCTTATCAGGGACTAAGATAACATACAAAGATAGCATTAGATTCAGAAGTAAGTATGAGGAGTAGAAGTCTATGAACACCGAAATTCAGCAATTTAAGACCGAATTCTTCAAGGCGCTGGCTCATCCGATGCGAATTCGTATACTGGAACTGCTCAGCGAAGGTGAGAAGAATGTGAATGAGCTACAAGCCATTCTAGGATCAGAAGGCTCTGCTGTATCCCAGCAGCTAGCTGTTTTACGCGCCAAGAATGTAGTAGCCAGTGTAAAAGAAGGCACCACTGTGATCTATTCGTTACGTGATCCTCTAATTAAAGATCTTCTGGTTGTAGCCAAACAAATATTTGATAACCATCTGGTGAATACCATTTCATTGCTCGAAGGTATGCGCGGAGAATAAAGGAATAACATTATTTTGGCGTTGACAACAGTTGCGTCCTAGAGTAATGTTCTTCTTATATTCAAATAATCAGATATTTAAAGAAAAGAAGGTTTGATCATGACAGGGTGGGGCCGATATAAAGGCTACAACATGAATGCATTTCGCAAGGATTTGATTTCGGGAACAATCGTTGGTGTTATTGCCATTCCTTTGGGGATGGCATTTGCTATTGCATCTGGTGTAAAACCGGAGTATGGCATTTACACGACAATCGTTGCCGGAATATGTATTTCATTGTTCGGAGGATCAAAATTTCAAATTGGTGGGCCAACAGGTGCTTTTATTCCTATCTTGTTTGCCATTGCGATGGAGTATGGCTATGAGAACTTGCTTATCGCTGGGATGATGGCAGGGGTTATTCTAGTTCTCATGGGATTATTAAAGTTGGGTGTATTGATTAAGTTTATTCCGAGGCCAGTAACGATTGGTTTCACAGCAGGGATAGCGGTCATTATCTTCACCGGGCAGATTGCTAATTTCCTTGGACTAAGGAATATAGAACGGCATGAGAGCTTTGTAAATAATATGAAAGAAATAGGGCTTCATCTATCGACGATGAATGGATACAGTATTCTGACCGCCGTGATTTGTCTTGCCGTCGTTATCCTAGCGATTCGATTCGCTCCGAAGGTGCCTGGATCATTGGTAGGTCTTCTGTGCGCGACTGTGGTTGCTGCGTTATTCTTTAGCGGCAAAGTGACTACGATTGGCTCTGCTTACGGAGAAATCCCTAATACATTACCGAGCTTTCGATTTCCGGACATTACTTGGGAACGAATTACCCTGCTAATTCGTCCGGCATTTATCATTGCAATGCTAGGTGCTATAGAGTCATTGTTATCCGCTGTTGTAGCGGATGGAATGACAGGCAGCCGCCATAATAGTAACCGAGAGCTGATCGGTCAGGGAATCGCAAATATTGCTGCTCCATTGTTCGGGGGCATACCAGCGACAGGAGCAATTGCTAGAACAGCGACGAACATCAAGAGTGGCGCTGTTTCTCCCATCTCGGGGATCGTTCACGGTGTTGTGGTGTTTCTAATTCTCCTGTTGCTCGCACCCTATGCTTCCAGTATTCCTTTAGCTGCGATGGCACCGATCTTAATGGTAGTAGCTTGGAATATGAGTGAGCGCAAAGAGTTCCTTCATCTGCTTAAGATCAAGACCGGCGATTCCTTGGTGTTATTCATCACCTTCTTGTTAACGATATTTGCAGATTTAACGCTGGCTGTAGAGGTGGGATTAATTCTTGCGGTTATTCTGTTTGTGAAACGAATGGGAGAGGTTCATCTGGTAGCCAAAGTGCTGCCTGATCCGAAGTCCGTTAAGGTAGAGGCACATATGGTTACGGAGAGTCATGACTGTCCGCAAATTGGAATTTACACGGTGGAAGGTCCGCTGTTTTTTGGCGCTGCTTATCGATTCGATGACACTATGCCAAGCTATGGTTCAGATCAACCTAGAATTATATTAATGCGGATGGGGAAAGTACCCTTCATGGATACCACTGGAGAATCCAATTTAGCAGAGCTTGTGCGGCATTTACAAGCTGTTGGAGGGAAACTTATGATCTCAGGTATTCAGCCACAGCCGCTTGAGCTACTCAAGAGAACTGGACTATATAGTACCATAGGTGAGGCTCAGTTTTATCCGCACACCGGGGAAGCCATTAATGACGCACTTAACAGCATCGATTACAACAAGTGTATTGGATGTAGCCATGCCGCTTTTAGGGAGTGTACAGCGTTCTCCTGTCTGGAAGAGGCGGGAAGTGTGCGCGGTCTGAAAGGGCGCAAGAAACCTGTAATTGCACCTGAACTAAATAGTGGTCTTTGAGTGAAATAGATAAGAGTCAGCCCGGACGTTTCTGCGTCCGGGTTTTTCTGTTCAAATATAAGAATTTAAGTTTCACATCATATATTATCCTTATATTTCTCGCTTAAATGCTTATCGTCCTAATAAGGACGACAAAGGCGTTTATGCTTGAGATTGGACTTGGGAATGCCAAATTTGTACAATTGGGTATAAGTTAAATGTAAACTATCTCGATAAGGAGAATATAAGCTCATGAAGGAATTGCATTATCCGAAGGTGTTTATGCTCTTGGCAGGTCTGTCTGTGGCGACATTGGCCGTATATCGTGTAGTGTCACTACAGACGGATTCGTTTTATGCATTTTTACTCTGGAATTTATTCCTGGCTTGGATTCCGTTCCTGTTCTCTATGGCTGCTTATGAACTGGATAAAAGGAAGATAGGCGGCTTGCTGCTTGTTCCGCTAGGCGTCGCTTGGCTGCTGTTCTTTCCGAACGCGCCTTATCTCATGACGGATCTGGTGCATCTGACGATAAGAAAAAGCAGATATATCGTGGATGGCACCATTCAGAATCGGTATTGGTATGATCTGGTTACCCTCTTATTGTTCACTTGGAGCGGATGGTTGACTGGTTTCTTCTCTTTATACCAGTTCCAGACGGTTGTTTATCGCAAAAGCAGCCTGCTGTTCTCTTGGATATTCGTATTCGCAGCATGTGTACTTGGGGGGTATGGTGTCCTGCTTGGCCGAGTCTACAGGCTGAATAGCTGGGATGTACTGACGGACCGGCATCAGTTGTACCAACTGGTTATGGACAGCTTGAATCGACAGTCGGTATTTTTCAGCTTGTTCATTGCGTTTGTATTGCTGGTTATCTACGCTACGATGTACTGTTTGCTGAATGGTCTTGGAACCAGTGAAAGAGGAAGGGGCGCTAAGCGCATACGTGGTTAATCCATAAATTCCGGATCAAATTGGTATTGCTTCAGATCTACCACACCTTTTTCATTAAAAATAATCCCTTCCTCCTGTAAATAAAGCTTCTGGAGGGAGTTGGATTCATCTTCAGTCAAGGCGATCATTCCTTTGGCGTTGATAACCCGATGCCAGGGAAGCTTATATTTTCTACTCATGGAGTGAAGGATACGAACTACCTGCCTTGCGCCTCTTGGGCTTCCTGCCGCACGAGCAACGCCTCCGTAAGTCATCACTTTTCCTTCAGGTATAGATTGTATGATACGAATCACTTGTTCTGTAAATGGTGTCATAGGGAGCTCCTATCTCTTATTTTCATCAAATTATACCAGATGATCACTACAATCATAAACATTCAACATGCCGCTGCTAAAGCGGCTTTTTTTTATTTTAACGGATGGACTTTACTCTCCTTTGCGAAGAAGTTGATCCCTTTACAGTATAATTTTGGCGGATAGTATTTAGTGAGATGGGGGATAATTTCTAGGAAACTATTGTGACAGGAGTGACTACTGTGGAGAAACAGACAGCAGATGGTATCCGCAAAGATTCCCTAAAAAATACGACGTCTGGGCAGACTCCGAGTACGTCACTAGATGAAATGATGAATCTGTTTCGACAAATATTCAAGGATGATGGGACACTTAGAATAAGGGTGATAAATAATATCCATAGTGACGGCATCCGCTGCGGATTAGTCTATGTAGACGGAATGGTAGACAGGGAAATGATCCAGTACGGGGTGATAAAGCCTCTAATGGATTTTGATTTTACGGCAATGGATAGCGGGAATACAGCTGAAATGATGGAGAAAATTCGGACGCTGGTTATTAACATTAGTGATGTGGTTTGCTCTACGAGTTTGGATGAGATGGTTAGCGCGGTCGTAGCCGGAAAAACTTTGTTTCTGATGGATGGCTTTGCGGGTGCGCTTAACATTAGTGCGCAGGGGTGGGAAACGAAGGCTATCGCGGAGCCTGTGACGGAAAAAAGCGTAAAGGGTCCGCGAGAAGGTTTTACAGAGTCGCTGCTTGTAAACTTGACGCTCATTCGCCGAAGAGTGCAAAGTCCGGACTTAAAGATTATTTATGGTCAAGTCGGGACTCGCTCCAAAACACAAACTTGTATTTGTTATATCGAAGGTTTGGCCTCACCGGATGTTGTTAAAGAGCTGCAAAACCGAATTCAACAGGTGGACATAGATGTTGTATTGGATACGTCTATTCTTTCGGAGCTTATTCGAGATGAACCCTTTTCACCCTTTGAAATGACGGGAAGCACAGAACGTCCTGATTCTGTAGTAAGCAAAATTATGGAGGGTAGAGTTGCCTTATTAATGGAAGGCAGTCCTTATGCAATGACAGTGCCCTATTTGTTTGTGGAGAATTTTCAGGCCAGTGCTGATTATTATATTAACTATTACTTTGGTTCGTTTAACCGAATGATAAGGGTACTTGGAGCCTTTTTGTCTATTAGTATTCCTGCTTTGTACGTAGCGTTGGTTACCTATAGTCAGGAAATGCTGCCTACCATGTTGTTACTTAGTATTTCAACGTCGAGAGTAGCCGTTCCTTTTCCAACTGTGGTGGAGGTCTTGTTCATGCTAACGATATTTGAAATTCTGCGAGAGGCAGGAGAACGAATACCGACCTACATTGGTCAGGCGATTAGCATCGTAGGTGCGCTTGTACTGGGTCAGGCGGCTGTGGAAGCGAGAATCGTTAGCGCTCCTATGATTATTGTAGTGGGTTTAACAGGAATTATGGCTTTGCTTAACCCAAGACTGACGGGTCCTCTAATCGTAGTAAGGTCGCTTTTGCTGTTCGTAACCTTTTTTCTGGGATTATATGGGTATTTTTTGGGTGTGATCGGTTTAGTGATTCATTTGATGAGTTTACGTTCCTTTGGGGTTCAGTACATGCTTGGAGTAGGTTCTATTCATCCGCAGGATATTAAGGATACAGCTATAAGGGCGCCATGGTGGCATATGTATTTACGTCCGGCGATGATTGGAGCGCGTAACCGAAAGAGAAAAAAGACCAATAAAGTAAGGAATCGGTCATGAAAAAAATCAAAAGAGGGTTGCTAGCTTGTATATCGCTATTACTTCTGGTAAGTACCTTGGGTTGTTGGGATTACGCCGAAATTGAAGATAGGGCAGTTGTAGCAGGCGTGGGCATCGATAAGGATTCTGACGGGAAGCTACTAGCAACGGTCGAAATTGTGGATACGAAAGAGGGGATGAAATCTAGTCAAGCGGGTTATAAGATGGTTAGTCTTTCAGGAAAAACGATGTTTGATATTGTAAGAAGCATGATTTCAATCACGGGAAAGAAACTATTTTGGAGTCATTCCAAGGCGATCATCCTCAGTGAGGAGATAGCGAAGGAAGGGGTTGTAAAAGTGATTGATTGGTACAACAGAGATACAGAAACTCGATCGGATGTATACGTGTTTGTTTCTAAAGAGAAGACGGCTCAGGAAGTAATTAATTTAAATAGCTCAACAGAAACTATTATGTCTTATGGTCTTGCTCAGCAGATGGCAATTGAACAAAATGTTAGTACGGCCCCGGTTGTGGAGATTTGGGACTTCATTGAAAAGCTGGAGACGCCCGGGGATTGTGCTATAGCTCCTCTTATTTATATTCACGAAAAAAATGGTCAGAAAAATCCGCGTGTTAGTGGAACTGCTATATTCAAAATGGACAAAATGATTGGCAAACTGAGTGGCGAAGAGACCAAGTACATGTTGTTTATTAAAGATGAGATAAAGGGTGGGGTGTTAACCGTGAATAACGAAAAGGGAGCCCCCGACTTCACACTTGAGATTTTTTCCAATAAAACAAAAGTAAAGCCTGTTTGGGTAAACGGTAAGCTCCAATTACAGATAAATATGGTCACACATACCGGGCTTGATGAGGTAATGACTACTGAAGGATTCACTAGTCTGAATAGTAAGAATGTTATAGAGAAGCGTGCCGCTAAGGAATTACAGAAGCATATTCTCTCTGTAATTAAAAAGTTGCAGCAGGAATATCATTCCGATATTTTTGGATTCGGAGAGATTATCTTTGAGAATATGCCTAAGACCTGGACCGAGCTAGATAAAGATTGGGAGCGGGAATTCTCTGATCTAGATGTGGTTGTAAATTCAACAGTAATTATTGAGAGCAGTGCTCAAAACTCAAGATCTATCCAGATCCATCAAGAATAGGTGATAAAATTGGCTGTTATCGTTGTTTTGATCTACTTTTTTGTTGTATTGATGGATCCTTACGGATTGTTAAAGCAAGGGATGAAACGGGATTTTTATGTGTGTTGTACACTATGTCTGTTTTCTTTCTGTATTGCTTTTGCATTGGCCATGAAATGGCAGCTTCCTAGTCCTTCACCTTTAATTGTAAGCTGGATCAGCAAGTTATTTTAGTTACAAGTCCAAGAGGAGATTTAAGCATGAAAAAAGAGATCATACCCACAGGGCATTCTATAAGTATTGTTGTTCTATTTATTATTGGGACTTCACTATTCATGGGTCTGCCGGGGAAATCGGGCAACAGTAGCTGGATTGCTCTACTTTTTGCCATATCTTTAACGGTTCCCCTGCTGTTTATATACGCCAGATTTCATATGCTTTTTCCGGGTAAGAATCTATTTGATATATTGATCATCGTATTTGGATCTATCTTTGGGAGAGTAGTTTCTTGTATGTATATATGGTACGCGCTGCATATGGGGGCCCTCGTTCTACGGAATTTTGGGGAATTTAGTAAAACGGTTGCCTTGACAGAGACGCCTATGATTGCACCCATGTTATGCGTAGGTCTGTTATGTATTTGGGTGGTTAAGGCAGGAATTGAGGTGATTGGGAGATGTGCTAAGCTATTTCTGCTGCTTCTTTTAGCTGAGGTTCTGTTTATTGAAATTTTAGCCATTCCCAAGCTCAAGTATCACTATTTGAAGCCTTTTCTTGCCAGTGGATGGTCACCAATATTTGCAGATACATTTGGGTCATTTACTTTTCCTTTTGCTGAAATTGTTCTTTTTATGGGAGTGTTCAGTCATTTACCGGCAAAAGACTCAGCCAAAAAGATTCTGCTAAGCGGATTGCTGATTTCTGGTGGGGTGATTTTGCTAGTTTCTCTGCGGAATTTGCTGATTCTCAATCCTGATATTGTTCAAAGTTTATACTTCCCCTCTTATGTAGCGGTTAGTCGGATTAATATAGGGGATTTTTTGACCCGAATGGAGGCATCATCAGCACTTGGATTTGTCATCACGATATTCATAAAGACTAGCTTATGTTTATATGTGGCTAGTGTTGGAGTCGCTAAATTATTCAAACTGAAGAGCTACCGATCCGTTGTGCTTCAGCTGGGATTGATTATGGTTTATTTCTCTCGATTTATCTTCAAGGATATTATGGAGATGCAGCATTTTGCCTATACTATTTATCCAATATATGCGCTTCCTTTTCAGGTGATTATTCCGTTGATATTGTGGATTTGTGCTGAAATTAAGGTTAGTAAAAGTAAAAATAAGCAGGTGGCATCACAGCAATAAACCTACTTTCGAACATTCCTGATCTCTAGTAAAGATTAGGAATTCTTTGATTTTAAAACTAAACATAAGTTAGCTATAATGATAGATATATATAGAATGGTTGTTTTAGAAAAGAGGGAAACAGGTATGAACGTCAGCAACATCATTATGTCCTCTTATTGGGGTAGAGAGGTTAGACATAAATATATTACTCAAGGATCTAAGGCATTGGCTGTTATTTTTCCAGGTAAAAATTACTCGGCTGAACGCCCCCTGCTAGATTATGCGGCCAAAGCAGCTCGGGAACATAATTGCGATGTCCTGCTGCTTGAATATGGCTACCAGAGTGCTAGAGTAGGTTTTAAGCGTGATGAAATGATTATTCTCATTCAGGAATGTAAGGCGGCCATTGCATCTCTTCCTGAATACAAAAAGATTCTATTCATTAGCAAAAGCGTGGGTTCGGTCATAGCAGGGAGAATTGCAGAAGAGCTAGAAATACAGAAAAAGACGTCTCATCTATATATAACACCATTACCTGAGGCGATCCCTTTGATACAGCAGAGTCGTGGGACTGTAATTTATGGGGGAAGCGACCCTTTATTTAGCGAACAGCTTTCTGGTGAAATTAGTGGGCTTCATCATTTAAAAGTGTATAGAATCGATGATGCTAATCATAGCCTTGAGGTAGAGCAGGTCAACGAGTCACTAGCCATTCTGCTTGTTATTATTAATTTTTATCATGAATTTTTCCGTGATGCTTTAAATACATAACCTTTGGAGGATGCTGATTATGATTTTGGAAGCTGCGATGCTGCGAGTGAAGCCTGGTTTAACTACTGAATTTGAAAAAAGCTTCAAGGGGGCATCAAGCTTAATTTCTTCGATCGAAGGCTACATAGGGCATGAATTGCAACATTGCTTGGAGGATAATCATAAGTATCTGCTGCTTGTGAAGTGGAGAACGCTTGAAGATCACACCATAGGATTCAGAGAATCCAGCCAGTATCAGGAATGGAAGGCGCTACTTCACCATTACTACGACCCATTTCCGGATGTTGAGCATTTTACCCGCATTAATCTGGACTAAATGGAGGCTGCCGAATGAAGGCGAAGCTTGTTGGGAAAGGCAGAACAGCGGAGATCTGGCAGCATGATGATCAGAGGATTCTTAAATTGTACCTAGAGGATGTTTCAGAACAGAATATTAGCCGAGAATATAAGATCAGCCAGTTTGTGCACTCGCAGGGCGTCCGGACACCACAGCCATTTGAACTCATTTCTGAACAATCAAGACAAGGTATTGTATTTCAACAAATTAAAGGTCCCTCCCTGCTAAAGGTGATGGGTGAGAAGCCTTGGAAAGTTAGTAAGTATGCCAGAATGATGGCTAGGCTTCACTACGATTTGCATAAACTTGAAATTACTGAGGAGATTGGACAGCAGAAGGATATGTTGAAGTGGAATATCATGGGGGCTCCAATGCTTAGTGAAGATGAGAAGTCAGCCATCCTGCGCTATCTGGAGAAGTTACCACAAGGAACCTATTTATGTCATGGAGATTTCCATCCTGACAATGTACTTATGGATGATCAGCTCTGGGTAATCGACTGGATGACAGGTGTGGTGGGAGAACCAGCGGCCGATGCTGCGCGATCTGTAGTAATGTTCAGTATGGGAGCCATGCCCCCTGGAGCCTCTGCCTTATCGAGAATGATGATAGGTTTTATTAGAAAGAAATTAACCAAGGGATATATTCAAGAGTATCTCAGATTATCAGGACATACTTATGAGGACGTAGACCGCTGGATTTTGCCGATCGCTGCCGCGCGTTTGGTGGAGGGGCTTTCGCCTCCAGAGAAGGAGCTGCTGGTAAAAGAAGTTCGTAAACGTCTACAAACCTTAGCCGCAGAGGTAAGCTGATCATGGCACAAAAACGGAGGCGTATTCTATGACTACCTATATTGCGCTGCTGCGTGGAATTAACGTCGGCGGGAACAAAATTATTAAAATGTTGGACCTGAAGGCGATGTTTCGGACTCTTGGATTTGAAAATGTACGAACGTATATTCAGAGCGGAAATGTTGTATTTGAGAGTGATGAAGGTTCGGAGAGTCTGCTTACTGGAGTCATTGAACGTAAGATTCATGAGGTTTTTGGATTCGAGGTCTCTGTTATTATCCGTACCTTAGCAGAAATGGAGAACGTGATCGCTAACGATCCCTTTCAGCTCTCCGAGCCAGAGGAATTCAAAAGATGGTATGTTACTTTTTTACCAGTCGAGCCTTCAGCGGAAGCATTGGATAAACTGCGCACTTATGAGGATGGACCAGATAAAGTGCGTTTTGTCGGCAGAGAGATGTACGTGTTATATGAGGTCAGTGTGAGCCAGTCGCCGCTTTTCAAGGTTCCTTTTGACAGAATATTGGGTATGACGCTTACAGCACGTAATTGGAATACGGTGAATAAGCTCGTTACTATGGGCAGAATGGAATAGTCTATTTTAAAATATTTGCTTGGGTTGGGATTCGAACAGAAGCCTCCACAGTTGTGGGGCTTTTTTTGCGTTCTGGTGGCCTTGTATATTCAGCAAACATTCAGCTTGGACTCATTGAGAGTTAAGGTAAGGGTGAAATAATACACCTACAGAAAGTTTGAACCGGGGGCACAGAACTGCCGGAATTATAGACGATCAAAGGATAGGAGTGGATGGAGATGAGTAGGTTCAAAAAAATAAGCTCGGATCTTATACTTTGGCTCATTTTATTACTTGCCGCTTTTTTGTATGGTTATGGAGTTTGGAACGACCACTATGTGAATACATACTACACCACCGCGGTGGGAAGTATGCTGCAGAACTTTCATAATTTCTTCTTCGCTTCATTGGATTCCGCGGGTTCAGTAACGGTGGATAAACCACCAGTTACCTTTTGGATTCAGACACTTAGCGCACTTATCTTCGGGCTGCATGGTTGGAGTGTGATTTTGCCACAGGCACTCGGCGGCGTGGGCTCCGTGTTACTTGTATACCTGCTGGTGAAGCCTACCTTTGGCAGAGCGGCAGCACGTATAGCAGCTCTAGTCATGGCGACTACTCCGGTAGCAGCGGCAGTCAGCCGGACGAACAATATTGATGCACTGCTTGTATTCACCCTTCTGCTCGCGGCATGGTTTTTATTTAAAGGGACGAAGAGCAACAAGATGGGTAGCCTTCTTACCGCATTTGCGTTAATCGGTGTTGGGTTTAACGAGAAGATGCTGCAGGCGTACATGGTTCTGCCGGCTTTTTATTTCTTTTATGTCTTAGCTGCCAAAGTGAACTGGAAGCGGAAGACGGGAGTATTGGCAGCCTCCACAGCAATATTGCTTGTAGTCTCCTTATCCTGGGCAGTGATCGTGGATTCGATTCCCGCCAGCAAACGGCCTTATATCGGCAGCAGTGGTACCAATTCAGTGCTGAATCTTGCTTTTGGGTACAATGGCGTTGCCCGATTAACGGGGGATCGTGGGGCAGGTGGTGGTGGCGGTGGAATGCCAGGAATGAATGGCGGTGAGATGCCAAACATGAACGGTGAAATGCCCGCGATGAATGGTGAGATGCCAAACATGAACGGCGAGATGCCAGCTATGAATGGGTCAGGCAGTAATAATGGCACTGATGGTGGACGTGCAGCATTTTCGGGCCGGCAAGGCACAAATTCGACCTCAAATAGCCAGACTGGTGACGATGATGGAGGTGCACCAGGTCAGCCTCCTAGTGGAACAGACAGTCAAGGCCGGCAATTTGGTGGCGACGACGGCGGGCGAGGAAATCGCGGCGGCATGAATGGCGGTGGAAGCGGAGGCGGAATGTTCAATACAGGAACAGCAGGCCCACTGCGCCTGTTCCAATCAGAACTGTCAGGTCAAGCTAGCTGGATGCTGCCTTTTGTATTGCTAGGCATCATTGGATTATTCGCCAATCTGCGGAGAAAGAACTTTACTCAGGCTCATAAAGAAGCTCTCTTCTGGTTAGCGTGGCTGGTGCCCGTTATGGGGTTCTTCAGTATCGCAGGGTTCTTCCATCAATATTATCTGGTGATGATGGCTCCGCCAGTTGCAGCGTTAGTCGGTGCAGGATGGTCAAAGCTGTGGACGCTATATCGCGAGCACTCTGGTTGGCTGTCTTGGTTATTGCCAGCCGCAACGCTGGTTACAGCAGGTTTCCAGTGGTACATTGTTCATCCTTATAACGATACGATCGGCAGTGGCTGGTCCATTGGGATTTTAGCTGCAGGCATTGTGGTTTCGCTGGTACTGGTAGTTCTTAAAGGCAAGAAGAAATCCTTTATATATACGACAGGCATTGCAGCCGTATTAGTATTGTTAATTGGGCCGCTTTACTGGGCAGCTACCCCCATTACTTATGGCTTGAACAGTCAAACCCCTGAGGCGGGCCCGACTAGTAGTGAGGGTAGAGGGGGAATGGGAGGCAGTCCAAGCAATTTTGGACGTAATAGCGCCGCAAGTGCGAATGAGAGTCTGTTGTCCTATTTGGAGGAGAACAATACTGGGGAGCCCTATCTTTTCGCTACATTGGATTATGGCACAGCAGCTCCTTATATCGTTGACAAGGGTACATCGGTAGTTATTTTGAACGGATTTTCTAACTCAGACACCGTGTATACCCCAGATACCCTAAAGGCGTTTGTAGAGAGTGGAAAGGTGAAGTACTTCCTGATCAATAGCGGTGGTATGGGTGGTGGACGCGGGGGAAGCTCCGAGTTAACGACTTGGATCACAGAGAATGGTACAGAAGTTCCAGCAGCCGATTGGGAAGGAAGCGATGGAGGAAACAGCGGGACATTATACAAAGTTACTGTAAACTAGGCGAATGTTAATCCTATGAGGCGTGTTATGAGATAGATCAGGCACGCTTCATTATTCAAATTTAAGGAGGAGCTGCTCATGAGTACCAACGTGCGCTATTCCATTATTATACCGATGTTTAACGAAGAGGCGGTCATTCAAGAGACGTATCGACGTATCAAAAAAGTAATGGGTTTAACTAATGAAGTGTATGAGCTGATCTTTGTGAATGACGGCAGCACAGATAATTGCGCCCAGATGATTGAGGAATATAGCTACTGGGATGAGAGTGTGAAGCTGATCGACTTGTCTCGTAACTTTGGACATCAGATCGCTATTACTGCCGGAATGGATTACGCCTTAGGGGATGCAGTTGTCATTATTGATGCCGATTTGCAAGATCCGCCGGAACTGATTCTGGACATGATTGCGGAATGGAAGCAGGGGTATGAAGTTGTATATGCCAAAAGGATAAAGCGCAACGGAGAATCCTTATTCAAAAAGTGGACGGCCAGTCTCTTTTATAGAGTGCTACGTTATTCAACTGATATTTCAATACCTGTAGATACGGGGGATTTCCGCCTCATCGATCGTAAAGTCTGTGAGGAGCTCAAACGCCTGCCGGAGAAAAATCGGTTCGTACGCGGGCTAGTCAGTTGGGTCGGTTTTCGGCAAAAAGCCATTGAATATGAACGCGATGAGCGTCTGGCTGGAGAAACTAAATATCCGCTGAAACGGATGATCAAGCTCTCTCTGGATGGAATTACTTCCTTCTCTTATAAGCCGCTGAAGCTGGCAGGATACCTTGGCGCACTGCTGTCGGCCTCCGGCTTTCTATATCTGATGTATGTGCTATATCTGGTGATTTTTACGGATTCAGTCGTTAAGGGCTGGGCATCGATGATCGGAATCACACTGACCTTTAATGGCTTTGTGCTCATTATGTTAGGGATTCTGGGTGAGTATGTCGGTCGGATTTATGATGAGACCAAGGGACGTCCGCTCTATATTGTTCAAGAGTTCTATGAAGGTAAGAAACAACAGGATGTTCGTGAACAGCAAGTTCTACATCGTCAATAAATGCAAGGGAGGGATTCGTTGTGAAGATTAGAAAAGCGGTTATTCCCGCCGCGGGTTTAGGCACTCGTTTCCTGCCTGCAACTAAGGCTCAGCCCAAGGAAATGCTGCCCATTGTGGATAAGCCGGCGATTCAATATATCGTAGAAGAAGCTGTTCGATCCGGCATTGAAAGCATCATTATCGTGACGGGTCGCAACAAGAAGTCGATTGAAGATCATTTCGATAAATCAGTGGAACTGGAACAGACGCTTTTGGAAAAAGGAAAAGAGGAGCTGCTTCGTGAAGTCCAAGCGATTAGCGAACTGGCCAGCATTCATTACATTAGGCAAAAAGAGCCGCTAGGACTAGGTCACGCCATCCTTTGTGCGGAACAGTTCGTTGGCGATGAGCCCTTCGCTGTTCTGCTCGGTGACGATATCATGGTCTCGGAGGACCCGGCGCTGCTGCAAATGATGCGATTATATGAACAAGAGGAGAAGACCATCGTCGGTGTTCAGTCGGTACCACGGCAGGATGTTCATAAATACGGAATTATTTCATCAAGCGGTTCTCTACAAGGCGTCCATGAAGTTAAAGGTTTGGTGGAGAAGCCCTCCCCGGATACGGCACCTTCAGAGCATGCGATTATGGGACGTTACATTTTGGAGTCTTCGATATTTTCAGTGCTGGCTAACCTTGAACGGGGAGCAGGTGGTGAATATCAACTGACTGATGCATTGCATGAGGTATGTCGTAATGAAGGTTTGCTGGCCCTGGATTTGATCGGCAAACGTTATGATATTGGTGATAAATTCGGCTACATTCAGGCTACGCTGGAGGTCGGATTGATGCGGGAGGAGTTGCGTCCATTACTGGTTCCGTATTTGCAAAAGCTGGCTGCTAGTCTGAAGGAAAGTGAAGAAGTGGGGGCGTTACCTTGGGGTACACGCTAGTGATTGAAGGAGACTGTTTCAAACGATCCTAACATCGTCTTCGGCGGCGGTGGGATGATGTTTGGGGCAGTTTTTTTGCGCGTGGGGCGTTTACAGGGCAGTTGGGGATGAAAAAATAAGTGTACTTTATACAATTAAAAAGCGCATCAGACTGCTATGTATCGACCTAGTTGCACTTGATACACTTATTTCTTCATAATCCAATGGAAATACTCTTTCCATCTATTTTTAGTTGCATCAACTACACTTAAAAGAGTCATAGAGGGGATGAAGTATGAAATAGCTGCACCAAGTGCAGTTATTTTTTGCGATATAAAAAATCCGGAGGACAGATTCCTAAGAATCGTCTCCGGATCTATATTTTCAGTCATTTATTAAGCCTTTAGTACATCATGATCCACGTAACGCGCACCATTTAACTCGCTAATCACATTAATGGCTACCTTCGCGCCATCGCCTGCCGTAATAATGGCATGTACACTTACTCCGGCAACGGTACCTGCAGCCCAAATGCCTTCAATATTTGTTTTGCCTTCTGGATTAACAGCGACAACTGTTTTGATTCTTGGCTCTGTACCATCCTTAGTTTCCACCCCTGCTTTGGCGGCTAGATCAGTAAGGGCGCCTGTTGCAAGAATAACATGTTTGGCTTCATAAATGATTCCGTCTTCGGTCTCAATGACAAATCCATTGCCGCTGGAAGTGAGGTTAATAGCTTGTTCTGCTACTAGCTCAGCGCCGAATTTGACGGCTTGCTTATGTCCGGTTTCTACGAGATCAGGACCGCCTACTTCGGAAATTCCATAAAAGTTCTCAAACCATCCTCTACGGGTCATGCCTTTATCATTGTCGATCAGCAGCGTTTTTTTGCCCGCCTTGGCGGCGAACAGGGCTGCGCTTGCACCGGCAGGACCGGCTCCAATTACGGCGATTTCGTACATTTTTTGACCTCCTAAAAGTTTTGTGAAGCAAAACTCGCATCGAAAGCATAGGCTTAAGTTTTGTGAAGCAAAACTCGCATCGTAGACATAGGCTTAAGTCTATCATCTATTATAACGGTTGTTACTCTCTCTTGGCTAATCCTTCCTCACAGGGAAGGGTAACCCTAAACGTTGTTCCCTCACCGAGAGTGCTGCTTACACTAATCTTGCCGTGATGTGCCTCCACGATAGACTTGGTAATAGAAAGGCCGAGTCCAGATCCACCATATTTTCGTGTGCGAGAGGAATCGCTGCGGTAGAAGCGATCAAAGATATGTGGGATATGCTCTGGAGAAATCCCGCAGCCGTTGTCTTGCACCGTTAAAATGGCCTCATTTCCTCTAGCATGTAAAGAGAGATGAATGGTGCCAGATTCTGTATCCGTATGCTGAACTGCATTGTGGAACAGATTCAGAATTACCTGTTTGATTTTATTGGGTTCATATTTACCATGGATGCCATACGAGATATCAAAAGTAACTTTGCGCTGATCCGCTAACAAGAGCAGATGCGGCTTCATTTCGGAAATGACCTCACCGAGCAACAGATCCGTCATCCGCAGTTGAGGGGCGCCGTCCATCCGAGCGAGCAGCAGCAAATCCTCCACCAGCTTATTGATCCGTTTCGATTCGCCATGCATGCTTCGCAATGAATTGTATAACTGTTCTTTGTTGTCCGCAGCGCCACGCAGTAAGACCTCCAAAAAACCGTGGATTGAGGTCAGCGGCGTTCGCAGCTCGTGAGAAGCATCGGCAGCGAAGCGGCGCATCTGTTCCTTGGCTTCCCGTTCATTATGAAAGGATATTTCGAGACGCTCGAGCATACCATTGAATGAATGGGCCAGCTTGTCGATCTCAGTCTGGCCTTGGTTAATTGGAAATCGGATATCCAGATTACCGGCATCAATGATCTCGGCGGACTCTCCCATATTTGAAAGAGGGACCAGCGTCTTTCGAAGGGCAGGCAAGTATAGGAAGAAGCCAGCCAATAAAGCAATCACTGACAAACCTGCGTAGATCATCAATTGCTGTAAGATTACATCCGTAAGAGGTCCGGTATTCACGCTCATTTGGAGAAGCAATCGAGTATTTCCAGGTCTATAGAGACTCACGAATATAGCCAGATGTTCAGTGCCGTCATCGGCCTCTATGAGCTTGTAATTTCCTGTTGCTCTATCCGTGGTATGAATGAGCAGATTATTGTATTGCTCATTCGTTAATCTAGGCGCGGCTGAATCAGATAAAGTCATTTGCTGTAAGTCCCTGAAGGTGCCATCTGAGCTATAAATAGCGAGGGTTGTATGGGCATCCAGCAGGAGTGGACGCCTATTCTCACCGGTTCTTTGACCATTTGGGATTTTATTCTCGCCGTTTCTTTCCCCCGGCAAATTGCCGTTATACTCGGTGTTTCCCTCATTCGGAGTTGTGGTGTCCTCGTCATAGGAATTGAAAAAGTTGAAAAACATCTCACGGGGAACAGAACGTATTTGCGCTTCCATAGACTCTGCTCTATTGCTATATATGAAATCCCGCATGAGTATATATTGTAATACTCCGATTAGAAGAAGCAATCCTGATAGAATGAGCAGCGAAATGGCTAGCAGCTGTTTGCGTAGAGAACGTGGTGCGGGCAGCTTACGAAACCATTTAGAGAAGCGCGTACTCATAGATCTACCCGGTAGCCTGCTCCCCGCAGGGTACGGATAATACGGTGCTCCTTATCCCCGAGCTTCTCGCGAAGCGAACGGATATAGACCTCAACGATATTTTCCTCACCACCAAAGTCATAGCCCCACACTTTATCAAGAATCATGGGTTTACTTAGTACAAGGCCGTGATTAATAACGAGATACTGTAATAACTCGTATTCCGTGGGTGAGAGTTCAAGGACTTCTTCCTTGAAGCGAATTTCTTTTCTACGGCTATCAATTCGGAATGGACCGCAGCGTACCTCGCCGAGCAGACCTGGAAACTGATTGCGTAGCCGCGCTTGAATTCGGGCAAGCAATTCGTCGAAGCTGAAGGGCTTGACCATATAATCGTCAGCACCAATAGTGAGACCCTTGACTCGATCGTCCACTTCATCCTTTGCAGTTAGCATGATAACGGCTAGTTCCGTCTCTTCCGAGCGAAGGTAATGACATAACTCGAATCCATCCATGCCAGGCATCATGACATCTAGGATGGCTACATGTGGCTTGAACTCAGCAGCGACCGAGATGGCTGTGATTCCGTCGGGTGCGGTTCTGACTTCAAATCCTTCGTTAAGGAGACCCAACTCTAGAAATTGTAATATATGAGGCTCATCATCTACGAGCAGTAGTCGAACGCCTTGAGCTGCTTTCATCATAGGTACCTCCAAATCAGTGATAGATAGCTACATTATGACATATTCGGTTGAATGTTTGCTGAAGATGAGTCCCTTTGCTTTACGATTAAAGGAGCCTTTTCTTATTTCATGATGATTCAAAGCGGTTAATTTAGTTATAAGTAATATTAATGTGTTTAATAACAAACAAGGTTAAAAAATTCGGATTTTCGAAAATGTGATAAAGGGTTTTGACGGCGGATATAGAACACTTTACAATAAGGATAATCTCCTGATTTTGGTGAAAGTTACCCATTTTAGGAAAGATCATCCGACCGTGTTACATTTCCTTCCACGTTTTTCTCATCTTTGTCCATCTTCCTATCAAGGCTCATTTCTTTCAAGTGTATTTCTTGTTAATTCATTTCTTTTTGGAACTTCTGTTCATTCAACCTGTGCTTGCTGAACTTCATATTACCCATAAGTCAAGGGAGGCTTTTCCATGAAGAAAAAGGAAATGGTAGCCATGCTATTGGCTGGAGGCCAAGGCAAAAGATTGAAAGGTTTAACCAAATCGCTTGCCAAGCCCGCTGTTTATTTTGGAGGGACCTATCGGATCATCGACTTCCCTTTAAGTAACTGCTCCAATTCAGGTATTGATACAGTTGGTGTGCTGACTCAATATGAGCCACTCATACTGCATTCATACATCGGAGTAGGCAGCGATTGGGATTTGAACCGTAAGAACGGTGGGGTATTCGTGTTGCCACCGCATGAACGTGAGAATGGAAGCAGCTGGTATCGGGGAACAGCCGATGCGATTTATCGGAATCTTAAGTTTGTGGATCAGTTTGATCCAGAGCATGTTCTTATTCTGTCCGGTGATCACATTTATAAAATGGATTATCACGCTATGCTTCAATACCACAAGGAAAGAAACGCTGATTGCACAATTTCTGTCATTGACGTTCCGCTGGAGGAAGCAAGCCGATTTGGAATTTTGAATACGGAGGACGATCTAAAAATTTACGAATTTGAGGAAAAGCCCGCTCAGCCAAAAAGCACATTAGCTTCTATGGGTGTGTATATCTTCAAATGGGAGGTTCTCCGCAAGCATTTACTAGAGGATGGGGAGAATGTAGGATCATCCCACGATTTCGGCAAGGATATCATTCCTTTGATGCTGGAGGACGGAAACTCCTTATTTGCGTACCCTTTTGAAGGATACTGGAGAGATGTAGGTACAGTAACTAGCTTATGGGAAGCAAATATGGATTTGCTGAGCGATACTCCGCCACTTAATCTAAATGATCCCAGCTGGCGCATTTTTACACGTAATCCGAATCAACCTGCCCAATATGTTGCCCCTGGGGCGAAAGTGTCAGGCTGCATTATTAATGAAGGCTGCATAGTGCACGGAGAAGTGAATCATTCGGTTCTCTTTTATGGGGTAGAAGTGGGTGAAGGAAGTGTAATTACGGACTCCGTGATTATGCCTAAGGTCAAGATTGGCAAGAACGTACGCATTCATAAAGCGATTATTAGTGAGAATACGGTAATCGACGATTATATGGAAATAGGCATCGAACGGGAGAACGAGAACGAAATTCTGCTGATCGACAATAAAAGCAAAAAACGTAAATCAGCTGTGGCCAAAACCATATAATCAAGCTAAAACGCCTTCGGCGTCCTTCTAGGGACGGTAAGCGTTTATGCGAGATTTATAAGGATAAAGTATATCGTGAAACTTATACTTTCTTATAAATTATAAGAGGACGGTGGATTCCGATGAAGCAACTCATGGGTGTAATTAATCTGGATCATGAACTCGACAAACTAAATGAACTCACTTATTTCCGCTGTGGTGCAGCCGTACCTTTTGCCAGTCGTTATCGGTTGATTGATTTCGTGCTTTCTAATATGATGCGTGCAGACCTGGAGAGCGTTGGCCTGTTCGTCCGCCGTAAATACCGTTCTCTAATGGACCATTTGGGTGACGGGAAATCGTGGGATATGAACCGCAAGCATGGGGGATTATTCATTTTGCCTCCAGACTGGAACGATCCAACGGATACTTCTCTCGGGGACTTACAGCATTATCATAACAATCTGGATCTTTTTAAACGGGGATCTGCTAAATATATCGTGTTTTCCGGCAGCCAGCATATCAATACGATCGATCTTCAGGATTTGTATAGTTACCATCTGGAGAAGGGTGCCGACGTTACAGTAGTGTATAAAAAGATTGAAGAACTGCAGCCAGAACATGATCTATGCCAGCGTATTGAAGTAGACGAAGAGAATAAGGTGACTAATATCCATCATGAGAAAGACCATCCTAATTTATATCTGGATATCTTCATTATGGAGAAAAAACTGTTCTTGGAGCAGGTGGAGCATTGCATTGCGCATGGAGAGAGTTATTTTTTCCGAGATGTAGTTCAGAAGAACCGACACAAATTTAATATCGCCGCATACGAATATCATGGCTATCATGCCGTAATTAATTCATTGGAGAGTTATTATAAGAACAGTTTGGAACTGCTCCAGCAGGAGAATTACTTCAGTTTGTTCAAAGAAAGCCCGGTACAGACGAAGATTAAATACGAGGCTCCAACCCGATACTTGGAAAGTGCTAATGTCAGTAATTCGTTGGTGGCTAATGGCTGCATTATAGCTGGAACGGTAGAGAACAGCGTGATCTTTCGGGGGGTTCAGGTACGGAAGGGAGCGAAGATCATCAACTCAGTAATTATGCAAAAGTGCGTCATCGAAGAAAATGCGGTCATTGAGAATGTAATCATGGATAAAGACGTACATTTGAGTAAGAATCGAATTCTTGTTGGAGATAGCAAACGTCCATTCGTCATCGCCAAGAGCAGCAAGATCTAACGACTGGATTAGATGAACAAAGCAGTATTAACCTATCTGATCTAATGGCACAGTCTGCTGCACTTCTAATAAAAGCATTTGTCAGGAGGACCTACTGTTGTTTAACGATAAAGAATCTTTCAAACAGGTATTCCGTGAGACCCTCATTGGTAAATTAGGTAAACCGCTTGAGGAAGCCTCGAATGCCGATGTCTATAAAATACTGGGCAACATGATTCGTGAGAACGCCGGGAAAAATTGGGCGGAAACGAACCAGAAATATAAGCTCGATAAAGATAAGCAGGTTTACTATTTTTCAATGGAGTTCTTGATCGGTAGGCTTCTGGGGAACAATCTGTTGAATATGGGTGTACTGGAAGTAGTACGTGAAGGTTTAGCGGACCTTGGCTTTTGTTTGCAGGATATAGAAGAGGAGGAATCGGACGCTGGGTTAGGGAATGGAGGTCTCGGTCGTTTGGCCGCCTGCTTCCTGGACTCACTCGCTTCCCTGCAATATGCGGGACATGGCTGTGGTATACGGTATAAATATGGCCTGTTCGAGCAGAAGATCGTTGATGGGTATCAAGTGGAACTTCCTGATTACTGGCTGCAGAATGATAATGTATGGGAAGTGCGCCGCGAAGACAAGCAGGTTGAAGTTAGGTTCTGGGGGACTATTGAGACCCGCGAAGAGAACGGACGACTCGTATTTGATCATACGCAATATGAGGCTGTTCGAGCAGTGCCTTACGATGTCCCTATCATTGGTGCTGATCGCCGGCATGTGAATACATTGCGTAACTGGAGTGCAGAATCCATCACCCAGCCCTCTAGAACCTTTGGTTCTTTTGCCGGGACGGACTATCATAAGTTTCTGGAGTATAAGCGTTCTGTAGAATCCATTTCGGAGTTCCTTTACCCAGATGACTCTCAATACGAAGGTAAGCTGCTTCGCCTGAAGCAACAGTATTTCCTCTGTAGCGCGGGGCTGCAAAGTATTCTGCGTACCTATGCCAAGCTTGGGACTCCTATAGAATCGCTGCCAGACAAGGTTGCTCTTCATATTAATGATACACATCCAACGTTGGTGATTCCTGAATTGATGAGGATTCTGATGGATGTACATGGTTTAGGATGGGATGAGGCATGGAGTATCACGACGCGTATGGTCTCTTACACTAATCACACTATTCTGAGCGAGGCGCTTGAGAAATGGCCTATTCAAATGGTTAGGGAGCTACTGCCACGTATTTTTCTTATCATTGAAGAGATCAATGCGCGTTTCTGTGGCGAGCTTATGAGTCGTTATCCGGGGGATCAGGATCGAATTGCGCAGATGGCGATAATTCATGATGATCAGGTTCGAATGGCTCATCTGGCGATTGTAGCGAGCCATAGTGTCAATGGAGTAGCGGCGCTGCATACAGAAATATTAATGAAGCGCGAGATGCGACTTTTTAATGAAATGTATCCACACCGTTTCAATAATAAGACGAACGGAATTACACATCGGCGATGGTTACTGCATGCCAATCCAGATCTGGCTAATTTAATCAATCAATCGATAGGGACCCGTTGGGTGAGCCATCCTCAAGAAATGATTGGCTTGATTAAATATTGTGAGGATGCTTCCTTCCAGGAACAAGTAGCCAGTATTAAGCGCCAGAATAAGCTTCGTCTTGCAGAGTACATCTACAGTAAGCATTCAGTACATGTCGATCCTGACTCTATCTTTGATGTACAGGTGAAACGTCTACATGCCTACAAGCGCCAGTTGCTTAATATTTTGCATATTCTGCATTTGTACAATCAAATCAAAGATAATCCTTCGATGGATATGGTTCCACGCACGTTTATATTCGGAGCAAAGGCAGCGCCGAGTTATCATCTGGCGAAGCGGATTATCAAACTAATTAATACAGTTGCGGAGGTAGTCAATAAAGATCCGGATGTTAAAGGGAAGATTCGTATCTTTTTCCTTGAAAATTATTCGGTATCCCTAGCAGAAAAGATCATTCCTGCAGCGGACATCAGTGAGCAGATTTCTACAGCCAGCAAAGAAGCATCCGGTACCGGGAATATGAAGTTTATGATGAACGGTGCATTGACGGTAGGGACGATGGATGGCGCAAATGTAGAAATGCATGAAATGGTGGGAGATAACAATATGTTCCTGTTCGGACTTCGTGCTGAGCAGGTCATGGATTACTACCAGCATGGCGGTTATCATGCGCGTGATATTTACAACGGGGATAGTCGTGTGAAAGAAGTGCTGGATCAGTTAATCAAACCAGGACCTATATGTTGTCACGCTACGGAGTTTGAGAGCATTTTCCACTCTCTTCTGGATAATAACGATGAGTTTTTTGTCCTGAAGGATTTCGCTAGTTACGTTGAGACGCACGTCGAAATTGATCGGGCATATCGCAACCGGCAAGAATGGCTGAAGAAGTCCATTATTAATATTGGTCATTCCGGTAAATTCTCCAGCGATAACACAATTAGTCGCTATGCAGCTGAGATTTGGAACATTAGTCCAGTTCGACTGTAGGATCAACATAAAAAGGCTGTCTTATAAGTAGGTAACCCCTACAAATAAGACAGCCTTTTTTCTTATGGGATATAAAACGAAGAAATTTTTAGATAGCTTCCGATACTAAAGCTGCGAACCGCTCCAGAAACCGGCGTTCTTCATCATCAAAGCGATCCTTGAGCGGACTGTCGATATCAAGTACGCCAAGCAAGCGATCATCCTTTATTAAAGGAACAACAATCTCGCTGTTGGAGGCTGCATCACAGGCGATATGACCTGGGAATGCATGCACATCACCTACTACAAGTGTGCGCCGCTCGGCGGCTGCCGTTCCGCACACCCCGCGAGATAGCGGAATTCGAATGCATGCAGGGAGGCCTTGAAAAGGTCCAAGTACTAGCTCCTTGCCGTCAAATAAATAAAAACCGGCCCAATTCGTATCCGGTAGAGCGTGTTTAAGTAGTGCCGAAGCATTAGCCAGATTGGCTGTAGCACTTGGTTCGTCCTTTATCAATGCTTCGAGTTGGATTAGAACGGCTTCAAACTGCTCGCTGCGCGTTCCATCATATGGCATAGCTTGAAACATGAAGCATCACCTTCCTGTACTTTAAATTCAATATGAAACCATAACTGTAACTAACAACATAGTACAGCTATGAGGGGTACGTCAAGACACAACATTGTTTTGTAATAATTTGGGATGGGCTATGACCCCTCTGTAGCACTGAACCCTTGTGATGATGTTTCCAATGAACTGTCATAGGGTAATGCAAGAGTAAATACCGAAGGCTTTGTTGCCAGAAGGAGTGGAATATGCGCGCTGATGTACAGAACTTGTTCATAGGAATTCACATGCTTTATTGTGCTCATGATAAAGATGTGACGATCTCGGAGATGCTGCTCGGACTGGAAGACATGGGGTATCGTGTAGGAGAACGCGAAGTGAAACAGGAATTGGAAAAGCTGACGCTGGACAACTTTCTGACTGCACATAGTGAAGGGTACAGTATTACTGGCACGGGTATTGAAGAGTTCAAGGATATTCGAGCCAAACTTCAGGTGCTGTGTAGTGAAGTTATTCAGGGAGCAGAATGAAATCATTTAAAGCAAAGTTCCATAAAAGTGTCTGTATCAAGGGAGAATTACCCTTCTGATGCAGGCGCTTTTTACGTGAGAGGATACAATTTGTTCTTTTCAAAGTTAAAGAAATTAGAACTTTTAGCTTAAGGATATACTCTTGAATGATGTATAATTGATAAGTTGAAGGGGGAGCGGAGAATTGTATCTATACAATGGAGTGACACCTACACTGATCGGTAGAAGATTAAAATTATGTGCTATGACTACTGAACATGCTTCAGCGTTATTTCAGGTTTGGTCTCATCCGGAAGTTTCTCACTGGCTGGGTGCACCGGCATTATCCTCTATAGAAGAGACGAAGCAGCTTATCGACCTTCTATCACAGATGGCTCAGGAAGAGGAGAGCTTACGTTGGAGTATTATTGGACCAGGGGAGGAAGTCATAGGTAGCTGTGGATATAACCATTGGCAGCTTCAGGGAGCTTACCGTGGTGAAATAGGCTGTGATCTGTCGCCTGCCTTTTGGGGGCTTGGATATATGAAAGAAGCGCTTGGGCTTGTACTCGATTTTGGTTTCAATATTATGGGCTTGAATCGGATTGAAGCGCTCTGTCATCCTGATAATATCCGTGCGGAGAGGCTGGTTCATACGCTTGGATTTCAGAAGGAAGGCGTATTGCGTCAATACAGGCAGATCGCTTCCGGCTTTCAGGATACTGCTCTCCATGCTCTACTGCGCGAGGAGTGGCAATCCACTTAATACATAAAGAGAGGGTTTGGAATATTGAAGTCAACAGGGGATTTAGAACGTAAACTAATATTAACAGGGGTACTGCTGGCCACGTTTCTGGCGGCTATTGAGGGAACTGTAACAGGACCAGCCGGACCGGCGATTGTAGGCGACTTTCAGGGAATGCAGTGGCTGAGCTGGATATTTACTTCATATTTACTGGCAATGGCTATTACTACACCTATTTTCGGCAAAATCAGTGATCTGTTCGGACGCAAGCCTGTATTCATGTGGGGAGCGGCTGTTTTTTTACTAGGCTCATTATTATGCGGCATATCTCAAAGTATGGAACAGCTGATCCTGTTTCGCGCGATACAGGGGATCGGTGCGGGTGCACTTATTCCAATGACCTTTACCATTATCGGTGATATTTACAGCATTGAAGAAAGAGCAAAGACACAAGGGTTGCTAAGCTCTGTATGGGGGATTTCCTCTTTGGTAGGGCCACTGCTTGGTGGCTATGTGGTAGATTACTTAAGCTGGCGCTGGGTATTTGTATTCAATCTGCCATTTGGCGTGTTAGCAATGGTATTTATTGCGCGCTACCTGAAGGAAGAAAAGGTGCGTCGGAAGACACAGATCGATGTGCCAGGCGTCCTTCTGTTCGCGGCAGGCATGGGTGCTCTACTCTTTGGACTCTCCACGGGAGGGCAGAACCTGGCATGGACCTCTCCGTTACTACTCGCAACACTGGGTGCAGCAGTTATCCTGCTAATCTTATTTTTGTTTGTGGAGCGCCGTGCACCAGAGCCTATGCTTCCGCTGAACCTATTCTCAAATCGTAATATCGCAGTATCAACAGGTGCTAACCTGCTTGTAAGCACATTAATTATTGGACTTTCTACGTACATCCCTTTATGGGTTCAGGGCGTTTCTGGAAAAAGCGCTGCGATCTCAGGCTTGCTGCTTGCGCCAATGTCTGTAGGCTGGATGTTTGGGTCAATCGCAGGCGGACGAATGATTCTGCGAGCAGGTTCTCGCCGAACGGCAATGCTTGGATTGATGATGATTGCTGCTGGAGCTATTGGTCTGGTTTTCTTGACAGGAGAGTCTTCACAGGTAATCCTCTTATGCTTGATGCTGGTCTGTGGGGTAGGCTTCGGATACTCCTCTACGGTCTTCACGATTATCGCTCAGTCGTCGGTTGCGTATGATCAACGCGGTGCGTCCACAGCACTTAATGCATTTACAAGGTCCCTAGGTCAGACCATTGGGGTGGCTATTTTCGGTTCCTGGCTGAACTTGAATATTGATCAGCTGTTGCGAAAACAACCGGATTCAAACGTTACAGGTGATGATATTAATAAGCTGCTAGGCTCGCATACAGGCACTAACCTCTCCGGCGAAGTATCAAACAGTTTACGTGGTGCACTAGAAGGGGGACTTCATTCACTATTTATTGTGATGGCAGTTTTCGCAGTCTTGTCACTAGTTATATCTTGGGGTTTGCGCAAGGGTGTACCTTCAGTAGAGGATGCTACGTCGTCTTTGAAAAAGGCATAACTCATTCTCTAAATCACATAAAGAAGCCCGACCGGGTATTTACCGGTCGGGCTTCTTCGTGCAATAACAGCTTGTCTAACACATATGAAGTAAAAGCAGCCTAGCCTCTAGCTCTACTTACGGGGAAGAGGAGAAAGCTTCTCAGCTTGCAGACCCATCTTCTTGAGCAGAGTGATCATTTGTTCCTTCTCTTCATCATTCAGTCCGCTGAAAGCAAGATGAAGACGCTCTGAGTATTTCGGATACATCTCATTCATGAGACGTTCGCCTTCCGCGGTCAACTCTGCGAAAATAACACGACGATCACTTGGACAAGGCTTGCGTTGCAAATAGCCGCGTTCTTCGAGCTTGTCGATAACGTAAGTCACGTTGCCGCTCTGTAGCAGTAGTTTGGCACCAATTTGTTGAATGGGCTGTGGTCCCTTATAGTACAACACTTCCATGACGGCAAAGGCAGTAGGGTTAAAACCTTCAATTTTGCTGCCGGTAACAGCATGCTCATTAATACTCTTGAATGATTTGGCAAATACCCGGTACAAATGTAGTGTTAATTGTGTATCACGTTCATAAGATTGTATCATGCTTCTCCACCCTCTATCGTTAATCATGTGAACTCGTCGCACGTCTGTAATCATATTAATTAGTGCACGGTTTACCTGTGCAACGAACTTTGAGATAACAATAGAATACGTGAAAGATCGAATGAAGAACATGTGATTTGTCACAATGAGCAACTTTTAATTATTAAAAATCAAACAATTTTTTGAAGATGCTGAAATTGAATGTTTTTTTACTTCAGTCTCTGAAAGGATATCAATTTCATCCCCCGGTTCAGTGTTATTTACGCCTCCAGACGGATGAATGACAATCCCCAATATTTTACTATTATTTCATTGAGAAATAGTAACGGGGAGTGAAGGAAGGATGGAGGAACATCATATTGATGGTTTAAAAGAAAGTAAGCTAACCGCAAATAAACCATTCATGCTGCTTATTGCGGCACAGCTTGTATCGAATGTAGGAGACTGGTTGCATATACTAGCGCTACTGACAATGGTAGGGTTTAAATGGAATGCCACACCGTGGGAAATTACGGCTATATCTTTATGTATGGCAGTGCCTTTGCTCTTAGGAGGACCGTTTGCAGGTTATTTAAGTGATCGTTTTAACCGCAAGGCACTAATGATTGGTTCGGATATAGCCCGTGCAGCGGTTGTTATTTGCTTGGTATTTGCAGGCTCGCTGTGGCAGGTTTATGTGCTGCTGCTGGCTAAGGGATGTATGGATGTGCTGTTCTCTCCGGCCAAAAGCGGAAAGATTAAGGAACTTGTTCCTGCGGCTCAGATGGATAAAGCAATGGCGCTTAGCTCATCTATAGAGCAGATAACTAAAATTGTGGGTCCAGCTCTTGGTGGATTGCTAGTTGCAGCCTTCGGCATATCTGTTTGTTATATGATCGATTCTGCTACATTCGTTTTATCAGCGATTATTTTGCTTGGATTACCGCGTACAGCTGTGATAAAGAAGGAAGATACGGAAGCAAGCGGGGGGGATACGGAGGTGCGTAAATCCTTCCGCCAAGAAATGTCGGCAGGTCTGCATGTGATTGCAGGAATGCCTGTAGTGCTGTGTGGCATTGTTATGCTAGTACTGGTGCTGCTAATGCTACAGATCGGAGACTCTCAGATTGTAACGTTATTCCGGGAGATTCCAGGTGTGAACGGAGATCTGCTGGGGTGGTGTGTAGCAGCCAGTGGCTTTGGAACCTTGCTATCTGCGCTGCTTGTAAGCCGATTAGGCAGTGGTAAGCATCCGCTTATTTTTATGGGATTAGGTGCTGTAATCATGGGCGTTGTCTTCTCAAGTGCAGGGATCGTAACTGCTCATGGTCAAGCCGGAATCTGGATGAACATTGCTTTGTTTGGGTCCTTCATGTTTGCTGGTGTGGGTGCAGGACTAGCGTTTATCCCCTTCAATTCAATGCTCCAGCAACGGACACCTGCGGAATACACGGGTCGTGTATTTGGAACCATAGGCAGCCTGACAAGCGCAGCTGTTATTCTAGGACCTGTAGCCGGTGGAGCCTTAGTGACAGCATCTGGGCCGGTATCTGCCTTTATTCTATCTGGTTTGCTTACAGGATTGCTAGGACTAGGGCTGTTAATGCTGCGTGGTAAAATCGAGCGCAGGGATGAAGCGGCGATCAAGAAGCAGGAAGGAATAGCTGCGACGAATAACATGGACCTTGTAGGACAGACCTCCCTTTGATGGGAGGTTTCTTTTATTCGATATTTCGCAGGGCTTAAGTTATTATTGTGAAAAAAGCAGCTTGATTATTTTCAGGAAAAATATATAGTACGATTAGATAAGTTGCGATTGCCTCTGTTGATCATTTGAATATCATTCATATACGCAATAGGGAATGCAATTTATAATAGTATTTATTAGAAGTACTAGGAGATGGAGAGTATGGAAAAAGAAGAAACTACAGTGGATACCGAGAGCTATGACGACATTGTGCTCGATGTTGAGATCGATGAAGCTGGCTATGAAGCGGGAGATCCTTGCATATTCGATATTTCTTTTCAAGTGAAGCGAGGTCAACTGCTCGGACTGATCGGACCTAATGGTGCTGGGAAAAGTACAACCATTAAGACCCTGCTTGGTTTGTTGAAGAATACCAAGGCTAAGGTGTCTTTTAGTGGAGTTAATAAATCTTACGCTTATGTTCCGGAGCAGCCTGTGTTTTATGAGGATTTGACATTGTGGGAGCACTTGGATTTAGCGGCCGCTGCCTATGGACTGAAGTACGAACAGTTCGAAGAAACTGCAGAAAGACTGTTGAAGCAGTTTGGTATGGGCCATGTGCGCAATGATCTTCCAGCTGGATTCTCTAAGGGCATGAAACAAAAAATGATGCTAATGCTTGGCTTCTTGGTACAACCGGATGTTTATATTGTGGACGAGCCATTTATTGGTTTAGACCCCCGCGCCACTAAAGATTTCCTGCGGCTGCTAGAAGCGGAGCGGAAGCGCGGAGCTGGTGTATTAATGTCTACGCATGTACTGGATACAGCAGAGAAGATATGCGATGATTTCGTATTGATCTCCGGGGGAAAGGTTGCCGCCTCAGGAACACTCGAAGATATACGTGATTATGCTGGACTGCCGGAGGCGTCGTTGTTTGATTGCTTCGACGAATTAACATGAGTAAGCAGGGACAGCGGGCGTTTGCTTTTTCTAACGCTAAACAACTATTCAGACGGCGGCTATTCTCTCATTGGCGTGAGCAATCCGCTATTATCCGTACGGCGGCTGATTGGACCGTTCTTTTATATATTCTTATTCCCGGGGGATTATTGGGAGGGCGTTTGTATTATGGGTTCTGGAATGAGGCGCTACCGGCTTGGAGTGTGAATTTGCCGTTTATGCTCATTCCTTCATTATTAGTGCTCTTGATCTGCAACGGGGGCTTGGTGCTATTATTGCAGGAAGGCGATCTATTATTTCTTAGACAACGGCAACGATGGATGAATACGATCCTATTTCGCGGGTTGCTCTACAGCCTGATTGTAACCTCGCTGAAGTTCTGTGTAGCTTTTGCACTGTTACTGCCTTTTCTGATTCGGGGATTTGAGATGACGTCATCGGAGGTATGGGCGCTGTTCGCGCTGACCTTGGCGTGCAGCTGGTGTGTGAAGCTACTGGGACATCTTGTAAAAGTACAGAAGCAAGGCTGGCGCCGCTGGTTATGGCTATTTCTGGCGATCTCCGTCCCGAACGCTATTTATTTCAGAGTAGCTAGCCTTTGGAATGATCGCCCGCTCATCATATTGCTGAGTGCGGTTGTATTCACAGTCGTTGCAATATTTGCTTTCCGGTGGCGCTTATTGATGCGTGGGACATTTATGAACGATGTGCGGGAGGACTACAAGCAGCGAATGAAGATAGCGGCCATACTGCTCCGCCATGTTCTGGATAAACCTCGCCCGACTCGCCATAAGCCATGGATTTTCCGGAAGTCGCAGCCTTTGCTTAAATCAAAGACTGCCGAGAGCCGTTTCTCTGCGGCAGCGATTAAGGCACTCATACGGAATCCGGCCCATTTGAAGCTTTACTTGGCTTTCACTGCCGTGTCCGCGGTAGCGATCCTTATCATTCCATCGGGATTTAAATGGCTAGGATTTGTAGTATTAACATCGCTTATGACTTTTTGGCTGTTTTCGTTCTGGTCTTTGTTTGTTGGGGATGATTACATCGGGATACTTCCATTTACGAAAGAACAAAAGGCTGAAGCGGGTATGCATGCGGTCCCTATTTTATTACTTCCCTTTACAATGATTACCTCCGCACTAATCTGTCTCTCTTTATATGGATGGTGGGGGATCATCTTGTTCGTACCGGTTGGATACATGGTTGGACTCTTTATAAGCAGAATATTTGGTACGTTCCGATTGGGCAAAGATTGATAGATAGATAAAAAAACAGCGTGACTTGAGAAACCTCTCAAGTCACGCTGTTTTTAGTTGCAACGCATTAACTAAGGCGAAGGTCAGCGGCATGTTTGCCTGCTGTATATCCAGTAGAGAACGCTGCTGTAATATTGTAGCCACCAGTGTAGCCATGGATATCGAGTACCTCTCCACAGAAGAATAACCCCTGCATAAGCTTAGATTCCATTCTTTTGGGATCGATCTCTTTCAGATTTACGCCGCCACCCGTAACAAAGGCTTCGGACAGGGAGCGGGTACCATGAACATTAACGGGCATCCTTTTCAAGATACCTGCTAGCGCATGCAATCCATTCTTGGATACATGATGACCCGTAATATCTCCATCGAGGTCAGCTTTAGCTAACAAGAGGGGAATGAGACGTTCTGGCAGCAGCCCCTTTAGTGAATTGCGGATCGCTTTCTTCGGCTCCTGGTCCAGCTTGTCCTGCAGCGATGATTCCACTTCTTGCAAGTTCAGATCAGGGAAGAGATCGATGGACATCTCAACCGTGTCATTCCCTGATTTACGCTGGACCTGTCTCAGAAATTGGCTGCAGCGCAGTACAATTGGCCCGGATAATCCAAAATGGGTGAAGATCATATCTCCACGATGAGAAATGACCTTTTTTCCTTTTGGATTCCATACAGTAAGTGTCACATCGCGTAGCGACAATCCTTGCAGCTCACCGGATTTAATCCACTCTTCCCGTGAAATAATCGGTACCTCTGTCGGAAATAGCTCAGTAATGGTGTGGCCTGCGGCTTCAGCCCATGGGTACCCATCTCCAGTAGAGCCGGTCTGAGGAACGGACTTTCCTCCGGTGGCGATGATTACGGCAGCACTGGAAATCATTTTGCCCGAGCCCAGCTGAACGCCTTTAACAGCCCCTTCTCCATATATTACACGTGAAACAGGACTATCCGTCATAATCTGCACACCTAGACCCCGTACTTTGTTGATTAAGGCGGAGACGACGCTGGAGGCCTTATCGGAGACGGGAAACATCCGTCCGTTGTCTTCTTCCTTTAATGCAATGCCTAAGCCTTCAAAAAAGGCAATGATATCTTGATTATTAAAATGGTCGAAGGCGCTATACAAAAACCGCCCGTTTCCCGGGATATGGGAGATTAACTCATCTCTCTCCTTGACGTTCGTTACATTGCAGCGTCCGCCACCAGATATCCCGAGCTTTCGTCCTAGCTTAGCTCCCTTGTCGATCAGTAGTACGGATGCCCCGTGTTCTGCTGCGGCCACGCTTGCCATTAATCCCGAAGGGCCGCCACCTATGACGATCACATCGAAGTTGCTCATGAAATTTTACTCCTTTACATGTTAAGACACGGGTGTTACTTCGTGTTTTCCTAACGGAATCATACCATTCTGACTGTCATGTAACCAGTCTTGTCCGCTCACTTGGTTATAATCGTTGTCAGGAGAGTAATCCTGTGCTTTAATCTAGTCATGTAGGGCAATTTGTCCATTTTGGGGTGTGATTGTAATTATTGGCGCAATTAAGGATATATTATTGCAAATATCGGCAGCATGCTCCTTTCTTTTTCTGATTCAGTGGTGGGTGGACCGAGGGCTTGTGGCTCGAAAAAAAGGTAGTTTCCCGGATAATCAAACTTTTTTGGTTTTGGCGTGTGCGTTAAGTCTTATGCTATGCTCTCTTCTTTCGACGACTTTATTCGGTATTGCTTATTTGAATTTAGGAATGATTCCTGCTTATATCGGTATTTTATATGGAACTGTACGTTCAGGCATTCTGCTGTCCATCTTTTTGCTTGTCTGTAATATATTCATTGCAGAGCCAGCAGGAATAAGTAATATGATATTAAATTCAGGAATATTATTATATCCGTTGCTGTTTGGGCTGGCTAAGCCTTTTAAGAAAGGCACAGTGGTAGAGAAGATAGGTATGTTATGGATGGTTCTTTGTCCGAATATGTTGTTCATTGCACTTGTGCCTATTATAGGTGGAAAAAATATATATGAGGCTCATTCTGGCGAGTCACTTTTGATTACTTTGTATCTATTTTTCAGCATCGCACTAGGCGGTATTTTTGTTTATTTTGTTGAAATGGTCTGGAGTAGTTGGCGGGCTAAAATACATATGGAAAGTATAAGTGATAATTTCCAGTGGGAGTCTGAGAAGCTGCAGCAGATTACAAATGTAGTACCTCTGAGTATTATGTCCCTGGATGATCACGGAGTTGTGACCGACCTCAATGATTGTATGTTGGGAATGGCACGAATTCATTATCCCAATTTGAAAAGGGAAGATATTATTGGCAAGCCGGTTAGGGAATTTTTTAATGGTTCAGCGGATGTTGATGCATATATGAGGGTACGGGATAACATTCAGCATAAACGGCGTTCCCATGAGCGAATGATTCATGGAACGCGGATCTATCAAATTTATTCAGCACCACTAATGCATAAGAACTCAGGATTAACGAGTGGAGTGGTACTCATTGCACAGGATATTACGGATGAAGTGAAACTCCGCTCAGAGCTGGATCATGTGGAACGATTGAGCTTAGTAGGGCAGATGGCTGCCGGAATTACCCATGAGATTCGTAATCCTATGGCGGTAGTTCGCGGATTTTTACAGCTAATGAGAGAAAAGAGCTCGGATGATTTGGATTCTTATTATCAGATCGTATTGGAGGAGCTGGATCGGGCGAATAGCATTATTAATGATTTCCTATCGCTGGCACAAAGCCGGATATCCGATAAGGAGAAAGTGCTATTACACCGAGTTATAGAAGAAGTCAGTCCGCTGCTGTGGGCGGATGCTAATCTTCGTGGTCAAAGTGTTGAGCTAAAGCTGAACGCATCCATCCATGAATTGGAGTTAAACGTTCGGGAAATCAAGCAGCTTATCCTTAATTTAGGCCGCAACGGCATGGAGGCTATGGGATCCAAGGGGATTCTGACACTGGAAACACATAGTACTCAGGAACAAGTGGAGCTAATTGTAAGGGATAGAGGAATCGGTATGTCGGACAGTCAACGAGAGAAGCTGTTTTCCCCTTTCTTCACAACAAAAAGGGAGGGAACGGGTCTAGGGTTATCCTTGTGTCTCAGTATTGTGGAACGGCATAACGGTAAAATAACTGTAGATTCTGTAGAAGGAGAGGGTACAGTATTTACCATCTCATTCCCTTTAGTAAAGGATGAATATAGTGAAGCCATGCTTACGGATTAAATCAGGTTACTGTAGCATCTCTTGCTTTCACAGAGTATGAATGTATAATAAAGTTAGTAAGTACTGCTGTAATGTTATCTGACAAAACAGTAATCAGTGAAGGAGAGTGCAGAGAAATGTCCATGTCTTTTAATCAATATATGAGAGATTCGATTCAGCCTATGCGTGATGACCTTACAAGCATTGGGTTTCAGGAGCTTATGACTCCAGAAGAGGTGGAAGCCACTCTTCCTACCGCAAAAGGTACGGCGCTTGTAGTCGTGAATTCGGTCTGTGGTTGTGCCGCTGGACAATGCCGTCCTGGTGTAGCTCAGGCATTGCAAAATGAGATCGCTCCGGATCACTTGTTCACAGTGTTTGCAGGTCAAGAGAAAGAAGCTACTGCTAAAGCGCGTGAATATTTTGCTCCTTATCCGCCATCTTCCCCTTCCATCGCATTGATGAAGGATGGAGAGCTCGTTCATTTTATTGAACGCCATAGTGTTGAAAATCGTTCGGCTGCTGAAATTGCTGCTGAGTTGAAAGAAGTTTTTGATCGTTTTTGCAAGTAAAAAAGTTATTCCATATAATCTCGCATTAGTCGGTAATTCGGCTGTTGCGGGATTTTTCAAAATATAAGAGCGATAATGGGATAGAATATACTTAGAAGCATAGAGCTTCACTTGGTATGGATATTTTGATGGATATGGAACCATTTCTGATGGAACGGGGTGTGGTTTGTGAGTTTGCAGGAAGAAATTATTGCAGATCTTGGTGTGAAGCCAACGATTGATGTAGAAGCAGAGGTACGCAAACGGGTTGATTTCTTAAAGTCGTACGTGCTGAAGGCAGGTGCCAAAGGATTATTGATCGCCATTAGCGGCGGGGTGGACAGCGCGGTAGCTGCGGGTCTGTGTAAGCAGGCTACGGACGAGCTGTCGGCTCAAGAAGGCACAGAGTATATTACGCTTGGCGTATACCAGCCATATGGTGTTCAAGAGGATATCCAGCACAGCTATGATGTCGCAAAAGCTTTTAATCTGACCCATACCGTGGAGACAAACATTGAGGAAGCTGTAAATGAGATTGCGCTTGAAGTTGAGCATAGCCTGAAGTCCTTGGGCCAACATCGTCATATGACCCATCAAGGCAAGGGGAATGTTAAAGCGAGAACACGTATGGTTATGCAATATGCGCTCTCTTTTGAGAACAATCTGATTGTAGTAGGAACGGATCATGCTTCAGAAGCCATTACGGGTTTCTACACCAAGTGGGGGGATGGCGCTGTAGATATTACACCTCTATCCACACTTAACAAACGTCAGGTTCGTCAATTAGCTGCTCATATTGGTGTGCCTGCGGATATTGTTACTAAAGCACCTACGGCAGGCTTATGGCCGGGGCAGACGGATGAAACCGAGCTGGGCATTACTTATGATGATAATAGCGATTATTTGGAAGGCAAACAGGTTAACCCTGAGGTAGCGGAGAAACTCGAGAATTATTACCGGAGAACGGCGCATAAGCGCAATGTCATTCCTGGAATTTAGAATAGGTAGAAGTAGAAACCGCCACGGGTCTGCGTTGTAGCAGCTCTCGTGGCGGTTTTTTGTAAGATGGATAAGCTACAAGAATCTTAGTTAGCCAGCGTTTGATCGATAAAATTAGTGGTCGAAGCAATCGCAAGCTCCAATTGTGGGGTAGTGCCGGCAAAAGGATGCACAGTACCGAAGGTATGATTACCCTCAGGAATATGAACCCAGTTAATATCGGGTCGGAGCTCAGTGAGCTGCTCAGATCCTTGCCGGAGGTGCGCTCCATCCAGACTGCCTTGAATAAGAACAACTGGGAAGGACGCTGTCTTCATGCGTTCAAGGATATTATAACGTTCTTGTTGGTTCTCCATATCTTCTAAAATAACAGCATCCAGCGGCATTTGTTGGCCTGTGCGTGCATTAAGGACATGGGTTCGTCCTGTTTGCTTCATCTCCTGCTTTTGTTCTTCCGTCAACAAATCGAGCTTCGTAACCCCGTTCCAGGAGATGACCCCGCTAACTTCACTCGGATGATCAAGCGTGTAGACTAGACAAATGCCCCCTCCAAGACTATGTCCTAGAAGGAATAAGGGCAAGCTGCCGAATTTCGGGTGCTGGCTAAGGTAGGACAACAGTATTTCCATGTCCTTCAGCTCGCGACGAAAGGTGTTGCGGGCGAATTTCTCAAGCTCGGTAAAATGCAGCAGATCCTCTCCGATTCCAGCATGAGAGAAGTTGAAGGTGATCACTTCATGATCTTGGCTGAGAGTAGTGGCTATGTAAGGAAACATCCCCCAATCTTTGAAGCCCTTGTAGCCGTGTGCAATAACGATAAGGCTCTTAGGTGCTTCTTGGGCAGGAAAGTGTGAGCAGCGGAGAACAGCGTCTTCACCAGCGGGTATTTCGAAATTACGATGCTGCATAGGGTAATCCCCTCTCTCTATATATAAATGAAGTAAATCAGCTAGTCCATCACGAAAGCGGCTAGATAGACTTCCAAAGCATTTTCTTTTAAGATAGCAGAAAGAATCTTATAGGACTATAATTTAAAATTGAAATGAATGACCTGTATAATGATCATACCATTATTGAAGTAGTATAGGATACACGTCCATAAGGAGCGTGAAATTTTGATTTACGGAATCGGACATGATGTGTTAGAAATTGAGCGAATCTCAGAGGTAATACGCAGGGGACAGGGCAAGAAATTCAACCAGCGCATCCTAACGGAGCAAGAGTACCAGCTTGCTGAGCAACGAGGTGGAAGGTTGGCTGAGTTCGTAGCCGGGCGTTTTGCTGCCAAGGAAGCTGTTGTGAAGGCTTTAGGTTGTGGCATTGGTAATGTGGTTGGTTTTCAGGATATTGAGATATTACCTGGCCGCAAAGGTAAGCCGGAAGTAACCTTATCATGCGAAGCCTGGAGCAGACTAGATCTACCTGAAGGACAGAAGTATACCATTCATCTTACGATAACGCATGGCCGTGATTTGGCTTCAGCTTTTGCGGTGGTGGTGGAGGAGCTAGGTTCATGAATTGAACCGTGATTATAGAAGGGCAAGGAGAGTTACAATGAAACAACAAGAACGACAGGATTTGCAGGAACGAGAAGAAGGACGAGAGTTAAAAAAAGGACAAGATCTGCAAGATCAAGATGAACGACCAAAACAGCTGGATTTTAAAGAAGGACAAGATAAACAAGATCAGGAGCTGCGGGAGGCCAAGCAATATTTCAGTTATCATTTGCTGGAGTGGTATCAAGGGCAGAAACGGGATTTGCCTTGGCGCAGGCACCGCAATCCTTATTATATTTGGATTTCTGAAATCATGCTGCAGCAGACAAGGGTAGATACTGTAATCCCTTATTTTAATCGTTTTATTGAACGCTTTCCGACGGTGGAGTCACTCGCTGACGCCCCTGAAGAAGACGTGCTTAAGTGTTGGGAAGGCTTAGGGTATTATTCCCGCGCACGTAATATACAGCATGCAGCCAAGCAGGTAAAGGAGCTTTATGGTGGACAGGTGCCGAATGACCGTGATGCGGTGTTCAGCTTAAAGGGAGTGGGTCCTTACACAGCAGGGGCTATTCTCAGCATCGCGTTTAATCGGCCAGAACCAGCGGTAGATGGTAATGTAATGCGGGTGTTGTCCCGATACTTCCTCATCGAGGATGATATCGCTAAGGGACCCACCCGCGTGAAAATGGAGCGCCTGGCGGCTGAGCTGATCCCGGAGGGGGAAGCTGCCTCATTTAATCAGGCGCTTATGGAGCTCGGGGCGCTCGTATGCACCCCGAAATCACCGAGCTGCTTAACCTGCCCGGTGATGGAGCATTGCGCTGCGCGCCTGGCGGGCTGCGAGACTTCGCTGCCCGTCAAGACCAAGGCCAAGCCGCCGCGCCCAGAGGAGCGGCTGGCGGCCTTAATCGAGGGCCGCGGTGCCCACGCGGGCCAAGTGCTCATCCGGCAGCGGCCACAAAGCGGGCTGTTAGCCCGCATGTGGGAGCTGCCGCACTGGCAGGCGCCGCCAGCGGAAGGCGGCGCTAAGAGCGCGCGGCTGCCGGAGGCCGCGGCGCTGGACCGGCTGCGCCGGTCACTGCGGCAGGCCGGGATCTCCGCCCGGCCTGAGGAGCACTGGATGGCTGCTGAGCATATCTTCAGCCATATTGTGTGGACCCTGCAGGTGTATCGGTGCAGGGAGGAGGACGCCCTTCCGCTGCCAATAGCGGCAGAAGTACGGGCAGCCTACACCGCGGATGCAGGCCTGTTCCCAGAGATGGACAGCAGCGTGCCCGTCGAGAAATTTGAGGACGGTAATGCTAGTCCAGAGGATGGCGGAGCCGTGCGCTGGATCAGTCGTGAGGACATGGCTAATTATGCGTTCCCTAATGTCTTCTTGAAGCTGCTGAACCTTTATTTCGATGAGCAGGAAGAGCTGGCGAAGTCGGGGAAGTAGCAGATTATCCGATGTGGCAAAAGAATGAGTTGTAAGAGAAGCAGCAGATATACGAGAAGTGCCTGAAGTAAGCAAAGTACGCTGAAGTCGATGAGTAAGAAACGCATCCAAAGTCTCTGGAGTAGGAAATATGTTAAATGCGTCGATTGTGCTGAGCGAGTTGAATATGTAGATGTTTAAGATGTGATGAATGCGTCGATTGTGCTGAGTGAGTTGATACAGTTTGATGTGTTGAATATATAAGTTATGTGTGAAGAGAGAGTGGCGTACGCATCTAAACATGATCACTTATCTCATCCCCGTGGTCAGTTTAAAGGGAATTCCTCCCTATAAACTGCCTGTGGGGATCTGTTTTTGATCTTTTTAGGGAAAAACTCCCTTTAATTTGGGTGAATACCTGTATTATGCTCCAATATGGATGATTTAGAGGGAGGATTTCCCTAATTACTCGTATTTAAGTGTTTATGAGCAGAATTAGAGGGAGTTATTCCCTAATTAGAAGCAGAATGCCTCATTTAGGCGTCTTTCCAACAGCGGTACGATAAAGGGCAGTCTCGTTCCACACTCATTGATCTGCATTCAAGCGGCGTAAAAAAGCGATGTCCGAGGATAATGATCTACTCTATTTGTTTCTAACGAACCCTGTTTCTAACGAACCCTGTTTTTAACAAATCTGCTTCTAAACGAAATTAGTCTCAAACAAACTCTCTACACACCCACCCAAATAAACGACCCAAACACAAAAGAAGGTATCCCTTAGCCATAACGGCTCGGAGATACCTTCTTTGTTTATACTTAGTTAAGCGGTAAATCCACAGCCTTGAAGGCTATGACTTTATCCGTAATTTAATTCCTTATTTCGCGCTTTCGTAACGTTTGCCAACTTCTTCCCAGTTTACTACGTTCCAGAACGCTTTGATGTAATCAGGGCGTTTGTTTTGGTAGTTCAGGTAGTAAGCGTGCTCCCATACATCAAGTCCGAGGATTGGAGTAGCGCCTTCGCTGATTGGGTTGTCTTGGTTAGGTGTGCTTGTTACTGCCAGTTTGCCATCTTTAACAACTAGCCAAGCCCAGCCACTGCCGAAACGAGTAGTTGCTGCTGCTGCGAAATCTTCTTTGAATTTTTCGAATCCGCCTAGTTCACTATCAATAGCTGCTGCAAGTGCGCCAGTTGGTGCGCCGCCGCCGTTTGGTCCGATAACTTCCCAGAACAAGGTGTGGTTAGCGTGTCCGCCACCATTGTTACGAACAGCAGTGCGGATAGCTTCTGGTACAGCGTTCAGATCTGTAAGAAGTTCTTCGATGCTTTTGCTTTGCAATTCAGGTGCCTTTTCCAAAGCTGCGTTCAGATTAGTCACATATGTGTTATGGTGTCTATCATGGTGAATTTCCATCGTCAAAGCGTCGATGTGTGGTTCGAGTGCGTTGTTTGCATAAGGAAGTGCTGGTAATTGAAATGCCATGGAAAAATCCCTCCTGAGTATATTAGAATTTGTATAGATAAAGAACTTCGGCGGTTTATCGTCAAAATTCTTTATTGTTGATATGTACTATAGGGTATCTCCCAATAGGATACTTTAATTAAACAGTATCTGGATCAATAATGCAACACTAAACAAACATAAATGTTTATAAAGTATGATGGGAGTGTAAACAGGATCATCAATTGTATTTAAAATGTTAAAATAAAGAGCCGTCACCCCATAGACATAACTCTTTATAATTACCCTTATAATGAAACAATGAATCTCAGCCAAAATGTAAACGCTTGATATTAAGCGCTTTCAAAAGAAAAATGATGATATCACGAGAAAAGTGTGCTTTAATAGATTTAAAAGCAGGTATTCCTCGGTATTTGATGCTTTTTTTTATTTTCTCAATGTTAAGGGAACCCCTTCTTTTTGTTAAATTCATAAGCCATAGACAAGGGAGATTTTAAAGAATGCACGTTCGTTCCTTTCAATTAAGCGACGTTAGCCCTGTGACTGATTTGCTGCAAACAGCATTATCGGAAGAATGTTTCGAGAACACTATCGAGCCTTTCTCCAGGCAGCTTTCATGGGATTCAGATCTCATTGTAGTTGCGGAAGATGAAGAAGAAATTGTTGGAGCACTGATTGGTACGATTGAGAAAAACCACGGTTGTTATTTCCGGATTGCTGTACATCCTGATTATCGCCGCAGAGGAGTCGGTAGAAGTCTGGTATCGGCTATGGAATCCAGGTTTCAAGCTCGTAAGGTTAGTGGTATCTACGTAGCCGTCGATGAGCATAATTCTTTTGCATTGCCATTGTATGAAGCAATGGGATATAGCGAGAATCAAATTTTTAAATCTGTCCGGAAGCTGAGCATTGTTGGGTAATTTTGATCACTCAGATGCGTAAGCGGAAACATTTACTAAATAAAGAACTATAGTTGATGATATAGTCTGTTTCATTCATACTCAAGCGTATTTTCCAGAAGTCCATTACTAATGGCTGGGAGATATGCTTTTTTATTGTTATAATATCTGCAAGTATAGACATCAATAATTGAGAATAAGAGGTGACATATTGAGTCAGGAGTCCCAAGTAGAGTTCATGCGTAATCGGAAGCAAAGACATAGATCGTCCAGATCAAACAAAGGCTTTGGTGGTCGTTTGGCCGCGGAATTGAAGGATTGGTTGCTTACAGCGGTAGTTGTCTTTGCGGTAATGTCGGTTCTTAATATTTTTGTGTTCAATATATCAACGGTTAAAGGTCAGTCTATGCAGCCAACGCTTGTGGAAGGTGAGAGGCTCTTTATTAATAAGCTTTCATTGATGTTTGTAAACCCAAAACACGGGGATGTCGTCATTCTTCATGATCCTAGCACGGGGCCTAGCCGGAAGGACTTTTTAGTGAAACGAGTCATTGGTATACCTGGAGATATCATAGAAGTGAAGGATCACCAGTTATATGTGAATGGAAAAATAGTGAATGAGCCCTATATCGATACTGAGATTGAAGACCCGGATTTCGCTGCGTTAACTGTGGAGAGCGGAAACTATTTTGTCATGGGAGATAACCGTCATGCTTCAGCAAGCAAAGATAGCCGTTATTTCGGCTCCATCCCAGAGGACATGATTGTAGGCAGGGCGGATTATATCTGGTGGCCGCTGTCTAAACTGAAAGGGCTATAAGAATTATATCGATAACATGAAAGGAGAAGGCGGAAATGAACAATACATTTCAGTCACCGTATGCTCCCCCGCCTTCCAAGTGGGCACAGCTTAAAGCGGAGATTCAGGAGGCTGCGACGTCACTCGGTATTGATGATATCGGGTTTACTACAGCAGAGCCTTTTTTATATCTGAAAAATATTTTGCAAGACCACCGAGACAAAGGATATGAATCTGGTTTCGAGGAACCGGATCTGGATAAAAGGACAATCCCCGCTCTGAGCTCTGGGGACAAGCCCTTATCTATTATTTCAATTGCTGTGGCCTATCCTTCCAAAATGGAGAATCCTCCGAAGTCTGAGCCAGGTGCACGAAGAGGTATTCTCGCCCGAGCATCATGGGGCAGGGATTATCATCATGTGCTGAGGGAGGCCTTAAGTAAGTTAGAGGACTTTATTCATGAGCGTGTGCCGGAGGCTGTGCTGGAAAGTATGGTCGATACCGGTGTGCTGGTAGATAGAGCGGTTGCGGAAAGAGCAGGAATAGGCTTCAGCGGCAAAAACTGTTCTATCATCTCACCCAAATGGGGATCCTGGATTTATCTAGGGGAGATGGTTACGAACATTCCTTTTGCTCCGGATGAGCCTGTTGAGGAAGGCTGCGGGGAGTGTACCAAGTGTATTGATGCTTGTCCAACCGGTGCACTGGTGGGGCCGGGTCAGCTTAACGCGCAGGCTTGTATTTCTTTTCTGACGCAGACCAAAGGATTTCTGAGTGATGAATACATGACCAAGATTGGCAATCGTCTATACGGCTGTGACACCTGCCAGATTGTATGTCCCAAGAATCGAGGGAAGAACTGGAATCATCGCCCTCAGATGCTGCCTGATCCTGAGATCGTGAAGCCATTGTTAATGCCAATCCTGGATCTTAGCAACCGTGAATTCAAAGAGAGATTCGGAAATAGCTCTGCTGCCTGGAGAGGCAAAAAGCCGATGCAACGAAATGCGATCATCGCTCTCGGTAATTTCAAGGAAGTAGAAGCGGTGCCAAAGCTAACAGAAATTGTTCTGAAAGAGTCGCGGCCTGAGATGCGAGGCACTGCTGCTTGGGCGCTGGGACGCATCGGTGGTGAGGAGGCTCTAGCTGCTGTTGAATCGGCTTTAGAGCGCGAAGAGCATGACACGGTAAAAGAAATGCTGAGCCGGGCACAGGATGTGCTCCTTACTGCGAAGCAGGCACGAGAGGACAGCGATGTTTAATGAAGGAAAAAGATCATAGACAGGTTGCATATTCCCAATTGCTGTCCAGTTCTCGAAATGCTATGATAGATTCGCGTGCCATATGGCGATGCAGACAATAGAGTGTAGAGGTGGGCTTTAGATGAATATCGCATTACCTATTATTACATTGGTCGTAGGTCTCATCGGTGGATTTTTTATCGGTGTGTATTATCTGCGCAGACAAATGACAACTATGCAGAATGATCCCGAAATGCTGCAAAAGGTTGCGAAACAAATGGGTTATAACCTGAATGGGAAACAAATGCAACGTGCCCAACAGATGATGAAGAATCAGAACCAGACAGGCGCCCGACCAGGAGCAGCTAAAGGGAATAAACGTAGAAGTAAGTAACCGGGTCCGGATAGAAATTATACGGGTGCGGAAGGGGGAGACATCATGGGGAACATCAATGAATACGTGAACGGTAAAGTATCAGAGAACCGTGAGCAAATCGAGTATCACGTTGAGAAAATATTAGAATTAATCGGTGAAGATACCGGCCGCGAGGGACTGCTTGAAACACCAGCACGTGTTACGCGGATGTACGAGGAGATATTCGGCGGTTATTCGATAGATCCCCGCGAGGCGCTCGGTGTTACTTTTGATGAGTCTCATGAAGAGCTAGTGATCGTGAAGGATATCGTCTATTACAGCCAATGTGAGCATCACATGGCTCCATTCTTCGGTAAAGTGCATATTGGATACATTCCGAGCGGACGGATTGCCGGGCTCAGCAAATTAGCTCGCCTAGTTGAAGCAGTGAGTCGGCGTTTGCAGGTTCAAGAGCGCATTACGACGCAAATTGCGGATATTATGACGGAGGTACTAAGCCCTCACGGCGTTATGGTCGTTGTGGAAGGTGAACATCTTTGTATGTGCGCACGTGGAGTGAAGAAGCCAGGAAGTAAGACGGTAACCATGTCTACTAGAGGGGTCTTCCGGGAGGATGCCGCCGCTCGTGCGGAGTTTCTGAACTTGATTAAAGAATAGTATATAGAGGTGTCTATGCCTCGAAATTAGAAGGACCCATCATTCACTTTTTGTGAACGATGGGTCCTTTTGGGTCAATATAAGCGAATAGAAGTGATGTCTTCTACGAAGTGGTAAGAGATCAGTAAGGCTTCCATGCAAGTTTACTGGCAGCGGCATAACGCTCTGACACATATGGCCAGTTGACGACCTTCCACCAATCGTTAATATAATCCGCACGATTATTCTGATGTTTCAGATAGTAGGCATGTTCCCATACATCCAAGGCCAAGAGCGGAACAACGTCCCATTGCGATAAATTTTGATGTTTTTCCGCAGTGAGAATTTCTAGTCTATGGCTACGTGGGCTCCAGACGAGAATGGCCCATCCGCCACCTTCTACTTTATTCGCAGCTTCGGTGAACTGTTTCTTGAAGCTTTCATAGCTTCCAAAGCTTTGTTCTATAGCTTCTAGTAAAGCACCTGTTGGGCGGCCCCCACCTTGCGGAGACATCACGTTCCAAAAGATCGTGTGAAGATAGTGGCCTGCACCATTAAAGGCTAATTCTCTCTCCCAATGTTTAACGAGATCGAAGTCACCGTTCTTACGGGAATCTGCTAATTTAACTTCAGCCTTGTTTAATCCATCTACATAACTTTGATGGTGCTTATCGTGATGAATTCTCATCGTCTTTTCGTCAATATAAGGTTCTAGTGCATTATAGGCGTAAGGCAAGGGAGGTAGCGTATGGCCGCCAATGGGTACCGCGTCGTTTTTATCGCGGATATCAGGAACAGTGTCAGTAAAAGTAGAAAATCCATCATTCCGCATGGTATCGTCTGTATCGATGTTTACGACATAATCCTCTGTATAATCGCGCATGACTTGTGATAGCTTTCCGGGCGAGCTGAGTGTCTGCAGTACGGCTAGGAAGTATTCTGATTCGCGAATAATATGCAGAATCACAGTAGTTGCAAGGGGGACGGCTTTGACCGCTGCGCTACTCTCCATGATGGCAAAGAGCTGCCGGACGAACTCTTGGGATTGATTGCAGGAGATATGTAGCAGTTTCTCCGTTTCCGCAGTGAGTTCTGCCTGTGGCGGAGGAGAAGCGGAAAGGGCAGCATTCAATAGCTGCTGTGCCGCCTGCTCAGTTGCACCAAAAACAACGGCCCATTCATCGAGGAGTTTCACATAAGGGTCCTCTAATTTAGGTACGATCGCTTTGATGACTTCGGTATGCTCTTTCTCTTGTGTTTTCCAAAATACGATTTCTTCCAGAATACGTACTGGCAGCATCGGCCCGTATACATATAGCATGCCAAGAAAACCTCCCGTGATATGTCTTTATCAGTCCATTATATGAACGGTCTTGGAAGGTTATGAAGAACATAAACTTAGAGTGCCTCTTTGGCTTCTTTCTTTCCTGGGGATGAAAACAGCCTCTTCCTAGGGCGCGTTCTTTCTGTCCCTGGAAGAGGCTGTTTGTATGGTTATTAGCGCTTAGTTAATTACTTGCCATCGCTGGCTGATCGCCATTATTATTTTTGGCCAGATGGACATTCCCTAAAAAAGCGGAGACCCGCCGCAAATACTCACGGGGATGCTCGCGGAACAACAGCTCATGATGACTACCCTCGATGATCCAGGAATCAGAGAACGGATTGTTCTGATTTGCTGCTAGTTCTTCGGCAATAGGATAAGGGGCTTTATCGTCTTTGGTTCCATGCATGAAAAGGATAGGGAAAGGATAATCTTTGGATTTAACCTTTGCATAAGGAATCTGATCTAGTCCCGTACCGTTCAGTACCGGGAACAGCATTTCCATGATCGCCAGGGAAGGCTGGCGTGGCAGATCGATATTCTGCTTAATATTATGATACAGCGTGTCTGGTTCTAGCAAAAAGGTACTGTCCAGAATCATCGCGTCGATGTCCTCAGATACTAATCCTGCCTGCAGTGCTGTGCCAGCCCCCATGGAGAAGCCCCAAACAACGAGCTCTTTAGCCCCACGTTCCTTCGCGAAATCAATGGCGCCTAGAAGCTGCTGGGATTCTTTTTTGCCGCCGGTTGCAATATCCTTATTACCTTGGGCAGCAAATCCGTAATCAAACATTACGACATTGAAATTCAGACTGTGTGCATAGTGAGCGAGATCGTACATAGGTACCCAAGACTCTTCGCGGTTGGCACCATAGCCATGACTGAATACGATAGTCTTAGTGGCATCCTTGGCTGGAATATACCAGCCGTTCATCAGGCGACTGCCATCCTTAGCTGGGAAGGTTACATCCTCGTAGGCGAGGCCTTTGGCCATCATAGGATTGGAGTACAGTGGCGCGACGGTTGGATTGGATAGCACCCAAGCGATGTAGCCATGAAGCGAGACAAAACAAAATGCTAAAAAGAAAAATATAGATAATAGCAATGCAACGATAATATGCTTAACACGGATCATCCGCAGCGATAGTCGTGATGAACTGCCCTGTTTAGGTAGTTTAGGACGACGGGAGACTGACGTGCCGGCTCGGCTGGTTGTCAGATCCATAAGGTCCCCTCCTAAGTATGATGTGAGTACTAGTGCCTAGGATAATTTGTCGAAAATGATACTAAAGCATTAGTATATTTAATATGTTTATCGTAAGTTGAAGCACTTACAAAGTCAATGAATTGGACCGTTTTGTAATGTAACTGTAAAGTGCGGACCAGTCTTTTTCGGCTCAGTGAATATACTGGACTTTCCGTAGAGTTTTGCACTAAGATAGAGTTAGTTATAATGTAACCGCGTTTCATTTGATGAAACACGAAGGGGGATTACTGTGGAGGACCGAAAGCTTACGGTACGCGCGGTAGAACGTGCGCTTGATATATTACTTTGTTTTACGCAGGACAGAGATTTAGGGTTAACGGAGATCGCATCAAAGATTGACTTACATAAGAGTACAGTCCACAGATTGCTGGCAACACTAGAGGAAAAGGGCTTTCTTATTCGCAATCCGGCGACAGAAAAATACAGGCTGGGTATACGAATCTGGGAGTTGTCGACGCATCTGCCTGCTTTTGACGAGTCGGCAGCGGTATTGCTGCCATCTATGGAACGGCTGAGAGATCGACTCGGAGAGACGGTCAGCCTTTACTTACGGGATGGTATTGAACGCGTACGTATTCAGGCGGTACAGAGCCAGCAAGCGATTCGTAGAGTTGCACAGATCGGTGCGAGGCTGCCATTATCCGTAGGGGCGTCGAGTAAGGTGTTAGCAGCGTATGCACCACCTGAGGTGTTGAGAGAGCTGCTGGAGAGTTCGGAGTGGCCGGATTACGTTGAGAAGAGTGTATACAAAGATCAGCTTAATGAGATCATCCGGCTGGGGTATGCTACGAGTTTCGAAGAACGTGAGTCTGGTGCGGCCGCTGTGGCGGTACCAGTCACAGGCCGTAGTGGAAATGTGATTGCGGCGTTATCGCTGTCAGGGCCGGTCAGCCGCCTGTCTAGGGACACGTTAGTAGAGTATGCCGCCATCTTGAAGGAAGCAGCAAGTGAAATGGGCATGATGATTCCATAGCCCAACATGAGAAAAACGGCCAGTCTCCGGATGATCGGAGGCTGGCCGTTTAATATCCAAATATAATAAGACAAGGGAGTGTCTCTAGCCTTAATGGCCAGAGGGCACTCCCTTGTGCGTCTTGCGATAAACCTATTCTACCGATACAGCCGAAGAATCTGTGGCATCCGCCAGCATTTGACGAAGTACAGTTTGTAGAATACCACCATTGCGATAGTAATCAATATCAACCGTACTGTCGAGGCGTGCTGTGACAGGGAAATCGAACTGAGTACCGTCTTCACGGGTAGCGGTAACAGTTAGATCTTGGCTTGGCGTCACCTCGTTATCGAGACCTGTAATGTTGAAGGTCTCACGTCCGGTCAGTCCCAAGCTGCTCCAGCCGTGGCCTTCCTGGAATTGCAGAGGAAGCACACCCATACCAACCAGATTGCTGCGGTGAATCCGCTCAAAGCTCTCAGCGATAACAGCTTTAACACCCAACAGAAGCGTGCCCTTGGCAGCCCAGTCACGTGAGCTTCCTGTGCCGTATTCTTTACCGGCGATAACGATGAGATTCTGTCCAGCGTCCTGATACAGCATGGAAGCGTCATAGATGGACATGACTTCATCGCTTGGCAGGAAGGTTGTAACTCCGCCTTCTGTACCTGGAGCTACTGCGTTACGAATCCGAATATTAGCGAATGTACCACGCATCATGACTTCATGATTTCCGCGGCGTGAGCCGTAGGAGTTGAAGTCTGCACGTTCTACACCATGATCGCGTAAATATTCGCCGGCAGGACCAGAGGTAGAGATATTACCTGCAGGTGAGATATGGTCGGTGGTTACGGAATCAGCAAGCAACGCCAGAACGCGTGCATCCTTGATATCCTTGATGTCTCCCAGACCGTCTGCCAGATGTTCAAAGAATGGCGGATTCTGAATATACGTGGAATTATCATCCCACTCATACAGCTCGCCTTGTGGAACAGGGATAGAATTCCAACGTTCATTAGCAGTGAATACATTCTCGTATTTACGACGGAACATCTCCGGACTAAGGGAGAGACCGATAGCTTCACGAATTTCAGCAGTAGTTGGCCAAATATCCTTCAGGAATACTGGCTCACCTTGTGGATCAAATCCGAGCGGTTCAGTCTGCAAATCGATATTTACAGTGCCAGCCAGTGCGTAAGCAACTACGAGCGGCGGTGAAGCCAAGTAGTTGGCTTTGACCTGAGCATGTACGCGGCCTTCAAAGTTACGGTTACCGGAGATTACAGCAGCTACGGTCATATCGTTATCAGTGATGGCTTGGCTAACCTCTTCAGGCAACGGACCGGAGTTACCGATACAAGTAGCACAGCCATATCCCGCCAAGTAGAAGCCCAGTGCTTCAAGTGGCTTCAGCAAGTCTGCTTTTTCCAAATATTCAGTAACAACCAATGATCCTGGAGTCAAGCTGCTCTTAACGTATGCTGGTTTGGTCAGACCACGTTCCACAGCTTTTTTCGCCAAAAGACCTGCACCAAGCATAACGCTAGGGTTAGAAGTATTCGTACAGCTTGTAATCGCTGCGATCACGACCGCGCCTGTGCTTAGCTTGCTTTTGGTGCCATTTTTATGTTCTATTTCTACAGCTTGGGCGATTTTCTCATCGCTGAGACCGTAACCGCCTTTGTCTACAGGTGTACGGATAATACCTTCGAAATTTTCTTTCATATGCGTAAGTTCGATCCGGTCTTGCGGACGTTTTGGTCCAGCCAAGCTTGGAACGACAGAAGCTAGGTCAAGTTCAATTACATCGCTGAACTCAGGATCTGGCGTATTCGAAGTGCGGAACATGCCTTGTGCTTTGTAATAAGACTCAACGAGCTCTACCAGATCATCTGGACGACCTGTGCTGCGAAGATAAGCAAGTGTCTCTTCATCTACAGGGAAGAAACCGATCGTTGCTCCGTATTCTGGCGCCATGTTAGCAACCGTTGCCCGGTCAGCAAGACTGATGTTAGCAAGACCAGGACCGTAGAATTCGACGAATTTGCCGACTACGCCCTTTTTACGCAACATTTCAGTCACTGTCAGAGCCAAGTCTGTTGCTGTAGCCCCTTCGATAAGACTGCCTGTAAGCTTGAAGCCCACTACATCTGGTGTAACAAAATAGAGCGGTTGTCCGAGCATACCTGCTTCAGCTTCAATACCGCCTACACCCCAGCCCACAACACCAAGTCCATTGATCATCGTAGTGTGGGAGTCCGTTCCAACAAGGGAATCTGGATAAACGACAGTTTCACCATCGATAGTTTTAGTGGTGGCTACGGAAGCCAAATACTCCAAATTCACCTGATGCACGATACCGGTAGCTGGAGGAACTGCACGGAAATTATTGAAAGCGGTCTGTGCCCAGCGAAGGAAACGGTAGCGTTCCTCGTTGCGCTCAAACTCCACGTTCATATTGTATTCCAAAGCGTCTGCCGTACCGAAAGCATCAACCATAACAGAGTGGTCAATTACAAGGTCAACGGGAACGAGCGGGTTGATCTGTTTAGGATCTCCGCCGGCTTTCTTTACGGTGTCACGCATAGCTGCCAGATCTACGACTACCGGAACACCGGTAAAGTCCTGAAGTACGATACGAGCAGGGATAAACGGAATTTCTTTATTGCGATCAATGTCGCCTGACCAATCAGCCAATTGTTTCACATGTTCTTCTGTAATCGCCCGTCCGTCAAATTGACGAACAGCCGCCTCAAGTAATACTTTGATCGAGAAAGGAAGGGAAGAGATAGAGCCCAATCCTTGTTCCTCAAGGGAGTTAAGATCATAATAGCGATAAGATTTGCCACCTGATTCCAGGGTGCGGGCCAACGAGAAATGATCCTTGCTTGGCATATGTGCGCCTCCTTGTTTCATCTATTGAAACTCAATTTCACATTGCATGTTATTTAATTATAACGGTTACAAAGAGGGGAGTAAAGTTTTTTTTCCTATATATAAAGCCCGAATATCGCATCTCAGAAACCATTTAGAGTTACCTCTAAAACGTAAGCTATAAGCAAAGCATATGCCCTACCATGTAAATTGAAGCGATCTGTATAGCGGCCTGTTTCCTTTCATATACATAGAGCAGCAGTTAAAAGGGAATGAAGGGGTGCGAGTATAATGGAACAACAGTGGAAGCAGAGTCTATATGTATATGTAGATCAAGTGAATAAGGCCAGGGTGGAACCTAAGTCCTCATCGCAAACAGTTTCCGTATCCGTTAAAGATCCACGTTTTCTGGTGGAGCAAGGGGAACGTTCACGCCGTATCGCTGAATGGTATACCGCTCGTGGGATCACTCCGCTGCGTGGAGAAACAGGTGTAAAGACTTTACGGACCGTCCGGCAGACTCCGACTGAGGTGGTAGCAGAGGTTACGCTGCATAGTGCACTCTATTATGAAAAAGGAGGCGTTAACCACCGCGAGGATAGGGTTGAGCTGGAGCGGCTGACCTTTGTGCGGGACGGAGGGGGTTGGGAAATCGCTGCTATAGAACGAACCATTCCCGAAAGGAATACAGTTCATAGAGCTGAGGTGGAGTTATCAGGCAGGTTGTCCAAATGGGGGGAAGCTTTGCCTGCTCCGCTGCCATCACAGCCCCTTCTAAACCGGAATATTCTTGGTGAGATCTCGGGCTCAAGAGAGGTTCGCTACAACCGTGAAGAAGCGGTGGCTTATGCCGATCGTTGGTGGAAAGACGGGAATCCGGAGTTCGAAACATTTGAGGTAGATTGTACGAATTATGTCTCCCAATGCCTCTTTGCAGGGGGCGCGCCTATCAACTATACTGGTAAAAGAGAAACGGGTTGGTGGTACAAAGGCTACCAAGGAAAACAAGAATGGTGGAGTTATAGCTGGGCTGTATCAGACAGTCTGCAGCGCTATTTGAGCGTTAGCCGGAGCAGTGGCTTGCGTGCGGAAGTCATGGAGCGGCCGGAGCAATTGATGCTGGGCGATATCATTCAATATGACTGGGATGGTAACGGGCAATATCAGCACAGCACGATCGTCACAGCCTTTGATGCTGGTGGCATGCCGCTTGTGAATGCACGTACAGTTAGCAGTCGTCATCGCTTCTGGGACTATCGTGATTCCTACGCATGGACGGATCAAACGAAATACCGTTTTTTTCATATTAACGACTATTTATAAGACAGAAAGAGGTTATAAAGGTATGGGGAACGCAAAACTAACCGTAGGGCTGGTGTACGGGGGCAAATCCGGAGAACATGAGGTATCTTTACAGACGGCTTTTGCCGTGATGAACTCATTTGATTACGATAAATATGAGATTATCCCGTTTTATATTTCAAAACAGGGCTTGTGGAAAGTCGGAGAGACGTTATCGGCACCTTATAGTGAGGTAGAGCAGCTCAAGCTTTCAGAGGCAACGGAAGATATGGGCACAGCCCTGAATGTAGTATTTAGTGGACTATCCGGTGCGGATAAAGCGGTGGACGTTATGTTCCCACTGCTGCACGGCACGTATGGCGAGGACGGAACAATTCAAGGGTTGTTCGAAATGGCGAATATTCCTTACATTGGGGCTGGTGTTCTTGCCTCTTCGGCAGGGATGGATAAGGTTGTTATGAAGAAGCTATTCGCTGATGCAGGTCTGGATCAGTGTGAATATTGTTATTTTAACATCAGCGCTTGGAAAAGAAAAAGCCATGAGTTGATTGTGGGTGTAGAGGATAAACTGGGATATCCAGTATTCGTAAAGCCTGCTAATCTGGGCTCAAGTGTAGGTATTTCTAAGGCTTCTGATAAGGAAAGTCTTGTAAAAGCTATAGATTTCGCCTTCCGTTATGACACCAAAGTCATTATTGAGGAATTCGTGGATGCTCGTGAGGTAGAGGTCGGTGTGCTCGGAAATGATGAGCCAGAGGCCTCTGTTCCGGGTGAAATCGTTTCTTCTGGAGAATATTATGACTACGCAGCTAAATATACGGATGGTAAATCGCAAATGATGATTCCTGCGCCAGTAGATTCTGAAGTTGCTGATCGTTTGCGGGAGTCCGCGATAACCGCTTTTAGAGCGATTGAGGGTAGCGGGATTACCCGGGCGGACTTCTTCCTGCGGAGATCGGATGGTAAAATTCTAATTAACGAAGTGAATACGATGCCTGGCTTCACTCCGTACAGCATGTATCCGCTATTGTGGCGTGAGACAGGTGTATCCTATAGAGCTCTGTTAGACCGTATGATTGAGTTAGCCTTAGAGCGCTATAATTTCAAACAAGGTCTTAAGTATGACAACGAGTAATTGAAGCTACTAGCGGGTTCATCCCGACTGGAAAGGGGCGACAAAATATGGGTTTTCAAACTGAATTCAATTCCGTCTGTAAGTTCAAGAATGAACAAGAGCTGTACGAGCTGCTGGAGTATGGGCGTACCAAAATGGTGAAGCAGGGCTTTCGCGTGTATCCGACGGGTCAGAAGGTGATTGCCTACACACCTGAGAATGTAGCTGTAGCGATCGTCAAAATCTCAGCCTCGATTGCAGAGATTAATTTTCAGGGGCATGAGGTTACAGCGGTCGAAATGGAACTCGTGCGTAAATTGAATGAAGAAGAATCAAAAGTGCAAACTGCACTAGCAGATGAAATGTTTTTTGGAGCGCAGGGATGATTGTCCGTTTTGGATATGTAGCGATGTCCACCGTTATCAAAGACTGCTCACCATCCAAGACTATGACGATGGCCTCCTTCAAGAAGCTGGATGACCGTGAAGCGGCACTTCGGCGTTTGGAGAACCTCGCTCGGATGAATCTGCACAATACGCTGCGACTAATGAAGCATAATGTGGGTTCGGACATCTTCGTGTACCGTCTCACTTCCAAGTTGATTCCTCTGGCGACGCATCCTGATTTACAGGATTGGAATCCGTTTGCTGCGCTCGCTGAGGAATTCGCGGAAGTGGGGCAATATGTGAAAAAGCATGGGATGCGGGTGTCTTTTCATCCAGATCACTTTACAGTGCTTAGTACACCCCGTCCTGAGGTGCTAGTAAGTTCCATCCGGGATTTACAGCACCACACGGACATGCTGAATGCCATGGGACTTCCTGCCATGGCGAAGAACAATATTCATATTGGCGGAGCCTATGGGGACAAGCCGGTGGCAGCCAAGCGGTTTGAGAAGCATTTCCGTGAGCTACCAGCAGCGCTGCAGGCACGTATTACGCTGGAGAATGATGATAAGACCTTCACAGCCCCGGAGACACTGGCAGTCTGCCAGAACGTAGGCCTGCCGATGGTGCTGGATATTCACCATCAATGGGTGAATAATGAAGGAGAGCTCCCTTGGGAGCTGTGGCCTGATATTCAGCAGACATGGCGGAGCGAGCTTGCACAGAAGGATGTTCCATCTGGAGAGCTTTTCCCGCCTAAGATTCATGTATCTAGTCCGCGCAGTCCGTCTGATCCACGCAGCCATGCAGATGGTGTGGAGCCTGCGCCATTAGTAGCGTTTTTAAAGCGGATAGCTGCAGATACCCCTGCTATTGATGTTATGATTGAGGCAAAACTAAAAGATGGTGCGTTATTTGGATTGATGGAAGCGATGAAGGAGCTGGCTGATGCCGGTAACGGAATTTCTGTATTAAATGGGGCAAGTGTGAATATCGAACCTTAAACAATGAAAATAAGGCGATAGGTCCCGAATACGGGCCCTATCATGACTTGATATGTAACTTGAAATAGGGTACGTTGAATGAAACTTTATTACGATTAACATTCAAGGGAACATAGAGATGGGTATCCCTTATGGCGGAACTTTGAGAACGTTTTGGCGTAGTGAACGGTATTGTGAATAGGATTGCTTTAAATTTCATGCCAATGGCGATTATGTTCAAGGAAGCGGAGTGAAGATATGAGTCCTTTAAAACCAGAGGGTAAGAAAGAACGTGAACCCTATGTAGTAACAAGCAAGGGACATACGGCGGTAGCCATTAATGCTGCTGCCAAAGCAGGAGAATGGATAAAAAGCAGACAGGGCCTGGTGAAGGAACTTAATACAAAGACATCAGCACAGGATCTGGTCACGGAAGTAGATAAAGGCGTTGAACAGATGATCCGCAGGTTGATCCTGACACATTATCCAGATCATGCGATCCTCGGTGAGGAAGGCGTTTCCCCGGGAGCAGCAGCAGCAACCGCTGCATTGGAAGAAGCTCGTGAGCATGAATATCTGTGGATTGTAGATCCTGTAGATGGTACGACTAATTTTGTACACGGATTTCCTTTTTACTGTGTCTCCATTGCTTTAGTGATTCGTGGAGAATTAACGGTGGGGGTAATTTACGATCCGATTCGTGATGAAATGTTCGTTGCTGAAAAAGGTAAGGGAGCCTACATGCATGGTGTTCCTACCGCAGTCTCTACGGAGGACGTTTTTGGAGACAGCTTGATTGCAATGGGCTTTCCGCCGGACCGTGAATTTGCGCAACCTGTAAATATGGCAGGACTGCAGAGCATTCTTCCGCAGATTCGTGGTATTCGCGCAGGAGGTTCAGCTGCTCTACACTTGGCTTATGTGGCAGCAGGTCGGGTAGATGGGTACTGGGAAGTAGGCTTAAGCCCTTGGGATTGTGCAGCAGGAGTGCTGCTAGTGCTTGAATCAGGGGGCAGAATTACGGATACGCTTGGGCGTCCATACGATATTGGCACTCGTCATATAGTAGCAAGTAATGGTCATATTCACGAATATTTGGTTTCGTCACTGAAGAATGCTGAAGCAACAGGATATAAGCTTTAGGGAGGACGATGCGTCATGAGCGAGAAGGATGATCTGGAACGCAAGCTAAGCGAAATGCTGGTTGATGGTGAGATGGAACAGGGTGACCGTATAGCTAAAGAAATCCGTGAGATCTCTCCGAAGTATGAAATTCGTATCCAGACCACAATGGATCCTATTGTGGAGGAGACGCTGCGGTATCGTAAGATTGGACATGAACTAGACGATCGTTATGATAAATATCTGGAACGTGCCGGGAAACATTTGAATTCACAAGAGGATTCTAATAAAGAATAAGACATTCGTTTCTAGCTGTGATAATAATTGCGATGTTCAGAGCGGTTTCCCGAATATGGGAGGCCGCTCTTTTGCGTTGCTATCAGGGATGGTAGAATGAGAATTAGAACATTTTGGGAGGGATACGATGCTAAGTAAGTGGAGAAGAATTTTAGCAGCTAGCACAAGCAGTATGCTTTTGTTATCTGTGCTGATTGGCGTAGGTGCCGGATCGGCAAATGCAGCTGACACGTCTACAACACAAGATGCAAGTCAGGATGTCTTTCGCATCGTAGCTCTTGGCGATTCGATTACTGCCGGATACGAGCCGGGAATGACGGATGTGAATACCAAGCCTTACGGTTATGCGGAGCGACTACTGGAGCAGGGGTGGTATCATGGCCGGAGCGAGCTTACCAATTATGGTATTCTTGGATTGACCACTGCTGGATTACGTAATTACACTGGAGCCATCAAGGACGGCTCAACGATTACCGCTGAAGGTATTCAGTCAGGTCTTCCAGATCCGCGGATAGACCAATTCGTAAAGTTAACCCCGCAGATCGCATCAGAGCTGAAGGAAGCCGATCTGATTACGATTACAATTGGAGGGAATGATGTAAGCCGTCTTTTCTTACAGGTGAAGGAGCTGACAGATACAGATTTTGAATCTCAGCTGGAGCAGAAGCTAGCGGATTACAATACGAATGTGAAGGCCAGTCTTGAGAATATTCGTGCGATAAATCCTCAAGCAACAATTATACTGGCTGACCAATATCAGCCTGCTCCTAAGATCGCTCTTGGTGCGATGTACACTAAATTGATGACCGCAGCAGCGAAATTTACGGATTCGGCAGATCGTGTGGCTGCAAGTATGAATCAAGAGGGAGCAAAGGTAGTAGTAGCTCATGTAGCGGCAAAGTTTGCCGGCTCAGAGGGATCACTCACGCATATTATCGGGGCAGGACAAGCGGATTTTCACCCTACGCAGCTCGGATACGAGACCATTGCAAAAGTATTTGCTGAATTACAATGGGGGGAATACCGTATTCCCACTGTAGCGGCGATGGCTACGGATACTTTACCGATGTCGATTGTTGTAAAGGGTGTGGAGTTAAATACGCCGAATAAGCCCATCCTTAAGAATGGTCAGAACTTCTTGGCGCTTAAAGATATTCTAAATGCCGTAGGCGCTAATGGAAAGTGGGATAATAAGACCTCCAGTGCTACTATTGAATACGGTGGCCGGACGGTTGTAATCACGATTGGTAGCAAATTTATTAAGGTGAATGGACAGAATGTAGCCATTGATACCCCTGCTTTTCTGCAAAAGGTAGGCAAAGAAGATAAAACCTATCTTCCCCTTGCCGCATTGGCGACCGGACTTGGATTTGATGTTAATTATAGTAGCAAACTGCGAACGGCTTTCATAAATCCATAAATCTGCATACTATATCATAGGTATTTTAAATTAAGCCCGTAAGGCAAAGGTGGATGGAATATTGTCTAGTTCAAAATTTAGTGCTGAATATATCATCACTATGGATGATATTGTACGGGAAGGTCATCCCGTACTTCGTACCGTAGCTCAACCAGTGGAGCTTCCTTTACAAGAGGAGGATCGTGAGACTCTGCAATGTATGCTTCAGTTTCTGAAGAACAGCCAGGACCCGGAGATTTCCGAAGAATACAATTTACGCTCTGGCGTAGGTCTGTCGGCGAATCAAATCGGACTGTTGAAGCGTATGTTCGTGATGTATTCTACGGACGAGAGAGGGAGGATTGTAGAGCATGCTTGGGTTAACCCTAAGATCATCAGTCACTCACTAACCATGGTGTACTTACCGGAGAGCGAGGGGTGTCTGTCCGTTGATCGACCGGTGCATGGTTTTGTACCTCGTTATGAATCTGTGAAGGTAAAGGGATATGATCTTGAGGGGAAGGAAGTGGTCCTTAAATTTAAGGGCTACCAAGCCATCATCATCCAGCATGAGATTGATCATCTCGATGGGATCATGTTCTACGACCGAATCAACAAGGAAAATCCATTCAAGCTTCCTCAGGGAGTGGAAATCCGTAACTTGTACGAGTAAAAGAAAATCTCTGAATCATAAAGCGTGTGGTCTTGCAGCATAAAGCTGAGGGGTACATGCTTTTTTTTGCTATCTGCAAGATTGAAAGATTTCGAATATTTTACAAATTAATCCACAGGAGGTACCATATAGCTAATGGGTAGAAAGTAACTTTATTATAAGAAGGAGGTTATTAAATGGGTTGGGGTAGAATGCCAATAAGAGGCGTGGTCAACGAATATAATGATGAGGTTAAGAAGATTGATGAGCAGATTTTGACTCTGATTCAGGAACGTAAAGCTATAACAGGCAAAAAACGGTTCTCCCCCGAAAGTGAGCTCCTTGAGGAATGGTCAACTAGATTCGAGATGGACACTTCTCAGATTGTACAGTATATACACAGTCTGAATGAGGCTGTGCCCAGACGGAAATATTGGGAAGAGCCTGGTTTACTGCTCGGCGTACTTCCAATTGTGAAGCGGACAGTCCTCGAAGATTGCGAGTATACACTTACACATGCTATGCAGTATGAAACGCTCAGTATAGTTACTGTGGAGATTAAGTATTTAAAAGAAACAGTGGAGCACGTTCATCTTAGACCCGCTCTATCATTGGAGATTTTGAGCGAGGCAGCCTATGAAATCCAGCAGCATGGAGGTCACGGAGGGGGAGCTCATACACAAATGCAGTTCTTGGTCTCGCCACCGCTGCCAGCGGATCTGGATACGGTTCAATTTGCCTTAATACCCGGAGGAGACCAAATGTTTCGACCTACCATGACAGAGATTATATTGGACAAGCAAATTGACTTCGAATAGTGCCTATGCAAAAAAACCTACCACCAGAAGCTTGGTGGTAGGTTTTAGTATGTTTAGTGGCTGTTAATAACGTCTTATTTCTCAGCCGCCATAGCGCGGAATGAATCTTCTGCTGCAATCAGCGTAGCGTCGATATCTGCATCGGTATGTGCTGTCGTTAGGAACCAAGCTTCATATTTCGAAGGGGCGAGGTTAATCCCTCGGTTCAACATGTGACGGAAGAAGCTACCGAACAATTCGCCATCTGTATCCTGTGCCTCATCGTAATTCGTAACTGGATGCTTACAGAAATGAGTAGAGAATGAACCACGGATGCGGTTGATCGTCAGTGGAATGCCATGACGGTCAGCGGATTCCTGAAGACCGCCGACAAGGCGGATCGCAAGCCGTTCCATCTCATCATATACGCCTTCTGCGCTCAGCACTTCCAGACAGGCGATCCCTGCGGAAATGGAAGCAGGATTTCCCGCCATTGTTCCCGCTTGGTATGCCGGTCCTAGTGGGGCTACTTGTTCCATCACATGCTTACGTCCGCCGTACGCGCCGATCGGTAGACCGCCACCGATGATTTTGCCGAGTGCTGTAAGGTCAGGAGTAATGTCTTCATGGTTATCCAGTCCTGCATATGTCTGTGTGGAACCATAGTGGAAGCGGAAGGCCGTAATGACTTCGTCATAAATAACAAGTGAGCCGTTAGCATGAGCCAGCTTGCAGAGCCCTTCGAGGAATCCCGGCTTCGGCATCACCATACCGAAATTACCGACGATCGGTTCAACCATTACAGCGGCGACATCTTCGCCCCATTTTTCTAGTGCCTCTTGCAGGCTTTCCAGATCATTAAAAGGAACAGTGATTACTTCCTGTGCAATACTGCTAGGAACGCCGGCACTATCTGGAATGCCAAGCGTAGAAGGCCCGGATCCTGCTGCTACGAGCACTAGATCAGAGTGGCCGTGATAACAGCCAGCGAATTTTACGATTTTGCTGCGCTTTGTATAAGCACGAGCGACACGAATGGTAGTCATAACCGCTTCTGTGCCGGAATTGACAAACCGGACTTTATCCATAGACGGAATAGCTTCTTTAAGCATTTTAGCAAGCTTAATTTCGAGCTCTGTTGGGGTTCCGTAAAGAACACCATTCTCAGCTGCAGTGGTAATTGCCTTCGTTATATGTGGGTGAGCATGGCCGGTAATGATCGGTCCATAGGCTTGGAGATAGTCGATATATTCATTGCCATCTACATCCCAGAAGTGAGATCCGCTGGCACGTTTCATAAATACAGGTGCTCCGCCTCCAACGGCTTTAAAAGAGCGGGAAGGGCTATTTACACCTCCAACGATATGTTGAAGGGCTTCGTGATAAAGTTGCTCAGATGTGGAACGATTCATAATGTGATCATCCTTTCGATTGTTGGTGCTCATGGCAACGGGCGAACAACGGTGTTTCCGCTGTCCGCCCGTATTATACCATTGCCTGTAGTGTCTACTTGTGAACGTTGCTTGTCAGATCTTTATTGGGTTCCGCTAGTATTACTATTTGAAGTAGTCTCTGGTGAAGTTGAAGGTGTAGGCGTTGGCTCAGGGCCATTTAAGGTATCCTGAACAAATTCCTTTAATTTTTTCTCACTGCGAATGCCTATAACCTGCGATCCGTCACTTGTAGTTTCCTCTTTGAGCAGATCCATTGGCGGAATTTGCTCACTACCGCCCATGGTACTATCGTACCCAACGGTTGCAAGCTTCCACATATCATTTACTGTCAGATTGGTTTCGATATAAGGCGTAACTTGAGACAGGATATTCGGTAGCTTGATTATGGATGTGGTCTTGATCAGCTTGTCAGCCACAACCTTGAGAAAAGCACGCTGGCGCTCGGTCCGAGTGAAGTCGGAGGTAGCGTCATGTCGAAAACGTACATATTGCAGAGCTTTATTACCGTCGAGATGCTGATATCCTTTTTTAAGATCAATGTCATACTCGGGACCATCTGCAATGGTCTTGTACACCATATCTTTCTCGACTTCATAATCTACACCACCAACGGCATCTACTAGCTTGATGAATCCTTGGAAGTCCGTGTAGACATAATATTGAATCGGGATGCCGAGCAGATCGCTTACAGTCTGCATCGCCGTGTTAGGTCCATAAATGATAGCTGAATTAATACGTTTTTCGCCGTGATCTGGAATCGGAACGTAAGTGTCTCTAAGAATTGAGAATACGCTGATTTTCTTCTTCACGGGATCAAGTGAGGCTACGAGCATTGTATCAGAACGAGGAATTTCTCCCTTCTTGACACCGCGGGCATCTACGCCCATTAGCAGTATATTAACAGGCTCTGTACCTTCCCATTTTGGAGGTTCTGGCGTGTCGACATCAACAGTTTCAGCATTCTTAAATGGTGAATTCTCGGTGTTCGACATGCTGCCAAGCTCAGTGTAGATGGATGTAAAGTAGTAAATGGCTCCACCGATAATAAGGAGGAGTATAATGGCCAGTGTCCAAAGCAGCGGTTTCTTTTTTGACTTACCAGTCTTTGCGTGCCTTTTCTTTCTAGGTGGCATTTCTCGTTCTTCCTTTCGCATTCACATTCTCTACATTATAATTTCTTTTGGGGATACGCGCAATTCATGCTCGATCCTCCAATATCAAGAAGGAGTGGATATAACTTGAACGTAGTAGCTATTGGACAAAAAGTACCGAATTTCACTCTTCCGTCTTCCAACGGGCAAGAGGTTAGTTTAAGTGATTACCTGGGCCGAAAGGTCATTTTATATTTTTATCCTAAAAATATGACACCAGCCTGTACGCAGGAGGCCTGCGAATTCCGGGACGCCCATGATCAGATTACTACGCTTGGTGCGGTTGTTCTAGGCATCAGTCCAGATCCTTTGGCTTCGCATATGAGATTTACGGAGAAGAACAGTCTACCCTTTCCACTGTTGTCTGATGAGGATCATAAGGTCAGTGAAATGTTCGGTGTATGGCAGCTTAAGAAGCTCTATGGTAGAGAATTCATGGGCATTGTACGTTCTACTTTTCTGATCGATGAGCAGGGGATCTTAGTGGAAGAATGGCGGAAAGTACGAGTGAAGGGTCATGTAGCATCTGCCATAGCAGGGATTTCCAAATCATAAAGTTTGTTAATAACTTTTTGTAAAAGTCTGTTACATTTTTAACAGCTTTCATAAGGTGTTGTCATGATATAGTTTCCTCATAATTGCTTCAAATTTGGAGCAAGACGAGGTGGTGTAGTGATAATGCTGCGTATTGGCCTTGATATCGGATCAACTACTGCGAAAGTGGTTGTTATAGAGCGTAACACTATTGTTTATCAGGACTATGTAAGACATTATAGCGATATAAAAAAAGCAGCCCTCTCTCTTCTATCTGATGTACAGAGCAGATTTCCTGAGAGAGGCGCAGCCCTTACTGTAAGCGGTTCCTCGGGCTTATCTTTATCCAAACTGGGAGGCGTACCGTTCGTTCAGGAGGTGATCGCCTGTACAAAGGCGATAGGCGAGCTGATTCCAGAATGCGATACGGCGATTGAACTGGGGGGTGAGGACGCCAAGATCATCTATCTCCGAGGCGGCATTGAGCAGCGTATGAATACGGCTTGCGCGGGAGGAACGGGAGCATTTATTGATCAAATGGCATCGCTGCTACAGACCGACCCAGCGGGCTTAAACGCATTGGCAGAGAAGCATGAGCGAATCTATCCTATCGCTTCACGCTGCGGTGTATTCGCCAAAAGCGATGTGCAGCCGCTATTAAACGAGGGGGCCCGCCGGGAGGACGTGGCGGCTTCAATCTTTCAGAGTATTGTTAATCAGACGATCAGCGGTCTCGCTTGCGGACGTCCGATTCGCGGACGGGTGGCTTTCCTTGGCGGACCGCTAACCTTCCTGCCAGCCCTGCGTCAGCGTTTTGCGGGGACGCTTGAACTTGCGGAGTCAGATATTCTTTTCCCCGAGCGGTCGCAGTATTTCGTAGCGATTGGATCAGCACTCTCTGAAGCGGATCCTACTATTTTGCCGCTTTCAGGCTGGATCGCGCGAATAGCGGCTGTGGATTTTACAGCGGATCGGGCAGCGGATGCTGAATTACCACCGCTGTTTGAGAACCCCGAAGAGCTTGCTGCGTTCCGTCAGCGCCATGGTAAAGCTTCTGCTGCCAGATCAGACCTGGCTGTGTATCGTGGCCCTTGTTATCTGGGGATCGATGCGGGGTCAACAACAACCAAACTCGTATTGACCGGCTCTGCTGACGAAATTCTACATACCTTTTATGGAAGCAACAAGGGGAATCCCTTGTATTCTGTCAGTGAGGCACTGAAGGAAATGTATCGGGTTCTACCGGAAGGCTGTTATATTGCAGGTTCTTATGTAACAGGTTATGGAGAGGGGTTAATCAAAGCCGCTTTATGGACGGACGGCGGTGAAGTGGAGACGGTTGCTCATTACAAGGCCGCATCTAAGTTCATGCCGGAAGTAGACTTTATTCTGGATATCGGCGGACAGGACATGAAATGCATCAAGATCCGCGGCGGTGCTATCGACAGTCTAATGCTCAATGAAGCCTGTTCGGCAGGCTGCGGCTCTTTTCTGGAGAGCTTTGCTTCTGCGCTCGGATTAGGTATCGAGGAGTTTGCCAAGTCAGCGCTGGAAGCAGTCAAACCTGTTAATTTGGGTTCCCGCTGTACGGTATTCATGAATTCTAAAGTGAAGCAGGTTCAGAAGGAAGGTGCGTCGCTGGCTGATCTTTCGGCAGGTCTTGCCTATTCCGTAATTAAGAATGCCCTGCAAAAAGTAATTAAAATTCGCAACCCTGAGGATTTAGGGCGGAATATTATTGTTCAGGGCGGCACCTTCTATAACGAAGCCGTATTGCGGGCCTTTGAGCGCCTAACGGGGAGAACGGTAGTCAGACCGGATATTGCTGGCGTTATGGGAGCGTACGGTTGTGCACTGATTGCCCGTGAGCAAGCAGGGGCTGACGGAAAAAGTACACTGCTTGGACCGGAGGAAATAGCCAACTTTAAGTACGAGGTATCTTCAGGTCGCTGTGGCCGCTGTGGAAATAACTGTGCGTTAACGATCAGTCGGTTCCCGGACAAGAGCTTCTACGTTACAGGCAATCGCTGTGAGCGTGGTGCAGGAGGCAGGAAAGAGAAGAATGTACTGCCAAATTTGATGCAGTATAAGTATGAACGTTTCTTTGACTATGAAGCATTACCTGAGGCAGGTGCAGCACGGGGCACTGTCGGTATTCCACGTACGATGAATATGTTCGAGAATTACCCGTTCTGGCACACTTTTTTCACCAAACTTGGCTACCGGGTAATTCTCTCTCCTAAATCAAGCAAGAAGCTCTATGAAAGTGGGATGGATACGATTCCTTCAGAATCGATCTGCTATCCTGCAAAGATGGCGCACGGACATGTGCAGAGCTTGATCGGTAAAGGCGTCGATTTTATTTTTTATCCTGCCGTAGTGTATGAGAAGAAGGAAGATGAAGCAGCGGATAATCATTTCAATTGTCCGGTGGTCGCCTCTTACCCTGAGGTCATTCGCAACAATATGGATGGGCTAAAGGATAATGGAATCACGCTGGTCAGTCCGTTTCTGACCTTCGACGATAGATCTGCGCTGACTAAGGGACTCGTGAAGACATTTACAGGGATTCCGAGAGAAGAGATTGCGAATGCTGTGCAGGCAGGACTTGCTGAAGCTGACCGCGCCAAAAGTGATGTGCGTACCAAAGGTGAAGAGACGCTTGCGTATCTTGCCAGCACTGGGAACAAGGGAATACTTCTCTGTGGTCACCCTTATCATGCGGATCCTGAAATTAATCACGGCATTGCAGATATGATTACCGGTATGGGACTCGCCGTGCTGACAGAAGATTCTGTCTGCCATCTGGACCGAAGTGAAGGGGATGTGGCGGTAGTTAATCAGTGGACCTATCATGCCCGAATGTACCGCGCAGCCCGCCTTGCCGCAGTCCGAACCGACCTGGAGCTTGTTCAATTGACTTCCTTCGGTTGTGGGATTGATGCGATCACCTGTGATGCCGTACAAGACATTATGGAAAGGCATAACAAAGTATATACGCTGATCAAAATCGATGAGATTAGCAACCTTGGCGCTGCGCGCATTCGGCTGCGTTCACTGCTGGCAGCGATGCGCGAACGGGAAAAAGGAAAGGTGCTGCCACAGAAGCCGCCTAAAATACAGGCTAATGTAGCATTCACGAAGGAAATGAAAGAAACGTACACGATCCTTGCGCCGCAGATGTCGCCCATTCATTTTGAATTGTTTGAACAGGTCTTCCGCGATGCGGGATACCGTCTCAAGATCCTTGAAACCACTGGGCCTGAAGAGACGGAAGAGGGCCTTAGATACGTTAACAATGATGCATGTTATCCCGCTATTGTAACGATAGGGCAGATTCTGTCGGCACTGAAGAGTGGGGACTATGATCCGAATCGTACCGCTGTAATCATGTCACAGACGGGCGGTGGCTGCCGGGCGACGAATTATATTTCTTTGCTCCGCAAAGCCCTAAAGGATTCAGACCTCGAACAGATTCCTGTGATTTCGCTGAATGCTTCTGGAATGGAGAACCAGCCAGGCTTCCGAATCAGTCTTAAGCTGGCAAATCGGCTGATCGCTGCGGCTTGCTATGGTGATCTAATGATGCGGTTGCTAAATCTTTTTAGGCCGTATGAGGTCGTTCCACAGAGTGCTGAGCGTTTATTCCGTAAGGGGATGGAGCGCTGTAAGGTCAGCCTAGTCAACTTCTCGTTCCGAGAATATAAACGTCTGATTCGTGAAATTGTAGCTGATTTTTGTAAGCTGCCCGTTACAGGTGCTACTAAACCAAGAGTAGGCATTGTTGGAGAGATCCTGATTAAATTTCATCCGGACGCCAACAACCGCATCATCGAGATGATTGAGGCAGAGGGCGGAGAAGCGGTAATGCCAGACTTCTTAGATTTCATCTTTTATTGCGTGTATAATCCGATCTACAAAGCCGAGCAATTCGGTAAAAGTAAACGGCTAGGATATATTAATCCGATGTTGATCTCCTATCTGGAGATTTATCGCAAGCCGATAAAGGTAGCTCTTGAGGATGCTGGACTGGCTAAAGGACGGGAAAATATTTATGGTCTTGCTGAGAAGGCCAGCCGACTGGTATCCGTAGGAAATCAGATGGGTGAGGGATGGTTCCTGACTGCAGAAATGATGGATCTGCTGGATAATGGTGTGAATAATATTGCTTGTATTCAACCGTTCGCCTGCTTGCCCAATCATATTACCGGGCGTGGGATGATTAAGGGCCTTAAGGAGTTGTATCCAGGTGCGAATATCGTCGCCATTGATTATGATGCTGGAGTTAGTGTAGTTAACCAAGCGAATCGAATCAAGCTGATGATGTCGATTGCTAGCAGTCATGAAGGGAATGCTGTGTCTGATTTAGAACCATCACTTAAACCGCTGCAGCAGCCCCTACTTGAAGGCTCCTACAGTTTAACCTGAGCTTAAAAAGGTAACATATAGAAGAAGTGCCTATAAAAAGCGGACCAAGAATTCACTTGGTCCGCTTTTTTGTGCTGATTATTAGTTTGTTGAAGGAGAGCTGGCTACGCCTCTCCATCGTTTCAGATGAGGCAGCTGTTCGGCGAGTAATTTGCGGGCGACAGCCTCATCCATTCCTTCTTGAACCAAGTAGCCTGTACAAATGTCAGACATTTCTTGCAGCGTAATATCAGGCTGTTTAAATGCTCCATCTTCGTAGCAGTATACACAATAATCCTCGATCTTTTGCCCTTCCTTGTTCGTTCCAAGTAGATCTTCCGTAGGCATAGGCATCCCACAGCTTTGACAAAATTTCGGTTCGCCTTGCATTTGCCCTACATGCTCTTGATTCATATACAGCACTCCTTTTAAAAGTATGCGAAGCTTATGAGCACTCGCTTTAAGTACATTATAGAACTATGAATCTGACGACATACCGTCAGGTTTAAAGCGAGGTTGCATATTTTTTGGCAACCCCAAGAGCTAACTCTCCAAGCTTCTGACGAATATGTTCCGGCTCTAGCACTTCTAAAGCCGTTCCGAAGCTGAGCAAGAAACCATAGAGCCATCCGTCCTCGGGATAATGGATGGACACGTTATATCCACCATGTCCGTCCGGTTGAAGCTCAGTGGAGTCAAAGCGATCTTCCGCTAGATGTCTGCCTTCAGCTGTGAAGTGCAGAAGGATTGGCGACACTACTGAGGCAGAAGTCACTCGCTGATAATCAGTGCTCCAGGGTAGCTCATGCATGTCCCTATCTTCTCTAATGAACTCCCGTTTTTCTTTAACGAGTCCTTTCATACGATGCAGCTTGAATAATCTGAAATCCTGGCGTTGCAGGCAGTAACCATACAAGTACCATGCTTGTCCTTTTAAGACTAAAGTATAGGGCTCGACAGAACGCTGACTGGACTGCCCCTCGGCATTGACATAATCAAAGGCCACAGTTCTGTTTTCTTCCAGCGCCTCTTTTAGAGTTGCAATCTTCTCTTCTAGGATAGGCTGAAGACCCCAAGGAGAGAAATCGATGATAAGCTGGGTCGTTTTGCTTCGGAAAGCGGCGGTCTGTGAGGGCGGGATTACGCTACTGATCTTCTCCATGAGCAGAGTGTGTTCAGTTCCTCCATAAGAGGAGACGCTTTGCAGAGCGGAAAAAATATCAGCCAGCTCGCGGTCGGTCAATACATTGCGGTCTAACCGGTAGCCTTCCATAAGGCCGATACCACCACCCGATCCCTGATAGGTGACGATAGGAATTCCAGCCCCATTAATACTTTCAATATCACGGTAAATGGTACGCACGGACACTTCGAACATGTCGGCGAGCTCCTTCGCCTGAATGAGACGCCGGTTCATTAGTAGAATGACGATAGAGAGCAATCGATCAATTTTCAAAAATAGAGCCCTCCTTTTCGGATAATTTCGTTATGTAATGATGTACTACATCTTAGCAAATTCTTGAAAATAAAGCATGGATGGAGCCTCGGGCGCTGGGTTTTGCTGGGGGAGCAGGGTTTTCTGTAATTGCTATACTGTTGGCAGGGTATGCGTTGATACGTAGTAAAAAGAGCGGTGAATTCACCGCTCCTTGGAAGGTTTTTTAATCTGGGCCTGAATCCGAGTGGCAGCTTTGCCAGGGAAGAGGCGGGCACCAATGTTTTTGCGATAACGGTAAATGATCACAAGAGCTGCTATTACTGCACCACCAGAAATAATCCAAAGCGCATAGGACTCGAACAAATGGAAGATGCCCATCCACTGTGGACCAAACACCTTTCCGATGCTAAGAAATAGCACTACCCAGAATACGGCTCCACTATAAGCATATAGGGCGAATTTACGGAAGGGAAGCGCGATAATACCAGCAAAATAACCTGTAAAGTGCCGTACCCCTGGAATGAAATAACCGATAAAAATTAGAAAGCTTCCGTATTTCTCAAACCATTTCTGTGTTTTTTCTAGCTTAGTAGGTGAGAATAGAAACCATTTTCCATATCGCTGGATAAAGGGCATACCGGCTTTTAATCCGACAAAATAGGTGAGGGTCATCCCAGCAGTGGTGCCTGCAAAAGCAACTACAATTAGTGTAAAGAAATCAAGTCTCCCAGTATAGGAAAGGAAACCGGCAAACGCCATAGTGGTCTCTCCGGGAAAGGGCAGGGCAACGAACTCGAGAAGTAATCCAAAGAATAATACGCTATATCCATATTTAGTGAATAATTCTTGTATAAAACTCAGCATTTCCATAAGATTGTCACTCTCCAAGAGGCAGTTGCCTTATTCTATTTTACAGCTTGTCTTCATACAATCTACCAAATGGCTTTTAAGCCAATAGAATGCTGGAGGTAGAGAAGATGAAGGGTAATAAAAGCGCACACAGCCGCCGAAAGTTGATAAGCGGATTGCTCGTTATGGTTGTAATATTCATCGTAATGCTCGGATGGAGTATAGGGAAAAACTTGAATTCATGGGAGCTCCGATCCTTGCAGCCCGCTAGCGCGGAGTCTGTATCTGTTAAGAATAAGCTTACCGCAGCGACGATGCAAGATTTGCCATCTGCAGTAGAACCCCTCGCTTCTGCATCTCCGGAAGTTCACTCCTCTTCAAGTGCGGCCCTTACTGTGAATCAACTCCCTCAAGCTAATGGGGTAGAGAAAATATCCAAGGTTTCGACAAAGAGTTCTGCAATCACAGCAGCCAAAAAATCTAAAAAAACAGTCTATATTACATTTGACGACGGACCTAGCGATAACACCTTCAATGTACTTGAAATTTTACATCAGGAGGGTGTGAAGGCAACCTTTTTTGTTCTTGGTAATCAAGCGAAAAGCCATCCTGAGCTCATCGACTCCATATGGGAACAGGGCCATGCGATTGGCAATCATACCTATAATCATAATTACCATGATTTATATAGTGGATTCACGGAATTTTGGAATCAAATTAAACAGACTGAAGAGATTGTTCAGGGGATTACAGGGGTTCGGCCACAGCTTATCCGCGCCCCAGGTGGAACCTATGATCATTTTGATAATACCTATTTCAATTTATTGAAGCAAGCAGGTTATAAGGTGATGGATTGGACGGTGGATAGCGGCGATTCTAAACGGAAAGGCGTGCCAGCCTCAGAAATTTTGAAGGAATCCACAATAGATATGAAGTCTTCCCAGGTTATTTTGCTGCTACATGATGGTGGCGGTCATCAAGAGAGCGTCAAAGCGCTGCCGGACATTATTGCACGCTATAAGGCGGCTGGATATGACTTTGGCCTATTGGATGAAACGGTAGAACCTGTACAATTTAGAGTCTCTTCAAAAGCCACTAATTTGGGGCGGAAAAAGCCTTCAGAAGCTTGGGTCGCCTCAAATATCACACCGAATGCGGAGCTCTTTGCGCCTGGAAAGCCATTGATTCTGGAGGTAGGAAAGCTGGAGACGAAGCTGAATCCCGGGGAATATTCCGTGCGAAATGGACAGTATATGGTTCCGCTTCGTGCTGTAATTGAACGGCTTGGAGGGCGAGTTAGCTGGGATGTGAATAGCCGAAGTGGAGAAATAGATTGGAACGGGAAAGCGGTCATTGCCGATGTAATGAACAAACAATTGATTCTAAACCATCCTGATAAGGGTCAAAAGACAATCGATGCGAGGGTAGAAATGATTGGTGGATCGATCTGGGTATCGCTACGAGAACTGCTGGAGACAACAGGTCATCCTCCGCTTAATATAAGCGTTACTGAAGTAGAACGCCGGGTAAAAACATTCTGAAAGAAGAGCTGAGGCTGTCTAGTAAAAAGAAAAAACAAATGTCTGGGCACCCTTTTTCATGGGAAGAATAGATAGTAATAAGTTCCTGAGCTGGGAACAAGTCTATGACCAAAGGATGGGTGTCCCATTGTCCTCTTCATCACTAATTGATCAATTGAAGAAAGATGCCGGAAGTGTCAAAAGCTTCTCTTATCCGCGTAGCCGAAGTGCTCTGATGGAATGGTTAAGGATGCTGACTGTGGCTGGAATTATAGGTGCTTTATATGTTTGGCGAGGAGGTCCGTCTTTGCTGTTTCTCCTGATCGTTGTTGGAGTTATTATGCTCGGTGGACTTATGCTTCAGCTCTCTGGTCCACGGACGATTAAGCTAGTTCGTACAATTACTCCTGCGAGACCGATGGCTGGTAATACACTTCATGTGAAGGTACAGCTGAGCTTCTCTTCTCGGTTGCCTCTCCCTTGGATGACCATTGCCGATTATTGGGGTGATAGCCATCATCAGAAGCTGCTATTTCCTGGATTCAAACGTTCTTTTTCATACACATATACGATTGAAAATTTATCTCGCGGCAATCATCATCTGCTGGGCTGTAGAGTAACTTGGGGAGATTTTCCGGGTTGGTTCACGGGAAGATCTGAACCGGATGGAGGACAGAGTTTTAAGGTGCTGCCAGCGCCTTTATACTTTGTTGGAACTGTACCAGATAGCGGATTTATGACGGGTGACACCTTGTATTCTAGACGGGGAAGAAGCATCAGCGATGAGGCTTTGGAATCCAGGGATTATGAGCCAGGAGATCCACTTAGCCGAATTCATTGGAAGAATAGTGCAAGAACGGGAGCGCTGCAGAGCAAAGTTCCAGAACGGGAAAAGGCAAGAATGACCTGTATCGTATTGGCTAATGACCCGCTCAGCTACGAGGTTCCTACAGATGCGCTTAAACCTCGTGGGAGCCGAGACGATTCGCCTCCAGCATTTGAGAAAGCGGTGTCGACAGCGATGGGGCTGATGCTCTCCGCTGAGCGTTCAGGTGCTTATGTTCAGTTGTTTAGCGGCGGTTGGCCAGAAGGTATGGCTAGACATGAAGGTCTGGGTAAAATCCCAGGGAGAGTGCTGGATATTCTGACTGAAATTTCCCTGGATGGCACTAGAAACCTGTCGCTGCTGCTTGATGATGCCTCCCGAGGCTGGATTCCGGGGATGACAGTAGCCATTATCACGGGACGGCTAGAAGAGGAATCTGCCAAGGTGATTGCCAAGTTCTTGATGCAAGGTGTGAAGGTGGAGCTTTATTATGCTTGGGACCAATCAGCACCGAAGCCAGGGGAGGCTCGCCAGCCTGGAAAGGGAACTGTCGGAGATAGTTTGGCTCGTCTTGGAGCACGAATGTTTTGTCTGGATGATGCATTGCCAGCATTCAGATTCAGGGAGGTAGAGTTCCATGAATCATCCGGAAAACCAACACTACGGTAAGGGAAAATCGGGTGATACAAAACTGGCTATGAATGGCTTTCAGTTCAATTTGGGGCAAATAGAGAACAGACATGCCGGTAAGCAGAGAAAGGTACCTCTGTACTATCGTTTGCTGTTCTCTTTGGCCATTATGGGGCTATTTATTGAATGGTTACTCCCTTTATATAGGTCTGCTTTATTAGAAGATACCTCCAAGATGCTACAAGTTCTAATGGTATTGGCGGCAGTGTTGCTGTTATGGGGGATATTTCAGATTCCGGGGTGGCTACTGCTAAGTATTCAATTTCTTATTACTGTTTCAGCATGGATTTACTTATGCAGTGGGGGCGAAGGCATAGGGTGGTTAGGGATTTATGCGGACGAAATTCCGAATGATCTTATTCTGCTTCTTTCTGGACATGTTTCTCAGTTAAGCGAGATTAGCAGGCTTTTGATATTGATTGTAGGTTGGGGGCTATTGGTATCCTCAGTACAGCAGCTTGCACTCTTCCGAGGGAGTACAGTGCTATTCACGGCAGTTACAATCATTTACTTGCTGATCTTGGATATGGGCTTTGACGTCAATACCACAATGGATATTGTGATATCCATGGGTCTTATTTTTTGGATGCACGCGATGAGTGGTCTCCTGCGTCTTCAAGAACGTGAGGGAGTTACTACACTGCCTTATGCGCGTTGGGGAGGGTTGACTTTGGCGACAGCCATTGTCGTGATGGCAACAGCATGGTTCGGTGGGCAGCTGCTCGGGGCAAGACCAACCAGCGAGCTTACGTTGCAATCGACATTTCAGAAGCTGCAGACTTGGGCTTCAGGCCATTTGCCAGAAGATAAGGCGTCTAATACTTCTGGTACAACAGGGTATAGTTCGAATGACGGTGAACTCGGTGCCCCGTTATCCCGCAATACTGAACCAGTCTTTACAGCTATAACTAGCGAGCGTACTTACTGGCGAGGTGAGAGCATTGCTTACTATGATGGCCGCCGATGGATCAGGGGGGGCGAAGAGTTTATGCCGCTTAATCTGTCCGGTATTCCAAAGAATCCTTCATTGATGCTAAGCGGTGAAACTAGGAAACGAACACTTCAACAGCGGATACAATTTGCCACCCCTTCTTCCGGAGGAATTCCTTTATTCAATGCGGGAATAATAACTGATGTTGAGTCGGTTGAACTCTTGGGCGGAAGTAAACTGGGATATGTGCTGTCTAACATAGACAGAGAGAGTTTTCGTCTGCCTGATTCAATAGGCTCTGCACGGATCACAGAATATTCAGTGGAGTCCTTACTTCCTGAGAGCGATCCAGTACTGCTTCGTGGTTTAAGCAGTAGCGATCCTCAGGACATTATGGGCAAGTATTTGCAATTGCCAGATTTGTTACCCGTACGAGTGAGAGATCTGGCGGAGATGCTTACAGCTTCTTCAGGTAACCGCTATGACTCTGTAACTGCCATTAAGGATTACTTACAACATGGATATTCCTATACGTTGAACACAACGGTTCCACCATCCGGATCTGATTTTGTGGATCACTTTTTATTTGAGACGAAACAAGGCTACTGTGTTCATTTTGCAACAGCTATGACCGTACTGCTGCGCAGTGCAGGAATTCCTGCTCGTTATGTCCAAGGCTTTGGGCCTGGGACCTTGCAGGACGATACTATGCCGGCGAAGTATTTAGTCACCCAGGGCGATGCCCATGCTTGGGTGGAGGTCTTTTTCGCCGGCGCCGGTTGGGTCCCATTCGACCCAACGCCTGGCCCCGCCCTTGCCGCAGGCTTCGCCGCACCGGCGCTGCCTGCGGCAGCCTCGCTCGCGCCGCAAGCTGCGCGAAGCGCGGGCCTGCCCGCCCTGCCGATGGCGGGCGGGACCTCTGCTGCGCCGCTCGCTGCCGCGGCGCTGCTTCCCGCCGCCGCTTGGCGCTGGCGGCGTAGCCTGGCTCTGCTGCTGGCCGCGCGCAGCGCCAGCAGCATGAGCCGCGAGAGGCAGCTGCGCGCTGCCTCTCTAGCTTGGCACGGGCTGGCGGAGCGGTATGGACCGCCGCCGCCTGGTGTCACTGGCAGGGAGTATATGGACTCCCTGCAGATCTACGATGCCGGACTAAGCGAAGCCGTCCGGCAGTTCGTACGCCAGTGGGAGACCCTGGCGTACGCGCCCGCGACTTCAGACTTCGTCGCAGCCGATCCCGCGAACGAAATGCCTGCAACGTCTAGAATTTCAGCAAGGTCGATGATATCTGCAATCCCTGCAATGTCTGCGGCGTCAGCATCACCTGCAGAGATCAGCGAGCTTACTACTCATGATGCGTCCGCGTTTATACGCGAATGCCTGATCATCACCTTCCGGTTAACTTAATCGGTCAGAACAGCTGATGCTGCTATACAATTCCTTCCATGGAAAGGAATGTTCTTCATGAAGTTTAACTCTCTCCTATTATGAGAAGTGTGTTCTCCTTTCCTTGACGATGAGAATTAACCATGAGTATAATGAATCCAATAATCAAGGGAGGCTCGTAATGAATAAGCCAAATGAAATTATCGTCGTTCTCGATTTTGGGGGACAATACAACCAACTTATCGCGCGCAGAATTCGGGACTTGGGAGTATACAGCGAACTTTTGCCGTACAATACGCCAGTAGACAAGATCAAAGCACTTGCACCTAAAGGGATTGTCTTCTCTGGTGGCCCTAGCAGTGTATATGCTGAAGATGCTCCACATGTAGATCCAGCGATCTATGATTTAGGAGTACCGATCTTCGGTATTTGCTATGGTATGCAGCTAATGGCTCACCAACTTGACGGTAAAGTGGAACGCTCCGCTAAACGTGAATACGGTAAAGCCGATATTGATTTTGAAGAAGGTACTGCACTCGTTGCTGGGCTAGAGAGCCGTCAGACGGTATGGATGAGCCACGGTGACCATGTAGTTGAACTTCCAACAGGATTCAAGCTGGAGGCAGGAACTGAAAGTGCTCCAATCGCGGCAATGAGCAATGATGAGCGTAAATTGTTCGCGGTTCAATTCCACCCAGAAGTACGTCACTCTGTACATGGTAATGAGATGATCTCGAACTTCTTGTATCAAATTTGCGGTTGCGACGGCAAATGGACGATGGAATCGTTTATTGATGAAGCTATTCAAGATATTCGTAACCAAGTTGGAGACAAAAAAGTACTCTGCGCACTTAGCGGTGGCGTAGATTCTTCCGTAGTTGCAATGCTTATTCACCGTGCAATCGGTGACCAATTAACTTGTATGTTTATTGATCACGGTCTTTTGCGTAAAGGTGAAGCTGAAAGTGTTATGGAGACCTTCGTAGGTAAATTCGATATTCATGTCGTGAAAATCGATGCACGCGAGCGCTTCATGAGCAAGCTTGCAGGTGTTGAAGATCCTGAACAAAAACGTAAAATCATCGGTAACGAGTTTATCTACTGCTTCGACGAAGAGTCGGCTAAGCTCGGAGATTTCGCATTCCTTGCACAAGGTACACTGTATACGGATATCGTTGAGAGCGGAACAGCTACGGCACAAACGATTAAATCTCACCACAATGTGGGCGGTTTGCCGGAAGACATGAAATTCAGCTTGATCGAGCCACTAAATACCTTGTTTAAGGATGAGGTTCGTAAACTGGGTGAAGAGCTGGGAATGCCACGTGCTATCGTTTGGCGTCAACCTTTCCCTGGTCCAGGTCTTGCTATCCGTGTCTTGGGTGAAGTAACAGAGGACAAGCTTACTATCGTTCGCGACTCTGACTACATTCTGCAAGAGGAAATTGCTAAAGCGGGATTAGACCGTGAAATTTGGCAATACTTCACTGCCCTGCCTAACATGAAGAGTGTTGGTGTTATGGGGGATGCCCGTACTTATTCCTACACAGTAGGTGTGCGCGCAGTAACTTCCATCGACGGCATGACGGCTGACTGGGCGCGTATCCCATGGGATATCCTTGAGAAAATCTCCGTACGTATCGTCAACGAAGTTGAGAACGTAAACCGCGTAGTGTATGACATTACTTCGAAACCACCAGCAACAATCGAGTGGGAATAGGATCGGTGCAACTATAGATTTCAAAAAAACTCTCTTTTATTTGCGTTATTTAGCAAATAAAAGAGAGTTTTTTTATTTCTCAAGTAAAGGATTGTGCTGGAGACGCCGTTTTCACAAATCTTTCATGAACACGTTTTGTTGAAAGGGCTTGCAACCCTCGAAAAGTTATGATAAATTGTACTTGTCTAAAAAATAGACAAGATAAACAAGTACATTTTCTACTAAAGGGGCCAATCAAAATGATGACTATTTCCAAAGAGACACCTCATATTAAACCGAACGGGGTAGAGATCGCTGAATCGATTCTGTTGCCTGGTGATCCTTTAAGAGCTAAGTTCATTGCGGAAACTTTTTTAGAAGATTACCAGTGCTTTAACGAGGTAAGAGGAATGTTAGGATATACCGGTACTTACAAAGGGAAGAAAATCTCTGTTATGGGTACGGGAATGGGTCCAGCGAGCATGGGAATTTATTCTTGGGAATTAATCAATGTATTTGGAGTTAAGAATTTAATCAGAATTGGTACCTGTGGTGCAATGCAAGAAAACATTGAGCTATACGATGTAATTTTTGGTATGGGAGCTGCAACGGATTCCAATTATGGTCATCAATATAATTTACCTGGACAATATCCACTAACGGCTTCTTTTGAGCTTTTGGAGAAAGCTAAGAAAATAGCAGATGATAAAGGACAAAAGGTTCATATTGGTAATATTTTATCCAGTGAAATATTTTATAATGCGGATCAGGCAGCTAATAAAAAGTGGCAGGATGTAGGGATTTTGGGTGTTGAAATGGAATCTGTAGCCCTCTATTGGAACGCTATCCAAGCACGTGTAAAAGCGCTGTGCATTCTAACAGTGAGTGATCATCTTATTACAGGAGCACAGACCACTTCGGAGGAACGCCAAACTGCATTTACTAAAATGATGGAGATCGCATTAGAGTTAGCATAAATGCTTTCCTTCTATGTGAAACTAATGTAAACGATATAAAGTTTATACAGCATGAGATATTGGAAGCCTATTATGTAAAGTCGTTCCGGTTATATTATTTTTAATTACTAGATAAGGGATGAGAGTAGAATGAAGAAATTTAAACGTGTACATTTAATCGTCATGGATTCAGTAGGCATTGGAGAAGGAAAAGACGCGGATCAATTTAACGATGTTGGCTCCCATACCCTATTACACATTGCAGAACATATGAATGGATTAAATCTGCCCAACCTAGCCAAATTGGGTCTATCTAATATTGAAAAAATTTTGGGTGTTCCAAAAGCTGAGAAACCACTTGCTTATTATACTAAATTACAGGAAAAATCAGTCGGGAAAGATACTATGACAGGTCATTGGGAGATCATGGGTTTAAATATTGATCAACCTTTTAATGTGTATCCAAATGGATTCCCCGACGAATTAATTAAACAGATCGAGGACATAACTGGCCGAAAAGTAGTAGCGAATAAACCTGCAAGTGGAACAGCTATCCTTGATGAATATGGCGAGCATCAAATGAAAACAGGGGATCTAATCGTTTATACCTCTGCTGACCCGGTTCTGCAAATTGCAGCTCATGAAGAAATCATCCCATTAGAAGAGTTATATGATATTTGTGAAAAGGTTCGGGAAATCACCAAAGACCCTGCCTATTTAATTGGTCGTATTATTGCCAGACCTTATGTAGGCCAACCCGGGAAATTTACGAGAACCTCCAATCGTCATGACTATGCCTTGAAACCATTTCATAAAACGGTTATGAATAGCTTGCAAGACGGAGGTTATGATGTCATCGCTATTGGTAAAATCAATGATATTTTCGATGGTGAAGGCGTTACAGAATCCATTCGTACAAAAGACAATATGGATGGTATGGATAAACTGCTTGATGTAATTAAGAAAGATTTCACTGGAATGAGCTTTTTGAATTTAGTTGATTTCGATGCTTTATACGGTCATCGTCGTGATCCGGAAGGCTATGGAAGAGCATTAGAGGAATTCGATAAACGATTAGATGAGGTATTCGATTCCATCCGAGAAGATGATTTGTTAATCATTACGGCTGACCATGGAAATGACCCAACCTTCCCTGGTACAGACCATACTCGTGAGTTTATTCCTGTCCTAGTCTATTCCAAGCAATTAAAGGGCAGTGGCGCATTACCTGAGCATGATACCTTTGCTGATATCGGTGCGACTATAGCAGATAACTTTGATGTTGATATGCCAGACAACGGTGAGTCTTTCCTGCCATTTCTTAAATAATTGATATCACATAAAAACCTCCAAAGTTTCTTTTTGGAGGTTTTTACGTTGCGATTGAAGCAGAGAATGACATTCCTTGTCGCTTGAAAAATGATGTGTCATAATGGGGAGAAAAGGACATCAGATGAATGAACACGCATAAACTAGATAAATTGAAACGGCCGCTTTATATCAATGTATATGATGAGCTTCTTCTTCAGATTAACAAAGGAGAATACCTCGTAGGTAGCCAGCTTCCTTCAGAACCGGATTTAGCCAAAAAACTAGGGGTTAGTCGCGCTACTTTACGGCAAGCTTTAGTTCTTTTGCAAGATGATGGATTAGTAAGAAATGTTCGTGGTAAGGGGAACTTTGTACTTGAATCTTCTTTTAACCAAGAGGATACTCAATTAGAGAAACTGAGCAACCCCATGCATAAATGTCATATAAGCGCATTTGACCAAGTAGATCTACATTATCGGCTGGACCCGCAAACGGAACATACCAAACAAGTATTAAGAAGAGATTCAGCTACAGTTGTAGCTTTGGAACGTTTGTATAGAGCAGGAGGAGAGCTACATGCTTACGCTTTTACTTTTATGTCTATGCAAACAGTAGAGAGGTTATCTTTGGATCTTGATAGTAAAGAGAGAATGCTGGATTTTCTAGAGAATCAGGCTTATGTAGATGCTAACCATGGGAATATTGAAATAAAATATACGCATACCGTTAACTTAGCAGATCGGAAAGATAAATTAATGGGGCAGAACGAGTGCTTTTTACTACTAGAAACCCTTTACGACAAAACAGAGCCAGATTATCCGTTAATGTATAATAAATTTTATATTCCACAGCAGTTCTCAAATTTAAAATTAAATATGTCTAAAGGTTAACCAATAATAATGGATTAGAAAAACTCCCTTTTATCTGCGACATTTAGCAGACAGAAGGGAGTTTTTTTGACCCGAATCAAAGAGTTTTTCAAGGGGGATTGCTTAATGCAAAATAAATCCTTCTTCTTCGGCCTCATTGTTTGGCAGGAAAGGCAGCTTCGGGTTCGTTTTCAATAAAGTATCCATCAATGCATGATCAAAATTATGCTTTACTACACAGTTGCGGTCAAAAATCATGGTAGACTCATCTCCCGGTTTACATGCCGGCCACTGGGGAAGGGAAGGGATGTTAGGATTGCCATAGCGTGCAAAGCTTACCCATGCCCCACAGATGCGCTCCTCCATCCGATCGGAAACTCCCGGAATGAGGCACACGGGAACACGTTTCGTATTATGGAATACGAAAGGGATCTCAGCGCAATGCCATGCTATCTTGCCGCCCTCAAAAGGAAATTCATAAGCAAATAAGTAGGAGTAGGTAGGAGCTTCCTCGTGTACGGATTTCTTCTCAATAAAGTCCTTGGTTGGAATACGGAAGAAGGTATCTAAGAATAGCAGGTCGGACAAGTGTTTATCCGGGTATGCTTCCCTAAATTGTGTGACAAGCTTCTCCGTATGACTGCCATACTTTTGAGTCAGCATCTCCATGGTGGCTTCCTCAGACACGTCCTGCTTGTTTGGAACACCGGGACCAAAAGCGAACTCACCAAATACGCTACCAATCAATACCGGAATGGTCTTCGCATGCTCGGTAAAGCCCGCCTCTCTTGGATCGCCTACATAGAATTCATTAGGCATAGGATTGCCGCCAATGTATTCCCCATGCATTGCGAGCGCTGGTGCAACTTTATTATATGCTTCAGCTAACTGAGGATAAGGAACCGCTTCCAATTTTTCTACTTCGGCCTCGCCCAAATTAAGCTCTGCCAACAGTGCCTTTACAATGGCGGTGCTATCGGTCTTGCTGGTGTCCAAAAAACCATCAATTAATCCGCTCTGGATAACGCCCTTATGGAACAGGCCGTCTGCTGCCGGAGTATTCATTAGTGTCCATACCTTCATACCGCCACCAGACTGTCCGAAGATGGTCACATTGTCCGGATCGCCGCCGAAAGCTGTAATGTTCTCCTGAATCCATTTTAAAGCTGCTACCATATCGGCATTTCCGGCATTAGCGGAATTGACGTATTTATCTCCAAAAGCAGACAGGTTCATGTATCCCAGAATATTCAATCGGTGATTTAAGGTTACTACGACCACATCGCCGAACTCGCTAAGCTTGTCTCCTTCATAAGCTACCTGTTCAATAGAAGAGCCAGCTGCGAAACCGCCCCCGTGCAGCCATACCATAACAGGTTTTTTGGCCTGCGGTTCAAGGCTCTGAGTCCAGATATTCAGATACTGACAATTCTCATCCATAGGCCAGTAACGATGAGGAACCAGCACTTCCATTTGGGGGTGATCCTGGGTTAGCATGGGAGACACATAACCGTAAGCCAGTGCATCCTTAACCCCATCCCATGGGGCTACCTCTGTGGGCATCTGGAAGCGCTTGGCATCTGCGTACTTTATCCCGTGAAAGGTATAAGTGCCGTTGACCTGAAAGCCTCTCATTTTTCCAGCTTTGGTCTGTACAATGGGTTCTGCTGAGGAACATACGAAATTTTTTGCTGTCATCATGGAAATCCTCCTTACATCAGATAGCCCCATTATAATAAAAGTAGGATAGTGAAAAATATAGGGAACTTATCTGCTTTATCCTTATTCTTTGCTTCTTTTCTGGAGGTCAGCAGGTCTGGTCTCAGGATAAGAAAATAATCATGATAAAAAAGTCAAGAATCCCTTATGCAGCAAAATTCATCACCACCCTCTAGCTGATTGCTAAGTACGAAAAAAATGTGGAATAATGTCCATATGAAAACTACCTATGAGGTCATCACAACCAATCGTTATACTCCGTTCCGGTTATTGCTTCATCGCCCGAATCATGTTCAGATGCATTGGCATGAAAATTTAGAGATTATTTTTGTCCTGAAGGGCACGATCGAGTTGTTTCGGCAACAAGAGCGGCATCTTCTGCACGAATCAGCCATTACCGTTATTAATTCGAAGGAGGTTCATTCGATCAGTGGCGATGAGAACAGCTTGATCTTAGCGCTGCAGGTGTCTCATTCTTATATAGAAGAGCAGTTTACAGTAATTAAAGAGCTGCAGTTCCATTGTGATTCTTATCTATACGACCATCAGCATCAGATCGAGTTCGATCCGATCCGGCAGATGTTGGCGTACATGATGCTGACGTATACGAAACAAGCACTGGGTTATGAACTGGAGCTGAAAGGTTTATTGTTCCGGCTCATGGCGTATCTTGTTAAATATTATTCCAAGCCTTTGCAGGGCAAAGATGCATCATCCGATGTGAAGTTCATGGATCGCCTCTTGGCCATTACCGAGTTCATTCAACATAATTATGCGAAGCCGATCTCTTTAACAGAGATTGCTGAGCAAGAATTTTTGTCGGTGCACTATTTGTCTCGATTTTTCCAAAAGTTTTTGGGTACGACCTTCTCTCAATACCTTAACGGTGTGCGTATGGAGCATGCTTTAGATGAATTGAATTACAGTGATTTAACAATCACCCAAGTGGCGCTGAATAACGGATTTCCCAGTATCAAATCATTTAATAAGGTATTCAAAGAGTTTTACGGAGCAACACCGAGAGAGTATCGCGCGAAGCGCGCGGGAGATATGTCCGCTTATGCGAATGCCAGAGCATCGAAGACTCCTAATTATCTGGAAATGAATCAACAGGATGCCTTCAAGGAGCTATTCAAATATTTGCCGAGCGAATCTCAGGAATCCAACTTTATTATGCAAGATAAAATGGTCGTAAAGACAGAGAGCATCCACCTCGATGTAAATAATTCAACGCCGCTTATGCATACTTGGCGAAAATTGACTTCGATTGGCAAAGCGAAAGAGGGTTTATTCGGAGAGGTGCAGCGGCAGCTCATCCAGCTTCAGAAGGATATCGGGTTCTCCTATATCCGGTTTCATGGCATCTTCGACGACGAGATGATGGTGTATCATGAGAACGGACGAGGCGAGCCGTATTATCTGTTTACTTATGTGGATCAGCTATTTGACTTTTTCCTGAGCATAGGCCTGAAGCCGTTCATCGAGCTTGGGTTTATGCCTTCGAAGCTGGCGTCTGGTGATGCGACAATTTTCGTGAAAAAGAGCAATGTCAGCTATCCCAATCAATTAACGCGCTGGATGGGGCTCGTCGAAGCACTGATGGACCACTGTATCGAGCGATACGGTGTTGAAGAGGTGACTACTTGGTATGTTGAAGTATGGAATGAACCTGATGTCATCTCCTTTTGGAGCGGGACTCAAGAGCAGTATTTCACCTTCTATCAGGCAACCCATGAAGTGATCCGGAAGTATCCCAAGCTTAGAATGGGGGGGCCAAGCTTGTTGTCTCCAACGATTCTTAATGATACTTGGTTACAGGATTTTCTGTACTTCTGCATGCAAAACCATTGTTTGCCCGACTTTATATCGTTCCATAGCTACCCGTTCGATCAGATTTTTTACGATGCCATGCAGCTCGATGGGGGGATGTCGGAGGAATTCGTTTGGACGGCAGAGGAAATGTCGAAATATTGGACACTGTCGGCGGCTGAAGATTATTTATCGCAAGTCATCGTCAAAGCGCGTGATATAGTTGTTGAATCCGGAGCAAATATCAAGGAAATTCACTTGACGGAGTGGAATTCGAGCGGCAACCAACGAGACTTGATTCATGATACATGCTATCAATCCGCTTATATCGTGAAGAACGTCATCGATACGATCGACCAAGTGGATAGTCTTTGTTATTGGACGAGTACAGATTTTCTGGAAGAGTTTCTTGTGCCGAATCAAGTGTTTCACGGCGGACTCGGGCTGATGACGAACAACGGGATTGAGAAAGCTGCTTATCACGCTTATCAAATGCTTGCCAAATTAGGTTCTGAGATGATCCAGCGCGGCGAGAACTATTGTATTACGAGACAAGGAAATGAGATTCAGGTGCTCTTATTCCATTATGTACATACAGATGCCTTGTATCGTCGTAATGACGTCTCTCATTTGAATGAATACGATCGCTATCGCATTTTCAAGCATAACGATCCGCTCGAGCTTACCTTGGAATTGTTGGGCCTTGCGCCAGGCAGCTATCAGATTCGCAAAACAGTGTTGAACCGCCAATGGGGCAGCTCCTACGATCATTGGGTGGACATGGGACACCCCGTACATCTTCATTCGGAGGATATTTCCTATCTAAGGAGTGTAAGTCTTCCGAAACGGGAAATTTTCGTTCAACTCATCGATCAGCAATTTAATCTCAAAGCAGAACTTTCACCGCATGAAGTCCAATTGTATGAAATGAAAAGAATCTAATCTATGATAAATCGACCCCTAGCAGGCATGTAGGGGTCTTTTTTGTCCTCTGACAGGTTCATATTTGACCTTACTACAATTCCACAAAGCTTAAGTAGGTTTCAAAGAGGTTAAATTTGCGATGGAACAGGGATAAATAGCGGGAAGTTATTGTTGTTAGCGCTTACTATAATGAAAGCATGATAATGAGCAGGAGGTAAACACATATGTCAACCAAACAAGTACCATGGTTTGAACGAATCAGCTATTCACTTACCGATACTGCATCCAATCTCGTCTTTCAAGTAGTAACAACCTATCTGTTGTTCTACTACACAGATTCGATCGGAATGAGTGCGGCTGCTGTAGGTACATTATTTTTAATCGCCCGGGTTATCGATGCTTTTGACAGCCCTTTCTTCGGGATCATGATCGATAAGACAAATACCAGATGGGGAAAATCGCGTCCATGGTTCCTATGGTTAGCCTTGCCATTTTCCGTTATCGCTGTGCTAACGTTCTCTGTACCGGATATTAGTCCGTCGGGACAAATTGTGTACGCTTACGTGACCTATATCCTGTTAGGGATTCTATATGCAGGTATCAATTTGCCGGTCACTTCTATTCTGCCCAGTCTATCGAGTGATCCGCAAGAGAGAACGGTTATTGGTACGATTCGTGTCCTGTTTGCCATGGTAGGGACCATTGCCGTAACGACCTTTACATTGCCGATTGTTCATAAATTAGGGCAAGGCAATGATGCCAAAGGCTTTACCTGGACGATGATCATTTTTGCATCAATTGCATTTGTGCTGTTCATCAATGCATTCTTCAATACGAAAGAGCGTGTAGTATCCGCTTCTTCTCAGAAATCTTTACCGGTCAAAGAGGGCATGAAAGCGATCAAAGGCAATTGGCCGTGGGCAATCATGTTGTTTATAAACTTTATTTTCTGGGTGGCGAACATCATGAAGACCCAGACGACAACCTACTATTTCACGTATAAAATTGAAAGACCTGACCTGATTCCAATGGTAATGGGCTTGAACCTAGTCATGATCTTGACCTTAGTCATCGTGCCGTCCTTAACCAAAAAATTAGGTAAACGGAATATCATGATATTCGGATTAATCGTTTCAATTATCGGTCAGCTGATCATGTTCATGGGAGATCAAGCGAGCAGCATCACATTACTAATAACAGGAAGTGTCGTTGTTAGTCTTGGTGGCGGTTTTGCAGGCGGATTGTTGTTCATTATGATCGTGGATACCGTGGATTACGGCGAGTGGAAAACAGGGGTTCGTGCACAAGGCTTGCTGACAGCTTCCTCAAGCTTCGGTGTAAAGTTCGGTATGGGTATTGGCGGCGCGTTATCCGCCTGGATGCTTGGACTTAGCGGTTATAAAGCGGGAGCAGTGCAGACGGCTTCGGCATTGCGGGCCATCGAACTAAATTTTATTTGGATTCCTATTGTTTGTTACGTCTTAGCCATTATCGCACTATTGTTCTATACCTTAGATAAAGATGAGAGTCAAATGCTAGCAGATTTGAAAGCACGCAATAACATTGCATTATAAATTCAATGATATCGAGAGGAGAAAACAATATGCTACATCAAGTAGATTTGACGAAGAAACCATTTAACCTGAACGAACAAGATATTACATGGGTACAAGAAACATTAGAAGGCTTAACGTTAGAAGAAAAAGTCGGACAGCTCTTTTGCCCGGTAGGGATGGGTGACAACGCGGCTTTGATCGATATGGTGAAAAAATACCAGCCAGGCGGATTAATGTATCGTCCGGGTCCAGCGCAAGAGATCCGCTCAGCGCATAAAGCCATGCAGGAGAACAGTAAGATACCGATGCTTCTCGCAGCGAACCTGGAAAATGGGGGAGATGGGGTTGCAACGGAAGGCACTTACTTCGGGAAGCAGCTTCAAGTGGCGGCTACAAATGATCCGGATATGGCGTATAAGCTAGGGACTGTGGCTTGTAGTGAAGGAAGAGCCGTGGGATTGAACTGGTCCTTTGGACCAATTGTCGATATTAATATGAATTTCCGCAATCCGATTACGAATGTTCGTACCTTCGGCGATCGTCCAGAGACCGTGCTTGATATGGGACTTGCTTACATGAAGGCAGCCCACGAGAACGGTATGGCGGTATCGATTAAGCATTTTCCGGGTGACGGGGTCGATGATCGGGATCAGCACTTACTGACATCTATAAATTCACTCTCCACAGAAGAGTGGGATGCGACTTTTGGACATGTATATCAGACGTTAATTGATGAAGGTGCTAATACGGTCATGGTCGGACACATTATGCAGCCAGCCTATCAACGTCATTTTAATCCACAATTAAAGGATGAGGATTTGCTTCCAAGTTCGTTGTCGTCAGAAATTCTACAAAATTTGCTGCGCGAGAAGCTGAACTTTAACGGTGTTATCGTCAGTGATGCCACGTTAATGGCCGGATTTACAATAGCAGAACGTCGTGAGCTGGCTGTACCAAAAGCGATTGCTGCGGGATGCGATATCTTCCTCTTCAATCGGAACTTCGAGGAAGATCTAGAGTATATGCTAAGCGGCATTCGTAACGGCATTCTGACGGAAGAACGCTTGAACCAAGCTGTAACGCGTATTCTTGGCTTGAAGGCATCTTTAAGATTGCATGAGCAAGCTCGTACGAATACCTTGGTTCCTGATGAGTCAGCTTTAGCGGTCATTGGTTCTGAGCAACATCACCAATGGGCACAGGCTTGCGCCGACCAATCCGTAACATTAGTGAAAGATACGCAGCAATTACTACCGGTTACACCGGAAACGCATAAGAGAATGCTGCTCGTCGTGTTAGGTGATGAGGAAGGAAGCTTCTCCGCGGGAGGAACCCATAAGCCATTCGTAGAGAAGCTGCGGAATGCTGGATTTGAAGTTACCGTCCATGATCCGATGGACATGCAAGTCATGTTCATGTCGGTTCGGGATTATGTGAAACAATATGACTTCGCGCTTTACTTCGCGAACTACGCGACAGCGAGTAATAAGACAGATCTGCGTATTAACTATACACCGCCATATGGTGGGGATATTCCATGGTTTATTAAAGAATTGCCAACGATGTTCGTATCCGTGGCGAACCCTTTCCATTTGCAGGATGTGCCGCGTATTCCGACGTTCATCAATGCATACTCAGGAAATGAATATTCCTTGAATGCGATCGTTGACAAAATCCAAGGCAAATCTGAATTTAAAGGAACCAATCCGGTCGATCCGTTCTGCGGCTATTGGGAAGCCAGACTATGATGCGTGCCGTTATATTTGACCTTGACGGTGTACTGGTATCGACGGATCATTTTCATTATAAGGCTTGGAAGCAAATAGCAGATCGGCTGAACATTCCTTTCGATGAGGATGTCAATAACCGATTGCGCGGTGTGAGTCGCATGGAGAGTCTGGATATTATTTTATCCGGTGCTTCGGACAAACAATTTACAGATGAGCAGAAGCAATCGTTAGCAGAGGAGAAAAATACGATTTATCGTAAGTTTCTGGAGCAGCTTTCACCTGCTGACATCTTACCCGGTGTAACGGAGACCTTGGAAGGATTAAAGGTGAAGGGGGTCGCCGCCGCTGTAGGGTCCTCCAGTAAGAATGCGCGGTTCATTCTTGAACAAGTAGGCTTGTTAGATTGGTTCGCCGTCGTAGTCGACGGTAATCAAATCTCAAGAAGCAAGCCGGACCCGGAAGTATTTTTGCTCGCGGCAAGTCAGCTGGAATGTGATGCATCCGCATGCCTGGTTGTCGAAGATGCGGTAGCCGGAGTGCAAGCAGGCGTCCATGCAGGAATGGAAGTTGCGGCGGTAGGTGACGCGGTGAACAGCAAGGAAGCGACCTTTACGCTTCAACGAATAGATCAACTGCTCAAGCTGATCTAAATACAAAGTAATGATGAAGTGGGAATAGACTTAAAAAGTCGAAAAACCTTGTAGTTTAGGGTTTTCGACTTTTTTTATTATAAATTAAGTTCTACTAGATTATTATGTATTTCCAACTAGCTGGAAAGTCTTAAATATTGGACTTTTGCTAAAAATCTATTGTAAGATCTGTGACAATATAGACTCTAATGTTTTAGCTTGATAGGGCTCGCCAAATTCATATAATACATCGATTGCTGATTGAGCAAGCTTCGTTCCTTCTTCTTTACTGTTTCTTTTAATTTTAATTAGACCGTTATAATACTTATATACAATCTTAAAGAACAGCGTTTGATATTGAGGACTGCTAATATTATTTAAGTTCTCTAGTAAGATCTCTGCATAGCTTATTTGATTGATCATAATTAATTCGTAAATCATATTGGTTAGCATTACACATATGACATCTCGTCCGCGTTCGTGAGCTTCATATTTTTTCATAGACTTAATAAGCGTTTGAAAGAGTATATCTCTTTGATCGTAATCTATGTAATTTAAAGTATTTGTGAACAGCTGCATTTCTTGGAGGGTCCAGGATTGGAGATTGTTGAGATAGTTAGTGATCGTCTCGATATCTTCTGTCAAAATGACATTCTTCTCAAACTGACCCGTCAAGTTAAAGTGCTTCAATAATCTTATACGAGACCTGACTTCTGCCAGATGAATTTTTGAGGTCAGATCCTCTCTCTGATGTAGTTCTTGATAAATCTCAATTAATGCTTCGAGATCGTTATTGTTTCCGGCTTTGGAATATTTGTTGGTAAATGTATCGTGTTTAGATAGTTTATAACCTCTATAAATGTAGAAAAACTCATCAATCCCCATCATAAGTCGATTTAAAATTTGTTCTAACAGCCTTAATGTGATCTCATGGTTTCCTTTTTCAAATTCAATGGCATATGATTTCGAGATAATATCTAAATACACTTCTTTTTGACTTAATCCCTTATTGGTCCGTATATTTCGAACAACCTCACCGTAGGTATTCAATTCGTTCGCCACCCTCTTATTGAAATCGTGAGCTTTTATTATATTTCAGAGAGAATCTAATTTGATTACGAAATTTTGATATTTGAAAGTCTGCTCATTGTGGTGTTTTGAGCTGATTGGAAATATTAGTAAATAAATCGAATCCGTTGGAAATTTCTTCAATTTAAGGTCCTATTTATAAGACCTTTGTCGAAATGGGACATAAAAGCAATTATGATGTAAGTACGTTAGATGGATTAATGGAAGCATAAGTTCTATATTTCCTTGGAAGGATTTGATTTATTATGAATAATAAAAGTGATTTTTTCAGATTTGAGCGTAAAAATGATGATTTCCCGTTCTACAGTGAACTGTCATCGCCTAGTCTAAATTTGAAGAGCAGCCTCATTTTTCTCGTTTCTGTCGCGGTTGGTTTTGCTCTGTTTCTTATTATGTTTGGAGGTCCCAATGTACAGCCCTTTATGAATGTGATTTTTCCTTTAGCAGCAGTAATCTTTGTGGCACGAAGTCAATGGACATCATTATTCAGAAAATTAGTAGCTAAAGATATTCTTTTGATTCTTGGAACTTACGTTGCGAATTTGATTGTGACAGGTATTGTCGGTTTCCTTATTACGAAATTGTTTAGTACGAGCGCTAATCCCGCAACCGATAGTTTCAATGGTAATTTTGCTGATGCAATTCCGTTCTTCTTGAGAACGATCCCGATGCTGTTTGGTGAAGAATTAATCACGATACTTCCATTCTTGGTCGTGCTATCATTTGGAGTTAAGAAACTTAAGATGAGTAGAAAGTCTGCTATAATTTTAGCCTGCATAGTTTCAGCTATTTTATTTGGGGCATACCATTTACCAACGTATAATTGGAATATTGTCCAAGCTATTCTCGGTATTGGTATTGCACGGATCGTTCTGCTATATCCATATCTTAAGACTAAAAATATATGGACATCGTTTATAGTGCACGTGATGAATGACTGGACAATGTTTGCTTTGGCCTTTTGGGCATCCACTCGCTAATTTTTCTCAAAGGATTTTTTGCGATAACAAACACCTGCAACTCCTTATTGAAGAAGGGGCTGCAGGTTTTTTTTGTATTCAAAAAATGTGATAGACGCTATATAGCTGCTCAATATGAATGTGATAAAATGGGAAAAATCTATCATAGGGAGAAATTAACATGGGATTTTCTCTTCTCGGCACACTAATGGCATTAATCCTTCTTGCCCCAAGTTTGCTAATGATTAAGTTTCCACCTGAAAATGTACCTTCGGGTTTGCGAGATGCAGAACCAATCTATACCCTCTTGGAGAGAGCAGGACAATTGGGTTGTATAGGTATTCTTGCGATGTCACAGGATAACTTTCAACAGGTAAAGTTTGGCGTAATTGCTGTCTTTATTGTCTTGTTGATTGCTATTTATTATGGTCTTTGGATTCGATATTTCGTTAAGGGGAGGCAATATAAATTGTTATGGGACCCTTTAGGAATTATTCCGATCCCGATGGCAGTCCTCCCAGTATGTGCATTCGGATTGGCAGCGATTTGGGGCAAATCCATTTGGCTGAGTATTGCAGTAGTTTGTTTAGCGATAGGGCATTTAGCCAACTCTTGGCATAATTATCAGTACACCAGAAATAAATAATTAGAAACATAGTAAAATATACCCATATAAAAAGTGGTTGGATAGTTAATAAGCTGCATTGATAGAACGAGTTTGAAGATAGATAAAAGCATGAAAATGCATGATTTACGAACAATGGAAAAAATAAAGTCGAAAATGTTCGTTTTTTATCATTGACAACTCACGTGCTATCCACCTAAAATGATAGAGCACAACAACATAATTCTTTCGTATATTTCCGGGAATTGGCCTGGAAGTTTCTACGAGGTCACCGTAATGACCTGGCTACGATTAAGAAGAGCAGAGCAACCCGCATTGTCCTGGATTTAGGGCTATGGTCCTGGGTGCTACTCTTTTTTTCGAGCCGGTGTCTAACAGATACCGGCTTTTTGTTGCTGTCAGACACAACATACCTTAGGGGGAGAACAATTTGAATCGGTTTTTCAAGTTGAAAGAGAACGGCACCACAGTTCGTACAGAAATCATGGCGGGCTTGACCACGTTCATGGCAATGGCTTACATCTTGTCGGTTAATCCGAGTACTTTAACAGCATTTGGCCGTATTGATATGGGCTGGTACTCTGTATTTCTAGCGACGGCGCTGGCAGCAGGTATTTTCACCATCGCAATGGGCGTGTTCATAAACTTTCCAGTGGCATTGGCACCTGGTATGGGACTTAACGCATATTTTGCTTCCGTAATTCTATCTTCCGCCACATCAGAGCATCCATTCACTTGGCAAATGGGTCTGACAGCCGTATTTATTTCCGGTTTGATCTTTATCTTGCTGACTGTAACTCGAGTGCGACAGATCTTACTAACTGCAATTCCCGACAGCTTGAAACATGCGATTACAGTAGGTATAGGGATGTTCATTACGATCCTTGGTCTTAAGAACAGTGGACTTATGACGATTGGTGTTGAAGCCGGTAAAGACATTCCTGCTAACACTTTCACAGATGTCCTTTCCTTTGAAACTATCATTCACATGGGTAGCCTTGAGAATTCCAATGTCCAATTGGTAATTATCGGACTTCTTCTAATCTCTATCCTGATGGTATTGAACGTTAAAGGTGCGATTTTATTCGGTATCTTGGGAACAACTGTCGCTGGTATGCTGATGGGTGTAGTTGATTTCAGTGCATTGTCCAGTCCGGCAACGCCTTGGGTTCCTGACTTCACACAATTGAACTTCTTTCAGTTTGACTGGGATGGTATCCTGCACACAGGTATTGTTTCAGCGATTGCAACTTTCACATTTGTAGAGTTGTTTGATACATTTGGTACACTTGTAGGTACGGCTCAACGCGCAGGTATTATGGATAACCCTGAAGAAGGTAATAGACGTGTAGGTAATGCGATGTTTGTCGATGCAGTTGCTGTAGCAGGTGGTGCGGCACTGGGTACTTCGACTACTACTGCTTTTGTAGAAAGCGCGGCAGGTGTTGCTGAAGGTGGACGTACAGGTCTTACAGCTGTAACAACGGGCGTATGTTTCTTGCTTGCATTGTTCCTTGCTCCAGTGGTTGCTCTTATTCCTGGATCTGCTACAGCCGCAGCATTGATCGTCGTAGGTGTGCTGATGGCACAATCGATCCGTCAAATCGATTTTCAAGATATGGTTGTTGCAATTCCAGCGTTCCTAACACTTGTAATCATGCCTTTCACTTATAATATTGCTAACGGTATCTCCTTTGGTATCGTAACTTATGTAATCCTTGCTTCTGTTGCTAACCTTGCAGGTAAGAAGAAATACGATATTCACTGGATGATGTGGGTACTTGCGATCCTGATCGTTCTCCGTTATGTATTCCTTGGTAGCGAGGGCTAACATATATACAGTATTTCTGAAATTCATCTTGGGCTCCTTCATTACTGAAGGGGCCGTTTTTTTTATTTTGGATTATGTATTCTCCTACTTAACTTGTTGGATGTTCTTCCTTTCCATCATCCAATATTTAGATTATATTGTTGAAGAGGTGATGAATGTTGTCCACAAGATTTAGCAATTGGTCTTCTTATTTTAAAAGTAATCCTTGGCCTCTCTTATTGTTTTTGCTGGGGGCTGTGATTCGCATTTTTTACTTTGGTTCGATTCCAGGTGGCTTGAATCAGGATGAGGCATCTATAGGTTATGATGCTTACGCTATTCTTCATTATGGAATAGACCGCAATGGTATTCATTTACCTATTCACCTCATTGCTTGGGGAAGCGGACAGAATGCACTTTATGCTTACTTATCAATGCCTTTCATATTATTGTTCGGACTTACTCCAATGTCTGTACGTGCGGTTAGCTTAATCATGGGTCTACTGGGTATGCTCGTATTCTATCTTCTTTCAAAAGAGCTATTTACTTCCAGAACTGCTGGTATTGTGGCGATGTTTTTTATCGCAATTAATCCTTGGCATATTATGATGTCAAGATGGGCACTGGAATCTAATTTATTCCCCACCCTGATTCTGTTCTCCGTTTATATGTTACTTAAATCATTTCAAATTCCGAAGTGGTCTTATGGCTTTACAATTATGCTTGCCCTTTCACTTTATGCCTATGGAACATCCTATTTTTTTGTGCCGATATTTGCTTTAGGTGCTGGAATTCTTCTATTCTATACAAGAGCACTAAAGCTTCGAACCATTCTATGGAACTGTGCTCTGTTTATATTAATGGCACTCCCAATCTTCCTATTTATTATGATCAATCGATTGTCGCTAGAGGGGATTTTGACCCCATTGTTCTCAATTCCGAGATTGACAACGCCGCGTGTGGAACAGGTAACTTCTATATTCGGAGGGCAACTACTACATACAGCATTAAGCAATTTCCGGGAATTTTTGAAGATATTAATTAGCGGATCTGATGGTTTGCCTTGGAATTCGATTTCACCTTATGGATACGCGTATCCTATTGCGTTACCCTTTGTACTTATAGGACTTATATTTATGTTAACGACAATACGGAACCGTGGTCGTGAGCGGACGGGACTGCTCGTTATTTTACTTTGGTTGTTTGTTTCCGTTTTGATGACCTTTGTTACGAACGTAAACATTAATCGGATGAATGTGATTTTCTATCCAATCATTTCGCTGATTGTTGCAGGGTTTATGTGGTTAAGCAAGAAAGTAAAAGTATTAGGAATTCTGTCGGCTGTAACCTTTGGCTTATTTTTTGTTCTATTCACTACAGTTTATTTCCGTGATTATCCTAAAGAGATAGGACCAGCTTTCTATGAATCTTTCGGTGAGGCTATACAATATGCTTCTGAAGAGAGTGCTGGGAACATCTACGTGACTGATAAAGTTAATATGCCTTATATTTATGTGCTTTTTTATGAGCAGATCAATCCCCATAATTTCTTAGCAACCGTTAATTATTCTAATCCTGGAGGTGCATTTCAGCAGGTGTCTTCCTTTGGGAGATATAGATTTGGACATTCAAGCATAGTTCCGGGAGAGACAGCGACATATATCTTGTGGAATGGTGATCCCATTCCTGCTGAAAGCGAAAATTATTCGGTTAAACGTTTTGCCAACTATACTGTTGTGACCGCTAAGACTGGGGTAGTAGAGGGAATCTCGGAATTTACAAATGGAGGATTTGAAGAGGGGATATCAGGCTGGAGCTTCTCATCCGGTACGGGTGTGGCAACCAATAATCCCTATAATGGAAGTTATCTGGCCTATCTTGATCCGGGGTTTGACAAAACGATTACACAATCTATCAGAATAGCAGAACCTGGAGAATATAAGCTTGGTATAATGGTTAGTGCTGGTGGAGAAGAAGGAAGGGTTGGCGTCCGAGTTAATGGCGTAGTGCGGGCGGAGGCTGAAATACCTGCTAGTGAGGTTTATCAAGAGCTTACACTTCCAATGGTATCTATCGGTCAGAATGAGCAAACTGAAATTTTTATTAAAGGCGGTAAAGGCTGGATTAATATAGACGAGGTGAGGTTGGAACGATGATCAAGAGTACACGTACGGCCGCAATGACTGTATTGATGCTGTTATTCTTTTTGCTTCCTGTAACAAGCATTTATGCAGATGGAAATCTATTGCAAAACCCTGGATTTGAGGAGGGAGGAGAGGATGCTCCTTCTAACTGGACTAAGGATATGTGGATTTCTGGAGACAACTCGGGCATACTTTCAATCCAATCGGACGAGGTTCACTCCGGTAGTAAAGCGGCAGTCATTGAGAATATCGAGCCCAATCATTTGAAATGGGTGCAGACGATTAAGGCAACGCCGGACAGCTATTATAAAATCTCTGGATGGATCAAAGTAGTAAGTACCGCAGGCGAGGGAATGGGCGCTAATATACTTGCCGTTGGAGTAGGCGGGGGTTATCCCAGTGTAACGGATACGACAGGAGAGTGGCAGTATCTTGAATACATAGGCCAGACAGGACCTAAGCAGAAAGAATTCGGCATAGGTGCAAGTTTGGGGGGCTACTCCAGCTTGATTCAAGGTAAAGCTTATTTTGATGATTTGTCTGTAGAAAAATTAGACGCTGCTCCCGAAGGGGCCAACGTCATTTCGCTGGATAGTGCAGCAGTTAGTCAGGATGCTGGTGGCAAAAAAGCGGATACCCCACATAAGGTATCTCCAACCAAGATGCTGCTGATCTCAGCGCTTTTCAGTGTATTTTTTGCAGTACTTTATACCAAGGCATTCCGCAGTGAGAAGCTTATGAAGCAACCTGAGAATGTCTATTCCAAATGGCTGAGCATTGCCATCGGGGTTGCTTTTATCCTAAGGGTCTGGATTGGTCTGACTGCTCAAGGCTATCAGAACGACATGAATACCTTTATAGCTTGGGGTCAGCGTATGGTTGATTTAGGTCCAGGCAAGTTTTATGAAGAAGGGTATTTTGCCGATTATCCTCCTGGTTATTTGTTCATTTTGTACATTCTTAGTTTTATTCGCGGTGTATTTGGCTTTGTGCATGGTTCGGGTGGAGAGAATCTGCTATTCAAACTGCCAGCGATTATTTCTGATTTGGTATTGGGTTTCTTCATATATAAAATGTCCCGCAAAAAACTCGGCTCAGGGATCGCTTTTGGCTTAACGCTATTATTTCTGTTTAATCCGGCGGTGCTTGTTAATTCAGCGGCGTGGGGACAAGCGGATTCGTTCTTTCTGATTTTTCTGTTGCTCAGTATCCATGGCGCTGCGAACAAAAAGTTTGTTCAATCCGCGATTTTGTTTGCAATAGCAACTTTAATTAAACCACAAGCGTTAATATTCACACCGGTATTATTGTTTGCTTTCTATCATCACCGTGCTTGGAAGCAGCTTGGATTTGGAGCTTTGTACGGATTAGGGATATTCGGATTGCTCGCGGCACCATTTTTCTGGAATAACGGTGGTTTAGTTGGCCTTATTAATCTGTATAAGAGTACGTTATCTTCCTATCCCTATTCTTCTGTGAATGCATTTAATCTATATGCACTGACTGACCCGATGTGGTCATCTCTTGACCTAACTTGGTTAGGTATTACTTACCGTGTATGGGGCTTCATATTTATTTTAGTGGCAGTAGCCATAGCAACCTTTTATTCTTTCAAAAAAGATCGCTTGGATTTATCCAAATCCTACTTTATCGGTATGGCGCTCATTGTAGTAGTTTTTGTGCTTGGAACCAAAATGCATGAACGTTATATGTTCCCTGCTGTTATTCTATGTATGTTCACTTATATAGCGAGTCGGGATCGTAGGTTTTTATTCCTATTCCTTGGATTCAGCTTAACGCAGTATATCAATGTGGCTTATACGTTGACCCATCTAAATGCAGGTGTAAATCCAGGTGCAGATGGAATCGTTTTGGTTACTTCTATTGCTAACCTGTCATTATTGCTATACATGCTCTACATTGGTTACGACGTTTATGTTCGTGGGGGAGTAAAGCCTCTTCCAGCACCACCAACACCTGAAGAAAAATATGAAGAAGACCTTAAAGTCGTCGAGCAAATAAGACCGCACCAGAAGGGAGGGAGACTTAAGCGATGAAGTTTAAGCGTATAGATTGGATATGTATTCTTGCCATTACTGCCGTTTACGCGGCAATTGCTTTATATAATTTAGGTTCTACTAAATCTCCAGAGACCTTGTGGGAGCCAGCTGCCAGCGGTGAAAGCTTCTATGTAGATCTAGGACAGAGCAAACAATTGGAACGAGTGAATATCTTCGGTGGCGTAGGTACCGGGAAGTTTAAGCTCGAATTCAGTGAATCCCCTGAGGTCTGGAGTAGTCCACTGGATGTAAGCGAGGATGTTGGGAATGTCTTCATCTGGAAAAGCCAACCTCTGAACGTTGCAGCAAGATACGTGAAGTTTACAGTTACATCTCCAGGGTTCACTTTAAATGAAATGGCCTTCTATGAGCAGGGAGGCGAAAGAGTACCTCTTTCTATAGCCGGTGTTACACCGGATGCTAATGCAGTCGCTAAAAGAGGAGAGCTTGCCAATCTTTTTGACGAGCAGTCGCTCATCCCTGAATATTCTAACTTTATGAATAGCACTTATTTTGACGAGATCTACCATGCACGGACAGCTTATGAATATACACACGGGATTGTGCCTTATGAGAACACGCATCCACCACTAGGCAAGCTATTGATCGCAGTAGGGATGGAACTGTTTGGAGTCAATCCTTTCGGCTGGCGTATTATCGGAACATTGTTCGGGATTGCCATGCTGCCTCTCATTTATGTAATGGCACTACGTCTCTTTAAAAAGAGTAAATACGCAGCACTTGCAGCTGGATTGTTCGCACTGGATTTCATGCATTTCACACAAACAAGAATCTCTACGATCGATGTATACGGAGTATTCTTCATCATGTTAATGTTTTATTTCATGCAGCGATATTACACTATGAATTTCTTCAGGCAGCCCTTAAGAAAAACACTAATTCCGTTATTCTGGTCCGGTTTATTCTTCGGAATTGGTGTCGCCTCCAAGTGGATTGTACTGTACGGAGGAGCTGGGCTGGCCATTATGCTAGCTATCTCGCTCTTCGAGCGCTACAGAGAATATAAAGCATCGGGACGGTTGCTCGCGGAAGGGAAGATCAAAGACAAGGAACTGCTGGGTACCTGTCGCGAAGCCGTAAATTCGTTCTGGAAGAATACCATTATTACGCTAGCTAGTTGTGTTGCATTCTTCGTAATCATACCGGTCATTATTTATAGTTTATCTTTTGTTCCGGGTTTATCTGCATCCGCAGAGGGCTTTACTATAAAAGGCTTGATTGATTCCCAAAAGAACATGTACAACTATCACAGTCAGCTTGTAGCTACACATCCTTTTGCGTCCTCCTGGTGGCAATGGCCGTTTATGAAGAGACCAGTCTGGTTCTTCAGTGGCAGTGAGGGTTTGCCGCAAGGTCAGGTCAGCAGTATAGTGACTATGGGGAATCCGCTTATCTGGTGGACGGGTATTTTCGCAATGCTGGCAACGCTGTGGATTACACTGAAACACAAAGATAAGACCCTTTATATGATCTGGATCGCCTTTTTCTCACAATATGTTCCGTGGATGCTTGTCCCAAGGGAAACCTTTATCTACCATTATTTTGCTATGGTGCCTTTTATGATTCTTGGTATTGTATATATAATGAAGTTGCTAGATAGTAATTATCCTGAGGCTCGTTATGTTAGTTATGTCTATGTGGCTGTTGCTTTACTGCTCTTTGTCGCGTTCTACCCTGTCCTGTCAGGGATGCAGGTAAGCGGAGATTATGTGAAGGGTATGCTGCGTTGGTTCCCATCTTGGGTTTTCTAAGATTTTTTATAATATCTATAATAATAAGTTTATGCTTACAGCGTTATTATGAAGTACAGAAAGATGTAACGCTCCATAAAGCTTTTAGGAGGAATAAAGGTGAAAGCCAGATATAGTGTAATTGTACCCATGTTCAATGAGGAGCAAGTAATTAGCGTTACTTATGAACGTTTGAAAAAAGTAATGGACGAATGCGGCGATACTTATGAGCTAGTCTTCGTAAATGACGGAAGTCGTGATCGTTCGGCCCAGATGATTCGGGAGATCAGTGATCGGGATGAATGCGTCAAGCTAATTGACTTCTCGCGTAATTTCGGACATCAGGTAGCAATTACAGCTGGCATGGACTATGCCGAAGGTCAAGCGGTTGTTGTTATTGATGCTGACCTTCAAGATCCACCGGAGGTCATTTTGCAAATGATCGAGAAGTGGAAAGAGGGTTATGACGTTGTGTATGCGAAGCGGCTGAAGCGCCGTGGAGAAACGATGTTCAAAAAGGTAACGGCTAAGATCTTTTATCGATTACTCAGCAGCATGACAAGTGTAGACATTCCTACGGACACAGGTGATTTCCGTCTTATTGATCGTAAGGTATGTGATGTCTTGCGAGGTCTCAAGGAAAAAAACCGGTATGTCAGAGGTTTAGTGAGCTGGGTCGGCTTCAAGCAGACGATGGTGGAATATGAGCGGGAAGAACGATTTGCAGGAGAAACTAAGTATCCTCTTAAGAAAATGATTCGTTTTGCGCTGGATGGGATCACTTCCTTTTCGCATAAGCCACTTAAGATTGCTACGTATGTCGGATTCTTTCTTTCCTTCTCGAGCTTTCTCTATTTATTCTTCGTATTGTTTCAAAGAATTTTTTTCACCTCATGGACGGTTCCAGGTTGGGCTTCCATTGTAGGGGTCAATTTGCTCTTTAACGGTATCGTTCTGATGCTGCTAGGTGTAATCGGTGAGTATATTGGACGGATTTATGACGAGTCTAAGGATAGACCGTTGTATATTGTCAGTGAGACCATAGGATATCGTAACGAAGAAGAAGTGGATCGCCGGAAGGATTACAAAGATGTCAGATAAGAACTTTCGGACTGCTTTCATACAGTTTCTCAAATTTAATGCTGTAGGTCTGGTAAATACCCTCATTGATTTCGTAATCTTCACATTACTGAACTCACTTGGGATGGTATATGCGTTGGCACAGGTGATTTCTTATAGTGCAGGGACAGCGAACAGCTTTATTTTGAATAAAAAAGTAACCTTCAAGGATCGTGATCGTGGTAATAAAGAGGGTTTTGATAAGACGCAGTTGCTGAAGTTTATCGTACTGAATCTGGTAGTACTCGGAATATCGCTGTTGCTAATGCATCTGTTGACTGACAAACTAGGCATTCAAGTGTTGATCTCTAAGGTATTAGTAACGTTTGTGACGGTGATCATTAACTTCTTCGGAAGTCGTAAATGGGTATTCTAAAGTTCAGTAGAACCAATCTACGGAGGTGAAAATCATGCGTAAATTCTCGTATGTGCTCATACTGGCGGGGATCCTTATCATGCTCTATCCAAAAGCTAACGAATGGTATAACGACTGGCAGCAGGATAAGCTATTAGAATCAGCTGAACTGAGCACCAGTGAAAGTACTCCACCACCTGATCTAAAGAGCAGATATGCCGAGGTCACTCAGCTACTAGCTGAGGAATCAGCTTTAGATGCACAAGCACAGCCGCAAGAAACAGAAAAGCCGGAACCGGAAATTGAAGTGGGTGGCAAAGTTATCGCATTAATTGAGATCGATAAGATCGATCTGAAGCTGCCAGTATTAGAAGGGGCTACTAAAGCGAATATGAAGCATGCGGCGGCCCATATGAAAGAAACAACTCCAATAGGAGAAATAGGGAACGCCGCAATAGCTGCACATAGAGCTAGAACTACGGGCAGATTGTTTAACAGATTGAATGAGGTTGTGATTGGGGATACGATTTCGGTAAAGACTAGCGATCAGACCTATAATTACGAGGTTTATGATATTTCTGTTGTACTTCCTAGTGATGTGTCTGTTCTAGACGGGAATAACAAAGATAAAATTCTTACTCTAATTACGTGTGACCCACTAGTAGATCCTACACATCGTTTGATTGTTCATGCCAAGCTTTCCTAATCGTTGACGAGAAATAACAAGAGAATTCAAATACAGAGAAATAACTATAAAATAATAGTAAATCTAGCAATTTTGTTCTTGTTTACGAGGATAAATATGGTAGTATAAGACTATAAAAGCTAAACACGATAAACGGCAAACCTATCGAAAGGTAGGGACGCAAAGCTAAAGGGCCTTCCCGTAAGGATGGCAGCCAGTTACCGAATGAAGAGGCTTTTTTTGTTTTTATAAAATATATAAGAATCTTAGATTCATATTTCTACTTGGACTGATTCTCTTAATTTGTCTAGTGAAATTAGAACAGATAGAGCTTATACGATAACGGCAAACCTATCGAAAGGTAGGGACGCAAAGCTAAAGGGCCTTCCCGAAAGGATGGCAGCCAGCTACCGAAAGGGGTTTTATCCGTGAAAAAGGTTTATTTTATGATGGTGGCGCTGTTCGTACTGATTACTGCGGTTCCGGTAAGCACAGCTCAAGCCGCAAGTGTAGATGCAAGCTGGTTGATTACATCGAAAGTGGCTCAAGGTGTTATTGGAATTAACTATGATATTCCGAAAGATAAAAGAATCAAACTCATGATCACTAAAGACAACAGCAGCTATACATATAACTTATATGCTTCTGGACAAGCTGAGGACTTCCCTTTACAACAAGGTAATGGTACTTATAAGGTTTCTGTTCTTGAGAACACAACCGGCAATAAATACAAAGCGTTATATTCCGAAGTAGTAGACGTAACCATGAGTGACTCGAATTCCGTATATTTGGGCTCCGTACAGAATGTGAAATGGAGTTCTTCTGATAAAGCGATCCTTAAGGCAAAAGAGCTTACAAAAGGCAAAACAACAGATGAAGAGAAAGTTAAGGCAATCTATAACTATATAGTTGCTAATGTACAATACGATTATTCTCTTGCTAATAATGTAACAACAGATTACATTCCGAACATTAACAACACTTTGAATACTAAAAAAGGAATCTGCTATGACTATGCTTCTCTTTTTGCCGCAATGCTGCGTAGTGTAGATGTGCCTGCTAAATTGGTGATGGGGAATACTAGCTACGTTACGCAATACCATGCATGGAATGAAGTGTTGATGGATGGGAAATGGGTTACTATTGATACAACGGTAGATGCATCGTCAGCGAAGAGTAAGAAGAATACGGATTTTATTAAGGCTTCAAGTAAGTATACTGCAGCAAAATACTATTAATTTGCATCGCTAGATTCATAACTCTATTAAATAAACAACCAGCTTAATTATTAAGCTAGTTGTTTATTTTTCTATTAGGGGTTGCTTTTCTATGAATAGATAGGTTATTATAGTTAAGCGTTGTTAGACAGCGTACAGGCAATGTTTGAGAGAGTTATATAAATGGCTTTCGAAAAATAAAGCTTGCATTACTGAGAACAACATGATATATTATAAGAGTTGCTGCTGAGACATTGAACGGCGCCAACGAGAACTTGATCTTTGAAAACTGAACAACGAGTGAGTAGGAAATCACGAAAGTGATATCCAAAATTAGAGAATTAATTTTCTCGTCAGATGTTTCAAAATGAGCATATCGCTCTTTTCAATACTAATTGGAGAGTTTGATCCTGGCTCAGGACGAACGCTGGCGGCGTGCCTAATACATGCAAGTCGAGCGGAGTTATTTTGAAAGCTTGCTTTCAAAATAACTTAGCGGCGGACGGGTGAGTAACACGTAGGCAACCTGCCCCTTAGACTGGGATAACTACCGGAAACGGTAGCTAATACCGGATAATTTCTTTTTTCTCCTGAAGAAAGAATGAAAGACGGAGCAATCTGTCACTGAGGGATGGGCCTGCGGCGCATTAGCTAGTTGGTGGGGTAACGGCCCACCAAGGCGACGATGCGTAGCCGACCTGAGAGGGTGAACGGCCACACTGGGACTGAGACACGGCCCAGACTCCTACGGGAGGCAGCAGTAGGGAATCTTCCGCAATGGACGAAAGTCTGACGGAGCAACGCCGCGTGAGTGATGAAGGTTTTCGGATCGTAAAGCTCTGTTGCCAGGGAAGAACGTCCGGTAGAGTAACTGCTATCGGAGTGACGGTACCTGAGAAGAAAGCCCCGGCTAACTACGTGCCAGCAGCCGCGGTAATACGTAGGGGGCAAGCGTTGTCCGGAATTATTGGGCGTAAAGCGCGCGCAGGCGGTCATTTAAGTCTGGTGTTTAAACCTTGGGCTCAACCTGAGGTCGCACTGGAAACTGGGTGACTTGAGTACAGAAGAGGAAAGTGGAATTCCACGTGTAGCGGTGAAATGCGTAGATATGTGGAGGAACACCAGTGGCGAAGGCGACTTTCTGGGCTGTAACTGACGCTGAGGCGCGAAAGCGTGGGGAGCAAACAGGATTAGATACCCTGGTAGTCCACGCCGTAAACGATGAGTGCTAGGTGTTAGGGGTTTCGATACCCTTGGTGCCGAAGTTAACACAGTAAGCACTCCGCCTGGGGAGTACGGTCGCAAGACTGAAACTCAAAGGAATTGACGGGGACCCGCACAAGCAGTGGAGTATGTGGTTTAATTCGAAGCAACGCGAAGAACCTTACCAGGTCTTGACATCCCTCTGAATCCACTAGAGATAGTGGCGGCCTTCGGGACAGAGGAGACAGGTGGTGCATGGTTGTCGTCAGCTCGTGTCGTGAGATGTTGGGTTAAGTCCCGCAACGAGCGCAACCCTTAACTTTAGTTGCCAGCAAGTAATGTTGGGCACTCTAGAGTGACTGCCGGTGACAAACCGGAGGAAGGTGGGGATGACGTCAAATCATCATGCCCCTTATGACCTGGGCTACACACGTACTACAATGGCCGGTACAACGGGAAGCGAAACCGCGAGGTGAAGCCAATCCCATCAAAGCCGGTCTCAGTTCGGATTGCAGGCTGCAACTCGCCTGCATGAAGTCGGAATTGCTAGTAATCGCGGATCAGCATGCCGCGGTGAATACGTTCCCGGGTCTTGTACACACCGCCCGTCACACCACGAGAGTTTACAACACCCGAAGTCGGTGGGGTAACCCGCAAGGGAGCCAGCCGCCGAAGGTGGGGTAGATGATTGGGGTGAAGTCGTAACAAGGTAGCCGTATCGGAAGGTGCGGCTGGATCACCTCCTTTCTATGGAGAATCGTCTTCTGCAATGAAGACATTCAAATCGGAAGTTAAACTTCCACAACTCACTCGTTGCTCAGTTTTGAGAGTTTAAGCTCTCAGTAAGACTTGATCCTTGAAAACTGGATACCGAAACGAATTTGCGTTTTAGAACATCTTTTAGCAACTTGTGCAAACAAGTAAATGTTATTAGTGAGATGATTCCAAAAGAAAAGTCATCGTATGATATTTTCATGAGGAAAAATCAAGGTTAAGCTAATAAGAGCACACGGAGGATGCCTAGGCGCCAGGAGCCGACGAAGGACGTGGCGAACAACGAAACTGCCTCGGGGAGCTGTAAGCAAGCTTTGATCCGGGGGTGTCCGAATGGGGAAACCCAGCTGTGGTAATTCGCAGTTACTCATCTCTGAACACATAGGAGATGTAGAGGCAGACCAGGGGAACTGAAACATCTAAGTACCCTGAGGAAGAGAAAACAATAGTGATTCCGTCAGTAGCGGCGAGCGAACGCGGAACAGCCTAAACCTAAGAGCTTGCTCTTAGGGGTTGTGGGACGTCTCACATGGAGTTACAAAGGAATATGGTAGGTGAAGAGGTCTGGAAAGGCCCGCGATAGAGGTAAAAGCCCTGTAACCTAAACTGTGTTCTCTCCGAGACGGATCCCGAGTAGTGCGGGGCACGTGAAACCCCGTATGAATCCAGCAGGACCATCTGCTAAGGCTAAATACTACCTGGCGACCGATAGTGAAACAGTACCGTGAGGGAAAGGTGAAAAGCACCCCGGAAGGGGAGTGAAATAGAACCTGAAACCGTGTGCTTACAAAAAGTCAGAGCCCTATCTATGGGTGATGGCGTGCCTTTTGTAGAATGAACCGGCGAGTTACGTTTAACATGCAAGGTTAAGTCGAGAAGACGGAGCCGCAGCGAAAGCGAGTCTGAATAGGGCGATTTAGTATGTGGACGTAGACCCGAAACCGTGTGATCTACCCCTGTCCAGGGTGAAGGTGCGGTAACACGCACTGGAGGCCCGAACCCACGCATGTTGAAAAATGCGGGGATGAGGTGGGGGTAGCGGAGAAATTCCAATCGAACTCGGAGATAGCTGGTTCTCCCCGAAATAGCTTTAGGGCTAGCCTCGGTATAAGAGTAGTGGAGGTAGAGCACTGATTGGGTGCGGGGTCCGCAAGGATTACCAAGCTCAGTCAAACTCCGAATGCCATATACTTATTGCCGGGAGTCAGACAGTGAGTGCTAAGATCCATTGTCAAAAGGGAAACAGCCCAGACCATCAGCTAAGGTCCCCAAGTGTGTGTTAAGTGGGAAAGGATGTGGAGTTGCACAGACAACCAGGATGTTGGCTTAGAAGCAGCCACCATTGAAAGAGTGCGTAATAGCTCACTGGTCGAGTGACTCTGCGCCGAAAATGTAACGGGGCTAAACACACCACCGAAGCTATGGCTAGATACGTATGTATCTGGGGTAGGGGAGCGTTGTATGTGGGTTGAAGGTGTACCGTAAGGAGCGCTGGACAGCATACAAGTGAGAATGCCGGTATGAGTAACGAAAAGATCAGTGAGAATCTGATCCGCCGAAAGCCCAAGGTTTCCTGAGGAAGGCTCGTCCGCTCAGGGTAAGTCGGGACCTAAGGCGAGGCCGAAAGGCGTAGTCGAAGGACAACAGTTTGAAATTACTGTACCACCGTAATCCGCTATGAGCGATGGGGTGACGCAGGAGGGTAGTGACGCGGACTGATGGATATGTCCGTCTAAGCAGTGAGGCTGATGTGTAGGCAAATCCGCACATCGTTAAGGCTGGGCTGTGATGGGGAGCGAAAATTATAGTAGCGAAGGTCATGATCTCACACTGCCAAGAAAAGCCTCTAGCCAGGAGAAGGTGCCCGTACCGCAAACCGACACAGGTAGGCGAGAAGAGAATTCTAAGGCGCGCGGAAGAACTCTCGTTAAGGAACTCGGCAAAATGACCCCGTAACTTCGGGAGAAGGGGTGCCCCGGTAGTGTGAATAGCACGAGGGGGCCGCAGTGAAAAGGCCCAAGCGACTGTTTAGCAAAAACACAGGTCTGTGCGAAGCCGCAAGGCGAAGTATACGGGCTGACGCCTGCCCGGTGCTGGAAGGTTAAGGGGAGTGGTTAGGGGTAACCCGAAGCTATGAACCGAAGCCCCAGTAAACGGCGGCCGTAACTATAACGGTCCTAAGGTAGCGAAATTCCTTGTCAGGTAAATTCTGACCCGCACGAATGGCGTAACGACTTGGGCGCTGTCTCAACGAGAGATCCGGTGAAATTTTAATACCTGTGAAGATGCAGGTTACCCGCGACAAGACGGAAAGACCCCATGGAGCTTTACTGCAGCTTGATATTGAATTTGGGTACGATCTGTACAGGATAGGTGGGAGCCGTAGAAATCGGAGCGCAAGCTTCGGTGGAGGCGCCGTTGGGATACCACCCTGATCGTATCTAGGTTCTAACCTAGTACCCTAATCGGGTACGGGGACCGTGTCAGGCGGGCAGTTTGACTGGGGCGGTCGCCTCCTAAAGAGTAACGGAGGCGTTCCAAGGTTCCCTCAGAATGGTTGGAAATCATTCGAAGAGTGCAAAGGCATAAGGGAGCTTGACTGCGAGACCTACAAGTCGAGCAGGGACGAAAGTCGGACTTAGTGATCCGGTGGTACCGCATGGAAGGGCCATCGCTCAACGGATAAAAGCTACCCTGGGGATAACAGGCTTATCTCCCCCAAGAGTCCACATCGACGGGGAGGTTTGGCACCTCGATGTCGGCTCATCGCATCCTGGGGCTGAAGTAGGTCCCAAGGGTTGGGCTGTTCGCCCATTAAAGCGGTACGCGAGCTGGGTTCAGAACGTCGTGAGACAGTTCGGTCCCTATCTGTCGTGGGCGCAGGAAATTTGAGAGGAGCTGTCCTTAGTACGAGAGGACCGGGATGGACGTACCGCTGGTGCACCAGTTGTTTCGCCAGAAGCATGGCTGGGTAGCTACGTACGGACGGGATAAGCGCTGAAAGCATCTAAGCGTGAAGCCCCCCTCAAGATGAGATTTCCCAATTAGTAAGACCCCTTGAAGACGACGAGGTAGATAGGTTGGAGGTGGAAGTGCAGTAATGCATGGAGCTGACCAATACTAATCGGTCGAGGGCTTATCCTATACTTAAAACGCAAATTCAATTCGGATTCAGTTTTCAGGCATCAAGCCTGTAACACGCTTAGAAATTCATTCTCACTTCTGGTGATGAACCGAATTTCACGCGGCAGCGTCTGTTTCACAGACGCATGTTTGGTGGCGATAGCGGAGGGGTTCCACGCGTACCCATCCCGAACACGACCGTTAAGCCCTCCAGCGCCGATGGTACTTGGACCGAAGGGTCCTGGGAGAGTAGGACGTTGCCAAGCACACGAAGCCATTGTTGATTTATCAACAATGGCTTTTTTGTTCCCTTTATCGCTTAATTTAAATAATGTGGATAAGTCATGGGGAAATAACGAAAAAATAAAAGTTACTAACATGTGGATGAAATAATAAAATATATTCAAAAATGAAAGTAGTCCCCAATTTATGTGGATAGAGCAGTGGTATATGTGGATACTTCAAGTAAATGCAAGGATATTTTGCATGGCAGGAGGATAAACAATGGACAACAGTAGTAATCTTGTGTGGATAGAAGATTTTTCTGTACATGCGAGCGACACGGATTATCGTTCACAGGGTAAGTTATCCTTTATTCTGGATATCATGCAATGTGCGGCAGACTTCGCAGTGGGTAATTTGGGGATAAGTGTGGAAGAAATTCTGAGTGCAGGAATGGGCTGGATGATGATTACGTTAGATCTTGATTTTAAGCGTATTCCTCGCCCAAATGATGTGCTTAGTGTACATACCTGGAGTAAAGGTACTAAAGGGGCTTTATGGCAACGGGATTATCGTATTTTCGATGCAGATCAAATAGAGATTGCCACAGCGCGTTCTATATGGGCTTTAGTAGATATTGAGAAGAGAAAGATACTCAGACCGAACGCTCTTCCAGTTCAGGTTAAGCACTATAATGGCGATTCAGTAGGGGATATGCCTGTTAAGGTAACGATCCCTAGTGATATTACTATGGAAGAAGCTTATCGGTATCAGGTAAGATATAGTGGGCTGGATAGCAACGGACATCTGAATAATGCCCGATACGGAGATTTATGTTGTGATGCACTCAGTTTAGCGGAATGGGATAATGCAGAGTTCACACGCTTCCGGATTACTTATCTACAAGAAGCTAAGTTTGGGGATGAACTGACTATTTTACGCTCAGCTGTAACGGATGATGGTATATATGTCCGTGGCCAGAATAGTGATATTGTATTTTTTGAAGCATGTATTGAGTTGAAAAATATAAATAAGTAAAAAGTTTATAAATATGGAATATTATTATAAAAGCGATTTCTCCGAGCATCAATCGGGGGAGTCGCTTTTTTTGTTGAAAAACAGATGGTGTTTATAACATATTTGGAAAAATTTTTGAGCCTGTCACAATTAAAGGGATCACAATCGTTATATAGTTGTAGTCAATAACAAGGAGGTGATTCTTTGGAACGTCGCAGCCCCGGGGTCCAAGTGAATCAAACAATAATTGAAGAGGCTATTGATCAAGTTCTTGCGGGTAACCGCGAAGCCTATAGAACTATAATACAAGCCTATGAAAGAAAGATTTATACGTATTGCTATTATATTTTGAGAAGTCATGAAGAAGCAGAGGATGCTGTGCAAGATATATTTGTAAAAGTGTATCAGGAACTCAGACGTTATGAGAAACGAGTCTCTTTTAATTCATGGCTGTATAAAGTGGCCTATCATCATTGTTTGGATCAGGTTCGCAAACGCAAACGAAGAAACCGTCTGTTGTCGCTATATAAAGAGCAGCAGCCGAAAGCCTATTATAATCCTAACGATGAGGAGCCATTGCAGAAGTTATTTATGGATGATCTGACAGCTGAAGAGAGCAATCTTCTGATTCTTAAGGTAGTAGAGCAGTACAGTTTTGAAGAAATGGGTCAGATTATGGATTGTAATTCAGCTACTTTACGCAAGAAATTTGAACGTCTACGCAAAAAGTTAGTCCGGCAAAGAATGAATGAAGGAGGAAGCCCTCATGGAGAAATGGCAAGATCCAACTGAAAGTCAGAAGATGGAGCACATTCGTCAAACATTCCATAATCATGAAATGCCGGTAGACAGTTTCAGTGATTCAATTATGAAGCGAATAGGAGACGAGGGAATGGAAAAGCGAGCGTCAAGAAAAAGTGGGAATAAGTTTCTGAAAAAATCATTGGTGGCTGCCGCGGCAGCAGCAGCGTTGGGTGCGGGAATAATCGGTAGCGGATTTATATCCCCAGTCATGGCTGAAACGTTAAAGCAGATTCCTGTTGTAGGAAGTATTTTTAAGGGGATTGACGATAAAGGTCTAAATGCTGCTGAAGAAAAAGGATTATCTACTGCGCCTAACCAAAGCGTTACCCATGATGGAGTGACCTTGAAGGTTACCGATGCCTATTATGACGGCTCGCGGTTGGCTTTTGCGATTGAACGGGAAGGCATTGATAAGGATAAGATGATGGCAGAAATGATTATTGAACCGATTGAATTCGATCCAGCGGTAAAAGAACAGCAGTATGCGAAAGTGACAATGAACCAGTCCGAAAAAGGGTTGTTGGGTTCAGCAGAAGTGAAATTGCCGAATGGAAAGAATTTGGAGAGCCAAATGTCGTCTTTTGGCGATGTTGAGGGTAAAAAGAATGCTATTTTATACGATTATAGAAATCTAAATAATGTAGAGGCTTTGGGGAATGAATTTGAATTAAGCATCACTGTGCCGGTTACACAAATCGCAGAGCCTTTTGAAATCAAGGTGCCGGTGAAAAAAGTAACGGAAGGAATTATCAAGCTTGATCTGAACCAAACAAAAGAGGCAGAAGAATTCAGTTATACGATTACCAAGCTGGAATTAACTCCAGCCACAAGCAGATTACAGCTCAGCGAAGAAGGTAAAGCGCCAACTGTGAAAGAAAAGGATGGATACACAACCTCTGAAATGTTCTATGAAATTGTTGATGAACTAGGCAATGCATTTTCTTCGAGTGGGTCATTCAACTTGCCGGCTATAGTCTATCCTATGGTAGACAAAGATTTCAGTCCGTTCCCACAAACACCAAAAACAATTACAGTTAAGCCGTTTACTTACTCCATTGATGAGAGCCATAAAGCATTAAGAGATGAAGAAGGAAAACAAGTTAAACATTATTATCCGGAGCTTGAACAAACGATTCAGGTGGAGCAAGAGTAACTATTAATCCCATAAGCAAAAAAAGCCCGTGTCTGCATAGCAGATACGGGCTTTTTGTTAAAAGATAAGAATTTATAAGCTAAACAACTATAATATCTTTATATTTCTAAGAGAAACGGTTGTCATTTATAAAAGACGACAACGTAGTCTCTTCTTGTAAAAATTCTAACGGAATGTAGATTTCACTCACCGAGTTTTCGTTATCTGGTCCAAGGTACAATTCACCATAAAATTCCAACTCGAATGGAATGGACATCCTGTATTCAGTTTTCGGCAGCCAGATTCCGTAGATATATTTATATGTAGAAGGGATATCACAAGAGCGGCCTTTATGGATGAATTTAAGATAACGTATAGGTGGTAAGATCTGAAGGGGGAAGGTCTGATTGTGGTCTGCATTTATAGGATTAAGTTCGCAGGCACACATGATCGAAAAACCGTTACTCTCATAGTCGTCTGGCCAGAAGCCAAGCTGATAATATTTTTCAGGTTGTATCCTATCAGATATAGTATCTACCTTACTGAAAAGCAAAGGCCAAGTATCAGAAATGACGGAGAAATCATGGTCTATTTTAACTACGGGTCCTTGAAGTATAATTTTCCCGAAATCAACGAGGTGGGGGGAAAGATCGCTATAAGAAGGGACTTGAAGTAGATCCTGTTCATATAGTCTAGGCAACAAAGGGAGTTTCGTTTTATTAATTCTTTTTCGAACAAGAGAGGGAGTCGTGTGCAGCATTCTTTTGAAGGCACGAGTAAAGGTCTCATAGTTACTAAAGTCATAGTCTAATGAGATGTCCTGGAGTGAGCGTTCTGGCATTCGGTGAATGTCCAAGGCTGCTTCAGTGATTTTGCGTCTGGCTATATAGTCGCCGGGTGCTATCCCAGTGACTGCTTGAAATAGGCGGGTGAAATGATAAAGTGAGTATCCCATTTCTTTGGAAAGGACAGCTACAGGAAGAAGCGTGTTTAAGCGATCCTCAATGAGATCTAATGCTTGAATGATTAGTTGGCGATTGTTCAAGAGATGCCCTCCCATAACAGTTAGAAATGGTGTCCAACACGATGACTTCAATTATTTGTTGTCCAGTCTCCCCAATTAGCAGCCCAATCGGGAACGGTCACTTCCATTACGCGATCGGCACTAGGAAAATAAGCTTTGATGTCGAGAATTGGTGTACCAGGATAGGCATCAAGTCCAGCCACCTCTACGATGCCAGAAGCTTCATCGACAGACAGGGTTGCTGCTACACTAAGCCCAATTGGATTAGGTCGAATAGGGGAACGGGAAGCGAATACTCCAGTTAATGTTTCGTCATAAGGTGGTTGAATCTGTGTAGTCTGGCGGAATTGATCATCTGCAAACTCGTGCAGCCACCAAAGCACTTGGCAATGACTAAATTGAGATAAACCTTTAAGCGCCGGGCTAAATTCCGGTTTGATTTCCAGTCGTAAATTACGTGGCGTACCTGTAACCCAACCTATAGGTACTATATTATAGCTTTCTTGTTCATTCATTGACTATGACTCCTTTCGGGTATCAGATATTATTTAGTTTATAACGGAGTGACCCGGTAAGGCCTGACGATATTTGCTATCATTCATTTAATGCTATAATGAAATTTGATGTGGAAAGGGGAGCATTATGAAGACATTAGTATTGGCGGAGAAGCCGTCTGTTGCACGCGAGATCGCACGAGTCATGGGATGTAATAATAAACAGAAAAGCTATATTGAAGGTCCAAAATATGTGGTTACCTGGGCACTGGGTCATTTAGTCGGCCTGGCAGAGCCTGAAGATTATAATAAAAAGTTTGCAACTTGGGCTTTGGAGGATCTGCCTATTTTGCCGGAGAAGGCAAAGCTGAAGGTGCTGCGTGAGACCAACCAGCAATATAAAGCTGTTCAGCACCTAATGAAGCGTCAGGATATTGAGGAGCTTGTGGTAGCAACGGATGCTGCTCGTGAAGGAGAGCTGTTGGCACGTTGGATTATGAATATGGCGGGGTGGAAAAAGCCATTCCGGCGGCTGTGGATATCCTCGCAGACTGATAAGGCGATTAAAGAGGGATTCGCAAAGCTCCGCCCAGGTCGCGATTTTGATCGTCTGTATGAATCTGCACGTTGCCGCGCAGAGGCGGATTGGATGATTGGACTGAATGTCACGAGAGCTTTGACATGTAAGTTCGGTTCGCCGCTCTCCGCAGGGCGGGTACAAACGCCGACATTAGGGATGATCATGGATCGTGAACAGGAGATTACGGGTTTCCGTTCCGTTGATTTTGAGACGCTGACTGCTGATTTTGGAGATTTCCAAGCGGCATGGCGGGCCAGTAACGGCGATGGTCGGATATTTGAAAAGGATAAGACGGCAAGTCTAAAGGATAAGCTTACTGGACGCAGCGGCCGTATTATTAAGGTACAGAAGAGTGAGAAGAGTGAACCTCATCCACTCGCTTATGATCTGACTGAATTGCAGCGTGATGCGAACCGGAAGTTCGGCTTCTCCGCGAAGCAGACCTCTAGTGTGCTTCAGCGGTTATATGAGCAGCACAAGCTTGTCACTTACCCGCGTACGGACAGTCGTTACTTAACATCAGATATGACGGGCACACTCAAGGAAAGATTAGACAGTGTAGCTGTCGGCCCATATGCAGCTTTGGCACGTCCACTGCTTCGCAAACCGCTGCCGATTACGAAGCGGATCGTGGATGATAGCAAAGTAAGCGATCACCATGCTATTATTCCGACAGAGCAGACCGTATTGTTAAATGGTTTGAGTACTGAAGAACGTAAGCTGTATGATTTGATCGTGCGGCGTTTTATCAGCTTGTTCTACCCACCAGCTCGCTATGATACGGTAGCTGTCACCGTCAACGTGGAAGGCGAAAGCTTCCATGTCAAAGGGACGACGGTAAAAGATGCCGGTTGGCGTGAAGTGTACGGCGGAGATATGAGTAACGATGATGACGAGGAACCATCGGACGAGCCAGCAGCTGGGAGTGTGAAGCTACCTGAGCTGCGCGAAGGAGCAACTGTCACGATTGGCCGCTGCATGGTTCGTCCTGGACGAACACAGCCACCGAAGCGTTATAATGAAGCTTCGCTGTTGACGCAAATGGAGAAGCATGGCCTTGGAACCCCGGCAACCCGCGCGGATATTATCGAGAAGCTGGTTAGCTCCGACACCATTGAACGCCAAGGGAATCTGCTGCATCCGACTGGTAAAGGCAAGCAGCTTATTGAGTTGGTATCCACACAGCTCCGGACACCAGATCTAACCGCGCGCTGGGAAGCCGAGCTGGAGAAAATAGCGCGTGGTCAAGGCAAGCCGGAGCTCTTCTTGCAAGGCATCCGCAGTATGGCACAGGAGCTGGTAACTGGCGTCAAAACTAGTGGAGCAGAATATAAACCGCATAATGTCTCGAACAGTAACTGTCCGGAATGCGGTACAAGACTGCTGGAGAAAAAGAGCAAACGTGGCAAGCTGCTTGTATGCCCAGCAGATAACTGTGGTTATACCCGTGCCGGAGAGAAAAGACTATCGAATCGCCGCTGTCCACAGTGCCATAAGAAAATGGAGCTTAAAGAGGGTAAAGCAGGCTTGTTCGTACAATGTTTGGGCTGTGGAATCACAGAAACCTTGGATAAGGATCATAAGCATGTGAATAAACGCGAACAGCAAAAGCTGGTACAGCAATATAGTAAGCAAGAAAGCATTGGTTCTAACCTTGGGGAACTGCTGAAAGCAGCGCTTGAAGGGCAAAAGAAGGATAAGTAAAAAGGATCGCATGTATCGTAATAAAAAGGCTGCTGAGTGTACTCAGTAGCCCTTTTTTCTGTCCACGTAAGTTTTTGTGGTCTACAGATAGGCTTTGAATTAGAATGTTAAGCAAATACATAGAGCAGGTGATTAGGGTGGCAGCTGAACAACAAGTGGATCAACTAAAAGCAGCAGGTAGCCCAGAGGGGCAGGGAGGCAGTAAGTTTTTCTTTCTCGTTATTGTATTTATGTTTTGGTTCTCTTCTTATATTTATGTTCCGGTGCTTTCCCCTTATGTGGAGCATTTGGGAGCATCGTATTTTATGGTGGGCATAGTGCTTGGCGTATATGGGCTAATGCAGATTCTGTTTCGACTGCCGATTGGCATCGGTTCGGATTATTTGAATCGGCGGCGTCCGTTTATCTATCTGGGACTGATTGCGAGCGGAGCCAGCTGCTTTCTTTTTATGTGGGGAGCACAGCCTGGTTGGGCATTGGCAGCACGTGCAGTATCCGGTATAGCGGCTTCCGCATGGGTTGTGTACACTGTGATGTTCGCAGGGTATTTCCCAAAAGAGGAAGCTGGAAAAGCAATGGGCATGCTGCAATTCACTACGGTAATCGCCCAATTGACCAGTATGATGATCAGTGGCTATATGGTGGAGCATTGGGGCTGGAATACCCCGTTTCTGATTGGAGGAATTGTAGCGATTGCGGCGCTGCTGCTTGCGCTGCGGCTGCCTGAACAAAAACAGGAGAAACGGCAAAGTGCGATCCAGATCAAGGACTTGGCGGGTGTTATGAAGGAGCCACTTCTGGTAAGAGTTTCTCTGTTGTCAGTGTTGGCACACTGTGTGCTATTCATCACGATGTTCGGATATACGCCAAACCAAGCTCTGAATATCGGAGCAAGTAAAGAAAGCTTGGGCTGGCTGACGCTCGCTTTTATGATTCCGCATGCTGTCGCGACCCTCTATGGCTCACGGACATTTGGTAGGCTGCTAGGAGACCGGGGTACGCTTCTCTTAGGCTTCGCGGGAAGTGCATTGTTTACACTTCTTATTCCTTCAATGCCGACGCTAGCGACGCTCTGTCTGACTCAGGTAGGAAACGGATTTATGCAGGGACTTATTTTTCCATTGTTGCTAGGCAAGTCGGTGTCAGAAGTAGATCCATATAAGCGTGCAACAGCTATGGGCTTCTATCAGGCGGTTTATGCAATAGGTATGTCGGCTGGGCCATTCGTGGCAGGCTGGATGAGCGCTCTTTATGGCTTGACCGGAGGGTTCTGGCTGGGTGGAATTGCGGCGGCGCTGGCTGCGGTGTTGTCATGGATATGGATGAAGGATGCGAAGCAGTGAAAAGAAAGAGGGGGAAGCGAAGTTATCAGAGCGTGTAAGGATGATTGGTTTTTTGTGAAAAAGAGGAATATAATAGAGATAGATAGGAAGCAAGGAGGAGAGCCCGGGAGAATGGTCAAGGTTATAATGTTGTGGTTTGTGGTAATTAATATTATCGGATATGTAGTGATGTCCGAAGACAAGAACAAAGCCCGTAAACGGCGAGAACGTGTACCTGAGAAGACACTTTTTCTGCTGGCAGCTATGGGCGGGGCACTAGGCGTGCTGATTGCCATGTATCGTAAGCGCCACAAGACGCGACATATGTCCTTTAGGATCGGAATTCCGTTACTTCTGTTGCTGAATATCTTTTTGTACAGCTATTTTTTAAGGTGATAGTCTTAATGATTACAAACTAGAAAAAGAGGTGGCGTACATGTTATTCTCTAAAATTTTACTCGCCTATGATGGATCTAAGGCTTCTAATCAAGCATTGGAGCGCGCAATTGAACTCGCAAAAGTAACTCCGGGCTCTACGATGCATGTCGTTCACGCATTTGAATTCCCAAGATTTTTTATCGGAGAAGCTCTAGCACCACTACCGGCTTCAGTAAATAAAGAATATTATGATTTAGCAGTGCAGACTACTGAAGAGGTGAAGGGACGCCTTGAGGCTGAAGGCTTGAATGCTGAGGTTGAGCTATTACAAGGATCTCCCGCTGAAGTGATTTTGAAATATGCTAAAGAACATGCTATAGATGTAATTGTTATCGGCAGCCGCGGCCTTGGCGGAATACGTGAGTTTGTTCTGGGAAGTGTGAGCCACAATGTAGTACAAAGCGCCCGCATTCCAGTGCTGGTTGTAAAATAATATAAAGTTAAAAGGGACGCTTATGGCGTTCCTTTTTTCATTAATAAGAAACGAAATGACTAAATTCATATCCAGTAGAGGAATTATATGTATTTCCATGAAGCCTATTCTACAGTTAATATAACATCTGTTGTTAGAGCTAATAGTGTACGGAAAGAAGTCTTTATCATCAAAATAAGTGGTTATTGAGAAATTAAATACGCCTAAAAGCGAACGATTATTAATCGGAATTTACCAATGTTCGTGTTTGAGTTGACATCCTGTGTAGGGGATTGTTAAACTGATGTCATGAGCAACTCGTATAAAACCGGGGATATGGCCCGGAAGTTTCTACCCGGGAACCGTAAATTACCGGACTACGAGGAAATAGGATGATAGAATGCGGCAATGCGGTCCGGGTAACGGAATGATGCATTATGCCATTTTCCGCGCTTAATGCAGCCTAATGATAGGCACGCGGATTATTTTTTCCTAATTTCTTTACTAGTCCGATCCTCCCGCAGCAAAATGCGTCTGGTCATCGGGCTTTTTTTATTCGAATTTACAAGATAAAGATATCCATACTAGTGACTGGAAGGTAGGTCGAATCATGTCTGTGCAGGTAGCTGTTATCATGGGCAGTAAATCGGATTGGGATACGATGGAGCACGCTTGTGCGGTGCTTGAAGAGCTGGGATTATCTTATGAGAAGAAGGTAGTATCTGCGCACCGGACGCCGGACTTGATGTTCAGCTATGCGGAGGAAGCCGCGGGCCGGGGTATTCGCGTCATTATTGCAGGAGCGGGTGGTGCAGCGCATTTGCCGGGTATGGTGGCTGCAAAGACGATCCTGCCTGTGATTGGAGTGCCAGTGCAGTCGAAGGCGCTTAATGGGCTGGATTCGCTTCTCTCCATCGTGCAGATGCCAGGAGGCATTCCAGTGGCAACGGTAGCCATTGGTAAGGCAGGAGCCATTAATGCAGGCCTCCTGGCTGCACAGATTATCGGAGCATTCGATCCAGAAGTGCAGCAGCGCGCGCAGCTGCGGCGGGATGCGATCCGCGACGAAGTCCTTGAAAGCAGCGACAGCTTATGAGACCGGAGGAGCTGAAGCTGCAGGAGGCTGGCGGCGTTACTTCGCCAGCCGCCATGGATGCGTCCGGCACGGACACCGTCCGGACGCTACTGCCCGGCGCGACCGTCGGCGTGCTCGGCGGCGGGCAGCTCGGGCGCATGATGGCGCTGGCTGGCAGCGCCATGGGCTACCGCTTCGTGGCGCTGGACCCTGCGCCGGATGCGCCTAGCGGTCAAGTCACGCCGCAGATTACAGCGGCGTATAACGACCGGGACGCGGCGCGGGAGCTAGCCCGCCGCTCGGACGTCATCACGTACGAGTTCGAGAACGTTGACGCGGGCGTTGCCGCGCTGCTGACGGAGGAATCGTACGTGCCGCAGGGCAGCGCGCTGCTGTATACGACGCAGCATCGGCTGCGCGAAAAAGCCGCCATCGAGGCGGCAGGCGTACCCGTCGCCCCGTACCGGAAGGTGGATAGCCTTGCGGAGCTGAAAGTGGCGGCGGCTGAACTTGGACTACCCTGTGTGCTGAAGACAGCCACAGGCGGTTATGACGGCAAGGGACAAGCCGTGATCCGTCAGGTAGAAGAGCTGGAAGAAGCCTTCCGGCAAGTAGCACCCGGAGCCGTTGTGCCGGAGCTGGTGCTTGAGAAGTTTGTAGTTTTTAAGTGTGAAATATCCGTTGTTGCTGCACGCAGTGCTTCTGGTGAGGTTAAGAGCTTCCCACCCTCGGAAAATATTCATGTAAATAATATTTTACATCTGTCCATTGTGCCTGCAAGAGTGGCAGAGGACATTCAGCGGAGAGCATGCGAATTGGCAGAGACATTAATCGCTGGACTTGATGCGGTTGGACTGCTGGCAGTAGAAATGTTCGTCACAGAGGACGGACAATTGTACGTCAATGAGTTAGCACCAAGACCGCATAACTCCGGGCATTACACCATGGACGCTTGCGCGACCTCACAGTTCGAGCAGCATGTCCGGGCGATTTGTAATCTGCCGCTAGGCGATACAACGCTTTTGACACCTGTAGTTATGGTAAATGTACTAGGCCAGCATTTGGATGGCGCGATTAAAGCGACCTGTACACAGGACGAAAAAGATAATAAGCTGGGTGTTGTACCTAAGCTTCATATATATGGCAAGACTGAGAGTAAGACCGGCCGCAAGATGGGCCATATCAATCTGCTCTGCAAGGATACCGGAGACGGCTTGTCCTGGGTGGAGCAATCTAAACTTTGGAGGAACTAAAGAATATGATCGAACGTTACAGCAGACCTGAGATGCGAGCTATTTGGACGGAGGAAAATAAATTCAAGGCGTGGCTGGAAGTTGAAATTTGCGCTTGCGAAGCATGGGCTGAGCTGGGAGTAATCCCGCACGAAGATGCAGCTAAACTGCGTAAGGACGCTAAATTCGACATCGCACGCATTGATGAAATAGAACAAGAGACTCGCCACGACGTTATCGCATTTACACGTGCGGTTTCCGAGAGTCTTGGCGCAGAGCGCAAATGGGTTCACTACGGTCTTACTTCTACTGACGTGGTAGATACAGCGCTAGGTTACTTGCTGCGTCAAGCGAATGAAATTCTAGAGAAGGATATCATCAACTTTATTGCGATCCTTAAAGATAAAGCTATTGCTTACAAGGATACACCGATGATGGGCCGTACGCATGGTGTTCATGCCGAGCCAACTACCTTTGGTCTGAAAATGGCTCTATGGTACGAAGAAATGAAACGTAACCTGGAGCGTTTCCGCCATGCTGCGAACGGTGTACAGTTCGGAAAAATCTCCGGTGCCGTTGGTACGTACGCTAACATCGATCCTTTCGTAGAAGAATTCGTTTGCCGCAAGCTCGGCACAAGCCCAGCTCCAATTTCTACACAAACGTTACAGCGTGACCGTCATGCTGAATACATGGCTGCTCTTGCTTTGGTAGCGACATCGTTAGACAAATTCGCTACTGAAATCCGCGCTCTGCAAAAGAGTGAGATTCGTGAAGTGGAAGAAGCCTTTGCCAAAGGTCAAAAGGGTTCATCCGCTATGCCGCATAAACGTAATCCGATCGGCTGCGAGAACATTTCCGGTCTGTCCCGCGTCATTCGCGGACATATGGTTACAGCTTACGAGAACGTGCCACTCTGGCATGAACGCGATATTTCGCACTCCTCTGTGGAACGTATCATCCTTCCGGATGCGACAATGCTGCTCAACTACATGCTGAACCGTTTTGGAAACATTGTGAAGAACCTGACTGTATTCCCAGAGAATATGAAGCGTAACATGAACCGTACGTTCGGTGTTCCTTTCTCCGGTCGGATCTTGACCAAACTGATCGATAAAGGCCTTAGCCGTGAGCAAGCATACGATACCGTTCAACCGCGTGCTATGCAAGCTTGGGAAGAGCAAAAACAATTCCGTGATATCGTGGAAGCTACACCTGAGATCACTAACGTTCTTACCCCAGAAGAAATTGAAGATGCATTTAACCCTTCTTGGCACCTTAAGCATGTGGACACCATCTTCCGCAAGCTAGAGCTGCTCTAAAAAATAGGTGCGTTAATGGTTGGGTCGATAAGGAACGAATTCCTCGGAATGAGACCTTAGAGATCCTAAAAAGATAAGTTAGTGGTGAACTAAGGAACGCTGCAATAAATGCAAAGCTGGATGGGGGAGCACTGTAGAGGAAGTTTGGAACTGTAGAAGCGTAGCGTTCGCCTTTATCCTCGGATTTCTACCGCGAGAAGCGGTTCAAATCAAGAAATCTGAGGATAACAGCGATCGGAAGTCCGAACATTCCTCGGAAGTGCTTCCTCCTAGACCAGCCCAACTTAGGAAGATCATTAGTTCAAGGGAGGAAAGGTCATGACATCGTCGGCCGTATCCACAGCCGTGGAACTCATCAATGCGCCGCTGCTCTATAAAGGGAAGGTTCGTGAGCTATACGATTTAGGGGAGAATGTACTGATCGTCGTCACGGATCGGATATCTGCTTTTGACTATGTGCTGGACCCAGCGGTACCTGAAAAGGGCAATGTGCTTAACCGTCTGAGTGCGTTCTGGTTCGGAAAGACTAAAGAGCTAATGGAGAATCATGTCGTTCATATCGATGTGGATCTGCTCGGAGACATCGTTAAGGACAAGGAAGCTCTCAGAAACCGTGTTATGGTGGTACGCAAAGCGGAGCGCATCGATATCGAATGTGTTGTGCGTGGGTGCATCACCGGTGGGGGCTGGAGACAGTATCAAGAAACTGGCAAAGTGAATGGTATTGAGCTTCCTAAGAACTTGCGCAAAAATGCGCTGCTGGCACAGCCAATCTTTACCCCTGCGGCTAAAAACGATGTAGGTCATGATGAGGATATTCCTTTTGAAACAATGCAGGAGCTAATCGGTGCTGATCTGGCACTCGAGCTGCAGGAGAAGAGCTTGCAATTGTTCTCTTTTGCCAGAGAGTATTGTGCTGAGCGGGGAATCATTCTAGCAGATTGTAAATTTGAATTCGGCTTGCTGGATGGCAAGGTGATTCTGATTGATGAGATTTTTACGCCGGATGCTTCACGTTTCTGGGCCAAGGACAAATACGCTCTTGATATCGAAATTGATAGTATGGATAAAGAACCTGTTCGTACGTATCTATCTGCATCCTCCTGGGATAAAAATAGCAAACCTGAACCACTTCCACTAGAAGTAGTTGAAGAAACAACGCGCCGTTATCTGGACATTTATCATCGTCTTACTGGTAAATCTTTATAGCTCAACATTGTGTGTTTACTCATGGGAATAAATGAAGTGTATGTTTTTAAAGCTAGAGTTACTTTTAGTAGAGTTTCAGCTTTCAGAAAGTATATACACATAAAAATTTAGGAGGAACTACAAGCATATGTTAAAAGCGACGGTATATGTCACCATTAAGAAGAGCGTTCTCGATCCACAAGGTGTAGCAGTGCAAGGAGCACTTCATTCGGTAGGTTTTCAAGAAGTTGAAAGTTTGCGTATTGGGAAATATATGGAGCTGACTTTGGACACGGATAACCGTGCTGAAGCAGAACTGCGACTCAAGGAAATGTGCGAAAAGCTACTTGCCAACACGGTGATCGAGGATTACCGCTACGAATTGGAGGACTAAACGACATGAAATTTGCTGTACTTGTCTTCCCAGGCTCTAACTGTGATATTGATTGCTACAAGGCGGTAGAGGACAGTCTCGGTGAACCAGTCGATTATGTGTGGCATACAGCGACAGATTTGTCGGCGTATGATTGCATTTTGGTTCCAGGCGGATTCTCATATGGTGATTACCTGCGCTGCGGCGCGATTTCAAGATTTGCTCCTGTAATGGCTGAAGTTGCTAAAGCAGCAGAGCAAGGGAAATTCGTGCTAGGCATTTGCAATGGGTTCCAAATTCTTACTGAGGCTGGTTTGTTGCCAGGCGCGCTGCGTCGTAACATGTCCATGAAGTTCCGTTGTCATGATACAGTGCTTAAGGTTGTTAATAACGAAACCCCATTTACTATTGATTATGCTAAGGATGAAGAAATCATCATCCCAATCGCTCACGGCGAAGGAAACTACTACTGTGATGAAGAGACTTTAGCAGAACTGAAAGCTAACAATCAGATTGTGTTCACATATAGCGATAATCCTAACGGCTCTGTAGCTGATATTGCGGGTGTTAGTAATGTGCAGGGGAATGTAGTCGGCATGATGCCTCACCCTGAGCGTGCAGCTAACAGCTTGCTCGGATCTGAAGATGGCAAACGAATGTTCACATCTATACTGAAGACTTGGAGGGATCGTCATGACGCAGCAAGTATCCGTTAAGGAACCGACCGCAGAACAGATCGCAGAGCAGAAAATTTACAGCCAATTCGGTGTGTCGGACAGCGAATATGAGCTCATCAAGTCTTTTATGGGACGTTTGCCGAACTATACTGAAATTGGCGTATTCAGCGTAATGTGGTCCGAACACTGTGCATACAAGAACTCTAAGCCATTGTTGAAACGTTTCCCAGTTACTGGACCACGTGTCCTGATGGGACCCGGCGAGGGCGCAGGGATTGTAGATATCGGAGACAACCAAGCGGTTGTATTCAAAATCGAAAGTCATAACCACCCCTCTGCGGTAGAACCTTTTCAAGGTGCGGCAACAGGCGTAGGTGGTATCATTCGTGATATTTTTTCCATGGGCTCAAGACCTATCGCATTGCTGAATTCCTTGCGTTTCGGCAAGCTGGAAAGCGATCGCGTGAAATATTTGTTCGAGCATGTCGTGTCTGGTATTGCTGGTTATGGTAACTGTATCGGGATTCCAACCGTGGGCGGCGAAATCATGTTCGATGATAGCTATGACGGTAACCCGCTTGTTAACGCAATGTGTGTCGGTCTAATTGATCATGATAAAATCCAGCGTGGTGTCGCTAAAGGTGTAGGAAACCCAGTCTTCTACGTAGGTCCTCCTACTGGACGTGATGGGATTCATGGGGCTACTTTTGCATCCGTTGAACTAAGTGAAGAGTCCGAAGCAAAACGTACAGCTGTACAAGTAGGCGATCCATTTATGGAGAAGCTTGTTATGGAATCTTGTCTAGAGTTAATCGACAGCGGCATCGTTATTGGGATTCAGGATATGGGTGCGGCTGGACTTACCTGCTCTAGTGCAGAGATGGCAAGTAAAGCTGGTAATGGTTTGGAGCTGTATCTTGATCAGGTGCCACAACGTGAAGACGGCATGACCCCTTATGAAATGATGCTTTCGGAATCGCAAGAACGGATGTTGTTTGTAGTAGAACCGAAGGATGAAGCTCAGGCGCAAGAGATCTTTGATCGCTGGGGTGTAATCTGCTGTAAGGTCGGTAAAGTAACGGATGATGGTCGCTTGAAGCTATATCATCACGGTGAGGTTGTTGGTGACATGCCAGTAACAGCGCTTGTTGATGAGTGTCCAGTCTACAACAAACCATCTGAGGTTCCTGCTTATTATGTAGAAAATGAATCGGTAGATACGCTTCGTTACGCGGAAGTTACAGATCTAGGCGGCGCACTTCGTACTGTTCTTGGATCACCAACCGTAGCAAGCAAAGCTTGGGTATACAACCAATATGATTACATGGTGCGGACTAGTACGGCTGTTCGACCTGGATCTGATGCGGCTGTAGTTACCATTCATGGTACACGTAAAGGACTCGCGATGACTACGGACTGTAACGGTCGTTACGTTTATCTTGATCCTGAAGTGGGCGGACGGATTGCAGTCAGCGAAGCGGCACGTAACATCGTTTGTTCCGGTGCTGAACCGCTAGCTATTACAGATAACTTAAACTTCGGAAACCCTGAGAAACCTGATGTGTTCTGGCAAATGGAGCGTGCGGTTGATGGTATGGCTGAAGCTTGTCGTGTGCTGGATACTCCGGTTATCGGCGGGAATGTCAGTCTTTATAACGAAAATACTACGGGATCCATTTACCCAACGCCGGTTGTCGGCATGGTTGGTTTAGTAACGGATACGGATCATATTACGACTCAAGGCTTCAAACAAGAAGGAGATTCCATCCTTTTGCTAGGCGTAACAAAAGCTGAGCTTGGTGGTAGTGAATTTCAATATGCCGTTCATGGTGTAACGGAAGGCCGTCCTCCAGTATTGGATTTGGCTACTGAGAAAAAACTGCTGAGCGCAGTGCTTAGCTCGATTCGCGGTGGTCTGGTGCGTTCGGCACATGACTTGTCCGAAGGCGGCCTTGCTGTAGCACTTGCAGAAAGCTGTATCAGTGGCGGTGTTGGTGCGAACGTTGAACTTTCTGCTAATGGACTTAGATCCGATATAGCATTGTTCAGTGAGAGCCAATCACGTATCGTGCTGACGGCAGCGCCTGAACGTGCGGAAGAGCTGAAAGCAGCGATTGCTGCCAGCGGCGTTCCAGTGGAAATCATCGGAACTGTAGGTGGAGACAGACTGCGCGTAAATCTGGACGGTGCATCCGTATTAGATGAAGCTGTAGCAGAATTGAAATTCGTTTGGGAGGATGCTATTCCATGTCTTATGAAATAAAGACCGGGAAAGAGCAGGAGACTCCTATCCTGTGGACTGGTGACTTTTACAATGAAGGAACGGGTTCGGGAGATATTTTTGACACATTAAAAGAAGAATGCGGCGTTTTCGGGGTCTTCGGACACCCGGAAGCGGCGTCCATGTCTTATTACGGCTTGCACGCCTTACAGCACCGTGGGGAAGAAAGTGCGGGCATCTGCGTAGCAGATGGTCGTGATTTCAACTATCACCGCGGGATGGGGTTAGTAAAAGAAGTATTCGACAAGGACAAAATTGCCTCACTGGTTGGAGACATGTCCATCGGGCATGTACGTTATTCCACCAGCGGAGACAGCCGCTTAACTAATGCACAGCCGCTCGTATTCAAATATCGTGACGGTGATTTGGCGATTGCTACAAACGGTAACATAGTAAATGAACCGTTGATTCGTAAACAGCTTGAGCAAAGCGGATCGATCTTCCAAACCACAAGTGATACAGAAGTGCTGGCGCATCTGATTGCGCGTTCGTCTAAGGATTTTGTTGAAGCGGCTAAGGATGCGCTAAAACAACTGGTTGGCGGATTTGCTTTTCTGCTTATGACGAATGACAAATTAATTGTCGCTTCGGATTCCCATGGTTTGCGTCCGCTTGTAATGGGACGGATCGGCGACGCCTATATTTTTGCTTCCGAATCTTGCGCCTTAGAAGTTATCGGAGCACAGTTAGTCCGCGATATCGAACCTGGCGAACTGCTCGTGCTTGATAAAAATGGCCTGTTAGAGGACCGTTTTACCGAGCCAAAACGTAAAGCGCTATGCGCGATGGAGTATATTTACTTCTCTCGCCCAGACAGTGATATGAATGGCGCTAACCTGCACACCGCCCGTAAGCGGATGGGTAGCCGAATGGCATTAGAAGCTTTCGTAGATGCTGACCTCGTAACTGGTGTACCGGATTCAAGTATCTCGGCAGCGATTGGATTTGCGGAGCAGACGGGCATTCCTTATGAGCTTGGGCTCATCAAGAATAAGTATACAGGCCGGACCTTCATCCAGCCGAGCCAAGAGCTGCGTGAGCAAGGTGTGAAAATGAAGCTAAGCGCCGTGCGCAGTGTGGTCGATGGCAAACGTGTTGTCATGATCGATGATTCCATCGTGCGTGGAACAACTTCACGGCGGATCGTCAATCTGCTCCGTGAAGCGGGAGCCGTAGAGGTTCACGTGCGGATTACATCGCCGCCCTTCAAGAATCCTTGCTTCTACGGCATTGATACCCCAGACCGCCGCGATCTCATCGCGTCGTACAAGTCCATTGCGGAAATGTGCGAAGAGATTAATGCCGATTCCTTGGCATTCTTGTCACCGGAGGGCTTAATCACTTCCATTGGTGGTCACAACAAAGATGATTACAAAGGCGGGCTATGCCTTTCCTGCTTCGATAATGATTACCCGACGCAGGTTGATTTTGGCGGGGCGGAAAAAGATGGCTGCAGCTGCTAGTTAGGGATCATCCCTCTAAGTCCCCCTTGCAAAGTGTGGGTACTCGCTTGTTTCGCTAGAAGAGGTTGCATGGCGCAGCTCATGCACCGAGGTCTTGAGGTCCGTGTGCAAGGCGCGCACTGCGGCTTGCAGTAGGGGAAACCTGGTGGTTAGAGGGAGTTATGGAGAGGAAGTTTGGAACTGTAGAAGCGTAGCGTTCGCCTTTATGTTTGGATTTCTACCGCGATGAGCGGTTAAATCAGGAAATCCAAACATAACAGCGATCGGAAGTCCAAACATTCCTCGGAATAACTCCAATAACCACCACTGGTTCCGAATGCGCCCAAACGCGCTCTAAACTATTAAAAGATGAGGTGTCCCAAGTGTCGGAAGCTTATAAAAACGCCGGAGTGGATATTGCGGCTGGTAACGAAGCGGTAGAACGCATGAAAAAGCACGTAAAACGTACTTACCGTCCAGAAGTAATGACGGATCTTGGTGGGTTCGGAGCGCTGTTTGGCCTCAATAAAGATAAATATGAAGAGCCAGTGCTCGTATCGGGAACTGATGGTGTAGGCACGAAGCTTAAGATCGCATTTGCTGCGGATCGCCATGACACGATTGGGATTGATGCTGTAGCTATGTGCGTGAACGACATTGTAGTGCAAGGCGCGGAGCCGCTATTTTTCCTCGATTATCTGGCTTGCGACAAAGTCGTACCGGAGAAAATCGAAGCGATCGTAGCAGGAATCGCAGAGGGCTGTCACCAAGCAGGTTGTGCGCTGATTGGCGGCGAAACGGCTGAAATGCCGGGCATGTATTCAGCGGGTGAGTATGATATCGCTGGATTCACAGTTGGCGTTGCTGACAAAGCGAAGCTGGTAACAGGCGCTAACATCGCTGCTGGAGACACAGTGATTGGTTTAGCTTCTAGCGGCGTGCACAGTAACGGCTTCTCACTGGTGCGTAAGCTTTTGCTTGAGGATGATGGCTATGGCCTGAATGATGTGCTTCCGGAGCTTGGAGCTCCGCTTGTGGATGTACTTCTTGCACCAACTAAGATTTATGTGAAGCCTTTGCTGGCGCTGCTGGAGCAGCTTCCGGTGAAAGGGATGGCACATATTACGGGTGGCGGATTCATCGAGAATATCCCGCGCGTATTGCCTGACGGTGTAGATGTGGAGATTAATTACGGATCGTGGCCGATTCTGCCGATCTTCGGATTGATGCAGAACAAAGGAAACGTAAGCAACCGTGATATGTTTACTACTTTTAATATGGGAATTGGACTTGTTCTGGTAGTAAGTAGCGCTGATGGAGAACGTGCTCTTGAACTGCTCAAAGCGAGCGGAGAAGAGGCTTTTATCATTGGTAAAGTGACAGAAGGGGAACGCAAAGTAACCTTTACTGGAGCTGAAGTGTGATGCAATGGAGTCGAATCGCTGTTTTTGCTTCTGGGCAAGGCAGTAATTTTGCTGCACTGATCGATGCACAGAGAGCAGGCTTGCTTGGTGAGGGCAATATTGAGTTGCTTGTATCCGACAAGCCAGAGGCACCTGTAGCTAAGCGAGCGGAAGATGCGGGCATTCCCGCCCTCTTGCTGCGGCCAAAAGACTTCGCCAGCCGTGAACTCTACGAAGCAGAGATTGTAGCAGAGCTTCAGCGGCGGGAAATCGGGCTGGTTGTGCTGGCAGGATACATGCGTCTTATTACGCCAGTGCTTTTAACGCCGTATGCTGGACGAATTATTAACATTCATCCATCGCTGCTGCCTGCTTTTGCAGGAAAAGATGCAATCGGACAAGCGCTGGATTATGGCGTGAAGCTGACGGGTGTTACTGTGCATTTTGTCGATGGAGGTATGGATACCGGGCCTGTTATTGCTCAGCGCAGCGTAGCCCTGCAGGATAACGACACGGCGGATTCATTGGCAGAACGTATTCATAAGGTTGAGTATGAGCTGTATCCCGAAGTGGTTGGCGCTTTTGCCAGCGGGAAAGTGGAACTGAGTGGAAGAAAGACGATTATCCGCGAAAAGTAAGCTGCACCGCAGCCATTCGAAGTTTTGGATCGACATTTGGTGACAGACCGAGATGTTTCAGGGTATTTCTCGGGAAATATTGCATAAGCGGCGTTATGTGTCGCGTTGTGGGTTTTCTTCATATTAAATCGCACGTACAACCTGAAGGAGGACTATTCAAAGTGAGTATCAAAAGAGCGCTAGTCAGCGTATCGGATAAACAAGGTATCGTGGATTTTTGCCGCGAGTTGTCTGCATTAGGCGTAGAAATTATCTCTACAGGTGGAACAAGCACGCTTTTGGCTAAAGAAGGTGTTCCAGTTATCGGGATTTCCGATGTGACAGGATTCCCAGAAATCATGGACGGACGTGTCAAAACCTTGCACCCTGCTGTACACAGTGGATTGCTTGCGGTTCGTGATAACGAGGAGCACACGCGTCAAATGAAGGAGCTTGGTCTGGACTACATCGATCTGGTTGTTGTGAATTTGTATCCGTTCGCGGAAACGATCGCAAAACCTGACGTATCCTACGAGGAAGCCATCGAGAATATCGATATCGGCGGACCTACGATGCTGCGTTCTGCGGCGAAGAACCATGCTTTTGTGAGTGTAGTTGTGGATGCTAATGACTACGCTACTGTACTTGAAGAGGTTCGCGCAGGTGGAGATACAACGCTAGAAACACGCAAACGTCTTGCGGCAAAAGTGTTCCGTCATACGGCGGCTTACGATGCCTTGATTTCCGATTATTTGGCTAACGTTACTGGCGAGCCTCTGCCAGAGCGCTACACCGTGACTTATGAGAAAATTCAGGATCTGCGTTATGGCGAGAATCCGCATCAAAAAGCAGCGTTCTATCGCAAGTCATTGGCGGCACTGGATACACTCACTGCGGCTGAACAATTGCACGGCAAAGAGTTGTCTTATAACAATATCAACGATGCTAACGCAGCACTGCAAATCGTGAAAGAATTTGAAGAGCCTGCTGTCGTAGCGGTTAAACATATGAACCCTTGTGGTGTAGGTGTGGGTGAAAGTGTATACGAAGCTTATCAAAAAGCTTACAACGCGGATCCAACTTCTATTTTTGGTGGGATTGTAGCAGCAAACCGCATTATTGATGCAGACACAGCGAACCTGCTGAAAGATATTTTCCTCGAAATCGTGTTGGCACCAGGCTTTACGGAAGAAGCACTGGAAATCCTTACGAAGAAAAAGAATCTCCGTTTGCTCAAAATCGGTAACCTTAGTACGGCTAGTGCGCGTAAGAGCAGCTTTGTAGTTACCTCTATTGATGGAGGAATGGTTGTACAGGAGAGCGATGTGCACTCTGTGAACCCAGATGATCTACAAGTCGTTACGGACCGTAAACCAACCGAGGAAGAATTGAAACAATTGTTGTTCGGATGGAAAGTAGTTAAGCATGTGAAATCTAATGCGATTGTGCTGGCTGCTGATGATATGACCGTTGGCGTAGGTGCAGGACAGATGAACCGCGTTGGTGCAGCTAAAATTGCAATCGAACAAGCTGGTGAAAAATCTAAGGGAGCCGTACTCGCTTCCGACGCGTTCTTCCCAATGGGCGATACGCTTGAAATGGCAGCAAAAGCAGGAATCACTGCAGTGATTCAGCCAGGCGGCTCCATTAAAGACGAAGAGTCAATTAAGGTCGCTAATGAGTATGGTATTGCTATGGTCTTCACAGGCGTCCGTCATTTCAAACACTAGAGCACTGGGAGGATCATATTCGGATGGATATTTTAGTGGTTGGCGGCGGCGGCCGGGAACATGCGATGATTTGGAGTCTATCCCAAAGCCCCAAGGCAGGTAAAATCTATTGCGCACCCGGCAACGCCGGGATTGCGCAGTTAGCCGAATGTGTGCCGATCGGAGTATTTGAGTTCGATCGTCTGACGGCTTTTGCGAAAGAGAAGGAAGTAGGTCTTGTTGTAATCGGCCCAGATGATCCGCTCGCTGCTGGGATTGTGGATGCTTTTGAAGCACAGGATATTCCTGTGTTTGGCCCACGCAAGAATGCGGCGGAGATCGAAGGCAGCAAAACCTTTATGAAGGATCTTTTGCATAAATATAATATTCCGACAGCAGCCTATGAGAAGTTCGACGACTATGAAGCTGCGCTAACTTATTTGCGGGAACAGCCGCTTCCGATCGTAATCAAGGCAGATGGTCTGGCTGCAGGAAAAGGCGTGACGGTTGCTTATTCGTTGGAAGAAGCAGAGCAAGCGCTCGCTGATATTATGGTCACTAAGGTATTCGGTGAGGCAGGCGCTCAGGTTGTTATTGAGGAATTTCTTGCTGGACAGGAAATGTCGATTCTGGCTTTTGTCGATGGAGAGACGGTACGTCCTATGGCTGCTGCCCAGGATCATAAGCCCGTATTTGATGGGGATAAAGGTCCTAATACCGGCGGAATGGGTACCTATTCGCCTTTACCACATATTGATGAGGCTATTATCCAAGAAGCGATCGAGACCATCATTAAGCCGACGGCAAAAGCTATGGTGGACGAAGGTCGTCCCTTTAGCGGTGTACTATTTGCGGGACTGATGATTTCTCCTGAGGGTAAACCAAAGACGATTGAGTTTAATGCTCGTTTCGGTGATCCTGAGACTCAGGTCGTGTTGCCTAGACTCAAGAGCGACTTGCTAGAAATCTTTCTGGCGGTCACAGAGAGTAGACTTGCAGATATCGACATTGAATGGAGCGACGAAGCGGCTGTATGCGTAGTTCTCGCTTCGGGAGGATATCCAGGCCCTTATCCAAAGGGTGTACCGATTGAAGGTCTTGAAGACAGCCAAGGAGGGCTGATCTTCCATGCTGGTACGGCGCGTGGTGAAGACGGAAGCTGGGTGACGAATGGTGGTCGGGTGCTAGGCGTGGTAGGCCTAGGTGCTACGATTGCTGAAGCTCGTGTTGCAGCTTACGCTAGAGCCGAAGGAATTTCTTTTTCCGGAAAACAAAGCCGCAGCGACATCGCTATGAAAGCTTTGGTATAAGGATAAAGAACTGTATCTAGCATTTTTTGCGCTTAAAGTCCTAAAAAAGGACTGACAAGTGATAGAAGAAGTGCTATAATACTACACGTACGGGGGAAAATGTGCGGATATATACAGATAAGGGTCTTTCCGATCATGGGAAGGCCCTTTTAAATCGGAGTCCTTCAGACTTTGTGAAGTAACCTTATAAAGGATGCCTCGTGCCTGGAAATGATGATACTTATAGTGCATACTAGCGATACGCTTATGGCGAATGGCTACTCACAGATTTAAGGAGGAATTCGTTTTGAGTAAGATTGGAAGAAATGATATGTGTCCTTGCGGAAGCGGGAAAAAATATAAGAAATGCTGCCTTGGTAAAGAAACTTCTGCAGTAGAGTCCATCATGCAACTTGTAAACAAGGAAGAAGCGGCAGCTAGCGAGACTGTGGCTGAGAAACAGGAGCCCGTAGCACAACCTGAAGTGAAGCTAACTCTTGCTACGCTCAGAAAAAAAGTGTCACGTGATCTGAATTGGGAGCATCCAGCACATGAACAACTGGCGCTGCACCTTATTGAGAGCATGAGAGAAAGCTATGATAGAGAGCTTATTTGGGAAGCTCTAGTTCTGTGGAATGGTTATTCCCGTAAGACTAAGCCTGCTGTGAAGAAAATGGGCTCTTTCTGCGCGGCGATCGAATTTATTTTGTCTGAAGAATATGGCTTCTCCCTAACACAAGCGGATCTTGCTACCAAACATGAGGTTACTACGCCTACCATCTCTAGAAAAGTCAAAGAGATGCTCAATTACATTGAGGAATACGGCATGGGTGGTGCGGAAGAAGAATTACTTTTGCTGAATATCTCAGGCAGTCCGAAGGATCAGGAGCAAGCACTATTACAAAAGGCTATGCAAACCAATTCATCCAACCGCCGGATACAGTTAGCTGAAGCCGCATTAGAGGTTTATCCGGACAGTCCGGATGCGTATCTCATTTTGGCTGAGGAAGCAGAGAATGAAGCAGATGCTCGTGCTTTTCTAAAAGCAGGGATGGATGCAGGTGAACGTGAGCTTGGAGAAGCCTTTTTCGCTGAGAACAAAGGACATTTCTGGGACCTCCACGAGACTCGTCCATACATTCGAATTTGCAAAAGCTACGCCGACTCTTGTTGGTTTAGCGGAAATGCAGAAGAAGCACAAAAAGTACTTGAGCACATTTTAGAGCTGAATCCTGAAGATAACACAGGTGCGCGTTACCTTTTAACGGCTGCGTATCTCTACACCAACAAGCTCAAGAAGACAGAAAAGGTGCTGGAAAAGTTCGGAAATGATGCAGCGGCGACAGTAGCTTACGACCGGATGGTCTTAGAATATAAGAAGAATGGGATTACTTCCCAACTGAAAATGTTGTACCGCGTAGCGCGGAATGTGAACAAGCATGTGCCGGATTATTTGTTAGGGATCAAAAGATTGCCGCATAACCTTCCGGATTTTGTGGGAATGGGTGACGCTAATGAAGCTATCGAATATGTTATTGTACACTCGCGTTTGTGGACAAGCCTACCTGATCTGCTGAAGTGGATGCTGAAGCAACAGGATTAGTAGAATTCAGATCTTGGACGTACATGAACTTAAAGAGGCTATGGGAGATTCCTGTAGTCTCTTTTTTTAAAATATAAGAATTTATTTGTTTCACGTTATAAATTACCTTATATTTCTCGCATAAACGCTTACCGTCCTTTTAGGGACGATGAAGGCGTTTTTGCATGTATAAGAAAGTATAAGATTTGCATCAATAATTGTATTGCATACAGCGGACAATGCTTGAAAAAATGTCTTTGGGAGAGTATGTTTACAAGAAGTAGAATGAATAGATGATAGTGAGGCGAGAGGGTTATGAGAGAAGAGGAAGACCGAATCGTAGGAATGGAAGATATCGTACGGGCTCATCACGTACTGCGGGAGGTCATCATCCGGACTCCCCTACAGCGTGACGCCGTACTATCGGCCAAGTATGATTGCGATGTATATTTGAAGCGCGAAGATTTGCAGATTGTCCGTTCTTTTAAAATCCGCGGAGCTTATAATATGATTCGTAGTCTATCTGCAGAAGATAGAGCTAAAGGTATTGTCTGCGCGAGTGCAGGAAATCACGCACAAGGTGTAGCCTATTCCTGTAAGGCACTTGGAATTAAGGGCAAGGTCTATATGCCCAGCACTACACCTAACCAGAAGGTTAAGCAAGTTCGACGGTTCGGCGGTGAGTTTGTTGAGGTCATTCTGAAGGGCGATACCTTCGATGATGCTTATGATGAAGCGCTGCAAGCTTGTATAGACCATGGTATGACGTTGATCCACCCGTTTGATGAGCCGAGAATTATTGCAGGCAATGGAACGATAGCGATGGAAGTAATGGAGAATCTGGACCATCCTGCGGATTTTATGTTCGTAACGATTGGTGGGGGCGGCCTGGCAGCAGGAATAGCCACTTATGTGAAGACGGTGAGTCCATCCACTAAGTTGATTGGTGTGGAACCGCTTGGTGCTGCTTCAATGACTGAAGCAATTAAGCTTGGAGAAGTGGTAACGCTAAAAGAAATTAACAAGTTCGTGGACGGAGCGGCTGTAAAGCGCGTTGGCGGACTGACTTATGATATTTGTTCCCGGCATCTGGATGACATCGTGATGGTACCTGAAGGCAAGGCTTGTACCACCATTCTGGAGCTGTATAACGAGAACGCTATAGTAGTTGAGCCAGCCGGTTCCTTACCTATCGCAGCACTTGATCAATACCGTGATCAAATCCGCGGGAAGACGGTCGTCTGTATCATTAGTGGGGGTAACAACGATATAGACCGTATGCAAGAGATCAAGGAGCGGTCACTGATTTACGAAGGCTTAAAGCACTACTTCATGGTGAACTTCCCACAACGGGCAGGTGCCCTGCGTGAGTTCTTGGACGAAATCCTCGGTCCAGAGGATGATATTACCCGTTTCGAGTACATTAAGAAGCATGATAAAGAGAATGGTCCCGCGCTTGTAGGCATAGAGCTATTGTCCATTGAAGCTTATGAACCACTTATCGAACGGATGCAGCAGAAGGGTGTGGATTATGTAGAAATCAATAAGGATTCCAATCTCTTTAACATCCTTATTTAATTTCTTTCATCACTTTAATCATTTCGTTAATGAACATAGAAAGGCCCGTCCCGGAATGAATGGGGACGGGCCTTTTGTATATCATACTAGAGAGGTAATTCAGTCTTACGGTATTGTTCGACTTCATCTGTTAATTTATAATCTTTGTCTTTCATCAATTTCATGAAGCCATCTAGTTTCTGCAGGAATGGGCTGTTGTCTTTATTCTTGGTGAGAATGCTAGAGTAGGCTTTCTGCGCCTCCAAGTCCATTTCAAGATTGTCATAATGGAAAAGGGGCGTGTTATTCTGGCCGTAAAACGTATTGTTAACATAGATAGAATATAAGGATTTCACGGCTGAAATTCGGTTCGATTTCGGATGATTTTGAATAAATTGCTCTTGAGACAGTGCTCGCGCAGCTACATCGGTCCAACCAATGACCAGCCCGTTATCCTTGGAGGAGGGAAGATCAGACTCCGTAGCCATAATGGATAGATATGCGCTGATATCGTCAGTGACATAAAGCTTATATTTGCGGTAAGCCTCATAATCGATCACCGGGAAAAAAGTGCCTTCCGCGGTCTCCAGTTTATATCCATTTTCGCTGGCACTCTTCAGCAGTGTGCGCAGAGTGAGATCTTCTGTGGCATCAGCAAGGGTCTTCATACTAGCGCCAGCCTTATAGATGGCGGTGAGCTTCCGCTGGACATTGCTGGTACTGAATTTGCTCTCCCACGCCGGAAGCGCCGCCTTGTGCAAATTCTCAAGCTTCAGTGTCATTATCGTGGCACGATACGAACCTACCGCATACATATTGGCGTTCAAATATTTAATAGCTTCGGGTAACTTGTTAGAGGAAGACAACAGCGGCAATGCTGCTTTATAGATAGCCTCCGCATGATTATTGTTTGCTGTCAAAGCATTTGCCTTAGTGCCTCCCACAGGAGGGCTGGCAGCGCCTTCAGCTTGAATCGTTCCTATAGGTACCGCGCCTAGTCCCAATGTTACTGCTAGAACAGAATAGAGAATATATTGCTTCTTATTCATGAAAGTTCCCCCTGTCTATCGGATGAAATATGGGTGGAGCATGACTTTTATTTTCTAAAAAATATAAACTTTAGTCCAATTGCCCCAATCAGGGAAACAATTAAGCTTACCCACGGGGATAAAGTAATGACCGGAAACAATCGGTCGAGGTACAAGCCAATGAATACGGCAACTACGGCGATTCCGATATAGACGCCAAGGCCCTTGATATCAAAGGGCTTGGCTTTAGGTGCATCCCCCTCAGACAAGGAGGTTAACCATTTCATAATAAGTTCGATCAAGATAATGGAACCTGCCCCAACAGCGAAGAGGGTGAAGAGGCTAATCTCTCCGAACATCCCAGGTGATCCGTTAGTCCATTGCAAGAAGAGTCCACCTATAGCAAAGATCCCGAACAAACAGGTTAGAGCCGCGCAGGGAATCATCAAGTAATAGTTCCATTTGCTGCGTGCTGAGCGTGTGGGAACGCTGTCTATGATTTCTTTAAAATAATCATCCGGATTCTCGCCAAACACCTGTTTAGCGTTTTTACCTTTTTTCTGTTCTTTCAGAAGCAGCTTGGCTGCATCCAGTAAAAGTTCTTCAGCACGGAGAGCCTCTACCCTACTGGCGCGCATCGTCAGGATCATATCTTCAAAATAAGATCGATTGAAAGGCGTCATCTGCTCGCGCAGGGCGTTATTTTCCTTAATCATATCTTTCACTTTCATAATAGGGATGTAAACCTCCAGTAGTGTTAATCGGTATAGTCTTTAACCTAGAGTATACGTTTGCCTGACAGGTCAGCGCAAGGACAAGCATTTCTATTTTCCTATGCATAATCCTTTTATAAGAGTGAACACTGATAATGTTGTTGCTTGATCAATATAGCTTTGGGAAAGGTTGGGAGCTTTATGGAACATGAGAACAAGAAAGAACAGGACAGTGTCATGGGCAACGGTTTCGAGCCTACGCCCAATCATTCAATGGGGGATTGGGGCGGCTCTGATGGATTCAGCATGTGGAATTCCACAGAAGAACCAGCAACAGAGGGCGCGCTTAAGGATTGGGAAGGCAGTCAAGAAACCCATGAGATGTTTAACGACAGCTATGATTGATTGACGGCCCTGGAAGCTCATCATGCGATTGAAAAACAGCCAGTCTCCATTATATTAGAGACTGGCTGTTTGACGTTCCGGTTTATACTCCGAATTTGTTCTTGTAAATTACTAAGATCTGTCCCGTTTCTGTTGACAATATGAACGAAATCTTTATAATAAGAATATAATTCACACTAAGTTAATCGGAATTCTAATAAATTAAAATAATGATTAAATATAGGAGGTTACGGCAATGGAACGGAATATTGTAATTCGGCATAACGGCGAAGAATTGACAGCGAGCATCCATTATCCGAGTAAAGAGAAGGGAACTTCCACACGTTGCAAGGACAGATTGCCATTAGCTGTAATCTGCCATGGATTTGTGGGTAACCGGATTGGAGTCGATCGGATATTTGTCAAAGCAGCTCGTGAGCTGGCGCAAGACGGGTATATGGTCATTCGATTTGACTATGCGGGCTGCGGCGAGAGCAGCGGTAATTACGGCGGGGAGGATATGGAGTCGATGATCGCTCAGACTAGAGCGGTGCTCGATTACGGAATTAGCTCTGCCGATGTGGATCCACAGCGTGTGACGCTTATTGGCCACAGTCTGGGTGGGGCGGTTGCGCTTCTGACAAGTATTCGTGATCGCCGCGTGAAGAATCTCGTGCTGTGGGCCTCCGTGGGTTACCCCTTCAATGATATTGTGAAGATCGTAGGGCGGGAGGCGTATGACCGTTCGGTGAAGAATGGATCGGCGGATTACGTGGGTTACTCGTTCACACCGGTATATTTCAATTCTTTGGCGGCCTTCCAGCCTTTCCAAGAAGCTAGTAAATTCAGCGGTGATGTGCTGGTTATTCATGGTACGTCTGACGATGTCATCCCCGTGGATTATGCATTCCTTTACCAGAAATTATTCTGGACACGTCCTGAGGGACGATGCGATAAAGAGATCATTTTTCAAGGTGATCATACCTTTTCTTCTGGGCCAGCACAGCAGCAGCTGCTTAAGCGGACAAGAGAGTGGATGAACGAACAGGAGCATGTGCAGACAGAATGGCAAAATTGGATGATATAGGTGATGGACTTTACTCGCAATAACTTGAAATTAGCGGTAAAATAAAGATGCACACCATATACTGGGTTATGGAGGTTGGCATCCTATGAAATTACCGTCATTTTTTATCGCGCACGGTTCTCCGCTCCTCGCACTGGAGGATAACGAGTATACCCGTTTTCTGGAGCGGCTTGGTCAAGAACTAGAAGCACCACGGGGTATAGTAGTATTCTCAGCGCACTGGGATAGCCCAGAACAGCTACTCACCATGGATGAGAAGCACGAAACACAACACGACTTCTACGGATTCCCTGAAGAAATGTATACGCTGACCTATCCAGCCCCAGGCGATCCAGCTCTAACCAAGCGGATTTCCGAGCTCTTTAAGGGTAACAATCTTTCACATCAGCCCGTTCTGGGGCGAGGACTCGATCACGGAGTCTGGGTAATACTGAAAAAAATGTTTCCGAAAGCCGATATTCCGGTAGTCGCTTTATCCGTCGATTCACTACGTTCTCCCAAAGAACAGTACAATATCGGGCGGATGTTAGCCCCTCTGCGTGACGAAGGCATACTGCTGATAGGAAGCGGTGGACTTGTTCACAATTTGCGGATGCTTAATGAAAGTGATCAGCCTGAAGAGTGGGCGCTTGAATTCGATGCGTGGATTGCCAAGGGGTTAGAATCTTGGGATTTACCTTCACTGTTTGCTTATGAGAAAAAAGCTCCGCATGTTCGTGATGCGGTTCCATCTTACGGAAGAGAGCATTTCGCACCTCTCTTTTATGCGATGGGAACAGCGGATGGCAGCAGGAAGGCAGAGCGAATATTTCAAGCGTATCAATATGGGACATTAAGCCTCAATTGCTGGAAGCTAGACTAAATGGATAAGATACACGCAGGGTACAGCCGGAGATCGGCTGTGCCCTTTTTTTTAAAAAAAGAAAGTAAAAGTTTCACGCTATGCATTATCCTTATATTTCTCGCTTAAACGTATATCGTCCTAATAAGGACGCTGAAGTCGATTACACTTGATGCAAGCGGATCAAGACAAATGGGACTGGCTGTGATTAAATGGAAGAAACCAGTTAAGATACATAAAACGTTTAGGAGGAACTACAAGCTTATGAAAGTAAACTGCTCTTCTTCCCGTCTATTATCTGCCCTTGTACTAAGTACCCTATTGCTCTCCGCTTGCGGAACAGAGAGTGCAAATAATGTAATTGCCCCGACACAGCAACCTACAGCAGATCCCGCGCCTATTGAAACGATCCAGCCATCGCCTACTGCAGATCCATCTGCTGAACTCGTTTCCGGGTTAACAGGTCTTCCCGTTTCTGAAAACAGTCTCCCACGTCCCTTAGCTGTTATGATTAATAATGCTCCAGCGGCCCGGCCACAATCGGGGGTAAGTGAAGCGGATATTTTATATGAGGTTCTTGCTGAAGGTGGCATTACGCGGTTGATTGGTATTTTTCAAAGTCATACCGGAGTGGTCAAAATCGGACCGATTCGCAGTATTCGCCCTTATCTGCTCGATATTGGCGAGAGCTACGGTGGTGTGACGGTGCATGCCGGGGGGAGCCCCGCGGCTTATGCCATTTTGCAAAAAGAGAAAAAAGCAGATATGGACGAAATCGGTCGTGCCGGAGCCTATTTCTGGCGGGACAAAGCACGTAAAGCCCCCCATAATCTCTATAGTAATGCAGCGAAGCTGCGGGAAGGCGCCGAGAAGCTGGGTTATGAGAAAAGTGTGAAGGTGCCAGGGTATCTTTTTAACAATCCAGATTACATACCGGCAGGCGGAGAACAGGCCGCTGAGTTTAGCGTAAACTTCTTACTTAAAAGCTATAAAATTGACTATAAATACGATACTCAGCTCCAGACCTATCAGCGTTACGTGAATGGTAAACCACATTTGGATCTGAATAACAATAAGCCAGTAGAAGCTGCAAATGTGATGGTGATGGGTTCCGATCATAAAGTGCTTGATGATGTTGGAAGACTTCAGGTTGATGTGGAGCTTGGTGGTGAAGCGCTGCTCTTTCAGCGTGGACAGGTCACAAAGGGCAGATGGTCGCGTGAGCCAGGTGATGTGATTCGGTTTGTGAAGGATGGTAAAGAAGAGCTAATGTATCCAGGAATCACCCATATTTTGGTCGTCCCTAATGCACCTTCATTTAGCAGTCATGTGGTATATGGCGGAGCAGATAGTGCAACCTAAGAAAGTCGGAATATCCAGTGTTATACAGATTTGTGTTCGGAATTATGGGTAAGTGTTAATAGAGTGTAAAAAAGTTCATTTCTATAGCTTCTATACCTTCTACGGATATGTTAAGATAACAAGGGTTGTCATTCATTTTCATGCTTTTTACATATGGGTGACTCTGTACTCACGGTAATATTATGTAAAGGGGTTTAAAACAATGAAGTTGAGAAAAAAGGACATATTCTTTGAGACGCTGGAAAATATGGCGGATACCATTGTCCAAGCTGCAGATTATTTTGCTCAGAATATCACTGATCTCCAGAATAATGTCGATAGTTTCGCTGCAGAGATGAAGAAGTACGAATCCCAATGTGATACTTACACGCACACCGTAATTAAGGAATTGAACAAGACGTTCATTACGCCACTTGAGCGTGACGACATTATGGACTTGATTACAAGCATGGATGATGTCATTGATGGCTTGGAGGCATCTGCCTCACGTTTCTATATGTACAACCTTCTTGACCCGGATGAATACATTGTACAATTTGCCGAAATCCTTCGTCAGTGTGCTTATGAAATCCAAAAAGCGGTTCATTTGCTTTCCCAGAAGAAGCTGCTGGCCATTCGTGAATATACGATCCGTTTGAATGACCTTGAGAATCAAGGGGACGAAGTCCTTCGTATTTGTACCAAAGCTCTATTTGAAACCGTTAAGGACCCGATTGAGCTGATTAAGCGCAAGGAATTATATGAGCGACTCGAGACCACTACAGATAAATGTGAAGATGTAGCCAACATGTTGGAATCGATCATCATGCGCAACTCATAAGGGGTACTAGAATATGGAAACATCGATATGGATTCTTGGAATTGTTATATTTCTCGCGCTTGCGTTTGACTTTATTAATGGTTTCCATGATACGGCCAACGCGATTGCTACCTCTGTCTCTACACGTGCGTTAAAACCTCGAACAGCTATTATTATGGCGGCACTGATGAACTTTGTCGGAGCTTTGATGTTTACAGGTGTAGCTAAGAAAATTGGCGGAAGTATCACAGACCCCACGTTGTTGGAAAATGGTCTGGATATCATAATAGCCACGCTGATTGCTGCGATTATTTGGAATTTGATCACCTGGTGGCTCGGAATTCCGTCCTCCTCCTCTCATGCACTGATCGGCGCTTTGGCTGGTGCAGTATATGTGGGTGCAGGTTCGTCGCATATTAACTGGGGCGGATTTGTGGAAATTGTCGAGGGCTTGATCTTCTCGCCAATTATTGCATTTGTTATCGGTTATATCATCATGACAGTCCTGAAATGGATTTTTGCAAAGCGTAGTCCACATACGGTTAATAAGGGCTTCCGTTCCATGCAGGTTGTGACGGCGGCATTACAGTCGTTTACTCATGGTACGAATGATGCGCAGAAGGCGATGGGGATCATTACCTTTGCCCTCGTTACATCAGGACGCCAAGAGACTATGGATGTAATCCCTCTATGGGTTAAGGTTGCTGCGGCTACGGCTATGGCACTCGGTACCTCCATTGGTGGTTGGAAGATTATCAAGACCATGGGTACGAAGATTTTCAAAATCGAGCCGATCAACGGCTTCGCGGCCGATATTTCCGCGGCTTCCGTTATTTTCTCGGCAACACTGCTTCATTTGCCAGTCAGCTCCACACATGCGATCACTTCAGCGATCCTGGGTGTTGGCTCCGCAAAACGCTTCTCTGCCGTGAAATGGGGAGTAGCTGGACGTATTGTAGTTACCTGGTTTATTACGATTCCAATCAGTGCGGTATTAGCCGGTCTGATTTTCAAAATCATTTTTTAAATCCCTTTAATAAAAAGATGTCAGTTAGCCTTTGGCTGCGGACATCTTTTTTTGTTGTTTGGGTGGTGAGGGGGAGAACGGTATAAATCCCGTAGAATTGACGGGATTTGGCGATTGGAGGGGAAAGAGCGGTATAAATCCCGTAAAAATGACGGAATTGGGCGATTGGAGGAGGAAAGAACGGTATAAATCCCGTAGAAATGGTGGAATTGGGCGATTGGAGGAGAAAGAACGGTATAAATCCCGTGGAAATGGTGGAATTGGACGATTGGAGGGCAAAGAGTGGTATAAATCCCGTAGAAATGACGGGATTCGGCGATTGGAGGGGAAAGAGCGGTATAAATCCCGTAGAATTAGCTAAGTTACGTCGAAGAAGCATAAAGAGGGGCATAAATACCCCAGAATTGGTGAAATAGCGTCGAAAAAGCATAAAGAGGGGTATAAATGCCCCTGAATTGGCGAAATAGCGTCGAAGAAGTAGAAAGAGGGGTATAAATACCCCAGAATTGGTGAAATAGCGTCGAAGAAGTAGAAAGAGGGGTATAAATACCCCAGAAATGGTGAAATAGCGTCGAAGAAGTAGAAAGAGGGGTATAAATACCCCAGAATTGGTGAAATAGCGTCGAAGAAGTAGAAAGAGGGGCATAAATACCCCAGAAATGGTGAAATAGCGTCGTATAAGCATAAAAAGGGGTATAAATGCCCCTGAATTGGTGAAATAGCGTCGTATAAGCATGAAGAGGGGTATAAATACCCCAGAATTGGTGAAATAGCGTCGAAGAAGCATAAAGAGGGGTATAAATGCCCCTGAATTGGCGAAATATCTTCGTATAAGCATAAAGAGTGGTATAAATGCCCCGGATTTGCAGAGTCTAGCTCGTACAACCGAGAGTGGTTAAAGCTTGGATAAGGTGCGTATGAGCTTATGTCTGGACGTAGCTATTTGTGCATCTGTCGAATCTAGGCGGCGGTTAGAATTTAAACTAACTAATCCTTAAACAAATCACTTGATACGATTTGATTAAATTAAATACGGTGACAACCCAACCCAACCCAACCCAACCCAACCCAACCCAACCCAACCCAACCCAACCCAACCCAACCCAACCCAACCCAACCCAACCCAACCCAACCCAACCCAACCCAACCCAACCCAACCCAACCCAACCCAACCCAACCCAACCCAACCCAACCCAACCCAACCCAACCCAACCCAACCCAACCCAACCCAACCCAACCCAACCTATCTACTCTATCCATTCTATCCCCGCCATCTGAGGAGCATCGTTATATACACAATGAGCTGAATAATCAGAGGGAGAAGAGGATGAACGAAACTTACTAAAGAGTATTCCATCCTTTCCGGAATGGGACGCTATTGAATAATGGAGCCTCAGAGCTACGACTTCTCGGTTGAGATTCTTTTTTGTTATTTTTGGAAGACTCCTCTTCTTGCGGTACAATAGATGCGTGGAAGAAGATGAAGCGGAGGAACATTTATGATACGTACACTTGCGGTGACGCATACAGGTGAGGTGCTGACAGACATACCTCTGCAGGATATCCGGCGGGAGGATTATGCATGGATATGGGCAGATTTTGCTACACCTACGGCAGAGGAGACATTGCTGCTGGATCACTATTTTCATTTTCACCCTTTGGCGATTGAGGACTGTATGCATGTGCTACAGCGGCCGAAGCTGGATCATTATGAGGAAGTGCAGTTTTTTGTGCTGCATGCGCTGAATGAAGAGACGCTGGATGCTGAAGAGATTGACCTTTTTTTGAGTGCGAATTACCTTGTGTCCTATCATCATCAGGAAAAAACAGAGATGAATGAAGCTTGGGAGCAGGTGAAGCGTGAAATACATAGTCGTAAAGGCTGGTCGGGTGGTCCGATGGCGGCTGCATATACTGTAATGGACAAGCTGGTAGATAAGTATTTTCCATGCCTCTACAGTTTAGAGGACGAGCTTGCGGATCTGGAGAGCAATGGCGGCAGTGAGTCGGTGGAGGATTTGATGAGCCAAGTGTTTAATGTGCGCGGAAGGCTGCTCAAGATGCGGCGGACGATTGTGCCGATGCGCGATTTGATGTACCGGATCGTGAATTCGCAGCATGTCCAGAGCAACGGTGAGGAACGGATTTATTTTGGCGATATCTATGACCATTTGTTAAAACTGTCGGATATGATTGAGGCGGATCGAGAAATGACTGCGGATCTACGTGACAGCTACATTTCTCTTAACTCCAACCGGATGAATTCGATCATGAAAACACTAACAGTAATCACCACCGTATTCATGCCGCTGACGCTGATCGCCGGAATTTATGGGATGAACTTCGTGGTGATGCCTGAACTCGAATGGAAGTATGGGTATTTTGGCGTTCTGCTGTTTATGCTGGTGGTGGGCGTTAGCATGTTCAGATGGTTCCGGCGTAGTGGATGGTTTAAGTAAAAATAAAACGTCACCGCTATTTGCGGCGACGTTTTCCGGTAGGGGGAGTAGAGCGCCGGCGTGTGTTTGTAGTAGATTTACGACGCCCAGAGGTGGAGCGTCTTTTTTTGCGCCGACTCGGACTGAACATTGCGGCATCCTCTTCGGCTGCCAGTGCGCCTGCTGCTCCTTTTCCTTTGCCGAAGCTACCCATGAAGAGCTTAACCATCGGAGCCATCTGCTGGAAGCCGGACATCACCTTCTGCACTTTACCCATGGAGTTTACGATCCCGTCGATACCGCCCATTCGGTCGATGATACCTTTGATTTGCTCCATATTCCCGCCGATTCCGCCCCCGCCGCCTAAACCGCCTAAGCCGCTAAGCAATCCGGCAAGCCCGCCGCTTGCCTTTGTTGTAGCTTCAGCAGCAGGAAGCGCTAGAGCTGTTTCAGTGGCAGCTTCTGCTCCTAAAGCGGGAAGGATTCCGCTCTCTCCTGGGGGGGATGAAGGCGCATATGGACTGAGCCCGGGGTAAGCAGATGCATTATAAGTATCGGTCAGTGAACGCTGGTTCCGGCGGGAATGATTATAGTAATGATCAGGCATAATATCACATTCCTTTGTTAGTGGTTTGCTATACTGTATGTCATGGGCGAACATACGGTATAGACGAATGCCCGGGTTACCCGTGATAGGAGCGGAAAAGGGCGAATGCCTATAATCGTCTTTAAGAAGTGAAAAAAGCGTGTACATGCTTGATTTTCGGCGCTTATGTAGTACTATAGTGTAGGTGCTATTTCTTATGTAGGAAGAAACAAACGTAGTTTGATACATATTGAGTGTGCGCCACGGGTGGACGTTTGTCCATCGATTTCACTCTTTACAGCGTGAAATCGTTAATGCTTGAAAAATGCGCTCCAGTGCAATATAGTAAAGGCAGGATAGTCGCATGAGGTTTATGTTTCCGGAGCTAGTTTTGTACGGAGCTTAATTAGAGAAACTAATGCTGATAGAACTTTTAGGGGATGAAAAGCTGATGCAACTTAAGAAGTTGAATGATAAAAGTATCGACCAATTATTTGAAGCTATTTTAACGTTAAAAAATATGGAAGAATGTTACGTGTTCTTTGATGATTTGTGCACTGTGAACGAGATTCAATCGCTGTCGCAGCGACTGGAAGTAGCGCGTATGCTCGGCAAAGGCTCCACCTACAACCAGATCGAAGCTGAGACGGGCGCAAGCACAGCTACGATTTCCCGTGTAAAACGTTGCCTGAACTACGGCAATGACGGATATAAATTAACGCTGGAACGTTTGGGACGCTAATTTATGGTACCGGGCGTACTTATTATCAGTCATGGCTCTCGCGATAAGGCTTGGGTTTCAATCGTAGAGGAAGCCGTAAGCGGATTATCGCTAGGTGAAGAGATTCCTGTTGTGGTCTCTTTTTTAGAGCTGGTAGAGGGCCGTCTGATTCAAGATGGAATAAATGAGCTGGAACACGCAGGGATCACAGATATTATTGTGATCCCATTGTTCGTTTCCTCAGGAAGCACACATGTCGATGAGATAGAATATGCACTTGGCGCCAAACCTGAGCCTGAACGTGAGACGGATTTAGCGCTGTTCTCAGTGAAGGCTAAAGTTCACTACGGTTATCCTATCGACGATGATCCGGACATCGCTGTAATGATCTGGGACAAGCTACGTGAGCTGTCTACGGAACCGAAGCGAGAGACGATTTTGCTTGTGGGTCATGGCAGTGTATATGATGGCTTCCGTCAGCGCTGGCAGCAAGGCATATCTTCGCTGGCGGGACGTGTACGTGAGGTAAGTGGCGTAGCGGCGGCCGACTATGGTCTGCTGAGTCCAGATAGTGTAAGAAGCAAGGTAGAGTATTGGCAGGAGCAGGGTCACGAGGTTCTGGTGGCGCCGCTTTTTTTGAGTGAAGGCTATTTTACTAAGCATGTGGTTCCTAACAGACTTAAAGGGTTAACCTATAAGTATTCTGGTCAAACGCTTCTGCCCCACCCCCTTCTTCCGCATTGGATTGAGAGACAGGTAGAGACACTCCTCGAACAGATTCGAATGAAACGATAAAGTACCTACCCTTGAGCACACTTAATCATAAAAAAAGTGCCCACATCCGTGGATAATACGGGTTTTGTTGCATACACATATAAATAGTTGTTTTTCTCTAAACTCAGTGTCATTAATTGCTGTATAATGGAATATTTGCATGAAAGGGCCTTTAACATTGATTGTAGTGGTCCGAATTAGGTATAATCAATTAGGTTATTCTATTATAAAAACAGGTGGCGTTCCGGTAATGAAAACTGCGAGATTGATTTATAATCCCACTTCTGGACGGGAAGAAATGAAGAAGCGGCTCGCCGATATTTTGGACCGGCTGGATATTGGTGGCATTGAAGCTACCTGCCATGCAACAACCGGAGAAGGCGATGCTATGCTAGCTGCTGCAGATGCAGTAGAACGCGGTTATGATTTGATCATAGCAGCCGGTGGCGATGGCACTTTAAATGAGGTTATAAATGGTATGGCGGAGAAGCCTAATCTTCCCCCGCTCGGCGTTTTGCCGCTTGGTACTACTAATGATTTTGCACGTGCAATGGGGATCCCGAAGAACTGGGAAGATTCCTGTGATCTGATCATTCGCCAAGAGACACGTCCGATTGATATCGGTAAGGCAAATGACCGTTATTTTATTAATATAGCAGGCGGCGGTAGTCTAACCGAACTGACATATGAAGTTCCTAGTAAGCTGAAGACCATGATTGGGCAGCTTGCGTACTATTTAAAAGGTATTGAAAAAATGGTCAGCCTATCTCCTCAGGAACTAATCATTCGTGCCAATGGGCAGGAAGTTATTCATGATGAGTTTATGCTGTTCCTGATTGCAAATACGAATTCTGTTGGCGGCTTCGAAAAGCTTGCTCCCGGCGCTCGGATCGATGACGGTCTGTTAGACGTTATAGCGGTTAAAAAATGTAACCTGGCAGAGTTTGTCCGTTTGGTCAGATTGGCTCTTCGCGGCGAGCATTTGAATGATAAGAAGGTTATTTATTTCCGTACGGATGCGATGGATGTAATCTCTCCAGGACATGTCCAATTGAACTTGGACGGCGAACTGGGTGGAGAATTGCCAGGGCGATTCCGGATTTTGCCACAGCATTTGCGGATTTTTGCTGAAAATAACTAAGCTAAAAGCGATTTAAGATTATAACGGGATATATAGTTATGATAATGATTGAAGGCATTTAATTGGGTTTTTACAGCGATGATAATGAAAGAAGTGAACTATAAATAATGAGTAAACACCGCAGTGGACGCAGCACCAGCCGCCCAGTCGGCAAGGCGCCTGTCGCCGGACTGCCTGTGAATAAAAATGATGAGGTTATGCTCGATATTATCGGCATGACCCATGAAGGTGAAGGGGTAGGCCGCGTAGAAGGCTTTACCCTTTTTGTGCAGGGAGCTCTTCCCGGAGAGAAGGTCCGGGCAAAGGTGCTCAAGACCAAGAAGCAGTATGGCTACGCCAAGCTGCTGAATTTAGTAGAGGCGAGCAGCGCCCGCATCGCGGCGCCCTGTGAGATCTATGACCAATGCGGCGGCTGTCAGCTGCAGCATATGGACTATGCGGCTCAGCTGGCGTGGAAACGGCAGCTGGTGGTGGACAACCTGGAGCGGATTGGGAAGCTCCAGGTGAGTGGTGGTGGCGGAGACGCTGGAACGGATCAGGCAGCGGGCATTCTCGTCCGCCCAACACTGGGCATGGACGAGCCTTGGCGTTATCGCAACAAGGCTCAGGTGCCAATCGGCGTAACGGAAGGTGGCCTTGTGGGTGGCTTTTACGCGCGGGGAAGTCACCGGATCATCGATATGGAAACATGCTTGATTCAGCATGAAGATAACGATGACGTTGTGCGCAAGGTGAAAGAAATCGGACGGAAGCGCGGCATTACTGCTTACGACGAAGAATCCGGCAAAGGCTTACTGCGTCATGTCGTAGTAAAGAAAGCCTTCCGTACTGGTGAGATGATGGTCGTACTCGTCACTAATGGCGAACGCATCCCACATCTGGACGAATGGATCACTGAGATCCGCCGTGAAATCCCAGCTGTTACAAGCATCTGCCAGAACGTGAATACTAAACAGACGAACGTAATCTTCGGTGATACAACGCGTACCCTTTGGGGGAACGATGTTATTTACGATTATATCGGCGATGTGAAATTCGCGATTTCTGCCCGTTCTTTTTATCAGGTTAACCCGGCTCAAACTGAAGTTCTTTACGGTAAGACGGTAGAGTATGCAGGACTTACGGGAAACGAGACTGTTATAGATGCTTATTGCGGTATCGGGACGATTTCATTGTTCCTTGCACAGCATGCTAAACAGGTCTACGGTGTAGAGATCGTACGTGAAGCGATTGAGGATGCACGGGCGAACGCCACTTTGAACGGTATGGATAATGTAGTGTTTGAGGTAGGCGCATCTGAGGATGTAATCCCTAACTGGAAAGAGCAGGGGATTACGGCAGATGTTATCGTGGTCGATCCTCCGCGTAAGGGCTGCGATTCACGACTTTTGGAGACGATTCTGGCGATGAAGCCGGAACGTGTGGTGTATGTGTCTTGTAATCCGTCGACACTGGCAAGAGACTTGCGGGTGCTCGAAGATGGCGGGTATAAGACAGTGGAGGTAACTCCGGTGGACATGTTCCCGCATACGGTGCATGTGGAGTCGGTAGCTTTGTTGGTGAGGAACCCTTGTCAAGTAGACACTAAATAATTGGACAATATTAATTCCACTAACGGAGAACGATAAAATAGCAGAGAGTTAGACGAGCGTAGCCCCTAGGCTCCACCATAAAAAACCGCCCTGTTCGCAATGTTGCTTACAGGGCGGTTTGCTATGTCATAGAGGGCAGCTTGAAAGTTAGCAGTCAACCTGCACTCAACAAACTATCTTGCATTTTTTTAAGGCTAACTTATTAATAGAGCAGTTACACAAACATAAGATTACTCTGCTACAACTTGTTTACCTGCAATCCGGCCGAATGTGAAGATATCAGCGATGGCATTACCGCCAAGACGGTTTGCACCATGAATGACCCCTGTTACTTCACCTGCAGCGAACAGCCCAGGGATGACTTCGCCTTTTTCATTCAATACGCGAGTCTTCTCGTCGATCACCAATCCGCCCATTGTATGGTGAACGGATGGTACAGCTTTTTCAATGTAGTAAGGGCCTTTTTCAAGAGATTTCAATCCACCGCGATGTTTGAAATCAAGGTCTTTACCTGTTTTCGCATAATCATTTACTTTATTAATCGTTTCTTTCAAAGTGTTCACGTCAATTTTAAAGAAATCAGCCGCCTCTTCAATCGTATCGGCTTTAAAGAGCAAGCCTTGTTTAACGAGTTGATCGTATTCGTCTTTATGAACTTCGATCGTTTTACCAATATCCTCAATGCCTTGATTCCATAATTGATACGTATATCCGCCCGTTTGGGCAAGAATTGCTTTAGAAATAACGTCACGACGTTCTAATTCCTCAACGAAGCGCTTGCCTTCTTGGTTAATCAGGATCGCACCATCGAAGCGGGAGTCTGCAACCAGGGAAATAACACCTGTCTCAGGATTACAGATTGGATACGTTTGAATACTCTCCATGTTTGTCAGTTTGGCGCCAATCGTTTCTGCCATAACGATACCATCACCTGTAGATCCTGGTGTATCGGTAGACATATATTTTTCATCCATTTTAGGATTATATTTTTTACGCATCTCTACATTGGATCCAAAACCACCGGTAGCGATGATGACGCCTTTGTTCGCATGGAATGTGATCTTGTCGCCAGTACCTGAAGTCGCAGTTACACCTGTTATTTTGCCGCTTTCGTCCTTCAGCAAGGTTTCGGCTTTCATATTCGTTTTGATCGTGATTTGATCAGCGTCTGTTTTGGCTTTTAACTTAGTAATCAATTCAACACCTGTATGACCTACAGGAATCAACGCACGTTTTCTGGAATGGCCTCCAAATTGGAACAGATGATCAGGTAAGAACTCTACCTTGATCTCATCGCGCAGCCATTCGGCAGATGTTAGAGCATTGTCGGCAAGAATACGAACCATCTTTGGATCCCCGAGGTTGTCTCCTCCTTTCATCGTATCATTATAGAACAATTCAGCCGTGTCATCTGTGATGCCTAGAGCACGTTCAACCCAGTTGTCCGGCGCATTCATCTCACCACCGGAGATCAATGTGTTGCCGCCAACAGCTGGCATTTTCTCGAGCAGAACTACATTAGCTCCAGCGCTGTTCGCTTCGATAGCCGCACTAAAGCCAGCACCCCCGGCACCGATGACGACAACATCATAGGTTTGCTCGGCTTCTTCTTTGTCTTTGTTTCCACTGACTGCAGCGCCAGCGACAAGGGTAAGTCCAGACTTCGTAATTGCATCTTGAATGGCTTCGAGATATCCTTTGCTTGTAACCGTAGATCCGCTAATGGCATCAACTTTTGCGCTGTTAGTTGCCATGACATCTTGCTTGAGCTGCGTATAAACAGGTTCTGCAAGTACTTCATTTTCCTTATGCTCTGTTACTTTAATGTCAGTGATCTTGTTATCTAATAAGGAAACTTGTACTTTAATATCGCCATGTTTACCTTGCCCAACTCCTTCAAAGACTTGAACTCCGTTTGCATCTGCAGCGGGTGCTGCATCTTTACCGCCGCAGGCAGCAAGCGTGAACATAAGACTGAGGACTAGTAGAATAGATAACAGCTTTTTCGTGTGAGTTCGCATAATATCTCCTTCATTCTGTTGTGAATTGGTTACATACACTAGGGAGAGGAAGATTTGCTAGGCAAATCCCTTATCTCTAGCCTAGACATGAATGTTATTTCATGTGAAAATATGCACAATACCTATTATAGATTTAGTACAGCATTATGTATTTGCACAGATTAGCGTTTTTTTGTCTTTTTCGGGCATGTAAGAAACGGATATTGTGAAGGGCTATGATTACAATGAAATCAATTCACTTAAAAATTACGTTAATCGCAGGAGGCTGCTTCTTGCTGCTGTTCGTTGCATTGCTTGTAACAATATATTTGGAGATGAACCATACGGTTGTCCCTTTGAATAAGAACTTAACGCAGCAAGTGGTTAATGCACGCAGCGACCAGATTGATTATTGGTTTAATCAGCGCATTGGAGAGATAGACATGCTTGCTTCTCTAGCTTCGGACCATCAGTGGACACGAGATGAATTGCTGCAAGAGATCGATAAGTTCGAGGTGAAGAAGCAAGTAGAGTACGAATCCATACGCGTGGTGGATATTCACGGAAATTCCTGGTCAGCAAGGGACAAGCCTTTTTCGATACTAAACCGACCCTACTATCGAAAACAACTGCTAAATTCAGATTCCAATTATGTGGTGAGTAATCCGATCGTATCCAAAGCGAATGCAGTTGAAATCGTCGTCATTCTCTATCGCGTGAATCCATCGGTGAATGATGAAGTAGCTTATATTGCCGCAGCCGTCTCCGTCAAGAAGATGAAGGAGATTGCTCAAGATGTAATGCTATATGACCAGTCAGGCCAGCTTATCATCGATTGCAGAGAGCTGGGTGAAGGAGATGGAGCGGAGGATGCAGCAGATAAGAAGAACATGAGTGTATTTGAGGCTCCAATTCAAAATGTGGAAGGCTGGAAGCTAGTACTCGAAGTACCGAATTCAAGTCTATCGCTAGCGGTGATCAAAACCCAGCGGACTGCATTGCTGGTAGGCGTTCTTATCGGTAGTGCGTTTATCGTCTTTCTGATGCTGCTTGCTTCTTCCATTATTCGTCCAATTCAGTCGCTTCGCCAGGTAATGGAAAATGTGCAGAACGGCAACCAAACCATACGAGCAGATGTTACGCGCTCGGATGAGATCGGCGATCTTGGGCGAAGCTTCAATGACATGCTTGTTCAATTATACGCTGTGGAGCAGGACCGAAAGGAGATGGAACTCAGACTGATTCATGAGCAGATCAAGCCGCATTTTTTATACAACACATTGGATACGATCCAGTGGATGGCAACGGAACATGGAGCAGACAATGTGGTGGAGATGGTGGAAGCGCTTAGCGCGTATTTTCGATTAGGGCTTGGCACAGGCAGTCCCTACATTCTGCTTGATCAGGAGTTGTACCATGTCGAGAGTTATCTTCATATTCAAGGCGTACGATATGAGGAGATTCTGGACTACGAGCTTCGATATGATGAAAAGCTTGCTCAGTGCCAAGTCGTTCGCTTCATGCTGCAGCCGTTGGTAGAAAATGCGATTTATCACGGGATTAAGCCACTTGGGGATCAAAAGTGCAAAATTTCGATCACAGCATATAAACAGGTCGATTATTTGGTCATTAAGGTTGAAAATAATGGGGTTATGATTCCTGAAGAGAAGCTTGAACAGATGAATCAAGCCCTTCTTGATGATAAATATGATCGTTCTGCCACAGGCTTTGGGCTATACAGTGTAAACCATCGCATTCGACTAGCTTACGGGGTGCCATATGGCCTTGCAGTGAAGAGCGAAGATGGCATTACCGTTATGGTCATTCGAATACCTTTGGACGGGGAGTGGAATGAAGATGTGGAAGATTGTCATCGTCGATGATGAAACGATCATTCGCAAAGGCTTGCGACAATACATTGAGGAGAGTCCGTATCTTTTTGAGGTTGCAGGAGAAGCGAAAAGTGCAAACGAAGCATTGAATATGGTGGAGGAAGCCCCACCACATGTATGTCTTGTGGACATCAACATGCCGAATATGAATGGGCTCGATCTGATGAATATATTGCGCGAACGCTGTCCGTCGGTTCTGGTTGTCATCATCAGCGGCTACGATAACTTTGAATATGCGCGTCAAGCCGTGCAACTGCAAGCATTCGATTATGTATTGAAACCTGTGCCGAAGAGTGATCTGAACAAGCTGCTTCATCGGATCGATGAGCATCTTCAGGCAAAATATCCTTTGCATTCACATGAAAGCAGGGTGGATAAGGAGCTGGGGCTTCCCGGGTATACAGGGGATGGAACAGTGCTTATCCAAAAAGTGATCGAGTATATTGACAGTCATTATCAGGATCCGGAGCTGTCTATTACTAGAGTAGCAGCGCTATTTCATATCAACCAAACCTATCTTAGCAAGCGTATGAAGCAAGAAATCGGTGCTTCATTCCTTGACTATGTCACCGAGCTCCGGATATCGAAGGCGAAGGAGATTCTGGATGACGTAATGCCGAATATCAAAATCGGGGATCTGGCCGTGAAGGTAGGGTATAAGAGCCAGTACTATTTTAGTCGTGTGTTCAAAAATAGAGTCGGCTCAAGCCCCTTAGAGTACAAAAAGCATCCGTTCGGTTATGGATAGGGCATCAATTTAGTAGAACGCCGCAGTAATTAGGCGCCACCATATATAAACACGACGCAGCCTCGAGGGGTTGCGTTTTTTATGTGGCGGATTGTTTAGAGGACATTGATAGAAAATAGGTAGGACCTTAGGAGGTAAGCGCTATCTTTATACCTATAAAAACGCGACGTGAAGGCCTTCATGTCAACAAGTGTATACCCAATGTCATTAATTATCTATTTGAAAGAAAGGCCACTTTTCATAATGTTACTATAAGGACATTGACATATGTTATAAGCTTCTATGACGTGTCGGAATCTCGGAAGGGAGGAAAGAGCATCGAGGTAAGCTGAAATGGAAGCGCATACCATTTAGGAGATTGATGTTTCTTGACTCAAGAATCAGAAGGGAGTTCGTACGATATGAAGAGGAGTAGAAAATGGGTAGCTCTCATCATGGTTGCGATCATGATCGTAACCATGATGCCGATCGCGCAAGCGGAAGAGGCGCTGCCGCCTACACAGACAGAGGAACAGACACCAGCGAACCCGCCGGGCGAAGCCGATCCGGTCGAGGTGACGAATCCATCACACCTACCGGGAGCGGGTACGGAGGGTGTTATTGCGTCAGTGTATGGGGCGGTATATCACAATCTTGCAGCGGGCTTATCTTATGAGTGGTCGCAAGAGCCGGAAGCTTCCTATCCGGATGAAGGCAACACACTTACGGATGGTATATATGGGGCAAGCAATAGATCCGACGTAGCATGGGTTGGACATCATTTGGGTAAGACACGCGAAGTTGTGTTTGATTTGGGGGCGAAGAAATCACTCACGGGTATTAAAGCCAATTTCCTCGAAGATTGGCCAACGAACAATGTACTCGTGCCACTCACGGTATCGATGTACGTCTCTGATGACAAGGTGAACTGGGGACTGCTCAAAGACAATGCCACGCAGAAGCTGTGGAATGATGGTAAATACACGGAGACCTATGTGTGGGATGGCAGCAAGGACGGTATTAAAGCGATCGGCCCAGATGCGAAAATCGCGTATGCTCGGTACGTGAAAGTAACATTCACAATGCATACGCGTGCAATGACCTTCGTGGATGAGATTGAAATCCTCGGTGAAGAGGGCAAAGTTGCCGGAGCCGTAACTGTTCCAACGCATACGCCGAAATTCTTGGCGGCAGGCGAAGCGACAGCGGGTATCGAGCATCTTGGACTTTTGTATAACGGGCAATATGCGAATGACTTAGGCATCTGGACGAAAGAACGGATCATTCCGAACATTAGTTATGTCGACAAGGACGGCAAGATTAAGGATCGACTCTTCGACGGCGTCCTGTATCTTGGCATTAACTCTCCAAATCCAGGTCGTGATTTCGGCGGGCGGGCTTATCTGGAAGATTGGAAATGGTATCTGGATAAAACCTTTGCGGTAGGCGGCGATATGGATGCGTTAAACGCAGCGGCTAAGGAAGTATCCGATGCGCTGAACGAGTCTGGCGTGAAGGAAAAGGTTGTCCTCATGATTCCGGATCCAGGTGAATCGATCACTAATTTCGGAGCTATTGAACAAGGTGGAGAATCGCTGAACTTTAATGATTCCGTTGGCAAAGAGAAAGCCCTTGCGAACCGTGAAAAAGCAGTTCAATGGTGGCTGCAGCAAGTCAAATCGAGATGGGAAGCAAAAGGTTATGCTAACCTCGAGCTTGTAGGTATGTACTGGTTCGAAGAGCAAATCAGCACAAGCCAATCCGGACCGGATCTGATCCGTTCGGTGAGCAGCACCCTGCATGACATGCAAATTAGCGGCAAGGACCTGAAGTTCTTCTGGATTCCGCACTTCTTCGCTTATAAAGCGTTCATGTGGAAGGATGTCGGCTTCGATGCGGTGACGATCCAACCGAACTACTTCTTCGAGCCGACGGATATCGAGCGCTTGGAGGATTCTGCGAATCTGGCGAAGCAGTATGGCATGTCCAATGAACTCGAGTTCGATGATCGGATGCTGACGGACGGCGTGTTCCGCGAGCGGTATATCGATTACTTGAACAGCGGTGCGAAGACAGGACTCATGAAGGATGGCTTCAAATCGTATTACCAAGGCAACAATGCAGTCTATAACACCGCGGTAAGTAAAGATCCAGCGACACGCGTTCTTTACGACTGGCTGTATCAATTTGTTAAAGGAACGTATCAGGTCAACGAGGCTCCGCCTTCCGAGGTAGACGTGCAGATGAACGGCAATCCGTTCCAGAGCGGGATGAAGCTACCCGATTCAGAATCCGTATCCTTTACATGGAAGCTTAGAACGGATGATGGTCTGACGAAAGTGACGGCGACGTATGACGGCAAGCCTTATACAGCGGGTACCGTTATTTCGCTTGCAGGCAAGCTTGGCAAGCATGAGCTTAACATTACCGTTACGGCGGGGCATATGGTGACTAAGTCATATGTTATCGAAGCAACGACAAATGCATCTGGTATGAAAGCGTTAGTCGACCGCTTCGAACAAGCGAAGCAATTTACCAATTCTGCAACTGTGCGTTCTTTGAACAACTATTTGGAAATGATGAAGCGCTATGAAGGGAAAGATGCAGCGCAAGTCACCAAGTATCTCCAAGGCTTTAACGCAAAGCTGGATGAATTCAAGAAGGCAGGTACGATAAAAGATGAGGCGTACAATACGCTGAAGGAAAGCGTCTATTACCTGATAGGCAATTTGGCGCAGAATAAAACGGTAGAAGCTTCATCGACCGAAGGCAATAATGCGAATTATGCACCGGCTAAAGCCGTCGATGGATTCCCTGCTTCAAGATGGGCGAGCGAATACGTGGACAATACTTGGTTCCTGGTTGATCTCGATGAAGTGAAGGAAATGGATACGGTTCGAATCGATTGGGAATATGCTCGTGCCGATAAATACAAACTTCTTGTGTCGAACGATAAACAGAACTGGATCAATGTCATGCCAAATGACGGAATTATTACCGCGCATGATTGCAAAGAAACGATTCAGTTCAACCCGGTTAAGGCAAGATACATGAAGTTACAAGGCATAAAAAGAGCAACCGATTACGGATATTCCATCCACGAGTTTGGTGTCTATAACCTCTCGGGCGCTGTAGACGTGAAGGGCATTGAGGGCATACAAGTAAAGGTTGACGAGGAAACGAAAAAAGTAACGATTGATGGATTGCTGATGAATGGCGTCCTTACAAATGTGAAGTTGAAGGTGCTTGATCCAAAAGGCAAGGTTCAACTCGAAAATGAGACGAAGAGTACAGTCGCGGGAAGCTTCCAATTCACATTCAAACTTACGGGTAATTTAAAGGGAACCAATGAGGCGTATCTATCGACTGGCTATATGAGCGAGCCTGTAAAAGTGACCTTTGAATACTCAAAAGAAAACCCGGGTAAAGGTCACGATAAGTAATGGAGAAATAATTAATCCAAGCAGCAATACGACCCGCGCTGAAACTTCCTGTACCGGTTATCGAATTATCTGTCCGAGTAAGACTAATAACCGAAGTAAAAACGTTTGAGGCGTAACATAACAAGCCGATTAGGTACCAGACCACGGGGTCTATACCTAATCGGCTTGTTTCTATGTAGACGTGACAAATAGAGGATTAGATTATATCAAGATATTATTCAGGTTTTAGTGGGATTGTATTATGTATTGTATAATAGAACGACTGCCTCAGCAGGTATTTATAATATAGAACATAGGAGGATCCATGTCCTGGAGCAAATTGAAGCAACAACTGGAGAGTTTTCTCTGTCCTGCGTTATACGGCAGGGTTGAATATCGCGCAAGCAGTTACCGTTATTTACCTGATAAATCAGGGGATTGTTATATTTCGGTAGATAAAAAGAACGTACTTAATATGAATGATAGAACTAGCTCAATTAGATGGTATCAGACGGAGCAGGAGATTAAGAATGATACAGATCTTCAAATTCCTATCAACCATGAAGACATTGAAGCGGTTAGAAAAGATAGTAAGGGGATCATCCCGGAGGATCGTTTAATAGTCATTGCAAGAAGCAGAAAAATATCAGAAGTTGCAAAGGCGCTTTTGTCAGCACAGACGTCATTAAGTAAATCGAATTTTATTGTTATAGCTACTAAGTATTTATCTATTTCCATAGAGGAGAGCTTAGAAAGCGACGATATCTTATTGAATATTCTAGCTTTAGTGGACAGACGAGTTGGAAAAAAGCGAATTTTAAACATGAGCGAGAAGATGAAGTTAAAGCATCCAAGTGTGCAATATTTTTATGAACTAAGGCGTAGTATATTATAAAAATAAATAACTTCATTGAATATTCAAGAAACACTCCCTACAAAAATCCCTAATTCTACGCGACTTCTTCCCACCATAACAATAGCCATGATAATGAGAGGGATGTTCGCATATAGTGCATATGGAATCGGAGAATGTCGCTCTACTGGTAAGGAAGGGTACAGTGTTATGAGATCCTTATATTTATTGGACTTTACGGACAAGTTTGAGGAAAAATCGTTATTGAAGAGATGGCATCATTGCTGTCTCTTTTTTGTTTCTTTGGTCACTTTTTTAGCATTGCTCTGACTCTGGTTCCCGCTACGGCATCCTACGATCACAAGTATGAAAGACTGCACGAAAATTAGCGTTGATGCTTATGTTCAAGCTCTCTCTGCTCTGCTAGGTGACGGGAATCATAGACGTACTTACGTGATGTTGCTACGATGTTCCATGGAAATTAAGTGAAAGTGATCACAAGAAATTACAGAAGGAGTTATTTATCGTGAAAAGAATCGTAACACTGAGCACCCGCAAGCTGATGGATACCGCAAAACACGGCGGATGCGGCGCATGCCAGACATCTTGCCAGTCCGCTTGTAAAACTTCCTGCGGCGTTGCAAACCAGAAGTGTGAAAATGCAATGAACAGATAGGATTCGGAATTTTACCGCCCATTACTCTGCTGATGGGCGGCTATTTTTAAGAAATGGATACTATCCCTAAAGGATGGCAAAGCCGTTTCTACTTGTGTGCAAAAGGAGCTTGATTAGTAAGTATGATTCATCAATATAAACTAAACGGATACAATATCGTGCTCGATACCTATAGTGGCTCGGTGCATGTTGTTGATGACCTAGCATATGAAATTATAGCGGATTATGAGAAAACTTCTGTCGAAAAAATCGTGACAATGCTGTTGGATAAATATAAAGATGATTCCAGCATTTCCGAGAGCGACATTCGAGAAACCATCGCGGATATCGAGGAACTTAAAAATGATGGACAGCTCTTTACAAAAGATGAGTATGAGAACCTCTCGCTCGATTTAAAAAAACGGAAAACTTATGTTAAGGCACTCTGCCTCAATGTTGCGCATACCTGTAATTTGTCATGCGATTATTGCTTCGCTAGCCAAGGGAAATACAATGGAGATCGAGCAATCATGAGCTATGAGGTTGGACAAAAAGCTATCGATTACCTGCTTGAAAATTCGGGTCATCATCGTAATCTTGACATCGACTTTTTTGGCGGGGAACCGCTCTTGGCTTGGAAAGTGGTTAAACAGATCGTAGCTTATGCAAGAAGCAAGGAACAAGAATACAAAAAGAAGTTCCGCTTCACCTTCACGACGAACGGGATGCTGCTGAACGATGAGGTCACTGAGTTTTTAAATCAGGAAATGTACAATGTCGTATTAAGCCTGGATGGAAGAAAAGAGGTTCATGACCGACTTCGCCAAACGGTTAACGGAAAAGGCAGCTACGATCATATTGTTCCGAAGTTCAAGGAATTCGTTCGTAAGCGCGGGGACCAAGAGTACTATGTTCGAGGAACTTACACTCGTAACAATGTCGATTTCACCAACGATATATTTCATATCGCAGACCTTGGTTTTGACAAGATCTCTATGGAACCAGTCATCTGTGATCCAAAGGAGCCCTATGCACTTACCGAGGAGGACCTGCCGGAGATATACAACCAGTACGAAATTCTCGCCAAGGAAATGATCGGTCGCGGTGAACAAGGCAAGGGGTTTACCTTTTATCACTACATGCTTGACCTCTCAGAAGGGCCTTGCATCCAGAAGAGAATTACTGGCTGTGGTTCAGGAACCGAATATCTTGCTGTCACCCCTTGGGGAGAGCTTTTTCCTTGTCACCAGTTCGTCGGGGATGAAGAATACAGCATGGGAAACCTCTGGGATGGGATCACACAACCTGAGCTGCAATGTCAATTCCAAGAAAGCAACTGCTACTCGAAGCCGGAATGCAAGGACTGCTGGGCTAAACTCTACTGCAGCGGTGGTTGTCCTGCCAATGCACTGCACGCGACGGGTTCCCTCGTCGGAACCTATGACTTCAGCTGTGACGTCTTCCGCAAAAGAGTCGAATGTTCCATGATGGTAAAGGTTGATGAATCTATTAGAGCGATGGAAGGGCAATCTAGCTAGTTAACGTAACGGATGAAAAAACTCTAACCGAGAAATAGACACTTTTAAATAAAGTGCCTTTCTCGGTTTTTTTTGTATTAACTAGAACTATGATCATAGATCGTTTTTTCCATCGGCAATCAGGATGAGGAATTCAAAACGTGACGGCCTAATCTGTTTAATAGACAGAGAGGGCTTTTTTAATGTGCGAATCTATGATTTTTTATTTGAACACAATTATATATGACTAAAGTCATATTAAATTCGTGATTTAGCGTATATTTTTGTCGAAAAATAAACTATTTTCTAAGAAATGTCGATATAATAGGATAGAAATCTTCTTTTCTGTAGTAACTGCAATTACGGAAGCGTTAACAATTATATGAATAGTCATTCGACAAGGAGGAAAGCGATGTTAAAAAAGTTAGGCAAGATTGGATTGGCATTTATTTTAGTCATTGGGCTGCTGCCGATGATTTCACTCCGGGCATACGCTGCCACACCCTCATTCACCAAAACGGTGGATTTTCCCATTCAGCCTCCAGTTACAAACGCCTCGGGTAAGAATGTTTCTGATGTTGATGTTCTTCCTGACGGAAGTACCGCAGTAGTGTTGAACACATTCGCTTATCAAGGCAATTCCTATGTTTATTCTTATTTTTTAAAGATTTTTGACCGCACGGGAGCACTTAGATCAGATGTTGATCTGAGTAGTCTAATGGATACCTATTACAAAATGATTGATGTGAATATGCTTGCGCTAAGTGATGGAAGGATTCTGATTACTTACCATAAAAGCGACAGCGGCGATAACAATTTGCAATTGGGAACCGTTAGGGAGAGTACTCCCAATGCCTATTTCATGGTGCTAAACCAGTCCGGACAAAAGGTGGTCGGTCAGACACAGATTAATACATACTCTGCCGCAAGTACCCCGGCACTCACGCGCTTTGTCTCTATAACGGAATTGTCTGACGGCAATATAGCTTTTTCCTGGCAACGGAACGACAATATTAGCACGGCTACGCGTGTGTTCACTGTTGAGGGTAACCCAGTTTCGGGAGAAACACTTCTGGTTTCCCATAATGCGAGCATGTCTAATGTATCCGCTGGAGACGGTGTATATATGGTTGCTTACAATTCAGGAGTAGGACCCCAGACGGATACTGTTTATCTGAAAATATTCAGTAATAGTGGAACTCTGTTAAATACGATTAATAAAGGAATAAGAACGGATGAAAAACAGCTGTTTCTATCCACGTTGAACAACGGGAATTTCATGTTCAGCCAATATAACTATAGAAACGACTCATCAACGGTTTCTTTATATGATAAGAACGGTACGAGTAAGGGTGATTTTACAGTAAGCGGCTCTCTAGGCGAATCTTCGGCTGCTATTTATAGGGATGGTGCAAATCCGGGCTTTGTAACCGTAAGTACGGACCCCACTTCTACCAATGCCATCAATGATGCGTACAACTATGGTAAAGAATGGTCTGGAACGCAGTATGCTTACCTGAATTATTATGACAATGACGGTAATTTGGTTTTTACATCGGATCAGCCGTTGGATTCCGCTCCGGTGGTTTTTCAGGGTTACAATGAAGACACTTGGATGTTCGATGTGGAATATTATCCAAGCTTCCGGTTGTATCCTACCTTTGGCGACAAGCTTGTCTTGGTGACAACCGATAATACGGACGCTGATCATTATAGAATAACCGCCAAAATATTTGAGGCGGGAGCTCCGGCACCAGCAGCCATCATTGACTATGCAGCGGAGCAACTGACCGGACTGACGCCAAACAGCGCGTATTCGGTTAACAACGGTACGGCGGTAACGGCGACAGCGGATGGTAAGCTGGCTATAGACATCAGCTGGTTTGGAACGTCAGTGAGCATCGTGAAGAAAGGCGATGGTTCGACGACAACGGATAGCCCAGCACAAACGCTGATTATTCCATCCCGTCCAGGGGCGCCGACTGGTGTAACGGCGACGAATGAAACGGCGATAAGTGCTAACGATGGTACATTGACTAACGTAACAACTGCGATGGAGTACAAGAAGGGTGTGGCGGGTACTTGGACGAATATTTCAGGTGCGACCGTAACTGGACTTGATCCGGACATCTACTATGTCCGGACAAAAGCGACGGTGACGGCGTTTGCGTCAGAAGCGAAGAGCGTGACGGTGGCTACGTTCGTGGCAACACCGGAAGTGACACCGGCAGCCATCATTGATTATACGGCAGAGCAGTTAACCGGTCTGGTGCCAAACGGCTCGTATACGGTGAACGGTACGGCAGTAACAGCGACAACAGATGGTAAGCTGGCCATTAACAGTGGTTGGTTGGATACGTCGCTGAGCATCGTGAAAAAAGGCAATGCCTCGACGACATTGGATAGCGCGGCGCAGACGCTAAGCATTCCGCCTCGTGCAGGGGCGCCGACTGGTGTAATGGCGACGGATGAAACGGCGATCAGTGTTAACGATGGTACATTGACGAACGTGACAACCGCGATGGAATACAAGAAGGGTACAGCAGGTGCATGGACGAATGTAGCAGGTGTAACCGTAACAGGACTTGTTCCGGACACGTATTATGTGCGGACAAAAGCAACGGCGACGGCATTTGCTTCAGAAGCGCAGAATGTTACGGTGGCTACTTTCGTGCCAACGCCGGAAGTAACACCTATAGCCACCATTGATTATGCGGCAGAGCAGTTATCAGGCTTGACGCCAAGTGGCTCGTACACAGTAAACGGGGCTTTGGTAACAGCGACAGCTGATGGCAAATTAGCTATTGATAGCAGTTGGTTGGGAACGTCACTGAGCCTTGTGAAGAAGGGCAACAGTTCGACGACTACGGATAGCGCAGCACAGACGCTGAGCATTCCGATCCGTCCAGGGGCGCCGATAGGTATAACGGCGACAGACGAAACGGCGATGAATGCTAACAATGGTACATTGACGAACGTGACAACGGAGATGGAATACAAGAAGGGTGCGGCAGGTGCATGGAAAGATGCGACGGGTGTAACCGTAACGGGACTGACTCCGGACACGTACCATGTGCGGACGAAAGCGACGGCGACGGAATTTGCGTCAGCTTCAGTGCAAGTGGCGGTGGTTGCTTTTGTAGCAACACCGGAAGTGGCGCCGACAGCTGTTATTGATTATTCGGCCGAACAATTGACAGGTCTCACGCCAAACAGCTCGTACACAGTAAACGGAGCTTTGGTAACAGCGACAGCAGATGGCAAATTAGCTATTGGTAACAGTTGGTTGGGAACGTCGCTGAGTATTGTGAAGAAAGGCAATGGCTCGACGACAACGGATAGTGCGGCGGAGACGTTAAGCATTCCGTCCCGTTCAGGGGTGCCGACTGGTGTAACGGCGACGGATGAAACAGCGATAAATGCCAACGATGGCAAATTGACGAACGTAACAACCGTGATGGAATACAAGAAGGGCACAGCAGGGGCATGGACGGATGTGTCAGGCACAACCGTGACAGGACTTATTCCGGACACATATTATGTGCGGACGAAAGCGACTTTGACAGCATTTGCCTCAGAAGCGAAGATCGTGACGGTGGCTACGTTCGTGCCAACGCTGGAAGCAACACCGACAGCCATCATTGACTATGCGGCAGAGCAGTTGACAGGCTTGACGCCAAGTGGCTTGTACATGGTAAATGGTTCAGCGGTTACGGCGACAGCAGATGGTAAGCTGGACATTAATAGTAGTTGGATAGGAACATCGCTAAGCATCGTGAAGAAAGGCAACAGCTCGACGACAACGGATAGTGCGGCGCAGACGCTAAGCATTCCGTCCCGTTCAGTGGCGCCGACTGGTGTAACAGCAACGGGTGAAACGGGATTGAACACAAACGATGGTACATTAACGAATGTTACTACTGAGATGGAATACAAAAAAGGTACAGCAGGTGCATGGACAGATGTACCTGGTACAAGCGTGACGGGGCTTACTCCAGAAACGTATTATGTGCGGACGAAAGCAACAGCGACGGCATTTACGTCGGCTTCGGTGCAAGTGACGGTATCGGCATTCACGAAAATGCCAGAAGCGACGCCAGCGGCCGTCATCGACTATGCTACTGAACAGTTGGCAGGCCTGACGCCAAGTGGCTCATACATGGTAAACGATACAGCGATTACGGTGCCAGTAGATGGCAAGCTGGAAATTGATAGCAGCTGGTTGGGAACGTCACTGAGCATCCTTAAGAAAGGTGACGGTTCAACAACTACGGATAGTGCGGTACAGACGTTAAGCATTCCAGCTCGTGCAGCGGCTCCGGTAGGTGTGACTGTCACGGATGTGACGTACAATGGGGCTAATAATGGCACCATTCAGAATCTGACAGTCCAAATGGAATACAAAATAGGCAGCACTGGTCTTTGGACAGAAGTTACAGACACAATGATTACTGACCTTGCGCCGGACACGTATTATGTTCGGGAAAAGGCAACGGCAACAGCATTCGCTTCTATTGCTGCTCAGGTTATCGTTCATGACTCGAATGCGGTCATTCCGTCCGCGCCTGAAGTCACGGCTGATGATCTGAACAATACGATTGTTGGTCTGGACACAAGTATGGAATTTTCAGTGGACGACGGACCATATATACGGTTCGACGGAACCAACTTGCCGGACTTGAGCGGTGAACACATCGTTAAGGTACGGGTGGTAGCTAGCGGGTCCGTTCCAGCGGGACCGTCAACTACGCTGACCTTTACAATTAATATGTTTAACCCTGCGGGTGGCTTGAACGTGATTGCCATCGATCCAAGTGGCTCGGCCAATAACGGCTATACGCAAATCACCGTTACGCCTGCACTGGCTGAAGGACATAAGCTCTTTTATAAGAACTTTGGCGCTGGTAGCATCGTCGTACCAAATGTGGGAGATGTCCTGACTGGATACATGCTTGTAGGCATTGAGGGATTGGTTCCTGCGGCCAATGGGGATACAATTGGGATTGCAGAACTAGATGCTGACGGCAAGGTGGTAAAATACGGTAGTGCAACAGCCGCTGTGGCGGCTGACACCGTAACACCTGGTACTGATCCGGACAGCCCAGGATCCGGAAGCAACTCGAATAGCGGAACAACCCCCGGTAATGCGAACACAGTCGTTACCGATGTGATCGTCCTTGTTAACGGTAAGGAAGAGAACGCGGGCAAAGCAACAACAACGACCTTAGGAAACGTGGCAACAACTATTATCGTCGTCGACCCAGCTAAACTCCAAGCGAGGCTGGACGCGGAAGGTAATGGGGCGGTGGTGACCGTTCCGGTGACGCAGGATTCCAACATCATCGTCGCTGAGTTAAATGGCCAAATAATTAAGAACATGGAGAACGCATCGGCTACCCTAGTGTTTCAGACAAGCAAAGGTACTTATACTTTGCCAGCCGACGAAATCAATATTGATGCGTTAGCAAAAAAACTTGGAAGTGGCTTGAAGCTGGAAGATATCACACTGAAGATTACGATCAGTGAGACCTCGGCATCTATGAACCAGGTAGTGGCAGGTACTGCAAGTAGAGGTGGCTTTACACTCGTTGCACCGTCACTAGATTTCACTGTTACCGCTACTTACGGTACATCGACAGTGGAAGTGAGTCAGTTCAATGCTTACGTAGAGCGGATAGTGGCACTTCCAGGTGGTACTGATCCAAACCAGATTACGACTGGCGTCGTTGTGGAGCCAAATGGCACAGTGCGCCATGTACCGACCAGATTCGTTCTGAAGGACGGCAAATACTACGCAGTTATTAAGAGTGTGACGAATAGCTCGTATTCGGTGATCTGGCATCCACTGACTTTTGCGGATGTGGAGAATCATTGGGCGAAGGACGCAGTGAACGATATGGGATCACGTCTGGTGATTAACGGAGTGAACAAAACGACGTTTAACCCGAACGCAGATATTACCCGAGCGGAGTTCGCGGCGATCATCGTACGCGGTCTGGGACTGAAGCTTGGGGAAGGGAAGACAGCATTTGTGGATGTACCAGATAATAGCTGGTATGCAGGAGCGGTTGAAACGGCATCCGAGTACGGTCTGATCACCGGTTTTGAGGACGGGACATTCCAACCCAATGTTCCAATCACTCGCGAGCAAGCCATGAACATTATCGCTAAAGCGATGAAGTTAACTGGCCTTGCGGACCAGACTGGCACAGTAGATGCGACAAGCATACTTGCTGCTTTTACAGATGCAGGAAACATAGGTGTCTGGGCTAAGGACAGCCTGGCGCTTGCCGCCAAAGCTGGCTTGATCAGCGGCCGTGGCGACAATAAGCTGGAGGCAAAGGCTAATGTCACCCGTGCGGAAGTGGCAGTACTGATTCAGCGGTTGTTGCATAAGTCGGGGCTTATTGATTAGAGCGAAGTGAGTAATGGAAGAGCGGGTTCAGCATAGGGCTGAATCCGCTTTTTTGTGGTTTGGTTAGTGTATTCTTTGGTCTATCTTGGATAGCCGCCATGTCTGGAATTGAAGTGCCAATAAAATACGAAAGTAATAACGGAGTTACGGTTCAAATTTATTTTATAGATCTGAATAAGAGGAGTGGAAGTAAAGGTAATGTAGGTACTATAAGATTATCGGATAGAGTTAAAATTACATATCACTCCAAAATTAAGGATGGGTAAAAAAAGAGCCAGACTGCAATTTTTCGTAGTTCCATTAGAAGTGGGCGCGAAAATCCATACAACTGTGACCGCATCAGACTCAAATGCTATCTTGCCATTGCAAGAAGCACATGGCTATGATTTAGCTCAAAGTTTATTCACTCAACAAAGAAATCTTGTTTTCGAAGGTCTTACCGACTACTGGTATATAGAAACAGTTTCTGAAATCCTACGTAGTGATAATATTGTTAGCTTAAATGATAAAATCGCCCTTATTCCCGCGGGAACTGCAAGCAAAGTTTTTTTATGCAACCATTCTAAAATCTCATAATCTTAAGGTAGCAGCTTTGTTTGACTCTGATCCCGTGGGGGAGCAAGCGGCGAAGCAAGAAAATCTAATAATTATATTGCCATTGAGACGCACGTAGAAGAGGTCACGGTCGATTTGGTCCATCTCATACAAGGAAATGTAATTTCGCTTGTTTTCCTCCAGTTTTGCAATTCTGACTTTCACGCAAGAGATCCTCATGTAAAGGCTAATTCACCCTATCTTTTGCTCGTTGACACCTTTCCCAATTGCTTTCAGTAATTGGGGCCTGATTAGAACGTTCTGAATTCTATCTATCACTACTTGCTCGGGGTTGATTCTAATAGTTCATAAAGTAATTTTGATAGTTATTAATTTATAAACCTCCACATCTAATATAATCAAATTAATAATATATGTAAGAAAAAACATTCGATACGTTTGATTAAAAGCATAGGAGAATAGAGTAAGAGGTTGTTTGGAACAGATAGAAAAATTATATGCTAGTTTGTTAGATATGTTACCCCGGGCTTGTAAGTAACTAATTCTTATGGAGCAGTAGCTTCTTTCACGTGCGGAGTTGTTTAATCTGCTAATATGTGGATGTCACCACCGAGATTGAATGTTTTTTCAAGTCAATTTTGAAACATGATCTATAACGGTTAAATAATGGGGAAATCGTTTAACACAGGTTGATTAACACCCATATACATTAAGGCAGTTTTTTTGGCAACATGATAGAATAAAGTATAAGTTTACAATTTCTAATTGTAGAATGGGTCTTGAGATGGATAAAATATATAAAATTTTAACTGAATTTACAGTAGCGATCCGCTCTAATCGAGACAAAGGAGAGACATTGGGGATTACCGTAAATTTGACGATATATGTTTGGTGCTTGAGATTAATTTAGGCGACATTATTGGGTTGAACAAACGAAAAATCAATGGAGGATACAAAGTGATTACATCAGAAGAAATTAAACGTAGATTATGGGACGGAGCAAATGAATTACGCGGCTCAATGGATGCTAGCCGTTATAAAGATTACATGCTTGGTTTGATGTTCTATAAGTTTTTGAGTGATAAAACGTTGGAAGAATTCAAAATAAGCAGCGATTTAGGGCAAATAACTGAATCTGAATTAGTAGAGGAGTATGTAAAGGCAAAAATAGAATACGGTGAAGAACTAGATAAAATGCTTCAAATGGCACTTGGCTATTATGTTGCTCCTGAATATCTCTACCAATCGTGGTTAAAAGACATTAATTCGGGAAATTTCGAAGTTCAAAAAGTAACGGATAGCTTGAATAATTTCGAGCGCACAATTGCTGTATCTAGTGATTCTAGTGACTTCAAAGGATTGTTTTCAAGTTCGACACTTGATTTAACGGATACTGCTTTAGGTAGCAATCTAAACGAACGTAGTAAAAACATTAAGTCTCTAATTTTGCTGTTTGCAGACTTGAACATGGTAGCATTGCAAAAAGGCGATGTATTAGGTGATGCGTATGAGTATCTTATCGGTCAGTTTGCAATGGAGTCAGGGAAAAAGGCAGGGGAGTTCTACACGCCCCATCAAGTCAGTGAAGTCATGGCACAAATTGTAGCGAAAATGTCTGATGTTAAGACAATCTATGACCCCACTGTTGGTTCTGGTTCGCTACTTTTGACGGTTAAGAAGCATTTAGGTAAAGAAGTCCAAAAGGATTTGAGCTATTACGGGCAAGAAAAGAATACAGCTACCTATAACTTGACTCGTATGAATTTATTACTTCATGGTGTCCGTCCAGAAAAAATGACGATTAAAAATGGGGACACGCTTTCGCATGATTGGCCCGAAGACCCAGAACGTCCGAATGAAGGTGTACAGTTTGATGCAGTCGTTATGAACCCACCGTATTCCGTAAAAGGTTGGAACAAAGCAGGATTAAAAGTCAGTGACCCACGTTTTGAAATTGCCGGGGTATTGCCGCCAGATTCTAAGGGGGATTTTGCTTTCCTTTTACACGGATTATTTCACTTAGGTAAAAATGGTACAATGGCGATTGTCTTGCCTCACGGCGTTTTATTTCGTGGTGGGGCTGAGGGAGCGATTCGTGAAAGGCTATTAGAGAAAAACTACATTGATAGTATCATTGGCTTGCCGAGTAGCCTATTCACCAATACATCTATTCCAGTATCCGTGATGATATTGAAGAAGGGTCGTAAAATAGATGAGCCTGTTTTGATTATTGATGCCTCTCGCAGTTTTATTAAAGTCGGCAAACAGAATGTTCTACAAGAAAAAGACATTGCAAAAATTGTGGATACATATGTTGAGCGTAGAGAAGAAAAGGGTTATAGCTGTTTGGCGAAACGTAAAGATATTCTCGAAAACCAATATAACATGAACATTCCTCGCTATGTTGAAGTAATAGACGAAGAAATTCCCCAAGATGTGGATGCACATTTACTTGGTGGGATTCCTCAACAGAATATTGAAGACTTGAAGGTTTTGCAGTCTGCAGTGCCAGATATTTTAGTACAGTCTTTGAAGGAAGTTCGTAATGGTTATGTTGAACTTTTGAAACCAGTTGAGGAAATATCTAAGGAAATATTAAGTGACACTCGCATTGTTGCAAAATCGAAAGAAATCGAAAGCAAAGCAATATCATATGTTGATAAGTATTGGGACATTTTACGAGTCGTAGACAACAACAGCAATTCGAATCAGTTAATGGATGACATGCTTGTTGAAATTAAGACGTTTTTGGCGGAGTTTAACTATATTGATGTTTATAACGGGTATCAGATTGTGGCGGAGATTTGGAAAAATTCATTGGTCCATGATACAGAAATTATCGCATTGAGTGATTTCTATACGGCAGGACGAACTCGTGAGCCTAATATGGTGACGAAAGGATCAGGCGATAAAAAACGTGAAGAGCAAGATGGTTGGGTTGGTATGATCGTGCCGAATCAGTTGATAGAAAAACGTCTGTACAGTGATGAGTTAAAAGGAATTGAAACTAAGAAAATGCGTATCCAAGAAATTGAAAATGAACTTTCGGACTTAGTAGAGGCTGCGAAAGTTGAAGATAGCGATGAAGCCGATGCTTTAGGTGGAATCTTAAATGAAGCTGGCGAGGCTTTTGAAAATAAGTCGGTTAAGTCGGAATTAAAGAAAGCAAGCAAAGGAACCGATGAATATAAACTATTGAAAAATATTGAGGAGTTATTTACAGATAAATCAGCACTTAGCAAAGCAGTAAAAGAGGATGAGAAAGCACTCAAAGAAGCTGTACAAGAACGTATTCTGACATTAACAAATGAAGAAATTGATAGATTGATATATGAAAAATGGTTCGGCAACACAGTGGAAACCATTGTCGGTTTGGCAGAGTTACCACTAAAAACAGAGCTAAACATGCTACAGATGTTGCACGATCGTTATGCCGATACTTTGTCAGCACTTGACGAGGAAAGTCGTGACTTGGAATCGGCGTTTGAAGTATTGTTGAGTGAATTGGTGGTGAGATAATGACTGAACAAACAGATTTAGTACCAAAAAGACGATTTAAGGGATTTCTAAATAGCCACGCTTGGGAACAGCGTGAGTTGGGTGAGTTAGGTTCAGTTGCCATGAATAAACGCATATTTAAGGAGCAAACTGCTGAATCTGGAGAAGTTCCTTTTTATAAAATTGGAACATTTGGTGGAAATCCTGACGCATTTATTTCCCGTGAGTTATTTGAGGCGTATAAAGCCAAGTACTCCTATCCAAAAGTTGGTGACATTTTGATTTCTGCTTCTGGAAGTATTGGACGAACTGTTGAATACACAGGGAAAGACGAGTATTTTCAAGATTCTAATATTGTTTGGTTGAAACATGATGAAAGACTTGATAGTTCATTTCTGAAACAGTTTTACTCAATCGTGAAGTGGCAAGGACTTGAAGGTAGTACAATTAAAAGGCTATACAATAAGAACATTCTAGATACAAGAATTAGCGTTCCATCGCTTTCAGAACAAAAGAATATTGGACAATTTTTCAGTCTACTAGACCACCTCATCACCCTTCATCAGCGTAAGTTAGAAAAGACGAAAGCCTTAAAAGCTGCTTATCTTTCTGAAATGTTTCCCGCTGAAGGTGAGAGTGAGCCAAAACGGAGATTTGTGGGGTTTACTGGAGCTTGGGAACAGCGTGAGTTAGAGAAGATAACCTTAAAAATTGGAAGTGGAAAAACCCCCAAAGGTGGAGAATCTTCATACGTTTTAGAAGGTATTCCACTACTTAGATCTCAAAATGTCTATGATGATTTAATTGACTTAAATGATGTGGCATATATTACTCCTCAAACTGACGAAGAAATGAAAAATAGTCGAGTGGTTAAGAATGATGTATTGCTTAATATTACGGGCGCTTCGATTGGTAGAACTGCAGTTTATCGCCATTCTAGCCCCGCAAATGTTAATCAGCACGTTTGTATCGTTAGACCAGCTGAAGGTTATAGTTCAGACTTTATTCAATTAAACTTGACATCTCCTAAAGGTCAACAACAGATTGATAATAATCAAGCAGGTGGTGGCCGTGAAGGATTAAACTTCCAACAAATTGGAAAAATGAGCTTTGCATTTCCATCTATTGAAGAACAAGACCAAATCAGTGAATTGCTCAAAAAACTAGACCACCTCATCACCCTTCATCAGCGTAAGTTTGAAAAACTACAAAATCTAAAAAAGGCATATCTAAATGAGATGTTTGTATAGAAGGGGGGAATAACCTGTGAGTGATACACCAAAAAATGCGTCAGAGAAAACGTTTCAAGAGAATTTTGTCAAAGAACTCATTAGGTATAAATGGGATGCACCTGACTTTCTAAATGGTAACAAGCAAAAAGTTACTGTTTCTGACTTGGTTAATCATTGGCGCAGTGAACTCAACCGTATTAATGCAGACCAACTTGAAGGTGTGGAATTGACAGATAATGAGTTCAGCCAAGTGATGGCTAAAGTCCATCAAATCAGTAACAGCTACGAAGCTGCAAAGATACTAGCGATTGAAGAATCAAAAGGCAAGATTGACGGCATTTACCGCGACGACAATCCAATAATTACGAGAAAACAAATCACCTTGACGATTTTCAAAAAAGCAGAAGTCCGTGGTGGAGACTCTAGTTATCGAATTGCTAGAGAAGTACAGACACCTAACAATAACCGTTTTGATATCGTCTTATTGATTAACGGCTTGCCGCTTATCAATATCGAGCAAAAACGGACTGATAAAACGCTAGATGAAGCATTTGGACAGTTTATGCGCTACTATCGTGACGGTGAATACAATAATAACTTCATGGCGTTTTCACAGATGATGGTCATTACTTCTGAAATCGCTACTCGTTATTTCGCTACACCAAAAACATATGAAGACTTTAACCCTAGTTTCGTTTTCCATTGGGCGGATAAGAAAAATAATGTTGTAAACGATTGGGAAAAAGTAATTGGACAATTTCTGATGATTCCTATGGCGCATCAGATAGTAGGCGATTATTTAGTTATTGATGAAGCACGTGAGGAAGAAAACAGACGACATATGCTTATGCGTCCTTATCAAGTCCATGCCCTGCAAGCCGTTGAAGGTGCTGCATTTGGTTGGGACAACGATGATAAGTTACCTCATGGCGGTTTTGTATGGCACACGACTGGTTCAGGAAAGACGATTACCAGCTTCAAAACAGCTTTGTTTTTATCGACTAGAGCAGGATTTGATAAAGTCATCTTTCTTGTTGATCGGCGTGAACTAGACAATCGGACGAGCGAGAACTTCAAAGCATATGCAGCTTATGAGTCGGTTTCTGTTGATGATACACAACACACCTATCAGTTAAAAAAGATACTTAAATCAGCTAAAAATGGCATTGTGGTGACAACAACATTCAAACTAAATAATGTAGTGAAGGAACTAGAAGAAGCTCACGATGCTAGTTTGGCGGATAAGAAATTTGTATTTATTATTGATGAAGCACATCGTACAACAATGGGACAGATGATGGGGAGCATAAAGAAATATTTTAAGAAAAATGGACTCTTCTACGGTTTTACAGGTACGCCTTTATTTGATGAAAACTTGATCAAAGGAATGATCAACGAAAAAAGCGAAGTCATTAATACGACCGAAAAGCTATTCGGGCCTAATTTGCATGAGTATACGATAGAACAAGCGATTGCAGATAAAAACGTACTAGGCTTTCACGTTGATTATATCAATACGGGAGAGTTTAAAAGTTACGAAGATTTGAGAGAACAGCTTATCGAGAAAATTAAAGAAGAACACCCAGATAAACTAGAAAGAGATATTGAACGTCAAGTTCAAGCATTTTCAGAAGTTGACGTTGAAAAACAAGCGAAGAAAAACAAATTACTAATTTATCAAGATGAAACACATATTCCACGTGTAGTTGAAGAGATTCTGAATAACTGGGAATCACAATCACAAAATAGGGAATTTAATGCGATTTTGACCGTCGCTTTTAAAAATCGAGTGATGGCTTATTATGATGAATTTAAGAAGCAGCTGACGGAGCGTGGGGAAATATTAAATATCGCTATGACCTTTAGTTTTGGGAATGAAAATGACACTACGCCACTTGACCCTAAGATTGTAAAAGCTATGTTTAAGGACTATGCTGTATTTACGGGCATTGAATTTGTCGCTGGTGATAAAAAACATGGTGAGGATGCTTACTTTGAAGATGTTGTGGAACGTGCCACGAGGGGTGGTAGCGGGCGTAACACTAAGAACATAGACCTTGTGATTGTGGCAGCTCAACTACTAACAGGCTATGATTCTAAGCGGCTTAATACCCTTTATGTTGACCGCTCTTTTGAACTTCAAAGTTTAATCCAAGCCTATTCACGAACAAACCGTATATTTGGTTTTACTAAAGAGTTCGGAACGATTATAAACTTCCAATATCCACGGATCACCGAGGAAACTGTTAATGAGGCATTGAGGTTATATAGTAGTGGTGGAAAGAGCAGTAAGGCAATTGTTGATACCTATGTAACCGCGGTACAAAAGCTAGAGATCAAAGTTGTGAAACTGCTTCCTACTTTACCTAACCCTACAGACTGGCAGACAATTAAAGATGATGAAGTGGCAAAAGAAGCATTTATACTTTCTTTTGAGAATGTCGCCGAACAGTTGAATTTGGTTCAACAATATTATGAGTATAAGTGGAATGACGGTTCATTTGGGATTGATGAGCATACTTGGTTGCAATATGTCGGTGCGTATAAAAACTTAACTTGGCAGCCAGGAACTCCTCCATCCCCGCCCACACCAGTTAATACGCTTGTTGGAAAAACGAAGTTAGCGGGAACACAAGTAATCGATGCAAATCATATTCTTAGTTTAATCGGTTCAAAAGTTACCTCGCCATATGGTGTTCAAACGGTAGATAAAGAAACACTCCGTATTATTTATGAACAGATTCAAGAGTTGAGTAATATGGGGGAACATGAGCAAGCCCAGTTATTGAAGGAATTTGTGGATAATGAGCTTGTGCCTGGTAAAATATCAAGCCGGTTCAATTTTGATGAAGCATATGAACATTGGAAAGTAAGTAAGCTACAGGATGCGGTAAATGATTTTGCGGTGGAGTGGGGATTAGATAGCACAACGCTTAAAAAATCAGTACTTGCTTATTCTACTGCACAACCTACTGTTGTTCCTTATATTCATGATCTCATTAGAAGTGTGGACTTCGATAAAGCAATTAATAAATCAGCAGGAAATAAGTTGAAGCATAATATGATACTAACAGCCAGACTTGCAGAGCGGATTGCTGAAATTAAGCAAAAATACAATTAACGGATGATGGCTTAGAATAGATTATAAGCATAGAATAATCTGTAAGATAGAATATGTATTAGTTGAGTCGAGGAAAAATATTCCTCGGCTCTTCTTTATTTATGCTGCCTGAAACGCTTTGTAATTAACATTTGATTCATACGAAATATTCACTGTCATATTTGGACAATAGAAGAATATCTTAATACTATTAATCTTTATAAAAATAGGGGGGATTCTCAATAAATCTGGGAGAACGTTTATATTGGGGGGATATAAGGTGGCAACCGAAGATTACAAAAACATTGAATAATATCCCTAATACATTTTTTATTTCTCTTGAAGAAAAAATTGGATCTAATTTAGGTTGCGACATTAATATACGTCGTAGTGAAATTGAAAAAGAAGAAATAACTGTTTATATCAATGGACAAGGCAGACCTGGTATAAATTTTCATTTAGCAATGTGGTTATATGAGCGAAAATCGATAGGAGCATCGCATATTTTCAGACCTACCGTAGAGATTGTTCAATTTTATGTTAATCCTAAAGGACAAGGGATTGGTTCTAAGGTTATAGAAACATTAATTAATCATCTGGAAGACCTCGAGGATGGTTTTGAGATGCTGCTGCTGACAGCTCAAGATGAGCAAGCTGCGAAATTTTGGAGGAAAGTAGGCTTCCAGGTTATTGAACATACATCTACAAATATGCCAAGCATGACTCGGAAATTAAGTTTAAAACCAAAAGTTAACAAGATCTCTGTTAATGTTGCATATCGAAGTGGTTCGAGCGGTGATAAGATACTAGTGGATGAATTTGATATTTTTTGGTGAACAATATTTGGCTGCTGCGCACCTTTCTTTATAATGCTAGAGAGAAGCAATTGCTTAGTGAGCTTAATTGTTTTGGATATTTTTTCATCAATCTTATCTCGAGGATCGGAATTGGTCTATCCCACATATTTCCCCACGTAACCAATAAAACATGTCAATTATCTATGGACTAAAAGAACTGATTTCTATGTAATAACGGACTATAGGGACTCTTTATAAATAATAAACCATCACGGGGTGGGTTTTGAAAAAAAAAGGTATATTAATACATTGTTTGATATATGTTTGATATCGTCATTTTAAAGAGGTTAACAGATCTCTTCAGTTTACTATGCATCACAAATGGGATACAGTGGATGTTATTAGTGTTTTTAACGAACATATATTGGAATTAACGAAAGTAGGATCAAGATGAAAGATACACAGAAATTAGTAGTCAATTCTGATAAAGGTAATTTATTAATTGAGCTAGTAGAGTCCATGAATGAATGCCAGCAATTCTTTTTCAGTGTGGCATTTATTAATTTTAGTGGGCTACAATTACTGCTTGAGCCATTAAGAGAAGCGGAGAAGAAACAGATTAAGGGAAAGATCATCACCTCCACTTATCTGAATTTCACAGATGCTAAGGCATTAGAGAAGTTAAATGAGTTTAATAATATTGAATTGAAGGTATTCGTCACTGATCGCGAGGTCGGGTTTCATACGAAAGCTTATATTTTCGAATACAAAGATTATTACAAGGTGATTATTGGTTCGTCGAATATTACACAGAGTGCGCTGAAAAGTAATATTGAATGGAATGTTAAGCTAATAAGGAAAGAAAACGACTTGTTTATTCAAGGTGTGTTAAACGAATTTAAACAGTTATGGAATAGGAGCCGCGAAGCAGATTCACTATTTATTCAACGATATGAAGAGCTACAGAAAATTCTAAGAAATTTACAAAAAGATCATAATTTTATCTTCGAGATACCACAAAGCATTACTCCAAATAGCATGCAGAAGCGAGCGATAAACAATTTGAATCGATTGAGACGAGCAGGTGAGAATAAAGCCCTTGTTATCGCTGCGACAGGTACGGGGAAGACCTATATGTCGGCATTCGATGTGAAGAACGTGAATCCGAAAAAACTTCTGTTCATTGTGCATAGAGAAGATATATTGTCAAAGGCGAAAGCGTCCTTCGAATTGCTACTCGAAAGTAATAGCCGTACGTTCGGTCTGTTGACTGGAAATTATAAGCAACAACAAGCAGACTACGTCTTTGCCACGATTCAGACGATCTCTAGATGTTTCCGTGAATTCAGAAATGATGAGTTTGACTACGTGATTATAGATGAAGCGCATCATGCGACAAGTCCTACTTATCAGGAAGTTATCAATTATTTTGAACCAAATTTTCTGCTAGGGATGACAGCGACGCCAGAACGTAGTGATAGCTTAAATGTATTTGATGTTTTTGATAATAATGTCGCCATAGAGGTACGGTTACACGAAGCGTTGGAGAACGAACTAGTTGTTCCTTTTCACTATTTCGGCATTACTGATATTGAAGGAATTGATTTAAGTGATGTAAACATAGATGATATTGCTGAATTGACCAAAAGGTTAAAAGTAAACGAGCGCGTTGATTTTATTATCGATCAAATGAATTTTTATGGTTATGATGGCGATGTACGTAAGGGATTGGGTTTCTGTGTAAGCATCGAACATGCTCAATATATGGCTAGTGAATTTAACCGGAGAGGTTATAAAAGTATCTGTCTATTCGGTGCTGATTCACCAGATGTGCGCGAACAATATATTAGCCGCTTAGAAAGTGATGAGGATGAGTTAGAGTTTATTTTTACGGTGGATATCTTCAATGAAGGTGTTGATATTCCCTCTGTGAATACAGTCCTTATGTTAAGACCAACGAATTCTCCCATAGTGTTTATACAGCAGCTAGGCAGAGGATTGCGAAAATATACATACAAAAGTTTCCTAACGGTTCTTGATTTCATTGGCAATCATAGTAAGACATTTCTAATTGCGCTCGCATTGAATGGAAGCCGGTATTATGACAAAGAAAGCTTGAAGGTTGCCATTGCGACAGGATTCGCGAATATCCCAGGATGTACGCATATTCAGATGGACAAAATTACGCAGGAGAGAATTCTAGCACAGATCGATAACGAGAACTTCAATGCGTTGAAGTATTTAAAGGAAGAATATTTTGAGTTCAAAAAGCTGAACCAAGGACGAATTCCATTTCTACTAATGGATTATTTGAAATTCGATGGTGCACCTGATCCTGTCAAATTCATTTATCGAGATAAAAACTATTTGCAATTCGTTGCTAATGTCGAAAAGAATGAGCAGCTCAAGTCACTTTTACTAGACGAATCCTTCGAGAGTACACTCAAAGAATTATCAAGCAAGCTTCCACTTAAGAGAGTATATGAATTTACAATTTTAGAGTATCTCCTCGATTATGAAGAGATCAATTTAGAGACTGCTAAGTTACAAATATTAAAGCTAATGGATGATGTTGATGAAGATAGTATTTTACATGCTTTTGAGTGCTTGAATCAGGATTATTATGACAGTGGGCAATTGAAGAGTAAGCCTAAATTAGTTCACTATAACAATGGAACTTTGAGTAAAAGCCCTTTACTGAAGAAGCTACTTGATCATGAAGAGTATAATAAATATATTGTAGATATTCTTCATTATGGAATCCACCGCTATGAGAATGAATTCGAACATGAATATTACGGGGTGCCACACTTTAAGCTTTATGAGCAATATCAAATGGTAGATACAGCACCGCTATCTAATTATCGTAAGATCCATAGTTCATTTCGGGGTTCTGGTCTATTGGTAAATGAAAATGATTACTTCTTGTTCATAGATCTTCATAAGGAGGAGGGGATTAAGGAGAGTATCAATTATGAGGATAAATTTATTGATGAGAGTTACTTTCAGTGGCAAAGTCCGAATAATACTGCTCAAGACTCTAATCGTGGGCAGAACATAATTGATAATAAGGCGCGAGGAATTCATCTGCATTTATTCGTAAGAAAATATAAAGTGATTGACGGTAAGAATGAGCCTTATATCTACATTGGAACAGGCGATACCGTTCAGTATAAAGGCGAAAGACCTATTACCGTAAAGATACAATTGCATCATGAAATACCTACGCTCTTATATACAGAACTCACCCAGAAGGTGTAGTCTTCTATATATGAGAAGACTACACTTCACTAATTAATTGTTCAACGGCTGGTATGTCTGCTGGAGCCCATTTCAGGGATGACAAATTGTCTCTCTTCAGCCATACCAGTTTTGAATGTTCACTCGGAGCTGGAACACCTTCGATAACATTACATTTAATTGAAATTAAATTGATAATGAACGTATCGTATTCATGCGTATTATCGTTGAATACTTCTTTAATCGTTTCGATCTTGCAATCTAACTCTTCAGCAATTTCTCTCTCTAGAGCGGAGTAGATATCCTCATTTACTTCTACTTTTCCCCCAGGAAATTCCCACATATTCGGGAGCGACATTACCGGTGATCTTAACGCACATAGTATTTCTTGTTGATCATTTTCTATAATTGCCGCAACAACATTAACTAGCTTTTTCATCAGTGCCTCCTAGCATTTCTTTAGTATTATAATATTACTTTACTTAAGTAAAAGACTCCAAGCAGTAATAAGGAGCAGAGGATTCAAGTTTTTAATCTCATTTTTTGTTCTTACTTCTCCTCCCCCAACAACTCCCCAACGGAAACATCCAACGCTTTAGCTATAGCAACCACCTCATAATCTTGCACGAGCCTATATTGACCTTCCAATCGCGATAAACTGGTTGGACTGATGTCTAAACCGAAGGTTTGCAACCTGGCGAGGAAATCCTTTTGCTTCATTCGCTTAGCTTTTCGAATAGCTACAACTCGGGTTCCGATGATGTTTTTGTCACCTGGTGGCTCTTTGCGATGTCTCATTGCCTTGTCACCTCACAATTTAACCAAATTGTATGCGAGGTTACAGTTGTTTTAATGCGAATATCGAATTAAAATAAAATAAACCGATAAACGCATTAAAATCTTTGCACATCGTCTACAAACATAGCTTTTCCAGGAAGGTGGGGGTGCAATGCAACATCTGAAGCACAAATATGAGGAGGAAAAGCGAAAGCTGAATGTACTCGGACAGAAATCACTGGAGCAGGGAATTCCGTTAAGCAGCAATGAAGCGGTTCAGGCTCAGAGTCGTAAGGTTGACGAACTCATTAATCGGATGTATCAAGAAAAAGTTGGACATACAGCGTCTTTTCGTTTGAATTTTTGTCTTGGAGGAGATGTGGTGGGCTTTCCGGTATGGTTTTTACAGACAATTCAAGGTCGATTGGATGAGGTGACCGCACAGATTGAACATCAATCCGAGCCTAGACATGTTTTTGAAGAAGAGCGAAAAGCTTTTCAAGCGTTGTTTGACTCCACGGACATTGCACGTATGCCAGAGTTTGAGTACTGGGAGGATAAGCTTCAATTGAAGCAAGCCGTTCTTTATGAACGTCTATATCTTCAAGGACTAAAGGATGGCATGCAGCTTGCAAATGCCCTTACTGCCCCTTCGGTTCTTTCGGACTAAGACATGCCCTGTGGCTGCCGGAGAAGCATATAGGGATCGGAACCGAAGGGGATAAACGCATACTTTATTTTCGGACTGTACATGCGACAGTCTTTTTTCTTGTATATGTTTGGAATTTTTGCTTTTTTCGATGCTGTTCATCCAAAAAAGAGAGCAGGCCTCCACTCATAATCAGAATAAAGGGATATGTTCCCAAATTGTCGAATAATCATACATATTGTAAAATCTAGATCATATGAGGTTCTCTTATGCTGAAAACTCTATTTTCTCTCTTTATAAGATCCGAATCCAAACCGCCACAAGCTGCGCGTTGGAAGCTCCGTAAGCTATGCAGCATCAATCCTAGGAATAAAAAATGTAATTGTGCCACTGGGTACTCTCATAAGTAAGATAGATAAAATCAAGTATTTCGGAGCCGATGTAATGCAATTAGGTAAAAATTATGATGAGGCTCATTCATTAGGTATGAAGTATATTGTGAACGCGGCTTAACCTATATTGACGCATACTATAGTGATCCAGAAATCTATGGAGGGCAAGGGACCGTTGCAATTGAAATTGTGGAACAGAATAAAGATATTGATACCATAGTAGTTCCGATAGGTGGTGGAGGTCTTATTACAGGGATCGCGGTTGCGGCTAAAGCGATTAACCCAGCTATCCGTATTATTGGAGTACAAACAGAGGCTTGTCCTGCAATGTTGAAATCTTACGAAGATAACATCTTCTATGAAGAATATCCTTACGAGGAGTCATTGTGTGATGCTCTTCTTGGTGGAGTCGGGAAACTGAGTTATGAGATGGCAAAAGATTATGTTGATGATTTCATAGCAGCAATATTAATAGGTAATTCAAAAGAGTCATGTAGGCATAGATTGCTAACTACATGACTCTTATTTATCTCAGATTACGAAGATAGTTCTTCATCGGTGGGTATGATTCCATAACGCTCTAAAGCTTTTGACGATGATTCAAGCATCCGCTTTTTCAAATAATCGCCTTCGACCACCCAAACCCGCTTTCCCAGAAAACGTATCTTGGAAAGTAAATACTCGAGCTCCTCCCCAAGCAGAGAAACTCTGACTCGATAGGTATCCTTCTCCGTATCATACTCAACATTTTTTTCAAAGCTGGAGAAGGCGTATAGAATACGGGATAGCTCTGCGTTATAAACGCGGACAATTTCAATGATGACTTCGGTTTTACGTGATTCAAGAGTTTCTCCGATCTTCCTTAGAATGTTCTCTGCAGCTGAGGGTTCGATTGGTTCTGATGTGACGGACTGGATCTTCTTTAGCCGGGTACTCATCAAGGAGTGATGCCGAGTGTGATACCAGAGCAAATACCATTCTCTTTTGACCATGGAGTATTCCAACTTATACGGAAACCCCAAATGATCCTTATTAATACGGTCGCCCTTAATCGCGTAGGTGATAAGAATGCCCGTTTTATTCATGATATGCCGGCGCAAAGATCGCAGAAGAGGGTGGTAGACTTGCTTTTCAAGCGTACGGGCTTTTTCAATCAAATGATTGGAAATATCCATCCCCTGTTCCGACTCAAGGGCAGTACGTAGCTTGTCCATAGTATCCGCAGTGAAAGCATCAGCTGCCGAGGGATGCTCCAGCATCGTCTTCAGCCAGGCCCGTTCGTGCGTAGTGATCATGAAAGTACCGGAGTCCTCCAATCGGGAAATGATCTGGTGATTGAATATTTTCTCAAACAGATTCATAGTAAGCTTGGATCTCCTTCCATTCAGCAATGATTTCCTGGCGAAACGAAGCGGGCTCCAGAACCTCACAGCTAGAACCGAAGCTACGTAGCCATGGCTTAATTTCAGTAACTCCGTTTACGATGATTTCATAAATAAACGAATGTTCATCCTCAAATACAATTTCCCCCCATTGTCCCTGCAAGAGTACCCGTTCCTTGATGAAGTTCGGTTCCGAACCTCCCGGATTAAAAAACCGGACACGTACGGTCACCGGCCGGCCAGTATCTATCAACCAACTGTACCTAATCTTCTCGGCAAGTTCTTTATTCTTTTCGTCGTACCAGATCTCATCCACAGGTTCAGCTTCTTCGATTTGCGTAATTCCTTCCATCCGGTATTTCCGAATACCCTGTCTATCATACGAGAGCAAATACCATCTTCCATATTGATGATCGTACACAATTTTAAGTGGAACCACCTTTTCAGCTTTGCCCTCTGGTTCACGTTCAAACAGGGGATTGGTGTTTTTGGATGCGTAGCTTTTCTCAGACTTCGGTGAGAAATATAGAAACCTGACTTTGCGGCGATGGCGCATGGCATGAAGAAGTGTAAACAGATGCGCCTCATCTAAAATCCTCGAGTAATAGTGATATTTATATAAAAATGGTTCAACGGCATGCCGCTCAACTTGATTGCGGAGAAGATGTTTTTTTAATCCATCACGTAGTAAATATCCTTGAACGGAAGGGACTTGAGTGTTCGCCATCACATCTACAAAATCATATAAATCGATAAGTTCTTCATCCAATAAGCTTCGAATCAAGTCGTCTTGGATTCGATACCGGTACGGGCGAGATCCCGGCTCTCTTGTAATGACTCCGACCTCCTCCAAGTATTTGAGATCTGAGCGAATGGTCTTTTCGTCAGGTAAAGGTAGATCAGAAGGCAGACTGCTGCAGCACATCTCCAATAAATCCTTCGCAGTCAAGGCTTGTCCATTCATTGCACCTAGAAGCAGCGAGACTCGCTGGCTTTCAGATTCCTTTACGGATTTGGCGCGGAATAGAAATAAGAGTAATGGATCGGTGGAGTCATAATATCTGAGGCGAAAGGTCTCGGAAAATTCCCTGCTCTGTTCATCTGCCAAGTGCTGGTGCGTGGAGCTAGCTACTTGTTTGAGTCGTCGGATCGTTTTATCAAAGGTGTGAACGGAAATCCCCAATCTGTCTGCGAACTGTTGTCTGCTGAATGCCCCGCTCGTAAGCACCAGCATTCGCAGAAACTGTATTTCTTTATCAAAGCTTTCCTTAGCCAAAGGTATCCTCCGTTCAAATGAAGCATCTTCTTCCATTGTAACAGGGGAGGGATTTGGGTGTAATGGAAAAGTTTATATGCAGTCGTAATACTTTCACCATGTTCGTTAAGGCTGAAATGAGCGATTATAGAACCTGTGAGACAGCATTTAGCAAGATGGTAAACGCCAAATGGCGTTTCATCATACATTGGTTCTTATTTGGACGGTCGTAACGAGGCGCGGATATCGATGTATCCCGCAGTGCCGTGCATGCTATGTTACGGTATCCTGTACGATCGGATCGGTAGGAATCCCTTATTAGGGGTTCAATTCCCCAATCGCCTTGGACGCGATTCTGGTAGAGCACTCGACTTCAAATCGAGCGAAAAATTGAAGAAAAGACCAAAGGCTAGAATCCCTTGCAGCTAGCTTTAGTGCACTGAAGTAAGGCTTTGCAATCCGTGGATACCGCTTGTGCGAAATTTCAGGAAGTTCTCTTAGATTAAAGTGTGAGAATATCCATGAGAACAACAGATAAATCGCTTAGCTAAAACGAGATTCCGCCAGAACTTCAGTGGGATTCTAAGACCAATGGTCGAACTAATTAGGGGGAAACATTATGTTGAACAAAGTAACGATTCAAGCTGACGAACGTGGTTTGCTATTTCATAAAGGAAGTTATGTGAAAAAGCTGATGCCGGGGAGCTATCACTTTTCAATGTGGTCAAAATCCACCGTTGTGGTGTTGAATATCGCTAAACCATTTAATGTGGAAGGAAAAGATATGAAGTTATTCCTTCATGATGAAGATCTCGTGCGTGAGCTCGATATCGTACGTGTACAAGATCACGAGTATGTTCTGTACTATGAGGACGGGAAATTTGTTCAATTACTTAAGCCTGGTGTCTACGCATTCTGGAATATACTTAAAGAACACACCTTTTTCCATGCAGATATCAGACAACCTGAATTGCCTGTCGAGGTAAACCGTGCAATTATAGCGAAGCTAACATCTAGTGTGCAGTCCTACGAAATTGCGAGCTACGAATCTGGATTTCTGTTTTATGATCATGTATTACAACGAGAACTTCCTCCTGGCAAGTACCACTTCTGGAGAGGTCCAGTTTCGACTGTGGTAAAGACGATTGATTTAAGACAACAACAAATGGATCTCATCGGCCAAGAGATCATGACGGAAGACAAAGTTTCGCTGCGGCTTAACTTCGTTTGTCAGTACAAGATCGTAACGCCATTACGTGCTCTGGAAATGAAGTCATTTGACGAGCAAATCCATATCCAGCTTCAGCTTATGCTGCGGGAATATGTCGGAACGCTCAAATTGGATGATCTTCTGAAACGAAAAGAGGACGTTGCGTCGTTCGTCCTATCCCGTTTACGTGAGAAGGGTGAAGAGTTCGGAGTAGATTTCCTGAGTGCTGGGGTTAAGGATGTCGTTTTGCCAGGGGAAATGAGAGATATAATTAACACTGTTCTGCTTGCGGAGAAAAGAGCACAGGCAAATCTAATTACTCGTCGTGAAGAAACGGCCTCAACCCGAAGCTTGCTTAACACCGCAAAGCTAATGGATGAGAATCAGACGCTGTTCCGACTGAAAGAGCTGGAATTCCTCGAGAGAATATGCGAGAAAATCGGATCCATATCTTTTACGGGTGGCGGGGATTTGTTGGAGCAACTAAACTCTTTGCTTGGCGAACGAAAAGCGACAGGCAAATAAGGAATATTAAATGGAACAGATAAGTGCCACTCCTAATGGAGACTGGCATTTTTTTTGGTTTTTTTTTCTGAAAAGTTTCTGTATATTCATCCAGTTCACATTAGGTTCATATAAGTGGTTTAACTTATGGGTATCAAGAGTTTAGTACGATATTTGGAGGAAGAAAACCCATGAAAAAAGCAAAAGAAAATTTAGATTACCCGTTTTACAATGAATTACCTGTACAAATTCCTGTTATGAAATGGCTCGTTGTAATGGTAGCGATTGTATTGGGATTTATCGCGTTGACCACTCGAATACCGTTTATCCCATTGAAAGTTAACGAATATTTAGCACCTATATTGTTCACGGGAATTCCGCTTGTTGCATTCATTTGGGCATCTAAGGGTCATGCGAATCACCTGTTTCGTAAAATTACAAAGAATGATGTTAAGTGGGGTGTGCTGTTCTTTATCTTTAATATAATTGCTACTCCGATTGTCGGTCTCATTCTAGTCTATGTAGTAAAAGTTAATACTGTAGCTGATGCGGTAGTTAATGTCTTTGCAGAACTTGATTCTCTTGGTAAAGTATTGATGTTTGTCAAAATGGGGATTCAACTTGTTGGTGAAGAATTGTTAACCATTTTACCATTCCTGTTTATATTGCAATTGTGTGTGGTGAATTTCAAGCTTTCTCGCAGAGCGGGAATCTGGATTGCATTTCTTGTTACAGCAGTGATCTTCGGAGCCATTCACCTACCAACCTATCATTGGAATCTCGTACAAGCACTTGTAGGTATTGGCCTTGTACGTCTTGTTCTTACAGGGGCTTATATGAAGACTAAGAATATTTGGGCATCTAGTATCGCGCATATTTTGAACGACTATGCAATTACATTGTTCAGCTTGCTTACAGCTTCGTCCGTAGCACCATTCATCATGCAGTATTTCATTCGTTGAATTAATCTGCCAATAATGGGTTTAATTAAGTAGAATTGAATTTATTGTTGACAATCCCACCGGATTAAAATATAGTAATCCCATCAGATTAATACAAAATGCGAATATTTAAATTTAAGCGTTCAAATGTTTAAAACGGAATATGCTGACTGGTTCAACCAGAGGCTCAGGGGACAAACGCTAGTCGTTGTCATCTGAGCCTTTTTGGCGAACGATCACTTTCCCGTAATCATAACTAGTTGAGGTGAAGTCAATGGCTGCTGCTGAAAAAATCAGGTTTGACAGTGTCACGAAAACGTTCAGTGTTCGAGATTCCAAGCAAAAGGAGGGAACAGGGCAATTCACAGCGGTACAAGAGCTGGATTTTTCCGTAAGAGAAGGTGAATTTATAACGATAGTGGGTCCAAGTGGCTGCGGGAAATCAACTTTGCTTGATTTGATTAGTGGTTTATCGTCTCCCACACACGGTCGTATTTTAATAGATGGTCACCCCATAACAGGTCCAGGGCTTGATCGGGGTATTGTGTTTCAGCAGTATGCTTTATTTCCATGGAAGACCGCGCGTGGCAATATTGAATTTGGCTTAGAAGCAAAGGGAATCCCAAAGCACGAACGTAGAGAGCAGGTTAGGCATTTTCTTTCATTAGTTGGGCTTAGTGATTTCGGAGATCGTTATCCTCATGAGCTTTCCGGGGGGATGAAGCAGCGTGTAGCCATTGCCAGAAGTCTTGCCTTTAACCCAGACGTCTTGTTAATGGATGAGCCTTTTGCCGCACTGGATGCCCAAACAAGAGAATCACTGCAAAGTGAGCTTTTACGAATTTGGCAGAAGACCCAAAAAACCATCATTTTTATTACGCATGGTATTGATGAGGCCGTTTATCTTGGGGAGCGAGTAGTCGTCCTGACACCAGGACCCGGGACGGTGAGGAAGATTGTAAATATTCCGCTAAAATCACGATTGGAAGATGCGGATATTCGCTCACATCCTGATTTTGTGAAGGCTCGGCATGAAGTGTGGGGTTATTTGCATGAACCTGAATACAAAGGTGCGTATATTTAGTTGATAAAGGAGGGTATTCCCATCGAATCGGTAAAGACTGCTCATTCAACGTTACAGCTTAAGAAACGTAATCCTGTTTCTTTTTCCGGCGTGCTTAAGGTGTTTAAACAGTCTATTGTTTTAGTCTTATTGTTCTTACTATGGGAAATCGCACCACGGGCGGGCTTAGTTGACGCAGCATTTTTCCCACCTATTTCTGAGGTAATCACCGCCTTATGGAATTTGATAGCTTCAGGTGAGCTATTCACTCATTTCTTAGCGAGTATCATTCGCTCGTTCAGTGGATTTGCGTTAGCGGTAATAATTGCGATCCCGTTAGGATTACTGATTGGCTGGTATCCATTAGCTAGGGAGTTGTTAAATCCAGTGTTGGAGTTGTTCCGAAATACGGCTGCGCTCGCTTTACTTCCGGTATTTATGCTGCTGCTAGGGATTGGTGAAACCTCCAAGATTACGATCGTCCTATTTGCTTGCACATGGCCTATTCTTCTAAATACGATTGCTGCTGTAGGTAACGTTGATCCCTTGCTTATAAAAGCGGCCAAATCCATGAATATTAAGTCGTTTAAGTTATTTCTAAAGGTGATTTTGCCGGCATCCGTGCCAACTATTTTTACAGGTATTCGGATGGCAGGAACAGGGGCGATATTAGTATTGATTGCTGCAGAGATGGTAGGGGCAAAAGAAGGCTTAGGGTATTTAATTACTTATTCTCAATATAACTTTCAAATCCCTCAAATGTACGCCGGCATATTAACCATTGCCTTATTGGGCTTGCTAATCAACCAAGGCTTGACCTTACTCGAGCGTAAATTTTCTAAATGGAAGCAACCGGTGAATGAATAGAAGGATGATCTTAAATGATATTTTTTTAGGAATAATACCCACTAAACAAATTGAATTAATTATATATTGATTGAACTTAAAAAATCTAAAAAGGAAGAGTGGCGGAGGGGAAGTTTGGAACTGTAGCTCAGAAAAATAGAATTCATTTGGAAAAGGAGAAGCGAGATGAACAAAACAGTAGCACTGCTTATATTTGTAGGCTTGGTTAGTGGTATTTTATCTGGCTGCTCAGAGGGTAAGTCCTCCGCGAAAAGTGGAGAAGATCAGATCCTGCAATATCAGTCTGCCCCTGGAAGTGTCTCTTTCCCAGAGCTAGCTGCCGATTTAGGCTACTTAGGAGATCTGAAGTTAGAGTCTATTGGTGACAGCGTGGGTGGTCCAGAAAGTATTCAATTAACCGCGACGAAACAAATTGACTTTGGTGCAGCATTTAATGGAGCCATTATTAAGTCTTACGCCAAGAACGTAAAAATAAAGTCGGTCATTGGCTCCTATGGCAGTGATAAAAATACGTATGTAGGTGCATATGCCCTCGAGGGGGGAGCTATAAAGTCGGCTAAAGATTTTATTGGTAAAAAGGTAGGGGTGAATATTCTCGGTGCCCATTCGGAATTCGTCATTAAAGATTATTTACGCCAAGGCAACTTGACTGAAAAGGAAATTGAACAAGTAACCTTAGTGACTGTTCCAAGTTCTAGTGCAGAACAGATTCTGCGGAATCATCAGATCGATGTGGTTATGTTAAGTGGGATTGCCCGGGATAGGGCTTTAACAACAGGAGGGGTAGCAGAAATTTTCAAAGATATTGATGTGTTTGGCACAGAGTTTACTGCGGGTGATTACTTTTTCACAGATCAATATATCAAGGATAATCCTAATACCGTCAGGCAATTTGTAGATGGAGTGGCTAAGGCGATTGAATGGGCCCGAACGACACCTAGGGAGGAAGTAATTAAACAATTCGAGGAAATTATTAATAAGCGTGAACGCAAGGAAACCACAGATAATCTTAAGTTTTGGAAGAGTACGGGCATCTCTGAAAAAGGCGGTGTGATCACACCATCGGAATACGATGTTTGGATTGATTGGCTTGTGGCAAATGGGGAGCTAAAGGAAGGCCAAGTGAAACCGGAAGAGTTATATACGAACGAATTTAATCCTTTTGCTAAATAATTTTCTATATAAGTTGAAAAATAAACAATAGGAGTGATTAGCATGACAAAAAAACAAATGAAACTCGGGGCATTCATTAATCTACCTGGTCATCATGTAGCAAGCTGGCGTCATCCTTCTTCAGGGGCAAGTCGGGCATTTGATTTGGAGTATTTAACGGAGATTGCACAAACGGCTGAGCGTGGTAAGTTCGACATGGTGTTTTTTGCAGATGTATTGGGTCAAAAGCTTTCGGGAAATGCACAATCATCATTGAAGCTAGACCCCGTTATTATTATTTCGGCACTCGCAGCGGTAACTAAGAATATTGGGTTAACGGCCACTTTGACGACTACCTATAACGATCCATACCATGTAGCGCGTAAATTTGCAGCTATTGATCATTTATCCAAGGGGCGTGCCGCCTGGAATGTAGTAACATCAGCCAATGAGGGGGAAGCTCTCCTGTTTGGTAAGGATAAACATTTGCAGCATGCATCACGCTATGAACGTGCAGAGGAATTTGTGGAGGTTGTCAAACAGCTCTGGTTATCCATTGAGTCTGAGGCGCTAGTCATCGATAAGGAAAAAGGCCGGTATTTAAATGTAGACAAGGTACATCACGTTGACCATGAAGGAGCCTGGTTTAAAGTACAAGGTTCACTTGATTCATCAACAACACCACAAGGACATCCAGTGATAGTACAAGCCGGGTCGTCTGAATCTGGAAAAGAACTGGCGGCGAAGACCGCGGAAGTTATTTTTACAGCATGGCAAACCCTTGAAGAAGCGCAAACCTTTTATCGGGATGTAAAGGGTCGGTTGGATAAATATGGACGTAAGCCGGAGGACTTGAAGATCATGCCGGGTGTGTTTATTACTGTAGCGAAAACTGAGGAAGAAGCTTTGTTGAAACAGCAGCAATTAAACAGCTACATTTTGCCTGACGTAGGATTATCGTATTTGTCAGCTTTCACTAACATTGATCTGTCAGGGTATGATGTCGAAGAACCACTTCCGGAATTCAGTTCCATTGAAGATGAGACCAATCCGAGGATCCGCTACAACATTATTCGTGATATTGCCAAACGTGAAAATCTGCAATCCATACGTGCAATTTATGAACGGATCGCTGGAGCACGCGGGCACCGGGAAATCGTTGGAACACCTGAACAAATCGTAGATCAATTAGAAGAATGGTTCTTAAATGAAGGGGCAGATGGATTTAATGTGATGCCTCCCCATTTCCCAGAAGGTTTTAACGATATTGTTGAATTGGTAATTCCTGAACTACAGCGTAGGGGCTTATTCCGCACTGAATATGAGAGTAACACGCTTCGAGGAAATTTAGGACTATCTGTACCTGTTGTACCCACACTTGAAAAAGCACTAACCGTTGCGAGCACAGGAGGGAATGTGTAATGAGCAAAGCAGTCATTATTAATGGAGGAAATACTAGAAAGTCCCGGTTAACTGCTATCCATCAGCAGGTTGGAAGATTTTTAGAACAAAAGGGGATTGGGCATCATTCGATCTATGTCCATGAGCTACCTGCAATTGATTTGCTTACGGCCAATTTTGCCAGCGAGGAGATTCTAGAGGCTAATGCACTAGTGGAAGAAGCAGATATTGTTGTCATATTAACGCCTATCTATAAAGCTTCCTATACGGGGATTTTAAAAACCTATTTAGATCTCCTTCCGCAAAAAGCGCTGGTTGATAAGCGAATTGTACCTATTGCTATTGGGGGTTCGTTAGGTCATCTTCTAGCTATTGAATATGCATTGAAACCTGTATTATCCGTGCTGGGTGCTACTGAGATTTTTAATACGGTTTATTTCTTAGATCGGCAAATAGAACGGTTAGAAGCAGATGGTTATCGTATTGATGAGGAAGCAGAGCAACGCCTAAATGTAGAATTACTAAAGCTTGCACCTGCAAAAATAATTAATTAAGCTAGGGGAGCAGTAAGTAAGGGATTAACATTAACGCAGCCTTTCGGGGTGGCGTTTTTTTGTGTTGTGATTATTAACCCCATGAACGATCGCTGAAAAAGGTCCTCCGTCTCCATTTGGTGAACTATAAGTTGTATGATGGTTTCTTAATCCCACAATTATCAAAAGATTTGTTAATGGTTTGGGCTTTTCTACGTATTAACTTATGTAAGTTTCTTCACAACAAATTGCGCAATTTGTTTAGCTTTTCGATGAAGGTGAGGTGGAAGGAGGGTGAAGATGGAAGTTATCCAGGGTACTGCGGACCGTTACAAGAATATCGAAAGATCACGTGGTGCCATGATGTCAAAAGAGGAATTTACCCGGATGTACGATACGTACTACAAACGTGTTTACAAATATATTAGTTATCGTATTAATAACCACCACGTATCAGAGGACATTTGCAGTCAGGTGTTTGAGACGGTGATGTGTAAGTATTACAGCTTTTCAGAAGAAAAATCGAATTTTGAGGTTTGGCTGTTTGCCATTGTAAGGAACGCTGTGACGGATTACTTCCGAGGGCAGAAGAAAAGAAGCTACACCTCACTAGATTCTTTGCTGGAGCTCATATTTCCCAAGCCGTCTCCGGAGGAATTGGCGATTCGTGAGGATAATAATCAAGCACTGTTTAAGGCGCTCTCCAAGCTGCGTGAGAAGGAACGTAATATCATTGCAATGAAATATGGGGCTGGGCTGAAAAATTCCGAAGTCGCACAGATCATGGGCGTCAGTGAGTCCAATATTGGTGTCGTATTGCATAGAAGTCTGAAGAAACTGCATATTTCCTTAAAAGCAGGAGGATTCAACCATGAATAAGAAAAATGATGATCTCACAAAATTCAGCAAAACCATAGAGCTGCTTGAGAATGTTGAACAGGATAACACAGCCGCCAAAGAAAGAATTTATAACCGTTTAGTATACAAGCTGGACCATGGAGCTCTTGAACCCAAATCAGAGAAAAAGGACGGGATAACAATGAAAAAAAGTAGCTGGAGAAATGCAATAGTGATTGGTAGTGCAGTAATTTGTCTAGGTGGCGCATTCTCTGCAACCTCCTATGCACAGGATATGTTCCAATCGATCATGGCAAAGTTTGAAGTAGGAAATCTCGAAATCACGCAATACGATAAGGAAATCCCTTCGGCTGCACAGTCAATGACTCCATCTGAAGAGGGGAAAGGCGGGGAGAATGTTGCCATTGAATTGCCGGTTGCAGCTAAGTTAACCCTGGATGAAGCACGTGCAGAGCTTGGAATGAACTTCCCGGCACCAACCTGGATGGCAGACTATGAGTTTGTGAATGTTGTTCTTCAGGGGACCAGCATGGTTGAAGTGCAGTATAACTCCGGGGATAAAGCTGTTAATTTCCTAATCTCCAAGGGCGGCGACAATGGGATCAGTACTACGGAAGAAGTGAAGACAGAAGTAATTAACGGGACTAAGGTTTATTTTGCAAATGGAATTGTGATTTGGGAAAAAGATGGCTTTACCATTGAACTTTACGCTCAAGAAGACTTTGACCAAGCCACACTTGGGAAGATCATCGATAGTTTCAGCATCGGTGCTCCTGTACAGTCCTTAGGGACTGAAGAAGTGAAAGAGAACTTGCAGAAGAATGAAGGGGTAGTTGCAGCTCCAGCTTCCGTTCCGGTTGTTGATTCAAAATAAGAAGGGCTACTTAGGGTAGAGATGCCCATAGATACACATAAAGAAGACGCGAGGGGATTTCCCTGAGCGTCTTTTTTTTACGAGGCTATACACTTCCAACCATTGCTAGCTTCCCAAAACAAAAGTATAATTGAGAATAATTATCAATCATCGAATTAATCAAGCTGTATTAATATATAAGCAGTAAAGAGGTGACAGAATGCAAAAACAATCTCAAAAGACAGATTTAAGTGAGGTTAGAAAATACATAGAAAAGAATTTCACGAAGCCCTTATCTTTGGCTCATTTAGCAGATCTTACTGGTCTTAGTTCCAGTTATTTTTCCTCAGCGTTTAAACAGGAATATATACAAAGTCCAATGGAGTTCGTTACCCAGCTGCGGATTCAAAAGGCTAAACAGTTATTGCAAAAGGAAGACGTTCGCTTGAAGTTTATAGCAGAAGCTGTTGGATATAGTGATGAGTTTTATTTTAGCCGAGTGTTCAAAAAGGTCGAAGGGATATCTCCAACCATGTATTCTAGCCAGCAAAAATCTAATATCGGTGTTGTAACTGGGAATATGATGGGGTATTTACATGCGGCAGGAGTAGTCCCGTTTGCTGCACCATTAAGTGCAAAATGGACACCGTACTACTATAATTTGTGGTCGCAAGAAATCGAGCATAAGGTAACCTTGACCCAAAATAAAAATTATTGCAGCCCAAATGAGCTATTGCATTTGCCAATCGATCTTCTTATTTCTCCTAAAGATTTGTCGTCAGAACTGGTAAAACAGATAGAGGATCATTTTCCAATCTATTGGTTGGATGATAAACAAGATTGCTTAATAGCGTTAACTGAACTTGCTGCCCGATTAAATAAACAAGAAGAAGCGAAACAATGGATCACTCAGTATAGGACAAGATTGGAAGACGTTTGTCGCGAGTTAGGGTGGATCACAAATCCACCTAAAGTTCTAGTTATACGTATCTATCAGCAGCAAATTTTTGCTTATTGCAATACAGGCATCGAGCATCTTCTATTTCAGGATTTGGGAGCGGTATCTAGTTATGAGCAGCCTCGTCTGTATAATGCCGAGATTACTTTTGATGAGCTAGGTGAGTTAGAGGTAGATAAGCTGTTTACGATTATATGCCCTGATGATGAGTCACGCGCAACATGGCATCATTTGCAGAGAGACGCTGGATTTAAACAGTTAGAGGCTATTAAACAGCAACAAATCTATGTCATTCATTCAGATCCTTGGTTCGAATATTCGCCTGTAGCTTTAAAGCGGATGCTAGAAGAAGTTGCTGTGATGATGATACCTTGAAAATGTACATGAGGAATCATAAGATGTTACATGGTCAATGAGCCCTATCTCTTATACACTCAATACTGAGAATGATTATTATTGAGAAAATAGGAAAGAGGGAAGGTCAATCATGAAGGGGTTTAATACAAAGATAATAAGTTATGTTGTAATGGTTGGTTTATTATCCATTCTACTAACAGCTTGCGGCAGTAATAATACAGCGAATCAGCAAGCAACAGATACTCCAGCAACAACTAGCGAAGCGAGCGCAACGGAGGAACCAGCTGTAAAAGAAACGGAAGTAGTGGCTAGAGAGGCGTTTGTAGTAACTGACCAAGTAGGCAATACAGTAAACATTCCCGGAACTGTACAAAAGGTGTATGCGCCTGGTCTAGAGGACTACTTAGTAACGCTTGGTGTAACCCCGGTAGCGCAATGGTCCACGGGTGAAAGACCGCAGCAATATCTACAGGATACGTTAAGTGGTGTAGAAGAAATCAGCTTCGCTAATGGTATTCCCTCTCCAGAATCTGTAGTGGATTTGGAGCCGGAATTAATTATATTCCCAACAGCTTTTTATGCACAAAATGGTGTTTATGAAAACTACTCGCAAATTGCTCCAACTTACGTGTTTAAGAATGCACTTGGTAACGTAGTGGAAGCAACAGAAACGATTGCGAAATTGCTAGGTTTAGAGGATAAGGCAACAGAAGCTATTGCTGCTTATAATACAAAGCTAGAAGAGACTAAAGCACAGTTAGCTAGTGTTTCTGCCGGTAAAAAAGCGATTTATATTAATGCGAATGCGCGTAAGATCTTTTTAGTGGGTAACTTCCATTACGGGGGATATGTGCTGAGTGAGCTAGGTTTTGCTCAAAGTACTCTTGTAGAAGGTGAGATGTCTGCGGATATTTCGCTGGAGATGCTGTCTGATTTAGACGCTGATTACATTTTTATTAACGATAATGATGGTCTCGGGGATGCCTTCCTGGCAGACATTAAAGCTAGTCCTTTATGGAAAGCGCTGCCTGCAGTCCAAGCGGGTAAAGTGTTCGAGGTGGATGGCGATCACTGGAGATCCAGCGGATTAATTGCTTATCAAAAGACGATGGACGATATCGTGAAGTTCCTAAAGCCATGATCATCAAACCGTATGTAAAGCCCAACTATGAAACGATGCTGATTACGAGTAAAGCTAATCATAAGGACTATGAAATCTTTATTGCCAAACCTTTAGATGAGCCTGCAAAAGATGGCTACGGCGTCATTTATGTGCTAGATGGTAATGGACTTTTTGAAACCGCTGCTGAAATCACCCGATTGCTGACGCGTAAGCCCAAAGGATATCCACCCGCGATTGTTGTCGGCATCGGCTATCCTGGGGGTGAAGCGTTTGATACAGTGCGTCGAACCTATGATTTAACCGTGCCAGCCGAGCTTGCGAATTTACCGAAACGTCCTAACGGGGAGCCTTGGCCTGAATTTGGCGGGGCAGATGAGCTGCTTGCTTTTTTTGAAAAAGAGTTAATGCCAGCCATTGCCCAGCGGTTCGTTATAAATGAGCAGAAGCAAGCATTGTTTGGTCATTCCTTTGGCGGATTATTTGTTCTGCATGCCTTGTTTACACAACCTACCTTGTTTTCGCATTATATTGCAAGTAGTGCTTCCATCTGGTGGAATGATTATTCACTATTAAATGAGTATGAGAATTTTAAAGCTGATTTACACAGCAATACGTTAAGTCATTTACCTAAAACGCTTATGATTGCCGGTGGAGAAGAGCTGGATTATATGGTCAAGGATAGCTTGGATCTATGTAACAGCATGATGTCCTTACACATTCCAAGCTTCGAAGTAAGCTGGGCATTGCTTGCGCAAGAGGAGCATGTGAGCGTAATCTCGGGTGCGATTAGTCGAGCCGTCAAATTTTTGCTTACAACATCCTCTGACTTGCGTTAGAAATTATATTCGTTTGCATCTGAGCTGGCCCTTGGCTGGCTCTTTTTGTAAGTGAAGGGAAAGGGTTGGAAATATTGGTCACAAATGTTCAGAAATCATCTCTAACAGGAGAAAAAAAGCTTTCCTTTTTATTATTGCTAATCTTCATGCTCCTCCTATTAATAGGCGTATTAGTGCTTGCTATGGCCCTTGGCGCGAAAAAAATACCCTTTGCAGATGTATTCATGTCGATCATTGCTTTTGATGATAAGGCTTCTACCCATCAGGTGATCCAGTCGATTCGTTTACCCCGAGTACTTGCCGCTATGGCAACAGGCGCTGGATTTGCAGTAAGTGGAGCGATTATTCAAGGGATTAGTCGCAATCCTTTAGCGGATTCGGGGATTCTTGGATTAAATGCTGGAGCAGGTGTCACGCTAGTTATTGCTATGGTTTTCCTGCCTACGCTTACATTTACAGGCACACTTTGGCTCTGTATTCTAGGTGCGGGATTGGGAGCGGGTTTAGTCTTTAGTGTTGGCTTATTAAGTAAACGAGGAATGACACCTATTCGACTTGTACTGGCGGGTGCTGCCATATCTGCTATGCTAACTGCCTTAAGTGAAGGCATAAGTATCTTTTTTTCAGTGGCACAGCAGGTGGCCTTTTGGTATGGAGGAGGTTTAAGTGGGATTAGTATGGCTCATTTACAGCAAATGTTGCCTTGGATGCTCCTTGCTCTATTACTTGCCATAGTAATTTCAAAGTCGATTACCATATTATCTGTAGGGGATGAGACAGCGGAAGGTCTAGGCGTTAATATTAAGCTTATCAAGAACCTCGCGCTTTTATCCGCTTTTATGTCAGCTGGGATTTCATGTGCTTTAGCTGGATCTGTAAGCTTTGTTGGCTTAATTGCTCCGCACTTGGTACGTTACATAGTGGGTGTAGATTATCGTTATATTATTCCATTATCCGCAGTTCTGGGGGCCATCCTTGTTGTGCTTGCTGATTTAGTGGCACGTATCGTAAATGCCCCTTATGAAATACCTGTAGGTGCTGTAATTGCAGTTATTGGAGTTCCGTTCTTTCTATATTTGGCACGTAAAGAAAGGCGGGAACTATAATGAAGCTGCGATGGAAATTTATAATCATAGCTATCATTTTACTGCTAGGCTTTATATATAGTGTATCTACTGGTCAAAGCAGCTTAAGCTTACAAGAGTTATGGCAAACCCTATTAGGAAATGGAACATCGAGGCAGGAGCTTGTACTTTTTCAGTTTCGTATTCCTCGAATGATATTGGGGTTTCTAGTGGGTGGCGCGTTGGCGATAGCAGGAATGCTGCTACAAGCGATAAGCCGAAATGCTTTAGCGGACCCGGGCATACTGGGGATAAATGCTGGAGCTGGATTATCCATGATGTTATTTTTGCTGTTACAAAATAGCTCTACCGGCTTACATACTTATGTTCAGCCATTCTATGCCCTATTGGGTGGATTTATCGTTGTGGCTCTCTTATTTTTGCTTTCCTATGATCGTAATCAGGGCATTATTCCCATTCGATTAATTTACACAGGTATTGCTATTGCGGCTGCGATTAGTGCATGTTTAATTGTGCTAACCTTCGTACTAGATCCTTCGCAATATCAAATGATCAAGGTGTGGCTGGCTGGAAACATTGGGAATAGTAATTGGAAACACGTATATGCTATGCTACCTTGGTTACTTATTATTGTACCTTTATTAATTCGGAGCCATCTTATATTGGATGTGCTAAGGCTTAACGATCCTGTAGTCATTAGTTTAGGGGTATCTTTAAATAAATATCGCGTTTGGTTTTTAGTGTGTAGTGTATTATTAGCGGCACCAGCGGTTGCCGTTAGTGGAAGTATTGGATTCGTAGGTTTAGTAGTTCCACATTTAGTTAGACGACTCTTTCGTGGTCATAAAATAATGATTCCCGCATGCCTATTAATAGGTGGAGGATTAGTTGTTATTGCAGATGCGCTTGGTAAAATGGTAGTAGCCAATACTGAAATACCAGCAGGAGTAATCGTGGCTTTAATCGGTGCTCCATACTTCTTATATTTATTGATTAAAAGTGAATAATTGAAAAAAGCTTTGCGATTGGTGCTGGATATAAAAAAAGAATGCCTTGATTATGCTATAATCCAAGGCATTCTTTTTTATATCGTTTTCGTTTTCAGTTTTTCTAAAAGATCTTTCCACCAGTGAATAGATTGCTCTAGTTGAGAAACGTAGTAGCTTTCCATGAAATCTACGACTTCACGAGTGGAGCTAACTACATCTATTTGATGGTAAATTTGATTTAATTGATCTTTTCTTATCAGTGACTGTTCAATTTTCTTCTCGATAATAGGGATCACTTTATCAGTCTCTACAAAACGAAGATTCACAAGAGCGACAATCATCTCTGAAATAGATTCTGCATTTTCTATTACCTTATAAATTTTGAGCGGGAGTTCTTTACGCCCTTTATCAGTAATGGAAAACACCTGTTTGTCTGGGCGATGTTCTTCTTTGATAATCTCTACCTGTTCAACTAAGCCCTGTTTCGAAAGAGATTCAAAGTGATAATATAGCTTGCTTTCAGATAGATTGAGCAATTTATCAAAAGGAATAGGGGTGGATAGTTCTTTTTTTAATTTATAAGGATAATTATTTTCATCCATTAACTTACTTAAGATATAAATTTGAATTGACATCACAGAACCCACTCCTAATTGTTGGCTAAACTCTATCTTACCAAACCTAGGCGGTTATTTCAGCTGTATTTTTAATTTCAACGGGCAGTATAGTTTCTTTAGTCAGAGGTACAGGTTTATGAACAAACCGGACGATTACAATGTTAATCATCATAGCCCCGGCAAATACGCCTGCTAATCCCCATAAGAAGGGTGCTGGACTGATGGAACCAAACATTTGTGCCAAATAAGCTTGTACAGAATAATACATCGGTGTGATGCGGCCGAACCAATCGTATGGTGTATACATCATATCACGAGGCATGGTAGCACCATTGGCGATGGTTTGCATGAGCAGGATTGGAATATTTAAGACCATACCGCCTTCGCCAACTAGGAAGACCATAATCGCACATACGTTAAATGCAGCCATATACATTAGAATTTGCTGAGCACCAACTGGTAACAGTAAGGATAGGTCTACATCTGCAATAGAGAATGCTATGGCTAAAGCAACGACTGTTGATAATACAGCGATTAATAAAGCTGTTAATTGAACGAACATAAACAGTTTTGTCTTGCTCGCTTTCCCGCGGTTCGCTTTAAAAGAAGCAACTAATTGCATGGATGCAATCATTGCCCCAACATAACCAGCCATAGTTAAGAACATAGGTAGCATGTTGTTGTGCATGCCGTCCGGAACATCATTGATGACAACATAATTCCCGACATAACTATTTTCAATTTGTGTAGCCATTGCGGTTGCTTGTTCTTCTGGTACGTTAAAGTTCATTAACACACCTTTTGCGGTTTGCTCTGAGAAGTTCGCGCTTAATTGTTTGTTAATTTCTCCTACAACAGAAGACATGGCTGAAGATACCATGGTGGCAGAGGCTTCGTTGACTGTGAAATCAATACTTGCGGATACCTTACCGCTTTGAACGTTGGCGGAAAATTCTTCTGGAATATGGACAACTAGAGCTAACTTATTATGCTCTAATTCATCCATCGCCTTTTTATTCGATACATCGGTTTTTATCGTTTTGAATGGTAAGCTCTCCGAAAACTGACTCGAAATCTGAGCCCCATATTTACCTGCATCATCGTTGACGATAGCAATTTTTAAATCATCCATGTTCCCTGGAAGTGCTGTATACCCTGGTAAGAAAATACCAAGCATCGCAATGGCATAGAACACACCCATAAAAATAGAACCAATGGCTCCTTTGGACTTCAAAAACTGTGAAAACTTCAACTGTATACCTTCTTTCTTCTGAATGACACTTTTATTTTAGTACTCTAATTAAAGTACTTTTAACCGAGTGAGGTTTATAGTACGATAATTCATTATAAATGTCAAATTTAAGATACAATGGATAAGTAGTGAATGATTAAAAAAATGAATAACTGAAGGGACTTCGGACATGAACAAGGTGATTGTAATTGGTGCAGGGATATTAGGGGCTTCAGCAGCTTATCAGCTAAGTAAGTTAGGTGCTGAGGTCATCATTATAGATCGTAAGGATGTTGGACAAGCAACGGATGCAGCAGCAGGGATTATTTGTCCATGGTTGTCTCAACGCAGAAACAAAGCATGGTATCGTCTTGCTAAGGTGGGAGCAAGCTTTTATCCGGCACTTATTCAAGAGCTTCAAGAGGCTGGAGAAACCGAGACTGGATACGCAAAAGTTGGAGCGATATGTATTCATGAGGATTTGAAAAAGTTACTCGCGATGAAAGAAAGAGCGGAACTGCGCAGAGAGGACGCCCCTGAAATAGGTGAGCTTACGATGCTGACGGATCTTGAAGCACAAGAGAAGTTTCCGTTATTGTCGGAAGGTTATCATGCACTGCATGTATCGGGTGCAGCAAGAGTGGACGGACGTGAATTACGTGATGCTTTGCTAAGAGCGGCACAGCGAAATGGTGCGCAGATGATTGAGGGAGATGCTATTCTTGAGCATGCTGATCATGAAATTAAAGGGGTTAGCGTCGGAGAACAGACATTCACAGCGGATGAAGTGATTGTGTGCGCAGGGGCTTGGTCTAACGCTTTGCTTCATCCGCTTGGGATCATGCTCCAGGTGCGTTATCAGAAGGCTCAAATTATGCACTTGAAGCTTGCTCAACAAGCGAGTACAGGGCAATGGCCTGTGGTAATGCCGCCTACAGATCAATATATACTTGCATTTGCGGATCAAAATATCGTGGTAGGTGCTACTCACGAAAATGATGTCGTAGGTTATGATACTGCTGTAACCGCAGGAGGAATGCAAGAAATTCTAAATAAAGGTCTTCAAACGGCTTCCGGTCTTGCAGATTGTAGCCTAAATGAGATAAGAGTAGGCTTCCGTCCTTTTACTGCAGATTTTCTTCCCGTGTTGGGCAGGGTTCAAGGATGGAATAAACTAATTGTTGCTAATGGACTAGGTTCATCGGGATTAACGATGGGACCCTTTCTTGGTGAACAGCTAGCCAAGCTAGCCATGAATCAACAGGTAGATATTCCGCTTGAAGACTATGCATTAGAGCATGCGATAAATTGATTAGTACGAGCACGTATGGAGGGAAAGTCCAAACATTCACCGGAGTCACGAACTTACCTTAATAGAAAAATCTTAAGTTCAACTAGTATAGCGAAGGTTTTTTTTATCCTTTATACTGAAAAGACCAATTTATCTTCCTAGGAGTTGTCTAACGAATCATGATAAAGAAAGAAGTCGCGCATATACGCAAGCAATTTAAGCTGGATCACGATTTAATGAGTATTTACGATATTCTCAACGTGTATATTATGAAGGAAAGCAATGAGATCTATCATTGGGAGCGCCTGCCGTTTGGAATGGTGGACAGAGAGAAGCAGGAGCTGTATATGGGCAATTTCAAAAAACTCTTGACCGGCGAACTGGATCAGAAATTGTTCGAGTTGAAGTTTCAGGCGGAAGCGGAGGAGCCAGCGCAGGTGATGCTTCACCAAGCTTTGGTGACAGGGGATCCAGATGAATGGCAGGACCTGATGCTGCTGTTGGTGGACAGAATGATGGCGGATACTCATTATGAACGTGATACGGTGATCACTTTCGTTCGCGGACAGTATTACCGCCCCACCAAAGATAGAAACGATGAAGCCGAGGAAAGTGAGAAAAACGAAATGTTCGCGCATCCGTTTATTCTATGCAGCGTGAATTCCACGGAGAAGCAACGGAAAGCTCTCTTATTTGATTATGTGGAAAGGGAATTTAAGTACAATGTCATTGTAGATCCGATCGTCAAGTTAAGTACGCCGGAGCAGGGCTTCTTTTACCCAAGCGTGACGGACAATTATTCCGATGTGAACCGCATTCTATATTGTACGGGAAAATCGAACTTTCCAGATCCGCATTTCATCGAGCAGGTCTTGAACGCCGAAAGATCCGTGACGGCACTGGAAGAGAGAGCTATTTTCGAAGACATTGTGAAGGAAGTGGCGGGCGAACAACTTGATGCGACTACCATTGCTCAGCTATACGAGGAAATCCACCAGGTCATCGAAACCAACCAAGATGAAGAAGAACCTCCTAAGCTCGACTATAGAGATGTAGAACGTGTGCTGAAGGTAAGCGGCGTTGAAGACGTGACGATAGAAAAAGTGGAACGTGCGTTTGAAACCATCGTAGACGACAAGCACTATGAGATGAAGGCAAGTAGTGTGATGCCGAAATTCACTACAAAATCGATAAAGATCGAAACAAAGGTAGCTACGATTTCGGTCAGTCCGCAGGATTTGAAATATGTGAAGCAAGTGAATTATCAAGGTAGACGTTGCATTTTGATTGAGGTTGACGAAGATGCTGTGATCGAAGGATTTACACTCACTACAGAAACGCTTTAGATTTTTTAATAGCGGGCTATCCTTAAAGTCTTTGATCAAGACTTGGGATAGCCCTTTTTGTATCAAATATGGTACTTAAAGATATAGTGGATATATTCTTTTGCACTAGTATTAATTTCTTCATCGCTCGCTTGAAAAGAAGCTCCAAAAACAGCAAAGTACGGTAGTGCTTCTGCACCTACATGTTTGGCACTGGCTTTAAAGGGTGCAATTACTTCGTCTACGGTAAAAGAAACAGAGCCCTCAGGTTGATAATTTTCTTTTTTATCGCCGATGGATATAGCAAGCCCTAACTTTTTCCCGTTAAGCTTGTCGCCGTTTGATCCATAAGCCCATCCGTAAGCGAGCACATCGTCAAACCATTTTTTTAATAGAGGCGGATAACTATACCAATACAAAGGGAATTGAAAGATCACATGGTCATAGGCTTCCATTAGATTTTGCTCTCTAGGAACATCAATATTCCAGTCAGGATACTCTTTATAAATCTCATGAATGGTAATATCGTTTGGATATTGCAGTAGCTCTTCTTTCCAGCGTTGATTGACCCTCGAATTCTCAAGGTTGGGATGTGCCACAATCACCAGTGTTTTCATAATGAATCTCCATTCTCAGGCCTATATTAAGCGTATTTCTCAAAATGCTGTGCCTTATTTTTATGAATATCATCATTATCTTGCAGGTTTTAATAAAAGAAAATACACACAATAAAGTAAGATGGTTACTTTGAAGTGCGTACTAGACTCACAAAAAAATATATGCAAAAATGAAGTTTTGGGTAAGTTTAAATAGATCCGTATGAACGAGGTGTTTTCTATGAAACAATATAATCTAGGGATAGAGGCAACACTAGAAATCATCGGCGGAAAGTGGAAAGCTTTGATCATCTGCTTATTGATGTCCGATGCCAAAAGAACAAGTGAATTGCAGCGCAATATTCAGGGCATCTCACAAAAGGTTCTGATCCAGCAGCTACGTGAACTTGAGAGGGATGGACTTGTCAAAAGATTCGTTTACCAGCAGATGCCGCCAAAAGTCGAATATAGCCTCACGGAATATGGCGTTACAGCCAATAAGATCGTTGACGTTATGTGTTCTTGGGGAAAAGAAAATATTAGAATCAGACAAGAACAAGGAGAAGAGGTCGTCTTGTTGGAGGAGTTCCAAGCGTTGTAGCCTTTGAATAGGTTTGCGCGTCGTTTGAATCAAACTGATTTTACAGAATTGTTATCAAACTATTAAAAAAAAGTAGGGTTGTTCAAATCCCATGGTATAGCCAATGAAAGCGTTTCTATTGATTTTTCGACCGTTATCCCCCAAAGAAATTGGCATTATTTAGTGCTTGAAGTTCCTCTGATTTGGATATTTTATTTAGTTATTGTTTTATTTCAATAGGATAATGTTACCTTACCGTCACTCTGTCCTATGTTTCTAGGAATATAATGAGATTGTATTCGACACCAACCTTTATAAACCATCGGAGGAAACACAATGAAAATTAAGAAAACATTATCCGTTGCATTATGTGTAGCAGCAGTCGCATCTTTCTCATCTCAAGCAATGGCCAATCCTGTCGCAACAACAACCAGTTCAACCGTAGCACCATCCACTAATCAAGTAGGACAAAAGTTTACACTAGCTGGTGTTAAAACGAACGCCAATACAGTATTGATAGCAACAAGAACGGTTGATCTTGATTTGGATGGCGTGAAAGACACTTTATATCTCATTGGCGACAAAAATGAATCTCCTGATTTCGACAACATTAATCTCATCGTTGTAAACGGCAAAACAAACAAAGTGTTAAACGCAGGGATTAAAGACTTTGGTGGTTTGAACGCGAAAATCAGCTATGTAAGTGATTTCAATAATGACCATGCACTTGATGTGATGATTACTGCGTACTCCGGTGGCAACCAAGGTTCTACCAATGCTAGAATCGTAACTTTCAAGAATGATACCCCTTCTATTATTCTGGGCGGGGATTTGAAGGTGAAAGGCGAACGGGCATTATTCAGAACATTAGAAGCAGTCGATGTGGAAAATGATGGCGTGAACGAACTGCTTGGAATCAGAATCCTCCATGGTGAAGCTACTTCAGTGGTAACAGGCTATGAAAAAGTATGGTTTGCGTACAAAAACGGCGAATTCCAAGTTAGCAAAACAGAAACTACTAAAGAAGATCCATTTAAACAACCTGCACTTGGAGAACTGACTGTTGGCCAACCTTTCGCATTGCAAGGTGTTAACACAACAGATAAGACTGTTCTTATCAGAAAACAAGTTAACGATGTTAATAAAGACGGTGTCCAAGATAAAATCTATCTGATCGGTGACAAAGCAGATGAGCTTGGTTATGTAAGCAACATCAACCTGGTTGTTGTCGATGGCAAAACAAATACATTGAAAGATGCAAAAATCAGCGGTTTCGATGGCTTTAAACCAGAAATTCAATGGATTGGTGATTTCAACGGGGACAAAGCAAATGATGTAATGTTTACAGCATTCTCCGGTGGTAACAATGGTACGACAGATGCTTACATATTGTCTTTCACAGGTGATAAGGTACAACCGCTTTTGAGTGTAAAACCTGTTGTGGATGGTAAACCAGCATTTTTCAACACTTTAGAGCAAGTAGATCTTAATAAAGATGGTGTATATGATCTGGTAGGGGCTAGAAAAATTCGTGGTGACGCTGAAGCTATAGTTCTAGGTGAGGAAAAAACAACGTTTACTTTTAAAGACGGTGCTTTCAAGGTTGTGGGTACAGAAACCATTAAATCTGATAGCAAGCCAGCGACTACTCCAACAACTACAACAAGTGATTTCACCGTTGGCAAACGTTTTGAGCTTAAGGGAATTCCAACAACAGCAAAAACAATTCTGCTTGCGAAACAACAAGTGGATGTAACTGGTAATGGTGTTGCGGATAATGTCTTACTGATTGGTAACAAGGATGCCGCTAATGGTGATCTGGTTACAGATATCAATATCGTCGTTCTAGAAGGTAAGACTAAAAAAGTGATCAACAGTAATATCAAAGACTTCTCGGGTTACCAACCAAAGATCAACTTCGTTGGCGATTTCAATGGTGATAAATCTAAAGATGTCATGATTACTGTATACTCTGGCGGTAACAGCGGTAGCACCAATGCTTACGTAGTATCCTTCAAAGACAGTGGTGTTAAAGTTCTTCTAAACGAATACGTGAAAGTGAATGGCAAACGTTCGCTCTACAATACAATGAAGGCTTCTGATGTAGATAAAAACGGAGTCTATGAGATTGTTGCATCAAAAACGATTCGTGGTGAAGCTACTTCCGTAATTAAAGGCGTAGAAACCTCTGTTCTTGCTTACAAAAACGGAGCATTCCAAGTTCGTTCGACAACTATGAAGAATTCGAAATAACCTTATAGCAAAAACCTAATTGTGAGGGAGTCTCCCAGTAGCCATAAAAAAGTGGCTACCGGGGGACTCTCTTTTTTTTGGAGTTGGATTGACTTGTGCTCTTGGTGAGAACGCCTAAAACTAAACTCTCCCTTGCTCAATAAGTCTTGCGGATCCATTATTAAATTACAAAATGACCCGCTATTCTAAAGGGGAGAAAACAATCTAATGGAACTGAAAAAAATAAATGATTTTATTTATTACTTAGAAAATGTTAGGGAAACAGACAGACCTGTTTTGGGATATGTTGTAGGTGAGAACTTTTCAATTATGATTGATTGTGGTAATTCAAAATCGCATTTTGATGCCTTTATAAAGGGTTTGGATGATCACAATCTACCTCGTCCCAAATATGCTTTGATTACGCACTGGCATTGGGATCATACCTTTGGCATGCATGCCTTTGAAGGGGAAACCATAGTATCTTCAGCAACGAATGAGGTACTAAAACGATTGAAAGCGTGGAAATGGGATGAAGAGTCCGTTATAAAACGTTTAGAGACAAAAGAAGAAATAGAATTCGCCTATAACTGTATGAACAAAGAATATGATACGTTCGATAAGATTTCGGTCAGCACAGGATCGATTATTTTCGAGGATTCTTTAACATTGGATTTAGGGGGCATCACTTGCCAAATCCTCAAGGTAGGAGGGTCGCATGAAGCCGACTCTTGTGTTGTATATGTTAAAGAAGCGGAGGTTTTATTTGCAGGTGATGCACATAGTGGAGATTATTATCATGGAGAAGGTAAAATTGATCCCATAAAAATGAAGGAATATGTTGAGTTTTTAAAAAATCTTTCATTCACTACGTATATCCCAGGGCACGACGCCCCTATGAGCAAGGATCAAATCATTCATGTGTTAAGTAGATTTTGTGAAGTGAAGTAAACAGGGACTCCCTTTCCTTATACCCACCCCGTAAACTCCAATATAGATGCTTTTGCAGATTGGGCTTCGGAATGTGCGGCTTTACGCCATTGTTTGGGAGATTCGCCCATAAGCTTGGAGAAACATCGGTTGAAGCTAGAAATAGACTGAAAACCGACTTGTTCAGAGATGGAGAGGATGGAAGCATCCGTGCTTTTTAACTGCTTGCAGGCCTCTTCAATGCGGGTGCTGTTTAGGAAATCGAGAGGTGCAGTCCCCATGATCTCATGGAATTTTCTGCGAAAATGAGTGGTGCTTAGATGGCACAGATCAGCTAGGTCATTGATGGTAATCGGCATCATGTAGTTTTTAGTGATGTATTCCAGAACCGGAGAGATGACAAAATCTCCTTTCAGGTTATGCTCTGTTTCTTGCTCTGCTAAGGGTTCATTCCGGGAATGTATTCTAAGCAGTTCTATATAAAGGGATAATAATAAGCCGTAGGCGCTTTCCTGATAGTAAGGATTTTTGTGCTTCAATTCCTCTACAATCGATGTCGCAAGGGTATAAACCTTGGGATGTACCTCCTTGTTCAAAATACAATTCTTTCCCTTGATCGCCCATAAATTTGGCTCGAAGTCACTATAAGCGCTTTTAAATGAATGCTGAAAGAGCTCCTCAGGTGAAAAAAAGATATAAGACCACAGACTGGCTTCATTTGGCGAACTATACGTTGTATGAGGCAGATACCTAGGGATGAAGGTCACATCTCCGGCTTTAAAGGGTACGGATTCACCTTTGATCTCCATGATGCCGCTATCCGAATGACAAATGCCAATCTCTAAATGGTTATGAAAATGGAGATGTTCACTTTTGATATCGGAAATCTTCCAACGTTCACCGCTTAACAGTAGAATAGGGAAGTTTATCGGCAAGCTGTAGTGGCGGTATTCGATGACGGGCTTCTTTTTTCTGGGCATATTCTCAATACTCCCATTCTTATTACGTAGGTTGAGTAGATTATAGGTTAACGTTATATCAAATTCAACTATATAAAGAGAACTTGATATTATACAATTTAGGAAAAAAGTGGCGGAGGAGAAGTTTGGAACTGTAGGAGCGTTAGCGTCCGCCTTTGTCTGCAGATTTCCACCGCGAAGAGCGGTATAAAATCAAGAAATCTGCAGACAACAGCGGCCGGAAGTCCAAACATTCTCTGTAGTCACGGTCAATCCCGAAATATAAGAACCACTAGTTAATGGTTGAAATTGCACAGTTTAGTTATGAATATGCTTAGAATCAGACCATTTTACTCCTTACAATAGAGTTAGTAAAGCGTTTACATAGGACGGACAGCTCTCAGCGCCAATGGGGGTGTGTGCGAAAGAGAGGAGAATCAAGATGCTTCAATTAACTTATGACAGAGAAGAGATTCTAAGCGTCATCGACAAAGTAGTTAGAAAAACAATGACGATGGATTTAACATGGGACTGGCCTTGTGGTGTGGCTTATTATGGGGTATCCAGAGCTTATAAAACGACAGGAAATAAAGAGTATTTGGATATGCTTGTCCAGTGGGCGGATGAATATATTGAGCTGGGCCTGCCGGACTGGACGGTAAACACCTGTGCCATGGGGCATATGCTGATTACCTTGTATGAAGAAACAGGCAATCAGCAATATTGGGATATTGTAATGAGCAAGGTGGATTATCTGCAGAACCATGCGCTCAGATTCGGAGATCATGTGTTGCAGCATACCGTTTCTATTTCGAATGATTTTCCAGAGCAGGCATGGGCAGATACGTTGTTTATGGCGGCATTTTTTCTGCTCCGTGTTGGAAGTAAATTAAACGATCAGGAAATGATCCAGGATGCCCTGAATCAATATTACTGGCATATCAAATACCTGCAAGACCCTAGCAGCGGCCTCTGGTACCATGGCTACAATAATGTGAAGCAGGATCATATGTCCGGACTATATTGGGGCAGAGCAAATGCTTGGGGCGCATATACCATGTCGCAAGTCAAAAAGCTTTTGAAAGAATGGTATTTGTATCCGGCGTGTATGGACGTGGAGTGTTCGCTGCGCGATCAATTGGCGGCACTCAAGCTTGTGCAAACGGAGAACGGCCTGTGGCGGACAGTGCTTGATGACGAAGAATCTTATGAAGAAGTATCTGCCTCTTGCGGGATAGCGGCTGCAATGATCAATAACGGCAATCCGCTGCATACCAAATATGTACAAAAGGCCCTGAAGGGTGTCCTAAGCAATATCAGCGAGGATGGACGTGTACTGGGAGTATCGGGCGGAACAGCGGTTATGAAGGACCGGGAAGGCTATCGCAATATTCCAAAAGACTGGATTCAAGGATGGGGTCAAGGCTTAGCACTCTCTTTTCTGTCCGATATGCTTAAATAGGAGGGATCCAAGTTGTCCAAGCAAACAACGGGGGCCTTTACACTACCGGGTGAATCCGGTTATGAGGCACTGACCTTAGAGTTAGCTGAACGGTGGGGTGCCGATGTCATACGTGACAGTGACGGCACACAGTTGTCCGATGAGATTATCAACGCAGGATACGGCATTTATTCTACAATCTGTATCATCAGAGATCATAACGAATGGGCATCCCAGAACCCTGATAAGCTACAGCAGAGCTTTTTAATTACTAATCCGAAGGTAGCGGTCGAAGATTATTTATCCATCTATTTGATGGAAGACTTTTTCGCTGAGCAATTCCGAGTAAATGATTCCAAAGAGGCGTTTAAGTACTGGCAGGTTTTTGACCGAACTACTGGTGAAGAGGTTCCAAAAGAACAGTGGAATTATGAGCGGGAATCAGGAAATGTAGTCATTACTGGAATTGCGCCTTGGCATAAATACACAGTCAGCTTCATGGTTTACCGGATTTGGGAAGAGATCTCCATGTACAATCACACCACGAATCACTGGGAAAAAGAACATCTAATGCAGATTGATCCCATCTATGTTGAAACGCAAAAGTATTTGCTCCACTTCCTTGAAGATTGGTGCCGTAAGCATAAGGAAACAACGGTGGTTCGGTTTACGTCCCTATTTTATAATTTCGCCTGGATCTGGGGCAGCAATGAGCGCAATCGCCATTTGTTCTCGGACTGGGGTTCATATGATTTTACGGTAAGCGCTAGAGCGCTTGATCTGTTTGCTCAAAAATATGGGTATTCGCTCACGGCCGAGGATTTTGTGAATGGTGGAAAATATCGTGTCAGTCATATCCCGGCGCAGCAGCGCAAGCTGGACTGGATGGCATTTATCAATGATTTTGTCATCGAATTTAGTAAGAAATTAATTGATATTGTGCATGGGTACGACAAGCTGGCATATGTCTTCTATGATGATAGTTGGGTTGGCATGGAGCCTTACAATGATCGTTTCGAGGAGTTTGGCTTCGACGGGATGATTAAATGTGTGTTCTCAGGGTTCGAGGCAAGAATGTGTTCAGGTGTAAAAGTAGCTACCCATGAGATTCGGCTGCATCCCTACCTATTTCCGGTTGGTTTAGGTGGACTGCCTACCTTTATGGAGGGAGGAAACCCTACACTAGATGCCAAAAAATATTGGATCAATATTCGGCGTGCTCTGCTCAGAGAGCCTATAGATCGAATTGGATTGGGTGGATATTTGCATCTTGTAGAGCCTTATCCGGATTTTTGTGATTATATCGCAAAGATTGCGGGTGAATTCAGAGAAATTAAAGAGTTGCATCATAAAGGCAAACCGTATCATATCAAGACGAAGGTGGCCATTCTGCACGCTTGGGGCAAATGGAGATCGTGGACCTTGTCCGGGCATTTCCATGAAACGTATATGCATGATTTGATTCATATTAACGAGGCTTTATCCGGATTGCCGATTGAAGTACAGTTCATTGATTTTGAGGATATCCGTCAGGGAATTTTAAAAGATTGTGATGTAGTGATCAATGCCGGATCGGCTGGTTCAGCATGGAGTGGTGGAGAACGCTGGAGGGACAACAAGTGTGTGGACTTACTGACAAAGTGGGTGTATGAAGGTGGTACTTTTATAGGCGTGAATCAGCCTTCAGCGCTTGAAGGGTGTGACAGCTTTTTCAAAATGGCACATGTGCTCGGTGTAGATGAGGATACAGGCTCCAGAGTAGCGCATGGAAAATGGACATATGAAGTGAAGGATGAGCTTGGTTTAGTGCCTATTGGGGCTAGCATAACACCCAAAAATAACATTTATCTTACCGATGGAGCAGCAGCGGTTGTGAATGAAACGGATGGGCTGATAACTATATCCACGCATGCCTTTGGTAAAGGAAAGGGGATCTATCTTCCATCTTTCCAATTCAGCTTTGAGAATACAAGATTGCTGCTGAATTTGATTCGTTTTGCGGGTAATGAGTTCAGGGAAACAAAATACATTACGGACAACTTATATACAGAGTGCGCTTATTATCCAGAAAGCAAAATCCTCGTGGTCATTAACAATAGCGATCAGCTTCAAAAAACTACGATTCATACGGAATATGGACAACACACCCTGGAATTAGATCCGTATGACACGATTATTAGAACTATTGGGGACTAATAATATCGGCATAGGAACGGAAAAACCATCCATGGTTATAACATTTAAAAGCTCAAGCTGCGGCTAACCTGCCGATGCTTGAGCTTTTTGTTGTAAAGCGAATATGCTATACGTTGAGTTTGCAGTCTATTTTAATACTAATTTAGGAGTTGCAATACAGCTTGAGGATTCTGATTTGCTTGTGCCAGCATTGCTTGGGCAGCTTGAGTTAATATGTTGGTTTTTGTGAAATTCATCATTTCTTTAGCTATGTCCGCATCACGGATACGTGATTCTGCCGAAGCTAAGTTCTCTGCAGAGTTTTTCACATTGTTCAATGTGTGCTCCATACGGTTTTGTAATGCACCATACATCCCTCTATAGTTTATTACTTTTCCTATGGCTTTATCTATTTGAGCTAATGTCTTATCAGGTATACCGGGCGGCAATATTCCCATATTTGCAATGCCCAATCCTTGAGAGGTTACATTGAACAGGGGGATGATGATTGTTTGATTATGGTTAGCCCCTGCTTGAATATCGAGACTTGGTGGAACATAGTCAATATCCTTTATATCCGTTTTCACTGTTGTTTCAATATGCTTAGTTTCTACTAGTTCATGTGTTAGTTCAAATACATCAAGATTTAATGAAAACGGACCATAATTGAAGCCCAATGTTACACTCGTACCAGAGGGGATAGTGAGTTGCCAATCAAAATTTATTTGTGGTTGACCTGCTGCCGGATTATTAATCGTAAGCTCTGAAGGTGCCAGAAATCCAAGCAAATCATCAAATTTTAAGCCAGCGTTGGCATCTGATCCCGTTAGGTTAAATGAACTTCCTGAAGGTGGATTTATTATGGTATTTCCGGTAGCTAACGGATTTCCTCCTGCATCAGTGATAACTGAATTTATTGGAGGGGCGATTATATTATCTAGTTTGATATTGGCATCGGTTGGATCCATATTATTAATTACATATTTGATTTCCATGGAGTTATCAGCCAGTACAGTCCTATGTCTCATAATTGATAGGTTTGTGCCGGGGAACCACATATGATCCCAGGCAGGATCTGATCCTGAACCACTGCGAGATGTATACTCGATGGGTCTTAAACTTCCATTAACTTTAATATTTTCGAGCATTGAACCGTATACATCGCCAAGATCTTTGGGTCCAAAACTGGTTTTATTCATTCCAACAGAGAACCAGTAGGCAGGTGTAGCATATTGTGGATCGTTTGATGCTGTTAACGTTTCATAAACAGTATTATTTGTGTCCGTCTTAGTTGTTGTTTGAATATCAATATTATATTCATTATAGCCTGCTCTTCCATCTAGAGAGGCGATTGGAGAAATATTATTGGTATTTGAATATGTATTGGTCGTTACTGATGTATCTGAACTACTAATTACATGTCTTGTTTCTGCTGATGTTCCTTGAGGTTTGTAGACTATACTGTTAGTTACTCTAGTAGTTGGTGGCGGGTCACTGATAGTATAGGCTGTATTACTGCTCGATCGATCAGCAAGTATCGTATAATCATCTCTAGCCAACAAGTTAATTGAATTAAATTCTGTTCTCCTTGAAAGGCTGTCTATTTCTTGGGTAAGTTGTTGTATTTCAGCCTCAATCTGTTGCCTGTCGTTATCCGTATTCGTATCATTTAGACCCTGAATAATCAATTCCCTTTGTCTTTGTAATATATCATTTATCTCTTGTAGGCCGCCCTCTGCTGTTTGAAGGAGTGAAGCGCCGTCCTGTATATTTCTGGATGCCTGATCCAGTCCTCTAATTTGTCCCCTCATTTTTTCAGATATTGACAATCCTGCAGCATCATCAGAAGCTTTATTGATGCGTAAGCCTGATGATAGATTTTCCATACTACTAGAACCAGCTTTAGCATTTTTCCGTAACAAGTTATTTGCATTTAGAGCAGACAAATTGTGCATTATTATCATAATTAAGTACCTCTAAGAGAAATAATGTGAATTCCCATACATATTATCACAATAATAGATATTGCGTCCATGAATGCATTAAAGCAGCTTTGCAGAATGAATCGGCTTATTTTTTTTGGATTTTTTTAAAACCTTACTATATTTGAAAAGTTTTATTTATATGAAGACCCGGGTTAGCCATTCTGAAATTAGATCATGCTATATCTTGTAGCCAACTATGTTAAACCAAATGGGTCAAAATAGAATAAACAACTAGAGGAGGCTTATATATTGGATTGGCAGGTTTAATATTTAAGTTTGTTGGTGGACTTGGGATTTTTCTGTTTGGTATTAAATACATGTCAGATGGGCTTCAGAAATCCGCTGGGGATAAAATGCGTGGCCTGCTCGAGAGGTATTCATCTAACCCGATTTTGGGTGTTCTTGTCGGGATTAGCGTAACTGTATTGATACAATCTTCAACGGGGACAACGGTTTTGGCGATTGGGCTTGTAAATGTGGGCCTTATGACTTTGCGACAAGCCATTGGCATGGCAGAAAAAAGGTGTCGCTCGTAACATCATCTGCACCGCACTGGACTATCTACAGCAGCAGGGCAACACAATCGACATTAGGCACGCATGGTGATAATAAGAAAGCTATTAGGTTATATACTCAGATCGGTTATGAATTGTTCAGTTCAAGATTTACCGTTGGCTATGAAATCGATTAATAAGCATTTACTAGACGACTTCGGTCGTCTTTTTTATTTACAAGGACTACTGATCTTCTTTATTGAATTATTACTAATAAGGTATTATTTTCAAAATAATATGTTTATTTAAAAAGGGAGTTTAGAGGAATGATTAGAATCTGCATTTGTGATGACGAGCAATTACATAGTTCCAAGTTAGAGAAGATTATTATGGATAGTGCAGGTTTGTATCAAAACATAGAGCTAGATATAGATATTTATGAATCCGGAAAATCATTGTTGAATGCTTTAAAAGCTAGAAACGAAGAGTATCAAATATTATTCTTAGATATTGAAATGGAATTTTTAAATGGAATCGAAGTCGCTAGGGAAATTAGAAAAATAGATAAAAATATGATTATCATTTACGTCACCAGCTATGACAATTACACCATGGAAAGCTTTGAAGTTTCTCCTTTTCGATACATACTAAAACCAATACAAGAAGAGCAAATAAGTAAAGTTTTACTTCACGCCATTGATGAGGTTAGAAGGAATAACCAGTACTTATTCTTCAAAACTCAAAATCTTAACTATCAAATCAAAAGTGAGACGATTCTATTCATTTCATCTGAGAAAGGTAGGATTATACATGTTGTAACCGTTGATGACGAATTCTCATTCTATGGCACGATAAAAGAGATTGAAGAAATGCTTGATCCCTTGTCCTTTATAAAAGTAAATCAAGGCACCATTTTAAATCTAAATTATGTCCATATTGTTTCGGGAACCGATATTATTCTCACCAATAAAGAAAATTTAGCAATTAGTAGAGGTCAGAGAAAGGTAGTTAAAGATGCTTATAACAACTTCATAAAAAGGAGGATTGGCTATTGAGAAATATTGAGGTTATTAGCATTGCAGTTCTAGCTATTCTCTATACTTTTGTTCAGGTAACATCGATCTCTATTTATTTCAATGGATTTCTTAACCTCAGAATTTCAAAGTATAAATTTTATTCCTTAACAATTCTCGCTATGGGAGTAATAAAATTATTGTCTAGTGATACAAACTCTATGGTTAAGTTGTTTTTATTTGTTGTTCTTTTGAGTATCTGTATACTGTATTCGTTCTACGGATCAATGGCTCAAAGGATCTACCACATTATCTTTTTTACGCTGATCACTACACTTGCAGACTTGGCGTTGTCTATTATTACATATAATTATGATCAAAAATTTGAAGGTCAGTTATTCATTATGCTAGTCGTATATTTTAGTGCAAACTTTTTATCGTTGTTAATTGTGATGTTGTCGGCAAAGCTGTTACTCTATTTTAGATCTGATAATGAGATCGGATTAAGTAATAAGGAATGTTTGTTATTAAGTATTGTGCCTTGTCTATCATTAATGAGTATATATTGGATTTTTCAGTATAAAGATATCAATCAATTCGTTCCATGTGTTTTTTTGTTAATTGTGAATGTGTGCATTATGCTGATTTACAATAGTTTAGAAGGGAAAAATTTTCTTATACATAAGTACTCCATAATGGAGACACAAAATAAATATTACGAAGAGAGCTTAGAGAATCAAAGAGAAATGTCTAAGCTAAAACATGATCTGAAAAATATTTTATTAAATATAGCCTATGGATTGGAGAGGAAAAAAACAGACGAGGTAAAAGAGGAGCTACAGGAGTTATTGAAAACCAATGTATTCTCATATAGATTATTAACCGGGTGTATACCCATCGATGCCATTCTTAATAGTAAGCTAGAACAAACCAAAAAGTATAATATAGAATGCACTTTAGATCTCCAAGTTCCTCATGACTTATTTATAGAATATACCATTGACCTAGCGGCCATATTAGGGAATCTTTTAGATAATGCCGTTGAAGCAGTACTTAGATTAACAGAAGAAATAAAAAAGGAAATTGAAATCAAAATAAAGTTTAGTGAGGGTAAATTATTCATAATCATTGTAAATTCGTCGAATCATGTGAATGTGGATTTCTCCTATGGGCGATTAATTTCTGAAAAAGGGAAAAATAGGTATGGCATTGGAATCAGCAGCATCAATGAACGAGTCAAAAAGTTAAAAGGATACTCAGACTTTTCGTACGATGAGGGCTATTTTAATTCAATCGTAGTTCTACCAATTCCATAAAACAACAAAAAGGCGACTTTCCATTCAAAAATTGAATGAGAAATCGCCTTTTTATTGTGCAGATTACAACGAGTATTGTGCAGATTACAACGAGTATTGTGCAGATTACAACGAGCATCAAAAAACAAAAAAAATTTGGTTTATGATTTCAATGTAGGTTATCAAGGGCATGAATATTCCAAAGTACAAAAGAAAAGTGAAATAGGGGGGGGCAAAGAGTCGCCATTGCGCGGGCTTTCATTATGCAAACTGTATCCATTTCTTTTTTTGGACATGAGAAGTCTAAATCAAATAGGAAAGGAGGAAGAACGTTATGATTCCATTAGTTGTATTAGTGGTTGTATTTGCTTTATTGACTATAACGCTATCATGTCTATGGCTCTACAACGATTGTTTGTATCGAGGAATAAATCCTTGGATTTGGGTATTCTTAATGATTGCGACCACTCCCATATTGGGATTCATTTTATATTCTCTTATTGGAAAAAGAGGAATATCAATTACGGGTAAGTCTAGAAAGAATAAGTATATAGGATCTGCGGTTTTTATTACCATACTGTTGCTTATCTTTTCAAGTATCGGATTAGCATTTTATTCAGTGACATAGGTAGAAAAGTTAGATTCAAGCTGACAGTGCTCTGTAGAGTTTCTACAGAGCTTTTTATTATTGTTATAATTCATTTCAATATTTTACCGCCTATGCTACTATATCTACGATCATAAAAGGAATAATTTAGAAGATTGGGTGGATTTCATGGAAATCGGTGCTGTAACTTTGATTGTAAAAGACATGGAAAAGATGGCCACATTCTATCGGGACGTCATGAACATGGCTATAGAATGGGATGGTGGCGTATTTACCGGGGTCCAGCTAAAGAGTGGTGTATTTTTTAATTTGTGTCAGCGGGATGCGCTGAGTATTTCAGGACAAGGTTATCCCAATGGGTTGAATGGGACAATGGAAGTCTCATTTGGCGTTCTCTCACCTGAAGAGGTCGACAAGGAATTTGAGCGTCTGGTGAAGGCAGGTGCAACTCCTATAAAAGAACCTATTTCACAGCCCTATGGGTTGCGTGAAGCTGTTGTGGCTGACCCAGAAGGCAATTTGCTTGAGATCGTAGCTGGCATTTCACAAGAATAATTGGATATATACAATCACCCGAAAGGAAGAATTGCTCTTGAGAACCCCTATAACTAATGTAAACTGGCTTGAACACCATGAAATCATGGATGAGCTACTCTATCATGAAGCCAGCTTAACCACGCATCCGATGGATGATGGCTTTGAAGCTGAGGTTCTAAAGATCAATCTAGATCAGGAAAGCTATGTCTTGAAAACATGGAGTAAGAGCTCCAAACCAGATGTTCAGTTTCAATACCGTTTATTGGATGTCCTGTCCGAACGAGGGGGAGCCGTCTCTAAACCAGTGGGTTGGGGAATCAATCCGGACGGGAATAAGGTGTTGTTAACAAGCTTTGATGGAACGCCAATTCATAAAGTGAATAATAAGACAATGAAGGAGCTCGCGAGCATTTTAGCCAGAATTCATCAAATAGATATCGCTGAGCTGGAACATATACAACTACCTAAGTACGATTTCATCGACTACTTTTTTCCTGAAGTGAGAGAGCATACAGACCTTAATCAAGCTCTGATTTCTCTAGTGGAGCAAACTCCAATGAGACAAGATCGTATCATTCATGGAGATTTTCATTTAGGAAATATAGTAGAGGAACAACAGCGATTTTCCGTCATCGATTGGACGAACGGCCAGTTGGGAGACCCTAGATATGATTTTGCATGGTCACTTATTCTGCTGAAAATCCACATCTCCGAGCGTTACGCTGATATGTTCCGTTCTGCTTATCTATTGGAGAATTTTATGGAGCAGGAAGAGCTTGAGGTGTTCGAAGCATGGGCTTGTCTAAGATGGATCTTACTGAATAGACGAGGTAGTACACCTAAAGGACCTAATGTATCGAAGAGGGTAAAGAGCATACTAGGAAGTAATCGCTTCCTGAAAGATTTGGATTTCCAAGGGTTTAAATGAACTTCATCTTAAAAAGAATTACAATACAGACCGCAACCCTTTGCGAGGGAGGCGGTCTATTTACATTTGTTCGCTGCTTTCATTCAATATTCAGTTTGGGTGTTTATAATGCTTTTTATGAATCGGGGGATGTGCTTGTATAGACTTCGACTGTGAAAAGGAGGTTTTCCATGGTAAGGGCAATTCAAAAAACATTGTATCTCATACTGGCATGCTTCATAGGACTGTTTATCGCTTCCTCCTTTTTTATCCGGGCGAAATATAATTATTTCGTATATGGGGACACGCCAGTTTTGGAGAAGCAACAGCTCGGCCTTTTTATTCTAGGGATTGTGGTGGTGCTGGCGTTAAGCGTTATTTTGTATAAAATATGCCTGAAGCTTAATCAGTACAGTTGGAAAATCGTCATTCCAGCCATATTGCTATGTTCTTTTGCCATTCAGATCGTGATCATTTTTCTATTTCCTCGCTTGCCGACGGATGATTCGCAGACGGTGCTTTCACTGGCACTCGATATGCTGTACAGGAATGACTATTCATCTTTTGACACGATGGGTTATCTGCATATGTTCCCGTTTAACTTCTCGATTGTTGTGTACTTAAAGACGTTGCTACAGTTATTTCCGGATAATTACTTGGTGATCAAAGTATTCAATATTCTATTTACACTCTTAACCTCGTTAATGATTTACCTGCTGTATAAAGAGCTCAAGGGTAAGTCTGAGGATCATGATTATGGCATTCTCGTGTTTGCCGCTACCTATATCCCTTCTTTGTTTATGAGTAATTTAATTTATAACGATGTGATCGCGACTGCCTTTTTGACAAGTGCTTTATATTTTGCTGTGAAATTTATAAAAAGAAAGTCCTTAAAGGATATTGTCTTCGTAGCCATCTTCTTGGCAGTCGGCAACTATTTCCGAAGTATCGGTGTTATTTTTCTGATTGCTGTGGTAGTCAGTCTATTGTTCAACATGCGTGCGATCGGGGTAAAAAAAGCTCTAAGCGCGTTGTTTATTACGGCTTTATTGTTTAATGTTCCAAGCTGGACGCAAAATGCTGTGCTGCAGGCGACGAATGTCGTAGATGAACCGATTAACGAAAATTCCGCACCGGTCTATATGTGGCTGAATATGGGGATCAATCTGGAGACGTTTGGATTCTGGGATAACTGGCAGAGCTATACGATCTATCAGCAGGATGCCAATTATAATAAGGCAGAAAGTACGCAGCTATTTAAAGAGGAAATCAGTCATAAACTCTCCGAGGCGAGCCTAAGGGACGTAGTGAAAATGTATTATAAAAAAATCGTTTGGACCTGGACAGAAGGAACATACCAGATGGAACGATATGGACTTGGGAATGATGGATCATCCAGTAACGGTGGAAGAATAGGCTTTGTCATGGACCGTTATAGCTACACTAATGCTGCTACGGATCTATTTAAGGGGGATTCGAGCTACCGCAACGGGCTACTGTGGTTGCTGTATGTCCTAAATTTTCTGATGTATGTTTGTATACTCGTTCGCTTAATCGGTGGAATAAGAGCCAAAAGATTTGAAGAGACCTCTTTGATTCTTGTGGTGCTGGGCTTTATCGGATTCTATCTACTATGGGAGATTAAGTCTCGATATATATACCCGGTATATCCGCTGCTGATCGTGTTATCCTACATGGGTTTTAAAGATGTATATGATTATATGTTAAAAAGATATTTTCCACGTTGACCATGTTTGCTCGGAAAGAGGGGGTTCAAAGATGCGGATCAAGCGATATATCGCTTTGCTCATAGTAGTGCTTAGTTGTTCCATGGTGCTCGCCTCCTGTGACGCCATCACCGCTCAGAAGATATTAAGTACAGATTCTGGTTCAAGGGCGAACGGGGGACAGGGCTTTAACGGTGGTCGGGGTAAAGATGGAGGTAACTCTCCCGGCATGAATGGTGGGACAAGAAGAAACGGCAGTCAAGGTACAGATGGAGAAGTTAGCGGGCAAAGTGGGCGACAGTGAACAAATTTCATGAACTTGCCCCAAGCCTACGAAGATTAAGTGTGATAGGATAAGATTACATTTAAATTCCCCGCGGGGGTAAGAAAAGAGAAAAGGGAGCAACATGAGAATCATTATATCGCCTGCCAAGAAGATGAAGATGGATACGGATTTTATGGATTGCCGCCAGATGCCGCAATTCATAAGCGAGTCGCAGACTCTTCTGGCCTTATTACAAAAGTTGAATTATGAAGAAGCCAAATCGCTGTGGAAATGCAATGATGCCATCGCCACGCTGAATGTGGAACGGATTCAGGATATGGATGTAACTCGGAGTCTTACACCGGCTATCTTTTCTTATGAGGGTATCCAGTACCAGTACATGGCACCTGGGGTACTTCAAATGGAGGAGCTGGAATATCTTCAGCAGCATTTACGGATATTGTCCGGATTCTATGGAATCGTCCGGCCGTTTGACGGCGTTGTTCCTTACAGGCTGGAGATGCAGGCTAAGCTTAGCGGACCAGGTTTCAAGTCTATCTATGAGTTCTGGAACAGGAAGCTGGCAGATCAGCTATTTTCGGAGACTGATATCATTCTGAATCTGGCCTCTAAGGAATACAGCAAGTGCATCTCCCCGTATGTTGGCGGAAACGTTCGAATGATTAGCTGTGTATTCGGGCAGAAAATCGGCGGTAAGATCGTTGAGAGAGCGACTTTGGTTAAGATGGCCAGAGGTGAAATGGTGCGTTTCATGGCTGAGCGGCAAATCACCTGTGTGGAGGATATCAAAGGCTTCGACGGGTTTGATTTCAGCTTTGCTGATGAGCTGTCGGATGAGAGTACGTATGTGTTTATACAAAAAAAGAATGAATAGAGTAAGTAGTACTATGGGTAATCTTGGAGGTGGTTGAACAACCAGCTTCAGGGTTACCTTTATTTTTGGTCAACGAAAACAGATGGGAAATTCTAGTTTTTTAAAGGGGATAGATTGCAGTATAGAGAATAAAGTTCGGATGGAATAAGAACAGGTGAAAGAGGAGGGCTTATGATTTTTAAAAGAGATCCATTGGACAAACAGAGCTTACTTAAAGAATTGGATTCACTAGGCTATTCCGACAGAGTCAAAAAAGTAGCGATATTAGGCCGTGATCATCTTGGATCTGTCCAGTACTCCCAATTACTAGCCTCCTTGCTGGAGGATGGCGTTTATGAAGCACGTCTTGCCTTAATCGGTGCCATTGCAACACATGATGCCCCTATTATTCTGTCAGCCCTGCGGCATCCCATGGCAAGTATCAGAAATACGGCTGCGGGTCTTTTGGCAAAGGTGGCTTCAGATGCTGATATTGAACGTGAGCTCCCCCATTTATCATATGATTGCCGCCGTAAGCTGTTGCACAGTATTTCACAGATTAACCGTCAGGAATTGGCGGAACGTTTATTGCCTATGGTGTACGCCCGGTGGGGAGCGGAGGAAGCCGCGATTATATTGCAGGCCTGTTATTCGGAAACAGTTAGTAAGTGGCTTGCTGATATCGGATATGCCATAAAAGACTGGAAGAAACTAGCCAGCAGGCATCTTGACGTAGTAGCGGAATACTTTGAAACAACGCTAGAAAGCACACCACCCAGGGAAAAAGGATATGTCTGGTGGAGGTTCTCATCAGCTATGGAGATCCTATGCAATCTGAAGGCGGATCTGGTACTTGCGTGTGCGATGAATCATGGACCCGAGGGTGTCATACATCCTGCGTTAAAGGAACAACTTGGTACACTTGTACGCCAAAATCCGAATAAGGTGTATCAGCTGCTGACTCGAACGGAGTCGCGGAGCGATCTGATTTCTTATGGTGTGCCTGAAGGGGTTCTAAAAAGAAAAAAATATTTATCCATGGAGCAATGGATTGAGATAGCGAAATTACTCGCAGATCACCCGATGCATTTAGCGAAGTTGCTGCATAATATTGCACCTTCCAACCGCCAAGTGATTTTTGATGCCGTGTATGAAGAAGATAAACGCCAAGAACGTGTTTTTCCGGAAAGATTACTTTATGTATTACCGCATGCCTTGCGTGACAAGGAAGCCACCCGGATGCTTGGCCTTCGTGAAATCAATGATGACCGGGAGAGAACAATCAGACTCACCGCTTGCCGTTCGATTCTTCATTCAAGAGCTGGGCTTGAACAAGCAACAAAGGTATCCAGTTCAGAAGAACGTTCCACGGCGCTTATGCAGTTGATTAGAAGTACGGTTCTTTCGAGACAGGGTATGCATGAGACTTTGGTATTTTTGGGCCGGATTAGAAATGAGCAAGATCCTGTTCGAGGTTTTGTGTTTAAGGAGCTTTCAGAAAGTCCTGCATCTGTGTTCACCGATGCCCATGTACAAGAACTTACTATGCTTGTTGATAGTGTTATAGATGCCAGAGATACTTCATATGGTACGAAGTTTTCCGTTCAACAACTGGCATTTGCTATTCTCCGGCATAACGCATTAAATCCTCACAGTGAGTTGTTCAAGTTCTCTTTAAATACGATCCGGAAACTGGCCCAGCAGAACGGACAGCTTTCACTTCCATCGTTGGAGAAGAATTTACCACAGGGAGTAGAAGAGGTCATCTTTGATGAAATCTATACATTAGCTGTACAGGGCAACAAAAGAGAAGACTACAATCTGGTGCTTAGCCTGGCTAGCTCATTTGGTAAAAGAGGTTATGGCATCATAAAACTTCAGAATCTGTTAAAGGAAGCAACGAGGGCAAAGGCAGATTCTACAGCCATACAAGCGGCCAGATACTGGCTTGCGCCTCGTACAACACGTGATGCCAGAGTTAAGGAATTATTAGCTTTAGATAAATCGTATATTACGATCCATGAAGTATTCCAGCATCTGCATCTGAAGCGTCAAGAATGGCTCGATCCTTTTATTTCAGGGGCTGTCATTAAGGGCAAGTTCCTATCAGGCAAAACTATCTATCTTGTGCCGGCCGCGGATGGATTCCACAGATGGCTGCCACGTCAGCAACAAGCATTAAGTGCCTTATTAGAAAAAATTGCATACGATGCCAAACGTAATCTTTGGGAGCGTGCAAGAGTTATTAAGATCATGGCAAGTATGCCTGATCTCGGTTCGGATAGGTTACTTGGGCTTATGCAGGATAAGGAAGTAACTGTAGTAGAAGCTGCACTTCATGCCTTTTCACTTATGGAAGAACCGGAGAAGGCACTTCCCATTCTGCTGGAGAATCTGGATGGGGACCGGGCACGTGTAGCCATGTACTCGATACCCAGATGCATCCGCAGGGTGAATCCGGTGTTACTGGTTACCATGCTGAAAGAGCTTCTGAATCGGGATAAGCTGAAGATCACTGTCAGAAAAGAGGCCATCCGCTTACTGGGTGCTTATAGAAGCGATGACAGCATTCCGCTATTGATAAACGAGTTCGAGAAACCAAATGCACACAAGGATGTAATCATTGCCATAGGGCATGCTGCAAAACAGCTTTTAGATGATGAGCGCGCTTGGGAGATTTTAAGTGCAATGGCTGCTTCATCAGAAAGTGATATCGCAAGAAGCTTGTTATCCCAACAGCCTAATGATCTTCCGCTAGACTATAGACTTCGCTATTTAAAATTAATCATTGAAATTGGAAATCATCCGGATGGGTTTGTTGGCAAGTATGCTTTCAGTTCTATGATGTGGTGGACCAATGGAAATGAAGGCATTGTTGCAGCTGCCACCGCTCAAGCTATTATGGATTTGGAAGATAGCACCAGATGGGAATTTGCCATGAACACGCTAATACAAACCTGCCGCGATGGTAAGATCAATGAGGTTGTAATCGTCGTTTGTCAGAAATTAGCTAGTGCGGCGATAAGGGATGAATGGAATGCAACTACCAGTAGAGATTTGCCTCATCGGCAACGTCTCCTGAAACTTATCAACCAGCTAAACGCTTTGCCAACAATCACCCGGGTGCACCTTAAACCTTTGTATACGGGATTGATTGAGTGTCTAGCATCGGATGAGACTTTACAGCAAGTTGTGATGAAGCTGTATATAGCAGTAATAGACTGGAATAATGTGCAGGAATCCGCCGCTTATCTGAATCAGATGGTTAACTGTATTTCAAATCAGCCGCAGCTGTTGAGCGACGCCTACAAGCAGGTTGCTTATAATTTAAAAGACAGCACAGGCTACTGGAGTCCGGAGACCTTATTGGAAATTGTAGATGTGCTAGGGTCTGAGGGGAGTTACGAATCTCAGTATATTGGACTTTCGTTGCTTGAGGTTGCCGGAAGTGCTCTACTCTGGAGTCCAGAGCCTGCAGAGCGTTTGAGGGTGTACAGAAATCACACGAATATTGCGGTTCGCTCACTTGCGCTAAATATTTGGACGGTGATAGATTAGTTTTCATAGTTTTAATAAAATATAAACACCAAAAAAGCTCAGGCTACAATTCGGCCTGAGCTTTTTTGGTGTTTATTCAATTAAGCTTCCATCTTCTGCGCCGTATAAAGGCGGTGGTAAAGACCTTTTTGTGCGATAAGCTCATCATGTGAGCCGCTTTCTGCGATACCTTTGTTAGACACATACATAATGCGGTCGCAGTTTTTTACGGTGGACAGGCGGTGCGCGATAATGAATGAGGTACGTCCTTTAAGGAGCTCATTTAGACCTTTTTGCAGCAAACGCTCAGTCTTCGCATCGATCGATGAAGTGGCTTCATCTAATATGAGAATTCTCGGATCAGCCAAAAGCGTTCTCGCGAACGAGATGAGCTGCCGCTGTCCCTGAGACAGCTTGGAGCCACGCTCGTTGACCTCCGTCATGTAGCCTTGATCGAATTCACGGATGAATTCGTCGGCGCACACGGCTTTCGCCGCAGCAATCACTTCTTCCTCGGTGGCATCGAGTTTACCGTAACGAATATTGTCCAAGATCGTACCGGAGAAGATGAAGCTGTCTTGAAGCATAATCCCCATCTGGCTGCGCAGGGACTTCAGCGTAACCTGCGAGATATCCTGATCGTCGATAAGAATCTTACCGCTAGAAATATTATAGAAGCGCGAGATCAGATTGACGACTGTAGTTTTGCCTGCACCTGTTGGTCCCACTAGAGCGATGCTTTCTCCCGCTTTGATCTTAAAGGAGATATTCTCCAGAATATTGAGTCCTGGGTCATAGGCAAAGGTCACATCGTCGAAAGTGACATGGCCCTCTACAGGCCGCAGTGTCTTCGCATCCGGAATATCACTGACGGTAACGGGCTCATCGAGCGTCTCGAAGATACGCTCGAGATAGGCAACGGCGTTGATGAAGTTATTGTACAGGTTCGAAAGATTCAGAATCGGCTGCCAGAAGCGGGCAGCGTAGCTGCTCATCGCCAGAATGACACCGAGGGTCATGTCTTGAGGACTCAGTGTTAGTAGGCCTACAAGGAAAATCAATGATGTAACGATCGTAGACAAGTTGTCTACGGAGAACGGAATAAGTAAGTTGTAACGTTGAGCCTTCATCCATTCTGTACGGAAATTACCCGCGAGACGTGTGAAGATTCCTTCGTTGCGTTGTTCCCGGGAGAACATTTGCGTCACACCAATACCGCTGATACTTTCTTGCAAATAGGCGTTTAGGTTGGAGCTTTTATTGGATACTGCTTGCCAAGCCCGGCGTTGCCGAGTTTTGATCAGCATCATGATGACAAAGAATACTGGCAGCCCTGCAAGGATGACAAATGATAGACGTACGTCAACAGCGAACATGAAGGCTGCGATAAAGAGCAAATTCACGATTTCTAGAATAAAGTTGATAATACCGTTGGATAACACATCTGAAACGGCGTTAACGTAGTTTACGACCCGGATGAGAATCTTGCCTTGCGGACGGTCGTCATAATACTTAAAGGGCAACTCTTGCAGATGCTTAAACAAATCTGTACGGATGTCAAAAATAATATCCTGCCCAACACTCGTCATGATACGTGAACGAATAGTAGCCAGATAAACGCTGACCACAATGGTCAGAAGCATCAGTCCAGCCCAGCCCAGTAGCGCAAGCTTCGCTTTTGCCGGAATGGTCACGTCGATCACATGCTGCATGATCAGTGGAGCTGATAGTGAAATGGCCGCTGAAAGTGCACTGAGGATAAATGCAACAATCATTGGCGTTTTCTTTCGTTTGATGTATACCATCGCACGCCGGAAGTGTTTTATATTAAACGGCGATTCCAGATTCTCATCGACGTCGAATTTATTCCTTGCCACTTGCGGTCACCTGCCTTCCAATACCCTCGTTCTGCAGTTTAAACACATCGTAGTAGTAGCCTCGTTTCGCTAGCAGTTCGGCGTGGGTGCCTTCCTCAACCAGCTTCCCGTTATCCAGAATGAGAATACGGTCAGCCTGCGCGGTCGTAGATACACGCTGCGCGATAATAATCTTCGTGCAAGGATAATCCAGCTCGCGTAGACTTTTCTGAATATGCTCCTCCGTCTCAAGATCGACAGCAGAGGTCGTATCATCCAGAATGAGGATCGGACGGCGAACTGCCAAAGCACGTGCTAAAGCGATACGCTGTTTTTGACCTCCAGATAAGCCGACTCCTCGTTCTCCGACAACGGTATCATAACCTTCAGGCATTTTGGTAATGAAGTCGTGTGCGGCTGCGAGCTCGGCAAAGCTTTTCGCATCTTCTTCCGGAAGATCAGGATCACCATAGGCGATGTTTCCATCGATAGTATCAGAGAACAAGAGCACATCTTGGGTCGCCATGCCGATATTATCACGCAGTTCATCGAGCTCCAGCTTTCGGACATCAACGCCGTCGACGAGTACACGTCCTTCGGCTACGTCATAGAAGCGAGGAATCAGGTTGATGATTGTTGTTTTGCCTGATCCGGTCGAGCCCATGATTGCTATGGTTTCACCAGGTTCTACGGTAAAGCTAACATCGTCAAGTACGATAGCGCTGTCATATTTGAAGCGGACATGATCGAACTCAATACGGCCTTCGTAACGGCGTTTGTCAGTAGACGTATGCTCGTTTACGATATTAGGCTTTGCGTAATAGATATCAATGATTTTGGACAAGCTCGCAAAAAAGCGCTGAATGTCGTTGATAATAATACCAATGTTGCGCATAGGGTTGGATATAGCCCAGATCAGTGAAGAGAAAGCTGTAAATTCACCGAAGGTGATCCGGCCGTTCATCAGGAACAAACCACCTGCCAGCATTAGAATGACGTTGAAGCCCTGAGCGAAGGATTCCAGAAAAGGAAAGTAATCAAGCCATACAAGGGCGGCCTTTTTGTTCGCTGTAGAGTAATTGACATTCTTCTCCGTAAATTTTTGAACTTCGAACTCTTCGCGGGCAAAAGCCTTAACCACACGGTTGCCTGAAATATTCTCCTGAGTAGTCGTGTTAAGCTGGGACAGCCGCTCACGCAGGTCAATATACATAGGACGGACGCGTTTAGCGAATATGTAAGCCACGATAAAAATGGGCGGTGACAGGATTAGCATCCACAGCGTTAGCTGAGCATCTATAGTGAAAAAATAGATAACAGCAGCAATGAAGATCGTTAGCGATTCAATGATCGTTTTGAAAATCCATGCCATCGAGTGCCGAACCATGTCCAGATCCCCGGTCATCTTGGTCATGAGATCACCGGTACGGTTACGGTCGTAATATTCTCTGTCCTGTCCTTGGATCTTGTTGTACAAAAAAATACGGATATTGTACATCATGTTTTGCGAGGATCTTTCGTACTGCATAGTTGTAATATAAGCAAGTCCTGTGCGCAGTAGAGAAAATCCAATCATGCCCAGACAGAGCATAATCAATAATTGCCGTTCTTGTGTAAGATTCTGCAGCGCATTGTCACCTGCTATAAACGTATCGACAATGCGCTGACTGATGTAAGGGTTTACAATCGTAAGACTTGAACCCACTACTGAGAGGCAGAGCGCTAGAATGTATCGTGTCCGGTTGCCCTCTAAGTTCTGCCATAGCCATTTCAGTTCGAACATCTGATCACCTGTTTCTGATTGTTCTTGTTCTTTCACTCTTGCCTGAAAAGAGTGAATAAAACAAAGTGATTATAACATTATCAATTGACTAAGTATCGTTTACGGTAAAATTTCCTTGTTACATTATTGTTACAAAAAAATGAACTTATTAATGATGTGAATTTATCCTTGAGTAATGAGGGTTTGCCATTCGGGCTTGGGCGTTCTAATTATGATAAACTGAAACAATGTAAAGTGATTAGGCTTGGTTTGGATAGAGACAGGAGGATGGAGAATGAGCTTTGTTGCTGTCAAAAATGAGTACAAGCGTTACAAAATGGGTGAAAGTGTGATCGTTGCCAACGACGGAATTGATTTTGAGATAAATAAAGGTGAGTTTGCAGTGATTGTCGGCCCCAGCGGTGCGGGCAAATCGACGGTGCTTAATATTCTTGGCGGGATGGATTCTGCTGACGAAGGCCAGGTCATTGTGGACGGTACGGACATTGCCAAGTTCAGTGCCAAGGAGTTGACGGGCTACCGCCGCAATGACGTGGGTTTTGTGTTCCAGTTCTATAACTTAGTGCCGAATCTTACCACACTGGAGAATGTTGAGCTTGCTTCTCAGATTTCCCCGCGTGCACTAGATGCGCGTAAGGTGTTGGAGGATGTGGGATTAGGTGCACGGCTGGATAATTTTCCGGCTCAGCTGTCTGGTGGTGAGCAGCAACGTGTCGCTATCGCCAGAGCGCTAGCTAAACAGCCGAAGCTGCTCCTTTGCGATGAGCCAACAGGTGCGCTAGATTACAATACTGGTAAGCAAGTGCTTAAGCTGCTTCAGGATACCTGCCGTAACACAGGCACTACGGTCATCGTAATCACGCATAATTTGGCGATTGCGCCAATGGCAGACCGGGTTATTGAGATTAATAATGCTAAGGTACGGAAGATGGTAACCAATCCTTCGCCAGTATCCGTTGAAGATATCGAATGGTAAGGAGAAGGCATCTATGAAAAAGCGTGCGTTATGGAAAGATATTTTTCGTGAAATTAGGCATACCAAAGCCCGATTTATTTCGATTTTTGCAATTATCATGCTGGGCGTTAGTTTCTTTTCTGGCATCAAGTCAGCCGGTCCAGATATGCTGGATACAGCCGGAACCTTTTATCAAGAGACGAGACTAATGGATCTGAAGGTGCAGACCAACTATGGTCTGACCGAAGATAATATCGAACTGCTGAGCGATGTACCGGGGATCGATGAAGTTCAGCCGGGTTACAGCGCAGATGTGTTTAGCGGCGATAATGCTTTGATACTCAAAGTCCATTCTTACAATTCAGATAAACCTCTTAACCAGTACAGTATGATTGAAGGACGTCTTCCAGAGGATTCCGGAGAAATCGTATTGGATGACAAGCTGGCTGGAAAGTATGCGCTGGGCGACAAAATAACGTTCAGCGGAGCTGGAACGGATGCGGAGTTGTCGAACAACTTTGAAACTTTGAATTATACTGTTGTGGGCTTTGTGCGAAGTCCTCAATTTATAGAGAAGAGTACCCGGGGCACCAGCGGAATTGGTAAAGGGACGGCGGATGCATTCGCAGCGATCCCAGAGTCAGATTTTAAGCTCCCGGTCTATACGGAAGCCTATCTATCCTTCAAGGATACAACCGGAGTGAAGGCTTATTCACCAGAGTATGAGGGATTGATCGAGCAGCATACCAAGTCAGTAGAGCAGGCGATGTCCAGTGTGCCGGAAGCTCGGCTTGCGGAGATGCGCGCGGAAGGTGAGAAAGAGCTGTCCAGTGGACGAGGCAAGGTGGCCGCCGCCGAGAAGCAGCTCGCCGATTTAAAGCGCCAGCCAGAAGTGGTGCAGCAGGGACAAGCTGCAAACATGAAAGCCATTGCTGATGGGCTGGTCTCTGCCAAGGCGGAATTGGCTGCAGGGGAGCAAAAGCTTGCAGAACTAGGGCTCCCGAAGGTCTATGTCACTGACCGCAGTGCCAATCCGGGATATGCCGAATATAAAGACAACGCTGATCGATTATCGGCAATTGCGAGTGCTTTCCCGGTATTCTTTTTCCTGATTGCTGCGCTGGTCAGCTTGACGACTATGACTCGAATGGTCGAGGAGCATCGTTTGCAGATCGGGACACTTAAAGCGCTTGGGTATGGCAACCGTGACATTATGGCCAAATTCTTGGTTTATGGTACACTTGCCAGCTTGACGGCTTCGGTTGCGGGACTTGCGCTCGGTTTTACCATGTTTCCAACCATTATCTATAATGCGTACAGTTCGCTTTATAATCTGCCGGATCTTATCAAAAGCTTCTATCCGTCGTATTCCATCATTTCCATTATAGTGGCGCTTATCTGCACTACATTGACGGCTTGGATTGCCGCACGTGTAGAGCTGCGTAGCAATGCTTCTGTGTTAATGCGTCCGAAGGCGCCAAAGAGCGGGCAGCGGATTCTACTGGAGAGAGTTACGTTTGTATGGAAACGGTTGAGCTTTGTTCAGAAAGTTACCGCACGGAATTTATTTCGCTACAAGCAGCGGATGTTCATGACTGTGTTCGGCGTGGCCGGCTGTACGGCGCTGATTCTGACCGGGTTTGGTCTTAAAGACTCGATCGGCAGCATTGCCCCTCAGCAGTTCGGCACGATTATGAAATATGATGCACTTGTAGCGCTGCATGAAGATGCGTCTGCTGATGCGCGGGATGCCTACGAGCAATTGATTACTGGCGAGTCCACTATAACTGGATCACTAAGTGTGGCACAGGAAACGATGAAAGCGCACAGCAGTGGTGTAAATGATCAGGATGTGCATATGTTCATCCCTGCATCTGTTGATGCGATATCCGATTATGTGGAGCTGCGGGATCGAGTGAGTGGAGAAAAACGCACGCTTTCGGACGAGGGCGCTATAATCTCGGAGAAGCTGGCTAAATTATACGGGCTTGAACCCGGCGACCAGTTGAATGTGGTGGACAAGGATAACGAGACATTCAAGATTAAGGTCATAGGGATTACAGAGAACTATGTAATGCACTATGTTTATATGACACCTGCGTATTATTCTTCCGTATTTGGACAAGAACCGGTGTTCAACACAGAGCTGCTGAAGTATACCACGCACGATAAAGCATGGGAGGACAAGTTCGGCGAGAAGCTAACGGATAATGAGGGAGTGGCCGCGGTCAGCTTTTCCAGCAACGTAGGTACTGCCTTTGATGACACCATGAAGAGTATGGATGTTGTAACCTTGGTACTCATTGTATCGGCTGCTGCTTTAGCTTTTGTCGTCCTCTACAATTTGACCAATATTAATGTCTCTGAGCGGATCAGGGAACTATCAACCATCAAGGTATTGGGATTTTATGATAAGGAAGTAACGTTGTATATTTACCGCGAGAATATGCTGCTAAGCCTACTTGGCATTGTAGCCGGATCGGGTCTTGGCATTATATTGCACAGCTTCGTTTTAAATACAGCTGAGCTGGATGCGACGATGTTCGCGCCGATTATTAAGTGGCCAAGCTATGTGTATGCCGCACTCTTAACACTGCTGTTCTCAGGCATAGTCATGGCTTTCATGCACATTAAGCTCAAACGGATTCATATGATTGAGGCGTTGAAGTCGGTAGAATAAGCGGAGCTTCCACACCAAAAACAAAAGTTGATCCTACTTAAACACAAAGGACCGCTTCGAACAGCCATTGTTATGGCTACTCGAAGCGGTCTCTTTTGCTTTGAGAGGCGATGGAATCTTTTAACGTGAGCCGATCGATAACTTCATATGCAGGATAGGAAAAGGATTCCCCTGTTCATCCAGTGCAGAACGCTCAAAAACTTGAAAACCCATACGTTCATAGAAACCTAAGGCCTGCGGATTTTGTTCATTTACATCAACGTAGACTACGTTCAGTATCTGTATAGCATAAGCAACGAGCGATTTACCAATTCCTTTTCCCATTGCAGCAGGTTCTACGAATAGCATTTCAATCTTGTTATCCTGAATCCCTATGAATCCAAGCGATTGGTCATGGTCATCTATAAAAGCAAGCAGATGATTTATATGCTCCATCCCTTGTATAACCAGTGGCCGCAACACATCAATGTCCTGTTCAGACAGGAATAGATGTGTATGCCGCACAGATAATTCCCAAATATTCAGTAGACGGTATAAACATTCTTCATTTCTAGTGGTGATTGGTTGTATCGAGTCCATGTCTTCCCTCGCATTTCCACTTAATTCGAAGAAGATGAAGCTGCAGCTGCAGCCGACGCAGCCGCAGCCCCAGCAAGAGCAGCCTGCTGTGCGATCACAATATTAGTGATGCTGGTGGAAAGCATCGAGGTTACAATGCCGCTTTGCACATCCTCTACATATTTGAAGGCTACCAGCGCAGCTGACAGCAGTAGCAATTCCTGCTTTACAATGGACCAGCTGCCAAAGCCTTTTTTGTTACGCAGTAATTCGAAGGTCTCTGAGACTTCCGTAACCATGTCCTTATTGTTGGAGGAGAGCAAAGTTAGCACGCCCAGCGAAGAAAGGGTATATTCCTTATCTAACCGGATGCCATGTGCACGGAACGCATCTCGTAATGCCAGTACACGATCCGCTGCTTCTGAAGCTTCTTTTCCAAGAACCAGTACCTGTGTCAGAGCTTGCACACTGTTCCCCGACATAAATTCAGGCTTTAGTGTAGTGTAAAGCTGCTCCATCCGGTCGATGCCGCTGTCCACGTCGATATCGGAAAGGCCGAGCATGGCAGAGAAGATATAATCATCATGTCCGGTAAGGAAACGGTGCTTCGCTTTCATGCTATCGTAAAACATCTTTGCGCGTTCTACCGTACGCTGATACTGATCTGTTGTCGTATTAGCGGCGATTTGATAAGCGGCAACGACGAGATAATCAGAGGCTCTAAATTTGACATCCTTCAATAAGTCATACACGGTCAGCGTGTTAGCAAGCTGTTGTTCCTTGTCAGCAGAAAGAGAGAGCATAGTAGCAATACTGATTGCCGAGTTCCCCCTAAACGAAGAAAACATTCCGGTATTTTCTTTAATAAGCTCGTGGCCCGCACGAATCGCATCCTCATCTGCCCTTTTATTCTCTGCTGTGTACAGTAACCCCGCCAAACGGCTAACCATTGCATTATGCCAAGGAAAAGCCTTTTTGATCCTCTGCGCGTTCTCTGCGAACAATTCAACCCTTGCAGCATACTGCTCGTTCATTGGATACACCCCTCAGTTATCTATAATTCATAATATTACGAAAATTTTCTGAGTTGGATTCATTTGTTTGGGGTGTTTATTGTTTTTAGATCGTAACCAGCTCTTTAGCATACCGTTTGCCTGACGAAAGAAGGCTGTCGCTCAGTTCAGGGTCATTTACAGTCCTTGCAAGAACTAGAGAGCCAACCATGGTGCTGAACAGTGCGCTACCTTTGGAGGGCTCAATTCCCGCCAGATCGGAGATAAAAGCAATCATCCGCTCCAGTTCCTGGGTGAATACTTGCCGAACTTCTTCGGAAGAATGAGATATCTCGGCAGAAAGGGCAGGGATAATACAGCCCATCTCCGTTTTGTCGCGGTGATACGGACTTAAATAATAGTCAATGACCGCATTGATTTTGATGTGCTGCTCTTCCTGGTCCGCGACCTTTTGCAAAAGTGCGATGGTATCGCTGATGGCATACCGGCAGGCTTCGGCGACGAGTTGTTCTTTGTTGTCGAAATGTGAATAAAACCCGCCGTGAGTCAATCCGGCTCCCTTCATAATGAAGGGAACACTTACATCATGAATGCCATGGGTGCGAAAAGCCTGGGCAGCACTTTCAACAATCGTATTCCGTACTTTTATTTTATGGCCTTTGGGATAGGGCATCATAATCACTCCATAGCTTCATAATTCTACTTTTAAAATATTATATGCATCATAATAAAGCCTGTCAATTTAACGATTCTGAGCACTGTCTGCTTATGAAAGGATAAACACGGTTGTTGACGGTTTTAAAATATGATGGTAATAATATATTACGATCATCATATTTTAAAATAGCAGGTACAGGAGGTATCAGGAGATGGGGAAACTTGAGTTCGTAGAAACGTTGGTCATTGGATCAGGTCCGGGTGGGTATGTGGCGGCGCTGCGATCTTCACAACTTGGAATGAGAACAGCGATTGTTGAACGCAATCAGCTAGGTGGAGTCTGCACTAATGTTGGGTGTATTCCCTCCAAAGCATTAATTGCTGAATCCCATCGTTACGAGTTGCTTAGACCGTTCAGCTCTGCGGATGCGGCAGTGTCATTTAAGAATGCTCAGGATTTCAAGCAAGGAATTGTGAATAAGCAGGCAAGTGGAGTTGGCTATTTATTAAAGACTGCAGGTGTGAGCATTTTGGAAGGGGAGGCCAGATTGGTCGATGAGCATACCGCTATTATCAGTCAGTCTGGACAAGAGCAAAGCATTTCTTTTAAAAATGCCATCTTAGCCACAGGATCACGTCCGATTGAGCTGCAAGCCTTTCCAGTTGGCGGACGTGTTTTGTCTTCGACAGAAGCTCTGTCGCTCCGTGAAGTTCCAACTAGCCTAGTAGTTATTGGCGGTGGATATATAGGCGTTGAGCTGGGGCAAATGTATGCCAAATTTGGAACAAAGGTAACGATTCTGGAGGGAGGAGATCAAGTGCTGCCTGGATTTGAGGCGGAGCTTGTGAGCCCTGTTGGAAGGCAGCTGAATGCTGATGGGATTAAGATGATTACCGGAGCGACAGCTGTGAACGTAGTGCAGAGTGCAGACGCCATCACACTGCATTATTTGAAAAATCAGGAGCAGCTGCATGTGACAGCGGAATATGTGTTAGTCACTGTCGGCAGAAAACCAAATACAGACGGCAATTTAGGGCTGGACCGTATAGGTTTGCCAGTGACGAGCAGGGGGTTCCTTGAGACAGATGAACAGTGCAGAACGGCTATCCCGAATATTTTTGCAATTGGAGATATTACGTCGGGTCCTACCCTTGCTCACAAGGCGTCCTATGAAGCCAAAATTGCGGCAGAAGCCATTGCAGGTCTTTCCTCCGAGGTTGATTATAGAGCCATTCCGCTTGTTGTTTTTTCTGATCCAGAGCTGGCCAGTGTTGGCTTAAGTGAAACAGAAGCAAAGGCAAAAGGCATCCCGCTGGTTATTGGCAAATCTTCTTTTGGGATTAACGGGAGAGCATTGGCCTTGAGGGAAACGGAAGGGTTCGTCAAAATTGTAGCGGACCCAACCTCGGGAATCGTTATTGGTGCCCAAATTGTTGGAGTAGAAGCATCTACACTGGTGTCGGAGCTTGCCCTTGCCATTGAGATGGGAGCAACTGTAGAGGACTTGGCGATGACCATTCACCCTCATCCCACATTGGGAGAAGTGATTATGGAGGCTGCCGAAAATGCGGCTAAAAAAATGGTAAGGGGAGAGAGCGGGAAATGAAGATAAAAGCAGGTTTATATATTGGAATTGCGATTGCGTTAATCGTTGGAGGTTCACTACTTGCTATAAAAGGAAAGGATGCTGTCAGTCAAGCTGAGAGCAGGAAACAAGGGATTCTTGATGCAGAGCAAAAGACTATATTTTATCAGAACAGTCCAGGGTCAATTGTAGAGGTCAGTGTGGCTGTAGGTGATTCTATAAAACAGGGAGAGGTATTGTTCAAGGTTAAATCCGCTGAAGAAGGAGAAACAGATGTACTCGCGCCGGAGGACGGATCGGTCAACAGGATTGTTGTAAAGCCGGGAGATCAAATACAGCTAGGAATGCCAATGGCGGTTTTGCAAAAAAACAACTTTTATACAGACCTTTACATACAGGAGAGCGAAATCCAAAAGCTAAAGGTGAATCAAAGTATCGACGTTCATTTTCCGTATTTGAACCATCCAAGCGAGGTGACGGGTGTCGTTACTTCCATCGCAGCCGCCCCTCAATTTGCGAGCTTACGCATGTCACGTGAAAAAGGGCAAGCCGATTTAAACATGTTTCTTGTCCGTATAGCTATGGATGCGAATGCTGATTTGCTTCCGGGGATGACAGCGGAGGTGAAGCTCGATGAAGTCACTGATTGATGAGTGGAAGTACGTGGCGGGCAGTAAGTATTTACGCCTGATTTTTATTGGTCCGCTTATCGCGGCTATATTTTTTGGCTTGATGTTCTCGAAGAATCAAATCAGCGAATCGCATGTTGTAGTCATTGATGAGGATCACAGCTCGTATTCACGACAGCTGATCTCTAAAATAAATGCTTCTCCATATATGAAAGTAACTAATGTGTATGCCAGCCCCTTAGATCCAGAAACATTATTGGCAAATGAGCAGGCTGTCGCGGTCATCACCCTTCCCAAAGCGTTAGGGCTGCATCAGCAGCAGGGGATATCAACGAATCTCGGCATCTTAATGGATAACACCATGCCATCAGGTCTAACCGGCATCCGAACTGCGATTCAGGAAGTCATCCAGACGGAAAATATGACTCTTTCTATGACCCGTCTCCTCCAAAAGGGGATGGATGCCGAAACCTCTAAAGGACTTGCTTCTCCGTTGTCCCTGCAGCAGCGGATGTTGTTTAATCCGACCACAAGTTATGTGAGCTTTATGGTCATTGGATTTGTGAATATTGTGGTGCTGATGATTACAACAAGCGCAGCAGGTTCAATTGCCCCTCGCTTACGGCAGGAGGGGAAACTTTTTGCAAACGGGAAGTCTCCTTGGCAGATTTGGGTTCGTAGTGTACCTTACGCTGTTTTATCAACGATCTCGCTGCTCCTGTGTTATGGCTTGTTAAAGCAGGTGGGGGGAATGCGCTTTGAAGCAGAGCCTTATCTTTTTATTATTCCGCTGTTTGTGTATGCCTTTGCTCTGTCACTTATGGGCCTGTTGATTGGTTATACTGCCAAAGACGTATCCAAAGTTAATTTACGAACTAATTTCGTATTGTATCCGTCGTTTCTTGCCACTGGAATCCAATTGAGCCCATTAGCGTTTCCGGAGTTTTTTCAAATTTCCGCTTGGGCATTGCCGATGAACTGGCTTAATCGTCTTATACGCGGGATGGCTTTTCGGGATGTGGCGTTAACAGCCTACAGTCAGGAGCTGGGAGCACTGCTGATCATTATTGGTGTTGTATCCTTATTCATCGGATTGCTGGTGCTCAGGGAGGCGAACAAATCCGAGGTTCAGCTCTCGAAATCAGTCCCAGCTTCAGTAATCTAATCTACTCTAGTCGTGCAAAACGTTGTTCTGTTTTATTAAGATGCTTCACCCGTTCTTCTAAGCTGCGATCTGACATCCCGGCATAATTATACCAACGGAGGTTCTTCCGTATTCCCATTTTGCGGAAGGTTCCTCTGAACAGAATTTTGGTGATGGGGTTGCCAAAAATCCAGCGATAAAAGAAGTCGGGCGTGTTCATTACGGTCAGCAGTGACACTCCTTTAAGATTCGTGAGCAAGCATTTGAAGGGCCTTCCAGGTTTAATTTCCTCGTAGACAATACCTTTTGCGAATACCTTATCAAGAAAGCCTTTGGTGAGAGCGGGCATGGCCTCCCACCAAATGGGGAATAGGAAGACGATATGATCTGCTGCCATAAGCCGCTGCTGATAATTGGCGACTAGGGGGTCGGTGGTTTTCTTTTGTCGCCAAGCAGCAAGTTCTTCGCGCGACATGACTGGATCAAATCCATCGGCATGCAGATCGATAAGATCAATCGTATGGCCTTTAGTGTTAAGACCTCGCATTACGGAGGCTAATAAGGCTGCGGAATAGCTTCGCTGATGTGGGATATTCTCGGACGCTGATGCTCCATATGGATGATCAAAAATAATTAAGACATTCATATAAATACCTTCTCTTCTTTTTATTGTTTCCTAGAAATAAAATATTAACTATGGAAACAATAATACGTTTTAAGTTTCCTTGTTGTCAATATTATTTCTAGGAAACTTTATTTATGAGCTGTGTCTTGTTAAAATGAGCATAAGATGAATTTACGAGGAGACTTAACAGTGACGCATTCTTTCGAGAACTTACCTAATAAGGATATTATGATAAAAAAATTGATAGATATGATTCCCCAATTACAAAAGCGATTTCAATCGGAGGATGATGAAGAGAAGGCGTGGTTGATTCAGAACTGTAGTAATCCTCTTATCATTGATTTCCTCCAAGACTCCACAGTCATGATGCTGCATGTAATCGATGCAATTGGACAGCTTGAGCCGGTGAATGGCACTACCATTTCGAAGCATTTCGGAATTCCGAAAGGTAGCGTGTCCAAAATCACTAGAAAATTAGTTCTGCAGCAAATTATTCGCACGGAGTTTCTCCCCGATAATAAAAAAGAAGTGCTGTTTCTTACAACACCTCTTGGAAAAGAAATATTCGATTTGCATCAAGCACTACATAAGGAGATGAATAAAGGGATAAATCGGTTTCTACAGAGATATAACACAGATGAATTGTTATTTCTGAACCAAGCGTTCGAGGATACTTTAGAAGCATCATGGGTTCATCCGGAATCGGTTGCTGAAGAAGTACCATTAAATGCTGGAGAATCTCATGAGGCAATGGAAATCGATGAAATGAGTCAAATCGTAGATATGCTTAACCAACTTGATACACGCAATCTTAAGAAAGCTAAGGCCATTCTTCAAGATGTGTTTTTTACCACTTTTGAGTAGCTTTATAATTTCTGATAGTGGCTTAAGAGTTGCTCTAGCTTATCCTGAATCATTTGTTTCAAGCCTTCAGGCTTCACCGCTCTAACATATTGACCATAACGCATGAAATAATTAGCTAGAAATTCTTCTTCGCCTGGATTATAGAATCCTTTTATGACTGTTTTCGGGCCAGCTTCTATTTTCATAGAGGGGTAATGCTCTTTATAAAAAATATCTTTGGCTTGCTCCGCAATCTCAATTTCAAAGTGAATACTGTTCTCGGATTGATAAAATTCTAAGGAACGACTAAGAAGTTCTTCAATAGAATAACGAGCTTTGCTTTCCTCTTCTTCAATGAAGGTTATTCGATCACATCTAAACACCCTATATGTATTCGTATTTAACTCTATTCCAGTAGCATACCATTGACCAAACTTCGCGGAAATTCTGAAGAATTGTACAGGGTAGCTTTTTGTCTGGTTATTTTTTGTGTATTCAATGTTACAGGCACATTCATTTAGAATACTTGCCAGGATTTTATCTAAAAAACGACTGACATGCTTATGCTGATACATTTCGAATTGTAGAACTTTTTTCATTTTATGAATCTGGTTGATTTGTGTACTCGATAGACAGTGCTCGAACTTTTCGTTTAGCTTATTAACACTTAAATGAAAAGGTGTAGATTGATAAGATTCTAGCGTCAGCATAGCAAAGTACAGTGCATAGACTTCATCTATCGTGAAAATAATAGGGGATAACAATCTATTTTTCAAAATACCATAACGTCCGTGTCTTCCATGTTCCGCGAAAATAGGCATACCCAATTGTTCTAATGAAGTAACATCACGTAGCGCTGTGCTTTTTGAAATATTGTATTTCTCCATAAGGTCACTTAGATTGAAAAACTCTCGCCCGTTTAAGTATCTCATCATGTCATTTAATCGTTCTGATTTCTTCATATAAAAAGCTCCTTATTAAGGTGTCATGTTTTGATACCTTTATATATGATAATAAGTTTAAGATCACATATCAAATATACGAAGGAGATTTACACTATGAGTACAACACTAGAAGTAGCTATTTTCTTATCGATGAAGGGAAGAGCCAAGGAAGCTATAGAATTTTACAAAAAGCATTTTGATGCAGAGGAATTGTTACGTGTTACCTATCAACAACTAGCAGAACGTGACAGCTCCATACAGCTTACGGATGAAAATAAGGATTATATTACTCACTCTGTCCTGTTAATCGGAAAAACAAAAATAATGATAGCAGAAGATACAATGAATACGAATGAGAAATATACAGTGGGTAATAACACTTCATTATGTATTCAAAGTGCTGACCTAGAGGAAATTGAACGCTTCTATAGTAGCTTAATCACGGATGAGCGCGTGAAAATTATTGCTCCTTTATCTAGTAATGTGTTTAGTAAAGCCTACGGTATCATTGAAGATCCCTTTGGTATTCAAATTCAAATCATGTTTGATGAAAGATTACATTAACAACTTTGCTTCTAAAGTAAACCCAGTTCACTGTTTAGCTGATCATAATTCAGGGATTATCCTGATGTTGGTCGGCTTTTTTGTATGTATTGATGGCTATTTTTTATGAAAAACATTGAATTATTATGCATAAAGATGTATAGTGTTTTTTAATTAACGTTAATTAAGTAAGTAAGGGATGTGGAATGTCTTGACCAAAAACAAGTTGAAAGAAGTAGCGATGCGACTATTCGGAGAGAAGGGTTACGAGGGTACGGCTCTCTCTGAAATTACGAAGGAAGTTGGCGTGAAGACTCCGGCGATCTATGCCTTTTTTGAGAATAAAGAGGATTTGTTTATGACGGTCTTTCGTGAGGCTATGCAGTCCTATAACACTTATATTCAAGAGCTATCGGAAGAACAGAAAGTACTGAGTGCCCAGGAAAGTCTACGAGGCATATTGTCTAGACAGTATGAGTTCTATCAGAAGAGTCCTGAAGCAAGCAAAATTGTGCTGAGGTATGTGGTCTTCCCACCGGCATTCTTAAAGGAAACGATTGAGGAAGCATTCCTAGAGTCCGACGCGATGCTGACGAAGATCATTGAACAATTCATCTCAAAAGGGATGGAAGAGGGCGTAATTCGCGATCAATCCGTGCAGCTTCTCACAGATGCTTTTCTCAACTTGATGGATGGATTAAGCATGCAGTATTTCTATTACACTTCTAAGGGAATTTATGAGCGTAAGCTGAACCATGCGTTTGAAATGTATTGGAAGGGTGCGTCCTCATAGCGCTACAGAAGAAGATAACAACAAGGGGATGGGGAGAATGGCAGAAGTAAGTGAAGTAAAGGGGAACGAGCTTAGCTCGGGGGATTTTGAGAGAGAGCCGGTTCCAGCGCATTTGCGTAAAAAATGGCTATCTATGTCGCTCGTCTGGATCGCCATCGGGATTGACCTATCAGCGATGTTCTTGGGTGCTCAGCTTGGCAATGGAATGAATCTGACGGATTCACTCACAGCAACCATAATCGGTTCGTTAATCCTAGGGGTGATCGGAGCGTTATGTGCGTATGTAGGGGCGAAAACAGGGTTATCGACATCGATGATCTCTCGGTTTCTATTCGGAAATGTGGGTGCACGTGTCGTAGCGGTTATCCTCGGTATTTTCTCACTCGGTTGGTTTGGGGTGCAGGTCGGGTTCTTCGCTTCGAATATGCAGACTGCTTTTAGTCAATTATGGGATATTCATCTGTCCTTAGGGGTGCTTTCATTCATAGGTGGGCTTTTGATGATGTCGACAGCTATTTGGGGATATCAATCTATTGAACGACTAAGCACCTGGTCCGTACCATTGCTTATTTTGTTTATCGGAGTGGCTATTTATTCCGCGTTCCACACCAAAGGAGCTTCAGCCGTGTGGGAACCGATTAGCGGAGCAGCGATCCCGATGGGGACAGCGATCTCGCTTGTTATTGGTATCTTTATTGTCGGCACGGTGCTTTCACCGGATATCGCTCGTTGGGCGCGCACACCGAAGCATGCTATAACCGCGGCCTTTATTGGCTTTTTTGTGGGTAACAGCTTCATGACAATTGTAGCTATTTTCCTATCTCGAATTATGGACACAGATGATCTGACGAATATTTTCATTGCGCTAGGACTTGGGCTTCCAGCCATTATCGTCTTAACCCTTGCCCAATGGACGACAAACACGAACAATTTATATTCTGCTTCGCTAGGGTTCTCTGTCGTGTTCCAAAAGGTTCCGAAAAAGCTAATTACTATTGTGGCAGGTATCTTTGCTACGTTGCTTGCCGTACTTGGCATCTATGCTAAGTTTTTATCTTTCCTAAATATTATTACGGTGTTTGTCTCTCCAATCGGGGGGATCTACACGTCCGAATTTTTGCTTGTAGATCGAAAGAAATTCACTTTTGAAGGTCTGGATCGCAATAAGAACTGGGTGATTCGCTCCTTAGCGGTGTGGGTTGCAGCTACGTTGTTCGCTTTTATGACAACCGCAGCGCCAGATGGATTTGGATGGTTCCAAATCACGAGCGTACCGGCATTAGATGCGTTTATGTTCGCCTTTATCGTGCAGTGGATTGTCGGCAAAATCATGACTAAGAAGGGATAACATCATGAGAAATCACAAACTAACAGAATTAAATGAACAAGCGGTGCAATACATTGCTGTTGGTGCAGCCGTTCTTGGAACAGGCGGGGGCGGTGACCCGCATATTGGTAAATTGATGGCGATGGAAGCCATTCGCAAATATGGTCCTGTTCGTTTATTAAGTCCTGAGGATCTGGAGGACGATGCATTGGTTGTTCCTATATCCATGATTGGCGCACCTACGGTTATGAATGAGAAGATTCCTTCGATTCAGCAAATGATCAAGCCTTTGGATATGATTGAGAAAGAGCTTGGACGCAAGGTGAGCGCCATTATGCCGATTGAGGTCGGTGGCGGTAACTCTCTGGTTCCCGTAATTACGGCTGCGGAACGCAATATTCCTATCGTAGATGCGGATGCCATGGGACGGGCTTTTCCAGAATCGCAAATGGTGACGTTCTACTTGGACGGTGTTGACTGCAGTCCGATTACGATGGCAGATGAACGCGGCAACGGTGTGCTTATGCATGCGATCGACGGTGTTTGGGAAGAGCGGATGGCGCGTGCGGTTACGATTCAAATGGGTGGATCAGCTTCGATTTGTGATTATCCGGTAACTGGAGCGCAGGTAAAGCAAAGTGCAATCCCACATACCTTGACGCTTGCGTATGAAATCGGAAAAACATTGTTCGAGTCCAAGGAATTGAAGCAGAATCCAATTGAAATGCTGCTGAAGCAGCTGAATGGATATGCGTTGTTCCAGGGTAAGGCAGTAGACATTCGCCGTCGTACAGAAGGCGGATTTACACGCGGTGAAGCGATCTTCGAAGGTACAGATGCTAAAAAGGGACGTACGATGACTTTGTTCTTCCAGAATGAGTTCCTTCTTGCCACAGAAGATGGACATTCAATTGCTATTACTCCTGACCTGATCTCTGTGCTTGACCAGGATACCGGTATGCCAATCACGACTGAGAATTTGAAATACGGTGCCCGGGTGAGTGTGGTTGGTTTCCCTTGTGATCCGAAATGGCGTTCACCAAAGGGCCTCGAGACGGTAGGTCCACAATATTTTGGCTATGATGCACCTTATGTTCCAATTGAACAATTGGCAGCAGAGAAAGGGGGAGCAGAGTAATGTCTCATACGAATGTAGACAACATGGAAGAAATATACCGCATTGGGATTGATGTCGGCGGGACAAATACAGATGCAGCCTTGCTCGACTCCAAGCTAAACACCATTCATACGATAAAAGTGCATACCACACGTGATGTGAATGAAGGCATTACTGAATCCATCCGTCGTTTGTTAGCAGAGAGTAGTGTGAATCCGGCGCAGATTCGTTATGCAATGCTCGGAACTACGCACTGTACGAATGCTATTGTGGAGCGCAAGCACTTGGGGAAAGTCGGCTTGATTCGAATCGGGGCACCGGCAACAACTGCGGTTCCTCCACTTGCGGATTGGGACGATACACTTAAGGCAACGGTTTGCCCACATGCTTATGTTGTTCATGGTGGATATGAGTATGATGGCCGCACGATTGTTGAAATGGATGAAGAAGAGATGCTAGACTGCTTTTTGAAAATGAAGGGTGAAGTCGAAGCGGTTGCGATCTGTGGTGTGTTCTCCCCAGTGAATACCTCGCAGGAGAAACGTGTCGAAGAACTTGCGAAGCAAGTACTTGGCGCAGATATGCCTGTGACGTTGTCTCATGAGATTGGAAGTATTGGATTGCTCGAGCGTGAGAACGCGTCGTTGCTGAACGGCGCATTACTTAACGTTATTGCTGGAGTCGTAAAGGGCTTCGAAGAGGCGCTTCACACTTATGGAATTGACGCGAGCCTATACATCTGTCAGAACGATGGAACACTGATGTACAGTGAATATGCGCTTCGTTACCCGATTCTGACGATTGCTTGCGGTCCGACGAATTCCATTCGGGGTGCGGCACACTTGTCAGGTCTGAATGATGCACTTGTTGTTGATATTGGTGGCACCACGACAGATATCGGCGTCTTGATGCAAGGCTTCCCGCGTCAATCATCCGCTGCGGTTGAGATTGGCGGCATTCGCACGAACTTCCGCATGCCGGATATCTTATCGATCGGGATCGGCGGCGGTACAATCGTTCGCTTAGATGAAACGCAGGATCAGGTAACAGTGGGTCCGGATAGCGTGGGGTACGAGCTATTGAAGCGCGGCCTCATCTTTGGTGGTGATACGCTCACAGCAACCGATGTGGCGGTGAAGCTTAATCGATACGAGTGGAAAGATGCGCAGACAGAGGTACTTGATGAATCGATCTGCAAGAGAGCAGATGAGATCATTACGCGGGATATCGAGGAAGCGATTGATCGGATGAAGACAAGCTCAGATCCTGTTGACGTCATTTTGGTCGGTGGCGGAAGTATTCTTGTGGCAGACAAGCTTGAAGGTGTATCACGGATTGTGAGACCGGATCACTATGATGCTGCGAATGCGATTGGCGCTGCGTTAGGTGAGGTGAGCGGGGAGACAGAGCGCATTTATTCCCTGGACGAAATGTCTTATGATGAAGCTAAGGAAGATGCCCGCAGCCATGCAATAGAGCAAGCTGTTCTAGCCGGTGCAGATCGCAATACCGTTCAGATCGTATTGTCTGAGGATATTCCGATTGCATACTTGCCGGGCAATGCCTTGCTGGTAAAAGTAAAAGCGGCTGGACGTTTATAAGATGATTATGGATCTGCCTTGAGGAGTGAACTCTTCGAGGCGGATCTTTTTGTCTTTATAATTGTATTACCAAGAAAGAAAGGGGATTTAGAATAGCTGTCGAAGTGGGTTATGTACATATTTTAACGATGGGAGAGAGGACAATGAAAGTGATTAGCACATTAGAAATCGTAGATGTACAGACTGGGGAACGTACTGTGCTCCGCTCATTTGATTATTTAATCGAGGCACCCAATTGGACTAGCGATGGTAAGCGTCTTATTTATAATAGTCGAGGTTGTCTCTATTCGTTCGACATCGCAACCTGTGAGCTTGTTCAAATTGACTCGGGGTTTGCTGCGGAATGTAATAACGATCATGTTCTGTCTTTTGACAACACTAAGATTGCAATTAGTCACCATACGAAAGAAGATGGTAAATCTCGTATATATATTCTTCCCATGGAGGGTGGCGAACCGGTTCTAGTTACACCGAATGCTCCAAGTTATTTACATGGTTGGTCTCCAAACGGTGCTGAGTTAGCTTACTGTGCAGAGCGCAATGGTCAGTATGATATTTATACCATTCCAGTAGACGGGGGAGTAGAGATACAACTGACGGATTCGCCTGGGCTGGATGATGGGCCTGAATATTCACCAGATGGGGGACATATATGGTTCAACTCGGTGCGTACAGGGCTGATGCAGATATGGCGAATGAATGCCGATGGCGCTGAGCAAACACAGATGACTTTTGATGAGAGCAATAACTGGTTCCCGCATGTATCGCCAGATGGTCAGACGATTGCCTACCTGAGTTACCGTAAAGGAGATGTAGATCCTGGCGATCACCCTGCGAATAAGGATGTTGAGATTCGATTGATGGCAAGCACGGGAGGAGATCATCGCACACTAGTACAATTGTTTGGAGGACAAGGTACGATTAACGTGAATTCGTGGTCTCCGGATAGTAAGCGCTTGGCGTTTGTAAGTTATGTGGTGGAGGAATAGGAATAAAATACCGATAGAAATTATAGTATTTTTATTTATATATAAATGGGGGAAAAGTTGGATGAAGAGGATTTTTAGTGTTTTGCTAATTGTATTACTGGTTATACCAGCGCTCGGCACTACAACCTTTGCGAGCAGTACGGTGAAGGCTAAGGTAACCGAGAGCAGTACATATTTTGACGGAGAACAAAGGGATCTGAACGGATTCAATATCTCGAACAACAATTATTTCCGGCTGCGCGATGTAGCGGAGTATTTCTCGGGAACAGCCAGTCAATTTGATATCACTTGGAATAAAGCAAACAATGCGATAGAGATCATAACCGGGCAAGCCTATACTCCCGAAAAGAAAGCTAGCAGCAACTATTATAGTCGCAATAGAAATTATTCAGCTACGCTGTCGACCTCTAAAGTGCTAGTGAACGGACAGCTACAGTCGATTACGGCGTACAATATTGACGAGAATAACTATGTTCAGTTGCGAGATTTGGCGGTGAAAATTCCATTCGATATCGAATATGACGTTCAGTCTGATCGCATATCCTTGTTCTCAAAAGTTCCAGATCATGCTTACCGGGTAAAGACGGCGGTGAAAACCGAAAGTAACGCTGTATCTTCTTATTTTCCCAGATGGAAAAGTACGGCCACTTCCTATCTCGTGAATAATAATGACGGGACTGTAAGTGTCCTTGAGGCGAATAAGGAAGTTACGATTGAATCATATAATGAGAAGTTTGAACTAACTGGAAATAAGAGTATCCCTTTTGAGCTTCCGATATTTGGTGGTTTCTATAGTGGGGAGAAGTATAACTATATTGCTTTTGGACAAGAGAATCGCGAAGAGAATGATAGCAAAGAAGTGATTCGTATTGTCCGTTATGATAAAAGCTTTAATAGAGTAGATAGTGTCTCCATTAAGGGTGGCGAGAGTTATACGGTTAGCCCTTTTGATTCTGGCTCTGGTAGTATGGCCGAGGCTGGTGATACGCTTGTATTCCACACTTCACGTACAAGATACACGACAGAAGATAAACTAAATCATCAATCGCAGCTGACCATTATCGTGAATACCCAAACAATGACCGTGACGAATGATCTGGGAAGATTCCAGAAGAATCATGTCAGCCACTCTTTTGATCAATATGTATTGTTTGATGGTGCTACGCATGTTCTAGTGGATCATGGTGATGCCTATCCTCGTTCGATTGTGCTGAATAAAGGAAATGGAACCAGCTATAACGAGGTAGACCTGTTTAATATTCCCGGCAAAATCGGTGCGAACACCACAGGCGTTTCTATAGGCGGATTTGAGATGTCTTCGGCGAACTATATTGTCGCTATGAATACGATTGACCATTCGCTTGTCAAAGAATATACGTCTTATGAGATGGTGGGACTGGAGAAGGATCAGAGAGATATCGTTCTTAGTGTTCTACCAAAAGCCAACCTGTCTAGCACAGCAGTGAACCACATCACCTTGGCTAAATATGTTGGTACGAACCAGATCGCTTCCATTCCTAAACTAGTAAAAATCACAGACGACAAAATGATGGTGCTGTGGCAGGAGTTTGATAAAGAGAATCATCCGGGTGACCTGAAATATGTTCTTATAGATGGAGCGGGTGCAACCACTGGCGGTATCCAAACGATTAAGAACTTTGTACTATCAGAAAGCAGCCCTATTGTTAGCGGCGACAAAATTGTATGGTATACCAACAACAAAGGATCCCGACTGTTTTATTCTATTCCATTAAATTAAATTACCAGCAAAAGGTTATCCCGTTAATGCCTACATGAGGTATTACGGATAACCTTTTTTTCTACCAAACTCATATGCCGTTTCCCTATCGATATGCTCGTTTACAAAGAGGTGCTAACATTTGTACCCCTGATCATCTAACAAAAAGACACCCGTGTACGCCTCAGACTTCTCACTCCAACAATATGACGCCCCATCGCTAACACCTGTCTGTTTCGTAATTCTGACGCCTTGGATAAACTGAAAGCGCATACTTCCTTTGGAAAGGAGTCCAACGATATGAACTTTAATCTTAACACGGTACCCTTCAGCCGAAGAGGCACCTTTCTGGCTATTTCTGAACTACCTGAATCGGATGTCAGGGCGGAGGGACTTTACTTACGGACCGTGCGTGGTGGGGATGATAAATTTGGTGAAGCTTTTCAAATTGAACTGCTGGACGAGAGTAATCAGTATATTCCGTACGTGGCTAAGGCAGAGCCTGCACTGCTTCGTTTGAATACGGATACCGACAATATCTATGCGGAGATCTGTATCACAGATGGCCGTACGGTCCGTTTCAAGAGCAGAGGATGTGGCATCCGCCTAACCTTCCGTACCTCAGCCTACGATTATGCTTATGAACATAGCGCAGGCAGTTGGGAAGTAAACAGCTTCACCCATGAATGCCGGTTCATGCTCACCCGGTTAACCGGGGCTCTCCGGATGGAGGTACCTTGGGACAAAATCAAAAGTTCCCGCATTGTGGCGGAGTTCATCCCTGAAGCGGGTACGGAAATTGCCGAGTTCGCGGTGGAAGAATTCCGCACGGTATGGGAACGGCGTGATGCCTGGACACCATGGGAGGAAGCGGTACTAGCGGTGCAACAGGAATATGACCAGTGGCTGGGTGCCAGCTTGACCGTTCCCGAACGCTGGCAAGACGGCCGTGAACTGGCGGCTTATATTACCTGGTCCTGTCTGGTTCCCGCGGAAGGATGTTTGACCCGGCCAGCAATGTATATGTCGAAGAACTGGATGACGAATATTTGGAGCTGGGATCACTGCTTCAATGCGATGGCTCTGGTCAGACATCACCCGGAGCTGGCCTGGGACCAGTTTATGATTTTCTTCGACCGCCAGGATGAGAGTGGCCTGATTCCGGACTTTATCAACGACAAGTACGAGCTTTGGAACTGCAACAAACCGCCTATTCATGGCTGGACGCTGGCCTGGATGATGCAGCGGACGGATTATATTAAGGAATCCCATCTTCGTGAAGTGTATGGGCCCTTGAGCAAGTGGACGAACTGGTGGTTCTATTACCGGGATAACGACAAGGACGGTATACCACAGTACAATCATGGAAACGATTCGGGTTGGGACAACAGTACCGCCTTTAATAACGGGATTCCGGTGGAGAGCCCAGATCTGGCAGCATTTTTAATCTTGCAGATTGAACTGCTTGCCGAAATTGCCGGGCTTCTGGGGCTTACCGACGAAAGCACCGCATGGAGACGATTAGGCGAGGAGACCCTGGAGAAAATGCTGCGTCATTTCTGGAAGGATGGAAGGTTCACCGCTTGTCGTTCTGGAACTCACGAAGCATCCGACGGCGACAGCCTACTGCTCTTCGTGCCCATTCTGCTTGGCAAGCGGCTGCCGGAGCCAATCCTGCGCGCACTGCTGGATGGCCTGCGGGATGAGAGCCGCTTCTTGACGCCGAACGGCTGGGCTACAGAGAGTGTGAAGAGCCCTTACTACACGCCGGATGGCTATTGGCGGGGCCCGATTTGGGCGCCATCAACCATGTTGCTCGTGGAAGGTGTGGCCGCGGCGGGGGATGTTGAACTGGCAAGCGAGGTAGCCCGCCGATTCTGCAATATGCTAAACAAGAGTGGCATGGCCGAGAACTTTGATGCCCTGACGGGTCAAGGGCTTCGCGACAGGGCGTTTACTTGGACCTCAAGTGTCTTCTTAATCCTAGGGCACGAGTATACAACTTAAAAACATACGGGCACTTCCTCCTGGTCAAGACCGGCGTGAGGGGAAGTGCTTTCCCATTTTCCGAGATATTCCCGAGTGTGCCAGTCCGTGCTACACTTCAACTATAAAAATGAAATATATAAGGCGGGGATGAGAAGTCATGTGGAGTCATTTCTTTAAGAAGTTATATCATCGCTTCTCTATTCGCTCTTATTTCAGCATCCGGACTAAGCTGCTCTTTTGCTTTCTTATTGTCGCGATTATTCCGCTACTGTCACTGGGAGCCTTGAACTATTATCAATCCGCTATAGTCATCAACTCTCAATTCGGGAAATACGGGGAGAACACCGTGGCTCAACTTGATCAGCAGATCAGCTCCGCTTTGAACCGGATGAATCAGACGACAGGAACAATCTATTCGTATCTCCTTGATCCTGCACGGGTGGGACTAGGTGATCATGTTCCAACTACGTATCAGGAGATTATGAATAAAGATGACTTCGAGGCGCTGCTTAAATCACTTAAGACGGATCTGACAAGAGGTATTTATCTGATTACCCGTTCTGGTTATTACTATGGAGAGAATAATCTGAATGTCAGTAAGCTTAATGATATCCCCGCCTGGCGGGCCATTACTTATTCATCCAAAGGGCCCTATTGGCTGGGCTTCTATCCTATGAATCATGGCATGGAAGCTTCGGATACCGGAGAACCTATACTGGGGCTCGCTGTACGGATTAATAATCCGGCTGGAAACCAGCATGGAAGCACGATCTTAATTGAAGAGAATGCGCAGGTTCTTCTAAATATGTTCCATATGTTTGAAGAAGATACCAAAGCGCATTTGACGATAACTGATTCTGAAGGGCAACCCGTTTACCATTCAGATTCTCCATTCACTCCAGACGGTAGCGACGTGGTGTGGAATAGGACACTGGCAGCCAACGGATGGAAGATTGAAGCAAGATTGCCGGCCAAAGCATTTTATTTTTCCTCGAACCTGATCCGCTCCAACACAGTACTTGTAGCCATTGTTTCTTGTCTGCTTGCCTTTGGGCTAGCTTATATATTCTCATCGAAATTCACAGCTCGAATTCGCAGGCTGAAAGACTCGATGCAGAAGGTCAGCTTTGGCAAGCTACACACGAGGACCTTGGTGGAAGGCAAGGATGAACTCGGAAGTCTGGACACCAGTTTCAATCGTATGGTAGGGGGAATTCAATCCCTTGTCCAGGAAGTGGAGCAGAGTGAGCGGCTGAAGAAGGAGGCCGAGCTTAAGGCATTCCACTACCAAATTAATCCACATTTGCTCTTCAATACGCTGAATTCTATCCAGTGGAAAGCAAGGCTCCAAGGGGCAGAGGATATCCGCCAGATGCTCTATCATCTGACGATGGTGCTCGAAGGTAATCTGGATATCTCTCAGGAGTTGATCACACTAGGACGTGAACTTCGTATGATTGAGCATTTTCTGAAAATACAAGAGATCCGTTACGGGTCCGCATTCAGTTATGAACAGACCTGTGAAGAAGAGCTTAAGCCGTATCTGATTCCCCGTATGACCCTTCAGCCGCTCTTCGAGAATATCTTTTTTCATGGATTTGAAGATGGGAAGGGAAACATTTCGTTAAGTGTACGGGAGGAAGGTGAGCATCTGTTGTTAACATTGTCTGATGACGGTGCAGGGATCACTGAAGAGAAGCTGAGGGCGCTTATGCTTGCAAAGCCGGAAAGTAAACCGCAGGGACGCGGAGGACTCGGCGTTCAGAACGCGAATCAGAAGTTCAAGCTTCATTTCGGACAGCAGTATGGCTTGACGGTGCATTCTACGAAAGGTGAAGGCACTACTATCGTAATTCGGTGGCCCAAGAAGGAGGAGAGTCCGCATGGAGACAACCAAGACCATTAAAGTGTTAATTGCAGATGATGAGAGTATCGTGCGCAAAGGACTTCGCTCTACAATTCCTTGGCATAAGTATGGGATGGAAGTGGTGGCGGATGCGCCAAACGGCCTTAAAGCCTGGGAGGCCTATCAGATTCACCTGCCTCAAATAGTGATCACCGATATCGTCATGCCGGAGATGAATGGGATTGAACTGTTACGCAAAGTTAAAGAGGTCGATAAGGACACCCGGATTATTCTGCTGAGCTGTCACCGTGACTTTGAGTTTGCTCAGCAGGGAATTAAGCTTGGGGCTTCAGGATATCTGCTTAAGACGGCCTTTGAAGATGAAGAGCTGGAAGGAATGCTGGAGAAGTTCCAGAGGGAGCTGACATCGTCTGCTCCCGTAGCGGATGCTGAAACAAGCGAAATCTATGGAGAACGGCTGGGCTCTCTCTTGTTTGCCTGGCAGAGTGGACACAGCAGCAAATTTGTTGACGAAATAGATAAGCTCATTAGGGAGAAGCTGCCGCTGAATAGGGAACCCTTGTACATTTATCTGATCAAGACCTGTGGATGCGATTGTACTTACCTGGATCTCGTCAAGCTTAATGAGGATGAGAATAGCCGGATGCCCCATAGCGCACCTGTTATCATCCCTTACGGTGAGGACCTTTGCTACTGGATTGTACCTGGTGACGAGCTGGAGATTGCGGACAGTCTGCTCGTTCAGATGAAAAGCCAAATCGAGAAGCTGAAATGGGCTAAGAGAGGACCGCTGGGCAACGCTGAAGATTTAAGCAAGGCCTTCATGGCGCTTCACAAGGAAGCGGAAGTGGAGAAGCTGCATGGTATTTCGTCTCAGGACTGGCCTGAACCGATCTGGAAGGCCGTGAAGCTTCTGCATGAGAACCCTGGAGCGGATTGGTCGGTTAGCGATTTGGCGAGCCAGGTGGGACTTAGCCGAAGCCATTTCTCGATCCTATTTAAGAAGACGGTTGGCGACAGCTTTGTGGCTTTTCAATATAAAAGGAAGCTTAAGCTTGCCAAGGCATTGCTGCGGGATACGCAGTTGACGATGCAGGATATTGCGGAGCGGACAGGGCTGGGCGACAGTAAATATTTCAGCAAATGGTTCAAGCGCTGCACGGGTCAGACGCCTAGTTATTACCGCATACAACAAAAAGACGCCGTGATTCGAACAGATGGACACCTCGATCTGTAAATCGAACAAAAGTACGCAAACATTCGAATAGATATCGGTTTTGAACCGCTTTCATAAAAGTTAAGATGAAAGCGGTTCAATTATTATTACCTCATTCAAAGGGGAGGCTGACACAGTGAAAAAGAAAATTTCTCTTATTGTACTTGCCACTACGTTAATGGCAACTATGGTCACAGCTTGCGGGGGGAACAGTGAGCCTTCATCATCCACAGGTGCTGCAGGCTCAGGGGAGACGAAGACGCTTCGTTTTGCGACATGGGATACCGGAGACGCGCTAAAGATTGAGCAAGACATCGCCAAGAAATTCGAAGCAGCCCATCCGGGTACGAAGGTTCAGGTAGAGGCTTATGCAGACGGTTTTGACCAGAAGCTTGCCGCCGGATTCGGGGCAACCAATCCGCCAGATGTGATGTATATGTGGGATTTCCCGACCTATCATCAATCCCTGGAACCACTGGACAGCTATTCGAGCAAAGATAAAGAATTGAACATCGAAGATTTCTATCCGGGATTGTTCAACTATGGCAAAATTGACGGCAAGCTATATGGCATTCCGGCAGGGTTCACCACACGTGTGGTCTATTACAACAAGAAGTTGTTCGATGATGCCAAGATCCCTTATCCGAAGGATGGATGGACATGGACGGAGTTCCAGGACATCGCGGCCAAGCTCAGCGATAAGTCGAAGAAGCAGTACGGGTTCGGGGTTCGGGCAGAGAACGATACGTATGACCTTCAGAGCTTCGTATGGAGCAACGGAAGCTCGTTCATCTCTGATGACGGGAAAACGATTGAAGGATTTATGAACAGCAAAGAGACAGCTGAGTCTATCCAGATGCTCGGCGACATGGTTAAGAACGGCTCGGCTGTGCTGACCGGAGGCAAAGGCCAGCAGAGCGGAGATGACATTTTTAAAGCAGGTAAAATCGCTATGTGGGAGAGCGGTATTTGGCCGCTGGAATCGTTCAAGACGGCTGGTATAAATGTAGGTACGGTCGAAATCCCGGCGTTCCCAGGCAAACCGGTCAAAGGGGTGCTTGCGGAGTCCGCTTTGTCCATCGCCAAGGATTCGAAGCAGAAAGATCTGGCCTGGGAATTCGTGAAATTCTATGTGTCTAATGATTCGATCAAGATGCGTGTGGCGGATCTGCCTGTAAGGGTCAGTGTCGTAAATGAGCTGAAGAAAGATCAGGACCCGCTTTATAAACCGTACTACACGATGCTGGAGCGTTCCAGCAATACACCTGCGTTCCTGCTCAATCCGAAATGGAATGAAGTGAACCGCCAGCTCTCTGCTGCGGTGGAAGCGGTTATGCACGGCAGCAATGCCCAGGAAGTGCTGAATCAGGCTGTTAAAGATAGTCAACGTTATTTGAAATAACACATTTACAGAAAGAAGGTTAAGAGATGGCTCAGACCTTTCTGCATCAAGCAGGGGAGCCTATGGCCCAGCTCAAGCCTACACGAAAACGTAGTTGGGGTAGGGCTGTTCCCTACCTCTTCATTTTTCCTTGGATCTTCGGATTCCTCGTGTTCACCTTGGGGCCATTGTTATTTTCCCTTATCATCTCTTTTTTTGATTGGCCGATTGTCGGCGAAGTACACTTTATCGGGTTTGGCAATTATGCGGAAATGTTTACGGATGACCCGTTATTCTGGACCTCACTCGGGGTCACCCTCAAATTTGCAGCTCTGTTCGTTCCATTGAACATCATTGTGGCGCTTGGGCTTGCGATTCTCTTGAATCAGAAGACACGGGGCAGTGCTATATTCCGAACCGCCTTTTATATTCCCTCCGTTATATCCGGTGTCGCTCTGGCTATGATCTGGTCTTGGGTGTACAGCGGTGATTACGGGATTCTGAATTACTTCCTGTCCCTGATCGGTATTCAGGGCCCTGATTGGCTCAACGATAAGCAATGGTCATTAGTAGCGATGGTGGTCGCAAGTCTCTGGGGACAAGGCTCGATGATGCTGATCTTTCTGGCTGGCCTCAAAGGGATTCCGAGAGATCTTTATGAATCCGCTTCCATTGATGGGGCAGGTAAGCTCAGACAATTCTTCAGTGTGACGATTCCGATGATTACTCCGACGATTTTATTCAACTTAATTACATCCATCATTGCAGCCTTCCAGCAGCTGACTCTGGCTTTATTGCTGACCGGAGGCGGTCCAATGAAAGCAACCTATTTTTATGCCATGTACATGTATGAGAATGCGTTTAAGTATTTCAAAATGGGATATTCGGCAGCTAACGCCTGGTTCATGTTCCTGATCGTGCTCGGCTTGACCTTTCTTGTGTTCAAATCCTCGGAAGCCTGGGTGTTCTACGAAGGTGAAATGAAGAAGAATCCTCAGGAGAAGCTGAAGGCTCAAGGAAGGAGACGTTCTTTGTGAAGAAAATACTCGTATACGTTCTGCTGCTCTTTTTTTCACTGTTGTTCATAGCTCCGCTGTTCTGGGCGGTTACGACTGCGCTCAAGTCACAGTCCGAGCTGTATCTTTTTCCACCTAAATGGATTCCTTCTGTATGGAAGTTCAGCAATTTTGCAGAGGCGTGGAACATCCAACCTTTCAATATGTTTCTGAAAAATACACTGATTATTACCATCCTGTCGACGTTTGGTCAACTGATTTCTTGCACGCTCGTAGCCTATGGATTCGCCAGATTTCAGTTCAAGGGCAGGGACTTTCTGTTCCTGGTTGTGTTGGCAACAATGATGATTCCCTGGGAAGTCACTATGATCCCACAGTATATGCTGTTCAACGTTCTGGGATGGATTAATACGCTCAAAGCTCTTATTGTACCGTCTTTCTTCGGGTCCGCCTATTTCATTTTCCTGCTGCGGCAGTTCATTCTCACCATCCCGCGGGAGCTAGACGAAGCAGCTACAATCGACGGAGCCAATAAGCTGACCGTATTAACACGGATTATTGTCCCGCTGATGGGGCCTTCGCTGATCCTGGTCGCTGTGTTCCAGGTTATGGGATGTTGGAATGATTATCTGGGTCCGCTCATTTTCCTTAACGACCAGACGAAATACACATTGACCCTAGGGCTCTCACAGTTCAAAGGGATGTACGGTGTGGATATGCAGTCCATTATGGCGATTACAGTTCTGATCTCGATTCCGCCGCTGGCAATCTTCTTTTTCGCTCAACGCTACATCGTTGGCGGCATTGCGACTACGGGCATCAAAGGTTGATTCGCCGCAGCGGGTTCGGAAATCTAATAACAGCACACAGCGCAGAGTAGAGTAGAGAAAAGAGAGGAGAAATGAACCATGTCACAGCAAACTATCAGGAGGGATTGGGATGATCTTGGCATCCTTCAGCGAGGGCGGGCCAAAAGCCGGGCCTACTTCATCCCCTATTCTGACTGGTCAGGGGCACTAACTTACAATAGGGGAAGCTCCCCCTGGTTCAAATCCTTGAATGGCATATGGAAGTTCAATTATGCAAAAGGGCCAAAGTGGGCTCCGGATTATTTCTACGAGGAGGCGTATGATACTTCCGGCTGGGATGAGATTCAGGTTCCGGGGCACTGGCAGCTACAGGGATATGGAACTCCACATTATACGGACCTATATTATCCGTTTCCAGCAGACCCCCCGCATGTGCCTGACGAGAATCCGACAGGCAGTTATGTTAGAGAGTTCATGCTGCCTGAATCCTGGAACGGACGGAATGTCGCCATTAAGTTCGACGGGGTGGATAGCGCGTTTCATATCTGGGTAAACGGCAAACCGGTCGGATACAGTCAGGGCAGCCGCCTAACCTCAGAATTCGATCTCACTCCTTATGTGAAACCGGGCCACAATACCTTAGCCGTTAGAGTGTACCAATGGTCGGACGGCAGTTATCTGGAAGATCAGGATATGTGGTGGATGAGCGGAATTTTTAGAGATGTGTATCTGCTCTCCGAGCCGTCTTCGCTCCGCATTGCCGATTATCGGATTATAACGGAACTGGATGAATCAAGCCGTGATGGGATCTTGTCTGTTCATGTGAACATACAAGGGGAAGCTGCTGAACAGGGCAGTCTGCGGCTTGAACTGCTTAAACGAAGTGGTGAATCTGTTGCATGGGCTGAGGATCGGGTTACTGCAGGAAAGAATGTGCAGCTTATAATGCCGGTAGGACAGCCGGAACTGTGGAGTGCGGAATCCCCCAATTTGTACCATCTGAAGATCACTTTGTTGGATGAAAGTGGAGATACGGTAGAGATGACGGCTCAGCGGGTTGGATTCCGCACAGTTGAGGTGCGCGGCGGACAATTCCTGGTGAATGGAAAGGCGATTCAACTCAAAGGAGTCAACCGTCACGATCATCACCCGGATACAGGTCGCACAGTCACCGTCTCCACCATGCTACAGGACATCAAGATGATGAAGCAGCACAATATTAACGCTGTAAGAACCGCGCACTACCCGAATGATCCCCGGTTCTATGATCTGTGTGATGAGTACGGCTTATATGTTATGGAAGAGACCGATCTGGAGACACACGGATTCGAACTGCTAGGCAACATTTCCAGACTCAGCGATGATCCTGCCTGGCAGGAAGCCTACGTGGAGCGCGTTCAGCGAATGGTCGAGCGCGACAAGAATCATCCTTCCGTGATCTTCTGGTCGCTTGGGAATGAGTCCGGCTTCGGCTGCAATTTCCGGGCGATGGCGCAGTGGTGCAGAGAAGCTGACCCAACACGGCTTATTCATTACGAAGAAGATCGCGAAGCTGAGGTCTGTGATGTGGTAAGCACGATGTACTCCTCCGTTGAGAAGATGGAAGGCTTCGGTCAGTTGACTGACCATCCGAAGCCGCATATTCTGTGTGAATTCGCGCATGCCATGGGCAACGGCCCCGGTGGATTAAGACCTTATTTTGATACTTTTGACAAGTACGATAGACTGCAGGGCGGCTTTGTGTGGGAATGGATTGACCACGGGCTGAGCTGGAAGACGGCGGATGGGAAGGCTGATTATGCTTATGGCGGGGACTTCGGGGATGTGCCCAATAACAGCAACTTCGTCATAGATGGTCTAGTCCGGCCGGACCGAACGCCATCACCGGGCCTGCTTGAATATAAGAAAATTATCGAGCCGGTTCGCGTCGAGTATATAAGCAGGAACAAGGTTAATGTGATTAACCGCTATGATTTCCTGACACTGGATCACCTATATGCTGATTGGAGCATCACCATGGATGGACGTACCGTTCAAAGCGGGGTTCTTGCACTGCCAGAGATTGAAGCGGGCGGACAGGCAGAAGTGGAGATTCCTTATGACCACAGTCTTGATGCTCTCCTTCGCAGTGAGGGTGCGGAACAGTGGCTGAACATCTGCTTCTCGATCGCCGCTGACTGTCTTTGGGCGGAGCAGGGGCATGAAGTGGCTTGGGCTCAGTTTCTAATGCAGGATGAGTTGGGAAATCGTGTTGGCGATAGTCATACAGGGCATTCAGATGACCATTCCAATGCTGCTATTGGGATGAGAAGTCAGCAGATCAGGCGGAATCTTTACTGCACAGAAGCTGCTGGACAGATCATTCTCGCAAATGAGGACTTCCGGATGATCTTTGACACGCGGAGCGGGCGAATCGATTCGCTTCGTCTGAATGGCAAGGAACTAATGAAAGCCGGACCGCGGCTGAATTTCTGGCGTGCACCGATCGACAATGACATGTATGTGCTACCGGACTGGCGCAAAGCACACCTGGACCGGCTAACAGAACGTGTTGATGAGGTTAGCTGGGCCTGGCTTGATGAAGGGAACATCCGCATCACTGTGAGTTCAAGGATTGCTCCGCCAGTTTTTGATTGGGGTTTCCGGTGTGTAATCACCTATACCGTAACCAGTATAGGGCAAATCACTATGGATGTGCAGGGCACACCGGAGGGCAAGCCACCAGAAATGCTGCCTAAGATTGGACTTCAGATGGAGATTCCAGGCGACATGGATCGAGTGAAATGGTATGGCCGGGGACCTGGTGAGAATTATTCGGACAGCAAAGAGGCATGCCGTGTTGGAGTGTACACAGCTTCAATTGATGGACTATTCACTCCATATATATATCCGCAGGAGAATGGGAACCGGATGGATGTCAGATGGTTATCCGTCACAGACGCATCCGGACTTGGTCTACTTGCTGCAGGTAGTCCGACGCTTGAATTCAGCGCGCGCCGTTATACGGACAAGGATCTTGAAGAGGCACAACATGCAAGCGAGCTTGTTCCGCGTGACTTCGTCACGCTGAATCTGGATTACCGGCAGAATGGGCTGGGCAGCAACAGTTGTGGACCTGCCCAGATGCCGGATCATAAGGTAACATCGGAAGCTTTTACATTCCGTATTCTGCTCACTCCGTTTTTATCAGAAGATACCACGCCAGAGTGGCTTGGTAGACAAATGCTGTACGGGTTACCACAATCGCATCAATGAGAGGAGGGGACAGTATGCTCCACACACAGGATGTACTCAATTTAAGCGGAAAGATAGCTGTTGTTACCGGAGGTGCTTCAGGTATTGGCCTTGCTACGGCCGGACTGCTTGCGGATTTCGGAGCACATGTGGTTGTGCTGGACATCAATGTAAGGCAAGGGGAGCAGGCTGTTCATGAGATGAAAGAGCGGGGAAGGAAAGCAAGCTTCCACCGCTGCGATGTCTCCTCTTCGGAGGACTGTAAGCGTGCTGCCTCAGAGATTGAGAACGCGTACGGCAAGGTCGATATTCTGTTCAATAATGCGGGGATTATCCGCCGTAAGACCGTTGTCGAGCTTGAGGAAGCCGACTGGGATCTGGTAATGGATGTATCACTTAAGGGAGTTTATCTACTCTCCAAATATATAATCCCGGTGATGGAGCGCGGAGGCGGTGGCAGTATCATTAATACCGGCTCCGGCTGGGGCCTTAAAGGCGGGGACCGTGCCGCTTCCTACTGTGCAGCCAAGGCTGGAGTGGTCAATCTCACCCGAGCCATGGCTATTGACCACGGTCCCGCGAACATTCGCGTGAACTGCGTGTCCCCAGGTGACACGGATACGCCGCTTTTACGCGATGAAGCCAAGCAGCTTCAACAGGACGAAGCTACTTTCCTCGTAGCCTCTGCTGGGGGACGTCCATTGGAGCGATTGGGTACACCACGTGATATCGCAAATGCGGTATTGTTCCTAGCTAGCGATCTGTCTTCCTGGGTCACCGGAAGCGTACTTGTTGTGGATGGCGGCGGCATTGCCTAACGGTTAAAGAAATAAATACTTTAAATCAACCTTTTAAGGACGGAGGCGTTAACCTTGTCTGAACACAGAACTTATGCCCATCCCTATATCCCGAATACAGCACCGGAAGTCCGTGAGGCAATGCTGAAGGAAATCGGCCTGAGCTCCGTCGACCAGCTGCATGATGCAATTCCAGACAGTCTGAAGCTTAAGCGGGAGATGAATCTTCCTCCAGCTATGAATGAATATGAGCTTCGTCGACATATCGAGGCTCTGCTTGCGAAGAACAAGCATGGCGCCGATTATATCAACTTTCTCGGGGCTGGCTGCTGGCAGCATTTCGTTCCGGCTGTATGCGACGAAATTAATCAGCGCTCGGAGTTCGTGACGGCTTATGCAGGAGAGCCTTACGAAGACCACGGCCGATTTCAGTCCTTGTTCGAGTATCAGAGCCTGATGGCCGAACTCGTCGATATGGACGTAGTTAATGTCCCTACCTTCGACTGGGCACAGGCAGCCTCCACGGCCATCCGAATGGCAGGTAGGATTACAGGCCGCAGGATTGCGCTGCTCTCCAGATCCGTCGATCCGGATAAAGCCAAGATCATTACCAATTACTGTACACCTGTAATGGAGATAAGGTACGTGGAGATTGATTCGGTGACAGGAAAAATAGATTTGGATGATCTGCAGGGCAAGCTTGAGGAAGGAGCGGCGGCGTTCTACTTCGAGAATCCAGGTTATCTCGGAATTATTGAGGATCAGGGTGCTGAAATATCTGAGCTTGTGCACGTGGTAAATGCTATCTCTATTGTGGGCGTTGATCCGATCTCCCTTGGCGTACTGGAACCTCCAAGCCGTTATGGCGCTGATATTGTCTGTGGGGATTTGCAGCCGCTGGGCATGCATATGAACTATGGTGGGGGTCAAGCCGGATTCATCGCTACCCGGGATGAAGAGACTTATGTGATGGAATATCCGTCCCGCCTGTTCGGTATTGTTCCTACTGAAGTGGAAGGTGAATATGGCTTCGGTGATGTAGCCTATGAGCGTACATCCTTTGCTCAACGGGAGAAGGGGAAAGAGTCGGTGGGAACACAGACAGCCCTGTGGGGAATTACCGCCGGAGTTTATCTATCCCTGCTTGGACCAGTGGGGATGCAGGAAGTAGGGGAGACCATTATACAGAAATCTCAATATGCGGCGAATAAGCTGTGTGCCATTCCCGGGGTCTCTTTGCGCTTTAAAGATACAGCCTTTTTCAAAGAATTTGTCTTAGATTTCAACGAGACTGGAATATCTGTTGCTGAGATTAACAAGCGTCTTTTGGAAGTAGGGATTTTCGGAGGAAAAGATATATCCTCCGCATATCCCCAGTGGGGACAATGTGCTCTGTACTGCGTAACTGAAATTCATATGCAGGCAGATCTGGACCGGCTTGCCTCAGCTATCGAGAACATTGTCTGCAAGAATTAATAGTACAGAAGAGTAGGAGGAAAGCCATGAAACGGATTCGTAGAGATCATAAGGTACGCCGCTTTCACCAGGCCAAATGGGATGAACCGGTGATCTTCGAGCTTCACCGATCGGGTGAGCGCGGAGTGATCCCGCCGGGCATCGAGGCTGGGATTGCCGAGGTTGTCGGTCAAGGCTCCGCCCGAATTCCATCAGCGATGCGGCGAAAAGAAGCACCGGCACTGCCCGAGATCGGTCAGGCCAAAGTTCTTAGGCATTATTTAAGACTCTCTCAAGAGACTTTGGGTTCCGACCTTAATGTAGAGATCGGACAGGGGACATGTACTATGAAATATATTCCCCGTATCAATGAAATGCTTATACGTACCCCAAATCTGATGGAACTGCATCCTCTGCAGGATGCTGGATCCGTTCAAGGAATTCTGGAAATCTACTATAGGCTGGACCAGGCGATGCGTGAAATATCAGGGATGAATGCTTTCTCGTTCCAGCCAAGCAGTGGCACCCAGGCCTTGCTGGCCATGGCTTCCATTGTACGCGCATATCATGATTCACGTGGCGAGGGAGACCAGCGGGATGAGATCATTACGACGATCTTTTCACATCCGTCCCAAGCGGCGACCGCAGCTGTTAAAGGATATAAGATTATCACACTGCATCCTGACGAAGACGGATTCCCGGATCTTGAGAAGCTGAAGAATGCCATTTCTGAACGCACGGCGGGTTTCGTCGTGGCCAATCCGGAAGACACAGGTATATACAATCATCGTATCCGTGAGTTCACGGACGTGGTTCATGAAGCAGGAGGAATCTGCTTCTACGATCAGGCGAACGCGAATGGGCTGCTGGGTATCACCCGGGCCAAGGAAGCCGGGTTTGACATGTGTTTCTTCAACCTGCATAAGACCTTTGCCGCACCTCACATGTGCGGAGGGCCGGCTACAGGCGCTCTTGGGGTAACCGATTCCCTTAAGCGTTTCCTGCCCGGTCCGCTTGTTGACTGGGACGGTAGTCGTTATGTCCTTGTAGAGCAAAGCGGTGATAGCATCGGCAAAGTCCGCAGCTTCCACGGCGTGGCCCAGACTGTACTTCGTTCCTACGCTTGGATTATGAGCCTGGGGCCAGACGGTCTTAAGAATGTGGCCCAAATCGCTGTACTGAATAATAACTACCTGTATCACAAAATTCTGCAAATCCGCGGAGCCAGCGCTCCTTACATCAAAGGTCGACGTCTTGAACAGGTAAGGTACAGCTGGAAGCAGCTTACGGATGAGACTGGCGTAACGACAGAAGACATCACCCGCCGGATGTGTGATTTCGGCCTGCATTATTGGACATCCCATCATCCGTACATCGTTCCGCAGCCGTTCACCTTGGAGCCGACTGAATCTTATTCGAAGGAAGATCTTGATGAATATATCGAGGCGCTGACCCATATTTCGAATGAAGCTTACACGCAGCCGCATATCGTCAAACTAGCTCCGCACAACAGTACCGTTCACCGGAATGTGGAATCTTCTCTTGATGATCCTGCAAAGTGGTGTATTACGTGGCGGGCTTATCTAAAGAAGACACAGCCGGAATAGGGCTTGGTCCCTACAATTAAAATATACATTTGAAAGTAGAGGGGCTCCGTTTGGAGCCCTTCCTATTTGACTGTATCACCAAAGAAAGGGGTTATGGGTATGTCTGGGTATATGAGGAACTTGCTGCGCCTGTCTGTCGGCGTCCGCCGGTTTCTTATGACCGAAGCCATGTATGGCATCGGCATCGGTATGTATTCGCTAGTTCTTAATTTGCATTTGCTGTCCAAAGGAATGAAGGAGGATGAAATCGGGCTGCTCATGTCCATAGGTATACTGATCATGGGTGCATTGGCTATTCCTGTATCCATATCGGCAAACCGTATAGGTCGTAAAAAGCTGCTAGTATCCGGCATCATGTTTATAGCGGCAGGAAGTGCACTTTATGCGATTGGTAATCATTCCGGCATATTCTATTTGGCTCAAACTTTGGTCTCGATTGGCCTTACTCTTGTGGAGACGACGGAGGTTCAGTTGTTATTTCACTATTGTGCCTCGCGCAAGGAAGAAGCAAGTGCTTTCTCCCTGATGTTTGCCGTGTTTACTGCATTTACAGGGGCAGGAACCCTGGCTGCCGGATACTTGCCGAATTCGGCTGATAGCGGGGAGGGATATGGGCTTACGCTGCTGCTTGCCGCACTGGTTTTCGTTGTTCACAGTATGATTAGAGGACTCTGGCTTCCCTCTGAGGGGAAGGAAAGCGAAAGGGTTAGAACCTCTGAAGTTCTGGAAGTGAACCGTGAAGTCTCTAGTTTGAGGAAAAAGCTGCCTTCCGGCACACTCTGGCTGTTCTCGGTATTCATGGCCCTGCTCGGAGGAGCGATAGCCATCACTGGGTCATTTCTTAATGTAATTGTGAAGTATAGACTGAACTGGATGGATGATAAAGTGTCCATTCTGCTGGCGGTAAGCGGAGTTGTTTTGTTTGCAGCTTCTTTAATGACGCCTTATGTATTAGAGCGTTTCGGCCACAATGTGGCGATCGTATCTGTCTTTTTGGTTAACATACTCGTGTTCGCCTTATTATCCTGGGCTATGCCGGTCTGGATGTTCACAATCGTGTTTCTGGTTCGCGGGGGAGGGCTTACGATGCTGTCTAATCTGCTGGATAGTCAGTTGATGTCTGCCTTTAAGGAGCGGGAGAGGAATCTCTACGCAGGGATGAGATCTGTATTTCGGAGCCTCGGATCATCTGGCGCCGCTCTGCTTACGGGATGGATTTTGATTGGACAGGATTATGAAATCCCCTTTTTTCTGACATCTGTAGTACTGCTTCTCTGTCTGGTTTATTATATCTGGTTCATCCGCCCAATTCTGGATAAAAGGCTGAAAGAATGAATGGCTGAATACAATTTTCATAATTAATTCAATCTGGACAGCAGTGTGAATAAATATATAAGGGGCTGTCCAAAAATCCATGTGAAATGGATATAGGACGCCCCTTTGCATTGAAGTAGGCTTTCGTTTTTCCTTCTAACATAACCTGCATTAAATCCATCCAAAGAAGAACTTATATCTTATGGGTTTGTTGTTTCTTTTTGCCCACTCCCTAATTTCCTCTATGCCATTAGCCGTATTCTCCTTTTTAAAAGTAAAGTACAGATGTAGTGGAACCAACTTTTTGTCAACAGTCTTAATTCCAATTCGTTTACCATCGATAAACACTGAACTTATTTCATCCGCATCGTATCTTTTCTTATTTAAAGAAATAATAAAATTGTCGCCAAGTGTAATACTCTTGGAACTGAGCAATCGATAGAGTAAAAATATGATAATAATGAATATAAAGATGAACCATATTCTTGGAAAGAAGAACAGGAAGTCAGGTATGCGATTAGTACTATTATACATAGTAATTATTAAGGAAACTTCTAAAAAACACATTGCAATTAGTGTCATCATTACGTTTGGATATTTGATTGAAAGAGACGTTTCATGAAATCCCAAGTCACTCCATCCTTTCTCCTAATTCAAAGGCTCCACAATGATTTTACCATATATTGTGATCTCAGTGCTTGATCAAGCTACGCGGGCTAATGCTCTTTTTTTATGTGTAAGGCCTCTTCTCAGGAGTGACCATTGAATTACAAACCTTTGGAAGTTATACTTTGATGAGAAATACGGACCCGCTTATCCTTTAACAGATCCGTCCTTAATAGGGTAGGGATCTTATTTTTCGTAGGTATAATTTCATTCAGATATGGAGGCGTAACCTTGCAGCTAATTAATCAATCCGAAATACAAGAGAGGATCGACCTGCTTAAAGATCAGGATCTATATATCCATCTTGAGATGACGACGGGAGCATACGCTGCCCATTTCGATAGTTCTAAGCACCCAGCGGCTACTTTCATTACAAATGCTGTGATCCGATATTCTCATGGTTCGATTTCCGGTCATGGACCTTATCGCGTAGGCCTAAAAATGTCACAAGGCTGGGTGTACTCGGAAGGACTAACTCACTATGAAGAGAGTGAGACCGAAAGATTAATTCTGGCCGGTCATGACAGCCAAGGCAAACTGGTCGTATCCTTGCAATTAAGCCGGGAGCCGTTCTAATGGTAGAGGAGATGAGGAGTTCAGTGGAAAGACATATTCTAGTTATATTACCGCATCCGGATGACGAGGCCTTCGGTATATCTGGAACACTAGCTAAACATGTGCAAAACGGCACCCAAGTCACCTACGCTTGTCTGACACTTGGAGAGATGGGCCGGAATATGGGCGTGCCGCCATTTGCGAATCGTGTAACCCTCCCAGAGATCCGTAAAAAGGAGCTGGAAGAATCCTGCCGAGCGATTGGAATACAGGATTTGAGAATGCTTGGTTTCCACGATAAAACGATTGAATTTGAAGATCAAGCTCTGCTTGAGGGCCATATTGATGCGCTTCTGAAGGAGCTTACCCCCTCACTGATCATTACGTTCTATCCGGGGTACAGCGTTCATCCCGATCATGATGCTACCGGAGCTGCAGTGGTTCGAACGGTTGGAAGAATGCCCAAGGCAGAGAGACCTCCTGTTCACTGTATAGCTTTCGCCAATAATATTGAAGAGATTGGAAAGCCTCAGGTTATCATTGAAGTGAAAGATTTCCTGAAGCAAAAGATGGCATCCATTCAGGCGCATAAATCCCAATTCCAAGCCGCTGAACTGTTAGGTAGCAAAACGCTAGAGGATAAAGAAATCCAAGATCGTTTTGGAACAGAGCATTTCTGGATCTATCCATTTGAATGATAATAAGTCCGAGCATAAACGCTCGGGCTTTTTCTTTGGGGCCCACTACCGTGGGCAGGCTTCATTTCCTAATATAAGATTTGAATATCTGTGCCTTTTTTCAAATATATGGTAAGGTTTAGGGGGGGGCAACCAAACCGGTTTCGTCAGGCCAGGAGGTGTATTCGTTTGAAAAAATCATATTTCAATCTCATTTGTGGAATAGTCATTCTTTTGCTGGTATTCACTGCATGCAGTAAGGAAGGACCCAAGTATGCTGAGCTTTTCACACATGTGGAAGAGCATCGGGCTGTGTTCATGCAGCCGCGTGAAGAAGGGCTTGCTGCTTTGCAAATTGCCGATGCAGTGGGTGAATACGATACAACCTTGGGTACCATTATGCAGGATGATATCTTATCCGTGAATCAAAAGGAGTTTATACAGCAGATTGTGGTAGATGTTAAGACCAATAAAATCGTTGGTTACCGGGTAGGAACGGTCTTTCCCAGATCGGAAAGTGGTTATCAAGATGCGAGAGAACTGGTACTTGCTTTTATGAACCAATACAAACCTGCGGATGAGGAGGCGGCTGACAAAGTCGAAAAATCCATCCAAACGATTGACAGGATGGCTCTTCCGCTAAAGCCATTAACAGGCTCTATCGAAGAATCATGGTCATACGGCAAGGGCGAGGATAAATTGTATATAACCTACAGAATGTCGAACAGTTTTCAAAGTGATGATGAATTGCCTTTGAACTTTTATTTCAGCTATGAGGGGGAGTAAGGAACGAAGAGATAAGATGTGATTTACAAAAAAATACACAAAGACTATTATATTTCTATAGGTAATTATATCCTTTTTTTCCTAAACAATTGTTCGGACTAAATAACTGGAGGATCAAATGAAAAAGCACGACAAAATCATTTCCTTCATCTTCATACTTGTTATGATGGTGACGGCTATTTACTGGGCCATTTCGACTCAGAGCTGGACCATGTTGGGCACCCTCGCTTCTGTGGTCTGTTTCGGGCTTTTTGCGCTATTGGGGCTCCGCACTATACCTGTATTGACGGATTTTGTTTTGACGAATCCAGCACCTGAAGTGACTTGGAAGAGTAAGGAGCAGGATAGAAGACAGGCTTGGCTTTATATTATTGGATGGATATTGGCGAGTCGTATCCTGCTTATGCTCATCGGGTATTCATTTTTGATCATACAGAATGGCTATTCAGGTGGTCTGCTTAGCAAAATGGCAGAGACTTGGCATATCTCTGGAATCGATGCTTCTAGTTATTTGGGCATTGCTGAGAATGGATACGTGACCGAGGGTGATGCGAGATTCCATATCGTGTTCTTTCCCTTTTTTCCAAATTTAATAAGAGTAGTTCAGGCATTCGTAGGGAATTATCTCGTTTCTGGATTCATCGTTTCAAATATCACTTCAATTGTCGCAGCCCTGGTCGCTTATGAGCTTGCTGCACTAGACATGCATCGAAAGAATGCCATGCGGGTCGTGAAATACATTTTCATATTCCCTGCCGCGTTCTTTTTCTTCATTCCGATGACCGAGGCTCTATTTCTGGCATTATCTTTGATGTGTTTATATTTTGTGAGAAAAAAGGAATGGCTGATCGGATGTTTGTGCGGTGCACTTGCAGCTTATACACGTTCTCCCGGAGTGCTTCTGATTGTACCGGTTGCGATTGAATTTGGACGGGATCTGATGGGCAACTATAAGCTATTAAGTAAAAAAGTCTTTATACATAGAATCATCAGCGCTGTATGTTTTCTCGCTATCATATCAACGGGCTTGCTGGCCTATCTGTTTATTAATTATCACGTGACGGGAAATGCGTTTCAGTTCAGTATTTACCAGAGAGAGCATTGGTCTCAGCGGTTTTATCTCTTTTTTGATACGGTAAGATATCAGATGGAATACGCTGTGGGCACCTTTAAGAGTGGAGATAGCCGTTCTTTTCTCGGCTTATGGCTGCCTAATTTAATCGCTATATTCTCAGCACTAATTATCATGTTCATGGGTGCAAAAAAGATACGACCTTCATACACCGCCTATTTCATCGTGTATTTTGCGTTCGTAGTGGGAGCTACCTGGCTGCTGTCAGCCCCGCGGTATTTGCTTGTTGCATTTCCACTAGCTTTTGCTGCTGTCGCGCTCACTGAAGAGAAATCAAAGGATGCTATCCTTACTGTAGTTTCTGTTGCGGGGAGTCTTTTGTATTTAGCGATGTTTGTGGCAGGATATCCAGTGTATTGAGGACCCTTTCATTTTTTTATATTTTAAGCTAAAATGATTGAAACTGGTTTCAAAAACTGTCCCTATCTGGAGTGAGTGTAGAAATGGCAAATATTTTAGATGTGGCGCGTTTAGCAGGAGTGTCTAAGACGACCGTATCCCGAGTAATAAATAACTATCCTCATATTTCAGCAGATAAAAGAGAATTGGTATTAAAAGCAATGGAAGAGCTTGAATATACCCCGAATCTCTCGGCAAGAAGATTAAGAGGACAAGTGACAACAACGATAGCTGTCGTAGTTCCTAGAATTGTGAATCCTTTTTTCTCCTATTTAGTTGATTCCATAGAGAAGGTTGGTTACAAAAACGGCTACCAAACCTTGATCTGTCAGACTAATGAGGATAAGGAGAGAGAATTAACCTATTTAAATTTGTTGAAGACCAAACAAGCGGACGGCATCATCATGGCATCCATTGAGAATGATTGGAAAGTCATTGAACCGTATACTGAATTTGGGCCTATTGTGTTATGTAATGAATATGTGAGTAATGCAAAAATTCCGATGATTCGGCTGGATCAATTTAAAGGTACATACTTAGGAATCAAGCACCTCATTGAAAGAGGTCACCGTAAAATTGCTTACTGTACGGGAGGTCTGTTTACCGAGGCCGGGAAAGATAAAGACCGTAACCTAGGTTATCAAAAAGCATTGGAAGAGGCCGGGATTCAAGTGAATCCTAACTGGATTTTGGTCAACCAGCATACCATTGAAGATGGGAAAAGAGTAATGAAACTCTTGCTTGAAATGAAGGATCGTCCAACCGCTGTGTTTACAGGCAGTGATGAAATTGCTGGTGGTTTGATGATGGCTGCGAAAAAGGAAGGATTAAGTATCCCAAGAGATCTGGCGATCATTGGTTTCGATGACCAGCCCCTCGCTGAAATGTTGGATCCCGCATTAACGACTATACGGCAGCCTATAGAGCAGATGGGGCGTAAAGCAGGGGAAGTTCTTATGGAGATGCTGGATGATTCCAATGTAGAGCCAGTTACTTATGAGCTTCCGGTAGAACTGGTAGTTCGAGAATCTACTTAACACTGATAAGCGAATTTGCAATGCAGACTCGCTTTTTTATTTATCTTTATTGGTATCGATACCACGTCTAAGGGGTAAATAATTAACTGGAAATACCTTGTTTATCAGTAGTTTTTCCGAATAATTTATAAACTTAGCTTTAAATTGTATTGAAACCGATACCAAGTGATGTTACAATACAGGCAAGAAAGCTTTCTAGTATATAAGCCAGTTGAATTTATGAAGAATTTTTTTAACTAATGAAAACGGTATCAATCTGATGTTCAGACTTTTATAGGGGTCTAGCATATAAAAAAGCACAAAATGGAGGGGTTTTGTTTGAAAAAGATATCTGTTTTATTATTTGTTCTTTTGCTTGCTGTTTCATTGACAGCTTGTGGTGGATCCAACGGAGCGGGGTCCAGTCCGGCAGCGAACTCGAAGGATGAGCAAGTCAGCATAATTATTACGAACGGTAAAGGTGAAATCGCTTCCCAATGGGAACAGGCGGCTAAAGATTTCATGGCAGCGAATCCAAATATCAAGGTTGAGGCTGTCTCAGGAGCTGTTGGTGATACCGTTAATTTGCTGGATAAACTTACGGCATCCGGTAAAACGGTAACTATGGCGATGATGTCCCCCGACTCCATTGTGAACAAATATAAAGATTTCGGTATAGATCTTTCAGGTGAGAAGTGGAATGAAGAAACGGTTTACGGTGTTAAAGACGCAGAGGGGAAAATTGCCGGTTTTCCATTTTCAATAGAAGGCTTCGGTCTCGTATACAACAAGAGTGTACTTGATAAGGCTGTTGGCGGTACCTTCGATCCGCACACTATCAATACTCGTGACAAACTAAAAGAATTATTAGATCAAATTAAAGCATCCGGGGTGAAATATCCGGTTGCCTATCAAACTGAAAACTGGTCCGTAGCGAACCATTACAGTACACAGTTTGTGAATCAGGCAGAAGATCCGAACACGATTGTAGAGCAACTAAAAGCCGGAACATTTGATTTAGCAAGTAATGATGTTTGGAATGGTTACTACGATACGATGGATCTGCTGGTATCCAAAGAATACAACAAATACGGTGAACGTCCACTGGGCAAGTACTATGACGATGCGCATGTAAGTGTGGGTAAAGGGGAATCAGCTATCCTGTTTAACGGGAACTGGGCTTATGATTCATTGCAGGCGGTTAGTGGAGAATCCTTCGGATTTATACCTGTCCCAGAGGATAACAATCCAGACAATCCGCTGAACAATAAGATTGCTGCAGGTCCAACTAATATTCTGGTGATTAATAAAGCGGCAACCCCGGCTGAGCAAGAAGCAGCTAAGAAGTTCCTGAACTGGCTCGTTTATGATGAAAAAGGTCAAGATTTTCTGGTGAACCAGTCGCAAGTCGTCTCAGCCTTTAAGAACAACTCTTTGAAAGTGAACAATCCACTCGGATCAGCGATTGCGGATGCTGTGGTAGCCGGCAATACGATGCCGTTCAGCTCAAACTATGTGAAGGTCGAAGATTGGGGCAACATTCTTGCACCGGATATTCAGAAATATATCGCCCAAAAAGAATCCCGTGCTGATCTTGCCAAAGCTATTGAAACCTATTACAAAAGCCAAAAGTAATTAATCATTTGCTGAATTGCGGGAAGCGGGTTGGGGTGACTCTCACCTGTTTCCTCCTTAAAGCAATTAGGGGTGTGCTAAACGTATGATATCAGAAAAACGTCTGATCAAACGAATGGGCAACCAGTTATTTTTCACCGGTCCCACGATCATTTTCTTTACGATTGCCGTGCTGATTCCTTTTGCATATGGATTATATCTGACCTTTACCAATATGACCTCTCCATTAAATCCAATAGAGTTCTCAGGTTTAGCTAACTATAAGACAGCATTTACGGACTCCAAGTTTTGGGATTCTCTTTTATTGACCGTTAAGTTTGTCGTGACAACTGTTATTATCATCAATATTCTCGGTTTTATATTGGCTTATTTAGTGACTTCCGGAGTGAAGATGCAAAATTTCTTTCGAACCTCCCTGTTCACACCGAATTTGATTGGTGGCTTGATTCTAGGTTACATCTGGCAGTTTATATTCGTACAAACCATGCCTTCTATCGGTGAGAAGTTTGGGATAGAATGGCTGCGTTTAGGGTGGCTAGGGGATGAACATTTGGCTTTCTGGGCCATTGTTATTGTGTCGATCTGGCAATCAGCGGGCTATATGATGATCATTTTTGTCGCTGGCTTAGTCAATGTGCCAAAAGATGTAATGGAAGCAGCCACGATTGATGGTGCCAATGGATGGCAACGGTTGAGAAAGGTTACTTTGCCGCTGATGGTTCCTTCCTTTGTAGTGACCATCTTTTTAACTCTGAAGAATGCCTTTATGGTTTACGACGTTAACTATTCTCTAACGGCAGGCGGACCATATGATAGTACAACCATGGTATCGATGCATGTGGTAAAAAAGGCCTTTGTCGAAAATAATTATGGCGTTGGCCAAGCGGAAGCCTTTGTATTGTTTGCTATCGTTGCAGTTGTTACCGGCCTGCAGGTTTATTTCAGTAAGAAATTGGAGGTTGCTGCATGATGAGTGCTAGACGAAAAACTTCCGTGATTCTGACGTATTTATTTTTAATTGTATTTTTCATTATTTTTGTTTTTCCATTCTTTCTTATGATCGTCAATTCCTTCAAGAGCAATGGTCAAATTCTCGAAAGCCCTTTTTCACTGCCGACCAGCTTAAACTTCGGGCATTTTGCTGAAGTCATTGATAAAATGAATTTCTTTGTCTCGTTTAGAAACACAGTCGTAGTCACCTTTTTCAGTGTCCTATTCATTGGTGTTTTTGCAGCAATGACCGCCTATTACATGGTGAGACATTCGACTAAATTTAATAATGGTTTCTTTGCTCTAATGGTGGCTTCCATGATTATTCCGTTTCAGTCCATTATGATTCCCCTGATTTATATCTACGGGGCAAAGCTTCATTGGATCGATGCGGCACCTATTCCATTATTGATTATTCTCTACATCGGTTTCGGAAGTGCGTTATCGGTATTTATGTACCATGGTTTTGTGAAGTCGATTCCTTATGAATTGGAAGAGGCGTCACTGCTCGATGGATGTAATCGTAGACAGACTTTCTTTAAGATTGTACTGCCTATGTTGGCTCCAACATCAGTGACCATTGCGATTCTGAATGTGTTATGGATTTGGAATGATTATCTCCTACCTTCATTGGTGCTGACTCAGGATAACCATTTTACTATGCCTATTAAGATGAAGGTGTTTAACGGAACGTATATGAATAACTGGGAGCTGTTGATACCAGCACTTCTGTTAACGATCCTGCCGATTCTTATTGCTTATTTGTTTGGTCAACGTTACATCATCAGAGGCGTCAGCCAAGGCGCTATTAAATAAGATAAAGAAAGCCCTAAACTCGGGTGCTGGAGGAAGTGTGGAGTTATGGAGACTAGAAACAGCAACTGGTGGAAAGAAAGTGTGGTTTATCAGATTTATCCCCGGAGTTTTCAGGATTCAAATGGAGATGGAGTAGGGGATTTGCGTGGAATCATCAACCGACTCGGGTATTTAAGGGATTTGGGCATCAATGTTATTTGGTTGTGTCCGGTCTACGATTCACCTAATGATGACAATGGGTATGACATTCGGAATTTCTATAAAATTCAGGATGAGTTTGGAAGTATGGAAGATATGCTCGAATTGATCACACAAGCGGAAGCGTACGGAATTCGTATGATCATGGATCTGGTAGCGAATCACACCTCTGATGAACATGCTTGGTTTATGGAGTCCAGAAGTTCTAAGGACAATCCAAAGCGTGACTGGTATATATGGAAGCCTGGGAACGATGGCCAGGAACCTACCAACTGGGAATCGAATTTTGGAGGTTCAGCTTGGGAATATGACGAGACCTCACAGGAATATTATTTACATTGTTTCTCTAAGAAACAACCGGATCTTAATTGGGAGAATCCCGAAGTTCGCCAAAGCATCTTTTCCATGATGGATTGGTGGATTGACAGGGGAATAGCCGGATTTCGCATTGATGCGATCACATTTATTAAAAAAAATCAGCAATTTCCGCACCTTAAGTCTGAAGACGACCGCCGCTATGTGCCTCTGGCAGAAGCTTGTTTGAATCAACCCGGAATTTTGGATTTTCTTCACGAGATGAAACAGGAGGTTCTGGAACCTCGCAATGTGATGACGGTTGCGGAAGCCCCTGGAGTTCCGATAGAGCAAATTCATGAATATGTAGATGAGCAGAACGGCGTCTTTAATATGATATTTCAATTTGATCATGTAGATCTGGATGCCAAGCCAATGGCTAAAGGAATCTATCATCCTTGGAAGCTGGCTGAATTTAAGCACGCATTATCTAAATGGCAGATTGAGACAGCCAATAAGGGCTGGATGGCACTTTTTATGGAGAATCATGATCATGTGCGTTCGGTTTCAAAATTCGGTAACGACGGGATATACCATAAAGACTCAGCTAAAATGCTGGCTGCCTATTATTTCTTAATGCGAGGAACACCGTTTATTTATCAAGGACAAGAGATTGGAATGACCAATTATTTCATGGCTTCAATTGAAGAGTACAGAGATATTGAGAGCTTAAATTATCACCGTAACGAAACTGCAATGGGTAGATCGGAAGCAGATATCCTGAACTATTTAGCGATCAGAAGCAGGGATCAGGGCCGCACACCGATGCAATGGAGTTCAGAACCAATGGCCGGATTTACGAATGCGGAGCCATGGATTAATGTGAATCCGAATTACTCATCGATTAATGTGGAGGAAGAGCTACAAGATGATAATTCTATCCTTCATTTTTATAGGGAATTAATCAAGCTGAGACGGGACAATAAGGCGTTAATTTATGGTGATTATCATGAGATTTATGTGGACTCGAATGAGCTAGGTGGACATGTTCGAACTTACGGGAATGAGTGTTGGACGGTAATTTGTAATTTTACGGATCAAGCCATTCCGTTAACTAATCCTCTTGCAGGCCATGTTGTACTGTCTAACATTGATAATCATGATAATGGTCTGTTGAGGCCTTATGAGGCTTTGATATGCAAAGGGGAAAAGAGTGCAGATGTAGCCGAAATCTAACGAGGGGGATTTATAATGCAAATTAAGAATGAAGCTATGTTGATTACCTATGCAGATAGCCTCGGGCGTAATTTAAAAGAATTAAACGAAGTATTAGATAAGCATCTGCGAGGCATCGTTGGAGGTGTTCATTTACTACCGTTTTATCCTTCTTCGGGTGACAGAGGATTTGCACCAATGGATTATACCAAAGTGGATCCTGCATTCGGAGATTGGTCGGACGTCGAAGCGATGAGTAAAGATTATTATATGATGTTTGATTTTATGATTAATCATATCTCCAGACAATCTCCTTATTTTCAGGACTTTCTTGAGAAAAAAGATGCATCAGAATATGCCGACTTGTTTATCCGTTACAAGGATTTTTGGCCGAACGGGGAGCCCACTCAGGAAGATGTGGATTTAATATATAAGCGTAAACCACGCGCTCCATACGTAGAGGTTGCCTTTAAGGATGGTAGCTTGGAGAAAGTATGGTGTACCTTTGATGAACAACAGATTGATCTGGATGTGACCACAGCAGCGACGCAGAAATTTATAACAGACAACCTTACCTTTTTGGCGGAACAAGGTGCTTCAATTATTCGACTAGATGCTTTCGCATATGCCAACAAAAAAATCGGTACGAATTGTTTCTTTGTTGAGCCGGATATTTGGGAGATGCTGAATCAATCTGAGCAGGCCGTTGCCCCTTATGGTGTGACCGTGTTGCCGGAAATTCATGAGCATTATAGCATCCAGTTAAAAATCGCAGAACAGGATTACTATGTATATGATTTTGCGTTACCAATGTTGGTGCTGCATGCTTTATTTAGTGGGAAAGTAAACCGGTTGGTTCATTGGCTGGAGATTTGCCCGAGAAAGCAGTTTACAACACTAGACACGCATGATGGTATTGGTGTGGTGGATGTAAAGGATCTTTTGAGCGATGAAGAAGCAGAAATGACAAGAGAAAGTCTCTATAGCCAAGGAGCTAATGTTAAAAAAATATATAGCACTGAAGCATATAACAACCTTGATATTTACCAAATCAACTGTACCTATTATTCAGCACTTGGGAATGATGATCAGGCTTATTTGCTGGCGAGAGCCATCCAATGTTTTGCACCAGGCATACCGCAGATTTATTATGTGGGGCTATTAGCTGGAGTGAATGATATAGAGCTTCTGGAAAAGACCAAAGAAGGACGGAATATTAATCGGCATTATTATACCCAAGATGAGGTTGATGCTGAGGTGAAGCGCCCGGTTGTGCAAAAGCTCTTTAACATTTTGAAATTCAGAAATAGTAATCCAGCCTTTGATGGAGACATTCAGATTGAACAGTTGGATGAGAATAATGTGGTGATAACCTGGAAAAATCTGCTGAACGAAGCGAAACTGGAAGCGAATCTGTTAACCAAGGCATTTACGATTTCGCAAAAAGAAAAGTTAGCGGATTGGGAAATGGTTGCATTGTAAGGGAGTATCCAGTGAGTTGATGAATCATGTTAAAATAGAGGGACGCTAAAATGCGTTCTTCTTTTTTTTGCGAATAACCTTATAGAAACGATGGTGGGTATGAAGATTGAGTACGACAATCAGGTGATCGAGTTTAATGTTCAATATGGAAATGGCAAGAAAATCTCCATTCATATAGATTCTTCAGGGCGTATAACGCTCAAAGTTCCCAAGAAAACAAGTGAAGAGACGATCAAAAGCGTGGTAGAGCGTAATGGGAAATTAATAGTGGAGAAGCTGAAAAGTATTGAAGCGAACCGAGAAACACCAAAGCTCAAAGAGTATGAAGATGAGGGTAAGTTCCTGTATCTAGGCAAATATTATTCGCTTCAGGAGTTAATAGAGACAGGGGATTTAAATGAGGAAGAGCTTAAACTTAAGCTGAAGAAATTCTATTTCGCTAGCTGTAAGAAGGTTGTAGGTGAACGGATCAATAAATATCAGACACAGCTTAGAGTAAAGCCTAAGACGATTGACATTGTTGAGTCTAGAACCAAGTGGGGAAGCTGTAGCTCGGATAAAAAGCTAACCTTTAACTATCGCCTAGCGATGGCTCCAGTGGAAGTTATCGATTATGTAATCATCCATGAACTGTGTCATTTACTTCATATGAATCATGACCGCTCTTTTTGGCGAAAGGTTGGAAGCCTCATGCCGGATTATAAGGAGAAGGAAGAGTATTTAGCTAGATATGGGCGTGCTATGACGCTGTGATAAATTAGTATTGATTCACGATTTGAAACAACACAAGGATGTCCCTAATGAAGGGATATCCTTGTTTATTGTTAATGAGTTCCTCATGATGTTAAAGGGTACGAACGCTATCTCTTTTTATTAGCTCGCTAGGAAGCATGACATGATGAATAGCTTGTTGTTTCTCTAGTAGATCTATGAGGATCTGAGCAGCGTTGGTTCCTAACTCGTATTTATGTTGATTCACTGTAGTCAAAGCTGGTGTGCAATACGCTGTCAAATCAATATTATCGTAACCTATAATTGAAATATCCCCGGGCACCGCTTTTCCGGCTTCCTTCACACCCTGCATAGCTCCAAGCGCCATCAAATCACTTGCACAAAAAATAGCAGTGACCTCAGGATGGCTGGACATCATCTGCTGAGCAGCTTCTTTTCCTCCTTGTTCGGAAAATAATCCGTTAAAAACGAGGGATTCGTCAAAGGGAATACCGTAATTCTCAAGGGCGAGACGGTAACCTTCTAATCGAAGAAGTGCTACATCTGCTTGGGTATGTCCGTTAATCATAGCAATATGGCGATGTCCTGACTCTAGCAGATGAGTTACTGCGTGAAGCGCCCCTTTTGTATTATCAGAGGTGACATAACCGACATTTGGCCCTTCAAGTGTAATATCAATGAGCACGCAAGGAATATCAGATGATACGATTTCCTTGAGATAGGGATCATCCAGTCGAATCCCCATAATAATGACACCATCTACACCTCTTTCTTGGCATAATGTCTTATAGGATTTCACTCTTTGCTTTTGCGGGGTTGTGCTGAAGAGTACAAGGTCATAATCCAGCTCTCCTGAACGATCATTGATCCCGCATAATACTTCAAAGGCTATATTGTCTTTGGAGCTATCTCTTGTTACGTTGGAGAGTAGGAGACCCAGCGTTTTTGTTTTTTTAGATATAAGCGATCTGGCAGCCATGTTAGGGCTATAGCCTAATTGGTCTGCAATAGTTCTAATCTTGAGCCGGGTACCTTCGTTAACATCGTCATAACCATTTAAGGCTCGGGAGACGGTTGTTACGGATACGCTGGCGGCTTTGGCAATATCTTTTATAGTAACCATAAGGATACCTCCTTCATATTTAGGGACAATAAGGCCATATGTAGTATTTAAATATTAAAAAAATAAAATATAAAATGCATCTTGTAAATGCTTTCATCATGATTTATAATTCGATTATACCTTATCCGAAACGTTTTGGTAAGTCTGTCGAGCATTCGATTATCTGAAGATATATATTTTTTTGTGCTTTTTCCGAAACGTTTCGGATACACAGCGAAGAAATGAGGGGAAGTTTTGAATTATCGAGTTATCAAAGAAAATGATCTGTTTCTAATGACGGACAAAAGTGGGGACATACCGGACAATGATCAATCGGGTCTAGGTCTCTATACCAGAGATACCCGTTTCTTAAGCCGAATGGAAATCCGAATTAATAATCAGCGACCGATATTGTTATCCTCCGCTGCCGATGAGAATTATATCTCTACCATTCGTCTTACCAATCCTCATATGGAGGAAGACGGTAAATTGATTTTGTGGCGTGAGTCTGTAGAGATTGAACGTACACGCTTTATTTATGAGGGTGCACTATATGAGACCTTCAAGTTAACAAGTTATTATCCAAAAGCAATCCAATTCGATTTCTCTGTGCTGTTAGATGCAGATTTTACAGATATGTTCGTGATTCGTGGGTTTCAGCATGGAAAGCTAGGAAGTAAGACGGGTGAACGAAGTGCTTCAGGTGAAAGAGTGATCAGTTATCTCGGGGCAGATGAGTTACTGAGAGAAACCAAGGTGAAATGGGATACTCAGGAAAGCCGAATAAGCGAGGCTGGTGAGGTACATTTCGATGTCGAGCTGAAGCATCAGGAGAGTGTTGAAATCGCTTTCTTTATTGCTCCGATGATAGATGGCAACGAGCCGCTGCAGCATGAACCTAAGGAAGCAATGAATAAACTCAGAGCATCTTACGCTAGTTGGAATGCTTCATCGACTTCCATCAGCAGTGATATGCCGTTATTTAACAAGCTGTACCATCGAGGTGTTCAAGATTTACGGGTGCTGCTAACAGACCTTGGTTATGGGCAGTTTCCGGTTGCAGGCTTGCCGTGGTACTCCGTTCCCTTTGGACGAGACAGCCTGATTGCAGCGCTGCAGATGTTATCTTTGAATCCTCAAATTGCTAAGGGAACCTTACTTACAATGGCTGCCTACCAAGGACAGAAGGAAGATGAGTGGCGCGACGAGCAGCCAGGCAAAGTGATGCACGAAATCCGGTATGGAGAGTTAGCGGCTACTAACCAGGTTCCGTTCACACCATATTACGGCACAATCGATGCAACACCTCTGTTCCTGCTGCTTACGGCAGAGTATTACCACTGGACAGGAGATCTTGATTTTGTTAGCTCTTTAATGCCGCATCTCAACGCTGCATTGAATTGGATTAAAGAATATGGCGATTATGATAAGGATTCCTTTGTGGAGTATTATCAGAAGTCATCCAAGGGAATTGCCAATCAAGGTTGGAAGGATTCTGCGGATTCCGTCATTCATAGTAATGGTGATTATGCGGAGGCCCCGATCGCGCTAGTAGAGGTTCAAGGTTATGTGTATCAGGCGCTGACTCGACTTGCTCCTATCTTCAAGATTCTAGGTCACGAAGAACAGGCAGAAGTTATGGAAAAAGATGCAGCTCAGCTGCGAACCCGTTTCGAGGAAGACTTCTGGATGGATGATGAGCAATTTTATGCAATCGCCTTGGATAAGGATAAGAAACGGGTAGACTCCGTTACTTCGAATGCAGGACATATTCTAATGTCAGGAATCGCCTCGCCAGAGCGGGCAAAAGCAGTTGCGGAAAGACTAGTAGCCCCTGATCTCTTCGGAGGATACGGTATTCGGACTATGAGTACTGCGGCTACAGGTTACAATCCTATGAGCTACCATGACGGAAGTGTATGGCCGCATGATAACTCACTCTGTTTGCTTGGCCTAAGTCAGTCCGGGTTCACAGAGGAAGCAATCACTGTTATGCAAGGATTACTGAACGCAGCTGACCAATTTGAATATTACAGATTGCCTGAATTGTATTGTGGTTACAGTGACCAGCTCGGTGCTCCTGTTCCTTATCCGGTAGCCTGTTCTCCACAAGCATGGGCGGCTGGAACACCATTGACCTTCGTGCAAGCGCTCCTTGGTCTTCAACCGAATGCTCTAACCCGGCAGATTACGATCAAGCCTGCACTTCTAAACGGTATGAATGACTTAAAGGTGGAGCAATTACAGATTGGCAATGGCACGCTCAGCCTGCGAGTTAGTCGTGTGGATAACGAGCCAAAGCTGGAGATTTTATCTAACCAGACAGGTTATGAACTGGTGATTCTATAGGCAATACGTAATTTTTTTATATAAAAAGCCTGACAATACTAAGGAGGTTGTATTGAAAATGAGAAAATCGGGGTTAATAATTCTATCTTTGATGCTGGTTGCTGGACTAATGTTGACCGCATGTGGTGGCAACAAAACAAACAGTAACGCAGGAACGGCAGCAACAAACAATAGCACAGATAAAGAAACAGCAGCACCGACAACGGATGAGCCGGTTACGATTACTCTTGCAGGCTGGGGAGCGAGTCCTGAAGAGCAGGATCTGTTAAATCAGACGCTGAAGGAGTTCGAAGCTAAATATCCGAATGTGAAAGTAAATTACGAAGTTATTGCCGATCAATACATGGATGTTATCAAGACTAGACTCATAGGTGGAGAAGGTCCGGACGTCTTCTATCTGGATGCATTTGAGGCGCCTGGTCTCATTGAAGCTAATGTGCTGGAGCCGTTGGACAGCTATGTGACACCTGAGTTTGATGTTGCAGACTTTGAACAGCCAATGGTTGATGCTTTTAAGAAGGATGATGTATCTTACGGATTCCCTAAGGATTTCTCTACGCTCGCTATGTTCTACAATAAAAAGGATTTTGCTGAAGCGGGAATTACGACTCCTCCAACAACTTGGGATGAACTGAAAGCAGACGCGATCAAGCTGACTAAAAAAGAAGGAGATAAAATCACTCGTTATGGTTTCGGCGTTGCTCCTGAGCTTGCACGTCAGATGTTCATGATCCAAGCGTTCGGTGGAAAAGTTTCTGACGAAGAAGGCAAAGCAACCTTCGCATCTGCGGAAGCACTACCAGGTCTTCAGCTTGTTGTAGATATGCATAACGTTGACAAATCCTCCGGTGAGCCTAAGGAAGTAGGTGCTGGCTGGGGTGGAGAAATGTTCGGGCAAGGCAAGGCTTCTATCGTATTCGAAGGCAACTGGGCGATTCCATTCCTGGAATCCAACTACAAGGATCTGGATTATGCTACCGCTGAGCTTCCAACGGTGAACGGCACTAAAGGCACAATGGCCTTTACGGTAGCTTATGTAATGAACAAGCAATCGAAGAAGAAAGAAGCGGCTTGGCAGTTAATCTCTTTCTTGACAGGCAAGGACGGAATGAAGACCTGGACCAGCAAAGGGTTCGCACTTCCTACACGGAAATCGGTCGCACAGGAGCTGGGCTACGACAAGGATGAACTGCGTGGAGCAATTGTAGCGGGTGCCTCCTATGCAACGCCTTGGCAAGCCGCATCTACGTTGCCTACCATCACTAATAACTTCAATAACCAATTTGTAGATACATTTATGGGCAACTCTAAGCTTGAGGATGCAATGAAGAAAGCTGAAGATGTAGCGAATAAGGAAATTGAAGCAGCAAAATAAACGGATTGAAGGGGGAGGGTCTTCGGACCACCCCTTCCTTCTTTCATTCTGATACGAAAGGAAAAGTGAAGCATGACTCAAGTCTCAACATTTAGAAAGAAGCTAAGAAATAATGTGACGGCCTATCTGTTCCTGCTTCCTACTATTCTTGTACTGGGCACTTTTTTGTTCCTGCCAGTTTTTTATTCGCTCTATTTATCAGGACATAAGGTAAATTTACTTGGTGATGTCAGTTACAAGTGGGTTGGATTCAATAACTTTACACGTATGGCCGGTGACGAGAGAGCTTGGATTGCACTGAAAAACACGGCATCCTTTGCGCTGTTCGTTGTACCTTTGCAGACTGCATTTGCTATTTTATTAGCCGTTATTTTGAATGCTAAGCTTAGATTTAAAAATTTCTTCCGAATCGTCTTTTTTATGCCGACGGTTACTTCCTCGGCGGTATTGTCACTTATTTTTATGTGGATTTACAATTCAAACGGTCTGCTGAACCGTGTGCTTGAGTTCGTAGGTTTGCATGGTTACAACTGGCTTGGAGATCCGGCGGTCGCTCTTAAGGCGATCATGCTTATGAATATATGGTCTACTGCTCCGTTTTTTATGGTAGTCTTCTTAGCTGCACTGCAAGATATCCCTGATGCATTGTACGAGTCGGCCATGCTGGATGGGGCAGGAGGATTTAGACGTTTTATTTCTATTACGCTTCCGATGATTAAGCCAGCGACCTTCTTCACGGTAGTCATGGGAGTCATTGGTACCTTTCAGCTATTCGATCAATCGTATATTTTTTCGGCAGGCTCCGGCGGCCCGAATAACTCTACCTTAACGGTGGCTCTGCTTATCTATCAGTATGCGTTTAAAAATCTCGACTTCGGTTACGCTTCTGCGCTCGCTGTCATGCTGGCTGCGGTCATTATGATCGTAACGCTGATCCAGCGGAAGCTATTCTCCGAAGAGAAGCTGAACTAGGAGGACGATCAGGTGGTAATTAACTATTCCAAAGGGGTTAAGGTGGTTCTGTATTTCCTGTTATTCGCATATGGGTGCGTGACGGTCATACCTTTCCTATGGGCACTATCCTCATCGTTTAAACCGTTAAGCGAGATTGTGTCAGGGAGTATCAACTTTATTCCAAAACAGTTCACTTTCCAGAACTATTACGACATCTTCGTGAAGGAGCCGCTGTTCCTCAGATGGATGTTCAACAGTGCACTCATCGCTGTAGTTTCAACGCTATGCAATACCTTGTTCAACTCTATGGCGGGTTATGCGCTTGCACGTATTGATTTTACAGGCAGCAAGGTTGTGTTTTTTCTTATCTTGGCCGTACAGATGATTCCCGGCCAATTGACTATCGTGCCTGCATATCTGATCATGAAACAGCTTGATTTGTTGAATACTTATGCCGCACTGACGCTGCCGATGATGGTAAATGCGACGTTCATCTTTATGATGCGGCAATTCTTCCTGAGCTTTCCGAAAGAGCTGGAGGAGGCTGCCGAGATGGATGGTCTAAATAAATTCGGCACATTTTTCCGCATTGCTCTGCCACTAGCTATCCCCGCATTGGCGGCTCAGACGATCTTTGTATTCATGGGTGCATGGAATGAATTTCTGAAGCCACTGATGTTCATGTCAGACAAGTCGATGTTCACACTTACACTTGGTCTCAATACTTTTAAGGGCCAGTATATTAGCCACTGGAATTATATTATGGCTGCATCAATGGTGTTTACCCTACCCGCACTACTTATTTATGCATTCTTCAACCGCTTCTTTATAAAGGGAATTACGTTTACCGGCAGCAAATAATTTAATTTACAAGGACCGCCACTGATCTTAAATCAGGGCGGTTTTTTGATATGTTCATGAATTGTTACCATTCTATCGATCTTATATGGGGAAGTTGGGGTATAAAAGGAAGGGAAGAGGTAAAACTATGTTCACTAAATAGAACTGGAAGAAATTTAAATGCGGAGGTAAATGATGACACAGAATAAAGGAAATTCACAACGTCAGATTCGAACTTCAATTCTTTGTTTGATCTGTGCCTGCACCGTCCTATTAAGTGGCTGCTCTAAAGCTGCCAATGAAACCACACAAGTAACTCCAACGCCTACAACAGAAGCCACTGCACCTGCAGCTACGAACAGTGCCACTGAACAACCCAATACCTCGTCCGGTACAAATACAGAGGGACTTCCGGCGGGTGTTAGTGTTAAGAGGGTGATTAAGGAAGTTGCTTTAAAGGATGGCTATCATAAAAAGATTGAGCTGCTGACAGACGGCGGCAAGCGGGTTACCATAACGGATGCGACTCAAAAGATTGTTTTGCAGCAGATTGAATATGATGGGAAGATTACTACGTCTAACGGTAAACAGGTTACCGTTAAAGTCGAAGGTGGGGGAGAGCAAAGCATAACCATTCCCGATCATGTAGTGATCGAAGATGAGGACATGCTTGGATTGATGCCAGGTGTTGATATCGAGTGGACAGTGAATGCCGAGGGGCAAATCGAAAGTGTTGAACTGGAGGATTAAAAGAGATACTGAGGTGGCTGGCTAAATGAAATTTCTAATCGTATTTGGCAGTATAGTGGTTCCCGTCGCCATGCTAATGATACAACGGAAATGGATAAAGTGGCGTATTGTTTTTAATGTAGCTTCTGTGTTGTCTACGCTTATTTTAGGTAATATTTCTGCCCTAGCTATATATGAAATATTAAGAGATAACACGGTATTTATGACCTCGATCCATGCGATTTTTTTGAATCCAATGTTCCTTTTAACGGGAGCTTATCTTGGAGTATATCTGGTCTATCGCTTGATGTTGATGACGTATGAAGAAGTATATGTATGATGTAGTTAAAAAAAGGAGTGTCCCCGTGAAGGGACACTTCTTTTTATGTTATACAGCGAAAGTTAAGAAGATTTTCCTACAACGTTTGTTCCACTCTTCGTGATCTTGTACGTAAGGATATCACCATTCCAGAAGTGGAATTTCAAGATGACCTCTCCATCTTTAACATCTTTAAAGAAGGCTGGAAGCAGCTTGATTTCTTTCGTGTTATAAGAGGGTGAGAACGTATTGCCGAACTCCTTGAATGGTGTCCAGTCTTGCGGGCCTGCATTGCCACCAGCGGTATAGACAGCCTCCATCGTGGCAAGCTGGTTACCATTAAAGGTAGTTGGAATCGCAAACGATTCAGTCGTACCTTTGGCATCACTTAATTTGGCAGTGTCATTCACGATGATCTTTAGTCTCCACGCAACACCTTTGTTGAATTTCAGCGTTAACACGGCATTTTCACCGTATTTTTGGGAAGCTGTGAGTTTTTTGAGTTGGCTGGCTTTGAGTGTGAGCTCCTCGCCATTCAAGGTGTAATCTTTTCCCTTTGTTAGATACTTCCCATTTGCACTAATCGTGGTTAGCTTATTGCCGTTTAGGTTCAGCTTCACCTTGGTGTCTTTGATCGCTGCACCTTTTTTTAGATAGACCAGATCGCTTTCAGTGCTGGAGGAACGTTCCTTCAGACCAGACATTAATACACCCTGCAGCTCAGAATCGGACCACTTATACGTTTTGCGGTTGAAATGCTGCCCATTATCCCAGAGCATGGAGGTCATTTTCTTTTCTTTTAAATAATAGGTAAGGTACTCGAAGAATTTCAGCTTCTCGCCTTGTTCAATCACACCTGTATCTTTATCGAATCCTAGCAGTCCAAACTCACCAACGATAACAGGGATTCCTTTGGCTACGAATGTGTTGTAAACGTTATCAAAAGTTTGGATGATATCGTTTTTTGTATCTTTTTCAAACGTGGTGTAACCAGCGATATTCACACTGAACGGCCAGAAGCCATAGTAGTGAACGGTCGCAATTATGTTCGGATCGTTAAGAGCTGTAATCGTCTTGTAGAGCTGATCCATTCTAGGTTGGGTAGGAGAAGTCTCTAATGAAGGTAGCACTAGTGGACGGACATCATTTTTTCCACCTGAGTTTCGAACGATCTGATGGAAGGAATTGTTGAGCTCTGCAAGCATCTGTTCCATCTTCGCTTCATCCGTACTTCCGCCATCTGTGAAACGAGGTTCATTAATGCTTTCGAACATCAGCTTATCGGATTTATCCTTGAAGCGGTCAGCAATTTGAGTCCATGCTGCATTATAACGCGCCAGCGTTTCCTCATGCTTCTCTTCCATATGACTTACCCATAACCAGGAGTCGTGATGGACGTTAATCATTACATATAACTTGGCGTCCAGCGCCCAGCCTACAACTTCTTCGACACGGTCGAGGTAAGCTTTTTCAATAGTGTAGTTCGGTGCTTCGCCTATGTGTGAATCCCAAGTGATAGGAATACGGATACTTTTGTAGCCTTGTGCGGCGATTTTCTTAATCAGTTCTTGGGTCACACGCGGATTGCCCCAGGAGGTTTCATCCTCACCTGTAGCATCTAGAGTATTGCCAAGGTTCCATCCGGGCTGCATATCGTCTACATAGGATTGGATCTTACTCTTTGGTGCTGCCTTAGCTTGTTGCTCGTCCTTAGTGGCAGCGGCGGCAATGGATGAGAACAAAGAGAGCAGAAGAGTGGTGACAAGGGTCAATGATAAGAATGATTTCTGGATTCGAGTAGTCATTGAATTCTCCTTTGTAAGATCATTTTTGAGGATGCTTAAACCTGACCTTCCTTAGTACTTTGGTGCTTAGATGAACACGTACACCTCCATGAATTCGTTGTAAACGCTTACCAAATACCCTAACATAGAATAATTTCAACGAGTACCTTACTAATTTGTGGTAAATTCATATATGAATTAGTGATTTGCAGTGATTCCAAAGTTATGGAGGGCAATCCAGTGAGCAGATTTCATTACATAGGCTCGGCTACAGAGCTTCCGTTAGGAGAAAGAGGCAGTGTACCGTCAGTAATGACATATAATGAAATGAAAAATTCCCCGGAGTATAAGAAACAAAGAGAGGCTCTGCGCCTGCAAGGTATAATTCCTTTGGATGACATCGCAGATCTGTCTCATTTAAGAGATGAGGACTGTCTTGTATACGACTCGGAAGAAGATGCAGCGGGTATTTTTATAGAGGAACTTGGGTATTGGAACGATGAGATTCGCAAGCATTTTCGGAGTCCGTATGTGTACCGGATTTCACCGAATTGGGGCGGCTTCTCTGTATCCCCTAAGCTAAAAGATACTCTACCGGGATCGTATAACGCCTCACTCAAGTGTTGTCGGGAGTTATTTAGGCTTATGACAGATTATGGGGTATCTGGTGCCGAGTTCGAGCTCTATACATGCTGGGCTGAGGAAGAAGGGCTCCCACGTAATAAAAAGTATGATCGAATCTTTGATTTGGCCTCTTTGTCACTGGAGGAGGGTTTTGAGCTGAGAGAAAAAGAGTATATTGTGGTTAGAATGATTTGATATTCAATAGGATTATCGCTAACTACTCGTTATACAAAAAACAAATATTGCATGACAAAAGCAACTATATTAGATATGATGAAGCATGGAAAAATTAATATTAGCAATAGGTGCCAATTATGAATGTTTCGGAAATACAATCATAGATTGGTTAAATGGAAAGCGGGTGTGAATCCCGCGCGGTCCCGCCGCTGTGAAAGAGGAGTCCTTGCAAGGTACCACTGGGAAACTGGGAAGGTAGCAAGGGTGATGATACTTGAGCCAGAATATCTGCCTGTTTCTGATACACCGTTAAACTCTACGAGCGATAGAGAGGTGTTTGATATAGTATATGCCTGCTATTGTTGCGGTTCACTATCTTAAACCTCTTGACGTTATGTTGAGTGGTTTTTTTGTAGTGCTATGAAAGTTTATTCTGTTTTTTAACATAGGAAGAGAAGGGAAGGGTTATGGAAACATGAAGAAAAATAAGTTTTTAGCTTGGTTACTTATTGTAGCAGTATTTATCACGACGTTCTCTACAAGTGTAATCCCGGCTCATGCGAATGAAGCAATTGCCGATAGTGCAGTTGTAACAACAGAGGTTGATCAAGCTCTAGTAGAGCAGATTAATGCGCTAGTACAAGAGCCAGATACAGAGAAGCCTACGATTTCAATAGAAGGTATACAAGATAAACAGGAAGTATCCAGTAAAGATGTAAGCTTCAAAGTAGTGGTTACAGACAATGTCTATAAAGACATTATTCCAGTAGTAAAGCTGAACCAAGTCGTTCTGTCAGCTACTAATGATGAGTACAAAGCATCTCTAAACCCAGGTAGTAACGTAATCGCAGTAACAGCTATAGATGGCGCAGGAAACAAAGCAGATAATGTAACCTATCAGGTTACTTATAAAATCACTGCTAAAGAACAGTTAGATAAAAGCTTGGCCTACATCGTTAACACCGTAAAGAATCCTTCATTTGGAACAGGTAGCGGAGAATGGTCGATTCTTTCTCTAGCACGTGCGAACTACAAAGTACCAAGTGGTTATTATGATCTCTACTACAATAATGTAACTAAGATGGTTGAAAGTTTATTGGCAACAAATAATGGTAAACTCCACCCATATTTCAGTACAGAGAATTCCAGAGGGATTTTAGGTCTTGCATCTATCGGAAAAGATATCACGAATGTTGCAGGATATGATCTGAGAACTGCGCTCGCTGATTATCAATTGGTTAAGAATCAAGGGATTAATGCTCCTATATTTGCTCTGATTGCCTTAGATACTCGAAATTACGATATTCCTGTAGTTGAAGGGGATAAAGAGCAAACCACAAGAGAAAAACTGATTCAGCTCATTTTAAGTAAAGAAATAACCAATGGTGGATGGGCTTTTTTTGGTTCTCGGGCCGAAGTCGATATGACTGGAATGGCCGTACAAGCTCTTGCGCCTTATTATGATAATCCGAATGTAAAAGCTGCTGTGGATCGGGCAGTCGCATGGTTGAAAGATAACCAAAACAGTCAAGGTGGATATTCAAGTAGCGAAAGCATCGCACAAGCTATTGTTGCTTTAACAGCAATTGGCATAGATCCACACAGTGACCCAAGGTTTGTTAAAGAGGGTAAATCCCTAATTGATGCGTTATTAGCCAACTCTGGACCTGATGGTGGCTTTAAGAGTAGACCAACAGGAGCAGTAAATGGTATGGCAACAGATCAAGGTACATATGCACTGGTTGCTTATGATCGTCTGATCAATCATAAGAATCGTCTATATGATATGTCTGACGAAAAGCCGGGACCTGTTCAACCAGAAGATCCGAAAGAAAAAGAAATAGAGTTACCTTCGGGTGATAAGCCGGAAGTTGTAATCAAAGATGATGCTCATGATTATATCATTCCGATCAGCTCTGGAGACAGCAACAAGGAAATAACGGTAGTTATTCCTAAAGATCAACAATCGAAGGTTAGTGTCAGTTTACTTAGTAACAGCGATCTTCCTCAGATAGAGGCTACCAAAGGTGACGTATCTGTAGTCATTCCAAAGGGTGCAAAAGTTACAAGTGGGGATGCCTCTGCGATTGAATTGATCTCTCCTTTAACAGGCACAGAATCTGAAATAAAAGATAGTCTGAACCAGGTTATTTCTCAGGACAAGAAGCTGGAGAACATTATCCAAGCTTTTTCCATGGGTGGCAATGCAAAGGTAGAATTCAGTCACTTTATTACGTTAACCTTTAAGGACCTTAAAGGAAAAGATGTAGCCTATATTCAAGACGGCACACCTCATGCGATTCAAAAATTTGCAAGTGACGCCTTAGGTTTGGCAAGCGGCAAGTCAGAGTATGCATACGATAATGGAAATGATTTAATCGTAAAAACCAATCACTTCACTGATTACATTGCGTACACCTCCAGCGCAGTACAAACACCTGGTGATGGTGGAAGTGGTACTGGCGAAGGTAACGGTAGTGGCAATGGCAACGTTGGCGGTGGTGGAACCACTCCATCGAAGCAATATGTAACCCTATCCGTGGATAAGCTTACGATCAATAAGGGATACGTTGTTCCATCGGCACAGATAGAGCTCCAACCGGGTGACACAGTATGGTCTGTATTAAAGAGAGTGCTCGACAGCCGAGGTATCGTCTATAAATATAAATGGACAGAAATATACAATAGTGTGTATGTCGAATCCATAGCGGGTGATGGAGAATTTGACCATGGTAGCGGTAGTGGATGGATGTACAATGTGAATGGACAGTATCCGGATTTTGGGGCATCTCAATATACCCTGAGTGCTGGAGATAGTATTCAGTGGCGTTATACAACACAGTGGGGTGCGGATCTAAATGCACCGATACCAACTACAAGCCCTACTCCAACCCCATCTGCCACTCCTAAACCAAGTGGAGTTCCAGGAGCGGGTGGAGGAACTAATCCAGAAGCCAACGTTGATCCAAATCCGAGTCCATCGCCAACAGCGACTCCTAACGATATCAAGCAAGTGTATAAAGACGCCGATAAGATCTCATCCTGGGCGTTCTCAGCGATTGAAACAGCTACAGTAAAAGGGTACATCCAAGGTAACAATGGTCAGGTAAATCCGAAAGATCACATTACAAGAGCAGAATTTACAAAGATCCTAGTATCAGCATTGGAACTGGATACCAAGAGTGACAAAGGAATTACCTACAAGGATGTCGCTTTGGGTGATTGGTTCTATCCATATGTGAACGCTGCTCATAAAGCAGGTCTAATTACAGGCTTTAATAATGAATTTAAGCCAAATGACAAGATTACTCGCGAACAAATGGCAGCCATTATTGTCAGAGCATTATCAATCCCGGCTACGAAGCCAGGTACAGCTATTAAAGATATCAATACTGTGTCTGCGTGGGCAAAAGCAGATGTGGAAACCATTGTTGCCACCGGACTTATGTTAGGTGACAATAATCAGTTTAAGCCTAAAGAGCTTGTAACTAGAGAAATGGCAGCTGTTGTAGCTACTAGAACCCATGATTATAAGAGTGGCGACAAAGCAGTTAGTCCATATATTCAGAACACGGCAGCCTTTTTGCAAAAAACAGTAACAAACCCGGTCATCTCCTCGGTTGGCGGGGATTGGACAGTGTTCGGGCTGGCACGTTCTGGTGTAAAGGTTCCAGATAGTTATTACGCTAAGTACTATGCGAATGTAGAAGCCACCCTTAAAGAAAAAGCTGGGAAGCTGCATAGCGTAAAATATACCGAATATGATAGAGTTATTTTGGCATTAACTTCAATCGGCAAAAATATTGATAAAGTGGCGGGTTATAACCTACTGGAACCACTCGCTGATTTTGATACTGTAATCAAGCAAGGCATTAATGGACCTGTGTTTGCCCTGATCGCTCTGGATAGTAATCATTACGACATTCCAGTGGTTAAGGATGTAAAGACGCAGACAACTAGAGAGATGCTCATTGATTACATTTTAGGCAGAGAGATCAACGGCGGGGGATGGGCACTAGGCAGTAATGCTACTGAGGCCGATCCGGATATTACGGGAATGGTTATTCAAGGCTTGACCCCGTATTACAAAACGAATGCCAAAGTAACGGCTGCTGTGGATCGTGGAATTGCTTGGTTATCCAAAACGCAAACAGCAGATGGTGGTTTTGCAAGCTGGGAATCTACGAACTCCGAGAGCATTGCTCAGGTTATCGTAGCTTTAACTGGACTTGGAATAGACCCACATAAGGATTCCCGATTTATTAAAAATGGTCGTTCAGCGGTAGATGCGTTGCTTGGCTTTGCTGCACCTGAAGGTGGTTTTTATCACGTGAAGCAGGGTGGCGTAGGCAACGGAGGCGCGAAACCCGGAGAAGTAGATCTTATGGCTACGGATCAAGCGATGTATGCACTGGTTGCTTATGATCGGTTCGTTAAGGGTCAGACGAGTCTTTATGACATGACAGACGTTAAATAGAACTTTATTTAAAGAGATAAGCAAGGGTAGCATGTATACCCTTGCTTATTATTTAAGGTGGGGAACTTAAGAAATGAATAAGAAAAAATGGCTAACAGCGATACTAATTATTGGTGTGTTGGCGATTGCCTTCTTTTGGGGCGGGAATTATCAGAAGAGCCCGAACAAGGTTGCGAGTAACAGTGTTGAGTCTCAAGTTGTAGAATCAGCCAATACGGCCTCCAATCAGAATGTTGATGTAGAGCCTACAACCTCAAGTGATGCCGAGACAACGGAGATAGCTCCTACAGCTACACCTGGTGAAACAGCTAAGCCTAAGCCCGTTGAAACGGTAAAACCAACTGAAGAGGTAACGCCAACCGAAACTGCGGTAACAGAGGTTGAAAAGCCGACTGCAACACCTAAATCGGATACACAGGCACAACCGACCGCAACACCGAAAGCGGCTAAAACGTCCGTGCCGGAAACGAAAGCGACGGTAAAACCAGTAATCAAACCGGATTCAAAAGTAGCGACAACAGAAACAAAGCAGGAACCGAAAAAGGATAAATTCCTTACCGATCCAGTGCCGAGCGGGAAACCTAAGCCCGTGGAATGGCAAGATGCAACGGTAGATAAGAAGAAGCAATTAACGGCTACTTTGTCCGTGTCGGCAGCAACGATTTTAGATAATATGAATATTTTCAATAAGGATAAGGTTGAAGTATTGCCGGCAGATGGTATCATTTATAAAGCGCAGAAGGTAACCTTTTATGAAGGTGAGTCTGTGTTTGATGTTTTGCTAAGAGAGATGAAGAAGAATAAAATCCATATGGAATTCAGTATGACTCCGATCTATAACAGTAATTATATTGAAGGCATAAATAATCTTTATGAATTTGATGCTGGAGAGCTTAGTGGATGGATGTACAAAGTAAATGGCTGGTTCCCTAACTACGGCAGTAGTCGTTATGTTCTCACGGATGGCGATGTCGTTGAATGGGTATACACTTGTGATTTAGGTCGAGATGTAGGTGGTTATGTAGCCACAGGAGGAGCTCAGAAATAATGAAGGATAGCTTTTCTACCTTTCATCCGTTTGTGAATTTTCTATATTTTGTCGTTGTATTGCTGTTTAGCATGGTGTTCATGCATCCCATATTTCAGGTGATTGCCCTTATCAGTGCAGTGGTCTACTCCTTTATGTTAAAAGGAAAGAAAGCCGTTCGGTTTAATCTGCTGTACATGGTTCCTTTTCTACTATTTATGGCGATTATGAACCCTGTTTTTAATCATCAAGGGGTAACGATCTTGTTCTATTTGAACAATGGAAATCCCATTACGAAGGAATCCATTCTTTATGGCGTAGCAGCGGCGTGCATGTTTGTGACGGTAATCATATGGTTCTCCTGTTATAACGTCGTGATGACCTCGGATAAGTTTATTTATATATTCGGAAAGATAATGCCGGCACTGTCGTTGATTTTTTCGATGGTGCTTCGTTTTGTTCCTAGATATTTAGCGCAAATCAAGGTGATTTCGAATGCCCAAAAATGTATTGGCCGGGATGTTACGCAGGGAAATCTCCTCGCGCGAGCGCGGAATGGGATTACGATCCTATCGATAATGACCACCTGGGCCCTGGAAAATGCGATTGAGACGGCGGATTCCATGAAGTCAAGAGGATATGGATTGCCTGGACGTACAAGCTTTTCGATCTTCCGTCTAGATGCCCGGGACAAAGTAGCCCTCTTGATCATGACAGGCTTAATTGCGATGGTAACTATCGGCGCAGCAATGGGTGAGAACACGATGAGATATTATCCGTCGATTAAAGCGAGCGCAATTACACCTTTTAGTATCCTTGTATATATCGCTTATCTTGCGCTATGTATGATCCCTGTGCTCATCAATATGGTGGAGGCAATGAAATGGAAATCTATCGAATCGAAGAACTGAGCTTTGCTTTTCCTGAACAAGAGCAGATGGCTCTTTCGAACATTAATCTTACGATTGCAAGCGGAGATTTTATTACTGTGTGTGGAAAGTCAGGCTGCGGCAAAAGTACCTTACTAAGACAACTGAAAACAATCCTAACCCCACATGGCAAACGCCAAGGGGCGATTTATTATAAGGGTCAACCTGTAGAGGAGATCGATCAACGGACACAGGCAGCGGAAATCGGTTATGTACTCCAAAGTCCGGATAATCAAATTGTGACAGACAAGGTGTGGCATGAACTGGCCTTTGGCCTTGAAAGCTTAGGTTATGACAATTCTACGATTCGTTTGCGCGTGGCTGAGATGGCGAGCTTTTTCGGAATTCAGACCTGGTTCCATAAAAGTGTGACTGAGCTATCGGGTGGCCAGAAGCAGCTACTCAATTTAGCTGCGATTATGGCTATGCATCCCTCGGTTCTAATCCTTGATGAGCCTACCTCTCAGCTAGATCCCATCGCCGCTTCTGATTTTTTGGAGACGGTCAAAAAGATTAATCGCGAGCTTGGAACAACCGTTATCATGTCAGAGCATCGTCTAGAGGATGTTCTTCCGCTTACAGATCGGCTGATTGTGCTGAATGAGGGCATCGTGATTGCTGATGATACCCCGCAAAGGGTGGGAGAAGCTCTAAACAAGCTGAATCATCCGATGTTTCTGTCCATGCCCTCACCCATGCAAATTTACGCAGGCGTAGAGAATGACTTAGCATGGCCTGTTACAGTGAAGGAAGGACGCCAATGGTTGGATGCTTTTCTAGAGGAGAAGACACCTGCAGCGATCGCAGAATCTCAGCCAAGCTCGAAAGTGGACGGGTCTGTAGTCATAAAGTTTAAGGATGTATGGTTTAAGTATGATAAACACGGATCGGACATCATTAAAGATTTGTCTTTTGAAGTAAAGCAAGGGCAGTTCTATTGCATAGTTGGTGGGAATGGAACAGGGAAGACATCAACACTCTCCTTGATGAGCGGCATCCTTCAGCCCTATCGAGGGAAGGTTCTAATCGGTGGAAAGAACCCAGCAAAAATGAATGCCAAAGAACTGTTTACTAACAATCTGGGCATCCTCCCGCAAAATCCGCAAACCTTATTTGTGAAAAAAACAGTCGAGCTAGATTTATACGAAATGTTATCTCAGCTTCCTTTGACGAAGGAAGAAAAGGTGGCTAAAGTTGAGGCTGTGGTTAAGTTCGCAGAACTGGAACATCTTCTCTCGATGCATCCGTATGATCTTAGCGGGGGAGAACAGCAGCGTACTGCGCTGGCAAAAGTGCTTTTGTTAGAACCAAAGATTCTGCTGCTGGATGAACCGACGAAGGGACTGGATGGACCTTTTAAAGAGAAATTAGCTTTATTCTTACAGAAGCTTAATGCTGAAGGTGTTACCATCGTAATGGTTTCGCATGATGTTGAATTCTGTGCCAAATACGCGGAGGTCTGCGCCATGTTCTTTGATGGAAGTATCATCACTACGAATGAAGCCCAGAGGTTTTTTGCTGGAAACAGCTTCTATACGACTGCCGCCAACCGTATGGCGCGTCATGTATGGAGCGAGGGAGTAACGATAGAGGGTGTGATTGATTTATGTCAACGAAGCAGGTGACGGGTCGTCGTTTGAGTCGTCGAACTTTATTAGCGGGACTGCTAATCTTTATAGTTATTCCAGCTACAATTTTGTTAGGTATCTTTGTCCTAGATGATCGCAAATATTACTTTATCAGCCTATTGATCGTCCTCTACACCATGATTCCGTTTGCGTTGGTGTTCGAGAATCGGAAGCCGCAGGCAAGGGAACTAATCGTCATAGCGGTGCTAGCAGCTATTGCCGTTGCTGGACGCGCAGCCTTTTTCATGTTGCCGCAGTTTAAGCCGGTTGTTGCCATTGTCATCATCGCAGGGGTGAGTTTGGGAGCTGAAGCAGGATTTCTGGTCGGTGCTGTTGCGGGCTTCGTCTCCAATTTCTTCTTTGGGCAGGGACCTTGGACGCCTTGGCAAATGTTTTGTTTTGGCATCATTGGCTTCCTGGCGGGCATTTTCTTCAAGAAAGGTCTGCTTAAAAAGACTAAGCTGTCTCTCTGTATATTTGGAGGGCTAGCAACGTTCTTGGTATATGGAGGCATTATCAATATAGGCTCGCTGATGATGTTCACTTCTGAGTTCTCATTATCGGCTTTGATGACGACTTATGTTTCCGCCTTTTGGTTTGATATGGTGCATGCGGTCTCGACGGTGGTGTTCCTCTTTTTCATTGCTAACCCTATGATTGAAAAGTTGGATCGGATAAAAACGAAGTATGGGTTGATTGAGCCTTAGGTTTTGGAATTGGGTGTTTGGCGTTTTAAGTGCTGCGCATTGCGCTGGCGGACGCTCCGAGAACGGACTGTTGTTACAATCGCTGTTGTGTCCAGATTTTTTTGAATTTTTCCCCCTAGGGTAAAATCCGGACACAAAGGCGAACGCTCCGCTTTTCCACAATCAGTCCGTTCTCTCCGCTGCTATCAGCGCGAAACCTAAACTCTACATCGAAGAAAGGCTCAAAGAACCCCCCTTCGGTTTTTAGCCGAAGGGGGGCGGTAGTACCTAGTGGCTGGAGGTTTGGCCACTAAAGATATTACAATCGGTATGGAATTCTAGTAGCGATGCTCCTAGATCTAACCTTAAAAAACAGGCGATGCTCCGGTCTACCGGTATCGCCTGTTTTTTGATTATTCCCTTACGATATCCATAGGCGCTGAGGCATCTTCAAAGGGCTTAAGGCTCTTTCGGCTGGGAGCAGGCGGGGAGACGGGCAACCTAACGATAATAGTCGTTCCCTCTCCGATAGCACTGTCTACCTCTATCCTTCCTTGATGCAGAGAGACAATTTTTTTAACGATCGCAAGTCCGAGACCGTTGCCATTGTTGTTTCCGTTCCGCGATTTGTCTATTTTATAAAATCTTTGGAATACGGCGTTGAACTCTTCCGGGGACATCCCGATTCCATTATCGCTGACGGTGACGGATACTTCTGCTGCACTACTATCTATACTGATGCGGATATTCCCGCCTACCGGTGTGAATTTGATGCTGTTGCTGAGCAAATTCATCCATACTTGCTTCAGCTGATCTTCATCACCCTTAATTTTGACCGCTTCCGGCAGCTCTAGATCGATAACGATGCCTTTGGCTGACCATTGGGGCTCACAGGTCACAACGATGGTTCTAATCTGCTCGTCAAGATTGAAGGGACTTGCGTTGAAGGGATGATGTTCAGAATCCAGGGAAGCGAGCTTCAGTAAATTATCACTTAGCCTCGACAGACGTTCACTCTCCGCAATGATGATATCAAGATATTCGCTGCGTTCCTCTTCCACGATCAAATCATGGTTCTGCAACGCCTTGGCAAAGCCGGAAATGGACGTAAGCGGTGTCTGGATTTCATGAGAAACGTTGGATACGAAATCCTGCCTCATTTGTTCCAACTGCTTCAGCTCCCCTGCCATCTCCACATAGCTTTGTGTCAATTCCCCGATTTCATCTATTCGGTTCACTTTAAGCTCCACCTCGAAATCACCCTTGGCCAGTCTTTTTGTCGCATTCGTCAGTGCTTTGATCGGCTCCACCAAATATCTGGCGGCAATAAGAATGCATACGCTACCCAGCAAAAGCACGAGCAAAAGCACAAAGAGCACCATCCGATTGACGATATTTTCGTTCTCAGCAGAATACTGCAAGAACATCGCACGCCACTCCCCGTTCAACATAAAGGGCATCCCGATAAAAATATCCTTATCTTCCGCGGAGGAACGGTAGAGCTTTCCTTGTAGTACTTGTTTGACAGCTTCGGGGGGGACAGTGACAGCCGGACTACCCTTCTTGAGCCCATAAAAGGTATGTTCTCCGGCATGATTGTACAGGTGGATAGGGTGTGCAGATACCTTAACCATACTATTCAGGAACTCGTCCGTATCTTTAGGTTTGGCGTCATCATAGCGGTGAATGATCTCTTTTCCCACTACGATCATTTCATTCTGTCCCTCATAACTTATCTGTTTCTGAAAGACATACAAGCCAATGAAAAAGGAACAGATTAGACTAAAGATAATGATGCCTAGAAACGTGAGAATGACGCGTACATATAACGTCTTGATCATGGCGTAGGGATCAGCCGATATCCCAGACCGCGGGCCGTTTCGATTTGGAATTGCTCGCCTTTGCCGCTGAATTTCTCCCTCAACCGACTTATATGCACATCTACAGTCCGGCCGTCTCCTTCATAATTTAATCCCCAGATTTGAAGGATCAATTGTTCTCTTGTGAAGATTTGCCCAGGATGACTGGCCAGCAGAAACAGCAGCTCAAATTCCTTCAAAGGAATTGTGACCGGTTCTTCACCACGCGTGACCTGAAAAGTGCGCCGGTTGAGCGTCACATTGCCCAACTGCACAGACTGGGAAGAGACGACCAACGAGCGTTTAAGCAAAGCTTTTACTCGCATTACCAATTCAAGCGGATCAAATGGTTTCGTTAGATAGTCATCCGTACCAAGTTGAAAGCCTTTCACTTTGTGTGCGGATTCCGCTTTAGCCGTCACCATGAGGAGGGGGATGTTGGCATCCCAGCGCCTGATTTCTCTGCATAGATCCCAACCATCCAATCCTGGCATCATAATATCTAGAATGACGAGATCGACACGCGAGTTCTGTATAATGGACAGAGCTTTGGTACCATCCCTGGCTTCTTTGAGGTCAAAACCTTCTTTTCGCAAAAATAAAGACATTAGCTTTCGGATGTTATCATCATCATCAGCGATAAGTATAGTAGCCACGATTTTCCTCCTCTATTAAGCTTTCATTATATCTGATTTGTACTTGGCAAGTAATGGTGTTATCCGAACTGCCAACCCAACAGGTTCCAATAGTAGAAGAACAGAGTCATCGCCACAGCCGAAAGCGTCACTAACGTATAATGCACACGCTTGAAAGCTGTCCAGTATTTATTCTTCCAAACCAGTATAGCCGAGATTAGTAAAGCTAAAGTCAGACCAACCAAAATGATTGGCATAACTAAACTGAGAGAAAGCGAAAGACTGATCCCGCTGAACTTCTGCATCATGTCCATGGACATAACCACCATAAATATCGTGACGAAAGATAGCAGCGCCCAGCCAGCAGTTCCCGCAGATAGGCGGATGGCCCACTTTTCAGGTGGCGTCATCGCCTTGATCTTGCGTCTGGAGAAGATTAGTCCGAGCAATGAAGTGATGAAAATCAACCCCAAGAACCCTAGGACGATAAGCCAAAATTTATTTTGATCCAAGAGAGGCGTACGCTCCAGCGGCATATCCGGTACCATCCCTAAGATCATATGTGTAACCTTACCGGACTCATTCGTACGGAAGGCAATTTGTTCGGTACCTCCCTCGAGTTGGAACATATTCGGACCGACTTCTCTATACAATTGTTGTTCACTACCACTTCCCAAGGATAGCTTATTATCCTCAACCGAGACATTCAGCTGAGCGAAAAAGTTGAAAAACTTATCAATATCACTGATGTTTCGGCGTGTAAATTGATAGGCTCCTGCATATTTCTGAATAGATTCATCAGAAGCGATGAATTCAGGCTGACTCGCATCAGGAGCAGGGTAGTAACGGTTGAAAAAGGCTTGGATGAGGTCTTCTGCGGAATCACCGCCCTCACCTCCGCTGTAGGATACAAAGATGCCTACATGCTTGGCAGGCACAAGATACAATCCCGTATTAAACATGGGGTCAGAACCACCATGAGTGATCAGCGTGAGCCCATTGATTTGTTTCTCTGCGAACCCAAGATCCACTCCCGGCAGACGTTTATCAAATTGAAACGCCGTTGAATGCATTAGTTCTGCCGTCTCGGGTCTCAGAATCTGCTGGTCACCATATTTGCCGTTCTGCAGATGGGCGATCATGAAATGCGCCATATCTACTGCAGATACGGTACCCGAGCCGGCAGGACGAAAACCGCCCTCGAAGGTAGGTGTGCCTGGAATAAAACTGCCGTTCTCGCTGTTGTACCCCACAACTTTGTTGGGCATGAATGACTCCGGTAAAGGTTCTACTACAGTCGAATATTTCATGTCGAGCGGATCAAAAATATATTTCTTTATATAATCATTGTAAGGAACACCGCTAACTTCCTCTACAATTAGACCTGCGAGTGTAGCACCGTAGTTCGAATAAGAACTTATCTGTCCGGGTGGTCTTACTCGTGCCAACATATGCTTATTGAGTGTTTCCGAGATTGACCCCGGCAATTTGGCAGGGTCTGTAGTGATTTGATAACCAACTCCACCTTCTTCGAACCCTGCTGTATGTGTCATCAAATGGCGCATAGTGATAGGTTCAGGATAAGTAGCAGGGATCTTCACTGATTTCAGGTAGGTGTTAATATCCGTGTCTAGATCAATTTTGCCTTGCTCGACCAGTTGCATCACCGCTGTCCAGGTGAAGAGCTTTGTCGTTGAAGCGATTCGAAACATGCTGGTTGTCGGGTCAACGGGTGCTTCCTTTTCCAGATTGGAACTGCCATAACCTTTGGCCAAAATAATCTTGTTGTCCTTTACGATCGAGATGACCGCTCCCGGAATTTGCAGCCGATTCATATCTTGTTCCATAATGCCATTAACGAAGGCAGTCAGACTCGCGGTATCATCGAGATTGGCGGGTACTTCAGTCTGAGTTATGGGTAGCACGGTTTGATCCGTTTTGGTCTCGGCCGATGCCTGGTTCCCGGGCAACACCAGGCTTGCGCCTAATCCGGCACTAATCACAGCCAATAGGGTTAGACCAACGATTAGTCTTTTTTTAAAAGAAGTTAACATTATTATCCTCCGCATCATCATTTATTGGGTTTGGATGATCATCCACCTAACGCTTATAGACATTATCAGAGTAGTGTGAATGGAACGTTAACAAGACAATAAAAAAACAGACTGCTATCCGCCGCCTTCAACGACAGAGGGTAGTCTATTATGAAAAAATTGAAATTCCAGTTTCCTTTTTTGCCTGATAAATTAAAATAAACAGCGGTAGTTTAGGACGGGATTTCCTTGTCCTAAACTACCGCTGTTTCTATTAGAATCAGTGAACTCTTCTACATATCCCCACTTATCGTTCAGTTACAACACCTTGTGACGGAACTTCCACAACGAGTCGCCTATGGGTAGCCTCAAGGGTGGAAAGGTCACCATCCAGCGCTTTTAGTCCGGGGAGCAGCAAGGCTGCGCTAGCACAGAGCATTGGAAGCAGTCCGGCGATTACAAAAAGTGAGGGCACCCCATAATGCTGGGCAATCGCGCCACCGGCAAAAGCACCAAAAGGCTGCAAGCCGCCACCGATCAGAAAGCGAATAGAATTGACTCTTCCTTGCAGATGGCTCGGAACTAGACGTCCATGGAGTGAAGAGCTTAAGGAACCGAAGAAGGGACCTAACGTCCCAGTAGCAAATACAGCGGCGAGAGCAAAAGAAAAACTAGGGAATAACCCCCATAAGGTAGTCACTAAACCTATGGTCCCCAGACTGCTAAGCATGACAAGCCGTCTTTTTTTAATTTCCCCTATCATGGAAATCACACTTAGCCCGACTAAGGTTCCCAGTGCGAAAACTGTACTTAGCGTGCCCATCGTGGCCGCATCGCGGTGGAGCACTTCGCGTACAAAAGGGACCATCATCGTCCAGACGGCAATTGAGCTTAAATTACTGATGGAGGCCATGATCATAATCGTAAGCATTGCAGGAAATTGTTTATAGAAGGTAAAACCCTCGGCTATCTCGCGAACGTAAACGGTGATGGAGAAACTACCTGGGGCTGGAGAAGGTTTCGGTAGCTTTTGTAAGCACAGCAAGGTAGTGATGGCGGCTGCATAACATATCATGTTGATGCCAAGGGCGGGCAGCGCTCCACTAGCAGCGGTCAACGCACCTGCTAAGGCAGGCCCCAGCAGGACTGCTGCGCTTTTGCTGCCATCAATGATAGCAAAAGCTCGCACCAGCTTCCGGCTGTCGGCAACGCCAGGAATAACAGCCATCGCTGTTGGCATGAACAATGCGGCGCAAGATCCGCTGAGACCCGCGGCGACAAACAGATGCCACAGCTGCAATTGGCCAGCCAGGCCCATGCCGAGTGGCAGTGCTATAGCCAGCAAGCGAATGGCTGCCAAGCAGGCCATAAAACGGATCCGGTGCAGCCGATCGGACAACGGTGAACCGAGCAAGCGCAACAGCAGCTCAGGTATGCCGGAACTGAGCGCGAGTGCTCCCATCGCTAGCTTAGAACCGGTTAGCTCATAGACGAGCCATTCCATAGCCAGTAAGCCAAAAGCATCCCCAAAAGCGCTTAATGTAATGGTCGAGAGTAGACCATAATAGCTGCGTTTTATCATTGCTTGGTAGCTCCTTTCTTAAAATAAGAAAGTATAAGTTTTGCACCTATACTATCTTATATTTCTCGCAAATACGCTTACCGTCCTTATAAGGACGCCTAAGCCGTTTATGCTTAACTCTCCAGATACGCCCCAATCTGCTGAGGCAGCCCGTTTAACGCTTCTAATCGCAGGCTGTACGATGCGTTTCTAACATTGGTATGGACAATGACCAGCCCAGCTGCACGCAGTGCGATAAGATGGTAGTGGATTGTGCTTTTAGAAAGTCCTACCTCACGCACGATTTCTGTGAAATTGAGCTGCTTGCCTGTGAGCAAACGAAGGATATACAGCCGGGTCTCATCTGACAACGCACGGGTAAGGCGGAGTAATGCAGGCGCAGGCCGTCCAGCTTCCGGAGGGAGAACATCACAAGAGTAGCTGGTGAATACGAATTCATCATACATAGCGGTCGTAACCAGTGGACGAGCATGATATTGCGGAATGATAATGACCTGCTTCAGATGTTCGGTTGGATAAAGGCGCATTCCAGCAGTAGCTGCTTCAAAGACTTCCATATCATTGTTCCCGCTTAGCATCGCGCGTCTTGATTCGGCTTCTTGCTCAAGCCCTTTGATGATATTAGGATCGATTCCACTGAAGTAACCTGAGTTCCATTCGCGGAGGATGTCAGCGGCAGTGTCCCTAAGCTCCGCAAGATTGGAAGGGACCGATTGGCCGAAACGTCCGGATATTTCATACAGTTCGCCCGAAGATAAACCATCGAACCACTCCAAAAACCCCTCTACCGAACGCTCTCCCGGACAGCACCAAATATAGGGAGCCAAACTGAAATCATCAAGTTTCTTAACGACTTCCTGCATTTTACGTAGCAGCATTGGCGCGAATCTGGCTTGAACATCGCGTACCCAGAGCTTACCGGAATCCATGGCAGTATGGTTCTGCTTACTTAAAAAAGCAGTCATACTACTAACACATTCATACATGGGTGCAAAATCGACCTCTACTTTATAATCCAAGAGCTGCTCCATTCTTTCAGTGAAATACTGAACTTGTTATTAGTTCTATAAATATAGAACTTATCGTTGGTTTTATTCTAAACGAACTAATCGTTCTTTTCAATAGCCATTTCACCGAAAAATCCGAACTCAACATATTGTTCACACATAATCAATTGTTTATATAAGTGTGTGGTTATATAATGGATTTGAAATTAGATGAAGAAGGTGTAATTAGACTTGAAGGACTTGAAGGACACAAACGATTTGACTCAGGGTCCTATTATGCCTACCTTAATGAAATTAACGCTTCCGATTATTGCGACGAATTTCATCTCTACTACTTATGGTCTAGTCGATATGATTTGGGTTGGAAGATTAGGAAGTGGTCCGGTTGCCGCGATTGGTACAGCGAGTTTTTTCATTAATCTAGCGATTGCTTTATCGACTATGGTTACGATCGGCACAGGGATTAAGGTGGCGCATTGTATGGGATCTGGTCAGTTAGAGAAGGCTAAATCTTATATAAAGAACGGATTTATGATGTCTATTTTATTAGGGCTTCTCTATATGAGTTTAGTGCTACTAACCAAGAATCAGTTGATTGGTTTTTTTGATCTTGGAAGTGATGAAGTAGAGCGGATGGCTAGTCAATTTCTAGTGATTTCGATATTTGGATCGGTATTTTCCATCGTGAATACGTTATTCGCAACTCTCTTAAACGCTATGGGAAATAGTAAACAACCGTTTCAGATCTTCTCCATTGGTCTTATGGTTAATATTGTCCTTGATCCATTTTTGATTTTTGGCTGGGGCAGTTTTGAAGGATGGGGAGTAGCGGGGGCAGCTATTGCAACATTAACGGCGAACATTTTGGTTACGGCTCTTTTTATCGTGAAGACAAGAAAGTCAGAACTCATTTCAAACACATCCGCGTGGGACAGTCGTCAAATGAAAGAAGTCATCCGCATGGGGCTACCGATAACGATCCAACGGGTCACCTTTACGATCATATCGATCATCATTGCCAAGATCATTGTACGATTTGGAGCGGATGCTATTGCGGTTCAAAAAGTAGGAATCCAAATTGAATCCATTTCCTATATGACCATTGGCGGACTACAGGGAGCTATTGCTGCCTTTTTTGGTCAAAATTATGGAGCATGTCGCTTCGATCGTATTAGGCAGGGGTATCGTCAGGCCTTAATTTTAACCTCCATTTTTGGCGTGATCGTGTCGCTTATATTTTTTGCGTTCCCGCAGCAGCTATTTTCATTGTTTTTATCAGACCAGACAAGTTTGGAATTGGGCGCAGATTATATGCGGATCATCGGTTACTCACAATTATTCATGTGTATGGAATTGATGACAGTAGGTGCTTTTAACGGCATGGGTCAAACCCACATCCCACCGATCTTTAGTATTTCATTTACTGCACTCCGAATTCCACTAGCCTTACTCTTATCCGAACCTTTTGGCTTGAATGGGGTGTGGATGTCGATTGCGCTAAGCAGTGTGTTTAAGGGTGTTATTCTTGTGTTCTGGTTTAGAAGATCTTTGTTCAGAATGAATAAACAGCAGGCAAATTACTAAGCAAAGGATGAGCGTAGGAATGGCTTTATTAAATCGTAAACTCATACAGCTTTTAAAGGATAACCATTTGATTAAGGAGATTTTTCACGGAGATTTTGGACTGGAAAAAGAAAATGTCAGAGTGGATCCAGAGGGAAGACTTGCGCTGACACCACATCCAAAAGTCTTTGGAAACAAGCTGGAGAACCCCTACATTCAAACGGACTTCTCAGAGAGTCAGGTTGAAATGGTGACACCCTCTTTTGATTCTATTGAAGAGACTTATAACTTTCTGGAGGCGCTGCAGGATATTGTGTCGCTAGAGCTTAATGAAGAATATCTGTGGCCGAGTAGTAATCCTCCCATGCTGCCGAATGATAAGGAAATTCCTATTGCCAAAATGGGTAATCCGGTAGAGGACGAGTATAGACATCAGTTAGCCGATAAGTATGGTCGTAAAAGACAATTGCTGAGTGGGATCCATTATAATTTCTCTTTTGATGAACAATTTCTAAAAAAGCTTCATGATATCGCTGATCCACAAGAGAGTTTTAAAGATTTCAAAGATGCTACTTATTTAAAAATAGCCCGCAACCTATTGCGATACCGCTGGCTTCTAATCTATTTAACAGGTGCTAGTCCTGTTTTTGATAAGACTTATATGGAGCAATGTGTGGCACGTGGTGAATCAGATGATGAAAAAAGCTTCTACTATCTGAATATGAATTCCCTGCGAAATAGCGAATGCGGGTATCGGAATGAAAAGCCTCTCTATGTATCTTTTGACTCGCTTACCGAATATGTACATGATTTACAAGCGTTGATTGAATCGGAAGAATTATTAAGTGTAAAAGAGTTCTATAGCCCGGTTAGAGTGAAGACGGCAAGAGGTAAACATCCGTTAGAGGAGCTGCTGCAGGATGGGATTGCCTATTTGGAGCTTCGTTTTATTGATCTCAATCCACTCTATAAAATAGGAATTAGCAAAGAATCAATGACTTTCATTCATCTGTTTATCCTGTATATGCTATTAAAAGAGGATGAACCGTTCGGAGTAGAGGATCAGAAGATGGCGAATCTTAATCATGATCAATTGATCATGGAGGGGATCAAAGGCTGTTTGCATGATTACGGAGATTCTTGCGGGACAATGGAACAGAAGGCTTTAATTTGTATGCAAGAAATGCAGGATATGATTCAGCTATTGAACCCAGAGGATAAACAGTTCTCGAACGTTCTGAACGGAGCTAAGGATAAGATTCTAAATCCAGATCAGAGCTTTGCAGGGATTGTGAAGTCGGAAGTTCAACAATCCTCTTTTATTAAATATCATCTGAATAAAGCCAAACAATATGCTAAGGAAAGTCTTGCAAATGGATACCGATTTGTAGGATATGAGGATTTGGAGCTATCTACACAGCTTCTACTGAAGGCAGCAGTTAAACGTGGGATTAAGTTACAATTGCTTGATCGGGAAGAGAACTTTGTTGTACTTACGAAAGGCGGTCATAAAGAATACGTTAAGCAGGCTACGAAGACATCCCTGGATTCTTACAGCACGGTACTAATTATGGAGAATAAAATTGTTACGAAGGAAGTTCTCAAACAACAAGGCATTCGTGTTCCTTCAGGTGAGGCATTTGGAGATCTGGAAGCGGCAATGAATGCATATGGAACTTATCGTAATAAGCGAATAGTGATCAAACCCAAATCAACCAACTTTGGACTCGGCATTACTATTTTTACAGATGATTTCTCCAAAGAAGATTATCAAAAAGCCTTCGAAATCGCCTTCGAACATGATCGAACAGTGCTGCTTGAGGAATTTATGACGGGGAAAGAATATCGTTTTCTAGTCATGGGTGATGAAGTAGTCGGAGTATTGCACCGGGTTCCGGCGAATGTGGTCGGTGATGGTGTACATACGATTGAAGAGCTGGTCCACGAAAAGAATAAGGATCCGCTAAGAGGTCGTGGCTACAAAACTCCGCTTGAGAAGATTCGGATTGGCGAAGCAGAAGAGATGTTTTTGAAGAATCACACTATGACTTGGAGCGATATTCCTCCATTGAATGAGATCATATACCTGCGGGAGAATTCGAATATTAGTACCGGTGGAGATAGCTTAGACTTTACTGATGAGATTCCGGACAGCTATAAAGATCTAGCCATTCAATCAGCTAAAGCTGCAGGGGCCACTATTTGTGGAGTAGACATGATGATTGATAATATTAGGGAAGAGGCGAAGGGTACCAATTACAGCATTATTGAGATCAATTTTAATCCAGCGATTCATATTCATTGTTATCCTTATAAAGGCAAGAACCGCCAAGCGGATGAACGGATTTTGGATCTGTTGTTTGGAGAATGAACAGAAGCTCAACCAGTACTTTTGGTTGAGCTTCTGTTATTAAACGACACAATTCGCTCATCCACCCGCTGCATATTAATCCTAGAAGTTACCTGCTGCTGCAACGCCGCTAAAGTTTCTGGCTTGGACATTATTAAAGGGATCTGTTGCAGCAGCATTAGTGAAGATCTCCGCCGTGTACTGAATTTGACCTGCTGCGACCGCTGCTGGTGGTGGAACATCTACTGCTGTAAAACCGAAAGCCTCGTTTTCTCTGCTGATTGCAACACCAAATGTTGTGGTGAAAATGATGGTTCCGTTTCTACGAACATTAACGGTATTAGTGTTGAAAAGAGGATTGTTTTCTACTTTTAGAAATCCAGTCAAAAGTATGCGGACATTGCCTTGATTTTCAGCCGATACGCCTGCGGTCTGAATACCAATATCCCCAAAAACAAGGGGAGTCGCTGCTAGTGGAATAACTGCTGGTGTAGCATCGGAAGCAGCTTGGTTGGAAAGTCTTAAATCTACAAACTGAATGGTCATATTATACTCACCTCCTAGAAATAGAATATGAGAGAGTAAGGTTCGACTCTTGGATTCGTATGAAATTCATCAGCTACCTACTTGTACGGCTTGATTCCCACCCCTTGTGACACTCTTGTAACAGAGATTCGCTACGATAGGCTACGAGGTGAGAAAATGAAGAATTCTAAAGCTTTTATCGTGTTGATCTTATTGTTGGTTGTCGGATGCAGTTCGGTACCACCGCAAGCCAATCCAGAACTGAAGAAAGAAGAGAAGAAGGAAGAAACGAAAGAAAGGAATGAGAAGTTAGCCTTCTGGGATGGCCAGAGAAAAGGAACCAATTTCATGAATTCAAAATCTTTACCGGAAAACTATGATGCTGCGAAAGAGCAGAATATTGAATTCATTCGTTTGGCACCAGATAAATGGGCAAAAGACAGTGACTTTTTATTTAATGACAAACCGGATGCGAACCCGGATAAAGATTTTCTAATAGGGAATGCAAATAAGTATGAAGGGATTGTTGAGGAGGATTTTGCCGAGTTAAAAGCGGACTTAGATGCAGCCGAGGCTCGGGGCTCCAAAGTGGTGCTGACCGTCCTCAGTCTCCCCGGAGATCGCTGGAGGCAGTTCAATAATTACAAAAATGATGATCGGATATGGAAAGATTTCAGTTATCATGAACAAGCGGCAGTGTTTTGGAGGGATCTAGCAAGCCGGTTGAAAGATCATCCTGCGGTAATCGGTTATAACCTGATAAATGAGCCGCATCCAGAGACCGCCACGGGATTTAATGACTTCTGGACACAGGATTACAGCGAATGGTATAGCTCAGTAGAGAACACCCCTGCGGATTTGAATCTTTTATATGAGACGATAGTGACCGCTATTCGTACCGTAGATACCAAGACGCCAATTATCGTAAATTCTGGGCTGTATGCTACGCCTTGGGCCTTTAAATATTTAAAACCGATCGATGATGAAAATGTGTTGTATGCTTTTCATATGTACGAGCCTTACGAGCTAACCAGTCAAAATAAGAAAAAAGGGTTAACCTATGAATATCCTGGAACGATAAAAGTAGGAGAAGATAAAACGGAAAAAGTTTTTAACAAGGAAGCCTTAAAGGAATTTCTGGAACCTGTTGCACAGTGGGCAAAGGAAAATAACATCCCCGCAAACCGGATTGTTGCAGAAGAATTTGGAACGAATCGATTAGTAAAAGGTGCAGATCAATACATGGCTGATTTAATTTCGATTTTTGATGATTTCGGCTGGCACTGGGCGTTTTATGCTTTCCGCGAGGATACTTGGGACGGTATGGATTATGAATTGGGAAGTAAGCCCCCAACCTGGGAATATTGGCAAGCGATAGAGAATGGCGAACAGCCTCCTCGAAAAGTAGTCGATAGCCCAATATGGGAAGTATTGAAGAAAGGACTTGAAGGAAAGGAGTAAATGATGCTACTTGAACATTCTAATTGCCGATGATGAGAAACACATGACCACTATATTGAAGACTTATTTCGAAAAAGAGGGCTATAACGTTTGGGTAGCAGCGGATGGGGAGGAGGCGCTGGAGCTCTTTTTTTCGAATAAGATCGACCTTGTGGTACTGGATTGGATGATGCCTAAGCGAAGCGGGATTGAGGTGTGTAATGAAATCAAGCAGGTTAGTTTAGTTAAGGTGGTCATGTTGACCGCTCGATCTTCCCATGACGATGAATTTAGCGCATTAGATATCGGTGCAGATGAATATATAAGAAAACCATTCGATCCACGGATCTTAATGCTGAGAATCAAAAAAATGCTGGGTACCGAAAAAGTAGCTGCTATACGGGATTTAGAAATTGATTTTGAGCGAAAAAAAGTGTTCAAGAATGGGGAGGAGCTGTCCCTATATAAAAAAGAGTTTGAACTGCTAACCTTCCTATATGAGAATAAAGGCCGGATTTTGTCCAGAGATTCTTTGTTATCTTCCGTTTGGGGGATGGATTATCTTGGTGAAGAGAGAACCGTGGATACACATATCAAAAGATTACGCGATAAGATTGGGGCTGACCACGTAATTACACACAGGGGAATGGGGTACAGCTTCCATGATAAAAATCAATAAAATAAGCACGAAGTTATTGATTATGGTAAGTATTATTCTGCTGATTGTGTTTGGGACGTCCTATTCATTGCACAATTTTTTCTCGTCCGATTATTACCTTTACAAAATGAAAACCAAAATTAACGACATATATGACGAAGTAAAGGATCTCAGTCTGGATCAGCTCATGGAGAAAGAAACAGCGATCGAGAACAATAACAATGTAACGATAGTTAGGGTTGAGAACAACGGAAGCGCAACAATAATCAACGAGAACATTCAATTTGCGTTGTACAAAGATAAAGTGGCACTTAATAAGTTCTGGATTACGGAAGAAGTTTTGCAAAAGGTAAATGAAGGAAAAACGGTGAATCTATTATTTAATCAGGGGAAATTGAAGTCCAGCCTGTTAACGAAAATATATGAGCAGGATGGTAGCTTAATCCTCATCGGCACAGTGGTTGTGCACAATACAGATGCTTTAAACATCGTAAACCAATTCAGCTTCTATTCCATTCTTTTGGGGATTATTATCAGTTTGCTGTTAGTGGCTTATTTTTCGAGGAAAATCATTACTCCGTTAGAGCAATTGCAGGATGTGGCGAAGGATATCTCCAATCTTGATTTTAAACAAGTGACGATTAAATCGGGGGATGAAATCGAAGAATTATCAAAGAGCATTAACCAGATGAGTCAGCGCCTGAAAAGTGCCCATGCAGAGCTGGAGAAGAAAAATCAAAGCTTAAACACACTGATCTCAAGCATTTCACACGAGGTAAAAACACCGTTATCCTTAATCCAAGCGTATACCATTGGTATTCAAGACGATCTGGATGATGGCACCTATACGGATATCATTTTGGAACAGGTGAAGTATACGTCTGATATGGTGGATTACTTAATTAAGCTGTCCAAGATCCAAAAGACCGTAGTGCATAAAGAAAAATTCGATCTTAAAGAGCTTCTGCTCAAAGTGATCTCACAATATAATATTACGTTCAAAAATAAAAACCTGATCTTACAGACCGACTTCCATTCGGTTGAAAGATCCATCGTTGAGGAGGATAGCAGCCAGATAGAAATTGTATTCAACAACTTAATTAGTAATGCCATTAAATATGGGGAAGAGAATGTCTTTGGCATCTCAGTAGTGAATGATACGCTCGGCACTTTGAAATTCACCATTACTAATAAAACCACGCGCCTAAAAGAGAAGCATCTAGCGTATATTTGGGACCCGTTCTATGTCATCGAGGAGTCTCGGAATAAAGAAATCTCAGGAACTGGACTTGGCCTGTCTATCGTCGCGGAGATTCTAGCTAAGAATGATCTCAAATATGAAGCCACATTAGAGGATTCGTATATTAGTTTTAGTGTTTGGTTTGATGTAGTGGTTACAGAAAATAATTGCTAGTGGGAGGAAAATGTCCCTTAAGAAATCTTCAGTTATTGTTGCAACTCTTTCACTCTTAATCAATGAAGATGTATCAGGCACTATCAATGATTAAATGTTTAGATTAGGGAAAACCTCCCTAATTATGTGAGATTAATCGTGCTCCAAGCGATAATTAGGGAAAATCTCCCCAATTATCAGGGTGTTTCATTCATAAAGAGGGTATTCTCGTATTTATTAGGGAGGATTTCCTTGAAAGTCACAAATTGAGCAGATAATTGACTAATTTTAGGAAGGATTTCCCTAATCCGCAAAGTGGTGTGATGTGAAGCTTAATGCAACGTTAGTGGAATTGAATTGCAGCTCATAATAAATGAAGCACTCCTTCAAGGAGGATTCATTCGCTTTAAAGCTATCGGCAGAGACACGATTCTACACATAATCGTGAATGGTTTTTAGATTTAACCCATAAATATGGTGGAAAGTAACGGAGGGAATTTTGGAACTGTAGGAGCGGAGCGTTCGCCTTTGTCTCCGGATGTTATCCGCTGATAGCGGTAAAATCAAAAACATCTGGAGACAACAGCGACCGAAAGTCCAAACTTCCCGCAGTTACGCCCCGTCACCATATTCATCGCCCTACCATCAGTTAAGCTTCAATATCGAAGAATTATCAACAAAAGTAGCCGTATTAAACAGCATCAATACATCCTTAATATCATTTTGAGCCATATAATCACTGATACTCCCGTTATAATAACGGATGTCGATCACGTGGATCTCATGCACATGCTGAGCCAGAAAAGGGATGACACTATGCGCATAGGAGTCCTTGATGACGAGCAGCTTCTCCTGTTTGACCACTTTAGGATCAAGCTGGCTTGTGATTTTCATGAGGGCATGAACGCCCCCTAGGAAATAAGAGTACTTATCTTTTTTCTCCAAATAGCTTGAATCGTACATACTTGTTAAAGTCTCACCCGTATCTACAATATGCATCTTGGTGGATACATCATGAACAGGCTTATACACTTGAATGGAATCTGGCGCCACTCCGTTAAATTGACTCCGCGTATGGTAGCTTCCAAGGAACGAATCGCTTACCGTCTCAATCTCGAATTCGCTCTGGGATAGAGGCAGCCATCCCAGACTTTTAGCATAAGCTACATAAGCCAAATAAGCGCCGTAGGTTGTCCAGTGATGATCGGTCCGATAATAAATGTCCTCTGCGGCATGAGGAGCAAGAACATTAAATCCATTTATAAAAGTAAGGCTATTCCCTACATCCTCAGCAATCGTTTGATTCACCTCGGCTTGCGAATATACGGGTGCTAACCAGGGCAGACGCTCGTTGTACAAGCCTACCGATGTCGGCGCAAGCAGAAAGGTCGTTTTAGCTTCAGCATTTTTATCGGCAAAACGCTTCACAGCCGCTGTATATTGCTGAACCTTATTGTGATCAGGTGCCTCGAATTTTTCGAATAAGTAGCCGTCTTTCCCCTTATATATTCCGTTATTTTCTTGCTGCAACCTCATTTGCTCCATCGCCGATTTCACCCATACCCATTTGGCGCGAAAAGGGAAGTGATCGGTTACGAAGCTTTCCGCCTCTTCCGCGTAGGTATGGGATAATAAATTGTCCCATGTCAGTTGGGGAGCGCTTTGCAAATATCGGTTTTCTAGCTCAGAGAAACGTTGAACAGGCAGTAAGAAAAAGGTTATACCCACCAGAAACAGCGTCGCGACAAATCCCACCACTAGTATTCGATCCGTTCTCTGCTTCATAAACAATCACCCCCTAGAATCGGAAATATAAGAATGGGTTAAAGGTAGCATCCACTAAGTAAGCGACAGATAGGAAGAATAGCACGCCATACCAAACCAGAGAAGGAATCGTTTCAGCATCCATACGCTTGGAGAGTTTCAAAGGTACAGATGCTAATATGAGTACCAAAAGTAGAATCGCGTTTGTGTAAGTGAAGTATAAAGTTGTGTTATTCCACAATGGCTGGCCATTAAAACCGAGCATCGCTTGCAAATAACTCAGCACCAACGGAAGTTCTTCAAAGGCAAACAAGACCCATCCGATGAGGATAAGTACAATGGAATAGAGATGCCTAGTCCAGCGCGGTAGACGGCTCAGCAGTTTTAGTCCCCACCATTTTTCAAAGATAAGAATGACCCCAAAGTATAATCCCCAGAACAGAAAGTTCCAGCTCGCCCCGTGCCAGATTCCCGTCAACAGCCAGACAATGAGGATATTGCGCACTTGAATGCCTAAACCCCGGCGGTTGCCTCCAAGCGGGATATATACGTAGTCACGAAACCAACTGCTAAGGGAAATATGCCATCTCCGCCAGAAGTCGGTAATGCTCTGTGAAATATAAGGTTTGTTGAAGTTCTCGTTAAAGCGGAAGCCGAACATAAGTCCGAGGCCAATCGCCATATCCGAATATCCACTGAAATCAAAATAGATCTGAAAAGCAAATGCAATAACGCCAATCCAGGCGGTTAAAGCAGGCATGGAATCTAGATTGGAGCTGGAGATGGTGTGCCAGAGCAAACCGATGTTATTGGCAAGCAGCACTTTTTTGGCTAGTCCGATAATGAATCTTCGTACACCCTCTGCGAACATGGGGATATCCACCGAACGCGCTCGTAATTGCTCTGCAATGGTGTTGTATTGAACGATAGGACCGGCTACTAATTGCGGGAACAAGGCTACAAACGTACCGAAATCAATCCAATTTCGCTGTGCTTTAGCAGTTCCTCTGTATACGTCAATGATGTACGACATGGATTGAAAGGTATAGAACGAAATCCCAATAGGTAGTGGTAAATCAGTTAATGGGATATGAGTACCGAGGAGTTCATTTACATTTTGGATGAGAAAATCTGCATATTTGAAATACGACAATAAGCCCAGGTTAATAACCATAGAGCTAACCACAATCCACTTGCGCTGTACCTTAGTTAGCTTCGGTCTACTAAGAAGTAGACCAAAGCCGTAATCCGTAATGGTGGACAGCAACATAATTACAATGTAGACGGGTTCGCCCCAAGCATAAAACACCAGACTGCTTAAGAACAATATGAGGTTTTTGATTCGCCAAGGCGAAACATAGTAGAGTGCAAGGACAGCCGGCAGGAACAGGAATAGGAACAGTAGGCTGCTGAATACCATCGCTAATTATTTTTTAGTAAACAAGGTATCAAATTCAGTCACCAGCTGATCAGCACTCTCCGAAATCACGAATAAGATGTAATTGCCTTTTGTGACCAGCTTATAATTTTGGGCGTTCTCATACTGATCCGGAAGGTATTGTTCGAATTGCTTTTGAATATCAGTCGCACGCTCTTTGACGGCGGTTTCGACAGTAGAGATATCTTTTGCATCTTTAACTTTTAAAATGGCAATTTCGTTACTTTTCACATTCATCATTGGCATTCTAATGCTATAATCTTCAAGTAATGATGGAGCTAGATGGTACAGCTGAGCCACCATATCTTCTTCAACTTCCATTAATGAAGGCTGTTCCACTTTTGCGAGCATCTCGTCGATCATTTCTTTCGGCGTCAGATTGGTTTCGACAACGGCTTCATTGTTACTACTGGAACAGGCGCTAAGCATTACACTTAATACAATAGTTAACGCTAGAATGAAGGTATGTTTTTTCAATTAGGTCACTCTCCTTGGTGTGTTTGATCTACGTTTCTCTAGTTAACTAACGTAAAGAGTCTATAGAATGTTGCGGGACACTTTCTTTCGAATACTTTACCCCAATTTTGTGGAAATATGTTTGAAGGAAAAGGTCATGCAAAGATCTTCCTCTCTTAGCTTGCGCAATGGTTGGTTATACTGTTAATGTTAGATAGATAGTTTTGAATAGAAGGGGATTGAACGGAATGATCGAAGAACTGAACAATAATGGACTACCGGAGAATTACGAGGAATTAAAGAAAGCTGCCAACCGCTCTGCGGATTGGAGAGCCCGTCTAGAAGCTGTTGAAGAACTGGGACAGACTAACCACAAACAAATTATCGATATCCTGACGCGTTTAATGGAGAGCGATCCTGTATATACAGTTCAAGAAGCGGCTTACCTTAAACTGAAGGCATTCGGCGAAGATGTTAAAGCACCTTCCAAGAATAAACCGGAGCTAGTAAAAGGCGTATCCAAAATACTCCTGAGAATCAAGAAGAGCTTGCCAAGAGATCATTCGTACGAAGATTTCAAAGAGAAACTGAAGAAGATGAGAATCGACGTGTACGATATTTACGAAGGCGAAAAGGGCGCTGACTTTGACGCTTGGCTGATGAAGATGTGGAATTCCTCGAACAAGTAAAGGATGACAACATGCAAACTAACAAATTGACAGAACAATTTCAAGAATATCTCAAGCTTTCCGCTGACTTACGTCCTGACTATATTGCCAGCTTAGGTAAGGGTGATAATGAAGCGAAGATTACGGCGATTTTTCCGGAAGCCCCTGAACTGCTGAAGGCCATTTATAACACAGTTTCGGGTACAAGCAGTGAGGAAGAAGAACCAAGTCTGATCGAATTTATTCCAGGATATCGTCTAATTCATATTAATGAATATGAAGCAGAGATGAAGATTTTAGCTGGAATATTGGAGGAAAAAGGCCATCAAGCGGATGGCGTTATCTTGCCGATCTTAACGAATTACGGTAGCGACTTCATTTGTTACTATAAATCTGCAGATGGTGTGGAACGTGTATGTGACCTGCTGCATGATTTTGGGGATCTGATTGTCATGTATGAATCACCTGAAAAGTTCCTGGAGACTTTATGTGAGTTCTACAAGCAGGAGGTTTATTTCCTGGATGAAGAGGGTTACCTCGATTGCGATTTAGTAAAAGAGGGCGAAGTAGGTGCGGCTCTAAACCCGGATGCGAAATATTGGTCCGAGTAACAAGCTGATACCCTATAAAGAAGAGCAGCAGTCCTATTACGGACTAGCTGCTCTTTGTTTATTAAATATCTACTGTTATGTTACTCCTGCGCAGCACGTTTCTCCTGCTCGCGAAGCTCTACTCTCCGTATTTTTCCGGAGGTTGTCTTCGGAAGATCTTGAATGAACTCGATTTTGCGTGGATATTTATAAGGAGCGGTCCACTCTTTAACATGGGATTGCAGCTCCTTCACAAGCTCTGGAGAAGCGGCGGTCTCATCTTTTAGTACAATAAAAGCTTTAACGATATGTCCGCGGATTTCATCCGGACTTGCAACGACCGCGCATTCCTTAACCGCAGCATGCTTCATAAGGGCTTCTTCTACTTCGAAAGGACCTATGGTGTAGCCCGAACTAATGATAATGTCATCTCCACGGCCCTCGAACCAGAAATAACCCTCTTCATCTTTCCGTGCCCGGTCACCAGTTATGAAGAACTCGCCGTGAGTAGAGCTTTCTTTTCTGCCAGGGTCTTTGTAATAGGTATGGAATAACGCTGGCATGCTTAGGTGCACTGCGATATCTCCAACAACTCCAGCAGGTAACGGAATACCGTCCTCATCTACCACTTCAATTAGACCAGGAGCAATAGACTTACCCATAGAACCTATTCGGATAGGTGTATCTTTGAGAGTACCGATAATAAGCGTACTTTCTGTTTGACCGTAACCATCACGAATCGTGATATTGAATTCACGCTGGAAGGTGTTGATAACCTCTTGATTCAAAGGCTCTCCAGCGGAAACCGCGCAGCGAAGGTGGGACAAGTCATACTGATTGAGATTTTCTAATTTGGCCATCAAGCGATATTCGGTTGGCGTACAGCATAATACCTCGATGTTGTGATCTTGTAACAGCTGCAAATATTTTTTGGGATGAAAAGATCCACTATATACAAAGCCGGTCGCCCCGTTGCCAAGGACGGTTAGGAAGGGGCTCCAGATCCACTTCTGCCAGCCCGGTGCTGCTGTTGCCCAAACGGTGTCGGTTTCTTTGATATCGAGCCATTGAGGCGATGTGATACGTAAGTGAGCATAACCCCAGCCATGACTGTGAACGACTGCTTTAGGGTTGCCAGTTGTTCCAGAGGTATATGCCAAGATCGCCATATCGTCGCGGTGGCTTTCGACTGCTGTGAATTTATCTGGCTGATCAATCATTAGGCCTTCCAGATCTAGCCATCCATGACCGAGCTCGTCAGGGTCGCCGGATACGGAAAGACGGTAATCCAGAGCAGGCAGATCGTCCGAGATTTTATTAACTTCATCAGTGACCTCGGACCAGGCAATAACAGCTCTGGCTTCGGAATGCCGCAGACGATAAGATAAATCCTTTGCGCGAAGCATTTCCGATGAAGGGATAATGGCAAGTCCTAGCTTCAGACATGCTAAATAGATGACATAAGCGATGATTCGACGGGGAACCATTACAAGAACACGATCCCCTTGCTGAAGGCCGAGTGCTGCGAGCCCTCCGGCAAGCTGGTTAGCTTGCTTGCGAAGATCTCCGTAAGTGATCTCCTCGTAGTCTCCTTGTTCATTCAACCACTTAAGCGCAATTTTTTCCGGAGCATGACGTTCCATTTCCGAAGTGAGATTGTAGTACTCAGGTGCGATCCACTGCTGATTATCCAATATGAACCTCTCCTATATAAAACAAGATGTGTATAACTGTTATGCTTAGTATAGCACGTTATACTAGTACCAGGTACTAGTACCTTGAGGCTTAAATTTGATATCATAGGGTTTAGAAGGTTAAGATAACTTGTGTAAATATAAATCCAGAAAGTGAGAACTATGTTATGAATCACACAACTTTTGATGAAATATTCGCCATTATGGAAGCCTCTTTTCCTACCTCCGAGATCAGAACCTATGAGGGACAACAGGAGTTATTGGATGTTTCACATTACCGATTGATTACCGAAGGGAATGCTGAGGGGAAAATCATTGCTTTTATAGCTTGCTGGGAGTTTCCAGGATTTCGATTTGTAGAACATATTGCCGTGGACCCAAGTATAAGAGGTGGGGGCATTGGTAAAAAGCTGATGGAAGAATATATCCGTCAGTCGGGCAAGCCTGTGCTTCTTGAAGTAGAGCCGCCACTGGGTGAAATGGAACAACGGAGAATTGGCTTTTATGAGCGACTGGGCTTCCATTTGAATCCTTATGCGTATGTGCAGCCCCCTCTGCGTGAGGGAAATGCGGATTTACCGCTTCAAATTATGACTTACCCTAACCCAGTCGATGTAGAAGAATTCAATCTTTATAGAGAAATTTTATATACAGAAGTGTATAAGGTTACAACGCCGTATCAAAGTTAATCTAACTGCAATCCGTACGATCCTTTTTAGGACAAGCGGGTTGCTGTTTCTATTTTTTTTGAATTAATGATATTTTGATTTTTTTAATTACAAAATGGGTACAAGTAAGAAACAACTTAGAGACATAATCTTATTTTGTTTGAGCTAAAGTAAGAACAAAGATTGAACTTTCGAGGAGGGCTTACTTATGAAAAACAAAAAAATAATTATAGCAACAATGGTGTTTGGGATGGTAGTCACAGGATCAGCCGGTGTGTACGCAGGAACTAAACTTCAGAAAATCACGGCATATCTCAATCACAGCATAGGATTTAAGGTGAATGGCACGGCGTATACGCCAGTTGATAATAAAGGAAATGCACTGGCACCAATTACGTATAACAATACAACCTATCTTCCTGTACGTGCGATTGCTGATGTGATGAAGGTGCCCGTGACCTTTGATGCGGTGAACAATCAGGTTATTCTTGGCACAGGAGGCTCAGTGACTGACACTATTTCTCTGACTCCAGTACAATACAGCAACACTCAGAAAGAAGAGATTGTTAAAGCCTTCGCTAATTTCCAGGGTTTTGAAACAGCCTATGCACCTACTCAAATGGTGAGTGGAGACGCATTTCAAAAAGTAGTGGGTTCAGATGATGGTGTGAACTTTCTGTTTAAGCAGATGAAGGTGAACATTTCTCCTCGTGATTACGCTTACGAATATAAAGGTGAAACCGTAAAGCTCTCTAACGGAACCGAAGCTAAATGGTATAGTCCATCTACCGATTCGTTGTTCTTGACCTATAAACTGGATGATCGTTTTGTTACTATTAGTTCCCCGAATAAAACACTGAGTAAGACGCAATTAGAAAAAGTAGCAGTGAATGTAGTGAAATGGACGAAATAAGCCCTCATTAGCACTTATCTTTGTGCCTTAAAAAGTAAAGCAGCAAGTCTCCCATAGTTGGAGAGGCTTGCTGCTTCTTTGTCGTGTTTGGGAGCCAATGATTTAAACGCTTTTACTTACTGTGCTGTTTATTTGGCAGCTTTTGACTTGGTGTACTTTTACCGTGATTTTCTTTATTCTTTTCAGCTTTCTTTTGAGTATCGTGTACTTTTTCTACAAAAGCATGAGTATCGTCCATGTTTATCCTCCTTGATTGGCAACCTTGCCGTTACTGTAACCACTTTTGTAAGAATACATACACGATGTACTTTACAAACTTCTATGTTTATAAAGACATTGCGAAAATATTTAATAGTTACTATAAATGGATGCAAGCATTTCATAGAACAGTAAGGGAGACTGATTATGAACAGGTTATTTAAACAAGCTGTATCCATGACCTTAGCTTTCGTTATGGTACTGGGAATTACATTCACAGGAATACCAGCTTATGCTGAAGACAGCAATGGGGATGCTGGACTACTGCAATTACAATCGTTAGAGCCTGTTACATTATTGGCAGGGAATTCTACGTGGAAGTATCTAGATCACGGAACAGATCAAGGGACGGTATGGCGGTCCGTGTACGATGATTCAACATGGGCGTCTGGCCAAGCGCCGCTTGGTTATAAAGATAGTGGATCCGGAGTCAGCAGCAAGCAATTTGGTGCTCTGAACACAAATATAAGCTACGGTTCTAATAAGAGTATGAAATATCGTACTTCTTACTTCCGTACAAACGTAACGGTGAATAAGGAAGAGATTGCGAAATCAGATAAAATCTTGGGTAACTTCGCATTTGATGACGGAGCTGTACTATATTTGAACGGCAAAGAAATCTACCGTGAGGCTATGCCAGCGGGCGAAATTAATTTTCAAACAAAAAGTTCAACTAACTTAAGTGATCCAAACGAATATACCAAGGTAGACCTTACCGAAGTAGTAAAGGCTAACTTGAAGGATGGAAGTAATGAGCTTTCAGCTGAGGTGCATCAGTCGAGTGATGGTAGCTCTGACCTCTATTGGGATATGAACCTGATTGCTTATCCGGTAGTAGAGCCTGTAGACCCTGGAGTTGGGAAGCCTGAGTCTATCGCACTTACTTTTAACGGAAACCCTCAGACTAGTATGGGATTCAACTGGTATGCACCTGAGAGTGTGACGGGTACCAAGCTTGAAGTAGTAGAAGCTTCTAAATTAGTGGATGGTCAGTTTCCGGTAGGTGCTCAAACTTACGAAGGAACATCGGTTACAACAAGCGTGTATATGACCAAAGCGGATAAGTCAGCCAAGAAACCAGTAGTACTGACTAGTCATAAGGTCATTGCTGATCATCTGCAGCCGGGAACGGTGTATGCTTACCGTGCTGGGGATGGACAAGCTGACAATTGGAGTGACATCGGAACGTTTACAACAGAAAGCTCCAGTAATCAGGCATTTAAGTTCTTATATACAACGGACTCTCAAGGTACAACTGAAGGTGATTTTGATATTTGGAATCATACCCTTCAAGAGGGATTGGCTAAATTCCCGACAAGTGAATTCATTCTGAATTCCGGTGATTTGGTAGACAACGGTGATATTGAGGAGCAATGGGGATGGTTCTTCAATAAACCAAAGGATATTCTAGCAAATATTCCATTGGTTCCACTGGTAGGTAATCATGAAAGTAAGAGTTATAGCAATTACACAACTCATTTTAATTTACCTAATGTCTCGAATACGGGCGCAAAACCAGATGGCTCTGTATATTCTTTTGACTACGGTTCAGCACACTTTATGGTTATTAATACAGAATATTATGGTGCTAGCTCGAGTCTTGAGAATAACGAAATTTACAAAAAACAAGTAGAGTGGCTGCGCAGTGAAGCCGCGAAAAGCGATCAGAAGTGGAAGGTTGTGCTCTTGCATAAATCACCTTATTCTGTTGCCAGTCACACAAATGATACAGATGTACTCTATTACAGAGCTAATTTGACAAAGGTATTTGATGAGCTTGGTATTGACATGGTTATCGGAGGACATGACCACACCTATACTAGAAGCTATCAAATGTACAACAATCAGCCGTTGACGGATATTAAGCCGGATAAAAACGGAGTGGTAACTGATCCTAAGGGTACGTTATACCTGATTACAAATGCAGCGGGCAATAAAAAATATAATGTTGGCGCAGGTCCGTTTCCTTTTGCAGCTAAATACGAGCAGCCTGGTAAGGAAATGTTCACAGGAATGACTGTAACGAATAATGAATTTTCATACGAAGCCTACACCACGACAACTGGTGGATCTACTGACTTGTATGATAAATACAGCATTCATAAGTCTGATGTAGCTGTTAAACCTGTGCAAAATGCAAAAGCTACTGTAGCAGATGGCGGTAAAATCACGTTAACTTGGGATGCGCCTGCATCCGGTGCACCGGTATCAGGATATCGCATTTATGAGCAAAATGATCTGGTATCTGCAAACTGGACGGTCAGTGTTCCTAATACGGAAAGTCAAACTTCTTATAGTTACACTGTAGAAAATACTAATCCGAACCAAGCCTATCAATTTGTTATCAAAGCTGTAAGTGACAGAACCAATTCAGAAGCTAAAATTGCTTCTAGCGATTCTATCAAAAAAGTTACCGTTACCATTAACGGCGATCCAGTGAGTGCAAAAGGATTCACTTGGTACACAGCGTTGAAATCTGCAGGAAGCGACCTGCAGATTGTAGAGAATACGGGCGTTACTCCAGACTTTACAAAAGCTGCTGAGTTTACAGGCCGTTCAGCTGTTTCCAGAAATTCAAAGGATGAATTAGTTCATAAAGCTGAAGCTTCTGGCCTTAAGGCTGATACGAAATACTACTTCCGTGTAGGTGATAAAGCACTGGGATTGTGGAGTGCAGTGGGAACTTTCGAAACAGCTGCTAAGACAGGTGCATTTACTTTCATCGATCTGGCGGACACACAAGCTAAGACCGAAGATGAGGCTATTCTTTCTGGAGAAACGATGGCAAAAGCACTTACGACATTCCCGAATGCTGAGTTTGTGGCGATTAACGGAGATATCGTAGATACTGGAACCAATGAATCACAATGGAATTGGTTGCTTGGCCATTCACAGGAAACCTTGCTCAATACCACTATTGTTCCAGTTGCGGGGAACCATGAGGATAAAGCGAATGCCTTCTATGAGCACTACAATATTAAGGAAGCCGCAGGCTCACCAACAGAAACAGGAGCATACTATTCCTATGATTACAGCAATGCGCACTTTGTAGTCTTGAACACGAATGAGAATTCGGATGAATATGCTAACTTCAGCAAGGCACAGTTGGATTGGATGAAGGCCGATGTAAAAGCAGCGAAGGCTGCTGGAGCGAAGTGGATTATCGTCGCTATGCATAAAGGACCATACACAACCTCTAACCACGCTACTGACAAAGATATTATGGGCGCTAATGGAGAAAGAGCGAAAGTCGCTCCAATGATGGCTGAACTGGGTATTGACCTGGTGCTTCAAGGTCACGATCATATCTATGCACGAACCAAGCCAATCAAGGCTGACGGAACTGCAGCAGACACAGTGAAAATCAAGGAAAGCTTCAATGGTCAAACGGTAGAGTACACAGTAAACCCAGATGGAACAATCTATCTGATTCCAGCTACGGCAGGAGCGAAGGTTTACTATAAGAACATGAAGAAAGAATTGGGAGATGCTTACTATAATCTCTTTGAAGTAGCCAATGAGAATACAGCAGCTAAATACGGAGCGGACCCAAGTGATGCTACGCGTCCAATGCGCGGTCAAGTTCAGACCTTTGTTGGTATCACTGTAGATGCAGGGAAGCTGACAGCTGTATCTTATGAGATTGATCAGAATGTTAATGAGGCTAAACCATATGTTCTTGAAGAGTTCGGTATTGTTAAGGGCGATGAGAATGGTGGAGTTACACCAACACCAACGCCAACACCAACGCCAACAACAGAGCCGACAACAGCACCAACAACAGCACCAACAACAGCACCAACAACAGCGCCAACAACAGCACCAACAACAGCACCAACAACTGCACCAACAACAAAACCGACAGCAACACCAACACCAACAGTAGCGCCAACAGCTACACCAGCACCGACAACGGCGCCTTCACCAACTGCGACGCCAGTTAGTAAGCCATCTTTAACGGATACTAGCAATCACTGGGCGGCTGCTGTTATCGAGAAAGCAGTAGCAGCTGGCTTCGTTAGTGGTTATCCGGATGATACTTTCCGTCCGAATCAGAAAGTAAATCGGGTTGAATTTATCACAATGCTGGCACGTGCATTACAATTACCGGAGAATGGTGACACTTCAAGCTTTAAGGATTCTGCGAAGATTCCAGCATGGGCTAAGTCTTTTGTGGCACAGGCTGTATCTCTGCAAATTATCAGTGGCTATGATGATGGAACATTCCGTCCTACACAGGAGCTAACACGTACAGAATTAGCAGTTATGGTTGTTCGCGCTCTTGGTATTACAGTAGATCCTAAAGCGACATTAACCTTCAATGATGCTAAGGATGTACCAGCATGGGCAGTGCCATATATTGCAGCAGCAGCGAAATCAGGCCTTGTGAATGGTGTAGGGCAGAATAAATTTGCACCTAACCAGAAGGCAACAAGAGCAGAGGCGGTTACCATAATCCTTGCATTATTAGAAAAAGGGCAGAAGTAATCTATTATCTGCGTGAATTGAACTCAAGCTTAGCTTGTATCTAACAAAGGGGTCTCAGCTTATCTGCTGGGGCTCTTTTGTGTTTAATGCTTTTTGTATAAGAGGCCATCACTTTGCCGGAAACATCACTAAGGAAGTGGACTATTATGATGAAGAAGTAACAGAATACAAAATAATATGAATTTTAAAATAATGCTTGCAATGAATCTCTATACATGATATATTCTATTTCTGGCCGAGAGACACACATGCCGAGCTCGAAAAAGAAGTTAAAAAAAGAGCTTGACATTAAACGGCTGAACATGATATAGTATAAGAGTTGCTGCTGAGACATTAAACGGCGCCAACGAGAACTTGATCTTTGAAAACTGAACAACGAGTGAGTAGGAAATCACGAAAGTGAAATCCAAAATTAGAGAATTAATTTTCTCGTCAGATGTTTCAAAATGAGCATATCGCTCTTTTCAATACTAATTGGAGAGTTTGATCCTGGCTCAGGACGAACGCTGGCGGCGTGCCTAATACATGCAAGTCGAGCGGAGTTATTTTGAAAGCTTGCTTTCAAAATAACTTAGCGGCGGACGGGTGAGTAACACGTAGGCAACCTGCCCCTTAGACTGGGATAACTACCGGAAACGGTAGCTAATACCGGATAATTTCTTTTTTCTCCTGAAGAAAGAATGAAAGACGGAGCAATCTGTCACTGAGGGATGGGCCTGCGGCGCATTAGCTAGTTGGTGGGGTAACGGCCCACCAAGGCGACGATGCGTAGCCGACCTGAGAGGGTGAACGGCCACACTGGGACTGAGACACGGCCCAGACTCCTACGGGAGGCAGCAGTAGGGAATCTTCCGCAATGGACGAAAGTCTGACGGAGCAACGCCGCGTGAGTGATGAAGGTTTTCGGATCGTAAAGCTCTGTTGCCAGGGAAGAACGTCCGGTAGAGTAACTGCTATCGGAGTGACGGTACCTGAGAAGAAAGCCCCGGCTAACTACGTGCCAGCAGCCGCGGTAATACGTAGGGGGCAAGCGTTGTCCGGAATTATTGGGCGTAAAGCGCGCGCAGGCGGTCATTTAAGTCTGGTGTTTAAACCTTGGGCTCAACCTGAGGTCGCACTGGAAACTGGGTGACTTGAGTACAGAAGAGGAAAGTGGAATTCCACGTGTAGCGGTGAAATGCGTAGATATGTGGAGGAACACCAGTGGCGAAGGCGACTTTCTGGGCTGTAACTGACGCTGAGGCGCGAAAGCGTGGGGAGCAAACAGGATTAGATACCCTGGTAGTCCACGCCGTAAACGATGAGTGCTAGGTGTTAGGGGTTTCGATACCCTTGGTGCCGAAGTTAACACAGTAAGCACTCCGCCTGGGGAGTACGGTCGCAAGACTGAAACTCAAAGGAATTGACGGGGACCCGCACAAGCAGTGGAGTATGTGGTTTAATTCGAAGCAACGCGAAGAACCTTACCAGGTCTTGACATCCCTCTGAATCCACTAGAGATAGTGGCGGCCTTCGGGACAGAGGAGACAGGTGGTGCATGGTTGTCGTCAGCTCGTGTCGTGAGATGTTGGGTTAAGTCCCGCAACGAGCGCAACCCTTAACTTTAGTTGCCAGCAGGTTAAGCTGGGCACTCTAGAGTGACTGCCGGTGACAAACCGGAGGAAGGTGGGGATGACGTCAAATCATCATGCCCCTTATGACCTGGGCTACACACGTACTACAATGGCCGGTACAACGGGAAGCGAAACCGCGAGGTGAAGCCAATCCCATCAAAGCCGGTCTCAGTTCGGATTGCAGGCTGCAACTCGCCTGCATGAAGTCGGAATTGCTAGTAATCGCGGATCAGCATGCCGCGGTGAATACGTTCCCGGGTCTTGTACACACCGCCCGTCACACCACGAGAGTTTACAACACCCGAAGTCGGTGGGGTAACCCGCAAGGGAGCCAGCCGCCGAAGGTGGGGTAGATGATTGGGGTGAAGTCGTAACAAGGTAGCCGTATCGGAAGGTGCGGCTGGATCACCTCCTTTCTATGGAGAATCGTCTTCTGCAATGAAGACATTCAAATCGGAAGTTAAACTTCCAAATCTCAGGTTTAGGCCTGTTACTCACTCGTTGCTCAGTTTTGAGAGTTTAAGCTCTCAAGTAAGACTTGATCCTTGAAAACTGGATACCGAAACGAATTTGCGTTTTAGAACATCTTTTAGCAACTTGTGCAAACAAGTAAATGTTATTAGTGAGATGATTCCAAAAGAAATGTCATTCTATGATATTTTCCTGCGGAAAAATCAAGGTTAAGCTAATAAGAGCACACGGAGGATGCCTAGGCGCCAGGAGCCGACGAAGGACGTGGCGAACAACGAAACTGCCTCGGGGAGCTGTAAGCAAGCTTTGATCCGGGGGTGTCCGAATGGGGAAACCCAGCTGTGGTAATTCGCAGTTACTCATCTCTGAACACATAGGAGATGTAGAGGCAGACCAGGGGAACTGAAACATCTAAGTACCCTGAGGAAGAGAAAACAATAGTGATTCCGTCAGTAGCGGCGAGCGAACGCGGAACAGCCTAAACCTAAGAGCTTGCTCTTAGGGGTTGTGGGACGTCTCACATGGAGTTACAAAGGAATATGGTAGGCGAAGAGGTCTGGAAAGGCCCGCGATAGAGGTAAAAGCCCTGTAACCTAAACTGTGTTCTCTCCGAGACGGATCCCGAGTAGTGCGGGGCACGTGAAACCCCGTATGAATCCAGCAGGACCATCTGCTAAGGCTAAATACTACCTGGCGACCGATAGTGAAACAGTACCGTGAGGGAAAGGTGAAAAGCACCCCGGAAGGGGAGTGAAATAGAACCTGAAACCGTGTGCTTACAAAAAGTCAGAGCCCTATTTATGGGTGATGGCGTGCCTTTTGTAGAATGAACCGGCGAGTTACGTTTAACATGCAAGGTTAAGTCGAGAAGACGGAGCCGCAGCGAAAGCGAGTCTGAATAGGGCGATTTAGTATGTGGACGTAGACCCGAAACCGTGTGATCTACCCCTGTCCAGGGTGAAGGTGCGGTAACACGCACTGGAGGCCCGAACCCACGCATGTTGAAAAATGCGGGGATGAGGTGGGGGTAGCGGAGAAATTCCAATCGAACTCGGAGATAGCTGGTTCTCCCCGAAATAGCTTTAGGGCTAGCCTCGGTATAAGAGTAGTGGAGGTAGAGCACTGATTGGGTGCGGGGTCCGCAAGGATTACCAAGCTCAGTCAAACTCCGAATGCCATATACTTATTGCCGGGAGTCAGACAGTGAGTGCTAAGATCCATTGTCAAAAGGGAAACAGCCCAGACCATCAGCTAAGGTCCCCAAGTGTGTGTTAAGTGGGAAAGGATGTGGAGTTGCACAGACAACCAGGATGTTGGCTTAGAAGCAGCCACCATTGAAAGAGTGCGTAATAGCTCACTGGTCGAGTGACTCTGCGCCGAAAATGTAACGGGGCTAAACACACCACCGAAGCTATGGCTAGATACGTATGTATCTGGGGTAGGGGAGCGTTGTATGTGGGTTGAAGGTGTACCGTAAGGAGCGCTGGACAGCATACAAGTGAGAATGCCGGTATGAGTAACGAAAAGATCAGTGAGAATCTGATCCGCCGAAAGCCCAAGGTTTCCTGAGGAAGGCTCGTCCGCTCAGGGTAAGTCGGGACCTAAGGCGAGGCCGAAAGGCGTAGTCGAAGGACAACAGTTTGAAATTACTGTACCACCGTAATCCGCTATGAGCGATGGGGTGACGCAGGAGGGTAGTGACGCGGACTGATGGATATGTCCGTCTAAGCAGTGAGGCTGATGTGTAGGCAAATCCGCACATCGTTAAGGCTGGGCTGTGATGGGGAGTGAAAATTATAGTAGCGAAGGTCATGATCTCACACTGCCAAGAAAAGCCTCTAGCCAGGAGAAGGTGCCCGTACCGCAAACCGACACAGGTAGGCGAGAAGAGAATTCTAAGGCGCGCGGAAGAACTCTCGTTAAGGAACTCGGCAAAATGACCCCGTAACTTCGGGAGAAGGGGTGCCCCGGTAGTGTGAATAGCACGAGGGGGCCGCAGTGAAAAGGCCCAAGCGACTGTTTAGCAAAAACACAGGTCTGTGCGAAGCCGCAAGGCGAAGTATACGGGCTGACGCCTGCCCGGTGCTGGAAGGTTAAGGGGAGTGGTTAGGGGTAACCCGAAGCTATGAACCGAAGCCCCAGTAAACGGCGGCCGTAACTATAACGGTCCTAAGGTAGCGAAATTCCTTGTCAGGTAAATTCTGACCCGCACGAATGGCGTAACGACTTGGGCGCTGTCTCAACGAGAGATCCGGTGAAATTTTAATACCTGTGAAGATGCAGGTTACCCGCGACAAGACGGAAAGACCCCATGGAGCTTTACTGCAGCTTGATATTGAATTTGGGTACGATCTGTACAGGATAGGTGGGAGCCGTAGAAATCGGAGCGCAAGCTTCGGTGGAGGCGCCGTTGGGATACCACCCTGATCGTATCTAGGTTCTAACCTAGTACCCTAATCGGGTACGGGGACCGTGTCAGGCGGGCAGTTTGACTGGGGCGGTCGCCTCCTAAAGAGTAACGGAGGCGTTCCAAGGTTCCCTCAGAATGGTTGGAAATCATTCGAAGAGTGCAAAGGCATAAGGGAGCTTGACTGCGAGACCTACAAGTCGAGCAGGGACGAAAGTCGGACTTAGTGATCCGGTGGTACCGCATGGAAGGGCCATCGCTCAACGGATAAAAGCTACCCTGGGGATAACAGGCTTATCTCCCCCAAGAGTCCACATCGACGGGGAGGTTTGGCACCTCGATGTCGGCTCATCGCATCCTGGGGCTGAAGTAGGTCCCAAGGGTTGGGCTGTTCGCCCATTAAAGCGGTACGCGAGCTGGGTTCAGAACGTCGTGAGACAGTTCGGTCCCTATCTGTCGTGGGCGCAGGAAATTTGAGAGGAGCTGTCCTTAGTACGAGAGGACCGGGATGGACGTACCGCTGGTGCACCAGTTGTTTCGCCAGAAGCATGGCTGGGTAGCTACGTACGGACGGGATAAGCGCTGAAAGCATCTAAGCGTGAAGCCCCCCTCAAGATGAGATTTCCCAATTAGTAAGACCCCTTGAAGACGACGAGGTAGATAGGTTGGAGGTGGAAGTGCAGTAATGCATGGAGCTGACCAATACTAATCGGTCGAGGGCTTATCCTATACTTAGAACGCAAATTCAATTCGGATTCAGTTTTCAGGCGACTCAAGCCTGAGCATTTACGCTGTAAATGCCCGTTTGGTGGCGATAGCGGAGGGGTTCCACACGTACCCATCCCGAACACGACCGTTAAGCCCTCCAGCGCCGATGGTACTTGGACCGAAGGGTCCTGGGAGAGTAGGACGTCGCCAAGCGGACAACCACATAACCCGTGGTATTTTTTTTGCCCTTAATATTGATGTGTCTTAAAAAGGGCCTTTAGCTCAGCTGGTTAGAGCGCACCCCTGATAAGGGTGAGGTCGGTGGTTCGAGTCCACTAAGGCCCACCATATTCCCTGATAGCTCAGTTGGTAGAGCACTCGACTGTTAATCGAGTTGTCACAGGTTCGAGTCCTGTTCGGGGAGCCATTTATGGAGAGGTGTCCGAGTTTGGCCGAAGGAGCACGATTGGAAATCGTGTAGGCGCCACAAGCGTCTCGAGGGTTCGAATCCCTCTCTCTCCGCCACAAAGTTTATTAGCATGGCCCGTTGGTCAAGGGGTTAAGACACCTCCCTTTCACGGAGGTAACATGGGTTCGAATCCCATACGGGTCATAACATGGAGGCTTAGCTCAGCTGGGAGAGCATCTGCCTTACAAGCAGAGGGTCGGGGGTTCGATCCCCTCAGCCTCCACCATATTCATTTAAGAACGACGCGGGGTGGAGCAGCCCGGTAGCTCGTCGGGCTCATAACCCGAAGGCCGCAGGTTCAAATCCTGCCCCCGCAACCAAATTTTCCTTAAGCATGATGTTTTGGGACTAGCTGGCGTAGTGTAAATGAATAGTATATAATTATTAAATGACGCGGGGTGGAGCAGCCCGGTAGCTCGTCGGGCTCATAACCCGAAGGCCGCAGGTTCAAATCCTGCCCCCGCAACCAATTTACTCTTATGCATTATGTCTATGGAACCGTGGTGTAGTTGGCCTAACATGCCTGCCTGTCACGCAGGAGATCGCGAGTTCGAATCTCGTCGGTTCCGCCATTTAGTTAATTATTGTTGGGGATTAGCCAAGCGGTAAGGCAACGGACTTTGACTCCGTCATGCATAGGTTCAAATCCTATATCCCCAGCCATTTATGAGAGCCATTAGCTCAGTTGGTAGAGCACCTGACTTTTAATCAGGGTGTCGAAGGTTCGAGTCCTTCATGGCTCACCATTATTTTCAAAGTGTGCGCGTGTGGCGGAATGGCAGACGCACCAGACTTAGGATCTGGCGTTTCACGACGTGGGGGTTCAAGTCCCTTCACGCGCACCATATTTTGCGGAAGTGGCTCAGCGGTAGAGCATCGCCTTGCCAAGGCGAGGGTCGCGGGTTCGATTCCCGTCTTCCGCTCCATAATTTTTGCGCCCTTAGCTCAGCTGGATAGAGCGTTTGACTACGAATCAAAAGGCCGGGAGTTCGAATCTCTCAGGGCGCGCCATTTTTATTACTAAGTAATTACATGTTTTGACGGGATGTAGCTCAGCTTGGTAGAGCACCTGGTTTGGGACCAGGGGGTCGCATGTTCAAATCGTGTCATCCCGATTTTATACCTTTGCGGGTGTAGTTCAATGGTAGAACTTCAGCCTTCCAAGCTGATAGCGTGGGTTCGATTCCCATCACCCGCTTATAATTAAGAAACATCTGTCTATTATAGGCAGGTGTTTTTTTTGTATAGTTACATTCATATGGATACAATAGAACTTAGGGCTTTTAGTTGAGGAGGTAGCAATGTTTGAATTTGAAGCTAAATTAGTGCGACCTGATGCAAGTGGGAGCTGGACTTATCTTAACGTCCCTTTTGATGCCGAACAAATATTTGAAACAAAGTCCAGAATACAGGTAAAAGGAAGTGTAAATGGAATCCCCTATAGAGGAACGCTTATGCCCCATGGAAACGGAAAGCATTTTATGGTGGTAAAGAAAGAACTACGGGATCTAGCCAAAGCTCAACCTGGTGATATTGTGCATGTGACGATGGAGCAAGATCATCAATTACGGGAGGTAGAAGCCCCTAAGGATTTCCTTGATGCGTTGAGTAGTCATGAGCAGGCAGAAGCTTATTATAACGGTCTGGCTTATTCTTATCAGAAGGAATATGTATCTTGGATCGAAGCGGCGAAAAGACCTGAAACCAGAGCATCTCGTATCGAAAAATCAGTCAGTAAACTGGGTGAAGGCTTGAGGCTCAAATAAAAGTATGAAGAGTGCTTAGCAGGCTGAATAGATGAACAGCGTCCTCTTCCATAAGATTGGAAAGGGACGCTGTTAATGTTGGTGATATGTGCAAGTGGGCTTAAATAAGAACGGCCACCTCACCACAATTCACAAACTTAATACTTTCGATTTTTACTGATAACTCACCTGAAGGAATAGCTAGCTGACATGTACTGCCGATCTGAGCTAACAGCAACTGCATGCCAATAGGCGAGAACATTGAAATCTTGTTATCATTGGGTTCTGCCTGGTTTGGAAATACGATGGTGTAGGTATCTGTAGTATTGTCGTCTAAGTAGCGTAGCTGAAGCTGACTTCCAATCAATACGAGTGAATTCAATTCTTCACCACTAAAACGGGAAAGTAATTGTTCCAGCTCGGAGCAATAACGGGACAACAGCGTTTCAGCATTACTTCTTTGTTTGCTTCGTTCCGGGAAATACTGATTTAGAAATGCGATTTTTTCCTCATCAAAATAAATAAGCTGCTGGACCAGTTGTGTCCTTGAGCCTTCATAAATTAGACTATGGTTCATAGTAGATTTCACCCCCTCTAAGTAGCACATTCTTTGCAAATTTGTTATGACGCGTTGCCATATTAAAATCCCTCCTATACAAATAGAGGTCCCCTAGAGGGAACCTTCTGATCAGTATAACAGCTTCTATATGTAAATCCAATCCATTTTGCAAAGGCAATAAATTCTTACTAAATATTGTATTTAAAACGTTTGACTATTGTATAGTTGGGTGCTATGATAGGCTGATGTTATAGGCATTTCGTAGAAAACTGCGGAATGCCTATACTATATTTCGAAGATAATTTTACATTAAATGTTACCAGGGGAGTGATACGCCATGTACATTTCGTTGAGTTCACCTATAGAATCTAGACATAAAAAGTAACTATAATTTATTAAAGGAGAGATCAGGATGATTCAAGTAAAAGAGTTTGTAGATGCTGATAATTCGTATGCTGAGAATAAGGCGAATGAGTTCTTGGCGGGGCTGCGTGAGGAACAGGTTGTGAATATCTGTTACGGTTCGGTAGTTAAATCTTCACGTGATGGGGCAGAGCATCAAAGAAGCAGTATACTGGTCGTGTATAAGACAAATGAAGGGCAATAACTGGAATACTTTTTTTTCGTGCTTATCTGTTGTCTCCACGCTATGCATCGTGATCGTTCTTATATATTATATGTTTTAGCTTTTCTTATGAACAAAGAGGACCTTTCCCATTTACGGGTAAAGGTCCTCTTTGATTGTATAAGTGCAATTACAGTCTTATAATCCGCCTGGGACGGATAATCCTAAACCGGATGCAACACGCTGTCCCAGTTCTGCATCAGCTTTATAGAAATGAACAATTTGACGAAGTTTAATATCGTTACTTTCAACTGGTGTCATAGCGCCTACGATATTTTGAACAAGACGGGTACGTTCTTCTTCACTCATCAGGCGATACAAGTCACCAGGTTGTGTATAATGGTCATCACTATTATAGGAGACACTGTCGGCATTTCCAGATACTTCGAAAGGTGATGTTTTGTACTGTGGTGCTTCTTTAGGTCCGCCTAAGCTGTTAGGTTCGTAATAGGCACCGGATCCGCCATTGTTACCGAGTGCCATGCCACCGTCACGTTGATAGTTCTTCACTTCTACTTTTGGTCGGTTGATAGGCAGGCTGTTATGGTTAGGACCTACCCGGTGACGGTGAGCATCGCCGTAAGCAAACAGTCGACCCTGTAGCAATTTATCAGGAGAAGCTTCAATACCAGGGACGAAAGAGCCAGGAGAGAACGTAACTTGCTCTACTTCCGCAAAGTAGTTCTCTGGATTGCGATCCAGTACCATGCGGCCAACCTCAATTAATGGATAATCTTTTTGCGACCATACTTTTGTTACATCGAATGGATCAAAGCGATAAGTGTTCGCATCTTCGATCGGCATAATCTGCACGTAGAGCTTCCACGCTGGGAATTCTCCTTTATCAATAGCATTGAACAAGTCTTCTGTATGATAATCTGGGTTCTCCCCAGCTATTTTGGCGGCAAGATCTGGAGCAAGGTTCTTAATGCCTTGTTCTGTTTTGAAATGATATTTCACCCAGACGGCATTGCCTTCGGCATTTACCCATTTGAAGGTGTGGCTTCCGAACCCGTGCATATGTCTCAACGTAGCTGGGATTCCGCGATCTGACATCAAAATCGTAACCTGATGAAGAGATTCCGGCGATAAAGACCAAAAGTCCCAAACCGCATTAGGGTTCTTTAAGTGTGTCTGTGGATCACGCTTCTGTGTATGAATAAAGTCGGGGAACTTGATTGCATCACGAACGAAGAATACAGGTGTATTGTTACCTACGAGATCATAGTTTCCTTCTTCGGTATAGAACTTCACTGCAAAACCACGTGGGTCTCTTACAGTATCAGCAGAACCTAGCTCCCCAGCTACGGTTGAGAAACGGATGAACATTGGGGTACGCTTGCCTACCTCAGATAAAAAATTAGCTTTTGTATATTGAGTTAAATCCTGAGTGACCTCAAAATACCCATGAGCGCCAGCACCCTTAGCATGAACGACACGTTCAGGAACACGTTCTCTGTTAAAGTGGGCTAATTTTTCAAGCAGATGGACATCTTGCAGCAAAGTAGGACCACGATCACCGGCTGTCATTGAATTTTGATTGTCGCCTACTGGAGCACCCCAGCTGGTCGTAAGATTATTATTATTGGAGCTCATTAATAGAATCACCTCGTAAGATTTGATTTTAGATTTAGTATAAGTTCTATATTAATGTTTTTTGGGGAAAATGCAACACTTTTTGAATATTTGACACATTACAGTATGTGGTAATCGTCGTCCCATTCAGATATATATGATAGATAGAGTGATTAATTACTAAGCAGAGTTAAAAAAGAAACAGCGCACCTCTACCATCACTGGAGGGTGCGCTGTTCTATTTTGATATAGGAATATCCGTTTTCTGTACTTAGTTTTTAATGTACATTCTGTTATAGTATTCATCCAGCATTCTTTTGGTGGCAAATTCGGTGCGAGTGGTTTCGATACTCTTCTTCATCATTTGTACCCACTGTTCACGATTCTCATAATAGGTTGGGAGTACTCGATTCAATAGGGTGTCGTATAGCGCATCACTATCATGCTTATCCAGAACCTCGAAGTCAGTAGTCTCGAAGCCGTCTCCGATCTGCCAGCCATTCTCGCCATCTATACAGGCTTCCGGCCACCAGCCATCTAGAATAGAGCAGTTCAATACGCCGTTCATGGCTGCCTTCATCCCGGAGGTACCACTTGCTTCCAGTGGTCTACGCGGATTGTTGAGCCAAATATCAGAACCGCGTGTCAGCTGTGCGCCGATAGTCATATCGTAATTCTCCAAGAAGACAACACTTTTCGGATATTTTTTCATCATCGCCACTAAATTGCTGACGATTTTTTTGCCGTTATCATCGAGTGGATGGGCTTTGCCAGAGAAGACGATTTGTATTTTGCCGGACTCCAGATAAGGCTCAATAATTTCCGGCTGCGAGAAGATCAGGTCACTGCGTTTATAAGGAGCAGCTCTGCGTGAGAAGCCAATGAGTAGATTGTCAGCATTTAGACTAATGCCGGACCGTTCTTTGATGAAATCAATCAGTTCACCCTTAATTTCTTTATGCACTGCCCATAAATCGCCATTTTGTTCATAGGCTTGTGTCATTCTTTCATCTACCCAGGTAGGGGTATGAATGGCATTAGTAATGCCAATGATGTCCGATCTTCCGGCAACCTCTTTCCACATCTTATTGGCTGTATCCGCATGAAGCTGAGCCACTGCATTAGAAATACGTGAGAGTCGTAGACCGGCAACCGTCATGTTGAACGGCTCGCCACCGATACGCTCCATCTGGTCGCGGGTTAAGCCATTGAATGCACTCATATACTCTAGGCGGTCGAGTGGATGGGTTTCGTTGCCTTCTTTTATCGGCGTATGTGTAGTGAACACAACCTCTTCCCGAGTAGCTTTCCAAGCTTCCTCAAAGGTGCTGCCTCCGGACATCTTTTCACGAATGAGCTCGATGGCTGCTAAGGCTGCATGGCCTTCATTGAAATGATAGACATCAATCGGAATGCCCAGAGCACGCATAGCTTTTACTCCGCCGATCCCGAGTACGATCTCTTGAGCGATCCGTTCCTCACCGAACCAGCCGTACAATTGTCCAGTAATCCATGCATCATTATTCTCGGGGATATCCGTATCCAGTAAATACAACGTGCTGTTGCCAAAATAATCAGTCTTCCATATTTTGCACACCACATCGGTCTTTCTGACTTTTACAGTTACCTTCACCCCTGTATCTTCAAGAAAATCATAAACATAATTGTGATAGGAGTCGTATGGATTACCGTTTGCATCAATTTTTTGATCCGTATAACCTTGTTTCCACTTCAGCCCGATAGGGATGATAGGAGCATTGATGTCTTTAGCTCCCTTAATGTAGTCACCGGCGAGAATTCCAAGCCCTCCGGCATACATTTTAAAATCGGAATGTAACCCGTACTCCATACTGAAATAAGCTACTGATGGTAATTTTTGTTCGTTCACTTGATAAGCCTCCTAATCGCGGATTAGATTGAATTGCAGTAAAGCTGCTGGCATTATCTACGATGCAAACGTTTGCTCAAAAAACAGTCATCAATCGTTGTGGAAGCGATTGCACCATCATTCTAGCACACTTTATCTACAAAAGCATAACGTCAATTTGGTGAAAATAGCCAATTAGGGGCAAAATCAACGGAAGTGATTGATAAAGTGAAGAGAAGACCCTAAGATAAAGAGATTGAAGAAATAATTATTGGTGGTGTTTAAGTTGGGTATAGTTGTGATTGGAAGCTTAAAATGGATATGGTAGTACGTACGAACCGGGCACCGAATGCAGGAGAAACGCTTATGGGACAAGCATTTGCTCTATCTCCCGGTGGAAAAGGAGCGAATCAAGCCGTTGCCGCAGCACGTCTGGGTGCTGAGGTTAGTATGATCGGCAGCGTCGGAAAAGATACCTTTGGAAGCGAAATGCTGGAGATTATTAAGCAGGAAGGTATTCATATAGAACATATCTCAGTGAGTGAAACGGAGGCAACAGGTGTAGCTTCAATCGTTATTGAAGAAGATGGAGAGAATCGGATTATCGTTGTACCCGGAGCGAATATTGATCTCTTTGCAGAGGATATACAGGCGTTAGAGACTGTAATCAGCCAGGCTGAGATGATTGTGATGCAGCTTGAAATGGAACTGGCGATGAGTGAGCATGCTATTGCCATTGCACATCGTCATGGAATTCCGGTCATTCTGAATCCAGCACCAGCTAGAGTGCTTAAAGACGAGATGCTGGGTCAAGTATCATATCTGACACCTAATGAGACAGAAGCGGGGATTTTGACTGGAATGACTGTAGATAGTTTAGAGACTGCTGAGCAGGCAGCCCGTATTTTGCTGCAAAAAGGTGTTAAAAATGTGATCGTAACCTTGGGATCTAAAGGCGCACTGATCGTTAATGCTGAAGGCGCTAAGTCAGTTCCTGGATTCCCGGTCAAGGCGATAGACACGGTTGCTGCCGGAGACTCATTCAATGGGGCATTATCCCAGCAATTGGTCTTAGGCAAAACGCTGGAGGAGGCAGTGAGCTTCGCTAATGCTGTTGGAGCACTGGCTGTAGGGAAAAAAGGCGCGATCCCATCGCTGCCGCAGTTATCAGAGGTTGAACAGTTTCTAAAACATGTATCGGCAGTAAAATAAACAATACAGAATCTATAGCAGACGACTGGATAAGGGGCTGAAATAATGAGCAGGACAGTAATCGTTAAAAATGTGATCATTGGCGAAGGAATCCCTAAAATATGTGTTCCGTTGATTGGAGCTACCTTGTCTGAACTGAAACAGGAAGCCGAATCATTAAAAGAGCTTGGTCCCGATTTAGTGGAGTGGCGGACGGATTTTTTTGATGAAGTTGAAGACGTAGAGGCGGTCAATTTAGCACTAAAAGAAATCCATTCTGTAATTCCTGAGTTACCGCTGATTTTTACTTTTCGGAGTGCCAAAGAAGGCGGCGAGAAGCAGGTTAGCACAGAATATTACATAGCACTGAATATAGCTGCAGCTGAAAGTGGTCTAGTAGATATAATTGATGTTGAATTATTCAATGAGGAACAGGATGTAAAGCTACTAGTCGAGACTGCTCATACTCATAACGTGTCTGTCATTATCTCGAATCATGATTTTCATGGAACACCTTCTCAAGAGGAGATCATCTCGCGATTACGCAAGGCACAGGAGCTTGGCGGGGACTTGCCTAAAATTGCGGTGATGCCTCAGGATGCGGGGGATGTACTGACTTTACTAGAAGCTACCCATATGATGAAAGAACAATATGCAGATCGCCCGATTATTACAATGTCCATGGCGGGAGCTGGGGTCATTAGCCGTCTAGCCGGTGAAATATTCGGTTCAGCGCTTACCTTTGGAGCGGCGCATAAGCCCTCTGCGCCTGGACAGGTAGCTGTGGTTGAGCTGCGAAATGTACTGTCACTGCTGCATCGCAGTCTATAGGAGCTATCAGTGAGGTTCAGATAATAGAAATAGAGCGGCGACCGGATTTCCGGTGCCGCTCTATTTCTATTTTATTATTTTGTTCCCGTGTATACGTGAACGGCATTTCTTAGGAACGCTGCAAGTCCAGGGCGATGCTTGTCGTAGTACTTGGTAAAACGTTCATCATCAACATACATTTGCGCGACACCGGCATGTGCCTCTTTGGAATAGGAATCCCAGTAGAAGGAGAGCCACTGGCGGTGTAGATCAGCACTTTTTTGCGCCAATACACTGGCAGGATCTCCATACTCCATCGCTTGCAAGAGCGTCTCGAACATTTCCTCCTCAAGCTGCTGTATAGCCGCATATTGTTCTTCTGTCATACCTTTAAGCTTCTTGTTGGATTGTTCTACGGTGCTGTCCCCATATTTCTCCCGTATTTCTTGACCGTATTTCTTCTCGTTATCCTCTACCAGCTTTTGCTTGAAGCCTTCGAATTTTTCAGCGTCACTCATAGTCATTCTCCCTTCTTGGTGAGCCAGCGTCTGTTCGACGTTAGCGATTAATAGATCTAATTGATGTCTCTTTTCAAGCAGCTTGTCATGATGCTCCCGTAGCGCTTTGGCTCCGTCGAATGACGGTTCAGTCATAATAGCTTTGATACGTTCCAGACTTAAGCCAAGCTCTCGATAAAATAAAATTTGCTGTAGAAGATCTACTTCGGTGCGGCCATAGATACGATACCCCGAGGAGTTGATTCTCGCCGGCTTAAGAATGCCAAACTCGTCGTAGTAGCGCAGGGTTCGCGTACTGATTCCAGCTAGCTCAGCGAGCTTCTGTACTGTGTATTCCGTAGTATCACCTCCCACAAATTCAATGTACACCTTTACGTAGCGTGAAGGTCAAATGTTTTTTTAGCGTATCCCAAACAGCGGCAGTTACCCGCTGAAGATCATTGGGAAGACTGCCGCTACTATGATTTGCTGATGTTTGAAGTTATTTTTGACCCATCTGCGCCGCAAAATAATTTTGTAATTCCTCTAATTTCCGAGGATCAGCTAGGGTTGTTTTGTCTGAGAAGTAATGTTCGAGAACAAGGTCCCAGGTAGGTACTATTTTTTGTGAGTTCATCGCTTTAATGGCGACTTTGACCGTCTTGCGTTCTTTGGCATTAGAAAAAGTATCTACGTAATGCTGTGAGCGCTCAAAATCCAGATCCTTAAACACAGCGCGGAAGATTTCCGAAGTCATCTTTGCATCATCCAACGCACGGTGAGCAGATCCAGACGGTTCAAGTTCAAACAAAGCCATCGCGCCTTCGACACTGATATCATTGCTTAGGCCGCGAGCCCGCAGCACACCCTTCAGTAAATCGAAATACGTTGCAGACATCCAGTAGGAGTCGTCCATCTTGTGCATACGTACATCCTGAATGATTCGCTTCATGTCTTCGCCACCCCAAGTAAGGAGCAACACTCCATCTGTACTTAGATCAAGCCACTCTCTAAAAGCAGTGATGACTTTCGGGAAGCGGGGTGCGATATCGATTTCCTCTTGGGGAATACCGGTTTTTTTCTTAATAAAAGAATTAAGGGTGGAGAAATATATGGGTTTGATCAAGGAAGAAAATTCATCCTTATACTGCAATGAAGAGTCTAACCGGACAGCTCCAATCTCAATGACCTCCATAGGGTGCTCGCTGGCAAACTTACGGCCGTTGAATTCGATGTCCAGAATAATATAATCCACAGGTACTTGCCTCCGTTCCATGACTGACGCTGTAGTACTTAATACGTCGACTACTCTATTTTAACAAAAAAAGCGATGTAATGGGGAGTATGGGAACAAGCTAATATTGGAACATAAAAAAGAACCAGCACTATGCGGGTTCTTTTTATAACTATTAATGAGCAAAAAGATTGCAGACAATAAAGTAAGACGATTAATGTTCTGAACCGGCAGCAGGTTCAGGCTGATGAATTGGCTGTTCCAGCAGGACAGATCCGTCTTCAAGACGAAGCCAGGTATCGAAGTCTTGGGTGCCTTGGGTCAGTCTGATGACGCGTGCGCCCCGCATAAAGCCTTCTTTTCCATAAGTATTGTAGCCGGTAGCACGGCCATAGGAAAGACGTATGCCATACAGGCTGCCCGTAAAATCATTGATATGGTCATGTCCGCAGAAGGTGCCAAGCACATCACCCATTTCAAGCAAAGCCGAGAATAATCCCGAGTTAACCTCAGGTGAGCATACACGCTCATACTTATACCCATGACAGACTTGTGTAGACCAGACCTCACGATATTCCGGAATCGGGATATGGAAGAAAGCCAATGCAGGCAGCCTGTTCTCAGCAGTTTTAGGATTCAACCGAGCGGATTCAGCAGTTAGCCAGTTGATCTGATTCCGGTTAATCCAATTGTAGCCTGGGATATGCTCCATCTCGGAGTAACTGCCCGAGTCAACAAAATAAAGGACAGCGGCTGCTTGGCCATCCTGATCTTTTATTTCAAGCGTGTAATTGCCTGAACCTTCAAGATCCTCTGGACCGGCTTCGGCCAGACAGTGGGGATGTTCTAATGCTATCTGCATCAATTCACTGCGGGAAATCAGGGTTTCTGTATCATGGTTACCAAATACGAAGGCCCAAGGGGTACCTGTTTTTTCTACAGCAGCGACAGCATCCCGAAATGCTTGGGCAGGGTCTTCACATGCCTTTTCGCCAGGAGAGACAGGGGCAGTGTAAATTAGATCTCCCGTGAAGACCACAAGATCAGGTTGTTCTGCTTCTAGAACACGTTCCATCAGTTCCCGGGTACGCTGATCTTCGGCTCTTCCATCCATCCAGTGAAGATCAGTGAACTGTACAATTTTCAAGGTTCCATCTTGCTGAAATGATAAGCTGTGTCTCATTGGGGTTATCTCCCTTACTGTCTAATATAGTTAGCCGATCCAGATCCGCTGGGTGAAATGGTCTCCGGAGCTTCTACCAATCATAATATCAAATTCCCCGGGTTCGAAGACCATTTGATCATCTTTTCCGTAGAACATCAGCATTTCTCTAGTGATCTCGAAAGAAACCACTTGTTTCTCATGCGCTGCGAGTGTAATTTGTCGGAAGGCTTTCAGCTCCTTGACCGGGCGTACGACACTTGCGCTAACATCATGGATATAGAGTTGAACGGTTTCCTTGCCGGTGATGTCTGAAGTATTCTCCACCTCAATGGAGGCAACAATCCGACCCTTAGCATCAACATTGAAGTTGCTGTAATCAAAACTGGAATAGCTCAGACCATAGCCAAAACAGAAAAGAGGGTCATTAGGGCAATCCAGATATCGGGTTACATAACGCACGTTCGGATATAGGGGATCATAGGGACGTCCCGTCTGATAGGCATTGTAATAAACAGGAATTTGACCAACCGAGTAAGGGAAGCTCATAGATAAACGAGCGGACGGATTATAATCTCCGAACAGCACATCAGCTAATGAATTTCCGGATTCTGTTCCCAGAAACCAGGCTTGCAGTAGAGCATCGCTGGCCTCAAGAACAGGCTTTAGTTCCAGTGGTCGGCCGCTAAATACAATGGTAACAATCTTTTTGCCGGTATCTTTCAGACGCCAGATCAGCTTCTCCTGATTGGTCGACAAGCGCAGATTGGTTTTACTTCCGCCTTCCCCGGTATCCTGCTGATTCTCACCGACAGCAGCGAGAATTACATCGCAATCTTTTAGGCGCTGAAAGGCTTCTTCGATTTCATCCTCCACATCAAAAACACCCTCTAGCATGCTTCCCAGCTCACCAGTCATGGCCGTAATAATATCCGCGGCAGATGTTTTTTGAGAAACGCCGTTGTAGAGTGATACGGCCGGGTCTTTTTCCGTTCCAGACCAGCCGCCCAGCACATGAATAGAGGTAGCGAAGGGACCAGCCAATCCAATCTTCTTACCGTGTTTAAGGGGCAGAGCGTTATTGTCATTTTTCAGCAGCACCACTGAGCTTGCACCCAGCTCTCTCGCAGCTTGTAAATTCTCCGCGCTCGGCGTGGGCGCCTCATCTACTAGTGGATCTGCATCCTTGAATGGATTGTCAAACAAGCCGAGAGCGTCCTTGAGTTCTAGCACCCGGATAACGGCTTCATCAATCAAGGAGATATCAAGCTTGCCTTCCTCGACGAGAGCAGCGCCGTGGTTTAGATAATGGGTGGACATCATTTCAATATCTAGTCCGGCAGCCAGACTTTTCTCAGCTGCTTCACGACCATCTTCGGCAGCGCCATGAGGGATTAGTTCATTTACGGAATTGAAATCGGCGATGGTAACGCCATCGAAGCCCCATTCCTCACGCAGAATCCCGCGGAGAAGTTTGGAATTACCGCTTGCAGGTATACGATCAATCGTATTGAATGCGGCCATCACCATGGCTACACCAGCATCTACAGCAGCTTTATAGGCTGGTAGATAGAACTCACGTAATACGCCGAGGGACATATCCACCGTATTGTATTCTCGACCGCCTTCGGGAGCGCCATAACCGGCGAAGTGCTTCACACAGGCAGCGATACGACCTTTTTCTTTTAGGTCTTTGCCCTGATAGCCCCGTACCATGCTCTCAGTTACACGAGCATTCAGATAAGGGTCCTCACCGGATGTCTCCATCACTCGTCCCCAGCGCGGATCGCGTACAAGATCCGTCATAGGCGAGAAAGTGAGGTGAATACCGGCAGCTGCGCTCTCCTTGGCTGCAATTTCAGCGAACCTTTCACAGGCCTCCATGTCAAAGCTACAACCTATCGCAAGCGGGATCGGTAGGATCGTTCTGTAACCATGAATCACATCCGCCATGAAGAGTAAGGGGATTTTCTGACGGCTGGCTTGCAAATGCCGGGTCTGTAGATCAATCACATTCCTGGCTCCAATGCCGTTCAGAACGCTTCCGATGTTCTGCATTACCTGCGGCTTAATGTTCAGTTCCTTGAATGGACCGGTTAAATCTACGGTATCATCCAAACCCCAATAGTGAGGGCCTAGCTGGGTTAATTGGGCCAGTTTTTCTTCTAGAGTCATATCGTTCACAAGATCTTGGATAAACAGTTTAGTCATGGTTAACACCTTCCTCGTGAGCGCATTGAAAGTTATTGTGACAAATAGATGTGCTATACCAATAAGAAAGCGCTTGCTATTTGAGTTCGCCGCAGTGCACACGCAGATAAATATAATTGGATGAGACATGCAATAGATAAGAACGGGGAGTTCATTGTCAGACATCATATATAAGACTGACATGTCTATGAAAGAACAGATAGAAACGTTTCCATTAACGATACATATCGATCTTAGTCCGAAGACCATAAAAAGTCAATTATCTTCGCGAAATCGGCCGATTCATTATATTTAGGTTGTAAAATGTGATTTTTATTACTAGAAAAACAAAAATAAAATGAATTGACAGCGCATACATCTAGGGAGTATGATTTTCGTACAGGGAGTTTCAAAGAAATTATGGAAACGTTTCTATATCATCCGATACGCTTTATCATAAAGGATGAGCAATCAGTTTCAAGCTGGTTGCGGGACAAGAAAGGAAGCTAAGTTATGCATGTGATGAAATGCATCTTTCAAATTGGAGGTGGGCTCATTGGCAAGAATTAAGCTTGCGGGTGGAAATATTGTCCGGGAAGTCATTAAGAACAAAGTGCTTTTTCTAATGTTGCTGCCTGTAATCCTATACTTCATTATTTTTCACTATGCGGTAATGCCTGGCGCTTACGTCGCATTCGTAGATTACAAGCTCAATAAGGGTATTTTCGGAAGTAACTTTATCGGTCTGAAAAACTTCGAATTTCTGGTTCAGAATGGCGATCTGTGGAATATTACCAAGAATACACTGCTCTACAACATCGTCTTCCTAGCTCTGGGTAACATTATTCAAATTGTGTTTGCCATTATGCTTTCGGAGATCTCGGGCAAGTGGTTCAAGAAAGTGTCTCAATCCGTTATTCTCCTACCTTACTTTATCTCTATGGTTATCGTCGGTGTGTTTGCCTACAATATATTCAATTTCAATTCCGGGTTCATCAATACGATGCTAACCGGAATGGGGCTAGACCGTTACGAGTTTTATTCTGATCCGGGCATATGGAAATATATCATTGTAGCCTTCAAGATCTGGGCCGCTACCGGATATGGAATGATTGTCTATCTGGCAACGATCACAGGGATTAATCATGATCTGTACGAGGCTGCTTATATGGACGGAGCCACTACCTGGCAGCGGATCCGTTATATGACCTTACCGATTCTGAAGCCAACCTTTATTCTGCTTTTACTGTTTGGTATGGGTGGAATTCTCAAGGGCTCCTTTGACCTTTTCTATAATCTGATCGGTACGAACTCGGTGCTGTATCCGCAGACGGATATTATCGATACCTATGTCTTCCGTTCACTGGTGGGACAATTCAACTTCTCTATGGGCGCCGCTGTGGGCTTCTACCAATCCATGTTTGGCCTGATTCTGGTGCTAGTAGTTAACTTTATTGTACGGAAGGTCGAGCCAGACAGCGCATTGTTCTAAAACCAGACACGAAACAGGGGTGATGAATATGGAAACTCAAAAAATCAAACAGGATTCGGGAAGTATTATCATAAAAGTGATTAGCTATATCTGCATTAGTATCTTTGCACTGTTCTGTGTATTTCCCTTCGCACTAATGATCTCCTCATCGTTCATGAACGAGCAGGAAATTGTCCGTGAAGGCTACAAGCTGCTGCCTAAGGAATTTTCATTTAAGGCTTACGAATTGTTATTTAACAACTCTACGCAATTGGTAAATGCTTATAAGATCACTATTTTTATAACCGTAGTGGGTACGGTCCTTGGACTGTTCATGATGTCGATGGCTGGCTTCGTGCTTAACCGCAAGGATTTCAAGTATCGCAACTTCTTTTCCTTTCTAATTTACTTTACGACACTCTTCAGCGGTGGCTTGATTCCAACGTATATCCTGATGGTCAAGCACCTGCATATGAAAGATAACTTATTTGCCATGATTCTACCGGCTGTAGTTGGCGCTTGGTCGATCTTCCTGATGCGTAATTTCATGAAGGCGATTCCAGATTCCTTATATGAATCTGCTACCATTGACGGTGCTGGCGACTTCCATATCTATTGGCGGATATTTATTCCGCTGGCGGTTCCTTCCTTAGCTACCATCGGGCTTTTCTCGGCGATAGGCTTTTGGAATGAGTGGTACAACGGGATGTTATATATGGACTCCCCGACGAAATATCCACTCCAATACTTTTTGCAGCGAATGGTCAATCAGACGAATCTCGGTACACTAATCAATTCGGGGGCAGTTATCAATACGGCTGATCTTCCAACGCAATCCATCAAGATGGCTACAGCTGTGCTGGCCACCGGGCCAATTATTCTTCTCTATCCATTTGTACAGCGTTATTTCGTAACAGGCCTCACCGTTGGGGCTGTAAAGGGTTAATGGACGTCTCCTTTTCGAAGGCGCGTTTATTATAAATGCAATTCATAAATAGAAAAGAAAAGGGAGGCTTACCTAATGAAAGGTAAAAAAATTGCGTCTTCTTTAATTGCTGTACTCATGCTTACTGGGGCATTGACAGCCTGTTCATCGAAGAACAACGAGGCAAGTAATGATCCGGCAGCTACGAAGGCACCAGAAGCTTCAACGAATGCAGGAGGAGTAGATACTTCTAAAGAAGCTAAGTTGGTTTACTACCTGTGGGGCAGTGAAGGCGTTCAAAATAAGGCGATTCTTGCTGAGATTAACAAAAAGCTTAAGGCTGATCTTAACGCTACAATTGAAGTGAAGTATATTGACTGGCCGGATATCAATACCAAATATCCGTTGCTATTTGCTTCTGGTGAGCAATTTGATATGTCTCATGCATCTCCTGGAGCACCAGTATCCTATTTCACATTGGCTAGTGAAGGCGCTCTAGTGGACCTTACAGATATGCTCGATAAAGTTGCTCCTAAGCTGAAGGCAGAAATTCCTGCTAGTGTATGGGAAAATACTAAATACAAAGGTAAAATCTATGGTGTTCCGAGTCTTTATAGCGAATATACACCGAATGGTTATGCCTATCGTGTAGACTTGCTGAAAAAATATGGCATGGAAAAAATCACCACACTCGACGATATGGTTAAATACATGGATAATGTTGTTGCCAATGAGTCCTTCCCACCAATTAACGGTAAGTCTGAAGATGCGGCCAATATGTTCAGAATGCTCGTTGATACTACAGGAATGTGGCTTAACGCACCTGGTATATCTTTGAATGAACTGAATCTTGTGACGAAAAGTCCAGAGGACTACAAGACCGTCTTCCATCCAGCATACACTCAAGAATTCGAAGATTGGGCTGTGAAGATGCGTGAATGGGCAGATAAAGGGTACTGGGGCAAAGATGTGCTGTCTGCAACTCTTGGAAGTAAAGATAACTTCAGAGCAGCAAACTCCGCAGGTTATTTGACTCATGCTCAGGACTGGATCGGCCAATACGGTGCAGATTTGAAGGCACAACCAGAGGCAGAAACTGCATTCTTTACTTTTGCGGAAGCCAACAAGAAGATCAAACGTAAGATGGGCGTTGACAACTCGACTGTAATCAGCACGAGCTCCGAGAATCCAGAGCGCTCTCTGATGGTAATCGAGAAGTTCATGACTGACGAAAGCTACTACAACCTCATCCAAAACGGTATTGAAGGCAAACAATATGTTATGGAAAATGGTGTTAAAAAGCAGCCTCCAGGCTTCAACGAAAAAACGGACGGCGGAGGTTTCGCTGCTTGGTCACTTCGTAACGACAAATTCGTAGTTCCTACGGATACAGAAAACCCAATTCGTAACTCCTTGTTTGCAGAGTGGGATAAAGTCGCTATCGATGATCCATACAATGGCTTTAGCTTTGATCCATCGAATGTAACTACAGAAATTGCTTCCATCTCCAACGTGAATTCCCAGCTTGGTATTCAATTGATGCTTGGTAAAACAAGCAAAGATCCTAAAGCTGCTGTAGCGGATTACCGTGAGCAACTGAAAAAAGCAGGAATTGACAAGGTTATTGCCGAAGTAGAAAAGCAATTGGCTGAGTTTGTTCCAGTGAACTAAAGAACGTTAAAAGGTGTAAGGGAGCTATAGTAGCATATAGCTCCCTTACTTATAAGTGGGGGAGTATAGTGGACGTAAATATCAAGGATATCGCGCGGATTTCCGGTGTGGGCATCTCGACGGTTTCCAGGGTCATCAACAATAAGGGGCTGGTGAGCAAGGCTACACGGGAAAAGGTTCTGAATGTTGTTAAGGAATACAATTACATTCCCAATTCCAATGCGAGAAATCTAAAAACTACGGAGTCTAAGAACATTGCACTTATGGTTAAGGGGATTACGAATCCGTTCTTCTCTAATATGATCAAAGAAATCGAGCGGCAGGCTAATCTGCGAGGGTACCCTTTCCTCATTCATCAGGTAGAGGATGGAACGGATGAAATTAATGCGGCGATTCAGCTGACCAAAGAAAAGAATCTATGCGGGATCATCTTCATGGGCGGAACCTACAATCATTCCGAAGAGAAATTCAAGCAGCTGACGGTTCCTTTTGTACTGACGACGATCACCTCCACACAAGAGGTGGACCCTGATATTTTTTCCAGTGTCACCATTAATGAATTGAAGGAAGCTTATAAGGCCACCAATTACTTGATATCACTAGGGCATGAGAATATTGGTTTTCTAGCCAAGTCCCCATTACTGGATGAAACGACAGGCAACCGGCGTTATTTGGGCTACAAAAAAGCACTGGAAGAACATAATCTGCCTTATGATGCACAGCTTGTGGAAGATTGTGAATACAGTCCTAGCTCTGGATTTGATGCAGCGCGAAGATTGCTTAAAAGGAATAAGGGAGTAACCGCAATATTTGCAGCCTCCGACACGATTGCTATTGGTGCTGCCAAAGCGGTGCTTACTGCAGGGTTGTCTATTCCGGATGATATTTCAATCATTGGCTTTGACGGGATCGAAATGGCTGAATATTTTCATCCTTCACTTGATACGATCAGCCAACCGGGTACAGAAATGGCTTTATCCAGCGTGGGCGTTCTGTTTGATCTAATTTCTGGACGGTCAGGTCATCAGCATATTGTCTACGATGCGGTATTGCTCAAGCGAGGCTCTTGCAAGATGCTCAAAACACTTAAGGTTTAATACTGACTATAAACGCTATCATTGGAGTGGTAACCCAAATGCAAGACACATTGAGAATAGGTACTCTGGTTCGTGGCGGGGAGGCCGTCACCGTGATTCCGCAAATCGTTCAGCATGGTTTTGAATCCTTTAACCTGAACTTTTGGCAGACCACAGGTGAAGCCAATCTTGTAGAAACAGCTGCACGACTTAGGGAACTGGCTGCTGAACATGATTTTGTCATCTCTTCTGTTGGGATTTATGGCAATCCACTTTCAGGAACAGGCGACAACGCTGACACACTCGCCAGCTGGGAGCGATTGATTGATCATGCCCATTTATTCGGCACAGATATTATCGGCGGATTCACTGGACGTCTTCCAGGTTCTTCGATTGACGAGTCGATTCCGAGATTTGCAGAGGTGTTTAGTGAATTGTCCAAAAGGGCAGCCGATCGTGGCTTAAGAATTGCTTTTGAAAATTGCTCTATGGGTGGAAACTGGCAGGCCGGAGAGTGGAACATCGCTCACAATCCTTCAGCCTGGGAGAAAATGTTCAATGCTGTACCGGCAGACAATCTGGGTCTGGAATGGGAACCGTGCCATCAGCTGATAGGTCTCATTGATCCGATTCCGCAGCTACGCAAATGGGTGAATAAGGTATTCCATGTACATGGCAAGGATGCCACTATTGCCTGGGATATCGTCAAGGAATACGGAATTCACGGACCTAAGTCTTATGTGTGGGACCGGACGCCTGGCTTCGGAGATACGAACTGGGTGGATATCATCTCGATTCTGCGCCAAGCCGGCTATAAGGGAACTATTGATATTGAAGGCTGGCATGATCCTGTCTATCAGGGTGAACTAGAAATGACTGGACAAGTACATGCTCTAAATTATTTGAAGTATTGCCGAGGTGGCAGTTTTGTCCCTAATCCGGTGTAAAGGATATCAGATAGTAACAACCCAAAAATGACCTCAAAATCCACAGTGAAGTGGAGGGTGAGGTCATTTTTATTTGCATAACTTTAATCCCGAATAAGATATCCTTGACCAAGCTGGATTTCTTTCAAGCCTGCCATGTGGCGAGCTTGAAAGCGGATCGGCTTAAATCCACCTATAATAATGATGTTTTTGATATCCGCAGCCCCATCTGAAGGCAGTGAAAAGGATTTGATATAGGTGAATTCTTCCGCGAGCGTGGTGTGAATCGCATTAATATGTGGGTCATTTTCACCTTTTCCCATTAGATTCATTAGGAGATACCCTTTGGCATTCAGTTTTGAATACACGATGCTGAAAAATTCACTGGAGATTAAGTGCCTCGGCGTGCCCGCGGCGGTGAAAGCATCCAAGATGATGTAATCATATTTCTGTGGTTCTTCACCTTCAAGGATCTGACGTCCGTCCCCGATCACTACGTTATCTTGGTTGTATCCAAAATAGCGGCGGCTTAATTCGACTACTTCACTGTCTAGCTCAGCTACTTTAAATCTTTTGTCTATAAAATGCCCAGCAATCGTTCCAATCCCATGACCTATAAGAAAGGCATCCTCGAAAGAGGGAGCATTGCATTCCATCAAGTGAATGATGGCTCGCGGATATTCAAACACAACTCGTTCTGGGTGATTGAGATCCATCGCACCTTGAATGGCCTGATTGGAAAACTGCATGACGCGGAACGCACCTTGTTCACCGTATAGATCTGTGGTGTCATAGACGGTGATTTCATGATTATCGCTGCTCGTGTGAATCTGTGATTGCAAGTGATCAAACTCCTTATACGATAGAAATTCGTTTATATTCATTGGGTGTAACGCCGACTACACGTTTAAAAAGCTTATTGAAATAGGCAGGATCGCCATATCCAACTTCTGCTCCAATCTCGTGAATCTTTAGGTCAGGGGCATTCTTAAGCAGATGCTTGGCTTTACGTAGCCGGATTTCCGTGATGTAGTCCGTTAATGTAAGTCCAGTCTCTTGTTTGAACAGCTTACTTAAATAGCTTGGTGTCAAAAAAACCATATTCGCTAAGGTGTTCAGATCCGCATGCTGATTATAGTTGGCTGATATCCAGCGCTTTATGGTTTCTACAGCTGTACCGGACATCTCTAGGCGATGGGCTCTGATCTCAAATAGAATGCTTGAGAAATGGTTGGTAAAACTACGCTCGATTTCACTGAAGCTCATACTGGACGCGATGCTTTCATCCAGCCCAAGATTGGGTGCACCTTTGTAGAGGGCCTCAAATTCTTGCAATTCTTTCTGCGCAGATTCAATAACCCATCGACAGACACGGAGAATTTGATCGGGCACAGCTTGTTGTGATTTCAGCACTGAGAATAAGTTATGCACGCGTTCTAAAGCACCCTCCATATTCAGGATCTGCAGATCATGGATTAATGGTTCCTTGATCGCATTAAAAGGCTCAAGGATATTTATCTCAGACTGCTGAATGTTCTGAATATTTGCATAGTGCAGTCGGTCAGGATTATAGATGCCGACGCTGCAGGCTAACTTAGCATCTAGATATGCTTGTCTAAGCTTGGCGGTATCATTATAGGAACTGCTAGTACCTACATGCAGTATCATACCATTGGCAGAGATACGGATTCTGTCGCCGATTTCATTCCTATCGCTGTCTGAGAGTTGCTTTGTAGAATACAGGATACAGACATGCAGTCCATTTTGAATCTCTAAGCTGTCGATACTAAATGCCATCACTTGCCGCAGACTGTCTACACAAAAACAGACGGGTTCTCTTGATCTTCCTTTGAACACAAAGACTGAGAAATAAGGCTGGGGCAAAGTAAGGCTCGACAAAAGCAAGGGTGAAGGGGGCTCGTCGCCTTGAAGAAGGGTCAGTAAGAGACCAGAACGGTGACGTACCTCCTTGTCACGAGAGAACTGCTGCTCTTCCTCTAATTGATAAAGCAGCTCGAATAATTGCTCCTTATCGATTGGCTTTAATAAATAGTCTACTGCAGAGCTGCGTATGGCTTCTCTGGCATAATTAAATTCAACAAATCCACTCATTAGAATGGAGCGGATTTGTGGGTGACTGGCTTTTAATTGTTTAATTAATTCCAAGCCGTTAATTTGCGGCATACGAATATCAGTAATCACAACATCAAGTTGAAGTGAAGGTAACTCGTCAAGTAGATGTTTCCCATCGGAGTAGGTGCCGATGACCAGAAATTCAGTGTTTTCTTTGCTGATCATTCGGGCCAGACCTTCGCGGATCAGGATTTCATCGTCAACAATTGCAATATGCAGCAATCAGAGCATCTCCTCTCCGTAATTCATATCATCTTCACTATGAGTAGTGAAGGTAATGTCCTCAATGCGCAGCGTAACACGAGTACCCACTCCGAGCTTACTCTCTACAAGGAGCCCGAATGAGCTACCGTAATGCAGACGGATTCTCTCATTCACATTTCGTAGGCCAATACCAAACATTTCACTTTCAGTCCCATTTTGCAGACTATTATTTAAGGAACGAAGGGTAGCTGCATCCATACCGATGCCATCATCTTCTACACAGAATACGACATTTCCATGCTCACTCCATGCGGTGATGCTTAAGGTGCCGAGACCTACTTTTTGATCTAAGCCATGAAAAACTGCGTTCTCCACAATGGGTTGGAAGACAAGCTTGATTACAGGAAGATGTAGAAATTTCTCTGGCACATCAATGTGTAGATTGAACTTATCTGGAAACCGGATTTGTAGCAGATGATAATAATTTCGTACATGATCCAGCTCTTGTCTGATCGTAACGGCTTCTTCGCTTCGGACAATACTGTAACGCATCTGAAGTCCAAGCAAATAGGTGAGTTTCGCTACACGGGGGTCATCGTTGCTCTCTGCCAGCATACGGATAGACTCCAGCGTATTATAAATAAAATGGGGATTGATCTGATTCTGAAGTGCCCTCATATCAGCCTTCTGCTTACGCTTCTCGGTGAGGGATACTTCCTGCAGCAGATCCTTGACCCTTATGATCATCCGATTAAAATGACTGCCAAGCATTCCAATCTCATCATTATATTTGGAGTGCTGCCAGACATCTAGATTACCGTGCTGTACCCGTTTCATTAGACGGACTAAAGATTTAAGGGGTTTGGTCAGCGCATGTGAGATGAACGTCGCAACACAAAGTGCAAAAGCAATAATGATCAGTGTAGTTAATATAAGAGCATTGCGATTCTTCTGTACAGGTGACAGGATCCGGGCCAAAGGAATCGTAACCATAGTCGTCCAACCTGTCTGTTTCGAGACGGTATACACTGCAAGATAAGACTGGCCATTCATTTCTATTTGAAAATGATCCTGTTGCTGATTCACATGCTGCAGCAAAAGCTGCGTGTTCAGACTTTGCCCCTCACCGGTTTGCATCGTATTTGAGGCGTCTTCACCGTCATAGATCAGTTCTCCGGTATTATCTACAATTAGTGTGTTGCCTTGTGTAACTGCGTTTACGGGATCAATGATCCCCTTAAACAAGTTGATGTCTACATCAAATACGAGAATTCCTATATTATCTAGCGTGCTTACAGAATTAATGGTGCGAAGTACACTGAAAACCTCTCTATGGACATTGGAGTTTATACGAATCGTATGTCTGCCTTGAATGACAGGAGCGGCCCCAGCTTCTTCACTTAAGGTTCTCCATTCGGCTAGTCGTTCTTCAGGATACAGCTCGTGGATCCCGGGGACTCTATCATAAAAAACAGAACCGTATTGATCCACCATGTACACGGCGATGATCTCTTCCTTCGTATGCTTCAAGTAGCTCAGGAACATCGCCATGCCAGTACTTTTATCCCAGTCGGTATTTTGCTGAGTTAGGTAGAATTGTACATCGGTGTTATACAGCGGTAGCGCTGTGTATCTTTTTAGATCGGCAACATAACGGTCAATGGTATCAGAGGCATTCGATGTCATTTGGTTCGCGCCTTCCGTTGCATTCATAAGAACAGAATTGAACATGGAGCGGGAGGACAAATAACTAACATAAGTGATTGGAAGCGAGATCAGAAAGACAAATATGACGATCAGTTTTCGCTCCATCGGAAGATTGGCAAGGAACAACCACATTTTTCGTAAGGCTAGCCGGATGAATGATACCATTTGCGTTATCCTTTCTTAAAGTGAACTGCCTTATTTAACTGCGCCGCTGGTTACGCCTTCAAAGATGTAACGTTGTAGGAAGAAATATAGAATTATTGTGGGGAGCAGGATAAGCAGAATGGCCGCACAGATCAAATTCCATTCGCCCGAATTGACCCCTTGAAAACGCATCAGGATCGTCGTAACTACGCCCAGGCTTTGTTTTGGCATATATAGATAAGGGATGTACATGTCATTATAGATACTAATCGTCTTCAAAATAATCAAAGTAGCCGTAGCCGGCGTCAATAATGGAAAAATAATCGAGCGATAGATTTTAAAAAGAGATGCACCTTCTACCATCGCGTTCTCATCTAGATCCACGGGAATGTTACGGATAAATTGCAAATAAAGAATAATTTGAATCACATCTGCTCCGATGTATAGCACGATAGGGGCGCCGAGTGTATTATAAAGCCCCATGCTTTTGATGATACCAAAAGTGGCTACTTGCGTCGTGATGCTAGGAATGATAGTGGCTATTAGATAAGCACCAAAGACAACAGGTTTTAATTTAAAAGAGAAGCGTCCCAGTACAAATGCTACCATAGTTCCAAATAGAATGTTCAGAATTAAAGTAATAGCTATAATAATTAATACGTTACCAAATCCGTTAAGTAAACCTCCACGCTGGAACACCGCAATGAAATTATCGAAATTAAAAAAGCTTTTTGGCAGTGTCATGGAGCTGCTACTGTTAAATTCATCAGTCGATTTGAAGGCATTTACGATAACTACATAAGGAGGGAAAAGCACGACAAATACGCCGATGATTAGCGAGAAGTATTTAATAACATCTGTAAAGCGGAATTTGGAGTTTGTCATGTCTATTTGTCTCCTCCCCGGCTAAGAACTAGTTGCTGTACTAATAGTACGATGACGACAAAGAAGAGCAAGATAATACTCATGGCAGAAGCGAGACCATAGTTGTTGTAAGCAAATGCAGTGTCTACAACTTTCTGTACGTAAGTTTCGCTGGCGCCTGCAGGACCACCCTTGGTCAATACGAACGGGAGATCAAAGACTTCCAGTGCTCCTGTGACGGTAAGAAATAAGTTAAGCTGAATGACTGGCTTCATATTCGGTAAAGTAATTCTCCAAAGGGTTTGGAAAGGTCCAGCACCATCAATCTTTGAAGCCTCATAGATATCGTTTGGTATGGCCTGCAAGGAGGCGATGTAGATGACCATGTTATAACCCATGAAACGCCAAAATCCTGTGGATGCCAGAGAATAGTTGACCAGTCCTTCTGTTCCAAGCCAGCTGGTCTGTCCTAGTCCGGTTAGACCGATGCTATTCAGGAACATATTCAGAGATCCGTTAGTAGTATCAAAGACATAACCAAACATAAAAGCAACGGCAACTCCGTTCATGATGTAAGGAAGGAAAAGTAAGATTCGGAATGCGTTTTTCCCTTTGAGCTTACTATTAAGAACAACCGCAAAATAAATGGCGACTATGTTCTGAACAATTCCCATAGCGAAGTAAGCAAAGTTATGTGTAAATACTTTGAAAATATCAGGATTAGAAAAGACCTCGCGGTAATTAGCAAGTCCGACCCATGGTTTCTCTGGGCTATAGCCATCCCAATTGGTGAAACTGTAATAAATCAGCTTAAACGCTGGATAATACGTGAATGTCGCAAGGAGCAACAATGGGATCGTAAGGAATGATACAATGATTATCATTTTTTGTTTGTTATAGGAAAGTGTTCCGAACATCGCTAGCCCTTCTTTCATAAAAGCTTGGTATAGAAAGGCAAAATGGACTATCCGTAAGGGCGATAATCCATTTTGCACCGTGTTGTACTTCTGGTCAAAAGTTTGTATTAATAGCCGAGATCTTTCTTAGCTTTAGCCCAGGCTTTATTCCATTTGTCTAATACAGTTTGCGGATCTTTGGCAAGCACAAATTCCTGTACAACAGCAGGGAGATCTAATTGTGCCTTGTTGCCGATTTCTGTAACCTTCGCATCGTCAACAGTTCCTTCTACTAACTCTACTCCGGTAGCTTGGAATTCTTTTAGCTGAGCCAGATTAGATTCTTTTCCTTTTAGTGGGGAGATAAAGCCCGCGAAGTCCTCATAGCCGGAATCCTCAATCATCCATTTTACGAAAGCTTTGGCAGCTTCTAAATTTTTGCTGTTTTTAGCAACAGCATAGAAGAAGTCAGGGCTAAGAGTAGCGGATGGTTTACCTGAATTGTCATAAGGGAACGGGAAGAAGCCAACATCGTCTGAAGGAGCTCCTACTCCAATAACTTGGTTAATGACCCAGTTGCCGAGATAGTACATGGCGAACTTACCAGAAGCGATGTCTTTTTTCGATTGCTCCCAGTTGGTGGAGTTGATGTCTTTTTCCAGATACCCTTTTTCGTTGAGCTCCTTGAGCAGGCTAAAGGCTTTACCATAGCCGTTGTCCATGGTAAATGGTGTTTCAGAGTTCAGCTTCTCATTAGGGAAGTCGGGGTTGCCTGCAATTAGGCGCGGAGTATCATAAGCCCATGTACCCAGTGGCCATTTATCTTTGAAGTTAGAGGACAGCGGAATGACACCTTTTGCTTTCAGCTTTTCGCAGGCAGCCAGGAATTCATCCCAAGTCTTAGGGGTTTCTGTGATGCCAGCATCCGTAAATGCTTTTTTGTTATAAACAATCCCGGATGTAGAGTTCCCTGTGGTAATTCCGTACAGCTTGCCATCAAAGGATTTGAAGTCTTTAAAGGTGATTTGATCGTTCAGGCCGAGATCATCCAGTGAAGCGAAGTATTTCGGTAAGTCGGAGTTAGGAATGGTAGGAATGAACATAACGTCAGGAAGCTCGCCGCTGGCCATTCTGACTTTAGCCTGTTGATTATAGTCGGTCTGGGAAGCCTCGAATTCGACTTTAACGTTCGGGTATTTTTCATTAAAGCGCTTTAAATATTCATCGTATTCTTTGCCAATCATGTCTGTTCTGTTAGTCAGGAAGGTGATTTTGCCGCTAATGTCAGCTCCTGCTGCAGGTTCGGCTGTTGCGTTGCTTGTTGTGTCACCGCCGGTAGTCTCTGTGTTAGTCACTGCGGGCTTATCGGTTGCAGAAGCCCCGTTATTGGTGCTGTTGCCATTGTTCGAGCCGCAGCCAGCAAGCGTTGATGATAAAATCATAACCATAACAAAAGATAACGAAAATAACTTATTTCTCATAACTTAATCCCCTTTTCATTATTTTGTTAGCGTTTACATGAACATTATAGCTTTAAATAAAGCGTTTAGAAATGTATTGTATTATTATTTATTGTCTTTATTTGTTTTGTTTGAACGATTATAATTAGTGTATACCTAACGAATGGATAACAAAATACCAAGAATAACAAGTGGATTCAATGAAATGCTAGAAGAGGTATGTTATTTTGAAAGATGAATAGGCTTACAAAACTTAAGCGAACGCTTCCGAAGTGAGTTTTGTACGAAGTCACTTGGAGAAGCATATGCTCTACAAAACTTTTAGCAATTAGGAGGATATTATGAAACATCTAGAGATGAATCTTGCGAAGTGGGAATTTAGAAGCTGTGGTGACGAGGAGTGGCTTCCGGCTACTGTGCCAGGCACGGTCCATACGGATTTACTGAAGAACGGAAAGATTGAAGATCCCTTCTATGGAACAAATGAACATAACCTACAATGGATTGATAAGAAGGATTGGGAATATCAAACCACTTTGCAGCTTGGTGAAGAGTGGTTGGAGCTTACTTGCACAGAACTGATTTTTGAAGGTCTTGATACATATGCTGACGTGTATGTGAATAATGTACATGTGCTCGCTGCAGACAATATGTTTTTGGCGTGGAGAGTGGATGTTAAAGATCAGTTGAAGATTGGTGAAAACCATATACTAGTGAGATTCCGCTCTGTAGTTAAAGAGGATCTACCTAAGCTAGAGAAGCTGGGGTATGCGTTACCTGCACCGAATGATCAATCCGAGCTTGGGGGACTAGAGGAACAGCGGATTAGTGTCTTTGCCCGCAAAGCACCTTATCATTACGGCTGGGATTGGGGTCCGCGTTTCTTGACCAGTGGAATATGGCGTAAGGCGGCCCTTAAGGGACGTGATTCAGTTCAAATCATAGATCTCTATATCCGCCAAAATGTGATCACAAAGGAAGAGGCTCAATTAACCGCAATTATTGAAGTAGATGCTCCTGCGGCATGGCAGGGAATGCTGCGAATGAGTGCTGATGGTTTAGAGTCGATGCAAGCGGTTTCCTTAAAGAGCGGCAAGCAACAAATAGAGATGGATATCGTGGTAGATCAGCCGCAGCTCTGGTGGTGTAGAGGGCTGGGCGAGCCACATTTATATACATTCCAAGCGGATTTGGTGAAAGGTAAGGAAGTTGAAGTTAGCAAAAGTGTAAGAACAGGTCTCCGCAGCATTCAATTGATTCGGGAGCATGATGCGAAAGGGACTTCATTTTCTTTTGTACTGAATGGTGTGTCGGTCTTCGCCAAAGGTGCCAATCATATTCCGAATGACAGCTTCATCACAGAAGTTACCGAAGATCGGTATCGGCATGAAATTGCCACGGCCGCAGAATCAAACATGAATATGCTGCGAGTGTGGGGTGGCGGTTTTTATGAAGAGGAGATATTTTACAAGCTCTGTGATGAATACGGGCTGTTGGTCTGGCAGGACTTCATGTTCGCTTGCAGCATGTATCCGGGAGATGATGCGTTTCTTGCAAATGTGAAGAAAGAAGCTGAGTATAACGTCAAAAGATTGCGCAATCATCCCTGCATCGCCCTATGGTGTGGCAATAACGAGATTGATTCGGCCTGGTCACAGTTCGAGGAAAATATGGGCTGGGGCTGGAAAGAAAAACTCAGCGCGGAGCAAAGAGCTACAATGTGGGCTGATTATGAGGAAATATTCCACCGGATTCTACCGGAGGCTGTAGCCGCGTTCCATCCAGGTGTGGACTATTGGCCGTCTTCACCGATGCGGAATTTGACTGGAGATATGAATCAACACACGACGCGGATTGTGGGCGATGGGGATGTGCATTACTGGGGCGTGTGGCACGGGATTGAGCCTTTTGAGAATTATAATACCAAGGTTGGCCGCTTTATGAGTGAATACGGATTCCAGTCGTTCCCGGAACTAAAGACCGTAATGAGCTATGCTGAAGAGCAGGATTTGGAGCTTACCTCAGAGGTGATGCTGGCGCATCAGAAGAATGGACGCGGAAATCTGCTGATCAAGGAATACATGGATATGTATCTGCCGCAGCCGAAGGATTTTAAATCATTTCTGTATATGAGTCAAATCCTCCAGGCCGAAGCGATTCGAATCGCGATTGAAAGTCACAGAAGAAATAAACCTTACTGTATGGGCACTTTATACTGGCAAATGAATGATTGCTGGCCGGTCGCCTCTTGGGCGGGGATGGATTACAACGGACGCTGGAAAGCATTGCAATATACCGTGCGCTCAAGCTTTCAAGATGTTCTGTTGTCTATTGACGGTACAGACCGTGAGCGGATTGACGTTCATGTCGTATCTGATTTAAGAACAGCAGTCACCGCTGATTTGGGGCTTAAATTGTATCAGTTTAACGGTTCGACACTGCGAGAGTGGACACATCCCGTTGAGCTGGGAGCCGATTCAGCGGCTATCGTATTCTCGTCTCCAGTGACGGAACTGTTAGAAGGTCATGGATCGAACGATGTATTGCTTGAGATCAGCTTGCAGGCTAATGGCGAGATGATAGATCGTAAGGTGCACTATTTTATCCCGGAAAAAGAAATTCGGTTGCAGCGTTCAGTAATTAACATAATGGAAACTCCAGATAGCGGAGGTCTAAGCTTCACTGTGACAAGCGATGTATTAGCTAGAGGCGTATACCTGACCTCAGAAGATGAAGGAATATTCTCTGACAATTACTTTGATCTTCTCCCAGGGCAGCCCAAGACGATAACGTTCTCGGAACGCGGGAACGATGGAAGGGACTGGATTCCAGGAGCTCCTAAGGGACTGAAGGTTCAATCGATGGTTGATTTTGTGAGCGAAGATTTACTGTAAATCTTAAGGAGAGATAATTTATTTCAAAAGGAAACAAGCCATGAGCTCGGCTCTTGGCTTGTTTTTTGTGTGCTGGTATAAATGTTGTTTTTCCTATTCATACCCCGTTCATGTTAACGTCATGGGGAGTACATCTTCATTGGTTAGTCTTACCTTAGCAGTCGGATGGGGCAGTCCAATACACAGAGGATGACAGGAGAAGATACGAGTGAAAATAAAAGAGGGAATAACAACAAAGGTGGGCACGAGAACAAGTAAAATACTAAACATGATACTTAAAGTAATAGGGGCAATAATCATAGCAATCATGCTTTTTCTCGCCATCGTATATACAGTTAATTTGATCAGCAATAAATCGGAACAAAATAAAATAGAACCCTATGGTCAGTTAGTACCCGTAGATGGGAAAAACATGAATGTTTATATTCAAGGAAAAGGTGAAGAAACAGTCGTGCTACTACCGGGTTATGGCACAGCAGCGCCAGCTCTTGATTTTAAAGCATTAATAGATGAACTGTCGCCGTTTTACAAAGTTGTCATGATAGAGCCTTTTGGGTATGGATTAAGTGATCTGACCAAAAAGGAGCGCAGCACGGAGAATATTGTAAGTGAAATTCATGAAGCTTTACAGGCTCTTAATATTGACCGTTATATTCTAATGGGCCACTCTATTTCAGGCATATATGGACTAGATTATGTTAACAAGTATGAAAATGAAGTGAGTGCATTTGTCGGGCTTGATAGTAGTGTTCCATCGATAAGCGAGATGAAGATCGAAGCTTCGGAATTAAGAACTATAAATCTGCTCAAAAAATCAGGTTTAATCAGATTGCAAATGAAATTTAGTGCTGACCCCATTGCTGAACTACCATTTGATGATAAAACAAAAGAACAAATGAGACTGATCAATCGCAAAAACATATTTAATCCCACCCAATTAAATGAAGCTGGAATGATGTATTCTAATTTTAAATCAGCTGAAAGCTTAACATTTCCTAAAAATCTTCCTCTTATTTTCTTTATACAAGCGAATCAACCAGCAACGGATAGATGGATACCAGAGCATGAAAAGCAAGTAAAAGACTCTGTACATGGAAAAGTGCTGACATTTGAAGAAGGACATTATTTATATCGTACTAAAGCAAAAGAGATCGTAGAAAACTTCAGAGTATTTATGGAAGAAGCTAAGTAAATGACTGTTTGAGCCGAACGAACTTCAGGGTTTTCTCTGATTGTCGTTCGGTTTTTTCTCGTTTAAGGAATTATGATCCAAAAGCCTGACGGTACTTTACGGGGGACATCCCCTCGAACGTTCTGAACACTTTAATGAAATAGCTGGACTGGGCAAAACCGGACTGAGTCGCAACCTGAGCAATGGAGAGTCCAGTAGAAACCAGTAGAAGCTTGGCTCTGGCCAGTCGACAATCCGTTAAATAACGGTTTGGTGTTTTGCCCATAACCATTCGGAACAGCCGTAGAAAATGATAGCTGCTATACCCGGTTAGTCTTGCCATCGACTCCAGTGACCAAGGACGGGCACATTCGACATGAATGATATCTGCGGCACTGCGGATAGACTGCCTGACCTCGTGCGGTACTGAGCCGTGAAGCGGTTCGGAATTCTGTAGCAATTTCACTAGAAGCTCATACAGAAGCGCGGATAGCCTTGGCTCACTACGTGTTACATAGGAAGCGCTCAGCAAGTACATTTCCTCGAATAGCTCGTCCAGCTTAGCGTCCAAATCAAAAGTGAACAGGTATGCACTAGACTGGTCCACTTCTTCTAATAAGGGGAGTACAATTTGAGTGCTAAAATGAACCCAACGAACATCCCAAGGCTCTCCGGGATCAGAGCCGTACTGCTGGTAGGCCCCTTTAGGGTAAAGAAACCCTCGTCCTCTGCTCATCGGAATACGTTCGCCCTCATGGAATACATAACCCTCCCCACCAAAGATTAAATGCAGGTTATAGCTTCCCAGGAATCCTTCACTTCTTCTCTCGGTATGCTGTGGAAAGTGACTGTAATGTCCCAAAAATTCAGGATAACAGACATATTTTGAAAAAGCTGGCGTCGGCAAATACCATTGTTTCTTCATGTTATATGGCACTCATTTCTGTCGCGCATCAGAGCGCTAGTTGGATTAAGGTAATTAACGCAAGATAGTTATATGATCGCAATATTTTGTTATATAAGCCTTATTAATACTGATACTACAATAGAATTATGAAATACTGAAAGCATATTTTTAATACTTTGGAGGTAATCATGAAGAAACCTGTCGCAACAGATAAATTCGAGCTTGGCGTCTGTTATTATCCGGAACACTGGCCGGAAAGTATGTGGGAGGACGATTATCGCCGGATGCGAGAACTAGGCTTTACAATCATTCGGATCGGGGAGTTTGCTTGGTCTATTTTTGAACCAGTCCAGGGTGAATTTCAGTTCGGGCTCTTTGATCGGGCGATTGATTTAGCTCATAAACATGGTCTTCAGGTTGTGCTCGGTACGCCGACGGCAACACCTCCAGCTTGGCTGACCCATAAGTATCCAGAAGTATTAAACGTGACGTATGAAGGTGTTACCCTTCAGCATGGCATGCGCCGTCATTATAATTACAGTAGCCCAAAATACCGTGAGCTGTGTGCTAGGATTACGGAACAGATGGCTGAACATTATGGCAATCATCCAGGTGTGGTCGGTTGGCAAATTGATAATGAGCTCAACTGCGAGATCAGTGAATTTTATTCAGAGAGTGACCATAAGGCTTTCCGGGAATGGCTGCAGCAGAAATATGTCACGCTTGAGCGGCTAAACGAGGCTTGGGGGGCTGTTTTTTGGAATCAGAGTTATAGTGATTGGTCTCAGGTGTATCTTCCGCGTCCTACCCCGTCACCCAAGCAGCCCAATCCCCATCAGGCTTTGGATGAAAAGCGGTTTATATCGGATAATACGATTTCTTTTGCCGAAAACCAAGCGGACATCATCCGTAAACTTGCCCCTAAGCAGTGGGTAACAACGAACGGTCTGTTCGGGCATCTCGACAGCCATGAATTGACGGATGAATTACTGGATTTCTTCAGCTATGATTCCTATCCGCAGTTCTCGACTATTTTTTATGATCCGAATGAGCGGAATCCGCTGAATGACAGAGGCTGGGGACTTTCATTATCTGTTGTCCGTTCTATTTCCCCTAATTTCTGTATTATGGAGCAGCAGTCGGGACCGGGTGGCTGGGTGAACCGGATGGATATGCCATCTCCGAAGCCGGGACAGATGCGGTTATGGACCTATCAATCGATCGCTCATGGCGCAGATATGGTGCTGTATTTCCGCTGGCGGACAGCCACGATGGGCAATGAAATTTATTGGCATGGCATTAACGACTACCATAACCAGCCGAACCGAAGAGTACGGGAAGCGGGACAGATTGGTCAAGAGCTGGCGGGGGCAGGGCAAGCACTTATCGGCACCCGTAATCAGGCTAACGTTGCTATTGTTCGTGATTATGCTAATGAGTGGGATGGAGAGTATGATGTGTGGCATGGTCCATTTATGTGGAAGAGTAATAAGGAGTGGTACAAGGCACTCCAGCAGAAGCATATCCCGAATGACGTACTCTATTTACGCAAAAAGACGACGCTGGAAGAGCTCGCACGGTACGATGTGCTTATCTATCCTCACCCGGCAATTATGACAGATGAGACAGCGTCGCTTCTGGATGAATACGTTCAGCAAGGTGGAAAACTGATCTTCGGATGCAGAACCGGCTATAAGGATGAACGCGGCCAATGTTATATGCGTCCTTTCCCAGGTGCTGCTAGAGATCTATGCGGGATCACAGTCGAAGAATTCACAATGGTTAAAGGTAGTCGTCAGCCAACGACGATTAGCTGGTCGGGTGCGGCAGAAGGGGTTACTGGGGCAGATGATTTTAATGATATTCTCCAGATTGAGGATGATTCGGTCGAAGTCATGGCGGTCTATGCCTCGGACTATTATGCGGGAAAACCGGCGGTTACAAGAAATCGTCGCGGCAAAGGCGAGGTTTGGTATTACGGAGCAGTCTTTAATGAACAAGCAGCGTCCATAATCATAGATCAAGTCAGCCTGCAGTCGCCAGTAGATTGGCTGGTGCTCCCTGAAGATGTAGAGCTGCAAGTTCGTAACGGGACTTCTTCCAGTTATACTTTTTTGCTTAATTATAGTGAAGCTCCTGTCGCGATCCATCTTCATGAGACCAAAACGGATTTACTGAGCGGAACAACATTATCGGGTGAGGTTACTTTGGAAGGCTTCGGTGTATTGATATTACATTAACGCTATGAATAAATAATGATATTAATGGAGTTGCGTATTAGAGAACTAATATGTAACTCTATTTTTTTATAGAAGATATTCAAAAGGATACTTTTTAAATATAGTTATTAATTCCAACAAAATACAACGAGCAACAGGTACAATATAAAGAATATTCTAGATTTGAAGGAGGGAAGTCTTATGATCATTGAAGCTGAGAAAGTATTGTTGCAGTATTCGTTCATCGATCCAATCATTGAATTTATTAGACATAATGAGAATATTACATTTAAAGTGACCGACAAAACGGATAATAAGAATTATTTGTTACGTATACATAAACCAATATCTGAAGGGTTCTCAGGCTTACAACATACTCGAGATGGATTACAGGCAGAAATGTTTTTTCTGCGAGAAATCGATCAGAAGAACATACTAAAAGTTCAAAGACCTGTTCTAAATCAAAAAGGGGAACTGGTTACTGAATATAGTTCGGAGCAATTTGGGGCTAGTTTGGCCACTCTTTTAGAATGGATCGAAGGCTCGACGCTAACCCAAGATGAAGATAACATTGAACAGATTGTTTATAGATTAGGTAGAAATCTTGCTAGTTTACATGAATTCTCACGAACGCTAATGCCCTTGGAGTTACATAGACCTGTATACAATGTCACAAAGATTGATGAAACTTTAATAGAACTTGGAAAGGGAACAGACAAAGGAGCCCTTAATCAGGAGGATTACGAAGTTATTAGTAGCGTTCTACTCGTAGTAAAAGAACAATTAGCAGAGCTAGACGCTAGGGACAATTCATGGGGATTCATTCATGCTGATTTTCAACTGGGCAATGTCGTTGTGTCAGAACAAAATCCTATCTTAATAGATTATTGTTTATTTGGTTATGGTTACTACCTGTTTGATTTGGGCTCTGCATCTTCCATGTTGAAAAGTGAGCTGCGCAAAACGCTTTTGGAGGGTTATGCTTCTAAATCAAGCTTTTCGCTTGATGAGATTCGGTACATTGAAGGACAAATATTTATGGATATTTTTATTAGTTACGTATTTTTTATTCATGACCCTGAGAGGAACGGTTGGATAAAATTGCACGCCTCCAAAATATGCAGTACGTTATGTCGGGATTTTCTTGAGGGGAAAGAGGTATATTATTCGTTTTAACGATGGTGTGATATTCTAATGGGGAATGAAAAATGAAGGGACTGAACTATGCGCAGAGATCATTATTTTTAAACCAACTATTAAAATTTAATGGAGGTAAAAATAATGTTAACTACAGAGTTACACACAGAACGATTACATTTAAGAAAAATGAAGGTATCGGATTCACCAAGTTTGTTTAAAATTTGGTCTGATCCAGAGGTTACCAAGTTCATGAATATTGATAGTTTTACTGATGAAAATCAGGCAAAAGATATGATAAAACTTCTTGATGAATTTTCTCTAGCTAACAAAGCTATTCGTTTCTCTATAATTGAAATGGAATCCAATGAAATCATAGGTTCTTGTGGTTTTAATTCCTTAGACTTTGAAAATGAGAAAGCGGAGATTGGATATGACATTGCTAGAGCATTTTGGGGAAGAGGCTATGCTTCAGAAGCTATAAGTGCTTTGTTAGATTACGCATTCTCAACTTTGAAGCTGAATCGAATCGAAGCAAAAGTGGAACCCGAAAACGTGAATTCAGTAAAAGTCTTGCAAAAGCTGAACTTTATGTTTGAGGGAACCTTAAGAAGGTATGAAAGAGTAAACGGAAAGTTTATAGATCTCAATATGTATTCAAAATTAATAACAGATTGATTATTTAATCCCAGAGGTTATATAGGTCTCCATAAGGAATAAAAACTTATTCACTATAAATATAGGAGTTGACCAGATGGAGACAATATTAACAGAGGAAATGATCTTGGATGACCTACTAAAAACATTTCATCGTTTATTCGGTTTGAATGTAATTGAAACTACTTCGATAAAACGAGGCTGGTTAAACTTAAAGTGGAAAGTTACGACGGATGCAGGGGAATTGATACTTAAACAATACAATAAAGAAAGATATAAATTATATAAGTCAGAGGAGATATTGTTAGCACTCTCTCAACAGATTAGATTGTATGACCAAGATCTAGCGTGCCCCAAAGTGTTATCACAGAATGAAAGTATTTTGCTTGAATCTGAAAATGGAGAACGCTTCCTGGTGATGGAGTATTGCAAGGGAAAACTAATTTCACCAGGTAAAATCAATGTCCATCAAATATATGATTTAGGTCGAGCAACAGGAAAAATGCATCGATTGTTAAATGACGGGACACTTGGCATTAAAAATAGTCCGCAATTTATTCCTCCAAGTCGTGAGGAGCGTTTAGCACATTGGAACTCCGTTTGGGAAAAGACTAAGGGACTTGGTAAACCTCAGCTGCTTGCTGATATAGAAACTCAACTTAAAGCTACTGAAGAAATGAATATAGAACTACTCGGATTACTTCAAACAGGATGGGCACATCGTGACCTTTGGGTAGATAATCTTTTATTTAATGATAACGGATTATCTGCAATTCTAGATTTTGATCGACTAAAATATGACTATCCGCAGCTTGATGTAGCTCGTGCTGTGATGTCATGTGCCTTAGATGATAATTTAGATGTCTCCCTGGCTTCGGCGTTTATGGAAGGGTACAGTGAGGAACGCGACGTGGTAGAGGGCTATTTAACACATTCATTACAGTTGTTGTGGTATATGGAAAGCACATGGTGGATTAATGCTAACATGGATCAACATAGTGTACCGCCAGCTCGCTTTGCGAAGGAAATGATTTGGCTTGCGGAAAATCAAAAAAATATGTCCGCTTTGTTAGGAAATCTTTAGACAGCGTAAAATTAACCACTATTCGTTAAGCTGACGGGTAACTATTGCTCAACTAAACAGCGACAGTCTAGGGCTTTGTCTCCACGTCCATGACTGCCGCTGTTTCTATTATTGAGGTAATTCGATAAGAACAAGACTTTTTTCCCCATAATCTACATTGACTTGGGTTTGTCTCACCCCTATGATGATTATTAATATAAAATAAATGGCACGAAGAGGAGCGAAACATCATGGCTTTGGAGATCGAACGCAAGTTTCTGCTGCCGGAATTTCCGGAGCAACTTATTCAAGAAGGCGAATTGAAGATTGTGACCCGGCATAATATCGATCAGACCTATCTGGCGATAGACGGCGGACAAGAGCTGCGTGTGCGTAAAATTACGGATCTGGACTCAGGTGAGGTAACGTATACACACACGTTTAAGGATGGCAAAGGGATCAAGCGCGAAGAGATCGAATATTTTATCTCAGAGGGTTTATATAATCAGATGATTGAGGCGGTTAATGCGGTAGCCTTGGTCAAAGAGCGGATTACGGCGGTGTGGAATGGCACAACGGTTGAGATCGATGTCTATTCTCAGTTGAAATTGTCCGTTCTGGAGGTTGAATTTGAATCTTTGGAGGAAGCGGAAAGCTTCAAGGCGCCGGAATGGTTCGGCAAGGATGTCAGCACGGAACGGCAGTACAGCAACAAAACCGTCTGGAAAGAGCTGCAAAATAAGACAAAGAATTAACGGACTTTAGCGCGTAAACGTGGTAGTATATAGGGAAAACAGGCAACGATTAAGTGAAACTTATAATTATATATAGTATATAGAGGGGTTCAGGAGGATGAGCATGAAGTATATAAGCACAAGAGGCAATGTGGAACCTAAAGGCTTTATCGATACGGTGTTGATGGGACTTGCCGATGACGGCGGATTGATGGTTCCTTCCGAGATTCCTGTCGTTTCAGCAGCTACTTTAGAAGAGTGGAGAAGTCTTAGCTATCAGGAATTGTTCCTGAAGATTTTCGCCTATTACACTAATGATGAGATTCCTTTAGAAGATTTGCAGGAAATGGTCAATACTAGTTATGGCAATTTCCGCACGCCAGAAGTAACGCCTATTCACCAAGTGAATGATTCCCTGTATGTATTAGAATTGTTCCATGGCCCTACTTTTGCCTTCAAGGATGTAGCACTGCAGTTTATGGGTGAGCTGTATTCGTATATTTCCAAAAAGCAGAACAAGATCATCCACATCCTCGGAGCAACCTCGGGGGATACTGGGGCGGCTGCGATTCAGGGTGTCCGCGGCAAAGAAGGAATCAAGATCTGTATTCTTCATCCGCATGGAAAGGTTAGTAAAGTGCAGGAGCTGCAGATGACTACGGTTGATGACAGCAATGTACTGAACCTGTCTGTTCATGGTAATTTTGATGATTGCCAAAAGGTGATTAAGGATCTGTTCGCGGATCTCGACTTTAAGAGTCGCTATCATCTGCGTGCGATCAACTCCATTAACTTTGTACGTATTCTGGCGCAGACTGTCTATTATTTCTATGCATATTTGCATGTCGATGGCAGCAGCGAGAAAAAGATTAACATCAGCGTGCCTTCCGGCAACTTCGGTAATATTTTCTCCGGATATTTGGCGAAGCAAATGGGATTACCAATTAACAAACTGATTATTGCTACGAATGAAAATAACATCTTGGAGCGTTTCGTGAACACGGGTGAATACAAACCGGGCAGCTTCACAAGCACATACAGTCCTTCGATGGATATCCAAGTGGCGAGCAATTTTGAGCGTTATCTATATTATTTGGTAGGCGAGGATTCCGAGAAACTATCCGCGTATATGTCCAAGCTGCAAACCGAGGGCAAGATTACGGTTGAAGGCGAGGCGCTTCAGCAGGTGCAGAAGGATTTTGCAGCGCTTGGCGTGAAGAATGATCAATGCTTGAATACAATTGCTAAGTATCAAAAAGAATATAGCTACCTACTTGATCCGCATACTGCATGTGGAATCGCAGCTTACGAAGCTTTTAATGGCTCGGATGAGATTGGGATTACCTTTGCGACCGCACATCCAGCTAAGTTTGACGAGGCGATTACTCTGATTGACATTAAGCAGGAGTTCCCGGCACAAATTAAAGCGTTGTTCGAGATGCCACAACACCAAACCGTAGTGGATCATGACAAGGATGAAATTGTGCGTCAATTGCAGGCTTTTTATAAATAAGTTGTAAGTCCATATGGCTCAGCAGGCTCCTGTTCTTAAGTTAAGAATGGGAGCCTCTTTACTGCATCTTTCGACAAATAATGTCGCTGTTTACTATGAATAGTTTGATATCGACAAAAGATGAAGGAGTGGTGCTTTTTTTCACAAAGTGGATCTATCGGAATTTGTCGGAAATTTGTCCTGAAAAGTAGACATGACTACCCTGAGAGTGAGAAAATAGCATATAGAGCTTTAGTAAGAACTAAAAAGGACGGGATTATCATGACAATTCGTTTCGGGGTCATTGGAACAAACTTTATTACAGACCGCTTCGTGCAAGCCGGCTTGGAGAATGAGGAGTTTATCCTGACAGCCGTGTACTCCCGCACAATGGAGAAAGGTCAGGCCTTTGCTGCAAAATATGCTGGAGCTACAATTTATACGAATTTGGAAGATATGGTTTCCAGTAAAGATGTCGATGCTATTTACATTGCAAGCCCGAACTCCATGCATGCTGAGCAGGCGATTATGTGCTTAAATCATGGCAAACATGTGCTCTGTGAGAAACCAGCTGCCTCAAACAGTGCGGAGCTTAGAGCAATGATTGAAGCCGCTCAGAACAATGATGTGTTGTTGGTAGAAGCAATGAAATCGACCTTCATGCCGAATTTCGGAGTGATCAGAGACAATTTGTATAAGATTGGCCAAGTACGTCGTTATTTTGCAAGCTATTGTCAATACTCATCGAGATATGACGCCTATAGACAGGGAACGGTATTAAATGCTTTTAACCCAGCCTTCTCTAATGGCTCGTTGATGGATCTTGGTGTTTACTGCCTGTATCCTATGGTAGTGTTGTTCGGGAAACCGAAGTCTGTAAAGGCCGTGGGTCTAATGCTCTCTTCTGGAGTGGATGGAGAAGGAAGTATTGTCATGCAATATGATGATATGGATGCAGTTGTGATGCATTCCAAGATCGCTGATTCCTATTTGCCAGCCGAGATTCAAGGGGAAAGTGGTACAATGGTGATCGATAAGATCAACCAACCTTACCAAGTAAAGATTCATTATCGCGACGGAACCGTCGAGGAGCTTACGCAGCCTCAAGTATTCGAGTCTATGTATTATGAGGTTGAGGAATTTATCAACTTAATTAAGAATGGTGAACGGGAAAGCAAAGTTAATACACATGCGAATTCCTTGGCAGTAGCAGAAGTTATGGAGGAAGCCAGAGCACAGATCGGCCTCCGCTATGCCGCAGATCTATAAATAGAATGGGGAGCAGCACTTGAAGACTTTTAAAAAGGTATACATTGAGATAACAAGCGTCTGCAACCTGGCCTGCAGCTTTTGTCCACCAACCGCCCGAACGAAGAACTTTATGAAGCTCGATACTTTTAATACGATATTAGATGAAATTAAGCCACATAGTAATCATATTTACCTTCACGTAAAAGGTGAGCCATTGCTGCATCCCAAGATTGGTGAGCTGCTGGATGCGGCACATGCCAAAGGGTTCAAGGTCAATATTACTACCAATGGTACGTTAATTCATAAGGCTGGCCCTAAGATTCTCGGCAAACCTGCACTTCGACAGATGAACTTCTCTCTGCATAGCTTTGATGGGCATGAAGGATCTGAGAACCGCGAAGGGTATTTGTCGGAGATTATTTCTTTTGTACGGGAAGCCTCCGCGCAAGGGGTCATTATTTCCTTCCGGCTGTGGAATTTGACGGAGGATAATCTGACCAATCTGGAGAAGAATCGGAACCGTGAGACCCTTGCTGTGCTGGAGGAAGCCTTTAACCTTGATTTCAAGATCGAAGAAAAGGTTGTACCTGGCAGCGGCGTCAAGGTTGCCCCACGGGTATATCTCAATCAGGACCATGAGTTCCGATGGCCTGCACTGAATGAGCCGGAAGATGACGGAAAAGGGTTCTGTCATGCACTACGCAGCCAAGCGGCAATCCTTGTGGATGGTACCGTTGTACCGTGCTGTCTGGATGGTGAAGGAGTCATTAACCTCGGAAACATTCATGAGACTCCTTTCTCAGAAATCGTAGAGGGTGAGCGAGCGAACAATCTGTTTTACGGGTTCTCTCGTAGAGAGGCAGTAGAAGAGCTGTGCCGCAAGTGCGGATATCGGCAACGGTTCGGAACTTGAGGATTGGAATATAAACAGAATCGGGACATGGCAATTTCATGAATCCTGGTTCTGTTTTTTAATTAACGGGAGTGTATATATAATAATAAGTCTTTATAGTCTCCACTTTGGAGCGAAGGAGGAGTATATGCTGAAATCGTTGGAAGCCATCACCTTATACCGTGAAGGAATACAAGATCATTTGGAGGATAACCTCTGGCTGAAGCTTATTGTCCAAGCCGAGGAGCAGATTGTAAATTTGGAGCGTGTGGAATCTCTGGAGGAGTTGGAGCACAGGAATCCCGTGCTGGATTATGTGGAACGCAGTTTGCAGCTGCTAGACCAGCTTCCCCGTTCGATTTGGATCAAAGAGCTTGTGGAAGAAACATTAATCTGGTCAGAAGCAGCTAAGGGTGGCACATTGAAGGAGCGGTTACTTTGGCAGGAGGAAGGCATTAACTGTTTTGTACATAACATTGGCTCCGCACAGTTATACGGGAAACATTTGAGCGGTACGGACTCTGACAAAAGCGCACTGGTTCATCGGCTTATTGAAACCCATGGACTGATAGGACAGCAAATCCGCGGGGAGGTGCCTCCGGAAGTAAATAAGCCGCTTCGTGATCTTGTGGAGGAACAGTTACTGACTGCCGAGGAACTTGAACGCTTGCTAACCGTACTCAATCATTGCATCATCGGAGCTGTATCTCCCGAGCTATGGCTGAATGTAGAGCATGAAGTGAAACAGCTTATCACTCTGATTGCATCCGGTGAACTTGCTAGTCCAATGCCGATGAAAGAAAGACTGCGCAGAATGCGGCTAGGTCCGATCTCTAGAGGAGAGGATTTCACTACGGAGTGGGCAAAGCTGACACAGGAAGGCTTCCATGCGGAACGGTTGGAGTCTTTAAGTAACACTATCTTCTGGTATGTGGAATCTGCAATGCAGACTTTCTCGTTGGAGCAATTTCTGAAGGTGATGTTGCTTGCAGCTCAAAGGGCTCAGAATGAACCCCTACGTCATATCAGCTTCGAGCAGGTTATGAACAGTATTTACTATGACTACAAGGGTGTTAAGAAGATCAATGTTTATAAGAAGCGGATTATAGAAAAATATTTATCGGAGCTTAGATGGGAGGATATCGAAAAAGGGACTTTACCTGATGAGAATCCTCATCTAATGCTTCGTCCATACGCTAAGGAACATCTGCCAGACACGGTGTTTTTTCAGTTTCAATTCTCGGCAGCGGCAGAGAAGCTGATCGAATTCTGTATGGAAGCTGAAAAATCGCCCTTGTATAAACGTGCTGTATTGCTGTTATTCGACTTGTTCGAGCTACGCAGGGACGCCTTCGACCGTTTTCATAATGAAGATACCTACTTAAGTCAAATGAATAATACAGCAGATTATAAGGCTGTGATTCTGGAGCATGTCATTGGGAAAAAAGTGCTGGATATCGGCCCAGGCGGCGGTGTGCTGCTGGATTTACTGGAAGAGCGGATGCCAGAGGTTACCCCTATCGGCATTGATATATCGAGCAATGTAGTGGAAGCTCTGCGGCAGCGCAAGCAACGGGAAGGTCGTCAGTGGGAGGTCCTGCAGGGAGATGCATTGAACCTTGAAGATTTCGTAGAGGCTGAAACGGTGGGTACGGTAATTTTTTCTTCGATTTTGCATGAGCTATATTCTTATGTGCCGCTTAATGGTGAAAAGTTCAATCATGACACCGTCTCGGCCGCCCTGCGAAGTGCTTTTGATGTATTGTCAGTGGGCGGGGTTATCATTATCCGCGATGGGATAATGACCGAACCCACAGCATTGCTGCGGAAAGTTCGTTTTCTGGAGGAGGACGGTATGGCGTGGCTGGAGCGTTATGCGAAGGATTTTGCCGGACGTCAGCTTCAGTATCAGAGATTAGGGGAAGAAGAAGTACTCATGCCTGTTAATGATGCCATGGAGTTTTTATATACGTATACCTGGGGCGAAGAGGCTTACATTCATGAAGTACAGGAACAGTTTGGTTATTTTACCCCTACGGAGTTTGCCTCATTTATTGAACAGACTTTAGGAAAGCAAGCGAAGATTGAAGTCTTCCGGCATTACTTGCAAGAAGGTTATACCGAAGCGCTGCGCGATAGAGTAAGGTTCATGGATGAGAGCGGACAGGAAGTGGCCTTGCCAGACAGCACCTGCTTTATCGTGATTCGGAAGGAATAGTTGAAAGATAACATCATCTGCATATAAAAAAGCAATCGGCAACCCCTTTGATGTGGTAGAGGTCCGATTGCTTTTTCTATATAGAGAATTTTGTCTTTGTTAGATTAGTATTTCTAGCTGCGACTTATCAGAATCTTCGGCTAAACGCTGAATTTCTTGGTAGGTGGCTAATTTCTCAGTCCGTTCCTGATCTTTAATTTTATCTCCGGTGTCTTTTATGGTATCGCCTAACGTTTCATTCATTTCCGATATTCTATCTTCGATTTTGGATAACTGCTCTCGTTTGGCTGTTGCAGAATGAGTAGAACGAGCTTCATCCGATTCGATTTCCTTGGTCAGAACTCTTGCCTCGCCATGCATCTTAGAATGGGTAGAAGAAACTACCTCCATTTGTGAAACATTTTGGCTTATAGCAACAATCGTATTCAATCTTTCGTTTTGTATCTCTTGCTCGGTTTTAGGTTCATCCGATAGATCTTCTTTTTGAGCTTTTTCTAAGTTCTTTTGTTGCTCTTCAAAGGTGTACTTCGCAATTTGTTGGTCAATCGTTTGGAGCTGTTTATCGAATTCCTTAAGTTGATCTTGAATAGAATCAAGGTTATGTGAGTTTTTGGTGGTTCTTTCAATTAGGCTGTTCTTGCTATCGATGATACTCTGTTTTTGTTTAAGTAGAGAATCAACCATTCCGCTCATTTTAGATTGATTTTGAAAAGCTGCTTTTGCAGATTTGCTTAACGATAAGTGGTCTCCGCTACCACTTGTCTTGCTGTTTGAATTTATGGTTTTATCGTTAGTTTGGTGACTAACAGCTACATTAAGTCTCGTTCCCATAGCAGAGGTCATATTCGTTATATGCATAGCTTATTCTCCTCCTACGACGATAAGATTTATCTATAATATATCGGTAGATGAACAGGAAGAATTAATAAAGAGAGCCATTAGCTTCAGAACGACCGATGAATAGAAGTCGAACAACAAGATGTCAACGGGACCCCTTCCTAAACTCCGAAGGCGAGCATTTCATCGCTCTGCGAAACACTTTAATAAAATAGCTCACATTATCGAATCCGACCTCGAATGCGATGTCGGATATTTTTCTGTTGCTTTGTTGCAGTAGATCGGCGGCTTGGCGAATTCGGTAAGAGTTAATGTAATCTACTGGAGTCTTACGGGTCATTTCTTTGAAAAAACGGCAGAACTGTCCTTCACTCATGGGGATAAGGTCGGAGAGGTCCCGAGTTCTAATCGGCTCCTGATAGTTATCCTGAATATAGAGAATAATCTTCTTAAGTCGATTGATCTTAGTAGTATCAGCGTCATCCAGCTGGCTGCGGTTTACAAAACGATCCTCTGGAGCAATCAGCGAGAGCATGATGAGTAACGTGCCTTTAATAAAAGCTTCAAACCCGGGAGATTGCGCGGCGTAGGCGTCCATCATGCGTTCTAAGTGCCCGAGAAGTTCATGCTGCCATTTCACAGCCGGTGTTAGGTGGCGAGGAAAGCTTTGTCTTTTCTCCTGAAGGGGTAAGATGGTGTTCTGCTGGATCGTATCATATTGGGCACTAGCGAGAAGATCAGGAAGAAACACGAGCGCACAAAATTTGCAAGGCGTATCTTCGTTCAGTACATAGGCAGCGTGAATATCACCGGACTCGATAAATACAGCCTCACCGGCTTTAAGTGGGAAATATTCGGTATCCACCTGAAACAGAATTTCTCCTTCGAGCAGCATAAAAAACTCCGCTTCTTCATGCCAATGAGTATCGAGGACATGTGTTCCAGCTGGTAATTCTATCCAATAAGCTGCAAGCGGAAACATGCTATCGCCATGCACTCTGTCTTCTTTTAGCAAACTCTGGGTTGTACGGTCCATAAATGCCACTCCTTTCGGATAAAACATCAAAATAGTGTTATAAATGAGCTATATAGTATTAGTTTTGTTTATTTTTTATCGGTATAATGCAACTATAAACACCAAATTGAAAGGTGGCAAGTACACAATGAAATTTACTGATGGTCTCTGGCTGGTGCGTGATGGTATCACGATTAACGGTGCAGTTCAAAATTATGTTGTAGAAAAGACTCCAGATGGATTAACAGCAATTACTCAAACAACTCCAATCACAGGGCGTTCAGCGACGCTGAATTCAACCCTGCTTACTGTAAAATTTCATTCCCCGCTTCCAGGTGTGGTAGGGGTTAAGATTATTCATCATGATGGCGTACAAGAACGCGGTCCAGTCTTCGAACTCACGAAAGGTACTGGAGATCACGTTAAGATTGAAGAAAACGATTCCGAAACTGTGCTGATCAGCGGCGGACTTCGTGTAGTGATTCGCAAAGGCCAACAATGGGCTGTGGATTTCTATCGTGGAGACGAGAGAATTACAGGCAGCGGTTTCAAGTCCATGGCTTATATCACGGATCAAGACGGCAACACGTATATGCGTGAAGAGCTGGATCTCGGTGTAGGTGAATTCGTTTACGGTTTGGGCGAGCGTTTTACCGCTTTTGTAAAGAATGGACAGACCGTAGATCTTTGGAACAAAGACGGTGGTACTAGCTCCGAGCAAGCTTATAAGAATGTTCCTTTCTATGTAAGCAGCAAAGGCTATGGCGTATTTGTTAACCACCCTGAGTTGGTTTCTTATGAGATCGCTTCGGAAAAAGTGAAAAAAGCGCAATTCAGCGTAGCTGGAGAAAGCTTAGAATACTTCGTGATTGATGGTCCTACCATCAAAGAAGTTATCAGCAACTACACATCACTTACTGGCAAACCTGCACTTCCTCCAGCTTGGACATTCGGCCTGTGGCTGACGACCTCTTTCACTACCGACTACGATGAAGCAACCGTAAACTCCTTCGTAGATGGTATGGCAGAGCGCGATCTGCCGCTGAGCGTATTCCACTTCGATTGTTTCTGGATGCGTGAATATCAATGGACCGATTTCCAGTGGGATGAGCGCGTATTCCCTGACCCAGTAGGCATGCTGAAACGACTGAAAGATAAAGGGCTGAAGATCTGCGTATGGATCAACTCTTATATCGGGCAACGTTCCCGCTTGTTTGAAGAAGGCAAGAAAAATGGTTATCTGCTCAAAAAACCTAACGGTGACGTTTATCAATGTGATTTGTGGCAAGCAGGTATGGCACTGGTGGACTTCACCAACCCTGCGGCTTGTGAATGGTATGCCGGCTACCTGCGTGATTTGGTAGATATGGGGGGCGTAGATAGCTTCAAGACAGACTTCGGCGAGCGTATTCCTACAGATGTAGTTTACTTCGATGGATCTGATCCGATGAAAATGCACAACTACTACACTCAATTGTACAACAAGGTTGTATTTGAAGTGCTAGAAGAGAAGCTTGGTAAAAATGAAGCGGCATTGTTCGCACGTTCTGCAACTGCCGGTGGCCAACAGTTCCCAGTTCACTGGGGCGGTGACTGCTACGCAGATTATGAATCCATGGCAGAGAGCCTTCGCGGTGGATTGTCTCTAGGATTGTCTGGTTTCGGTTTCTGGAGTCATGATATCGGTGGCTTTGAGAACACGGCTCCGGCACATGTATTTAAACGCTGGTTGGCGTTTGGACTATTGTCCAGTCACAGCCGTCTGCATGGTAGCACTTCGTACCGTGTGCCTTGGGCTTATGATGATGAAGCTTGTGATGTTACCCGTTTCTTCACCAAACTCAAATGTAGCTTGATGCCTTATCTGTATGATGTAGCAGGACAGGCTCATGAACATGGCTGGGCTTCTATGCGGGCTATGGTTATGGAATTCCCGGAAGATCCTACTTGCGAAGTGTTGGATCGTCAATACATGCTAGGTGAATCCTTGCTTGTAGCCCCAATCTTCCAAGAAAACGGCGAAGCGAAGTACTACTTGCCGGCTGGGCGCTGGACTCACTTGCTTACTGGTGAAACCGTACAAGGTGGATCATGGCGCAAAGAGAAATATGATTTCTTTAGCCTGCCACTATTCGTTCGCCAGAATTCCTTGCTGGCAATCGGCAGTGTGGATAACAAACCGGATTACGACTATGCGAATGGCGTTAAATTCGGCTTATATTCACTTGAAGATGGCACTACGACTTCTGCAACCGTTCGTGATCTCAAAGGTGCTCCTGAATTGACTGTGAAGGCTGACCGTAAAGGCAGTACGGTAACAGTTACTGCGGAAGGTAGCGGTAAAGAATTCTCGCTTTCACTTAAAGATCTGGGAGCTATCGCTTCTGTAGAAGGTGCAGAGCAAGTAGATGAAACTACAGTAAAAGTAAACGCAGGTGCAAAAACCGTATCGTTTACGATTACATTGAAATAAGATTGTTTCTTAAAGCATATTGATATAGCCATAACCTCTCTTGTAAACTGGGTGGACGATCTGTTCTCTTGGTTTATTAGAGAGGTTTTAGTGTTACAATCTTACTGAATAACGGGGGAACGTTATGGATACTAATTTAACAAAGGGAAGTGGAGTATTGAACCAGACGGAATATACCTCAGCAACGGTTCTTTCAACTGCAGCGAATTTTATAATGAATAGGCAAGAACCATTTACGCATACCTTCCGGACTTATATTCGTTTAAGGGAAAATGGTACGTTGAAGTTGAAGTTCTGGCATAGCAACGCGGTGGATTCTACATGGGATCAAGGGCAAGAAGCTGTAGGCAGTGAACCTGGAGGCGACTGGGTTATCGAGACAGCTTATATCGCTGACGGAGGAACAGAACCAGACGGAACAATAGCTGAGAATACACAGCATGCACTTACCTTTGAGGGCAAAGCCTCAAAAACCGTTGCGGCTGGCGAATGTTTCTGGAGTGATGAGACAAGCATTGTTCTGCCGGAGGGTCATTACTTGGCGTTTACGTGGACGATTAAGACACTCACTGCAGGTAAATCGATTCCTTTCAATGTTGAAGGGATGCTGGTTTCAGCTTATGACGCGCCCGGAAATCTTGCCGCACAGCAATCAGCGGATGGTTTTACAGCGTCTGATAATCTTTTGGTACTGCCAAGCTTCATTGGGTATAAGAAATCTGTTACCAAGAAACTAGTATTCTTGGGGGATTCGATTACTCAAGGTGTGCGGACATTAAAGGATGAGTACGAATATTGGGTCGCGAGAATTGCGGATGGTCTTGGCACGGATATTGGTGTATGGAATCTCGGCTCTGGCTGGGCTAGAGCTTATGATGTCGCTGCAGATGGTCCATGGCTAAACAAAACTAAGCAAAGTGATGAAGTGATGATCGTACTCGGAGTAAATGATATTGATATTGGCTGCCGTTCGGCGGACGAGCTTCTGGGTGACTTGCAGACCATTATTTCTAAGATCAAGGGGGCAAATGCTGAAGCTAATATTATTCTAAGTACGGTGCCACCGTTCAATTTTCAGGGTGAAAGAGAAGAAACTTGGCGCAAGGTGAATCGTGAGATTTTGTCTAATCCACCTATAGGTGTGAGCCGGGTGTTTGATATAGCAAGCCTATTGTCATTGCCTGCACCAGACGATCACCGGATCAGACCAGAGTTTATGAGTGGAACAGACGACCCGCATCCGAACGGCATAGCCGGTAAGACGGTCGCGGACGCCTTTTTAAAAATATAAGAAAATATAAGTTTCACGCTATACATTATCTTTATATTTCTGCGAGAAAACGGTTGTCTTCCATAAAGGAGATAACCGTTTTCTCGTAGCGTGGTATTAATTAAATTTAAAACTGGTTTCGATAGTCCTTGGGTGATACACCAACCTGTTTCTTGAATACCTTGCTAAAATACTTCACATCATGAAACCCCACCATTTCGGAAATTTGCGACAGCTTTAGACGAGGGTTCTGCATAAGCAATTTAGCTTTATCTATCCGGACGTTAACGATGAAATCGGAGAAATTAATGCCGTATTCCTGTTTGAATCGGCGTGAAATATATTCGCGGCTAACAAAAAACTTTCCGGCAATCTCCTGTAAGGATAGATCAGAGGCATAATTAAGTTCGATATATTTCACGATATCATGCATAGGATTGCTTTCTTTAGCTTGTTTAGCGGCTATCACTTCTGATATTCGCTCCATCAGATCAAATGACCAGTCACGCCAAGCAAATAAGGAGAACGAGTAACCATTCGTATAAGGAGCTGGGTGAAGCTGATCGGCCTGTTCTAACTCGACTAGTGCGCTATCGGCATCAGGGCCTAACGTTTCCCGTACCAACTGGGAACGAAATAAGAGTGCATCATTCTTCCACGAGTTTAGAATCTCTGGTGTAACAATTCCGCATCGGCTAAGCTCGTCCACCCAGTGCTGTGCTGCCGCGGACAATACATCAGTGCTTCCGCTGATGACCGCCATTTTCCAATCTTCCTTCACATGTGCGAAGATCGTCGGCGATGCATGTCCTTGAATTTCTGTCTTTGTGGTTTCATTGCGCTCTTTAAACTCTTCGGAGGAAGTAGAAAAATGGCAGTAATCCTCATGAATTAATAAATTTCTACGCTGTAAGGCCTCAGCCACCTCTGCACGCTGATAAGATAATTGCTTAGGTAGGTTACCGATGCAGCTAATTCCGAAATGCATTCGGACCTGCAAAGTAGAGTAGATCCCCTGATTAATTCTCCCTATAAGCTCGACAACAGACGTTTGGATATCCCATAGAATGATGGCAATCTCCGAAGGACCTCCCCAGTAACGAAAAGCCACACCCTTACGCTGACCTTGCAAAAATTCATTACAAATATTGACGATAGCGTAGTTCAGGAGACCGGTGTCTCCTCCAAAACGGTTAAGTAGGAGATTATTTCCTGTATCTGTCTGCACCAGTATTAGGCGCGAAGAGAGGACGTTTTCCGGGATAATGCCATCGCTTCGCAACCTTCGAAGAGATAATTCCGAGTTGATCGGATCATCGATTAGTGCGGACAGCAGCTTTTCTCCATAGATGGGCTTGAACTCATTAAGCTGGATGCTCTGCTTCTGGCGTTCGCTACGGTCAGCTTCCTCTGAACGCCAGGCAGCCACTGCCTTAGCGACTGCTACATTGATTGCCTCCGCTTCAATGGGCTTAAGGATATAGTCAATTCCACCATGACGTACAGTCTGGCGCACGAACTCGAAATCATTATGTCCGCTAACCACAATGAATTTGATGTTGCCGGCAAATTCGTTAACCCATGTCATTAATTCTACGCCATTACCGGATTCCATCATCATGTCCATAATGACCAAGGCTGGTTTCGCTTGCCGAATGATCTCAATAGCTTCATTTCCGTTTCCGGCTTCCAGAATTTCATTGATTTGATGTGCGTCCCAGTCGACAAGAAGTCTAACAGCTTTTCTGACTCTCGCCTCGTCATCAACAATTAACGCCTTCATATCGTCTCACGCTCCGCTATAATGTCTATTTCCAGTCTTACAACTACTCCACCTGCTCTGAGGTTGTCCACCGTCAAGATGGCGCTATCTCCGCATACGAGCTTGAGCCGAGCCAGAACGTTCGGCAGACCAATACCAGAGCCTGTAGCTTCCTTGTCTTGCTCTGTATTTCTTAATAAATCTATATCTGTTCTAGTGGAATGTTGAAGCTTCTGCCGCAAAAGATCCAGTTTCGCTGAAGGGATAGCATTTCCATTGTTTTGAATACAGATTTCCATTCGCTTGTCGCCCAATTTGGCCGCGGTGATCTCAACAAATCCGTCTGAGCGGGAATGGTTAAAACCGTGTTTGAAATAGTTTTCTACAATAGGCTGCAGAATCATCTTAGGCATAAATGTCTCTAAAAGAGCTTCCTCCATATCGTAACGGAAACTGAATTTATTTTCAAAACGTTCCTTCTGTAGTTCGACGTAAGCTTTGACATGATCCAGTTCCTCCTTAACCGTGACAATCTTCTCCTCATTGTACATGCTGTAGCGCATCATTTTCGCTAGCGCCGAAAGAAGAGAGTAGATTTGGGGTACTTTAAGCTCCAAGGCAAGCGTACCGATGATCTGCAAGGTGTTGTTAAGGAAATGCGGATTGATTTGCGCTTGCAAAGCCCGCAATTCATTCGTTTTATTAGTTAATTCCAGCTTGTATTCTCTTAGGATCAGATTGTTGATCGTATCCATCATACTGCGGAACCGTTCTGTAACGACACCGATCTCGTCTTTGCCCATGGGACGGATATCGATATCAAGCTTCCCGGTCTGGACCTGATTCATGTAGCGGGTCAATTGCTTGATCGGGGCAGTGATTCGAAAAGAGATTAGGATCGTTAGCGTTGTAATTGTAATCAGCAGCAGGACCATTAGTGCTATATTGATCGTTGCCGCCTCATTGGCTTCTCGAAAAAGATAAGATACGGGAATCTGCTTCACCAACGTCCAATTTAACCCTGGACCTTCGATATTCTGGTAAATAAACATAGCTTTGTCCTCTTCAAAGTATCCTTGTGAGCTTTGCTTGTCCCTGATATTCGTATCGTACCAAGCTGCATTCAGTTTCTTGCCGTATTCTTCACTATTGTCCCCATAGACAATGTTTCCGTTGCCATCCAGCAGCCAGATGTTCTCCTGCTTCTGATCATATAACTGACTGATGATGTCGGTTAGAGCCGTTAGCCTGACATCAATCGACAGGTAACCAAGCGCTTTTGTGGTAGGGACTCTTTCGATTCTTCTGTGTAAGGTAAACACTGGCTCCGGTATAAATTGCGGGATCGGTGCCGTTAGGCCGTAGCTATGACTTAAATGCGTACTCTGTAAGGATACCGCAGAATCGGTATTGATCTTGGAATCAGGATAAGGTGGAACACCCTGCCAACGTTTCGGTGTATTTTGGGTGAGCAGAGTGGCTTTGCTGTCCTTGACACCGTATAAATAGACCTGAGATATGTCAGGCATAGATGATGAAATGTAATTCAGAGAAGAATAAATTCGTGCATTTGCTAGCATATCCTCGTATCCAGCTTCGAGAGATCTGTAGAATTCTGAATCTGAATAGACGATAAGGGAGAGTCGATTGATTTCCTGAATCAAACTTTCAATGTTTCTAGTACCTTGAAAGAGAAGGTTCGTATTCTCATCTACTGCTCTTGTTCTTAAGGATTGAGTACTAAAGTGGTAGCTTATAAACATCGTGGCCATAATACAAATTAGTGTTGGAAGTAGGATGAAAACGATCATTTTTGTGCGAATCGTGTTCCATTTCATCGAAATTTGTCACATCCGATCAATATTTTACACCTGAAAGATCACTTCCGTAGGTGTGAGGTGCGCTCAAAAAAACAGATAATATGTGTATAAAGCATAAACAAGTAAGTGAGCAAAAGAAAGGGGGGGACAATAAATGCGCGGCACTAAGTTGTCCCAGTTAGGTCAACAGGTATTCTTCGTTGGTCCTGCAGTTTTGTTTTTTACCTTAATAACGATTATCCCATTTATCATGGGGATGTATTACTCCTTCACAGACTGGAACGGTGTATCCGGTAATGTAAGTTGGGTAGGATTTCAAAACTTCACCACTATATTTACGAATGACCCCGACTTCTGGTCTTCCTTTTGGTTTACCGTAAGATTTACTGTGTTAGGTGTAATTTTGACTAATGTGGTAGGGTTTTTCCTAGCTTATCTGTTAACGAAACCATTAAAGACACGTAACATGCTTCGGACGATCTTCTTTATGCCGAACGTTATTGGGGGATTGTTGCTCGGGTTCATCTGGCAATTTATCTTCATCAAAGGGTTCGCAACAATGGGAGAACTCACAGGCTGGTCGTTCTTTAATCTTCCTTGGCTGGGTGATGCAACAACCGGCTTCTGGGCGATTGTAATGGTTTTTGTTTGGCAGTCTTCCGGTTATCTAATGGTTATCTACATCGCTTCTCTCAGTAACGTATCGAAAGAAGTCCTGGAAGCGGCTGATATTGATGGTGCCTCCCGTTGGCAGGTACTACGCAGCATTGTAGTTCCGTTGATTATGCCGGCTGTAACCATTGGTTTGTTCTTGGCCATTTCTTGGTCCTTCAAAATGTTTGACCTTAACCTTTCCTTGACGAAAGGCGGACCGTTCAAATCTACAGAATCAGTTGCTATGAATATTTACAATGAAGCCTTCCTGAACAATCGTTACGGTCTGGGTACTGCTAAAGCGCTGCTGTTCTTCGTTATCGTGGCGATTATCACTCTGATTCAAGTCCGTATTACGAAGAGCAAGGAGGTAGAAGCTTAATGAACGCCAAGACAAAAAGCAGATGGAATATCGGCGTGGAAGTGTTGATGATTCTTCTGGCCCTGCTCTTCCTGTCTCCATTTTATTTCTTGCTAGCAAACTCAGTGAAATCGTTCGGTGAAATTCTGAGTGATGCTGCAAGCTGGCCACAGACATTTATGTGGTCGAACTATACAAGTGCTTGGAAATTGGCACGTTTCGGTGAAGCTTTCCGAAATTCGGTTATCATAACTGTTATCAGTGTTATTCTAATCTCTCTGTTTAGTGCGATGGCTTCTTATCGTATGGTTCGGGCGAATACGAAATTTAATCAGTTTTTGTTACTGTTGTTCGTAGCCGCAATGGTTGTTCCGTTTCAAACGATCATGATTCCAATCTTGAAAGTTGTAAATGTAATGGGAGTAAACAACTCCTTCCTGGGTTTGATTATCACGAATCTAGGGATCAGTGTTCCAATGGCAATCTTTCTATTCCACGGCTTTATCAAGTCCGTTCCGCTTGAAATTGAAGAGGCGGCTACAGTTGATGGATGTAATCCAATTACCGTATTCTTCCGCATAGTACTTCCTTTGCTGAAGCCAATGGTAATGACAACGATCGTGCTTAATGCACTTGGGATATGGAATGACTATCTGCTGCCTTCCTTGATTCTTCAGGCACCAGAACTTCGGACCATTCCGCTGGCGACCTTCTCCTTCTTTGGTCAATACACCAAACAATGGGATATGGCGCTTCCGGCTCTCGTAATCGGGATTGCTCCAATTATCATTTTCTATCTGTTCATGCAGCGTTACATTGTTGAGGGAATAGCGGCTGGCTCGGTGAAAGGTTAACACCGAGCCCTCCGTTCCAAATATTTCATAAGTAGTCCACTATCTTAAGGGGGAAAATATAATGAATAAGAAACGCTCGGCAGTTGCACTTTCGGCAGTAATGGCGATGAGTTTAGCATTAACAGCATGCGGTGGAGGCAATAACGCTTCTAGTAACTCACAAAATGGAAGCGCTGGCACAGATAAAGGTGAAGTAAAGACGGTTAAGATCTTTCAATTCAAAACTGAAATCGTTGAAGGTCTTAATGAGCTTAAGGTTGAATTTGAAAAAGAACACCCTAACATCAAGCTGGATATTCAAACCGTTGGTGGTGGTGCCGATTACGCTGCAGCACTGAAGACTAAGTTTGCTTCCGGCGACGCGCCTGACATTTTCTCAAATGGCGGATATGCTGAAATGGAGCTTTGGGGAGATAAGATGGAAGATCTGTCCGATCAACCTTGGGTGAAAGATCTGATTCCTATGGCAGCAGAGCCAATGACTAAAGACGGTAAAGTGTACGGTATGCCAATGAACCTTGAAGGAATTGGTTTTGTATATAACAAAGACCTGTTCGAAAAAGCAGGCATCACTGAAACTCCTAAAACATTGTCACAACTAGAAGATGCGGCTAAGAAATTGCAAGCGATTGGCGTAACTCCTTTTGGTAATGCGTATCAAGAATGGTGGCTCCTTGGTAACCAAGGGATCAGCGTAGCATTTGCTCAACAAGATGATGTAAATGGCTTCATTAAGAGCTTGAATGATGGTACGGGTACAATCGTAGGTAACAAAGTGTTTGAAGATTGGAGCAACTTGCTCAACTTGACTTTGAAATACGGACAAAAAAATCCGTTGACTACAGATGCTAACACTCACTTGGCTATGTTTGCTAAAGGTGAAACTGCAATGATGCAAGAAGGTAACTGGGCACAAACCCTTGTTGATAACATTACACCTGACATGAACATCGGTATGTTCCCTATGCCAATCAATGAAGATGCTGCAAAGAATGACAAAATGACTGTAGGTATTCCTGCAAACCTTGTTATCAACAAAGATTCCGGATCTAAAGAAGAAGCTAAAACATTCTTGAACTGGTTGGTAACTTCAGATATGGGTAAAGAGTACATCGTTAAAAAATGGAAATTCATCCCTGCGTTGTCCACCATCGAAGCAACTCCTGAAGATATCGGTAAGCTTGGATCTGACGTATGGAACTATGTAAAAGAAGACAAAGTGTATGGTTTGCAATCCTCTAAATTCCCTGACGGTGTAACTCAAGAATTTGCTAGTGTGATTCAACAGATGATCGCTGGCAAGGTTGATGTGAATGGCTGGATGACAGGCATGCAAGCAGCTTGGGACAAGCTTAAGAAATAAGTGAAGCTCGTTCATAAGATTAAAATGGACTAGTGGTTAACAAAGGCGTTCTCCGTATACCTCATCATTATGAGACGGGGAGCGCCTTTTATTTTGGTGATAACAAGATAGGGGGAGAGGACGCCGGTGAAACGATATGATCTTATTCAGATAGGTGTGGACTATTACCCGGAGCATTGGGAAGAATCCATGTGGGAACCAGATATCAAATTAATGAAGGAAACAGGTGTCAAGGTAGTTCGAGTCGCCGAGTTTGCATGGAGCCGGTTAGAGATAGCGGAGGGCAATTACCAGTTCGGTTGGCTGGACCGCGCGCTGGATCTTTTTCATAAGTATGGATTACAGGTTGTGATTGGTACGCCCACAGCTACACCTCCTAGATGGTTAACTACGAAATTTCCGGACGTTTTGCCGCTATTTGCGAAGGGAGAGACCTTTCATCCGGGGGTACGCGGACACCGCTGCTATAATAGTACATCTTTGCGCGAATACGGAAGTCGTATCACGCAGCGACTTGCGGAGCACTATAGTAAACACCCGGCCGTTATTGGTTGGCAGACTGATAATGAATTCGGGATGTTAGATTGTCATTGTGATGCTTGTAATATAGCGTTTCGCAATTGGGTGAAAGCCAAATATGGCAGCCTTGATCGGGTGAATGCAGAGTGGGGAACGGTTGTGTGGAGTGGAGAATATAGCGATTGGAATGAGCTTACTGTTCCACTGGGTGGATCACCACATCAGAATCCATCATTCCTGCTAGATTATCAGCGGTTTCAGTGGGATTCGGTGGTAGCATTCCAGAAGACGCAGATTGATATTTTGCGGTCTATTTGTCCGCAGCATTTTATCACTCATAACTTTCATAGCTATCCGCAGCGTCTGGATATGTACGCAGTCGGTGCTGATCTGGATGTCGCTGCATTTGACTATTATCCGAATACTTCGCCAACCAAGCAAGCGACAACACCATATAGCGGAGCACTTTCACTAGATGTAACCCGTGGTATTAAACGTCAAAACTTCTGGATCATGGAGCAGCTAAGTGGTTCACCAGGTTGTTGGATGCCGATGTGGAGAACGCCGTATCCTGGGATGATTCGTGCTTATGCGTGGCAGACGATAGCCAGAGGTGCGGATACCGTCGTTCATTTCCGCTGGCGTAGTGCAGTCGCGGGAGCAGAGCAATTCTGGCACGGACTGATTGATCACAGCAATGTCCCAGGACGCAGGTTTGCGGAGTTCACTCAGCTATGCCATGAGGTTAATACACTCGGGGAGAAGCTGACTGGAACGACGCTAAAGAATGAAGTAGCTATACTCCATTCTCATGAAGAAAAAGCAGCGCTGGATATTCAGCCTCAGGCTGAAGGATTCGATTATTATGAGAATATTAAACAGATACACCGTGCGGTGACGAAGCTCGGTATGGGTTGCGATGTTATCGATTTTAGACAATCGCTGGATGGTTATAAAGTAGTGATTGCTCCGAATTTATATTTGCTGGATGAGGAGATTGTACGTAGTTTGGAGGATTTTGCACTAGCTGGCGGAACTTTGCTTATTACCAATCGAAGTGGCGTGAAAACTACAAATAACATCGCAGTCATGCAGCCACTACCGGGGCTACTGAGCTATTGCACAGGGGTTGAAGTGCTGGAGTATGATCCAATAGGTGCTGAAACCCATAAGGTCGTTGATGCTGAGGGGAACCAATATGAATGCACGCAGTGGTGCGACATCCTGAGACCTGTTGTGGCATGGCCGATTGCGTGGTATGGCGATGATTTCTATAGTGGAACTCCGGCTGTAACCGTCAATGCTTTTGGAAAAGGTCAGGTTTATTACTTTGGGACTCATATGGAAGAGAGATTCTGGTCAGTTTTATTGGAGCGCCTTTCCAAACAGCAGGGGCTGTTTAGATTTGAGGGTTTGCCGGATGGAGTACAGGCCTCTGTGCGTTCGGGAGATCAAGGAAGCTTCTTATTCTTGCTTAATTTGAGCCGGGAGTCTGTGACGATCCCGTTGCCGCAGGAGTATAACAGTCTGCTGAACCACTCGATTTGTTCAGGAGAGCTGCAGCTTGAGCCGTATGGTGTGGATATTCTGGAGATGTAGGGATTCTAAGTAACCGATGATGGGAAGGGCATTCTTATCTCCTTCGGCGTATGTTCTAATCCTTGTGAATGTGAATGTGAATGTGAATGTGATTGCACTCTGTGCAATAGAATTCCTTTTTGGGTGGGGGGATTTGAGATCTGTTGCAGATTGTGCAATCAGATTGGTGGGAAACGTCCATTTTGATGGGTTTCACCAGATTCTAATGCACGAAGTGCAATAGAATGCTCGAAATGAGATGGAAAAGGGCATTCTAATGTATGAAGTGCAATAGAATACACATTTTGGCGGGGACTGTAGCTGTCGAGACAAGTCAGTTGGTACGATGCGGAATAGCTGAACTGGAAGGAACGGAGAGTTGGTTTGATACAGAATAGCTGCACTTTCTACACTTATTTTATGCTCTCGGCCTATGAAATGGATTTAGTTGTATTTAGTGCAGCTATAATGCGAAGTATCACGGTTCACAGCCAAATGCTGAGAATATAACTGCACAGAATACACTTATATGGATATTTTGTGCTGAACAGGCTGATTTAAGTGTACAAAATGCAGTTACTCTGACACACATGCCATACTAATGAGATCCACACAGCGATGAGCTCTGTCATAAGCAACCTTATGTAGCATTTCACTACGCAGGAGGCGATTAAGCTGTACACCTTAGAGTATTAGTGAAGTCGTCTAAACTGCTCCGGTGTAGTCCCTGACTGCTTGCGAAAGGTGGCAACATAATGGCTAACATCACGGAAGCCTACTCTCTGCGAGATGATTTTTACAGTAAGATCCGGCTGGCTTACGAGCATTTCTTTGCTTTTACGGATACGTAGCCGTACGAAATAGGCATAAGGAGATAGCCCAAAGGTTTGTATGAATAGATTGTTGAGATATCGCCCTGAGACGCCAAGCTGACCGGCTAGATCGTTAAGTCCGAGATCAGGATCACCATAATGGCTGTCCATCCATTTCAGTAGCGGCTGCAGCTTATCGACATTACGGGATATCGTTGTGTTGTTATGCAGTTGCCCATATTTGCTTAAAGTAAGCAGAAAGCGATAAGCATCAGTGGAGGCAGTCAGACCAAACATGTCCTGTGAGGCATCATACTGATCAAGTATTTCTCTTAGCAGCTTGGAGAGAGGCGCCTCTTTTTCCCAGCGGTAAAAAGAATTCATATTCATCCCCAGCGTCTCCAAAATAGACCCTGCAGAGCTGCCTCCGAACGTTAAATAAGAGGTGCTCCAGTTAGCAGCCGAAGCTTCATAGCGATGTGGAGTATAGGGGAGAAGTAATACACCACTGCCTGCGGGAAGGGAGAAGCTTTTATTCTCAAAATGAATCACCCCTTCACCAGACGCCGTTTGGAGCCAATGATAGGTTTCGTAGCCATCTAAGCGGGATACTTTTTCCTGTTGATGATTGTGACCGATACTGTCTAATGTGATAGGTAGATCCTGTCCACCCTCATGGGGGAACACAATTCTACGATGCACGATTCCCTTCAATGATTCCATCTCCTCTTAGTTCCATATTCTTATATGCTGGGAAGATTATTTTATATTTATAGCGTCAGGTTAACCGATTACAATATATATATAATTATACTATAAAGGATGTGCGAAGTGTGATTAACGATAAATTACCTAAGATTTGGTACGGTGGAGATTACAATCCAGAGCAATGGGATGCGCCTGTATGGGCAGAGGATGAGCGTATGTTTAAGCTGGCAGGAATTGATGTTGCCACAATTAATGTGTTTTCCTGGGCGCTGATCCAACCTTCCGAAGACACTTATGATTTCTCATCACTAGATGAATTAATGGATAGACTATATAAAAATGGTACTTACGTATGTCTGGCAACAGGTACAGGAGCGCACCCAGCTTGGATGGCTCATCGTTATCCTGAAGTTACTCGTGTTGATGTGAAGGGCAGAAAACGCAAGTTCGGTGGACGTCATAACTCGAATCCAAACAGTCCGGTTTACCGCAAGTTTGCAGCGAAGCTGGCAGGAAAGCTGGCTGAACGTTATAAGGATCATCCGGGGCTTGTAGCTTGGCACGTTTCGAATGAGTTCAGTAACTATGATTATTCTGATTTATCTGAAGCGGCGTTCCGTGTCTGGTTGAAGGAACGTTATGGTTCTCTGGATGCATTAAACAAAGCATGGAATACACGTTTTTGGGGACATACGTTTTATGATTGGGAAGAAATTGTACTGCCTAGTGAGCTGAGTGAAGAATGGGATGGCAACCGCACCAACTTCCAAGGCATTTCATTAGACTTCCGTAGATTTATGTCTCATAGCTTGCTGGAATGCTACAAAATTGAGAGCGATGCGATTAAGGAGCACAGTCCTAACGTACCTGTTACCACTAACTTGATGGGCTTTTATGATGAATTGGACTATTTTGAGTGGGCTAAACATATGGACGTCATTTCTTGGGACAACTATCCTTCGCTGGATACACCGGTCAGCTTCACAGCCATGGCGCATGATCTCATGCGTGGATTGAAGAATGGACAACCTTTCATGCTGATGGAGCAAACGCCAAGCCAGCAGAACTGGCAGCCATATAACTCTTTGAAACGTCCAGGGGTTATGCGCTTGTGGAGTTATCAGGCTGTTGCGCGTGGTGCAGACACTGTTCTGTTCTTCCAGCTGCGTCGTTCAATTGGTGCATGTGAGAAGTATCATGGAGCTGTTATTGAGCATGTGGGACATGAGCATACGCGTGTATTCCGTGAATGCGCTGAGCTAGGTAAAGAGCTGGGACAGCTTGGAGATCAGCTATTGGATGCGCGGAGTGCAGCTAAAGTAGGGATTATTTATGACTGGGAAAACCGCTGGGCCATCAACCTTTCAAGCGGACCATCCGTAGCTTTGGATTATGTGAATGAGATTCATAAATATTATGATGCACTCTACCAACAAAATATTGAAGCCGATATGATCGGTGTAGAAGAGAATCTGTTCAAATATGAGATTGTAATCGCACCTGTGATGTATATGGTTAAGCCGGGTTTTGCTGAGAAGGTTGAAGCTTTTGTAAAAGCAGGCGGTACATTCATTACGACTTATTTCAGTGGAATTGTTAATGAGAACGACCTCGTAACCGTAGGTGGCTACCCTGGGGAACTGCGCAACGTACTCGGGATTTGGGCAGAGGAAATTGATGCACTGCTGCCAGGGATGAGCAATGAGATTGTGATGGACAAAGCGTGGGGCAATTTGAGTGGTTCTTACAAATGTGATCTGCTCTGCGATCTGATTCATGCCGAAGGTGCTGAGGTTTTGGCAGAGTACGGATCTGATTTCTATAAAGGAATGCCAGCCTTGACTGTGAATAACTTTGGTGAAGGTAAAGCGTATTACGTGGCTACCAGCCCAGAAGCGGGATTCTTGAAAGGATTCTTAGCCAATCTGTGTGCCGACAAGAACATTCAGCCGCTAGTAACTGCACCGGAAGGTATCGAATCTGTGCAACGTGTGAAGGAAGGCGTATCCTACCTATTCTTGCTGAACCACACCACTGGTGATTTGAGTGCGGATATTGGTGCTACTGAGCGTACGGATCTTCTGACTGGCAATAAGGTTAGCGGTTCTGCTGTTGTGCCAGCCCGTGGAGTATTGATTTTGTCGGATAAGAACTAATTCATAGTATATATAAAAAGATCTCCGGGGAACCAGCTTGTCCCCGAAGATCTTTTTTTTGTGGTGCAGCATTTCATTAGCTGCTGCTGCTCGCGCTGTCATCTGGAGTAGCTCCACCCGGATTGCCATTACTTAATATAATGCTCTCCGCCACGGTGGAATCTGATTTAAGTGTGTATTGGATAATATCATCAGCCTTCAGTTCTGCTAAGGTGATCGCATTTTCTTGACGCGTGCCATTGTCGAAGGTAACCGCTACGATTTTAGTATCCGCATCAATCGTAATGTCTGTGGTTTCATCGGAGAAGCTTTGCTGCATTCTACCTCCCTGTAGCCCACCGCCTTGTCCTCCGCCACCTTCCGGCATTTCCCCTTGTGGCATCCCACCCTCGGGCGCAGCGCCATTTCCTGTACTTTGATCGCCATCAGGTCTTTCCGGTGGGGTACCGCCTTGACTGTTCTGCCCGTCACCTTCTCCAGCACCTTGTCGGGGCATAGACATGTCCGATTTATAGATGGTAAGGGTAGTATCGCTTACACTCTTAATCTTACCGAAATTCATGGACATATTAGGTCCGCCATTCTGTTGATCGCCGTTTGCTTGTGGTTGTTTGGCTGCTGAACCCCTGTCTGCTTGGTTATTTGCAGCAGTTGTTTCTTCGGCCTCTGAATTCGCGCTGCAGCCAGCCAATAATAGAGAAGCGAGTAGGCCTCCAGATATTAGAATAGGAACGAACTTTCTCATTTTTTATTCCTCCTTAGTAGGTTAAAGATAGATTAGGAGAAATATAACAAACAGTTCTGAAAGTTTGCTTAATTTCCGCTGAGAGTTTGCCTAAAGAAATGAAATATGCAAATGTTATATAATGAACAAATATGCAGACTTAAAGGATAAGCCAACGTTCAGGAAAGAGGCAGCACATGAAGACTTTACTAGTAACGGGGTATCGTGCGCACGAGCTCGGTATTTTTGACAATAAGCATCTAGGGATTCCTTATATCAAAAAGGCACTAGCTAACCGATTAAAACCTTTGATCGAAGAAGGCGTGGAATGGGTGATTACGCCCGGCCAGTATGGTGTGGATCTGTGGGCATGCGAAGTGGTGAGCGAACTTAAGCTGCAATATCCGGACTTAAAGCTTGGGATCATTACAGCGCATACCGGACAGGAAGAGAAATGGAAAGAAGAAAAGCAGAACGAGTATCGGCGTATTATTGCGGGTGCGGATTTCTTCGGGGCGGTCAGTAATGCTCCTTATGACGGTAGCTGGCAGTTTCGGGCTAGAGACGATTTGTTGTTCCGCAAAAGTGACGGAATATTGCTCTTTTATGATGAGGATGCGGCGGAGGGGAGTCCGAAGTTTTTTAAAGAGCGGGCGCTGAAGCTGCATGCTGAAGGAGAGTATGAGTTGTTTCTAATTCACTCTGATGAAATACAGAATATTGCCGATGAAGAGAATCAACGTGACTATGAGTAAGTATATGTAGATTTTGGAAAAGTAAAGGCCCGTAAACAGTGAATGAGACCATCACCGTTTACGGGCTTTTTGATATAAGAAGTGATCAGATAAAACTCTTTAGCGATGGTGCTTTTCGCACCTTGTAGTTTTGTTCATAAGCATAGGCGAGCTTGATGAGTGTAGGCTCCTGATAAGCTTTCGCTGAGAACGTTACACCGAAGGGGGCGCCGGCTGATGTATAACCGGAAGGCACAACGATGGACGGATATCCTGCTCTGGAGGTAATTCTGGCGCCGAAATCGGCGGGGAACAGCAGGGCATCCAGATTGTGCTCCTTCATAGTGGCGTCGATGCCTTCTTCCTTACATAGTTTTAGGTCAGTCGCACGGTGCAGCAAATACTTTGGTTCGGTTTGTGTGCCGGAAGAGGTATATTCCGCATCTATTAACGTAGCTTGACCATATCTTAAAGTCTCCACAGGATGTGCATGGTTAAAATCTATAATATCCTTTAAGGTTCGCATCGGTGCCCCAGGGCCCAAGCGAGATAAATAAGCGTTCAAGGCTGTTTTGAATTCATTCAATACCACCGAAGAATAACTAATTTCCCGGGCGGTCTTAATATCCGCAGGATCAATAATAGTAGCTCCAAGCTCTCTCATTCTATCTACGGAAGCATTGAACAGTGCAAGTTGTTCTTCTGTCAGCTCCTCGAAATAATAATCACGCGGGATACCTATACGCGCGCCTTGCAAGCCATTCTCGTCTAGAAATACAGTGTAATCTTCGTGGATTCTACCTATATTCGTTCCCATTGCTGCATCTTGAGGATCATTGCCAAGCATTGCGTTTAGCAGCAAAACAGCATCACGAACGGTTCTGGCCATAGGGCCAGCAGTATCTTGTGTATTGGATAGCGGAAGGATTCCCGAACGGCTGAGCAGTCCAACGGTTGGCTTAATGCCAATAATGGAGCCTAAGTTACCGGGGTTAAGGATCGATCCCGAGGTTTCTGTGCCAACAGAGACTGTACAAAAGTTACAAGCGACAGCTACCGCAGAACCAGCACTGGAGCCACCTGTTGGTGTAGATATATTGTAGGGATTAAGGACCTGCCCGCCGCGGGAGCTGTAGCCGGAGGGCATGCCGGTTGTCATAAAATTGGCGAATTCGGTCATATTGGCTTTACCCATAATGATTGCTCCGGCTTCACGCAGTTTTGTAACTATAAACGCATCTTCTCCGGCAAAAGAATTCGCCAAAGCCAGCGAGCCTGCGCTAGTATGCATTTTATCCCCTGTATTGATGTTATCCTTCAATAACACAGGTATGCCGTGCAGGGGTCCCCGGGAGCCGTTGATCGTACGTTCAACATCTAGAGATTCTGCGATAAATAATGCATCAGGATTGATCTCCAGCACAGAGTTAATCGTCAGGCCATTTTTGTCATGATCAGCTATGCGTTCATAATACATGAGAACTAGTTGTTTTGACGTAAGTTCTCCGGCTTCTAATGCAGCTTGGATCTCCGGTATAGTGGCTTCTACGATTTCAAAACTCATGTGCGTTCACGCTTCTTTCCCTTTAGGATATAGCTTCCCCTTCATCTAACCATAATTTGGGTATTAGTGGTAGTATTCTTTTTATACTACAAATTATTGAATGATGGTCTCGGTAGTTAGAGGGGCTATTAATGTTTTTTATTAGCGAAGTTTTGGGTAGAGCTTGCAAGCGCGCAACTGAAAAAAGGTGTCCAAATGGCCAAAATAAATGGCTGTTAGGACACCTCTTTTTATTTTTTTCTGATAGGAGTTATTATTACCCCTGCTTACTCCTGCGCTGTAAATCCCTCTTCCGCTAAATATTCTTTAGCTTCCTCAAGGGTCTCAAAGGCCATTTCTAGATTAAGGTCGGCATAGACATACCATAAATCATCCTCAAGCTTTAGAGTCAGTGTATGGCCCTCATCATTAGTCCAGAGTGAGTCGGCGGCAGCCGCAGCCTTTTTCTTTCTTTTGCTGGCTACAGGGGCGTCTGGAATGTAGATAGACAGTGAGGTGATGGAGGCATCCAGCAGACTCCGCAGCTCGGCTTCCGAGTAGTCGCGAATGTTCACAAAGCCCTTATCATCTGCCTCATAGCCCCGCAATAAGCCTGCGAACACATAACCATTCCCATTAGGATGCAGATGGTAAGCAACGGTTTTCTTATCATGCTGGCTTTCCTCGTAGTGATAGTTCACGCGCCCAAGGGATACGTTTTTACGTTCCAGTTGGGGGTAAGAGTCGAGAATCGCTAATTTTTGTTCAAAAGTAAGCATATACAGCCTCCGGTTTTCGGTGTGATTGTGCACATGATTATACCATGACGATGGCCCGCAGACTATTTTTTAGTGATCAAGCGGCAGAGACAGCACAAAGGTACAGCCTTCCCCGGAGTGCTTCTCAAGCACAAGGCTTCCGTTCATAGATTCGGCCAAAAGACGGCTGAAGGTGAGACCGAGTCCCAGACCACGTAGTGTGCTCTGTTTGTCGCTACCTCGGAAAAAAGCCTCGAAGACGTGCTCACTATGATTCGATGAGATGCCCAGCCCATTATCCTGAACACGAATCTCCGCCATGCCATGACCTTGCTGTTCAAGCAACTCTACTGTAAGCTGCACCATTCGGTCTGGGGCTTTGGCTTGTACACTGTTATTAAGTAAATTGACGATGATTTGTTGGATGCGAAGCGGGTCCCCACGCAAAAATAAGGGAGTTCTTGGCATATGGAGCACAGGCTCCTCGACTTCATCCGCTTGTGTCAGCTTCCATTGATACACGATTTCGGATAACAGTGGCACGGCATCCAGTCGATCGTGACGGACAGAAACGATTCCTGCAGTCAGTGCGTTGTAATCCAGAAGATCGGCAACCATACGTTGCAATCGTCCAGCTTCCTGCAAAGCAATATCTAGAAATTCCATAGCTTCATCGTCTTCGACAACCCCTTCACGAACGGCATGGATTAGGCCTTTAATAGAGGTCACTGGTGTCTTTAGTTCATGGGATACACCGGCTAACATAACCGCACGGGACTGCTCAAATTGTTGTAACTTGCCTGCCATCTCTTCAAAAGATAACATCAGTTCATGGATTTCTCGTTCTTTGGCGTCCTTATCCAGAACAATATCATAACGGCCATGGCTGATTTGAGCGGCTGCTTTGGCTACTTTCTGGATCGGTTTTGCCAGTTTACGAGACAAGAGGTAAATGGTTAGCCAACTTAATATGATTAGAAATAGCAACAGAATGGAGAAAAAAATGATCTCCTCCTGCGGAATATGCCGCAGCGATTTCTTGGATTGAAGGACAATCACCTGTCCCAGCGTTTCCCCATCCGATTTTATGGACGCTACTGCAGCTTTGAACTCCGGACTGCGAGAGTCGTTAAGACTATCATTAAGTTTATGCCTCATCTCATCTTCAGTTAGTGGTGGCATAGAGAACAGCATCTGATCTTGCTGATCCGTAATGATTACACACATTTCTACGGTTAACTTGAAGAATCGTTTTCGGTCTTCAATGAGCATTCCAAGATTTTGGCTGATCTCTATTGAACCCTCACGATTTACGCTCCGGTCGGCAATCTCCTGTGCTAATAATCCAGTAGTCTGCATCCGGTTACTCATAGCTTCTTGTTGGATCCACCAGAACGTCGTTAGTGCAGTTAGCAGGAGGCCAACACTAATGATGAGCAGGTAACGAATCGTCCAATAGGAGAGAATCGAAGTACGTTTGGGGCTGCTTTTCTTTAGGTTGTCCATAATTGATATCCTGTTCCTCTCAGGGTACGGATTTCCCCCTCATCTACTGGCCAATGCGACAGCGCTTGGCGAAGTCTTTTGATAGACAAGTCCACGGCCCGGTCACTTCCTTCGTAATCCATCTCCCAGACATGTTCTATTAATTGCTCGCGAGTACATATTTGATTAGGTCTTTCAGCCAGAAATAACATGACCGACATATCGCGTGGACTAAGACTCAGCTCAACCCCGTTTAAAAAGACAGCTCGTGCAGTAAAGTCGATAAACAAACTGCCATAATGCCGTTTGCGGCTGCCATCGGACCACTGCGAAGGACGGCGTAATACAGCATTCACCCGTGCCACCACTTCCTCAGGAATAAAGGGCTTAGACATATAATCATCCGCACCACCGTCGAGACCAGCTAGTCGGTCATTGATCCCGTCCCTTGCGGTGAGCATGATCACGGGACAGCTGCTTTTTTCACGGATCAGCTTTAGCAGTTCAAAGCCGTCCATGTTTGGCAGCATGATGTCGAGTAATACTAATGAGGGAGGTGTTATAGCAAAAGACTCCAGCGCAGCACGTCCGTCGGCTACACGGGTGACATGGAAGCCTGCTTTTTTCAGATAGGCACTGAGGACCCTGGAGATAGCTTCCTCATCTTCAACAATTAGAATGGATCTCATCATGTGGTGGTCCTCCAATCTATAAAATTACGACAAGTTTAACACATCATAGCTCGCTCTGCTCTGACTTCTTCCCGACTTATTGCTTTGTTAGAATGAGGGACGAGCTTGAAAATATACAGAATATTTTGAATATTGGAGGGAACAGGATGAAGAGAAAAAGAATAGCCTTGATCGCTGCCGGAGTCATTATCGTAGGAGTAGTCACAGGTTATACATTGCTGGATAAATCGCTGGGCAATAATGTACAGATCGAGTCCGTGATTCCAGGGCAAGCTACAACTGCCGGTAATGGAGAAAGCACGACTAACACTGGAGCACCAGTAGGTATGGCGGTCACAGCCGATCAATTAAACGGTGATTGGACGGTTACGGATGCTTCTAAAGTATATTGGTCAGTAACCACCTCTAAAGAAACAGTAAACTTCGTGGATAACAAAGTTCAAGGTACCTGGAAAGTTAATATAGAAGATTCTACTTCGATGGTTGGAGAAGGGTCAGTAGATATGAGCGCTCTGGACTCTGGCAATGGTCAAAGAGATGAGCATGTAAAAGGGGAAGACTTTCTAGCCGTTACGGAATTTCCGCAATCTACGTTTGTAGTGAAATCATTCTCGGAGCTGCCAACGGAATGGACCGAAGGAGCAACTGTGCCGGTTGAAATGCAAGGAGCGCTTACAGTGAAGGGTGTAGAAAAGGATGTTACCTTCCAGTCTCAAGCAGCGTACAGTGGTGGACAGCTGATGCTGTCGGGTACAACTACAGTGGCTTTTTCTGATTTTGGCTTAAGCAATCCACACACCGTTGTGCTGGATACGGAGAACAATCTTGAGGTCCGATTAGAGCTTGTGCTGAAGAAATAGCAGCAGTCTTTCCGTAAAGAAGACTTTGCTGTGAATTTATAGAGAAACTGTACGGAAGAGACTTTCCCGGGCCTAATAGCTTTTGGGAGAGTCTCTTTGGTTTGGAATGAAATGTATGTTTTAATAGAAGTATCTGTCTAATAAATAGCAATAAAGGAGGTGTTCCTTGTGATCCAGGTGGCGGCAGCGATTATACATAATGAAGAAGGACAGATTCTTATTGCTCGGCGCAGGCAAGGTAAATCTCAGGCAGGTCTGTGGGAATTTCCTGGCGGCAAAATAGAGCAGGATGAAAGCATCGCAGATTGTCTGCAAAGAGAGCTTCAGGAGGAGATGGGGATAACAATCCTTCCCTATGAAAGCTTTGGCGTGAACGAGCACAACTATGGAAGTGTCGAGATCAGACTGTTTGCTTGGAAAGCCCGATATCTGGGAGGTGTAATTGAACTTGTCGATCACGATGAATATAGGTGGGTGTTTCCAACTACACTCGGTCAGTTCACTTTTGCTCCTGCAGATATTCCTTTTGTAGCACGGCTAGTGGTGGGGTCAGATCAAGTGTGAAGGCAGTCCGAACATCAAGTAGAAGGGAAGAACTTAAGTGCCCATATATGAAAAGCTAGTGCGTGACGGAATTCCCAACCTGATAGCTTCCCAAAGAATACATAACTGAACTACGTAAAAAATTGAAAGAAGAGTCGGAGGAGTATTTTCGGGCAGTGAGTAATGAAGAAGCTCTAGAGGAGCTTGCCGACATGCTGGAAGTAATTCAAGCGCTGGCGGAGACCCATGGAAGTAATAGCGCAGAGCTGGAGGAGCTTCGTGCGGAGAAAGCTGAAAGTCGTGGTGGATTTAAGGAACGGATATTTTTGATTGAAGTGGAAGGAGAATAACTAGAGATTATTGTTCCGTATAAGGAGGTTATTAATGTTGTCCAAAACCAAACTGATGATGATCTTAAGCGGTGTGGTAGCCTTAATTCCTGTAGCTATTTATTTATTCCTATATTCCAAAATGCCTGATAGGGTCCCGATCCATTACGATGGGAACATGGCTGATAGATTTGTAAGTAAGTCTAGTCTGGTGGTTATTTTGCAAAGCGGGCTTGGATGTTTGGGATTTATAATCATGAAACTCCTGCAGTTCCTTTTGCAAAAAGCGTTTATTCAGAGTTCTAACGAGCATTCAGCGGCTTTGAGCAGGATCTGGAATATTGCTATTTTGGTGGTGACGGTGGTGTTTGCTGGCATCAGTTCCTATACATTTATTAGAATGGTCTGATAGAATTAAAAGAGACTTAGCAGAAGGATTAGGAGGAACATGCATATGAAAATGGATAACGCTTACAAGGTAAGATGGGGAATTCTCAGTACAGGCTGGATTGCCCATCAGTTTGTTACTGATTTAGCTCACGCCAGCAATGGCGTGGCATATGCCGTGGGTTCGCGTTCACAGGAAAGTGCAGATAAATTCGCGAGGGATCATGAAGTACCACATGCTTATGCTACTTATGAGGAATTGGTAAATGACCCGAATGTAGACGCGGTATATATTGGAACGCCACATCCTTTTCATAAAGAAAATGCATTATTGGCGCTACGTGCAGGCAAAGCTGTCCTATGTGAGAAGCCTTTTACCGTGAATAGCGGAGAATTGGAAGAAGTGGTGGCCTACGCTAGAGATCATAAGCTGTTCCTGATGGAGGCCATGTGGAGTCGTTACATCCCGGCGATTGTGAAGGTTAGAGAATGGATCGCCGAGGGTAGAATCGGTGAAGTTCGCTTGGTGAAGGCAGACTTAGGATTTCGCACCGACTGGAATCCGGAAAGCAGATTGCTGAATCCGAAGCTGGGCGGAGGCGCGCTGCTGGATGTTGGGATTTATCCGGTTTCTTTTGCCTCGATGGTGTTTGGACCTCATCCTGAATCTATCTCCAGTACGGTGCATATTGGTGAGACTGGAGTGGACGAGCATTTCTCCATGCTGCTGAATTATGGCAATGGAAAAACCGCTTCGTTGAACGGCGGCATTCGTCTTAATATGCTGGAGGAAGCGCATGTGTTTGGAACAGAGGGTCGTATAATTGTTGAAGGGACGTTAGTGAACCCGAAATCTGCTTCGCTTTATATAGGGGATGAGAAGGTAGAGAGCTTTGTGGATGATCGAGCTTCTATTGGATATTGTTTTGAAGCAGAGGAAGTAGGCCGTTGTCTACAAGCAGGGCTAACAGAAAGCCCAGTCATGTCACTGGATGAATCGTTAGCGATTCTGAAACTGCTGGATCAAATACGTGCGCAGTGGGGTCTTAAGTATCCTGGAGAGTAAATAAAATAAACAACACCCCTCGGTTTACACGCTACAAGGTAGCTCCGAGGGGTGTTTGCTATATCGAACGATAGGTGGAAGTCTAGTTCTGACTATTGGCGTTTTTACTTTTGCCTGCTTGGACCCAGCCGGCCACTTCAACGGTGCGCTTCGCTTGATGAAAAACAGCATCACGGATCCGATCCTGCTCTTCGATCATTTTACCGTCTCCATCTACACTGACGCTTGTTCCGTACGGGTTGCCTCCCGCTCCAAATGTGACGGGATCTGTGTAACCTGGTGCTGCGACAATCGCTCCCCAGTGATACATCGATGTGTAGAGTGCCAAGATCGTTGCTTCCTGTCCTCCATGTGGATTCTGTGCTGAGCTCATGGCGCTGACGACTTTGTTTACGGTGAGTCCTTTGCCCCAAATCCCTCCGGTTGTATCAATGAACTGCTTCATTTGAGAAGCAATGTTACCGTAACGGGTTGGAGAACTGAAAATAATCGCATCGGCCTCGACAATATCGTCGGGTGTTGCGACTGGGATATCTTTTGTCTTCTCAGCCAGGGCCTTCATCGCCGGATTTGCCGCAATTTTGTCCTCGGGAACCAGCTCCTGCACCTTCAGCAGTTTTACCTCAGCTCCTGCTTTCTCGGCGCTTTCCGCGGCCCACTGTGCTAGCTGGTAGTTAGTTCCTGTGGCACTGTAGTAGATGACGGCTAATTTAATTTTTGACATGCTGGAGTCATTCCCTTCGAGTGTAGTTCCATACTATTAATTACCCCATTGATGCTTTTATAACCCAAATCGATAATTCTGCTCTAACTGGACAGACAGATGTCCACTTCCCTTGTGTATACTGAACTCAATTACAGGAAATGAGGGAGAATAATGAATACTTATTTTGCACAAAAACCGAAAATGACATTGGCTGGGGTTAGCATACGTACGACAAATGAAGTAGAAATGGGTCCCGATGGGGGCTTATCGCGGCTGTGGGAAACGTATTTCCAAAGTAATATTGCGGGGCAGATGGATACGGTTAAGCCTGAGTATATCTATGCCTTGTATACAGATTATGAGAGTGATGCGTCAGGAGCTTATACCGTTGTGATTGGGCATGAAGTGGCTGGGGAGAGATATTTAGCGGATAGAGGCATCGTGAGTGCGGCTGTTCCGGAGAGCAAGTATATGGTTTTTACGACGAAAAAAGGTCCGGTATTTGAAGTAGTCTCGCAAGCATGGGGGGATATTTGGGCTTATTTTAAGGCATCTACAGAGGTAAGAACTTACACGGGCGATTTTGAAATTTATGATTCGCGGAATTTTGATCCTGCTAACACGCAGGTTGAGATTTATATTGCGATTGAGTAGATCGGGTGAAAGATATTTTAGCTAAAAGAAATGTTTCGTGGGGATTTGGGGCTGCCGAGAGGCAGTTCCTTTTTTCGCGGATGAGCTGAATCCCTTGGGTGAGGGTGAAGGGTTACTCAACGAATAAAACGAATATATATCAATAGAAGGAATGAGTAAATACGCTTCATATTTAAATGCGGATGTGTCGTTAACCAGTAAACGGTAAAAATTTCGTACCATTCGCTGTGTTAGGCCGAAGTGGTGCAACAGAACGGTAAAAATCTCCCACATTAGCTGCGTCTAGCTGAAGTAGCAATCTTCAAGGGCAGAAATGCCCTACATTTACCGCAAAGAGCCCAAAAAGCAAGAAAGAGGGGCAAAAGTACCCTACATTTACCGGAAAGAGCCCAAAAAGCAAGAAAGAGGGGCAAAAGTACCCTACATTTACCGGAAAGAGCCCAAAAAGCAAGAAAGAGGGGTAAAAATACCCTACATTTGCCCCAAAGATCCCAAATAGCGAGAAAGAGGAGTAAAAATACCCTACATTTACCGGAAAGAGCCCAAAAAGCAAGAAAGAGGGGTAAAAATACCCTACATTTGCCTCAAAGAGCCCAAAAAGCAAGAAAGAGGGGCAGAAATACCCTTCATTTACCCTAATGATGCTCCAAACCGTTTGGAAGTAGATGGAGCAAGTGAAGTCGATGAGCTTTTATGGAGTGAAGTAGACGATGTAGCTGTTTGAGTGAGTGAAGTGGATGAGCTTTGATGGAGTTGAACTAAGGAAGTGTAGCTGAAGTAGCTGGTTTAGTTAATATGTTCGATGGAGCATGACAGTCCCACCAAACAAATCACACACAAACCAAAACGAAACGGAGAACACCAAATGGGAAAACAATTCACGGCTATATTACCTGCACATCAGGAGTTTATTCTTCGGCAGCATCTTTTTTTCGTAGGGTCAGCGCCGCTATCTGAAGAGGGGCATGTTAATCTTTCACCTAAGGGTCATGATTGTTTGCGGATTTTGTCTCCTAATCAAGTGGCTTATCTCGATATGACCGGTAGTGGTAATGAGACGAGCGCACATCTGCTGGAAAATGGAAGAGTGACGGTTATGTTTTGTGCGTTTGAAGGACCGCCGAATATTCTGAGACTGTATGGAACAGGGACAGTAATCCTGCCTGGTTCATCAGAATGGGAAGCACTGTACCCTATTTTTACACCTCTGCCTGGAGCTAGACAGATCATTTTAATTGATGTTCATAAGGTACAGACTTCCTGCGGATTTTCGGTCCCATTCATGAGTTATGATGGTGAGCGAGAGACGTTACAACGTTGGTCTATCCAAAAGGGCGAAGCAGGTCTGAAAGAATATAGACAAGAGAAGAACACCACAAGTATAGACGGGCTACCGACACCCCTTGGACAAAAAAACTAAGCGGACATGGTGATCCTAGGTTCATGTATATAAAGTTTCACATTCGTCACGATGAGCGATCTCTCAATTCGACTAAGCAGTTATCTCATATATTCTACTGTCCAAAACTCATACTACCCACGGATTCTACCACAAACACAGGCACATATTGCTCTCCCATTTCCGTTCCAACAAGCTGATAACCGTTCTGATATTGACCACTAACTAACGCGTTACCTGTAACGGAACCCAAGTCTCCTTGAAGCAAAATATAAACCCCATTCGAATAAGCCAGCATATTACCGAAGTTATCTGCGACGATTTCACAGTGAAAAGATACCTTTTCAAAAGGATGAAGCGCTACATCGGAAGCTGAAATTACCGCATACTCCTGAACAATCTCAGCAAATTGATAGCTGCCATCTACTTTACGATAACGTGCCGTCTGTCCAACGACACCGACTCCGAGATCCGCGTTAGATACGAGTAAGGAATCATCGGACTGCAGTTCATAGCTATCTCCAGACACTGAAAACAACTGCGAAATACCATCCGATTTCATTTCATATGCTGTAAAAAGGGTACGTCCACCTTCGACCTTAGATTCAGCCAGAACCACGGGGGCACCAGAACCTGAAGAGGCAGCAAGCTGGTCATTAAAAGTTAGACTGCGCAGACTCTCGAATTTTGGTAAAATATTTCCAGTTAAAGTTATGACACTTTCGTCGCTATTCATTGCTGCATAATAGAGGACACCATTGCTATCCGTTCCAGCCACAATGACCTTCTTATCGTGTAGTCCCTTGCTGGAGATGACGTTCCCATATCTGCCTTGCTCTTCACCGCCCGGGAGAAGGCGCACAGGCTCGGCAATATTCCAAGCCAATCTTGTAGCGGCTATGATTGAAGAAGTATCCTCTAACGGAGCAAGATCACTGTATAGCTGAATAGCTTCAGCATATTGACCTTTACTGGTCATGCGCTTGGCATTTTTAAGTAGTATAGCTTTACTAGTATCTACTAAGGTTAGTACTTTGGATGAAGTAATCCCTGACGATCCTGCAAAATTGCGATAAGCAACAGCATGCCCAGCAAAGGCGGTGATGTTATCGCTCTCTAGATCTTTGTTCAGGATGATCTTTCCGCTACTTTCTGCCTGCCCAAGTACCCATGGCGCTTCGTAACTATGCTGGCTGTAAGCATTCATCATGGAGAGGGTGCTCTCCAGCATGCCTGTAAAGTTTCCTGTGCCTGCTAAGGCTTTTAGTTTAGCTGTATCATGACTTTTGAACTTGGAGGCTAGCAACTCCTCCTTGGATGCAGCGCTTCCGTAATAAGCATCGGGAATCTGCAACAGATTCCATTTAAAAGTGTCCTCTTCACTCGTGTTTCCTTCTTGGCTCTGAGCAAGTTCGGTAAGAAACTGCTCCTTAAATTCTCGGAAGTAGGTTGTGAACTGGTCAGAAATGCCTGAATCGGTCGATAACTGGCGATAATAGGATTCATAAGGACCACCGGGCTTCATATATGTAGCTTTTAAGCTGAGGAGAGTATCATAACTTTTCATAAATCCGGTGAAATCTTTAGTCGCAGCTTGTGCTTTAGCGGAAGATACCAAGGCCTTCAAACCTTGGCGGATGGCCGTGATTGGTGACAGCTCATCAAGTCGCTTCGCAACCTTTTCTTCCATATAAAGAATGGAATGGTTTGCCGCCGCTAGGCGATACTGATTCTCTGCACTTATCAGATCGCCAGCAGCATAGAGACGGTCGGCTTCCTTGGTTATTTGTATTTTGTCGGCGATGAGAAAAACCTTCTGTCCAAGCATCACAAACATACTTATACACAAAATGATCATAAAGTTTCGCAGGGTTATTAATTGTTTGAACGTCATATAGAGTAGCCTCTTTTTTCAAAATATAAGAAAGCATAGTTTCACATCATTCTTTATTCTATTGAACTTCGGGGTCCCAGCGGTATTTGGCTTCGCGAATGTCAGCTACTCTTTGGTCCAAGCCGTTCCACGGTTCATGGGGATTCGCAGCAATGAGTTTGGATAACCGCATAAAGCGGTCTTTAGGCAGATCTTGCACGTATCGGCCGATCATACTGGAATAGAGCAGGGCATAACGCTTCATTCTTACTGCAGCTCCGGCAACTCCCGTAAGGATGGTCATACCATTATTCATATGACGAATTTCTACTTCATAGTTCTTTACGTATCGTAGTGTACGATCTTTGATCAGATCAGGACGGACCTTAGCGATCTCGCCGATATATTCGGCTAGCAGCGGCTCGAAATCCTTAAGAAGAAGCTGCTCCAGTTCTAAATCCATATCCTTGCGAAGCAAAAATCCATGCAGCAAGGCGATACGCTGCCGTGCGATCCGGTCACCACGAAGCAGGATGGAGAGTTCGCGCAGCTTCTCGTAGGCAAGCACATCATCCTCACGGAGTACGGAGACAGCCTCCTGACGGTTGATCTCCAGTCCCTCTTTGATGATGCCAATCCCTCGTCCAAGCAGCTCGTTAAGAGAACGAAGATTCTCGTTCTGCCGTGCTTTTCGCTGCGTATAGTACAATAGTCCAGCGAGGAGAATCCCTCCGGCACCACATAACATCATCTGCTCTATGCTATTCCCAAAATAGACGGAGGCTAGTGTAAGCAGTAAGATGAATAGGAGGCGCGTATGCATTTTTCTTCCTGCAATAGATGCAGCTTGCTTTTCTACCGTAATTAGTGAGTCTTTACCGCATTTGGTGCATCGATCTTCACCGAGAGCGGTGTATTGTCCGCAGTGGCGACAAATACGAAGCTTGTCATAAGCATAACGCGGGGCCTTGAAAGGCCGGAAGGTAACGGGTCTTTTCTTATTCACGGCCTTTATCGCCTCCGTTCAAAGCGGCTAGCAGTCGATCGTTAATATCATCACGTGTCAGTGGTTTGCGCTGATGTGCGGCATAAATGGAAATCTGAATTACGGCAATTAGGAACGTAATCCCAAGAATGACGTATGAAATCATGGAACAGTCCTTTCTCATGGACGCCTTGCAGATCGGATGTCTCATAGAATGATCACTCTATGCATCATTGCTACTTTGGTCCGGCGGTCCTAAAGTTGAAGTTTACAAGGTTTAATTATATCATAATGGCATACTATTTACAGATTTTAGCGACAGTGCTGAAGCTGTCATATGTGCCTAATATAACACAAGAGGAGCCCTATTTATGCTTCGTAAATATCAAAGTATTAGAACAACCAAGACTCTCTTTCTACGTATCTTTCCGGCATTGCTCCTGGCTCTTTGTCTAGCTGCCTCGCCTTTTGCAGCTGTTAAGGCCTATGCGGCTACGTCGGCGCAATCTCACATTGATGCGGTGCTTCTTATCGATGTCAGTAACTCCATGAAGACTAGTGACAAGAACAAGGTCGCGAACGAAGCGATGAAAATGTTCATAGATATGCTATCCACTCAAGGTGATAAAGTAGGTATTGTTGCCTATACCGACAAAGTGCAGCGGGAGAAGGCCCTGCTGGAAATTAACTCAGAGACAGATAAACAGGATTTGAAGGATTTTATTGATGGACTGGACCGTGGAGCTTATACCGACATTGCTGTCGGTGTGGAAGAAGCTGTGAAGGTGCTCCAGAATGGTAGCGATCCGAAACATGAGCCAATCATCGTAATGCTAGCTGACGGCAATAACGATTTCAACAAAACAACAGGCCGGACGCAAAGCGAATCGGATAAAGAACTGAACGCCGCTGTGGAGGTTGCCAAGAAGAATGGCTATCCCATTTATACGATTGGTCTTAACGCAGACGGCAAGCTGAATAAACAGAAACTCGCTGATCTGTCCACTGAGACAGGTGGTAAAGCATTTTCGACGGACTCCGCTGATGATCTTCCGCAAATACTTAGTGAAATTTTTGCTAGTCATCTGAAGCTAAAGGTAGTACCTGTGCAGTCGATCACTGCAAATGGGGATTATCAGGATGTGACTGTCAACGTGCCTAACGGCAGTGTTTTGGAAGCCAATATCTCAATTATGTCGTCACAGCCTGTGACCGCGAAGCTAACTGATCCTTCAGGAAATGCTGTCGCCATCCCGTCCAAGGATGTTGTGCTGTCGAAGTCTTCTACGTATAGCTTGATCAAGCTGTTGTCACCGCAAGAAGGAGATTGGAAGCTTCAGGTCAAAGGTGTGCCAAAGGATAAAATTGATATTAATCTAGTTTTTAACTACGATTTGGAGCTTAAGATCGATGCGTTGCCATCAGCAACCTATAAAAAAGGTGATAAAATTGATATTACCTCTCACCTGTTCAGCAATGGTACTCAGGTAACGCTCAGTAATTTGTATCAAGATATGAAGGCGGTACTGCTTGCTACAGATATCGATACAGGTGATGTACAGGAAATCGAACTGGATAACTCCGGGGATGTTTTTAAGGGCACCTTCGAGGTAAAAGAAAGCCATGACTATGAGCTGAAGGTTCGTGCAGAGGAAAGCAGTTTCTATCGTGAAAGTGCTCCTGTAAAAATCAGCGCGAAGGCAGGTGGCGCTGCAACTACCAGTCCTTCGACAGGAACGGGCAAAGAAGAACCTCTGAAAGAAGCATCGTCCAATACCTTGTATTACATTATTGGTGGTATTCTTCTGGTGTTGGCAGCCGCTGCGGCATGGTATGTGCTGAATAAGAAATCGGCACGTGGTTTTGTTGGACAGCTGGTAATTGAGGTTAAAGACGGCAATACGGGTGAGAAGACCTACCCACAATATAAGAAACTTGCTGGATTCAGAGGCAAGTTCACCCTTCATCAGCTGCTGCAATTAGCGCCTGAGCTGAAGGAAAGCGAGAGTATTATTTTCACACCAGCTAAGAATGACCGATTGCTGTTACGCAGTGGAGAAGGTATTACTGTAGAGAGATCCGGACGTGCTGCGGATGCCTCGCGTGGTCTTGAGCTGAAGAGTGGTGACCGCGTTTCAGTGTCCCTGCACACGGTAGATAAGACGATTTATCTCGAATATTTAGTATAGAAGTGGTTTTGCAAGAAATCTGAAGTACAGCTTCCGCAAAACTTTTAGGAGGATAAAGCATATGAAACCAGTAGTAAGAGAGCATATACAGCAATTGGATGTATCACTAGGCGGCGGGATTGTCAGCGATAAGATCAGGGTGGATACGATTGATAATCCGATCCTGATCATTGGACTAGGCGGCACGGGCATTGATGCCCTGCTGCGTCTTAAATATCAGATTAACCGCCGCTTTAAGCTGCCGGAAGATCCGATATCCAAGAAGAAGCGGGACAAGCCGGATAATGTAGAGTTTCTAGCTTTTGAAACGAATGAACAGGATCGCGGAAAGAAATACAAAGGGATCGGACTCGATCCACAGAATGAATTTGTATTGCTGGCGAACGCTGAAATCGGCGGATTGCTGCAGAACCGCAGTATCCTTGATTCGTACATCACGGATTGGCTGTCACCCGAGCTGAGTATCACAGATGGTATGAACGGTGCCGCTGGTGTGCGGCAGGCTGGACGTCTGCTCTTGTTCACCAAGATTAATCAGGTTGTAGGAGCGATTGATAAGAAGATCAAGACCTTATCTGTAGGCACGAACAAAAAGCTGATGGTCTTCCTTTTGACAGGTCTGTCAGGGGGTACAGGTAGTGGAGCGTTCCTTGATATTGCCTATATCGTACGCGGTATTATTGAACGTGATTATGGATCAGCCGGTATTGACCGTGTGAACACACTGGGTTATCTCTTTACACCGGACGTGAACCTGTCTAATAAAAGTCTAAGTGAGCATACGCGTGAATATATTCGCAAGAACGGTTATGCGGCGCTAAAAGAGCTGGATTACTGGATGAATGTAGATAGTCGTGGGGAGCGATTCCAGCAGCAATACGGGAATATTTTGACGGTAAACTCTCCACTGCCTCCGTTTAATTTATGCCATTTGATCTCTGCAACGAATACCGAAGGTAAGCTGTTAGAGAATGCGTATGATTATTGTATGAACGTAACGGCTGAGAACATCACGAACTTTATGGCAAGTGAAGAGAAACAGTCTGGTGAAGAATTCGCCATCCATGACTATATCAGTAATATCCGCACCAATATTGCGCAGATGAATAAGACTTATCCAGCTAACTATGAGTACAACATTATCGGTGCCTCGTCTGCCGTGCTTCCGATTGAGGAAATGACGACTTATCTGGCTTTCCGCTTGTTTGATAAAATGGAAAAAATGTTCCAGCAGGCGCCTGGTCAAGAGGATGTAGAGAAATTCGCACGTAAGCTTGGGATTGATCTCGACAGTATGATTAAAACCTTTGAATCCCGTGTGCCTGAGCCATTGCCAGGTTACGAGAACAGCGAACGCCTGAGTCATGCCAATGTAGTCAAGAATCAAGTGGTAAGTATGGATACAGAGCTGGAGCAGAACTTCCTGGCTCGTGCCCGTGAGGAATATATTAAATCGAAAAAGCAGCTGCCTGGCGAAATTGTTGGACGTTTCAGTGAAGAGCTGGAGCGCATCTTCCTGCACCCAGAGCAAGGGCCATTCTACGTTTCCCGCCTGCTGTACACAGAGAAGGGCTTCTGTATTTTGAAGCTGATTCAGTCTTATATTGAGGCTTTACGTGAAAGCTTGCTGCGTCTGCCACGCGATATTGAGACGGCACAGGACAGTGCGGATGAGAAGCTGAGCGATGCACGCAGTGCTTTTGTATCCAAAGAGAAGAAGAAAAATGCCTATATTGACGCTAAAATCAATGAGTATTGGTTGCATGCCGATGTAGAACGTACTGAGCAAATGATTCAATTTTATGAGGACTTATACGAGCTCTTAAACGATGAAAACAGCCGGATTTATGGTGTGTTTACGGAGATTCTTAGTGCGCTTAGCTCGATTTTTGCCAAGAATGGGGACATCCTTATCAATGGCGAGGAGCAAGCGGATTATAAAGGAAACAAAACTTATTATTGGAACATTGTTAACGTGCCGGATATTTCGGCGACGATCTCCAAAATCATGGATCAGAAGGACGGCGACGACTTGATTCGCGACTTCACCCGTGAAATGCTGAAGCATTCCGGACGTTGGGTTAAGGAACAGGAGATTGATATCGTTCGCTCGATTTCAGAGTTCCTTAGTGATAAGTTCGGGGATCTGATCACCCGTTCGATGGAAGATTTCCTTGTGATGAAATTCGGCCATGAAGAGCCGTTGGATAAGTTCGTAGAGCGGATTATTGCCGGTAAATTGGACGAAGAGGCCGTGCCTACCTTCCACCTTAGCAACAGCTCGGGCAGCTTGCATTTCCCATCATGGGGCTTCGTTTCCGTACCTGTTAAAGCACCTGGCATCCTGAAAGGGATTCGTAATTATCAGAATAATGCGCTTGGAAAATCACAATTTACAATCAAAGAAAGCCAAGTGAAAAACCGTATTTTCTGGCTTAACACCCGCAACGGTGTGCCACTATTCGTATACACGCCGCTGCGGGTGTTTGAAGAGAACTATGAGCGGACCATTCTCGATAAGGAAGGGATCGGCCGCCATCTGGTGATGACGGATAAGAACAACTGGACGTATCTGCCTTCTCCGATTCCGGAAAAATCATGGGGTGACACCTACGTCAATTCTCGTGTACGTGATTATAACGCACGTGTACGTGCAGACTTTGCAAAGGCGTTGGCCAGCGGAGTGATCATCGAAAAAGGTGTAGACGAGAACACAAGCAACAGATACTCTGTTGTGTTCACGAAACCATTTGATATGGATGCTCTGTTGAGTGGATTTGATATGCAGTTAAATTCTTCACGTCCGAATCTCGGAGAAGTGAAGAAGGCGGCTGATGAACTTAAGAATCTGCGCGAGAAGGGCTTGGAACGCGAAGGCATTAAAGATATTTTTGGCAGCATTAACAAAGATATGGCACAGGAGAATCTAATTCGTTCACCGCAGCTGATTTCTCGTGTTCGTGTTGAGCTAGCTAAATATGCTGAGCTGACTGCAAAAGCAACGGAGCTTGAAGGGCTGCTCCATCAATATCTGGACGAAGACAAGTGGATGGACCAATTCATCGAGGCGTTGTACACGGACAGCATTATCAAGAAAGGCGCACTCTACGTTTATGATCGTGATGAAGAAGAGGACGCTTGGGAGCCGTTTGCCAACTTGATGAAAGAACGTAGCTACGTGGAATATGCCGTGTACCGTCATTTCCGGGAGCTGGATGAGAAGAGCCGCAGCGTTCTACTGCGTAAGGCAGCTCGTCGTGCGAGTGAAATGACTGCCGCTGAAGACGTAACCCCATTGCTCTATAAGCTGGAAGGGCTGTATGTATCCTTCCTTGAAGCACGCGACAGCTTGGAGTATGAACGGGTAGAGTATGAGAGCGGCGATGAGATGTATAGTTTCTACAAGAGTATGACTAGCAAACTCGGCAGCATCCGCAGAAAGTTGAAATAGGCCTATGATCAAAACACTGGCATTATCTTATGGTGAACAATATGCGGTACAGGAAGAGGCACAGCGCAGTAAAGGGGATGGACGCAGCAGCATCCATTACCCTGCCCTGTTTCTGTTCGTAGGCGACAAGGTTGCTCCGGCCATCGGTCCGGTGCTGGATAGCTGCGAACGAAAATGGGATAACGCCGGCGGTGTTATGGCATTGCATGCTGTGTCAGGCACGAAGAGTGAGGACACAGACAGAAGTAAGAGGGGCTCTGATGCAGGAGGAAAAGACCGGGTGCTGGCCATGGCCTTGCCGGATATGGCAGGGTCAGATCCACGCACTGTGCGTCATGAACTTTACCGCAAGTTTCATGAGGATACACGTTATCTTGCTGAAATGAATAAAGTTATTCGGCGGCTGAGCAACAGTATAGCGGATTATGGACGGCTATATTCATCTTTTGACGTGATCCATCTCTCTATCATTACGCGGGTCGATGACCCGCTTAATGTATTGTTGCCAGAAATTACACTGCTGGCTCGAGCAATACTCAGCCAGTCCTTCAAGTCGGTACAGACGGATCTCTACGCTTTAATCAATGAGCGGGAGCAAGGGGATAATTTTGGATATTCCAGCTCAGTAGGGCTGGCTTTTCTGCGTGAATTGGACAGAATGCAAGCTACGGACTATACGTTTAATGCACCGCTGCTTGTAACCGAGGATGGTCTGTCGATTCCAGTGAGTCATGGTCCTTCCGCTTTATTTGACCTTGTGTATCTGCTCTCCGATAAGAATGAGCGCGGCATGATGTCGGCTCACGGCATGGATGATAACTATGAGATCATCTCCCATATTAGTCTACTTAAGAACCGTGTCCGCCCGACCTCTGATCAGGCAACCGGACACGGTGGCTATAACAATATGACCTTCAAAAGCGGTATCAGAGGTAGCACAGGAAGACAGGGCTACGCCTCCGCAGGCTTTTCTGGCGTGAGAAGACCTAATGTCCAAATTGCCTTGGCGGTGCTGTATCACGCCTTCCGGCGCCTTGCAGCGGATATGCGTGAGGGTAGTCCATGGACTATGCGCGAGCGTCAATCTCTATTAGGGCTGGATCCTGATAGTTTGCGGGAGCATAGGGCGCAGCTAGTCCCGGAGAAAGACGGCCTTAGTGAAATGACGGGGCTAATGAGCCATGGACGTCCGTCCTACAATGAGCTGAAGCAGTTGTCACTTCGTGAAGCTGAACAGCAGCTGTTCGATGATGGGGGCGAAGCTTATTTCCGTAATAATTTTGTCGCAGAGTCTAACCGGAGAGTAGAAGGTATTCATCCTCTTCGTGGATGGCGCACCCTATTGACGGCACAGGAAACAGCTACGCCAGCAGTAACATTCTATCAGCTTGCGGACTGGACAGCTGATCGTGATGAGGGTGGCAGTGTGCTGCATGCTTTGCGTCAGCATATGACAGGATTGCGTTCAGCACTTGTCTCCGCGCAGGATGAGCTTGAGGATCTTTATGCGGAAAGTGTGGAGCGCCAACCGTTCCAGCGTGTGCCGCTTTTTGACAAACGAACGGTACGCAACTTCATTCATTACTTATTCTCTGCGGTATATGGCAAAAAATATGAGCTATTATGCATGGAAAGTGAGCTTGCGCTGTGCAGTCGTTTGGAATCTGCGCTTGAGCAGCTTCACGTGGAATGTGTGGCCCGTGTGAAAGCTATGGAGACGCTCGAAGAAGAGTTACGTATTACTGTGATGGACAGCATTGGGCGAACGAACGAAACCACTGGCCAGAACGTGATGGAATACTATCGAGTTGTCACAGAAGAAGTAATGAAAGAGATCGAGACCCGGCGTGGGCCAGGAATATTCTTTAGTGACAAGTACATGGGTAGCGTTTCTAAGCTTTTAGAGCAAGGCAAAGAAGCAGTAGCGGAGCGTTTGATTGGCATTTGTCAGCGGGAAATATTAACGGCTGATCCGTTTGCTCTTTCTTTCGAAGAAGAATTGCTGCGGCGTGCAAATGTTGCGGCTGCTTATGAGAACCGTCAGGTTCTATCCAAGGAAGAGTTGTTCAAGCGTCTGTACCATAATCTGGAGGATAGCGCGACGATCAATGTTCGTCTGTTCGAATACACGCAAGAGCATCGTCATGAGGAAAAATATTTCTTCGGAGACAGCGCATCTGAATTCCTGCGCTATGCATTTGGTGTGGATGAGACGACCCGCATCTATCGCTTAGGCTTCGTGCATGAACAGCGTAGGAGCGGAGTGGAGAAGTTAAATCTGATGGGTGGTTTCCATTTAGAAGACCTGCTCTACTACCGTAATGGTAAGGTTTATTATGAAACCTATGCTCAGAATGGCTATCAGCTTCATGGGGTGAGTGAAGAGCAGCTTCCCGAGATGCGCTGATGGCGTAATAGATGGGTACCCTCACTTTGAGTCTCTTTATTGCATTTTGTGCAATAGATTCATCGGATATAACCTTTAATTAGAGTTCTGTTGTATTTGATACAATAGATTTAAGTAAATTTCTGGAATAGGGACATTTCTCCTTATTTCCAATGCACATTATGCAATAGAATAGAAATAGATGTTTCTTTTATTCCATTCTATTGCACAGAGAACAATTCAGGTTTCTCCCGGAAAGGAAGTATAACGATGCAGAGAAAAATCAATCTGCTCCTGCTCTTCTTCAGTCTGATCGGCGGCGGGGTCGCCTTTCTTTTTGGCGAGTGGCTGCTAAGCTGGTACAACGATCTGCCTTCCATCTTGCTCGTAGGCATTTATTTTGCCATAGTAGCACTCGGTATCGGCATCGGTTGTCTGCTTGCAGAAATGATCTCGCCACGGCTGAACGGAGCCTCGTGGAAGCAGCGCTACCTAGGTTTATCCTGGAAGCTCCTGCCTCTGATGATTGTCCTTGCACTTGGAGTTGGAGCATTAACAGAATTTGTTTATGAGCTGAATTTTGGCGGTGCTAAACCGGTTAAAAATGTTGTAATGGCTATCGATGACTCTGGCAGTATGGCGCAGAGTGATCCTGATAACAGCCGTTATTCAGCCGCTAAGGCGTTAATTGCGAGAATGGACAATGACAATCAGGTAGCGGTGGTGACATTTAACCACGAAGCTGTAGTCGTCCAGCCGTTAACACCACTCTCGGATTCGCAGAATCGTGAGAAGGTGTTGACTGCCATTGATAACTTGAAACCAACTGAGGGTGGCACGAACATAAGTGGTGCGATCTCGGAAGCACTTAAGGAGATAGACAGTGACGGCAGAAAAAATCAAGGCGCTATGGTCATCTTGCTGTCGGACGGAGTCAGTAATTTCGACACCTCACGAGAATTACAGACCTATATAGATCGTGGCATTGCCGTAAATACCATTGGTCTGGGGATGCAGGATCCTGCCGGTACCCAGTTGCTGCAGGATATTGCGAAAATAACGGGCGGTCACTATTATGATGTGACAGATACGGCTCTTTTGGGTGATGTATTCCAGCAAATCTATGATCGTTTGGGAGATCGGACATTGCTTACGGTGCGTAGTGATGCTACGGCAGATAGTCCATACTATGCTGCAGTTCGTATTTTGTCGCTGATGCTAATCGGTGCTGCACTTGGACTCGGTCTTGGTATTATGTTTGATAACCGTCATTTAGCAAAAAGCTTCGGGATTGGCGGCGTTATCTCAGGGTTGTTCGCAGGGCTTATTCTGGAATTTGGACTTAGCGGGCACAATTTCACTGACGGCCTAATTCGCCTCCTTGCTGTTCTTATATTGGCTGCAATCATCTCATTATTTACAGGCGTCATTCCAGTAGGTGAAGGACGTATTTACCGTAATAGAAGAAATAATGCAGCTCCTAATCCACCGTCAGAAAGCTTTCCTGATCGACGGAGAAATCGGAATAGCAAAGGATTCTAGTAGTTGAAAGGGGTTTACAGTAATGAGGTACGCCGAGGATAATGCTTCCGCTCTGGTAATAACGGATGTGACATCTCAAGTGGATGAACGGTTCTGTACGCTGAGATGGCGCTGGCCGGACGGCGTGCAGGCGGTGTACATCCATAAGACCTCCGCAGAAGAGGCTTCTATTGGCACCGGGGATATTCCTCCGGTCGGAATGAAGCTCTACACTCGTGAGGAATACAAATCTAACAATGGATACCGTGATCGATTGGATGAGATCGGCCTAGTCTCCTATACCATATACGCTCGCCTTGCTGAGAACGGAGAGACACTGCTGGTGAGGCAAAGTGACGGTGCGAACCGTGTGGTGGTCAGTGCAGGCAAAGCCAGAATCTATTATTCCGTTCAACAAAAAAGAGGATTATTCGGAAAACAAAAGACCGTACATATGGCGATTACGGCAGAAGTTCCAGTGGCTCGAGATGTCCTCTGTTATGTTAAGAAACGGGGAGGACATCCGGCAGGGAAAGAGGATGGTATTCTCTTTCCCTTTGTACAGGATTTCGCCCCTGGACGCAATGTACTCCCGCCGATTGAGATCGGTAAGGATGATTTTGTACGCATCTTTTTCACCGACGGTCCTAAGTATGGGCTTTATTACGAGCTGGTGCCGGAGTAAGATCAGTCTATGCGTACAAGCGAGTGTTGGACAATGCCTGTCCATAGCAAGATACGCAGATACAACTTTTGGGAGGATGAGTAGATGTCTTTTTTTAGCCGTTTTATGAAAAAGAATCAGCCGGAGCCAAGGCCACTTTTTTACGATATTGTGTGTCCGTATTGCTTCACCAAGTTCTCTCCGGAGGATGTGGTCTTTCGGGCTATGCATAGCCGAGAGGACGATGAGAATTACGCGCTGGGCGAGGATGATGCCTTGAATAAATACCGTGAGCGCTTTGGGCTCGATACGGTGGATGACATAGAAGCAATCATTAATCCGGCGGATATTCCGGAAGAATACCATCATTATACCGATCATGTGTTAACAGGGCTTACGGATCGCTATGGAGTGCTTACACGCAGACGGCTATGTCCATCCTGCCATAACGAGCTGCCTGTGACTGCAGGTAAGGTTCCAAGTAACATTATCTCGATTATCGGAGCTTCCCAAGTCGGGAAGTCGGTATATATGACCGCGCTGATTCATACCTTGCAGCATACGACAGCAGGACATTTCGATGCCGCTTGTATGCCGCTCAACGCGGAGATTAGCCGTAAGTTCCGTACGCTCTATGAAGAACCGCTGTTTGAACGCGGGGATCTGCTAGCTTCCACACAGAAGGAGAAAATGCAGGAGCCGTTTATCTTTCAATTTGTTTTTAAGGATGAAGAAAAGCCGCCGCTGACACTTGTGTTCTTTGATGTAGCGGGTGAGGGCATGGTGGATCAGGATTATCTCGGACTACACGGTCAACATATTAAGAACTCTGCCGGTATTCTGTTTATGGTCGATCCACTGCAAATCCGTTCGATCCGTGAGAAGATTCATATTAACATCGGTGATCGCCCGGGCGAATGGGTCTCGCAATATGACGAGCCGCGTGATGTTGTGCTGACGATGTTCGGTGATTTTATCGCTTATCAGGAAAAGAGCAAAACTGACATTCCAACAGCAGTCGTTCTTGCGAAAAGTGATATGCTGCATTCGCTGAAGGATGAGGATGGCGATTACATCAAGTCCAACAGTAATGTGTTCAATAACTATGTCCATCGCAAAACATTGAATATGGATGAATTCCATAACATCGACGGAGAAATCCGCAGATTTATTGGTAAGGTGGACAGACCTTTTAAAGATACGATGGATGTGTACTTCTCGAATACGGGCTATTTTGCGGTATCTGCGTTGGGCAGTAATCCTGTGAATCAGAAGATTGAGGGTGTAGTAAGCCCGATTCGCGTAGACGAGCCGTTTATTTGGCTGCTGCATAAGCTGAAGTATATTGAGGGGAGCGACGGCCCGTGAATGTTTTCTCAGGGTCTAAGATCGCCCAACAAATGTATACCCGCGAACGCCGCGGATTATTTCGTTCCACTGAAGGTTTTGATACAGTAGCGAAATCGGACAGTCTGGACAATAATTTTATCAAAAAAACACTGCATCCCTTCTGTCTCTACGATGCTCCAGCAGAGCTGGCCGCGCGTGGGGAGAAGGATGAGACTCTATATCCTAGTGCGCTGCACCTGTTCCATGCAGAGAATGGCGACACTGTTCTTGGGACGAGTCGTTATCAAGCGACGGATTTTACGGGCCAGCGGAGCGCCTTTTTTGCACATAACTTTGTAGTTCCAGCCTCACGTTCAGAGGAGATTATTCAGAGCTACGGGGACTTTCTGCATGCTGATTTCGCAAAAAGTTATGAAGGAGAGCTGGGCGGAACCTTGCCGGAGCTGTCTGCTATTCCAGTTATACGTACGGATCGCCGACCTGATCCTATAGCGGGATTACGCTTGCTAGGGATTGATGAAGGGATATTTAAGGCATTGCTGCAAGCGGTGATGCTCTCTGTGGCAGGTAAGAAAAAAATCTATATCGCTCTAAATGTACCTATCACGGAGCTGTCCGCACGTGCGGTGGAGCTTACAGAGATTTTATATAGCGTGCTGCCGTATGAATTCCGCCGTAGATTAGGCGTGATTACGTATGCGAATGAACCGCAAAGCCGTAAATATATTCATCTTAGCTTTGTGGAAAAAGGCTCGCTCCGTCCCGGTGATCGCAGCATCGAGAAGGACTTCACATTCGATTTGGTTTCGGGTCGGATGGGGAATGTAGATTTTGGCGAGTCCCGTCAGCCGTATGCTGATCTGGTTTGGAAGCTTTTACTTCTGAATCCAGGGGATCTCGACGATTTCGTAAGTTTTGCCGATCAGATCCTTCGCGGAGAAAGTCCTGAGCATAAACTATCGCTCGCTCTCTATAATGAGTTAGCCGTATTTTATGAGATTGAGCAGGGGAATGAGCACTTATATACAGAGAACAAGAGCGCAGTGCTGAGTGGTTTACTCTCTTATCTTAAAGCGGAGGGGGCGATTTATTCCAGAATCCGACTGAATGATATTTTCTTGGAGCGGTTCGACCGAGAATTTGATTTAGTCCGGCAAAGGAATGTCCCGGATCCTGCAATTATGGAGTGCTTTAAGGATTATTTTGTGCTCAAGGATCATAATTACAAAGTCAGAATTGTTGATTATTTCATTAATGGTATGCTTCATAGCGTGGAAGCGGGACGCAAAGATGTTCTCAATGCAGCTTACGGTATCATTGAGAGTAATGATGAGCTAAGCGCTGCTTTTTTTCAACGGGTAATGTCTGAAGCGTATTTCCGCAAGCAGTTATTAGAGCCTTATATGGAATCAAGACTAGTTGCTGCATCTAAATCTGTGGACATTCTGAATTTTGTACTCCATTGGGGCCGTTTTCTGCCGGCTGCGTTAGAGCAACCTTTTGCTCAGGATGCAGTAAGGGATTACTTGCTAGAAAAGCTACAACTGGAAACTGATCCGGTTGCTGCGGTGGCGGAAATTCATGGCACTGTAGATAAAGCGGAGAAAGATCGACGTAGAGGGACAGGCGTATCTCCTAAAGTACTCTCACTCATGCAGGATCTGGCAGCATCTGCAGACAGATTCTTGCTGAACAGGCTATCCCTTACTGAAATGACGCAGGAGGACTTACTGGAGGTTGTTTTCTTACGTTATGGCAATGTCGTGGATTGGCAGCCGCCACTAGATAGAATTAGCAAGCAGAAAGAAAATGCACTCCGCGCTGCTTATCGCTGGTTTGGTGAAGAGAAGCCGAATGAAGAGATTTTTGCAGGCTTATCTCCAAAGGAGCTGGACGATGTACAACTGCTCGGTCGCCGTTTACTGAAGGAAGCCCGAGTGTTAGAGCCTTTTGAACGTCTGCCTCTAGCTTTCTACTACACCAGTCAGCGCGAGGGTGGTCCACTGGATTATGACGCACTCATGGAATTAGTAAAGCATAAAGCCGGTACCGATAAGGATGTTATCTATCGATTTTTTGCATGGTCTCAAGGAAATTCTTTATTTACGATATCGAATAAAAAGCTTTATCCGGGTTACCGCCGGGCGATTCTGAAGTATTTCCAGAGCAGTGACCGCGAAGCCTTCAAGAATCGTGAGTTCCGTAAAAGCTATGTTGCTACAGCACGGCCTGCTCTTCAAAATGTGTACAATGAAGCTCGCTCCCAGCTCGCTTCCCCGCTGGCGCGCTGGATCAGCCGCAGTCGATTTCGACTCCTGATCTCCGGTTCCATCACGGGCATTCTGGTGATTATCGCAATTATCGTATTCAGTATGCTGCGTCCGGATGATCCAAAGACGGCTCTGCCGGGGACAAGCCCTGAGCCGACACCCGTTCAGAGTGCAGGCAATGAGCTGCCTCCGGCTTCAGTATACTTGAAGGATCAGAGCGTCGAAGGAGATAAGGGGAGCAGCATATTGGTGTTCACGTTTGCCAAAGCTGATGATTGTGTGCAATTTAATCCGACGGAGATTAGTCTGATGACTTCATCCAATGTGGTGGATAAGAGCTTTAAAGTCGCTGCTAGCCATGGAACTTGTCCAGTTCCGTCAGCGGATGCCACAGGCGCTAATTCTGAACCGGCTGAAGATGCGGACGCTACTAACTCAGGAGCCGATGCCACACCGTCTCCAACGCCTTCATCTGATGCGGAGAATAACACAGTTGATCCATCCGCGACAGCTGTCACAGAAGGGGTACAGCCATCCTATCAGGTGGAGGTTACCTTAGAACCGGGAGCGACCATCGTAGAGAAAAGTATGATCAAGGCGGGAAGATTTACATTGATTGTAGATCCCGCTCCAAAGGATACACTGGGTGTTAACTCAAGTGCTGAACCTTCTCCAACTGCAAGTCCGGAAGGAACAGCTGAATAAAGGAATTTCTGATCAGCAGGACGATGCCGAAAGGTTTGGTTCTGCTGTTCTTTTTTTGTTACTCATACAAAGCTTTTCTATAGACATGCTATGTATTAATAGATATGATTATGAAAATAAGGTTATACCGCCCTTTATAGGGGCGGTCTTTATGTTGTGCGCTCTTATTTTAAGTAGTATCCATTCCTTTATAGAAAGAGGTTGAACAATGAAGAAAATAGTCACCTCCAAGTTTTTTGTACTTGGACTGGCCATATTCATGGTCATTTCAATTTTAGGAACATCCCTTACTCCGGCAGGAACCATCTTCGCAGAGGCAGGTGTTAGCACCGGACTAGATGAATCTAGCGATGCAGCTGCTCAGGCGGAGCGAATTAATGTTGCGGATGCGACCTATACAGCTGCAGAATTTATTCTAAAGGGTGGCGTGCAGTCGGATTGGCAAGCGATTGGGCTGGCTCAAGCGGGATACAAACTGCCAGCAGGTTACCGTCTAGCTCTTGAGAAAAAGGTGAAGGATGCAGAGGGGAATTTCGCGAGCGTAACGGATTATGCGAGAATCGTACTCGCAGTAAGAGCGGTAGGTGCTGATCCTACCAACTTTGCTGGAAGCGGAACAACACCTGGCTATAACTTAATAGAGAAGATCTATAATCATGACAAAATCAGTGGACAGACACTTAATAATCCAGTATATGCTTTGCTCGCACTGGACTCTGGTAAATATAACATTCCATATAACGCGAAATGGACAGCGGATAAGCTCATTGCTGAGATTCTCTCCAAGCAAAATCAAGATGGCGGCTTTGCCTTAACGACAGGCGCTAGTGAGCCAGATATGACAGCGATAGCTTTGACCGCTCTAGCGGCACATAAGCGTAATCCAGAAGCTTACACAGCAGGGCTACAAGCCGTATCTTGGCTCTCTAGTGCTCAGGATAGTCATGGAGGTTACGGAGATAGTGCTGAGAGCGCTGCACAAGCTATTCTAGGTCTCACATCCTTCGGTGTAGATCCAAGTGGATTAGAATATACCAAGAATAAAGTGAATCTGATCGGTAACCTGCTGAGCTACCGTCTAGCTGACGGAAGCTTCGCTCATAGCCGTGGCGGAAGCAGTAATATTCTAGCTACTGAGCAAGGCCTTCAGGCGCTTGTAGCCTACAATCTACTCTATAAAGGCAGTAACAGTAAGTTATACGATTTTTCTAAGTCATCTGTTCAGAATGCCTTAATCTATGCACCTGTTACTGTAGAGGGTCCTAAGAGTACTTTAGCACAGGGATATGGATATGCTAGCAACGTACTTGGTGCACTAGAGAAGCTGGCTCTTCAGACGAACTTGCCGATCACGAATCCTTCCGGTGCATATGTCACAGGAATTGGAAACATTCCCGCCGGAAGCTACGGCGGCTATGACGGATGGATGTATGCCGTATCCCGTAACGGTCAATGGATCAACCCTGATGTTGGAATGAGTGATTTTGCGCTTAAAGATTCAGATCAGGTCTTGGTATATTATGCTGGAGATGATACTAAACTTGTAGATTCGGTAACGGTGTCCAAAGCAAGCCTAAAAGAGGGCGATTCTTTTACTGTAGTAGTGACTAGTAAGACATGGAAATGGGATGCTGTAACGAATACATCCTCCCCGGTAGCTGCCAAAGCATCTGGCGTTCAGGTCCAAATTGGAAATCGCATCGTAACAACAAATGCTAAAGGCGAGGCGCTATTCTCAGGGAATGTTCCAGCAGGTGATTACAAGCTGACTGTAACAGGCTATCGTGAAGGAAAAGCGCCATCGATAGCTAAATATACTCAAGATCTAAAGGTAATTCCTAAGCATGTAACGGCTTCACTTACCGTTGAGGGTCCGCAAGGACTGATCGGTGAGGGGACTTTAAAGGCTTCCAATGCACTTGAAGCTTTGCAGCAATTGGGATTATCCAATGATTTTAAAGTAGATATCACGAAATCGTCGTATGGTAATTTTGTATCGGGCATTCATGGAGTTACTCAAGGCCTTTATGATGGCTGGTGGAGCTTCGTAGTATGGCGTAGCGGTGAATGGATCTATCCAAGTGTAGGTATGGACGCTTTTGAATTACAGGAATCCGACCGTGTTCTTGTATATTATGCCGGAGAAACCACACAGGTTGTTAATACTGCGGTTGTATCCTCTGCACAGCCGAAGCCGGGTGAAGCTTTCACAGTAACAGTTTCTCAGAAAAAATGGGTATGGAATAAGGATACCTTTACTTCCGATCCAGTGACTTCTCCAGCCGCTGGCGTGCAGGTCTTGATCGGTGATCAGAAGGCGATCACAAATGCTAAGGGTGTAGCTGCATTTGACCAAGGTCTACCAGCGAATACCTATACGATCATTGTTACGGGATATGCTAAAGATAGTGTGCCTAGTGTGGCGCGTTATACTCAGTCACTAAACATTGCTTCAGATGTTATTGCTCCTGTTAAAGCTACGGCTACCCTTTCAGTCGTTGGGGATAACAAGAAGGGTACGATTCTGAACAGTACAACAGTATCGCTAAAAGAAGGTGAAACGGCTTATAGCTTATTGATTAGTCAATTGGGCGATAAGGTAGTATCATCCGGAAACGCTGGAAGTAAATACGTGAAATCTATAGATGGTTTGTCCGAATTTGATGGCGGACCTAGCAGTGGATGGAAGTATAAGACGAATAGAGATGCTGATCCAAGTATCAGCGCGGACAGCTACATTTTAGAGAACGGTGATATATTATATTGGTACTATTCATCGGGTGAATAAGTACGATTGATTATTGTTAGGCGGACACTACGATTCGGAGTATTAGCGGATCGAGTGTCCGTTTTTTTGTTTTCGTTCGTTGCATTATTTGACAACAGAAACTTTTTTTCGACATTTTATTCATGATTTTATTTAAAAATCATCACACTATTCGCCTTTCTTACCGATAAAAATAGATAGTTAGTAAGATCATGTGAAGGCGGAGTGCAGATGAAGAATATGAAAGTGAAATTCAAAATTGGGATTCTATTGGTATTTTCTGTAGTCATGTTGAACATTGTGGGGGTAACTGGCTTTATCACCATGGACAAAATGGCTCAAAAAACAACAGAAACGTATAATGAAAACTTGTTGCCTGTTTCTTACGTGGGACAAATGCGTACAAACAATCGGGCCATTGAAGCTTTTCTCTTGGAGCGCTTGATGAGCGTTGATGTAAACAAGAACAAACAACTGAAAGAGAGCATTACGGAGAAAGTTCAGGAAAATAATAATCTTTTGAACAAGTTGAAGACCGTCCAGTACAATGATAGTGCGGTAGTGAATAAAATAAAGGAGTATGAGTCCTCCTTAACAGACTATCGTGCACAAAGAGATAATATTATTCAGGTTGCGGATAGCAAAGGTAGTCAAGAGGCCTTTCAAGTATTCACAGGTGAGTTTAGTAATTCTCGTGAGAAAATGATCAATATGCTTAAAGGAATAAGCGATTCGCTGCTAAAGGGAGCTGGAGATCATAATTCAGAGTCTACGGCTACCGCTAAGAGCATGAAGACTAAAAGTATAGTGTTGATATCGTTCTCTTGGATCATTTGTATCGTACTTAGTGTTGCAATCATTCGACTGATTACGAAACCTCTTAAGGAACTGCAAGGTTTAATGAAGCGGGCGGAAAATGGAGATTTAACCGTCACAGCAACGTATACCGCAAAGGATGAAATCGGCCAAATTAATAGCTCATTTAACAATATGCTGGAGAGCTTACGGAAGATGATGCAAGGCATTGCGGAGAGTGCAGAATTGTTATCAGCCTCATCGCAAGAGATGAGCGCTAGTGCTGAGCAGACCTCGCTGGCTTCGCAAATGATCGCCGAAGCTTCTGGAGAGATTGCAGCGGGGTTTGATGAACAGACGGAAAGTATTAATCGTACCTCTCAGTCTATACAAGCTATGACCAATAATATTTCGGCCGTAGAAAGTAGCAGTTTTGAAATGTCCGACCTTATGGGAGTCGCTTCTGGTTCAACAGATCAAGGGGTAATCGCCGTAGATAACATCATTGAACAGATGAAGGAAATCGACTCCGGCGTAACTCAGAGCCAAGAGATTATTAGTAACCTTGGGCAGCTGTCTCAGGATATAAATACAATTATTACTACGATTAACGGAATTGCAACACAGACGAACCTGCTGGCGCTTAATGCTTCTATTGAAGCAGCGAGAGCTGGAGAACATGGACGCGGCTTTGCTGTAGTTGCCGGAGAAATTCGGGGTCTTGCAGAAGCGACACGAAACAGTTCACTGAAAGTAACGGATATTATTACGCATATTCAAAAGCAAACTGAAAGAGCAGTAGAATCAATGGCTTTCGGCTCCGAGCTAGTCTCTCACGGCGTAGCTCAAAGTCAGCTCGTATCTCAAGCGTTTCATGAGATTCAAAGTTCTATTAAAGAAGCTACGCTGCAGACGGAAGAGATTAGAGAGGCAGTTGCACATGTCTCCTTAGAGTCACAAGGTGTAGCGGCAGCAATGGAACAGGTCAATGCAATATCCAATAAAGGGGCAGTGGGTGTTCAGGACACCAGCGCAGCTAGTCAGCAGCAACTGTCTGCTATGGAGGAAATGTCCGCATCAGCTCAGTATTTAGCGGTGCTGGCGGAAGATCTGCAGAAGACTTTAGCGCGATTTAAATTATAACGCGAAATGAAAAAAAGGACGTCCCAGAGCCATTTAGGCTTTGGAGACGTCCTTTTGTGTGTTATTGAATGGAGTTAAGCATACCAGCCCCATACGAAGATGAAGAGCGTACCAAAGATCGTAACTAAGCCAACGAATAAGGCATAGGCGATATTGATGTAGAGTTCTTTCTTGGTATCAGCTGATTCTCCAATATGCATGAACAGGAAGAGCTGCAGGGAAGCCTGAATGAGCGCTGTAATAAGCAGGATAGCCATGTTCGCACTATTAGATAGATCAAGGTAGATTACAGCAAGTGCAGCCACAGAAAGGACAAGAGAGGCTAAGAAACCCATCACATGGCGAATTGGAAACAGTTGCTTCATCATGCTACATCAGTCCTTTCAGATAGACGAAACTGAAAATAAAGATCCAGACAACGTCCAAGAAATGCCAGTACAGCGAGAAGATAAAGGATTTATTGGCCGTAGCCGGAGTAATACCTTGACGCTTCAACTGGATTAAGATAGCCGCACCCCACAGGAACCCGAACGATACGTGAGCTCCGTGTGTTCCCAGCAGTACAAAGAGACTGGATAGGAATCCGCTGGTTTGAAGTGTAGCCCCTTCGTGAACATAAGTGACAAACTCCATGATTTCAATACCAAGGAAGCCGAGACCCATTAGTAGGGTTAGTCCGAAAAAGACCATCATAGCTTTCTGGTAACCATGCCGCATAGCATGAACTGCAAGACCGATCGTAAATGAGCTTGTCAACAGCAGTAATGTTTCGATCATCACGGGACCAATTTCAAAAAGGTCCGGCCCGCTAGGGCCGCTGGCAAAACGGTCTACCATTACAAAGTAAACAGTGAACAACGTAGCGAACAGTGCAATCTCTGCTCCTAGAAAGACCCAGAAGCCAAAGATTTTATTACTATTCTCTTCTGTTGAGTATTCAAGCGGCTTAGACGCATCTATTTTCATATTGTCTCACCCCGCAATTTCTTTTCAGTAGCAATAACTTCTTCTGCAGGGATGTAGAATCCATGATCCCGATCGAAGGACATAGCAGCTAGAACGATGAGGATACCTACTCCAGAGAGAATGGCTGGAATCCAGAGACTGAATACCAGAGAGAATCCTGCAATGAAGAAGATAACACCCAGAATAAATGGTTTGCCTGAATTGCTAGGCATATGAATCTTAGTAATCTTATCTTCGTATAGAGGTACGTTGTCTTGTTTAGAGAACCAGTAGGCATCGCGTGTTTTTACGGTTGGAACCACTGCGAAGTTGTAAGCTGGAATCGGACTTTTCGTTGCCCACTCCAGTGTACGTGCATCCCATGGATCTCCATTTGTATCTCTTGGTTCATAACGTGTACTCCAGTAGATGTTATACACCAGAATTACAAATCCGACTGTAAGACCTATCGCCCCTATGAACGAGACCATACTGAGCGGACCAAATCCGGTATCCGCAGAATAAGTGTATTGTCGACGTGTCATTCCCTTAAGTCCGAGAAGGAACAGTGGGAAGAACGATACGTTAAAGGAAATAATAATCCACCAGAAGGCATGTTTACCAAGACGTTCGTTCAAACGGAAGCCGAATACTTTAGGGAACCAGTAGTGGAAACCTGCGATAACGGCGAATACAGCACCTGGAATGAGAACGTAGTGGAAATGTGCTACCAGGAACATTGTATTATGGTACTGATAATCGGCGCTGGCCATGGCCAGCATGACACCTGTTACCCCACCAATCGTAAAGATCGGGATAAAGGCAAGCGAATATAGCATCGGCGTCGTAAATGATATTCGCCCTTTTCGTAAGGTGAATAGCCAGTTAAATATTTTCACACCTGTTGGAACGGCAATGGCCATAGTAGTAATCGAGAAGAAACTGTTAACCATAGCGCCTTGACCCATTGTATAGAAATGGTGAGCCCATACTAAGAAGGACAAGAGGGAGATGATCAACATACTAAAGACCATGGATGTATATCCATACAGGTTCTTTTTGGAGAAGGTGGCGATAATTTCACTATAAATACCGAAGGCAGGTAGTACAACGATATATACTTCTGGATGTCCCCATACCCAGAAAAGGTTGGCCCATAACATATCCATACCGCCGTTGGCCATCGTGAAGAATTGAGAGCCGAATAACCGGTCGAACATCATCAAAGCGAGCGCAACCGTAAGCACTGGGAAAGCGAATACGATAATTACGTTCGTGATTAGCACGGACCATGTAAACATTGGCATTTTCATCAGCTTCATACCAGGAGCACGCATCTTCAGAATCGTTACAATAAAGTTAACGCCTGTGAGGAGTGTACCGATACCTGAAATTTGTAGCGCGAGCGAGTAGTAGTTGTTACCCACCGTTGGGCTGAACTCTATACTTGCTAGTGGGAAGTATGCAGACCAACCAGCATCTGGTGATCCCCCGATAACAAACGAAATGTTAAGCAGCATTGCTCCGAAGAAGAAGAGCCAGAAGCTGACAGCGTTAAGACGTGGGAAGGCAACGTCTCTGGCACCGATTTGTAGCGGTACGATAACGTTCATCAGACCGATAATAAACGGCATGGCCATAAAGAGGATCATGATCAAGCCGTGTGTTGTAAATACCTCGTTGTAATGCTGTGCGTCAAGAAATTTCATGTCTGGGGCTGCAGTTTGCAGCTTCATCATAATAGCGTCAACGCCGCCGCGGAAAAGCATTAGTAGCGCAGCAAGGATATACATAACCCCGATACGTTTGTGGTCAACGGTAGTTAACCATTCGCGCCATAAATATCCCCATTTTTTAAAATAGGTTAGGCCGACGATAATCCCGATTGTAGCTAAAACAATACTTGCCATAGCCCCGTAAATCAGGGGTTCGCCATGGACCTTAAATTTATCCCAATCCATTAGGAATCGCTCCTTTCAAGTTGCTCAATTAACATGGACTAATGTCCTTCATGTGTAGTGCTCTGTTCATCCAGTTCTGGATTAGGTTCACTGTTAAATTCTGTCTCGCTAGATGGTGCAGGAGACGGATGAATTTCTTTATTATCCTGATGTTCCATAGTTCCATTATCCATATCCATTTCTTTACCATTATTACTCATATGGTCGCCATGGTCTCCTGGAGGAGGGCTAAAGGATAAGTGAGTGTTGGTGTATGTTTTGCGTCCGACATATTCCATTTTCAAAAGATTTTTGAATTCGTCTTCGGTTAATGGACCTGCTGTTTCTTTAACGTCTTTTACCCATTCTTGATAGTCCTTATCAGTCATCGCAAGGGCTTCGAACTCCATGTGGGCAAAACCCTTACCATTAAAGTTCGCATTTCTTCCGGTATAAGAACCTACAGTATCCGCTGAAAGATGCAGAGTGGTAAGCATGTCACTCATCGCATATTTCTGTCCTCCCAATTGAGGGATCCAGAGACTTGAGATCGTACCGAAAGAGTACAATCTGAACTCGACAGCGCGGTGAACTGGAATGTTCACGTAGTTTACGGTTTCAATACCTTCCTCAGGATAGCTGAAATGCCATTTCCAGTTGGAGGAGGAAGCGTAGATTACAAGCGGTTTCTGATCTTTATAATCCGCTGCAACGTTTTCTACATCTACTGTCGTTTTGACAGTGACCACGGAGAGGAATGCCACGATAATAATCGGGATTGTAATCCAGATGGCCTCCAACCATTTGTTTCCTTCCTCGTGAGGAGGAATATAATCTTCGTTACTTTTCTTAGCGCGGTACTTCAAAAGTACAAAGACATATAAGATGTAGACAACTGCTAGAACACCGAGCATCACAACAATGGAGAGGATGATCGTGTCAGACAGAGTTCTCGCAGCCGGCCCCTTCGGATTCAGAACAGCGATTGAACTGCATCCTGGCAAGAGTAAAATTAGGCTGAGAAATAAAGCGTATAACGGTCCCTTTTTGTTCATGCTTAAGCTCCTTCCTTCAATACTTCTATTAATTAACCCTCATCATTACCTTCATATATAGTAAGAACTAATGAGAAAGAAAGCAAAAGACTTATTTTTCCATCTAAGCCATAATAGACCTTAATAATGGCGATCAAGTTAAATATGTGTGATCAATTTGTTACAAGTTCCTAATGATATGATAAAGATCACTGTAGCCACGCTGATTAATGGTTATTTATTTCTGTTCAAACTTTGTTCAATAATTTACTAAAGTTGCTAATTTGGACACATCTATTTTGTGCAAAAGGATTGGAATTTAACCATTTATTGTTGGTGTGACAGGATTTGGCCGAAATCCGTATTTGATGAATTTTGTCGAAATATCTGCAAGCCTTAAAAAGGGTAACAAATTATTCTGTATTAAGTTACAATCTCTCAAATTTCTATCTATTAATCTATGATAATGTTATAGGTAAATATACGAGATGGGAGATTTTTTGAGATGTTTAAAAAGAAAGTGTGGCTATTATTTATAGTATTATTCGTATGTACGGGCTTGGTACGAGAGATAGATACAGTGAATGCTGCGGGTGCAGGATCCCTGAAATTAGGGGTGAACGATAAATTAACTAAAATTGATGCAGTGTCGATAAAGGATACATATTATGTTTCGCTGCGTGACTTGTCACTAGCACTGAATCTGAATCTTACCCTTGAGGGTGTTGGTATTCATGTTCAAGGGAACAACGGTTCCATTGAACTGCTGAATGATCACGCAACAGCTCTTCTCCCTAATGGAAAGACTATCCCGCTGAAAACATTTGTGGAAAATGGTAGAACGATGGTTCCTGTGAAGATGACCTCTCATCTTGGATTTTCAATTTCGTTTAAGCCAGCTCAATCTTTATTAAGAGTGTATAATTCCGGGGCTAAATTAGACGATGCTGCATTCGTGAATCAACATAAAAAGGATTTGCAACAAAATGTAACTACAGGGACGACAGGCACAAAGGGGAAAGTTGTATATCTTAGCTTTGATGATGGCCCATCCGCTACAACCTCCCAACTACTTGATATCTTGGCGAAGTATGATGCGAAGGCAACCTTCTTCATGTTAGGAAATAACATGAACGCACACGCGTCTCAAGTGAAACGCTTAGTGAAAGATGGACATGCACCTGCTTTGCACGGCATGACACATGTGAAAGATAAATTTTATGCTTCTCCAGCTTCTGCGTTGAAAGAGATGAATGACGATAATGCAATTCTGAAGAAGATTACAGGTCAAAGTACAACGCTGATTCGTACACCTTATGGTAGTAAGCCTTATTTAACAAAAGCTTATAGAGATAAGATACTAACTCAAGGGTACCACCTGTGGGATTGGAACGTTGACTCTGAGGATTGGAGATATAAGAACGATAGTAATTCCATCTATAATACAGTTATGAGAGAAGTTCATAGTCTGAAGAAGAGCAGCCCAGTGATTCTAATGCATGATCAAAAGGCTACACTTAAAGTTCTTCCACGCATCCTAGAGGCGCTGAAGAAAGAAGGCTATTCGTTTCATATTATTACTTCAGATATGGAGCCTAACAATTTTTGGAACGATAAGCGCTAAATCTGATAGTGAAATTAAATCATTCATATTGTTGAGGCGGCAGATTTGATCTGTCGTCTTTTTTTTTTGTCTGAAATCTTTGTAGATTTGACACATGTAGACTTCTCTAATCTATCGACGTAGTTAATTTGTCATGTTATCATGATACTCTGATAACGTATTAGCGAACTAAAGCACACAGCACTGTGTCAACGATGGGGGATAAAAGAGATGAAGAAAAATGCACTTTTAGTTTTATTTATGATCATGGTTATTGCAGCTTTATCAGGCTGTTCGTCTTCTGGGAGCAAGGATGGAAAGCTGGTGATTGGGATTGATGATAAGTTCGCTCCGATGGGCTTTAGAGATGAGAATAATGAAATTGTTGGGTTTGATATCGACTATGCAAGAGCTGCAGCTGAGAAAATGGGCAAAGAAATCACTTTTCAGCCTATTGACTGGTCAGCTAAGGAGTCAGAACTGAATAGTGGGCGCATTGATATGATTTGGAATGGTTATACCATCACAGATGAACGTAAGGAAAAGGTGTTATTCACTAAGCCTTATCTTGAGAATAGTCAGGTAGTAGTCGTATTAGCGGATTCCACTATTTCAAAGCTTGAGGATTTGGCGGGTAAAGAGGTAGGACTTCAAAGTCTATCCTCCGCTGCCGATGCATTAAATGCTAATCCGATTAAAGACCAAATTGCTAATCTGTCGGAATTTCCGGATAATGTGCTAGCGCTCACAGATTTGAAGACTAAGCGCCTGGATGGTGTAGTCATTGATGAAGTGGTAGCCAGATATTATATGTCAAAAGAGCCTAATACCTTTAAGCTACTAGATGAATCGCTTGCTCCTGAGCAGTACGGTATTGGAATTAAGAAAGGCAATGAGGCACTACTGGAAGAACTTCAAAAGGCTTTGGATGAAATGAACAACGACGGAACGGCTGAGAAGATCTCCACGAAGTGGTTTGGTGAGAATAAGGTATTGAAATAGAAGGTCAATATACAGAGTTTATTGGAGAAATGAAAATGGATTATATAATACAAATTTCCGGGCCGATGTTAGAAGGCGCGCGTACAACTATTTTATTGTTTCTTATTGTTATTTTGGTGTCGATTCCGCTCGGGTTCCTAGTCACTTTGATGGCGAAGAGTGTGATCAAGCCCGTGGCTTGGATTGCACATACCTATATCTATGTCATGCGGGGAACACCACTTTTACTGCAATTGTTATTTTTTTGCTTTGGTTTACCACAGATTCCGGTGATCGGGGAATATCTGGTCATGGACCGCTTCGTTGCGGCGAGTCTTGGGTTTATTCTTAACTATGGGGCTTATTTCGCGGAGATCTTCCGTGGGGGTATGCTCTCCATTGATAAAGGGCAGCATGAAGCAGCCAAAGTACTCGGACTGAGTAAATGGCAAACGCTGCGCAAGGTAATTCTAGCTCAAATGTTTAGGGTAGCTTTGCCAGCCGTGGCAAACGAATCGATTTCCTTGGTCAAAGATACGGCTCTACTGTATGCCGTTGCTGTACCTGAGCTACTGAACTATGCCAAAACAGCAGTGAATCGAGACTTTACTGTAACCCCCTTTGTAGTGGCGGGAGTGATTTACTTACTGATGACGCTGGTGCTCACTTTATTCTTCAAAGCACTGGAGAAACGTTTTAAATTCGAGTAGAGGGACTGTCTGAATATGAGTAACATGATAGAAGTAAGTGATTTACAGAAATCCTTCGGCAAATTGGATGTGTTGAAGAAGGTTAGTTTCAATATCCAGGCGGGAGAAGCCGTCGCTGTTATCGGGCCTTCAGGTTCAGGTAAGAGTACGATGCTGCGTAGTCTAGTACATCTAGAGGAAATTACGGGTGGAAGCATCTTCATCCAAGGTAAGCCGCTTGTGGAGAATGGAAAATACGCTAGTGGAGCAAGTATTCGTGAGATCACAGCGTCCATGGGAATGGTATTTCAACACTTTAACCTATTTCCACATTTAACGGTGCGAGGCAATCTAGAGCTAGCTCCAAGGATGTTGAAACGGGAGAGCGTGAAGGAGATTACGGCTAGAAGTGAGAACTTACTTTCTAAGGTAGGACTTGCTGAAAAAGCGGATGTGTATCCTGCAAAGCTGTCGGGTGGACAAAAGCAACGGGTTGCTATTGCGAGAGCATTAATGCTCAATCCTGATATTCTATTGTTCGATGAACCCACTTCCGCGCTTGATCCTGAACTCACGGGCGAGGTACTACGCGTCATCCGTCAACTTGCTGAGGAGAATATGACGATGATTGTTGTCACTCATGAGATGAACTTTGCTCGTGATGTGGCTGATCGTGTGATTTTCATGGACAACGGTGAGATTACGGAGTCTGGAACACCAGAGCAGATTTTTGATCATCCACAGCAGGAGCGCACTCGAATTTTTCTGAATCAAGAGACGAGAGTATGAATACCGCCTCAGGCTAATAAAGTGTCTATTTATGAGAAAAAGTCCCCACAGTTTTTTATAACTGTGGGGGTTTTTGCGTTGACATAAAGATTAAACTGTATTAATAATAGTAGTACAGTTAATACACATCATCATGAACTAAGGGAAGACAGTGAAAGGAGGATGGTTATGTTCGAATTGGACGTTCGCAGTCGCAAGCCGATTTATGAGCAGCTGACCGATAAGGTCAAGGAGATGATTTTACATGGCATTTTGCAGACTGATGAACAACTGCCTTCGGTAAGGACATTATCCCAGCAGCTAACCGTGAATCCTAATACGATTCAGAAGGCTTACCGTGAATTGGAACGTGAGGGGTATATCTATTCACTGCAGGGGAAAGGGAGTTTTGTAGCCCCAATGAAAAAAGAACAGAATGAGATTAAAAAAGCCGAAGTACGTGCTGAGTTGCTTAGACTGATGGCGGAAGCGGTATACCTTGGGTTCACCGCAGCTGAGATTAGTTCATTGTATGAGCAAGTGGAGAAGCAGAGAGAAGGAGGGAAAAGTGATGATTGAGATTCGAGGCGTCAGTAAGTTATTTCAAGGGGAGAAGGCAGTAGACGATATCTCTTTAACAGTACGTAAAGGGACGATTTATGGGCTGCTCGGCTCTAATGGCGCGGGTAAAACTACGCTGCTGAAGACCTTGGCAGGCATTTACTCTCCAGATAAGGGAACCGTGAAGGTGGAGGGTGAAGCGGTATTCGAACACCCGACGACTAAGCAACGGGTTATTTTTATGCCGGATTCTCCTTACTTTTTCCCGCAATCCACCATGCTGCAAATGGCAGCCTTCTATCGCTCGATCTATCCGAGTTGGAATCAGAAGCGTTTTGAAGATTTGGGGACCGTCTTTCAGCTCGATAAGAAGCGGAAGCTTAGTCGTTTCTCCAAAGGGATGCAGCGGCAAGCGTCATTCTGGTTATGTTTAAGCTGTATGCCAGATGTGCTTATTATGGATGAGCCGATTGACGGGTTAGATCCGGTAATGCGACGCCAGATCAAAAACCTGCTATTTCAGGAGGTTGCTGAACGCGAGCTGACGGTAATCATTTCTTCACATAATCTTCGTGAGATCGAAGATCTGTGTGATCATGTTGGGATTATGCATGGTGGGAAGATGCTGATTGAGAAGGACCTGGATGATCTTAAGGCGGATACACATAAGATTCAAGTGGCCTTCCGAGATGAACGGCATGAAATTCCGTTAGCAGCGAAGCTGCAAATATTACATCAAGAACGCCGGGGGAGCGTGAACCTCTACATAGTAAAAGGGGATCGTGAGCGAATTAAAGCGGCTTTTCAAGTGTACGAGCCATACGTATTCGATTTGCTTCCATTAACGCTAGAAGAGATCTTTATTTATGAAATGGGGGATGTCGGATATGACGCGCAGCCGATACTACTTTAATAGCAGTATTATTCGCCAGAACTTCCGCCAGCATGGCTGGATAGGGATTATATATGCACTTGGCCTAATGTTCGCACTTCCATTGCAGCTGTTCATGAGTATCGATCCAAATGCAAAACCGCAGGAAATCGATCATTTATTCCGCATCTCTGGTAATGTGCAAGCATTGTTTATTATTACGATCCCTGTTGCTGCTGGACTCTTTTTATTCCGATATCTTCAGGCAAAATCTCCATCAGATCTATGGCATAGCCTGCCTTTACGCAGAGAGCATTTATTTACGGCTCATCTGACAAGTGGACTTACCTTACTGTTGGTGCCGGTTTGGTTAACTGCAGGGGTGGTTGCGGTTGTTAAGCGATGGAGTGGTAATTTTTATATTTTTCAGGGCGCAGATATTTGGCAATGGTGCATCACAGTTAGTATTCTAACTTTGTTCCTCTTCTGCTTTAGTGTTTTTGTGGGAATATGCACGGGCCAATCTATTCTTCAGGGAATTATCATTTATATTTTGCTTATTCTTCCTGTTGTACTGATTTCATTAATCAATAGCCATTTAGTCATGTATCTTTATGGTTATGCAAATGCAAATGTAAACTTCCGAGATTCTAGTTTGCAGATGTGGTCTCCGTTTGTTCATATCGTGTATTATTTTACCGGCAAACCATTCACCAATACAGAATTATGGATTTATGGGGTATTGGCACTTCTATTTATTGGGTTGTCCTATCTATTATACCGTAAACGAAATACGGAAAAAGCGGGTCAGGCTATTGCTTTTGGATATTTCAACCCGCTGTTTAAAGCAGGATTTATGTTATGTACTATGCTTATTTCCGGGAATTATTTTGCGCAAATGAAGCAACAGCAAATGGGCTGGGTGATTAGTGGTTATGCCATCGGAGCCATTATCGGTTATGTTGCAGCGGAAATGATTATTCGGAAAACATGGCAGATTATGACGCGTAAAGTGTTAGCAGAGTTTGCGGTTTATGCAGTAATGCTGGGGTTACTTCTGTATATCCCGATATCAAGTGTTACCGGGTATGAAGCTAGAGTACCATCCGGTGATAAGATTAGTGGTGTGTATATGGGATCTAACTACCGTTGGTATACCCCCACGGATGATTTGTACACTACTACACCCTATATGGGGCAGGACCCTTTTTCCGATGATAAAGATTATATAGAAGCTGTCCGTAAACTTCATCAAGCGGTAATTGCGGTACGTCCAGAACATACCTCACAACAATACGCTTATGAATATTTTACCATCGCCTATCAATTGGAGAACGGTCACAAGCTAGTGAGGGAATACTGGATCCCTAATAAGGGGTTTGAATCAGAGCTCAAGGCGGTTAAGGATACCGAAGCTTACAAGTATGAAAAGTATAATTTAGCTCTCTTAGACAAAGACCTGGATTATATGTGGGTTACTAACAGGAATAAAAAAGTAGCCATCTCTGATCCTCAGGAAATTTCAGAGCTAAAGGAGATTATCAAACGCGAAATTTCGAATATGTCCTACGAAGTACAGATAGATAAGGACGGAAAACCTGATGTGGCTAATATCCAAGTAGAGGTAAAGGTAAAAGAGAACAGTAATCAAATTTCTACAGATTATGGTTATTATTTTCCGTGGAAGTCTTCTTTCCATGAGCTTGAAAAGTGGATGAACGAAAAAGGCTATGCCGATAAAATACGAATAACAGCTGAAGATATCCAATCGGCAGAGATTGTAAAAGACGACTTTATGGATAAGCAAACAGCTAAGAATCCTACGAGTCCTGAACAAAGATTAGTGCTTGCACGTGAAAAGAATCTTACAGTTGTTACGAAGGATAAGGCACTATTAACGGATATTATAGATCATCGTTTCAATTATGGAGTTGAGAATGGCAACTACATTGTGAAGCTGCTGTATAAGGAGGGTTATAGTGATTTCGTTATGTTAAAAGCGTCCGATATGACGCCTGAATTGAAAGTATTACTGAAATAAGCTAAGAATAAGGTAAGTAAAAGATTACAGAAAAAGACTACTGGTTGACAGAAACTGGATAGTTGGATTATGCTTTTGGAGATATGTTAAGGATGAAATGGTACCGAATAAAATATAATTTGACTTGGGGGTAAGGACAGATGAATAACAATATGAATAATCAGCCATCGTATAATGCTTATCCATATTTGCGTCCATCTGTTACCTTGGCTTACAGGTCAGCCTTAGAATCAGTGTATTCATTTCCGGTGAATCAACAACGCTATATTAACCGGTAAGGAGTTCTGTATTTAGGTGAAGCCCGGCCATGGACGATGGAGTCCATGGTCTTTTTTGCATATTTAGAAGGTTTAAGGGAGGGGTTAATATGTCGGAAATACATCAATCGATCATTCAGCAGCTTCGGACCATTGAATCTGAAGAACAAGTCCGCATTTTGTATGCGTGTGAATCGGGGAGCCGGGCTTGGGGATTTCCATCCAAAGATAGTGATTATGATGTTAGATTCCTATACATACGGAGACCTGAGGCGTATTTATCTATTTTTGAGCACAGGGATGTAATAGAACGGCCGATCAGTGACATGCTTGATATTAACGGTTGGGACTTGAAGAAGGGGCTTAATCTATTTCGGAAATCTAATCCGCCTCTGCTGGAATGGTTAGAATCACCGATTCGCTATGAAGAAAAATACGCTGTAGCCGAAAGTATCCGTGAACTCTCGCCACAAAGCTTTTCGCCAAAATCATGCATTTACCACTATTTGAACATGGCGCGAGGAAATTACCGGGATTATCTGCAAGGCAGTGAGGTTAAAATCAAGAAATATTTTTACGTATTAAGACCACTCTTAGCATGCGCTTGGATTGAAAAATACAACGAAGTGCCGCCGCTCGATTTTAATGTGCTTGTACAGGATTTGATTCCACAAGATTCAGAATTACAGGAAGCTGTGCAGAGTCTGTTATTTCGTAAAATGTCCGGTGATGAACTAAATCTGGAGCCGCGCTTGGATGTTATCAATATTTACTTGAAGGAGCGAATTGCTCATTACGAGGCGGTTGCTTCTGCTTTTGAACAGAGTGTTGGTGTTATGGATGAAGCGTTAGATATCTTGTTCCGATCAGCACTGATAGAGGTCTGGGGAGAAACGGGGCAATGGAACTGGTAAGTTCACAATTCAATAATTGTTAATTAGGGAGAGATGAAGCTTATGCATTTGATCATCAAGGCGACGGGGTCAGGAGCGGGGATGTTGTCCCATCTGCTGGCTAAAAACCCGCATAATTTATATGACAGGAGCGATAAAGAAGCTAGAGTGCGTATAGTATTCACTGCAGCTTCCGACGAAGAGACAGAGGCCGTTATCTATGTCACACCAGATCCAATAGCTCTAGTTAAAGGAAATACAGCTCATAATGACATCACACAATATATTAACGATCGGGAGTTTGTTACGAGCAGCCGATTCTGCTCTTATATCCGTCCAGCGCTAGGTACAGCTCTTAATGGAAAGCCTAAGGAAGTATTTTTGCCTTGGGTAGATCACAAATTTCAATTGGAGCTGTCCTTTGGCCCAGTAGCATCGAACCTGCCTGATCACACGATTGAGGAACTGTTTCATGTACTTGGCTACGAGCTTGAGCTTGAAAGAGGAGATGCAGTGTATTCTTTTGATTTAAAAAGCCGCAGTTCTGCACGATACATTAGGCTGCGGGGAGAACAGACGCTGCAAAGGGCCCTTCGTCAACTGTTCATTCTGATTCCGGCATTAGATGATGATAAGCATTATTTTATCAGTGATGATGAGATTGAAAAAATCAGGCGTTATGGCGAAGGCTGGTTGGATAGTCATCCGTTGCGTGCGTTAATTCTCAAGCGGTCACTACGATTTGCTAATCTTATTAAGCAATTTGATGGTGAGGAATCCACCCCTTCTTCTGAAAAAGTGGCTGTTACTCCTGCTGAGCTTTCAGCTGAGCCTAAAATTAGATTAAATGATCTGCGGTATGCGGCGATTGCAGAAACAGTAGAAGGGTTGGCTTTCAAGAGTAGTATTGTTGATTTTGGTTCCGGCGAAGGGAAACTTTCGGCAAGGCTCGGAAGTGTGCCGGGCGTTAAGCAGATCTGGGCGGTTGAGCCTTCCGCAAACGCACAGCTACGCGCAATAGACCGCTTCTCGAAGCTTGAAGACCGAGAAGGAGTTACCGTGCCGACGCCTGTTACAGGTTCTTTGTTCTACTTCGATGAATCGCTGCGGAACAAGGATATTATGATTCTATGTGAGGTTATTGAGCATATCGACGAATATAGGCTGGCTCGAGTGATGGAGACTATTCTGGCGGAATATAGTCCTAAGGTATTGATCCTGACTACACCGAACAAGGAGTATAACGAGGTGTATGAGATGGAAGCGGAAGAAATGCGGCATAGTGATCACCGTTTTGAATGGGGACGAGCAGAGTTCTCCGAGTGGTGTATGCGCTGGACGAGCTCCTTTAATTATTCGGTTGATTTTAAAGGAATTGGCGAGGGTTCTGACGCTTTTGGATACCCGACGCAGATGTCGATATTTACGAAGGAGGGAGCATTGTAATGACTACAGAAGAGCAAAAAGAAAAGCAGCGAACCATTCTTTTTCCGCATGCAGGAATTATTGTATTGGTGGGTCCCTCCAATAGCGGCAAAAGCACTTTACTGCGTAGATTAGTAGATGAAGGCACGTTGTTGCAGACAGAAATCGTCTCATCGGATGATTTCCGTAGCATGCTTGGCGACACTGATTTTATGGATTGGAAGAATCGCCCCCGCGAAGAAGCAGTTATTATTTTTAATGATTATCAGTTGCTCTCAAGTCTAGCCTTTGAAGCAATGAATTCAGTCATTGCCATGCGCTGCCGACTTGGAAAACTGACGGTGGTGGATGCTACACATCTGCAAGAGGAATACCGTAAGCAATATTTAGATTTAGCAGATAAGTATAATGTTCCATGTATGGCTTGGGTGCTCGATGTTCCAGAGGAAACGCTGCTGGAGCGGGATGTACAGCGTGAGCATCCACGAGGACGCCAGCGGGTCAAGCAACAATATGGACAGTTCAAGCGTTCGCTACGGAGTGTTAAGGACGAGGGCTTTGCCTCGACTTATTTTTTGAAAAATACGGAGTCAGTACTTTTTGAACGTAAGCAGAACCCGCTTTGGGTTGAAATCGATAAAGGACTTGATATAATCGGCGACATTCATGGTTGTTATGAAGAGATGATCGAGCTACTCGAAAGATTGGAATATAAGGAAGACGAGCAAGGGTTGTACAGACACCCCGAGAGTAGGCAGTTAATTTCTGTGGGGGATGTGATGAGCCGGGGCCCGGAATCGCTGAAGACGATGAGGTTTTGGAAAAAGCATGTAGATGCTGGAATTGCCCGCATGATCGACAGCAACCATGGCTGGAAAATCGCCCGCTACCTGGATGGCCGCAAAGTTACATTAAGTCACGGAGACGAGAATATCGCCGCCGAGCTGGAGGCATTTGCGCTAGAAGCAGGCGATGAGGAAGCAAAAAGGCTTAGGGATGAACTTAAACAGTTTCTGTTGTCCGCGCCTAGCCACTTGTTGTTTGGCCGCAATGGCGTGCGGCGGGTCGTAGTTACCCATGCCGGCATTCGCGATGAATTTATCGGCAAGCAGTCCAAACGGATTCAGGACTTCTGCCGATATGGGGACACTGATGGAATGGATGGCAAGGGTGCACCTGTAAGGAAAGAATGGTATGTCGAACACGAATCTGGAGAGATTATCGTCTGGGGGCATGATCCTAGACCTTTTCCAACCGTGGTGAAAAATACAGTGAACATCGACCAAGGCGCTGTATTTGGTGGATCTTTAACTGCGTACCGTTACCCTGAAGGGAAATTCGTTAGTGTTAGAGCGAAACGCGATTATGCAGGTGATCCCGACAGTCCGTTAATTCGTTGGGAGCGGGGAAGATTCTCACCACCTAACCTGCGCAAATTCGTGGAGGGCTACTCAGTCCAGTCTGACCTTTACGGTGAGATAACGGTGCGCGGAGAGTTCGTTAAAGCGGCTATAGACACGGTCTCCCACTTTACGGTTCCACTAGAGGAACTGGTATATATTCCACCGACCATGAGTCCGCCGCCTTCAGTGTCTATAGATGAGAACTATCTGGAGCATCCGCGTGAAGCTTTTGCTTATTTCCGTGCACAAGGTGTGAAGACAATGATCGCGGAGAAAAAACATATGGGCAGCCGGGCCATTCTATTGTTATTCCGGGATGAAGAGGCGGCATTATCGTATGTGGGCAGGCCGTCGTTAGGCACGATTTATACACGTACAGGCCGAGCTTTTTTTGACAGGGATACTGAATCTGAAGTGTTACGTAGGCTGAACGCGGATCTCGTGCAGGCGAATTATTTTGCGAAAAATAACACCGATTTGCTGCTCCTAGATGCGGAGATCGTACCGTGGAACTTGAAAGCGCGTGAGCTGATTTCCTCCCAATATGCACATGTGGCTGAAGCTGCACTGTTAGATCGGGAGCATCTTTTGGAGAAGCTGCGTGAGGCTGAAAGATCAGGGCGAGATGTTACCTCGTGGATACAGGAAATGGAGGAGAAGCTCCAGAATGCTCATCTTTTTAAGGAAGCTTTCCAAAAGTATTGCTGGGACGTTAGTGGATTAGAGGGGATTAAGATTGCTCCCTTCCACACGCTTGCGCATAGCGGACAAACTTTCTTTGAGCACAGCCATCTTTGGCATATGGAGCATAATCGTGAACTAGCGGAGTTGTCACCTTTATTTATGGAGACTGAATACCGCACGGTTTGTAATGAAGCGGACGAGGAACAGATAATCCGTTGGTGGGAAGAGATGACGGAGGATGGGCATGAAGGGATTGTTATCAAACCAGAAACATTTATAACACGTAATGGAGATAAACTGGTTCAGCCTGCACTCAAGGTGAGAGGGCGTAAATATCTGCATATTATCTATGGAATAGATTATTTACAGCCGGACAATCTTGTACGCCTCAAGCAGCGCAAAACAAGTAAAAAAGAGCGAAATGCCTTAATGGAATGTGCGCTTAGCCGGGAATCGGTGGAACGTTTTATTCGTAAAGAGCCGATAGAACGCGTACATGAATGTGTGCTTGCTGCGCTGTCTTTGGAGTCTGATCCTGTAGATCCACGGCTGTAGAGAATAGAATAGAAATGAGTTATGAATTGAGGTAGAAATATAATGTTAAGCAATGCTACAGAAGTGTCGTTAAGCAAATTTATGACTAAATTGCTCCGGCATACTCCAGAGCAGTATGGCCTTATTTTGGACCCTGAGGATGGTTCCTGTACGTTGGACGATTTGTTGTCCGTGCTTGTGAAAGCTCCTAGATGGTCTGAGGTGACTGTGGGAGATATTCAGCAAGTGGTTGCCAGCTGCGAGAAGCAACGATTTGAAATCAATGGAGATCGAATCAAAGCTCGGTACGGGCATAGTCATACCAAAATAACCTATGATCCGGGAACTCCGCCATCTACGCTTTATCACGGAACTCATACTGGCGTTCTTTCAGTTATTTTGGAAGAGGGACTCCAATCAATGGGACGCCAATATGTTCATTTATCCGAAGGGACACATTTTGCCAGTCTGGCCGGAAGCCGCAGAGGGAAATTGATTCTACTGACTGTTGATACGATTAGCGCTGGTCAAATGGGTGTAACTTTTTATTGTGCGGGTAATGAGGTATGGCTGGCGGACCCAATTCCGGCTTCCTGTCTTAATGTGTATACCCCATTATAGAATTAGAACAACGTTTGGTTAGGAGGCATACTCACATGGATGGAATTTCAGATCACCTAGATCACGGATTACAGATTGTATTTATTGGTTTTAACCCGAGTATTCGTTCAGGTGAAGTGGGGCACCATTACGCGAATCCACGAAATAATTTCTGGAGAATCTTGCACAATTCAGGACTTACTCCTCGGCTATACGACGCGTCTGAGGACGGGGAACTACTTAAGCTGGGTTATGGTTTTACGAATATTGTTTCCAGGCCTACACGCGGAATCGACGATATTACCCGTGAGGAATATAATGAGGGCCGCGAATTGCTTCGCTCCAAGCTGGAATTGTATCGCCCACAGGTCGCCTGTTTTGTAGGAAAAGGTGTATATACAGAGTTTAGTCGTAGGACTAAAGCAAACTGGGGATTTCAAGGGGATGTACCTCCGAAGGTAGACGGTGTACGTGAATTTGTAGCTCCCTCTTCCAGTGGATTAGTGAGGATGCCTATGGAGGAGATCATAGGGATTTACCGTAGGTTAGCCGAGTTTACGCAAGAAAGCGACAGATGAGATGATGTGTTTGGCTGCAGAGTTATGGGCTTGAAGAAGTATGAACTTCAAACAAGAAACGAGCAAGTTTCCAGATTGGAAACTTGCTCGTTTTTATTACTTCAATGGACTAGCTGATGCGATTGTTCCTGTACGATACTAATCCGCAAATAATACATCAAGTCTCGATCAACAACAGAATGATAGAGGATAAGGATAGACAAACGCTGATCAAGCATAACACGGCAACGACTTGCTTCTGGCTCAAACCTGCACGAAGCAGGCGGTAATGAGCCTGGGTAGCGTCGGCCTGATAAATGGACTTGCCTTGGATAAAGCGTTTGACGACGACAAAAATATTGTCGAAGATCGGAACGCCCAGCGCCAGAATCGGGATGAACAGCGACAGGGCCGTAGCTTGCTTAAACGCACCGTCGAGTGCGATTACCGCAAGGATGAAACCTAGAAAGGTAGCCCCGGCGTCGCCCATAAAGATTTTGGCAGGCGGTTTGTTATAGCGTAGATAAGCAATGGTGACACCGACGAGTGCAATCGCCATAATCGCAGAAGAGGATTGCCCCTTAGTTAATGCGACAATAAATAGTGTTATGGCCGAAATAGCAGTTAAGGCGCCAGCCAAACCATCCATACCATCCGAGAAATTAATGACAGTGGTTACGCCGAAGATCCAGATAATCGTCAATAGAAACTGTAATACAACGGGTAGAACGATATAATCCCCTGAGAAGGGGTTGTAGAAGCCTGTAAATGCGTTGCCGGAAAGATAAACAAGAACAGCCGCACTAACCTGCACAATCATTTTGGGCAGTGCCGGGAAATCCTTACCTTTTGTTTTGTACCAATCATCTATGGTGCCTATGGTCAGCAGCAGTACGCCCCCTGCAAACAGCGCGACGGTTTCCATGGAGAATTCACGGGCAAATACCAGATAGGTAATGAAGAATCCAATGAATATGGCGTAACTGGCCGTAAGCGGTATAGGCTCTCTATGAATTTTACGCTCAACGTCCTGACGAGGCTTGTCCACAAAATCGAGTCGGAAAGCTAGTCTGCCGAGCGGCGGAATTAGAAAGTAGACGATAGAAAAAGACATTAGAAACGATAAAACGTATAATATGACGCTCACCACCGTTTTCTTTTTAAAATAACACAATTCGCTTAAAACTACCTTAAAAAAGTAAATTTTTGTCGTCTGACTGATAAGTTGACTTGATTGTATCACTGTAGTACCTTTTTGAGAAAAGAGTTTTGGGGGATATTTATGAAATACGACGTTATTTTATTCGATGCTGACGATACACTGTTTGATTACGGAATGGCAGAAAGTCACGCGTTATCTAACGCATTTCTACATGTTGGGATGCCCACAGGTGCTGAGGATTATGCTGCCAGTTATCAGGAGATTAATCATGCGCTGTGGCGTGATTTGGAGCAGGGGAAGATTAGTTCTGCTGCATTACGCGTGGAACGGTTTAATCGGTTATTCGCTGCGAATGCGCTGGAGCTAGATCCTGAGGCGTTTAGTGAAGCGTATCTACGTTTCTTAGGCGAGGGAACCTTTCTGATCCAGGGAGCGATCGAGCTGTGCGAGGAGCTTGCCGGCTGTCGATTAGCAATCATTACGAACGGAATTAAAGAAGTGCAAACTTCCAGAATTCAAGGATCACCGCTTAGTGAAACATTTGAGCAGATCATTATTTCAGAGGAGGCTGGTTGTCAGAAGCCGGAGACAGGGATTTTTGATTATGCTTTTGCTAAATTGGGAATTTCGGATAAGGAAAAAGTACTGATTGTAGGGGACTCCTTAACCTCTGATATTCAAGGCGGAATCAATTATGGGATCGATACTTGCTGGTTTAACCCGCTCGGTAAAGAGAATACGTCGGGTGTTCAACCGAAATATGAAATTCGAGTTCTGTCGGAGCTCTTAGACATTGTAGGCAAGACAACGGATCTTCAATAAAAAATAAGGTGTGAGCGCATCAGCGACTCACACCTTTTATTAAGTGAGCTGAAGAATCTTATTGCCGAGTATCCAGCGGCTTCAGATAAGCTTCGATTTGCTGGCGTTTCGATTCCAGAAATGGTGGCAGTGCAAGAGATTCGCCCAAACTTTCCATTGGCTCATCTGTTGCAAAGCCTGGCCCGTCTGTAGCTAGCTCAAAAAGAATGCCGTTAGGCTCACGGAAGTAAAGGGAGCGGAAGTAGAAACGATCCACGAATTCGGAGTTAGGAAGCTGAGCTGTGCGTATATGCTCGACCCATTGCTTCAATTCCTCCTCGTTATCCACGCGGAATGCGACATGGTGCACACCACCTCGTCCCAAATGTTCCTGCTCTAGATCATTGCGTTCCTCTAGGTGAACCTCTGCACCTGATCCGCCTTCTCCAGTCTCAAATACAATCACATCTGGCTGGCCCGCAATGGTTGAAGGATAAGTGCCTTTGCGGCGGAAGCCAAGCAATTGCTCCAGTACAACCGCCGTATGCTCTGCACTTTCTACTGTAAGATGTGCGGGACCTAGACCAACAATCCCATTTTCAGCAGGTACCGGGCTTTTAGCCCAAGGGATGCCACCGGCAACACCATTATCATTTTCGTCGGATACTAGAATGAAACGTTGCCCTTCGTGATCACGGAAGGCTAAAGTCTGGCGGCCACCGATTGTTTGAATCGTTTCATGCTCTACGTTAAGCTCGGTGAAACGCTGCTCCCAATAGGTAAGTGAAGCATCATTTGGCACTCGAAGGGAGAGCGCGGAGATGCTGTTATTGCCTGCACGGTTGCGGCCCGCCATTGGGAGTTCGAAGAAAGTTAATTCGGTTCCGGGATTACCCTTCTCATCACCATAGAATAAATGATACACTGAAATATCATCCTGGTTTACTGTCTTTTTAATGAGACGCAGTCCAAGTACTTCGGTATAGAACCTAAAGTTTTCTTGCGCTTTACCTGTAATTGCGGATACGTGATGTAGTCCTTTTAATGTTAATGTCATGTGTAATTACCTCCGTGTAAATGCTAAATGTGAGTAAGTTATATTGTGATCTTTAAAAGATTTAGTGAGTATTATTAAGTTACTATAATTTTAATAGTAAAATGCGATTTTTGCAAGTAGATGTTTATGCATCATAAAATCCAGTTCATATATAAGGAGAGTGTACAATGCACACAACAACTAGCTTGATGAAACAATTGCAGGAGCTAAAGCTTGATCCACACGGGACTATTCTGGTCCATTCCTCTTTAAAAAGCATTGGGGAAGTAGATGGAGGCGCGAACACAGTACTGGATGTACTCAGTGAATATATGAAGGACGGACTGCTCGTATTGCCAACTCATACTTGGGCTTATATTAATGCAGACAATCCAAGGTTCTCTGTTCAAGATTCCCCATCTTGTGTAGGGATATTACCGGAGTTATTCCGTAAACGTCCAGGTGTTGTTCGCTCTTGGCACCCGACGCATTCTGTGGCGGCTTTAGGTGCAGATGCTGAGGAGTTCACTACGGGGGATGAACGCTGGGATACGCCGTGCGCCCGTGGTTCAGCATGGGGCAAGCTACTTGATCGAAAGGCGGAAATTGTACTGCTGGGAGTCGATCTTCGGCGGAATACGTTCATCCATGGCATTGAAGAGTGGGTCGATATTCCAGGCAGAATGACGGATACCCATGAGGAGCTATATACGGTGACGCCGGGTGGAGATGAAATCATGGTGCCTTCTCGCAGACATTGTGGCCTCTCTTGGTCGGAGCATTTTTGGAAGGTGGAGCGTGAGCTTGAAGAGGGCGGTGCCATGCGCAAGGGTAACTTTGGAGACGCGTTAGTCAGGGTATGTGGGACGGTAGAAACGACGGATATTCTAAGCCAGATGCTGACAGTGAATCCGGACCTTTTCTCGGATAATGAGCCACTGCATGGGGAGGACAAGCCGGTACCACTTCCAAAGACTAGGGCGTGAGCAACCTTAGAAGAGGCTAATTGAATGACGATAAAGCATTTTTCAAACCACACAATCTGGAAGCCGCTATCAATGTATGGTATATTAATCTCACTAAAACATAGTAAGGAGATTGGAAATGGAAAAAACTTTGGTTTTTGGACACAAAAATCCGGATACGGATACCATTTGTTCTGCAATTGCTTATGCTGCACTCAAAAAGGAATTGGGCTGGGATGCTGAGGCCGTTCGTCTGGGCGAGGTTAGTGGTGAAACGCAATTTGCGCTTGATCATTTCGGAGTCGCTGCTCCTCGTCTGGTAGAGAACGTAGCTGGTGAAGCAAATCAGGTTATTCTTGTTGACCATAACGAACGCCAACAAAGTGCGAATGACATTGATCAAGTGCGCGTGGTTGAAGTTATCGACCATCACCGGATCGCAAACTTTGAGACTGCACATCCGTTATACTATCGTGCTGAGCCAGTAGGCTGTACAGCTACTATTCTTAACAAGTTGTATAAAGAAAACGGAGTTGCTATTCCTAAAGAAATCGCCGGATTGATGCTGTCTGCGATCATTTCTGATTCCTTGCTGTTTAAATCACCAACTTGCACTGCGGAAGATGTAGCTGCAGCACGTGAGCTTGCTGAAATCGCTGGTGTAGATGCTGAAAGCTACGGTCTCGACATGCTGAAAGCTGGAGCTGATCTTAGCGACAAGAGTATCGCTCAACTGATTTCCTTGGATGCAAAGGAATTCAAAATGGGTGAATACAAAGTTGAAATCGCTCAAGTGAACGCGGTGGATGTTAATGATGTTCTCTCCAAACAAGCTGAACTGGAAACTGCACTTACTTCCATTATTGCTGAAAAAGAATTGGATCTGTTTTTGTTTGTAGTTACAGATATCCTCAATAACGATTCTGTGGGTCTGGCTCTGGGTCGTGTTGCAGGTGCAGTAGAAACGGCGTACAATGTTAAGCTTGATGACAATAAAGCACTTCTCAGAGGTGTAGTATCCCGTAAATCGCAAATCGTTCCTGTTCTTACAGAAACAATTGCTAAGCTGTAACGCATTTTAACAATTGCACTCTATTCGGTGCAGTAGCATTCATATAAGAGCCACGTCATCCACTGAAAGTTATAAGGGTGACGTGGTTCTTTTTGTTTTACGGCACATTCTGCTACAATACTTTGAGAGGTAAGAGTAACAACCAACATCTGGAATATAACAAAGAGATAGGGGATATTAAGAATGGAATTGTTTGCAACACTCGAGCAGGACGATTACGAGGAACTGTTATTTTGTCAGGATAAAGCATCAGGATTAAAGGCAATCATCGCCATTCATGACACGACATTAGGGCCCGCACTGGGTGGAACACGGATGTGGACCTATGCTACAGAAGAGGAAGCGATTGTTGACGCGCTTCGATTAGCGAAAGGGATGACGTACAAAAATGCAGTATCCGGCCTAAATTTAGGCGGTGGGAAAACAGTAATTATAGGGGATCCCAAGAAGGATAAGAATGAAGCGATGTTCCGTGCTTTTGGAAGATACATACAGGGCTTGAATGGACGTTACATAACAGCCGAGGATGTTGGCACTACAGAAGAAGATATGAACATTATTTATCAGGAGACAGATTATGTTACAGGTACATCTCCTACTTATGGTTCCTCGGGTAATCCATCACCAGCTACGGCTTACGGCGTATACCAAGGGATGAAGGCAGCGGCCAAAGCAGTGTTTGGCAGTGATTCGCTCGAAGGGAAGATTGTAGCCGTTCAAGGCGTTGGGAATGTGGCTTTTTCGCTGTGTAAGCATCTTCATGAAGAGGGCGCTCAGCTTATCGTAGCTGATATTCACAAAGAAGCTGTGGGGCGTGCAGTAGAGGCTTACGGCGCCAAAGCAGTCGATCCCGCAGATATTATCAGTACAGACTGTGATATCTATGCTCCATGCGCACTCGGAGCAACGATCAATGATGAGTCCCTCCGGGTAATTAAGGCGAAGGTGATCGCTGGCGCAGCCAACAATCAGTTAAAAGAGGCCTATCATGGCGATACTCTGCACGAAATGGGCATTGTATATGCTCCTGATTATGTGATTAATGCTGGTGGCGTTATTAATATTGCGGATGAACTGAATGGTTATAATAAGGAACGTGCGTTTAAGCAGGTTGCAAAAATTTACGATAACATCACCCGCGTGCTGGAAATCTCACGTCTAAATGGAATTCCTACTTCCGTTGCGGCAAATCAGCTTGCAGAGGAGCGGATTTCCTTATTAAGAAATACTCGTAGTACTTTCTTGCGTAACGGTCAACATGCTCTTAGCAGAAGATCACTACGGGGATAAGGTGCATAGGTACTTAAATTAGTCTTTCACAAGCAAAAACGCCGTTGGTGTCCTTAAAGGACGTCAACGGCGTTTTTGCTTGTTATTGTACCTTTTGTGGTTCTGGGTAAGTGACACCCAGTGTGTCGACGGTTACTTTCTTCATCACTGGTGGCTCTTCTGGACGATCTGAACTGTCTGTTTTCAAGCCAACAATGGATTTAACCACGTCCATGCCTTCGGTAACTTTACCAAAAGCGGCATAGCTTCCATCTAGACTAGGATAAGCTGCATCCATAATAAAGAACTGGGAACCGGCAGAATCTGGAGCCTGCGATCTTGCCATGGACAGAACACCTTCCGTATGCAACAGGTTATTAGTAAACCCGTTTCCGGAGAATTCTCCAGCGATGCTATATCCTGGACCACCCATACCGGTACCATCAGGGTCACCGCCCTGAATCATGAAGTCAGGCATCACTCTATGGAATATGGTGCCGTCATAAAATCCTTTTTGAATCAGTGAGATGAAGTTGTTCACAGTGTTAGGGGCAACTTCAGGATAAAGCTCGGCTTTGATGATGCCTCCGTTATCCATCTCAATAGTCACAATGGGGTGGCTTGCTGTAGCTGAAGGGAGTCCTTCGTTAGCGCCAGCATTTGTCTCGCTGCTTGCGTTATTTCCTGCTGCCCCACTGCTGCTTCCATTATTACTGCTGGCATTGTTATTGGTAGGCTTATTACCGCAACCTGCTGCAATAACCATCACCAGGCATAACATGACCATTAGGATAGCAGATCTTGCTCGTGTAGACTTCACTAATCAATCTCTCCTTTTTCTTGAATAATCTCGTAGGTACTTCTCATAATAACCTCTTTGTCCCTTTACATGCAAAGGTCAGTTGTGACATGTGGGATTGGCACATTCTCAAAAGAGGTTTACAATAATAGGAATGTTTCCGCGAGAACATCAAGAAAGGATGTGTAGATCATGCGCTTTTCATGGAAACGGAACTTGATCGTGCTTTGGGTGGGTGTCTTTTTTTGTAGTACGGCGTATTCGATCTCTATTCCGTTCCTCTCTATTTTTTTGAGTGACGAGCTTGGGGTTACGAATCATTTGGAAATTTGGTCTGGGGTTAGTTTTGGGATAACCTTTCTAGCCAGCGCTTTAATTTCTCCCTACTGGGGTTCCCTCGCCGACAAATATGGTCGGAAGCCGATGCTTATTCGCTCGGGCTTCAGTTTGGCAGCCTTATATCTGATTAATTACTTCGTGCATGATCCTTACGTCTTTCTGATCGTGCGCGTACTACAAGGATTGCTTGCTGGATTTGTTCCGGCTGCGATAGCCATGGTGGCTACGAACACACCTGAGGATAAGACCGGTTATGCGCTGAGTATTATGTCTACAGCCGGAGCAACGGGCAGTATCATTGGTCCATTGATCGGCGGTGTAGTGAGCTTTTACACAAGCAATCGGGTTGCTTTTTTATTCTCAGCAGGTATTGTACTCGTTTCGGCACTTATTGCTACTTTTTTTGCTAAAGAAGAGAATTTTGACCGATCTGCTCCGAGGTCTCATGTAAGTGATGATATCAAGGAAGCGCGAAGCAATCGCGCATTTATGACTTTGCTATCGCTGGCGGGGATAAGCACCTTTTCTGTTATGATTCTGGAGCCGCTTATTCCGATACATCTGCTAGATATGGGAATCGCCAAAAGCAGCGCCTCGCTAAGCTCAGGAATTGTATTCTCCGCTGTGGGTATTGCTACTGTGCTAATGGCTCCGCAGTGGGGGAGAATCGGAAGCCGGAAGGGCTTCGGGATGATCTTGTTCATTGGATTAATCGGTGGAGGTATCGGTAATATTCTGCAATTCTTTGTTACAGGGTATGTGGAATTCGCCGTTCTTCGTTTTGCCTACGGCTTGTTCTATGCAGGTGTGCTTCCATCTGTAAATGCAATGATTGTACAAGTTATTGAGCCCGGGTTTCGCGGACGTGCTTTTGGTCTCAACCAAGCGGCATCTCAACTCGCGACAATGGCCGGGCCTATTATAGGCGGTTTACTTGGGGCTTTTATCCAGATCCGCTGGGTGTTTGTGATCAATGGGGTGATGCTGCTTGTAGCAGCGGTATTGGTTAAGACCCGTAAGCTGGATTCCCAAATTGCAGCAGCGCGTTCAGTAGAATAACCGGCAGCTCAAGAGTAACCCTTACTGAGGAAAGTACTCATATTGAAAAACAAATAAAGCCGCCGGATCCTAGCCCGGCGGCTTTATATAGTCTAATCTCCCTGTGATCCGTTTAAGACGTCCGTTCCAGGCATGCCATCAACTGGTGGTGAAGCAGGGTCGATGATGGATCCTGGATACACCTCATCTGCGTCAGGAATATCTTCCAATGGAGGATCCTCCTCTTCCATCTCTAGCAGCTCCTCGTCCTCAGCATTATCGCTGCTTGTTAGTCCTGCCGTTTCAGCAGCCAGGAATGCATCGGATTCCAGCAAGTCATTTCTTTCGAGTGTTTCCTCAGGTTGGTTTAAACCAATATCAGCCGCCAAATATTTATCGCCAACCAACACGGGGTCGGCATCTTCATTGACAACATCCTCTACATCAATATCAGCTTGAATATAACGCTCATATGCAAAATCGGCTTCAGTTTTATTAGGTGAATCTTCCATAGCCGTTCACTCCCTTGGTAGGTTAAGATTTGGACTTCTCATATGTATCTTTACCCGATTGCCTATGATCGAATCGTTTTATAAATAATCAGGGAATAACGCCGATAAATAACGTCTTTTTTCGAGAAAATTTACAAGAATAGGCAGGAATAGTGCGAAGGTTGTCGAAATTAAGAATCATATATGATCATTTAAACAACTAATGAATTACTGAGGTGCTACGATGAAGTTGCCAAAACCAAAGATAGCGGCTACTTTGCTATTATTTCTATTGCTAACAGCAATAGTGCCTTACGGTGCGGCGATAGTGAGTGCTGGATCATCAGACTCTGCGCTGCCAAGTTGGGAGATTAGATTTGGAAATACAGAAGCAGAGACTGTCGAAGAAGCTGTAGCAGCTTCAGATGATGAATGGATTCGCGTAACGCCTCATAATCACAAACCAGAGATGCCAAAAGGTACATCCTCAGCGTGGCTCCGGTTTTCTTTGCCGCAAATGAGCGAGAAATCCGCGTTGTTCATTAATAAGGTATATGGAAATAGCGTCAAAGCTTATGTGAATAACGCGTTAGTATATGATTCTGAGAATAAATACAATTTCAACGGCAGCAAAATTCTAATTCCTTTATCCACAGAAGATGGAGGGAAGGAACTATACATATGGACACACGGAGGAAGCAAAGATTTAGGAATAGAAGGCGAAATAAGAGTAGATCGCTACAGTGAGCTGTTGTCCATTTATGTGAAGCAGGGCTTAATGGATATCATCATTGGGATGACGTTTATCTTTATAGCTATTGTCCTGTTTATTTGTTCATTATTCTTGAGAAAAGGATTTTTTACGGCCGGATTTTTGTTGGTGTTAATTCTCTTATCCATTGGAGTCATAGTGGTTACGTATTCTTCGTTTTTGCCGATCATTCTCGGGGATTATGGGAAAATCGTGCTTGTATTCTTTGATTTAGCATTGTACACCTTGTTGCCATCAGTAACCTTTTATTTTGAGAAAATATTCGGTTCAGGGAAAAAACAAATCGTCACCCGATTCCGTAAGTTTCAATTGGTTTATTCTATATTCAGTCTTTCACTAATGGTTATTAATATCCTTCTGTCGTATCAGCTGGAAGACTTTTATAGATTCATGACTGCTGATATTCTAGGCATCATTATGATTGTGCAATTTATATTATTGGTAAGCTTAGCGTTTATTCATACTTATCGCGGCAATGGGGATGCAATTGTTTTTACTACAGGATTTACAATCTTTGCATTTATATCTCTTGTCGAATTGATCGTATACTACATATCCAGAGAATCCTATCAATTATATTGGTGGAAGTGGGGGATGATGGTTTTCGTATTATCCTTAATCGTCATTCTGGGGAGAAGGTTTACGAGAAACCATGAACAACTCGTTGAATATTCTCGTAAGCTTGAGACGTTTAATAATGATTTACAGCGTTCCGAGAAAATGGAGATTATAAGTGAATTGGCAGCTTCTGTAGCGCATGAGGTACGGAATCCTTTACAGGTAACCCGTGGTTTCCTTCAGATCCTAGGAGAACGCTCAGATTATAAGGAGAGGGAATATATGCAGATGGCTATCGCAGAACTGGATAGAGCTACGGTTATTATCTCAGACTTCCTTACCTTTGCTAAGCCAGGGCTAGAGACCATTGAGAGGCTTGATGTATCCGAGGAGTTACGGCATGTGTCGGGTATTCTCGCTCCGCTTGCGAATTTGCAAGGGGGAGTCATTGAACTCAACCTGCAGTCGGAACTCTGCGTGATTGGATCATCTGCCAAATTTAAACAAGCGTTTATTAATATTATAAAAAATAGCATCGAAGCTTTGCAGGATAATGGACTTATTAGAGTTACGGCCTGGAAATCCGAAGCCCATGTAATGATTAGTGTACGTGATAATGGAGAAGGGATGAATGGTAGTGAACTGGCCCGATTGGGTGAGCCCTATTACTCTAATAAAACAAAAGGAACAGGACTTGGACTTATGGTAACCTTCCGAATAATTGAGGCGATGGAAGGGACAACGGAGTTTCATAGTGAGAAGGGGGAAGGAACGGAGATTATCATTAAATTGCCAACGGCTAGAAAAAATTAGGAGAATTTAATGATTATTCCGTTTTTTAGAAGGAAAGGGTAGCATAGTGAGCGAAGTAGTAACACACAGAATATTGTTTCTGAAACTTCCTTCTGAGGTGCCTATATGCGCTTGATGGTTAGAATACTCCACATTACAATCACCCTTTCACTCCTCCTGATAGGTTGTGGCTCTATTATTGTATCGGCAGCGAACCCAAATCCATCCCAAGAAATTACAAAGTGGCAAATGAAATGGGGGGATGAAACAGGAAATGCAGGACAAGAGATTCCGTGGAGTGAAGGCCAGCAAAGCTGGATGAACGTAGATTCTAAGAAGGAACTCCCAGAGTTACCTTCAGGAGTATCCTCTTCTTGGACCCGCATTTCCTTACCCGATTTAAGTTATGTGTCTCCTTCGGTGTATATCGATACTTTATATGCTCTTCATGTGAGAGTGTATGTGGAGGATCGTTTGATCTTCGAGGAAAATCGTAAATATATCAAGGATAACTATTCTTTGCTGTTGCCTTTAAGTAAAGAAGATAACGGGAAAACACTATATATCTGGACAGAAACCATGCAAGACAGAATTGGAATTAAAAAAAGTGTAATGATCGGTGAACATAGTCAATTAATTAATGAATATATTGAGAATGGACTAAGTGATGTGATTTTGGGCTGCGCTTTTTTTCTGGTGGCTATCGTTCTATTTATAAGTGCTCTATACATAAACAGAGATTATTTCTCCAGTGTTGCTTCACTAGCAGTGGTTATAGCGGCTACCGGAATCCTTTCTATAACCTACTCCCCCTTCATCTATACCTTTTATAATAAATTGGGGCCAATTAGTAACGTTTGCCTAGACTTAGCCCTTTTTTCACTTCTCCCAGCGCTTACCTTTTTATTTGAGAAATTATTCGGTAGTGGTAAATTCAGTATCATTCGAAAATTTCGTCAATTTCAAGTGCTTTACTCTTCTTTTTGTTTGTTATGTCTTTTAATCAATCTCCTATCAAATAATCGCTATATTGAGTTCTATTATTTTATTTCTACCACCATTATAGGGGTTATCCTTATCCTCCAATTCATCCTGCTGATCGCATGTGTGGTTATGTTCTCTCTTAAAGGAAATAAAGATGCTATTGTGTTTGCCATTGGATTTGGAACCGCTGCGTTTACTGTAGTTGCAGAGCTATTATGGTATTACATCCAAAAAGGGAATTATGATTTGTTCTTGTGGAAGTGGGGGCTGGTTGCTTTCATTATTTCCTTGATCGTAATTCTGGAACGAAGATTAGCCTATAACCATCAACAGGTTGTTAATTACTCTAGAGAACTAGAGCGTTTCAACAATGAATTGGAGCGTTCGGAAAAAATGGAGATCATTAGCGAGCTTGCTGCATCGGTAGCTCATGAAGTAAGAAACCCACTACAAGTCACTCGGGGCTTTCTTCAGCTGCTTAGCGAGAAATCCGTTAACGAAGAGCAAATTTATATGTCAATGGCCCTAAGTGAACTAGATCGTGCATCCAATATTATTACAGATTTCTTAACCTTTGCTAAACCAGAATTTGAGACGATCTCTAGTCTGAATTTATATGATGAATTCAAGCATATTGAGAGTATTATGCAGCCCCTGTGTCACATCAATGGAGGGAAAATGATTCTGGATGTATCCGGCCAATTATGGGTAAAAGGAAATTCCTCGAAATTTAAGCAGGCGTTCATTAACATTATCAAGAACAGCATTGAATCATTCAGTGAAGAAGGGTTCATTTATATGTCGGTGTACGGTGAAGATAATAAAGTGATTATTCACATCAAAGATAACGGGGAAGGAATGGACCCTGATGTTCTGCATCGACTCGGAGAACCATATTTCACCAAGAAAAATAAAGGAACAGGTTTAGGTTTGATGGTCACCTTCCGCATCATTGAAACTATGCAAGGTGAAGTAAAATTTACAAGCAAAAAAGGAGTAGGAACCGAATCCATTACCATACTGCCATTGGCAGAAGCTCCGGATGATTCCTACTCCCTATGAGGTTAATCCTGCTGTCTTACCAAGAACCGCGTGGTGCTGCGGTTGCTTTCAATACATCTGATGATGGACTTGGTGGGATTACAAGATAGAATTCATTTGAACCTTCTTCAACGGCTTTCAAGGTAACGCTGTCGGGAATGATTACGCCTAGCGCTTCTTGGAGAGCTGCTTTTGGATCTGCGAGTAGTCTTTGCTTAAAACTTGGATCTTCCCATGCCTTTTGAATGACTTGATTTCTAAGAACTGCTTCTGACATAATAATCACCCTTTCCAAAATGTATATATTTACCTTTAATAATATAACATAGCAATTGTGCTAAATCTATTCTTTTTATTACAAAATAATAGATTTATTGTATATTTTTTGACAAATAGTAAAACAAGCCTCCACCTTGTAAAAGCTGTTTTTCTGCTTCGATAGAATCTGAGATCTGTTGTAAGTTCGTCACCAACATGGAGTGGAATGCTAGGAGATGAGGTATATCTAAGCTGGAAGCCATTACTTTGCGATGCGTATCCTGCGCTAGCTCAGCATAGGTACGTAGTCCGTTTGCTGTAAACAGGAAGAATTCGACCTCTTTTGATGTGAGTGTGGTTGCTTTATCAGTGGATAGATAGCTTCGTGTGAGTGAGAGGAGACAATTATAGCTGCCTTCTGATAAATCTTCGTTCCAGTCTTCATAGTCGTCAAGCATTTGAAGTGTAAGTAGAACAGAGTCGATCATTTCCTCAGACTGCGGTACAAGAGAATCCTTACCAGATAGCAGAAGGGCAGCGGTACTGGATAGTTTGAGCGGACTGGCTTTATATGGGATCTTGATCCGATCATTAAGAAAATAATCACTGGTGGTTTCATTACTAACACTGTCTGCCCATTGAGCGATATAACGATTGAACGATGTCCAGAAAGAGGAGTCATTCGGAAATAAAAGTCTGTAGATATTCAAAAATTCAACATAGAGTAGGTTCGCTAAAGGTAATCTTTCGTATGTAGAGGATTCTTTGCTGTCCATCAGGTCATCCTGTATGAAAAAATATAGCATGAAGAAGACATTACCCATCGACATTTGACGGGTAATTTCTGCTGAGAGCCCACAGCTTTTCTGAAGCCAAAAGGGTAATAGATAACATATGTAATTTTTGTGGCTTTCCGCATTGAATACGTTAAAATGTTCAAGATAGGACATGCCTTGTGAATTTAGAGGCTCAGGAAATTCGGAGATAATCTTTCTACTTTCTTGAAATACTAAGCGGAGTTCTTTTTCGTAATCATTTAGCCAATCCATTGCATCCCTCCTACAATAAAATTGCAAAAAACTGGTTCTTTCGCCCTGATTATATCCTTCTCTTTATTCCATTACAACTAAAATTTAGGAGGTTTAAGGACGAATGGAGTGTTATACTTTTGGACAAATGCTTATGACTATTCGAATGGGGCAAAAGGCTGAAACGCCAGACGGCCGCACTGTGATGCGTACCTCTGCGGGACTTATTTGGACCAATGGGATATTGAATGGAAAAACAGTAGAAATCAAAGATTATTTGTTCTCTGATCTGTGGCAAATCTATGAGGATGAGGAAAGCATGAAAGAGGGAATCGGCAGAGAAAAGCATGAAAAGCGGGAACGGGAAATGCTTGAAAATCAATATGAAGAGCTGCGCATAGCGAGTCGGAAATATTAAATTCAACGTTCGACTCGCCAATTGCAGCTAGGATGAGGAAATTACTTCGATTTCAATGCTTCGTATTGACCTCTAAGACGTAGAAGTCTCCAAATACTTTGATCTAAGCCACCGAGTCGGTTGCGCTCGGTCCACAATAGACGATATTGATGAAGTAGAACATTCAAATCATTGATTTGCTCCGTAATCAGATTAGGGTCAATCGAATCTGGCGCGGATGCCAGCTGCAGTTTAATTCTTCCAAGCTGCACAGCGTGCTTCACAAAATGGATTCCGTTACTCAGTTCCTTAAGAACAAGATCAGCATCATCACATTGAAGATCAAGCCCCGAGAGACGTGCCTCGATAGAGAGCATGTATTCTTCAAGATTGTTGAAATGCTCTTCGGTAAGTTTCTCTACAATTAACAAATTGTCGAGATTAGTACGAAGAAGCAGAGACATTTCCGTATCATTTGAACGAATAATCTCGGATTCAAGCTGATAGTAATTGCCGAGATCAAGGAGTAGTTGACCAATACCCTCGGAACGATCCGCGAAGATGAATGTATTTAAATATTTTGCAGTGTCTACATCTAGATTGTTCTCTACATTCCAGGAAAGCGCAGCACCATAAACATATCCAGTGTAGCTGATTGGGAGATGCTGCCAATGCCCATGATCACCCCAATCGGTAATGAGATAGCCGATAGAACCATTATTTTTGCCATGAATAGCTGCACTACGCAGATTGGCAAACATATTGTCGCTACGCCCTGTAATGGAGTTCCATGAGCTGGTACCTGGGCAGACATAGAAAGGAATGCCTGCTTCACGGAATTTGAGGGTATCGGACTCAAAAGGATGTTCCGCACTGTAACCCCATTCCATAGCAATAATATCTTTAGGCAGGTGAGGGATCAGTTCGGGATGTTGGATAATAATATCACCCCAGAATTGCATCGTCTTGCCGCGTTTCGTAACAAGCTCATAAATCTTCTGAAGAAAAGATAAATAGATCTGACCTTTACCTTGTGATTCAGCCAGCGCCTTGCTTTTGCCAAGACCAAGCTCATACGTCTCATCACAGCCTACATTAAATTGATTAGAGGAGAAGTATGGAAGCAGATCGTCGAACATTTTTTCTAGCAGAGGGAGCACGGCAGGATCTTCGGTATCAAACGTACCGGGATGCATAAATAGTCCTTCTGGATATACATCCCCCATGTACAATTCCTTGGGAAGCATAAATCCCTCTGGAATTTCGGCTAAAGCATTGAATTCAGGACGGGAAAGCCAGCCTTCCATATGTCCAAAGCTGTTCTGGTTTGGAACAAGCTCAATATAACGCGCCTTACAGTAGGCATCTAGAAGCAGGATTTCCTCTCCTGTGATTGGAGTCTCAAGCTCCCACACTTGAGGGAAAGATTCGTACGCGAACGGCGTACCTTCTATATATAGCTGAAGCTGGTTCATCTTCAGATCGGCCATAAGGTCAATGATTCGGTACAAGGTTTCTTGCTTTGGAATTTTATTGCGGCTGATATCAACGGTTATCCCTCTAGCTCCAAAATCAGGTTCATCGCGAATATGCAGATGAGGAATAGATCTGCCGCTTTGTTCAATGATTTGTTTCAGAGTGGCTGCTGCGTAGAAGGCACCGACAGGTGAGCTATAGGAGACAACGATACCGCTCTGATCAACAACTATTTCGTATGCCTGCTCAGATAATGACGGCACATAGCTAAAGATACAAGCGGATACAACCGTTGGACGAGTGCCAATAGATAAGGTCAAATGAAGATTTAAGGCTTGTTTAATCACAGCTTGCAGCTTTTGTGCAGCAGGCATTGAACTTTGCTCTCCCGTACTAGGAAGTACAATGCTTCCGCTTATTGGGAAACGGTATGAGCCCTGTGACAATGTGAATTCACGCGGATTAGGCAGAAGCAGTAGTGTAGAATGATTAAGCATAGCGTGGACACCTCTTATTCATGTAGAATATGATCAACTTCACAATAACCTTATCACTACTAAATAGAGGGGGGAATGTCTATAATGTCCAAGCGCATGGATTATATGATCAGTCCATATCCAATACGAATTATTGATCCGAAGGTGGAGTCCTCTAAGCTGAAGCTTAAAAATATTAGAGTAGGACAAGCCGGCCATTTGCCTGGAAGAACGTTATTCCGTTCAGGCGTAGTTTTTGAACACTGGGCTATTGTTTACATAGTATCTGGTGGTGGCACCTATATGGAGACTTCGGGGAAAGAACAGCAGGTACGTGAAGGCAGCTTATTCTTTTTTCGCCCAGGATACAGTTACAATTTCGGCCCACCACCTGGAGGGAGCTGGGATGAGTATTATATTAATTTTAATGGGACACGTGTATCGGAATGGCTAGAGTCGGGTCTAATCGCTGGCGGGAATGTGTTCCAAGCGAATTCGATCTTGGGTCTTTCGACCTTATTTGAAGAGGTACTACAACGAATGGAGAGTGGAGAACCTGCAGATGCGGATCGGGCCGCACTACTCGTTGAAAGGATGCTATTGGAGTGTTCTTTTATAATAGAAGAAAAAAGTTGGAATGCTCAGGCAGATTATATGCGTCAGATTCGGGAGGACCTGAATTTATGCATTTATGGTGAAATGGACCTAGAGCAAATTGCGGCAAAACATCATATCTCGATGTCTACCCTTCGTCGTCTTGTTCGGCGTAGTAGCGGGTATCCGCTTCATGAATATATTCACCGTCTTAAAATGGCTGAGGCCAAAAAGCTGCTTTTAAATACCTCATTACAAGTAAAAGAAATATCGGGCATGCTTCATTATAATGATCCATTCTATTTTTCACGTTTATTTAAAAAATATATGGGGATTGCGCCACAGCTTTGTCGTAGTAACATTTAAATCGACATCATACTACTAGAGTCCCAATGTGAATTGTTATAATTATATAATTGTTGTCGTTTTATAAGATATGTTGAAAATTATGGATTAATATTACATAAATACGTTAGTTCTTTATAACTATAGTGGATAAAATGACAAATTTTAGGTATAAAACCTTCTAAAAAAATAATAAATTTTTTGTAACTATTTTTCAAATGGAAGCGCAAACATGGGAAATGTCAGCTTGTTATTGTGATTTTTCTCATGTATGATGCTTTTATCGAGCACAGTACAATCTCGCATTTTCCAAAAAACTGGAGAATAGGGTGGTGGGATGAAAATCAAACCAACTGCAGAAGACAAACTGATTGAGTATTACAGGTACTTCTCTTTGTCCCTCACATCGCTCATGTATCTTCTAGATAAAACGGGACCTTCCGTAATTTATAAATCCCTTGTTATTGCCATACTCTTTCTGTTTGCACAAACGTTCTCATTTTTTTATCGGAGGTTACGAAGCAGGCCAAAGACTCTCGTCCTGGCTGTTAGTATAGAGATGGTGGGAATTATTGCATTGACTTTGTTTACCGGTGGGTACGAGAGTTCCTTTAGGCTCTATGTGCTAAACCCTGTATTGATTGCTGCAGGCTCATTGTCCATTTATTTTGGATGGTCGCTGCTTTTAAGTTACATCAGTATTTTTGCGGTGCTCTGTTATTTTTTTATCAATTCTGCGAACAAAACTTTTTTGGAAATTGTATTTGTAAATGGGAATCTGTTTCTAACACTGGTACTTACGGTTATAATAATGCAGATCGTTAATCGGATGAAGCGGCAACGTGAAGAATCGAATGCTCGCACGAAAGAGACGATGGAGCATATCAAATCGCTGTACCATATCGTGGAAACCTCAAGCCAACATGATTTCATGAATATCGGTCAAGTGATCACCGATTATGTTGTTAAGCTAACGAAGCTAGATAAGGCTTTGTTTTGGTTCGCCAAGAAAAGTGGAGAACCAGCACCGCAGAGCAGGCAGACCGGCTGGCAGCAGGAAGAGGAACAGTTCTTATTCTCAGAACTGGGCAAACATGAACATGAATGGAGATTGCAGCGAGAGCCTATTTTTAGAAATCTTCCGGGATTAGGAGATTTCCTGCTGATGCCTGTACGGATGAGCACCCGATTTGTAGGGATGATTGGACTCAAGCTGGAGTCTACAGAGGGGCTGGAAGGCCGCAGATGGTATATTCAACAATTGATATTCTTATCTGAGCTAAGTGCGAATATTCTTGAAAGGCATGAGCTTGGTGTGATTGAGAACCGGTTGATCATCACGAATGAACAGAACCGGATTGCGGATGAAATGCACGACAGTGTATCCCAGAGCCTTTTTGGTATTGTGTATGCGACGCATTCGCTGAAGGAATCGTGGAAGAGAATGTCAGATCATGAGCTAGAAGAACAAATTGAGCTTATTCATGACTCTGCTACAAAGGTTGCTAAAGAACTGCGGATCACGATCTACAGTCTTAGCTCCAAGAAGAGTGGCGGGCCTACATGGCTCGGTATGGTAAGATCACATTTAAAGAGCTTATCTAGATTAAATGATGTTGATATTGAATTAAAAATAACGGGAGATGATTTCAGTCTCCCTTATCCTTACCACAAAGCGCTTTTTCGGATTATCTCCGAAGCCACTGGTAATGCCATCAGGCATGGTGCTGCCAGTCGAGTGGATGTAGAACTGTCTCTGAAGCCGACTTGGATTCGATTATTGATTTGTGATAATGGTGTTGGTTTTGATACTGATTTGTTATGGATTGAATCCGAAGATAGTGCGAGTGGGCTTGGCATGAAGAATATGCAATATTTGACGCAGTCGCTAGGTGGCGACTTCCAGCTGTCCAGTAATGAAAATATGGGAACGAGAATCTTGATTTCCATTCCTGTGGGTGTAGCTGAATTAAAGAATGCATAAACTTTAGGGCGGGAGGTCGTTTCTAATGAAAATCGTCATTGTAGATGATCATCCTCTAGTTAGAAGAGGGCTGGCATCCGTTATTTCGATGCAACCGAATGTGAAGTTTGCTGGAGAGGCGACGAACGGCCAAGAAGCGCTTCTTGTGATTGAGGAGACGCAGCCTGACCTTGTACTCATTGATCTTAAGCTAGCGGATGAATCAGGACTTGATGTCATCAAGAAAGCGCGTGCTCGTGGAATCGTTAGTAAGTTTATTCTGCTGACATCATCTGCAAGCAGAGAGGATTTTCTGAAAGCTGAGGAAGTGCTGGTAGACGGATATGTACTGAAAGAGGCATTGCCAGAAGAGTTACTATTTGCTATCCAGTTGGTCCATAAAGGAAGAAAGTATTATGATCCTGGTCTGATGGAAGATAAGATGCGAATGAGTGAAAGCAGTCCGACAGATGAATTGACCCCGAAAGAGAAGGAAGTCTTAATCGAACTAGGACAGGGCGCTTGCAACAGAGAAATTGCCTCACGTCTTTTTATTAGTGAATTTACAGTGAAAAAGCATGTCAGTCAGATTTTAGCGAAATTACAGGTGGCAGATCGTACACAGGCAGCGCTTTACGCAAATGCTGTCGGATTGACCAAATATGAAATGTCTTATGAGTGAAAGTTGAACTAATTTATAAGCATTGTACATAAACACGGACTCGATGTCCGTGTTTTTTTGTGCGTCAAAACTTAAATTAGCCCTAAATATGGAGCTAAAGTATACCTCACCCCCCTCTTAAGGAGTACAACGTCTTACTCCAAAGTGAAGAGGAAAGTGATGATATGAGCCATGTGGCGAATGGTGTGGATTGATAGAATTAAAGCAACAACTGAAACTTTCATGAATGCTTTCAGAATGTAATTTTAGCGGAAGGAGGGTTACTGTGGAAAAGACGATTCTGGATTACATTAACCTGATTAAAAAAAGGTTTTGGCTCATCATGGTGTTCGTTTTGATCTCCTGTGCTACGACTTACTACGTTAGTAAAAACTTCGTTGAACCCGTCTATTCCGCTTCCGGACAGCTGCTTGTCAACAATATTGCCAAGGCTCCCGAGAGCAACAATCTTAACGATTTGAGCTTTAGCCTGAATTTAATTGAGAGTTACAAGGAAATTATGAAATCACCGACCATCATGAAAAGCGTAATAGAAAATCACCCGGAGTTTGGTCTGACGGCTGATGAACTAAGTCAGAAGCTTGAGATTAAAACTTCAGAGAAGAGCCAGGTGATCAACCTCAATGTTCAGGATGAAAGCTACACCAAAGCTGCCGGGATCGTAAATGCGGTTTCGCAGACATTCATTCGTGAATTGCCATCGCTGATGAGGGTAGACAATGTGACCTTGCTGACACCGGCCGATCCGACTGATGTTCCAGGGCCCTCGAACGGCGGGTTTGCGATGAATCTCATCATCAGCTTTGTTGTATCGCTTATGGCAGCCCTAGGAATTATTTTGCTGATGGAAACTCTTAACGGCACATTAAGGTCTGAAAAGGAAGCGGAATATGACCTTGGTCTTCCGGTAATTGCTTCGATCGCAACCATTCGTAAACGCGATTTGGGTAAGGCAGCAGGCGGCAACACAAGAGTGAAGGAGGGTGCTTATGTTGCGGCTAAATAAGAGTCTGGTTACGGATGTTAATCCATCCTCGCATATCTCGGAATCGTTCCGATCGCTACGCACATATATACGCCAGCTTGGAATAGCGCAGGGTAGCGGAGGAAAAGTGCTACTCTTTACGTCAGCAGAAGCTGGAGCAGGCAAGACGACGATTTTGTCAAATCTAGCGGTGTCTTTCGTCCAGGATGGCAAGAAGGTAGCGGTGGTGGACTGCAATCTGCGGCATCCCGGTCTTCATACAGTGTTTGAAGTAGAGGGTAGTGACGGGCTTGCGGCTTATTTAAGTGGGCAAGAGGAAGCAGATAACATCGCTGTCCTCGGAAATTTGGCCAATCTTTCGGTCATCCCGGCGGGTAAAACGCATGTTAGTCCGCCGGATTTGCTGGGCAACCCCAAAATGACCGCTTTGCTTGAGGAACTAAAAGAAAACTACGATCTGATCCTGCTGGATTCTCCTTCGGCAGTCGATTTCAGTGATGCTCGTATATTGGCACCTCAAGCGGACGGCGTGATCCTGGTGGCCAGATACGGAAAGTCCAAACGGGAATCGATCCGCAAAGCGAAGACGCTGCTTGAACAGACCGGCTCTAATCTAATCGGAATTGCCATGAACCAGGCGAAGTAAATGTTTATGCTTTCGAAGTAAGCTTTGCTCGAAGTCAAATCATTGAAGCTAATGCTCACAAAACTTAAGTTTATGCTTTCGAAGTGAGTTTTGTACGAAGTCAAATCATTGAAGCTAATGCTCACAAAACTTTTAGGAGGTAAAGTGCGATGAAAAAGGTAAAAAAAGTAATCATACCCGCGGCAGGACTAGGTACGCGCTTTCTTCCTGCAACGAAAGCCATGCCTAAAGAAATGCTTCCGATTATCAATAAACCAACCATTCAATACATTGTGGAGGAAGCTATTGCTTCCGGTATTGAAGATATCATCATTGTTACTGGTAAAGGTAAAAGAGCCATTGAAGATCATTTTGACAATGCGTTTGAGCTGGAGTCTAGGCTTCTGGAAGATGGAAAGCTGGATCTGCTTAAAGAGGTTCAACGTTCAGCCAAGGTAGAAATTCACTATATCCGCCAGAAAGAACCGAAGGGTCTGGGGCATGCCGTATGGTGTGCAAGACGGTTTATCGGAGATGAGCCATTTGGTGTCATGTTAGGCGATGATATCGTCACAGGAGCCGTACCTTGCCTTAAGCAGCTGATCGATCAATATGAAGAAACACAAAACTCGGTTATCGGAGTTCAAGAGATTCCTGATGAATTCACGAATCGTTACGGTATTATTGAACCGGATTTGCAGGACGGTAAATTGTATCGGGTTAACAATTTTGTAGAGAAGCCGCCACTAGGTACGGCACCTTCCAATCTGGCGATCATGGGCCGTTATGTGTTTACTCCAAAGATCTTTAAGTATCTCGATTTGATGGAAGAAGGCGCTGGCGGAGAGATCCAGTTGACAGATGCCATTCAGAAGCTGAATCAGAGCGAACGGGTATATGCCTATAATTTTGACGGAACAAGATATGATGTCGGCGAGCGGCTTGGATATATTTTGACAACACTTGAATTTGCACTGCAAAGTGAAGATTTGCGCTATCCGGTGATGGATGCAATGGCGGAATGGCTGAATAAAATGGGACAAACCAGCTTGAGTAGTTAAGTTGAGTTCGCAAAATTTTAGATGAGGAGGATGAGCATGCAAAAACTGCCGGAAGACTACGAGGCGGTCCTGCCGAAACTTTACATGCTGCATACCGATGAGAGAAGGAAAGAAGCGGAGTCCTATTTAATAATGAAACGGATGATCGATATCTTTTTTTCCGCTCTTGGTCTTCTCGTGTTAATGCCATTATTTGTTGTCGTGGCGATTCTGATCAAGCTGGAGGATCCGAAAGGAAAGGTGTTCTTTCGGCAAAACCGGGTTGGGAAGAATGAAAAGCAGTTCCCGATGTATAAGTTCAGATCCATGGTTAGTAACGCTGAGGAGTTAAAAGAAAACCTGATGGCCTATAACGAAGTGAGCGGTGCCATGTTCAAGATTAAGAACGATCCGCGGATCACACAGATAGGGAGATTCCTGCGCAAGACGAGCATCGATGAGCTACCTCAGCTGTGGAATGTGCTGATAGGTCAAATGAGTCTGGTCGGTCCTCGTCCTCCGCTGCCTGAAGAGGTGGCTCAGTATACGGAATATGACAAACAGCGTTTGACGGTTACACCAGGCTGTACCGGATATTGGCAAGTAAATGCCCGAAATAGTGTCGGCTTCGACGAAATGGTACAGCTGGACTTAACCTACATCCATATTCGGAGCACCATGCTGGATCTAAAAATCATTGCTAAAACCGGACTGATGTTACTCGGTTCAAAAGATGCTTATTAATAATGTGGAAATTAGGTGAATGCCGATGCGTGAATACGGAGACGTTCCTAAGCTTTCCATTATCATCTGTACCTACAACAGAGCACCTTTATTGATCAAGACGCTTCAGTCACTTTTAAAGCTAGATCACTTAGAGCAGGCGGAGATCATTGTTGTGGATAACTGTTCCAAGGATGATACTGAAGCTTGCGTCAAAAAGTTTATAGGAAAGCATGGAGCTGATATGGATATCCGCTACATGATGGAGCCGATGCAGGGGCTTTCAGCGGCTAGAAATACAGGGATTCTGGCTTCCAAATCGCCGCTGATTGCCTTTCTCGATGATGATGCGATACCTTGCCAGCGATGGATAACAACAATTGTCAGTACTTTCGAGAGTAAACCGGAGGTCATGGCTATGGGAGGTAAAATCGCTCCGATATTTGAAAGTAAACGTCCGGACTGGTTGATTAAACCCTTTGAGCTTCCGTACACGATTGTTGATTTAGGTAGCCGGATTAAGGAATATCCCAAGCAACTTCATCCTTGTGGGGCCAATATGGCGATGCGGAAGCTCGTATTCGACATCAGTCTTTTTCCCCTAGATCTCGGAAGAAAGGGTGATTCTCTGCTCTCCGGTGAAGAGACCTGGTTATTCGGACAGATTCAAAAAGAAGGGCATTCCATCCTCTACCATCCGGAAATGGCGGTTGACCATTTCGTTCCGGCGGCCCGTTTGACAGAAGACTGGATTATGAGGCGCTATTATAGCCAAGGCATCTCTAACGCTATGAAAAGCGAAGGACTAAAAGGCAAGCTGCTTCTAGTGGGAAAGACAGCCGCTAAGCTCGTGTATATCCTGGCTGATTCTATCCTCTCAAGAAGTAAAGGAAGAAGGCTTTTGAACAAATGCAGGCTGGAGAGTATTCGTGGAACGCTTCATATGATTCTCAATCGGGAGAGGCATTCCGCAGCGGGGTGAGGGATTAATATGACAAATTTTGAGTGGGGCTCCAAATTAAATGTTTTGCCATACGGGATGCTCTATCTCATGTCGGCCCTGTTCTTTGGAACGGCGGTCATCTACCAGCCGATGATTGCGATAGCTGCCGTGCTTCTGATTATTTTGCTGGGAATCTCAATTTCACGGCCTGAACTGATCAGTTATTTCGTTCTAATCACGACGGCAATATCGATTAACTTTTTATATGATGGCAGCATGTTCGGAATGGAGATACTGTCCCTTTATAAATTGGTTATCGTGATGCTGCTTGTTCCTTGTATTCTGGTCAATGGTTTGCGGTTTCGTCTGAGTCACCCCTTGTGGGCAATGGTAGCGCTGCTGGTGATTACCTTTGGATCTTCGATCTGGCTGCCGGAAATGACCTCATCCATTGCAGTTAAAGCTTTTATCGGTCTATCCATTCCATTCGTATTTTTATTAATCAACTGGAAAAAGAATGTAGCCGAGCTGCAAATCAAAATTATCTGTATGCTTCCCCTTGTTAGTGTAGTGGTTGGTTTGTTGCTGCAGCTTGCGCATGTTCATAATTTTCTCAACATCGAGTATACAGGCGCTGTACGGATTCAGGGGGCTAATATTCCTGCGCATCTAGCAATGCTGGCCTTTATGGGAGTAGCGATTCCATTTATTGAGGTGAAGCGGAATCCGCAGCAAGCACGCTTTTTCTATATCATGTTAGTTCTAAATTTCTTTATCTTGATTGGAACAGGAACAAGAGGGCCTATATTGGCACTTGGACTTACCGTTCTCTATTACTTCTATGATATTCTCCGCCAATATTTGAAGGGCAGAACCTATCTGCTAATTCCGTTGATGGGTGCATTTTTCCTGATTATGGTCGCCGTTTTCTGGCAGCTCGATAATTTTGAGAAACGTTCCTTTGAGAGACAGACAGATACGGCTGTTGATTTATCAGGAAGGTCAGAGGCATGGGAGTATTTCTTAAACAAGGCTGCGGACTCTCCTTGGTCTGGTAGAGGGCTTGGAGCAGTGACGGTAGCAAATGATGGAACATTGTATAAGGGTTTTGTAGTTCCGCACAACGAGTATATCCGCTTTTACTTCGATGGGGGATATATTGGCGCTATTCTGTTGATGTTCTCTTTATTGGCTGTATTTATTCTGGTGTACAGAGCATTGGCTCCGCCGATCAAACCTTATTATCTGTTATTTATTGCAGCGTTTTTAATCTACTCATTCTCCGATAACACGCTGTCGACGGTCCAATTTATTATTCCGTTCTGTTGGTACCTGAACTGCCTGTATCGATCTTCACAGCCAACCGATTCCCCACAAAAAGAAGTGATACGATGAGTCAAGTGAATATGTTCGATGTCAATTTTGATAACTATGATTTCATGGATTTGCTTGATTACATTGATAAAACCATTCAGGAGAGGAATCAGTCTTATATCCTCACTTGCAATGTAGATCATGTGATCAAGCTTCGTAAGGATAAAGAATTTCAAACGGTATATTCGAAGGCAGGCGCAGTTGTTGCTGACGGAATGCCACTGATCTGGGCATCCAAAATGCTAGGCAAGCCGCTTAAGCAGAAGGTATCCGGCGCGGATCTATTTAATCGATTGGGCAACGCCTTTGAGCAAAGGAAGTACCGGCTGTTCTTCTTAGGCTCAGCTGAAGGCGTGGCGGAACGGGCAGCGATGAATTTGAAAACAGCACATCCCGGAATAAATGTGGTTGGCTGTTATTCTCCATCCTATGGATTCGAGCACAATGAGGAGGAGAATGAACGCATTATAGAAATGCTGACAGAGTGCCAGCCAGATATCGTGTTTGTTGGTGTAGGAGCACCTAAGCAGGAAAAGTGGATTTACCGCCACTATACCTCTTATCAAGCTCCGATATCGATCGGAGTGGGAGCGACCTTTGATTTTCTGTCAGGCTCAGTGAAACGAGCGCCTAGCTTCATGCAAAAAACAGGGTTCGAATGGTTCTGGCGGCTTAGCCAGGAGCCGGGCCGGCTCTGGAAAAGATATCTTGTGGACGATGCACAATTTCTACTTTTATTACTTAAGGAACTGCGTAAGCGGGATAAGGTGAAGGAAGGAGGCTTGGAATGAGTGTATTTACGCCCCCATCACTTAGGTTCATCAAGACAGTTGGATTAATAGGGGGGACTGCTGCTGCAGGTGTCTCTCTTCCGCTGATCATCGGCTTCTCCAGTGCGATGCTGAGTTCATCGAACAGTCTGCAGGGAGCCATTCTCTCAGCCATCCTATTCCCAGCTTTCTTGTTAGCCATACTTAGACCGAAAATGCTGGTTGCTTATACCTTGCTAATCTGGGCCGTAGCTCCAGAGCTGCGCCGCATTGCTGACTGGTCAGAAGGAGTGTATCACTCTGTATCCTTGCTGAGCTTAGCTCCCTTGTTAACCGGTGTAACCTTGATCATTCCGCTGCTGAAGGAGATTCATAATATTCAAAAAGCCTCCACGCGGATCATGTTAATGTTCGCAGTTGCGCTGGGTTATGGTGCTTTAATCGGTTTGGCTAAGAATGGCATGGGCTCAGTTTATGACTTAGCGAATTATATTGTGCCACTGCTGTTATTGCCGTACTTTGCCGTCACGAAGTTCAAGCCGAAGGATATCGATCGACTGCTTACCGCTTTTGCCAATATTGCAGTCCTAGTTGCCATTTACGGGATTGTTCAGTATTTGACGGTGCCACCTTGGGATGTGTTCTGGATGAAACATGCGGATATGATGTCCATCGGAAATCCATATCCATTGGAAATCCGAGTGTTCTCTACGCTGAATTCGCCCGGACCGGCTGCAACCTTCTTAGCGTTTGCTTTAGTTCCGATGATACTGGAGAAAAAATGGCGGGGAACATTGCGCTGGATCGGCGTTCTGCTAGTTGTAATCTGCCTGCTGACTACTTTGGTACGTGCGGCATGGCTGATACTCCTGGTGATGCTGCTCATGTATATTGGAACCTCTCCTTCTAAGGGAAAGTGGAAAACCTTGATCCAATTAGTTTTTGTGGCTGCTGCGTTGTTCTGGGTTGTGCCGAAATTGCCTGGTGCCGAAGGACTGGTTGCTCGGGTAGAGACACTTTCTTCTGTTCAAGAAGATCACTCTTATAATGAACGGCTAAGCTTATGGCAAAACATGCTGCCGATGGTTGCCGCCAATCCAGTAGGTCAGGGAATTGGTAGTGTAGGCCAAGGGACTAAGCTTGGTAATGACGGCGAGCTTGGAGAGTACGGAATTATGGATAACGGAGTTATCGCTTTACTGCTTACCTTTGGTGTTCTGGGTGCTGTTTTCTTCTTCGGAGCTTTAGGCGCAGTTGTCAAACAGATATTCGCTAGAGTAATCAGCAGGGACCAATTGCAGCCCTACGCCCGACTTGCTCTTGCTACTTGGACCGGTGCGATAGTCAGTTTGGTATCAGATAATGGGTTTCCCGGACTCAAGGGATACTTAATCTGGATGCTGATCGGTCTTGGCCTCAGCGCAAGGGAGATTACACAAAGTAGAAGGAAGGGAACACCGTATGCAGCAATTGAATGCAAAGTCTCTCCCCGCTAGAACAATCTGGTCATCTTTTAGATTGTTCGCGAAGAGTAAGGATAACAGCTCGGCAGCCGTGAAGACAATGTTTGTCAGTGTCATGATCCTACTGATTAACATGTTAACGGGTGTACTGACCGCCCGTTATCTTGGACCGACAGGACGTGGGGAACAAACGGCAATGATTAACTGGTCACAGTTTCTGGCCTTTAGCATGAGCTTTGGGATTCCATCAGCTCTGATTTATAACGCTAAGAAAAACCCGGAGGATGCCGGAGTGCTTTATCGAATGGCATTGCTGCTCGGCATCATTTTTGGGGTCATCGCAATGATTATAGGCATAGTGGTCTTACCCTATTGGCTGAAATCCTTCAGTCCGGAGGTTGTGACCTTTGCCCAGTGGTCAATGATTCTGTGTCCGATTATAGTGATCTCTCAAATTAACAATGCAGCTTTTCAATTCAGAGGTGAATACAAGAGGTTTAATTGGATTCGTTATCTAGTTCCATTGCTAACCCTAACGATAATCGGGATATTGATCGCACTGGATCGGATGAATCCTTTTACAACTGCAGTTGCCTATCTCCTTCCAGGAGCGCCGCTGTTTATCGGAATGACGATTTCCTTGCTGCGCACCTATAAGGTGAAGATGAGAGGAGCCTTTCAGAGTTTAAAAAGATTGTTTACTTACGGACTTGGTTCCTACGGCAATGATTTGCTTGGCAATTTCTCTTATTATATCGATCAGATCGTGATTGCCGGTTTGTTAAGACCTGCTGATCTGGGGCTGTATGTAGTGGCAGTGAGTCTGTCGCGGATGGTTAATTTTTTCTCAAGCTCGATTACTATCGTACTGTTTCCCAAGGCTTCTGAGCTGTCCAAAGAACAGGCAGTTGAGTTAACATTCAAAGCCTTTCGCATAAGTACGACTTTCACCATGCTTGGCGGAGTAGTCCTGATGCTCTTAGCCCCTTTAGTAATTCCGTTGATGTATGGCAAAGACTTCAATGCGGCATTAACCGTGTTTCGCTTATTGCTCCTTGAAGTGACTATTAGCGGGGGGACGATCATTCTGGCGCAGGCCTTTATGGCGCTAGGCAAGCCGAAAATTGTTTCGATGCTTCAAGGTTTTGGCTTACTCTTGGTTATCCCAATGTTGTTCCTGCTCATCCCTAAGTTTGGCTTACTCGGAGCAGGGATAGCGATGCTGTCATCAGCAATCCTGCGATTCTTCTTCATTGTTCTCAATATAAAGTACACCTTAAAAGTTAAACTACCCCGGCTGCTCATTACCCGGGAGGACATCCAGTGGATGAAGACGACGATGAATTCTTACATTCGCAAGAAACCGATGGATATGAATGGATAATGCGAAAGACAAAGGAGGAAACCTTCATGGATTCAGTAAAAAGCGTGGTAGGCGGCCAAGGCAATTATCAAATATCGGCTGTCATCATCGCTCAGGATGACGAAGTTCGAATATCTAAGGCCATACAATCCTGCAGGTTATTCGCCGACGAGGTGATTGTGATTGACGGAGGCAGCAAAGACGGGACAGTTCAGCTTTCCGAAAGCTTGAATTGTCGTGTATACGTCAACCCATGGCCCGGATATGCGAAACAGAGGGAGTTCGGAGTAGAACGCGCGGTTCATGATTGGGTCTTCCTTATTGATACTGACGAAGTGGTCAGCGACGAGTTGGCCGCAAGTATTCTTGAACTGAAACCGGGGCTTAAGGATCAATCGGTTGCCTATTCTATCTACCGGATCGGTGATTTTATGGGCAGATGGCTGGATCGTGGCGAATATCTAGTGCGCCTTTACAACCGCAAAGCGTATGGAATTCGAAACAGCTTGGTGCACGAGATGCCCGAGGTTTCTGAAGAACGAACCATACGTTTGACAGGAACCCTCTGGCATTATGGTTACCGCAGTATTAACGATCATGTGGCACGATTCAATAAGTATACTGACTTGGAAGCTGAAAGTGCGTATGCCAAGGGCAAACGATTTCGGGTCAGTCATCTGCTGTTAAGACCGCCAGCCCGTTTCCTGCAAAAGTATTTCTTACACGGTTTGTTCAAGAAGGGAATGTCAGGTTTCGGTGTATCCGTATTCTGGGTCATGTATGAATTCATGGTCGGCTTCAAGCATTACGAATTAATTAGATCGGGAAAGCTGACTCAGCACAATGCGAAGACGAGTCAGACCGAGAAGGAGAATAAAGGAGAGAGAAGCTATGCCGTACAGTGACGGATTGAACATTATGACGACTGGCCTTAGCTGGCCGTCGCTACAGCCGGGTGGGCTTAACACGTATTTCAAATCCGTTTGCGAGCAACTCTCCTCACGTAATCGGGTGCATGCGCTGATTTGCAGTCAAGAAACGCCTGATACCCCTGAGGAATTGATTATTCACAATGCCGGAGATCCAAAAGATGGGATCTGGAAACGTAAGGATGCTTTCCAGCGTAAGGCGGCCGATCTGATGGGAGAGGGCAGTGGCCGTATAGATATTTTATACACTCACTTTGCTCCTTATGGTATTGGTCCAGCCTTGGAAGCAAAGAAACGCGGGATTCCTGTAGTGATGACTTTTCATGGCCCATGGAATGAAGAAATGAAAATCGAAGGCCAAGGCATTAAGCACCGGGTCAAAACAACCATCGCCAAATCCATTGAACATAGAGCCTATAAACTAGCGGATAAGTTCATTGTGCTTAGTGAGACGTTCCGGGACATTCTCCATAAGCTGCACGGAGTGCCTCTACACAAAATTATAGTGATTCCAGGAGCAGCTAATGTGGAACGTTTTATTCCCGCTACGAATCGATTGGCGATTCGACGAAGCTTAAATTTACCTGAGGGAGCAACAACCGTGCTGACTGTTCGGCGGTTGGTCAATCGGATGGGACTGCTACAGCTGCTTGAAGCCTGGAAGCAAGTTGCGGAGCGTTTCCCGAATGCAATTCTGCTGATTGGTGGTAAAGGGCCGTTGCGGGGAGAACTGGAAGAAAAGATCGCCGACTATGGCTTAAGCAATAAGGTAAGACTGCTAGGCTACATTCCCGATCATGAACTAGCCTCTTATTATCAGGCAGCGGATATGTTCGTGGTTCCCTCACAGGCATTGGAGGGCTTTGGTTTGATTACCGTTGAAGCTTTATCTTCAGGATTGCCAGTGATGGCTACACCGATTGGCGGCAATAAGGAAATTTTGCAAGGCTTCCGGCCGGAATTACTATTTAAGAGTTCAAGTAGTGACCACATGGCTGAAGGTATGATCCATATGCTTAGCAATCGAAAGCTGCTTCCGAGCCGGGATGAATGTAGAGAGCATGTACTGGAGAGATATACCTGGGAGCATGTTACGGATCAAGTAGAATCCGTGTTCCTACAAGCCTTAGGAGAGGAGGTGACCACGTAATGCTTAGAGTAGCCTATATAGATCACACTGCTAAATGGAGTGGTGGAGAAGTTGCCCTGTTTAACATCCTTACCCATATTGGAGAACAGATCGATCCACTGGTAATTCTGGCTGAGGATGGTGCGCTGGCTGAACGGCTACGTGAAAAAGGGATGGATGTCCGTATTATTCCGCTGGATGAGAGCATCAGAAGTCGGGGGAGAAATGCTGTCAACTTGGGAGCACCTGCTGCAGCCTTCAAGCTGTTGGCTTATGGCCGCAAGCTTGCGCCGCTCTTAAAAGCGGAGAAGGTAGATTGCGTGCACACCAATTCCCTAAAATCTGCATTATACGGAGCCATCGCTGCAAAAATAGCGGGCGTTCCATTGATCTGGCACATCCGGGATCATATTGGGGCTCCTTATTTAAAGCCAATCGTTGCCAAAGGAATTCGTTTGCTGTCGCGACTGCTCCCCAATGGAGTCATCGCAAATTCACATTCTACGCTGAATGCTTTGGAGCTGCCGCGTTCGAAAAAAACGTTGGTCGTATACTCCGCTTTCGCTAAAGCGATTGGTAATGGGATCGGTATGCGGGACCAGAAGGATTTTAACGTACTGCTAGTTGGTCGATTGGCGCATTGGAAAGGTCAACATATTGTGCTGGAAGCCGCAAAAAGCTTTAAGAACGAACCTCGTGTGAAATTCTGGCTGGCTGGAGACGCTCTGTTTGGAGAAGAGGCTTATAAGCAGGAATTGCTGCAAAAGATAAAAAACGACGAGCTTACTAATGTAAGCATGCTAGGGCATGTGGATGATATTCAAGGTCTTATGAATACTGCTGATTTACTGATTCACACTTCGGTAACTCCTGAGCCTTTTGGCCAAGTTATCGTTGAAGGAATGGCAGCGGGATTGCCGGTGATCGCCTCCAATGAAGGCGGGCCGGTAGAAATTGTAGTTCAAGGTGAGACAGGGCTACTGATAGAGCCTGGTGACGCGGCGATACTGGCAGATTCCATTAAATGGATGCTGGATCACTCAGAGGAAAGACGGCGGATGGCGGACAATGGGATGAAACGAGTGAAAGAGCATTTTGTTATCGAGAATACGGTCAAGGACATCGTTGACTACTATAAAGGTTTGTTGGCGGGCACCTGACAGATGCTATGACGCGGTAATTCTGAAGATGATGCTCCATAAAACTTTGAGGATGATTCACATGAAAATTGCGATAGCGCACGATTACTTAATCCAAATGGGCGGCGCGGAAAGAGTGGTGGAAGTCTTTCATCACATGTATCCCGAGGCTCCAATCTACACAACGGTTTTTAACGGAAGCCGCCTTACTGACAATCTCAAAGATGCGGATATCCGTGCCTCCTGGCTGCAAAAGATTCCGGGGGTAAAGACCAATTTTAAAGGGGTGCTGCCACTTTATCCAATGGCCATCCGTGATTTGGACTTTCGCGGTTTCGATATCGTCCTGAGTTCCAGCAGTGCTTTTATGAAAAGTATTCAAGTTCCTAAACATACGTTTCATCTTTGTTACTGCCATACGCCTATGCGCTTCGCATGGGATTATGACACCTACATGGAACGTCAGTCGAATTCCGGGCTGTTCAAAAAAATGCTTAAGGTATACATGCAGCAGCTCAAAACGTGGGACCAACGGACTTCCAAAAATGTGAATCAGTTCGTAGCCAATTCATCAGTAGTGAAGACGAGGATTCAGAATTATTATCACCGGGATGCAGATGTCATATTTCCACCGATTAATACAGCCCGGTTTACAAGCTCTTCAACCATTGGTGACTATTATTTAATTGTATCTCGGCTTGTTTCCTACAAGCGGATTGATCTGGCAGTAGAGGCTTTTAACCGTAACGGACTTAAGCTTTATATCGTAGGGGATGGACCAGATCGCAAGCGTCTCGAAGGCATGGCTAAGGATAATGTATCGTTTCTGGGCCGGCTAGAAGATGAGCAAGTGACTGGAATGATGGCACAGTGTAGAGCGTTCATTTTTCCAGGAGAAGAGGACTTTGGAATTACACCGCTGGAAGCGAACGCTGCAGGAAGACCGGTAATTGCTTATCAAGCAGGTGGGGCACTGGATACTATTATTCCTTATGTAAATGGTGTGTTCTTTCAGCATCAAGAAGTGGAGGATCTGCTTAAGGCTATTTATGAGGTAGAGTCCTACGCTTGGGATATCGATCAAATCATGGAGCATGCACGTAAATTCGATGAGCAGGCGTTTATGGTTAAGTTCAAGCAGTATGTTGAGCAGGCCTACGTCAATTTTCTAAAAGGAGGATGATTGTATGAAGCTGACAGTAATCGGTACTGGGTATGTGGGTCTTGTATCTGGCGTGTGCTTTGCACTGGGCGGACATCATGTCATCTGTGTGGATAAGGACGAGGAAAAGATTAAGAAGCTGAAACAGATGGAATCGCCCATCTATGAGCCGGGAATCGAGGAACTGATTGAACTGAATCTTCGTGAGGAACGGTTATCTTTTTCTGCAGATCTTCAGGATTCGGTGCGGCATTCAGATATTATCATTCTTGCTGTAGGTACGCCATCGCTGCCTAATGGTGAAGCTGACTTAACCTACATTGAGGGTGCAGCTGCTGAAATCGCTAAAGCGATGGAAGGGCACAAAATTATAATGACTAAATCTACAGTTCCCGTAGGGACAAATGAGAAAATCTCCAAAATGCTCTCTAAGTTTACCCATCATTCTTTTGATATCGTGTCTGCTCCCGAGTTTTTACGTGAAGGGTCAGCGATTCGCGATACCCTCCATCCCGACAGAATTGTCATTGGTCTTGATAATCCAGAGCTGGAACCAACCATGCGCGAGCTTCATAAGGGTTTCACTGAAAATGTATTTGTAACAGATATACGCAGTGCTGAAATGATCAAATATGCTTCAAATGCATTTTTGGCCACGAAGATCTCCTTTATTAACGAGATCGCCAATATTTGTGAAAAAGTGGGAGCTGATGTAACCGAGGTAGCACAAGGAATGGGTATGGACCAAAGAATCGGGTCATCCTTCCTGCAGGCTGGCATCGGTTATGGAGGCTCCTGTTTCCCGAAAGACACTAATGCACTCATTCAAATTGCGGGCAACGTCGATTACGAATTCAAATTATTGAAATCTGTAGTCGAAGTGAACAAGGGACAACGGTTTATGATCATCTCCAAGCTGCATGAATCACTTGGCAGCCTGCGCGGTTCGACGATTGGGATATGGGGGCTTGCTTTCAAGCCTAATACTGATGATGTCCGCGAAGCTCCAGCCAGAGAGATTGTTGAGGCACTGGTTGCTGAAGGGGCAACAGTCAAACTATATGATCCAATCGCAGCTACAAATTTCAGGCAGCAATATGATCATCCGCAGCTTCGCTGGTGCAATCTGCCAGAGGAAGCGGCTGAGGGCAGCGACGCCGTATGCCTCTTGACCGATTGGAGCCTACTCAAGGAGATTGATCTGCATCAGCTGGCGAAAAGCATGCGCAATGGGGTGCTGATCGATGGACGCAACGTGTATTCCAAGGAGCAAATCGAGGGTACCGGCCTCGTTTATCATTCTGTCGGCCGCCCACAGATGGGTGGATTGAGCGGTTATTCTGCTAGTGTGGCTGGAGCGGTTTAATCTAAGTTATATTGATTGAACTTGTGTTTTTTCTATTTAGGGATGAGCCGTGACTCCAGAGAATGTTTGGACTTCCAGCCGCTGTTGTCTGCAGATTTCCTGATTTAACCGCTGATAGCGGTAGAAATCCGCAGACAAAGGCGGACGCTATCGCTCTTACAGTTCCAAAATTCCCCTCCGCCACTTCGTTCCCTTATCTTAAGTTTCTAAGCAATTTATAAAGTTAGGTACTCTGATTATATACCGCAGTAGCAGATAGTCTTGCGCTTGTAGTTGCACTTGCGTTAGCTGCTGCCTCCCCCGGAGCAGAAGCGAATCTTTAGAAAAACGTGCTTGCTTCTGGCTGGTACAGCCCGGTACGCACGGATCAAGTATTAAGAAGAAGTTGGTTAGGTTAAGAACGGAAAGGGAATTTGGAACTGTAGAAACGGAGTGTTCGCCTTTATCCTCGGATTTCTACCGCGAGAAGCGGTTCAATCAGGAAATCTGAGGATAACAGCGATCGGAAGTCCAAAATCCCTTGGAGTGGTTTCTACCTAACAAAGATATAGCTTTTAATACAATCCATTCTAGCTACCACCAAACGGAAGCCAGACGTTTTGATAACAATTCAAATATGCTCGATTTCCATAATTCAAGGAGGGTTCATTCTATGAAAATGGTACTTCTATCAGGCGGTTCAGGTAAACGGTTATGGCCGTTGTCCAACGACTCACGTTCAAAGCAATTTCTAAAGGTACTTGAAAGCCCTCAAGGTGAACCAGAATCCATGGTACAACGTGTCTGGAGACAGCTGGAGGAAGCAGGGATGGCAGAATCATCTTATCTGGCCACCGGCCGCGGCCAAGTAGAAATGATACAAAGCCAACTGGGAAGTCATGTGCCGATTATCGTTGAACCGGAGCGTCGGGATACTTTTCCGGCTATCGCCTTAACAGCTACCTATCTTTATTCAGTGGCAGGTGTTTCTCCAGCGGAGACGGTAGCAATATTGCCTGTTGACCCTTATGTAGAAGCATCCTTTTTCGATACCATAGCTATGCTTGAGGGGACCATGCTGGAAAGTGGAGCAAATCTGGCACTAATGGGTGTTGTTCCTGAACATGCCTCAGAGAAATACGGATACATTATTCCTACCACCGAAGAGGCGGGGGAAAATGGTTTTATGAAGGTGAGTCACTTTCAAGAGAAACCAGACCGCATACAAGCAGAACAGCTCATCGAACAAAATGCCTTGTGGAATTGCGGAGTGTTTGCCTTCCGCTTAGGGTACTTGTTAGATATTTTGCAGCGTAAAGGGTTGCCTTTAGGATATGAAGAATTGCAGAAGCAGTATAAGCTATTGTCTTCCATCAGCTTTGATTATGAAGTGGTGGAGAAAGAAGAACATATTGTAGTACAGCCGTATGATGGATTCTGGAAGGATCTTGGAACGTGGAATACGCTGACAGAGGAAATGAGCAGCAAGCATGTAGGAAAAGGTTTTGTAACGGCGGATTCTGAGGGGACTTGCTTGATTAATGAGCTGGATATTCCGATTACGGTAATTGGTGCGAAGGATCTGATCATTGCGGCTAGCCCGGATGGGATTCTAGTTACCCATAAAGCTGAGAGCCCACGGATTAAAGAAGTGCTGAAGACCTTTGAACAAAGACCGATGTACGAGGAACGCCGCTGGGGCCATTACAAAGTTATTGATTATGTGAAATATGATGAAGGCAATGAAGTGCTGACCAAACGGATTTTTATATCCGAGGGGAATAATATCAGCTATCAATTACATCGCAAGCGTAGTGAAATTTGGACAATCGTCAGCGGCGAAGCAAGTATTGTGCTGAATGAGAAAAAACATAATGTGAAGGCTGGGGACGTGGTACGTATACCGGAAGGGACGAAGCACGCGATCCTTGCTTTGACGGATGTCGAGTTTATAGAGGTACAGACGGGTTCTGAATTAGTAGAAGAAGATAACATTCGTATTACTTTAGACTGGAATGATATAGAACTACAACAATTCATTTCATAGGTCTAACCTATCTATTTAACCAATCCAAAATTTCTTGAAACAGGTAAATTGACTCAATTATCAAAAAAAGTCATAAAAACACTAAATATATCATTAATTGTCGTCGATACTTACGGTAAGAGAGATTATTTCTCTTAAATTGAAAAGGCAAACCTATCGAAAGGTAGGGACGCAAAGCTATAGGGCCTTCGAAAGAGTGGCAGCCTGGCTACCGAAAGGGAGATTATTTTGAAAGCTTACCGTACGTATCGATTATTTGGCGCATTTCTGTCACTCGTCTTGTTTCTGACTGCACTTCCGCTTACTGTTGGAATTTCGCCGTCTGTTGTCATAGCTGCTTCAAATTCTGGAACGCCAGTTACCCCAGGAGCCTCACCTGAAGCCGTAAAGCTGCTTAACTATTTTTACTCGATCTCAGGAAAAGGTATTATTGCTGGTCAACATGACTATTTAGAAAGTCCAGATGAAATTAACAATATGCTGAAGGGAAGCAGCGGACAATATGCCGCTCTTCACGGTTATGAACTGGGCGCGATCAGCGGTCAGTCAGAAGGAACGATGGCCTGGCAGCGTCAAAATGTGGTGAACAGCGCGATCAACTGGAATAAAGCGGGCGGGATCGTAGCTATGACTTTTCATGCTAACCTGCCGGGCACCTCTTATGACTGGGATAATGTGAAAAAAACACTTAGTCAGAATGAGTTCGATAGTTACGTTACACCGGGTACCAAGCAATATAACAATCTGATCGCTGAGCTTGATAAGGTGGCAGTCTCCCTAAAAAGCTTGCGCGATGCCAATGTTCCGGTGCTTTGGAGACCCTATCATGAAATGAACGGGAACTGGTTCTGGTGGGGGAAGAAAAATAACTTTTCTAAACTTTGGAATATTATGTATGACCGTTTTGTTAACGTTCATAAATTAAATAATTTGTTATGGGTATGGAGTCCGAATGCTCCCAATGTTTGGTCAGATCCTTATGCGCTAACTTATCCAGGTGCTGATAAAGTAGATATTCTGGCAGCAGATATATACGAAAATGATTACCAGCAAAAATACTATGACAGCTTGTTGAGTCTAGCCGCAGGCAAACCGATTGCGATCGGGGAGAATGGTGAAATGCCTAATCTGGAGAAGCTTCAGCAATCACAAAGTAAATGGACGTATATGATGAGCTGGGGAAAAATGCTTTACGAGAATAACAGTGCAGATACAATTAAAACATTTATGAATAGCAACTATACCTTAACTAGAGATAAATTAAATACTAGTCTGGTACCGACACCTAGCGCTGCACCAGCGCCGGCACCTCCCGAAGAAGAGGGTGAGGCAGCAATTCCTCTTGTGAAGGGGCTTGCAGGAGAATATTACAACAACATACAGCTATCGGGAACAGCAGCTCTTACTAGAACTGATGCAATTATCGATTTCAATTGGCGGCAAGGATCGCCGGATGCCGCCCTCGGGATTGATCGTTTCTCCATACGTTGGAGCGGTAAAATTAAGCCATTATATGATGAGCAATATACATTTTACACTACCTCAGATGATGGCATCCGTGTGTGGGTGAATGGGCAATCCGTGATTGATAGTTGGACTAAGCAAAGTGGTACTGAGCGTAAGGGTAATATAACGCTGAAGGCTGGCCAGCTATACGATATCAAGGTGGAGTATTACGAAAATGAAGGCGATGCGAGAGTCCGCTTGATGTGGGAAAGTACTAGTCAAGCTAAAGAGACAGTTCCAGCAAGTGCACTTTATCTTCCGGATGTCTCCTGATTGATGAAAATTAAAGGTCGATCCTTAGTGGCTCTGCGTTATTGCAGAGCTACTAAGCTATAGTCCTCATTAGGTCAGAAGACGATTGTCCGATAACAGGTATGTTTATTTAGCACCTGTGGAGGCAGTACAGCTACCGAAAGGAGGATTTATTTGCGTAAATATTATAAGCAAAACAGATTGTTGTTTACTATATTACCGGTGTTTATTATTTTTTCCTTGCTGCCTTGGGGAGAGGTTAAGGGTCTTCCGAAGGCTATGAGTGTTTCTTCCGCTCTTCCTCCGGCTATACCAAGCAATCCATCAGCTTCTGAAGAAGCCAAGCAACTGCTGAGTAATTTGGTGAATCTACGTGGCAAAGGAATCCTGTCTGGCCAGCATGATTATCTAGAAAGTCCAGATGAACTGGTTCATAAGCTGAAGAATACATCGGGACAAAATGCCGTTCTACATGGTTATGAATTGGGGGCAATTAATAATCAACCCGAAGGGACGATCGCAGAACAGCGACAAGCTGTTATAGACAGTGCAATGGAGTGGCATCAAGAGGGTGGCATTGTAGCCATGACATTCCATCAGAGTTTGCCGGGGACTTCTCCGGAATGGTCCAATGTAAACAGAAGTCTCAGTCAAGAGAAGTTTAATACTTATGTTACGCCTGGGACGGCTCAGTATAAGAGTCTAATCTCTGATCTAGACGAGATCGCTGGCTATTTGGGACAGCTGCGTGATGCCGGAGTTCCAGTCTTATGGCGACCTTACCATGAAATGAACGGCGGTTGGTTTTGGTGGGGGAAAAAGGACAATTTTTCAGCGCTTTGGAATATTGTCTATGATCGTTTTGTAAATACACATCAACTGAATAATCTACTGTGGGTGTGGAATCCGAATGCGCCGAATGAATGGGCAGATCCTTATGCTGCATATTATCCCGGTGCGGATAAACTCGATGTTCTGGCTGCGGATATCTACAATAACGATTATAAGCAGTCCTACTATGAGGATCTGCTCGCACTTGCTGATGGTAAACCTATCGGAATCGGGGAGAGTGGACAGCTGCCGAACCCGGAAATATTAACCGAGAAACAAAATAAATGGGTCTATATGATGACCTGGGGAAAATTACTGACAGAAAATAATACGCTACAGTCAATTAAAAGCTTTATGAATGACTCGTTTATAGTATCGAGAGAGGATTACGTTCTCACAACAGGAGGCCCTTCGATAGCACCGGTAATCCCGGTAACCCTAGCGGGTTTAAATGGAGAATACTATAACAATACTGATTTAGAGGGAGAAGCGGTACTTATCCGCGATGATCGTAAGATTGATTTTAATTGGCATGGCGGGTCACCTGCACAGGAGATAGATGAAGATCATTTTTCTGTTCGCTGGAAAGGGAAGCTCAAACCTAAATTCAGTGAAAAATATACGATTTCGGCATCCTCTGATGATGGAGTCCGTGTCTGGATTGACGGAAAGCTGATCATCGATAATTGGAAGAATCAAAGTGCAACCCTTCATAAAGGAAGTATCCCGCTCACAGCCGGAACACTTTATGATATCCAAATTGAATATTATGAGAATGAAGGAGATGCTAATCTTCGCTTGCTGTGGGAGAGTTCCAGCCAGAAGCAGCAGGTGATTCCACAAGGGGCATTGTTCCTTCCTTAATCTAATGAAATGATAGGGTTAGACATTCCGGAAGAAAGAGAGGACCTATGGATGGGAATAACGAGGAGAATATCTAATAGAAAAAATAGGATAACTGCAAACAAACCATTACTGTTATTACTGAAATTCACCGCATTAACCGTCTTGTTTCTGTTGTCTGTCTCTGTTTTCGGAACGAATAAGACGAACGATTATAAGGTAGGTGCCAATATACCAAGATTAGCTACAGGAAGTGATGTTGCAGCAGAAATACCGGATGGTACTGTGATCTGGAATCTGGGACAACATGATGGCTCAGCAGCTGAGTTCGCTGCGAGTGGCACTTCTGGCAGTAAGAAGATATTTAATGTTCCTTCTTCAGCGCTCAAATCATCGGCTCTTCAGAGCTTGCCTGCAGGCTTGAATGGAAAGACCCAGCCGGAATTAACGATCACCTATCAGCTAAATAAGATCCCGGAGAATGGGGTCTTATTTAGCGTAGGAATTCTGGATGCTTATAAATCCGTGCCGCAAATGAGTGTGTTTTCCAATCGTCAATTGTCAGGGATCATTCAAATTGCGGGCGTATCGGGCACAGAAAGTGAATATAGCTTTCAAAAATCCTATGAATTATACATTCCCAAGGAGCAATTGAAGCTGGGAACGAACGAATTGAAGCTGCAAACGGTTCGCTGTTTATATTGCAGTGACAAAGAAGACGAATATTCCTGGTGGACTTGGGATAATCTCCGTTTAGAATCTCTTAACGCTCCAATTTCCGAGCCTATTCATGGCAGCTATACACTGACCGGAACAGTAGTGAATAATAAGCAGTTTTACTTTGATGAAGGTGCGGTTACGCACTTGCCTTATGTTATCAAATGGCTAGGGATGGCTTATAGCGGCAATGTGATGCGTACCAGTTGTGCCAGTGATGTCGGGAGATCCTGCTCAGATATGCTGGAATATTACAAGGTATTGAAGGATTACAACATGCAGGCGGTTGCTCTGTATTTGCATACTGGTGATATTAAGCTTAAGGCAGATGGATCGTTGCCTGCTGATGCGGAGAAAAAGCTGACAGATTATTTTGAACAATATAGCCCTTATTTTCAATATTATGAGGTAGATAATGAGCCAGGGTTATTTAATCGTTCTAAGGCAGTGAACCTGGCGATTGCGGACTGGTTGAATAAAAAGGGGAAGCAAATCGCGCCCCATTTACAAACTGTTGCTCCGGGCTGGGCGTATTGGCCGAGCTACAGTGAAGATTCCTGTGGTAATCAGAAGGGAACCGGGAAGGAATGTGGAGATCCGGATGGCTGGGAACGTGATCCAGAGCAACGTATGGAGCTGGAAAAGGTTACGGATTTGACCAATGGACACTCCTACGGTGACTCTTATATTTTTAGTAATGGAGGAAGCTTTACTGAGAATTTGAAGACCTTCACTGGCGCAGACAATGGACTTGGCAAAAAAATGCTGACCACTGAATTTGGTACCTCGGACAGTCATGTGGATGCCTATCAATACGGGGCAACGGAGCGGACAGCGGCTGTATTCGACCGGATCATGCGTGCGCATATTGGTTATGCGGATATGTTTGTGCAGCATGCTGCTTTTTTTAAGGATTTCAGTTTATTCAAATACGGGTTTAATTTAGAAGAGCATGATCCGGCGACCACAGAAATTTATTATACAAAAGAAAATGAGGATTCACGTGTCAGCATCATGAGAAGGCTCAGTCTTGCCTATGCTACACATGGAGCCCCGCTAACTTATCAAATTGCCAACAAAGATGTGTTAGCCGACAAGCTGGTATATGTTCGGGCCGTGGATACTTCTACATTGAAGCCTCTTGCTGGAAGCGGGGCGACTTCAAATAAGGTACTGGTTAATTTCGTTAACTTTGAGTCTACTCCACAGACCGTGAGTGTAAATGTGACTATGCCGAAAAACGGGGTGTATGAAGGGGAGCGTTTTGGAAACGGGGATACGTATGAAAAAGCAAGAAGTTATGTAACAGGTAAAAAGGCTACTCCCACGTTAACCTTTACGGAGACACTTGCTCCGGGAGAGGCTGTGCAGTATATTTTGCAGCCTTCCACTGAAGTAAAGCCGTCGGCACCTAAAGGATTCAAAGCCGCAGCAACAAAAGGTTTAGCTGTAAAATTAAATTGGTTGGAGGCACCGGGAGCAAGCTATGAGCTGCTTCGCGCTGAAGGTAGCGGCGGGGAAATGAAGGTGGTAGCCACCGATGTGAAGCTTACAGAATATACGGATCATAATTTACGTGAAGGGACGTTATATACCTACGCGGTAAGGGTATCCGGCTCTAATTTACTGTCCGATAAAGTTCAGATTACAGCCACCGGATTGGTTCCTCTGGATCGTACTAAATGGAAGGTATCCTCAAATGTGAATACGGCAGCATCAGCTCCTAGTCTGGCTATCGATGGGGATCGGCGCACGCGCTGGGATACGGGGAAACATCAGGCCTCCGGAGAGTATTTTCAGATTGATCTGGGTGAAGCACATGAAATTGAAAGAATAGATTTGGACAGCACGCTTTCACCTTTTGATTATCCAAGAGACTATGTAGTTTATATTTCTGACGATGCTCAAAACTGGAACAAACTCACGTCTGGAAAAGGTACGAAAGAGCTTACTAAGATATCCTTTTCTAAAGTAAAGACGAGGTATATCAAAATTGTACAGACCGGATCCGGCGGGAATTATTGGTCCATTCAAGAGCTGCAGGTGTATTCCAGAGAATAAGGGTATCATTTGAATTTATATAATCATTTATAGCGCATACTAAATTACTGTGAGATAGATCTACAATGGAATAGGGAATTCTTCCCTATAAATTTTGTGTTTTAGGGTTGAACAGGTGGAATATAGGGAATTTCTCCCTGTATTCCAGCGGATATCGCCGTTTTTTAGAAAATCCTCCGTATTATAGGGAGAAATTCCGCATAACTGGGCAATTGTGAGGAAATCATCCTAAATAGAGGGAGTTTTTCCACATAAAACTCCTTCCCCAACGCCCCATCACAATTTCTTAGACTGAGTGCAGAAGGTGGGGGAGTTTGGGATATCCTCATAGATCAGAATGTATATGTTACACGGCATATATTATCTTTCTCTTTCTCGCAGAAACGGAAGCCGTCCTTAAAAGGACGGCTTCCGTTTATTCTTGTTTAAATCCGTTAAATGAAACGAAGTCCAGACATATACGGCAAAGCAATAGCATCGGAATCCGCTGATCTCGCTGGATCAAAGAGCAGCGAGATCAGCTCCTTGTCGTCCTGCACGGACGACAAGTCGAGGCCCTTGCGGCAGCCTTCGGTCTGCCGCAATAGCGCTTCCCGGTCTGCGATGCAGACCGTCCCGCTGTTCGCGCCGCCGCTTAAGCTGGCGCCGGCGTCCCGCAGAAGCGCGAGCAAGCCGCGCTCCTGCCACGGCACAGGCACTTGCAGCGTGCCAACGCCGCCGCACAAGGCCGCCTTGGCCAGCAATGCCGCTACCGCGCTCGGCTGGCCGGCCCATTCCACCGCCGTCGCCGTGTTCGGCGCTGGCACGTCCGCCGCCGCGGGCACAGCCACCGCGGCGAACCCCTCGATGCTGCCGTCCCGAACGGCTACGAGTGTGCGCTGGGCTAAGCCCATCACACCCGCGTAAGCCTCGGTCCCCAGCAGCAGCGCCAGCTCACCCGGACTATATACATGTCCGGCTTCGCGTTCATTGAGCAGCCGGTAGACTCCGAAGAAGTCGCCCGGCTGCATTGGCCGCAGCGTCCATTCTTCTCCTGCTGCGGCTGCAAGAGCCTGAGCTGAGCTTGCGTTCAGCTCGGTAAATTGCGTACCTCCGAACGGTACGCACCCAGCTCGGGTGTATAACGAACGATCACCCGAAACAAAAATCAGCGATGCCTCGGCCTCGGCAGCATGACTCTGGCATAGCTGTAGAAGTTGGCCCGCCAGTCCTTGGCCCCGAAAAGCGGGATCGGTGCAGACAGCACCTATGGAGAATACATTCAGGAAAGCATCTCCAGTCTTGATCGTGGAGGGTACGAGCCCCATGAAAGCAGCAACCGTTCCGTCATCGGCAATAGCCGCGTAGGAATGACTGAGTCCAGGGCGGAAAATAAGTGGAAACAGTTCTTTCATTGAAGTGGCACCCGGTTCACGAAAGACAGAATCTGCAAGCAGAGCCGCTTGATCTAGCTCCGCAGGTTTAATTAATCTCAATTGCATAACATTCAACCTCCTATATGTACACACGATGGGGAGAAAGCATTTACATAAAGTATAAGGCCCGGGGAATGAAATCTCCAATCTTGTTTATATTATTCAATGTCTCAAAAGGATATCGAAAAGGGTAATAAAGTACATAAATAAGGAAGCTTCTTATATTTTAAAGCTAGAAGAGAAAGGGAAGTGAATAATCGGTGTCCCAACTTGCAGATAATATTATATTATTACTGGCAGCACTCCTGCTTGTAGGCGTATTTTCCACCAAGTTCTCCACTAAATTTGGAATGCCAGCTTTAGTGCTGTTTCTTGCTGCGGGGATGGTGCTAAGCCAATTTGTTTTTTTTAACAATGCTTCCTTAACGCAAATGGCCGGGATCTTCGCATTGGTTGTCATATTATTCGAAGGTGGCATGCAGACGAATATTAAGGGTATTAAACCTGTTATTCGGCCGGCATTATCCTTATCAACGGTAGGCGTAATCATGACGACAGCCATTGTAGGGGTATTCGCTAAGCTGATCCTTGATGTGACATGGCCAGAAAGCTTTCTGTTTGGAGCGATCGTTGGATCGACAGATGCGGCTGCAGTTTTCTCGGTACTCGGCGGTAAGAACATTGATAAACGTCTGACCTCGACGTTAGAAGCAGAATCAGGAAGTAACGATCCAATGGCGGTGTTCTTGACAGTCTCGCTAATCGAATGGATACAGCATCCGGATATGGCGATATGGGGGCTGCTGTTGTCTTTTATATGGGAGATGGGCATTGGCTTAGTACTGGGTTTTGTGCTGGGGAAGATCGCAGTTTTCTGTATCAATCGAATTAACCTGGATTCTACAGGTCTTTATCCAGTAATGGCGATTGGCTTTGCTGTTCTGACCTATGGTTTATCAGCATGGGTACATAGCAGCGGGCTGCTGGCTGTTTATGTTATGGGCCTTACGCTTGGGAATTCCGAGCTAATGTATCACCGTACCATTATGAATTTTAGTCATGGCTTTGCTTGGATGATGCAAATATTTATGTTCATACTGCTTGGTTTGTTAGTATTTCCACAGGAGCTGGCGGAAGTGGCATGGCAAGGTATCTTGTTATCCGTCATTCTGATGGTTGTAGCTAGACCAATCGGTGTATTTATAAGCCTGCACTTTTCCAAATTTACGATCCGCGAGAAGACTTTGATTTCTTGGGCCGGACTTCGTGGAGCCGTTCCGATTGTGTTAGCGACTTATCCGCTGCTGGCTGATCTGTCTCACGGACGACTATTCTTTAATGTTGTGTTCTTTGTCGTACTGACCTCGGCGGTGATTCAGGGAACTAGTATTTCCCCGCTAGCATCCCGATTGAAGCTTGTGGGGCAAGAAGATTCAGATCAGCCTTCCCTGATGGAGCTGGTTGCTCTTGGCAAGACAGACTCGGAGTTTAACCATATTGGAATTAACCCTTATATGCCCATTGCTGGACAGAAGATTTCAGAAATAGGTCTGCCAGATGATATCTTATTTACGGCAATTATCCGCAATAAAAAGATTGTCACTCCGCATGGAAGTACTGTTATTGAGCCTGGGGATACTGTGTATGTCCTAAGTCCGAAGAGTAAGCGTGATGAGATGAGGGCTTTCTTCCGCAGCAGGAAAGGAAAGACAGCGGAGGAGGATGTTTCTTTAATCTAGAGAAGAGACTCTTTTACCAAAGTGTGACACACATAATAGGCTTCATAACATAAGCTGTGCTAGAATCGGCACAACATATAATCTCCAGAATAGTTGCAAAACACGAAAGAGTGTGTTAAATTGTATATAGATTTAGAACGAGTCTAAATACAATTATAATAAATGAACCATAGGAGGTTTTATTAATGACAACACAATTAAAGAACCATACTGAACTGCAAGCTGCTTTGAACCGCCAAACTGCGAACTGGTTCCTGCTCGGGGTAAAGCTTCATCATTATCACTGGTATGTTAGCGGATCTCAATTCTTCACACTGCATGAGAAGTTTGAAGAGCTATACAATGAAGCTGCGGGTTATGCAGATGATTTGGCTGAGCGTTTGCTTTCTATTGGTGGACAACCAGCCTCCACAATGAAGCAATATCTTGAATTGTCCGACTTACAAGAAGCTCGCGGCGGCGAAGATGCTAAAGGTATGGTACTTGAGCTCGTGAGAGACTTTAAGACTGTTGCTAAAGAACTGCAAGATGCAATTGCTACTGCTGAAGAATTGAGCGATCAACCAACTGCGGATCTGCTGATTGGCATCAGAAGCAGCATTGAGAAACATGCTTGGATGCTGAATGCCTTTATCGGCTAAGACAACATCCTTATAGGGATAGAATACACAAAGAGCGCCTGCGTATGGTTAACGCATGGCGCTCTTTTTTTTGAAGCATTCTATTTAATAAATACTCCACCAAATGGCACGGCTTCGCGCAGAAATCGTTTAATAATACCATCATCGTTATTATCTCTTTCAAATCGGCGATTCTGGCGTCCGGCTTGAAACAACACAGGGCCGTGGCCCGTCATCTTCCAATGATAACTCATATGCTGGCTAGCTAAATGGTTGCCGTAAACGGTAAGCTCCAGCTTCGCATTCTCAGGATAGGCAATAATGCTGCCTGCATCCACATAGAGCGGATTGTAAGGATGAAGCTCAGCTTCACATACCGTACCTTCAGTCAATATACCAATGATGCCGTTACCCGTAAATTTCACTTTCACAATATCTCGTGTAACGAGCACATTCTTCATACTTAGCACTCGTGTATCCATCGTAACTCCCTTGCTGTAGAAGAAGAGATGTTTAAAGTCGTACAATAAATCGCTCTTTCCATCAAGCTGCAGAATCTTTACCCGATAACCTGGTGGAAGGGCGGCGACAAAATGGCAAGGGCCAGACATATCCGAACGAATCAGTTTTCGCTTGCGATAGATGCCCTTTACATCCATAAATCTGTCTGCCCGTCCAGTGGCAGGCCCTTGATAAGCGATAATTTGTTGTGGGTGCAGCACATGAACCTCTTCCTTCTCCCCAAGGGTGAAGGCTACGGCTTGTCCGCTCCCGCTGTCGCTTTCATCTTGGACATCGATGTTCATATTTCATCTCCCTCATGCTGTAGACGTGATCTTTACTGAATGTTCAAGATTAGCGCAGGCGGTCTCCTTTTCTAGAACGGTGAAGCATGCTGAAACGAACAATACGGATGAGTATAAAATACCCCAGAATTAGACCAATCCCCGTAAGAATAGTCACTTTGATTTTATGATAATATTCTTCGCGTGCCGTCCGGTCATTTTGCAACTCATCAACCATCTGCGTTAGTTGGCGATTCTGCTCCTGAAGGGCTTCGTTCTGTGTCCGGTAGGCCTCCATTTCCTGCATGGTATTCGTAAGCTTATCCTTCGCCTGTTGTAGCTCTTCAGCTGTCTGCTGAAATCCTTCTTTCAATTCATTGACTTCATTTGGAAGCTCAGAGAAGCTTTTGAATCCATTATAGATATCACTGAATATATTGGCTTGTGCTACTGGGGCCGGAAGAGATATGGAAAGAGTCAGCAGAAGCAGGAGCGAACATAACAGCTGTAGATATTTACGGTATTTACGTTGTTTCATCTATATAATCACCACCCAATTTAGGCTTATATTTCTTTTATTTTAACACAGCTTGACAGCTTCTGACAGCGTACGCTAAACGTGAATAGGGCTTCTTGGGTCAGTAATATTTGCCTGTTTGAAGTGAGGTTACACTTCCTTGTAAAGAACGATTTGGCTGTGCTCAACATGATTGAGAAGAGGGACTATTTATCGTATACTTTGGACGGAAAGGGGCTGCTGCGGAATGAATAAATGGCTTAAGACAATGTTATTTTTGGTCGGATCTGCTTTTTTGACGAGGTTGATTCCATTCTCATCTTTGTTTCGGAATTTGGACACGATGATTCATGAATTTGGTCATGCGCTGGTGACTTTACTGCTGTCTGGCAGTGTGCTGCGGATTGAACTATACGCGAATCATAGTGGGGTCACCTATTCAGCCATTCAAGATGGAGGAAGAGCGATACTGGTGTCGCTATCCGGGTATGTGCTTGCTTCCTTATTCGCATTGCTGCTCTTCTATCTCTACAGTAAAGGACGGCATGATTGGGGACTTATCTTAGCTACTACAGTAGCATTGATTATGCTGGTAATGTACGTGCGGGGAAGCTTCGGAATGATGTGGTTAGGCGGGTTTATTGCGCTGAATGTTTTAATGCTGGTGGTGTGGAAAAAGGCCAGCAAATATTATTATTTGTTATTAGCTTTTTTGACCTTGGAAGAGTCTGTAATGGGAAGTTTATTTCTCGTATATGCGGCCGTTGTATCCCCATCTCGTGCGGGAGATGCCAGTAACCTGGCAAGGATGACATCGGTGCCGGCCATATTTTGGGCAGTCCTATTTTTTATATTTTCTCTGCTTTGCGCCAAATGGGCGCTGGGACTATTTTTTAAGCGGGAGCGAGTGCAGCCTAAACTTCAGAGTCGTTAAAGTTAAAAACATAAAATTTTCGTCATAAACAGACAAAAGGGGCTGTTTTTGCGAGAGTCAGTCTACTTAGTATGTAGAATGGCTCTTTTTTTGTCGATAATATAGAACCGAACATACATTCCATGACATGGAGTTGTCCGCCATTATTGGTACATTAATAGAAGACCCAAAAAAAGAAAGAGGTGGAAAATATGATGGAAAGTATTACTCCTATATTTACGTGGGGTCAAGATCGTATTTTTGCAGGTGGAAATCGGGATGTTGTTTTACTTGTCGAATGGAAAGGAAATTTGCCTTCAGAAAATAGCCGACCAAGCAGCCACAAAGTGGTTGCACGTGATATTGAACTACGAGTTTGGCTTGAGCCACATGTAACTTTTAAGCGCTGTTATGGATGTGAAATGGAGGCTGGAGAAGGGAATTCACTCTTGCTTAAGCTCGGAAAAATAAAAACAGGACAACGCAAATTCATAGGATTGGAGTTCACTACTTCTAGTTCTGTAGCAGGTAAATATGAAGCATTATCCCTACAGTGGAAGTATAAAAAACCAACTGTAGAGCGTGTTCGTGAACTTCCCGTGAAGGTACTTGAGCTGGAGTACGCGCATCATACGCGCATTCTGAGCGATACTTGCTGCTTTTATGTTGAGAAGCATCTGGAATTGTTGAAGACGGCTGAAACGGTTGAAGCAGCAGAGGCACTACGAAGTAAAGGCCAGCATAGTGAAGCTCACGAAATGCTCAATCGACATGCGGATAAGATGTTGCTACTCGCAGTACGCTCTGGAGATCCTTTGCTGCTTAAAGAGGCTGAAATGCTGTATAAACAGATCGGGTTCGAGCATCAGCAACGAAGTAAAGCCGTTGGTGGAATTTAATATAGGACTCACTGCACGAGGATGCACATAAGCGAAAAAAGACCTATACATAAATTGGATTTTTCAGCGGATTCGGCGGAAAATTATAAGAAGAATTGTAATATAAAATGTGGTAACATAGTAAAAAAGTTCTATCACAATTTTACTTTTTTTCATAAAATAATGGGTCTATTTAACCATAAATCAAGGGGAACTGAATATGACAGACCGATTAATCCGACTGATGCGCATTATTACACTTGTTCAAGCCAAGCCAGGGATATTAGCCCGCGAATTGGCGGAACGCTGCGGCAACAGCGAGAGAACGATTTACCGGGATATGGACGCGCTTAGCGCCATGCATATTCCCATAACCCACCTGGGGCATGGAAAAGGTTATGCTTTTATTGGGAATTTTGCACTCTATCCCTTGGATTGGTCGGAAGAAGAAGCAAACGCATTTTCGCAATTACGCTATATTATGGAAGATATAAAACCAGCATTACCCATAGATTTTGAAAGCGCGTATGAAAAAGTAGTCGCAGCTGAATATAAACGTAAGGCGGAGAGAGAAGAAACAATAGAACGTGCAAGAAGAGAAGTAGGGGTGGGGTGGGCAGAAAGAAACAGTTCGCATATGGAACAACACTCATTTCTTAGTCCGATCCTGGAGGCTTTATTAAAGCAAAAGAGTATTCAAGCGAATTATAGTGAGAATGCATTAGAAGAGAAAGGGATCACCATTGATCCTTATTGTCTGGTCCCGCTGGAAAGTCGTTTTCATCTCATTGGATTTTGTCATCGTCAGGGTGTTATTCGTACATATCATATCAACGATTTTTCTAATGTGAAGCCATTAAATCGTTTTTTTTCGAAGGAAGCGTTTGATGTGCAAGCCTTTATGAAGCAGAAATGGTCACTCGATAGGGATAGTTTACAGGTAGAATTCAAAGTGAAATTCTCGGAACGGGTAATGGAAGGAATTAAGAAGGACGAATTGCCTTTTAAGCCAAGTAAAGTGGATCGTCAATCTAGATGTTTTCACTTTAAGGTTGCCGTGGAACAAGATATAGGATTTGTCCGCTGGATTAAGAGATTCGAAGAGGAAGCAGAAATCATTGAACCGTACTATTACCGTGAAGTAATCAGGCAGCAGTTGGAAAAATGGAGTTCGCACTATAAATAGTGATACGCTCATTTGACCTTCGTTCAATTCGAAAGATGGGGTGCTTGAGCAACCATTTAAATGGTTGCCGGTGGCATCCTTTTTTTGCGAGTAAGTCCAAGATACTCATTTCTAACTATCTAATTATAACAATATATAACTAAACATATCCAAACACAACTCAATCTATAGAAAATCGAAAAAACGTATGCTAGAATAGCATCTACATATATACATGTGAAAATGGGAGGAATGGAAATGTTTAAGAAATGGTCAGTCAGAATCTTTGGTGTATTAGCAATTTTTTTGGTTGTGAATTTTTCTGCGGGCGCAGGGTTGGAGGTAGAGGCAGCCGCCAAGAAGACAGAGATTATAGTATCCGCCGCAGCCAGCTTGCAGGATAGCTTAGATAAAATGGCGCTTCTCTATGAGAAGAAGCATCCCGATATTGATTTGGTCTTTAATTATGCTGCATCTGGCACATTACAGAAGCAGATTGAGCAGGGTGCTCCTGCGGATCTGTTCTTCTCTGCAGGGGATAAACAGATGAATGCGTTAGTGGATGCTGGACTGATCTCTGACCATAAGGTTCTGCTTAAGAATCAGTTGGTTCTAGTCGTACCTTCGAATTCAAAAGCTTCATTAAATACAATCACTCAACTTACGGATAAATCCTTTAAGAAGGTAGCGGTAGGGCAGCCTGAATCTGTGCCCGCTGGCCAATATGCTCAGCAATCGTTAACTGCGAAGAAGGTATGGGATACGCTGCAAAACAAACTTGTATTTGCGAAGGATGTACGTCAGGTTCTGTCTTACGTCGAAACGGGGAATGTCGATGCAGGCTTTGTATATAAGACAGATGCATTGACTTCAAAAAAGACGAAGATCGCCCTTACTGTAGGCCCGCATGTTCACAAAGCTATTAATTATCCGGCGGGTATCGTGAAGGATTCAAAGAATCAAAAGGAAACTAAAGAATTTTACAATTATCTTCAAAGCAAAGAGGCTAGTGATATTTTTGCAAGCTATGGCTTCTTGCTTCCTTAAATAAGAAATCATGAGTAGAAGCGGGGTGAATAAGGATGGAAATAAATTGGACTGATTTCTTCGCCCCGGTATGGCTTTCCGTTAAAATTTCAGTAATTACCAGCATCATTGTATTTATTCTTGCAACGGCCGCGGCTAAGGCTATGGCAGGTCGCAAGTTCCCTGGTTATAGCTTGGTCGAGACGGTAATGCTGCTTCCACTTGTGTTGCCTCCGACAGTTGTCGGATTTGTGTTGTTGGTCGTCTTAGGTCGTCGCAGCTGGATTGGCAGATGGTATGAACAAATGACGGAGCATACGATCCTTTTTACATGGGGGGCTGCGGTTATCGCTGCGGTTGTCGTAGCTTTTCCTCTCGTTTACCGTACGGTGAAGGCGGGCTTTGAAGGCGTGGAAGCGGATCTTGAAGATGCGGCGCGTGCGCAGGGAGCGAGCGAACTGCAGGTACTGCGTTATGTCACATTGCCCCTTGCAGGTCGGTCACTCGCTGCTGGGTATGTTCTAGGTTTTGCCCGCGGTTTAGGAGAATTTGGCGCAACGATCATGGTAGCTGGAAATATTCCTGGCCGCACGCAGACTGTACCTACAGCGATCTATGTCGCGGTGGATGGCGGCAACATGACCCTTGCTTGGATGTGGGTGTGCTCCATTATTGTTATGTCTGCTGTGATGTTGATGTTTGTGAACCGGCGTACTTAATTATGCTCGACAGAGATCGCTCCGCTGACCTCAGTGGGAATGTCGATTGGAAATCTTGATAAATTTAAAAAAACCTAGCCCATCCAGGAGTAACCTGGGATGGACTAGGTTTTTTTTCTTTAGAAACGCACCGTTAAAACAAAACCTCTTTAATAAGAAGCAAGCTTGTGACTATCAGGTTTCGTAAATAATCGTCCCGGTTTCCGTGAGATCATATCCGTGAATGGACCCAAGCTCACTTTGAAAGGCTGGCGAGCGTAAAATATCAATCACGGTGGTGATCCAGTGCTCATTTCCCGGTGTCTTGAGCATCACTAGATCATAACACTCCTGAATCAAGGGAATGAAATCAACGCCGTCGACAATCTGAGCAGCCTTCTCAGTACCGATGGCCACATCGGCTTCTCCTCGTGACACTTTACCAGCGACTGCCAAATGACTATTCTCCTCCTGCGCATATCCAGATAGGCTTGCGGCAGGAATGCCGTGCAATCGGAGTTGCTCATCCAATAACACACGTGCACCAGCGCCCCGTTCTCTATTAATCAGTGTAAGTCCATCCTGTTGCAGATGAGACCATTCATGAAGACCTCTAGGATTTCCCTTTTGAACATACAATCCTGCACTTCGGGTCAACAGACGCACTACAACATAAGAGAAGCCTACAAGGATTTTACGAATATAGGGAAGGTTATATTCTCCAGTATCCCCGTCGAGCAGATGCGTACTGACGATGTCCGACTCGCCCTGATACATGGCAATCAGACTATCTAGACTGCCAGCGTAAGAACGAAGAGGGCGCTCAGTGGGCAGGCAACGCTCCAAATAGGTGGCTAGAATATCGAGTGACATATCCTGACCCGTAATCACGAGGCTGTGTCCTGTAGCTTTACTATTAAATTGGCCAGAATGTGTGGCAACTTGTGTTAGATTTGCTCCAGCAAAAGTCAGCGGCGATGTCGATAGGGTCATGCCACTTCGAGCATTCTGTTTGTAGGCTTCTAAATCGGATTGATCCACACGCATCTGTTTTCCTACACGGTAGGAGGGAAGCTCCCCTTTTTTAATCAGATCATATACTTTTAATTTCGAGATCTTCAGTAAACGGGCAATTTCCTCAGTCGTATAGGATGTGTTATCAGACATGACAAAAGCCTCCAGAACTTCATAATAGGACAAGACTACCTTATTTTGAAGTCCTGTGCAATTAGGCTATTGTGCTTTACCTGCCTGCTGTGTATTGGATAATTTGATTAATTCTGAAACGGTGACAAATCGGAAACCTTGCTTTTCTAATTCCGGCAAAATAATTTTGAGCGCTTCTCTGGTTTGAGATTGTCCATGCACATGATCATGAAACAGGACGATATCACCATTATGTGCGTTTCGAATAACCTTGTTCGCGATACTCTGCACGCCAGGGCGATTCCAGTCACGTGTATCTTGATGCCAGGACCATAAAATAGGCTTTAGGCCCATGTTGTTTGAAGTATCAACTAGTGTCTCGTCATACATGCCACCCGGGGGTCTGAACAAAGCACTATGCTTTCCAGAAACCTTTATGATTTCTTCTTCGGTTAAATTAAGCTCCCGCTCAAACTGGGCTTTATTAATAGGTTTTCTAAAATAGACGTGATTGTAGGTATGGTTAGCTAATTCATGTCCTTCGGAAATGACTCGTTTCGCCACATCTGGATACGCTGCAATTCTTTTTCCTATGGCAAAGAAGGTGCATTTCGCATGATATTGACTCAATACCTTTAATATTTGATCGGTTTCAGAAGGGTCAGGACCGTCATCAAACGTTAATGCAATCACTTTTTGGTTAGTATGTACTTCCCAAATCATGTCTCCTCTTTTTTCGTAGTAGTCGCGGTTCTTGCTCGGGCTACCTAGAGCGGAGTTCGTGAAGCATAACAAGAGAGAGAGGGTAGTCATCATAATTTTGCTGCTAGTTTTCATGAATTCACCTGTTTTTTTTATTTTAGAATGCTCCTTTGGAGGGTCAAAATATTCATAGTTTCAGTTTTGTAAAGACAATCAGCCTTTTTTCATGTTCTTTCTTCTTTCTGCTATATCTCCCTGTACAAGTAATAAGATTCATTCTGGCTTCAGTAGACTTTCCAAAAATTCGTTCCAAGGGTGCTTCAGCAGTGGTGAAGATTTCTACAGACTCTACAATATAAGTTAGTTTTCGCCCGTCCGCATTGGATACCGTTATTTCATCACCGTGCTTAAGCTTTTTGAGGTTGAAAAAAATAGCTGGACCAATATAACTATCCACATGCCCGTCTAAAATTACATTTCCCTTAGCACCTGGTAATATTCCTGGGTACAGAATTCCTGCAATATTGCTATCCTTAGGGACGTCCATTTGTCCATCTGGAAGCAATGTAACGGTCTCTATTTTGGCGCTTACTTTAATAGCTGGAATGCTAAGCTGAGTAGGCAGGATAGGTTTGGGTAATGATGGTTTAATATCGATCTTTTGAATAGCTTTAGTAGGAGTTATCGTTTCTTGCTGCTGTGTTTGTAGTGACTTCGTGTCTGGTCTGCTTTCCTGCGAATGTGAGTCAGTACAACTGGCAGTGGTTAAAGTGATGAAGGTTAATATAAATGAAGATATCCATTTTTTCATGTGTAAGAAAAGAAAGAGGGGATTCCCCCTCTTTCATCCTCCCTATTCAGTTTGTTCGCTAGCACCGCCATGGCCTGTTTTTGGCATTTTTGTTGCTTTCATGTGAATGCTCTTAGTGTTAATGCTTTTAGCCTTCATGCTCTTTGCATGAATTCCTTTAGTGGAGTGGCTCTTCATATGCATTTTCTTTTCATGCATTTTATGTTCTTTTTCTTTCTTCATTTTTTCAGCATGTACTTTTTTCTCATGTTTCGTTTCGGTTGGTGCAGCAGAAGCAGAAGCCGCAGAAGCAACGGATAGCATCAAGCAAGTCGATAAAAGAGCTACGGACAATTTCTTCATAATCATTTAGTGGATTCCTCCTAGATGTTTTTTGCCTACGAAGATTAATATCTCCATTTCAATTGCTTTTAGATTGGTGGATTGCTTCCATTGCAGTTTGGGATTGGGATAACGTTGTATTTTGATGTGAAAATTGTTATGAAAATGCCTTATAATGAAGTTCAATATATAGACATTTGGTTAGGGGTGGGAATATGACACTTATTGAAAAAAGAGAACACCGGCAATATCCGGAAATTACCCGCCTAGAAACGTCGAGAGCTGCTTATGAGCGTGATTATTCACGCTTGATTCATTCGCCTACTTTTCGTAGGCTGCAAGGCAAATCTCAAGTGTTCGGGGCTGGCACGGGTGATTATTACCGGACGCGTCTAACTCATTCGCTTGAAGTCGCTCAGATTGCTCGTGAGGCAGCGAAAAGTCTGCTTAGATCTTATCCAGAGGTGGAGACAAGTAAAGCTGAGAACCCAGGACTTGTAATAGATCCAGAGGTTGTAGAATGCGCGGCCATTGCTCATGATTTTGGTCATCCTCCTTTCGGACATAAAGGGGAAGAGGTACTAGATAACATTCTGGACCAGCTTATTGAAAAGAAGACGAATGAGGCTGCCCTGCAATCTGGAGCAACGGGTGCAGATAGGCTGCTCATTCATGAGCAGATGAAGCAGCGCTATGAGCACTTTGAAGGCAATGCCCATAATTATCGGCTGATTATGTTTCTGGAGAAGCGGGAGAACATTGATGGATTAAATCTGTCGGATGCAGTGCTTCTCGGAATTAATAAATATCCGTTTCCTGGCACCTCACTGAAGAAGGGGATGTACCTTCACGAATGGGCATATATTTCGGAGATTCGCAAAGAGTGGGGAATTCCTGCGGGTAAGAAAACGTTGGAAGCTCAGCTGATGGACCTTTGCGACGATATCGCTTATTCTGCACATGATTTGGAGGATGGAATTAAGGCTGGAAAGATTGAAGTGCATGAACACTTTATGCATGATTCCTATATTCAGCGGCTGATCGTAGAGAAAATTTCAACGTTAGAGGATTTCTTCTGGAAGGGTTGGGAGGAGGAAGGTATCCGTGCTAAGGTCGAAGAGGTGCTTAGTTCATTTCTTCGAGTATGGATGGAAAAGATGCCAACCTGCGAGAACGACTATTCCAGAACTCGGCGTGAAGTTAAGGCTTATTGGGTTAGCACCTTTGTCGCAAGTCTTGGGGTGATTCCTGATGGAGACTGGAAGAAGGTCACCTTTATAAAGGAAGGAAAAGAAGATGAGGATATGCTACGGACCGTAAGTGTGCTGAAAAGCTTCGCTTGGGTCACGATGATTCGTGATTTACGAGTACAGCGGCTTCAGAAACGTAGTGAATGGATTCTGCGCCGTCTATGGGGAGCTTTTCTTGATCCGCAGACATCCAAAGCCATTATTCCATCGGACTGGCTGCAACGCTTTGAGAAGGATCAGAAACAAGCGAATCCTATTTGGACGTGGGAACATATGGTGATTGATTATATCGCAGGGATGACGGATGCCTTTGCTGAGAAGATATACAACGAGCTATACGGGTTGAAAGTCGGATCGATTTATGACTTGGATTAGATAAAAGAGAAGATTAAGTTAAGGCCAGCCTCCAATCCATTGGAGACTGGCCTTTTGTTTGTTTTTATAGAGCGGCGAATATTTTGATAGTATTTTGTTAGTATTTTGTTATTATTTATTCGACTATATTTAAGCTTGTTAAGCCTGATATTCAGTGTTTTTTATAACAAAATAGCTATTTATAAAAATAAGTTATTGTTTGTATGCTACTTTGGTGCTAATATAATAACTAAATTGTTATTGGTAATAAATGGGGAGGTTGATAAAGGAGTCGAATCTTCTGCTTGAGTAATAATGAAAACCTTTACAAAACGGGAGGGTAAAACGAATGAAGAGGTTCAAAAAAAGCTTTGCTCTATTTCTTACAGCAGTAATGCTCGTTACAATGGCTGTGCCTGCGCTAGCTAACGGAAAAACAAATGAAAACCTCATGGCGCACTGGGCTGGAGAAAGTGTAGAGAAATGGCAGGGTAATGGTGTTATTCAAGGTTATCCGGACGGCTCTTTTAAGCCGGATCATAAAGTAACGCGTGCTGAGCTTGTAAGTATTATTAATAAGCTATTTGGATTTAGCACTCTTTCGGAAATGTCATTCTCGGATGTACCTGCTAAAGCTTGGTATGCAAGCGCTTTATCTATAGCGAAGCAAGCTGGCTATTACAAAGGTTTTCCTGATAATAAAGCGAAAGCGGATACTGAAGTAACTCGTCAAGATGCTGCAACATTAATTGCTTCTGTTTTTTCATTGGAGCCAGGCACTAAAGCGAGTGCCTTTACAGACCAAGCATCCATCAGCGCTTACGCTAAAGAGGCTACCCTAGCATTGAGTGGAATTCTATCCGGATATCCAGATGGTACATTTCGTCCGAACGACCCAATTACAAGGGCGGAGGTAGTCACTATCGTTGACAGATTGATTAGCGGCTACTACAACACAGCCGGTACATTCACTGGGGGAGATATCCATGGGAATATTGTCATTAACCAAAGTGGGGTTGAACTAAAGAATGTAGCTGCATCAGGCAACCTTTATTTTACCTCTGGTATTGGTGATGGTGAGGGTGTCTTGGAGAATGCAACAGTAAAAGGTAATGTACTTATATCTGGTGGTGGCGAGCATTCGATTCATTTAAAAAATTCTAAATTCGCTGTTGTAAAAGTGAATCGTCCTGAAGGAAAAGTTCGGGTCGTTATAGAGGATCGTACGGTCATCACTCAACTGACTATTGATAGTGCTTCTATTATAGAAGTAGGCTCAGGTTCTACAATCGATCAGCTTGTGATTGGTAACGGTGCAACGGGAACGTTGATTACAACAAAGGGTACCATTAGCAAGCTTGTAGTAAGTGCTTCCTCTGTAGTCTTAAATGGAGTGACTATAGTAGAAGGAACATACACTGTGAAGGATGGAGTTCTTGTAGGACAGGGAACAAGTGCACCGGCGCCTGGGGGCTCAGGTGGTACTAGTGTAGAGCCTACAGCAACGCCAGTACCGACGGCTACTCCGGAACCTACAGCAACGGCTGCTCCAACGGCAACACCAGAAGCTGGGGTTCATATCGTTGACGTAGATGCATCGGCTGCTACCAAATCGTTATTTGCTTATCTGGATAGCATGAGCGGCAAACAAGTTATGTTCGGTCATCAGCATGATACTACCGTCTCTTTTGCCGGAAAGGATAAGAACGGAAATGTTATTTCTGACGTATACAGCTCCACTGGTGATTATCCTGGGGTTTTTGGTTGGGACACCCTTAGTTTAGATGGATATGAGAATCCTCCTGGAGTTAGCGGAGATTATGAAGCGAGTAGATTAGGATTATCCGCTGCCATGAAGCAGGCTCATGATTTGGGTGGTATTGTAACGCTAAGTACACATCCGTACAATTTTGTTACGGGTGGAAGCTTTAACGATACAGGGAATTCCAAAGGAGCAACGCGCTCGGTAGTATCACGTATTTTGCCGGGCGGAGATAAGAATGGAGAGTTTAATAAATATCTAGATCGCATCTCTGATTTTGCGAACAATCTTAAGGATGACGATGGCAACCTGATTCCAGTTCTGTTCCGTCCTTTCCACGAACAAAATGGAGGTTGGTTCTGGTGGGGTGCGGCTACAACGACAAAGAGTGAATACGCGGAACTGTACAGATATACAGTTGAATACCTACGTGATGTTAAAGGCGTTCATAACTTCCTTTATGTATTCTCACCAAACGGATCTTTTAATGGAAATGAAAGTGAATATTTAACGACTTATCCAGGTGATCAATTTGTTGATATTCTTGGAATGGATCAGTATGACAACAAGGAGAATGCGGGTTCGGAGGCTTTCCTGGGTGGTCTTGTTAAAGACCTTAAGATGATTTCTCAGCTTGCTCAAGACAAAGGTAAGATTGTTACCCTATCTGAGTATGGTTATAGTGCTGCTGGTATGAAAACAACAGGCAATAATGAGCTGGAATGGTTCACTAAAGTATTGAATGCGATCAAGGCTGACCCTGATGCGGCAAAAATATCTTATATGCTGACTTGGGCGAACTTTGGTGAAGGTAATAATTTGTATGTTCCTTATAAGAATGTTCCTAATAAAGCAGATCATGAGTTGCTTCCTGATTTTGTGAATTTTTATAAAGATGATTTCACGGCTTTTGCGAGTGATGTGAAAGAAGATAATAAGTACAATCTCGAGGTTGAAGTGGCAGGAAAGAAACCTTTCCTCCACATTGTAACTCCGAATAATATCAGTACAGTAACAGATGCCGTGACCATCATTCGGGCCAAGGTACTCAATGCAGTGCCTAGCAAAGTGACCTATACTGTGGGTGATTCTGGAGTAGAAGTGGAAATGACGCTCGGTACAGACGGCTACTATAGCGCTTCATGGCAGCCAGACGCTAGTCTGAATGGCAGTTCAGCAGAGATTACAGTGAGGGCATATGGAACTGGAGATGCTACACTTGCACAGACTAATTCTGTATTCTTAAAAATCAATGAAGCGCCAATAAAGGTACTTACTTTTGATACTGACAAGGATTTGGAGCAAATCCAAAACAATGGTACTTGGTCAGGGCTCGCCAATAACGCAGAGACGATCAAGACGGTCTTGCAGCATGCGTCACTAGATGCTAACGGTAAGCTAGTTATTAACATTACTGAAGGGCTGTCTGCTGAGGATACTTGGCAGGAATTGAAGCTGCAATTGAATGATCTTGCATTGGATGGAGTGGATCTGTCTCAAGTTACACGTGTGAAGTTCTCCGTGTTAATTCCGGAGGCTGCACAGAATGAGGCTAACAATGCTGCGGTACGCAGTGTCATTCAGTTGCCACCAGATTGGGATACAAAGTATGGCATGGACTCATCCTATAAATCTTTGTCCGATCTTGAGAAAGTTAACGTGAGTGGATCACAGTATTATAAATTTGATGTTTCGATTGATCTGGATAATGCCGCTAAATCAACCGAAGCCACTGGTCTAGCGATATCTCTGGTTGGCAGTGGTTTGGAAGTGAAAGGTGAATTGCCAATCTATGTAGATAATATCGGTCTTTATAATACGTATACTGCACCTGTTGCTGACAAAGCACTGGTAGATAATTTTGAATCTTATGGCTCAAGTGATGAAGCACTGATAGCCAAATATCCTAAGGCTGGCGGAGATGATGTGAGCGTATCTTTAAGCTCCGAACATAAGGCATCCGGGGATTACGGAATGAAACTGCACTATACGATTAATAATGCAGGTTATACCGGAGTAGGTAAAAGTCTGGGTTCGCTGGACTGGTCCGACTATAATGCACTCAGTATGTGGGTAGCTTCCGATGGAGACAACGCTTATGCTGAGAAAGGTGAGCCGCTTAAGCTAGTGGTGCAGCTTGTCATTGATGGAGGATATTTCGAAGCCTATCCGGTCATTAATCCAGACAAGAACGGTAAAATAGTATTAAGTTTGAAGAATTTGACGGAGATGAGCTGGGGAAAAGCCGGAGAGCTTACACAGGAAAGATTGAAGCAAGTTCAGAGCTTTAATTTGTATGTGAATGCGATGGACGGACAGAGCCACGAAGGTTCGCTCTACTTTGACGATATTCAAGCGGTCTATGACGGGACACTTCCGGATATGTCGGAAGAAGGAAATGGAGGTTCCCAGGGACATGAGCCTGGCGTGTTGTACGCCTTCGCTACAGAAGCTGATATTGCAGGATGGGCTACAACCAACGGTTCGTCTGCCAACGCTCAACCTCCAGTATTTGATGCCAATGAAGAAGCGGCAAGTGTACAATTTGATTTGATTAATACTGGCAATGATACAAATGGCAGCTCCAAAGAATCCTTCGAACTTGCTATTAATCCTGAGAAGCTGAATATTACAGGGCTGGATACGATCAGCGCTAAGGTTAAGCTCTCGAGTGGTGCAGCTAAAGCACGTCTATTCATCAAGACAGGTGCGGACTGGAAATGGAGCGACAGCGGTGATCCTGTGCCTGTAGATTCTAACGGTTATACGACCTTATCTATTTCCCTGCCTACTGCAGCAGCAGGGGTGGGCGTAGATTTGGCTGCTGTAAAGACGATTGGGATTAAAATTGAGGATGTTTCCAATGATGGAGGAACTGCGAAGCTTTATTTGAAGGAAGTATCTCTGGAGAAAGCTGTCCCGGATGTTCACTATGGCTTCGAGACGGGGAATGACGGTTGGGCTATCAATTCTGGTACAGCCACAGTATCTTCTGATGTATATGCTGAAGGTAATCAATCTTTGAAGCTTGATTTCGCATGGAATGGAGAGGATAAAGATCCTTTTATAGCAGCATCAAAAGTAGCTGCACTTGATCTGAGCTCATTCTCCAAGCTTACTGCTAAAGTTAGAATCGCCTCTGACCAGCCTGATGTTCAAGCGAAGCTGTTTCTTCAATTAGGTGGCTATGCAGTATGGGTAGATTCGGGTGCGAAGATAGCTGCTCAGGATGGATTCACGGAGTTCACGATTGATCTCAGCAACAATTCCATTCTATCGCCTGAGAATTTGAAGAAAGTAGATGCCATTGGCATTCAGTTTGTTACACCTTCTACGGCTGGAACCGCTACAGCTTATATTGACGAGATCATAGCTTCTAATTAAGCGCGCTGCGATCCAGGTGTGAAATAAGGGTCCCTGCATGTCCATTAGGATTGCCTAATAGATATGCAGGGACTATTTTGTATGATCAGTTTATAGTTAAAGATTTGAATAGTATTCAAGCGCTGTTCTTTCTAGTTCGGTGACAAATGCTTCTTTCCCATCCATATAAGCTTCAATGTCCTTCGGAAATTGATTCGCAAGATCCTCTTTTAGATTACCGTATTGTTCTGCTGCCTCGTCACTCATACCGAACTCGCCCATACATTCGTAACCGAGCTCTGTCATTTGCGCGTTGAAGTCATCAATGACTTCGATATTTCGTACAACAGGCATCATATCAATGATTGGTTTAGCTTTTAGCCCAGGAACAGAAGTGCTGCCAATATGGTGAATATCAATAAGTGCATCAGCGAAGATCTCTTTAATCTTACGAGATCCTTCTTGGAAGATAAGATTCCATTCCTCATTGTATTGTGTGACAGTAACATCTATTTCGCTAACCTCTCTTTATGCTTGATTCCTGGATTTTTTTATTATAGAACAAGTGTTCTTAATAATCAAATACTAAATTTAATATTGGCGGGCATAATCAACGAGATTTAGGGATGGAGTGCCAGTAGATAAATAGGAATTTATATTTTCGGTAAAAATATTTACGATTCGATTAGCGTATTGATCGGTTATGCCAGCAGAATGAGGAGTGATGACTACCTGTTCCATAGTCCAAAGTGGATGATCCTGCGGGAGGGGTTCGGTTTCGAATACATCCAATCCCGCACCACGAAGCTGACCGCGATTCAGTGCGTGGATTAGAGCCTCAGTATCAGTAGTTGCTCCACGTCCAACGTTAATGTAATAGGAGCCTTGTTTAAAGGCAGAGAAGATTGCAGTATTAAATAATTGCTTAGTTTCATCGGTGATAGGGAGAATATTGATGATGAAGTCGCCTTGGCTCACAGCTTCTGGCAGATGGTCAGTGGTATATACTTGATCAAAATCAGCGAGTGGCTTGCCTGAGCGACTTACTCCGATCGTCTTCATCCGGAAAGCTTTAGCGATTCTGGCAGTTTCGCTGCCGATGGCTCCAGTTCCAACAATAACGGCTGTCTTTCCGAACAATTCACTCTCACTTCCGTCAGAATTCCAGTAGCGGTTCATCTGATTGCGAACGGCTGTATGCAAATTACGTGTGAAGAGAAGCATGAAGCCAAAGATTACCGCAGAAATAGGCTCGGCATGCACTCCGCTCCCACTAGTCAATAGGATTCCACGTTCCTTAAAACGCTCTAACGGGAGCTTCTCAATTCCAGCAGACCAGGATTGGACCCAGCGAAGGGGCGAATCTGGACGAAGAAGCGTATCGGCGATGCCTTTAGCCCAGCCGATTACGATTTCAGCATCAGCTAGCAGCTGTAAATCCGGATTTTTGCCGTCACCTTGTATGAATGTATAACCGGGGGCTGCTGCTTTGATTCTTTCTTGTTGCTCGGCTGTCAGTGGTTGTAGACATACTATGGACTTAGTCATGATGTATTCCTCCTGCTCTAAGGTTTGATGAAAATGGATAATGTTATAGGATAAGGATACCAAATCTATAGGAGAAGGTGAAATTGATATGGATGCTAACGTGTCGGATAAAGATTCAGAACGATTATTTATTGCTGTGAAATTACCCGCAGAACTTGGGCAAGTTGTGGCGGAAGAGTGCTCTAACCTATCTCAAAAGTTTCATTTTGCAAAATGGACTCATCCAGAGGATTATCATATTACCCTGCAATTTTTAGGAGACACCCCAAAGACGAAAATCCCGGATTTAATCATGTCGTTGAAGCAGATGTCAGAGCAATGCAGCCCCTTCAAACTATCCTTAGACAAATGGAATACATTTGGTCTGCCAAAGGCTCCAAAAGTTTTATGGGTAGGGGTTTCTGGCGAACTAGAAGAGCTGAATTTACTGGCTGCGAGAGTACACACTGCTACACTTCCTTTAGGTTTTTCGGCCGAATCCAGGGAGTACAAACCACATCTCACAGTGGCTCGAAAGTACCTTGGAAAAATTTCATTTGATGATAAATTGCTGGAAAATTTACTGAAATTGGATGATGAAAAAAGATCAAAAATCTTTCATAGAGACTGGACGATTGATAGTTTTGTGTTGTATGCTACCAGAATGTATGCCATTCCTATGTATGAAATGATTGAAAATATTACATTTTAAAATCGGTATTTAAGTTTTCAAAGCTTCCGTTTTCGGTTACATACAATAGGAATGTGCCGTGAAATAGGAGGAATATCATGTTAATCTTTAAACAAAACCGCTGTATCGCGTTGCTTGTTGGCGTTATACTAGTGTGTTTCTCTGCCATAAGCTTAATGCAGCCTAATCAGGTTGCCGAGGGGAAAATAGATAATCTGCAGATGGATAAGCTGCAATCCACCAGCCGAGCATCGGTAATTAATTATTTGCAAGAAGAATCAAAATCTAGTAAGACGAGGGGCACTACAAAAGTTTCACAAACGAATAAGCTTTACAGCACAGTTAACCTGTTCAGTTCCACTTGGAAACCAGAGCAGAGTGTAGAATGGCTTAGTAAGAATAAAATAAAGCCACAAAATACATCGCAGGCTTCCATAGTTCGGGTAAAGGCTGATGTGGCACAATCTAATTCAGCTGCGCAGAAAGCGACAGCGAAAAAGAGCGCTCAGACTGTGGTTAAGACAGTCTCGGCATCTCAGAAAAATCCCCTCACAACATTATACTTCTCTCGGACCGAGCTATTAAGCCAGGAGCAGCAAAGTAAAGCAACCCGGCGCTACGCAGTATCCGAAGAAGAACTGCTTCTGCTACAAAAAATTGTAATGGCAGAGGCGGAAGGTGAACCGTACCAGGGCAAGGTGGCAGTTGCCAACGTTGTTCTGAATAGGCTACGGTCAGCCAATTTCCCCGACACGATATATAAGGTCATTTATCAAAAGCATCAATTCAGTCCTGTAGCTAACGGGCGTCTTAAACGTGTCAAGCCTAATGATGATAGTATTAAAGCGGTGAACGCAGCGCTCTCTGGGGTGAAGGAAGTTCCCGATAGTACTTATTTTTTCCTATCGCTTAAGCTTGCGCAGGATCTTACCGTACATCATTCGCAGGAGTATGTGAAGACCATTGGTAATCATACGTTTTATAAATAATTGACCTTATCTGTGAACCTCAGCTATTTATAGGGTAAACTAGACTATATAACCCTGGAGGTGGAAGAATTGTCATGAAGATCACTTATTACGGACACTCAGCGCTGCTGGTAGAAACAGAGCAAGCGAAAGTTATTATTGACCCTTTTTTGTCAGGAAATCCGAACTCCGGTATTTCACCTGATGACATTACTGTAGATGCTGTCCTGCTGACTCACGGTCACTCGGATCATTTAGGTGATGCTGTGCAAATTGCCAAACAGAATGATTGTCCGATCTTTGCTGTTTTTGAGCTTGCAGAATACTGCCGAATGAAGGGTGCCAAGGTAAAACATATGAATATAGGCGGCAGTCATATTTATGATGCCATTACCGTTAAATATACTCAGGCGTTTCATTCCTCATCGATTCAGGAAGGCGACGTTTGGATTTATGCTGGACAACCCGCAGGTATTTTATTGACGATTGAGGGGAAGACGTTATTCCATGCAGGTGATACCGCACTATTCAGCGATCTGCGTCTGATTGGTGAAAGAACTGCGATTGATTTGGCGGCTCTGCCAATTGGCGATATGCTGACCATGGGACCGGATGATGCGCTCCTTGCTGCGCGCTGGCTTCAAGCGGACAAGGTCATACCACTTCATTACAATACATTTCCGGATATTGCTCAGGATGCTATGGATTTCTGTAATCGTCTGCGACAAGAGGGGATAGAGGGATTCCCGCTTAAAGCTGGTGAAAGTATAGAAATTTAATAAATCCTGATTACATGTCTATACAAAAAAAGCAGATAGCCGGGAATTTCCCTGGCTACCTGCTTTTCTTTATGGTGTAATGCACACAGGCTCTTCGCCTCGGGCTTGAGATCTTGCTCCTCTGATATCAGCTGTTTTGTCTGCGGGGTTGCCTAACATCTGCAGAACGGTAGTCGCGCAACTTTGCGGTTGATGTTTATCAGGGGCTAGACGGCGTTTACGCTGTTCTTCGAGAACAGAATATTCACGGAGCATCATAGAGAACCATTTATTCACTACCTCACAGTCAAGTACCTCTGCTAGTCCTAGCTCTACGAAATATTGGCAGTTTTTCTCTTCCTGACCTGGAATAGCTTTATAGAAGAGCATTGGAATTCCCTTAGCCTGACCTTCCGTACAGGTCATACCGCCAGGCTTTGTGATTAGAAGGTCGGAGGCATCCATCAGTTTATTGATTTCACTGGTGTATCCAAGAATCCTGACGTTAGGATGATTAAGCCTTGGATTGGACTTCATTTTGGCTATAAGCTTCTCGTTACTGCCCATACAGAAGATGAGTTGGATGTTATCCATTCTGGCTGTGAGTGAATTCATAATCTCTTTGCCGAACATCAGTCCCCAGCCTCCACCCATTATGAGAACAGTAGGGATATCGGCTAGACCTAGTTCCTTGCGGAGCAGAGTCTTGTTGGATCGTTCCCAGAACTTCGGATGCACAGGAATGCCTGTGACCGTTACAAGCTCAGGAGCAATCCCTCGGCCTGTTAGAATTGATTTGACGCGTGGGGTAGAGACGAGATAACGATTGACCTCGGAATTTACCCAGCTACCATGTGCATCATAATCTGTAATTAACGTATACAGCGGAACCTCCAATCCACGACGCTTTAGTCTGGAAATGACAGCGGCCGGAATGGGGTGTGTGCAAATAATCAAATCAGGCTTTAGCTGTTCGATCACTTGAGAGGCATGTGTATAAAAAATCCGGTGAAGTGCCATCTTAGTCAACGGGTTCAATGATTTATGATATTGTGTCTTATACATCATGCCGACCAGCTTAGGCTGGCTGCTAACTGTTTTTCGGTAAGCGGAAAGAATCCATGGGGCGACCATCGGGTTAAGAAATTTACCTAGCTCGATGACTCGGCACTGGACATCCGGATTCAGCAGCTTTATTCCTTCGGCCAGAGCATAGGCTGCTCCTGTGTGGCCCGTACCGAAGCCTTCCGAAAACAGCAGTACTCTTTTCTTTCGCATAAGTTCACCTGCTACTTTCCTTTTCAATAGAAATGCGGAATTTCTTCTTAAATAGATGAGGGAAAACTGTTCTCTACTCACATTATACAAATAAGACGTAAATAGAAAGTTAAAACCCTGCAATAAATAAAAAAATAAAAGATTTTCTAAAGTATTGCAAACTGCAAAGCTACATGTTAAAGTAATGAATGACCAATTGACCGGATTAGTAAAGTGGTCAGATAGTCAGCGGTAATGATATTTTCTGGAGAAAGGAAGTGGGCACAGGTGGCAGTGGTGGATCGAAGACAGCAGGTGCTTCAGGCCGCAGCAAAATCATTTTCATTATTCGGCTATAAGGCGACTACCATGGATCAGGTTGCTAAGATCGCAAATGTCGGGAAAGGAACCATCTACACCTTTTTTACAAACAAAGAGCAATTGTTTGATGAGATCCTGCGCGATATGATGGTAGAAATGAAGATGATTGCTGATCGCGAGATCAGGCGAGACAGACCTTTCTTTGATAACCTGCATCGTGTGCTGGATGCCCTGCTGGAATTTCGAAGTGAGCAGGAGCTATTCATCAAGCTTTCCCAGGAGAGTCGCGAATTCGGAACGCCGCAGGCAGGAGAAGGGCTCGAGAAGATCGAGAACTTAGTTTTAGAATATTTAGAACGGGAGGTGCAACAAGCCCTTGAAAAGGGAGAAATCAAACCTTGCGATCCTAAAATCGTATCTGTAGTCATGTTCAGGCTATATATTGTATTGACTGCTGAACTGAATAAAACACATACTCCCTTGGACAAGGAACAGATCAAGATGTACTTTCATTTGTTTCTCGCCGAAGGACTGGCACAGTAAGCGTTGATTCAGGATAGGGATGGCGTGATCAGATTGCTTTCCCTTAACAATTTCCAAGCTGTTTTAGGCATTGAAGAAGAGCCGAAAGGCGTTTTTTTATCCCCTAAATTGACCAGATGGGGAAAATGGTCACCTAGTGTTACGTAATATTTCGCAAACAAAGCATTTTAAAGAGAGCATAAGCTCATAAGGAGAGAACCAGAATGAAATCATTATCCGTATTTACCAAGGATCTTGGCGCAGCACTGAGAAATCCAAAGGTGCTGATTCCGATGATTGCCATCCTATTTATTCCGGTGATGTATAGCGGATTCTTCCTAAAGGCATTCTGGGATCCGTATGGCAAGATGAATGAGTTACCGGTTGCTGTTGTCAACCAAGACGTCGGTGCTAATTATGAAGGAAAACAACTTCAGGCCGGAGATGATCTGGTTGAAGAGCTTAAGGTAACCGATGGCTTTCAATGGAACTTTGTTTCACTAGAAGAAGCGCAAGCAGGAATGAAGGACAATACCTATTATATGGCGATTATTGTTCCAGAAGACTTCTCTGCTAAAGCAACAACGCTTTTGGATGATGAACCACAACCGGCAAAAATTATTTATGAGCCAAATGAAGGCTACAACTTCCTGGCCGGACAGATCGGTGGAACGGCTGTATCAGAAATTAAATCTAAAGTATCCGCTAAGGTAACAGAGGCTTATGTGGAGTCTGTATTCAATCAGATTACAGAAGTTTCTGATGGATTGGGCGAGGCGGGAGATGGAGCTTCCAAGATCGCAGATGGCGCTGGTAAGCTAGATGACGGAGCCTTGAAGCTGAAAGATAATCTTCTTGTACTGACAGATGGTACAGGTAAACTTCAAAATGGTGTAGAACCACTTACTAAAGGTGTGTCTGATTTAAATTCAGGTGCTACTGCAATTCAAACGGGTTCTAGCACTTTGGCAGGCGGTTTGCAACAATTGTCGGCTGCTCATACACAGCTTCAAGATGGCGTTGCACAAAGCGCTGCCGGCAGTAAACAGCTTAATGACGGCTTGAAGCAAGCTGTAACAGGTGCCACACAGCTTCAAGCAGGTACGAAGTCTGCTGTAGATGGTACTACTAAATTACAAGCAGGAACACAATCTTTAGTTGACGGCAGCGCGAAGCTGGAAGCAGGTCTAACCTCTTCCGTAGATGGCAGCGCGAAGCTGGAGGCAGGCTTGCAGGCTTCCGCAGAAGGTAGCACAAAGGTTACTGAGGGCGCTAAAGCGGTCGCTCAAGGCTTGCAGCAATTGGCACAGGCTAGTCCTGAGTTGGCACAGAATCCGGCCGTACAGAAGCTCCTAGCAGCTAGTGCAGCTGTTGCACAAGGTAGTGAGCAACTGCAACAAAGTCAAGAGCAGCTGGCACAGGGTGCTACTGCACTCCACAGTGGGCAAGAGCAACTGGCACAAGGTGCAACTCAACTGCACTCAGGTTCACAGCAGGTAGCTGCTGGTGTAACTCAGTTGCATGATGGAGCACAGCAATTAAATGCTGGTAGCACACAGCTTTTGACAGGACAGCAAAAACTGGCACAAGGTGCATCTGCACTTGTAACAGGTGGCAATAAGCTGAATGCAGGGATGCAACAATTTGGTGCGAAGCTTAAAGAAGCTGCAGCTGGAGGCAGCAAGCTGGCTGAAGGCGGTAAAGCGCTTGGCGATGGTACCTCAAAACTGCTAAGTGGTGTAGGCGAACTAGGTTCCGGTATTAGTGCTGTAGCAGATGGTTCGAAAAAACTGGCTGACGGTGCAGGCGAGCTGAAAGATGGTATGGATGATCTGAAATCTGGATCAACAGAACTGGCAACTAAGCTTAGCGATGCTGCTGAAAAAACAGGCAGCGTGAATAAGTCAGATAAAATGATGGAAATGTTCGCACAACCGGTTGTGATTGAGGATCAAGTTGTAAATCATGTACCAAACTACGGAACAGGGTTTGCTCCTTACTTCTTATCTCTTGGGTTGTTCGTAGGTGCACTGATTTCTACAATTGTTATTCCAATGCGTGAATCAGCTGTAATAGGCGCAAGCCGTATGAATCGTTTTATCAGCCGTACGCTTACGTTCTCAATCATGAGCTTTATCCAGTCTATGCTGGCTGCTGTGGTTGTATTGTACGGACTTGGACTAGAAGTACAAAGTGTACCGCTATTCTTCCTATTTACATTCTTGACTAGTCTAGTTTACACATGGGTAGTTCAATCCATTGTTACTTGGTTGGATCAACCGGGACGTTTTGTTGTTATCGTTATTCTTATTTTCCAATTAACAACTAGTGCCGGAACATTCCCGCTTGAATTGATCCCGAACTGGATGAAATTCTTTAACCCACTGCTTCCTATGACTTACACAGTTAGTGGTCTTAAATCAGTAATTTCTACAGGGGACTTCAGTGCAATGTGGAGTGACGTAGGTGTTCTTGCAATCTTCGGTCTTGGGTTCCTTGCTCTTACTTTCGCTTACTTCATGACCCGCAGTCGGGACAATGAAGCTGGAATGAACAGTGAACAAGCTATGACTGTATAATTTGAAAAAAAGTAATTAAAAAGCGTCTCCTCCGGGAGGCGCTTTTTTTTGAGTTTAAATCATAGAACCCTTTTTCTTGCAAACATTCAAGGGTGATGAAAATTCTTGAAACGCTTTCATTGCATAAGTTCTTATGCGTCATTTATGCATAATTATACATAGATGAGTTTTTTTAAACTTTTGTCCACTAAAGCTGTGTCGCAAAAAGAAATGTTAATCAGCATCATAAAAAAGTTTAAATTGCGCTGTTGTCACCCCGGTGATAAAATAATAGCACTAATCTGGCTTGAATAATTATTAAAATTTTAATCTGAAAAATTTTCCAAAGATTACGCCATACTTTATAATAGAAAGGTTGCGTTCGATGAGACACACTGAACTGCCCGGAAAACAGGGCCTGTATGATCCCCAGTTCGAAAAAGATGCTTGCGGCATGGGATTTGTAGCCCATATTAAAGGCAAACCGTCCCATGATATTGTTAGTAACGCTTTAACAATGCTCTTTAATATGGAGCATCGTGGCGGACAAGGTAGCGAACCCAACTCTGGTGACGGAGCAGGTATCATGCTTCAAATTCCGCACCGTTTCTTTGCTAGTGAAGCCCAGAAGCTTGGCTTCGCTTTGCCGGAACAAGGCCATTATGGCGTAGGCATGATTTTTCTATCTCATAACGAGAAAGTTCGGGCTCAACATGAGGCTCTCTTAAGCAAAATTATTGCTGAAGAAGGTCAGGAAGTACTCGGCTATCGTGATGTACCTACCTATGATGAAATGCTTGGCAAAACCGCGAAGGCTGCAAAGCCTTTTGTGCGCCAAGTGTTTATCGGTCGCTCGGCCTCTGTTACGAACGAATTGTCTTTTGAGCGTAAGCTTTATGTCATCCGCAAACGTGCAGAGCTTGCGATTCGCTACGGTGGTGTAGAAGAGGCTGAAGCCTTCTATATCCCAAGCTTGTCATGTCGTAAGATCGTGTACAAAGGCATGCTGACTACAGAACAAGTCGGACAATTCTACCTGGATTTGCAGAACGAAGAGCTGGAATCAGCAATCGCGTTAGTTCACTCCCGTTTCAGTACGAATACCTTCCCAAGCTGGGAACGTGCGCATCCCTACCGCTTTATGATCCACAATGGTGAGATCAATACCTTGCGCGGAAATGTGAACTGGATGCATGCTCGCCAGTCGCTGTTCAAGAGTGAAGTGTTCGGCGAAGATCTGAGTAAGATCAAACCTGTTATAAACCCGGATGGATCGGACACTGCAATGTTCGATAATACCTTTGAGTTTCTTTATTTGAGCGGACGCTCTTTGACACAAGTAGCCATGATGATGGTTCCTGAACCATGGAGCAATCATGACAGTATGGACGCCGACAAGAAAGCCTTTTACGAATACCACAGCACTTTGATGGAGCCATGGGACGGACCTGCTGCAATGGGCTTTACAGATGGTGTGCAGATCGGCGCTATTCTGGACCGTAACGGCTTGCGACCTGCTCGTTATTATGTAACAAAGGACGACATGATTATTCTATCCTCCGAAGCGGGTGTACTGGACATTCCAGCAGCGGACATCTTATATAAAGACCGCCTGAAGCCTGGACGCATGCTGCTCGTGGATACGAAGGAAGGCCGTATTATCTCCGATGAGGAAGTCAAATCGGCTATCGCGACTGAGAAGCCTTACCGCCAATGGCTGGATGAGCATTTGATTAGTCTCGAAGAGCTTCCAGATGCGCCTGAACTACCAAATCCTAAGCATGACAATGTTCAGCAGCTGCAGCAAGCGTTCGGCTATACTTTTGAGGACTTGCGCAAGGTGCTTGAACCAATGGCATCTACTGGCGCTGAAGCTGTAGGTTCCATGGGTTATGATGCGCCGCTCGCTGTGCTTTCAGACCGTCCGCAGCGTCTATATAATTATTTCAAACAAATGTTTGCTCAGGTAACGAATCCACCAATCGACGCTATTCGCGAAGAGCTGGTTACCTCTACTACGACTACAATTGGACCAGAGCGTAACTTGCTTAAACCAGAACCAGAAAGCTGTCGCCAAATCTCGCTGCACACACCGATTCTTTCGAATGAAGATTTTGCTAAAATTCGACATGTTCGTCGTGCAGGCTTCAAGTCGATGTCTATTCCGATTCTTTTCCCAGCTGAGCTTGGAGCAGAAGGAATGCGTATCGCGCTTGAGCGTATGAACGAGGCTGCTGATCGCGTTATGGCTAAAGGTCATAACATTCTGATTCTGACGGACCGCGGTGTGGACCGTGAGAATGCTGCGATTCCTGCTCTACTTGCGGTATCGAGCTTGCATCACCATCTGATCCGGCAAGGAACACGGACAAAAGTTAGTATTTTACTTGAATCTGGTGAACCTCGTGAAGTCCATCATTATGCACTTCTGCTTGGTTATGGTGTGAGTGCAGTCAATCCGTATCTGGCCTTTGAAAGCTTGGATGATATGATCGGCCAAGGCTTACTGCGGGGAATCTCGCATGAGAAGGCTGTGAAGAACTATATTAAAGCTGCGACTAAGAGCGTAGTTAAGATTCTTTCCAAAATGGGGATTTCGACTATTCAATCCTACCGGGGCGCGCAGATCTTTGAAGCTGTGGGTCTGAACTCGGAATTCGTGGATCGTTACTTTACTTGGACACCTTCCCGCATTGGCGGAATTGGTCTGGAGGAAGTAGCAACCGAGGCACTTATCCATCATAACCGTGCTTTCACGGAAAAAGACGGAAATGATAAAGTGCTTGATTCCGGTGGTGATTATCAATGGCGAAACGATGGGGAAGATCATTTGTTCAACCCACAGACCATTCATCTGCTTCAGCACTCCGTGCGTAGTGGAGATTATAAGATGTACAAGAAATATGCTGCACTTGTTCAAGGTGAAAGTGAGAAGCATCTGACAATTCGTTCCTTGTTGCAGTTCAAGTCAGCTTATGAACCGATTTCATTAGAAGAAGTAGAGCCAGTGGAGTCCATTATGAAACGGTTCAAGACGGGTGCGATGTCCTTTGGTTCCATTAGTAAGGAAGCGCATGAGACCCTCGCTATTGCAATGAACCGGATCGGTGGTAAGAGTAATACTGGTGAGGGCGGAGAAGATCCAGCCCGCTATATCCCGGACAGCAACGGCGATTCCCGTCGCAGTGCGATTAAACAAGTAGCTTCCGGACGTTTTGGAGTTACATCTAACTACCTTGTTAACGCTGATGAGATCCAGATTAAGATGGCTCAGGGTGCTAAACCAGGGGAAGGCGGACAGCTTCCAGGACGTAAAGTTTATCCATGGGTGGCTGAAGTGCGCGGTTCAACAGCTGGTGTGGGCTTGATTTCACCTCCACCGCATCATGATATTTATTCGATTGAGGATTTGGCAGAGCTGATCTACGATCTAAAGAATGCCAATCCACGTGCAAATATTAATGTTAAGCTCGTCTCTGAGGTCGGAGTAGGTACGATTGCTGCTGGCGTAGCCAAAGGGCGCGCTGATATTATCCTGGTAAGTGGCTATGACGGGGGTACAGGTGCATCTCCGATGAACTCCATTCGTCATGCAGGTCTTCCATGGGAACTTGGCTTGGCCGAAACGCATCAGACATTGATGCTGAACAATCTGCGTGACCGCGTTGTACTGGAAACAGACGGAAAAATGCTTAGCGGTCGCGATCTAGCCGTAGCTGTATTACTAGGTGCTGAAGAGTATGGCTTCGCTACTGCTCCGTTAGTAGCTGTGGGTTGTATCATGATGCGTGTCTGCCAAATGGATACTTGTCCGGTTGGTGTAGCGACACAAAATCCAGATCTTCGTAAGAACTTTACGGGTGATCCACAGCATGTAGTTAACTTTATGACCTTTGTGGCACAGGATTTACGCGAAATTATGGCGAGTCTTGGCTTCCGTACGATTGAAGAAATGGTTGGCCGTACAGATTGCTTAGACGCTGCTCAAGCTTCGCAGCATTGGAAGAAGAAGGGCGTAGATTTGAGTAGTCTGCTGCATGTACCGGAAATGCCAGAGGGAAGCACACGCTTCTGCAGTAAACGTCAGAATCATGGTCTGGAAGAGACGCTTGATGTCTCTAAACTGCTGGATCTGGCTGCACCTGCACTGGAATCTGGAACGGCTGTAGAAGCATCGTTACCGATTACGAACGTTAATCGTGCCGTTGGAACCATTCTTGGTAGCGAGCTGACACGTAAATACGGGGCAGCCGGCTTGCCTGATGATACGATTCGTCTTCATTTCACCGGTTCTGCTGGTCAAAGCTTGGGTGCATTCGTGCCTAAGGGGATCACACTTACGGTGGAAGGCGATTCCAATGACTACGTTGGTAAAGGACTGTCGGGTGGTAAGATTATTATTAAACCATCTCCAAAAGCTACCTTTGCAGCTGAGGACAATATCATTATCGGAAATACTGCGTTTTACGGAGCAACAGCTGGAGAAGCTTATATCAACGGTATCGCCGGTGAACGCTTTGCCGTTCGTAATTCTGGAGCGAAGGTTGTAGTAGAAGGTGTGGGTGACCACGGTTGTGAATACATGACTGGAGGCCGTGTGGTTGTTCTTGGTGAAACAGGCCGTAACTTTGCGGCAGGGATGTCCGGTGGTATCGCTTATGTTTACGATCCAGAGAGATCCTTCATCGGCCGCTGCAATCTCGAGATGGTACTTCTCGAGAGAGTGGAAGAGCCAGAAGAGATCGAAGAGCTGCGCGAGCTGATTAGCCGTCATGTAGAGCTTACAGGCAGTAAGGCGGGAGCGCGGGTATTGGATCAGTGGGCAGATAGCTTGCCGAAGTTTGTTCGTGTTATTCCGAAGGATTACAAACGGATGATGGAGCAGATTCGCAAAGTAGAGCAAACCGGATTGACCGGCGAGGCTGCTTTGATGGCTGCATTTGAAGCGAATATGCGCGAGCTTGCACGTGTAGGTGGCTAAATAACTGCATTCTGAATAAACAGGTAATATTGAATGAAGTGATATAAGGGACTTGGACTCTTTCGTTTGCGGGAGGCCAGGTCCCTTTTTTGTTCAAATCGAATCGAATCCTCGGTCTAAACAACGTTAGACTGTTTCTTTTTTGTAATTTTCTGAAAAAAACTGTATGGTAAACTTGTTTGTAAATGAAAGGAAGTGATACTGTGTCAAATACAGAAATGCTGTCTGAACCTGTTGCCCGTCTGCAGGGAGTTACCAAGAAAATAGGCTCTAAGACGCTGGTGAGCAATTTAACGCTGGATATCCCACCGGGTCAAATATTCGGGTTTTTGGGACCAAACGGAGCAGGGAAGACGACAACAATACGAATGATGGTGGGATTAATTTCCATTAGCAGTGGGGATGTCCTGATTAGTGGTCATAGTATTAAAAATAATTATAAAGAGGCTATTGCAAGTGTTGGGGCTATTGTAGAAAATCCTGAAATGTACAAGTTTCTGTCTGGGTATCAGAATCTTAGACAATTTGCACGGATGGTACCGGGAGTCAGTAAGCAACGGATTGATGAGGTTGTGGAGCTGGTCGGGCTTGGTCAAAGAATTCATGACAAAGTGAAGACTTATTCCCTAGGTATGCGTCAGAGACTTGGAGTAGCTCAGGCGCTACTAAACCGACCAAAGCTACTGGTTCTAGATGAGCCAACCAATGGGCTTGATCCACAAGGCATACGTGAGCTTCGTGACTATCTGCGCCTACTCTGTCGTGAAGAAGGAACAACCGTATTTGTCTCCAGCCATTTACTTTCCGAAATGGAGCTCATGTGTGACAGTGTAGCCATTATTCAGAATGGGCAACTGCTTGAGGTAAAACAGCTAAAAGAGGTAGGCAATGTTACAATGCCTATCGGAGAAACCTTGTTTGAGGTTGACGATGCCGAAGCTGCACTTGCTCTCATTGGACAAGGAACTATAAAGAGCGGTGGGCTTGTAGTTGAGGCGGCACGTGAAGAAATTGCTGAGTTTAATGCCAGACTAGTGGCTGGTGGGATTAAAGTGTACAGTATCAAATCACTTGCCCGTACGCTAGAGGATCAATTCTTAGAGGTTACAGGAGGTGAAGGAATTGAGTAATTTTACAGCGTTGATACATAATGAGAATATCAAGATATATAGTCGTGCTCGCACATGGATTATGCTGATTATTCTAGCAGTGTTTAGTGCGTTTCTTCCGGCTCTTATGTATTTCACAACGGATAACCCTGCATCGCGCTTAGGCGTTTGGGACAGTTTCCAAATGATAGTGAGTGTTGTATTCTTCCTGAATACGATCTTCGTTGTTGTTATAGCCGCTGACTCCGTAGCGGGCGAATTTACCTGGGGAACCATCAAAATGCTGCTGATTCGCCCGTGGAGCCGTTCCCAGATCTTGCTCTCGAAATACATTAGCATTGTGTTGTTTAGCTTGCTTTGTACTGCAGTATTGATTGTTTTTGGTTTAGCTTCATCGTTTATTTTCGCCTCACCAACTGGAGATACACTGTCTTCGATTACAGCTTGGAGTCCTGCTGAGTATTCCTTTATAGATCTCCTATGTCGCTATGTCACTCTTTTCTTGACGGTTACGCTTGCTTTTATGATCTCTTCCGTATTCCGTGCAAGTGGATTGGCGATAGGGTTATCTATGTTTATCATGTTTGCCCAAGGTATTTTCGCTGCTTTGCTTAATCCGGATGTGTTCGAATGGGCCAGATATTTAATTTTCACTCATATGGATCTAAGGGTCTACATGGGATCTGATATTGGTCCAGGTGGTGCTACACTAGGCTTCTCCATTGCTGTGCTGGCAGTGTATTATGTTATATTCTTAGCAGTTTCCTGGTTTGTCTTCCGTAAACGGGACGTTGCTGGATAAAAATAGGATTAACCGGCTTCAAGCGTTTCTTCTGCTTTGGAGGAACGTTTTGCTGTCTTGTCCTTTTTCGTATTACTTTTGAGCTCACCTGCTTGTTCAGAGGTGGGCTGTTCTTGCATGGCGATGGACCCATTAAGCAGGCTGCCTTCCATAATACTGAGTGCTCCTGCAGAAATATTACCGTGCAGCTCGCCAGTACCGGTCATAATGAGCCTACGGTCTGCGGTAACATCTCCATATACTTTACCAGCGATAACGATCTCTTCTGCTCTAATACTGGAGCGCACCGTGCCTTCCTCACCTACAGTGACAACACCACTGCATATAATTTCTCCGCTAAAGGTACCTTCAATCCTCAGGTTCGTATCGCAATGTACTTTACCCTCGAGCGTACCCCCATGCCCAATCAGAGAGTCAGTAGACTTGATAGTGGCACGCTGCTGCCGCTTATTCCACATGTATAAATTCCTCCTATTTCATATATTTTTACATTAACGTTTAGGGTTTAACATAATCCAATGGATCCACAGTTTTATTCTGCTTCACTACCTGGAAATGAAGATGAGGTCCTGTGCTTCGACCAGTGTTTCCAAGCAAGCCGATCTTCTGCCCCTTATTAACCTTGTCTCCCGCAGATACATTCATTGCCTGCAGATGCATATACCAGGTTTCAAGCCCGTTCGAATGCTTGATCACGACATACTTGCCTCTCGCACCCATCTGCTCGGAGGTAACGACCTCCCCGTCTAAGGCGGCATATACAGGATCGCCTAAGTTCCCGGCAATATCGACACCTGAATGGAACGCGGATAAGCCTTTGAAAGGATCTGTTCGGTAGCCGAAGCTTGAGGAGATGACCCTAGAATCGGTAGGCCAGAGTACCGCTGCATTTAGTCTGGCTTTTTCAGCTTGAGCTTTTTTTGCCTGTTGATTTGCTTGAACGTTATTCGCATGCTCCGCCAGAGTGATAGTTTGAGTAATACTTTCCACCATTTCATCGAGCATACCGTGGATCTCTTCGAAATCGTCTTTTGTTTCCTCCACTAGATTCAGCGATTCGTTCTGATAAGACGCGATATATTCTCCGCCTACCTGTGATGTGATTGTAGCTTTAGAAGATGTCTCATTTGGGATTGGCACAGCGTTACGGCTCGATAAGCCTAAGGTTGAGTTTGAAGCGGTTGATCCCGTTTTTGATTCTTTTGTTTCAGCGGCGGAGCCTTTGCTTTTGTTAATCAAAGACTGCAACTCCTGTTCCAGCGCATTTACACTCTTCAGCTTGTCTTTAATATGATCTGCCTCTTCTGATAGCTCGCTGACTTGAGTACGAAGCTGCATTAGATCCTTATCCTTGTCAGCGACCTTCATTTCCATGCGGAGATTGGTTAGTGATAGTGCGGCTGCCTCAGCTTCCAGTTGTGAGATCGACTGCGAGGCATGGAAATGCATAGAGGTGACCAGACTGGAGAGGGACAGGGCTGCTGCTGCCGGCAGGGCGAACGCAAGTGGCTTGGAGATCTGGAGTTGTTTGACTGGGCGTCCGGCATCCCTTACGACGAGCAGCGTAATCCGGTTATGATCTGGCTGACTCTTCATGGCTTCTCCTTTCTGCGGCATATGGCAGCCGCCTTACGATACACGAAGCTAACGACCTTACTTGCATTAGGCTCATCCCGAATTGTCTTACTACTCTATGTATTCCATATCTTTCAGGAACATGACAACGGTTTGTTTGAATAAAGAAAGAGAGTTACGGCAAAACCAGTAATAGAATCGTCGCAGCGAGTCTATTGGTAACTGTTTTATTAATGAAGGGGGTAGGGAATTGAAGATTTTTGCGATAATTCTAAGTCTTTTTATTATTCAGGTCGCAGTAATTGTATTTATGGAGTTTCGTCGCCCGCAAAGGGCTTTGGCGTGGTTGTTCATTTCATTCTGTTGTCCGCCGCTGGGTCTGGCATTCTATTATTTTCTGGGCCGTGATTATAGACAGAATCGAAAATTAAACAAAAGATGTACTACACTATTTCGTGAAATTCGTTCGCATGTCTCTGGCAATATTAAGGTAGTAAAGGATGTTACTGAGAGTGGGAACGCTCAGTTTGAGAATAATAAGGGTCTATTGGGTTTGCTTTCTAAGATCGCAGAAGGACCAATTACTGGTCATAACAAGAGCAGGGTATTATCATCTGCGAGAGAAGCGTATGATGCTATGCTGGAAGCTATGGAAGAAGCGAAAGAACATATACATATGGAATTTTATATTTATCGTGATGATGAGATCGGTGAGCAATTTCAAGATGTTATGATTCGGAAGGCGCGACAGGGCGTTAAGGTACGCTTGCTTTGTGATGGTCTGGGCAGTCATAAATTAAGTCGCAGGTTTATTCGAACGATGAGAAATGCTGGGGTGGAGTTCCACTTTTTTTTACCTCCGATTAGTTCTCTGTTAGACCGTCGTTTTAATTTCCGTAATCATCGGAAGATCCTGGTGGTAGATGGCCTCGTTGGCTTCACGGGTGGAATGAATATAGGGGATGATTATTTGGGGAAGGATCTCAAAATGGGATACTGGCGTGATACCCATCTGCGTCTCGAAGGAGACTCAGTATATTATATTCAGTATGTTTTCTTAAAGGATTGGAGATTGGCCTCTGGCGAAAGCACAAGCCATCCGCGTCTGTTCCCAAAACATAATTGTGAGTCACAAGAAGCCGTGCAGATTGTAGGGAGTGGTCCGGATGCTGCAATAGACGCCTCTCAAGAGATGTATTTTGCCGCCTTATGTGCAGCTAAACAGCGGATTTGGATTACTTCACCGTATTTTATTCCTGATCCTGCCATCTGCCGGGCCTTGAAAAGTGCAGTACTTCGTGGAGTGGATGTAAGAATTATCATTCCTGCGAAGCCTGATAATGTGCTTGTCTATCATGCTTCTTTGTCTTATTTAGAAAATTTACAAGACGCTGGAGTGAAATTCTACCGCTATACTAAAGGATTTATGCATGCCAAAATCATGATTATCGATAATCTGCTCGCTACAGTGGGGAGTGCAAATCTGGATATGCGCAGCTTTTATTCTAACTTTGAATTGACTGCTGTGCTGCTACATCCTGATGCTATATCCCCTCTAGTCACAGGGTTTGAGAAGGATCAAAAGCACAGTGAATTTATTGATCCTGTAAAGTTTAAGGAGAGAGGGAGAATTGTCAAACTCGGTGAAGGGCTGTGTCAGTTGTTATCTCCGCTATTATGAGCGGAAAGAGGACTAAATCTGAATTTTTCGAAGGATATAACGTGTTCCATTCATTATTAGGGCTTATTTTGTGATATAATAATTGTATAAGAAGAAATGTAAGAAAGTATAGATTATAATTATACTTCCGAATGTTTCAACACTATACTGTTAAATTGTAGGGGGAGTTCTATGAATGTGAGTCCACAAATGATTGCCAAAGAGGAAAAGAACAAGCTGCAGAAGACCGGAACACATAAAATGGCTAAGTTCGCGCAGCGAATGATCATGTTATCCATTGGGGCAGCAATGATGGCTGTTGCACTTGAGATATTCCTCGTACCGAATCAAATGATTGATGGTGGGATTACCGGTATCTCCATTATTTTATCACATCTATTCGACATTCCTCTGGGGATTTTATTGACGCTGTTAAACCTTCCGTTCTTGTTAATCGGTTATAAGCAAATCGGTAAGACCTTTGCCTTATCTACCTTATATGCAATTGTGCTTATGTCTATTGGTACTTCAATGTTGCATCATGTGAATGCCTTTACGGTTGAGCCTATGCTTGCTGCCGTTTTTGGAGGGATCATTCTTGGTGTAGGTGTAGGGTTAGTTGTACGTTTTGGCGGATCTCTAGATGGTACAGAAATTGTTGCGATTCTAGTAGCCAAGAAGCTTCCCTTCTCTGTAGGTGAAGTTGTTATGTTCTTCAACCTGTTCATCTTATCCGGAGCTGGATTTGTGTTCGGTTGGAATAATGCGATGTTCTCACTAATTGCTTATTACATTGCATTCAAGGTAATTGACATTACACTTGAGGGTCTGGATCAGTCGAAATCGGTATGGATTATTAGTGATAAATTCCGTGATATCGGTGAAGCCTTGACGGAACGTCTTGGACGTGGTGTTACTTATTTAGATGGAGAAGGCGGATTTTCCGGGGAGAATAAGAAAGTGATCTTCGTAGTTATCACCCGTTTGGAAGAAGCTAAGCTTAAATCCATTGTTGAGGATTGGGATACTGGTGCATTCATCGCAATAGGTAACATTCATGATGTTAAAGGTGGCCGTTTCAAGAAGAAAGCAATTCATTAGCTTACCATCCTAAAAGGACGCCGCAGGCGTTTTAGCTTGGCACTTTAGTACTATTAACTGAAAGAAGGTATTTTTACGAATAATGGAGCAATAAATACGGTGAACAAGACTCGATATGCCGTATTCTTATACAATATACCTTCTGTCCTTGAGTGGGACGCCTGATAAGCCCGTAGCATGAAATGATGCTGCGGGCTTATTGCTGTTTTTGGGCTCATTATTCGTGGCATTCCATCCCTATGGAAGCTTAGCAATGAGTTGTTTGACGGGCTGCGGTGGCACTTTTTCCAAAAGATCTCCCATCTGTTGCAGGCGTTCCTCAATATTGAGCAGATGAAAATCAGTAGGAGATACGTTTTGTTGAACCTCTTTCCAGAGCAATGGTGTGGATACTGTAGCAAGCGGCCTGGCACGTGGTGTGTAAGGTGCAGCTAAGGTTTTGCCACTGTAATGCTGGAGGTAGTCAAAATAGATTTTATCTCCCCGATTCTTCTTCAGACGCTCCAAGGTGAATAAATCGGGGTGCTTTTCAGTGACATAACGACCCACAAAGTGTCCGATTTTTCGCAGTCCATCAAAAGTAACGCCAGTCTCGATAGGCACGATGATCTGCACCCCCGTAGCCCCAGAGGTTTTGGGCACAGAGGATAAACCAAGGGAGGTTAGGACCGTCCCTACAATTGCAGTTGCTTCCATGATACGGGGCTCGACCTCACGCGACGGATCTAGATCAATCATCCATTCACAAGGCAGCTCGCTACCTACATAATGCAAAGAAGGATGAAACTCCAAAGCAGCCAGATTACCCAGCCAGATCAGCTCAGGTAAACCTTGCAGCTTGATATAGTTAATATTCTCGTGAACAGCGGTCTGGACAAAAGCTGGAAGAGGATCAGGTGCATTTTTCTGATAAAAGGACATTCCAGAGATACCATGCGGATAACGTATTACGGTTAGCAGCCGATCTCGACAATAACGCAGCAGATAGGGAGAGAGGGCGGCGAGCTTTTCCAGATAGATCCGCTTCGTAATCCCGCAATCCGGCCATAGCAGCTTCTCTGGGTTGGTGATGGTTATCTCTTGGCCGTCTACAGTAATTGTGCCTTTGATGGCTGCTGGCATCCTGAACCTCCTCTCTGTTATAGGAATGAGGGTATTATGTGCCAGTCTGTTCCTTTTCATGAAAAAAATATTTCCAAAGTGTCCCTTTTGGATGATCATAAGAGTTATAAGGTTATACGGTTATGTGAAAGGGGAGTTTGCTGATTTTGGACGGGATCGAACACACCGTCGTTCGGGTACAGGCAGGCGAGGTAGAGTCCTATGCCCTTATCGTCGAAGCTTTTCAAAAGCCGATTTACCGCTATTGCTGCCGGCTGCTTGGGAGTCGAACAGAAGCGGAGGATGCGGTACAGGATATTCTAGTGAAGGCATATCAGCATATAGGCACATATCGCCCTATCGCGAGCTTTTCTTCCTGGCTATATAGAATTGCCTATCATCATTGCCTCAGTCTGATCCGCAAACGCCAAAGACATTTGAAGATTATGGCGCTTTTTCAACCGGATCCTCCTGCAGAAAGCCCGGAACAGTTGATGGACCGTTACATATTTAACGAACATCTCACCTTTGCCCTCTTGAAATTGAAATTAGATGAACGAAATCTGTTAGTTCTGCGAATCTTTGAGGAACAGAGCTTCCCGGAGATTGCGGAGATCCTCGATAAGAATACTGATGCTGTGAAGAAGAAATACAGGCGTACGATTACGAAGCTTGGCAAAATGATGAATGCTCAAAAAGGGGGGACGGAATGGTGGGGCAACGAAGCTGTGTTGAAGAGAAAATGATAAAGAAGATGGACGCATTGGGAAACTGCGACGAACTAGATGTAAAAGCAGCAGTTATGAATCGGGTAAGGGCAATTCATGATCAACAGAATACGATGGACGGAGAAATGGCGAACCTCAGAGACGAGCTGGAGTCATTCGGAGAACCGGGTGCTCCCGTTATGCAGATGCAAGAGAAGACTATCCCGCTTCCATCAAAATTTAGGAAAAGACTTCTCTCAGGGGTCTCCGCAGCTATATTGCTGGGGATAGTCGGATTTGGCATTCTTCAGCTGTCTGAATATGGAGGTTTAACGGAACATGGTAGCCAGTCTACAATTGATATCATCAAACCTTCGGATGGTTCCATTACCCTAGTGAATAGTGGAGGAAGGGTGGTTGTCCAGACGGTGCATACTAATAATAGTAAGCCTGTTGCCACGGCCTCTCCTGCGATTGAGAAGTATCAGACTTTATTAGCGACTTATAATGAGCAGGTGCTTGCCCGCTTGAACCTCGGAGAAATGGCTGCCTATTACGTGATTGATACTGAATTCACTAATTTGGTCAAAGGATTAGGCTATGGGAATCAATTGCAGTTCGCTTTCAATCCTCCTGTGTATTCGAAATATCAGGACTTCGTAAACGAATTAAAATTAGCTGGCGATTTCTGGCCCGAGCTGCCTTCCATACTCGACAATGGTTACGAATTCGAGCAAGCAACTTTTAAAGCCGCTTCTCCTTACGGGTCGATAGACACGGAATACAAAGAAGTTCTTGAACAATTTCAAAAGAAAGCTAAGGACGATAAAACAGGCCAAAAGCTGTTTATGGAGAAGATCGCTGTGAATGCCATAGAGAGCGCTGAGGTTTCCTACCATAAGGAGGATCAAACAATTGAACTATCCTTAAGTCAGAGCGCCTATATGGGTGGTATAACGCAAGTGTCTATCTTGGAAGGGCAGACTGCTGAAAAATGGTCACTGACAAACACCGGCAAAGAGGCGGTTTTTATTGCTGCGAGTACAGAGCAGGGGGCGCAGGCTTGGACTTCTCAGAATCGTTTGTATTGGTATGATGAAGCCAGCCAGACGATTCGTAGTCTAAATGATGGATTGAATAACATTTTAACCCGTGAACAATGGCAAGCGATTGCCAATAGTTTTATTCGCTAGCTACTGTTGTTCTATCCGTACATTATGAGAAGCTGTCTCTAAAGTAGTGAAATCTACTTGGGAGGCAGCTTTTTTTATGGAATAGGAAAAGTAATGGATTTTACTGTGCCATGTGACGATATGCCACGCGTAGTGTTCTATGCTACTGGTTGGGGCGGTGGGCGATGTGCTATGTGTGATCTACTTATTTTAAACTAATTAGGGAAAAACTCCCTAAAAATAACCGATATTCGCTCTAAATAAACGAAATCAGGGAATTCCTCCCTAATAATCATAGGAATTTCTTTATTCGTTGCCGAATAGGCCAAATTTCAGGGAAGTTTTCCCTAATTATAAGTCCGATGAACAGAAATCTCTGAATTTTAGGGAGAAATTCCCCAATTACTCTATAGGTGCTTCACATATTGCATCACTTGGTGCGTCACTTGTAATGTTAAGAACAAAAAAAGAGGCTGTCCCAAAAGCCATGATGGTTGCTTGGGGCGGCCTCTTTTTTGTAAGAAAATGTCCCTTTTTCTCATGCTGGAGTGTTATAGAAGTGTAGTTGAAAACAGGGTGAGCTTACATTCACCCTTTTAGAAGGAGAGGATGTTAGAAATTGAAGCTCAATAATGATTTCAAAAAAACACTGATCGTACTCTCGGCAGCAACCTTGTTAGGAACAGGAGTAGTTGTAAGTGGGGTTGCGCCTGGCTTGTTTCTTTCGGTCGCGGCGGCAGCAGAACAGCAGACTTCAGCATCAACCGATCAGAATCCTCAAAAGGAATTACAGGCGATCGTAGCAAGCTTGAAGGAAGGTACGCTTTTGGCCTACTACGTACGTGACAAAGTCTCTAACCCTCAGGATACGATCAGCTTCTCTGGCAAAGGATTTGTTTTTAAAGACTACAAATCCTTTGCTGCTAAATTCAAAGCGTTGAAGGGTCCAGCTACTCCACAGCCTGGAAACCTTCCTAAGGGCTTTGCTCTGGCGACAGCCATCATTTATCCACCGTCTGTAGCAAATGATTCAGAGCTGTATTTGCAATTAGAGCAGGAACTAAAGGCAGCAGCGGCGGCAGGTGATCCCAACAAACAGTTGTTTAGCAAGATCATCAGCTGGAGCCAGACGAACTTGTCTATGCAGCTGTATGCCAAAGGAAAAGCCAATTTTAGTATTGTAACTGGAGTGCCGCCCGCCAAACTTCCCGAAGGAGCTGTGCCTTTTGTACGAGCTTCGGAAACTAAGAAAGAACTGACGGTCAACGGTAGGAAAGTAATTCTTACAACTGATTCGGCTAAAGAAGCGAGTTTCAACACTAAGCTAGTGTGGCTGGATAAATCAGGCGCGATACAATATACCCTTTCAGACAATCGGGTCAGTAAACTGACGACAAATGAAATGTTGGCTGTAGCTAAAAGCATGATCAAATAACCAAGGGGTTAAAGGAGGATATTATAAAGATGATTAAAAAAAGTGCGGCCATCACGGTTTTGAGCCTGCTAGTGTTAATGAGCGCGGTAAGTGGAACAGCAGGCGCAGTGCCTGCAGGGAGCAATAATAAAAGCAAAGGTACGGTTCCGGTTGAGCAGAAATCACCACCGGTATCGCCAACGATTAAGGATTTGATTGCCAAAGAATATGCTGTTCCCCTACAAACGGGAGAAATTAAGGCTCTCTATGTTAATGACAAAAAATCTAATCCAGAGGAAGATTTGAGTGTAAGCTATATGCCATACAGATTCAGCTCTATAAACGAAGCAGCACAGAAGCTATCTTCATTAACTGGGAATTCACTCCTGATACCCGTTGCTCTACCAGACGAATATAAGCTGCAGGATGTCGTTTTAAATCCAGTGCTTCCGAAGTTTTTCAGTACAGAGTATAAAACCCTCAGAGATCAGGTGAAAGCTAAAGCACAAGCTGCTGGTAAAAAAGTGATTTCACAAAGCTTAAAGTGGAGCGATACAGAAACCTCTATCACTTATCTGCGAAATGGGGAGAGATTGAATCTAAAATCAGCTCCAGCATATACACTTCCGGAAGGAGTTACTTTAGCGCAGCTGCCTGGTGACCAGGATGAAAATTTGACCATCAACGGGGTTGAAGCAGTTTACACGGTGTTTGGTCCTCACCATGGAGATCTAAAAGTCCAGCTTGTATGGTCCAGTGCGGATGGAAGTATTGATTATACGCTTACGAATACGAAAAATACTGCGCAGACAAAAGCAGAGCTGGAGACCATTGTAACGAGTCTTACAGCGCAATAAGAAACGTCCTCTCGATAAATTCGGGAGGACGTTTTTTTGGAAAGAGTTTATCCTTTTTGCTCCATAGTACATGATTCGGGAGGAAGATCTACCCTAGCTTGAGTAACCGGCTGACGAAGAGTGCCTGAGGTATTCCATTCCAAAAAATGAACTTTGAAGACAAGCTTCGGTTTTATCCAAAAAGCACCCTTCCCTCGCTGGGGATCAGCTGTAAAGGGCATTTGATCTATTTTTAAATGCTGTACCTCTGCAGTTAAGTCGCGTTTATCCTGTACAGTCAATTTTCCTGGCCCGGCATGTCCGATATAATGCAAATTCCCTTTATCATCATACAGCCCAAGAAGTAGCGCATTGACGATGCCGTCTCGGAACGTTACACCCCCGGCTACTGCCGTAAGATCAGAAATGATTTTGCGTTTCTGCCAGCGTTTATCTTTTCCACCGGGAGCATAAGTACTGTTGATATCCTTACAGACGATTCCCTCTAAGCTCTGACTCTGAGCAGCGGCGAATAATTCTGTGGGATCGGTATAACTGGGTACGGCCTGAACATGGGGATGCGGCAGCAGAATATCGTTTAGCAGCTGCTGCCGTGAGAATAAAGGCTGATCCATCGTCGATTGGCCATTATAAAACAGAATATCAAAAATCATATAAATGACAGGAACCTGATGCCTAACGACGGAAATGGTGGAGCCATTCTTTAAGCTGTCCCTCCGCATTACCTCGTGAAATGAGGGCTTGCCGTCCTTGAGTGCAATGATTTCACCATCAAGAATAACGGAATCAGCCTTGCAGTAAGCAGATACATCAGTAAGCTCAGGATATTGCGCTGTACGGTAATTTCCACGTCTGTTAATAAGCTGAGTAGTGCTTCCGTTGTAATAGGACAACATGCGAACGCCATCCCATTTAATCTGTGCAATCCACTGGTTGCCTGCTGGAAGCTGCCCAGCCAGTATAGGTTCAAAAGGAATAATAGGCTGAAGCTTCATCAGCAGAGCCTCCTAAGATACGGTTGTTTTACTTTTTGGGCTGCGGCGTTTCGGTTTTGGTGCAATGACAGGAATAGTTCCAGAAGCCTCGTTTTGCTGATCGGCAGGCTCAGCTGCTGCTTTAGACTTGGCTGTTTTTCTTTTGGCAGCCGGAGCCGCTTTAGTTTTTGTTTTCTTAGTACCTGTTAATGAAGGACCCGGATCTGTAGGGATATGCTGTACAGCCTGAATACTGGCCTGTAATGCTGCCATTAGATCAATTACATTGCTTTCCTGTTTGGCAGGAGCGATATGAAATTCCTCGCCTGCAATTTTATGTGAGATTAGATCAAGCATACGCTGGCGATAATCATCGGTATATTTTGCCGGATCAAAAGGCGTGGATAGCTGTGAAATGAGCAGCTTGGCCATATCCAGCTCTTTATCATTCACCGTCCCTGCTTCGGGCAGGCCAGGCACTTGCGAGACCGGTCGCACTTCATCAGGATAAAAAATAGTCTCGATGGCGAGGCAATCCTCCAGCACACGAATAGCAGCCAGACTGCTTTTGGAACGAATCGATATTTTGGCGATGCCAATTTTACCAGTTTGACGCATGGCCTCCATAAGAAGCCGATATGCATTTGTGCCAGCCTGATCCGGAGATAAGTAATAGGTTTTTTGAAAATAAATTGGATCGATCTCCGTCAGATCAACAAAGTCGAGTATGGTAATGCTTTTGCTGCTTTCGTCGGTCAATTGATCCAGTTCCTCTTTGTCGAATAGAACAAACTTCCCTTTTTCATATTCATAACCCTTGCCGATTTCTTCCCAAGCCACCTCTTTGTCACACACCGGACATTTACGTACATACGACAGTGGGCTGCCGCATTCCTTATGGATATAACGCAGAGAAATGTCCTTGTCTTCCGTAGCGGAGAACATTTTAACCGGAACATGCACTAGCCCGAAGCTGATGGCCCCTTTCCAAACGGTATGCATGAGAAACGCCTCCTGATCTAAGTTATTTGCTTTGGGTTAGTATGAGGCAGGACAGGTTTTTCTAGCCGGGTGCATTTTTTGTGAAGCATGGGAAAATATAAAATCAGGCTAATAAAGCTGAGGAGGAGAATACTAAGTCATGGAACCGCGTGGAAACGAGTGGATCGATGCGCTGAGCGAACAGGATATTCCAGCGACAGTTGTGGATTGGGACAGCATTATAGCTCCACCGGAAGCAAGTCAGGTCTCGGACTCGGAGAAGCTTGATGCGGAATCAACCCTCGAAGAAACTTCGCCATTAGAATCGTGAGATTTAGGTAAAATAAAGGAGGAGAACAGTGGTGGATGTCAAACGAGCACAGGATATTTATGCTTCTAAAGAGACGGTAAGTGTACATTTGGATGGAGAACCTGTATGGATTGAGCATGTGGATGCACAGAACGGAATGGCTACAGTTCAAGTGGGCTCTCGACCAACGAATACGCATACGGTAGGCGTTGAACGGTTAGAGGAGCAAGATCATTAACAAGGTTTGTTCAAAGAGCTGAGATAAGCTAAATTATACTTTTATAAAAGAGACTCTTTATGCTTATTTTTGCATAGAGGTCTCTTTTTCTATTGTTGGCATACTGGCATGGGAGATTGAATTGGGACAGTTGTTGCGATGGATGGAGCATACCGATATAATTAATAGTAATGGTTTTTGGCAGGTATATTTTAAAAGGTGGTAGTTGTAGTTGGACAATACAGACGAAACGGTGTTCACTTACCGTTCTTACAGCCTCCAGGATACGGAGTTGCTTGCAGCTGCTCTAGCTACTGCTTCAACGCCAGGGATGATTATCGGCTTGGACGGCGATCTGGGCGCAGGAAAAACAGCATTCTCGCAAGGGTACGCTCGGCATCTCGGCGTAAAGGGGATCGTAAACAGTCCTACTTTTACAATTATTAAAGAGTACGAGGGCCGTCTGCCCCTATATCATATGGATGTATATCGGATTTCGCTTCAGGAAGCGGACGAGCTTGGACTTGATGAGTATTTCTACGGGCAAGGGGTCTGCTTGGTGGAATGGAGCAGTATTATTACGGATTTAATGCCGCCGCGGCATATGCATATATACATGGAAACAGTGGGGCCAGATGAAAGAATGATTACGGTGACCGGAATCGGGGAGCCGTATGGTGAGCTTTGCCGGCAGCTGATCCAGAAGTGGGGTTAAGGAATATGACGAATCAGAATACAGAGCCGCGCAAGCGGCTTTTAGCGCTGGATACATCAACTGCAGTATTAGGCGTGGCAGTTACAGAGAATGGGGAACTACTGCATGAAATAAATGCTTCCGGAGAACGGAATCATTCGGTGCATTTACTCCCGATCATTGAGCAGGCGCTGCAAGCAACAGGAACTACTGCTGCAATGCTGGACGGGATTTCTGTTGGTGTGGGTCCCGGATCGTATACGGGGACGCGTATCGCAGTTACCGCTGCCAAAACGCTGGCATGGTCATGGGATGTCCCAGTGGTCGGTATTTCGAGTCTACATGCAGTAGCATGGGGCGGATATCAAACAGCCCTCAAGAATAACGTGATGACCAAAGCGTCTGAACAAACTACCGAGAATAACAGCTACGGGCCTGATTGGATCATTCCACTAATGGATGCGCGCCGAGGACAGGTGTATACAGGATTATTCGCAGCTGAGGGAAATAATGCTCCTAGCCGTCTTGAACCTGATGCCATCCGCCTGATGGCAGATTGGGTGGAGTACTTAGCTGAACGTTTAGGACAGGCTTCAGTCGAAGGCAATAAGCCCGCTGTTCTTTGGTTTGTTGGGGAGACTGCAGTTCATGGCAGTGAGGATTCGCTTCGTCCATTGAAGGATCTTGGTGTTCCTATTGCAGTTCCTTATGAAATGGAAGGCCGCTGGACAGGATTTCTTGGAGAAGCGCGGCTTCAGGTAGAGAAAGATGATATCCATAGCTTGATCCCTAACTATACTCAGATCTCAGAAGCGGAGGCCAATCTGCGGTTAAGCAGAGAAGGGGGCTTAAAGAAACCATGACGGAAGCGGAATCAATGATAGCTCAAGAGGCTGAACTTGTTTTTCGTTTGATGAAGCTTACGGATATTCCTGACATTCTTATCATTGAACGGGAAGCCTTCACGATGCCTTGGACAGAGGAAGCTTTTCGCAACGAGCTGACGCATAATCATTTTGCAAAATATATGGTTATGGAGCTGGCTGGTCATATTATCGGTTATGCCGGTATGTGGGCCATCGTGGATGAGGCGCATGTGACGAATATAGCCCTGCTTGAAGCCTATCGTGGACGTAAATGGGGCGAGCGTTTGCTCGAAGAGCTGATGAAGACGGCGTCTTATGTAGGTATGAAGTCTATTACACTTGAGGTACGGGTATCGAACGAGGTAGCACAGAATTTATATCGTAAAAAAGGCTTTCGATCTGCTGGCACACGCAAAGGATATTATTCCGATAATCGCGAAGATGCGCTCATTATGTGGGCGGATCTGCCAGAGTACGAGGAGCATGGGAATATGGAAGGAAGCGTGGACTTGAAATGAAGACAGAAACGGGCGCAGCTCAGCCTGTACTAATACTTGCTATTGAGACGAGTTGTGATGAAACGTCGGTCGCTGTAGTTAAAAATGGCTCTGAAGTGTTATCCAACATCATCTCGAGTCAGATTGAGACACATCGCGCCTTCGGCGGCGTAGTACCAGAAGTAGCTTCCCGTAAGCATGTGGAAGTAATTACACTGGTGATAGAAGAAGCACTCGCTACAGCAGGGGTTACACCAGATCAGTTGTCGGCGGTGGCGGTTACACAAGGCCCAGGTTTGGTGGGGGCTTTACTTGTCGGGGTAGTAGCTGCCAAGAGCCTTGCCCTCGCATGGGGTAAGCCGCTAATTGGCACACATCATATTGCAGGACATATTTATGCTAACCGTTTAGTGGCAGAGTTACAGTATCCATGCATGACACTAGTGGTGTCCGGCGGACATACTGAACTGGTTCATATGGAGCGGGAGGGTGAGTTTCGAATTATCGGACGCACCCGTGATGATGCCGTAGGCGAAGCATATGATAAAGTGGCACGAGCACTAGGATTCCCTTATCCCGGTGGACCTCATGTGGATCGTCTGGCCCGCGAGGCGACTGAGGTTGTACCGTTACCAAGGGTATGGCTGGAGCCGGGTTCTTATGATTTCAGCTTCAGTGGCTTAAAGTCGGCTGTGCTGAACGTTGTGAATCAGAGCAAGATGAAGGGTCTCACGCCAGATGTCGCAGGCATTGCCCGCGGGTTCCAAGAATCTGTGGTTGAAGTGCTGGTGGAAAAAGCGGTACGCGCTGTTAAAGCTACTAGCTCCAAGCAGTTATTGCTGTGTGGAGGTGTTGCTGCTAATGCTGGCCTGCGCACGGCTTTGATCTCACGCTGTGAAGCGGAGGGCATTGAGCTTATTATTCCACCTCCGGTATACTGCACGGATAATGCAGCTATGATTGGAGCTGCTGCATACGTGAAGTGGCAGCATGATGGCGGTACTCCGCTGGATATGGTTGCAGACCCTGGATTCTCATTGGAACAATGGTCTGTATCCGCCTATTGACATCATTTGGAGCTAACGAGTATAATCAGTTCAATTATACAAGGAAACGCGATGAGCGGAAGTAGTAAGGATACTCTGGGATAAGAGAGCTGCGGGTAGGTGCGACGCAGTCGAAGGGGACCTGAACTCGTCTGGGAGCGGAACGGTGGAAGCATTACCGGCAATTGTCGCCGGAACGTTCGTACACCGTCTACGGGTAACCTCCGTGAAAGGGTGGTCGAGTATCTAACATACTGGACCGTAAAGTGGATGTTCAATTGGAATCGGCAGTAACTTAACCGGTACAGAGCATCAACAAGAGTGGTACCGCGAAGGTTAACAGCCTGTCGTCTCTTGAATGAGATGGCAGGCTTTTTTGTATGGATTTTGAGTAGTGAGATTGTATATAATACACGCTAAGAACGGGAGTAGTAGGGAATGACGGTGAACAGAGAGCTGCGGGGTGGTGCGACGCAGTCACCGAAAGTCTTGAATCTCGCCCGGGAGCGGAGCGGCGGAAATAAGAGTACGCTGCTTACGGCTGTCCCCGTTATCGGACCTTTCCAGATATCCTGACTCCCTCAGGATGGACCGGGAAGAAGAGCTGGACGCAGCTTAATGGCTTGATTATATGAATAGCCTATGCGTCAAAAAGAGTGGTACCGCGGAGGGGTAACCCGCCGTCTCTTTATTAGAGACGGCGGGTTTTTGCGTACTTATTGAAGCGACTCGGGTTATGGAATCAGGCGCTATATAAGACGCCAAGAGTGAACCTTCTGCACATTCCAAATTGTGCAGAGGATTCATTCGTATCAGCTGCCGGCAGCAGTGGGTGGGGAATTTAGCAGGACCACAAGTCGACGTGTGGATCTGCGCTGAAGCATAGGTTAGGGTAAGGAATCCAATAAGAGGAAAACAGGAGGAATTCAGATGATTATTCCAGTAAAGAAACGTATACAAATTTTCGATACGACGCTGCGAGATGGTGAACAGGCTCCGGGTGCAAGTCTAACCCCAGAGCAAAAAATACTGCTGGCCTATAAGCTTGCGGATCTGGGTGTTGATGTGATGGAGCCTGGATTTCCGATATCGAGCCCTGGTGATTTTGCAGCAGTACAGACGATTTCTCGTAAGGTGCGAAATGTGGAAATTTGTGGTTTTGCACGGGCGGTTAAAGGGGATATTGACGCGGCAGTCCGGGCAACCCAAGATGCTGAACGCCGGCGGATTCACCTGTTCATCTCCTCTTCTGATATTCATTTGCAGCATCAATTGCGTATGAGCAGAGCTGAAGTCGTAGCCAAAGCCCGCGAGATGACGGCTTATGCGCGTCAATTCTCTGATGTCGTTGAATTCACGGCGATGGATGCTGCGCGAACAGGAATCGATGATCTGATTGAAATGATTGAAGCGGTTATTGAGGAAGGCGCTTCTATTATCAATCTGCCCGATACGGTCGGTTACGCATTGCCACATGAATATGGGGAAATGTTCCGACGTGTGCGGCTAGGAGCAAGAGGTGGAGAAACGGTAAGCTACAGTGCCCACTGTCACAATGATTTGGGGCTGGCTGTAGCCAACAGTCTGGCAGCAATTGATGGAGGTGCGACGCAGATCGAAGTCACTGTGAACGGAGTCGGCGAGCGTACCGGGAACTGCGCACTGGAAGAGCTTGTGATGGCGCTCGAAACCCGCGGGGATGCGATTGGAGCAGAAACAGGCATTGTGCTTGATAAGCTGTATGATACTTCGCGGCTGATCAGCGGAGCGATGCATTTTCCAATCGCCTATAACAAACCAGTCGTCGGAAGAAATGCCTTCCAGCATGAGTCAGGGATCCATCAGGATGGTTTGCTGAAGGATCGTAGCACCTATGAGATTATGGACCCAGAGCGGCTGGGTATCCCGCGTAGCATGATCATTCTGGGCAAGCATTCTGGCAGACATGCGCTGAAGGACCGGGCGGCGAAGTATGGTATTACGCTGGAGCCTGCGGAGCTGGATGCACTTTATGAATCGTTTAAAGAGACCGCTGACCGCCAAAAGGTAGTCAGTGATGACCAGTTGCTGCAAATGGTGAGCAGTACAACTGGACAGCAAGCTCAGGTCTATGAACTGGGTGAGGTTCAGGTATTGGCAGGCAGTGCCCAGCGCCGGGTGGCCGCGGTTACGGTTCGCCATTTGAAGTCTGGACAGGAAACTTCTCATACTAGTACTGGAGATGGTCCGCTTGAAGCCATTATCGCTGCTATTGGGCAAGGCATCTCAGAGGACATCGATTTTGCGGGACTTGAGCTGCATTCGCTTGGAAGTGGAGAGAACGCCCAGGCGGAAGCGGCTGTGATGGTAGAGTGGGAAGGTCTTAAATTTAGAGGCACAGCTACGCATCAAGATATTATCATGGCAGCAGGGATTGCCTATATTGCAGCCTGTAACGCTGCCCTGCTCTCTACACAAATCGTTTAATATACATCGTCCCGCTGTCTGATTTAGAGATAGCGGGTTCTTTTTTAGCTTTTGATGACAGGTTTTAGGTGGGGTTATGTCTTTTGTCAAGTTGTGGACAACGTTATCCACATATTCTCTACGAATTGTGTAAAAAGTGCGTAAAATCAGCAATGTCAGCTCTTTTTAAAATGGTCTTATAACCATTTTTGTTAGCAATGAAACCTTGTGAGAATTGTGGATAATGTGGATAATTCGGTGGATAATAATTCCTGCAATTCGAAAATACCGATTTAACGCATAAAAAAAGCCCCTAAGGGGCTTTTTTAGTAGGGAGTTATACACGAAACCTGTGCATAGAGCTGTGGATAACTCTTTATGAACAAAATAAGAAATATGAAAAAATATTTATGAAGCGGATTTTACATTATTCGTCAGCAAGGATTTCCCATTCGTTAAATAAATCGGTAAGCTGAGTTTTTTTGTTCTTCAGATCCTCTTCATGACCTTGAAGTGCTAAATAATCCTGATAAACTTCAGGTTTAGTCATTTCATTCTCTATAAAAGCGATCGACTCTTCTAGTGAGGCAATGCCTTCCTCTAGCTCAGCAATACGCCGCTTCCGGTTACGCTCTTCACGCTTGGCTTGCTTGTCCGCTTCGAAGGAGGAAACAGCGTTTTTTTCAGGCATTGCAGCGTCCTTGTTGACGCTTTTGGCGGCTAATTCAGCGGCATCTTTCGCAATTTCTTCTAATTCTCGTTTTTTCTCGATATAGTCATCGTAGTTGCCAAGGTATTGATCGATCCCCTCGGGATGAAGCTCAAGCACCCGTTCAGCCATTTTATTGAGGAAATAACGGTCATGAGAAATGAAGAGCAATGTGCCCTCGAAATCAATTAAAGCTGATTCTAAAACCTCACGACTGACTAAATCCAAATGGTTGGTTGGCTCATCTAGGATGAGCATATTTGCGCCGCGCAGCATGAGCTTTGATAATGCAACGCGTGCTTTTTCGCCGCCGCTCAGCGCGGATATCTTCTTCAGAACATCTTCACCGCTGAAGAGGAAGTTGCCAAGGATCGTACGGATTCTGGCTTCCTCAATCATTGGATATTCACTCCATAGCTCTTCCATTACTGTGTTCTTTGGATTGAGGCGGGTCTGTTCCTGATCATAATAAGCGACCTTTACCTTAGTCCCCCAATTCACAGTTCCAGTTGAAGGCTCGCGGGTTCCGGTCATACACTGCAGCAGTGTAGATTTGCCAATACCATTGGGACCGATGAGTGCAGCAGTTTCTCCCCGGCGCAGTTCGAAAGAAGCGTCCTTGAACAAAGGTGGACCATCATTAAAGGCAACCGCAACATTACGGACTTGCAGCACTTCTTTACCAGACATGAAGTCAGGCTCGAAGGAGAAGCTGGCTTTCTTCAGATCGCCCATCGGTCGATCAATACGGTCCATCTTCTCAAGCGCTTTGCGTCTGCTCTGCGCACGTTTCGTGGTAGATGCTCGCACAATATTTTTCTGAACGAAATCTTCCATTCTTGAGATTTCATCTTGCTGTTTCTCATACTGCTTCATCCGTGTTTCATATTCGGCAGCCTTCAAATCTACATATCGGCTGTAATTGCCTGTATAACGCCGAGATTGATGACGCTCGATCTCTACAATAGTAGTTACAAGCCGATCAAGGAAATAACGGTCATGAGATACGACCAGAATTCCGCCAGCATAACTGCGAAGATAATCCTCAAGCCATGTTAATGTTTCGATATCCAGATGGTTCGTCGGCTCATCCAGCATTAGAAGATCGGGAGCCTGAAGCAAAATGCGGGCTAATGCGAGTCTAGTCTTCTGGCCACCACTAAGTGTGGAGATAGGTGTATCCGGTGGGAACTCGCCGAAGCCCATGCCGTGCAGGACACTGCGGATTCGTGTATTCATTTCATAACCGCCGTGATCCTTGAACCAATCTGATCGGCGGGCATATCTTTCGAGCAGTTCTTCGTACCGTTTGGGGTCCTCTGCCAGCTTAGGATCGGCAATGCTTACTTCCATCTCTCTTAGCTCAGCCTCGGCTTCGATCAGCGGTGCGAAAACTGCCATCATTTCTTCATGAATGGTTTTGTCAGATTGAAGTCCGCTATTTTGGGCTAAATACCCGATAGTAGTTTCTTTTGATTTATGAATTTGACCGCTGTCATAGGACATTTCACCAGCCAGAATTTGCAGAAAAGTTGATTTGCCGGCACCATTAACACCCACGAGTCCGACACGTTCCTTTTCATTTACCTGAAGGCTTATGCCGTCTAGTACGTTCTGTATACCATATGATTTTGTAATTCCTGTCGCTTGAAGAAGCATAACGATGAAACCTCCACCCTTGCATATTTCGCCTTGGCATTTATACCTCAGCCGTATGAACAACTTATTCTATAGTTACTATATGATTAAAAAGCCTTATAAATCAAGGGCTTGTGGTTATCGGTTTTTTGATTGGGGACAGATTGGGGACATTTATTTGGTCTGAAAAATATCATCAAACATATCTGCTGCAGCGTGATCAGCCTTTTGGAATACATGACCATAGGTATTCATGGTGATCTTGATGTCGGAATGACCTAAACGTTCTGATATTACTTTAGCGTGCACACCTTTATTAATAAGCAGGGAAGCGCTTGTGTGTCTTAATTCGTGAAATTTAATTCTTCTCAATCCAGCCTTATTCCTGAAATTTATCCATCTTCCTGAAATGTAGACTGGGCCATATGGCGCCCCTGTAGATGTATTGAAGACAAACTGTCTATCACCATCTTTCCATCCTTTCCACAATGATCCCAATTTAGCTCTATCGATTGAGGATTGTTTGAAGACTTCCTTCAACAAGTCCACAACTAATTTAGGTATCGATATTTTCCTGTTTCCATCATCTGTTTTAGTATCGGTTATCTGAAGACCATTCTGTTTAGTATAAATCATCTGCTGTTCAACTTGAATAACACCAGTTTTCAGGTCGATATGTTTCCGTTCCAAACCGCTTATTTCACCCTCGCGAAGACCAGTTGTAGTTGCTAGAATAACAATGGTTTTGAAAACAAGAGGCTCTCTTTCTAGTGATTGGAATAGAGTTATAGCTTCCTCTTCATTGTAACAGTCGGCCTTTTTCTTTTTAAGCTTAGGATATTTCAATCCAGCCATAGGAGAAACCTTTATAACATTCCAAGTTACCGCTAAATCAAAAATTCCCTTTAAAAGCTTATGAAGTGATATTAAAGTTGATTGTGAATAGGCTTCCTTTTTCCCAGCTTTCCTTTTCTCTAAATCTTGAATATCGTTGAAATACTGGAGAACATGAAGCGTCTTGATATCACATAACTTCATGTGACCGATATATGGAAGGATGAGGGTCAGCAAGTAATCGTGCAGACTTTCTGTCTTTGGAGCAAACCTCCCTTTTGAATATTTGTTTTTCCACTCCACAACAAAAGCAGATAGAACCATTTTTTCTGGTGTGATATAGGCCCCAGACTCAACCTCAGTCTTAAACTGATACCATTCTGCCTCAAGCCATTCTTTTTGTTTCTTCGGAGTAAGTCCTTCTGGCAATTTAACAGTCTTACGCTCTCTACCGCGTTCCTGGTTAATTCCGGCTTGAGTCTCTACGGTAAGTCGATACGAGTTTTTGCCACGGTGTTCGTATGACGGCATGGATTCAACCTCCTAACTAAATCTTTGCATTAAAAGTCGATCCTTTTCCATGAGCATTTCAATATCTCGCATTTGTAATACAAACTTTCTTTTAGATAGACCGTGCTTAAATAAGAGTTGGTGGAGCTGCAGCGTGACTTTACCATCAAAACAAATAACATCTCCTTGGCTAACTGTGACTCCACCAAAACCCTCTAATTCGTCCTGCTCGATCTCTGGCAATCTCTCACTTATTGGCAATTCAATTTCGCGATAATCAATAAGAGTCTTTTCATCAACAGAAACGATCATTTGTGTAGGACCATCGTATGAACCAGAATCATCATAATAGACAAAAAAACGAATGCCTTTTTCTTCTGCCATATTGTCACTCACCTCCCTTCTAGCATTTTCAGATAAAGATCTTGTAAACTCCCATTCATATTCTCTTCTCAGGATTTGGTCGTATCTTTTTTTAGCGAGCGAACGTTCAACAGAGAATACATATGAAAGTTGATCAATAGCTTGATTCAAATTTCCTGATAAGGTAATTTTATCTATCATAAAAAATGGCATTAGGGCATATAAGGCAAATTGATCAGAATCTTCTTCTTGGTATCTAACGAAATCTTCCGGTAGTGTTACTTGATTTCCGGCATGTCTGAGGATATGACAGAGTTCATGTAGAAAATAATAACGCTGCTGAGAACGCGAAAGACGATCATCTAGAGCCATATAACGATTGCCCGTTTCGGTTTCGTGTCCTCTACTTTTTATAGGAGCAGACAAAATAGGGATGCTCAGTTTTGTGGATAGATTTTCTATAGTTATATCCTCTGGATCGTTGATGTCATTATCTATGTATAGTTCTTCCACAAACTCTTCCATATGTGTTTTTTTGTAATGTTTAAACATGATATTCCTCCTGAATAAGAATGTATGTTCGTATATATGGATGTGACGAACCGGCCATGGGTAGATACCTAATGGCTGGCCCGTCCTAATTTATTGTTCTTTGGATTTCTTCTTGTCTTCCTCTTGTTTGATGAAGCGCCAGAATACAAGCAGCTCCTTTTTTCGTTCTTCTGGAGCTTCTAGATAATCTTTAAAGAACAAGCCGTGTTCAGGGTTGTTGATAAAAGATTCAAACTCCGCGATTTCGGCCGCCTCCGGTCCATCCTTGCTAATTCCATCTTCTTCATTTACCAAATTTTCAAGTTCTTCTACTGTGATACCAAGGCCTTTTGTTACTTTCAATACATTATCTATGGCTGCTCCGCCAACTCCGCGGGTAAGCATAGTCTGAAGAGTGGTAGGGGGAAGGCCGATTCGTTCAGCGAAGGCGCGTTTACTATAGCCCTTTTCTTCGATTAATCGAGATAAAATTTTGGCTCTCTCCACTTTTTCCCAAACCTCCATTTATATTTGTACGATATTGCGTATATAAGTACATATTACACTATGAATATGGCAAAGTAAATATGATTTGAACGATATTAAGTTTATTTTTGGAATTACATGCTTGACCTTGAACGTGATTACGTATATCATTCAAATCAAGACGAACGTAATTACGTTCAAAAAAAGGGGTGTGAAGATGCTTTATACGAACCTCAGTGTAGAAATGGAAAAGAGAGGAGTTACGATTTCAACTATATCCCGAGCGTTAAACATGAGGAGAAGTACAGTCAGCGACAAGCTTCACGGAAACTTCAGAATTTATTATGACGAAGCAAAAAAAATCAAAAATGAATTTTTCTCTGATTGTGATATGGAATATCTTTTCTCAACAGAAGAAGTGATTGAACACGATACAGGAAAGGAGAACTCATTTTGAATAATCAACAGAATCAAGCATTAGACGAAATTCGCCAGCAAGTCTCTGATATCGTTGCCGTCACCGTTGATCAGAAGCGCTTAACTGTTCCAGAAGCTGCTCGTTACCTCGGGATGTCTGAGGATACTATTCGGACACTTGCACGCGAAAAAAAGATTCCGCATTATCGAAGCGGCAAGGAAGGCTCCAAGAACGCACGCATTCTATTTCGTTTCCAAACGCTGGATAAGTGGATTGAACAGCAGGAGAGGGCGAACTGCAAGGGCTGGGAATAAAGAGGAATGGAGGTGTATTGTGAAACGACAAAACACGAGAGAAGCTTTAAAAGCTGTTTTGAGAAATTGTCTGGATCGTGGTTGTACATATACACAACTACAAAGCTTCATAGATCGAGCCCGACTATACAATATTGATCGTTCTGATATGTTAGCACTCATAGATGACTTAGAAGTAAGGTATATAACCTCTTTAGAAGGAGTGATAGAGCATGAATAACACCATTCAGATTCGTGTACAGCAGCAAACAAAAGGATTAGAGATTAGAGAGTTTGATGGGCAGCGCGTAGTAACATTCAAAGACATTGACGATTTACATCGGCGTCCAGAAGGAACTGCTAGCCGTAACTTTAGAGAAAATCGAGAGCGTTTCTTATCTGGTACTGACTTTCACGACATCACACCAGAAAAATTTCAATCCGACGAAATTCGTCGCTTTGGAATATCGAGCCCAAGAGGCGGAACGCTCATAACGGAATCTGGTTACCTCATGTTAGTTAAATCATTTACAGATGAATTGGCTTGGAAAGTACAACGACAGCTGGTAAATAGTTACTTTCGTGGACATGCTTCACAAAATAATACACTCAAATCTTTATTACAAGCGACTCGAAATATACTTGCTGGACAAGAGATAATGTCCGAACGTTTGGAAGATGTAGAGAACAGACTTGAGTCTCAAATTACATTGGATAGTGGACAGCAACGTAGGCTGCAGGGTGCGATCAATAAAAAGGTTTGCGGTTATGAACCGAACAAGTTATCACGACCTGGATTGTTCCGACAACTCCACAAGGAAATAAAAGATCGTTGGAATGTTCCGAGTTATAAAGATGTACTCAGACATGATCTGCAGGATGTTCTGAATTACGTTGCGGCTTGGGTTCCGATCCATCGAGAAGAATAGGAGGTGCCTTATGAACAAACATATGATAGCTGCGGATCTCCGCGGAGAGGTTGTGTTTTGGAAGACAGTTGAGGATGATGCGTTATTACGGGGTGGAGAGATTGATTTTAGCATCTACCTATTCGCAGCTCGATATCGGCGTGAGTGCCAAGATAGATTATTGCAAGTTTGGGATGAAATCGCCTTGAATGAGTTTCGAAATAATCGTTTAAATGAAAAACAGCCTACCGGGGTAGGAGCCGGCAGGCCAAGCACGGACTTAACAAATTTAATTACGGATAGTTTATCACGCGTTGGGGGTGAATGCAATGTCAACGTCACAGCTTCTTGAAAGAAAGACTCGAATTTTCTCAGTCTGGATCAAAGATCCTATTACAAAAGATGAAACAACCGTTGAGATTAAAGCATTCACTCAATTCGATGCAATCGTCAGAGTGTATTCAAGTCGGGTTATGGTTGCTAGACACGTTGATTTTCAAAAATACTCATTCGACGACGGAGAAACTTTAGTTTTACAACATGCTCAAAAAAACAGGATGGTAAAGAAAAAAATCGATGAACTATTTTTTCATACCCAACATCTATCTGTTTACCAACAAACTCCAGAAAGTATTTTACGACGAAAACTAGAAAGGCTTTTGGAGTTGGAGGAACCTAAAAGAACATCGATATGGAAATCAGTAGTTTGTCCAGGGTGTGGAGGGGTAATACCCGCAAAGGATTATGAGATCCTGCAGGTAAGAGGTGGTTATTTTCTTTGTGACTATAGCTGTTTTGCATTGAAGATGGCAAAAGATAATGGACATTGATCAATACATCAAAGATGTAAAAACTCTCCGGGCGCAAGCAGAAGATTATGACGAGGATGCGCCTGAAGCTGTGATGGACAAGATTAGAATTCTAACCAAGGCTCATACACTCACAGGGCGTGTCTCCGCTCATATGGACGCTAATTATGCAAAGGTTTATGCCTTTCGCAAGATAACTTATGCCAAGGCAAAGGACGCAGCTAAAGTAGGCGATAAAGGTAACGCCGGGGAGTTGGCTGTTACTGATCTAAGAATGGCTGAAGCTCAAGCTAAAGCGCTTAAGTCATTTTGGAATAATGAGTTCAAGTCTCTAGCAGAAACGATCTACGAGCTTAGGCTGCGGGTCAGAGTGGACATGCACACTTTAGGAGGTGGAGATTGATGGCAAAAACAAAGCAATTTGATCCAGTAGAACGGAAACAACTTCGTAAAGACTTGAATGAGAAATATCGTAGCCAAGCTAATTATATACGTCTCACAGGTAAACCATCTCCAGTAATAAAGGCGGAAATTGAGGGAAAACGTAGACGTTTAAAGATCGTGGATAGAAAGTCAGTAGGTCTTGATTATGAAGATAAGCCAATTGAGCCAGTAAAACCACGTGGTCCACGTAACCAAAGACGTTTGAAAAACTCCTGGTATTGTTCACGACCTGAATGCCAAAACACTATTGCAGATGATCAGGAAAAAATCATGTTTAAGAGACGGCATTACTGCAGCATTAAGTGTGCTACGGAGGATGGCGGATTCACTTCGATAACAATAGAAGCCAAGTAATAAAGTAAGTAGGTGGTGAAATGGACGGCTGGATCAAACTTCATCGCAAGATTATAGAGAGCACCATTTGGGATAAGCCGCCACTGTATCTGAAGGTCTGGATGTATTTGCTTATCTCAGCACAACATGCTCAATATAAGGGGCTTAAACGAGGGCAAATCAGTACCTCTATACCCGATATCATCGAAGCTTGTAAATGGCATGTAGGAGCCCGAGTAGAACGACCAACGAAGGACCAAGTTTATCAAGTTTTGAGCTTTCTACGAAAACCCGATGGAGGGGGTCACGAAAGCGACACGGAAGCAACGATGATCGCAACGACGAAAGCAACGCATGGAATGCTTGTAGAAGTGCTTAACTACAGCGTTTATCAGGACTCCCGTGAAGACGAAAGCAACGACGAAAGCAATGACGAAACGGACACGAAGCCTGCGCGAGAGCAACGGCAACCCAACAATATAAACAAGAATGTAAAGAATGACAAGAATGAACAAGAAAAAGAATTAAAAAAATCATCCTCTCAGAAAAACGCTAAACGCGTTTATTTCGAGGATGACCGAGTTTATAAGCTGGCTAAACGATTTCATGAATTGGCCTATGAGAATGCCCTCCAACTTGGGACAAGCCATCTAATCAAAGAGCCTAACTTTCAGAACTGGGCTGACACATTCAGATTGATACTTGAAAGAGATAAGATCCCTGAGGTTGAGCTAGGCGAGGTTATCAAGTACGGTCTGAACGAAAACTTTTACCGGACAATCATTTTTAGTCCAACTAATTTGAGAGAACATTATCCGAAAATACTAACCCATATGAGAGCACAACAGCAGACAAAACGAACTGGCAATACACCAAGTGGAAAGCCAAAGCTTGAAATAACAACAAATGCTGGTGCTGAATCGGTTAGTTCTGAAGAATACGAACTGGCAATGCAACGGGCAAGGGAGATGAAGGCTGCGAGAGAACGAGAACAGAAGGAGGCAAAATATCGATGAACTTTCTTAATTGGCGAACTGACGCTGAACTTTTGCAGATCATAAACGATGAATCACTTGACTATGACATACGGATCCACGCTACTAAGGAGCAAATAGCTAGAGAGAAAATAAAAAAGCTTATACTGCTGCTCGTCAATCGCAAACGTGCTGAGGTGTGGTAACTATGACAGCTGCTGAACGAAAAGAAAAATATATGCTAAATGAATTCGATAGAATCTTTGAATCCTTGGAATACCGGTTATTTGAGCATCTAACGGCTGCGGATCATATAGTTGCTCTGATTATCTCAGAGGCTTCAACCGCTGGTGTGAATTTATCTACTAGCCAAAGAGTAATAAGGGCAAAGATTGAGGACATGATTGACCAAATAGCCGAGAAACGTGAATTAGAATCCCCAAAAAGAGCGAGGAAAGATTCGAAATGACACACTACGAGGTTGGTAAGAAATATAAAAAAATTGCAACGGTAGCTAAAATTCATAAAGATGTTCCAAGTGTTTTTTTGATTGATGATAAACGGTATGTGTTAGAGACAACGCAGCCTAAAGGAAAGGATGGTCGGCATGGGACAAGGAAATCGGGGAGCAGCGTTCGAGAATCTAATAAACTACACAAATGAATCATATGAGCATCGGGGAGTAGCGGTTATCAATAAACGATCAACCCCAGTAAAGGTAACAAGAAGTAAAGGAACAAAGGTACTCGCTGGATTCTTTGAAGCTAAATCTACTGTTGATTATGATGGCATCTATCGTGGACGAGCTATCTTTTTCGAAGCAAAGTCTATTCAGGAGTTAGATAGATTTGATTTAAAGAACGTTGCCGATCATCAATATGAACACTTGGATAAGTGTCATAAGTTCGGCGCTCTATGCTTCGTACTAGTCGAGTTTAGAAAACAACGTAAAACATACCTTTTACCCTTCACAGCATTACGTGCATACAAGGTTAATGCTTCCAGGGGTGGGCGCAAAAGCATGACGTTGGATAACTTCGAGATTGACGCGTTTGAAGTTAGGACAGGCCGTGTACCGCTGGATTACTTAGCTGCAGTTGATAGAGTCTGGTTCATGGAAGGTAAGATGCATGCCTGATAAAAACGGGTGGTTAACCCGTGACGAAGCCGCGGCATGTGGTAAGCCACTTTATATCACAGGTGGACCTGGATGGCGTCCGGAACGTCCGAAAGGCTGGGCAATTCTTCCGAAATATCGATGTGCGGAACTTAAAGCACATGTGGAAGCTACAGAACAACCTATTGCTTATCTTCATGTGCGAAACGCAATACCACCTTATAGCTACGCTCCATTATATGTCCGGGCTAGAGATCAGATTGGTGTTGGCGATTTAACACCGGCCGAACTTGCAGAAGCGGAGAGAGGATCATGATTCTGGTATGTCTCCAGTGTGGATCAGATATGAGGGAAATAACTCCGGACTTATATCGTTGTAATGAATGTGAGTGGGAGGCAGAGCAATTATCTATAGGACAACCTACTAAACAAAATCAAAGAGAGATGAGGTGTAGCATGGCACAAGAAACCCCTCATAAAACTTTCTGGAAACCGAAGAAACAAGAGAAACCCAAGAAGACAAGCAGCTTAGGGCAACGGAAGAAGGATAAGAAAGAGGTATCTCCTTTGAAACAAAAGATTTTCGCAGATCATAAACCCGGTAAAAGCTCAAAACAGCGTTGTGAGTTCCCAGCGTCAGTAATTAAGGAATTGATTACAGAGGCTGACGGTAAATGTTCACATTGTAAAACTGCCCCAGATACAACCACTCATCATGTTATGCCGCGAGGAAGGAAGGGTAGGGGAGTTAAGACAAACGGGTTACGCCTTTGTGGGTTATGTCATGACATTATCCAAACGGATGAAGAGCTCTTACAATACTGGATTTCAGTATTTTGGAATAAGTACGGTGATTACTTCTGGTTTGATGAACAAGATTGGGACGAACACAATCACAAGCTAAATAAACAGATGGAGTTGGAAAAGGCAAAAGAAGAACGACATCAACAGATTGAACCTATAGCAGATCTAATCGCAACGGCAGCCGGCAGGGATCTCAGAGTAAAGGAAATTAGATTGCTCGAGTCGTTTGAGACTAACGATCTAAAGATCTTCACAGCAATGTTTACTGATGCTCTTAATGGATATGCTTCACAGGGATCTTACCATCCTAATGACCGATTTGAAGATTAAAAAATTCATATAACAACGTGAGGTGATTGGCTAAATGACCGAAACAGAACAGCGCAGACACTTCCAGCGAATCAAATCCTTGAGTACCAATAAATTTTGGAAGTACATGAATGTACTTCATACAAGGGCGTATACCAAAGCAGAAAACCATTATCAAGAGGCCATGGATATTGTATTAACACCAAAGCAAAAAGCAGCAGTAATTGCTAAGGCTAATGAGATTCGAGAGTTATGGGATGGCATGCCATCAATCACGTTAGATGCTACAGAGGATGCAGAAATGCGGGAGTTGGGAGTTTAAAACAATTTCGGGCATAGCCCCATAAGGAGAGATAAACGATGTCAATTAATGAACTAGTGAAAGCAGCTCATGAGAATGCAGTAAACAAAGGCTGGTGGAACGAGGATCGAAGCTTCGGTGAAATCATTGCATTGATCCATTCGGAAGCTTCAGAAGCGCTAGAAGACTACAGAAATGGGAGCAAACCGGATGAAGTATGGTATCAACACAAGGTCACTGGCTATTCCACAGATCGAATTACAGAGGAGCATAAGCCCTGTGGCATCCCTTCCGAGCTGGCTGATATCGTAATCCGCGTATTTGACGCTTGTGGTCGGTATGGAATTGATCTGGAACAAGCAATTAATGAAAAGATGGCGTACAACGCAACTCGTCCTCAACGACATGGCGGTAAAGTGCTATGAGCATGACACCAGAACGGATAGAAGAGAAGAAATAAATAGCGGTGACAGTATCACGGATGCCGGAGGAGAAGATTAACGATTTATACGACAAGATATGCGAACTAGCGCATGCAGAAGACGGAGAACAGCTTGAAGATATCCTGATTGAATTCAATCTTATGAATGTCGGATATGATGCTGCATGGGATGAGGTAGAGCGGCTGTTGGCTGCTCTAGAAGAGTCACAACAACGTATAGGAAAACTCCAACTGTATATAAAATCGCTAGAATTCAGCCGTGATGAAGCACAAAAGATGGCTCACAATATTTCAAAAGAACAAGGGTTGGAACTATTCGAGGCACAGCAGACCATAGCCCGGCAAAGCAAAGCTATCGAAAAAGCTCATAAAGTATTGTCCTCTATATTCGACTGTACAAGCGGAATTGTACGGGAGAGGGCAGATCTTACAAGAATTATGCTTTCGAATGCCTTAGGAAATAAGGAAGGGAGCGACAAGGCATGAACGAGGAAAAGCCGAAACTCGACCTTAATAATCTCGACCACCAATTGATTGTTGCTGCTATGGCGAACATGGCTGAAAAGGGAATGACTCCACATCAGATATTCGAACTGATTGAGGATATCAAACGAAATACGTTCCACTCACTAGCAGAGATCAGCAGGGAGGGTAAGTCATGACACAGGTAAAGGATAAGACAAACATTTGCCCCCGAGAGAGGGCAGAGGCGGCATATATCACGCTTAGTAGTGTTAAAGAGTAGATTTGTGTCGCAGTTAACCTCAACAAATGTTATTCGTTTCTCTTCTGTTTCTCAATATAAATCCAAACATAGTAAGTAATCCAAAATGCAATCGGAAGCATGGCAAATAACACATAAGATTTTGTTTCGTTTGGGAGAGTATAAGCCATGATGATCGCTAGAATGAGGAACGGTGGTATAAGGGTAAAGTACTTCTTTTTATGTAACATGACTATCTCCTTTTTATTAATTAGTTATAGATACATTACCACTTTTAACAAATTATAGGGAGCGTTTGTTTCACAATTTTAAGATACGGCGGTATATCATGCTACAGGGGGCTAAACAATGAAAGAAGCGTACAATCAACTTCAAAACGCACATGCGGTGTTTGTAAAAGAGGGCAATGAAATAGTGGTAGTGGGTCAACCAAAAGAGGATGATGAGAACCATAATTGTGATTTCATGGGTTGCAGTAGCGTTGAACATGTTATTTACAGAGCACGGGTGACGGATGAAAGAAAGTGATTGGCCGAAGGCTATCGTAACGACCGCACAGGCCCAAGCCGCAAGAGGGTAGTTAGATCATTAAGGGAGTAGGAGTATCCCTCCTCTCCCAAAGGCAGAGTAGACGCATATAGCGAAGCAATGGAAAGTAGGGATATCACATGGCAATGCCGAGAATTCTGCATTATCCCGGTAGTAAGTGGAGTTTAGCAGAATGGATTATTAGCCACATGCCCCAGCACACGACATACTTAGAACCGTTCTTTGGATCCGGTGCGGTGTTCTTCAACAAAAAGCCCAGCTCATTAGAAACGATCAACGATTTAGACGGCGAAGTAGTCAATTTGTTCAAAATAATTCGTGATAACCCGGATGAATTGGCACATTTAGTGCAGTGGACTCCGTACAGTCGGCAGGAATACTATTCTGCTTACGGATCATCTGAAGAACTGGACGAAATGGAGCGTGCGCGGTTATTCCTGGTCCGTTGCTGGATGGCCAGGGGAGGGAAAACATCTGACCGTACTGGTTGGAAACACAATATTGATGTATCAAAGTCTCCGAACAATAGAATGCCGGATCAGTGGGCTAAGGTCCCTGAAAAAATCATGGCAGTAACTGAACGACTTAAGGAAGTGCAGATCGAACAGCAGCCGGCACTGAAGCTGATAGAAAGATATAAAGTTTCAAGCGTGTTGATATATGCAGATCCTCCATATTTGCTGTCAACACGAAGCAAGCGTTTGTATCGAAATGAAATGAAGGATGAAGATCATATCGAAATGCTCAATGCGTTAGACGATCATCCTGGTCCGGTTATTCTTAGTGGTTACGATCACCCGATGTATAATGAGCGACTTAAACATTGGCGGCGAGAAGAGAAACAAGCATTAGCGGAAATGGGTAGGATCCGGACCGAAGTGCTTTGGATCAATCCAGTGGCGGCAGAGTATAGCAGGCAGCTCACGTTGTTTTGACGCAAACTGTGCAAGAGGCCAAATAACAGATGCATAAAATATTTGAATAATGAAAAAGGTAGCGTGGCTACGCTACCTGTCCTATTAAACACAGAGTGGTGATATTTAATCAAAAGGCGATATTTTATTACGTGTGAAGTAAATGTATTCAGGCCGAAGCCGAGGGATGTGAGCCAGCACTATTAACACCTGTAATCATACCTGCAAATATACTTATTCCAAAAGCCCAAAGTGACTCGGAGATGATAGAAATTATATATTTTGCGGTCATTTGCATTTGCATCGCCTCCCAAAATGGTACGTTTTCAGACGTGATGCTGATATAACGTAAAAAGAAAATCACAACAAATGCAAGTATGAAGGTGAGAAAGAATCGAACTTTCGGTCCCTGCCTCAATACACTAAATTTTAAAAAGAGCACCCTATAAGTATAACATTTTTCCAACAAAGAAAAAGGGGGATTTTGAATTATAGAGTACAAAGATAATTTTATGATTACTTCGCAGTATGAAGATACATGGACAGAGAGGGTTAATAGCCCTCCTCTCCCACAAGGAGGATATAACGTGGCATGTTCAGCATTTAAAGGTTCTACATGTTCGGTAAGCGGCAGCTCTTGCATGTTTGTATTTCCTGACAGCCAAGCTTGCGCTGAAATCTACAATGAAGGTCCTGACGCTCATGTCGATAAGTGCGAAGATTGCAGGTTCTTTTACACGAAAGATGGTAAGCGTTGCTGTACAACCAGATCTTATTTTCCAGTATGGGAAGGAGATCCTCCTAAGACAGATTATTTAGAAGATGACTTAACGTCTTGTGGTGGATTTGAAGCAGCAGGGGAGGAAGCCCAATGACACTCACAAGGGAAGAGATACTAGCGAAGAAACCAGGGAAAGAATTAAACGAGCATGTGATGCGGCATATATTCAATATGAAAAAGGATCCGCAAGGTGCCTCATTTACATGGGTGCATGAAGTTGATGGAGATATAGTAGATTGGCAGCCGGCCTATTTTAGCCCATCGACCAACATATCCGCAGCATGGGAAGTAGCTGACAAGTTGAAGATTGCAATAATACCACAGTCTTCATCTGCGCCGGATAATTTGAAATATCTAGCACGAGCAGAATGGGACTTTAGACAAAATGAAATTGATGTATTTGCATCAACGGCCCCAGAAGCCATCAGTAAGGTTGCACTATTGATGGTACTGAAACTTTAACGGCCGGCAGGCCTTCGATTCGACCGAAATACTTAGCGTAGCGGAGGCCGCAGGGCTGGATGAACTTATAAGGGGGCTGAGACCTCACACATTTAGGTATAAGGGGGAGAAGAGGATATGATCCAAACAGTAGAAATCGGTAAAGAACAAGCCAAGAAGTTGGGCGAAATTATGGAGATGATTGCGGATTCTGGTGTGGATTCCATTACACGAAATGAAGCAGCCGAGCATTGCATTGATTGGGTGTGGGGTATGGTGAAGAAGAACGGTATGAAGATCAGACCCAAATCATAGGCCGAAGGTCATCGAGTCAGACCGAATAATCCCAGTGATAACGGGGGCCGGATAAGGTTTACATAATCTGCTCCCCATAAAGAGAGGAACAAGAGACTTTGATAATCCGAAAGCGAGGAAATCATAATGAGCGATTGGTACTCAGGAATCAAAAGCAAGGACATAGAAGCTAAAGGCGGTGGACAAGGGAAGATCATGAGCTCACAACTCACTCCTGAACAAATCGCTGAAATTGACGCTAAATATCCCAAACCGACCGGGAAAGCAGCAGAGAAACCATTTGTTATTAAGGGGTCAGTAGAATGAAATACAAGGACACTCAAAAAGCATTGTCGGACGGGCATAGACAATTTATTTTTACTGCAAGCCCAGGAAAACCTGTAGAAGTGCTGAAGTGGGGACCGAGCTGGGTGAGATTTAAGGATGCATATAACACATATCCAATCAGCACAAATATGAAGATGTTCTCGATGTTGGTGCAAGGTATTTACACAGAAAAAAGCCCTGATGCATCAGGGCAATAGCAGCTTTTATCCTCGACCAAATTATACCACAAAGGGGAATGAGGATGAACATCGCCAATAGTAAGGCTCCTGTATTGAAGGTAACGAACTTAGGTCCAGCAACTGCCCTTAACTATCAACTCTCCCTCAAGGGCGCGGAACGTGCTTACAGGAAGGCTGACGCTGATGATAAAAAGGTTATCTCTGGGATGGTATCAGATTGTGAATTTGCTATAGAGTGGTTGAGCACTGGACGGAGACCGGGAAACAAGAGAGGTATTGAGCGTAGAGCTGGATATGAGAGAGAGATACTATTGGATCCGATCCGTATGCAGGCGTTTGCCAGCAACTCAAAAGCTGGCAGCCCGGCGAATTTGTCGGATGATCAGCAGTTCCAACTGCAATTCGCTCTCGACCAGTTGAGTGATCGGGAGCGGGAGTGCTACGTCATGGCTCACGGGGAGTGCATACCACATTCCGAGATCGCTTTTATGCTGGGGATTGCAACTGGCAGTGTCGCCGAGTATGTTCAGCGGGCTCAACGAAAAGTAAGTAATGTTATAGTGGATTCATTGTTTTATTCATGAAAATAATAACCATAAGTCGATAAAAAGCCACTAATTATGGTGGCTTTTTAATATTTGGGGTAGATGTTATTATATTTTTATATACTCCAATTACATATAAGAAGAGGTTATTTATGCGAGATTTATTTCCAGGATATTATTCAATGAATGATGTAGAACTGAATGAGTTATGGGGGACATGTATATTTGTTTTTGACGCAAACACACTATTAAATCTTTACAGATACTCAAAGGACTCAAGAAACTTATTGCTTCAGATCATGGAGCATGTGGCAGATAGAATTTGGATTCCTTACCAAATTGCTTGGGAATACCATAAGAACCTAGGTGAAATTATACATAAACAAGAAAATGAATATGATAGAATAGCTCAAACAGTTGATAACGCTGTGCAAAGTTTAAATAACGGATTGGTAAGTTTAAGGCATTCAAATATAGAGATCAATAAAATAACCGAACTCTTCAATCAACTTGGCTTGGATGTGAGAAAAGAGCTTGATGTCCAGAAAGAGAATCAACCTAATTTGGATGAACTGAAAAACCAACTAAACATCCTTATTGGAAACAAGGTTGGCCGGTTTTATTCGCAAGATGAACTTGATAAAATATACGCAGATGGTAAAAGTAGATATGAAAGACAGATTCCTCCGGGATTTGAAGACTTAAAAGAAAAAAAAGATCAAAAATCCTACCTTAATGGAATTGTATACCAAGATGCTTTTGGAGATTTAGTTTTCTGGAATCAGTTATTAGAGAAAGCTAAAGAGGAAAGTGTTAAATCAGTCATACTAATCTCAGACGATACAAAGAAAGATTGGATTCTGGAAATGGGAGGAAAAAAGAAAGGCCCATTACCTTCACTTGTTCAAGAATTTAGAAAAGAAACCAATAATAAAATGTTTTACATGTATAATAGTGAACGGTTCCTGAAGCAAGCCGAAAGATATTTGAATTTTGGTAGTGAAAGTGAATCGGTAAAAGAAAATATTGACTTAGCTATAAAAGAAATAGAGGAAACTAAACGGACTATAAATAACTCTTTAAATAGGAAGTTGGATCACTTACGGGAATTAGGAATGTTACCGTTGTTTAAGTATAAAGTTATCATAAGCAAGAAGAATGCTATGTTTTCGACGGGCAAAATTATTTCTTTTTTCGTAAGGGATGTTTCCCATCTTTGTGGAACGGAGGTTGAAATTGATGATTTTATAGAAAGTAACTCTGTTGTAATTTTGCATATCACATCAGAAGAATCTTTAAATATTCCGGACATACTAAATCATTACATCGGAAACAAGGATGGTAATTTTTTCGTGTTTGACATGGGGACCTGTGATTGGTAAAAAAGATATTAGCCCGCCAATGTAGTATTGGCGGTTTTTTGTCTAGTAAACGCCCACTATATATAGGAGGAACCTATTAACGGTTCGACTCTTATAATCAATGACGTGTAAAAACCCACGCCAGCCGATGAGCTCACGGTTAATTGAGCTCAACCAAAATTAACGATTTGGTGGCGGAAGATAGACGCGGCGTTATACTCGGAGCTTGGACTATCCATAGAGAGCAGATGTAAGGGTCTGGACGATATGGAGGGTAGGAGGCCCCGTGTAAGGGAGAGAGGCCCTTACCCACATCAAACTAAATAAGCGGTATGCTGGCAATGCCCTGGTAGCGTTAGGCGGCATACCGTTTTCATATTTTAACGTTTGGAAATTTGCCCGTAACGCTTATGAGTCCCCTTCATTCCGCCACTTGTCACCATCTGCGTTTGTTTAAGGTCAGGGATATTTCTCTATAAAAATCATCGGACAGAAAAAGGCATTGTAAAAAAAAGGTATATAGACTATGATTGTGGGTACTTAGAACTAAAGGGGAGTTTATGTTGCAAGCGGAGACCACAAGTAAATCCCATAAAGTTAAAACTATGTTTCGTTTATTGATTGTAGTTTTTACTTGGGGCGTAACATGTGTAAGGCCGGATACAGGCACAACGTTTTTTACTGTGCTTTTTGTAACCTCGATTACATCGCTATATGAATATGTTATAATTTATTTGGAAACAAAGGATAAGGTAAGGAATATACTATCTATATTCGGGAGCGGCCTTTCCTTAATATACTTTGCTTTTTCCCTTTGTGGTTTGTTTGGAATAGTTCACTTAGATGTGCAAAGTCTAATTTTCAGCTTGACTGACAAATTGCCATTGGCACATCCTGAACTGAAAAAGTTTGCTTACATTTACACTCTCCCACTCATGTTGCTCTTTCCGTTTTTAGTGGGTGCTGAGTTTTTTCTGAAAAAAGAAGAGGCTACAGCGTCTCCGGCTATGTCAGTTACAAGGCAAAAAACGGCCAGATTGTAAAGGAGGGATAAGGAAATGACTATTACTACTACCATTATTGTTTTTGGATGTGTTTTGTTTATAGGAGGCATAACAGGTTTGTTTTTAAGATCATATCAAGAAGGCTACCTTCCAAAGACATCAGCTCGTGTAATTATGCTGTTCTTCATTCTGGTTTTTGGTATACTGACCATTCCATTTCAAGTGCCGTTTAAGATGATAAATGCTTCCGAAAAGGTGAGTAGAAAGTTACTCCTGTTTTTTGCTTCGATTCTCGTTATTCCGTTTTTCATCATACGATCATTTCTAAAAATAGATGATTTGATGAACAGTACAGTCTGGGCTATAGCTCCCAAAATAAATGATTACTTTAAAATTAAACGTGTAAAGCAAGTTAGTAATTTAAGAATTCAAAGCCCAATTCCAAATAAGTATAGTAATAATCAGTACTATATGGCGACAGTTGAGACATTAAATAAATCATCAACTGGACAAATGCAAAAGATGCTAAAGCATCTAATTGCACATTGATAATAAATGATTAAAATAAACTCTGTTTTACTTGAGAGTCGCTGAAAAGCGGCTCTTTTTGTATTGTAAATAACCCATAATCTAAACCCAAAAAGCTGCAGAGGTGGCAGTGAAGTAAGGGCATGGCATAAAGCAGGAAATTACTTCCTTTTTGTCGAATTGTTATCGAGGGGAGATGATAATATGGATAGATTTTTAGATTTTAAAAAAAATATGAATGACCAAAGGAAATATCATGCGATGTTTTTTTCCATCGATAAGTTTGTTTTAGAAGAACAAGTGAAAGCTTTTTATCCGAAAAATTTCTTTTCGGACGTGAATCCTACAGAGTTCTTTATTTTTACTGACTCAAATATCTGGTGTTTCATTGAAAATATGGATGCAACAGAGATCATCCTATACAAAAATTTTGAAGTTGAAAAATTGAAACTTGTTCGAGCGAATAATCAGAGGCAAATTGAAGCGAAACTTGAGATTCACTTGAAATCTGGAGAGCAAATATTGCTTTCTCCTAATGATGAAGCGAATGTGGATTGGAAAGATACATTTATAACTTACATTGAGAAAATTTTTGATCTGTTAGTGTAAGCACCTTCGGGTGTTTTTTTTCATGCCTTAAATACGGGAGTGGTGATAATGTAACCTGGCTGAGATATCAATATTAGCTGAGCAGGAATTAAACCATAAAAAGAAAGCCCGGCTTATTCACCGGGCTTGTCCTTCTTAGTGTGATATGCCTTAGCTGCTTCCTTCCGCTCTATAAGATCAGAACGGAAGAAAAGGCGTTCATTCTTGGTTTCTTTAACCGGTTTGAGCTTTCCGTTTTTCACGAATCCGTGAATGTTCTGCCGTGTAGATTCCAGTATCTCCATTGCTTCCGATACGCCGCAGATTTCGCGTGCGATCCATTCAGCCAGTTCTTCCTTACTCTTGAAGGTGTACATTACTTAACTACCTCCACGAATTGAAGAAGAGTAAGAACTAAGGCGATGATACTGAGAATGAAAGCTGGATATACTAGTTTATTTGAGATTTTTTTACCCATAAATCAATTCTCCTTTACTTTAAAATAGTGCTATAATCAAGAGAAGAAAGGCGTTCGGCATTTTCGTTATTCCCTTGGATCAAAGCCCCTTTCGGGGCTTTGACTTCTGGGTCGGTTCAGTGGATGAACTTAGCGATAATGTTTAGAATGGCTGTGATTAAAGTGATGATGACGGTCACCGCTTTAATCGTTTCCAGCCGTTCCTCAGAACGTCTTTCTTTTCTTGTTTTCATTGTTTCACCCCCTCTCTCTTATATACTTATTATACCATGATACTTTACAGATGTAAAGTATCTATTGCGATAAGTCCAATCTTTTTTAGGTTGGGCTTTTTGTGTTTTTCATTCTCGTCTATAAAATAATTTTGAACAAACATAAGAAGGTTGAGCTTTCTGAGTTGCAATGCGAAATAAACATAACGGCGGGGGTGGTGAAAATGTAATGCCAAGAGCACGCGATCCAAACCGTGACCGCGCACTAGAAATATGGCGTGAACACGGTGGGGAAATAACAAACAGGCAGATAGCCGAGCAACTGGACATTGATGAAAAGAAGGTAGCTGTCTGGAAGCAACGTGATAAATGGAATGTTGTACAACAATCATCAGACAACGTTGTACAACAGCCAAAAGAAAAGAAAAGTGTTGTACAACAAAAGAAACCGAAGATCAACAAGCAGAAAAAAGAAGTGGCTCGAGGCGATCCGTCAGAAGTAGAAGGTGAGCTAACTGACAAGCAAAGAATGTTTGTCCTTGAATATATGAGAGACTTCAACGCAACTAGAGCGGCATTAGCTGCTGGTTATTCAAAGAGGGCTGCTTATTCCATAGGATGGGAAAACCTGAGGAAACCTGAAATTCAGGCAGAAATCACAAGGTTGAAGGATCAGATGGTTGGCGAGCTCGGTCTGAGTGTTCATCGAGTCATAGCCGAGTACCTAAAAATTGCTTTTGCTGATACTTCTGATTATGTGGAATTCGGGTCCCAAGAAGAAACAGTTATGAGTGAATATGGTCCAGTGTTAGACAACGAAGGTGATCCAATTACGAGACCAGTAAGCTATATGCGCTTTAAATCCTCAGAAGAGGTTGACGGAACGCTAGTGAGTGAGGTAAAGCAGGGACGTGAAGGTCTTAGTATAAAGTTTTATGACAAGCTCAAGGCACTGGATAAGCTGGAGAAGTATCTAGGCTACATGGACGAAGAAACTAAGCTCCGCGTTCAGAAACTACAGCTTGAAATTAAGGGTATGACTCCTCCAGACGCTAATGAGTTGCCAGACGATGGCTTCATTGAAGCTCTCAAGTCTCAAGCGAGAGGAGTGTGGACAGATGAAAGTGAAGCGTAAGAATGCAATTTTTAAATGGAAACCATTCTCTCGTAAGCAGATTCAGGTTCTTACTTGGTGGATGCAAGGTGAAAGCCCTCACGCAGATAAAGATGCTTTAATTTGTGATGGTGCAGTCCGTTCTGGTAAAACATCTTCAATGTCCTTTTCATTTATAGTTTGGGCTACTGAAACCTTCAATGGTGAGAACCTAGGGATGGCAGGAAAGACTATAGGTGCTCTTCGACGGAACCTTATAGGCCCGCTGAAGCAAATGCTTTACTCCAGAGGATACACTGTAGTGGATCATAGGGCAGAGAACTATCTTACTATCAGCAGGGGGCCGGTAAGTAACGACTTCTACTTGTTTGGGGGTAAGGATGAACGAAGTCAGGATTTGATACAAGGGATCACACTTGCAGGAATGTTTTTTGATGAGGTGGCCTTGATGCCGCGCTCATTTGTAGAACAAGCGACAGCTCGATGTTCAGTAGATGGGGCAAAGTATTGGTTTAACTGTAACCCGGCTGGACCTTATCATTGGTTTAAGTTGGAATGGCTGGATCAACTGGTTACGAAGCTTGCGCTACACCTTCACTTTACTATGGATGATAATCTCTCCTTGTCAGAACGTGTTAAGGAGCGCTATCGCCGGATGTACAGCGGGATATTCTATAAGCGCTATATCCTCGGACTCTGGGTGCTGGCAGAAGGCGTTATATACGACATGTTTGACCGGGACAAACATACTGTTAAGACAGAGGATCGCCGCTATAGTAAATATCATATCTCCTGTGATTACGGCACCCAAAACCCGATGACATTCGGGCTGTGGGGGCTTTTTTCTGGTGTCTGGTACAAGGTGAAAGAATACCACTATGACGGCCGCCAACAGAGCCAACAGAAGACGGATGAAGAGTACTATCATGATTTGGTTGAATTCGTTGGGGATGTATCGCTGCAAAGTCTTATCATTGACCCTTCTGCAGCAAGCTTTATAGCTACTGTAAGGAAATACGGCAAGTTTATAGTGAAAAAGGCAAAAAACGATGTGTTAGAAGGCATTCGCAATGTAGCTTCGGCACTGAATACCGGTAAGATTCTCTACAATGATTGCTGCAAGGAAACTTTTCGTGAGTTTTCGTCCTACATATGGGATGAAAAAGCAGCTGATCGTGGGGAAGAGAAGCCGATCAAGCAAAATGACCACCAGATGGACGGGGACCGGTATTTTGTGAACACCATTGTTATGCGTCCAGCTTCATTCTCATTTGATTAATAGGAGAGGAGGAAACCTATTTGAGTACCACACAGGAGGTTATCCGGATCATCGAAGCTGGCAAAGCTTCAGCCATGACCGATGAGCAGATTATCCAGCAGGAGATTGCTGAGTGGCTAGAATCTAAAGAGCGGAATGACATGCTTGAAGGAGAGCGCTACTACAGGAACCGCGGAGATATTTTGCGGCGTAAGCGGCTAACAGTAGGTGAAGGCGGGGCATTGGTCGAGGCTAAACACCTTGCTAACAACAAAATACCTCATGGATTCTCTAGAAAACTGGTAGATCAAAAAGCAGGATATTTATTGAGTAAGGAAATGAGTATCCAAACGCAAAATGTGACTTACGATAAGTTGTTGACGGGTATATTCGATAAAGGATTCAGACGTTTGCTTAAAAGCTTGCTCAAAGAAAGCATAAAAAAGGGGAAAGCATGGCTTCATATTTATTATGATGAAGACGGAGGGTTCCGCTTTAAGAAGCTACCTTCTGAGGAGATAATCCCACTATGGAAGGATACGGCACATACTGAACTAGACGCTCTTATCCGTGTCTACGAAATTGAAGTATATCAAGGAATCACGAGGACTATTGTTCAGAAGGTTGAATTCTGGCATAGCGGTGGTGTTAACCGGTATGAACTCATTACAGGAAGCCTTACGCCTGATGTTGAATTAGGTGAAACATCTGGTCACTTCAAAGTACTAGACCAGAGTAATTCCGAGAAAGAAATGAATTGGGATCGTATTCCGTTCATTTGTTTTAAGTACAACGAAGATGAAATTCCATTGATTGCTCTTCTTAAATCTCTAATAGATGATTATGACCGGAATAAGTCCGACAATAGTAACAACCTTGAGGACTTACCGAATAGCATCTATAAATTGAAGGGATATGATGGTACGGATCTGGGAGAGTTCCGGCGTAACTTAATGCTCTATAGAGCTGTGAAAATGACTGCTGAAGATGGAGCGGACGTAGATACCATCAATCTGGAGATAGATACTGAAGCTTATAAGCTCCACATGGAAATGACCAGAAGCGATATTTACGAATTCGGTCGTGGTGTTGACACTCAAGCTGATTCGTTTGCCACAGCGCCGAGTGGAGAAGCGCTGAAGTTTCTCTATGCCGATCTGGATATGGATGCAAATGATATTGAAAATGAGTTTCAAGCGGCACTCGAACAATTGCTTTGGTTCGTTAATACCCATATTGCCAACACGACCAAGCAAGATTTTTCTAAAGAGACGGTTAACTTCCTGTTTAACCGGGATATCGTAATTAATGAGTCTCAGGTTATCACTGATGCCAAGAACAGCGTGGGGCTAGTTTCCGACGAAACCATACTGGCTAACCATCCATGGGTGACAGATACCAAGGAGGAAATGAAGCGCAAGGAAGCCGAAGAAAAGACTGCTCTGGATCTCGCTCAGGAATATGGAGGTTTGACCGATGATAAGCCCCCTCTAGAGGCTGGAGCTGATGAGAAATGAAGTCTGAGGCCTACTGGTCAAAGCGCATGGAACAACTGAATGAGTCACTACTAAATAAGGGTGTACCTTTCACAAAGGCAATGAATAAGGAATACCGTAAGGCTCAGATATCTATCCAGACGGACGTTAACAATTTCTATCAGCGGTTTGCAGATAATAACGGGATCGTTAGCTTATCCGCTGCCAAGCAAGTTCTGAAAGCTGGAGAGCTCAAAGAATTCAAATGGAGCGTTGAGGATTACATTGCTCGTGGTAAAGAGAACGCAATAGATCAACGATGGATGAAGGAGCTAGAGAATGCCAGCATAAGAGTACGTGTTACCCGCTTAGAATCCATCCAATTGCAAATGAAGCAACATGTCGAGGAATTATCTGCTAAGCGTCTGGCAGGGACAACAGAACTACTAGGCAACGTCTACAGGGATGGTTACTATCGAAGTGTTTTTGAACTGGAAAAAGGCATCGGTATAGGAGCTTCATTTGCTAAGATCGATAAAAGGCAGTTGGAAGCTATCCTATCAGCACCTTGGGCACCGGATGGCAGCAACTTTTCCCAACGTATATGGACTGATCGCGTCAAACTGACTGGGACGCTTCGTAATATCTTTACTCAGGGATTAATTCGTGGTGATACATCTAAGCAAATGGTAGAGCAACTTATGGAGCGCTTTGATGTGTCACGGAAGAATGCAGAGCGGTTGATACTGACGGAATCAGCATGCTTCGCAGGCCAATCTCGCATAGCTGGCTACAAAGAACTTGGGGTGGAACAATACCGCTACACTGCCACACTAGACAGCCGTACATCCATTACTTGCCGAGATCTAGATGGTAAAGTATTTGATGTTGAAGATGCTCAGGTTAATGTTAATTATCCACCTATGCATGGTCACTGTCGATCAACGACTATACCGCACTATGATGACAACATCAAAGAGAGGGTAGCTCGAGATGATGACGGTAAGACATACGAAGTGCCAGAGGACATAACATATCCAGAGTGGGAAAAGAAATATGCTCCTGAAGCTTCTGAAGCGGTTACCGTGGAGGTGCCATCCAAGAAAACACCTGAAACTCCATTGCCTACTATCGAGATTCCGGGTGGTCCAACAAAGGATATTCCAATACCACAGCAACAAGCTTTTTCTGTTCCGACGATGGATGATTTCGAAGCTGGAGTCGAAGAACCACGGCGGGGTGTGGTAAACCGGAAATATAATCCGCGTGCCAGCTATTTTGCTGACTTACCTGATGTGACGGATGAAGTACTGGAGAGAGTAGCGGATATTAACCGCGAGGTTGCCCGAAGTGGATATAAGGAAGCTAAAGAAATTGTTGTAATGCTGGACAAGACTACAGGGGAAGAAATTGCCCGGCTTACTGGTTCCGTCAATAAGGTGGCATTCACCGAGGAGGTAGATAAGAAGCTTAGGGCAGCATCTTCGCGTTCCATTATCTTGACCCATAACCATCCACGCGGGACGCGGGTGAATGTGTTAGATTCCAGGAATTTGGCCAATTATCTCTCCGTTCAGGCGGTTATTGCTTCTGGACACAACGGGGGCATAAGCTTTGTTTATGCAGCGGATTCCACAATTGATTCAGTAGCGCTTCGTAGTATGCTCCCGGGCATATTCTCTGAGGTCAATGTCCTGTTACAAAAGGATAAGAAGTATGCTACAATGTCAAAGACAGCGCAGGATGAATACTTTGATTATCAGGTACTGCTTAGACTTATCAAGGAAACGGGGTGGGAATATGGCGAAGACTTCACGGCCACAAAACGTGATCCGCGAATACAATGACGTACCGTTGAGTCCGGATTTTACAAAAACGGGTGATGATTTTGTTGATGACCTCATGAAACAGTGTGGGTATTCCAAGGAAGAAGTTGAACAGACGAGAAAAGAATTGAAAAGCAAGAAATAAAGCACTCTCCAATATGCGAGGGTGCTTTTTATATTGGGCCACGGTTGAGACTGCCGCGGCCTTTTTGCTCGTTTGCCGGAGCATCACGGCTGCCCATGGCGGGGTTGCGCTAAATAAACCAAATGGGAGTGTGTTGATAGATGGATTTGAAAGAGTTGTTAGGTGAGGAGCTTTATAGTCAAGTCATTGAAAAGGCAGGTGATAAACATAAGTTGGCTATCGTTTCCGATGGGAGCTGGATTCCTAAAGACAAATTTAACGATGTGAATACAGCAAAGAAGCAAGTTGAAGACACGTTAAAGGATCGGGATAAGCAACTTGAAGAATTGAAAAAGTCCACTGGCGATAGCGCGGCATTACAGGAGCAAATTTCAAAGTTGCAGGGAGAAAATAAGACTGCATCAGAGAAATACGCAGCTGATCTAAAGGAACTGAAGCTGAATACGGCGTTAAAGTTAGCGCTTGGTGGTGATGCTCACGATCCTGATATTGTTGCAGGGCTTTTGGATAAAACAAAAATCGAATTGGACGACAACGGAGCAATAAAAGGTGGTTTGGACGATCTATTGAAGCCCTTACGTGAAAGTAAAGGCTTTTTGTTTGCAGAAAAACAGGAAGAAGCCGGTAATAAGTTCAAGGGAACATCCCCAAAAGATGGGAAGGGCAAGAAATCAGGAGATGCACCCGATTACTCGCTTATGTCGGATGAAGAGTACTACCGTTACAAGGAACAAGAATCAAAAAAATAATGCCGGACATTCCGGCCATGGAGGAATAAAGAATGACAAATACATTTTTGACAGCTCAACTGATTGCGCGTGAGGCGTTGCCCCTGCTGCAATCCAATATGGTTATGCCTTACCTGGTACACCGTAATCACTCGGATGAATTTAAAAAACAAGGCGACACAATCCAGATTCGCAAACCAGCTGTGTTCGTAGCGGATGAATTCAATAACACAATCAACCTACAGGACGTTGGCGAAGGTCAAGTGCTGGTGAAATTAGACAAGATTGCAGACGTATCAGTAGAACTCACATCTAAGGAGCTCACACTTAATGTAGAGGATTTTAATCAGCAAATTCTTGGACCTGCAGTATTGGCTATTGCTGAAAAGGTTAACCGAGATCTATTGAGCCTTTATGTAGATATCCCATACTTCGTAGGTACTCCTGGTACAGTACCAAGCACGCTGCAAAGCTTCGCAGATGCTCGTAAAGTATTGGATACACACAAGGTTCCTCTCGCGACACGCCGCGCCGTGTGGAATCCAGATGCCAATGCACAACTTGCAATCATTCCTGCTGTAGTAAACGCTGAAAAGTCTGGTACGACAGTTGCTTTACGTGAGGGCTCCATGGGGCGTGTGCAAGGTTTGGATAATTACATGGCTCAATCTGTATTCACTCACGTTGCAGGAGGATATACCGCACTTGCAGATGTTAAGACGACCGCTACAGCCGGGGCGACAACAATCAAACTGGAAAGCACAGCGGGTACAGCCGTCACATCTCTTAAAAAGGGTGACATTTTTACCGTTTCGGGAAATCAATATGTCGTAACTGCAGATAGCGCAGCAGCTGTGGCAGGTATTATTAATGCCGTTGCGATTTACCCAGCTATGAAAGCTGCGGTAACGAATGCTCCTGTTACATTTGCAGATAAAACAACAGCAGCACATGCCGCTAATCTTGCGTTTCATGAATCGGCGTTTTGCTTGGTATCACGTCCGTTGGAATTACCACGAGGAGCTACTGAGGCGTATGTAACAAGCTTTAATGGCCTAAGCTTGCGGGTAGTATTTGGCTATGACGTAGCTAAGAAGAAACAAACCATGTCTGTTGATATGCTCTACGGCGTTAAGACAATGTACCCTGAGTTAGCTGTACAGGTCTTGGGATAATCATATAGGGGGGCTGTAAAGCCTCCTTAAAGGAGGGCTTATATTGATTTGTCATATTTGTAATCAAAATTTTTCGGATGCTGTGTATCCGTACCACGTAGAGCGTTGTGGTGAGGTAGAAAAAAACCAAGAACAATCTTTTGGTTCAGACAAAAAACTGGAAGATATGAAGCTTGATGAACTCAGAGCATACGCTGAGTTACATGCAATTGATCTTGCCGGTGCGACTAAGAAAGAAAATGTGCTTGCGGCTATTCTGAAAGCAGGTGAATCGGATGCCGGAGGAAATCCAGAAATACCTGATACGACTCAAACAACTATTACTGATCCCGATTGAGAATGAGACTAAGGATTTCAAACTGCTCTTTGCGTTACAGACCATTGTTCAGGAGATCAAGACCTATTGTAATATCTCCAGCATCCCGGAGGATCTGGATAACGTGCTATTGCATATAGCAGAGGATTACTACCGGACGAAGTACTCGACAGAGTTTGAGCAGGCTACACCAGCTGTAACCAGTATCAAGCGCGGGGATGTTACAACAGCGTTCGGATCCGCCAAGGCTACGGTTACGGTCGGATCTGGAGCAGCTTTCGTGCGGAACTATGCGGCTCAGTTGCAAGCGTTCCGCAGATTGAGGTGGTAACGATGCAATTTGGCATGGTAGCTGCGGAACGGGCAACGCTGGAGAGCACCTATGAAGGCTTATGTACTGTTTCGGAAATGAAGGATGTAAAAGATCCAGTAAGCGGTAAAACACAGCAGCAGCCTGTCGTTGTGTTGGCTGACGAGCCTTGTGGACTATCTCAATCAACTCTTCCAAGCGCGACACAGACTATAACGTCAGACAGGGTGGAATACGATGCTAAGCTGTTTATCTCTCCTGATGTAACTATCGAGCCAGGGAGTCGAATCACGGTTCAGCAGAACGGCATGGAGTTCAAAGGAGAACAGGCGGGTAAGGCATTCAGGTATGCTACTCATCAGGAGATTAAGCTAAAAGAGGTCCTGAACGCATGAGTATGGGGAAATTCGATTTTTCCGATGTGAAGAAGCTGCATAAAAATATGGTTCTTATGCAGAAGGAGTTTCCGGCGTTTATGGAGGAGTGCATCAGGGAGTTAGCTGGACGGCTGCTGGCTAAGGCTATAGCCCGTACCCCTGTAATAACCGGAGACTTACGGCGGGGCTGGCAGATCGGTCAGGTGGTAAAGCTACCAGATGGCGGGGTGCATGTGGAAATCACAAATAACGTAGAGTATGCGCTATATGTGGAGTTCGGGCATGTCACCCGTCTCCGTACTGGTTGGGTTAACGGTAGGTTTATGTTAACGCTATCGGAGCAGGAGTTGGAGAGGGAAATGCCAGCTATCATAGAACGGAAGTTTCAGAAATTCCTTAATAAGCATATGGGGCGGTGAGTATGCAGGATATTAAAAACGCACTCATAAAGAAGCTATCGTTATTTACTCCGGAGTATCCGGTTTATGACGAAGCAGTTGAGCAGGGCATGAAGCAGCCGTGCTTTTTTGTGCTGTTATTAGAAAGTAGTCAGGTCCGAGGGGTTAACCGGCGCTATCAGCGTTTTAATCCCTTTGATGTTCATTACTTCCCACAATGTAAATCAGCTGCTCTTCGCGAAGAGTGTGAACTAGTGGCTGAAAAGCTGTACTCAGAACTGGAGTACCTATCGGGAAATAGTAGTATTTACCGAGGGACTGGGATGCGTCATGAAATTGTAGATGGAGTGTTGCATTTCTTCGTTGGGTACAATGTTCACCTGATTCGAGACAAAGCACCGGAAATTAAAATGCAGACTATGAAGCAAGGAGGCGGTATTAAGTGAGTGTGAAAAATGAAAAGGAAGCTATTGAAGCTCCTGAGGCTTCGTATACAAAGGAGCAGTTCTTGAGCTCTACCAAATACTCATACCAGGATAAAGATGTCCTGTCGGCGCTGCTGGAGCCGGGAAAGTTGTATACGGCGGCCGAGGCACAGCAGGTTATCGAAGAATTTAAGACCAAGGAGGTTGAATAGATTATGGCCGGTGGAACATGGACCACTCAAAATAAAGAAAGACCCGGTGTATATGTCAACGTGGAAACTTCTGGCGGGGCATTAGGTACAGTTGGCAGCAGGGGAATAACCTCTCTAGCGCTGACACTCCCATGGGGAGCAGCAAAGATCATCACACCGATTATAGCTGGTGAGGATACATTCAAAACACTTGGGTTTGACATTACAGCTTCAGAACTGTTACCTGTGCGTGAGGCGCAAAAGCGAGCGCGTACAGTATTGCTTTACAAGCTTAATGATGGAGTTAAAGCATCTGCTACAATCGGCGCCTTGATACCAACAGCAAAATACGGTGGTACTCGGGGGAACGATCTAAAGATTGTAGTACAAACCAACATTGACGACAGTAGCAAATTTGATGTGAAAACGTTGCTGGATAACGCAGTGGTGGATACTCAGGTGGTCGCTAACATCGCTGGTCTCAAAGCTAATGACTGGATTGTTTGGGGTGGGACTGGGGCTTTAACAGCAAGCGCAGGGGCTCCTTTAGTGGGCGGTGCTAATGGTACTGTGACTAATGCTGATCATACTGCTTATTTAGCTGCACTGGAGCTGTACGATTTCCAAACAGTTGCGCTCACATCCACGGACAATGCGCTCAAAGCGGTTTATGCTGCCTTTGTACGGCGTTTAAGAGAATCGGAAGGTAAAAAGGTACAGGCTGTACTTGAAAACTACCCTGTAGCCGATTTCGAAGGTGTAATCAGCGTTAAGAATGGTGTGGTTCTCTCCGATGGAACAACATTAACAGCAGCGCAAGCGACAGCATGGGTTGCTGGAGCGACGGCTGGTGCAGAAATGAATGAGTCTCTAACTTATTCGGCATATGATGATGCTGTAGATGTGGCGCCACGCTACACAAACACACAGATTGAGGCAGCGTTAAAAGCTGGAGAATTCCTCTTTACGCCATCCGTTAATCGGGCTGTGGTTGAGCAGGATATTAATACTTTCCTCTCTTACACACCAACAAAGGGGAAACAACTTCATAAAAACCGCGTGCTCCGCGTACTGGATGGCATTGCAAATGATTTAAAGCGTATCTTTGAATCATTTTACATCGGTAAGGTATCAAACAACGTTGACGGGCGAGCTCTGTTTCGCAAAGAGGTTGTGATCTATCTGGATAGCTTACAGGACATTTCTGCTATTCAAAACTTTGATGCCCAGACGGATATCACGGTAATTGCTGGTGTTGATTCAGATGCCATCTATGTCGAAGTCAATATTCAACCAGTAGATAGTATCGAAAAAGTATATATGAAAGTGCAGGTGAGATAAATGTCGTTCTTAAAAGCAAATGACACGATTAGCGGACAAGAGGGGCGGGCTTATGCCACAATCAATGGTCAGGTAGAGGAAATGTTCTACATCAAGACTCTTGAAGCATCAGTTGAAAAGGAGAAGGCTGAAGTTAAAACATTAGGCCGCCGTGGTACTCAGCATAAAACTACTGGATGGTCGGGTACTGGTAGTATGACAATCTACTATGTAACCAGCAGATTCCGTCAGCTGATGCTAGATTATATTAAAACGGGTAGAGATACTAACTTTGATATTACCGTTACAAACGAAGATCCAGGGTCCACTATCGGTTCACAAACAGTAACGTTACTAGGGGTAAACCTAGATAGTGTGGTGATGGTATCCTTGGATACTGAATCAGATGCATTGGAAGAAGATATTGATTTTACGTTTGAAGATATTGATATGGGTCAATCATTCACCGCGCCAACCAATTAAATTAAAACGGAATTATAATAGGAGGAATTATTAATATGAGTTTACAAGAATTTTTGAACGAAAATCCTGTGGATGGCTTGACTGATGAAGTTGTAGTATCGTCACGTTTTAAGGATAAAGAGGGAAAGGTTCTTTCTTTTAAGATTAAGGCAATGACAGATCAGGAATTCAACGAAACTCGCAAGTCTTGCACGATCCCCAAAAAAGGACGTAAATTTGAATTTGATTCAGGTCGATTTAATCTGCAGACAATAATCCGGAATTGCGTAGAGCCCAATTTTAAAGATGCTACCAGTATTAAAAAATTGGGATGTGCATCCCCTGAAGAGTATGTACAGAAGGTGCTGTTAGCTGGGGAGATTGCAACATTGGCTCAAAAGATCAGTGAGTTGAGTGGTTTTGATGCAGAAATGTCAGACTTGGTTGAAGAAGCAAAAAACTAATACGGGAGGGTGATGCTGATGCGAATTATGCATATTACGCCCTCCATAAGTTCCATAAGTGGCCTCATGAATATATGGCTCTTTCGCGACAAGAAAGGGCCTTTGTCATGGCTGCGGTTAATGAACGTGTTGAGAAAGAAAAGAAAGATGCAGCAAAGGTAAAAGCAAAGAAATAGGAATTTTTACCCTCTCACGTTTTTCACTATGTGGTAGAATATAGGGAAAAAGCAACGGAGGTTGTGCATGGGTATCTTTAAGAAGAAAGAGGTTAACGGTAGTTTTGGCGCTTCACTATTCCATACAGAGGGATTGCCGATTGCTGAAAATACTCATTGTGAACTCAGAATAAACGAGGGGAAGTTAGTAATCACTGGTGGTGGATCCGAATTTATTGTCAATTTGTCGCAGATCCAAGCAGCTGATTTTAAGACTGATGTTGAGATTGCGCATATCGTGAATAGCAGCGCAGCAAAGGGGATTGCCGGTGGGCTTTTATTCGGTCCTATCGGATTAGTTGTTGGTGCAAGAGCAACTAGTAAAAAGGAGCGAACGGTAACCCCATACTTGATTATGAACTACATTAATTCTGCAAATGAACTTGCTGTATTAATGTTCCGGGACAATCCCAAATCATTTGAAGCGGCTAAATTCATTGATAAGATACGACCTATAATATCAAATAATCCAAAGCAAACAATTCAACTATAAATAATTTAGAGGTCGCCTATATGGCGGCTTTTATTTTTTTTGAGGAGGTGATAATTGAGTGACAACAGTATCCAGTACCCTTAAAATGCTTGACAGCTTTTCAAGCCCAATGCAGCGTGTCGCTAACCAGGTACTAGAAGTTACAGCACGTATGGAGAGGTTGAAGCGAGTTGTAGAATCTCCTATCTCTATAAGGATGGACGCGAGTCAAGCTGTTCAGCAAGTGGAACGCCTTCGACAACCTGTATTAAGGATTACCATTGATCACGCAGGACTCCTACAACAAGTAAATGCCGCAAGAGCGCTCATCGAATCACGTTTGCGAAACATACAAGCAAACATCGATTTGGAGATGCCGCCTGCTTTACGTGCTACGTTTACAAGCTTACAGCGCATGGTTTTACGATTAGTCCAATCTATGGATAGACTACGAACGACTACTAGAACCGACTCAAATCAAGCCGCACAGCTAGCCTCAGCTTTGCAACGCATAGCCCGACTTGAACAACAAATTACTGATTTGCAGCGACAAGCCAACGGAGATCTTCGTGAAGCGGGGAAGGCGAGTAGTGGATGGTTTAGTAACATGAAGAACATCGCAGCGGCATATTTGAGTATTCAAGGTATTAGATTAGGAACGAAAATAAGTGATGATTACATTAACACAATTGCTCGCCTAGATTTAATTAATGACAAGATGCAAACCACGGCAGAACTTCAAAACAAAATTTTTGAGTCCGCTGATCGTGCTAAAGGTAGCTACACAGATATGGCGGCGGTTATAAGTAGAATGGGTACTTTGGCAGGCGAAGCATTTAAGTCTAATAACGAATTAGTTGCTTTTACAGAGTTAATGCAAAAGTCATTCCGTATTGGTGGATCCAGCACGATGGAACAACAAGCTGGGATGTATCAATTATCTCAAGCGATGGCCGCAGGAAAACTCCAAGGGGATGAATTTAGGTCTATCATGGAAAATGCTCCAATGTTGGCAGCTGCGATTGCAGATGTTACTGGGAAGACAAAGGGTCAACTCAAAGAAATGAGTGCTGACGGGACTATCACTTCGGATATCATCAAGGCGGCAATGTTCAACGCAGCCGATGATATTAATGTGAAATTCGCTTCTATGCCTCGGACATTTGGCGACGTAATGAATGAATTGAAAAATTCTGCTCTTCAAACATTCGGACCATTAATCCAGCGTATTAGCGATATGTTAAATAGCCCGGGAGGAACGGCTTTCATTGAAGACTTTAAATCAGGAATTGCTGGCGCCGCAGACGCGGCAAATAATTTGTTGACTGCATTAATTAATGTATATAACTTCATGTCTAGCTATTGGCCAATACTCGAACCTATTGTTTTAGGGATTGTGACTGCATTAGGTTTATATAAAGGTGCACTTATTGCAATTTCTGTATGGAGCGGTATAACCTCGGCGGTTGAACTTGCTTCTGCCAGCATAAAAGCAGCATTGTCTGGTGCTACACTTTCAGCTACTTCGGCTACAGCTGCTCAAACAGCAGCGCAGTGGGGACTTAATGCCGCGATGCTCGCTAGTCCAATAACATGGATTATTCTCGCGATCATAGCTTTGATTGCTCTGTTCTATCTTGTAATAGCTGCAATTAATAAATTTGCAGGGAAATCAATTTCTGCTACAGGAGTTATTGCCGGTGCTTTTGCTGCGGTAGGGGCCTTTATCGGTAATCTGTTTTTTGGATTATTAGAATTGGTTTTTGGTGTTGTAGAGTTTTTCTTCGACATTTGGAATAGCTTCGCCAATTTCTTTGGGAATCTATTTAACGACCCAATTGGGGCTGTTATTAATTTATTTGCCGATTTAGCAGATAGTGTACTAGGGATATTGGAAAAGATCGCAAAAGCAATGGATTTTATATTTGGTAGTAGTATGGCAGATACAGTAGCCGGTTGGCGTTCTGGTCTTGGTAGTATGGCAGAAAAGGCCGTAAAAGAATACGGTAATGGTAAATATAAGGACCAAGCAAAAGATCTTGATATAGATAGCATTCTAGAAGAAAAGGGAATTGGTCTTAAGCGTTTTGATTACGGTGATTCATATAATGCTGGTTACGATAAAGGAGCGAATCTATTTGGTAGTGGTGACAATAAAGCGGCTGATGAAGCACTAAAAGGAGCTAAAGATTCTTTTACGATATTGCCACCCGGAGCAGCGACTACTGCAGAAATGGCATCCGCTGACGATGACAAGAAGAAGCTTAAAAAAGTCGATAAACTCGGTAAAGTGGAAAAGCCAATTGATATAAGTAAAGAAGACCTAAAGGTTATGCGTGATGTCGCCGAAATGAAGAACATTCAAAACTTTGTGACATTGACACCAACTATTCAGATGAAGACTGGTCCAGTAACCAATCAGGCGAATGTTGATTCGATTGTGTCAAAGATAACACAGAAGCTTAATGAAGAGATCGCTAGTACCGCGAAGGGTCTCTATAACTAAAGGGGGGGGTTGTGTGGCCGATGGCTACAGCATCGAACTGAGTTTTAACAACCGTGCTATATGGTTTGAGATCCCTGTCCTTCCTGAAGAAATAGAGATAGGTGGGGAAGGCGATGGGGAGACCTACAATATAACGGACCTTGGCGAAATTAACGTAATCAAAGCTGCTAAGCTCAAAGAGATCAGCTTCAGCAGCTTTTTCCCGGCTATCGCTGTAGGTGGTACCGTACCAAGCTATGTATCATCAAAAAACTGGGGGCAACCCGCGGACTACATCCAATTGATTGAAACCTGGATGAACAAGCGCAAGCCGATCCGGTTTATTTTTACGTCAACGGGTCTCAAAATAAATATTGCTACCAGTATCGAAGAATTTAATTATAAAGAGGTTGCCGGGAGCCCGGGTGATTTTGAATATGAAATCAGCCTGAAGGAGTATGTCTTTTACGCTGCTAAAAAAGTGAAGTTGAAGACAACTGAGACGGCAGCCGGTACAACCACTACAACAAAAAAAGAGCCAGCGAAACGCGCAGATGAACGTACTAAGTCGAAAACAGTTACCGTCAAATCCGAGGATACTTTGATGAAGATTGCTAAAAGAGAACTCGGTGACGGCAGCCGGTGGAAAGAGATTCAGAAGTTAAACGGCTTAACGGACGCGCAGCTGAAGACGCTCAAGATTGGTTCCGTACTGAAGCTTCCGGGGTGATTGCATGGAATTATTAATAGATAATAAAAATGGAGACGTTTGGGATGTATCCAGCATCGTTACGGATATATCCTGGAAGACGGTTCGAATTGGCAAAGCGGCATCCCTAGAATTTACTCTTGTAGATCGTGGACCATGGCAAGATAGAAAATTCCAGTTGAATAATGGTGATGTGGTTCGCTATACGGACGAGGGGCATAAGGTCTTTTACGGATATATTTTCAGTATTGAAACTGGGACGACCGAAGAAATATCCATTCTGGCTTATGATCAGGTCCGGTATTTAATGAATAGCGGAACCTATGTGTTCACGAAACAGACAGCAACTCAGGTAGTTAAAAAGCTTGCTCAAGACATGCAGCTCAAGACCGGATCGCTGGAAGATACAAAATACATTATTCCTTCCCAGATCCGTGACGACAAAACGTTTATCGATATGATCTGCATGGCGTTAGATGAGACGTTGGTTAATTACGGGACCAACTTCGTATTCTTCGACGATTTCGGGAGCTTGACGATACGTAATGTTTCCAATATGCGTTTTCCTTTTGTGGTAGGTGATGATTCACTTATGACAGATTACTCTTACAGTCGCAACATAGACGATGAGACATACAATCAAATTGTTTTATACAGGGACAACAAGGAGACAGGTAAGCGTGAAACTTACGTCACCAAGGACAGCGCCAGCATTGCCAAGTGGGGATTGCTGCAGCTTTACCAGAGTGTGGATGAGAAGCTGAACCAGGCCCAGATAACAGAGCAGTTAGTGCAACAACTGTTAATGAAGAATCGTGAGAAGCGAACGCTTAGCATAGAGGCCCTTGGAGATTATCGGATGAGAGCCGGCTGCTACGTGAATCTATATATTAAGGCGATGAACATAAATAAATTCTACTTGGTCGATGAATGTACTCACAAGAAAGAAGGTGGCGTGCATACCATGGACCTGGAGTTGAGGCTGGTGTAAATATGATTGAAGCGATAAAGCAAGCTGCCTTAGGCGCTGTCAATGCTCAAGGTCCAGTCATAGTGCAATTAGGATCCGTAACAAAGATAAATCCTCTTGAAGTGCTAGTCGATAACCGGCTATCTCTTCCAGAGGATTTTTTACTTGTGCCGGAATCATTAACTGAGCTGAAGGCGATTTTAGGCAGTCAGGAAGTTGTAATCCGGAAAGCCCTTGCCGCTGGAGATAAACTGCTTTTGATCCGTATGCAGGGCGGTCAGCGTTACGTAATCATGGATAGGGTGGTGAGTAATTGATACCACAGAGCGATAATGTACTGCTAAATGAGGACATGGAGGATATGCCCCAACCAAGCCTCACCTATAAATTAGACCTAGTAAACGGACGTGTAGGATCCGTGGTAGTGGACGGATTGGATGCTGTAAAACAGGCAGTTATTAAAATTCTCTCGACAACCCGGTTTGAAAATCTAATTTACAGTGACAATTACGGTAGTGAGGCGGATGTCGGTGCAGTGCGCGGGAGAGCAGTGTTTGAAACAGAATTGGAACGCTGGGCTAGGGAAGCACTTCTGCAAGATGATCGTATCGTCTCCGTGACAAACTTTAGATTTACCTATGATGGTGATACAGCGCTCGTCTTATTTGATGTGGAGAGTGACTATGGAAACTATACAGACCGATTGGAGGTGAGTGGTGGTGTATGAGGGCCAAACGTTTGAAACTATCTTAGAACGGATGCTAGATCGAGTACCCGATGAGATGGATAAGCGAGAAGGCAGTATTATTTATGATGCCATGGCTCCGGCGGCAATGGAGTTGGCTCAGATGTATGTTGAGCTGGATATAAATACGAATCTAATATTTGCTGATACCGCTAGTGGCGATTATCTGGACCGGTCGATTGCTTGGTCTGGTGTGACCCGCAAGAAGGCAACAAAAGCTCAACTCCGGGGGCTGTTTTATAATGCCGCTAACACCTTAATGGATATTTCAATCGGTAGTCGTTTCGCGATTGGTTCAATCAATTATAAGGCGGTTTCTCGGCTATCTTTAGGGGAGTATCGTCTTGAGGCAGAGGTTGAGGGAGCTTTGGGTAATCAGAATTTCGGCACCCTAGTTCCGATTGATTTTATTAACAATCTAGCAAGAGCTGAATTGAAAGAGTTACTTGTCCCCGGGACTGATAGGGAGACTGACGATATGTTACGGCAGCGTTACCTTGATTCTGCCAGACGTCCAGCGACCAGCGGAAACAAATATCATTACATTGAATGGGCTCTTGAAGTTTCCGGAGTGGGCGGAGCTCGTGTATTTCCATTATGGTCAGGTCCGAAAACCGTAAAAGTCGTCATTGTAAATACAGAAGGTTCTCCGGCATCAAGCGTTCTCGTTAATCAAGTACAAGACTACATTGATCCAGTCGCAGGGAAAGGCGAAGGACAAGCTCCAATAGGTGCAGTCGTAACAGTTACATCAGCAATCGGCAAGACTATTAATATATCAGCTAAGGTAACCTTAGCACCTGGTTATAGCTTGCAGGGTGCGAAGAATACCTTTTTGGAGCGATTGGAAGCTTGGCGTAAGTCAGCGTCTTTTGTATCTACTTATGTTAGTCAAGCCGTAATTGGATCGCTCCTTTTAGGCACTGATGGGGTTATTGATTATGTTGGATTGCTACTCAATGGAGCTGCTGGGAACATTGTTCTTTCCGAAGAAGAGGTGCCAGTGATCGGTACTGTGGAATTGGGGGTGTAACATGGCCTACCCGTATAAAATAGATGTTTTTCAAGAGAAGCTGAACAAAAATCCAACAGGAAACAACTATGTTATTGAAGAACGGATACCACTTGTTGCAGGCGTTTATGAGGGTTTATTGAATCACGATAATATCAATAACTCAACTATTCAAGTCTATAGCGGTAGTAAATTAACTGGTAATAAATTAACAAACTGGACTTTAACTATTCCAAGTGATACACCATGGCGCCGTCTAATTAAGATTTTTAGTAGTGTTGCTGAAGTCTACGTAACCTACGAGACACCAGGAGATACCGTTGAGGCGGATGATATTAATGTTCTACAGACAGCAGTAACAGCTACACAAACAGAGATAGAAAGGTATAAAACAAATGGTCTGATAGACGGCGGATCATTTACGAGAGGGGTATAACATGGCACAAACGATACAGATAAAACGTGGTACCAAAGCTCAACTCAGTACTTATGGCGTATTGCTTGCTGGTGAGATGGGTTTCTGTACAGATACGAAAGAAATATATATCGGAGATGGGACAACCAACTCAATGGTTGGGCGAGCTTTATCCGGCGCAGAGGCTTCGCGTCCAGTGGCAGCTTCGGTCGGACGTCTGTTTTATGTAACGAGCGGGGCGAATAACGGATATCTATACTTTGATGATGGCACAGCTTGGCGGCGAGTGAACGCTCAAGCGCTCAGTGATTTAACGGGGTCGCTTGATAATATAGCAGACGGCGCTACTTATGCAAAGATATTAAAGGCTGATGTCAGTGCAGGGCATATCAATAAAGTTTCAGATGGTACGAATACTAAAACTGCCGCTGAAATCAAAACTCATATTGACGATGCAACTAAACACCGAGTCATTAATGACTCCGGCACGGCTATTACAGATATTTGGTCCGCACAAAAAATCAAAAATGAAATCGAATTGGCGAAACACAATATTGAACCACAAGCGTCAGTAAAAGACCAACATTTATTAAGCCCACCTGCGAGTCCGGTAGAAGCAGATCGTTATATTATTCCGACAGCAGCGACAGGGGTTTGGGCGGGAAAGACAAATCAAATTGCTGAGTTTCAATCTGGGGCTTGGGCTTACTATACCCCTGCTATAGGATGGACTGCTTATGTAGATGATGAGCAGAAGATTTATAGCTGGAATGGTACGGCGTGGGTTCGGACAGGCGGAGCTCTACAGACGATTACAGCGGGTAACGGTCTAACTGGTGGTGGTCAGTCAGATAGTGTTACGTTGACGGTAGGAGCTGGTAACGGGGTTATTGTGGATTCCACTACGGTAGCTGCTAAGGCAGGTAAAGGCATCGTTGTGAACGCGACCGGGATCGAGGCTAATATTGATACTTCCAGTATCGTCTATGATGCGGCCAATGGAAATAAACTTACGGTCGCTACGATTGATGGGGGCACGTTCTAGGAGGCTTTGAGATGGCGAGAAAAGTATTAATCCAGATACGTAGAGGAATAGAAAGCGCAATCGGAACATTGGCAATAGGCGAGCTTGGCTATTGTACTGATACGAGCAAGTTATATATCGGTTCAACTACTGGCAATGTGTTACTGGTGGCTGCTCAAAGCTCAGGAGATATGCTTAAAAGTATTTATGATACGAACAACGATGGCAAAGTTGACTATGCTGCCAACGCTGATGCTGTCCCTTGGTCTGGTGTAGCTGGGAAACCATCAGCTTTGCCAGCGGCAGGCGGTGCGTCGGATGCGATTAACATATTGGATACCCGTTCAGTGGTTGACAAGCCTAGTGACCTACAATCAAAAAAATTAACAAGTGCATTTAAAGCACTAACAGCCGTGGGCAGCCCCCCGGTTTCGGCCTCGGGAACATATGTATACGTACTTAATGTGTCCGGGTGGTCTTCCAATGAAGGATCAGGGGGCTGGCCCGTACAAATTGCAATTGGCGGAAATGGGTTAGCCTACAGGCAGGGACTCACCGCAGATACGTGGAGTGACTGGACTGGCCTTGCAAAGCAAAGCGCAATGACATGGAACCAACTAAAGGGGGTGTGATGGTTGGGCTATGGAGATTCTTTATACAGCACTCTTCTTTTTTCGGTTGATGGAATAGAAGACAGCGATGAGATAAATAAAGTTGATCTTATGAAATACTTACCACCCTATTACAGGGGTGTACAAGAAATAGAAGAACTGCAGGAATCATTAGGTATTGAGATACATGGCTTAACTACAGGTGTACAGGACGTGCTAGATCAGGCATATGTTGAAACTGCTACATGGAGCCTTGCGCGTTGGGAGGCTGAGCTTGGATTAAGCTCGGATCCATCAAAGTCTTATGTCAGTAGACGTGAAATAATCAAAGCTAAAAGACGAGGCACCGGCACAACAACACCCGAAATGATACAACGAACAGCATCGGCTTTTGCTGGTGGGGATGTATCCGTAGAAGAAGTTTCAGGGGAATATCGATTTATCATCCGATTCATCGGCATTCTAGGCATTCCACCGAATATGGCTGGGCTAATTCAGATAATCGAAGAGATTACACCAGCGCATTTGGCGTATGAGTTTGCTTATACGTATACCTTCTGGGATTCGCTTAAAGCAATATCATGGAATACTGCTGGCACTGGTACATGGAACGACTTAAGAACTTTTGGGTAGGAGAGTGACAAATGAAAACTACTGGGAATTTGGGCTTAAAGAAGCCAGAGGGAACGGATCTCGTTGATATTACCGATCTGAACGGAAATATGGACATATTGGACAATGCCGTTACTGGTAAGGTCGATAAAGTTACTGGCAAACAGCTGTCTACGAACGATTACACCGCAGCTGAGAAAACAAAGCTGGCAGGCATTGCAACAGGCGCGAATAACTACACACATCCAAACCATACCGGAGACGTTACCAGTACTGGTGATGGAGTTACAGCTATTGCAGCAGGAGTAATTGTAGATTCTGATGTTAATGCTAATGCCGGAATTAAGTTCAGTAAGATAAATGCGGCTGGTTCCATCATGGATAGTGACATCAATGATGAAGCATATATTAACATGCTCAAGATCGGTACTGGTAAGATAAATAACGCTACACTAGATCAACTCTATGGTGTAACTGCACCAATCCAAGGCCAATTAAACGAAAGAGTCAAGCAGACAACGGCTAGTATTACCTATTACGTTAGATCTGATGGAAATGATAATAACACCGGATTATCAAATACGGCGGGGGCTGCTTTTAAAACAATTGCCAAGGCTGTATCAATGTTGCCTAAGATTGGTGAACATTCACGGTCTATAAAAATTGCAGCTGGAACCTATGCAGAAGCAATTGATCTAAAAGGTTTTGGTGGAAGTGGCCCGATTGAAATAGCAAGTTTGGGCACACTAGCGAGCGGAGTTACCAATGTACAAAGAGTAAATGTTGTCGGTTGTTCTTCTCAGATAACCTTGATTGGAATAACGTCAACAGCGACAACAGATAACGCTTTTGATGTGATCGCTTGTACTTGGGTATGGTTAAGTAATTGCTACGCGTTGAGCGGTGGTGGGGGAACTACTTACGGCGTTTGTGCTTATGGGTCCAACGTTATAGTGAGTAACGGAATATATTCGAATAAAGGCGGGGCCATATGGTCACGTAACTCTTCTAATGTTTTCGCAACTAACATACAAGGCGCTAATAACAGCATTGGTTATTTAGCTACAGAAGGCTCTAAAATTGGTTTAAGTGCCAATACACTAACAGCCGTTTTGTTATCAGATGCGAAACAGGGTGGGTTAATTTTAGGAGATCCGAGAGAATCATCTATTCCACTACAAACCACGGCAGATATCACTTACTATGTCCGTACAGATGGTAGTGATAGTAATACGGGGTTGGCTAATACGGCAGGTGGGTCATTTAAAACGATTAACAAGGCTATTAGTATGATCCCTCAGATTGTCAACCATGTAGTGTCAATTAACATCGCCGCTGGAACTTACAGCAATGAAGAAATCAAAATAGCTGGGCGCAGTGGTGGAGGAGAAATCAAGTTAATCGGCGCTCTTACTCTGACCAATACTCATGTTGTTTATGGCATATCTCTCGTGAGGAATACGTGTAGGATTGGTGTGACGGGACTAGTTTTCAGCAGACCGACACCTAACTCAATATTCAGTTGCTTCGAAGCGGTTTTTCAAAGTTGTACGGTCACATCTGCCGTAAGTGATGGCGGTTTTTTCGTGGATAGTTCTAAGGCGTACTTTACCGGATGTTCCGTCAGTAATAGAAACCCAGCCTTTCAAGCGCATACTAACAGTGAAGTCCTGCTTCAACAATGTTCAGGATCGGGTAACGGTTACGCTGTTACAGCGGCTTATGGCGGTAAAATCGTTATGGACTCCTGTACTATAACAAGTACCAATAAGTATTCTGCTTATGCGGGTGGAATAGTCCTAGATAACGGAGCTGGTATTGTTAACCCATGGGGAGATAATACATTAACTTCGCGGAGCATGATTTCGGCGTGGTATACACTGCCTCAATCTTTTGTAGCTAATACATGGACAAAGGTGATGTTTAACCAAGAGGTTTTCGACAATCTGGGGGAGTATAACCCAACTTTGCACAGATTTACCGCCGCAAAACCAGGTGCGTATTTGGTGTCAGCCTCATTAAACCCAAACAGCCCGGGCGCAAACGCAACTTGTACATTGTCTGTTTGGGTAAGTGGTACAAGAGTCAAAGATTTCGGGTATTCACAAACTGCTGGCACATCAAGCACATCTTATCAGGGTACTGTGGCGGTGAGGTTAGCTGCCGGAGATTACGTTGAAATTTATGCGTATACAAATCTGAATATGACAGGAAACGGCGGAGGCGCATATCAATATCTTGACGTTGTGCAAATTGCCTAAGGAGGAAAGGGAATGAATAAAGCACTAGCAATTATGTATCTATACCCAAACGCTAATCCAATGAGGGATTTTACCGTCCAGGACAACGGCCCGGAACCTGTCCTGCGGGAAGGGGCGGAAGAGAAGGGTAAGTTCAGGTATGAGATCAAGCTGCCCGAAGAGGACGAGCAGACTCTAGAGGGTGTACATTACCGTTACGGCATTGATTACAATCTGCTGATCGAGGGCGAAGACTACGACCTTGTAGAGCGTGGGCCGTATATCGCCTATTGGGGGCTGGACAACCCCCAACCGACAGAAACTGAACTTCAGGCAGCTTGGGAAGCCTACCAGGAAGCCGAAGCTAATAAACCCCCGAAGTTGAGCGAAATGGAAATATTGCAACGAGAAAACACTCTGCTGAAGGCACAACTTAATGCTCAGTCTGAGCGCTCTGATTTTATTGAGGATGTCATATCCGAGCTGGCTACTCAGTTGTATAAATGATCCTGCGGTTGCTCTATTGGCTGCTGGCTTGTAAGGGAGGTGATATCATGGTAGTTATGTTTTTTGCACAACGCGTAATCTTGGGTAAAACCAAGTATGCAGAGGTGCCGTCTACACTCAAAGCTGGAGTGCTGGAGGTTCTGACGGACAGCGGTCTGGAGTTTCTGGCTGAAGATAAATAAGGATTACAGATAGCGCCATATAGTAGGCGTTTTTATTTTGCCCTCGTAGCTATTACGGGGGCTATTTATATTGGGAGGATTAGAGAGGGGGAGTAGGGATGTCAGGAGGAGGCGGAGTCTTGGGAACAGAGGATAAACTTGTGGAAATCCAGATACAGTTGGCCAGAATCGAAAAGACACTTGAAGCAGTACCTGCCCTAACAACGACTATTGAAGCCACGCGAGATTTAGCGCGTGAAGCTATGCAATCTACTAAATCAGCGCATCATAGGTTAGACAGGATTGAGGATGCACAACGCTGGCTTTGGAGGACTGTTGGCGGGGCAATCATTACAGTGATTATAGGGGCTATTGTGGTGGCTATCAGAATGGGAGGAAACTAAGTGATTAAGGACAAATACCCGATTGAACGGCGTTATATAAACAAGCGTCAAAATGTTCGGCCCGGCACCCGTTTAACATCGGGAACGCCGGGTTTTTTAGTTGCTCATGATACTGGCAATCCAGGGGCAACTGCGGATAACCATTTTACTTATTTTCAAAATCTTAAAGACCGCTCAGCTTCGGCTCAGACGTTTATTGACGATACAAAAATACTAGAGATCATCCCAACAGGTACGGGATTGGATCCAGCCGAAAAGGCTTGGCATGTCCTTTACAACGTTACTACTGACAATAAGCTTTATGGAGATGATGCTAATGATATCGCATTAGGTGTGGAGCTATGCTACGGCGGTAAGATAAAAACACTTGAGGCGTACAAGCGCTTTGTGTGGTATATGGCTTATTGTTGTGACAAGTGGGGTCTAAATCCACTGACACATATCCCAAGTCATAAGCAGCTAGATCCTGCGCGTAAACGCGACATTGATCAAGCATTAGCGTCTGTAGGTAAAACACTTAAAGACTTGCTTTATGATGTGGTAGCAGAAATTAAAGAACAGCCAGTGTCCGTTATACCGCCTGTTGCTGTGCAAATGCCTGCCAGTGTAGCTCAAAGGCTAATCGATGATTATGTATCCCCAGCATGGTTTGTGGCTCATAAGAAAAAGGATCAGGTGGGTTTAACGCACTTTCACAACCTTGCTGATAATCTTAGAATGGCTTCGGGTATCCCCTTACAGCCAGGTTCAACAGCGCCATTTAAGCAATTGCATAAAAGTAATGCCCAAGAAATTATTTTCCGTTGGCTCTCGCCTGAATGGTATACTGCCAAGTCTAATGGGGATAAATCGGGGATGGCTCTCTTTAATAATTTTGCAAATCACTTGCGTAGAGCAGCTGGCATGCCAGTAGAATGAGGGGGGATTTATATATGGGAAATCAAAACTTAACAGATGTTCTAGCGTTCGCCTCGGTGATCGCCGTTTTTGTGTTGGCAGGCGTACAGTTCGTGAAGACTACATTTAACGTTCCTAAAAATATTTTGCCGCTGATTGGTTTGGTTATCGGCTTACTGGTTGGCGCTGCTACTTATCCATTTACGGAGCTAGAACTTGTGCTTCGATTGTGGGCTGGAGGGTTGGCTGGGCTATCAGCAACTGGACTATTTGAATTAGCTTTTAGTAAGAGGGATGGGACTACAAAAGAGTAACCAATGTGCCCGCTGGCTTAGGCTAGTGGGTAAGTTGTGTTATCAAAACAAAAAGAAGTAAAAAATTCCTACTAGATTTGATGACAAGGGTTAGAGGCTATTGGAGCAACCTTCGGATTTTAGCTGGCTCAAGAGAAGTGTGATGAGATAACGTTCGCTGTGAATGCTGTCCTGACCATACTTGTTGTGCAAGGGGTCGTAAGCAATCTGGAAGCTGGCAAATGATATACGGATAAAGAGTAGAAATATTAAATATAAAAATGGTTGGATACTCGAGTATCCAACCATAATGTTATTTTACCAGCCGTAGATGTGAAGGTTGGCTTGAATACATCTTTTTATATTCTAATTCGTTCAAATGAAGAGTTTGACTCAAATCGGAAATAGAATATCCGAGATCTTCATGATGAAGTTTCAAAATTTCGTCCAACATATTCGGAGTTTCTTTAGGAGGAGTTAATTCCTCAGGTTCCCTTTTTTTGTACCCACGTTTGCTTAATTCCTCCCACAAATACCTGCTTTGCCCGGCATTCACTTTCCCTAAAGTAGTTGCTCTGACCAGTAAAGCACTCATCGAAACCCTCCAATAAAGCTTAAGGGAGGCAAGCTTTTTTAAGGACAACTCCCCCAATGAGGATGAGATTTCATCTCCCGGCATCAAAAATTCAGCAGCAAAAGTATCTGCTTGTTGCTCGATATCCGTGTCTTCACCTGGAGGCTTTCTATGCATTATAATATGGCCTAATTCATGACACAGCGTGAATCGTATTCTGTCCATTGGTCTTTCAAAATTCGTGAATATCAGTGGCGGTGTGTTGGGGTGAAACATTGTAATAGCATCAATGTTTACTCCTTCATAATCAAATGGAACGATAATTCCACCGGCATTTTCAATAACTTCAACAACATTTTGAATAGGACCTTTTGGAATGTGCCATGCAGCTCGAATTGTTGCTGCGATACGAGGCACATCATCATTAAAGCGATCAGGGTCCATGTAATGAAAGTCGGGTTCTCCAAGATCAATAGACTTTAATAATTGAGCTATTTCCATGCGTCGTGCTTCGAGGTTTGCATAGATTTTGTTCAAACTCTTCTGTGGAACTGATTGGCGTTTCCTATGATAAAACTCGCTAAGCCCTACACCATGAACCTTTTCATCACGCTGAAAAAAGCTAACAGGATACTCAAGGAATTGAGCAATATTATTGAGCTCATCTCTAGAGAGTCCTAGTAAACCATTTTCGATCTTAGACATTTTACCCTGTGAAAGTCCAAGAGCTTTAGCAAGCTCTATCTGGCTGATCCCTCGTGATTCTCTGGCAAGAGTCACTAATTGCTTGTTAAATGGTACATCATCATAAATTACCTGCATCTAAATCACCAACATTCTTTTCTTTCCCCTTGACTTTGGGTTTTCTTGTTGTTTTCGCTTGTGATGACGCCGCAGCTGGGAAGGGAATAGTATCGGCAACCGATTCAGTCGTAATCTCCCAAGTCCACACGTTAGTATCTGCATAACGATATGTAACATGAATTTCTCCAACGCCTGTTTCTAAATCATTTGGAATGTAGCCAACGTACAATAATCCATCAGGAGGCATACCCTCAAATTCTAATTCAGTGATATCTTGTAAGTTAAAGAGAGCACTTTGGTGAGTGTGAGAGTTAGCTGATAGGAGATTATGGTCAAACTTATTAAATCTAAGAACTACAGTGTCTTTGATGCTCATCAGCATAAGACCTTTTTTCTTAAATAAATGGACGGAGGAATCGCCTTCAAATTCAGCGATTAATCCACGCCATACTAAGTCATGACATATAGAAGCATCAGATCTAGCAGTGTGTTCATGTCGAACTGCAGCATACTGAGGTCCACTGTAATAATAGTTTAGCTTTTCAGCAATTACTTTGTTCAGTCTTTCGAGGTATGGATTTAAAATGTCTTGGGCCTTTTCTTTAGCGATTGGCTCCATAAGATAACCTCCCCATCATACGACTTATTAATACCATAATATCATTTAATACAGGAAAATCAACAGGAATTATTCCGAAAAATATTCCTAATAAAAATTTGGGTGTGCTATAGATGTAATTTTAATTTATATCACAGATGATTTATAATGATCACTTACGGAAGCGTCGTACTCTGGCCTTTTTCGGTGGGGTATTTCTTTGTGTTCTTTCCTTACCACTGATATAGAGTACATATACATAATGTTCCAAATAGGTTACATTTAGAAATAGCTGTGCGACAGTTGCGATTTGTAAGTATCGAGAGAGTATCTTGTTGCAAGGACCTATATTTTAAATGGAGTGATAAGAAAGTGATCAGTGAGATCCTTGAGTTGCCTTTTGTAAAAGCATTAGGGTGGGGATGGTTATTACCAATATTATTGAGTTCTGTTCCCTTTATTTGGAAATTTCAACCTGTAACTACTTTAACTTCAACGAAATTTGAAAGGGTGCTTTTCTCTAAGGAAAAAAGATTATCATTAAAGGTTCTAGGAGTTATAGGTAATGTGATTATGGCCTTTTTTGCATCTATTGGTTCATATACTATTTACTTTGCACTTTATAACACAAAATTATTTAAATCACATTACAGTTATATTGATACAACTATTACTATATTAGCGACTATGTTTCTTGTGTCGACGATCATTTTATTCTTAGTTGGGAACTTTAACTGGAAATTAAAAGCGCCCAAATATAGTATATTTGAATGGATTTTGAATAGTAGAGAAAAACGGTTACTTTGGGTCTTCTCATTCCATATGGTATTTATAGTGAGCTGCTTCTCTCTATTGCCTAGTAGTCTGGCTGGTGAAGTTACTAAGGGGAATATCCATTTTGCAAATAAAACCGTAATTATTACATTTGGAGTAGCCTTGCTGATAACCAATTCATTTTTAGTGGCTGCAACAAAGGCCATATTTAAGAGCATTATTAAGAAGTTCGCTCGATACACTGGAGAGACTTTTTTTTACGAGGAAGAGGACTCGGTGAGGTGGTACATATATCATCTAGCCACTAAGGATACTTATTTGTTAGGGGATGCAGTAAATCCAGATGATGCAAAAGTATTTAAAACTATTGCTAAAGAAGAACTCTTATCACAAAGGATATATGTTTATAAAATTCCGAATGAATCGCTTCTAAATCAAGAGGTTGATTAAGGATGAGTACTTGCTATTTGGTTTTCGGAATTTTTTTTACAGAGGAAGAAGATTTTATGCTTATTTTTCTTCTGTCCTGTCGGAACTAGTAGTATTTCATACATAGGAGTGATCGTGTTGAGTAATATTTACAAAATCCTAAAGACAGACTCTGAATTCCTAACGGCTGCTTTGTCACAGTCACAGGTAGATATTCTTGAACGCCGTGGTGATCTAGCTGGCTGCATAATTGATTGTGAGGGTCCAGTCCAGAAATGGAGTCCAGTTAGTGTGAAAGTCGCGGATGCTTATTACATGAGAAATGAATTTGAATTTAGGATGATTTTGGCATAAGGATGTATAACAAATACCCTGTCAACCTTTATATGGTTGGCGGGGTATTTTTTTATTTAATTAATTTAGTAATGAAATTAAGTTCAGTGAAATATTCATTATATTTTTCCTGCATTATGCAGTACATTCAGGTAATATTCATAATGAGGATTGCCCAGTACACAATATTCATTTGGAATACCCTTTAATATAATTAGATCATTCAGAATTTTTTGAGACAAACCTTGCATAGTAAATGAAGATATAGAGTTGTTATCTACACTTTCTAGTACAATATTGATTCGTCTCCCTTCTTGTATATCTTTCCATATAAGTTCACTTTCAGATTTTTCTGACGCTCCTGTATTATCGTTAACCAAACTATTAAGATATAAGATCATTTCAGATAAATCCTGTTTCTCATCCTGGGTGTAAATTGAATAAAGTAATTTTGTGTCCATTATTTTATAGCACTTTGCAATGTGGTCGTACTTTGCGTCTGGATCATTTTGTAGATCTTTAAAATCATCTTTACTTAGTTCAATTGCATTGTAATTTTTTTGAAGTAACTGTCCTGCTTGGTCTAAGGTGAAATTTGATGGTAGACCTGATGCTTTGAAATTTTTATCTAATTGTTTTAGCATTATATCTCCTTAAAAGAAAGAATGTCCTCCAGCTCTATTATGCGTATGATTATGGGCGTAGTGGACTGATTGCGATTTAACTCTGGACCTTTATGTGAAATCCCTCCGCCAGCTGCTTGCAACCACATCTGCAAATGCTGCGTTTGTAGAGTCAAACATTAGCGGTAAGGGGGGTCATAGGCTAAATAAAAAAGCGAAATTAGTTAATTCAAAGGTAATCTTTCTTTAAGAATGTTTATCTTTTTTATTTCTGTAATTAGCAATAATGAAACTAGCGATTGAAGATATCAGAAGTATTGATGTAATAATGATGTATGCAATATATAGTGTCGAGGAACTTTGATACTTTGTTTGGTGATCTACATAAATTAATAGCCAGGTTGATAAAGACATACCTATATTCGACAAATCATTAATTAACCACTTATGTTTTAAAAATTGATATAGAATTGCGATCCACATTAAAGGAATAAATATCAGAATAAAGTTACTCAAGAACCTCACCTCTTATTTTGAAATCAGCAAGGAATCTGCTAAGTTTTATAGACAGATCCCTTGCTGATTTAATTAGTCTACAGAGCGTTTATGGCGTTAGTGGCTTGTGTCAAATCATTTTTGCAATCTTGGAAATTTTGCCAAACTTGACCTGCTGTGTACGCTGCAGCAGCTCCTTCAGTAATTGCGGAAATAACACCTACAATTGTCACTACCGCTAATCCTGCCTGTATTTGGAATAAACTTCTATTCATACTAAGGCTATTATAATCGTTGTAGAATATATCAATCTGTGACATAGCTCTTTGAGAGATGCTATTGTTGTAACTGCCATCCTTTTGATAATTGGAGCCTTGAGCGCCACCTAAAATATTCAGGTCAGAATAAGATGCAAAATGAACTTTAGTAAAGTCTCCGTAGTAATGACTTATTGCTGGGATTCCACCACTCACAGTAGATGCAGCAGCAATACCTACGTGTGACTTTGCGTTGTACATTACTAACTCTTGATCTAGTTCTTCTTTAGATAATTGATTTCCATTTACAAGATAGTCGCCACTATCCGTAACTTCAATAGTTGTACTGTCTACTTTATCTTTTAAGATATCTTTTTCGATATCAGAAGCATTAGCGTTTAAATTATAATGGACCTCCGTTTCTAAATTAACAATAGTGGAACCATCTTCATTATATACCTTTTTATAATTTGTGATAATTTCTTTTGAACCAATTTTTGAACCAGCCACAATAACATCTTCAGTATTTGTCCAAGAAGTATTCTCGTTTTGAGTACTTGGTACATTAACTGGGCTTGCTAGTACTGAGCCGGAAGTGCCAATCATTGCTACAGCTAAAACCATTGATATAAAACCTGTTAACTTAAACTTCTTCATGTCTTCGCATCCTTTTTTGGAATATTTTGTTGTTTGCTAGAACATTATCCCTCTTGGTGAATTATTTCACAATAGATAATTATACCTATCATTTTGTTTATACTTTTCCATATATTTACTATTCGTTCGACATTTTTCTCTTTTTTGATCATTATTTCAAAATAAAGAATCAATAATAAAGAATAATCTTTTGGGAATTTGTTGTTTATATCACTCAATAATAATGTCCCATATAAGTTAGAAAGTGTGGGTAAGTCTTGGGATAGGCTGTTCTAAATTTCCATTGATTAGCGAACGAATGTTCGATTATAATACAAACAAACGTTCTTATTTTGGAGGAATTAACATGAAGACATTAACCCCAAGACAATATGCGGCACTCCAGGCGATTAATAAACTGTCGGAAGAATCGGGGCATTCACCTACTGTACGGGAGGTTATGAAGGAAATAGGGCTCACCTCCAGTTCAACAGCACAAGGGTTGCTTGATAAATTGAAAGCAAAGGGATACATCAAGAGGCAGGAACGTACGCCGCGGTCATTGCAGGTGATCAGTGATGCTAAATGATACGTCTCGTAAACTTCTACTCATCTTGACTCATTACCAAAGACACTTTGGGAGGTTACCGGGTATGCCAGAACTGGAGCGATTGAGTGGACGTTTGCCGGTGCCTATCAAAGATGGCCTTGCAATGCTCGCCATGGAAAACTATATCCAGTGGGAAGCAAGTATGCCACCAGAGAGAGCTATTATTATTGAAGGATGGGAACGACCTGATCCTCGATTTAATAGACTCGAGACATCTCCACAAGGGACACAGTGGGGTGTTGATGGCGGCAACATTGAATACTGGACAAAATATTAGGAGGCTTTCTGATGGGGGGAAATTAAAAGCTAGTGGACTATGGAAGGAAGTCTTATGATTATGCCAGAGCATGAAAATAGGTTGCTGGACGATGCGCTAAATCAGAAGATACACACAAATCCTGATTTAATTCCTCAAGCGTTGGTAGACATCTCACAGGTATTGGCTCAATCTTTAGAGGATTACAGCCAATAACACTAAAATTGTTTGGTCAAAATGAGGACAAATCTATACATGGAATAGTATTGAAAATAGACCGGCGATTGAAACTGATTAAGTTTCTCCACAATGACAATTGGGAATGGATTAAAATTGACGATGTGATACAGGTGATTACATAAAAAATGCCTCGGACGCTTTCGCCGGGGCATAACTATTATTCTTCGAATAACTCATCCATTAAACTATCGATTTCCTTTTTCCGTGAGGCTGTAGCCTCAATATCGATTATGACTTTGCCGTTTTCAAAAATAAGGGTGTCTCCAGCATTAATCTCTGCCGGTAGTTCTGATCTAAGGACATCTTTGGTTTTACCATCAAATTCAATGACGGCATACTCACCCTCAAAGCGATCTATGATTCCTTTCAGCATTTACTTGACCCCCTTAGTCGATGTAAAAGTGATTTTATTGCCATCACTTATTGCAGTAATGGTTCCTTTTTGATCCGTTCGTAAAATAGAAGTATTCGCATTTTTCAACCTTGTAAGTATTCCGGAATCTGGATGCCCATAATTGTTTTTACCTACGCTTATTACTGCGTACTGTGGTTTAACGGCGTCGAGGAATGCTTTGCTGGTTGAACTACTGGAGCCGTGATGTCCGACTTTTAATAAGTCTGCTTTTAAATTCATGCCATCGGCTAACATATCGTTTTCAGAAGCCTTTTCAGCATCACCGGTAAAGAGGAAGGACTTGTTCTTATATGTGACCTTTAAGACAGCACTCCAGTTATTAAGATTATCCCCATAGGATCTAATAGGTGCCAGAAACTTCGCCTCAACGCCAGTTAGAGGAATAGTGGTGCCTTTAGTTACTGCTTTGATGGTACGTCCTTCATTCTTCACAGCGGTTAAAAAATCTTTGTATGTTTCAGTGGTATGTGATACCTTTGGGGCGTAGACAGATTTAACGTCCAACGCTTTCAAAACATCATCTAACCCACCAATGTGATCTGCGTCAGGATGAGTAGCAACGAGGGCATCAAGTGTCTTTACACCAAGGCCATTCAGGTACTTTACTACATTCTTACCCTGATCGTTATTACCTCCGTCAATGAGGACATATTGATTATTCGGAGTCCGAATTAGAGTAGAGTCACCTTGTCCAACATCGAAAAAGTAGACCTGAAGAGTACCAACGTTCTGTTTCTTTGGTAAAAGCAAAGCTGGAGCTGGTGTGGCAGTTGGCTTTGCTGTTGGCTTCGCGGTAGGTTTAACAGTTGGTTTAGTAGTGGCAGCCGGTTTTGAATTTGAACTTCCTCCGTTGTGGTAATGGTATTCTCCGTCTTCCAGTCCCCACTTTGCGCAATTTGTGCGGCAATAATGACCGCCATCTGCATCTGTGCGTCCTGGATGTGCCTCAGCAAGCACAGGCATCAACAATAAAACAAGGGACATGATGATTGGAACAATAATTCTTTTCATAAAAAAATAAATACCCCCAATGTATGATTCTGGGAGTAGTCTATCAGAATAAGGTGATATCTTCCACTTCATTTTGTAACTATTCACTTTCTTCTAGCTACATTTTCACTTATCCTTATTAAGCTAATGGGCAGATTAATATAACAAATAAAACTCTATATATAATTCAAATTGATATAGTAGTGTGAAATAAAAGGGGTTTGATTGATGAAAATGGAGGAAGTTTATGAAAATTATTCTCTTAGGAATCGCAATTATCCTTTTTGGTATTGCAATGATATTGGTATCAAGTGGATCAGCATCAGTAATTGGTCTTGGAATATCATTTGTTGGTTTAATCGTTTCAATAGTAGGTAGTTTTGTAAATGATAGAAAATAAACTTATTACGTTAACGGGACACGATAGCTTAATAGAGATCAGGAGAAGGCTGTCGATGTGTAATACTGTGTTTTTAAAAGGAGATGAGGTTATTCAAGGCTTAAAGAAAGATGTTGTTATATTGCTTGAATCAATTGTTTTTTTGGCTATTGGCTTGTTACTTACTGTAAATGTAGCAAGTAAAATTTATGAGAGTTTTGGAATTGAATTTATAGGTAATGTTTGGGTAAATTGGTTCGGAGTTTCTTACTTTCTTTTTGTACTATACACGGTTATTACTGGATTATTTATTATGAAAAATACTATCTACTTTAAACAACGTCTGAAATCAAAAATTTTTTGGTTTCTTTTTATTGGTTCAATTTACATAATCTCTATTCCATTTGTAAAAGGAGAAAACCCATTCTAATTAAACTAACGGGAAACGATAGCTCAATAAGACACCTCGCTAATACGGTTGTGAAAATCGCCTCGTCAGTGATGATGACGAGGCGTTATAATTGATGAGTTATATATCAAATTCAGCCCATCCTGGTGGTAGTAATTCCAAATCGGTTTCTTCGAGGGCTTCTGGTTCAATAATTATAAGTAGCGGTTCATGTATATCAATCAAAGCACCTATACGTTCGCTGATTCCAATAAAAGTACCAATCGCTACAACTCTTCCGCACCTACCTCCAAATCCGCTTAAATGATTCTTATCGATACGTACAGATTGCCCCGGCTTTATTTCTTCCCATTTCATAAACTCAGTGCCCTCCTTGTCAACCGCAGGGTTTCTTCTTGGTTACGGAGGCTATTCAGCCATGCAATGTCTTCTGCAGATATGGTCAGATTGAAAAGCTGCTGCAGCTTCAGGGTGTTCCAGCAATACCGTGCGTTGACTGCTAGGCATTGCAGCAACTCTGGACCGTGCTCGGCTTTGAGTTTGCCTGCTTTGTGCAGATGGTATAGCTCCGCGAGTCTAATATGTGTGGGCAGCATTAGCGCCGCCCCCGAGCTTTAATCAGCGCGACCACAGACAAGACCAGCCCCGCCCCGATAATGATCCAGGTGATTGTGTTCAGCATATCGCTTCCTCCTTCATATTAATGGGCCGTAGCCCCCTGATTACTTAAAGAAATCCATTTATACCGATTTCGACTGTTTGAGATTATAAAGTTCGTCTTCGGTTGCCCATATTTCACTTACACCGCCGAAACTCCAGATAACTACTGCAAATCTCGCCCGCGTATACCCGCCGGTAGATTGTATCGTCCAAACCGTTTATGTTATGATTAGGTGGAGAGCAGGAGGTGCTACTCCTACTCTCCGGGAACCTATTTACGTTTGCCGCCACGGCTGCGTTTGGTTCCTTTTTCTTTTGTCTCCTTCGTTGCTTTCCTTAGTAGGACTAGTGCCGTTGCCAAGTTCACTATGGAGACTGCTAAGTTTGCCCAATCCTTCATATGCCCTGTTCACCTCCTTTACATACCTTTATTATATACTGGTACCACTATGAAATCAAGGGTTTTTATACTGGTAACAGTATATTTTTTGTGGTATTCTGTAAAAAAAGGAGGACAGGCTAATGGAACAGCAAGGCCAAGGAAAGGCATCAACCCGGGCGAAGGACAAATACAACGCTGCAAATTATGATCAAGTAAAGCTATGGGTAAAGAAGGGTGACAGGGAACGTATCGATGCCGCAGCCAAAGCGGTGGATATGAGCCGTAACGCCTTTATATTAGAAGCTATTGAAGAGAAGATAAAACGTGAGAATGAAAAGCCACTGTAAGGATATCCCAGACGGTTCTTTTGTTGCTCGGATAAATTCTTGTTTATCTGTAATCAATCCTACAATAGTATGAAGCACTATAAAGCCCTGCTGACCATTATAGTAGCAGGGCTTTTGTTGGTTTATACCTCGAATCCTTCCCACCCTGGAGGCAGCAGATCCTCCGGTGTGGGTTCTATACGTTCTGGCAGCTCACTAATGAGTAAAAGCTCGCCAATGTCGAGCAGGAGAGTTTGCGTTCCTTTCGCTAGCACGATACCGATCTTCTCAGTGTGGAAACCAACTGTTATACGGACACGAACACCAAGCGTTAATTCCTCAGTTTAAATAATTATCAGCCTCAAGGGAACCGTTCTTTGTTCTGTCCCCATGGGGACAAATTGGGGACGAAATGTACATATACCCACCTCAACTAGCCCAAAGTTACCCTAAACGAAAGATAACAAGCCCCATATATAGCAACGGTTATCCTAATTTACCTCAAGTCAGGGGATGACTGGAAACAAATTATTCTATAGTTTACATGAAAAGCGTTTCCCAAGCGAGAGCTCGATATATCGGAAGCAGAGAATAACGACCTGGCCCAGAAACACAGTCCTATCCACCTTGGCGAACCGGGGAGAAGAGTGGTAAACTGGATTTACAAACAAGGATAAGCTTGGGATAAATATATGGGGGTGGCCGACGATGTCAAGCAAGGAGTCGGTGATCTCCAAAGCAAAGCAACAACTAAGAACTGAGAAGACCATCGCCCGAAACGAGCTCTCCTCGGACCAGAGAAGGGAATTGTCTTTTCTGGTCTGCAAGCATGCATCAGAGTGGCTGAAGACGAAAGACATAGCCTCACTGATGGCCTATGTATCTTTCCGTTCTGAACTCGATACCAACGCGCTTCTTACACAGGCGTGGAAGGACCAGCGCAGGGTACTGCTGCCGCGTGTCATTCCGGCAAGTGGTGCAATGAGTGTTCATATGGTAAACGCTTGGAGTGAGCTTGAGCCGGGGGCGTATGGTATCCATGAACCTATTGTATCCGGCAAAGATTCACAAGAGATTGAAGTTGTTACACTACCGGATGTTGTGTTTGTTCCGGGGCTGGCTTTTGATCTTCAGGGAGGCAGGCTTGGTTACGGCCGAGGATACTATGATCGATTGCGTGCGTCATGGGAGACGGAAGAGTATGCCGCTGCGAAGCCCCCTGTCTGGATCGGGCTAGCCTTTGGTATGCAACTGGTTCCGAAAGTGCCCATGGATGAGCATGATGCCTTTATGGACATGCTGATTACTGAAAATGGCATAGTGCACTGCCGAAAAGGAGAGTGAGCCGTGGAATTGACCCATTTTAACGAGCAGGGAAGAGCTCGTATGGTGGATGTGAGCGAAAAGGAGATTACGAAGCGGACAGCTGTCGCGCGGAGTAAGATCAAGATGGCAACTGAGACGCTTAGTGCCATCAAGGAAGGCAAGATCAGTAAAGGAGACGTACTTGCCGTTGCGCAGATCGCTGGAATTATGGCGGCTAAGAAGACGTCTGACTGGATTCCGATGTGCCATCCGCTCCCACTTACCGGTATTGACATCCGCTTCTCCGATAACAGCGAAGATGAACTTTATATAGAAGCAACAGTCCATACTACCGGAAAGACCGGAGTTGAAATGGAGGCATTGACCGCTGTTTCTGCCTCAGCACTAACGGTGTACGACATGTGCAAGGCTCTTCAGAAGGACATGATTATCGGACCAACGCTCTTAGTGTCTAAAAGTGGGGGCAAGAATGGAGATTACGCGCTTAAACCATGATCAGAGCTGACGTTCGATGCGCTGAAGCAAGTGGGCTGCACTGTACAGCCAATTATACATAGAGAGGGAGGACAAACCTATGGCGTGGAAAACAGCAATCCTAACGGCCAGCGATAAAGGGGCCAGGGGCGAACGGGAAGACACGAGCGCCCAGGTTATTCGGGAGCTGGTGGAAGAGGAACTTGGAGGCGAGATCGTTGAATATCGGATCGTGCCCGATGAACAAGATGAGATTATCGCAGCTTTGATAGAACTTACAGATTATTTTCAAGCAGATCTGGTATTGACTACCGGAGGTACGGATTTAGCGATACGCGATGTGACTCCAGAGGCAACCCGGCGTGTAATCGAACGGGAGGTGCCTGGACTTTCTGAAGCGATGCGAAGTACGGTGATGCAAAAAAACCGTGCGGTGATGCTGTTCCGCGGGATATGCGGCATTCGTGGACGCACGTTGATTGTCAACTTACCGGGCACACCGAAGGGTGTTCATGAGAATTTAGCAGCCATTATGGATCAACTACCTGAAGCGTTACTCATGGTAACTGGCCAATACCGCCAATAACATTGTCATATTCTTGTCACGTCACAAGGATAAACTATTTATAGAAGATAGTGGATGTAACTGTGACATAAGTTATGGTATTATTAGATTATCGTAATCGATACCATGATCGGATAGACGGACAAGGAGGAATAATAATGTTTAGTGGAATTGGTACTCCGGGTATTATCTTGTTGGTTATACTGGCACTGCTCCTCTTTGGACCGAATAAACTGCCAGAGTTAGGCCGCGCAGTTGGACGAACCTTCCGTGAATTTAAGGAAGGCGCACGTGAAATCATTGGTGATGGTGATCCGGTGAAGAAGAGCGAAGCTCCTGTGCCGACGGCCCCGCAGACGGTCGCTGCAGATATTCCTCAGGACAAACGCCTGCCGGAATAATAAAAGATTTAACAATGGGGCAATCTCTCAAGTCTAATAGACTTAGGAGATGTCCCTTTTTCAATTTGGTTGCTGCTTTCTGCAGAAACGGGCACAGCTATACATAAAGTCGGTGTGGCGTTTCTATTCTTGTCATGGGATGGTGTCAGGATGTCTCTCGAATCGGAAGAAATGTCGGTGGTGGATCATCTCACCGAGCTACGTAAACGGATTATTTATGTGCTGATTGTATTTATTTTGGGATTGGTAGGGGGGCTGTTCTGTGCCAAGCCAATCTACGATTATTTAATTAGTACAGATCTAGCGCAAGGTTTTGTTCTGCATGCGTTCTCATTCTGGGATGGTATCGGAATGTATATGAAGATCGCAATGGCGGTTTCATTAGTCATTTCAGTTCCTTTTATTGCTTACCAGCTGTGGGCGTTTATTAGTCCGGGCTTACGACCGGAAGAGCGTAGTGCAACACTACGTTATGTACCCTATGTTTTTGTTCTTTTTCTAATCGGTCTTTCTTTTGCTTATTATGTTGTATTTCCAATGGCGCTTTCGTTCACAATCTCTATCACCCGGAGTATGGGACTGGAAGAGACCTACGGAATTGCGCAATATTTCAACTTCATGTTCAGTCTGGTGCTACCTTTAGCGCTGCTGTTTGAGCTACCGCTGTTGGTGATGTTTCTGACAAAACTGAGGGTTCTTAACCCGATACGCTTGCGTAAAATGCGTCGATACGCTTATTTCACGCTTGTCTTTATTGCTGTAGTCATCACTCCTCCGGACTTCATCTCAGACTTTCTGGTGACGATTCCACTGCTTGTGTTGTATGAGTTTAGCGTATTCCTGTCCGCCTTCGTCTATCGCAAACAGCTTGCTGCGGATGCGGCAAGGGAAGCTCAGTACACCAAGAGTGAGGAATGATGATAAGAGGGCTGTCACTAAGTAGATTTTTCTACGAAAGAGACAGTTCTTTTGTTTTAAACCCCTGTTTTTTGAAATGTTCGGGCGTAGGTGGTACAGTTGAGACTACTGAAATCATACGCATATTTTCACACCCTGTGGATAGAATGTATAGAGTGTGTGCCTAGGACAACCAGTGAAACGTTATTTTTTACGAAAACAAATGCGAATTTGTGTAAAAGGACTTGAAATCCGGGCTCAAGTTGAGTATCATAAAAATTGTTGTTAGCACTACAAGCTGTCGAGTGCTAATGCTTATGGAAAATATGAGATGGACCAGATATTCATAGCGTCCAATTGATATTTTTCATAAACACCAGAGATTTTGAAGTAAGACAGGTAAGTTCTAAACTATGTTTTGAAGCAAAATAACATAATTTTAAAGGAGGCTATTTTTTCATGATCAAACCTTTAGGTGAACGCGTATTGGTGCTACCGAGCGAGCAGGAGGAAACCACTTCATTCGGGATTGTGCTTCCGGACTCCTCGAAAGAAAAGCCACAAGAAGGAACTATTATTGCAGTAGGTAGCGGAGCTTTGAAAGATGGAGTACGTGTAGCGCTCGAAGTAAAAGAAGGCGACCGTGTTCTTTTCTCTAAATATGCAGGAACAGAAATCAAATACGAAGGTAAAGAATATTTGATTATGAAAGAAAGCGACATTCACGCGATTCTTGACTAAGCGAGAGTCGATTATAAGCTAAATCTAAACTACTTAAAGTAACGTGATATACAAAAAATTCTAGGAGGTAATTACACAATGGCTAAAGAAATTAAATTTAGTGAAGAAGCACGCCGCTCTATGTTGCGCGGTGTAGATGCTTTGGCAAATGCGGTAAAAGTTACACTTGGACCAAAAGGTCGCAACGTGGTACTTGAGAAGAAATTTGGTAGCCCGCTTATCACTAACGATGGTGTAACTATCGCTAAAGAAATCGAACTTGAAGATGCATTCGAGAACATGGGTGCTCAACTGGTTAAAGAAGTTGCTACTAAGACTAACGATGTAGCCGGTGACGGTACTACAACTGCAACGGTTCTGGCACAAGCTATGATCCGTGAAGGTCTGAAGAACGTAACTGCAGGCGCTAACCCAATGGTTATTCGCAAAGGGATCGACAAAGCAGTTCGTGCAGCAGTTGAAGAATTGCAAAAAATCGCTAAGCCAATCGAAGATTCCCAAGCTATCGCTCAAGTAGCTGCTATCTCTGCTGCTGACGAAGAAGTGGGCCAATTGATTGCTGAAGCTATGGAAAAAGTAGGTAAAGACGGTGTTATCACTGTTGAAGAATCCCGTGGATTCGCTACTGAACTTGAAGTCGTAGAAGGTATGCAGTTCGACCGCGGTTACATTTCCCCGTACATGATTACTGATACGGACAAAATGGAAGCTGTTCTGGAGAACCCATACATCTTGATCACTGATAAAAAAATCAGCAGCACTCAAGAAATCCTTCCATTGCTTGAAAAAATCGTTCAACAAGCTAGACCGCTTGTTATTATCGCTGAAGATATCGAAGGCGAAGCACAAGCCATGTTGATCGTGAACAAACTGCGTGGAACATTCAACGCTGTTGCTGTTAAAGCTCCTGGCTTTGGCGACCGCCGCGAAGCTATGCTGCAAGATATCGCTGCCCTGACTGGTGGTCAAGTGATCACTGAGAAGCTCGGACTTGATCTGAAGAGCACTTCCATTGAACAACTGGGTAACGCACGTCAAGTACGCGTAACTAAAGAAAACACAACAATCGTAGACGGAAGCGGTGACAAAGCGGACATCAATGCTCGCGTAAGCCAAATTCGTGCTCAACTGGAAGAAACAACTTCCGAGTTCGACAAAGAAAAATTGCAAGAGCGTTTGGCTAAATTGGCTGGCGGCGTAGCCGTTGTCAAAGTTGGCGCTGCAACTGAAACTGAATTGAAAGAGCGTAAACTTCGCATCGAAGACGCCCTGAACGCAACTCGCGCTGCGGTTGAAGAAGGTATCGTTTCTGGTGGTGGTACAGCTCTTGTGAACGTATATAATGCTGTTGCTGCTGTAGATGTAACTGGCGACGAGAAAACAGGCGTTAACATCGTGCTTCGCGCGCTCGAAGAACCAGTTCGTACCATTGCAGCTAACGCTGGTCAAGAAGGTTCCGTTATCGTGGATCGCTTGAAAAAAGAAGCTATCGGCATCGGCTACAACGCTGCTACTGGCGAGTGGGTGAACATGTTCGAAGCGGGTATCGTTGACCCTGCTAAAGTAACTCGTTCCGCGCTTCAAAATGCTGCATCCGTAGCTGCTATGTTCTTGACTACTGAAGCAGTAATTGCTGACAAGCCAGAACCAGAAAAACCAGGTATGCCTGATATGGGCGGCATGGGTGGAATGGGCGGCATGATGTAATTAAGGCTGATAAAGCCTTGAAATAGGTTGGATTAGAAGCCTCTCGTGAGTTCATTGAACTCATGAGAGGCTTCTTTTTGTGGCGTACCAAATGCACGCCTAGTTGGTGATAATAAGATAGAGTACAGATAAATTTAAGGAAGTTAAATAAATACACTTGAACGTTCACTACAGTGAATATATAATAAATTCAAGAGGTCAGTGCTGACCTGATTTTTTTGATTAATTATTTAACTTCATTTATTAATTATATTAATAATATAACGAGGAGGACATATGAAATCATTTTTGCCCAATGATATTAAAGATGAGAATAGAAAAATAGTCTTCGATATTTTGCTTCAATATCCTGAACTGGCGAAAGTCGAGATCACAGAAAAAACGGCAATGAGCTTTGTTACTGTAAGCAAGATAGTTACCTTTTTTGAACAGATTGGTTTATTGACCGTCACTGGTGAAAGTCGAGAAGGATCTGGTGGCTTGGGAAGAAAACGTACGGTTTACAGATTTAATGAAAACAGCTATACGACAATCGGAATACAGATTATTGGCAACACGATTACAGCGGTACTTATTAATCTGCACGGCAAGATTATAGATTCGTATTCGATTGAAACAGATATTCCGTTCTATAGCCAGCAGTTCACTTCGATATTCATAGAGATTGTGGAGCATTTGAAGAGTAAAGCGAAGGAAACGGATAGTGTTGTCTTGGGGATTGGTATTGGCGTTGATGGTGCGATCAATACAAGAAAGAAAACGATCCGGATGAGAACGCATCACAATAAAGAAAACGACTTTAAGTATGAAACGATTATTGAAACTCTTAAGAGCGAAGTGAACTTGCCCATTCTTCTGGAGAATGATGTGAACGCAGCGACTGTGGCGGAATTTCGGAATCTTGAAAACTCGGATCAAGCACTGACGAGTCTCGTTCATGTTGCTGCAGGTGATGGGGTCGGGGGCGGCTTGATTATTAACAAAGAGCTTCACCGCGGCGTTAATGCAAGTGCGGGTGAGCTGGAGTATATGTGCTTTGATTCAGAATATAAAAGGACTCCATCTTCAGTCGGTTGGCTGGAAAGCAAATTAGCTATTAAGTATTTGTTAAGCACATATGATTTGAATTCAACGAATGACGTAGAAGCTTGCATTGATTATGTTTCGAAGAATCTGGCATTAACGATTACCAATATGATCAGCATCTTGGATATCGACCAGGTCATTATTAGCGGTAAAACGGTAGCGCTGTTTCCGGAACGTATATTGGACCGCACGAAAAGCTATGTCGAGCAATATACGGAGTGGACTCCTCAAATTTCGGTGAGTAAGTTACATCAATCAACAGCAATGGGAGCAGCTATACTTATTCTCCAGCAAGAGATGATAAATGTTATTTCGGAGTAAACAAGAAGGAAGTGAGCAACATGATCAAAATCTTTGAGAATGAAGAGGAAGTAGCAAACGAAATTGCCAGAGAGATGAAAGATCATTTATTTACTGATCAGCATCCCGTGTTCTGCCTGGCTTCAGGGAGTACTCCACAAAAAAGCTATCAGAAATTTTCCAATGATGCGGGCCTCCAATTGAAAATCAAGAGGCTTAATATCGTTAGCTTGGATGAATGGGTTGGCATTGACAAAAGCTCTGAAGGAAGCTGCTATCAGATGTTGAATCAAGATCTGTTCTCACAGATTTCACTGGATAGCAGACAGATTGTGTTTTTTGATGGAACATCGCCGGATATGAAGCAGGAATGCTTGCGAATTGATCACTTTATCGAGCAACACCCAATTACATTCAGTTTGATGGGCGTAGGTATGAATGGACATATCGGATTAAATGAACCGGGTAGCCCAGTATTAAATTACAGCAGTATTGTGGAGCTGTCGGAAACAACAAAGACTGTCGCTCAAAAATATTTTCATGAGCAGACTGAATTAAAGCAAGGCATTACATTAGGTTTGGAACAGATTGCAAGTAGTAAAAGAGTGGTTATCGTCATAACTGGAGAGCACAAAGCTGAAATCGTGAAGGAGATTTTCACAAACTCTGACGCACGGCTGCCTGCTCAGCAATTGCTCGGCTATGATCATATAGATTTCTTTTTAGATGCTGCAGCCGCCAAATATATGGATCAGTCATCATAGTTGAGGAGCGTAATATGGGTAACTTCGTTATTGGTGTTGATATTGGAGGTACAAATATAAGGGTTGGATTAGTGAATGAGCACCTTGAACTTGTTCGGAAGGAGTCGGCATTAACAAGAGATTTCCAAAATGCTGACGAAATTTTCAAAACCGTCAAGGAAATGACAGCGAAAGTCGATCATGAACAGCTAGCAAGCAAGATAGGTATTGTATTGCCGATTCCTTGGAATGATCAAACACAGTTTATTCGAGATATAACCAATATCCCTTGCCTAGAGAATGTTAGTATCGAAACTATCAGGGCGTTCTTTCCGAATTATGAAGTGTTTTTTGAGAATGATGTAAACGTGATCACAGTGCTTGAATCGGATCATGGAGCTGCCAAGCCGTATAATCAATCCATTTATATAACGGTTAGTTCAGGAATTGGATGCGGTATCATACTTGATAAGAAAATTATTCAAGGAGCTCATGGATATGCGGGCGAGATCGGAAGCATGATTATTTCCGACAGCAAAAGAAACCATTCAACGTTGTATAACGGCACTTTGGAATCCCTATGCAGCGGCATTGCTCTTGAAGCGGAAAGCAAGTTTTTATATGGCATTGATGCCACGTCGAGTTTGTTATTTGAAAGATATCATATGGGAGATCGGCAAGCGATTGAAGTGATCGACAGATGGGTTGAGTACTTTTCCAACGCAATTGTTTCTTTGATGCAAACAATTGATCCAAATATTTTTGTTATCGGAGGAGCGGTCATTCATCACAACCAGTGGCTGATTGATAGAGTGATAGAAAGCGCTAAAAAGAAAGTCCTTCCACATTTAAAAGAGAACATTAAAATCGTGTTGACTGAATTTGGACCTGACGCCGGAATTATTGGTGCTGGCTATAACGTATATAAAAAGGAAAAAGGAGCTTGAAGACAATGAAAAAGTTGAAGGTTGCGTTAATCGGAGCAGGAAGTGTTTCCTTTGGGCTAGGAGCACTTCAAGATATGGTGTTGTCAGAACGTTTAAAAAATCAAGTAGAGCTCGAAATCGCGCTTATGGACATTGTAGAAGAAAATGTGAATAGAACATACAAGTATGCAACCGAAATGTTCACGGCATTTTCTCATCCTGCGAAGATTTGGCAAACGACGAATTTGGAAGATGCATTAAGAGATGCTGACTTCTCCATCGTTGCGATTGAGGTAGAGAGATATCACTACTGGTCACAAGACTTCCATATCCCACGGCGTTACGGCAGCAAGCAGCTATATGGTGAGAACGGCGGTCCAGGATCAATGTTCCACACTTTGAGAAATCTAGGTCCGATGTTGGAAATTGCAAAGACAATGGAGAAGGTGTGTCCAAATGCTTGGCTAATCAATTACACGAATCCGGAAGCGAAATTGGTGGAAGCGATCTCCAAATTAACTTCAATCAAAGTGGTAGGCTTATGCCATGGTTTAGACATCGGTATTCATCAGCTAGCTGAATTTCTGGAGATGGATGGTAAAGATATCGCTGTTGAAGGCGGCGGATTGAACCACTTTGGCTTCTTCACGAAGATCTGGAACAAGAATACGGGAGAGGATTTATACCCTCGACTCCATGAAAAAGAAAAGATAGCTAACCGTTTGGCACAATTTGATCATGTTGGATTATCCAGAACGTTGTATCGAACGTATGGCTACTTCCCTTATCCGGGTACTAACCATTGCGGCGAGTATATTTCTTGGGCAGAAGATTTCTATGCTGGACTACCCCTGCAGTTCCGTTACGATCCAATAAGTGAGCAGCTATGGAAGAAAGATTCTAGAACACCTGAATTTGTATACTGTGCAAGTGGCAGTACTTTAGATAAAGGCTTGTTCGAAAAAACAATGAACCAAGAGCTCTGGATAGAGCAAGCTTATACGTTCGATAAAGAAAAGGTTCAAATTAGTAATGAATATGCAGTGCCAATTATTGAAGCGATCTTCTTCGAAGATGAAATCGAGTTGAATGCTGTTAATATGCAAAACAATGGCGCTATTAAAGGACTTCCAGATGATATGGTCGTTGAAACACAAGCGATCGTTAACAAAAATGGTATCGAATTTAAGCCAATGACGGTTGAACTGCCAACTGCCATTATCGGAACGATCCATATCCAAGGTACAATCCATAAGCTGTTACTTGAGGCGTTTGTTGAAGAGTCGAGAACAAAATTGCTGCAAGCGATTCTGCTTGATCCGCAAGCTCCAACCTATTATCAAGCTTGTGCGATGATCGATGAGATGTGTGAGCTGCAAAAAGAATTGCTGCCAAAGCTTGAGTGGAATTAGGTTATCTTTAATAAAAAAGGCCTCCGTCTGATGAAATTCAGAACTGAGGCCATTATTTTTTATTACGAATTACTCTAATTCTTTATCTAAGAAAGGTTGCACCAATCGCCGCACCTCATCGGTTGAATTCGTCTCCATCAATTGATTTCTTAGTTCGTCGGCACCATCAAATCCACGAATATAGATTTTGAAGAAGCTCCGAAGTGGATTAAATAGACGTGGTTCATGTTCTTTTGAATATTTATCGTGAAGATCTAAATGAAAAAGTAGTAAATGAAGAAGTTCCTCCACACTATGTTCTTTAGATTCTAGTTCAAAAGCGTATGGATTCTTGAAAATACCTCGGCCAATCATGACACCATCCACGCCGTATTGTTCGACTAATTTCAAGCCTGTTGCACGGTCAGGAATATCTCCGTTAATCGTTAACAACGTATTTGGAGCAATTTCATCGCGTAATTGTTTGATTTCAGGGATAAGCTCCCAGTGTGCATCTACTTTACTCATCTCTTTTTTTGTACGAAGGTGAATGGAAAGATTCGCAATATCTTGTTTGAATATATGTGTTAGCCACTCGCGCCACTCATCAATTTCACTATAACCCAATCTTGTTTTTACACTAACTGGTAAGCCACCTGCTTTAGTCGCTTTAATAATTTCTGCTGCCACTTCAGGATGTCGAATTAATCCAGCACCTTTTCCATTGGTTGCGACGTTTTTTACTGGGCATCCCATGTTTATATCGATACCACGAAAACCAAGCTCTTTCATATCCATGCTCATTCGTTCAAAATACTCTGGGTTATTGCCCCAAATATGAGCGACCATCGGTTGTTCATCTTCCGTGAACTTTAATCGAGTAAGCACACTTTCTTTTACTTTTACTTTAGGGTGACAGTAATATTCTGTATTTGCGAATTCCGTGAAAAACACATCCGGTTTTGCAGCTGCACTAACCACGTGACGAAATACAACATCTGTGACATCTTCCATAGGTGCCAATATAAAAAACGGCTTTGGTAAATCAAGCCAAAAATTTTGTTCGTTACTCATTAAGTTCTCCTTCTTTTACAACATTTTGCCCATCATACATAGTATCATTTTTTTTCGCTTGCTGCACAAAATTGTAGAGGGTCTCTTTTTTTTCTATAATCGCTCGGGGTTATACCAGTACTATTCTTAAATAAACGATAAAAATACGAACTACTAGTAAATCCAGTTTTTTCTGCGATATCAACAATGGTACATTCAGAGGTCTTCAACAGCTCTTTGGCTTTATTCAACCGCATTTCACTAATTATATCGGGTAGTGCTTTTGTAGTTAATTGTTTATATAACCGGCTCAAATAGATTGGAGACATCGAGAGCTCGTCTGCAATTGAATTTATGCACAGGTTGGAATTGCTATAATCTCGCTCAATAATTTGATGTACTTTTCTAATGAGATCTTCTTGTTTTGTACTTCTTTTCTCTTCGAGTTTTTCACTTATTTCTTCAAATATCTTGAAATATGGAGTGTTGATTTCTTCCATGGTTTCAACATGATTTGGTAGTAAGAACGTTGTATCGAATTCGGGTAATGTTAAAATCGCATTGTTCTTTTTTAATGTTCGCAAGACGTTATTAACAGTAAGTGCTAAATGCGATACGACAAGTTGAACAACGGTAAAAGAATATTCTGATATTTCTCCTACGATATCAATATAGATGCTCCGTGCCTTTTCCGCATTTCCTGACATCAAGGATTCAATGAACTGTTTTTCTTTGTGAACTGGAAACATATATTCTTTGGTTTTTAAGTTCATAATGTCAACCGAAAAGAGGATGCTACCGTATCCTTTGAATAATCGATGGTAAGAAGCCTCAAGTACTTGCTTGTAGACTAAGATGCATTGCTCAATGGATTCCTTCACAGGACTAAAGGTAATCGTGATGGATAATTTTAAATGTTTGGCGATTGACAATTGCATAAGCTCTGCCATTTCAATCAGCGAATCCCGTTCCGTTATATAAAGCGGATCATGGAAGTTTAGCAAAAGTAAAAGACTATCATCCCCCATATCAATGGCTTCGACTTGAAAGATCGGTGAGGAAATTTCTGTACAAATGTTCATTATGGCATATTTGAGCAATTTTATATCTTCTTTGTATTTCTCGAGGACTGTGGGGAATTGATCGATCCTTATCAAAACAATCAGTGATTTATTATTAACCATAAGCTCTGAATTGAAGTAATGTAATTTCTGTTGTAATACCTCAGCATTATTCGTTTCTCTACCTAAAATCGTATTTCTAAGGAAATCCTGCTTGAGAATATGCTGATGGTTACGTCTTTCTGTTTCCAGGGTTTTGAACTTGCGTATGACTTTGTCAATCGGGCGATATACGCTATGGGATAAAGTTAACGAAATCAACAATCCTAAGAGAAGAATGCCAATACAGATAAATAATATTCGATACCTCATTTCATTTATTTCTTGAGTGATATTGCTATAAGGGGTAATCCGAACATATTTCCAGCCTAATGAATCGGGTGTAGTAAACGTTATTAAAGATTTAACTCCATCCACAGTGTCTACAAAATATGTAGATTCTGAAGTATCCTGAATAATTTTCTGTATATAGGTTTTATCAGATATATCAGTTAGCATCTCTTGCTTATCACTACTGGAATATAATATTCCATCCTGATTAATGATAAACGTGTTATTCTCCGAGATCTCTTTCTCCGACTGATCCATTCGCAGGCCTAACCATGATGCCGAGATATTGACAACAACAGCTGTATTTAAATCTTTATTATCATCAATGACGCTATAACATAAGTAAGTGTAGCTTGATACTGGAGTGGTCTGAACCGAACCGATGTTATAGGTTCTGGGAATCGGTTGAAAGGGGCGATGTTCTTTGAATTTCATAAAAAGGTCTAGAATTCCATCATCATCCAGTTCGGACTTCGGTTGAATTCCGCTTCGTGAATTATTGGAACTAATATAGAACTGATTGGATTTCGCATTATATACATAAATGGATTCAATGAATGGTAAGGATGCGCGATAGTTATCAAGTTGTTGCTGTGCAAAAATGACATCATAGATATTCAAGTCCGCATAATACAACAACTTAGATACCGCAGAATCATAGTAAATCTGGGAGGACAGTGAGGTAACAGTCTCTGTCATAGTAGATAATTGCGTTTTAATTTGATTTAGACTATTTGAATCGGAACGATAAACTTGTTTAAGTGCGATGCTTGTAAAGTTCATATAAAGAATAGTTGAAGTTATCAAAAGGGTAATAACAACACATCCAATAGAGCCAAGGAGTATTCGGCTGTAAACTTTTTTATGCTCTTTAGACCAATGTTTTATCATTTGTTGAAACCCCTTTCATCGCTGGTCTGAGTATAAATCATCAGTCTGGTGCTTTCAATCAAATTTATAAATCCAGCAGCCGAAATTAGGTTAAATGTAGTGAATATTCACAAAAGTACAGAAATTTCATACTTCACAAATACCGAGATTACAGCAATGTGTATCATTGTACAGTATATTATCGAATCCGCTTCTTCTATGATTTGGAAGTAAGATTCACGAGCAATTCTATTCAGGAGGAGGTCAGTCATGTTTAAGAAGAAAGGTTTTTTTTATGAATTAAATAAGAATAAAATCATGTTTTTGATGATAGCACCGACACTGATTTTTTTCTTAATAAATTCTTATGCTCCAATGGTCGGCATCTATTATGCATTCACAAGTTATGATTTTGCAGGTGGTTTATTTGGAAGTCCGTTTGTAGGATTAGACAATTTTAAATTTTTAACGCAATCTGGAATTCTGTTGAAGTTGACAATCAATACGCTTGGATACAACGTGGTTTTTATCATATTAGGTAACGTGGTATCTATAGGGGCAGCAATCCTATTAAGTGAAGTCCGAGGGAAGCTATTTAAAAAGTTATCACAATCCATTATGTTTCTACCCTACTTCGTTTCGTTTGTTCTGATTAGTGTTTTAGCGTTTAACATGTTTAATGCTGATTCTGGTTTTGTTAATCAGTTACTCAAATCGTTCGGATTGGATCCAGTAGACATATACAATACACCATGGCTCTGGCCATTTCTGATTACAGCATTTTATTTATGGAAGAACCTGGGTTATTCCATGGTCATTTATCTTGCATCCATCATGGGAATTAGCGATGAGTATTACGAAGCTGCCAAAATTGATGGTGCAAATATTTTTCAGCGAATCTGGTATATTACCATACCTATGCTGAAGTCAACATTTATCATTCTGCTCTTATTTGCACTCGGAAGCATTATGAAAGGTCAATTCGATCTGTTCTATCAGCTTGTCGGGAACAACGGAGTGCTCTTCAACGTTACGGATATTGTAGATACTTACGTTTATCGATCTTTGAAAGTTAATTTTGATATTGGTATGGCAACTGCTGCTGGTTTGTATCAGTCTATCTTCGGATTTGTAATGATTATGACAGTGAATTATATCATCAAGAAAATTAATGATGACTACGCATTGTTCTAAAGTAGGGAGGAGGGATTACATTGGATGACAACATTCTAAGTTCTAGAGTTTTCCGCATGATGGCTTACCTGATTATTATGATTTTTTCTTTGCTCTGTCTCTTTCCTTTCCTTCTGATCATTTCAGGCTCATTGACAGCCAATGAATCCATTATTCGCGACGGTTTTCACTTGATTCCTAAAGTGTTCTCGCTGGAAGGTTATGAAATGGTATTTATCTTTCCAACTCAGCTAATCAAGGCTTATGGTGTAACGATTTTTGTAACTGTGATTGGAACGTTGGTGGGATTGTTTCTTATTACGATGGCGGGTTACGTTCTGCAGAGGAAAGATTTCAAGTATCGCAATCATTTGTCCTTCTTCATTTATTTCACAACGCTGTTTGGAGGGGGGCTTGTGCCCTGGTACATCATGCTGACTACATACTTTGGGCTGGCAGACACCTATGCCGTACTGATATTACCTGGTCTTATGACACCTTTTCTCATTATTTTAATGAAAAACTTTATCAAATCTGCGATTCCGGAAGAATTATTCGAATCGGCCAAAATCGATGGCGCGAACGACTTTAGGATCTACTACAGTATCGTGCTGAAGCTTGCTATGCCTGGCATAGCGACTGTAGGTCTGTTCCTTGCTCTGACGTACTGGAACGACTGGTTCATGTCTTCTTTGTTCATTAATGACGTTAGCATGTATCAGCTTCAATACTACTTGTATAACACGATCAATACCATGATGTTCGTTTCTCAAATGGCCACTGGAACCGGTGTAACCCTAGGGCGTGACATTCCGACAGAGTCGACCAAGATGGCAATGGCGATCGTCGTTACTGGACCCATTATTTTCTTATATCCGTTTGTGCAGCGATATTTTGTGAAGGGATTAACGATTGGTGCAGTGAAGGGTTAGTACCGAAAGCAAACGAAGGGAACTCGTATGCGATCGGCTGACATAGATCATTTAATTAAGGGGAGGGTTAGTATGAGAAAAGGAAAAAAGAAATTGTTAACGATCGGCACTTCTTTATTCTTAACTGCAAGTTTGTTTGCTGGCTGCAGTAGTAATAGCACGAATACTAAGGAGGCATCGTCAGAATCAACAACGAATTCGAATTCGAATTCGAATACCAGTACTCCAGCACCAGAAGCATCAGAAGCGACTGGAATCGACACATCCAAGAAAGTAGAGCTTCAGTTCTATATGCTGGGCGATGCCCCAAAGGATTTAAATCTCATTCAGGATGAAGTTAACAAAATGGCATTAGAAGATTTGAATGCAACCGTCAAATTCAACTTCACAACCTGGACAGACTGGGAGTCGAAGTATAAGCTTCTGTTGTCCTCAGGGCAGCCGATTGACCTGATCTTTACGGCAGAATGGACAAATTACCAGTCATATGCGGTGAAAGGGGCTTTCCTTCCGCTAGATGATCTCCTACCGAAGGCTGCACCTAAGCTACAAGCATATGTACCACAGGATTTCTGGGAAGCAGTCAAGGTTGACAAGAAAATTTACACCGTTCCAGCTATCTGGAAGGAGTATGTAAATGATGGTATTGCCTATCGGGAAGATTTGCGTAAAAAGTATAATTTGCCAAAGCCGGAATCACTCGAAACGCTAGAGCAGTATTTGGATGGCATACGCAAGAATGAACCGGATATGCTACCTCTGGCGGATACTGAGGTTAGTCATGTAGATTCCATCCGTCAAATGACTACTAAAACTGTGAATACCAACGATAAAGTTCCATATGGACTTAGCATCATGTATGACACTCCAAGAGACGTAACCAGCTATTGGGGCTCTCCGCAGCATTTGGAAGATTTAAAAATGTTCAGGAGTTGGCAAGAAAAAGGGTACTTTATGAAGAATATGCTGAACATTAAAGATAGCGGTAGTGATATATTTGCTGCCGGTAAAGCCGCAGCAATTTTGGGAAGTGAGAATCCTAACCGCTTTGGTGATGCTGTTGTCAAAGTGAAATCACTGCATCCGGATTGGGAGCTAGGCTATTCCCCGTATCCGAACATGAAAGGATTCTCTTCACCCGTTCACCCGATTCATAATGGCTTTGCAGTTCCACGCAGCAGCAAAAACCCAGAGAGAGCTCTTGCTTTCTATGAGAAATTGGTCACGGATAAACGCTACAATTGGCTGACGCAATACGGTATTGAAGGCAAGCATTTTGAAATTGAAGATGGGAAATATTATAAAATGCTTGGTGATGCCCAATCAAATGGATTCACAAGAGAAGGTATGAATGGATGGGCATGGAGAAATCCGGAGTTCATGTTGTTTGATAAGAGCTATCAAGCTGTGTTAGACATGTTCGATGAAATGGATAAGATAGCAAAACCGAATATTTTCCAAGGTTTCGGAGAGGATTGGACGTCTTATCAAGCAGAGAAGGCGGCCCTTCTACAAGTTGAAAAGCAATACTTATATCCTTTGAATGATGGTATGGTTAAGGATGTTGAAGCCGGCTTGAAGTTATTTATGGAAAAGGCGAAAAAAGCTGGTCTCGATAAAATTCAAGCGGAATACACGAAGCAATGGTTGCAGTATTTGGATGATGCAAATATTAAGTGAGTGAGCCAGTTTAGAGTGTTACTCGTAGAGAACAACAGGATTAACCTCCTGTTGTTCTCTACTACAAGGGTGGTATATTTATGAAGGTTCTTTTTCATGGAACGGCTGCATTTGAAGGGATTCCCTCGTTATTCTGTCATTGCGAGACTTGCAAGCATGCCAAAGTACGTGGTGGAAAAAATATTCGTACACGCACTTCGGTCTTGATTGATGAAATACTTAAGATTGATTTTCCGGCGGACACCTTACATCATTCCATTCGTGATTCTGTAGATATGGATAAGGTTCGCGATTTATTGTTTACACATTCACATTCCGATCATTTGTATCCTGAAGATTTACTGATTCGTGCGCTTGGTTATGCTCAATTTAATGAAGAGGAAGAACTTCATCTATACGGTCATGATTTGCCTATTAAGCACTGTAGTCAATTGCTTGCCACGGAAAGGCATCGCTTCCAACTTCACAACTTGAGGCCCTTTGAAACCGTACAAACACAAACAGCTACGATTACGCCATTGCTTGCCAATCATGATTCTAAAGAAACTTGTTTATTGTATTACATAGAAAAGGATGAAAAAGCCATTTTCTATGGTCACGACAGCGGTTGGTTTCCCAAACAGACTTGGGACTGGTTGAAAGGGAAAAAACTGGATCTTGCTATTCTAGAATGTACGACTGGGAATGCCCCAAATTGTGAAGTTCACATGAATGTTGAAGATACTCTAAAAACACGGGAATGGTTAATCGAGAATTTTGTTATGAAAGCAGAAGGGCGAATCGTAGTCACTCATTTCTCTCATAATGCTCATCTGTTGCATGAAGATTTGGTTCATATTTTTGAGCCGAATGGGATTACAGTAGCATTTGATGGGATGCAACTGGACATATGAGTTAGCGCATAAGTGAAATGAGGATATTTCTATGATTTCAATGGCATTCTTTTTAGTTTTATTTTCAGGTATTACCCATGCGGTATGGAACCTATTTACAAAGAGAAGTCTGAATAAATACGTATTTCTCTGGTCGATTCATATTGTTGGTACACTTGCTCTATTACCTTATTTTATTATTGAGCTGCTTCAAGTTGAGCTTCATGCGGAGACACTTGGCTATATGGCGATATCTGCTTTATTTCAAGGGTCGTACTTCATTTTCCTCTCTAAATCGTATTCCTATGGTGATTTATCGCAGACCTATCCAATCATGCGAGGGACTGGTGTCATGCTAGTGACCTTGTTAAGTGTTGTGTTATTCGGGGATTCCTTAACTCTAGTAGGCTGGATAGGCTTTTGTTGTATCATAGTAGGGCTCTTTATTATTAGTGGAATCGTTAATCGTCATGCAAATCAAGGGAAAACGACTCATTCTATATCCATTTTTTATGCAATTGTAGTAGGGATGTGTGTTGCAGGCTATACATTAATGGACAAACTAATTGTCCAGCAATTATCTCCACTATCAACGCTTGAATTATCCAATATTAATTATGTAATCGTCGCTTTCTTCATGGTCATAAGAGCCGGTCGTGCACAAATTATAAGAGAATGGCAACAAAACTGGAAAATGATCTTGATTGGTTGTATTTGCTCGCCAGCTTCTTATTTTATGTTTCTGATGGCAATGAAGCTTGCTCCACTAGCTTCAATTGCACCAATACGAGAAATTGGAACGGTTGTAGGTACGATTCTTGGCATACTTGTACTAAAAGAGAAGCAAGGAGTGCGAAGAATTATCATGTCGGCTGTGATTACCTGTGGGATCATCTCCATTGCCATATGGGGATAAGTTGATTTTACTAGAATTGAGGACTACGTTCTGACCGTATAGGGTAAAAATGAAAGGCCTCTCGTAGGAATACGAGAGGCCTTTCATTCTGTTAAGCATCAGATAGTTTTATACTGTCTAATTGACGGGGCAATTCACAGGTGAATATGCCTCATTCTAATTCTTGTTCTAAAACAGTTTTTACTAAACGACGTACTTCATCTGTTGATCTTGTATCCATTAATTGGTTTCTTAATTCGCTTGCGCCTCTAAATCCACGAACATAGATTTTGAAAAAGCGAAGAAGTGGTTTAAATGAACGTGGCTCGAGTTCATTTGAATATTTATCGTGAAGATCCAACTGTAATAGAAGTAAATTGAGAAAATCCTTTGGACTATGTTCTTTAGGTTCTTTTTCAAAAGCAAATGGATTGGTGAAGATGCCGCGGCCAATCATGACACCATCAACGCCGTATTGCTCAACTAACTTTAATCCTGTTGCGCGGTCCGGGATATCTCCATTTATAGTTAATAACGTATTTGGAGCAATTTCATCGCGTAATTTTTTTATTTCAGGGATTAACTCCCAGTGTGCATCTACTTTACTCATTTCTTCTTTTGTACGAAGGTGAATGGAAAGATTCGCAATATCTTGCTTTAATATATGTGTTAACCAATCCCGCCACTCATCAATCTCAGAGTAACCCAATCTTGTTTTAACACTAACCGGCAATCCACCGGCTTTTGTTGCTTGAATAATTTCTGCTGCAACCTCAGGATGTAGTATTAATCCAGCACCTTTACCATTGGCTGCGACGTTTTGTGCGGGGCATCCCATGTTTAAATCGATACCGCGAAAACCAAGTTTTTTCATATCAATACTCATCTGTTCAAAAAATACAGGTTTATCACCCCAAATATGAGCGACAATTGGTTGCTCATCTTCTGTGAAAGTTAATCGACCACGTACACTGTCTTTTCCTACAGGATGACAATAGCTTTCTGTATTAGTGAATTCTGTGAAAAACACGTCGGGTTTGGCAGCTTCACTAATGACGTGACGAAATACAACATCTGTGACATCTTCCATTGGTGCTAATATAAAAAACGGCTTCGGTAAATCAAGCCAAAAGTTTTGTTCGTTACTCATATTATCTCCTCTTGTTGCGATATATAAAAACATATAAGTTATAGCAAAGACCTTTTACCCAACATACATATTATCATTTTTTTTCGTTTGATGCACAGAATCAATGATGTGAGCGACAGCTATGTTTGTGGTGGTAGTATCCACCAGCATATAAGGCCATGGCTTATTTGTTTATAATCTGTTTATTGATCCTTGTTATAATCCTGTAGACAAACGACATAACGCATCCAATGAACAGGGGGACAAGCAAGTGAACAAAAAGCAATGGATAAGCTCTATATTGGCTGCTGCTGTATTATCAAGCCCTATCCTTATGCCGACCAAAGGATCGGCTGCCGCTTCCTTTATTGATATTGATGGCTCATATGCAAAGAAAGCGATTGTTGAGCTATTCGATCAGGGGATAGTGACCGGTGTTGAAGAGAGTAAGTTCTATCCTACGTCGAATATTACACGGCAGGATTTTGCAATTATTTTAGCAAAAACATTGAAGCTGGATGTTTCGAACCCTCCTGCGCTGCCAACCTTTCTGGACGTTCCCGCAAGCAACTACGCATACAGCTATGTAGAGGCAGCTGTCAAAGCCAGATTGATCAAGGGTACAGGCAGTAATCTTTTCGGTACGGGGCAAAATTTATCACGTCAGGATATGGTCGTCATGTTCGTGAGAGCATTGGGGGTCAATCCTACGGGTAAAGCTGGAACTTTGCAATTTGCTGATAGTAGCCAAATTGCTGATTATTCCAAAGATTTTATAGCTGCCGCTGTAGAATATGGATTGATTACTGGATATAATAATTTTTTTAATCCTGATGCCAAAGTAGATCGTCAGGCTGTAGCTCTAGTAGCCTCCAAGTTTTTGAAGTTTAAGGAGAACGGGAATACTGAGCAGCCAAGCTCCACACCAACTCCTCAGCCGGGTAAAGAAGTGGTAACAGTACCTACTCCTGTTGTTGGAGGGTCCTCCTCTTCACAAAGTGGGCATAGCAGCAATTCAGATATCAATGCACCTATGGTTGATAGCACCAAGTTCGAGGCGATCGATAACTACAACGGGACTCAAGATCAGCTTCGCGGTTTAGCGGGAGCCATTGGCGAGCAAGGAGCAGCAGTACAAGCCTACCTGTGGACGGATGCGAATGAGAACGGTGAAGTAGATGCCGATGAATTAGGAACAGCCATCGCATTAGGCACCAGCGAATCAGACGGATCTGTGAGTGCGGCCAATATTGGTGATCTGAACGCAGGAACGTATCGTTTTGTGATTACCGCTAAGGATTCATCAAATAATGAATCGGCGAAGGATGGTGCACATGCCGTTACGGTGACCTTGGGCAAGAACGAAGTTCCGGATACGACTGCACCGGTAGTGGACGCAGCCAAGTTCGAGGCGATCGATAACTATAACGGGACACATGATCAGCTTCGCGGGTTAGCGGGAGCAATCGGCGAGCAAGGAGCAGCAGTACAAGCCTACCTGTGGACGGATGCGAATGAGAACGGTGAAGTAGATGCCGATGAATTAGGAACAGCCATCGCATTAGGCACCAGCGAATCAGACGGATCTGTGAGTGCGGCCAATATTGGTGATCTGAACGCAGGAACGTATCGTTTTGTGATTACCGCTAAGGATTCATCAAATAATGAATCGGCGAAGGATGGTGCACATACCGTTACGGTGACCTTGAGCAAGAACGAAGTTCCGGATACGACTGCACCGGTAGTGGACTCAGCCAAGTTCGAGGCGATCGATAACTATAACGGGACACAAGATCAGCTTCGCGGGTTAGCGGGAGCAATCGGCGAGCAAGGAGCAGCAGTACAAGCCTACCTGTGGACGGATGCGAATGAGAACGGTGAAGTAGATGCCGATGAATTAGGAACAGCCATCGCATTAGGCACCAGTGAAGCAGACGGATCTGTGAGTGCGGCCAATATTGGTGATCTGAACGCAGGAACGTATCATTTCGTGATCACCGCTAAGGATTCAGCCAATAATGAATCGGCGAAGGACGCTGCACATGCCGTTACGATTGAGCTTATTAATGGTGTTCTGATCACACCTACGGTTACTAGCTCCATATATGGCTTTGACGGAGGTATTTCAAAAACAAAACAGCTGGTAACTGGTTCTACGCAACGGACCATTCGCTTTGACTTTTTTTCCGGAGAAACCTTTACGAATGCTGAAGTTCAGGTAACGATAGAAGGCATGACCTTTACCACAAATGACTACTATAACATTAGTGGGTGGTTAAATCTTACGAGTGATCAAATTAGCAATGATGGGCATACGCTGACTTTCACAGGAAGCAACAGAGGTGTTTCGGATATCGCGTTTCAACTTGAAAATAAAAAGATGCCGGCCCCTGGGACCTACCTCATTAAGTTCAAAGCAGATGCGGATGGACCCGGAACAGCCAGATCTTATTCCGAAGAACAAGTCATTACCTTAATTATTTTGCCTCCGGCCTAAACTAGAAGCTTCTCATGAGTTCATTGAACTTAAGGGAAGCTTCTTTTTATGAAAAATAGGATTGATCAATATAGTCTAAATGAGTATTATGAGTAGGTATGTTCTTATGAAAATAGAGATAAATAGGATGGAGAGCACGATGACAACATCACGACAGAACGCATTGATTTTCTCGTTTACTTTTATGGCGTTTATTCTGGGTACGACGGAGTATATTATCGTTGGTTTACTCTCGGAAATATCCTCGAGCCTCGGAGTAACGTTAGCGACAGCCGGGGGCTTGGTATCTGGTTTCGCGATCGCTTATGCCATTGGCACACCCATTATGATGTCTTTGTTCAGCCGTATCCCGAAACGGATTACGATTCTTGTATCGCTTGTATTGATTCTGCTGCTGAATTTGTGGAGTGCTATAACTGGAACCTACAGTATGCTGCTAGTGACTAGAATAGTTACTGCCGTACTATGTGGTTTTGTTCTTTCTGTAGCCATTACAGTAGCGAATGAAGCGGTGGACCCGGAGAAAAGAGGCAAAGCGATCGCTACAATTTTGAGCGGTTTCGCTGTTGCGAATGTATTTGGTGTACCGATCGGCACTTTTGTAGGGCAGTATTTCAACTGGCCTGCAGCATTTGTACTAAATGGGGTATTAGCCGGAATTGCCATAGCGCTAAATTATGCCTATATTCCACGCAAACTACCGAAGCCTGTGCCTAGCTCACTTAAGGATCAGATCGAACTGCTCACGAATGGACGCATTATTCTTGCGTTTCTCATTCCAGTTACGGCAGTGGGAGCGGTGTTTGTGATGTACACGTACATTACACCATTGCTGGAGCAAGTGATGAATATTCCTAAGAGCTCGGTTAGTGGCGTACTGTTTGTATACGGGATTGCCACGATTGTCAGCAACTGGATTGGAGGCAAGGTTGCAACCGGAAATGCGGTAAGTAAGCTTAGATTCGTATTTCTTATCCAAGCTGTGGTCTATATCATCTTTAGTTTGACCGCATCGATCTCGATTCTAGGAATGATCGTACTGATGATGCTAGCCGTAATGTCGAGTATTGTTAGCGCACCAGCTCAGCTCTATTTGATAGATTTGGCCAAGCAGTATTCACCAAGATCGAAGGACCTTGCTGCATCGTTGAATCCAGTAGCGTCTAACCTGGGAATCGCAGGAGGATCCGCGATTGGGGGAGTGGTTGCCCAGCATGGAGGATTAATCTCCCTTCCTATAGCTGCTTCCATCCTGGCGATATCGGCATGTGTGATTGCTTTGATATGTTATAAGTTGGATCAGCAAACTCAAGAAGGGGTTATTGCTCAGCATCATAACTTAACCTGAAGAGAAGTTATAGAGGTCGTCGGAAATAATCCGGCGGCCTTTTCGTATATCAACTAGTAATCTAGTAAAACAACACAAAAAATCCGTCGGAAGGAAAATTTCCATTGACGGATCGTGAGTTATTATATGCAAATCCAACCAAGGCCGGGGATTTCTTTCCAACTGCAGTTACCAGGGCCGCTGCCAGAACCACTACCAGAACCACTACCAGAACCACTACCAGGAGTAGCTGGCATTGTGGGAAACGGTCCTTCAGCCATGGATATCATTTTTACGTCAATGACAGCACTTTTGCCATCTGCAAATAGCACACTAATTGAATCAGTATTAACTGTATTGACATAGGCTACAACCTTTTGACCACTACTTAAGGTGAAAATCCCCCATTTTCCGAGGAAAGGTTGAATATCAGTGATGGTTAGATATGCAAATACCGGGCCACCACTAGAATGCGTCTGCATTCCTGGTTGTTGGGTGCCGCTTCCAGGATATATGGGCATGGGTCCGCCTGATTGCATGCCACCTGGAGTCATTGGTTGGAATGGGGGGGAACTACGACCTGGGCACACATAGTACGGATTTCTGAAGTAAAAATATCCCACTTATTAACCTCCTTAGATACCTCTAATTAACAGATACCTAAAGTCTATGCTCCTGCCTATGTATTGGTGTATGACACGAATAAGGGCTTCAACTTTACTTTAATTGACTATATTCATAATTGTGTTATAATTCAAACATATGTTATTAATATAACAATATATATATTGGTAATGTAACAAATGAAATATCCTGGAGTTATTAGAAGGAGGAGTGTGATTCAGAACAGTAGTTGTTCCTGTGAGTTATTGGGGGAAAACCTGATTTGTAGCGGAAACTGAGGAATTGCAACTTAAACCGATACATATTAGGAGCACTTATTAGTTGCAGTTGCACGCACCCAGAGCTCGGTTCTTCACCTTCAATGGCTATGGAAAAAATAGTTACATGTAGTGCAATAACAATTGTTAGAATATTAACATTTTAAACGTTTTATAATTAATTATTAAGGGAGAAGTGAACAGAATGGATGTTAAAGATATATTAGGAAAAGTAGATCATACCCTCCTTGATGTTACTGCTACATGGGATGATATAAAGAATTTATGTGATGATGCGATGAAATACCAGACGGCCAGTGTTTGCATCCCAAGTGCTTATGTTAGAGAAGCTGCAAATTATGTTGAAGGCAAAATAGCAATATGTACAGTTATCGGATTTCCGAATGGTTATAGTACACAAGCCGTTAAAGTATTTGAAGCAACGGATGCAATTACAAATGGAGCATCGGAAATTGATATGGTGATCAATGTGGGCTTCTTAAAAAGTGGACGTTATGAGGAAGTTTGCGACGAAATACGTGCCATTAAAAATGCATGTGGAAGTAGAGTATTAAAGGTTATTGTTGAAACCTGTTTGCTCACCCAAGAGGAAAAAGTGAAAGTATGTGAGCTTGTTACAAAAGCTGGTGCTGATTATATCAAAACATCCACTGGATTTTCAAAAGCTGGAGCAACTAAAGAGGATGTCAGCCTGTTTGCACAGAACATAGGTCAGAATGTGAAGATTAAAGCAGCTGGAGGCATTCGCTCTTTGGATGATGCTAAAGCATTTATCGATTTGGGTGCAGACCGTTTAGGAACTAGTGCCATAGTTAAAATTGTAAAAGGGCAGGAAGTATTGGGGTATTAGATATGGTATAATTCTGATAATTATACTTTATTATTAGTAGTTAGGATGAACCGGTATGGATAAGCAAGAGAGAGTAAATACAATTGTATCAATCCTAAAAAATAAAAGTGGCGCATCCATCAAAGAACTTTCACATCAACTTGATGTCACAGAAATGACTGTTCGCCGAGATATTAAATATCTAAAAGAAAATAAAATCGTTCAAGTTGTTTCAGGTGCGGTTATTTATAATGGTTCTGACCCAAATGAGAATAAACAAGATGAATATGATTTGACAACTCAAAAAAATAATCGAGCATCAGAAAAATATAATATAGGTAAGTTAGCAGCTTCACTAATCGAGCCTAACGATATTATTTTTATTGATATTGGTACAACAACCGCTCAAATCATCGAACATATTCCGTCAAATCATTCTGTAGAAATTGTTTGCTGCACTATGAACGCATTAATTGAGATTCATAAAAAAGGGTTTAAGGATTTTATTCTTATTGGTGGTCATTACCGTCCAGAACTTCAAATGTTTGAAAGCAGAGAAGGGTTGGATTTAATAAGTAGAACACGAACAACAAAAGCATTTATTTCTGCTGCTGGAGTTAATGCTAAATTAGGCATTACTTGCACGAACAGTTGTGAAGTGGACACAAAGAATGCGGCAATTAATTGTGCTCTTGAGAAAATTTTAGTGATTGATTCCTCTAAGTTTGATATGGTTAAATCCACTTACTTTGCTTCGTTAAATGATTTTGATGCGATTGTAACCGATAGAGGTTTATCAGAAGAGTGGATTGAGAAAATCAAACAATTAAATATTTCTCTTTATCTAGCTTAGAAATTCAGCGCGTGCCGATACTCAATCGGTGCGCGCTGTTTGTTTTTATACTTTTAAACTACTTTCTTATATGTTATAACTAATGCTACATTCTGAAGATCATTTGGCATTTGATTAGTTGAGGGGAGATTTAGTTTTTGCATTCACCACAGACACAAGACAACAAGAATTCGTTATATATCATTTTACTCATTTCGGGGATTGTTCTGGTAGCCTTTAATTTACGCCCTGCAATTACATCGGTAGGCCCATTAGTGGGCATTATCCAAGAAGATGTGGGGCTTGCACACTGGAGTGCAGGTTTATTAATGAGTATACCTTTGATATCCTTCGCTGTTATGTCGTCTCTCGTTCCTAGAATCGCTGCTCGTTTATCCAACGAGAAGACGCTATTGTTAGGTTTGGTTATTCTTTTGGTCGGTATCTCAATTCGTTCCATTTCAATGACACTCTTTATTTTCGTTGGTACGCTATTGATTGGAGTAGGGATAGCCATCGGAAATGTTCTATTGCCGGTAGTTGTGAAGGAGAAATTTCCACAAAAGTTCGGTCTAATGACAAGTATCTATTCCACTTCAATGGGATTGTTCGCATCGTTAGCATCAGGTATTAGTATTCCTCTAGCCCATGGTCTGAAGCTTGGGTGGGACGGAGCCTTAATCGTATGGGGAATTCCGACAATCATAGCGATCGTGGTATGGATCCTTCTAATTAGATTAAATCCAGCCAAAGATAATGCAGTAAAAAGTGTAAGGATCAGTGCTAAGCAAATCTGGCGTTCACCACTCGCTTGGAAAATAGCGCTATTCATGGGATTTCAGTCTTCATTATTTTATATAACGATGTCTTGGTTACCTGAAATCTTATATAACTATGGCATAAGTAGGGGGACAGCAGGCTGGTTATTATCCTTCACACAAATTGTTGGCGTACCTGTTAGTTTTCTTGTTCCTATTCTTGCAGGACGACTACGCTCTCAAGTATGGATTGCATTCGCATTAGGCATGTGCTCCATTGTTGGTTATGGTGGCCTATGGATGGGCTCATCTTACCCCATGATGATCCTAAGTATTATCTTGATTGGTATCGCTTTGGGAGGGAATTTCCCATTGGCGCTAAGTTATATCGGAATTCGTGCCCGAAACGGAAATCAAGCTGCAGAATTATCTGGAATGGCTCAATCCACGGGATATATGCTTGCAGCCATAGGGCCTATATTGATCGGTTATTTATACGATATGACCCAAGTGTGGACGATTCCACTTATCACACTGATCGTTATCTCTGGAGTAGTTACGACGTTTGGAATGTTGTCTGGCCGAGATAAGTATGTATAAAAAGACTCCCCATGTAGTAGACAGGTGTAATAATGAACCCTGCTGCTGTAAGGGGAGTTTTTTTAAATCGTTTTATTTAAAATACTAAATATCTTTAGCGCTATTTGAATTCGTAGTAATTCTTCTGAATGCTTTAAGTCCAGATTTAGGATCTCCTTTATTTTCTCAATGCGATAGATAAGTGTGTTTCTGTGTAAAAACATAGCCTTTGAAGTTTCGGTAACATTCAGATTGTTAATAAAGTAATTTTCTAAAGTTAACATGTAGCTTGTACCATGTAATTGATCATGATCATACACTTTACCTAGACACTTCCGAAAAAATTCTTCTAAGGCAACGACTTTGATATTAGCTTCCAACAGATGGTAAACCGAATAATCTTCGAAATGTGAGACCTTGTTTTGAAGGTTTTTTTGTTGCATCAATTTAATCATTTCGTTCGCCTCAGAAAAGCTATTATGCAGCGAGCTGATTGTACTGTATTGCTGACCAATGCCTATTAAGAGTGTTTCCTTCGTTCTTTCAATAAGTACCTCAAGCAGTTCATTTGCATATAACTTGGCATCACTAATCGCAACAGGAGGTCTTTCTTCATTTTGCCCTACTAGAATGATGACTCTATTATTTCTATAAAAGCACTTTATTTCTCCAATCGCTTTATGCGACAAGTCATAAATGATGTCCACACATTTTTTTGCAATAGACTCCATTTTGTACTTTCCGATAATCATATCTTCAAACTTGTCTGCTTCATTCATTTCAATATTTATCACCATACTATAATACATATAGCTCGGATTTAATCCATGTAAATAACATAAGGTTTGCAGCGCTTCATGGGATGATATTTTCCCCGAAAGTAAATCATCAATGGAGTCCTGCTTAATTCTTATTTCAAGTTCGCTAATTTCCTTTGCTTTGATCAGCTCGAGTGCCATGATGGTGGAGGCTTGCTGCAAAATAATGTAATCAAATTCTGATAGCTCTTGCACTGTCTGCCAAATCACAATATAGCCATAAATATAGTTTGAAGCAGCGACAGGAATCACTCGACATTTTATTTCTGCACCTTCTGAATGATAGGTCCTCTTAATAGACTTTTTCATTTCATTTAGATTGGTAGGAATAGTATCGATGAACGCTTTATTAAAAACAGGCTGTCGATTTGAAAAATCAAGATAATACTCAAGAGGACTGTTGTTCTTCGCATGTTCAGTGTGATGCAATAATCGCCAATCCTTGTCTACGACAATAATAGGATTACTAATCGTTTCGGATAACATGGAAGTTATTTTGGCAATACCACCGCCTTCGAGGGTGATTTTGAAGAACAAGTTATGTATATCTAAAGTCTTTCTATTGAGCAAATCATATCTTCCGGAAACCTTCTCATTAATGATCGAGATCATGTTAGAGAGTGTGTATTCAAAGGGCAGTTCTAAAAGGGGCAACCCATACTTATCGGCTTCATCAATCATGTTCTGAGGAAGCTTGTCAAAGTACCGTTTCATTTTTACAACCAATCCTGAACAGTTCAGCTCCGCAAGTTCCTTAATAATTCGATTTTGTAGTTCTGCATTATTTTTAAAGATGTAGCCTGTTGATAAGAGTAGTTCGTTAGGTGAAAGCCAGTCAAAGGCGTCAGGATTCTCAATAATGTTAACGATGGATATGGATTTATCAATGCCTTGTTCTCCAGCAACAATTTTTATTCCCTCTATAGCCTTGATCTTCATTAAGTCTTTAACAGTTAGCAATTTTTGGCACGCTCCTCAGACACACTTTTAACACATTCGCTTGTATAACATGCACAAATAGGATGCACTCTTTTTGGTTCGCTTAAACGATGACGATCCCTACCAGTATATTATATATTAAGTGCGTAAGGTAGTTACGCTCGTCGTTGCCTTTGTACGATGTAACCAAATCATATTATTCAATGCATTCATCCATCTGTTGAAGTGAAAAGGAGGTCAATCACCTTTTTGAAAATATAAGGAATTAAAACAGAGGTGACTCTAGTGAGATTTGCGAAATCCGGTGATGGAGAATTTATTCAACGAATCATTCATCATAAGTTTCATGGTTTTGTTCATAGCACGTTTAATCGCACAATCAATATTCAATGTTTGGATCGTGGAGATTTGTATACTATTGCGTGTAAGGGGATCGATAATGCTCCTAATACACTTATTATTGACTTAGAACACTTTGAAGAAGCAGATATCAGGGTGAATGACATTGTAAGTTCGGATCATTCCGTTTTATCAATTGCTAATAAGATGTCTATCACAATGAATGGTGTTAAGAAATGGAATTGTAAGCTGCCTAAATATCCTTCAGAAGCTGATGTCTTAATAATGAATGTATCCACCATGAAGCAATATATCAAACTTCACGGAAATAACAGCAGAATTGAAAGGGCTTTCAAGAGCGGCAATCCTTTTGACGATGAAATGTCTAGAATGCTTCATGAACGGACGCAGTTACTTGTATCGGAATTGCAAAACAAGCGAATCTCTACTGCAATCACACATGCAACTTCGCTCATAGGCCTTGGGCCAGGCTTAACGCCAGCTGGCGATGATTTCTTGGTTGGATTTTTTACTGTCTTGAACATCGAAAATAATCGATACTTTTTATACAAATCGTTTTGTGAAGAAGTCGTATTACAAGCGAAGACTTTAACCAATGACATCAGCTATATGGCATTAGCTAAAGCAGCAGTTGGCCAGGTAAGAGAGTCTATAAGTGACTTAATGGAAGCTTTATTTAGAGGTAGCGAAGAGGAATTGCTATTGGCTTTAGATAGGGTACTGGCTGTAGGGTCCACTTCGGGTACTGATATAGCTCTAGGAATTGTTGCAGGGCTGGAAATGAACAAGTAAATGGGAGGTACAAGTATGACTGTTCAAGTTTTAGTAAAACCAAACACTTATATCGATTCCGTATCTTTGATGTCACTCTCAACAAAAGCGAATCAGATCGAAATCGTAGAACAAGCCATTATTGCAATGGGTACTGAAATGAATAAAGAGGTCATTAGAAATGTGGGCTTGATGACACCTGAAGTAGAAAGTGCCAAAACAAGTGACTTAGTGATTATTGTGAAGGCTGCCTCTGAAGAACTATGTGAGGGTGCTTTCGATAGCATCAATGATTTGTTAACGAAAAAGAAAGATTCCTCTAAAGGAAAGAGTGAGGTTAAATACTCAACCATTACCTCAGCTGTAAACGGTACTCCTGAAGCTAACTTGGCGATTATTGCCGTAAATGGGAGCTATGCTCCTAGAGAAGCAAGAAAAGCTCTTGAAAATAATCTTCACGTCATGCTGTTTAGCGACAATGTAAGTATTGAAGATGAGATTGAATTAAAGACTTTAGCCCAAGAAAAAGGCTTGCTAATGATGGGGCCAGACTGTGGAACTGCGATTATTGGTAATGTCGCTTTGTGCTTTGCGAATGCCGTGAGAAAAGGCAATATCGGGATCGTTGGCGCATCAGGAACAGGTAGCCAAGAGGTAACGGTTCGTATTCATGAATTTGGCGGTGGAATCACACAGTTGATAGGTACAGGCGGTAGAGATCTAAGTGAAGAGGTTGGCGGCATTATGATGCTGGCCGGAATTAAAGCGTTAGAAAAGGACGATGCAACAAAGGTTATTGTTCTCGTATCTAAACCACCAGCACCAAGTGTAGAAGAGAAAGTACTTGCACAAATTAAACAATGTAAGAAACCAGTCGTGGTTTGGTTTGTGGGTGGGAATGAAGAAAAGGTCACCCAAGCAGGCGGTCATTTTGCAAAAATGTCAAAAGAAGCGGCACTTAAAGCGGTACTTTTAGCTGGAGCAGACGAATCGAAGCTTAACAAACGTGCGTTAAATCTTCCGCTTATTGAAGAAGTGCGTGCGAAGTTAAATCCTCAGCAAAAATATATCCGTGGCCTATTCAGTGGCGGTACGCTCTGTGATGAAGCGATGCACATTGCTATGGAGAAATTCGATAATGTCTACAGTAACATTCAGAGAGATCCTGAATATCGCTTAAAAGATGTTAGAGTAAGCCAAGATCATACCTTTATTGACTTCGGAGACGACCAATTTACACAAGGCAAACCACATCCAATGATAGATCCATCCACTCGAATTGAAAGATTTATTCAAGAAGCAAAAGATCCTTCTGTCGGTGTTATTGTGATGGACTTTGTTCTAGGCTTCGGGGCACACGAAGATCCTGTAGGCGCAATGCTTCCAGCGATTATCGAAGCGAAGCAAGCCGCTGAAGATGAAGGAAGACATCTAGAGATAATTGGATACATTCTTGGAACCGAGCTAGATAGTCAAAATATTGAAGGTCAAATTAATAAATTGTTAGCTTCTGGTGCTACACATGCAAGCAGCAGTCAGAACGCAGGTCTACTAGCAAGAGAATTCGTTGTGAAAGGAGAATAGTCATGAGTAAAATCAATGAACTTTTTACGAATAAACTAAATGTCATAAATGTAGGCATTGCGAACTTTAGAGATGATTTATTAAAACAAAACGCGAATGTAACTCACTTGGAGTGGACGCCGCCAGGCAGAGGGAATCCAGAATTAATTGCTGCGCTGGATAAGCTTGAAGACCCAAGTGTTACAGATAAGATTGCAGCTGCTAACAAAGAGGCTGTTGAGCGAATTATTAACTCGCAACCGGTACTGATTGGCTTTGACCAAGCGATCAATGTGGTTCCTGGTATGACGAAAAATACGATTTTACATGCTGGCCCGCCAATCACTTGGGAACGAATGAATGGTCCGATGAAAGGTGCGGTAACAGGAGCCATTGTATTTGAAGGACTTGCCCCAAATATTGACGAAGCAGCTGTACTAGCCGCGTCCGGAGAGATTATTTTCTCGCCATGTCATGAACATAACTGTGTTGGTTCCATGGCTGGTGTAACATCGGCTTCCATGTTTATGCATATTGTTGAGAATAAAACTTATGGAAATATTGCCTATACAAATTTAAGTGAACAAATGTCCAAAATCCTTCGTATGGGTGCCAATGACGAGAGTGTTATCCAGCGTTTGATTTGGATGCGAGATGTATTGGGTCCTATTTTAAGAGATGCGATGAAACTTAATCCAAATGGGATTGACTTGCGCCTAATGCTCTCACAAGCCCTTCATATGGGGGACGAGTGTCATAACCGAAATGTAGCTGGAACAACCCTGATCATTCAAGCACTAACGCCTTATATTATCCAAACCGATTTCACTGTTGAACAGAAAAAAGAAGTGTTTGAATTCGTTAGCAGCAGCGACTATTTCTCGGGTCCGACATGGATGGCGCTTTGTAAATGTGCCCTTGATGCTGCGCATGGTATTGAGAATAGTACCATTGTTACCACAATGGCTCGCAACGGAGTGGAATTCGGTATTCGCGTGAGTGGAATCGCTGGAAACGTGTGGTTTACAGGTCCTGCACAACAAGTAATTGGACCTATGTTTGCTGGTTATAAACCAGAAGATTCTGGTCTTGATATTGGTGACAGTGCGATTACGGAGACCTATGGAATTGGCGGATTTGCTATGGCAACTGCACCGGCTATTGTTTCGCTTGTGGGGGGTACCGTTGATGATGCAATCAGTTACACCACAAAAATGGCAGAAATCACAACCACTGAAAATCCTAACGTGACGATTCCAATGCTTGACTTTATAGGGATTCCAACAGGTATTGATATTCAAAAAGTCATCCAAACAGGAATTATGCCGATTATCAATACAGCCATTGCACATAAAGATGCGGGGATTGGAATGATTGGTGCAGGTATCGTTAACCCTCCAATCGAAGCATTTGAACAAGCATTACTTGCATTAAGTGAAAATATTAAATAAGAAGAGGGCTAACTTGCTTAGCCCACCATTCTTATTTCGAACTAGACGAACATCTTCGTGCTAGGCTGTGAAGGAGTGAACAATTTTGGATAGTCTATCCTTGAATACAAAACTTATTGAGGCGAGTGAACAGGGAGAACTGGCTTCTGTTGAGAAACTATTAGGCGAAGGTGCCAGTGTTGATTATAAAGATGCTGCAGGGCGAACAGCGTTAATGGCGGCAACTCAAAACAATCAAATCGCGATTGTTAAAAGATTAATAGAAGCAGGAAGTGACGTGAACACTAGAGATATTACACAACTCTCACCGTTTATTTGCTCAGCAGCAAATGGCTTTTATGAAATCCTGCGTCTCATGATTGCTGGTGGAGCTGATTTGAAGAGCGTGAATCGATTTGGAGGTACAGCGCTGTTACCATCGAGCGAAAAGGGCTATTTAAAAACAGTAGAGGTGTGTATTGATGCTGGGGTTCCAGTGAATCATGTCAACGACTTAGGCTGGTCAGCCCTACTTGAAGCAGTCATATTGGGGAATGGCGGACGACTATATTCTGACATTATTGAAGCGCTTGTTCATGCAGGGGCAGATGTGCATTTGCCTGATCGAGATGGGCTCTCATCCCTACAACGTGCCGAAGAGAACGGTCAGCATAAAGTCGTGAAGATTCTAGAACAGAGCTTCCAAGAAAATAATGAATATGTGAAGCAGGCAAAGGCTCTCGCTAACAACGATCAATATGAAGAAGCTATATCCATCATCAATAGAGCGCTAGAAGTGGATGCTGACAACCTGGATTTCATCTATTATAAAGGGTATTTCTTGCAAGAACTAAAGAGATATGAAGAGGCACTTCGATGCTATGAAAGCGCTATCTCTATTGATTCAGCTAATTTAGAGTTTTATTTCTACACAGCGAATTGTTTGAGACTGTGGAAAAAACCGGAGGGAGCTCTTCAGGAATATGATAAAGCCTGTGAGCTGGCACCTAATGAAACGTTCTATCGCTACCACAAATCCAATTATTTAAGAGAACTTGGGCGACACCAAGAAGCAGTTATCGAGATGGATAAGCTGCTAGCGCTTCAGCCGAATAGATATGACTTCTCCTTCCATAAGGCGAACAGTCTAAGATCGCTTGGTAAGCATAAAGAGGCCATTGAGGCTATCGAGAACGCAATTAAGAATGATCCAACGAATCCGTTATATCACTCACACAAAAAGCAATCTCTTGAATTACTCGGTTAGAGCATAAGAATTGCAACATAGGAGGCATCAGATGAAAGAAACTGTGATCGTTGCTATTGGCGGAAACTCATTGGTCAAGGAAAATGGCCTGGATTCGATTCATGACCAAACTGAAGCAGTAAAAGAAGTTGTCGTTAATATTGTTGATATGGTGCAAGAGGGCTACAATGTCGTCGTTACACACGGTAATGGACCACAGGTAGGATTTGGGCTAAGAAGATCTGAGATTGCACATGAAATTGCCGGCATGTCTCCTGTTCCACTAGTGAATTGTGGAGCCGATACACAAGGTGGAATCGGTTATTTAATTCAACAAGCTTTAATTAATGAATTTGCAGTTAGAGGGATCCACAAGAATGTGGCTACGGTGATTACACAAGTCGAAGTAAGCTCAGAAGACCCTAATTTCAAGAATCCGACGAAACCAGTAGGATCCTTCTTTTCCAAAGAGCAAGCGGAAGAAATGAAAAGAGAACATCCGGAATGGAGCTTTGTAGAAGACTCTGGCAGAGGATACCGTAGAGTAGTTCCATCCCCAAGACCTATAGATATTGTGGAGAAAGACGCGATTAAATCATTAATCGATGGGGGCTTTGTCGTTGTCGCTGCAGGCGGTGGAGGTATCGCAGTCGTGAAGTCTGATGATAACACGTACAAAGGTGTTGATGCAGTCATCGATAAGGATTTTGCTACGAGTCTTTTAGCAGAACAGATTCATGCGGAGACCTTAATTATTACAACGGGAGTGTCTAGAGTATGCATCAACTATGGTAAGCCGAATCAAAAAGAGCTTTCCAAAATGACGGTTGATGAGACTAAACAATATGTACTAGAAAATCACTTCCCAGCAGGAAGTATGCTGCCTAAAATCGAGGCGAGTTTAAGCTTCTTAGAGAACAGCGGAACGCGAGTTATTATTACGAATCCGGAAAGCTTAAAAGATGCGATCAATGAACAGGCAGGCACTCATATCGTGAAGTAATTTAAGCGAGGGGAAGTGTAGATATGGATCAAGCAAAATTGGAACAAAATTATGATAGGTACAAATCATACGGTTACGGTGAGGAATTACTGCCCAAGAAGCCTGAGCAAAGAGACTGGGGAATGTCCAACTATATAACCCTTTGGATGGGTGCTGTTCATAATATTATGTCGTATATGACAGTCGCAGGTTTCTTCGTCTTAGGGTTGGATACAACACAGGTACTCTTTGCCGTTATGCTCTCGGCCATTATTGTCTCCGCATTTTATGCTTTAAACGGATATTCTGCCTCCAAATATGGGCTGCCATTCGCGATGTTGCTTCGTGATTCATTTGGGGTAAAAGGAGCAATTATACCGGCATTGATACGAGGACTTGTTGCCGGATTAGTATTCTTTGGAACCACTACCGTTGTTGGTGCAGAATCATTAAATGTTATATTTGCTAGATTTATTCCGAATTATATGGATTTAGGCGGTGGCTTCACACTATTCGGGTTAGCATTCCCGACAATGATCTCCTATGCGATTCTTTGGACAGCAACGGTTCTGTTGTTCTTAGGTGGAATGAAAACATTAGGTAAGTTCGGTAACTGGTCTTCCCCAGTAGTGTATGTGTTTATTATTGGTGCTGCTGTTTGGGCGATCAAGATTGCTGGAGGGTTTGGACCGATTTTAGAGTATGTACCAGCGAACCCAAGCTCAAGTCCATTAGTCTTTATTGCTTGCGTGAGTGCATTGGTATCTAACTGGGCGGGTCCTGTTGTGAATATGTCGGACTTCACACATCGTGCGAAATCACCAAAAGCGGCTATGATTGGGTTGCCAGTAGGGTTTATCTTATCTTATATTCTTTTTGCCATCACTTGTGTGGCTTTAATCGCGGGTACTGAAATTGCGTTTGGTGAACCGATTTTCAATATCGTTCATGCCATTGATAAAATTGAAAACACTTTCGCTGTTGTTGTATTGATTCTAGCGCTAAACGTAGGAGCAATCGCCTTCGTAGTGTTTGCAAACCTATTGCCAGCTGGCTTGCAAATGTCATCTCTTTTCCCGAAAAAATTCACTGTAAAGACTGCAGGTGTCTTAACAGCCGTTGTTGGAACTTTGATTTTGCCATGGAAGCTTGTAGAAAGTACAACGACCTTATTCTACTTCTATAGCTTTATTGGGTCTATCTTTGGTCCAATTGCGGGTATTATGCTTTCAAGCTTCTTTATTCATCGGAAAAGAGTATTAAATCTTGATAATATCTATGTCCCAGCAGGCAGCAACGGTGAATATAAGAATGGTTACAATCCTGTTGCGATGGCTGTTCTAGCAGTCAGCTTCATCCTTCCTATGTCAGGTGCATTTCTTAAGGGTATCCCCTTCCTAGTTAGGATGAATGATTTTGCTTTCTTTAGTGGTTTAATTGTTTCGTTTGTTCTATACACCATCTTTAGCAAAACACTAAAATCATCCCAATTAAACTAGAGGAGGAATTTTGAAATGGATTACATGAAATTGGCGGTAGATGCAACGATCGAGGGTATGAATAAGAAATTTGGGGGCCCGTTTGGTGCAACGATTGTTCGAGGCGATGAAGTAATTGCAGCGGTTAGCAATACGATGATGAGAGATACGGATCCTTCTGCACATGCGGAAATGGTAGCTATCCGAGAAGCTTGCAAAAAGCTAGACACGATGGACTTATCGGATTGTGTAATTTATGCCACCTGTGAACCGTGTCCGATGTGTATGGGCGCTATTATTTGGTCAGGTGTTAAGGAAGTTCATTATTGCAGCACAAGAGATGATGCGAAAGAGCATGGCTTCTCTGACATTCACCTTCGCGAATATTTTGTGGGGCATGATGAGAGTGTTGTTAATATGATTAAAGTGGAAGCTAGAGAAGATTGCGATCATTTATGGACGCATTTCCACGAATTAAACAAGAAATAATTCATGCGGTCTCCTATATTTTCCGGCACTATTTTAGTGCCGGATTTTCCTGTTCTTCTACAGACCTACTCAGCAAGATGAAGCTGAAGGAAATCAATCACCTGATGAAGAGCTTTTTGCACAACAGGGTTATCGAAATCTTTTTCAAATACATGCTCTCCGTTTGGAATAGTAATAAGCTTTGCCGGTACTCCTTCTTTCACTAGCGCAGCTCTCATGAATACCGATTGTTCATACGGTACATCTACATCGTTCGTTCCGTGCAGTAACAATGTAGGGGGGAATTCCTTAGTTACATGATGAATAGGACAGAATTTGAGGATTTCTTCCTTATGTAGAGAAGGATTCAAGCCCGTCACTTCTTCGATCCAACGACCGGATTGTCTTGCATATAAATAGAGAAGAAAACGCTCGTCAACGCTTGCGCTCGTAATGATTTGATCGGACACTGTACCTTTTGCAATCTCCATGGAGACGATATCCTTTTCACAATAGAATTTACTTGGTTCGAGTGCCCATGGAGCACTAATATCGCCATATCCATAGAAGGAGACAATCGCACGCGGCTTATGGGTAAACATTCCTGTGCACAGCGCAAGGAAACCACCTGCGGAGCTTCCCACGACAGCAATCCTTGAGGGATCAATGGAGAATTCCTTGGGTCCTTCATTCACTAACCAAAGAAGACCGTCTTGGATATCTTCAAGGATGTCAGATAGGGTTGACCTAGGGGCTAATCTATAGTCAATCGAAAATAGCGCAAAACCATTATTAGTGTAAAGTTGTATCATTTCCTCGGATAGATCTTCTCGATCACCCCAAAGTAGACCGCCTCCGTGAATGTAAACAATAGCAGGGGCTTGGGGACGGTTTGTTTCATAAAAATCAGCTTTAATTGTAAATGAGTCATTTTCTTTAAAAATAATGGTCTTCTTCATAGCTATCCATTACACCTCATCAAGTAAGTAATTTTTAAAGACTAGCACTACCTCTATTGTATATCATTCACGAATTTTGATGAAACCATAATCATGAATACCCAGGATTGGAGATATTAGCATGGATAGAAAGAGAAGATATCAGGCTTTATTTGATAATATTAATCAATATAACTCGGGTGAGAAGGGCATCACTAGAATTGCCTATACAAATGAAGAGCAGACATGTACGAGTGCTTTTATGCGGATGTGTAAGGCTGAAAATTTAGATATTCGGATGGATCATTGCGGAAATGTGATCGCTAGAAGGAATGGGAAGATAGAAGGGCTCCCACCCGTTGTAATGGGCTCTCACTTGGATACGGTATACCAAGGTGGGAAGTACGATGGGGTAGTAGGTGTAACGGCTGCTTTGGAAGTGATCAAACGTCTAAACGAAAAAGGGATTGAAACGGATCATCCGATCGAAATCATCTCATTTGCCTGTGAAGAATCCTCGCGTTTTGGGATTTCAACAGTAGGCAGTAAAGTAATGTCAGGGTTATTTCAGAAGGAGAAATATAGATCTTTGAAGGACAAAGACGGTATTACCATGGAAAAGGCATTTTCGCTATGTGCACTGGATTATAACAATATTGATCAGGCGAGTAGAGAGAATGAAGAATTAAAAGCGTTTTTTGAATTACATATTGAGCAAGGTCCTGTCTTAATAAACAATAATAAAAGAATTGGAATTGTGACTGGAATTGCTGCACCCGTGAGGCTTCATATTCAAATATCAGGGAAGGCATCCCACTCTGGAACGACACCTATGAATATGAGAAAAGATGCTTTTCTGGGTGCCTCAGAAATAGCACTTGAGCTTGAGAAAGCAGCCAAACTCGAACAAGAATTTGGAACGGTTGCGACGCTAGGGGTGATAGATATCTTGAATGGCGCTATGAACGTGGTTCCGGGAGAGGTAGAAATTAAAATTGATATCAGATCTACTTCAGTGGCATCCAGGCAACGTGTGTTAGACCATTTGTATCAAACAATATCCTTAGTACAAGAAAATAGACAACTTGTAATTGAGAGTACGGAAATTATTTCGGAGGAACCCGTCCTATTATCTGATGAGATCAGTCAGGTTCTAGAATCGATTTGTGAAGAGAAAGGGATATCGAGTCAACGGATGATCAGTGGTGCAGGGCATGATGCCATGAACATGAACAAACTTTGCCCAGTAGGGCTTATCTTTGTTCCTTCTGTAGATGGACTTAGTCATCATCCCAATGAATATACAGACTTGGATGATATCATTATGGGGATTGATATTTTGGAAGAAGCTGTTCTTCGTTATGCGTGTGTAAGACAAACATAGTTCGTGTTGAGAAATAAGTCCCAATGTGACATATTTAAATGTTACATTGGGCTTTAGTATCTAATTTTATAATTGTTCGCAGAATTGTTGCTTTACATTAATAAATATTATATTAAAGTTAACATTGATATTTGTGAAAATTTTCCCATGGAAAAATTAAAATTTACTACGGAAATAGGTCTTTTGGAGGCAACCTATTATTAATAGAGTATTTATGACTAATAATAGTTAAAACAGAATATTGGTAAACCTATTGAAAAGTAGGGACACAAAGCCATAGGGTCTAAATCTACATATAGATATGACAGCCGGTTGCATGCAGTTGGAGTTTCTTGATCTTATTTTTTGATGCATATGCAGCCGTTATCATTCTGATAGCGGCTTTTTTTAATTCGTTTTCTAATAAAAACGTAATAAATCGGAAAAAGGATGATAGTACATGGATCAAACACAACCATTGAGAGTATGGAGAATGATAGGCCTCGTCATAATGGCAACGTTGATATTTTGGGGGTGCTCTTACTATTTCATAAAATGGACTGCTAACTCTTATGAGCAAGAAGCGGTTGCTGCTACATCAGAAGCTACGATACATGCGAGTAGATCGATTGGAAATATGATACATGGTGGATTAGATTCATTAGATGGAATTGCTGATTCTATTTCGGAAATCAATTATATGGACTGGGATAAGACCAAAAAATATCTGCATCACTTTGATAAAAAATATAATTTTATTCGAATTAGCATCAACAGCCCAGATGGTAAAGCTTACGCATCAGATGGGACAATGTTTGATGTATCAGATGAAGTAGGATTCCAAAAAGCTCTTCAGGGTATTAGCAGTATTTCTGATCCATTCTTAGATAAGATCTCCAATAAAGAAATTATCACGATCAATAGTCCACTTAAGTTTAAAGGTGAAGTGAAGGGTGCTTTATCTGCCAGCAAATATACACAGGATCTTTATGATGCTCTTGCAGTTTCCTTCTTTAAAGGTCATGGTTATTCTCAAATCATTGATCAAAAGGGACAAGTCATTATCAAATCGAAGAATCTCGAAGAGGATAAGTCAATTGATAACATATTCGAAAGTATAAGTATTGATTCTAGAAATAAGAAACAACTGCAAATCTTTAAAGAGAACATAACCGCAAAAAAATCTGGAGTAGGAATATTTTGGATTAACGGAGATAGCAAAATGGTTGGTTATTCTGGCATTCAGGGGGTTGAGGACTGGTATATTCTCTCCGTGATACCGAAAGATGTGATCATGGCCAAAGCGTCTCAAATGAGTCAGGCGACTTTTTTATTATGTGTAATCATGTTTGTCTTATTATTGATCATATTTGTTAACATTCTATTAAATAAGAGCAAAATTAGGAAACAGATGGAGAGGATTGCCTTTGAGGATGAGTTAACACATCTTCCTAGAACGAATAAATTTGTTATAGATGCTCAGTATTTACTTAAAGAGAAACAGAATACAAAGTTTGCTGTGTTGCAATTTGATATTGAACAATTTAAATACATAAATGAAATTGTCGGTTTTCATGAAGGAAATAGCATTTTGATTCAAGTGGCTAATAGCTTAACAGCAAACACATTAGACGAGGATGTCATTGGACGCTTAGGGGGTGATCGTTTTATTCTTTTCACTTCGTATGACAATAAGGCGGAATTATTCATCCGTATACAAGTACTTACTGAACAAATGAGCGACTATACGTTTGGAAATGAAGAAGGTTTTAGGCTAGTGATTAATTGTGGAATTTACTGTATAGATGATCGTCAGAGCGATATCCTCACATGTATTGACCGAGCAGGAATCGCTTGTAAGTCCATTAAAGGTGGATACAAGAGCTCATGCGCTTTCTTTGACGAACAATTGCTATTGCAGATACACGAAGAGCAAGACATCGTAAGAAAGATGGATGCTGCCATGACAAATGGTGAATTTATAGTATATTTACAACCGAAAATGGATCTGCGAGTGAACAGTTTTCATGGCGCTGAGGCATTGGTTCGATGGAATGATCCTCAGAAGGGACTTATATCTCCTGCAGTATTTATCCCCATATTTGAGAGAAATCGCTTTATCGTGAAATTAGATTTAATGGTGTTTAAATCAGTATGTATCATGTTGAGTAAATGGATCCAGGAAGGAATCCAGCCACTTCCGATTTCAGTGAATATATCGCTTATAACCCTATATCATAATGATTTCCTGCTCCATTTGACGAATATTATTAACAGCTACCAGGTACCTGCTAAATTGATAGAGTTAGAGCTGACCGAGTCTATTGTATTCCAAAATTTAGAGTTTGTTAGAGATATTTTGTTGGAGTTGAAACGTAAAGGATTTTCCATAGCTATCGATGATTTTGGGACAGGTTATAGTTCCTTAAATGTATTGCAATATTTCCCTGCTGATGTCATTAAGTTAGACAGGGCTTTTCTGATGAGTAAGTCAAATGATGAGACAGGGAAGATAGTAATTGCCAGTATGGTCAAGCTAGCTAGGGATTTAAATATGAAAGTTGTGGCAGAGGGAGTTGAGACAGAGGCGCAAATTGATTTTTTGAAACAAATAGATTGTGAAATCGCACAAGGATACTATTTCGCGAAACCAATGCCAGTAGTAGAATATGAAAGCTTAATTAAAAGTACATAGGGAGTGCAAAGCATGAGGAAAATGAGAAATTGGACTATCGTAGGCAAAATTACTGTTACTAATTCAATATTACTGTTAGGTGCTCTGATCATTGCGATCGTTGGTAGTGTGTATTTCAGCAATATGTATGCGAACTCTAGAAGTATGTATAAGAACGATCTTACGTCAGTTTATGCACTTGGGAAATTCGAATCTAATAATCATGAAATAGTAACCTTAACGAATAAGATGATCGCTAGTCATGATCCAAGCGAACTTCAAGAGAGTTATCAGAAAGTTGTTGAGCTTCAAGCTGAAAACAATGGAATCTTGAATAAGTATGAAGAAACACGTTCCCTCCCAAACGAAAAGGAGATTTATGCTGAAGTTTTATCATTAACGAAACAGTATCGGCAAATTCAGCTTCCGATGTTTGAGAAGATGCTAAATACCCCTACATATGATCCTGCTGAAGATATCATCTCTGATCTTGAAGCGTTAAATATGAAACGAAATGAAGACCTTGGAAAATTAGTTGAAATGAACTTAGGAAGTGCCCAATATGCAGATGTTCAGAATAAGAAGCTATTTCAAAAAGGACTTACGGTCAATATCATTGTTGCTTTTCTCGTTATCCTGATTTCAATCGGTTCATATTTGTCCTTGAGAAGATATTTCTCACGAGCAGTAACCATTATCCTGAACTTTTCAGAGGCGTTTGGTCGAGGAGATCTGACTCAAAGAGCTAAGTTTGATGCTGAAGATGAATTTGGTCGAATCGTGAAGTCGCTTAATCATTCGGCAGAGCAAGTACAAACCATCGTAACTAGTGCTTCTTCCTCAGCACAAGAGTTAGGTGCACTTAGCGAAGAATTATCTGCAACAGTTGAGGAAGTAAATGCTACAATGGATCAAATTTATAATTCCTCGCAAGAGGTTGCTTCTGGAAGTGAATCTTTAAGTGCTACAACAGAAGAAGTAAATGCAACAGTACAAGAGATTATCTCCAATGCAGATCTGCTAAGTGATAAGGCGGGAGTCGCACTAAATACCTCCGAAGGAATTCTGGTACAGGCAGCTTCCGCGAAGGAAAAGGCTGTAGCATCGATTCAATATGCGACAAGTTTGTATGCTGAGAAACAGAATTCCATTATGCACGCGATCGAGGCAGGGAAAGTTGTTAATGAAGTAAGAGAGATAGCTGGGTACATTTCAGAGATTGCAGCCCAAACGAATCTATTGTCCTTGAATGCTTCCATTGAAGCAGCAAGAGCTGGGGATGAGGGAAGAGGATTCGCTGTAGTTGCTAATGAAGTACGCAAACTTGCTCTACAGTCGGAGGAGTCGGTGGGGAAGATTCAGAAAATGACACTGCTAGTGGAAGATGCTTTTGAGAATGTGTCCTTTCAATCACAATCGCTGCTGGATTTTATCGATTCGACGGTGATAAGTGATTATGAGAGTTTCGAGCAAGTAAGTATGCAATATAAAAATGATGCCGATATGTTTCATGAGATTACAGGTGAAATGGTATCTTCAATGCACGGACTGAAGCTATCAATGGCAGAGGTAGATCAAGCGATGACGAATGTTGCCGCAGTATCTCAACAGTCTGCGGACAATGTAAGTGGCATTCGAAATCACATTTCAGATACATTACAAGCGTTTGAAGATGTGGCTGCTTCTTCTGAGCACCAGGCGAATATTGCGGAAATGATGAATGAGACGGTTGGTAAATTTGTGATCGAGTAAGAACCAAAACAAAACAGCCTTGTTCAGGATATCTATTTACATACTGAACAAGGCTGTTATCTTTTATAGTGTTTTGTTGACAACAACAAAGGAGTGTGCTAAATTTATCTTAAGTTAAAGATAATTAATGTAAAGATAATTTGTGAGATACATGTAATCGAATGTTGGAAAGATATTTTTTTTGGTGGATATCTTAACATTAAGATAATTCAATTAATCTTTCTTAAACTAGGGAATTATATTACTAAAATCAAACTAAACTTTAGGAGTGTATAATCATGAGAAATTTAAAAGGGATTCACCACGTAACAGCCATCACAAGCAGCGCAGAGAAAAACTACGAGTTTTTTACTTACGTATTGGGAATGCGTCTAGTGAAGAAAACCGTCAATCAAGACGATATTCAAACGTATCACTTGTTTTTTGCAGATGATAAGGGCAGTGCCGGAACGGATATGACGTTCTTTGACTTCCCTAACATTCCTAAAGGTGTTCACGGAACCAATGAGATCGCCAAGACATCCTTCCGAGTACCAACTGATGCTGCATTAGACTACTGGGTTAAACGTTTTGATCGCCTGGATGTGAAGCATACCGGAATTAAAGAGCAGTTTGGCAAAAAGACTTTATCCTTCGTAGATTTTGATGACCAGCAATATCAACTTATCTCCGATGAATTTAATGAAGGGGTCGCATCAGGTACACCATGGCAAAAAGGACCGATTCCTTTAGAGTTTGCGATCACTGGTTTGGGACCGATCTTTGTACGTATAGCTGACTTCAGCTATTTTAAAGAAATGTTGGAAAGAGTCATGCTGTTTAAAGAAATCGGACAGGAAGAGGCTTATCATTTGTTTGAAGTCGGCGAAGGCGGAAACGGGGCGCAAATTATTGTTGAACATAACGAGGACTTACCAAATTCACGCCAAGGTTTTGGTACGGTTCACCATGCGGCTTTCCGAGTAGAAGACCGTGCGATGCTGGATGAGTGGACTAAGCATTTTGAAGACTTTGGATTCCGTACTTCAGGTTATGTGGATCGTCATTTCTTCGAGTCGCTGTATACACGTGTTGCTCCACAAATCCTGTTTGAGCTTGCGACAGATGGACCTGGATTTATGGGCGATGAGGAATACGAAACGGTTGGAGAAAAGCTTTCATTGCCACCATTCTTAGAACCTAAACGTGAGCAAATTGAGAAGTTAGTACGCCCTATTGATACCGTTAGAAGCACGATCGATTTCGTGAAAGAGTGAAGAAGGAGCTGGGGAGATTGATTTCGATTGATCCGAAGCAAAATAGTGAGCGGGAAAATTATAAGTTATTAATTGGTACTGTTATTCCTAGGCCCATTGCTTTTGTCACTACTCAATCAGAAGATGGCATTTTGAACGGTGCGCCGTTTAGCTATTTTAATATCGTCTCGTCTAATCCTCCGATGGTTTCACTGTCTATTCAAAGACCAGCGGGGCGATTAAAAGATACAGCCCGTAATATCTATAACAATCATCAGTTTGTTGTGCATATTGTAGATGATGAGAATGTTGGGAAAATCAATCAAACCGCTGCTTCATTGCCAAGAGCAGAAAGTGAAATTGAACTTGCCAATCTTACACCGGTCCCAAGTAAAAATATAGCTGTACCTGGTGTATTGGAAGCAAAGGTTCGAATGGAATGTAAGCTTGTACAAGCGATACCTCTAGGGGAAGAAGAACCTGGAAGTGATCTATTCATTGGCGAGATTGTTCAGTTTCATATCGATGAATCGATTTATCAGGAGGGGCGGATTGACCCTAGAGCCTTAAATGCAGTGAGTCGTTTGGCGGGATCAAATTACGCAACGATTGGTGAGATTTTTGAGATTGAAAGACCGAAATAATAAACTAAGACCTGTTCGTAAGCGATGAAGCCTACCGAGCAGGCCTTTTTGTGTGCAAATTATAGTTCATCAGCTATGCCAAGCAAACCGTAAGGTTTTCTCTCGAAGTTTATCTGGACTGATCGTTCCAGATATGTTATATTGCCATTACAGGAGGTGTTACTCATGGCAAGGACAAGAGAGTTTAACGAGGATCAAGCACTACATCAAGCGATGCTGTTGTTTTGGAAAAAGGGTTATGAGGCAACAAGCATACCGGACTTGCTGCAGGTTATGGGCATTAGCCGATCTAGTCTTTACGATACTTTTTCTGACAAGCAAACGTTGTACATTGCCGCACTGGAACATTACAAAAAGGTAAGCTTCAATAGACAGGTCATTCTTGAACAGGCGTCAAGCGTTAGAGCAGGGATTCAACAATTTTTTGAGCAACATATTACTTCAGCGTACGATACGAGCCTACCCGGCGGGTGTTTTGTAACGAATGCAGCTACAACACTAGAGTCGCGGGATGAAAAAATAAATGAATTGATAAAGACTAGTTTTTTGAATTTAGAACAGGCTTTTTGCGAGCTTTTGGAAAAAGGCCGACAATCAGGCGAACTTGATAAAACCACTGATGTCAAAGCGTGGTCTTATTTATTGCTGAATTTACATCAAAGCATAAATATTATGGCAAAAGCAGATCAAGATCAGCAACGTGCCAAAGAGATGATAAGCTTTGTAATTGCAGGAATATAAATTTTTTTTGGTTATTCTGGAACGATCGTTCCGTTATTGTAAATCATCCTTAATGCGGAGAAGAGACTTATGAAAATATCATTTATCGGGCTTGGGAAAATGGGCTTTCCAATGGCCCAAAATTTGTTGAAAGCTGGTAATGAATTAATCGTTTTTAATCGTACTCGTGAAAAAGCGCAACCCCTAATAGATCAAGGAGCGCATTATGCCGAGACACCATTGGAGGCAGCACAAAAGAGCGATATGGTCATAACCATGCTTTCTGACGATGCCGCTTTGGAGGAGATTGTTGAGGGTCCGAATGGAATTTTGAATGGATTATCAGAAAAAGGAATTCACATATCTGCCAGTACGATCAGTGTAGATCTGGCTCGGAAATTATCCGCGGCGCATGCGGAGAGAAAGCAATACTTTGTGTCTGCCACAGTGCTGGGGCGTCCGGATGCCGCTAAAGCAGCTAAATTGCGCATCATTTTGGCAGGTCCGGAGCAAGCCAGACGACAGTTAATTCCTGTTTTAGAACAATTAGGTCAGGAAATATTCGAGATTGGGGATTATAGCGAAGCAGGAAATGTTGTGAAAATAGGCGTAAACTTTTTAATTGCTTCTATGCTGGAAGCTTTATCAGAAACGCAGCTGATGGTAGAAAAGTATGGCATAGAGCCAGCCCGTTTTATGGATGTGGTGAATGCTCTTTTTCAATCTCCCTTATATCAGAACTATGGGGCGATAATGACAGAACAGCGGTTTGAACCAGCAGGTTTTAAAATGAAGCTAGGGCTGAAGGATGTTGCACTGGCTATAGAGGCAGCGCAGTCCGTCCAAGCTCCTCTACCTTTGGGCCAACTTATCCATCATCATTTATCTGATGGAATAGCCCGTGGTTATGGTGAGATGGATTGGACAGCTTTAATCCGTTGTCTAGAGCATTCTTCTTAAAAAATAGGGTTGCCCCAAATCTCTGTTGGTTGTAGTGCAGGAGAAAAATTAAAAGAGGTGTGATAAATCATGGAAATAGGTGTTACTTCGTTCGTAGAAACAAAGCCTGATATTGAGACTGGAATTGTAATGAGTCATGCACAGCGATTACGAGAAGTAGTCGAAGAAATCGTCCTTGCGGATCGGGTGGGACTTGATGTTTTTGGTATCGGTGAGCATCATCGTGAAGATTATGCAGCTTCTTCACCAGCAATCGTGTTGTCCGCTGCTGCGTCCTTAACTAAACGGATTCGCCTGACTAGTGCTGTGACGGTCCTTTCATCTGCCGATCCTGTACGTGTGTTTCAGGATTTCGCTATGCTTGATGGCATCTCCAATGGACGAGCCGAGATTATAGCGGGCCGGGGTTCATTCGTTGAATCCTTTCCGTTGTTTGGTTATGGCTTACATGACTATGATGAGCTATTTAATGAAAATATCGAACTGCTTATGAAAATACGGGAATCCGAGAAAGTAACTTGGAAGGGAGGCCATCGGCCAGCAATTCATAATTTGGGTGTATACCCGCGGCCCGTCCAAAGCTCTTTACCAATATGGATTGGCAGCGGAGGTACGCAAAGCTCTGCCGTTCGTGCAGGACTTTTGGGTCTGCCATTGATGTTGGCGATCATTGGTGGGAATCCAATGAATTTTGCTCCGCTTGTAGAGCTGTACAAGAAGGCGGCGGCCCGCGCTGGACATGATGTATCGCAGCTTCAGGTGGGATCTCATTCGATTGGATTCGTCGCAGAAGATACGAAACGGGCAGCAGATATCTTTTTTCCATCTACCCAGTACGGCATGAACAAGCTCGGCAAAGAACGAGGATGGTCGTATTACGACCGCTCCAGCTATGATGCGGCCCGAAGCTTTGAGGGCGCATTGTACGTTGGAGATCCGGAAACAGTTGCTCAGAAGATCATTCATCTACGGAAGCATGTAGGAATAACACGCTTTATGATGTATGTTCCACTAAGCACGATGCCGCATGAACTTGTGTTGCGGGCTATAGAACTGCTCGGAACGGAGGTTGCTCCACGAGTACGAGAGGAAATTGCCAAGTGGGAGGCTGAGAAGGAATAAGGATTATACAAGCAATCATTATTGTATTGGAGGGATTTTCTTGAGTATCGATAAACGTATACTACCAGAATTAAGAGAGGCATATTCACAATTTCCAGGGTTTCAATTGGAAGAGAATTTAGAGTGGAGCAGAAGTTTAGTGTCGGCTCCGTCACTGAAGAGGTCAGAGCATGTAAACACAACCAGTCGAAAAATTCCGGGTGTTGCAGGGGAGATACTGGTAAAAATTTATGAACCTGCTGGGCGAAATGCTGACAAGCTTCCAGCTATGCTGTGGATTCACGGTGGCGGATACGTGTTGGGACATCCTGATATGGACGATGAGTTGTGTGAACGCTTTGTTCAGACGGCTAGATGTGTTGTCGTGTCGGTTGATTATAGGCTGGCACCCGAGCACCCCTATCCAGCTGCAATCGAAGATTGTTATGCTGGCTTAGTATGGATGACGGAGGAGGCGGAATCGCTTGGCATTGATGAGAATCGGGTTGCGATTGCTGGTGCAAGCGGTGGCGGCGGGCTGACAGCAGCACTTGCGCTGATGGCACGAGACAAAGGTGGACCATCCATTATCTTTCAGATGCCGTTGTACCCGATGCTCGACAACCGTAACATTACGCCATCAAGCCATGAGATTACGGAAGAAGGTGCAATCTGGAACCGGACGGACAACTTAACGGCTTGGAACATGTACCTGGGCGAGGAGAACGATGCCAGCAGGATATCTTCCTACGCGGTACCAACGAGAGCGGAGAACTTAGCAGGACTGCCACCAACCTATACTTGTGTAGGTCAGCTTGATCTTTTCCGAGATGAGACGATCGAATATGTAACACGACTTGCGCATGCAGGTGTAGATATCGAATTTAACCTGTATCCCGGATGTTTTCATCTTTTCGAAATATTCGTTCCAGAAGCGGAAGTGAGTCAGCGCGCCGTTCAGAGCTATATGGATGCGATGGCCCGGGCACTTCACCCCAAACACTCTCCATCCTCAAGCGAGAGCTGTTAATAATGCAAGCACAAACCATATGATCATTGCTCCTTGTTGTAGATTGAAATCCTCGCCGATTATGCGAGAAAAGATTCTATACAAGGTGGTCATTTCATCATACAAAAAATACACCCCTTAGAATCGACCGGACAAACCATAGGTTTATCCATGTCTATTCTTAGAGGTGTATTTCATAATATTAAAGCGGGTGATCTTAACGAAGCGTCTTGAGCGCACCGCTCCAAGCCAATACTTGATCAAGCATGCCATTTACATTGGTCAGGTGAAGATCCGCTGGTTTGAACACAGAACCGTTCTCGAAATCAGTGAACAGGGACAGGGCTGGATGTACACGAACATCTGCTACAGACAGCTCTCCCAAGATCCCACGTAAATGCTCAGCTGCACGAGCCCCACCTACAGAACCATAACTCACGATACCCGCTGCTTTGTTGTTCCAAGCTTCACGCGCGTAATCGAGTGCATTTTTCAGTGATGCGGAAATACTGTGGTTGTATTCTTGAACGATAAATACGAAACCGTCTAACGTAGCAAGCTTTGTATTCCAAGCAGTTGCTTGTTCAGTAGCATCAACTTCTCCCATTAGTGGAAGTTTGAAGTCCGCGATATCTACGATCTCATAATTAGCATCTCCACGTGCATCTGCTACCTTTTTAACCCATTCCCCTACTTGTGGGCTTAAACGACCTTGACGAGTACTTCCCAGAATGATTCCGATGTTTAATTTAGACATTGTTTGTTCCTCCTCGATTTTTGTTCTACCAAATAGTTTGTCTAGAAATCCCATGAATTACACAACCTTTAAATAAATAATATTAAGCGTGTTACGCTCTAGTTGTCTTTAAGTTAAGTATCTTTAACATGAGATAATAATACCGTGTTTAGTTTACTTTGTCAAGCAACTTAATAATAGTTAGTTTATAATTTTGTCTCACCTTTACAAATTTAGTTGTCTAGAATATAATTGTTTAAGCAACTATTAAAAAGAAGATGAAATGAGAAGAGGTCTGATCATGACGACAAAGCATAACCAATCCGAACTTACGTTAGGATTTATGATGGGAACGACCTATCGTAAATTAAGCGCGTTATTCCAAAATGGGCTAAAGGAATATGATATAACACCTGAGCAATGGTCAGTGCTTTTTCAAGTCGACAGAACGGAAGGGCTGATTCAGAAGGATATCGCGAAGCGTTCGGGTAAGGATAAACCAACTACGACGCGAATTCTGGATCACTTGGAAGGAAAAGGACTGGTCTATAAAAGAACCGGGGAGAATGATCGGCGTTCTTTTAAGGTTTATATTACGGAAAAAGGAAGAGCTCTGATTAAGGAGACCTTTCCTATTGAGGATCAAGTCACAGACGAGATTATGAACTGTATTTCCAGTGATGAATATGAGCTGCTCATGGGGTTGTTGCTAAGAATAAACAATCATATTGATCAAATAAATGATGGAGAGTAGGAACGTAAGTTATGCCAGAACAACAAGAACTACGTACGAAACTATGGACCAAGTCTTTTATTGCTTTAACGTTTAGTGCTTTATTTTTATTTATGAATTTACAGATGCTGCTATCTTCATTTCCGTCTTATGTTAAAAGTGAATTTCAAGCCGGAGATATTATGGTCAGCTTGGTTACAAGTGTATTTGCGCTAACTGCGATTGCTTCACGTTTTATGACTGCTTTTCTGATGCGGAGGGTTAGCCGCAATGTACTACTGTATATTGGTTTAGCTATCGCGGCCGCCATAACCGGTCTTTATGTGGTAGCAGACTCAATCGGGTCACTATTGCTGATGCGGGTAGGCTATGGGATTGGGTTCGGGATTGCCAGCACGATTATTCCCACGATTGTTTCACAGATTATTCCTAGCAAAAGAATGGGCGAAGGGATCGGCTATTTCGGCTTATCAACCAGTCTTGCAATGTCCATTGGTCCTATGATTGGTTTGAACGTAATGAAGCAATCGGGGTTCGGAACACTGGCGATGATCGGAACATTCACCTTGCTTCTTGCCTTTCCAGTCTTATTGTTCTCACGTTCACTTCCAGCTGTACCGAAAAAACAGCCTATTGAGCGATCCATTGCACCATCCAAACCACTCAAGGTTCCTTTTAATACAAAGTTAGTATTGCCTGCAATACTGAATGTCTTACTCGCGATCACTTATGGTGGATTGCTTAGCTTTATCGCTTTGTTCGGCGAAGCGGTGCATTTAGAGCAAGTGGGTTTGTTCTTTTTATTTAACGCGATTACGATCATCATTATTAGACCTATTTCCGGCAGATTATTTGATAAAAGAGGTCCGGCTGCTGTTCTGATTCCCGCAGCGGTTTGTGTCGTCGCGAGCTTAACAGTGCTCTCGTATACAACATCCATGCCAATGCTCATTATATCCGCATTGCTGTATGGACTCGGCTTTGGAGCTATCCAGCCTACTATACAGGCTTGGATGCTTCGGACATCTACACCTGCACAGTATGGTATGGCGAACAGTATGTTTTATAACTCAACAGATTTAGGGGTAGCCAGTGGGGCCATTATTCTTGGGGCAATCTCGGCGGCATCCGATTATGGGATGATGTATCGTTATTCTGCTGGGTTCATGGTGCTGTTTCTAATTATTTATATTGGGATTCAGATTACTAAGGCCAGAAATAACCCTTCAGCTTTAAGCCAATAAGGGATGATTTCAGATTAAGCTAATCTTTAGGTACTATTCATATCGTTTTAAGCTAAGGGGGTTATAGTAATCACATAACCCCCTTAAATATAGACCTTGACCCTGCCGGACGTTGGCAGGGTCCTTTTTTTGTTGATGAAGAGGACAGAGATCTGTAGATTAAGCCAATCTTTATCTACTATTCATATTCTTTTAAGCTAAGAGGGTTATAGTAATCACATAACCCCCTTATAATATAGACCTTGACCCTGCCATACGTTGGCAGGGTCCTTTTTTTTTGTTCTTGCGCCATCCCGAAAACATAGGTAGTATACAGATTTTACCCACTAAGGACGGTATAATGAAGAAATCAGGGATGGCCAAAGAAGTAGAGGAGAGGTTCACAAATGAATATGACATGGAATCTGGATAGCTTATATCCTTCCTTTGAGTCAGAGAAGTTAAAAGGCGATCGTGAGCTACTCGGTCAACTTATTATAGATTTGAAAGCCTGGGCTGAGGGCAATCTAAAGCTTGAGGGTGTTTCCGTCGCAGGGATCGAGGACTTTCTAAGACTCTACAACGATTATAAAAGCGTATATGTATGTTTATTAGCCTATGCAGAGTTAACCCTTAGCGCAGACAGCAGTTCTGAGGAAGCCATGAATCTTGCTGATGATATTGAACATATGAGCTCAGAGATTGCTGGGGTAGTTGCGGGTTTTAAACGATGGATTAGCACTTGTGAACACATAGATGAGCTTATCGTTAGCTCAACTTATCTTTTGAAACATCAATTTTATTTAAAGGAGCTTCTTCTGCAATCCCGTTATGTGTTAAATGAGGAAGTAGAAGTTGCGATTGCCAGAATGCAGAGCACGGGTTCCAAAGCGTGGGGAAGGCTCTACATGGAGAGCGTATCGAGTACACTTGCAGATGTGGTAATACAAGGGGAAACTAAGAAAGTAACGCTTGCGGAACTAAGGAGTATGGCCTATGAGAATAACGCTAAATTAAGAAAAGCGGCTTATGAAGCCGAGGCTGAAGCTTGCAGTCGTATTGCTGGGGTTTGTGCAGCTTGCATGAATGGAATAAGTGGTGAGGCGCTAACGATTTATGGCATGCGTGGATATCAATCTTCTCTGGAAAAGGTGTTAGTGGCATCGCGAATGGACAGTGAAACTTTATCGGCAATGCTCGCCGCTCTTCAGGAGAGTTTGCCAGCTTTTCATACCTATTATCAAAAGAAAGCCGAACGGCTGGGACATTCCACAAAGCTGCCTTTTTACGATATTTTTGCACCGATTGGCGAAGAAAGTGTAAAAATCTCTTACGAAGATGCTCAAAAAACAATTGTCTCTAGCTTCGGAACCTTTAGCGAGGAATTGGCCAATTTAGCTCAAAAGGCTTTTGATCAGCAATGGATTGATGCAGAACCTAGAGCGGGTAAGGGTGGATATGGGCTCTGCATTGATATTTTTCCGATAGGCGAGAGCAGAATCATGACACAGTTCACTGGAAATGCTATAGATATTAGTATTCTTGCCCATGAGCTCGGCCATGCATATCATAGCTCCTGTCTGGGAGAAGAAACGATGCTGAACACAGATTATCCGATACCGATTGCCGAAACGGCTTCGATCTTTTGCGAGACGATCGTAAATCAGGCACTACTCACTAGTTCGACCAAGAAGGAAACGCAGCTTATATTGGAGAGAAGTATTTCCGATGCTGGGTATTATCTTGTAGACTTCTATGCCCGTTATTTATTTGAGCTTAAACTATATGAGAGAAGAACCTCGGGTCCGCTTCCTGTTCAAGAGCTGAACGAACTGATGATTGCTTGTATGGTGGAAGCTTACGGTGAGAGCATTGATCCTGATACGATCCATCCTTACATGTGGATGAACAAGGCCGGATATTTTATGGCTGGTTATGAATTTATGAACTTCCCGTATTCTTTCGGACTGTTATTCGCTAAAGGACTCTACGCAGAATATTTAAAAAAGGGCGAGGAGTTTGTCGCCCGGTATCGTCAGTTCCTTAGTGCTACCAGCAAGCATAATATTGCAGATGTAGCAAAGTTTATGGATATTGATGTACACTCCATTGATTTTTGGAGAGGTGCTTTAATGCTGATTGAAACCGATATTGAGGCATTCATCAGTACGACCTAAACAACTCTCCAGTTGTGATCACAGGTAGCTTCAATTTGGCCGCGTTTTTCAATGTAATTCGTGACAATTTCAGACATGTCGATCAGTACTTCTTTGATAATCGGCTTGCCCTTATACATCTCATAATCTCCACCGCCGCTTGCTCTATAGTTGTTCATAACAACATCATATTCCTTAGAGTCCTCCACAGGCTGCCCACGATGCAGCAGATGGAGGACTCTTTTGCCTACAGGTTTATTGACATGAAGCTCGTAGTGGATGCCTTCCCACATATCATAATTGTAATGTTGCGATTTAGGTTCTACATAAGCAGGGTTAACAATTACATTTCCCTCTAGATCCTTTTGAAAATAGTTGGCGGTTTGTTCCAGTGCCTCTTTTATATCTTGTCCGGTCAGTCTTAGCACAGTTAGCGTGTTAGGATAAATGAAGTTGGAAAGAATATCTCTCCGGGTAATGGTGTTACTGAAGCCCTTGCAATCGTTGCTGAGTAAAGCTGCTGTCGAGATCTCTACACCTGTAGCTTCCATTTGTACCTTATTCATAAATTCTATAAAGGGATGGTCAGCCAATCGGCATTCATCTGCACTAGAAATAGAAAGGTCACCGATAACTGTACCTATTCTCTCATCCAACCAGGCTTCTGTTTCTGATTCAAGCGTGCTGCTAAGCTCTAGAATTGTATCATCTACAGCGGTCTTGTCGTCTACAGCAAGGAGTTCGGCTTGTTTACTCTTAATCTTCCAACGTTCGTTTTCTTTTTGAAAGACTACTGAAATCTTACCGAGGGAATGTCCATTACAACCAGGCTGTATGATCGTCACACCATTTAGCTCACTAGCTATGAAGCGATGCTGATGTCCGGTAATTAATACATCTAAGCCTTCAACCTCTGTGCACATTGCATAGGCTTGATTCTCTCCAGTTAGTCTCTCTACAGGTTCACCACTAAGGAGGTCGCGCTCGAACCCGCCATGATAAGCTACAACGAGTAAATCGGGCTGTTCTTCTTCTCTAATAGTGGCACACCAAATCTTTACAGTCTCTAACGAATCCTTGAATTGAAGTCCTTCTATATGGACAGGATTCTCCCAGTGGGGAATGTAATGTGTGGTAACTCCTAGAATGGCTACTTTGATTTTTTTGTCTATCCATTTGATGATATAGGGTCTACCAAATGCAGGTTTACATGTCGCGCGATCTATAATTCCAGCAGATAACCAAGGGAATTTGGAATCCTGAATGGCTTTATTAAGCAGTGGCTTACCAAAATTAAATTCATGGTTGCCAATAATTGCAGCGTCATATTTCAATTCATTCAATGCAGCTATGCCTGGATTTAGTTCGTCACTGTACTGTGTGGCTGCATAATAAGCTAGCGGTGTACCTTGAATAAGATCACCGTTATCGAGAAGTATTAGCTCTGGACAATGGGATCTTTCTTGTTTAATAAGGCTAGCAATGGTTGCTAAGCCTTTTTGTTGTTTCTCACCCGTGCGGTAATCAATGGGCCCTAAATGCCCATGTAGATCACTTGTTATGAGGATTTCGCAGGTTAAGGTGTTGTCTTTATTCATGGGTAGCCTCCTACGGATAATAAGTTCAGACCTCATTCTATCAGATAATTTGGAAATTTTAAGAGATTAAAATAAATTTTACATATATTTAATAGTTAGAGGCCTTAGATTTAATACAAAATATTTATAGTCTAGAAGTACTAAAAAAAAAGAGAACAGTGGAGGTCTTTCGTTTGAGAAAAATAAGTAAATTCGTATTGCCGCTAATGATGTCTATTACTTTGCTTAGTGGTTGTGGTGCTAATAACACTGCTAATACTGCAAACCAAGGATCGACGGATGGAGCAAATGCACCGAAGGAAACGGCAGCTCCTGTAGCAGAGGGTTATGTTCCAGAGAAGCTCACAGTACAATTTGTCCCTTCCCAAAATGCGGATACGCTCGAAGCTAAGGCGAAACCTCTTGAAAAATTACTGGGTGATAAACTCGGTATTCCTGTAGAAGTAAGTGTCTCTACTGATTACAACACTGTTATCGAAGCTATGGCTTCCAAAAAAGTAGATTTAGGTTTCCTTCCTCCAACAGCTTACGTATTGGCAAAAGAAAAAGGAGCTGCTGAAGTTATTCTTCAAGCTCAACGTTTTGGTGTAAATGATGAAACGGGTGCTCCGACAGATGAATTGGCTGACTTCTATAAATCTATGATTATCGTTAAGAAAGATTCTGCGATCCAATCCGTTGCCGATTTGAAAGGCAAAAAAATCGCTTATCAAAACGTTACATCCTCAGCAGGTTTTGTATGGCCGGCTGCAACACTAATGGATGCAGGACTTGATCCGTTGAAGGATGTACAAGCTATCACGGTTAAGGGACATGACCAAGGCGTACTTGCTGTACTGAACGGTGATGTAGATGCCGCAGCTATTTTCCAGGATGCTCGTAATATAGTCGTTAAGGATTATCCGAAAGTATTTGAAGATACTCGTGTTCTCGCCTTTACTGATAAAATCCCTAATGACACGATTTCGGTCCGTTCAGATATGAATAAGGAATGGATTGAGAAGATTCAGCAGGCGTTTATTGATATCGCTGCTGACAAAGAAGGACATGAGATTATCAAAGATATTTACTCGCATGAAGGTTATGTGAAGTCACAAGATAGCAACTTTGACATTGTTCGTGAATACAACAATAAAGTAAAAACAGAGTAGTTCAGGCCGTTCAAGGATACAACGATGTTGGTGTATAACAGGAACTAAGGATAGCCAGCTCCGGATTCCCCCCGGACCTGGCTTTCTCTTTTATACGAATATACGAAAACACAAAAAGGAATGATTTTCATGATAGAGCTTCGTAATGTGTCCAAGACGTATCTAAACGGAACCAAAGGCTTAAACAACATTAACCTGACTATTCCAGCTGGAGAATTTGTAGCTATTGTTGGTCTTTCGGGTGCGGGAAAGTCAACCCTGCTACGTTCCATTAACCGGCTTCATGATATTTCAGAAGGTGATATTCTTATAAATGGGCAATCCATCACGAAGGCAAAGGGAAGCCAGCTCCGAATGATCCGTAGAAATATCGGAATGATCTTCCAAAGCTTCAACTTGGTGAAACGTACGACTGTGCTTCGTAATGTATTGGCAGGGCGGGTCGGCTATCATTCCACAATACGGACGATAATTGGCAAATTCCCACAGAAGGATATTGATTTAGCCTTCGAGTCTCTCGATCGGGTCAATATTGCTGAGAAGGCCTACACACGTGCAGATCAACTATCTGGAGGTCAGCAACAGCGTGTGGCTATTGCTCGTGTTCTTGCGCAGGAGGCACAAATTATCCTTGCAGATGAACCTGTCGCTTCACTGGATCCACTGACGACCAAGCAGGTTATGGATGATTTGAAAAACATTAATATGGAGCTTGGGATTACGACCATCGTGAATTTGCATTTTATCGACCTCGCTAGAGAATATGCCACCCGGATTATTGGGCTCCGGGCAGGAGAAGTGGTCTTCGATGGTCCTGTATCCGAGGCCACCGATGAGAAATTTGCTGAGATTTACGGCAGACCGATTCATCAGGATGAGTTGTTAGGTGAGCCTGTAAGCGGAGGCATGTGATATGAGTGTGAATGCAGAGAAGCTACATCCCAAACCACCAAGGAAGATAAAGCATTATTTTACAGCCATTATATTAGTAGTATTACTGTGGAGAAGTGCGGTCTTGACCGATTCATCCATTGGAGAGCTGATCTCCGGTCTGCCAAATATGCTGGATCTGCTTAAGGAAATGTTCCCTCCAAACTGGGGGTATTTTGACAATATTATAGATGCGATGCTGGAGACGATCCGGATGGCATTGGTCGGTACAACGTTTGGTGCCATTCTGGCGGTTCCCATTGCCCTACTGTGTGCAAGCAATATTACGCAAAGCCGATGGCTTCATTATCCGGTACGTATGCTGCTGAATTTGATCCGCACAATTCCCGATCTACTGCTGGCTTCTATTTTTGTCGCCATTTTTGGCCTTGGTGCGCTTCCGGGAATATTTGCTTTGACGGTATTTTCGCTAGGGCTGATCGCCAAGCTTACCTATGAATCGTTGGAGACGATTGAACAGGGACCTTTGGAAGCAATGACTTCAGTCGGAGCGAATAAGACTCAACGAATTATGTTCGGCGTCATTCCGCAGGTACAGGCTCATTTCATGTCTTATGTGTTGTATGCCTTTGAGATTAATGTCCGTGCTGCAGCAGTTTTAGGTTTGGTAGGCGCGGGTGGAATCGGCCATTACTATGAAGTGACATTAGGCTTTTTAGAATACGATAAGACTTGCACTATCATCTTGTTCACATTAGCAGTAGTCTTGATTATTGATTATGTAAGCACTAAGCTGCGGGAGAAATTAATATGAGTAAATCATGGAATACCCTAGTACCCAAACCTCGTAAAAATCGTTTCCGATGGCTGATTTATGTAGCATTAGCGGCAGTGTACATCTGGGCTTTTTCGGGAGTGCCGTTTAATGGATTTAAAGAAACCGCTGGGATCATTACTAAGGCCATCTTTGCCGGGATATTCTCTCCTGACTGGGCCTTCGTTTATTTACCAGATGGGGAGGATCTGCTTCGAGGATTACTTGAGACGTTGGCTATTTCAATTTTAGGGACTTTTATCTCGACCTTCATATGTATCCCCTTTGCTTTTTGGGCTGCGGTCAACATGAGCAAGGGAAAGGCGATTTCGGGCTCCGGCAAGCTAATATTAAGCTTTATACGGACATTCCCTGAGATCATTATGGCTTTGCTGTTCATCAAGGCTGTTGGGCCGGGTTCATTTGCGGGTGTACTGGCTCTAGGACTGCATTCCGTCGGCATGCTCGGCAAATTGTTCGCGGATGAGATTGAGAATATTGATAACGGTCCGCTCGAAGCCTTAATCTCTTCTGGTGCCAGCCGCATGCAGGTGTTATGGTTTGCTGTTGTGCCGCAGGTATTGCCAGGCTTTCTATCCTACACTTTATACAGATTCGAAATTAACGTTCGCTCAGCTACGATTCTGGGTGTGATTGGAGCAGGCGGGATTGGCACACCGTTAATCTTCGCCCTCAGTTCACGGAATTGGGACCGTGTCGGAATTATCCTGCTAGGTATCATTGCGATGATTACGATTATTGATCTGATTTCCGGCATGATTCGGAAGAAGCTAGTGTAACAGAATCGCATAATTACATGTTAGACAAAGACCTCCTTAGGGTATGAATCGAGCCTATGGGGGTCTTTTTATGATTAGCGTACTATTCGGAAAAGCTATATAGAAGTAATAATACTTTTTGTGTTAACATATGTTGGTCTATCAGAATTGTAATGAAGGAGTTGAAGGTTTGGAATCTGCGCTTATTGGCAGCTTTGTATCAGCAATGGCTACGGTTCTTGGAGCGTTTCCGATCCTGTTCGTGAAGAGGTTATCTGAGAAATGGAAGGACGTTCTAGTTGCTTTTACTGCAGGTATAATGGTATCAGCTTCTACATTTGGACTCATGCCGCAAGCGATTAAAGAATCGGGGATTATCGCATTAACCTTGGGCCTGATTACAGGAGTTCTACTGCTTGATTTAATTGAAAAGAACATCCCGCATATCGACGTGGAGAATAAACCCGGATATACCAATATGGATTCGAAGGCGTTGCTCGTTTTGATTGCGTTGTTCATTCACAATATACCAGAAGGTCTTAGTACGGGATTCAGTTATGCCAGTGAGCAGGCGAGTCTGGGTCCCACCGTGGCCATAGCGATTGGTGCACAAAATATGCCTGAAGGATTGATTCTCGCAGTCTTTCTGATGAACTCTAGAACAACTAAGTTAAAAGCATTGGGAATCGTTACGCTTACCGGACTTATGGAAATGGTATCTGCGGTTATTGGGTATTTTACGGCGAGTTACCTACAGAATGTAGTGGGCTATGGTCTTGCTTTTGCAGCCGGGGCTATGCTATTCATCGTCTACAAGGAACTTATTCCAGAGAGTCATGGTCATGGTTACGAACGGCCTTCGACGTATTCGTTTATCTTTGGATTATTAATTATGGTGTATATCACGCAGATATTTGGGTGAGTAGGGAAAAAACGGCCAATGAAGTGCCAGAGCAGCTTAAGCTACCTGACCTCATTGGCCGTCTTTATGGTTTAATCTATAATTATCCTCGCAAAATCGTCTCAATTTGCTCCAGCTCTTCTGCACTTAGCTCTGGTGCATTCAAGGAGGCGACTGCATCTTCAATCTGGCTCACCTTACTTGCACCGATCAAAGCTGAAGTGACTTTACCTCCGCGGAGTACCCAAGATAACGCTAGCTGAGACATTTTTTGTCCACGTGCAGCAGCAATCTCGTTCAGTTTGCGAACTTTAGCGATCTTCTCTTCCGTAATGGCATCTTCGGACAGGAATACACTTGGTCCAGCAGCGCGAGAATCAGGAGCAATTCCGTTAAGATAGCGGTCGGTCAGAATGCCTCCTTGTAGTGGAGAGAACACAATCGATCCGATACCCTCCTCAGTTAATACATCCTGCAAGCCATCTTCAATCCAGCGGGACATCATGGAGTAGTTAGGTTGATGAATCAGGCATGGCGTTCCAAGTCGACGCAGAATTTGTGCCGCTTCGCGTGTCTGTTCAGGGTTGTAATTCGAAATCCCAACATACAGCGCTTTACCTTGACGTACAATAAGATCCAGCGCAGCCATAGTCTCTTCCAGTGGTGTATTCGGATCTGGACGGTGGTGATAGAAAATATCTACATAATCAAGGCCCATACGTTTCAAGCTTTGGTCTAGACTGGAGACGAGATATTTCTTGGAGCCCCATTCGCCATAAGGACCGGCCCACATATAATATCCGGCTTTAGTCGAGATGACCATTTCATCACGATAAGGAGCAAGATCCTTCTTAAGGATTTGACCAAAGCTTTCTTCTGCGGAGCCAGCTGGAGGACCGTAGTTATTAGCGAGATCAAAATGAGTGATTCCAAGATCGAAAGCTCTTCTTGCCATGGCGCGACCATTCTCGAATAAGTCGTTTCCGCCAAAGTTATGCCAAAGTCCTAGCGAGATCGCCGGAAGGAGTAGGCCGCTTTTTCCAGTGCGGTTATATTTCATATTGTCATATCTGGTAGCGCTTGCGTTATACATCATTATTTCCTCCTAAAAAGACTTATTTCTGATTACGTTACGTCCTTATTGTAGCGAAAGATCCCGGACAAACGTATGTCAGCAAGGAAGAAGTTTATAGCACAATGTCATTTTCGAGATGACGAATACGGTATTCTTTTGGAGAACAACCTTTCACCTTCTTGAACATTCGCGAAAAGAGTAAGGGGTCCTGATAGCCGACGGAACGCGAGATCTCACCGATAGTACAGAGGGTTTCTGTCAGAAGCTCGCATGCTTTAGCGACACGGTAATTCAATAAATACTGCTGTGGTGGCATACCAATGGTCCGTTTGAACAAGGAAGATAAATATTTGCGATCCAGCTTGAGAGAAGAAGACAGCATTTCCACCGAAATGTTCTCACAATAATGTGTATGCAAAAAGTGGAGACTTTGCTCGACGTAAATACTCTTTTGACGCGGTAAAGGTAGTACATCCGGAACAGCTGGCACCGCTTGTAGCAAGAGGGAGAAAAACTCATACATGATCGCTTTTAGCGGTAGGTCAAGACAATCCGAATTGTCGGCTGCTTCTGTCAGGCGTTCGTAGAGATTAGGCATAAGCTGTTTATCCATCGGGAAGATTGGCTGCTCAGGGGTCAAGGAGGTTTTGGATAAAATATATGATACCTGTTCTCCGGTAAAGGCTACCCAGGAATAGATCCAAGGATTGGTCAGGTCCGCTGCATAAGAAGTAACGATATGAGGGTAGGTAAGAAAAGCTTGTCCCGCTTGCAGGATATGGGTTTGTTCACCCACAGATACCTTTCCAGTTCCCTCATGAATGAAATGTATTTTGTAAACGTCACGAACTCCGGGTCCGAAAAAATGCCCAGGTAGACACTGCTCCCGCCCCCAGTAATGGAGATGCAGATCGGGATTACCTCTGAAGGGACGCTCAGAATTATAATTAAATATCGCCATGAATGCTTCAGTCTCTTTCTTTTATAGAGTTAACCAAGGGCAAATTTGCCCGTCTTCTTTTATTATACAGTATATTTTAGCAGGGACATTACTTGGAATACTTTATGAATTCTGAGATAGAAGTTTATCCCTGCCCAGTTTGGTTAAGTAAGCTATGAAGCTGAACGTATGAGCTAACTTCGATCACTAGGAGGTAATGGAGATGAATAAGAGAATAGTGGGTGTCTTTGCTGCCGAATACGAAGCTTCGAGGGCTATTGAAGAGTTGAAACGTCAAGGCTGCAGAACAGAGGACATATCGATTATCGCGAGAAATTCAGAGAGTGCGGATACGCTTAGAGATGAATCAGGGACCCAAGCGCCGGAAGGAATAGCTACTGGTGCAGCTACGGGTGGTCTGCTGGGTGGATTAACTGGGCTCTTGATGGGGATAGGCGCTTTGGCTATTCCAGGCATCGGGCCGATCATTGCAGCCGGACCGCTTGCGGCAACACTTGCTGGAGCGGCAATAGGTGCAGGCAGCGGTGGATTAGTTGGCGGTCTTATTGGACTAGGCATTCCTGAAGAGGAAGCCAAGCGTTACGATAACTACGTAGATGAAGGCCATATTCTTGTAATGGTGGATGTGGAGGGCGAGCAGAAAGAGGAAGAAGTGAAGCGGATCTTCGTACAGCATAATAGTCTGAATGCAGACCGTTTTGAGGATATTGCGAATATGAATACAGCTGAAAATCGAAATTATGATGGCAGTGTAAAGGAAAGCGATGCGCTCAGAGCCGCTGATCAACAAGAGGCGAGAAATTTGGCTCAAGCTACCGGAACCATGGATGCCATGGATACCTTAGCGAGTGAGCGCATTAGAAATAAATAAGAGATGATTATCTATTTAGTAATAAAAACAGACTATTTCACTAGCCAAGGGTGAGCTGGTGAGATAGCCTGTTTTTTTGTGTAATGCTATAGAGAGGCAACATTCTGTCTAACGGTTAGTCCATCCGGTATTTCTTTGCCAGGCAGGAAATGAATGCTACGGATGTAGCGGATTGTTCGACTCTGTGCCCGCATGATGACCGAATGCGTCTCAGCGCGCTCTTTGCCGATAAAACGGACACCGTTCAGGAATTCACCTGAGGTGACGCCAGTGGCGGCAAAGAGTACGTCGCCTGTGCCAACCATGTCCTCCATGTATAACACTCGCGTAGGATTAGAAATTCCCATACGGACACAGCGCTGCTGCTCAAGAGGTCCATCGGGAAGCAAACGGCCCTGCATTTCTCCACCAAGACATTTCAGTGCGGCAGCGGCAAGGACGCCTTCAGGTGCTCCGCCCGAGCCCATGTACAAATCGACATCGCTATCCGGCAGGGCTGCTGCAATAGCGCCAGCCACATCGCCGTGACCGAGTAGCTTAATCCGTACACCCGCTTCTCGAAGACTATGAATGAGCTCCTCATGCCGTTTGCGGTCAAGTACCATTACGGTTAGCTCGGAGAGGGACTTGCCACTGAAGAGGCATGCTTTCTGGAGAGTGACCTCCACAGGGTCTTCAAGACTAAGCTTCCCGGCAAGCTCAGGACCGCAAGCGAGTTTCTCCATATAAATGTCTGGAGCATGCAGCAGGCTGCCCTTATCTGCTATGGCAATCACGGATTGGGCATTGTGAAGACCACAGGCCACCACTTCAGTGCCTTCCAGAGGATCGACGGCTACATCGACAGAAGGACCCTTTTGATTCCCGACTTTCTCGCCAATATAGAGCATTGGAGCATCATCCATCTCTCCTTCACCAATGACGACCGTTCCGTCGATGGAGACGGAATCAAACATGGAGCGGATGGCAGTCGTGGCTGCATCATCTGCCGCATTTTTATCTCCCCGCCCGATCCAGCGAGCTGAGGATAATGCACCTAGTTCAGTTACCCGTACAATCTCAAGAGCCAGTTCGCGATCCATTCTAATTCCCTCCAGTACATCCCATAAATTTTAACTGAATGTTAGATATAACCCATAATAATACCAGCGGTTTCTTCTATAGCTTTGTCGGTAATATCGATTACAGGACAGCCTAGCTTATTGAACAGAGAAGAGGCATATTCCATCTCCTCTGTAATCCGCTCCAGACTTGCATATTGGGAGCCAGTCGGTAACCCAAGCACCTTCAGCCGCTCGGAGCGAATCTTCAGCATATACTCCGGCTTCATGGTTAGTCCGATCAGTCGGTTCGACGGCAAGCTTAGCAGCTCTTGCGGAGGAGCAATTTCTGGAATAAACGGATAGTTAACGACCTTTTTCCCCCGATGGGCCAAAAAGATACTAAGTGGTGTTTTTGAAGTACGGGACATCCCTAGTAGAACGATATCGGCCTTCATCATAGCGCCGAGATCGCGACCATCATCACAGGCAACTGTGAATTCGATAGCCTCCATACGGCGGAAGTAGTTCTCATCAAGCTGGTGCAATAAACCCGGTCGCTGCTGAGGAGCGTCGTCAAACGTATCAATGAAAGCTTGCATCATTGGGCCCATGATATCGACGATACGAAGGTCAAGCCGTACAGCCTCTTCTTTAATCATCTCTCTTAGCTCCGGCTGCACCAGCGTATAGACGACAAAACCTTTATGCTGCGCGGCTTCTTCCATAAGCTTCCGGAGCTCATCTTCATGTCTAATGTTCCCGTATCTTTTGATGGTGATCTGCTGATTCTGGAATTGATGAATGACGGCCTGCACGACAGCTTCCGCCGTATCTCCTATAGAATCTGAGCAGATCGTTATTAGGTTGGAAGATTGCTCGATGCTCATGAATTCCTCCTGTTATCCTTTGGCTTCTAGTTCGAGGAGAAGTTTTACGATAGCAGTTTTCGTCAAGCGTCCTATGACATCCAGTTTCGTACCATTGTCTTCTGTGGCGCTGGGAACAACTACCGGTAAACTATCTACCTCGTGAAAAATCATTTTATGTGCGGCATCAAGCACTGTCTCATCTGGTGAAGTTGTGACTACTTTGGGCTGGCGTGTCATGACCATGCTTACGGGCATAGAGACAGCACCCGGATTGCCAAGGGTTACTTTCAGGAAATCCTTACGTGAAGCAACACCGGTGAGCTTGCCTTCTTCGTCACAAATAATAAGGGTGCCAACATCCTGTAGAAATAGCGTAACTACGGCATCTTGAACCGTAGTAGTCTCACGGATAATAATAGGTACACTTTGAATCTCTTTTACCTTTGTCTCCTGCAACAAATAATTGCTTCCCAGACGATTAGATGATTTGAGTCCCGGGAAGTAACCGACTTTAGGTTTAGCATCGATATATTTGAGCATAACCAGAACAGAGAGATCGGAGCGAATCGTTGGCCGTGTTAAATTCAGACATTCGGCAATCTGTTCGCCGGTAATCGGAGCTCTTTTGTTCACAATATCAATGATTTCTAGTTGACGTGATGTCAGTTCGATCGCAATTCCCTCCACTTCAGATAAAAAGGCATTCCTCTTTAGAAAAGAAGCGCCGTTAAGCGAATCCTCCTTTCATATATGAGTCATATATAGATGTTTTTAATTTAACTTGGTTATATAATACGCAATAGTGCTCATAATTGCAATATATAGTACGTCATATATTCATTTTTTTTGACGCAGATGTTCGGACCCTACGCTTTAACATTAATTGTTTCAAGGCATCAGCATTGACCAGGATGGTCCCAGCAATGATAGTGAATACACCGAGGATCGTAACCCAATTCACGGCTTCATGATAAAAGAAAAAGCCAACCCCTACGGCAATCGGTGGAGAGATATAGAGCCAGGTAGAGGGAAACACAGGATTTGTCTTAGCGACGAGCCAGTAGAACAACGAATGACCGACCATCGAGCCGATTACGATTAGATAGAGCAGTGAACCTGCGATTTCGTAAGAGAGCAGAAACTCAGGATGTACATTTTCGGTGGCTAAGGAAAGAATGAATAACAGCACTCCACCATACATCATTTGGGCTGCATTTAGTGCGATTGGAGAGACCTCAGGCATACTGTTGATTACTTTTTTAGAATAAATCGCACCTACTGCGTAACAGCATTCCCCAATGAGGACAGCTGCGCAGCCGATGAGCCATAACGGTGAAATATCTACGACAAGATTAGGAAGAACGAGCAGCAGTACGCCGGTCAACCCGATGATACAACCATATAGGGAGATGGCAGGTGCTTTTTGTCGAAGAATAGAAGTTTGGAGCAACAGAATCATGATCGGACCTGTGGCAGAGAGTACAGCTGCTAACCCGGAAGATACATATTGTTCAGCCCAGTAGAGACCTGCAAAGGTGCCAAAGGTTAACGCAGATCCGGTGAAGAGCATTTCTTTACGCAGGAGCAGGGAGAAGCTAGCTTTTCGTTTCCAGACCATCCATAGAAATAGAACAGCGCCTGCAACAAAAAATCGCAAGCCTGCTGAAAAGAAGGGCGGCGCACCGGCATCCACACCGATTTTGATAGCTAGAAAGGTCGTGCCGAAGATCAGACATACAAGTGCATAAGCGAATAAGATCATTTTGAAAGTCCCCTTTAGTGTGTGTATATAACGATCCTTGAACCAGTTCGTTAATCATATAGGGGAGAACACAGAACAGATGATGTTGAATAGAACAGATGACTTCGAAAATCGTGTACAATACTGTAAATAGGAGTTGTTCGGAGAGGAGTTGCAGTGAGGTGAAAAAGTCAGCGAGCGTGGAGAATAATCATCCCTTGTTTCGGCAGGTATATGAATTTCTAGTGAATCGCATGGAGCGAGGGGAGTGGGGGGCACATGATAAGCTTCCTTCTATACGGCTGCTGGCGGAGGAATTACAGGTACATCGACTGACAGTATTCAAAGCGTATAGAATGCTGACAGAGGATGGAAAAGTTTATGTAAAAGATAAATCAGGTTATTACGTATCGCCTGTTAGCTTGGTTCCTATTGTAGAAAAAGGAGCAGCAGTGACTGCCTATGCGCTCACTAATCCTCTTTCGGATATACAGAGAATGCCTGCTAAGTATCAGTTCTCACAGGCGCTGATTGATCCAGGTCTTTTGCCAAATCTTTTTCTATCCGACTATGTCAAAAAAGTGTTCGATTTATATCCCAAGGTCATGGGGACGTACTCTTCGGTTCAGGGAGATGAGGAGTTACGGGAGACGCTAAGTCGTCATTTTCGGAAGAAGCATTGGCTACAGTTATCTTCGGAAGAGCTGCTTATTACTTCAGGTGCGCAGCAGGCGATCAATCTGATTGCACGAATTGTGCTCGGGCCTATGGACACGGTGCTTGTGGAGCGACCAACCTACAGTGTGGCCATGGATATTTTTCGCCGGGAGGGGGCAAGGCTGGTTCCGGTGGAGATCACTCCGATGGGCTACGACTTGGAGGAAGTTGAAGCGCTGATGAAAAAGCATAGACCGCGCATGTTCTATATCAATCCGACTCATCATAACCCAACTGGATATACGGTGCCAGCGCAGCAACGTAAACTGTTGGTCGAGCTTGCTGAGCGTTATCGCTGTCTACTGGTAGAGGATGACCCATTTCGCGATATGTATTTTGAAGAGGAGCCCCCGCCGCCTTTTTTTGCTTATGATACGGAGGGCTGGGTGATTTATATTAGCAGCTTCAGTAAATATGTAGCCCCAGGCTTACGGATCTGTGCGGTGGCTTGTCGCTATCCGTTTATGGAGCGCTTGATCACGGCCAAATCACTCGCGGACAATGGTACTCCGCTGCTTAACCAGAAGATATTCCTACATTACTACACGTCATCACGTTTGCAACAGCATCTCGGTAAGCTACGCATTGCACTTCAGGTGCATAAGGAGATTGTAGAGGAGGAGCTGGCTGGGACTGGGTGGGAGTGGACGCCTCCGCAAGGGGGCTTGAATTTATGGGTGAAGCTGCCGGACCATCTTTCGGCGGATCGACTGTTTGTCTCAAGTATGGCCCAGTCTATTGCTTTTGTGCCAGGAGAGTTGTTTGATCCGCTTGGTGAGATGAGGTCGAGGATTCGAATAAGTTACTCCTTTGCAAGCGAAGGGGTGCTACGTGAGGGGATTCAGCGGATGATTGCAATTGCGCGGGGGTTATGAGTAGGTACAGTAGACATGAGGAACTAATGAAGACTATTTAGGATGGAATAGATTAGACTTGTATAACTTGTTTGGAAATTGTTGTAACACTTTCTTCTTCTGTTCCGTCTGTAGAGTAAAGAAGGAGGTTATTATGATGGTTAAGGCTAAGTTACGCAGTCCACTTACGATGTTCCTAAGTATAACGTTAATATTTATGGCCTTGCTGACGGTGCGTCCCTCCGTTACTTATGCGTGTTCCTGTGTTGTACCTGCGGAGCCACTTGAGGCGCTGGAGTCAAGTTCAGCCGTCTTTACTGGGAAAGTAGTGGACAAAAAGGAGCCAAAGGGGACTATAATCTCATCTGCGGATCCAGTAAAAGTAACCTTTGAAGTCGATTCCAGCTGGAAAGGAATTAAGGGGAATAAAGTTACCTTGAGTACTGCTTTATCGTCTGCCAGCTGTGGGTTTGAATTCGTGGAAGGGGAAAGTTATATCGTCTATGCATATGCTAATGACGAAGATGACTCTGGTAAATTAGAGGCCAGTTTATGCAGCCGAACGAAGCTGCTTGCCTCGGCATCAGAGGATCTGAAGGAGCTTGGACCTAGTATATCGGCAGGTACTCCTACAGCTTCTCAGGAGGTAACATCAAACCATTCGCCGAAATCCGAAACTGGGAATAATGGGGCGACTGAAGTTGAGGGGAAACCAGCTGCGGAGAGTGACTCTTTTCCACTTGTGAATGTAGGGATCAGTGGAATCATTATCGTTTTGATAGCGATAGCTGGCGCTGTACTCTACCGTCGTAGAGATGGTGGAACGCGTAAGAAATAACGCTATAACTGTAGGTTCACGTTATGTCGTGATGAAATAAGCGGTCGCCCGGGAGTTGTTCGGGCGACCGCTTATTTGTTTGAGCTGACCTTAAATAGGTGGTGGGCGGTGTGGGTACTGGTGCTTAAGTATAGCTCGGGTCATCAAAACTCGAAGTAAGTGAAATCCTTCTTAAAATTGTCGTGGTTTACTCGATATTATCGATAATTAGGGAAAATCTCCCTGATTTAATCGTATTTTACTCTATATGATCGATAATTGGGGAATTCCTCCCTAAAATTCTGCGGAAATGCCCTGTTTTTCCTATAATCGACTATTTATTAGGGAGAATTTCCGCAAAAAGTTTAATTTGCGCTTATAAAGTTCGAATTTGGGGGAGAATTTCCCTAATTATGAGTTCAAGGAGGGCAGAATTTTGTGAAATACGGTGAACATTAGATGTTGTAAGGTGAGACAAGGTAAATTTAGCTAATGTAAGTTGAAATCAGTTAAAGTTCGCTGCTGTAAGATGAATCCATGCTACAAGCTTCGTCACACCCACCCGAATAACCGAGCAAGCTGAGCGACAGCAAACGTAACACCAATGGCGATGCCGAGCGGGATGACTGCTGAGAGAACAGCCCATTTCATGCTTTTCGTCTCCTTATAGATGTTCACGAGTGTAGTGCCGCAAGGATAGTGGAGCAGGGAGAACAACATCATATTAAGTGCGGTCAGCCAAGTCCAGCCATGTGATAAAAAGACATCTTTGATGCTGCCCAAGCTGTCGATATCGACCATAGCTCCTGAGGACATATAGCCCATAAGCAGAATGGGCAGTACGATTTCATTCGCAGGAAGTCCTAGAATAAAGGCCATGATGATAAAGCCATCCATGCCGAGCATGTGTGCAAAAGGATCGAAGAATGCAGCCATATGATTCAGGACAGAATCTCCACCAACAAACAGGTTGCCAAGAATCCAAGTGATAATACCGGCAGGGGCAGCAACGACGATGGCACGAGTAAGTACGTTAAGAGACTTATCTTTAGAGGAAATAAGTATGGTCTTCCAAATTTGTGGACGACGATAGGGCGGGAGCTCTAGTGTATAATGCGTTGGAACACCGCGTAGCGCAGTTTTGGACATGACCCAGGAAACCGTCAGAGTAACGATGATGCCGATCAGCACCATCCCCATAAGTACGGAGGCGGTGGTGAGGGTACGGAGTGCGCCTGTCGTAGCCGCTCCTGCCATGAATAAGGAAGACAATAGAATCAATGTCGGCCAGCGGCCGTTACATGGAACGAAATTGTTGGTCAAAATCGCGAGCATCCGTTCACGCGGCGATTCGATGATTCGTGTGGAGAGGATGGCGGCGGCATTACAGCCGAAACCCATAGACATGGTCAAAGCTTGCTTGCCGTGACCACCTGATTTTTTGAACAACCGATCCATGTTAAAAGCAACCCTCGGCAGATATCCGAAATTCTCAAGCAGCGCAAACACTGGAAAAAATATCATCATTGGTGGCAGCATGACGCTGATGACCCAAGAGGTTCCTCGATATAATCCCAGAACAAGTACACCGTGTAGCCAAGCGGGGGCATGGATCGCCTCAAATCCGGCAGTGAGATAGCCTTCGATGAAGCCGAAGAAGGAAGCAAGCCAGCTTGAAGGATAGTTGGCGCCGGCAATCGTAATCCAGAACACGATACCGAGGATGGCGAGCATAATGGGGAATCCCCATATTTTTGAAGTTACGATATTATCTAGCTTATAAGTGCTGTTCAGCTTCTTCTTATCCCTATAGGTGACTGCATCCCCGCAGATGCCTGCGGATACGCCATAGATACCACTGACAATCTCATCCCGTATCGCTCCGCCGTCAGCGAGCTTTTTCGCGGTGGACAGCAAGGAATCTAGAGGATCTAATCCCTTAGTGATATGCGGTGACTCCATGACCGATGACCTCCTTTGCTTCAGGTAATTCTTTATTCTTCATATTCTCTTTAAGTGAGGTAAGAAGGCTGTCATCACCATCTAACAGGCGCAATGCAATCCAGCGGGCCGGGTATTTGCTGCCAATGGTTTGTTCTACCAGCGGTGTAAGCTCTGCAATTCCTCGTTCAATCTCCTCGTTGTACGTAATACGCAGTGGCTGTGCAGTGAATGCGCCTGTAGCCACTCGCTCCACCTGATCCAATAACGCCTCAATACCGATTTTATTGCGAGCCGATATCGCTACAACAGGCACGCCGAGACGTTTGGAAATACGTTTTAGATTGATGTCGATACCGAGTTTACGGGCTTCATCGATGAGGTTGATGCAGACTACAGCCCGCCCGGTAATCTCCAGCACTTGTAAGGCAAGGTTGAGATTTCGTTCTAGCGAGGTAGCGTCAAGAACAACTAGTGTCACATCGGGCTGTTCAAAAATAATATAATCTCTAGCCGCTTCTTCATCAGCAGAATTCGAGTACAGCGAATACGTACCAGGAAGATCTACTGCGAGGTACGTATGGTCCTTATGCTTAAACTCGCCTTCAGCAGTAATGACGGTTTTACCTGCCCAGTTTCCTGTATGCTGGCGCATGCCGGTCAGCAGATTGAAAAGCGTGCTTTTGCCAGTGTTAGGATTGCCTGCAAAAGCGACTGTGAAATGACTCATGCTTCTACACCTCCGATGACTTCTCCAAATATTAAAGAGCTTTCTTCTCTACGTAATGCAATGGTCGTGTTGCTTACCCGAAAAGCTATAGGATCTCCTAAGGGACTACGCCGTAACACCTCAACGGCATTACCGACTACAAACCCGAGATCCAGTAATCTTCTTCTAAGCACACCCTGAACTTCAATGCCGCTGATACGCAGTGTGCTTCCTTTAGCCGCTTCTGATAAAGGAATACTAGCTCCAGACATTAGATCCCCTTCTTTCATTTATTATTATTTGTATTTTTATGGTTATTATTTTGTGCATTGGAATTTTTCTTGTGGTCTGACACAATATTAGTATATGCGAACAACTTTGTCCCTGCAACAAGAATGTTTCCCTAAGGCAAAATTAATTTAGGCGCAAAAAAGCCCCTAACGGAAAGAAGGCTTGCGCTCTCCAGCCGAGGGGCTAAGGTTGAGTCAACTTATAGGCTTGTCTTTAATTGGAATAGTCTGATCCAAGTTTTTATTAGTCGTGAAGTTATGTCCAGCTTCCAAAATCAAGCGTGCGTCCAGTCTCTACTAAAGTCTTGGTATTACTTAGAACCTGCCACCAAGCGCTGATGCTGCCTGCATACGAAGGATCTTCAGGATGCCATTCATCATGGATAAGCGTGAGCTTAGTAGTTCCGCCCACTGGTTCAAGCAGCCAAGAAATACGCGATTCATATCTTTCATATCCTTTATGATAGGAGGGGCCGACCTTATGTGTGAAACGCAGTGCTTTTTGTGGGGTGAACTCCAGCAGAGTCCCATAGACATGCAGCGTTTCATCTCCATCTGCACCCGGTCCGATGTATTCCAGTAATTCTCCTTCTTTGAAGGTTGAACGAATAACGCTGCCGTAATAAATCTGCTTCGTACCTTCCGGAGAGATTAAGGTTTCCCATACCTGCTCAGGTGTTCCGCCAATATAAAATTCATAGTGTAGTTCCTTCATTCGTTATTCCTCCTTGATTTATAGGTTCATTTATTCCCTCAGACTCATTTACACTATACAAAAGGATCACTGACAACTACGGTCAGTGATCCTAAAGTAATTTATGTCTTATAATGAGCTGCTAAATTGGAGGCTATGGAGGCTAGTCTTTCTCTTAGTGAGGAAGGCTTAATGATGCGTAATGTGGTTCCATAAGGCAACAAGAAATAGGGTGCATAAGTCAGTAAAGAAGTTTCGTCCACTTGAAAGCGGGCTTGTCCTTCCATGCGCTGTACCAGCGTATGTCCGAACAACCAATGGCTGCATAGATCATTCAAGACTCCCTCGTCGGATGCGATGACTACTGTAACTAGTTTCTCTTCAGTATTGCGTGCAGGCAGTAAGCTCTTTAACAAAAAATCACGTGCAGAGAAGTCAGCAGGACGAGCGAACACAGCTTCTGTACGATGTAGTTCAATGATTCTATCCACCCTGAAACTACGAATTTCATGTCGCTCGTGGCAGTAAGCTACGGTGTACCATTGGCCCTTCCAGAGTACAAGTCCGTAAGGATCAATGGCACGGGATGATTTGGTTTCTCCATTACCCTTACGATATTCCATTTGCAGGGTGTATCCGTTCGCTGCCCCCAATTCCAATTCTTGAATCAGATGGCTAAGCGACGGGGAAGGAGAATGGATCGTCTCAATGCCATTCTCATGGCGCTCCATTTGTTCTAATTGCTGGGCATTGCTATATCTTTTTAGCTTGGATAGGGCTCGGTCCAGAGCTTCAACATAAGGATATCCGGTGCCCCTGGCAAAAGAAGAAGCTTGTAGAAGGGCCCGCTGCTCTTCGGAGTCAAAGAATAATGGCGCCTCAATAAAATGCTCCGGTAAGCTGTAACCGCCACCAGGCCCGCTATCCGCAATAACGGGTACACCACTGATGCATAACGCATCGATGTATCTGTACACAGACCGAACACTGATCTCTAACGCTTCCGCTAGTTCTCCGGCGGTTCTTCCCCGCTGCTTAAGCATCCAAAGAATGGATAACATATGATCAGCCTTGGACATAAATTCGGAACCTCCTTGCTAGGTTTATTGAATAATATAGCAAGTGTAACGTGAGAGTCACTGTTCCGCCAACTGAAGAGAAGTCTTTTATACCATTATTTTTTTGAGACTATGAATGTAACGAGATCGAGCAATAATGAAATAGAGGGTCTGCACAGCAAGGAATGTACCGGATGTAATTAGTACGGGAAGAGTTACATCGGTGATATTCATTTGCTTCAGTATGGGACGAATCACGACAAGGGTCTGAATGGTGGCAATCACAATCGGAATATAAAAGAGCACAGAAATTTGTTTGGTAGCAGAAGCTGACATTTCTTTTGTACTTAAACCGATTTTGGATAAAGCATTGTACATTTGTTTGTCCGTATTCAGCTCGGTATGAAGCTTAAAAAAGAGAAAGCTGGCCGATGAAAGCGAGAAAATCAGCGCGATAAAAATGCCAATAAAACTAAATATGGCTGTTCCCTGTTTGGTTGATAAATAGCTGTCTGCTCGTGCTGTAAGTAAGGCGTTGTATTGATGGTTAGCACTGTTGGATGCTTTACTCCACTGGATAAGTTCTCTGGTGATCACAGCTTCAGGGGAGTTATCCTCAGGAGTAGGGCCGTCCCATGCTGGGATTTTATATAGGTATCTCACATATGGCCTGGTGTATTTCCCTGCTGAAGAAAACTTCTCATAGAAGCCGTCATCTACGATTAAGAGTGAGCTTGCCATGGGGTCCATTGGATGTATCTTGGGAGTTCGCAGTTCTTTTAGCAGCAGCTCTTCATCTTTCTGATTTTTCAAAAGAACCGTTTGATTAGCAGCATAATTCTGTGTCTGGATATGAGGGCTCAGCAGTAATACAGCTTCTTTCTCAGATAAGGGTCCCACTTCGGGCACATTCATTTGAGGAGCCAATTGATTGAACTCTGACCGTGAAATGATATCAATGTTAAGTATGGTTTCTTTATCGATTCCTTGAATGGAAGCGGAAATTAGATCAACTTTATTCTCTGTATACTCGACTTTGGCATTCTGTAATTTATTATGGATGTGTCCTAAATCAGGCATCTCTCCCTTTGGATTATAATTTGAATAATTCATTGCGAAGGAGGTTTTTTTATAGTGCTCCGTGTTCGCTTGATTGATGGACAAAAGAAATCCTGAAGCCATACAAGCAATCGAGGTAACTACCGTAACAAGAAATAACATTCTTGCATTGTCTTTGATCTTGTAGCTCATCTCGGAAATCCACAGCAGATTGGTTCCACGCCAAAGCCGTTTTCTGCTTAGCTTAAGCAATCGTATTCCTAGTACGGACAGCTGAGAGTAGAAAAAATAGGTTCCCGCAATACCTGTAACAGCAGCGACTAGGAGTGAACTGGGAGACAATTGCTTCCGTATAGCGAGAGCGCCGATGGTCAACAGTAGAAATCCGAAAAGCGAGAACAAGAAGGAGACACGAGGCTCTTTTTTAGGCTTAACATTTCCCTTAAGCAGTTCAAGGACTTGATGCCTGCGAATGAACAATAATGTGAAGATCGAAATGACCAGAAATAATGAAATGAAAGAGATAGAAGTAATTATTAACGCCTTCATTGGCCAATAAAATGGCAGTGGCTCCATGCCCATAATTGTCGTGCTTAGCAGCAAGAACAGCTTGGATAAAAGCATGCCAAAAGACGTACCTGTTACTATAGAGAGCATCCCGATCAGCATATTTTCTATAAGAATCAGCTTGTTGATCTGGCCGGGGCGTGCGCCTAAAATCATCAGTATGCCGAACTCCAGATTACGCATTTTCAGAAACGCACTAATCGAGTATAGAACGAAAAAGAACGCAAAGATAAACACGATATAAGAAGCAATTTGCATGCCGGAGGCTGAATTGGCACCCAGCGCGATGTTCGTAATACTAGGGTGGTAAATAAAGACTGAATAAGAGAAAAAGATCATGACCATAAAAGCACTGCTTAAGAAAAAGGCAAAATAAGCCCGTGAATTGCGCCGCACATTGTTAAACGCGAATTGAGGAAAGTTCATGACTATTCCCTCCCCAGAATGAAAGTGTATCGATAATCTTTTGGAAGAAGGCCTGACGGTTATCTCCCCGGTGAATTTCTGCCGCCAGTTTGCCATCTTTTATAAAGACGATTCGATTACAGTAGCTCGCTGCCAGTGGATCATGCGTTACAAGCATTAGCGTCGTGCCCTCTATGTGGTTAATATTCTCCAGCGATTCCATTACCGTCCGTGAAGAGTTGGAGTCAAGCGCACCTGTAGGCTCATCGGCCAATATAATCGAAGGGGAGGTGATGATTGCCCGGGCAATTGCGGTCCGTTGACGTTGTCCCCCTGAAATTTCATAGGTGCGTTTACTAAGAATATCGGTAATGTTTAAGCGTTCTGCGACGCTTTGAAGCAAGATCTCCATCTGCGAGAGTCTACGGTTATCCAGAGTTAGGGGCAGCACAATATTCTCAGCAACGGTTAATGTCTCAAGCAGGTTAAAGTCCTGAAACACAAAGCCTAGTTGTTTGCGGCGAAAATGGGCGAGCTCTTTTTTATTCAAAAGATATGGGTTGCTGCCATTGATATTCACCTCGCCAGAGGAGGGATTGTCGATCGTGGAAACCATGTTAAGCAGTGTTGTCTTGCCGCTACCGGAGGGGCCCATGATGCCTACAAATTCACCTTTTTCAATATTAAGATGGATATCGGTGAGGGCTTGGGTCGCTATTTTGCCGGGGTATACCTTATGAAGTCCTTTGACCTCTAATACATTCATATCATACATTCCTTCCAATACAAAAGTGATTTTATCCCTCACGAAGCAGGGACGGCTTATGTATATAATTTATAAGATCGAGTGATAAGCTGCTATGGATTTACCTTAACGTTATCTTACAACGTGGTTAAGGTTATGTTCGTATCCTAACAAGAGTGGGGTATTTGCAAAAAAAAGGGACTACATAGCCATAAGTATGACTAGAAGTACCCTCTGGGCTTATTTCTGTAGATGATCACTGTTGCTGAATATTAGTCGCACGCGGGTTCCTTCTCCGAGCCGGGACTGAATAACCACTTTATGTTCGAGCCTGCTGCAAATCTCCCGAACGAGGTACAGTCCCATACCTGTCGATTCATGATAATGTCGTCCACGATCACCCGTAAAGTAGGGATTAAAAACCCGCTTCAAATCCTCAGGAGAAATACCGATGCCTTGGTCGGTAATATCCAGAATCGTGTCGGTGCCTGCACGCTGAGCTGAGAGGGTAACAGTTTTAGCGGTACCGGAGGTGGAGGTATAATTTACGGCATTGGTTAAGATTTGGGTCAGCATAAACATCAACCATTTGGCATCACTATATACAGCGAGATTGGCATCCACCTGTACATCTACTTTTATGCCTCGGCGTATGAAGAGTCTGCGATTCTCGGCTACCGCTTCACTAACTGTTTTGCGTAGAAGTAACGGTTCAACTTGAAAATCATCTTCAAATCGGTCAAGCCTTGCCGTATAAATAACCATCTCCAGCCCACCGCGTAGACGTTCTAATTCCTCCTGAATACTTGTAGCGGCTTCCTCTTCAAGATCCTTTAGCGTGAGCTGAATTACAGAGAGTGGAGTTTTCATCTGATGAACCCAGCGGTTCATGAATACGATATGCTGATCCATTTGGCGGACATGCCCATTTACCTGCTCCTGATACTGGCGGTCAATAAGCTGTAATAACTCATGGATCGCTTCGGCAAGTGGAGTGTCCCCTAAGGATACGAGATGCTTTTGGAGCATGTCCATAGGATCACTTAATGCTGCATACAATCTCCGGTGCTGAACATATCGGTAGCCTAAAAATAGTAAAAGAACTACGGTGCTCAGAGCGATTCCATAGAGCATGATAGAGATCGGTCTGTTCTCTCCAGACAGCCAATATAGCAAAGGAATAAGTAGCATTTGAAACAGATAGAAAAGGATTAGCGAAATCTGGTCTCTCCAAAATAGCTTCATGGCATATCCTTAGTGACAATAAGCCGATAGCCAGCGCCTCTTACGGTTTCCACAATATCGCCAAGACCGAGATCCTTGAGCTTTTTGCGGACACGGGTTATGTACACATTTAAAGTATTATCGTCTATAAAATGCTGATCCTTCCACATGAGATCTAGCAGACGCTCTCGGTTAACAACTCGTCCTTCTTTTAGCAATAAGGCTTCCAGTAGAACCGCTTCTTTCTGTGTCAGCTCGCTAGTATGTCCGCCATATTGAATCACATACCGCTCAGGATAAAGAATTAGTTCTCCGGCTTGGAGCGTCCGTTCCTCTTGAATTTGTGAGTAAGAGCCGTAAGCTCTGCGTAAATGGCTGCGGATTTTGGCAAGTACGACTTCATAATGAAAAGGCTTGGTGATGTAATCATCCCCGCCATTTTCTAGCGCCATCACCTGATCCATTCCACTATCCCGAGCGGATATGAAAAGAATAGGGCAGAGTGAGGTAGTGCGAATCTGGCGACACCAATAAAACCCGTCGTATTTAGGCAGGTTAACGTCCAGCAGAACAAGGTCAGGATGGTTGTCATTAAAAATCTCCAGTACCCTGTTGAAATCCTCTACTATCACCGTACGAAATTCATATTTAGATAGATACGTGCTTAGTAGGCTTGCGAGCTTAGCATCGTCCTCTATGATTAGAATAGTCTCCACAGTTGTGCTCCTTTGATCAAATATAAGAATGCAATGGTTCACACGGTTATACAGTAACACGGACTAGGAAAATTATGCAAAAAGGACGTCTAGCTGCCGAAAAATAATATGAGGAATAGTTGCACTTTGTACAATAGATTCTATCAAAAAGACATTGGAATTTGATTCTATTGCACATTCTGCAACCAATTGGTTACCAAAACGTCTTATTATTACAAATGGGTCGAATTCTAATGTACAAAGTACAACAGAATCCTATTTTCCTATAAAAAAGAATGCATCTATTGCACAAACTGCAATAGATGCATCAAAAAAAGTATTCTTAGAAGTAGAAGCCGAACCTAGCACAACGCTCGTTCGTGCCGCTGGCTAGATCATTCTATTGATATTTAACCACAATCGCGTTGCTAATCTGACGCCCAGGGGTCGTGAGATATTTGCCATTGTAGTATAATCCGCTCGATGCGCCGCCATCCAGATTCATGGCTTGATACGCTCCAGCCTGCTTCATCATTTCTGCCAGCTGTGGGATAGTAGCTCCACCAGTAGTTAGCAGAATTAGCTTGTGGTCGCGAGTGAGGCCGAGTGCGCTGCGGGCTCCGCCGCCTGTTAAGATTTTAGCATCTTTGAAGCCTTCTGCTGCAACATTAAGAGATACCTTACCATTCACAAGCAGACGTGGTCCGGCTTGGAGCGCCCCTTCCATAGATCCGGAAGCGAAATGGTTCGTAAACTCTAGTCCGGGAATAAGCGAGGCCAGGTGATTGCTGTCATAGGTGAAAATCGTACGGCGATCTCCAGAGCTGTTTTTGAGCATTTTTCCACCACTGACCATGTAACCGTAAGGAGCTTTGTAGGCCCCTTTAGTATAGGCATCAAAGAACGTACCATTAATAGCCACTACGGCATTATTGCGCTTGGCTAGACTGCTCAGGTCCTCAACCTTTCCCACCGTATTTCCTGCTAGTACAACGTCGAGCTTCACTTTAGGATGCAGTAGGGATACCGTAACCGTTTGGGCTTTGAAGGATCTTCCGCCCACCTTAAAAGTTTTGCTAGCACTGACAACGGGGGAGGAATCTGCTTTGATAAGTGCGCCAGTCAGTACAGGTACCATTGATGAAATTCCGTTATTAGTAAGGGTTACAGAAGAGGCTTCCTGATTCCACTCTAATTGAAAGCCCAGCGTTTTGCTGATAAAGGACAAAGGGATATATACCGTACCGTTATCACTAAAAGCGGAATCGGTTAGTGTAACTGGCTTGTCGTTGACTAGCGCAGCTGCTTGTCCTACAGTAAGTGTAATCTTAGTGTCTGCGTTCGTAATGGTTATACGCTTGTCACTAGCATTCATTTCAGCATGTATACCAGTGAAATTATTTAAGAGACGCAGCGGGATGTACGAGTGATTATTCTTGGTCACATACACGGTGTTTTTTGGAACCGGAGCAGCATCAACAGTGGAGGAACAAACTGTATAAACCGGAACCAAACATAGTAGAAATGCGAGAAAGAACGGAAACAATAACTTTTTCATATTAACCAAAATCTCCTTATCCTGTAGCTGATGTAAAAAGCGGTAAGGTTTATTATACCTCAAGTTCTAAAACATGGATAACCTCATTTTTCAAATATCCATGGAAAGATTCTGATAGAATGTAGATACCATTACAAGAATAGTACTAGAACTCAACAACTAAAGGGAGATCTTTATGACTACAATAGGTTTAATTCGCCATGGAAGTACCGCGTGGAATAAAGAAGGCAGAGCGCAAGGGCATACGGATAATCCATTGGATGCTGAGGGTGTGCAGCAGGCGGTTCTTCTTGCTGAGCGGCTCAGCACTGAACAATGGGACTATTTATATTCGAGTGATCTGCTTAGAGCGAGACAAACAGCAGAGGTAATTGCAACAAGGCTTGGTATGGAGATCGCCGGTTTAGTACCAGGGATCCGTGAGATGAACGCAGGGCAGATTGAAGGTACTACGGAACAAGATCGCGTTGAACGATGGGGAAGTGAGTGGAAGAAGCTAGATTTGGGACTGGAAAGTCCGGAGGCCAGTGAGATCAGAGGCAGTCAGGCCATCGAAGATATCGCGGAGAAACATCCGGGCAGTCGTATATTGGTCGTTAGCCATGGTGCGATTTTACGGAGTAGCCTTAGAAGACTTTTTCCAGAACTGAATGTAACTGTTTTGCTGAGTAATACATCTATTACCCGGATTATTAAATCCGATTCGACATGGAATTGCGAACTATACAATTGTGCACGGCATTTGAAGATATAATTAGTGTTCAGATAATGTTCAGAGCATTTTAATATAGTAATTGCTCAGATAGTTAATCATTTTTGTAGTCAGAAGGATGTGCGAATTTAAGGTGGCAGAGGTCCAGATTTACTTACAAACGTTATTCTCCATTCTCATCGCAGCAGCGGCCGGTTATTTAGTGCTAAGACTTTACCGGGATATTTCATCTAAAACGCCTCAAAAAAGAGCGATTCATACCGGTCTTTCCGTGATCATTATCGTCGCCTCCCTATGGATCATGCACCAGCTAGGTGTAGAAACCTTACTGGGAAATGAAGTGGACGATGATGGGGTTATTATACCGCTGGTGGTCTATAGTCTTACGATAGCCCTATGCATGTTTTTACTTACACGCATGAATCTAGTATTGGCTGAAAGAGAGCAATTGAAAGAACTGGCGTATAAGGATGCTTTAACGGGGTTATTGAATAAGAATGGAATGGATCATTTTTGGGATCGATGCAAAGTAAATGAGCAGCTTGCTGTTTTGTTTCTGGATCTGAATCGTTTCAAATCGATCAATGACAGCTTGGGGCATCATGTGGGGGACTTATTGCTGCAAGAAGTGGGTAAAAATCTAATTCAATTCTCCAGCAAAAGAAAACGTCATATTTTCCGCGTCGGCGGGGATGAATTTGTGATTGTCGCCAAAGGTAGCACTCAGAAGGAAGCGGAGCAGCTTGCTGTGCGGATTCTGGAGAAGACGACTAAGAGTTACCAGCTTGGCGAACATAACTTGTTCGTATCCATGAGTATAGGGATCAGCATAAGTCATGGTAAGGTAGATCATTTTAGACTGCTAAATGAAGCAGATACAGCGATGTACGCTGCCAAACAGCTTGGTACGGGGCGTTACTCCGTCTATAAGAATTAGATTGAGTTGGTATAAAATACAAGCGGCAGCCATGGACCTCTACAATAGGTCCTAGACTGCCGCTATTTTTATTGGACTAACTATTCCCTTTGAAATGAAATTATGCGCCAGGCGAATGAATGCTGTTAGTCACATCCTTGCGGCCTTTCATGAGGAACAAGCAGACAAGAGCAACTGCCATACTAATCGCCGCCACGTAGAACAGGATCGAGTAATCAAAGATATCAATCATAAGTCCCAATAGTGGAGGCGAACTGATGGCCGCAAGGGAAGAGACGAGATAATACATCCCTGTTCGTGTACCAATACTCTCTTCTGTCCCTGTTGCCACAACATAAGGATAGGAATTGATATTAATACAAGCCCAGAAGACTCCACCTAGCAACAGTAACCCTCGAAGGAGCAATAAGTCCTTTGCAAAACCGACGAGAGCAAAAATGGTCATTAGTCCGCATACGCCGATGATGATCATTTTTTTCTTCCCGAATCTTCCGCCCAGCCAACCGCTCGGAATGGCGAACAGCACAAAGGCCAAAGAGAAGAAAGTGAGCGAGAAAGAGGCCGCCTGTTCGCTTAGGCCGAGATGATGTTTACCATATAAGGTAAACAGTGTCTCAACGCCTTGATATGCTACGAACCAGAAGAAAATCGCCGCTAGCAAAAATATTGTGGTACGGTCAAGCTGACTTCGAAAGGAAATACGAGAGGGCTTGGTGGCAGTAGCTGCTTCTGAAGGAAGCTTCATTTGCACGTTTACGCCGTCCCGATTTTCTTTAATGAAGCGTGATACGATAAACATACATAATAAGGTAATCAGTCCAGCTACGATAAACGGAAGTGCTGGATTGGATTTATACAGGATCGAACCTACGCCAAAAGCGAGAATAGAACCGAACCCACCCATGAAATTAATCAGCCCGTTGGCCTTTGTACGCTGCTCTTCTGGCGTAATGTCCGGCATAAGGGCGACGGTTGGTGAACGGTATAAGCTCATGGCCAGATTCATTAGCATCATAAACAACAGAAGTGTAAATAGTCCGGTATGAAACGGAATCAGCATGGTTAGCACGGCAGCGAAAGGCATACCGATCATAAGATAAGGCATTCTGCGTCCAAAACGCGAGGTAGTGCGGTCACTACGGTTGCCAATCCAAGGCTGCAGGAATAAGGCAAAGTAATTATCAATCGTCATCAAGAAGCTGATAAGTGCCACACTATGTACGTATTTTTCTAGAAAAAAGGGTACAAATGCGTTATACAGACTCCACGTAATGCTGATGCTGAAAAAGCCGAATCCGAGCAACCAGACTTTTTTCACACAGTCACACTCCCTTATTATTTAGCTAGAAGCCCAGCCAGCACATCTGGATGATCTGTAATAATACCTGACACTCCAGCTTCGATTAAAGCCTTCATCCGCTCTGGATCATTAACAGTCCAAGGATGATAAGCGATGCCATGCTTAGCGGCTTCTTCGACGAATTCAGGAAGCACTGCTTGATGATAAGCATGTAGTGCGTTTGCGCCAAGCGTAGCTGCATAATCCCAAGGACGATACAGACCTTCCCCGTATAGAATTCCTGTCTTGATCTCAGGTGCGATCGTTTTACTGTGAGCTAGTGAATAATGGTTGAAGCTCGAAAAAATCACGCGATCGCTCATCTTGAACTCCCGTACAGCCGCGATAACCTTTTCCTCCATACCCGGGTAAAAGAAAGTACCATTTTTAAACTCGATGTTCAGTACTGTATCTCGACCTTGCAGCAGATCTAACAAATCTTCTAGCAAGGGGAGTTTCTCGCCTTTGAACTCGGGACTGAACCAAGAGCCCGCGTCCACTTCCAGAATTTCTGCAAGGGTTTTATCCTTCACATAGCCAATTCCGCTTGTCGTACGGTTTAGGGTTTCATCATGAATAAGAACAAGCCCGCCATCCTTTGTCATTTGTACATCGGTTTCAATCCCGGTTGCACCTAACTCAAGACCTTTGCGGAACGCTGCCATAGTATTTTCCGGACACACTGCCGATGCGCCGCGATGCGCAAAATTAATAATGTTTTTCATCAGCTATTCATCCCTCCAACTTAGTGTTTGCTGTCGCCCTGTAGACGAGGGCTACTTTTCATATTCCACATGAAGACAAGAAACCCTGTCTAGAAATACTGACAGGGCTCTATTTCTTGAAATTTAACATGCAGTTAATCTTACTGCAAATTCTCGCCTCAATGATTCATAGCGCCATAAGGAATCCGTTCCAGCAGACCTGATCCATAGATGTTTTGCAGCTTCAGCTCTGGCATATGAATATAACCGATATAACAGTCGCATACCTTCATTCGGCAGGCTCTTACAGCGGATAGGCCTTCCAAGCCATCGCGGTAGAGATTGCCAATGACACCTCTGTCCTTATAGCAGCGTTTCACCAGTCCGGCGCCTTGTACATAAAAGACTTCATTTCCAGCATTGCAGGTTTGACCAAGGCTCTCGTAATCCATAGCATTCACAGCAAAATGCGGATCAATTTTGCTAAGAATGGAAAGATCCTCGGCAGTATAGTAATCCGGTTTATCTTTATAAGCATTGACCCATAGATATACACTCTCCGGTAATGCTGCGCGAAGCGAGGCTATAGCAGGAAAGGCGCTGCGGATCCCAACGCTCCCTACACTGAAAGGCACATTATTCTCATACAAAGTCATGCATTGCGTTAGAAACTTATCCTCGCTCACCTGTCCGGGGTGGTAAGTAGCCCAAAAGGCAGCCTTGTTTCGATTCAGCTTATGAATGAAGTCAAGATTTGCTGAAAGGTTCGTCTGAATCGCTACCTTCTCCACATGCTCCATATTGGAGAGCGAGATCATCGCTTCTTTGTACCAGCGATGAATCAGCCCTTCGCCATAGGGATTGAAAAAGATAGACAACCGATGGCCCGCTGTACCTTGCAGAGAGGCCCACTCGACAAAGGTCTCCAGTCCTTGTCGATCCTTCGCGAGAGTGGCTGCGCTGTCTCTTGTTTTGCCGAAAGGACAGTAGGGGCAGTCATAGTTGCAGGAGGTGAGAGACCCACGGTAGTAGAGGACCGCATTCATGGTAATACGAACCTTTCCATCTGCTCTCGTATCTCCCCTGAAATAAACCAATCACCGATGGAATCGGAGTAGCCCATGCCTTCAGTAGTGAGGCGTAAAACTCCATCTTCTTCTTTCCCTAAGCCGGTATGAAGCAGGTTAGACAGTTCAGGATAATCACTCCAGAGTGAATTTCCGAAGCGCAGACTATAATCTCCAAGCCTCAGACCTTCACTATGTAAAATCGCCTTTAGAATAAAGCGGCGCTTCTGTTCTTCCAGACTTAGCACAATTCCGTAATCTGCAGTATCGTAACGATCTGCACTGACGTAATCGGCAATAATGCTCTCGGTTGCTTTACGGCTCACCCCATAACGGGAAGCGTAATGCACATTGCGGGTATAGGACCTAGCCCCGCAGCCTAGCCCGACCATTCCTTCTTCCTGACAGCTGTAGTCAAGAATGCGTTTATCTGTTCCTGCGGTTTCCTTGGCGAAACGACGCATGGAATATTGGCGATAACCTCTGGCTTTAAGCAGCTGCTCAGCGGCCTTGTAGCAGTCTAGGCGAATATCCTCCTGACGCTGGATATCATCAGGCTTTACGATGGTATGCTCACGGGTATAGAGCGGATAAATAAAGATTTCCTCAGGATCATAGCTAAGCGTCTGATTTAGCGAATACAGCCAAGAGTCGACGGTCTGCCCTGGAAGACCATAGATCAGATCCAAATTTAGAATGGGAAAATCATATTTTCCCAGCAGCTCCAATGCGCGATACACCTCATCCGGATTCTGCGGGCGATAGATGGCCGCCGATTCAGCTGCGACAAAGCTTTGAATGCCCATACTGACCCGATCCACCGTATATTCTTTTAGAATATTCAGCTTCTCTTCGGTGATCGTCTCCGGTGAAGTTTCCACTGAGATGGAGGCTGAGCTCGTATCCAGTCCCATCGTATCAACGGCAATGTGGAACAAACGACGCAGTTGATTTGCCGCCAATAATGTAGGTGTTCCACCACCAATCGCGAAACGGGCATACGGCTTATGTTTGGTGAACGCTGCCCACTGCTTGGCTTGGCGTTCTAGCGCGTCTACGTATGTAGCGTGAACATTCGCGCGTTTATCAGGCAAGGTGAACAGGTTGCAGAATCCACAGCGAGCACCGCAAAACGGGATATGCATATATAGAAAAAAGGATTCTGCAGGTTCATCTCGCCATAAGGTTTCTAGCGGCATCGGAGGCTGCAAATCCCTGTAAGCTGTTTTGTGTGGATAGGAATACAGATAAGATCGGTAAGGGTTAGCAGTAATATTGTCTTTCCACCCGTGAAGCTCTTCTAAAGAGAAGGACGATAACGTCATAACAGTTCTCCATCCTTTCCTTTTATAAAATAAATTCCCGATAAGGGACGTTCCATACGGTCTCGTGAGCCAAGCGATGCCCCTGATAGCCATCTTCGCCAAAAGCGGTTCCATGATCAGAAAACGCCAGACAGAAGGTAGGATTACCGCGTTCCCGGAAGGCATCGAATAATCGGCCCAGTTCACCATCCACATAGCGGAGTGCAGCGCGCTGGCTGTCTACGGAGTCCTTTTTAGCACCGGGTATAAAATAATGGTTTGGCCCGTGAATGGCTGAGACATTGAGGAACATGAACAATCTTTGTTCGCCCGGAGTATCCTTCAACAGCTTCAAGGCATGATTCACCTGATGCTCTGTGGAACGCGGATTGGTGACCCCGAACGTCATCCGCCAGTAGCTTTGCTGGAAATAGCTTGGTAACACACGAGCGAGTGGATTTTTTTTGGTGAAAAAAATAACGCCCCCAATACAAACCGTACGGTAGCCCTCGGCAGCAAGCCCGGATACGATATCGGGTGTATCGAACAGCCAGGTATGGGGATGCGTCTTCATTCCGGTGTTTCGAGAATGGAACATTCGGATATGTTCCGTCTTATCCGTTGTGGCTGGAGTAGGCAAAAAACCGCCGAAGAAGGCGTGATGAGCCGCATAGGTAAAGCTGCCTGGGGTATGTCTTTTCTCCCATGATCCGGTTCCGCACAAGTTCGGGCAGTTTGATTCTTCCATAACAGCAGCATCATAACGAAGAGTATCGAGTGTGATCATAAGAATGTCATGAGTGCCGACGATGGTGTTCATATCCATTAAGATAATCCTTCCTTTATAAGCGGTGTGGAGGGAGGTGTGATATAGTCTCTAGCCGACAATACCTTCATTTCCCATTCGTAGGTGCTGCAGCCGCGGTATTTTACATCGTACAGCAAGTCGCCAAATGGATTGACATCCGCGACAAAACATTGCTGTGAACCCCCGGAGACGAGTACATCGATTCCGGCTACCCCGGAACGGGGAAAAGCAGCCAGTGCTTGCACAGCGGTATTCCGCACCTGCTCCTGTACGGATTCAGACAGACCGGCTTCCGAAAGAGACATCCGCTGGTTGCGTAAATGCAGATTCGTAATTGGTGTAGGGCTGACCCGAGCAACCGCGTGGCAGGCCTCGCGGAGAACGACTAGCTGGCGAATATCGAATGCTTTACCCTTAAGCCCCGCTTTAGGGATCCATTGCTCAGCATAAGCACCGTGCTGGTAGATCCAGTTCATAATTCCCGAGATTGTGGCGGTATCCGTGTACCGTCGCAGTTTACCGGAATTATAGTAAATGGGTGGTCGAGTGATGTAATCCTCGACCCCCACTGTTGTTAAGGCAATTTCGGCCCCCGTCACAGGATGGATTTGATAGGCGATCACTCCAGAAGCGGCAGAACCAAAGGCTAGCTTAATGAATACCCGGTGCATGCGCCGGGATAACATCATCTCCCGGAGAGAGTCGTAATCCGTAGGCTGCTGATCTTCGCCTACTGGGCGAGGGATTGGAATCCCTGCCTCGCTCAGAATCTGTTGTGTCTGGCGTTTATCGGTCATGGCCGCAATGTCAGTAGGGTCATTTAACCACAGCGAACCTGGACACGCGGTGTTGGCCTCTCGCTGTAGTCTAGCCAGCATTCGGCAGTAGCCACGGAACCATTGTGATGGATGATGCAGGACACCTTGTATTTCCTTCAATTGACGGGCTACCTTCACGCGGAGTGGTCGCGGATCAGGCCTATCGGCGAAGGGATGAAGGGAATCGTCCATATCATCCGAATCCGGTGCACCCAGAGCGATAATGGCTCGTTCTATCTCGAAGCTGCTGCCAGGCGATTCCAGTCTCAGTAGCGGGGGAGCTGCACTGAGATCTACTCCGTTATAAACGGAGGACTGACGGGGTATCTGTTTCTTCTGCTCTTCCATAAGATCGCCTAACGATCTTCCTTGTAGAAACTCAGCGTACGATAAAATAATGGCAGGGGGCATTCCAAGATCGGAACGCGCTTGCTGGATGCCGCTAGTCCGTTTATCACCGGGAATACCGATAACGATCATCGGCCTCATGAGAGGCTCACTCTGTGATGGAAGGATAACGCCAGTCTTCCTCATCATCGCTTTCCTGCTTGTCGCTAACATCAACAGGCAATCCACTTTGTTTCCAGCGGGTAATCATCTCGTCAGACATATAATGATGGCTTAGGTTTAATGCTTTTAATTTTTTGATTCTGTCGCTGGCTAGAAGCAATTCTGCCCCCTCATCGCTTAGGGTACCGAGTGATAGATCGAGCGTATCTAGCTGATCCAGAATAGGAGCATTTGCTAATGCACTTGCGATCTCATCTTGGATCTGGCTATTTTTTAAACCTAGATAAGTAAGCTTAGGGAACTTTCCTACTTCTATAAGAGGGAGAAGATCTGCTAGGCTGCCGTCAAATCCGTAGTTATCTACGCCGAGATATAGCTCCAGCTTGCGCAAATTCGGCAATTGGCTAGTTGCAATCTGTTCAAGAACGGCTTTACCTAAGCCTCCACTTATAATAATCAGTTCTTCTAGCTTGTCGTGTTTGAGTTCTGAGAGGCTCAGCTCATTCCCACCTTGAATCGTGAGTGACTGTAGCTCTGGAAAAGCAGGGAGCAACGGCGATAGATCACTTTGGGTAATCCAAGAAATCTCGCATTCCTCATAGCCCATCTCGCCTATGAAAAGCTTGCGCAAAGCAGGGAAACTAGCACTATGCGTAACCAGTGACTCTACAACTTCTTCTGAACTATTTTCGTAGGCTTGCCCCCAATCACCGATAATTAGACTTGTCAGCGAAGAACTTTCAGGGCTGCTACTAAGTTTCTCAATTTCAGTGCCAATTCTTTGGCCTTCTTCGAATTCGTCGTATCCGATACTAAGCTTTACTTCCGTCATGGGCATTCCCTCCCGGAAAAATTTAACTTCGAAAATACCCTATCATCTGTAGCCGAGGGAGTCAAATCACAGGTTTAAATAATTATAGTCAAATTCGTCATGTCCTTGAGCTAATCATTTATGGTAGGTTTATGCTAGGGAGAATTACATTATTTTGAAATATAAGAAAGTATACGTTTCACACTATATTTTATCCTTATATTTCTCGCTAAACGCTTACCGTCCTTATAAGGACGCCGAAGGCGATTATACTTGAAGGAGCTGTTCTGATGAAGATCAAAATTCAGGAATGGATAATAGAAGCGGATATTGCAAAGCTGCAAGCGGCTATGGAAGCAGGCGTAGTCAGCTCAGAAGATTTGGTAGCAGCCTATTTGGAACGGATTCATAAGTACGATATAGACATAAACGCAATCTTAGAAATCAATCCAGAGGCTAAAGACATCGCTAGAGCACTGGATATTGAACGTAGGGAACAAGGAAGTCGGGGAAGTCTACACGGTATTCCTATATTGTTGAAGGATAATATAGATACCGCGGATAAAATGCATACGAGTGCTGGGTCAATAGCTTTAGCAGGATCATTCGCGGCAAAAGATTCCTTCGTAGCTGCGAAACTTCGGTCGGCAGGAGCTGTTTTGCTTGGAAAGGCGAATATGTCGGAGTGGTCTAACTTCATGTCTAGTTCAATGCCAGCTGGGTATAGTTCCCGGGGAGGGCTAGTGCTGAATCCTTATGGACCTGGGAGCGTATTTGTCAGCGGATCTAGTTCTGGACCTGCAGCAGCTATTGCGGCGAATTTGGCAGCAGCATCGATCGGAACGGAAACCGCGGGATCAATTGTTGGGCCAGCCTGTCAGCATGCTCTCGTCGGGATCAAACCAACGGTCGGATTAGTCAGTCGTACTGGAGTGATTCCTATTTCAGTTAGCCAAGACACTCCTGGACCTATTGCTAAAACGGTTATGGATGCGGCGATTATTTTGGGGGCATTAACGGGAGTGGATGACAAGGATGAAGCAACATTATCGAGCGAGAAGCATGCTTTTACGGACTATACTCCATTTCTAGATAAAAGCTTTATACGGCAAGCAAGAATAGGTGTCCCACGGCATTATTATAACCATTTAGATGCAGAGCGACTTTCAATTATGGAAGCAGCTATCCAGACTTTGAAGAATGAAGGGGCTACGATTATAGATCCGGTTACGCTTTACGTTGAACAACAAAACTGGAATAATGATGTAATCTGTTATGAATTTAAAAAGGGGCTCAACGCGTATTTATCTGGGGTAGATGATTCCGTTCCGATTCACTCTTTGCAAGAACTGATAGCGTATAATGAGCTCCATGCTGAAATCGCATTACAATATGGGCAAGACACATTAACTAGGTCAGAGGAAGTAACTTTAACAGAAGAAGAATATCAGCAAAAGAAACAAGAATACAGAAAGCTAGCGCTCGAGCAAGGAATAGATTACGTGTTGGAACAATATAGTTTGGATGCGCTATTACTGCCAGGTGATGTAGATGGTATGTATATTGCGGCACGCTTAGGGTATCCGTTAATTACCGTTCCGGCAGGGTATGTAGAACAGGGCATTATTGATGCTGATGGTGATCCTACTCGGGGTCCCTTTGGTGTAGTTTTTTCCGGAAAAGCCTATAGTGAGCCTACGCTCCTATCCATAGCCTATGGGTTTGAACAAGCTACGCAGCATCGTGTTCCACCGCAACTGGAATAGGTATTGACTACTTTATTATAGAAGGAAGAGATCAGCTTGAAATATTGTCTAGAGTGTGGAACAGCGTTAGTAATGAAAGAAAGCGATGGGGAAGGGCAGGTACCTTATTGTAATGCATGCGAAACGTTCAGATTCCCTATTTTTAGCACGGCGATCAGTACATCAGTATTAAATCGGGATATGAATAAGATTCTATTGATTCAGCAGTATAACCGACCAGATTATATATTGCTTGCAGGGTACGTGAATAAAGGTGAAGATGCGGAAACCACACTTATTCGTGAGGTAAAAGAAGAGGTAGGAATTGATATTGTAGCTTATGAATATATGCGCAGCTTGTATTTCGCACCTTCTAATACGCTGATGCTGAATTTTATAGGTGTTGCAGATACGGAGGACTTAAGTCAGGTGAGTGCTGAGGTAGATCATGCAGAATGGTTTACTTTGGAAGAGGCCGCCATTGCTATTAAAAAGAATAGTCTAGCCGAAACCTTCCTATTGGCGATTATTGAAAAATTGCATGCAGATCAGGTACAGGTAAATCCAGTGTCGGTAGGAGGAACAATGTAAGATGATAGTATATAGCTTTGCCAAAGAAGCTGGTAAATCTATTGATGCTTTCGGAAGCCAGCAGCTTTATATGTCGAGAATACTGACAGAGGCGGTTTCTCCGCAAGTAGGTTGTATGCACTTGGGCGTGAATGGACTTATTGGCTGGCATCAGGCTCCGATTCCACAGCTGTTTCTGGTTGTTAGCGGAGAAGGCTGGGTCAGAGCAGGGGAAGAAGCGGAAATTTCAGTTAGCGCTAGCTCTGCTGTATATTGGGACAAGGGCGAGTGGCATGAGACACGCACAGAGAAGGGACTAACAGCGATAGTAATCGAAGCGGAGAATATGGGTTTGACGATGCCAATTGTGCAGGAGATTCTTGAGCGGAGGTAAAACAATGTTTAATCAAGAGAAAAGAACAATGACGACCGAAAGATTGATACTGAGACCCTTTGAATTATCTGATGCAAAACGTGTCTCTGAACTCTGTAATAATTATAATATCTACAAAAGTACGTTGACTCTACCCTATCCATATACTATCGAATGTGCAATATCATGGATTGAAGCTCATGAAGAGAATTTTATCAATAATATGTATTATGAGTTTGCGATTACTGATAAAAGTACAAACGAGCTTTATGGAGCTATAGGACTGACAAATAAGCAAGCACACAGAAATGGTGAAGTTGGATATTGGATCGGTGAGGAATATTGGGGGAAAGGATACGCGACTGAAGCAACAAAAGCGATCATTGCGTTTGCTTTTTCAGAAAAGCATTATCATAAAGTATTTGCAAGACACTTTGCTTCAAATCCCGGCTCTGGGAAGGTAATGCAAAAATGTGGAATGGTGGAGGAAGGCATATTCATACAACATATCTATAAAGAAAATAAATATGATGACCTTATTCATTATGGAATTATTAACTCTGAGGATTAAGCTATATAAAGTGAATTTTAAAGTTTTTACAAGCATATAAAACAAAAAGGAGCCGAAGGGCTCCTTTTTATAGTTCTACCATTGACCTTTGCTGACAGATCGAATGGATTTTATTATTTAAGCTTATATACACGAGCTTCATAAGGACGAAGCTGAATTGTGTTTAGTTCTTCTTCTGGATTTACTTCGTAGTTGGCAATAAGCAATTCCTTCGCTTGGAATTTCACAGTAGAAGGGAGTTCGAAAGTCGTAGGCTCTCCGAAGAAATTCAATACAACCAGTAGCTGTTCTTCTCCAAGAGTACGTAGATAAGCGTATACCTGCTCATTCTCCTCGGCCAAGATTGTATAGTTTCCGTATACGATAATCTCATGCTGCTTACGCAGTTCAATTAGCTTCTTATAGTAGTGGAAAATAGAATCGGGATCAGCCAGTGCCTTCTCTACGTTGATATCTTTGTAGTTAGGGTTCACAGCCAACCACGGATTGCCGGTAGTGAAGCCTGCCTGCGGTTCCGAGTTCCATTGCATCGGCGTACGGCCATTGTCCCGACCTTTGATGTAAATGGAATTCATGATTTTTTCTTCCGAGTGTCCGGCAGCCAAGTATTCCTTATACATATTTACAATTTCAATATCCTTGTAGTCATCGATGGAAGCAAATTGTACATTTGTCATGCCGATTTCTTCACCTTGATAGATGTAAGGTGTACCTTGGAGCGTATGAAGCAGTGTTGCTAGCATTTTGCCAGACTCTTTCGGGAACAGCTTATCATCACCAAAGCGGGATAGCATACGCGGCTGATCATGGTTGTTCATATACAAGCTGTTCCAACCCTTACCGTCGAGTGCGACTTGCCACTTGGAAATAATGGACTTAATGTCCGCCAGCTTCCAAGGCTGTACATTCCATTTACCTCCAGGACCGGAATCGACGTCCATGAGCTCGAAATGGAATACCATGTTCAGCTCGTTACGATCCTCGGAAACATACAGTGAAGCTTCTTCTGGAGTAACATTAACAGCTTCGCCCACTGTCATGATATCGTACTTGGATAGCACCTCACGGTTCATTTCCTGCATATACTCATGTACGCGTGGACCGTTAACGAAATAGTCTCCACCGAAGTGGTACGTAGGCTGTTCTCCGTTACTTTCCCCAGAAACGCTAGGCAATTCCGGTACTTTGGAGATCAGGTTGATCACGTCCATGCGGAATCCGTCAATTCCTTTATCTAGCCACCAGGTCATCATATCGTAGATTTCCTTGCGGAGCTTTGGATTGTCCCAATTTAGATCGGGTTGTTTACGGGAGAATAGATGGAGGTAATATTCCTCCGACTTCTCATCGTATTCCCAAGCTGATCCACTGAAGAAGGAGCCCCAGTCGTTCGGCGGCTGTCCGTCTTTACCCGGACGCCAGATATAATAATCACGATAAGGATTATCCTGCGATTTGCGGGACTCTACGAACCAAGCATGCTCATCTGAGGAATGGTTGACCACAAGGTCCATAATCAGCTTCATGCCACGGCTGTGAAGACCAGCAAGCAGTTCCTCCCAATCGGAGAGCGTTCCGAAATCATCCATGATACTTTGATAATTACTGATATCATAACCGTTATCGTCATTAGGCGACTGGTACACTGGGCACAGCCACACCACGTCGACACCAAGATGGTTTAAATAATCAAGTTTCGAAATAATCCCTTGCAGATCACCAATACCATCCCCATTACTGTCTTTAAAGCTGCGGGGGTAAATTTGATACACTACGCTTTCTTTCCACCATTTTTTATCCAAGGTTGTAATCTCCTATCTCTATATAGATCTTACTATTTTATTTAATGGATCCTGATGTAAGTCCGCTGATAATCCATTTTTGAGCGAACAAATAGACGATGAGCATCGGGGTTAATGCGAGCAGATATGAAGCAAATGCTAAGTTGAAATCTGTGCTGAACTGTCCCTGGAATACATATTGTACCAGCGGAAGTGTGTAGGAATCCTGATCGCCGAGCAGAACCAGCGGTAGCATAAAGTCATTCCAAGTGGATAGACAAGACAGGATACCGATCGTTGCACTAACAGGAGCAAGAAGTGGAAAAATAATCTTCCAGAACGTTCCGAAGGTCGATGCACCGTCAACTGTAGCCGCTTCTTCCAGTTCATACGGAATGGAACGGATATAACCGGTGTAAACAAACACGTTAAAAGCCAGACCATATACGACGTATAGAATAATAATCCCTACAATGTTGTTCATGTGCAGATCCGTAGTCACTTTGACCACAGGCAGCATGATAATCTGGAAAGGGATAAACATTGCGCTGATAAAATAGAAGTAAAGCACTTTAAAAAATCTTCGCTTCATATTACGTGCAATAGCATAGGCTACCATGGAGTTGGTAAGCAATATGAACACGACTGTTGTAATGGTAATCACGGTACTATTTCCTAATGCATTGAAGAAATTCGTTGCTTTAATCGCATTGGAGAAGTTCTCAAAATGCAGGCCAGTTGGCAGCGAGAAGATTGATTGAGCCATTTCCTCGGGATTCTTGAGTGCGATGGCAATGGTCATGTACAGCGGAAACAGGATCAGTATTGAGCCTAGGGCGATAAGAATCGTTACAGGCCAGTTGGTTGATTTTTTGATCATAAGTCCATCTCCCGTTTCTGCAGAAATTTAAGCTGAAGGGCGGAGATAACGACAATCACGATAAAATAAATCACGGCGTTCGCCGATTGATAGGCAAATTCTCCGCCTTGGAAGCCGCCTGTGTAGATTAAGTGGGCAATGGATTGCGTTGAACGACCTGGACCCCCGCCTGTCAAGGCAACGATTTGGTCGAATACCATTAGACCGCCCTTCATCGCGAGCACCATATTGATGGTGAAGAAGGAAGCAAGCATTGGAAACGTAATGCTCCAGAATTCTCTCCAGCGACTAGCGCCGTCCAGATTGGAAGCTTCGTAAAGATCATGAGGAATGGTTTGAAGACCCGCCAGATAGAGAATCGTGTTATAAGCAATCCCCTGCCAAACGGCTACAATGACGATACCGATCCAAGCCCAGTCGGAGTTACCGAGAATGTTCTGTGATAGGAATTCGCTGCCGATTTTCGCACCCCAAATAGGGAATACATTAGCGAACAAGTAGTTAAAAATAAAACCAACAATCAATACGCTGAGGATATTCGGCAAGAAATATACGCCACGGAAAAAGTTTTTAGCTTTAATTTTGGCGTTAAGTCCAAGCGCAATCAACAAGCTGATGATATTGATAAGAATAGTGGTTAGAATGGCATATTTAAAAGTGAACACATATGAATTCAACACATTTTCATCTTGAAAAATGTTAATGAAGTTCTTAAATCCTACGTAATCAAAGCTGTCACTAAAGCCGTCCCAGTTCGTGAACGAATAATATATACCCTGGATTGCAGGAAAGGTATGGAAGGCAAAGAAAAGAAGTAATGCCGGTATAGTCATCAGATAAAAGGCGACTCGGCGTTTGGCCATCATGTAATCCTCCTCATTGTAAAAGCGAAAGAGAAGAGGGGAAGCCCCGTTCTCTTTCGCGGTTCATGTTTGTCTGATCAGTTTATTTCCGGTTAGCTACTTTATCCCATTCCTTATCAAGCTGTTCTAGGTAAGCTTTAATGTCTTTCTTTTGCAAGAAGGATTGGTTGATGGTATCCACTTTCATCGCACTTGGAATGTAGTGGTCAGCAAAGTCAGCCAAGTTGCCAGCGCTAAACGCTTCTTTGAAGCCATCCATCGTTGGATCATCTTGTGTTACACCTTTTACAGCTGGGAATGCTTTTTGCTCATTGATGTATAGGCTAACATTCTCAGGTTGAAGCAGGAAGTCTACGAATTTCTTTGCTTCTTCTTTATGTTTAGTGTTCTTGGAAATCGTCAGCAACGTATCTACACCAGAAATGACTTTGTTATCGGCAGCATCATTTGTTGCTGGGAATGGGAATACGCCAAGTTCAATGGATGGATTGGCTTTCACGATTTCTGGGATCGCCCATACGCCTTGCAGGTACATTGCGGATTCACCTTTAGCGAATGCTGTGTTTCCGTCATTGTAACCTTTACCAAAAATATCTTTTTGTCCGTATTCCGTCAGCTTAAGCAGCTTTTCAGCAACCTCGTTAAAGCTGTCTGCGAAGGTTACAGTGCCTGCTGCACGCTCCTTGAAGAAATCATTCCCTTTAATGATCGTGGAGAGGGAGTTGAACGGCGTAAGTGTTGTCCATGAATCCTTCAGCGTCAGGTAAAAAGCATTTTTACCGCTGTCCTTGAACTTTTGAGCGACAGCCATGAACTCATCCCAAGTAGTTGGAACAGTAACACCGGCTTCAGCGAACATCGCTTTATTGTAAATAACACCACTTGCGTTTGAAGAGAATGGAAGACCATTCAGTTCGTCCGAACCCGTCAGGTCTTTCAGCATTTGAAGATATGCTGGCTGGATATTCTCAGCGAGTGGATCACCTGTGAAATCTTCAAAAAGACCGCTGCCAGATAACGTCTTGTAGGTGTCAGTTGCTCCGATCCCTACCACGTCAGGAATATCTTTCTTCGCTGCACGAGTTTTCAATACCGTTTCAGCATCTGGCGGGTTAACCTGTGTGACAACAATATTTGGATTGGCTTCATTGAATTTCGCAACCAGCTTGTCGAAGGTGGCTTTGGCTTCGGTTTTATTTTGGAAAAACTCGACTTTTACCTTTTCACCGGAGGAGGCATTTCCACCACTATTTGCGCTGTTGTCAGCCGCATTGCTACCACAGGCACTAAGTACGGACATAGCCAGTACGCTAACCACTACGGGTTTGATTGTTTTTTTCATGATTAAATCCTCCTAATAATTTGTTGGTATTATGAACATGTAAGAGATTAAACATGTACGTAAATGAAAACTAATTGATATTCTGCTACTTATAGGCGGCAGATATGCATCACCAATAGAGAGAGTAAACGTTTACGTAAAAGGGGTAAAAAGACTCAGGTAAGTGATCTTACCGTTTGTCTTTCCACGATTAAGTGATCGACAATTTTACTATCCACAGTCTCGCCTGTTTCAATCATCTGAATAAGCTTCTCTACGGCGATCTTACCAATATCGTACAGTGGTTGACGCACTGTAGTTAACGGAGGAATAATCATTTTCGCCATTCCAAGATCGTCATAACCCATAATGGATATATCGTCGGGAACACTTAAACCATATTTGATGACCGTGGAAAGAGCACCAATCGCCATTTCATCACTAGCGGCAAAGACGGCAGTGACATCAGGGGCTTGCTCCAAGAGAGCTTCCATTGCAATGCTCCCGCTTTCATACAGAAAGTCTCCAAAGGTGAGATAGCGGCTGTCGAAAGGAATCCCACTCGCTTCAAGCGCTTTACGATATCCTTCGGCTCTGGGTGCACCAGCGATAGCATCGCTTGGATTTCCGCTGATCATGGCTATTTTGCTATGACCTTTGGAAATTAAGTAGAGGGTAGCATCATAAGCAGCCTGGTAATCGTCTACTTTCACGTAAGGTACACTGGCAAATTCCGTTTGAGAAGAAACCAACACAACTGGGATCTTCATGGTTTCTAGCACATCGTAATACTCTTTCTTCAAGACCTCACTAGAGTAAATAATGCCATCGACCTGCTTCTCCCTTAAGAGTTGTAAGTACTTTAACGTTCGTTTACCATCCTGGTCGGTATTACAGACCATTACACTGTAATTGCGGTCATTGGCCAATTCCTCAATGCCTTTAAGCAGATCGGAGGAGAACGCTCCAGAAACACTTGGAAACATTACACCAATCGTCTGCGTACGCTTATTGATTAGGCCACGAGCAATCGCGTTAGGTTGATAGCCGAGATCTTTGATAGCTTCATTTACCTTTTGTTTCGTCTTGTCGGAGTACCCACTTAAATTGTTTAGCACGCGAGAGACTGTTGCAATGGAAACGTTCGCTTTTTGTGCAACATCTTTAATTGTTGGGTTCATTCATACGACTCCTTAGATTACGGTTAGCCTTAGATTAAACGTTTACGCTTCGAAAATCAAATTACTTAAAAAGTATTACGTAAACGCTTACCCTGAATATAAATCCTGGCAGGTATGCTTGTCAACTCCACTTAAAAAATATGTGAATGATAGGAACCATGAAAGGTAATTATTTTTTAATAGAATGAAACCGATTAAATTACCAGAAAATCTCTGTTAAAGTGGTGTATAAGAGGGAGAAATGTAGTTGGAGCAGGATATTAAGAATACAGAGACCCAGAATTGACAAAAGAATATTAGAGGACTAACATTTAGACAGTAAACGCTTACGTGAAATCGGATTGACATGTTTATCGTTGGTTTAGTGTTTAACCGGATAAGGAGCTGCGCTTATGAATATTTATCTCGAAATTCCAGATGTGGATAAGCATTTTCCTTTTAGAAGTTTACTATGTGGAGGAGATACGCTGTGCTATCCGCATTGGCATAAAGAAATTGAAATTATATATGTAACTAAAGGAAGTCTAAATCTGGGAATAAACGATACCCCTATTCACATGGAGCAGGGTGAGGTTCAATTTATCAACGGTGGGGATGTCCATTATTTTCTCGCCTCACCTGAAAGCGAACGGGTAGTAATTCAATTCGATCTTAACCTGTTTCAGGAAGTCGCAGCTTTGAGCGGAAGTGATTATTCGCTTCGTGAGGTTTTTACGCTTATGGAGCATTCTAGTTCAAAATGGCCCGAAGCAACCGCCGTGAAGATCAAAGGGCTGATTGAGAGTATTTATGAGGAAGACGTGCAGCGAAGAGATGGGTACGCTTACTTAATCAAAGCTAGATTGTTTGAACTATTGACCGTTATTTTACGGGAAGTGCCGAAGAGTACACTCAATAAACAGCCTAAGTTCTCGGAAGATACGCTGAACCAGTCTAGAGAAACACTGGAAAGATTAGAGCGAATTTTTATCTATGTAGAGCAGCATTACCAGGAAGCCATTACGCTAAATGAGGTAGCTAGCTATATGGGCTTTAGCCCGTATTATTTTACCAAGCTATTCAAGAAGAATACTGGTATGACCTTTATAGCTTTCTTAAACGAATATCGGCTTAACAAAGCTAAATGGATCTTAATCAATGAAGATTTGCCGATGTCTGCGGTGGCGGAAGCCGCCGGGTTTGGCAGCGTGAAGACATTCCATCATTTTTTCAAAGATGCCACGGGGATATCCCCCCTAAAATACCATAAGACAATATTCGGGAATAATACAGCAAGAATGCAGGAAGAAAGACGCCCCCGGGCTTTGTATGATAGAGATATCAAAACAGGAACAAGTGGAGGTTAGAACAAAAATGACATTAACAGTAGGAATTATCGGCTGCGGAGGCATTGCAAACGGCAAACATATGCCAGCGTTATCAAAAGTGGAAGGTGCTCGAATGGTTGCTTTTTGCGATATCGTTCCAGAGCGTGCTGAGAAGGCAAAAGCGGAGTTTGGGGATGAGGGCTCCGTGGTCTACACAGATTATAAAGAGCTTCTTAAAGATGCAAGTATAGATGTAATTCATGTATGTACACCAAACATTTCTCATGCAGAGATTTCCATTGCGGCAATGGAGGCAGGCAAGCATGTAATGTGTGAAAAGCCGATGGCTAAGACCACAGCAGAAGCGCAAGCAATGATCGATGCTTCAAAACGAACTGGGAAGAAGCTGACCATCGGTTACCAAAACCGTTTCAGACCAGATTCAGCTTATCTGCATACGGTATGCGAGAATGATGGTCTTGGAGAGATTTATTATGCTAAAGCTAAGGCGATCCGTCGTCGTGCCGTTCCAACGTGGGGCGTGTTTCTGGACGAGGAAGCGCAAGGCGGAGGTCCATTGATTGATATCGGTACTCATGCCCTTGATTTGACTCTTTGGATGATGGATAACTACAAACCAAAATATGTTGTCGGTAACGCTTATCATAAGCTGTCCGGTCGTAAAAACGCTGCGAACGCTTGGGGCCCGTGGGATCCAGAGAAATTTACAGTTGAGGATTCCGCCATTGGATTCATTACTATGGAGAATGGAGCTAGCATCGTTCTCGAAGCAAGCTGGGCGCTGAATACCCTTGATGTTGGTGAAGCTAAGACGGTGCTTTGCGGTACTGAAGGTGGAGCGGACATGGAGAACGGTCTGCGCATTAACGGAGAAGAATACGGCAAAACATTCGAGAAGCATATCAGCCTGGAAGCCGGTGGCGTTGACTTTTATGATGGCGCGGGAGATGATCCTGCATTGACCGAGGCTACTCAGTGGATCGAAAGCATCGTCAATGACACCGAGCCTGTAGTGAAGCCAGAGCAGGCGCTCGTTGTTACCCGCATCTTGGAGGCTATTTATAAATCCTCTGAAACTGGCATGCCTGTATTTTTTGAAAAGTAAGAAAGTATAAGTTCCACGTTATACTTAATCCTTACTTTTCTACGAGAAACGTTTATCATCTTCTAAGGATGACAACGGCGTTTCTTCTTGAATAAACAGTCAAGTTTAACGACATAGATAACTATGAACTAGGAGTGTGTCCAAAGTGACCAGAGTAACGGTATGGAATGAATTCCGCCATGAACGGCAGGAAGAGAGAATTCTCAAGGTCTATCCGCAAGGGATTCACGGACAATTGGCAAGCTTCCTTCAGGAAGCTGGACTGGACGCTCAGACAGCTACGCTGGATGAACCGGAGCATGGACTGACACAAGAAGTACTGGATAACACGGATGTACTGATTTGGTGGGGACATGTTGCCCATCAAGAAGTTAGTGATGAGATTGTAAATCGTGTTCACCAAAGAGTGCTTCAAGGCATGGGGCTAGTAGTGCTTCATTCGGGTCATATGTCCAAAATATTCATGAAGTTAATGGGCACCAGCTGTGATCTAAAGTGGCGTGAAGCAGGGGAGAAGGAGCGTCTTTGGGTTATGGACCCAAGTCACCCGATTGCTGAGGGCATTGGCGAATATATCGATTTGGAGCAAGAGGAAATGTACGGAGCACACTTTGATGTGCCAGCACCAGAGAGTCTAATTTTTGTCGGCTGGTTTGAAGGCGGCAATGTGTTCCCAAGCGGATCGACCTATCGTCGTGGGAACGGGAAGATCTTTTATTTCCAACCTGGTCATGAATCTTATCCAACCTATTACAACAAAGAAATCCAAAGAGTGATCATCAATGGTGTGAACTGGTGTGCACCAACGAAGCGTGATTATCCAGTTTACGGACATTCTGAAGCTTTGGAGCCAATCAAAGAAAAGGTGGTATTATAAATGAAATTAGGCGTATTTGATCCTGTATTTGGAAGTTTGACTCTCGATGAGATGCTTGATAAAATCGCTGCTGCTGGTTTGAATGCGGTAGAGATCGGTTCAGGAGGCAATCCCGGAAATGCCCACTGTCCAACAGATGAGCTGCTTGCCAGCGAATCAGCACGTAAGGAATATCTGGAGAAGTTCACGAAACGTGGCATTATGATCAGTGCATTCAGTTGCCATAATAACCCGATTTCGCCGGATAAAGAAGAAGCTCGTGAAGGCGACGAAATTCTGCGTAAGTCGATCAAGCTAGCTTCGCTAATGGGCGTTAAGGTAGTGAACACTTTCTCGGGAACCGCGGGAGACAGCGAAGATGCAAAAGCACCAAACTGGCCAGTAACACCTTGGCCTACCGTGTACAGCGACATTAAAACCTGGCAGTGGGAGCATAAACTGATCCCTTACTGGAAGGAAATTGGTAAGCTGGCTGAGGAGCATGGCGTTAAGATCGGTATCGAGCTTCATGGCGGATTCCTCTGCCATACTCCTTACACGATTCTGAAGCTTAGAGAAGCAACCTGTGATGCGATCGGCGCGAATCTAGACCCGAGCCATCTGTGGTGGCAAGGCATCGATCCTGTAGGCGCGATCAAGATTCTTGGTAAAGCTGGCGCGATCCATCATTTCCATGCCAAGGACACGTACCTGGATCAGGACAATATTAATATGTATGGTCTGACGGATATGCAGCCTTATGGCGATGTACAGACCCGCGCGTGGACCTTCCGCTCCGTTGGTTGTGGACACAGCATATCTGAATGGTCGGATATCATGAGTGCGCTGCGTACTTACGGTTATGATTATGTGGTCAGCATCGAGCATGAAGACCCTCTTATGACGGTAGACGAAGGCTTCCAACGTGCCGTAACCAATTTGCAATCCATTCTTATTCGCGATCAACCACAAGGTATGTGGTGGGCGTAAGAATAGTTTAAGAACGAAAGGTCTTGATTCTCTAGTGTTTGTAGAGGATCAAGATCTTTTTTTGCGTGTTTATGTGGATGTGGGTTAGGATAATGTGCGGATGAAGAAAATAGCAGAAAGCAAGGTTCTAAGATGAATAAAGGAGAGACAACAATGTTACTAGAAGTTATTGCTACAACATTAAGTGATGCAGTAATGGCCGAGCGTTATGGAGCTGATCGAATTGAATTGATCACTGGGATCAGTGAAGGGGGATTGAAAAAGTGCGCAATGCTGTCTCTATCCCGGTCAGGGTAATGGTTAGACCCCATGCCAGATCCTTTTCTTATGATAAGGATGACATAGAAACCATGGAGCAGGATATTCAGCATATCGTATCTATCGGCGGGGTATCTGTCGTAATGGGTATGTTACGCCCTGATGGAACAATTGACGAAGAGTCACTTCAAAGGCTGCTTCATACTGCAAAAGGTTTGGAGGTGACATTCCATCGTGCTTTTGATGAAGTGAGGGATCAATTTGAGGCGTTAGAAATATTGATGTGTTATCCTCAAATTACTGACATTCTAACATCAGGAGCCGAGAATACAGCCCCTAAAGGTGCGGAACGTCTTGCTGCACTGGAGCAGCTTACCTCGGAGCAATCTATATCTATTCTTGCTGGCAGTGGGTTAACGGCAGACGGGTTAAGTGATTTTATAAAACAAACGGGTGTGCGACGAGTGCATTTCGGTTCAGCCGTTAGAGAAGATGGAGATGCGCTAATGCCGATAGATCCTCTTCGCTTGCAGGCTGTTCGAAACTTTTTGGATCAAAGAAAAGAGCTGTAACCTCACCGTTACTTATTGATTCCATTCTTCGATAAACTTGTCAGCAGATTTCGATTTAATTTCCGTATATTGGATGATATTATAAAATCGGAATATTAAATTTGCAAATGTTGATCAAGTCAAATATGACAATCGGAGGATGATCCACAGTGAGTAAGGTACAGTTTTCGGTTCAAGTAAGGCTGGTATCCAATCTGGAGCGGTCCAAGGAATTTTACGCTACAGTGTTAAGCTGTGAAGTGAATGATTGGTGGGCGGTACGCGATGAATTTGCACTGGGATTTAAGCTAATACAAGCAGCTCGTACGGAAGATGTACAACCAAATATAGCCGGACAAGGTCAGATCACTCCGTGGGACACCTATGCTTATGTGGAGACTCATTCTGAGCTTGACGAGCTATATGAAGAGCTAAAGGGTAAAGGAGCAGAATTTGTTCAAGAGCCTGATCTTCAGGAAGCAGACTGGGGGAGCTGGAAGGATTTTGCGATTAAAGATCCGGATGGATACGTGATTGCATTTGGTTCAGGTAAGAAACATTAGTTGTCTAATCATGAAATACTGAGCATATAAAATATAGAGCTGATCTTTGGTTATCCAAAGGTCGGCTTTTTTAATGTGCGTTCACTTGGTTACAGTATTGCAATCTCTGCGTCAAATGTGGGGGACGAGTTGAAAAGAATAGGTACAGGTTGGTATGCAACAAAATTGAAATGATTTCGTCTTTATATATGGAGGTGGAGAAAATTGGGATTTTTCGTTTCGGGTGGCCGGTTTGAATCATTATTACAGCGGAACATGAAGCTGATGCTTGTATTTGGACTTCTGTTCGCTGCATGTTTTACAGGTGTGGGAAAGGCGGAAGCTGCTGCTGGATCCGATCTGATTATCGTGAACAAAAAGACAAACAAACTCGCGTATTTCAGTGATGGCAAGCTTGTGAAGACTTTTCCAGTCGCAACAGGAAAATCAAAGGAACTGACGCCTGAAGGCAGCTTCAAAATGGTAGTTAAAGTAAAGAACAGACCCTATTACAAAGAGAAAATACCCGGGGGTGATCCGGCCAATCCACTTGGCGACCGCTGGCTAGGGCTAGAAGTGAACGGAACTTATGGTACCACATATGCGATTCATGGCAATAATAATGAGTCCTCCATAGGAAAGTATGTCAGCGCCGGATGTATTCGAATGCATAATGATGACATCCACTGGCTGTACCCAAAAATAGCTAAAAATACAAGGGTCATTATTACAACAAGCACACTGGCTATGGAGAGTATTGCGACTAAAAATGGGTATTCCGTAGGAAGTAAGATGTTTGCTGGAGCTTTTGAGCTGGATGGAGTCACGACAAAGCTAAAAGATCCTTTTTTAATGGATAACTCCCGTGTGTTTGTTCCGCTGAGAGAATCTGTAGCCTTGTTAGGTGGAACTTTACAGAGCAAAGCTGGAACAGGTGCACTGCTAATTACGATAGGAAATCGTACGGTGGCACATCAGCCTTTATCCGATCAGGCTGTTGTAAATGGAAAGACGTTTACGATACCAGCGTCCCGTAATGAAAATGGTCGATTGATGATTCCGCTGAGCATCTTGCCCGAATTATTTGGTATTCAGGTGCAATGGAGTTCACAGTCTCAGTCGGTAAAGATTATTTTATAACTATTCTTGAACTTTTAATTCTGGCTTAAATGGGTATATACTATATTCATTCAAACCAATTCGGACAATGACGGAGGACCACCGACTAATGAATAACTAACACGTTTCCTAGAAGAAGACCATAGAGCTTGTGAAGTGCATATGCACAAGTCACGGATCACCCGTTCAGGGTGATAACGGTCAGGGATACGTGTGTCGGTCGGGGGTCTTACGTTGCTTTTATATGAATAGATCTATCTATTGTTTGGTTTACTCTGCATACAGCAGGTGATCACGGCCGTAGTCTATTCATGTTATGGCATATTTCCCCCCCCATCATACGCTATTTGACCGCAGACCGCTGGCTGCGGTTTTTTATTTGCAATATAATCGGAGGAATGAAATATGACCCTAATAAAAGCAAAAAATATACGTAAAGAATGGAACGGGACCCTGTTGTTCGAGAAGGTGTCCTTTGAGATATCAGAAGGAGAGCGTGTGCTCTTGTTCGGTCGTAATGGAATCGGCAAAACCACATTGCTTAAGGGGCTGATCGGTCGCCTCCTCTTTGAGGAGGGAAGTATCTATCATGGTTTGCCACGTGAGGAATGGGGTGTGCTGGATCAGCAGCTAGAAGTGTCCGAAGAAGTGACCGCCTTGGATTACGTAATCGCCGGATCGCCAGAGCTCCCCCAATTGAAGCGCAGGCTTGAAATTCTCAGTCAGAGGTTGCAGGAGCAGAACGACGAGAGTGAAGCGGGACTTACTGAATACGCCGAAGTGTACGATCAATACTTGCAGCTTGGTGGTTATGACTGGGAGGCAAAAGCGGAAAAATGCTTGAAGCAGCTCAAACTTGAGCGTTCGGTTTGGAATGTGCCGTACCCATCGCTAAGCGGTGGGCAAAAGACACGCGTTCAATTGGCCGCATTGTTAGCTCAGCAGCCGAAGCTGTTGATTCTAGATGAGCCGACGAATCACTTAGATGGAGAAACGATGGAGTGGTTGGAACAATGGGTCCATACCTATCCCGGAACTGTGCTTTATGTTTCGCATGATCGTACGTTCATCGATCGAACGGCGACGGCGTTGCTGGAGCTTAGTCCAGAGGGGTGTCGCCGGTATTCGGGTGGATATACGCAGTATCGGGAGCAGAAGGAGGTAGAGGCGCGAACGCTAGAGGGACAATATAAGAAGCAGGAACAGGAAAAGGAGAAGCTGCTGGAGAGCATCAGAAGGTATTCCGAATGGTTCCAACAGGCACACCGTGCTGCCGGACAGCATGATTTCCTGCGTGCGAAATCAAAGAAGAACGTATCTCGTCTTCATGCGAAGGAAGCTGCACTCGAACGCTTAAATAAGAACCGTGTGGAATTACCACGCGAGACAAGTAAGCTGAAGATGAAGCTGGAAAGTGAAGCGTTTATGGCGGACACTTTGCTGTCACTCCGCGGGATTGATTTTGCATATAAGGGTAGTGCGCCTGTACTGAAAAATTTCAGTTTGTCATTGAATCGAGGAGATCGTCTCGCTATTCTGGGTCCTAATGGTGTCGGTAAGTCTTCTTTGCTGAAGCTGATTGCTGGTATTCATCAACCTAGCAAAGGTGAAGTGCGGCTGCATCCGCGTACGAAGGTTGGTTATTTTGCGCAAGAGCTCGATAATCTAGCGGTGTCGTCCACCATTCTGGATAGTTTGCTTGAACTGCCAGGTATGACCCAAACGGAGGCACGAACGATTCTGGGCTGCTTTTTATTTTCGCGGGATGATGTCTTTAAACGAATTGGTGATTTAAGTCTGGGGGAGAAATGTCGTGTAGCTTTCCTTAAACTGTACTTTGGAAAAGCTAACCTATTAGTACTGGATGAACCCACCAATTATCTGGACATTGACACTAGGGAACGAGTAGAAGAAGCGCTAAGGGTATATCCGGGAGGAATTGTGATGGTCTCACATGACCGGTATCTTCACACTAAAGTAGCTAATCGTTTGGTAATACTAGCACCGACTCAGGCACCAAAGTTTTTTCAAGGCTCCTATGAGGAATACATCTCAAAAGACAGGAGTCGCGTGCTTACCCGTAAAGAACAGGCCCTTGAGGACGACCTCGTTCTTCTGCAGCTGCGTCTGAATCAACTGATCCAGAGCGGAACTAGGAATACAGAGGAGGAGAATGAAGCGTTAATGGCGGAAATCGTTAATCTGAGGACGCAGATTCAGGAAATAGAGGGTAAGGAAAAAGCTATACACTCATAGGGAAGAATCGACACAACCTAGCTCAGGATAGAAGGTATCTTGGGCGGGGTTGTTTTTTTGAATATTCCATTAGGAGTCATCACAGTCAAAGTGTATAATTGGATGAATATGGATGTTTTGCGTACAGAAAATCTTGAAGGGAAGGCTGTAGAAATGACAAAATTCGGCTCTTTTATATTGGAATTACTTCGAATGTGTGTATTGCTTGTGTTGACCTTGTTTATTTTAGGCGGGGTAGAGAGATTTATATATCAATCTATATTTGGTCAGCCTATGTATAACTGGAGTATGGCGCTCGGGAATTTATTGATATTTTTTATGCTGTATCGGAATCATTTTCAGTTTAAAGGTTGGTACAAATCGCAGAAAAATCAAAAGCTAACGATCCTCACTACGAGAATCACAATGGTTGTATCGCTAGGACTTATCATCCTGCCGATCGGGCTCGGCTAAGCCTATGAGGATTAGAATCATCGGGGGCTGTGATGATTTTTGAATGGAATCGGGGATATGATCAGGAAGCGATACATAGAATAGTTGAATTAACGAATAAATTTTCTGATAGACGAATGATTCTAAAGCATAATAAGGAACTGGAAACCATTATTGAAGAGCGGATAATCAGGATGAATGAATAAAGTAAGCATAGAGAGTGAGGCCCTAATATGGATAATTATAAGGTTGAACGTTTGGAACAGGAGGATTTCATAGGCTTTTGGAAAAGAGTTCTCGCTACTATTCTTGATCTCCTTATCATTCTGATACCTGCGGTTATTGTATACTGGATATTCAATTCATTAGCTGTATCCTTGCATTCGGAGATTCCCATCATCCTTGAGTATATTTTCTTCGTCGTGTTTGATGTTTTTATGATCGTTAGATTTGGCGGAACGCCTGGGAAGCTGGTTTTAAAGATGAAAATTGTCAATCAGCAAGGGAATATCCCAACGTTGAAGGAAGCTCTAATTCGAAATATTTTCCGAATCATTAGTACGATTTTTTCAATGATTGTTGGCGTAAGCCTCTACGATCTCACTGTGATTTCCACCACTCTTAATTTATGGGCACCTTTAGCTACTGACCTCAGTAAAATACTTGGCCTCATCATGCTTGTGGATTATCTATTTGTCGCATTTACTCCCCGTAAACGGGCGCTTCACGATATGATGGCTGGTACTTATGTTGTTGATAAATCCGCAATCTAAAGGATGCTTTTATAAGCATTCTTTTTTAATATTAAGTATTTTACTATTAAATAATTTACTATTAAATATTTTAGTGTTAAAATATATCTCGAAGCAGCTAATAATTATGAATATCTAAGGAGGATGTCTTGGAAAACCCAGATATTTTTAGACTCATACATGCAGTTGAATTATTCACGAATGAAATTATTGTTCGATGGATGAATGCTTTTGACCACAATATTGGGATATCTCCTGTTCTCGTCTTGGGAGAATTGAATAAAAAGGGTCCCCAGAAGCAAACTACTTTGGCTAAGAAGCTAGGTTATACGCCGGGGGCGATGACGAATATTGCCAATCGCTTAATTAAGCAGGAAATGGCCGAGCGCAAATATAACGAGGATGATCGCCGAAATGTACTGCTGTCTATCACGGACAAAGGCAGAGATGTACTGAAGGAAGCACAGCTAAAAGGGCAGGAGCTCCGAGCTGAAATGTTTCAGAAGCTCGATGAAGAAGAACTGCAGCAATTCTTGAAAATCTATGAAAAGTTGTTAACGAGCTTTGATAGCTCTGAAACATAAATGAAGTCATCTAAGAATCTTAATCACATTATAAAGGGGTATGAATATGGGAAGAGTTCAAGGTAAGGTTGCATTAGTAACTGGAGGCGCTTCAGGTATTGGCTTATCAGCCGCTACTTTAATGGCTAGAGAAGGAGCCAAAGTTGTCATCGCCGATTTTAATGTAGAGGCTGCCAAAGAAGCAGCGGCTAAGATTAAAAGTGAAGGTGGAGAGGCGGAAGGTCTTTTCCTGGATGCATCCCAAGCGGATTCGATCAAGGAAGCTGTTGATTTCACAGTCGCTCAGTATGGCACGATTACAGTCTTATTTAACAATGTAGGTCTAACTAATCTGCAAAAAGACCTAGATGTCGTCAACATAGATTTGGAAGAATGGGATCGCTTGATGAATGTGAACACCAAAAGTGTTCTGTTAGGCAGCCGGTTTGCCATTCCACATATGATTAAAGCGGGCGGGGGTTCGATTATTAACACAGCTTCCATGTCAGCATTTGCTGGAGATTCATTGCGCACGGCTTATGGCTCCTCTAAGGCAGCTGTTGTGAACCTAACTCGTTACATCGCCACACAATATGGTAAAGATAAGATTCGTTGCAACGGAGTGGCTCCGGGCCTGATCTTAACACCTGCGGCTGCAAGAAATATGCCGCCAGCTGTGCTGGATATTTTTCAGAAGTTCAACGCTCTGCCTTACCATGGAGAAGCGGATGATATCGGAAACACAGTGTTGTTCCTGGCATCGGATGAATCTAAATTCATTACTGGTCAAACGATTGAAGTAGAGGGTGGTCACTATATGTCCAACCCGAGCATTACGGACTTCCAGAATTACATGATGGAAGCTAAAGGTAAATAAAATCATGCGTAATTAAAAAATCCGGTCCATGCTCGTGTTAATCGAGAGGGACCGGATTTTTGTTTGTATAAGTGAGTTAGGCTAAGTTAGCTTACCTTTTCAACAGCTTGCATAAAGGTCTTCAATGCGGAAGACTTTGCCCCTTCGATCCATTGCTTCAAAACATCTGTCTGACCATTTACATACCATCCGAGTTTTTCCTTCAGCTCTTGGTCAAAGTTGTTAGGCTGTTTTGTTCGTTCAGCTATGAGCTGTTTAATCATTTGTGGCCAACGATACCCATTAAGACCAAAGCTGTGTTCTGGGTAATGCTCAGCCAGTGTCAATACAGAAGAAAGCGACTCACCAGCGTATAATTCAGCCGCCAAATAGCTGCCAATAAAACGATGGCTGCCATCATGCTCTAGAGCCATAGCAAATTGTTCGCGTGCTTCTTCTAGCTTGCCTTGATGCATGAGAGCTACGGCGTTTATAGAGCGTATATAACTGTTTAATTCGATTGGATTTAACTCGTTGTAGCGGGAATGAAATTCGTTATATGATTTCCAGTCCGCATGGTCAAAATAATACTGTGTCAACGTGAAGGTATAATTAGAATAAGGATGCAACTGTATGAGCTTTTGGAGTAGCGGAATCGCCTGATCTTCTAATGAGTCATCCTTCGTCAGGGAGGATTTAGCGAGCATCAGCTTCACAAGCATATGCAGGGCATGAGCATCCTGTGGATCATCGGCAACATTCTGTTGGTACATTTCTATGGCTTGATCAGGTTTCTTATTTAACAATAGTCTATCGGCTGTGGTTAATTCTCGTTCCTTGAGATAGAAGAAGGGCAGATTACCAACGGTGTCTTCGTTCAATCTGTAGCCATTACTGCGGGTAAGCAGATGTCCATCCGCATCAAATGCCTCGATATTCCAAGAAAAGCGTGCTTCAGGATTCATGAACACGAGAAAAGATAGAGGATCAATCGATTCAAAGCCCTCTCCGCCACTGCCGTAGGAGAAACCACTGTTGTAATAGAGTTCATCTACTGGAATAGAGACTTGATTGTCCGTGATATGGTCCCGAATCTGCGAACTGAAGGAGCTCCCCACCATTGAGACCCCACCGCTTAAACGATAGTAAGCCGCACCTTCAACAGCCTTCCAGTGGAAATCTACAGACTGACCCGTTATCGTCTCCTGATTAATAGGAGACTGAAGCTCAAGCAGAGGTTGTAGAACAATGCTCTCATTCAACCTATCATCCGGTTTAACTTCAATCCAATCGTCATTCTGTACAGGCCAAGTCCATCCGTCGATCTGATCATAGCTAAGTCCAAGCTGCAATTGATAGAAGCCCGGAATCACACCGTGGAATTCGAAACGCCCTTCATCGTCGGTAACGATTCGGTACGGTTCAGCAGCTGTGATGCTGTGATTAACCTCGCTTTCAGCACGGAGAAAAATACCTGCGCGTGAGATTGGTGTCCCATCGCTTCGGGTTAGGGTTCCAGATACGACAGCTGTTGAGGTACTTCCCATATCTACAGCTGACTGAATGGCAGATATTAGCGCTTCAAGCTGCATTTCGGCTTCTGAAGTGCCAATCGTTGGGGCTGAACTTGATGATGAGCCCGCTGCTTCGCTGTCTGCGGTGTCTTTATCAGAGTTACTAATGACAAGACTCATTTGTTTATGAATATCCTGCCAGTATTTTTTGTAGCTCTCCAAGCCATTGGTTATTACGGCAAGGGCTTCCTGCGCTTTGCCTTTCGTGAAGAGCAGGCGCCCGGTAAGCCATGCTTTTTGCGCTTCTAAATCTTTCTGATTCTCGTATGGAAATGTGGTTTGTTCAAGAATAGATTCAGCGGCTGTTGTATCCCCACGATTCAGGGCACGTTCTGCTTGAAGCAGCGCCAGTTCTTTTGCCACGCTAGAATTACTGTCTAACTGTTTCGCGGCGGTGTTTAGCGCTTGATCTCCGTCGTCTCTACGACCAAGAGCATCATATTCGTAGGCAAGCAGCTTTACCGCAAATATACGTGTATTATTCGCTGGCCCATCAAGAATGTATTCCTCTAGCAACGCGATTTTATCCTCTGACAGCAAGTCGGAAATACTAGGTTCATCATGATTCCACTGACTCATAGAGGGGCCAATATTTACGTCGTATCTATACGGATCGTAGCCGTGCTCCTTATCGATGATATTTGTTTGAATAAGCTCCATACGTTTACTGCCAGTTGTAGACTCTAGCTTTTTCAGAAGTTCTGTACGGGCCAGGTTAGATTGAACAGCTGGGCTTTCCTCCATTTGTGCCTTTGAGGAGGGCAGAAAGTTAAATAGAAGAATGAGCAGGGAGGCAGGGAGTAGCACGAATGACACTAGATGTTTGACTTTGATCTTAATTCGCATGTCTCTTCACCGCCTGATCATAGATATCCTTCCAGTACGTATTGCCCCCAGCCTCAATAAGTTCACGGTTCGGGTGCTGCTGGACGTTTTGTTGTGGTTGATGTTTAACCTCTGGTTGATGAAGTGTCAATGATACGACTAGAATAATGGCACCAATCGCGCCTATAGGTTTCACAGGGATCTCGATTTCTTTATTCCAGAAAGCCAAGAGACGGGCTCCAAAGGTTGGAGGGTGGGTCATCTTGAGGACGCGTTCATGTCCTTCGAAGTGTATGGGTTGTAGTTCTTCATCTAGCTGTTGCTTGATAGCTTCGCGTTTCGTATTCTCCGTATTCCCCGTATTCATAAGAAATGTCCCTCCTTCTCCAACATCTTTTTTAAGAGTGTCCGTCCTCTAACTAACCGGGATTTAATCGTATTCTCCGGTGTATTCAATTGCTCGGAAATTTCACGGATGCTCATCTCATGAAAGTAATATAACGTCAGACATTCGCGGTATAAATAATCGAGATTCCTGATGAATTCGGCGAGTCTAACATTATGCCATTCCACCATAAAAAGCTCTTCTGCACCGGCAGTGAAGCCCGCATCATCGCTGGCTTGTAGCTCTGACCCACCCGAGGGGAAAATATTACGCCAGCTCCAAGTCCGTTGCTTCATGCGGCAGCGGTTGACTACGATGCGAATGAGCCAAGCCTTTAACCGTTCCGGATCCTGCAACTGATTCATTTTGGCATAGGCTTGAATAAAAGTATCTTGTACCGCCTCTTCGGCACTCTGTCGATCTTTGAGCAGTAAGCAAGCGGTTCGGAGCAGCATATCGCCGTAATCGTCCATCAATAGGCGGAGAGCTGACTCATCCTTTGCTTTGATTCTCTCTATAATATTCAGATGAAGCTCCCCTCCCTTTACTAATAAGATGCGGCTTGGAGGATTAAGGTTGCGTTTGTGTGGAATATTTTTACTAAGGGGGAGTATCTCCCGAGATGATGTCCCGTAATTTATTGATGTTCAGCAGATTTGGGTAAATGATATTTAGACCAAGCCAAGCCCTCCTTGGCTGATGAAACTTTTTCATTTCAGTATCGTCTATATTTTCAGTTTCATTTTTTTGCAAGCTGGTTTTGAGCTAACCTACTAAGGAGATGACATCATGTCAGTACAGATTAAATTTTTAGCAGCTTCTATTTTGCTCACAGGAATGATTGGATTAGCTGGATGCAGCTCGAACAATGAGCAAGCTAATTCTGCTTCCCCAACTACGGCGCCAACTGAAACGGTAACAGCAACCGCAGAACCAGAAGTTAGCCCATCAACCACTCCTTTGGAAACCGCACCAGCAGCGACCGCTTCCCCTATGGAGACTAATAAAGATACAGCCAATGCGAATCCGCAGAATAGCGACAAACAACTTCAAGAATTACTTGCGCTTGCTAAAAAGGGGAAGGTGCCCGGTGTTGAATATGCTGCTCATACCGGACTAATTGATGAGGTAGAAGCCGATTGGGGTAAACCTGATCAACAAGAGCCAGCGGGAAAAGGTATTTATGCTACCTACACTGATGAACATGTCGTATTCGGATTCAATAAAGGGAGCCTAATCTTCGATGTTCGTTCCAGTGATGCTGCGCTGCAAGAGCTAACACTGAAACAGATCGAGTCCACACTGGGTAAGCCGGATGATACCAAAGTAAATGGCGAGGATAAGATCTACACTTATCAAGCTAATGATCAATTCCAGTTGAAATTCATTATTCCAAACTCGACGGGTAAGGTAGGTCACATCTCTGTTTTTAGTGAACAGGATTCCATTAATAATATGGCTGGATAAGACCAGCAATGGGTGCAAGGAGCAATCATGCAGAGAAATCTGCGGGTTGCTCTTTTTGTATGTTTATTTTTAATCTGGAGTACGCCTTGGATGGGCTGATATAATGTAACCAATGAGCGGATTCGGGGGAAAGAGAGGTTCTATCATGCAGCTGGAATTAATCGAAAGTGAATATAAAGTGACCGGAGATGGGATAACGATCGAATTATTCCCAAAAGAGTTTACGCTTTTTCAGTTCTTGTACAAAAATAGAGGGCGTACGTTTAGTCGAGAACAACTGCTGGATAAGGTATGGCCCCTAGAATACCCAGTAGAGCGAACGGTAGATGATCATATTTATCGCCTTCGTAAAAAGCTTAACAAGCTACAAGGCTTGGATATTAAGACTGTTCGTGGATTTGGCTATAGTCTGACGATGCGGGAACCCTCAGTAACTATGACCAATCCGACTACATATGACGCAAAGATGCAAGAGACGATGCGGGAGGTATTCGTAAAATATCATCAATACGGCCAAGGACGATCCATGTTAACTTTAGCGCGACAACAGGATGTTTTGGGTTATGAAATGGATCCGTTCTATTCGATCTATATTCATTTTGTGCAGGGAGATTTGGAATGGCTTCTGAACACAGAGGAAGTTGAGATAGAAGAGCGTTTCTATTCTTTGATGATCTGTTATATATTTTTGGGTGATCCGAAGAAGAAATTAGAGTTCTGTGAGCTAGTCCTTGAGAAAAAGATTCTTTTGCCGCCCCAGCATCGTGAAATGGAGATCCTTAATATTCTGGATTTGTACACATTTGCCGGGCAACCGGAAAAAGCAATAGAACGATTAAAGCTAACGCATGAAGTGATTAAAGAGCCTGGGTATGAGAACTTCATTCCTGTAACGGCCATTTCCGAAATGCTCGTACACTTGTGGATGGGGACAAAAGATCAGGAATTGGAGCGGATGGCAAAAGACATTGAAGTGCTTTTGCAGGAGAAACCTTTTTTGCGTGAGATCGGCAGTTATAAAGTTGCAAGAGGCTTGTGGTGTCTACGGCGCAAGTCTTGGCGTGAAGCAGAGCAGTTATTGGATGAGGCGCTTCAGGTGCTAGAGATGTCAGGATTCGTGCCGATGCGGATATATGCGTTATACCGAATTGTTCACTATTGTAACGAGTTTGCTCCCCAGTCAGCTTTGCATCAGAAATATGCAGATTTATTTGAACGTGAGAAGGAAGAGAGGGGATTCCATCGTTTGGAGCAATCCTTGGAAAACGTGCTTATGAATATCGTGACAGCTCTCTGATAATTCTCTGACAATTCTCCGTTACATTAAGATCATGCTTCATATGTTCTTGTTCTTAATCGTAACTTGGAGGAATGTCCGATGAATGCTTCATCACAAGCAGGAACGAGTCTGCTAAAAAACAAAGTGTATATGCGTGTGTACAGCGCATATGCGACAGCCACTTTTGGGGATTGGTTCGATGCACTGGCGATTCAGGTACTCGTAGGGTACCGCTGGCAGGCTAGTCCGTTAATGCTGGCTTTGATTCCAGTCTCCATAGCTTTACCTGGGATTCTGCTCGGCTCCGTGGCGGGGGTAGCGGCTGACCGACTAAATAAGCTAAAGCTAATGCGGATGTGTGATCTACTAACGGCATTGTTAACAGTACTAGTTCTTTTCGCTCCCAGTATGGTGTGGCTACTCCCGTTACTGATGTTGCGTGCTGCTATCTCGACGTTAAATGTGCCTGCCCAGCAGTCGATGACCCGCAGTATGGTTAGAGAAGATCAGCTGCTTCAAGCCACTTCACTTAATGGAATCGTAAATCAGGGTTCCAAAATCGCTGGGCCATTATTGGGTGGTTTTGCATTGTCTGTGTTGACGCCGCAGTGGTGTATTTTGATCAATGCTTGTCTTAGAGGATGCTCTTACTTGCTCCTACTTACTGTTAAAAATAGTGAAGCAGGACAAGTCAGCTCAGAGAGCAAGGGGGATCCAGAGGAGCATGTTTCTCTCCGCACGATGTGGAAGGAAGGCTGGAGCTTTATGCTGCGCAGCAGACTGCTGCTAAACAGCATGCTATTTGGTTTAGTTGGTGCGTTAGCTATTCAGATGATCGATTTTCAGTTTACAAGTCTATTCAGAATTATCGCACCTGCTGAGGAATCTATGCTGGGCTGGCTTGTCGCGGCAACTGGTGTGGGTGCAATATTGATGATCATGGTCATGAACAAAATGAACCGGGGAACAGGCTACGGCTGGAAGCTAGGTACGGGTTATGCACTTATTGGTGTATCGGTCGGAGGGCTTGGCCTGCTTCAGCCAGGCGTTACTAGCCTTCCTGTATTGCTGCTGGGATTCGTACTGGGTCTCGGAAACGGAATGTTTATGATTACCTTCAATTATTGTTTACAAAAAGAAACTCCCCCGTACATGACAGGGCGTGTGTTCGGTATTCAAAGTACCATTCTTAGCGGAGTTATGATTGGCGCTCCACTCCTCGGTGGAATGCTGGTTCAGGCTGCTGGGCCTAGTCGAATCTTTTTAAACTTTGGTATCGTAATCGCTTTGATAGGTGTGCTGGGGATAGTATTTGGCCGCGTGCTGTGGCCTGTGCAGAAAGAGAAAAGTGATAGCTCAACGGAGCAAGCGGGGAAGGTTAAAGTGGTGGAAACTTGAGGCTGCAGATTTATTCAGAAATAAGCTTGCGAAAGTGGGGAGTGAAGGTCAGGCAAACTAGCCAGACTAGAAAGCTTGAGTAGCACAGACTACCTAGCGGGCTTACCTAGCATTTAGTTGCAGAATCTGCAATTAAATGCTGTTCCACCGTTCAAGGCCAACTTTAGTTGTATTTAGTGCAGCTATAATTTGATTTTTTCTCTTTTAGGGTAGAAATGATGGTTTTTAGTTGCAGAAACTACACTTATTTGCTCAGCAGACCTCTTTTTACGCTTAATAGTTGTATAGAGTGCAATTAAGAGATTTCCTAGCTCGCTAGGATCGATTCTTGCCCGTAAGGGCTTTTTTTATGACGGAGTTCGGATAGAACACGAGAAATGTAAAGGTAGAGGAGGGGGAAGAATGGCAACTTTTATTTATATGGTAAGGCATGGAGAGTCACCCAAGCTGCCCGGAGGAACTGAGAGAACACGTGGATTAACAGCGAAGGGGGAGGCGGATGCCCGTAAATTAACGGAGAAATTACGTCTCGAAGGAATTGAAGTCTTTTATTCAAGTCCATATCTTCGGGCTATACATACGGTTTCTGGCTTGGCGCAGGAGTTAGGGGCAGAGATTCAAAGTGTTGAAGATCTTCGGGAAATCCATTTTTCGGATGGAAATATGATCATGCCTGACCAGGAGCTATATCCATTACTGGAAACAATGTTTGCTGATCCAAATTTTGTTCCGGTTGGTGGAGAGTCCATTTATGCGTGTCAGAAGCGATCAGTTAGCGTACTGCAAGATATACTGAAACAACACAGTGGGCAAAAGATTGCGATTGGCACTCACGGTGCAGTCATGACGCTTATGATGAATTATTTTGACGCTAAATATGATCTGGATTTTCTACTACAAACCACAAAGCCGGATATTTATAAAATGGAGTTTGCAGGAGGAACGTTAATGGGTGTGGAGAGGTTGTGAACTCCCAAATTGGGATAAAGCTGTGATTATTCACAAGGATGGCCTGGCATTCGCTAGGAACCATCCTTTTGTTTATTTACAAGCTATAAAATCGCTTAGTATTCGCAGTCAGTATCTCTTCTGCTTGGCTGGAAGTGTAGCCATGGAGCACTCCCCAAGCGGCAGCAACATCTCGAATCATAGATGGATGCGTGACTCTACCCGCAAAAGGTCCTTCAAATGGCCAAGGACCATCGGTCTCCGCCATGACAAGCTCTGGGGGATAGCGGCGGGCAAGCTCTTGGATCTCCGTCTCATAAAGGATGTCAGGGGTGAAAGAGATATAGTATCCATTCTTAATCATACGGTCAATGGCTTCTTCGGGTCCCTTGAACCAGTGGAAGTGGACACGCTTTATACCGTGTTTCTCTAATAGATCACAGGCAATCAGCGAATCCTCATAGACAGCGTGCAGGACCACTGGTTTATCTATACGGGCGGCAAGCTCAAGCAACTGATCAAGAAGCTGAATGTAAGGCTCCATATCAAAAGCTTCGCCGCGCTCCAGCGCTTCAGCACGTGAATAATAAGGCAGTCCAATTTCACCTACAGCGATGAAATCCTCCCGGGCTTGACGCTCAATCCATTCCAGCAAAGAGGATAACTCAGCTTTCTGCGGTATGGGTTGCTCTGGATGAAAACCATAAGCTGGACGTACCACTTCGGGATAGGTAGCGGCAAGCTTTTGAGTGCGAACGCAAGAGTCTAAATTCATGGAGACAGCAATCAGGGCTTCGATCCCCAAGTTAGGAATCTCACTCAACATTTGTTCTGAAACCTCAGGCTCATATTGCTCTAAATGTACATGGGCATCAATCATAGCTGCTTACCCACCACATAAGAGGCATACTCCTCATGAGGCTCAAAACGAATGGATTCAGGTTCCATTCCATCATTCCCTGATTTGTAGGAAAAGGTTAATGTGCCAATACTCTCTAAAAATCCAATATAAACATTGGTTTCAGCTTTCAGCTTGCCTTCTTCTACCATGTAGTAAGTCACAGCACCAATCCCGGTTTTTTCGCCAAGATTGCCATCCCCGCCACGATCCGGATATCGCATAGTAACCATAGATGGAGTTGAACCTTTTACCTGAATTTGAATTAAGGCATCGCCTTTTTCATTGGAGATTTTTGAGGTAACAAATGCTGAGACAGCTTTATCTGCGGAAGGTACATTCATTTCTTTCCACTGGTCAGGCTTAATGACGTGAAGCTCCTGCATAGACATGCCCGTACCTGTTCCTAGCCACAGTATGACAACAACTTCTTCCTGCCCATCCTGATCTATGTCGGCATAATGAATCTCAGGAGTGTAACCTAACAATCTTGGAGCTTCCCAATTAAACGTATGCTTGTTACCGTTCACCTCTACAACAAATCCTTCGTAGGTACCGCCATTTTTGAGGGCAGTATACAGCTTAACTTGGTCATTTTCTGTAGCAATCGCGAGAGGTTCGCTGGGTGTTCTTACGGTAGTACTAACATCCCCTGATGTAATGGAAACTTCATTTTGCGAGGCATTCAGCTGCGCAGTGGCACCAGAGAGAGAGTTTAGAGAGTCTGCCGGAATATATATAATACCATTTCGTAGAATTGCAGGTCCCCCCAGCTCATTTTGATAACCGTCACTTTGCATATACTCATTACCTGGCTTCAAAACATATTTACTGCTTCCATCAGAGATGGTTAAGGTTTTCGTAGCATTATCCCATTGTTGTTCAGATGAGTAGTACTCCATGAGTACTTTTGCAGGTACATAGACCTTATCACCTGAGAAAAAAGGTGGGAGAGAAGGAAGAACGGTTTCTCCATCAACGATTAGCTTCAGTGGTGCTTCAGTAGTTTGTGTTTGGTTAATTGCCATTGTTGTATCCATATCTATAGATGCCGATGCTCCGCATCCGGCTAAAAAGAGCGTAATAGCTCCGATTACGATGATTTTATTCATAATTACCTCCGAGGATTAAGTCCAATCCTCTTAAGTATAGATTAAATCAGCGCGTAGTAGGTCACTTTCTGTAAACAAAGCAGAGACAAGGTTGTTACGTTTGCTATTTATTTAAAAATACGGTCCGAGTAACTTGTGATTTAGGGTCTACCGTTAGACTTTTGCTATAGCGGATCTCCCCAATAGAACAACCCGGTCCGATGACAATATCTTCACCGCAGACGAGATCTGCTGTCGTTCGATATAACATGATGCTAGTCCCTTCAATCGTTTTGCAGGTGAGCTTCCGGAAGTAGGGGATTAGCGCATTCATTAGCTTCAAAGATGGCTTAACAGTAATGGTACCGCTAGATTTTATGACATCGATTGTGCTTCTGTTTCCTAAACGTAGCTCAATGGATGATTCAGCAGTTAACCTATGGATCTTCACAGCACCTTCGGCATAGAAGGTTTCGAGTGCAGCATCTTGTGCTGCAGAAAAGTATCCAGACGATTGCAGTCTGTCTGCCTGGATGTGTTGAACACGGAGACCTCCCAGATTGATAACCTGTTTGGCTCTACAATGACCTCCAATCGAACAATCACCAGATACTTTTAACTTAGCGGTAGTAACATTCTTCTGTGCACTTAAATGACCGACAACATCGATGGTATCCGCACGAACATCTTCTTTGAGGGTCAGTGAACCTCTTACTTTCAGCGGTGGACCGATCATTTCCTGGCGTTCAAAAAGATCATTAGCATTGGACATTTACAGGGGCCGCCTTTCGAAATATATTTTAATGATTAAAATATATAATTATTATAATATATAGTCAATATAGTATTTTGGACATAAAAAAACTGCCGTCAGTTTCCTGACAGGCAGCATATATAACCCAAAAGCTTTTAGTTCATCATTTTATCCATTAGCACATTTATTTGTTCTAAGGTTCCTGAAATTTTATCCAAATCCGAGGTAGGAAATGCTTCAAAGATATGGAGAATCCGCTGATGCCCTTGTTCTGTAAGGACAATGTTGACGACTCTGCGATCCTCCTTCGTCCGCACACGTTCGATAAGACCGGCATCTTCCAACTTATCGCACATCGAGGAAGCGGCTCCTGGTGTAATAATGAATCGTTCGGAGATGTCAGTAATGTTCAAGCTACCTATAAGCCTGAGCTGGAACAGCAGTAGGATCTGATTGTGAGTCAGGGTCTCCTGCTTGGTGATCATATCAATGAAGAACTGGGATTTCTGCTGCACATTTGCCATAGATTCCATAACCTTATGGATAGCATATTGTTTATCTTGCTCTGTGCTCATAGCCACGCTCCAATTTACTTTAGTTCCTAAAATATATAGAAGCTATAATAAGCTTGTCAAGTTAAGGGGTTCTCTCTTTCTTACAGGCGAATTTATTTAGCTAAGTAAATTTTGCGGGAAAGGAGAGTTTGAGTGATGCCAGAGCGCGTGGTGCTTGGTCCATAACGGCGGTCAAACCACTTGAACCTGATGCAGCTCAAAAGGCTGGGTTAAATTCGTTAAAATAAATCGAACGATATCTCTTTGATTTACCAATATATAGTGTAAGACCGAAGGAGGGATTGAGAGGGATGAAACATCCAAATGAATATTCTAAGCTTATTGCGCTTACGCTAGCCGGCAGTCGTGAAGCGTATGGTGAGCTATATGAAGCAACGATCCGGGATGTGTATCAGACCGTTCATTTCCTCGTTCGCGAAACCTCCGATGTGGATGATATCGTTCAGGAGATTTACATTCAGGTGCACCGTTCTCTTGAACAATTTGACGTAAACCGCCCCTTTAAGCCTTGGCTGATGGGAGTGGTCATGCGGCAAATTCATGCCTATCGAAGAAAGAGATGGACGCATCTCCGAATGGTAAAAAAAGTAGAACAAACAGATCTAATGCTGGAGCATGATTTCACGAGTGATGTTGTGGACAGGTTATCTAACCGCCGCCTGCTAGCAAGTGTAGATCGTCTTCCATTTAAGCTGAAGCAGGTGATTATTCTGCATTATTTAAACGAATATTCACAGGAAGAAAGTGCTGCGATACTGGGTATTCCGCTCGGAACCGTGAAATCCCGTATTCACGCTGCACTGCAGAAGCTTCGTCAGAAGCCAGACAATCATACTCTTTTTAAGGGAAAGGTGGAGGACCTGCATGAATTTCAATGAAGAGTTACGGACAGTTCTGCAGGAAGAGGCGAGAAATATAAGTGCCCCACCGGAACTGAAGGAGCAAATATTAAATAGGGCCGTAGCCAAACAAGGGGGAAGACGTATGAAGAAATGGCTCGTGGCAAGTATTATGGCGGCTGCACTATTAATTCCTACTGGAGCTTATGCCGGATATCATTATTTGGCAGACAATATGTATGGATCCCCAGCAACTGCTGCTACGATAGGAGTAACCCAGCAACAATATGACAGGCTTGAGGCCAAACTGCAAAACGCGAAGCAAAGCTTTGACGAAGAGGAATTCACAAAGCTGATGTCCTTACTAGAGGATTTGGGAGCTTATAATCTGCAAATGGCCGATGCTGAAGGCGTCTTTCACCTAGAACAGTTAGGTGCGAAGGACCAGAAGGCATATAAAGAGTTACAGGCTAAGCTTGAACCATATTTCAAACAAATAAATGAAGCGAAAACATCAAAGAAATCAGTGCAATCCGTAGATCGTGATGCTTTCTGGAATGGATTGCTTGAAAAAGCTGAACAAAGGCTTACTAAAAAAGAGTTTGAGGAGATCGAACGATTAATCATAGACTTACAAAGCTATGATGCTAAGGTATTTGATGCAGATGGCAGTGTTCATATGGATCGGCTTTCGAAAGAAGAGATACAAAACCAAGAGAAGTTAATTGAAACGATAGACCCTTATATTAAAAAGCTGGATATGATAATTAAACCTAGCTCTTAGTTGAATTTAAATGCATGTATTGAATAACTATTGATAGCAATATCATAAGAAAAACCATCAGAAAAGGTCTATTACACCTTGTATTCTGGTGGTTTTTATCTTTTACTAATTTAAAGTCTATACATTGATCACCGAATAATTGCATAATGAAAAGGAATAGAAAAAAAGTATTTGACCACTGGAATAATTAGACATATATTTATTAAAATGCTATTTGCTTATCTATGAATTATGTTGGCGGAAGGTGGCTTTGATCATGAAGCAGATGACCATTCGTGCAGAACTGGCAGACTATCTCAAGAAGCAGGGGATAACGATCAATCAGTTCGCAGAGGTGTCTAAGGTGAATTCAGGCACGATCAGTAATATCATCAATGGGAATCGCCCAATAGCCATGCAACAATTAGACCGGATTACAGAAGGTATGGGATTAGAAGAAGGCTGCTACTATGATTTGTATGTGGATGAGTGTTTTGTTCACTCCAATCCGAATTGGAGACGTCTTCGGCCATTTCTATATCGCTGTGCAGAGCTGGATAAGCTGGAATGTATTGCACGGGTAGTTGGGATCATGATGGATAGCTTATCTTATACGCCTTCGTTATTTGATACTGCAGAAGATTTTTTTACGCTAGGGAAGCACAAAGCAGCAGCGATGTTATATGAGAGTGTGGCTGAGAGTGAGAAGTATCAACATTCAGAGCGGCTGGCCCTTTGCCAATACAGGCTATTCACGATCGCTTTGGGTGAAGATCGGGATGCTAATTTGCGAGCAGCTGTGCAATTTGAAGGATTTGTTAACCGGCTTGATGAGGTGGACCAGCTTGATGCGCTGAAAGATTTGGCGAATACATATAGTGCTTTACGACATTGGGACAAGGTAATGGCAATGGCTAAGGAAATGGGGAATAAAGCAACAATTCAATATCATGCTAAATACGACCGTGCCAGAAAAAGCAGGCTTCAAAAGGAACCTGAAATCCCACTATTCTCATATATTCAATACTCTTACATGCTACGTTCAGTAGTTTATAGAGAGCTAGGAGATTATGATAGGGCTTTACATTATGTTAACATGTATATGGATATGAACTGGATTCGGGAAGACACGGAAGAAGCTTTGCAGCTTATGAATCAATGTATGGAGTGGGCACGGGCTAATATTAACTTGCTGCGAATTTTAAAAGGGGATATAACGGTGCTGCCGGAATATGTGGCATACCTTGAACAAAGGGAGGAAGAGATCCTCTCAGGTCTGTTCAAAATCCTTCAAGCAGCTAATTATTACCAATTTAACGTGGATGATATTCTTCTGCAGTTTGAGGGGAAAATATCAGATTGTAGAGATCATCATCAGCTAGAGATTAGATCCTATAATCAACAAATCTTCGAAGATAGATATACCAACTTGATGGCTGAGATAGCGTTTTATTATATAAGAAGAAATAAATATGAGATTAGTATAAAGTATATAATGGAAAGTTTAGAATATTCAGTAAAAATCAATAGCGAATCATGTATTATAAAATGTGTTGGAATGTTCGAAGAGCTACGTCATACGGTATCTTTAGAAACGCAAAAAGAATACAGAAACCTAATTAGTAAGGTGCAGCGAATCAACGAAAAGAAAAATGGCTTTGTTGTTAGCAGTGCATAGTAACGTAATTATTACCTTCATTCTAGTATTTATTAGAATCATTTCTTTATAGTACTGCACTTATTTGTAAATTATAGAATTTGACATATACCTCTAGTATATTAATTTGAGGAGGTAGTGTAATGAATAATCCAGAAATTATCCAAAAGAGAATAGAGGGTGCTAGAGCCAAACTTTATTTAATGGAAAGGGAATACGGTGGATTGTTACATCCAAATGTGATCAGACAGTCGATGAGGTTGGATGAATTAATCAATCAGTACAATAAAGCAATACATAGTGATAATGAGAGTTGAAACAAGAAACTGATCGTATAATTTTCTCTCTATTCAAAAGATAAGACCTACATAATGTTATTACATTTCTGTATAAAACATAAAGCCAGCGCTATGCGTGGGCTTTTTTTGTTTGTATGTTCCTGAAAAATAAATCTAACTCCCAGCTTGTCATGCCCGTCTGCATATTGCGGCCAAGTCCCTCATAGACATGTACTAATCAATGCATTCAAAACAGGTTAAGGGGATGATGTCATGCGCCGGACAATATGGGTACTCGCGATCATTATGAGCGTGGCCCTGGTGATGACGGGGTGCGGGAAGAAGGATGCCGCTTCCGTGGTCAAGGATTTGAACAATGTGGCCGACAAGTTGGAGAGTAAGCAGGGAACGTACCAAGCTTCAGGCATTATGACCCTATTCACCGGCGAGCAGCCGCAGGAGTATAAGGTAGAGGTATGGTACAAGAACCCTTCTTATTACCGGATCAGCTTGGCGAATGTACAGAAGGATATTACGCAGATCGTGCTTCGTAATGATGAGGGAGTGTTCGTACTTACACCAAGTATGAATAAGAGCTTCCGCTTCCAGAGTGATTGGCCGGACAATCAAGGCCAGGTTTATTTGTATCAGACACTAGTTCGGGGCATCGTCTCAGATAACAATCGTCAATTTGTGGAAGATGGAGATAACTATGTGTTTGAGGTAGCTGCGAATTATCAGAGCAATGCCCTTGTGCGGCAGAAGATTTGGCTGGATAAAAAGACTTATGAGCCTAAACAGGTTCAAGTCTCTGATTCTGAAGCCAAGGTAGTTGTAGACGTGAAGTTTGACACCTTTAAATTCGATACAGATTTCACTAAGGATTCCTTTGATATGCAAAAGAATATGACTACAGGTGCTGCTTCAGAAAGTACAGTAGCTCAGGTTGACGAAAATGGAAATCCGGTTGTAGTTCCTGAGGGTCAGGAGCAAGAGGGGCAACCTGTCGCTGCTGAGCTGGGTGACTTTGGTATTATCGAACCGGGGTACGTTCCGGCAGGTGTCGAGTTGAAGGACTCCCATAAAATGGAGGGGAACAAGGATCATGCTGTTCTCATCCGGTATGATGGGGTTTATCAATACACCATTATGGAAGCCCGTCCATTGGACCGTGCAGTAGCATTGGCTCCTGGAACGCTGATAGATCTTGGTTTTACCGCAGGACTTCTGAGTGGTGATGAGCAGCAGACTTTGACTTGGATGTCTGAGGGTATAGAATATCGAATTACAAGTGCTAATCTTCCTGTTAACGAAATGATGCAAATTGCCGCTTCTATGGAGGCACAATCGGGTAAATAATATAAAGTAGGCGGATACTGCGTTTTGTGGGATTCTTTCCTCTACAACGTAGTATCCGCCTTTCTATATTTGCCAGCGCTCCAGCCGCTTTGAACTGAAGCGAAAAGATAACTGAGCTCACATTGACAGCCACCTTCCGTAGCATTACCATGAGTACTAAGACAATGATCATTACAGCTATGACGTTTTACTACAACGTAAGAAGGTGACTTTGAAGTGCAAGCAAGCTATCGACCGACAGTAGCCGAAATTAATCTGGATGAATTGCGTGCCAATTACGAAGCCTTTCGCCGCTACTTGCCGGCAGAGACAAAGTTTATGGGATGCGTCAAAGGAAATGCGTACGGCCATGGAGCAGTGGAAGTGACACGGGAACTGGAAAGACTCGGAGCAGATTATGTTAGTGTGGCTTTTTTGGATGAAGCATTGGAGCTGCGTCAGGCGGGAATACTGATTCCTATACTGGTGCTTGGCTACACTTCTCCAGAAGGAATAGCCGTTGCCTGGGAGAACCATGTAACTGTAACACTGTTCACACCGGAAGTATTAGAGGCTGTTAGACAGCTTCCTGTAGATCCGGAACATCGGCTGAAGGTGCATATCAAGATTGATAGCGGGATGGGGCGACTGGGTCTTTTACCAGATGACGCACCCGCATTTATCTCTGAAGTGCAGTCTGTTGCGCAGGCGGAGCTGGAGGGTATGTTTACCCATTTTGCCAAGGCAGACGAACTAGACAAAAGCTATACACTGGAACAGCATCGACGGTTCATGAGCGTGGCGGAAACGCTGCGGGAGCAGAACATTCAGATCCCGATCATACATACGGGCAATAGCGCTACGGCCATTGATTCACCTTATTTATCCAGCAACATGGTGCGGGTAGGCATCAGCTTGTACGGATTTTATCCCTCAACTGAGGTAAACCGTCAGCTGGTAGAACTACATCCGGTAATGACGCTGAAGACGCAGGTTGTATATGTGAAGAGCCTGCCTTCTCATTGGGGCGTCAGCTACGGCACTCGGTACTTCACAGACAGCGAGGAGATTATCGCAACGTTACCTGTGGGGTACGCAGACGGATATTCCCGCATGCTAACTGGCAAAGCGGAGGTGTTAATACGTGGACGCCGCGTTCCTGTCGTCGGAACAATCTGCATGGATCAGTGTATGGTATCACTCAAATCTTTCGCTGAAGAAGCGGAACAAATTAAAGCAGGCGAAGAAGTTGTACTCATCGGCCGTCAAGCTGACGTGATGGTCACGGCAGACGAGTTGGCTCTCCATCTTGGAACGATTCACTACGAGGTAATTTGCATGCTGGCTCATCGGGTGCCGCGCGTTTATATCCGTGAAGGCACACTTCCTAAATTAGTAAATGCTCTGTTACAATCTTAAAGTTCTTGACAGTGATGTTATTCAAGGGAGAAAATAGAAGGAATTGTATCGTTTTAGGAGATATGACTAAAAGCCTATACGAACCGCCATTTCTAGTTTATAATGGGATGCAGCATACTTGATATACTGGCGGCATATATTCCTTGTATAAAATTCCTTGTATATTGCAACACTGGAACACAAGGGCAGAAGGTTTGTGGGGGTGGAAGAGAAGGTGGCCAATTTGCAGAACACCAAAAGAATCATGATCAGCTTGCCCGATCATCTCTTGCAGGAAGTGGACGGAATTGTTCAATTGGAGAATTCCAACCGGAGTGAATTGATTAGGCAGGCCATGAAGCTGTATTTGAGCGAACGGAGGAAACGTTCTATCCGGGAGTCCATGCAGCGCGGCTACATGGAAATGGCTAAGATCAACTTGACCATGGCATGCGAGGCGTTCCTCGCGGAGGAAGATGCAGACAGCACTCTTGGCCGCTTAGTAAGCGGGGTGTAGACATTGATCGTTAAACGTGGCGATGTTTTTTTTGCTGATCTTTCGCCGGTTGTAGGTTCTGAGCAAGGCGGAGTAAGGCCAGTACTGGTAATCCAGAATGATATTGGCAATCGCTTTAGCCCGACGGTAATTGTGGCCGCAATCACGGCCCAAATCCAGAAGGCTAAATTACCTACGCATGTGGAAATTGACGCAGCAGCTCATGGCTTTGACAGAGACTCTGTTATACTGCTGGAGCAGGTTAGGACGATTGACAAACAACGCTTAACTGACAAGATCACCCACCTTGATGATGAGACTATGAAGAAGGTGGATGATTCGCTGCAAATCAGCCTCGGACTGATTGATTTTTAATCACCCAGGGTTATAGATAATCCATGAGATAGGCGCTCGGGTACGAATCCGGGCGTCTTTTGATGTGCATTTTTACGAACTCATGGTAAAAAAGGATTAGGGGTTCACTTTTACAAAATGATCTGATAGTATTAGACCGTACGGTCGGTTTAGGAGGTGCTTAGAATCAGAGGACGTTCAGACGGAGAAGAAACAAAGAAACGAATTGTACTTAAAGCCACACAGCTGTTTGTTCAGAAGGGGTATGCAGCTGTAACCATGAATGAAGTTTGCGTAGCCTCGAATGTTAGTAAGGGCAGCTTATATCATCATTTTCCGAGCAAGGATGAACTTTTTCTATATGTGGTAGAAGAGGATACCGCGCAGTGGTTACAGGCGTGGGAAGATAAGAAGAATGAAATTGTTGGTGTTCAGGAGCGTTTATATGCTTTAGCCGAGCACTATGCAAATGATTTTCAGAATCCGTTGATTCAGGCGCTTGAGGAATTCTCAAGAAGCAGAGTTCATCCGGAGGATATCACTAAGCGGCTTGCTCATTTATATGAGGCTGCCTCGCATGCGTGTCGTGATCTTCTGAAGGAAGGCATGGACACGGGGTATTTTATTAAGGGTGATTTAGAGGATTATGTGATTATTGTAAATGGTATGCTCGAAGGGATCGGAAGAGCTGCTGAATGTTCTATTCCTGAAAAGACTCCGGATGATATCAAAAAATATTACCGGGAATCAGTACGACTGTTATTACAAGGGATATATACGGGATAAGATATAATGGGGCTTGAAAGAAGCTTTACATTCAGGAATCAAGAAGGCTGAAGCTTCTTAAAGGCACCGGATTAGAAGGACTATTTTTTTTGCTATAATTTAGACCGGATGGTCGGTCTCTAAAAGGAAATTATTCGAAGACTTGGCTTTAAAAACTACGGAGGTTAACACAATGTCATTACTACTTAGAAACAGGGGCGCTATGCTACTTGTTATGCTTAATATTTTTCTTGCTTTTACAGGGATCGGACTTGTAGTCCCTATCATGCCTACTTACATGAACGAACTTGGGATCACAGGAAGTACCGTTGGGCTGTTAGTGGCTTCATTCTCCCTTGCCCAATTATTAGTATCGCCATTCGCGGGCAGGTTATCCGACAGAATTGGCCGAAAAAAAGTGATTGTTGCGGGTCTGATCGTGTTTGCTTTTTCAGAGCTGCTCTTTGGTCTGGCGAATGTGTCCTGGCTCTTGTTCGTTTCAAGACTGCTCGGTGGTGTAGGCGCTGCGTTAATTATGCCAGCAGTTATGGCTTATGTAGCGGACACGACCTCTTTTGAAGAGAGAGCGAAAGGCATGGGGCTTATTAATGCAGCCATTACTACCGGATTTATTATCGGTCCAGGGATTGGCGGTTATCTTGCTGAGCTTGGCATGCGGGTACCCTTTTTCTGTGCGGCTGGTGCGGCTGGGATCGCAGCTCTAATTACAGTTTTGATCTTGCCTGAGTCTCTGTCTGTAGAGAAACGGATGGAAGCGAAGCTATCTAAAAATAATCAGGAGAGCTTCTTCACGCAATTGATGCGTTCTTATCGTGAACCTTACTTTTTCGGGTTAATTATTGTATTTGTTATGGCTTTTGGATTGGCTAACTATGAAACGGTGTTCGGATTGTTCGTGGACCATAAATTTGGCTTTACCCCTAAAGATATTGCTTTTGTAATTACCTTTGGCTCGATCGCCGGTGCTGTGGTGCAGGTATCCGCGTTTGGCTGGATTCTGAATAAATTCGGCGAGAATAAGGTAATCTCCACTTGCCTTATAACTGCTGCAATGTTTATTCTGTTGACGCTGTTTGTAAGTGGCTTCTGGGCGATTTGTGCGATTACCTTTGTCGTATTCTTGGCTATGGATATTCTTCGACCAGCGGTAGGCACCCAGTTATCCAAAATGGCGGGGGAAACGCAGCAAGGCTTCGTAGCAGGAATGAACTCTGCTTATACGAGTCTTGGAAATATCGCAGGGCCTATCGTTGCAGGGTATCTTTTTGATCTAAGTATTAACTTTCCATATGTGGCAGCGGCGTTTGTTCTAGCATTATGTTTTATGTTGTCACTTAGTTCTGGAAAAAGGGGAATGGGACAACGCGCGTAAACCACCCAATCTACCTCCTCTCTAGGCTGGACTTTGGAACAGAGCCGATCTGTGATACTATTTTAGTTATGAGAACAAGAATTGTATAAGCAGATTGTGTACGGGAAGAGGGATACTAATGACGGTAGATAACAGCAAAACGGGAGTCATTACGGAAGAGGCGGCCGCACAGCGGGAGCAGGAATTGATTACTGTAGCGATTGCCAAGGAATTGAACATTAGCCTGAAGCAGGTGCGTACAACGGTTGGACTGCTGGATGAGGGGAATACGATTCCGTTCATCGCCAGATACCGGAAAGAAATGACGGGTGAGCTGGACGAGAATGCGCTGCGTGATATTGAAGAGCGCCTGGCTTATCTTCGCAATTTGGGCGAACGTAAGAAAGACGTTATCCGCAATATTGAAGAGCAGGGCAAGCTGACCAAGGAGCTTCATGAACAAATTACCAATGCGGTCAAGCTGCAGGAAGTGGAGGATTTGTATCGTCCTTTCCGTCAGAAGCGTAAGACTCGTGCTAGTGTCGCGAAGGAAAAAGGCTTAGAGCCGCTTGCGAACTGGATTATGGAGCAGCAGAGACATGGGGATCCACAAACCGAGGCTGTGAAATATATAGATGCTGAAAAAGGAGTGGAGACCGCAGATCAAGCGCTTCAAGGCGCACTGGATATCATCGCCGAGAACATTGCAGATGATCCTGCGATCCGCTCTTGGGTTCGGCAATATACGGCAAGTCAGGGGATCCTTGTGTCTGAAGCTAAGGATGCAGAGCAGGAATCCGTATACGAGAACTACTATAGCTATCGTGAGCCTGTACACAAAATGCCGCCTCACCGTATACTCGCTATTAACCGCGGTGAACGTGAGAATATATTAAAGGTAGGCATTGAGGTTATCACTGACAAAATTCATGCTTACATTGCGCGGAAAATCATTAAAGGCCCATCCCCAGTGAAGGAACTGCTGGAGGCAGTGACTGAGGATGCCTACAAGCGTCTGATAGCTCCTTCTGTGGAGCGTGAGGTTCGTGGGGAGATGACCGAGCGGGGCGAGAATCAAGCGATCTCAATCTTCTCTGGTAATCTACGCAGCTTGCTGCTGCAGCCGCCGGTTAAGGGACGCTGTGTGCTGGGTGTTGACCCTGCCTACCGTACCGGCTGTAAGCTGGCCGTCGTAGACGATACTGGTAAGCTGCTTGAAGTAGCTGTGACCTATCCAACACCACCGAACAACAAGAAGGTTGAAGCTGCTGCTAAGTTTAAAGAACTAATCGCTAAATATGGCATACAGCTTATTGTTATCGGAAATGGTACAGGCTCTCGTGAGACCGAGCAATTTACTGCAGAAGTGATTGCTGAAATTGGTAATCCAGAGCTGGCCTACCTGATCGTTAATGAAGCAGGAGCGAGTGTCTATTCTGCTTCTAAGCTAGCGCAGGAGGAGTTCCCGGATCTGGATGTCGCAGAGCGCAGCGCGGCTTCTATCGCCCGCCGTGTGCAGGACCCGCTGGCGGAGCTGGTGAAGATCGATCCGAAAGCTATCGGTGTGGGACAGTATCAGCATGACGTCTCCCAGAAGCATCTGGAGGAGAGTCTTAAGGCCGTCGTGGAATCGGCGGTTAACCATGTGGGTGTTGATGTGAATACGGCATCTCCAGCCTTGCTCTCTTACGTAGCTGGCGTTAATGGAACGATTGCTAAGAATATCGTTAAATTCCGTGAAGAGAACGGTAAGTTCACGACTCGGAAGCAGCTGCAAAAGGTGCCTCGTCTGGGTGCGAAGTCCTATGAGCAATGTATCGGCTTCCTGCGGATTCCTGGAGGGGATAACACCTTGGACCGCACGCCTATTCACCCGGAGTCATATCCGGTGGTGGATCGGTTGTTCCGTGAGCTGAGCCTAGATGTAAACAAGCTGGGCAGCAAAGAAGTGGCTTCACAGCTGGAGGCACAAAATGCCGAGGAGCTGGCTGTGAAGCTGGATGTCGGCGTGCCAACGCTTCGCGACATCCTGGAGAGCTTGCAGCGTCCGGGCCGCGATCCGCGCGAGGAGCTGCCGTTGCCGATCTTCCGCACCGACGTGCTGAAGATCGAGGATCTGGTTCCCGGCATGGAAATGCAGGGAACCGTCCGCAACGTGATCGATTTCGGCGCATTCGTCGATATCGGGATCAAGAACGATGGGCTGGTGCATATATCCCAGCTCAGCGGCAGCTTTGTGAAGCACCCGATGGATGTTGTCTCCGTAGGAGATAATGTCACCGTCTGGGTGATGGGTGTTGACCTGAAGAAGGGCCGGGTCAGCCTGACCATGCGTCCGCCGCGTGTTGAGGCAGGAAGTCTTAGCTAAAGTGAACTAAGTGAACAAAGAAAGCCATCTACTTCGTGAGGAGTAGATGGCTTTTTCTTTTGACTGAATGGTATTGAAACAAACAGCTGTATCTATGAAGATCTCGTTAAATTGTCTAACTTAATAGCTAACTCATTTAGATTGCTGATGCTAATCACCGTTTCAGAAACATGTTGTTGCTGGACCTCAGCGCTAGCGAGGACTTGTTCAATAGCTGCGGTATTCTCTTCGGTAATTGCAGCCACTGAATTAACTTCGCCGAGTACAAGGGTGGATGCATGCCGGATATGATCGCTCCTATCCTTCAGGTCTTCTGCTTGTTCAAGCACCTGGTGTGTATTATTTCGAATGCCCTCGAATAATCGAGCGATATCATCAGTGGAATTTTTTCCTGATTCTACAACTAGCAACCCGTTAGAAACCATATCGCCAACCTGGGCAATATTATTTTGAATGCTTCTGAGAATCCGGGCAATGTCCGCCGATGCATTGTGGGAGCTCTGTGCCAATTTTCGGATTTCATTGGATACGACTGCGAAACCTTTGCCGTGTTCCCCCGCATGAGCGGCTTCAATGGAAGCATTTAGCGACAAAAGATTCGTCTGCTCAGCAATTCCTACGATGCTGGAAACAATCGATTCAATCTTCTGATTTTCTTCATTCATTTGTGTCATCAAGCCAGCAGTACTCGTTACGATATCCGTAACTTCAGACATAGTTCCAGTTAAGCGAATGATTTCATCTTGCCCCTCTTGCGTAATTTGATCCGTTTCACGGCTTCTATTGCTCATGGAGACGGAGGCAGCATTTGCCTGCATAGCTGATTCGTTTAACTGCTGCATAGCATTTGAGATTTCGCTAACACTTTGTGCTTGTGATTCTACTCCACTAGCTATCTCTTGGAAGGCGGTTACGACTTCTTTGGAAATTCGATCTGTTGTCAGTACGTTGTTATGCATTAGGTTACTAGATTGACTCAGAACTCCTACGGATTCAGTAACACCTGTAAGGATGGTCTCCATTTCCGCTCTGGCACGTTCAGCTTCGTTTCTGCTCTTAGACATATTTTTGAACATTTTCGCACCAATCTGACTCTGATAGATCAGAACCAGTATCATCATGATGAGAAAAACGTTAACACTTAAGGCGTCAACGGATTCGAAAGCGGGTTTGGTCATCAGAAAATAGTTGAGTAAGATACAAGCTATCACACCATTAAGGAGCAATGGGCGATAGTTGTGATAGAGGGATACGATGCCTAGACCCCAGTATAGAATTAACGTACTAATGATATTTGCCCCTGCATCGATGTAGAAGTATGTAATGATATTAAAGCCAATAGCTGTTATGTACATAATATAGGGTGTAGCCACACGTTTCCAAATTAGTACCGTACACAATAATCCAAGGGGTACCGCTGCTGATATAATCGCCATGATTGTTTGTGGAAATCTGTAAAGCGAAATTGAACCGAACAACAAACAGCCCCAAAACAAGTAAATAATTAATTTGTTTCTCTGGTGTAATTCGGACATCTGATTCAAGGGCATATTCACACTCCATAATGTAATAGTACTTCTGATTTTTTAGTTTAAGAGATTCCTGAAATGCTGTCTATGATGTTAAGGTAAGTGTCTGCGATCCTTAAAAAAACACTAAAAAAACCTCCCTTAGGTAAAATGGAAGTACCACCACCATTTCAAATCCAAGGAGAGGCCTTTTTGTGTTTTTAGATGGATGAAGAAAGTCTTTATTCCGCAACAATCAAGCTCGTGCGTTTGGTTTTAAACTTCTGGAGGAAGCTTCGATCTATATTACGGTCGGTAATAATGTATCCAATTTTATCGAGTGAGGCGATGCCGATGGTCACATCTTTCCCGAATTTAGTATGGTCAGCGGCAACATAAACTTCTTTGGAGAGATCGATAATTTTTTTGCGCGTTTGCGCTTCCTCCAGGTTATAGTCGGAGATGCCTTTTTCAAGGGTAATGCCGCTTGCGCAAATAAAAGCCTTAAGGATATTTAATTCACTGAAATTAAATAGATAATCATATGCAATGACAGACTGCTCATTTAGTCGGACCTTTCCGCCAATGATAATAAGCTCAACCGCACTGTTCATCAGCTCGTTTACCACAGGAATGGAGTTCGTAATGACCGTGAGATTCTTTTTATTCTTGATATATTTGGCGATCTGATAGGTGGTAGAGCCGCTGTCCAGATAGATGCAATCCCCATCGTTGATATATTCGCTGCACTTTTGGGCGATCATTTTCTTTTCCTCTAAGTGACCGACCATCCGCGCATCCATTGGAGATTCAGCAAACTCCGATTCCACCAGTTTAATTCCACCATAAATCTTCTTGATCTTCCCTTGCTTGTCCAGCAGGTTGATATCTCTGCGAAGGGTATCGATAGAAATATTAAGCTCTTCTGCTAGCTCCGGCAGCTTCTGAACCTTTTTGAACATTAAGATTTCTATGATTTTCTTTTGTCTTTCCAGTGGAAACATGTAATCACCCATTCAAAGTTTATATCGCTTTCGATAGTTGAAGTATAAAGGGATTAATATAGGGTAGCAACTACTCCTTTCTAAGTTAGTCATGATATACTTATAATATACTCACAACTTATTTATAATTTACATAAATTTTACGTAACTGTTTATCCTCAAAAACAAAACCTTTTTATACTGAGGTTGTACTTGAGGAGGTGGAACCTTTGCTTAAATTACAAAACATAAGCAAGCATTACGATAACAAGGTTGTTCTAGAGGATATTAGTCTAGACATCCAAGCAGGGGAAATTGTCTCCTTACTCGGCCCCAGCGGGAGTGGCAAAACCACTTTGCTAAACATCATCTTGGGATTGGCTAAGATGGAGCAGGGGCAAATCATTTTTAATGATCAAGATTTAAGCAATGTACCCATGAAGAAACGCGGATTTAATATAGTGTTCCAGGATTATGCGCTCTTCCCCAACCTTAATGCTTACGAAAATATCGTTTATGGTCTGAAAAATAAAAAGGGATTAACGTCGGAGCATGAGGTTCAGGAGTATATCGAGTTTCTGGAATTAAAGCCGCATTTAACGAAGAAGATCGGCGCTCTATCGGGTGGGCAGAAGCAAAGGGTGGCTTTGGCAAGAACGCTCGTAATGAAGCCCAAATTATTACTGCTTGATGAACCTCTAAGCGCACTGGATGGAATCATCAAGGAATCTATTAAAGCTCGGATTAAATCCATCGCCAGAGAATACAAGCTTACGACGATTATCGTCACCCATGACCCGGAAGAGGCGTTAACCCTGTCGGATAAAATTCTCATCATTAATCAAGGTCATATTGCCCAATTTGGAACACCTCAAGAGATCATTCAACAACCTAGCAATGATTTTGTAAAAGAATTTATTTTAGGGCAACTGCAAGTGAAACGGGAAAATATCTATAACCTGTTCGGTGAACATTATGCCTAAAGCTAAACCGGAAATGCGGATCATTTTTATCCCAATCGTATTGTTATTTATCGTGTTTCTGATCTTACCACTGGCAGTTTTATTTATCCGCTCATTTGAAACGGGCCAAGGTTATTCGGTATCCAATTATCTCACCATTTTGAAAGATCAAGAGATTCGAGAGTCCATCGGAAATAGTATGAAGGTCTCCGGTGTTACGGCACTCATCACGACGGTTCTAGCTTTTATCCTAGCCTATTCTATCCACTGTACAAGAATCTATCGCCCGTTAAAAAGCATCATTAGAACTGGAATTCTGATTCCTATGCTGCTGCCTACGATTACTTACGGGTTTGCGATAATGTACTCTTTTGGCAACCAGGGATTGATTACTAAAATCTTCGGACGGAATTTATTCGAGATTTATGGATTTAATGGGCTGTTGATAGGCTACGTAATTTATACCTTACCTTCTGCTTTCCTGCTGATTCATAATTCGTTCAAGTACATTGATAAAAAGTTCATCGTCGTATCCAAGCTTATGGGGGATGGGACGCTGCGAAGCTTCATGAACACGATCGTTCGGCCTTTGTGGGGCACTTTGGGAGGGGCGTTTGTTCTTTCTTTTATCCTAAGCTTCACGGATTTTGGGATCCCTGCATCGGTGGGGGGGACGTATAACGTGGTTGCTACTCAGCTGTATCAGGTCATGCTTGGGGCTATACCGGATTTCAACAATGGGGCAGTTATTGCTGTACTGATGTTAATACCGGCGGCGTTCGGGGTTGTACTGTTAACGTATCTTGAAAAATTCAATTTCCATTATGACAAGGTGACTGAAATCGAGATGATCCCGAATAAAGGCAGAGATTCGGTTCTTGGACTAATCTCATCCGTGATTCTAATCGGGCTACTTGCTGTATTTGCAGTCATGTTCGTTGCACCACTGATGAAAGGCTATCCTTATGATCTTACGTTTACATTCAAGCATTTTGTGGATGTTTTTCAATCAAGCGATTTAATCAATGTATATAAAAATTCCTTGCTCGTAGCAGGACTGACGGCAATCGTAGGTACGATCGTGGCTTATGCTGCGGCTATCATCAATGTGCGAACGCCTATAAAAGGGAAAGCGACTTTTGACATCCTATCGATGGTGACGAACACGGTACCGGGTATGGTCCTTGGTCTGTCGTATCTACTTCTGTTCAATAACAGCAGTCTCAAAGGAACCTTTACGATTCTTGTGCTCTGCACCCTTGTTCATTACTTTACGACTCCTTATTTGATGGCAAAGAACTCTCTGGCGAAAATGAATCCATCGTGGGAAACCACTGCTGAATTATTAGGTGACAGCTGGCTGCAGACGATCCGCCGGGTCATTCTACCGAACTCTGCATCCACGGTGATCGAGATGGTCAGCTACTATTTTATCAATGCGATGGTGACCATTAGCGGAATTATCTTTCTAGTGACTGCCCAAACCTCGGTAGTTGCCAGCAAAATAAAAGAGCTGCAGCATTTCGCCAAATTTAATGAGGTGTTTGTCCTATCCATCCTGATCTTTTGCACCAACCTTATCATTAAGCTCCTAGGTGACTATCTCCAGAAACGGCAATCAAACTCTCGTTAGTTAACGATTTTAAATATAAAAAAACCAGTTAAAGTGAGGGAGAAATTATGTCTAAGAGGATTAAGGGATTCAAAGGAATTATGTTGTCTATCGTGGCTTTGAGTTTGGTGTTTACATTAGCAGGTTGTGGAAATAAAGCAGCGGGTGATGCGAGTAAAGTAGTGATTTTGACCAATGCGGATGAAGAAGCTGTAGCCTCTATGGAGACTGCGCTAAAAGGTGCGGGGTACGAAGGGCAATATCTCTTTCAATCCTTGGGCACTTCTGAGCTGGGTGGAAAGCTGATGGCAGAGGGAGACAAAATTGAGGCTAACCTGATCACGATGAGCTCTTATTTTGTAGAAAGTGCGCAAGAGAAACATGGCATGTTTAAAGATCTATCGTTTACGACTAACGCGCTAGATTCCTATCCAGCGTACTATACGCCGATTTTGGCGAATACCGGTGCTATTTTTGTAAACACAGCGGTGCTTAAAGATAAGGGCTTGGCGATGCCAACGTCCATTAAGGATTTAACAAAACCAGAATTTAAAGGCTTGGTATCTGTTCCGAACATTATGGACTCTTCGACAGGCTGGTTGTTGGTTCAGGCGATTATTTCGCAATACGGGGAAGAAGAAGGTAAAACGGTTCTGCATGATTTAGTTGCTAATGTAGGCCCACATCTGGAAAGCTCCGGCTCCGGTCCGATTAAAAAGGTAAAAGCAGGAGAAGTGGCTGCAGGCTTTGGACTTCGTCATCAGGCAGTATTAGCTAAAGAAGAAGGCGCACCGATTGACTATGTAGATCCAACAGAAGGTAACTTCTCGCTTACAGAATCCGTAGCCGTGGTGAAAAAAGACGATGCAACGACAGAGCTGGCTATGAAAATGGCAGAAACCATTATTAAAGATGCTAGAAAAGACTTAATTACAAATTACCCAGTGGCTCTGTATAAAGATGAAACGGTTAGTGATATCCATAAGCCTGCACACAGTATGAAATTTGTTAAGCCGTTGACTGTGGAACTGCTGGAGCAACATCAACAATTCTTTAAAGAAGCGAAATAAATAAGATTAGAACAAGGAGTGAAGGGCCATGAACAACTATAAATTGCTGACACCCGGTCCATTGACAACTACTAACACGGTCAAAGAGCAAATGCTCTTTGACCGTTGTACTTGGGACCAGGACTATAAGAACATTACACAACAAATCAGATCCAGACTTCTGGATTTGGCAAGGGCAACGAACGATGAATATACGACAGTTCTCATGCAGGGTAGTGGTACGTTTGCAGTGGAATCTGTGCTGACTACGGCGATTTCAGCGGATGATAAGCTTTTGATTATTACAAACGGTGCCTACGGAGAACGTATTGTGCAAATGGCGCAATATATCGGACTCCATTATCGTGTGTATAGTGCCCTATATAATGAATTCCCCCAAGAGGCAGAGCTTAGAGGGATTCTTAAAGAGGATCCAGCCATTACGCACATTGCGATGGTGCATTGCGAGACGACGACAGGGATTCTTAACCCGCTGGAGATGATCTCACAACTGGCAAAAGCCTATGATAAAACATTAATTATCGACGCGATGAGCAGCTTCGGTGGAATAGAGATTGATGTACCTGGGCTTGAAATTGACTATTTAATCAGCAGCGCCAATAAATGTATTCAGGGTGTTCCGGGATTTGGGTTTGTCATTGCAAAGCTGGATAAGCTGCTCACATGTAAAGGGAATGCACGTAGTCTATCACTTGATCTATACGATCAATGGAAGGCGATGGACGCGGATGGGAAATGGCGCTATACGTCTCCGACCCATGTAGTGGCTGCATTTTCGAAAGCGATTGAAGAACTGATCGAAGAAGGCGGCATTCCTGCAAGGGCAGCAAGATACCAGAATAATAACCGCATACTGAGAGAAAGACTTGCGAGAATAGGAATAGAGGCGTATATCACAAACGATAAGCAGTCTCCTATTATAACCACCTTTCTTTTTCCGAACGAGACATTCAGCTTTGAAGATTTCTATGAATATGTGAAAGAAAAAGGCTACGTCCTCTACCCAGGCAAATTAACGGAGCACGACACCTTCCGGATTGGGAATATTGGTGAGATTTACGAAGAAGATATTCAGAACTTATGTAATATTATCGAAGCATACATGGGAGGAATGACACAATGAATCAAGTCGAAGGCGTAATTCTGGACTGGGCAGGAACAGCGGTAGATTTTGGCTGCTTTGCACCGGTGAATGTTTTCCTTGATATTTTTCGGGAGGCTGGGATTGAAGTTACGATGCAGGAAGCTAGAGCCCCTATGGGGATGCTGAAAATAGATCATATCCGTGCGATGTTATCCATGCCAAGAGTAGGTGCCTTGTGGGAAGAAAAGTATGGCAGAGCTTTTACTGAACAGGATGTAGAGAACCTGTATGCTGAATTCGAACCGGCCCTGATGGCATCCTTATCCGAATATACTGATCCGATTCCGCAGGTTATTGAGACCGTCCAAGTGCTCAGAAGCCAAGGACTAAAGATTGGTTCAACGACTGGATATACAGAGTCCATGATGGATGTTGTAATTCCGAATGCCGCTGGGAAGGGCTATCAACCGGATTATATAATCACGCCAGATGGAACGCATTCACTGGGAAGACCTTACCCGTATATGATTTATCATAATATGGAAGCTTTAAAGTTATCGGCAGCATGGAAGGTTGTTAAGGTAGGTGATACGATTTCAGACATTCAAGAAGGTGTTAATGCAGGCGTCTGGTCCGTAGGTGTAATCATTGGAAGCTCTGAAATGGGCTTAAGCCAGGAGGAATTTAATGCACTTTCAGACGTGGAGAAGGAAACGGTGATCTCAGCGACACAAACCTCTTTTATTCAAAACGGGGCAGACTTTACGATTCAATCGATGAGTGAGCTGCCTCAGCTGATTGGGCGAATCAATGTACTGATTTCTCAAGGAATCAGACCTTATGCGAGATAATCATGAGCTGAAAAGAGAAGGTGACATCAACTTTAGCCCCTTGCGGACAGAGTGGATGACCCAGTTAAGCGCTGTGAGTATAGATAGGATCGAAGCGGACGAGCGTGCATATATGCGACAATCCATGTCAACGCCGTGCTTGAACAGTATCGTAGATGCTGAGGGATGTTATATCACAGATGTGAATGGACGCAAATATCTTGATTTTCATGGAAATAGCATTCATCAGATTGGCTATAAGAATCCTTACGTAACTGAAGCTGTGAAAAAACAGCTCGACGAGCTACCGTTCATTCCAAGAAGATTTACGGCAGATATTGCAGTGAAAGCTGCAGAAGCTTTAATCAACAAAACGGCCTCAAAGGACTATAAAGTATTATTTACGCCTTCCGGAAGTGCAGCTGTAGGTCTGGCCCTTAAGATTGCTCGCAAATGGACGGGGAAGCATAAGGTCATCTCCATGTGGGAGTCCTTCCATGGCGCGGGGCTGGACACAATCGCTGTCGGAGGAGAATACGTGTTTAAAAAGGACATGGGCCCGCAAATGCCAGGAATGCTGAAAGCCATTCCTTTTAACGCATACCGCAACCTGCTGGGAAGTCATTCCCATGAAGCAGTGGCTACCTTCTGCCTCGACTATCTGGAATATATGATTCAGCATGAGGGGGAGATCGGGGCGATCTTACTTGAGCCTATTCGGGCGACGGATACGCATATCCCGCCTATCTCTTATTTCACAAGATTAAGAAAAATATGTGATGAATATGGGATTCTGCTGATTTTTGATGAGATTCCAACAGCGCTGATGCGAAGCGGTAGGTTCTACGTCCATCAGAATTTCGATATCGAACCGGATATCCTCGTGCTCGGAAAAGGGTTAGGCGGAGGGGTGATCCCGCAAGCAGCGGTGCTTACCAGAACGCAATATGATTGTGCGGGGGATATTTCTTTGGGGCACTATACCCATGAGAAACCGGCGTTAGGAAGTGCAGCGATCTGTGCCACCATCGATTATATCGATGACTTAAATCTGCAGGAACAATGTATCAGCAGGTCTGAATTTGTAAGAGGGAAGCTTGAGACTCTGTCGGCTAAACATCTTTGCATAGGAGATGTCCGTATTGCTGGACTACTGATTTCTATTGAACTTGTGAAGTCCAGAGAGACTAGAGAGAAGAATGAGGAATTAGCTGAGCAAGTACTGTATTATTGCTTGGAGAAGGGTCTTTCTTTTAAATTGGCTGGAGGAAACTGCATCACCTGGCATCCTCCGCTTATTGTATCTGAAGAGAAATTAACTTTTGCTGTTAATCTTCTGGATGAAGGATTGTGTAAATATAGTTGAGAGATAGGCAAGCTTCAAAACAGGTTTCTTCCGCTCCGTACATGGGGGGAGAAACCTGTTTTGTCGTTTAAGGAATGAAGACCTGCTCTTTTTGGGTAAGTTTAGAGTAACAGTTGAGCCAATAGATGAGATGAAGGGGACGGAGGAGGGTTTTGGAACTGGAGGAGCGTTAGTGTCCGTCTTTGTCTTCAGATTTCTACCACATATACTGGTTTGAAATCAAGAAATCTGAAGACAAGAGCGGGCGGAAGTCCAAACATTCACCGCAGTTACAAGGTAGATTAATTATACGAATGGGCTGGAGCAGCATTTAAAAAGATACGCAACAGCTTGTCCACCGCAGTGTCTAGACGAGAATGATTGTTAGCTGCAAGCCAATCCTCTTGCATGATGATGTAGCTGCACGAGCTGCTTTTTAAATAGCTGTATATAATTTGTGCTTCGTCAATTTCATGGCGAGTAATTGCTGCCGGGGCCTGGTTAAGTTCACCGCAGAAAGTGTCCATAATCGCTGATGTTATAACGGATTGCAGGTAGGTAATATCGGGTTGATCGTATTCGAGCTTAGTATGCGCCAGGATACGATTGCCTTTGAGCAATATGAGTTTAAGCGTTTGTTCATCCATGGCCTCAAGGATCGCGATATTCTGATTCTCTGCAGCGAATTCGATAACCTTCTCTTTGTGATTCAGGAAGCTGATGGCTCCGATGTAATCCCTATATTTGGCGGCGGTTTCGAAGTCAAATTGCTCTGCAGCTTCAGTCATCTGTTGCTCCATCTCCACAAGGAGACTGGAATCCGTTCCGTTTAGTAGGGCTATGACTTTATCAATGATTGTATTATATTGAACGGCAGCATCGCCGCCAGCACACATCCCTATGCATAAGCCAAGCGAATGGTTTAGGCATAAAGAATTTTTGAAGCTTGGATTGCTGCAAAGGATTTTTGAGCTTTCCTTGATGCCTTGCACGGCTCTTTCCACGGTACTTCTGCTCGTGTAGGGGCCCCAAATATGGTTACCTTTTTGAACAGCAGGATCATAGGTAATCTCTAACGAAGGCATTTTATCATCCGTTCCTATTACGATATACGTATAGGCTTGCGGATTTTTCATTTTTCTATTGTACATGGGCTTTATTTCTTTAATTAATTTGCACTCCAGCATAAAAGCTTCAAATTCGGTATCTGTAAGGATAATATCCAAATCTTTAATATGTCGAACGAGCTGTTTTACCTTTGGGGAATGAGACTTCGAGTTTTGAAAATAGGATTTCACTCTCCGTTTCAGCTGTTTCGCCTTACCCACATATATAATATGGCCGAGGCCATCCTTCATGAGATACACGCCGGGAGTCAGGGGAAGGCTCTTTAGTTTCTCTGATAAATCGATAGTAACCCCGCCCTCTCATAAGAGTTGTTTGACTGATAGTTTTAGTATAAGCCTGCAACCTTCATTTGTTCAAATCAGTCTAAAGAGCGAGGGATCAAAAACGAGGAGGGATCTTATGTACTTCGCAAGAAATATCGGTGGTTTGGCGCTGATAGCAGCTATGTTATGGCTTACAGCATGCAGAGGAACGCCAGAAGCGGGAACGGAACCGAAGGTGACCCCAGAACAGACGCAAATGCAGATGCCTGAGCAAAAGCCAGAGCAGACACAAACTGCACAACCAGCGGCTACTACGGAGCCACTACAGGAGACGGAGCCATCAAGCACGGATCAGCCACTGGATCAGGAGGGACTTCCGCCAACTGTAGAGGAAGCTGCGACGACAGTCATAAGGTCTATTAAAAATAAGGATATGAAGCAATTGGCCGCATGGGTACATTCAGATAAAGGGTTACGTTTTTCTCCATACGCATACGTAGATACGAAGAATGATCTTGTATTCAGCAAGGATGAAGTGGAAGGATTAATGAATGACTCTACCAAAAGAGTCTGGCGAACATTTGCTGGATCGGGTGATTTAATTGAGCTGACATTCGCAGATTACTACAAGCGGTTTGTCTACGATGCAGACTTCATTCAGACGGCCGAAATTGCTGTGAACAAGGGGCTTGGGCAAGGTACAACGATCAATAACTTGAACGAAGTGTATCCCAAGGAGCAATATGATTTCGTTGAATATCATATTACTGGCATCGATCCTTCTGTCGAAGGGATGGACTGGCGCAGCCTGCGTCTAGTTTTCGAGAAGATTGGAGAGGATCATGCACTAGTAGGCATTATTCACGATCAATGGACACCCTGAGAAGTAAGAAATTCTTATTAGTCCTTGGGTAGTTTAGAACATGGGGGAGAACCCAAAAAACGAAGGTGCCTCAGTAGCCATTTTACGGCTTTTGGGGCACCTTCGTTTGATTCGTTCCATAAGAATCGAGTCCGGAGCTTTTATTGCGTAGCGCTAGATGTAGATCCGGATACCGATTTAGCGATCGCTTTATATCCCTCTGGCAGATAAGTGACAACAGATGCTTTTGAGATCACCTGTGCGTACATTTTTCCTGGGTCAGGAGCAGTCACATTAAAATAAATCACTGCGGTCTTGTCTTTGCCAAATTCGATTCGCTCAATCACTAGTCCATATCCAGAATGCGGTAAGTTGTTAACGGTCAATGTAGCCTTGTTTACTCCTTCACCCGCTTTGGTTAGTGTAACCTCAGTCTCATAGGTTGGAGTAGTAGGGCTGCCATTAGACACAATTACGCGTTTGGCAAAAGCAGCTGCATCGTAGGTCATTGCGGCTGCTTCCGAGCGGGTAATGGCATCATTTGGCCGGAAATTACCGTTCTTATCGAGTGTGGCGATATGTGTATTCAGCAGGATCTGGAGACTATTTATAACCTCTGTAGAAAGTTTATCGCCATCCTTAATGTCTACATACATCAGTGTAACCGGGAAGTTACCTTTACTTTGCAGTGCTTGCGTCAATAAGTGAGCGAACTGAGCACGGGTGATGGTTCCGTTAGGATCTACTGTTCGATCAAGTGAAAGACCATTTTGCTTGGCAGTCAGGAAGGCTGAAGCATACCAGGATTTGTCGTTCACCTTATCAAAATAATCACTAGCTTTGGATGAGCTGTTACCCGCCTCTGGCTTCGGAGACAGATTCAGACCCCCAACGATGAACTGAATCCCTTGGGCAAAGCTTACTTTAGATTTAGGCGCGAACTTATCTTTGTCTACTCCATTTATAATCCCCTCTTTATGCAGGGAGTTAATTTTTGCTTCCGCAGGATCACCTTTCAAATCCGAAAAAGCAAAAGCAGATGCTCCAAATGACAGGCTTGCTGCTAGAATACCGCAGGCTATCGTCATTGTTTTGACATTACTTATGAATAATGATTTCTTCATTATGCGTCACCTCCATACTCTTAGATGGTAGATTAGACCAAAATGTTGCAGGCAATTTAAAATATTATAAAGATTCAAGTAAAACGTTATCCGCGAAGGAGTGACTCGGCACCATCTACATAGATCTCAGTTCCTGTGACATGGAAAGACTCATCCGAGGCGAGAAATAATACTAGATTGGCTACTTGTTCAGGTTTACCGGGCGCATCTTCCAGAGGATGATTGCCTTTTGGAAATTCTACAGGAATCATCACTTCTTGAAGATCATCACTCTTATCCGTATTATCTCCAATTTGAGTGTCGATTGATCCAGGACAGACCGCATTTACGCGGATACCGTATTGCGCCAGCTCTAGCGCAGCCATTTTCATAAAAGCGACTTGTCCAGCCTTGGAAGAGGAGTACGCAGCAGCGCCGATGTTCGAGAACACTCGATTTCCGTTAATAGAGCTAGTGATAATGATGCTGCCGCCATTTTCTTTCATATGGGGGATAGCATATTTTACTGTGGCAAAGGTACTGCGTAGGTTGGTATCTAGCGTCTGGTCCCAATCTTCGATTTCTAGTGTTTCGATTGGAGCCCATGTACCATTAATTCCAGCATTCGCAAAAATAATATCAATCTTCCGAGCCTCATCCGCAACCTTACGAATACTTTCTTCGACAAGACCTGGATTGGAAACATCGCATTCGATAACTGTAGCTGTTCCTCCAATGGATTCAATTTCACGTTTAGTTTCATAGGATTCCTCAGGGGTGCGATCAAGCATATATACCTTAGCTCCGTGCTGAGCAAACCTTATGGCTGTAGCTTTTCCAATACCGGACCCTGCGCCTGTGACTACTGCAACTTTATTTTGCAAACGTTGATCTAACATGATGAATTTCCTCCTTGGCGTTAGACTTCTTACTTAGTAATTACATACCCGGCATAGCTGAATTTAACCAATTTAGTAGGAGGGTGGAACAACAAGGAGGGATGTATTACTATGAGACATAAGGATGTGTACAATATAAATTTAGATCAATCTAGCTCATGATAGGGGTACTATAGATGATTCAGCAGCAGGGAGCAGAACGGATTAATGTGGGGATATTTGCCCATGTGGATGCCGGCAAGACAACAACAACAGAGCATATTTTGTATGAAAGCGGTCGCATTCGAGCGCTCGGCAGCGTAGACAGTGGGACAGCATTGACGGATTCTATGGATGTAGAGCGGCAACGAGGAATATCCGTTCGGGCGGCATTAGCTTCTTTTGAATGGAAGGGTGTGCAGATCAACCTCGTTGATACACCAGGACACGTCGATTTTCTGTCAGAGGTTGAACGGTCTTTGCGAGTGATGGATTGTGCGGTGCTAATTTTGTCGGCGGTAGAGGGTGTGCAGGCTCAAAGTGAGATGATCTGGAACGCGCTGAGGAAGCTGGGAATACCGACGCTTATTTTTATGAACAAAATGGATCGTGTAGGTGCAGACCCTGAGGCTGTGCTGGCGCAAGCGCGAAATTATTTGTCTAGTGATATCATTCCTGTACAGCAACCCACCGGGAAAGAGCAGGAGTACATAGGCGCAATAGATTTGTGGGGGAGCGATGCCGATCCTGCTGCACAGACTGAATTGTTGGAGGCATTGGCTGAGCGGGATGAAGATCTGCTAGAGACGTATATGTCAGGTAGTTCGATTGATCTTGCAGCTTGGAAAAAATATATGAAGACAGCTTCCGCTTCAGGACGCTTCTTCCCAATGGTTTATGGTGTTGCCGCCAAGGGGCTTGGCATTACTGCATTGCTGGACGCGATGGTTGAGTATTTTCCGCGAGCTGGTGGCAATGTTGAGGGGCCGGTGTCCGGCATTGTCTACAATATTCAGCGTGATAAAAGCATGGGGCGAATGGCGTTTGTCCGCCTTTATGAAGGAACGATCCGTAACCGCGATACGGTAATGAACTACACGCAGAATATTCAGGGAAAAGTGACCCAGATCCGCAAGGTCGAGGGTGGTCGTACTGAGGATATCGGATCGCTTGAAGCGGGGGATATCGCTGTAATCTATGGTCTTTCAGGGGTACGGATCGGAGATGTACTCGGCCAACCGGAGGCGATTCCGGCGGAGGCGAAGCTGGCTGTACCGCTGCTAACGGTGCGCGTATTCTGGGGAACCGATATGGATGACCATAAGGTTATCGGAGCATTGCAGGAGCTGGCGGATGAAGATCCGCTCTTGGATGCGCAGTGGCTGCAGGATGAGCGAGAGCTGCATATCAAAGTAATGGGACCTATTCAGCTGGAGATTCTGAATAGTGTTCTGGAGGAGCGGTATGCGCTGAAGGTTACCTTCGGTCAGCCTTCTGTCATCTATAAAGAAACGCCAGCCTCTGCTGGGCAAGGCTTTATCGCTTATACGATGCCGAAGCCGTGCTGGGCGATTCTGCGGTTTCAGATTGAGCCCGGACCTCCTGGCAGTGGTTTAGTTTATGATTCGGTAGTGCGGAGTTCCGATCTGCTGCCGCAATATCAGAGCGAGACCGCACGGCGTGTACCAGAAGCCTTGCAACAGGGCTTGTACGGCTGGGAGGTTACCGATCTTAAAGTGACCTTAATCGAGGGACAGCATCATGTATGGCATACCCATCCGCTGGATTTTGCCGTAGCGACTCCTATGGGGATTATGGATGGACTCGCGCGGGTAGGCACTAAACTACTGGAGCCGATTCTTCAGGTTCGCATCGTTGTCCCTGAGGAGAATGGCGGCCGAGTGATGAACGACCTGGTTCAGATGCGCGGCACCTTCGAGCCACCTGTGCTGCAAGGCGAGCGGATGATCATCGAAGGCCGTCTGCCACTGGCAACGTCGCTTGATTATCCTGTTACTTTAAGCTCCTATACGAAGGGGCGTAGCACGTTCACTTCTTTTTTTGCCGGCTATGAAGAATCTCAGCCAGACGTATCCGCTGAGCGCACCCGCCGGGGCGTGAATCCATTAGATCAGGCGAAATATATATTAAGCGTGCGAAAGGCGCTGCAGGGGTGAGATAAAATGAAGATCAGAGAAGCAACAGCTAGTGATATAGACGGGATCGCTTTCGTCCACGCTACGAGTTGGAAAACCACGTATAAAGGACTAATATCAGACGAGTTTCTTGATAATTTCACAGTAGAAGCTAGAAGGAAGCGCTGGATTCAGAATTTTGAAAATCCCAATAAAGACGAGGTAATGTATGTTGCTGAAGATGAGGCTGGGATGATCATTGGCTTTGCAAATGGAGGGGCGCGAAGAGAGCCGGATCTCTACGATGCGGAGCTTTACGCACTTTATTTGCTTAAGGAACACCAAGGAAAAGGTCTAGGGAAGCAGCTCATAAGAAGTGTAGCACAGAATTTATTGAAGAAAAATTATAGTTCGTTCATGACTTGGGTGCTGGTGGGCAATCCGGCGATTCATTTCTACCACAGCGTTGGGGGAGAGTCTATCTCAAGTATAGAAGTTAAGATAGGGAATGAATTATTAGAAGAAATAAAAATAGGATGGCAAGACATTAGAGGCATAGGGATTGATTAATGACTTTTCACGCAAAAAAAGACTCATAAGGGATACAAAACGCATACCCTTTATGAGTCTCATAATGATTTATTTAATGTACGTACGGCTGACCAGAACATCTGCAATTACATCTGTTGGAATGATGAATTCTCTAACGCCCATGTAGCCAGGAGCCACATCATATTTGTTAAAGGAAATAACCAGCTGGTACTTATCGTTGATATAGAAATCTTGATCTTTAGCTATATTTTCAAATTGATAAAAAAGGTCTTCATTGGGTTCATCTGTTGAAATCCAGTAGAACATATCTTTATCTGCTTTCATTTGGGAGCGCATCTGTTCTTTAATATTTTCACTTATGATACTGATATATCGATCATCCTTAAATAACATAGGCAGACTTAGCAGGATTTGATTCTTCTTGTCTATCGTATCGTGCTGCATTGTTGTTGACGATGAACCTACGGTATTTACCACGTATCTGCTAATCGCAAATAGCTCAGCATTGTCCGTTTTAACCTCAAAGCCTGTGTCGACCCCTAAATGCCCCTCTCCGGATTGCTTTAAAGACTCCATCTCTGCTTGAAACTCATCATATAGTTTTTTGTTTTCTTCGAGATATTTTTCATTCAGAGTCGATTCCAGCTCTTTATTCTCTAAGTTAGTAATGATGGGGACCTTTATGTCTGCATTATAGGTCTGTTCATCCACTTTGTATTCTCTAAAAGTTAGCACTTTAACAATACTGTCTACACCAGGTATAGCAGAGAAGGCATTGGCAATGTTAACATTGACATTAATTCCAATTACGAAAAATAGGGCTGCCGCACAAACTCCAGATATCCACTGGTAACGTATTCTTCTTATCTTCCTTTTCTTTAATGCTTTACTTACAACGAAATCTAATTCCTCAGGAATAGGGAGTTTGTTATAATCTTCTATAATTTTTTTGATTTGGTTATCCATTCTAATTGATCTCCTTTGAGGATTCTTCCTGCATGTTGATTCTTAATAACTGGAGTGCTTGATATAGTCTAGTCTTTACTGTATTGACGTTTTCATTTAATACTTCCGCAACTTCCTCGATCTTTAAATCTTCGATATATCTAAGGACGATGACATTTCGATACTTAAGGGGGAGATCATCCAGCGATCTTTCTAAATCAATATCTGGATACACGTCTACCGCACCAGGGATAAAAAAGTCGAGTGCTTCATCATCTACCGGTTGAACTCTTTTATGTTTCCTCAGAAAATCTAGAGAGGTAGTTACTACGATTCTAAACAACCAACTCTTTACGGATTCTGGGTTCTTTAGCAACCCTATAGAGGAGAGAGCTTTATAAATTGAATCCTGAACAACATCTAATGCATCCTCTTTGTTCTTCACATAGCTGTAAGCTAGACGGTATATGTTCTCCTTGTTATCTGTAATACAAAGAGTGAGTAATTTCTCTTTATTCCTCTTAAGCATATTCGTAAAACCCTTCTCTTTTTATATTGCGTAGCTTTAGTTTGTTAGATTACTATTCTCATTGATTCTCCTTTTGTATGGCTTTAGCTACAAGTGCGGCATAGGATTTGGCACCTTCTCGTTTTAGATGAACGCCATCCTCATAGAAGTAAGAATCCTTTCCTTCGCTTGAGGAATGCCAGTCTACAACCATAGCATTGGGGAATTCTAAAGCCACTTTCTTAAGCAAGGTATTCACAGTATTTTGCCATTTTTTCGGTACACGTGTGTTTACTAGTACGACTTGCTGAACATCTTCAAGTGAAATAAGTAATTTCCGCAATTGATTGGAGTTAAAAGCTCCGTTTGTACCTAGATTAATGATCACTCGAGTGCCAAGTTTCCCCTTCGTCCTAAGTTTATCGACCACTTCTTGTGCCTGTGACATCTGCCTGCCTACCTTACCATCGATAACAATGCCTGGCAGAAGTTCTTGTAGATAAGGAGCAGCATCGAGGATTACGGAATCACCTATCGCAGTAACACCTTTACCTGCTTCTTCTACCTGAGGCTGAGGTTCTGGCATCTTCGGTGGATCTACTGGTACTGGTACAGGCACAGGTGTTGGTACATTTTGAGGGGGCACTAGTGTGACATTATGTTCATTCTTATCGGGATTAGTAATAGTGCCTGTATTCGGATCTGCGGATATCTTAGTATCCAAGTTGCTACTGCAGGATATGGACAATATGATTAACGGGACTGCAATAAAGATGAATAAGGGTCGAATCTTGAATTGCAGACGAATGCTTAATTTCGTACACCATCTTCCTAATAAACCTTGACGAATAGGTTCTTCGATATATTTCCACGATAGTGAGGCTAATAGGAGGCTAACTCCCAGCTGAAAAAGAACACGGAAACCATCGAACCCACCTGTATCTATTGTAGGATTAGTTAGAATGATGACTGGATAATGCCATATGTAAATACTATAGGAACGTACGCCAATCCAACGCAAGGGCTTGCAACCCATGATTTTAGCTAGTCGGCTCGCAGGATGTGCGAGTACAGCTATTACAATTGCGGAAAGAATCGACACTATAACCAAGCCGCCATAATAAAGAAATTGTCCGTATTCATTCGTCCGCCAAATCATAAGAATGAGGGTGATTAATCCGATTGCACCACTGAAGTCAAGGATATAGCGAGATCTGCGTGAAATCTTATCGGTCAAATTTTGACTCGGCCATGCTAGAGCGAGAGCGGCTCCAATCAGTAGAGCAAAAGCTCGGGTATCAGTACCATAATAGACTCGGCTTGGGTCAACTCCAGGTTGATAGATTAGCGCCATAGCAAGTGCCGAGAGGAATGCCCCTGTTAGACACATCACAATGAGTTTACCTCGCTGAGGTGCAAGGCGTAACCCTACAATAATAACCAATGGCCAAATGAAGTAGAACTGTTCCTCAATAGCGAGCGACCACAAATGACCGATAGGAGAAGGAGGTCCAAAGCTCTCGAAATAAGATACATCGTGAAAAATAAGCCACCAGTTATTGAAGTATAACGTTGAAGATAGAAAGTCCCCTTGTAATGCTGATAATCGTGAACGATCGAACAACAGAAGCCACATAGCAGTGACAAAAAGCATGACAAACATAGCAGGCAATAGCCGTCGCGCTCGTCTGATCCAGAAATCTTTAAGGTCGAACCGTCGGTCTTTCTTCCACCTTTGGATGATTTGATCCGTGATCAGATATCCAGACAGAACGAAGAATATTCCGACCCCTATAAGTCCTCCTGGAGCCCAATTGAGGTCGAGATGATACGCAATAACTGCGATCACAGAGAGTGCGCGAAGTCCATCTATTCCCGGCATATAACGCCTTCTAGTCGTGGAATTGTCAAGTTCTAAAGAGTTAGTCGGTGGTGTAACCTTGATTTCTTTCATGGTAGTTCATTCCTTCGTCATCAGTTGTCTTATGTCAGCAAGACGTATGACTAACTTAAAAAAGTTCTTAGCTTCTCTTGGTAAATAAAGGAGTGACCATGAATGGATCAGAAATCGGTACACAAGTGCCTATGAATTTAAAAAGGCATTCTAGAACAAAAAATCATTCTGGAATGCCATTAGCCTAATTAGCCGTTCTTAAATTCCACACGTAAAATATCGGTAACCATTTTAACCGGAACGTATATCGTATCGTTCTTTAGGATAGGAGCAGTGCCTAAAGTGACAGGTGCCATTTTGGCAAAAAAGTAAGAATCTTTACCTAAGGTAACATTTGTCCACTGTGCACCTTTCTTCAGCTCAGCTGAGCGCGACGTTTGATTCCACTTGATTTCATATCCTAAACGATTCGCCACATCTCGTAATGACACCATTGAAACCCCATTAGCATTCTTAAATGTAGCTATTGTACTTAAATCGAGCTTCGGGTTGTTCGTAATATGGGTACTGAAACGAAATTCAGGAGTTCCCATGGCGCCTGGAGCAATACTATATTTAGGGAAGAGGATGACAACCTCACCATTTTCAATATAAAAACCTTGTTCTTCGTCGATCCCTTTGAAATCCTCAATAAAATAGTTCTCAGGTTCCTCATTGATCTTCGCAAGGATACCGGTATTCAACTTTTCCTTAAAGTCGTTTCCAAAGAAATCTGACAAGGCAATCCGCTTCGCTTGTTTCGTATTAAATACATTGTATGTATCTACACGAGGCATGCCCGTTCCACCAGTGTCTCCTTGAGAAGTAACAACAAGTGAGATCACTCCAGAAGGGTTATCCGATCCATTTTCTTTTAATTCATAAATAATGTATAGCTCATATGGACGATACTCGAAACCAGCCTTTTTAGCGTCTGCTGCTGCTTCAGTTGCATCCTTTTCCCAAAGAGCAAGGTCTTTCTGCGCTTTAGAGAGAATGATACTGTTGATTTCTTCCTGAGCCTTAGTGTCCAACATACCTACGATCTGTGGCACTTTAATATTTGTATTCAGAAGCTCCGTTGAAGATGTGAGAGTTACTTCTTTGATTTGGATCCCAGTGTTATTGATGGTGGAAATCGGTACAGCTGAAATCGGGGCATTGATGGCAGGCTTAGTCGTGTTCACTGCATCAGCAAAAGCAGTGCCATTCATTGGTAACATGCCAGCGCTTATTCCCACAACCGTTAATCCGACTACACCAAGCTTCAATACGTTAAAAGGGCTCTTTTTCATTGTTTGTTCACGCTCCATTTCGTTGTAATAAGTGTGTTATTAGCGCACTTACTAGCAAGACGTATTAGGAGTGTTGAAAAGTTTGGGGGGGATAAATGTTGATCGAAATTCGTCATCCCGCAAGAGTTCCTTTAATAGTCACTCCGAACCCTTTTCAGCCTTCTTCCGCGCCCGGAATCGCCGCACCTTCATGAGGTTGCCACAAGCCTTGTCATCGCAGTAACGCTTAGAACGGTTACGTGTATCATCATAGTACACCCAGAGACAATCAGGATTCTCGCAGATACGGAATCTTGAGGGTTCTTTTTCAAGCATAGCCTCCGCAAAAGACGCCGCTATCTCCGCCATCACCTGCTCCCAACCGCTATGTAGTGGCAATAATGAAATCTCCGCTTGCTCGGCACTTTTCCATACCATTCGCCGCGTAACAGGACCCTTGTCCATATAGACATTGAGCTGCTTCAGCATTTCTCCATCCATCGATTTTCCTTGTACAATAGCCTGTACCCAGTCCCATAGTAGGGATCGAAGCTTCTTTAGCTGTTCCAGTTCTATCGTATTCGGCAGCTGTGTTTCTAACAGAGCATGCTTCTTCAGCCATTTCGCAATCCACTCCGGATCTTCGAGTTCATCCCGATCCTTGTTCTTATCTCCTGTTCGCCAATCCCGCCAGTAACTATTAATGAAATCCTCCCACAACAAGTCCTGTTCATCCTTTCCGCACAACTCTCGATTACAACGATTGTAACAGTTAAAATTGTGATTAGCTAGTTACTTGATTGAACGCTGGAAATATGCTACATTTCTAATGTAACCACTATATGATGGTTTAAGTAGTTACATAATTTAGTTAAAATTAGGAGGTTGAACATGCATAATAAAATCAGTGAGGTTCTGCTGCAAAATTGGGATTATTGCATGGATATCGAGGATTGGGCCCCACCGTTAAGTGATGCACTGGAAGGTGTGGACAGTAAACAGGCACTTTGGAAGCCAGAGGGGAGTACAGTCAATTCCATCTGGGAGACGGTTAACCATCTAACATATTATAAGGTGCGTTTGCTGCGAAAGTTAAAAGGGTTGCCCAAACAACCTGATGCTGAAAGCAACGATGCTACCTTCACTGTAACAACGGAAGGGGAAGAAGCATGGGCGAAGGCCGTTGCAGACCTGAAGGATGTGCACGCTGCTCTTAGAGAAATCATTGAGGCGTTGGAAGAAGGCGCATATGATTGGGGTGGTTCGGGTCATGCCCCAGGGGAAGAGGTAATGAGTCTTATCCTGCATGATTCATACCACACCGGACAAATTATTATGCTTCGTAAACTGCAAGGCTCCTGGGTTTCCAACCGTAGTTTTAATTAGAACCTCTACAATAAAAATATAAGCCACACTCCACTATACTGGTTTACCTGGTGCAGCGGTCGTGTGGCTTTTCTTTATTTTAACCTTTTGGGGTGCTTCGATATTGAGTCGGCGAGCATCCCATTATTTTTTTGAACAATCTAGAAAAGTAGTAGGGGTCCTGCATCCCGATAGCACTAGAGATTTCTTTAATATGTAAATCGGTTAATGCTAGCAGTTGACTGGCACGCTGCATTTTGAGGCGCAGATAGAATTCAATCGGGGGAACCCCGGTTTCTTGATTAAATAGATAAATTAGATGCTGCTTCGATAACCCCATATGCTTCGCTACATCCGGGAGTGAAATGGAGCTGTTGATTCGATCCGTCATGTAGCGAATGGCTTGCTCAAGATAACGTTCGTTCTTTTTATCTTGCTCAGAGTTCATAGTACTCAACCCCACGTGGCTGATCAGATGACGAATGCACTGAGACACATAGATATGATTACGCATGGCATAAGGCTTATCCGATAACAGGGCATAACATTGCTCGAAATCTTCGATCCATTGGGTATGAAGGTTCAGTGTAAAGGTTAGCGGCTCTACGTCCATGGCATAAGTTTGAATCAACGCAGCGGCATGCGTTCCTTTTAGATGCATCCAGTAGATCGTCCAGGGATTCACATCTGAAGCACCATATCGATGGGGTGTTCCGGCAGGAATGACAGCTATTTGCCGTTCTTTTATTTGGATCAGCTTACTGTGATGACTCTCCATCCACCCTTCACCCTCTACGCAATACATAAGAATATGCGAGTCACATCCTTGTGGACGCTCTCGATAATGAAACTTCGCTCTTGGGAAGCAGCCAATGTCACTTACATAGAAGGAATTTGTTAACGGATTCTCATTTAATTCATTCATCATGAAATCGGGCAGCACAAAAAGCTTCTGCTCATCGAAGCCATCCGGCTTTAATGAGATATCTGTCATGATAACCCTCCTTTTTAAGAACATAATTAATTTATTTGAAATAACAACATATTCATAAGGAGATTATTATTTTTAGGATAAGAATATTGTCCATCAGTTACAGATTATCGTCAATTGTTTAAAAGCGCATACAACGATAAATTAGAGCTATATCACGAAGGAGGAGAGAACGAAATGAGTATGAAAGAGCCTTCTACAATCTTAACGAACAGCGTCCGCATATGGGAGGAAATGGTTGAAATTCCTACCTATGAAACAGGCGAACCCGATAAAAATCCAATGTTCCTCGAGAAGCGAGTCTATCAAGGCAGCTCGGGGCGAGTATATCCACATCCTGTGGTTGATAAAATTATGGATGAGAAAGAAATGAAATCGTATCAGATGGTAATGCTCGAAAATGAATTTGTACGCATCGAGATCATGCCTGAAATTGGCGGCCGTATCTATCGTGCTCTGGATAAGACGAACAATTATGATTTTGTTTATTATAATCGCGTGATTAAACCTGCGCTTGTTGGTCTGACAGGACCATGGATTTCAGGTGGAATTGAATTTAACTGGCCGCAGCATCATCGTCCGAACACGTTTGGCCCTGTGGAGCATGTAATTACGGAGAATGAAGATGGCAGTGCAACCGTATGGGTGAGTGAAATTGACCGGATGTATGGAACGAAGGTCACAACGGGCTTCACGCTGCATCCTGGAAAAGCCTATCTCGAAGTTACAGCACAGCTATATAACCGAACTTCGGAGCCACAAACCTTCTTATGGTGGGCAAACCCTGCGGTTGCAGTCAATGACCATACGCAATCGGTGTTTCCACCGGATGTCACAGCCGTATTCGACCATGGTAAGCGTGATGTGTCCAGATTCCCTATTGCAACAGGAACGTATTACAAGATGGACTATTCCGAAGGTGTAGATATTTCGCGCTATAAAAATATTCCTGTTCCTACCTCATACATGGCGTACAAATCCGAATATAATTTCGTGGGTGGCTATGATCATGGGGTTGAAGCGGGTCTGCTTCACGTAGCGAATCACCATGTATCTCCGGGTAAAAAGCAGTGGACTTGGGGGAATGGCGAATTTGGTCAAGCGTGGGACCGTAATTTAACCGATGAGGACGGACCCTACATTGAATTAATGACAGGGGTATTTACGGATAATCAACCCGATTTCACTTGGCTCCAGCCGTATGAAGAGAAGTCATTCACACAATATTTCATGCCATATAAGAACATCGGTGTTGTGAAAAATGCTTCTATTGATGCCGCCGTTAATCTTGAGGTGGATGAGACTTTATGGACTGCCACTGTGATGGCCTATGGAACTTCGGTATTCGAGGGAGCGGTTATTGAACTTAGAGGACAGCATAGAACGTACGTAAAGGATACCGTTACGCTCTCTCCAGAATTAACCTATAAATCCGTCATTACGTTAGATGAAGTGGATCAGCCGCATCACTTAATCCTAACGGTGTTTGATGTGAACGGAAACAGCCTCATATCTTATCGTCCAGCGAAGCCTAGCATTGAACAGGTTCCAGATGCAGCCAAGCCACTTCCACTACCGGAAGAATTAAAAAGCACAGAGCAGTTGTATTTGGCTGGAGTTCACCTGGAGCAATACCGTCATGCCACGTTCGAGCCAGAGCATTATTATGAAGAAGGCTTAAGAAGAGATGCATCCGATATTCGGCTTAATGTGGCTTATGGGACGCTGCTGCTTCGTCGAGGATTGTTTAAGCAAGCGGAAGAACATTTCCGTACAGCTATACGATCGCTGACTTGGCGCAATCCGAATCCATATGATAGTGAAGCGTACTATCAGCTTGGTGTAGTTCTCAGACTGCAGGATCGCAAGGAAGAATCATTTGCTGCCTTCTACAAGGCGGTATGGTCTGCAGCATTCCAAGACAGTGGATACTATGCATTGAGTCAAATTGCTTGTGAACGAGGGGCGTATGAAGAAGCGTTGGAGCTCGCAACTAGAGCTTTGGCACGTAACACAAGAAACTATAAATCAAGACATGTGAAAACAGCACTTTTACGCAAGCTTGGACGTTACTCTGAGGCGATTACATTCGCAGAGGAGACATTGAAACTAGATATCGCGGACTTCGGGGCAGCGCATGAGAGAGTGCTTACGCTTACATTGCTCGGGCGACAAGAGGAAGCAGCTGAGGCTCAGATGAAGCTTGCACGGTTCATGCGAAACGATGTGCATAACTATTTAAATCTAGCTTCCGATTATGCAGGTAGTGGATTGTTCGCGGAAGCTGCACAGGTGTTAGAGCAAATTCGTAGGACATCGAATGAACCCAATTATCCGATGGTGCATTACACATTGGCTTATGTACACGAGAAAATGGGCCGTGAGGAAGAGGCGACAGCGCAGCTTCAGCTTGCTCAAGCAGCATCTTCTGATTATTGCTTCCCGAACAGCTTGTTTGAGCTGCAGGTATTAGAAAGCGCGATTGCCTGCAATCCGCTAGATAGTAAGGCTCATTATTATCTAGGAAATCTATTCTATGATAAAAAACGTACCGACGATGCCATTCGCCATTGGGAGCAATCCGTCGCGCTTGATGATCGTTTCCCGACGGTTCATCGTAACCTTGCGCTTGCTTATTACAATAAGCGTAATGATGCTGAGGCTTCCTTGCAGTCACTTGAACAAGCTTTCCAGTGCAATACGAATGATGCGAGAGTATTCTACGAGCTGGACCAATTGTATAAGAAGATGGGTGTTTCTGCTCAGGAGCGGATGGCAAGACTGCAGCAGCATATGGAGCTGGTGGAGGAGCGGGATGATCTATACCTTGAATATGTGACCCTACTGAATTTGCTTAGCAAGTATGAAGAGGCTTTGTCAGTTCTATTACGACGCCAATTCCATCCATGGGAAGGTGGCGAAGGGAAAGCTACGGGGCAATATGTTTTGGGGCTTGTTGAACTGAGTAAGCAGGCGAATCAGGTAGGCCAATATGAAGAGGCTATCTCATTATTAACACGTGCGCTTCATTATCCAGAGAATTTAGGTGAGGGTAAGCTCGATGGTGCGCAAGAGAATAATGTGTATTACGAGCTTGGTGTGGCTTATAACAGATTAGGCAATATGCAAGAAGCTGCACGACACTGGGCGATTGCGTCTCAAGGCTTGAAAGAACCAGCCAGCGCGATGTACTACAACGATCAGCCGCCAGAAATGATCTTCTATCAGGGCTTAGCATGGGGACAGCTGAATCATCCGAAGGAAGCGAACCGGCGTTTTAATAAGCTGATCGATTTCGCAGAAAGACATCTCTTTGATGAGGTGAAGATTGATTATTTTGCCGTATCCTTACCTGATTTCCTCGTATTTGAGGATGATCTGAATAGACGCAATCAAATTCATTGCTTGTTCATGATGGGTTTAGGTTTATTAGGCTTAGGGAAAATGGCAGAAGCGAAAGAACGATTTGAAGAAGCGTTGCACTTGGAGCCGAACCATCAGGGAGCTCGAATTCACAAGGCGATGTGCTTGAAATCATAAAAGAAATAAAGCAGCTCCATGATGCCGGAAAATAACTGGTTTGATTTGGAATTTTGTTTCAACTCTGAAAGCCCCGGGTTAATGGAGACTATCTACCAGCCTATATTCGAAAGGAGAGATTGATGATGGAACCGGGCTATAAAGATAGAAGCGTTGAAGTGGAGCATACAGAGGTGCAACGGAAATCGGATTCCAGTGTTGTCGCATCTACCTTTATTAAATATGCTGCTTATATTATTATTTTTTTCGGAGCACTTTTCTTCTTGGTCAGATATGTATTCCCTATGTTCTAATTCGGATTCCAACGAATCCTATACAAAAATCCATCCCCTGTAAGTAGCGGGATGGATTTTTGAATTTAACGAATCCTATAAATTTCTCTGGATGGAATCCGGTGATTCCGCAGAATTACGATAAAAGAACCAGCACTCGTTCAGCAGCTTGATCTGACGGCGGTCTTTTTTGTAATAAGCTTTCATCAGTTGATGGCAGAGCCACTGTGGCAAGGGTATCACTCCTCTAACTGCTTACGTAAGTTAGCATATGGAGAAATGAGCCTAAAGGTGACGATTTACAGAATGCTTTCTGCTTCCTCTTCGTACCACTGCTCTAATTGAGCCTGCAGCGCCCGAATCTCGGTCAGCAGGGAGATGAGTGGATAGTTCTTTTGCTCCTGAACAGAGGCAAAGGCCTGTTCCAATCTATTGATATAATCCAGACCGGACTCTAGGGAGTAATCTTCGCGTAGCAGATCCAATGAATCACACTCAGCAATAGCTAAGGGCAGCTCCGGTACATTATCGGCTGTCAGCTTGTCGATTTCTTTGTTTAGACGTAAATTGAGCGCACTTAGCTGGTACGCATATTCCTCGGGCATTTCCACGAATTGCAATTCTTGATGTTGCTGCAAAATTACATACCGCATTTTCGGCATTGGTCATTCTCCCTCCGTACTTGTCTTCCTTCTTGACAGTTTAGCCTATGCACAAGTTACAATTCAAGTAGAGATCTTAATTCCCGTGGAAAGGACTTGTGATAGAACGCTATGGAAACGATGAGCAACGAAGAGCTGCAGCTGTGGATTGAGCAGGTATCACGGGACAGCTTTGGCGTACCCTTTAGGCACAAGGCAAGCTTTAACAGCCGATTATCTTCAACAGGCGGTCGATATTTTACCAAGAGCCATAATATAGAGATTAATCCCCATCAGCTTGCTATGTTCGGCAGAGAAGAGACGGAGAAGATTATAAAACACGAGCTCTGTCATTATCATCTGCATTTGGCGAAGCGAGGGTATATGCATCGTGACACTGATTTCAAAAGACTGCTGGCACAAGTCGGCGGGAGTCGCTATTGTCAGACATTGCCGGGTGCGAAAGCTCGAAAGTCACTCCCTTACCGGTACAAGCTGATCTGTACAGCATGTGCTATGGAGTATCCGCGTAAGCGAAAAGTAGACCCAAAGCGCTACCGCTGCGGCAAATGTTCGGGTAAGCTGAAGCTGCTAGCGCTGGAAGTCCAGTAAGTAGAACAGCACGTTATTTTATAACCAGACCCATCAATCCAACAAAGGAAACAGCTTGCTGAGGCGAAATGATACATCCCTCTAAATCTTGTATATCCACGATCAAGCCACTGAACTCGCAGTCACTAAGATCAATCCCGTTAAGCTTTGATCCTGACAATGTGGCTTGATCAATATTACATTCGCTGAAGCTGACTTTCTGGAAATTCGATTGGTAGTAATCAGAGCTCATCAATGAACTATTCTCAAAAGCAACCTGCTTCAGATTAGCCATTCGAAATGTTGCGAAATCCCCGATACAATCTACCACGCGAACATTCTGGAATCTGCCTCTTGTGAAGTCCGTACCGATGAGCTTGCAGTTCCTGAATTCGGTTCGATGAACAATTGCATTCGTAAAATCCACATTGGATAGATCGCATCGCTCAAAAATTACATCCATCAGTTCAATCCCAGTTAAGGACGACTCGATAATCGTAACATTTTTAAAAACCACTTGATCAAAGCTGACTTTATTCGCCTCTTGATTATCAATAACTGTATCGCTTATGCTGCAACGACTGAATTCATCTTTGGTTTGCAGCGAGTATATTTGCTCAGGGAGTAGAGCGTCTGGATCTGATATTTTTGGTGAATCCATTTTGAATTTCATATGTACCTCCATTTAATGAATGCTCGTTTCTAATTAAATTAACTATCTTAGGGTTCAGCAGATTTGTCAATTTTCAGTAGCGCTCAGACCTTTCGGGAGATACGTACAAATACACCTTTTTATGGATAAAATCACACATCGTTTTGTAAGCGTTACCAACTTAAGATGGAAGGGAAGTCCATATTAGGTAGAGGGGGCACATTTATGAAACGATTCAGGTCCGCGATGGCGGGTCTGCTCGCGATGCTGCTGATTTTCTCAAGCTTGCCTGTGATGGGAATCGGTAGCGGTTCCGTAGGAGCAGAAGGGGTTGGAGGAACAGGCGCAGGGCTAATTCCATCAGGGACAGTACTCATCAAGAATAAGTGGAAAAATAATTTCTTATATGAAACGTCTGATGGTATCGTGCGTTATGGCATGACCAATCCAGCGGACACATCATCGCATTGGACAGTGGAGACGGTAAATGGTCTGTCACGAATTAAGAATGTGAAGACGGGCCACTACATTACAATGTCTGGTAATAACGGCAAAGAGGATACGCTTAAGGCGGCAGATCTACAAGGATCAGGAAGTGTTACGGATCAATGGTTGATCGATACTTCCAATAGAAACGGATATATGATCATCCGAAGCGCAACAGTGCCAGAGAGTAAACTGGTTATCCACGAGGAGAATCAGCTTGGTTACGCGCAAGTAAGCTCGGATATCAATATTACGTTTGAGAGTCCGCAGTGGGCTTTTATTGATCTGAATTCAGTACCAGTAGCTGTAAGGCTGGAAAGCCGGATGCGTCCCGGTCAGGTAATGTATGAGGACGAAAAAGGAAATGTTCTCTACGGCAAACAGTCTTTGAAAAATGAAGCAGCCCAGTGGTATCTTGATCAGGGAACGGACGAAGGAACGTTGATGATTCGTAACCGTGAGACGGGTCATTATATTAAGCAGAATGAGCAGACTTGGGCAGGAGTTTTTTCGCAAGAAATCGATATGAATAATGTAAAGCTAAGTGAGTGGTTCCAAGAGAGTGCACCAGATCCAGATGGAACAGGCTTTATTACGCTTCGTAACAGTGGTTTAACTGATAGTGGGAGTCCGTTATGGCTAAATCCACAATTCAACGATGACAATAACGTGCGCTCTAACGGCTGGCCGGGATCAGCCTCTAATCCAAGTGCGCAGTGGAGCATCGTGCCAATTTCTGAATTTAAGCCGGTACGATTGGCTACTTATACAGATGCACAAGTAGCTACAGATTTTTTATATGAAGCTGCAGACGGCGAGCTTAAGCATGGCGTTATGACTTCAGAGGATGCAGATTCATCCGATTATCTATGGTATGTAGAGGATTATGATGGCAATAAGCGTATCCGTAATGCGGAAACTAATCATTATATTTCATACACTGACGGCACAGCCAAGGCTGTAGAGATCAGCGAAAGTCAGCCATCGGATCAGTGGAAATTTAAAGATTCTGATGATTATGATGATTACCTGACACTAGAAAATGTTGAGAGCAAAGACATCTATATCTCTACCTTGGGTGGAGGTAATGCTGGAGCAAATGGGGATGCGACTTCCTTGAGCGCCCAGTGGCAGCTTCTAGATCCCAATACACCGACTGATGGAACCATTCCATATTATCGAATTCAAAATGGATGGAAGTCTTTTTATTGGTATGAGTCTGCTGACGGCCTCTTGAAGTATGGAAATATGCAGAAGGATGGCTCCGATCAGTGGCTCGTGGAGAAATATAATGGCCGCAAGCTATTCAAGAATAAGAAAACAGGCCATTACATTAACACAGTGAACATGCCAGATGGCCATATTCAGGTCACTGAGCTTCCAGACAGGAATAATGTGGAGCGAGAATTTATATGGACAGGCAAAAATATTGGCGACAACACATACGTAATTAGCAGTGTTCTCGACAAGGAACCAAATAAATTCCCTGAGAAGTTCATTTCACTTCAAAATCTCACTAAATACGCCGAGTATGGTGTGATCAATCCAGGCTGGGGCAGTCCACAGTGGAGATTCGTTACTGTCACAGAGAAAAAGCAGGACTTATTCCGCTTTAAGCTAGACACTGTAAATGGGGAGGATCAGTATCTTAAAGATGGTCCTTTGCTGACTTCTCCAAATGTACTAGAGAAATTGCTAGAATCTAAGACTGTCACTGAATCTGTCTATGATTCACAGGACACTGAAGCAATGGTTCCGCAGGATAAGTCGGAATCTGCAACCGCTGATCCAAATCCTGTAGCTTTAGCTGCTGCGAACGAGGATGTAACAGTAGGTCAGGCTACTTATGGTTCACTTGATATGAATGACGATACCTTTGTCTGGCAGCTGCAAGAAATAGCTGGTAGCAATGGATCTGTGAAGATTAAAAATAAAGGTACTGGACGTTACCTCTCCCTGGAGCATATAGGTGGTGCAGTAGATGAGATTGAGCCTAATGTTGCCGTTCAGACACTGCAAACCGTCTATGATGTATGGGGCAGCATTAAGTGGATTGTGGATATGCAGCCTTCAGGTCTGACTACTTTCAAGAGTGGATGGGCTGGCCACTATATGTATGGGGCTTCTGATGAGAATGGGAATCCGATTATAAAGATCAGTAAGGCTCCCGATGCAGCGGATAGAAACAGTGCTCATTTTGCCGCTGAAGCCGTTGAAGCGATTGCGCCACCTATCCCTGCTTACCCTGTAAGATTTAAGAATGCAAGCAGCGGGGAGTATTTATACGAGAATGAACACGGAGTTGTTCTGTACGGGCAGCCGTCAGCAGAGAATGGATTCTCGCATTGGAATATATTTGTGCAGGACGGCAAACAAACGATTATCAATCGAGCAACAGGCCATTATTTAACATTGAATGGAGATTATTCATACTTGGAGAGCAGTAGCGCGGAACCGGCTATAGACGGAGCATCTGCTTGGGAAGTAAGCTTGGCTTCCGATTATACGCACTACACCATTCGTAGTCTCTATGGAGAATACGACGATGAATTAATAAACATTGCGAATAAGACAGGATATGCTGAACGTGCGCTCCTACTAGAGAGTGACGGCTTAGCTCAATGGACACTTGAAGCGGCTCAGCAGGAGTTTACTACTCCGTCTGGAGAACTGCGCAATAACAATACAACAACTCCAGTTCAGAATGATACCAACATTATAACGATCGTGCCGAAAGGGCTGACTGGTAAAGTATTGGCTGAACAAGAAGGGGCACTCGTATATGCAGAAGCCTCCGACACGGCGGCTCACACCCAATGGATCATCCAAGATGTAAATGGACGTAAACGCATAATGAATGTTCAGACCAAACATTATCTTTCTTTAAATGAAGCAGACCAAGCCGTCTTGTTAGCTTCTGGGGAAGCAGAACGTTCCCAGTGGACGCTGGAAGAGAAGTTGGGCTACAAGCTCATGTTAAGTGCGGATAATACAGCCTATCTTACTCACGACGCATCAGCTGTTCAACTTGGTTCTGCTGTGGGAACCAATAGCACTCTTTGGAGCTTCCTGCCTATCCCTACAGATGCAATGTATGCAGGAGGAGAAGCATTCCAAGGAGATCATGTTATACGGTTTGCAGTCAATGCCCAGCAAGCCGGTGAATATGATGCCGTTGTTCGTTACAAGAATACTTCCAGTGATGTAACAGATCTGTTGCTTGAGGTGAACGGCCTGAAGGAATCAGATAAAGTTAACGTGGTCAAGACTTCCTCTTGGAAGACTGTACAGGTGAAGCTGAAGCTGCGTGCAGGAATCAACACCGTTTCTCTAAGCAACGACAATATCGATTGGAATAAAGTAGGCATTGATAGCCTGACAGTAAAAAATAGCGTGAACAAAGTTTACCGCGGGGCAACAGTTCCTTATATTAGCTATGAAGCTGAGGATGCAGTGACTAACGGAACACTAATCGGTCCTTCGCGGAAATATCGCACTATGGCTTCTGAGGCTTCTGGACGACAAGCCGTCGCCTTGAAGAATACTGGGGACTATATAGAGTTCAAGCTTGCAGAAGCAGCTAATTCTATTGTTCTGCGCTATTCCATTCCGGACAGTTCGGATGGTGCTGGTGCTGAAGAAACATTGACTCTATATGTAAATGGAGTTAAGAAACAGCTTAATTTGACTTCAAAATATGCTTGGGAATATGGTAGCTACCCATGGTCAAATGATCCTCGTCAAGGTAGTGGACATCGCTTCTTTGATGAAATTCATGCTCTGATTGGCGATGCTCCTGCCGGAGCAACCATTCGTTTAGAGAAAGGAACAGGAGACCAAGCGACTTCATACGTCATCGACTTGGTGGATATGGAGCAGGTAGCCCCTGAGTTGACTCGCCCTACCGGCTTTATTTCTGTAACGGATTTTGGAGCGGTAGCCAATGATGAGGGAGATGATACCGCAGCCTTTAAGGCAGCGCTTGCCGAAGCGAAGGCAACAGGGAAAGGGGTTTGGTTCCCGGTAGGTACCTTTAATGTCGGAGAGGGTCTGCTGGATCTGGATACAGCCGAAATCCGTGGAGCAGGCATGTGGTATACGGTTCTGAATGGCGCCAAATTTTACGGTCACGGTGGCAAGGTTGGCGTATACGATCTATTGATTGAAGGTGGCATTAATGTACGGGACGATGAAGCGTTCACTAACGCCTTCCATGGTGCTTTTGGCCAAGGCTCGGTCATTCAGAACGTATGGATTGAACATACCAAAGCAGGCTTGTGGTTAACACAACCTATTGGTGAGAAGGCTCGTACGAATGGTCTGTATATGGCAGGTCTTCGAATCCGCAATCTGATGGCGGATGGAATTAACTTTGCTGTAGGCACTGGCAACAGCATGATGGAACAAAGTGACATCCGCTATCCAGGGGATGATGGTATTGCGATGTGGTCGTTCACAGATACCAAATTGAATGAAGTGAATGGCGCGGAACGGACATTTAGCTATAACAATACGGCACGTTTTAATAACGTCTCACTGCCATGGTTGGCCGATAACATTGTGGTCTTCGGTGGTAAAGATAACAAAGTTCAAGATAACGTGGTAAAAGATACTGTAACTAACGGAGCCGGGATCGCTGTATCTACCCGTTTCTCCGCAGAGCCGTTCCAAGGAACGACTATCGTTGAGCGGAATACATTGCTTCGCACAGGTAGTTATGATTCGGGCTACGGGGTAAACCTCGGTGCGTTATGGCTGTACGCTGGTGAGAGCAACCTAAAAGGAAAAGTACTCATCCGTAACAATACGGCGCTCGACAGCACCTATTCTGGCCTGATTGCCCACGGTAATCTGGAGGGAAATGCTCTCACGACGATTGATGGAGTTGTTCTGACGAATAATGTATTAGACGGTGCTGGTACGAGCGGTATAGAAGTAACGAAAAATCTGAAAGGTAACCTGCTCGTCGACAACTTGATTATTCGTGGTGAACGGATGAACCTCCTGTCCAATGCATCTCCTGAATTTAGCATCATTGAACAGAATCAAGGGATAGCCACAGCTGTTAAACCTTTCTCCATCAAGCTAGCAGATGGGCAGAGCGGACCTGTTGTACTAGAACAAGGAAAGTCAGCTATTCTTCAGGTGTTGGACAAAGAAGGAGCGGATATTACTACACAAGCTACACTTAATTTTATGAGCAGTGACATTGCTACTTTTACAAACAACAGTATTCATGGAGTTAAAGTGGGAAGCACAGACTTCACGGTAACTGTTGGCAACGATAAGAGGGTGTATACAGTTGAGGTGGTATTACCTAATGGTGGGACGGATCCTGTGGATCCGACTGAACCAACGAGTACTCCTGATCCGGCGGGGTCAGTAAATCCTGTTGCACCTGTCGCTACACCAACTCCAACACCAGCTGCTAATCATGATGCGCAGCTAAAAGCTAAGGCGACTGCTGGGCAAGCTCTTATCGAGATTTCAGCTAACGGAGAGGGTATAGCTCGCTTTAGCGCAGAAGCTTTACGCGATGCAGCAGCACTTAGCCCGAATGCGGTGCTTGTCATTGCCAGTGGCGATATGAGCTATCGCTTTCCGTTAGGACTCGTGGAGAGCGTGCTGAAAGCTGCACAAATGCCGGCAGGCACGCTAGAGTTTCAGCTAAGTCCGCTAAGCGGAAAAGGATTGGAACAACTGCTTGCCAAGGCTAAGCAGCAAGGCTTTATTGTACACGGAACTCCGGCCAGTATCACCTTAAAGGTTACAGATGGCAAAACCACTGTACCTGCTAATGGTTTCGGTACTACGTATGTAGAGCGTACATTTATGATTAAGGAAGTACTGGATGCGAAGACGGGAGTAGTTCTTATATACGATGAGCAGACGGGTTCCTTCCGTTATGTACCTGCATTGTTCGAGATCGTAGGCGGGATGACCAAGGTTACTGTTAAGAGCAGCAGTGCTAGCGGGATATTCCTCGTTGCACAACATCCTGTAACTTTTGGAGATATTTCTTCACACTGGGCAAAGAACGAGATTGAAACGCTTGCCAGTCGACTGATCTTGACCGGACAATCCAAAGATAACTTTGCACCTCATAATTCCGTTAGTCGTGCTGAGTTCGCAGCTATGCTAATTCGCTCTTTAGGCCTAGCCGCTGCGAACACAACGAAGACCTTCAGTGATGTGTCTGATTTATCATGGTATGCTGCAGACGCCAAAGCTGCGGCAGCCTTAGGACTGGTTCAAGGCTATGAGGATGGAACCTTCCGTCCGAACGCCCCTATTACACGGGAGCAAATGGCTGTTATGGCAGCTAGGGCACTGAAGCTGTTAAACCTTGGAGCAGGAGAATCGGGAGCTAACCCTGCGACAAATGTATTTACAGATTCATCTGCTATTTCTTCTTGGGCTAAAGAGGCTGTGAATGTCTTAACAGCAAAAGGAATCATGAAAGGCCAATCGGCAGATAGCTTTGCACCTGGTAATGATACTAGCCGTGCAGAGGCAGCAGTGATCCTAACAAGATTACTTAAAGCTGCTGGATTATTGAATTAAATTTCTACTAAAAGAGCAGCTATTCTCCAGTAATTGGAGAATAGCTGCTCTGCGTTTTTTGGACGAAGGCTGTCTGCCAGAACATATTTGGTTATTTTCATGCCAATAGCGACTAGAGGGTCCGTTAGTATGCCAAATATTCGATTATGCTGCGTAAAAGGTCAACTGGCTCCGATAGCGGCCTCATAGGCGATACAGCCTTATTTAAGCTTCCCCATCGACAAATTGACTCTGTAATTTCCGAACTTTAGCAGCTCGTCGAGAAAGTTATTCAAATCCTCTTGGCTTCCCGTACGAACACGTATCCAATAGCAGCCTTCTCCACTGACGCGATGCATTTCTTTTACGCTGTCATGCTGCTTTGCGAATGTTTGAAAGGCTGGATGTACCGTATTCGAACCTAGAAAGACCGTTATAAAGGCATTGATCGCCTCACCAACTTTATCTGGATTCCAGCGGACGGTGTAGCCTTCAATCACTCCGGTGTCCTGCATTTTGCGAATACGTGCGCCCACAGCTTGGCCTGTCATATGCACTTGCTGCCCAATGTCTCTGTGACTGATCGTGGAATCATCAATTAGAAGCTGTAGGATGCGAAAATCCACATCATCTATGGAATAGGAACTCGTCATTATTTAAAATCCTTTCTGCGTGAAAGTAGAACAGGCCAATCTCTTTCCAATCTCAATGTATTCTGTTTCAAGGTCCAACTATAATTAATTGTAGCAGAAGATATCTGAAAGAAAGAAGGGCTTACGATGAAAATACAGCATATTCGCAACGCGACCCTATGGATGGAGTATGGGGGAAGTACATTTCTGATCGATCCTATGTTGAGTGAGCAGGGCGCTAATCCTCCCATTTTTAATACGGAAAATGACCGTCGGAATCCGCTTGTATCGTTACCGGGATCAGTAGACAAATGGCTGAATCCTAATGCAATAATAGTCACGCATCTTCATCCAGATCATTGGGATGCCGCTGCCGTTTCCTTGCTGCCGCATAATCTCCCGTTATTTTGTCAGGAGGGGGACAAGCATACCCTAGTAGAGCAGGGATTTGAGAACGTCTCGGAAATCACCGATAAGCTGACATTCCAAGGAGTAACTATAACACGTACCGGTGGACAGCATGGAACCGGAGAGATTGGCAAGCTGATGGGGAAGGTATCCGGGTTTGTCTTTCAGGCGGAAAACGAACCAGTTGTGTATTTGGCAGGAGACACGATTTGGTGTGATGAGGTGAAGATTGCACTCGATGCCTTTAAACCTGAGGTGACGATCGTTAATGCTGGTGGAGCGCAGTTTTTAACCGGAGGTCATATCACAATGAATGAGCAGGATGTCGTAGACTTATGCGAATATGCTTCTTCTACTAAGGTGATCGCTGTACACATGGACGCCATCAACCATTGCCTTGTTACCCGGGATAAGCTAAAAGCTCACTTGGAGAAGGAGGAGCTACAGGATCGAGTACAGCTTCCGCAAGACGGGGAATGGTGTTACGCATAAACTAAAGGGGGGAGTGATCCCCTCTTAAATCTAGCTAATGGCAGAAATAATGCATGAATTTGAAAACGATCACAAAAATTATTTTACCTGCTTGACTAGACCTTGAAATCATGATAAATTAATTCATGTTCACTTCTAATTTACTTCTAATGTTCCCTGATAGCTCAGTTGGTAGAGCACTCGACTGTTAATCGAGTTGTCACAGGTTCGAGTCCTGTTCGGGGAGCCATTTTTATGGAGAGATACCCAAGTGGCTATAAGGGGACCCTCTGCTAAGGGGTTAGACTGCGTAAGCGGTGCGTGGGTTCGAATCCCACTCTCTCCGTTCTGAATTACATAAGAAGAGCTTCCATTATGGGGGCTCTTTTTTTGTTGTATGAATTTATTTGAGGTGGCTAAATTCGAATTATCTGGAATTGAGGTAGTGCCTGGGGCAGATCACGCGGATGTGTGATTTGTCTTTTTTTATCTGAATTATCAGTGATCATATTCAATATTTTGGAAGGTGAATAGAGTGAGAAAGGCGAAAGTTTACTGAAGTATACGCAAAATAGAAGACGTTTGAGAAATCGATTTTAGCATCAAATACATCAGTGGTATCCTGAATCTAGAGACTATTAGACTGTATAGGAACAGATGATTAGGTGAGTGGTAGTTTGGAGTTGTGGGAGATTGACGAAAAAATTTGAAATGAGGAAAATTCATGGATACCAAACATAGGCAGGATCGACTTCAATATCTATTACAACATCAAGACAAAAAGAATAAAAAGATTATAACAAGTTCTTTGTTTGATGAATGCATACAAACTCTTGGAAAGCAGACCCTTATATTTAGTTCAGAGAAATCAAAGGAAATATATAAAGATTTTAGTGCAGAGTATGAAATCACATTTTATGGTCGAATCGAATGGTCAAATTATGATTTTATAGAAATAACGGCAGAAGTAATAGAAAACAACACGAGATATATTGATAGATCAAAAGAGATGTATGTACTGTGGAGTCATGGCGAAGATCCAGTTATACAAACTACGTTAGAATCTGCATTAAAGAACTTAAATAATATAACTGCGGTCTCACCAGATATATGGTTTTATCGACCAAATGAATTTGTGATTGAGATCTTTCATGATGGAGTAATAAGAGGACATAAAAAATATTGAAATATTGTTTATGTGATTCATGAAGTCGTCAGCAAGACGAATTATATTCATGATCAAAAAGGCGATCATAAAAAAACATCTGTGGGAGCGTAATTAATGGATAATATATTATTGATAATATCTGGAGTTCTTCTTTTATTATTTAGTTTTTCAATGTTTATATTAATAATTCGAAGTGCAATTGATGGATCAAATATGTCAAAAAAAATGGATGTTTTAATTGATGAAATTAGAATGCTTAGAACAGAAATTAAGAACAACAAACATATAATTGATAAGAAAATTTGAGAGTGTTCCATTGAAGTAGAAACTTTCGATAGCATAGCGTCTACGCATCGTAGTCTTACTGATGGTCCACTCAAGGAATTTCGAATAGAGTTGAATCAGGAGAATAACCCTGCGAGGCTACCTACGTAAAACACATAAAGTTCATAGGATCTGCAAGGTGAAGTTTTTTTGTATGAATTCTATGCGTCTTTGAGCTTTGAAAAAAGGAAATAACCAAAAGGTGAACAAGCATTATAAAGGCGTAATCAAGGCAGAATTAACCTGCGGATAACGTCGCATTTCTGCTTCGTAAATTAACCGATGCTACGCACCTGAAGCGGCTTGGACGTCAGAAATGCATATGCATACGACTTAATCTGAAAGGGTTTTATAATGCCATATCATAATTTTATTGTTGGACTACAGTCACAAATTCATTTAGCCTTAAAACCAGAAGGTATTGATCGTTAAATGAATCACTTTGATCAAAATTCTGAGAATTCAATATCCTGGTTTGTTGAAAAATAAAGTTTGAGACAATTCGAGAGGCACAGGAATGGGTTTCTAGTGGTCACTTAAATGAGATAGGTTACTATTTATAATAGAGTGGTTAACCACTCAGAAACGTTAGTCGAAATGTTAGAGATAAACCATCAGGAGGAACTTATGTCGATTAATCCTAAGATATTTTATAGCACAAATGAAGAAACAGATTACGTCAGAAAAAAACTTATTGAATTTAACTCTAAACAAGTACCAAACGGCATTTATGAGGAGATAAATTTATGCTTGAAGGATGATAATGGAGATATTGTTGCCGGTATCAACAGTGCGATATGTTGGAATTGGATGGAAATTGGTATTTTGTGGGTGGATGATAACTATCGTAGTCAAGGTTACGGGAAAAGATTATTGGAAGAAGCAGAGAAAGTTGCCAAAGCAAAGAAATGTACTTTTATCAAATTAGATACATTCAGTTTTCAAGCGCCCGAATTTTATAAGAAGTATGGATATAAAGTAATTGCAACTATCGAAGATGCTCCGCTTGGAAGTAAACACTTTTACTACAAGAAGGATCTTAGCTATGATTAAGGTGGCTTGAGGAAGGCATAAACCTAAAATCAAAGGAGAGAAACAACTGTGGAGCTTTTTAAACAAATACCCTTGTACAGATTTTTGGCTTTATGTAATGAAAGTGGCATGGAAAAGACCATATTAGATTGTGGGGCAGGAGGGGATACTCCTCCACTAAGTTTGTTTGCGAATTATGGATACGCTACATATGGAATAGAGATGAATGTTGAACAAATGAACAGAGCTAATCAGTTCGCAGCAGAAAGAGGGCAGAATTTAAACATACATCAGGGTGACATGAGACAGTTGGCATTAAACGATGAGTCGATGAGTTTTGTGTATTCTTATAATTCTATTTTTCATATGAAAAAACAAGATGTGAAAGAAGCGATAAATGAATTGAAACGGGTGCTAAAACCTGGTGGGTTATTATTTGTTAATTTTTTAACCCTTAAGGATTTTCGAGTCGGTGACGGAGTTGATTTAGGAGAACATCAGTATGAGCAAATGGAAGATGATGAATTAGTAATTCACTCTTATTATGATTATGATGAGGTGGACTCTATGTTTTCTGATATGCAATTAATATATAAAGAAGATCGAGTGCTTGAAAGAAAGTTTGAAGGCGAATGGATACGGCAAGGATTTATCGATTACATATATGAAAAATAGTTAAGAACAACTTAGAATAAGGTCAGATAAAGATGTAGCAATAATAAATTGTTCGCAACTTGGTTTGCTATTTCATATTCGGGCCATTCTCATTTTGACTGAAACTCTACGAAGTCTTCGCCAGAGCTGATCATCGGGAATATTGAGATTGGGGCTATAACGTATTTCATTTTAGTCCTAGCCGTTCTGATGGAGCTGTTCGTAACCCGCTTAAAGAAGAAATTGATGGTTAAAGTGTAAAGTTATCTTTTAATCTGGTTGTAAGAAAAAGCATTTGTTTTGTTCAAAATAGTATGTTAAGTTATAAACCTATTTGACAGAGCACACAAGTTAGAGCCTATAATGGCTCTTTTTTTGTTAGTTGGCGGGAGTGAGGAACATGGATCATAGGAAAATAGAACGTTCAATCACCTATGCAAAAGTATCGTACTATATGAACATTGTTATGGCCGTTGGGAAAATGATTGTAGGGTTATACACTGCCTCGGTATTCTTATGCATATATGCTTTTTACAATGTAGGGCTGGCCTTGGCGAAGGCAACGGCGGTCAAGGGACATTACGCGGGGAAGCAGCCGCCTGACGAAACACATCCCTACGGTTACGGTAGAGAAGAATATAAGAGTTATTTCAAGGTTGGAGTCATCTTAACTACGTCTAGCGTTGTTTTTATCATCTATTGTTTGCTGTTATTTTTGTATGGCAGTTCCGTGAGTTATTCGAAGAATGTAGCACTCGCCATCGCATGCATGACTTTTGTAGAAATTGTTATGGCGGTGCATGGGTCGATCGTTATGATGAGAAAAGGAAAAGCGCCAGCCGTTTCGGCGATCAAGTTATCCAATCTAGCGGCCTCTTTAATATCTCTTGTTCTTACACAGACAGCTATACTTTCGTTTACACATCAAGGGGATATGTCTTATTATAACGGTCTTGCGGGACTGATCTTTGGTGGGCTTGCTGCGTTGATCGGCGTTGGTATGATGCTACATATGCATCTCGTACTGATTGCTAAGCATTATCCTTTTGTTAGGAGAAAGCTAATCAAAACTATACAGTCTTGCGGCATGAATCTTTCTATTGAACTTATTCGTTACGAGGATCATGGTCCTAGAAGGAAGCTTCTTTATGTTCATGAGATACACAGCGACTCCAGGGAACAATATGAGGAGATCAAGGCAAGGATTAGACGTGATTGGGATATAGAGATGATTGAAGAATCGAAGAATGCTACAGGCTGAAGTGATATGAAAAAAAGTGCTTGCCATGTCCTTATATTTCTGGTATCATAATTTTTGTTGTCACGTTAAGACAACCTTGCTAAGGCCCGTTGGTCAAGGGGTTAAGACACCTCCCTTTCACGGAGGTAACATGGGTTCGAATCCCATACGGGTCATATTATGCGGTAGTGGTGGAATGGCAGACACGCTATCTTGAGGGGGTAGTGGGTGTATACCCGTGGAGGTTCGAGTCCTCTCTACCGCATACAAATAAAAAAGTAAGAATTCCTTTGCTTCGCAGAGGTTTTCTTACTTTTTTTTATAGGGTTAGACAAGTTGATTAGTTCTTGAAGGCTCTTGCATATTGGGGATAGAGCTGTCTGACACATTCTGGGCAAATATCATGGGTGAATTGCAGAGAAAGCTGATGTTTTAAAAAATGTTCAATGTTGATCCATTCATCCTTAGAATTTCGAATGGATTTGCAGGAAGCGCAGATGGGGATTAACTCTTGTGTTGGCTGACATGTCGAACAGCTGCTTGTGATCCCCGACATCTTAGTTCCTTCTATAAATACACCCAAATCATATAGAGAAATTATAAAAGCAGCTTCTAGATAATAATCAGAGAGTAGCGGATAGATTTCCAAACGAAAGATACGCGTCCCTTTATAGGCGGTTTGAATGATGAACTCAGAGGTATAAATCTGTTGCTCTCTGCGGAGTATAATTTTCACCGAATCATAAAGCTTGGCCCATTGATCGGAATCGATGATTACATCTTGCAGAAGCTCCGAATAATAAGCTCCAATCCATTGTTTGTGAGGGGAGAGGCCATATTCATGACTAAATGCTTTCCACTTCCTGTTGGTGAACTGGATAACACCTTGGCTGTTGATGACCACTGCATTGTGCGTCAGATATTCAAGTGAATGGATAATGGAAGATGATAAGCATTTTGACAAAAGTCACCGCTCCCTCCTAGAGATCCTTCGGGATGACATGTTAATTAAGGGGGTCAGACGGCATTACATCAGACACTTGTCACCTGAGTCGCCTCTTATCGTCACTCTAACCATATGATATAATCGGATAATACATAGTAACACCAATTATATACTTTTTTACGTTATTTTGCAATAGGCAATTACTTAAATAAGTCTTTTTTTATTTTTTTTGTGAAGGGCGGTTTACGGATGCAGACCATATACGAACGTATAGAGTACTTAATTAAGCAAAAAGGTCTCACCAAGAAATCATTCTGCGAGCAGTTAAATATAAGCACAGGTAATATGGGAGATTGGAAGCGGGGCAAATCTACTCCGGGAACACATAAATTAATTGAGATCGGCGCTTTTTTTCATGTAAGTCTGGACTGGCTTATTTTAGGTAGAAATACATCTGAAATATTGAAAGAGAGCAATGAGGACTATGATTTCGGAGAAGCAAAGTTGAATGAAGATCGAACGAATAAACTGCTTCCAGAGGAAAAGGAATTCATTAAAGAATACCTAGCATTCACTGAATATCGTAAGCAGAAATGGGCCGACGAAAATTCTTAAATCAACGCCTTTACATTTCGGGGAAGTACATTTATAATAATGAATGTTGACCTCAAACAAAGTTTTATGTTTTATCTCACCGCGCGGTAGTGGTGGAATGGCAGACACGCTATCTTGAGGGGGTAGTGGGTGTATACCCGTGGAGGTTCGAGTCCTCTCTACCGCATACAGAATGACGAAAGAAGCCTTGCGACGCAAGGCTTCTTTTTTATGCTTAACGAGCAATCGGAAAGCTGTATTTTCGTATTTTGGATAATGACAAAAAGGATACTGACCGCATATCACCTAGTGGGCTGAGTGATGTGGCCAGTATCCTTTTTTAAAATTTCTTATTGAATGGATTATTTCAGAAGCTTGGAGATATAGGATTCGATCTGCTGAGGAGTAGTTTTAGGAGCAAAACGCTTAAGGACACGGCCTTCTTGATCCACCAGGAACTTGGTGAAGTTCCATTTCACGCTTTTTGAGCCTAGAACACCAGGTGCTTCCTTTGATAAGTATTTGAATAATGGGTGTGCTTCATCACCTTTTACATCAATCTTCTCGAACATTGGAAAAGTTACCCCATAGTTAATCTCGCAGTATTCTGCAATTTCATCACTTTCGCCAGGCTCCTGGCCAGCAAACTGATTGCTTGGGAAGCCAAGCACTTCGAATCCGCGATCCTTAAACTTCTCGTACACTTCCTGAAGCCCTTTATACTGAGGCGTAAACCCGCATTTGCTAGCTGTATTCACAACAAGGAGTACTTTACCTTTGTACTTGGACAATGATTCTTCTGCACCCCGAAGAGTGTTGACCTCAAAATCATAAATACTCATGGATGCCACCTCCTTTGTAATTCCCAATTTTGATTTATCGCAATTTAATTGTACACTATTTATGAGGGTGAGCCAAATAAGAAAATTCTATGAACCATTAACGCCCATTCGGTTTATTAAATCACAGCAAAATGAATGATCATAAATTAAATGTATCTGTATATATTTTATGGAAATAATGACTGAATAAAGGCGTTGATCAGAAAAGAGCAATAAATAGCCTCCGTGTTAGGCGTCTTTGGTTGACATCACTCTTAAAATTCTTTAATATGTCTAAGTATCTGAGAATATGTTGCGTGTGCAATTTACAACCAAAAATTTAAATAATGGGTGATGAAGATGTCTTACAGACCGAATATTACGAATGTGACCAAAGCCAGCAGCAACGATAAGGAAGGATTGTACGAGTTCATTATCAAGCTTGCTGATGGAACGGAGTGCCGTGCGTTTTATAATCGGTTTCCGGAATGGAAAATGACGAACATCAGCCGCCTGCTTAAAACTCCATGTCCAATTTGCCGCAAAGATTTCATCTGTAAATGCATGGAGGCATTCACTGCTGATTTCGAAGGACAAATGATCGGTGATCAATGGATTGAAAAGGCAATTGCTGAATAATTAAAGAACGGTACATGTTGGCGCGGGATTCTATCCCGCGTTTTTGTTTACCCAAAATATGCGATACACTTATCTTTATAAGGAGGGGGAGCTATGAACGAGGAGCTGAACATTATGCAAAATAAGTCCATTGTGTTGATTGATGGGGTGTGTCATCTTTGCCAAGGTTTGCTTCGTTTCATCATCCCGCGTGATCCCAAGGCTAAATTTCTATTCGCCCCTTTACAAAGTGAAATTGCCGCTAAGCTAATGAGTGAGGCTGGACTTCAACCTGGGAAGTTGAACACAGTTGTATTGCTGGAGAACGGTGTATATTATACAGAGTCGGCTGCTGTACTGCGGATTGCACGTAGATTGAGATGGCCTTGGCCTGCTGCGTATTTCTTTATTGTAGTGCCGCGCCCAATACGGAATATCCTTTACCGCTATGTTGCAAGGAATCGTTACCGTTGGTTCGGGCGCGATGAGCAATGTCTGCTCCCAACACCGGAGATCAAACAAAGATTTTTGTAATCCGGGATTTGGCTAGATGTTATAATGTAACCATAATTTGTTATAGTTAAGGACATTTAGCGAGGGGCGAAGGGATGTTGCGAAAGGCAGGGCTTTATCTATTAATAGTTATGCTAGTTTCTTTAGGTACGATGGGAACGGTATCCGCAGATGCTAAGCTCAAGGTAATGGTGAATAATTCGAGCGTGAATTATGGCGTGCAAATCGTCTCTGGACAGACGATGGTTCCGCTGAAGGCTTTTGAGAGCTTCAAGAATACTTCTATTCAGTGGGAAGCCCGTACAAAGCAAGTAACGATCGTTAGAGACTCCATGAAGATTATGCTTGCTGTGGGTTCTCGAACGGCGTGGAAGAACTCCGAATCCGTACAACTGGATGCACCTGCTAGCATCATGGATGGAAGAGTTACGGTGCCGCTGAGATTTATTGCGGAAGCTCTTGGAGCAAGAGTAACGGTAGATGTTACTACGAATACTGTCTGGGTTCAGGAACGTGCCAATGCGAAGCTTATGCAGAATTATAATAGTAGGGACTTGGTAGTTTCCCGTATTGCATCTTTACAATTCCCGGTTGAAGAAAGAGAACCGTCCCAATTAACGGGTGATAATGATGCGTTGTCTATGTCGTATTATTTTCCTGAAGGCAGATCTGATGGATATTTCATAATCTATGGGCATTTTGTATCTTATTATGAGATTAAAGACAACATTAGAACAGTCGTATGGGAAGCAGATTTGGACAATTCGAAAGAGGCTGATAAAAAAGATTTTACCGCGATATTCGGACACCCCATTGCGAAGGAATATGGTAAAGCCCCTGTTTTAGCCCCATCCTATGCCTATTATTATACGAGTGTATGGGGAAGTCAGATTATTTGCGGAATCGTTAATGCGGATGGAACGACTAAAGTATCAGGGAAGTCGCTGAACTGGGAGAACAACAAGCCCTTTATTGTGGCAATTCCCGGCGAGACCAAGCTTTAAGCGCTATACAAGTCATATAAAATATGGAGATGAATTATGAATAAAGGGAAGCCCAAGGGATTTATGCGTTTTGATTGGCCTTTTCATTTTGTGACGATGCCGCTTGCTCTAATTTTGTTTGTGTGGTCGGCGATTTATGCTGTTCAAGAGATACGTGATGATGGTGCTTTAACGGTGCCATTGCTATTATTCGGGATGTCCTTATGCTTACTTTTTGCGATTACAAGAATTCGTATATATGCGACAAAAAATCAGGACCGCGTGGTGAGAGTGGAAGAGCAGTTTCGCTATTTCCGTCTGACAGGCAAAGCTTTGAATCCAGAGCTTGAAATAGCCCAAATTATAGCGCTACGCTATGCAGGTGATGATGAGTTTCCAGCACTGTGTCAGCGGGCGGTGAAGGAGAAGCTCAACCCTGCCGATATTCGGTCTGCCATTAAGATCTGGCGTGAAGATAAGATGAGAGTATAGTATCCAGCTAGTGTGCGAAAAAACTTATTGCTGCCTTCTTATATATATGCTACTATAGCTGTAAATTAAAGGAATAGTGACGGAAGCACCGTTCAATTACCGTATCCACGGTTATTGTCGGTGCTTTTTTTGCTGTCTTTTTTTGAAGAAATAATGGATTTCTTCTTATCGAAAGGAGCGTGGTTTCATGGCGGCAAGGATTGTGCTCGCAGTGCGTGAAAGTCAATATATCGAACCATTATTGCACTATCTTCATCACAGCGAGTACGGAGAAATGCTGCGTATTACGGCTTTTAGCCGAATGGATGCTTTTATCGAATTTATGAGGGGAGAGGACATCCCGGATGCTGTTGTGGGGGACTCTTCTTTTATCGAGGCTTGGCTAGTAGAGGGGAAAAGCACGGTTCCATGGGCAGTTTTGAGTGAGGATGGAGGTTATCTCGGTAAGAGTGTTAAGAGTCTGGGAGGGGGAGTGATGATTGCCAAATATCAGGCGCTTCCTTCCCTCCTTGAAGCATTTCTCCAGTTATGTGAAGTTCAGAGAGGTAGAGGATCTTCTGTGCTAGATGAAACGCTGTTGCTGGGGGTTGTCTCTGCCAGCGGCAACATGGGCAAAACAACGATAGCATTGAATATGGCGAAGCAGCTTGGTGAAATGGGCCTTTCGGTTTTCTATCTGAACCTTGAGAGTATAGACAGCAGTGGGTTGTTTCTCAGAATCCCTGTAGGTTATACGCCTGGACTAGAGCGGCTGCTATATGAAATAAAGGCCAATCGAGACAAGGATGAAGCGGATACGATCGAATTAGGACAATACTTCATTAGATATGATCACCTCCGAACTGCTGCTTTCAGACCAGTTATTAATGTGAAGGAAATGCTGCAGATGACTTTGCAAGATACGCTGGATTTGTTAGAGCGGCTGGTTGCGGAGAGAAACTTTGATGTTGTTATTGTGGACACCGGCAGCATCGAGGAAGAGCGTGCGAAAGCTGTGCTGCAGCGAAGTGGGATTTTACTTTGGGTCCTGAAAAATGATGATGTAAGCATGTATAAGACTATGAGATGGTTGTCGCATTGCACCGCTCCTAACTCTGGCATGCTCCCCTATGTGATGGAGAAGAGTAAATTTGTAGTGAATTTTGCAGTGGATCGTTTGGAAGAGTGGGTGCCTCCTGAAGGAATTATCATTGAAGGCGTATGTCCCTTTATCCCATCATGGACGCTGCAACACCGTGAGGAGCTCTTTTTGAACTCTCCACAATTTCAGCAGGAGATCATGCAGTTGTGCAAGCGGATTGTAGAGCCAGCACTCCCATTAGTTTTTACAGGGAAGAATATCCATGAATGAGGAGATGGAGATGTTCAGGGCGCTGCGTAGTGAGATTCGTGCAGGGCTTGATGTGACTTCTGCAGTAGGAAACCGTGAACTTACTGGGTTTATCGAACGAACGATTCTAGAAAGTGAAAGCCTCCGTTACTTAACAGCACAGGAGAAGCATGAGTTAGTTAAGAGACTATTTGACTCCTTCCGAGGATTGGATGTGCTTCAGCCATTAGTGGATAATCCGGCGATCACGGAGATTATGATCAATAGTCATACTGAGATTTTTATAGAAGAGGAGGGTCAGATTCGTCGTCTTCCTTTGGAATTTGAGTCCAGTAGCAGGCTGGAGGACATTATCCAAACGGTAGTATCCGGTGTTAACAGGGTAGTAAATGACTCCTCTCCTATCGTTGATGCCCGGTTGAAGGATGGATCCCGTGTGAATATTGTACTTCCGCCAGTCTCACTGAAGGGACCAGCGATGACCATACGTAAATTCCCGGAGAAGCCGATGACGATGAATGAATTGGTGAGTCGTGAAGCTTTAAGTCAGGAAGCAGCAGAGCTACTGCAAATCTTAGTAGCTGCTAAATACAACATTTTTATAAGCGGGGGAACGGGCTCGGGGAAGACCACCTTTCTAAATGCGTTATCTCAGTTTATCCCTTCACAGGAGAGGGTCATCACAATAGAAGATTCTGCTGAGCTACAGATTGTAACGGTGCCAAATCTCGTTTCCCTGGAAACTAGGAACGCGAATACGGAAGGTAGAGGGGAGATTTCTATTCGAGATTTGATTCGTTCTTCGCTGCGGATGAGACCCAATCGAATTGTTGTGGGTGAGGTACGGGGAGCGGAATGCCTCGATATGCTACAGGCGATGAACACTGGACACGATGGAAGCTTGTCCACAGGGCATAGTAACAGCGCGCACGATATGGTCAGTCGACTGGAGACGATGGTGTTAAGTGCTGCGGATCTGCCGGTAACGGTTGTTCGTCAGCAAATCTCATCGGCGATTGATATATTCGTACACTTATCCAGGCTCCGTGATCGTTCTAGGCGAGTGATGGAGATTAGTGAGGTTGCAGGCCTGAAAGATGGAGAAGTGGTCTTGAACCCTCTATATGAATTTCGAGAGTCCGGTGAACGAGAGGGCCGGGTACAAGGAGGGCTGGTTTCTTGCGCAAACCCGCTTATGCATACAGCAAAGCTTAGAATGGCTGGTGTGACCTCCTATCCGTTATCACAGGCTGGATTCTGAATTCTAAAAGGGGGAAGAGGTAATGTTTAAGATTAAGTTTGCTGCTGAAAAGCCTAAGAAAGCTGATTCCAGAGGCCATTCATTATTGCCGGATTATACGGTATATGAGTTGACCTTGGTGCAGAAAACTCTGGCTATTGCAGTAGGTGGTTTGCTGCTGTTTGGAGTGGGATATCTTTTTTATCATCATTGGATACTGTCGTTACTACTTATGCCAGGTGGGCTGTATGCACCTCGTATGCTGCGTAATTATTTGCTGAAAAGACGCCGGAGTATGCTTAATTTACAGTTTAAACAGACGTTATTTTCATTGTCTTCCTCACTCTCAGCAGGGCGATCGGTCGAGAATGCTTTCCGGGAAGCGGTCCAAGACTTACGTATGCTGGACCCGGAGGGGGGCGGCGATATGATCTCGGAGCTAAATATTATCTGTACGCGCATGGAATACGGTCAGCCAGTGGAGGAAGCGCTTCGGGATTTCAGTGAAAGAGCAGGAATGGAAGATATTGAGCGGTTCGCTGACGTGTTCACTGTATGTAAACGTACAGGCGGTGATCTGGTAGAAGTAGTGCGCCGTACGTCTACGATTATTGGAGAGAAGCTGGATATTCAGCAAGATATTACTGTAAGCATTTCACAGAAGAAATTCGAAGCGAAAGCGCTGTTAATATCTCCACTAATTATGGTGATCTTTATGAGTTTGACTGCAGGAGACTACATGCAGCCCATGTACACAGGAGCGGGTATAGCCATATCGACGCTTGCATTAGTAGCTTTGTTTTTATGTTATCTCTGGACTACTAAAATAATGGACATTCCGCTGTGAAGGGGAAGAAATCATGCGATGGCTATGTGCAGTAGTCACTATATTTTTACTTGTTGTCTGGGCTCTGTTACGAATTAAATGCGGAAAAAGATATGACGGATTAAGAGAACTTCCTATGGAAGGATTACGACTTCGGAAGCTGGGTGAACCGCTGTTGCTGCTCATTGAGAAAACCGGCATTGTCAGTCGTTTTCCATCGTTGATGTTCAGGATTCAACGTTCCCTGCAGCGAAGTTATGGGATGCGTTACAGTGCAGAACGAACCCTGTTGTTCATGGGTGAGATGCTTAGCTACAGTTGGTTGCTGCTTGTGGGTGGAAGTTTGATCACAGGATTTAGCGGCGATCAGACAGGTCTGATTCTAGGTTTTTTCTTGGCGGTAGCTCTACCAGCTGCTATGGTGAGTGATTTACATAAAAAGGTGAGGGTGAGAGAGCAGAATATTATGCTCGAGCTACCAGAACTTCTGAACAGCATTGTATTGCTGGTAGGAGCAGGTGAGACCGTGCAACGGGCGATTATTCGCTGTGTGGAGAGCCACCGAGGTGATGTTAATCACCCATTGTATAAGGAGCTTAGGATCATGACCAGTGAATGGGAAGGAGGCTATTCATTTCAGCAGGCATTCGAGAATTTTAGCAAGAGATGTGCAGTGCAGGAGGTATCGTTGTTCACGACGACGGTTCTTCTGAATTATCGCAGAGGTGGAGCGGATTTTGTGTTATCGCTACGCGATCTCTCGCGGATGCTGTGGGATAAACGGAAAGCTATCAGCCGAACGCGAGGGGAGCAAGCTTCCTCTAAACTAGTCTTTCCGATGGTAGTTATCTTTTTAATAGTAATTGTACTGGTGGGAACGCCAGCATTCATGATGTTAAAAATGTAGGAGGGTGAAACTAATGATGACGACAATGTTGGGTAGCGTGAAGAATTTTTGGAAGGACGAGGAAGGCCTGGGGACACTGGAAATGATTCTGATTATTGCAGTGCTGATTGCGGTCGTTCTTTTGTTTAAGGACAAAATTCAGGAAGTAGTGGAGGCTTTGATTAAAACTGCAGGAGAAAAGAGCCAGGAAGTATTCGAGTGAAAAAGCTTAAGGACGATCGAGGCAGCTTTACTATTGAAGCTTCAATTCTACTACCAATGGTCATGTGTATTACAATGCTTCTTCTGTTCTTCTGTTTGTATAGCTACCAGAAATCTATGCTCCTGCAAGTGGCCTCAGGGGCTACTGAGCGTGCGGCTTACAATTGGGACAACAGCCACAAAGAGGTTTCTGGCTCCTATGCTGCAGGTGAGTATGACTCCCTTTATTGGAGAATTGGAGACGATGCTTTACTAGCCTCTTTATTCGGCGGAGAAGCTGGAAGTGATGGCGCGACAATAGAGCTACCTGGTGAAGTGTCAGAGGAAAGTGATCTACCAGTGCTTAAACTCAGACATTCGTCCTCTATGATTCCGAATAACATGCCGGGAAATTTGAACTACGCATATTCACTTGCAGGACGGAAAGTAAGTGCTGAATTAAATCGTCTACTGCACTTACCTGTACTTGATGAAGTTTTGTCTGATGAGGCAAAGCCAACTGTAAAAACTCAATCTATCATCGCTGAGCCTGTTGAGTTTATCCGTACGGTCGACCTGATGCGTTACTTCGGGGCTAAGTTCAAGGGAGGTTCAGAGGGTACTAGTGGGTCTGGAGTCCACATGGAGAAGAAGGATGCATCCGCGATGATGACCAAGCTTCAGGATAAGTGAATATTTCCTTGCTAATGGATCTTGTATCTATTGAAGGTAGGGATAAGGAGGGAGGTTTTGATGAGGAGCATCTTTACCAGTTGCCTTGTTAGCGGTAAGAGTCGAAAGAAACAGAGGCAGGGTAAAGGCAAAACGGAAGGTTCAGTCTCAATTTTTTTAATTATGGTGCTGGCTTTCGTCTTTTTATTTACCGCTGTGCTGATTGACTATGCGCGGATTGCTGCCTTCAATGTTCAGGAGGAACGTTTAGCGAGGGCTAGCGTTCGCTCTGTAATGTCATCTTACGATGTTGAGCTACGAGAAAAGTATGGTTTATTCGCCTTTGGAGAGAGTGACGGGGATATGCTGCTGTCTCAGGTACTCAATGATAATATGCATAAAAGTGGTAGGAGTGACGCGTTCAATCTTGTACCCTTCGCTTTGGAATCGTCGTCTTTGAAATGGAGCAGACCGCTGGGTAGCTATGATGTTGTGAGTCGACAAATACTGGAGGAAATGAAGTATAAGGCTCCGGTGGATTTCGCTTTGGAATTGGCAGGTAAATTCAAGCCGATGTCAGGAGTAATGGCAGAGGCCTCACGGGCTACTGAACTACTCAGTAAGCTACAGCCGTTATATGACGAGCGAGAAGAGGCTTTGGATCTTATGTTAGAGCAGAGAAGCCTGGCTGCGGAGAGTGGAAGAAGGTTACTTCAATGGATTATGAATCCGCCTGCAGAATCCATTTCTGCCAGTTCACTCGGAAGTATGCAATCGGCGGCGGATATTCCCGCACAGTATAGTGACTATCTTGGGAAATATTACGATGATCTTTATCGTGATAGTAAAAAGCCTGCAAAGTACACTTATCAATTGTCTCTCTACCGGAGTCGAACTACTGAAATGTTATCGAGGCTTCCTGCCTTATTAACAGCTTTTCGTGAAGACCATGAAAGATCAATGGAGGGAGCGAATAAAGCGTTAAAGAAGGCAGAGCAATTGAATGACGAGATGAGAAATATATTGGAACAGTCACGAATGGAGGGGGTGGATCTATCAAATGTTCCTGCTAATGACTGGGATATTCCGGCGAGCTCAGGAGAGATAAGCTCAGACCCGCTTAAAAAGCTGCGTGAGCAGGAAGATGCACTGATTCTCTCCTCAACTGATCTAAGTCAGATGGAGAATAGTATATCTATGCAGAAAAGTTCTTACGAGGCCATTGAACCTATCGTAACAGGAATGTCGGGTGTGCTGTATGAAGCTTTGAGTGAATATGGTGACTCCTATCAAATGATCTCTTCTGTTCTTGAAGCTTCACGCGTAGTGAATAACTATCTACAGAATTACGGTAAGAAGGGAAGTATTATCGTTAGTGATTTGGCTTTAATCGAACAGCACCGTAGCTCGGATAAAGAGCGTAAGCAATTGGAGAGAGAAGCAAAATCGAAGCTGGGTGAAGCGAAAGCGTTACTTGATAAGATTCGAATGATGGGTAACGGAGTGACGGATTCTCTGAAAAGCTATGATACACTTCGTCAATATTACGAGGAGAATATTGCTTTTAATAAGGAATTAGCATCAGATCCACTTGGTAAATCTGAAGTCAGCACTAACCCGTATACTGCTGGGAGTTCGGCGATGGAGGATATGGACGGAATCTATGCAGCGATGGGTGGCATTATGGGAGGGGCTAGAGATAGACTTTTTCAAACGGAGTATTCTGCTCTCTATTTTCAACATTTTGATGTTTCCAAGTTAGCTACTCTAGCACAAGGTTCTGAGGGCACAGCCGAACTTACAGACCAGCTTAATCCTAAAGCGCAAGAGCTGGAATACATTCTTTACGGATTTCATAATCCCGCTGGAAATGTAGCCGCAGCGTATGCTGAAATATTTGCCATGCGGCTGTCTATTCGAACGATGGAAGGTTTTATTGAGAGGGCAAGTTTAGGAAACCCATTGGCTGTTCTGGCCGCAGCACTGTTGTATGGGATCCAGCAAGCTATTCAGGACATGTTGTTACTCTGTGAGAAAGATTCCATACCACTGTCTAAATATTTACCGGCCCAGCTGACTTATCGTGATCATTTGCGTCTGTTCATGATGCTGCATGGAGGCGGGAATGTTCAATTATCTCGGATGCTGGCTCTCATTCGACTGAACACAGGAATAAATCCAGATGAAAGAAGTACGTATGTCTCATCGAATATTAAGCTTGGAATGCGACTATGGTTTCTACCGGGTGTTGTGAAGCTATTGGACTATAGCGCTGGGTATTCTGGAGAAGTGCAAGGCAGTACATATATGAGAGCAGTGCAGGCTGATTTTTCATACTAGCAGGAGGTTGGTAAGGATATGGGGGACGGGTACCGGATTAGGAGGAAGACGCAGGAAGAAGGCAGCATGGTAGTAGAAGCGGCGATGGTACTTCCGATCTTCCTACTGTTTGTTTTGTTCCTAATTTCTATCGTACAGATGACCTTGTATTCAACAGCCTTACAAAGCACAGCATCTGATACTGTGAAATCTATTTCAACGCATATGTACCCAGCAGCTTTGGCTGTGCAGAAATGGGGAGCAACAAGCGAAGCTGGCGCTAATCCAGTGAAGGATGGCACCGACCTATCCGCTGGCAATCAAGCCGAATCGAATTGGACGATTCCTCGCTTGTCACTTACAGATTGGGGCAGTAGTTATGCAATGTCATTACCTAAGCCGCTGAATGAGTGGGTCATGTCAGCTTTAGAGAAGGGCGAGGGACCTCTGCAGAAGCTACAGGCTGAGACCTCAGAAAGTGTACTGGATCTAGCGATAAAACCCCTATTAAAGCCGTATCTGTCATCAGAATTACTGGATTATGATCGAATTCATGTATCCAACATTATCGTGCCTGAGTTAAAGAAGGGTACCCGACCTTACTTTGGATTGGTGGTTAGCTATGAGCTGCCGATGAAGGTTCCCTTTCTAAACCAACGCATTGTACTTGAGGCAAGTGCTGTTGAACGTCTTTGGATCGGGGATACAGGAGAGGGTACAAATAAGGGCAATGACGGCACTGGTCAACCAGAGGATTTTATTAAGATTTTGGAGAAACCGAATCCAGCTGTAGCCAATAAGCAAGGCAAAGTTCGTGCTAAAATTCCGCCGAATGCTTCCGCTAGCTTATCCGTTTTTTATAAAAGCGGGGGAAGCACTGCTAAATATTTAGGCTGGAAACAAGCGGATGCGGACGGATATATCGAGTGGGAGTGGAAAATTGGTGTGAATACCACACCGGGCTCGTGGCCATTTGTAATTCAGCTCGATGACGGTAGATCTATTGAGGTGATGTTCACAGTAGTGAAATGAGTGAAGGGGAAAGGAGTGTAATCCATGGCGGAGTGGGCCTTCTGGGGATGTCTGCCGTTTCTGGCAGCTGCATTTATTACGGATATAAAGTCGATGAGAATACCAAACTGGATCACTGTCTCAGGCTTGCTTGCTGGTCTGCTTGCTCAAGCGCTGATGAACGGCTGGGATGGTCTGCTTAAGGCTGGTGTGGGTGCCGCTGCAGGATTTGCAGTGCTTCTAATTATGCATTTGATAGGGGCGGTTGGTGCAGGGGATGTTAAGCTTTTTGCCGGGATTGGGGCGTGGACAGGAATGCTATTTACATTGCAGGTCGTGATGTACTCCGTACTGTTTGGGGCCTTGATAGGCTGGCTAATTGTCTTAAAGAGACGGGAGACAGGCAGGCGTACGCGCAGGATATTTAACACAATTTCCGGATTCATATTATTGAAGAGTTCATTCCTATTAATAAATAAAGATGATGAGCTGTTGAGATTTCCCTTTATGCTGGCTGTAGTCCCTGGTACCATTTGCGCTTATCTTTATTTTTAAAATAGGAGGTGGTGATGCTTGTTGTACGGATTATCCCGTGACTTTATACAGCAGGACGGTATATATATGATGCTTGGCGAACCAGAAGGAATGCCGGTAGGTAAGCTTAATATGGTTCAAGCTCGTATGCTGATGAACACTGACATTCCTCATCATTTAAGGTTGTTACTTAGGGAAATTGATTTAAAGGTTACGATGGAATATGCTGTTCTGCGTAAAAAAATGCTCAGTCATTTGCTCAAAAGTGAGAAGTTGAGCATGACCTCATTTTTTGGATTACTTCTACAAATTGCGCAAGGGATGGAAGATGGCAGGTTATATATGCTTCGGGCGGATCAGTATGCTTTGCATGAAGATTATATTTTTATTGAAGGATCATTGCAGAGTGGTAAGGTATATCTCACCTATATCCCTGTTCAGGGGAATGAGCCTGTTTCTAGGCTGGGAGAGTCTCTCAAATCGCTGATCATGGTGATGATGGCTTCTATCACAGAGCTTACTGGCAGTGGTGTTCAAAGAGTGCTGCAATACTGTGGGGAAGAAGAATTTACACCAGCGGGCTTAAAGGGTCTTCTCTCAGAGCTGTTGACAGAGGGCGACTCTAGTAGAGGACAATTCAGTAATAACGCAGAAATGGCATACACATCACCTAAGTTGACAGAAGTACGTCCGGCAGAGCCTGAAGGACGAATGCAAGAGAGAGTAAGGGAACTGTTTGTGAATGAGGTACCTGCTCCCCAGAAAAAAATGAGTGAGCGGAACGAGGATAAGGGTCTGCGTACGCAGCAGAATTCAGCTCCGTGGTTAAATAGCTATTCCAGTCCGAATTTTAGGGTGAAAGAAGAGGAAAGGTTTCTTCGGTCTACAGACGATAATAAGTTGACGAATTCACAACCCTCAAGCTCAAGAACCTATATTATTCTAGGTTGCTTATTGGGTGATGCATTATTATGGAAATTCCTATATTTGAATAACCCAAAACCGTTATGGCTAGCCGTTTGTGGGATCGCAACGATTGCCTTGGCTACTTTTAGCTGGATGGTATGGAGCGAAAGAATTAGGTTTGGAAGTGACGAAGAAAAGGAACATACGAGTGAGGATTCTGAAGATACAAACCGGAGTCCGAATCGAAGAGAACTGGAGTGGGATTTCGGTAGGTATCCTGTGACCCCTGTGCGTCCAGCAGCATCGATTCCAAAGGGAGATCAGCATCCATCCGACCCTTTATCTAACATTCCGTCTGTGCGATCTGAATCAAGGAAAGAGGAGGATAGTACTGTAATACCACCAGGTCCAATAGCCCCAACCGCTTTATTATCACGGGAGGAAACACCTGAGCAAGGCAAACGAAATGAGAAGCTAGCTCGAAATGTTCCTTATCTCAAAAGAAGCGATGAGGAAGAGGCAGAGTCGGAAACCATAGCGTTAAACCGAACTAGCTTTATCATTGGCCGATCGGCAGAAGTAGCTCAGTATGTAGAAAGATCGGAAGGAGCTTCTAGAGTACATGCGGAGATATCTAGGAGCCCTGGCGGATACGTACTAAAGGATCTCGACTCCAGAAATGGAACGCTTTTTCAAGGCGAAGCCATGATCCCTTACAAAGAGTACCCGCTGTCAGAGGGGACCGTATTTAAGATTGTAAAAGGAAGTTACACATTCCACATGGGATGAAGAGTACAAGCAAAGAATGTTAATTCTGCTATTTTTGGCTTTTCAAATCTTCTAAAGCGGTTTGAAGTGTGGGGAAGGTAAAGATAAAGCCATGTTCTAATGCCGCCGATGGAAGAACGCGTTGTCCTTTGAGCAAGATCTCAGACAATTCACCTACTGCTGTTTTTAACAGAATGGCGGGTAGTGGGAACCAATGCGGCCGTTTGTATACTTTGCCGATCGTTCTACCGAACTCTTCGTTCGTGACCGGATGTGGTGCAGTCGCATTAACAGGTCCGGCGATGGTGGGATTCTGAATACAAAAATCGATTAGACGGACGATATCCGTCAGGTGAATCCAGGATACCCACTGGTTTCCCGCGCCGATATTACCACCAAAGCCCAGTAAATAAGGTAGCTTCATTTTTGGGAAAGCACCGCTTTCATTGCCGAGCACAACCCCAGTACGCAACTTGATCATACGGATATTCTTGTATGCTTCATCAGTAGCCTCTTCCCAGGTCTTAACCACTTCTGAAGGGAAGTCCATGACATGGGCTGGTGATGATTCACTAAAGGTATCTTGCAAAGAGGTTCCGTAAATAGCTACAGCGGACGCCTGAATGACTACAGAAGGTTTGTGTTTCAAACGGTCGAGTAGCTTAGCAGCAGCGGAAACGGTTGCAAGACGGGATTGCATGATTGCCTTTTTACCACTTGGACTCCAACGCTGGCTAAGAGAAGCACCAGCAAGATTGACCAAGGCATCCGCATTTTCTATAGGCACTTGATCATTGTTAAGGCTGTCCCATGTGTGGTAACTCAGCTTAGGATGATAAGGTGCAGCCTTAGGTAGATTGCGACCGACGATTGCAACTTCATTGCCTGCTAGTAGCCAGTATTTTGCTAGTTCGCTGCCAATAAAACCGGTGCCGCCACATATTACATATTTCATAAGGTTGGCCTCCGTTCTGAACGCAACATCAGATTATCAATCACTTGAACAAATGCTGGTAAGCAGAGTAGTCGATTTTATTCTTTTCAAGAAAATTGACGAGGAAACGATTGTCACGCCGTGGTGTGGCGACTATGTAACCTTTAATGCAGTGATCACGAGTTACCTCTTTTGCATTACTTTCCACAGCGATCTTACCGATCTCGGCAGCAATGGAATGTTTGGCGATATCGCGAAAAGGGCTAGGCACAGGCTGAACAAGCTGGTCTAAGAAAGCTTTTGATTCATCACTCCAGAGTGAACGACTGCGTTCTACCCAGTAATTTTGCCAGTCCAGCTTTGATTTTCCATCAGCTTTCGGCAACACCTTTAGGAATTTCCGGAACATAAAAAAACCGCCGATACACATGGAACCCAGCAGCATAAATGTCCAGAAAGCGATAGAGTTCATGAACCAATTGCTCGGTGTTGCGGATAATAAACCAAGTCCTGATTGGATAGACATGCATACACCACCTTTTGGCAATGAGTATTCTCACATAATTTAATCTCATATTAAAGTATAGCTTATTTCCAAAGTTTTGCGAAGCAGAACCCAGCATATTGACCTTGTCTAGATTTATTTTTCTGATCACGGTAGAATAGGGGGTAATTCGTGAAGGAAAGAGGGAAGAAGTATGCTGAAAATAGGTTCACACGTGTCTTGCTCGGACAAGGGTCTTTTGACCGCAGCAAATGAAGCAAATGAGTATGGTTCCAGCTCATTTATGATATATACAGGAGCGCCACAGAACACGCGCCGCAAGCCGATTGATGCCATGTATCCGGTTGAAGGAAAGCAAGCAATGAAAGAAAACGGTGTGGAGGAGATTGTCGTCCACGCACCTTACATTATTAATCTCGCTTCCTATAAAGAGAACACGTATCAGTTGGCCGTTGATTTCTTACAAGAGGAAATCCGTCGTACGCATGCGCTTGAGGTCAAGCATATCGTATTACATCCGGGTGCCTTCACTGATAAGGATGCAGAATACGGTATTCAGCGGATTGCAGATGGACTTAATGAGGTTCTTGGGGGAACTAATGAAACTGAAGTTCATATCGCCCTAGAAACTATGGCTGGTAAAGGAACAGAGATCGGGCGCAGCTTCGAGGAGATTGCTTCTATTATTGATAAGGTTGAACATAACGAGCGTTTGTCCGTATGTCTTGATACTTGTCACATTCATGATGCTGGCTATGATATCGTTAATGATTTGGATGGCGTTCTTAACAAGTTTGATGAGATTATCGGCTTGAATCGTCTTGGGGTTATCCATATCAATGACAGCAAAAATCCATGTGGAGCAGGTAAAGACCGTCACACTCCAATTGGTTCGGGTTGGATCGGTTTTGATACGATTAACAAAATCGTCCATCATGAGAAATTGACAGGTCTGCCATTCATTCTTGAGACGCCATGGGTTGGTAAAGATGCGAAGAAACAGCGTCCGATGTATGAGGTAGAGATTGCTTTGCTCCGTGGTAACGTAGCGGAACGATTTGGACCGGAGTTTCTAGAGGATGTTGAAAAACTGCGTGAGTTTTTTGCTAATAAGGAGATCGATTCCCGTCAATTTGTGCTTAATGTCTGGGAGATGCTGAAGAACGATGCCAAGGCTAAAAAAGCTGATCCACGTGAACCGCTGGAGCGTCTATATGATGAAGTCATCGCTGCCGAGCTGTTCCCGCAATTGAGCGAGGAAGCCATTAATCATCGCTTGATTGCATGGTTAGCAGGCAAGTAAGTGCTCGTTCACGCATAAGTTAGACTTCAGATTGCACATGTAGATGAGGGGATGGGATGAGGATCATGGAATTACACGTAAAAAGAAACAATTCGTCAGGTGTTGAGTCTTATTCCAACCGGGCGCGTATGCTCATTTCTTGTCCTGACGGACCGGGAATCGTGGCGGCTGTATCACACTTTCTGTATCAGCATGGCGCGAATATTGTGCAATCGGATCAGTACACAATGGATCCAGATGGCGGAATGTTCTTCATGAGAGTTGAGTTTGACCTTCCCGAATTAGGAGATCGTCTGGAAGAGATACGTTCTTTGTTCGGTGGGGTGGCTGAACGTTTCAAGATGAACTGGAAAATTTTCAATGTTCGTCATAAGAAAAGATTAGCCATATTTGTCTCTAAAGAAGACCATTGTCTTGTGGAGCTGCTCTGGCAGTGGCAAGCTGGTGATCTAGAAGCCGACATCGCTCTCGTCGTGAGCAACCATTTGGATATGAAATCGTATGTCGAGTCCTTCGGCATTCCTTTTCACCATATTCCAGTTACAGCTGATACTAAGGCTGAGGCGGAAAAACGTCAGCTTGAGGTCATCGGAGACGACATTGATGTTATAATTCTGGCTCGGTATATGCAGATTATCTCACCGTCGTTTATTGAGCACTATCGCCACCAAATTATTAATATTCATCACTCCTTCCTTCCGGCCTTTATTGGCGGTAATCCTTACGCTCAAGCGTACCAACGCGGGGTAAAGATTATCGGAGCAACTGCTCACTATGTTACAGAAGAGCTTGATGGTGGCCCGATTATTGAACAAGATGTGCAGCGGGTAAGTCACGGTGATGATGTCATCGAGCTGAAGCGGATTGGACGCACCATTGAACGGGTTGTTCTGGCTCGTGCAGTGAAGTGGCATATCGAAGACCGTATCCTCGTCCATCAAAATAAGACCGTAGTGTTTAAATAAAAGGTTATTTTCCGGTGAGAGCCTATGGTATGAACCTGAGCGCTTTTACCGGAACTCTATAATCTAATAGCTCTCTAAATCTCTACAGGTAAAAAAGCATTTTACCAGCAGCTTGGCTATTTACGCCAAGTTGCTTTTTGTCGTTTTTCAAAACTGTGTTTTTGAGGAGGTGGAAGGCTTGGCTTTACAGCGTAGGCAACTGTTGAAACGCAATTATTTCTTCGCAAGTCTCATTTTGATTACTGGAGTCGGCGGATTGCTAGGCTATGATCTCTACTTCAAGCCCTACGTACTATCCCGAACTGTGGTCAAAATCAAGGTGGAAGGCGGGGAGCTTCTTCCAAAAAACTATGAGCTGAAAGCAAGTGATTTATATCTGGATTCTGTTCAGACCAAGGATATACCTTCGGGTGTAATTACAGAAATCGCACAAGTGGAGCATAAAATTACGAATGTAAATCTGACCAACGGAAGTATTTTGACGGCATCCTTAGTGGATGTTAGTGATTTAGAACCTCTCAAGGATGAAGGGATTTTCCCTATACCAAAGGAAGCGATCTATGCCATCAATGGTTCACTGCGCAGCCGGGATAAGGTAGATATTTATCTTGTTGATGGAGACCGAGAGAGGCGGAGTGAATCGCTTAGCCCAAACAAGAAGGAAGAGGAGGAACTGATCGTGCAGAGCTCAATTAGTGAACCTGCAAAGGAGGTGTTTATATCTGGAGTCACCGTGAATTATGTGCGAACAGAAGACAATAATGATGTGCTGGATTCAGAAAAGGGAAACAACAATAATCGGTTCACTTCGACTGGCAAGGTGGCGACACCAGAATTGAAGCTGAAGAAAAGTGATGGCGAGCGGCTCGGACAATTTTTGGAGCAGGGAAAAAAGCTGTGGATCGTACGGGTCGAGTAGGAGGGAAGAGTCTTGAAAATATTTAGTCTAGGCATAGATCAGTTAACCATTAATGATATCAAAAATGCAGGATTTATTGTAATTACACAAAGCGTACTTCCTGATCCGTCTCATGCAGAGGGCCATATGCTAATGGTTACCAGTGACCAGATTCAAGCTCAGTCACTTAGCGAACTGCGCCGGAATTATCCGAGCTCAATGATCCTATATGTATATTTGCAAAAGGGAATCAGTGGTTACCAAGCTGTACATATGCTGTGTGAAAGCTTAGGAATCTATTTTATCCCTCCTCGTTCTACCTCGTCAGTGGTGATAGAGAAGATTCGCTTTATTCTAGACGAGGAAGGGGAGGAACGAAGTAATCTGGTTGGTTTTTTTGGATCTGGTCCTGGGATCGGCTGCACTAGTGTAGCCAAACTGTTCGCAAGACGAATTGCCGCGGCAGGCCTTCGTGTTATTGTCCTTGGACTTGATTTATATGATCCCGGATATGACCGCAAAGCTACAATTAGTCTGGATAGGCTTCGATCAAGGCTCACAGGGAAGATGATTCATGATGAGGATTTTGAACAATTGATTAAGCAAGACGGTTACTCGTATCTCCCAGGCAATTACGATTACTTGAGTGCACAAGATTATCAGGAGGATGAGATTGAATATTTTTTAGCTAGAGCTGGGGCAAATGCAGATGTGGTTATTGCTGACTTTGGCTCTATTCCGGAAAGTGCTGCATGGTATGTCGGAATGCACAAATCGGCACTGCGTATGATCGTCACTCATCCAAAGCATGAATACAGACTCGAACCTCTTCTAGAGCTTGCTGGGCATATGGATCTACGTCCACATGATTTTCAACTGATTATTAACCGCAGTAATGTGGAAGAAATATCTTCTCCTAAAAATCTAGCGCTTCGCTTTGGGGCTGAAATATTGCTGGAGCTACCGTATTACCAGCCCTTGCAGGAAAGCTTACCTCTAGGCAAAAAAGAGCTGCAGCATGTGGATGATAAGGTACATTCTCTGCTCGTGTCCATGAGCCTGGCACCAGAAGCTAAAAAGAAAGGCATATTCCTATGAATGGAAATCAACCGAACCGTCCGTTGTTCTCTCTAAAACAAAGTATCCTACGCATGAGCAAACCGGGCAAGGAAGACTTTTATGCATTTTTGCAAAAAATGAAGAACGATATGAACGAAGGGCTGGAACGTGAGGATGATGCTTACTTCGAGTTAAATGCGAAGGCGCTAATTGGAGATCCGCAGGCGGTTAGCTTTTTTATGAATGAGATAGAGAAATACTTGCGGAAGACACCCTTTACGGGCAAGGTTCCAGAAGCATACAGAACGGCTGCAGAAGCGCTCTATCATGAGTGGAAGGGTTTTGGTCCGGCTTATCGTTGGTTTACTGATCGTGCATACAGTGAATCAACCGGGCTACAGATGATCGGAAAGCAGATCTTTTATAACCAGAAAGGTGAGTTTGTAGCTTATCCATATGAGATGCCTTCACTAGATCGGGTTGAACAGTTAAAGCGCTCCTTATTAAAAAGTGATCCCAACAAAAAGCTGAACAAGGACAACCCTTCAGTGGAGTTTAAAATGGATGACCCGCTCTGGCCTGGTCGATTTATTAGGCTTGCCATTTGGGTATCCCCGAGAGTATGGGATGGCTTCACCACAATATCGTTACGGCGGCAGGTTGTAGAGTTTCTGAGTCTGGAAGATCAGGCGGGTACAGAATGTATTCCTGCGGAATCGGTCGAAATGATTCGGGCGTTATCATCTACCTTTCGCAATACCATTATTGCGGGCGCTGTAGGCTCGGGAAAAACAACCTTTGCAAATACGATCGTCGGTGAGCAACTGCTCGGATCTTCATCCTGTATGGGTGTAGTGATGATAGAAAAGCATCCGGAGTCGATTTTACCTTACCAGATTAAAGGGCACCGAATTATTCCAATCCAGGCTGCGAACGAGGAATTGATGGAGGTAGGGGTAGAATCGCTGCGGCATGACCCAAACATTTTGTATATGACGGAAATGCGTTATAACGAATGGGAATTTTATCTGTGGAGTGGGGAAAAAGGGTATGACGGCATCACCGGAACCTTCCACACCGTTGATTCGGAGGATATTCCTTATCAAGGCTCTTTTGCCGTGTCGACAAGGATTGGCGGGAGCCTTAAGGGGCATTTGATCTCTGCACTGAAATCGTGCGAGCTGGTCTTTATTTTGGAAAGTGTTCCGAACGGGAAGAAGCGGTTAACGCGAATATCGGAAGTCTTTTATGACGAGGAAAAGAACTCTGTATTTGCGAATGATCTGATGCGCTGGGAACCCCAGAAGATGTGTTGGTCCTATAATGACAAGCTGACAAAGAACCTGATTCTGAAGATGACTAGGAAAAATGAGCAGGCAACACAGTTACTTCAAAAAGAGCTGGGACAGCTTGCAGCAGCAAAACCAATGGATCAGCCTATCAAAGAAAGCTTGAAATCTAAGATCATTCTTAACGAGTGAGGAGGTGAAACCGTGGATTTATTATTGTATATTCTTCGTTTTGTCCTTCATTTGTTAATTGTATGGGGAATTTGGCTGCTCATTAAACCGCTAATCGAAAGGCATTTACGACAAGTGGGTCAGAAATTCGATTTTCGTATCAAACATAAAATGAGTATTTTTGGCAAAAGAGTTAGCTCGGTAAAAAAAAGGCTATGGCTCTACCGTCATCTAGATAATCTTTTATATTTCGTACACCGAAAATATGAGCCGGGAATTAGCGTTATGCGTTTTATCATGCGTACAGCAATAGTGTTTATCGCGGTTTTTCTATCAGGACTACTGACGCTAAGCGAGCTTCCTGGACAATTAAGTTTTAACAATCCTTTTCTGGAAGGGATAACTTTTAACGAAGGGCGTTCGATTCAGGGGGCATGGAGATTTCCACTTTTTATGGCTGTGATTTCTGCGACGATTCCTTATTTTCGTATGAGATACATCTACGCGCAAAGGAAGGTGCATGGAAGCTATGATTTACTCGATGTAGTCAAAATCTCCACCAAATTCACTCACTTGTCGGTAGATTCCGTTCTCGATCGGACAGCGGATTTTCTTACGGATAAGAATGTGCTGAAGGGTCCTTTGAAGCTGCTAGGGGCTGCGTTTTCCAATTACAGTAATGAGAAGGAGCTTGTTGAGGAAGCAGGGAGATTTTCCAATGCGATTGGTACTACCTTCGCCCTAGAATTTATATCGGATTTGCTCTATGCCGAGAAGGAAGGAACCCGTTATTTAAAAAGCTCACTGATGCTGTTAAACCGTTCCATGGAGCAACAGAGAGAAACGATTTTGACTGTAAAAGCGGGAAGTAGAGATGCGATCAGCCTTGGCTTATACGGGAATCTTTTGGTGCTGGTATCAACGGTTGGAACCTTTATGTACATGCTGAAGCCTGATATCTATTTCCAATTGCAGTTTGAGACTACAGTAGGACTTTCTTTTTTGATGGTGATCGTCTCCGGTCTTTTTATTTCTTTTGTGATCAGCACTATTCTCGCCAGACCTAAACTGGACTACCACTAAGGTGATGAGCTATGGACAGATTGTTACTATTAGTTACTGTAATCGGGATTGTTTATGTCGCATTACTTGTCTTTGTAAGCAGTAGTAGTAAACAGGAAAGATATCTTGTCCGATTAGGACTACGGTGGAATGAGCTTGGGGAACGGGTGCAGGGGGATAGACTTCAGCAATTATTGAATGATTCTGGTTTATCGATTTCAGCCCGTAAAATTACGCTTTTCCGTTACTCAGCAGCGCTGATTTATTTAATAACTCAAGTCGTCAGTGATTTCATTCGTTCTAATTCTTTTTCTATTTATGACCCTCTAATTGCTCTTCTTATTCTCGTAATCAGCAGTCCGATGCGCTACCTTCCGTTTGGCTGGGTGCTTGCATGGCTTCATCAAAAAACGGTTATTAAAAAAGACGGTGAGCTGATCTCTTTCATCCGTCTATACGAGAATAATCGGCTACGCAAGCGCGGATATGCGCAATTTGGCACTTTTTGCGGGAGTACGGCTGGACATTTTCAATATATACGTCAGGATCTGTACGAGTTGTCAGAACGAGCAGTAGATGAGGGTGTGGAGGGGGCGATTGAATGGTTTTGTGCAAAGTTTCCGGATAATCATAGTTTTATTAATGACATTCGGTCCATTTTGCTGGCTACTGAGGGTATGGATGACGACACAGAAGCGGCGAATTATTTGCGTGAGCAAGGTAAGATTATCTCCAAAATCTCCAGCGATCAGTATTTGAAAAAGTGGTCTTTTATCGGTGATCTATCTACGATCATTAATGTTATCCCATCGATTGCTACTTTTTTGATGATCGTCGCGATGGCGATGCAGTACATTTTACTGATCAAAGGGAATTTTAATGGGGTCGGTATGTTCCAGTGAAAAATAGTATATTCAATATTATTTAAAAAATATAAAATAAAAGGGAGATTTTAACAATGAAAAAGGATGCTATTTCTACAGGTTTGTTTATTGCTATTGGATTTTTATGTGTGGCCATCGTAATTGCCGTTTTGATTCCTGTAGTTCGAGATGTAATTGATGCTACGGATGATAATAAACCGACGATTCCGGGTGTGACATTTATTCAACCGCTGGATTCCAGCCAAACGGCAACTGCTCGGGTCTTAACCCAACCTTCGGTTTAATTCGATTATGAAAAAAGACTCTATCTCTATAGCAATGTTTCTGGCTATTGGCTTTGTAATCGCAGGGATGTTTATCACAGTAGCTACGCATATCATTGGCAGCAGTCAAGACGATATCATCACACATACTAAGCAAGTAGAACAATATTAGAAGGAGGCGTTTCTATTGAAGGAGACCGTCCTCCGGGCATTATTCATGTGGCTTGTCCTGTTTATTATCCTGCAGCCCATATTCACCTATATTGATTATCTGCTAGATTTACAGGTCAAAGCTAATACATCCTACATCACACAAAAAGCTGCAACGGAGGGGATGGTCACAGCGTCTATGCGGAACGAAGTGATTTCAAATCTGAAGGCGATTGGGTTCTCAGAGGATTCTATAGAAATTACGAGCAGTACAGATACCATTCAAGAACGCAAGCAACGAATTGATGTGTATGTAACAGCACCACGGATAAATTTGTTTCCGTATAACTTTTCCACGGTTTCGCAGCCGACCCGATATTATGGACATGGGTCAATTATGAGTGAATATCTCGATTGATTAAGGGATGAGCCTAATTTATGGATTACATTATTAAGCTGGCATTTGTCCTACTGATCTTTATCTACTCCTGGTTCTTTCAGATCCAGAATCAGGAGTGGGACATGCTGCGCAGCATGCTAAAAGATGCAAACAATATCGCTGTTCATGATGCCGCGCAGGAATTAGATGAAACTGAACTCACACGAGGTCGTCTAATTATCGATCCCGCGCTTGCTTACGATACTTTTCAACATGTCTTGCAGGCGAATCTTGGGCTTGATAACGGCCTTTCTCCCCAAGTAGGCAGCCGTTTTAAGAATCAAGTAAAGATTGTGAAGTTTGATATTGTTGATGATTCCGATGGAGTAACTTTTCCGCTTTTATACGAGGATAGTGAATATGGCATTACCAAATACATAGAGGGTCCCTCGGTTATTGCCGTCATTGAGACGGAACATCCGTTGCTGATCTCCAGAGCCAAAACACAAGAGCCAATCAGAGTACCAGCAGTTCAGGAGTATAAGTTTAATAAGTAGGAAAAATCCAATTGAGACAAAGGAGAGATTTGGGGATGAAGAGAGTTGTAAAGGCGACTTTGGTAGCGGCAATGTTATTTAGTGTGGTTTTGGGGCAGGGAGTGGTTGCAAAAGCGGAAACGGTTACATCAGTAGTTACGGCTAAGCCAACCACATCCGCGGTACCCACAGCAACCGTGAAACCTATAGCAACGCCAGTGCCTATCATGAGAGATAATCTGTTTAAATTTGGTCTAAAAAAAGAAGTGGATCTTCCAGTAACAATCAGCGCTGGAGGATTAACGTATACGTTAGAAAAGCTGATGTTTTACGATGTAAAGTCTAAAGAAGCACAGTCTCTAATGAAGATGTATGGTTATTCAGATAATATTTATAAATCACCTACTAAATATATGATTTGGACTAAACTCACCATTGAAAATAAGGGGAGTAAAGTCATTCAAGTAAGTGCGGTAGATTTGAATGAAAAATGGCATCTTAAAGTGGATAGTGTTAATCTTCTTGCACCAACACCAGGAAAAACAATGTTAGAGTTGAACAATAAGGAAGCATTGTGGAATTGGGTGTTGAAACCGGGTGGAAAATTGTCTAGTTATCAAATGTATGGGTACTTTAAAGACCCTTCGGTTATTTCTATATATGCTAGTTTTGGTGGGGGTTTTGAAGAAAAATATATTGTTAAACGTCCAGGAGAATAATATTTATGAAAAAAATCTGGATAGTTCTGCTTACAGTTATATTAATTTTTGTATATATCCCACAGAATATTAAGGCAGCTAATTCGCAAAACAAAACAGTGTCAATACCTTCAGAAATTCTTAGTGGGTCTGCAAATGCCCAAAAATCTTACTACTTAGATCTTCCAAGTGGAGTATCCAGTTCGGCAATTGATGTCTCTTCTCTTAAATATAATGGGACCAATCAAAAGGTTGCTCTGACAATGGAGAATGGAAAAATAAAGGTTACTTTAAAGGGAGTAGAAGCAAAGCAACGAATAGATAATGTGCTCGGTTATCACGGCTCGTTTGAAACCCTTTTTGTAACAATTCCCGGTAATTCTATTTGGCGATATTCAGACGGAGTAAGATGGCAGATAAATGAATGGGACCCATACATTAATGGTCAAAAACATTACGATAAAAATGGACAAGGTAGTGGTACACCTAGAAATGATCCACCTGATATGACAGTGGTGACTCAATCTGCAGTATCACGTTCGGGAATTAAATGGTACGACAAAAACGTAAATTCGGTAATTGATTCGTCTCAGATCATAGAGTCAACTGTCCAATTAGTGGTACCTAAAGAATCGCTTCCAACAACCTATGTTAATCATAATGTTGTAAATGGGAATCAATTTATTATTTATTATAAAACTAACGCAGCTTTAAGAAATTATGCTCCTGAACAATTAAGTTCAAATTTTGATCCAAGTGGTCATGCGCTGGGGAGACGTTATAAAACAGATTTAAGCTACTACTTTACAGGTTCGGCTAATGTGACTACGTATAAGTATAGTGGAAGCGTCTCCTTCGACTACACCCTTCCTACAGAACCCACACTTACCGGTACGGTAACTCTAAATAAACCTAATCCCAATCCAACAAAATTGGGAGATAAAGACGAACCCGTACAAATTTCATTAATGGGGCAGCTGCAAGGCTACAATGATGCTTCAAACATTGATGAGTGGGTGTTCTATGCTAAAGAGAAAGACAGGAACAATACACTCAAAACGAAAAAGGAATCTGCAAAGACATTTAACGTAAGCACTTTGTTTGACTTTGAGATCAAAAAGTCGAGTGTAACGGGCGAACATTTTACTCAGGAATATGCTTTAACCGTTCTCGTCCGCTTTAAAAAGCCAATCGTCACAAAGAGTGGAATCATTACCTCTCTGGAACAGCCTCTACAGATTTCGGCAGGTATTTATAAAAACAATCCTCAAGTTACTTTTCCTCCAAATCCAACTATTCCAACAGAACCTGAAGGAAAGCCACCTATTGCAAGAATATCAACAGCTAGATACATAAAAGCAGGGTCTGATATGCTCGTTAGTGGAAATGCCTCCTATGATCCGGATGGATATATCACTGATTATGCTTGGAGCACATCTGGAGCGCAGGGAGAAATCGGAAATGTCCCAAGGGGGTATGTATGGTATACCATAGAGCAAGTTGGAGAGACATTTCCTATAGCTCTCACAGTCGTTGACAATGATGGACAAATAGGTAGTACAAGTACAGAAGTTACCGTCATTGAGCCGAAGCCAGCAGCAATTATAAATATAGAAGGAATATTTAAACAAAATCGTAAAACGACATTGTTTAATAGAAGCCAGAGTCCAACACGCTTTCCGTTAATACCATCAAAAACACGAGTTACCATCACTGCTGTATCTGGTGGTACGAACGCAGATATTAAATATAGTGGTACATTATCTGAACTTGAAAGCAAAGACATCTTATTTAAAAAAGCTGGAAAATATAAGGCTACGATTTATGTGGAAAATACGCTTGGGTATTCTGATAGTGATGAGATTACTTTTGATATTGTGCCAGATGAAGCGCCGTACAACTATTTTACTCTGCCTGGAGTGGTATATCGAAGTCCTGATTACGGTAATAAAGCGGTGGTTTCATTGGATGATATATCCTATTCACCTGATAAAGATGTAGTGGGTCGGAGACTCTGGGAGTATCGCTATGATTCTAATAATGACGGGAGTTTTAGCGGAGAAGCATGGGTGACCTTCAGTAATGAGAACAAAGATCGCTTAAATTTAGAGCTGAGCGAGGTAGGGAAATATGAAGTCCGACTTACTGTGTTTGAAGAGTTTGGTCAACCAACTATTGATGAGTTTGTGACAGAAGCTGATCGGAAATCTACAAATTCAGATGGACAAAAGTTAAGCTCACGGATTGTAGAAGTGAAAAATCGAGCGCCAGAAGTTGATTGGTCCTGGTAGGAGAGGTGCTTAAATGAAGAAGACAAAGGAAATACTTTCACTAGTAATTATAATCACTATCCTATTCGGAGTTTTCCCTAGTCAGGGAATGTATCTTCAGACAGCAGAGGCTGCAACGGGTGATCCAAATTTCATCACGTATAAAGATATAAATATACCTGCTGATGGTGATTTTTATGACGCTGGTTGGAACTATGGTACTATGCGTGGGACAATAAATAACCAAAAGCTAACGAATATTAAATATAATCGTACCACTAAGCAACTAACATTTGATATTAGTTCGGATGCAACATTGACTTTAGGAGTAAACTTGGTTCCTTCACAAAGTGCTCTAGATAAACGTGTCGTTCGAGCGGATCTCTGTGTAGCGGCAATTCCAGAGGGGAAACCATTAGATTTACCAAGTTACCAATACGGTTGTCCGAGTGACTGGACCAGTCAGTATACCAATTTCACCCCATTGTACAAGAGTTGGTTTGATGGACCGTTTTACCCGAATACATTTGAACATACATTTAATCTAGCGACAGATGTTACCTATTACAACTATACGGGGACTTTAGGGTACGGCGAACTTCCAATAGGGTTAGTAATTAACTACGGTTTTGGCGCAGGTCAACAAGATGGATGGCGTGGATATGGTCCAGAACATGGATTTGGAGGGCCGTACATTGGTCATAATTTTCAAAGAGTATTTCCTTTGATACCTAATAGTCCACCTACCATTTCGTTAAATACACCCAATAATCAAGTCCTGCAGAACGAGCCTGGACGAAACATACTTAACATCGAGGGATATGTCCACGATCCAGATAATGATGATCTTATCGTAAGTGCGGAGATACCAAATGTATTTTATAGGAAGACGGTAGTATCTCAAACGAAAGGATATCAGTATTTCTCTATCCCTGTAGACGCTGTGGCTGATTCGATCCCGCCGGGCGATTATACGATGACTGTAAAAGTAGCAGATCCTTCAAACATGTCAGAATCCGCGAGTATGACCTTTAAAGTTACAAACAGACTGAAGCGAAACGCTTTTGTTCTCGTTAATAGTCCTATAGAGAATAGCGGCACCACCTATGAAGATTATGAGTGGGATGCTAAGTACGCTGATCGAGTGAGATATGATCATGATCCGAATTACTTTGATAACTCAATGGGGATTATAGGGGATTCGGGACTATGGAGGACGAGCCTTTACACTTCATTTCCGTATACCGGACAATATGTAGTGAGTTATCAAGCTAAGGATATACCGAAACAGGATGCTCGCTTTGCTGAATATCAGATGTGGAGTAAAGATGCCGCATCTACGATGAGTTTTAAAGTCCATCGCAAGCCAATAGCGCTTTTTTCAGCAAGGCTTATCAATGGAAATGTTCAATTAATAGATTCATCCTACGATTTAGATCATATTACAAGTGCTGATAAAGGGATTATGCAGTGGCAATGGCAATATAAAAAGAGTGTTGATGAGATGTGGATCGACGGGCAGCCGCCTGGGGGAGTTTTTGAAAAGGACAGTTACGATATACGTTTAAGAGTCCGTGATGTGGATGGAGATAATGGAGTCGGTGTATGGAGCGATTGGTGTCAACGTACTGTGGGGAATGCTGCCGTTAATCTACCACCCGTTGCATTATTTACCGTTAATCCGAATACCGTTTCTTATCGTAAATCTACGACCATTACAGACAAATCTTTCGATCCAGATAATGATCCATTAGATGTATATTACTGGACTGTAATCAAAGACGGATGGAATAAAGTATGGGAACATTGGGGTGGAGCAACAACACCACCGAATATCGCATCATTCGGAGAAGGGAATTATCAACTCAATCTACAAGTACATGATAATCGTGGCTTGTGGTCAGATTGGTACAGTCAAAATGTACAGGTAGTCAATCATCCACCGGCTGCAGCATTTACAATGCCTAACGAAATATACCGCGATACGATTATCACAATGGATAACTTAACACCAGATCCAGATGAGGATGGAGATGTTTTATCTTATGCCTGGAATGCAAAATTTAATGACTCTCCTTACTACTGGGCAGGAAACAACCGTTATCAATCTATGACCGTTCGTGATCTTATTAATCGTAACGGTATCTCACATAAAAAGGCCATTTCTGATGGTTGGGAAATGCAGCTCACAGCCTCTGATGGAAGGTTAAGCTCTTATGCGACGCGTACATTTATGGTTAAGAATCATGTTCCTGTTGCTAAGATTAACGGACCTTCATCCGTAAATCAGTATGATACGAAACAATTTACATCAGGGGATATCGATGAGGATACATCAGATCAAGGTTCTTTAGAATACTACTGGAAAGTAACGAACAGTAATGGTGAAGTGAAATCATATCTTACTCGCGATATTACGCTTACCTTCTCAGATCCAGGGGTATATACGCTAGAACATTGGGCAATCGATCAAATAGGAGATAAGTCGAATATCGCTGGATTGCAAGTCCAAGTGAAAGAGAATTTGGCACCTACTATGACTTTAACTAGCCCTTCAGGTACAGCAACAAACCCATCTGTGATTGACTCGGAACAAGGCGATCCATTAATTAAATGGACTTACGCAGATCCAGAAAATGATCCACAGGAGAAATATAGATTAGAGTTCTTTACGAAGGATGGTCTATTAGTTTCCACTGTAGAAAATCCAGATCCTACTGGCCTACTCAGACAATATCAAATCCCAAATAATACATTTGAACGGTTTGAATACTTTACAGTGAAAGGTCGGGCGTACTCCAAATTTTCATGGTCAGATGTATCAAATGAAAAAACATTCATCATCGATAATGCACCTAAGCCGGGATTCACTCTGATCACAGATACTGGTAAAGATGCGACTAAGATACCGATCTACCGGACGGACGTTCTGAACATTAAGAGTAACGCAACTGATCCGGACGAACCAAAAGGAGATACAATAAGCCACAAGTATTTCTTAAAACCATCAAGTGGAACAGAAGCCCTAGCAAGCATTCAAAAGGACTTCACGAAGCAGTTTAGTAGTAATGGTGTATTCACCTTTAGACAGCTTGTAACGGATTCTCTGGGGCTGTACCGTGAAATATCCCATAGTATAACAGTTGTGAATAGAATTCCAACAGTTAATATTACGTACCCAACCAGTGTTGATCCATCTAAACCAACGATCGCAAGTACACTTACACCGATCATTAAATGGGATTATCAAGATGAGGACGGAGATCTGCAGCAACGTTATAAGGTGCGAATTATTAACTTGGCCACCGGTGCAATCAAGGTACAATCTGGTGAACAAGTTTCAAGCGCAAAACAATGGCAGATTCCAGTCAGTTCACTGATTGAGAATGAAAAGTATGCCGTTGAAATGGAAGTCTTTGATGGTTACAACTGGAGCGATGTCTCTCCACGTAAATACTTCATGGTGAATTTACTGAGTATTAAAGGAGGCGTTAAGCACACCGAAGAGTGGAACAACAACCGTAAAGGCTACAATCTGAAAAAAAGCGGCAATGAGGAGAGTCCAAGAGGATACAACGTATTTTGGGCAGGAGAACGTTTTGTTCTGCAAGGTACAGCAACAGGTCTCCCGGATACTGTGCAAGTAACCATGAACGGAGGGTTCACTACGCAGCTCAGCCCAACTAACGACGATAAAACCTTCTGGACAGGTGAAATGTACGATAGCTCTTTTGAAAAGCTACCAGATGGACCTGTTACTTTTACCTTTACGGCTCAGAATGCGTATAACACCAAAACGGATATAGTTACCGTTGTTATATCATCGGATTGGTCGGAGTATTTCCAGAGTCATCGAATTAAGTAGAGTAGGAGCCTATATCACCCTATCTTTTTTGCGTGACTTCACAGGATCATGTTAATGTTGAAGCATTGTATCAAACATTGATAGGGGTAGGGGACATGATTCGAGAGTTAACACCAGCGGAAATGAAATCAATCTTGAGTTCGATTAATAGGGAACAGCACTTTTTATACTATTCATACCTTACAGCTCGTAAGCATAATACGGTACACTATGGACAGTTTACAGAGCAGGGGGAGCTGCTCGGCGTATTGGCTTTTTTTAGAGGGCTTTCGTTCTATGCGTTTTCCGTATTCCCTGTGGAGAAGTCATTCTGTCTCCGGTCCGTGCTTGCATTTATGAAAGATCAATTGAGTTTACCTGACAATGCTGTCGGTAATGTAATTGTGAATGAAGAAGTTATGGCTGTACTCGCTTCACAGCTTGAACTTGTTAAGTCACCCAAAAAACTGCTTCTAATGAAGCATATCCATCAAGAAGCGTTACCACCGGTGGATACAAGCGTTTTACATTTGGGTCCCCCTTATTTTGAACTCATTGAGTCGAAAATGGCCGATTTAGATACAATGGCGTTCTCAAAAGAAGAATTACAGTATCCGTTCTATGGTGTGATGGAACAACATGAGCTGATTGCGGTAGGTGGATACCATATTTATAGCGAAGATTACGTTGAATTGGGGAACATCGGAACGGATGTAAGATGGAGAAGGCAAGGCTACGGGAAAAAGATCTGTGCCGAGCTCACCCGAGCGGGGGGAAGGGTTACCTCTAACGTGTATTTGAATGTCCTTGAGGAAAATGTAGGCGCAATTTCTCTATATCAATCCATCGGCTTTGAGCTTATGTGCAAACAGTACATGGTCCAATTTGTTATTTGATGGTTAATGAAAAAGGACTAAGCGGATTTAAATCCGCTTAGTCCTTTTTCACAAGCATAGAACCTTTTATACGACCCCTTCAGTCCGGTCTTCATTCATTCGCATCATTCGTGCGGCAACCGAAGTAGTATGTAATGGTAAAGAGGATGGGCGCGCAGAGGCTCTCTGAGCTCTACGTAAATAATAGGATAGCTTGCCAGTAAAAATCTTATGTGCACAGAGTGAAAGCGCGAAATCTTCCGGTGTAACGAAGCAGGAAGGCTTATTCACAGGCTGAACTGCAGTTTCTTCAAATAAAGAGGCAACGAAATGGGAACAAAAATAAGCATTTTCTCTATCGATTTTAATATTCAGAAGCACACCGATTAATCCTAAAAGATGGTATTTATAACGCTCCTGATTTTGCATCATCCCTTGGACGTGATTGTACATCGTATCGTATTCCTCAGCGCTAACACGTAACTGATAGATGGAACAATTAGCACTGCTATAAAAAGGGTCGATAAAGTTCTCCTGGATTAGTCCTGCCACAAATGGATTGTGCATTTTTTTTCTTCCGAAGCTGTATACCTCCCGCAGTTCACAGTCAAAGGCGATCGAAGCATGATTCAGATCGGCTTTTGTAAACCACTTAATAAAACCACTAAAGGCCGTACCTGTACCGGTAAGCACAATAAAGATGTCCTTATTCGAACTCATGTTCAAAGTTCCTTTCCACTAGGAAATGTTGGGTAATGAATGAAAATTATGCTTAACTAACTCCATCTTACTGTATATTTGAGCATTGTAAAACAATCTTTAGTCGCAATTAAAAACTAGACCATAGACTAGTGCAATTCTGGCTTGTCTCATAGTTCTTGTGTGTATATAAATACGTCGATATTGCAAAAGATAAGCTGTTCAAATAAAGAGTTTTTAAAAACAATTGGAATTGCTTCCACACTAATGATACAATAAGAGTCAAAATGACATTCTTGAGATTTCAGAGGAGGAACTATTAAATGAGTGAACAAGAACAAGCGATTCAAAAGGAAGAAAACTCAACTGTAGATAACCTGTCCATTACAACGATTCGTACTTTGGCGATTGACGCCATTGAAAAAGCAAACTCCGGCCACCCAGGTATGCCAATGGGTTCTGCACCAATGGGCTACCAATTGTTTGCAAAAACAATGAAACACAACCCTGATCATCCAACATGGGTAAACCGTGACCGTTTTGTATTGTCCGCAGGACATGGTTCTATGCTTCTGTACAGCTTGTTGCACCTTAGTGGTTATGATCTGCCTATGGAAGAATTGAAAAATTTCCGTCAATGGGGCAGCTTGACTCCGGGTCACCCAGAAGTAGGTCACACCGCTGGTGTCGATGCAACAACAGGTCCACTTGGACAAGGTATTGGTATGGCTGTTGGTATGGCTATGGCTGAAGCTCAATTGGGAGCTACCTACAACAAAGATGAACATAAAGTGGTTGACCACTATACTTACGCTATTTGTGGTGATGGTGACCTGATGGAAGGGATCTCTTCCGAGTCCGCTTCACTCGCTGGTCATTTGAAACTGGGCAAATTGGTTGTATTGTATGATTCAAATGATATTTCCCTTGATGGTAAATTGAACCTTTCCTTCTCCGAGAACGTGGCTCAACGTTTTGATGCTTATGGTTGGCAAGTACTTCGCGTTGAAGACGGAAATGATCTTCCGGCTATTGCCAAAGCGATTGCTGAAGCTCAAGCTGAGACTAGCAAACCGACTTTGATCGAAGTGAAAACTGTAATTGGTTATGGTAGCCCTAACAAACAAGGTAAAGGCGGCCATGGAGGTACTCACGGTTCCCCACTTGGAGCAGAAGAAGCTAAGCTGACCAAAGATTTCTACAAATGGGTATACGAAGAAGATTTCTATGTACCTGACGAAGTGCGTGCTCATTTTGCAGAAGTGAAGAAAAACGGAATCGCAGCTAATAAAGCTTGGGATGACAAATTCGCAGCTTACAAAAAAGCATATCCAGAGCTTGCTGCACAGTTCGAAACAGTAATCAACGGCGATCTTCCAGAAGGCTGGGATGCTAACCTTCCAACTTACACTACTGAAGATAAAGCAGTATCGACTCGTGTTGCTTCCGGTAGTGCGCTTAACGGTCTGACTGCTGGTGTTCCTCAGCTTGTGGGCGGTTCTGCTGACTTGGAAAGCTCCACTATGACGCATTTGAATGGTTTGACATCGTTCACACCAGAATCTTATGATGGCCGCAACATCTACTTCGGCGTACGTGAGTTTGGTATGGCTGCTGCAATGAACGGTATTGCACTGCACACAGGTCTTAAAGTATTCGGAGGAACATTCTTCGTGTTCACAGACTACCTGCGTCCAGCCATCCGTTTGGCTTCGATCATGAAATTGCCAGTAACCTATGTACTGACACATGACAGTATTGCAGTTGGTGAAGATGGTCCTACGCATGAACCAATCGAACAATTGGCTTCCCTGCGTATCATCCCAGGTCTGACTGTTATTCGTCCGGCTGATGCTAACGAAACTTCTGCAGCATGGGCTTATGCTATGGAAAACAAAGAGAATCCAGTTGCTTTGGTTCTGACTCGTCAAAACTTGCCAATTCTTGCTGGAACAGTTGATGGCGTTCGTGAAAACATCAAACGTGGTGGTTATGTTGTTTCTGATTCCAAGAATGGCACTCCACAAGCACAACTGATCGCTACTGGTTCTGAGGTACAATTGGCTGTTAAAGCACAATCTGCTTTGGCTGAAGAAGGTATCGATGTTCGTGTAATCAGCTTGCCAAGCTGGGATCTGTTCGAAAAACAAGATAAAGAATACCGTGATTCCGTAATTCTTCCAGGAGTTAAGGCTCGTCTTGCAATCGAAATGGCACAAACCTTTGGCTGGGAACGTTACACTGGTGACCAAGGCGATATCCTCGGTATCACTACTTTCGGAGCTTCCGCACCTGGAGACAGAGTAATGAAAGAATACGGCTTTACTGTTGAAAATGTAGTTAGCCGTGTGAAAGCACTTCTGTAATTAACTGAATAATCATTAGGGGGAGAACAAGTAATGAGTCAGTTTAACAACGCAACGATTGAAAAAGCAGCCAATGTATATTATGGCGGACAAGTAACAAGCCGTACGGTAATTTTGCAGGATGGAACTAAGGTCACACTTGGTATCATGTTGCCTGGTGTATATGAATTTGGTACGGATGGTCCTGAAATTATGGAGATTCTGTCCGGCGATCTTAAAGTGCTGCTTCCCGGCACTGAGGTATGGCAGGAGATTAAGGGAGCGGCAACGTTCAATGTCCCTGGCAACTCAAAATTTGCGTTGGAAGTATTTGAAGTAACTGATTATTGCTGTTCTTACCCGGTTCTATAAAGAGATAACTAGAAAGCTCTGCTGAAAAGCAGGGCTTTTTCTTTTTTTTTCTTGCACTACAAAGAATAATTTAGTACTATTAATGCAAACAAACGTTCGTGTATTTTAACTGCATAAGTAATTAATTAGTTAAAAAAGACCGCCTCTCACATTGGAAGTCATGTGAGAAACGGTCATGAGTAAGTGAACTGTTATTCGGATACAGTAGAACCCATTTTTTGTCCGATCCACTCTTCATAGCATTTCACTACAGCGGAGAGGTCTTCGTCGCCATAGCCTTGGGTAAACCCAGCTTGAAACATGCTTTTAGCTAGTCCCAGCATTGGAGAAGGGACGCCTGTGAAATCGCTGTGGGCGGAGGCTAACTTCAAATCCTTTAACATTAATGCAAGGGAGAACTGATTGCTGAAATCATTTTCTATGATTTTACGGCCTTTAAGCTCTGCTTGTTTGCTACCCGCAGAACCAAGCTGCACTAGTTCAAGGAACTTGTCAGCTGGAACACCTGATTTTACAGCGATAGCGAATCCTTCAGCCAGGGCAATGTTGTGAATGCCGACCATAGCATTATGAGCCAGCTTGGCTACAGCACCACTGCCGTTCTCACCCATATGTATCAGCTTTTTGCCCAAAGTATCGAAGATATCGCGATGCTGTTCTATAACTTCAGCACTGCCGCCAACCATGAACACCAAGGTTCCTTCAATAGCTGCCGGCTTGCTTCCGGTCACTGGCGCGTCAAGGAAATGTCCACCTCGAGCTTCTACAGCAGTGGCAATTTCGTGAACTAGTCCTGGAGAAATTGTGCTGGAATCAATAATTAAGCCGCCTGGCTTAAGTGCATCAAGAATACCATCCTGACCATAAAACACTTCACGAACCGAATCATCATTACTGATCATGGTAATAATAACATCCTTACCTTCAGCGGCGGCACGTGGCGTAAGGGCAGTCTGGGCACCTTCTGCTTCAAGAGGTTTACATTTAGCTGCTGTACGGTTGTACACCGTCACCTGAAAGCCGCCACGAAGCAAGTTGGAAGCCATTGGCGCTCCCATTGTTCCAAGTCCGATAAAACCGATTTGTTTCATTTGTATAGCCACCTTCCGTTTTCTTCATTCTATCACGGCACTTAGGCTAGCACCACAGCTCAGCCATGCCTAATGATGCGGGAAACGCTTCCATGAAACTTTCGAAAACTTGGTTCTAAAGCCCGGGATGTGCCCTAAGACCTTGCCAGTCAAGGCAAATTAAAGTATCCTAATTATAAAGTTGTAACAAGCGGTTTCAAATTTAAAGAGATAAACAGGAGGTTTCCATTACCGATGTCTAAGAAGATTAATTTTGACTACACCAAAGCCCTTACTTTCTTCAACCAACAAGAAATTGACAACCTTGCCGCTCCAGTTATGTTAGCGCACGAACAGTTGCATAATAAGACTGGTGTAGGTTCCGACTATCTTGGATGGATTGATCTTCCATCAGCTTATGATAAGGAAGAATTCGCACGCATTCAGCAAGCCGCAAAGAAGATCCAGAGCGATTCCGAAGTACTGATTGTAATTGGTATTGGTGGTTCTTATCTGGGAGCACGCGCAGCGATTGAAGCGCTCTCGCATTCTTTTTACAATAACCTTTCTAAAGATAAGCGCAAAACTCCAGAAGTTTATTTCGCTGGTAATAACATCAGTTCTACATACATCACGCATTTGCTTGATTTAGTAGAAGGCAAAGACTTCTCTGTGAACGTAATCTCCAAATCAGGAACTACGACTGAGCCAGCCATTGCTTTCCGCATTTTCCGCGCAGCTCTGGAGAAGAAATATGGTAAGGAAGAAGCTCGCAAACGTATTTACGCTACTACAGACAAGGAAAAAGGTGCCCTTAAGAAATTGGCTACTGAAGAAGGTTATGAATCCTTCATCATTCCAGACGATGTAGGCGGACGTTACTCCGTATTGACACCTGTAGGCTTGCTTCCAATCGCTGTAGCAGGTATTAACATTGAAGAGATGATGCAAGGTGCTGCTGCCGCTGCGGATGAGTTCAATAATCCAGATGTAGCTACTAACCAAGCTTATCAATATGCTGCAGTTCGTAATGCTCTGTATCGCAAAGGTAAGACAACTGAAATCCTCGTTAACTATGAGCCTTCCTTACACTTTGTATCGGAGTGGTGGAAACAATTGTTTGGCGAGAGCGAAGGTAAGGATTTCAAAGGAATTTATCCTTCTTCCGTTGATTTCTCTACGGATCTACACTCCATGGGTCAATTTATCCAAGAAGGTAACCGTAATATCTTTGAAACGGTAATCCAAGTAGATCAAGTGGCTCATCATGTGACCATTGAGAACGATCCTGATGATCTGGATGGCTTGAACTTCTTAACAGGAAAGACTATGGATTTCGTAAATAAGAAGGCTTTCCAAGGTACAATGCTTGCGCATACAGATGGTCAAGTACCTAACCTTATCGTTACTATTCCTGATCAAACACCATACACATTTGGTTATTTGGTTTACTTCTTTGAAAAAGCTTGCGGCATCAGCGGTTACCTGCTCGGTGTTAACCCATTCGACCAACCAGGCGTTGAAGCATACAAGAAAAATATGTTTGCGCTGCTTGGCAAACCGGGTTACGAAAAAGAAAAGGCAGAGTTGGAAGCAAGACTTACAGAATAGTATTGCAGCAGTATTTTAGAGACCATTCATACTAGTGTAAGTCACCAGGAGCAGTCCATAGGTAATCCAATACCGGGGCTGCTCCTGACATTATATGAAGACATCATATGTATATAAGGACTGGAATAATTATGTTAGAACATTATCGAACGGTACGCTCTTCCGGTTCTAAGGAAGTCGTAATCCGCAAATCTCGCTTCATTGGTCATATTATGCCAGTTGAGAATGAAGAAGAAGCATTGTTGTTTATCGAAGACATCAAGAAGAAACATCGGGACGCAACGCATAACTGTTCTGCTTATGTGATTGGGGAGAGAGACGAAATCCAGAGGCAATCGGACGACGGGGAGCCGAGTGGAACAGCCGGCAAACCGATTTTGGAAGTAATTCGCAACCAGGGAGTTAAAAATGTCGCAATTGTTGTTACCCGTTATTTCGGAGGCATTATGCTGGGTGCCGGAGGGCTGATTAGAGCTTATACGGATGGGGCAGTGCTTGCGCTTGAAGCAGGAGAAGTAATCACCCGTGTGCTAAGACGAGAGGTATTCGTAGAAATTGATTACACTTGGCTAGGCAAGGTTGAGAACGAACTTCGGGGAAGAGGTATTCAGACCGGCGAGACTTTGTTCACCGATAAAGTAACGTTGTTATGTTTACCGCGAAATGATGAGGGAGACGCATTTATGGCATGGATAACAGATCTAACCCAAGGGCAAGCCTTGGTAACAGAAGGGCGGCGGATTTACTACAGCGAAGGGGATTAGGTATATGGCAAGGAGAGCAGTGGAGCAGGAGTTGTCGAGGGAAAGAATATTAGAGGCCGCTAGGCATCTGTTTATTACCAAAGGGTATCGAGCGATTTCAATGCGAAGCATCGGTCAGCATTTGGGATACAGCCACGGCTCTCTCTATTATCATTTCAAAGAGAAGGCGGAATTGTTCTACGCCATTGTTGTCGAAGATTTTAATCATGTGGCTACTTTGCTTGGTCAAGTAATGAATAAGCCACCTGAAGAGGGTATGACTCGAGTAGAGCAGCTAATTATGGAGTTTATAAGGTTTGGAATAGATCATCCTTATCAGTATGAAATTATGTTTATGATTCGTGATGAAGAGCTGCTGGCTTATTGTAGAGCAGAGCAGGGACGATGTTTTGATTTATTCTCAAGTATTGTACGCCGTCATATGAAGGAAGAGGGATATGTGTCCGAGGATTGGCAGAACGTGCCGCTAACCTTGTTCTTATCCGCTCACGGATTTATATCTTATTATATCCAAGATAAAGTATCATTTGAGGATGTAAAAGAGGCAGCATCAGCTCATATCAAGGTTTTATGTCGCAGCCTTTAACATGCTGTTTTTTTTATAAGTTCACACTTTAAAGCTGTGCATTGGTATAACGCTACTTCTCTGCTTGGTCAAAGTAATATTTAATTCTAGTTATATTTTAATGGCCGCTCCGTAGCAATAACGGAAGCGGCCATTCATCGTTTATCCCTCAATAATTTTTAAGAAACATTGTCTACGTCTAGGTCCATCAAACTCACAAAAATAAATACCCTGCCAACGTCCAAGTAATAGTTCGCCATCATGGATGATTATGCTCTGGGAAGGTCCGGATGTAATAGACTTAAGGTGGGAGGCAGTATTGCCTTCAGCATGTCGATACTTCGGGTGCTCCCAAGGGTAGACTTCATCCAAACGCATCAGAACATCATGCCTCACATCAGGATCTGCATTCTCATTGATTGCAATTCCTGCGGTGGTATGTGGACAATAAACTACGATCACCCCGCTACGCACCCCGCTTTTTTTCACAAAAGAAATGACTTCACGAGTAATATCCCGTAATTCATCCCGTTTCGTTGTAGTAATCTCCAGTGTATGCAGCATAATCATTCCCCTTCCTGTGATGTGCCACTTTTTCCTAACCTTTGTTATATATATTTTACCCCAAATTCACTTGAAAGTAATTGACGACAACGAGAAGGATTTGGTAAAGTAGTAATAATATAAAACCAAGTATATAAATAGGAATAATTAATGGGGATGTTGGTTAGTATACCGACCGGTTATCCGGAGGTGGGAGGGCAAAATCATTGAATTCGCTGCTTAGACACAAAGGTTGGACTTGGGGTTTCCGAACTACAATTTTGCTCTATTTTGTAGTATTGATCGTGCTGCCTATACTTGGGGTCTATTACAACTCTTTTTCACTGGGTTTCGGTAATTTTGTGGAAAGCATAAGCGACCCGATTGCCTGGAAGTCGGTGCTGTTAACCTTAAAGCTGGCGATCATCGCTACTTTAATTAATGTCTTTTTAGGAACAATGATTGCCTGGGTTCTTATTCGTTATCAATTCATTGGTAAAGCATTGCTTAATAGTCTTGTGGATTTACCATTTGCACTGCCGACGGCAGTTGGTGGTTTGATGATTTTACTCTTGCTCGGACCTGGTAGTCTTATCGGCAAGGCTGCAGAAGCGCTTGGTTTTGAAATTGTTTTTCATCAACCGGCAATCGTAATTGCTATGGTCTTCGTAACCTTTCCCTTCGTGATTCGAGCGGTTCAGCCCTTGCTGGAGGAACTTGATCCTTCCGAAGAGGAAGCGGCATATACAATGGGTGCCAAGGGAACTAAAGTCTTCTGGCATGTTATTCTCCCCTCTATGGCTCCTGGGATGATCAGCGGTGGAATGCTTGCTTTCTCGCGGGCACTTGCTGAATTCGGCGCTGTAGTCCTCGTAGCAGGCAATATTCCAGGTCGTACACTCGTATCTTCTGTTTTTATTTTTGGTGAAGTTGAAAGTGATAATCCGGTTTCCGCAGCAGCGGTTTCTGTCATTCTCTTGACCTTATCTTTTCTCATTCTTTGGCTCATTAATATGCTGCAGATGCGGGGGAGACGCTCATGAGAAAATTGTGGATCGGACTCACTTACTTGGTGTTTTTTCTGCTAATCGCTGCACCATTAGGGAAAATGGCTATAGGTGCTTTTAGTGAAGGATTTGGTGGTTTCTGGAATGCTCTGACTAGGCCTGAAGCGCTGCATGCGCTTATGATGACTGGGCTTGTTGTGATCGTAGTTACGTTATTAAATACGTTGTTCGGAATTATGATGGCGCTGTATCTTGTCCGGGCGAACTGGATAAATAGACGTCTAAAGGGCTTGCTTAACAGTATTGTTGATTTGCCTTATGCTGTGTCCCCTGTTATTGGCGGACTGATGATTGTCCTGCTGCTGGGTCCGGATAGCGCCTTGGGTGCGATATTTGAAGGGATTGGGCTGAAGATCGTCTATGCGATTCCTGGAATGATCATTGCCACCTTGTTCGTAACCTTTCCTTTAATGGTGCGTGAGGTAATGCCGGTGCTCCAGGAGATTGGTTCACAACAGGAGGAAGCTGCTTCTACACTGGGCGCTCGTGGCTGGACAATTTTTTGGAAGGTGACTTGGCCTTCGATCCGTTGGGCGGTTGTGTATGGGGTCATCCTTACGGTGGCTCGTTCACTAGGTGAGTTCGGGGCGGTGCTCGTGGTCTCGGGTAACATTATGAACAAAACCCAGACGGCGACGACGCTAGTCTATCAGGATGTTGAGAATTTTAATGTAACGGCTGCTGGAGGAATAGCGCTAGTTCTGGCTGCATTTTCCGCAGGTCTACTGTTGTTGATGGAATGGACCAAGAGAAGAAAGGAAGTGCAGTAATATGCATGTGGAAGTGCGGGGATTAAATAAGCATTTTGGAGATTTTCATGCGGTCAAGGACGTCAATTTCACCATTACAAAAGGTCATCTGATCGGACTGCTCGGCCCGAGTGGTGGCGGTAAAACTTCGATTCTTCGTATGCTCGCAGGGCTGGAGACACCGGATAATGGCGAGATCATTTTTCATGGTCAGACAGTTAACAATCTTCCTCCTCAAGAGCGCGGGATCGGCTTTGTGTTTCAGAACTATGCATTATTTAAGCATATGACTGTTTTTGATAATATTGCTTTTGGATTAAAAGTAAAAAAAGCCAGCAAAACCGCCATTCGTGATCGTGTTATGGAACTGGTAGAGCTTACGGGGTTAAAAGGCTTCGAGAAGCGTTATCCGCATCAGCTATCTGGTGGACAACGCCAGCGTGTGGCCTTTGCTCGTGCACTCGCGCCTGAACCACAGCTATTACTCTTAGATGAGCCGTTCGCAGCTATTGATGCGAAGATCCGTCAGGAGCTGCGCGCTTGGCTACGTGAGCTGATTGAGCGTGTTGGCATCACTTCCATCTTCGTAACACATGACCAAGACGAAGCAATAGAAGTGGCAGATGAGATCATGATCATCAACCAAGGACAGTTGGAACAAAAGGGTACGCCTTGGGACATTTACAAGGAGCCTAAAACACCATTTGTGGCAACTTTTATCGGGGAGTCGACACTGATTGAAGATGCTTCTGAGGTGAAAGGCTTTAAAGGCGCTGGAGACGGTAAGCCTACCAAAGCACTAATTCGTCCTGAGTATATTGAAGTTGGTAACCTGCATGAGTTCAAGATGGCTTCAGCTACGGAAAAAGGTGTCGTAAAGCATCTGCATTTCCGTGGAAGTGAATGGCTCGTAGAGGTTGAAGTTAATGGTCATAAACTGGTCACTTACCGTTCTTTGGAGAAAGAAACATTGCAGCCGGGACAGGATATCTCAGTTCTTGTGCACCGCGCTTACCTGTTTAATGATGAGCGAAGCTGGATCCAGGAGAACAACCTGAAAGAAGATCCGATGCCGATATTTATTTAATATAAAATAAATAATATGATTTTCAATTTTTTTGAAGAGTAGCGAATGTGATGAGCTAGGATTAGAGGAACTGATGTGAAGGTATGAAGTAATGGAGTGGAAGTTTGGAACTGTAGGAGCGGTAGCAACCGCCTTTATGCTCTAATTTCAACCGTAATACGGTTCCAATCAAGAAATTAGAGCATAACAGCGGCCGAAAGTCCAAACATTCCGCGTAATTACGGCAAATACCGAACGTTGGTTACTTGAATTTTTAGTTCAGCCATAGAGCTACTTTCAAGGAAATATTAAAATCATTACCTCGAAGGATGTGGGCCGCAATGAATTTCAAAAGGAGCAGACAACTGCACGGATGTTTTGCTGCCCTAATGCTGGCCATACTCACGCTGGCGGCAGTCGGTTGCGGGAATGAGAAGGCGATTACGACGATGGCAGATCCTTCGAAGCAAGGGGATGTTACGCTAGTCGTTGGCGCATACAGTGTGGCTAAGGATGCGATGGAAGACATTTTGCCGTTATTTGCAGCGCAGTGGAAAGAGGATACTGGACAGGAGATTAGTTTTCAGCAGTCCTATGAAGCTTCCGGAACACAGGCACGTGCAATCGTAGGCGGGTTCGAAGCAGATGTTACACTGCTAGCCATGGAAGGTGATGTCGAGAAGCTGGTTAAGGCTGGACTCGTAGCGCCAACGTGGAAAGAGCAGGGTGAACAAGGCATGGTGACACGTTCGGTAGTCGCACTTGGTACCCGTGAGGGAAACCCCAAAGGAATTCACGATTTTGCGGACTTAGCCAAGCCAGGGATTAAAGTGTTATACCCAAATCCCAAAACATCCGGTGGTGCGCAGTGGGATATTAACGCGATCTATGGGGCTGGTCTGAAGCTGTCAGAGGAGCAAGAGGGCGTTAAGGATCCAGCAGCAGCGAAAGCTTTTTTAGAAAGTGTACATGCCAATGTGGAGTCTTTGGATAAGAGCGGACGCGCATCTATGGCTGCCTTCGAGTATGGAGTGGGTGATGTCATTGTCACCTATGAGAATGAACTGCTGGCCCGGATTGCTCAGGGTGTTAAATATGAAGTCATTATTCCTAAAAATACAATGCTGATTGAGAACCCGGCGGCTGTCGTAGAGAAGTATGCGGATAAGCATGGGACACGCGCGGCAGCAGAAGCATTAGTTGATTTCTTGATGACCCCACAGGCACAAGAGATCTTTGCAAAATATGGCTTTCGTCCCGTAGATAAACAGGTCTATGCGGAGAACAAAAGCCGCTACCCCGATCCAGCGGGTCTCTTCGATATTAATTATTTAGGGGGCTGGGCTGAGGTGCGAAGCACGCTTTATTCCAAGCGGGGAATTTGGTATCAGATACTTGCCGGAATATAGGTAGAGGTGTAAAAATAGAGTCATCCTAGCAGGGCTACTGCTTAAGGGATGACTTTTTTGACGAAAGTATATAATTGGGGCCCCCGCAAAAAGTACCTGGGTACGCATCGAAGCAAAGCTTCACTTTGTGGGGATATTTTGGTGAGCATCTTTAAGATAGACATATGGTAATTTAAGACTTCCTTGATGGGAACTGAAGGAGAGATAGAATATGGATACGTTGGTGTTTTTGGGTACTGGGGATGCCATGGGTGTTCCACGGATATATTGCAGCTGCGAGACCTGCACAGAAGCAAGGGAGCATGGGAGCAATACAAGGCTGCGTTCCTCTGTACTTATAGATAATAGCAGTGACTTTCTAGTGATTGATTGTGGGCCAGATTGGCGACGTCAGATGGAGGCGCAGGGAGTTCGGAATATGCGAAGACTGCTGGTGACGCATGCTCATTTTGATCATATTGGTGGGCTACCGGAATGGGCAGATGCTTGTCGATGGACGGGCATTAAGGGTGAACTTTATACTCCAGCAGAAGTTATTCCTATTATCGAACGGCAATACCCTTGGCTGCGAAATCACATCGAGATGATTCCCTGTGATGAAGGGATAGAACTGGACGGCTGGAAGATAGATACCTGGAAAGTAAACCATGGTAAGAATGGATATTCGTACGCCTTTCGGCTAGAGAAGGAGGGTTATACATGGGTGTATTGTCCTGATTCCATATCTCTTGGGGCTGAGGAGACACGCCTGATGCATGGGGCGGACTTGCTGGTCCTTGGTACAAGCTTCTATTACGAAGCGGCGGAGCTATCCACCCGCTCTGTGTACGACATGACGGAGGCAGCGGAGCTACTGCAAATCGTGAAGCCTAAAAAGGCAGTGTATACCCATATGTCGCATGATGTGGATATGAGAGAAGCATATATTTTACCGGAGAACGTTACTCTAGCCCAGACAGGTATGAGAATTCCAATATACAAAAAACCATTCTCTTCACTTTAGAAGAGAATGGGCAAGTAGAAATAAACGGATTAAACAGTTAATTGTTCTGGTTCATTTAAAGGGTGACGTCCGCTTACCGCGAGCATGACTAAGGAAACAATGATGAGTATAAAACAGAGCACAAATGAATACCGGTAACCTACAATACTGGCTAAGCCCCCGCCAACAAGACTCCCAATCAGTCTACCGATCGTGGATGAATTAGAATAAAGCGTGGAAGCATACCCAGGCATGTTTGGAAGCAGATCCTGGATGTAGCTAATGCCAATCGCTGAAATCACAGCAACGAAAACGGCTAGTAGAACTTGGGCTGCAAGCATCTGCCACATCTCGCCTGAGAAAATGACAACGAGATAATATGCTCCTCCTAAAATGGCCCCACACATCATCAAGGCTCGGTTACTGTACTTCGCACTGAGTAGACCGAGCATAATCATAAACGGAATTTCCAGCGCAGCACATATACTGCTGACTAGACCGACATCACTTGTCGATCCCCCTAGATTGTTTGTAATAAAGAGTGCCGTATTGATGCTGCTCGTCCAGTGAGCTACATACATGAGTATCAGAATCAGAAAAGGAAGCAGAATATTGCGGTTCTGACTGAGCCGGAAAGTTTTCACTTTTACTTCAGCTTTGTTGCTGCTCAGCTCTATATCTGTATTTGATTTGAGAAAGAAGAAAACGAGTAAGGCAACAAGCAGGAATACTCCGATCGTACCCGTGAAAATCCCCTTAAACCCAACAGCAGCGATTAGCAGGGTGCCGATTAAAGGACCTGTAATAAAGCCGAGAGAGAAAGCTGAACGCAAGGTAGAATTAGCAAACGCAGTATCCGTAAAATTGCTCTTATTCACTGCTTCTCTAGCAATGGCGAACAATTGAGGCATCCCTGGTGCACCGAGGGCGGTGAACACAATCATGTAGATGAACAAGATCGTGAAATCCTGAATGAGCAAGTACCCGCTATAAGCCAGCGCATTACAGAGTGTGGCAACAAAGTAAATGTTTTTTCGATTTAAGCCGAGGTCAGAGCGTCTCCCGATTAGTGTACTGATCCATATTCCGGCAATTAACGTGGTGGCTAGAAAAACACCAAACAATCCGACAGATACGCCAAGCTGTTCCGTGAAATAAATGGATAAGAAGGGTGAACTGAGTGAAATCCCCATTCCCTGAAGTAGCATACATAAAAAGAGTAAGGCATAAGAGGGAATTGAAAATAGTGCAGTAAGTCTTTTGATCATGTTGTGAAGTTACTCCTCTATTATTGTTAAGATAGTCAAACTGGTTCTAGTATACATGAAAAAGACAGCAACAATATATATGCGATTTGGCTAAGGGGCATCACTCGGGCAAATCTCGGACAGTTGATGTTCCTTTTGTGATATCTATTGCATTCGGTATTCAGAATCATGTTTATCCTTTATAATCAGAAAGTATTGCCGTCTTATATTTACATATATAGAATAATTATCAACGACAGGAAGGGAGTAATAAGTAGCTAATAGGGGAGAGGGCTGATTTTTTTGAAGCAGAAAGGTGTTTTCTCAAGATTAAGTACATACATGTTAAGGCACAAGCTCTTATATACGGTTTTATTGTTTACGACTTTATTTGGGATTGTTCTGGATTTAACGATTGCTTGGCTGCTCTCAGTAATTACGGATGCGGCGGTTAGACTTGATGTGAAAGCTTTTAAAGGGCTGGTTATATTCGGATTAATCTACTTATTAGTGAGTGCAATCAACGGTTTTTTCGATCGCTATCTCAAAAATAAAATCTCAGCCAAGATCAGAAACGAACTGCGGCTAGATATGATGCGACATGCTTTAGCTCTTCCTCAGTCTTATTTTGACCGTAATCACTCCGGAGATTTGTTGTCCCGTTTTACTAATGATAATCAATCTGTGGGTAATGCTACCGGCGAGGTAATGATTGATTTAATCCGTAACCCTTTGCTTGCTCTTGCGGCTTTTGGTTATTTGCTCTATATTAACTGGCTACTGGCATTGATCTGTTTTGCAATGGGGCCTTTGATGTTCCTTACGGGAAAAATCTTCGGTTCAGCGATGCGTGAGAACAGTGTGAAGATTCAGACTAATATGAGCAAGATTACTTCCTTTTTACATGACATTCTAGGCAGTAGTATGGTGTTTAAATCCTTTAGCATTGAACGCAGACTAATGAAGCAGTATCAGGAACATAGTGAGAATATCACTTCCGAAGAATTAAAACGGGGAAGAATTGAGGGAGCTACTGGCTCATTCTCCTCTTTTTTGGGAAACTTTACGTTTCTTCTGGCGCTGGTCGTGGCTGGTTATTTTGTGGCAAAAGGATCACTTGAGGTCGGTGCGATGATTGCTTTCATCCAGCTCATGAATTATTTAGTGATGCCGTTCTCGGCATTGCCAGGACTGATCAATTCGATGCAGCAATCACTTGGGGCGGCGGGACGGATCTTTGAAGTGTTGGATAGCCCTGTAGAAGTGGAGGCTTTACCCGAAGCAGCTACGAAACAGCCTGAATTTGAGCGTATGGTCATGTCCTCGGTATCCTTTTCTTATCCGGGAGCGGAGAGACGTAGTTTGAACAAAATCAGCTTAGAGCTTCACAAAGGGGCTCAAATGGCAATTGTGGGACCGAGCGGTGGAGGGAAATCTACACTTTTTAAGGTACTCCTTGGGTTGTATGAACCTGATGAGGGTGAAGTGTTTATAAATAATGAGAAGACAAGCGAGATGAGTTTAGCTAAACTTAGGAGTCACTTCTCTTATGTGCCGCAAGAGTCAGGGCTTTATACAGGAAGTATCCGTGATAATATCCGAAATGGAAATCCAGATGCAGATGAGCATGAAATTTTGGAAGCTTTGCGACAAGCGAACGCTTATGATTTTGTAATGGAGTTGCCGGAGGGCCTCGATACAGATATCGGTGAGGAAGGTTCACGCCTGTCCGGTGGACAACGCCAGCGACTATCGATTGCGAGAGCGATTCTTAGGAACTCTCCAATTTTGTTGCTGGATGAAGCTACTGCTGCGCTTGATAATGAATCGGAGAAGCTGGTGCAGCAAGCGATTCGTAAATTAATGGGAGACAAAACCACACTCGTTATCGCTCACCGTCTATCAACGATTCAGAACGCTGATGTCATTATAGTGATGGAGAACAGTGAAATTGTGGAGAATGGTACCCACGAGGAGCTACTTGCAGCAGAAGGAAGATATCATGGCTTGTACTATTCTCAGCTGGAAGAGGAAGAGGCCGGGGAGGGTGAGCAAGAGGCATTAGAGTTTGCATCTACAGGAATACCGAGCTTGCTGAAATAACAAAAGGGTGTTGCAACGTCATAAAATATGGCGTAGCAACACCCTTTTGAACTTTAAAACATTCTAAAAAGGGAAAAGTGACGGAGGGGAAGTCCAAACATTCCCCGCAGTCACGCACTTACCTTAATAGAAAAATCTTAAGTTTAACGTATATAAAACTATTAAGTTCAGCCGATTTAGTTCACTTTATTGAGAATGAATTTATCAATTGCGTATTTTACGCCATCTTCATTGTTGCTCAGGGTTACGAAATCAGCAATTTCTTTCAGCGCAGGAATAGCGTTCGCCATAGCAACGCCCAGACCGGCAGCTTCAAGCATCTCATGGTCGTTCCAAGAGTCACCCATAGCCATAGTCTCGGAGAGATCACAACCAAAATGATTGGCTAGGAATTCAAGCGCAATTCCCTTGGTTCCTTCATGATGCATGATTTCTAGGAATTGTGGTTTAGATTTGGTAATATGCACGGAATCGCCGAGCAATTCACGTAGAATTGGAGCCAGCTCATCCAAGAATGCAGGATCATCGATAATCAGCATTTTTGGTGTTTTTTGTGGGACAAGCTTCTCCCAATCTGGTTCAATATAATATGGCGTTTTGTTCAGGTCTGTATAATCTTTGATCTTCTGGTTGTCTTCACGGGCATACAGCTTGTCGTCAATGTAAGTTTGCAAATGCAGATTATGCTCCACACAGTAAGTGAACAGCTTGTGTACCGCATCTTGTGGTACGTAACGCTCATATAGTACCTTTTCATCGAGCAAGTTCTTAACGAGTGCGCCTTGGTAAGTGATGATTGGCACGTTAAGTCCAGTTTGACGGGCAATGGCTTGTGCAGAAGCATAAGCTCGGCCTGTAGCAAGGGTTACAACAACGCCAGCGGCTACAGCCTCTTCAAGCGCAGTCTGTGTAGCGGGTGTTACTTCCTTATCATCGTTAATTAGAGTGTCATCAATATCAATCGCGATCAATTTGTACATTTGTCTCTCTCCTTATCTCTTTCTAAATAAATGTAATTTGGAAAAATAATTCTTTTTATGTTGATTCTGACCCGGTTCCGGACTCAGCTCTGCCATAAGCATAGCTCCCAGAATACAACCACAACCGAGCAGAGCGGACATACCAAGCGTTTCTCCGCCAAAGACTAGGCCTGTCAGAACAGCGAATACAGGTTCTGTGGCATAAATAATGGCTACCCGGGAAGGCGTAGTGTACTTCTGGCAGGCGGTTTGAATCCAGAAAGCAAAAGCGCTGGTAGGACCAATAGAGATTAAAAGTGCCCAGAGAACGTCCGGGTCCTTGATAAGCTCTGCGCTGTGTGCCAGCGGTGCAGCTCCTTCAAAGATAAGCGAAGCGACAATGCTCAACAGTCCAACGAAGGCGAGCTGCAAGGTTGCCAGCGGCAACGCCGGATAATGAGGTGCATAAACGCCAGTATATGCGACTTGTAGCGCAAAAGCTATGGCGCAGAGCAAGATCAAAGCATCGCCTTTATTCAGGGACAAAGCAGAGCCGGTGAAGGTCAGCAGATAAAGACCTACTGCGGCAAGCGCCGCGCTGAACCAAGTGTAACGTGAAATGGCATGCTTTAGTAGCGCCAGAGAGAGAAACGGAACCAATACGACCGATAGACCGGTAATAAACCCGGTATTGGAGGTGGTTGTATATAGAAGTCCCATGGTCTGGAAGCCATAGCCCATAAACAAAAAAAGGCCTAGCAGCAGAGAATCACGTACCATGCGGAAACTTAGCTGTTTCCACTCCTTGCGGTAAAAAATAAAAGTGATTAGAGCCAGCAACAGGGCGGCACCTGTAAAGCGGATGCTGTTAAACGCGAGTGGAGGGAGCACTTTGACAGCATTTTGAACAATCAGAAAGGTGCATCCCCACATCATCGCCACAAGTAGCAGGCTGAAATCGGCCATACGGGAACGCTTCACTTCTTAGGTCATCCTCTCTTCGGCAAATGCCGTCCTTGTAAGAACGACAAGGTCAAGTTGTCCAAATTGTATCGTATATTCATGGGGAGGACAAGATAGGAATCGCTCAAAGGCTTATATTTAAAGGGATTTAAGGGATTAGGCTAGACAAAAAAACAGGGTCTTGATATACTTCGATAACCGCACATTTGTTCTTGTTTTTCGCATCTTAGAAAGGAGCGGTTTCACCATGATGGGCAGATCCCATTTAATAATCAGCACTGGGGTTACCCTATCTGTAATGAGTTTGATGTCACACGAGATTACGATTCCAGTTATTGCAGTCGCAGCGTTAAGCTCTTTGCTTCCTGATATCGATGAACCGAATTCACTGCTCGTGCGTAAGGCGATTCCAGAATTTCTATTAAGAGTGCTGCAAATTGCTTTGATAGGTGCGGCGATTTATCTCTATTTTGCCGGAATCGTGGAACGTCCTTGGAATATTGTGCTGGCATTGCTAGTCGGAAGTGTATCTTTCCTGCCTAGTCGAAAGCTGCGCCATTTGGTCATGATCTTGATTGCCATAGCACTCTTTGCCTTCGGGGAAGCCTATGATCCATGGAACTACATTGCAGCGTGCGTGCTTGTAGTCTCATCGGTTGTTCCTCATCGTGGACTGACACATACCCTGTATGGAGTTGCGGGTTGGAGCGCCTTATTGTATTTTGCCTCAGCGGGTATAAATGACGGTGGCAGTCTATGGATAGCTGGGGGCATGTCGTATGCGCTTCACCTACTAGCTGACTCTCTTACCCAACGGGGAATTACACCCCTGCCGCCAATACCCTTTAAGCTGCGTCTAAAGCTAATGAGTACAGGCACGAAAAAAGGTGGAGCCGTAGAGAACATCTGCATCATGCTGACTCTAGCGTTCGTTGTCTATGTATTTATACTTTCTACTTGAACTAAAATGAATATGAAAAAGGGGCTTGTCTATTCTTTACGCAAATTTGCGCATAGGATAAGCAGGCCCCTTTATTTTTGTGTAACTATTCTTCTAGGAAAACCAGTCCGATAAAGTCCTCCGGCTCAATACGTCCGAAATAATGCTTCAAATCCAGATCAGCTAATGCTTCTCTAACCTCTGCCTCATTATAACGTTTGCCACGAAGTGCATTTTCAACATCTACTACGTCACCAACCCCAAAGAAGTCACCATAGATTTTGATGTCCTTAATGAGGGAATCCTCAATATCCATACGAATATCAATAATTCCAGCAGGAAATTTACGTGTGTGTTTGACGTTGCTTTTTGGTGACAGACCGTAGTTCCAGTCCCAGTTCTGGTAGTGCTCTTTGGAAATTTCGTGGATTTTGTCCCAGTCTGCTTCCTGAAGCTTATACTGAGGGACCTCGGATGGCTCCATGTCAAAGATCGAACGTAGGAGACCGGAGCGGAACTCTTCAATGGTCATGTCTGTACCTAGCAGCTCTTTGATGTTGGCTACGCGACTACGTACGGATTTGGTGCTCTTCGATTTGAACTTCTCTGGATTTACTTTTAGAGAGGCTTGTACATTGTCCAAATTGAGGTCAAACATCAGTGTGCCATGGCTGAACATGCGTCCACGTGTGGAGAATTGAGCGTTGCCGGAAATTTTTTGTTCGCCGACTTGAAGATCATTCCGTCCACTAAGCTCAGCGTTTACACCCATGCTTTGTAAGTAGTCGATCACCGGCTGGGTGAATTTCAGGAAGTTATGGAAGGATTGGCCGTCGTCCTTAGTAATGAAGCTAAAGTTAAGATTTCCGAGATCGTGATAGACCGCTCCACCGCCGGACAAACGCCGCACAACCTTAATATCATTCTCTTTAACATATTCCTGATTGATTTCTTCAATCGTATTTTGATGTTTACCGATGATGATAGATGGGCTGTTAATATAAAAAAGCAGGTAACTCTCGTCCATCGGCAAGTGTTTCAGCGCATATTCCTCAATCGCCAAATTGATGGAAGCGTCAGTAATCCCTGTGTTATCAATAAAAATCATAGTGAATTCCTCCGTTGCAGCAAAATTGATTACAGTTCTCATTTTAAACCAAAAGCAGTTTTTTAACAAAAGAGATCGCTTCGTGTTTCGGTGGAATAAAGTATTAGACTGGAATCGTTGAATTAATGCGATTTTTAAGTTGAAGAATTTCCAGCGCCCAGTCTTATTGTTAAGTACTTCATTTTATCGAAAATCAACAAATCTTTTGCATTTCTTCAGCCCATGGGTTACTATTTTTATATTGACAAATTTGCAGGTCTAAATAAGGAGGTTACACGTTATGTGCCCCCGTACCAAAGAACAAAATGAGCTCATACGCATACAGCGCAAAGAACAGATCCTGGACGTCGCCGCGCGCTCCTACTTTCGCACGGGCGGCAGCTTTGATATTCGCGACGTCGCCCGCGAGGCAGGTCTTGGTTACGGCACAGTATACCATTATTATCCCAACCGGCATTTATTAATAGAAGATGTGTTAGAAAGCGGCTTTGAGCGATGTGAGCAAGTTATCGCAAAATGGGCGGACATCAGCGGCAGCCCACCGGATGACAGGCAGTTGTTGATGTATTGTAAAGCACTGCTCCAGCTGTGGCAGTCGGACGCCCGCGCATATCTCGTCTACAAAATGGCGGCGGAACATTATGTAGGCTTGTCTGAAAGGGATCGACACCACGCCAAGAGACGGTTTATGGAACGCCTGTACGTTCCACTCCAATCGATCGCCCAGTGCGAAGACGACAGCGTCGACCATATGCTTGCTGTGCTGGTCGGTTGCTGTGGGCTGCACTACTATGCGGGCAATTCCGATCTGAACGTCGATCGAATCGCCCGACTCGCTATCCAAGCTATTACGAAGGGGTCCTGATACGAACATGGTCATTTTAAAAAGCAAGCATGAAATTGAGGCTATCCGCAAGGCATGCCAAGTGGTGGCTGAATGTCATCGTACAATCGCCCCGCTTATCAAACCGGGTATTACCACCAACGAGATTGAGCGCATATTCGAGGACATTATGTTGAAGCACGGCGCAAAGCCATACCAGAAAGGCTATAGGGGCTATCAATATGCGACCTGTGCCTCCGCCAACGATGTAATCGCGCATGGCTTCCCTAGCAATAAGCCACTTGAGGAAGGGGATATCGTGACGATTGACACGGTCGCTGAGCTCGATGGCTGGCTCGGCGATTCGGCCTGGAGTTATGCGGTAGGGCAGATCTCGCCGATGGCCGAGAAGTTGATGCGTGTCACGAAGGAATGTCTTGATATGGGCATCGAGCAGGCTCAGCCCGGCAATCGACTCGGCGATGTGACGAGCGCGATTCAGCGGCATGCGGAATCACACGGTTTCGGCGTCGTGCGCGACCTTCTCGCTCATGGCATCGGCCGCGACCTGCACGAGGAGCCGACTTATATGCATGTCGGCAAGCCTGGAAAAGGCCCACGTATCAAGGAAGGTATGGTGTTCACGATTGAGCCCATGATCACCGAAGGTACCTACTTGATGACAATCGATCCGGACGGCTGGACCGCACGGACGATGGACAACAAGCTCGCCGCCCAATACGAGCATACGATTGCCATTACGGCTGAAGGTCCACAAATTTTGACCGCGCAATAGAAAAAAAAGAAGTCGACCAACGAAATGGTCGACTTCTTTTTTTCGGGTTCTGGGACAGCGTGTCCATAGATCTGATGAGGCTGCCAGTCTAGAACTTTATTATCTTTTGACATCTCGTAGATTTTAATGTCGATTTGAGGCAAGCGGTTATTCAGGTGATTCCTTTAGTGAGCATTGACGTATTCCCGGCAAAGACGCAATAATGGTGGCAATGAGATACATATCGAACAAACGAAAGTGGATAGAGGGAGTGTAAATATGCTTGAAAAATACGGCCATGGCGGTGATTTGCTAACAGCTGCGGAACTTTATGAGGAGGCTGGTGGCACATTTCTTGATTTCAGCGCAAACATCAATCCTATCGGGCCTCCGCCAGCCGTCTTAGAGCTACTTAGAACAGCATTGTCTACGGTGGTTGCCTACCCTGACCCTGGACATCGGCGCTTCAAAAGTCTGCTAGCAAAGGACCTTGGTATACATAGTAGTTGGTTGACAGTAGGCAACGGAGCCGCAGAATCTATGGCATTGTTGCTGCTTGCGATTGCTCCGCAAAAGGTAGGTATCGTAGAACCTTGTTTTTCTGAGTACCGGCAGCTATCTGTGCAATTCGGTGCAGAAGTATTATCTGTTCAGGGGACAAGGGAACAGCACTTCCAAGCTGGAGTGAACGAGATTGCCGGGCTGCTGGAGAAGGTTGATCTGCTGTTCCTTGGACAGCCGAACAACCCTAATGGCGTTCAGTATACTGTGGATGAGCTGCGCTGGTTAGCGCAGAAGGCTGAAAGCTACGGGACGTATTTGGCTGTGGATGAAGCCTTTATTGATTTTATTCCAGAAGCAGAACGAAATACGCTTTTGCCGGATCTGGATCAGTTTCCGCATACGATTTTGGTGAGGTCGATGACGAAATTTTATGCGATTCCCGGACTGCGTCTCGGGTTTGCCATTTCGCATCCGGAGCTGGCAAAGGCGATGACCGGAAAGCAGGTTACCTGGAGCGTGAATGGTTTGGCGCTGCTGGCGGGCGAAGCCTGCCTTGAGTGTGGGCACGAGTATGGACGTCGCACACGCGAACTGATCGCCACGGAACGGGAACTGCTGCGGCAAGGCCTTATGCAGCTAGGCTGCGATGTGCCGCCAGGAGAAGCCAACTTTCTGCTCTGTGGCCTGCCTTCGCCGTGGAGTGCGGCTGAGATGCAGATCCGTCTTGGGCGTGTCGGAATACTGGTGCGCAGCTGCGCTATGTACCCCGGTCTAGGAGACGAGCATATCCGAGTAGCCGTTAAGGGACATGAGGATAATGTCCGGCTGCTAAAACAGATGAAGGAAATTCTGGCGGATAAGTGACCTGTGTAGCTTAGAGGGCAGCGGGTTTGCTGTTAAAGTGTCTGGTGTAGAGCAAAAATTGCGATTTGATACCGGATGGCAGGCTTCAGCTCGCATGCTTAGGGTTGTGACAAAGTTTGGTGAGATAGCTTCTGATGGACATCCTCCAAAGTGCATTCGTTGTATTTCGTACAACAGAACTCGCTTTGCTGGCGTAGCAATTCGATTCTATAGCACTTTGTACAATAGAAGTTTAGAAATTGATGCGAAATAGGTTTTTACGTGACATTCTATTGCACGAAATACAGCAGAATGGCTTTTGCCAGTGAATAAAGCCGAATCTGTTGTATAAAGTGCAATAGATGGGTGAGGGACGGATTTTTAGGTGGATATTGGAGTATGTGTTGGAGTAGATTTTAGAGCAGATAGTCATTTGCTGAAATAGAGAATTAGGTAGTTTCTAAGTGAGGCGGTTGAGGAAGTACAGGCGCGACCGCGAAGCTGGTTGGATGAATGGATAAAAGTAATGTGCTGTGGAAGGAGCAAGATCGATATATGGTGCAAGTAAAGATTCCATTTAACCTCGCAGGAGGTGTAAAAGAGTACCATTCGGCCATCTGGCCAGGGCTTGCTTTACAGTGGAAGGGAAACCATCTGCTACTAGAGCTACCTGCTGAAGCAGATGGTTTATCGAGTGCGTTTTATGGTGGAGGAATGAATCGGCTAGAGAGGGCCGTCAATTTATATGTTGACCGCAATTATGAATGTAGTGATCCTGTTCAGGATATGGAGAATAAGCTCCGCGAGTGGGGTTATTCAATGTCTGGCTGTGCCGGTCTGATGACGGCAGTACCGCTAGAGCATGCAGCGGTAGCTGAGGAAGACACCGGCTCAGCGGGTATTTTTGTTTGCGTTACTGCCGCCGCAGGAAATGCTGCGCGCGCGGGTGTGGAACGCAATGTGCTGGCTGTTTATCGCCCGGGTACGATTAACATAATGCTAGGTATTGATGGCCGCCTGACACCGGCGGCCATGGTCAATGCTGTGCAGACAGCTGTCGAAGCCAAAGCTGCTGCACTGGCAGACCTCGGGATTACCGATCCCGAGAATGGCCTGATCGCTACCGGAACAACTACGGATGCGATAGTGCTCGCTGTGAGCCAAAGTGGGCGATACAAGGCAGAGCATGTTTACGCCGGAACCGCTACCGACCTTGGGGGCGCAATCGGACGCCTTGTATACAGCGCAGTGACGGGCAGCTTGCTGTCGGTTCAGGCAAGGAAGGACAGCTAATGAGAATGGATAGCTGGAGAAACAGAAGATTGTTCAGAGGTGATCGCCTGTGACAATCGCTTTAGTACTGCTTGCGGCTTATGTAATTGATCGGATCGTAGGTGATCCGCGTAGCTTGCCCCATCCCGTAATTGGTATGGGCAAAGCAATCACGGCTCTGGAGCGGGCGATCCGTCGTTTATGGTCCCACCCGCAAAGCCTGCGCAGAGCAGGGATGTTACTTCCGCTATGTGTGGCGGGTGGTGCTTGGGCACTTACAGCCATCCTATTATGGCTGCTGTCGTTTATCTCACCTTGGCTCGTCTGGTTAGCCGAGGCTTGGTTGATTTCAACCACGATTGCCTCCAAGGGACTAAAGGATGCAGGAATGGCGGTGTACGTGGAATTGCAGAAGGGCGATATCCCTGCTGCCCGCAAGGCGTTGGGGATGATCGTGGGGCGTGATACGACTTCGCTAGATTGCCCGGAAATTGTGCGTGGCACGGTAGAGACTGTAGCAGAGAATATCGTCGATGCGATTATTTCTCCATTGTTCTATGCGCTCATCGGTGGCGCGCCGCTTGCTATGGTTTATCGAGCAGTAAACACACTCGATTCCATGGTGGGATATAAGAATGATAAATATCGAGATCTCGGCTGGGCATCCGCTCGGCTTGATGATGTTGCCAACTTCATTCCAGCACGGATTACGGCATTGCTCTTGGCACTGTGTGCATGGCTGCTTCGTCTGGATTGGCGCAATTGCCTGCAAATGGTGAAGAGGGATGCGCGTCTCCATCCAAGCCCAAATAGCGGCTATCCAGAATCCGCTGTTGCGGGCGCACTTGGTATCCGTCTCGGAGGAGAGAACGTCTATCATGGTGTCGCTTCTTTCCGAGCCTATATGGGTGATCCGGTACGAGCGATGGAGCCGGACGATATTATTCAGACCTCGCGGATGATGATGCTCTGCTCTTCAATATTCGTTACTATCTGCGCAACCCTAGCTTGGATATGGATTGGAGGCTGATGCTAGACATGGCGTTTCCTTGTATAGAGCTAGAAATAGTACTTATTCGCCACGGGCAAACTCAGTGGAATGCTGAGCATCGTTACTTAGGACATACGGATCTCCCATTGCTTACTGATGCAGTAGAGCAGCTATCTCAGCTTAAGCAGCAGCTTGATGGGCTGACTGAACGGGGGTCTGAGGTATCAAATGGTTTCTGGCGAGTATTTTGCAGCGATTTGCTTAGATGCCGGGAGACTCTAGCTTACATTTCTCCTTCTTTAGAGAAGGTGGCTGTCTACGATCGGCGCCTGCGTGAAATGAATTTTGGAGCTTTCGAAGGCTGTACTTATGAGGAATTGAAGGATAACTCACTGTATAGAAGGTGGATTGATAGTCCTTCCACAATTACACCACCGGATGGTGAAACATGGGCGCAGTTTGACGAACGGTTGCGTAGCTTCCTGTCAGATCTGGGGCGAGGGGCTGAGGATACATTTGTGCAGGCTGCAATTAGTGAAAAAAAGGCTGAGGTAATAACAAGCAGGGTATTGGTAGTCACACATGGTGGTGTTATTCGGAATTTCCTTGCACAGTTAATTCCTGGTGTCACATTCTACAGCGCAGTTGCACCTTCTCCGGGAACAGCAATGGTACTCAGGCTATTTTGGCGGAACGGGCAATGGTCAGCAGATATTTCGGGAGATTGATGAGAAAATCAAATGAAAAAAAGGGTTGCACATATTAGTCATACCTAATATGTGGAACCCTTTATGTTTAAACTATCGTTCGCCCTCAGCAGAATAAAGTGGATAATTAGATGTTAGGTAACCATTCCTTATAGGTATCTGCACGTGATTGCAATTCATTATACAGCATGCTGGCATGGTAACCGTCGCACACGGCATGGTGGAATTGCCCCGATATTGGTAATAGTATTTTTTTGTCTTGATGAAAATACTTTCCTATAGTAAAGATGGGAAGTAGGAAGGTTCCCTCGTTATACACGTTCAGGTTAAAGCCCGTAAAGCTGACCCACGGAATACTAGAAATAGGGAAGGTGTTCGGTGGTTCGTTTGCTTTAGCGATAAATTGTTTCACGCTTCCGTACATTTTCATATCATCCAGATAACGGTTATAGAAATCATTAAACTTTTCTCCGTACGAAGTCCAGATGCTTGAGAAGGTCTTATCATCATCATGGAAAATTGTAAAACTAGGTGACATGCTATCCCAATAACCTAATCTACCTTCAGAATCAAAGCAAGTGCGGAATTCACTGTGACGGTTTACCACCGTAGTTATCATGTGGATTAGCGCCGGGTACAGCTTAATTCCCTTATGCTTAAGCTCTGACAGTAGAAGGGTAATGTCGATATTTACGGTCATGCTATAGGTGCATCTGACATTGTTTAAATAATGTTCAAAATAGGGTTTTCTACTCCAGTTATCAATGACAATCGGGTTAAAAATCATATATTATGACCTCCTAAAATTATTTCATTTTTCATTTTAGGAGGTCTGCTGGACTGATTTCACCATATCCTTATCACAATCCTTTGAGAAAGTATTTTGTAACGATGAGTATACCATCATCATCGCCGTAATTAAACTAGATCAAGTGGAAGGAAGATGCATTTATAATGCTGAGTGAAAAGTTGGTTATTGAAAAATTGCTTCAGCAAAAGCGTACGAGTGTTGCTTCCATCGTAGTGATGATGTGCGGTGTAGCGGGGTCGGGTAAAACAACCTTTGCTAAAAAGCTGGAGAAAGAGGGATTCGCCAGACTTTCGATAGATGAAGATATTTGGGCCACGCACGGACGTTTCGGGGTGGATTATCCAGAGCAGAATTATGAGTCCTATAAAGAAGAGTCGGAGATAAAGCTGCGGGGGGAGCTGGTGAATCTGCTTCAGGCAAAACATCATGTTGTCATCGATTTCAGCTTCTGGCAACGTCAGAGACGGAACGATTACAAGCAACTTATTGAGAGTTATGGTGGCGTGTGGGAACTGATTCACTTAAAAATTCAGCCAGATGAATTGCGTCAGAGACTGCTTATCCGGAGTGAACGTTTTGACGCTAATGCCGCATTTCCGATTACTGAGGACATACTAACCCGGTTTTTAAATGGTTTTGAGATCCCTACTGGAGAAGGGGAGCTTGTGATCGAAGCATAGATCTATAACTTGATTTTTTGGGCATTTGTCCCCTCAAAGAACCACAGCCGGATTAAAATCCCATGGCTGTGGTTCTTTTTTTAAGCGAGTGATTGTGCCATGATAGTCATGGGGGCGATTGAGAGATGTTTAAGGATTTTAAGCTCATAGCCGGACGGCCGGTGTATATACAAATTAAAGACTATATGAAGCACTTAATCATAAAAGGCGGTCTGCAAGGCAATCAAAAGCTGCCCTCCACACGAGAACTCAGCACATTGCTTAAGGTTAGCCGCAACTCCGTAATCTCTGCTTATGCAGAGCTTGAGGATGATGGATTTGCGTATGCCGTGCAGGGTCAGGGAAGTTATGTGGCACCTACACCTCCCGGCAGTGAAACAATCTCTTCCTGGACGATGGACTGGAAGACGCGTATCAATGATCATGCGCGGCTGGCGGAGGATCTGGATATCATGAAGCGCGGCATACGAGCGGAGAAGGGGACGATCTCCTTCACGAGCATCGCACCTGATGAGAGTCTTTTTGATCTAGATAATGTGAAACGCTCCTTTATGGATCGTATGTCGGTGGAAGGCAACGTCTTACTAAATTATGGATATGCCAAAGGGTATAAGCCTTTAATAGACTATTTGAAGCAGTACATGGAGCACAAAGGCGTTGAAATGAAAGGCAAGGATATATTGATCACCAATGGCTTTACAGAGGGATTCGATATTGTATTGTCAGTACTTAGCAAAAAGAATGGTTCGGTCATCTGTGAGAATCCAACGCATCATACGGCGATCAAAAATCTGAAGCTGAATGGCTTTGAGATCACCGGGATTCCTATGGAGCGTGATGGGATTGATCTGGTTGAGCTGGAGAAGGCATTGCAGGAGCAAGCTTTTGACTGTGCCTACTTTGTCCCCTCTTATCATAATCCGACCGGCATTGTAATGTCTCCCGAGAAAAGACAGAGGCTAATGAAGCTGATGAACCGGTACCAAATACCAGTGATCGAGGATGGTTTTAACGAGGAGTTACGCTATTCGGGCTCACATGTGGCTCCACTTATCGCAGCAGCAGGGAGCGGCAACAGCGTGATCTATCTAGGTAGCTTCTCAAAGGTATTATTTCCGGGACTACGCGTAGGCTGGGTGCTGGCAGATCAGGAGCTGATCTATTCTCTCGAAAGCGTCAAGCGCGCACGTACCATTCATACCTCGACGTTGGATCAATCCATTTTGTATCAGTACTTATTAGGTGGCCATTTAGAGAAGTATTTGAAAAAAGCCAGAGCGGAATATAAACGAAAATATGAATTAACCCTGCAATGCTGTAAGGAGTTTATTCCTTATACGGCGTTATCAGGGGATGGCGGATTGCATCTTTTTGTAACCTTCGCGGAGGGCTTTAATACAAGGACGCTGCTGGCGGCCTGCCATGAACAAGGGGTTATTTTTACAGCAGGAGATATATTCTTCACAGACGGTAAAGGTCAAAATACGATACGGATCGGTTTCTCCAGAGTGACGGATGAGGATATCCGCAAGGGGATCGAGATTATTGGCAGAACAGCACGACAACTAATGGGATAAAGAGGTGCTTGAGATGAAGATGAAGGTAGGCGTAATTATGGGCGGGGTGTCCTCAGAGTATGAGGTATCCATGAATAGCGGTAGAGAGATTTTGAAGAATCTAGATCCCAATAAATATGAGGTTGCTCCAATAGTGATTACCAAGCGTGAAGAGCTTATTGAGCAGGCAAAAGGAATCGATATCGCGCTGCTTGCGCTCCACGGAGCTTACGGAGAGGACGGTACGGTTCAGGGGACGCTGGAGACGATGGGGATTCCTTATACGGGTAGTGGCGTTTTGTCTAGCAGCATTTGTATGGATAAAGATCTTTCCAAAAAGCTTATGCGCTGCTCAGGCGTCAATACGGCGGATTGGCTGTGCTGGGATAGTATGAAGGATTATTCTCAAGAAGCCGTAGAGCGGATTGGATATCCTGTTATGGTGAAGCCATGTGCAGGCGGTTCGAGTATCGGTATGGAAAAGGTGAGCAGTAGCGAGGAGCTGTTGAGCGCAGTAGAGAAGGCTTTTGCTTGTGATCAGTCGATTCTGATCGAGAGCTACATTCAAGGCCAGGAAATCACTTGCTCTATTCTAAATGGAGAGATGCTGCCCGTTTTGGGAATCACCTCGGCGCATGCGGAGTGGTTCGATTACAGTGCGAAATACGAAGATGGCGGGGCAGACGAACGAGTCATTGATCTACCAGCTGAGGTGTATGAGCGAGTACGTGATGCAGCCTTAACTTGCTACAAAGCACTAAAATGCAGCGTGTACGCAAGGGTGGATATGCTCATTAAGGATGGTATTCCATATGTGCTGGAGGTGAACACATTACCGGGCATGACGAAGGCGAGTCTTTTACCAAAAAGCGCGCAAGCGGCAGGTTACAGCTTCAGCGGACTGCTGGACGAGATCATTTCCCTTTCCCTAACAGAAAAGAGTCCGAAAGAAGAGGTGCTCAGTCATGCATAATGAATGGATTACTCCGCGTGTACGGGAGATTGCTCCCTCGGGGATTCGGGCTTTTTTTGACCTAAGTACAGGGAATCAGGATATTATATCGCTTGGTGTAGGCGAGCCTGATTTCGTTACACCGGAGCATGTAAGAGCTGCCTGTATTCGTGCTTTGAATAATGGGGAGACGATGTATACACCAAATTCCGGCTTGTTGGAGCTTAGAGAAGAGATCGCCTCTTATCTGCACACAAGCTTCAATCTCCGCTATGAGCCAACAAACGAGATTATGGTTACAGTGGGAAGCAGTGAAGCCGTGGATTTGGCTCTGCGGGCCTTTATTACACCCGGGGATGAGATTATCGTCCCTTCTCCGAGCTATATTGCGTATTCGCCGATTACTCATTTGAACGGTGGGATTACGGTAGAGGTTGAATCTTCAGCCGAGCAGGGTTTTAAACTTACTCCTGAAGCGTTGCGGCAGGTGATTACCCCGCGTTCCAAGATTCTTATGGTGAATTTTCCGACTAATCCTACAGGAGCAGTAATGACTTACGAGGATTGGCTACCCATTGCACAGATTGTAAAAGAGAATAACTTACTTGTCATTTCAGATGAAATCTATGCCGAGCTAACCTATGATAGTCAGCATGTAAGTATTGCCTCTCTTCCTGGGATGTTGGAACGAACGATTGTCATTAGTGGCTTCTCCAAAGCCTTTGCGATGACTGGCTGGAGAGTAGGCTATGCTTGTGGTGATCAGGAATTAATTGCTGCGATGCTCAAAATCCATCAGTACACTGCGATGTGTGCTCCAATACTAGGTCAAATCGCTGCCATTGAATCACTGCGGAACGGTATGGAGCATAAGGACCACATGAAACGATGCTTTGATGAGCGAAGAAAGCTGCTGGTTAGTGGATTTCGATCTATTGGTTTACCGTGCCACGAGCCGGAGGGTGCATTTTATGTCTTTCCTTCCATCGCTAATACCGGAATGAAGTCAGAAGTTTTCGCTTTGCAGCTGCTCAAGGAGGTTGGTGTTGCTGCGGTTCCGGGGCATGTGTTTGGAGCGGGTGGAGAAGGGTATATTCGCTGCTCTTATGCAGCATCCCTACAAAAATTGACGGAAGCGCTGGAGAGAATCGAAGGATTTATGAAAGTGAAGTTGTAATTCTAGTGGTCCCCATCTATCATAGATGGGGGCTTTTATGTGTAGATAAGATAGAATAGGTTATACGGATATCTTTAATTGGAGGTTAAAATATGATTTCATCTATTCAAGAAGTAATTAAACGAATCACACCAGCGGATGAACAGTCTTTCCTAAAGGCGGAGCACCGCTTGAACATTCTAACTAAACCACCGGGCAGCCTGGGACAATTGGAGACGCTGGCCGTTAAGCTCGCCGGAATTTCGGGTACGGAGCAGCCTAGTTTCACCAAACGAACGGTAGTTGTTATGGCTGCCGATCACGGTGTATGCTGCGAGGGAGTTAGCGCGTTTCCACAGGAAGTCACAATGCAGATGGCCTATAATTTTCTCAGCGGAGGAGCGGCTGTGAATGTACTGGCACGCCAAGCTGGGGCTGAGGTAAAGTTCGTAGATATCGGTGTTAACGGCGACCTTAGTCATGAGGATCTGATTGATTGTAAAGTGCGCCGAGGAACGGATAATATAGCCGTGGGACCTGCGATGAGTCGTGAAGAAGCGATGAATGCTGTGCTTGTAGGTATAAGAATCGCACAAGAAGCGATTGAGAACGGGACAGAGATTTTTATTACAGGTGAAATGGGCATAGGGAATACAACGGCTAGCGCAGCTATTCTGTGTGCTCTAAAAGGAATACCACCTGAAGTAGCCGTTGGAAGAGGAACGGGAATTGATGATGAACGTTTACTACATAAGATTGCAGTTGTGGAACGCGCTTTAAAGGTGAATCAGCCGAATCCGGCAGATCCACTGGATGTATTGTCCAAAGTAGGGGGACTGGAAATCGCCGGTTTGACGGGTCTGATTCTTGGCGCAGCTGCTGCCAGGGTACCTGTCATTTTGGATGGTTTTATTTCGGGTGCGGCAGCTCTTGTGGCGAAGGCGCTTGCGCCAGAATCCATTGCTTATATGATAGGCTCCCATCTATCAGGAGAACAAGGACATAAGCTGATGCTGGAGCGGCTTGGGCTTGAACCGTTGTTTAACCTGGGTCTTCGTTTGGGTGAAGGAACTGGAGGCGTATTGTCCCTTCATTTAATTGAGGCGATATGCCGCATTTTGAGCGAAATGGCCACCTTTGAAAATGCAGGCATCTCTGGAGCTGGGAAACAATGAGTATTCTTGTAACGGGAGGGGCGCGTAGCGGGAAAAGTGGTTTTGCAGAAAAACTGATGTCGTCACTGGCAGATCAGGCCTTCTATGTTGCAACCGGACAAGCGTTTGATGATGAAATGAATGAACGGATTGCACTGCATCAGCAACAGCGCTCGCAAAGCGGATATGCTTGGGAGACGTTAGAGGAGCCTTATGATTTGCCAGATCTTCTTAAGCGTTTATCTGGTGAAAAGGCGGTTCTCGTAGATTGTCTAACGTTGTGGTTATCGAATGTACTGCTAGCCATGGAAGGATTTACGGATAGGCAAGAGTTGATTGAGAGCGAGATTACAAGACTTGAAGACAGTGTACGCACATTTCAAGGAAACCTCATTTTGGTCACTAATGAGGTTGGAGATGGTATTGTTCCGGAGTATGCGCTTGGCCGATTGTACCGTGATCTGGCAGGACGTATGAACGCGCTGCTTGCTCGGCAATGCGAGCAGGTTTTTTTAGTGACTGCGGGCATTCCAATTGAACTCAAGAGCAGGGAGTATCGTTTATGAGGGAGCGCAGGGATGCTGCCGCGGCTGCCTTTCAGTTTTTGTCCCGGTTTCCTGTAAAGAGTGACCCTGGATTTTCTCCTGAGCTGCTGCGCCGAAGTGTGCTGTTCTATCCTGTGGTGGGTGCAGCTATCGGACTGTGCGTAGCTGCTGGGGCAGCTTTGACGGGTTGGATTTTACCGGCTTGGCCAGCAGCTGTTATTACCCTCATCTTATGGGTAGGACTTACTGGCGGCCTGCATCTCGATGGTTGGATGGACAGTGCGGATGGTCTGCTAAGCTACCGACCGAGGGAACGGATCCTGGAGATTATGAAGGACAGCCGTGTGGGTGCGATGGGTGTGCTCGCCTGCGTGCTGCTCTTGCTGTTAAAGGTCTCTTTAGTGGCAGCATTAATCGAAGGCTACGTCTATTACGAGCTGCCACTGCTCTTGCTGCCAGCGATCTGGAGCCGCTGGTATATGGTGCGGGCAATGGTGCGTTATCCCATTGCCCGCGGGAACGAGGGGCTGGCCGCGAGCTTCGCCGGCCTCGCTCCCTCGCATGAGCGGCGCGCGCTGGCGATAGCCGCGCTGCTCTCGCTAGCCGCAGCCGGTGCGCCTCTGGCGCTCGGCGCTGGCTTAGCCGCGTGGCCGCTGCATCTGGCGGCAGCGTTACTGCTGCCGGCTGCGGCCTTGGCCAGCGGCACCGTGGCTGCGCGGCGGATTAGCAGCCGGCTCGGCGGGCTCACCGGCGATGTGTACGGCGCGCTGAATGAACTGCTAGAGGCTGTGCTCCTACTAGTATTAGTGCTGCTCCAGCACAATTTCATGTGAGTCGCTCTTGCGGGTGACGCATAGTAACCAGCTCGCTCAATCTGATTTTATACTCTATTGATGCCTTTGGTTAGCTATTTGGTGGCCCGATTCTTGCTTGTACAGATACTTGCTAACCGTGATGACGTTGTATCATATTTTGCGAATCATTTGATATTTTTAGAGTTCAATAGGAAAGAGGGATGACATGGTTGCTGCCATTCTACTATTTGTAATTGCTGGCCTTGCTGAGATCGGAGGCGGATATTTAGTATGGTTATGGCTAAGAGAATCAAGACCTCTCTGGTACGGTTTGGTAGGTTCTTTGATTCTGATAAGCTATGGCATCATCCCTACGTTGCAGAAGTTTCCGTCCTTCGGAAGAGTGTATGCAGCTTACGGCGGGGTGTTTATCGTGCTCGCTGTGTTATGGGGCTGGCTAGTAGACAAGAAAACACCCGATGTATATGACTGGGTTGGTGCTGTTATTTGTGTGATCGGCGTTTCGGTCATTCTTTGGGCGCCAAGACACTAACAAAACAACCCGTTCAACACTTTCGTGTGAACGGGTTGTTTTTATTTAAGCCTAAGCTTTAGATCTTAAATTGTTGCACAGCTTCCTGAAGCTTCTTAGCCTGCTCATATAGATGCTGCACGGTTACTGCATGTCCTTCAAGCTCTATACGTTGGCGCTCGGAGTTCTCGGATAGTGTGTCCGCACTTTCTTGGGATCTTGAAGTGATTTGTGCGGTTTCCTCGACGGAAGCACTAACTTCTTCTGTACTTGCTGAGATTTGCTGCGTAGCCGCAGATACGGATTGAATATTCTGATTGATGCTTTGGATCAGAATCAGAAGGTGATTGAAGGCATCGCCCGCTTCTGCCACCTTGCCTACCCCGGAGGCTACCTCAGAATTCACATGGTTCATCTCAGTAACGGAGCGATTCATATCTTCCTGAAGTCCGAGTAGGAAATCACGAATCTGCTCATTCGCATTACGGGATTGTTCGGAAAGCTTGCGTACTTCTCCGGCAACCACGGCAAAGCCGCGTCCATGTTCTCCTGCACGTGCTGCTTCGATCGAAGCATTGAGCGACAGCATTTGGATTTGCTTCGTAATTTCAGTAATGCTATGAACGACTTCTCCGATCATTACTGAACGTTCATTCATAACTTGTAATTGCTCCAGCGACTGCAGGGAGGCACGTTCAACATGGCGCATTTGCAGAACGGCACTTTGGGCAATCTCATTACCGCCAATCGCTTCAGCGGAAGCTTCACTGATCTGCTCAGTGACTTCGGTGGCTGCTGAAGCAATATGCTGAATGCCGAAATTGATTTCTTCCATAGCTTTTGAATTATCTAGAGCGCTGCTCGCGATGGTCGTACTACCTTTGCCAATTTCTACAACAGATGTACTAGAGTGGTCTGCCATTTCATTTAAGACCTCAACACGTTCTCTTAAAGAATTGGAATCGGTGACCACAGTATTTGAGGTGACGAGTACATGTCCGATCATTTCTTTTAAGCGCAGGGTCATTGCTTGGAAGCTTCTGGACAGTTGAGCTACCTCATCACTGCCTTTAACCGTTAATTCCTCTGTGAAATCTCCCTCTGCGAGACGGGCACTGTAAGCTGCAAGCTTTGAGATAGGACGAGTAATCCGCATACTCATAAACCAGGCACCAGTTGAGCCTATGATCAGCGTTAGCAGAGTGATCCCGGCACTGGTCCACAGAATACTGTCTGTTTTTTCTTGAATAAAGCTTACATCACTGCTGATTCCGATAACCATCGTACTTCCGGGAATTCCGATATAAGCTGACTTATGTACACCATGCGAGTCCTTGTATGTATCGCTTAGTCCACTCTTTCCTTTAAGAGCTTGCTGCATTGCAGAGGACACCTTAACAATTTCCTCCGGCTTTAATTTTGCATCATGATCTACGGACAGAACCTCAGCTTCCTTGCCTTTTAGATTGAGTAGAAAAATAGTCTCAACCCCATGTTGCTTTCTCTTATCCTGGAAATAAAATTCAAGATTGGTGGCTGCTTGTTCGTTCTTCTTTAGTGCTTGCTGAGCATGCATTGTATTTATATTCTTATATACGTCCTGAGCAGCTGCAGTTAGAATTTGATTAATTTGTGGCATGACATAGCTGTTGAAAATACTGGTGGATATAAAGTAGAAGCTGGTACTTAACAAAAGAGACGTGAGTAATAGAACTACAAATAATAAACGCGTAAATCTGCGACTGATCGACTGCTTGAAACGAAACATATTGTTCTCCCCCTTTTTATGGGCAGCGAAGCCCCATTTCTTTATATCCCTACCGACTGCTAGTGACTGGCAACCTGCAATATATTCCATAGTTATGTAATATATCAACTAAATGGATCGGGAATGAAGTGTTTGATACTATTCTATAGAATTAACCTCTGGATGAATAGTGAAAGTTTTAGTTTATAGAGCATATTTTTCTGAAAAAGATGAATTATTACTGACACTTTTATTTTTAGTTAATAAAAATCGGTATAAATACCCATTTCATAAATTGTTTATTTTTATGGATTGTTTGACGACAGTGTGATAGAGTATTAATGTTTTGTTCCAAAACTTAATGTAAGCCGCGGTTCGTAACCATCCCGCGTAAACAAAACTAGGAGGAGTTTAAGCAATATGTTTAATTTGATGTGGGGAGTTTTATTTGTTATTGTCAATTTTGCTTTTTTTCTACTCTGTTACCGCCTGTTCGGCAAAAGTGGAATGTATGCCTGGGTAGGTATCGCTACTGTAATTGCAAACATTCAGGTAGCTAAGACGATTGCTATGCCATTTGATATCGTGATGACACTCGGAAATACGATGTATGTCACTTTGTATATGACCAGCGATTTGCTTAATGAGAAGTATGGAAGAGCAGAAGCACGTAAAGCGGTTTGGTTTGGCTTCTTCACCTTGCTTATGACGACAGTCATTATGCAAATGGTACTAGTATTTAAGCCGCAAGAGACCGATATTGCTCAGTCTTCTTTGGAGACGATCTTTGGTCTGATGCCTCGACTAGCGTTGGGTAGTCTAACTGCTTACTTCATTAGTCAGTTCCTAGACGTTCGGTTGTACTCCTGGATTCGCAAATATTACAGCACCTCAAGTCAGTTGTGGATTCGTTCCAACGGCAGTACGATGGTTAGCTCCTTTGTGGATACACTAATCTTCTGTACCATTGCATTTGCTGGGTTGTATAACTGGAGTGTGTGGTTTGAAATTTTGCTTACAACGTATCTAGCGAAATTCTTACTAACCGCAGTAAGCACACCTATCTTATATATCGCCCGAACTTTTACTTTTGCTGAAGATGGAATACCATCATCCGCTCATAAGAAGGAATAACCAACAATACAGCCAGCGCGTACCGATCATAATCGATGCGCGCTGTTTGATTTTTTCAGTCGTAAGAGGGCTCAATCGTTCCATATAAATATGTACATAAAATTAATATAAAGCTAAAATAAGCTATCGTAGCCATTCTAATTGTATCCCGAGCGAAGAGAGTGTACATAATCGGTAGTCACAGAAATTACGAATAGGTGTGGTGAAGGATGAATCTAGTAGTTCCTATACTGCGTCATGCAGCAGAACAGCCCGACAGCATTGCCTTAACCCATGACCAAGCAACTCATACCTATGCAACATTAGTGCAAGCGATGCGGAGAATTGCCAATGGTCTACAGCAAAAGGGCCTTAAGCATGACAAAATCGCTATTTTATCTACGAATCGCATTGAATTTGTCGAGGTTTTCTTGGGGGCTATTTATGCAGGCTGTGTTCCCATTCCTTTAGATCCCAAGTGGAGTGCAAATGAACTGCGGGTTATTATAGAGCAGTGCCAGCCGACAATGATTTTTGCCGAGCCGGAAGCTGCAAAGAATTTGGTCTTCAAGGACCAAGCCATCCCAACGCTGACTTTTTCAAATGAACGAACAGGTTCCTATGATCAGTGGTTGAAGGCTCAGAAGCCAGAAGCTGAATTGGATGAGACGAACGAGTTATTATTTATCGGCTTTACTTCAGGCACAACGGGGCTACCCAAAGGATATATGCGTACCCATTTATCGTGGTTAAAGAGCTTTGAGGTATCGAGTGCTGCCTTTGAATTGGACGCTATAAAGGATGTTTTAGCACCGGGTCCGTTTGTGCATTCGCTGTCCTTGTTCGCTGTAATGCAGAGTCTGTATGGTGGAGCAAACTTTCATATCACGCAAAAATTTAGCGCCACACAGGTGTTAGAGCTGTGCAAGCAGATTCCGGGTGTGGTGTTGTTTGTTGTACCGACAATGCTTGAATCCATGATGCAGCAGGCTGTTCCTGGGCAGACGCAGATTGATGCGATTATTAGCTCAGGTGCAAAGTGGTCGGAGTTGTCCAAAAAAAAGGGCATAGAAGTGTTCGCTGGAACGCGTCTCTATGAATCTTATGGTTCCTCAGAAGCGAGTTATATTAGTTATTTGGATGTTCTGGAAGAGCATAATCCGAACTCTGTAGGCAAGCCCTATCCCGGAGTGCAAATTTCCATTCGTGATGAAGAGTTCCGTGAAGTCCATACGGGGGAGATTGGGCAGTTATATGTGCGAAGTGATATGATATTTCTAGGCTACCATCAATTGCCGAAGGAGACCGCAGCAGCTTTTCAAGAGGGATGGCTTGTGTTGGAGGATTATGTTTATCAGGATGAAGCTGGTTATTTATATCTGGCGGGTCGCTTGAAAAATAGAATCATCTCCGGTGGGCTGAACGTTTATCCAGAGGAAATAGAGCGAGTACTGGAGCATCTTCCGGAAATACAAGAAGTAATGGTGCTTGGCGTCCCTGACGATTATTGGGGAGAACAGTTGGCAGTCCTCGTGAAATGGAATGGTGAAAAGCATTTATCTATAGACGAAATAAAGAATTATTGTCGCCAGTATTTAGCAAGTTACAAAGCGCCGAAGGAGCTGCTGACAGTTGATGAGTTTATCTATACAAGCAGTGGCAAAATTGCCCGGCAAGCGATGAAAGACTATGTGAAAAGAGCGATGGTATGATAGAAGCAGTAATTGTTATGGCAAAACGTACACCGATTGGCAGGATGGGCGGCTTATTAAGTACATTTGAGCCGGAAGCATTACTGGCGCCGCTTATTCAGCATATTGTGGCAGAGACGAATCTGCCCGTCGATATGATCGATGATGTGATTATTGGAAATGTGGTCGGTCCGGGTGGGAATATTGCCCGGGTAGCTGCGCTTGAAGCGGGACTGCCTGTTTCGGTTCCGGGCGTTACTGTGGATCGGCAGTGCGGTTCTGGGCTAGAGGCCATTAATATAGCAGCACGGCTTATTCAAAGTGGCGCAGGTGAGATTTATTTAGCGGGCGGCGTTGAGAGCACGAGTCGTGCCCCTTGGAAAATGGCTAAGCCCCAAACCTTGATGGGGGTTCCGCAGCTATATACCCGTGCTCATTTTACACCTAGCGCTTACGGTGACCCGGATATGGGAATTGCTGCGGAAAATGTAGCGCGGAAGTATGGGATTTCGCGAGAAGAGCAGGATCAATATGCCTTAAAAAGCCATCAGAAGGCCGTTCATGCTCAGCAAAGTGGTAGGTTTCAGCAGGAGATTGTACCTCTTCTGGTTGAGGGGGAGTGGGTGAACACCGACGAATGTCCAAGGGCTAATACGAGCCTGGACAAGCTGCGAAAGCTACCTTCAATCTTTGAAGAAAAGGGTACTGTCACCGCTGGAAATGCCTGTCCTATTAATGATGGTGGGGCGCTTCTATTAATGATGTCCCGTGAGAAATGTCGGCAACTCAAGCTAAAACCTATCCTGCGTGTCGTAGATGCGCAAGCAGCAGGTGTAGATCCGAATTATTTAGGTATGGGCCCAGTTCCAGCTGTACAAAAGGTGTTACATCGTCAACAGCTGACCATAGCCGATTTAGATATCGTAGAGTTTAATGAAGCCTTTGCTTCGCAAGTTCTAGCCTCACTGAATGAGCTTCAGATCCCACAGGAAAAGGTTAATCTTGGAGGAGGCGCATTAGCCATCGGTCATCCATATGGGGCGTCCGGAGCGATTTTAATGACTCGCTTATGTGCTGAAATGCAGCATACGCCTTATCAAAGGGGACTTGCCACTTTGGGCATTGGCGGCGGGTTGGGGCTGGCTACGCTTGTGGAGGTTACGGAATGAACAGCGTCCGACATCAGATTCTTATGACTGCTGAGTGGATATCGGATTACGCACAGAGTATTGAGGCACCCGTGCAGACGACTAATGGCAATCTGATTGCTCCTTCTACGATGCCTATTATTTTTTGGCAAGCCTTCGAAATTCCTTGGCTTAGCAAGGGAGAGCCTTTGCTTCACGGCAGTCAGAGATTCTCATATCAAGCTCCGATTACGGCAGGGATGACGTTAGATTGTGAATTAGCATTAACGAGCAAGGTGCAAAAAGATGGCCGGCAGGGCAAGCTGACCTTTTACACACATACGCTGGTTTGTAAATGTGAGGACGAGCTTATAGTCACCGCAGAAACGGTGTTAATTCGGGTAGGTGATGATCATGATGAGAAAATGCATAACGGCTGAGGCCATCCGGCAATATGCAGCAGCTTCCCAAGATCTGGCCGCTATTCATCTAGATGAGGATGCTGCAGCTGAGGCTGGATTTAAGCGGCCCATTGCGCATGGGATGTATCTAATGGGATTAGCCCAATCCTTATATATCGAGGCGCATCAGGCACAGTGGATCACTCAATATGATATGAAATTTCATAAGCCTATAGAGGTCGATAATGTCGTGATTTTTGATTTTTCGGAGGATGACTGCATGGTTAAAGTGACCCTTACAACAGAAGCTGGCAATGTTATTGCTTCGGGAGCTTTTTCAGTGAAAGAGGTGTAGTGATGAACAAAGTAGCCTTAATTACTGGAGCAACCAGAGGGATCGGGCGTAGTATTGCCGTGCAGCTCGGCAAGTCCAGTTATATAGTGGTTGTAAATGGTACAAAACAAGTCTTAATCGATGAGGTTGTCCACGAGATTCGTCAGGCGGGTGGTGAGGCATCAGGATACTCTGCTAATGTAGCAGATCCAGTTGCGGTCACTGCAATGGTGGATGAGGTTATTACACGGTATGGCCGTATTGAGGTATTGATAGCTAACGCTGGGAATTTGCAGGATCAGAAATGTCTACGGATGACGGATGAAGAGTGGAAGGCTGTGCTGGATGTGCATCTAAATGGCACCTACTATAGCATTCAACGCGTACTTCCATATATGCGCCAGACAGGTGGCGATATCCTGTTGATGACCTCTACGGCTGGACTAACAGGTTCTGTGGGTCAGGTGAATTATAGTGCAGCCAAAGCTGGAATACTTGGAATGACGTGGACACTCGCAGCGGAGCTGAAACGTGATGGAATTAGGGTCAATGCGATTTCACCAGCCGCTTTAACAGATATGACCAGACCTGTCATTAATCATTTGAAAGCGAAACATGCCAGTCTTAATGAACCGTTCCCAGACTTTTGGCGAATAGGTGGCCCGGAGGATATTGCTTCCTTTGTGACTGCATTATTGAGTGAGTCTGACGCGGATTTAACCGGTGAAATCTTTGCTGTGAATGGATCAAAAGTGACGAAATGGGAGAAGCCTGCACCTGCATTTTCCGAGAACAGCATTGGGGCATTTTTCGCTACTTGGCATCGTCAAAAGGGGAGTGAATAAATGCTTACCTTCGATCAAGTTCATTTTTATTATAAAAAGGGTCAGCCTGTCCTAGAGGATATCAGCTTTACGATAGAAGCGGGGGAGTTTGTGGCGATTGTTGGCGCGAATGGCTCTGGCAAATCCACCATTGCAAAGCTCATGGACGGACTGCTGCTGCCGCGAAAAGGATCGGTACAATTTAAGGGTCTAGATACCACAAATCCAGCTGACCTTGCAGATATTCATCAGCAAATCGGCTTTATTTTTCAGAACCCAGAGGATCAATTTATCACCACAACCGTTATGGATGAGGTGCTTTTTGGTTTGGAGAACATCCGTGTGCCAAGGGAGGAAATGCGCAGCCGGTTGGAGGATGCCTTGCAGGCCGTTCATATGGAGGATTATCTGGATGCCATGCCACATCAGCTCTCTGGAGGTCAGAAGCAACGTGTCGCTATTGCGGCTATATTGGCGATGCGCCCGCAAGTCATTATTTTTGACGAAGCCACCTCTATGCTTGATCCTCAGGGAAGGCAGCAGGTGCTTGCCATTATGCAAGAGCTGCATCGTCAAGGTCTGACCATTATTCAGATCACTCACCATATGGAGGAAGTGCTTTCAGCAGAACGATTATTACTCCTGCATCAAGGGCGACTTGAGTATGATGGTGCTCCACTGGATTTTTTTGAAACGATGCCTGTTGCGGACTATCAATTACAACTGCCTTTTGCCGTGCGTGTACATGCATTGCTCCATTCAGAAGTGCCGCCAACAGCCGATTGGAAGGGGATAATTCGATCACAATGGTCTACAAATTAGATAATTTAAGTGTAAACTATGCTGATCATGTGGCTTTGCACAATATAAACTGTACCATTACTGCGGGCAAATGGATTTCGATCATCGGTCCCACGGGTGCAGGAAAGTCTACCTTTGTCAAAGTGCTGAAGGGCTTGATTCCCACCGTAAAAGGAGACTATTGGATTGATCAGCAGCCTGCTCCCAGAGATGCCAAAGGACAATTAAAGGTGGTCCCGGAGCTGGGCTTCGTGTTTCAATATCCAGAGCATCAGCTATTCGAAACTACGGTGCAAAAGGAGCTTTCTTTTGCTCTGAATCTGCAGGGTGCTTCACGCCAGCAAATCACGGAGGCGGTTGAAAGGATTTTACCGCAAGTGGGTCTGTCAGAGAGCATTCTCCCGCTAAATCCATTCCAATTAAGCGGTGGAGAAAAGCGCCGTGTGGCCATTGCCGCCGTGCTGATGACGAATCCGAAGCTGCTAATTTTGGATGAACCGACAGCGGGGCTAGATCCAGCTAGCCAAGTATCTTTGCTGAAGCTACTGAAGACTTGGCAGCAACAAAATCAGAGCACCATTCTCTTCGTTTCGCATCAGATGGAGGATGTTGCTGAATACTCGGATGAGGTTTTGGTTTTTCATAAAGGTCAGCTAGAAGGACATTTTGACCCCAGAACACTATTTATGGAAAAGGAAGAATTATTGGTGGAGCTGGGCTTGTCCATGCCTGAACCCGTACAGCTTTTGAAGCTGGTAGAGGAACTATCTGGCCAAAAAATAGAGGTTGCTAGCTGTAAAGAGCAGGATATCTTCGATGCTGTTCAGCCAATTTGGCATTCGAGGGGGCGTCTACATGGCTGATTCCGTAATAGTGGGTCAATATGTGGAGACGCATTCGATTTTCCATCGTTTAGATCCTCGTATAAAGCTTGTTAGTATCGTGATTCTCATGCTTAGCTTTCTGATGCTTGGAACATGGCTTAGCTATGCAGTTGCAACCGTTTTTGTATTCGGAATTTTGCTGCTGTCGAAGGTTCCTATTCATTTCTTCTGGCGGGGGCTGCGGCCGTTATTATTTGTTTTGCTGTTTACCCTTCTGTATAATGCTGTGTTCACCAAAGGAACGATCCTCTGGTCTTGGTCCTTTATTGAGGTAACTGAAGAGGGACTGCGAACAGGATTACGTTTTGTTTGGCGTATTATATTGCTCATCTTATTAGCCTCAGTATTAACGTTAACGACTAAACCGCTAGACTTAGCGTATGGTCTTGAAAAGCTGCTTGCACCCCTATCCAAAATGGGGATACCCGTAGAACAATTCTCCTTAATGATAGTGATTGCGATCCGGTTTATTCCTACCATCAAGGAGGAGCTTGATCGTATTCTGCTCGCACAAAAGGCTAGAGGTTATGATCTTACAGCATTATCACTACCAAAACGGATATTTGCTTATGTCCCGATCATTATTCCTTTGCTCTTCACGACGATTCAACGTGCTGAACAGCTGAGCTATGCGATTGATGCGCGTGCTTATGGAAATGGTAAAGGAAGAACTTCTTATAGGGTATTGCTATTTCAGAAAATGGATTATCTGGCAGGGGGTATTGCTCTTTTATTTGCTGTGATTCTGCTGTGGTTAAAGATAGGAAAGGTGTAGATGAAGATGAAGATGAAATGGAACACCCGTATTACGGAGTTATTGCACATAGAGTATCCTATTATTCAAGGTGGACTTGCTTATTTAGGTTACGCAGACCTCGCTGCTGCCGTTTCGAATGCTGGTGGATTGGGTCAGGTTACAGCGATGAGTCTTCCGAGCGCAGAGGCTTTACGTTCAGAAATCGAACGGGTCCGTACTATGACCGACAAGCCTTTTGGCGTTAATTTTGCCATCGGTGTGCATGGTATCGGTTATGAAGATCGGGTACAGGTCGCCATCGACGAGAAGGTTCCCGTGGTGAGTCTCACCGGTGGGAATCCGGCCCCTATACTGGAAATGCTACAGCAGACTGATATTAAAACGCTCGTGCTCGTCTCTTCACGCAGACAAGCCCAAAAAGCTGAACAATTAGGCGCTTCTGCGGTTATTGTTGTTGGGCAGGAGGGCGGTGGTCACTTGGGACGTGATGATGTAGGGACTATGGTACTCGTTCCTCAAGTAGTTGATGCGGTTGATATTCCTGTGATTGCTTCAGGCGGGATCGGGGATGGCCGCGGATGGATGGCGGCCCATGCACTGGGGGCTGAGGGAATTGAAATGGGCACACGATTCGTTGCTACGGTTGAATGTGTTCATGCGGCTGCTTCTTATAAAAAAGCCCTAGTAGAAAGCTCCGAGTCAGATACAGTCGTAATCAAACGCTCTATCGGAGCGCCCGCGCGAGTGTTGCGTAGTGACTTCATAGATAAAATTCTCGAGATTGAGCGTGTAACACCGACCTATGAGGCCTTAAAAGAATACATCAGTGGCGCTGCCAACAAACGCTGGATTTATGATGACATCAAAGAAGAGGGCATCGGCTGGGCAGGCCAAGTGACAGGGATGATCCATGATATCCCTACAGTCTCGGAACTAGTCGGCAGGATGGTCAAAGAGGCAGAGTCGATTCGCGGGATGTGGGGAATGCAGGCGTGAAGATGTCAGCAGAGCAGTTGTATCCAAAAGATGAATTAATGAACTGAAAGATAGGTATTAGATTGACGATACTTTATTAAGCTAACGGGCAGGTTTGCTCAATCATCGGGCATTATCGGACTATATTTATGGGGAGCGATGGTGCGGCTAATCCGAGGCGTTATGCAAAAGAAGATAATAGTTGGTTGAATCTATCACGCTCCTCCAAAAAAGGGCAATGGCTGCTGTATTGGAATGGAACTAATTGCGAATTTTTAATCAGCTTATTTGTTTCCTGAGCTTGGGTAAACGGAACGACTTTATCATGAATTCCATGGATAATTAATGTGGGCACATCGATCTGTCCAAGATCGTTGTAAACATTCTCATCTCTTAGCGTGACCATAATGGCGGAGGTCGACCAATTCGCAGCTTGTAAACCCATTAGAAAGAACCATTCGGATTTCGCCTCAGAAATGTACTGAAAGAAAAAGCTCTCCGTTTGGTTTTGCAGCATTTTCGGACGGTCATTGTTTGTCTCTTCGATGATTTTATTCGTAAATTCTTTTGGAACGCTTGATGGAGACGCAGCGTCGATCAGGACGAGTTTAGATACCCCGTACCCTTTATAACGAGCCATATAACGAATTGAGATCGCTCCTCCGGTAGAGTGTCCTGCCAGTGTTATGTTTTTTAGCTGTAACGCTTCGATGACCATACGAAGATCATCTGCTAATCTATCGAAACCGTAACCATCGAATGGTTTATCCGAATTACCGTATCCTCTCCAGTCCACTCCGATACAACGATATCCGAGCTTAGGAAGGAAATTGAACTGATATTCGAACTGGTTATGGTTTAGCGGCCATCCATGAATAAAAAGTATCGTTTTATTTCCCTTCGGATTGATGTCCTCTATAAATACTTTTACGCCCGGTTCTACAGTAACGAAGTATCCCAAGTGTATCGCCTCATTTTTTTTAATGTATTTCCCCGTTAAGATATTCGCCCTAGGCAAGGTTAATGCCTAATTTCGGCGTCAAATTGGGTTTAGATAGTACGTAGAGATTTCTGAGGAATAGCTTGAGTGAAACAATTTCTTCAGATCATTGAGCTCACGGGGTACGTTAGTGGAATAGCGGTTGCTTCGGCAGCCGTTTTTTTATTTGTTCAACTAACGGGCAGATTAGTTTAGCAACCTATACTCAGGAATATATGCGCTAATATTGATATAGCAATAACCAAAAAACGGAGGCAAAGTCATGAGTGAGATTGCTAAAACATAAAAGGTTTTACTGTATCTGATTGGTATCTCGCTTATAAAACAAGAATTTGCAAGGTTGAAAGGGATTATGGATTTGAAAAGGTCTGAACAAGTCGAGTATGGTGCGGGAAAAAGAGAAAGCCCATCACAGTAAGTTGAAAGTGATTCATTTCCAACTTATTAGGGATGGGCTATCTTTGATTCTAATATTTTTCGGATACTCTTGATATTTTCTTTTCTACAAATGAAGAATAGTCAGTTCCTTAGGGAAGCTTGTTAAGGTTTCCGCACCTTCAGCTGTAATAATCAGATCATCTTCGATACGCACACCCGCTAGTCCAGGTACATAAATCCCTGGCTCGACGGTGAACACATTGCCGATCTCGATAATGTCATCGTTCTGTCCATGGAGTGATGGATATTCATGCACATCCATACCGAGTCCGTGTCCGACACGGTGCAAGAAATATTCTCCGAATCCGGCTTCCTCAATCACATCACGCGCAGCTTTGTCGACAGAACCGAAGGGTGCTCCAGGATTGGAAGCAGCGATCCCAGCTTCGTTGGCAGCCAGCACGGTGTTATAGATCGTGATTAGCTTGTCGTCCACGGATTCAATAGCAAAGGTACGTGTAATATCAGAAGCATAACCATCAGCATACACCCCAATATCAAACATCAGGAAGTCGCCTGGCTGAATGACCCGGTTGCCTGGAACACCGTGAGGCAGAGCAGTTTTCGGACCAGAAAGCACCATAGTGTCGAAGGAAGGGCCGGAAGCGCCAACCTTTTTCATTAGATATTCCAGTTCCGCTACTAAATCGTTTTCTGTAACGCCTGTTTTTACATGGGTAAGCACGCGGCGCAAAGCTTCCTCAACTAGCTCAGCGGCATGTTTCATGCGCTTAACTTCATCTGGGGTCTTTTTGGAGCGCATGCTGCGCAGCAATGGTCCTATATCACTAAAACGTTCTGCTGGAACGGCTGCGGTTAGATGCTCAAAACGGGCTACTGAGAAATGTTCCTTCTCTATACCAAGAGTACCTAGCTTACTGCTGCCGAAGCAATCTTTAAGCAGGTTATAGGGATTATCGGTGTCATTATGAGTTAGGATTTTGGTGACCGAAGAAGCTGCTTGAGCCGCTTCCGCATCCAGTGCGGGTAGAATGAGCATTGGCTCTTCTCCGCGTATCAACAGCAGACCGAGAAAACGTTCATGCGGATCGCTGGCGAATCCGGTCAAGTAGTAGACATGTTTGGGATCTGTTACGAGCAGGGCATCAAGGCCTTCGCCCGCCATTTGCTGCTCTAGGCTTGTCAGAGCATTATTCATAGTTGGTGTTCCCCTTTCAACTTCACGATTAGAACTGCAATATTCCTATTATAGATCAAAAATAGACTAGACGCACGAGCCGGAATACATCTATCGTGGGCTAATCATAACATGCCTATTCGCAAGCTTTCCGTAACAAGGATGCATATTTGATCACCTATACTTTTAAAACCTGACAAGAAGCTTTTCTTGAGCCTACTAGTTGGTGTAACATAATCTTAAATATACTTCTCGTAAGGTTAGGCGGAAGCTTATTGGGGTACGGTTGTTGAGAGAGGAGTGATTCTTGGGATGAGAGGTAAAATTGCACTTGTAACTGGAGCAAATTCTGGTATGGGGCTAGCGACGACAGTTGAACTGGCTCGCAAGGGAGCCAAAGTAATTATGGTATGCCGTAATCGCCAGCGTGGAGAGGAAGCACTGGCTGCCGCCAAGCAAAAGAGCCACTCCGTGGATATCGAGCTGATGTTGTGTGATCTGGCCTCGCTGGAGAGCATTCGCAGTTTTGCGGAGGAATTCACCCGGAAATATCCGATTCTAGATATACTCATCAATAACGCTGGGGTAGTTACGATTAAGCGTCAGCTTACGAAGGACGGCTTTGAGATGGATCTTGGTGTGAACCATTTGGGTCATTTTTTGCTCACGAATCTGTTACTGGAACCTTTAAAAGCAGCAGAGCAAGGCCGTATCGTTGTGGTTGCTTCCGGTGCTTACAAAATAGGTGCACTTCACTATGAAGATCCAACTCTCGCACGCCGTTTCAATCCCGCAAAAGCCTATGCTCGATCCAAGTTAGCCAATATACTGTTCACAAAAGAGTTGGCAGCACGCCTGCAAGGGACAAGAGTAACGGTGAATTGCGTGCATCCAGGAGCAGTGGGCACAAATATAGGTGTTAACCGGGAGACAGGCTTTGGCAAGTCGATCCTTAAGCTGCTGTCATACTTCTTTTTAACTCCTGAACAAGGGGCCGATACAGCGATCTATTTGGCTACAGAATCGGATTTGCAAGAGGTAACCGGTCAATATTATTATCGACGAAAGAATCAGGAGCTGACTCCCAGAGCACAGAATAAACAAGAGGCGCAGCGGCTGTGGCAATGGAGCCAGGAGCAGGTCGGCCTGAGTGAATTAACACATTTGGAGGAATCAAGGGATGAATTGGGAGAATAGCAGGATTGAAGATGCAAAACCTACAGACTTAGCAGCTATTGTGGAGATTTATAACTCAACGATTGCTGGACGGATGGTAACTGCTGATCTGGAACCTATTACTGTTTCTGACAGAGAAAAATGGTTCAATGAGCATAACAGTCACCATCGTCCTTTATGGGTACTCAGGCAGGGAGATGAGATTGCGGCATGGTTCAGCTTTCAATCCTTCTATGGTCGTCCAGCGTATAATGCAACAGCAGAAATTAGTGTATACGTGAGTGAAAAGTTCCGTGGTGGTGGAGCCGGTAGAATTCTTTTGAAAGAGGCCATTGAGAAAGCACCTAGTCTCGGCATTAAGAATCTAGTTGGTTTTGTGTTCGGACATAATGATCCAAGCCTTGGTTTGCTAGAAAAATTCGGTTTTAAGCAGTGGGGATTACTACCCGGTGTAGCTGAATTGGATGGTATAGAACGTGATTTAGTGATTGTTGGACTTAAAATCTAACTGCCGCAATTGAAACGCTTACATTTTGAGTGTTGAGCTTACGCTATTTGTGTCACAATCAATCCATATTTTTGACCAACGCTGCAAATCCCGGATAACTGTCTCCAGGGCAAGTCCTTTATCCGTTAAGGAATATTGGATTCGCACAGGTGTCTCAGGGAATACTTCTCGAAGGACAATCCCTTCCAGTTCCAGCTCTTTAAGTCGTTCGGAGAGCAATCTTCCGCTGATGGGCAAGGCTGCTTCAATCACATTGAAACGTTGCGGTCCTTGGAGGAGCTGGTAGATAATTAAACCTGTCCAACGCCTGCCGATAATATCCATACTTTTTTGTAGCTGGGGACATAAATCAGTGGACTTCATATGGCTCACCTCTTAGTGAACATTATAAACGAAAAGACCAATAATTTAAACAAATTCCAATTTAATTCATTACTAGAAGGGATGATTGACAGTGGCTAAAAAAAAGAAAATGCCTACCACTCCGCGTCCTGCTGCGACCGATGCACCAGCTACGCTAAAAGACCTGTTGAGCAGTGATGTTCTTGGAAAGCTGAAGGCGCAATCTGATGCGTTGAAAGCGGAAGAGAATGACCGCAAGGAAGCTGCTCGTAAAGCGGTTGAAGATCAGCGAAAAGCTGAGCAAAAGCGGCTTGAGAATGATTTTGCACATCTGTTGGAGAACAGTAATCAGGATTGGCACAAGTATAAATAACTGCTATAGCTAGCGGAAATAGATCATGTGATAAAGAGATGCCTATTAGGGTGTCTCTTTTTTAATGTTATTTATAAAAATCAATTGTTTTAAATTTTACTATACGAAAGGGTTGACCCTCAAAGTGGGCTTAGGTATAATCGAACATAGTGCAAATGAAAATCATTATCAATACCGATAATATCATCTATTTCCCAAACTATTTAACTATTAAACAGATAAGGAACAACTCATGAAACTAAAATATTTGTCCCTACTTCTAATAGTATTCTCATTTATATCTTTGTTTATAGGCGTAAAAGACATTTCACCTTTGGATCTTTTTTCGCTTACAGAATCTCAGATGCAGACTCTGTTAGTCAGCCGGATTCCACGCTTAGCTGCACTGATTATAGCTGGTGTAAGCATGAGTATTGCCGGATTAATTATGCAGCAATTATCACGAAATAAATTCGTTTCTCCCACTACGGCGGGCACGATGGATTCCGCGAAATTCGGTATTCTCGTGTCCCTGATGCTGTTCACAGGGGCGACACCAATGCAGAAGCTGCTCGTTGCTTTTGTTTTTGCCCTACTGGGAACATTTATATTTATGAGAATCTTAGATCGGATCAAGTTCAAGGATAGTATTTTTATCCCCCTGGTCGGACTCATGTTCGGGAACATTGTAGGCTCGATTACTACATTTTTTGCTTACAAAAATGATTTGGTTCAGAATATCTCGTCTTGGATGCTTGGCGATTTCTCAACGATTATTAAGGGTCAATACGAATTAATCTATATCAGTATCCCACTTGTCATTCTTGCGTATGTTTTCGCTAATAAGTTCACCGTTGCCGGTATGGGGGAGGATTTCTCCGTCAATCTCGGTATGAACTACAAAGCGGTAGTGAACGTAGGATTGGTGATTGTAGCGTTAATCTCTTCAGTTGTTATTTTAACCGTAGGTACGATTCCATTCCTGGGTCTTGTTGTACCTAACATAGTAACGCTATACATAGGCGATAACTTGAAAAAAAATCTGGCGCATACTGCCATTCTCGGTGCGGTGTTCCTCCTGTTCTGTGATATTCTGGGCAGGCTCATTATATATCCATACGAAATATCCATCAGTCTCACGGTAGGCGTCATCGGAAGTGGTCTATTTATCTACTTGCTGATGAGAAGAAAGGCGAATTAGTGATGAAGACGAAACTAACTATATTATCCTTAAGCGCTGTTGCTCTCATCGTCTTGTTTATGACCTATCATGTTATGGGAAATTGGGATTATGTTCTACCCAGTCGGGGGAGAAAGCTGGCGGCCATTTTAATTACCGGAGCGGTGATAGCTGTCTCTACCGTAGTTTTTCAGAGCATTACGAACAATCGGATTTTGACACCTAGTATTCTGGGGCTAGACTCTTTGTACATGTTGATCCAGACGTTCGGTGTATACGCCCTAGGCTCATCCAATATGACGTTTATGAATAAAAATGTGAATTTCTTGTTCTCAGCTTGCATCATGGTTCTGTTCTCAGGTGTGCTGTATAAGCTAATGTTCCGCAGAGAGGGTCAAAACATATACTTCCTGCTGCTCGTAGGACTTATTATGGGGACGATGTTCCAGAGTGCATCTTCTTTTATGGAAGTGCTCATTGATCCGAATGAATTCCTGATTCTACAAGGAAAAATGTTCGCCAGCTTCAACAACGTCAGCAGTGATCTACTGATATTGTCTACAGTTGTTCTAGCGCTAACTACGCTGTATTTCATGCGATTTGTGAAGTATTTAGATGTTATTTCTTTAGGAAAAGATGAAGCCATTAACTTAGGGATCAATTATGACTATGTAGTCAAAAGATTGTTAGTAATTGTATCCATCTACGTTTCAATATCAACGGCTTTAGTGGGGCCGATTACTTTCTTGGGTTTACTAGTAGCCAATGTGGGGCATCAGTTGTTCCGTACGTATAAGCATTCCTATCTGATTCCCGGCACGATTTTGCTAAGCATTATTGCGCTTGTCGGGGGACAGTTTCTAGTTGAACGTGTGTTTGGATTCACTACTACGGTTAGTGTAATCATTAATTTTGCAGGTGGCGTCTACTTTGTCTATCTGCTGTTAAAGGAGAATAAGTCGTGGTAGAAGTTAAGCATGTAAGCAAGCGTTATGGCGGAGTAACCGTTGTAGATGATGTGTCTTTAACCATTAAAAAGGGTGCAATCACCTCGTTTATCGGCCCTAACGGAGCTGGTAAAAGCACGTTGCTCTCCATGATCAGTAGACTTATCTCTAAAGACGCAGGGGAAGTACTGATTGAAGGGAAGGAAATTGGCAGCTGTAAGAGTAATGAGCTTGCTCGTAAAATATCGGTACTAAAGCAGTCCAATCATATCAGCGTACGCCTTACCGTAAAGGAACTTGTTTCTTTCGGAAGGTTCCCTTATTCACAGGGAAAGCTCACACCTGAGGATCGAGCGTTCGTTGACGAAGCGATTGCTTACATGGACCTTCAAGAGATGCAGGATAAATATATTGATCAGCTTAGCGGTGGACAACGTCAGAGAGCATATATTGCGATGGTTATGGCTCAGGATACCGAGTATATTTTACTCGATGAACCACTCAACAACCTGGATATGAAGCATTCTGTACAAATTATGAAGGTGTTACGCCGATTGGTAGAAGAGAAGGGCAAGACGATTGTGCTCGTCATTCATGATATTAATTTCGCTTCTTGTTACTCTGACTACATTGTAGCGCTCAAGAATGGGCGGGTAGCTTCATCGGGTACGGTGGATGAAATTATTGATACAGCAGTGCTTAGGGATGTATATGACATGGATATCCCTATAGAAACAATAGGTGGTCGTAAAATTGGTGTCTATTTTTAAACAAGACGCCGCTTATATTCGGAAATTATTATGACGTAACGCTAGAAGTGATAGGCGCCAGCTTCTTGACGTATACGCGAATAATTCAAATAGCTTGACTATAAATTATAGGGGTGAATATTTTGAAGAAGAACGTATCTTTACTAATCATGACAGTGTTTCTTGCCGTAATCTTGGCGGCCTGTGGCTCCAATAATGCAGCAACTTCAAATAATAATACAGCAGCGGCAGGCAATACAGAGGCTACTACTGCACCGAATACAGAATCCAAAGAGCTTACTATTAAGCATGAACTTGGAGAAATTACGATTAAGACTAATCCGCAGAAAGTGGTTGTATTTGACTTCGGTACACTCGATACTTTGGATAAACTGGGCGTAGAGGTGACTGGAGTGCCTCAAAGCAATGTACCCTCTTATCTCTCTAAATATAGCGATGCCAAATATGAGAATGTCGGTGGTTTGAAAGAGCCTGACTTCGAAAAAATAAATAGTCTTTCTCCTGATCTGATCATCATTTCCGGCAGACAGCAAGATTCTTATGATGAATTCAGCAAAATTGCACCTACATTGTACGTTGCTGTAGATAATGCGAATTATATGGAATCCTTCACGAAAAATGTGAAGACGCTGGGCCAAATTTTTGGCAAGGAAGCTGAAGTAGAAGCTGAGCTTGCGACTATTACTGACTCCGTTAAAGCTCTGAATGAGAAAGCTAAAGCCGATGGTAAAAAATCTCTTATTATTCTTGCCAATGAAGGAAAAATCAGTGCGTATGGTTCAGGTTCCCGTTTCGGTATTATCCATGATGTATTCGGATTTGCACAAGCGGATGATAAAATCGAAGTATCCACTCATGGTCAAAGCGTATCTTACGAATATGTAGCTGACAAGAATCCGGATTATCTGTTCGTAGTAGATAGAGATGCGGCTGTGAAGAGTGATGGCAGCAAATCCGGTTCAGCGAAGGATGCAGTTGAGAACGATCTCGTGAAGAACACAAATGCTTTTAAAAACGGTAAAATCATTTACCTTGATCCTAACTACTGGTACTTGTCCGGTGGCGGTTTAATCTCTGTTAGCGAAATGCTCAAAGAAGTTGAGGTTGTTCTGTAAGTAGAGTAACTCGAGGAAATGGTTATTAAGAAGCCTGTTGGCAGGAGCGATGCTCCTAGCCAGCGGGCTTTTTTTCGCATTCCTCCATAGAATTACTGGTATATTCATACTAGTTGCTAAATTTAGCTGTAACTTTTTATGCGAGTATACGTGGTTAGGTTAAGGGGGGAGTGCATGAAGCGAAATTCACTGGATGAAATATATCAGATGTATGTGATGGATATTTACCGCTATTTGCGCTCCCTTTGTGGTGATCATCACGCGGCTGAAGATTTAATGCAGGAGACCTTTTACCGTGCTTATTTATATTTGGAGGATTGTAAAGACGAGAAGATTAAGCCGTGGTTGTTCCGTGTCGCGTACAATGCCTTCGTAGATTATAAGCGGAAGGAAGGACGCAGTACTGTTCACAGTGAGGATTTTTTTAAACAGCTGGCCCATCCAGATACCACGGAAAGCACGCTGCTTCGGCAGGAACGTTGGGAAGAGATGAGGATTGCGATAGGTGAGCTACCGGACAATCAGAGGCATGCACTGCTGCTACATGATTTTCATGGTCTTAGTTATCTGGAGGCATCGGACATTATGAATGTGGGTCTGTCCCAATATAAGATATTGATTTTTCGGGCTAGACAGAAGCTGCGTGAAGCAGAGCGGAGGAGGAATGAACATGAGTGAGGAGTTCAAGGAGAAGTTAAGAAGGTACGGCGAAGGTACCCTTGCTGACGAGGATAGGGATGTAGTAGAGCGCGAACTGGAGAAGATGGAAGCTTATCAGGCTTATCTGGATGAACTCATGGGTGAAAAAAAGCCGGCTTCAAGTGAGGATAAGAGCATAAAATTCGGAAAGGGTAAAAGAAACAGATCTGGCAAGGAAAAAAAGATCATCCGCCGCGGTAAATGGAGAGCCCGTATATCGAATACTTTAACGGTAATTTCTGCGTTCTTAATTTTCATGATTATTTGCAGTATTATCAGTGCGATATTTTATGGTACTGGGGAGAGAGTAGAGAAATACCGTGATGTCGTTTCTTCCGCAATTGCTGTTTCACAGCCGAACACGATTGTACATTTGAGCAGTGGTACCGGTCCATTTTTTAGTATGAATCTGACAAGTAAGATAGAGAAACAAGTGGGAGATGAACAAATCACTGTCGGAGATTATTCAATGAAGCTTCTATTTGGCTGGGCTAGGCTCTACAACTATTCCTGGACGAATGAGAGTAGAAGTGTTGGTTATTACTTTCTATATCCACAGGGGAAGAATGATGCGGCAAATAGTATGGATAATGGCAGTGAGTGGGAGAGATTAGAGAAGCTCCCTGAGGGGACGGTAGCGGAAGCATACTTGTCTTTTGACCAATTATTTACGACAGATGAGCTGTTGAAGAAGTTTGAGCCTAAGAATCTTCAGCCTTTGTGGTTTGCGGCAGATACAGGTCCACGGACACGACAGCCAGTAGTTAATGATCCATTAGGTTTTCCATATATGCCAATTTGGCATGCGGATGATATGAAAGTGACACAGGAATCGAGGGAGAAGCGAGGATGGTTTGGAGGGGTGACTAGCCGTTCGAGTAGTTCTCCATCTGTTAACTCATTTGGTGATGGTGAACTGCGTAATGCAAACTTCCTCAAGACGCTGCACTTGATGCAAGAGTATAAATCCATCTCCAAAAGGGTGATTCCATTCATTGATTTGGATGATTCCATTAGTTATATAGAGAAGAATGGAGTTAAGCTCTATGGGGCTGTCGTAACCGGTCCGGTGAAAGAACTGCTCAAGCTGAAGGAAGAAACATGGGTCAGCAGAATGCATGTTGGGGAAGTAAGGCTGTGGAATTGGCAGGATAGAGAGAACTAAGATTTAATAGAAGCCGGATATGCCCTGTATGGGAGGGTGTACCCGGCTTTTGGTCTAGCTAGATAGTGATAGAGTCACAGAACTTGCTTCTCGCTTAAGCAAATCGTACAATTATTTGAATATTAGATTTATGAATAAGTATGATAAGCGAAGTTAAGTATGATAGATTAGGAGCTGAGATTTATGAAAGTAGGAGTCGTATCTGATACACATATGTCAAGAATGGCTAAGTCTCTGCCAAAGGCGTTGATAGCAGAGTTTCAAAATGTGGATTTAATCTTGCATCTCGGTGATTGGGTGAGTATAGGAATCTATGATTTACTGTCAGAACTAGCACCGGTGGAGGGGATTGCCGGAAATAATGATGGCGATGAGATCATTGCGCGTTTCGGAGAGCGCAAGATCATTACCCTTGAAGGAATCCGGATTGGCATGGTACATGGACATACGCCACATTCCCGCAAAGGAACGGATGGGAACGCCCTACTTGCTTTTGCGAATGATGAGGTGGATTGTATTCTCTTCGGTCATTCACATCAGCCCTTGCTAAGAGAGGAGAATGGTATCCTGCTATTTAATCCAGGTTCTCCTACAGATAAGCGGCGTGAGAAATTGTATTCTTTCGGAATTTTAGATATCGAAGCGGGTAAAGTTAGTGCCCGGCATGTGTTCTACGATTCAAAGGACTAAGGCTCAATTGTCCAAATCATTCGGCGTTCTCTCCATGGTGAACGGCTCGGTAACCATTTACAATGAGGTTAAAACGGGCGAAGCCGGAAAGTGAGCGCTGATGATGAACAATTATCGGATAGAACGAGTGGTTCTGGATGATTTAGAACGGCTCATCCCATTATTTGATGAGTATCGAGTATTTTATGGAGCAGCCTCAGATTGGGAAGGTGCACGCGTCTTCTTAGCCGAAAGACTAAAGCTGAATGAATCTGTGATCCTTATGGTGGTTGAGGGGGAAGGCGATGAGAAACGCGCGCGGGGCTTCACACAGCTCTATCCTTCTTTTTCATCGGTTACGATGGAGCGCCTTTGGATACTGAATGATTTGTTCGTTACTGCAGAAATCCGAGGGCAAGGGCTAGGTGCTATGCTACTGGAAAGTGCTAGAGATTATGCGGTCTCTACGAATACGAAGGGCTTATCCCTGACAACGATGACGGAGAATGTGGGGGCGCAGCGGTTATATGAAGCGCATGGCTACATTCGGGATGATGAATTTTTTACCTATAACCTTTTTTTCTAAAGCAGCTAGAGAGAAAGACGAGTAAGGGGCGTTAAAGTGGAAACAAGTCATAAGTTGGCAATCTTTTTTGATCTCGATGATACGTTGTATGATCATCTGGTACCATTTAAAGAAGCGGTACGGGAAGTGCTCAGCCCAGATGAGAGTAGTCTGGACTTTGCAGAATTATTTTATAAAGTGAGACATCATAGCGATGTGTTGTGGCCAATGTATTTGCGCGGTGAGATTCCGCTTGAAGAGACGAGGGTGCGCCGTTTGGAGCTTGCTTTTGCCGAGTATGGTTTGCAGATTGATCGTGATCAAGCCACGGCGGTTCAAGCGGCATATATTGGACGTCAATATACGATTCAGATGATTGATGGCGTGCGTGAGCATCTTGAACGATTTATTGCGGATGGTCATAAGGTAGGCATTATTACGAATGGACCGAAGGATCATCAGATGAGTAAGATTCGTGGACTAGGCTTAGATCAGATTATTCCCGAGGACATGATCTTTATTTCTGATGCTGTAGGACTTGCTAAACCAGACCCGGAAATATTCATACATGTAAACCAAAAGACGGGTACTTTAGCGGACAATTCGCTTTATATAGGGGATACTTGGGCTAACGATGTAGTTGGAGCACTTGCGGCTGGATGGAAGGTTTGCTGGTACAATCCGAGAGGCAGACAACCGGCTACGGATCATAAGCCTAGTTATATTTTTACTAATTATAAGGAATTTGGCGAGCTTCCTTTGGTGTGAGAGAACAAGTCCTCCAAAGATATTAGAAAGCCATGCGAGAGAAACCTGCGCATGGCTTTCATTACTTTTATAACTGATTTTCGGGTAGTTGAATGCCGCGCCACCCGCTTACATCGCATTGTCCATGTTCGTTATTACCCACAGCAACCACCGTACCGTCCGATTTAAGACCGATGGTATGAGTGCAACCTGCCGTTACCGCCACTATATCGCGCCAGTCACTTATATTGCATTCGCCGTGCTTATTCCAACCCACAGCAACCGCTGTACCGTCTGATTTAAGACCGATGGTATGATGACTACCTGCCGCTATAGCCACAATACCGTGCCAGCTGGTTACATTACACTGGTCTTCATGATTTCGACCCGCAGCAACTACCGTGCCGTTCGATTTAAGACCGACGGTATGAAGGTAACCCGCCGCTATAGCCACTATGTCATGCCAATCATTTACATTGCGTTGGCCATACCGATTATTACCCACAATTGTCACCGTGCTGTCCGTTTTAAGCCCGACGGTATGCCAATCACCCGCAGCAACTGCTACTATATCACGCCAGTCACTTACATTGCATTGGCCTTCATTATTTCGACCCACAGCAACTACCGTGCCATCCGATTTAAGTCCGACACTACGACGCCAACCCGCGGCTACCGCCACAATATCAGCCCAGCCGCTTACATCGCATTGGTCATACTTATTCCAACCCACAGCCGTCACCGTACCATCTGATTTAAGCCCGATGGTATGAGCATTACCGGTATGAGCATTACCCGCCGCAACCGCTATCATATCGCACCAGTCACTTACATCACATTGGCCATATTTATTATCACCTACAGCCGTCACCGTGCCGTCTGATTTAAGGAGGGCGGTATGACGATAGCCCGCCGCTATGGAAGTTAGGGGTTTCACAAGGTTCATAAATCTCGCTCCTTAGTTGATGGTGGATGTTTTGATTTTCTCATGTTTCGCAGAGGGAGAAGCGTTCTTCTTGTTGCTCCTTCTATCCAAAAAAAAGCTTGCTCCCTAGAAAGCCAGCTACGGCACAAAGGGACAAGCTTTTTTCGTTTAATCTGCGAAGCTATACGTTGGATCTGTCAGGTTCATTCTTTCTTTTATGCCTTTAGTGGCATAGATTTTGTTGTCGTCGGTAATAAAGAAAGCTTCAACATCATCAGGTAAAGATTCAAGATATTTCATGCCCTCCTCGATTCCCATCAGGAATACCCCAGTGGATAAGGCATCCGCATCTGTTGCATTCGGGCTCATAATGGTAAGGCTTTTGAGACCGTTCTGTGAGGGATATCCTGTGCGTGGATCAAGGATATGATGGTAACGAACATTGTCCTGCATAAAATACCGTTCATATACACCTGAAGCATCGATGACCTCATCTGAGATCTTAATGGTTCCTAGCTGTGTGCCACGGCTTTGATCTGGATCCTGCAATCCGATATTCCATTCCGTTCCGTTTGGCTTCTTACCGAGAGCAATAATACTGCTGCCTCCGAGATTAATCATAGCGCTATTTAGACCTTGCTCTTTCAAATAATCAGCGATACGGTCAGCAGCATAACCTTTACCAATACCGCCCAGATCTAGCACCATATTTTCCTTCATCAGCTTTACAGTTTTCGCAGCTTCATCAATTTCAACGTCCTTGTAATTGGTTAGGCTCTTCGCTTTATCAATTTCAGCTTGGGGAGGGACCTTATCTCCACCGCTACCAATATTCCATAGATCGATTAACGGACCGATTGTAGGATCAAATAGCCCGTCCATTTCCTTTGCGTATTGTATGGATTGTTTAATTACATCCAGGGTCTCGTCAGAAACAACAACCGCTTCTTTTCCTGCTGCCTGATTGACTGCGTAAGTCTCTCCACCTTCTTTGGTGCGGCTAAGCTCCATATCCATTCGCTCCAGCATCTGCTGGATATCATCCATATTTTTCTGTTCTACTGTAGCACCGAACACTTTGATATTCACAACAGTGTCATAAATATAAAAGGTTTGAGAGAGAGACTTTTCCTCTCCTTTTCCGGCTGTTGTTGCGCTACCCGTAGTTCCCGCTGTTTTATCGTCCTTATCCTTAGTAATTAGCCAAGCGCCGACAGCTATGAGGGCGATGACGATTACAACGAGGATCAGCGTCGTTTTTTTGTTCTTGAACATATTCCACCATCCATAAAGTTAGTTTCTAAAACAAAACACATTATTTATATCATACCCCAGATAACAAGTTGATGGAAATTAATTTCATGACACATTTAGGGATATAATCGGGTGACATAGAAAAAAGTCCCGTATCCTGATTCGGAGCGGTGCTACAGATTTAGAAGTATACGATGCTACTTAATCGAGCATATATTCACTATATTTATTCTTGCGAGGATTTAATACGAAGAGGATACCCTTGGCATATCCGCTAACGGCTTTGAAATTTCGTTTTAGAGTCGCTTTAGCCGTAAGACAAGTCAGTGTCCAAATCAAGGCAGCATAATTCATAAAAGGAGCATTACGCAAGTTGAGCAGATAGTAGTGGTTGATGGCGGTAGCTTGTGCTACAACGCCCGCTTTATCGCGAGAGCCTGGCGACTCATGATGGACGATCTTCATCGCGGGATTAATTACAAGCTTGCCATAGCGGCTAGCCAAATGGGACAAATAAATATCTTCGGCTATGGAATAGCTTGTCATCCATGGATAGGGCTTAATATCACGCAGTGCCGTACGCCGGAAGGACATATTGCATCCGTGAAAAAAATCCGTTTCAAATACATGCTCCTTCTCTCCCCAAAGGAATTGCGAGCCTGCAAACATACTTGCCGACAATCTGCCTGGTGATCCGGACATTTGTCCGGTTAGCATACCGAATAGCCTGCTTGGCATGCTACTATGTATGCCTTTGGCTACACCACCTACACCAACAATGGAATCATCAGCTGCATAAGTATCTAGCAGTCGTCGAATATATAAGGAGTCATCTAATTCTGCATCATCATCTAAGTGGAGCATAATTTCTGCATGGATCAGTCCTAGCGCTTCGTAACGTGAAAGCCAGAGACCAGGTTTAGTTTTGCGATGATAATGTAGTTTAGCCTGCGGTAATCCAGTTAGTATTTCACGATAATAGGCTAATCTGTCCTCAGGGATCTCACCGTCGTCCACAATCCATAGCTCGATGGAGATGTCCTCAAGCTGTGTCTGCTTGCCAATGGACTCTATGCACACCGTAAGGTCGTCGATTCGGTTACGGGTAGGAATCACTATAGATAGATCATACATATCTTGAATCTCCCTTCAGGACTTCTTTCGTCCGCTAATCTGAATGTAGTCTCCCGGCGAAATGGTTACCTTGATTCTATCGTTCCTAATGAAGAGCGTATATACCACTTTCGTATACTTTTAGTTGGGGTTCAGGTCTAATGAGAGTTTTTGAAAATAAAAGTTAAGTTTGTATTTTTCGGTTTTTAACTATATAATAGTAAGCGACAAATATTTAGTTATCAATCTTATTCAGCAGTTACAAATGAACAATAATATTAGGAGGTTTTTTTCATGAGAATAGATATTTGGTCCGATTATGCGTGTCCATTTTGTTATATTGGTAAAAGACGTTTGGAGAATGCGCTGAGTCAGTTCCCGAACCGTGATCAAGTAGAGGTGGTATTCCGTAGCTTTCAACTAGATCCACACGCAGAGGTGAGTACAGATAAGAATATTCATGAGCTGTTGGCTACCAAATACGGCATGTCAATCGAAAAAGCAAAAGCAATGAATGCTCAGTTAGCTGAGCAAGCACAAGATGTGGGATTGGAATTCAATTTTGATACAGTGAAGCATACGAATACTTTCGACAGCCACCGCCTGAGTCACTTTGCAAGCTCAAAAGGAAAAGGTGCAGAAATGTCCGAACGTTTGCTACGTGCCTACTTTACGGATTCATTGAATCTTGGAGACCGCAGTGTACTTGCTACACTTGCTGCCGAGGTAGGGCTGGATCAGGCAGAAGTTGCGGCAATGCTGGAGACAGATGCTTATACAGCTGAAGTGAACGGCGATATCGAAGAAGGAAGCCGTCTTAATATTACCGGTGTGCCTTTCTTCGTATTCAACAATAAATATGCGTTATCTGGTGCACAGCCAGGACCTGTATTTACAGAGGTATTGGATACCGTGTGGGCGGAGGAGCAAGCAGGACCAACGCTGCAGGTGGTTGGCAAAGGAAAATCCGAAGTATCCACGGATGATGGCTGCGCGGACGGATCTTGCAATATATAAAGTTCGTATAGTGTGGAAAAGAAGAGATGGAGAAGTATCCATTTCTTCTTTTTTTTAGTTCCGAAACTCTGCTCTGTTTTACACACCACAAAGACAAGCGCCCCCGAATCTATCCGGGATCGCTTGTCTCTTTATGATGTGTTTATCTAAAAGAAGTGATAAAGCTTGTGAACAAGGTGCGGACATCGTACTGATGTTGATTGATTGGCTCGATAGGCCGGTTAATGCCGAGCAATGTGTATACTGCAGTTCTTGCTGCTCGGATAGAGTATTCTTCCGTGAATACAACATCATCTGGAATTTCGCAATATTGGCCAACGAAGGCAAGGTTAGTGGAGCCTTCAGGAACTACTTTAGGTCGGTCGCTATTTAATCTAGGCATGAATTGTGAAGTGATATAAGGCATCATACATGGAATACAATTAGCAGTTGCCATGATCTCGTCCTTATGTTCTTCGAAATGAAGATGACCGATTAATTCTTCCATAATTTCTTCACCGGTACATTCACTCATTTTCTTCTTCACGAAGTCTCCTACGTTGTCAGGGTACAAACCGTAACCCCAGAATACTTTTACATGCTCTGGTTGATTGCGGAAATGCGGTTGGAAAGCTAAGACAACGGACATTAACCAGCTCGAATCTTTAAAGGTAACCAATGCGCCAGTACCTGCACGATTACGAGTGAATTTCTCCATAAGATCGAAGAATTTGGAATCTTGGAAGGTCACGGTAAAGGACTCCCATTTTGAACCATCGATATGATCATCGAAGGAGGATGGATTGCCGAGACCTGGTTTTTTGGCAGCGATGTTCTCCCATAACTTCCATGAGCTACCCTTCCCATTGAGACGTGGGGCAGAGGTCATGGATCCAAGGCTTGATCCTTCAGTCATGGAGCCGTTCGTGACGATTACGATATCGTCTTCGCTTATGTTAATAACGTCTGGGACACCTTGGCGCAGGACGTTCATTTGGGTTACGGTAATGCCATCTCCATCTTTGAACTGCAGGTCAGTTACTGTACATTTCAATGTAAAGTCTACACCAAAGCCTTCGAGATATTTGTGCATAGGTAAGATGATGGAATCATACTGGTTATATGGAGTGCGGGTTACGCCTTCCAGGGTTTGTATTCTTGGGAACTCATGAACGAAGCGAATCATATATCGTTTAAGCTCTACCGCGCTATGCCAAGGTTGGAAGGCGAAAGTAGTAGCCCACATATACCAGAAGTTCGTGGTGAAAAAGTGTGGACCAAACCAGTCGTTAATCCGAGCTTTTCCCATTTTTTCTTCCGGTGTAATAATCAATTTACCCATCGCAAGCCGGTCAGCCATATCGAAGCCCATGGATAATACATCTTCCACCTCACCGTTGCGGTTAACGAGTCTAGCGTTAGCATGTGTTGGATTGGCGGTATCGAATTCAATAATCTCTTCTCTAACGGATTTCTCAGGATGGTCGAGGGAGGGAATCGACATGAGTAGATCCCATGTATTCTCATAGGTTTCATCGTTGAGCATCCGGCCACCGCGAATGACATAACCGTGCTCAGCGTCACCTGCGCCGTCGTTGCTGCCACCGAGAATCTTCATCTCTTCAATAATGTGAATGTTCTGTCCCGGAAAGTCACAGTCTCTGACCAGGTAAGCCGCGCCCGCTAAGGATGCAATTCCGCCACCGACAAAATAAACCTGTTTATTACCGTACTCTTTTTTCACAATGGTCGCCTCCAAGTTGTTGTTGAAATAATCACATTCTTAATGTAAACCAACTCCAATTTTGAAGGTATAATCAATCCTTTTAGAGTGTATGGATTTTAGTCATTACGGTCTATGTGTCTAGTTTTTAGACAAAAAAACCGCTGAACCCAAAGGTTACAACGGCTTGTTCTCATATTTGTGCAAAGCTTTTAGAAAATTCCCCTCAATGAGTACACTTAGCTTCTCGATAATGTGATCCGGATGCTCCTTCATCCCGTCTCTCATCCACTGAATGACAAGGCCTGTGAAGGCCAGTGTATAGAAGTTAGCAATGAAATGTTTATCTTCATGGCTAACCTCCATCCCGGCGGACAGTTCGTTTATGACACCCATAATGAGATCATTCGTCACTTCGTATAGATACGCATCCAGATGATTTCTGCCCAGTGAGTTCAAGGTGTTGCAGCAAAAGGTTTTATTTCGTTCGATATAGCAGAAGATTCTATAAAAACCGTCCGTCCACGTACTGTAGCTACGATACTGGGCGATGCTCTCTACAGCCTCAGTCTTATAGATCCAACCGAGTAAATCAAATATATCTTGAAAATGATAATAGAAAGTTTGTCGATTTAGTCCGCAATGGTCCACGAGCTGTTTGACTGTAATTTTATTGAGCGACGTATGTTCCATTAGTTCTTTTAAGGAATGGGACAATGCATTTTTGGTTAGAAAAGAATTGGACAACGATCGATCATCTCCTCCGTTCAAGCTTTCGGCCACTGCTTAACTAGCAGACGAATTCCTTCCGCCAATAAACCGAGTGCAAATCCTCCACATGTAAAAAAGAAAAAAGCAAGGAGTCCCGCGAGATCCTCCCAACCGGACATCTCTCTATAGGTGTAGCTTAGCATAATTACTGAACCGATGATTATTCCTGTTGTAGTGATTAACCAGAGTAGACGAGCTCCGAACCACGCTAAGACGTTAACGATACCAGATACAATAATGGAAAAGAGTGCGAAGCGCAGCAAGAGTGTGACATCTAATGTATGAGCCATCATAACGAATCTGTGCAGAATGAAAAGCAGCCACAGAAAAACACCATAAACAGCCATCCAGATAAACCAACGGTTACTTTTGGTAGCAGGCAGGAATTTCATTTCTGGCTCACCTCTTTTTCCAAAGTACGAACGGTGTGCAGTAGGGATTATACGGAGAAAGATTCCAGTTCTTCTACACTTTGCAGAAGATGATTCAGCAGGTTCGGAATGTCCTCCATCTGCTCCTCCGTGATTTGCCTTTTGAATCGCAGCTCGATGCAGTTGTTGTAGGTTTCACCTTCTTGACCATAAATGAAGCTTAAAGATTGCACGGGCTGGAATTCAGGCCCCCAGATCGCTTTGAGAATACTCTCGATCGCCTGACATTCAGCAGGGATATCTTCGATCTCCATATAAAAACGTAACGAAAGATTGCAACCGGGATCCGTGTTAGGCACTTCCAATATTTCATCGCTAAGATCTTTCACAGATGAAGTAAGAAAGACTTCGGCGGTTACGCTCCTGCCAGCCGTCAATTGGAAGGAAAGGCTGAATTCTCTGGACATCGATGCCATATTCAGAAGGTCGGAACGATCCGTAACTACTAGAATTCCGTCCAAATTATCGTAATCGTAGATTTGGTTCTCAAAAGCAATTTTAATATTATCGAAGACAGTAGGATGGAACAATAATGGCACCTTCTTTTGTTTATTAGTATTGTAACATGATCTAAATAGAAGTGAAAAAGATGCCCAGGGACCATATGGACCGGGCATCTTTCGCTTGTTACTCCATGACCTTGAACATGCCCGTCATACCCGGGGCATGATTCTGAAAGCCGTATCGTTCGTAAAAGGTATCATTCCCATGTGATGCGAAAAGTCCGACGAACGCGCCAGAAAAACAATGAGATCGAATATAGTGTAGTAGCTGCTCAATAATGACATTACCAATGCCTTGGCCCTGAAATTCGGGAAACACGGCTACGTCCTGAATATAGAAATACATATGACCATCGCCGACGATCCGCCCCATACCGATAACCTTGTCTTCCTGTACAACGACCATACCATACACCGAATGAGCGAGAGAGGCTGCGGTCATTTCCGTATTCACGTTCCCCCAACCGACAGCTTCCCATAAGGAGGCATGCTCCTCAGGCGTGGGTAAACGTTCAATACATTCATAATGATGTGCTGTTGTCATAGCTAATCACCCATTCTTTGTTAAGTTATTGTAGCGATTGTAGTGTAGTAAGCTCCACTGTAATCAGCCCCCTTAGGATGAATGGGTATTCACTGTGATCTTGTTAGTTCGTAGGTGCAGGTGCGGTATATTTCAGGAATGTCTTCGGAATTGGACTTTCGAAGGTCATTAACTCTCCTGTAGTAGGATGAATAAAAGAAAGTACACGAGCATGCAGACCGAGACGGCCTACCGTTTTGGTCTCTGCACCATACTTCTTGTCTCCTGCAATCGGATGGCCGATATCTGCCATATGAACACGAATCTGATTTTTGCGTCCAGTTTCAAGCTTTACCTCAAGTAACGAGAAGTGGCGGTTCGCCTGAATGAGCTTATAATGTGTGATCGCATGTAGACCATCGCCTTCATGAGGACTGGAGTACATTTTCAGGGTAGAGGTTTCTTTTAGCCAAGAGCTCACTGTACCTTCAGGTCTTTTGACGGCGCCTTCGACTAGAGCTACGTAAGAACGTTCTTTCACGGTATCCTTCCACGTAGTTTGCAGTGCTTGCTGGATCCGTTCGCTTTTGGCAAACATCATTACCCCAGACGTATCGCGGTCCAAGCGGTGCACGACAAAAATTCGATTCTTAGGATTGCTGATGCGGACATGCTCCATAAGCTGGCGGTAAGCTGTTAATTCATTTTCTTCCGCAGTGGCAATCGACAGCAGTCCAGCATCCTTCTGAATAATGATTAAATCATCATCTTCATGGACGATGGTGAGTCCGATCATTTCCGCTACTTGTACAGGCTTCTCTTGATCAATCGTCACAGTTTGACCCGGATGCAATTGAAAATTATGCTGTGTGACTACTTTGCCATTCACTGCTACTTGTCCACGCGAGAGGATAGATTTAATAGCATTTCGTCCACGGCCTGTGATATGGATGAGTAAGAAGGGTAGCAGCTCAGAAGGTTCATTTACTGTAAAAGACTTGGGCGCTGCGGGTGCTTTAGCTTTATGATTAAGCTTGCCATTTGGCTTGCTGTGGGAATTGCTGTGGGAACGAGTACCTCTTTTGGCTGTTTCTTTAGGATTTCTTCTTGTGTTCATGACTGCATTCTCCGTCCTTTAATATTGTACTCCTCAATATACCATGGGCGGTTAAGAAATACTATGTGAAGGGCAGCAAGAAACGAATTCGATTTATAGATAGAATAGCTGAGCTAGTCCTATCAGCAGGAATAAGCTGAAATATATCCAACCGATCACATTAGCGTATTTCTTTTCCCGGTGCATAGCATTGACTGCATATATTTTAGTATCCACAGTAAGCAACAGAACACTGGAGATCAGCAGCGCAACAATTACGTAGGTTAGCTGGTGATAGAACATAGTAGAGCCTCCTATAAAGGTCATTTAATTTTGTTTAAGACCTACTCTGTCGATGTGAGTTTTCAACTTAACTTCAATACTGAGATTAGAATACTGCTGCTCCCAGTCATGTTTGTCACGAACATGGGCTTTCCAGTAGGAGGGAGCATATGCACGAATATATTCACCCATGCCAAAGACATCGGAATGCGCTTGTTGAGTTTCTTCGATAAGGTGGTTGAAAATACCGATCACTCTCTTTTGAAAGATATCTTCAATCTTTTCTAAAGAACGGCTGGAACTGATAGGGATATCACTACGTAAATGCTCATCTAGAGCCGCCTCTAAAGAGAGGTTATAGGTGATGTGAGGTTTGCCCTCTTTGAATTGAACTTTCACCCTCGTGAACCGGTCGTTGACCTTGAGCATCACCGGACCGAATTCATCAGCATAAAAAAGATCGGAGTATCCCCCGGGATTAATGCCCTTCATGGACATATATGCGCCAATCTCAATGGGAATCGTCGAACCGACCATCACTCCACCACTAAAGTAAGCTAGGCCTTTAATCATGATATTGTCTTCCTGATGTAATGAGACGTAAGGCAGATAACCACTTTCGCCCCATTTGGAATCTGCTGACCAGAATACACCTATATAATCAGCAGGAAATTTCCCCGATGTCACTGCTTTTTCCATGGTAGAGAGGATGTAAAGGGTCGGCACTCGCTGCAGCGGAGGATTAATATTCATAAATTTGGCAGCCTCCCCTTCGGATACTAGCAGCCAGGTCCGGCGACGAACTTCTGGATTGCGACGCAAATAATCATTTAAGTCATCCATGCTTTTTCTTGCTATGTCCTCACTAATAATAATCACTCGTAAATGAATCAGATAACGTGGATCAGAAATTTGCTGCTGTAAATTGTTCATGGCGTCATCTAATGTGTACCCGTATACTTCTACGACCCATACTGGATTTTGATTTCCGCCTCCGCCTTCACCCCCACTGCCTGGTCCGAGTGGAACTCTTCCCGGAACCGCAATTTGGGCGGTTACACGAATTTGGGGTAAGTTAATATTTGCACTTTTAAGATGAGTGGTTTGGTCATCATTTGTTTTGCTGTCTGGAGGGACGGAATCAATGGATAACCCTAGCACCAATGCACGATCTTCAATTTCGAGCTGGTCCCAGCAACCTGCGAGCAATCCAGACAGGAGTGAGAGAATAAAAATAAGAACTACACGCTTATAAATTTTTTTATTCATGAGAAATGGCTCCTTTATTTCGGATTAGAGAGACTAACCATAATAAAAGAGGGTAGAAGGTCAAAAAAATCAAACCGATTATCGCTGTAATGCTAGCAAATGAATAGACCTGAAATATGTTTCTCGGCAAAAGTGAAAAAGTGAAGATAAGTGGAAGTAAGAAACTGGATATTAGGCGGTGATCCTTGTGCCGCAGCACTTGTTGCAGAGAGTATGCGGCTAAGTAGTAGTTCGTAAAGATGGTAGTGAATATAGAAATCACCCAAATTATTATAAAAAGAGCATCAAACCGTTCTAATAGTCCTGCGCCGATGGATATGGAGCGAGCTGCTTCTAGGGTTGGATAGGACAGTAATTTGGTTTCCTGAGCTCCAAACATGCCTAGAGTGACCCAAACGATCATTACATAAATGAATCCAATGATACCCAGCGCAATAGTGCCTGCTTTAAGGATCTGTTGAGGTTTTTTCATTAGAGGAACCAGCAGGATGATGACAAATGTGCCTTGATAAAGGCCAGCGGACGTAATCGTTCCTTTGGAAAAGCTTGAAAAGGTGGTGTGATTTCCGGTGAGGGGTAGCAAGTTCAGAACATCAACATTTCTCATAGCTACCAATATAATTGCGATAGCGGATAATAGAATAAAGGGTAAATAAAAAACATGTACATAAGTGAATTTTACAATATTTCTACGGATTGATAAGGCAACCAGTAGGAGCATTAAGAGAATTACTACTTCTATGGGTGTCTTTTTAAAGACAACCGCAACACATACTTCTCCAAATTGGCGCATGGTGATCCCAGCAGAGAAAGCAAAAAACAAAGAAATAAGCATGGAGAAAATATCCGCGAGCCAAGTTCCGAGAAGGCGGCGGCTGAATACGAACAACGTTTCGTTAGGGAATTTTCGGCAGACAACCGCTGTAAACCAGCAACCTAAAAAAGCAACAGGTACGCCAGAAGCAGTTACGAGCGGTGCACCACTGTCTCCGGCTTCAGCCATATAACGAGGAATACTTAAGATTCCTATTCCTATAATCGTACTGATGATTACAGCCATGACTTGGATCGTTGTTATGGGGCGGTTACTATTCATCAGCTTCACTTTTCTCCTTAAAAATCAGATCGGTATGCATTTTGGGGATATCATTCGCAAGAAGATCGGGATCAGGTGTATTGAGAAAGCTTGGGCGACTTCGCATCCACCATAAAGGTACACGAACAATACTATCCTTGAGGTCCTTCCAAATCGTAGGCACAAAGGGTGTCATGTAGGGAACGCCGAAGGATTCCAAGAATAATAAGTGGTTAACAATAACAATAGTGCCAAGCATTACTCCGTACAGACCAAAGCAGCCTGCCAATATGATCAGTGGAAATCTAAGCATTCTTGAAGAGATTGCGGCATTGTAAGCGGGTGTGGCAAAAGACCCTATGGTCGTTATAGCGACAACAACTACGGTAGTTGGACTCGCCAGACCTGCTGCTACGGCTGCCTGACCAATGACAAGCACACCTACAATAGAAAGAGCCCCGCCAATCATTTGCGGTAAGCGAATGGTTGCTTCGCGCAGCACCTCCATGAAGACTTCCATAATCAGAACTTCCAATACGGCTGGAAAGGGTACGCCAGCTCTTGCACCAGTTATTGCTACGGCGAACTCTGTCGGCAGTAGCTCAGGATTGAAAGAGATAATGGATACATATAAGGCTGGGAAGAAAAGGGAAAATAATAATGCGATCAGGCGGATCATTCTTAGGAGGCTTCCTACAACAAAACGTTCTGTATAGTCATCCATCGTCTGAAAGAACTGATTGAAGAGCGCCGGGACGATGAGGCAGAATGGTGAACCGTCTACAAGGATGATGACTCGTCCTTCTAATAAAGAGGCTATAGATTTATCCGGGCGTTCGGTTGGCTGAACCTGTGGAAACGGGGAGAGGGGATGATCTTCTATGAATTGCTCGATATACCCCGCATCAAGGATGCCGTCTACATTTATTGCTGATAATCTCCTCATCACCTTTTGAACTAGCCCTGGATCGGCTATTCCTTCGATATAACAAACAGCTACTTTTGAGCGCGTCCGTACGCCAAGAGGGGCAGTTACTACACGAAAATCCGGCGTTTGCAGTCGATAGCGAAGTAAAGAGATATTGGATTCTAAATTCTCTATAAACCCATCACGCGAACCGCGTATAACTTGTTCAGTTTGAGGTTGCTCAATGCTACGATGCTCAATTTTACGCAGATTGAAGTAAAGTGCCTGATCCATTCCATCTATGATTAGAACAACATTTCCCTCCAACAAGATGGAGGCTAGAGTATTTAGGTCCTTAGTACGGTTACCTTGTGTTACTTGTACTGTCATACTCCAGATGTAATCAGGTAAATCCTTTAGATCTTTTGGAATTTCTGAGAGATCAGAGGAAACATTCATTAATGGCTTTAAAACATAGTTCTGAATTTGATTCTGGTCCACCACAGAAGAAAAAAAGATAATAGCCGCATCATGTCTACCGTACACCTTGAAGTTACGGACTATAAGATCGCTGTCTTCTCCAAAGACTTGTTGAATGAAGCTTATATTGCTCTCCAGGCTGGAATCCAGTGGCTTTACCGGACGATTGTCCTGGGCAGAGGACTCTTTGCGTGCAGGCTTATGTTTAAAAGAGGTATATTTTTGTTTCCAATTTTGCACGGTCGCTCCACCCTTCTATGAAATCTCTCTTCTTAAAGCTTGGCTTAAAAGAAGGCCTTTTATGTAAATATTTCAAAGGAAGAACATGGTGACCATAGTTAAGGAGTGTTGCTCAATACACTTTTGACCGCTAAACTAAAGATAGAAACGCTTAAGGGGTTATGAGAGATATGATGATGCAAGCACCTACTATTGAACAGGCGCAGGCTGAGCTGCAAAAATATTACGGTTATCCGGATTTTCGGGATGGTCAGAAGAAGATTGTTCAGAACTTGCTGGAAGGTCGCGACACACTCGGTATTCTTCCTACGGGAGGTGGGAAATCGATTTGCTATCAAGTTCCCGCACTGCTGCTTCCTGGGCTGACACTGGTGATCTCACCATTGATCTCTCTGATGAAGGATCAGGTCGATGCGTTAACCACGGCAGGTATTCCGGCAGCCTTTATTAATAGCACGTTAAGCGGGAAAGAAGTAAATGAGCGGATTCGGGCTGCCCGTCGCGGCGATTTGAAGCTGCTTTATGTTGCGCCCGAAAGGCTAGAGCTGGACTGGTTCCGTCTGGAGATGGCTGAGCTGGCGATTTCCTGTGTGGCTGTGGATGAGGCGCACTGTGTATCTCAGTGGGGACATGATTTCCGTACAAGCTATTTGTCGGTATCGCCTTTTGTGAACGAGCTGCCAGAACGGCCAATCTTGGCTGCATTTACAGCGACGGCAACACCAGAGGTTATGGAGGATATGGTTCGGCTGCTGCGTCTGCGCGAGCCGGGTATTTTCATGACTGGACTCGGAAGAGATAATTTAGCGATGTCTGTGCTACGTGGAGAGAATAAGCGGGAGTTCGTCATGGATTACACCGCAACGCATTCTCATCAGCCGGGTATTGTATATGCGGCTACACGCAAAGAAGTGGATGATCTATATCAAAGGCTGCAGGCTTCAGGAATAGCGGCAGGCCGTTATCACGCAGGTATGAATGATCAGGAGCGGGCAGATAGCCAGGAAGGCTTCCTTTATGACGATATTCGGGTCATGGTGGCCACCAACGCTTTTGGGATGGGGATTGATAAATCCAATGTCCGGTACGTAATACATTACAATATGCCAAAAAATATGGAAGCTTATGTTCAGGAAGCAGGCCGTGCTGGTCGTGACGGGGAGCCGAGTGAATGTATTTTGCTTTTTAGCGCGCAGGATATTATGACCCAAAAGTTCCTGATCGAGCAGAATCCGCAGGACACGGACCGTAAAGCTAACGAATATCGCAAGCTTCAGCAAATGATTGATTATTGTTATACTACCCGCTGCTTGCGCAGTGCCCAGCTGGATTATTTCGGAGAGGAGCATGAGGACAAGTTATGCGGCATTTGCAGCTCATGTACAGATGAACGAGAGCTTATAGATATGACCGTAGATGCGCAAAAGATATTCTCTTGCATCCACCGTATGCGGGAACGTTATGGAGTAGCATTAGTGGCTTCTGTGCTGAAAGGCTCTCGCAATCAGAAAGTGATGCAATATGGTTTTGACAAGCTGCCAACGCATGGGGCGATGTCGAGCCGGACAGAGAAGGAAATCTCAGAGAGCATCAATGTACTCATCTCTGAGGGATATCTTGCTTTGTCTGAAGGACAATACCCCGTAGTGCGGCTCCAGCCTTTGGCTGCTGAGGTACTGCGCGGACAGCGTGAGGTCATGCAGCGAGTAGCGCGGCCATCACGAGCAGGTGCGGCATCTGGTACGCGAGCTCGTAGTCGCGGGCATGACCTGTCACCTTCGGCAGTCAATGAGACTGTCTTTGAGCAGCTGCGTCTGATCCGGCGAGAGTTGGCGGGACGTGAGCATGTGCCCTCATATATTATTTTTAATGATGCCACGCTGCGTGAGATGAGTGTGGTTTGCCCGCAGACCGAAGCGGAAATGCTGAGGGTAAAGGGTGTCGGGGAAGTGAAATACCGAAAGTATGGTAAGGCATTCCTAGAGTTTTTTCAAAATGAAATGTAGAAAAGGTCGTGTAGCATTGAAAATCGTTCTGACCACGCTAAACGCAAAATATATCCATACCTCACTGGCGATCCGTTTGCTTAAAGCCTACAGTGAGCATGAATTTAAAGATATTCATTTGGTGGAGTACACCATTAAAGATCCCGTGATGAATATCGTGTCCGACTTGTTTCAGAAACGGCCAGATGTGATTGGCTTCTCCTGTTATATCTGGAATATCGAAGAGACGCTCAAGCTGATCGGAATTCTTAAGCAAGTGATGCCTGAGGTTACGATTGTTCTCGGAGGACCGGAAGTCTCTTATGAGCCGCTGCATTGGATGAAGAGAGAAGCTGGCATTGATTTCATCGTAAACGGAGATGGAGAAGAGACGTTCCATCATCTGCTGCAGGAGCTGAGAGACGACCGGAAATTTCATTTTGTGTACGGAGCTGCTTATCGTAAGGGAGAGGAGATCATTGTAAATCCACCTCGTCCCAAAAGCGATCTAAATACGCTGCCTACACCGCATCGTTTTCCAGAGGATATTCCAGATCTGAGCAAACGTATTGTTTATTTTGAGACAAGCCGTGGGTGCCCGTTTAACTGTCAATTTTGTTTATCCAGTATTGAGGTAGGCGTACGTTATTATGATATTGAACGAGTGAAGTCTGATTTACTCTACTTAATTGAAAATGGCGCCAAAATCATTAAATTCTTGGACCGCACCTTCAATATCAACCGCAACTATGCGATGGAAATGTTTCAATTCCTGATCGATAATCATCAAGGCTGTGTGTTCCAGTTTGAAATCACAGCAGATATCATGCGGCCAGAAGTTCTGGATTTCCTGTCGAATAATGCGCCTCCGGGCATCTTTAGATTTGAGATTGGTGTACAGTCTACAAATGATGAGACGAACGAGCTTGTTAAACGCCGCCAGAATTTCAAGAAGCTCTCTCGTACGGTAATGAAGATTAAGGAAAGTCGTAATATCGATCAGCATCTGGATTTAATCGCAGGGCTTCCAATGGAGGATTACACCACCTTCCGTAAAACCTTTAACGATGTATTCGTTATGGAGCCAGAAGAGCTGCAGCTTGGATTCCTCAAAATGCTTCGCGGGACGGGTCTGCGTGCACAGGCGGCAAAATATGAGTATACGTATATGGAACATGCCCCTTACGAAATTCTTAGCAGTCATATGATGACCTTCTCGGATATTATTCGTTTGAAGCGGCTTGAGGATGTGTTGGAGAAATACTGGAACAGCCACCGGATGGACCATACGGCCAAATACTTGATCCGTCACGTGTTTGATTCACCATTTGATTTCTTTCAGGAGTTCGGTGACTACTGGGAGGAGAGAGGCTGGCAAAAGATTGGGCATCAGCTAGAAGATCTCTTTACCCGTTTGCAGTCCTTCTTGATAGATCGTGGGACTCCATCTATGGATATTATTACTGGGCTAATGAAGCTTGATTATTTCCTAGGACACAAGTATAAGCCTCGCAAAATCTGGTGGGATTTCGTACTGGATAAGTCGGATTGGTCGAGTTACTTGAGGGATATCGCTGCTAATCCGGGTCAAATCTCTGCGCAATTGGCAGAAGCCGGACTCAGTGAAAGAGAGCTGCAAAAATATACGGTGCTTGAAGTGCTACCGTTCTCGCTTGAAGCGGTGCTGGAATCCATCAGCGGTCTACGGGCGGATGGGGGTTCAGAGGAAGAGGAAGCAGGCGATGCTAGCGACGGGACTGTACCTTCTCCTGAGTCATTAATACAGGGAGTTACAGAGAGTAGTTTAGTAGAGTCTGTCCAAACCACAAGCTCTGCTGTAGCCGTAGCTGAATCACCTTCCGTTCGAGAAGGTCGTACGCTGCTAATCGTAATGTATCAGCAGAACGAGAGCCAACGCGCTCAGTATTATACGCTGCCTTTGTAATAGGGCGATTGTGTTGGGAGGAAAGACCGTTCCTTTGGGGGCGGTCTTTTTTTGTTACATGCGCAAGCGTCTTCAGAATTCGCAAGTGGTGGAGGGAAGTGATGATTGGCCATAAAAGTCTTCTAAGACCGAAAACGAAGTGGGATAGTAATGGCTGCCAAAAGCGCCAGATGAGTCCGGGAGCGGAGGGGAAGAAAGGAGCTAGGAGTAATGTAAGCTGCTCACAACCCAAAACGAAGAGCAGCGATCCCCTAATAACGGGAGGATCGCTGCTCTGTCTCAAATAATCCAAAAAACCTACGGTTTTCTTTAAGCTGTAGTCGTAACCTCAGAAGGGAGATGCTGTTCTAACCAGTTAAGCACATCGGCTGTAACTTGATCCCGGTTCACCTCATTAAGCATTTCATGTCTGCCACCTGGATAGAGCCGATACTCTACGTCCGATATCCCTCGTTTCTTGTACAGCTCCGCAAGACGAGGAATGCCTTGGCCGCTCATCCCTACAGGATCCTTATCCCCACCAAATATATAAATGGGCTTATTTGTACATAATGTCCTAAGTGATTCCTCGGAATGGATCTCCCTTAGGAGGTGGAAAAAACCACGGAAAAAGCGTGTTGTACAAATGGCTCCGCAGAATGGATCGGCAATGTACTTATCAACTTCCGCTTCATCGCTGCTCAGCCAGTCATATGCAGTTCTTACAGGAGAAAAAGCACGGTTGTAACTGCCGAATACTAAGCTGTTCAGTAGTACACTTCGGTGATGTTCACCCTTTAACTTGAGCTGTGCACTAGCCAGAGATTCTCCAAGGCGCAGCATACCGCGAGGACCATTTGTACCGCTTAGGATAAATCCTTCATAGATTTCGTTACCCTCTTCACACATCAGCTTTTGAGCCAGAAAGGAACCCATACTATGAGCGAATAGAAAGATGGGCTTACCTTCATGTTTGGAGAGTGCTTTGGCTGCTACCTGGAGCAGATTGCGCCGCATCCAATAGAATCCGTCCTCCCCAACATCGCCAAGCAGATCGACTTGACCAGCGGTTTTACCATGTCCCCGGTGGTCATTGACATATACTGCATAACCTACTCCGGTTAATGCTTCCGCAAAACGAGCATAGCGGACAGCTGTTTCACACATACCGTGAGAAATTTGCACGATTCCTCTAACTGGCACATCGGATTCAGGTAACCATTCATAGACATGGATATTTACACCTATGGGATCCGTTAGGGTAAAGCTATTTTCCTTCATGGTCCATTCCTCCTAAAGGTTCTCGACTTATGGTAAATAAGAGCGAAGCACAGTAGAATGACCTTCGATAGCGTAACGGCCGAGACTGGAAGGAATCAGATAGCATTCTCCTGCAGCATAAGGTTGGGAGCCGCCATCCCAAGTAAGATGTCCGCTGCCTTCACAGATGACTAGAATAGTGAAGCTGTCTTCTGTAGTGGTGAGGTCCCATGAACCATTTACGATTCCTTTTTCTACGATAAAATATGGCGAAGCGGCAAGTTGCAGCCACTCTCCAGGAACTGCGTTATCTGTCTTCATCGAAGTAGCCCCGGCGCCTTCATAAGCTGTAACATTAAGTGAATCTTCAATATGAAGCTCACGTGGTTTTCCGTCCAGGCCTGGACGGTCATAGTCATAAATGCGGTATGTAGTGTCGGAATTTTGCTGGATCTCTGCTACAACGACACCAGCACATAGCGCATGAACGGTTCCGGCGGGAATATAGAAGGAGTCTCCTGCAGAGACAGATACTTCTTGAAGGCTATCCATAACAGTGCCTTTCTCCAGTGCTTCGCGCAATGTTTCACGATCCACACCTTCTTTAAGACCATAGATGATTTTGGCACCTGGCTTAGCGTCTAACACGTACCACATCTCTGTTTTGCCCAGTTCACCTTTTGGCAATCCCTCATAATCATCTGTAGGGTGGACTTGAACGGAAAGATTGTCGTTGCAATCCAGCAATTTGATTAGTAGAGGAAATCTTCCACCCGTTTCTGAAATCCCTTTGCTTCCGAACCATTCATGGCCGAACTGCTCACGAATTTGATCTAAGCCTTGACCGGCTAACTCTCCGTTTACCACCGATGACGTTCCATTCGCGTGATCGGCGATCATCCAGCCTTCGCCAATATGTCCTTCAGGTAGATCTAGGCCGAATTTCTCCAGCGCGCGGCCTCCCCAGACACGTTCTTTAAACTCCGGTTGAAATTTCAAAGGATATGGTTGAGTCATTGCTACATCTTCCTTCCCAAATATAAAATAGTTTGATGCTTACAGTTTAAGAGGGGTTTCCTTTTTTCTTTTCGAGCGCAATCATATAAGGTGAATCCGTGCGCTGCAGCTGACGATAAACAATGCTTTGTGCTACCTTTTGGGAAACAGCTGCTGCCCAAGATTCAACGGCAGCGGCTTCTTTATCTCCGCCTGCATGGCCGGGATAAAGAACTGCTGTAATGATCCCACCTGGACGCAGTAACTGGAGAGAAGCTTCCAAGGCTGCAATGGAGCTGTCCGGCTGAGTAATGATGTTCTTGTCGGCATCTCCTGAAGGCAAGTAGCCTAGATTGAACATTACAGCTCCAACGGTGCCATGCCAGTTCGCTGGAACAGCTTCAGCCATTTCGGCGTGACTACGTTCCAGTAAGGTGACGGTGGCGAGCGAGGGAGCTTCCTCTTTTGCAAGCCGCAGGCGCTCTTCAGCCAGGTTCAGCGCTGCAGCTTGAATGTCAAAGCCGTAGACTTCACCGCGAGCTCCGGTTGTTTTGGCTAGAAAAAGCGTATCAGCACCAGTACCTACAGTGGCATCAATCGCACGATCACCTAAAGTTAACCGCTCAGAGATTAATTTATGAGCAAAGCTTAAAACGGACATAAAGCCCATTAGCTCTTCCTCCAATACTTACCCTGCCAAGTATCACGAGCAACTAGCTCATCGTCAATGGCATTTAGCACTTCCCATTTCTTGAGGCTCCACATCGGTCCGATTAAGAGATCCCGAGGAGCGTCTCCAGTCAAGCGATGTACAATCATTTCAGGGGGCAAAATTTCGAGTGAATCGGCAATGAGCTTCACATACTCGTCCTGTTCCATGAATCGTAGCAACCCAGCTTCGTATTGCTTCACCATTGGTGTTTTACGCATGAGATGCAGAAGGTGAATCTTAATTCCTTGTACATCCATGCGAGCCACAGCAGATACCGTTTCGAGCATCATTTCATGCGTCTCCTGTGGGAGACCGTGAATGATATGGGTGCAGACACGAATGCCGTGACGCCGCAACTTCTCAACAGCATCTACATAACACTGGCTATCGTGAGCCCGGTTAATTAGCTCAGAAGTGGAATCGTGTATAGTTTGGAGACCCATCTCTACCCACAGATACGTGCGCTCGTTTAGCTCCGCCAAATATTCGACAACATCATCCGGCAAACAGTCAGGCCGTGTAGCAATAGATAGTCCAACGACACCTGGCTGCTGTAAAATCACTTCGAAATATTCTCTAAGCTCTTCGACCGGAGCGTACGTATTCGTATAGGCCTGAAAATATCCGATGTATTTAGCATTTGGCCATTTTAGATGCTGCTTGTCACGGATATTAATAAATTGGGTGACGAGATCATCTCGGCGACTTCCCGCAAAATCACCAGAACCTCTGGCACTGCAAAAAGTACAACCACCTTTAGCGATGGAGCCGTCACGGTTGGGACAGGTAAAGCCTGCATCAAGCATAACTTTGAATACCTTGGTATTCAAATGTTCACGCATTTCGTAATTCCAGGTATGAAAACGTTTATCTCCCCAAAGCTGCGGAGGAGTAGTGTATTGAAGATTAGACACGAGGAGCCCCTTTCTGAAAATATAAACATAGATAAGTATCCTTATCCTTATATTTTTCTGAGACGGATGGCATCCTTTATAAAAGAATACACAGCCGTTTCTTATAATCCAATACATTGTATCAAAAAACAGAGCTCGGCGTAACATTCACTCCCGGTACTGGCATGGAAAATAGGCCGAAAGTAAGGCGCTTTCAACTTGAAAATGCTTACATAGTATGTTATATTCAGAGTGTGAAAAGCTGCTGTGGCTTAAAGAAATTCAGCCAGGAGTTCATAATTTCGTGTCGTCCGATCCATAATAATAACCGTGAGGTGATAGCAATGAATTCTCAAACGGTATATGCTGAGGGTAAAGATTCGATTGAAGTCCACTTAACGCCAGATGAAGCCCTTGCACTAACAGGTGTGGAATTTAACGGCAACCCTAAGATCAAGACAGATGCACAGCGTAAAATTCGCAGCGCATTCGAAAAAAAGACATTTGCCACAAGCTCAAACACAAAGTAGATCCTAATCTACCGGACAAGAATGAGCCTTAATTCCAAATATACACAACGAAGGAATTCCCCTGGATAGCTCATTTAAGAGCTGAGCCAGAGAATTCCTTTTTCTTTTTTACCCCAATCCCTTTACTTTTCGGGACAATTTCGGCACAATATTGCAAGTGACAGTTATCGTATAAGAGATAATCGGAGGAATACCTATGCGTTTACGCGGAAGAAAAGGAATACGTGAAAGTTTGGAAGAACAGACCGATCTAGTCATTCTTGACCCTCGGAGTTATAAAGGTGAGTGGTCCAAGCTATTCGGAAATGATCATCCGATCCATGTGGAGTTCGGAATGGGCAAGGGACAGTTTATTAGCCAAATGAGCTTCAAATATCCCGATATTAATTTTATCGGCGTTGATATGTATGATGAGCTGATCCGCCGTGCTGGAGATAAGGCTAGAGCAGTATGGGAGCCGGCAGGTCATGAGACGCCGCCCAACCTGAAATTGGCACTCGCCAATATTGATTATGCAGAGGAAGTATTTTCTCCAGGAGAGCTGGAACGAATTTATCTTAACTTCAGTGATCCATGGCCAAAGAGTAAGCATGCTCGTCGTCGTTTGACACACCCGCGTTTTCTTGACAAATATCGGGGGCTGCTAAGCGACTTAGGTGAAATTCATTTGAAAACAGATTCTCGAAGCCTATTTGAATTCTCATTAAATGCATTTGCGGACTTTGGTCTACAGATGAAAAATATCTCGTTAGACCTACATGCGGACGGCATCATAAATGAGGATCATATTATGACGGAATACGAGACGAAATTTGTCGGACGTGGCGTGAATATCCATCGTTGTGAGGCCATTGTAGGTGCGGAAGCGCTCAAGCAGTATCAAGCTACCCGTTTGGACAAATATCGGTTGTAGTTACAAAGCACTACTCCAAAAGATGTGCTTCAATAATAAAGCGGCAGCCTCCAAGTGGTTTGGAGGCTGCCGCTTTTAAATTAACTATTCCAATAATTCGATAATGCTCTGAGCACATTGCAATGGGTGGTAACGGGCGATTTCCTCAAGATGAAGTTTTCGCTTATTCTGCACATCCTCGTAGTTGTTTAATAGACGTTCCATCCACATTACGACTACGTCTAAAGACTCTATCGGCTCTCCGAAACCTGCTGCGGTAAAATAGCGGCAATTCTCCTCCTCCTGCCCGGGCAGAGGGTTATAGAAAAGCATCGGTATTCCTTTAGCGAGCCCTTCACTGCAGGTCATTCCACCCGGCTTCGTGACGAGCAGATCGGACACCTCCATCAGCTTGTCAATCTCACGCGTAAAGCCTATCAAGGATATATTAGGATGATTATAACGTGAGTCTTCTTTCATTTCCTGAAGCAGCTCTTCATTCTTGCCGAGACAGAAAACAATCTGAATCTTCTCTCGCCATTCCGCCAGACAGGCATTTACAACCTGATCGTTCATGATCCCCCAGCCGCCGCCCATGACTAGTACCGTTGGCATATCCTTGAGATTGAATTGCTGTCGAATCTCCTGCTTTCCAGGATGCTGCCAAAAGTTAGGGTGTACGGGTATCCCAGTAACCTGAATTTTTGCAGAAGGAATGTTTCGCATACGCAATTTGGATTTAACCTCTGGTGTTGATACCAGATAACGGTCTACCTCTGGACTGATCCAACTGGCATGTGCGTCATAATCCGTTATAACAGTTACGAGAGGCATCTTTAGGGTAGGATCCACTCTCTTAAGACGAGATACTACAGCACCCGGAATGAAGTGTGTGCAGACAATAACGTCAGGTTTCAACTGCATTACAACATTTTTGGTATGCGTATAAAATATACGATGCAGGGCAAGCGTGGTAAGACGATTAAATGATTTCTGGTGACGGTAGACGTACCCCATCAGCTTTGGCTGAGTCGTTACCGTCTTACGGTAAGCAGACAGAATAATGGGTGCCATTTTGGGATTAAGGAAATTCCCAAGTTCTAGCACCTTCGTTTGTAAATTAGGTGACAGTTGGCGCAGACTGCTCGACAGCGCATAAGCTGCTTGAGTATGTCCTGCTCCAAAGCCTTCTGAGAGTATTAAAATTCTTTTTTTTTGCAATTTTGATTCACCTATTCTCAAAGGTTTTCCCGGTTTAACCATATATACTTCAGATCCATAAGGCTATAGTGCCCGCTGCAACACTGGTTCCGATCACTAAGCCTGCAAAGACATCAGATGGATAATGTAATCCCAGATAAATGCGTGAAAACCCGACAATACAGGCCAGCGGCAGCAGAATAACGGTCAAGGCAGGAAATGCTACCATATATGGGACCGTTGAAGCAAAGATAGCTGTAGTATGACCAGAAGGAAAGGAATGATCCTTTAATGGATTACGAAATGTGTTCGTATCCGGTAACGCCAGATAAGGCCGCATGCGTGGATACAGTTTTTTAGCGACAGCAACGGGCAAATGGCTAACAGCTAGAGCCGTCATTGCTTGCAGGCTAGCGGTTCTCCATGGCTGAGGAGCAAATGCCCATATCAGTATGTTGATAACAATTGTGCTTGTAGCTCCACCCAAATGAGTGAGATAGAAGAGCCAAAAGTTCAGAAAACGATTATGCATTCGTCCGTTGATCCACTTAAAAAGGTGCCGCTCCCAGAGATGTAGCTTCATGAATAAATGTCTCATATCTTGTCCCTCCGCCAGTCGGCTACCGATAACAGGTGCTTATGAGCAGTCCGTTCTTTAGCATTAGATCTGTCTTAATCATACTTTTTAAAGGTAGTCCATTTCAAGGAAAAGCTCAGTTTTGCTAGAAATTTGCTAGTTTTGACTTAGAGCCGCTAACGCCGTACAATGATTCAAGCGGACTAAACATGTTTAAAAGGGTAAGAGATAAATAAGGATCCAAATAAATGGAATCCATACAATTCTTTTAAGCAACACATATAAAAATTGTGAAGTCTGCCTAGAATAAGAATACTCTTGGTCTATTGTTAAGGGATGCAACAAAAGGGTCAGAAGGAACGTCAAGCAAGCTAGAGAGAAAAAAAAGAACACCGAGAGTGAAAAAAGGGGGCATCAAAAGGTCATGACAGACGCACTGTTTGTTACGCTCCAAGTGATCTTGGCAGCAATCGCAGTATATCAGTTTACCTTTTCGTTATTTGGTCTGCACAAGAAAAAGACAAAGACAAAGTATAAGCCAGAAAAAACATTTGCAGTACTTGTTGCTGCACATAACGAGGAAGAAGTCGTCGGCGCGTTAATGGAGAACCTGAAGCAGCTAAACTATCCTTCAGAACTGTTTGACGTATTTGTAATTTGTGACAATTGTACAGATGGCACAGCTCGCATTGTTAGAGAGCACGGAATGAACGCTTGTGTCCGTACTAACCCGAATCTACGTGGTAAAGGTTATGCCATTGAATGGATGCTCAAGGAGCTTTGGGGCATGCAGCGTCAATATGACGCAGTTGTAATGTTTGATGCCGATAATCTGGCACATACTGAATTCCTGATGGAGATGAATAATGATCTTTGTTCAGGAGCGCGTGTTATTCAAGGTTATATTGACACCAAGAATCCAGAAGATTCCTGGATTACTGCAGCGTATGGTGTGTCGTATTGGTATATTAACCGTTTGTGGCAACTTTCACGCCATAATTTGAATATGGCGAACTTTCTTGGCGGAACAGGAATGTGTTTCGAGACCAATCTCCTTAAAGAGATGGGCTGGGGAGCTACAAGCTTAGTTGAGGATCTGGAGTTTACGATGCGCAGTGCATCTCATGGTGTATATCCTAAGTTCAACTATGACGCAAAGGTATTTGATGAGAAGCCTCTAACTTTCAAGGCCTCTTCAAGACAGCGTCTGCGCTGGATGCAAGGACACTTTACTGTAGCTCGTCGTTATTTTTTCCCATTACTTTGGCAAAGTATTAAAGAACGTAGCTTAACGAAGTTTGACCTTGCGCTTTACGGAGCAAATGTGTACATTGTTTTGCTCACCTTCTTGATGACGGCGGTAATGTGGGTGGATATGGCCCTTTTTAACGGACCGAATATTGCTAATATTTACGGCAGCTTGCCAGTCTGGCTCGGTTTCCTTGCGATCGGTTTGAATCTGGTGACCTTTGGGATTGCGATGGCTTTGGAGAAGGTTAAATTTAAGAAGGTGTACGCTTATCTGGTGTTCTTCCCAATTTACCTGATCTCTTGGTATCCTATTACGTTCTATGCGTTCTTCACGCAGAACAACAAGCAATGGAGCCATACCAAGCATACGCGTGTCGTAAGACTTGAAGAAGTGCAAAGCAAGCAGGTATAAGATATTTAAGAATATTGAATAAAAGAATTGACACTCCGTTTGGAGTGGTGTATAGTATTCAAGTACGCAAATCATAGGGATTGCAAGAAGAAGCACCTGCTTCTCACCTGACTGGCATATTCGCCGGCTGGTTTTGATCTCAATGCTTTATGAATGTTAATGTTCATGAACGTTGATCAAACACGGGGTGTCGGGTGTTACCGGCACCCCTTTTTTATGGAGTAAGGCAGTATAGTTGTTAAAAAGATCCGGAGGTGGAGAGTTATCAGTAAGGAACATATGATCAATGATGAAATTCGGGCCAAAGAGGTACGGTTGGTTGGTGCGGAAGGTGAACAAATCGGAATTAAACCGATCCGCGAAGCGTTGCAAATGGCGATCGATCTTAATCTAGATTTAGTCAATGTAGCACCACAGGCTAAGCCGCCGGTATGCCGCATCATGGATTACGGCAAGTTCCGTTATGAAACGCAGAAGAAAGAGAAGGAAGCCCGTAAGAACCAGAAGATCGTTGATATCAAGGAAGTCTGGTTCCGTGCTAACATTGAGGAACATGATTATCAAACCAAGTTCCGCAATGTGATCAAGTTCTTGGGTGAAGGCGATAAAGTAAAGTGCTCCGTTCGTTTCCGCGGACGTGAGATTACACATGCGAATATCGGCCAGAAAATCCTCGAGCGTGTTAAGAACGAAGTGGCTGATATATCTGTTGTTGAGCGCCAGCCTAAGCTGGAAGGTCGCAGCATGATTATGATCTTGGCTCCTAAAGCCCAATAAATCTGGAGTCACTTGCTTACATGCAATTTGGCGCCGCATAATATTCAAGGAGGAAACACCATGCCTAAGATGAAAACACATAGCAGCCTGAAAGGCCGCTTCAAAATTACCGGAACTGGTAAAGTAACACGTTACAAAGCTCACAAAAACCACTTGCTGTCCCACAAATCTAAACGCGCTAAGCGCGTTCTGAACGGTAATCCAGTTATGGCCCCTGGGGATGTAAGACGTTTGAAACAAGGATTGGCTAACTTGAAATAGTTTATCACACATTTTTGGGAGGTTTATTAATATGGCAAGAGTTAAGGGCGGATTTGTAGTTCGTCGTAGACATAAAAAAGTATTGAAATTGGCAAAAGGTTATTTCGGTTCTAAACACCGCATTTTTAAAACAGCTAAAGAACAAGTAATGAAATCGATGGTTTACGCTTACCGCGACCGTCGTCAAACTAAACGTAACTTCCGCAGACTGTGGATCGTTCGTATTAATGCAGCAGCTCGTTTGAACGGTCTTTCTTACAGCAAGCTTGTATACGGCCTGAAATTGGCTGGTGTAGAAGTTAACCGTAAGATGCTGGCTGATCTGGCTGTAAATGATCTTAACGCATTCAACTCCTTGGCTGGTATTGCCAAAGAGAAAATCAACGCGTAAGTGTTGTAATATAATCGAAAAGCACCGCCTGCGTGTTGCCCATGCAGCGGTGCTTTTTTGTGTGGTATGAAGTATATAGAATGAGGAAATGATTTCTCTGCCGTAAAAAAAACGAGAAAAAAACTCTGCTTAATGCAGAGTTATTCCCAGTACTTTACAGTATTGAGCTCGGCAGCGAGCTTTTTACTGATGGTTCTTCTTACTTTACGTAGCTCAGAACGTTCATTAGCTGATTCGCTGATCAATTTCTCTTCATCGGTTTCTGGGATTATGGCAGGAACTGGAGTGGGAGTACCATCCTCCCCAACTGCAACAAAGGTGAGGAATGAAGTGGCAGCGACGGCGCGCTCACCCGTATATAAGTTTTCTGAAATGATCTTTACGAATACCTCTATGCTTGTACGTCCGGTCCAAGAAACGAAGGATTCGAAGCATACGGAGTCTGTAGGTCGGATGGGCCTCAAGAAGTCAACAGAGTCTGTAGAGGCTGTAACGACATTGGCACGGCAATGGCGCATAGCTGAGATGGAGGCTACTTCATCAATGCCGCTCATAAGCTTACCGCCAAACAATGTTTTGTGATTATTAACATCATTAGGGAAAACGCGTCCGGTTTTGAAGACACGGGATTCACGGCAATATTTAAAAGCTGGCATCGTTTGTGGATTTTTTTCATCGGTCATATCTGATAACTTCCTTTCAGTGCAAATACTAAGCAATCATAATAATAGAAAACACATAAGTGTGCAATAATATTTGTAATGTGTTGGAATACTATACAAAGTAAAATAAGGTTTTCTAACATCATTCAAACATGATGATAACATGTCGTGTCATGGAAAGCGGTTACTTACGAAAAAGTACAAATATTTATTGACCTGAGGTCATTTATGGACTGGATTTTAGATTTTATTGCAGTTATAATTTGATCTATGGAATGTCCAAGTAGAACACAGATGACATCCAATATTTTAAGGGGGATCACATTCAATGAAAAAAGTTTTCAAGCTATCTCTTGTAATGTTGCTGGCATTCACAGTAGTATTGGCCGGTTGCGGAAACAACAACGCTAAGAATGCTGCAAATGGCGAGACTAATGCAGGAACAAATGGCGGAACAAATGCCGCAAAATCTGATTTCAAATTTGGTATGGTTACTGACATCGGAGGCGTAAACGATAAATCGTTTAACCAATCCGCATGGGAAGCATTACAAGCTCTTGAAAAAGAAACAGGTTCTTCCGTTAAATATTTGCAAAGTAAATCAAACGCTGACTATGAGCCAAACCTTAACCAATTTGTTAAAGATGGCTACAACTTGACTTGGGGTATTGGTTTTGATCTTGGCGACGCAATTAAAAAGGTTGCTGGTGAGAACGCAAATGCTAACTTGGCAATTATCGATAGCGTTGTAGATGCTCCTAACGTAGCATCCGTTACTTTCTCTGAGAACGAAGGTTCCTTCTTGGTTGGTGTGGTTGCTGGTTTGACTACAAAAACTAACAAAGTAGCTTTTATCGGCGGTATGGAAAGCCCAGTAATCAAACGTTTTGAAGTAGGCTTCAAAGCTGGTGTATTAGCAGTTAAGCCTGACGCTAAAGTTACAATTACTTATGCAGGTGCATATGACAAGCCAGATACTGGTAAATCTCTTGCAGCTACATTGTATAACGATGGTAATGACATTATCTTCCCTGCAGCTGGTGCAACAGGAAATGGCGTATTTAACGAAGCTAAATCCCGTAACAAAGCTGGCGGTGCTAAAGTATGGGTTATCGGTGTAGACAAAGACCAATCCATTGAATTTGGTACGGACGTAACTTTGACTTCTATGATCAAACGCGTTGACGAAGCTGTGAAGAAGGTTTCCAAAGAAGTAATCGATGGTACTTTCAAAGGTGGTACTACAACTGTTCTTGGTTTGAAAGACAATGGTGTAGGTATCTCTGATACATCTAAAGTTAACGTTTCTGAAGAGATCTTGGCTAAAGTTGAAGATTACAAAAAACAAATCATTGATGGAACAATTACAGTTCCTACCGAGTAAGATCTCCCTTTTATTTATCGGATTACAATAAGCAACAAAGAATAAGGCCGGTTATGTGCTGGCCTTATTCCTTGTTAAAGCACTGGTTATGATAAGTTGGACACAGTTATACCGTCTTGAAAAGGGCGGTACATCCGTGTCTGCATGGTAGTTATATATTCTGTGATGAGGGTGATTCCATGAGTGCTGCGGCTCCTGTCGTAGAGTTGAAGCAAATCACAAAACGATTTCCTGGTATTGTTGCTAACGATTCCATTAGCTTGACCTTAAAAAAGGGTGAGATTCTTGCATTGCTCGGTGAGAATGGTGCAGGTAAATCAACCCTAATGAATATCGTGTTTGGATTGTATCAACCGGACGAAGGTAGTATTGAAATCGACGGGAAACCGGTTATAATTGATAATCCCAATAAAGCGATTGAGCTTGGTATTGGTATGGTGCATCAGCATTTCAAGCTCGTGGAACCTTTTACGGTAACCGAGAATATTGTTCTTGGGATGGAGCCGAAGAAAGGTCTTAAAATTGACTATAAATCCGCTGCGGAACAGGTTCGGAAGCTATCGGAGCAATATGGCCTGCAAGTGAATCCAAATGCCGTTATTCATGACATTTCTGTAGGTATGCAGCAAAGGGTAGAAATTATGAAGACCCTGTACCGCGGAGCGGATATTCTCATATTTGATGAGCCGACTGCAGTACTTACGCCTCAAGAAATTACGGAATTGATGGCGATTATGAAGCGGCTTGTTGCAGAGGGAAAATCTATTATCCTGATTACGCATAAGCTTAAAGAAATTATGCAAATATCTGATCGGGTCACCATTATTAGACGCGGAAAAGTAATCGATACCGTAAATACCGCAGAGACTAATCCGAATGAACTAGCTGAGAAGATGGTTGGACGTGGCGTAACCTTCAAGGTAGATAAGAAGGCTCCTGAGGTTGGCAAAACTGTACTCGAGCTGAAGGATGTGAACAGCAAGAGTAAAGATGGTGTCTCAGTGCTGGACGGCCTTAGCTTTGATGTGAAAGCCGGAGAAATTCTCGGAATAGCTGGTGTAGATGGCAATGGACAGAGTGAACTGATTCAGGCCATTACAGGTCTGCGTAAAATTGATTCTGGTTCTATTCAGGTGTCCGGGAACGAGATAGCTAATTTATCCCCGCGTAAGATTACGGAGATGAATGTGTCTCATATTCCAGAGGACCGTCATAAGCATGGTTTGGTGCTTGATTTCTCAGTAAGTGAGAACATGGTTCTGGAAACTTACTATAAGAGTCCATATAACAAAAATGGCTTTATGCAAAATGATGTCATTGATAAATATGCTGAAGGTCTTGTGGAGCAATTTGATGTGCGTACACCTTCAATTCAGACCAAAGCACGTTCTCTATCCGGCGGAAATCAACAGAAAGCGATTATTGCTCGGGAAATAGATAAAGATCCGACATTACTTATTGCAGCACAACCAACACGTGGTCTAGATGTTGGGGCTATCGAGTTTGTTCAAAAGCAGCTTATCGCACAGCGTGACCAAGGAAAAGCTGTATTGCTCATTTCGTTTGAATTGGACGAGATTATGAATGTATCAGACAGAATTGCTGTTATCTATGAAGGCAAAATTGTCGGTGAAGTGTTCCCGCAGGATACGAATGACCAGGAACTGGGTCTTATGATGGCAGGCAGCTTGAAGCGGGGAGGTAAGGCAGTTGAATAAGTTCAAAAAAATCTTCACAACTGACAGCTATATCGTTCCTCTTGTCGCCATCGTACTTGGTTTTCTTGTGGGAGCAATAGTTATGCTTATGGGTGGTTATGAACCGATAACTGCTTACTCCGCACTGTTCTCACGTGTATTTGGTAACTTGTACAACTTTGGTGAAGCCGTGCGCGAAATGACGCCATTAATGCTCACTGGTTTAGCCGTAGCCTTTGCATTCCGTTCAGGGATGTTTAATATCGGGGCAGACGGACAAGTGATGATTGGTATGACAGCTGCGACCGTGGTGGGCATTAAATTTGCAGCCTTGCCAGGATTCATATTGGTTCCGCTTGCTGTTATTATAGCGGGGTTATGTGGAGGTCTGTGGGCTGGCATCGCCGGCTACTTGAAGGCCAAACGTGGGATTAATGAAGTTATTACCACGATCATGTTAAACTGGGTTGCTCTGTACTTGTCGAATTATATTGTAAGAGCATTTCTGTTACTCCCGGGACAGAATCGTTCCGAGGATATTCCAGCTTCACTTTCTATGACGTTTTTGAATTCGTTATTTGACAATGCACGTCTGCACTGGGGAACAGCTATTGCCCTTGCCGCAGCAGTATTCTTCTATGTTTACTTATGGAAGACTAAGCAAGGATATGAAATGCGTGCTGTTGGTTACAATCCTCATGCTGCCGAGTACGCAGGTATGAATGTTGGCCGTAACGTTGTAAAAGCAATGTTCATAAGTGGAGTATTTGCAGGGTTGGCCGGAGCAGGGGAGGTACTGGGTGTATTCCATTATCAATCTGTGTTCGCGGCATCACCAGGATATGGTTTTGATGGTATCGCAGTAGCTCTACTTGGTTTAACACACCCACTTGGTGTTGTTCTTGCTGCGATTCTCTATGGTACGTTGACTTATGGTTCTGCAGGAATGAGTTTTGCTGCAGATGTTCCTCCAGAGCTTATTCGTATCGTTATAGGTTCAATCATATTCTTTATTGCGGCACAAGGGATTGTGCGCTGGGTGCTTAAGCCCTTTTACTTCAAGCGCAAGAAAGAGAAGGTGTTATAGATGGATCTGCAGACGTTAGGTCAACTGCTTAATACAACGCTTGTTTTTTCCACAGCGCTCATTTTTGCCTCACTTGGCGGCATCTTCTCTGAACGCTCCGGTGTCGTAAATATTGGACTTGAAGGTTTGATGATGTTTGGTGCTTTTGCCGCAGCAGTAGGCGGTTATTATGCTCAAGATGCTGGGATGGGTGAATGGGCTCCTTGGATTGGCGTACTATGTGCTATGGCCGTCGGGGTAATTGGTTCACTAATTCATGCAGTTGCAGCTATTACCTTTAAATCGGATCAGACGATCAGTGGTACGGTTATTAACTTTTTAGCCGCAGGCAGTACGCTCTACATGGTAAAGCTGCTGTTTGATGGATCTGCTGAAACTCCACTAATCGATGGGTTTAACAAGGTTTCAATTCCTGGACTCTCCAAAATCCCAGTGATCGGTGAAGGGATATTTAATTCCTATCCGACCACTTATCTGGCCATTGTGCTGGTTATTGTTATTTATTTCGTTTTGTTTAAAACGCCATTTGGACTGCGTTTACGCGCAGTAGGTGAACATCCTAGTGCTGCAGACACCTTAGGGGTCAAGGTGAAGCGGATGAGATATATCGGCGTAATGCTGAGTGGATTGCTGGCTGGTATCGGTGGTGCTACAATCACTCTAACTACAACTGGAACCTTTGGGCATAATACGATTTCAGGTCAAGGTTTTATCGCTATTGCAGCGATGATCTTTGGTAAGTGGAATCCGCTTGGTGCCTTTGGCGCTGCTGTATTCTTCGGATTCTCTCAAGCGATCCGTAACTACGTACAATTGTTTGAATGGTCAAAGGACATACCACAAGAGTTCATCTTTATGATTCCTTACGTATTAACGATCATTGTATTGGTGGGTGCTGTAGGTCGTTCCGCTGCTCCTAAGGCATTAGGTCAGCCTTACGATCCTGGTAAACGCTAGATCTTTTCGATTTTTTGCTTATATCATTATCAAGCCGTATTTCCGGACTTTTCCGGAGATACGGCTTTTTTTGTTAGGATCGATATGGATAAACATTAAGAGGTAAGGGCAAGTGTACAGGCGAAGGTACTTTTGTGCGAATAAACTGTTTTGAAGATGGTGGGAATCAGAGGCATGCAAAACTTTTTGGAGGGGATATTATGACTAAGCCAGTTACGAAAAAGCAGGTTATGAGGCTCATAGGTAAACAGATCATCGCTGTGAAAAAAGATGGCACACAGGTTACAGGAAAGCTGCTTCGTGTATCAGGAAATCGTCTTATTTTGCAACGTGTAAGTGGTAAAAAAGTACAAACTAAAGCAATCATTCCATTAGTGTTGTTTGATTTGCTCGCCATTGGTACTGCCCCTTATGCTTATGGTGGAGGTTATGGAGGAGGCTATGGAGGAGGCTATGGTGGAGCTTCACCTTATGGTGGCGGTTACGGATATGGAACTCCTTATGGAGGTTATGGGTACGGAGGCACACCATATTCACCTTTTGGATTCTTTTGAGTTCCGATAAGTGCTGCTTTGGCTAGGAGAATCGTTTCTCAAGCTCGTAACAAAAACTTAGCGATTGATAACGGGCTACGCTGTAGCCCAATTTTCGATAAAAGGCTAGCGCTGCTGCATTCCCTAGATCGACAGATACCTTAGAACGATGACAACCGCGAGAAAGTGCAAATCTTTCTGCCCGATCCATAAGCATATTTCCCAAGTGTTTTCGCCGAGCATCTGGTGCAATGGCTAGCATATCGATGTAGAGTAAATCACCATGCAGCAAGAAATGGACAAACCCGTTTGGATCGCTTTCATAGTCGGGACAGGTGACAAGTGTGATTCCGTGTCCTAGACGACGGGGTAAATCCTTTTTGATTTTAGTGATTTCAGTTTGCGGCAGATGAGATAATGGAACGAGCTGTCGCTCGATTAAATCAAAAATAACAACGTCATCCTGCTTCGGTCGACGATAACGAATCATAGAGCGTCCCCTTTCCACGCATTGTCGTACATCATATGTTGGGAGAGGGGCAGGCGTTCCGAGAGGGTAGAAGCAGGAGTTGTGACGATTTTAAAAATAAGGGTATTGACTATCCGTGATAGGAATCATATAATGTGTCTAAACATTTTAACGAACATACATGTATCGGCAATGATGAGGACGAAGTTTTAAGGGCTCTTTTGCTCAGAGAGTGTGAGGATTTGCTGCAACCTCCACCGAAATCCCTTATATACGAGCTCACCTCGGAGCTGTTTCCCTGAAAGGTCCACTGGCTAGAGTGGTGGAATTATTAGGGGGAATCGTTTAGTCCGCGTTACGGACTTCAGGTTACAGAGATTAGGGCCCTTGCCTACATCGATGGATTTTTGTATACCTGATAAGGCGTTGCATCGCGAGATGTAATGCAAACATGGGTGGTACCACGGAAGATCAACCTTTCGTCCCTCACGCGCTAATACTGTGCGTGGGAGGCGGAAGGTTTTTTTGTTTTATAAATAACTATTTGCTGATGTATAGAGGACGGTCCGTCATTTGCATAATGAATGTTAAATATCGGAGGAGGAATACTGATGAGCGCGCAAATACCGGAATTACGGTCTACAGAGCAGCTAAAAGAAAAATGGATGGAGCCGGAAGTTATTACCGGTTCGGAAATACTACTCCGCAGCCTTGTATTGGAGGGTGTAGACACAGTATTCGGATATCCAGGTGGAGCTGTATTGTACATTTATGATGCATTGTACGGTTTTACGGATTTCAATCACGTGTTAACACGTCATGAGCAAGGAGCGATTCATGCAGCTGACGGTTATGCTAGAGCAAGTGGCAAACCAGGGGTGTGTATCGCAACCTCGGGTCCAGGCGCAACAAACCTTGTAACAGGTATTGCTACAGCATATATGGACTCCACTCCATTGGTCGTAATCACAGGTAACGTTTTCTCAAGCCTGATCGGTACAGATGCTTTCCAGGAAGCAGACATAACTGGAATCACGATGCCAATCACTAAGCACAGCTACTTTGTAAGAGATGTTGAGGATCTCCCTCGCGTAATACATGAAGCTTTCCATGTGGCGAATACCGGTCGTAAAGGTCCAGTATTGATCGATATACCGAAAGATGTGTCGGCAGCAAAGACGTTGTTCACACCAGTGAAGACCGTAAATCTTCGTGGCTACAACCCTTGTACAGTTCCAAACAAACTGCAGCTTGATAAACTGGTTCGTGCGATTGAGGTTGCTGAACGTCCGATTATCATTGCAGGTGGTGGAGTTATCTACTCCGGAGCACATGAGGCTATGTTCGAATTCGTGAAACGGACAGAGATTCCAATAACTACAACCCTGCTGGGACTTGGAGCCTTCCCAAGTGCTGAAGAGCTTTGGATGGGAATGCCAGGTATGCATGGCACATATACCGCAAACAATGCGATTCAGCAATGCGATTTGCTCATTAATATCGGTGCCCGCTTCGATGACCGTGTTACGGGTAGGCTGGACGGCTTCGCGCCAAAAGCCAAGATCGTGCATATCGATATCGATCCTGCAGAAATCGGAAAAAATGTATCGCCTGATATTCCGATCGTTGGAGATGTAAAAACTGTACTGGAAATGCTGATTCCTGAGGTTGGCCGTGCATCTAAGGCTGATGCTTGGAGAACGCATATCGCGCAGTCGAAGCTTGATCAGCCGCTTCGGTATAAAGATTCGGAGACAGAGCTTAAACCACAATGGGTTATTGAAATGATTAATGACACCACTAATGGTGAAGCGATTGTTACTACGGACGTTGGACAGCATCAAATGTGGGCAGCACAATATTACAAGTTCAATCATCCGCGTTCATGGATTACTTCAGGTGGTCTTGGAACGATGGGATTCGGATTCCCATCAGCTATCGGTGCGCAAATGGCACATCCTGAACGGTTGGTAGTATCGATTAACGGGGATGGCGGTATGCAAATGTGTTCCCAAGAGCTGGCGATTTGTGCGATTAACAATATACCTGTCAAAATCGTTGTTATTAATAATCAAGTGCTTGGAATGGTTCGCCAATGGCAGAATCTTATCTATGACAAACGTTATAGCTATACAGACCTTGCAGGTAGTCCGGATTTCGTTAAGCTGGCTGAGGCCTATGGTGTAAAAGGTCTACGGGCGACGAATAAGGAAGAAGCACGTGATGCATGGCAGAAAGCTCTGGAAACACCGGGTCCAGTATTGGTAGAATTCGTTGTTCCAAAAGACGAGAATGTCTACCCGATGGTAACTCAAGGTTCAACCATCGATCATATGCTGATGGGGGATGAATAACAGTGACAAGACATACGATTTCTGTACTCGTAAATGACCAGCCAGGTGTGCTTCAACGGGTGTCAGGCTTGTTCGGTCGCCGTGGATTTAATATTGAGAGTATTACAGTCGGCCAGTCCGAAGAGGTTGGATTATCCCGGATGGTTATCGTTACTCTTGGCGACCAGCATACCCTTGAACAAATCGAGAAGCAGCTCTATAAGCTAATTGATGTTATCAAAGTTGTTGATCTTGGAGCTAAGCCAATGGTTGCACGCGAGCTGGCTCTGATTAAAGTGAATGCTGATCCAAGTGAGCGTCCGGAAATTTTGGGTGTAGTTGAGACTTTCCGTGCTTCAGTTGTCGATATCGGCAGCACCACTATACTGGTGCAGGTAGTTGGGGAGACACAGAAGATTGACGCGATGATCGAGCTATTGAAGCCTTATGGAATCAGAGAGCTGTCTCGCACAGGTGTTACGGCTATGGTACGTGGCAACTCTTAAATAGTTTATTTTGCGACTTTAACGGATTACTGCTTGATTGCATTAATCTGATATGATATGAATGACATTCCCGCTAAAGAGCGGGAGCTTGAGGAGCAGCTTGATCTAATCGACGAATCCAGTTCTCTTGAAGCACCCGCTCTTTATGATGGGTCTCAAATTAAAGGAGGATATTGACAATGGCAGTTACAACGTACTATGAACAGGATGCAGAACTTAGTGTATTAAAAGGAAAGACAATTGCGGTAATCGGGTACGGTAGCCAAGGACATGCCCAAGCACAAAACCTACGTGACAGTGGTCTTCAAGTTGTCATCGGTCTTCGTGAAGGTAAATCTTTTGAAACTGCGAAAAATGACGGTTTTGAAGTATTGCCAGTAGCTGAAGCAGTATCCCGTGCAGATGTTGTGCAAATCTTAATGCCAGATGAAACTCAAGCATCCGTATATAAAAATGAAGTGGAACCAAACCTCAAAAAAGGCGCTGCTTTGATGTTCTCCCACGGCTTTAACGTACACTTCGGACAAATCGTTGCTCCTAAAGATGCGGACGTGCTGCTCGTAGCACCAAAATCTCCAGGTCACATGGTTCGTCGTACTTATGTTGAAGGCTTTGGCGTTCCTGGCTTGATTGCTATCGAACAAGATGCAACAGGTAAAGCGAAAGAAATCGGTCTTGCTTATGCAAAAGGTATTGGTTGTACACGTGCAGGAGTTATCGAAACTTCTTTCCGCGAAGAAACCGAAACCGACTTGTTCGGCGAACAAGCAGTACTTTGTGGTGGTGTATCCGCACTGATCAAAGCTGGATTCGAAACTTTGACAGAAGCAGGCTATGCTCCTGAAATGGCTTACTTCGAATGTCTGCACGAATTGAAACTGATCGTTGACATGGTATACGAAGGCGGATTGTCCAGCATGCGCGATTCCATCAGTAACACTGCTGAGTACGGTGACTATGTAACTGGACCACGCATTGTAACTGAAGATACTAAAAAAGCTATGAAAGCTGTTCTGACAGATATTCAAGAAGGTAAATTCGCTCGTGACTTTATCCTTGAGAACCAATCCGGACGTGCTTTCCTTACCGCTACTCGCCGCAACGAAGCTGCTCACCCAGTAGAAGTTGTAGGTAGCCAATTGCGTGAAATGATGCACTGGATTAAGAAATAATTATAATCATACTTATGATTAAATAGTATTACCTTCAAATGCGGCCGTGACTTTGCGAGCCGCATTTGAGAGTTTCAGCACAATTTTTGGGAGGTGCTTAGCATGCGGAAAATTTATGTGTTCGATACGACACTGCGAGATGGGGAGCAGTCACCAGGTGTGAACCTCAACACGCGTGAGAAAGTGGAGATCGCTTACCAGTTAGAGAAGCTGGGAATTGATCGCATGGAAGCGGGTTTTCCAGCAGCTTCTCCAGGAGATCTAGCTTCTGTTAATGCGGTGGCAAGAGCTGTGAAGAACGTCACGGTAATCGGCCTTTCTCGTTCTAGAGAGACAGATATTGATGCTGTAAAAGAAGCACTACAGGGAGCGCAGGACCCTTGTATTCATATTTTTCTAGCTACATCTCCTATTCACCGGCAGCATAAGCTGCGGATGGATAAGGCTCAGGTGTTAGAAACTGCACAGTCTGCTATCCGATACGCTAAGAAATATTTCCCTAAGCTCGAGTTTTCATTAGAAGACGCGGGCCGTACGGAGTATGATTTCATGGCTGAAATGGTCGGCATGGCTATCCGGGAAGGGGCTAATGTTGTTAATATCCCGGATACTGTAGGTTATTTGAATCCTTCTGAGTACGGAGCTATCTTTAAATATCTAAAAGAAAATGTGCCTGATATTGAACGCGTACAGCTTAGTGCTCATTGTCATAACGACCTTGGCATGGCTACGGCCAATACGTTAGCCGCGATTCAGAATGGTGCAGATCAGATCGAAGGAACGATCAACGGTATCGGTGAACGTGCCGGGAACACAGCGATTGAAGAAGTGGCATTGGCGCTGGAGACACGTGCTGAATTCTTTGGCGCAAAAACTTCCTTAACTTTGTCCGAGATTTCTCGCACAAGTCGCTTGGTCAGCAAGTTGACAGGTATGGTAGTCCCAGGGAATAAGGCGATTGTAGGAGCTAATGCATTTGCTCATGAATCGGGTATTCACCAGGACGGAATGCTGAAAGAGAAAACCACTTATGAGATCATGACACCGGAGACCATTGGACTTAAAGAGAGCAAACTGGTACTTGGTAAGCACTCTGGACGCCATGCTTTCCGCGATAAGTTAAGTGATCTAGGGTATTATTTATCTGAAGAAGAGCTTAATACAGCTTTTTCAAGGTTTAAGGACTTGGCGGATAAGAAAAAAGAAGTGTCGGATGAAGATATTTTGGCATTAATTGAAGAGAAACTAATTGATACGCCAGAAGTATTCAGACTTCAGACGATTTACGTTACTTACGGTAATAAAGCTGTTCCAACTGCTAAGGTGATTATCGATGGTCCGGAAGCGGAGCCTATTGTAGCAGAGGCAGAAGGCAATGGTTCTGTAGATGCCATCTACAATGCAATTGATAAAGCCACGGGTGAGGAAGTTACCCTTGGGGACTATTCCATTAAATCTGTCTCCCGTGGTAAAGATGCACAGGGCGAGGTTCATGTAGTACTGTCGCAGGGTGAAGTTGCTGCACAGGGCCGTGGACTTAGTACCGATATTCTGGAAGCGAGTGCCCGTGCTTATATTGATGCGCTTAACAAGCTTCTAGAGAAGCGTAAAACTTACACCAAACGTGACCACGCAAGTATATAAGTGAAATTATATTGTGCAGAAATTTACTAATACTTAGAGGAAGCCCTGACAGTGAACTCACTGTCAGGGCTTTTTTGTTATTCAAAAAATTTGCTAATTGAGCCAATTCTGGCGAAATTTCAGATCTGTTCAGAAATTGTTCATGTCGGCAAATTACAATCGAAGGGAGATTATTGAAGTATTTGGAGAACAAACAACTTAGAAATAGTCGAGTAAGTACTTTTATAGGAAGAAGGAGGACTTTCGTTTTATGTGGAAAAAGAAAATTGGTTTATGGATGGTAGTAATACTTCTTAGTACGCAGTTTTTCAATGCTTTTGGCTTCGATTCTCAGGTCAAAGCAAAGGCGATTGAGAACAGTGCTAATATCATTACAAGTGTGACGATGTCTGTATATGAGAATGGGGTACAGGTCACAGATTCTGTTTACAAGCTGAGCTCCACAGTGAAGTTGAACTATAACTGGGCGGTTCCAGATGGAAGTGATTACGTTGCAGGTGATACTTTTACATTTGAACTACCAGAAGGGTTTGTGCTCGAGAAAGACTTTTTGAATAAAAAGATTATGATTGAAGGGCAAGAACTGGGGCATTACGACATTATAAAAGGGAGTCCTAACAAAGTTACCTTAACATTCACCGGTGAAGTCGGAGAATATTTCGATGTCAAAGGTGCAATTGAAGTGGAGACTCGATTTGATACAACAAAGTTTACGGATACTATACCCTATACGATTAAGTTTCCGATAAATGGTGGTGCAGAGCAGGAGTTTACAGTGCAATTTAAACCTGAGGTTAGTTCTACTATTGACAAAGATGGAGTTGCGGTAGGCACTAATCAAGGAAATTATAATGCCAAACAGATTAAATGGACTGTTGATGTGAACAAAGTTATGGATAGTGTATATGGAGCTGCTGTAACTGATGTAATCCCTACGGGTTTAGCTTTAACTGATATAAGTGATATCAAGGTCAGTAAGCTTAATGTAGCGTTAAACGGTACTGTATCTCCGGGTGCTCCTTTAAACAATAGTCAATATTCTGCAACTCTAGTGGGGAACACCCTAGAGGTAAAGTTTATTACCCCTGATATTAATACACCTATTACGGAAGCATACCGTATTGAATACGTTACGGATGTTATTGATGATACTAAAACCACTTTTGTAAACACGGCAACTTTCAAGGGGAATAATACAGGACCTTTTTCAGATAATGCAAGTGTATCTCTTAATCATGGAGCATTATTGAAGAAATCTTTTCTCAGTTACAATTCCGTGACACAGGACACTTATTGGGCGATTGAGTACAATTATGGTGAAAAATCGATCTCTAAAGCAGATGCCAAATTGTTCGATTATTATACGGACTCTCAACAGTTTGTACCTGGCTCTCTGAAGGTATATAAATTAGATTTCACTAAGTCTAAAGATAATCCTGATAAAGTTTTAGTAACTGACTACACAGTATCTGAGAATACTTTAACTCCGAAAGCAGGGCTGAAAAATTTCGAATTATCATTTAATAATAATATTTCGAATGCTTACAAGATCGAGTATCAGACCCGGGCGAAAGATCGCATCGAAGAAGCAACAAAGGTTTCAAATACTGTTACTACTATAGTTAATGGTGTTACTAATGACAAGCCTGCGAGCGGGACACTTAATCAAGATATTATCTCCAAGAAGGTTGGACAGGCTAATTACGCTGATAAAACTATAAGCTGGACAATAAAAATTAATAGTGATAAAAAAGTAATGAATAATGTAGTGATTACGGATACCTTCCCTAACAGAGGTTTGAAATTTACTGATGTTGGGTTTGTTATCAAAGATGATAGCGGTAAACTAGTGGACTCTTCTATGTATACTCTTGATGATTCAAAACCTACAGAAGGTTTTACCGTGAAATTCAACTCATCAATAGATAAGACTTATACAATTACTTACAAAACGTATTTCAATAATGATTGGTTGAAGAATAGTAACGGGACTGTATATGATTGGGTTAAGAACGAAGTGAAATTTTTGAATAGAGCTTCTGTTGTATGGAATGACCCGTCCAAACCTACAGAAACGAAAACCATCACGGTTGAGGATACATTCTATCCTGATTCAAAAGCAAAGAATAATGGCTACAAAAACGGTTCCTATGACGCTCAAACCAAAGAGATTTCTTGGGAAATAGGGATTAACTACAATAGCAAAGAGCTTGATAAAGCTGTGCTTGTTGATACCTTAGAAGATAAACAGCAGTTGATAGAGGGATCTATAAAGGTTTATGAACTTTCGATAGAAAGCAGTGGTAACCCTAAAGTTGGAAAAGAAGTCACTGTTACTGCCAGCTCTAATCCCAAACTATATTCTGTAGATTACAATAAAACGACTAAATTGTTGAAAATAAGCTTTAATGAAAAAATTGCTAAGCCTTATTTGATTAAATTCAGCACCAGCTTAAAGGATCAAGTGGTCGAGAATGGAACGATTTACAATACAGCTAAGCTGTCTGACAATGGTGTGCCTGTATCAAAAGATTTGAAAAGTGAAGTTAGCATTCCAAACGGTGGTAAAAATGATCAATATGTTACCAAGTCAGGAGTACAGGACCCTAAAAATGAGACAAAACTAAATTGGACTTTAAAGATCAACTATAACCAATCTCTTGTAGAAGATGCACAAATCATTGATAATCCGGACGCTAATCAAATGTTCTTGCCGGAGTCATTCCGGTTGCTGCCGACAACAATTTTAAAGGATGGCACAGTCAATGAATCTGGTCCAGCACTCATTCAAGGAGCGGACAAGGATTATACGCTTGAATTTACAAAGGATGACAAGACAGGTGCAGAGCAATTTAAATTGAAGTTCAATAAAACGATTGAGAAACCTTTTATTTTGAAGTATGATTCTATAATTTTAGAGGCAAAAAATGGTGGGAAAATTAGTAACTCTGTTAAATTTAGTGGTAATGGATCCCAAACGGAAACCCAATCCAAAGAATCAAGTGTAACTGTAGTATTTTCGGATTCTAGTGGAATTGGACAAGGGACTAGAAAAGAATTAGCTGTCAAGAAAGTAGATGCAGCAGATAATAGTAAAGTTCTTGAAGGAGCTATCTTCAATTTATATCGCGTGTCTGGATCGGAAGAGGTTTTATTTAGCACATCTATTCCGACAGATAAAGACGGTAAAACAGTATTTAAAGATCTCCGGCCTGGTAAATACTTCTTGCAAGAAAAAACGGCACCTATTGGATATATCAAGGATGCAAATAAATATGAGGTGAAATTTAGTTCAACAACAGTTACAGATATGACTGTAACGAATCAAAAGATAGTGACTCCAACAACAGCACCAACAACAGCGCCAACAACAGCGCCAACAACAGCACCAACAACAGCACCAACAACAGCACCAACAACAGCGCCAACGGCAACACCGACAGCAACACCGACGGAAACACCTGTGTCGACAGTAACACCTACGTCGACGCCAGACAATCCAATTTTCCCTGTGTCGACCCCGACGTCAATACCGGGAGTAATCGTTACGGCTACTCCATCCACAACACCTGTGGTGGCGACACCAACAGTAACACCAACAGTAACACCAACTATTACGTCGGTGCCAACTAGTACGCCTATTGTTCCGAAGGTGACGCCACCTGTAGAGAAACTGACTACAGATGAGGAAGTTCCTCTTGAAGGTGAAATACCACTTGGGGGCGTGCCGAGTGTCGGTGAAAAGCCAGATCATGGTAAGGTGACAATTACTAAGGATGGCAAGTGGATTTATACACCAGATCCAGGCTTCATTGGCAAAGACAAGTTCACGATCATTGTGACAGATGAGAATGGAAATGAAGAAGAGATCGAGATCGAGATTGATGTCGAGGAAGTACCGACAGGTACAGTGAAAGAACCAGGGGATAACAGCAGTAAACCAACAGAGCTTCCGAAAACGGGAGAAGACAGTGCACTTCCTATTTACTTAGTAGGTGGAGGTCTAGTTCTTGTGGGATTTGTGTTAGCTCGAAGATTTAAACGAAGTAATTAATATATCGTAATGATAAGGGTGCTGTCCCGGCACTCAACACCCATAGGATAAAAGTCAACGGAGCAAGGCTCCTCCTGTTACAGGAGGAGCCTTGCTCTTTATTTTTGGTCTATGGCTACTCGTTTCATAACCTTCTTCACTTACTACCCAACTCCCAACGAAGCGAACCTTGACGAAAATGGGATTTTCACTCATTATTCGTAATGTAGCGCTAGCGACACTATTTAGCATATATCTTTTTTTTACTAATTAGTAAGCGCTATCATAAAATGCGCTGGGAGATGATACCATGGAATTTATGTATTTAGGAACTGGAGCAAGCGAGGGTTATCCAGCTTTATTTTGTCAATGTGAACGTTGCTCTATGGCGATGGAGCTTGGTGGCAAGAATATTCGCGCTCGTACAGGAGCGCTTATTAACTCTGATTTGCTGCTGGATTTCTCACCTGACATGTATATGAATAAGCTTCGTTACAAATTGGATTTGGGGAAAGTTAATCATTTGATTGTTACGCATTCGCATACGGATCATTTTGCAGCAGCAGAGCTCATGATGAGGCATGAACATTGGTATTGTCAGCTGCAGGAGAGTGGAAAAAAACTGCATATTTACGGAAATGAAACGGTAGAAGAAACGATGAAGTCAGCTCTTCGCTATGATTATGGAACCGATACGATTGAAGATCCTTTTTACGAGTTTCATATCATACAGCCTTTCATGCCCTTCACTCTTGGAGAAGTGAGAGTAACCGCATTGCCAGCCCATCACAAGCCGGATGAACATAGCTTTATCTATCTACTTGAGCAGAATAACACAAGATTCTTATACGGCAATGATAGTGGTATATTCAGTGATGAAACCTTCAATTATCTACGTGATAAGCACCTGGACGTTGTTAGTCTGGATTGTAATTATGGGCTAGAGGATAGATATGATTATCATATGGGGATCTCCGGTTGTCGGATTGTAAGAGAACGTTTGCTTGACCAAAATAGTTGTGATACTAGTACATCATTTATTCTGACTCATTTCTCTCACTACAGCGCAGAGTTGCATGATACTTTAGTTAAGAATACAGCAGAGGAGAATTTCATCATTTCCTATGATGGGATGAAAGTCTTCTTAGCATGATGTGATGATAGTCTATCTATAATTAAAAGAATAGTCATTACCCGTAAAATCCTCCCTTGAGGAAAGGACTACTTTACGGGTCTTTTTTATAGCTTTAAGGGCTCAAAATGAGTAGATACGGAGGTAGAGAATGAAGCTGCTGGCTACGGGAAAAGTAAAATGGTTCGTCTATCAGAAAGTTGTCATCGTATTTATCGTCTTTTTGATTCCGCTCATTTCGATGAATATTTGGGTGAATTATAAGGGGATGTCATTCACCAAAAATACGATTTTGGACTCATCCCTGGCTGGGGCGTCATTCTATTCCAAGCAACTGGATAAAGAGATATATTTCATCCGCAATCAACAATTACAATTTCAAGAAGATAAAAACATACAGAAGCTTAGTTTCCGAGGCGAAAGTTTAGAAAAGTATGAAGAGGTAGAATTAATCGGTAATGCTGAAGATCTATTAAATCGGATCATTGCCTCAAGCGAATATGTGGTTAACGCCGGGGTATATATTAAGTCTCTGGGCAAAACGATCTCTGGTAAGACGGGGGTCACGGCCATTCCTAATATGGAGTACGAGAAAATTTCCTCGTTACTTAAGGTTAAGCAGAAGCCTTCATTCTATCGGAGCGGTGATGCGATTTTCCTTATAGAAACAGGAGATAATGCGGAGCTTTGGTCGTATATTGAAATCTCAAAAGGTAAGCTATTGGAGGCACTAAATCAAATCGCAACCTTATATCAAGAATCGGAGGTATTTTTGGGAAGTAATGAGCTGGGCAATATTCTATCTACTACAGACGATCAGTTAGTATCTACTGAGGTCCTTAGGCTCATCACCAAACTGGATCAGTTTAATTCCGATATCCCAGAAATAAACAAGGTGAACGGTAAAAGTTACTTTATTGCCCATAACTTTATCAGTTCTTTGAATCTATCCTTGATTATGTACGTGAATCAGAATGAAATCACAAGGCCCTTAAGCCAATTTAATACACTACTATATGCCTCTTTCGTCATCGCTATTGTGGTAATGATACTTTATTCTTATTCGGTAAATCTAATGATTCATAGGCCCTTATCCAAATTGGTTAAGACATTCCGTATGGTAGAAACGGATAATCTTGATTTAGTCATCGAGTCAAAGACCAAAGATGAGTTTTACTATATATTTAATAGTTTTAATCGCATGGCTTCTAGACTTAAGCGTTCTATTGAGGAGAATTATGAACAGAAGATTGCCCTGCAGCATTCGCAGTTGAAGCAATTGCAGTCACAGATTAACCCGCATTTTCTCTATAACAGCTTCTTTAATATTTACATGATGTGTAAAGTAGGAGATTCCGATAGTGCGGCTGAGCTCTCACAAAAGCTAGGGAGCTACTACCAATACATCACAAGAAGTGGATCGGACGAGGTGGCTTTCTTTAAGGAGTATCAGCATGCGCTTGATTATTGTGAAATTCAGTGTATTCGCTTCTCGAATCGTATTTCTTTCGAATATGAAGAAATACCCGTTTTGGCGAACGCGATTTTAGTACCGAGGCTGATTATTCAGCCGATTGTTGAGAATGTTTTCGAGCATGCTTTCGAAGACGACTCCCGACAAGGGGTTGTCTATATTGGTGCCGAATGCGAAGAGGGAATAGTAATTATCACAATTGAAGATAACGGTAATCTTTTAAAAGATGAGGAAATAGAGTACTTGCAGAAGAAACTTGCGATGGGTCTGAAACAAGTTGAGAAGACGGGATTAATCAACGTTAATAATAGACTCCAATTGAAGTACGGACCAGATAGTGGCTTGTTTGTCTCACGCAGCAAATACGGAGGATTGAGGGTAGAACTGATAGTTAAATATGAGAGTAAGGAAGTGTGATTATGTATAGATTACTAATCGTAGATGACGAGCCTGTGATTGTGAATGGATTAGTCCAACTGTTTCAGGATAACTCGGAATTTGAACTGGATATACGAAAAGCTTACTCCTCAAGCGAAGCTCTTGAAATTGCTAAGAAAACGAAATTGGATATTTTGGTTAGCGATATTCGTATGCCTCAGAAGAATGGTCTCCAGCTCGTGGACGAAATCGTCTATTATTGGCCATTATGCCGAGTGATTTTCCTTACAGGATACAGTGAATTTGATTATGTATACGAAGCGATTCGTAAGAATGTGGACAATTACATTCTGAAAACGGAAGGAATTGAACCTATTTTCCAAGCTGTGAAGGCAGCAATCGACAAGCTAGACGAGGAGAACCGTCGTAGACTTCAATTGGAGAAGGCACAAATGCACTATCAAATCGCTAGTTCCTTCCTAAAGAAAGAGCTGATGGAGCGGGTGCTGAGCGGGGAGTCTATTACTTCTATACTCAATAATATACGTTACAAGGATGTAGAGTTCGGCATTGCATTAGATCGTCCTTCGTTCTTTCTTGTTGGTATCTTGGATCGACTAGATGATCCTAAATTTAAAATGCCTCCGTCTGTTCAGCGTATTTTCCATGATCACCTGCCTACATCTATTGCATGTGAAGAAGTGATTTATGATGATCGTGTATTCATATGGCTGCTTCAACCAGATGAAGGATTGCTGAATCGCTTTCGTAGTGGCTATCCAGATCAAGGGGTGAATTGGCCTGGAATCGTTGCTTATATGAGAGGGATATTAGAGCCTGTACAGAATGAGTGTGATGAGCTGCTAAGTGTCTGCGTTTCATTCGGAATATCGGGGGATTTACTTAACCATTGGGAATCAATCCATCTTCAAGTTGAAGCAGTGCGCTCTATGATTCTTAAGAGAGCTTTATTAGGTCAGCACATGCTTATCTTAGACCTTGAGAAACTAAGTCAACTTGAGGATACGATGCACAAAGCTGGAGGAATCGAGCAGGAAGATTTCAAAACGCTAATCATCGAACAAATTCACCAATTTGTGCAGGAGAACCTATCTGGGGATCTATCGCTTACCTCAATTGCTGCAGAGGTGCATCTTAATCCGTCCTATTTATCTCGTTATTATAAACAGACGACAGGTCAAAATTTATTAGAGTATATCCAGTCGACGAAGCTGCATGTCGCTCTGCAGCTGATGAAGAATACAACTCTGAAATTAAATGAAATCGCCATCCGAGTCGGTTTTGAATCACCATCCTACTTTACAACATTCTTCAAACGCAAGATGGGTTTATCTCCACAGGATTATCGAAATTCAAAATAAGTAAATAAAGTGAAAGTGATGTAAAAAAAGTGAAATTGAAAGCGGTTTCCTCTGTGACTAAAATAATAACTAGGAACACTGATTAACAACAAGAATTGCAGCAAACAAAGGGGGGAAGCGTTCAGATGAAAAAAATGAGACCATGGAAAATGATTTTGTCAGTAACGATGATTCTTTCATTATTGTCAGCATGTGGAAGTCAAGGGAATGGAAATGCGAATGCACCATCTACGCCTAAGGAAGAGACTACGAATAGTGCGACAGACAGCGCCACAGCACCTGATCCACTAGGGAAATACCCGGAAACGGTCACTGTTACAGAAATACTAGGATATAATCCACCAGAAGATCCAAGAACTCCAAGCGGAATAACACCGGAACAAAATGCCTACCTGAAAGATCTCAAAGAGATGATGAATATTGAAGTGAAATACAAATGGACCGTTCCCTCTGCCCAGTTTGAACAGAAGTTCTCGCTTGCCATGGCATCGGGGGATCTACCCGATGTGATAGAAGTTGATCAGAAGAACTATGAGAAACTTAAAAAGCAAGATATGCTTGCTGATCTGACAGATGCTTATGCACAATATGCGTCACCAGCTCTTAAGGCTTATATGGACTCAGATGGTGGATTCGCGATGAAAACGTTCAGTGCGGATGGTAAGCAATTAGGTATTCCTGCATTTGAAGATCCCTTCTTATCCACGCAGCTGCTATGGATTCGTCAAGATTGGCTTAATAATCTAGGTTTACAGGCACCGAAGACGATCGATGAGCTTGAGAAAGTTGCACAAGCATTCACACATAATGATCCAGATCAGAATGGTAAGAATGACACCTATGGTATCGCCATGCAAAAGAATCTCTTCTTTTGGGGATTTGATGTCAGAGGTTTCTTTAATGGATTCGGTGCTTATCCTTCCGTTGGTGATAAACAATCGGCTTGGATTAAAGGCGGCGATGACAAATTGTTACCGGGATTGATTCAGCCTGAAGTGAAGACTGCACTTGGTAAGCTACAAGCATGGTATAAAGATGGAATTATTGATAAAGAGTTTGCACTAAAGGATGAGAATAAGGCTGTAGAAGATCTGACTGCAGGTAAAGTGGGTATTTCCTACGGAGAGTGGTGGTATCCGAACTGGCCGCTTAACTCCAGCGTAGACAAAGATCCAAAGGCAGATTGGATTGCAATTCAACTTCCAGGGATTGATGGTCCAGCTAAATCACTCGTTCCAAAAATTCGCAGCAACAAAATTTTCGTTGTGAACAAAAAGATGAAGAACCCAGAAGCAGCGATTAAGATGCTCAATTTCTACATCGAAGTTGGTAATAAGAAATACAAGGATAAGAACAAAGCGGCAGATGGCTATGTATACAACTGGTTTAACCCACGGATTGCCAACCCTGTTGATATTGATACGATTTACAGGGAAGTAAACAAAGCGCTCGATGCTAATCAGACTGAAATTACAATAGACGATGCAAATTATAAGACCGTTGCGGATACTTTCAAAGCGACTAAGGACTTCCTGGCAGGCGACACATCTAACGCTACCAAAGGTGTAAACTGGGGTCAATATTATAGCCGGGCTGCAAAAGACGGTGGCTGGGGCTTAACACGACAAATTAAAGAAAATCAACAATTTGTATACAACGAGTTTTACGGTCTTCCTACACCAACAGTAGTGGAAAAGGGCGGTCAGCTGGATAAGTTGATGCAAGAGTCCTTTACCAAGATTATCATGGGTGGTTCTCTTGATGATTTCGATAAATTCGTGGATAGCTGGAAGGCACTTGGCGGTAATGAAATTATCGATGAGGTCAATGAATGGTATAGCACGGAAGCTACGAAATAAATCATAGGGACAAGAAAGCGGGTGAGGTGAGTCGGGTGAGCCGACTCACCTCCCGTTTTAAAATGAGTAAGTTGGTGAGGAGGGCATCTATGAAATCACTGAAGAAAGAATATCCGCTTCATATCATGTTAATACCGGGTGTGATTGTTACACTGATTTATGCCTACGGACCGATGGCCGGCCTGGTTATGGCGTTTCAACAGTTTGAGCCGTTATCCGGTTTTTTTAAATCTGATTTTGTGGGATTAGATAACTTCCGTTATGTATTTAATTTACCGGATTTCAAGCAAGTACTTTGGAATACGCTAGTCATAGCTATCATCAAAATGGTATTGTCTCTGCTTGTCCCGCTCATTCTAGCTCTATTATTAAATGAGCTTACTAAGAAATGGTTCGCAGGTTTTATTCAATCCGCCATTTTCCTCCCGTTCTTCCTTTCATGGACTGTCCTTGGGGGTGTCATTATTGAATTATTCTCTCTCAATGGACCTATTAATGGCTTAATTTCCGCTATGGGCTTAGAACCTATCATGTTCATGCTTGATAATGGTTGGTTCAGGGGGATTATCATTGGCTCGGATGTCTGGAAAGGCATGGGCTACAATATGATCATCATGCTTGCTGCCATCACAGGAATTAATGCGACGCTGTATGAAGCGGCAGAGGTAGATGGTGCAGGGAAATGGAAGCAAATGCTTAACATTACGCTTCCAGGTATAGCACCGATTATTATTTTACTTAGTGTATTAGGTCTCGGTGGTATTCTTAACGCAGGTTTTGAGCAGATATTGATTATGTATAACCCGACTGTATATGCAGGCGCAGATATAATAGATACATTTGTCTATCGATTGGGGATGTTCAGCCAACAATTTGGACCTGCGGCAGCAGTGGGTCTCTTTAAATCGATAATATCTTTATTTATGGTATCAACAACTTACTATGCAGCGTACAAATTTAACAATTACCGCATATTCTAGGAGGTGGAGATGGTGCTACATAAACAATCATTCAGCAGAAAGTTATTTATCGTGTTCAATACGCTGTTGTTAACTTTCATTACCATACTCGGCATTATCCCATTTGTACACTTACTCTCCATCTCACTTAGCTCGAATACAGCTGCGATGGCTGGAGAAGTGAAGCTTTGGCCCGTCGGCTTTTCCTGGGATGCTTATGTATATTTAGGAGAAAAGGTAGAGTTCTTTCGTTCCTTGGGAGTCTCCGTAAAACGAGTAGTGCTCGGTTCAGTAGTTAACTTGTTTCTAGTATTTATTACTGCTTTTCCGCTTTCCAAATCGAATGATCAGTTTAAATTTAGAACCGTATATGTATGGATATTCGCGATTACGATGTTTTTTGGAGGCGGCTTAATTCCGACGTATATCGTAGTGAAGAATACAGGCTTAATCGATTCCATTTGGGCGCTTATCTTACCAGGTGCATTGAATGTATGGAATATGGTTCTGATGCTTAACTTCTTCAGATCTATTCCAAGAGAATTGGATGAAGCGGCTACGATTGATGGTGCCGGACATTGGAGAGTACTTTGGCAAATTTATTTACCGATATCCCTTCCATCCATCGCAACGATTGGGTTATTCACCATAGTTGGGCATTGGAACGCTTGGTTTGACGGTATCCTTTACCTGAATTCGCCTGAGCACTATCCACTACAGACCTATCTTTCTACCTTGATTATGTCTATCAATGCCCAGATGTCATCGATGTCTATTGAGCAGCTCAAGGTGATGGAGAACCTGAGTGAGAAGACGATCCGAACGGCGCAAATATTCATGGGCGCATTGCCAATTATGGTAGTGTATCCATTCTTACAAAGGTATTTCGTAAAAGGAATGACGGTTGGTAGTGTTAAAGAATAAAGAAATAGAGGACAGACATAGCATAAAGTCTCATATGAAGGAGCAGATTGCGATGAAGAAAGTTACTGTTGCTTTAATTGGAGCGGGCCTGCGAGGAATTAATTATTCAGAATATGCGATTCAGCACCCCGATGAGCTTCAAGTTGTAGCTGTTGCAGAGCCGAATGCGAAGCGGAGAAATAAATTTAAGGCAAGACATAAGCTGGCTGATGACGTGTGCTTTACTCATTGGGATGATTTTTTTGCCTCCCCGAAAGTAGCAGATGCGTTATTTATCTGTACCCAAGACAATCAGCATTATGTGCCGACAATGAAAGCACTGGAGGCAGGGTATCATGTACTATTAGAAAAACCGATGTCCCCTGATGCCAAGGAATGTGTACTTATGGGTGAAATGGCTTCTAAAGTGAATCGTGTCTTCTCGATATGCCATGTATTGAGATATACCAATTTCTTCTCTACGATTAAGGAACTGCTGGAAAGTGGTGCGATCGGACAATTGATGTCCATTCAACATAATGAGAACGTGGGTTACTGGCATCAAGCTCATAGCTTCGTAAGAGGGAATTGGCGCAAAAAGGATGAGTCCAGTCCGATGATTCTCGCTAAGTCCTGTCATGATCTGGACATTCTTTCCTGGTTGACAGATTCAGAATGTGTTCGAGTGTCTTCCTTTGGCTCACTGTCCCATTTCAAATCTAGTGAAGCACCGGAAGGAGCCCCGCTACGTTGCACAGATGGATGCCCAGCAGCAGATAAATGTCTCTATTATGCTCCTAATCAATATTTGACGGAGGATACGGATTGGCCTACATCGGCAATTAGCGATGATCCAAGCTATGAAGCTCGCCTGAATGCTCTTCAGGAAGGACCTTATGGACGATGTGTCTATCATTGTGATAATGATGTCGTCGACCATCAAGTGGTAAATCTAGAATTCGCTAATTCCGTAACTATAGCTTTTACAATGAGTGCGTTTACCAAAGATGTAAGTCGTACCCTCAAGCTGATGGGTACCACGGGAGAAATTCGCGGTGCGATGGAGAAGAATGCAATTGAAGTGATCCATTTTGGCAGCGGTAAGGTAGAGAGAATCTCGTTCGAGAATGCAGGTGGTCATGTTGGTCATGGCGGCGGCGATATGGGGTTAATCAAAGATTTTGTTAAGCTGGTTCGAGCGGAAGGAAAGATTCAGGGTCTTACATCAGCAAATCATTCCGTTCAAAGTCACCTTATGGCTTTTGCAGCGGAGCAATCTCGCATCGAGGGTAACAGTATTGTTCTGAAAGAATTTGCTCAAAGTGTCTGTAATGATGAAGAGGTGAAGCAACGATGAATGCTCCGCAGCCATTTCAGACGATGTTATTAAGTTCGTTGGTTAAGGTATTTGCTGATGAAGTGCCGAATCATGAACCCTATCACAGTGCAACCGCACTTGTCGGGGAAACATTTTCGTTCCAAGTCGCTTATACCTCAGATACACTTTTAAAGAATATTGAAGTAGAGATAAAGTCATCTCTTCCAGATCTAATATGTATAAGATCCGTTGGACTTGTTCCCTCAGAAATGCCTTGTTTCAAAAATCATGATGACGATGTGCTAAGAACTACGCCGGGATTATATCCAGATCCATTGTATACGCTGGATCAACAATCTATTTCATCGATCCCGGGACAATGGCGATCTTTATGGGTGACGATAACCTTGGATGAAACAATGAGTACGGGGCTTCGCTCTATTCAGGTCCTCTTCCAATCATCTGAAGGGCAGATGTTAGGTGAATCGGATGTATTCGAGTTAACCGTCATCCCTGCAACACTACCGCCGCAACAGTTAATTCATACGGAATGGTTCCATGTGGATTGTCTTGCTACAAAGTATGGTGTCGAAGTATTTAGTGAAGCGCATTGGGCCCTTATAGAACGTTATGCAGATACGATGGTTAAGCATGGCATGAACATGATCTTAACTCCGTTGTTTACACCGCCTTTGGATACAGCCATTGGTGGAGTACGTCCAACCGTTCAATTGATTTCCGTGACTAAAGCGGGAGATCGTTATGAATTCGGATTTGATCTGCTTACTCGTTGGGTATCGATGTGCCGCCGACTTGGCTTCAAATACTTTGAGTTCTCTCATTTATTTACTCAATGGGGTGCAAAATGTGCACCAAAAATAATGGTAACCATTCAAGGTGAAGAACAGCAACTATTCGGCTGGGATACGGACGCATCCTCAGCGGAATACCGTAGTTTCTTGGATCAATTTTTACCTTGCTTAGATCAATATTTGAAAGAGCAGGGAATAGACCAGCAAAGCTGGTTCCATATTTCAGATGAACCAGGAGAGGAACATTTGGAATCGTACCGAGCTGCAAGTGAGATCATTTATAAACATTTATCAAGTTATCCGATCATGGACGCTTTGTCCGAATTGGAGTTGTATGAACAGGGCCTGGTGAAAAGGCCGATTCCTGCGAATACGCATATTGAACCGTTCTTAGAACATCAGGTTCCAGACCTTTGGACGTACTATTGCTGCGCGCAAGGTGAACAAGTATCCAACCGGTTTTTCAACATGCCATCTGCTAGAAATCGTATAATCGGGTTTCAATTGTATAAATTCGGATTACAGGGCTTCTTGCATTGGGGTTATAACTTCTGGTACTCGCAATATTCATTGAATCAGCAGCTGGACCCTTATCGTACGACTGACGCTGAGCATGCATTTCCCTCAGGAGATGCCTACTTGGTCTATCCGGGAGAAGAAGGCCCGATTGAATCCATTCGACTGGAAGTTCTATATGAAGGGTTGCAGGATTTGCGCGCACTAGAATTACTTGAGCAGAAAATTGGCAAGAAAGCAACGATAGCCATTATGGAAGAGGGTCTGAGTACATCGTTGACCTTCTCTGTATACCCGAGGGATCAGGGAACATGGCTCTTAGAGGCAAGAGAGCGGATCAATCAAGCGATAGCAAGATATTCTACTTAAGTGAACATACCATTACGAGGTGTTGAGAATATGGCAACTTTTCATTATTCAGGATCTTCCTTTTATTATAACGATCAGGCGATAGGGCTTATCTCAGGGGCCATCCATTATTTTCGGACTCTGCCGGAACATTGGGAAGACCGTCTTATCAAATTAAAAGCTTGCGGCTTCAATACGGTTGAAACCTATGTGGCATGGAATTTACACGAGCCGAAGAAAGGCCAACATAATTTTGAAGGTATGGCAGATGTAGTCCGGTTTATTGAATTGGCAGGAGATTTGGGTCTGCATGTCATCGTTCGTCCCGCACCTTATATTTGTGCAGAATGGGAATTTGGTGGACTGCCATCTTGGTTGCTAGCTGATTCGGATATGCGTCTTCGATGCTACCATAAGCCATTTCTAGATCATGTAGATGCGTATTATGATGTATTGCTCCCCAAATTACAACCACTGTTATGTACAAATGGTGGCCCGATCATTGCTATGCAGATTGAGAATGAGTACGGAAGTTACGGCAATGACAAGCGCTATTTGACTCATTTAAAAGACAGCATGATTTCCCATGGGATAGATGTACTACTATTCACTTCCGATGGACCTGAAGACGCGATGTTACAGGGAGGTATGGTCCCAGGTGTGCTAGAGACGGTGAACTTTGGATCACGTCCAGTAGAAGCATTCAACAAGCTCCGTGAATACCAACCAGAGGCTCCAATCATGTGTATGGAATACTGGAACGGTTGGTTTGATCATTGGCGTGAGGAGCATCATACGCGTCCGGCTGAGGATGTAGCGAAGGTATTGGATGAGATACTTAGTTTAGGCGCATCCGTTAATTTCTATATGTTCCATGGCGGAACTAACTTTGGGTTCTACAACGGAGCGAATGGACATACGTTTGACAGCTATGAACCAACAATTACTAGTTATGACTATGATTCCTTACTGAGTGAATCCGGTGAGCCGACAGCTAAATATTATGCAGTTCGTGAAGTGATCTCCAAATATGTAGATCTCGGACCCATTGAGTTACCAGCTCCTGTCGCTAAGAGAGCATATGGGAGAGTAGAGATGAAGGAGCAGACTTCACTTACCGCAAACTTGAATCGTATTTCTGCACCTATTCACTCTGTATACCCTGAACCGATGGAGAAATTGGGTCAGGATTATGGCTTTATTCATTATAGTACGTTCCTTACAGGACCTCGTCCCAAAGATGAGTTCTTCATCCAGGATTTACATGATCGTGCATTAGTCTTTCTGAATGGAGAGCTCACTGCAACCTTAGATCGTGTAGAGCCAGAGGTGAAATTAGAGTTCGAGGTTCCGGCCGAAGGGCTGCATGTTAGTATACTTGTGGAGAATTTAGGACGCGTCAACTATGGTCCTTTTATGAGAGATTGTAAAGGGATTACTGAAGGGGTACGTTATGGACGGCAGTTTCTGTCGGAATGGACGACTTATACGTTGCCATTAACGGATTTATCTGGTCTGCAGTTTGAAGGTTTATTCAGGCAAGTGGAACCTAGTTTCTTCCGCAGCACCTTGGTTGTGGATGAACCTTGTGATACGTTCTTGAGCATGGAAGGATGGACTAAAGGCGTCGTGTTCATTAATGGGTTCAACCTTGGACGCTATTGGAATATCGGACCACAGAAAACAATGTATGTGCCAGGTCCTCTATTGAAACAAGGCGACAATGAGATTGTCATCTTTGAATTGCACAGCACTTCAGATACCGCTGTTACCTTCGTAGATCAACCGGAACTAGGATAATAGGGCATAGCTCTGCCAACAACATGTTAGAATTGCGGCTTATTGAACAATGTTTGAATTTGCTTCGGACAAGTTTGTTCAATCTTGCGTAATTCGCTAGCTTCGTTTAACTAGCTGTTTCAAACGCAGCAATTAATATATCGTAACAACAAAGACACCCGAATAGATCCGGGTGTCTTTGATAAATAGAAACTATTTCTTGCTGCGTATTCTAAGGTTATGTAGTTCCCATTCTTCATACCAATCTTGAACAACGGCCGGAAGACCAATACTTAGATCGCCTTTCAATAATTCCGTCAGATTCTTATATTGTTCTTCCACTGCTGATCGTTCCCCAATACTGTCGTAGACCTTCATTAATCCTAAATGTCCTTGTTCAAAATAGGGCTGAAGCTGTACTACCTTTTGATACACGGTGACAGCTTCGGGAACTCTGTTGTTGTCGATATAGAACTGGGCCATTCCCATAGCATGGTGTAGCCAAATGGTGCGCAGACGTTGTCGTTCACCCTCCGCCCACAAATAATCGTAATCTCCAAAATAATCCCCTGAATAAAGCTCAAATAAGCTTTGATGTTCTGCACAATTGTCCTCTCCGATGGATTCGAGTGCAAGAATGTTGTGCTCCCACTGGGCTGCATCGATTAGAAGCGGCCCGGTCTCAAGCGTATACCCTTCCCCGCCACTGACGTTGCTGATATGCAGATCTACCTCACTCTGCTTTAAACATTGTCGTACTTGATAAATGGTTGTGTAGAGATGGGTAGAAGCCTTTTTAAGGTTGAAATCTGGCCATAGTAGGTCAATCAGGGTATCTTTACTGACGAATCGATTGCGATTATGAAGCAAGAAAGCAAACAATTCTTGTGCCTTAGAAGTTCTCCAACGGAGATTGTTTAAAGGTTGTCCTCCTCGTTCAAAACGCAGCGATTGAAAACAACGAATCGTTAGTTCATGTGCTACCTCTTTGCTTTTTGGTGCAAACTTCAATCTGTCCTCCAAGCGTTGTACTGTTTTGAATAAACGGTCATGTCGCACGGGCTTCAAAATATAATCAATCGCATTTAACTCAAAGGCTTCCACTGCATATTGGTTATACGCGGTCACGAAAACGATATTAGCGTTTGGACACACCTCTTGCAGAATTGCGGCAGCTTGAAGTCCGCTCACTTCAGGCATTTCAATATCAATAAAAATAACGTCAGGCTCCAAGGCTGGAGCTTCTTGTATAGCTTGAACAGGATCTGTATAGGACGCGATGATATGAACAGCTTCCATTTCTTTTAACATGAATTCTAACTTTACGAGAGCAAGACGTTCATCGTCCACCAATACTGCTTGAATCATTGTTATTTCACCACTCAATATAGTATTTTTTAGCAAAAAACAATAAACTCTTCTTTATTTTTCGTTTCATTATAGTCTGTCTGTGACTAGGTATTTTTGTGATTCATATTTCTTTTTTCAGAAGGGATTATGAAACTTACTGAAGTACCTAGCCCTTCCTTGCTTTTAATTTGCAAACCCTTAGCATAGACACGTAACAAGCGTTTATGTGTATTAAGAAATCCAATCCCTCTTGTTACATTAGACTGACTGCTCAGCAGTTGCTGAAGTTGCTCGGAAGTCATACCTTTACCATTATCAGCGATTGTAATCTCGATGTCATCAGCTAGTTCTTTGATGGATATTGAAAGCGTACCTCCTTTGGAGCGGCTTAATATACCATGCCTAACGGCATTTTCAACGAGTGGCTGAATGGTCAAGGGAGGTAACTGAAAATGTAGATTTTCTGTTAACTCCCAGTTGATGGTCATCCTGTCCTCAAAGCGCTCTTTCTCTATGTACAGATAGGCACGGACAAGCTCAAGCTCGTGTTCAATCGGTATCATCGGCTCAGCGTTCAAGAAGTTAAAGCTTAAGCGTAAATAAGAGCTAAAGGCATCAATAAGGTGACCCATACGCTGTGTATCAAAAGATGCCAGAGCAGATATAGAATTTAATGTGTTGAATAAAAAATGTGGTTGTATTTGCGCTTGAAGATATGCTGCTTCCAGACGAAGCCGTTCACTTACGGACTGTTTTAAGTCTGTTAAGGAACGTACCCGTCCTCTTAGCTCCATAGCGTTCATGGGTTTCATTACATAGTCGTTCGCGCCCGAAACAAATCCGGTGTAGATATCTTCCGGCTGGCTACGTGCGGTCAGAAGTAGAATAGGAAGCTCAGCTATAGTAAAACGTTCACGAATTCTCTGTGTTAATTCATAGCCGGACATCTGGGGCATCATTACATCTGTAATGATTAAATCCCATTGATCAGTATCCAGTTTTATTAAAGCATCAATTCCACTGGTTACCGTAACCATTTCATAGTCTTTGATGGACAGTACGCTAGTAAGGATTTTCAGATTAACCGGGTCATCGTCAACAGCCAAAATCTTAGGTCTTCTTCCATCCGTTGAAGTAGCAGATGTAGTGTTAAATTCGGATAGCCTAATATGAGATAGTTTGTCCGTGTATTCAGTCACTGTTGAGAATTCTAAATTGAATTTTTGAATGTTTGAATCGGATAGAGGCATAGTAAAAGTAAAAGTAGAGCCTTTGCCAAGTGAAGATTTTACGCTAATCTCTCCACCGTGAAGTTCAACTAACTGTTTACAAATACTTAAGCCCAATCCAATTCCACCACTTATTGCTGTCACGCTTGAGTCACCCTGTTCATAGGGTTGGAAGGCTCTAAGCTGTGTTTCCTCGTTCATTCCAATGCCAGTATCCGTAATATGGATGCGCGCCACACCCTTATGAATATCCGCATGGACCCTAACTGAGCCTACACTCGTATATTTCACAGCATTTTGAAGCAGATTGAACAAAATCTGAATGAGTCTTTTCTCATCTGCCACAATAGAAGGAAACGAGTCGGGAATCTCCGAGATTAGTGTAATGTGCTTACCTTCCGTAAGGAACTTGAGCATATCGAGTACGCCAACAGCTACGGATTGAATGGGAACATTTCTTAACTGTAATTGAATGTTGCTTTCACGAAGCTGTGATTGATCTAGAAGATCGTTTATCAGTAAAGACATACGTCTTCCGACGGTAATTAGCAGTTCTAGATTACTTGCGTTCTGATGCATTAAAGAGTCTCTCTCACTGTCTAAGACGGTCTCAGCAATATTAATGATGCTATGTAGGGGGTTTTTCAGCTCGTGAGAGGTATTAGCTAGGAAATCATCCTTTTGCGTAACGGTTCTTTGCAGGCTTTTTGCCAGATTTTCAGTCTGTTTAGTATTCCAGAAATAGCGCTTAAACCCAAAAGTCGCAAAGCATAAAAAGGCAATAATCAGGTCGAAAGGATAATAGGTAACGTCAACCAGATCGAAATTTTTGAACAATCCCCAATGATTGCTGTTAATGATGGCTAGGATAGATAGCAATAGAAAAATAGAGCCATCGTTGTTTTTAAGCGCAGATTTCAGAAAGAGAACTACAACTTCTAATGATAGAACGAATATATTGATGAAAAAAAGAAGCGTATATGATTCGTAATAGTGGACAACGGGACCGAGCAGTATGAAAAGGATATGTACCAAGGATAAGCTGGTCAGGATCCGAACGCTTTTAATTTTTAAATTATGGAACATTAGTTGCTTGCTTGTCAGTAAGATGAATATAAAAGCCATAATATTAGATATGATTAATAGTTTTAAGCTCCATTGGTAGTTTAAGGGAAGCATATGCAGCAAAAGCTTGTCATCATCAATAAGTACTGTAGTTATAGCGGAAATTACCAACAGAAAAAAATAGATCAACATCTTTTGCCGTGGACCAATGGTATATAATATTGCTGCATAGACTGCATGAAGTAGAAGTACTACACATAATAACAGTTGAAGGCCTATGGAAACGATCCGCTGATGTGTTAAGGTTTTTTCGTTACCAAATAAAATGGGTTTAAAAATACCACCTGTATGAGCTAAAGAGTAGTTGGCTACATGAATCACAATTTCAATCTCAGTCTTATCCGTTGTAAAAGTTACGGAGTAAGGTAATACACGAGCAACATAGTCTTCTTTATTGGCAGATGGAGAACCTGAATTTCCCAGTAGTTCACCATTGATATATATTTCCGAAGAAGTCCGAACCCCGGATATGAGTATGCCATAAGACTGCTTTTCGTTTTTATCTACAAGAATCCGTAACCGATAGGAGCCGTAGCCTAAAGCAGACTTTTCGCCATTATGAATGGCATCGTTCCACTGATCCGGGACTTGTATATATTTTTTAGGGGGAGCTTTGTTTAGAGATTCTTTATTGAAAGTGGGAAGCAGCGTATTAGGATAGAACTCCCATTGGCCTTTTAAGGTAAGGAGCTTGTCTTGATTTAAGTCTTTATTCCGTAAATCGAGAACTCCTTTGACTAATTGTGGTTGTATGGCATGAGGCGATGCCCAAACCCATAGGAAGCGAAATCCAGTAAGTATAGTAAGAAATAGCACGATAATTAGAAAGAGTTTTCGTTTAGTCATAGTAATTAAACATTATTCGACAAAAAACAATATATTCCTTTCACAAAAATATTTCAAAAATTTTAAAAAAAGTTACGGCAAAGTTGCAGGGGATTAGAATTGGCTGGCGTCTAACGTTATGTAGGTGAAGGAGGGGAGAAAGCTGGAAGAGAAGGAATGGATTTCTGCTGTGCTGAACGGTGAGCATCAGGCCTTTGGGCATTTGGTGACACGTTACCAAGGCATGGTATACAGAGTGTGCGTCAAGATTACTGGAGAAGCCGAATCGGCCAAAGATATGGCCCAAGAGGTTTTTATAAAAGCATACAAAGCGCTCCCCTCCTTCAGAGGACAATCTACCTTCTCGACATGGCTTTATCGGATAGCCTATCGAACCTGTCTGGACTGGAAACGGGCCAATGATAGGGAGTGGAGGCATCGGAGTGCGGCTGATTACACTGAGAATGATTGGGTAACATCTCAAACACCAGAGCAAGAGGTGCTAGAGCAGGAACAATCAGCTGAGCTGGGTGAGAATGTGAACAGCCTTGCGGAACCGTACCGGTCGGTCGTACAGCTGTACTATTTTCAGCGAAATTCTTATCAAGAGATAGCGGAGCAAAAAGGTGTTTCCGTTAAGACTATCGAATCGCAGCTTTATCGTGCCAGACAGATGATGCGTAGACAAAGGGAGGAATTGCGATGAATTGTGCAATAGTGAAGGAATGGATGCCACATTACATTGACGGCCTACTGTCTCCAGATATGGAGCTGAGTATCCGGTTGCACATACAATCCTGTCCTGATTGCGCGCAGTGGCTGGAGGAAGCTAAGGAAATGTCCGCTCTTTGGTCAGAAATGGAAACGGACAGTGAATATCAGCATGAACAGATGGACTTTCCAGATCTCGCAGCAGGTGTTATGGCCCATATCGAGCAGCTCGAAACAGGACGCAGAGAGCGAGCGGTTAAAGCGACAAGCGTAAGACGTCGCTATGCTCCTAGAACATCTTGGATGCATTATGCGGTGGCTGCCTGCTTGAGCTTCTTATTGTTACAGTTTGGCGTTTTTGAGAATTTGGCTTATGGGATTACTGAAATTAATGGTCATGTGTCGAATTCGGTGACCCAATGGTTTGGTGGTTTTAGAAAATAGTCATAAAGAGATTTATAAATAATAGATGGATTCAGGTAAACTGAAAAGTTTATGCTATCCAAATTTTAGGAGGATGTATTATGATTAAGAAGAGACGTTGGCTCACTTTTATGCTAGCTATGGTTCCTGGTGTAGGTCATTTGTACTTAGGTTTCAAAAAGCAGGGGCTGCAGTTTATGATCGGGGCTTCCTTATGTATTATGTTTATTCCGTCTGAGCCCATGATCTTCCCTTTTGCGCTAGCTGCACTATGGTTTTACCAATTGTTTGATGCCCTGCAGAAAGCGGCTTGGATGAAAATAACTGCAGCCGAACATGAGCGTATGATGTTCCATCCTGACAGCTTCGGAGAACCTTGGACGATGGGGATGTCCTCTATGCCGGGTTACCCACATGAAGATGTGAATCCGGCTTGGGTTGGTGTTGGATGTGTTGTTGCCGGTTTCCTTATGCTGGTGATCTCAGCATTTCCGACGCTTTGGAGAATGTTAATTGAGATTAACATTGGTACGATCTTGCTATCACTGGGTCTGATTGCGTACGGTCTGAAGATGCTAAGAAACAATACGAGAGCGTAAGAAACGGGGATTTGACTATGGGGAGATGGAAAATCGGGAGTTTTACTGCAGCTATAGGCTGCATTGCACTTGGTGTCATTATTGTGATGGCTCAGTATAATATGATCAGCTATGAAGTACTTGGTTATTTATGGCCAGCACTGTTGATCTTGTTCGGACTCGAGATGTTGCTAAGATTGTTTATCAAATCCGATGCCAAAAGTCGTGTGAGCGGTTGGGCAATCCTTTTGATCATCCTGTTGGTTGGAGCAAGCAGTGCACAGAGCGTAATGGCCGGCGGCTCACTTAGCAGTTTAATCGGGAATACACATTTAACTCCACTAAGCGGCAATGTCGAAGTGAAAGACAATATTACAACGCTGAAAATCGTACTTCCAAGTGGAAAAGTAAAGGTCGAGGGAATAGATGGAAGCTCATTGGATTATGAGGGAAGCTTACTCCTACCTGGAAAATCGCAAAGTGAAGCCGAAAGTGCGTTGGAAAAGAAATGGAAAGTAAAAACTGAGGGAGATACACTGATTATGGAGCTTGATACAGATCATAATTGGTTCTCTAATATTCAGTTTGGATTTAATACTAAAAGTCCTTATTTAAATGTAAGTGTACCTAGCAGCCTTGCTGTTGAGGTAGATACTAGTGACGGGTCAATAGAAGCCTGGGATTTAAAGTCTGGCTTAGTAGTTGATACTAGTAATGGGGTTATAAATATTCATGATGTTGCTGGCGGAGTTGAAGCAGATACCAGCAATGGCTCACTGACTGTTCAGAACATCCAAGGTGGAGCGCAGCTCAAAAGCTCTAATGGTGCGATTATATTGGATAATATAGATGGAGCGTTGACGGCAAAGAGCAGCAACGGCAAGATCACTATTAATTCAGCAGTGACTGGAAAATGGAAATGTTCGTCTAGTAACGGAAAGATTACGGTGGGGTTGCCAACTGTGTCCGATGCGAAGATTACAGCGGATACTAGCAATGGCTCACTGAAGGGGAATGTCCCTTGGGATCTAGACGGGGACAGCTTTGGCACTGCCATTCTTGGTAAAGGAACTTATACTGTGGACCTAAGTACGAGTAATGGAAGTGTAACCGTGGACACAGCTGAATAAGTACGAACAATAAAGGGAGTTAAGGCTTCAGCGATTGGTTCTGCTGAAGCCTTAGCGCCCTTTTTCAAATTATAAGAAACCTACCAAGCGTAAGCTTTAGGAGCTTCTCCGCCCGGTCCTGGGAAGATCTCATCTAAACGTTTAAGGACAGATTCATCTAGCACAATCTCAAGACTGCGCAGTGCACTCTCGAATTGCTCTAGTGTGCGTGGTCCAATAATTGGTGCGGTTACAGCAGGATTGGCTAATAACCATGCTAGTGCTACATTATCTTGTGGTTCCCCAAGCTCCATACATAAGCTTGCAAAAGCCTCAAGCTGATCTTTGTATTGCTCTACGCGCTCAGCATTTCCTCCACTGCGGCTGCCTTCTATTTTCTTAAGTGCATTGCGTCCAAGAAGACCTCCATCCAGTGGGCTCCAAGGAATAACGCCTAGTCCATGATGGAGAGAGGAGGGTAATACTTCAAGTTCAGGAAGGCGACAGGTGAGGCTGTATTTATGCTGCTCAGAAATCAAACCTAAAAAGCCACGTGCCTTCGCTTCTTGTTGGGCTACAGCGATATCCCATCCCGCAAAGTTACTGGAGCCGACATAACCAATCTTTCCTTGGTTTACAGCAAGCTCGAAAGCCCCCCACAGCTCGTCCCAAGAGACACTACGGTCAACATGATGCATCTGGTACAATTCAATATGATCGGTCTGGAGACGCTGCAGAGACCCCTCTAGATGGCGGCGTATAATATAAGATGATAGTCCACCCTCATCATTAGGGCCATCGAGCTTATCGCTCATTGCACCGTATACCTTGGTAGCTAACACGACCTTTTCACGTCGCCCACCACCTTGCTTAAACCAACGACCAATAATCGTTTCTGTTAAACCGGAATTCTCACCCCAACCATAAATGTTAGCGGTATCAAAAAAATTAACACCTGCGTCGAGTGCAGCGTCCATAATACGGAAGGCTTCTTGTTCATCTGTTTGTGGGCCAAAGTTCATTGTTCCGAGACATAGCCGACTGACCTTCATACCGGATTTGCCAAGCTTAGCATATTGCACTTCGCATTCACTCCTTAGGTAGATGATTTCAACTTAATTGTAAACATCTTCAGAAATAAGAGCAAATATGAAGCGGCAATTTGGATAAGTTGTCTTATCTCATTGAATTATAGGCTATGCCTATCAACTCAATAGAATCTATATCTTTGTCCTTTACGACTGGGTATGATACAACAATATAAAGAAGAACTATGTCTGTTAGAGCAGACCACTTGAGGAGTGACTGAGATGAGTGAGGTTAAAAAAATCGCCGTAATCGCAGGGGACGGTATTGGACCTGAAGTAGTAGCTGAAGCAGAAAAAGTATTGAAAGCAACGGAAGAAGTATTTGGTTATGCTTTTAAAACGGAGCACGCTCTTTTTGGAGGCATTGCAATAGACGAAAGAGGTACACCGCTGCCGGAAGATACACTGGAAATCTGTCGCAGTGCTGACGCCGTATTACTGGGCGCTGTAGGCGGACCGAAGTGGGATAACAATTCTAAGGAGCTTCGTCCTGAAACCGGATTGCTTGGCATTCGCAAAGCACTTGGATTGTTCTCAAACTTACGTCCAGCAGTCGTATTCGATTGCCTTAAGGACGCTTCGACATTGAAGCCAGAAGTGCTGGAAGGTACCGATCTTATGGTCGTTCGTGAGCTGACTGGTGGGATTTATTTCGGAGATAAACTGCGTCGTCAAGGTGAACATGGTGAAGAAGCAGTGGATACCTGTGTATATAACGTAATGGAAGTGGAACGAATTGTACGTCAGGCTTTTGAGATTGCTGGCAAGCGTCGCAATAAGCTTGCAAGTGTTGATAAAGCGAATGTACTTGAAACTTCACGGTTATGGCGTGAGGTCGTAAATAAGATTGCTCCAGAATATCCTGAGGTAGAGGTTGAGCATGTACTCGTTGATAACTGCGCAATGCAGCTGCTGCGTCGTCCAGCTAGCTTTGATGTTATCGTTACCGAGAACATGTTTGGTGACATTCTGAGCGACGAGGCTGCGATGTTGACAGGCTCTATCGGTATGCTTGCTTCCGCTTCGATGGGCGATGGTAACTACGGTCTCTACGAGCCCGTTCACGGCTCCGCACCTGATATTGCCGGACAAGGACTTGCGAACCCGATTGCAACAATCCTGTCCTTAGCACTAATGTACCGTTTAACCTTTGGTTATGAGGATGCGGCTGCTGCGATAGAGGCTGCAGTAGCTGAAGTATTGGATGCAGGACACCGTACAAGTGATATCGCCGTAGATAAGAGCAAAGCGATCAGTACATCTGAAATGGGCGACCTGATTGTTGCAGCTATCCGCAAAGCATAATATAATCTAATTTCTAATTACGATTATAGGGGAATTTGTCTAAGATTGACTTTGATTTTGTACGATGATACCATTTGATATGTAGACAAGATGTAAATTATTCCAGCATATCACGACAAGAAATGGTTGGTTTCTTACATAATCAAAGGAGGATTTTGGCAATGGCTGAACGTTTAGTAGGTAGACCAGCTCCAGATTTTACTATGCAAACCGTATCAGGTGATGGTAAGGATTTTGGTAAAGTAAGTCTGTCCGACTATCGTGGCAAATGGCTGGTATTCTTCTTTTATCCTCTGGACTTCACTTTTGTATGTCCGACTGAAATCACAGCTCTCAGTGAAGCGGCTGCGCAGTTCGAAGCGCTTGATACAGAAATTCTCGGCGCAAGTGTTGATTCGATCCACAGCCACAAAGCATGGATCAATACACCTAAGGATTCGAATGGTCTTGGCCGTTTGAATTTCCCGCTTGCTGCTGATATTACTAAACAAGTTGCTAAAGACTACGGCATTCTGATTGAAGAAGAAGGAATTGCATTGCGTGGATTGTTCATCATTGATCCTGAAGGTGAATTGAAATATCAGGTCGTTAATCACAATGATGTAGGTCGCAGCGTAGAAGAAACACTTCGTGTCCTGCAAGCCCTGCAATCTGGTGGCTTATGCCCAATGAACTGGAAACCAGGTGACAGAAACATTTAAATGTTGTTCTGCTATTATCTGATCTTTGATATTCTGATTTCGACCTCCTTGCAGAAGTTTTTTCTGTAAGGAGGTTTTTTGCACCAAAAAAGGCTTAAATAAAAAATGGATTTGAAAATAGGCGTGAAAAGTTATATTATGTCCTCGAGTGGAGGAATCTCCATTGGGGTAATGTAATACAATAATAAAAACTCAGATGGGTTAGTTATTCTAAGGAGGGTGAACAAATATGAGCTTTTGCTGTGGAGCGAGTATGGTAGGAACAAAGGGAACCCTTAAACATTATCGCACGCAAGTCCATAATGTTCCCCTGCTTTTTTGTCCGGTATGTCATCGTGTAGAGGTTCACTATAAGGTCGAAAACGAGTATGAGATCTTGGCGGAATACGCACATGGAGACGGTGTTACTGATGTGGATTTTCAGGACTATGTCATGGAAGACGAAACTGCAATATTCGAGAACGTCATTAACATCGAGAGTGAAGAGCCTCTAGCTATTGTGCGGAGTCAGATCGATATGGCGCTTGACCTGCTTGCTGTAGCCAAACAGATTGAGGATACGAAGTGGGAACGGGAATTGAAGAAAAGATTAGCTGTGATGAGTCAAAGACGCCTTCGTCTGCAACAGAAAGCGTAAGATTATTTACAATTTGGGTCTGACCCATTTCTTTATCAAGGCCTTCGCAACCGCGAGGGCCTTTAGCTTTTTCTATTTTCTTTTAAAAGAGTTTAAATCATTTGAACGAACTAATAGTGATAAATATAATTTGATGTGATATTTTATATGTCTTTGGAATCATTTTATGAATTTTTTTATCATTCGACAGTTTCTCTGATTGCGTTGTCTACTTCACTTGGATATGATTGGAATATAATTGAACCGGTTGGAAAAAGTGCAACGATTACCGAATGTTCTGGCGGCTTCGTCATATACTCAAATACATAGTAATTTGATGTCGCTTTAGCGTCTTCGTCAAATGCAGTAAAAGGGGGAACTTCGTATCGTGATTAGCCAATATCAAGAAAGTCTTCTATTACCGGGAAGAACCTATCAGTCAGGGCCTGTGGATACTACATACGAGGATGTACTAGAGAATATTGACAGCGGAATCATGCTTTTTGATGAAGAGGGAGTTATAAGTTTTGTAAATAAGCAAATGTACGGGATGCTAGAATTAACCCGTCACTCCCTTGTCGGCTGTACAATATCACACTTATTATCTAACGTTAGACTAAGCCGCTTTAAGAAAAAGCAAGTACTGCAAAGCTATAGAGAGATGGTATACAAAGGAAAATCAAATTATGAATTTTTAGACGAGTATGGCCGTTACTGGAAGGTTACATTATGCTGTGGAGAGCAAATGAAGGGTTGTTATTTATTTACAGTTAAAGAAATCTCCGATTATAAGTTGATTGAGCAAACGGCTTACCAGAACGATAGTTTGGCTATGCTAGGTAAATTATCTGCATCTATTGCACATGAAATCCGGAATCCATTAACTGCAATTCGTGGATTTATTCAATTGCTTCACCCGCATCTACAGCAGCTTGGGAAGCAGGAATACGGCAAGATAATCTTGGCGGAGATCGATCGTGCGAACGATATCATTCATGAATTCCTTACTTCCTCCAAGCCGTCAGTTCCTCAAGTGGGGATGATTCCTGTGTCAGCTTTACTCAAGGAAGTAGTGCTGCTTACAGAGAGCGAAGCCCTGATGAAAGGTTGCCAGATCAATCTACATCCTTTTCAGGAGGGAGATATGATGATTTCTGGAGATGTAAAACAAATGAAACAGGTAGTCCTTAACCTGATTAGAAACGCTATGGAGGCCGTTACGGATAGAGCAGATGGTCTAATGGGTAAAATAGAGGTTGGAGCCCACAGAGAGGGTTCTGAGGTCCGTATGTTCATCTCTGATAACGGAAAGGGAATGGATATCCGTACACTGGACAGGTTATTTAGTCCATTTTTTACAACTAAGGAGAATGGGACAGGGCTAGGGCTTTCTGTGAGTGACCGAATCATCAAAAATCATGGCGGATGCATTTCTGTCAGTAGTAGAGTTAATGAAGGTACTCATTTTGTAATCTCATTGCCATTAATTCATTAATCCATTAGTACATTCGATTAGAATATAAAGTGTTTAAGAGGCTGATCCCTGCGGATAATACAGATGCAGAGATCGGCCTTGCTTATGTTACAATGGGGGTTGGTTTTGGGAGACAAATGGAGGTAGACACAATGAATATAGAATTTAATAGTGGCAGTGCCATTAATGAAATACAGGGTGATGCCCTTATTCTTATCATCTCTGAGTCGGAAGCCCAACATGGAGGCCTCTCAGAGAGGTGGAATGACAGAATTCGATTATTAGGAAGGTCAGGTCTCTTTAGTGGGAAGCTGAATCAGACTTATGTACTGCCATTAGATTATCCATCCGGTTGTCCTGTAGCTATTTTAGTTGGAAAAGGGGACCAATTACTTAGTACTGAAGACCTACGTCAAATGGCGGTTCAGATAGCACGTGCAGCACTTCGATTGAAGGCAATACAGCTAGTGTTTCAGTTGCCTGAAGGTGTTCAGGAGCTAACAGAAGATAAGGATATCGTATCTATTGCCTATGCGTTGTCTGAGGGGTTGTCACTTGGTTCCTATCGTCGTCCCACCTATAAGCAGGAGCAATCTCAATATATAGGTCCAAACTCGGTTATTTTTACTATCGAGAAGAAGCCAGCGGATACTTTCGAGCGTGACTGGAATCTTGGCATGCAGAGAGGGCTGGCTTTTGGTGAGGCTACGAATCTGGCACGGAACTTGACGAATATGCCCGGCAATCTGCTGACTCCATCTGACCTAGCTATGGCCGCTATAGAAGTTGCTGAGCGTTATGGATTTCCTTCCGAAGTGCTGGATGAACGGGAAATTGAGCAAAAAGGAATGGGCGGATTGCTCGCAGTCGGAAAAGGAAGTGTAAACCCTCCGCGAATGATCGTCATCCGTTACCAGGGAACGGGGCACTGGGATAATGTAGTGGGGCTGGTCGGTAAAGGGATTACTTTTGATACGGGGGGGATTTCCTTAAAAAGAGCCCCAGGCATGGAAGAGTTAATCAGTGATATGGGAGGCGCAGCGGCTGTGCTTGGAGTCATGGAGGCATTAGGCCGATTACGTCCACGAATTAATGTCGTAATGGTCATTCCATCCGCTGAGAATATGCCATCTGCTAATGCCTTTAAACCCGGGGATATCATTACATCAATGAGCGGAAGAACCATAGAAATATTGAATACCGATGCAGAAGGGAGACTTGTACTTGGGGATGCGCTGACCTATGCCCGGGAATGGGGAGCAAAACGTGTTATTGATGTCGCTACGCTGACAGGTGCAGTGTTGTCGACATTAGGAGATATAGCTACAGGTGCTGTTACTAACAACGAGGAATTTATGGAGCAGTTTCTGACAGCAGCTAATGTTTCGGGTGAAAAAATATGGCAGCTTCCGGCTTACCCGGAATTCCGCGAAATGCTAAAGAGCGAAGTGGCCGATATCCGTAACACCGCAGGTAGGTTCGGGGGAGCCACTACCGCTGGGTTATTTGTAGGTGAGTTTGCGGAAGGTCTGCCATGGATACACCTAGATATTGCTGGAACCGCATTTCTTTCTAAAGAACGTGGAGTTAATCCTAGAGGCGGTACAGGAGTCATGGTTCGCACATTGGTTCAGTGGTTGCTCAGCGAAAGCGAATGATTAGCTCTTCATAATCAACAAAAAGAAACCTCGCCCTAGGACAATGGATGGAAGACCGGCCATTCCCTAAGGCGAGGTTTCTTTGCTTTTGTAAGAATGCTGAAGATTAAATATTGCCACTGGATTTTTTAGCCTTTGATTGAGAAGTAAAGGATTGAATACTGTTCATTATTTTATCGCGAGTTCCCTTATTCTTCAGTAAATAGGCTACGCCCAATGCGGCAGTTGTGAAAAATGTTTTTTTTGTGTTCATAGTGATTACCTCCTTAGGTATGGTCTGTAGTTGCTTATAACAAACATACCCGAAAGCAATGCAAGCTAAACTATGAACCCTTTCATATAACGGTTAGGCAAGCCTACTTCTTCTTATTAACAGGTGTTGAGCAGCAGGAGAGGGGAGAATCTAAAGACGCTGCAGAACAGGTCTTGCCCTTATCACAGCCAGCGCAAGCGCCTTGCTTGCCCTTTTGCACATGTCGATAGATGATCCAGCCTGAATAACCGAAGATCAGAGTGACGATTAGAACATTTACCATTACGGTGCCCCACTTTCATTAAGAGAATCAACGAATTACAAGTTCTACGACCAGCCTAATAATCGCCCACCTTGGAAAATAACAAAAGATACGATATACGCCAGAGCAAGAGAATAGCCAATGGAGAAGAAAGTCCATTTCCAAGAGGCTGTTTCTTTTTTGATAACCCCTACAGTGGCCAGACAAGGAATATATAACAGGATAAAGGCCATAAAGCTGATTGCACTTAGCGGTGTAAAGACTTGTGAAATTTGATTCTCTAATCCAGCGGTATCTGGTGCGTGATAGATGATATTCATCGTAGACACTACAACCTCTTTCGCTAAAAATCCTGGGACCAAGGTAGAGCCGGCCTGCCACGTTCCGAAACCAAGCGGTTCCAGTAGTGGTGCAATCATGCCTCCGAATTTAGCTAGATAGCTATGATCCATTTCTACATCAAATCCGCCAGGACCAGCATAAGACATGAACCAAATAATGGCTGATCCAGCTAGAATAATCGTTCCCGCTTTACGAAGGAACCCTTTGCCCTTCTCCCAAGTGCTGCGCAATAAGGTTTTGATCTGCGGCATACGGTAAGGAGGAAGTTCGATGATGAAGACGGAGGATTCATTCTTGAATAAGTATTTAGAGAATACCTTACAAAGAATTAGGGCAAACACAATCCCCATAACATACATAGAGAGAACGGCAAACGCTTGTTGCTCAGGGAAGAATACAACTGCGAATAATGCATAAACAGGTAATCTTGCAGAACAAGACATCAGCGGCATTAACAGTGTTGTCAGCATGCGATCTTTGGGCTGTTCGATGCTTCGCGCCGCCATAATGGCCGGTACATTGCAACCAAAACCAATGATAAATGGAATGAATGCTTTTCCGTTCAGTCCCATTCGTTCCATGGTGCTGTCCATCAACAAGCAGACCCTTGCCATGTATCCGGAATCCTCTAGGAAGGAAATGATCAGAAAGAGAATAAAGATTTGCGGAACAAAGACCAGTACGCCTCCTACACCGCCGATGATGCCATCCACAATCAATGCATGCGTGAAGCCTGAAGCTCCAATGGTCTGAAGCAGTGAGTTCGTTCCATCACTAATAGGGCCGGATATCAGGCCATCTACGATATCCGATAGGGGGCCGCCAACCCAGTCAAATGTTGTCTTAAAGAGAGCATACATAAAGAAAATAAATAAGGGCAGTCCCCAAAATCGATGAGTCAATACCGAATCTAATCTTTCGGTTAAGTTATGGGGCTTCTGAGCTGTCGTATCAAGGACTTCGACACAAATATTGCGAATATACTCCATACGGTTCGAGCGAATCCATTGCGGGAGTGTCAGGGCGAGTTTTTTGATTTGTAGCTCACTCTGACAAGACTCACAGATATTTAGCAGTCCCGTAACATCTATACGCGACTTCAGAAACTGAAGTATAACCGGATTCTGCTCCAATAGCTGTAGAGCGACCCAACGGTGATTGGGCAGATCTTTTATAGAACGTAATTCCTTTTCTATAGAAGATATCGCTCGCTCGACGACCTCACCATAATTCAGCTTGAACTTTACAGCAGGAATAGCTGACGATTCCTCGAGGATGCTGAGCATCTGTACGCTGCCTTTACGGGTTCTTGCTATAAGTGGGAGGACGGTGACACCCAATCTTGATTGTAAAATGGTTTGATTAATATGAATACCACGCGCATTAGCGACATCAATCATATTAAGACCGAGTACAGTAGGCTTGCCATACTCAAGTAGTTGAAGCGTGAGCAGCAGATTACGTTCCAGCTGGGATGCATCCACGATATTGATTAATGCTTCAGGGGATTCTTCTATCAGATATTGGGCTGCGACCCCTTCATCACGGGAGAGTGGGTGCAGAGAATAGATCCCGGGCAAATCAATGAGCTTGCCTGCCCCGTTCTTCAGATTTCCGATCTTTTTCTCAACCGTAACGCCTGACCAGTTCCCTACATATTCGTATGAAGTCGTTAATGTATTGAAGAGAGAGGTCTTACCTGTATTGGGATTGCCCACAAGAGCTATAGAACTCAAGATACGTTCACCTCAATCAGAGAAGCTTCTTTGCGGCGTATGGCGAACAGCTGGCCGTTACATTCTAGCGTAATCGGTCCCCAAAAAGGTCCCTTTCCTTTAAGACGGATGTTCACACCCTCTGACACTCCGAGATCAGCAAGACGACGGCGTAGAACGGGGTTCATTCCTTCTATTTTATGAATATTTCCAGCAGTGCCAGGTTGTAATTGCAGTAAGGAACAGCAGGTAGAAGTAGCTATTGTAATCCCTCCAAAAGAGATTGAGAATCAATCTCAACTGTTTTCTTGTAATGTAGCATTTTTAAGTGTTTGTATACTGTGACATTTGTCCCTGACCTACTGTGGTAATTACTTTAAAGTGCTAAAGGCGAAATACCTTTACAATTTATTCTTCATTAAAGTATGATTGAACGATATAAATTGCATAGTAAAGCTATGCTAGAGGTTATAATGATTGCAATAGCACATACGATGATTGCAGGAATTGAAGGGAGATAATTATGAAGACTAATCAATGTAAAATTGTTGACTGCACCATTCGCGATGGGGGGCTCGTTAACAACTGGGATTTCAGCGTGGAATTTGTGCAAAATTTGTATGCCGGCTTGAATGAGGCTGGTGTTGACTATATGGAAATCGGTTATAAAAACTCCCCTAAACTGCTCAAAGGAGCAGAAGGTGCTGGACCATGGCGTTTTCTGAACGATGACTTCTTACGTAAAGTTATCCCGCAAAAGGGACATACGAAGCTTTCCGCTTTGGTTGATATCGGTCGTGTGGATGAGAATGATATTTTACCTCGCAGCGAAAGTATGCTGGATCTGATTCGGGTAGCTTGTTATAGCAAAGATGTGGAGAAAGCCTTACAGCTGGTACAAACCTTCCATGATCTAGGCTATGAGACAACGATCAATATTATGGCTTTGTCGAATGTAATGGAGAATGAATTATTAGAAGCTTTCGAAATGATTCGTGAGAGTGTAGTTGATGTGGTATACATTGTGGATTCATACGGTAGTCTAGATCACAACGACATCAATTACTTAGTTGAGAAGTTCAAAACTCATTTGCCAAACAAACGCCTGGGCGTACATACCCACAATAATCTTCAACTCGCGTTCTCCAATACGTTGATTGCTGCTGAGAAAGGTGTAGAGCTGCTGGACGCTTCCTGTTATGGAATGGGACGTGCTGCGGGGAATTGTCCTACAGAGCTGCTAGTGACCCATTTGAAGAATACACGCTACACATTGCGCCCTGTAATTGATATCATTGAACGCCTGATGATTCCTTTACGTGAAAAAGAAGAGTGGGGCTATATCATTCCTTACATGATCACTGGAACGCTTGATGAGCATCCACGCTCAGCAATGGCGCTTCGCGCATCGGCGGATAAGGATAAAGCGGTTGATTTCTATGATAAGCTTACAACACCAGAGGTTAACTTCGGAGATAAATAAACCTGTTGTTCAGAAGCACTGAACCCGTTCGTAGGGGGAAGTGCTTTTTTTTTGAATAAAAATAAAATTTCTATAAGTTTCTCTGATAAATGATTCTAATATTTTTCGCTGAAATACTTACCGTTCTAATAAGAAGCCTGAAGGTATTTTTGCTTGCCTGCTAGAAGAAAATGGTTTATATTTATGCAAGATTTATGAATAATCGCTATAAAAATACGACCTCACAAAAGAAATGTAACTTTAAAGACCGATCTAGCCGATATTTATACATAGGACAAGACTATACATAGTTGCTTAATAATCGACATCATTTTCAGACGCGAGGGATCTATGAGACAAGAAGAGAAAAAGACAATTCAAGCGGCTATTGTAGGAGCCTTACTGTTCCTATTCATTCAAATTTTCCATACATCGTTAAACCGATTGGATAATTGGGATATTATTTCTGCACTCTATCTCATTGTCGGCTGTTGTACTGTTGCTTTTGGATTTGCGATATTTGCACAGGGATGGTTGTTCTTCTCTAGCAGATTATCTAAAGGAAGATTATATGTCGCAGCTCTTTTTGGTGGAATATGTATTATTGATTTCTTGCATACACTCGGCTTTGTAGCATTTCCATTGATTTCATCGTTTATAACCCCTGAGGAATCAAGGTGGCTGCTTACCTTTTCACGTCTATCCAGCGGCCTGGGCATATTGTTTATTTTTAGTAGAGAAGATAAACCAGTGACCGTTACCGAAAAAAGAAATGTATTCAGAATCGCCTTCATGTTGATCGTGCTCTTCATCGCATTATTTGTATTTATCCACTCAGCAGTGCCTGAGTTATTTACTAAGCCTTGGATGAGTACACTTAAACAATTCGTTGATCTGGCAGTACTTTTTGTTTATTTAGCAGGTGTTGCTGCCATCGTATTTCCTGGGAATAATGAAAAGTCAGCCTCGCTGCTTGTTATTATTCGGGCACTTATCTTTTTCTCGCTAGGCCAGGCTTTTTTTATGACTCCCATAAGTGGCGGAAATATTGATGATCTCTTTGGGATGTTATGTAGCGGAATTGCTTATTACCAGTTGCTTACCGGCGTGTATCGCCTGACAATTGAAGAGCCATTTTACGAGAAACAGTTGGCCGAAGAACGGATCAATTATTTGGCGTATCATGATGATTTAACAGGACTTCCTAATAGACGTCGGCTGACACAGCGTGTAGAAGAAATGATTGATGCTGGAGAGACGGACACAAATGATCAACTCTCAGCTTTGGCTATTATGAATATTAATCATTTTAAGAATATAAATGACTCTCTGGGTCATTATGCCGGAGACCTTTTATTGAAATTGGTGTCTGAGCGTCTCAGTAATGAGGCTAGATCCAGTGAAGAGCTGTATAGTATGGGAGCGGATGAGTTTGCTTTTCTAATGACAGAAAGAGCAAGTCTTGGAGAATGCTTGGCACGAGCTACAGAGTTGCTCAGATTATTTGAAGCCCCCGTTAACATAGAATCTGGCGAGTACCATATCTCACTCAGCTTGGGGATGAGTATTTATCCCGGTGACGGGGAAACTGCTGAACATCTCATTCAAAATGCGGATACTGCTGTTCATAATGCGAAGGAACAGGGTGTGGAGATTCGTCGTTATATCCCAGCCATGCAGATGAAGGCAAAGGAACGCTTGAAGCTGGAAAATGACCTTCGAAGAGCGCTTGAGCGTGATGAGTTCTATCTCTTATATCAGCCAAAGGTGCAGCTGGAGACAGAAGAGATTGTAGGTATGGAAGCTTTATTGCGCTGGAATCATCCTAAGCGTGGTATTGTCTCACCTAATGAGTTTATTCCATTAGCTGAGGATAGCGGGCTAATTGTTCCAATTGGGGAATGGGTACTGAAGACGGCGTGCCTGCAAAATAAACAGTGGCAGCTAGCAGGCTACCAGCCGATATGCGTCTCTATCAACTTATCTATGCGTCAATTCCTTCAGCCGAACCTGGCTGGTAAAATTCATACCATTCTGACCGATATTGGTTTGGATCCATGTTATGTAGATCTTGAAATTACAGAGAGTATGACCTTGGATAAAGAAACGGCTTTTGATCAGCTGAAGCGCTTGAAAGAGCTAGGTGTGTTCATTAGCATCGATGATTTTGGTACAGGCTATAGCTCATTGCACTATTTGAAGGATATGCCGATCGACAGGCTAAAAATTGACAGATCGTTTGTCTCTGAGGTTATGGAGGACAGTAATAATGCGGCAATAGTCTCCACGATTACTTCTATGGCGCATCATTTGAAGCTCAAGGTTACCGCAGAAGGGGTGGAGAACAAGGAGCAGCTGCAGTTTTTGCGTGAGCAGCATTGCCATGAAGCTCAAGGGTTTTTGTTCAGTAAACCTATCCAAGCAGCTGAATTTGAGACCTCATTTTTGAAAAAGGCTCCCCTCGGCGCTTCCTTGTAAAATATAAGAAAGTATAAGTTTCACACCATACTCTATGTCTTATATCTCGCATAAAAAAATGTTGATTTTTATTTATCGGGGTGATACAATATCTCTTGTACTCACTTTCCAATGCGGGTGTAGTTCAATGGTAGAACTTCAGCCTTCCAAGCTGATAGCGTGGGTTCGATTCCCATCACCCGCTCCATAATTTAAACTTCCAAATCCTTGCGATGCAAGGATTTTTTTATGTTTTGGTTGATGGTTTTGTTATGAACTATTCTTAGATATCAAAAAGCCAGGCTCCTCAATGAAGAGGAGTCTGGCTTTGTTATACTACCTGATTCTCTTAAACAGTCTTCAAGAACTCAACAATGGTGAGCAGTCCCTTATCAAAGTTCTCTAGGTTGAAATGCTCATCCGGTGCATGCAGGTTCTCATCATCAAGGCCAAAGCCCATCAGGACCACTGGTGCTTCAAGTACACGGGAGAAGCTTTCCATGATCGGAATGGAGCCACCGTCTTTGGTGAAGAGGGCACGGGTTCCGTATACTTTGCCGTAAGCGTCTGCTGCAGTTTGTAGAATAGGGTTCGATGGATCGATGTTAAAGGCACGTGCCTTCTCCATTTGCGTCACATGCACTTTCGCTCCGGTTTGAATATTAGCCTTCAGATGCGCTTCAACGGCATCAAGAATATGCTGTGGATCCTGATCGCCAACGAGACGGCAAGTAATCTTGGCATGTGCTTCTTTTGGAATAACTGTCTTGCTTCCTTCGCCTTGGAAGCCGCCATACACACCGTTAAGTTCAAGTGTAGGGCGAGCACCAATACGTTCTACAAAAGAATAACCTTCTTCGCCGTATAACGCATCAAGTCCGAGTCCTTCACGAATCTTATCTTCATTCACGCCTTGCTTCACGAATTCCTCACGTAGCATTGGAGAAAGTTCAGGTACACCATCATAGAAGCCTTCTACAGAAACACGACCTTTGTCGTCATGAAGGGAGCTGAGCAGGGACACAAGAGCGTGCAGTGCATTCGGAACGCCACCACCGTAAGAACCGGAGTGCAGGTCTGTAAGAGCTGTAGTTACGCTCACTTCAAGTGATCCTAGGCCACGTAGTCCTGTGCAAATTGCAGGGCGACCGCGTTCCAGCAAGGAAGTATCGGAGACTAGCACCGCATCCGCAGCCAGCTTCTCTTTGTTAGTTTCCAGGAATGGAGGGAGATTTGCACTGCCGATTTCTTCTTCACCTTCGATGCAGAGCTTGATGTTAACAGGAAGAGTACCTTCTTGTTTCAGGATTGCTTCAATCGCTTTGAGGTGAATGAATACTTGTCCTTTGTCATCCGTTGCTCCACGTGCATACAGCTTGCCGTCACGGATTTCTGGTTCAAAAGGAGGTGTAGTCCACAGGTTTAGCGGATCTACTGGCTGCACATCGTAGTGGCCGTATACAAGAATGGTTGGCTTACCCGGAGCATGAAGATAGTCAGCATATATGACGGGATGTCCCGCTGTCGGATGAAGTTCAATGTTCTCAAGTCCGGCTTTCTTTAGTGTGTCTGTCAGCCAATGGGCTGCAGCTAGTACATCGTCCTTATGCTCAGACAAGGCAGAAATACTTGGAATCTTGAGCCATTGTTTTAGTTCTTCGAGATGTTCATCCCGGTGTGTTGAAAAATACGTTTCATATGACATAGTGTGTATGTACCTCCTTAAGTTTTGCTGCGCAAAACCGGCTATGAGCTTAATCGCCATGCGTGACCGTCTTGTTTAGCATTCTATAGGAATCATTATACTGGAGAACTCACTATGGATCAAAAGCGATTGGAAAGACGTCTTATCTGATCCTTGAGACCGGAGCTTTTTTTCGCAATTAATAGTTCCTTTCCGGTTGTTGATTACTAACAGTAACCATGATAAGCTGATTAAACTTAAGGGACAAGAAGGCACTATTACATGCTTGAGTTCCTATGGAGGTATCCACTTTGGAACATTCAATGGACGAACCCATTCGGCTAATGCCGACGCTAGAGGATTGCTCCATCACCCGCCAGATTCTCGATAGGGTTGGGGACAAATGGAGTGTGCTCATCATTGTTAATTTGGGTGCAGAAGCATTGCGGTTTAAAGAACTTCAGCGGCGTTCTGGTGGTATATCACAACGGATGCTGACCCAAACCCTGCGTCATTTAGAACGAGATGGTATAGTTTGGCGTAAAGCTACGCCTACGGTACCTTTGACTGTTGAATATGGTCTGACGAGTTTAGGAGAGTCCTTGCTGGATCCTTTAACTTCCCTAGTGGAATGGGTCAATAGAAACAACGCTGAAATCGCCAAAGCGCGTATAGGGTATGATCGTCAGCACGAAATGTTGGAGTAGCAAGCTAGGTGTACAATTTACTGGGATAGAGGATGGATTATTTTGCAAAATAAAAGTGAAAAAAACACATTTTTATATACTTACACCTGTTCAGAGGACGAGTTATCGCTATGTCAGATGGAGCTTCGTTGTCTTTTTGGAGAGGAAGTACCTTCTTCAATCTTTAAGAGTGAGGTAGAGGTGGATGTCAGCCGCAGTCCCTTCATAAAAGAACGAATTGATGTTATGTACGAAGGAGATAGCTTGCCTGAGATTTATGATCAAACGGAGCAGGTGGAGCTTGGGGGTAAGACATTTAAGGTTATTTTTGTGAAGACCAATGATCTGTCCCCTGCGGACAAAATAGAATATGATGAGCGAAGAGTGATCGAGCGAGAAATTGGGCTGCGGATTGAAGGGGAAGCGGATGTTAACCATCCAGAGCTGGTATACGGCATTGTTACGCTGGGCGGTCGCTGGTACTTTGGAGCTTATCATAAGAACAAGGCCACCTGGTTCCGTCAAATGAAAAAGCCGCGTAGCTACTCTATCGCGCTTAGCACACGTGTAGCCCGAGCTGCGGTCAATATAGCCGTTCCGAATCCGGAAGGTGTACGAGCTATCGATCCTTGCTGCGGCATCGGAACAGTAATGGTAGAAGCCCTCTCGATGGGAATCAATATGGTTGGACGTGACATTAACCCTCAAATCGCGATCGGTGCCAGAACGAATATTGCCCATTTTGGATTCACAAGTGAGGTTACGCTTGGAGATATTGCTGACATCACAGAACATTACGATGTAGCTATTGTAGATATGCCTTATAATCTATATTCTAGTATTACACCTGAGGAACAGTTTGCGATTCTAGTGAATGCGCGCCGGATTGCAGATCGGGTAGTTATCGTTGCGATTGAACCGATGGATAAGATGATCACGGAGGCTGTATTTACGATTATAGACCGCTGTGAAGCTAAAAAAGGTTTGTTCTCCCGTCATTTAATGCTTTGCCAGTAATCCTAATCAAGTTATTTAAAGGGGTGCAGCAATGGAGCAGAAATGGTTAACCTGGGCTAAAGAAATACAGGCCATCGCACAGACTGGACTAACTTACGCTAAAGATGTCTATGATATAGAACGGTATCAAGCTTTGCGGGAGCTAAGTGTAGATATCCTCGCTAATTATACGTTCGAAAGCAAGGAGAGAATAAGACTCTCCTTTGCTAGTGAGGGTGGCTATTCTACGCCGAAAGTGGATATCCGTGGTGTTGTTTTTCAGGATGACAGAATCCTGCTTGTCCGCGAGAAATTGGATGGAAAGTGGGCGCTTCCCGGGGGCTGGGGAGATATCGGTCTGTCACCGAGTGAAGTCGTTGTTAAGGAAATTCAAGAAGAATCAGGATTTGAGACAGAAGCAATTCGCTTGCTGGCTGTTTTAGATAAGAAATTTCATAACCATCCTCCGGAGCCGTATCACGTGTATAAGTTTTTTATTTTGTGCAGAATTGTAGGCGGCGAGGCGCTGCAAGGGGTGGAGACGAGTGAAGTATCCTTTTTTGCTGAAGATGAACTGCCTGAGCTCTCATTAGAGAGGAATACAAGTGAGCAGATTGAAACGATGTTTGAATATTTACGAAATCCAGAAAAAGTAGTAATATTGGACTAAGAATTTGCATATTATGTATGACTTCCGTAAGTGATGTTTTTAATGATGTAAATGATGGGTAATAATTATTATGTAAGCACTTACAATGTTGGTATTCTAAGCTTTTAGGTCGAGCGGTCTACATTTTTTCCTCTACTGTGACGATAAGAATTTTAGGAGGGGATCGCATGGAACAAGAAGAGTTGAGCATTCCATTGAAACAGGAAAATGTGGTGCGTCCTGCAGAGGGCAATATTGCCACTGGGCTGGTTTGGGGTATCTTAATCAGCATTCCGTTATGGATCTCTGTGATTGGCTGGATTCTGGGGTTTTGGCGCTGAGCCGTATTTTAATAATTATCTAACTCTATTAGTTGTATGGTATACATCAAAGGCGGTCTCTTCGTAACTGAAGAGGCCGCCTTTTTAGTTTCCTGTGTTTCTCAAGATTTCGAATATAACAGTCTAAAGTTCTCGCAAACTACCTTCATCTTTGGATCAAAAGGCTTCTTCAAGAACGCTAAGGATTCTCTGGAGAAGAACTTCTCATACTCATGGCGCCACGACTCTAACGTTCTGTCATCCTCGCCTTCGCTATAGGCAAAGTCAGCGCCTACCTCATCAAAAGGTGTAATTTGCACATCTGTCGTAACGATCACTGCTTGCGGATTACCACGACCGTCCAGCAGGATACTATGTCGGCCAATTTCTGGTAAGGTCTCGTCACAGACTGCATAAATTTCATAGTTCGAAGCGGTTCCTGTCTTAATCCTGCGTATCACCAGATCTAGCAGTTCTTCGGCCATTTGAGGACTGTCGCCAAAGGCCCAAGCCTCGTAGTTATCCGCTGCTTGTGGATGAAGCTGGGTGTATTCTTCCCAAAAAAGCTTAATCTTCGTTTCGTTGCTCATATCCGTATCTCCTCATGTAATAATCGTTAGTGTCCCGCAGTTTCCATCCAGCCCGCATAGAGCTCATCTAGTTGCTCTTGCACTGCATCGCGTTCTTTCTGTAGCTCGGCGAGCTCTGCCGCATTGCTACTGATCAGTGGATCTAGCATTTTGGCATCGATTTCCCCAAGCTGATCCTCAACTTCGGCAATAGCCTTTTCCCAATCAAAGTGGATACTCTTCTTGCGGGAACTGGACGAGTTAGCCGTAGTGACATTAACATTCACGGAACGGTTAGATTGAGGCTTACCGGAGCGTGCAGTGGTTCCATCTGAAGAGAAAGGCTTAGGCTGATCAGGAATAGAGACTGGTGCTGCTAACGGCTGTTCAGCTTGCTTCTCCTTGTAATACTCATAGTTGCCGTTGAAAACTCCAAATCGTCCACTTTCAATGGACCAGAGCTTATGGAACAGACGATTAATGAAATAGCGATCATGTGAAACGGCCAGCACTGTACCTGGGAATTCTTCTAATGCTTCCTCTAGCGCTTCCCGGGAGTCAATGTCTAGATGGTTCGTTGGTTCATCCAGAATTAACAGGTTTGGTTTACGATGCATCAACACAGCGAAACGCAGGCGGGTCCATTCCCCTCCGGATAGATTCGTGATGTCTTTGAATACATCGGCACCGTAGAATAGGAAACGTGCGAGCTGCCCGCGCGCTTCACCTTCTTCTAGTCCGGCCTCTTCACGGAAGTAGCGGAGTACGGACTGTTTGTTATTGTCAGGGACAGCCTCTTGCGCGAGATAGCCAACAACGGTTCTTGAACCAAGCGTGCAGCTTCCGGTATCTGGAGTCTCCTGACCTAATATAATTCTTAAAAGCGTACTTTTCCCTGCCCCGTTACCACCGATAAGTGCCGTAGTTTCTCCGTAGCGAAGAACTTCGTTTGCGTCTGTAAACAGGCTTCGCTCTCCATATGCCTTACCGATATCCTCCAGTATGACGACTTGATTCCCGGAGCGATCATTTTGCTGTAGCTGCAAATCCATCGATTTGCGCTCAAGAATAGGACGTTTAACCTTTACCATACGATCCAGTGCTTTTTGCATGGAAGCTGCTCGCCGGTAAAAGGCAGGGTTTGGGGGAGTTCCCCGATTACCAAATTCGATGAGGCGTTTGATGCTCTCCTGCATTTGCTTTATTTTTTTCTGTTGTTCTTGATAATCAGCAAATTGTTGAAGTAGACGTGTTTCCTTCTCTATTTGATAGCCGCTGTAGTTGGTATGGAAGGTAAAGGCCTCGCCATCCTCAATCTCGATCACTTTCTTGACTACAGCGTCGAGGAAGTAACGATCATGGGAAATGGCTAACACTGTACCGTCATAGCTCTGTAAGTACTGCTCTAACCACTCGATGGCGTTCATGTCTAGATGATTGGTTGGCTCATCGAGTAGAAGTACATCAGGTCTACGCAGCAGGAGTTCTGCGAGTCCGACTTTAGTTTTCTCGCCGCCAGAAAGAGAGGAGAAGAGTCGGTTATATTGCCCAGTTCCGATTCCTAGACCAATGGCAACTCGCTGAATGGAGGATTCAATTTCGTAACCTCCTGCGGTCTCAAATTTATCCTGAAGGCTACCATATTCTTTCAGCAGTCGATTCCATAGCATTTCATCCGTTCCGGTATTGAAGGTGGACATTTCAAGCTCCAGCTCTCGCAGGCGTTGTTGCCATTGCAAAGGTTCAGCAAAGCTACGCTGTAGAACTTCATATACGGTTTCTTTTTCGTTAACCTCTTGAATTTGAGCCAGCATTCCTACTACACTACCTTTGCGAATTGAGATTTGCCCTTGATCGGGGCGCTCTTCGCCATTCAGTAAGTGGAAAAGTGTAGTTTTACCGCAGCCATTGCGGCCGATTAGACCGATTTTTTCTCCTTGGCGGATATCGAAGGTGATGCTATTTAGTACGAGCTGTGCACCGTGGTATTTTTGAACATTTTGGCATTGAATAATCATATATATTCTCCTTTAAGAATGCCCTTTGCAACGCCAGAACCCTAAATCGAAACTGGAATTCTGTAAAAAACCATAAAAAAAGACCGTAGGGAAATTTCCCTACGGCCTTATCATTCTCCGGTTAACTGATCCGTCCGGGTGATGGCAGGAAAGGCATTTCACAATTGTGTAGTGTTATTAAATTCATGGAAATGGACAGACTTCTCCCGTTATCGCCATTTACATGAGCAATGCCAGCTATCGCTTTAGGTAGCCGACTCATAACACTGTTGGTCCAGTTGTGATCCATTCCTTCCACACCCCTTTCTTAACAAATTTAATGACAGTGTAAACAATAATCGGAAATTTAGCAAGTAAAAAGATGGCAAAGCGAAGTTTTACACTGCATAGAATATGAATCGATGAATAATATGGTTCTATGTGTGGGGAGATGTGCCACTAAAAAATAACAGATGAAAAGGGGAAGTTATATGGCACTTTTTGACGGATTGATGGGTAATGCATCACAAGTAAATCTAGCGGAGGTACAGCGGGAATATGCACAAATCCTTGCCCCTCAAGAGAAAATTGAACGAGCCTACAAGCTGATTAGAGATATGTTTATTTTTACAGACAAACGACTGATTCTAGTGGATAAACAGGGACTGACGGGGAAAAAGACGGACTATCATTCCATCCCATACAAAAGCATCTCGCATTATTCCGTGGAGACGGCAGGGCACTTTGATCTGGATGCGGAGCTATGTATCTATATTTCCAGCAGCACTGTGCCACTCAAGAAGACCTTTAATAAATCCGTGAATATTTATGAGGTACAGGCGGTATTGTCACAATATATTTTAAAATAGTTTAGTTAGACCGTGTAGCGGAGTACCAGACCACCATAGGCAAAAGCGGCTAAGATGACAAAGGCAGGATGCAGCTTAAGCCGCTTGATGGCCCAGAATGCGATTGCGGCAATGAACAGTGTTTGCCAGATTCCGATAGAGTCCGCAGGACCTTTGGCCATTGTCCAAGTGAGTACAGCCATCATAACTGCTATAACGGGTTGGACAAGCAATGTCATCCCTTTCACTACGGGGGATTGCTTGTATTTTTGCATGACCTCTAACAGGATAATAAGCGCTACTGCGGAGGGCAAGACGGTTGCTAACAAAGCTATGATGAGTCCTAACCAGCCGTAGACATCATAGCCGACGTAAGCTGCGATTTTGGTAGCAATTGGGCCAGGCAGTGCATTGCCAAGTGCAAGCATGTTAGAAAACTGTTCATCGGTCAGCCAGCCGTAATGGGGAACGATTTCTTGATACATCAATGGAATAGAGGAAGGACCACCGCCGTATCCAAGCAAATTCGCCATGAAAAATCCGTAAATGAGCTCTAACCAGTCCATCAATTTGATCCTCCTTGTTGTTGCTTCCCGATGATCCGGTAATGAACGGCTCCGTAACCTAGAAAAAGCACGATTACGAGAGCTGGATGTATGTGAATTATTTGTAGCAGAAGTAAGGCGAGAAGGATGAAGACAGCGCTGAGATATTTTCCTAGCCCTTTATAGGCTTTTTGCGCAAACTCATATGCCATTATTCCTAACATGACAGCAATGACAGGAGATACCCCCGCGATCATTCCAGCTACTACTTTTGAGCTACTTAAATAATTTACAGCTGATAACAGTATGATCATAGCCAGGCAGCTAGGTAAAATATGTGCCAGAACTGACAGTATCGCCCCCCTAACTCCTCGAAGTTTATATCCAAGATAAGCCGCCATTTTGGTAGCAATAGGTCCCGGTAGCGCGTTGGCAATCGCCAATGTCTCCCCGAATTCATCATCGCTTAGCCAAGTGTAGCGAGTTACCGCATCATGCCGGATTAATGGAATCACGGAAGGCCCTCCGCCATAGCCGACAATCCCAGTTCTGAACATGGCGATAGCTAATTGTACATAGTCTTTATGGATGGATATCACGTGAGACCCCCCTTGTGTTTAGAGCCCATTCTATACAAATCATATGTGTGAAGCTACGAGGTTGACTAGAAATTAGCTAATGTTTGTGCATGAATCACAAAAAGAGGATGGTTATTTTGAGGTTTGGCGTAACCGATTGACAAGGGATTTTTATGTAATGTTAAATGACATTAATTAAGTGAGAAGTTAATAGGGAGATGGGGAACATGGCGGAGAAACCTGTAATAGGCACAAAAACAATGGTCGTCAGCCCTCATTATTTAGCTTCGGCTGCGGGTGCGCGCATTTTGGAAAAAGGGGGAAATGCCTTTGATGCGGCGGTGGCGGTTAGTGCGACGCTCGCTGTAGTCTACCCACATATGACGGGGCTTGGTGGGGATTCGTTCTGGTTGACCTATAGCACAGAAGAGGCGCGTGTCCGGGCGTATAACGGAAGTGGACGGTCGGGTTACGGAGTTCGCAGAAGTTGCTATGCCGGTGAGGGAGCTATTCCGAGGCGGGGGATCCGCAGTGCCATCACCGTACCGGGGATGGTGGATAGCTGGGACGCCATGCTCAGCAAGTATGGCCGCTTAACGCTGGCAGAGGTGCTGGAGCCAGCCATCGGCTATGCTCAGAGTGGGTTTCCGCTGTCGCCAGACCAGCGGAATAATACGCTGTTTGCTGGAACGGCGTTGTCGGCGGAGGCGTCCGCGATTTATATGCCGGGTGGAGTGGCTGTGTCTGCTGGATCGAGATTTCAGCAGACACAGCTGGCGACAACCCTGAGGACGTTGGCTGCGGGTGGACGGGATGCTTTTTATAAGGGGAAGATTGCTGAAGATATTTGTGATTATATGCTGGCAGCTGGGGGCTATCTCACACGGGATGATTTTGCGGATCATCAGGGGGATTGGGTCGAGCCGATTCATGCGGAATATCATGGGCATAGGGTGTATCAAGTGCCGCCAAATTCTCAAGGGTTTACGGGGCTGATGAGTCTTAATATATTGGAGTATTTTAATTTCGGAGAAATCGAGCATGGCTCTTATGAATATTACCACCTGCTTGTTGAAGCGCTGAAGCTGAGCTTTCGTGATCGGGATAGAGTGCTTACAGATCCGGATTTTAGTGCTATTCCTTTGGTGCAGTTGCTGGATAAGAACTATGCAGGGCAACTAGCGTCTACAATCTCGATGCAAAAAGCGGCACAGCTGACAAGTCAGCCTATAGGCAGTGATACGGCTTATGCTGCGGTGGTGGATGAGGAGGGGAATGCGGTCTCCTTTATTCAGAGTCTGTATTTTGAATTTGGCTCAGGTGTGGTGGCTGGGAATACAGGGATTCTGCTACAGAATCGGGGTTCATTTTTCTCGCTTGATCCGAACCATATCAATACGCTTGAACCGCATAAGCGCAGCTTCCACACACTGATGCCAGCCATGGCCTGCCGCGAGGGCAAACCTGCGATTCTATATGGTACGCAAGGTGGTGAAGGTCAGCCGCAGACTCAAACGTTGCTACTTACAAGGATGCTGCATTATGGGATGAATCCGCAAACGGCTGTAAGTGAACCACGTTTTGTATGGGGGAGGACATGGGGGGAGCCTACGCAGGAGCTGAAGGTAGAGGGACGGGTAGCGGATGAGGTGCTGGCAGATCTGGCGGGAGCCGGTCATATTGTCCGGAAAGTGGAAGCATATGACGGGAGCATGGGTCATGCTCACGCGATATCCATAGATGACAATGGGTATCGTAGTGGGGGGGCGGACCCTCGCTGCGATGGCGCGGCGATAGGTTGGTAGGGTGAGGTGAGAGTAGGTAGAATTTGGGTTGGAGGTGGGTTGCAGGCGACACCTTGAAGTGAAAGGCTTCTTAGAAAGGTGTAACAGAAAGCCCTAGTTTATTGGACATGAGATTTTAGAAGGATGATTAAAATCTTAGACGAGTTGATTAAGATCTTAGAAGGAATGTTGAGGGGAGGAGGAAGGGGATATGGTGGATAATAGGTATGGCGCGTTCATAGATTCTGAGCTAACAGTCGGACGTTTAGGGAATGGGATATTGGACGGAATGACCTTTGCTGTAAAAGATGTGTATGCGATCGCAGGGCACAGCTCTTCTGCAGGTAATCCAGATTGGCTGCGGAGCCACAATCCCTCTACAGAACATGCAGCAGTAGTACGCCAGCTGCTCCAGTCGGGAGCGACGCTTCGAGGAGCGACTCATACGGATGAGTTAATGTACAGTCTGGGCGGTGAGAACCATCATTATGGAACGCCCATAAATCCACGTGCTGCAGGCTGTATCCCAGGTGGTTCTTCTAGTGGATCGGCAGTAGCGGTAGCTTCAGGTAGTGTTGATTTTGCGCTCGGAACAGATACAGGTGGTTCTATTCGAGTCCCTTCCGCCTATTGCGGAGTATATGGCTTTCGCCCGACGCATGGTGCTGTGAATATGGAAGGTGTGATCCCGTTATCACCGCAATTTGATACAGTAGGCTGGATGGCTGATCGTATGGATGTGCTCCAGAAAGTGGGGGAGGTTTTACTTGGAAATGGGCGCATGGATGAAAAAGTAACGATGAGCATAGATGGAAATTTAGAATTGAATATAGAGAACGGTGGGGGAAAAAATGAAGAGGAAGAATTGGAGAATAATTTACAAAAAAACATAGAGGATCAGATACCGAAGAGCAAAGAAAATCATGTGGAATATAATTCTAGAAAGGATAAAGAGGATGATTCACAAAAGAAAATGGGGACTTTATTTGTCGCTACGGACTGTTGGGATTTGGTTGCCCCAAAGGATGTAAGTATTCTAGTGGACGGATTGAATCGTTTGCGGACTGGTGCTGATCATTTCCTCAAAACTGAAATAGCTCGAGAAGGTTTAAAAGTCTGGATGGATGTCTTTCGAGAGCTACAAGGCAATGAGATCTGGACAACCCATAGCGCCTGGATTGAGAAGGTGAAACCAGTTTTTGGGCCTGATATTGCGGCCCGGTTCTCTTGGGCTGCCAGCTTAGCGGGCAAGGACCACAGTATCGCTCTGAATAAACGAGCGGAGATTTCTACCCAGTTGCGCCAGCTGCTGGGTCAAGATAATTGTCTTGTGATTCCGACAGTACCTGGTACTGCACCGCTGCGTGGTGGGGGTTTGCGTCAATTGGAGGAGAACCGTAGTGGGGCGATGATGTTGAGTTGTATAGCTGGATTGGCAGGCCTGCCTCAAGTAACATTACCTATGCTCTCTACAAATGGACTGCCGCTGGGATTGTCGGTTATCGCCGGACATGGTCAGGATCTTCGGTTACTCTCATGGGTGAAGGAGGTTTGGCGGCGACCTTGAGATGACGGGACTTGATGGGTTTTGAGATGATAGGTGAAATTGGTTTTTTAAAAAATGAACTCAATGTGATGAAGTAGGCTCAATAATGGTGTGATAGAGTAAAAGAAAAATTCAGTGCTCAAAAGTTGGCTAAGACCAGCGTTTCAGTAAACACCTCCATGCGAAGAAAAAGAACGGTATAAATCCCGTAGAATGCGCGAAATTGGCCCGTATAGCTGAAAAGAACGGTATAAATCCCGTAGAATGCGCGAAATTGGCTCATATTGCGGGGAAGAAGGGCAAAAATACCCTAGAATCCTGTAATTCCGGCCATATTACAGGAAAGAGGGGGATAAATACCCTAGAATCCAGTGATTCCGGTCATATAGCCGAAAAGAGGGGTATAAATCCCCCAGAATCCAAGAATACTGGTGATATTACCGGAAGAAGGGGTATAAATGCCCCACACCAAAAAGGTCAGCCACGACACACTCGCGTTTCATCTCAACACGCAAACAAAGCACCTTCCGTGAAGAAGGTGCCATGCCACGTCCGAGCTCTATTCTACGAATGCTTCGACTTCTATTTCTACTAACAATAGTGGATCAATAAGCGCTTTTACCTCTACCATGGTTGCTACAGGCTGAATATCTTTGAAAAATTCGCCGTGTGCTTTGCCGACTTCTTCCCAGCGTGAGATGTCTGTCACGAACATTCTTGTTCTAATTACATGCGACAAATCAGCATCTAGCTGGTTTAGCGCTTTTTCGATGGTATGTAGAATGAATTTCGTCTGCGCGTATGGATCTCCTACACCGACTATTTCCCCGTCTTGCATGGCTGTTGTTCCTGCGACTTCGATACGATTGCCGATTCGGATGGCGCGAGAATATCCAACCACCGACTCCCAGGGTGAACCCGTAAACACTTGCTTTTTACTCAAAAGATCCCCTCCAAATCCATCCTAATATTGTCCGATCTAATTATACTACTCACACAAGTGATGTGAACTAAAGATTAATGATTAATCAGTTATGTTCATTTGATGTTATATTAACTAACATAAAAACCATTAAATTTTAATTTCACTCTATCCAAGGAGGTTCATTTTAATTATAATGTTACATAAAATAACATTATTAATTAGAAATGGTTCAATTGATCCTAAAAAGGAGGGATGGCATGCATCTTACGGTTGAAGAAGCGTTGTCCATTTATCCTTTGTCCGAGGCGAAGCTTATCGCGGGGTCCAAGGGGAAACATCGAATTGTGAAATCGATTAATGTGATGGACGCACCTGATATTTCGGATTGGATCAAAGAAGGCGAGATGCTGCTAACGACAGCCTATTTAATCAAGGACAATCTGGAGGATGCCGCTGCTTTGCTGCAGACGCTGAATCGAAGGGGCTCATCGGCCTTGGGTATTAAGCTGGGACGATTTTGGGATGAAGTACCGGAGCAGCTGATCGCAGAAGCTGAGAGCCTTAACTTCCCCTTAATCCAGTTGCCGTTCCAGTTCACTTTTTCGGATCAGATGAATGGCCTGTTTCGCGCTGAGCTTAGCCGGAGCACTCACGTTCTGCAGAGCATAATGGAGAAGCAGAAAAAGCTGATGCAATTTGCCCTGCGATCTGTCCGCAGCCGTCCATTGTTTGACTCGGTGTCTGATGTGATTGGCCATTCACTTGTAGTGGTTAGCGCACGCGGGGATGTAATCTATAACAATTCTGAATACCAGACCTCACAGTTGCTGGAGGGATGGCCCTGGCAGAAACGGAATCAACGTTTTCGTGTAGAGGATCGTGCAGGTTATCGCACACCACTAATACAAGGAGAAAAGTGCTCGGGATATTTATTGTATTGTTCCATCGACCCTTTATTGCTCCCGGTGGAAGAGAGCTTGTTCGTTCAGGGTGCTGAACTTATTTCATATCATATTTACTCAGGATACGAGGATTATTTTGAACAGGCAGAACATAGGGAGTTCAGTGGATTGCTGAGACGTTGTCTAAATGGTAACTTATCTTACGCCGATTTAGCACAGGCTACGCTCGAATTGGAAATTGAACTGCTTCAGTCGCCATTTCAACTAGTATTAACTGATATTGTTGCGACTGTTGAAGAACGCCAAAGTGAGCTGCTTAGATTAAAAGAAGAATACACTGAACACCCCGTACTGCGGGATTTAAAGGCCATTCATGTGATTGTAGACCAAGGATTATTGTCCATCTATCCGGCAGCTCTTCAGAGTCCTGAGCAATTTCGGGATGTAATCCAGGCTTGTTTTGACAACTTGAAGTTTGACAAGGGGTATTATCCACGAGCTGCGATAAGTAGTTGTAAATTGAAGCCGGATGGGCTGAAGGAGGCTTTTGCGGAGGTGAAGGAATGTATGGGGATGCTTCAGTTTGAGGGAGTGCATGGGAATGTTGTGCATTATCGGCAGCTTGAGCTTTCCTTGCTTCTTGGGCAAATCCCGACAGAGGTCATGGAGAAATATTGCAACGGAACGCTTAGAGGACTGCTTAGTCGTGAGCCGGAGTATGTGCGAGAAATGCTGCGGACGCTGGAGGTTTATCTAGAGAACGATGGGCATGTCAATGAGACAGCCAAAAAGTTGTTTATTCATCGGAACACGGCTACCTACCGGATCGAGAAGCTTAGTGAGCTCTTGGATGTCGATTTTAAAAAAATAAATGATCTAATGAGGCTGAAGTTAGTTTTCATGTTTCGGAGAATGCTTGGGCGGGACTAAGGTCTGGATTGAAATGCAAACACGGAGGAGGGAACCTCGTGAATACACATGAGATCGCAATGCATATTCAAACCCATCAGGCGCCTGCGGTGCTGGCAACGCTGATAGAGGTGGAGGGACACTCGTATCGTAAAGCCGGAGCGGTGATGTTGTTTTTTGAAGGAGGTACGATTGGAAGCCTGAGTCCAGGTTGTCTGGAAAACGATCTGCAGCTGCGAACTTCTGAGATCTGGGAACGAGGGCTGCCCGAAATTGTGGAATACAACATGCTGTCTCCGTATGATCTGTCCTGGGGTGAGGTTGTCGGCTGTGGAGGCAAAATCAAAGTAGTGCTTGAACCCGTGCAGGGTCAGCTCTACAAGCTTTTAGTGCAGGCGAGTGACAGATTGGCTAGGGGAGAGAAGCTAATTCTGTTCCGCGAAGCAGTGGAGAACGATTTTGCCTATAAGCTGGAGCTGGATCCAGACAATGAACTGCCGCAGAGCAAGAAACATCCGAAATTATCCTACTCGGCAAAAGAAAACCTAGCGGCAGGTCGCTTTATGGCCGCTCCAGCAGAATTGACAGCATTCCATACGTCTTTCGTGCCAAGACCGCGGCTTGTGATTTTTGGCGGGGGACGTGATGTGGTTCCAATTGCGGAACTTGCTGACAGAGTTGGCTTTCGGGTTGCGGTTGCGGATTGGCGCGAAGGAAGCTTGCACAATAAGTTTCCTCGAGCTGAACAAGTAATTTGTTCCCCCATGGAGGTTGTTCAGCGATTGGGCGTAGCTCGAGAGGATTATGTATTGATTTGCAGTCATCAACTTGGGCGGGATAGACAGTTCCTGGAGAGTGTGATTCCGCTTGCCCCTCTATATATAGGGATTATCGGTTCGAAGGCGCGGATATCTCTTTTACTGGAAGGATTTGAGGCTCCTGCATCTTTGCATGCACCTGTAGGGTTGCCGATTGGAGGAGAAGGTCCGGAGGAGATTGCGGTCAGTATTATAGCAGAAATTATTCAAATTAGAAGGGTGGGCTCACGAGAGCTGCCTAAAGGAGTGGATAGTATTGAAGGTAGCAGGAATATATTTGGCAGCGGGGCAGAGCAGGCGGATGGGCGTGTCCAAGGTTTCACTGAAATTGTCGCAGGAGGTCTCACTCGGGAGCGTCGCGCTTAGTGAATTGGATCGTTGCAATCTAGAACCGCTAATCGTGGTAGTGCGTGCGGATGACAACTTGGAATGGCTGCCACCCGCGATTGAACCGCAAGGATCCAGACGTACCGAAACTTGCTTAACCGCACATCTAGGATTGTCTTTTTCACTGCGCTGCGGCCTTAATGCGGTATTGCCTTTACAGCCCGATGCAGTAGTTGTGGCGCTTGCGGATCAGCCATTTATTACTACAGCATTAGTGGACCGTCTGATACAAACGTTTGAACAATCTCCGGAGATGGATTATGTCGCTAGCGTCAGCAATGGGTCGGTTATGCCCCCGGCTTTGTTCTCGAAGACGTTGTTTCCAGCACTACAGGGATTAGATGGAGATCGAGGAGCGGCGGGGATATTGCGTTCACCTGATTATAAGGGGATTGTTCTGGAATCTGAGTCTACCCATTATTTCATGGACGCAGATACAAAAGAAGATTTTGGTGAGATTCAGGAGCAATGGATTCTGAGAAATGGAAAGTGATGTAAAGAGTAGTCTGAAAAATATTCTAAAACAGTGTTCCTTTTCCACATTTGGTCATATAATATGACACGAAACTCACCTTCCAAAAACCAATTAGTGCATTACACACAAAAAAAGTTCTGATTCTTATATTCAAATACAAACGTATGTTATATAAATTTACGCCAAGGCCACCTCTAAGTATAGTAGAAGTACATTAATGGTTGCAGCCATGATGAGAGATGATTTGGAGGAGGAGAATTATGAAAAAAAGGGGTCAGTTCATAACATCTTGTCTTGCATTAATGGTTCTAATGACGGTGACTTTGGTGGGGTGTGGCAGCAATAATAATACTTCTATAAATGCAACTGAGGCACCAGCGACAACTACAGCGGCAACAGAAGCAACTGCAACAACAGAACCGGCTGCAAAGAAACCGACGGTTGCTTTTGTTTATATCGGACCTCCAGGGGATGGCGGCTACACGTACCAACATGATCAAGGACGGTTGTATATGGAGAAGGAGTTTGGGATTAAAGCTGACTTTGTAGAAAATGTCCCTGAAAGTGCTGACGCCGAACGAATCATCACAGAGCTTGCGCAATCACACGACATCGTGTTTACAACGAGCTTCGGATATATGGATTTTACATTAAATGTAGCGGGCAAATTTCCCAACGTGAAGTTCCTGCATGCTTCGGGTTACAAAACCGCAGAGAACATGGGAACCTACTTCGGGAAAAACTATCAGGCCAGCTATCTGAGCGGCATAGCGGCAGGGAAAATGACCAAAAATAATCAGCTGGGTTATGTGGGCGCTTTTCCGATCAGCGAAGTGATCTATAACTTGAATGCTTACACCCTTGGAGCACAAAGTGTCAATCCTGATGTAAAGGTGAATGTGGTATGGACGAATACATGGTATGACCCGACGACTGAACGTCAAGCGGCAATCAGCTTGCTGGATAAGGGTGCGGATGTGCTTTTGGCCTATCAGGATTCACCTGCAACACTGCAGGCTGCTGCTGAACGAGGGGCTTTTGCCGGGGGAAATGACTCGGATATGAGCAAATACGCTCCGGACAATTATTTGACGAACCCGGTATGGAATTGGGGGCCGTATTACGTAAAAGCTGTGCAGGCAGTTATGGATGGAACCTGGAAGAGCGAGCAATATTCCGGTGATATGGCTGACGGTATGGTGGAGCTGGCTCCTTTCGGGAACAAGATCCCAGATGATGTGAAAAAGCTTGTCGAAGACGCCAAAGCCAAAATTATCAGTGGTGAGCTTGAGGTTTTCACAGGTCCGATCTCAGATAATCAAGGGAATGTGAAGGTTCAGGAGGGTCAGAAGCTGACCTTGGAGGAAGTGCTGGGCATGAACTGGCTCGTAAAAGGTGTGGAAGGAACTATCCCGCAATAATGTTCAAAAATAGGGAATAAAATGTGCACAATCTATGGGTGGGGCGGATTCCGTTAAGCGGAAACTTCCCCACCCGTACTACAACTTGAAGGAAGGAGGGGTTCAGGCCATGCGGGGAACTTCAGTTGAAATGCGGGGGATTGTGAAAAAATTCGGCTCGGTAACCGCCAGTGATCAAGTCGACTTTTCGGCAAATGCGGGTGAGATTCATGCGTTGCTTGGGGAGAATGGGGCCGGGAAGAGCACGGTGATGAGCATGCTGTCAGGGGTGTATAGAGCAGACGAAGGAGAAATCTTCATTCATGGGAAAGGTGCTCAGATCCGTTCTCCTAAAGATGCTGCGCAACTGGGTGTAGGTATGGTGTTTCAGAACTTTAGGCTGGTGCAAAGCCTCACAGCAGCAGAAAATATCGTGCTTGGCGAAAAGTCGTCTTTCTGGCGCGGCCGTAAGTGGATGAAGAACAAACGCGAGGAGATAGAGGCATTAGCGGAACGGTTTGGACTGAATTTCCCGGTGGATCGCCCGATCTGGCAGTTGTCCGTGGGTGAGCAGCAGCGTGTTGAAATCGTTAAGACGCTGTATCGCGGGGCTGACATTATTATTCTGGATGAACCAACCTCAGTATTGACCCCGGGAGAGGTGAAACAGCTATTTGAAACGCTGCGGGTCATGAAGCAGGCAGGAAAAACGGTCATTATGACTACTCATAAAATGAAAGAGGTTATGGCGTCCTCCGATCGGATTTCCGTCATGCGCAAAGGGAAAATGATCGCCACACTGACCACGGCAGATACAGATGAACTGGAGCTGGCTCGTCTGATGGTGGGCAAGGAAGTAACCATCACCCGTCAAGAACGGGAAGCCACTGAAGGGGATTCTTTATTAGAAGTGAAAGATGTGGACGTATATGCCGATCACGGGCGAAAAGCACTGGATCACTTCTCTCTGAACGTATGTAAAGGGGAGATTGTAGGCGTAGCTGGGGTAGCTGGCAATGGACAAAAGGAACTGGCTGAAGTGTTAACAGGTCTTAGAGGCTGGAAAAGTGGTGAAATCACGTTTGATGGAAAGACGGTGAAATCGGCTTCGGTTAGAGGGGCAATTGATTCAGGAATCTCCCACGTGCCGGAGAACCGGATGAAGAGCGGTTTAGCTGGACGCCTCGGATCGGTGGATAATCTTTTGTTTAAGTCTTACCGCTCAGAGGAGCACTCCAAATTTGGTTTCTTGAAGTCCGCGAAGAACCGTTTGTGGTCACAGGAGCTGGTCCAGCGCTTTAACGTCAAGACACCTGAGCTGGAGACGCCAGTACAACAGTTGTCAGGTGGTAATCAGCAGAAGCTGCTCTTTGCACGTGAAATCAGTCATCGGCCTAAGCTGATGGTCGCCGTTCATCCGACACAAGGGCTGGATGTAGGTGCCACGGCTGGTGTTCACGACCTTCTTATGGAGCTGCGTGGTTCAGGTAGTGGCGTGTTGTTAATTTCGGAGGATTTAGATGAATTGCTTCAGTTGTCCGACCGGATTCTAGTGATCTATAACGGCTCAATTATTGGTGAGAGTACACATGAGGAAGCGAATCGAGAGAGCATCGGACTACTAATGGCTGGTATTCATAATAGAGAGGAGAGCGCCGTATGAGCCTGGAGAATGGAAGAAATACCGCAGCAGCAGTACTGGAACCCCTCCCCTCCCACTCCGGAAAACGATTCTCTCTACGTTTCGAATACGATGCCAGCCGCATCCGTTCTCCTTGGTGGACACCTATTGTATCTATAGTTTTAGCGCTATTGTTGTGTGCCCTATTTATTGCGGCGAATGGTATGAATCCGGTGCTGGTCTATGAAAAAATGTTTCGTGGCGCATTTGGCACTGCGTATGGGCTCACGGAAACGATGGTTAAAGCGATCCCGCTACTCCTATGTGGGCTTGGGATTGCTGTGGCTTACCGCATTTCGGTATGGAATATTGGAGCAGAAGGCCAGTTAACCGTTGGGGCTATGGCGGCCACAGCGGTCACGATTTATTTTCCTGACTTACCTTCATTCTGGTCCCTGAGCTTAATGCTGCTGTTCGGGATTGCCTCGGGTGCGCTTTGGGGACTATTGACTGCTATTCCGCGGACGCATTTTGGAGTGAATGAGCTAATCACTTCATTAATGCTGAATTATGTTGCCCTATTGGCGCTCGATTACGTGGTATTCGGACCTTGGAAAGATCCTAAAGGTTTTAATTTCCCGGGATCACCTATGTTTACTGCGGCTCAGTCGCTGCCTGTTCTCGGAAGTACAAGATTGCATATTGGATTGTTATTTGGACTTATCGCCGTTGTGATTTATTACTTAATGATTCGTTTTACCAAGTGGGGTTACGAGCTCCGTCTGATTGGGGCCAATCCTGTTGCAGCCAGATACGCGGGGATTCCTATCAAGCGCCATATTATTATCGTCATGCTGATCAGTGGGGGGCTCGCCGGGATCGCTGGCATGGCGGAGGTCTCCGGTGTTACACACAAGCTGATGCAGGGCATTTCACCGGGTTATGGATACACCGCCATTATTGTGGCTTGGTTGGCCAAATTGAATCCACTCGGTCTAATCGTTACTTCTATTTTATTCGGTGGCTTAATTGTTGGCGGATATAGTGTTCAAACCATCGGGCTGCCCTCATCGATATCAGAAATGCTGCAGGGCTCCATCCTGTTTTTCTTGATTGCTGGCGATATGATCTATCGTTTCCGCATTCGTCGTAGCCGGGTTCAGCTGAAAGGGGGGAGATAGGCGATGGATTTTACAACACAGCTACTTATTGCCGCTATTTCCGCAGGGACCCCGCTGCTGCTGGCTACGCTGGGAGGCATTCTAAATGAAAGAGCCGGCATTATACAGCTTGGGGCTGAAGGTCTGATGCTGATGGGAGCGGTGACCACTTGTATCGTGTATATTCGCTCCGGAAACCTGTTGCTGGCTCTGCTGGCTACCGTAGCTGTAACGGCTGTGCTTGGTTTGCTGCATTCTTTTCTCTGTGTGACCTTGCGGGCGAATCAAACGATGTCCGGTCTTGCGATGACCTTGTTCGGCAGTGGGTTGAGCGCTTATCTTGGTAAACCGATCAGCGGCATTCCTTTGCCGGGAACCTCCCCTAAGCTGCATCTGGCTTGGCTGGAAAATGTACCGTTCATTGGAAAAATATTCGGCAACATGGATTACCTAACCTGGTTCAGCCTGCTGCTAGTGCTTGCTTTGCATCTGCTAATTCACCGCACTTCATGGGGCCTGCATTTGCGGGCAGTCGGAGACAGTCCGGCTACCGCAGATGTGATGGGGATCCGTGTGCAGCTTATCCGCTACAGCTATGTGATCACCGGTGCTGCTCTCATCGGCCTGGCCGGAGCGGATATGGTATTAGCCTACGCGCCAACCTGGAATGAAGGGCTGACAGCCGGTCGAGGCTGGATTGCGGTAGGGCTAGTGATTTTTGCCAGATGGAATCCGCTGCGCGCCTTGTTCTGCGCTTACTTTTTTGGGGCATTGGATTCACTTGGCTTCCGTATTCAATTGCTGGGCAGTGCAGTTCCGCCCTATTTTCTCAAAATGATTCCGTACCTTGTGACCATTCTGGTCCTGATGTACCTGGGGTACCGCAATCGCAACAAACCATCCGGTACACCGGAGGCGCTCGGAGTTCCTTATATTCGGGAACAAAGGTTTTAAGGCAGGCTATACGAGAAGGGAAGCGGCAATCTGGTACTCAAAAAGGGAGGCGGAGTGTATGGGAGTTATACGGGAAGAGGATGGAAGACTACCTGAAGTAATTCAACCCCACAGCCTGCACGAAGCTTGGGAGAGAAAAACGGCGTTTGGAGACAGTTCCCGATATGTCGCAGGAGGAACATTGCTGAGAACAGGGTGGGAAAATGGAACGGATCATATGCCCAAACAGCTGATTGATCTTCGGCAAATCACAAATCTCGGCGACATTACCTTAACGGAATTTCACTTATCTCTGGGCGCTCTTGTTCCACTCTCCCAGTGCCGCAGTAATGAGCATTTGCAGGCCGTGGCTCCTGCGCTGCAAGAGGCTGCACGTTGCATAGCGGCTCCGTCGGTGCGTAATCTTGCCACGCTCGGGGGCAATATCGCTTCTGGCTTCGGAGATATTCTACCTGCGTTACTGGTCTATGACGCGGAGTTAATCTCCTTTGACGGCAAATTTATGACGGCACTACCTTTGATAGAGTGGCTAAACAATCACTGGAGCGGGATAAAACCTGCGGCAGATCTTGTGGCTGAGATTCGCATCTCACCTACTCGCTTAGAGAGTCCGTTAACGGATAGGCTAGAAATTTTTCGTAAGGTTGGCCGCAGGGAAGCGTTCACCCCTTCACTTGTAACGGTAGCAATCTCAGCATCAATCGATGAGGAACTCCGTTTCCGTGAGGTGCGTATCGCCGCAGGTGGGGGCTCTGGGCGGCCGCAGCGACTAAGTAGAGCTGAAGTTATGCTTGAAGGTGTGAGGTATACAGAGGAGCTGTTGGCTTCTTTATATGAAGAGGTTGAGAACAGCTTTGAGACGTATAGTGATCCCTTTGCATCAGAACTTTACAAGAAAAAGACTGCTGGGAATTTGGTTGTATCTGAGCTGTGGAAGGCTATGAATATACGGAGTTAAGAGGTGAATAACCCGACGAAAGGAGAGAGGGAAAATGCTGCTGAATAAGGAATCCAGCGGTAGCCGCTGGCGTACACGACCCGATGGAGAGGGCAAGGTATCCGGTAAGCTGCAGTATTTGACCGACATGAGGGCAGAAGGAATGTTGATCGGCCGCGTGCTCCGCAGTGAGCAGGCACATGCTCGTATTTTGTCCATACGCATTGAGAAGGCCGTTGAAGTCCCTGGTGTACACGCTGTAATTACTCATGAGGATGTGCCCGGACTTAACGGCTTTGGCATAGCTTTGCCGCATCAACCGGTATTTTGCAGTGACCGTGTGCGTTACACTGGCGATGCGATTGCGGCAGTCGCGGCAGAGACGGACGAAATTGCGGAATACGCCTTATCTCTTATCGAAGTGGATTATGAGCTTCTACCCTTACTCGAGAATCCGGAAGAGGCGATGAAAAAGGACGCAATTTTGCTGCATGCCGAGGGAAACGTGCTTCATCATACGGAATATCGGAAAGGGGAGCCGGAAGCGGTATTTACGGATTGCTGTCATGTGGTAGAGGAGACTTATTATACAACACGCCAAATGCACACCTATATGGAGACTGAAGGTGGACTGTTTATCCCAGAGGATAACGGACGGCTTACCGTATATTCAGCTACACAACATGGGTTGATGGATCGCCTGCAGCTATCCAGAATTCTGGCTATTCCTCAAGAAGATATTCGCGTCATCTCGAGTCCTATCGGCGGGTCCTTTGGAGGAAAAGACGAGCTGAATGTACAGCCATATGGAGCGCTGCTCGCCTTGCGGACACTCCGTCCGGTAAGACTGCATAATTCGAGAGCTGAATCGGTACGTGCAGGACTAAAACGCCATCCCATGAAAATCACCATGAAGACTGGCTGCGACCCCGAAGGAATCATCAGGGCACATCAGGTCAGAATTATTTCGGATACGGGAGCTTACGCAACACTGGGGGCGGAGGTGCTCAACTTTGCGACAGAACATGTGATGGGCCCCTATATCATCGATCATGTGGATGTGAAGGGTTTTGCTGTATATACCAATAACGGTGTATCTGGTGAATTTCGCGGTTTTGGCGGCAATCAGGCGATTTTCGCTTTGGAGGGACAAATCGATCGGTTGGCTGAGCGATTGCAGATCGATCCGTGGGAAATGCGCCGCCGCAATTTGCGTAAATATGGAGATCTGGGGCCGCTGGGTCAGGAAATTGCTCAGACCGATGGTGCCTTTCAGGTGTGGGAAGCGCTGGCGGGTTCGCCTCTTATGACTGAGGCCGCATCTACAGACAGTGATTCAGGTGTTGTGGAACCTTGGATCGTAACTGGAACGGGTGCTGCTATAGCTATGCATGGTGCAGGACTTGGCTATGGTATTCCCGATCCGGCGGGTGGCAGGCTCTCTTTGACGCTAGAGGGCAAAATTGAGGCGGTGTTTGGTTACGAGGAGTTTGGTCAGGGGTTAATCGCAACAATGGAACAAATGCTGATTGAACAGTTTGGCTTGGCGGCAGAGGATCTAAGCATCGTCATTGGCGATACGGATGTTGTGCCCGATAGCGGATCTAGTACGGCTTCCCGATCAACCAGCATGATGTGGATGGCCTTAAAACGGCTGCGTCCAGACTTCACCGCTCGAGTGCTGCAGGCAGCTGCGATGATAAAGCCAGAGCTGGATAACTATGAAATGAAGCTCGGCCCTGGCGGCATTTGGCTAAAAGACGGCGGTCTGCTTCTGACTTACAAGGACTTGGCACAGCATATTTCAGAACCCATTGTCTGTAATACAAAGTTTACTTATCCAACCACACCCTTTAAAAGAGTGGGGGCACATTTCCTATACACCTATTCTGCAATCGCAGTCCGCGTGGAAGTTAATCTGCTTACTGGACGTGTTCGTGTACTGGATCAATATCATGCGGTAGCGGCGGGACCGGTGGCTAATCCGCAAGGTTATCTTGGACAGATCGAAGGTGGCAGCAGTATGGCGGTCGGTTTCACCTTGTCAGAGGATGCTGTGATGTCTGGCGGCAGCTATGTCACCAAAAATTTAGACACCTATTTGGTGCCGACCATTGCCGACATGAATGGCAGCATTCAGGTGCAGCCGATAGAGGATTTGCCGGATCATGACACGTACGGTCCTCGCGGCATTGGAGAGGTGGGTTCCGTCAATTTAGCTCCGGCAGTCGCGTCAGCCATATTTCAGGCTGTAGGGAAACGGGTAACCAAGCTGCCCATTGATCCCGAATGGCTGCAGTCTACACCGTTTATTCCACAAAAGGTGGTGAACATCCATGTCGAGCCATAATTCAGATGCGAATCTAGATGAAGATAACCTTGACCCCTTATCGTCTGAGGAAGCCTTTGCAGAAGAGAGGTTCACCTTTAATTGCAATCTTAATGGCAAAGCGATATCCACGGAGATTCCACCCTCCCGCCGGCTTTTAAAGGTCATACGTGAAGATTTGGAGCTGACCGGCACAAAACGTTCTTGTGAGATTGGCCGCTGCGGGGCATGTATGGTGCTGGTGGATGGACGTCCAGTGAATTCATGTCTGGTCATGGCCTATCAATGCTCAGGTGCGGAAATTACAACGATTGAGGGTCTTAGTGAAGTAGGCCTGCATCCCGTTCAGCGGGCTTTTTTAGAAGAGGGGGGGTTCCAATGCGGTTATTGCACACCAGGGATGGTCATCTCGGTGGTTGCTCTGCTGGAAGAGAACCCGCATCCTACTCAGGCTGAAGTGGAAGAAGCTTTATCGGGTAACATTTGTCGCTGTACGGGGTACGGTGGTATTTTACGAGCTGTTAACAAAGCTATTGGAGGTTGAGTGGATGGTCGTTTCTGAAGGCAGGTTTACGTTGGAAGAGATAAATGCCATGAGTATAACGGATTTTGTGAAGCATCTAGGCGGCATTTTTGAACATTCACCGTGGGTAGCAGAGGAGGCTTATAAGCAGATTCCGTTCCATTCTTTAGAGCATTTGCACAGCACAATGATGCAGACCGTACTGAATGCTGACCGGAGCCGAATGGAGGGACTATTAAAAGCTCACCCGGATTTGGCGACTAGGCTTCAAGTTACGGCTTTATCTGCCTCTGAGCAGCAGGGAGCTGGACTGGATCGGTTAACAACGGAAGAGTTCAATCTATTAAATGATCTGAATCGAAAGTATACGGACAAATTTCATTTCCCTTTTATTCTAGCTGTTCGTGGCAAAAACAAAGAAGACATTATCAGCGCCATTGGAGTGCGAGTTGAGCGTTCCCCTCAAGAGGAATGGGTTCAAGCCTTTTCTGAAGTCGGTACAATTACGAGATTTCGCCTAAGTGATTTAATTATTTAATTATTCATTCATTCATCATAAACGGGGAGGGTGTCAGCCATGCTGGAACCAATTAACGGACGTACAATGTTTTATGGAAAAAGTGATGTGCTAACTTATCGTACCTATGCTAAACCGCTGGCCGTTACCCCCGTTCCCGAATCTTCCTTCACGGGCTGCGACAACATTATATTCGCACATAATATTACATTCGCAGTCACGGGCGAAGCGTTTCTTCCTTCTTTCTCAGAGGGGGATAATTCCATGGTTGTTGCTACCGATTCTATGAAAAATTTCATCCTGCGCAATACCGCGGACTACACTGGAAGCACAACGGAGGGGCTACTGCAGCTTCTAAGCAGCCGTTTTCTCGATAAATACGATCATGTCACCGCAGTTTCAGTTTCCGCAGACCGGTTACCTTTTGAACAGGTGATGGTGCCCGGGGTTGAGGGGCTTAAACAGAGTCATTTAGTGCTGCGTCACTCCAATAATGAATCTTATTCGGCTTCCTTAACTATAAAACGTGGAGAGAATGGGACTGAGGTTATCGCTCATGAATGCCGATTGAAGGATTTACAGCTGATAAAAGTGAGTGGAAGCTCGTTTTATGGATTCGTCCGTGATGAGTACACAACATTGCCGGAGAGCTTTGACCGTCCGCTTTATATTTTTCTGAATATTAACTGGACCTACAGTGGTGTTGAGCATGCTCTGGATGGAGATCTCGGCCAATATGTGGCTGCGGAGCAGGTTCGTGATATCGCCCATAGCGCTTTTCATGAGCTGAACAGTCCATCAATCCAATCGTTGATTTATCAAATTGGGCTGCGCGTATTGTCCCGTTTTCCACAACTTGCTACCGTTTCGTTTGAGTCCAATAACCGGACTTGGGAAACCATTGTTGAGCCTGAAGAAACCAAAGGTGGAGTATTCACCGAACCTCGTCCACCTTATGGTTTTCAGGGCTTTTCTGTCAGCCGTGCAGATCTGGCCGGAGAGACAGCGTAATGAGCGGGCGTCTTACCACCCATGTGCTGGATCTGTCGCGGGGGATTCCTGCTACAGGTCTGACGCTTCAGCTCTGGAAGCTTACGGATGGAATCAGCAAGCTTCTGTGTGAAGAGGTTACGAACAATGACGGGAGGCTCAATGCTCCGCTGCTGGAAGGGAGAGAGATGGAGGCTGGATGTTACGAGCTGCTGTTTATGGTCGGCGATTACTACCGTAGAGCGGATGCCAAAGCGTCAGCAGATACTCAACGTGAGATGCCTTTTTTTCTAGAACAGATACCTATTCGCTTTCATATAGAGAGCTCCATGCAACACTACCATGTACCTTTGCTAGTAGCTCCTGGTGGGTATAGTACGTATCGGGGAAGTTAGGAGAAAGTTGACGACCGGAGGAGGTGGCAGCTCATGAAGGAATCCTATGAACTTGTGATTAAGAACGGGAATGTAGTGCTGCCCGATCAGGTACTCAAGCTGGATATTGCAGTATCAGAGGGTAAGATTGTCGCACTTGGAGAGGAGCTTTCGCTTGCGCCGCTGACCAAAGTCATCGACGCAGATGGGTTCTATGTCCTCCCCGGTATGATTGATATGCATGTCCACTTTAATGAACCAACGTTTGGACATTGGGAAGGCTTTCGCAGCGGTTCTGCGGCGTTGGCAGCTGGTGGCTGCACAACCTATGCAGATATGCCGCTTAACGGCAATCCACCTACTGTGAACGAGGCTGGGCTGCACCAGAAGGTGAATGCTGCGGCTGGAAACTCTGCCGTTGATTATGTGCTGTGGGGTGGGCTCGTGCCCGGCAATCTGGATGATTTAGAAGTTTTGGCAGCTGCTGGTGTCACTGGATTTAAAGCCTTTCTCTCCAACCCCGGAGGGGAGGGCGAAGGCAGATTCCGTGAAGTGGATGAGGATACACTCTATCAAGGGATGCAGCGAATCGCTTCTTTGGGCGGGATTCTGGCGCTTCATGCAGAAAGTGAGGCTATCACGGCGGTGTTGACCGCAGATGCAGTGCGAAATGGCAGAAGCAGCGCAAGTGATTTTGCGGCTTGCCGCCCAGCTGAAGCAGAGCTGGAGGCAGTGTCGAGGGCACTGCTGTACAGTGAACGTACGGGCTGCCGGTTGCATTTTGTTCATATCAGCACGGCCGCCGCCATTGAGAAAATCTATGAAGCTAAGCTTCGAGGTCTGGACGTTTCGGCAGAAACCTGTCCACATTATCTGGTCCTCACTGAAAATGATATGAAGGCTTTAGGCCCTGTGGCGAAGTGTGCGCCTCCGCTGCGAAGTGCGGTGGAGCAGGAGAAGTTATGGGAGATGCTGGCCCAAGGCAAAATCGATCTGATTGCTTCGGATCATTCCCCCTGTCCAACGGAATTGAAGGTGAAGCCGGACTTGTCTTTTTTTGCAGCATGGGGTGGGATCTCGGGTGCGCAGAGCAGTCTGGAGCTTATGTTCCATGAAGGCGTGAATGTGCGGGGTTTGGATGTTACATTAATTTCCAGTATGCTTGCAGGGCAACCCGCAAAACGTTTTGGAATAGAGCATCGCAAAGGCGCTATAGCTCTAGGTCTAGATGCCGATCTAGTTCTGATGAATCCAAGCACAACCTATACGCTGACTGCGGAGGATTTATTGTATCGCCACAAGCACAGCCCCTACATCGGAAAAACTTTATCCTGCAAAGTAGTTGCTACGATCTGTCGCGGGAATGTGATCTATACCTCTGAAGAAGGGGTGATCAGTGAGGGAGGTGGACAGTGGCTGCGAATTAGGAAGGAGCAGTACAGCCTATGAATGATTCCAGAGTTCAAGCGTCGACTCAGAAACTGCTGGAGCTGCTGGAGGAGCTGGCGGCATTCAGCACACCTGGGCCAGGAGTTACTAGACTGCTATATACGGAGGAATGGAGCCGGGCGCAGATTTTTTTGCAGGAAAAAATGGCTGGGCTCGGCTTAGAAGTTTCCATAGACAAGGTTGGCAATGTATATGGACGATTGAGTGGACGCAATCCGCAGCAAAAGGTTATTTTAACCGGATCGCATATTGATACTGTAGTCAATGGCGGAAAATATGATGGTGCGTATGGGATCGCTGCGGCTATGATTGCGCTTCAAGATTTGCAGAGGAACTTTGGCCAGCCGCAGCGGACGCTTGAGGTCGTATCTTTTTGTGAAGAAGAGGGGAGCCGATTTCCGCTTGCTTATTGGGGTTCGGGCCATGTCACGGAAAGGTATGACGGAAGCGAGGCCGAGACCTGTATAGATGCAGAGGGAGTGACATTACAGGTAGCAATGACGGAATCCAGCTTTTTGCAAGGTGTAACAGATGAGAATGGAGCCAGAAATGATATTGGCGCTTTTGTAGAGCTGCACATTGAGCAGGGAATTATTCTGGAGAAAACAGATACGCAGATAGGCGTAGTTCAGGGGATTGTTGGACAGAGACGCTATATGGTCAAGGTCAGTGGTATTGCTAATCATGCGGGCACGACACCGATGTTTATGCGGCAGGATGCACTGGCTAGTGCGGTTGAAATGCTGTACGTGCTTGAAAGTGCTGCTAAAACGGCTGGTGAACCTCTTGTAGCAACCTCGGGTAAGTTTGAGGTGTATCCGAATACGCCAAATGTGATCCCGGGTGAGGTTCTTTTTACATTAGATATCCGCCATAGTGAAGAGGACGAACTGGAACGTTTCTGTGAGAAGCTTCTTGCGGAATGTAATGAAATTGCCGTTAAACGTGGGGTGACTCTTGAGGTTACATCCGTGCTCCACACAGTCCCTGCGCCTATGGATACGAAGCTATCTACAATGCTGGAAAATATTTGCCGCCAACAGGGGAAGACGTACCGCATGATGGTAAGTGGAGCGGGACATGACGCCCAGCTGTTTGCGCCGCGTTGCCCTACTGCGATGATTTTTGTACCCAGTCGTGCGGGCATCAGCCATTCACCGGAAGAGTATACAACCCCCGAGCAGCTTGCGGCTGGGCTTGAGGTTCTGACTGCGATGTTATATGAGTTAGCTTATTAAAAAGAGTTCGCAGAACTTTAAAATATAAGGAAGTATATGTTTTACTCTATACTTTATCCTTATATTTCTCGCTGAAACGGAGCCCGTCCCTTAAAGGACGGCATAGCCGTTTCTACTTGAAGGGAGGATCATCATGAAGCGTTACGAAGATTTGTCGCCATCCCTGCGCTGCATTATGACTCCGGGTCCGGTGGAGGTTGATCCGCGTGTCCTGCGGGCGATGTCTTTTCCGGTGTTGGGTCAGTTTGATCCAGAGTTCACCTCTATTATGAATGAAACGATGGAAATGCTGCGTGAGCTGTTCGCTACCCGAAATGCATGGGCTTACCCTATAGATGGGACCTCTCGCGCTGGTATTGAGGCGGTGATGGTCAGCTTAATCCTGCCGGGGGAACGTGTGCTGATTCCGATCTTTGGCCGCTTCGGACACCTGCTTCATGAGATTGCCGAACGTTGTGGCGCTGAGGTATTCGTTCTGGAAAAGCCATGGGGAAGCGTGTTTAAACCGGAGGAAGTGATAGCGGCTATGGAGACTTTTAAGCCAAATGTGGTAGCGATGGTGCATGGTGAGACCTCTACAGGACGGGTGCAGCCACTCGCGGAAATTGGCAGAGCCTGCCGCCGAATGGATGCTCTTTTCATAGTTGACGCAGTTGCAACTCTTGGGGGCATTCCTGTCGAAACGGATGCTTGGATGCTGGATGCGGTCGTAGGAGGTACACAGAAATGCCTGTCCGTCCCCTCCGGTATGGCACCAATAACATATAATGACCGCGCTGAGGCTAAGCTTATGTCCCGTAAACGAGTAGAACGTGGGATTAGAATCAGCGATGTTCAGCCTGGTGAGTTGTCTTTTGTCCGCAGCAACTATTTCGATCTTGGCATGCTTCAGGATTATTGGAGCCCGCAACGTCTCAATCATCATACAGAGATGACCTCTATGCTCTATGCACTTCGGGAGGGCTTGCGACTTGCGCTTGAAGAAGGAATGGATGCCAGATTCGCCAGACATCAGCTCCATGAAAAGGCACTTATAGCTGGATTAACAGCGATGGGGCTTGAACTTTACGGGGAGCCCTCCTGCAAACTTACCGTTGTTACCTGTGTGCTGATTCCTGAGGGCATAGACGGGGAATCTGTACGCACGCTGCTGCTGGAGCGGTTCGGCATTGAAATTGCCAGCTCCTTTGGACCTCTGAAAGGAAAGATTTGGCGCATTGGCACGATGGGATTTAGCTGCCGTACGAATAATGTGCTGCGTTTGCTTGGAGCTTTGGAAGCAGCGTTGCTGCGACACGGATTTGAAGTTTTTTACGGACTTGGTGTTCAAGCGGCACTTGACGTATATGAGGAAAACGTAAGATAATCGTTGGAATAGATGCTGGCGGGTGAGTTCATACCAGGGGCATGTCCGGAGTGTTGGACAATCTTTGGATTAAGAAAACGGCTATCATCTACAGGGATGACGGAGCCGTTTTTTCGTACAATATCAGATTTGCCAACTATGATATCAACACAGCCGATGGTTAAGCAATCCTCTATTATTATGAATCTATTCACTACATCAAGAACGCACTTGGATACTAACGGGGGAGAGATGAAAATGACAACTTTTACAAGAAAGCCTTTAGCAGATTGTGTACCTGAGCTTGTGGCTACGGCAAGAGGAGATAAACCGGCAACACTAGTAATTACAGGTGGAAAGCTGGTTAATGTATGCTCTGGTGAAATTTTAGAAGGAATGTCTGTTGGTATACAAGGTGGACGTATCGCTTATGTTGGTAAAGATGTGACACATATGATTGGTGAAGGAACGCAGGTCATTGAGGCGAACGGTAAGTATATAGCTCCGGGACTACTCGATGGCCATTGTCATATTGAGAGCACACAGCTGACCGTTACTGAATTCTCCCGTGCGGTTCTGCCGCTGGGTACAACAGGTGGTTTCTTTGATGCTCATGAGATTGCTAATGTATTTGGGCTGAAGGGGATTCAATTGATGCTCGATGAGATGCGGGGAACACCGTTAGCGGCTTACATGCAGGTGGCTTCTTGTGTGCCTGCGGCAGGTGCGGAATTCGAGACAACGGGAGCTTCTATTGGACCAGAAGAAGTGGCAGAAGCCTTTACTTGGGGACCCGATGTGATTGCGCTGGGTGAAGTGATGAATTTTCCTGGCGTTGTTTATGGCGATGAGAAAATGCTTGGCGAAATTCAAGCTACGCTGCGGGCAGGCAGATTTGTAGATGGTCATTTCACATGGCCTTCCAGCGACTGGAGACTGCCCGTGTATGCTGCGGCAGGGGTGACTGGCGATCATGAGTGTGTGACGGCAGACGATGTGATTGAGCGCGTTAGACTGGGGATGTATGCCAAAATGCGCCGGGGTTCCGCTTGGCATGATGTGGCTAAAACAATTACGGCCCATACAGAACACGGCATAGATACACGCCGAATGATGCTGGTAACGGATGACCGTAGTTCGGAATCCTTACGAGATGAAGGGCATATGAATTTCGTCCTGCGTGATGCTATTGCTCAAGGTGTTAAGCCTATATCGGCTATCCAAATGGCTACCATTAATACTGCTGAACGCTTTGGTTTAGCGCGGGATATCGGATCTATTACTCCGGGTTCTTTTGCAGATATCATTCTTTTAGACGGGAATTTGGCGGATATTAATGTAGTGCTGACAATTGCCGCAGGTGTAGTAGTTGCGGAGAACGGAGTAATGACGGCAGAGCTTGCTAAATTCACTTATCCGGAGGAAGTGTTGGCTTCGGTTCATTTGCCACAGCGTCCTACTTCAGAAGATTTCATCATTGCTGCTCCAATTCAAACAGGTGAACTTACTACAAGAGTTATTAAAGTAAGAGAAAATCATGTGGAGACTATTGAGCGTATGGTTTCGATACCTGTAGTGGAGGGGCGACTGGATGTAAATGCTATAGAAGGTTTGTGCAAAATCGCAGTGCTCGAACGTCATAAAGGTACAGGCAATAAATCAGTGGCCGTTGTCGAAGGCATTGGATTTAAAGAGCCGGCTGCCATTGCAATGACGGTTGCTCACGATAGTCATAATGTACTCGTCATCGGCAATGATGATGAGTTAATGGCTAAAGCTGCAAATGCGGTGGCGGATGCCCAGGGTGGTGTTTGCATGATCACATCCAGTGGGGAAACATTATTCCCGTTGGCTATTGCAGGTCTAATGTCCACGGAACCCTTCGAAATTGCTGCTGCAAAATCAGCTGCGATCAGCAAAGCGCTATATGATGCTGGCTGTACTTTGAACTACGCATTTATGACTTTATCGCTGCTTGCATTGGCGGTTATCCCGACGCTACGCATCACGGATAAAGGACTTGTTCGGATCTCGCCTGAAGGAATACAGTTAGTGCCATTGTTTGTTTAAGTAAAGTTAACTGATTAATAACTAGGCAAAAGACTGTTTTGAGGTCGATGATGACCATTCAGAACAGTTTTTTGTTGTGAAAATAAGAAAGACTAATTTTTTAAATATAAATATTAAACAGATGGACAAAGATTGAAACATTTTTCTGTGGAATTAATGAAAAAATATTAACAAAGCGTAGTCAGTTGACGATAATAATGTTAAATTAGATAAAAATTAAAGTGATTGGATAGAGTTAATTTTACATTATTGGCATTAACGAAATTATAGATATCATCAGGTTTCAGGTAACCCAACTAAGAGGGACGAGGTGCATGAGAGATGATCAGACTAGAAACGCAAGACATTCTGAATATTAGCATGAAGCAAATTGCTACTATTTTTAAAATGAAGCCGCTTGAGCTGAGATTTGTCACTGATTTTCAGGGTGAGAAATATCTCTTAACCAATGATAAGCTACACCTCAGCAATCAGCAGTACTGGGCGAAGGTTATGGAATGTGTCTTTGATGATCATGTTAGACCTGTGCTAATGTGTGAGGTGTTATATTTCCTGCGTAACGAATTTCTGGAAAGTGATATCAAGATATGCTTCTCTTATGATTATGCAGAGGATGGGAATGGAGAAGCCACTGCAACCGCTGAAGTATCTTTTAATGATTCAGCTGATTTGCAGCCGAGTGAGATTGCCGAGCTGATCGACTTTGCATTGACCTTACAGGACAAGCAATGGTTCCATGAACTCACTACTAAATATAAGCAGCTTACAGCATAAGCATCTTAGTGACCCTTAGATCTTATGAACGGACATAACAAACCGTCTTATCTCTTCAGAGAATATCTGCGGACAAGACGGTTTTTTTGTATTACCAGCCCATGGCATTTCGTTCAACATGCTGAGTTAAAAAATGAAGCCAGTCCTCATGATTATTCAAGCAGGGGATTGCAGTGAAGTCTTCAGCATGTCCTCCTCCAGCCTCAAATTGCTCGCGCCCTTCTATGGCTAGCTCGTGCAGCGTTTCCAGACAATCCGTTACAAGTCCCGGTGAGAAAATCAAAGGTTTATGAATTCCACGTCCCGCTAGCTTTCCCAAAACATCTGCTGTAGAGGGACCTACCCATTCTTCGCGTCCGAAGCGTGATTGAAAAGTAAGCTGCCAGCGTTCAGGCTCCCAATTCATAGCTGAAGCGAGAAGACGCGCAGTTTCCATACATTGCTCCGGATAGGGATCGCCTGTATCTGCATATCGTTTGGGGATCCCGTGAAAGGTCAGTACGAAAAAATCAGGATTAGAGCTCAGAAGTTCTATTTGCTGCAGTAAATGCGACTTCATGGCTGAAATATAACCGGGTTCATTATAATAAGCATCCATAAATCTGAGAGCAGGAATAAGGCGCTTTGTTACCGGTCCAGTGGAGCTTTGGCGTCCTAGTGCAGCAAAACTCGCTTGATCGAAGACAGATGCCGTCGTAGTGGACGAATATTGCGGGAATAGCGGCACAATGATGATGCGTGTGACTCCGTTAGCTTCCAATGCGCTCATCGCTTGTTCCATACTTGGTTCGCTATATGCTAAGCCAAGCTCTACTTGATACCGTGAGCCTAGAAGCGCTTGCAAACCAGATCGCTGAGCTAATGAGTGGAAGAGTAAAGGTGAGCCTTCTGTTGTCCAGATTTGTCTGTACAGCTCAGCCGACCGCCGAGGACGTGTACGCAGAATAACGCCTCGCAGCAAAGGCTGCCAGAGCATTGGTGAATAATCTATGATTCGGCGGTCGGATAAAAAACGTTTCAGATAAGGACGTACCGCCTTTGCAGTAGGTGCAGTAGGTGTGCCAATTTGGGCGAGAATAACTCCAATAGGTGGCTGTTTGTTCAAAGCATTGAACTCCTTTCCCATGTTAGAGATCGTTCTAAAATAACATATCTATTCTTGGATACACAATAATCGAGATCACGTTATCTACTTTGAGAATCGGAAGTGGGTGTATTTGTTTGGAAAAAATATTGAAAAATCACATTTATGAGCAAATAGTGATGTTTCTTATAGGGTATGTGATTTTAGATACAGAGGAATTGCGGAAAAGTTTGGTAGTATCAAACCAGAAATTGATTGAAAAAGCGCCTTCATTTTTTTCTAATATTATATGTGAATTATTTCACCTTTGATGCGATTTATTGTAAAAAGGAATGAATAGATATAAGGCATTATTTTTTTGGAAAGTGATGGTTCGCGCATAGGCATGAGAGGGGGGATGGGTTCTTATGAAGAGAGATGTAATGCTTCATAAGAAGAGAAGGGGCGCCGTGAAAGGTAAGTTTGGTTAAGAAAAGCTATATATCACTGGGGACTTGGTAAAGGAGAATTTTATTGAAAAAACTAATTTCTTTAACGGTTAGCGCGGCAATATTGTTAGCGCCATTTGCTTACACACTTAATGTGCCTGCTTTGAACTTGAAGGTGGATGCAGTATCCGCAGCTTCTGAAGAAGCGGATGCACCAGCAGCTAAACCAACAGCAAAACCAGCAGCAACAGCAAAACCAGTAGCAACACCAAAAGCAACAGCAAAACCAGTAGCAACACCAAAGCCAACAGCAAAACCAGTAGCAACACCGAAGCCAACAGCAAAACCAGTAGCAACACCAAAGGCAACAGCGGCACCAGCAGCAACGACAAAACCAGCTACAACGCCAAAAGCAACCGCTGCTCCAGCGGCTACAGTAGTTCCAGCAGCGACTGTTAAGCCTGTGCCTACAGCATTGCCGGTTACAGTTAAGGAAAATGTATATCAAGATGGAGTTTACGTAGCGTATGGCGATGCTTACTCCAAAGGTACCGAAGGCGCTAAGATCGAAATTAAAGATGGAAAAATTACTAGCATTGATCTCCTGAGAACCAGCCCTAAGCTGATCGACAGAGATGCTCGTAACAATTACAGCGCTTTATGGCAAGCTTATGGATTGATGGAGAATAAATTGATTGGCAAGACAAGAGATGGAGCAGCAGCAGTAGACGCTGTTTCGGGAGCAACACGCTCTAGTAATGGATGGAAATTGTCTGTAGACAGAGCGTTTGAAAGAGCTCTAACAGTGAAAGATACAGATGCAGTTTACTTTGATGGTGTTCATATGGGCATAGATCCTACAGGTAAATATGCAGTATTTGCAACCTACGAATCCAATAAGCTCACAGCTGTTAAAGTGTACCCGCTGAACAGTGCTGGTGATTTCGTGGATGAGAAGGCCTACACAGCTGAGCAATCCGCAGCAGTTGCAGCTATAACACCAGCATTGCTGGCTAAAGGAACAGCTGCAGAGCCTGTTGCAGGACTCGAAGCCGACTTTAAGGCTGCGATTAATGCTTTCTGGGATGCTGAGCAGAATGCAAAGATTAACAATACTTCTGCTTATGTAGACGGATTCTATTCCTCTTATGGGACTGCAAGAAGTGTTGGTGTTGAAAGAGCTGACATCGTGATCCGCAACGGTAAGCTAGTGGATGTGAAGCTGTTCAGACTTGGGAACAACCTCATTGACAGAGGTGCAACGGCTTATGCAGAAGTTGTAAAAGCTAATGCTCCGATGACAGCTAAGTTGCTTGCTAATGGATCTTACTTCGCTAACTATGATGAGAAAGTAGATGGAATTTCTGGCGCTACAGAAAGCAGTCACGGTTGGAACCAAGCCGTAGAAAGAGCTTTCGAAAAAGCACTGAAAGTTCCAGATGAAGTTAAATATTTTGACGGAAAATTCGCAGGTGTAGATAACCAATCTAAAGTATTACTGCTTATTGATGTTGCTTCAGATGCAGTTACAAACATTAAATTAAGCTTGTTCGGAGCTGACGGCAAGCTGATCGCTGATGACAAACTAAGTGCAGAACAAAAATCGCTGGTGGGTACACTTACTTCAGGATTACTTGAAAAAGGTGTGCAAATGTCCGATATCACAGGTCAAGAAGAGCTATCCGCAGCTGCCAAAGCTGCTCTGACTGATGCTTTGACTAACGCATCCAAAGTTCAAGGAACCTACAAAGACGGGACCTTCACTGCATTTGGTGATGCCTATGATAAAGGGACTAACAGAGCAGACGTTACACTGCGTAACGGTAAGATCGTAAATGTTGCTTTGTATCGTGTAGGAATGAATCTTGTGGATAGAGGGAAAGCTGCTTACCCAGAGGTGGTAAAAGCAATTCCGCAATTGACTTCTAGCTTCCTTGCAGCAGGTACTAGAGAAGCTGTGCAAGATGTAGACGCTGTTTCCGGTGCAACTAGTAGTAGTGTAGCTCTCAAGACTGCGGTGGATAGAGCATACGGGAAAGCTGAAATTGTTGAAGCTAACAAAGCGGCTTACTTCGATGGAATCTTCATTGGTGTAAGTGCTGATAAGCTTGTAATTGTTATGACGTATGTAGAACATGGTGTTCCTGTTAAAATGCTCGTTTACTATTTAGATAAAAACGGAAGTACAAGAACGGTCAACCAGTTGACTGACGCTGAGCTGGCTGTGAAGAGCGAGATTGAGTCGACTTCAACGGGCTATAGCTTACACAAGTATGGATATCGCGCAGCAGCCTTCGGAAATAATGATGCTGAGAAAGAAGTATCTGCTAAAGTGGTAGAAGCTATTAAATCAGCGCTTGAATCCGCTGGTAAATAAGCAATTTTTAATCAATAGTTAATCTATAAAGGGGGTTATTCTAGAGCCATATTACGGCCTGTGGAGTAACCTCCTTTATCTACCTGTACATAAAAATGAAAATAGATCGTATAGTGATTTAAAGGGATTTTGGACGTGAGTGTCTAAAGTTTAATATAGAGAGCAGGTACAAAGCCTGTTATTAATAGGAGGCTTCAACATGACACAAATTAAACAGCTCGCTCCACAGGATGAATTTGTTGGCTTTTATCTCTTAAGAGAGCTAGCGATCAAACAAACGAACGGTACTCCTCCAAAGGATTATTTCGACCTAGTCTTGGGAGATTCCAGTGGACAATTGTCCGCGAAATATTGGGATGCCAGCACAACCGATAAAGAAACTTTTTTTCCTATGGCACTGGTGAAGGTTCGTGGGATTGCGCACACTTATCGTGAGAAATTGCAAATCAAAGTAACCAAAATCAGATTGGTGAACGATGAGGATGGCGTTGCGCTAACGGATTTTATTCGCTCCGCTCCTATTCGTCCAGTAGACCTTATTCATACGATTAAAGGGGTTATGGCAAGCATCACAGATCCGGAGATTGCCTCGATTGTCTCCTTTTGTGTAAGCAAAGTGGAAGAGAAATTGATGCATTATCCGGCTGCCAAAACGCATCACCATGCTTATTTTGCCGGACTTGCTTATCATATGGTTCGCATGCTGGAGATCGGGGATTTTCTGTGCAAGCAGCGTCCGTTCTTGAATCCAGATTTAATGAAGGCTGGAATTATTCTGCATGATATCGCGAAGCCGGAGGAGATGATCTCTCAGCTCGGAATTGTCTCAGAATATAGCGTTCAGGGTAAGTTGATTGGTCATATCTCGATGGCATCTAATTGGATTACAGAAGCGGCCATCCGCTTAGACATTGATTTGAATTCGGAGAAGGTTCTGGCGTTACAGCATCTCGTATTATCACACCATAACCTGGGTGAATGGGGCAGTCCTGTTCAGCCGCAAACGGCTGAGGCCGTAGCGCTGCATCATATTGATGCGATGGATGCGAAGCTGCAGATGGTCGAGGATGCGCTGGATACCACACCAGAAACGGAAGAATGGACGCCATTCATCAGAGGACTGGAGAATAAAGCAGTTTATCGGATGAAGATCTAGCGTGTTGTGTTGATCTTGGTTGGTGATCTGGATGAACCGATGGGATGTTCACTGATCACTGATAAAATATACGGAATTCTTCCCTATAATTAGCACGGTAAGGGGCTATTTGAAGTCATTATACGGAATTTCTCCTTATAATTTTTATGAAATGCTTCATTTACACCCGAACCTTATGAATTATAGGGATAAATTCCCTATAACTCTATCGTATAGAGCGTAAATGTAGAATTACAGGGAGCTATTCCCTATAATGACCAGCAAGGTCAGATTTCTTCGTAGTGAATGAATCGACTTGTATGCTATATTCCTCCATCTATGCAAAACACCCAACCAGCTGTAATGAGCCTGTTGGGTGTTTTTTGCTAAATAACTTAATAGTTTCTTACAAATAGAAGTTTTTCGTTCTTTGATTGTTCACAGGTTTCTTAGCAGGTTTACTCTTTCGAGCAGAAAAAGGAGTGTATCCACCAGCAAACATTGTTCCGCTAGTATATCCTTGGCTGCTGGAGAGCAAAAGCGGGTCAAGGTGTGATTCTCGCTCCATAAGCATTAATAGAACCAAGGCAGCTGCGCGCGCGTCATCGAGAGCGTCATGGTGCTTAAGCTCAATTCCGAAATGCTCGGAGACTACATTAAGTTTATGAGAGGGAAGCTCGGGCAGCATTTTTTTGCCTAGTAAATAAGTACATAAGTATTGACAGCTCGGATAGCTTATGGACATCCCATCGAGGCAATACCGCAGTACACTCATATCAAAAGCGGCATTGTGCGCTACAACGATTCGTCCGTGCAGCAAAGGTTCAACGGTGGGCCACAATTCGTGGAAAGTAGGCTGACCGATTACCATGGAGGGGGTGATGCCATGTATCGAAATGTTCATGCCGTCAAACCGCTGTTGCGGATCGATCAGCCAAGAATGTTCTGCCGTGATTACGCCATCTTTAACTTCCACAAGTCCCAAAGCACAGGCGCTGGATCGACTGGAATTCGCCGTTTCAAAGTCAATTGCTATAAAGTCCATTCGTAAAGCTCCTCATCTATCATATATACATTCATATTAAAGTAGTAAAATGATAAATACAATCTAGTACAAGTTACATATAGTAGTTGAGTAAAAATATGAATTCCCGCCATAACCATCTACCCGAGTAGAAGTGTTGTGGCTTTTTCAAGTTTCGTTATCTTGTTATCCTATTCAAGAATCCGTACACTGCAAAATAGATGTTGTATATTATTGTTAAGCTCAGATACGGGAGGAAATACTTTGGGAGCTGTAATCACTAAATTTTTTGAATATGGGCAAGCAGAAATCGATTACCTCGGAAGTGTGGACCCAGTGCTAGGTGCGGCGATGGCGCGAATGGGGAAAGTGGAACGTGTGATTATTCCGGATCTTTTCACTGCACTTATCTATGCCATAGTAGGTCAGCTAATATCAGTCAAAGCGGTTCGAACTATCTGGACAAGAATGCAGGTTCAATTCAGAGAAATAACTCCGCAGCAGCTAGCTATACACACAGCAGATGAGATTCAGGGTTGCGGTATGACGATGAAAAAGGCGGTTTGTATTCATGACATTTCCAAGCTGATTGCTGATGGAGAGTTTAAGCTGGAGGAATTATATGGATTGTCCGATCAAGAGGTTATTCAAAGACTCATGAAGTTAAAAGGTATTGGTAAGTGGACAGCAGAGATGATGTTAATTAATTGTATGGAGCGCCCAGATGTAGTCAGTTGGGGAGATATCGCCATTCGTCGCGGCATGATGAAGCTGTATGGGCTTGATACGCTTACCAAAAAGCAATTCGAACAATACCGTCTCAGGTACTCACCACATGGTTCGGTAGCTTCCATATATTTATGGGAGATTTCATTTCAATAATTAATACGTAGGGAGCACTATAGTGGACAAAACAATAAAGGAACAGCTAGTGGAGTTGGCAGATGCGGACTACCAGAAGTTTTCTGCGGCTTTACTTCCGACGATCGATAATGTGATAGGAGTCAGGCTACCGGAGCTGCGTAAACTCGCCAAAACCATTGCAAAGGGTGACTGGAGAGCCTATTTGGAGCACGCCGACTCTGATTTTTTTGAAGAGGTAATGCTGCAAGGTATGGTACTTGGTTATGTGAAGGCAGATCCTGAAGAAATTCTGCATTATATTGCGGACTTTATTCCTAAAATCGATAACTGGTCGGTATGTGATAGCTTTTGCACAGGGCTGAAGTTTACCTTGAAGAATAAAGAACAGATGTGGGACTTTATAGTGCCATATCTGTTATCTGACAAAGAATATGAGATTCGATTTGCGGTAGTAATGATGCTTAATTTCTTTATTGAAGAAGCGTACATCAGTCGGATTCTACAACTACTCGATAAGGTTAGACATGAGGGGTATTATGTGAAAATGGCGGTTTCTTGGGCGCTATCGATGTGTTATGTTAAGCTGCCTGCGGCTACGATAGATTATTTGAGAACTAACACTTTAGATGATTTCACCTATAACAAAGCTTTGCAGAAAATCACAGAGTCTTACCGAGTAGATCCGGAATCGAAAAAAATAATTCGCGGGATGAAGAGGAATAGAAAAAACAAGCCCCTTATATAGCTCAGTAGCTGAGAAATAAGGGACCTGTTATTATATTTATTTTTTGTCGGTATTGATTTTCCGGTTGCGGATACGTTCAATTTCATCATCAACAGCACTACGTAGGTTGGGGTCAATGGACGAGCCTGTGCCTGAGTTGGATTTATACTTGGAGTTTTCCGCCAGAGCTTCCCACTCGAAAATTTTCTCTTCCATTCGTTCAAAGCCACGTGAAGCGTTACCCACATTCGGTCCTTTTACACTGTTGCTATGAGGAGCCGAGCTTAGTGTTTCTGTAGCTTGCTGGGCACGAGCGATAAGCTCAGTTCTTTTCGCTTTAAGATGTTCGCGCTCTTCTTTAGCTCTAGCGATGTTGATCTCCAGCTCTGCCAGGGATTGCTGAGTTTGTGCCTGACTATTGATGCTCTCATCCAGCTGTTCTGTATATCGCAGCTTGGCCATGAGTGCAAGGCGTGCTCTTTCTTCATTTCCTTGCTCAACCGCCTGAACGGCTTCAGCTTCGCTTTGCTCTATCAGCTGAGTATATTCTTGCTTACGGCGTTCCAATACACTCGCTGTAACTTTTAAATCACGTTCATTGCGTTCTGCCGTAGCTATTTCGTTCTCAAGATCGCGTAGATACTGACCCGTCAGTAGCACTGGGTTTTCTAATTTGTTCAGACCTTCATGTAGGGCAGCTTTAGTAAGGGTGGAAATTCTTTTGAATAAACTCATGTTATATCTCTCCTTAGTATGTTTGATTGGTATGAAAGGACGATCTGTTAATAGAAATCATGTCCATCCGAAAAGCTGCCAAAAGGTTCTTTAGGGACGATGATGCTGGCGATAAAGTAAAAGATAAGTACGGTACCGAAGCTGAAAAGTGCTGCAGCAACCGTTACGAGACGGAGAATTGTGGCATCGATGCCTGACCAACTGGCAAGACCTCCGCATACACCACTAATCTTCTGGTCACTTCTGGAACGATATAATTTTTTCATTTATTATTGTCATCCTCTCTAATGGGGGTAATTGTGTTTAAATCTTGCAACCCGCTTGCTTATGTACTCATTGTATAGCCTTTCTGAATGCGGCAAAACAGCCTGAAGGCGGTTTTATATACCAGACCTGAGTCGAGGTACGTTCCCGCAGGAAGGCGGGGGAAATAAGTTCATGAATGTGGATGAACTACAAATCCCGGTTGAAGTTAGGTACAATAAAGAGAGGAATACTTGTGGTGGTGTCGAAATATGCTTATATATGACTACTACGGAATAGGGGGCTGAACATGAGCTTTTTTAACAAGGTAAAGGCAGGCGTGAGCGAGGCTGGCAATAAAGCAAAGACAGTGGTGGAGATCAATCGTTTGAAATTACAGAACAACAGCAAGCAGAATGACATTGACCAGCAGTATCAGGTAATGGGTAAACTGTTGTTTGAAGCTGTAACACAAGGAGCAGGACCATTGCCGAGTGAGCAGATCGAGAAGAATATTTCCCGTATTCTTGAACTGAAATCGGAGATTGAGGTTAATCTGCAACAAATTGCGGGGTTGTCTGATGTGAAGCAGTGTAAAGCATGCGGTGGCAATGTGGCAATCGAGGCTCGCTTTTGTCCGAGTTGTGGATCAACTTTTGAAGTGTCAAATGAACCTATTCGTGATGTAACACCATCGTCGATTACATTGGATAAGAAGGAATAAATCTACTGCATGTAAGAAATTCATGAACAAAAGGACAGCTCAATAGCTGTCCTTTTTTATTTTTAGGAGAGAGGTCGTTTAAACCTTGGCAGCAAAACGTTTCTTAAAATAATACACAATTAGCAACATAAGCGGCAGAACAAATGCACAGGTGAAATCCCAATCTACCCAGTAGGCGGGGATTTCCTTTACATAAAAAATGATGTCTTTGGCAATCAGTTGTGACATACCAAATAACAAAAATCCAGTGGGTAGGATCAGAGGACGGTGGCTTTTGAGTTTAAATAACTGGGCTGTACCTAATGTTAAAGCATAGTAATAAATGGCTGTTTTGAAGTACGTGCTGATAATCCATGCAGTAGCCATAAGCGCTTCAATACGTTGCAGGGAATTAGCAATATTAATTTTTTGAGCAAGAATATAAGCGGCATAAAATTGATGTTCAGAAGCGTAAACACCAAGAACGGTAAGGGAAAAAAATAAGATGAGGTTAAGTCCGAGAGCTCCGATGATCAGGGCTATGAAAATATCCCGGCTTGTTTTGCTATTCTTCTGAGCATAAGGATATACCATAAGAAACACGCATAATTCACCAAAAGGATAAAAAACACCATACATCAAAGTATGGAGCATGTCCGGTACTGGTGTGTTCATAATGGGGTATAAACGTTCCATTTTGACATCGGGAGTCAGCAGAAGCAGCAGACCGATCAAAAAAATTGCAAACAAAGGGAAAAAAAGCTGAGCTGCCCGTCCCAATGTTTCCAGACCCAGTCGTACACCATATACCAGCAGGAAAATGGCCATAAAACGGATAACCCCACCGGGTGTCTTCTCGTAAATCTGTGTACACATGAAATCTTCAATTTCTCTTATGTAAGTGGAAGCGGCAATCAGGAAGAACACTAAATAGAACAAGGCTACAGCAGTTCCGGCCCATTTTCCTAGAATTTGTAGGCTAAGCTCGATAATATTCTTGTTTGGTTCAATGTCTGCTAAGCAGAGCAACAGTTTTATGGTCGCTAGGCCCAAGGGAATACTAATCAAAGCAGCAATCCATGCATCTTGTTTCGCTCCTGATATCATTAACGCTGGATACACAAGCGCCATATCCCCAATAAATGTGAATAGCCCGAGTATAATCATTTGATTGGTACTAATTCGATCTTTCTCCAAACTCATATACCCCCTCAAATTTATTGGACTAGTTTTAGTATGGTTGTAGTTACCAGAATTATGCCATTCCGAATTTTAATCAGAAAGGAATAATTATCAAAATTAACATCAAACTATACTCATTAATCTAAGTGAAGTGGAGGCTACATCGTGAAAAGTTCGGAGACGGGTACACTATCAAAGCGATTGAAAACCAATATTGATCAGTTGAACGGATTGCTGGGCGGAAGTTCTGATGTAGTGATAAAAGAGTTGCAGATAGAAGAAAATACTAATATTTCTTTGATTTACATAGATGGTCTTGTGGATACTCAGGTACTGCATAATTCAATTTTGTATTCTTTGCAGGAACATATTCCTTATGAACAGCTGGGAAAGCTTGAGCCCGAGCAGAAGATTGAGATTATTAAGAAACAGATATTAATAGCCGGTGATCTAACCGTTATCGTTGATTACAGCCAATTCGTACACGAATTGCTGTCCGGTAGTGTAATGCTGCTACTCGATGGGACATCCACCACTCTCCGGATCGGCTTACCAGGCTGGGAAGATCGCAATGTAGGGGAGCCCAGTTCCCAATCGGTTGTTCGAGGTCCAATGGAAGGATTCACTGAGAATTTACGGACGAATACGGCACTGGTTCGGCGGAAAATAAAAGATAGCCATTTATGGCTGGAAACCGTTCAGATCGGAAGGGTAACTCAAACCAGCGTATCCATTATGTATCTAAGCAACATCGCGAATAAGGAGTTGGTGCAAGAAGTTAAACGCCGTCTGAATAAAATTGATACGGACAGTATTCTCGAGAGTGGATATATTGAAGAATTTATTCAAGAGACGGTATTTACACCATTTCCTACCGTATACAACAGTGATCGTCCAGATACGATTGCAGCAGGTATTTTGGAAGGAAAAGTGGCCATTATTGTTGATGGAACTCCTTTTGTACTTTTGGTACCCACATTTTTTGTAGCATTTTTTCAGTCTGCTGAGGATTATTACCAAAGGGCCGATATTGGAACATTGCTGAGATTAGTTCGTTTTATTTCGTTTTTTATCACTTTGCTTGCACCTTCATTGTATGTTGCGATTACTACGTATCATCAGGAGATGATACCGACCAATCTTGTAATTAGTTTAGCTGCCCAGCGGGAAAGTGTCCCTTTTCCTGCTTTTGTCGAGGCGCTGATCATGGAAATGACTTATGAGATTTTGCGGGAGGCCGGGGTGCGGATACCTAAAAATATTGGACAGGCAATTTCCATTGTCGGAACGTTGGTGATTGGACAAGCAGCGGTTGCAGCGGGTTTTATTTCATCTGCAATGGTCATTATTGTATCGCTTACAGCCATTTCTAGCTTTGTTATTCCGGAGACAGGAATGTCAATAGCTGCGCGGATGATCCGTTTTGTGCTTATAGCTTTGGCCGGATTTATCGGATTATATGGAATTCTATTCGGTATTTTTATCATCGTACTGCATTTGTCGAGTTTGCGTTCTTTCGGAATGCCTTATATGAGTCCGCTCGGACCTTATAATTCAAAAGACTTAAAAGACTCTATCTTTCGCTTTCCGTGGCCTTTTTTAAAGACAAGACCTGCTGAGAACAAGACGCAGAACCTATTTCGTCAAAGCACATCCAGTGATGAGGAATCGACACAATGAATAAAAAATTAGTTAGAGGCGCTCTCCGATTGATGATAGCTCTCCAATTTACTTTAGTGCTAAATGGTTGTTGGGAAAGAAAGGAGCTAAATGAAGTAGCCTTTGTTCTGGGGATAGGGATCGACAAGGCTGAAACTGGTTATACAGTTTCGATGCAAGTCGTTATTCCATCTGCGATTTCCTCACAATCGAATGGAGGAGGGGGAGGCACTGGAGTCCCAGTGGTTGTTTATAAATTTACGGTACCTACGTTTTATGATGCACAACGTATGTTGAATTTGGATAGTTCCAGGACGAGTTATCTTGGTCATATCCGGGTGTTAGTGATTGGAGAGGAACTTGCACGCTCCGGAGTGGGCGAGATACTCGACGTATTTAAAAGAAGTCGGGAAGCTCGAATGGATTTCTACGTCATGGTTGCCAGAGATACAACCGCCAGCGATGTCTTGAATGTCCTTACACCTATGGATAAATTACCAGCGAACAAATTATTTAGTTCCCTAGATAATTCTTATAAAGATTCAGCAAAAACAGTCGCTGTCACGCTGGATGATTTTATTGAAAATTTATTGGCTGAAGGTGAACATCCTGTACTGACCGGAGTGGAAGTTATGGGAGATCCCAAAGAGGGGGGAGATAAAAGCAATGTAGAGCGAACAATGCCTAAGGCGAGATTGGAATACCATACTGTAGCTGTGTTCAAAAAAGACAAACTGATCGGTTGGCTAAACGAGGGTGAAACGATTGGTTACAATTATATCAATGATAAGGTAACCTCACATTCTGGCGCGATAGCAGGGGAAGACGGAAAGCCTATTGTTATCGAAGCGATCCAGGCTTCAACCAAACGCAAAGTGAAAATTATTGATGGGGAGCCGCATATTTACCTTGACGTTAAGACGCTTTGCAACATTGAAGAAGTGCAAAGTACAGAAAATTTGGAATCGGAAAGCACCATAAAACGTTTGGAAAAGGAAACAGAGGAACGGATTATAGAGCGGATGCAAAACACTGTGGAGCAAGTAACTAATCGCTTCAATGTTGATATTATGGGATTTGGACAATCGATCTACCATGCCAGTCCTAAAGCCTGGACAAAGCTACAGCAAAAAAAAGGCGACGATTACCTTAAATCATTGCCCATCCATTATAGTGCCTCAGTAGTTATTAACCGCGTAGGTCTCACAGATAATTCTTTTCTTGAAAAAATCAAGGAGTGAGTCGAATGGTGTTATTGTTTTTTTTGGTGCTTGCTGTAGGTTGTATGGCACTTGATTTGCCTAAATTAGTGCGAAAGCGCCGAGTACGTGATCTTAGCGTATATTTTATATTTTGGATTTTGGGACTTGGCGCGACCGTATGTGCGTTGTTAAAATTGAACATCCCGAGTCCTCTGTTTCTGATTATTCTTATCTATAAGCCAATAAATAATTTATTTGGAGTATGGTTTCATTAACAACGACGGATTTACAAATTATCAAACCCCTTAGAATAAGCATCGGATAAAACTTCTGGTTTATCTGATGAAATTCTAAGGGGTGTTTTTTTTTTATGGCGATCAAAACCAAATTCTCAATTGTTGTAAAAACAGATTAAAATATTCATTGCTATATACAATTAAATACAATAAAGTTGTCATATAGAGGATAATTTTGTCGATTTTTCTGCAAAAATGTTCCAATCCATATTGCATCAGGCGATATTAGGGTCTATGAGGTTCGAATCCTCCTCCTGAAAAAGACATAAGAAAGTGGTGCGCATATGAGTAGCAACAGATTTGAGAACAAAGTAGTTATTATTACAGGTGCAGGTACCGGAATCGGAAAAGCTACAGCCTTAAGAGTAGCAAGAGAGGGCGGTATTGTAGTAGTTGCCAATCGATCAGATGCCGGCGCTAACACAGTTGAGGAAATTAAGGCTCTAGGTGGGGAAGCGATGTTTGTTCGGTCAGATGTTTCTCTCGAAGCAGACTGCAAAAATATCGTAGATCAAACATTAGCGGCTTATGGAAAAATTGATTGCCTATATAATAACTCAGCAATTACAGGAGACAATACGGATGTTATAGACTATGATCCGTTGTTGTTTCAAAAAGTGATTCAGACAAATCTCACTAGCCAATTCTACATGTTGCATTATACATTACCTCATATGAAATCTGGAGCTTCCGTTCTAAACTGCTCCTCTTTGCATGGTATTTTTATCGGGATGGCCAATGATGCAGCTTATTCAGCAAGTAAACATGCTATTGTGGGGATGACTAAATCGGTTGCCAAAGAAGTGGGTCACCGTAACATTAGAGTAAATGCCCTTTGCCCAGGACCTATCCCTACACCAACCATGAACAGATATGAAAAGCTGTTGTCTGATGATGTAGAGATGCTTCAATCTCTTATCGCTTCTGGAACGGCTCTGGGTAGATACGGTACGCCTGAGGAAGTAGCTGCGTTTGCATGCTTCCTACTAAGTGATGAGGCTTCGTTTATTACAGGTACAGCACATGTGATTGACGGGGGCTATTCCGCAACAAAGTAATCACGGATTGATTTACTTATATAACAACTAATATATAGTATTAAAGGCTTTGCGGCGTATTCTGATTCCAAAAACCTGAAGGATGACTGGATTGGAATCGGAAGTCGCACGCAGAGCCTTTTTTAGTTGTCTAAAAAAAATAGATTCTTCGTATGTTGGCAAATTGAATGGCTGCAAGAGACAGCAGATACACAAAAATGAATGAATTAAGGAAAATATGACCATGGATATGTTGGAATTTGTAGAAATTTGTATTTTAATATAAATAAAAAAAGAAATTTGTCGATAATAATATAGGTAATATGTATTAGTTAATATTCTAGAAAGGGTGTTGTTATAAAAACGATACAGGAAGTAGATGTCGTCGCCCTGAAAAAGCATGGGGCGGGTATTTTTTGTCTGTGAAGTTACATACATTTCATCTCTATTATTAAAAAAATAACGTTAAAACTTGGAGGAAAAATAATTATGTCATACACAATTAAGTACAACCAAAATGAGAACCATATCGATGTAGTATCTATTGATTTTTCAGCTGAAGATGTTCCAGGATACCTGAAAGATTTTGAAAATATCATGAAGCTTGTTAAACCTAAATTTACAGGAACAACTGATGTAACTGATTCTAAAAGTGTACTTACTCCTGAGGTTGCAGCTATGCTAGCCCCTACAGGTGCTATGGCGAGTGAAGCTGGTCAAGCAGGATGGGCTTATGTAACTAAAAACCCAATTTGGAAGATGCAATTGAAACGTATTTTTGGTAGAGATTTTGCAGATGCTTACGATACCTACGAAGAAGCTAGAACATACCTGAAAAGCTTGCAATAATCTAATCCTACAGTTAGCAAAAAGTGCGGAGAATTTTCTCCGCACTTTTTGCTTTATCTATATTTAAAATTGAAAATCTTCATCTTTCAGCGGTTCCACGTTAAGCGCCCGGACGTATCCGTTACCTTTTTTCGAGAAGAAATCATGCTGCTTGGTGTGGGTACTGATGCCATTCTGAACAATCGGGTTGATCTCTTCCTCGTCGAATAGCGGATCATGCCCCAGATTCATCATGGCTTTGTTAGCATTGTATCTAAGGAAGGTCTTGACCTCGTACACCAGTCCGATGGGAGCGTAGATCTGCTCGGTATAACGTTCTTCATTCTCATGTAGCAGTCTAAGGAGGTCTACCAGCTTCTGGTGTAGCTCACGCTGCTCGTCATCTGGTAGCCCGTCAAAGATCTCCTGCGCCAGCACACCGACATATACGCCATGGATGCTCTCATCCCGCAGAATAAGGTCGATGATCTCACCGCTGCATGTCATTTTGCCTTGGCCAGCTAGATAAAGCGGGTAGAAGAAGCCACTGTAGAACAAGTAGCTCTCGAGCAGCACTGAGGCTGCCATGGCAAGGTACAGATCTTTGGGTGAATCTATTTTTTTGTAATATTGTGATATGGTCTCTGCCTTGAACTGCAGATAAGGGTTCTCTTCAACCCAGCGGAACACACTGTCAATCTCCTCTGTGGAGGACAAAGTGGTGAAAATGCTACTGTACGATTTGGCGTGAATCTGTTCCATCATGCCCATAAAGCCAAGCACAGCCTTGCGCTGAAGACCTTCGACATGCTCCATAATCTGCGGCATACCTACTCCGCCTTGAATCGTATCCAGCAGTGTGAGTCCGCCGAGTACCTTCATATAGGAGTCCTTTTCTTGCTCACTGAGCGTGAGCCAGGACATTTTATCATCGGATAATGGAATTTCATCGTCCGTCCAGAATTGCATAATGTTCTGATTCCAGAACATCAATGAGAAATCGTCGTCGGGACGGTTCCAGTTAACGGCTTGGATAGCGGTCATAATATGGCAATCTCCTTTTCTGCGGCTATAGCCTTCCAGTTAGATCGAGCAGGTGAGGCATTCCTCGACGGACAGCTTTTTGGTCCGGGTGTAATACAGCGACTTCAAGCCTTTATGCGCCGCGTACAGATAGGAACGGGCCAGTTCTCTGGTTGAGACATCACTGTTCACATGCAGAACGGTCGAGATGCCCTGGTCGATATGGGGCTGAATTTCCGCGATTAAATCGATCACCTTGAACTGATCCATTTGGTAAGCCGATTTATAGAAAAATACATTGTCTGGACGCAGGTACGGCATCGGATAGTAAGTCGTCGAATTAGCATAAGTCCGTGTCTCAATCTGCTCTACAATAGGCATAACGCTTGAAGTAGCATTTTGAATATAGGAAATGCTGGCTGTCGGCGCAATTGCTAAACGGTAAGCATGGTACAAGCCATTTGCTTTTACTGCATCCCGCAGTTGTTCCCAGTCCGCAGGGGATGGGATGAAAATATCTCCGAACAGCTCTTGTACCCTTGGCGTTACAGGGCGGTAATCCGTAGTCAGGTAACGCTCAAAATAAGCTCCTGTAGCATAATCAGAAGCCTCAAAACCATGGAAAGACCGGCCGGTTGCAGCAGCGATCTCCATGCTTTTCTCCAGTGAATGGTAGTTCATGGTCATGAAGAAGGTCCGGGCAAAATCGCGAGCCTGTTCGCTTTCATAAGCGATCTTGTTCTTGGCCAGATAGCCGTGCAGATTCATGACGCCGAGACCGACGGAGTGCATCTCTTTGTTAGCTTTGGCTACGCCTGGGGCATTAGAGATGCTGGTCATATCGCTGACTGCAGTCAAGGCGATCATGCCTTCATGTACCGATTCACGGATTTTGCCATGCTCCATCACGTTGACAATGTTCAAGGAAGCCAGATTGCAGCTTACATCACGGCGGATGGTATCTTCCTGTCCGTAGTCAGCAATTTCTGAGGTCTCCTGCAGCTGGAAGATTTCTGTGCAGAGGTTGGACATTTTGATCTGTCCGACATTTTTCAGGGCATGGGCCGCATTAGCGTTGCTCTTGTTCATAATATATGGATAGCCAGATTCCAGCTGGATCATGGCGATTTTGGTCAGCATATCCCGTGCGCTCATGGCCTTTCTCTTTTTGACACGTGGATCGGCTAGCAGCTTATCGTACATATCATCCAAATCCATGTCATCAAGATGCGTGCCATAAGCCTTGTACACACTGTAAGGGGCAAATACATGGAGCGGTTCATTGTCCTTCGCCAGCTTATAAAAGTGATTCGGAATGATCAGGCCGATGGACAGGGTTTTGAGTCTTGTTTTTTCGTCGGCGTTGATCTTCTTACTGTCGAGAAATTCAAGAACATCCCATCCAAAAATATTGTAGTAGGCGGCTCCAGAACCTTTACGTTGACCCATCTGGTCAGCATAGGAGAAGCCGTCCTCCATCAGCTTGAGCACAGGTATAATGCCCTTAGCCGCATCCTCGACACCCTTGATTGTCTCACCGCGGGAACGAAGCTTGGACAGGTTGACAGCCACGCCACCGCCGATCTTCGAGAGCTGCATGCAGGTATTGAGCACATAGTTGATCGAATTAAGCGAGTCGTCCATTTCGATAAGGAAGCAGGAGACAAGCTCACCGCGACGACTCTTGCCGGCGTTTAAGAAGGTTGGGGTCGCTGGCTGCAGACGCTGCTCCATCATCGAACGGGCAAGCATGCCAGCAGTAGCGGCGTTCCCGCGCCCTAGGTGAAGGGCAACTGCCGCCACACGGTCCGGATAATGCTCCAGATATTGCTTGCGGTCATTGCTTTTTACAGCGTAATCCGTATAGAACTTCGAAGCAGCCATATAGGATGGAAAGCTGAAGTTGTAAGAATGGGTAATTTGGTAAACTTCCTCAATTTCAGCCACGCTGTACTGCTCGTAAAAATTTTCGTAGAAATCCTGTTCAATCATATAATCAACCTTGGCTTTTGTATTCGCAAAAACCAGGCTCCGCCGTTCTACATCCCGCATAAATTCGGCTACTGCCTCAAGGTCTTTATCCAATTGAAAGAAACCACTTTCGTCTCTCTTCATCAACATGTTGTTTAGTTCAATATGCCGCAACTCGGCTCACCTCCTGTTTAATTCGTTCCACATCACCAAATGTGCCCGACAGCTCAAATTTACCGATAACTGGTACATTGTACCGATCTGCAATCAAGTCTGCGCTATGCGCGAACAGCTCGCCCCAGTTCTTGTTGCCGCTGGCGGCGATGCCTTTCAAATTGGAATAATTGTTCTTCAAGAAAGAAGACACCTTCTCTGGAATCTGTCCAAAGCCGGTGGTATATGTAATAAGCACATAGGGCTCGTCAATGGTCATATGCTCTTCAATCTGCACAGCTGGCAGCTTAAGCTTACCAATGAAGCGTTTGACGTTTCCGGTTTTTGAATCGTATGCGACTAGCATGGAGTCTCTCCCCCTGTATATATTACTGTAAAGATTGAATAGATAAGCTATAAATACTGGAAAATCATATGCATACTATATTTAGTGTGCGTTGTTTATTTTAATCACTATATGTTGGAAAGTCAACATGAAAAGTGCTTCCTAACTAGTTGGAAATTGGTCTAGTAAACGCTCTATTAAAGTGTTGATATCCCGAAAATACGCAGGTTGGAGCGGTTTGCTAAGGCAACTGTACTGTTTTTCGTTCTGGATCTTGCTGCATCATTTTTATCATGACTAATTAGCGTCGCTCCGTTGAGCAGAACTGGGAGCAGATGGATGAGATCATTAATGAAGCTAAAGCGGAGAGACTAACAATGGGTTTGTATAATTTCCCCCGTACATGCACTTCTAGGCATCTACCCACATACAATAAGATGACCATGAACCCGTAAGGCTAACAGATCGGTTTCATTGTACAAGTGCGGGAGGTGTCGCCAAGTTGCCTGGATTCTTAAGTACGATCGCGTTGCTAATCAAAGAACTGACGTTGCTGGTATCCTACGTAAGGAACAACGCATTTCCACAGCCGCTCTCGGAGCAGGAGGAAAGCAAATACTTAGGCATGATGGCTGAAGGGGATGCTAAAGCCCGAAATTTGCTTATCGAGCACAATTTGAGACTTGTCGCCCATATAGTAAAAAAATTCGATAACACTGGGGAAGACATGGAGGATCTGATCTCCATCGGCACGATCGGCCTGATTAAAGCCATCGAGAGCTATCGCCCGAACAAAGGAACAAAGCTAGCCACTTTTGCTGCCCGATGTATCGAAAACGAAATTCTGATGCACCTAAGATCCTTGAAGAAAACTCGTAAAGATGTATCTCTGCACGACCCAATTGGGACAGACAAGGAAGGAAATGAAATTACACTTATCGATATCCTCGGCTCGGAAGCGGATGATGTCATTAAAGAAGTTGATCTGAAGATCGAGAAAAGTAAGATTTATCGCAATCTTGATATACTGGATGACCGGGAAAAGGAAGTTGTGGTGGGGCGGTTTGGATTGGATACGGGCGGTGAGGAACGAACGCAGAGGGAGATTGCGAAGGAGCTTGGGATCTCACGGAGTTATGTTTCGCGGATAGAGAAGAGAGCGCTCATGAAGTTGTATCATGAGTTTTATAAGGCGAAGCGCTAGGATCTTAGATAATAACTAAAGATTCACTATAGAGTGTTTTAAAAGCGACTTGCCAATAAGGGAGTTGCTTTTTTGTTAATTCAAGTAGTTGGGCTAAATGAACATAAAAAAAGCATATTCAGAAACGACGAGACTCTTAGGTTATTTTAAAGTGATCAGTGATCCCTACATTTGGGATAACACAAGCAGGTGGTCTTGGGAGCTAGAAGTAAAGAATTTATGTCCAGAATACAGTGAATCTTGGGTTGCATTCGATAATACGACAGCCAGTATCGTGGCATCCTACGACCATGTTCATCCGGTAACCAATGTCGGAGGAAGAACTCTTGGTACATTGCAATATGGATGGGATAGAATACAACTATCAGATGATCTGATTAGTCTTTCCCAAACTGTCGCCACGTTAAAATCCACATTGGACGCAGAGGGAATTGACATGCTAAAACATTTGAAGCAGCTCTCCCAAAAATTTTCGGACGTTAGTACAAGGGCATCCGCTTATCATATAGAACGTTTACTTAAACCTTATTCAACTAAAGAAAGGGAAATTTTTAAGGCTATTGAAGAGTTGAGCTCTAAACGAAAAGGAGCCTTAATTGTTATTCAAAGGGAGGATTTATTGGAAGAACGGCTCAATATAGGGACTCCAATGTTTGCTGAAATTTCAAGTTCTCTCTTGGATTCCATTTTTAATGTGAACAGTCCCTTACATGATGGAGCGGTACTCATACGAAACGACATCATAGTATCTGCTGCAAACATTCTCCCACTAACCAAACGAACTTTTAAAAAAAGAAAAGTTGGAACACGTCATCGAGCAGCTATAGGATTATCGGAAATAACGGACGCTCTGATATTTGTCGTATCTGAGGAAACAGGGAAGGAGTCATTCTCATTTAACGGCTCAATATACCCTTTTAAGATCGTAGAGGATTAAGAAAAACTGCTTAGGGAGTGGCTTATGGAAACTCATCGTCTCTGTATCGGAAACTCAAAGCCTTTATACCTTGATATAACAAAAAAACTGTCAGTGATAGAAGAGATCCTTAACCTTACCATTTTAAAATTAGAACAAGATGATATCGAAATTCTTAATGATTTTGAAGAAATATCTAAAAGTTTGGGCGATTTAGAAACCATCATTTCCACTTACCTTCTGAATTGTCTTCTTTCTGAATACACAGATAGCAGTAAACAGGTTTCAAACTCTATTCATAAGCTAAGTTCAAAAAAACAGGGAGCGCTAATCGTAATTGAGAAAGATGATCCAGTATTACCTTATATCAGCGATGGAACACCTATAAACGCCCAAATTTCCAGTGCACTGCTGGAGTCCATATTTCAAGAGGAGAGCACACTTAAAAATGGAGCGGTTCTAATTAAATCAAACCTTATTGTATCCGCTGCTAACAAACTGCCTTTAACGGAGCAGATCTTTTGGGATCGAATGTTTGATTATCGAGAAATTTCCGCAATTGGTTTGTCTGAGCGATGTGATGCATTAATATTGCTGATTTATGAAAATGGCACCACCTCGTTTAGTTTGGATGGGAATATTTACCCATTCTCTAGGCATCAAAAACAATAACATGAGGAAGAACCTCCGTCTTCGAAAGCGCTCTTTTTGGATTGTCAACAGTAAATCAATAACATAGCATCTATCAATAAGTACGAATCCCAATGGATCGTTCCAAGATAGATGCTTTTTATTGCATGAAAACACGACTCGCACTTTGAACGGAGGGACTATGCCCGTTCGGTAGCTTACGAACAATAAAGACGGTATATTGGTCACAGACATTAAATACACACAGAAGCGAAATATCAGGCATTGTCTGAGCATTTTCCCACTGGATACTGCTTGAAAAGAAAGCCGAAATAAGTATTCACGGCAATCAACCTGGATTACCTTCTATACAGTACTGAATTATATATAGTGACTTAATTTATGTTACAATGAACTTCTTATCGTAAATTAAGCAGAAATGAGGTCGCCAGAGGATGAAATGTAAAATTAATCGAAATGCAGCTAAAGTTCTAAAAGATATGCTGAGCAGCCAAGAAGCGGAAGGAAAGATGATTCGAGTAGTTATTACACAGAATCACGGGAATCATGGGCACTATGATGTGGTTCTTGATACGCCAACTGAGCATGATGAAATTATCACAACAGACAAGAATATTGAGGTATTGCTGGATACCCGTGAGCCGCTTTTGGATGGTGTTTGGATTCAATATTTTTATGTGCCGCAAGAGGGCTTCTTCATCACGAATCCTTCTACAGGATTTCTTGAAAAATAAGCAGTTGTGTTAAACACGATAAGAGTTCAACCCATAAAACGGGTTGAACTCTTTTTACGAGAGGGCAGGCAAGACTTTCTCGTCAGCCTGAGGAACCGGTTGTGTGACCGGTTCCTTTTCGTTATGTACGCCTAGCATGGGCGTCATCTTTAGGGTAAAAAATTACCGATGCTTCCGGTACACCTTTGGGGACACGCCATATACTTCAGTAAACTGGCGAGTAAAGTAGTTGCTGTCGTTGAATTTGCTTTTATAATAATGATCTGCTGCTGCGACACATGATTAAACCGGTTTGTGATCGACATCGGTACGATGGAACAAGAATAACGAGCGTCCCTTTTTGACATTTGACATCGTATCGAGTCCACAACCTCAAAAAATTCGATAACACCGGGGAAGACATGGAGGATTTAATCTCCATAGGAACAATTGGCTTGATCAAAGCTATTGAGAGCTATCGTCCAAACAAAGGGACAAAGCTAGCTACTTTTGCTGCCCGTTGTATCGAAAACGAAATTCTGATGCACCTAAGATCCTTGAAGAAAACACGGAAAGACGTATCTCTGCACGATCCGATTGGGACAGACAAGGAAGGTAATGAAATTACACTCATTGATATCCTTGGTTCCGAGGCTGATGATGTCATTAAAGAGGTCGATCTTAAGATTGAGAAAAGCAAGATTTATCGTAATCTTGATATTCTGGATGACCGAGAGAAAGAAGTTGTGGTGGGTAGGTTTGGGCTGGATACAGGTGGAGAAGAGAGGACGCAGCGGGAGATTGCGAAGGAGCTTGGGATCTCACGGAGTTATGTTTCGCGGATAGAGAAGAGGGCGCTCATGAAGTTGTATCATGAGTTTTATAAGGCGAAGCGGTAAGACTGATGACAATTACACAGTAATAATCCATTAATAATAAAACTTGAAAAGCGACTTGTCTAAGGATGAGTCGTTTTTTGTGTAGATAGGGTTCACCCTACTTATGATACGGTTCACCGTAACATCTATAGAGCGAAATACAGGTAATTCTCATACCTATACCGTTTACAATTCCCCTTTCTGTAAATTGCCTAATAGCATCACTAGCATATGATCCTTCAATATCAGAATAACTGACTGTTATATCCTGTTGAAACAGTCACTCATAAGTATATTTCTTCTTGATTGATAGGCATTTTGCTCTCAATCCACCAAGTTACTAAACTAAGCACGGCTCCGATGTACGCCTCTATTTTAATTTGCTGTACTATTCCACATATTCGTACTTTTCATTAAAAACCCGCACTTGATTTCGACCAGCTCTTTTGGCAGCATAAAGTGCTTCATCAGCTTTATGAAGAAGTTGATGGATTGTTTCCTCCACAGCTCCTGTCGTTACGGATACCCCAAAACTAGAGGTAATCGTTACCAATTTTTCATTTTCAACTAGAGGCTTCTGTTCAATGCAAAATCTAAGGTAATTAGCGAAGTTTTCCCCTTCCGCTAGTGTATAACCAGGTAAAGCGAGTACAAATTCTTCACCACCATATCTAGCAAATAGTATATGTTCTCCCATCTCAGCCTTACATATTTGAGCCACATGTACTAGCATTTGATCTCCGGTTTGATGCCCATAAGTGTCGTTCACTTTTTTGAAAAAATCAATATCAAATAGAATAATCACAAAGGATGATAATTCACCCTTTGCTTTCATTAAGCTTTGCTCACTTTTCTGGAAAAAGGCACGACGATTGTATATTTGTGTAAGATCATCATAATAGGCTTGATGCTCTAACTTTTGTTGTAATGTATGTAGCTCTGTTATATCCGTAAATATAATTAGTAAGCCAGAGTTATTATTAGATTGTTGAAGCATAGAAATACGTAGCTGATATATATAATTACCTTGATGAATCGTAACATTCAATTTATCTGAGATCGTATCTAATTGAACAGGGAATGATTGATCCGTTAGCATATACCAAACTTGATCAAATGGCTGCCCTAACGTTGATCGATCCAATTCACTAAACATACTTTTACAAGCTTGATTATATTCGATTAATTGATAGGTATCATTAAGCACAATGACACCATCGTTCATACTATTAAAGATCGTTTCCTTTGCAATTGGCATTATTGATAACATTCGAGAGGAGGTAATAGACCAAAGGTACAAAACAGAAGAAAACCAAATAACCATGGGTACAGGATCGATACCATCGGGTGTCACTCCTATGAATAATAAAAATGCAGTCATTATTGGAAGCAGTTGACCGCAGATGAGGGCAAATAATTGAGATCGATATACACTAACGGTTTCCTTCCAGCGTGAAAGCAGCAATAAGAGCGCAGCTAACATACAACAGAAAATGTAAATATTATGTACGGCAAACCATGCCCCATACTCAATCTCACTATATGGAGCCCCGAGCACCGAATGGATATCATATATTCTATAGTAAAAATGATGGGATTCATTAGTTACATTGATGAGAAAAGTAATACAAGGCATTGTAAGTAGCGCGATTATTCTTTTTCTCGTTATTTTATAACCCAAATATTGCATGACAAACATTAATCCTAACGGAGGGAAAAATGGCATCCCTGCATACTGTACAATATTCCAAAATCTAAGCTGTTCTAACGAAGTCGATGTTAAGCTAAAGGCATAACCAAAGCAATAAATCATTGAAGTTAATGTATTCCACATGAACAAATTAGCAATATTTGTATAATAATGTCTCCTCCAATAAGTAAAGACAAGTATAGACAAATTCAGAACAGCCGAAGTACAAACTAATGTTATATATGCTGCTAGCTTCGAATCCAATAGGTATACCCACTTTCATACAATACATATATTTACGTTAACACGATTAATATAAGATGTTGATTTGTTCCTTGAACCATTTACAGGATTCCGTCCACATCACTATTATGTCTGTACTACCCACATCGTATTGATTATTGCTTCATGAAATAGATTGTTTTTAACTTAGCATGACACTCATGACAGTAGCAACACATTTAGCCAATCAGTAATGCTATGATTACTATTTCGTCTATACCGATCACCAAATAGTTAGTACAACATTACGTAATTCATCACTTCTATTGCATTGCAAACAAGTACCCATCGATTGGATGGGTACTTGTTTTTATTTCTAATTATAAAGGCTTCCCCATGTACGACATAAGTCAACTAAATCCATTTAGAATTTTGTAAGGCGCTTGCAGATCTATTCGTATTGTACAGAACGTGCAAGTGCCGCAACAGAGCCGCGAAAATCAGGTCTGCCGTCATCCGTCCACAACAGCTCCGCTACAAATGTATGGCGATTCGGATCGTATAGCGGATCTCCTACAATATGTTTATACGTTCTTGCGTGGAACACAAACAGCGTCTTATCGCCAGTCTCTGACACCGTGAAACTATTATGACCAGGACCATACATCGAGATGCTCTCATCAGTCGTGAGAACCGGTACTTTCGACTTGCGCCATGAGGCAGCATCGAGCAAATCCGAGTCCGCATCGGCTTCAAGCAAGCCCATGCAATAATTGAAATCAGTAGCGCTAGCAGAGTAAGTGAGGAATACCCGATTATCTTTGCGAACAAATGCCGCGCCTTCGTTCACTTTATACCCGATGATCTCCCAGTCATATTCGGGCATCGTAATCATCGTTTGCGCCCCAATCAACGTCCACGGATTGCTCATTTTAGATATGTAGAGATTAGAGTTGCCTTCGATTTCCGGATCCTTTTGTGCCCATACGTAATAGAGGCTACCATTGTGCTCAAAGGTAGTGGCATCGAGGGAGAAGCTTTCCCACGCGGTACGAACCTGTCCTCTTTCCGTCCAGCTGCCTTCGAGCGGATTTGCATTTTCATTCTCCAGTACATACATCCGATGGTCGAACAAGCCTTCTGTCGTTTCCGACGTATGCGCGGCAGCGAAATATACGTACCATTTTCCATCAATAAAATGCAGCTCTGGCGCCCAAATATTGGCACTAAGAATGCCAGTCTCTCTCTTTCTCCAGATCACTACAGGAGCTGATGTAATAAGCCCTTCAAGGTCCTGTGCCCTACGGATTTCAATCCGATTATACTCTGGAACCGAGGCCACGAAATAATAATAACCATCTGAATGTCGGCATATAAAAGGATCAGCTCGTTGCTCGATCAATGGTTTAATGACGCGTAACTCCTCTTGTTGGACTCCCATCTTATCACCTATTTCATAAGTAATAGATACTAACCTTTAACAGCACCCGCAGTCATACCATCAATGAAATATTTCTGGAAAGCGATAAACAATATGAAGATTGGAATGATGGAGAAGAAGGAGCCCACGATCAGAAGGTCATAGTTATTCCCATAAGGAGTTAACAATGTTTTTAAACCGATTGGCAGTGTATATTTGTTTTGATCTCCCAACACCATGAATGGCCACAATAGATTATTCCAGCTATTCATACCATTCAGAATGGCCATTGCCGCAAAGGAAGGCTTCATAATCGGCATAATCACTCTGAAATATATCGCATATTCGTTTGCTCCATCAACTCGCCCAGATTGAATAATTTCTTTTGGTATGCTTCTGAGATATTGCCTAAAGAAGAATATCGTCCCGGCATTAGCTATACCCGGCAGAATGATTGCCGAATAGCTATTCACCATTTGCAAATCATTTATTAAGCTGTACAAAGGAACCAGCAATATTTCAAATGGCACCATCATAATGAGCAACACACATATAAAGAGGAAGTTCTTACCTTTGAAATCATACGCTGCAAAACCATATGCAACAAAAGCGCTTACAAACAGTGTTAAAGCAACCTGAATGATTGTTAACGTCATACTGTTCCAAAACCATACAAAATAATCATGTTGTCCAGTAAATAAATAGATAAAATTATCAAAACTCATTATTTCAAAATTCAAACTTAAGTTAAGACCATATCTTATTAAAGCTTCACCTGGTTTAAAGGAAGAGAGGGCCACTGCGTAGAATGGAACCATAATTATAACGAATAGTATAATAAAGGTACTAATTATGACTATTCTAGCAATTAAGTTGTTCTTCATCTGACTAGTGTCCATTTTAATCCTCCTCCTTTTTGAACATTCCACTAAATTTCAACTGCGTTAAATTGATAATCATAGCAATGACTAATAGAACGATACCAACTGCTGCAGCGTAACCGAGCTTATTCTTCTCAATTCCTTGTCTATACAAATATCCCACTATAGTTAGGCCAATATTTTTCGGTGAATTGTTACCGTTAAACATCATTAAGCTCTCGGTAAACATTGCCAAACCTGCATAAACACTAATTGTCGTAACATATATCGTGGTCGGCTTCAATAATGGCATTGTAATCGATCTGAACTTCTGCCAAGCAGATGCCCCGTCAATTGAAGCAGCCTCATAATAATCATTGTCAATGTTTTTCAAACCAGATAGATAGTACAGCATATTAACACCTGTCCATCGCCAACATGCAAGAATTAATAGTGCAGCCATACTCCATTCTGCATCTTTCAAGAATTTAGTAGGCTCTACACCAAATAGACCTAGAAAACTGTTCATTAATGAACCATCCATTTCGCCGAATGTTAGGCGAAAAATAGTACCCGCCACTGCGACAGATGTCAATGCAGGAAGAAAGAACGAAGATTTAAAAAACTCCCTCCCCAGCATTAACTTACTGTTTATCATAACTGCAAATAACATTGGGAAAGGGATTAACAGCACTAAGGTTCCTAGCATGTATACAACGCTATTTTTAATAGCCATCAAAAACACTTTATCTGTGAATAACTTCGAATAATTCGCTTCACCAACCCATTTTGGATCCTGTCCCAACATCCTATCTTGAAAACTCATTACGAATGAATTTACAAGTGGATAAGACCAGAATATCAAGAATATGATTATGAATGGCAACACAAATACATAAGGTGCAACCTTTTGAGAGTATACAAATTTCTTTATCATAATCCCACTCTCCCTTGACTATGACTAAACCTGCCGAGCACCATTCTTGCCGACAGGCTTAATCATAACCATTTACTTATTATTTTTATTTCAATTCTTGTTCAATTGCTGCCTGTGCTTCATCGAGAGCTTCCTTCACGTCTTGGCCATCTTCAAAGATCGCATTCAGAGTAACCGTATTGAGCACATTGCCGATCGTCGGTGAAGCTTTTACGGATTTGATAGCTCTAATTTCGTCTTTGATTTCATTCAAAGTATCAAATGCATTTGTTTTAAAATACTGGACGTATTCGTTATCAGGGTTTTTCGTTACAGCCTCATCTTTCCATACTTCCATATTGATTGGGTCAAATCCAAGTGTATTCCAGATTTCAGTAGTAGCTTCTTTCGAAAGCTTAGCAAAAGCTACAAACTCTTTTGCCAACTGAACGTCTTTACCAGTCTTAGTAACAACTGTGCCAGTACCGCCTAAGCCAACGGAACGAGGATTACCTTCTTCGAATACAGGCAATGGAGCAATTGCATACTTACCTTTAAGGTCCTTCATTTCGTTTACAAAGCGGGACATGTACCACTCAGGCATCAATGCGCTTGCGTAGTTGCCTTTGTTGTATTCGCCTTTTGCTTCTTCTGTGTCGGGTTGTCCGCCTGGGATCGTATGAATAACATTATTCTTCTGCAGGTCAACTAACATTTCAAACGCTTTAATCATCTCAGGGGAGTTAACTTTTGGATTGCCATTTTCATCTGTAAAATCAGCGTTTTGCTGAGCAAGTAACAGCGAGGCTTGCCACGTAGCGGATGTATCAGCAGTACCTAAGTACTTACCAGTCTTTTCATAAACCTTGATACCTGCTTGATTGTAATCTTCCCAAGTTTTGATCATCTTGTAGTCAACACCTGCTTGTTCGAGAATTTCCGTGTTGTAGAAAGCAAGCGTAGCACCTACGTGATAATCAAAGCCATAAACCTGGTCAGCTTTGGAGTAAATATCGACACGTGAGGGAACGACAACGTCTTTGTATGGTGCAAATACATCATTCAAAGATTCCAGTGGAACGTTGTCCCCTTCCAAGAATTTAGGGAACTGACCAAGCTCGATATCCGCAATATCAGGAGCACCTTTTCCACTTGTAACTGCCAATAAGAGCTTGTTGTGCATATCATCGTAAGGCATAACCGTTACATTCAACTTAATCTGTTTGTCTGGATTCTGTTGGTTCCATAACCCCAGCATTTTATCCAAATGCTTGCCATGCAAATCTACGAATGTCCAAAATGACATTTCTGTTGCATTCTCACCGGCATCAGCGCCTAACTGCTGTGTTTCCGTTGATGAACTGGAAGACTTACTACATGCCGACAAAACTAGTGACATCATAAGGATTGTAACGATGGAGATTAATGTAATGCGTTTTTTCATTTGTTCGTCATCCTCTCTTTTTTTGTTACTCATTTGAGATGCTGGGTGACTGGTCACTTCTGTTAATTTAAGCGGTTTTAATACGTCTCGTTACCAACCTTCTTAACATGATTCTAACCTTTCAATGAAAAGACACCTTCGTAATAAATTTCCTAATTCTGTATTGTAAGCGCTTTATAAATTGCATTATAATATATACGTAATATATTTTATATAACCAATTGATTATAAAAATCATTAAATTTTAAGGGAGATGTACTTATTTGAAAAAGCTGGTGCTCTACAAGCAAATTCAAGAAGATATTGTACAGAAAATTAAATCTGGGCAGCTTCGGCCAACGGACCGCGTCCCTTCTGAACAAGAATTAATGGACGAATTCAAAGTAAGTAAAATAACCGTCAAAAACGCCTTAACCCAGCTAGCTGACGAAGGATTAATTATACGCGTACAAGGCAAAGGCACATTCGTCTCTTCTAGTCTTGATGTTTCTAGCATTGATTCTCCATTATCTCCACACAGCGCGTCGTCCTTGCCGCTCATCGGCTTCATTATTCCGACGATGGTAACCCGTGTCATTCAGAAGCTCGTCGACTACACGGAACAATTCCTGTCTGAAGCTGGCCTTAACATGGTACTAAGCATCACGCGAGAGTCCTCCTCTATCGAATCGAACGCCATTCGTACACTAACGGGGCTCGGTGTGAAGGGACTGATCGTTTTTCCAACAGAAGATGAGAAGTACAACGAATCACTACTGCGTCTGTCGCTCGATAAATTCCCATGTGTGTTCATCGACCGCTACCTGCGCAACATTGAGACATACACGATTACATCAGACAATTACGGCGGTGCGTATAAGGCTGTCTCTCATTTGCTATCCAAGGGTCATCATCAGATTGCGCTCATCTCACCTGAGAATGCCAATACAGCCATCGAGGATCGCACGCTCGGCTTCGAGAAGGCGTACACAGATCGAGGTATATCAATCGACAAGAGCTTGTGGTGTCACATCCCTCTCGACATTCTACGCGGTAAGCAAGCATTGGACTATGTAAGCGACTTCTTGCAGGGGCATAGTGGAATTTCGGCAGCTTTCTCCTTAACCGAAGAAACCGCACGCCTTACATCGGCCGCTATCAGCCGTCTCAACAATCACTCAAATATCGATTTGCTATCTTTCGATAATCCACATCTTTCATTCGTAGCTTATGTACAGCAGGATGAACAGGAAATGGCACGTACAGCCGTAAAGCTGTTACTTGAACAAATAGAGAATATATATTCACCTAAGAATGCCGTCATTCCCGTGCAGCTCATCTTCCCCTAACTATTTCATTGGACTTTATCGACACTCTAGGAGCACCTTCAGTAGAAGTTGTCTTCTTTTGCGTTCCAGCGCATAGAGTATAACAATATATCATAAAGGTGCTAGCGGCCAAAACGGGAGATTCGCTCCACTTTGTTACGAAAACCGCTGATTCATACGGATGAAACCGATCTTCGGGTCGGGGAGTGAGTGTCAAGGAATCTCAGAGCATGATGATCATGAAGGAATATTCAAATGTCTCCAGGAACTCAATGAGGAAATAAATATGAAAATGTTTATATGAGCAAATAATTTTCTAGGCGCTGGATGGAGTAAGATCGAGTAGGGATGACATGCCGAGTGTACCGACTTGTACATCGACCGAGCCCCCACCATAGTAGATTGTAAGATATTCATACTGATTTGAGACCATATTTTATTCACGTTTTGTAGCCAACTATTTGTAGAATCTTTATAGTGATTATCGCCGCTGTAGCTTGCAGTAATAGTGTGATTACCAACCGTAAGATCTGACGCCTCATAGACCGCTAGTCCCCTAGCATACAGTCCCTAACTCTACTTTTCCGCCATAAAAAGTGATAGTCCCGCTAGGAACAAACGACTTACAGAGGGAACTTCTGCTATAAACGAGACCGTCTTTCCATAATCCGAAAAAAAGTCTTTTCGTTCTACTTGTGGTACGGTTCATCGCACTATCTGTAACGGCAAGTTATAAGGCCATCCCTTTCGGGATGGCCCTTTCTGTAAACGTGGTTACTCGAGTACTCTGTCATTTTTAATTGAATTTCTTTTAATTAATAGTTCCTATTAATCTGGAAACAATTGCTGCAAACTCTGCTCTAGTAATATCTTTTTCAGGCTTAAATGTACTGTCTGCGTAACCTGTAATAATATTATTGGATGCGAGTGCATCAATGGAATCATAATACCATGCATTTCTTGTAACATCTTTGAATGATGTGTTTCCAGTACCTGTTAGCTTAAAAGCTCGAGTGATTAGTGTCGCTAATTCACCACGACTAATCTTCTCATCTGGACGGAATCTTCCGTCACTATATCCGTTCATCAAGCCTGATCCAGCAGCTGCACCAATAAACTTATTCGCCCAATGAGTTGGAGATACATCTATAAAGTTACTTTCTTGTCCTTCAAGTCCCATGTAAGTTGCAATTACTTTAATTGCTTCGGCACGAGTCAAACCTGAATTTGGACGGAATGTTCCATCGGAATACCCCGTCAATAATCCCTTAGCAATTAGTGCGTCAATGCTTGTTTTTGCCCAATGATTCATTGTATCTACAAAACTAACAACTTTCGGTTTATCTGCTGGTGTTATTGTTTCTGCAGGTGACGGTGTTTCTATAGGCGTTGTTATTGCTGGAGGTGTCACCGTACCTCCTCCAGTATTTGGATGGGTTGGTCCATTATCTGTGTTTGGATCAGGATTAGTAGAGTTTGAAACGTATTGAAGTGTTGGAGCAAATGTTGTAAGTAGTCTAGCTTGACTTTGTTGCTCAAGAGCGTAGCTCATGCCTAAAACTTTTGCATCGTCCCATGCTCTACCAACCAGTTGCATAGAGATAGAATATCCGCTGTCATTCGTTCCTACAGGAACAACTACCGTAGGGAGACCCACATTAGAGGTTAATACGCCCGTGTTACGGTCAGAACTTAATTGAGAAGCTGATGCGTCATTGTTATATACGTCACTAATAAAACCTGCATAAACAACAGCATCAACGCCATTCGCGTCCATCCAGTTTTTAATAACTTCCTTATAGTCGGTTCTATACATAATGTAATCTTGTACAGCTTGTTCAGTCATACGAGTTGGAGTACTATATCCTCTTTGATTATAGATAAGCACCTTATCTGAAGCTAGTACACTTGCTCCATCAATATAAGGGAAGTCCTTATGAAGCTCAATATAACGTGCCCAACCTTCAGTAGATCCATTAATACCTGAAGGACGACTAGGGCCTGATGGTACAGCTGACATTTCAACCATTGTCGCCCCCGCTGCTTGAAGCTCTGAGAACTTATCCATCACTGCCCGTCCAGTATCATCATCAGCATATGCAGATACAAAGGAAGCAGGAATATATCCAATTTTCTTTCCTTTCAATGCATTAGCATCCAGAGATTCCTTCCAATCCACTGGACGCTTATGATCTGCATCAGCAGTGACTGTGAAAATATCTTGTGGGTCCGTACCCGTTGTAGTATTCAATATAATGGCTAGGTCAGTTACTGTTTTAGCAATGGGACCTGCATAATCTTGTCCCCAAGTGAGTGGAAGTACTCCTGTAGTACTTGCCATACCGTCTGTACCCCGGAAGCTTTTTAAGCTAGCGCCTGTAGTTGGTGCATAGAGAGATACCCCTGTTTGCGATCCCATTGCTGCTGCTGCAAAATCAGCTGCAACAGATACTGCAGACCCGCCGCTTGAGCCAAAAGATGTTTTTGATGGATAGAGTGCATTCCATGTTTGCTGCCAGCCGCTCTCACTAAAGCTTCCGCTGTTAGCAAACTCAGAAGTATTTACTTTACCAATAATTACAGCTCCAGCTTCCCGCAGCTTTTTCACTTGGAATGCATCGGAATCAGGCTGCCAGCCTTCAAGAGCTTTACTGCCACCTGTAGTAGGCATATCCTTTGTGTCATAAATATCTTTTATCGCAATTGGAATACCCAATAAATCACCTTTTACACCTTGTGCACGGGCATCGTCAGCAGCTTTTGCTTGGTTAAGCGCAGTTTCAGATACATGCAGGAATGCATGGAATCCCAATTGTCCCTCATCGTATACCTTAATTCTATCTAAATAGGCTTGAGTAATTTGTACAGAAGTAGTTTTACCATTAATCATATCCTTCTGCATTTCTGCAATTGATTTATTCTTAACATCATACGGCGATGAAGTTATTAATTCTTTGGCCGCAGGAGCATTTGGAATATCCAGATGATCTCCAGTATCAAGTCCCTCTATAGCAGATATATCCCAGTTGCTAATTGAACGAATTTGTGCGTTTGTTAATCCTGTTACATCCAGCAGACTATTAAGTCCATCTAGCATAGCAACCAGATTTTTCAACCCTTCTTCACCAGCTTCTCCAACTTGTACATAATTTACTAGGGACTTCGATTCGCCCGGTCCAATATTTAGTGAATTAATGAACCCATAGAAATTCGCTTCATTTCCATACTCAGCTAAGGGTACTGTGAATGGATCCTGTTGCTGATTCCCTAGACCTGTTAATCCATTATCAAACGGTTTTGGAGATCCCACTGCAACGCCTAGCGGCTTATTGTTTCTGGCACTGCTATCTACAACAATCCATGAATCATCTGTAGTTACCTTTAAATCGCCTGAGTAGGTTGCCTTAACTACTGAAGCATTTGTTGTTGTACCATATCCTAAAGAGCCACCGAATGATACATCAACTTTTATAGCGACATCATTTTTATTAGTGAATGTATCAAAGAATCTCGTTCGATTATGAATAGTATCCACATACACCTCACGTGTTACAGTTACATTTCCTAGATTTACAGATTGAGCCGAAGTAAACTTATTAACGCCATCGTATTTCAAGTCAAACCCACGCATCATTTGACCATTCATCAGTGGAGCTGAAGGCGAGGACACTTTAACAAAGATATTGCCGAAACCTTGTACTTGTGTAGCACCAACTGTACGCAAACTTCCTGTGTCTAAGCTAGGAGCAAAAACATCGTGAATCTCCCATACTGTGCCACTTTCTGAAGTAACTCTAGTTAAAGCGTCAGCTGTTTGGAACGGAATTACACTCGTAGCAATAACAGATAACACAATTGAAGTAGCTATAAATTGCTTTTTACTCCAATTTTTTTTTGCAGGTGAATATTCAGATCGGGTGGAACCAGAATGATCTCTTTTAGTTTCACGTAGACGTTTGAACTTATTCATGTGCGTAATCTCCTTTTCCTTTATGTATTTTATTATTTAATGTTAGGAAATATAACACTAGTATTTGTTACAGTCAATAAATATTATCAATTTAATATATTTTGAGTTTGAAAAAAGGAAAAAAAGGCTTTTTTGATTATTTTGTGTAATGTATATGTAAACTATTATTTTAAATAGATAACGTTATATGGTAGGTTTTAGGGGCCGTAAGATATTGAGTATCATCATCCGGCTGCATCATCAAAAACCTTTAATTTCACGAAATCAAAAAGAAGAGGAACAGCTAATAATTAACGGAGAATATTATGTTTTTCATTTCATGAAAGTGGAAGATTTCTATATGGGAGAATGGCATAAAGCGGAATCACTGATGATTCCAGATGCACGAGCCCGCAAGATCAATAATGGACATCCTGAAAAGAGTAAGGTATCTGCTGGGAAAGAAGCCATAAGAATAGCCAGGTAGTATATCTGGAATAAGTGGGATTTCATTGTGGAAACCACTTTAGCGGGTGGTAACGTTATAAGGCAGATGAGGGATACAAAGGAACAAGGCTTTGAAATTATTGTGTTTTTATGTGGGACTAGAAGATGTTCGACTAAATATTGAATGTATTGCTCTACGTGTGAAAAACGGTGGCTATCATATTGAAACCGAGGATATTGTTAGACGCAATTTAACAAGTATGAATAATCTCACTTAGAGTTGATTGATCAATTAATTGTTATTGATAATAGTAAAGCTGTAATTGGTTTATTTTTTTTGACATCACATCGTGTCCATAACCTCAAAAAATTCGATAATACTGGAGAAGACATGGAGGATCTGATCTCCATCGGCACGATCGGCCTGATTAAAGCCATCGAGAGCTATCGCCCGAATAAAGGGACAAAACTGGCCACATTTGCGGCTCGTTGTATTGAAAATGAAATCCTGATGCACCTTAGATCCTTGAAGAAAACACGGAAAGACGTATCTCTGCACGATCCAATTGGGACAGACAAAGAAGGTAATGAAATTACACTCATTGATATCCTCGGTTCGGAAGCGGATGATGTTATTAAAGAAGTGGATTTGAAGATCGAGAAGAGCAAGATATATCGAAACCTCGATATATTGGATGACAGGGAAAAAGAAGTTGTCGTTGGTCGGTTTGGATTGGATACAGGCGGGGAAGAGAGGACACAGAGGGAGATTGCGAAGGAGCTGGGAATTTCGCGGATAGAGAAGCGGGCACTCATGAAGCTGTATCATGAGTTTTATAAGGCTAAGCGCTAGGATCTTAAATAATAACTAAAGATTCACTATAGAGTGTTTTAAAAGCGACTTGCCAACAGGGGAGTTGCTTTTTTGTTAATTCAATTAGTTGGGCTAAATGAACAAAAAAACATATTCAGAAAATTATCTTTTTAGCTGCTGAGGGCGGGGGGGCGAACCCGTACGGTACTCACGTACGCAAGATTTTAAGTTCTGCGCTTCTACCTACTGCAATTCACCGTGATCCCGATCATTTTGGTGGTCGGATCAGCCTCCTTTGCCTTCCGGTGGTAGACGCCGGAAAGCAGAACGATAGGCTGCCTGGGTAACACCGTGTAGGTTCGCTCCTCCATCGCAATGGCATACATAGAGCAGCATACATAGAGCAGCTCGAAATCGTACAGCCTCCTTCTCGGGAACAAGCGAGGTGCGATCCTCTGGAACTGTGCGTAATGGATGGAGGGAGTCCGCTCCTGGAAGGAGACTCGCTTGCGGACCGGTGTTGGAGAGGGGGTGGTTCATAGCGGGACAGCTCCCTTACATAGAATTAGACAGAATAACGGAATCGTGCAAAAAGTAACTTTCTTAGCTAAATAAAACTATCCATCATTCTTATATAATAAAGGTAACAAGGTATCATAACTGGATAAAAGTTATTCTGTATTAATCCGGTATAATACAAATGTAGTAGAAGGATATGCATGAAGAATGGTAAATCATCAATACCCAAGAAGATTAGACGCTGTAGGGAGACTTCGGTATCTCCCAACAAGGAGCTTGGATTAACATAAAATAACCTCCGCGAGTGAGAAGGATAGGATGGATGCATCATGAAAAGGTACGGGGCGGTCGTGATAGGTTGCGGTTATATGGGCTCTCTCCACTTGGACGCGATATCACGACAGGAGCGGGTTCGGTTGATCGGCGTAGCGGATTGGAACCGGGACAGGGCCTCCTTAGTGGCAGGCCAATACGGAGCCGAGTGTTGGAGCACGGATTACCGGGTCTTGATCGAGCGTGACGATGTGGATCTGGTCATTATCGCCACGTACCCGTCCTCCCATCTGGAGATCGCAAAAGATTGTCTCGCTGCAGGGAAGCATATCCTATGCGAGAAGCCGATGGCGGGTAATGCACGGGAAACGCAGGAATTCATGAAGCTTGCCCGTGGAGCCAAAACCAAGGTCCTGATCGGTCACATCCTTCGCCATAACACCACGTACCAGGCGGTTATGAAGATGATCCGGGAGGGCGCTATCGGCTTCCCCTTGGTCATCCGGTTATCCCAATTGAAGCCCTCCAAAAATTGGGATTCCCAATTGTCCCTACTCCGGGACGTCTCGCCGATCGTGGATTGCGGCGTACATTATATCGATGTGATGCGTTGGGCTACAGGGGCGGAAGTGGTAAGCGTCAACGGGATCGGGCAGCGTCTCTATGAAGAAGTTCCACCGTACACTTACAATTATGGACTCATGACCCTCCGTCTGTCGGACGGCTCCATCGGCTACTTCGAGACGGGGTGGGGTAAGGGGCTTCCGACTGATAATAGGAAGGAATTCATCGGACCGGCAGGCCGGATCCGTATCATCTACAAGAACGATCGACCACGAGAGGATCAGCATCTGGGAAATCTGGTCGAGGTCGAAGACTACCGGAAAGGAACGGTCCGGATGATCAATATGGACTTCTCCGCGAAGCCTACGGGTGCCCAACTGGACTATTTCCTGTCCATGCTGGAGAACAATTTGCCCGCTATACCGACAATGGAGGATGCATGCCGGGCGATGGATGTCGCTCTCCTGGCCGACCGGGCGATCCATGAAGGAATTACGTTACCTTGCGCGAAATAAGGCTGGACCAACATGGTGATGGTAACAGGGGATGACCCGGTGTATGGTATACACCTGCTGAAGGACTATATCGTCCACATCCATGTGAAGGACAGCATCCGACATAAGCCGGTCGATCCGAGGGATGTGTACGGTGCCGTCGGATACCAGCCGCTGGATCATCAACGGATTGCAGAGCTTGTAAGCTCCGGAGTCATATTCCAGGAGGTTCCGTTGGGCGAGGGGAAGGTAGATTTTGACGCCTACTTCACCGCCTTGCAGGAGAGCGGATACGGGGGGATGCGCCCGAGAGGGAAATAGAGCGGGCGGTCTCCTTCATCCTCCAATACAGGTAACGGCAGACGGCCGTGCGAAATCTCGGGGATCGAAACTGCGTATTGGAAAACCGGGGAATCGCGGCGGATCTAAATAATCAAGTTAATTAATGGGGTTGTTTTGCTGTGTTAGCCCCAGTGGGATTCCGAACAGAAGGGAATGAACCATGGAAAGAAAATTAGAAACCTTAGTAATTTCCCGCCTGGCAAATCAGACGGATGGTTCAGATACAGAAGAAGTCCAGATCATCAAGCAGTATCAATGGCTTAAAGGGTATAACCCGGTCGTTACAGCAAGATTAAATTACAGTCAGGAGGATCTGAAGCTTCAGTTTAAGGTTTACGAAAAGAATCCAATACGAACATATAGAAACATGAATGATCCCGTGTATAAGGATAGCTGCATCGAGTTCTTTTTTCAGCCTACTCCTGATTCGGACCAGCGCTATATGAATTTCGAATTTAATGCGAATGGCGCAATTCTCTTGCAGATAGGAGCGGATCGGTATGATCGCTTCCCAATCACTATCAATCCGGCACTTTTCCACGTCCTATGCACCACGGATCAAATCAATGTTAAAGGAGAAGTCTATTGGGAATTAAGCTTTTCGATCTCATGGGCTTGGGTACAATCTTATTTTTCGGATTTTCGGGCAGTACCGGGAAAAAGGATAAGAGGTAACTTTTACAAGTGCGGCGACGATACGACCTATCCGCATTTTGGAACATGGAGCAAAGTTCATTCGAACAAACCAGATTTTCATAGAAGCTGTGATTTTGGGATTCTGTACTTAGAGTAACTGCGAAATGCAGCGTCAATGAATAACTTCCGAAGCCGCATATACGGGGTTGGAGGTTTTTTATATTTTTTAGGGAAATTAGTCAAATAGAAACAAGATTGATATCATTTCAAATTAAATATAGGTTTATATCTCTATTTGGTAAATAAGTGAGGGAATATATGGAAAAAGTTATGGATATAATCAACAAATGGAACCCAATCGAAATATACCCATTATTGGAGGACGAATATCAATCTGAATCAAAACAGATTATGATAGCGGATATAAATTCTGAATCAGCAGAAACATTGGCTAAAGAGATTTTTAATGTATTTAACGAAAGTTTTGGAAAAAAGTTCAAGAAATCTCTCAAAGAATGTGAGGTAATCGCTGAAGAAATACTAAGATGCAAGCTTGAAAGCTAACAGGTTATCAAATTTGATAGTGCATCATACCTTTCAACAGTTCTTTTTTTTGTGGGGCTACCAGTGCCGAATGAAACCTTCATTTAACCAATAACACACTTAACCCATTTAATGCCGTTGTAATAATTATTGAGTTCTTTTATACGCACGATGGTTACTATTGAGTTTACTCTAAGGGAAAAAGAGAAGTCCTTTATGGCTTTATTAACTATAATGGAAGAAGCATAAATAAGCCTCATTGAATAACTTTACGTGGAGAAGTGGGTACAATAGGCTGTTATGCCAGGCGAATCACTTGCGGTTTGCTGCTATTCGCAAGTAATCGTGCCCATAGAGGCTCCGCGTCAAGGGGACATACTAAAGATGGTTTATCTTCTAGATACATTAGAAATTTCTCGTCCCAAAAAGAGGAATTTTATAAAAATAGTAAAATTGTATAAAGTACAATAACTAATAGGAGTTGCTTCAATGCCACCTTATTTTTCAGTACATTATTCTTTTCCGTGCTCAACGTACAATGAAAGTTTTGTCAGTGAGATTTACAACATAATATTTAGCCGATTTCCATTTAAGTCGGGTTATTGGATGTCAGAGAAAAACACGCTAGAAGAGATAATAAAATGGAATACATCCAAACTTGCTAAGAAATTCAAGTTGGGATTTGACCAGCATGTAAAGCATGACTATAAACAAATTCTTCTTGAGTCGGATTTGTTCAGACATCTTCGTTTATATTGGATGTACGAATCAAACGAGATTGTTTTGCATTTGATTCTTCCTGAAGATGACATCTTCGTAAATGATAAATATTTGAAGTACGACAGTACGAAGTTAGTGCCTCTTCTTAATATTTCCGAAAAGATATGGGACTCTTTTGAAGTAAACACAATTCAGACATATCATGAATTAGGGGCACCGACAAGTTATAAGGAACTCCTAGACGGTGAGCAACCATCGTCAGAACCATTCAGCATTGTTTCAACTGAGGCGTTAAGTCGAATCAAGAATGTGCTGAATGACAAATTATTAGTTAAGGAATTGAATCGTGGTTTTCTAATAATTCAGAAGGAAATTGGCGTTCAATTTTAATTGAGGTGGGTTTGAATGAACAACGAGGAAAGGCTAGTTGCTGAAGAGACAATCCACCACTTATTTGTGGGTTCGAGTGTTGATGGGATACAATTTGGATTATCTCCCGCGACAACAAAAATTTACTTTACTCATTATGACAGGAATAGCGATGAAGATTTTGTTTATTTGAATATTGAATCTAAATGGTCAATTTACCCAAACACTACTGGTTCATTTCCGGATTCAGAACTCGAAATGATAGATATGACTGAAGAAGAGGAATACTGGAATTTATACAAAATAAGACGTCAGAAAGTAACTCAAATAAGAATTGGTGAAATGTCTCCACATCTATACATCACATTGGAATCCGGTTTGATTCTTTTTATTAACGGGTTTCATGAAAAGTATGAGTGTTGGCAATCAGGAGTTCTTTTTGATAATTTATGGTTAGTAGTTGCATGCCCCGGAAACGGAATAGCCACTTGGACTCCAACGAAAAAATAGATAACTAAGGTGAATACTCCTGCATCTATTTTAATGTTGTCAATAATGCTTAGTCCACACATGTGGAGTGCTGTTCACTATTAGTGAGAAAAGAATAAATACAATATGTATCGATGTAGACCCTTCCTACTTTGGGAGGGTTTTTCTTTTGGAGATGGAATATTAAACCTAATGGGCCAAGCTATTTGAATGGGGTGGGGACATTGGGACAAAGAGCGAATTTAATTATTGTTAGAAATAAATCTTATGAGTTGTATTACAGTCATTGGTGTGCGAACACTTTGCCAAAAGATTTATTTTGGGGAGAACAATATGCCATTAATTTTATCGAGATGCAGACAAAGCTTGATGAATCAGGTTGGTTGGATGATGTTTGGGCAGAAGGTGGGGCAATTCTTGATTTAGATAAAAAGAAATTATTATTCTATGGTGGTGAGGATATACTTTACGACATTCCACTAAGGAATCTCTATTTGAAACTTATGGGGAATATTTGGTATGGATGGGAAATCCAATGGGCTTATGAAGGTTTAATAGATTTAGCAACATATGTTGGTTACCCTAAGGAAAAAGTATTAACAAGTTCTGAAGATGATATAAATGATTTAAGTTTAGCACCTCCGGAAGAGAAGAACTGGGTTGATACGGTGGCAAGTGTAAGGTTCTCTCAAAACGAATTACTTCTATTTCCGTTATGTGGGGGAATAGACGTTTATTTATCATACGGACCTGATTTGATTAACAAAATAGATAAATCCTATGGTTACAAAAGTATTTTCTTAGATGAATGGTCTAAGGATTTCCCTATGGGGGGCTTCCATATTGATATATTGTCGAGAAGATTAGAGTTTTGGCATGCTAATGATATTCCAAACATATCTCAAGAACTTCAAGCAAAATGGTTTGATTGGGAAGTTATTGATAATTATAGCAATTACGAAACACAGTATAAAAGCACTAATGGACTGCTACAGTTCCAAGACATTAATCAGCATCAATTATTGGAGAAACTAAAGGTTTTACTATTGAATGAATCATCAAATCCATTGGATACGTTAGCGTACATTGTTAAAAAAGAAGCAGATGCGGGAAGAAAGGTAGAAATAAGTCCGTACGCATTAAGATATGATAAATATGAATTGCCTAGAAATGTAAGAGAAGAAATACTAGACTTTGCAATAGATAATTTATAGTTATAATCCCTTTAACTGTCTCTGAGACTTGCTCTGAGGCTTTTTTTTATGGAGGCAGTGGGTGTCGATTAAATCCGAATTTCGACCACTTAAGAGGATTTCAGTCTTTAAAGGCAAGAAATAGCACAGGAGAAAGTATCGTTCGATTGAAGAAGGTACTCAAGCAGTTTATGAAGTTGGATGAACTGACTTCTGAAATGGTGCATAGATTTATTGATATGATTGAAGTTCAAACGGATGGCTCGATAAACATTAATTACAAGTTAACCGCCACCGCTCTTCTTACGGCTTAAAATACAGTGACTGACACTCAAGTCATATGGAGTATGGAAACAATGCTGATTCATAATATGAGAACAAAATTCGTCACCAAGGCTTAAATTCTTATAATCTGATCTGTGCTTATTTGCTTGTGTTAAGTTATTAGTGGAGATTCCAAAATCGATTTCTCAAGTCGGGATTTTTAATATAAACCCCGTTACTATGAGTAGTGGTATTATAAAGGTGAAAAAACGAAATGACTGGTTATCTAAAGCGGAAGTTCCTTAGTTGTGTAGAAAAAATATTTTAAGGATTGATTGTGTTCTTCAGCGATAATAATACAGAGAATTATTTAAATGCAGCATTATCACAGTGGATTTTTTAAATAGAATTAAATGTTCGTGGATTGATTATTCTGCATATTGAATTCGTTGAGTGGTTACTGATTCCAATCGCCGTCTCGTTTATCATTCTCAATGAATCTGGTGGAGCGATTATTTCTTAAATGAGATGTAGTACGATCAAAATGACATCGTATCGTGTCCACAACGTCAAGAAATTCGATAACACCGGAGAGGGAGAGGACATGGAGGATTTAATCTCCATCGGCACAATCAGCCTGATTAAAGCCATCGAGAGCTATCGCCCGAACAAAGGGACAAAGCTGGCCACTTTGGCTTCTCGTTGTATTGAAAATGAAATTCTGATGCACCTAAGATCTTTGAAGAAGACTCGTAAAGATGTGTCACTACACGATCCGATTGGGACAGGCAAGGAAGGTAATGAAATTACACTTATCGATATCCTCGGCTCCGAAGTGGATGATGTCATTAAAGAAGTAGATCTTAAGATCGAGAAGAGTAAGATTTATCGCAATCTCGATATTTTGGATGACCGGGAGAAGGAAGTCGTTGTGGGACGTTTTGGAATTGATACAGGTGTTAACATTAATGTATTAAAAGGCGACTTGTCTGCGGATAAGTTGTTTTTTTTTTTTTTTTTTAGGAAAGGTGATTAGATAACAAAGTATCCCGGATCCTGGAATATTAAAAAACGGGATACCTCATTAGCTGTAATAATATCGGACAGTCTCTTTCCTAGAATGCTCCCTTCAAATAATGTTCAGTCCGTTGTTTCTGTATTTTTTTGTTTATCAGGAGAAATGCCGGGAGCTGTGATCTCTGGTTCGTCGCCCTGCAAAGCACCCACGATTTCTTCCAGCTTACCTGTTGCTCCCATATCGCCAGCCAGGCTTGAATCGGGTTCGGTTATAGGATCAACACCCGGGCCGCGCCCATCAAGCGGAGCTTTCTTGTCGCCCTTCATTTGATCGTCTCCTTTTTGTGTAGTCTTTGTATTTCTTTCCAATCCCAATCAAGAAAATATGATATAATGACGTCGTTATTGTAAGTTGCATTTTTAATATGAAAATAGGATGGACAATATGAGGGGATATATTCATAACGTCGATAAAAAACGATTGCTTATTATGATTATCGGCAATGTATTTCTGGGCATGGGAATTAGTATTTTCAAGCTGTCCGGTATGGGGAATGATCCCTTCAGCGGTATGGCAATGGCACTTGCAGAGAGCGTCGGTATAACATATGCGAATTTTTTGATCTTATTGAACCTGGTATTGTTTGTAATCGAATTCATAACAGGACGAAAGTTTATTGGAGTCGGGACTTTCGTAAACGCAATTCTTTTAGGATATATTGCTACTTTCTTTCATAATAATTGGCTATCTCTGTTCGGCGAACCTCATTTGTTATGGCAGCAAGTGGTTATCGTAGCAATTGGAGTGGTGGTATGCAGTTTTGGGGTATCCCTGTATCAGACATCGAAGGTGGGAGTAGCTCCCTACGACAGCTTGTCCCTGATTATGAGAGAGAACTTCCCTAAAATATCTTATTTTTGGCACCGGATGTTTACGGATGCTCTTTGTGCTCTGATTTGTTTCCTGGCAGGAGGCATTGTAGGCTTAGGAACTTTGGTGTCAGCACTTGGTCTGGGACCCATCATTCATTTTTTTGATGTGAATTTTACGGAGAAGCTTCTGGCAAAAAGGCGTACCAATTAAAAAAAATGAATTGAAGAAAGGCGGGGCAGATCAATCTGCCCCGCCTTTACTGTAATTTGAAGGTCCATTCCTAATGAGCGGATGAACTTTTTATTTTATTATTTTTATGGATATCTTCCGTACCACTATCCAAGGCAGTCTTGTAGTAGAAGCATTTGTGTTCTATGACTTCCATCGTTTTTTTCAATTCTTCCATCTGCGCTTCTACGGAAGCTTTCCGCTCCAGAAACATGTCATATCTTTGCTGTAAGGTGGAATCCCCCTCAGAGCACCACTCAATGAAATGTTTTATTTCTTTAATTGGCATCCCGGATGACTTCAGGCATTCAATTACCTTTAAAGCGTCCATATCGGATTGTTTGAATATACGTTTACCGCCGGAGGTTCTTTCTATAGAAGGGAAAAGACCTTCCTTGTCATAGTAACGTAGGGTATGTGGTGTCATGTTAAAGGACTCTGCAACTTCACTTATGGAGTATGTCTTCATCATCTATCTCCAATCTCAAATATATTTTGTGCTTGACTTAGAGTTAACTTTAAGTAATAACATATGTTTTGTAAAGCTGACGTTTTAGATTTTATTATTTAACCAGAAGAGAGGTTTCACTATGATAAAAGTTAATGCACGCGCTACATTCAGTCAGGAAGGTCCATTTAAGCTAACCACAATCGAACGCCGAGAACTGCAGCCGCACGATGTTCTTATTGAGATTAAATACGCTGGTATTTGCCACTCGGACATTCATACTGCCCGCGGGGAGTGGGGACCCGTCAACTATCCACTCGTTCCGGGACATGAGATCGCCGGAATTGTCAGCCAGATTGGTTCTGAAGTCACAAAGTACTCAGTGGGCGACCGGGTAGGGGTAGGTTGTATGGTTGACTCCTGTGGAGAGTGCAGTAATTGCCATAAAGGTGAGGAGCAGTATTGCCTGAGTGGAAATACGGGCACCTATGGAGCTATCGACCGGTACGGGCAGTATACGCAAGGCGGCTACTCCACTCATATCGTCGTAACCGAGGATTTTGTGGTTCGGATCCCTGACAGTATTCCGCTTGATGCTGCTGCACCGCTTCTGTGTGCAGGAATCACCACCTATTCACCTCTGCGTCATTGGGGAGCAGCTCCCGGTAAAAAAGTAGCTGTAGTGGGTCTTGGTGGGCTTGGACATATGGCTGTGAAGATCGCTCATGCCATGGGGGCTGAGGTTACTGTTTTATCACAGTCCCTGAAGAAGAAGGAAGACGGATTGCAATTAGGGGCGGATCATTATTATGCCACTAGCGATCCGGAGACATTTAAACAGCTTGCCGGTTCGTTCGATCTAATCGTAAATACTGTAAGCGCGCAGATTAATATCGATGCCTATCTTTCGCTCCTGGCGCTGGATGGTACATTAGTCAATGTCGGTGCGCCTGCTGATCCTTTGGCAGTAAACGTATTCTCGCTGATCGGCCACCGCCGCTCGTTTGCCGGATCGATGATTGGCGGAATTCGTGAAACGCAGGAAATGCTTGATTTCTGCGCTGAACATAATATTGCATCTGAAATCGAGGTCATTTCTGCTGACCGGATTGATGAAGCCTGGGAGCGTGTGCTTGCTTCAGATGTCCGTTACCGGTTCGTCATCGACATCAGCACGATGGGGAACAACGAATAAGAGACGCCCTCTTTGTTGACATCACATCGTGCATCGGCTTGATTAATGCCATTAAGAGCTATCGTCCCAATAAAGGGAGTAGACGGTCATTCTTGTAGTCTAACAAACATAAAGAACCCAAGCGATTGAATTTTAAATCGCTTGGGTTCTTTGCTTCATTTTCATAGGTTATTTTTTTATCTCAAAATTATGAATTCATCAACTGATATTAGGTGTAGAGTCTCTTATGATGAGTTTGGTATAAATATGAGAAACCTGATAGGGTTGCTTCGGATCATTAATTCGGGAAAGTAGCATTTCGGCTGCTTTGACACCCATCTCATTACTATAAATATGAACCGTAGTAAGATGGGGTTCTACAATGCTTGATTCAGGACCGTTATCAAAACCACAAATGACGATGTCGTTAGGAATGGAAAGCACATTTTTGAGTGACTTCATAAAGGTAACCGCAATATAATCGTTAGCACACACGAAAGCAGAAGGGAGCTCATTTATTTGACTTAGTCTAGTATCTGCCCACTCTGGACTTGAGAAAAATAGTTGATCGTCATCGAGAATGCATTGTGTGAGATCAAGCTGAATCCCGGATTCTATTAGTGCGCGATTAAAGCCCACCCATCTTTCATTAAAACTCCTACAGTGATTATAGTCCCCGATGAACCCCAGTGATTTGTAACCGCCCTCAATTAACTTTTTGGTAAGTTGGTATGTGCTGTGTTCGTTCTCCATGAGAAGTACATCTGCTTGGAATTCAGGGTAACAGACATCTGCAGAGCAGTCGATGAAAATAGTTGGAATACCTAGATTTGTAATCAACTTACTATATTCCGAGTTGAACAACTCAATACAAATAATTCCGTCTACATTGGAGACATCAAAATTATTTGGAAGAGACAGGGACTCTTGATCAATGTCTCTAATAATGTGCATGGATAAATTATATCCCTCTGCACTGATTCTTTTTTCCATGCCACTGATCAGTTTCGACCCAAAATGGGAAGTGTTAGGTAAATTTTCTGTTAATAAAGCGATGTTTCCAGAGTTTCTGGATTGAACACTCTCGGTGTCCATAAAAGCAAATTGCTTATATTTTAACTCTATTGCTTTCTTAATTACTTTGTTTCTGGTTTCATCAGGTATACCGTTCGTTCCATTTAGGGCTTTAGAAGCTGTATTTCTGGAGATTCCTAAAGCATCCGCGATATCTTGTATGGTTACTTTTTCTCTGGCCATCTATGTAATTCACCTCTATATTCTTGTTCTTAATATTCGCCACAAATAGTGTACTATTTGCCATTATTCCAACTCTCTTAAATGTATATTAGTTTGCTGAAAATAGCAACATGATATTTACAAATGCACAATTTAGTTTACATTTTATTGTGACGTTGATGTGCAAAAAAATAGCTTTGTTTTCATATTATTGAGAAAATGATGAGATTGAAGTATATATTCTTATTTAAATTGGCTGTATTTGTAATTATGTAAAATTGTATACGCCATTTATGAACATAATAATTTGTCATATGCACATAAATATTTTTACAAAATGTATTGACGAACGATTAAGTGTTTGGTAAATTGTAAAAGCAGCAGGACATAAGTGAGATTGAAAGCCCTTACTGCATCAAGATGTAAACATTGATAAGAACGGAGGTAAAGGCATTGCATAACCCAATAGAAGCCGAACACGGAATAACGGTGACGCGACATAAGAGTTCCTTAATGGATTATTTAAAGAAGCACTACTTTCTTTATATTTTGCTCGCACCAGCTGTGATTCTGACCCTTATTTTTAAATACGGTCCTATGTATGGTGCGATTATCGCCTTTAAAGATTTCAGCCCAATCAAAGGAATTATGGGGAGTGAATGGGTAGGCTTGTACAACTTCGAGAAATTCCTTTCTTCTCCCAATTTCGAAGTAATCTTTTTGAATACGCTTAAATTAAGTTTCTTCGGATTAATTCTGAGTTTTCCAATTCCGATCCTGCTTGCCTTGATGTTGAATCAAATTCGCCGTGCAGGCGTCAAAAAGAACATTCAATTGTTCTTGTATGCACCTAACTTTATTTCTGTTGTCGTTGTGGTCGGGATGTTGTTTATCTTCTTGTCCCCAACGGGACCGATTAACCAGTTTTTCACCTGGCTTACAGGTGAACCAATTATGTTCATGTCTCGTCCCGAGTACTTCCGTTCGATCTACATTTTATCCGATATTTGGACCGGAGCTGGTTGGGCATCCATTATTTATGTAGCAGCGCTTGCTAATGTCGATCCTGAGTTACATAATGCAGCCAATCTTGACGGCGCTAATCTTCTACAAAGAATACGCCATATCGATCTGCCAACCATTCGTCCAATTATGGCTATTGTATTTATCCTTGCAGCTGGTGGGATTATGTCCATTGGCTTCGAAAAAGCCTATCTCATGCAAACGGCGATGAACTTGCCAACCTCAGAAATCATTCCGACTTACGTTTATAAAATTGGTTTGCAGTCGGGCGATTATGCTTATTCAGCCGCAGTAGGATTGTTTAACTCTATCATCAACATCGTCTTGCTCGTCACCGTTAACTTCACCGTGAAGAAACTGAATGAGGGTGAAGGTCTTTACTAAGAAAGGAGCAACAAGCTATGCCCATTAAACATTCCGGATTAGATCGTTTTATCATCGTGTTGAATGCGATCTTCCTGACGCTGGCCGTACTTATCATCGTACTTCCCTTGATTTATGTAGTGATTGCCTCTTTTATGGATCCATCTGTCCTGCTCAGTAAAGGATTATCATTCAACCTATCGGACTGGTCATTAGAAGGGTATAAAAAAATTCTTTCTAATCCTGCCATGATCCGAGGTTTTGGAAACTCTGTTTTATACTCTGTTTCATTTGCTATGATTACCGTTCTCGTCTCAATCTGTGCCGGTTACGCACTGTCCGATGACAGGCTCAAAGGAAAAGGGTTCTTCATGACATTGTTTATTATCACCATGTTCTTTGGGGGTGGACTCATACCTACATATCTGCTCGTTAAGAACCTTGGTCTGCTTGATACAGTATGGGCGGTGATCATTCCAGGGGCGGTCAATGTTTGGAACATCATTCTCTCTAGAACTTTCTTCAAAGGAGTTCCGAATGAAATGAAGGAAGCCGCTAATGTAGACGGAGCTTCCGAGATGCGGATTTTCTTCAGTGTCGTATTACCGCTCTCCAAACCGATTGTTTTTGTGCTCGCTCTTTATGCCTTTGTTGGCCAGTGGAATTCCTACTTTGACGCTATGATCTATTTAGATAATCCTAATCTTCATCCACTGCAGCTCGTGTTGCGTTCCATCTTGATCCAGAATCAGGTAGATCCGGGCATGATCAGCGATCAACTTGCCATGGCGGAAATGAAGCGATTGTCTGAAATCATCAAGTATGCTGCCATCGTTGTTTCTAGTTTGCCACTCATTGTTATGTATCCATTCTTCCAGAAGTACTTTGAAAAAGGTGTTATGGTCGGTTCCCTTAAGTAGGAAACAGGCTGCACATAGATAAAGATTAATTCATTCATATCTAATTTGGAGGTCATACCCTATGAAAAGAATTAAGAAATCAAGAGTTTCGACGAAAGCAGCTTCTGTAACTGTACTTGCTTCACTTATGTTCCTTAGTGCATGCGGTGGAGGAGGAGGGGGAAGTGCAGCTAGTAAAGAACAGGACGCCAGCGGTAAAGTAACTTTGAACTTTATTACGCAAAGCTCTCCACTTGCACCAACGGATCCAAATGAAAAACTGATTAATAAACGTCTTGAAGAAAAGACGAATGTTCATATTAATTGGAAGAATTTCACGAAAGACGTATTTGTTGAAAAAAGAAACCTGGCTGTGGCAAGTGGTGATCTTCCTGATGCAATTTTTAATGCGGACTATAGTGACTATGAGCTGCTCAAGCTTGCTAAAGATGGTGCCATCGTCCCGCTGAATGATCTCATCGAGAACAATATGCCAAACTTCAAAAAGGTGCTGGAAGAAGCACCAGAATATAAGAGTATGATTACGGCACCAGATGGCAATATTTATGCCTTTCCATGGATTGAAGAGCTGGGTAGCGGTAAAGAAAGAATCCAGGCGGTAGATAGTATGCCTTGGATCAATGTGGAATGGCTTAAGAAGCTTGGCCTTGATATGCCTAAAACAACAGAAGAATTAAAGGAAGTATTAATTGCATTCAAGACAAAAGATCCAAATGGCAACGGTAAGGCTGACGAAATTCCATTGTCCTTTATTAACAAGCCGGGAGCAGAAGATCTGGCATTCCTATTTGCTTCGTTTGGATTGGGTGAGAACCCTGACCATGCGGTTGTGAGCAATGATGGGAAAGTGATATTTACGGCGGCACAAGAAGACTACAAGGAAGCAGTTTCTTTTATTAACGAGCTGTATAAAGAAGGACTTATTGATATTGAAGCCTACACACAAGACTGGAGTACTTACCTTGCAAAAGGAAAGGATCAGAAATACGGACTTTACTTCTCATGGGATAAGGCCAACATCACCGGAGATAATGACAGCTACGAAGTTATGCCTCCACTTGCTGGACCCGATGGTGAAGTTAACGTAACAAGAACGAACGCGCTTGGTTTGGGAAGAGGTAAGATGGTTGTCACAAGCGCCAATAAGAACTTGGAAACGACAGCGAAATGGGTTGATCAACTCTTCGATCCGATTCAATCTGTACAGAACAACTGGGGGACGTATGGAGATGAGAAACAGCAGAATATTTTCGAATTTGATAAAGAAAAAGGAATGCTGAAACATTTGCCGCTGGAGGGTGCAGCTCCTGTAGAACTACGTGAGAAAACAAGTGTCGGTGGACCCCTAGCTATTCTTGATTCTTATTATGGGAAATACACAACCATGCCGGATGATGCCAAAAGCAGAATGGATATTATCAAGAATATCATGGCGCCAAAGATGAAAGCAGAAAACGTAATGCCGAGTGTATTCCACTCCATTCAAGAGCTTGATCGCCTTACGACAATTGAAACGGATCTTTTTGCCTACGTGCTTAGAATGCGCACAGAATGGTACCAAAACGGTAAAATCGAAGCGCAGTGGGATGAATATCTGAAAGAATTGGATCGTCTGGGCTTGCAAGAATGGCTTGAAATTAAACAAGGCGGATATGATAGAGCAACCCAATAACAAATGATTACTATTGTGGGATGAAGGCCGAGTTCCATGCAGTTACACTGCTATACACGACCTTCATCTATATAAAGAGAGATGATCTTAGAACGGGAGTAAAGGAGAAAACAATAATGTCTACGATTGCGAAACAAAATTACCGAGGTGTGTATCATTTTTCCCCTAAGGAAAAGTGGATGAATGATCCAAACGGAATGGTTTATTTTGAGGGTGAATATCATTTGTTCTTTCAGCACCATCCGGGTGGAATGACCATGGGAGCTATGCACTGGGGCCATGCGGTCAGCAAGGATCTTGTTACATGGGAGGAACTGCCTATCGCTCTCGCTCCAGATGAATTAGGTATGATTTTTTCCGGCAGTGCTGTAGTTGACTGGAATAATACGACTGGATTTTTTGAAGGTAAACCAGGTTTAGTAGCGATTTTTACGCATCATTTGGATATGCCAGAAGGCAAGCCAGCCATTCAGCGTCAAAGCTTGGCCTACAGTAAAGATAACGGAAGAACCTGGACGAAGTATGAAGGAAACCCGGTACTTGAACATGATACATTCATTGATTTCCGTGACCCCAAAGTATTTTGGAATCAAGATACGAATCAATGGGTGATGATTGTAGCTTGTGGTCAAACGGTGTGTTTATATCATTCTCCTGATCTAATTAACTGGACATATGCCAGCGAATTTGGTAACGGAATCGGTTCTCATGACGGGGTATGGGAATGCCCAGACTTGTTCCCACTTGCTATTGATGGCGATCATTCGAACACGAAATGGGTGATGCTTGTGAGCATCGGTGCGGATCCCGCTTTTGTGGAAGGGTCAAGAACTCAGTATTTCACAGGGGATTTTGATGGAGAAGTGTTCACGCCAGATGAAGATTCGATAAAAGTTCGCTGGATTGATTATGGAAGAGATAATTATGCAGGTGTAAGCTGGTCCGATATACCGGCTGAAGATGGAAGACGACTATTTATCGGCTGGATGAGCAACTGGATGTATGCTAACAAGACGCCGGCAGAAGAATTCCGCGGCGCGATGACGATTGCAAGGGAACTTCAACTCGAATCAAGACAAGGGGAGATCTTTCTTGTACAGAAGCCGGTACAAGAGTTGGAATCTGCTCGTGTACAAGTCCTTTCTGTGAAAGAGGCAACGGTGCAAGAAATCAATACTCTTCTTAAGGAGATTCACTTGGAATCTTATGAGATTATAGCTGAGTTTACTCGAGGTAAATCTGTAGGCTTCAAAGTAAGAGTAGGTGCGGATAGTCAAACAATAATCGGTATTAACGGTGAGACAGAGGAGCTTTATGTAGATCGGATGGCTTCAGGTCAGCATGATTTCCACGAACATTTCGTAGGACATCATTCAGCCAAGCTCGAAGCGCTTGATGAGTCAAATGATCTCCGTATTTTTGTGGATCGCTCTTCAGTTGAGGCGTTCAGTAATGGTGGTCAGGCAGTGATTACGGATCTTATATTCCCTGGACTAGAATCTAAAGGTATAGCTGTGTTTGCAGAAAATGAGAATGACTTGCTGATTTCTCTGGATATCTCTGAGCTTACTCCCTCTGCTGAGCAAGACAAGAATTAGTCATCGAGAGGAGTCATGTATATGCGTATAGGAGCGATTGAAGCTGGCGGGACGAAGTTTATATGTGGCATTGGGAATGAAAATGGGGAAATTGAAGATCAGATTAGTTTCCCAACAGAACATCCTGAGGTGACGTTGCCCAAAGTTATTCAATATTTTCAAGGCAAGCAAGTAGAAGCTATCGGAATTGGATCGTTTGGTCCGATTGATATTCACACAGATAGCAGGGCGTATGGTTACGTTACAACAACACCAAAGCCAGGGTGGGGAAATTACGATATGCTGGGCACTTTGAAAAGAAACTTTTCGGTTCCTTTTGGATGGGACACGGATGTCAATGCAGCGGCATTTGGTGAAGCCAAATGGGGCGCTGCTCAAGGGTTATCCAGCTGTTTGTACTATACAGTTGGCACGGGTGTTGGTGTGGGAGTGTATTCAGAAGGTAAACTCATTCATGGTCTTGTACATCCTGAAGGGGGTCATGTTCTTACGAGACGCCATCCTGACGATGTATTCCCAGGGGGATGTCCCTATCATGGGGACTGCCTAGAAGGGATGGCGGCAGGTCCTGCTATTGAAGCAAGGTGGGGGAAGAAGGGCCATGAACTTCCTATGGATCATCTTGCATGGGAAATGGAAGCATTTTATATTGCACAGTCGATTACGGGTGCTATATTGCTTAACTCTCCTCAGAAAATCATTCTGGGTGGTGGTGTTATGCAGCAGTCACAATTGTTTCCACTGATCCGTCAGGCTGTGCTTCAGAACCTGAACGGCTATGTCAGCTCAAGTACTATTTTGGAACACATAGATGAGTATATCGTTCCACCAGGACTAGGCCAACAGGCGGGATTATGCGGTGCTCTGGCTCTTGGACTCACAGCACTGGAAAGTCAGATTTCTGCTCAATTGTAAAAGAATATATAGAGGAGGTCAGTGCAGTAACGAATTGGCCTCCTTCTTGATTTTCAATATTAATGATAGAAAAAGAGGGCAAAGAAAATGAGAAATAAAGGAAAAGTCGCAATATGCTTTCTTATGGCAACAGGACTTGTAATGACTTCAGCAGGCATTTATGTAGCAAATCCCGGGACTGGATGGGCTGCGCTCGCTGAACAGGAGGTAAGCAAACGAGCTAAGGAGGGACTTTCTATTTTTGAAAGCGTAACCAATACAAATACGAATTTGACAGGTTGGCAAATAAAAGGAATAGGTAACTTGGTGGATACTCCTGAAGGAATCTTACTGTCTTCCGATCCAAAAGAAAATGTAATGGCAATCTCCGAAACGGTGTCAGAGGATTTTATCTATGAAGCTGACGTCATGATCAAGGATATGCAAGCTGACGCGACCTTATTGTTCCGTTCTAATGAAGATGGCTGGGGTTCCTACATGCTCCAAATCGTACCGAATGCAGGTATGATTCGTTTACAAGACGCAAGTGGTGGTGAAGGGAAATTAAAAGAGGAGCGAAAAGTTACAGTCAAGGTAGGCGAAATCTATCATCTCAAGGTGAAAGCAGAGGGGGCATCGCTGAAAATATATTGGGACAATGCATATAAACCTGTGATTGAGGTTCAGGATAACGCGTATCGTACAGGTAAGCTAGGACTCAATGTATGGGATGGTTCTGTTTTGTTCCAAAACATAATCGTAAGTGATCTGAAAGGAAATTTGGGTGCTTTGGTTACAAATCAAGGACAATGGCAGCCTAATATCAGCGGCAAAAAAGGAATGGTAGCAAACCAGAGTAAGTCACAGCAAATTTATAACAAACAAGCTGCTGATTTTGTATATGAAGGAAATATATCTCTTCGTCCTGATTCTGTTGCAGCGCTCGCCTTTCGTTCATCGGCTGATGGAACAAAGGGATATGAAGCTGCCCTTACGAAGGAAGGAAATCAGGTCCGTGTAAGCTTGACGAAAGCTAACGGAACAGACATTGCAAGTTCACAGCATACCTATCCAAGTCAGACCGGAGCAAAACATCACGTAGAGATAAAGGCAAATGGAAACAGAATTCAGGTCTTCCTAGACGGATACACCCCGGCTGCAATCGATCTAACAGATAAAACCTACACCGATGGATATGCAGGAATCGTCGTTAAACAAGGAACGGCTTACTTCCAGGATACTTATGTGACGGATGCTAGCAGTTATTATAATGAAAAATATCGTCCTCAATATCACTATACGCCAATTCGTGGTTCTGCAAGTGATCCGAATGGACTGGTCTATTTCGAAGGAGAATATCATCTATTCCATCAGGACGGAGGCACATGGGCACATTCTGTCAGTAAAGATATGCTGAACTGGAAGCGCCTTCCGATTGCGCTACCCTGGAATGATCATGGACATGTCTGGTCTGGATCGGCTGTGGCAGATTTGACGAATGCATCAGGCTTGTTCGGGGATTCAGGAGGTAAGGGGCTGATTGGCTACTACACTTCCTATAATCCCGATGGCCCGAATGGGAATCAGCGTATCGGTCTTGCATACAGCAAGGACCAAGGTCGTACTTGGGAGTATTTCAAGGAACGTCCAATTGTTATTGGAAATCCCGGAGATAATGGAGATGAGCCTGGAGGTTGGGATTTCCGTGATCCGAAAGTGATTCGTGATAACGACAATAACAGGTGGGTAATGGTTGTATCCGGTGGAGATCATATTCGTTTCTTTACTTCAACGAATCTACTTGATTGGACCCTGACAGATAGTTGGGGATACGGGGACTATGTTCGCGGCGGTGTATGGGAATGTCCGGATTTACTTCAGCTTTCGGTAGACGGAACATCACAGAAGAAATGGGTTCTGATGATTAGTACAGGAGCGAATCCAAAAACAGGCGGATCAGATGCTGAATATTTTGTGGGTCATTTAACAGCGGAAGGTAAATTCGTTAATGATAATCCGTCGAGGAAAGTATTGCGAACAGATTTTGGAAAAGAATTCTACGCTTCGATGTCTTTTTCGAACATGCCAGATCATCGCAGCGTAATGATGGCTTGGATGACAAACTGGGACTATCCGTTTGCTTTTCCAACGACCCATTGGAAGGGCGTACTGTCAATCCCAAGGGAAGTCTCATTAGTAACGACTAAAGATGGGATTCAGCTCGTTCAAAGCCCAATTAAAGAGCTCCAATCGCTGCGTAGTCAGCTGTATTTTACAGCTAATAAAGTGGTGAGTCCTTCTTCTCAGAACCTACTGAAAGGCGTTACTTCTGGTGCATACGAGATTGAAGCTGAAGTAGAAATTCCTGCAGGCAGTCAGGTAAGTGAATTTGGTTTTAACGTTCGAGTAGGTGGAAGTCAGAAAACGGTAGTTGGATATAAACCTAGTGAGAGTCAGATTTTTGTGGATCGGTCTGCATCTGGTTTGACGGATTTTTCGAGTTTATTTAGTACAAGACATGAAGCGCCAATGCAAACGGAGAATAGGCGTATTAAGATGCGTATCCTTGTAGACGAGTCTTCTGTTGAGGTTTTTGGCAACAACGGTAAAGTCGTTTTCTCTGATGTCATTTTTCCGGATCCAGCCAGCAGAGCTTTGAGCTTTTACACCAATGGAGGCAACGTAAAGGTCGTATCTCTGAAAGTGAATCAGTTAGGATCTGTATGGAATCAGGAGTCCGATTCCGCTACCAAGATAATGATGGATACAAATGATCGTGAACTGAGCAAGGGGCAAAGCGACACACTCTTGGCAATGGTAGAGAATGGAACAGGTAATGGTGCACAGCCGCTGAAATGGAATTCCAGTAACAAGGATGTAGTTGAACTAAACGTAGAAAATAGCTCACAGGCAACCATTGTAGGAAAAAAAGAAGGCGAGTCTATCATTACTGTCTCTACTCCAAATGGGAAGACATCAATAAGCGTTTTAGTTAAGGTAACTGATGGTGAATTTCATACGAACTTAGGTGGATGGACTAAAGATCTATCTGCAGCCTCTTGGGTCATTAGTGAAAATGGAATTCGTGGAAATTACTTGAGTGACGCGAATTATATCGCAGCGAAGCAGGCTGGAGACTTTACTTATGAAGCAGATATGATGTTAGGGAAATCCGGGGGAGCAGGCTCTATGTTGTTCCGCGCCAGCGAAGATGGACGCAGCGGATACTACTTAAATCTGGATCCGAATATGAAGTCCGTACGTCTCTTTTATAAAATCGAAGGCCGTTTTGAAGAGCGTCAAATACTGGCGAAAGTTCCGATGTTCATTCAGCCGGGTCAAACCTATAAAGTAAAAATCGAAGCGAAGGGCTCGCATATTGTAGTTTATGTGGATGGGCAGAAAGTGATCGACCTCCAGGACGGCACATTTGCAGAAGGTCGCTTTGGACTACATGTATTTGGCGGATATGCTTCATATCAAAACGTTAACGTGAGCGGAGAAACACCTGCCAACTTAACCACATCTAGTCTAGTAAATGCAAAACTACAGAAATCTCTCTATACAGCAAATCTTGCAAATGGTGAAGCTGTTACCCTGAAGGATGCGAATGTTTCTACGGATCAGAAGTGGGTAATCGTGCCGACGGGGGATGATGCAGGTTCCTATTCCATTCGTACAACAGCCGGTCAGGCGCTTGATCTCGACACAGGGCAAAATAAAATTCAGTTATACCATTATCTCGGATATAACAATCAGCGTTGGATTCTTCACAAGAATGATGATGGTACTCTAAGCATTATTTCTGCTCATCATAGGAAAGCGCTGGAAGTATCAGCGGATGGAACAACATTGTCTTTAAGCGAATTTGATCCTACTCTTGATCGGCAAAAATGGGTAATTACGAATTAAGATGAGAATGATGGAACTAATGGAAGAGCGGCTAAGATTTGGCGGCTCTACTTCTTAATAATTAAAGGTCCTTATTGTTAATCCGAGCCAGGTTCAATTCTTTGCAATTCAGTTTGATGGACCCCAAGATTTAATATTTCACTATCGTATTAAGATACGAAGATGAAAACTAGACGACATTAAGGTACAATCTACTTAAAAGGAATACCTGATGAATTGATCCCTACGTTCATCGAGCAGGGGGGCTTATGAGAACAGCAAACGCCAACTTAATGAAGGAAATTAACCTCAACAACGTTCGTCAAGTGATGAAACGTATAAATACAGCTACCAAACCCCAGCTGGCAGCACTGACCAAACTGAGCGTCGTAACAGTAAACTCATTAGTCAAGGAGCTGCACGAGTTAGGTGAGCTCTTCGAAGACTTGACTGTACCATCAAACGGCGGTAGACCAGCACAAACTTATCGCTACAATTACAACTTCAGCCTCGGGCTAGTCATTTATCTGAAGGATAAAGAGGGACAGGTACTGATTTCAGCCACTGTCGTGAATTTGGAGAACGAGATTCTGGCGAAGGATGAACATATCATTCCAGTCTTCGAAAGACAATTTTTTTGTGATATTATTGAACGCTCTATAGCCTTGTATCCTTCTATCAAGGTTATTGGCATAGGCATTCCGGGACAGGTTGTCAACGGCGAAATTAAAGTCAGCAGCCACCATGAGCTGACTGGCTCACGGATGATTCAAGAGATTGAGCAACAATTTGAGTTGCCTATCTTGGTTGAAAATGACGTTAATGCAGCTATCAGCGGATATTGCATGAACCAGGGAGAGGAAGAGGAACAGTACTTGCTTGGTCTTTACTTTCCAAACAGGTACCCACCTGGCATGGGTATCTATCTGAATGGAAAGATCCTTAAAGGTAATCAGGGCATGTCAGGGGAAATAAAATTCCTGCCCGACATGCCTGACTGGAGTCTCGAGATGGGCAAGGACACGTTCATCGATACTGTCTGCCGGATTATCCAAACCCTGAATGCTGTTCTTGCTCCGGACAAAATTGTAATATATCAGGATAAGGTGGAATTAGAAACCTGGACATCTGCTTGGGAAGCTTATCAGCTTCGACATCCAATGCCCATTTATCCACAGATTGTTATGCAAAATACATTTCAAGATGACTTCGAGGCTGGCCTGCGCTGGTTGACATTGAAGTCATTGGAGCCGGATTTGGTCGAGCTCCATTAAGAGGTTGTCCCATAAGTCATGAGATGAATGAACTTATGGGACAAGCCTCTTTTTTTTAGGTGATCAATATGAGTATTGATCCAATTGCTGATATGCACTGCACACTAATGATACGGCTCCAGATCAGTGAATGGGTTGCTTGACAAAGGAATACTTATATCGCATACTTCATACATAGACTTTATAAAGTATATTTATTAAGTGCGTAAATGTATTTCTTTACGCGTGCAACGAATCATTTTTATCACGAGGGGAAGCATGCTTGTCTACCTGGTTTTTGATTATTATATATCTGGCTTTTATCAGTCTAGGACTTCCTGACTCTTTACTCGGCTCGGCAGGTATCGTGTCCATGATCATTGCGGGAGGGACCATCGTGTCCAGTCTGTTCAGCAACAGGATGGTCGAGCGTCTGGGTACAGGTAGAATCACATTGTTCAGTTGTTTCCTTACTGCGGTTACGCTACTTGGATTTTCCATTGCTCCATCGATGCTCTGGTTCATAGTATTTGCCATTCCACGGGAGCGGTGGATGCCGCACTAACATTGATGTTTTTGAGTACAGAGACGATTAATAGATTGCTGATAAAACCCACACAAGGGAGGGGATAAAGAGATGGTTTATATCATTTTGTGCGCAATCATCTGGGTAGGAGTGTATTTGAATCTAGCCGCATCGAAGGAATCGATGGATGTGAAGCCTATTCGTTCCGTGAATGATCTGTTTGAATAATCAAGGAGCAACGTAAAAAGCATTTGATCCTGGATCAAATGCTTTTTTGATAGTACAAAGACATTATCGTTTCAATTGCATAGTTATACTAGAATGAGGAAGGTTAGCCTTTTGAAGGTAAGTAGGGGCTAACAAGCTCCCCTTGGTTATATAGATTTATCATACAAGTAATCAACACCCCAAATCATTCCGTTACAGGCGGAATAGCTTGGGGTGTTGCATTTTTTATAGCGCTTATAATTATTAATTAAGTAAAACTATTGGTTTTGTGAAATATAGTGACTTACTGTTACTTTTGAAGCAGGAAAATATACATATATATTGAATACAAAACAACAAAGAGGGAGGATGAAAATGTCATACAGAGCAAATGCATTACGTTCGTCATTAACCCTAGCTGTTCCAATTATTTTAGATAGGCATTACCATTCTATAACTATGAAAAATATCGAATCCGTCTGGTTTGTAGAGACGCATAAGGAATTGTTAGATTCAACATTCAGCACGATATTAATCAGTATGATAGAGGCACTGTTCTTGGATTCCTTTGGTTACGACCAATACCTAAGCCTACTAGAAAAAGAGGGGGTGGAGCGAGGGATTTATACTGCAGAAATATTCGGTGATCATTTTGATATCTTACTTGAAATGAGCAAGGATTTAAACTTAATCGCTCAGAATATGATGTTTAAGATCATTGAAGAGATGGAAGATGATTCTACGACTCGATTGTTTTTTTATAATCGTTTAATGGAAAGCAACTGGATCGGTTTTACGGGCTTTGCAAAGGGGTATTTATCTAATAAAAATCAACAGATTGACAATTTGCACGAACAAAAAATAGCTGTTATGGGACAAATGGCAGCTGGTATGGCACATGAAATACGGAATCCGCTTGCTTCGATTAAAGGATTTGCCCAGCTTGTAAATAACAGGCTATATGAACCGGTGATCAAGGCGGATGAATTGCGTGCGTATCTGGATATAACCATCAAAGAGATTGATGCTCTGAACGGATTAGTAACGGACTTCCTAGTACTGGCTCGAAAAGGAGATAGTTCGAAAAATACCGGCGTAGTATATAACGTTATCGAGGTTATACATAGAGTTAATAACATCGTGAATCAACTCATACTTAGTGATGATATTATTCTTTCCGTGGAGTATTCTCTAGAGAAAGTAATGACGTATGGAAACGCCTCTCAACTAGAACAGGTAATCCTTAACATTTTAAAAAATAGTATCGATTCATTCACAGCGTTTAGAGGCAGAATAGACATTACAGTTAGCACCGCTAATGAGACTAACGAAATTATCCTTATTTTTAAAGACAATGGAGAAGGAATTCCACTGGATAAACTAAATCGCATATTTGACCCTTTCTTTACAACCAAGCAAAAAGGGACAGGGATTGGATTATCAATTTGTAAACAATTAATAGAAATGTATGGGGGACAAATTAAGGTAGACTCAGAAGTTCAGGTAGGTACTAGCGTGATGGTTATTTTGCCTTGGGTAAATGATTATCACATTTGAGGCTACGAACAATTTGAATGATTGAATGAAGGATGATAAATGGATCATCAGCTTCGGAGAGCTGATACAGCAAAAATAAACAAGCCTAGCACAGAAGCTTATCAGGCTTGTTTATTATTTTTCATGCTGAAAAGGATCCTATCCTCCAAACGATACGCAGTATCGCTATTCAAAAATACGCGTTCCTTAGAGGACGGCACAGCCTGTTCTACTTAACGCTAAGTTGTATCTCTTTTTCTTTTACAAACTTCTCCAGCACTCTAAAATCCTCGGTAACCTTTTTAAATGGTAAAGATTCCAATGCCTTATCCCGGTAATCCTTTTTCGCAGCAGCAGACAGACGGGAATCAAGTATGCTGAGTACACCAAGGTCAGTCTCACTACGGATCAATCGCCCGGTTCCTTGTCTTAACCGAAGCAGCATGTCCGGTACAAAAACGTCATTTAAGGGATCCTTCGCCAAAGATGCCTTATATTCATAGACAGGATCGGAAGGAACAGGGAAGGGCAGACGGAAAATAATTAACTGTGACAAATCAGAACCTTCGATATTCACGCCTTCCCAGAATACACCGGTACTAAGAAGGACGCCTTTACTGCCACGGAAGTCAGCGATCACCCCGTCCTGAGACGATCCTTCTCTTTGAACATGCACCGCCCATGCAAGCTTCTCGGATTTTAACTTATTATGAATGTACTTCATATCTTCCTTCGCTGAAAAAAGAACCAATGTCCGTCCGTCCGTTAAATTACAGAGCCTCAGCATTTCCTTGTATGCCGCTTCAAGATAACCTACCTTGTTCTGATGGTTGTAGTAAGGGATGTCCTTAGCAATATACAGCATGGTGTGGTTGTCATAATCAAACGGCGAAGCCTGGCGCTCCATATAATCTCCCTTGTAACCGAGCGACTGCGTCAGATATGCATATTGTTCCTCTAGTGTTTCTCCGGTTTGGCACATGGTTGCTGACGTTAAAATAACAGATGTTTTCCCGTTAAATAAGCTATATCTTAGGAACTGGCTTATGCCTTTAGGACAGATACTAATAGTGGCCTCACGCTGGGTATTGCTTCCCCAAATCAGGTAGTTATCCTGGACTCCGGCGAGTACATCAAAGAGATCTATAAGTCCGTTTATAGCTTCAAAAAGATTATCGATCTCTCGCTCATGCTTGGAAGTTAAGACGGATAAGCTGAGACTAAACTCTTTCAAAACCTGAGCCCCCCGCTTTAACGGAATCCCTGTGATCTCCGACACTTTTATCCGGTCATTATCCTGCTTGGCTGTTTGCAGCAAATCCGCTTCTACCTGTTTGAAAATATGAGCCACGCATCTTTTTAAAAATTTAAATTGCGGCAAAAGGCCGTTATCTGCGGATTGCTTGAAGAGAATCTGTAAGGTGTCATCCAGAATATGGCAGGTTCCCCGGTATGTAAACTCGAGCGTTCTAGCATCTCTAACCTTTGCTTCCAGATTATGAGCTTCATCAATTACGATCAGAGCTGGCCGTTCAGCGATTAATCCCTTCGTTCCTTCTTTTTTCTTGATCAAATCACGGATGAGCAGGTCCTGGTTGACGATAATAAAATCCATGTCGCTGGCGTCGGCGTTAATCTTCGCTCTCATCTCGTAAAATGAACATGTGCTTTTATAATGGCATCGTTCAAATTTACAATCATTCACACAAACATTAGACCATACTGCATCACTAACTCCGCCCTTAATATCTGCTCTCTCATCAATGTCATAATTCACAATACGCTGGGCAAGCGTAGATAGAGGAGAGCTTGAATCATCAGGTTGTAACAGGTCTGTTGCCCTGTATCGGCAAGCATATTGCCCCATACCTTTTCCGACTACGGAGCGAACCGATGTAAATCCGAGCCGGCTTCCGATGAATCTCAGATCTTTATGGATCTGTTCTGAAAGTTGTATGGAGGATGTTGCAATAATGATCGGTTGCCTTGAGACTTGGTTGATGAGCAGGCTGGGTATGAGGTATGCAAAGGACTTACCGATGCCGACTCCAGCTTCAATCATTGCGTTTCTACCATTAATATAAGCATCAGCGATATCCAGAGACATATCTTGCTGGCCGATCCGCTCTTTAAGTCCAATCCTGGGAAATCTATCATACATCCGAAAGATGGCATTGACTAAAGAGGGTTCGATGTCCTTTTTTAGCTCCCGCTTCTGTAATTTATATAGATCACTTAACCAGCTAATAACGACCGCCCCTTTTCATTATCAATTTTCTTCCAGTCCCAGTTTTTTGGGTGAGGTTGTAATTATCGTAGATGAAGCGCTAACAGTCAAGTGTCAGAATATAAAATAATGATTTTTAACCCTTGTTCTTCCAATCATTAGGGATAGGAAGTGCGTAGGATCACAAAGCATTTATTGGATACGTTTATACTCAATATATCAATTAAATTTGAAATATAAATTACATAAGAATTTGGAGGCTACGGGCATGGATCAGTTTACTTTTACAGATATGAAAAAAATAAAGAGAGAAAATTTGGGTGATGCTGTACCCTTAGAGCTTTTCAGAACGATTAGACTTATTGGATTATACCAAGCGTTACCCATGAATGGTAAGGGCACAACGTTGACCATAGGAAGAAAAATTGGGGAAGAGTTTGGTGTTACCTCCGTTAATGAACTATTCGGGTTATTCGAACAAATGAAGATAGGGATCCCAATAATAACCCATGAAGATGACAAGGGAATGTCAATTGCAGTACACGATTGTTTCTGCGAAGGGTTACCTATTATGGAAGGGAAAATGGTATGTGATCTAGAGGGGGCCATTATCGAAGGAGCACTTAGCAAAATACGTGGGAAACGAGTTTCCGTCCGGGAAGTGAAATGTAATGTTCATGGGGATGAATGTTGTGAATACATAGTCAAATATTAAAAATTTACGTGATATTTTGATCATAATACGGATGTTTGAATCAGATCTGTAAATGACAGAAGAACAGCGATTCTCCATTCTCGGAGAATCGCTGTTTTTTCTTTTTGTTAAATTGTGATTAAGAAGCTGATTTAGGAGTAAACGCTCTACGAATAACCTTCGTCAATTCCATTAGGATGACGGCGCCGAGTGCCAGCCCGCTTGCAATCAGCCAATCGGACATTCCGAATGAAGCCGGAATCGAGAAGATTTCTCTAACTCCTGGCAGAACCGCAATCCCGTAAAAGGCAAAGCAGACCAAAACGGCTCCGATGACGTATTTGTTGCTGAAAAACCCAGCTTCAATAGCTGTTTGACTGTTCGAGCGAGCGGCAAAGGTCTGAAGTGTACGAGACAGGATCAGGGTTGTAAATGCCATAGCCACGCCCATATCAGGGGAATGCTGGAGTCCGATATACAGGGATATAATTACGGCTATACCTATAAGTAGACCACGGGTAATAATAGCCTGCATCATTCCTCCGGCAAATATACCTTCCTTCAGTTCCCTTGGATTTCTATTCATCACGTTAGGTTCAGGTTTCTCCATACCAAGGGCAATGGCGGGCAGTGAATCATTCGCCAGATTGATAAATAGAAGCTGAATCGCTGTGAAGGGATTAATCCAGTCGAAGATCAGGGCAAACAGAATAGCGATAATCGCACCCAGGTTGCCTGAAAATAAATAGGCGATCGCTTTTTTGATATTGTCGAATACCGTTCTGCCTACAGACACAGCATTCACAATGGATACAAAATTATCATCAGTCAAAATCATGGCAGCCGCATCTTTAGCAACATCGGTTCCACTACCCATAGCAACACCGATATCTGCTTGCTTCAAGGCAGGCGCGTCATTTACGCCATCACCGGTCATGGCTGTGATTTTGCCTTTTCGTTGCCACGCCCGGACAATTCTGATCTTATTCTCCGGGGAGACTCGGGCGTACACACCAATCTGCTCAAGCTTATTATCCAATTCTTCATCGGACATGGCATCAAGCTCTTGACCGGTTACGGCAATTTCTTTTTCGGTCATAAGACCGATATCGCGTCCGATCGCTTGTGCGGTTGTCTTATGATCACCGGTAATCATGATGGTCCGAATTCCAGCCTTCTTGGATTCTGCGATCGCGCCATAGACAGCTTCCCGAGGGGGATCAATCATAGCTGTCAAGCCTACGAGCACCAGATTTTGTTCATCCTCAAGACCCACTTCAGTGACTGTATTTGGTACAGTTTTGTAAGCATAGGCCAGTACACGTAGTGCTCTGCTGGAGAATTCCTCATTGGCTTCAATGAAACGATCAAGAACTTCCGGTGTCATCGGCACTTCTTGTCCACTTAGTAGTACATACGTACAAAGACTAAAGAGTACATCTGGTCCGCCTTTAGTAATCATTGCTTTTTGTCCGTTAAAAGTGTGTAAGGTCGTCATTAGCTTGCGATCCGAGTCAAAAGGAAGTTCGGCTTCACGAGGGAAATTGTCGCGTATTTCCTTGTAATCTTTATTCATGCTGTTACTGAAGGCAATAAGTGCCACCTCAGTTGGATCGCCTAGTTCTTTACCATCTTCATTAATGTTAGAGTCGTTACAAAGCACGGCAATGTGTAGGAGGCGCCGGGCTTCCTCAGACCATTCTTCGGGCTCTTGATTGAATTGATCACGATCACCTTCCGGTAAAAAGTAATCTACAACTGTCATTTTATTTTGGGTCAGAGTACCGGTTTTGTCCGTACAGATGACACTGGTTGATCCAAGTGCTTCGACGGCTGGCAGCTTACGAATAATCGCATGTTGCTTAGCCATTTTATTCGTACCTACGGATAAGACAATCGTTACGATCGAGGATAGAGCTTCAGGAATAGCGGCGACTGCCACAGCGACTGCAAACATTAGGGCATTCAGGATGGCTTCCGTGGTATCCACTGTATCATTCGACAGCCAAACACGTCCGGCTTGGATGGCAAAGATCAAAACGGACAGCACGATAATCGCTACACCCAGCTGTTTGCTAAAGGTTTCGAGCTTACGCTGTAGTGGCGTCTGCTTGGCTTCGGCGCTCTCAATGAGTTCAGCGATTTTGCCGATTTCGGTTGTCAGTGCAGTTCCTGTTACTACAAGAGTTCCACGGCCATATACAACCAAAGAACCGCTAAACGCCATATTACGACGGTCTCCGAGTGGAGATTCCTTCGCGATGGTATCCGTATGCTTCTCTACAGCTTCGGATTCTCCGGTCAGCATGCCTTCATTGATCTTCAAGCTTCCCGATTCTATGATACGGCCGTCGGCAGGTACGAAATCTCCAGCCTCCAGTAATACGATGTCACCGCGAACAAGCTCTCTGGCAGGGACGGTTTTTAAGGCTCCATCCCGCAACACTTTAGCCTCGGGTGCCGACATCTGCTGCAGGGCATCAAGTGAACTCTCCGCTTTACGAGTTTGGATGACACTTATAACTGCATTGAGAATCAACACGAGGAAAATGATAAGCGACTCCATAACTTGACCCATAACAATCTGGACAATGGCCGCAATAAGCAGTACGACCACCATAGGGTCCTTGAAATTTTCAAGAAAAAGCTTCCAGAGGGGATCTTTTTTCTTTCCTTTTAATTCATTGTAACCATCACGTTCCAGTCGTTTGTCGACTTCTGCCGACGTAAGCCCGTTAGTTGTACTCTGCACTTCCTGTAAACTGTCTGTTACATTCTTGCGGTAATACTCCACTAATGATAGCTCCTCTCCGCTGTGCTGTGTCTTTTTTTTTAGGTCTCATAAGCTTCGATTTACTGCATAAGTGCACATAACTGCGTGTTCTACACAAGTATGGTATATCAGTTCGTCAAATCAGTAGACTTCAGGACCTATCTTCAAACTTACGATTCAACTTGGCGCAAGTTTCAAAATATGGAGCTTAGTATGCACATATCTAAAAAAAGATCATTCGTAATCGTCCATATTGTGAAATCTTTTTAATGAATAGTATTGGATTACCTATGAAGAAGTATTAATACATGGGAAGACATAGGGAATTCCTGGATCTTTCGTGTGTTTTCCTATGATTATGGGGGGTAACACCTTTAGTATTAGTATAGTTGTCAATTGTGTCGGAGTTGTAAAATGGTGTAAGCACATATGTAAGCGGTTACAAATGGGGGGTGGATCTTTAAGAAAAAATCTGGTTATGTCTAAGTTACCAATGCTGTTATCTCATTTTAAAGGGCTGGTTCTAGAAAATTTAGGTGAGTACCTAATTTCCAAAATCACTGGAGGAGGAATGCAACAAATGAGTAGAATGTTCAAACAAGTCATCTCGATCTTACTCGCAGCTGCTTTGCTTATTCCGTCTAGCTGGCTGGCTCCAATTACGGAAGCTGCAGCACCCGATGCGACAGTGCCATCAGACTCAGTAATGGTATATCACGAAACCTTTGCGAATGGCAAAGGCATCGCAGGCCAATCGGGCAGTGCTAGTCTTACGCCTGTCACCGATAAAGCATTTGCTGGCAATACTGACGGAGCGGCTTTATATGTAAGCAACAGAACAAATAACTATGACGCGGTTGATTTCAAATTTAGTGACATGGGCCTTGAAAACGGTAAAACCTACATGGTGACCGCATCCGTTTATGTTGACGCTGATGTGACTGTACCTAGCGGCGCACAAGCTTATCTCCAAACCATAAACAGCTATGGTCTTTTGGCAAGTGTAAATTATGAAGCAGGTAAAGCGATCACTTTGACTAAAGAATTCACTGTGGATACGAGTAAAGATACGACGCTACGTATTCTATCGGACGAGATTGGTAAAGCCGTTCCGTTTTACATTGGGGACGTCCTCATCACGGCAAAAAAAGCGGTAACAGAAACGGATAAAGAAATTTATCACGAATCTTTTGTGAGTGGCAAGGGTTTAGCTACACAATCAGGTAGTGCTAATCTAACAGCTGTCACCGGTAAGGTTTTTGCTGGTAATGCTGATGGTGCCGCTTTATATGTTAGCGATAGAACAAATGATTGGGACGCGGCTGATTTTACATTTAGCGACATAGGCCTGAAAAATGGTAAAACCTACACGGTGACCGCAACAGTGTACGTTGATCCTGATGTGACTGTACCTAGCGGTGCACAAGCTTATATACAAGCGATAGGCAGTTATGCCCTTTTGGCAAGTGGGGATTATGAAGCTGGCAAAGGGATCACTTTGACGAAAGAATTCATCGTAGATACGAGTAAAGATACGAAACTTCGCGTCCAATCGAACGCGATAGGGAAAACAGTTCCGTTCTATATCGGCGATGTGTTGGTTACAGAAAAGGTGACAGCAGAGCCGACACCAATACCAACACCAGAACCACCTAGAGATCCAGCGTTACCTTTTACTACGGTTACTTTTGAGGATCAAAAAGCAGGTGGTTTTGAAGGCAGAGCAGGTAGCGAGACGCTTACTATTACCGATGAAGCGAATCATACGGATAACGGTTCATATGCTTTAAAGGTAGAGGGCAGAACGAGCACCTGGCATGGGCCTTCATTACGTATGGAGAAATATGTGGACAAGGGCTACGAATATAAAATTTCGTTATGGGTCAAGCTGATCCAGCCTGCAAGCTCCCAGCTTCAGCTGTCTACCCAGGTTGGCAATGGAAGCAGCGCCAATTATGTACAACTCGCACCTAAAACCATCAGCGCAAACGATGGCTGGGTTCAGTTCGAAGGCACATACCGCTATAACAATGTAAGCAGCGAGTATTTGACCATTTATGTGGAAAGCTCAAGTAACAGTACTGCATCTTTTTATATCGACGACATCAGTTTTGAAAAAACAGGATCGGGTCCGGTTGGTATTCAAAAGGATCTGATTCCGATTAAAGATGCTTATGAAGATCATTTTTTGATCGGAAACGCAATATCTGCGGAGGATTTGGAAGGCGTAAGACTTGAACTTCTGAAAATGCATCATAATGTCGCTACGGCAGGTAATGCCATGAAGCCGGATGCGTTGCAGCCTACAAAGGGCAACTTCACGTTCACTGGTGCGGATGAGCTTGTAGATAAAGTGTTGCATGAGGGAATGCAGATGCATGGCCATGTATTGGTATGGCATCAGCAATCACCAGCATGGATGAATACAACATCAGATGCAGACAACAACACGATCCCCTTGGGACGGGATGAGGCTCTAGAAAATTTGAGGACTCATATCAAAACCGTTATGGAGCATTTTGGCGATAAGGTGATCTCCTGGGATGTTGTCAATGAGGCGATGAGTGATAACCCGTCTAACCCAACGGATTGGAAAACTGCACTGCGATCCGCCCCATGGAAGAGTGCTATCGGCGCAGACTACGTAGAGCAGGCATTCCTGGCGGCAAGAGAAGTTCTAGACGCGAATCCTGATTGGAATATTAAACTCTATTACAATGATTATAACGAAGATAATCAGAATAAAGCGCAGGCCATTTACAGTATGGTCAAAGAAATTAATGATAAATATGCGCTCACTCACCCTGGTAAATTGCTTATTGATGGTGTCGGCATGCAAGCACATTACAGCATCAATACAAACCCGGAAAATGTGGAGCGGTCCTTGGAGAAGTTTATTTCCTTGGGTGTCGAAGTTAGCGTTACCGAGCTGGACATTCAGGCTGGAAGCAACTATCAGCTTTCTGAGAAGCTCGCTAATGCGCAAGGTTATCTGTATGCGCAGTTGTTAAATATCTTCAGAGCTAACGATGAGCATATCAAACGCGTTACCTTCTGGGGTATGGATGATAACACGAGCTGGAGAGCTTCGTCCAATCCACTACTGTTCGATAAGAACTTACAAGCCAAGCCAGCTTACTATGGCGTTATCGATCCTGATACGTTCATTGAAGAGCATGAGCTTGAAACGGTTGAAGCCAATCATTCGACCGCCAAATTCGCTGCACCTGTCATTGATGGAACGGTTGATGAGATCTGGAGCCAGACCGCCGAAATGCCGATCAACCGTTATCAAACAGCTTGGCAGGGAGCGAGCGGAGTGGCAAAAGCACTCTGGGATGATCAAAATCTTTATGTCCTGATCCAGGTTAGCGATACGCAGCTTGATAAGAGCAGTGTGAACGCACATGAACAGGATTCGGTTGAAATCTTCGTGGACCAAAACAATGGGAAAACAACGTTCTATCAAGAGGATGATGGGCAGTACAGAGTCAATTTTGACAACGAGACTTCATTTAATCCAACAAGCATCGCAGCTGGTTTCGAGTCGGCGACTCACATTTCCGGAACAAACTACACGGTTGAAGTGAAGATTCCGCTTCATGGGATAACTCCGGATGACGATACAAAGCTTGGTTTCGATGTACAGATCAATGATGCTAAAGACGGCTCACGTCAAAGTGTTGCGGCTTGGAACGATACAACCGGTACTGGATATATGGACACATCTGTTTACGGTGTACTTACCCTCAAGGGGAAATCAACTGATACGGAACCAACACCAACACCAACACCAACACCAACAAATGCACCATCTGGCAGCAGCAACACCAGTAATGTAGTAACAACTCCACAGCCTGTAGCCATTACAAACAAAGAGGGTGTTGTTACGATTACACTGGAGGTGAAATCCGATAACGGGCGTGCCGTAGGCACGATCTCCAGCGACAACTTGAAAAAAGCGCTTGAACAAGCTACAGCAGCGGCAAACGGCAAGAAACAAATCGTGATCGAAGTACCAAAGCAGACGGATGCGAAAGTGTATGATATACAATTGCCAACCCAAAGCTTGATGGGGAAAGAAAACTTTGAACTATTGCTTAAGACGGAAAATGCTACAATCCAAATTCCAAGCAATATGCTGCCCGACTTAACAGACCATGCTGAGCAAGTGTCCATACGCATAAGTAAAGTCTCAGCGGACAGCCTGAGTGCAGCTACCCGCAATTTGATCGGCAGCCATCCGGTTATTGATCTAAGCGTAGTATCAGGCGATAAAGTCATTCCATGGAATAACCCTAACGCTCCTGTCACGGTATCCATTCCGTATACACCGACAGCGGAGGAACTAAGTAATCCGGATTTAATCGTTGTTTGGTACATCGATGATAACGGCAACGTAGTACCGGTTCCGAACGGTCGATATGATGCTGCAACCCAAACGGTTGTATTTCAAACGACCCACTTCAGCATTTATGCAGTAACCTTTGTAAAGAAAAACTTCGGAGACCTGCAGAACGTATCTTGGGCAAAACAAGCCATAGATGTTATGGCTGCTCGCGATGTCATCCAAGGAACGAGCGTGAATAGCTTCTCACCTGCAGATTCTATGAAGCGAGCGGATTTCATTGCTCTTCTCGTGAGAGCGCTTGAACTGAAGGGAACGGGCAAAAGTGCAGCATTGTTCAGCGATGTCCAAAAGACGGACTATTATTATGATGAACTGGTCATCGCGAAGGAACTGGGAATTGCCACAGGCTTTGAAGATGATACGTTCCGACCAAACATTGAAGTCTCTCGCCAAGATATGATGGTGCTGACTGCGCGTGCGCTAGCGGCATCCGGTAAGCAAATCAAGGCGAGTGGAACTTTAAATGCTTATCTGGATGAAGCAAGCATCTCCAGCTATGCGAAAGACAGCGCATTATTGTTGGTCAAATTCGGAGTTGTGAACGGAAAGAACGATAGAATTGCGCCTAACGACACGCTTACCCGTGCTGAAGCAGCAGTTATCTTGTACCGCATCTGGAAGCTGTAGGCTAGCTTGGAGAGAAAGTCTTTATAGGCGGTTACAAGAAATATCAAAAAAAACGTAACGACAGAAAACAGCGATTCTCCCATCCATGGAGAATCGCTGTTCTTGTTTTGTATAGGACACAACGGATATGGGCTATGCCAGAAATTAGTTCAAGGGGTGCACGAAAGGAGTGCCGGAGCACGTGTTTATTGGCTTCTTTATAGGAGTTGCTTTTTGTTCCTCGCTTCAGGGTCAAACCTATAGAATTATGGGGAAATCCTCCCTATAATTCTACATTAAAAGCTCATGTGGAGAGATTATAGGGAAATCCTCCCTATAATTCAGCTGAACTCGGTGTGTTTTATTGAAATTGACCAATATATAGGGAGAAATTCCGTATAATCTGCTCATATAACGGCTGTGAGCTAATTTATAGGGAGGATTTCCCTATAACACGTTCTACCTAAGCAAAATGCTCCTCTACATTGGAGTTTTTCTCGCCAAACCACCGAAAATCTGTGGAAAGCGCAACGAGGTGTGCTCCGTAAGCTACAAATTTAAACTAACAGAAGCCAAATCACCCAACAGGGTGATTTGTTCGTCGATCAATATAGAGAAGATTTCTCTGACACAGGAGAACTGCAATGCCTTAAAAAGTAAAGCAGACCCTGCAGGTAGTTCGCAGGGTCATGCTCTTCAAAATTTGGGGAGGACAATTCAAAGGCTGTCCTCTTCTTATTTCTTACCTTCTCCCTTGGCATTGAGCATGGCGATCAGCTTATCGCCCTCGACGTCGAGGTTCGGAAGCAGACGGTCTAGCCATTTCGGAAGCCACCAGGCTTTGTCTCCGAAGACGGCCATTACTGCCGGAACGAGCGTCATGCGGATGATGAAAGCATCGATCAGGATGCCGAAGGCCAGTGCGAATCCGATCTGCTTGATCATCGCATCAGGTGCGAAGATGAAGCCAGCGAAGACGGAAACCATGATTACACCTGCGGCAAGTACGACACGGCTGGCGAGATCGTAGCCGTGTACCACACTGTCGTTGCCACGACGTCCATGGACGTAAGCCTCACGCATGGAGCTGACGAGGAATACCTGATAATCCATCGCCAGTCCGTACAGAATGCCGGTGACCAGAATTGGCATAAAGCTGAGCAGTGGGCCTCCTGTGTCAAAACCAAACAGGGAGTGCAGCCATCCCCACTGGTATACGGCCGTGGTTAGACCGAAAGTAGCGAGCACACTGAGAATGAAGCCTACCGTCGCCTTGATCGGAACGATGACCGACCGGAAAACAAGCAGCAGTATAATTAGGGATAGAATTACGATGATGCCGATATACACGGGAAACGCATCGGATAGCTTGGAGGACATATCGATGTTGATCGCAGTGAAGCCGGTCACACCAAGTGTTACATCATTTGATGATGCGAGCCTGGAAGCAGGATCGCGCAGATCCTGTACCAGATCTCTCGTTTTTGTATCTGTAGGGCCGGTTTTAGGGATTAGACTGATAATAGCAATATCTCCGGTCGCGTTGACACCCATCGGGGACACCAGCGTGACGTTATCATGCATTTGCAGCTCTTGAACCAGCTTACCAAGCGTCTCCATGGAAATCTTGTCGGACGGGTTGTTTGGTTGGGCCACCAGTAGTAGCGTACCGTTGAACCCTTCGCCGAAGCCCTTGGAGATGATGTCATAGCTCTGGCGTGCTGGAGTGTCCAGATTTGCCGAAGCGCCAGACGGAATACCTAGCTCCATTTTGGTTACTGGAATCGCCGCTGTACCAAGAACCAAGACCACTAGAACAATGATAGCCCAGCGGTATTTTACCGTTGCGTTCGCCCAGCGGTGTGAGAACCCGTTACGGGCTTTGTTCGCGGAAGCTACGTTCTTTGAACGTGCCTTGGCGGTGCAGATCCGTTCGCCGACGAGACCCAGCAGCGCAGGCAGCAGGGTAAGCGCCAACAGAACAGTGATCAGCACGCTGACAGCAGCAACGAGAGCCATGGTTGACAAGAAGCCGATGCCGATGACCAACATGCCACATAGGGCGATGATGACGGTCAGTCCGGCGAAGAATACTGCACTGCCGGCGGTGCCGACCGCTCGGCTTGCTGCTTCCTTGGCACTTAAATTCTCATCGAGAATTAACCGCCGCTGCCGGTTCACGATAAATAAGGAGTAGTCGATACCAACAGCCAGACCGATCATGACTGCGAGAATGGGTGTAATGTCATTCATGTGCACAATATTCGAAAGAGCAAAAGCACCGCCGACGCTAATCGCGACGCCAAGAAGCGCGGTGATCAGCGGCAGTCCGGCTGCAACAATCGAACCGAGTGTAATAAACAGCACAACTGCTGCGACGGCTACTCCGATCGCTTCCGTAGATCCGATGGACGGTGTGCTTTTGAGCGAATCACTCGGAATGGCTGTGATCCCGGAGCCTGCCTGCTCGACTTCGGTTACAGCCTTAATCACGTTATCTGGTACAGAAGAGGGGAGTGATGTCTGCTGAACAGTGAACTGGAATTGGAACAGGGCGATGCTGCCGTCGGCAGACAGCATGACGCCGGGAACCGGAGCACCATCAACGATTAGTGGCCCGTAAGGAACGGCCTGAACCGAAGCAGTAGCTTGACCCGCAGCCGCCGAAGGGTCTGCAGTGGCAGTTTGGCCACTGGCAGCCGCCGAAGGGTCTGCAGTGGCAGTTTGGCCACTGGCAGCTGCTGATGGGTCTGCTCCTGCAGCTTGACCCGCAGCCGCCGCGGCTTGCGCGGCCAGTTCAGCAGGATTGATGATATAGTCCATGCTGTAGACATCATTTATAGCCTTCAGAATCCGTGCTGATCTCTCCGGCGTATCTAGCCGTTCTCCATCAGGCGCGGTGAAGGCAACACTCGCCTGACCGCCAGCAGCTGCTGGAAGTTCCTTGACCAGCATATCCAGTACTTTTTGCGATTCAGTGCCCTCAATTTTCATTTCTGAGCTGGACTGGATGCCATTGACACCAAGCAGGGCGCCTATAACACCGAGAATCAGAATCCAGACGGTAAGGAAATACCAGGGCTTGGTATATGCAGATTTGCCCAATCGGTATAGAAATGTAGACATATTATGGTTTCTCCTTTGTATCTCTAAATTAAAAGCCTTTGCGTAAATAAGTAAACATGGAATTTAGATATTGATCGAACGATATGGCATCGGAGTGTTCATCCTGCGCTTCACCTGGCAGCATGACGTTCAGACGTCCATCCAGAATCGGCACGAACGCTCCGTAAACGGCGCCTGCGAGAAGATGTGTATACCCGTCGGCATAACGTCCATGAGTGAACTGTTCGAGCACTTCCTGTGCGGCAATCTGCAGGCGGCGGAATACGCTGAGAATATAAGGCTCCAGTGACTGATACTGATTAGCCAGCGATACGAACTGCCGCAATTGATACAGAAACTCGGAAGTAAACTGCAGCTTGAACAATTTGTACAAGGCATCTAGCGGTGTTGCATCTGGTGGCAGGTTATCGAATAACATGCTTTTATCTTCTCTTGAAGAGTTGCTGATAAAATATGCTGCTACCGCCTCTTCTTTGCACGAGAAGTAGTTGGCAAAGGTCCGCCGGGAGTAGCCAGCCTTCTGTACAACGTCGTCGACGATGAAGTCGTCCATCCCTAGTTCAAGCGCAAGCTCGAAGGCAGATTTGGCTAAGGCATAGGCCGTAGCTTCTTTTTTTTTGTCGCGCAGCGTCTGTTTGGGGTTCAAGTTCTATGCGATCTCCTTTCTTAAGTACAGAGGACATTCTGTGCTCTATTTTCTATTTTTATATTATTGCCCAAAGGGCAAGATTGCGCAATGGGCAATTTTTTAGAAGTGAGTGGGGGTTATATTCAGGATGCAGGGTATTTAACCGCCCGAGCTTGTAAGCAGGGTAGTTGTCAGACTAAAAAGAGATCAGCAATGATTAACATCGCTGATCTCTTTTGCAAGTTGGTTTAAATAGTGCTAATTGCTTCTATATATTAAGCTTCTTTAGCAATAATTTTTTTGAGCTTCACTTCGGGTTCTTGCTCCGGATCAGGCGCTTGCCCAACACGTTTAATGAAGAAAGAGAGCAGCAGCCCAAGAATGCCGATACCAACAATAACTAGATAGGAATCATTGATACCTTGAATGGAAGCTTCCATAATCATATGTTCTTGTGTTCCGTTCTGTGTGCTGCCCGAGGCCAGCATATCCTTCATATGCGTTGTAGTACGGCTCGTCATTACGGTGACGAGTAAGGAAGTTCCCACTGCGCCAGCCACTTGTCGAATGGTATTCGAAATTGCTGTACCGTGCGCACTAAGCTTGGAGGGCAATTGATTTAGCCCTAAAGTTTGTATTGGCATAAGGAGCAGAGCCATACCGATCCGGCGGCCTGTTGACATATATACCAGATACATGTAACTGGTTGAGTCCGTTAAATTAACAAAGCTTAGTGTAGTTGCAATTGTAATCAGTAGACCGATAATAGCGAGCCACTTTGCCCCGAACCGGTCGAACAGCTTTCCGGTTACCGGCATCAATAAACCCATAATGAGCGCACCAGGAAGCAGCAGTAAGCCGGATTCCATCGCTGTAAAGCCACGGGCATTTTGCAGATACAGAGGCAGCAGCATCATATCTGCATACATCACAATTGTAACTGCGATACTGATGACAGTTGTTAAGGAGAACATACTGTATTTGAAGGCCCGAAGATCAAGCAGCGGGTTATGGGAAGCTAGTTGCTTCCAAACGAATAAGCCAAGGGAAAGGACACCCAATCCAAGAGACAACAGTACTTCCGCGCTTGACCAGCCTGCGCTTGCAGCACGGCTGAAGCCATACAGCAAGGTGCCAAAACCGATAGTAGAAAGAACTACACCAACAATATCCAGCTTAGGATAGATGCGCTCCGATACATTTCTCAAATAAATAAATCCGCAGATGATTACAATGACGGTCAAAGGAATCATGCCATAGAACATAGTCTCCCAAGAATAATGCTCCAAAATATATCCGGCCAAAGTAGGTCCAATCGCAGGTGCGAAAATAATGGCTAACCCTACCATCCCCATGGCAGCCCCTCTCTTTGCAGGAGGGAACAGGGTCAAGATGACATTTGTGAGCAGTGGCATTATAATCCCAGCGCCAGCTGCCTGAATCATACGCCCGGTCAGTAGAATAGGGAAGTTTGTCGCGATGGCTGAGACGATCGTTCCAGCTAAAAATATAAACATGGAAGCTTGAAAAAGCTCTCGTGTCGTAAACCGTTGCATCAAATAAGCTGTAATTGGGATTAGAACACCATTAACCAGCATATAGCCTGTTGTCAGCCACTGAGCGGTTGCAGCCGAGATATTAAAATCATGCATTAACTCGGGAACGGCAACGCTCATTACTGTCTGATTCAGTGTCGCAAGAAAAGCGCCCAAAATCATAATGAATAAGATGGGTCCCTTTTTTACGGAACTGCTTGATACTTCTGTCTTTGTACTCACTCCACTCCATCCTCTCAAATCGTCGATCATGGACTAAATTTACAGTGTGTTGTATAGTTTACAATGCATGAATTAGATTATAAATGAAATTTTCATGTAATCAAGCAACGATTTGCGAAAAAATGTAAAATAGTTTACATTCATTTTAAATTTGTAGTGTTTTCTCATGAAAAAACAACAATTTTTTATAAATTGTAGTTTACGATATGAAAGTTAAAGATTGGAGAGAGTAAGATGAATAACACAACGCAACGTACAGATCCCCGGGTACTTCGTACACGTCAATTGCTTAGAGATGCTGTGATTGAATTGCTTGAGGAAATGGATATTGAGAAAATATCAGTAAACCGTATTGCAGAGCGGGCTAAAATCAATCGTGTTACTTTTTATCTGCATTATCGGGATCTCCCGGATATGTTGGAAAAGATGGCGGATGAGATGGTGGAGGACATTTTACAAGTGGTCAACAACGATGACAACGATCACGAATCGGTTGAAGAAGAGAATTTGAGGATATTAGAGAGTCTGCTTAAGCATATTGCGGAAAATGCCAAATTCTATAAAGTGATACTCACATCGAAAAGAAGCCCTATTTTTACAGACCGTCTGTTCAACTTGATGGCGGAAATCATCTCTGCACACCAGGAGAAAAAGGAGGGTGCTGCTGAGCATTCCAAGATGCCCATACAGAAGGACATTGCCGTTTGGTACGGTTCAGCAGCCCTGATTGGCACGGTTATTTCTTGGCTTCGAGATGACATGCCCTATACACCAGTGTATCTTGCCAGACAAATTAGTATGCTGCGTGCGAACTAGTCAAATGAATACGATCGTAAAGAAAAAGCCGTGCATCGCTGCGCGGCTTTTTCTTTACGATCGTGTACAGAGCGGGTAACTCACTGCACACTGAGATTATCCCAGTTGACTTGGAATTCCTTCAGCATACCTTCCTTGTTCAGCTTGCCACCGAGATAGCCTTGAATGCTGCTGGATAATTCCTGCGGCATCCCGTTCGGCAGACGGGTCCAGTTCCAGGTCAGCGCTTGATCCTTATCGGTATAAGCCAGCACCTCGGCGCCCAGCGCTCCAAGATCTTCTTCGGTGCCCTTAATGCTGTCGAGCGCAGGGATGAACTGGAATTCCTTAGTGATATACTTTTTCCCGGTCTCGGAGGTGACCAGCCAATCCAGGAAGACCTTGGCTTCCTCCTTAACGGGGGAGTTTTTATTGATCACCCAATTGCTTGGCACGCCTACATACAGCTTGTCATTGTCTTCTGGGGTGTCGTCAATGGGCATCGGTAGGATACCCAGATTTAGATTAGGATCGATGCCGTCGATCTGTCCTTGCGTCCAGTTACCCTGCTGCATCATCGCGGCTTCTCCGCTCGCTACCATCGTGACTTGGGTATTATAGTCGGTGGAGAGTGGATTTTTGTTGCCGTACTCTACAGTAAGGTCCAGCAGGTCGATCCATTTGGAGAAAACCGGGTCTCCAGCGAAAGTTTTGGTGCCGTCCGTAAGCCCGGCGATAAATGCTTCGGGATCTGGCTGCTGGGCGAAAGCTACGTTCACATTATGATTGCCGAGCACGAACCATTCCTGATATCCATTTGCAAAAGGTGTGATGCCTGCTGCCTTTAACTTCTCGGAGGCTTCGCGCAGAGAGGTTAGAGTTAAGGGTTTCTCGGTGATGCCTGCTTTCTTAAACAGGTCCTTATTATAGATGAAGCCGTATCCTTCGAGATTCATGGGCATGCCATAGAGCTTGCCATCTGCAGTCATTTGTTCTGCTGCAAGGGGCTTTACATCCTTGGCCCAAGCTTCACCGCTTAAATCCTCCAGATATTCCATCCACATATCACGTTCATTGTTGCCACCAATGGTGAAGATATCCGGTTCATCTCCAGATGAGAACTTGGCGCGTAGGGAGGCACCATAATCGGTCCCGCCACCCACGCTTTGCACCTCCAGCTTAATATCGGGGTGTTCCTTCTCAAACTCAGTCTTAAGCGAAGCTAGCGCTTCAGATATTTCAACCTTGAACTGGTAGATATGCACGGTTTTAACTCCATTCGCATTGTCACTGCCACGTCCGCAGCCGGCTGTCAGAGCAGCCAGCAGCAGGGAGCATGCGAGGAGAATTCCACGTTTGGTTCTCATATTCATTCATCCTCTCTGGCTGAAAATAACATGTATCGTTAGCCCTTTACAGAGCCTTGGGCAATGCCTTCAATAATATATTTTTGCATCGCTAGGAAAAAGATGACCACGGGCGTAATCCCGAGCACAAGTCCCGGAAGTGCCAAATCCCATTGCTTCGTATATTGTCCGAAGAAGCTATAAGTGGCGATGGGAATGGTGCGAAGCACCGGGTCCTGCAGAATAAGCGAAGGCATCAGGTAATCGTTCCAGATCCACAGGGTATTCAGAATAATGACAGTGACAATAATCGGCTGCATGAGCGGAAGCACAATCCGGAAAAAGGTACCATAAGGACTGTTGCCGTCTACTCTCGAAGCCTCCTCAATATCAAGAGGTACTGATTTGACGAAGCCATGGAATAGAAACACAGTCATCGGGGCGCCAAATCCAAGATACGCTAAAATCAAACCTGCGGTTGAATCCATGACGCCCAGACCGCTAACAACTTGCACCAGCGGGATCATGATCGCCTGAAACGGAATAACCATAGCGGCCACTAAAGCAATATAAAGCAAGCGGTTATACAAGCTGTTATTGCGTACCATTTTATAGGCACACATAGAGCAGAGGAACGCTAGCAGAATATTACTAATCACCGTGATAATAAAAGAGTTCAGGAAGGCATGTGGAAAATCGATAGCTTTCCAAGCTTCGGCGTAGTTGCTCCACTGGAATACGGAGGGGAGCGCAGCGGAATCCGAAAGAATCTCGCTGTAGCTTTTCACTGAGTTGGCCAGCAAAAAGTAAAACGGTACTAGGAATAAAAGTCCCAGCAGGATCACAAGCAGTTCGATCAGCAGCAGGGGAACATTGAATTTCTTGGCGGTAGTCTCCATTACAGCTCCACCTCTCTTTTCTTGGTTGCTCTAACCTGTAGCAGGGAGATCACGGCCACAATAACGAAGAAAATCATCGCTTTGGCCGAGCCCATTCCGAACCGGCTGATGGTGTAGGCCTCATTATAAATATTCAACGCTACAGATTCGGTAGCTTTGAAGGGACCACCCTTGGTCAGCGATAGGTTAAGATCGAACAGCTTAAACGACCAAGAGATAGACAGAAATAGGCAGACGGTAACAGCTGGCATAACGAGTGGGATAGTGACATTGCATAAAGCCTGAAAGCGTCCAGCGCCATCCACTTTAGAGGCTTCAAGCAGGCTCTTGGGAACGTTGTTGATTGCAGAGATGTAGATGACCATTAGGTACCCTGCATTTTGCCAGACAAATACGATCACAATCGCCCAGAAAGCTGTCCCTCCGGTGCCCAGCCACGGAAGATTAAAGAAGGACCAGCCCGTAGCCTGTCCAATCGAGGAGAACCCTCTGACAAAAATAAACTGCCAAATGAACCCGAGCAAAAGTCCACCGATAACATGAGGTACAAAAAATACCGTTCTCAGGACATTGCGCGTGAATAGCTTGCGGGTCAGTACATAAGCGAGTGCGAAGCCGAGCAGATTGGTCAGTATCAGACCGAAGAAAGTGAACTTCGCCGTGAACCAGAATGAATGAAGAAAGGAAGGGTCCTTTGTGAAGATATGTAGATAATTCCGGAGTCCGGTCCACTCCACATCACGTGAGATTCCGTTCCAACTGGTAAAAGAATAATAGAGTCCTAAAAAGAAAGGAATCAGCACAATCATAAAGAAAAACAAGGAAGTCGGCCCGACAAAAACAAACTGCTGCATCAGGCGTGATCTTTTTCTATGGTCCATCGTTCCTCACCCCTTTTTGTTAATGTAAACTTTTCATTCTATAACCGGATTGGTGATTAAGCGAAACAAACATACTTGAAATTATCGCTGCTCAGAATGATTTCAACACAGGCTTGACAGCCCTTTCAAAGAATCGGTATGGTGGACTTGTCAGACTAATAGGAGGTTGATGCACATGTCAGGATTGCTTGGTAATTTTGTTACGCAGATTGGAATATTGGTGAATGATGTGGAGAAGGTAAGTACGGCATATGCGGAGTTTTTTGGACTCAAAAAGCCGGAAATTATCGTTACAGATACAGAAGATATTGCGCAGACCCGGCATAATGGCGTGGCTACGCAGGCGCGGGCTAAGCTAGCTTTTTTTGATATGGGCTCTTTACAGCTGGAATTGATTGAACCGGATCATGAGCCGAGTACGTGGCGGGATTACTTGAATGAACATGGTGAGGGGCCTCATCATATTGCTTTTGTAGTTGAAGGAATGAAAGAAAAGATAATGCTGCTAGAAGGCAAAGGCTTCCCACTCCAGCAAAAGGGTGAGTATACCGGGGGGCGTTATGCTTATATGGACACTTTCAAGGAGTTAAAAGTAATTGTGGAGCTGCTAGAGAACGATAAGGATAACGGGGAGGAATAACTATGAATATTATCATTACAGGTGCTGGACGTGGACTGGGTTATGAACTGGCGGCCGAAGCGCTGAAGCGGGGCTATGGAGTTATTGCTGGGGTTCGCCGGCCCGATCAGGAACAAACAGCGCTATCGAAGCTTGCTGAAACCTATGGAGAGAAGCTAACCATCGCTGCGATGGACGTGACGGACGAGGCAGGAATCGCGGCACTGGCTGCGAGTCTACAAGAACAAGGTCGGACCCTCGGTGCCATTATTAATAATGCGGCGGTACTCAACGCTCGGGATACATCGATTGAAGCGTTGGATTTCCAAGATATGCTTATAACGATGGATATTAATCTGTATGGACCGATACGAGTGGTTAAGCATTTCCTGCCGCTACTTACGGAACCCGAATGCTCGATCATCAATATATCGTCGGAAGCAGGAAGTATCACCAATGCTTATCCGAACGACTATCCTTATGGCATTTCCAAAGCGGCGCTCAATATGTTCACACAGCAGTTGCATGTCTATGTAAAAGAACGTGGGATTCAAGTGCTCAGCGTGCATCCGGGGTGGATGCAAACCGATATGGGTGGGGCAGAGGCACCGACAAATCCAAATCAAAGTGCCGAGGGGATCCTTGACCTGATCGAGAAGCGTACTACACCAGAAGGTCATTTCATGTTTGTAGATTATACGGGTAAGGATATGAAGATTTAGGTGATATATAGGCTGAACTAAATTTGCGAACAAAAAGCTCAGTATTCACTGCGGTGAATCATTGGACTTCCGGCCGTTGTTGTCCCCAGATTTCTTGATTGAACCGCTCGTAGCGGTGGAAATCTGGGGACAAAGACGGTCAGTAAAGAGAACCTCGGCAATTATGCCGAGGTCCTCTTTTTTGTTTATAGAACTGCTTATTTCTTAAGCAATAAATAAGCGAAATAAGGTACGCCGATTAGCGACACCATGATACCTGCCGGAATGCCGTCAGGATCGACGAGATTGCGGCCAACGGTGTCCGCGATCAAAAGTAACCAGCCGCCCAGCAATACAGCGACGGGAATAAACATCTGATTACGCGGGCCGACTAGCGATTTGGCAATATGTGGAGCCATCAGTCCGATGAAGGCGATCCCGCCTGTGACAGAAACCGCGGAGGCGGAAGCTGCAACTGCCGTGAGAATCAGAACGATACGTTCACGTTCGAGATTCAGCCCGACACCAATGGCAGAGACTTCACTTAGGCTGAGCAGGTTGAGTCGCTGTGATTTGTACAGGGTAAAGGGAACTAGTAAGATCAACCAAGGCAGTAAAGCCCAAATGAATGGCCAATCTGTACCCCATATATTCCCTGCGATCCATTTTGCAATAAAATCTACCTTGGCACGATCCGCGGACGAAATGATCACGATCATAACGCCAGACAACGCTAGGGAGAACCCTACCCCAACGAGCACCAATCGAACAGGATCAAGCCCCTTAGTCCGACTATATGAAAATAGATAGATTAACGCTGCCGTAAGTAATGCCCCTATAAAAGCAACCAGCGGCAGCGCATAAATGAATGATCCAGCGCTAACCGGGAAAAAAAGAAAGAAAACAGCGACAGCCACACCCGCACCAGAGTTGATACCAATAATACCGGGGTCGGCTAGATCGTTTCGTGTAACGCTTTGCAGAATGGAACCGGATAACGCCAAGGCCATGCCTGCCAGCAGTGTAATCAGAATCCTCGGCAATCTTACAGAGAATAATACAAAGTCCTCTTTAAAGGTTCCATGCCCGAACAGAACCGGGAGCAGTCTGTCAAAAGATAGGGAAGAGTACCCGATTCCCATGCTGACGATTGCTGTTAGCAGAATCAATCCGGTGCATACACATAGGATAATACGTTGTTTTCGCACGGGTGCAGAGGAAATCATGAGAGTGTTTTACCTCCTTTCCGAACAACAAACAAGAAGAAAGGTAGCCCAAGCATAGCTACGACGGCGACCACTGGCGTCTCATAAGGTGCATGGATTGTCCGTCCAATTGTATCCGCGAGAAGCATGAACGATGCACCCGTAAAGATCGATATCGGCAAAATATACCGATAATCGGTACCGACAATCTTACGGACAATATGCGGAATCATCAGCCCTACAAAAGCCATATCCCCAATTAGAGCGACCGATGCTCCAGTCAGCAGAATAATAAGAGTGAATAGAATCCCTTTAACCACAGCAAGGTTTTGTCCTAATCCGATGGCTACCTCGTCACTTAAGCTAAGAATGGTTAACTGGTTTGAAAATATTAATGCCACCACAATGCCGATGAGAATAACGGGTGCGATAGCCTGAAGCTGGCCCCAGGTTGTGCCGATCAATCCACCCGCTGTCCACATGGATACATCCTTGGATATTTTGAAGGCAATGCTTACACCACTTGCAATAGCATACAGAAAGGCAGATACCGCTGCACCGGCGAGTACGATTCGAATCGGAGAGAAGCCACCTTGGCGCACAGAACCTAGAACAAGCACTAGCACGGCTCCTAGGGCAGCGCCAAAAAAACAAGCGATCATGGTACCAAAATAATTCAGTCCGGGCAGAAATACAAATGTAAGAGCCAGCGCCATATTAGCGCCTGAAGTCAGACCGAGCAGGCCTGGATCAGCTAGCGGATTGCGCGTCACTCCTTGCATGATAGCACCGGATACGGCAAAGGCAGCACCGATCAGCATGGCGGCCAGTTCGCGAGGCAGCCGGATCTCACGGAGAATAAGGACATTGTCTGCCTTTGAATTTGAAGCGATGGCAAGCCACAGATCATTGAATGTGGTTTCTTTAGCCCCGAATAGCATTGCAATCACGAGGCATATAACCATTACCAATACGCTACCAAGCAGCTTATAAAAAAATGGAATGGAAGTTTGCTTCGTAGTCATTATCTTTATTTTCCAAGAAATTGTTGTTCAAAGAATTCCAACTGGTACTCTAAGCTGAGTGGATCGTTAAAGTAGAATGCTTTTGCATCAGCCTCGAATACGCGATTGTTTTTGACGGCAGGGATGCTCTTGTAGATTTCTGTATTCTGGAAGGAATTATCTTCATCCGCATTTTTACTGAAAATAACGTAATCGCCCAGATAATCCTTCAGCACTTCTGTCGAGACAGCAAAGAATCCATCCGTTTTGGTGCTTTCTTTTACTGTTTCTGGCATGCCAAGCTTGAAGTCCCCATAGAGGAGTTCAGTTCCGCGGCCAAAGTTATACCCGTATACATACAATTGCTTATTAAAGGTCTCAATAACAGAGACAGTTGCATTATCACCGATCTTCGCTCTGATTTCTTCACCCGCTTTTTTGGTGCGGGCACTAAAATCATCGACCCAAGCTTGAGCTTCTTTTTCTTTGTTCACCAATTTGCCGACTTCCAGCTGTTGGGTTAAGTAATCCACTTTATTATAAGTATAAGTAACGGTTGGTGCGATTTGCTTGAATTTATCGATATTCTTAATATCGGAGAGTCCGATGATCAGATCCGGCTGCAGTTCAATGATTTTCTCCAGACTTTCATCGCTAACCGCTTCTACGTCTTTTAGTTGCTCTTCAAAGCGTGGGTTAGTTTTAGACATTTCATCTACGCCCACAACAGGTACACCCAGTGCCATGACATTACCTGTTAAAAAACGGGTGAGTACAACAACACGCTGAGGATGTGTTGGAACCTCAACAGGTCCATCTTCGGATTGATACGTAAAAGTCGCACTTTCTGACTCCGCAGCAGGAGTAGAAGATGGGCTGTTTGTAGGACTAGCATCATTCTTCGCCTGATTTCCCCCACAAGCACTAAGTGCAATCCCCATAATAAGTACAAACGGAATAAATATCTTTCTCATTAAATAATTCTCCCCTTTTTTGTATGACAGTGTTACTTTGAACAATTCAAACAGTGTAAATCAATCTTCAGCCTATGCCTTAGAGTGATTATGAGAATCATTCGCATTTGTAATCATTATAGGGATCACTCATGTGCCTAACCATGCCTTTTTGTTGGAAAAAAGACTTGGACTATTATTTGCCTCCGAATAAAGCTACCGCTCGTCCTAGTTGTAAGCGAATCGAAGCCGGGTTATAAGGCACCCAATCATCCAGATCAAGAATATGGACTTTCTTCTGCTGCACTGCGGGAAGCTGGCTCCAATAAGGGGATTGAAAGATCGCTTCAGTATGCGCAGTAGAGCCTTTGGCATCGGGAAATACAATGACTAAAATTCGGTCTCCTGCATAATCTGCAAGATCTGAAACCCCGATCGAAATCGAATGGAACTGATCTCCCAATCTTTTTATCTCGTTGTCAATCAAGGTCGGTGCTCTAAGTCCAAGGGATTGGTACATCACATAACCTACATTCCTTGCTCCGTAAACGAGTAGCTCCTCAGGCTTGATTACCAGAATGGTGATGATATCGTTAGCTACTGTGCTGTGCTGTACTATTTCTCGGGCTTCTAGCTCTTCTTGTTCAAAATCCTTCAGCCACTGCTCCGCCCGTTCACTCCGCTGAATGGCTCGGCCGATTAGGCGTAGCTGATCTTTCCAGCCGATTTCGTTCCAAGAGATCTCCATAATAGGTGCTACAGCTCGCAGCTGCCCGGCCTTCAATCCGTATTCCTCCAGATGTTCTTTGGCCGCAATAATCAGTTCAACGTTGGCATCAATTAATAGCGATCTGATCTGTTCAGCCGAGCTGTTTGTATTGATAAACTTCATCGACTGCGGTGGCTCCTGATCCGAAAGATTCAAATATTCACTACTTTCAGAGATGGTTACCGCAGGTTCTAAGCCAAGTAACAGCAAATGGCTTGCATAAGGGGTAAGCATTACGGCAACTCGCTGGAAAGAGCTTCGGCTGTAACCAGACGGAGATGCGCCTGTCTGCAGCTTAAAACGACGACTGAGATAAAATTCATCCTTGTAGCCTACCTTTAGCGCAATTTCCCTAAGTGTGCCTGAACCGTTAAGCAAAAGCTCCTTGGCACTATGAACCCGTAGCCGCGACAGATATTCGCTCTGGCTGAAGCCTGTCACCTGCTTAAACAACGTTGAATAATGCGAGCTGCTTACACCCGCAATGGCGGCTAAGTGCTCACGTGTTATTTTTTCGCTAAAGTGATTCTCCAGGTAAGAAATGCTCCGTTCCATCGATGGTTGCTCGTTAACTGTATATCTGGCTTCCTGCTGTTCGAGCAATTGTAGAATAATCTGATGAAAAAGCATTTGATTCTGTACATGGCGTGTTTCTCGATCTGGCAGTCGGTGAAGATACAATTCCTTGACACTGGATACAATAGTAGGCTCATAAGGAAACAACAGCATATTTGAACTCGAAGCCATTTCGCTTTTTCGTATCATCGCACCGCCAGGTATAGCCTGAGTCTGCTCTTGAATCCAGATGGTGAGCTTATAGGCGTGAAGCGGCTGCTGGAGATTTGTAATTAAAGAGGCATGAGTATTAGCGGGGAGAAGGATTACGCTTCCTTCCGTAAGCTCATAAGTCAGATTATTAACCTCAAGGCTCCCTTTACCAGCTGCAACGGCCAGTAATACGGTTAGATTCTCATGAATCTGAACTCTTGGTAGATTTGAGGTCCCATACATCGATTGAATGCTGCCAGCGCTATATAAAGGAAAATGAGATTCGGCCCATTCCGGGATAACGTTATTCAAAATAAGGCCTCCGTTACTTGAATATATTTTCAAACTATAATGCTATGGATTGAACTGTATTATTGACGTCTGTGGAACTAATTATAACATCTTCCCTTTTTAGATAAGCCTGTTAATTATCTGCCCTATTATTCTTTTTAAAGGATACGTCTGTCCAAGAGAAAGCATATTGGATCGAATATATATACTACCAGGTATTCTTCATCCATTTTAAAGAGGTGATTAAGATGAAAAAGCAGTCAGCCTCCACTAAGAAGCGAAGGCTTCTCGCCAGTCCTAAGCCCAAACGTAATCTGAATCCTAAAGCAACAGCCCAGACTATCAACTTCGCGGTAATTGGGGATAGTCATGTGGGATATGGGAATAGCGCAAGCATTTTTAAAAATCTTTTGCCAAAGGCTGTAGGGAGCGGGAATAAGAGATTTGTTATTTTTGGAGGAGATAACACGCAAGCGGGAGCGAATCATGGAAATAATGCAAATGCCTATTACAAGGACTTCAAGGATACAGTAACTAGCACGCTCGGAAGTATCCCCTATAAAGCATCGATAGGAAATTGGGAGGCAAGTACCCAGTCCTTATTCACGCAATATTTAGGTGCAGTAGAAGGGCAAATGAATTTCCCTGGGACACAGGGTAAGGTGAAGTACGTGTGGCTTAATTGTGCTCTGGGTCTGTTCACTCCGGGTAGTATAAATATATTGAAAAATTTAGATGATCAGCATTTTTATATTATAGATTTTCATTGGCCTTTAAAAGTGAGCGGGATCACGGTCGATCCTAGCCATGTATTAAGCGCGGCGGAGACTGCTAAGTTTTTTGCAGCTATTCCTACGAAAGTGAGGGATAAGGTGCTAGCTATTTTCACACATCATGGACATTTGTTTTATCGAAAGCTTACTAATATATATCCAGGTTATACAAATACAAAATTCTTTGTGTGCGGATGTTCGGGTGATTATAAATGTAAGCCGAGTGGTGATCGCGGTTATTACAACGCCACATTAACCATCAATGGGACGGCATTGAATGTCGATGCTTTTAAGGTAGCGGTCACTTAGTGAAGAAGTGGATGCGGTTAAAATAAAACGCTAATTTTCGGGAGATAACCGAGATTAGCGTTTTTCTTATATTAAGAATAGCCCATTAACCATGGAGTCACAGGTAAATAGTAAGTAAGCAGGATTATTTAACATATTTGTATAATAGTTTATATATGTATTGAATAAATTTGTTTAGGAGGGCTACCCATGAAAGAACTATTATTTCATTCTTTAGAACAGGCGGGTGTGTCGGCTTACGGTGTAGAGCGCATACGTATAGCAGCTGCACAAATGGTTGAAGACAACATCACACCGGCACAAGTTATTGTTGCTGCGAGAAAGGGGACGCTACTGGTCCATCAAGCGAACGGGAAATTCGGTCCGGAGCCAGGCGCAGCGGAATTAACTGTAGATGCTATTTATCCACTGTGTTCCATAACAAAACTGTTTACGGCAACCGCTATAATGATGTTAATGGAACAAGGGAAGATTGGTCTAAACAGACCTGTTTCCGATTACATCCCCGAATTTACAGGTGAAGGCAAAACTAAGGTATGCGTACATCACTTATTGACACATACCTCTGGCCTGGAGGGTGAGGTGATTTGGCAGAACGGACAGTTGAAAAAGGAACAAGGAGAGTACCCTCCACACGAACCTAATCAAGATCCAGATCAGCATAAGTACTTATATGGCGGTTATGATGCACCGCTTAGTAACGAACCTGGTACGGTCATGTCTTATTGCGGGTATGGCTATGAGCTGTTGGGTGAAATCATCCGGCGCGTTAGCGGACAGGCTTATGATGTATTCGTAAAGGAAACCATTTTTAAACCGCTTGGTATGGAAAATACATATTATCGTGTACCCATGGACGTGCGGGATAAAGTAGTAAGACGTGCACCAGAAGCAGCGTGCGCGGAATGGGTGGACAGCGAGTATAATTTGAATTCCGTATCTGCGGGGGGCGGCGCTTACTCGACGGCTATGGATTTGGCTGTCTTTGGCCAGATGTTTCTTAACGGCGGGATATATAACGGAGTACGATTTCTTAGTCCGGTAACCGTAAAAGAAATGACCCGCAACCAAATTCCAGGCGTATCCTCACAATATAGAGACGAGGTTTTTCCAGAAGCGTATTGGGGGTACGGATGGGCGATTAACGGCTCGAAGCGTGATGGTGGAGATTTGTTTTCTCCAGAAGCCTATTCACACTGGGGCGCGGCAGGTCCTTTCCTCTGCGTTGATCCGATTTATCAGACAGTTACGGTGCATTTATCCGTAGAGCTAGATCACCAGAAGCCATTTAAAAATATGTATGTGGATTACTTCAATAATACTGTTCTGGCAGCCATCACTGATCTTTAATCCTCTTTTTAGTTTTTTTGTCGTGTTATCTATACTTAAAGCGTGCTTTCCCAGTTTCTTCTGAATTGTTTAGGGGTGGTGCCAGTATATTTCTTAAACACTTTGGTAAAATAGCTCTGGTCATTGAAATGTAGCCTCGTAGCGATATCAGATAAGCTAATGCCCGGTAATTCGATTAATCGTTTGGCTTCTACAATCCGCTCGAATTGAATAAAATCACTGATGGTGAATCCTGTTTCCTTCTTAAATAATAGGGAGAGATAGCTTCTGTTCAATCCAGCGACTTCAGCCAGCTTATCTAAGGAGAGTTCCTCATATAAGTGATTAAAAATATAGTTCTGACAGAGGGCCACGGTGCGCGAAAGTTTCGCCATCCGGCTCTCTTTGACATGGTCGGCGAAATCGCAAAGCGCATTAAGAATAGCATGATCTACAGCCGGAACATCCTTTAGTTCTTCGATATGCTGGATATGAAAGTCGCTGAGGGTATAAGAAATCTCCCAATACAGTCCTCCATCTATTGCTGCACGAGTAGCGAGCGTAATACAGGAGATCGCCAGATTTTTTTTGTTGCGTAAATGGCTCTTCTTGGAGAGTACTCCGTAATTGTCTTCGGAGAAGGTTGCTTGGACACGAAGTAGCTCAGCCTTATTTCCATTTTTGATATGGTGAAATAAGGATTTTTCCAGCATGGGTTCGTGGTGCAGCCATGTATTCTCACGTCGATAGGAAACATCCAAGTCCAAACTGCCTGCGGGAGGCTGTTTATGCTCAAGAGTTCGGGTGTCGAGTAGCAGTTCGCTAAGAGATAACGTCTTTCCGGTGACGAGCGAGTACATCAGCATAGCGGTATGGTAGAGTCTCATTTTACTTAGCACGGTCAAGCTGCGGTAGTATTTCATCCATTGCTCTTGAAGCTTTAATGGAACTTCATGGTCACGCATCAGACTTGTCATATTGTCCTCTGAAAGGTGAGTATAAAGTGTAGGACCGATCACAATGCTTCCCCCGTTACTGCTGCCTGAGGGCAGATGGAGAAGGATGTAATTCTCTAGGAAGTTAGTGGTGCGGATGATCGGTATAGAGGCATTTGAGCTATCGTGGTCGGAGTTGTTCTCGCTTTTAGTAGAGTCTGCAATTTCTGAAAGAAGCTCATTGAGGTTATGAACCCACGGGGCGCTCTCTGAAGAGGTAGGCAGCGCTAGCTGGATTCTCCGATTGGCATCTAGCAGAAACACAGGAATTTGCAGCGATTCATACAACACTTTACAAATATATTGAGCTCCTTCATAACCGTCCAAATGATTCAACATTCTTTCAACCCCCTCGCCCAACCAGAATACCAAAAATACAATGATAATGCCATAAATCTAACATGAAGTAGATTAAAATGGGGATAGTATACATTCAGAGGAGGTATTTTTATGAAAACCAACATTCATGAACTCATATCACAAATGACCCTTGAGGAGAAAGCAGGACTCTGTTCAGGGCTTGATTTCTGGAATACAAAGGGCATTGAACGACTCGGAATCCCCTCTTTAATGGTAACGGACGGACCCCATGGTTTACGCAAGCAAAAAGAGAGCGCCGATCACCTCGGACTCCATAACAGTGTACCCGCGACTTGTTTTCCTTCGGCAGCAGGGATGGCTTCTTCCTGGGATCGGGAGTTAATCGGGCGTGTAGGTAAAGCACTCGGGAAAGAGTGTCAAGCAGAGAACGTTGCTGTTCTGCTCGGACCGGGAACAAATATTAAGCGCTCTCCACTGAACGGTCGTAACTTTGAATATTTTTCGGAAGACCCTTATCTTTCCTCGGAGATGGGTGGGAATCATATCAAAGGTGTGCAAAGTGAAGGGGTAGGCACCTCGCTTAAGCATTTTGCTGCTAATAATCAGGAACACCGGAGAATGTCTGTAGATGCTGTGATTGATGAGCGGACGCTACGAGAAATTTATTTGGCTAGCTTTGAAGGCGCAGTTAAGCAGAGTCAGCCATGGAGCGTGATGTGCTCTTACAATCGGGTAAATGGTGAATATGCCTCCGAGAGTGAATTTCTCCTGACAAAGATTCTTAGAGAGGAATGGGGCTACAAGGGATTCGTCGTTTCCGACTGGGGAGCGGTTAATGAACGGGTGAAGGCTCTACAAGCAGGACTGGAGCTGGAAATGCCGTCAACCGGAGGCATTGGTGATGCCAAGATTGTCGCAGCAGTACAAAGTGGCGAGCTGTCTGAAGAAACGTTAGATCTTGCAGTGGAACGTTTACTTACCTTTGTTTTTAAGGCGGTGGAGAACCGTAAAGATAATGCTTCATTTAATGCTGATGAGCATCACCGTCTGGCTCGTGAAGTGGCGCGGGAGAGCATGGTTCTACTTAGAAATGAGGAAGGCATTCTGCCGCTGACAAAGCAAGGAACGATTGCGGTCATTGGCGAGTTTGCTAGAAATCCGCGTTATCAGGGCGGGGGCAGCTCACATGTGAATCCGACGAAATTGGACGATGCTTTTGAAGAGATGAAGGTCCTTGCAGGTTCTGCCGAACTGCTATATGCGCAAGGATATGAACTGAATCATGACGGGATTAATGAAGCTTTGCTACAAGAGGCACGGGATACAGCGGCAAAAGGGGATGTAGCCGTATTGTTCCTTGGACTTCCGGATAACTATGAATCAGAGGGTTATGATCGCAGTCATTTGTCGCTTCCAGAGAGCCATAAAGCGCTGATCGAAGCAGTGTCTGAGGTGCAAAGCAATATCGTTGTCGTACTCAGCAATGGTTCACCCATAGAAATGCCTTGGATTCATAAAACGAAGGGTATTCTTGAAGGTTATCTAGGCGGTCAGGCTTTTGGCGGTGCAGTGGCAGATTTACTGTTTGGAGAGGTTAGTCCAAGTGGCAAACTGGCAGAGACCTTCCCGATGAAGCTGAGCGATAATCCATCCTTTCTTAATTTCCCAGGTGAAGGGGATACAGTAGAGTATAAAGAAGGTTTGTTTGTTGGCTATCGTTATTATGATAAAAAAGAGCTTGAACCGCTGTTTCCTTTCGGCTTCGGACTAAGCTACACAGCGTTTCAATACAGCAATTTGAGAATCTCCAAGAGCAGCATAAAAGATACCGAGAACGTACAAGTTACGGCCACCGTCAAAAACACGGGTACTCACGCAGGAAAAGAAATCGTTCAGCTCTATGTTAGCGATGTGAAGAGCAGCGTGATCCGTCCACTTAAGGAGCTTAAGGGCTTCCAGAAGATAGAGCTTCAGCCTAGGGAAGAGCAAGAGGTTTCTTTTGAACTGGATAAACGCTCCTTTGCTTATTACAACGTTAACATTGGTGATTGGCATGTGGAAAGTGGAGTCTTTGAGATTGCTATCGGTTCATCTTCGCGGGATATTCGTCTGACTGCTTCTATTGAAGTGGAATCGACTGCTCCGCTTGCATTAAGTTATCATCGCAACAGTACCGTTGGTGATTTGCTGGACAATCCACGCACGGCAGATAAAGTGAAGAAGTACAGCAGTATTTTTGGCATGGAAGGTGCGATGGATGATAATCCGGAAATGTTCATGGCGATGATGAAATATATGCCGCTACGGGCGCTGGTTGGTTTCGGTCAAGGGAAATACACAGAAGAAGATTTAGCCAAGGATCTGCAAGAATTTAATGCTTTGGCTGTAGAGTAGGAGATCAGAAAAGGCCAAGTCTGGTCTTTAATAAAAATCTAATATAAGTAAGCCAGTAGTTCATATTAGTCATTTATAATATGCACCACTGGCTTTTTTTTTTATATTTCGTGTTCGGCTACCGTGCTCCGTAAACTTGATGATTGTGGCATGATTTCATAGGTGTGCTTCAACGCTTTCTTGAAGGAAATCCGTATTCTTTAGCGCGCCACGCTACTAGTAGCGCAAGAATCAATAGAATAAACAGTACCCACGGGAAGGAGCGGACACCAACTGTTTCAATAAGAATCCCACCCATCACGCCGCCGCCGCCGATAGCTAGGTTCCATACCGTCACTAACATCGACTGGGCCACATCTGCACTTTCGCCAGCTGCTTCAGCAACTGCTGTTTGTAGCAAAGTAGCCGCTCCTCCGAACGTCAACCCCCATACAGCAACCACTAGATAGATCACTATGGGTTGGCTGCTGCTAATGCCCAGTGCAATGGATGACAAGGCGAAAGCAGCGAGGCTGTTAAGAACCAATGGACGTAGTTTGCGGTCGATCAAAATACCGATGACCCAGATGCCAATAAGCGCAGTAATGCCGAAAATAAGCAGTACCAAGTCAACGCGCTGGGTAAGCCCAGTCTGAGTAAGATAGGGTGCAATGTAGGTATACAGGATGTTATGTGCTAGCACCCATGTCAGAACGACAAACAGTACCGGCCGTACCCCTGGAATAACAAAAACCTTGTAGAGAGGGAGCCGCTTATCAGGAGCCTCCCCTGGATAGTCCGGTAGCTTCCAAAGTACCCAGCCGACCAGCATCAGAGCCAGCAGCGACATGATCCCGAAGATGGAGCGCCAGCCCACAAGAGTGCTAAGAAGTGTTCCAGCAGGGACTCCGAGTGCCAGAGCTAGAGGCGTGCCAACCATCGCTACCGCCATTGCTCGTCCCTTGAGTGACTCCGGCACCATGCGCCGGGCATAACCTGCTATCATGCCCCATAAGACTCCAGCGGATACGCCTGCGAAGAACCGAGCTGCCAGCGTAAGTATATAATTGGAAGAAAAAGTGGTGACGGTGTTGAATACGAGAAAACCAAGGATGCACATTAGTAGCAGTGGTCGCCGCCGCCATCCACGCGTCACGGTGGTTAAGGGAATCGCGGCCAACAGTGAACCCAGGGCGTACAAAGTGACAAGTTGACCCGCAAGGGCCTCGGAGACACCAAGCCCATCACCTATTTGGAGCAACAAGCCGGCCGGAATCGTTTCGGTAAGAATACAGATAAACCCCGCCATAGCAAGGGCGAGTAATCCTGCCCATGGTAAATGTTCAGAAGAGGGAGTACTGGAGGCACTTTGTGTGGCAGAAGTTGTGTTTTGGGTCATTGGAGAAGCACCTCTCTTTTAAATTGTAAAAAACTCAATGATACACACTCGAATAGGATTTACTAGACAGAGAGTCTAGACCGGTTCATTCCGGACCAAGGCTCTTTGTGTTCGTTCTTTATTTATTACGTCTATCATAAATGGCATCACAAAGGTCAACGGTAAACTGACCCGACATACCTTCTAGTGCAGTATTAGTAAATGCCACGACACTGAGCCGTTGCTCGGGGTCGACGAACCACGAATGACCATAGGTGCCACCCATACGCCATGTACCCGGGGATTCCGAAGTGTCTGCGGCGACAGGATCCTTCAGTACCGTAATGCCTAGGCCAAAGCCTCGTCCTGGCCAGAAGGCCATTGGCAGATCACCGATCTGGTTGGTCGTCATATCGTGAACCAGAGACTCTGGTAGCAGCGGTGCTCCGCCCTTACGTAATGTTTCCAGCAGCTGCAAAAAATCCCCAGCACTGCCGACCATGCCAGCTCCTCCAGAATGATAGGCAGTATCGTCAAGTGCTCGACCAGGGGCAAGCAGGAATCCAGCCGTTCCCTCCATAAAGGCAATACTGTCGGGATCATGTAAAGGCCGTGGCTCTGGAGTATCATTGGCATAGGAAGTAGCCAGTCGTTCTCGATTGACTGCAATAAAACCCGTGTCGCTCATGCCAAGCGGTTTTGTCACGAGTGAATGTACGGCCTCATTGAGCGGTGTTTCTGTGACCTTTGCAATTACTGCTCCTAGCACATCTGTCGCGATGGAGTATTTCCACTCGGTACCTGGCGTATAGAGGAGGGGGACAGAGGCAAGACGACGCAGGTTCTCTTCCAATGTGATGCCGGACTGATCCATACCATCTGATACCCCTGCTGACTGATAGGAACCATTCTCTTCTTGGAAAAATCGGTAAGAAAGGCCTGCTGTGTGCGTCATCAAATGACGAATCGTCAATGTCGCGAACTCGCCATTCTGCAAACGTGGCCGAAACTCTGGGAGCCAACGATCAACGCGGTCATCCAGCTGTAGTCGACCTTGCGCAACTAATACTAGGGCTGCCGTTGAAACGATAGGTTTGCTAACAGAGGCGAGCCGGAATAAGGCGTCTTCTTGCATAAGTCTGCTCATCTCGCGGTCGGCAAGACCGGCAGCGCGGCTATAAACGAGTTCCCCATCTATCGCCACTTTAATGACAGCACCGACCAGGAGCTTGTCAGCAAGGGTTCGATCAATTACTTCATCGATGCGACCTGATAACCATTCTGTATTTATTTTGTTTGAATCCAATATACTCAACATTCTTCATCCCTTCGGAATAGTTAAAGCCAGGAACACTTTACTATTGTAGGGTTATTATATATAACAAGTTATCTTGATTACATAAGGTAACTAAGTTAAATTAGCCTTATAACGGTTAATTACAAGCTAGTTTATAGGAGGAACCTTAAATTTAAAGGATGTGATTTTGATGGACCATATTGATAAGCAAATTCTTTTTCATCTTCAAAATCAAGCGAGAATTTCTATGACAGAGCTGGGAAAATGTGTCGGTTTATCGCAACCTGCAGTTACGGAAAGAGTTAGGCGTATGGAGGAGAAAGGTATCATCAGCGAGTATCGCACCATCATTTCCCCTGAAAAGATTGGAAAACATGCTGCTGCCTACATGTTATTTCATTCTAGGGATTGTAATGCATTCCTTGATTTCTGCCGCTCAAGTCCTGATGTCGTCGAATGTTACCGTATAAGTGGGGAACACAACTACTTATTGAAAGTAGTAACCGACTCTACACGAGCCCTCGAGGATTTCGGAAATCAATGTGACAAATACGGTACCTATACGATTCTAATCGTGATGTCATCGCCAATCGATCATAAATTTCTTATACCTTCGCTTGAAGAAGCAAGCATCAACTTGCTGAGTTAGAATTGAACATTACTTCTGCCAGCCCTTCAACGCAAAAAGACTCTTCTATATAAATAGAGGAGTCTTTTTGATTGGAATATTTTTCAGGATAAATGGTTCCACAAATCGTTGTCGGTCCCCTTTACATTCAAATTAATTAGCTAAGACATTGTCAGCATCGCCTAGTTTCCAACGGCAGGTCATTATCAGTTTGTCACCCTCCAGTTCGGCTGTCAGCGTGCCACCCATTTTATTCATCAGACTTTTGGCAATGGAGAGACCCAGCCCGGAGGCTTGAGAAGATCGGGTACGGTCTGCGGTATAGAATCGGTCAAATAAGAGGTTAACATCGCTTCCGGCTAGTTCCTTCGCATCGTTTACTATCGTTAAGTCAGCTGTTACCTGCCGTCGTTCGAAACGGATTTCCACATACCCGGTCGCGTGTTTGACCGTATTGACAAGTAAATTCTCGACAACCCTCCGCACAGCGGACTCATCGGCGTATACGGATACATTTTCCTCAGGTAGCCGTATATCCGGTGTAATATTGCGTTCGTTGAAAGAATCGTAAAATCCGACCAGAATTTCCGAGAGTAGGGCCGTCATCCCAAGCTTTTCGGTATGTAGAGGATAATCTAGCGATTCGATCAAGGAAAGCTCAAAAAAATCATTCAGCAGTGCCTGCAGCCGTTTCGTCCGATTTTTAACGATGGCAACATATTCAAGTTTTTCATCAGGGGTAATTGACTCATCCTCCAACAGTTGAATATAACCGAAGATGGAGGTGAGGGGGGTACGGATATCATGTGAAATATTCGCTACAGCCTGACGGAATTCTTGTTCGACACGTTTTCGTTGGGCTTCCGCTTCGACGATTAAATTAGATTGACGATTGATTTGTCCCGCAAGTGCCTCAAGCTTCTGGTCGAATAGAGCCACATCGATTTTTTTACCGGTTGATCGCTCATTGTAGGTATGCAATTGCCCTGTTATCCGCCCTAGCTCTCGCCTTAACATCAACAAACGGAAAAGCAGGAGAGCTCCTGCCGCAAACAATATGATTGTCAGAATAAGCAACACTCTCCTGCACCTCCTATTTATTATTTGATTTCTTTTCTGTGGAATACGAGAATACCGAGTACCCCGGAAACGGCTATTGTCAACAACGGTACAAGTAAAAGCGCTGGCCAATCTCCACTGTCGATACTGGGCTTACCGATATCGCTCACCAGTTTGAAGATGGAATAATCGTACAAATTACTAAAGAAAAAGATCTTCGAACCTATACCAGCCAAAACCGTATCGATCATAAGGAAGAAAATCATTGAGAAGCCGATAGTTTTGCCGCTGTCGGTTAGGATTACGGTGAACAGCGCCCCGATGGCTGCGTAACCAGCTGTGTACAACAACGTTAGCCCGAGGGCTCGCGGTATGAAAAGTGTAGTGCTTCCTTCCGGCAGATGACCGAAGCCCGAAAGCAGCGTGACTTCGACTGTGCTGACAATAGGAAAGACGAGCGAAATCGCCATGGCTCCAACTGCGAATACGATTAGTTTTGCTGCGAACAGCCGGCCTCTGGTGTTGCCCGAAGATGCAATCGTCTTCATGACCCCTGTGGAATATTCGTTAGAGATAAAGAATCCAGCCAGAATGGCTACGCCGAATTTAATAATGTAGGCATTGCTTGAAATAAAGGTAGTCAGAAATTCAGCGCCGGTGATCTGAGGTTCCCCATTGGACCGATGATCAAAATAATATAGCAATGGGTAAGCAAGCGAGAGAACGGAAAGTGCCAATAGAAAAGTCCAAAATGATCTATTCTTACGGAGCTTGAAAAACTCGACTCTGATCAGATTATACATTTGGATTCCCCCCAATCCGCTTCGTAAAATAACTTTCCAAGTCTTCACCCATAGGCATAAACTTCTCGATCTCGAGGCCTGCAGAGAATAACGCTGTTGATACTTTGCCTGGCTGCTCAATACGGCTATACAACTTGATGGTTCCATCCTGCATCACTTCGAAATCGGCCGTACCCAGCTCGTTCTGAATGACGGCTGTTGCCTTGCCCGGATCATCCACTTTGATAAACAAATACTGCTGACATTTCTCGTTTAATTCCTCCGCAGTGAGTTGTTCAAGCAACTGACCGCGATGAATAATGCCATAATGACTTGCCATTAAATGCAGCTCACTTAGAATATGACTTGAGATCATTATCGTAATGCCAAGCTCACGGTTTAGTCGCTTGAGCAGTTCGCGCATTTCGACGACACCCATCGGATCTAACCCATTGGTCGGCTCGTCCAGAATCAGAAATTCTGGATCTCCCAGCAAGGCGATGGCAAGACCTAACCGCTGCTTCATTCCAAGTGAGAAATTCTTGGCTTTCTTCTTGCCGGCGCCCTGCAGTCCAACTTGCTCTAGCATTCTAGGAACGCAATCTTTGCCGGGAATACCACGTAGAATCCGGTTTGCTTCTAAATTTTCGCTCGCAGTCATATGGGGGAACAAAGCGGGACTCTCGATAATCGAGCCGATTCGCTTACGAGCCTGGATCAAGGCCTGCTCTTCACTGGCTCCGAACAGCTCGATCGTCCCCTGAGTCGGAAAAGCAAGTCCGGTCACAATCCGGATTAATGTTGATTTTCCAGCTCCGTTTTGCCCAATAAAACCATAAATAGAGCCTTTACGGATTGACAAATTGACTTTGTCCAGCGCTGTATGGCCCTTGAACTTTTTGGATAGCTGATTTGTTTTTAATACATACTCGTACATCTCGTCTTGGCCTCCTTTTCGTGATAGACCAAGTATAGAATTGAAAACATAAGAAGAGCTAAAGCCAAATCTTAAGAATGTCTTAAGGCTTGAGCCGATAACCTATGCCCCATACTGTCTCGATAAATTCGCTTCCTGGTGCGGCCTTGGTTAGCTTGCTGCGCAAATTGCTCATATGGACATTGACCGTATTGTCATCCCCGTAATATGGCTCGTGCCAGACCCTTTCGTACAAATTCGCTTTCGTGAACACCTTCTTAGGGGCCGACAAAAGCAACGAGAGAATCTCAAACTCTAGAGCTGTGAGCGTCAGTTTCGCTCCATTTGCCGTAACCGACATCGCCTCTCGATGAAGTACAAGACCCTGATGCTGGAGCACGTTAGGCATAGCCGATTGCGCAATCCGCGAATACAAACGTAGATGAGAATCGATCCGTGCAGAGACTTCCTCAACGTCGAAGGGTTTCGTAATGAAATCATCCGCCCCCGCCCGCAGGGCAGATACCTTGGTCTGGGGCTCACCCTTGGCTGAAATGATAATTACGGACATATCGTCCCGCCCGGCAATCTTCTCAAGTAGTTCCTCTCCCGACATGCCAGGCAGCATCAGATCCAGTAGCAGCATGCTCCATTGACGTTGCTCCAGATAGAGAAGTGCCTCCGTTCCCGAGTAAGCAGGTTGGGGGATGTAGCCGCTTTTCTTAATAATGTTGCACAGCAATCGGTTGATGTCGCTGTCGTCCTCAGCAACGAGAATATGTATCGGGTTATTCATTTAATCTCCTTATTTCACCTAAAATAGGTCATTATTCGGATGAATGCCTATTAAATAGGATAGCAGGTTTTAGATTCTGTATCCAGATCCAGCCAATTTCTGCATTTTGGTTATTCAAATCTATATCACCGATTCTGGTGAGTTCATTTTTATATAACAAAGAGACTCTTCTATATAAATAGAGGAGTCTCTTTGCGGTGTTAAGGTATTTAGATAAATAGATTATGACTAGATTGATCAGCTTGACCGAGGTAATATCCTACACCGCCGATTCCAACACCGTCGATCAGTTCTTCACGGGTAATGCCCATAAGATCCATGGACATTTGGCAGGCAACGATCTCGACGCCTTGGTCGACAGCCATTTGAATCAATTCTTCCAAAGAAGAGACATTATTGTTCTTCATTACAGAGCGGATCATTTTGGAGCCCATGCCCATCATGTTCATATTCGAAAGCGTTAGCTTCCGACTGCCACGGGGCATCATCGCTCCGAACATTTTACCGATAATATTCTTGTTCACAGGCACTTTCTCATCCTTGCGGATAATATTGAGACCCCAGAAGGTAAAGAACATCGTCACTTTTTTGCCGCTGGAGGCAGCTCCGTTGGCAATGATGAAGGAAGCGATCGCTTTATCCAGATCACCGCTGAATACCACCATCGTACTTGCATTACTAGTTTGGACGGGCTGTGCTCCTGCAGGTACGGAATCCGCGGTAATGCCTTTGCGCAGATAAGCTTCAATCATGCCAGTAGGCAGCTTCGTTAATTGCAAAAGCGTATGCTTCGACATGCGAGCCCATGCCTTAATATCTTCATAGAATCCCGGATCGGAAGCCGTTACCTTTAAGACTTGCCCGTCCAAGAGCGGGTCCATGCTCATCTTGACTTGGATCAGCGGCCCAGGGCAGCATAGTCCGCAAGCATCAAGCACGGAATCAGGTGTTAGATCCGATTCTTGTTTGGAAGGGGTGGATACAGATGGGCTAGAGTTGGCTGCGAAAGCTGTAGTGTTGGTATTGGCTGCAGCTGAAGCAGTGCCAGTTCCAGTTCCATTGCTAGTGTCAGTTCCCGCCGGTGCTCCCGTTGTTGCGATTTCTTTACGGGCTGCTGCTGAAATACCTGCGTTTGGCGTCAGACTATCTTTTTTTTTAGGTGAATATTTACTCAGTTGATATGTCTTATAGCCTCCGGTCAGGTTCTTCACACGGAAACCTTTTTGCTGCAAAATCCGGGAAGCTGTGTAGCCTCTGAGTCCAACTTGGCAATACACCCAAATTTCTTTACTAGGATCAAGCTCGGCTAGACGACCACGCAAATCATCCACAGGGATGTTAATGGAGCCTTCAATATGACCGTTGGCATGCTCGATTTCCGAACGTACGTCAACTAAAATGGTATTGTTGTTGTCACGACCTTCTAAATCCTTAGGAACGAATACTGTAGTCATGCCTTTCAAAATATTTTCAGCAGCAAAGCCAGCCATATTCACTGGATCTTTAGCAGAAGAGTAAGGAGGGGCATAAGTAAGCTCCAATTCCGTTAAATCAGTGACCGTACCTCTAAAGCGAATCACTGTAGCGATATCGTCGATACGTTTATCTACTCCACTGTAACCCACAGCTTGTGCGCCGAGTACTGTACCTTTTGGATCAAAAATCAGCTTCATAGATATTGGAGTTGCCCCCGGATAATAAGTTGCATGAGAGCTTGGATGTACGTAAATCACGTGATATGGTAAGCCCAAACGTTGTAATGTTTTTTCGTTATTGCCGGTAGAAGCACCCGTGACTCCAAAAACCTTAATAATAGAAGTCCCTTGTGATCCTTTGTAAGTAGTGCCTAGACCGCTGACGTTGTCCGCAGCAATCCGTCCTTGCTTATTGGCAGGACCAGCTAGTGGAATAGCAGTTTTAGTTCCGTTCACGAAATCAACCACCTCGACCGCGTCACCTACTGCATAGACCTGATCCAAATTTGTTTCCATGCGCTCGTTGACCAAGATATGGCCGCGTGGACCGAACTCTAAACCACTATCCTTCAGGAAAGAGGTATCCGGCGAAACGCCGATGGCCAACAGAACCATATCACTTTGAAGCACAGTGCCACTTGCCAACTGAACCTCTATTTGTTCACCCACTTCTGCAAACCCCTGGACCATATCGGAAAAAATAAGATTAACGCCATGCTCGTCGAGCTCTTTTGCCAAAATAGAAGACATTTCAGTATCGAACGGAGCTAAGATTTGTGGACCCGCCTCGATCAAGCTTACTTCCAGACCTGCTTCTCTGAGGTTCTCCGCCATCTCAACACCGATAAACCCACCACCGATCACAACGGCGGAACGAGTGCCTTCGGCTGCGACTTTGGTTTTGATTTTGTCGGTGTCGGGAATGTTGCGCAGCATGTGAATTTTGGAACTCTCGATACCAGGTAGATTCGGACGAATCGGTTTAGCGCCGGGTGATAAAATAAGCGCATCATAGCTCTCTTCATAGGAGCCTTTTTCTATACTTTCTACTCTTACTTTCTTGTTCACAGGGTCGATAGACACCACTTCACTTTGAATTCGAACATCGATGTTAAAACGTTTATGCATCGCCTCTGGTGTCTGAACCAGCAGCTTGGAGCGATCCTGAATGGAACCTCCGATATAATAAGGCAGTCCGCAATTGGCAAAAGAAATGTACGGATCACGTTCAAACATGATGATATGAGCCTCTTCATCTAATCTCCGAAGCCTGGCGGCCGCTGATGCGCCTCCTGCAACTCCTCCGACAATCAGTACTTTTTTACTCATGATGATTTATTCCTCCCCTAAAAATAGCTGAATTAGATGTTTGATTTTCTCGTCTTTAACAGAATAGTTAATTTCCAGTCCATTACGTTCGGTTTCGACAATGCCTAGAGCTCTAAGCTTCTGCAAATGCTGGGATACCGTAGATTGTGGAAGGTCGAGACAGTCCTGCATGAAGCTAACGTTGCAGCTGCCTTTTTCAAGCAGACCTTTAATGATGCACAAGCGAACGGGATGAGCGATAGCCTTTAGGGTTTCGGCGGTTTGATTATAGGCTTTGAAATTTTTGTCCATGGTTATGAACTCCTCGCTTTACAATATCCTTATATCGTAATATTATGATATAGTGATATTAAAATCAAGTTATTTTTAAAAAAAGAGAAGGAGAGATGCTCGATGTCTTTTAAAATTTCAAAGGAAATTACCCCTCAGCAAGTGGCGGAACGTCTGAAGAATGGAGAGGCTCCTACGCTGCTGGATGTACGCGAACCCGCCGAATGGGTGGAGGGACATGTGATCGGTGCGAAGCATATTCCGCTTGGGCAGCTGTTAATGCGTATAGATGAACTAGATCCTAATGGAGAGATGATTGTAATGTGCTTAAGTGGTGGTCGAAGCGGATTGGCTTGTGAGCTGCTGAGCGAAAAGGGTTATAACGTTGTGAACATGACGGGTGGATTAAGCGCTTGGACGGATGATTTTTTGGTACGGGGGTAATAGATGAACATGATGTTTAGGATCCTACTGAGTATAGTAATTGCTTTTAGTATAGTAAGGTTCTTACGTTCCGCTTGGCCAGTCCGTTCACTCTCCTATGTAGAAGCCCGTGACGTTCGCGAATTAGCAGATCAATCACTGGACATGAAAATGCTCGATGTTAGAGATGCCGTAGATTATGAGAAGGATAGTATCCGTGGCTCGATAAATATATCGATCGGGCGGTTAGCCTATGTCTGGCAACATTGTCTATCTACTGACGATTCGGTTCTAATCCTTGCTGATAGTTACTATAAAAGAAACAAAGCTGCGAGAATTCTGTATAAACAGGGCTTTCGAAAGTTATATGCGGTAAATGGTGATTTTTTAGGAAGTAAAAGAACACTCTCCGACATTTCAGTGAAAGGTTGTTGTGAAGGATAATGGATTTAAGCTCATTAATGTCCCGTCTCGGATTTGGTAAAAGCGCAAGTGTAAGTGTAAGAACGTTAAAGGTGTCAGAGTTTCGGAGCGAAATGGAGCAATCCAAAAATAGGCTGCTGATCGATGTCCGCGAACCGGATGAATACAAGAGTGGATTTATTCCGGGGGCGAAAAACATCCCGCTGTCTCAGTTGGAAAAGCGGCTCGGTGAAATCCCTAAGGATCGGGATGTGTTGCTCTACTGCCGCAGCGGTATGCGAAGCAAAAGTGCAGCGCGGATTCTGAGCAAGCAGGGGTATACTCGCCTTGCACATTTGCAGGGCGGGGTAAGCAGCTGGAATGGGAAGTTGAGTCGACGGTAACTGAACTAATTTCTCTGAACAAACTCTAATAGAGCTAACTCCAAATGAGCTTACTAAAGCTGGCTTTGCTTTAACGCAACGTACTTAAACCAACTAGCTTTTTTGATCGATAAGTTAAATTTTGCTGGATCTATCATTGAATGTAGAGTGTTTATTGACAGCATCAGAAAGTGAATACTATACTTTTGAGGAATAGGACGAAGCACGTCCCGTACCCATATTGGGTGCGGGATTTTTTTATGCCAAGAAGGAGGGTGACGTATGGGATTTACGGAGGAGCATCGTAAGTGGGTAGAGGATCATATTAGTAGAAGAACGGGAGAACGGCGGGGGAGATTGGAGCGTGGACATGGCCATGGTGAGCGGATGTTTTTGGAGAAGGTATGGTGGCCTATGATGGGGCATTTCAATGACCTTCATCCTGAATATGAAGTGTTGGATTGGCGTAGTAAGCCCTACTTTGTTGATTTTGTGTGGAAGCCTGGCCAGGTTAAGTTTGCGTTTGAAGTTAAAGGCTACGGCCCACATGTGCAAAATACAGACCGAACACGCTACAGGCAGGAGCTGAATCGAGAGACTTATCTGCAAATCGCGGGTTATCGGGTCGTGGCGATTCCTTATGATGATCTGGATGCGAATCCTGAACTTACGATTACTTTGTTAAGACCATTGCTGATGCCTTACCTCGCTGTGAAGATGGAGGAGCAGGGGGAGTTTTGCCGACTGGAGCGTGATATTTTGCGGATTGCGGTTCGCACGAATGGGTGCATTCGTCCGGTTGATTTGGTGAGGGAGCTTGGGATTGATAAGCGTACGGCTCGAAAAGGACTGAGTGCTCTCAGCCAAAAAGGAAAGTTTTGCCCCATAGTTTCTCAGGAGAGCGGTAGAGTCTGCAAATATGAATATATCCATTCCTTAAAGGATATTCAGTTATGGTAAGGCAATTAAAATACCCCAGATGCGACCCAAAAGGCTGAAATTGAGCAAAAGAGGGGTAAAAATACCCCAGATGCGACCTAAAAGGTTGGATTTGAGCGAAAGAGGGGTAAAAATACCCCAGATGCGACCTAAAAGGCTGGAATTGAGCAAAAGAGGGGTAGAAATACCCCAGATGCGACCCACAAGGTTGGATTTGAGCGAAAGAGGGGTAAAAATACCCCAGATGCGACCCAAAAGGCTGGAATTGAGCAAAAGAGGGGTAAAAATACCCCAGATGCGACCTAAAAGGCTGGAATTGAGCAAAAGAGGGGTAGAAATACCCCAGATGCGACCCAAAAGGCTGGATTTGAGCGAAAGAGGGCCGAGAACGTCCCGTTATCATCGCATCTCACTTCACCAAGGGAGACGGGCGAGCGAAGCATACGATAAATCTCTAATTTTGACCTGATTTTCACTTAGATTGTTTAGGTGTTACTTATCAAGCTAATCTTCTATGATTAAGTTGATAGACCAGATTTGTGTTAGACACAGACAACTACCTCGAGAACATATGAAACCGCTATCAACTTGAATCGAAGGAGCGATTATGATGGAAACAGTGACATCTAAATATCCATTTCAACAGATTGATTTACCCTTAAATGACCGAGTGCAGGATTTGATCTCCAGATTAACGCTTGATGAAAAAGTAAGTCTGATCCCTCAGTATCAAGCGGCTATAGAGCGTTTAGGCGTTGGAGCCTATAAGCATGGTACAGAAGCGGCGCACGGAATTTCCTGGCTTGGAAAAGCGACCTCTTTTCCTCAGCCAAGCGGACTGGCTTGTACTTGGAACCCAGAGCTAATGAAGGAAATCGGCTCGGCTATTGGAGATGAAGCAAGAGCATTTTACAAAAAGAATCCAACGGTGAATGGCCTGACGTTATGGGCACCAACGGTGGATATGGAGCGTGACCCACGATGGGGTAGAACGGAAGAAGCCTACGGTGAAGATCCAGAGTTAACTGGACAACTCAGCACATCACTTGTGCAAGGAATCCAAGGCGATCACCCGGTGTATTTGAAAGCGGTCGCAACGCTTAAACACTTCCTAGGGAACAACAACGAGATCGAACGCGGAAATTGTTCCGCCAGCATCGATCCGAGAAATATGCGTGAGTATTATCTGGAAGCATTCAAGCCTGCTTTTCAAGAAGGTGGCGCACAGTCTATGATGACCGCCTATAACTCGGTGAATGGCGTGCCTGTTATTCTTCATCCGGCAGTCATGGATGTTGTCAAAGGCGAATGGGACATGGACGGTTTTATCGTCAGTGATGCTGGTGATTTATTCGGGATTGTGAAGGATCATAAGTATTATGAATCTTTTGCACAGTCGATGGCGGAATCTATCAAAAACGGAATTGACAGCGTAACAGAAGAAACTGAAGAGACGATCAAGGTTCTTCATGAAGCACTAGACCAAGGCCTACTATCAGAGGAAGATCTGGATCGTGCACTAACTAACACATTTAGAGTTCGTTTCCGTCTGGGAGAGTTTGACCCCGCTGAAGGTAATCCATACACAGCAATCGACGATTCCGTAATTCTTAGCAAAAAACATGCCGCACTTTCCTTGGAAGCTGCCAAACAATCCATTGTGCTGCTGAAGAATGATCAGGCAACATTGCCACTGAGCAAGACTGAATTAAACAAAGTGGCGATTATTGGTCCACTTGGCGATGAAGCTTTCAGAGACTGGTATTCCGGCACATTACCTTATGGAGTGACTCCACTGCAAGGTGTTAGTAAGAAACTGCCTGGTAAACAAGTTACTTTTGAGAGCGGCGCAGATCAAATCATTCTTACCTCAGCTGCAAACGGCCAAGCCATCGGAATCACGGGTGAGGACGGAAGGCTGGCTGTACAACATGACATAGCAGAGCACGGAGAATTGTTCCAACATACCGCTTGGGGCTGGACTAGCAATACTCTGAAGGCGACAAGTCGTGGACAGTATGTAACTTTAAGCGAAGCGGAGACACTTACAGCATCTGCTGATGAAATCTACGGCTGGTTTGTAAAAGAATCCTTGAACATCGTCCCGGAAGCTGAGGGTAAAGTCTCTTTGCGGACTTGGAATGACAAATTGATCTCTGTGAATGCTGAGGATGGCACGCTGCAGGTTGCTGATCAGGTCGCAAGTGCGGACGCTCGTCTTTTCAAAAAGAACATCGTTACAAACGGACTGGACGCTGCGGTAGAAGCTGCCAAAGCAGCTGAAGTAGCAGTGGTTTTTGTCGGTAATCATCCACTCCTTAACGGAAAAGAAGAAATCGACAGACCTGATATTGTACTTCCGGAGGAGCAGGAGCGCCTGGTCAAAGCAGTCTATGAAGCGAATCCAAATACAGTGGTAGTTATTGTCGGCAGTTATCCGATTTCTTCCACTTGGATTGACGAGAATATCCCGGCAGTATTGTATACATCCCACAGTGGACAAGAGCTTGGTAATGCGGTTGCAGAAGTGTTGTTCGGAGATTACAGTCCTTCTGGTAAGCTGAATATGACTTGGTTCCGTTCTGTGGAGCAGCTGCCTGAGCTGATGGATTATGATATTATCAAAGGTAAAAGAACCTATATGTACTTTGACGGTAAGCCATTGTATCCTTTTGGTCACGGCCTAAGTTATGCTGAAGTGAATTACAAGAATCTAAATTTGAGCACAAAGGAACTGCAGCAAGACGATACGCTTAACATTTCCGTTCAAGTGGATAATACTGGAGCAGCTGATGGGGACGAGGTTGTTCAGTTATATGTGCAAACTTTGAATTCCCGGGTCAAACGTCCGATTAAGCAGCTGAAGGGTTTTGAAAAAGTGAGCACCGCCGCAGGTCAATCGAATACTATAGAGTTTGCATTACCAGTTACAGAGTTAGCATTCTGGGATGTTACACGCGAACAATATTGCGTCGAAAATGGAGAATACGCAATTTTGATCGGCTGTTCTTCTGCTGATATTAAATTATCTTCAGTAGTAACGGTGAAAGGGGACATCATTCCTTCCCGTAATTTATATAACAACACCAAAGCAGAGAACTATGATGACTACGAAGGCGTATATCTGGACGAATGCAAAGCAGGCGGGGCTTCGGTACATCCGGTAAAAGAGGGCGCTTGGATCGCTTTTAATGACGTATTGTTCGATCATGGAGCAGTAGTAATTGAAGCTCTGGTCTCCTCTGCAAAAGGTGGCAGCATTGAGATCAGAACCGGAAGCGCAGCTGGGAAACTGGTTGGAACCGTGACTGTTCCTTCTGGTGGAGTTCTGCAACAGTGGAGCACATTGAAAGGCGAAGTATCCGTGGAGACGGGTACTAGCGATGTTTATGTAGTTTTTAACGGTGAGGTGCTTCTCAGCCGGTTTCAATTTAATCAATAATAGAGATGACCTTTGATTATGGGATGGAGTGTGCTATATGGAGTGTTTGGGGTGTCGGATTGCTAACGGAATTGAGCCTAACGTAAAAGTAGTATATGAGAATGAATTTATTACTTGTGTGCTAGATATCGCTCCGTTTAACGAAGGACATCTACTGATCCTTCCTAAAAAGCATTATTGGGATCTCGAAGAAATCGATTCAGAGACTTCCTATGCGATAATGGACGCATCAAAGAAGCTGTCAATCGTCTTGAAGGATCTATTCAAACCGGATGGCATAAGCATATGCCAAAATGGCGGGAAGTTTAACGACCTGACCCATTACCATATGCACCTTATCCCTAGATACGAAGGAGACGGATTTGTTTGGAGTGAACCACTACACCCGCACGGTGCTGAGAATTTTTTAAGTCACACGCAAGCAAAGATTATTGGTGTTTTAAAAAAGTAACAATCATAAAAAGGGCATTCCTGAAGAAATATCAGGGATGCCCTTTTCCTTTTGTTATAGAGTAACGCTCTAATCACATCCGCCACCGCCACCAGCATCTCCGCCACCGAAATCTCCCCCGCTGCTGTGCCCGCTATCCCCGCCCCAGCTATGACCGCTGTCATGTCCAGAATGGTGATGGGAGTCGCTCCCGTGATGTTGATGGTGATATTGGTGATTAGAATGATTCGGGTTATTTGGATCCAGCAGATCTGGATGGCTAGCTGCCATAAAAGACATGCTGGCGGCGTCATCTCGTCTATTTCTCTCAAATCTGTTACTGTTCGAGTTTGAACCATTACTAACTATGGACTGTATGATTATAAATACAACGACTCCAATAAACAGTATCCCAAAGACCATTAGATCGCCCTCCTAGTTGTTCATTATAAGCTGTATTCACTTAAATTGTACCATAATATTGAATAAATGGATTTAAGGAAATAAAATCACCGCTTATCTTTAACCTCTCTTCATAATTGCTATGAGTTTGTTCTTTTTTTATTTAGAAAAGGTTGATTTTATCACCCCGATTTGCTACCATACGATGTAACTTAATAGTTATTGTTTTCTAGGGTTCCGCAGCTGGTGCACAGCTGGTCTGGTCCGAGGGAAAACGCACGAACAGCATCGTTCGTGTCTACACGGAGGGATAAAAGCCCGGGAGGTATCGTTATAAATGACGATGACCTTCCGGGCTTATTTGTTTGTTTCGTGGGCAATTATAAAGTTAGTGAATTGAAGGAGGGCTTGGAATGAAGAACAATTCAGAGTGGTTAAAGGTAGTTGGTGCAGCTGTTTTCGAGGTCATGTGGGTCATCGGCTTAAAACATGCTTCCACGATGTGGGAGTGGCTGATAACTGTGGTAGCTATAATAATAAGCTTCTATGTGATGATTTCAGCGAGTACCAAATTGCCGGTCGGCACGGTATATTCCGTGTTTGTTGGTCTAGGAACTGCAGGGACAGTAGTTGCGGACATGGTTTTATTCGGAGAACCGTTCAAGTTGATGAAGCTGGTTCTAGTGGTTATTTTGCTGGCAGGCGTTATAGGATTGAAAATGGTGACCAAAGAAGCCGAAGTAAAGGGGGAGTCTTAAATGGCATGGGTATTTCTGGTCGTTGCTGGTTTATTTGAAATGTTTGGAGTAGCTATGATTAATAGGTTGAATAAACACCGGAATTTCCTGTCGTTCGCGCTGCTCTTTCTTGGTTTTGGAGCAAGCTTTCTGTTTCTGTCTTTAGCTATGAAGAGTCTGCCGATGGGAACAGCTTATGCGGTATGGACGGGGATCGGCGCATCCGGCGGAGCGATTCTGGGGATGATATTGTATGGAGAGGCCAAAGACTGGCGCCGGATCGTCTGTATTATTATGATTCTGGGGGCCGCTGTGGGACTAAAGCTGATAGCTTAGTTAGGTATTCATTCTTTACTTTTTCTCTTCAAAAGAGAGATTAGTTATAAATTGGACACGATTCAGATGTTTAGAAAGGTTCTTATAGGTCGTATAAAGTAAGTATACAATACTTCAATAAGGGGATTTTTAATATGACTAAGGATTCAATCGAACATTTGGCTGAAATCGCAAGAATGAACCAATCTAACCGCATGCTGCTTCCAGATGGAACGTCACTTCCCAGAATTGGGCAGGGAACTTGGAATATGGGTGACGACAATGCCCGTAGGGAGGAAGAGATTGCTGCCCTGCGATTAGGCGTGGAGCTAGGCATGGATTTAATAGATACGGCTGAGATGTATGGGGACGGACGCTCGGAGCTTTTAGTAGGTGAGGCCATCCAAGGCATTCGGGATCAAGTTTACCTGGTGTCAAAAGTCTATCCACATAATGCCGGGAATGAGCAACTTATCCGCAGCTGTGAAGAAAGCTTGAAACGCTTGAATACGGATCATCTGGATCTTTATTTGCTGCATTGGCGGGGAGATATTCCACTAGAAGAGACTGTTGTCGGTATGGAGAAACTAGTCTCACAAGGAAAAATAGCAAGATGGGGTGTATCCAATTTCGATGTCGACGATATGAAAGAACTGCTTGGTATTGCTGGAGGAACTCATTGTGCAACCAATCAGATTCTATATCATTTAGGGTCCAGAGGAATTGAAACTGAACTGCTGCCATGGCAGAGAAGTCACAAGATCCCGGTAATGGCTTACTCACCGCTTGCTCAAGCTGGTTCACTCCGAAAAGGAGTAATCGAGAGTGAAGTCGTTCAGGAAATCGCCAGTGCACATCAGGCAACACCGCTTCAGATTATGTTAGCTTGGACGATGCGTGAAGAGGATGTTATTTCTATCCCAAAAGCTTCTTCTCGTAAGCACGTCATTGAGAATGCTGCTGCAGGCTTGATTACGCTAAGTGACGATGAAATTTGGAAGCTGGACGAAGCTTTCCCAATACCTTCTTGGAAAGTACCGCTAGATATGATTTAAATCCGTTCTATTCACATAAAGAGAAGCCCTCAATCACTGTAAAAGTGTTTGAGGGCTTCTTCTGTCATTCCTTGTGCGATTAGCTGTTCTCAATAATTGTCTGTAGTGTAGTCCGGTCAAGGCCTTCTACCAGTTTGATCAGAAGCTCTTTAGCAGCATCGTAGTCATCACTGTGAATCACTGATGAAGCGGTGTGTATGTAGCGGGAGCATATTCCGATTACTGCGGAAGGAACGCCAATTCCACTAACATGAACCTGACCTGCATCTGTTCCGCCTTGGGATACAAAATACTGATATTTGATCCGGTGGGTATCCGCTGTATCTTGTACATATTCAATCAGACCGCGATGTGTAACCATCGTAGGATCAAAAATACGCAAGAGAGCTCCTTTGCCCAGATGGCCAAATGCCTGACTGTCACCAGTCATATCGGCAGCAGCGCTCGCGTCCAGACCGAAGAAGATGTCAGGTGACAGGAGATTAGCCGCAGTACGCGCACCCCGAAGACCTACTTCCTCTTGTACAGTGGCACCAGCGAAAACGGTATTCGGCAGCTTTTTACCGTGCAATGCTTTAACTAGTTCAATGGCGAGACCTACGCCGTAACGGTTGTCCCAAGCTTTCGCCAAGATTTTTTTGGGATTAGCAAGGGGAGTAAAAGGACAAATCGGCAGAACTTGTTGGCCTGGTCTAACGCCAAAGCTTTCTGCTTCTTCACGGCTGTCTGCACCGATATCAATATACATTTTGCTGATTTCGCCAGTCTTACCACGTTCTTCATTGCTTAGCAAATGGATAGGCGTACTGCCAACAACTCCGGTCAGTGTTCCTTTAGGTGTAATGATATGTAGGCGCTGGGATGCAACAGCAGAGGCAAGCCAGCCGCCAAGTGGTTGAAAACGAATCATACCGGTGTTAGTAATTCCAGTTACCATGAAACCTACTTCGTCAAAATGCCCAGCGACCATAATCTTTGGCCCGTTCTCTTCGCCGCGCAGTACGCCGAACAAACTACCGAGACGATCCTGTACGAACTCTTCAGTATAAGGAGTCATAGCATCCTTGACGTAAGCGCGGAGTTCGCGCTCAAATCCTGGGGCTGAGGGAAATTCGGTAAGTGTTTTGAACATGTCCAATGTTTCTTGATTCATATGAATTCACTCCTTTATTAAAATATAAGAACTCATTTATACATCATTCTTATATTTCTACGAGAAACGGATGTTATCCATAATGGACCACATCGTTATTTCTTCCTGCAACTTAGTATGAACATTCTGAGCTCACTTGTCCATGACAAGAGACAATGAACACCGGGCACGAGCTCCACGAATACTATGCATTAGAGGCTTTGGTGGCAGGAGCCTTAGAAAGGATGCGAAGATGAATGAGGGTAGCGGGTAGCGTACCCCCAAGAAGGGTGCAGGGAGGATTATCAAGTAGGAGCCTACAAGGAAACGGAACGCGCAGACGATACTGGCGCCACAATCCAAGGGAAAGAGAAGCAGTACTTATTTTTGTGCTCTTTTTATTGCTGATTGTTGTGTTACTGTATTTTTCCTGAACTGGAGGGACATAACGAAGCGGAGGATGGCAAACAATAAGGAAAACTTCTAAGCGAAGAATAACTTAAGGGGCTTAAAAGTGAGTACTATGATGCTTGTCAGCCCCCTTCGCCTAACTTTCAGGAGGTGCCTCAATGCCGGCGAAAACTAAGAAATCGGGTGTCAAGCTGAAGCTTGACACCCTGACTCCACAAGATTATGAGAAATTGTCCAAGCCTTTTGTTCCTGCTAGGCCCGTATTCAAAAACTGCATACGAGCGTTTATTGCTGGCGGCATAATCTGCGTTATTGGACAAGGGATTCAGGAGGCTTTTATGGCAATCTTCGATATGACCTCCAAAGAAGCTGCCAGTCCCACAGTCGCGGTGATGATCCTACTCTCTGTAATTCTGACCAGCTTTGGCGTGTACGACAAAATGGCGCAATGGGCTGGTGCAGGAACCGCAGTTCCAGTGACCGGGTTCGCAAACAGTATGTGCTCTGCAGCTCTGGAGCACCGCGCTGAGGGTCTTGTACTTGGTGTAGGCGGCAATATGTTTAAGCTTGCGGGTTCGGTCATCGTATTTGGTGCCGTCGCTGCTTTCATAATTGGTATCGTCTATATCTTTTTGGGCACAGGAGGTGCACACCATACATGAAACAGCTTGGTAGTCAGACATGGGAGTTCACGAACTGCCCCATTATTTTAGGCTCTTCCGCAGTAGTTGGACCGGAGGAGGGAGAAGGTCCTTTAGCTTCTGATTTTGATTTTATTTTTGATACGCTGGAAATGGATGAGAAGACATGGGAGAAGGCCGAGCGCGCTCTGTTCGAGAAGGCTTCCCATCTGGCTCTGATTAATGCGAATATCGATAAACAAAAGCTGGAGTTTTTTGTCGGCGGAGATTTGATGAACCAGATTATCAGCAGCTCTTTCGCGGCAAGAAAATTAGGTGTGCCTTATCTCGGAGTCTTTGGTGCTTGCTCTACTTCTATGGAGAGCCTTGCGATTGCCTCAATGATCGTTGATTCTGGAGGCGGTAAGTATGCGCTAGCGGGAACATCAAGTCATAACTGTACGGTGGAGAAGCAGTTTCGTTATCCAACGGAATATGGTTCGCAGAAACCCCCAACGGCGCAATATACAGTTACAGGTTCGGGTTGTGCTGTAGTGGGTCAGAATGACGGTTCGGGTAACTATCCAGTCGTGGTGTCTGCCACGCTTGGACGTATTATGGATCTTGGTTTGACAGATCCTTTTAATATGGGGACGGCTATGGCACCCGCGGCCGCGGATACAATCACTGCGCATTTTCGGGATACAGGTCTATCGCCCGGGCACTATGATTTAATTGTTACCGGCGACCTGGCATCCGTAGGGTTACCTATAGCCAAGACCCTATTGGCTAAAGAGGGAATTCCTATGGAGCAAACAACCTTTGACGATTGTGGTTTGCTTATCTACGACTTGGAGAAACAGAAATATGTGATCGCTGGAGGAAGCGGCTGCGGGTGCTCAGCGGTTGTAACCTATGGTCATATCCTTAAGCGGTTAAAAAAAGGTGAACTTAAACGGGTTCTTATAGTGGCAACGGGCGCACTTTTATCACCTTTGTCTTATCAGCAGGGAGAGAGTATTCCATGTGTTGCTCATGCCGTAGCCATAGAGAGCGGAGGTCAAGCATAATGATGATTTACTTATGGGCTTTTCTGATTGGAGGAGCCATTTGCGTTATAGGACAGCTGATGTTCGATGTATTGAAGCTGACACCTGCACATACGATGAGTACCTTAGTTGTAGCCGGAGCGATTGCTGATGCTTTTGGTATCTACGACCCACTTGTGAAATTTGCGGGTGCTGGGGCAACCATTCCGATCACAAGCTTTGGGAACTCATTGGTTCATGGGGCATTAACGGAGCTGGAGCGGGATGGCTGGATCGGTGTAGTTACGGGTATCTTTGATATTACAAGTGCGGGTATCTCGTCAGCTATTGTGTTCTCCTTTTTGGCAGCTTTAGTTGTACGGCCGAAGGGGTAAAGTTGATGCTACATGAAAAGGTTGTCGTCAGAAAAAGACGGCATCCTTTTTTTGTTATTTTAAAATTGTAGGATGTTTCATCTTATGGTTTTTTTTGTATCCTCACTTCGTGATCTTCAACAATGTACTTTGGGTCCCCTAATCATGTAAAATATAAATAATACTGTTTATTCTGACTAGGAGGATCATATATGCCCGTACGTCAAGAATCGATGCACACTATGAATGCTGTACGCACTAATTTGGAATCCTGCATACTTGGAAAATCATTTGAAATACAATTATTGTTAACCGCTCTGCTTGCTGGTGGTCATGTATTGATCGAGGATGTACCGGGAACAGGAAAAACCCAGCTAATACGCGCACTTTCAAGATCAATGTCCGGTGAATATCGCCGAATTCAGTGTAATCCAGATATACTTCCGAGTGATATTACAGGTGTATCTGTTTATCATCCTAGGGATGAGATGTTTCATTTCCGGCCTGGTCCGGTGATGACGAATATTTTGCTAGCCGATGAAATTAACCGTGCTACTACGAAGACACAATCCGCACTTCTGGAAGTGATGGAGGAACGAAACGTTACCGTAGATGGAGAGACGTATCCACTTCCTCATCCTTTCATGTTATGCGCTACCCAGAATCCGATAGACTTTGAGGGAACCTATACACTGCCTGAAGCCCAATTAGATCGATTCATGCTGAGAATTAGCCTTGGATATCCTGATGCAGCGACGGAGAAAAATTTATTGCTGAGCCATCAGGAAGGCCAACCGGTGGACAGGCTTTCGCCAGTAACAAGCATGGAACAAATTGCAGGGATTCAGGAAGAAATTCGCGACATCTTCATGAGTGATCCTGTGCTGAATTACTTGTTAGATATTGTGCGGCAGACAAGAGAACATCCACTTGTAATGCTGGGTGCAAGTCCACGTGCCTCACTATCCTTTATGATGGCTTGTAAAGCTTATGCCTTTTTGCAAGGACGAGATTACGTTCTGCCTGATGACGTGAAGATCCTTACTCCATTTGCCTTGGGTCATCGAATATTGCTGCGTCCAGAGTCGCGCCTAGATAATATTAGCGTAGAATCTTTGCTTCAAAAGCTTCTGCAGAGTATTCATGTGCCTGTTACGATGAGGCAATGATATGAGACGTTATTTGTCGTCGGTTGCAGCCATCATTCAGCCCTCTAAGCTTGCAAGCATCCTTGTAATTTGGAGTATTACACTCTTATATGTACTTTTTCAGGGCGGGAAAACAGCATTTATGTTGTTTATCATGGTCTCTGTACTTATTGCATATTTGATTGCTGGAGGTTTAGGAGGCGTTCGGCGAGCTAAGGGCACTCGCAGTCTTTATTCTGAACAAGACAAGGGAGATTTGCTCTCTGCCGGAGGGCATCTTCGTGTAAAACTAAAGGTTACAATCCCCGGGATTTTACCCTTGCCTTACGTTGTTGTAAGGGAAGTTCTTAAGCGGCATAATGGAGAATCGTGGGTATTTGAAGAAAGTGTGATTCCAAGCCTCAGAGGCATTGGGGAACTGAAGTTTCAGACACCAGCCTTAGAGCGTGGAACATACACATTCGCTAATACGGATATTATCAGCCAAGATATATTTGGGCTTGTCGAGCATAAGGGAACATTTTTATCGGAAGGACAATTTCAGGTTTTGCCTCGTGCGATCTACGTTCCGCGCTGGCAGTTATATGAGAGAAAATCTCGGCTATCTGGACCGCAGACATCCGTTGTTCAATCTCGGCGTGAAACCACACAGATTAATGGCGTCCGTGACTATGTATATGGTGATCGCTTGACGCGAATTCACTGGAACGCTACTGCTAAGACAGGCTCTTGGAAATCCAAAGAGTTTGAGCATGAGTCGATTCCCAAAACCATTCTAGTCCTTGATGGAAGCACATCAGCTTATATGAATACGAATCAGTTCGAACTAGCAGTTTCGGTGACGGCATCACTACTCGGCTTCGGCATTCGGGAGAGAATTGGAATTGGACTGTGTTGTTTGGATAAGACGACGAAGGTGTTCGCACCAGTTGAAGGTGCTGCTGAGCGTCAGAAGATGATTCAATATTTAATCGATCTAAACGCTGAGGGACGCGGTCCGCTTATCTCCCGATTGGAAAAAGGATACCGTATGTTTCCTAAAGGCTCTTACTTCGTGTTAATTAGTCCACAGCGTGGACAGCCTGTACTTGATGCACTACGTTGGGCTGACAGCAGAGGAATGACTGCTTCTCACATTCATGTGCGAAATTTGGCAGAGGTAAATAGAGGTAACGATTGGATAGACGTCCTTAGATCTCGTGGAATAACCGGTTATGGTATTAGCTCGCTTCAAGAGCTTCCCTCAGTGTTAGGAGGGGAAGGTTGATATGAGAACCTGGTGGAATCAGATAAAATTCTCCTGGCACCGTTCCGTCGGCCTATTATGGCTATTGATTATTGCACAGCAGTGGATTTCTTATACGGAACCCATCTGGCTAAATCAAACCACTGCTTCTGTATGGGCTGCCCTATTAACGATCACTGTCATTGAGATTTTTATCCCTGTTAAAGTCCAATTCAGACTGATTATAGAAGCAGTAGCTATTATCTATATCGTTTATCGCAACATTACTAATTATGGAATTTATGTTCCTGATCCATGGGCCACAAGCCTTCTTGATAAGCTCCAGGATATTAGTGTGTATATGGTGCCGTATATCTGGTTTGCTCTTGGTGCCTCTGCTTTGCTGCTGCTATCGTCTTGGTGGGTATCCTCTAAGAAGCGTATCTTATGGTTTATAGGAATGAACATTGTAGCGCTGGCTGCGCTTGATTCCTTTACATCTATTGTATTGTGGCAGGAAGTGGCTTGGACAGTATTTGCGGGTATGGGCTGGCTTGTCAGCCAGCACCTGAGAAGTTTTCAGCTACATTATCCGCGTGGATGGGTACATTTGCTGGAATATCCCTCGAAAATAGTCATGAATATCGCAATCGTCTTCTCTCTGGTTATTTTAATCGGTGTGAATATGCCGGATGTAAGGCCTACTTTGACGGATCCTTATACGGCGTGGCAAGAGTGGAATGGAATTGGAAAGTCTTCTGGTAAGAGCACAACTGGAACAACAAATTCCAATACGGGCTCAGGTTCCTCGGTTAATAATACTTCGTCTGGCTATAGTCTGAATGATGACAACCTGGGCGGGGGCTTTAACTTCGATTATACCCCGGTGATGACAGTAGTTTCAGATTTACGTGTTTATATGCGAGGAGAAACCCGCAGAGTCTATTCTGGAAGTGGATGGTCGGATAAGGATCGATTGAAGCGAGGACCAATAGAAGAGGTGGAGACGGGGAAATCCTTGGAGCAAAGTGTGGCTTCTAAGGTCACTACCCGCACATTGAAACAGACGGTTAAAGTGCTTAACAATAATGAATTTCCGGTGTTATTCGGTGCTTATTCTGTAACTTCGGTGGATTCATTGAATGGTGAGGCAGCCGGGAAGGGTCTTTTCTGGAGAGATCGTGATAGTGAGCTTCTATGGGATATGGATAAGAAGAAACTAGACTATCCCTCGACCTTCGAGCTGACTTCTGAAGTTCCCGTCATTCCTGTTCAGGAATTGACAGCAAAGACCTATGAGGAGCTATACAAAGGTAATGATCTGGAGGAAAGCTTCCTTCAGCTGCCTGATGACTTCCCTCAACGGGTTAAAGATCTGGCCGAGGAAATTACAGCCCAAGGAAGAACACCGTATGAAAAAACAGCACTTTTGCAACAATACTTACAACAAACCTTTCCATATACCAACAAGCCGGATATAACACGTGTTTCAAGTGAGGATTTTGTAGATGGATTTTTGTTCGAGCTGAAGGAAGGTTACTGTGATTATTATTCTACGGCACTAGTCACTATGGCACGTTCCCTAAACATCCCTGCAAGATGGGTTAAGGGTTATGCACCTGGAGAACAGCCAGAAATGCCTATGAATCTGGCGCAGCAGGTGGGTGCGGCAAATAATAATTACACGATTACCAATGCAGATGCCCATTCCTGGGCTGAAGTCTATTTTGGTGAGTATGGTTGGATTCCTGTTGAAGCTACACCGGGGTTTAATGTTCCTCTCCTGACTAAGAATGAGCAAATACCGGAGACAGACCCGGAAGATCAAGATGAAATGGCAGAACCAACACCTGCACCTGTGACTAATGCACAAGCAGATCAAGGCTTCCATGTGGGTTTATGGGTAATTTTGGCGGCAGTGGTTGTATTATTATCCTGGACTATTTTTAAAGTTTGGCATATTCGCTTTAAGCTTCGCTTCTTCGTTCAACAGATGCGAATGGGCCGACCTTTAACGCCTGATCAGAAAGTTGTGGCTGAAACTGAGCGTTGGGTAAGGTATTTGCATCGTAAGGGAATGATGAAGGAAGAGCATGAAACATTGCGTGAAGCCGTAGTCCGCTGGAGTCAGGAACGACCTGCTGTGGCCAATCATCTTTCTTCACTGCTAACGATGTTTGAACAAGCGAAGTATAGCCCTGATGTTATTGAAGACAAAGACTGGCAGAGCGTGTATACTGAAGCTTTGCGGCTGCGGAGAACGATAAGATCCAAGAAATAGCCTTTATGCAGTAAATCATTGCTATAGATTTATTTGCGTAGCGCATGGAGTATGTTATAGTTTTTTGTATGAAATCGAGGTGAACGTATTGTTTGAAATGTTAGTTCCCAAACTCCGGGTGAATACGGTATTCGATATTTCTCTAGAAGAGCTGTATCGACAGGGATACCGTGGAATCATTACGGATCTGGATAACACACTGGTCGGTGCCAAAGCGCCTGTGGCTACTCCGGAGCTGTTGTTATGGTTTGAGAAGGTGAAGGAAGTGGGCTTTAAGCTCATCATCGTATCCAATAACAACATGGAACGGGTGTCACGCTTTGCTACACCGCTTAATATTGAATTTGTGCATCAGGCTCGTAAACCGAGTAATGCTCCTTTTCTCAAAGCGATGAAGCAGATGGAGTTGCCACCGGAGCAGACGATTGTGGTGGGAGACCAAATGCTTACAGATGTATACGGCGGCAATCGGCTTGGCCTGTATACCGTATTGGTGCTGCCAATCTCCGTTAAGGATGAAGGGTTCGGCACAAGATTTAATCGTCGGGTAGAGCGAGTTGCTCTGACACGGCTTCGTAAAAAAGGATTGTGGCACGAGGAGGAAAAATAGTAATGAACGAACAAAGTGAAACACAGCGTACTGAGAAGTGTAGCGGTTGTGGTATCAAGCTTCAGACGGAGCATAAGGATCAACCAGGATACCTTCCGGAAGTCGCACTAGATCGGGACCCTGTGATTTGCCAACGCTGTTTCCGGATTAAGAATTATAACGAGGCTTCATCTGTTTCTGTGAACCAGGATGAATTTCTTCGCTTGCTGAGTGGAGTAGGGGAGAAGAATGCACTTGTTATTCATATTGTTGACATTTTCGATTTTGAAGGCAGTTTGATTTCCGGCCTTCAGCGGTTTGTCGGTAATAACCCAGTTATTCTTGCAGTGAATAAATGTGATCTGCTGCCTAAGGTTACGAACTGGAATAAACTGCGTAACTGGATGCAACAACGCTGTAAAGAAGAAGGATTGCGGACAGCTGAAATCGTACTTTGTAGTGCGAAACGTAATCAAGGCTTTGACCGTTTACTGGAAGCTGTAACAGAACTGCGTGGTCAACGTGATGTTTATGTAGTGGGTGCTACGAATGTAGGGAAATCCACGCTTATCAACCGTTTGATTTCGGACTATAGTGATTTGGAGCAGGAGTTAACCACCTCGCGTTACCCTGGTACAACACTGGATACGGTCAAAATCCCACTAGATGATGGCCACTATATTATAGATACGCCAGGGATCGTGTATCCATGGCGTTATAGTGAACTAGTTGAGCGTCAGGATCTGGATGCAGTTATGCCGGCCAATCCGTTGAAGCCTGCTGTCTACCAGTTGAATGAAGGACAGACGTTATTCTTCGGTGGACTGGGACGTTTTGATTTCGTGCAAGGTCCGCATCAATCGTTCACTTGCTTTATTAGTGGTACTTTAAAAATCCATCGCACCAAACTGGAACGTGCAGATTCCCTTTATGCGGACCATCGTGGTGAAATGTTGTCTCCTCCAGGAAGTGACCGGATGGACAAGCTGCCACCATGGCAACGGCATGAGTTCCGAATTAATAAAGGCAGTCGGAGCGATCTATATATTTCAGGTTTGGGCTGGATTAAGGTCAACGGGACAGAAGGCGCAGTCGTGGCTATCCACGTTCCGCGTGGTGTGAAGGTGCTTACCCGCCCTTCGATGATCTAACGGGAGGCTATTACAGTGTCTTTGATAACTGCAACCGAGGGCTACAATACCGGGAATATTTTACTGGGCGTAATGGGAGATCCTATTATACAATCCAAATCTCCTATTATGCATGAAGCAGCACTGCAAGCACTGGGAATTCCGGGTGCTTACGTGCCGCTTCATATCCTTCCAGAGAATCTGGAGGATGCGGTGCAAGCGATTCGCACGCTTGGATTCCGTGGCGTAAATGTGACGATTCCGCATAAGGTTGCGGTGATGGCTTATGTGGATCTATTAGATGAAAGTGCGGTAGCCGTTGGTGCAGTCAATACGATTGTTAATAATAACGGGATACTCACCGGATATAATACGGATGGAATCGGTTATGTACGTTCGCTTAAAGCGGAAGCTATTTCTGATTTGTCAGGTACGAAGATTATGGTGATTGGAGCCGGTGGAGCAGCAAGAGGAATTGTTGCCGCACTGCTTCAGGAGAAGCCTTCTTCTATCCTTATCGCTAATCGCAGTGTTGATAAGGCACAGGACTTGGCTGCAGAGTGCCAGAGCAAAGGGAATGTGGTCGGGATTAGCATGAACGAAGTAGCGGAAATGCTAGATGGCGTTGATGTACTGATCAATACAACCTCCGTAGGAATGTATCCTCATATGGATGAGACACCTATAGATCCTGAACTGCTTCGTGCAGGGATGGTCGTAAGTGATCTGATTTATAATCCACTGCGCACGCGTCTATTGTTAGAAGGACTTGAACGAGGCTGTACGATTCATGGAGGCCTCGGGATGTTTGTCTATCAGGGAGCCTATGCACTGGAATATTGGACAGGGCAGCCTGCTCCTACGGAAATCATGCGACAGACCATACTCCATTGTCTGGGTGGAAAAGAGTAAGAAATGGATTCATCAATTTAGGGTAATAATATATGTTAATTAAGGAGTTATTCATTTATGTTAACTGGTAAACAAACACGGTATCTTCGTTCATTGGCGCATCACCTCGATCCTATTTTTCAAGTGGGCAAAGGTGGAGTAAACGATCACCTCGTACGTCACATTGAAGAAGCTATTGAGAAGCGTGAGCTTATGAAGATTAGTATATTGAGCAACAATATTGAGAATCCCAAGGAAATCGGTGCTGCATTGGCCGAACAATCGGGTTCTGAGCTTGTACAAGTGATCGGAAAGACCATTGTCCTTTATAAGGAATCGCGTGATAACAAAACTATTGAGCTGCCACGCTAATACCTGAAAGCATACTACCGAGGAGGTCGTCCTCTTGAAAGTTGGAATTATGGGAGGTACCTTTGATCCTCTTCATATTGGTCATATGATGGCAGCGGAAGCAGCTAGAGAAACTTATGGACTTCAAGAAGTATGGTTTATGCCTTCACATATTCCGCCTCATAAACATGAGGCAGGGGTATCTGGAGCAGATCGGCTGGCAATGGTGCAGGAAGCGATACACAATCATGAAGCTTTTCGCACATTAGATTGGGAAGTTGTCAGAGGTGGCGTTTCCTATACGTATGAGACCATAAGACGGCTGCAAGAGGCGTATCCGCATTTCGATCTTTATTTCATCATTGGAGCGGATATGGTCCAGTATTTACCGAAATGGAACGAGATTGAAGAGCTTGTGCAGCGGCTTACATTTATCGGCGTAGGTCGTCCGGGAACACCTCTTGATCTAGACGCATTGCCAACTTATATAGCAGAAAAGGTACTACTAGCAGATATGCCTCTGGTTGATATTTCGTCAACGATGTTAAGAGAACGGGCTGCAACTGGAAAATCCATTCGTTATATGGTACCTGAGGCAGTGTTCGATTATGTTCAAAGGAGTGGATTGTATGGCATACAGCCGCGAAGCTCTGATTGAGGCGGTCTCGACACAAATGCCTGCTAAGCGCTGGAAGCATACACTGGGCGTCATGGAGTCATCCATTCAACTAGCGGAGCAATATGGCGCTGATCCTGAGCGTGCGGAGACAGCGGCAATTCTGCATGATGTGGCCAAGTATTGGCCTGTGGAGAGAATGAAGGAGATTATCGAGCAGAATCATCTGAACTTGAATCTTCTGAAGCATGACAAGCAGCTGTGGCATTCGGAAGTAGGTGCCTTTGTAGCAGAGCAAGATTATGGAATCACAGATCCGGATATTCTTAATGCGATCCGTTTTCACACCTCAGGTCGTGAAGACATGAGTTTACTTGAGAAGATTGTCTGTCTCGCCGACTATATCGAGCCTGGCCGAGATTTTCCAGGCGTTGATAAGATACGTAAGCTGGCTAAAGTAAGTTTGGAAGAAGGACTAGTCGCTGGATTTGATTCTACGATTAGTTTGCTACTGGAAAAACGCCGAGTGATCTTTCCGTTAACGGTACTGGCGCGTAATGATTTAGTTAGAATATTGGAGGATAAAATATGAGTGTACAACCAAGCAAGCTGTTAGAACTGGCCCTTAAGGCTGTGGAAGATAAAAAAGCAATGAACGTAGTGGCATTAGATCTGCGTACTGTTTCACCGATTAGTGATTACTTTGTTGTATGTCACGGTAATTCGGATACCCAAGTTCAGTCCATCGCCACCGAAGTCCGCAAAGTGGTCCATGAAGCAGGCGGAGTAATTAAGGGGATCGAAGGAATGGATTCAGCACGCTGGGTGCTGATGGATCTTGGAGATGTTATTGTTCATATTTTCCACCGCGATGAACGTGAATACTACAATATTGAGCGTCTGTGGTCGGATGCGAAGGTAGTGGAGACTGTATGAGCCTGATTGCAGGAACTACAGTTACACTTAATGTAGTAAGAGAGGTATCCCCATACGGATTTTTCCTGAATGCAGGAGATCAGGATGTTATGCTGCATTATACTGAGCTTACCGAGAAGGTTAAGACAGGCGATAAAGTAGAAGTCTTTATCTTCTTCGATACCGAGGACCGTCTAGCGGCAACGATGAAGAAACCGTTTCTGACATTGGGCGAAATGGCCTTATTGGAAGTGGCTGATATCCATCCACGTCTAGGTTGCTTCTTGGAAATGGGTCTCGGACGGCAGCTGCTGCTGCCCATTCGTGAGCTTCCAGAGCTTCCAGAGCTGCGCCCTCAGATCGGCGACTATGTGTATGCGATTATGGAGCATGATAAACAGGGGCGTCTTCGTGCTAAATTAGCTGGAGAACAGGAACTAGCTCCGCTAGCTCTTCCTGCGCCTGAATCCTGGATGGGACAGAGTGTGACAGCCCGGGTGTACAAACCGCTGCAGATGGGGACTTTTGTTCTTGTAGATGCTGGGGTTTTAGGCTTTGGTATTATCGGTATGGTCCATTCCTCTGAACGGAGTCGTCTACTACGTCTTGGAGAGCAGTTCGAAGCACGTGTCTCCCATATTCGCGAGGATGGTCGAGTTAACCTTTCTATGGGTCTCCGTAAAGAAGTAGGCATGGATGTAGACTCTGCCACGATTTTGGAATTCTTGCATGCCCGTCCGGGTGGAGCGATGCCTTATTCGGATGCTACACCACCGGATATTATCAAGCAGCGTTTCGGAATTAGTAAATCAGCCTTTAAGCGTGCGCTTGGAAAGCTGATGAAGGAAGGCCATATTACCCAAAAAGAGAATTGGACGTATCTTGCTCCTAAGGAAGAGGAAGGTTCAACCGAGGGAAATGAAGAAACAACCGAATAATTTAAAACATAAGAGATCTTGTGGGGACGCCTAGAGCGTTTATGCTCGATGGGTCAATAATAGAATCATATTAAATGTTGTAATAGAAAGCGGTGTACTAGTGTCTTCCTATGGGAAATTTGCTTATGTATACGATGAGCTCATGGCAGATATGCCGTATCCTGATTGGATCTCCTTTGCTGAAACCGCATGGAGCAAATACGGTAAGCCTGTAACCGTGGCTGAGCTTGGCTGCGGCACCGGGAGTATCACTATTCCTTTGGCGGGTTCAGGGTATCATATGACCGGAATCGATCTATCTTCAGATATGCTCTCAGTGGCACAGCGCAAAATGGAAGAGCATCCCCAGGGACGGCGTTTCTTGCGCGAAGGTAGTGTTCGTTGGATTAGACAAAACATGAAGGAATGGGAGCTTCCAGAGCTTGTGGATTCTGTGATTTCTTTCTGTGATTGTCTGAATTATGTGCTGGAAGAAGACGATATCAGAGCTGTCTTTGCTAGTACCTTTGCAGGACTAAAGCAAGGCGGCACCTTTCTGTTCGATGTACATCATCCAAACACACTGATCCGTTATGAAGAAGAGCAGCCCTTTATTCTGGACGAACCATCGGTGTCTTACATTTGGACTTGTGAGATGGATGTTCCACGCCGCGAAATAGAACATCATCTGTCCATTTTCGCTCGCGAAGAGGGACGGAGTGATGTATATCGCCGTTTCGAAGAGACGCATATTCAGCGTGCCTACGATCCCCAGTGGATGAAGGATGAACTGCTTAAGGCTGGATTTAGTGATGTGAAGACCTACGCCGATTTCGAGTGGATAGAGGCGGATGATGATGCGGAACGTTTATTTTATATTGCTATAAAATAAATATTCAACATACTAAGAGGGGCTGTCCCAAAAGCTATGAAAATAGCTGATGGGACAGCCCTTCTTTTTTGAGTTCGGTGTGGTTCCTGCTATTGAAAACGAGGGGCTAAAAATAAGCAGATAACGTCATCTGAGTCCGTATGCTTCATGGAATGTTGGATTCATGATTCATGATTCATGTATGAAGAAGTAGCTCTAATTGCGCAAAATATGTATATCAAAAAAACCGGGCAGTGTTTATGCCACCCGGCATCTTCCAATCCTTACCGATGCTCAAACAGATCAATGGCACCCAATACGACATGAGCCAGACCAAATCCAAGTACGCCTGTTGCTGCCATCTTATACTTGCTTCCAAGAAAAGCGGCGCTAGAAGCGGTTACGACGGTTCCAAGAACAGCGGGAATTAGACCTTCACGCATTCGAAACACTCCTTCTCGGTGGTTTGGGAGACAAGGTTATTATGAGTCAAACTCAAAAAAATATACAAAGAAAAAGAAGACCTTAGACCAGTTATTGCTGGTTCTAAGGTCTTTTTGTTTAGGGAATGTTTTACTCTGATAAGGTAACGGCAGTACGAGAAGCGCCAATTTCAACTTCATGAACATCATATAGTACACGCGCCAGTAAGTCCTGGCTATAGTTGCCGAAATGTTTGCCGTAAATGGTGAGCCCGCGTTTGTTTACAGGCTTGTCCGTTACGGCTATCCGGAAAGTAAGCTCGCTCTTGTAATCAAGCTTAATATCATCCAGGGTCACGTCAGAAATTCGGCAACCGTCAATAAAGCTACCTTCATTATTGATACGGATCAGTTTGAGCATACCATATTGGTTTAAATGTGGAGGCCACCAGTCTGGATTAAACGTTCCACGCGTGTCTCCGAAATCTCCAGGACTAGTCCAGTAGCCGATTTCAATTCCATTTAAGTAGAAATAAAGATCGGAGGGATAGTTATCGTTAGATCCAGGGGCCTCAGAGCCAATCTCCATCGAGAATTGGATTTCGCGGAACGTTTGATTAGCTTTAAGATAGTTCGGAATTCTATACTCGAGAAAGCCTTCAGCCATCCAAATGATCTCGGATTCAATCCGCTGAGGATCAGCGAAATAACGGGGTTCGTCGAAGTCGCCGATAATGCTGTCTTTGGTAGCAAGTCCGCAGGTCGGAACAGCCTGATAGTTGCTATAATGTCCTACTTGGATTTCTACTTCGTAGAGATTATCAACATCCTTGCTGCGAAGATCAACAATAAGCTTATCCTTATTTAAATAGCAGACCTTCTGAATACCGTGTTTACCCACGGATGTGTTTATCTCGATGAGACCGCTTTCTTCTAACTTTTTAATATGCATCGTGATTGCGCCATTGCTGAGGTTCAGCTTCTTGGCAATTTCATTCAGATTCAGTGCTTGATTGGTAGCTAAAAGTTCGAGTATGAGGATTCTGATTTCAGAACTAAGCGCCTTGAATATTTCAAGACCACTCATTAAATCTTTAATATAGATCATTTTATCAATACCTTCTTCCAAATGGTCATAAATGAATACTGTTTTATGAAATTATAAACTAATATAGCATATAAATAAAGTATCCTTCCTTATTTTGTAGAATGATAAAAATAAGGGGGATTTTTTCCTGTTTTTGCATTTAATCTAATTTAATTTAAAAATTAATGAAACTAATTCACGAAATAAGATGGTTTTACACCGGAATCATGTTACTTTCACTATTTATTTTATAAAAGTATTAAAAGGTTTAAATAAATGTGTTTACAAGTCTTTTTGTCTATGCTATTTTTAAACTGAAAGTCTTAGAAAAGGACGTGAAAATCATTATGTTAGCTGCAACGCCCCCGATGGGTTGGAATAGCTGGGACTGTTACGGAGCTAGTGTTAATGAAGAAGAGGTAAGAGGCAACGCTGAATATATGGCTGCTCATTTGAAGGGATTTGGCTGGGAATATGTTGTTGTAGATATTCAGTGGTATGAGCCTGGAGCGAACTCTTCGCAATATCGTAACTTTGTACCGCTGGTCATGGACGAGTATTCCAGACTTCAACCGGCAGAAAATCGTTTTCCTTCCGCAAAGGGAGGCAAAGGTTTTGCCCCACTCGCTGAATATGTGCATGGATTAGGGTTGAAATTCGGCATCCATATTATGCGTGGAATCCCTCGACAGGCCGTTCATGCGGCAAGTTCCATTCTAGGGTCTGAGCAAACTGCACGTGATATCGCACATCCCAATTCTATATGTCCGTGGAATACAGATATGTATGGAGTAGATGCTTCTAAAGAAGGCAGTCAGGCTTACTATGAGTCTCTCTTCCAGCTGTATGCCAGTTGGGGCGTAGATTATGTGAAGGTGGATGATATTGCCGCTTCACGTATTTATGGATACCACAAAGACGAAGTTGCCATGATCCGTAAGGCTATCGACCGCTGTGGTCGTGAAATGGTGCTTAGTCTTTCACCTGGACCTGCTCCGGTAGAAGAGGCTGAACACTTAGCTGAACATGCTAACCTGTGGAGAATGACCGACGATTATTGGGATCATTGGCATTTGCTGCGTGGAATGTTCGAGCGCTGCGAAAAATGGGCTCCTTACGTTCAGCCTGGACATTGGCCAGACTGCGATATGCTGCCGCTAGGTCATCTTGGGATTCGTTCCGTTGATGGCGGGGGAGACCGATTTACAAGGTTTACTCCAGACGAACAGGTTACCATGATGACGCTCTGGACTATTTTCCGTTCGCCTTTAATGTTCGGGGGAGAGCTTAGAGACAATGATGAGTGGACATTATCTTTGTTAACCAATAGGGAAGTGCTTCACCTACATCATTTTGGTAAGGGTGGTAGACAAGTAGAGCGGAACGAAGAGTATGCGATCTGGACTTCTGAGGATGAACAAGGTAACCACTATGTAGCGTTGTTTAATCTCAGTGACAAAGAGTCGACACTCCAGGTATCGTTCCAAAAGCTAAATGTTTCAGTTCCAAAAACGATACGTAATCTGTGGCAAAGCCATTACCTGGAAGTTACTAATGAAGGGGTTACGCAGGTTCTTCCACCGCATGGTTCTGCATTGTTAAAGCTTTTATAGAGGAGAGAGATTATGGATACGAGTAGAGAGTACAACAACCCATTGGTGGAGCAACGTGCTGATCCATGGGTATATAAACATACGGATGGATATTATTATTTCACAGCTTCTGTTCCAGAATACGACCGGATCGAAGTAAGAAGATCGACAACCATCGAAGGATTAACTACTGCAGAACCAGTTGTAGCATGGCGCAAGTATGAGACGGGGCCGCTTAGTGCTAACATTTGGGCGCCGGAAATTCATTACATAGACGGAAAATGGTACATTTACTTTGCCGCAGCACGGACTACGGAGACGACGGATGGTTTGTTCGATCACCGTATGTTTGCGCTCGAGAATGCATCTGCTGATCCCTTAGAAGGAACATGGGTAGAAAAAGGTCAAGTGAAGACCGCTTGGGAATCGTTCGCTTTGGATGCGACAACGTTTCAGCATAAAGGAAAACTGTACTACGTATGGGCTCAGAAGGACCTGAATATTGAGGGTAATTCTAATCTGTATATTTCTGAAATGAGCAATCCGTGGACACTCACAGGTCCTCAGACTATGATTGCTACTCCAGAGCATGACTGGGAAATTATTGGGTACAAAGTAAACGAAGGCGCAGCAGTACTGAAACGAAATGGTCGTATCTTTATCAGCTTCTCGGCGAGTGCTACAGACTTCAATTATTGCATGGGACTATTAGTAGCGGATGAAGACAGCGAACTTCTGGAGGCAGCTTCATGGACTAAACTACCAAATCCAGTATTCCAAACGAATGAAGAAAATGGACAATTCGGTCCAGGCCATAATAGCTTTACAGTCAATGAAAATGGGGAAGATGTGCTCATCTACCACTGCCGCAATTATAAAGAAATTACTGGCGATCCTCTTTATGATCCAAACCGTCATACTCGCGCTCAGGTCTTCCATTGGAATGAAGATGGCACGCCGAATTTTGGAGTTCCTGTTAGGGATGCGCAATAAAAACAATCCGTTTTGCAAAAAAAGAGGGTTACCCATTAGCCACGTAAATGGCCGCTGGGTAACCCTCTTTTTCATATGTTACGTGTTGCTGCTTAAGGTATATATTGTTGCACGATGGAGGTGATTATGCCGTCCTGAATCGTAAGGTGATAAGGAAACTGGCTTAGATCGAAAATATCCGTTTTATTAAATTGATCGATAAATTGCTGTAAGGTAATGGCTTCGTTCCACTGAATGTCTAAGTCCTCAATGTTACCAGTGTGATCAAAGATCTGCATGGTTACTTTTGCGTTATCCGCGATCGGATAGGTTGTCAGTGTATCAACATCATTAACAACATAATATCCGTCTGGAGCCCCGCCAATTTCTGCTGCACCTTCTGGGTCTCTTTCAGCAAAGACTCGGTCAGCATCAGCACCCTGATACCAGTTTATTTCATCGGCTGTAATGGAAAGCTTGCCATTCTCGGATTGAATAGTATGGATATATACCGTCTGTTGCTGAGTCTTGCCACTATCTTGCGCATCTACTCGTGTTCCAACGGTACTAGCAGTAGTAATTAGGGAAAGAAACAATAGAACAACAACCGGTAACACATACGCTGACTTTTTCTTAAACATTAGAAATCTCCCCCTTGAGATATGTAAAAAGGTTGTATATATCTTATTACCCGCTACGTTTTTTCCTAAACGGGCTATATACTTCTATTACGTTAAAAGAGCAGGTTTTGTTGCAATTTTTTAAAAATATTTCTGAAAAACGATGCCGGTCATGAATCCACTAAAAATGATAGTAAAAGTTTGTCTCCTCGGGCATATTAAAATGTCAAAACATACAGATTAGGGGGAGCAACGAATGGGTGGAATACTACGGATTTATAGGAACGACTGGCGCAACGTATTTAAGGTTCCTGTGGCCGTGTTCCTGATCGCTGCTTTGGTGGTGTTACCTTCTGTATATGATTGGTTTAACGTTGCGGCGGTGTGGGATCCCTACAGTAATACCTCTGGCATTAAGATTGCTGTAACCAGTTTGGATGAAGGGACCACTGTGAAGGATAAGAGCTTCAATATCGGCAATGATGTCATGGAAAGTCTTCGGAATAATAAAAGCTTAGGCTGGACCTTCGTAGATGCAGAAGCTGCGCACAACGGTGTGAAGCGTGGAGATTATTATGCGAGTATTGTTATCCCTGCTGATTTCTCCAAAAGAATGACAGGAATCCTCGAAGGCAGGATCGTGAAACCAGAGATTGAATATACCGTCAATGAGAAGATCAATGCTATTGCCCCTAAAATCACAGATAAAGGTGCCTCTTCAATTACAACACAGATCAGTGAGAATTTTACGGAAACCATTAGCGAAACCGTATTTACGGCTTTAAAGCAAATTGATTCAAAATTCCAATCTGAATTGCCTATTATACGCAAGGTTGAAAAAGGGTTGTTTATGTTAGAGGCAAGTCTCCCCGAGATTGAAACGGCAGGCCAACATGTATTGAAAATTGAAGAGCAATGGCCGCAAATTCATGCATCGGCAACGCGCATCTCTAAGCTGGAGGATAAGCTGCCTGAGGTGGAAAAGGCGGGATTGGCTTTAGAAAAAATAGCTGAACATTGGCCTCAAATTGCCAATGTTGCAGATCATTTAGGGGAGCTGCAGGATAAGCTACCAAAAATTGAACAAGCAGCACAGCTAATCGTTCAACTTGATAATCATTTTGGTGAAGTGGAACAAATCATGGACAAGGCGTCGGAAGGTCTTGCGGAAGCAAATAAAGTTGTTAACACTGCCCTAACTGCGCTACCTAAGGCCGACAAAATTGTAACTGCTGGAAATGATTTTGTTCTAGAGCTTCAACAGTTCTTAGAGAAGAGTAATGCTGCATTTGAAGCGGTACCTGCCGCCCTCAAACAAAATATATACCTGCTGCAAAATACGGAGAACGCAATAGTTCAGCTTGCTGAACTGCTGCAGGGAGAAGATCTTGACCCGCAAGCGGTACGCGAGCAACTTGAGTCAGTTTCCGCTCAGCTGGTGTCGGGAAGTAACGTGATGGATCATACGCTTTCTTTGTTATCAGCACTGAATACATTCTCACCAGGAACAGTAACTAATGCTGAGATTGGCACCTTGAAGGCTGTAAACAATGCCTTGAGCAGGCAGTCTTCTTTGGTAAACTCGCTGGCGACGGATCTACAAAATGAGGGTCAGCCTGATCCGAGTAATGTTAAGCAATTGGGTCTTAAATCTGGCGAAGGGAACGTAGCCATTTCGAAGCTTATTTCCGAATATGAAGCGGCAACTATCCCTGCTATAAAAGATACATTAGAGCAAATATCCACTGCTGCTGAGACTACAGCCACTGCCCTGGAACAAGTTCCGGATCGTCTATCGGCGCTGGGTACCCTTCTTGAGGAGACTATGGCAGCGATTGAGTTCGGACAATCAAGCTTGGCTAGTCTACAGCAGGACTTACCAGCTATTCGTGAAGCGGTACATACAGCAGCTAGCGGTGTCGCAGATAAGACACAGAGCTTTGGTACTTTTGTTCGTGATACACTTCCGCTAATTCAGAGCAGCTTGCCTGTTGCAGGAGAAAAAATACAACAAGCTGCAAATTTCGTCCGTCAGGATCTGCCGGCTGTAGAGGAACGGGTGCACCAGATTTCTGATCTGATTCGTACAGGTCTCCCCCGTGCGGATAAGGGAGTGGCGGTCGCAGCGGATATGGTGCGAAATGATCTTCCGATACTGGAAGATTCGATTCGTAAAGCGGCAGCTACCATCCGTCAGATCAAAGATGAGGTGGATCTGGGAGAGATTGCTGAGCTGCTCGGAGGGGATATTAAGAGCAAAAGTGATTTTTTAGCCAATCCGGTAGTATTAAAAGAGAATAAGTTATATCCTATTCCGAATTATGGTTCGGCTATGACTCCTTTTTATGTTGTACTTTCCTTATGGGTAGGCGGCACACTCCTAATCTCACTTCTCCGTACGGGAGTAGATACTGAGGGAATTGTGTACAAACGGTATCAATTGTATTTTGGACGTCTGCTGACGTTTCTTACGGTTGGAATTCTGCAAGCGTTGGTGGCTGTACTTGGGAATATCTTTATTCTGAAATGTTATGTGGTGGACAAGGTGTGGTTTGTCCTTTTTGCAGTATTAATTAGTATCGTATTCGTGACGATTGTTTTTACCCTTGTCTCCGTATTCGGCAATGTTGGGAAGGGGATAGCAATCGTATTCATGGTGCTTCAATTCTCAAGCTCTGGCGGTACGTTTCCAATCAGTACAACAGGTCATTTCTTTCAAATGTTGAATCCGTTTATGCCATTTACTTATGCGATTAGTTTGATGCGGGAGGCGGTAGGGGGGATTCTGCCGGAAGTGGCGATTCGCGATTGTCTTTATTTGATCCTATTCGGTGTAATAGCACTCTTACTGGCGCTAACGCTCAAAAAGCCGCTGGAGCGTTATATCGAAAAGGCGGCTGAACAAGCCGAAGAATCCAAATTGATCTCTTAAGAAAAAAGAGGTTGTACCTAAGCCAATTGCTGTGGCTTTTGGTACAACCTCTTTTAGATTATCTCGCTGGAGCGAAATCGGCTACTGGCTTTAGAATCTCTTCAATTCGCTCCAAAGTATCTAGAGATAGAACGGCATCAACAGCTCGGGCGTTCTCTTCCACCTGCGCCGGCTTACTGGCCCCAATAATTGCAGAACTTACACCAGGTTGCCGTAGGGTCCAAGCTAACGCTAGTTGCGACAGCTTCAAATCAAGACTGTTAGCTAGTTCATCCAGCTGTCCGACAACAGTCAGTACATCATCGCGGAAGTAGCTGCGAATGACGCCATTTACCGAATCATCAGCTGCGCGGGTTCCTGCCGGAGGCTGTTGTCCAGGTTTGTATTTACCTGTCAGGATACCTTGGGCGAGTGGGGAAAAGACCACTTGTCCGAGGCCCTCACGCTGAGATACCTCAAGTACCTCATCTTCAATGTAACGTTCGAACATGTTATAGATAGGCTGATTGGAAATAAGCGGACGCAGATTTAGTCTGCGTGAAATGCCGGTGGCGTCAGAAATTTGAGCTGCGCTCCATTCGCTCACTGCTGAATACAGAATTTTACCTTGTGCAGTTAGGTCGTCCAGTGCGCGTAAAGTTTCCTCCACAGGCGTCTCTCTGTCAAAGCGATGACAAAAATAAACATCAATATAATCGGTTCCTAAACGGCGAAGGCTAGCTTCGCATTGCTCCATGATGTGCTTGCGTGACAAACCGCGATTATTCACATCATCCCCCATGGGGAAGAATACCTTTGTACTCAGCACATAAGATGATCTTTCATAGGCGCGAAGAGCAGCGCCCATTGCTTTTTCGCCTTCACCACGGTTATAAGCATTAGCAGTATCAAAGAAATTGATACCGCATTCAAAAGCTTTGCTGATGCAGGCGTCTGCTGCCTTTTGCTCTGCTGCTGTTCCATATGTAAGCCAGCTGCCTAAGCCGATTTCACTGACTTTTAGTCCTGAATTGCCTAGTCTTCTGTATTTCATTATTTTCTTCCCTCCTTGAGTTGTATATGTTAACTTTACTTGTATCCTATGGAACATTCAACTTGAATGTTTCATGTAAAAGACGAGATCAAGGAGATGAATCGTAGTAATGACTATTCCAACTTCTAAAGCTAAAAAAGTGATTTTGTTTCAGGGTGATTCTATTACGGATGGAAACCGTGGTCGTGATGAAGATCCCAATCATATTCTAGGACATAGCTATGCATATATCATTGGCGGTAAGCTAGGCAACGAACGGGCTGAGCAGAATCTCGTGTTCTATAACCGTGGAATTAGTGGGGATCGGATCTCCGATTTATATGCACGCTGGAATGAGGATGCGATTTACCTTCAACCGAATATCATCAGTATTTTAATTGGTGTTAATGATCTTTGGAGAACAATGAAAGGGGAACCAAGTGGTATAACGGACCGTTTTGAACGTGCGTACCGTCATGTGCTTGAAGAAACTGGGGAAGTACTTCCGCAAACGAAGCTGGTCTTGTGTGAGCCTTTTATTCTAAATACCGGAGCTCCGGCAGAACAATGGGACGAATGGAAAGAGCGGATTACTCATTATCAGGGTGTTGTTAAGCAGCTTGCAGAGGAATTTAATGCTGTGTTTGTTCCTTTACAGGAAGCATTTGATGCAGCTACTCGTAGAATAGATCCAGCCTACTGGCTGTGGGACGGCGTTCACCCGACAGCGGCTGGGCATGATCTGATTGCTGGGGAGTGGCTGAAGATCGTAGAGAAAAGCGGTCTTTTAAAGGACTAGTGAAATAAAGGTTTCCCCTTATCTTTATTTATGCACCTACTGATTACTCAGCGGGTGCATAGATAAGAGATATATGATAGTTATTCAGAAACTCGATCCATTCCTCAGAAGGCTTCTCGTCTGTAACGATATAATCCACTCTATCGAAACTAAATAATTTAATGAACGCAGTCCTGTCGAACTTAGAGTGATCTGCGAGCAGAACTACTTTATTGGCCTGCTGTTGCATAAGAATCTTCAATTCACTTTCTTCTTCGTTCGAATCGCTGAGCCCACCAGTCATAGACAACGCTTTACAGCTGAATATGGCTACGTCCACATTATATTTTTGAATAGTCTGTGAGGCGGTATGTCCAACGAAGGAGCTAGTCTCGGGGCCTAGTATTCCACCAGTAGAAATTAGCTTTTGCCCAGAATGTTGAAATTCGGATAATACAACCAAAGAATTCGTAATAATCGTCAGATTGTTTTTCTCCTCTATAATTCTCCGTAAAGCCTCAAAAACTGTTGAACTCGTATCCGTCACCAAACTGTCCCCATCATTAATTAATTGGAGAACATGATCAGCTATCGTACGTTTGGCCTCTATATTTACCTGATGTCTACTCACATAGGGAGGGTCCTCATTCGTGTGGGCATTAAGGATTGCACCGCCATAATTTTTCTTGGCAAGTCCTTCCTTGTCCAGTTTATCCAGATCCCGCCGAATGGTCTCTTCCGAGACATTGAATTTTTGCGCCAGCTGAGCGACATGGACTTTCTTTTGTCTATACAGCTCATTAATGATTAGATCCCGCCGTTCAAATGCTTTCATCCGTTCACTCACCTCTATCATCATCTACTTCCTAGTTTACTACATTGTTGTATAAATCAAAGAAATAACCTCATATTCACATAATACCACAGTATAATAATATTAATACCACATAAAACCACATAATTTATCTATAAATATGTTGTTTTATGTTGACTAAAGCGTTTTCATATTTTATGATGAAGGAGAAATAGGTCCATTACCGATGATACTAAGATGATCTTGAGGAGGAACAGCAGTGATAGAAAACTATCCGAAAATTGGCATCCGCCCGACCATTGATGGCAGAAGAAGAGGGGTTCGCGAATCGTTAGAAGCTCAAACCATGGGTATGGCTCAGCGGGTAGCTAAGTTTATTGAAGAGAACTTATTTTATCCGGATGGCCGCCCCGTAGAGTGCATCATTGCCGATTCTACGATTGGTGGTGTTAAAGAAGCTGCTGCTGCAGCTCAGAAATTTGCTGGGGCTAATGTTGGCGTATCGATTACTGTGACCCCTTGCTGGTGTTATGGTTCTGAAACGATGGATATGGATGCCTCAATCCCACATGCGGTTTGGGGATTTAACGGAACGGAACGCCCAGGTGCGGTATATCTAGCTGCTGTTCTCTCTGCTTATGCACAAAAAGGAATTCCGGCGTTCGGTATCTATGGTGAGGATGTTCAGGAGTCTAGCAGTGAGGAGATTCCAGCGGATGTGCAGACTAAATTGCTGCAGTTCGCCAAAGCTGGGTTGGCTGTCGCTCAAATGAGAGGTAAATCCTATTTATCAATGGGTTCTGTTTCGATGGGGATTGCTGGATCGATTGTGAATGAACAGTTCTTCCAAGAGTATCTGGGAATGCGTAATGAATATATAGATATGTCAGAATATGTACGCCGCTTTGAAGAGGAGATTTATGATAAAGAGGAATATGAGCGAGCACTCGCGTGGACCAAAGAAAACTGCCAAGTTGGTGCCGATAATAATCCGAAGCATCTGCAAATAAGTGATGATGAGAAAGAGAAGCAGTGGGAGACTTGTGTGAAAATGACCTTGATCGCCCGTGATTTGATGATCGGCAATCCTGTTCTCGCTGAGCTGGGCTTTGAGGAAGAGGCCAATGGTCATAATGCGATTGTGGGTGGCTTCCAAGGGCAGCGCCAATGGACGGATCATTTTCCTAACGGAGATTTCATGGAGACGATAATGAACTCCTCTTTTGACTGGAACGGCAAACGTACACCTTATATCGTAGCGACAGAGAATGATAGCCTGAACGGAGTAACGATGCTGTTCAATTATTTGCTTACGAATACTGCACAAATATTTGCGGATGTCCGAACCTTTTGGAGTCCAGATGCTGTTAAGCGAGTAACGGGTCATCAATTGGAAGGTGAAGCAGCACACGGAATACTACACTTGATCAACTCTGGTTCGGCTGCTCTGGATGGGACGGGCGAGCAGACGATAGACGGTAAACCTGCGATTAAACCTTTTTGGGAAATTTCGGAGGATGAGGTAGAAGCTTGTTTGAGCCAGACCCAATTCCGCCCGGCTTCTCAAGAATATTTCCGTGGGGGCGGCTTCTCTACGGATTATTTAACTAAAGGCGGGATGCCAGTTACTATGGCACGGATGAACTTGGTTAAAGGGCTTGGACCTGTTCTTCAGCTTGTAGAGGGTCACACGGTTGAGCTGCCTGAAGATGTTCACCATACATTGGATCAAAGAACAGATCCGACTTGGCCAACAACCTGGTTTGCGCCTAAGTTAACCAATAGTGGTTCTTTCCAATCAGTCTATGATGTCATGAATAATTGGGGCGCAAATCATGGAGCGATCAGTTATGGGCATATTGGGGCAGATTTGATTACGCTGGCGTCTATTCTGCGCATTCCGGTCAGCATGCATAACGTTGAGGAATCACGTATTTTTAGACCTCGAGTATGGTCGTTATTTGGTACCGAAGATCTGGAGGGAGCAGATTACAGAGCATGTCAGAACTTTGGACCCCTCTATTAAAATCTTCCTGTGAAGCAGGTGTGGTGAACAATGGGTGATACGATTAAGCTTCTAGCCATAGATCTCGGCGCCAGTTCCGGAAGAGTTATGCTGGGGATATATGATGGCGATAAGCTGCAAATGGAAGAAATTCATCGGTTTGAGAATACGCCGGTACAGGTCAACGGGCATTTATATTGGGATACTCTAAGGCTCTTCCATGAAATGAAGCAAGGGGTTCAAAAAGCCTTTAGGCAACATGGAGAACTGACGTCCTTAAGTGTGGATACATGGGGAGTCGACTACGGGTTTATTGATAAAAAAGGAATGATGCTCTATTCCCCCCATCATTACAGGGATCGGAGGATGGAGGCTCACCTTCTTAAATTGGAAGCGCTACTGTCACCTGCAGAGCAATTCCGTATGACCGGTCTTCAGCCAAGTGTCATTAATACACTTTATCAGCTGTTCTCTGATTTTCAGGATAATGATTCTCTTATGGAGACCGCGGATACGATTTTAATGATGCCAGATCTATTTCATTACCTGTTTTCTGGCATAAAAGCAGCAGAAAGCACGATCTGGAGTACAAGCGGTTTAGTGGATGCTGTAACGGGAGAGCTCTCATCTGAATTATTTAACAGACTTGGGATTCCGAGTAGTCTAGTTCCACAACAGGTTCATGCGGGAACGGTTATTGGATCTATCCTACCGATTATTCAAGAGGAGCTTAATATAGGCCCGATGAAAGTGATAGCCGGCGCTTCACATGACACGGCTTCAGCAGTAGCTTCGATCCCTTATACTCGAAAGGATGAAGCAGCATTTTTAAGCTGTGGTACTTGGTCGTTGGTGGGTATGGAGACGCCTGAGCCGGTCATTTCAGAGAAAAGCTATGAATATGGTTTCACAAATGAACGTTGCTACGGTAATTCTAATCGTTTGCTAAAAAACACAACGGGACTATGGATTCTACAGGAGCTCCAGAGGAATTGGGCGAAAGCAGGAGAGAATTTTAGTCAAAGTGAAATGGTTGAATTAGCCCAAACGATTAATGGGGCGCCAGCGATCATTGACCCGAATGACCAGCTTTTCAGCACACCTGGTGTGATGATGCAGCGGATTCAGGAATATTGTGAGCGAACGGGGCAACAGTCGCCTAATACGAAAGCTGAGTTTGTACGCGTTATCCTTGAGAGCCTTGCGCAATCATACTGTAGAACGATTGAAGAAATGGAAGAGATCACCGGCAAGACAATCACTATCATTCATATGGTTGGCGGTGGGATTCAAAATGAGCTATTATGCCAGCTCACCGCTGATGCTACGGGTAGAGAAGTCGTTGCAGGGCCAGTGGAGGCCAGTGGAATTGGCAATATCATTGTCCAGCTGGCTGCCCTGGGGAAATTGGAAGTTTCTAAGGCGAAAGAGTTCGTGGCACGATCTTTTACCTTTAAGACATACCAGCCTTCTTTGGTGAAAAACTCTAAAAAATAGGATACGAGGAGAGAACTTATGGATAACTTGGAACAAAAACTACGTTCGCAGATTTGTGATATTGGCAGAAATTTGTTTAATAAAGATTTCATTGCCGCCAATGATGGGAATATTTCAGCACGGTTATCAGAGAATGAAATTCTCACTACCCCCAGAGCGGTAAGCAAGGGATATTTAGAGCCATATATGATTGTAAAAGTAAACTTGCAAGGTGAAGTTCTTGAAGCGGCGGAAGGATACAGACCTTCAACGGAAACCAAAATGCATTTGAGAATTTATAATGAGCTACCTGAGATGAATGGTGTGGTTCATGCACATCCCCCGTATGCTACCGCTTTTGCCATTAAAGGTGAGGCGCTCGATAAAATGATGATGCCAGAGTCGGTTATCATGATCGGGGATATTCCTTTGGCGGAATACGGAACACCTTCAACAGAAGAAATCCCGGACTCACTGATGCCTTTCCTTGGCAAAAAATCAGCAGTCCTGCTCGAAAATCACGGAGCACTTACTTGGGGAACGGATGTTATGGAGGCTTATCTGAATATGGAGAGACTCGAATATACAGCCAAGATTACCTTTATTACACGTATGATTGACGGGGAGAGAGAGCTGCCACAGCATCGGATTGATGAGCTGGTAGCTTTGAGATCTTTTTATGGGAAGTAATGAGGTGCTTGGATGTTGAAAAAAATTCCTAAGCTACTATCTCCGGAACTGGTACGTGTGATGATGGAAATGGGTCATGGTGATGAGCTTGTACTGGCAGATGCTAATTATCCCGGACACTCCTTAAACTCAAACGTACTAAGATATGATGGTATTGGGATACCTGATCTTTTGGATGCAATATTGGAACTGCTGCCCCTTGATCATTATGTGGAACATCAGGTGGCATTTATGGCTGTGGTTGAGGGAGATCCTACGGTGCCGGTGATCTGGTCCACGTACGAGTCGATAATCGCCAAACATGACGCTGAAGCGACGATTAAATATGAGGAGCGGTTTGATTTCTACAATCGTTCTAAGCAAAGTTATGCTGTTGTAGTCACAGGTGAAGAAGCACTTTATGGAAATATTATTATCAAAAAAGGTGTAATCAAGGCCTGATGATCAGCGATTCTGCTTGCGGTATTGCAGAGGTGAGCATTTCGCGATTTGCTTAAACACCCGCCCAAAGTGGGCGATGCTGTCAAAGCCTGTATTCTCTGCAATGGCAGTGATTTTAGTGTTAGTGCTCTGCAAGAGTCGTTGGGCTTCCTTGATCCGAATGTAGTTTAGATATTCAACAATGGTGAAGCCAGTGGTCTGTTTGAATAAACGGCAAAGATAGGTACTGCTGATGAAAAAAGTTTCGGATAGCTGCTCTAATGTAAGCTTTTCAACATAATGTGCCTGTAAATAATCGATCATTTCGTAGACTTTAAGCTGCTTCTCACTGCTCTCAGGAGCGATGGGCTCGCGGCTTATTTCTTGTACTCTGTTCATTTCAATAAATAACTGGATGAGAAGTGTCTGAAGATAGGGGATTTGCTGTGATCGATGCTCTTCTTGTTCTTTTAGCATGGAGAAGAGGATAGATTCGATGGCTCCTTGTTCATGTACTCCGGGACGCAGAAGTAAGCTTTGTGTAGTTAAAAAAGGAATACTTAGGTCGTAGTTCGCCAATGTTTTTTGCAGAAAGTCCTCCTCAAAGTTAATCAATATTCGCTCATGGCGTGCTGAGCCCTTAGAAGTGGTGCGATGAAGTTCATTTTTGTTAATAAATATCAAATCACCTTTGCGTAAGGTATAAATAAGATTGTTGATATAATAGCTGCGCTCACCTGCGAGTAAATAATAAATTTCATATGTATCGTGATAATGGTCGGAATCCATGCTGAATGGGCCGGCTCTTTTGATTTGTTCAATGATAAATGGAGGTTCTAGCTCCTGTTCCATTGTAGATTTGCCCCTTTCAGATAATGAAGCTAATATATGCAAAGTTTTCGCTATTTTTGCTAATAATCGCTTAGATTTGAATGTATTTTATACTATAAACTATAAGAAGAAACGGCATCAAAATCAATAGCGATGGAGTGATCCTTGTGTCGAAGAAGAAATATGTATTCGTAGGTACCGGTGGCCGAGCGGAGTTTTTCTATGGTGAGATAACTACGAATTATCGTGAAACTTCAGAAATTGTAGGCTTTTGCGATGTGAATGGGGCAAGAATGGATTATGCGAATCGATTACTGAAAGGGAAATATCAGTATCATGCGGTTCCTACTTATAAAGCTCATGAGTTTGATCGTATGATTGAAGAGACTAAGCCGGATGTAGTTATCGTTACGAGTATTGACCGCACACATCACCATTATATTATCCGGGCGATGGAGCTTGGCTGTGATGTGATTTCGGAGAAACCAATGACGGTAGATGAAGAGAAATGTCAGGAAATTCTTGAAGCGATTGAGCAGACGGGGAAAAAACTGCGTGTTACGTTCAATTACCGCTATGCCCCGCACAATACCAAAATCCGTGAATTGATCATGGATGGGGCGATTGGAGAAGTGTTATCCGTTAATTTTGAGTGGCTGCTAAATACACAGCATGGGGCGGATTACTTCCGCAGATGGCATCGGGATAAACGGAACAGCGGAGGGCTGTTGGTTCATAAATCAACACATCATTTCGATTTGATGAATTTCTGGTTGGGCTCTCGTCCGGATACGGTCTATGCCATGGGAGATTTAAGGTTCTATGGCAGAGAGAATGCGGAGAAGCGCGGGGTGACAGAGTTTTATCAGCGTGCCCATGGTAGTAGTGCAGCGGAAAATGATCCCTTTGCGCTTCATCTAAAAGACAACGAGCAGCTTAAGCAAATGTATCTGGATGCCGAGCATGAAGATGGGTACCTGCGAGATCAAAGTGTATTCGGTGATAATATCAGCATTGAGGATACGATGGCAGTCATGGTCAAATACAAAAACAAGACGATTATGAACTATTCACTTAATGCTTATTTGCCTTGGGAAGGCTTCATTGTAGTATTTAATGGGACGAAGGGGCGGATGGAAGTTAAGGTTGTTGAACAGTCCTATGTAAACGCCGGGGGGAAGAAAGAAGATGAAGGGGCACTAAAGGACAAGCAAATCACTGTATTCCCTCATTTTGCGCCGCCTTATGAAGTTGAAATTGAAGAAGGCGTTGGGGGACATGGGGGCGGAGATCCGGTCATGCTTCGTGATATTTTTGAACGACCTGTGGAGGATCGGTTTAATCGTGCAGCTTCCCATGTGGATGGGGCGTTGTCCATTATGACCGGGATTGCGGCTAATCGTTCGATCGCTACTGGACTTCCGGTGAAGGTGGATCAGTTAATCAAATGGTAGAAGGAAAAAGCTCAAAACCAAAAATAGTAGTAGCCTGTTTGTGAATAAACCGCTGCGGAGTGGAGGGTTCTTACGATCGCTGTTAAAGCCCAATTTCTGAATAGTAGAAAGATTAGCAGTTGAAATGGGTCTTTAAAGGCGAACACTGGCGTTTCTCCAGAATCCCTCCACCCCTCCGCTCTGTCTTCACGTCAATTTACTACTATTTTTAGATTGAGCTAAAAAAGTAAAAATAAAAGGCTGCCTCAAAGTCATTGTAGATGACTAAGAGACAGCCTTATTTATTTTGACACTAGTATTTATTGTTTGACGACGTTAAAGCCGTCTTTTTGCAATTGAGTCACAATGCCATCATCACCCAGCATGTGTAGTGCACCAACAACGACAAGATAAGTCGCTTTTTTATCACTATTCAAATACTCTTTTACATGCTTCACCATGTTGGCATTCCGATCCGAAACGAGACCCTTATAGTATTCTGGCTCCTTAGCGACCGCTTGTGTCATAGCTACGAGGGATTGTTCATCCCCCTGCATCCACATTTGGGATAATCCATCCAGCGAAGCCGTTGCTGCGGCATTGTCCGTTTGCTTGAGGCTATCGAGTGTATCAAGGAGAAGCTTTTCTTGCAATCCATCTGAGAATTGATTGAACATGTTCAGCTGCAATTGCATATTTTCCAATTCAACGATAGGTTTATTCAGTTTGCCTGCCTTCTGTGTGAAATATAGGTCGATACCCGTATCCGGTGTATAATCTGTTGTTTGCATTTGTAGGCTTGAGATACCTTGAGTAACGACCCATGGCTTATAGGAATCGAATGCATTTCCTGCAAGACCATTCGCTTTCAGAAGCGCAACAACTTTGTTATAGGTATCAGCGGATACGTGATCCTTGAGCTTGGTCCCATCTGTATAAGAACCTTTCTCCGTAAGGAACTTTTGCATCTCCGTTTGATCAACCTTTGTTAAGTCAACTTCGACCCCGAGATATTGAGACGCTTCAAAAGCAGCTTCAATTTCCGGGCGTAGCGGGTACATTTTGTCGTTAGCCACATGGATAGAGCCAAGTAGATAGACGGTATTACCGTTGTTCTCCACTTTCCATAAGAATCCGGTGCTCCCTGCAGCCTCGTTATTAGCTACAAAGGTGATGGTGCGCTGCGCCGCATTCCATTCTACCTTATAGCCGATCGTTTCACCGATAAAGCGGACAGGAACATAGGTGACATTGTTGATGGTTTTAGGAGCCACCTCTAGTTTTTTCTTCTCCCCGTTTACCGTTGCTGTGGTGCTGCCGATAGTCAGTGAGAGGGCTAGTCCATTTTTGGTCCCCGTTACGGTTTGGGTCTTTTTATTCCAATTCATATTTACATTAAGCTTCTCTAGGAGTGGACGCATAGGAACCAATGTAGTTCCTTTTTCTAGAACAGGATTAGAATTGCCTAACTTTACTTCTGTTCCATCAATCCACACACCGACAGGCTTTTCAGCCGCATGGGCAGTGGTAAAGATAGACATAACCATGAAAATGGATAAAAATAATGCACCTAGCTTTTTCATTAATAGGACACTCCGTTTCTAAAAAGAATGAAAGTTGTAAGTCACTTTCTGATTTTAACGTATTTTTCCATAAATAGTTATACGTTTTGTTACTTCGTACAAAAGTCAAAATAATGCACATCAAAGCAAAAATCGCCCCTATTAGATCCTGTTCACTCTCCTTATCATGAAACATAAGAAACGAAGAGCCCGAAGGGAGCAAGGAACTTATGTGGAGCAATGCGATTGAAGATGCGATAGAGAAGGTACGTAAAAATATAGACCGATTCGGGGGTAGATTCCCTCATGTCAGCATGAATGGAACTTACCAGCTCAATAACAATGACGACTGGACCAATGGATTCTGGAGCGGCATGTTGTGGTTGTCCTATGAATATACGCAGGATGACAGCTTTCGTATCGCGGCATCTCATACCGTAGAGGATTTCTGCCGCCGTTTCGCGGCAAAGACGGTGCTTGATCATCACGACATCGGATTTTTGTATTCGTTATCCTCCAAGGCCCAGTGGATTATAGATAAAGACGAATCCGCGCGTCAGTTGACACTGCAGGCGGCAGACTTATTACTGAAGCGCTGGCGCACAGGCGGAGGTTATATTCAGGCTTGGGGACCTGTGGGAGATGCCCAGGAAGGTGGGCGCATCATTATTGATTGTCTGTTGAATCTCCCTCTTCTGTATTGGGCGGAACAACAGACCGGTGATTCCCTATATCGGCAGGTGGCGGTCATGCAGGCGGATAAAACGAAACGTTATCTGGTGCGGGGAGATGACAGCTCCTACCATACGTTTTTCTTCGACCAGAAGACCGGAGAGCCGATTGGCGGTGCTACACACCAGGGTTATACTAACGGATCGACTTGGACACGCGGGCAAGCCTGGGGCGTCTACGGTTTTGCATTATCTTACCGCTATACTAAGGATCCGTTGTATTTGGAAACATCCAAGCGGATGGCCCGCTATTTTCTGGAGCATTTGCCACAGGATCATGTCGCTTACTGGGACTTTAATGCTCCAGTGTCTGCGGATACGTACCGGGATAGCTCGGCCTCTGCAATTGTTGCGGCTGGACTACTGGAACTGCTGGAGCTAATGGAGGAGGAAGATCCCGAACGGGCTTATTTTCAGCAGGGATTAATACAGTCGATGACTTCACTTGTGCAGAACTATTCCACGATCGGTGAAGATGCGGAGGGGCTGCTGAAGCACGGCTCTTACCATGTACGCGGCGGTCTGTCTCCGGATGATTTCATGATCTGGGGAGATTATTTCTACCTCGAAGCGTTGCTGCGGCTGCAAAAAGGCACCAGGGGGTACTGGTATGAACGCTGATGTCCGATCAACCTCTCCCTATGCTGTCTTTACGCTACTCGACCTTGAGTTACCTGCTCTAGCGCCCGTGAAGGATGCGCTCAGCCAAGCACGGCAGGACGATGCGCTGACTGAATTGCATCGGTATTTGACTAATCGGAGCACGCCGGGCTGGCGGGCAGAGGACAGTCGGAAACAGCAGCATATCGATTATATACAGCAATATTGCGCAGATGAGCTGGAAGTCGTAATGAAGACGGCGGATGAAGTTATGGAGCAGACGTTTCTTTTTCGGTTTCCCTGGGATATGGAGCGCAGCCGCATTCCGGTTTCCTTTGAGGAAGAAATTGACTGGCGTTATATTCCGGATAAGGATGTAGAATGGGCTTATATGCTGAATCGCCACCGCTACTGGGTGGCATTAGGACAAGCGTATGCGATAACAGGTAATGAGGAGTATGCGAGAACATTTTGCTGTCAGCTTGAAGATTGGATGGACCGTAATCCTGTTCCAGACATGCCTACGAATGATACGTTGACTTGGCGCACAATTGAAGCGGGTCTTCGCTGTGCGAACTGGATCAAAGCGCTATCCTATATACAGGATAGTCCGCTGCTCACACCGACGCTTCTGGCGAAAGTAATGATATCCCTTCATGAACACAGCGAATATTTAGCTTTATCGTTTACGGGCTGGAAGAATATCAGCAATTGGGGCGTTCTGGAGACTTGTGGCTTATTCCAAACCGCGCTCTACTTCCCTGAGTTCACTAGGGCTAAGATTTGGCGACGGCTCGGTGAGGAGAGATTAGGGGAGACGGCTAGAATCCAGGTCATGGCGGATGGTATCCATTGGGAGCAATCGCCCACCTATCACCATGAGGTTCTGGTATGTTTTCTCGACTGCATCCGCTTGGCTCGGATGAATGGACTGGAGCTACAGGATGAACTTCAGCAAAAAGTTCATCAAATGGCCGTCGCTTCCTTGTATTGGGCCAAACCGAATCATCGGCAGCCGATGCTCGGGGATAGCGATGACAGCGATGTCCGTTCGATTTTGACTTATGCAGGTTGGTTGTTCCAGGATTCTGTGCTCCGCTTTGGCGGATATGATCATATGGATTATGACAATGCCTGGTTGTTCGGAATGAATGGAGTTGAAGGCTACGAGCAGCTGATTGCGGAGGAACCGCCTTACTTGTCACGCTCTTTCACACATTCCGGTCATTATGTGATGCGAACGGGTTGGGACGAGCAGGACTTGTACCTATATTTCCACTGCGGACCGCTTGGTGGTGGACATGGTCACGCAGATTTGCTACATTTCGATCTGCATGCCTTTGGGCGGGATATGCTTACCGATCTGGGCAGATACAACTATAGTGATCACACACCACTTAGAAAAGCGTTAAAAGAAAGCGCTGCCCATAATACGACTACTGTTGACGGAATTGGATTCACTGAAATCACGGATACATGGTCCTTCTCCCAAATTGCGAAGCCGACAGGCAGCAAATGGATCAGCAATCCGGACTTTGATTATGTTGAGGGCAGCCATGATGGCTACCGTCATTTGGATGATCCGGTACACCTGCTAAGGAGGATCATATTCATCAAGCCTTATTACTGGCTTCTGGTCGACAGCTTTAGCTGCCGTCAGGAGCATACGTTTTCCCAGCATTTTCATTTTGCACCCGGAGCGGTTCAGATGGAAGACGAGACATTCATTTGCCGTACAAAAAATGAGCGGGAAGCCAATCTTTGCATCATTCCCGTTAATGTTAAAGGACTTCAGGGCAAGATTGATGACGGGGTAATCTCTCGCGAATACAATCTGCTGGAACCCAATCAGCATGCCGTTTACTCCCGAACGGGAAAAGGAACGGTATCGATGATGCAGATGCTGTACCCGCAGCCTTCCGGTGAGCCGTTCTGTCCACTGGTTGAACAGGTGCCGATTTACCGCCATACGGGTGAACCTGTGGATGCAGTGCAGGCGGAGGCATGCCGGATCAGCTTCCCTGAAAGGAATGAGGAGCATATTATTGTGATCAGCCACGAGGTTCCATCCAGTCACTTGGATTCCTATGTAGTGGAAGGTATACAAATATTTGGTGAAGTAGTGCTTATTGTTTTCGCAAACGGTCAAAAGAAAGTCACGGTAATCAGATAATGCATGTATACTGGATAACGGGCTGATAGAATAATAGAAAAGAGCATGAGAGAGGCGCGGAGAAAACATGTTCAAATTCACTTACTATAGACGTATCCAGGTTTCATTTCTTTTGCTGATTTTTATTCCGCTGATTGCAGTATCGATCATCTCCTTTGTGCTTATTCGGGATACGATGGTAGAAAAGCTGCAGCTCAGCAACGATAACTTTCTGAACGTTATGATTGACGAACTAAACAAGACCATTGATGATGTGACATTTGCATCGCATTTTATTGTAAACGATACCAATTTTCGCGCCAATCTGAAGGTCTTTGCAGATACCGAGCGATTGAACACCTATCAGGATTACGTACATTTTACGCAAATTCAGGATGTGTTTTCGCTCATCAACTCTAAGCCGCTAAATAATAACATTCGCATGTATTTGGTTAACCGGAAACACTTTGTGATCTCCTCTGGGACTGAGAATTTATCCGTGATTAATGACAACATGGACAAGCTGATGGGACGTGTCAATGTTCACGAACCGGAGACCTTGCAATGGCTTGGGATGGCTGACAGCGGTTCCGGTAAAAGCAGTAGCTACTATATTGCCAGAGTAATCTATGATAGCCGGGAGAAACAGCAGGTGTCCGTGCTTCTCATCTCAATTCCCGATGCCTATTTCAACAAATTGCTCGGGCCGGTCGAGTTTGGCAAGCTGGCGTTGTTTGATTCCAGAGGAGGCCTGATCGCCGGGAACTCAGAGCTAGCCCCAGAAGGCAAGGAAGCTAGAGGGAGCGTGCGTACGGCCAGAGCCATCGACAAATCCAATTGGGAGCTGGTCTATGAAGCTTCAGAGAAAGAATGGTCGGGCCAGATTTCGCGAACTTTTTATAGTGGTATTGGTTTAGTGCTTCTCTTGTTTATTGTCTTTTCGGCCACTTCCATGCTGATTGCCAAAAGATTGCATAGTCCGATCATGAAGCTGCAGCGCGTTGTGCGCCAGTTTGGGATGGGGAATCTTGATGTCAGGCTGGAGGTCAAGGGCAAGGATGAAATCGCTGAGCTGGGGCAGACATTGAATACTATGCTGGATCAACTGCAAGGATTGATTCACGACATCGAGCTGGAGCAAGAACAGAAGCGAGTGATGGAACTTGAGGCGCTGTTTATGCAGATTCGTCCCCACTTTTTGATCAACACGTTGAATTCGATCAAATGTAGCCTTATTTTGGCTAAAGATAAGCTGCACAGCGGGATCATTGATTCGCTAATGAGTCTTCTCCGTGCCTATCTGAAGGTCAATGAACCGGCTACCTTACGGGAAGAATGCAGACTGCTTAGCCATTATATCGACATCATGAAGATCCGCAACGAAATCCCTCTTGAACTGGAGGTCGATCTGGAAGCGGATACAGAGAAGCTCATCGTTCCTAAACTTATTCTGCAGCCTCTCGTAGAGAATGCCATCGTTCACGGTCTAGTTGACCACCCGGCACCGCGTATTGTCGTCCGTGCCCGAACGATCCCTGATGGGATTATGATTGAAGTCGAAGACAATGGCTGTGGTGCAGGGGCAGAAATTCTGGCAGGACTGAACCGCAGATTGCTCTACAAGGACGATGAACAGGATGGAACTTATCAAAGGGTCGGTTTAATTAACGTGGTTCAAAGGCTGAGGCTGACCTATGGTCAGGATACCCGCTTGTCGCTGCATAATTTGCCGCAAGGTGGGGTGTCCGTTTCTCTGTATTTGCCGCAAGGCAATCATCAGGTTAATCTGTCGGAGAGAGAGGGATATTGATGTATAAAGTGATGCTCATAGATGATGATGTTCCTATGCTCAAGGTGCTTCAGCAGATGATTGACTGGGAAGCACATAGCTTGCAGATTGTCGGCAGCACCTATTCCAGTGCCAAGGCGTTATTAATGTTTGAGGAAGTACAGCCCGATATCGTGATCACAGATATTGGCTTGCCGCAAAAGAACGGGATTGAGCTGGCCGATTACTTTACCCGGATGAAGCCGGAGGTCAGAATTATTTTCCTGACCTGTCATGAGGATTTCCATTATGCTCAGCAAGCGGTAAAGCTGAAGGTGGATGACTATTTAATTAAGGACCAGCTTACGGACGAGCAACTGGAGAAAAGCCTTGCCAAGTCTGTACGCTTGCTTAAATCGAAGATCGGGCTAATCAAGCATGGGGAAACGGGATACAATAGCCAGTTATTCCGGCAGAATCTGCTGCAAAGGGTGATTGGCGGCGCTCCGCCCGAAACCACGCTAGCCTATGCGACGCAAATCGGCATATCCTGGACGTATCCGTGGTTCATGCTGGGCACGGTCAGCATTCACTTTTCCAGTTTCGAGAAGAGGTACAAGCAGAGCGAGTATCCACTTATTTTATATGCCATCTACAATATAGCCCTAGAGCTGTCCGAAGCGTGTGAGGGGATTACGCCTTTTTTGGAGCAGAAGAATATTGTGATTCTGTATAATTACCGTGTGAATCTGGCGCAGAATGCCAGTCTTTATTTTCATGATTATTTACAGCGATTGTGTTCCGAGTGCTCCCATCTCCTTAAGATTCAACCGGGCATCATCGCAGTCACTGAGAAAATAGAGCTGCAGGCGATTGGACAGATTCATCGGCAAATTGTCCAGGACAAGTGCGAGTTCTATGCGAGTGCGGAATACACAGTTCTGGATACTCTGCAAATCGCTACCCCTCGCTTCCAGCCTGCTCCTCAAGGATTTCTGGATAGTTATATCCCGCAGATGGAACGGGCCGTGATTAAAAATGATCTTGAAGCCATCCGTGGCACTCTTCAGGAAATCGCTAGGACTGCAAAAGTAATGGCTATCCATCCGGGCGATTTCGTCCGGGATTTATCCTTTATGCTCCGAGGTATCGAGCTGATGTTCACTAGCCTAACATTCGATGAGGATCTGTTCGTCTATCTCATGCAAACCCGCACACTGGAGGATACGATGGAACTGGTGGAAAGAAAGCTTGTGCAGATTACAGGCAACAAACAGCAGGTGGCAGGAACTCCCCCGCAGGAGCCCAAGCTGCAGCTTATCCAGCAATTTATCGATCAGCATCTTGGCGATAATATCACTTCAATCGATATGGCACGTTATCTCTTTCTGGACCCGAGCTATTTCTCGCGTTATTTCAAACGCATGACTGGTCTGACCTTTACGGACTATGTACATCAGCACAAGATGAAGGTTGCGACCAAAATGCTGAAAATCTCCAGCCAAAACCTGGAATCGCTGGCCGTTGGTCTGGGATATTCGGACAGAACCTATTTTTCAAAAGTGTTTAAAAAATATGTGGGAACAACGCCGAGCGAATATAAATCCAAACACTCGGTACGCTGAGAAGTGCAAATCTCAACCTACCGAATAGACCCGCCGCCCATTTAGGGCGGTTTTTTTGATGTCGAAAGACAAAGGTCAAAATCTTGCACATCTCGGGTCATAATCACTCCTTCATGCGGGAGGCGGATATATTACTATAATGACAAATCAAATTGTCGAGGTGATACAACGTGGAGGCTGCAAAACAACCTGTGCCAAAAATTCTGCAGGAGAAGCGGAAGTTCTGGACTCCGCAGCGGAAAGAGGCTTTGACCGGGTGGCTGTTTCTAGCTCCGGAAATTGTCGGAATGCTTTTTCTTAATGTATTTGCACTTGGATTCTCACTTTATTTAAGCTTCTCGAAATGGGATCTATTGTCGGGGGTTCAAGGGATCGAGTTTATCGGATTGGATAACTATATCAAAATGTTCCATGATCCGAGCATCATTCAAGCTTTGAAGAACAATGCTATTTATATGATTATGACCGTGCCGATACCGATTGCGATTGCTTTGGTGCTGGCGGCATTGATTCAAAATAGTGTATTTCTTAAAAATTATTTCAAAGTTGCCTTCTTTATCCCTTATATTTCTTCGATTATTGCAATTGCCGCTGTATGGAGCGCATTGTTCCATCCATCCCTTGGACCGATCAATCAGTTCTTGATGGAGCTTGGAATTTCCAGCCCTCCAAAATGGCTGGTCGATCCAAAGACCTCGCTGTTATCGATTGCCATTATCAGTTCTTGGGCGAGTCTGGGTTACACCATTATTATCTATATGGCCGGCTTGACGAATATTTCCGATGAAATCTACGAAGCCGCCGAAATAGATGGAGCTAGCGCACTGAAGAAATTCTTTGCCATCACGGTTCCGATGCTGCGTCCAACCACGTTCTTCTTGCTTATAACCATGCTGATTGGCTCGTTTAAGGTGTTCGACATCATCGCGTTTTTGACCGAAGGTGGCCCGAACAATTCTTCTACCGTGCTTGTGTTCAGGATCTATGAGGAAGGGTTCAAATACTACAACATGGGCTATGCCTCTGCAATTTCCTGGCTGCTATTCGCCGTCATAGGCTTGATCACCGCAGCTACTTGGAAAATGAGAAATGAAGAATAAAGGGGGGAGATTAACATGCAACTGATTAGAAAAAATATGTCCAGAGTGATCACTACCTGCATCATGGGGGCTTTGTCCATTGTATTTCTTATTCCTCTGATCTGGATGATTTCCGCAGCCTTTAAATATGAGAAAGATGTTATGCGCTTTCCGATCCAATGGATTCCCGAGAAGATCAATGTAGCGTATAATTTCAAGATGGTTTGGATGGGACGAGTACCTTTTTCTCATTTCTATTTAAATTCCTTTAAAGTTGCGATTATTACAACCTTAATTACACTTATCATTTCATCTATGTCGGCGTACGCCTTGACCAAAATCAAGTTTAAAGGACGAAATATGGTGTTTCTGGCGCTGCTGTCGTTCATGATTATACCTGACCAGGCCACACTGATTCCGCGCTTTCTGCTGATTCGCTGGTTCGGTCTTTATGATACTCATGCTGCAATCATATTAATGAGTATGTTCTCCATCTACTTCACGTTCCTGCTGCGGCAATTTATGATTGGTGTCAGCGACGAATATATTGAAGCGGCGCGAATTGACGGTGCAGGCCATTTACGGATATTCTGGTCTATCATTATTCCGCTCTGCAAGCCGGTGCTCGCTACGGTGGCGATCATCAAATTTATCTGGACCTGGAATGATTACCAGAATCCGCTGATCTTCTTACTAAATAAGAATTTGTACACTATCCCACTCGGTATGACCCTGTTCCGGGACGATTATTCGAACAACTATGCGATTATGATGACGGCAGCTGTTTCGGCGATCATCCCGCTCGTCATCGTGTTCATTGCCCTGCAAAAGCAAGTCATTAACGGAATCTCCCTTGGCGGCGTAAAGGGCTGACCTGCGGGTGTACACGATAGATAGTAAAAGTCAAAAATGTGATCCTACAACAGCAAAATTGTGCACTTGGCCAGTAAAGCGGATGCCTATAATAAGAAATGAACAAGGAACTATACTTAAAATTCAGTGCGGGGGGAAGTAAAATGAAAACAAAGAGCAAAAAAAAATTATCCGTTGTACTGGGCTCCATGCTGGCGGTTTCCTTAACGCTAAGCGCCTGTGGAAATTCCGGAAACTCGGAAAAGAACGGGAATGCTGAAGCTGGCACGAATGCCGGGAACACCAAGGTGGACAAGCAAGTCGCCATCAAGTATTACAACTGGGATAATGAAGCCCAGTCGGCTGGTACCGATGCTATGCTGCAGGAATTTATGGATCAGAACCCAGGCATCAAGGTAGAGCATGTGACACTCGTTCCCGGTGATTCTGTGGAGATGCTGAAGAAACTCGACTTCCTGATATCTTCCGGCGAAGCGATTGATGTTGTTCAGGTGCCAAGCTTGGGAGGCGTGCTTGAACGGGCGACTCGGGGAGCACTTGCCCCGCTGAATGAATTCTATGAGAAAGATAACCTCGTTCCTGAGGATGAATATTATGTGAATGCTAAGGTCGACAACAACTATTATGGGTTGCAATATACGAAGAGCAGCAACTACGTGATGCTGAACAAAGATGCACTGGATGAAGCGGGTCTGCCTGTACCTACTTTTGGCTGGACATGGGATGACTACCGCGACTATGCCAAAAAACTGACCAAAGGCGAAGGCGTGGACAAACGTTACGGCACATATTTCCACACCTGGGAATTGTACATGAACGCTCCAGCTCAAACGATGATGAAAGACCCGTTCGTATATGATGACGGGACGACGATCTTCGCGGATCCGACATATAAGTATTTCTTCCAGCTGCGTAAAGATATGGAGTCTGCTGATAAATCTGCGAAATCTTATGCAGACGCTCTTGCCGCTAAGCTTAACTATCGTACCGAATTCTTCAATGAAGAAGCTGCTATGATCTTGGCTGGCAACTGGACGATTGCTGATCCAGGTAACACCGAGCAGTATCCGCATGAATTCAAGACAGCCTTTGCTCCGGTACCAGTGCCTCCTGCAGGATCGGAACCGAAAGACTATGAAGGCAAATACTTCACCAGCGGCAACATGCTGGCGATGGGCGCAACTTCAAAGAACAAAGAGGCTTCCTTCAAATTGATGAGATTTATGTCTACGGCTGTTAGTGATAACAGACTGGAATTCTCCGGATATAAAAAAGCTGACAATGAGACCTTGCTGACTAAATTGGTCGCTGGCAAAGAAGATATGTATGATATGGATTCACTCAAATACACACTTTTCGATAACGAAATTCAATTCCTTGACGGTGCGCAGGTGATGACGACGGCAACGTCCGAATTGACCAAAATTATCGATGACGGCTTCAGCAGATTCATGCTTGGAAATGAATCGATTGATAAGGTGCAGCAATGGATGGTTGGTGAAGCAACGAAAATTATCAACGAAAAAGGTGTCATCAAGTAAATAGGCAATAAGCGAGGTATCCCAAGTTGGGGACGGGGCTTTGGAAGGTCATCAACCGGCTTTCCAAAGCCCTTATTTATACATTGGGCTTACACAAATATACGGGAGAGTATAAAAATGATGGAAAGCATTTCTTCAAAGAACAAGTCCGAAGAGCAAGTAGCTTTGCCTTCTAAGGAACAGATGGAGTGGCAGGATCTGGAGCTGGGGATGTTCTGCCATTTTGGAATGAACACATTTTGCGATCAGGAGTGGGGAGAAGGTAGCGATTCACCTACGGTCTTTAACCCGCTTCATCTGGATGCTCGCCAATGGGTTAGTGCAGCTAAAGAAGCTGGATTCCGTTATTTTATACTGACCGCTAAGCATCATGATGGTTTCTGCCTGTGGCCGACTGCAACGAGTACTTATTCTGTTGCCTCCAGCCCATGGAAAGAAGGGCGAGGCGATGTTGTCAAGGAGTGCGAGGAGGCTTGCCGTGAATTTGGACTAGGCTTCGGCATTTATTTGTCTCCATGGGACAGACATGAGCCATGTTATGCGGATCCGCAAGCATATGATGATTTCTATTGCTTGCAATTGCAGGAGCTCCTTACGGGCTACGGCCCACTTACGGAGATTTGGTTCGACGGCGCAGGATCTGAAGGCCGTAATTACGATTGGCGGCGGATTATGGATCTGATTAAGCTCCATCAGCCAAGCGCCATGGTGTTTAATATGGGGGCACCAACGATTCGCTGGGTTGGCAATGAGGATGGCGTTGCTCCTTATCCATGCTGGAACACTGCGGATTCCGCGCGGGGTAGCATGTTCAGTGAAGCTTCATTGAACTGGCTTCCCGGAACACGGAGCTGGGTGCCTGCGGAATGTGATGTGCCCATCCGTAAAGACCGCTGGTTCTGGCATCCTCAGGAAGAGCATCTGCTGCTGTCTCTGGAGCAGCTATTGGATATTTATTATCGTTCGGTCGGACATGGGGCGACTTTGCTGCTCAATGTGGCCCCTGACAACCGCGGGCTGCTTCCGGAGGACGATGTGCAGCGACTGTTGGAATTTGGCAAGGAGATCGAGCGCAGATTCGGCAAGGCTCTGGCGGTAACAGCAGGAACCGGAGATCTTATTGAGCTGGAATTGCCTGTAGCTACCGTGATTGATCACGCTGAGATTATGGAAGACATCGCTTATGGCGAGAGAGTGAGCGAATATGTGCTGGAAGCATTCAGTGACGGAGCGTGGCTGAAGTTGAAACGTGGCAGCGCGATTGGCCATAAGAAAATCGACGCCTTCCCTCCAATTTGCACAGAAAAAATACGACTGCGGGTGCTCTTAACTACTGCAAGCCCCAAGATCAGACGGCTTGCCGTCTTTCACAGCGGGGAATCGTTAGAATAGATGTTAAAAAAGGAGTTTGAAGAGTATGAGCCTACTCACTTGGAACGACGGACAATATTTGCTGGACGGACAGCCTTACCGAATCGTATCGGGAGCTATTCATTATTTTCGGGTTGTGCCTGAATACTGGAAAGACCGGCTACTGAAATTGAAAGCCTGCGGATTCAATGCCGTGGAGACCTACATCGCCTGGAATATGCATGAACCCAAGGAAGGGGAGTTCGTATTTGATGGCATGGCCGATGTGGTCTCTTTTATTGAACTGGCCGGAGAGCTTGGGCTTCATGTTATTGTCAGACCGAGTCCATTCATTTGTGCCGAATGGGAATTCGGTGGTCTGCCGGCCTGGCTGCTGGCTTACAGTGAACTTCAGCTTCGCTGCTGTGATCCTCTTTATTTAAGCAAGGTGGACCGGTATTACGATGAGCTGATTCCTCGGCTGGTTCCGCTACTGTCCACACATGGCGGGCCGATTCTGGCCGTCCAGGTAGAGAACGAATATGGCAGCTATGGCAATGACAGTAGTTACCTGAGATATATGCGTAATGGACTCCTCAGCAGAGGGGTCGATGTATTGCTCTTTACCTCCGACGGACCAACCGATGAAATGTTGCTCGGCGGAACACTGGAAGATGTGCATGCTACAGTTAATTTTGGCTCCTGTGCAGAGGAATCCTTCCGCAAATACCGGGAGTACCGATCTGAAGAGCCGCTGATGGTGATGGAATATTGGAACGGCTGGTTCGATCATTGGATGGAGGATCATCATGTGCGCGATGCCGAAGATGTAGCTGGCGTTCTGGATGATATCCTGACGCACGGCTCCTCACTCAATATGTACATGTTCCACGGCGGGACCAATTTTGGCTTCTATAATGGGGCGAATCATATCGTCGCCTACGAGCCGACGACTACAAGCTATGATTATGATGCCCCGCTCACGGAATGGGGAGATACGACGACGAAGTTTGAAGCTGTTCGGTCGGTACTGGGCAAACACGGATTTGCACCGACTTGTCCGCTCCCTGAGCCGATTCCGAAGATCTCCTACGGGAAAGTTGCCTTGATGGAAAGAGCGGAACTATTCACAGCCTCCAATCTGGAGAAGTTATCCGAGCCGGTGAACAGTGTGTGTGTGCAGCCGATGGAAAAGCTCGGACAATCCTATGGTTTTATATTGTACAGCACTTATGTGCAGGGACCACGGTCCAGGCAGAAGCTTTACATCGAGGGTGTACGTGATCGGGCTCAGGTTTTCCTGGATGGACAGGTACTTGGGGTCATTGAACGCTGGAATCCGCAGCCACTTGAACTTTCCATTCCTGCCGGAGGAGCGCAGCTGGATATTCTCGTCGAGAATATGGGTCGGATTAATTATGGGCCGCTCATTCGTGATCCGAAAGGAATTCTGGACGGTGTTCGAATCGATAACCAGCTGCAATATAACTGGACGATCCGTACACTTCCGTTAGAACCGGGAACGCTGGCTTCACTTGAGTACAAGGAGCAGACGGTGGAGAAGCAAGAAGCTGCGGCACCTTCAGGTTTGCCCGGATTCTATCGGGGCTGCTTTGAGGCGGAGGAAATTGGCGATACTTTTCTACGGTTCGATGGATGGAATAAAGGGGTTGCCTGGATCAACGGATTTAATCTGGGCCGCTACTGGAACGCAGGACCGCAAAGGGCCCTATACATCCCCGGTCCATTGCTGCGCAAAGGTCGTAATGAACTGGTTCTTTTGGAACTGCACGGCTGTGCGGAGACTTGCGAAATTGAGCTTGTGAATTGCCCTGATCTGGGAAGAACTTCGGCCGTCGACGATGCCGTGCTGAATTTTGTGCAGGAAGATAACTTGTAGACATTATTAGCGTTGCCGTCATAGAAATCATTCCCCTATCCTCTCAGTTATTAGACACAAGAAACCTGCGTTTTCTTTCATTATTTTACAAAAAAATGAAGACGAGCAGTCAATATAAGGATACCTGAAAGGCACTCCTTCGGGCGTGCCTTTATTTTTCGATGCCACATGGTTTTGTAGTATGATGAGCACAAGGGAGTTCCATGGTTGTTCATAGGCTGAGAAGAAAGTGGGTGTCGCTATGTGGTTTTGTATGATCGCGATGGTCGTGATCTTGATCGATCAGGTCTCGAAAATTTGGATTCGGATGAACCTGGATATCGGAGATAGCTTGTTCTTCGGACGATGGGAGATTACACATTATGAGAATAGCGGGATGGCTTTCAGTTTATTCCAAGGTTATGCGTGGTTATTCGGGGTGATCGCCATCTTGTTCGTCATCGGTGTGTTCTATTATCGCAGCATGGGTGCCTGGAAAGGCCGATTGGCGGATATGATCGCTGGTTTCTTGGTCGGCGGTGCGGTTGGCAACGGGATTGATCGACTGGTGTTCGGGCAGGTCACGGATTTTATCATGTCTCGATCGGGGAGAGGCATTCTCAATTTAGCGGATTATGCGATCAACATCGGGATGATCATGCTCGTCTTAAATATGGCAGTGAGATTCGTGAAGAAGCGGTTCTGGCACGCGCATTGAGGAATTATTCTCTTATCTTTATAGATTCCTTAGAAGTTCCTGTTACGATGTCTCTGCATGGTAAGAGAACGACGTAATAACAGATTTCGAAGGAGGAGAACATTCAACATGCAAGCAACGAAACGATTAACAGGTATCATTTCCCTGGGCCTAGCATTTTCACTATTACTATCGCCAGTGAGCGCCTCGGCGACCGCGCAGGAAATTACGGGGTCGAAGGAGAATATTCAAGAGATTAAATCTTTGACGTCATCGGACTATAAAGATTTAGCGTTTCTGAAGCCGATCTTGAAAGATAAGACGGTCATTAGCCTTGGCGAGAACTTTCACCGTGTCGCAGAATACAGCAGCATGAAGACAAGGTTGATCAAATATTTACACGAAGAGCTGGATTTTGACGTGATTGCATTTGAGTCGGGCCTTGGGGATTCATTCATGACGTACGATAATGCAGGAACATGGACATCGCAACAAATGATGGAACGTTCAATTTTTCCCATCTGGCATTCCAAGGAGACTCTGAATTTATTCGATTACATCAAGAAGAAGCAAGGGACGAACGATCCCTTATATCTAGCAGGTTATGACATGCAGTTCACATCAGGGTACTTAACGCAATTTATAGCCGGTTGGATTGCCAAGGTAGACAAGGATCAGGGCGAGAATTATTTCAACTTCGAAATGCAAGCGATGACGGATTTCTATAAGGTGCTCAACCAATATGGCATGGACGATAGTCATCCGGAGGCGAAAGCAGAAATCAAGAAGGTGAAGAATGCGTACGAACCGAAATACAAGGCGTTGATCCAATTCATCCAAGAGAACAAAGAACAACTTGCAGCCGCCTACCCTACGAACCCGCGAATGGTGGATATCGCTGTCAAGACGTTGGAGGATCGGGTCAAATTCATCGAGATGGGGATGTACGATACGAAGGAAAGCTATGAATTCCGTGATCGAATCATGGCTGACAACGTGGAGTGGTTAATGAAGGTGATGTATCCCGGCAAGAAAGTGATTTTATGGGCGCATAACGATCATCTGGCGAAGAATACGTCCAAAATCGAAACGAAAGAACAAGGGAAATGGATTAACAGCTTTACAAGTATGGGAGAATTGCTACATAAGAAGCTAAAGGATAAGGTCTACGTGTTGGGTCTGTACATGAACAGCGGTAAGGCGAGCACGATTACGACACAGAAGATCTTCGATATTCAGCCGATGCCGAAGGGGAGTCTGGAACAACTGATGATGCAGAGCGGTTATAAGATTGCGTTTGCGGATCTATCCAAGCACAAGTCTCCGAACAAAAATAATGCTTGGATGTTCAAACCGATCTATGCAGCCGAGGATGGCATGACGTCCGAGATCATTATGCCGATGTCGATGCGATTCATTCCAAAAGAGCAATATGACGGGATCATCGTCTTCGATAAAGTCAAAGAACCGACAACGAAGCTCTAACTCGGTTATACCTGAAAATTTAATTGTTCCCCTGTCGTGAACACCGTGTGTGCCGCTGCAGGGGATTTTTGGCGCACAAGAAGGTACAATGAGGGGATAAAGCTGCTAGATTGATAGATGCGAAAGGAAATTCAAGAGATGAGAGAAAAGATATTAATCGCCGATGATGAGCGAGAAATCGTCGGTTTTATGCGCGATGCGCTTCAGGATGATGGGTATGAGGTATCAGTGGCTTATGACGGCAAGGAAGTGTTCGATCGACTGGGAGAGACGCCCGACTTAATCATCCTGGATATTATGATGCCGCATCTCGATGGGCTCGAAGTATGCCAAGCGATACGTGACCGGGTCTCGTGTCCGATTCTGTTCTTAAGCGCGCGCTCCAATGAAGCGGATCGGATCCAAGGACTCGCCGTCGGTGGCGATGACTATATCGTGAAGCCTTTTAGCATGCAAGAATTGAAGGCGAGAATAAGAGCGCATCTTCGTCGGGAGCAGCGGAGCCATCTTGATCATCAACCGAAGCTGCTGCACCATGGCGATCTCACGATGGATCTGGACAGCCATCAGGTATTCTACCAGAACCTTCCGATTCCGCTGACCAGCCGGGAGTTCGAATTGTTCCGGCTTCTCTTCATGCATCCGAATCAAGTATTCTCGCGGGAACAAATCTATGAGAAGATCTGGGGATTCGATGCGGAGGGAGAAGCAGCCACAATTACCGAACATATCAAAAATATCCGGGCGAAGCTGGCGTGCGCAGCACCGGAGAAGACCTTTGTTACAACGGTATGGGGGGTAGGGTACAGATTCGAAAGGAAGTAAAGGCAAGTCGAAAACCGCTGCGCAGACAGTTTATGGGCGCATTTACACTCGTTCTTTTCTATAGCTTCATCGGCTCGATGCTGGTTTGGGGCGGTACGCTTTATGCTTTGATTAATCAAACGGACAAGAGCATTCTACCAGCCAACTATTATGAGCAGCAAATTCCCCAGATTCTAGGTTATGTAGATCAGCAAAAAGACGCCTTATTATCTCCTTCAAAGCAGAATGCGTTGGAACATGTTATTCTGACGAAAGGCATGCAGTATCAAATCGTGAATCTGAAGGGGCAAATCGTCTACGGCTGGAAGGGGCAGACTTTCGTCAACAGCCCGGAGGATGTGCTAAGCAAGCTGAACCGTAGCGAGAAACAGGGCGGGAAATATATCAATTACCACCCGATCCTTGATTCGCAGAAAAAATTAAAGGGGATGCTGGTGCTACGATACAGTTTAAGTGTATCCTCCAACAACCCTGGAAACGGGCTGCTCGTTATGCTTATTTTGTGCAGTTTGATCGCACCGTTCTTCTTCATCGTCTTGTTCTCTTTTATTTTCGCGAGAAAATTGGGTAAACGGCTCGAACCGTCGATCGCACGGATCATCGGGGGAGCTAGACGAATCCAGCAAAATGACCTGAATTTCTCCGTCGCAGGAGCAGGTGGGTCGAAGGAGCTGATCGAGCTCTCCGATGCCTTCGAAGAGATGCGGATCGCGCTGGAGCAATCCTTGAAGTGGGAGTGGAAGCTGGAGCAGGAGAGACGCGACATGATCTCTGCGATTGCCCATGATTTGCGGACGCCGCTGACGATCATTCAAGGTCATGTAGACAATTTAATCGAGAGCGGTGCACGCCGTCCCGAACGGCTGGAGAAGTACTTGTTAACCATTCAGAACAGTACGCAGCGTGCGGACAAAATGCTGACGGAATTGCTGTTCATGAATAAAATCGACACGCCTGATTTTGTCCTCCAGTATACGAGAGCGGATTTACTCGCCTTCTGTGAGCGGAAAAAAGATGAATACGCATTGTTATGCCGTGAGAAGTGGATTGCTTTTGACTTCTCTTATGTGAATAGGCGATGCGACCAAGAACAGCAGTTTCTTGTGGATACATCACGGTTGGAGCAAGTATTCGATAACGTGATTACCAATAGCTTGCGATTTACGCCAGTGGAGGGAAGGATCGAGTGGACGGTCATCGTAGAGGAGACGCAGATTACCTTTGACATGACGGATACGGGGAAGGGGTTCAGCGCTCTTGATTTGCGGCGGATGTTCGATAAATTCTACACGGGGGATCCGTCTAGATCTCTAGACAAAGGTCATTCCGGGCTTGGATTGTATACAGCACAGTTGCTCATTACAAAGCACGGAGGGCATATCGAAGCAGGAAACCGTGTCGAAGGCGGCGCACAGGTGATCATAACGGTGCCATGTAAAAAAGCCTGAAGAAACTCATCATACGAGTCTTCAGGGTTTTTGCTGCAATAATTCGATAAATTTATGGAACGCGCTTGTCTTGAAATGATCCCGTCGATAGATGAACTGTACGGTCACATGGCGGTAATGATCGGGATGGTACTGCACCGAGCCTTCCGATTCGGAACCAGACGAAGCTGTATGTTTCTGAAGATGCGTATATCAATGGAGAATCGAAAGCTGCAGTCAATTATAGTTCGGTCAATCTCAAGCCCTTGGACTTATCCCGGGTCGAAGTGACAGGCAATTCGATCCGGGAGGCTCAGCAACTCGAGCTGAAAGCGCAATGATTCTGCACAATCTGCTTGCAATCAAGACTGAAAAATAAGCATTCGTAGCTAGGGCTTTGGGACGGTTCAGTAGAACCATTCCAGAGCCCTTTTGACGTTTATAGAAGTCTCCGGATGACCTCTTAAAATTAAACCGATTGTAATGACGTTTCATTTCACCTTGGTTTGTGAATAATAGGGGATTGAATAGAAAGGAGCATTAGAGATGCAGGCGCATATGGATATTGTTCTTCGTACTGTGGTCGCTATGATCATGCTGCTAGTGATAGCTAAGATATTGGGTAAACAAACGATTTCTAATTTGACGTTTCATGATTTCGTGACAGGCATTATATTAGGATCGCTTGCGGCAAACCTGGCTTTTAATAAAGACCTGAAGTCGTCATATATGATCGTGGCGCTCATTGTTATCACTGCTACGTCTTTTCTACTATCTATCATCGCTATAAAGAGTCGTAGAATGAGAAGCTGGATCTCAGGATCACCTACGGTACTTATTGAAAACGGGAAAATTCTTGAAGGGAATATGAAAAAGGTAAGGTATTCGCTAGACTCCTTGGATCAGGCACTGAGGGAAAAAGAAATTTTTAATCTGGAGGTAGTAGAGTATGCCGTATTAGAAGATAACGGAATGGTATCCGTCTTAAAGAAACAAGAGTATCAATATGTTACTCGAAAAGATTTGAAGCTTCTTTCGGTTCCTCAGAGCTTTCCCGTTGAGTTAATTATGGATGGCGTCCTCATTGAAGAGAATCTTGAGAATAATGGACTGACCAAAGAATGGCTGGAGAGCGAATTAAGACGGAAGGGGAAACGGATCTCCGACGTATTTTACGGGGTAAGAGGAACGCAGCGGCAGCTCGTTTTTGATTATTATGAAGACGGGATAAACAAACCGATTGATAAAGAATAGATTCATTCATATTGGAGATTGACGGATCGCTGAGGACCGCTCTATAATGTTTGTATAATTATTAATTAGTTAATAAAAATATAAATGTTGAAGGGCGGAGTTTATTCATGGCAGATCGCGCAATCCTTAACACAGACATTCGCAAAGGTACGATAAACAAAAATATTTATGGACACTTCTCTGAGCATCTAGGACGTTGTATTTATGAAGGCATTTGGGTCGGAGAAGATTCACCGATTCCTAACACTAACGGTATTCGTAATGATGTTGTGAAAGCGCTTAAAGAAATACAAATTCCAGTACTTCGCTGGCCGGGTGGATGTTTTGCAGATGAATATCATTGGAAAGATGGTATTGGTGATCGCGAAGCTCGTAAACGTATGATCAATACGCATTGGGGCGGCACGGTTGAGAACAACCATTTTGGTACACATGAATTTATGGAATTATGTGAGATGCTGGAATGTGAACCTTATATCAATGGTAATGTGGGAAGTGGTACGGTTCAAGAGATGTCCGAATGGGTAGAGTATTTAACCTTTGGCGGTGTCTCACCGATGTCTGAGCTTCGCCAGCAGAACGGTCATCAAGAGCCTTGGGCTGTCACTTATTTTGGCGTTGGTAATGAGAATTGGGGCTGCGGCGGGAATATGCGTCCAGAATATTATGCAGATCTTTATCGCCAATATCAGACGTATGTACGTAATTACGGGGAGAATCGTATTCACCGGATCGCTTGTGGTCCTAACGTGGATGATTATCACTGGATGGAAGTTTTAATGCGTGAAGCTACACGCTTTATGGACTCGATTACTCTTCATTATTATACGATTCCTGGTCCAGCATGGGAGAATAAAGGGGCAGCAACAGGCTTTGAAACTAGTGAATGGTTTAGTACTTTAGAGAAGGCCCTTCGCATGGATGAGCTGATTACTAAACATGGTGTTATTATGGACAAATATGACCCAGATAAAAGAGTAGGCCTTATCGTTGACGAATGGGGAACTTGGTATGATGTTGAGCCGGGTACGAATCCAGGATTCCTATATCAACAAAATACAATTCGGGATGCCCTTGTAGCTGGCGTAACCCTGAATATTTTCCATAAACACAGTGACCGGGTACGGATGGCAAATATTGCGCAGACCATTAACGTGCTTCAAGCAGTGATTTTAACCGAAGGAGAAAAAATGCTGCTAACGCCTACCTATCATGTATTCAATATGTTTAAAGTCCATCAGGATGCTGAGTTGTTGGATTTAACAATCGATAGTGGGACTTACAGCTTTGAGGGCAGCGAGATTCCTGAAGTATCTGCTTCAGCTTCCGTAACAGACGCTGGGATCATTCATGTCAGTCTTTGCAACTTGAATCACGCTGCATCAGCTACTGTACCCCTCGAGCTGCGTGGTCTTTCCGGGCAGAAGGTTGAAGTGACAGGCACTACGCTCACAGGTAACAAGATAGATGCTCATAATACATTTAGTCAGCCAGATGCTGTCGTACCGCAAGCTTTTACAGCCTTTACACTTGAAGGTGATCTTCTTAATGTAGAGCTGGCTCCAATGTCAGTAACTGTGCTGGAGATTACGCCGAAGGCATAAGGTGGTGTTATCATGTCAACAACATCTGCATGCAAGGGGTGTCGCGACGATTATAAGGTTACCGATGCACAGATAGAGCGAATCTTGTCATCATCCATGTTTAAGACAGAGCTTTGTGTTCCAGATGAGGTTTATGCTGAACGGATTTCTCTTTGCGGGACTTGTCCTAAGCTGCATGAGAGTGTGACTTGCGTAGCTTGTGGATGCATTATTCCTGTTGTAGCTAAGCTTAAGGAACGTGGCTGTCCACTGCCTGGTGGCGGATTATGGGGACCCTTCATTGAACATGAAATAAGGTAAAATAAGAGCCGCATTCGACTCTCCAACGGGAGATGAATGCGGCTTTATTCATGGGTATCTGTGTAGAACAGCTCAACGATTAGATCATCATTATAGTTGCCAAAGCCTTTGCCAAAAAGGGTAATGCCGCCAATATGCTCGGCCTCTTCATCGACGGAAAGCTTGAAAGTCCATTGCTTGTTGCGAATGTTCACTTGATCCAGCGTAACGTCGGACAGTTTCAGGCCGTCCATAAACGTGCCTTTAGATGTAATGCGCAGCTGCTTAAGAAGGCCGTATTGATTCGTGAGTGCTGGCCACCAAGCTGGCGTGTATTTACCACGTCTATCTCCGTAGTCACCCGGACTTGTCCAGAATCCAAGCTGTACTCCGTTCAGTGTGAAAGTGATGTCGGAGGGCCAATTATTATTAATGGAAGGCGCTTCGGAGGCAATCTCCATCGTAATGATTAGCTCCTCGGGCTGTTGACTGGAGAGAAGGAAGTTAGGAATTTTATATTCGATATACCCTTTGCTGAACCAGAGAATACCAGCATTCATACGCTCGAGATCCCAGAAATAACGGGGATCATCAAAGCTGCCAATCACTTGCTCTGTAGTGGCAAGACCGCAGGTAGGCTCGATCATGAAGTCAGAATAATGCCCAACAGGAATCTCCTTGCGGTAGCTTTTGCGCTCATTAATTTGTCTGCCTGGAAAGGTGATCTCGGCGCTTTCAGCAGCCAGCGTACAGATCTTTTGCAGACCACTTCGTCCAGGTGCCATATGTGTCTGGATAAGTCCTGCAGCTTCTAGCTTACGCACATGCATTGTCATAATGGCGCTGCTCAAATTTACCGCTGCGGCCAATTCCTTGACATTCATTGGGTTCTCGGCAAGCAAGCGCAGCAGGTGCAGACGAACTGAACTGGCTAAAGCTTCGTAGACGGGAAGAGATTCTTCCGACAGGTCAAGTTTCATAGATGGCCTCCAATTTAGTTCAAGACGTATAGTTAATGATTATATTATTTAAATGCTTGTTTTACAATACGAAGGTGAGAAATTTTATGGGCGCTCATTCACTTTGATCGCGTGCCTTAAGATAAAAAGAACGGAGCCTGAGGCTCCGCTCTCTTTCCAAATGATGATTCTCTTAATTTACATTTGAGTTATATTCGGTCAGTATTTCGTCTGATTTGAGTGCTCTGCTGTAAATCTTCAGTTCATCAATCATTCCCTTATAAGGTACGTCCCAATAGTTTACACCAAGAGTGAACACACCATTCTTGTTCTTAAACACATTCGGGAAGCCCTCACCGGAGAATTGCTCAACTCCGTCGAGGTATACCTTCACGGTACCGTTGTTGACCGTAAATGCTACATGCGTCCATTTATTCTCTGGAATCTTCATAGCGGAAACAGCATCATACCACGCCTCGCCAGACCATAGCAGTGTTTTACCTGCGCCGTTCTGTGGAACGAAGCTAATCCAGCTGTTTATCGAAGCAGCACCGAAGAAGGTTGTTGTTGCATCAGTAAGCTGCTCAGGGTTTAACCACATAGATACGGTATAGGTATTGCTGTCAATTAATCCATTAGGTAACCGGATTCCGGAAACACCGTCAAATACTGCTGCTTGATTAGTGATACCGTTACCGTAAGTGATGTTACCTACAGTTGGAGCCTCGATTTTTATTCCCGTAACCTGTCCAGTACCGACCAATTGGAGGGAGTCATCAAGGTTTCCATCAAAAGCATAATAGGCTACTTTTCCATCTGTAACGTTTACCTTATAGTCTGCTGAGACACCACTGCCATCAGCCGCAGTGGCTGTAATCACTGCTTCGCCACCTACCGTTAGTGCGGTTACGGTTCCGGTTGTAGCATCAACTGTAACGGCGCTAGGATCACTAGAACTCCAAGTAAGTTTCTTATTTCCGGCATTGGTAGGAAGTACTTTTACTTGAGGGGTAAAGGTATTCCCCACAGCCACATCCATTTCAGCATCACGGATGGTTATCGTACTTACTTTAATATTACTGTCAGGCTCACCGTTTACCAGCAAGTCTACAGCTTCAGCGGAAAGTGCACTTTCGTAGATACGCAGGTTATCAATCAAACCTTTGTATGGGATATCCCAGTAGTTTACACCCAGGGCGAATACTGTATCTGCACTGTTAAATACATCCGTAAATCCTTTTCCAGTGTACTTCAATACTCCGTTCACATACAGCTTCACAGTCCCGGCATCGTAAGTGAAAGCTATATGCGACCATTGGTTAACTGGAATCTGCATGCCTGCTTCTGCATCGTGGAAGGTTTGGCTACCAAACCACATCCGGGTAGTAGCTCCACCGTTTCCATAAGGCAAGAGACTAATCCAATTCGTATCTGTTGTAGCACCAAAGAAGGCTGTAGTGAATTGAGTCAGTTCTTGTGGGTTAAGCCACATGCCTATTGTGTAGGTGTTGCCTTTAATCAAACCATTTGGTAGGCGAATACCGGAGCTACCGTCGAATTTAGCTGCAAGACCAACTTCACCTGTCTCATAGGTGATGTTCCCACCAGTATTGTTAATCCGATTGCCGGTAATTGTACCCTTATCAGTACGATCTCCGTTCTCTGAAAGATCTCCTTCAAAATCATACGCTGCCACCAAACCGTCTTCCAGTATATTTCCAGTCAGTTCCATTACAATGATAGTAAAGGTCTTAGTTGCAGTAGACTCACCCAGCGCAATCGTAGCAGTAAGTTCAATCGTTGCGTTTCCAAGTCCTTTTTCAGGACGAACAACTGAACCATCGTTTCCTACTACGGCTTCATTGGAAGACGACCACGTAATGACTGTTCCTCTAACGTCCTCAGTTGGGAGCGTAAGATCTTTGTATACTTTACTTGTGTTGCCCAAGCTTAAACTATCTTTAACATTGGATACAATTTGATCTGTGCTCAGCAGTTCAATTTGGCTGCCCCAGACGGTAACACCCTTATTGGACATGGCTGTGAAAGTCATAACATTGCTCTGACGAGTGGAATCCCATTGTTTTACGAATACACCTTTGTAGAGATTTTGTACAGCAGCTCCGTTTTCTATTTCATTGATGAGCAGGTCGGCGTAATACTCTCCTTTTAGCTCCCAAGAACCGGTTACGGACCCTGTAATGGTTCCATCACTTCGCAGTTCGATAGCTGTTGTGGATTTAATTTTAGCAGAAGTATCTTTCCCGTGATTCACGAACTGGTAAGCTCCAATAACATCTTCCTGCATAACGGCTGCGATAGTTTCACCAGTGTAACGATGAGGAGAAGTGAGCGGCCATCCATCTTCGTTGGTGAACATTTGATGCACACGAAGCTCATGTGTTTCACCACGCTGCGGGAAGCGAGTGTGGAAGAAGTTGAATATTTTACCCGTCTCTTCATCATAATTGACTGAATTATGGCCTGATGCAACATAGCCGTAAGTTTGGAAGTCTGGATCACTATTCACGTTCGTGAACATGAAATTACCAAGAACTTTGTTGCCAATGGCCGAATGATCATTGGTCGTTGCCAGCACTGCACTTTGTCCGGCAGCATCCACATAAGGACCATCCGGATTCATTGAACGGAATTGACGCATATTGTAACCACCGTCGGACGCAAGTCCTCCATAAGTTACGTATAAGAAGTAGTAACCTGTATTTTTGTCGTAAATGATATACGGACCTTCGCCCGATTTGGTCATACCACCAGAAATATGGGTACCGAAATACCGGTCGATTAGACGTCCATCAGCGGTCGTTCCATCTTTACCCGGATATTTTGGCTCGCCGGTAGTTGGATCTATTTCTAGAATAAATATACCGCCTGACCATGATCCATAAGTCATCCACAGCTTGCCGTCTTTATCGTAGAATAACGTCGGGTCAATTGCGTTTGTATACGTTTTGTTCTTATATGAACCGCCTGCGTCAAACCAATCTGGGTTGGCATCTTCTAGTGTTCCGTTATCAATAAGCTTTTGAATATTTGTGTTTGTCCATTTTTTGTTAATTTTGCTGTTAGTATCGTAATCTTCTTCCTTGGTGAAGCCGGAATAAATTACGGTATTTCCATAGGTATAAGGACCTTCAATATTTTGTGAAGTGGCAAAGCCAATCGCTGAGCGGATGTAAGTGGAAGAAGCACTGTAATACATCATGTAAGCGCCAGTGGTTCCGTCCGCATTCTTATAATCCTCATTCCAGAAAACGTCTGGAGCCCATATGGAGAATCCGCCTTTACTGTCAGAATCGTTCTCTCCAGCCCATTTAAAGGATTCTGCCAGATTCGCGGAAAGATCACCAAAGAGTACGTTGCCTGGTGTTGTATAACCATTTGTGAAACGAGTCCAGTTCAGCAGATCATCCGATTTGGCCGCATCGATATGAGACCCGAACACATAATACGTTCCTTTGTCTACAGCCACTGACGGATCATGTACAGAAACATTGGTGAGTGCTGGTGCCGTTGCTGACGGACCCGGTGTAGCAGTAGGAGTCGCTGTAGCTGTAGGAACCGGGGTAGTAGTAGGTGTAGCAACAGCGCTGCCGTCCGATCCACCAGAACCTGAACTACCAGAACCAGACGTTGCCGTAGCTGTCGGAGTAGGTGTTTCAAATTTGATTAAGTTACTGTATTTACTGTCAAAGCTAACCTTCCCGGTGCCTTGGATAGTAATCATATCGTTTATACCAAGGATAAGATTCTTGATTGCTGCACCAGCATCTACACGCAGCTTGGCTAATTGGTTCAATGTAACTTCAGTAATATTGCCTGCGGCTAGATGTAGTGTAGGCACTCCTACCGCTCGTACCTCAGCAGAATCAAAATTTCCTCTCAGCCTGATGATTGAATCGTTCGGGAGCGTATTCTCTATAACGACCCGGCCGAAGCCTGCTCCCGTCAAAGTAGTATCTTCCTCAAGCATTACACCGGAATGTACACGTACGCTTGGTACGGCACTCGTTCCTTTAGTAACGACGCGGAGTTTCCCATTACGCTTATCTACAACCATGTCACCTGCATTAGAGTTACTAAGTACGATACTATTTTCGCCGCCGGATACGAATATTGTTCCTTTAACAGTGACGTTATTCAGCGTGATATCACCTTCTGCAATACCTTCGGTAAGGTACAGGTTTCCGGAGATGGTGGAGTTGTTCAACTCAACACCCGGGTTACTAATTACCATATTCTGAGTGGTAATACCCGTATAACTCCCGCTCTTAGAAGTGATTTCCCCGGCTAACTTCTCAATCATGCGTAGTGCTTCCGCTCTTGTTACGGCTTTTGCACCTTTAAAGCTGCCGTCACTATAACCATTCAAATAACCTTCTCCAAATAAAGATAATACAGCTTCTTGGCTCCATGAGGGTAAATCTTTAACATCTTTTGGTGCAGAGGTATTTGCAGAAGAATTGAGCTGGAATAGTCTGTGCAGCATAACCGCGGCTTCTTGACGACTTACTACCTGTGTTGGTCGGAAGGTGCCATCGCTATATCCTGATACATATCCTGCAGCCGAAGCTTTCTGGATATCGCTGTAATAAGCACCTGACTCCAGTATATCCGTGAAGGCAATTTCTGATTTTTCCTGCAAATTAAAGACCCGATTGATCAATGTAACCCATTCCGCGCGGGTGATCTCTTGATTCGGTTTGTAAATTCCATTTCCATAGCCTGAAATCAAGCCCTTTTCCACCCAGGATTGAAAATCTTTCTGTGCCCAGTGGCCCGAATAATCGACAGCCTGTTGTTGCGTGGATGGTGCGATTGTTTTGGAATCGCTTGCAGAAGCTGCTGAAATGAATGGTGCAGGTACTAGCAGCGTGAGTGCAAGAAGTGAAGCGGTTAGCTTACGAGTTGTTTTCCTCAAATTCATGATCCTCCGATTCTATTGATTAGAGATTGCGGCGGTACGAAAAATGTAAAACGCTTACAATAGAGCTACTAAAAAAACGTTTTTCACAAATCAAAATGGATTTGTTTTATGTTTATACAAACCATATCGTGGAAAACGTTTTATGTTGATCTCATTTTAAGCATGATATTAGCATATAGTCAAATAGAAATTTATGAAACAATGAATCTATTTATATTTTTATTAACAAAAGGTAGTTGGGTTTGGATAGCGTATGAAAAGTACTGCAGATTACTACTGGAGTTGTGGAAAGTGAAAGAAGGTGGGAAATGTGGGCGATAAAGAGATGGATAGGGGAAAGTGATAACTGGTTCATATCACAGTACAGATAGGGGGGCTAAGGAAGAATAAATACTAATTAGTTGTTCGCCCCCATGAAAGAACCAACCTTGATACATTTGCATACTAGAAGATTTTAAAGGTAATACATTTTGAACATGATATCTTGATCATGATTTCCGAATTTTTTTCCGAAAATTGTTGCGCCTCCGACGTGTTTTGCATCTTCCTTCACTTCGATCCGGAAAGTCCATCGGTCACAGGTCGTATCTAAATCCTCAATCGAAACGGAAGACATGGGGTCACCGTCAATGTATGTTCCATTGTGATTAGTAATTCTAATCGTTTTTAGTAATCCATACTGGTTAATATTGTGCGGCCACCACTCAGGTGTGAATTTACCTCTTGCATCAGCAAAATCTCCAGGGCTTGTCCAAGTACCTAATTCCAAGCCGTTCAATGAAAAGGTGATGTCTGAAGGCCATACGTCATTGGCAAATGGAAATTCGGAAGAAAGCTCTAAGCTAATTTCAAATTGCTGCAAGGTTTCATCTTTTTTTAGAAAATTGGCAATGTTGTATTGAACATAACCTTGGGTAAACCATAGAATCTCTGCATCGACTCTTTTAGAATCCATGAAATACTTAGGTTCGTCTACTCTGCCGATAAACTCTTTCTCTGTGGCAAGTCCGCATGTAGGCTTCAGATCATAATCCGTATAATGACCAATCGGCACCGATGTCTCATAGGAGGCAAAGGAATGAAAGATTTTTTTAGGGAAGTTGATCTCAATATGGTCGACTCTAAGAATTGAGATTTTTTGCATTCCGGATTTACCAGGAACTTTTTCTGTTTTTATGATTCCTGCATCTTCTAACTTTTTAATGTGTTTTGTTACGATGGGACTGCTTATTTTAAGTTCTTCTGCCAAATCTTTGATGTTCATCTTATTTTTGGAGAGTAACTGAATGATTTTTATTCGTACTTCACTTGCCAAGGCTTCATAAACAACGAGAGAGGACTTGTCTATTTCCAATTGCATTTTATCCACTTCTTTCAAAGTAATTTCATATACTGTAAAGTTTATTAATCTCTATATAAAGTAACACGAAAGGTAACTGAAGTAAATAATATATCGCTTTCATCTCGTCTTAATGAACTAAAAGGTTAACTAAGTTTTAAAAAAATCTGTTAAGTTTATTTAAAAGTTATTGACTACGCTTTCAAAGCGACTGTATACTAAGTTTAAGTTAATCGTTTCCAACAAAGTTAATGTGAATGATTATCTTAACATTACAGCTGCAGGGGGAGAGAGTAATGAAAAAGAAATTTGGAGTAGTATTAGCAACGGTTCTAATGTTAACGACAGTGTTAGCAGGATGTGGTGGTAAAGATGATAGTAAGACGATTACGTTCTGGACACCGCTGACTGGTGATGATGGTGCTTATATGGATCAAATCGTTAAAGACTACAATGCAACGAATCCAGAGATTAAAGTGAAGCACGTTATTACAGCTGATATGTACACGAAAATTTCTACCGTTTTGGCTTCCAGCAAAGGTGTTCCTGATTTAGCAATTATCCACGCTGACCGTGTTCCTGGGTTTGTTAAGCAAGGTGTCTTAGAACCCATGCAAGATACTGTATTGCCGGCACAACCTGAACTAAAAGCTGAAAATTACTTACCACAAGCTTGGAACACTGGTAACATCGACGGAACACAATACACAGTACCTCTTGATATCCACAGTAACGTAATGTATTACAATAAAGATTTGCTCAAGAAATATAATGCTGAATCTTTCTTGGATGATAACGTTGTTACGATTGATGAAATGCTTTCCTTACAAGGTAAATTGGATGAAGGCGACTATGTAGTTAATGATGCCTTGCTCGGATGGGTTATCCTGGCTCAAATTCAAAACTTGGGCGGAGATATTCAGGTGGACGGCAAACCGGCTGTTAACTCCCCAGTATTTAAACAAGCCTTTGAAGATGTTAAGAAAATTGCTGATGCTGGTTTGATGACTCCATTTGGTGAAGACGGTTACTTGATGTTCCAATCCCAAAACGTACTCTTCTCCACAGACGGAACTTGGAGTTCTACCGCACATGCTGGAGTTGAAGGCTTGAACTTTGGTGTGACTAACATTTATTCTCCAACCGCTGATAAATTCACGAATAGATCTTCTTCTCACTTGTTCGCTATGCTTAAGAACGATAAGAGAACAGATGAAAAAGAAGTAGGGATTGCTAACTTCTTAGAATATGTGCGTACAAACTCAATGGAATGGGCAAAAGCTGGTCAAAACGTCGCAAGTAACGTAGTTAACCAAAGTCCGGAATACCAAAACTACATGCAATCCTTCTTTACTTCTAATGAAAAAGAAATTGAATCCCTTTACATTTACACATATGAGTACTACCCATACATTGCAGAAGCAGTAGATACTTATTGCGCAGATATCGTTCGCGGTAACGTTGATTTAGATGAGACCTTGGCAACCATGCAGAAGTTTGTAGAAGATAAGATCGCAGAAAGCAGCAGTGCAGCGAAATAAAGCGAAATAGAATAGATTGTACGAAGTAATGTGCCGTATATTGGTGCATTACTTTGTGCAAAAGGAGAAATGAAATCCTATGAAAAAGAAAATAAACTGGGCACCTGCCTTCTTTGTAGGTCCGCACGTCATTTTGTTTGCTGTCTTCATTTTATTGCCAACGATTTATGGGATTTATGCTTCATTTACAAAGTGGAATTTAATGAGTGACCCGGTATGGGTAGGCTTTGATAACTATAAGGCCATTCTTTTTGATGGCAAATCAACGTTTCATACTCAATTTTTCAGAGGTCTGAAAAATACTTTGATCTTTGTGGGTCTCTCTGTTCCATTATTAATAGTTATCCCATTAATGGTTGCTGTTGCACTAGAACATAAAAAAGTTAAAATGAAGAGCTTAATTCAATCTATTCTTTATATTCCGGGCTTGATTTCGATTTCTGCGGCTGCACTAATCTGGCTTTTGATCTTTAATAAGCAATTAGGGATTACTGGTAATCTATTCGGATCACAAATTGCTTGGCCTGCAAATCAGCCGTATGCGTGGATTATCATCATTGTAATCACACTATGGGGCGGTATTGGGGGCAACATGATTATTTATCGTGCTTCCTTAAGTGGCGTTGCGCAAGAATTATATGAATCAGCCGAGCTCGATGGTGCGGGTTCAATTAAAAGATTCACAAGTATCACCTTGCCATCTATTCGTTTTCCATTAATCTATACCTTTGTTATGACAACTGCCGGAGCCTTCAATGTATTCGGCCAACCGTTAATGATGACTGATGGCGGGCCTCGACAAAGTACACACGTACTCATGATGTATATTCGTCAATTAGCTTTCGGAAACGGTGAATCCATTGCAGGGATGGCATCGGCGATGGCAGTGTTATTGGGATTAGTAATCTTGGTGATCTCAGCGCTGCAATATTATGTAATGAACCGAAATGCTACATAAGGTTCTAGGGAACTAATTGATTAACAAGGAAATGGAAAAGGTAGGTGTACTATAATGTCAAATCAGGCGGTAAATGGCCTAGATAATCGTCCAGTTGTAAATAGAACAGGCAAAGTAAAAGGATCATCCAATGTTAGTATTTCAAAATATGTATCATATGCTTTTTTGCTTATCCTTTGTGTGATTTGGATTATTCCAGTAATATTCGGGATTTCCACGTCTTTTAGATCACAAACGGAAGTGGTTTCCTCAGGCTTTAGACTATTTCCTGAAACATGGGTTTTTGAGAACTATGTTACGATTCTGAACAATACTTCTACAGCCCCAATTCTACGTTGGTTAGGCAATTCATTGTTTATCGCTACAACTCATACGATCCTGGTCGTTATTGTGATTTCGATTACAGGCTTTGGTTATACCCGTATTAACTTTAAAGGAAGAGACACACTGTTCTTTACTTTGTTAGGGATCTCCTTTTTCCCGGGCGTAGTTAACTTAATTCCTTCTTATAAAATTATCGATTCCTTAGGCTGGGTGAACACTTCTTGGGCAATGATTATTCCCGGTCTTGCGGGTATGGGGAATATCTTCTTGGTCAGACAGTTTATGAACGGTATCCCAAAAGAATTAGATGAGTCTGCAAAAGTTGATGGTGCTAGTGACTTTAGAATTTTTGCGCAAATTATATTGCCGTTAGTTAAGCCGATTCTGATTGTTTGCGGATTGTTCTCCTTTACGGGATCTTGGAATGACTTCCTCTGGCCGGTTATCGTGTACACAGATGTAGACAAAATGCCAGTCACAGCTGGGTTGCTCTTGTTACAAGATATCTACGGAAACTATCGTATGATCGGGCAATTAATGGGGTCGGCAATCTTGGCGATCGTTCCAACCCTGCTGTTATTTATATTTGCTCAAAAATACTTCGTTCAATCTATTAACTTGAATTCAGGTATTAAAGGGTAGATCAAATGAACATAGCTTAAATACACCTTGCCTTCTTATAAGGAAGGGTGTGTTTTGGTGACCCATAAAATTAAAAATAAAGAGAGATATAGGAGTTGTCATCATGAGAGAATTCAATGCGAAAAATCCGCTTATTGAGCAAAGGGCAGATCCATGGATCTATAAACATACTGATGGTTATTATTATTTCATAGCTTCGGTTCCGGAGTTTGATAGAATCGAGCTTCGTCGTTCTGAATCCATTCAGGGATTAGCTGAGGCTGAGGGTAAGACCATTTGGGTTAAGCATGAAACAGGCTTAATGAGTGCCAATATTTGGGCGCCCGAGATTCATTATATTGATGGAAAATGGTACGTGTATTTTGCAGCTGCACATACCTCCGATACGAAAGATGGCTTATTTGATCATCGCATGTTTGCCATAGAAAACTCATCCGTAAATCCATTAGAAGGGGAGTGGGTGGAAAAGGGTCAAATCAAAACGAAATGGGAATCCTTTGCCCTGGATGCAACCACTTTTGAACACAGAGGGGTTAGATACTACGTATGGGCACAAAAGGATCCTGATATCCCTGGTAATTCTAATATGTATATCTCTGAAATGGAAAATCCTTGGACGTTAAAAGGAGAGCAGGTGTGCATCACCACGCCTGAATATGATTGGGAAAAAATCGGCTTCCTGGTGAATGAGGGTGCGGCAGTTCTTAAGCGGAATGGACGTATTTTCATGACTTTCTCGGCAAGTGCAACAGATCATAACTACTGTATGGGGTTGTTAACCGCTGATGAGGATAGTGATTTACTGGATCCGAAATCATGGGTCAAAACACCAGAACCTGTGTTTACAACTTCTGAAGAAAACGGTCAATATGGACCGGGACATAATAGCTTTACAGTCTCAGAAGATGGCAAACAGGATATCCTAGTGTTCCATGCTAGAAGCTATAAGGAAATTGTGGGAGACCCGTTATATGATCCTAATCGGCACGCGCGTGTGCAAGTGATCCAGTGGAATGAGGATGGAACGCCAAACTTTGGTGTCCCTAGACCGGATACGAAATCTTAAAATAATGCTTCTCTAGTGTGAAGAAGCTTATTATATTCTTCTATATGAAAGAGGGACGCTCCAGTAGCCACATGCTATTGGAGCGTCCCTTAATCTTATAATGGAAGATCCCGTCGTCTGAACAGTTCGATCCCTATGGCAAAAGCGAGAATACCGATCAACAGTAACCAACTAGAAACCTGAATAATCTCCACGTTTCCTTGAACGATTTTACCAGGCTGATAGAAGGAGAACAAGGTCAGGTAACGTAACCCCTCCAGTTTATCGCTTATTTTGCCTAGCAGATCCAGAGTGAAGAATCCGAAGGTGATAGCGCCGGAAATTCCAAGCGCTTTTTTCTCATCATTACAAACCGAGGATACAAGGAAAGTGAGTCCCCCCACGGCAAAAAACAATAAAAACGCTACGCTATTCAGCTGAGTGAATCGGCCGCTATTAAATTCATATTCACTGCCGAGGAACCATGCTTTACCTAATAATCCGGCGAGTGTGGTTACACCCATAATCAGGAGCAACGCAGTTGTGAGTACAAGCGCCTGCGTGGTAGCTACTTTTCTCCGCGTAGTTGGTGCTATCAGAAGATAAGCCATAGAGCCACGATCCACAAGTCGAGCCATGAGCTGCGTCGACATTTGTACACACACAATGGATAGAATCAGTACCAGAATAAGTCCATAATATTCTCCTGAGATAAAAGCCTCAGCACTGGTAAATCCGCTGTTTAATCCAAAGGCTTTACCTACACCTTCCGGCATAGCTTTAATGAGGTCATCAATGGCTTGTGTGCTTCCGGCGATCCCTGGATATAGCCAGATCATAAACAGAATATAGAAGGCAGAACCGAAAGCGTAATTCATAATGCCTTTGAGGTTCACCCTCATCATTTCTTTATAGAGTGGAAGATTCATTGCACGGCCCCCTCACGGTCATAATAGTCCATGAAAATGTCCTCTAGATTCTGCGTGAACACATCCATACTGCGGATATTATATTTCCCGGTCTCCTGAATGAATCGATCGTAATTACCCTGAACGGCAATGCGGACCATATTCCCTTCGCGAGCTTCCACTTGCAGGCCGGAGGCGGCGAATTGCTCTGCATCTTCGCGACTCGCGAAAACAACCTCAAACAGCTTCCGCTGCATCGATTGTAATTCGTGGATATTTTTTATAGTGATGATACGTCCGTCTTTAATGATTGCAGCTCGATCACAGGTGCGCTCAATTTCTTGAAAGCTGTGAGAGGACATTAGAAATGTGGTTCCGGCTGCTTTTTCCTCCAATACGAGATCTATAAATACCTTTTGCATAAGCGGGTCGAGTCCCGAGGTGGGTTCATCCAGAATAATAACTTCAGGATTGTGCATGAAAGCTGCGACAATACCGACTTTTTGTTTCATTCCCTTTGACATTTTGCGGATCGGAGTTGCGGCATCAAATTGCAGTCGTTCAATGAGGCGGTCACGTTTAGTAGTGTTCTTCATCCCTTGCATGCCAGACATGAATTTAAGGAAAGAAATGCCTGTCATCCCGTCAAAAAAGTTGATTTCACCGGGTAGATAGCCGATATGCTTCTGGACTGTACCCTGTGCTTTCCATACATCAAGTCCATGGATGCTCGCATTACCTTTGTCCGGCTTCATAAATCCCATGATATGTCTTATGGTCGTAGATTTACCCGCGCCATTAGGCCCCAGAAACCCAAACACCTCACCTTTATTTACGGTAAACGTAACATCTTCGATTCCCTTGCCATTCGAAAATCGTTTGGTTAAGCCTTCAACTACAAGCATGCCGCCACCCCCGCTGCAAAATAATGAACTATTACTAATTGGATATTTCATATGTTATATTATTCCTAGTGAATAGTGAAGTCAATGGAATTATGAAATAATTGATAATAAATATTTCATTAAATTTAAATAAGCGCACTATATAATGAAGTTAAGGGTGAATAGCATGAATGGATTTGAGAAAAGAGCCGCTCAAATAAAACTCAAAATTATGAAGACTACGATGGAAATGCTCAAGAGCTGTGAGCCCAAACGTCTCCGGATCGCAGACATTGCGAAAGAAGCAGGTGTCTCACAGGTGACGATTTATAATTATTTTGGCAGCAAGGAAGCGCTGCTTGGTGAGTCCTTTAAGGATTTTATAGAGAAGGCGATTCGCGAATTTGAAGATTACATTCATGGAGAGCATTCTCTAAAAGAGATTATTGAATACATTATGACGATGGAGAGAGAAACCTACAGTTCATTGTCTCCTACGACTGTGAAGGAGCTTATGATTGAGGACCAGGAAATGTTTCATTATATTGAAGAACGTTACACAAATGACGTTTTACCATTGATGGTCAAGATGGTGGAGGATGGCAAAGCACGAGGAGAAATTTCAAATAAAGTGTCCACCAAAGGGATACTTTCATTTATAGGAATGTATATGCGAAGTTCGGGAGAAATGCTAGATGAAGCCAGCAAACAAGAAGATATAGATGCCTTCCTGGAGGAAGCCATCCATCTCTTCTTCTATGGCATTTGCGGGCGTGAGCAGGAGTAGCGTGAGCTTTGTTGTATTAATAGTTGAAAAATGATCGTAGATTACGCTAACAGTGATTTATCAAAAGATTTTGTTCAAATGCGAATAAATAAAATAGTAGATCCATTGTATACTAACCAAGATACTAAGGAGTTTGCCATTTTTAATGGAAAAGCTTCGGGCACTATTGAAGAAGGAACAACTGACGATTTGAAAGCATTTACTTCTAATGACTTCTCGGCAGGGTTTCTATGTGAATGCAGAGCAGCGGATGAAGGATGCCCGAGGAGCAGCGAAATACATAGGGGGTTATTTAGCGCGACCGGCGATTGCAGAGTACCGGGTGGTCAGCTACGACCACCACAAGGTGCATTACTGGTACGAAGATCACCGAACGGGGAAACGGGTGGATGTGGTGTCGCCGGTGATGAAGTTTATCTACGATCTCGTGCAGCACATTCCACCGAAGCATTTTCGGATGGTGGGTCGCTATAGTCTATACAGCCGGGGGAAAAACAAAGAGTCACAGAAGGTGATTAATCTGTGGTGGTACATGATCCATAAACAAATCGAGATGACCTTTCCTGTGAAAAAACGAAAGAAGAAGAACTACCGTCAGCGGATGCTGGAGAGCTATGGGCGAGACCCGATGCTCTGTCCATGCTACAATCACCGGATGTTGAGCCGTGGGAGGAAGAACCAGAGGTATGGATCGATTATGTTTGCGTAGAATGTGGGACGGTAGATCCTGTCCCTGAATTTATAGTGGGAGAGTGTGCCTACGACCTGGAGTCTGGAGAATCCCCAGAGTTTGTCTCTGTAACGGAACCTTGGTGAATAACTTTCTAGCCAGCGGACAAATAACCGCTGGCTAAAAAGTTATTCACCCGTTAGGGTGATTTTGTTCGTATATGTAATTAATCTCACTGCGTTTGTAGTCCCTAATCTAACTGCATATTAAAAAATAGTGTCACAAAATAGCATTACGAGATTGTTATATAGGTAAACAAGAAAGGAGGTGAGCTCTTGCAGCCAACCATCCCCGGGGAAGAGGAAGGAAAATGGAATGCTATTGAAGCGGTTGTAGAACAGGTCAGAGCAGGAGACAAAGAGGCATACAGTGCGATCATCATCCAGTTTGAACGGCAAATGTATACCTACTGCTATTATATCCTGAAAAATCATGCGGAGACGGAAGATGCCGTACAGGAGATCTTTATTCGCGCCTATCAAAATCTTCACCAGTACAGCAGGCAAGTATCCTTCTCAGCCTGGCTGTATAAGATGGCATACCATCATCTAATCAATTTGAAGAAGAGACAGAGCCGCTGGCTTAAGCTGATCGATCATTATAAAGAGCAGCAGCCTGTGCTGCAAATCTCCCGTCATGAGTCAGAGGTTTATGAGCTTTTGACTTTTCTCACAACTGAAGAGCGTCATATTTTACTCCTTAAGGCAGTAGAGCAGTACACCTTTGAGGAAATAGGCGAAATCATGGGCCTCAAGTCCGCAACCATACGGAAAAAATATGAACGATTGCGCCGCAAACTGATGGAATGTAAAAGCCGAAAAGGAGAGATAGCACATGGGACATTCGCCGGAACAAACGGAATTCGCTGAAATGAATGCCATCGAACAAATGATTCGTGAATCGTCTTTACCAAAGAAAAGTATGAGTTATCAAATTATGAATACGATTGGAGCGAGTGAATTGAAAAGAACATCATCCAAACCTAATTTAATGAAAAGAACAGCAGTAGTGGCCGCAGCAGCAGCCATCCTAGGTGCAGGTGTGGTGGGTACGGGATTTGTATCACCGGCAATGGCTTCAACGTTAAAGCAAATTCCTATTGTTGGAATTCTCTTTGAGGGAACCAGCAACGAAGCTTTGGATACTGCCATTAAACAAGGAATCGTAACAGAACCTAACCTGAGTGTAACCCATGAAGGAATCACGCTGAAGGTAGCTAATTTACTTTATGATGGAACCCGGTTGTCCTTCGTTTTGGAACGTGAAGGCGTAGATTTGCCGAATACAGGCTCTCCATACCTTTTTGAAAAAGATGTTGAGGAAAAGGATCAGCTTAAAGGTTATATTAAAATGCCAACGATCCTCGCTAACGGACAAGCCATTGAATATGGCGGAGGCAGCTTTGGCGACTCGCCTAGGCAGAAGAATGCTTATGTAGTTGAAGTGACTAAGGGTCTAAATTTGCCTGACCAATTCGAGCTGACCATTCAGGCGAATGTCACACAGGTGAAAGAAGCTTTTGAATTCAAGATTCCTGTGAACGTGGAGAATAAATCGATTGTTGTGAAACCAGAGGCCTCCAAATCTGACGGACAGTTCAGTTATACCGTTAAGCAACTGGATATTTCGCCGGTGTCCACCCGTTTCGTTCTGGATAGTAAGGGCCAAGTACCACAATCTCCGGGGCAAACCGGTGATTACAGCGCCAGTATGGTCTATTACGAGCTTGTAGACGACCAAGGAAATGTCGTGAATCCGAGCAGATTCGAGTATTTCAACAGCGAACCCAAGACTGAATATCAGATTGATCAACTGTTTTCTCCTTTTGCTGGCACACCTAAAACGATTACAATCAAGCCATTTACTCTTACTGTGAACAACAAGGATTGGAGCGTTGTCGGCCAAGGAAAGAACAGTGTGGGTGAGAAAACATATCTGAAAGATCTGGAATTGACCATTCCTGTTAAGCCTTAATCCATTAGAGAAGGGGACAGTCCCGCAGGTCATCAATAATGACCTGGGGATAGCTCCCTTTTTCTTTTCATAAAAAATAGGACAGGAGCTAATCCATTGAATTCTATGAAACCTGAATTGAGAAAAAAATTCGCTGGAGCAGCATTGGCAGTAACGTTGGTAATGGCAGTCACAGGCAGCGGGTTCCCTTTAACCGTTAGTGCCGAGACCTCCGGGCAATCTACCAGTTCCAATCTAGCGATTACCCACGAGGGCGTAACGCTCAGTATATCCAAAGTAATGTTTGACGGGAACCGTCTTGACATGGCATTCCGGCAGGAGGGAGGCACTGTGGGTAAGGGGATCATTATTGATATCGCGCAGATCCCGGTTTTGTCTGTTAATGGGAAAAGGATGTTATATCTTCCCTATGTGACGTCTATACCGGAAGATGAAAGGGCAGCTTTGCTCTCTTTCAACATCCCCAAAGATGGAAAACCGCAGCTCGCGGATGAATTCAAAATGACGATAGAGGTGTACACCAAGAGCGTCAAGGAGCCATTTACCTTTACCGTCCCGGTGAAAAAGCTGAATAGTCTTGCAACCTTGCAGCCGGGTACAACTCAAAAAAGCGGGGATTTTAGCTATACCGTGGACTATTTCCAGATGACGCCGTTAATGATGGAACTCAAGCTGCACAGCAGCGGGAAAGTTCCTGGAGCAGCCAAATCCAAAGGGCGTTCAAGCAAGATGTTGTATGACATTGCCGATGAGAAAGGAAATCTAATTCAGGCAACCGTCAGCGACATCGACATCAAGCGACCGATCACAGCAAACATTAAAGAAGACCTGTTCTATGCAGCCTCCTTCAAAGCAGTGCCGAAAACCATCACAATTAGGCCATTTACGTACACCATAGACGCTAAAGGAGACATCCTGAAAGACTCAGGAAAAAAATGGATCAAGACCTATTACAAGGACTTGGAAATGAAGATTGCAGTTGCTAAATAACAATCTTACAGGTGAGGGGAATTCACGCTGATACCAGCGCGGGTTCCTTTTTTATGCTTGAGGGATTCCAATATAGGTCAATCTCTGGGTGGTCGGCGAACGCTGGGCTGCTCGCTGCAGTGCTCACCCGTGGCCATTCCTGCCTGCAGGAGTGCCTGCAGTTATTTTCGGGCTCCCTGGCTCAGTGCTGGCTCGCGGATCCGCCGCAGATGCTACTGCTGCAAGTTGCAGCACAACCAGGTGATCGGGTTTTTGATCCGCAGCATCCGGCGCTCTTCCGGAGGCGGATGCACCAGGACCGGCGAACGCCTGGCAGCTCACTACAGTGCTCACCGGTGGCCATACCCGCCGTCTGCAGGAGTGCCTGCCGCAGTTCCCGGACTACCCGGCACGGTGCCGGCTCAGCGATCGGTAGCAGCCGGCGGCTTCCGGATGTGGATACCGCGAACGGGCATACGTCAGGCTGCTCGCTGCAGTGATCACCGGTGGCCATACCTGCCGTCTGCAGGAGTGCCTGCAGGTATTCCCTGGCTACCCCGGCGCTGGCCGGTTCGCGGATCCACCGCAGCTGCTGCTGCCAATACATTCCTGGTGAATGGCAAGCTGAAGCGCAATCCAACAACCGGCTTATCGATCGGCACCGTAAAAGCATGCTTTTGTGGACACTTAAAAACGTCTGTTATTATGTTCCAAAATGTGGTCGGGAGCTGGGCATCGAGGAACGGTTTATTTTTGTGGACAAGCTAACCAGAATCATTAATTTATTAATATATATCTGCTATACATTAGCGCTAATACTATTATCTATTTTGATCCAATCATAGTCATTGTTTGGCCATCTCATTTTGATTTGATTCAAATCTTTATCGATCTTCCTACGATCATTATATTCTCAATAGAATCGAACATAGTTAAGTAATAGAACTATGATTCTCAATTGACTTAGCCACCACTTCATGAATTTCATCATGGAAAGAGCGGATTCCCTGTCATCCCTACCCACAGCTCGGATTGTTCAAGATGGGCTGCAAGCTGAAGCAGTAAATCTTCCCGGCCTTTAGCAGCCATTACCTGTACCCCCAAAGGTAGTCCCTCTCGCGACATGTGGACGGGAACGCTCATAGCTGGCTGACCCGTCAAATTGGCGAGCTGGGTGAACGGTGTGTAGGTTAGGCTTGGTTTAAACATAGCGTAAATCATTCTCTCTTGTTCCTCTTTCGGCAACTCATTTACATGCAGCAGTTTTTCGATTTCAGCAGAGCTATGCGTTAACTCGCCAATTTTAGGCGCTGAATCCGCATTTGTTGGTGTGATATACAGATCGTAGCGGTTAAGCAGACCTGCCATTTGAGCGGCTGCAATATCCCATTCATCCAGACTATGCACAAATTCTGCCGCAGAGACCTTTCTTCCGGCTTCCCCAAGGACCCAAGTAACGATATCGACTTCACTGGAAGTAATGGAACGTCCCATCATTTTTTCCAGCGATACGAACATCGCTGCCACTTCGCCAGTATTCATCGTATAGTAATTCTCCATCAGTCTTACACCATTTACTGGACTTAGTTTTTCTTCAACTTCATACCCCTCTGCTTCGAGCCATTTTACAGTTTTGAGCACAGCAATGACTGCTTCATTCGTTACAGGAGTGCCTACTGGAGAAGCAGTTGTGAACGCTATGCGCAGTTTTCGCTGTGCTGGCTTGAATAGATCGTCTAAATAGACGCCCGGATATAGTGGTGTTTGAAAAGCAGCCTCTGGCTGCACAACCTGTAGTAGATCCAGCATCGCAGCACTATCACGTACGGACCTTGTCAATGCAAAGTCAATAGAAGCGCCTTGCCATTGACGACCGACACCTGGTCCTACTGGAGTACGTCCACGGGTGGGCTTCAGTCCGAACAAGCCGGTGAACGAGGCGGGGATACGGATCGAGCCGCCACCATCACTAGCACCCGCTGCCGGAACAATACCAGAAGCTACAGCTGCAGCTGCACCACCACTTGAACCGCCGGGGGAATATTCGGGATTCCACGGATTACGTGCCGGGCCATGAAGGACGTTCTCGGTAATGTTTTTGAGGCCGAATTCTGGTGTATTCGTATGTCCAAGCGGAATGAATCCGCCGTTTCTGATTCGTGCTACGTAGTTCGAGTCACGTCTGGCAGTATTGTCTTTCATAAGCAAGGCACCCGAAGTAAGAGGTTCTCCAGCGATAGCTTGGGAGATATCCTTGAGCAGAAAAGGAACGCCAGCAAACGGGCGAGTGCTATCATGAACAGGCATATCGTCAGCTTCCTTAAGAGCAGCTTCTCTACGAGTGCGCACGACTGCATTAAGAACTGGATTGACTTCATCGAGCCGAGCGAAAGCGGCTTCGACAAGCTCACGAGGGGAGACTTCACGTGCTTTGACAAGCGAAGCAAGCCCTAGAGCGTCATATGTAGAATAAGAAAAGGACATGATAGATAACCTCTTTCGAATAGGCGTGAATTGCCTGTATTTTATATATAACAATGTATCATTTATCGTCAGTAAAGGACGACCAAGCCCTTTCTTCTGATCCCATTATACATCTCGATAGTAATGATTTGAAAATGGATATCTGACATCTATCAATTCTTTTTTATGCCCGATTAGGCTATACTTAGTGTTAAATGGATCTTATGGGGTGTACTGATGAACGAAGATAAATATCAGAATGTTGATGGACTAATGGAAGCTTTCCAGCAATTTGCCAGGATGAATTGGCGTAAAACTACAGTCTGGGGATTGAAGCCAAGTGAGGTTCGGATGTTGGTTTCTTTAAAGCTCGGCAAGGAACGGGAAGGGAAGAAGGGCCAGACAGTATCCGATATCAGCAAGTTTCTTAAAGTCACTTCTCCTACGGTTACACAGATGGTCAATAGTCTGATTGCACAGGGATATGTAGTGCGTTCTGCCGATGCCCAGGATCGCCGAATCAGTGAGATCACGCTTACGGAAAAAGGAGAGCATTTGGCCGAAATGGCCGTGACGAAATCCCGAAATACCTTTAAAGGCATGATTGATTATATGGGTAGAGAAAAGACAGATTCGTTAATGGAGCTGTTAAACGAAGTCTACGATTATTTCGAAGAATTGAACGATCAACCAACCGAATCCTAATCTCCTTCACATAAAAAAGAGATGCCGCACAGCCAAAGCTGTTTACGGACATCTCTAATGTATATTTATTTGTGATTAATGTGCAGCAGGTACTGACTTTTCAAGGTTTTTGCCTTCGCTTTTTCCCTCTGCAGTTACCTCTGTTTTTTTCTCACCACTTCTTAACGGAATCTCTTTAAGGAACAGGACAAGCAATGCTGCGATGACTAACAGTGCCGTGCCGCTTAAGAATACAACCGTCAGAGAATCGCTTAGTGCGTTCCGCAGCATCTCAATCAATTGATTGAAGAGCGGCTGGATTTGCTCTGGCAGCGTTGCGTGCAGTTCCTTCAGCTTAGGCTGATCTAGCAGCATTTGCGGATTCATAAATGCGGAAAGCTGTTTAGCGGATTCAGGGTCAAGTTTGGTTAAATCTGGACCCTTGCCAGAGGACACTGCTGCCTCTAGTTTATTCGTTAATGAAGTGTTCATGATGGTACCCATAATAGCGATACCGATGGTTCCACCTAAATTACGGAACAAAGTATTTGTAGCAGTAGCAACTCCTAGCATGGAGGGAGCTACAGCATTTTGTACGGTTAAGGTAAAGACAGGCATCGATAGTCCTAAACCAATCCCGAAGACAATCATGCTGACTACGGCCATCGCAATGTTGCTCATAAAGGCCATTATGATCATGGCTACAACCATAAATGGCATACCCATCAGGGCATAACGCTTGTATTTACCTGATTTGGAGATCCATCTACCCACGAGCGTACTAAGTACAATCATTGCTAATGACATCGGCATATTAATGAATCCGGAGTTGGTCGGGGAGACACCTTCTACACCTTGGACAAAGAATGGCAGATAGATCATTGCGCCCATCATACCAGCATTCATCAGGAAGCCGACAACCATGGAGATGGTTACGATGGAATTCTTAAATAAGGATAATGGCAATACTGGACTTTTAGCTTTTCGTTCAATCAGAATTAAAATAATAACTCCGAGAATAGATGCCCCGAACAAGCTGAGAATCTCTGGGGAACCCCATTCATATTTTGTACCCGCCCATGAAAAGCCGAGCAAGAGTGCAACAATGGTAAGGGAAAGGAAAATGGAGCCTAAGTAGTCAATGGATTCTGAAGTGGAGCGTGCAGTTTTAGGGAACATTTTCCAAATCATAAAGAAAGCCACGATACCGAAAGGCAAGAAGATCCAGAAGATCCATTTCCAAGCCATGTGATCCACCATGAAGCCCCCAAGGGTAGGACCAATTACACTAGAGAATCCAAATATGGCCATCATAATTCCAGTCCACTTGGCTCTCTCTCTAGGAGCGAACAAATCACCTACAGCGGTTACGGTAGCCGACATTAGAATCCCGCCGCCAAGACCTTGAATCCCGCGATAAGTGATCATTTGGAAAATATTTGTCGACAATCCGGACAGGAAAGCGCCTATAATAAAAATAACGATCCCCGCTAAGAGGAATGGCTTTCTTCCATAGATATCGGATAATTTGCCGACAAGTACGGTAGCGATTGTAGAGGTGAGCATATAGATGGTAATTACCCAAGTATAATGTTCAATGCCTCCTAACATCGCAATAATTCGGGGCATTGCAGTACCCACAATGGTCTGGTTGATTGCTGCGAAAAACATAGCCGCCATTAAAGCAATCATAATTGTAACTTTTTTCTTTTGCGAAAGATGCTCCAGAGCTGTTCCTCTCCTTTAAGTTCTATATATTGTAGTTTGGGATTTCATGTCTTAATAATTAGGTAGCCAAACTATCATTTATGTATAATACACAAATTCATCATTTAGCACAACTGTTTAATTATTTAATTTTTATGGAAACAGAATGTGATTTGGACTTGATTTTTTGGAAATAGGTAAGTAATCTAATTAGATTGAGTTAAATTGGAGGTGCCCTATGGATACTCAAAATAGTCAAGAGCAGAAGCTAATCATTGCCTTTGAAAATATTAAACGTTTGACCTCTCGTCCGTCCTCGAAGGAAGCTATTTCTTATAGAGAATTTATGATGATGTATGTCATAAACAATTTAATGAAGCGAAAGAAGCTTTCAGACGAAGTCGAAGAGCAGCAGGGAGTCATGATTTCTAGATTAAGCGACTTGCTCCAAATTAGCAGACCTACTGCGACACAAATGGTTAACAGTTTGGAGGAGAAGGGTTACGTGGTGCGAACAACGTCCGATACCGATCGGCGGGTTGTATATATTGGTCTGACGAATAAAGGGGAGCAGATTTATGATTCCCAGATGGCTACTTTTTCAGGTATTTTAAGTGAAGTTACGGAAAAGGTGGGTAAGAAAGAGATCGACCAGTTGATTTTTCTGTGTGATCGTTTTCAAGAAGCGGTGCATGAAGTCAGAAGCCGCCAGCTTTTTACTCAATCCGATGAAGATCCGCTCGTTATGGATTCCGTATAGCGACCATTCCAAAAAAAAGATATTTCGGTGCCTCTGCCCGGAACGTCTTTTTTTAATTATAAGAAAGTATAAGTTTCGCGATATACTTTATCCTTATAATTCTCGCATAAACGCTCACCGTCCTTTAAAGGACGCCGAAGGCGTTTTAGCTTGCAGCATCCAGAGCAAGGAGGAATTACAATCAGAATATTAGCGATTAGCGACATTCACGGAAGCTATTCCGAATTCAACGCATTATTAAAAAAAATAAACTATCGGCCATCCGAGGACAAGCTCATCCTGATGGGGGATTATGTGGATAGAGGTCTCAATAGTAAAGGAATTGTGGATCAAGTTATGGCCCTAAAGCGGGAATGGGGCGTTACTGTTCTAAAAGGTAATCATGATAAAATGGCCTATGACGCGCTCACCAGCGAGGATGATAAACTGGATACGCATTGGCTAAACAACGGTGGTTTGTATACATTGATGAGCTATTGTGAGGCGGATTCTGATTTTTTAAAAGCGGATTTTGGCTGGCATGATTATATGATGCTGAAAGAAGAAATTAGACAGAAATACAAACATCATTTGGACTTTCTAAGTTCATTGCCACTTTATCATGAGACGGAAGACCATATCTTTGTCCATGCAGGCATTAATCCATTAATAGCGGATTGGAAGCAGCAGGATCCATATGATTTTATCTGGATCAGAGAGCCATTTTATACGAATCCTGTAGTTAGCACTGACAAAACGGTTATTTTCGGTCATACCTCGACGATGGATCTACATGATTCGGAAGACATCTGGTTTAGTCCGCTGGGCGATAAGATTGGTGTGGATGGTGGATGTGCCTATGGTCAACGTCTGAACTGTTTGGAGATTTCTGGAGGGGCATACAGCACACATTTTGTTCGGAATGGGGAGAAGCCTTGAGCTGTCTCTCTTTTTTTAAAATAATAGAAAGTATAAGTTTTTCACCTATCCTTTGTAGAATAGCACTGTATTTAACGCCAACTATGTATAAAATAAAGAATAGGGGGTGTAATAGATGAATGCAAACAACAAATATCATATCCTCATGCAAGGGACTATCAGCAACAATGTGAGCGAAACCTGCAAGGAGTTTGGCATATCCCGGACGATCTATTATCAGTGGTGTAAAGCTTACCAAGAGCAGGGGATGGATGGACTGGCAGAGAAGGAACGAAAGCCGGTAATGCCTAATAAAGTGGATAAGCGAACGGAAAGATTGATCTTACAATACGTTGCCAAATTCCCTGAAGATGGACCCAAGCGAATCTTTTACGAACTGCAGGATGAGGGTGTGAACATAGGGGAGTCAGGTATTTATAATGTGCTGCGTCGAAATGGACTTAGTAAGAGAATAGAACGGGAGGCTTACGCCAAAGAAGTTAAAGCAAAGAAGCGGGACGGCGCGCAAGCGGCTAACAGCAGAGGGTGTAAAGAGAAATCCAAACCTCTGGACTATAGGATGAAAAATCCGGAAAATGCTCATCCCGGGTATATGTGCCAACAGAGTATTAGCTATATGGGAGTGTTCCCGAGGGTAGGAAAGGTGTATCAATACGTGGTCTACGATGCCTATTCCAGATTAGGCTTAGTTAAGCTATATAATCGGAAGTCCGCCATTCATTTTATCGATTTTATGGATTTGAAGGTCATCCCATTGATGAAGACCTTAGAATTCCAAATTAATAATCTGGTTACGAACAAGAGTCGTGAATTTACTACGAACTGGGATAGAGGTAAACATAAATACAGCGATTTTTTACATAAGAACAACATAAATCAAGTAGCTATTACTGCAGATCAGACAGAAGTATTTCAACCCTTACAGCAATTTGCAGCGGTGTTGACGAAAGAGTTCTATCAGCAGGCTTGGTTGGATGATACGATTGATTCCTTTGAGACTTTAGAAAAGCGCTTACACGAATATTTGAGGATCTATAACTTCAGCAGGGTGATCACAGACGGACCTAATCAAGGTAAAATACCATCGGATGTCGCACTTGAGTATGCAGGTCAGCGTGAGACCTTGCCATTATGGTTATTTACAAGGAGATAACGGATGATGACTAATATGAAGTATGAAGACAGAATAGGGATCATCGGTGCAGGGATTTCTGGGGTTACAGCTGCTTACCAGCTCGCGAAAAAAGGATATACTCATATTACTCTCCTTGAGAAGTCGGACCGAGTAGGTGGCAAGTGCCACTCCATCGAATACAAAGGGAAAACTTATGAAATGGGAACTCTAATCGGCTTGCCAACTTATAAACATACGATAGAACTCATGAGGGAGTTTGATCTTATGGACAAGGGGCCACTCTTGGAACGGGGATTTTTTGATACAAATGGGCGAAAAACTACTCAGATTCCTATGGACCAAATTCAGATGTTTACCCAAGAATTCAAACGGTTGCCGGAAATTTTGAAACGTTATAAGTCACTACAAGAACCGGGTTTTCTACACTTACCGGCAGATCTATGTCAGCCCTTTTCAGATTGGTGTACGGAGAATGAGCTATCTGTAATTGGGCAGGTGTATATGCATTACTTCAATACTTTTGGTTTTGGGAGTATTCAGGATGTGCCGGCCGCCTATGTATTGAAATTTCTTACTTATGATAATTTATTATCCTTTATTGAGATCACTCACATGATAACCTGGCCTAAGGGAGTCACTGAACTCATTAGAAGAATGGCCGACCAAGTAGAGGATCTGCGTCTGACTTGTGAAGTGCTACATATGGAGCAAGAGGGAAATGGTCAAGTTCGGGTGGAAACAAACCAGGATATCTTTTATTTTGACAAGGTTATTTATACTGCTTCCTTAGAGCATCTGGGCGATATGATTCACTTATCTTCGGTAGATAGAGCATTGTTTGAGTGTATAATCTATGAACGGTTTCGGGTATATGCCTACAGAGTGAAGGGGTTGCCGGAGCTTTCTGGATATATCCCCTGCAATATGAATCCTGAACGCAAGGGACATATGATGGCATGGTATTACAGGTGGGCAGATATGGGAACAACGGATCTAGTTACGGTTTATGTAGCGGAGAATGATGAGATGACAGATCTCGAGATGAGGGAAAAGGTAGAGAATAAACTTCGCGAGCTTGGCGGCGAGAATATCCGTCTGTATATGATGAAGCGCTGGAAGCAGTTTCCCCATGTAGATTCTAAAGCGATCCGTGAAGGCTTCTATGAACGGCTTGATCAGATGCAAGGAAGAGATAAGATCTATTATGCAGGAGAAATCATGAATTTTCCTACACTGGAGAACTGTATCGTATATTCGAAATACTTAGTTGAAAGATTTTTTTAAAAATGCGTGAGTAGTAAGCCTTGTCCACAAAGAAATTTGTCGGCAAGGTTTTTTGTATTGCATAAAGTATATATTTTTGGCCCCCCCGCAAAGTACCTGAGTAAGCATTAAAGCAAAAATCCACTTTGTGGGGGATATTTTACGTTCGAGTTAGGTTTACAGTTTGTAGTTCTGTAGACATAGTTTCTAATAGATTCCCTTACTTGGGGTAGGACCTTGGATGAATTCCAGTCCTATTGATGTGTAAACTCAACTCGAAATGAGACTATGAAAACCTTGATAAATCAACGTTTTGAGCGGTTTGATCGTTCGAAGGAGGATGGGATATATTGGACTCAAGACATAGCTTATATACAAAATATGAAGGAGGAATACATTATGTTTTTATTCGAATCGATTCCTTGGTACTCTGCTCTAATGTGGTTAGTGGTACTTGCAGGATTAATGATTTTCAACGAAATAGCTCGAAGAAGCAAGTGGTTCTCAATCATTCTGTTTATCGTTGTCCCTATTGTTCTTACCATAGCGGTCTGGCCAAATACGGCAGGCGAAGGCTCCAGTACTGGAACATGGTTTCACTGGGTAAAAGTATATTCTGCCTTGGCAGGATGTATAGGGTTTATGGCTATCCGTTATGTTAAAGGATGGGACAAAAATAAATATATATTAATGTTCCCGGCGATTATCCTTGCAGTTAACATTCTTGAAGCAGTTATCCGTGATTTCCAAGTGTACAGCTTGCAAGGCATGGTGGATGGCGTAATGATGGTAGGTGGTCCTTGGAACATTATGAACGGGATTGCAGGTATTCTGAACATTATTACGATTTCTGGTTGGATGGGTATTGTTATTAGTAAAGACAAGAGTAAGGATATGTTGTGGCCGGACCAGCTGTGGTTCTGGATCATTGCTTATGACATTTGGAACTTTGCCTATGTATATAACGCAGTTTCTGACCATTCCTTCTATGCAGGTGCAGCTCTTCTGATCTCTTGTACAATTCCAGCATTCTTCTTCAAAAAAGGAGCATGGCTACAGCACCGTGCACAAACCTTGGCGATTTGGATGATGTTTACAATGTCGTTCCCGGCGTTTGTTGGCGATTCAAAGTTCTCCGTACAATCTTCTCACAGCGAAACGGCGCTTTGGGTTGTGAGTGCATTATCTTTAGCAGCTAATATTGCAGTGTTTGTCTATCACTTCTATAAAATTACCAAACATAAACGCAATCCGCTTAAAGTGGAAGTTTATACAGATTTAGCGGCTTATAAGACGATTGCCGAGAGTGCAAAATAATAGAAGGCTTAATAGCTTCTTTAAGAATCCGCGCCTAGCGCGGGTTTTTTTTATGGAATAGAATTTATAAAATTTCGAGATTGCTGAGAAATATATGCGGAAAACCAAATACAATGTGCCGACGGTAACGTTAGCGAGCTGAATGTATGCGGAAAACCGAATACAATGTGCTGATGGTAACGTAAGCGAGCCGAATGTATGCGAAAAACCAAATACAATGTGCCGCCAGTAACGTAAGCGAGCTAAATGTATGGGGAAAACCGAATACAATGTGCCGCCAGTAACGTAAACGAGCCGAATGTATGCGAAAAACCGAATACAATGTGCCGACGCTAATGTAAACGAGCCAAATGTATGCGAAAAACCGAATACAATGTGCCGACGCTAATGTAAACGAGCCAAATGTATGCGAAAAACCAAATACAATGTGCCGACGGTAACGTAAGCGAGCCAAATGTATGCGAAAAACCAAATACAATGTGCTGATGGTAACATAAACGAGCCAAATGTATGCGAAAAACTGAACACAATGTGCCGACGGTAACGTAAACGAGCCAAATGTATGCGAAAAACCGAATACAATGTGCCGACTCTAACGTAAACGAGCCAAATGTATGCGAAAAACCAAATACAATGTGCCGACGGTAACGTAAGCGAGCCAAATGTATCAAAAAACCAAATACAATGTGCCGACGGTAACATAAGCGAGCTAAATGTATGCGGAAAACTGAATACAATGTGCCGACGGTAACGTAAGCGAGCCAAATGTATGCGGAAAACCGAATACAATGTGCTGATGGTAACGTAAACGAGCCAAATGTATGCGAAAAACCGAATACAATGTGCCGACGGTAACGTAAACGAGCCGAATGTATGCGAAAAACCAAATACAATGTGCTGATGGTAACATAAACGAGCCAAATGTATGCGAAAAACCGAATACAATGTGCCGCCAGTAACGTAAGCGAGCCAGCGCCGTTATCCGCCCCAAATCACCCGGGAATGGGCTTGTTTTAGGGAATAAGTGAAATATGGTCCGTCTCTCGGAACCTCACTACGAAGGTGTATATGGATACGATTATGGAATTACGGATGTACTCAGCTTGTAACTCTACTCTACCTCCAAGGAAGCCGTCAGGAGTTTTTCTTGCGTAAATGCAAAGATCGATCATAATCATCAAGCATAACGCAATCCGCTTAAAGACTTTTGCCAACACTTTTGATGAACGAATGATTCTATGGTCTGAAGCTGCATAATTCTGATGAAGTTTATGTTCTCCAAATATGTGAAGGGCAGTTGCTGTTTTTTGACTCCAGATTAAAGACTTAAAAGTGTATCTATAGTAAACTGAATGTAAAGTGCCCACGGTATAATGGGTATAATTTGTTGAAAAGCTCTTCGGATGAAGAGTTTTTTCCATTTTACAGAAAAGAATGTGATATGTTATGCAGCTTCGCGCGAGTCTTCAGAAGAAAAGATTGCTGGAGAAATATCTTTCTGGGGAGGGGATGGATTATCGGCAAATTATAGCTTTATTTATTCCAATTCTGATTGACCAGGCCTTCATTATTGGACTTAATCTGGTAAATACCGCAATGATTAGCTCGTCCGGGATGGCGGCGGTCAGTGCAGTGAATATGGTGGATTCGCTGAATATTTTTCTGATCAATGTGTTCGTGGCGGTTGCAACCGGGGGGACAGTGGTAGTCGCGCAGTATAAAGGGAGCGGAAACGACCGGATGGTGTCCCAGGCTACGGCGGCTTCGGTCGCTTCGGTGTCGCTGATCGCTTTGGGAATCGGTCTGCTCCTGATGGGATTCCGCACTCCTATATTGAACCTTTTGTTCGGAACCGCCTCACCCGAAGTGCTGGACAATGCCCGCATCTACCTGATCGGCAGCAGCATCTCATATCTGGGCATCGCGGTGGTTCAGGCGGTATGCGGAGCTCTGCGAGGAGTGGGCAAGACACGGGCTTCTTTGATGCTGTCGCTCATCATGAACCTGCTGTATGTTATCCTGAACGTGGTCTTCATTAACCTGTTGCACATGGGTGTGCTGGGGATGACGCTTGCGATTAATATCGCGCGGTATGCAGGTATGGTTTGTGCCCTGGTGTATCTGTTCAAGGTGGATACGGCCCTGCGGGTGCGTTTTCGTGACCTATTCCGAATCCCTCTGACCATGCTGCGGAGAATCATGTTCATCGGCGTGCCATTCGCGGCAGAGCAGATGTTCTTCAACGGGGGGAAACTGCTCACTCAGGTGTTTATTGTCAGCCTAGGCACTTATGCCATTGCGACCAATGCCATTGCCGGCTCGCTGGCTCTGGTGTTTCAAATTCCAGCCAGCGCGCTGTCGCTAACTATTGTAACGGTGGTCGGCCAATGTATCGGGCGGGGGAATGTCTCTGAAGCCAGAAAGTTTATCAAGTCCTTTCTCTGGATCGGGTCTGGCTCTTTGGCGTTGATCGCCTTGATTCTGATGCCGCTATTCCACCCGCTGGTATCCATCTTTTCCCCACCTTCCGAGATCATTGATGATCTGTTTGTGGTGCTGTTGGTGAATTCCATTGCCCAAGTTCCGCTGTGGGCCGTCAGCTTTATTTTGCCGTCCGCACTGCGGGCAGCGGGAGATTCTCGCTTCACCTCAATTACCTCAATGCTGACGATGTGGCTGTTTCGGGTGATTTTTGGATACATCCTTGGGATCGTACTGGGCTACGGCGTCATGGGTGTCTGGCTGGCGATGAACTGCGAGTGGGCCGTTCGCGGGGGCATTTTTCTTTGGCGCTTCAGGGGCGAAAAGTGGTTTGCACACAAGCTGATTTAGAATTGTTGTTAAGGATACGTACTACGTACGCCAGCTGACGGAAACGTAGCTCTTTTATATTAACAACGTAAAAATACAGCACAGGGCAGCGATTCTCATATTTACTTGAGAATTGCTGCCCTCCGTTTTAGTTATCGACTGCTTGCTTTAGCTGATTATGTTTACAATTGGGTCAGTCGCGATTCTAGAAAATTCTCCGATTCCATTTATTCAGCTTGGCACTGCCCCCTCTGATTTCTGCGCTCGGAATTCCTTCCTTTTGAAACAAATTAAAAGACAAGTCAGTAACAACAAACAGATTAAAGTTGCTGTATGAGTAAAACTACTATTCCAAAACATAATCTGAACATTCATTAAGGAATGGACGCCAATCACGAAAAATAGATTCTTGGTTAAGACATAGAGTAATGAGAATATGACCCCTAGAATTACTAGTACGATAAAATCATAAACAAAATCCATTCCGACTAATCCTGAATATATCCGATTTGGGATATGTATAGCGGCAAAGATCGATTGTGAGATAAGCATTGCATAACCGATGCGTGAAGTATGGTTATTGACTTTTTTTAATAAGAGATAGATTTGAACTAGCAGAAAGCCCCGAAACAAAACTTCTTCCAGTAAAGCATTTCCGAAAATCTGACCCAGGAATTCACCAAAGACGACGTTCGAATTCGTAAAGATATCATTATTGAATGTTAAACTTGAGTGAGTTAGTGATATCATACCTAAATCAACAATGTTAATTGCGAGCCAAAATAGAAAAGTGCCGATAAGTCCTGCTAATAATGTATTCCTTTTTAACCCCAAATCCCTCAGCGATAATTTAGCTATTATACATAAGAAAATAACCACTTCTAACACAAGACCGAACAGATTTGCAGCTAACGTTTCGTTGATCCATCCGTTTGTGCTTTTGGCAATAACGCTTAAAGTTCCATTTGCAAAAAGTACAAGGTTAACCGTTAGAGTGAAGAGAATATGAATAAAAATGAGACTGACGATAAAGCGTATTGATGTAGGCTTAACTTTAACAATCGATAGCTCCTCAGTTACTTTATTGCGCAGCATGATTTGTAATCCTCCTTTGGTTTTACCCGAGCATTGCGTATTCTAGAGCACTATTTATAATACATAATTTTCCAAATGTTATCTGAGATTTACTATATTCTTTAAGTGCCCGAGTTCACCATTACAAAAATCATATATTCTCACGTTATTCTTAACTCCTACTCAGATTGACAGATGAAGGGGCACTGGCTATACTTGAAATGTTAAAATGTAAATCGGATAAAACGTTGATGAAAATGAAGTACGCCGGAGGATGGCTTGATCAGAGAACAGGTTCCTTTACGAAAACATTTCGTAATGGCTGGGAGAACCTTGAAGACAGGCCGGTGGAAAGCTAATTTCGGAGTGTGAGATCACAAACTCACCGGGGGCACCCGTTATCAGCCGCGACAAGGCGATCGCCCTTTAACTTTCCCGTAAATTGGGTCAAGGCGATAACCAGGGTGGTACCGCGATATTAATCGTCCCTGAATTATTCAGGGGCGTTTTTTTGTTTTTATTTTTTAGAAAATTTGTACAATTTGGCGCATGAGCCGAATTAAAAAGATGAGACGGGAGCTGTAAACAATGAAAGCAAGTGAAATTCGTTCCAAATGGCTTAAGTTTTTTGAAAGTAAAGGTCACAAGATTGAACCTAGTGCATCTCTCGTACCGCATAACGATCCTTCGCTGTTGTGGATCAACGCAGGTATGGCACCGCTGAAAGCATACTTCGATGGCCGTGAGATTCCTGAGAATCCGCGCCTGACGAACTCGCAGAAATGTATTCGTACCAATGATATCGAGAATGTAGGGAAGACACGCCGTCACCATACATTCTTCGAAATGTTAGGTAACTTCTCTATCGGCGATTATTTCAAAGAAGAAGCTATCACATGGGCTTGGGAATTCTTGACTGGAAAGGAGTGGATCGGCTTCGATCCAGAACGTATTTCCGTAACTGTGTATGCTGAGGATGAAGAGGCATTCAAGCTGTGGAATGAAAAAGTGGGCTTACCAGCAGAACGCATCATTAAGCTGGGAGATGAGAACTTCTGGGATATCGGCGAAGGCCCTTGTGGTCCTTGTTCGGAAATCTTTTATGACCGCGGCGAAGCTTATGGCAGCGACATGAGCGATCCAGAAATGTATCCAGGTGGAGAAAACGAACGTTGGCTCGAAGTATGGAACCTTGTGTTCTCACAATTCAACCATAACAAGGATGGCAGCTATACGCCGCTTCCGAACAAGAACATTGATACCGGTGCTGGACTGGAGCGTTTTGCATCCATTCTTCAAGATGTAGATTCCAACTTCGATACCGATTTGTTCCAACCGATTATTCAAAAAACAGCTGAGCTTGCTGGTGTAACTTATAAAGATAATGTTGAGCAGGATATCGCGCTTAAAGTTATCGCTGACCATGTGCGTACCGTTACTTTTGCCGTAGGGGATGGAGTACTTCCTTCTAATGAAGGTCGTGGTTATATTATCCGCCGTTTGCTGCGCCGTGCTGTTCGTTACGGAAAGACCCTGGGTCTGGATCGTCCGTTCCTGCATGAGTTGACGGAAACCGTTGGTGAGATTATGGGTGTGTATTATCCATCCGTTGTCGAGAATCGGGAATATATCGCCAAGATTATCCGTACAGAAGAAGAACGTTTCCATGAGACATTGTCTGATGGATTGGCTATCTTGGGTGAGATCAGCGCTAAAGCAAAAGCAGATGGGCACAGCACGATTGCTGGCGCTGATGCATTTAAGCTATATGACACTTACGGATTCCCATTTGACCTGACTGAAGATTTCGCAGCAGAGCAAGGATTAACTGTAGACCGTGAAGGCTTCGATGTCGCTATGCAAGAACAGCGTGATCGTGCAAGAGCTGCACGTCATGACGGTGGCAGCATGAAGATCCAAGGTGGTGCATTAGCGGATCTGACGGTTAAAAGTGAATTTGTTGGATATAATGACTCGGTAACAGAGTCGAAAATCATGGCTATTGTTGTGGGTGATGAATTGGTCGATACCGCTGGCGAAGGCGTTGAGTGCCAAGTAATTCTTGAGGCAACACCGTTCTATGCTGAAAGTGGCGGACAAGTGAGTGACACAGGTCTGCTTACTGGCGGTTCAGTTACAGCTAAGGTTAAAGGATTGTTCAAGGCTCCACATGGTCAACATGTACATTTGGTAACTGTGGAAGCTGGAGAATTGAAAGTAGGCGAATCGGTTCGCGCTGAAGTGGATCGTGCACAGCGTGAAGATATCGTGAAGAACCATACAGCTACTCATCTACTGCATAAAGCGCTCAAAGAGGTTCTTGGCGGTCATGTCAACCAAGCAGGATCTTTAGTAGAAGGTGCACGTTTACGGTTTGACTTCTCCCACTTCGGAGCGATTACACCGGAAGAACTAAGCGACATCGAGCATCGTGTGAATGCACAAATTTGGCGTGGCCTTGATGTAGTCATTGAGAACAAGCCAATTGACGAAGCTAAGGCTATGGGCGCCATGGCATTATTTGGTGAAAAATATGGCAATATTGTCCGTGTCGTTCAAGTCGGCGATTACAGCCTTGAGCTTTGTGGTGGATGCCATGTATCCAACACGTCTCAAATTGGAATTTTCAAGCTGCTTAGTGAAAGTGGTATTGGTTCCGGAGTGCGCCGTATCGAAGCAGTGACTGGACGTTACGCTTATCAGTTCACTGAGAGCCAACTGGATCTGCTCAAGCAATCTGCGGGTCTACTGAAGTCTTCTCTGAACGACGTTCCAAAACGGATTGAAGCATTGCATAACCAAGTGCGTGAGCTTTCGCGTGAGAATGAATCCTTGCAATCTAAGCTGAGCGCAACATTTGCCGCTGAACTAACAAGCAGTGTGAAGACGGTTGGTGCAGGTACACAGCTTCTTGCTGTTGCTGTTCAAGCAGGAAATATGGACGCTCTGCGTTCTACTGCAGATGAATTGAAATCGAAGCTCCCGGATGCTGTACTTGTTCTGGGTGCTGCCATGGACGACAAGGTGAACTTTGTTGTAGCTGTACCACAGGATCTGGTGAAGAAGGGCTTCCACGCTGGTAAGATCGTTAAAGAAGTCGCAGCAGTATGCGGTGGCGGCGGTGGCGGACGTCCAGATATGGCACAAGCTGGTGGTAAAGATGCCTCCAAGCTTGGCGAGGCACTGGCTAAAGCAGAAGAATTAGTGGCTTCCCTAGCATAAATAAAAATTACGAAACTATTTCTTAATTTAAACGTATTACGAAAAAACATAGCGGTACTGAGAGTTTGACATCAGTACCGCTACTCTTTATTAACAGGTGGTTAGATTTTCATGAATAGTTGTGCTTGACAATAGCTTAAAAGCCAAAAATATCATTATTTTTGTAGAGGAAATGCCAAAAAAAGCGTTATTCCACGCGCAGGATTTCCTCGTTGGGCTATGAATATGTTATGATAAAGGAAGCAAGTGAGCTGCACAGTAGCAACTTTGCGAAGCCGCCCTTTTAGGGTGATTTTGCAGAAGGAAGGTGTCACAAATGGACTCCATGGACAAAACGGTCAAATTCAATGTGAAGGGCGACGAAAAGGAAGCTTCTCCCCAGGAAATATTGCTCGCTGTATACGATGCACTGGTGGAGAAAGAGTATCATCCGATCAATCAGATCGTAGGGTATCTACTTTCCGGAGACCCAGCTTACATTCCGCGTCATAACAATGCGAGAAGTTTGGTCCGGAGAAAAGAACGTGATGAGCTGATTGAAGAGCTGGTTAGATTCTACCTCGTCAATCACAAGGTGGATAATCCCAGATGATGAAGAAGTTAGGATTGGATTACGGCGACCGTAGAATCGGTGTAGCCACAAGCGATGTTTTTGGATGGACGGCACAAGCTCTTGAAACGATTGAGCGCCGCGGTACTGGTAATGAGTTCGAACGTATTCGTGAACTTGTTACGGAGCACGAAATTGGAGAGATTGTAGTTGGTCTACCGAAGAATATGAACGGCTCAGTAGGACCCCGGGGCGAAATCTGCATAGAGTTCGCTGACAAGCTACGGGAGCAATTTGCAATGCCCGTACACCTTTGGGATGAGCGTCTGACGACGGTATCCGCAGAGCGGGTGCTGATTGAAGGGGACGTCAGCCGGAAGAAACGCAAAGGGATTGTGGACAAAATGGCTGCAGCCCTGATTTTGCAAAATTTTTTGGATGCTAACAGTAAAAGGTGAGGGGTGCGAGGATATGACAAACGAACAGATTGGCCAAGAGGAAGAACCGGAAATTATCTATATTCCTGATGAGGAAGGTAATGAAGAGGAATTCGAGGTCATTATGAAGTTTGAGGTTGATGGCTCGGACGCTAAGTACATGATGGTGGTTCCGCTTGATTCCGAGGACGAGGAAACCGATGAGGTTTATGCGTTCCGTTATGTGGAAGAAGGCGACGATCTTCAATTGTTCATGATCGATAATGACGAGGAGTGGGCGATTGTCGAAGAGACTTTCAACACACTGGTTGACGAGTTGGACGGAGGATCTGAGAATGACTGATGTATCCGCTGATCAAGCGGTATGGACTTCGCGGCTTAAGGAAGCCTATGGAGAAACAGTAGAACTGGAAGATGAGCAGGGCAAGTCTTCCATTTACGATATTATCGCCGAATTTGAAGTCGGTGGTATTGGCTATGCGGTGCTGAAAGGCACCGGTAAAGACGTGGAATATGAAATTCTGCGTATCGTTGTCTCTCCTAACGGACTTCCGGAACTAGAGAACATCGTGGACGATGAAGAGTGGGAAGACATCTCTGAGCTATATGATGAGATGACTTTTCCAGTGGACGATGCAGAATAAACTTTAAACATGTATGTTACATTTATGATGAGTACGGAAGAGGGCGGAGAATTCCGCGCTCTTTTTGCTTGGAATACGATCAATATAATTAAAACAACAATCATGATCATGAAATATATGTATTGAATTTTTAGTAGTACACTTTTATACTTTATAGTCGGAAAGTGAGGAACCTGACTTGAAATCCGCAATCCGTACTGTGCTTATTGTTATTCTTTTGCTGGTAGCAGCAGGAGGCGGAGGCGCTTGGTACATTTGGAACGGGATGCAACCGGTAGAACCTGCAGGACCCGCCGTAACATTTACGATAGAGAAGGGCATGGGCAGCGCTGAAATTGCTGATCTGCTCGAACAAAATGGCATTATTCGGAACAGTCTTTTTTTTAAGGGATATTTGAAATGGACCAAAGAAGGTTCCAGCTTCAAAGCTGGTACTTATGTTGCTAGTCCAGGAGACACCTATGACGAGCTCATCGAGAGGTTAAACGCGGGTGATGTTGTTAAGGAAGAGACCGTAACTTTTACGATTCCGGAAGGATATACTGCTGAGCAGATTGCCAAGAAGCTTGCTGAGGCTTGGAATCAGGATGCTGCTATTTTTCTCGAAATAATGGATACCGGTACGGGCTTGAAGGGAATTGATGTTCTAGGTATCCCGCAGAATAAGAACCTTCGTCATCGGCTTGAAGGGTATTTGTTCCCTGAAACGTATGAACTAGCCAAGGATAGTACGCCGCAGGAAGTTGTAGAGGCATTATTGGATCAGTTCCAGAAGAAACTGGACACGATTCCGAATTGGAAGCAAAAGCTAGAAGCACGTGGAATGACACTTCATGAGCTGTTGACAGTGGCCTCGTTAGTCGAGCGTGAGGTTGTGGTAGATAGTGAACGACCATTAGTTGCTGGCGTGATATATAACCGCTTAAAGAAAGAGCAGAAGCTGGAGATTGATGCTACGGTTCAATATTTGCTCGACAAACAGAAGGAAAGACTGTTATATAAAGATTTGGAAGTTGACAGTCCTTATAATACGTATAGAAATATTGGGCTTCCTCCGGGACCTATTAGTAACCCAGGGCTGGCCTCCATTCAGGCGGCACTTGAACCTGAGGCATCTGAGTACTACTTCTATGTGACTAAGAAAGATGGTACACAGGGCCATTTGTTTGCTAAGACCTACAAGGAACATTTAGCCAATATCGAAAAAAGTAAGCAAGAATCGAAATAAAATATTAAAATGAAGAGTGGTGCGGTTGAAATAACTGTACAAGTAGGAGGTACAACATGATTAACAAACCGGAATTGCTGGCGACAGCAGCATCCTTAGAGGAAGCTGCTGCTTTGCTGGATGCCGGAGCAGATGCATTGCTCATCGGGGATGACCGTTTCGGCATGCGTCTTGCTGGACATTTCTCTCTGGAGGATACAGCTGCTGCTGTAGAAATGGCACATGCGCGTGGCTGCAAAGTATATGCTGGACTAGGTGGACTCATGTCCAACCTTCTTCTCGAAGAGCTCCCTGCCTATGTGAAGGCTATAGGTGAACTTGGTGTTGACGGTGTTGAGTTCGGTGATCCTGCTGTGTTAACCACAGTGAAGAAGGAAGCACCAGGCATGAATCTGCATTGGAATGCGGAAATGACCTCTACCAATTACGCAACCGCGAATTATTGGGGGCGTAAAGGTGCTACTCGCGTCGTTCTTGCCCGTGAGCTGAATATGGATGAAATGACGGAAATGGTTCCGCTTTTAGAGGTAGAGGCACAGGTTCAGGTTCACGGCATGACCAATATATACCATTCCAAGCGTAAGCTTGTAGAAAGCTATATGTCACATCAAGGACGTCCAAGCGAGGGCGGTAGTCTTGGTAAGGAACGTGGTCTATTTTTGATCGAGGCAGAACGAGATGACCAAAAGTTCCCAATCTATGAAGACGAGAACGGTACACATATTATGAGTTCGGAAGATATTTGTATTTTGGAGGATCTTCATATCCTTATGGCTGCAGGCGTACAGAGTTTTAAGATTGAAGGATTGTTGAAATCAACAGCGTATAATGTGGCGGTTGTTAAGACTTATCGCAGAGCTATTGATCTCTACGTAGCTGATCCAGAAGCATATTCTTTCCAAGAGGATTGGATGGAAGCTATCAGAACGTTGCAGGATCCAGAACGGGAGCTAAGCTTCGGATTTTTCTATAAAGAGCAAGTATATTAAGTTTAATTTAATGAGAGTTTTTTAGTTCCCCGCAAAGACTAGGTGCAGTAAGCATGCATAGACATCACTTTGTGGGGCGATGGAGGGGAGAACAGGAATGGGAACCATGACAAAGCCGCAATACAAGGGCAAACGTTACCGTCTGGACAAACCGGAGCTCCTAGCTCCGGCCGGTAATTTGGAAAAATTAAAATTCGCAGTACACTATGGTGCGGATGCTGTTTATATCGGAGGGCAGAAATACGGTTTGCGTTCAGGAGCAGACAATTTCAGCTTTGAGGAAATGCGTGAAGGTGTTGAATTCGCCAAGAAATACGGCGCTAAGGTATTTGTTGCAACGAACATTTATGCTCACAATGAAGATGTCGCAGGGATTGAAGAATATCTGCGTAACTTATATGAAGTTGGCATTGCGGCTATTATAGTTGCTGATCCGGTCATTGTAGATACAGCACGCCGTTTAGTTCCTGGATTAGAGGTACATTTGAGTACTCAGCAGTCTACACTGAACTGGCAAGCGGTATCCTTCTGGAAAGAAGAGGGTCTGCCACGTGTAGTACTCGGACGTGAGACAAGCCTGGAAGAGATCGCTGAGATTAAGAAGCATGTTGACATTGAAATCGAGAGCTTTATCCATGGTGCGATGTGCTCTTCGTACTCCGGTCGATGCGTATTATCCAATCACTTTACAGATCGTGACTCCAATCGCGGAGGCTGCTGTCAGTCTTGCCGCTGGAAATATGATTTGTTCGAGGATGCGCGTCCTGAAGGCACTTGGGTATCTGAAGAAGATCAAGCTGAAGCACAATCTCCGGCCCCTTTGCTTCCGGGTGTAACTCAGATTCCACTGCATCAGCAAGGAGATAATCCTTTCTCCATGGGATCTAAGGATTTGTGCATGCTGGAAAGTATCCCTGAACTCATTGAAGTAGGCATTGACAGCTTCAAGATCGAGGGACGAATGAAGTCGATTCACTATGTAGCTACTGTAGTTAACGCTTATCGTAAAGCTATTGATGCTTACATGGCTGATCCGGAAGGATATGAGTTGAAGCAAGAGTGGCTGGATGAGCTGAATAAAGCGGCGAATCGTCCGCTTAACACAGGGTTCTTCTATGATACTCCGGATCATGAAGATCATATCTATGAGCCTGAAGAAAAAGCAGCTCCTTATGATTTTGCCGGACTTGTACTAGAATACGATGCTGAGAGTGGAATGGCGCTCATTCAGCAACGCAATCACTTCAAGCCAGGGCAGGAAGTTGAATTCTTCGGACCCAATGATACATTCTTTAAGCAGACTGTAGCCGAATTGTGGGATGAAGCAGGTAACCCGCTTGACGCAGCCCGTCATCCTCTGCAACGTGTACGCATGAAGGTAGATCAGCCGGTAGCATACTTTGATATGATGCGTAAGAGAAAATCTTAATAAGATACAGGGATGTTCTTTGCTATAAGAGCATCCCTGTTTTTCTTTTGACAAAGCTAACAATAAGATATATATATTAGTAACTAACAAATAAATCCAAAAGGAGGGTAGAACGAAGGGAGTTTTTTTGTTTCAGAATACATAGGTTAAAAGTTATAAAAAAAGTATAGTAAAGCTAAGAAAAAAGGCCTAATAAACCGATATATAGTATGGTTAGCGCTTTCATATGTCCTCTAATATTAGCGGGTAGATGATCATGATGGGGATCCTGATCAAGATAGTATTAGTGAAAAGCATAAAGAGAGAAGGTTAGAGAGATGAAGAAGAACAATAAAAAATCCGTAAATGTACAGAGCAATGAAGTAGGTACAGGAAAGACATCAAAGTTAGATGCTAAGAAAATGATGTTGGGTTGGGGAAGCCAGATCAAGAGAGTTAATCCTATCCAATCCGTCGGTGTGAAGTTATTTCTAATATTCCTATGTTCCACTGTAATCGTAGTTATGTCACTTGGACTTATATCTTATTCGAAGGCGAAAACAACGATAAAGAATAACGTATCAGAAGCCTATCGTCAGACTATTATTCAGACTGCTGAGAAGCTGGATATTACCTTGAAACAGTATGAGAACTTGGCATTACAGCTTTATTTTGATGCGCAGATGCAAACGGATCTGAAGGCTTTGTCTACTGCACAAACAGCTTACGAGAAATTTGAAGCAACAAGTGCAATAAGTAAGAAATTGTCCAGTCAGACAACAACAGATAATAATATTATCAGTGTCTCTTTGATTCCAGAGACACCTGAGCAGGATATCGTTACAAGTGGTAGTGCTGGCATTAGTCTTGACGGATTACGTGAACAAGAATGGTACAAGAAGTTAGTAGAAGACACCAAAGAATATAATTCATATTATTCGGACGGTGACAAAGGCGGCGCCAAGAATATTTGGTTCTCCACTTCTATTCAAGGAAATGGAGATAAGGAGATTGCTATGGTAAGATCCCTTAAAAATCTGGGATCAGAAAAAGGATACATAATCATGCTTGTGTTGAAAAACACACTGCTGGAGGAATCTTTTGCAAGTGTGAAGCTGGGAGATGGCTCCCGTATTCAACTAGTATCTCCTGAAGGTACAGTTGTAGCTTCTTCTAATTCGATAGACGATGGAAAGCCATCCGAGTTTTCTTTTATCAAAGAGAGTAAGAAAAATAATAATAGCCTAGAAGCTAAAGATCCAAACGGAAAAGAAATTCTGGCGGTATTTAATCCGATGATACGGGCGGATTGGAAGCTATCAGGCGTAGTGCCTACAGACGAGCTAGTGAAGGAAGCCCGTCCGATTCTGTTGACGACGTTTATTACAGCTGCTGGCGCAGCACTGCTTGCGATATTGATCGGGATTTGGATGGTTCGTATGATTGCTCGCCCTCTGGCACGATTGAAGGATCTTATGGTTCAAGGTGCAAGCGGAGATTTAAGTGTACGTACAGAATATGTGTCTAAGGATGAGATTGGACAACTATCAGCCTCCTTTAACTTGATGATGGAGCGTATTACTGAGCTTGTATCGCAAACTAGAGAAACTGCTCGAGATGTACTGGAGACCGCTGGCGAGCTTGGAGAAGCATCGCGTAAGACAGCTATTTCTGCGAAGGAAATCGCAGCCGCTACGGAAGAAATTGCTGGAGGAGCAGGCAGTCTGGCACTTGAAGCTGAACGTGGTAATGAGCTTACAGATGTGATAGCTACGCAAATGCAGACCGTGATTAGTGCCAACAGTGAGATGGATGAGGCAGCACGCGGGGTTGGAGAAGCTAGTGCTCAAGGTGCCAAGCAATTAACGGATTTACTGGATCAGACTAGCCGTACTGGGGAAAAGACAGGTGCGCTTGTAGAACGTGTTAACAATTTGAAAGAAACAGTATTCTCAGTGATTAAGGTGCTGGATGTGATGAAGAGTATCACACAGCAGACGAATATTTTATCATTGAATGCGACGATAGAAGCCGCACGTGCAGGCGAAGCTGGCAAGGGCTTTATGGTGGTAGCAGGTGAGGTAAGACAGCTTGCCGACCAATCGAAGCAGTCTATTGCTCTTGTAGCCGGAATCACCGACAAGATCATAACGGAAATGAACGAAACGGAAGCTGTATTATCTGAAGTGGCACCTCTCTTTAAAGAGCAAATAAGCGCAGTGAAGAGCACGAGCGATATCTTTGTATCCGTAAAGGGACAGATGGATGAGTTCATTACTAGTCTGGAATCGGTGACAACAGCGATCAGTAGCTTGAATCATTCACAGGTTGTGTTGTCGGAAGCAATGGGTAACGTAAGTGCTGTAGCTGAGCAATCATCAGCGACTTCCGAAGAAGTGGCTTCACTCAGTAATGAACAGCAAAGTGTAAGTGATCAACTCGTTTCATTGTCAGGCAAGCTGGAAAGTGCTTCAGGACAGTTAAAAGACAAACTGTCATTATTCACGATAAAATAAGTGGGTCCCTAACTAATTTTTTTATGATTTACATAACAAAACCGCTTCTTCGTTATGAGGAAGCGGTTTTGTTATTGTGTAAAGAAGGACTTCCCCGTATAATAATTTTGTTAGGTAAATAATAATAACAAGTTAGGTAAAAAAGGGCTAAGGAGAAGGACCGTATGAAAGGTAAACGCATCTTTGGCTGGTGGTCCGTTATCGGGGACATGAGTATGGAACGCAAGCTGCTCCTCGTCTTTTTAATAATTATTACCCTTCCGCTTACCTTCATTAGTGTGTTTACTTATAAGAGTTATTCAGAATCTATTCAGGGCAACACCATTGCTTATTCTGAGAAGTTAATCGATCAAATGATGGATGGAGTAGATGATTATATCGAAGATATGAAGCGTATTTCATCTATGCCAGCCTATGTGAACGATATTAAACAAAATTTAATTCGTTCGAACCACTATCATGAGCAGAAAGAGATCATGGGTGGCGAATCAGGCAGTGCTACATTGTTACCCGGAGATTTTGATTTACTGTTGTCCATTCAGCGGGGCATAGAAGGCAACATTTCATTTATTAACAATATTAAGCGAGGCGCGAACACGGTTTATATTTTTGACGCGCATGGGAATGGTTATTATTCTGCCAAGGATGGTGGAGTGCGGCTCGACCTCGATCAAAGCTATAAGTACTGGAGTCAGCAGACGAAGGATTCCAGCGGAGAGGCCCTTTTGTTTGGTACCCAATCATTTACGAGTAATTTGCAGAGCACTCGATATGCTTTTACCGTTGTTCGCAAAATCGTGGATGGTTTGTTAAATCCGATTGGGCTGATCGCGGTTGAAGCAAATATTAGCAATTTGGAGAATCGGGTTACGGAGCTGGATAAAGTAACACATGGCAAATCTTTGATCGTTGATGAGATGGGGATGGTCGTGTACGACAGTGACAAAAAACTTCTTGCCACGGATGTATCTGATTCAGAGCTATTCAAAAGGGTCGATGGGAAATCCGGGAGTTTCTATGATACAGTCAACGGAAAAGATTTTCTGAATATTTACTCAAGCTCTAGCAAGACCAATTGGAAGGCCATTATTTCGATTCCTGTAGATGTGCTAATGCGGGATGTGAAGGTAACCCGTAATACAACGCTCGCTGCTACATTAAGTATCATTGTACTTGCGTTAATTATCTCCATTATCCTTTCCTTTGCACTCACTAAATCACTATCGCAGATGATTCAACTGATGAAAAAGGTTCAGGGCGGCGATCTAGATGTGATGTTTAGGGTTAGACGGCGTGACGAGATTGGTCTGCTCGGGCATCAGTTTAATCGAATGTTGGCTCGGATCAGGCAGTTAATTCAGGATATCTACCGAATTGAAGAACAGAAGAAGGAAGCGGAGCTTCACGCACTGCAGAGTCAGATTAATCCTCATTTTATCTATAATACGCTGGAGTCGATCCGAATGACCGCTGAGCTCAATGATGATATTGAAGCTGCGGACATGATCTCAATTTTAGGTAAACTGCTACGGTATAGTACAAGTGATTTGAGTGGCAAAACGACAATGAAGCAAGAGCTTGGATATGTACGCAATTATGTTGAGCTGCTGAACTGTCGCTACCCTAATCGTTTCGTACTCGAGATCGACGTACCGAAGGAGTTAGATAATTACTCTATTATCAAGCTGGTCTTCCAGCCGATCATAGAGAATGCTGCTTATCATGGCTTGGATGATAATAAACCACAAATGCATTTAAGTATCCGTTGTGAGATGACTGAGCAAATGCTGTTCTTTCATATTAAGGACGATGGCTGTGGAATGGATAAGATCACTTTGGAGAGATTGAACGATGGGCTGCAGAAAGAAAGTCCTCCTAAGAAAAGTATCAATGGGGGCATTGGTATGAAAAATATACAGCAGCGAGTGCGCCTTCATTATGGAGCGGCTTTTGGAATTGAGGTATATAGTGAGCTTGGACAAGGGACGGATGTTATTTTGTCACTGCCGTTGCTGGAATCGGAAATGAATAGATTATCTGACTGAAATAAGAGGAGGCTGTCCGTTGATGGGGATGAGATTACACTGGACTACGCGTACCATACTGCTGCTTCTCATTTTGTTATCGATTAGTGGCTGTGAGAACAACACCAAGCAGACGGAATCTACAGTGCCTCCAGTTGGAAACGAGGTGAAGTCTGACTTATCCGGCACCATAGTCATGATGACCAATCGAATAGATCTGATTGAGAACGGAACCTTTCAAGGGTACGCAGACCAATTTAAGCAAAAGTACCCCGAAGCGAATGTTGAATTTGAAGGTTTATCCAATTACGCGACGGACATTCTGGTAAGACTGTCCACCAAGGACGCCGGAGATGTACTTTTGCTTCCTGTGAATCTACCATCAAAGGAACTGGATTATTTTTTCGAACCGTTGGATGAAGAAACTTCGGCTAGTGAGCGCTTCACTTCTTTTGCTACTTATGATGGTAAGCGATATGGGCTATCTACGGGAACTACCACGGTAGGGATTGTCTATAATAAAAGGTCCTTCGAAAAAGCAGGAATTACCGCAGTTCCACAGACACTGGATCAATTCTACGAAGCTTGCGCTAAATTAAAAGAGGCTGGAATTATCCCGCTGTATATGAATTATGGAGCCGTCTGGCCACTGCGTGAATGGGGAAATAGTCTGGTCAATTATATGACAGGCAACCCTGAGTACCTAAATAATATGGTAAATGAGGATAGTCCATGGCAGCTTAATAATGAGTGGGGGAAATCCATTTCCATTGCTCGAACCTTAATTGCTAAAGGTTATGTAGAGAATGAACTCTTCTCGAACAATTGGGAGATCTCTAAGACTAGACTCGCTAAAGGTCAAGCTGGCATGTATTTACTTGGAAATTGGGCGGTTGGACAAGTGCTTGATGTGGGGGCTTCACCAGATGATATCGGATTCTTCCCATTTCCTTATGATAATAGCAGTACTCACTATGCGCCGATCAATCCAGACTGGTTCGTGGGTGTTAGCAAATACAGTAAGAATAAAGAGCTTGCTATGGCTTGGTTGAATTTTTTTGTAAAAGAGACTTCGTATTCAGATGATTGGGGATTCCTTCCTGCTGATGGTAGTCTGAACCCTTTTTTGCCGCAGTACCGTGAATTTTTATCTTATGAACCTAAGCTGGTTTATGGCACGGTACAAAGTGATGCGTTCATCGATCTGGCAAATGGAGCTAAGCTGTCCTTTTGGTCCGGAGATTATATTCAAGAGTTACTTGCTGCGCCTGATTTACAAAAGTCTTTTGACGAATTAAATGCAAAATGGACGGAAGCGCGGGTAGCTACACAGGTAACTTCTCAGCCTTAACTTTAGTTTAACATTAATTTTATTACAATCTCTGGAGGGTTTAATATGGCTAAAAAGGTCACCATGCAAAAAATAGCTGATCATCTCGGTGTATCCAAATTTGTTGTCTCCAAGTCACTATCTGGTAAAGCTGGCGTTAATGAGACGACCAGAGAACGAGTGATTCAAGCGGCTTCGCAGTTAGGCTATTTTACGCAAAAAAATGCTTTTGTCCAAGGTGTCAAGCGTACTCCTCCGGTAGGGGGGAGTGATCGGAATAAGCAATCTGTGCTTGTATTAATGCCGAATATCCGCTCGCAAACTCAGGATTCCTTGTATTGGGGGAAAATTGTGGACGGTATTGCCCTTGCGCTGGATCAAGAAGGACTTGGAATGGTGATCATCTCTGAGAATCGTGCGGATAATTTCGTGAATATCTTGAACCCAAGCGGGATTCTTGGTTTGGTAGGTGTGGGCGAAATCTCCACTTCCATACTACTTGAGGTACATCGCATCGGTCTGCCGATGGTGTTGATTGACCATGAAGATCCATTAATTCCAAGTGATACTGTATTCGCGAACAATGTGGATTCCATGGCTCGACTTACTAATCATTTGATGGGGACAGGCCATACACAAATGCATTTTATCGGGAATATTGGATTTTCACGCAGTTTTCGGGATCGGTGGATTGGCTTCCGGAGTGCGCTGGAGGAGAGTGGGATAAGACTGCCTTTGGAAGATGATGCGAATCTCTTTTTAGAAGGGGTGGAGGAAGATGTATTCCAAGAGGATTTTAAAAATTGGGTGATGAAGCGGAAAAAAGCTAAGACACTCCCAACCGCCTTGGTCTGCGCCAATGACAAAACAGCACTTACGGTCAGTGATATCCTGAAGGCAGAAGGTCTTAATATTCCAGGGGATATCTCGGTCACGGGCTTTGATAATATTGAGGATGCCTCAAGAGGCGTTCCGCCGCTTACTACTGTACATGTCCCTAAAGAAGCGATGGGCCGGGCGGCAGTGGAGAAACTGCTAAGTCGGATTGGGCATCCCTCTGCACCACTGGAGAAGATCCTGATTGCAGCAGACATAGTGCATCGTGATTCTGTGGATATACCGAGAGACTAGAAATCAGCCGATTAAAAATAATTGAAAGCCATGGAATTTTGGTTAGGGGGAATTCAGTTATGTCAGAAGCAGTTGCAATACCTAAGATCGAAGGCGAAAATATTCATCTGCGTGGTGTAGGAGAGTCCGATCTGGAGGCCTATTACGAATTTTTACTTGATGATGAGATGGGTCGTCTAACAGGGTCGCAAGGGGAAATCTCTCGCGAGCAAACTTCGGCATGGATTCGAAAGATTAGTGTTCCAGCTGAGGATCGTGTGGATCTTATGATTATCGTCAAGCAAACGGATGAGCTTATTGGAGAAGTGGTTCTGAACGAAATAGATCCGGACAACCGTAGCGCAAATATTCGAATTGGAATTCGTAGTCATGAACATAGAGGGAAGGGTTACGGTACTGAGGCTATGACTCAAATGCTGCGATATGGCTTTGAAGCCTTGAAGCTGCATCGTATCCATCTGGGTGTATATCCTTTTAATCCAAGAGCCATTCATGTCTATGAGAAGCTTGGTTTCAAGCACGATGGTGTGGAGCGGGATGCTCTTTATGTAGACGGAGAATTTCATAACATGATTCTGATGTCTATGCTGGAGGATGAATATCGGGCTTTGTACAATTAAAAAAAAGTGAACCTATGGTGAGGAAGACGCTGCGTAAATTCCTCACCAGATTCATTTTAAATATTATTCGGTAATATTTCCAGCCATTTTGAGGCGTTTGGCAATTTCTTTAAAGTCTTCGGGGGAGATTCCTGGGGCGAACTCCTCTTCGACTGCAGGAGCTACGGGGATCGGGAAGCCTTTAGGTGCTCCCTTAATGACTTCAAGCGGGAGGTTATCCTCTGGGTGGGTTCCCTTCCAAATCTGATCGATGGCGCCGAAGTCACTGTCACTCCAGGTGTACAGCTTTGTATGCACACCTTTCTCCTCATATTTCTTCGCTTCACTAAACGATTTGTTATTTAACGAAGGAACCGGCACGAGTTTCGTCACATTAACACCTGTTGCGATTTCAATGGCTTTGGCATAAGCGACCACATGGACACCACCGCGCACTAAGAGGAATCCGACTACAGCACGTGCAGCTGGATGGTCCGTCATTTCGTAAACTTTCATTTTATGTGTTCTGGCTCCACATTCGAGGAAGAAGTTATGTAGCAGATCTTCCACTAAGTTGCCGCTATTAAATACATTTGCTCCGGTCCATGGATTCCCCGTTGAATCAAAAGGCATAGCACCTTGAGCCCCCGCCAGAAAGTGATAGGATAAACGCGCATCTTTTACGGACCCTAGAGGGGTGGAATCTGGCTCTTTATAACTTGTTGACCCTCGAAGGCATTTGTTGATGGCATGCGAAACTAGCTCCACATGGCCTAGCTCTTCCGCTGTTATACTCATCACCAAATCATAAAAGGGTTTCAGTTTGTCTTTTGAACGGAAATTAAAGGATTGATAGAGATAATTGTTAAGGGTCGACATTTCTCCGAACTTTCCGCCAAGCAGTTCTTGTACAGCGGCAGCAGCATTGGGATCTGGCTTCTCAACTTCAGGAATTTCGATCATGATCTCATCCATACGTTTGAACATTTATATCTCAGCCTCCTTGGAGTTAGGGGATTACTGAGCTATTTTGAGCTTAATCTATAGGAATTAATCATTAAACGGCTAAAAAGTATGGATATTTATCAACAATAAGGGAGTATCCATGAACAGATTTACAAGTCGAAAGAGCATTAGTAAACACTATCAAATACCCATAGTAACGTGCTAGGGGACACAGAATGATCAAAAACGCAGAGCAGCGACCCTCCATTAAGGAGAATCGCTGCTCTGTTGATTTTTAAGGACTCTGAACTCTTATTTACAGCGCTAAATTACGATCGATGAGGGCGATACGTTGCTCTACACAAGCATAAGAGCGGAGTGGATCTTCTGGTGTGTTCAGTACGTAATCTAACATTTGATCAACCGTAGTTGTTGCTACATGGATGCGGGTGTCGGAGGAAGCGTAGTAGATATAGATCTCACCGTTATCGCGTGCAATTACACCGTTACAGAATACAACGTTGGAGACATCACCGACACGTTCTTCACCGTCTGGTGCGATGAAATGACCGCCTGGTGAATGTGTGACTTTGTTTGGCTCCTCCAGATCAGATAAAAAGGCATAAAGGACGTATCTAAGCCCAGCGGCAGTGTTTCGCACACCGTGTGCGATATGCAACCAGCCTTTTGGTGTTTTGATTGGAGCTGGACCTTGGCCATTCTTAACTTCCTTGATGGTATGGTAGTGGCGCTCATCCATGATTGTCTCACTTGTAATCACGGCATCCTCAATCGTATCCGAGAGTCCCCAGCCAATACCGCCACCGGAGCCTGCATCAATAAAGCCATCCTGTGGGCGAGTGTAGAAGGCGTATTTTCCATCCACAAATTCAGGGTGGAGCACGACATTGCGCTGTTGAGCAGAACCTGTCTTAAGATCGGCCAGACGTTCCCAGGTCTTCAGATCCTTTGTGCGAACTATACCACATTGTGCTACTGCACTGGAAAGGTCACCGTGTGGGGCGTCTGAATCTTTGCGTTCTGTACAAAAGAGGCCATAGATCCAGCCATCTTCATGACTTACTAAGCGCATGTCGTAAACGTTGATATCCTGAACTTCTGTCTCAGGCAACACGACTGGATGATCCCAGAAGCGGAAGCCGTCTACGCCATTGTCGCTTTCTGCTACAGCAAAAAAAGATTTGCGGTCATTGCCTTCAACACGGGCAACGAGATAGAATTTGCCGTTCAGTGCAATGGCACCCGGGTTGAAAACGCCGTTGACGCCGATTCTTTCAGCGAAGTAAGGATTAGTGTCAGGGTTGAAGTCGTAACGCCAGATTAGAGGAGCGTGCTCAGCGGTAAGCAGTGGATAAACATAACGGTCATAAATACCGTTTCCACAAGGAAGCTTTTCATTTTTACGGGTGATCAGCGCTTCATAACGTTCTGTTAATTGTTGTTTGCGTTCATGAAATAACGATGACATTATACAGTCTCCTTTAGGGTTGAATTCAGTCGTGCGATCATTTCGAAGCAGGCTCTGCTGTTATGATAAGGGCATTTCCAGGCACTAACCTTGGTTGCGTGAGGGAGGGGCAGATGGTTCTCGTCCACGCCCCAGTACCATTCGCCTTGTTTGTGATCCACCATATATTTATCGATAAAAGTCCAGGAGGCTTGGGCAGCCTCGTTAAATTTGCTGTCACCGGTCAGCTGATAAGCATTATAGAATCCAACAACCGCCTCCGCTTGCGGCCACCAATCTTTATCTTTGCTTAGCAATCCGCTCGGATCAGCTTCATTCCATATCCCGCCATCGGTATCTATACCTTCTGCAAGAACAGCTTCTGCCATGGAGATAGCGACGGTTCGAACACGCTGTAGCAGCTTTTCTTCGCCAAGTATTTCTGCGGCTTCCACAAGCAGCCAGCTGCCTTCGATATCATGTCCATAGGAGATAATATCTGACTTTACATTCCATGCCTCATCTAAGAAAAGATGAAAATGCTTGCCTTCGTTATCAATGATATGGTCCAGCATCGTTTCGATTAGCTCAGCCAGCGTACTCGCCAACTCCTCTGACTTCCATACTCGATAGAGACCGGTATACGCTTCCAGAACATGCAGATGGGTATTCATAGATTTTTTTTCATTCAAGTCCTTGCTGCTAAGACTGAGGTTATCCGTGATTTGCCATTCCCGAGATAAAGCTTCAACATAACCTTTATAAGTTGAATCATAGCCATATTTCTCAACAAGCCGGAATATTTGAATGGCCTCATCTAACACCTCAGGCCGTCCAGTCACGTGGTAGAATTCAGCCAATGCGTAGATAGCAAAAGCTTGGCCGTAGATCTGTTTTTTCTCCTGAGAAGGTTTGCCTTCAGCATTCACCATCCAGTATAATCCGCCATACTCCTTATCGATGAAATGATCCATCAAATAGGCATAGGCACGCTCTGCCATGGCCAGATATTCTGTCTTGCCGTAGTTCCGGTAAGCGCTGGCAAAGGACCAAAGAATACGGGCATTAAGCACAAGGCTTTTCTCCGCGTCAGGTGCAATGTTCAGCTGATTGTCGATTTTACCAACAAAACCGCCATTGATTTCGTCCTTCGTCTGTTTCATCCAAAAACTAAGAATATTACCCTGTAGCTCATCCTCAAGCTGGGTCAACCATAATTCTGGTGAATTAATCATTGGTAAGTAGTCACTCCTCACATTACTTATTGATTTTCGAGGTGAAGTAATCGTTGATGATCCCAGCGGCTTGTTTGCCATACATACAATAATCATCATTGTGTTCTGCTTCATGAATTGGATAAAGATGAGTAGGCCAATCCCAAAGCATAAAGCCCTGAACCCAATCTCTGCGCTCACAGCCTTGAAACATTGCCTGATAGAATTTGCTTTGTTCTGCTTGACTTGGTTCACCCTTCAAGGTCCAATCATTAGGGATCGCCGCACTCCCGCTTCGGCTTGGGCAACCCGCTTCCATGAAAAAGAATGGCTTATTCTGTGATCTCACCACATGCTCAATCCGGTCGAGCTGAGCTTCCCAATCGTTGGCTGGATAATATCCACTTGAAGAAATTACATCGAGCGCATCCCACCAGGTCACGTTATCCTCCTGATACTTATCGCAATTATAAGTAAGAATTCCTGAGTAAACCTTCCGAACCTCGGCAATAAGCGTACGCCATTCGGTTTCTCGTCTATCCGTTTGTACAAGCTCGCAGCCGATACAGAACATCTCACAGCCTGTTTCTTCAGCAATAGCAGCATAATGCAGAATAAATTTAGTATAAGAGCTGAACCACTCCGACCATTTAGGCTCGCAAGGAACATCCTTATCGAAAAAGTTAATGTGAGCACGCCAAGTTCCGTCCGCGCAATTAACGATCGGCTTCAGGCATACCTTTAGCTGCAGTGACTTCGCTTTACTGATGGACTGTTTCACTTCTTCGTCGGTAACGCTTGGCGCCTCCCAGTAGGGAATTTCCGTAGAATGAGCGGTAGCTTGAAGCGCACTAAAGGCAATGGCTGTCCAGTTCGCTCCAGTGACTGAAGACATGAGTTCCATCGAACGTTCCGCTTCTTCCGTTTTCCATGAACCGCGTGTACCCGAGAAGCCCCAGGTTATGCCTGCAATGTATTCGTTGTTAAATATCATCGAGAATCCCCACCTTACATTGAAAATAGAAAAGAGAATAATTAGTAAATTGATTTTTGTTATATAGTTATTATTAATTTGTTAGTTTATAATAACAACTTATTTTAGTTATATACTTTTTCGAAGATGATTTCAAGGACAATTTATAGTTGCAGCTGGGAAATTAGAATAGCTTTCGTTATAGTAAATACAAGACTATAAAAGAGTGCAATCGTACATTGACGTAATACATAGGAAGAATTCTATTCGTGATGATGGAGCAATCATAATAACTGGCAGATACAACTGGAGGGAAGTGCTCAAATGATAAATGTTATGATTGCGGACGACGAGGAGGTCATTCGCAGGGGGCTCGAAAAAATCACATCCAGGATGGAGCTAGATGTACATGTAATTGGATCCTACGGTAACGGGGTGGAAGCCTGGGAGCATTTTGAAAAGTTATCCCGAGATGACATTGATCTGCTTATTACAGATATCAAAATGCCTAGAATGGATGGCTTTATGTTGATTGAACAGGTTAGAGGACATATGGAGGATATACCTATTGCCGTTCTTAGCGGTTTTAGTGAATTTGAATATGCCCGCCGAGCAATCCGCCATGGGGTGATGGATTATTTACTAAAACCTATTGATAAGACTCAGCTATATGAATTGCTCAAGAGAGTAGAGGATACAAAGAAAAAGAACGTCACAGAGCAGGAGGAGATGTTCTCTCAAGCGGCAGATGGTGGTGAGCATTACGTAGTTGAACAGACTAAAAGCATACTGGAGAGGGAGTACGATCAGAACTTCGAACTTGAGCGTTTGGCGGAGACCGTCGGTATGAATGCGAGCTACCTCAGCCGGTTGTTCAAAATAAAGACGGGGCAAACCATCACCGATTATCTAATTCGAATTCGTATTACTAAGGCGAAAGAATTGCTGATCGAGCATCCCGACTTAAAAAATTATGAAATTGCCGATAAGGTTGGCTATAGTGATCCGGTTTATTTTAATAAATTGTTCAAGAAAATGTGTGGTATGACACCTAAGGATTACAAAAGTGGCTGTAAATTACCGAAAATGGAACGTGAGTTTTAGTCCTATATAGGAAGCTATTATTTAGGAGAGCGATAAGCTCTCTTTTTTTGTGGTTATTTTCAATAAATTAGATAATAAAAAAACCATAACAAAAACAAAAATAACAAATACAAGACCAGAAAAAGCAATTCAAACCATCGTTTTGCGTTAAAAATAGATCTATAATGAGTTTGTAAGCGATATCATCACTTTTTTTCAAGAGTATTTCAGTGATTTTGATAATAGTGATTACTCTATTAAATTGATGGTGATGATAAAAGTTATTATTTTTGTTATTAAACCAAATTAGAGTCGAATTGAAGAGAGGGGTCGTAAAAGCATGAAAAAAGGCAAAACAATGATGGGCTTGATGGCACTGACACTTATGGCAGGATTGTTTAGCGGTTGTTCCTCAAACAACAACACCAACAATGAAGGTGCTAAAAACACAGGAAGCAATGGATCCTCAACAGAGGCGACGGCAGCTCCGGCTGATGATGCAGCAGCCAAGGATATTAAAGGGGATATCACGGTCATTACGCAAAGAACGGATATTGTTGATACCGTATTCAAAGAGTATGCGGCTAAGTTCAATGAGAAATATCCTGATGTAAAGGTAAACTTTGAAGCGCTTGCTACTTACGAAGATCAAATTAAAATTCGCATGAGCACTAGTGACTATGGCGACGTTCTGTTGTTACCTACAAGCATAGCTATTAAAGATATTCCCGATTTCTTCGAACCACTGGGTACACTCGAAGATATGCAAAAACAATATACAGGTGTGGAAGAACGAGCAGTAGACGGAATGGCTTACGGAATTCCAATGACCATCAACTTTAACGGTATTATTTACAACAAACAAGTCTTTAAAGATGCTGGGATTACAGAGGTTCCAAGAACGCCTGAACAATTCTTAACTGCTCTGCAATCTGTTAAAGATAAAACGAAAGCTGTGCCTCTGTACACAAACTACGCAGCTGGCTGGACATTGACCCAATGGGAAGCGGATTTGGCTACAGTAGCTGGTAACCGTGATTATGTGAACATTGGTCAAGTGGCTAGCGACGATAACTATGTTCCAGGTCAACCTCACTATGAGCTGTACAAAATCCTGTACGATGCAGCACAAAAAGGTTTGATTGAAGAAGATCCGACGACTACAGACTGGGAATCTTCCAAAGCAGATCTGGCTAACGGAAAAATCGGCACGATGGTTCTTGGATCTTGGGCAATCGGTCAAATCAAAGGTTTAGCAACGAATCCAGATGATGTCGGCTTTATGCCATTCCCTACGAATGCAGATAAAATCCTTGTACCACTTGCTGGTGACTACAATCTGGGTGTCAGCGTTCATAGTAAAAACAAAGAAGCTGCTAGAGCTTGGGTGGATTGGTTCATTAACGAATCTGGCTACCCAACGACTGAAGGTGGCGGTATGAGCCCGGCTATCGGTGCAGAGCTTCCAGAAATTCTGAAACAATATGAAGGTACTGAAGTAACCTTTGATACACTTGCAGCTGCTAAAGCCGGTGAAGAAGGCTGGTCTGATGAAATCGACAAACAAGCCGAAATCGGTGCTTGGCAACCAGACTTCAAGAAACGGATTATTGAAGCCGCAATTGGCAACAGAAAAGAATCCTATGATGACATCATGAAGGACCTCAACGACAAGTGGAAAGCCGCTCGCGCTAAAGTCACAGCACAGTAACAACTATAAGCTTTCTTAAATGCTATAGGCGGTAGTGGATGTGGGAGGGGATATGCTAACGGGCATTTCCCCCTTCACATTTAAACGAGTCATAAATAAATGAGGATGCTTTTCTGGAGGTGTATCGGGTGTTCAAGTTTTCGAATTTGAGTTACAAAAATCAACGGATTGCCATCATATGCTTGTTCTCATTAGTGCCGATCGTATTACTACTCACATTTGCTTATTATCCAGTAATCAGTATGTTTCGGTACAGCTTCACCAGCTGGAATGGCCTAAGTAAAAACATGGAGTACGTTGGGTTAGAAAACTACAAAACCATTTTTACGAAACCGGAGTATTTTTCCGTATTTAAGGTCAGCTTGTATTATTTCTTCACTACCTTTATTCAGATGGCACTTGCTTTGTATTTTGCAACCATACTGAGCTTTAGTGTTCGCATGAAAAATTTATTCAAAGGGATTTTGTTCTTCCCAACCTTGCTAAACGGTGTAGCGATCGGCTTTATCTTTCTGTTCTTTTTCAAACCAGATGGAACGCTAGATACGATTCTTAACCTGCTCGGACTCAGCGGTTTACAGCAGAAGTGGCTGCTCAATCCGAACTTGATTAACTTCTCGCTCGCAGGTGCGTCACTGTGGAGATACATGGGGATGAACTTCCTGATCTTCCTTGGGGCTATTTCCTCGATCGGTTCGGATATTTATGAAGCTGCTGAGATTGATGGTGCAAACAGATGGCATCAGTTTATGCATATTATTTTGCCAAGTATTAAACGTATTTTGCAATTGAACTTAATTCTTGCGGTCAGTGGCGCTATTGGTGTGTTTGAAATTCCATACGTCATGACAGGCGGATCTAACGGAAGTAGCACATTTGTTATTCAGACGGTCGATGTAGCGTTCAAATATAGCAAAGTTGGATTAGCGTCAGCGATGGCCGTAGTTTTGCTGGGTATCGTTATAGTAGTTACTATTTTGCAGCGCGTTCTGATTAAGGAGGAGAAATAAACTATGCATTCTGTAAAATATACCACTGCTAGTATATTCAAATATCTCACCTTGATTTTGGGAGCACTTGCAGCATTGATACCTATCGTAGTTGTATTTTTTGCCTCATTAAAAACAGGGCCGGAATACGCTTCAACCGGACCGTTAACGCTGCCAGAGAATTGGCTGAATTTCTCCAACTACACTAAGGCTTTTGTTGATGGCAAAATGCTTCTAGGATTTAAAAACACTGTCATTATCGTTGTGATCTCTATCCTGGGTGCAACGCTGACGGGTTCGATGATGGCATATATTTTATCCCGTTTCAAATTTAAAGGCAGTAAAGTTCTCATCAGTATGTTTCTGATTGCTACCCTGATTCCGGGTGTTACAACGCAAGTGGCAACCTTCCAAATCATCAATCACTTGGGCCTGTTTAATACCAGATGGGCACCCATCGTGATGTACCTCGGTACCGATATTATCGCTGTATATATTTTCATGCAGTTCCTGGATTCGATTTCCGAGTCACTGGATGAATCCGCGATGCTGGACGGGGCTTCGTATTGGACGATTTATTGGAGAATTATTTTGCCACTGCTGAAACCGGCGATTGTAACAGTAATTATTGTGAAGGGCGTAAATATTTATAACGATTTTTACACTCCTTTCCTATATATGCCGAAAACAGATCTCCAAACGATCTCCACAGCACTCTTTAAGTTTAAAGGTCCATATGGATCGCAGTGGGAAGTAATATGTGCGGCGATTATGATCGCGATTATTCCGACATTGGTTGTGTTTACCGCGTTGCAAAAGTATATCTACAATGGATTTTCACAAGGTTCCGTTAAGTAAGCTTAGTAGTAGATTTCATAGCAGTACTAGATAAAATAGCATACTGAAAAGTTGCATACATTTGGAGGGAATACTAATGAATGAAGTGAAATTGGTAGGAGCGAGTGCAGTGAACATCCCGAACATGCCTTGGCAGGATAAGCCTGCTGGCTATGAGAATCCGATTTGGAGACATAATGATAACCCGGTTATCAAAAGAAATCCTGCAAAAGGAGTAGCCCGTATTTTTAATAGTGCGGTTACTGCGTTTGAAGGTAGTTTTATCGGAGTATTTCGTGTAGAAGATAACACAACGCGTCCGCATTTGCGCATGGGACATAGTGTTGACGGTCTAGATTGGAAAATCGATGATGAGCCGATCCGATTTATAGATGAAGAAGGTAACTCTTATCAGTCGCGTTATGCTTACGATCCACGTCTGGTTAAGGTCGAAGATACATTTTATATTATCTGGTGTACAGATTTTTACGGCGCAGCTATCGGTGTTGCTAAAACGCAAGATTTCAAAACATTTATCAGCTTGGAAAATCCATTCCTGCCCTTCAACCGGAACGGTGTATTGTTCCCTAGAAAAATCAACAATAACTTCGTGATGTTGTCCCGTCCAAGTGACAGCGGACATACACCATTCGGTGATGTATTCCTTAGTGAAAGCCCTGACTTTGTATTTTGGGGTAAACACCGCCATGTCATGAGTAAAGGTGGCCAAGGCTGGTGGCAAAGTGTCAAGATTGGCGGCGGACCTGCACCGATTGAAACTACAGAAGGCTGGTTGATGTTCTACCATGGCGTTACAGGAACCTGCAACGGTCTTGTATATAGCATGGGTGCAGTTATTTTGGATATAAACGAGCCTTCGAAAGTAAAATATCGCTCGAAAAATTTTGTGCTAACTCCTGAAGAATGGTATGAGGAAAGAGGTTTTGTGAATAACGTTCTGTTCCCATGTGCCACTCTGCATGATGCAGAAACGGGCCGTATCGCCATCTATTATGGCGCTGCTGACACTTATGTAGGCGTTGCATATACAACTGTTGATGAAATCGTCAACTATGTCATCGACACCCATGAAGAGGTTGGCGATGATGCGGGTTTAGGTAAAATTTAATAGGGTGAACAACCTTTGAGGAACAAGCTTTAGGTAGAGTGAAGTTGGGTAGATATTTGGTGGCTGAGCAGCGTTCGAAAAAAGTGTGCGGCGTGTAGTGTGCTGTATTTTGTGTGCTGGGTTCTGCACGTTGCGCGCTTTGTGTTATGAGTTATGTGGCTTGAGCTTTTCATTGCATTCTCTGCAATAGAAACTCTCGATTTCGTCTGAAAATAGAATCTATTGCACTCTCTGCAATGGATTTCCGCAAAAATCACTCTTATGCTCATTTTCGCTCGAACTGATTGCACAAAGTACAATAGAACGCCGACTGATGCTCATATGGAGAGATTCTATTGCACAAAGTGCAGCCAAAGAGCAACGAGTGAGTACTATGAGCTCATTCATGAGACGCCAGTATGTCTAGGCTAAAGCCGCTAGTTGCACAAAGTGCACTTAAACTAACCAGTTTGGTGGTGTTTAGTGTAAATAGTTGCACATTGTACACTTATTTCAGGCGATTTTGCCCCGGAAACCCCGCTGTGAGCAATTTTAGTTGTATAGAATGCAATTAAATGAACAAACACAACTTACTTAGCTGTAATAGTTGCACAAAGTGCAACTAGCGAGCTCTTGTTATTAGTAGAAACTAACGGAAAACTCACATAAGCGGGTTTTCCGTTTCCATTGTTTTTTAAGTGAAAAAACCTTAAGGAGGACCTTAATATGGGAAACGACATGACATTGTCACAATTAAAAAAATATAACGGAAGCAGCCCAAAACCAGTCGACTTTGACGCATTTTGGGAGCGGGCTTTGCATGATCTGGACGCCCAGTCACTAGATTATGAACTAGAGCCTGCGGAGTTCGTCAGCGAGCTGGCGGAATGTTTTCATCTGTATTTTACCGGTGTTGGCGGAGCAAGAATCCATTGTAAATATGTAAGACCGAAGAAAAGGGGTTCAGAAAAAGGTTCTGGTGTCGTGATGTTTCATGGATATTCCTGTGACAGCGGGGATTGGATGGAGAAGGTGACTTATGCGGCACATGGGATTAGTGTCCTTGCGATGGATTGCCGGGGACAAGGCGGACTTTCCGAGGATAATCTTACAGTAAAAGGCACAACCATTCGTGGACATATTATTCGCGGCATTGACGATCCTAATCCGCACAACCTTTACTATCGTAATGTGTTTCTGGATACAGCACAGACTGCTCGAATATTGATGGCTATGGAGGAAGTTGATCCAGCACGAGTAGGTGCTTTTGGTTTATCTCAAGGCGGAGCGCTTACTGTAGCTTGTGCAGCATTAGAGCCGCGTGTGAGCATGGCCGTTCCTGTGTATCCGTTTCTTTCAGATTATAGACGGGCTTGGGAGCTTGATATCACTACGTCAGCTTATGAGGAAATTAACTATTATTTCCGCTTTTTTGATCCCCATCATTTACGTGAGGACGAGATTTTTAATAGACTGGGTTACATCGATATTCAGAATCTCGCGGAGCGAATTCAAGCCAAAATGTTGTGGGTTACAGGGTTATCCGATGTGATTTGTCCACCTTCAACGCAGTTTGCCGCGTACAACAAAGTACTAGCGCCCAAAGAGCTTATGGTTTATTATGAGTACGGTCATGAGTATTTGCCATATCTTTCCGATCGGGTGTTACAAATGTTCATGACCTTGTAAACGATAAGCCAGTAGGCATAACAGACGACAACGGTGGTGAATGATTAGATGAAAGTACAAGTGAAAAAAGAAAAAAGACGATTCCAGCTGCATCCATCCAAATCCATTGGGGTGCGGCTTTTTCTCATCTTCTTTGTTTCGACGATGGTGCTCGTGCTCTCTCTCGGCTACACTTCCTATTCCGTAGCTGAGCATACGATCGAGACGAATGCGCTGTCAGCCAATCAACAGACAGTCGTTCAAACCGCTGAGAAGTTTGATGTGGAATTGTTACGTTATGAGGATGGTCTAGGAAGAATCTTGTACGACAATAAAATTCAAAGTGCACTCAAACAAGGGAATAATCCCACTACAAGTAATGAGGAACGTAAGGTACTATCTAACCAGATTAGTGCGCAGCTAAATGATTGGCTCACGGCATCAAACGGTGTGGAGGCCGTATACCTTATTCCGATGAATGAAGGTTTTCCGATTTCTTCGGCGGGTACCAAAGATAGCGCTTTTATTGAGAGTTTCAGAGAATCCTCATGGTTTAAGCAGCTAGAAGAGAAGCCACAGAGTATATGGATTCCACGTGAATTACAGGGCCAGGAAGGAAATACATCAGGTGTTTTCCATTTGGCCAAATCGATTGCCGGTGATTCTAAAAGCTCGGGATACATAGTCATTAACGATATTAGAATTAGCGAATTAGAAAATCAGCTTCGTAAAGTGGATCTTGGAACAAGCTCTTACATGCAATTGCTGACGAATAAGGATGAATTGATTGCCTCCTCCCAGCAAGTGGGCACAGATACATATCTGAATTTGGGAGGGACGCTTTTGGGGGGGCTGCAGAATACAGCAGGCTCATTGCCAACAAAGGATGAGAAGGGTAAATCTATATTAGCTGTATATGGAACACTAGAGACCTCGGGATGGAGATTACTTGGTGTTGTACCGGCTGAGAACTTGACGAAAGACGCGCTGCGTATTCTCAAGACTACTTATATTATTGTTGCTGTAGCTGCTATTATCGCCATTTTGATAGGGTATTGGATGTTCAGAATGGTATCTCGACCGCTGACCAGACTTAAGAATTTGATGTCAGAGGGAGCCGAAGGGAATCTAGGGGTGCGTACGAATATCACCTCACGTGATGAGATCGGTCAGTTATCCAGTTCTTTTAACATGATGATGGAACGAATAACAGAGCTGGTTATCCATACGAATGAAACCGCTCGGAAGGTACTGGAAACCGCCGATGAGCTTAGCGGTGTTTCGCGCAAGACAGCTGATGCAGCTATGGATATTGCCGCGGCCACGGAAGAAATTGCGGGTGGTGCTGGCAGTCTGGCCTTGGAAGCTGATCGTGGCAATGAGTTGACGGGGCAAATTTCGGTACAGATGGATTTAGTTAATTCAGCTACTCACGAGATGGATCACACCGCACATAGCATCGGTGAACTCAGTGAGGAAGGCTTCAACAGGTTGAAAGAATTACTTAATGAGACGAATAGGACGGGCCTGAAGACGAATCAGCTTGTGATGAAGGTTAACGAGCTGACAGAAACGGCATCTTCCGTTATGAAGGTTCTTAATGTGATGCAAAATATTACTCAGCAGACGAATATCTTGTCTCTGAATGCCACCATTGAAGCAGCAAGAGCAGGCGAGGCCGGGCGAGGATTCATGGTGGTAGCCGATGAAATACGCCAGCTTGCAGATCAATCGAAAGAGTCTATTGCTGTTGTGGCAGAAATAACAGATACCGTTATGAGAGATATGAACGAGACGGTTGTAGTCCTTTCAGAAGTTGCACCGCTCTTTAATCAGCAAATGACTTCCGTGCAGAGCACTAGCGATATCTTCGTATCTGTGCAGGATCAGATGCAGCATTTTATCGCCCGTCTGAATGCTGTAACTGTGTCGATGGACAGCCTGAGTCAATCGCAAAAGGTTCTATCCGATTCGATGAGCAACGTAAGCTCAATAGCTGAGGAATCATCAGCTGCCTCTCAAGAAGTTGCCTCACTTAGTGGAGAGCAACAAAGTGTAAGTGATCATTTGGTAGAGCTTTCTTTGAAGCTGGAGGATGCATCCTTGCAGTTAAAGGAGAAATTATCGAAATTCAGCGTGTAGGGTAGCCGTAACAGAATACTAAATTATTGAACCGCTTATTCCTTTTGGAGAAGCGGTTCTTTGTTTTGAGCGGCATGTAGCGAGTATAAAATAATCCAGATGCATCTGAAGATAGTCTAGATAAGCCATCCCAAACCTCAAGCTATAATATGTCTATCAAATAGGGGGTGAACTGGAGAAATCTTTTTGTTAGATGGTATTGTTAGCGTTTACATATTTTACTGAGGAGGATGGCATGTTGACAAAATATAAAAACAGTTCAAGTCTAAAAATTAAGAAAATGCCCATAGCTAGAAAGCTGGCCAGTAGCTTAGCAGTCGCTACGTTGTTATTCTCATCTGTGAATCCAGGGGCGTTTGCCGCTGAAATTACAAATGTTCAAACGGTTGCGAGTTTTAAGGACGTAAACGGGCATTGGGCGCAATCACCAATAGGAAAATGGGCGTCAAGCGGAATTATAAATGGCTATACAGATGGAACCTTCCTACCAAACGGAAAAGTAACTAGAGCGGAATTTGTGGCAGTGCTCAACCGATTATTCGGTTTTTCACAGCAAACAAGCAATAGCTTTAACGATGTACCAAGCGGGAAATGGTATGCAGCTGATGTGCTGATCGCACGTCAAGCAGGTTACTTTGAAGGTTTTGCAGGTAATCTTGCGAAACCAGATAACTACCTAACGAGACAGGACGCTGCAACCATGCTGGCTCGTGTGTTCGAATTGAAACAGGCAGGGACGGCTTCCCTATCCTTCTCGGACGCTGCTTCAATAAGTGCTTATGCTGCCTCAGCGGTTGGCATCCTTACTCAAAAAGGGGCTATCAACGGGTATACGGATGGAACATTCAAACCAACGGGATCCATAACACGTGCTGAGGTCATTAAGATTATTGATGGTATGGCAAAAGGATATTACAATGCTGCAGGTACTTATGATGCCACGGCGATCGCGGGCTCTGCGCTAATTACTGCTTCAGGAGCAATCCTATCTGGTAGCAAAGTGAGTGGGGATTTATATTTAACCGCAGGTATCGGTAACGGAGAGGCTACACTTGATCAAGTAACCGTATCTGGAACCACGTTTGTAAGCGGCGGAGGAATAGACAGTATTCACTTGAAGAGTAGCACTTTGTCGGGTGTAACCATTAATAAGCAAGGCGGAAAGGTTCGAGTTGTAGCCGAAGGGTCCACTGCAATCCAATCTATGGAAATTTTAGTTCCTACCGTTATTGTAATCAATGATGGGGCGAAGGTGGGAACGATCACTATCCGGCCAGGAGCAGAGGGAACAATCATAACTGGTGGGAAAAATGTGACCAGTATCGTGGTACAAACTTCAGGTGTGATCATTGATGGTAAAGAGGTTGGCCAAGGAACAATTACTAATGATGGTAAAGATACTGCCGCTAAGCCAACCAGCAGTCCTGCTACTGGCGGCGGAGGTTCCGGGTCAGGCTCAAATAATGGAGGCAGTAGCACGAAATGGAGCCAAAGCGTTGTTGGTACGATTGGTACAGTGACCAATCCTGGTGGAGAGACCTTAGGATACTCAACACAATCAGGGGTAGCTCTGTTAACCGTAGATGGGTTAGCATTTAAAGATTTGAATAAAAACGGCAAGCTCGACAAATATGAGGATTGGCGTCTTAGCACAGAAGTAAGAGCTAAGGATCTTGCTTCGCAAATGTCTGTGGAGCAAATTGCCGGACTTATGCTGTACAGTGGTCATCAATCCATACCAGCAGCCTCAGCTTCGGGATTCCGTGGGGGAACTTATGGTGGAAAACCGCTGGCGGAAAGCGGTGCATTGGCATCCGATCTAACAGACCAACAGAAAGTATTCCTGACAGAAGATAACTTGCGGCATGTATTGATTACTACGGTTGAGAGCCCTGAGGTGGCTGCCCGTTGGAATAACAATGCCCAAGCCTTAGTGGAGAAGATTGGGCTTGGTATTCCAGCTAATAACAGCTCGGACCCTCGTCATAGCACTGTAGCTAACGCAGAGTATAACGAAGGATCAGGTGGAGCGATCTCGATGTGGCCGCAGGCACTAGGTCTTGCTGCTTCCTTCGATGCCAATCTGACGAAGCAGTTCGGCGAAATTGCTTCTAAAGAGTACAGGGCGCTTGGCATCGCAACAGCTTTATCCCCTCAGGTGGATATGTCTTCGGAACCGCGCTGGACTCGTTTCAGCGGAACATTTGGTGAGGACTCTAAACTGGCTGCTGATATGGCAAGAGCCTATGTGGATGGTTTTCAGACTACACCGGGCAGCAGCGATGGATGGGGCAATGAGAGTGTGAATGCTATGGTCAAACATTGGCCAGGTGGGGGTTCCGGCGAGAGTGGCCGAGATGCACACTATGGGTATGGAAAGTATGCTGTTTATCCGGGAAATAACTTCGATGAGCATCTGATTCCTTTTACAAAAGGAGCATTTGACCTGGAAGGACCGACTGGAAAAGCCGCTGCAGTTATGCCGTATTATACAATCTCATTTAATCAGGATAAGGCGAATGGAGAGAATGTAGGGAACTCGTATAGTCCTTATGTAATCACCGATCTTTTACGGAATACGTATCATTACGACGGTGTAATCACAACAGACTGGGGAATCACAGGCGATGAAGGACCTGTTGAGTTATTTGGTAACCGCCCATGGGGTGTAGAAGAAAATTACACAGTTGCGGAACGTCACTATCGAATCATCATGGCTGGCGTTGACCAATTCGGTGGAAACAACGACTCCAAACCTATCATTGCAGCGTATCAAATAGGAATTGAGAAACAAGGCGAGAAGGTGATACGGACACGATTTGAAGAGTCAGCAGTACGACTACTTACTAATATTTTTAATGCAGGGCTATTTGAGAATCCATATCTTGATGTAGAGGAAACAAAAGCTACTGTGGGTAACAAGGAGTTTATGACAGAGGGTTATATGGCCCAGTTAAAGTCAGTCATTATGCTGAAAAACAAAGATAACCATGTACTTCCACTTAAAAAAGATGAGAAAGTTTATGTTCCAAAAACTTATGATGCAGCTACCAAATCGTATTCGTATCCTGTCAACATTGATCAGCTGAAGAAATACTTTAATGTGACGGATGATCCGGCTCAAGCGGACAGCGCGATTGTCTTTATCAAGAATCCGCAAACTGGCGCAGGCTACAGCAAAGCTGACGTAGATGCCGGAGGTAATGGGTATATCCCGATCAGCCTGCAGTATCGTCCATATACAGCGGAGTATGCACGTGAGACGAGTTTGGCTGGTGATGCAAGAGATGTATCGAACCGTTCTTACAAAGGAAAGAAGACTACGGCATCCAATGAGTCTGATTTGGATCTGGTGCTTGATACCAAAAAAGCAATGGGAGATAAACCAGTAGTCGTTTCCCTAACGATGTCTAATCCAACGATTGTTGCTGAATTCGAAGATCGTGCGGATGCGATTATTGCGAACTTTGGCATTCAGAATCAAGCGATCTTCGATATTCTGGTAGGTGCATATGAACCATCGGCCCTTCTGCCTATGCAAATGCCTAAAGACATGAAGACGGTAGAGGAGCAGTATGAGGATGTATCCCATGATATGAAAGTCTATGTAGATTCTGAAGGGAATGCTTATGACTTTGCCTTCGGGATGAACTGGAGCGGCGTAATTAACGATGCCCGGACAGCGAAATACAAAAAAGCTGTTGATCCCGGAACTGAACCTGAAGAAGGACTCGTTGCTGCTCCAACAGCTTCTATCCCGTCAGGAACTTATTATGGAGCTCAGACGGTAATGTTGACTGCTCTGAGTGGCGCAACCATCTTCTATACTACCGATGGATCTACACCTGCAGCATCAGTAATGAATACGACCAAGCAGTATAATTCACGGTCTGGAATCAGTATTACGGCCTCCTCAATAGTAAAGGCATTAACGGTTAAAGACGGCAAGACAAGTAAAGTTGCTGAATTCAATTATGTAATTGGAGCAGCATTGCCTACTGCTTTTCCAGAGCCTGGTGTATATAAGAGTGGCCCTAAGGTTACGCTCACCTCAACATCCGGCGCTACAATTTATTACACACTTGACGGCAGTACACCAACTGAAAACAGTACCGTATATCAAGGGCCCATTACAATTGTAGGTGCCGATAAAGAGACGGCTACAATTAAAGCCTTGGCAGTTAAAGCTGGTATCCCATCCAGTCCTATAGCTGAATTAAAATACACTATCGACGCAAGTCTGGTTGTACTGACAGACGAAGCATCCATTGATGCCGTTATTGGTGAAATGACGCTTAAGGAAAAAGCTTCGCTGGTTGTCGGTGCTGGTTCAGGCACGAAGGTAGCTGGAGCTGCTGGTGGTTCTTATGAGTTGCCACGTCTTGGGATTCCCAAGTTAATCATGGCAGATGGACCAGCGGGAGTCCGCATCAACACGAAACAGGGTGAAGATACAACATTTGCTACAGGGTTCCCTATCGCCACTTCCATTGCCGCGACTTGGAATGAAGCCTTGGCTAACCAAGTAGGTAATGCGATGGGGAATGAGCTACTGGAGTATGGTGTGGATTTATATCTGGCTCCCGCGCTGAACATTCACCGCAATCCATTGGGAGGCAGAAACTTTGAGTATTATTCCGAAGATCCGCTCATCTCAGGAAAAATGACCGCGGCGATTACGAACGGGGTTCAAGCGAATGGAGTCGGAACGACGATTAAGCATTTTGCCGCGAATAATCAGGAAACGAACCGGATGTCCATTGACACGGTCGTTTCAGAAAGAGCACTGCGCGAAATCTACTTGAAAGGGTTCGAAATCGCAGTGGAAGAATCGCAGCCATGGTCTGTTATGAGCTCTTATAACAAAATCAATGGAACGTTTGCCTCCGAAAATAAAGATCTACTGAGCACAATTCTCCGCGATGAGTGGGGGTTCCAAGGTTTTGTAATGACGGACTGGGGTGGGGGCTCGAACCGGGCACAAAATATGATTGCAGGCAACGACCTCATCATGCCAGGAAATGCGGCAGCCATTTCAGCGATTACTAAAGCTGTGAACGATGGCGATCTGAGCGTAGAACAACTGGATGTTAACGTAAAAAGAATTTTGAAAGTCGTAGTGAAATCTCCATCCTTTAAGGGGATCGGACACAGCAACAAACCTGATCTTGCTGCAAATGCAGTGACCTCTCGTCAAGCCGCAACAGAAGGTATGGTGCTGCTGGAGAATAAAGCTGAGGCGTTGCCTATCGCAGCAGGTACGAATATTGCCCTCTTCGGAAATGCTCAGATTGAAACCGTCAAAGGCGGAACTGGCAGCGGCGATGTCAATGTGGAGCATACTGTATCCATTGTGGAAGGGTTAAGTGACGCAGGCTACAGCGTATATGAACCTTTAAATGTCAGCTATCAAGAATATATTACAGAGCTAAGAGAGAAGCCGGAATACGGTCCAGTGAGCAGCTTTGGCGGCTTGGCCTATCCACCACTTCCGGAAAAGGTATTATCAGCGGATGAGATTAATTCAGCAGAAGCTTCTTCCGAGACGGGCATTATTGTAATCAGCAGAATATCTGGTGAAGGTGCAGACCGGAAAAATGCTGAGGGTGACTTTTTGTTGACAGCAACAGAGCTGGATATGATTGATAAGGTATCAACTGCTTACCATGAGCAAGGTAAGAAGGTCTCCGTGATTCTGAATATCGGCGGTCCGATTGAAATGATCTCCTGGAAAGATAAAGTGGATGCTATTCTCTTGGCTTGGCAGCCAGGACAGGAAGCAGGCCATGCAATTGCCGACGTATTATCCGGAGCTGTGAATCCATCGGGCAAGCTGCCAATGACTTTTCCTACAAGTTATGGTGTAGTTCCTTCCGCTAATAACTTTCCAGGAAATAGTGTGGAAGTGAAGTACGAGGAAGATATTTATGTTGGTTACCGTTACTATGATACGTTTGGCAAAAGCAGTGCGGTTGCCTATCCATTCGGATATGGCCTCTCCTATACAACCTTTGGCTACCGCGATCTTAAGATCAGTTCAGATGCTTTTGATTCTGCAGCAGGAATTGTGACTGTAACCGTGGATGTATATAACAACGGTACAGTTGCAGGTAAAGAGGTAGTTCAGCTATATCTAAGCGCTCCGGGTGCCAATAAACCAGTTCAGGAATTGAAGGCTTTCCAAAAGACAGCGTTATTGAATGCAGGAGAGCATCAGACCCTTACGTTCACACTAAATAGTATGGATCTGGCTTCCTTCGATGAGAGCAGCCATGCTTGGGTAGCTGATCCAGGTACTTATGCGGTTCGAATCGGTTCCTCTTCCGCAGGAGAGAAACTGAATACGTACTTCCAGTTGGAATCGCTAATGACAGTGAAAACCACCAACAGTGTACTGATTCCAGTCAAACCACTAAATCTTTTGGTTCATCCGGTCATTGCCGATTACGCGCAAGAGGCTTTAACTGTTGCACCATAGTCTTTTCCCTTCGCAAGCAGGAATTACAAAGCTGCCTCAAGCTATAAGTAGCTTGGGGCAGTTTTTTTGGAGTTTATAGGCTGCCGGACGATCGGGATCGTTTGAAAATCGGGAATTGACTATATTTACTATAGTATCTATTATTATTTTAATGTAAGCGCATTCTTATTAGCATAAACAATGCTAGAGGGGGAAGAACACCATAAATATACTTCGGCGACCTTTTTATATTTTCATGCTGCTCTTACTGTCCATTTCCCTATGTTTTACTGGCGTGTTTACTGGAAAAGTGTTGTATTACGATTATTTACTAGCCGAACGAAAGCCCGCGCAAAAGCCACTACTACATCTGGTCTTAATTTCGGAAGAATTGGATAATCCCTATTGGCGTGAAATTGAGAAAGGTGCTCAGAGAGCAGCAGCAGAGGAAGGGATTGCGCTGGAATATCTCGGACCCGTCCAAGCAGATAAGAGAGAGCAAATTCGAATCATAGATAAAGCTATTGCATCGAAGGTAGACGGAATATTGACACAAGGGCTTAACGATAAGGAATTTAATCCCATCATTGCTGAAGCTGTTAAACAAGGTATCCCTGTCATTACTATTGATTCGGATGCACCATCTAGCGGGCGGATTGCCTATGTTGGCACTGATAACTACGCGGCTGGATATTTAGCTGGAACGACACTTGTTCAGCAATCGAAGGGTGTAGGTCAAGTTGGGATTGTGACCGGGAGCTTTACCTCTACGAATCAACAGCAGCGGGTTAAAGGTTTTATGGATGCAATTGATGGAGAGTCTGGTATCCATGTCGTACAAATTGAAGAATCAAACATTAATCGGATTCAGTCAGAAGTCATAGCTTTTAAAATCATGAATCAGCATCCGGAGATAGACACTTTTTTGGGTACAAGTTCTTTGGATGGATTGGGGATTGCCCAAATGCTGAAAGGTAAAAATCAGCAGGCGCGGATCATTGCTTTTGATGACTTACCGGAAACGCTTGAATTCATTGAAGAGGGCATCATAGATGCCTCTATAGTGCAGCAACCGTACATGATGGGACGAAAAAGTATAGAACTGATGGTGGATTATCTAGCAGGGAAAAAGATTGTTACTATCTTTAATACGGATGCCAATGTGGTCCGCAAAGAGGAAATTTCCCGCGGAAAGGGGGACTTCGGGCCATGATTCGTATTAAAAGCAAACTGATGATCTTTTTTAGTGCTTTTATAGTACTACTTAGTAGTGTCTTCGTCTTTCTTTACATAGATAATATCAATATGGCAAGGACATACGATCAAGTTCTGCACCGATTTTTTCTGCTTAATGAGCTATACCAGGATGCCACTGATGTTAATGATGCTATGAACCGGTATGTGCTCCGGAATCGAAGCGGCGATGAGACCCTGAAGCAGTATGAAACTGCCATTATGAAGCTTAATAACAAACAGGATTTACTAGTAGATATTCTACAAAATGATCATAACCAACTGCTCGTTGATAACTATAGCAATATGATAGACAGCTACATGACAGAGAGCCGGCAAAGTCTTATAGCTTTTGATCTAGGCAACCAGGATGCTTACTACGCACACTTAAAACAATCGGGTGAGATTACCCGATATATTCAAGAGACCACATTGACGATTATTAATAGCGAACTGACGGATTACCGGAATGTGTTTGAGCTGATTAGTCGAAAGAATGAGAACTTTAGATATTTAGGTGTTTTTGTTTTTAGTTCGGTAGCCATTTTGTGTATGATTTTTGCGTATTGGTTCTCCAATGGAATTACGAAGCCCATACAGCAATTGACGGCTGCGGCGAATCGGATATCTCGCGGGAATTTCGAGGGGGAGGTTACGGTGAATACGCGTGATGAAATGCGCTTTCTCGCAACAACCTTTAATAATATGCGCTCTAACATCCGCGATCTCGTGGTTGAAATCAAACAGAAATCGGAACTCGATCAATTGGTTAAGAAAATGGAGCTGAAAAGTCTGCAAAATCAGATCAATCCACATTTCCTATTTAATACACTGAACATGGTTTCTAAAATGGCTTATGTCGAGAGCGCAGAAAGAACAAGCGAGTTGGTGGATTCCGTTTCGACCTTGCTGCGTTACAATCTGAAGAAGATGAATTATATTGTTCAGCTGCGTGATGAGGTGAATATTGTTAAAGAGTATTTGTTTATTCAAAGGATGCGTTTTGATGATAGAGTTGCGTTTACGGATGACATTGAGGAGCGAGCCTTGGATTGCTTGTTACCACCACTGACTTTGCAGCCCTTTATTGAGAACGCTTTCACCCATGGTGTGGAATCCTATGAACAGGGTGGGAAACTGCATCTGGCCATTTACGAGAGTGGTAATGATGTCATCGTAGAGGTACAGGATAATGGCGTTGGAATAGACCCAGAAACGATTGATCGCTTGAGCGGAGACATTCCTTTTTCCGAACATACGCCCATAGATTCAGAGAAAGAAAGGGAGCCTGTGGTGAGCGCTGATTCGAACTCCAATGGAATTGCAATTCGAAATGTACAACGACGGCTGCAGCTTTTCTATCAAAGGAACGATGTAATCGAGATTATGTCCGAGCAGGGAAAGGGAACGACCATCAAACTGAGGCTAACGCGTGTGAATAATAGCAAGGAGGAGATCCTGCATGCTTAAGCTCCTGATTGTGGATGATGAACGTATTGAACGTAGTGCTCTACGGATGATCATCGAGCGGTTTCTACCAGAGATTCGAGTAGTTGGTGAAGCCGAAAATGGTAGGGTAGCTGTAGAGCTCGCCGAACAACTACGGCCTGATGTCATCACTATGGATATCAAAATGCCGGGAATTGATGGAACGGAAGCTGTGTCCTTGATCCATGATAGGTTTCCAGCGATTCGTTTTATTATGATGTCTGCGTTCGATACGTTTGAATATGCACGTAAAGTCATGCGTTATGGTGTGAGGGAGTATTTGCTCAAGCCATATCGGAAGGATCAGATCGTGGAGGTCATCCGCACGATGTCCCATGAGATTGCACGAGAAAAAGAGGATAAACAAAGAACTAATGAGCTGGAGTCCAAATTTAAAGAGACATTATCACTAGTAGAGTCCGAATGGGTTAGTGCTATTTTGATGGATCGAATACAGGAAGTGCAGGTTAGAGATTGGAGCCATACACTTGGTGTACCAGAATCTTCAGGATTCGCGATCGTATTTGTGATGTCAACGAAGGAGAAGGCATGGAGTGTTCAGGAACGAAGGGAGATATATTCTTGGCTTAGGCATCAGTGTAAGATTAGTTGCTTCTCTCTTGTAGGTCCGATGACAGGAGCTCGTATCCCGGTCTTCATGTTTCCGGATGCGAAATCCCGTTTGCCAATACAGCATATTCATAATACTAAGGATTTTGCGTCCAATCTGGCTAAATTTGCTTCCCGGCGTTTCCGTTCATTGCAGCTGTCTGTTGGAATCGGAGGTTTAGCAGCTTCTACTGATCAGTTGATAGGCTCTTATCACGAAGCGCTGTTATCAGCCAGTGCTCTTAATGAGGGGGAAAGCTCACAAGCACAAGAGGAATGGCTCTCAAATTCTGGTATGAGAGAGGCGGAACGAAGATTGCTTCGTTCTTTAGGTAGTGGACAGTTCCGAGAGATGGAGGAAGATTTCGAGTTTTGGGTAGCGGAACTTCGTCTCTTCTGTAGTGACGAGATCCAGGATATAAAGAGCGGACTACACCGATTATTTACTTTGGCTGATGAGACGCTTAGGGAAAGCGGGCTTGAGCCTTTGCCGCAGCTTAGCTTCGGAGAGGTGGAACAGGTAGAGCTGCTGGTAGAGCAAGCCCATTCAAGACTTTTCCTTCAGGCCCGAATGTTGAAGCATTGGTACGATAACAATTCGGCTAGCGCGATTCGTCGGGCTCAGACGTTTATTTCCGACCATTACAGGCGGGAGCTATCGCTTGAGGAGACGGCTGAACATGTAGGGCTGAACCCAAACTATTTTAGCAAAATATTTAGTGATCGCTGCGGCATAACCTTTATTGATTATTTAACTGGCCTGCGAATCAATAAAGCCAAGGAGCTTCTAGCCGATCCTGCGCAAGTGCTGAAAGAGATCAGTATAAGAATTGGATACCGTGATCCTAACTATTTCAGCAGAGTATTCAAAAAGACAACAGGAATGTCACCGACGGAATTTCGGCAATCCATTGGCAGACTGTAAGCAGAAAATAAACGAATACAGCGGGAACTATAGGAAGGAAGAATCTCAATGAAAAGGTCGCTGATTAGTCTGGTATCCAACACGCTCATTGTCAGCTTGCTTTTATCCTCATGTATGAACTTAAGAGAAAAAGATTTTTCTGCATTTTTTCCTGATGAGGAGGCCATGCGATCTAGTGAACCGGTTAACAACATTCAGGAGGCAATAACGAGAAGCGAGGCGGAGTCGGATCATCCGCAGTTGGAAATCTTTAGCTGGTGGACAGGGGCCGGGGAAGAAGCAGGGTTAAAAGCTTTGATCAAGGTATTCAAAGAAAAGTATCCCGGCATTTATGTCTTTAATGCTGCCGTTGAAGGTGGTGCAGGGGGAAATGCCAAGGAAGTACTTGAACGGCGAATGAAGGAGGGGGAACCGCCTGATACCTTTCAGGGAAGGAATATGCTCTGGGCAGCTGAAGGGCGGGTAGAGCCGTTAAATGATCTGTACGAAGAAGAAGGCTGGTATACAGTATTTCCTCCAGAGATCATCGATATGCTTAGTCTTGGGGATGACATTTATTATGTTCCACTTAACATTCACCGTCAAAATGTGCTCTGGTACAATAAATCCATCTTCGCTGATAACAACCTTCAGGTTCCATCGACATTCGATGAGTTTTTTAAGGTGGCTGATCAATTACAAAGAAAAGGCATCACACCGCTGGCTTTTGGAAACAAGGAACCGTGGATGGTTAGCGCTCTTTACACGAATGTCATGCTCGGAACACTGGGGGCCGAGGATTATAAAAAGCTAAGTAAAGGAGAAATCAATACTGATGATCCTCATGTAAAAGAAGGGATGGAGCGGTTCGCAAAGATGTTGACCTATGTGAATGCTGATCATGCTGAACGAAACTGGCAGGAAGCGGCTAAGCTCGTTGCTGAGGGAAAAGCGGCAATGAACATTATGGGTGATTGGGTGAATGGTTTTTTCACACATGATCTGAAGCTGAAGGACGGTGTGCAGTTTGGCTGGAACGCTTCACCAGGTACAGAAGGGATATTTAGATTCCAATTGGATGCTTTTGGATTGTCACGCGGTGCTGAGGATCGAGAGTCAGTTCGTGATTGGTTAAGGGTACTCGGATCTGCCGAAGGTCAGAATGCCTTTAATCCGCTTAAAGGTTCGATTCCAGCTAGGCAGGACGTTTCGATTTCGAATTATGACAGCTATAGCCGACAGGCCATGGAGGCATTCCGAAACAGTGCAAAGAACAAGGAGCTAGTATCTGATAGTAGGCTGCCCGCTTCTTTAGAAGCTGAAGCTTTTAAGAAAGCAAAGGAACTACAGTCTAATCCATAAACAATCCTTATATTTCCCGAGAAACGTTTCACACATACTTAATCCGAATATTTCTCCCGCAAACACTTACCGTCCTTATAAGGATGGTAAGTGTTTGTGTTTGGAAAATAAATTATGGATTGTGATGTTGCAATGAACATTTTATGGCGATTCTAATGGATGTAGGTAGGACATAATAGGTGTGGAGTCTGCTCAGGAGGGAAGACATTGCGTAATAACAAACATCGGCGTGTATTCAGCGGTCTTCTTATTTTATCTGCGGCTGTAGCCGTGTTGATCCTTAGGCTGGCATGGGTTCAGCTAATTATGAAGGAACAGACGGTTCCTGGAACAAAATATACACTTGCGAAGATGGCGGAAATTCAAAGTGAACGGGAGACTGTACTGGACAGCGGTCGGGGACGTCTGTATGACCGCAAGAATGAGCCTCTTGCGGGGGAAACCATTTGGACGGCAGCTTTTTTTCCACAAGAGGAGATGGCTAAGAAATCTGTGACGAAGGTTGTTTACGAAGAAGCTAAACCCATGCACCGACTGGCGGAGATTCTGGGTGTCAGCTATGAACAACTGCTGAATAAGCGGTCGTCACTTAAAGAACCTTTGCTATGGCCATCTTCAGTGGGAAAAGGACCACTCGCGTTGTCTCAGGCACAGGCAGAAGAAGTGAGTGCACTGGGGATCGACGGAGTAGGCGTGCTCCCTTTCGCACGCAGATATGATGGGATCTCTTCAGGTCGGCAATGGCTAGGCTATTTATCGGAAGCTACTATGCATGCTGGAGCTAAAGCTTCTCCTACGGGTCTTAGAGTTCCTATGACGGGAACGGACGGTTTAGAGAAGACATTAGAGCCTTTGCTTCAAGGGGTAGGACACACGGAAGCATATGTTCAAGTGGATGCGCGTGGGAATCGCCTTCCAGGCAGTCCCATTCAAGTTAAAGCTCCGGGCAATCCTTATTTCCCTCTGTCTTTATATACAACGATTGATAAGAAGCTTCAGGAGGGAATTGAGGAGCTTGCGCTCAAATCCGGAATGAAGGAAGGAGCCATAGTGGTGTTAGATACCGGGACGGGAGATATTGAAGCCATGGTATCTTTACCCTTCTATAATCCAGAGAAGATATCTCCGCAAGGCGGGGAGTGGAACAATCGGGCACTCCAGGCTGCCGTGCCTGGATCGATCTTCAAAATCGTTACAGCCGCCGCGGCCTTAGAAGCGGGTGTAACCTCCGCTGATGAGCTTTTTTATTGTTCCGGGCAATTTGAGAAATATGGATTGTCTTGTCTGACAGGAAAAGGACACGGACCCCTTACGCTGGCGCAAGGATTCGCCGTGTCCTGTAATACTGTATTTGCTGCTCTGGCAGAGCGCTTAAGCGGTATCCAGCTTCAATCAACTGCACTGGCGCTAGGACTCGGTAGAGATATCAGCTGGCAAGCCGAGAAGACGCTTGGGTTTCCACTTCTAAAACCACTTTCCGGAGAGCAAAAGGGAACCATCTTTACTACCTTACTGCCGGATGACAAGGGAGCCAGGGTACAGACTGCAATTGGACAGCGAGATGTACAAGTCACACCCTTACAAGCAGCTAATCTTATTGTAACGCTACTGCATGGAGGTGAAGTAAGGGCACCAAGGATTCTGCAGCGAATCACATTTGCGAACGGGCAGAAGCTGGAGGAGCTGCCGGGACATCTGTCCCCTTCCTCAGCAGGGAGGATTTCTGAGTCTACAGCCCACCAGTTACTGTCCATGATGCGCAAAGTTGTAACGGAAGGAACGGGAACCCGTCTACAAAGCACACACTGGCCTGTTGCAGGTAAATCTGGGACGGCGCAGACGCTGGTTAAGGGCGTAGCACGCAACAATCAATGGTTTATCGGCTACGGTCCGGTGGATCACCCAAAATATGCTGTATCAGTTGCAGTAGAGAATGTCGCTCCGGATAGTCCGCATCTCGCCATTAAGCTGTTCGGTCAGATATTTGATTTATTATCGTCTTCTACAGAAGCTTGAGGCTCCGGAGGAGTAGCAGTGGTCTTGCCCTTAGATGAAGGGCCATTTGCAGCAAAGGGCGAAACGATAAACTCTTCTTGAGGCAAATAGATCCAGCTCTGAAGATATCCTTGTTGAATTAGTTCTTTGATCAGAATAAGCAGAATCGGCGACAGGATCAGACCGGCCATACCGAAAGCGGATGTGGACAGAATGACGAAGGACAGCATCAGAAAAGCAGACGATACGCCAATCGAATTCCCGGTAATCTTCGGTTCAAGCAGCTGTCTTACAATCAATACAATCGCCAGGAGTACGATTAAACCGATTGCTAATGAGGTATTGCCAACAATGAACAGATAGATGATCCAAGGGACTAAAATCGTCGTTACACCAAGGAGCGGCAAGACATCAAATACAGCACAGATAAGCGCCATAGTGATTTCGTTACCGGTCCTTAGTATGAATAAGCCAACCAGTACGATAACAAAGGTAATGCTGATCAGAATAAGCTGGGCTTTTAAATAAGAGCCGATGGCTTTAAAGACGTTGCCCTGCAAAAAAGCGTAAGCAGTTTTAAATGTTTTTGGCATTTTGTCATGGGCAATCTTGCGCCAATCTTTAATCTCCATACTAAGGAAAAATGCTAAAATAATGGCGATCCCAAAATTGGCCATGAAGGAGGAGAAGGATCCGAGCACACCGACCATATATTTTAGAAAAGTAACAAGCCATCCAGTAAGAACATTCGTGGCATCTTTAAAGTAGCCATTTACTTTATCGGTAATATCCGGCGGCAAGCTTTCGATTTTTTGCTGAAGGTAGGTTGTGGATTCCACGAAATGTTGTTGCACCACATATGTATACTTAGGAAGATTATCTTGAAAGTGAAGCGCTTGGATGGTGACCAATAGCCCAGCGCCAAATAACGTACCCAGAAGAACGATTAAGAACAGAAGCACTGAGATCGCTGAAGCGAATGGTTTGGCAAGCCCCCGTCGGTTCAAGAAACGGGCAAGCGGTTCAATAAGCAAAAATACAAAAAAAGATAGGAATACAGGTGCAGCTAACTGATACAATTTACTGAAGGCGAACATAACCAGATAGACCGTGAGGACAATTAATCCAATGTCGAAGAACGTGCGCCAATATTTTTTGTATAACGGCAGCATAGATATAAACAACTCCCTTTTTTAATAAGTTGATAGGTCAGCTTGAATACATTGTACATGATTTTACCTAAAAACCGTCTATTTCTTTGATACATGTGTTAAAATAGGGGGTAACGTATTTTTTATCTAACTTCACTTGGCCGTATCACAGGTTCTGCTTGCAGACGTAAGGCGAGCCAAAGTCAACTCTGGAAAAGCGAGGAATTCATATGCAGACTTTGCTGCTCTGGTTATTTTATATCTCATCTTTTTATGCTTTTATCCCGGGTATGATTAGCCGCATTTTTGGTTACCGTGTCTTTCGTAAAGGAACTGGGCGAAATGAGTTCGCGTTGACCTTTGATGATGGACCTGACCCTCGATTTACACCTTTACTTCTGGATTTATTGAAGAAGTATGATGCAAAAGCAACCTTTTTTGTAGTAGGATCTAACGCTGAACGTTATCCGGATCTTATTAGGCGGATACATGAAGAGGGACATCTTATTGGAATTCATAATTATGTTCACAAGACGAACTGGCTCATGCGGCCCGCAACCGTTCGTCGGCAGATTCAGCGCACGAATGATATTATCTACAACATAATAGGCGAGCGTAGTACTTATTACCGTCCACCTTGGGGGATTGTCAATTTGTTCGATATTTCCAAGCGTCGCCAAGTTGAAATTGTTCTATGGTCGGTAATGTTTGGAGATTGGCGTGAGAAGCTTGGTGCGCAGCGCCTCACTGAGAAGATGCTGGCCCGATTGAATCCCGGTGAAGTGATGCTGCTGCATGATAGTGGCACAACGTTAGGTGCCGATCCGGACGCACCCGAGAATATGCTTGTAGCCCTTGAACTGACGCTGCAGGAGGCCCAAAGAAGAGGACTGCGCAGTATTCGAGTGGATGACATGATCAAGATGGCGGAGAAATCACCGATTCGGCGTTTATCCTTTGGTAAACGAGTACTGGTCGGACTCTGGTTGGCTTGGGAGCAGGTATTCCAAGTATTATTCCAGCTCAAGACGATTAACCCGGCCGATCCATTCATGCATTATCGAATGCGTAAATATCAGGGAGAGCCTGTTGAACTTGGTGATGGAACCTTGCTGAGTAAAGGTGATAAAGTCATTGAGCTGCATATTGATAACAGGCAATTATTCGAGTTAGGTATTCATTCTCGTTCTTCTGCTCAACTTGCGATTCGCATGATCCGCAGAATGGAGAAGGGGTTGCCAATGCTGGCAGAAGTTATTGCCGAAGATGTAAACCTCGCGCAAGCCAAAGCACTTTATGGGGTTAGTATGATTAACCGTGGGCCAGAGAAATTCGGCTTTAGTGTACATGATTTGCCCGATGGCATATTCGCACGCTCCACCAAGTTTTACTTAAAGATCCTGTTAAGTGTGATTCATCCAGATGGTGGTGCTAGGCTCAAGGAGCGTAGTGAGGTCCTTGTACCGAAGCTAATTCTGATGCCTGTCTCAGAATTACTCAAGAAGATGAATAAGCAACTGCCTCATGATGAAAGGTCAGTAAGAAAACGTAAACCGCACCAAGAAGAAGCGTTGTCACTTAATGATTCACTCACAGAAGTGGAATTGCCAGGAGCAACAGTAACGAATTGATTCATGATATTATTTAGTCTTATATAATGAACCGTAATATAGATGCCTCACAAACCAGAAATGGATTGTGGGGCGTTTTTTCTTGTGCCCAATAAAAAAGAGCAGTCCGACCATAGATTATCTAAGGTGGACTGCTCTTGTATGCTAGGAACAAATAGAACTCGGGTTTGCTAATTAAATCTTCAGTACTGCACCGTTACTGGCGTTGGTAACCATTTTGGAATAGCGAGCCAGGTAACCAGTCTTAACTTTAGGCTCAAACTCTTTCCAGCCCGTACGGCGAACCGCCAATACTTCTTCGTCAACCAGGAGTTCAATCTTGCGATTGTTGAGGTCGAGTTCAATGATGTCTCCATCTTCAACAAAAGCGATCGGGCCGCCTTCAGCTGCCTCCGGAGAAATGTGCCCGATGCTAATTCCGCGGGAAGCCCCCGAGAAACGTCCGTCTGTAATCAGACCAACCTTAGCACCAAGACCCATCCCCACGATTTGCGATGTAGGAGCTAGCATTTCCGGCATTCCCGGTCCACCCTTTGGACCCTCATAACGGATAACGACTACATGGCCTTCTTTAACCTTACCGTTAGCGATGCCTTCGAGTGCGGATTCTTGGGAATCAAAGCAGATCGCAGGACCTTTGTGATATCCACCAACAGAAGCATCTACTGCACCTACTTTAATGATGGAACCTTCAGGAGCCAGGTTGCCGTATAGGACGGCGAGACCGCCTCTTTCGGAGTAAGGGTTATCGATCTTATGAATAACGGAAGTATCTTGGATCTCATGTCCGATTACGTTCTCGGCTAATGTTTTGCCGGTAACCGTCATACAGTCTCCGTACAGAGCACCTGGTTTCTTCAGCAATTCATTCAAGACGGCACTAACGCCGCCTGCGCGGTCCACATCTTCGATGAAAATATCGGATGCTGGAGCCAGCTTCGCCAAATAAGGAACACGGTTAGCCACTTCGTTAATGCGTTCAAGCGGATAATCGATACCAGCTTCTTGAGCCAGTGCAAGGGTGTGTAGCACCGTATTGGTGGAGCCACCCATTGCCATATCCAGTGCAAAAGCGTTATCGAGTGATTCTTTAGTTACGATATCTCTTGGTTTAAGGTCTAACTTAATCAGTTCCATCAGTTGAGTAGCAGATCTGCGTACAAATTCTCTGCGTTCATCAGCTACAGCTAGGATGGTACCATTACCTGGCAATGCCAGTCCAAGTGCCTCTGCCAAACAGTTCATGGAGTTGGCAGTGAACATTCCTGAACAAGATCCACAGGTAGGACAACCGAATTGTTCTAATTCAAGCAACTCAGCGTCATTGATTTTTCCGACTTGGTGAGCACCTACGCCCTCGAATACGGAGGTAAGGGAGAGCTTTTTACCTTTACTGTCTACGCCGGCTTTCATTGGACCACCACTTACGAACATGGTTGGAATGTTGACACGCAATGCGCCCATCATCATTCCCGGTGTGATTTTATCGCAGTTAGGGATGCAGACCATGCCATCGAACCAATGCGCGGAAACGACAGTTTCCAAGGCGTCAGCGATGATCTCACGGCTTGGTAGTGAATAACGCATACCGATATGTCCCATTGCGATACCGTCATCAACGCCGATCGTATTGAATTCGAAAGGAACGCCGCCAGCTTCACGAATCGCTTCCTTAACGATCTTACCGAACTCTTGAAGATGCACATGACCTGGAACAATATCAATATAGGAATTGCAGACCGCAATAAACGGCTTTCCGAAATCTTCTTCTTTTACTCCGGCTGCACGCAGGAGACTACGGTGTGGAGCACGGTCAAAGCCTTTTTTAATCATGTCTGAACGCATTTTCTTAGCTGCCATATTGACATTTCCCCCCTAAATAAATTGCAATGAAATATAGTGTCGCATTAACGCAATGAACTCCAAAGACCTGCGTATATACGGTTTATAGAATGAACGGGGACGAGCTTCCTAGAGAAGAAGGGCGAAGCCGATTCTATAAAAAATGCCGCTGTTTTGGTATAAACGGTTCCCGCCTTTAATGAACGGAGAAGTCATTGTTATTAGTGAGTCTATCACAAAGAGCACGTTTTTTCTACCGGACAATGTGAAGTTTCTCATGAGGAGACCGACCTTAAATAGTATAAAAAAACCTATCCGCAAGGGGATAGGCCACTTATAATGAGCGCCTTAAGGCAACACGCTGCAGGGTGATCATCCAACCGACGGGGGGCTCAACAATAGGATGCATCAGCCTTTTTACACTTGGTTGGGCTAAGAGAATGGTCAGTAAGATTGCAGAAAGCACCAATAACATGGCACCTAAAGAATGGTTGATATAAGCGTACAGGCCAGAAACAGCGGCAAAACGAACGATAAATCCGTGAAGTAGAAAAACATATAACGTACGGGAGCCCCAGTCAGTCAGTCGGCTAAGCGAGTAAGGAATCCACCCCATAAACGCTAGTGCAGCAGTGATTTGTAGCCCGTAAACGCCCAGACGATAAATTCCTGCGTACCATTCATGAAGCCCAAGCTGCATGTAGGTCATACTTCCATAAAGCCAGCCTATCGGCAAGTCTAATCCCCAAGATGCAAACAGAAGGAATAGAAGGATGGAGACTGCGGCAGCGGTAATTTTAATCCATTTTTGAAAAAAGCGAGAAAAGGACTGGAACGAAAAATGATAACCTAATACGAAGAATGGCAGGTATACAAAAGTGCGGCTAATGCTGAACCATACGCCATCAAGCTGTAGGTACCCAACGGCAATTCCAGCGGCGACAGCAAAAATGAATTGAGTGGCAGGCGCCCATTTACGCATCCCGATCATCAGTATACGCCAGAAGGCATGACTTGCCAGGAACCATAAGAGCAAATAGGGGGCGAAAAAGGAATGATGGATACCCTGCACCTGATATATGGTGGCGTCCAGCACAGAGTAGAGGCTTTGAAAAATAATGTACTGCAATCCGATTTGCATGATAATCCGACGGCCTTGTGTACCCGTAAGGTGTTTATTGGCAAAAAAGCCCGTAACAAGTACGAAGAGCGGCATATGAAAGCTGAAGATCCACATATATAAGCTATGCAAGCTGCTCATTGAGCCTATCAATGGTTCTATGGCGTTTCCAACAATTACAGTAAGAATGAGAACAAAACGTAAATTTAGAAAAAAGGTCTTTCCAGGCGTGTCTAGCGAGTTTTCCCCTACCATGACTTCCCCCCAAAGATGCTTGATGCTTTAATTTTAAAATACAAGATTTTCTTCAATTGAATTGTGAATTAACTCACTATTGAAAGCGTTATCATAAGTGCCAAATGTGGCGATGTGTTGAAGGTTGTTAGAACAGTGGGTTTCTACTATAATTTTCTTATATGCAGTAACATCCGGGAGTGGAGCATGTTGAAGAAAAGAATAACTAAGCGTCGTATTGGTTTAATTGTACTAATCATTCTTGTTGTAGCCGGATTGCTGCTTTGGAAATATTTAACTCCGTATGCACCGGCTGAAGAAGCCGAAACTGCACTGATTTCAAGCGGTGGAGTTACAGTTGAACAGAATGAAAACTGGATTTCGTTCGAACCCTCAATTACTAAGGGGGCCTCGATCATATTTTACCCTGGAGCTCTGGTGAAACCAGAAGCTTACTCCCCACTTGCGAAGGGCATTGCTGCTGCGGGGCATCCGTTCTACATCGCTAAAATGCCGCTTAATTTAGCAGTAACAAAGGGCGATGCTGCTGAAGAGATTATTCGTGTGCATCCAAAGCAATCTTTTGTTCTAGGTGGGCATTCGCTTGGGGGTGTCATGGCGTCACGTTATGCGATTGAGCATGCGGACCAGCTGGAAGGTGTGTTTTTCCTGGCTTCTTATCCAGATGAAAAAGGTAGTCTGCGTGAGACTACTTTGTCAGTATTGTCGGTAGTGGGTACAGAGGATCAGGTTATTGACAGAGACAGCTACAACAAAGGACGTTCCTATTTGCCAGATAATACGGTTTATAGTTCAATCGTCGGTGGAAATCACGCTCAGTTTGGAAGCTATGGACCACAAAAAGGAGACGGGAAAGCAACCATTTCCGAAGAAGAACAGCAAAATGACACTGTGCGCGCCATGCTGGATTGGCTTGGGAATATCAGGTAGTCTTCGGTCTTTCCAACAAAGGGAGGATACTTATGCCAGAATTACAGATTAACGATGAATGCATACCCTGTTCAGGAATATTGTTCGACAAAGATGGCACGTTATTGGATCTATTAGCCACTTGGGGGAATTGGGCCGAGCTTGTACTATGTGGAATGGAAAATCAGCTTGCGATTATGGGAACTGATTTTATCGTGGATCGGAGTAAAGTGCTAGGTACCCAGCATGATGCTGCAGGAAAATTGATTGGTTATGATCCAGCAGGGCCGCTCACCATGGCTACAGAAGAAGAAAGTTATGGTGTGCTTGCATGGCAGCTGTATACTGCTGGTGTTCCTTGGAATGAAGCGTTGACCCGTGTAAAGAGTATAGCTAAGGACGCTATGTATGAATTACGCAAACGCCGCACGGCACAACCTCTAGAAGGGCTTCTTCCTTTTCTGGAACAGTGCGCGGCTGCATCACTCAAGCTAGGGGTGGTTACCTCAGATGGCGCAAAGACCACTCAGGAGCATCTGGATTGGCTTGGTATTGCTCATTATTTTCATTCGGTAGTTACAAGAGACAGAGTATTAAACGGAAAACCCGCACCTGAAATGGCTGAATTAGCCTGCCGGGAGCTGGGGCTGTCTCCTGAAGTGACGATTATTATTGGTGACAGCAATGCAGATATGCAATTGGGTAAAGGTGCAGGCTTACGCCTCGCCGTTGGAATCTCCAGCATGGGTGATGGAAATCACTTGATTGACGCAGATGTGATTATTTCTAGCTATAATGAGCTAAGGATCACCTATTGATCAGCATATTAATGGAAAGGATGTGCTACAACATATGGATCAATTGCAGACACTTGCTTCTTGGATTAAAGACTGTGACAACATCGTTTTTTTCGGAGGGGCAGGTACGTCAACAGAGAGTGGGATCCCGGATTTCCGCTCGGCAGCAGGATTATACCAGACTCAGCACAATTCACCTTATCCGCCTGAAGTGATGCTGAGCCGAACTTTTTTTATGTCCTCACCGGACATTTTTTTTGATTTTTACCGCAGTAAAATGATTCATCCCGATGCTCGTCCGAATGGCGCACATCTGCTGCTTGCAGAGTTAGAACGGCAGGGCAAGCTTAAAGCAGTTATTACGCAAAATATTGATGGCCTACATCAGCTGGCGGGTAGCCAAAAGGTATTTGAGCTGCATGGTTCCATTCATCGTAACTATTGCATGGACTGCTCACGTTATTACGGGCTGGAGCAGCTCCTAAGTACCACTGAGATCGTCCCTCGCTGCCCCGAATGTGGTGGTATTATTAAGCCGGATGTTGTGCTATATGAAGAAGAATTGGACCATTCGGTGCTGGTGAGTTCTGTCGAAGCGATAGCAGCTGCAGATATGCTTATGATTGGTGGAACCTCTCTTACGGTCCAGCCTGCAGCTAGTCTAGTTACTTATTTCCGGGGCAAACGTACGGTGCTGCTGAATGGCGACCCGACACCTTTTGATGATCAAGCTGATCTTCTGATTACAGATCGGATTGGGAAAGTACTCGGCAGTGTAAAGGATCTGCTTGGTTAGAAGGGATAATCTCATCGCTTGCCGGTTGCCAGATTATTATTGCGCTTAGTAGTTTAAAGATAGGTAGTACAGAAACAGCGCGTAATGAGAGGCAGGGATAAGCAATGGTATATGTAGCAAATGAAGCACGATATGAAGACATGCGTTATAACCGTTGCGGGAACTCAGGTCTTAAGCTTCCGGCAATCTCATTAGGACTATGGCAGAATTTTGGTGGAATTGATACTTACGAGAATGGCAGAGAAATGATCACTCGTGCTTTTGATCTTGGAATTACTCATTTTGATCTAGCCAACAACTATGGACCACCAGCGGGTTCAGCAGAAGAGCTCTTTGGTAAAGTGCTTGCAAGTGATATGGCTCCATATCGAGATGAAGTGGTGATTTCTACAAAAGCAGGGTACAACATGTGGCCCGGTCCTTATGGCGAATGGGGTTCGCGTAAATATATGCTGGCTAGTCTGGATCAGAGTCTGAAGCGGCTGGGTATAGATTATGTTGATATCTATTATTCGCATCGGCCGGACCCGGAAACACCTCTTGAAGAAACCATGCAGGCGCTCGACCATGCTGTGCGTTCCGGCAAAGCTCTGTATATAGGATTATCTAACTATACCGCGGAGCAGACGCTCGAAGCGGTTAGAATCTTGAACAGCCTAGGAACGCCGCTCTTAATTCATCAGCCGAGTTATTCTATGCTCGATCGCTGGATTGAGGGGAGTTTACAGGGTGTGCTGGAACAGAGCGGAGTTGGCAGTATCGCTTTTACACCTCTGGCTCAAGGATTGTTAACCAATAAGTATTTAAATGGAATCCCAGAAGGATCAAGAGCGGCCAAACCCTCTGCTGCGTTAAATGAAAGCCGAATTACACCGGATGTGAAGCGCAAGATCCACGCGTTAAATCAGCTTGCTGTTTCAAGAGGCCAGAGTTTGGCGCAGCTTGCACTAGCTTGGACACTACGTGATGGGAAGATTACTTCTGCATTGATAGGGGCTAGCAGAATTAGTCAGATTGAAGAGAATATAGCTGCACTTCAGCATTTGGAGTTCTCGCAGGCAGAATTGGATCGCATTGAGACTATTCTTCAAACGGAGAATGGAACTGGATGAAGACGTAGGTGAAGGGATGAGCTGCATCGATGGAGTTGCTTCAAGATGAGAACAAGGTGAAAGAGTGGGCCGAAGCCAACTCGGAATCTATAGGCTTAAATAGGTCGAAGATTGAGGCTAAGTATATTTGGAATCCTGGAGGGTTTGTAAACCAATCTTATCGCATAACGGATGGTCAAACCTTTCGTCATTTAAAACTCTCGCAAGAGCAAAAAGCAGTGGGACTTAAACAGTGGGTTAAGATCAGTGAACATTTGACTTATAATTACAAGGCACCACGGTTGATTAGGGAGATTACACAAGAAATAACATCTGGTTATTCTTATGGTTTAGTGTTTGATTTTATCGAAGGTAAACCATTAAGCTCCATTTCCGATCCACTGCCAGTGGTTGAAAAGGTTCTGAGGTCCCTTCATCAATTACATGCAGATAAAGGAATTAGGATGGCAGTTGTAAGTGAGGATGAGGACTACAATTATGCCGCCGCATTTACTGACGAATACATCAACCGATTTGAAGAAGATCTGCAAATTATTAGAGCGGAAAAGCATTTGCTGGACTTCGTAACGGCGGACACTTTAGATTGGTTCGATACAGAAGTGGAAGCTTTGAGAATTATGGTTAGTCAGCACCCTTCTTTTCAGAGAAAGGCGTCCGACATCGTACACAATGATGTGAATTGGCAGAATATCTTAGTCAATGATAATAATGAATTTTGGATTATTGATTGGGATGACCTTACGGTTTTTGGAGACGCTGCAATGGATTATTCCGTACTACTTTGGCCGCTCTATAAATCAAAAGATTGGACTTACTGTAGGGATCTAGTTATTGATTTAGCAGGCCTTGCAATATTGGAACGGATTGAGTTTTATTTTAGAGCGAAGCTCCTTGATGATGTGATTGATGTTCTTGCTGACTATGTTGAAGCGGAGCAAGTGCCAGAACTGAAGGAAATGGCTCAGAAAAGGGCAAAAGAGATACATCTTCGTGCTTACCCTGAATATCTGAGTCTATATGCAACATAACCGAAGCTAACTGAATGATCAGCTTAATAAAGGGATTCACATATTGGACTTGCCTAATATGTGAATCCCTTTTTCAAAGGCTTCCCTTACTGATTTGTCTTTTTTACATGTCTAGTCGTTGTGAGACGGTAAGCGGTGGGTGACTGAGCACAAAACCGTTTGAATTGGCGTGAGAAGTATAAAGCATCGGTGAGCCCCACGGATGCTGCTACCTGTTCCACGGACAGCTCGGGCCGTTCACGCAGCAGCTGTCTGGACTTTTCAATGCGCAGCTTCAGCAAGTAGGTCACCGGAGATAATCCGGTCTCTTGCTTAAATACACGGGATAGATAGGCCCGGTTATAGCCAAGAGTATCACACATTTGTTCAATGGATACTGGATGAGCATATTGGGAGGCCATGTAGTGGATCATTTGCTTCACAGTACGCTTAACCTGCGATTCAGCTCCAGGAAGACGGGAGAAGGAAGAGAGTAAATCTGCGGCTTCACCTACAATGAGATAAAGATACCCTAGAGAAGTTAGGTGTGCACTTTCTTTGTTTGCTTTGAAGGCTTGCATGATACTGGAAAGGGCACCTGGGATGACGCTATCACCCGTTGTAGTCACCACAGGTTTTTGAGGTGTAAAGCCTGTCTGCAGCACGAGGCTATCAGCCTCACTCCCAGTAAAAGCTGCCCAGCGATAGCACCAGGGCTGATCTTTATCCGAAACATAACTGACCAGCTGTCCTGGATGAATAAGGAAGCAGTCACCTTTTCCCAGTGCATATTGATGATGTTCAGTACGGAAAACACCTGAGCCAGACTCTATAAAGTGAAGTAAATAATAATCGTAAATCTTAGGGCCAGCTTGATGCATAGGAATCGTCTGACTCTGTCCGGCAAACAGTACATGGAGATTTTGTTTATCGTAATACACGGGATTAGATCCTACGGAATAAGTATGCTCCATTTGAGACAGCCTTTCTTGTGTTATTGTCATTTTATGGCTTATAGTTTAGGGTGTATCAATTATTTGTGTAATTATTATATTATGTGAAGTCACATTTATCCATACATTACACACATGATTGCATTATCAGAGGATGACTGATTCTATTATAATGAATACATAAAGAACGCTTTACTTATTCCCACTGGCTGAAGCAGCGAAAGGATGGAGTGGCATTAATGAGCACACAGGAACTTAAAAAGAAATTCATCGAAAAGTACGGGGTAAGCGAGCAAGAAGCTCAAGTATTTTATGCACCAGGCCGTGTTAATCTCATTGGAGAGCACTTGGATTATAACGGTGGATACGTGCTGCCGGCAGCTTTGGAATTCGGAACAACATTGATTGTCCGTCCACGCAGTGACAGCAAAGTGAATTTTGCATCTACTAATTTTCCTTATGAAGCATCAATTGATTATAGTGAAATTGGCAAGGCCAAAACTGGAGAATGGATCGACTATCCGGTTGGAGTAATGGTTGAATTGGAGAAGAAAAACACTCCAGTATCTAAAGGTTACGATCTGCTGTTCCATGGTGATATTCCGAATGGCGCAGGCTTGTCCTCATCGGCTTCTCTTGAAGTCGTGACTGCTTATGCTTTCCTAACTCTCGAAGGCGGCGACACGGATACCGTTGAGATTGCACTCTTGTCTCAGCGTGCTGAGAACCAGTACGTAGGTGTAAACTCCGGAATTATGGATCAGTTCGCAGTTGCTAATGGCAAACGAGATCATGCAATCCTGTTAATGTGTGATACGCTTGAATATAATCTGGTACCTTTCATCACAGGTGCTTACAAACTGGTTATCGGCAACACGAACAAACGCAGAGGACTTGTAGATTCCAAGTACAATGAGCGTCGTCAGCAGTGTGATGAGGCCTTGTCTATTTTGCAAAAAGAAGTGCCTTCACTAGCTTATCTAGCACAGCTAAATCGTGAGCAGTTCGAAGCACATCAAGATAAAATCACAGATGAAATTGTTAGACGCCGCGCTCGCCATGTAGTGGAAGAGAATCAACGTGTACTAGATTCCGTTGAGGTATTAAAGAACAATGATCTAAAACAGTTTGGGCAGTTCATGAATGACTCACATGCTTCCTTGCGCGATTTGTATGAAGTTAGCTGTGAAGAGCTAGATATTATGGTTGAAGAAGCACAGCGTATTCCGGGTACACTCGGCTCTCGTATGACTGGCGCAGGTTTTGGTGGCTGTACTGTATCCTTGGTGCATGAAGATGATGTAGAGCGTTTTATTCGTGAAGTAGGCGAGGCATATACCACAAGATCTGGTTTGGTTGGTGAGTTCTACGTTTGCGGCATCGGTAATGGTGTCCAAGAATTGAAGGGAGTGTAATCAAATGGCAATTTTAGTAACAGGTGGAGCGGGGTATATTGGATCTCATACTGTAGCAGAGCTGTTGGATCGCGGCGAAGAAGTGGTTGTCATCGACAATCTGCTAACAGGGCATCGTGAGGCGCTACTGGGTGGCAAGCTGTACGAGGGCGATCTGCGTGATAAGGAGCTGCTTGGCAAGCTGTTCGCCGAGAATGAGATTGATGCGGTTATCCATTTTGCAGCAAGCTCTTTGGTTGGTGAAAGCATGAAGGACCCAGTGAAATATTATGACAACAACGTATACGGCACACAATGCCTTTTGGAAGCTATGCAAAAAGCTGGCGTGAACAAAATCGTATTCTCGTCTACAGCTGCAACCTACGGTGAACCGGAAAAGGTGCCGATTGAAGAAACAGACCGTACCGAGCCAGCAAACGTATATGGCGAAACTAAGCTGACTATGGAACGCATGATGGCTTGGTTTGATAAAGTACTGGGTATCAAATATGTAGCGCTTCGTTACTTTAATGCTGCAGGTGCACATGCTAGTGGCAAAATCGGTGAAGACCATCGTCCGGAAAGTCATTTGGTTCCGCTGGTATTGCAAACCGCTTTGAAGCAACGGGAGAGCATCGCCGTATTCGGAGACGACTATCCTACAGAAGACGGTACTTGTGTGCGCGACTACATTCATGTTAGCGATCTGGCTGACGCCCATGTTCGCGCAGTAACTTATCTGCGTAGCGGAAGCAGCAGTAATATTTTTAACTTGGGAAATGGACTTGGCTTCTCGGTAAAACAGGTTATTGAAACTGCGAAGAAAGTTACAGGACTAGAAATCCCTGTAGTTATTCAAGAACGCCGTGCTGGAGATCCGGCAGTATTGGTAGCTTCCTCCGATAAAGCGCGCTCTATCCTTGGATGGAACCCTCAGCATGCTGACTTAGAGAATATCATTCAAAGCGCCTGGAACTGGCATTCTGCCAATCCGCAGGGGTACGGAGAATAAGGGGCTTTAGCATAGCTTAACTAGAGCATGAGACCCTACTTAAGGAGAATTGAAAATGCACAACGAGAATAAGGTTACGCCTGCTGGCCAAAAAGCCTTACACGCGATTGAGCAGCTAGTTCTGTTCGCACTACGTGAGCAGCTCATTGCTCCATCAGATGAAGACTATAGCCGTAATGTGCTGCTAGATCAGTTCGGATTTAGTGTGCCGTTCGTTGGCGAGGTCGATCAAAGTCCACTTACAGGTCCACAGATTCCACTGGATGCACTGATTGATTATGGTTTTGAAATCGGATTGATTCCAGAGAATAGCGACACTTACCGTGACTTGCTGGATGCCAAGATTATGGGACTCCTAATGGCCCGTCCATCAGACGTAAATGCGGAGTTCAACGGTTTAGCTGCTGAAAAAGGTATCTCCGCGGCTACAGATCGCTTTTATAAATTAAGCATAGATTCCAACTATATCCGGATGGACCGGATTTCCAAGAATGTCTACTGGCTGCAAGATTCGCCTTACGGTGACATCGAGATGACCATCAATTTGTCCAAGCCTGAGAAGAGTCCGAAGGAAATTGCTATGGCCCGCTTGCTCCCGCCGCCGGTCTATCCAAAATGTCTGCTGTGCCGCGAGAATGTTGGGTATGCTGGTCGGGTTAATCATCCGCCGCGCCAGAACCTGCGTGTCATTCCACTTCAGCTGAATAATGAGAAATGGCTCTTTCAGTATTCGCCATATGTTTACTACAACGAGCACTGTATTGTATTCCATCATGATCATGTGCCAATGAAGCTTACCAAGGATACCTTGAAGCGGCTACTTAGCTTCGTGGAATCTTTCCCGCACTATTTTATTGGCTCGAATGCAGACCTGCCGATTGTTGGCGGATCGATTCTGACGCATGACCACTTTCAAGGTGGACGTCACACCTTCCCTATTCAGAAAGCGCCTAAGGAAGATACATTCACGCATGCATCTTATCCGGGTGTCAGCATTAATATCGTAAAATGGCCTATGTCCGTATTACGTTTGAATGGTGAAGATCCTGCGGTATTGCTGGAGTGTGGCAATGCACTTTATGAAGCTTGGAAGGCGTATAGTGATCTTGATGCAGAAGTGTTGGCGTTCAGCGAAGTTGATGGTGAAGTGCAGCCTCATAATACCGTTACTCCAATCGTTCGTCGGGCAGAAGATGGCAGCTTCGAGATGGATCTCGTGCTGCGTAACAACCGGACTAACGAGCAATATCCTGAGGGGATTTTCCATCCCCATCGGGAGATGCACCATATCAAGAAAGAAAATATCGGCTTGATTGAGGTCATGGGACTCGCAATTCTGCCAGGTCGTCTGAAGGAAGAGCTTGATTCTATTGCGAGCATCCTTGCAGGAGATCAAGCACTATTAGAAGCGGTGAAGAATGACCCTAGTCATCCACTTGCGCAGCACGCTGCTTGGGTTCAGGAGCTTGTAGAGCGTTTCGGAACGGCATTACAGCATGAAGAAGCCGTCAAGATTGTGCAGAACGAAGTCGGCATCAAGTTTACACATATTCTTGAACACGCGGGTGTCTATAAACGGACTCCGGAAGGGCAAGCTGCTTTCCGTCGTTTCGTGAAGAGCTTCGGCGCGATCTAAAGTTTGGAAAGGGGATGTCCTTAAGCCTGTAGGCTTAAGGACATCTTTTTTTAGGTTATATATTTGGGGTCCCTGAAAAGTATCTGAGTTTGCATCGAAGCAAAGCACCACTTTGTGGAAATATTTATGTGGCTTGAAGCTAATCCATTTGAATGCGGCAATTCAGAGGTTTATAATACGAGTGAGCAAAACATTCTGAAATAACTAATGGAGGTTTACACATATGCGTAATTTTGATTTTTATAATCCTACCAAGTTGATTTTTGGACAGGGTACGCTGGAAGCGTTGAAGACTGAGGTTCCTAAGTACGGCAAGAATGTATTGTTGATGTACGGTGGCGGTAGTATCAAGCGTAGCGGTCTGTTCGATAAGGTCATGGCTGAGCTTAGCGCAATAGATGCTGTGGTTACTGAACTCTCAGGCGTAGAGCCGAATCCACGCCTTTCCACCGTACATAAAGGTGTAGAGCTGTGTCACGAGCATAATATCGACCTCATCCTCGCTGTAGGCGGCGGTAGCGTGTTGGACTGCGCTAAAGCAGTTGCTGTTGGGGCGAAATATGAAGGTGACATGTGGGACTTTGTTGAACGTAAGGCAGCTGCTCAAGATGCTCTCCCACTCGGTACAGTGCTGACGATGGCAGCTACAGGATCAGAAATGAATAGCGGCTCTGTAATCACCAACGAAGTGACCAAGGAAAAAATGGGTTGGGGCAGTATTCATGCATTCCCTGCATTTTCGATTCTTGACCCAGAGAATACCTTCACTCTGCCACGTGATCAGACGGTCTACGGCATGGTAGATATCATGTCTCATGTTCTGGAGCACTATTTCCATACTGATGGCAACACACCGGTACAAGACGGCTTCTGTGAGACTTTGCTACGTACGGTGATCGAAACCGCACCGAAGCTTATTGAAGATTTGAATAATTACGAACTGCGTGAGACGATCATGTATTGCGGCACAATGGCGCTTAACGGTATGGTTAGCATGGGTTTTGCAGGAGATTGGGCGACTCACAACATCGAGCATGCAGTATCAGCTGTATACGATATTCCACACGGTGGAGGCCTGGCCATTCTGTTCCCACAATGGATGAAATATAATATCGATACTGATCCTGCCCGTTTCCGCAAGCTTGCTGTAAACGTGTTTGGAGTTGATCCTGCGGGCAAGAACGATAAGGAAATAGGGCTGGAAGGAATTGAAGCGCTGCGTAGCTTCTGGGATTCCATTGGCGCACCGAAGACACTCGCTGATTATGATATTGATGACAGCGAGATCGGCAGTATGGCTGATAAGGCGGTTCGTTTCGGAGCGTTTGGTAATTTCCGCAAGCTTGACCGTGAGGATGTAGTTGAAATTTATAAAATGGCTTTGTAAGTAAATTCTTCTACGAAAGAGACCCTTCGTCTTTAGTCTAGAAGATGTATAGAACGTCAAAGAAGTGATTCTTCCATTATGGATGAATCGCTTCTTTGCGTTTATGCTCTACTGTGGATTTCTCCTCGACATCGTCCCCGATCTCCGCTGCTGCTGACCGCATTTTTCGTACGTTTATCCTCAGAATGGAACTTTTATGGGTAAATATCCAAAGTTTATGAAACCAATGACCTACTTTATTCGTTTAAAGTAATATGACAGTCCTGAATGAAGACAGGAGGAAGTAAATATGCAAACGCTGTATTTAGGCTGCTTGGCGCTAGGCGTCATATTTGCCATAGTCAGCGTCCTGGTGGGTGATGTGATCGGAGATGCTTTGCATGGAGTCTTTGATTTCGTATCCGTAGATTTTCTGAATCCCACCGTACTGGCAGGAGGAATAACCGTGTTCGGCGGAGCGGGCATTCTTCTAACCCGGTACAGCGCTCTGGAAGCTGGGGCGATCATTGCTTTATCTTTGTTAGCCGCCGCTTTTTTGGGAGTACTGATGTATCTAGGGGTGGTTAAGCCCATGGAAAAAAGCGAAATGTCCAATGGTTTCTCTATGAGTGATCTGCCTGGCAAGATCGGGGAAATCACAATTCCTGTTCCCGCCACGGGTTATGGTGAGATTATGGTAAAGTTTGGCGCCGGCAATAGCCTGCATACGGCAGCAAGCTTTGATCATGAGCTGCTTCCGGCAGGGATTAAAGTTGTTGTAGTGGAGGTTAGAGAAGGCGTTGCATTGGTGTCAGAATTCGAAAAGAGAAGAGGAGTGGATCTTTAATGTTCGGTATTCCTGAGTATTTGTTAGTCCCTGCTGTTGTCGTTGCTGTTTTGTTTGTGCTAGGTATCGCATTCTGGGCACGTTACAAAACTGTTGGACCAGATGAAGGGATGATCGTAACGGGGTCATTCTTGGGGAAAAATCATATTTCAGACGATGGTTCTGGTCGTAAAATAAAGATAGTACGTGGGGGCGGGGCATTTATCCTCCCTATCTTTCAGAAAGCTGAATTTATGTCGCTTCTTTCTCATAAACTCGATGTGACGACCCCGGAAGTATACACCGAACAAGGGGTTCCGGTTATTGCTGACGGTGTAGCGATTATTAAAGTGGGTAGCTCGACTGAAGATGTGGCGACAGCCGCTGAGCAATTTATGGGCAAACCGATTGAAGCGCTGAAGAGCGAAGCACAAGAAGTTCTTGAGGGTCATCTGCGGGCCATTCTCGGTTCGATGACCGTTGAGGAAGTATATCGTAACCGTGACCGTTTTGCGCAAGAGGTTCAAGGCGTGGCGGCACGTGATCTTAAGAAAATGGGTCTGCAAATTGTTTCCTTTACTATCAAGGATGTACGAGACAAACATGGATATCTTGACGCATTAGGTAAACCGCGGATAGCTGCAGTGAAGCGGGATGCAGAGATCGCTGAAGCAGAAGCAGTGCGGGATGCGAGAATTCAAAAGGCAAACGCTGAAGAGCAAGGGCAAAAAGCAGAACTGCTGCGGGATACGAATATTGCCGAAGCCTCCAAGGAAAACCAGCTTAAGGTGGCTGCGTTTAAACGGGATCAGGATACAGCGAAAGCGGAAGCCGACCAGGCTTATCATATTCAAGAGGCACGTGCAAAGCAGACCGTTGTTGAAGAACAGATGAAGGTTGAGCTGGTACGTAAGGAACGTGAAATCGATTTGCAAGCCAAAGAAATTCAAGTTCGCGAGAAGCAGTACGACGCAGAAGTGAAGAAAAAAGCGGAAGCGGATCGTTACGCAGTAGAGCAAGCGGCGGAAGCTGATAAGGCGAAGAGAATGCGTGAGGCAGATGCCTTGCAATATAGTATTGAAACGCAAGCTAAAGCGACAGCTGAGCAGAAGCGTCTTGAAGGTCAAGCGATGGCAGATGCAGAGCTGGCTAAAGGTACAGCGGATGCTGAGGTTATCCGGTTGCGCGGTCTAGCGGAAGCAGAAGCCAAAGAAAAGCTGGCGGAAGCCTTCCAGAAATTCGGCGAAGCAGCCGTGCTCGATATTATCGTCAAAATGCTGCCTGATTTGGCTGGCCAAATCGCGAAGCCGCTGGCATCTATTGATAAGCTTACGGTTGTAGATACCGGTAATGGTGAAGGTGCGGCACGTGTCAGCAACTATGTAACCCAGTTGATGTCTACGGCTCCTGAGATGCTGAAGAGCGTCTCTGGAATTGACGTAGAGGCCCTGATCAAAGGGCTGACGACTAGATCCTCGGGGTCAACTGGAAGCAAGGCTGTTCCAGTCACACCCGTGACCTCCATACAACCTCCAGCCGCATCGGGGGGAGCGAGCAAAGCTTCAACTTCTGTGGCTGAGCAACCTGAAGACTAGTTAAAGCAATAACTACTATAGAATGATTTAACTTAAGGTAAGCTCGGTGATTGCTACCGGGCTTATTCTATGTTTTGGGTCTTAGCTATAGAATAGGAGAGGTGCGCGAGCGTGCAACTAATTTTAGATCATATCTATAAAAGCTTCGATGGTAAACAGGTGATTAAAGATGCAGACTTCACCTTTGAAAGAGGGAAGATCTACGGGCTGCTTGGACGGAATGGAGCAGGTAAAACCACACTTTTCAATTGTTTGAGTGGTGAGATCCAAATGGATAGCGGAGCTGCCTTTATTGGTGAGAAGGATAGTGCCCGTCCGCTTCGTGACGAGGACATCGGATATGTATTTTCCCTACCCATTTTGCCTGAGTTTCTGACAGGTTATGAGTTCGTAAAGTTTTATATGGACATCAACCGTGAGAAGATCGATCCGAATAAAAGCATTGAAGATTATTTTTCAATTATTAAGTTTGAGGAAGAAGATCGGCACCGGCTGATTAAGGGTTATTCCCACGGGATGAAGAATAAAATTCAAATGCTCTGCTTTATCATTACTCGCCCGCCTTTGATTTTATTAGATGAGCCTTTAACTTCTTTTGACGTGGTTGTGGCTCTTGAGATCAAGAAATTGCTGCGTGAGATGAAGCAGGATCACATCATTATTTTTTCTACGCATATTTTGCAATTAGCCGCCGATTTATGTGACGAGTTGGTTATTCTAAATCATGGAACCCTTCAAGAAATTCCGCGTGAAACTCTGCAAAGTCCAGAATTTGAGGAGCAAATCATAGCTTTACTTCAGGATGGCAACAATGATTAGTACACTTCGCAGCATTCAGAGGATTAGAGGTTCGTCCGGAGCCAATCGGCTGATTTACTATTTCAAAAAGCTGCCTATTCTTGGCAAACTTTTAAAAGGGGATATTTACTCTAACATTGCACTAAAACAAGTCTTCGCTGGGATAGTACTTGCATTGAAGGTAGTGTGGGGGTTTTTAGGCAAGTTCGCCTATTTGGGAATTGTGATCTATTTGCCAATCGTCCTTACACACAAAGAATTGCCGCACGCCGAACAGTATGCATTGTTCTTACATATTTTTATAGTTCTGAGCTTTATAGTGGCTGCGGTTTCGAATGTATTTATATTAGAGCCCAAACGGGATAAATATATATGTGTGAAGCTGATGAGAATTCCGGCTAAACAGTATATGCATGCTACGCTTTTGCTTAAAGGGCTAACGTTCTTTATATATTTTATTCCGGCATTAACCGTGTTTGCGGGGATTTTTGGGGCACCGCTATGGCATGGCGTATGGCTAACACTACTGTTAACGGCCTGCAGAATAGTCACCGAGGCGCTGAATCTTTGGTTTTTTGACAAAAAAGAAATTGTGTTAGTTAAAAAGATGAGCTGGGTATGGTCCGTGATTGGACTAGGTGGCTTACTTGCCTATGTGCCCCTTTATCTAGGGTACGCTTTTGTAAATGATGCGACAGGATTTAGTGTCCCCGTGAGTCTTGTGATCGTTGTACTTGGAGGAATTGCGGCTGTGTATATTGGGAAATATCCTAACTATCGCAGTGCTGTAGATGTCGTTACCAAGATAGATGATCCATTGCTGGATATGAACCGGATGATGAAAGAAGCAAGGGTGGCAGATGTTCAGACTAAGGAGAAGGACTTTTCGTCGGAAGAACTTATGGGGAAAGCTTTTCAAGGAAAGACAGGTTACGCCTACCTGAATGCTATTTTTTTCTCCAGGCATAAACGCTTGTTGATTCAACCCATCCAGAGGCGTTTAACGATCATTGGTGTGCTCTTTATAGTGGCTGTCCTAATGATGCTTATTTCGCCGGAGACTTCGTCCGAATTTACAGCATATCTGCTCGGTGGACTTCCCTTTTTTGTATTTATAATGAACTATACCTCTATAGGTGAGCGCGTATGCAAAGCGATGTTTTACAATTGTGATTTAAGCTTGTTGCGCTATGGATTCTATCGTGAGCAAGCTGCGATTCTGGACAATTTTAAGATTCGTCTTATTAAATTGAGTGGCCTTAATCTTATTCCTGCTGTCGCCATATGTTTAGCATGTACTCTGCTGTTTCTGCTTTCTGGTGCAGATTGGGGTTTGATGGATGCAGTGATCTTTTGGGTAACGATTCTTTGTCTTTCCTTGTTCTTCTCAGTGCACCATTTGTTCATGTATTATATCTTTCAACCGTACAGCACGGAGCTAAATATGAAAAATCCGTTCTTTTTTATCGTCAACAGCATTGTATTGGGACTAAGCGTCGCTTGTATCGGATTTTCAAAAGCATCATCACTTTTTACACTAGTTGTTCTTGCGGGAACGATTGCTTATATGGTTATTGCCGTGACGTTGGTATACAAGTTCTCCAGCCGAACCTTCCGGGTAAAATAGAATGCGAGTGTTCTTCTAATATCGGAATGTTGATGATATGATGGTAACGAGAGTTTTTTAATCGTACCGTTTCATGTTGCGTTTGCTGCTTGGAAGTCAGGTGTTTAGAGATAAAAGAGGTGGCAAAAATGAGTAGCATAACTGTAGCAAAGGTGTTAAATAACAACGTTATCATTGCGGACCATCCCCAATATTCCGAGGTTGTAGTAATTGGCAAAGGGATAGGGTTTAATCGAAAATTGCATGATCGGATTAACCTATCCTCTGTGGAGAAGATGTTTATTCTCCGCAGCCAGGAAGAACAGGAACAATATAAACAGCTTCTTCCCCAAGTGGATGAAAAGTTGATTGAGATTGTACATGAAATTTTGTTATATATTATGCATAGCAGTAGTCAACCACTTAATGAGCATGTTCATATTGCACTCACTGATCATATCTCATTTGCTATACGGCGTTATGAACAAGATATCCCAATTCACAATCCGTTTCTGTATGAGACTAAGGAAATTTATCCTGAAGAGTATAAGATGGCAGAGTATGCGATTGAGCGGATTAATGAAGGCATGGGCGTGGAACTGCCTGTAGATGAGGTGGGTTTTGTTGCACTTCATATCGTTAGCGCGCTGAGTAATAGACAAATTTCCGAGGTCAGACAGCATTCTCTTTTGATTGGTGATTTGATCGGAATTGTAGAGAATAATCTCGAATATCGAATTCCACGTGATTCACTTGATTATTCGCGGTTGGTGACTCATCTACGATTTGTTCTAGAAAGACTGCGCCGTGGAGAATCAGTGCGGGAGACTTCTACGCTGGATGGTCTTATGAAACGAGAGTATCCCGAAATGTATACCTTGGCTTGGCAATTAACTAAGGTGATTGAGAACCGAGTGCGAATTCCTGTGTATCCAGCAGAGGTCAGTTATTTGACAGTTCATTTGCAACGTCTTGCCCAGAAGAAAGAGGATGAAGTGGATATGGAGACGAAGCGAGAAATATAAGGATAATGTATAAAGTGAAACTTATACTTTCTTTTATTTTAAAAAAAGCTTGTCACTACAAAAAAACGGTGCTACAATATCGGTGTCCTAATTAAAACAGAATACCAAGCGTGTAACTGATTCGATCAGGCATGAGTGATTTACAGTATTTTGGTTGCTAGTCCCCATCTTGGGGTAATCTAACCTTACCGTTAGATAACAACCTTTATACTGTGTTGCTCATGCCTTTTTTGGCATCTGTTTTACTGAAAATGTGAATAATGAAAGGAAGTGACCATGATGTTCAAAAAGCTTTTCGGCGTTTTACAAAGAGTCGGTAAAGCGCTGATGCTCCCAGTAGCCATACTGCCAGCAGCCGGTCTGCTCCTTGGAATAGGAAACATGCTGGTAAACCCCGATTTTCTACAATACGTTCCGGCACTTGAGAACGATGTAGTTCAGGCAATTGCGAACGTATTGATGAACTCAGGGCAAATTGTATTTGATAATTTATCCTTACTATTTGCCGTGGGTGTTGCCATCGGTTTATCCGGTGGTGAGGGTGTTGCTGGTCTAGCCGCTATTATTGGTTTCCTCGTAATGAATGTTACGATGGGTACTGTAATTGGCGTCAATGATTATGTCCTGAGCCAAGGCGACTTTTCCTATGCTAGCGTCTTAGGAATTCCAACACTGCAAACGGGGGTATTTGGAGGTATACTCGTCGGTATATTGGCATCGTCCATGTACAAACGATTCTTCAAAATCGAACTTCCATCCTACCTGGGTTTCTTCGCAGGTAAACGTTTCGTACCGATCATGACTGCGGTAACGTCTTTGATTCTTGGTCTGGCATTGACCTTAGTTTGGCCGCCAATTCAACACGGTCTGAACTATGTATCACAAAGTATGATTGATACGAATAAAACGCTCGCAGCGTTTATCTTCGGAACAATCGAACGCTCGCTTATTCCTTTTGGTCTGCATCACATCTTCTATTCTCCGTTTTGGTATGAATTTGGTACCTACGTAGATAAAGCTGGGGAATTGGTTCGAGGTGACCAACGGATCTTCATGCAGCAGCTTCGTGATGGCGTAGAATTCACAGCAGGAACATTTACGACAGGTAAGTATCCTTTCATGATGTTCGGTCTTCCAGCAGCTGCTTTGGCCATTTATCATGAAGCTAAACCTCATAATAAAAAAATTGTCGGAGGTTTGATGCTTTCCGCAGCATTGACTTCATTCCTGACAGGGATTACAGAGCCGCTTGAATTCTCATTCTTGTTCGTAGCTCCATTGCTGTTCGCAGTACATGCTGTTTTTGCAGGTTTGTCCTTTATGACCATGCATATTCTTAATGTCAAGATTGGTATGACCTTCTCTGGAGGTTTTATTGATTACGTGCTCTTTGGTATTATCCCGAACCGTACGGCTTGGTGGCTCGTAATTCCAGTAGGTCTTGCTCTTGCCGTAATTTACTACTTCGGGTTCCGCTTTGTTATTCGGAAGTTCAATCTGATGACACCGGGTCGTGAAGAGGATACGGGTGAGGTTGAAGATACTAACACAGAATCCGTTTCTAAAACGGGTGATGATTTACCACGAAACATCTTGTCTGCGTTGGGTGGTAAAGAGAACATCGCTCATCTGGATGCTTGTATTACCCGTCTTCGTGTGGAGGTTAAAGATAAATCAGGTGTGGATAAGACTCGTCTGAAGAAGTTAGGTGCATCAGGTGTGCTTGAGGTGGGTAATAACATTCAAGCGATCTTCGGCACACGTTCCGATACCATTAAATCTCAGATTCAAGATGTAATTAGCGGGAAGACACCTGCGCCAACGCCGGTTGCGGCTACGCCACAGCCTGAAGAAGAACAGCAGGCAGGTGAAGCTGGTGAAGCGATTATCAAAGAAGATATCGTCTCACCGGTAAATGGTGAACTAGTGGATATCACTGAGGTTCCCGATGCAGTATTCTCCCAAAAAATGACGGGTGATGGTTTTGCTTTCTTATCCGATGATGGAAAGATTGCTTCACCAGTCTACGGTAAAGTGTTTAATGTGTTCCCGAGCAAGCATGCGATCGGCATTATGTCCGATGGAGGTAAGGAAGTGCTCGTTCATATAGGGGTTAATACAGTTAAGCTTAAAGGTCAAGGCTTTACAGTTCTAGTCGAAGAGGGCGACCTTGTAGCTGCTGGACAGCCGATCATGGAAGTGGATTTAGAATATGTAAAAGCACATGCACCATCAGTAATGTCTCCTGTTATTTTCTCCAATTTACCAGAAGGCTCTTCCGTAACCTTGAAGAAGCCAGGTAAGGTATCCATTGGCGATAAGGATATTATTACCATTCAGTAAAAGTGCAAGGGTGGACGCTTCCTTTAAACATTAAAGGGAGCGAAGCCTTCACTATAAATTTAAAAATATTCTATTAAAAGAAAGCGAGTTGGATAATATTATGCAAACAACATTCAGAATTATCGATGAAGATGGAATTCACGCACGTCCGGCAACTGCCTTGGTAAATACAGCTACGAAATTCAAAGGTACAGAAGCTTATGCAGAAGCAAAAGGCAAAAAAGTTACATTGAAATCTATCCTTGGCGTATTGTCATTGGGTCTAGAAGCTGGAGACACTTTGTCTCTGATTACTGAAGGTAGCGAAGAAGCTGAAGCTCTGAGCGCACTTTCTGATGTAATGATTAAAGAAGGGCTAGGGGAAATCCATGAATAAAATTTCAGGAATCGCGGCTTCAGCAGGGATTGCAGTAGCCCGTGCTTTTATCCTGAAACATCCGGATTATACAATTACAAAAACTAGTATCAGTGATCCTGAAGCAGAAGTCGCCAAGTTGAATGACGCACTTGCTAAATCAAGTGCTGAACTGCAGACCATTAAAGAGCGTACTTTAGCAGAACTAGGAGAGAAGAAAGCAGAGATTTTTGCATCTCATCTGCTGATTCTTGAGGACCCTGAGCTGATTAATCCCGTAATTGATAAAATTCGTCAGGAATCGGTTAATGCGGACTATGCACTAAACGAAGTAGCTACACAATTCATTGAAATGTTCGAAAACATGAAGAGTGCTTACTTACAAGAACGTGCAGCTGACATGCGTGATGTGACCAAACGCCTGCTGAACCACTTGCTGGGTATTCATTATGTTAGTCCTGCAGAAATAAATGAAGAGGTTATTGTTATCGCTGAGGATTTAACACCTTCTGACACAGCACAGCTAAATCGCAAGTATGTTAAAGGCTTCACAACAAACATTGGTGGACGTACGTCCCACTCCGCGATTATGGCACGTTCTTTGGAAATTCCAGCGGTAGTTGGAACTAAGAATGTCATGACAGAAGTGAATTCTGGGGATCTAGTGATTGTTGATGGTTTGAACGGAGACGTTCTTATTAATCCTAGTGAAGCAGAAGTGGCGGAGTACGTTCGCAAGCAGGAAGCTTACGACTTGCAAATTGCAGAGTGGAAGAAACTTCGTGATAAACCAACGATTTCTTCAGACGGTAAGCACGTGGAGCTGGCGGCTAATATCGGTACACCAAACGATGTCAATGGTGTAATTGAGAATGGTGGCGAAGGTGTAGGCTTGTATCGTACTGAGTTTCTATACATGGGCCGCGATAAGCTGCCTTCTGAGGAAATTCAATATAACGCCTATCGTACTGTGCTTGAGAATATGAAAGGCAAACCGGTAGTCGTACGTACACTTGATATCGGTGGCGACAAAGAACTGCCGTATCTGGATCTTCCAAAGGAAATGAATCCTTTCTTAGGATTCCGTGCGATTCGTCTTTGTCTGGATCGTCAGGATATTTTCCGTACGCAACTGCGTGCTTTACTGAGAGCAAGTGTTCATGGGGATCTTCGCATTATGTTCCCTATGATCGCAACACTTGGTGAATTCCGTGCAGCTCGTGATCTTCTGCTTGAAGAGAAAGCGAAGCTTCGTGAAGAAGGCAAGGAAGTATCTGACAACATTCAGCTCGGCATTATGGTTGAGATTCCTTCCACTGCTGTACTGGCTGACCAGTTTGCAAAGGAAGTTGATTTCTTCAGTATTGGTACGAATGACCTTATTCAATATACAATGGCTGCTGACCGTATGAATGAACGGGTGTCTTACCTGTATCAGCCATACAATCCGGCCATCCTGCGTCTGGTCAAGAATGTAATTGATGCAGCGCATGCAGAAGGTAAATGGACAGGAATGTGCGGTGAGATGGCTGGGGACGCAACAGCGATTCCACTCTTACTAGGTCTTGGCCTTGATGAATTCAGTATGAGTGCAACGTCAATTCTGCCAGCACGTAGTCAAATTTCTAAATTGTCGGCTGCCGACATGAAGGAACTGGCTGCAAAAGCATTGCAACTTGGCACTGCTGAAGAAGTAGCTGCACTTGTTCAAAGCATCACTAACTAACTATTTCCATATGCATTACTCCGTTAAACGTTTTATAACGTTCCAACTACTATTACCGACTTCCGATGTATGGAGGTCGGTTTTTTTGTGTTTATATCGATAATTTTATTTCTTACGTTGGCTTAAGTTCATACGTGAGCGTTATACTCAATTTAGAATAATTAAATTCACTTTTTATTTGCTTTATTGCACAGATGTCTATGCCGATAGTAATAGTGATGAGTATAAAGTCGGTAAGGAACCCAAACCTGTAAATATGTCTTACATATAATAGTATGAATCCATAGAAAGTTTATACTCCTTTACCGACTTGCAGAGCTGTGCAAGTATTAATATGATCTAAATTGGAAATATTTGGACTTATAAGCATCCCTATAAGTTAGCCAGGGAGCCATAGGATGGTGTTAACTCATGAGTAAAAATGTTATAAATACAGAATTAATGTTAGAGGTCTATGAAGGTAAAGACCTGGGCTTGTCGTACTCGGTGGAGTACAGTATATTTAAAGTTTGGGCACCTACTGCTTTTGCTGTATCTCTAGTTTTGTACGAAACAGATGGAAATCAACGTAACATTGGATTTGATCCGAGCTCTACAGATAGTGGGCGTATTATATATATGCAGCGTCAGAACGGCGGAGTCTGGCAGACTAAGTTATCAGGTGATTTAAAAGGGAAATATTATATGTACCGTGCTGTATTTGCTGATGGAAATGTGACGGAAGCAGTAGATCCTTATGCAAAAGCCGTATCGGCAAATGGTTTAAGAACAGCAATCGTTGATTTGCGCAGGACCCATCCTGAGCATTGGGAGAAGGACGTTGCTCCTCCATTGCAGCATCCTGCAGACTCGGTTATTTACGAGCTGCATGTGCGTGACTTCTCCTCACATGAGAGTTCTGGCATGTACTATAAGGGCAAATTCAAAGCATTTACCGAATTTGGCTTAAGAGATTCGGAAGGAAATGCAATAGGTATTGATCATCTGGTTGAATTGGGTATCACCCATGTACATCTGATGCCCGTGTTTGATTTCCAGACCGTAGATGAGTTAAGTGTAATAAAGCGTGGTTCGTCCATTGAACATACCGACTACAATTGGGGATATGATCCTCAGCATTATAATGTACCGGAAGGATCATATAGCACTGATCCTACCGATCCAGGTCTACGAATCCGGGAATTTAAAGAAATGGTTCAGGCTTTGCATAGTCGTGGGATTTCATTAATTATGGATGTGGTTTACAACCACACGTATGCTGTGGAGAAGGGTCCCTTCGAGCCGCTTGTACCAGATTACTTCTATCGCCGTGACTACTTGGGACGTTTATCTAATGGCTCGGGAGTTGGTAACGAGCTGGCTACAGAGCGTCCGATGGTACGCAAATATATTAAGGATTCGTTGTCCTACTGGGCTACGGAGTATCATATTGATGGCTTCAGATTTGATCTAATGGGTCTGATGGATAGTGTGACCATGCGTGAAATAACGGAAGAGCTTCGACTTGAGGTGAATCCTAATCTGCTGTTATATGGCGAACCTTGGACAGGTGGAGATTCTCCACTGGCAACAAAGACGCTAAAAGGTGTGCAGCGGGGGAAAGGATATGCTGTCTTCAATGATAACTTTCGTTCGGCGATCAAAGGTGATAGTGATGGATGGGGACGGGGCTTCATTACAGGGGAATACGGTAAAGAAGGGGCTATTGCAGCCGGAATCAAAGGAGCCATCCACGAATTTACAGACTCCCCAGTGGAATCGGTGAACTATGTAACGGCCCATGATAATTTGAATTTATGGGATAAGGTGCTTACCGTTCAAGGGGGATTTCAGGATGCCATTTCACGGGCTAATCCTTACGTGAATGTAGATCTGGAGAATATTCTCTGCAATGAGACCGTGCGCCGATCCCTACTTGCAAATGGAATCATCCTGACCTCGCAAGGGATTCCATTCCTGCATGCCGGTGATGAGCTACTGCGCAGTAAATTTGGAGATCATAATAGCTATCGTAGCGGTGATACGATAAACGCGATCCGCTGGAACATGAAGAGTATGTTTAAGCCTGTATTTCAATATTATAAAGGTTTGATCGAACTGCGGCGTACACATCCGGCATTTCGTCTACATGGTCGGCAGGAAATTGAGCGTTCGCTGGAATTTCTGCGCTGTGATGGGGGGATCGTGTCATACCTGCTTAGAAATCATGCAGGAGGTGACCTCTGGAACAATATAACAGTCATCTTTAATGCCAATAATGATCGAGTAAAGCTATCTCTTCCTGAAGCTAACAACGGTTGGAACGTGGTAGTGGATCATACCCGAGCGGGGACAGAAGCATTCCGGAAGGTCGCAGGTAGCGAGGTGGAAATTGAAGGCTTGTCGATGATGGTGCTCTATGATGAATGTGGTGAGCCAGCACCGCGGTCCAAAATTATCGAAGTACACTATGAGCGGCCAGATGGGAAATATCAAGGCTGGAATCTTTGGGTTTGGGATACAGGAATTCAGGACGGACAATGCGACTTTCGGTATATGGAGGATGGGCGTGCAGTTGCACGAATTGAGGTGTTGCCAGGTACCGATTCTATCGGGTATATATTACGACTAAATGACTGGGAAGAGAAAGATGGGGATGGCGATCGCTTCATTGATTGTTCCAAGGATGAAGAGCTGATCAAGGTCATGGTTATAGATCGTGATCAGGAGAATGATGGAATCTCAGATGATCATCTGCAGTTAACCAGTTAAAAAAATAAAAAAGAGCTGCTTCAGGGTTAGTTGTCCCCCGGAACAGCTCTTTTTGTTGATCTTATGGTTTTCCGATGATCTGGTTGGATAAACCTACATCTAAAAGCTCGTAGTAGAGATTAGCTTCATTCCCTCCATGGTCTTTGGAAAGGTACATCGCTAGATCTGCGGCACGCAGAAGTTCATTAATACTGCTTCCATGCTCAGGAAATAGGGCTACACCAATACTTGCGGAGGTGTGGAAGCTAGATCCATTGTCAATAGACCAAGATTTGTTGAATAACTTAAGCAACCGTTGTAGCATTTCATCTAACATTTCTGGAGAAGTAAATCGGTGCAGTACCACCGCGAATTCATCACCGCCAATCCGGAACGCCTGGCCTACACCTTTAACCGTTTGCAAAAGCTCTCGAGAGAGCAGCTGGAGAAATTCGTCTCCAGCGAGATGTCCTAAGGTATCGTTTAACTGCTTGAATCTGTCACAATCCAGCAATGCGAGTGCAATATTCTTTCTCCGTTCCTCGGGTTGGTTGATGAGATTCTCCATGTACATTTTGAAATGAGCTCGGTTGGGAATCGCGGTTAAATGATCATAGAAGGCTAGCTTATGTAATCGTTCTTCGTATTGCTTCCGTTGTGTAATTTCACGGGACACTAACATAAATTGTGCTGGGAAATTATTGCTTCCCCGAACAGGCGACACCTTCGTTTCCAGCCATACCCATTGCCCTTCAGCTCCACGCATTCGTAGCTCTGAGATACGAGGGGTTCCTTGAACGACACTCTTTAGTTTAGCCCAAGCAATTTCCGGTTCACGAATGTAGTTGGAGAGTGGGTCACCCTTTTTAGGAACATAGCCGAGAATACTTGAATGTGAAGGGGAGCTATACAGTATCAACCCGTTAGGATCAGTCAAAATAATAAAGTCAGACATGGTTTCGCCGATTAGCTGATAGAGTGTTTGTTCCTCCAGCATTTCATTTTTGAGCCAAATGATTTTGCGACCCAGATAAATAATAACTAGAAGCAGAATAAAGAAGACCAATGAGTATAGCGCAAAGAGTGCACTCTTTTTATCTTGGAATCCATCTGTTACTTGTAAAGCGTAGGTGTCTATCAGGTCTTCTGATTGATCTAGATGAGTTCTGACTTCATTTAACTGCATGTTCAGACTTACAGCATGATATGAAGCAGGATCCCATCCGATCTGCATCCGTTCAGCTATCAATTTACTTCCTGTACTCTTCCATAGGACTAGGGATGTTTCGAAGGCATGGAGCTCGTTCTCTAATTCAGTAAGTATATTTGCCTGTTTCAAATCACTGTAGGGTTTGTTGATAGATTTGATGTCTGAACTTGCTAGGCCTACCCGTTCTTGTGCTTGTTGATTATTGTCCTTAAATTCCTGAATGAACTGATCACGTTCAGCGTCAGTGAGGTTCGAGCTCATGGAGGAGTGGAGAGCGATTGCGGCTTGATGCAGATCACGATCAGCGCTCAGTATGAGCTCAGAGTTCTCAAATACATCTTCATATAAAGAATCTGACATTCTGTTAATGGTGTGATTCAGATAGAGTAAAGAAGCTACACTAATCCCAACCAGTAGAATGGAGATCGCAGCGAAAATAAAGATTAGTTTGCGTGTTACTTTGATATCGAAAAATCCAGCCACGGTCATCTTCTCCCCGCATAAGATGTTTAACAAATCTTATTGCTGCTAACTATAACCTGCGGAACTTCCATTTGTGGCAGGCGTGTTTTATTTTCAGGCAAAGATGTTGAGAGTAATTATGTAAAAAAAAGAGGTGTTGTAACATAGTGGGAATTGAGGCATGGGAAAGATAAATTGTGTGTGGATCGCAGTTTGTAGTACAACAAGTATATAGGACGTCCTACTTATAGAGCAATCGCTTCCTCAAATAAATATCAATAATAAAAAATTTAAATGATTATGGTATGGGCCTATTGCCTTATCTATATTCAAATCCATAAATCCTATTACCCAACGCCTTCGTAAATGATACCCAGCTCAGCCCCAAAAATATGAGTTCTGTTATGTTAAAAAAAGCTGCCTAGTCATAATAATGACTGTGGCAGCTGACTTGAAGTTACTATTCGTTACGTAGTGCATGAATGGGGCGAAGCCGTGCGGCTTTGTTCGCAGGCATCATTCCGAAAATCACGCCGATAAGCAAGGAGAAAACAAAAGATATCAGTACCATATCCCAAGCAATGGATACTGTAAGTGAAGTGTACTTTCCTAGTAACCAACTACCTGCGACTCCAATGCCAACACCGATCACCCCACCCAATCCGCTAAGCACAATGGATTCGATCATGAATTGAGCGAGAATATCGAACTTTTTGGCGCCGATTGCTTTGCGGATACCAATTTCTCTTGTTCTTTCATTAACGGATACGATCATAATATTCATAATGCCGATCCCCCCGACAAACAGAGAAATGCCGGCAATTCCCGCAAGTGCCATTGAAAGCGTAGCTGTCGTAGAATTTACAGTTTCCAGCATCTCTTGAGAGTCAAAGACACTAAAAGCATTATCCGCATAATTAAATTTAGCATCCAGTGTACTCTCTAGTTTATCTTTTACGGTAGCTACAGTGTCTGCTGAAGTCGTCGCAATTGTGATGGAACGTACGCCTTTGCTTTTTAACTGACGTTCTGCAGTAGCTATAGGAATCAATAAGATATCATCGTTGGAGCCACTTAGATTAGAGCCTTTTGCTTCCAAAAGACCGACGATTTTATAGCTGATCCCGTTTAGCTGTACCTTTTGGCCGACAGGATCATCTGTACCGAATAAATCCTCAGCCGTACCTGTGCCGATTAGCGCTACCTTCTGCCGGTACTCCGTATCAATATCAAGCAGGAAACGTCCTGACTGTACATGAAAATCCTTAACGTCCTCATAAGAAGGTGTAATGCCCTCAACTGTAACGCTAACATTCTCAGTATTATGCTTGGCTGTAACGTTGCCACTGATCACAGGAGCTACATTTTCTATCCCCTCTATATCTCCTAGTGCCAAGGCTTCTTCATAGGTGAGGGAGGTGGTAGCCCCACGGCCAGTGATGTTTACCGTCAGTTGATTTGTTCCGAGTCCATTAAGCTGCTCCGTAATCTGAGAAGTAGTTCCCTGCCCCACAGAAACGAGGATGATAACGGATGATACACCAATAATAATACCCAGCATCGTTAAAAAAGCTCTTACTTTACTGCTGTAAATACTTTTTAGAGCCATCCGCATACTTTGAAATAATTTCACCTCGCATTCCTCCGATCTTCTACGAGGTTGCCATCCTGAATACGAATGATCCGCTTTGCTTGCTTTGCAATTTCGAGGTCATGTGTGATTAGGATGATTGTATGACCCTGCTCATTTAATTCTCGTATCATCTGCATGACCTCTTGTCCAGTTCGCGTATCAAGCGCCCCGGTAGGTTCATCTGCAAGTAGAATCGGGGGAGATCCAGCCATGGCTCGCGCAATCGCTACACGCTGCTGCTGACCTCCTGAAAGCTCAGAAGGTCGGTGATGCATTCTCTCCTCCAAACCAACTTTAAGGAGTGCTTGCTGCGCTGTTTCTCTGCGTTCTCGATGTGAGAGGCCGCGGTATATTAGCGGAAGCTCCACATTCTCGACAGCAGACAACTTGGGGAGGAGATTGAAGTTTTGAAAGATAAAGCCGATCTTCTCATTCCGGATAACTGCCAGCTTGTTGTCGGATAACTTACGAACCTCTTGTCCGTCTAGGAGATAGCTTCCTTCATCCGATACATCCAGGCATCCGAGCATGTTCATTAGTGTTGATTTACCAGAACCGGAAGGACCTATAATCGCTACGAACTCTCCGAAGTCGATTGTAAAGGAAAGATTTTTTAGAACTGTCATAGTTTCTCCGGCCATAGTATAGCCATGGGTCATATTCTGGACTTGGATCAGTGGCGTTAAAGCACTCATCTACTGCCACCTCCGCCACCACCAGGTGCTCCGCCCGTGCCACCAGTACCACCTCCACTGAAGCCACCACCGCCACTAAAGCCGCCGCCGCCGAAACCGGCGCCACCCATACCGCCCATGCCACCTTGCATTTGCATCTCAGTACTAGTTGTACCTGTTTTGGTAGAGATGACAGTAGGGATGATCACTTTGTCTCCTTCATTAAGCCCACTGACAATTTCAATACTGCTCTCATCATGGATGCCCACTTCGACGGAAACTGTTCGCTGATTACTATTTCCACGGTTTCTTGTGCCAGCTGCTCCGTTAGGCATAGTACCGCCGCGAGCATCAGGCGCTCCACTAGGCATAGCGCCATCGCGAGCATCAGGAGCCCCGCTAGGCATAGCACCACCGTTAGCATCGGGAGCCCCGCTAGGCCTCGGTGCTTGGCCCTCGCTAGAGGCTTTTGAGGAATCGGTTGAACCCGGTGAACCCGCTGTTAAAGGGAGAGAAACTGTGTACTTGCCATTTCTTTCTTGAACAGCTTCAATAGGTACGGTTAATACATCTTTTTTCTCAGCTGTTGTAACTGAAACTTCTGCCGACATCCCTACAAGGGCGCCTTCGGAGGTGGTTAAGCCAACGGTAACATCGAAGAGGGAGACTCCGTTCGAGACGGTGCCTTCCTTGGCAATCTTAGTAACACTCCCCTTGAATTCAGTGTCGGGCAGGGCATCCAATGAAATGGTAGCAGGCATCCCTATTTTCACTGTAGGAATATCAAGCTCATCCACCTGCACTATGACGCTTAAATTAGCATAATCGGTGATATCGATGAGTTCAGAGCCATCCATCGCTTTTTCACCGCTGGCTATGTTAACTGCTGTAACAGTTCCGTCAATAGGAGCGGTTAGGGGATATGGAGGGATCATATCCTCTTGTACAGATGCAATTTTTTCGATTTGAGAAGCGATATCCGTTTTCGCTTTTTCAATCGAACGTTTGGCACTGGCCAATTCATCCTCGGAGGCACCTGCCACGGCAAGCTTCTTATACTGCTCCTGCTTGTCCTGAAGATCTGTTTCAAGCGAGGTAAGAGAGGTTTGTTCCTGCTTAAGATTATCGCTCAGGTCATCGCCTTCGAAGGTAATTAATGTCTGACCTTTTTTCACATTGTCGCCTTCTTTGACAAGCACCTCAGCTACGGTTCCAGCGTCCTTCGTTTTCACTTTTCCTGTTTCTGTGGCCGTGACGGAGCCTGCTCCAGATACATTTACTACGATATCGCCCTTCGTAACCGTGGCTGTATTAACGGGCACTTCAGCAGCCTGACTGCTCTTATCAGGTAAAAATGTATACACCAACAATCCGGCTGTTACTACAGCTACTACTCCGATGGTCCAGAGCAACACTTTTTTCTTCTTCATTTCTTTCCTCCATAGATCATCAAATTTCTTTTAACTTAGGCCACCCCTCGTACTCTTACTAAGTGTCGGATGGATTGTTAGCACTAGAATCGGTGTTTGAAGTGGAATTGTTGTTTGAAGTCGTTGACGCTGCCTGATAAGTGACAACATAGGTCCCAGTTCCCAGCAAATTTCGATGACCTTGGAATTCGTCGTATACATTCAATCGGATCGCGCCGCCACCTAGAGTTTTGTAAAGATTGCTTGTGAATGTTGTGGTGTATGACTTGAAGTTCCCTAATGGTAGATCTGTGCCCAGTGTTAATGTCTTCTCCATCGTTTGTCCGAAGGGGTCGATCAGCTCTAGTACAAGCTTGTGCTCATAGGTACCCGATTCGTAAAGCGTGCTGCTCGACAGGTTGTAGGTTAGGACAGTGCTTAGCGTATCTTTTCCACCAGTGATGGTGGCGACTGCATTTGTAACGGATAGGGTATAAGGGAACAATTCTACATCCAAAAGATTGCTTTTTGACTCCACCGCAACATTATTTAGTCCCAGTGACACCGTATTGATATATCCCGTTGATTTCCCACCAGGAGCCGTAAGTTTTCCTTCGGATACCCCTTCACCGACATAAAGAACAAGCTGAGAAGGATCTACTCCAAGTGGAAGCTTAGTCCAGACGGTAACCAGATTTTTTCCGTTAGGGCTCGTGGAAGTGGTAGACTGGTTGACCTCGGCTTCGTAATATTGATTGTCAGGCGTTTTGTAATAAGCTACGAGTTGAGCCTGCTCCGATTTACGTGATTCCTCACTGTTCATTTCCAGTTCTGTGTACATGATATTGGAGCTCGCACCCTGATAAACCGTTGTCCGGCGCTCTAAAACTTCTGCTTTTTTACTTTCAAGGTCAATTTGGAAGGAACTTAGTGCTGCAACTTCCTGAACACGGCTGTCCAACTGATTTGTACTTAAAGAAAGAAAATTAATTTTGCTTTCGCCGGAGGTTTCTTGCAGCGTTATTTTTAATTGATTGAACTGGTAGGTGTAAGGAACATTGGCCACGACATAAACGTCTGCGGATTCATTTGGCCCGAGTATGGTTTGCGTGCTTTCTGTGACGACTTGGGAAGTGCTGCTAATATCACTCTCACCAGCTTTAATGACGCTTGTAAATGCAGGAAGCTGCACAGAGGTCGATTTCGTGTTGCGAATATTGATTTTAGCTACAAGCTGATCTTTGTCTGCCCAAGGTAGCCGCTGGATGTTCTCAAGCTTGACAGCAAATGTGCCGTGACTGTTCTCCACTGCGTATTCTGTATCCTGCCAATTGTTAGTTTGGAGTGTGTAAGGAATCTGATAATAGGCCGCAGGAAAAATGATCTTACCCTCTACAGTGGGTTCAGTCATTTGCAGCTGTAGCGTTCCTTGAGCGATCGTTAGCGGAACTTCTGCACTGAGCTCAATTATTTTTTCTTCAAGGGGTTTGAGTGTAAGGTTAGCGAAAGCCTTCGTGTCCACCGGAAAGCTGTATCCTTCAGCGGCTTTAACGGTAAACTCATAAGCAGGCAAAGTAATCGCCTTGTTGCCGCTATTTTTTACTCGGAATTGCAGCGTCCACTTCGCGGTGCCGTTGTCGGCATAGACATTGGCGTTTTTTAACTGCGTCTCGACAGTATTATTGTTAATCGTAAGCTTCTTGATGACATTGCTGGCTACGACAAGATCTGGTGTGGTAGCAGCGGGAAGGTTATAGGTGACGATGGGCAAAGCTAATTTTAATGAGGTATCTTCTGCAGCAAACTGCAGAGTCATATTGTCTGTCTTCATATAAGAGGGGATTTCCGTCATGTAGTAGATCGTCTTTTTTTCCTGTGGCTGTACTTTGTAGTTACTGCTCGCATCATCAAGCGTTAATTCAAATACAGATCCTCCTGCGGATGCGAGGTATCCCTTAAGTCCAGGATCACTTAGCACTTTGGTTCCTTGATTGGTTAAGCTCACACCTACTTTGGCGTATACCTTACCGTTATATTTGTAAATTTGCAGACTTTCCGTTTTGGTTGTTACGGGCTGATTATTCAAGGTTATCTTTTTACTTTGGCCTCTAGCGACCGCTTGTGAAAAAGCAACAGGCATGGTGAAGGTCCCCAGCTTTTTTTGATAATCGGTACTGCTGAAATCCCAACCGAATACTGAAATCTTCACTCCATTTAAAGATGTGGATTTACCGACGTTTACGTAATAGGTTACGGATTGACTGCTTTTGGAGGGGATAGATTTGATGGTTGCACTGCTGGTTACTGGGCTTCCTTGGATAACGGTTCCTCCGGCAGTTGTTACTTTAGAGAAATAGTCCACAAGATTGATGCTGCTTCCGCTCCCATTGTTATAGCTGAGGGTGTATGTAAGAATATTGCCGCCATCCTGAGTCAAAAAGCCAACATCGGTCAGCTTCACACTAAAGTTACTCTTTAAAGCTATCGAGCCGAGTTTATCCAGAGTGGATACAGTGGTGGCAGTTGCTGTTTTGGTGGATGAAGTAGTCGTTGATGCCGCGTATGCTCCATACGCTGAAGCTTGACTCAGAACTGCTGCGCTAAGTATGATCACAGCTACTTTTGTTCTTCGTGCATGCATGTAATTCCCTCCCGGTATGAAAGTCCTTGTATTTTGAAGGTGATTTATGATTGAGTACAACCATGCCTTCTTAATAATGGAAATTATCAAGCTCCGCTGAACGTTAGCTGAAAAAAAGTCCCCAAAATGGCTCTGAACCTTAAAGCCAGCTTAAAGCCAGATAAAAATTGCCCTAATTATGCTTGAACTTGTCAAAACGACAGATTTTGCATATAATAAACAGACATATCTCTTGCATAAAAGAGATACCTGACAATTAGATTGAATTGTGAAATGCAGTGATGGAGAAGAGTACACAGTGCCTGACTTACAGGGAGGAGACGCCGGTGATTGAGAGCGTTTCTAGGATACAGAGCTGTCGAAGTTCACTCCGGAGCAGTTCCTTGAATTCCTTAAGATTGCCTTGTAAGGAAGCGTAGGGGAAACCGGTCACAGACCGTTATTTCTGTATAAAGTGAGATAGGTATCTGTCCAGCCAAAAGAGGGAATGAAGCTCTTAAGGGGAACAGATCAGCTTGTCTAACAAGGGTGGTACCACGGTCTTTTCGTCCCTTACCGGGAGGAAAGGCCTTTTTTTGTTGAACTAGACAATGATTGAAGGGGGCTGTACACGGCCATGAAAGAGAAGTTGGAAGCATTGAAGGTTGAGGCGCTGGCTAAGTTGCAGGAGGTTATGGATCCACAGGTTTTGAATGACCTAAGAGTGAAATATCTCGGTAAAAAAGGCGAGCTTACAGAAGTTCTACGTGGTATGGGAGGACTTAGTGCTGAGGAGCGTCCGGTTATCGGGCAAGTAGCGAATCAGGTGCGTAGTGCCATTGAGGAGATTATTGGAACGAAGCAAGAGGCTTTTCAACAGCAAGAGACTCAGCAACGTCTGCAGGCTGAAAAAGTAGACGTAACCCTGCCAGGTCGCCGCATGCAGCAAGGGGGCGTTCACCCGCTTAGCAGAGTGGTTCAGGAAATTGAGGATATTTTCATTGGTATGGGCTACCGTGTGGCTGAAGGTCCGGAAGTGGAGACCGATTATTATAACTTTGAAGCCCTAAATCTGCCTAAAAATCACCCGGCTCGCGATATGCAGGATTCCTTTTATTTAACGGATGACCTGCTTATGCGTACTCAAACGTCTCCGGTACAGATTCGTACTATGCAGGCTATGAACGGTGAAGTTCCAGTTAAAATCATTTGCCCGGGTAAAGTATTCCGCCGCGATGATGACGATGCAACGCATTCCTTCCAGTTCCATCAAATTGAAGGTTTGGTTATCGGAAGCAACATTCGGATGAGTGATCTGAAAGGTACCTTGCAGCAATTCGTACAAGAGATGTTTGGCCCGAATACAGACATTCGTCTTCGTCCGAGCTTCTTCCCATTCACCGAGCCAAGCGTTGAAGTGGATGTAAGCTGCTTCAAATGTGGCGGCGATGGCTGCAGACTGTGCAAGCAAAGCGGATGGTTAGAAATCCTTGGCGCCGGCATGGTGCATCCAAATGTTCTGAAAATGGGTGGCTATGATCCTGCTAAGTATAGCGGCTTCGCATTTGGTATGGGTGTTGAGCGGATTGCTATGCTTAAATACGGCATCGATGACATCCGTCATTTCTATAACAACGATATGAGTTTTGTAAAGCAGTTCAAGGGCGTTTAGATTTTTGGTGGGCGAGCTGGCTGGCGGGTTAGGAGTAAGTAGCAATTGGGTTACTGATCTTGCTTAATAAAAGACTATTAATAGAAGGAACGGAGAGGAATTTTGGAACTGTAGAAGCGCCAGCATTCGCCTTTATCCTCGGATTTCTACCGCGAGAAGCGGTTCTAATCAGGAAATCTGAGGATAACAGCGATCGGAAGTCCAATATTTTTCGTAGTGACTGCTATAAATAGGACTGTTATGAAGCTTTGATCGAGTAATCCTAAATTGTACTACTCCCACAGGAAGCAGATCGAACGGCAAGTAGATAAATACATCTGAAACATAAAGGAAGTGAGCGGACATGAAAGTATCAACCGGATGGTTGGCTGATTATACATCGATTGAAGGAGTAACCGCCGAAAAGCTAGCGGAGAAGATTACCGCTGCCGGCATTGAAATTGACGGAGTAGAGCGCCGCAATAAAGGGATTTCCGGCATCGTAACCGGCTATGTGAAATCGAAAGAAAAGCATCCTGATGCGGATAAGCTGAACGTATGTATCGTGGATGCAGGTCAAGGTGAAGATCTGCAAATCGTCTGTGGCGCAAAGAATGTAGCTGCGGGACAAACCGTTCCTGTAGCTCTTGTTGGCGCTAAGCTGCCAGGGCTGGATATCAAAAAAGCGAAGCTGCGCGGGGTATTATCACAAGGGATGATCTGCTCGGCTAAAGAATTGGGACTCAATGATAAATTGCTTCCTAAAGAGCAGCAAGAAGGAATTCTTGTACTTCCTGAAGGTACAGAGATCGGTCAAGATATTTCAAATTTGCTGGGTCTAGATGACGAAATTCTGGAATTCGATCTGACTCCGAACCGTTCAGACTGCCTAAGCATGATTGGTGCTGCTTATGAAGTGAGCGCGATTCTTGGACGCGACATTAAATTGCCTGATCCTGCGAGTGAAATGATTGAGATCAGCGGAGCAGCTGCTCAATCTATTTCCGTTAAGATTGAGAATGAAGAACATTGCAGTCATTACGCAGTTCGTTATATCTCAGGTGTTAAATCTGCAGCATCCCCGCTGTGGATTCAGAATCGTCTGATGGCGGCAGGGATTCGTCCAATTAACAACATCGTAGACATCACTAACTATGTGATGCTCGAATACGGACAGCCGCTTCATGCTTTTGATGCAGATAAAATAGAAGGTGGAGAACTCGGCGTTCGTCTTGCTCATGAAGGTGAAGTCCTGACTACACTTGATGGCCAAGAACGGAAGCTTGAGCCACATATGCTCGTTATCGCTGATGGAGCTAAAGCAGTAGCTCTGGCTGGAGTAATGGGAGGTCAGGATACGGAAGTTACTGCTGAGACGGTAAATCTCGTTCTGGAATCCGCTAAGTTTGACGGAGGAACCGTTCGTAAAACCTCGCGTCAACTGGGACTTCGCTCGGAAGCATCGCTTCGTTTCGAGAAAGAAGTGGATCCAAATGCAGTAATCCCTGCATTGAATCGCGCTGCAGTACTTATTGCGCGTTATGCTGGCGGATCTGTGCATGAAGGAATTGTGCAAGCAGGAACAGTCGCAGGAGAAGAGAAGGTACTTACTTTGTCCTTGGAGAAGCTGAACCGTTATCTCGGAACAGATCTGTCCTTGCTAGAAGTGAAGACATTGTTTGGTCGTCTACATTTCAAATGCGGGGATACAGCACAAGGATTGATCGAAGTTCAGGTGCCAACTAGACGTGGCGATATCAGCTATGATGTTGACCTTATCGAAGAAATTGCTCGTCTGTACGGGTATGACAATATTCCAACGACTCTGATTGAAGGTGTTACAACGCCAGGCGCATTGACGCATAAGCAATCACTCCGCCGTGAACTGCGTCGCCTGTTGTCGCATGGCGGTTATCAGGAAGTGATGGGTTACTCCTTCATCCAGCCGAAACAAAGCAAAATGTTCCCTGAGTTATCAGAAGGCTCACAAGCGGTTAAATTGGCTATGCCAATGAGTGAAGAACGAAGTGTACTGCGTACTAGCCTTCTGCCACAACTATTGGATATTGCTAGCTATAATACTAACCGTCGTCAAAGCGATCTAGCGTTGTTTGAAATCGGCAATGTCTTCTTCACAGATGAGGAACAGTTGACTCGTCAGCCGCGTGAACTGCCGGTGCTGGGGTTGTTACTTAGCGGTAGCCTAACCGTGAAGCAATGGAACGTTTCTGCACAGCCTGTAGATTTCTTTGATTTGAAGGGTGCGCTGGAATCTGTATTTGCTTATTTGGGTCTTACAGACAGAATTATCTACGAGGGAGATAGTCCAGAAGGGTATCATCCTGGACGTTCCGCGTCGGTATATTTAGTCGGAGACGAGGGTCGTGTGAAGATTGGAACTATGGGCCAGCTTCATCCGGAACTGCAAAGAGAGCTTGATCTAGTGGATACTTATGTAGCTGAGATTCTATTGCAGCCGCTGTATGATAACACGCAAAGCCGTCTGCAATATAATGAGCTTCCACGTTTCCCAGGTATGGAACGGGATATTGCAGTGGTTGTAGATTCAACTGTACCAGCAGGCGATCTACTAGCTTCCATCCGTGCAAACGGAGGAACTTTGCTGCAATCCGTACAGGTATTCGACGTGTACACTGGTGGCAAGTTAGAGAGTGGAAAGAAGAGTATTGCGATCTCACTGCTGTATCGTCACGGTGAACATACATTGACAGATGAAGAGGTTGGAGAGGTGCATGATAAGCTATTATCAGTCCTTCAACAAACTTTTGGTGCAGAATTAAGAAAATAGCAGGAATTGTGTAAAGCCGCAGCGAATCCATTTAGAAACTGAGATTCGCTGCGGCTTTTTCTGGGTAGAGTGAAATGCGGAGGATATCAGCGAGAGTCTATTGATTACAAGGGATTTTGCCAAATGCTTAAGAAAAAAGCTACAATAGAAACAGTAAGACTAACTTAGAATCCGCACACATACAAAGGAGGGCACAACTGTGGCTATGGACCGGACACGTGTCGCCGTGGAGATATACGGAACTTCCTATAAACTCGTCGGAAGCAGCACTGAATATATGAAACAAGTGGCCCGTTATGTTGACGAACATATGCGCACGATTTCTAAATCACACAACAGACTGGATACGCCGCGCATAGCGGTGCTTGCAGCAGTACATATGGCGGAGCAGGCTATTCAGGTTCAGGATTTTAAAAATGAACTCAACATGATGACAGGTGAACGCAGTGAACTGCGATTGGAAGTATCTCGCCTGCTGGAGGTTCAGCGGGAGCGACAAGAAGAATATGAACGCCTTGAAGCGGCGGCTAAAGAAGAAGCTACACGACTGATTGCTGCGGTTGAAGAAGAGCGCAAGCGTCATCTGGAAATTCAGGAGAATGAGCGTAAAGTACATGCTAACCAGCTGCAAGAGGCAACCCAAGCGGCTGAAGCCGCACGAGAGAAGCTGGAAGAGGAGCTGCTTGCGCGTGAGCTGGAGTTGCAGGAACTGCGGGCAAGTTATGAGGCTGAACAGTCTGCTATGCGTGAGAATCATCGAGAGGAACTAGCGAATGCAGAAGCCATCCGTCTACAGCAGTTGGAAGAGCAGAAGGCAGCGCATTTGCAAGAGCTGGAGAACATCCGTGAGACGCTGACTAAGGAGAATTCAGACTCCTTGTCTGCTCTGGAGCTTGAGTTAACCGAGACCAGATCAACCTTAGAGAAACAGCTTGAGGAAACCAAATCAACATTAGGTAAGGAACTCGAGAAGACGAAGTTGACACTGGGTAAGGAGCTTGAGAGCACGACAACGAAGCTAAGCAAGGAATTGGCTGAAGAACGGGAAGCTTTACAACGGGAGCTTGCTAAGAATAAGGAACTTCGTCAGTCACAAGGTACTCAGGAACATAGACATAAGCAAAACATTCAAGAGCTCGAGAAACAGCTGGCTGAGCTTCGTGGTGGAACAGGACAACTTCAGTCTAGACTCCGTTCGGCTGAAGCCAGTCTTAAGAGTGAACGAGATGCTCGTCAGACGCTGCTCGGACAATATGAAGCGGTGGTTAAACGTGAAGAACAGCTCAGTGAAGAGCTGCGTACTGCTACTGAGCTAGGCACGCTGTTGAATGAAGAGCTGGAAGAATTGCGCCAGCGTTATCAGCAGTCTCAGAATGAAGCATCAGAGCTGCGGAAGTCACTACAGGAAACGAATGACAATCTGCACCGTGTTCAGGAAGAACTCGCTGGATCTATGGCGGAGGCAGCAAATTGGCAGGAGCTCTCGGATAAACGGATGGAAGATATTAGTGAGCTTGAAATGAACCTACTGGAGACCGAAGAGAAATCTTTGGCGCTTCAAAAGGAGATTGAGATCCTTCGTGGTCAAGCGGATGGATTAGTACAACAGTTAGATCGGGAAGCTCAGCTTCGTACAGATGCAGAACACGAAACTGCAGCACTCCGTGAACAAGGTGGACAGGTTCAGAAGGAACTGTCTGCACTTCGTGAACGCTATGAGGAACTGATCTCTCAATATGATGAAGTGCTGCAAGATGGAGAACGTCTACAGGAAAGATATCAACTGCTGCAAGAAGAAGGCGAAGAGACAGCTCGACGCTTAGAGGAATTGTCTGAAGCTAGCCTTGAGGCCGCTGCTACGGTTGCAGAGCAGCAGGATGTTCTGAGGGAAGCAGAGGCGTACGGCGCTTCATGGAAGCAAAAGTACGAGGAATTATTCGAGCGACAGCAGCAGTGGAGTGATTTGGAAGCGAAGCTGCGTGAAGAGATAGATATTTGGCAGCAGGAGGCCGGTGAAGCTGAGGCTAAGCAGAAATCTATTGAACGTGAACGCAGTGAGGTGCTTCAGCAGCTTGGTGAAGTCGGCGAGAATTATGAATTGGCCCAAGGACAACTTCGTCTGCTACAGGTCCAGTTTGAGATGCATCAGAATGAGCTACAGAAGATGACGGATGAGCATCGTAATCTTCAAGAGGAATATGCCAAGCTTCAGAATGAATATAATGAATGGATTCAACTGATCGAACAGGACAGTTGAATGTCGGATGCAAGAAAGAGGGCTGTACCTGATGTGTAGAGAGATCTATTTCAGGTCAGCCCTCTTTGTTTAATATATTCGAAAGAATAAGTTTCACACCATGTCTTATATTTCTCACTTAAATAAAAAGCCGATCGTCAGGGCAATTCCCTAACGATCGGCTTTTTAATGATTCATCTATTCCACAATGATTTTTGCGTTCATGCCGCTATGTCCGGATCCACACATAATCGAACAGGTCATTTCGAATGTGCCAGCTTCCTCTGGAACAATTACTTTCGAGGACTTTTTGCTATTAAGCTGGAGTTCGAATTCAGGGATAAGGATGCCGTGATTGCCGCTATCGTTTTTAAAAATAATTTTGACGGGTACACCTTTTTTTAGATGATATTCTTCCTGATCAAAGCTGTAATTCGTAGCTGTAATTGTAAGTTCTGTTTCTGCCTCGACCTCCGGCTCCGATGTGTTAGCATTGCCAGCAGCACTATCATTGCTGTTTCCACAGGCTGTAAGTGCTATAACGAACACAATTGAAAGTAGAATTGCAAATTTTTTAATGATCCAAACCTCCTCCCAAGAAGTCCAAGCATAGTGAAAATGTGACAATTATGTAGACATCATAACTTAAAATTTAAGTAAGCGCTTTGATTAAATGTGAAAAATCCGTGAACAAGGGAGACTGTTCAAACTTTGTCGTAAATTGCAAATAAATGATGAAAATATAACTAAAATTTATTATAATGAAAGCTATTACATTAACGTGCAAAAGTAGGGGATACATATTTCAAGCACTAACGATACGCTAAATACGGAGGTTTGGCACCGTAGAATCTTAAAAGGTTATTGGATGGTAGTTATTCTTTTATTAATCTCACAGTTGCTGTTTTTGTCGAATATTGACCGACTTCAAATAAAAACAACCATGGACACGAATCTATGGCACTTATTTATTGCTTGTAATTTACTAATTGTGGTCCTTATGATTACTGCGGAGCTGTGGCTTCGTTATAGTAAACAATCCCCTAAATATGGGGTGGTTAGTTGTGGATTTTTAGTGTCCTACCTTATGTATTTTGTATTAGAGCCTTTTGTCGATGGTGCTCAGATGACGCTCATGATGCCGATTATGGTCGCTCTAATTTATTTTGATCGTAAGCTCCTGTATCTAATGGGACTATTTAGTATTGTGTTTTATGCGGGAGTATATTTCGGGTTGGAACGGCCATTCCTACATAAACCGCTGCTTGAATTCTTAATAGTAGAGTGTGTGTTTATAATATTTGTAGGGATGGCTCTTGCTGTAATTATTCGTGCGCGGGAAGCGCGTGTAAATCTGGAGAGATTAACGAAGGAAGGCCAAGATCTAATGGTGGAGAGGGCTATTTCGGATAAGCTGCTGAAGATAGATGCACTCACTGGACTATATAATCATAAAACCTTTCATGAATATTTGGATTCATTATTGGAGCAATGTGAAAGCAACAATCTTCAACTACAGCTGGCGCTCTTCGATATAGATAATTTCAAGCAAGTTAATGATACCTACGGACATAGGGTTGGGGACCTTGTTCTTAAGGTAATTGCGGACAAGGTGGGCGGTATGATTGAGTTAAATGATTTTGCGGCTAGGTATGGCGGTGAAGAATTCGCTGTGATTTTTACAGACAAAAGTTTTTCAGAGTCTTATGAGGCTGTAGAGAAATTACGGATCAATATTGCTCAAATCGAGCATTTACAGGCTGGAAATAAGCCGATTACTGTCAGCATTGGAATTTGTGATTATCAGCTTGGGGATGGGAAAGAGCTTCTTTTTCGTAAAACGGACAAAGCGCTCTATACCGCTAAAAAGCAAGGTAAGAACAGAGTGGTCAATTGTGCTGAGAGTCATGAAGCGGAGATTGTGTCATATGGATAAAAACAACACAGAACCCTTATTACCGGAAAAAAACCGGAAATAGGGGTTCTGTGTTGTAAATAGCTTTCGTTACTTTGCTGCCTCAAACGGCGTGGATACCGGCAAAAACAAATCGACAATACCGATGACCAACGCCGCCAGGATAGCTCCTAGAATGGAAACGCTGACTCCACTCACTACGAATTGAGCGACCCAGATGACTAATGCACTAACGATGAAACCGACGATACCGCGCCCGAAGGGCGTTGCTTTTTTGCCGAAGATTCCTTCGACAACCCAGCCGAGTAACGCAATCACCAGTGCAAGGATTAGAGCGCTCCAGAAGCCACCAACCGAGAACTGTGGAACAATCCAACTAACGACCATCAGAACAAGCGCTGCTACAATAAAACGACCCACATGACTCAAGAAATTCACTGTACTAACCTCCTTTGGCCCAAGCTAAGGATATGTGCAGTTCTTATTGTGACCTTAATACTTGTTTTTATGCTTTAACCGATACCAAATAGCGAAATTGGCTTGAATTCTGTATAATGGAAACATCTATGAAGGGAGCTGTGACTGTAATTGGACGACAAAATTTTGCATACGCTTGAATATCGCAAGATTTTAAATAAATTAATGCAATATACGCAAACCTCAATGGGGCGAATGACTGCAGAGCAACTAAGACCATCCGGTGATTTTGAAGGTGTGAAGAAGCTACTTCAAGCCACGGACGAAGCGGCTAATGTAGATCGTCTGAAGGGTATTCCTTCATTCGGCGGGATAAGCGATATTCGAGCAGCACTAAAACGTGCCTCTATAGGTGGAATGTTGGGAACAACTGAACTGTTGGCAGTGGGAACTACCATTGGCGGCGCACGAAGAGTCAAACGATTCCTGGCAGCTATGCATGAGGAGGAAAAGATTGAATTCCTATTTTCACTCAGCGATGTTTTATCGGAGCAAAAACATGTAGAAGATGCCATCCGTTTATGTATAGACGAGAACGCAGATGTACTTGACACAGCTAGCTCTGAATTAGCTACGATTCGCCGTGAATTGCGCGGAGGAGAGACCCGAATTCGTGAGAAGCTGGATTCCATGATTCGTTCTTCTTCCGTTGCTAAAATGCTGCAGGATCAGCTGGTAACCATTCGTGGAGATCGGTTTGTTATTCCTGTAAAAGCGGAGTATCGTGCGCATTTCGGAGGGATTGTACATGATCAGTCCGGATCAGGAGCCACTTTATTTATCGAGCCTGAGTCCATTGTGGCGATGAATAATAAGCTGCGTGAAACACGGCTGCGTGAAGAACGGGAGATCGAGATCATATTGCATAGGTTGACAGCGCTTGTAGCTGATATAGCCGAAGAAATGACTTATGATATCGATATTCTTGGTGAGCTTGACTTTATCTTCTCCAAGGCGCGTCTTGCCCGAGATATGAAGGCTACACAGCCTCGTATGAACGATCGCGGGTATTTGAAGCTGCGAAAAGGACGCCATCCACTTATTCCCGCGGAGCATGTGGTTCCTCTGGATGTGGAGCTCGGCAACCAATATAGCTCCATTATTGTAACCGGACCGAATACGGGTGGTAAAACCGTTACACTCAAGACCATTGGACTGTTGAGTCTCATGTCGATGTCTGGGTTATTCATCCCTGCAGAAGAAGGTAGTCAAATGTGTGTGTTTGATGCCATTTATGCAGATATCGGGGATGAACAAAGCATTGAGCAGAGTCTGAGTACATTCTCCAGTCATATGACGAATATTATTTCCATTCTGCGTAGAATGACTCCCAAGAGTCTTATTCTGCTTGATGAAGTGGGTGCAGGAACGGATCCTGCAGAAGGGTCCGCGCTGGCGATTGCCATTCTGGAACATATTCACCGGACTGAATGCCGTATGGTCGCTACCACGCATTATAGCGAATTGAAAGCTTACGCTTATGAGCGTAAAGGGGTCATCAATGCCAGCATGGAATTCGATGTCCAGAGTCTCAGCCCTACCTATCGTTTGCTGATTGGTGTTCCTGGACGAAGCAACGCCTTTGCAATTGCAGAGCGATTAGGTCTGCCAGGTGCGATTCTGGAGCATGCACGCGGCGAAGTGAAGGAAGAGGATCTACGTGTAGAGCATATGATTGCCTCTCTCGAAGAGAATCGACTTGGAGCGGAACAGGAACATGAGCGAGCAGAGAGTATCCGCCGCGAAGTAGAGGAATTACGCGGCAGACAGCAGCAAGAGCTGGAGAAGCTGGAAAGTCAGCGAGATAAACGACTGGAGAAAGCGGAGAAAGATGCCAGCGCAATCTTGGAGAAAGCGCGTAAAGAAGCTGAGGAAATTATCAGTGATTTACGACGCTTAGCTATGGAAGAAGGCGCTTCAGTCAAAGAGCATAAGCTGATTGAAGCACGGAGACGTCTAGATGAAGCCGAACCTTCACCGCGTAAGAAAGCCGCTACTCGTAAGCCTGCTAAGACTCCGCGGACGATTGGTCCTGGTGACGAAGTGAAAGTAGATAGCTTAAACCAAAAAGGTTTTGTAGTGGAATTAAGCGGCTCTAAAGAGGCTTTAGTACAGTTTGGGATCATGAAGATGAAGGTAAGCCTGGATGATTTGGAACTGCTCTCTTCGAAAGCAGCCTCTGTACCAACGCCCCTTCGGCAGGCGACAACCGTTAAACGCTCCCGTGATGAGAACATTCGTAGAGAACTGGATTTGCGAGGTACGAATTTGGAAGAAGCGATTATGGAGACGGATCGTTTTATTGATGAAGCCTTCTTAGGAAATCTGGGCCAAATTTCTATTATTCATGGTAAAGGCACAGGTGTGCTCCGCACAGGAATTCAAGAATATTTGCGTAAGCACAGACATGTTAAGAGCTATAGGCTTGGAAATTATAATGAAGGCGGCGCAGGCGTAACCGTGGCTGAGCTGCAATAGCGGGATTGCCCGGCAGAAAGAAGGGAAAAGTGTGCAAGGAGATATTGATCTTTTGCTGGGTCATCCGCTAGGTGCCTTGCTTGGCTACTTTGCAGTAGCAATTCTTGGGCTTGTTGTATTTCTGTCTATTTTTGAAATGGTAACGAAATATAATTGCTGGGAAGAAATTCGCAAGGGGAACTTGGCAGTAGCCATGGCTACTGGTGGCAAAATCTTCGGAATTTGCAACGTACTGCGTTTCAGCATTGAATCAGGTGTTTCGATTTATGAGACGATGAAGTGGTCGGTCGTCGGTTTTTTGCTGCTGCTGCTTGCCTATTTTTTATTTGAATTCCTAACCCCAGTGTTCTCTATTGATGAGGAGATCGCTGCAGATAACCGTGCTGTTGGGCTAATAGCGATGCTGATCTCGGTTTCGTTGTCTTATGTGATCGGTGCAGCTATATTTTAAAAAAATAGAAAGTTTTGCACCTCCCTACAAAGGATTCCAGATGAAGCTGGACAAGCTTTGAAATGAGCAGCTCCACTTTGTGGAGTATTAGGAGGATATCATGAAGATTCTTACCCGAGTTCTGTTTGTGTCAGCTATTGCTTTTATAGCAGCCGGTATTATTTATTTAATGATGAACTAAATTTAAACGTGAAGTATGAAGGAGATTATTAAGATGGAAACAACTGTGTGCCCTTGGTGTCATACCGAAATCGTATGGGACGAGGAATTCGGACCCGAGGAAAATTGTCCTCACTGCAACAATGAACTTAACGGATATCGTACAGTTACTGTAGGGATAGACGGCATTGAAGAAGAGGAAGAAGAAGTTGTAGAAGAACCTAAACAAGAGGTTATTAATGATGATGATCTTTGGGGAGACGTCGACAAAGACAGTGTAGTTCCTATTTACAACACGCTCAACCAATTCGGTGACGATTATGATTTGAATAAGTATGAAGAGCGTGTATCGGGCATCTTAGCGATTCAGGAAGAAGCTCCGGAATGTACACAATGCCATGAGTTAACTATCCTTGCTGGTAAACAGCTTGTTAGCAGCTTCGAGCCATCTGCACCGGCTACACTAGGTGGACCTGTATTAACATCTCCATTCTCCCTTAATGTGTATGTGTGCCCGTCTTGTTTCCATGTACAGCACAGTCTAGCGCAGGAAGACCGTATTCAGCTCGTACGTAATCTGAGTACCGATAAAGCATAAGCATCCTCATAAAAAGCTTAGTCCTCTTATTGACCATAAGGGGACTAAGCTTTTTTTTAAAACCCCAATATTGCTTATTCACGTCCATTTTCTAAGAAGGAGAAGGTTTGGCTGATCGTGTCAATGAGAATAGATCAAGCTCCGGCCGATGTTTACCCGCAATCGTATCGGTTAATAACTCCGCAGCAATCATGCTGTACACCGTCCCATTGCCCCCATAACCCTCGATGAAGTAGCAATGAGGGTACTTGGGATGAGGGCCGATATAAGGAAGCCCATCACGCGTAGATCCGAATACAGCACCCCAGGAGTATTCTATCTCAATGCCTTTGATTTCAGGGAATAAAGCTTCCAGCTCTTCCAATAACCTTTGACTTTGTGAAATCACTCTGATATCACGGCGCTCTGGATCCGTCAACGGTTCATCTTTACCTCCTGCAATAATACGTCCCTCCGGTGTTGTCCGAAAATACAAATACGGTCGGGCGGTTTCCCAGAGGAGGCTCCGCTCATGCCACTTTGGGAATTCCTTCAGAGGTTTGGTCATCACTGCATACGTATTGATCAGCTCAGCGCCTCGGTCTTTTTTAAACTCCTGCGTTTCATAACCCATTGCAAAAATAACCTTCTTCGCAATAATACGTCCGTTCTCTGTGTGGCAAATTACTCCATCTTCAGTGAACTCATAGTGTTTAGCCTCGGTCTGCTCATAAACGTGTACACCATTCATTGCTGCCTTGGCGATCAGGCTGTGAACTGTCCGGAAAGGGTTCGCTTCTGCATCACTGCGTGAATAAAGTGCAGCAGGTTTAGAAAAAGAATACACCGAAGCAATTTTATCCTCTTCCCAGAAATCAGAATCGAATCCGTGAGCAACGAGGTTCTTATATTCTTCTCGCAGAGCAGGTACATCCTCTAGTGTACTGGCATATAGAAGGCTGCTGCGAGGAATGATCTGGGGATCGATATCGAGCTTGGCTGGCAGATCCAAAATATTTCTAACCCCTGCTTGGCATAACTGATAAAAGAGCAAGCCGTTCTTTTCTCCAAAAGTGTTCATACATGAGGTTAACGATTTATCGTTAGATATCTGTAGTAAACCTGTGTTGGCATGTGAGCTTCCGCTTCCGACTCGTCTTTTTTCGATCAGAACAGCCTCAGCTCCGCTTAAAGACAAGCGATAGGATGCCATTGCTCCACCCATTCCAGCCCCTACGACCAAGCAATCACAGTGAATGGTATCCTCTAGCGCAGGATAAGTTGGTGGGTCTTGTAAAGTGCTTCTCCAAGGTGGGGTGCCGCTATTTAGTCTCATGAAAATGATCGCTCCTTCATTTGTTCCATTATTTAGTATGGGCGGCATTTTACCGTCTCATTCGCAGCATGTTCTTATTTCTGTCATAACTCTCTAGTGCTGTTGGGCAAATAAATGGTGTGCTTTGGCGGTATACTAAAGCCTGTTTGGATCAACTACAAGGAGGGACTACAACTCATGCAATCAATGCAAATGCAGGCACTAAGTGGAAAAGAATTGGAATATATCGCAGACTCCATCTCTAATGAGGACTTGCTCCTTAAGCAATGTGCGGCTACCGCCGCGACAACGCAGAACGAGCAGGTCCGACAAGTTTGTTTGCAGCATATCCAAAATCACACGCAGCACATGGATACACTCACTCAGTTACTCCAGCAGCATCAACAGTACGCACCAACAAGCCCACAATAATTGCATTATTAATCTTAAGGAGGTTATAAAATGAATGCACAGAATCCAGCAGCATTTATGCCAGATGAGGATTTAATGAACACCATTTTGTGTGATTTGAAGCGGACGGTCCGTGAGTATGCGACAGCTGCTACGGAATCGGCATGTCCAGCGGTTCGTCGGGTGTTTAACGACATGACCATGAACACGCTTCGACTTCAGGGCGAGCTTTATACGCAGATGTCCCAACTGAATATGTATCCTGCACCTGCAAAAGCATTGCGCCAAGATGTAGACAAACAGCTCCAAACTGCACAGCAATTGCAGCAAAAAGCCGGACAATTTGTTCAGCAAAAAACCGGACAAGCTGGATCCTTTGCTCACAATGCGAACGCTCATCTTCATTCGAATGGGCAACATCAACCGTCTCATTTAATGTAACCAAGATGGTTATGGGATGAAGCATCCTACCTCATTACCTTAAGGCTGACGCCCGTTTATTCCGGAAAGCTCCGGTGTAAACGGGTGTTTTTTGTATATAAATCCAATTAGCTGAGTAAACACAGTCTTCTATGCGGACATCATATGGGGTTATTTTGTTTGCAGAGATGCTCAATTCATGTCATATTAGTATTAAACTCTTTTCGCGGGGCGACGCATGAATAGCGCAACGTCATTTGCGAACTATCCGGAGGGAAGGCATGAAGGAAATGAACGAACTAAAGAGGAAAGTGCTGGAACTGCTTAAAGAGGACGCGAGAAGATCTACTGCACTCTTAGCTACGCTGCTTGGCGAGGAAGAAGAAGACGTAAAGACGGCGATTGGGCAATTAGAGAAGGACCATGTAATTGTTAAGTATGCAGCCGTTGTAAACTGGGATAAAGTCGATGACGAGAAAGTGACAGCGCTGATTGAGGTACAGATTACACCCGAACGGGGTCGCGGATTTGAAGGCATTGCCGAGAGAATCTACCTGTATCCACAAGTGAAATCCGTTTATCTGATGTCAGGTGCTTACGATCTTCTGGTAGAAGTGGAAGGCCGAAACTTACGTGAAGTGGCCAATTTTGTATCCGAGAAGCTGTCTCCAATTGATTCAGTACTCTCAACTAAAACGAATTTTACCCTTAAAAAATACAAACAGGATGGGATCATCTTCGAGGAGCATGAGGAAGACAACCGTCTGATGATCTCTCCATAAAGGAAGTAATCATATGATCACGAACAAAACGCAGCTAACCGGAGAAGACAGCAAATCAATGAATTCTTATTTGGCCCCGCTGGTACAGCAAATTCAGCCTTCGGGTATTCGTAAGTTTTTTGATCTGGCTGCAGGCAGCAAGGATATCATATCACTCGGAGTCGGGGAACCTGATTTTAAGACCCCGTGGCATGTCAGAGAAGCTTGTGTCTATTCGCTGGAAAGAGGATTTACAGGCTATACATCCAACGCAGGAATGCCTGAACTAAGGGAGGGTATTGCGAACTATTTGCACACCCGTTTTGCAGTGGAGTATGATCCTGCCAATCAAATTATAGCAACGGTCGGCGGAAGTGAGGCTATCGATCTGGCTCTGCGCGCTTTGATCACGCCGGGCGATGAGATCCTCATACCAGAACCTTGCTATATTTCTTATTCGCCGATAACGGCTATTGGTGGAGGTATTCCTGTAGGTATCGAAACCATCGGAGAGAATGACTTTAAACTTACTGCAGAGAGTTTGGAAGCGAAGATTACTCCACGCTCCAAAGTTCTAATTCTGTGCTACCCGAGCAACCCAACGGGAAGTGTTATGACCCGAGAGGATTGGGAGCCGATCGCCAAGGTTGTAGAGAAGCATGATCTTATTGTAATTTCGGATGAGATCTATGCGGAATTAACGTATGGAATTAATCATGTCAGCTTTGCCTCATTGCCAGGTATGATGGACCGTACGATTTTGGTCAGCGGTTTCTCCAAGGCTTTTGCAATGACTGGATGGAGAATGGGTTATGCTTGTGGTCACCCTGATTTGATCTCCGCTATGCTTAAGATTCACCAGTACACTGTGATGTGCGCTCCTTCTATGGGCCAGGTGGCTGCACTTGAGGCACTGACCAATGGGATGGAAGAGAAGGATCGAATGGTCGATTCTTATAACCAACGGCGGAGGCTGATTGTTAAGGGTTTGCGTGATGCGGGACTGGAGTGCCATGAACCACAAGGTGCATTTTATGCTTTTCCAAGCGTGCGCAAGACAGGACTGACATCTGATCAGTTTGCACAACGATTATTACTTGAATATAAGGTGGCAGCTGTACCTGGGAGTGTCTTTGGTTTAGGTGGTGAAGGTTACTTACGCTGTTCCTATGCTACTTCAGTAGCTCAACTGAATGAAGCTATAGAACGCATTGGTGCTTTTGTCACACAACTGGAACGAGAGAGAATGGAATAGAGAAAATTGGACTATAGCCTATCCTATAATCCTATGGTATTATTTTACTTTGAGAGTAATTAACCCCTATAATAGAACTAACAAGGACGTATTTTACTCTGGAATTAAGCGTTGCTTTGAAGTTGCTTTTATTACTTTAATGACATTTTGTGGCACGCGCTCAATAATACTTTTAGGAGGGATGATTGTGCTTAGTGCCGATTATTACTTACCTTCCTATGGAGGGCAGTGTTTTTCTGGAAGTGGGAAACTGTCCCCCAAGGGTGATGCTTCTGCTCGCATACTCTCTCTGGAAGATGAAATTAGAATACTCCGTAGCAAAATGGAGCAGCTTTTTTTGCAGGAAAAATCATTCACTTCAGATAATGTGATTGAAATTAGCAGTTTACTGGATCTCAAGATAAATGAATACATGAAGGGGCGTCCAGTTGGAAAATAACGTCGCTACATGCTGTTGAAGAGGACCCTAGGGTCCTCTTTTTGTTGTTCCTTTAAGCCCAAATGTCAGTTGCTAACTATACTCTTCATTTGCCATTTTTATATAAGAAAGCTTAAACTAGCATTATGTGATTTGAAGAATGGATAGGAGGAGTAAGCCATGGTGATCTATACACGCACGGGTGATGCGGGTCAAACTTCAGTGATTGGCGGCCGGGTTGGTAAGGACGATGTCCGAGTTGAAGCTTACGGAACGATCGATGAACTGAATTGCTTTGTAGGTCAGGCAAGGAGCCTGATGGAGGACGATCAGTTTGATGATGTACGCGAGCAGCTGCTGGAAATTCAGCATGAGCTATTCGATTGCGGAACCGATCTGGCTTTTATTAAGCTAGGTGATGGTGGTCAATATATGGTAACAAGTGAGATGGCTAAACGGTTGGAGGGCTGGATTGATGAACTTCAAGCAGAGAATCCACCACTAGAAAAATTCATCCTCCCTGGGGGCAGTCCATTAGCTTCGGTTCTACATGTGTGCCGTACGGTTTGCCGCCGGGCGGAACGCCGGGCAGTTACACTTGGACGAAATGCAGACATTAATCCGGAAGCGGTTATTTATTTGAACCGGTTATCCGATTATTTCTTTGCGCTGGCTAGGACGGCTAATACACGGGCAGGGATTACTGATGTAGAATACATTCGCAGTAAAAAGGTGTTCCGAGACTAATATGACTAGCTATTATTCACCAATTACTTACATTATACCGCCAGAAGAGGATGACTGGTTGCTGAAGACGATCCTGCATAAACGGATGGATGTCTCACGTAAATTGTTGTCACGCCTTAAGCAAACAGAACAAGGGATTACATTAAATGGAGAGCGTGTTTATATCAGCGTACATGTTAAGGCAGGCGATATTGTACAGATTCGCATGGAAACAGAGACTTCGGATGATATTTTACCGCAGCCGATTCCCTTTGAAATTCTATTTGAAGATGAGCATCTGCTCGTAGTAAACAAGGCAGCGGGGATCATCGTGCATCCCACACACGGACATTACACTGATACGCTGGCTAACGGAGTAGTTCATTATTGGGCGCAAAAAAATGAACGTTTCCGCTTTCGACCCGTCCATCGTCTGGACCAGGAAACCTCCGGTGTGTTAGTCATCGCCAAGAATCCGTATAGCCATCAGCATATTTCTGAGCAGATGATTGCGGGTACAGTGGACAAACGTTATGCTGCATTTGTTCATGGGGCTCCTGTGGAGCCTTTCGGCGATATCGACGGACCTATTGACCGTGATCCTGAGGAGCCGCATCGGCGTATCGTGACACCGGAAGGTTATCCTTCTCTGACTCGGTATGAGGTTAAAACCGTATACGCACAAGGTTCAAAAGTTGAACTGAAGCTGGAGAGTGGTCGTACTCATCAGATTCGGGTCCATATGACCTCTATCGGCTGTCCTTTGATTGGTGACAGCATGTATCGTCATGAGCTGTATAATCTACCGGAATTGACTTTAACTCAAAGTGAACAGTTGGAGTCCGTTACAGCACTAGATGCCTCCATACCGCGTCAAGCACTGCACGCGGTGCGCCTAACGTTCAAGCATCCGGTGCTGCTGCAGGAAATGATTTTTGAAGCTCCTTTGCCGCCTGATATGGCGGCCTTGGAGAATGTATTGAAGCAAGGCCCGAAAGCGAATTTGAGGTAAAAATTATCTTAGTGATGTTAAGTGGAGAGGGTGAATTGGTTCTGGAGAAACGGAGTTTCGCCTTTATCCTCGGATTTCATCCGCAACAAGCGGACTAAATCAAGAAATCTGAGGATAACAGCGATCGGAAGAATAATTTTCCAGCGTAGCGCACTCATCACTACCATTAAAGGAGAACAACATGAGCAAGCTAAAAGTATATCAATATCCAAAATGCAGCACCTGCCGCAGTGCAGTAAAATGGCTACAAGCTCAAGGTCATGAGCTAGAGCTTCAAAACATCGCAGAACAGCCGCCTACCGTTGAGGAGCTGCGTGAATTGCTGGCCAATAGCGGACTTGAGCTGAAAAAGTTTTTTAATACAAGTGGTGAAGTCTATAAAGCATTGGGTCTTAAGGACAAAATGGCACAGCTTAGTGAGCAGGAGAAGCTTGAGCTGCTCGCGAGCCATGGTATGCTAAATAAACGTCCGATTGTCACTGATGGTGTTAAAGTTACGGTAGGCTTTAAAGAAGATCAATATGCTGAAGCTTGGACCAATACTTCCGAAGTATAAATCCGTAAAGGGGATGTCCAACAGTCATTTCATGGCTGTTGTGGCATCCCTTTTTGTTATACTCTATTTGAAAAACACAAGAATTATAGATGGAATTACAGGGAGCTAGGTACTCGGGTAAAGCTAATTATCCCCGCCTTAGGAACTGACACTTCAAGTAATCCTTTGTTGATTTGCTGGGTTTGTAAGCTGATGAGTTGTCCGCAACAATCTTTAACCTGTATCTTGTAGTACGCAGGGGAAAGGGAGCTTCGGATGACTAGCTTTTCGCTATAGGTTCCGTTCACAATGAATAATTGGGAAGCATCCTGATCTATAGGAACAACAGCATCGGCATAGATAGCGATAATTTGTATGTCGTCTTTTCGTGCAGTCACTAAAGGATATAGTAACTCCGGTTGCTGTGGGTATAACGCTCCTCTAAGCAGAACATCGCTATGCTCCCTGCTGAAAGCTAGCCAGAAACGCAGCATAGCTAAATAATCCTCCCCGATGTCATTAAGACGCAGGGAGATTTGCGGAACAGAGAAGATCACGTTGATCAATTGCATGGCCGCACTCTCTAAAGGTTCATTCGGGTTAAACATGATCATATCGGAATGAACAGCTGTATTTCCTGACAGAAGACGCAGGTCAAGTGTACGGACTCTGTTCTGAATAGAATCATTAGGGCAGTCGTTCGCTCGGAACATGTTGCCGTATTTTCGCATCAGAGGGCCTATATAGGTCTGGCGGAATTCAATCAGAATATCAGGTTTGATGGCTTTTAATCGATCCATAACATCGGAGAGCAAGCGGTCAACTGCTTCCGGCACCGATTCGTAATCCCTACCCTCTGCAGTTCCTTCCTTCTGATCTGGACTGAGTCTGAAGCTGTCCACGAAATCCAACTTTAGTCCGTCGATATCCCAGCCTGTAACGGCCTGTTCGTAGGTGTGGATCAAATACTCCCGTACATCTGGGTAACGAGGATCAAGCACGCCGGCGTTTAGTTTTTCATCTACGCGAAGCAGCTTATTCTCAAATTGACCCCATACCTTGCTGCATTTGCCTACAAACGGAACGGAATACCAAAGCATGTATTTCATGTCAAGTCGATGAACAGCTTCGACATGCGATTTCATGTCTGGAATCTTACCATCATAAACCTCCCAGTCGCCAGTAAAAGCGTAACCCCGATTGTTGTCGTCTGTTTGCCAGCCGTCATCGACGATAATGCTGTCACAGCCGAGTTCCTTAGCAAGTCTACATTGCTCCTCTAATTCGGCGGCGTTCAACGCTTGGTGGAAGGAATACCAGGTAGAGTACATAGGACGTAAGGCTACATCAGGGACTACGGCCGGTTTATAGCCGGGTAAGGTCTCCCACCATAATGTTACATCCTCCAACGCCTTATGGTATGGAATATTTCTATGGTCGATCCGAAGTGTAGCTTCATAATGGTCCATCTTCGGTAGGGCTTCTTCGAACAGGGTTACAGAGCATAGGAAGCTGGAATCCTCTTCATGGATACCGGCTTTAATGGACACATTGTTCAAGGCATCACTAAAAGCAAAGGTCATGCGGTTCTGTCCGCTTAAGTTGAACAGGGAAGCTACTGGCGCGAGGGAAGTGCTTTTGGATTGGAAGCCATCGCCCCAATCTACCTGAAAAGCTTTATTTCGGTCCGTTCCCGGATGCCAGAGGGAATGGATGTCAACTGCGGGAATAGACCACTCTATACGGCACACGGGCGGATAATCTTTTTGCAAGGCTGTTAACCGGATATGAATCAGAAAAAGATTCTCCTCGATGGTCTCAACAGTGGTGGTGCTCTCAAAGAAATGGTTGTCGCTAATAAGAGTTACATGGGGACAGTCGTTGTTGATTAAAGTTTTCATAATGCCTCCTAGTTCAAAAAATAGATATTTACTGTTTACCATTCGTTATGAGTATAATATTTACGAAACGTATAGTAAACAAGAATATATAATCTAAATTATCATCTGATAAAAGCTTCATTAATAGCGAAAAAAAATGATGAAAGCGATTAAATATAAGTATTGTCAAACAAAATAATCCCTGTTATATTAGAACCACGCATAAGTTCACTGATGTTTAGTAAACAAACATAATTTAGATTGGCAAATGATTGGCTAAACTATAAAATGATTGTGAGGGGTGTTTCCCAAATATGAAGTGAAAAGGTGATTAGTTTTGGCAACTATTCGTGATATCGCAAGTCTGGCAGGGGTATCTGCATCTACTGTTTCCCGGGTGCTGAACGGAGATCCTTCGTTATCGGTATTGGAGGAAACAAGGAGAAAGATTCTGTCCGCTGCGGAACAACTGCAATATAAAGGGAGTCAGCGACGTCCAGTAACTCATGCGGCACATCTGAAAGATTATAAAATTGGGTTGGTAACCTTTTGTTCGGAGCAATTTGAATCAGAGGACCCCTATTATTTATCCATCAGACTGCAAATCGAGAAAGAGTTCAATCAGCTTGGTCTGCATATTACTCGTACTATCCGCTGGGTAAACCATGAATCCTATGAAAGCCTGTCAGGTTTAGATGGACTTATTGTGATTGGGAAATTCGAGTTTGATCCTTATAATTTATTTTTTAGTCGGATACAGAATGTCGTCTTTGTGGACTACTCACCGGATGAGAATCGCTTTGATTCCGTTGTTAACGACTTCGATAAAGTAACTCGAACAGCATTAGATCATCTTCTTGGACTTGGATATACGAGGATCGGTCTAATTAGCTCGCGTGATTTCATTAATCGTTTTGGCTCCAATTCCGGTACAGATTCATTGGATCAGCGGCAAAGTAGCTTTGAAGCTTATATGAAGCAAAAGAATTTGTACATGCCTGAACATGTCCACATCGGCAATAACTTTTCTATGTCCACTGGATATCAGCTCATGAAGGATGCGATTGAGAAGCAAAACTTGCCGGAGGCCTTTTTGATCGGTTCGGACCCGATGGCTATCGCAGCCGGAAGGGCGCTGAAGGAAGCGGGCTTAAAGGTTCCCAAAGATGTAGCCATCGTCGGTATCGATGATATTGAAATGGCCGCCTATGCTAATCCGCCGTTAACGACGGTGAAAATCTATACAGAACAGATGGGTCAGAGCGCGGTAAAGATGCTGCTGGAACGTATCGGTGGTAGAGAAGTGCCGTTAAAGATTGTACTTCCATCTAAACTGATCATCAGAAGCAGCTGCGGTGCAGAAACCCATTCATCTGAAGGTAGTTAAACATTCAAAAGGGGGACAACATGATGAAAAAATGGTCTTTGATTGTTTTATCTCTGCTTGTTGTAATTGCTTTATCCGCTTGCTCCGGTAACGGAGGAAACACAGCCCAAAGCTCCTCAAACTCTGGCGGTAACAGTGGGACACCTAAAGGGAAAATTACGTTTGCTTATTGGGGAGCCCAGTCAGAGGCTGACGCCATTAAGCAAGCGATAGATAACTTTAAGAAGACTTATCCAGATATTCAAGTAGAAAGTCAATGGATTCAAAAGGATTATCTGACGAAATTACAGACGATGATTGCCGGGGGGACTGCACCGGATGTGATGCTGATCTCCGGAGGGGATTTACCTGGTTTTGCAAACGCTTTCCAAGAATTAGAAGTGGATGGATCCGTCTTCAGCTCGCCTACACTGCTTGATTCCATGAGTGTAGATGGCAAAGCCTACGCGGCGCCTTTTATTATTAAGCCTAAGGTTATGGCAATTAATGTGGACCTTTTTGAGAAGAATGACATTCCGCTTCCGAGCAAAACGGAGCCAATGACGACTGATGAGTTCAATGATATCGCCAAGAAGCTAACATCTGGTGAGGGAGCTACCAAGGTTTTTGGTTCTGAACCGCTATACCTGGGCAACTGGATCTATTCGTTCGGTGGGCAATTCTATAGTGATGATCTGACCCAATCAGCATTGGGTGAGCCTGAAGCCATTAAAGCCGCTGAGTATATGGTTGCTTCCAAGCAAGAGGGTATTGTACCGAATGATACAGAAAAACAAGGTCAGAACATGATGAACTGGTATCTTGGCGGGAGAATCGGTATGTTCACCGACTTTGGTCCTTGGTACCTACCGCAGATGGCTGAAGTAGAAAGCTTTAAATGGGATCTAGTACCGTTCCCTGGAGGTGGCGGTTCTAAGGAAGTCAACGGTCTGGCACTTAGCAAAGACAGCAAGAACGCGGAAGCGGCTAAGATTTTCATTAATCACCTGACACAGAATGAAGAAACTCAAAAAATTATTGGGGGCAACAAAAATGCCTATGGAATTCCTGTTCTGAGCAGTGCTACTAGTGCATTTGAAGCCATTTATCCGGATAAGAATCTGAATGCCTTCGTTCTTGCTGCGGAGAAGCAGCATGCACAGGAAGCTCAGAAGCGTACGAATGAGATCGGTAACGAGATGAAAGCTATCGACGATACGACCCCGATCGGAATTGGTCAAAAGGATGTTAAGGAAGTATTCCCGCAGGTAGCAGAGAAGATTAATAAGATCCTACAACAAAACTAACGGGAGAATACTATGAATGGAATAATAGAAGGGATTTACAATTTCTATGAAGGAATGGGGATGCCGGCAGATTTACTGCCGCTTCTCCCTTTTCTGACCGTGATTGCGCTGGTCTTCATTGTTATTTTTGTATTGATGAGAATGCTGGTGAAGAAGAAGATTATGCATACCAAAACGGCTAGCTTTTATATGTTCGTTTCGGTCTGGATTATCGGTTTTCTATTGTTTACGGTAGGCCCGATGATCTTCTCGTTCTATATCAGCTTCAATAAATGGGAAGTGGTCAGTGATCCGCAGTGGACGGGGCTGGACAATTACCGGATGTTGTTCAAAGACACACTTTTCTATAAATCGTTGTCCGTTACTTTTTATTACACATTGGTAAGTGTTCCGCTGCAGGTCATTTTGTCGTTTGCTATTGCAATCCTGATGAATCTGAAGCTTCGCGGTATTTATATTTTCCGTACGATCTATTATCTCCCTACACTGGTGCAGGGTGTTGCACAAATGGTACTGTTCATCTGGATCTTTAATCCGAATGTCGGTCTCGTGAACTCGCTGCTGCGTTTGGTTGGCATTGAAGGTCCTGGTTGGTTCTCGAGTCCGGATTGGTCGATGCCTGCGGTAATTATTATGAGCCTTTGGACCGTTGGCGGTAATATGATCATTTATCTGGCCGGCTTGTCAGACATTCCGCAAAGTTTATATGAAGCGGCCGAAATCGATGGTGCCACTGCCGCGAGAAAAATATGGCATGTTACTCTGCCTCAGATCTCGCCTATCCTTTTCTTCAATACAGTCACAAGTATGATAGGCGCCTTCCAGACGTTTACCCAAGGTTTCATGATCAACGGAGGGCCAGATAATTCATTGCTGTTCTATGCTTATTACCTATATCAAAATGCCTTTATGTGGTTCAAAATGGGCTACGGTTCTGCGCTGGCCTGGGTACTCTTTGTAATTATCCTAGTGTTCACCGCGATTGTATTCCGCAGCAGTGCTTTATGGGTGTACTACGAAACAGAGCAAACCGGAGGGAGGAAGCGTCGTGTCCGTCAAAAAAGAGCGTAATTCTGCAAAGAAAAAGTGGCACTGGCTGGCCTATCTTCTGCTGCTGATCGGGAGCGTTGCGTTCCTGTATCCATTTGTTTGGATGGTCTCTGCCTCATTGCGAAGTCTAGAGGAGCTTGCAGTTTCGGGGATGAGTATTTGGCCGGAGCACTGGCGTTGGGCCAACTATGCCAAGGCACTCACGGCCTTTCCATTCCCGCAATATTTGCTTAATACCTTGATTACAACCGTTCTGCCCATTATAGGTACGGTGCTGTCCTGTTCGCTTGTCGGCTACGCGTTTGCTCGGTTAAAGGTTAGAGGAAGCGAATTCCTATTCGTACTCGTCCTCTCAACCATGCTGCTACCCGGTGAAGTAACGATGATCCCACAGTTCATTTTGTTCAAAAAGCTGGGCATGCTCGATACACTTTATCCATTGATCGTTCCGGCTTTCTTTGGCTCAGCATTCTATATTTTCTTATTGCGCCAGTTTTATTCCCGGTTGCCTGTTGGGCTTGAGGAAGCGGCAATCATCGACGGATGCGGTTACTTTAAAATTTGGCGGACGATCTTCCTCCCGCTGTCCAAACCGGCTTTGATGGCTGTTGGCGTCATGGTCTTCATGGGATCCTGGAACAACTTCATGGGGCCGCTGATTTATATTAACAGCGATAAATGGAAGACGCTCACGCTCGGACTCGCTGGATTTCAAGGCACCTATGCCACAGATACCAATTTGTTGATGGCTGCAGCAGTCGTAATAACTCTGCCATGTATACTATTGTTCTTTACATCGCAAAAGGCATTTATGGAGGGTCTGACCTTCTCGGGTTCTAAGGAAAGCTAAACAGAATAACAGGAGTGACTTTGAGATGACTCATCTGAATGAAATAAAGTCTAAAGCAGGTGCAGTAACTTTCCAATCCTCTGACAAAGAGTTGAACGAAGGTTTTGTCTGGGCCAAACAGCAGGCACTAGCATATGCCCATTTTGGTGAAGATGACGTTGGGCTATGGTATGAGGCAGCATTGCCTGAACGTGAAGCTTTTTGCATTCGTGATGTTATGCATCATAGCAATGGAGCTGCTGTACTGGGGCTTCGACTTCATACTAAGAATATGATCATGCGTTTTGCTGAGAACATTGCGGAATCGCGGGACTGGTGTACATACTGGGAGATCACTAAGGACAATGTGCCTGCCCCAGTTGATTATGATAATGACCAGGACTTCTGGTACAATCTCCCTGCAAACTTCGATATTATCGACACAAGCTGGCGACAATACCAATGGACGGGCGATAACTATTATTTAAACGATAGCAAGCTGCTGGAATTCTTCGAATTAACATTAAATGAATATACGAAGACTTGGGATAAAGATGGCGATGGTCTATTGGAGTATTATCCGGAGTATGGCCGAAGAGGTTTGGCGACTTTCAATGAAGCTGGACTTCATCCGCTGCTCGGCGGTGATATGATCGGCGCACAGATTTCTGGATACCGAGCGTTTGCCCATCTCGCTAGTCTTAGAGGCCAAGCTGGAGAAGCGAAGCAGTATGCCGACAAGGCGAAAGAACTGGAACAGCTTTACGAGAAAGACTGGTGGAATGAAGCAAAAGATCGTTTCTACGGTGCGATGCTGCAAGACCGGTCCTTCGTAACGGACTACCATGCTGAGGGCAACTTTCTTCCACTCTATTACGGTTCGATCAGTAATCAGGAAAAACTGCGTATGGCGCTGGAGGATGTCAAAGTCAATCGTGTAGCCAATGTCGAGGGGAAAACCTATCTGCCGGATATTTTCTATCGGTATGGAGAGAAAGAGGAGGCCTTCAACGAGTTGAAGGAGCTGGTTGACCCTACTCTAGATCGCCGGGATTACCCAGAAGTGTCTTATTGCGTGATTGGTTCCATAGCTACCGGATTGATGGGAATTGCGGCGAATGGAGCATCTTTAATCAGCACACTGCCTGCCCTTACACATTCTCTGGAATGGGCGGAGATGGGGGAGATCCCAATTCTCGACCGTACTCTCACGGTTAAACATAATGGCAACACAGAAAGTGCAATTACGTTGCAATCTGGAGAGCCTTTTGTCTGGAAAGCGGCCTTCCCTGGAAATGTTAGTAAGTTATACCATAACGGCACTGCCATCACAGCAAAGCAGGAATCAACTGATGGTAGAGGACTAATTAGCTTTATTACACTTGAAGTAGCTGAAGGTGAGACACACCGTGTGTCCGCTGTGCAATAATCGTATCTAGCTAAACAACAAAAGGCCATGCTTCTCATTTTGAGAGCGTGGTCTTTTATGTTAATTTCAAAGGATAAGAATAAGCTCCCATATGTGTAACTATATGATCCCTTATCAGATCATGTATTTTCTGATAGAATACTCTTTGTGCAATAACATGGACAAGCGCTTAATAACAATACAATGAACGATTAAGGGAGAGGTTTATACATGAGAGCAGAAACAACGGGCCGTGTAATGCTTGTAGATGGAATGGCTCTGCTGTTCCGGGCCTTTTATGCGACCTCTTATGGAGGATATATTCGCAAGACAAAAGCTGGATTGCCGACGAATGCGGTGTATGGTTTTTTGCAGTATTTTTTCGATGCGGTAAGCACATTTGAGCCTTCTCACGTCGTATGCTGCTGGGATATGGGCAAAGGAACGTTCCGCACCGAGAAATACGATGGATACAAATCGAATCGGATTGAAGCCCCGTTAGAGCTGATTCCACAGTTCGATCTAGTAAAAGATGTAGTAGCTGAGCTTGGGGTGCCGAATATTGGACTTGCAGGTTATGAAGCGGATGATTGCATTGGTACGCTGGCTTCTTGTTACAGTGAAAACTCTGAGGTATATATTTTGACGGGTGACCATGATATGCTTCAGCTTATTGATGAGAATGTTAAGGTCGTCATTATGAAAAAGGGACGCTCTAACTATAAAGTGTATGACCTTGCAGAATTGCTGGAGGAAAAGGGTCTAACGCCTAGACAGGTGATTGACCTGAAAGGCTTTATGGGCGATACCAGTGATAATTATCCCGGTGTAAAAGGGATTGGTGAGAAGACTGCGCTGAAACTGCTGACCGAATACGGAACAGTTGAAGGTGTAATTGAGAATCTGCATCTGCTCCCTAAAGGTGTGCGTACCAAAATCGAAGCAGATCTGGATATGCTGCATTTATCGCGAGAGCTAGCGGAAATCCGTTGCGATGTACCAGTGGTCTGCGAGCTGACGGAAGCCTTGTGGCAACTACAGCGGGAAACAGCTGCGCGCAAATTTCAGGAGCTAGAGTTCGGCAGCTTGATGCATTTGATTGCTGAGGTGCAGGACGAACGAGGAATTGTACAGATTGAGTTAGGCGATTTGGGTTAAAGAAGACACCCTTCATGCAAAGATGCATGGAGGGTGTTTTGTTAAACTATAAGAACGTATAAGTTTCAAGCTATACATTATCCTTATCTTTCTCTCTTAAACGCTACCGTCCTTATAAGGATGCCAAAGGCGTTTATACATGTTGTGATAGCGCTTCATTCGACGTATAATTAGGGCTGGTGATTGCTTTTTTTAATGATATTATTCATTTGTGTATGGGTAGCGTTTCAACTTCTAACTAGAGAAAGGGAGAGAATTGCTGTGAAGCTATTGGGAGCGATTGAAGCAGGCGGAACAAAGTTTGTATGTGGGATTGGTTATGAGGACGGTACCATTGTTGACCGAGTTAGCTTTCCGACAACAACACCGGAAGAAACGATGGGACTAGTAATAGACTATTTTAAAGAGAAGAATGTAGAAGCATTCGGAATCGGATCTTTTGGACCGATTGATCCCGTACTGGAAAGCCCTACTTATGGTTACATAACAACGACACCAAAACCTCACTGGGGACAATATAATCTGGTAGGCACAATGGCTGAGCAATTTAACGTTCCGATCGGCTTTGACACGGATGTGAATGGTGCAGCGCTTGCGGAAAGTAAATGGGGAGCGGCTAAAGGTTTGGACAGCTGTCTTTATATTACGGTTGGGACAGGCATTGGAGCAGGAGCGGTTGTTGGCGGCCAGATGGTCCATGGATTGTCACATCCTGAGATGGGACATATTCTAGTTCGTAGACATCCAGAGGATACGTTTGAGGGTTACTGTCCTTATCATGGCGATTGTCTTGAAGGATTAGCCGCAGGTCCGGGGATCGGCAAACGCTGGGGACAACCGGCAGGAGAGCTACCAGTGGACCATCCGGCTTGGGAAATGGAAGCTCACTATCTTGCACATGCACTCATGAACTATGTGCTGATTCTGTCTCCTCAAAAAATCGTAATGGGCGGTGGTGTTATGAAGCAAAGCCACCTGTTCCCGTTAATTCGCACTAAGCTGCAAGAGTTATTGAGCGGATATGTTCAGCATCCATCGCTTAATATTGACATCGATAATTATGTTGTCTCACCAGGTCTTGGAGACAATGCAGGGCTTGCTGGAGCGATTGGATTGGCTACATTAGCTCTAGCTAGAAGCTAGTATAAAAAGACATTGACTGTTCGGTAATATATGGTATTCTAGGATCTAACAGTATAGCATTTAATGAGGGAGCACCTCTTTCGCGTTTATCGTGAGAGAGGTGCTTTTTTGCGTTCGGGGTCGGATTGAAAAAGGATTTGTTCGCTCCGAAGGAGGCTCTTCCCGGAAGGTTATTGTGCTTGCTGTAATGTTGAGAAAGGTAGGGATGAATATGCAAATTGTGTTTATGAACCGTTTATCCAGAATATCTGGAGTGGATCAAGAGGTGTACGCCCAGCTGTGGATTGGAGAGGAAGAGGGGATCTGGAGTTTGGGCTGGCGTGATTTTTCAGGTGGGGAGAATTACATTGAGAATTTGTGGTATGAAGGTGGTTCATGGAATGAGATGCTCTGTGTATACAGGCATGAGCTAGCAGTGAAGATGGGAGATGGCTATCGACCCTTAATCGATGGGATATTCCACGAGGAGGATAGTCTTACTGGGCGTAATCAGGAACAGCTGAAGCTTCAATATTACAGCGAACATTATGGCAATGAAGCCATTTATGAAGAGTTATGTGCTTGGCGCCGTGGTAAGGCTTCGAGTGAACGGAAGGCGCCCTATATTCTCGCCAGTAATCGTCTGTTGCGCTTGTTAAGTACATTTCTACCGCATACGCCAGAGGAACTGATGCAAATTCCGGGTGTTGGAGAAGGCAAGATAGCGCAGTTTGGGGCTGATTGGCTGGTTATAACTACTGCGGTGGCAAGGGAACATGCTTTCCCTCTAAATTGGGTGCATGAAGTAATTGAAGAGGAGTCTTTCGTCTCTTGGCTTTATAAACAGAAAGAAGTCAAATATAAGAAGCAGCTAGAACGACTGCGCTTGCGGAGGATTTTGCTGCAGGGGATCGAGAATGGGTTGGGCTTGGAACAGCTTAAGGTGAATAGTGGAGTGAACCGGCGTGAACTTATAGAAGCGGTAGAGGAGCTAGAAAGAGAAGGTTATTCCGTCGAGAAGCTAATCCATGTAGAGCTTGGCAATATGCCGCAGAATGAGCAGGATGCTATATGGAATGCCTATGTGGAGCTCGGGGATCTTTTCCTAAAACCGGTGTTACATAAGGTGTATGGCGACGACTTTTCCGCTGCTGAAGGATTGGATATTTATTATGAGCGTCTGCGATTGATCCGCATCCGTTTCCGTCGAGAGCAAACGCATAAAGTGGGTATGGCGACCAGTTTTTAAATTTGCGCATACCAAAAAGACGAAGGCTTCCTTATACCTTACGGTTACAGGTCCTTCGTCTTGCTTATTCGTCCGGTTTGTTTCATAGCCATTCCTTCTTGCGGAAAACATACAGCATCCCACAGCCTAACGTCAACATAACGCCTATAACGCCATAATAGCCATATTTCGTATGAAGCTCGGGCATATGATCAAAGTTCATACCGTAGATTCCGGTAATTACGGTCAGGGGCATGAATATTGTTGTAATCGCAGTAAATACTCTCATAATTTCATTCGCGCGGTTGGCGATACTGGATTGGTATGCCTCTCGTAAGTTGCCCATGAGATCGCGATACGTCTCAAAGGTTTCAGATATTTTAACCGCATTTTCATAAATGTCGCTAAAATATTTCTGCAGCTGATCATCAATCAGACGGAGGTCTTTTTTATTTAGGGTATTGATCACTTCTTTTTGTGGCCCCAGCATTTTCTTCAACCATAGAATTTCACTTCGCAGACCGATAATTTCACTGAGATGTGACTTCTTGGTATGCATGAGGATATCTTCTTCCAGCTTCTCAATCCGAGCTTCAATTCGGTCGCCGACGGAGAAATAGTTATCAACGACAAGGTCAATTAGCAAGTAAAGGAACATATCCGGTTCACTTACTTCTTGCTCCCAGAGCATAGGCTTCAGGATTCGTAGTTCATTGATCTTTTGTTTCGTGACAGTGATGATGTAATGTCTTCCAAGGAATACATTGAGCGCCCGTAGGAAAATTTCTTCATCGTCAAAGCGGATGCTATTTACAACTATAAAGTAGTGACTTTCGTATATTTCGATCTTTGGACGCTGATCCTCTTCGCTAAGGCAATCCTCAACAGCAAGATCATGTAGGTTGAACAAGGGCTGAAGCAGCTCCAAATCCTCAACATCGGCGTCAATCCAATAGAACCCTTCCGTTGGGGGTGTTAGTGTTTCATCAATTTCATCAATAGGTGTAAAAACCCCTGCATTTACCAGCCGGATTTTCATCTGATTTCACTCCTCCTATCCCCAGGTCTTCACTAGGGACTGCTAAATTAAGCACAGAGAAAAAAATCAGCTTGGCCGGCGGTACAATCAATACATAGGGCCAAATGACGTTTCGAGGGCATGAAGAAGAACTGCTCCCGCCGCCGGCAAGCTGATGATTATCCTGTGTGGTTGCTCATTCTGTACACATATTTGCGAGCTCGGGTCGCCTTCCATCCTTCTTCTCACCTCTTCTTTTCGTTCAGGTATGAAATACTTGTCTAGTATAACAACGGAGTATGCCTCTTTCAAGCAAATTTATTGTGATTTTGAGGCTTCTTCAGCATTGTATGGACTTGACGAAAAGGAGGTTCATGATTTAAAGTGAATTTTAAAGTAATTTAATTGAATACAGCTAAATCTTATCAAGAGCAGGTGGAGGGACTAGCCCTATGAAACCCGGCAACCGGCGTGTAAACGCACGGTGCTAATTCTTGCGGAATTTCTGCAGACGTCTAATCGTTTTCAGGAACATTCTGGCAGATGAGAGAGGCGCATATGACTGTAGATATGACCTTTCTCGATTTCCGAGGAAGGTCTTTTTATGTTCAGCAAGCCGCAGTGCGGCAAAATAACTAAATTCAGCTAAGGAGTGGAAAGACAATGCCAATTAAAATTCCCGACAGTTTACCGGCGAAAGAAGTACTATCCGGAGAAAATATTTTTGTGATGGACGAAAGTCAGGCTTTCCATCAGGATATCCGTCCACTACGGATTGCTATTCTGAACCTCATGCCGACTAAAGAGACGACAGAGACTCAATTGCTGCGTTTAATTGGAAATTCGCCACTACAAGTTGATGTTACTTTATTGCATCCGCGTTCCCATATTTCCAAGAATACTTCTGCTGAACATTTGAAGAGCTTTTACAAAACCTTTGACGAGATCAGCCACCGCCGTTTGGATGGTTTAATCGTTACAGGTGCTCCTGTAGAACAAATGGAGTTCGAGGAAGTATCGTATTGGGAAGAACTGAAAGAGATTTTTGAATGGAGCAAGGACAATGTGACTTCAACCATGCATATTTGTTGGGCGGCACAGGCAGGCTTATATCATCATTTTGGTGTTCGTAAAGTGGCATTGCCTGAGAAATGTTTTGGCGTCTTCCCTCATACGATTAATCAAAATAACATTAAACTGTTGCGCGGCTTTGACGAGGTATTCCATGTACCACACTCTCGTCATACCGATGTCTCCCGTGAAGATATTGAGAATAATCCAGATCTGCAGATTCTGGCGGAATCCGAAGAAGCTGGTATGTATCTAGTGGCTACAAACGACGGTAAACAAATATTTGTGACCGGACATTCCGAATACGATCCTCTATCCTTGAAATGGGAATATGACCGTGATGTGTCTAGAGGGATGGAGATGGCTTTGCCGAAACATTACTTCCCTAAAGATGATCCAGAACGTACACCTCCAGCAGTGTGGCGTGCGCATGCCAATTTATTATTCTCTAACTGGCTCAATTACTATGTATATCAAGAAACGCCTTATGATATCGACCCGATTGTTTACTAATAATAGCGCTACAATATAAATTAGGAGGCATTAATCATGGATGACAAACTTAGGATTGAAAGTAGACTGGCTCAAATAGGTTCTCAAGAAGATCCAGCCACAGGAGCAATTAATTTTCCGATTTATAATGCAACGGCATTTCGTCATCCAAAACTCGGTCAGAGCACAGGGTTTGATTATAGCCGTACCAAGAGTCCGACCCGTTCAGTGCTTGAGAATGCAGCTGCAGAACTGGAATCCGGAGATGCAGGATTTGCTTGTAGCTCAGGGATGGCAGCGATACAAACGGTGCTTACCTTGTTCGCTCAAGGCGACCATCTGATCGTTTCGCTGGATCTTTACGGCGGTACCTATCGTTTGTTGGAACGGATTATGTCCAAGTTTGGAATCACTGCTTCATATGTAGACACGAATGATTTGGATGCACTGGAAACTTCGCGTCGTCCAAATACGAAAGCTGTATTTATTGAAACGCCAACGAACCCACTTATGATGATCACGGATATTGAAGCCGTGTGCACTTGGGCACGTCATCATGGGTTACTTAGCATTGTAGATAATACGCTGCTGACTCCATTCTTCCAACGGCCTATAGAATTAGGTGCGGATATTGTAGTTCATAGCGCTACTAAGTATTTGGGTGGTCATAATGATGTACTGGCAGGCCTGATTGTATCCAAGGGTGTAGAATTATCAGCTGAATTAGCTATTCTACATAACTCTATTGGCGCCGTGCTCGGACCAACAGACAGTTATCAGTTGATGAGGGGCTTGAAGACATTGGCGCTGCGTATGGAGCGTCACGAAAGCAATGCATTAGCGATCGCTCACTACTTATTAGAGCATCCAGCGATTGCGGAAGTGTTCCATCCAGGATTGCCTGATCATCCAGGACATGAAATCCAGAATCGCCAATCTTCAGGCAATACCGGTATTTTTTCTTTCAAATTAAAAGATGCCAGATACGTAGAGCCGCTTCTTCGTCATATTCGTCTTATTGCATTCGCAGAAAGCTTGGGCGGTGTAGAGTCACTGATGACTTATCCGGCTGTACAAACGCATGCTGATATTCCTGTGGAGATTCGAAATGCTGTGGGTGTAGATGATCGTTTACTGCGCTTCTCCGTCGGTATTGAACATGCAGAGGATTTGATTGCTGATCTTAGCCAAGCACTAGAAGCCGCTAGGGCAGAAATTGAGTCCAAGTAACAGGAAGAAATGTTCAATCGAGTGTTAGTGGAGAAATAGAGTATAACTAGCAGTATCGCTTAGTGCGATGCTGCTTTTCTTCTGGATAGGAATTTGCGAAGAATGTAAAAGCATTTTTCAAGCTGTTCAGATTGTGATACGATGAGGAAATGAACTGTTCAATTGTATGAGAAAGGGTTGTCACCTTGAAAAAAGAGACAACGTTTTTTCTTCCTGTAATTTTGTGATTCTACCATACCCCTAAGGGTTTAGAAGGAGGATGCGAACGATGAGTGCGATAGATCTTATTTTGGACAAAGCCCTACGGGGTGAACGTCTCCAATTGGAAGATACCATCCGGCTGTTCGAGAGCAACGAAATTGAGAAAATGGGTGCAGCTGCAAACACCATAATGGAACGCTGGCATCCAGACCCGATGGCCACGTTTGTAATTGGTCGTAATATTAACTATACGAATGTATGTGATGTCTACTGCCGTTTCTGCGCATTTTATCGCAGACCTGGCTCTGATGAGGGTTATGTATTGCCGGATGAGACGATTTACCAAAAAATCGCTGAGACTATCGCTGTAAATGGTACAGAAATACTGATGCAAGGCGGTACGAACCCAAATCTTCCTTTCAGCTATTATACCGATATACTTCGCGGAATTAAGCAACGTTTTCCTGAGATTACAATGCACTCCTTCTCTCCTGCTGAGATTATGAAGATGAAAGAAGTATCTGGATTATCGCTCGAGGAAGTTGTGCGTGAAATCCATGCTGCTGGCCTGGATTCACTACCAGGTGGTGGAGCGGAAATTCTCGATGATCGCACACGACGCAAGATCAGCCGACTTAAAGGCTCATGGCGCGAGTGGATGGATGTCATGCAGACAGCGCATAAGATCGGTATGAATACGACAGCTACGATGGTCATTGGACTTGGTGAAAGTATGGAAGAACGGGCATTACACTTACTTCGTGTGCGTGAGGCTCAGGACGAGTGTATTGCCAACAAGTATGATTCAGAGGGTTTCTTGGCCTTTATCTCTTGGACCTTCCAACCGGACAATACCAACCTGAAGCTGGATAGACAAACGCCTGAAGAATATCTGAAGACGGTAGCCATAAGTCGCCTTGTTCTAGACAATATTAAAAACTTCCAGTCCTCTTGGGTAACAATGGGACCAGAGGTCGGTAAGCTTTCCCTTCAATATGGCTGCAACGATTTCGGTAGTACGATGATTGAAGAAAACGTAGTATCTTCTGCGGGCGCAACCTACAAGGTCAATATCGAATCGATTACTCAGCTGATCCGCGAAGCAGGCAAAATCCCGGCACAGCGGAATACACGCTACGATATTCTGCGCGTGTTCGATGATGCTAATGCGAAGATTGATAATGATTTCATCATGCAGAACTAGAACTAATATATAAATTAATTCAGCGCTTGTTGCTCGTTAATCCGTTTTGTGGATGATTGAGCAGCAAGCGTTTTTTTGTATGGTTAAGATTTCGAAGGTTTATTTTACCTGTGAACATAAATTCATTATTTTATTACATTTTTGTATACACATTATTATCCAAAAGTGATATCATAATCATATCAAAAGAATATCTTATGGGGGTGCTTTTTATGAAGGAGAAGACGCTTCGTCCTGTCAGCGGATTTTGGGTTATCGCATTAATTGCAGTTTGTTTGGCTGGTGGAATCTATGGTGCTGTTCAGGAGTATATTGCAGTACCGGTCATTCTGTTCGTTGTATCAGCAATACTATGTACGAGTATTACGGTTGTACAACCTAATAAGTCGGTTGTAGTCACCTTTTTCGGCAAATATGTAGGGACTATTGCAACGAGTGGACTGTTCGCAGTTATTCCGTTCAGCGTACGTAAGACGGTTTCCCTACGCGTTCGTAACTTTAACAGTGTGAAGCTCAAGGTCAATGATGTTGAAGGTAATCCGATTGAAATTGCTGCAGTTATCGTCTTTAAGGTGATTAACTCCGCTAAAGCCCTCTTTGATGTAGATAAATACATGGCTTTCGTAGAGATTCAGAGTGAAACGGCGCTGCGTCATGTAGCCAGCAAATACCCTTATGATAACTTCAATGAATCTGGGATGTCCTTGCGTGCCAATGCAGATGAAATTGCTAAAGAGTTAGCGACTGAGCTTCAAGAGCGTTTGTCCTTATCTGGTGTAGAAGTCATTGAAGCCCGGCTTACACATTTGGCTTATTCAACAGAAATCGCCAGCACCATGTTGCAGCGGCAGCAAGCTTCTGCCATTCTGTCTGCTCGTCAAATCATTGTTGAAGGTGCAGTTGGTATGGTCGATATGGCGATTAAACAGCTTAAAGAGAGTGGTGTAGTGGAGCTTGACGAAGAACGTAAAGCGGCCATGATTAATAATCTGATGGTGGCGATCGTGTCGGAGCGCGGAGCGAGTCCGGTCATTAACGCCGGCTCGTTGTATTAAGGCGGTGCATCATGGCGGCCAAGAAAAGCTTTCCATTGCGGATCGATCCGGATCTGCATGAGGCGTTGGAACGTTGGGCGGGAGAGGAATTTCGCAGTGTAAACGGACATATCGAATACTTGCTGCGTGAGTCTTTGAAACGTGCAGGCCGCTTACCTGGGAAACGCCGAGAAGAGTAACCTGTTAAGGACAGTTCTAGCGCTATTTCCTGGCTGCAGAACTGTCCGTGTAGGTGACTGTTTCCGCGGTTTACAAAATTTTGCCCCCTCTACAGACTTGACTGTCAGAGAGGACAGATTTATAATTACTCCATAATTCACGTTAACAGCTTTGACAAAGATATGAATGGATTGTTCTGGACCGTATCAGAGAGAGGGAACATAGGCTGTAATTTCCTCCGGTATCCTACTATCGATTTACCCCTTTGTAGCTGCGGTTATGAATTCCCTGAAATGGGATAGTAAGAACCGCCGGTTCATGGTCGTTATTCCATGCTTACGAAGGATTCTGACTCGACTCTGCTTTAAGAGCAGATTGAGAGAATCGAATTTGGGTGGAACCACGGGTGCAATCGCTCGTCCCTTTGCGGGACGGGCGTTTTTTGTATGCGTGGATATTTCCGTTTCGAAAAATTTAAAATTGTTGTTTGGCTTAAGGAAATGAAGGAGGAAATTAAAATGGTAAGTATTAAACTTCCGGACGGCTCCGTTCGGGAATACGCAGAAGGTAGTAATATTGATGATGTAGCGGCTTCTATAAGTAGTGGACTTCGCAAGAATGCGGTGGCAGGGAAATTGAATGGTATTGTCGTGGATCTGTCCACTCCGCTAGAGGAAGGTGCATTGATAGAAATCGTAACTTTGGATTCACCTGAAGGCTTGGAAGTTATGCGTCACAGTACTGCCCACTTGATGGCGCAAGCTGTAAGACGTTTATATGGAACAAAGGAAGTTAAGCTTGGTGTTGGTCCTGTTATCGAAGATGGCTTCTACTACGATATGGATTTGGAACATCCGCTTAATCCTGAGGATCTGCTAAAGATTGAAAAGGAAATGGATCGCATTATCTCTGAGAACCTTCCAATCGTACGTAAGGAAGTTAGCCGTAAGGAAGCGCTCCAAATATTCGGTGAGCTAGGCGATCCTTACAAACTTGAACTAATTGAAGCATTGCCTGAAGATAGTGTGATTTCGATCTATGAACAAGGCGAATTCTTCGACTTGTGCCGTGGACCACACTTACCGTCGACTTCTAAGATCAAAGTCTTTAAATTGATGAATGTAGCTGGTGCTTACTGGCGCGGCGATAGCAAGAATAAAATGCTTCAACGCGTATACGGTACAGCTTGGATTAAAAAAGCGCAGCTCGATGAGCATCTTCGTCTGCTTGAAGAAGCCAAGAAACGCGATCACCGTAAGCTGGGTAAAGAGCTTGAAATCTTCACATTTAATCAATTAGTAGGCCAAGGCTTGCCGATCTGGCTGCCTAAGGGTGCTAAACTGCGCAGTATTCTGGAGCGTTACATTGTGGATCTGGAAGCAAGTCTAGGATACCAGCATGTATATACTCCGGTTCTTGGTAATGTTGAACTATATAAAACTTCTGGACACTGGGAGCACTATCAAGAGGACATGTTCCCTAAAATGACTATTGATAATGAGGAATTTGTTCTTCGCCCAATGAACTGCCCGCATCACATGATGATTTATAAGAGCTCCATGCACAGCTATCGTGATCTGCCGATCCGTATTGCTGAACTGGGTATCCAGCACCGTTATGAAATGTCAGGAGCATTGACTGGCTTGCACCGTGTGCGTTCGATGACTCTAAATGACTCCCATATTTTCTGCCGTCTGGATCAAATTAAAGGCGAGTTCATTCGTGTAATCGAGTTGATTAAACAGGTATACAGTGACTTTGGTATTAATGACTACCGTTTCCGGTTGTCTTATCGTGATCCTAAGGATACAGAGAAATATTACGCTAATGACGAAATGTGGGAAACTGCACAGCGTATGTTGCGTGAAGTTGTAGAAGAAGCTGGTCTGCCATTCTACGAAGCAGAAGGCGAAGCTGCCTTCTACGGTCCGAAGCTGGATGTGCAGATCAAGACTGTACTAGGCAAAGAAGAAACTCTCTCCACTGTACAGATCGACTTCTTGCTGCCTGAACGCTTTGAATTGGAATATATCGGTGACGATGGTCAGAAACACCGTCCAGTCGTTCTACACCGCGGTATTTTAGGTACTATGGAGCGCTTTGTTGCTTTCTTGTTAGAGAACTTTGCAGGATCACTGCCGCTTTGGCTGTCTCCACAGCAGGTTAAAGTTATTCCTGTTTCGACTGCCTTCGACGATTATGCTAAGGAAGTTACAGACAAGCTGCGTCGCCGTGGTATCTCTGCTGAGGCAGATTTACGTAATGAGAAGCTTGGCTATAAGATCCGTGAAGCTCAGCTGGAGAAGCTACCATACATGTTCGTAGTTGGAGAGAATGAGATGAATGCCGAGACAGTTTCCATCCGTAAGCGTGGAGAAGGCGATATGGGAGCTAAGCCACTTCAAGAAGTGATTGAACTGCTGGCCCAAGAAATTGCTGACCGTGTAATCTCCTAATTACTTGTAATAACCAACACCAAAAGTACGTCTAATAATGACCTCTGTCATATGCCCATAAGGATTGAAAATTGATCTTTATGTATAAAATTTTGTGAATCGGGAAACCTTCGCTAATAAGGGGGAGGTTTATCACATGAACAAAATGGGCATATTTCAGAGGTTTTGGTGTCTTTTCGTCACAATAGTCCTACTGTTGACTGCTGCAGGTATCATTCCTGAATCCAAGCATCAAGCAGTTGTGGCCAATGGGACAGGAGACACATTACAGCACACAGATATTAGCAAAACGCTTTCGAACGAATTGCAACATACTCAGGCTAATTCTGGTTCAATGAGAACCAAAGATCAACAAGCTATTCTCACCACTGGCCGTGCTACCTTGTTATCAAACGAGCCATATTCCAGCGTACCGATCGTTCCTGCGACAACAAAAAATAAACCAGTAGCTACAAAGTCACCACAGAGCACTAAAGCTCCAATTACCAAAGGGAGTGGGGGCACAGGCTCTTCAAAATCGCCGAATTCTGTTCCTGTAGCTGCGCCAGCTCCTGACCAGATTATTACTTCAATGAAAGTGATGGCGACGGGTTATACTGCGGGTTATGAATCAACAGGTAAAACATCTAAACATCCCGAATACGGAATCACCTATTCAGGTGTTAAAGTACGTAGAGATAAGAACACAGTCTCGACTATTGCTGCTGACCCTAAGGTAATCCCGTTAGGGAGTATACTTTATATACCTGGTTATGGATACGGCATCGTAGCTGATACAGGATCTGCCATTAAAGGGCGGAAGATTGATTTGTATTTTGCTACTACGAAACAGGTGTATAAGGAATGGGGCAAAAAATCAGTTGTAGTTCAGCTCATTAAGCGAGGAAACGGTACATGTACAGAAGTGATGCTGAAGAAGCTCACTCAGGCAATTGAGACTTATAATGCTGTACCGCAATCCCTGCTGGAAGAATCCATTTAAGATCTAGCGGTTATACTTCAATGAATTTGGTGGATTGAACTTAATTTCACTTGGTCATGCATAATAGTGACATCACCTTGCCATAATACGGACTGGGGCAGAGCATTAGCCTCATCCGAGATTTTCTCTTAGTAAGCATTATCTATGCTGCATAAGGGATAAGGGAGGTGAATTACGTGGCTAATAATAAAAAATCTAAAGTTCAAGAAAACTACAAAACACCGAATGAAAAATACAATGCTGAGTTTGCTGTTGAGAATGACGGCGCAACTAAGCAAAGTGGAAATACTTCTAAGCCAGCTCAGAAACCGCAACAATAATGCGCTTCTGAAGCAGAAGACTGCTGAATAAAGAGACTGTCCCAATCAGTTTAAAACTGAGGGACGGTCTTTTTTCATTTTTCATATATAATGAAGTAAATGGAATATTACCCCATTCGTCTCCGTCTAGAGACTGAGTGGAAGTTCCTTCTCTCGCCGCTGTTTATGAGCGCTTCCTTCCTGTAGACTAAGGCTATAAGATTGAAGAAGAGAGCGTTCCACTAATTTAAAGGGGAAATGGAATATGAAAAGAAGGTTCACCAGTCAGATTTTTGGCGGCTTGATCCTGATAGGGATTGGAGCCATGTTTCTACTTAGACAATTGGGTTACACCGATTTCAGCTTAGGTTATTTAATCTCAAATTATTGGCCTGTTATCTTGATCCTCATGGGGATGAAGCGACTCCTGGGTACGGGAGACGAACATCAAAAAGGTGGATCTTCACCTATCGGCGGTTTTTTCTTTCTGGCGATCGGAGTGTTCTTCCTTGGACGAAATTTGGACTGGTTCGATATTTCAGCCGGGGATTTTTTCAAAATGTTCATTCCAATCATGCTTATTGGTGGCGGTCTTTATGTGATTTTTAAACCACGAGGTTCAGTACCACCAGTGCCACCTGCGCCACCATCACCACCTGATTACTTTCCTCCAGGAAAAAGCTCGCTGGATGTGGAGCCGCCAAAACCGCTGGATTCCACGCTAGATGAACAATTCGAGCAGAAATTCGGCAAACCTTCTGGTGGGCGAGACTGGAATATTAATCTGCAAAAAGATGAAGAAGAGGATGAGGACGGAACTGGAGCTTTTAAATCCACCGCTGAATCACGTTGGCAGGAGAAACAGGAGCGTCATGAGCGCAGACGTCAGGAACGTCATGAGCGTCATGCTAGAAGACATGGGGAATGGCATGAGGAGTTCCATAAGACAGAGAGTAGCAGCAAGGAGTCAACTAATCGCTCTGCTTTTATTGGGGATGTCCACATGGGTCGCGAGCATTTCCAACTGAAGAATACAAATGTCTCGCAGTTTATAGGTGATACTGTACTGGATCTGACGAACGCGCAGATTGCTTATGGAGAAACGAAAATTAATATCTCCGCTTTTATAGGTGACATCAAGGTGTACATTCCGAATGATATGGATCTTGGAATCTCAGTGAACAGTAGTTCATTTATCGGCGATATGGAAGTTTTGGATCAGTCTCGGAGTGGATTTATGAGCAGTGTTCAATGCAAGACGCCTTATTATAAAGAAGCGGGCAAAAAGGTCCGCATTAACGTAAGTGCTTTTATAGGTGACATTAAAGTTAAAACGGTGGGTTAGATGGGAACAATCTTTAGTAATACCAAATGGTTGTTGTTGTTTTACTTTTTGCTCACTGGAGCCGTAAGCGCCGGGTTGATGTATGCAGGCACTTGCCTTGGGTATATCGAAGTAATGGATTATCGCATGTGGCTGTACTTATGTCTGGGGATCGTGTTGTTCACTGTTGTAATCGGCTATATGGCAGGTCAGCGCATTCAGCGCCGGATTGATCATCTGGATCTAAATATGCTGCAGGTGGCAAAAGGGAATCTGTCCGTTCGTATGCCAGAGAGTGATGACCAGTCTTTTGCGAGAGTGTACCATGAATTTAATGTCATGATGGATACGGTTGAGAACAAGATGCAGCTTCTGCAGCGATTGGGTGAACAAGAGGTTATTGAGAAGGAACAGGCAGCGGAGAGTGCGGTGTTGGAGGAAAGAAGGCGTATGGCCCGGGATTTGCATGATACGGTGAGCCAACAGCTTTTTGCCATCCATATGTCGGCTTCTTCGCTGCCTAAAGTGCTGAAGGTTAATGAAGCTCAAGGTCAATTGGTAATGGATCAGTTAATTGCAATGTCACAGATGGCACAAAAGCAGATGAGAGCACTTATTGCACAGTTGCGACCGGTGGAGCTGGAAGGCAGGAATCTTTTCGAAGCACTGGAAAAATGGTTCCCTGATTATTGCCGCCAGAACGGCTTAAAAGGAATGAAGGAGCTTGAGCTGCAAGGAGAATTATCTGAGGCTATTGAACATCAGTTATTCTTGATTATCCAGGAGGCTATGGCGAATATTGTGAAGCATGCTGAAGCTAGACTGGTCAGTTTATCACTGCGTGAAGGGTCAAGACAGGTTGTGCTGAGTATTAGCGACGACGGTCAAGGTTTTGAACATATACAGCAAAAACAGGGTTCGTACGGTCTTACCACCATGCGCGAGCGTGCGGAGAAACTGGGTGGACAAGTGGAGATTATTAGCCGTAAGGGTGCGGGAACGACCATACGTGTACATATCCCTAAGTTTGTGCAAGGGAACTCTGAGTTAGAGGGAAAAAGAGCGTTAGGAACAGATACAGAGGACGAGGAGGAATAGAGCATGAGCGTCATAAGAGTGTTGCTCGTGGATGATCATGATATGGTGCGGATGGGTCTTAAAACATATCTGATGCTGGAGCCGACGTTTGAGGTTATAGGAGAAGCAGCAAATGGACAAGAAGCGCTGGAGATGCTGCGTGCTGGCGGACATGAAGGCTTACCCGATCTCGTGCTAATGGATCTGATGATGCCTGTGATGAATGGTGTGGAGACTACTCGTGCAGTGCTATCGGAATTTCCTGGTCTCAAAATCGTTATCTTGACCAGCTTCTTAGAGGATGACCTCGTCGTGGACGCTATAGAAGCTGGAGCAGTCAGCTATGTGCTCAAAACCGTATCGGCAGAGGAACTGATCTACGCACTGCAAGGCGCATTTCGCGGTATGCCAGTTATGACAGGGGATGTATCGCAAGCGTTGACACGTGGCATTCGCCAGCGTACCGTGCAAGGTGATTCCTCCGGCTTGACGGAGCGTGAGAAGGAGGTCCTACTACTTATTGCAGAGGGCAAGACCAATAAGGATATCGGCGAGGAACTACATATCAGCATCAAGACTGTGAAGACGCATGTCAGTAACCTGCTGATGAAATGCGAGTTGGATGATCGAACCCAGTTGGCTATTTATGCTCATCGGAAGGGTTGGGCTCAGGGTTAGGGATTGGTGTTTATGATGATTTGGAGTAGTTTATGGGGGCTTAAAAGTAAGTTATAAGGAAAACGTCCCTTTAAACTTGAGTTTTACGCTTGTATACAGGACTATAGGGAAATCCTCCGTATAAATTCCTTGTTTTTCTCATAATTAGCTATGTTGCTGAGAATTATAGGGAGTTTTTCCCTATAATTATTGATCGTTGTTTGTTCCTTGTTCTTGGACTTCGTTCATGGACGACGTTCTAGGGTTTTGTTCTAGGTTGTATGTTGGAAGTTCGGGCCGCGTTGTTTTCCGCGCCCGAGCTTCTTTTTTACTTCCCTGCCTAGGGATTGGGTATCAGAGCGAAAAGTTTACGTCCGCCCTTGAAATCATGTTCCACTCGCAGTGTCAATTCATAGGAACATGATTTCAACAGCGGTGTAGCCTGAAACCCATTCCCGACCAACAGCGTGCGCCTTTTGAACCAAATAACGTCTATTTGCCTATATCTTTTATCTCCGCTTAAATTGTTTTTAATGTGACCTTAAGGTTTAAAGTACAAAATAAGAAACAAGAAAACAAATTAATCCTTGTCAGGCGACAGGATGCAGGAGGTAAATAAACATGGACGATAACAAAAACAACTTTAATCGAGACAATGGACCAGCACCAGATCGGGATTGGGACAATAATAACCATAATAGCAATAATAATCAGTCATCCGAATCCGGATCATCATACTACTATTCTTATGGACCATTTAAATCATTGAACAAAGATGAAAGTAACGTAGACGGAAGTGCTCAGCATTACAACCGGATGGAGCCGGAGCGGGTCGAGATTACACCTCCACAGCCTGTAAAACAACTCCCATATAACAGTTCATATCGCAGTACAGGCTTTGATGGTAATGGCGGTGGACGTGGAGGAAACGGCGGAGGCGGTTCTGAAGGTGGCGGTGGCTGGCAATTTAATAAAAAGCCAAAAAGCTCAGTGAAAACAATATTTGTTTCCTTCTTAGCGGGTATGGTCGTTCTCTCAGGTTCTATGTTCATGGCAGATCGAGGCAACTGGTTCACAGGAGATGCAGCTTCAACCATTGCGAGCTCAGAATCGAATGGAACGGCGAAGACGACGAATGAGAGTGCTAGTACTACACCTAATACTACCACTACATCATTGGTGAAAGGATCTCGTGATGTGACTGGCGTAGTTGATGCGGTTGGACCAGCAGTCGTCAAGATTGAGACGTTAGTGAAATCTGGTTCGCGTAATGGAAGTTCATCCAGTCCGAACTTAAGTGATCCGTTCTCTCAATTTTTCTTCGGGGATCAATACGGTGGAAGTGGTTCTTCACAAAATGAGCAGGACTCGAAGTCAGGTTCAAATTCTTCATCGCAGCTCATCCCTTATGGAATTGGAACAGGCTTCATTTATGAGAAATCCGGATATATTTTGACCAATCAGCACGTCATTGAAAATGCCGATGTTATCCAAGTTACAGTGGATGGCGTGACCAAACCATACGAAGCGAAATTGCTAGGTTCTAGCAAAGATCTGGATTTGGCAGTACTGAAGATTGAAGGAGATACTGATTTTCCTACAGTTGCTCTGGGAGATTCGGATAGCTTGAAAGTAGGCTCAGAAGTGGTTGCTATCGGTAACCCGCAAGGCTTCGACCATACAGTAACCTCTGGTGTTCTTAGTGCAAAAGGACGCAGCATTGATATTAACGAAGAAGATGGTAGTGGAACACGCAACTACAAAAACCTGCTGCAAACAGATGCTTCTATCAACCCTGGTAACTCCGGTGGTCCGTTGCTCAATATGAATGGACAGGTAATTGGTATGAACGTAGCTGTTAGCACAGATTCCCAAGGTATTGGTTTCGCTATCGCTGTGAATACGATTAAAGAAGTCGTAGATAAACTCGAAGCGAATCAAGCGATTCCAAAAGAACCCGTACCATTCATTGGTGCAACGCTTATGACGATTACAGATGAAGTAGCTAAGCAAATGGGCACGGATATTAAAGAAGGTTCTGTAGTTGCAGACATTATCTTTAAATCGCCAGCGTATGCCGCTGACTTGCGCCCTTACGATATCATTACAGGTGCAAATGGAACAAAATATGCAACAAACCAAGATCTGATCGCTTTCATTCAAACGCTAAAAGTCGGTGACAAAGTAACGCTGAATGTGGTGCGCGATGGTAAAAATATGGATCTTTCCGTAACAATCGGCAACAAGAATGATTTTGATACGACTACTGGGCAAAGTCAGAAGTAATAACACCGGACGGTGAATAACGCGGAAGGGGCAACCCTTCCGTTTTTGTCTAATCATGGTGTGACTGCTACAATATAAATAAATAGAAATGAACAATGGGGGCTGCTTGATGCGACCGAATATTCTTATTATTGATGATGATGAAAAAATTATTTCCATGCTGCGCCGGGGGTTAGCTTTTGAAGGCTACGATGTAAAGACAGCGGTGAATGGAGCGGATGGTTTACGAGCAATCCTAAGCAGCGATCCGGATGTGGTGATTTTGGATGTTATGATGCCTCAGGTAGACGGATTTGAAGTCTGTCGTCGTTTGCGAGAAGGGGGCAGTAATGTACCTGTTCTAATGCTTACGGCCAAGGATGAAATTGAGCATCGTGTGAAAGGGCTTGATCTGGGTGCGGACGATTATCTAGTTAAACCATTTGCGCTGGAAGAGTTACTTGCGCGTGTGCGAGCATTGCTTCGGCGCAAGAGTGAGCAAAGTGGCGGCAGTGAGCAAGCGGTTACTTACGAGGATATTACCTTGGATGTGGATTCACGTGAAGTGACACGCGCCGGCAAGAGACTGGAGCTGACAGCGAAGGAATTTGAGCTGCTGCATCTCTTTATGCAAAATCCGAAACGGGTGCTTTCGCGTGATCTGATCATGGATAAAATATGGGGTTATGATTATAGCGGTGAATCAAATGTACTTGAGGTATACATAGCTATGCTACGTCAAAAGACGGAGGAGCATGGCGGTAAACGCCTCATTCAAACGATCCGGGGTGCCGGTTACATTCTAAGAGGTGACAACTAACATGTCTATAAGATTGCGGCTGACTGCTTGGTATTCAGGGATTTTGGCCGTTATGCTGCTGGCCTTATCAGCCGCAATTTACGGTTTTGTCTATTTTAATACGTATGGGGACTTGAAGGATCGTCTGAAGGTACAATCTGAGCAAACGAAACTTTTATTTAGCGTTGATCGCTACAATGGTGAGCTGAAACTTGGCGGAGTCGGTCCTGAAAACTCCAATTTATATACGCAGATTTATACTTATGGCAGCAAAAGCTTGTCACAATCGACAAATATGATTAACTTTGGCCTACGGTTTGATTATCCTGCTAAAGATAAAATTGCAAAAGGATTTCGTAATGTTGTTGTGGACGGCAATCAGTTTTTGATCTACGAGATGCCTATCGAACTAGAGCATTATAATAATAATCCAGTGGCTGTATTACAAGTCGCTGCCTATGTGAATGAGCAGAATAAGCTATTGGAGCGTTTGAAAAATATATTGCTTGTCGGTTCTTTTGCTACCTTGATCGCGGCATTTACCTTTGGTTTATTCCTGGCACGTAAAGCGATGAGTCCTATTGGGAAAGTGATTGAAGCTGCAAACGGTATCCAGACTGGGACAGACCTAAGCTCCCGTATTGAATATGATGGACCTCCGGACGAAATAGGTCGTTTAATTGAGACTGTCAATAACATGCTTGGGCGGATGGAAGGATTCTACACAGAGTTAGAGGATTCTTATGCAGCTCAGCGTCGATTCGTTTCCGATGCATCACATGAGCTGCGGACTCCACTAACAACCATTCGTGGGAATATCGATCTGTTGCAAAAAGTTTGGGAGATGGAACCGGGCGAAGGGAAGATGAGCGAGGCTGAAATTCGCCAGCTCTCGATGGAATCGGTGAAGGATATCGCGGACGAGTCTAAGCGAATGAGCCGACTTGTAGCAGATATGCTCTCGCTCGCTCGTGCTGATACAGGGCGAACCTTCGAGATAGAGCCGGTGGCACTGGAACCAATGATGACTGAGATCGCGCGTAGGGCATCCTTCCTGCCTCGTCAAGCGGAGTGGGTTACAGGGGATATGTCCGTCTTAAATGGAAAATATGTTGTGGGTAATAAAGATTATTTACAACAAATGTTATTTATTTTTATTGATAATGCTTTTAAATACACGCCTTCTGGTGAGGTAAGTTTAGATACGATTTTCTATCAGAATCAGGTCGGTATTCGGATCACCGATACGGGGATAGGTATGGATAAAGATGAGGTTCCATATATTTTCGACCGTTTCTATCGTGCAGATGAATCACGTGGAATTACTGAAGGAATTGGGCTTGGTTTATCCATTGCTAAATGGATTATTGACGAGCATGGTGGGTCTGTGGAAGTTGTTACACGCCAAGGCGAAGGAACTACTTTTGTGATCTGGTTGCCGCTTCTCTTTGCTCCACCGCTGGAATAGGGTATAATTTAAAGTGTGTCCTATTACAGAAGTCAACGAAAGCAGAAAGTTGGTGAAGTCATGGAAGTCATTAAAATTTCTCCCCGGGGATATTGTTACGGAGTAGTCGATGCTATGGTAATGGCACGGCAGGCTGCGCAAAATCTCGATCTTCCCCGGCCGATTTATATACTGGGCATGATTGTTCATAATAGTCATGTCACGAATTCGTTTGAGGACGATGGCATCATTACCTTGGATGGTCATAACCGTCTGGATATTCTTGATAAAGTAGACAGTGGAACCGTTATATTCACTGCTCACGGAGTTTCACCTGAGGTACGCAAGATGGCTAGGGATAAAGGATTGACTACGGTCGATGCTACCTGTCCTGATGTGACAAAGACGCATGATCTCATTCAGGAGAAAGTCGATGACGGTTATGAGGTTATTTATATCGGCAAGAAAGGCCATCCGGAACCGGAAGGTGCTGTCGGCATTGCGCCAGAGCATGTGCATTTAATTGAAAAAGAAGATGAGATTGCAACTCTATCCATTCCTTCTTCACGGATTGTAATTACGAATCAGACCACTATGAGCCAGTGGGACATTAAGAATATTATGAAAAAGCTTCTAGAGACCTTCCCAGGTGCTGAAGTGCATAATGAGATATGTATGGCTACTCAGGTGCGTCAAGAGGCTGTAGCGGAACAGGCGGGTCAATGCGATCTAGTGATTGTCGTTGGCGATCCACGAAGCAACAACTCTAATCGTCTGGCACAGGTGTCGGAAGAGATCGCAGGTGTGCCTGCTCATCGGATTTCTGATATCTCTGAACTAAACACCGACTGGCTGAAGGGTGTAAATATTGTGGGGGTTACCTCTGGCGCGTCTACACCTACACCAATTACCAAAGAAGTTATTAATTATTTGGAGCAGTACGATTCCGAGAATCCCGAGACATGGGAGATCAAACGTACTGTGAATATGGCGAAATTACTTCCTCCGGTTAAGAATAAGAGCACAAGCACTACTTAATGCGCTGTAAGCGAACTTATATATTTGTGTTATGGCAAAAGCGCGTAACCTCATCTATCGAGGTTACGCGCTTTTCTATTTAGAAAAAGCGGTTTCATCTTATAAATCAGGAAATAGGATTGACGGTAAAGGATTTTTAGAGTAAAATCGCTTTATCGGTTAAAAGCATAAAAGCTTAAAAGCTTAAAAGCGAACACGCGTCGTAGTGCGAGTGTGTTGAGCGAAATTATTATAAATTTTAAGTGTAGAGAGGAAGTTATTAAAATGATCGTCATTACATCCAATCAAACGCCAGAAGAGCAGGTTAAAGATATTATTGCAGTTATCGAAAAAGAGGGTCTGCAGGTACATCTCTCTAAAGGTGCAGATCACACTGTTATCGGTTTAGTAGGAAGTGTAACTCCTAAGCTTGCAGAGCATTTGCGGCAAATGAAGGGAGTAGAGAACGTCGTAAAGATCTCCAAGTCTTATAAGCTAGCTAGCCGCGATTTCCATCCAGAGGATACCATTATCGATATCAAGGGTGTGAAGATTGGTGGAGAGAATCTGGTGATTATGGGCGGACCATGCGCCGTTGAGTCTCCAGAACAGATTGATGAGATTGCCCGTCTGGTTAAAGCTTCAGGTGCTCAGGTACTGCGTGGAGGCGCGTTTAAGCCGCGTACAGGTCCATACAGCTTCCAAGGTGTAGGTGTAGAAGGTTTGACTATGATGGCTGAAGCAGGAAAGCGTCATGGCCTATTAACCATTACAGAGGTTATGACACCAGAGTATGTGGATATTTGTGCAGAGCATGCTGACATCCTCCAGGTGGGTACACGGAACATGCAGAACTTTGATTTGTTGCGCAAGCTGGGTACTTGTGGAAGACCTGTCCTTCTGAAACGCGGCTTCAGTGCAACCTATGATGAATTGCTCAATGCAGCGGAGTACATTTTGGCAGGCGGAAATAAGGATGTAATGCTCTGTGAGCGTGGTATTCGTACATTTGAGACTTACACACGCAATACGCTGGATCTATCGGCTATTCCGGTTTTACAAAGCTTAAGCCACCTTCCGGTAATCTCTGACCCAAGTCACGGCACTGGACGTCGTGAGTTAGTTGAACCTATGGCTAAAGCTTCGGTTGCAGCTGGTGCAAATGGTCTAATCATCGAAATGCACACAGATCCGGACAATTCTATGACAGGTGACGGTGTTCAATCGTTATTCCCCGAGCAGTTCGATAATCTGCTTAAGGATCTAGAAAAGCTTGCTCCGATTGTTGGACGTAAGTTTTCAACTTCGCCAGAAACCGTTTCGGCGCTATAATTTTTAAGAATATAAGAATCTTGGAAGTCCTCTAAACCCGTGGTACAGCGGGATAGTAGGGCTTCTTTGCTATTGGATAAGTTAGAAATGTTATGAATATTAGCGAAAATAATGGATTTCACGAAAGCGTTAGAATATCTTACATTGCTGAAAGAAATACCTGACATAAGCATTGACGATGTTAGGTATGAGATTTATAATGACGACAGCAAATAAAAATGAAACAAGAACATTTGCATACTGTGAGGGGCTTAATGTTCGGAACTTGGGGGAGGAAAAATTCATGTCGGTTGAAAAAGTGTTGCAAACAATTAAAGAAAACAATATCGAGTGGGTAGATTTTCGATTCGTAGATTTAGGTGGCCGTGCTCACCACATTTCTCTGCCTGCATCTGAAGTGGAAGGTGAAACTTTTGTAAATGGGGTAGCATTCGACGGTTCTTCCATCAAAGGATTCCGTGGTATTGAAGAATCAGACATGGTTATGATGCCTGATCCGAACAGTGTGTTCATTGATCCGTTTACAGCTCATCCAACGCTGAACGTTATGTGCGACATTTTCACTCCTGATGGTGAACGCTATGAGCGCGATCCTCGCGGTATTGCTGTGAAAGCAGAAGAATTCCTTCAGAAGAGCGGAGTTGGAACATCAGCATTCTTCGCACCTGAGTCTGAATTCTTTATCTTTGATGATGTTCGTTACGAGAGCGGTATGAACAGCTCCTCATTCTTCGTAGACTCTGAAGAAGCGGCTTGGAATACGGGTCGTAAAGAAGAAGGCGGCAATCTTGCATTTAAAGTTGGCGTTAAAGGTGGATATGTACCTGTAGCACCTGTGGATTCCCAACAGGATATCCGTAGTGAAATGTGTCGTCTGCTTGCTGAAGTGGGACTACGCATTGAGCGTCATCACCACGAAGTAGCAACTGCAGGCCAAGCGGAAATTAACTTCCGTTTTGATACCTTGAAGAAAACTGCTGATAATCTCATGACTTATAAATATATTGTACAAAACACTGCACGTCAGTACGGCAAAGTAGCAACCTTCATGCCAAAACCACTGTTTGGCGATAATGGTAGCGGAATGCACGTACACCAATCGATCTTTGACGGAGACACTCCTTTGTTTTACGAAAAAGGCGCTTATGCTAACTTGAGCGAAATGGCTCTTCACTATATCGGCGGTATTTTGTACCATGCACCAGCCTTGATCGCTTTGACTAACCCAAGCACCAACTCATTTAAACGTTTGGTTCCTGGTTACGAAGCACCGGTCAACTTGGTATACTCCAAAGGAAATCGTTCTGCAGCAGTTCGTATTCCAGTAGCGGCTGTGACACCGAAGGGCTGTCGTATCGAGTTCCGTACACCGGACTCCACCGCTAACCCTTACTTGGCATTCTCCGCAATGCTGATGGCAGGTCTGGACGGAATTAAGAACAAGATCAACCCACAAGAACTGGGTTACGGTCCTCTGGATAAGAACATCTACGAATTGTCCGATGCAGACAAAGAAAAGATCCGCAGCGTTCCAGGTAGCCTGAGCGAAGCGCTTGATTCTTTGGAAGCTGATTACGAGTTCCTTACAGAAGGCGACGTATTTACTAAGGACTTCATTGATAACTATATTGCTCTGAAACGTTCCGAGGCTCAAGAGGTTGCGATTCGTGTTCATCCACATGAATATTCTCTGTACTTCGACCTGTAAGATTGCTCAAATCATATAAAGCTTTAACCAATAAAGGTGTTCCTAAGTCATGGAAATGATTTAGGAACACCTTTTGTATTGATCCTAACAAAAATGAGGATATCTTTGGCCATTGATATGGCTAAGGATATCCTCATTTTTGCTTCTATAGTTAATATTCTGCCCTGTAGTTCCGCTTTAATTAAGTAGAGGTATCACTAGGGATCTATACTAAACCCCGCTCAGGAGCTCCACAGGATTCTCTTATGATGAGCTCTGGCTCGACGCTGAAAGAGCTCGTGCCTGATTGATTGTTTATTAGATCATACAGCATTAACGCGGCTAGACGACCGATCTTATCTTTATTTTGCTTAATCGTAGTCAAGAGTGGTGTTGTGTAATTGCAGGCTTCGATATCGTCACAGCCAATAATCGCGACGGTTCCAGGAACAGCAATAGCAGATTCCTTTAGGGCACGCATAGCCCCAATAGCTAGCTGATCAGAAGCCGCGAAGATCGCTCTTGGCAAGTTTCCATTCGAAATCATTCTACGCATGGTTTCATAACCGCTGGCTTCAAAGAAGTTGCTGCCGTTTAAGAACCAGTTTTCGTTGATCGGTAGACCTAAATCTTCAAGCGCTTTGCGGAAACCACTTTCACGTATATTGGAGATTTCTGACTCAGAGGAGCTGCCGATATAACCAAGTTCTCGATAGCCTAATAAGTAAAAGTGTTCGACTACCTTGGTAGACAACTTAAAATTATCAGACATGATATAACCCGAATTGTCGCCTGATAGCTTTAAATCTACGCCGATGCATGGGATAGAACTATTATCCAATTCGCTGATGGAGGTTTCTAGCTCTTGTCCGGTAATAAGTAGGCAGCCATCCACATTAAAATGCAAACAACGGGCAAGATAATCATTGGTATCGCCACTTTGGAATTTTTCGTTAGAGAAAAAGATCAGATCGTAACCTAGCAGTCCCATTTGTTTTTTGAAGGAATTTAGAACTTCGATGAAAAAAGGGTGGGTAAAGTCAACGTTCAGCATTCCTGCAAAAATAACTCCAATTAGATTCGATGATTTTGTAGCTAATGTTTTTGCTGAATTGGAGGGAGTATATCCAGTTTCCTTTATGATTTGTTGTACCCTAGTCTTGGTGTCTTCCGAAATGTCGCTGTAGTTATTTATGATTTTAGATACTGTCGAAACAGAAACTCCAGCTATTTTCGCTATGTCTTTAATGTTATAGGCCAACTTTAGTCCTCCTTATAATGCGAAATACTCCGTAATCTATGATAAAAGTATTGGTGAGTTAAACTTTTTAAGGATTTCAAATATGAATTACGAAACGTTTTCGTAAATGATTTTATAATTATATAGGTAGATAGTCAATGGGATGTTTGGCGTTCAAACAGATATATCCTTTATTTTAAAGGGTTTTGGAGGATTTGAGTTCAAGAATAGTTCAAAGATAAAGAATAAAAAAAGACTTTACAAAGATAAATAACGATGTAATAATAAAAACAACGAAACCGCTTTCTGTATTATAATCGCTAAAGTTTCGTAATTTCAATAATTAAGATGGTGTTTCGTTAAGAGGTCATACAAATCATCTGGGGGGTAACAAAAATGGTAAAGAAGCTTTCTGCGGTATTGTTGAGCTCAGCGCTAGTGCTCTCATTAGCAGCATGTGGAAGCGGCAACAACACAAATGGTGAGGCTACTTCGGGCAACGGAACAAGCAAGCCCGCAAATGGTGAGAAAAAGGTTATTAAAATCTTGCACTGGAAACAAGAAAACATTAACAAGGTTATTACAGACATTAATAAGAAGTTTGAAGAGAAATATCCAGAATACAAGATTGAGTACACGACGACAGGTCCGGACGATGAATTTAAACAAGCACAAAGAGCAAGAATTACAGCTGGTGACGTAGACGTCCTTGCTGATTTGTCCGGTATGAGATTGTCTCCGAAAGATTGGACACCAGGTGCGAAAGTGCCAGACTGGCAACAATGGATTGATTCCGGTTTGATTGCTGATCTGAGCAACGAAGCTTTCGTTAAAAACTACAATGCGAATGATATTGCCAAAGCGGGTACTTACAACGATAAAGTGTATGCGATCCCAACCGGTAAAGTAGCAATGTCAGGTTTCTTCTATAATAAAGAAATTTTTGAACAAAACGGTTTGACTGTTCCAACAACATGGACAGAGTTCATCAGTGTTCTAGATACTTTGAAATCCAAGAGCATTGTGCCAATCGTAGTGGCTGGTAAAGACGTATGGCCTTTGAAACTGCCAGTGTTCGGCTTGCAAGCTAAGATTCTAGGCGGCGGCGACCAACAAAAATGGATTGAAGGCGTTTGGAAAGGCACTTCGGCGTTCAACGATGCTGAGGCTGTAGAAGTTTTGGATAAAATGAAGACCCTTCAAGATAACTACATCATCGATGGTTTCTTGGGTATTGACTATGCAACAGCACCTTCGTACTTCGCAACAGGTAAAGCAGCTATGATTGCTGACGGAACTTGGGATGCACCTACAATCGCTGCGGCAAATCCTGATGTGAAATTCGGATACTTCCCAATCCCTGCTACTGAAGATGCTGCTAAGAACGCTTCTCTTGTCGGCAAATACGATGTAACTTGGTATGCAGCAGAAAAAGGTCCGAACAAAGAAGGCGCATTGAAATGGTTGGAATTCTTCTCTGAACCAGAAAATTACACGGAATATGTTAAGGCTGCCGGATTCGTGCCAACACAAGATAACATCGCAACTGGCAGTGACTTCATTGATAACGAACTTGCCCAATACATGGCAGAAGACTTTGAACTTGCTTATGAAATCATTATGATTAACCGCGACAATGTAGGCGAGCACATTGCTGCTGAAGGCGTTCACACTGAATACCTGGCACCAGGCGGCGAATTCAAAACCGCTAAAGAACTTGCAGATGTACAACAAAAAGAATGGGAAGCAGCAGCACCTAAATAAGCTGTTATCCTAATAAACAGACATCTACAACATACTGTGCACCATCATGTACTACAACATCGGGGTCTGTTCGTACAGACCCCGATCATTTTATTGAATTAGGATTGGGTAGGTGAGAGAAATGTATCCATTCGGAAAAGGTATAAAAAGATATTTACCGCTTCTGCTGCTTATGATTCCATTATCGTTGTACGTTATTTTTTATTTTGGACCCTCTATGATGACGGTCATTTATTCATTTACAGATATTACTAACGTTCCAGGAAGCAAATTGAATTTCGTAGGCCTTGACAATTATTACAGTGTTTTTAACTCCGGAAATTCAGGCGAACGATGGGATTCCATTATACGAACAGTTTATTTCATGGTCATTGTTACAATCGTACAAAACGGTGTCGGTCTCCTTATGGCCGTAGTGATTAATCAGAAGCTGAAAGGCGATTATTTTTATCGCGCAGTTTTCTTTTTGCCGGTTGTGCTCGGTGTATCGGTAGTTGCACTGGTATGGGGCTTGATGTTCGATCCGCTAAGTGGTCCCGTAAATCAACTGTATGATTCATTGTTCGGTTATAAAGATATGTTCTTTGGAAGCTTCACCCATGCGTTTGGTTATATAATATTCACGCAAATTTGGATGTACATGGGTTACTCCATGCTGATTTTCCTTGCAGGTCTTCAATCCGTTCCGAAAGATCTGTATGAAGCTGGATATATTGATGGTACCACGAAGTGGCAATCTTTTAAGAACATTACGTTCCCACTTATTGCTCCATCGTTCACCATTAATATTATTTTGTCCATTATCGGTGCGATGTCGACCTTTGATATTATTCTCGCAACTACGGACGGTCGCTTTAACACAAGAACGATGGCTTATGACGTGTATAAAGAGACGTTCCGTGGTTCTCTACAGATGGGACTTCCATCCGCGCTTTCTGTGGTGCAGTTCCTTATGATTCTGGTCTTCGTTGTATTTGCAGTTAAACAAATGCGTAAGAGAGAGGTGGAGTATTAATGAAAGATTCCAAAACCGCCAAAACTCTCTCCTATATTCTGATTGCAGTATTGCTTGTTTTGTATATCATGCCACTATTGTTTGTAATAAACATTTCATTCAAGTCTTTTTCGGACTATTTGCTAGACCCGATCGGACTTGTGAAAAGTATTCAATGGGATAATTACAAGGAAGCTTGGTTAAAAGGTAATTTCTCTAATTATTTCATTAACAGTTTGCTGTACACAGTTGTAGCAACAGTGCTAACACTAATCGTGTCGTTATTCGGAGCTTTCCCGGTGGCGAGAAATTATGTGAAGTGGAGCGGGTTTATTTATTTGTTCTTCTTGATGTCACAGTTCTTGCCTAACCCTATGGTTGCACAGTTCAAATTGATGCTTACCTTGAAACAAGAGCTTGGATTCGTGGGCTATGATACGAAGCTGGGTTATATTCTCCTAAAAACAGGAGGAACAGGGATCGTCTTCATGATGTTCGTAGGTTATATTAAAGGGATCAGCCGTGAGATGGATGAAGCTGCAGGTATGGATGGTGCTGGGTATATGCGGTATTTATTCCAGATCATTATGCCACTGATGAAACCTGTTATCGCAACAGGTGTTATCCTGACGGCGATTACCATTTGGAATGACTTTGTAGGTCCAATCATGTATTTGCCAAGTCCGGAACATTATCCAATTACCTTCGGGCTTAAAGAATTCCGCGGTCAATACGGAAACAACTGGCCTATGTTGGCGTGCGGTATCATGATCGTATCCGCACCACTTATCGTCCTGTACACCTTCATTCAAAAGTATATCGTTGACGGTGCATTGGCAGGTGCGGTTAAAGCTTAAGTAGATGTGTAAATGAGAGGATGGGGACAATGGACCGCAAAAAAAATCAAGGCTTTGAATTCACCGGAAAGGACGGGGAGTTCAAGCTTCAGCAACCGGATCATAGTAGTTTCTTATACTTCCCTCTAGTAAATGAGGGGGGAATGATGTCGACTGTAACCCCGAAGCTTCATGGTCAGGCGACAACAGGTCATAATACATTTTTAACACCGCCATTATCTGTTGAAGATTTGCATAATTCACGCGCCTCGCGTAATTTCTGGGTTTACGTCGAAGGCAAGGGTGCTTGGTCTGCAGCTGGAAACTCTGCTAAGCAAAATGCAGCGTTCTACACCCCATCTGCTGATGATGCAGTACTTGAGGCTGGATTTCTATGGCATCGTGTGACTCGCAGCAACTCTGAGATGGGTGTCAAAGCTGAGATTACCAGCTTCGTACCTAGCGGTAACGACAAGGTAGAACTTATGAAAGTTACGTTGACGAATACGGGAACAGAGGAGCTTACTCTTACGCCAACGGCGGTAGTTCCCTTGTATGCCCGTTCCGCAGATGATCTGCGCGATCACAGACATGTAACTTCACTGCTGAACCGGATTTACACCTCAGCTTATGGTGTTGAGGTTCAACCTGCACTATCTTTCGATGAGCGTGGTCATCGCATTAATCACACTTCTTACGGTGTATTTGGTGCAGAAGGTGATGGCAGTCAGCCTGATGGTTTCTTCCCGATTCAAGAAGAATTTATCGGTGAAGGTGGAAGTCTTGACTGGCCAGAAGCTGTTATTCTGAATGCTACGCCAGAGATTGGTAAAGGTGGCGGCGTGGATAGAGAGGGTTATGAAGCCGTTGGTGGTCTTCGTTTTACTTCAATTACCTTGTCTTCTGGTGCAAGCCATTCTTATGTCGTAGTTATGGCAATTGATAGTGATAGAATTAACGTTGAAGCGTTGATGAGTAAATATGGTACATCTGAAGCTTTTGATCATCTGCTAGAGGAAACTAAAATGTTCTGGGCAGACAAAGTGAATATGGTTGAATTTCATACCGGCGACTCGGATGCAGATCAATGGATGAAATGGGTAACCATCCAACCAGTCCTTAGAAGACTGTATGGTAACTCCTTCTTACCGTATCATGATTATGGAAGAGGCGGACGTGGCTGGCGAGATCTTTGGCAAGACTGTCTGGCACTGCTCATTATGGAGCCTGCCGAAGTTCGTAGCCTACTCTTCAACAATTACGCTGGTGTGAGAATTGATGGCAGTAACGCAACCATTATCGGTCAACAGCCAGGTGAATTTATCGCTGACCGTAACAATATCCCTCGTGTATGGATGGATCATGGGGCATGGCCATTTTTAACAACGATGCTCTATCTGGATCAGAGTGGTGATCTTGATTTCTTGTTGCAAGAACAGACTTATTTCCGGGATACTTTTATGAGTCGTTGTAAGGAACGTGACACTTCATGGAATACCTCTGTAGGCAGTGATCTTAGAACAGTTTCTGGGGAAATCTACAAAGGTACAATTCTGGAACACATTTTACTGCAAAATCTAGTTCCGTTCTTTAATGTAGGAGAACATAATAATATCCTGCTCGAAGGCGCGGACTGGAATGATGGCCTTGATATGGGGGCGGATCGCGGAGAGAGTGTAGCATTTACATCTTTCTATGCTAGCAATCTATTGGATATTTCCCGGGTCCTACGTAACCTTAAGACTTCTAAAGGTCAGGAAACTGTTGAATTAGCCGAAGAAATGCAGCTACTGCTGGATACCCTTAACGAGTCTGTGGATTATGGTTCTGTATCAGGTAAACATGAGAGATTGGATCGATATTATGCTGCCGCACCAAATAAGGTGAGTGGAGTTCGTGTATCTCTCGATATTGATAAAGTAGCTGACGATCTGGAACAAAAAGCGGAATGGTTATTTAACCATTTGCGTAGCAACGAGTGGGTACAGAGTGAGAATGGCGATGGCTGGTTTAATGGTTATTATAATAACGATGGTGAACAGGTAGAGGGTGAATTTTCTGAAGGCGTTCGTATGACGCTTACGGGCCAAGTGTTCCCGCTTATGGGTCATGCAGCGGCTCCGGAGCAAATTCCACACATTATAGCTGCTGTAGATCGTAATCTATTTGATGATAAGATTGGATACAGGCTTAATTCACGTTTCGGTGGGATTCAGCAAAATCTGGGTCGTGCTTTTGGTTTTGCTTTTGGCCATAAAGAAAATGGGGCCATGTTCAGTCACATGACCATCATGTACGGAAATGCGTTGTACAAACGTGGTTATGTAAAAGAAGGTCATAAGGTCCTCGAATCTCTTTACAGCTTGAGTACGGATTTCGAAAAAGCTCGTATCTACCCAGGTATTCCTGAATATATTAACGAGCAAGGCAGAGGGATGTACACGTATCTAACAGGCTCCGCAAGCTGGCTCTTGCTAACCATGGTCACTGAAGTATTTGGTGTGAAGGGCAAGCTGGGAGATCTATTGTTAGAACCTAAATTAGTAAAAGAACAATTTGATTCCGAGGGTAAAGCATCAATTAAGACGATCTTTGCAGATCGTGAGTTTGAAGTGGTCTATAAAGCCACTGGAAGCTTTAACTACGGAGAGTACCAAATACACTCCGTTACGTTGAACGGCAGCGGGGTGACGCTGCAGCGCGGCTCAGGAAGTGCGATTATTCCACGTGAGGAGCTACTTGCTCTGCAGACAGAGAAGCTTCACGTGATTGAAGTGACTCTGGCGTAATCTTAACTAGAATTTTTATAAACGTCTGCACCGTTATGAATAGCGGCTGCAGACGTTTTTTTGAAAATTATAAAAACTAAGGTTCTTCATAAATGATATAATGGGGCTAATTTACTTATTTGTTGAATGATTGAAAGGGGTTTGTGTAGGATGGGTTACAGGCTGTCAAATGGCGTATTATCTGTGGATATCGCTGATATTGGAGAAGATTATAAAGGGACTCGTTTTGACTGGACGGGGTTTATCACACAGGTTACGTTAGAAAAGGGTAACCATACGTTTTGTGTGCCAGAGAGCTTGAAGGAAGGCGAGGGTACTGGCGGAAGTGGACTATGCAACGAGTTTGGCATTTCCCGGGCAATTGGGTATGATGAAGCGCCGATCGGAGGCTGGTTTCCAAAGCCCGGAATCGGATTGTTACAAAAGCTGGATTCGCAGAGCTATAGCTTTCATAATAAATATCCACTAACCCCCTTTGCTGTTGATATGGAGGTTAGGGATGATTCGATTACATATACTGTCCAGCCGATGGAAAGTGATGGATACGCGATGCTTTTGACCAAAACGATCTCTATAAAGGACGACCAATTGAAAATTGCATATGAATTGCATAACAAAGGGGATAAGCCAATCCAAACCGAGGAGTACATCCACAATTTCGTAGGAATTGATGGTTTGAATATAGGTTCGGATTTTGAGTTGCGCCTCTCGAATGGGCTCAAAGTAGTAGAACCAGAATCTCAATACACGAATAATTTGCTAGAGGTATCTGGTAATACCCTTACTTGGTCAGAAGAGCCAGATCGGTCATTTTACTGCAAGCTGAGTGGCTGGGGAGGCCCAGAGGCTGAGTTCAATTGGGAGTTGGTTCATAAGCCTAGTGGAACAGGAGTACGCGAAAGCGGAGATTTCCCAGTAGCACGAATGGCGCTATGGGGAGAACGCCATGTGGTCTCACCTGAAGTTTTTGTGAACATTAGTCTTTTACCGCATGAAAGCAAGTCCTGGAGCCGAACTTATCATTTTTTCACGTCATGATAAGCAGTAATCAAAGCTTTTATGTGAATAATTATACTTGCTGGTGTGTGAGATTATTGCTATCATAAGCGATATCCATATTGATAGGAGAGAAAGGGTGGGGAGTAGTTTTGAATAAGAGAGCATACAATTTTAATGCCGGACCGGCAGCATTGCCGCTTACGGTACTGGAACGCGCACAAGCGGAGTTTGTTGATTTCCGAGAAAGTGGAATGTCTATCATGGAGATGTCGCACCGTGGAGCAATCTACGAATCCGTGCATAATGAAGCGCAGGAACGTCTGCTTTCGCTCCTCGGCAATCCGAAGGGCTATAAGGTATTGTTCGTACAAGGTGGAGCAAGCACACAGTTTGCTATGATCCCTATGAACCTGATTTCCGAAGGCCAAGTAGGTAGCTATGTTATGACAGGTAGCTGGGCAGATAAGGCTTATAAAGAAGCTAAATTGGTAGGGGGCGCTCATGTTGCTGCTTCTTCCGAAGACAAGAAATTCTTAGCTATACCTGAATTGAGTTCGATTAAAGCTGCGGAAAATGCTGCCTACCTTCACGTTACTTCCAATGAGACCATTGAAGGAACGCAATATGCAGAATATCCGGATGCTGGCTCGATTCCGCTCATCGCAGATATGTCCAGTGATATCCTTTGCCGGCCAATCGATGTCAACCAATTCGGAATGATCTATGCTGGAGCACAAAAGAACCTTGGTCCTTCCGGTGTGACTGTAGTTATTGCTAAAGAGGAATTGCTCGCAGAATCACCTTCTAACATTCCAACTATCATGCGTTACAGCACTCATTACAAAAATAACTCTCTTTACAATACACCTCCATCTTTCTCTGTATATATGGTTAACGAAGTATTAAAATGGATTGAGGAGCAAGGTGGTCTTGCTGGTATCCATTCCAAGAACCTTGAAAAAGCGGGTCTATTATATGATCACATCGATGGAAGTGACGGCTTCTACAGTGGTGTTGCTGAGAAGAGCAGTCGCTCCATTATGAACGTTACCTTCCGGATGCAATCGGAAGAACTCGAAAAACGGTTTGTTAAAGCTGCTGAACTGGAAGGTTTTGTCGGCTTAAAGGGACATCGTAGTGTGGGTGGCTTGCGCGCTTCCATTTACAATGCAGTTCCTTACGAAAGTGTTAAAGCACTTTCTGATTTCATGAACCATTTCCGGCAAACTCAAGGTTAATGAACTCTATCGTAAACCTTCCGCCTATGGGTGGAAGGTTTTCAGTTTGTTTGGAGAAGCTATGGTTATGCAGTAGAGTAAAACATCTGGCTATTAAGCCTTTAGAGAGGAAGGAACCATATAATGGCACTCCATATCGTATTAGTTGAGCCGGAAATACCGGCCAATACTGGAAACATTGCGCGTACCTGCGCAGCAACAGGCACTCATCTTCATTTGGTTCGCCCGCTCGGATTCCGTACAGACGATGCTACATTGAAAAGAGCAGGATTGGATTACTGGCACGCTGTTAACATTGAATACCACGACTCTTTTGCTGAGGTACTTGAGAAGTACAGTGAGGGACGTTTCTTTTACGCAACGACGAAAGCGGAGAAGAGATATAGCGATTTTGATTTTCAAGATGGAGACTTCTTTGTCTTTGGTAAAGAAACGAAGGGGCTTTCTGCTGAAATTCTGGAAGCGGGTAAAGAAACAAAAATGCGCATGCCAATGAGTGATGCCGTGAGATCGCTTAATTTATCGAATTCTGCAGCTATTATTGTATATGAAGCCCTTCGACAGCTGGATTTTCCTAATCTTGTTTAGAAAAAAGACATTTTTTTTGTTTTTTTTCAGCAGGATTCGACATTTTAATAACGAAATATAATGAATGAGCCGAAATATATAGTAGCTACAAATTATTAGTTGAACAGGAGAGGTGTACGTTAGATATGAAACCTGCTGGTGTAGTTCGCAAAGTGGATCAGCTGGGTAGAATTGTTCTGCCTAAGTCCCTGCGTAAAAGGTATCAGATGAATGAAGGCGACCCGGTTGAAATTTTGGTACAGGGTGACCATATCATCTTGGAGCGTTACCGTCCAAAATGTGTTTTCTGCGGATCAATGGAAGGTGTGAGTGAATATAAAGATCGTTATATTTGCGCTGCATGCCTCTCAGAAATGACGCAATTGCCAAGACACGCCTAGGAAGTACATATTTACACATTTAGAATTCTGACAGCCAATAGTTTTCTAAAAAAAGAAACTGTCCCATTCGTAGATTTCTCTACTTATGTGGCAGTTTTTTTGTTTCAGGCTTATAAAAAATGCCTCAGAGCCAAGTGGCTGCTGAGGCATTTCTTGCTTATAGACCTTTTGTTTTGTCGTCGTTGTAAGATGAGGTAAGGATGCCGACCATAAATAACACAAATACGATAGTTACGATCCAAAAGGTTAATGAGAACGACATACTGGCACCTCCATTAGCAAATGTATTCGTTATCAAGATTATACCCTGCAAATCAATAAAAATAAACGCAAATGTGATATGTTGCATAGACATTTTACTATAATCATTTAAAAAACAGGAAATTGGTTGGTACAGCTCTAAGATTTCCGTCTGATGGCTTGTTGACTACTCTTCCATTGAAGATGAGTGATGACGATCCTCCACCATCCAGATTATAAGCATCCATGACACCCATGTTATATAGCTTGTTCTGAATTTCCTCTAGTCGGGCACCAGAGCTGCCAAGCTCATTATAGCCATCCGCTACAAAGATGAGAAGCTGATCATCCTTATAATTACCGATTACTGTACGTGGCGCCCGATTGGGGGATGTTTTCCACTTTTCCGGGATCGGTACTTTGACGTTATTCTTAAGTAGAACAGGCACAAAGGTTGCACCAAATACGGGTTCGAGTTGATCTAACTGTGCGCGACTGTAAAATTTCCCGCCGATTAACTGTCCGGACTTGTTCAGACCTACGAAGCTGAGATCCTTGAATGTCGGCTCGAAACCATTGAGATACTTTCCATCAACCACAGTAGTGCTTAAGGGATATCGTTTTCCGGCTTTATCCGCAAAACCTCCAGCATTAATACCTGCAATAGCACCATGACTTTGTACAGCGTGCATAGTGGTTTCTGCGCCACCAGTAGCTTCCTTCGCAAGACTCATTTGCATCGCAGTTGGATCCTTCAATTTGATCTTCAAAGCATAGGCCTTATAGTTACCTGGATTCAGCTTATACAGCTCGATTCTAATCCGGTCGCTAGTAAGGACCTCAGAAGGTATTCCAAGCTTGGCAGATATCCGGCGGTTATAGATAAGCTCAGGACGGCTCGCTTGAGTCTTCGCTGTCTCGACTAACTTATTCATAGCAGTAGTGGTTCCTTTATATAGCTTAGCGCTAGCGCTGACTGCATCTATGGTGTAGGATGCAGTGCCTTCGGCTAGGGTTAAATCCTTTTTTAGGACAGCTGTTTCATTCAAAGGCCCTGAGATAGGTGCGAATTGTCCTACATCAAGATCCAGCTCGAGCGGAGGTCTATACCACCACATACATATCAGTAAACCTAAAAAAGGTGCGGTCAGAAGCATAAAGAAACGGTTCACTCTCTTGACTGGCGTCATCATTTGATCAGATCCATTTCTTTCTTCAAAGCTTCTAACTGTTTGCTAACTTCGCTCAATTGCGTATATAGCTTATTACTATTGTCTGTCTTGGCACTTGCATTATCTTTAGTGAAGGTTAATAGTTCGTTAAAACTTTGTACTGTATTCTGCAATTCCTTCACTTCTTCAGTGAGAACGGCAATTTTCGACTCATAGTCGGTCTTCAGAACGGTAAGCTGCTGCTGGCTCTGATTGCTAAGTTCGCTCAGCACTTGCTGCTTCAAATGGTTTGTGTAGCTGTATACAGCATATACACCGATTCCAATCATCACGATCCAGAACAGTAAAAACCATTTTACGGAAGGGCCGCTTCTCACAGCAGCACGGCGCGAGTGTACCGGGGACGTTTCCGCTAGCGGTTGCATTTGATCACCTCGGGTTGGTCTTTTTTTCAAGTCCCCATTCTATCAGACTTTGACTAGTTTCGCAAAAATGTAAGAGAGTGTGAAAACTAGAAAAAGTAATTGCATCCTATTAAACTACTGCGATACAATTTCTATAGATTGGAATTTCTGATAGACGTACTCAAGGTAACCAGCGAGAGAATAAACGAACAAGTCATCATACTTCCTTGCTTGCGTTTAAACCGGAAACGCTGCGGCGCTTTCCTTTCTGGATGATTATATAAAGCAGGGGGTCTGGGCATTAATGATGAAGGTTTGGCAGGTGGTTATTGTGGGGTGTCATCCTACAAGTATGCTGGGGACAAAATTGATTTTGGAAGAGGGAGGAGAGCTTAAAGTTCTAGGAATGTATTCAACTTGGGACGAAGGCGCTTCCATCGTAAGGGAAAAGAATCCCGAGCTAGTGCTGGCAGATTATCATATGCCTGAAGGTAATATTGAGAGTGTGCTGTTAAATATGAAAAAAAGCTCACCAAACTCACATTTTGTCGTAATGACGGATGAAGACGGCAGGGATCTGCTTCAGCCCCTCATAGAGCTGGGAGCCAGCGGGATCTTCTCCAAAGGAGCTTCTCCTCATCAGCTTTTACAGCTGATCCTGGGTTTGCGGGTGGGTTTTCTTTCAATGCCGCTAGAATGGATAGAAAAAGGATCCTGGCCGATTTCGACTTCTAAAGGACTGGATGATGTTCTTCAATTGACACAGACAGAGATGTTTATTATGGAGCGAATCGTTCAGGGGATTACTTATGATAAAATAGCGCTTGAAATTGCAGTAAGTCGTCGTTCGATTGACAATTACTTGCGCAAAATTTATGTGAAGCTTGATGTTTCGACGCGAGCGCAGGCCATTGAGAAATTTGCTCTCTTTTCAAGACAAAACAGACAAATCTACGCATAACCCAAGCTATACGACATAATGACGGGAAAGGCGGAATATTCTTGAAATAGAAGAAAGCATATCACGTTAAATGGATAATCGTCCTCGGAAGAGGAAAACTAAACCATTTCTACTTGGTACTAGGGAAGGGGGATTTCGCATGCTTTACCAATTTTCTGCTCGCGCGCACACACTGCTATCGTCACCGCTTCTAAGTATTCGCACCCAAACACGGAGAAGCTCCATGATATCGCTTGCTGAAGAATTACCAGCGGAAGAACTGTTCCCATTATCGCTGCTTGCCGAAGCAGCCTCTACGGTGATTTCTGCAGATGCAGGAGCACTTCAATATGGTGATCCTGCAGGGTATGGTCCACTTCGGGAGTGGCTTGCCGGGGATTGGCTCAGAGAAAAAGGGGTAACTGTTACTGAGGGTGGAGTTCTGCTAACAACGGGGAGCCAGCAAGCGATTGATTTGTTGTCGCGGGTGTATATTGATCCGGGAGATCGTGTATTAGTAGAAAATCCGACATCTCCAGGATTCTTGCAAACTCTTCGGATGCAGGGTGCCATCATTATTCCTGTAGAGGGTGACTTGGACGGGCTTCATCCAGATCATTTGCGGAGGCAAATTGAACTGCATAACCCTAAGATGTTGTTCGCAACACCAAGCTTTACGAATCCAAGTGGCATCCTATGGAGCTTAGAAAGACGGCGTGAGGTGTTGGATCTTTGCATCGCGTATAACATCCTGATTGTAGAAGATGATTCTTATGGTGATCTACATTTCCAGAAGTATGGTGAACATTGGGCCACAAGATATCCATCCTTGTATGCGCTGGAAAATATAAGTGATGGCGGACACGTATTATATATCGGTTCGTTCAGCAAGACCGTTGCGCCCGCGCTGCGGACGGGCTGGGCTGCAGGTAGCCGGGAAGTGATCGGGATGATGGCTGCTGCCAAGCAGATGGCAGACTGGCAATCGAGCGCATTAAATCAGCGGCTCTTGCATCATTTGTTGGATGTGACCGCTTTTGATCTTCGTGAGCATATTGCGCAGCTGAACCGAGAATATAACACCCGACTGAAGTTAATGGTTGAACTGCTAAAACGTCCAGCTTGGAAAGGAAGCTCCTACGACCTGCCGTCAGGAGGTATGTTTCTATGGGTATCTCCACCGGAGGGGATGGATGTTATGGCACTGCTAAAATGTGCGCTAGGTAAGGGAGTGGCATTTTTGCCAGGACCGTTATGTAGCGTAGATGGAAGCGGAAATCACATTCGTCTTAACTTCAGCCATCCCGGCCGGGATGAGCTGCTACTTGGTATGAATCTGATGAGCGAGGCGGTTAAGGAGTTCACGGCTCGGAGTTAGGTGGGTGCTGATCCATTGTACCGTGAAGAGCGTGCTTAATGAATGTTTAAGGAATCTGATGGATCGGACATAAAAATGTGATGAACAGGTTGATGAACGGTCAAATGCAAAGGCAGATGTGCGATCAGATGCGCAAGGTGATGTGTTGCAGGTTGAACTGGCAGCTCAATTTATGACACACCGGAAAATCATAACAGACAGAGTGAGGCATTAGGCAAGGCGTAGAGTGGGGAGAAGGCCATTATAGGGAATTTGTCCCTATAACTGGCTGATTTATATTCTGGAATGGAGATTATAGGGAATCTCTCCCTATAAATTTCAGAAAAAGCCCTTTTTGTGGAGTGATCTATGCATTTATAGGGAGGAATTCCCTATATATCGGATTTTAGTGCGTATATTGAGTAATTATAGGGATGATTTCCCTTTAATTTAACTTATCAGCTTGAGACTAATACTTCGAAGGTTAGTTCTGTTTCTATGGCTTAACGGATTGGAACACAAAAAGCATCCCGTTGATGGGATGCTTTTTGGCGTTACCTAGACATTGTTACGTGTGCATTAGAATAATAAGTTTAAAGTCCGAGTGAAAGATCAGAACCTGATTAAAAGACGAAAATCGAAGTGAAAGTTCAAAATCGGATAATGATAAAAGTCAGAGTGAAAGATCAAAAGCAGAGAAAAAGATAAAGGCTCCAGCAAAAAATTGAAATTGAAAGAATTTTTTGCTTAGCATAAGCAAGCTAATTACTGTGATGATTGCTGTCATGGGGTACGCCGCCAGTTATAGCGGCGTATTCTACTAGCGCGGCCTGACCGGCTGGGGTCAGGGTATAGCGCCCACGGCTGACACGGTGGAACCAGCCGTAGTAGTTGTGCTGCAGCATAGCGGCGGCGTTCGGTACGCCGCTACGCTTCCGCAGCTCGGCCGGAGAGATCCCGGCCGAGCGGGCGCTTGAGGCAGCGCTAGGGGCACCGCTTCGCGTGCCAGCCGCCGCTGCCTCCCGTGCTGCCGTGTCCCCGGCAGCACGCCCCTCCGGCGCTGCGCTCAGCGCCGGAGCCTGTGCAGCGGTGCTCGCCGCTGCACGTTTGCCCGCTGCGAGCGAAGCCTTCGCAGCGGGCTTCTCGGCAGCGACGGCGGCTTCCGCCTCCGCTGCCTGCAGAGAAAGCGCGACACGCAGCGCTTTCTCTCGGTAGGCCGTCACGAGCTTGACGCGCGTGCTGCCACCGGTGTTGTAGTCTCCGCTGCGCTCGCGGAACTCATAGAGCAGGCGCTCGCGCCGCCGCTTGTTGCTGCGCTGCGCAGGTGGCGTCTCGTCCGGCTCGACGAGCACCTCGACCAGCGGGGCCTTGGTCTTATAAAAAACAACGGTGATCAACCCGAGACCAAGGCGGCGGCACAGTCCGCTAAGCTCGCCCCAGCGCTGGTTCACCGCCCCTTTTTTATCACGGACACGTTCTACTGCGAGATAGACCGTAGGACTGAGCTTTAGCCGTTCCACGCCTTGCAGGAGCAAGGCGAGGTTGAACGATTTTTTCATCTCTACGATTAGAGGGTGCTCTAAATCCTCACGAATACCCACCAAATCACAAGTCCGAACCTCACCCTTGATGCTGTATCCTTGCTTTTCAAAAAAAACCTTCAAAGGAGCATACAGCTCCGTTTCATGTCGTACCGCCATAGTGTCACTCCCGTAGCTCTTTTTTTCGGGTTCTCATTAAGGTTTTACTGCGATTTTATGATTCTCTATTATAGCACAGCAAAAAAGAGGTCAACTATTCCGCGCTTGCCGCATAGGTATGTAATACACTTTTTAACGCTATAGGAGAGCAAGTAGGAGCGCAAGAGGAGGCAGCGAGCAATGGATATTTTTGAGCGAATAGCTTCGTATCGGGCTGAGAACGACCGTTTGGCGTGGAGCGGGACCTTCAAGCAATATATAGAACTTTTGAAAAAAGACCCCTCTCCCGCAAAAACCGCTCACTCCCGCGTTTATGACATGATCAAGTCGCATGGCGTAGAGGACATAAACGGACGCAAACGTTATAAGTTTTTTGAACAGGAGATTTTTGGACTTGATCGTGCAGTCGAAAAGTTAGTGGAGGAGTATTTTCACTCTGCAGCACGCCGGCTAGATGTTCGTAAACGGATTCTGTTATTGATGGGACCTGTCAGTGGGGGGAAATCGACCCTAGTCACGCTGTTAAAAAGAGGTTTGGAACAATACTCGCGGACGGATGCGGGTGCGGTATATGCGGTTGAGGGCTGCCCGATGCATGAGGATCCACTACATTTGATCCCCCTGGAGCTTCGTCCAGAGATTGAAAAAGAACTCGGTGTGCGTATTGAGGGCAACTTGTGCCCATCCTGCCAGATGCGGCTGAGAAATGATTATGCGGGAGATATTGAGCAGGTTAAAGTGGCTCGTGTCATTTTGTCAGAAGAAGAGCGGGTAGGGATTGGTACTTTTAGTCCATCCGATCCGAAGTCGCAAGATATCGCCGATTTGACAGGAAGTATCGACTTTTCGACCATTACTGAATTTGGTTCGGAATCCGATCCACGCGCTTACCGTTTTGACGGAGAGCTGAACAAAGCTAACCGTGGGCTGATGGAATTTCAAGAAATGCTCAAATGCGACGAAAAGTTTCTATGGAATCTGCTGTCACTGACGCAAGAAGGCAATTTCAAGGCTGGCCGGTTCGCGCTGATCAGTGCGGATGAAATGATCATAGCTCACACCAATGAAACCGAGTATAAGTCGTTTATTTCTAATAAAAAGAATGAAGCGCTCCAGTCCCGTATGATTGTTATGCCTGTTCCGTATAACCTCAGAGTATCGGAAGAGGAAAAAATCTACGCGAAGCTGATCGCCCAGAGTGATATGAACCATGTGCATATTGCGCCGCATGCGCTGCGTGCCGCTGCTATTTTCTCGATCTTGACCCGTCTGAAAGAAAGTAAAAAGCAGGGCATGGATTTGATCAAAAAGCTTCGCATGTATGATGGTGAAGAGGTCGAAGGCTACAAAGAAGCAGATCTCAAGGAGATGCAAACGGAGTATTTGGATGAAGGCATGTCCGGAATAGATCCGCGGTATGTTATCAACCGGATTTCCAGCGCTTTGATCAAAGGTGATCTGCAGTGCATGAACGCACTGGATGTGTTGCGCGCAATTAAAGACGGTCTGGATCAGCATCCATCGATTACAAAAGAGGAGCGGGAGCGTTATTTGAACTTCATCTCCATTGCCCGCAAAGAATATGATATTTTAGCTAAAAGCGAAGTGCAAAAGGCCTTCGTCTACTCCTTTGAGGAGTCCGCCAAGACATTATTTGAGAATTATCTCGATAATATCGAAGCCTTCTGCAATTGGTCCAAAATCCGTGATCCACTGACGGATGAGGAGATGGAGCCGGATGAAAGGTTAATGCGTTCGATTGAAGAGCAAATCGGTATCTCTGAGAATGCGAAAAAAGCGTTCCGTGAAGAGATCCTGATCCGGATTTCCGCGTATTCACGCAAAGGGAAGAAATTCGAGTACAACAACCACGACCGCCTACGGGAAGCGATTGAGAAGAAGCTATTCACAGATCTCAAAGATATCGTCAAAATCACCACCTCGTCCAAAACGCCGGATGAAAGTCAGCTTAAACGGATCAATGAGGTGTGCGCTAGACTTATTGATGGGCATCACTATTGCCCAATTTGCGCTAATGAGCTGCTGAAGTATGTGGGCAGTCTGCTTAATCGGTAAAAGAATACAAGTACATTTGCGGCCACCATTTGGTGGTCTTTTTTTATGTGATAGATATTTTTTACGTGTTTCAATACGTGATATTGTGTGGAATTAGGCTTTGGTCGCGCGACCGAAAAGTAATGCACGAACAATGAAAAGTAGCAGGGGAGCAGACGCCCATACAGGAAAAAATTGCAAATGTATATTATTTTATATGGCATAGCTCTTTAAGTTAGTAATTCCGCAAATCTGCAGCTTTTGAGCTAGATGAGGGCGATATCAATGTAAAAAACTGCACATTTGCAGGTTTTTATGACAGCTAACTAAAGAAAGTGTTAGATCATACAACATCATACAGCTCAGCAAAACAGGAACAATCCTACTTGCTTGCAGTTGATATAATGAAATCACCGTACGGGGGAAGGCTGGTGCTGCACTTGAATTACAGTAAAGATATAGAGAAATGTGTTGAATATATTGAAGCTCATATCAAAGAAAATATAACAGTGGAAGAAATAGCCGCTGAGGTTGGATATTCGGTGTATCATTTTTGCCGAGTGTTCAGCTTATGCAAGGAAATGTCCGTGATGGAATATGTGCGGAGCCGGAAATTATCTTTAGCGTCCATTGAATTGTTTGCCGGCAGAAGAATCATTGATATCGCGCTGGACTATGGTTTTGAGACACAAAGTGGTTTCACTAAGGCCTTTCGTAAGGCTTTTGGCTATAGCCCGACACAGTATGCCGCACGGATGGACGGATTTACTAAAGGAAAAACACTAATTGAAATCGGAGGTTTTATAATGAACCCTGTTATTGTTCGCAAGCCTGCATTTAAGGTCGCTGGGTATGGGATCCAAACTAATGTTGCTGGAAGTATGTACACCAAGGATATTGCATCTTTTTGGAGTCATTATGAGGGTGAGAATCTGGAGTCCAAAATGTATAAAATACTAAACCCGCCTAAACACGGAGAAGTCGGCTTATGTATTCCTTCCTCAGATAATGGTAATGCGACTTATCTTCTAGGTGTTATTGTAGAGGACTACTCGAAGGTGGAAGATGATATGTTGACGATGGATGTGCCAGAAGCCGAGTATGCTGTGTTCACAACGCCGCCAGTGGATACATCAACGGATACAGAGCAAATACAGTTTGCACAGGTTATAAAAAGCACATGGAAGTACATCTTCGAAGAATGGTTTAAGGATAGTGGCTACGATTATGATGATAGTAAGCTGGATTTCGAATTCTATGATGAACGCTGCCACTCGCGGCCGGATACGGTGATGGAGATTTATGTTCCTGTGAAAAAATCGACCGAATGATGTGTTAGGGCAAATGCTGCTCCGTGATGATCGTAACTTCGGGGAATGTTTGGACTTTCGGTCGCTGTTGTCTCTGGATTTATTGATTATTCCTTAGCGGATTAAATCCAGAAACAAAGGCGAACGCTACGCTCCTACAGTTCCAAACTTCCCCTACGTTACTTTCACCTCTGCAGCATTTGCAAAGTTCAATTATTCAGTCGATACGGGGTGTCGACGTAAGAAGGTCCGCAGCGGGTTATACGCTGCGGGCTTTCTCATTTATTGTAGGTTGATTGACGCTTATCCCCTCCCGTAGTCTAATAGATTAAATAGACGTGTAACTTGATAATCTCGGGGAGTGAAACAGATGATTAGAGAAGCAAAAGTAGAGGACTGGAAAGACATATCCGAATTATTAGAGCAGTTGGGTTATTCAGAGACAGAAGCGTTCATGCAAGAAAAAATAGAAAAGCTAGTCCTGCATCCGGATGAGGAATTATTAGTTTTCGAGGAAGATCATAAAGTAGTCGCTTGCATTTCCATGCATTACATACCTCAATTAGGGCTCACAGGGGATACTGCAATTATAAGCTATCTTGTGGTAAGTAATGCCATTAGGAGTAAGGGAATTGGACGGATGCTTGAGGAATATTGCACTGATTTAGCTAGAAAAAGAAACTGTGACCGAATTCAAGTTCATTGCCACTCCAGAAGAACTGATGCGCATAGATTTTATGCCCGACAAGGATTTACTGAAGCTCCAAAATATTTTTCAAAGATGTTAAATGAATCCGAATAATCAACAGACCAAATAAAGAGCGGCAGACCAGGGACGTACTACGCGTCCAGTTCTGCCGCTTTATTATTCAAGCAATAGAGCACTGTTCACTTATTCCTCTTTAAATAAACTTCCGTTGCACCTTTTTGCCATCATACGAGAACCGCGCCTTTTTGTCCTCCACGACGGTCTGCAGATGAACGGTGCGCCCCCATAATGAGTAGATATGCGGGAGTGTTCGCTCCAGGTACTTCAGATCCAGCTCGATACTTTCATAGCGGTGGGTGATAAATAACTCGCCATTCTTCTCGAAGTCGGCATCCTCTATGACCAAGTAAGGTGACCCGCCATTGACTCGAGCGAGCACCAGTTGATCCCGTACGTTTTCCCATGCTTTGTCGGTGATTTTCCATTCCGGCCCTTTTTTCTCAAAAACATAAAGATCGAGGTCGTTCACCAGTTCTTTGGACAGATAGCTGCGGATAAAAGAAGTATCAGACTCCAACTCGCGAACCTCAAATATTTTCTCTCGGTCCCAGCGGCGTTCGATGTCTTCGAAGATTTTTAGACCAAGATAGTATGGATTCAGGCTTTGCCGTGAAGGCTGCACGACGGAGGAATTTAGTTTAGCGTATTCTACGGTTTCTTCTTCGGTCAGATCCAGTTCACGAACGATGCGCTGATGCCAGTACGAAGCCCAGCCTTCGTTCATGATCTTCGTCTCCATTTGTGGCCAGAAGTAGAGCATTTCATCATGAAGCATCGTCATAATATCGCGCTGCCAATCCTCCAAGACGGTGGAATATTGCTGGATGAACCAGACAATATCTTTTTCCGGCTCAGGTGGGAACGCACGATTTCCGGATGATGCTTCCTGTGGTACAGAATTTCTCTTGTCTAGATTCCATAACTCGTCGTACGGATTAGCTGGTTTGGAGCCACCCGGAGGGGCATCCTTGAGTTCTTTCATTTTGGCTTCCAGCAGATGGGTCTTACCTAGCTTGCGCGGCTGAATCAGGCTGGGATCTATATGCTCTTGAATGGCCAGCACCGAATCAATGAATTTCTCCACAGCATCGGTGCCGTAGGTTACTGAATAACCCGCGATTCGGTCCGCAGTAGCCGACATGCTCTCGACCATATCCCGGTTGGACATGGAGAAACGCATGTTATTTTTGAAAAAATCGCAGTGCGCCAGCACGTGAGCTACGATCAGTTTGTTCTGAATCAGCGAGTTTCCGTCGAGCAGGAAGGCATAACAAGGGTTGGAGTTAATGACGAGCTCGTATATTTTACTCAGCCCGAAATCGTATTGGGATTTCATTTTGTGAAATGTTTTTCCGAAGCTCCAATGACCAAATCTTGTCGGCATTCCATAGGCACCGAATGTATAAATAATATCGGCAGGACATATTTCATAACGCATGGGATAAAAATCCAAGCCGAAGCCAGTAGCTATTTCCGTAATTTCTGCAATCGCCCGCTCCAACGCATTAATTTCTTCGCTTGGCATGATTCTGTACTCCCTCCTATAATTCTGTAGATCCAACCTGAATAAACCCTCACGAAATGGGGTTTGGCTTCATATAGATGGGTCGATCAATGTAGTTCATATTATGTATATGGGTAGGGGGAGGGCAATATGACGAACTCTTCCTCGCTGTCACTATGGCACAAAACTATCGAATGCCGGGAGTATCCATTGTATATTTCTCAATATGAAAACTACAGCATTGCATATTTAATTTAATTAAATATAAATAAGTTTAAATGAACACCGTTTTGGTATTTACAATCGCCTATGCATGTGCTACTTTAGCGATGTAACCGTATTCATATATAGATTTATTAAATAATTAATAAAAATGTAAATCTTGTTTGGACCATTCCTTATTCAGCCTAAATCTAACAAGTGGGAGTGGTAAGGATGGAAATCCTACTCGGTTGACGTTGTTGAGCTATAGGAATGAGCAGATGAACTGAGTATAGCTGCACATCCCAGTGCTACTCCTCAGTGATTATGATTATGGAGGTAAAAATGCGTAAATTTAAAATAAATATTTTATGGAAATTTCTACTTTCATATATCATTGTCTTGTTGCTGCCGCTTTCTGTTATTATCTTTTATTACTATCCATATTCCAATTCGATTGTGAAGAATAAAATATTGGACTGGAATACACATATTACCGAGCAAGTAGCCAGCAGTATGGATCTGTTTATGCGGCCCATCTATTCTCTCCCAACTTCGATTGTAGCTAATCCTGAGATCAAATTATCCTTATTAAAAAATGATGCATACCAGCGATACGTCGTGGCTAATGAGATGAAGAAATACAAAACAACGGATACTCTCTTGAATGATACTTTCTTATATATCAAACAAAGTGGGTATCTGTTCTCAAGTACAGGGTATATCTATGAGTTGGAGCGCTTTATGAACCCCAAGAATGGTTATGTTTATACGTCTTGGAGTCAAGAGCAGTTCAGCCAAGAGATCAATGTAATCAACGCTATTCAAGTTCGCCCTTCAGAGGATGTTGCCATTCTTGGCGAAGGACGCGTTAAGATGATTACTGTGATGATTCCTCTACCTCTAGGTGTCGACCAATCCGAAGGCTGCGTCATCTATATGATCAGGCATGATACGATCGAGCGAATGATGAAGTCAGTGTCTAATAGCTATACAGGAGATTTCATCATCCTTGATCAAAATAACATCCCTATCTTCTCCCTCAACCAACGTGATGATTTGCGTGAGGCAAATTTCAAGCAATTTATTAAGCTGCTGCAAGCATCGCCATCAGGCGGTGAAATGGATTATGACGGAGAAGCTTATATTGCCTCCCAGACCGTTTCCAAGCAGAATGGCTGGAAATACATAAGCATGAATCCGCTGGAATCGGTACTTCTGGAGACGAAGGAAACGCAGCGCAACACAATTATTCTGGTTATATCCATCCTGCTCACTGAGATTATTATCATCTATTTATCCATCCGTAATAATTATGCCCCGATTAAGTCTCTTGTCCAATTCTCCAGACATGCATTTAAAGGCAACACGGAAAGTGGTGGCAATGAGTTTGATATTATACGCTCTACAATCCAGAATCTGTTCCAGTCGAAAGAGCAATTAGATCGGAATGTCCAAAGTATCGTTCCGAAGTTACGTGATAATATTCTATATGAAATCATAAGTGGACAGTACTCTTCACTTCAAGACATGCTGCTAGAGGCAAAGTCCTATGGCATCACCTTTACGTATGCGAAATGCACGACTGTGGTCATCAATGTGATTGGAGATATCGAGCAAGTATTTGAAATTGTGAAGAGCGTTAAATTACAGCCCGAGGATGCAATGGAAGGGTATTTTATTCGGAGTATTCATAATGATGATATTCTATTTATTTCCACACATACAGCGGAGCAAGCATTACGGGAGATGTTCATGAAGCTGCAGGTTGAGATTGAATTGGTTACTGGCGCTAAGCTTGTGATCGGAATAGGAAATACCGTTGATAGCCCAGGCGAATTTCATGCTTCTTATATTAATGCGCTTAGAACAGTCGAACATTTGCGCATCAAGAATGAAGATTCCATCCTGTCCTTTCATGATCTGATGCAGCAGAGGAATGAGCCTGTACCTTATCCGGCTGAAACGATTCAATCACTGGAATTGTTTATCATGACGGGTGATGTCTCTGAAGTGCAGAAAACAGTTCAAAGACTCATTGAATTTCTCCAACATGATCGAACGCCTCCCTATATGATTCGGGCTGTATTTGTAAATATCTCGACCATTATATTAAACAATCTGATCCGTTTGAAGCATAAGGAGAATATGGAGCAGCTTGGGATCACATCGTTTCATAATCGTATTACGGTAGCCCAGATCACTGAGATTTTAGAGAAAAGTGCGGATATATTATGTGAATTGATGGCTAGTACGCATACTTCCTCTAAGGCAGCTACATTGGATGAAGTGCTTAAATATATTCAAGAGAATCAGTTTGATATCAACTTCTCACTACAAGCTATTGCCGATCACTTTGGAATGTCGGTGTCGAACTTTAGCCACTATTTCAAGAAGAACGCCGGACAGAACTTTAAAGACTTTATGGATGGGCGCCGAATCAATCATTCGAAGCAGCTGCTTATTCATTCCGATGAAACTATTGATTGGATTGCAGGCAGGGTGGGCTACACTAACCCTTCCAGTTTTATTCGCGCCTTCAAAAAACATGTAGGGGTCACACCTGGGCAATTCAGATTGTTTAACAAGTGAATATCTTCTTGTCTATTGCAGATATAAGCTACGGGGGGATTCAATATGCGAGGAATGAGACGATGGGTTATATGTGTATGTATGCTACCGGTGATTATATTGCTTCAGGGATGCAGTGCGAAGAATGAGTCTGACCATACTACAGAGCGCAATGTAGAGCTGCTAGACAGGGTACAGATTAGCGTGATGACACCTACACATCAGCTATCCAAGAATCTTCAGGATATTCCTTATTTGAATCGCATCGCTACTGACGCAAAAATTCATGTGAACTGGATGCAGAAACGTAACGGATGGGAAGAAGCGAAAAGCACTGCTTTGACAAGCGGAGAAATGCCTGATGCTTTTTTGGCTGGATTGACCGATCAGGATATCATCGCGAATAAGGATAAATTCGTAGACCTTAGTGAATATATCGATAAATATGCCCCGAATATCAAGAGAATGTTTGAGGAAGTTCCCGAAACCAAGCGGGTGAGTACATTTCCCGATGGGAAGATGTATTCTCTTCCCGGTGTAAGACCAATTAATACAGATAGCTATAATGTCTTGATGATTAATAAGAAATGGCTGGATAAGCTTGGACTGACAGAACCGACTACGCTGGATGAACTGCGTGATGTATTAACCGCCTTTCGCAATGGAGATCCCAATGGCAACGGGAAGCAGGATGAGCTTGGAATGGACTGGTGGGCAGGTGCTGGAGGAAGTCTGGGGAGCAGAGGTCTATTTAGTGTGACCAGTTTACTTGGGGCTTATGGAGTGACAGATAATTTCACCGAAGAGATGATCGGAGTGACGAAAGGGCAGATCCGCTTTTTGTTCGAGAGTGATGAATATAAGAGCTTAGTCTCTCACCTGGCAGAGCTCTGGAAGGAAAAGCTGATCAATCCGGACGTGTTCACGCAAGATTATTCCGGGATGAAAGCGAGTGCGCAACAAGATGATGCGGCAACGGTTGGTGTGACCTTCGGTTGGTCATTAACAGACCGCGTTGGTAAATGGGCCAACGAATATGTGGCTTTGCCACCGCTGCGTAGCGGTAGTAATGTGGCGCCATTATGGCCAATGAGTCCTTCTCGCGTAAGAATAACAACCAATCTGTTTAGCATGACAACAGCTAATCCGCATCCTGTCGAGACCATTCAATGGATTGATCAATTCTACTCCGAGGAAAATTCGATCCAAGGCTATTACGGCTCCATGCCTGATTATGTGACTAAGGAACTTGACGGTATATATACCATAGTTCCCGCTCCAGAAGGTGATCAAGATACACAGCAATGGACGAATGCTCTCGTGGATAATGGTCCGCTATACTTTTCGCAATCATTGGAGAACAAAACGATTGTTCCTCCCGCGGTAACGATCCGAAGAGAATTGGACAGCATCTATAAAGCTTATGAGCCTAAATCAGAGGACATTTATCCGATGATTAAATTTTCGTCAGAAGAGCTTAATGAAATGGCCTTGGCAAAATCAGATATATTTAAGCTGGTCGATGAGAAATTTGCGGAATGGATTATGAATTCAACGGTAGATAAGGAATGGGATCAGTATATTAATCAGCTGAAACAAATGGGACTGCCAGTACTGTACAGAATATATCAACAGGGTTATGAGGATTATTATGCTCAACCAAATTTGAACGTCAACAATAATTGAAAACGAATTCAAAAAACGCCCAAAACCATCGAATTGTTAACGCTTTCAAATATTGCGAATGCTTAAATTCTTGTTCGTATACAGCCGCCTCAACCCCGGGTTAAAGTTGCGATGTAGCCGTCATGTGAAATGCGAGCAGTAAGAAGCAAAAAATTGTATTCCAATTGCTTGCCTCGCAGCTTGAACGTGCGCTTTAAACCAAAAAGGGAGGTTCGTTGTATGAGGGAATATTTGTTAAAGGTAATGAAGCCCGTATTAGCACTTAGCCTATTTGGAACAATTCTTGCGGGGTGTGGAGGCGGGAGTAATGATGGTGCCTCTTCTTCTGATTCAAGTTCGTCAACGAATTCTACAACCGGTACAGTAAAACTAAAAGGGATCATGCTGAAACATCCTCTTACGCAAGAATTCTCCAAAATGGAATGGTTGACCAAGGTTGAGGAGCAAGTGGGGGTAGATATTGAGTGGCAAGAAATTTCAGCGGACTGGGATCAGAAAAAAGGCGCTTTGTTAGCCGGAGGAGATATTCCGGATATCCTTATAGGACCGAATGTGATCACGGATGCTGATTTTGCCCAGTTCACCGGACTCTTTCAGGATTTAACCGAGCTCATTTCAACAGGCGGCACTAACATTCAACAGATGTTTACTGAGAAGCCGGAGACCAAATTAATCGCTACACAGCTGGATGGGAAAATATACGGTTTACCAAAATATCAACGATTCTGGCCGGATACGGTAAGTCGGCAATATATCAATAAACAATGGTTAGACAATTTAGGTCTCAAGGAACCGACTAATTGGGATGAATTATATAATGTGCTCCTGGCGTTCAAAGAGAAGGATGCCAATGGGGACGGTGATGTAAATGATGAAATCCCTATGGATTTCGCTCCGGTGGGGACGACAGGATTTGGTTATTTTCAGCCACAAATATTGCTTGGCAGTTTAGGTATTACATTAACGGATAGTAGTGGTCAAGGATATTTTACCGAGGGTGGCCAGATTAAAAATTACTTTGTGGATGATCGATACAAGCAGTTCGTGGAATTCATGAATAAGTGCTGGCAGGCTGGCTTAATTAACCCGGAAGCCTTCACGCAGGATTATTCCAAATTCCAATCGGTTGCGCGCGGCAGCGGGGACAAAGCGAAGGTCGGCTTTTCATGGGGTTGGGAAGTAACGGACCGCTTTGGCAACACCTTGGCTCCACAATATGAGTCGATCGCTCCGCTTAAAGTGTCGGCGGATTCAACGATTAAGCAGTCCTATGACTATGACGGTTACTCATTGAATTTCGGCGGTAACATGGTCGTCATGTCTGCTAAGTCCAAGAATAAAGAAGCGGCAATGAAATTTATTAATGAGCTGTATAATCCTACAGTTAGTATGCAGGTACTATTCGGATCACTTGGTACGAACATTAAAGATAATGGAGATGGAAGCTACGCGGTCCTGCCACCTACTGACAGCCAAATGGACCCAGGCACATGGAAGTGGACATCAACCTGGGCGGATAATGGACCTACCTTTATCTCCGATTCATTGAAACTGACACTTGGAACTGATATGCAATCTGTTGGCAAACAGACAGAGCCGCTGCAGGCGGTCCTCAGTGGGATTGACAAGGATAACGATATTTTACCAAGCATGTTCATTAAATATAACCCGGAAGACAACAATGCCATGGTGTTAGTGAATACGAATATGATTAATCTGGCGATGTCTAAGTTCTCGCAGTGGGTTACCAAAGGGGGAGTTACCAAGGAATGGGACTCCTATGTGAGTAACATTAAGCAGATGGGGCTGGATAACAACTTGTCCACTATGCAGAAATACTATGATGATTACAAAAGTAAGAAATAAGCTGTAAAGATTTATAGAACATCCGGAGACGGCTTTTCTTTACAGGATGAAGAGAAGCTGTCTCCTTATAAAGGAGGCTTATGATGTCCTCAATAACTCCCAATAAACATAGAAGAAATCTAATGGAGCTTAAACGCGACTATCAATTATGGATTATGATAATTCCGGCGATCGTTGTAGTTATCATCTTCAACTATATTCCAATGTATGGAATTCAGCTTGCCTTCAGGGATTATGATTTCTCGCGTGGATTGGCAGGTGGCGCCTGGCGCGGTCTGCATTATTTCTCACAATTCATCAATAACTATCAGTTTTGGGATTTGATGAGAAATACTGTGATTATCAGCATCACAACAATCGTTCTTGGATTTCCAGCACCGATCATACTAGCGCTCATACTGAATCAAGTGAAATGGTTTCGCACTAAGAAGCTGCTGCAGACCATCGTATATATGCCTCATTTTATCTCAATTGTAGTTATGGTTGGATTGCTGAATGTTCTCCTGTCACCGAATACAGGAATCCTTGGTCAACTGATCTCCAAGCTTGGCGACACGGACATTAATTTGCTCGCCTCCACGAATTCATTCGTCCCGGTGTTTGTGATTTCGGATATATGGCAGCATGCTGGATGGAACAGTATTATTTATCTGGCCGCATTATCAACAGTGAGTCCAAGTCTCTATGATGCTGCCAAAATTGACGGAGCGAACAAATGGAAGATGATTCTGCATATCGATATCCCTGCCTTGGTTCCGACAATTATCATATTATTTATTCTGAGTATGGGGAATGTACTGGGAACCGGATTCGAGAAGGTATTCTTGATGCAGAATTCATTGAACCTTCCCGTATCAGAGGTCATTTCCACCTATGTTTATAAAATCGGTATTCTTTCCAATCAATTCAGTTATTCGTCAGCCATCGGATTATTTAATACCGTCATCAATTTTTTCTTTCTGGTTACCATGAACTGGATTTCCAAACGCAACTCAGATATTAGCCTCTGGTAAATGGAACGAACATCGAAAGGTGATGCTTATGCAGGCAACAACTAATCACAAGCGCAGCACGGGTGAGATTCTATTTGATATTTCGATCATTATCTTATGTGTTCTAATTTTCCTGATCGTCGCTTATCCCTTGTACTTTGTTATTATTGCTTCTGTCAGTGACCAGACATTGGTCTCCACCGGCAAGGTTACTCTATTTCCCAGAGGAATCAGTTTCTTTGGCTACGAGCAAATTTTTCAGGATATGCGTATTTGGATAGGCTACAAGAATACCGTTATTTATACAGTTTTGGGAACAATGTTTAATCTGCTTCTTACGATCCCGGCAGCGTATACACTATCCAGACAAGAGTTCCGTGCACGCCGGTTCTTGATGTTTTTCTTCGTTTTTACATTATTTTTTAATGGTGGACTAATTCCAACGTATATCCTGATGAAAGATCTATCTCTGACCAATTCGATGTGGGTCTTTATTCTTCCCTTTGCAGTGAATGTGTTTAATCTCATTATTGCACGTACGTTCTTTGAAGCTTCACTGCCTAAAGAAATTTATGAATCCGCTGCATTGGATGGATGTACTCATTTTAAATTTTTCTTCTATATTGCGATCCCTTTATCTAAGTCCGTCATATCTGTCATTGCGCTGTATTATTTGGTAGCACATTGGAATGATTTTTTTACTGGGCTTATCTACATTCATTCGAATGACCTGCAGCCGTTACAAATCATTTTGCGTGATATTCTATTATCCAACCAGGTTTTCTCCCAAGGCGGAGGCTCGGGCGGCAGTGCAGGCGGGTATGCTCAGCAATTTGCTGACCAGGTTAAGTATGGAGTTATTATTGTATCTACTATACCGATTCTTATTGTGTATCCGTTTATTCAGAAATATTTTGAAAAAGGTGTTATGATCGGTTCGATAAAGGGCTAGGAGAACAAACAAACAAACACAATCAGCCGGCGAGATATATTCTCGGCCGGTTATTTTTGTTCTTCAAAACTAAGCACTGCATCGTATGTTTCCGTCTTTGTTGAAAACAGTAAATATACTTTCTGAAATTTCCATTGACGCACATTAAGTTTTCAAGGTATATTAAACATTGTTTTAAACAGTGTTTAATTGCATGACGAGTTAAGGAGAGTTCTATGACGAAGGAGAAGATTTTAGACGCAACGCTGCATTTAATTAAGTCCGAAGGGATTGATAGTGTTACCATTCGGAAGATTGCTAGTGAAGCTGGTACTAATGTAGCGCTAATTAATTATTATTTCGGGTCGAAAGAAAAACTTATGCATGAAGCAATGAAGATGATCCTGGAAACATTCCGCTCGGCGTTTGATATATTCGATGTTATGGAATATCAGCCAATCGAACGACTGAAACAATTTATTTTGACGTACGCCTTATTTCTTAAAGATTATCCTGATCTGCTCAAGCGGATTCTTGGACATGATCCACTGTTTGAATCGGTAGCCGAATATGTACATTTTATGAAGCAACAAGGATTCGAGAAATTAAGCACAGTTATGACAGAAGTGACGGGTGTAACCGATCGAAAGACCATATTGTTGATGACACAGCATATGTTTGCTGCCATTATGTCACTGTTCACCAAAGTGAATCCTGTTACTAAATGTCAGCCGAACAACTGCATTCAATCGTCTCTACTCGATATTCCTATATCGATTGAGGAAAGTATTGATTTGTTTTTCGAGCATTATTTTCACAAATATTCAGTCAAAATTTAGAAAGCAGAGGTATCACAATGACTTCAAATACTACAACAAAACCCCTTACGCAGGAAGGGGACACGTTCTCCCTGAAAGCTATTCTGCCACCTTTGCTTGCGATAATCGTCGGTATGATTATGGTTATTCTGGACAGTACAGTTGTTAACAATGCAGTTCCTAAACTAGTGGAATATTTCCATACTGATCTAAAGACAATTCAATGGGCAATAACGGGGTACACATTAGCACTATCCGCCGTAATTCCACTTGCTGGTTGGATGACCGATAAATTTGGATCAAAGCGTATTTTCCTTGTAACGATTGTGCTGTTTACATTAGGGTCTGTTCTATGCGGCTTAGCGCAATCACCTGAACAACTAATTTTATTCCGTATTATTCAAGGTCTAGGCGGAGGTATGGTTGCACCGATCGGGATGGCAATGGTATTCAAATTAGCTCCACCCGAACGTCGAGGCTCAATTATGGGTGTTCTTGGAATCCCAATGTTGATGGCGCCAGCTTTTGGTCCTGTAATATCCGGTTATCTTGTCGATTATGTGAGTTGGCACTGGATCTTTATTATCAATTTGCCTATTGGTGTTGTGGCCTTCATTTTGGGTAAGAAATACTTACCGAAGACTGAACCGCAGAAGTCAACACATCTTGATATTCTCGGGATGTGTCTTGCACCGATTGCGTTCGCTATGCTTGCTTATGGTGTAAGCGAAGGTGGAACAGATTGGTCTTCAACGGGTGCTATTACAGGCTTAACAATCGGTGGTATCGCATTAATACTGTTCATTGTGGTGGAGCTTAGACAGAAGTATCCTTTGCTTGAACTGAAGGTATTTAAATCATCTGATTTCACTCGCGGTATTATTCTTACTTGGATCGTACAGATGGCATTATTCGGAGCTACACTGATGATTCCTTTGTATCTACAGAATATTAAAGGTTATACCGCACTTCATACCGGTTGGATCGTGATGCCGCAAGCGTTATGCGCCGGTCTTATGATGCCGATTAGTGGTAGGTTGTTTGATAAAATTGGAGCTCGTCCATTAGCGTTCTGTGGGTTGAGTGTTATCGCCACCGCGATGTTTATTCTCTCGACGGTAACCGTGGATACACCGATTTGGATGGTTATTGTTGCGGTTTGTGTGATGGGGTTAGGTATGGGGTCAACCATGATGCCTCTTAATACACATGTATTAAATTCAGCACCACGTCATTTGGTTAGCCGTGTGACACCGTTGACTTCAGCGGCTCAACAGGTTGTCGTATCCTTCGCAGTAACAGGTCTTACAGCTTATCTGACTTCTCATACAAATACTCATATGGCAACAATCGGAAAGACAGGAAACCCGCAGACTGCCTTAGTAGCCGGCTTTGGAGATACGTTTCTCCTGACCGCTTGTATCGTATGTGTTGGTATTGTTATGTCCCTCATCCTTCGCAAGCCGAAGCTGCAACAAGCTGAAAATATCGGTGAAGAGGTAGATCCAGCGATGATGATGGGTCACTAGTCTTAAATAAGCCCCCCAAGAAGGTCACTTTATCTAAAGTGTCTCTCTTGGGGGCTTTTCTTTACAGTGACTTTCTATTTCCTCCAAAGATCCAATTGCTTCTGGATCTCCTTACGTACCTTATCAATACCTGCTTCATGAAGTTCATGGTTGAATTTGGGGAGAATGGCATCAACATCGACACTGCCTGTCATAAGACTTGGATAAAATTTGCGCCAGACAATCTCAATGTTGTCAATTTGCTCATTTAGCTCTGACAGATCGGGAGTAAAGCCCAGTACTTGGGACTCCACAACCTTGGAGTTGTAGATGCGGAATTGCTCCCACTTGTTTAGTGGGTCAGGGTAGATTCCACCTAATGTACTTAAGATAAACCAGTTTCCCTGAGTGTATTGTATGCCAGTGTAGCCACCGTTCGCCTTGGGAAGAGGATTTCCTTGACTGTCTTTTATCGAACTTAGGACAACCTGGTCATTCTGATCCAGTGTATAATGAACGCCTTCAATGCCGTATTGAAATAAGTTACGCAGGTCAGGATCGGTATTCAATAAGTTTAGAAATTTGATGCTCTCCACAGGATGCTTCGTATGTGCATTCACAACCATCATCCCTCCGCGCACAGCTTCTGTAGTTGCCACCTCGGGTGTTACTGGATTGGTTACAATTTTATACCCCAGATCGTTACTCCAGACGCTCTCAGAGAGTGGACCGCCACTACCAGATTCCCAAAATACCTTTACACCGTGTTTCAAACTTCCTGGTTCTCGCAAAGCGGCGTCTTGATTAATGAACCCTAATTGATAGTAACGTCTTAACGTATCCAATATATGTTTGGCTTCACGGGTTTCGAAGATATTGACCACAGGAGCAGTAGGATCCAGAGATTGGATCATTAATGGGAGTCTGTTGTCCCCTATATATTCGTAGCCGTACATAGCAAAAAAATTGTGTGAGTCTCGATCAAGCTCCATGGGCAAATAATCGGGTTCATTTTTTTGTATCATGCGAAGCAGCGGTTCGAGCGATTCCAGTGTGTTATATTGGTTAACTTTAATATTGTATTTTTCTACCAGAGAATCAGGATACATCCAATTCTCGCGTACAGCCAATTCTTTGTTGGTGGGGACGCCGTAGATGAACCCGTCATCCATCTCAGCACCCTTCCAAAAGATGGGGTCTATTGCAAGGTACATTTCTTTGGCTAGATTCATCAAATAGTCATCTAACTTCAGCCATACCCCACGTTTGGCATATTTAGCATAATCCGGAGCAAAAGCAATATCAAAAGGGCTGTCAGAGGAGATCATTGTGTTCATGCGATCAGCATATTCCTGCCAACCAATTTTATTATAGGTTATGGTAATTCCAATTTTTTTCATCAATATGTCGTTAATTTTGTTGTTAACAAGGGCCAGATCCTTATCAGGATCACCGATTGTATAATAAATCAGATTTACCGTGGGTTCTGCATTAAAGTTCGCAGCGTTCAAGTTCTGCTTGGTGCAGCCAGTTAACAATGTAATGAACAGCAGAATAATGCCACAGATGAAGCAGCTATATCTATTCATGACACGGCCCCCTAAATCACTTTGCAATATACATCCAGCCTTAACTTTTCATCCGTAAACTTGAGGGAGAGGTACCAAAATGATTTTGAAATTGTGTATAAAAATAGTTCAGGTTGTTATAACCAACAGAAAGGGCAATCCAGTGTATTTTCTCATTAGTCGTTTGGATAAGCTCTTGTGCACGATGCATACGATAGCTCATTAGATACTCTGAGAACTTCATACTTGTTTCTTTAATGAAGATTTGTCCAAGATAGGTACTGTTCATTTGAAATCGATCAGCAACGGATTTTAATGAAATATTATGAGCGAATTCTGTTTTAATCATAATTAATATACGATTGACCAGCTTTGAGAAGGCATCGTAATGTATTCCAAGTACAGGATCAATACTCATGGAGTCAGCATTCACATCTCTAATCGTGCCATGTAAGTCTTCGATAATTATTTTTTCAATGACCTCCTGCAGCTTGATTCGATCCACAGGCTTTAATAGGTAATCCTTTACTCCGCAACGAATAGCTTGCTGGGCATATTGAAAGTCACTATAGCCGCTTATAATAATATATTTGGTTGGAAGGCTCACTTCATTTAGCTTTTGGATAGCATCATACCCTAGATTCTTGCCAATACACACATCGATAATAGCAATGTCAGGTATTAAATCTACAGCTTTAAATACAGCATCTTCAGTGGATTCACTTGTTTCTATTTGTTTGAATCCGTAATGCTCCCAATCCAGAATACGTTTCATACCTTCCAAAATCTGAGGTTCATCATCCACAATCAAAAGTTTGTACATATCTAATCACCTCTTTTAGAAATCTGTACAGAGATTTTGACACCAGCTTCGTCATTATTCTCAATGGTAATCGAGAAATCCTCTTGATAGAAAAATTGTAGCCGGGCATAGACATTATATAGTCCGATGCTATTGGTGGCATGGTCATTATTACTTGAAAGGACCCGTCTGATGGCAGTTAGCTGTTCTTCATCAATTCGTACTCCATTGTCAATGAAATCCAGTCTATAGTAGTCTTCATCTTCCCAGCCTGACACGATAAATAAATTAAATTCTTTATTTATATTAAACCCATGGACGAAGAAATTTTCTGCCAAGGGTTGCATCCAGAATTTAACAGTAGAAAGAGCAAGAATAGTATCTTCAACATCAATTTGGTAAAAAAAGTGCTCAGGATATTTAAACTCCATAATTTGCAGGTATTTTCGTAACAGTTCCAGCTCACTACCTATTGAAATAATATTTTCTTTCTTAACAATTTCTCGATACAACGCTCCTAAGGTTGCAATCGCATCTGCGGTAGGCTCATTCTGATGAACCAATGCAGTAGATCGAATAACCTCCAAGGTATTATAAAGAAAATGTGGATTGATTTGATGTTGAAGCGCTTTCATTTCTGCTTCCTGCTGTTTTAATTTAAGCAAGTATTCGTTTCGAATATATTTGTCTAATTGGTGTATCATATCGTCGACTTCTCGAGCAATCATACCATATTCATTCATACGATAACGTGCAGGCTTATTGGGAGTGAAGTCAGCAGTTTTCGCACGTTTGATTGACTGTATAATACGGTGCAGAAACCGCGAATCATCACGAAGGTTGTAGACTACGAGCAGGAGTACACAGATCATAGCGGTAAAGACGATCATAAATATATTGAGCAATACCGTGCTATGCTGACTTATTAGTGCAGCCAAGTCTACTGTACTAATAAATCGATAATTGTATTTGGTAGATGTAAAGGTAACAAAGAAAATGGGAATATATCCTTTATATACGATAAAGCCATGATTTTTATTATTCGCAACCGCTTGTTGGGTGATTTCTTTCATTATGGATTTATTGTTACCAATAATGAATGTCTCCCCGGTAGAAGGGTTGATTACAGCCGCATTACCGAGTTGATAATTATTTACGATACTGAATATTCGCTTGCTACTGATCTGAAAGTGGATTTCCCCTGGTTCTGTAGCACTTTGATTTAGTTTTTTGCGAGAGACGAAGCCCTTCTGTATACTTTCATCGAAGATTTCGTCAGAATTTGGAACGCCAAACTGGAAGCTAGGAATACCAAAACTATTAAAATAGATAATATTTCCGTAGTCCTTGGTATGAACGCTGATTTGAGTAATATCTCCCTGGGCCCAGCTGTAAAGATATGTTTTAGTATCCTCAGGAAAAGAGAGCAGTGATTGTGATGAATAAGGGCTATTCTCCAATCTTTTAGTCAGATATCCTTCAACGGAAGGGCTCATAAAATAACGGACGTCTTTCATCAGATCCTGATTGGAATACAATCTTTGCATGTAAGCTTCAATCCGATCGGCATCATTCTGAAAGTTGTTCTCAATACGGGAAAAGGCATTCGCAGCTTCAATCCGTGTGTTCCCGATCCATTGATTAATAAGAATAACGCTGGTCATAGTGCCCAGTGTTAACCCGATGGTTACAATGAAGATCAGGTAAGCCCAAAATTTATTGCGATATATTTTAATATGAAAAAAAGAACTCCTCCAAAACCTCATTTGTAATGCCCCCTAAGGTCAGACACATAATATAGAGGAATAAGTCTCTCGCTGCTATGGTTGTGAGAGCATGTAATTCACTGTAAATATATATGAAGCGTAGCTTTAGTTCAAATAAATTTTAAAGTACGAAAGGAAAACACATGGTATATCAGCGCTGATATACCATGTGAGTTCGATAAGCTTTACTTAAAGTAATTGTTGATTTGTTCTTGAGCAACTTGCATGATTTTGTCCATTCCAGCATTTTTCAGCTCAGACAGCAATTTAGGGATTACCTTCTCAGGATCAGAAGCGCCTGTAAGCAATTCATATCTATATTTATCATATACAGCTTGGCAGTTAGCAACTTCAGTCTGCAACTCGCCAATATCAAGTGCGAAGCCTAATACGCTAGATGATGCCGCTTGTTCGTTCAATTTTTTCACTTGTTCCCACTGATCTAGAGGAGCTCCCTTCGTAACCGCAAGATTGAAGAAGGTACCTTGGGAGTATGCTGCCAAAGGCCATGTATCACTGATCCGCTCGATTGATTTCTCTCCGTCAATGCTCTTATAGTCGACGCCTAATTCACCAAATGCAAGCATATTTCGTAATTTTGGATCTGTATTCACTAATTGCAAATATTTCATAGCTTCCACTTTGTATTTGGAATTTGCCGAGATTACATTCATCGAGCCTTGAATTGTACTAGTTGTATACAAAGGCCCAAAAATTTGAGTCATGACGTATTTGTCAATACCTGCGGTGATTTGCCAGCCAGCTTCTGCACCAGGGAAGGCTTGTGCGGAGAAGAATGCTCTGTATTTGTCGCCTTCAGTTTTAGTTGGTGCATCCGGGTTAACAATACCATCTTTATACCACTGATGTAGCAGCTTTAAGTTAGTCATAACTTCCGGTTGTTCAAACACGGACACGACTTTCCGGGAAGCATCCTCAACGTTTACTCCAATAGGATTGAAACCTAAAGTCATATCATCATAATTGTTTAAAATGCCTGGGAAGCCTTCGCCTTGGATCAACTGCAACGGGTAGAAGCTTTTGCCTTCACCAGCTTTCATATCATGGAATGGTTTGTCTAAATCTTGCATCGTTTTAATGTTTTGGTAATCGATATTATATTTTTGTACAAGCTTGTCATCGAATACCCAATATTGAGTTAATGAAGAATCCTTATACGTCGGTACAGCGAAAGTTTTTCCACCAATTTTCACACCATCCCATACTTTGGTAGGGATAGACTTGTAAAGTTCAGGGGCCTCACTTTGTACCAGATCCGTAATGTCCGCGAACGCTCCCATAGCGACCTGCTTACTGTACTTTGTGTTGTTGGTAAACATCATATCAAAGGGTTCACCTGTATTCACAATGGTGTTGATTTTTGTGTCCCATTCTCCCCAGCTAGCCACTTTGATGTCCACTTTGACACCGATTTTCTCAGCGGTGTATTCGTTCATTTGCTCAACGGCTTTACTAAAATTCTCAGGAACCTGTCCGCCGATCAGCCACCATACCAATGTAGGGATTTCCTTGGTGGTTGGTGCATCAGTAGCAGTTGTGCCACTCTCGTTTTCATTGGTTGCTGTGGGCGCCGCTGGCTTCGAGCTGCCACATGCAGCAAGCAGGGACAGCATTAATGCGAGAATACACAATGTTGAGGCGAACTTTAGGGTGTTCTTCACTTTAACTCCTCCTAGTGTTGAATGATGAATAGTACCGTAGTAAAAGTACGGTTATATATCATAAACCAAGCTTGGCTTGGCTTATTTCGGGACTAGCCTTTGACTGCGCCAATGGTAAGGCCGGTAATGAAGTATCTCTGGAAGAAGGGATACGCGCAGGCAACAGGCAACACGATGAGAATAGCAACAGCCATACGGGCAGATTCTTTAGGCATTGTTGCGACAAGCTCAGCAAAGCTGATACCCATGCTTATTGAGTTTCGGGCGAGCGCATCGGCATTGGACATTAAGCTGTTAAGTAACGCTTGTAGCGAATAGAGATTCTGATTATCGATATACAGCATCGATTGAAACCAGTCGTTCCAGTAACCGAAGCAGAGGAACAGTCCAATCGTAGCTAGTACAGGCAAGGAGATTGGGAGAATGATTGAGAAGAAGGTGCGAAACTGACTAGCCCCGTCAATTTCAGCAGATTCGATTAAGCCATCAGGGATCGTGCTCCTGAAAAAGGTTTTACAAATAATAACGTTAAAGGAGGATACTGCGAGCGGCAGGATGAGTGCCCAAACGCTGTTCTTTAATCCCAAGAAATTTGTGTTGATAAAGTAACTGGAGACTAGCCCCCCGTTAAATACCATCGGGATGAATACAACCCAGGTGAGGAAGTTCTTGAGCTTGTAAGCCGGACGTGAAATGACATATCCCATTGTTGTGGTGAGCAGCACGCCAAGTACAGTACCTACGATAGTTACAAGTAGGGATACACCTAACGCACGCAGAATCATCGTTCCTTGCTTGGCGATATAAGAGTAAGCATCTCCGGATAGAACGGTTGGGAAAATGCTGTATCCTGTTTCACGAATATAGGATTCATCGGTAAGCGATATGGATAACACGACGATCACAGGCACGACGCAGGCAATTGCCAGCAGAATAAAAATTAGGGTGAACAAAGCATTGATGCCGTTACTTGTGCGGTTGAATTTCTCCAAGCCAGATTGATAGGTGGGTGTCTTTGCCATTGTCTCTCCTCCTAGATCATTGCACTGTCGGAATCGATTTTTTTAACGATCCAGTTAGCACTCAGGATTGTAATACAGCCCAGCATCGATTGGACGAAAGCGGCAGCGGATGCCATTCCTACGGTGGCGGTTTTTAGCTGTTTATAAACTAGGACATCAACTGTTGTGGCCACATTGTAGAGGGAGTTGGAGTCGCGTGTGACCTGATAGAACAGTCCGAAATCCGTGTAGAAAATACGACCTACTGACAGGATGAACATCATGACAATGACCAGCTTTAGCATGGGTAAGGTAATGAAGCGTGTCTGCTGCCAGATTGAAGCTCCATCAATAACTGCAGCCTCATAATAGGTGCTGTCGATTCCCGTGATGGTTGCCAGATAAATAATCATGCCATAACCTATGCTCTTCCAGATGTTTAAAAAGATAAGAATGTAGGGCCAATATTGCGGTTCCATATACCAATTCACAGCATCATGCCCAATACCCACAAGAAATTGATTGAGGATGCCTTTATCAAAGCTGAAGAAGGCCCAGCCTACAGCAGATACGACTACCCATGACAGAAAGTAGGGCAGAAACATCATGGTCTGATAAACCTTGCTTGCTTTGCGGCTATGCAGCAGGCTGATCATAATGGCGAACATTACCGGCAACACGATGCCAAGAATAATGAAAATGATGTTATACCCTATCGTGTTACGAAGAATGATCCAGGCATCATTTGATTTGAATAAGAATTCAAAGTTTTTGAAGCCGACCCAAGAACTATTTATTACGTTGCTAATAAAGTTGCCGCTGATTTTGAAATTTTTAAAGGCAATAATCATACCGAACATCGGTAAGAAAGAAAATAAGATATACCAGATGAATGTCGGCAAGGCGAGCAGGGTTAACTCGGAATCTTGCTTTCGCCAGTGTATGCGCTTTCTAATTTTGCTACGTTCAATTTTAGTGCTCATATCATCCGCTCCTTCATGTGTTTCATACATGCTGCTATTTGTAACCGCTTTCCCTGAATTAATTTTATAAAGTACAGTGAGATGCTTCCAGTTAAGAAACATGATACTTCAGTCAACAAACGTTAGATTCAGGATGAATTCCCTTTAAATGCGCAAAAAAAACATGTGCTATGGAGATTTATACACATTGCCTCTGTGAGGAGCTTTGGTATTGTATTACAACGCAATTATGGGCGAAAAGCGCAAGAATGACACACTTATAGAACATCAACATAGCGGTGAAACGTATATCATCCCGCAGTACAACACGAAATTCTTGATAAGCGAGAATGACATATTTACGATTTGCTCGATTCTATATAGTGTAAATGTAAGCGCTAGCATTAATGCGATTGATAACAATTCGATAGATAATGATGCTCACTCGATGATCAGAATGTTCTCATCATTACCTATAAGGAGGGGATGTCGCGATGCATGAAACAGGAAGCGTACATATGCGAACTGTGAATTCAGCACCGAAAGAAAAGCGTAAGGGCAGAAACGAGACATGGAAGAAGATTTGTCAGAATTGGGAGCTTTACATTTTTATCGCACCCGCATTCTTTTACTTCCTCATTTTCAGCTATGGACCGATGTATGGGATTCAGATTGCTTTTAAGAACTACATTCCGTCAAAAGGCTATTTTGGCAGTGAATGGGTAGGCTTTGATCATTTCATTCGATTTTTTAACTCGTACTATTTCTGGGATTTGCTGTGGAACACGCTCAGTATTAGCTTGTATGAATTAGCCATTGGATTCCCAATCCCAATTATTCTGGCGCTTGCGTTTAACGAAGTGAAGGATGGCTTCTTCAAGCGACTTGTTCAGACCGTTACCTATGCACCTCATTTCATTTCTGTCGTTGTTATGGCGGGGATGATTATTACCTTCTTGTCTCCATCGAACGGTATGATTATTCATGCCATTGAAGGTTTAGGCTTTAGTGCACCGCAGTTTCTGACAAGTCCTGGTTGGTTTAAGACGATGTATGTATTCTCAGGCGTGTGGCAGAGTGCGGGTTGGGGGACGATTATTTATTTGGCGGCACTCTCGGGTGTAGACCCAGGCTTACATGAAGCGGCAATCATTGACGGGGCCTCTCGCTTCCAACGTGTTCGCCACATCAATATTCCAACGCTTATACCGACCATGACCATTCTATTAATTCTAAATATGGGTGGCTTGTTAAGTGTAGGTTTTGAGAAAATATTACTTCTGCAAAATTCATTGAATATGTCAAGCTCTGACGTGATTTCAACCTTTGTCTATCGATCTGGTCTTGTCGATGCGCAATATAGCTTCTCAACAGCTGTTGGTTTATTTAACTCCATTGTGAATTGCATCCTGCTTATTACGGTGAATCAAATTGTCCGCCGTACGAGCGAGAACAGTCTATGGTAGAAGGAGGTTGGAATTTATGGTATCAGGTATAAAGCTATCTAAGCGAGATCGAATATTTCTAATTTGCACCTATACGTATGTGACAATTGCATTGTTGTTAGTCGCATATCCCATCTTATATATTATTAGCGCATCGATCAGTGATCCGAAGATGGTTGCTTCCGGTGAAATGTGGCTTCTTCCAAAAGGTATTACCTTTAAGGGGTATGAAATTGTATTTCAGAACTCGAAGATTTGGACGGGGTATGGAAATACGATTTTGTATACATTGCTAGGCACAACGATTAACTTGGTCGTTACGATGCCAGCGGCATATGCACTCAGTCGTAAGGACTTTGTAGGCCGTGGGTTTTTCATGGGGATGTTCATGGTAACGATGTTCATTGGAGGGGGTCTCGTCCCTACATACATGTTGGTAAAAGGGCTAGGCATGGTCAACACGATGTGGGCACTAGTACTTCCTGGCGCAGCGTCAATCTGGAATATTATTGTCTCTCGTACCTTCTTCGCGAACTCCATTCCAGCTGAGCTTCAAGATGCGGCTCAAATCGATGGCGCGACGAATATTCGCTTATTCCTGCGGATTGTTCTCCCGTTATCGATGCCAATTATCGCAGTTATGGCCTTATTCTACGGGGTAGGGCATTGGAACAGCTATTTCGGCGCCATGATCTACCTGAATGATGATGCGAAATATCCATTGCAGCTTGTGCTTCGTCAGATTCTCGTTCTTCAGGAAATGCAATCTCAAGTAGGTGGCATTATCGATGCGACAGCTGCTGCAGCCCAGAACAACAAGGCAGAAATTGCTTCACTTGTGAAGTATGGAGTCATTATCGTATCTACGCTTCCGATTATTGCTGTCTATCCATTCTTGCAACGTTATTTCGTGCAAGGTGTCATGATTGGCTCTGTTAAGGGTTGATCTTAAGATACAAGTAAAAAAGGGGAGGTTTTTGTATGACGAATTATCGTAAAACTGGACTCATGTTGTTATGTCTTTCCATGTCAATTTCTATTTTTACTGCATGTGGATCGAGTAACGATAAGGGGACGGCAAGCACAGAAAGCTCAGACACAGCCGCAGAGGTTCATAAGACGGGCTTTCCTATCGTGGATAATCCGATTGAGCTTTCTATTATGGCACCGGATGTAGGGCGTCAGGATTGGAACAAGATGCCTGTTATTCAGGAATACGAGAAGATGACGAATATTAAGTTAAAGATTCAAAACGCCCCACAAGACAGCTTTGAGACGAAAAAGAATTTGGTATTTGCAAGCGGTACGCTTCCCGATATTTTCTATGCGGCGGATTTAAAAGGATCGGATCAAGTTACCTACGGAAGTCAAGGTTTGTTGCTGCCTTTAGAAAAATACATTGATGAGGGCTACGCACCTAATTTAAAAAAAATTCTCGATGAAAATCCGGATATTCGCAAATCAATGACAACACCAGATGGACATATCTATGCACTACGCAATATTCAGCCATCTGCGGTATGGTATCGTGGACCGATGTGGTATAACGGGAAGTTCTTGAAGAAGTTCGGCATGGAAAACAAATTACCGCAGACCACAGAAGAGCTATACAACTATTTGAAGAAGGTTAAAGAGGAAGATGCGAACGGAAACGGTAAAGACGATGAGGTTCCTCTATCCTCTGTGAAATTAGATGATTTACGGATGTTCTTCCTCGGATTCTGGGGGATGTATAACGAGGATATCTACGTAGATAAGGAGAACAAAGTACACTTTCCACAAGCTGAACCAGCCTACAAAGAATATTTAACCTTCTTGAATCGCTTATGGAACGAGAATTTGCTGGATCATGAAACATTCTCTCAAACCGATGAGCAGAAGAAAGCAAAAGGGAAAAACAATCAAGTGGCCTTATTCTCCGATTATTTCCCATACTTCACGCTTGGTGGTGAACCGAGTGAAGATAACCCGATGATGCAGCCTGTATCTAGTGATATTGCTGGAACACCTGTATACGGCAAGCATCCTGGTATTAACACCATTGGCGGTTTCGCGATTTCAAACACGAACCCCAACCCGGAAGCAAGTATGCGCTGGATTGATTACCAATTTAGCGAAGAAGGGTATTCCTTCTGGGCGTATGGACCTGAAGGTACGTTATTTAAATACAAAGATAAAGCAACAGGCGAGAAAGAATGGCTGCCAGTTCCAGATGGTACGGATCGTGAAGAATACCGCGGTACAATCACGCCAAACTACGGGATTAATACACCAGGTTCCTATGAGAACAGCTATGTTTTAGGTCTTCGTACTAGCTTTGATGACTGGATTGACAAAGAAACAGCTACAAAGCTTACACCTATTGCAAAGACTCCCTTCCCATCGGTATTCCTGACGGTAGACCAACAGACGGAAATCAAAACACTCCGTTCCGATTTGGATAAATACGTGAAGGAAATGGAAGCGAAATTCGTTACAGGCGCAGAGCCATTATCCAATTGGGACAAATATATCACTCAAATGAAAAAAATGGGGTATGAGAAGCTCGAATCAACGTATCAACAAGCATACGATACATGGGCTGCTAGTAAATAATTTGTGAAGCTTATACATTCTCATATTTTGAAAAACTTCCCGGTCATCCTAGGCATGACCGGGAAGTTATGATGAACCCTAAGCGAGGAAGGATTATACGGTATCGTTAGGCTCAGTATTGGGATGATTACTATTCATCTGTCGATACTGGCCCGGGGTATAACCGGTTTCCTTTTTGAATTTTCGAATAAAGTTTGGTGTGTCGAGGTAGCCGACGCGCTGGATAATATCTTTTAACGGATCACTTGTTATTACGAGCTGTTCCTTGACCTTATCTAATCGTTTTTGCCAAATATATTGGACGAAGTTGATGCCGACCTTATCCTTGAATGAACGACTGAGATGGGAAGGTGAAATCGTAAACGCAGCAGAAACAGATTCAAGGCTAAGTGAATGATCAACATAGTGCTGGTCGATAAAAGCAACGATATGATCCATGAGTGAATGTTCTTCTTTTTTATGCGTCTGCTCTACCTGTGTACAAATCTGAGTGGCTAAACGGTAGAAATTCTGCTCTATAAGATGGACGGGACCATTCATGAAATGGGGAGAAGCAGACTGCATCATGTTATCCATCTTTAGCTCAACTGCAGTTTTGAGCATGGTATTCAGCAGGTCGAACAATACGCATCGCATCAGCAGGGTAGATCGTTGTTTATTATCAAGGCCATGGATGGCTGTGTGAATAATTTGTTTGGCGACTTCGTAGTTGCCCTGCTTCAAGCTTTGTGCAAGCTTTAATAGCTCGTTACTAGGGAGTAACACCGTTTGATCATGGGCACTGGATAGCTTTTCAAAATACACGGTGGTTCCATGCTCGGTCGATTTACGCAATTCGAAGGCGGAGCAAGCCTCAACAAAGGATTGATTAAGCTGCTGAGGGCTCTCATAACATTTGCCTACACCGATCATCGGGTGGATATCCATTATGCCTAACGTATATTCACGGATCGCATCCACGATGTGAACGATTTGTGCAGCGAGTGCCTCATCATCTTCGAGCTGTAAGCTCACAATGAGTGCGAGCTGATCCAATTGCGGGAGCTCTACACCGTATACTTGTGTAGCAAGCGCTGGAAATTCAATAAACGCAAGCTTGCGATGTACTTCTTGTCGCGCATGAAGATGCTGCTGTTCTAATTCATCCCAGCCCATCATCATGACAAAATGATGACTTTGGTCGAAGTGCAGATGAAAGGTATCGAATATTCCATGCGTCATCATTTGTGCATGTCCATGCTTTAATAGCATGGACAGAACATGGTTGCGTGCATAGGGCTCTTGGAGATCAACCTTGGAGCTATACTGCTGTAATGTTGTTCGTATATACTCGAGCTCATTTCCAGAGGCCGGTGTATCTGTTTTTTTGTTCGTGAAGCGAACGAGCTCAGCAATCGGAAGATATTGCATCCGAGCGAATAATAGAGCGATGGCCGTTCCTACAATGGCGATCACAATGAATAAAATAATGATGAAGCTCCGAACATTAAGTACGCTACTGAAAAACTGATTACTCGCCATTAAAGTCACATATGACCAGCCATTGACATCCGATGTGACGGAAATAACCGAATGATCTTCGTTGTTCATCGATAGATTATGTATGCCGGGTGGAAGCTCTGATAACCGTTGGATATCCTGTTGGCTAGCTGTATCTCCATGGCCACTATAGGATAAAACACGTCCATGATTATCAAAAATATACGTTAATCCTCGATAGTTACCGAGAACGGAATCGATCAGATATGCCAACTCTTTCTCTTTAATGAGGTACATGACAGAAGCATATGGATCTGAGGTGTTGGGAATGATCGGCAGGATATAGGTTAATACAGATTGCTCGAGTGGTGAATTTTGATTCAGCATGTTCGTAAGTCGAATGGATGGAAATTTGGACGAGTTTAAAGCAGTCACAAGTTCATCATTCTTCCAGCTTCCAAACTGATAGGAGCTACGAAATACATCCAGGCTATACATGCCATGGTTGGAATAAATATTAGGGTCATGATGATAGTACAGAAATATATCCTCCACAATGGAATTGGAAGATTTGTAGCTATCTAGTGCCGCTATGGCGTCACGACTTTCATAAGGATCCAGTATGCGATAATGAGCGAGACGAGCGTCGTATGACATCCGTGACGCCATATCTCTTAAATCATTCATGCGTCCATCCACCACCGTTTTAATTTGGGTGAGCTGATTAAAGTGAGCATTTTCAATCTCCTTTTGTAAATTATCGGTAGCATTTCGGTAAATGAAAACGATTACAAATATAAGCGGAATAAGAAGGATAAGTAGATACGAACCGGTGAATTTCAGAAACAATTTCGATTTGAAATAGTTATAGTTCAAATTGTTTTCCCCCTTTTTGTGGAGCATACATGGAGATGTTCCTATCAAGCTATGAATACAGCATGATATAGATCGGCGCTTGAATACTTATTTATATTCAATAATAGGATGTTTATAGCGGATATTTATTTTTATGTCAAATGTTTTTTGAAAATATATCATACTAAATCAATAGAATCGCAGCCTCAGAAGAGCTGCATGGAGGTCGTGCAAATGAATGACGCTAATGTTGTCGAGGAGCAAATTGTTGTTGAAGGAGTTCATAATTACAGCACAGAGGAGGATTACGTTAAGCCGGAGGATTCGCAGCTATTAGATCAGCTGGAATGGTTCAAGGATCAGAAGCTGGGCTTGATGATGCACTGGGGACCTTATTCGCAGCTTGGACTTGTTGAATCGTGGGCGCTTAGTGATAAAGATGGAGATTGGTCACGGGACGATATTGATTGGGGGGTTGATTCGACGGAGCTGAAGCGGCAATACTTCGGGCTGAATAAAACCTTTAATCCGCTCCGTTTTGAGCCTGAGAAGTGGGCAGAGGTTGCTGCAGAAGGTGGCTTCAAATATTTAAATTTCACAACGAAGCATCACGATGGCTTCTGTATGTGGGATACGCAGACAACAGATTATCGCATCACGGGTAAGGATTGTCCTTTCCATGCACATAAGTACGCGGATATTTGTAAGAACGTATTTGATGCTTTTCGGGCCAAGGGACTTGGGATCTCTGCCTACTTCTCCAAAGCGGATTGGCACACACCAACATACTGGGCTCCAGGTATGGAGACGGGGACGTTCATGAATCGAGGTCCTTCGTATCCAACACAAGATTATCCTTGGCTATGGGAGCAATTCGTACAGTACACACATGATCAGATCATGGAATTGATGACGAAATATGGACGGATTGAAATGCTCTGGTTGGATGCGGGGTGGGTGTGTCCACAGAATAAGAATAATCCACAGGATATTCGGTTGGGTGAAGTGGTGGAGAAGGCACGTCAGCATCAGCCATGGCTACTAAGTGCAGACCGTACCGTTGGCGGACCTTATGAGAATGTCGTTACACCAGAGCAAACGTTGCCCGCGCGTCCCCTGCATATCCCATGGGAAAGCTGTATTACGATGGGGACTGCGTTCTCTTATCGGTATGAGGATCATTACAAGACGACACGTCAATTAATTCATTTGCTCGTTGAAGTTGTAGCCAAAGGTGGTAACCTGGCACTTAATGTCGCACCACAACCAGACGGCCGCTTGTCACCAACAGCGATGGATCGGATGAAAGTAATGGGCAGTTGGCTCAAAGTCCATGGTGAGGCGATTTATGGAACACGCATATGTGCGCCATACTCCGTTGGAAATACACATTTCACGAAAAAAGGCGATGTCATCTATGCTATCCATCTGTACTCAAAAGAGCAGGAACTCGTGATCAGTGAGATTTGTATTTCACTCGAGCAGGCTGTGACGCAAATAGATCTTGTTGGCGGACAAGAGAATCTAACATTCGAACGAACAACAACTGGATTGATCGTTCATTTACCAGAGAGCGAGCTTACGGGAATTGCCCCAATTGCACATGTATTTCGCATAAAATAACGAGTTGAACTATGGGAGGAAGAGCAGATGCAACAATGGTTCACTGATGCAAAGCTAGGAATTTTCATTCACTATGGAATTTATGCGGTACAAGGAGTTGCAGAATCATGGTCTTTCTATAACGGGAGAATGTCTTATGAGGACTATATGAAGCAATTGAATGGTTTTACGGCCTCTAAATTTGATGCGAAGTATTGGGCAGATCTGATTGCGAAGTCAGGAGCTAAGTATTCTGTTCTTACAACGAAACATCATGACGGAGTTGCATTATTTGATACGAAATTCAGTGATTTGAGCGTTATGAAGGCGACACCTGCCAAGAGAGATATTATTAAGGAGTGGTCTGAGGCGATTCGAGATCAGGGTCTTCGCGTAGGGATGTATTACTCCCTCATTGACTGGTCTCATCCTGATTATCCTTCAGTCTATGAGAATGGTGTCGTACCAGATGACTTGAGACAGATAAATCGTTATTCAAGTCCGATGGATGGTGTCCAAGATCCAGAGCGATGGGAGAGATTTCTGGCATTTAACCGTAATCAACTAGGAGAAGTGTTAACGGATTATGGTCAGGTTGATCTGTTATGGTTCGATGGAGATTGGGAACGAAGCGCAGAGCAGTGGGGATTGCCAGCATTCAAAGATTATTTAAAATCATTTAATCCTGATCTTATTATAAACTCACGTTTGCAAGGGTATGGGGATTATAAGACTCCTGAGCAAGGTCTTCCCATTACGCGTCCGGAAGGTCCGTGGGAATTCTGTACGACGATAAATACGTCATGGGGTTATGTGCATACAGACCACAATTATAAATCATTGAATCAAATGATCCGAATGTTCTGTGACTGTATCAGCATGGGCGGCAATATGCTGTTAGATATTGGGCCCATGGAGGATGGAACGATTGATCCTAGGCAGGAAGCGATCTTGCTCGGATTAGGTGATTGGATACGTACACATGAAGAAGCCATCTATGGAACACAAGAGGGTATTATGACACGCTACTATCTGGGTGGTAGTACATTGTCTCCCGATAAGAAGAACTTGTATCTCTTCGTTTACGATACGCCGAAGGAGAACATTTGCCTCAAAGGGCTGTGTAATCCCATTACCAAGATTACGGTGCTTCACTCAGGCAAGGAGCTCAACCATGAAATTCACGGTGGTGTGCCCTGGTTCCACATACCAGGTACAACTTGGATTCAGATAACACCTGAAGATATGCATGAACAAGTGACAGTACTTAAATTGGAATTCGATGAAGAAATTGAGATGTACGGCGGTTCAGGCGCAGTTGTAACGCACAACTAAAGTACATTAACGGATAAAGGAGCATTCGTATGGTAAATCAAAGTGGAGTACCAGAGCCACACATTGTTTCATACGCCCCCAAGCATTATCTGTGTAGACGAGCGACGGAGTCGCTTGTCTTGGATGGGAAGCCAGATAAGCCCTTTTGGCAGCATGCAGCATGGACAGAAAAGTTTGTTGATATTGAAGGGGATTTGCGTCCGATGCCAGGAAAGGATACGAGGGTAAAAATGCTATGGGATGATGAGTATTTTTACTTTGGTGCAGAGCTGATGGAAGATCAGATCTGGGGAACGCTGACAGAACGTGATTCCGTTATTTTTTACGATAATGATTTTGAGATTTTTATAGATCCAACAGGAGATTCCCATCAATATTACGAGTTTGAGATTAACGCCTTGAACACGGTATGGGACTTACTCCTTGTGAAACCTTATCGTGACGGAGGTCCTCCAATTAACGGTTGGGATATCCAAGACTTGAAGACGGCTGTTCATATCGAAGGTGAGTTAAATAACCCGCACGCTGACAATCGGAAATGGACGGTTGAAATTGCAATACCATGGAATAGTTTAAAAGAATGTGCCACGGATCGACGATCACCTTACGCTGGGGAATTTTGGCGTGTTAATTTTTCACGTGTTGAATGGCGGACTGAGGTTGTCGATGGCAAGTATCGTAAGCTTCTCAACCCCGACACAGGGAAACCTTATCCTGAGGATAATTGGGTGTGGTCACCACAAGGAGTCATAAATATGCATTATCCAGAACTGTGGGGCTATGTTGTATTCGTGAATGAAGCGGGTCCATATCACTTCGACATCCCTCGGGATGAACATATCAAATGGGAATTACGGAAGCTCTATTATCGTGAGCGGAACTATTACGAAACACATGGCATGTTCACAGCCGATTTTAATGCATTGTGTGAAGAAGATACATGGACCATAGAACCAAACATTGAAACGACGACTAAAACTTTTATTATATCTGCATCAACATCAGATGAGACGTCCCGTCTTTACATTCGCGAGGACGGGTTTCTCTGGAAGGAGTAATCAGATATGGAACAGATTGAACGTAAGTTTCAGGAGAAAAAGAGTTTGGCCAAGGCACGTGCAACGCAGTTATTTCAAATCTTTGAACAGGACTTGACAGAAGAAGAAATAATTGCACTTAAGTATCTCTATGCGTATATGCCAGTGAATGATTTGGCGGATTACAATGGTGAGCTTTTCTTGAATCATGTGAGAACGACACTAAAGATTCGCCGAAATATGCCATGGCAAGTCCCGGATCATATATTTTTACATTTCGTACTGCCCTACCGTGTTAATACCGAAAACATTGAAGAACACCGCCAAATTCTTCATGAACAATTAGCAGAGCGAACTAGTAAGTTGTCCATGACGGAAGCCATTCTGGAGACAAATTACTGGTGTCATGAGGTGGCAACGTATATTGGAAGTGATTTGCGGACGATTTCACCATTATCGATGATTCGAAATGCACGCGGTCGTTGCGGTGAAGAATCCACACTAGCTGTGGCAGCCCTTCGCAGTATAGGTATACCTGCACGTCAAGTGTATACGCCACGTTGGGCGCATTGTGATGATAACCACGCATGGGTGGAGGCATGGGCAGACGGTGAATGGTATTTTATTGGGGCTTGTGAGCCGGAAGCCCGTCCTAATCAAGGATGGTTTGGACCTCCAGCGCGTAGAGCAATGTTAATTAACACGCGTATTCTCGCTAATTATCAAGGTCCAGAAGATATTACGCTTGCAGATGAGTGGTTCACTGAAATTAATGTGTTGGAAAATTACGCATCCACGCGGACAATTACGATTCATGTGAAAGATGAATTCGGACAGTCTGTGCAGGATGCAGAAGTACAGTTCCAAGTGTATAACATGGCGGAATTTTTCCCGATTGCCATCCTTCCTACCAATGCTCAAGGAGAAGCAACTTTCAAAACAGGTCTCGGTGACCTCATGATTCGTGCGGCAAAGGGTGGTACTTGGGGGGAAGTGAAAATTTCAGTGGCGGACAGTGAATGCGTTGAGCTTGTACTGAATCAAGAAAATCAGCCTGCTGCAGGAACGATGGCCGATTATGAAATGGTTCCACCTCCAGCGTGTGAAGGTGAGGTAATAGAGGAACTGTCTGAAATTCGTATCCAGCGACATAATGAACGTTTGGAGGAAGGGATCTCAATCCGTGCGAAATATGAAGCGACTTTTGTGACAGAAGAAGCAGCGAGGAAGCTCGGGGAAACACTGGGTCTCCCGGAAGATCGTGTATGGACAGTGCTTCAGAAGGCACGTGGTAACAGTGTAGAGATAGCCGCATTTCTGGAGGCAGCCACATCCGCGTATGGAGAATGGGCTTTACGGTTATTGGAATGTATTAATGAAAAGGATTTAATTGACACATTTATTCCTACCCTTACAGATCATGTGGCTGGTGCGCTTGCTGTACGTGGTGAGCTCACAGAGGAAGTGTTCGTGCCCTACATTTTGCGTCCTCGTGTTCACTACGAGATGATTACACCGTATCGTACATTTTTCCAACAAGCTTTCACTTCGGATGAAGTGGCATTGTTCCGTAAGGACCCAACGAAGCTGGTGCAATTCATAGATGAAACGTGGGATATATGGACAGACCTTCCGAATCTGAAAGGGAAGGGAACGGCAGTGGGTACCTTTGAATTGCGCGTAGGCGATCGCAGTTCCCTAGATATCATGTTCGTATCCATTTGTCGTAGTTTAGGAATCCCAGCGCGAATTCATCCCATTGAATCCAAACCGCAATTTATAGTGGATAATATTTTCGTGGATGCTCAATTTACCAAAGGCGTTGTTGGAGGCGGGATAGAATTAGCGAACGGCACGCTCATACTTCATCGTGATCAGGGTGCAGGGACAGTCCAACCAACGGCTTCATACTATGAGAATTTCACATTAGCTCGGCTGGAGAACGGTTTTTATAAAACCTTATGTTACCCGCATGGCGCAAATGACCTATATGATACACCACTTGAGGTTGAGCAGGGAGCATACCGTCTGACGACAGGCGTACGATTAAAGGATGGCATCGTGCTTATAAAGTTCACTTATTTCCATATTGCAGAAGGGGAAGAGACGAAGCTGGTCATGAAATATCGTCAATCTACATTGGAAATTCCAGTGTACGGCAAGGTGGAACGACTCAAGCAGCTGACCTCATGGGTAGGAGTAGAACAGACTTTCGCAGATATTATTGGTGGAAAGGGCGCCTATGTCGCTTGGCTGGAGCCGGAACGAGAGCCTTCAAAGCATTTACTTCGTGAACTCGCTGAGTTGAAGTATGAGTTCAATGCGCAAGGTGCTCCCATCATTCTTATTATTGGTGACAAGCAATGTGCAGCTTCGTTTCATCCCGAGGACTATCCAGATCTTCCTGCAAATGCAGTGTTTGTACGTGATTCAACGAATAATCTATTGCCCGAATTATTTGCATCGTCCCAAGCGAGTGAAGCGGGCTTCCCGCATCTTATCATTGTGGACCGTGAAGATCAGATTCGTTACATGTCATCAGGATATAAGATTGCAGCGAGCAAGGAAGCGATTCAAATCTTAAGAAGGTTGTGAAAGGATGGATCAACAGATGATTGTAGCAGGCTACGTGAGTGATTCCAAACTATCTGAGTTATCGGGTGACCACTTGATGAAGTTAACGCATCTCAACGTTGCATTTGGTTATGTGAAAGATGATCAAATTACAACAGCACATTTGAAATGCACGAACCAGCTACAAGAGATGAAAGCGATGTATCCGAATCTGACGCTGATGCTCTCCGTAGGCGGATGGGGGAATGGGGGCTTCTCTGAGGCTGCCTCTACCGAAGAAGGACGTCAGAAATTTGCAGCGTCGGCTGTGCAAGTGGTAACGGATTTCCCGTTCGATGGAATCGATTTGGATTGGGAATATCCTTGTTACAGTGAAGCGGATATTAAATCGTCGCCGGATGATAAATGCAATTTCACACTGCTATTAAAGGCGATTCGAGATGCACTGGATGTGAAAGGTACAGCGGATAGCAGGCATTACCTGCTTACAATTGCGGCAGGTGCTGATCAGTATTACATTGATGGCACCGAGATGGATCAAGTACAGAAATATTTGGATTTTATACAGCTGATGACCTACGATATGCGTGGCGGTTTCCAGATTCTAACGGGACATCATACGAATTTATTTCATACGACAGGAGATTTGTATCGTATCAGTACAGAGGCATCGGTGAATATGTTCATTCAGGCAGGCGTTCCCCGAGAGAAAATCGTCATTGGCGTGGCGTTCTATTCCCGAATGTGGAAGCAGGTGCCGGATAAGAACCATGGATTTCTACAAATGGCGGGCACAACGGGTGGCTATGGCCCAGAATATACAGAGCTGTTTGCTAATTACATCAATCAGAATGGGTACACACGGCATTGGGACGATGAGGCCAAAGCACCATATTTATTTAATGGAGACACGTTTATTTCCTATGATGACGTAGATTCGATCGCACATAAATGTGAGTATGTCAAACGTGAAAAACTTGCGGGTGCCATGTTCTGGGAATATAGCTGTGATAGGACACACACGTTGCTTGATGCACTGTATGCAGGCTTATATGAGAGCGTGAAGTGAGCTACCTGTTCAATTAGTTAAGAAACATGATACTTCAGTCAACAAACGTTAGATTCAGGATAAATTCCCTTTTAATGCGCTTTATTATGATTTAAAGTAGGGGTGCAAGTAGGGTTAGACATACTGAAAACGTAGTTGCAGATCACAATTGTATACATGGAAGGAGTTTATGAAATGAGCAAAATTATTGGTGAAGCACTATCAAATATTCCTTGGCAGGATAAGCCCAGTGGCTATAACGCTCCAGTGTGGCGATATACCCATAATCCGATTATTCAGCGAGATGCACAGTTAAACTCGAACAGTATTTTTAATTCCGCGGTTATTCCTTTTGAAGAGGGATATGCAGGGGTATTCCGTTGTGACTCCAGATCTGTAAGTATGGACATATTCGCTGGCTTCAGTCAGGACGGGCTTCAATGGGAGATTAATGAGAATCCGATCCAATTTGAAGGCGACGAATATGTAACAAAGCGGGAGTATCGTTACGATCCACGCGTCTGCAAAATCGAGGATAAATATTATGTTTCTTGGTGTAATGGATACCATGGTCCTACAATTGGTCTCGCATATACGTATGATTTCAAAACCTTTCACCAATTAGAAAACGCTTTCCTGCCATACAACCGGAATGGTGTATTATTTCCGCGCAAAATAAATGGCAAATATGCGATGTTAAGCCGTCCAAGTGATACGGGGCATACACCATTTGGAGATATCTTTTTTAGTGAGAGCCCTGACCTGACGTATTGGGGAAAGCATCGTTACGTGATGGGTACGATCAATTCGGACGCTTCTGCATGGCAATCGAAGAAAATTGGTCCAGGGCCGATTCCAATTGAAACAGATCGCGGATGGTTGTTGATCTATCATGGCGTAATAAATACGTGTAACGGGTTCGTATATCGGATGGGTGTTGCTTTATTAGATTTGAATGAGCCATGGAAGGTGTTAGCACGTTCACGAAATTATATTCTCGGACCAGAGACATTGTATGAGTGTGTAGGAGATGTGCCGAATGTCACCTTCCCTTGCGCAGCACTTTCGGATGGCGATACAGGCCGAATTGCAATTTACTATGGCTGTGCTGATACCGTAACAGGCGTTGCCTTCACAACTGTGGATGAGTTGTTCGACTATATGGATAAGTATCCGCTCGAGAATTAGTAGAGTAAGCGAAGTGTCATAGCAAGTTAAAATAACTATAGGGAGAGATTGAGATGTCCAGCAAACGACCTTGGAAAATATACGCAATCCATCATTCTCATACAGATATCGGATATACAGAGCGTCAAGAGAAAATTCAGCAGTATCATGTTAATTTCATTCGCCAGGTCTTGCATATTTTACGTGAAAGCAAATCGGGACGTCGTCCGGAATGGCAAGGCTTTAAGTGGGTCTGTGAGACATTTTGGCCGATTGAAACCTTTCTGAAGCAGGCGACAGAGCAAGAGAAGATAGAGTTCGCTGAGGGCGTGAGACAGGGAGCTATCGGGTTGTCGGGGACTTATCTAAATATGACAGAATTAATTGGTAAAGAGCTATTCCAATCGATGATTGCGCGGGTGTGTGATTACGGACAGTCCATTGAAATTCCTGTAACATCGGCAATGACAGCAGATATTAACGGTTTCAGCTGGGGGTATGGTCAGGTATTGCTGGATGCTGGGATCCAGAATCTGTCCACCTGTATTCATACGCATCATGGAATGTTTCCTTGCTGGAAGAAGCAGCAGCCGTTCTGGTGGGAGATGCCTTCAGGGGATCGCCTGTTGACGTGGAGCGGAGAGCATTATGTGTTCGGAAATGATCTGGGGCTTGTACCTGGCATGGGTGGAAAATATACGATTAAAGATGAATTCGATATGAGTAAGGGCGCGGATTTTGAAATAGCTGAACAACGGATCGGGCGTTATATCGATCGTCTGACAGAGGATGGCTATGCATTTGATTTCTTTCCGGCGATGTTCTCAGGCTTGCCTACGGATAATAACCCGCCAAATGCGGCGGCAATAGAGTTTATCCAACAATGGAACACCAAGCATGGGGACCGGATTTTAATTCAAATGGCAACGCTAGATGACTTCTTTGCAGAAGTCCGTGCCCATGCAGCACAGCACCCGGAAGATATTCCTGTTTATCGAGGAGATTGGCCAGATTGGTGGACGGATGGGGTTGGCTCGACACCAAAGCATGTACAAGTATTCCGTGAGGCGCAGCGGGTGTACCAGAAGGTAAGAAGACTAGATCCTAATTATGACATCATTTCCCCGGAAGCTATTAAGGACATGGAATATCAATTAACGATGTTCGCTGAGCACACATGGGGCTATCATTCTTCCATTTCGGAGCCTTGGAACCCGTTTGTTCAGGAGTTGGGCTTGCGTAAGGAGGCATTTGCAGCAAATGCGAGCACCGCTGCACATCGCGCATTGTACGAAATCCTTGAAGCCAAGGGAGATGCACTGCTTGCACCGGGTCGGCCGATGAAGTTCAAAATTTGCAATCCTTACAGCTATGTTCAGGAGGATCATGCTCATCTTATTCTTGAGGGTTGGTATTACGAGCAGATTAAAGAAGGGTTTGAGGTGCATGATTTCAATACAGGTGAGGTGCTCCCATCTCAACTGCGTCTTGCGCATCGCGGGGTTATTGTAACCATTCCGGTCATGCTGGAGCCTCAGGAAGAAAAAGTGCTTCATATCGTAGCGGTTAAGCCAACAATTAAAACCGCATATATGAACGATTATGTGGCATCGGATCGTGTATTGGATTTGGATGTTACCCATGAAGTAAAGGACTTCCATGTGACATCCACATACGCTGAAACACCATTTGTACGTATTGAATGGAAGAAGGGTGAAGGAATCACCTCTTGGAAGGATAAGGAGACTGGACAGGAGCTGCTACGTGCAGACCGGAATCATCATGCATTCACACCGGTATATGATGTTACGCCAGCCACAAAGGTGGTCGAAATGACGGAGGTTCGTCGTCTTATGGGCCGTAATCGGAAAGGTCCGAATGCGATTGTATCTACAGGTGTGTTGACAAGTGCAGAAATTGTTGGACAGGGAGAGCTTTATAGCATGATTCAATTGACCTATGAAGTCTCCGGTTGTGAGCATTATTCCTTATTCTTAACCGTGTATGCGGATCGTCCTCGTGTCGATGTGTCGGTACGGATGCATAAGGAAAGTGTATGGAAGCCTGAGAATTTGTATATTTCACTTCCGTTTGGCGGCGCATTGACAACCTCTACGCAGGAGCTGTGGGTAGATAAGATGGATGCCCTAACTCGTCTGCGCAAGGATCAATTACCAGGCAGCTTGGCCGATTATACGGCTGTTGGCGAAGGTGCTGCATACATTTCAAAGGAGCAAGGTATTGTGATTGCGATGCCAGACACTCCGTTGATTCAAGTGGGTGCTTTAGAGCATAAATATCGTCTACTTAATGGCGATGCAAGACTAGAACAGGACCCTGCGCACTTGTACGCCTGGGTGATGAATAACTATTGGGAAACCAACTTTGCAGCTACGCTTGGCGGCTTCTATGAATTCCGCTATTACATTACATGGGGTGAGAAGTTTAACAACCCTGAAGTATCGTTCGACATGTGTCGGGGGATGAATGCAGGAATCCTGGCGTGGAGACAATTCTAGTTCATGTGAACGGGAGGAATTGTAAGCTATGAGATATAAAGATTCATCTTTGCCGATTCATGAGCGTGCTATAGATTTATTGGCTCAAATGACGCTGGAGGAGAAGATCGGGCAGCTCCTCCAGCCCTTCGGCTGGAAGGCGTATGAGAAATCAGAAGGCAAGATTCAATTGACAGAAGTATTTAAGGAAGCAATTGCAAGCGGTGGCGTGGGCTCTTTGTATGGTGTGCTGCGTGCAGATCCTTGGACAGAGGTATCATTGGAAACTGGGTTGTCACCTTTGGAAGGCGCAGAAGTAACGAATCTGATCCAGCAATATGCGATTGAGCATACACGTCTGGGTATTCCGATTCTGCTGGGTGAGGAGTGCTCTCATGGTCATATGGCGATTGGCAACACCGTCTTTCCCGTACCGCTTGCTATCGGAAGCACATGGAATAGGGAATTATTCCGGCAGATCTGTCAAGCAGTGGCTGCAGAGACTCGCGCTCAAGGAGGGGCAGCAACCTACTCCCCAGTACTAGATATTGTACGTGATCCGCGCTGGGGGCGAACAGAAGAATGCTTTGGGGAAGATCCATATTTAAATAGTGAAATGGCAGTAGCTGCGGTAATGGGCTTACAAGGTGATTCATTAAATACAGACCATACGATCCTGGCAACATTAAAGCATTTCGTCGCGTATGGCAGCTCGGATGGTGGTCGTAATGCGGACACCGTACGGATGGGAAAACGCGAGTTAATGGAGAAGGATTTGCTGCCATTCCAGAAGGCAATTGAAGCTGGGGCTAAATCTGTTATGACCGCTTACAATGAAATTGACGGTGTTCCGTGTACTTCGAGTAAGGAGTTATTAACAGAGGTACTTCGTGAGCAATGGGGCTTTGATGGCTTCGTCATTACGGATTGTGGTGCGATCAGCCAGCTTAAACACGGTCACCAGATTTGTGAGACCGAAGAAGAGGCGGCGACTCTTGCACTTAAAGCTGGTGTGGATATGGAGATGTCTGGTGAAACATTTGGCAGATATCTAATAAATGCATTACAGCTGCAGTTGATTGACATTTCCGATATTGATCTCGCAGTCGAACGAATTCTGCGTGCGAAGTTTGAATTGGGATTGTTTGAACGTCCCTTTGTTGATCCGGCTACAGCACAGCGTGTCGTTGGACAACAGTTGCATTTAGAGATGGCGCGACAAGCTGCACGTGAAGGCATCATTCTTTTGAAGAATCATGATGAGGCTCTGCCGCTTTCTCCGTCACTTGGTAAGATTGCCGTTATTGGGCCGAATGCCAACAATATTTATAATCAATTGGGTGACTATACTTCACCACAGGAGCGTCATCACATCATTACCGTTTTGGACGGGGTTCGCGCTAAATGTGCAGGACTCAGCGAAGTGCTGTATGCTCCGGGCTGCCGCGTGAAAGATCCATCGAAAGCAGGCTTTGAGAAGGCAATGGAGGTGGCGTCAGCAGCGGATACCATTATTGCAGTTGTCGGGGGATCAAGTGCACGTGATTTCGGTGAAGGTACGATTGATTTGAAGACAGGGGCTGCCGTCATTACGGATCAATTTAGTCTTAGTGATATGGAATGTGGAGAAGGCTTCGATCGTGCAGAGCTGAACTTATGCGGTGTGCAACTTGATCTGCTGCAGGAGCTGCACAGCTTGAATAAAAAACTGATTGTTGTCTATATCAATGGTCGTCCCATTGTCGAGCCTTGGGTAGATGAGCATGCGGATGCCATTCTGGAGGCTTGGTACCCGGGACAGCAGGGCGGGCATGCGATTGCTGATATTTTGTTCGGAGACTATAATCCATCCGGCCGGCTTACACTATCCATTCCAAAGCATCCAGGGCAATTACCGATTTATTACAATAAGAAACGCTCCAGAGGTCATCGCTATCTTGAGGTGGACTTTCATCCGCAATATGTGTTTGGTTATGGTCTAAGCTATACAAGCTATCAATACGAGCATATTCGCTTGGATCAGACACAAATAGAGCTGGATGATTCTTGTACTGTATCCGTGGAGGTTACGAATATTGGCGATGTAGCTGGACATGAGGTTGTTCAGCTATATATAAAAGATTGCACTAGCACAATTACACGCCCGGAACGAGAATTAAAAGGATTTCAGAAGATTTATATTGAGCCTGGTGAGATGCGTACCGTTCAATTTCATATTACTCCACGGGAGCTGCAGTTTGTCGGTTCTGATTTGCAGTGGATGGTTGAGCCTGGCAAATTTGAGATCATGATTGGATCGAACGTAGGCAATATCATTTCAACAAGCTTAGAGGTTGTTCCTCGTTACTTGAGATAGTAATCACGGGAGGGTTACCAAATTATGAAAGAGCATCGTTTACCTACTATTGAAATTAATAAGTTCCCTCTGCCTCAGGCGGTTCAGCAAGTTATGAAGGACGCTAGTGAACGTCTGGCTCATCGTCCGAAGCTGCGTCAATTATTCCAGAATTGTTTTCCAAATACATTAGAAACAACTACTAAGCTGTTGGATGACGGAACAACATTTGTGTTAACTGGCGATATTCCGGCGATGTGGCTGCGTGACTCTGTTGAGCAGGTTATTCATTATGTTCCTTTTGCCAAGGAAGATGCTGAGCTTGGGCGGATTCTAGAAGGCTTAATACGCCGTCATATGTTTTATATTCAAATCGATCCTTATGCGAATGCTTTTAACGAGTCTGCAAATGATTGGCATTGGAATGCAACGGATGAGACAGACAGCTCGCCTTGGGTATGGGAGCGTAAATTTGAGCTGGATTCCATGTGCTTCTCATTCCGCTTGGCATATCTATATTGGAAAGAAACCGGACGCACCGGGATCTTTGATGAAGTTTTCCGAACTTCACTACTGAAGATGTTGAACGTATGGCAGATTGAGCAGGAGCACAAGGAGCAGTCAACCTACCGCTTTCAACGTCACAACGGCATCATGATAGATACATTACGTAAGAACGGTTTGGGGATGCCGGTAAATAATGTTGGACTGATCTGGTCAGGCTTCCGCCCCAGCGACGATGCGTGTGACTTTCACTTCAATATTCCATCGAATATGTTTGCCGCTGTAACGCTTCACCAATTGCAGGAAATTGCTCAATATGTATATAGAGATTCAAATCTCGTAGCCCGAATGTCGGCAATGGAAGAAGAAATCCGGCATGCAATTGAGCTCTATGGAATCATTGACCATTCCAAATACGGCAAGATGTATGCGTTCGAAACGGATGGTTTCGGTAACCATTTATTGATGGACGATGCAGGTACTCCGAGCTTAATGTCAGCACCCTATCTAGGCTACTGTGCGCCAGACGATCCAATATATTTGAATACCCGCAAATTTGCCCTGAGTGAGGATAATCCCTATTTCTTCAAAGGCGAGAAGCTGAGCGGCATTGGCAGTCCACATACTAGCACGGGATTCGTATGGCATCTTGCCTATACGATGCAGGGATTAACCGCAGTTGATCCTAAAGAAATGCTCGAGATGATTGAAATCTGTGAGTCGACAGATGCTGGTACTGGATTTATGCATGAGGGATTTGATGTCAATGATTCAACCCAATTTACACGTGAGTGGTTCGCTTGGTCGAACAGCCAGTTCGCACAGCTTGTGTGGAAGGCATTGGAATCAGGCATATTGCCCTAAAATATATCACTATGAGCGGGATAGAGCTCACTAACTGTATAGGAGTGACAACTATGTTCGAGAAAAGACCTATTAACCCTATTCGGTACACTCAACAAATGAAGCCAGATACAGTTACGCCATATGCAAAAGCCGGAGTCCAGCGAGGTTTTGAAGCAATACTGTCCCCGCTTCTACAACAAGCTGCAATGAATTCCACTAGTATTATTAATGTAGCTATTGACGGAACGCATGGTGCCCAATATCAGCACGTCCTGGCAAGGATCATAGATGTATTGGAGCAAGAAGGGCATAAGACGGTTCTCATCGGTACCAATAGTTTTGTGAAGACAAGCGAAGAACTTCGTATGTTCTTTGAAGCGAATATTACAGATAATCGTGCATTTGGTTATTTTTCGGATGCTACGATTGCAGATTATTTCGTCCTAGAAGCACAAGACAAGATAGACAACTACAAAAAACAGATTCAATTACCTGCCCACCAAACAACCTTCATCATCACGTTTGGACCAGGGGCCTATTGGCTCGGGAACGGCAACTACGATATTACCTACTTCTTGGATGTATCTCGTGAGTATCAGCAATTGGAACATAAAGCACATTTATTGAATTTCGGCTTTAGTTGGAACCGAGATGTGGTGGAGAAGTATAAAATCTGTCTATTTGTGGAATGGCCAGTACTGGAAACTTACCGAAAAGAAGTATTGGATTCGATCCACTATTACGTGGATATGAATGAGCCCGAGTGTCCCAAGCTAACGACGGTCTTCACCCTACGCCAGATGATTGCAGATATCGCCAAGTCCCCTATGCGTGTGAAGCCGTTCTTCGCGCCAGGGATATGGGGCGGTCAATATTTGAAGAAATTCGCGGAGCTTCCGAAGGAGTGGGCCAACTGCGCATGGAGCTTTGAACCGATTGCACCGGAGAACTCCATTTTGCTGAAATACAACGACGAAATAATCGAGGTCCCCTTCCTCATAGTCATGCATTATGAGCATCCGGCCATTCTCGGGAATCGTATTGTCGGGCTGTTTGGTGATTATTTTCCGATTCGCTTCGACTACCTTGATACCATCGACGGAGATAGCTTGTCGTGCCAGGTACATCCGAAGCAGGAGTATATTCGTGAGACATTTAATGAATTTATGGCACAGCAAGAATCGTACTATATCATGGAGAATTTAGAGAATACATCTGTGTTCTTGGGACTGACCGAACAATGTACGAAGGAGGAATTCTTAAATGCGGTACACCATGCACAAGAAACTGGTGAACCTATTCAAATCACTGACTTCGTTAATCAATATGAAGCGAATAAGGGGGATTTATTCCTAATTCCTACAGGGACTGTTCATGCCTCTGGAAAGAACAACTTAGTACTCGAAATATCCTCTACGACATGGTGGTTTACGTTCAAAATCTACGATTTCCTTCGTAAAGGAATGGATGGCAAGCCACGTCCTATTAATATTGATCATGCCTTTGACAATATTGATTTCGATAAAAGAACGGCATGGGTAGAGGACAATTTGATTCCTAAGCCAAGCTTGCTGCAAAAGCAGGGGATTAACGAGGAGTATGTTCTTGGACAGCGTGAAGATCTACTGTTTTATGTTCATCGTGTGCACTTACATGATACATGGGTGGACCATACAAATAACGAAATGGTAATGTATAACTTGGTTGAGGGAGAAAAGGTTCGTATAGTATCCTGTGCAGATGAATCTATATATGTGGAGTTACAATACGCGGAATCATATATCCTTCCAGCCGTGTTCAGTGCCTATAAAATTATAAATATCGGAAACAAGCCATGTAAGCTTGTGAAAGCAGGCGTATCCAAGGCATGGGATGTGAGTCTCCTTTGAAGCCTAAAGTCGTGATCGCTTTAGACGTGGGAGGAACCTTTATTAAATCTGGTTTAGTCGTGGATGGAGAATTGCAACAGGCTAGCTGCAAGCAGCATCCTGCACTTGCTGATCAAGATGCCGAAGTGATTATAGAGCAATTTATTTCTATATTCGAAGATCAATATCAGTTTTATACCGTTACACTAGGGAAATCGGCAAACTGTACTTGGAATATCGGTCTCGCCTTTCCTGGGCCCTTTGATTATCAGCAAGGTATCTGTTATATTCAGGGGCTTAGTAAATATGAGGCATTGTATGGTAAGAATGTACGAGAAGTAATATATACCCGGTTCAATACCTTACAACATAAGGAATGGGCGAAGCACCTGCTGCAGGCAGATATTCGCTTTGAGAATGATGCGAAGCTGTTTGCCTTAGGCGTAAGCAGGTTATTTCCAAATGAACGATATATTTCGTTAACTTTAGGGACAGGGTTAGGCTCCGCATTTATTGATCGTGCATCGATTCTGAACGAAGGACCAGGTGTTCCCGAGGACGGTTGGCTTTTTGATAAACCTTTCCTGGAGAGCACCATAGATAACGCCTTCTCACGTCGCGGAATTCTTCGCCTGGCTGAGCAGATGGGAGCTCTAGAAAAAGGAATGGACGTGAAGGAACTCGCAGAACAAGCAAGAAACGGGAATAGCTTGTGCTGCAAGGTGTTTGAAGAATTCGGTGCACGATTGGCTAGGATGCTAAAGTCCTATGTTATAGACTATCAGCCAAACCGCATCGTTATTGGCGGACAGATTGCCAAGAGCATCGATTTATTTAGCCCCGCCCTCCAGAAGGGATTGGCTGATTCATCTATTGGTATATTTACTTCAGAAAATGTGTTCGAACACACGCTTATCGGAATATCGAGATTATTTGACGATTCCTTAGGATTCAATTGATAATTCAAAGATAACCAGTTACCGATCGATGTCGGTGACTGGTTATTTTTATGCTCCATCTTCGGCCAGAAATTGAGCATTTCATCAGGGATTATAAATGAACTTGTCGGTTCATTTATAGTTCATATTCCAGTGATAGGATTCACAGTATAATAATAAGCGTTGGAAGGTCGTGCAACATGACAAAAGTAAAACAAACCGTAGATTATCCTTTGTATAATGGACAGCCGTATTTCATGCCTATTGGCAAATGGGTAGTGATCCTTGCAAGTATCGTTGTAGGCTATTTAACAATGACAGTAGAGATTCCTTTTCTGCCTAATGAAGTGCAGAGCAAGATTGCTCCTTTTCTATTCACGCTGTTTCCGTTAATCGCATTAGTGTGGGCAACCAAAGGGAAGTTGGGAATTCTCTTCAAAAAGCCTGAAGTAAGTCATGTATTATACGGGATTTTATTCTTTATTATTAATTTCATCGTAACGTTGGGGGTAGCTGCGCTGCTTTCATCGATGGGAGCTGTAACAGTAAATGCGGTGCTAGGTCATGGGGATACCCTTTCAACAGGTGAGAAGCTCTGGACATTGTTCTTCTCAGGATTTCAATTAATTGGCGAGGAATTGTTAACGATCTTGCCATTCCTGGCGATTATGCAGCTTTGCTTTATTGGCTTTAAAATGTCACGCAAGGCGTCCGTGTTTATTGCATTAATCGTAACAGCGCTCATTTTTGGTGCACTACACTTAAAAACGTACAATTTTAATTTTGCTCAGGCCATTCTGGGAATCGGAATCGCTCGAATTATTCTAACGCTTGCTTACATGAAAACAAAGAATATCTGGACGTCGATCATTGCACATATTTTAAATGACTGGGCAATATTTGGGACTAGTATGTTAGGTGGCGCAGTAGCAGCACCGTTCCTGATGCATTTCTTGCATTAAGAGCCGGAGAATTTCCGTAGACTCACAAAGAGGTTAAGCATATAGTGCGATAGATATTGAGGAGATTTCTGAGGTACAGAAGCACAGCTGATTGGATATCCAATCGGCTTTTTTTGCTATTTAGTTTAAATTCCTATCAATCTCTCTATCATCAGATATCCCTCTGGAGGGATACCCAGCCCCCGTTATTATTGGTATACTTTAACAAATGATTCTACTTATGGAGTGTTTAAGGAGGTTATGATCGATGAGATCGAGCGGTATTCTTCTGATTTTTATAGCGCTTATAGTAACCGGTTGCTTTAACCAGCCATCCAATGGAGAAGACAAATTCACAACTACCATTAATGAACAAGAAGATGTGATAAACAGCCATGGAATGATTGTTAAGAATCTTAAGAAGCTGGATGCTTTTATCAAAAATAAAGCGGGTAAACAGCGTGTGGTTCATTACACAATTGAGGGTGATCCGATCTTTAATGACTTGAAATATACTGACCAAGGGATTGAAATGCGGCATGATAATTCCGAAGATACGTTTGGTAGTCCCCAAGTAACCACATACACTTGTCAGAACCTTGTTAGAAACGAAACGGATAAACTTCTGTCGTATACCTTAACGGGCTGCGAGGGCGAACAAGCAAAGATCGAGCTGCTACAGATTCCTTTTGACGTAACGAAACAAGATAAGTTTGAGTTGGTTTTAAAGTATGGTGTGAACCAAAAGAACGAAATTAATACGATAGAGAAGAAGTTGGTCAAAGATCTCCAGAATGGGGAAGTAGTCGAGGTTAGTGATTTTGAGCTTTCTGAACAGGAACGTGGACAAATCTATAAAGAAATGGTACTAGCGAATTACTTAGGTGAAAAAGAGTTATCTACCGAGTGTAATCGAAAACCTGCTGTAAGTTACGATTTATCGGTTCAGATTAATAGTGGAGAGCGTCATTATCAGTGGACAGAATGCCAGAATACTGAGGATGATGGTCAGATGACTGAACTAGCTCAAGCGATCATTAAGATCGTGCAGGACGGAAGCATTTATAAGCAACTGCCTGAGGTTAAGGGGTATTACGAATAATTACACTATATAAATTGAATTTTGAAACTTTGGAAAAGGGAACGGAGTGACGGAGGGGGATTTTGAACTGTAGGAGCGATAGCGTTCGCCTGAAAGCTTTCCGTAGGAAAGCTCGCTCCGGAAGAATAGGCTCACCGGATTTCAACCGTGAAACACGGTATATAATCAAGAAATCTGGGGACAACAGCGACCGGAAGTCCAAACATTCACCGCAGTTGCGACTGATCTTTAACTATATCTAGCATTCATATTTATTCTCAGATCATTGGAGGCAGCATTCATGCACCGAATATTGTTAATTGAAGATGACGAAGCAATTAGTGAAATGGTTAGGTCCTATTTAGTAAAAGAGGGCTATGAAGTGGAAACGGCGTTTGATGGTGAAGTAGCGGAAAGGACATTCCGTACTAGTAATCCTTTTGATCTTGTATTATTAGATCTCATGCTGCCCAAGCGCAGCGGTACTGATATTCTCCAGACGATCCGTGCGACAAGTCTAGTTCCGGTGTTGATCATGTCAGCCAAGGACAGCGATGTGGATAAAGCGCTTGGACTTGGCTTTGGGGCAGATGATTATATTACCAAGCCATTTTCAATGATCGAATTAGCTGCAAGAGTGAAGGCTGCGATTCGAAGAGCGGGTTATGCTACCCCCACCATCCAACCGGAAGCTCCAATTCCTGCGAAGCAAAAGATTTCCATTGGTGGCCTGACTGTGGATTTGGATAATTTCTCTGCGCTAAAGAACGGGGGAGAAGTGAAGTTAACGTCTAAGGAATTTCATATTCTTAAGCTGTTCGTTACACATCCGGGCAGGGTCTTCACCAAAGCGCAGATTTATGCTAGCGTATGGGCAGATGATTATTTCGGAGATGAGAACGTTATTAATGTACATATGAGAAGATTACGCGAAAAAATAGAAGATGATCCCTCCCATCCAGAGTTCATCAAGACGTTGTGGGGGATCGGGTATAAGTTGGGAGAGCAGCTATAATGAGCATGGCGCTTAGTGTGGTCATTGTACTCCTGCTCGTCGTCATTGTATGGCAATATCAGCATTCGCGTAAAGCTTCCAGAGACCTGAAATATATTCATGACAAGCTAAGTAGCATCATGGCTGAAGGTTCACACGAAAGACTGCTGTTATTCAGTAGTAATGTGGAGCTGCAAAGTGTGCTGATTGATCTAAATCGGCTGCTCGACATTAATCATAAAGGAAGCATTGAGCGCGTGAAGCTGGAAAAGTCCATGCGTAATATGCTGTCGAACATTTCCCACGATCTTAAGACTCCGCTAACGGTAGTACTCGGTTATATTGAGACGATTCTTCAGGATGAACATATGCCAGCCGAGGAACGGGAACGTATAATGAATACGATTCACCAAAAAGCAAATGAAGTGATCCATCTGATGAACAAGTTCTTTGACTTGGCTAAGCTGGAATCAGGGGATCGGGAAATCAATCTTTCACGTGTTGAGGCAGGCGAGGTGTGCAGACGTAATATTCTCTCTTTCTATGATATCCTTAGCGCCAAGGGCAGTGAGGTGGAGATAGAAATCCCTGATGACCCGCTTTATTTCATGGGAAACGAAGAGGCGCTTGACCGGATATTGACCAATTTGTTATCGAATGCGATTGCTTACGGCGATGCCGGAGGCGTATTAGGCTTGAAACTCTATAGTGATAAGAGCAAAGTATACATAGATGTTTGGGACAGGGGAAAAGGCATTAGTGAAGTTCACCAGGATAAAGTATTCGAACGGCTCTATACACTGGAGGATTCGAGAAATCGATCATATCAAGGGAGCGGTCTGGGTCTGACCATCACCAAAAGATTAACGGAGCAGATGAATGGAACCATTACACTGGTTAGTCAACCGTTTGTGAGAACAGTATTTACCCTTTCTTTTCGTAGATTAAGCTTCTAAAGAATGAAATTGTGTACAGCTTAAGATTTTTGTAAGAATCGAGTAATAAAAAAGAAAATTCTGCTGTGTACAATAAGAACTAAGGAAGACGAGACGAAAACAAAGGGGAGCGCGGAAATGACTACAATACTTCGAACAAGAAATTTAACGAAAACCTACCAAGGCAAAGAAGCCGTTAGCAATGTGAATATGAATATTAAACAAGGTGAAATTTATGGCTTTCTTGGACCGAACGGTGCCGGCAAAACAACGGTCATGAAAATGATCACAAACCTCGTTAAGCCGACGAGTGGCGAGATTGAATTTTTTAATGAAAAAATGACAAATCATTCGTATGAAATGCTCAAACGGATGGGCTGCATCATTGAATATCCAGTGTTCTATGATAAACTCACAGCCAAGGAAAACCTGATCCTGCATGGAGAATATATGGGCTATTATGATCCGCAAGCGATTGGCGAAGCGCTGGAGCTGGTAAAGCTTACGGGTATCGATAAAAAGCCGGTGAAGCAATTTTCGCTTGGGATGAAGCAGCGCCTTGGTATTGCCAGAGCCTTTATGACGAAACCGGAGCTGCTCATTCTGGATGAGCCGATTAATGGACTAGACCCTGTGGGAATCAAAGAGATGCGTGAAGTGTTCCGGATGCTTAGCCGTGAATATGGTATGACGTTACTTGTATCTAGTCATATTCTGGGGGAGATCGAGCAAATTGCTGATACTATCGGTGTGATCCGGCAGGGTGCTCTGGTAGAAGAGGTGGCGATGGATTCCATTCGCGGTCAAAATACAGAATATATCGAAGTGGTTACGAATGAGATTAACAAAGCAGTGTACGTGTTGGAGCACAAGCTTGGCCTCAATAACTTCAAAGTACTAGATCATATTACAGTAAGAATTTATGACGGTGGTATCTCACAACGTGATCTGAATAAGGCGTTAGTGCTAGCAGACGTGGAGATTGAGAGCATCAGCAAGAAACAACATACGCTGGAAGATTATTTTTTACAATTGATTGGGGGTGAAGGCGTTGCTTAAATTAATATCTTTGGAGATTCGGAAGAATAAGCTAAAGACTCTTCTTACAGGGGCAGCAATCGTCAATCTCGCTATTCTTGGGTTTATGATTATGGTTTTATTCGTTGATCGAAATGAGAATGAACCGTCGTTCGCTTCTTACGCAGATATGTTTGAGGGTGTGTTCGTTTTTGTTAAGGCTGCTTATATTATTTTCGCTTCCGTTATTATTAGCAAGCTGGTGATTGATGAGTATAAGAACAACACTATTACTCTTCTCTTCATGTACCCTATCTCCCGTAAAAAGCTAATGACTGCGAAAATATTGATAGTGTTCGCCTTCACATTTGTTGCCATCATCGTGTCAGACATTGTAGTTGGAGCTATGCTAATAGGATTTAATTCGTTTGTAGGGCTTATCCCGGGTGAGTTAAACCTTCCTATAATCACTTCAGAGCTGATCAAGTTAGGCGCAAACGCATTTTACGCAGCGGGTATTGCTCTGATTCCTTTGTACTTTGGAATGAAGAAAAAATCAGTTCCTGCCACCATCGTCTCGGCGGTGTTAGTTACGTCCCTAATTTCTGGTGGATTTGATCAAGCACGCTTAGGTAATTTAGCGGCGGTGTCGATCTCGCTTGGCTTGATTGGAGCAGGTATTGCCTATATGGCGATTCGCAATATTGACCATAAAGATATAGCCTAAAATATTTATAGAAATCCCTCTTAAGAATCTCAGTACGATGTGTAAGTCATCGTGGTCGGGTTCTAAAGGGGGATTTAGTGTTTATCTGCGACCGATTAAAGTATATTTGCTATAATGGTCAAAATAGAAGAATTTAAAATTTAAGATGATTTCCGCTCATTTTAGGGTAATGATAATGGATGAGAGAGCCTGAGGTGAAATGAATTGTGGATAAAGACTGGACGTCCATTCTAACACGATTGCTTTCGGAAGAGAGCGCTTATAAATCGTTATATGACCATCATCCTAATTTGATATTTGTGTTGGATCGGCAAGGTCACTGCGTAGGAACGAATCGTACGTTCTATCTAGAATCCAGTGCAGAAGCATCGTTCCAAGATATAGGTCTGACAGCACTTAAAAGAATATACCTTGTTGATGTAGCTAGTTTTGAGGCTGCCCTGCAAGGGAATCCCTCTAGCTTTGAATTGCAAGATCTGAACAATCCCAAAGCGGACGTTGTGAAGGGAAACTTTATTCCTATAACGATAGACGAGGGAATTGTTGGGGTATTCGCGATCATACAAGTGGATAACAGCAACTATCATCATTATTCGGAAGGGTTACATGACTGGCTAAACGCATTAGCAGATTCTTTTCATGCTAAATTATCGAATAAGGTAGAACTAGAGTCAAACTACAAATCTACTTTTGTTGCTGAAGTCGAAGATAAACGAGCGAACCTTATTCTGAACTCCGTCTCAGCTGGAATATTCGTACTAGATAATATAGGGCGAGCGCTCTTTATTAACCGTGAGGGAGCAGATATGTTAGGTTACCAGCCTACAGAATTGGTTGGCCTGAAGCTGATGGAATATATTCATCAAATCCAAGGCGATGGCTCACGTTATTCAACCCCTGATTGTCAGATCAGTCTTACAATTGCAGATGGAATTATCCGCAGGAAAGACGATGAGATCTTCTGGCGTAAGGATGGAACCAGCTTTTTTGTCAATTATCGGGTCTCGCCTCTTATGGATGGGGGGATGATCTCAGGAGCAGTTATTGCTTTTAGTGATATTACGAATGCGAAAGAAATCATTCGCGCTAAAGAATCTGCGGAACAGGCGGCGCAAGCCAAATCTGATTTCTTAGCGATGATGAGTCATGAAATTCGGACACCGATGAATGGAATGATAGGGATGTCAGATCTTTTACTTGAAACTGATCTTGGAGAAGAACAGCGGGGGTATGTCGAGATTTTACGAAGCTGTAGTTACACGCTTTTACAGATCTTGAATGACATTCTTGATTTCAGCAAGATGGAAGCGGGTAAAATGCCACTGCAAACCGAATCGTTTGAACTTCGAGAGATGATATCGGACATTATTGATTTATTTACGCCTAAAGCCGAAGAGAAGAAGCTGGCCTTGCGGTGGTGGGCGGATACGAGTGTTCCAACAACGTTACTGGCTGATCCGATCCGTTTGCGACAGATTATTGTCAATCTGGTTGGAAATGCTCTGAAATTCACTGAACATGGGAGCGTTACACTATCGGTTAAGAACATTCCACTTTCGGATTCAAAAGAATATTTATTGGAATTCTCTGTCCGTGATACAGGTGTTGGGATTGCCGATAATAAACTCAATTTATTATTTCAATCCTTCTCACAGCTGCACCCGATCATCAACCGTAAATATGGCGGTACAGGGTTGGGACTCGCTATTTGTAAGCAGCTGGTTGAGCTGATGGGTGGGACAATCTTTGTAGAAAGTGAAGAGAATAAAGGTTCAACATTCCGGTTTATGTTACCATTCATAAAAAAAGAGGTCGAGTTAAATTCAACTTCAAATCAGGAGGGGTAAACGCACAAATCCCCGGTTCATTGACTTACGAAGCAATGGCCGGAGATTTGCGTTAGATTATTAATCTTGAAGCATATACATGAGACCTACAGTATGTGGGCCACAATGGCTACCAATAACACAACCTGCGTTGAGGATAGCGATCTCATTCACTTGAGTTTTCTCTCGTATCGCTGTCTCTAGATAGTGAGCATCTTCTTCAGCTAAGGTATGAACAACGATGAGCAGCTCTTTATCCATCCGATCGACGTTAACCAAGGCGTTCTGGAGCATTTGTTCCACGGCTTTTTCTTTTTTGCCACGAATTTTACTAGTAGGTACGATGCTGCCGTCTACAAGTCTAAGAACAGGACGAATTTTTAGCAGACTACCGATGAAATTCTGCATACCTGAACAGCGTCCACCCATATATAAGTAATCTAGCGTATCTACCACGAATTCTGTTTCTACAAGATTACGACTCTGCTTCAGCATAGCTGCAATCTCAATGGCACTGTAACCTTTTTCAGCGGCTCTGACAGCTTTCATAACGAGAAGAGCGATGCCTCCACATAAGGTCTGTGAATCAATAACCTGTACACGCCCCTCTGGGAATTCCCCAGCTGCCAAAAGTGCATTCTGATATGTAGAGGATAATGATGAGGAGAGACTGATATATACAATATCATCTCCACGGCTAATTACCGGATGAAAAGCGGCGATAAAGTCAGCTGGCGAAGGCGCGGCCGTCTTTGGCAATACTCCGCTTGCTGCGACACGGCGATACACTTCTTCTGGTGTGATATCTTCACCATCTTTGTAGGTTCCTTCTTCAAACACTACGTAAAGGGGAACGATGCCGATATTAAAAGTATCCTTCCAGCCTTGAGGCAAATCGGAAGTGCTGTCTGAAAATATTTTTACAGTAGACATGAATTTCTCCTTCACCGATAATCGGACGACAATAGTCATTATTGAATCACATAATCTATTTATTATACCAAGATTAAGCCGATTCTCAAAATGAAATCCTAGAAATTCTGAAAGAAAGAAAGACTATCCGGAATTCCGAATAGTCTAAGTAAGTATTAATTTTTTTTCATAACCGGTATCCAGATCTCGCAGCGATAATCCTCTGCATCAGGTCTTCCCGGAAGGTATAACTCAAACTCGGGTCCTCCTGTATGCTCATAGCCTGTTGCAGGGAACCACTCCTGAAAGATCCGTGACCATGCTTGCTGAATAGCATTCGGCATTGGCCCTACTGAGGTGAACACAGCCCAACTCGCAGCTGGTATCGTCGTAGAAGCAAAGCCCTGAGCGTCCGTCTCTGGAGAGGCTTCGACAGCAATCCAATAGGAGAAGGTTTCTTTTTCGTGATTGAAATCTTTACAAATACCAAGGATGTCCTTATCAACACCGATCTCAATCAGCTTATCCGACGTACCATTTTCATTAGCTTCAATCCACAGCTGGGGGATACGGCGTAAATTCTCCCCATCTTTCGTTGTCATTTCCTCTACTAGTCCGATAACATTAAAAGCGTCTCTTGTCTCAATTCTGTAGTCCATTTCTTTATCTCCCTTCAGTGATAGATGGAAGGAGAGTCTAGGGAAGGCTTTGAGCTGTACCCCTGACTCCCGCGCAGCAGAAGGAGTAATTCCATGTGCTTTGCGGAATGCTTTGGCAAACGACTCGGGAGAGTCATATCCGTATTTTAATGAGACATCTAGCACCTTAACTTTAGAAATAGCGAGTTCCTGTGCCGCCAGAGTTAGTTTGCGTTTACGGATATAGTCTTTGACTGATACTCCGGTGAGCATGTAGAACATACGCTGGAAGTGAAAAGGGGAGGAATAAGCAACCTTTGCTATATCTTCTATATTAAAGGTTTCCTCCATTTTGCTCTCCATATAATCTAAAGCTTCTTTCATGCGGATAAGCCATTCCAAGCCTGCCATCTCCCTTTGAGTTCATACTAACATGCCACCATTTGCAAATCCTGTTATTCCTTGCTCTCTAATGACAGGTTGCTGATGGAAGAATAATCTTAACAAAATCATCCTATATAGTATAACTCAGGAAGGTGGAGAGAGTCAGCTTTGTAATCTGTACACTCTTGCTTCGTAAGGACGCAGAATTTCTCGTGTTGGTGATTCATCCGGGTAATTTCCAATGATTAAATCAGTAACGGTGCTCAGCTCAGCGGAGAGATCAACGGTTTGAGGGGCCTCGTTGAAGTTCAGCAGGATCAGCCATTGTTCATCCTCTAAAGTTCTTGTATAAACATAAAGGTTCTCATGATCAGGCAGTAGCAGCTTATATTCTCCATATACCATAATCGGATTTTTTTTGCGTAAAGCAATTAATTCCTGGTAGTAGTAGAAGATTGAATCAGAATCCGCCAATGCTTGCTCCACATTAATTTCCTTGTAAATCGGATTTACTTTGAGCCATGGTTCTCCTTCTGAAAATCCGGCATTAGCAGATGCATCCCATTGCATTGGGGTACGGGCATTGTCTCGGCCTTTGACATGGATAGCGTTCAGAATCGTTTCATGATCTGCGCCACCCTCAGTTACTTTTTCACGGTACATATTCAGAATTTCGATGTCTTTATAATCTTCCAGCGTTGTGAATTTTACATTCGTCATCCCAATTTCTTCACCTTGGTAAATATAAGGGGTGCCTTTAAGTGTATGTAGTAAGGTAGCGAGCATTTTGGCAGATATTACGCGATACTTCCCATCATCACCAAATCGTGAAACCATACGCGGCTGGTCATGATTGTTTAAGTACAGACTATTCCAACCCTTTTCAGCCAAACCGATCTGCCATTTATGAAGTATGCCGCGCAGTTTAGTTAATGTCCATGGGGCTACATCCCATTTGCCTCCTGGGCCGGAATCTACGTCCATATGCTCGAATTGGAATACCATTTGAAGTTCTTCACGATCTTCGTCAGTGTAAAGAACGGCATCCTCTACTGAAGCCCCTGGCGTTTCCCCGACGGTCATAATGTCATAGCTTGAAAGAACTTTTTGGTTCATTTCATGTAAAAACTCATGGACCCGGGGGCCATTCATAAAGTAATCGCCACCCCAAGCAAGTTCCTCTGGCGCCTCGCCCTCGATTTGGAAGGAAGGTAGCCCTTCTGCTTTAGAAATCAAATTAATGACGTCCATCCGCAATCCATCCACACCCTTGTCGAGCCAGAAGGTAATCATCTTGTATAATTCCTCGCGCAGCTTTGGATTGTCCCAGTTGAGATCCGGTTGCTTGCGTGAGAACAGATGTAGATAGTATTCACCGGTAGTCTCATCTAGTTCCCAAGCCGGACCGCTGAATATGGAACTCCAATTGTTTGGACGTTCGCCATTCGGTCCACCTGGACGCCATATGTAGTAATCACGGTATGGATTATCTTTTGACGAACGGGACTCTACGAACCATTGATGTTCATCAGAAGAGTGGTTGATTACAAGATCCATCATTAGCTTAATGCCACGATCATGCAGTCCAGTCAGTAGTTCCTCCCAGTCTTTTAGCGTGCCGAACTCATCCATAATATCTTCGTAATCGCTGATGTCATAACCATTATCATCATTTGGCGATTTATACACTGGTGACAACCACACTACATCGACACCGAGCTTCTGCAAATAATCCAGACGTGAAATGATGCCTTGCAGATCTCCAATACCGTCACCATTACTATCTTGAAAGCTGCGTGGATAGATTTGATAAACGACAGCTTCCTTCCAAAAGGTTCTTTTCATTAATAATCACTCCTTATATAAGTTATCCATTTAGGAAAAAAATAAAGAGACCCTAAAAAGCTATTGGCTTCAAAGGGTCTCTTGTGGTGTCGGTTTATACTGTGACGGAATTGCTGTCAGCAGTGATGCTGCTTAGTCCGTTCACGGTATATTCTTTGTCATAGATAGTAATAGAAGCTGGAATATCAGTTTCATTCGTAACCGTAACCTGTGCGTCCGAAACGCTTACTTTTAGACGGGAGCCGCGGAACATGATTTTGAAAGAGTACGCTGTCCAGTGACCTGGGTTCGATGGGCTTAGAGCCAGTCTGCCATCATGAACACGTAATCCGCCGAAGCCATGTACGATTGACATCCAAGTACCGGCCATACTAGTGCTGTGTAAGCCGTCTTCGGTATCATTGTTATAGTTATCAAGATCCAGTCTTGAAGTACGCAAGTACATTTCATAAGCCTTATCCTTATATCCTAGTTCGCTGGCTAGAATAGAGTGGATACAAGGGGATAGGGAGGACTCATGAACAGTGATCGGCTCGTAAAAGTCGAAATTCCGTTTTTTTGTATCCAGATCGTAGCGGTCCCCTAGGAAATATAATCCCTGCAGAACGTCTGCTTGTTTAATAAAGCAAGAACGAAGGATACGATCCCAAGACCATTTTTGGTTTAGCGGCAGGTTCTCAGCTGCCAGATCCTTGACTTGAATAATCTCTTTATCTAGGAAGCCATCTTGTTGCAAGAAGATACCCATTTCTTCATCTGCAGGATAATACATTTTGGCAATGATATCATTCCATTTTGCAGTTTCGCTCTCTTGGAGTCCTAGTTTATCAACTAGTTCTGCATAGCGTGTGGATTCGTTCTTTTTCAGATAATCCAGAGCTTCTAAGGTATATTCCATAGTCCAGGAAGCCATCCGGTTGGTGTACCAGTTATTATTTACGTTATTTTCATATTCATTAGGTCCCGTTACGCCAAGCATCACGTATTTGTCTTTACGATTTGCATAGTGAACACGTTCTTCCCAGAAGCGGGAGATTTCCACCAGAACTTCAAGGCCATATTGACCAAGATAAGCTTTGTCTCCTGTGTAGTTTACATAGTTGTAAATCGCATAAGCAATAGCACCGTTACGGTGAATTTCTTCAAATGTAATTTCCCACTCATTGTGGCACTCTTCGCCATTCATTGTAACCATTGGGTACAATGCGCCTTTTGCGAAACCAAGCTTACGAGCATTTTCCTTAGCCTTTTCCAAATGCTTGTAACGGTAGATCAACAGGTTGCGAGCAATAGAGGAGTCTGCTGTACTGAGATAGAAGGGAACGCAATACGCCTCTGTATCCCAGTAAGTGCTGCCGCCGTATTTTTCACCTGTAAAGCCTTTAGGTCCGATGTTCAGACGGTCATCTTCACCATTGTAGGTTTGGTTTAGCTGGAAAATATTGAAACGAATCGCTTGCTGTGCCGAAACGTCACCTTCAATAATGATGTCGCTTTCTTTCCATTTCTCTCTCCAAGCTTCTATTTGTTCTGTCAGAAGGGTTACAAAACCAGCTTCCTTAGCAGCTTGCAAAGCAGTTTGAGCAGCATCGACCAATTGTCCAAGACCGTGATTACGTGAGGTTACGTTAGCAACATATTTATAAATGACGACTTGATCGCCAGATTGTACGGATACATTCATTTTGCTGGCTACATATTTCTCTTGTTCAATAGCTTCAGCATCAGCGTTGACTTTCTCACCATTGACAAGGATATCAAAAGCCATAGCAGAGGTTACATGGAAATCGAGTTTTTTAGTCTTAAGGGTGAGGTGTCCACCTTCAGTGCCTGCTTGCTTCTCAACTTCATTCCAGAATTTCTCGTCGTAGTTGGAATCCTTGTTCTTCACGTCACCGTCGAGATAAGGAGTGATCGTAATCTTGCCTGAGAAATTCACAGGAATGATGGAGTAACGAATAGCACCGATTTCTTGACGAGTCATGCTGACGAATCGGATACTCTCAACTTTAACTTCCTTACCATCTTCGAGTGTGGCAGTGAAACAACGGGAAAGCGTACCTTCCTTCATGTTAAGAACACGACGGAAATCGGAAACCGTACATTTTGCCAGGTCTAAAGGAGTTCCTTCAATGTCGATGTTAATACCGATCCAGTTTGTGCTGTTCAGTACTTTAGCAAAATATTCAGGATAGCCGTTCTTCCACCAGCCGACCCGTGTTTTGTCAGGATAGTACACGCCAGCCATGTAGCTGCCTTGTAGGCTACTTCCACTATATTGCTCTTCAAAATTAGCTCGACCACCCATAAATCCGTTGCCAAGGCTAAATACACTTTCAGAGATTTCTTGTGTCTGTGGATCAAAGGATTCTTCAATAATGGACCATTCATCAATTGTTAAATATTGTTTCACGATAACCGGCTCCTTTAAATATGTTGTGGGGATATATAATGAACTATATCTCTACTTTGGTGCTTGTGAGTCGCTCCGCTGGCGAAAGGTTGTTCCGATCGCTAGCGCTTCTACACAATCCTTTCACCATCTCCACTTCAAGCGTACCTCTAGATATACATATTTCATTTATAAGTGGAATGCAGCAGGGCGAATCACATTAACACTTTCAGTTGATTAATGTTCGTTAGACTTTAAGCAAAAGATTTTTTGAGTTGTGACACACTCATATGAGCGAGCGATGGAACGACGATGTTCGCCGCATTGAGCGTTTCCGGTGAACCAATACCAACGCTGAACATTCCAGCACGCGACGCAGCTTCAATTCCTGCTTCTGCATCTTCGAAGACAACACAGTGTTTAGGATCAGCGCCAAGTGCTTTAGCTCCTAAAAGAAAAACTTCCGGATCAGGTTTAGCAGCACTTGTGTGTGTGCCATCGATGATTGCATCAAAGTAAGGGGTCAATCCGGTATTATTTAATATCGTCATTGCGTTCTTACTAGCAGAACCGAGGGCAACTTTGATGCCATTCTCACGGCACTCTTTCAGAAAATCAAGCGCACCTGGCAAAATCTCTGAGCTGTCCATTTTCGCAATATATTCGACATATCGATTATTCTTCTGTTCCGCAAGCTTAGCTTTCTCTTCTTCATCGATAGTTAGTCCGCCGATTTCCAGCAAAATATTTAGCGAGGCAGTTCTGCTAACTCCTTTAAGGCGTTCGTTATCTTGTTCTGTGAAGAGAAACCCTAATCCATCTGCAAGCTCTTTCCATGCGATATAATGGTATTTGGCAGTATCAACGATAACACCATCCAAATCGAACAAGCAGGCTTTAATTTCCGTCATTGTAGTACCTCCTAAAATTTGTGACAGTATCGTGATCCATTGGGTAATCGTATCTGAATTTGCTTTCAATTCGTATAAGCTTTGCTAAAGATGTTAAGTTTATCTTAACCTCAGATTCGAATATTCACCCTGAAAAGAACTGGATCAAGAAGTTTTAGTAATTTAGCGCAAACGTTTGTACAGATTTTCAAAAAATAAATGAAGCGTTGATCGCTTCACTTATTCATTCGGTTTTGTTCTTAGCATGTGAGTACATGGATGACTCTCTCACGATCAAGCGATGTGGAATAACAAATCGGTTTGTATAACCAGCATCGTGATTCGGACTCTTGATATTCTGAATAAGTACCTGAGATGCAGTGTAGCCAAGATGATAAATTCCAATATCAATACTACTGATCGGAGGGCTGGATAATTCAGATAATGGAATATTGTTAAAGCTCACAATAGCGAGATCGTCAGGCACTTTGTATTTCAGCTCATTCAATCCACGTAAAATTCCGAACGATACCATATCATCCACTGCAACTAGAGCAGTAGGCCGATTAGGCAAATTCATGAAAAAAGACATCGCTCTATATCCGCTATCCTGTAGAAATTCACCTTCTACAATCCATTCATCACGCATTTCAAGACCGCTATTCAGCAGTGCTTTACGGTATCCTGCGAGACGATCGCGAGAAACAATTAGATTAGGCGGTCCACTTACGAAGCCAATACGTTCATGACCCATTGAAATGAGGTGGTTTGTAGCATCATATGCTGCCATCACATTATCGTTATCGACAGATAAAATATTCTCATATCGATCACTTCGGCCTACCAGTACGAATGGATAATCGTTACTCTCTAGAAAATCAATAACAGCATCATCTGTACGAGAGTAAAGCAGAATAACACCATCTACTCGACGACCCTTTAGAAGTCTTGAAACGGCTTCCAATTCTTCCTTCTCGTTTGCTCCGGAGCTAATTAACACGTCGTAGCCGGAACGGCTAGCTTGTGTAACGATCCCTCGGATTAATTCCATAAAAAATAAATTTGAGAACAGCTCTTCAGCTGGTTTAGGAAGACTGAAGCATATGCTATTTGTAGTTTTCGACACTAGACTCTTAGCCATCATGTTAGGTGTATAGCCCATATCTTCCATAATAGCTTTGACCTTGCGGGAAGTTTCCAGGCTGATTCTGGGGTGATTGGACAATACCCGGGATACCGTGGAGGGAGATACTCCCGCTTTCTTGGCCACATCCTTAATGGTAACTGTCATAGAAACCTCCTTATGGAACCGTTTGCTTTACACAGTAATATTAATCTAAGAGTTCTAAATTGTAAATAGATAAAGTCATTTGGAAGGGCAATATTGCTACTTTTGGAAAGAGTATTAGAAATTTATGTGTAAAATTGTTTGTTTTCACCAAAAAAGTATGAATGATTTAGCAAGATGGATCTTAATATGTATAAAAGATACCCAATTTCTTTGAGAGGAGCATTTCGTAAATGCAAACGTGTGGCTTGAATTTTTTGGAACAATTTGATTCGAGGAATGGAATTAGAGAGACATTCAAAAAACGGATAAATCTTAAATGGGATTATCAGGTTCACTTTTCTTTATTTTTACTTTTATGATAATTTGAGTTCGTTAAACACATAAAAATACTGGTTGACAATACCATAAATACAGCATTAGTATGTAAATCAAAATATAGCAAGCGTTTACATTGGGCGATTTTGGATCGATCTCAGTTGTGTTAAGGAATGGATTTTATGTACTTAGGTTTGTGCACGACTTATTGCAAACGTTTGCACTGATTTCATGATTTTTGTGATGTTCTTTTACTTTGATAAGGATGGTGATGCTGTTAATCCGGTTTGACGAGCCGCACACATAGACCTTCTCCAACCACAGAAGGAAGACGCATGATTTCATAACCTCAGAATAATTGGCGGGGTTTGAGAAATTATGTATCCGCTTGCACAAAGAGAATTCATAATTATGGGAGGTTTTACAAAAATGAAAATAAATTTATGGGGTAAGAGGACGTTCGCGATCTTCATGATCGTTGCTCTTGTGTTCTCCAGTCTCGGCTTACACCCAGTTAAGGTTTCAGCAGAAACGACAAAGGTAGTTTTGGTCGGTGATTTGCAATCACAGTTTATTTCTACTGGGGCGGAAAATCCCGGCAAGGATTGGGATGAGACATCAGTAGTCACCCAAATGACTTACTCAGACAATGGGTTGTATTCTTTTACTGGGACTCTGCCAGCAGGAGAATATAATTATAAGGTTGCTCTGAACGATAGTTTTGATGAGAGTTATGGCTACGGAAATTACACCAATCCTAATGGAGTTAATAATAAAGGCGATATCCACATCAAGCTAGAAACAGAAACGACTGTAACCTTTTATTATAATGACATCACTCATAAAATAGCTGATTCTACGTATTACACGCCAATTACGCCTAAATTGACAGGAAACCTGCCAGCAGAGGCGTTGTCCACATTAACAGATCCGGATTTTGATGGTGTGTACAGTAGAGTTGTTACTGTGCCGCAGGGAGATTACACATATAAGGTTTCTGTTCCAGGAGCCACAGAAGCAGAGGATATGTCTTATCCAGAAAGCGATCTAGCGTTGAGCCTACCGTTAGATCTTAAGGTAACCTTCAAGTACAATACTGCAGATCACAGTGTGACCGCAGAATATAAAATCCCTACTGAACCTGTAGAGGTTACACCTGTTCCAGCAGGGCACATTCGTGTTCACTACAAAGCTAGTGATTACACCGATAAGGGATTGTGGTTATGGGGTGATGTTGTAAGCCCTTCTGTTGATTGGGCTATGGGTGCGACCCCTTTTCCTGATGGACAAATGGATTCCTATGGTGCATATGTTGATGTGCCGATTAAGGATGGGGCTAAGAAAATCTCATTCATCGCACTTCAGCGTGCAAGTGGTGCTAAAGATGGAGGAGATAAGAACTTCTCGATTAATACTCCACAAACTAATGAAGTATGGATCACAGAAGGCTCTGATGTAGTTACGCCTTATGAACCGGTTAAGCTTCCGGCAAATACCGTTCGGATCCATTATATGAGATCAGATTCCAATCAAAGTCAGTATGGATTATGGTTGTGGGAAGATGTAGCAGTTTCACTTAAGGATTGGCCTAAAGATGCAATTCCATTCCAAGCCGATCAAGTAGGTCGCTTTGGTGCTTATATTGATATTCCATTGAAAGAAGCTGCAAAAAAAATTGGGTTTCTCGTAGTGAACCCGTTGAATGGCGATAATAAAGACGGCGGTGACAAAGGATTTACTCTACTGGATCGTTACAACCAGCTGTGGATAAAAGAAGGAGACAACAATGTATATGTTTCACCATTTGGTGAAACACCTATCGGTTTAGTATCTGCTGAAGTGTTGTCGACGAGCAAAATCCTTCTTGGTTTCACGTTAACTGACGGCTTGGATGCAGCAGCATTGAAGAATGAGATTACCGTTAAAGATAAAGACGGTGTTGCTATTCCTGTATCGGCTGTAACCATTACTAGCAAAACTTCAATTGAAGTTGATACAAAAGCCTTTGATCTGGATAAAGTTCCGCTTAGCGTTACTTATTCAGGCAAAACGGTCTCTGCGGCTAGTGGTTGGAGAATGCTTGATGAAATGTACAATTATACAGGAGATGATCTAGGGGCTACGTACAACGCTGACAAAACAGCCACGTTAAAATTGTGGGCTCCTAAAGCTAGCTCGGTTGTCGTAAATGTGTACGATAAGAATGACTCCAACGTGCTTGTGGGCAGTGTTGACTTAACGAGTGGAGATCAAGGGGTCTGGTCGGTTGATTTGAAGCCGACTGATTTGACAGGCACGACTACAAACGATGTAAGAGGATTCTTTTATCAATATGAAGTGACGAATGACGGTGTAACCAATAAGGTCCTTGATCCTTATGCTAAATCAATGGCGGTATTTACTATGGATACCACAGGTGCAGCTGGTGCTGGCGGGGATACAGTCGGTAAAGCGGCTATCGTTGATTTAAGACTGACGAACCCGGATACCTTTGGTTATGCTGATATTAAAGGCTACGAAAAACGCGAGGACGCAATCATTTATGAAGTCCACGTCAGAGACTTTACATCCGATGTATCGATCGAAGATAGTCTGAGTGGCGAAAGATGGGGCTCTTATAGCGCTTTTGAAAAGAAGCTCGATTATATTAAATCTCTCGGTGTAACTCATATTCAATTACTTCCTGTAATGGCTTGGTATTACGGGGATGAGACGAAGATGGGGACTAGAGAAAAAGAATATTCCGCTAAAAACAATGAATACAACTGGGGATATGATCCTCACAACTACTTCTCTCCAGATGGTGCTTATTCGCAGAAACCTGCTGATCCTGAGGCACGGATTAAAGAATTAAAAGGTTTGATTGACGCCGTACATGAAGCTGGAATGGGTGTCATTCTGGATGTAGTGTACACACATATGGCTAAAAAAGAATTCTTAAACGACATCGTACCTAATTACTACGCGTTCCAAGATGCAAATGGCAACTTTATCGGAGGTTTCGGAAATAATCTGGCCACTAACCATAAAATGGCTGAGAAGTTGATGGTTGATTCCGTGAAATACTGGTTTGAAGAGTACAAGATTGATGGAATGCGCTGGGATATGATGGGCGATGCGACAGCGGAGGCTGTTCAGAATGCTTATGATGCCGCGGCAGAAATTAATCCGAAGGCACTTTTTATCGGTGAAGGCTGGAGAACATTCGGTGGTGCCGCAGCCGATCCTTCCCTTGCTGGAAAAGGGGCAGATCAGGATTGGATGGATAAAACGGATAATGTCGGTGTTTTCTCTGATGAATTCCGTAATGAATTGAAGTCTGGTTATGGTTCCGAAGGTCAACCTAGATTTATTACGGGTGGTGCGCGTCCAATAGCGACAATCTTTAACAATATTAAGGCGGAGCCCTCAAATACGCCTGCTGATGATCCAGGTGATATCGTTCCGTACATCGAAGCGCATGATAACCTGACGCTGCACGATGTTATTGCACAAACGATCAAGAAAGATCCTGCCATTGAGAAGAATGAGCTTGAAATCCAGAAACGGATTAGACTCGGAAACATGCTTGTTCTAACCTCCCAAGGCACTGCCTTCATTCATGCAGGCCAGGAATATGGGCGTACCAAGCAATGGAATAGCACTTCGGTTCCTCAGGATAAGTACACTGAAATGTTTGATAGTGAAGGCAAATCCTTTGGTTATTTTATTCATGATTCGTATGATTCTTCGGATGCTGTCAACATGTTTGATTGGACCAAAGCAACGGATGAATCACAATTCCCAGTACAGAATACAACAAGAAAATACACGTCAGGTCTGATGGAATTGAGAAAGTCTACCGATGCATTCCGATTGGGCGACAAGGATCTGGTTGATTCCAATGTTAAACTAATTCCTGCACCAGAAATGAAGACTGATGATCTTGTCATTGGCTATTCAAACAAAGCTACTGATGGCACAGGTATCTATTATGTTTTCATGAATGGCGATAGCACAGAAAGAACTCTTACTTTATCAGAGGATTTGACGAGTGGTCAGGTGCTTGTTGACAATGATGAAGCTGGTGTTACTGCAGTTAGTCAACAGAGTGGTTTCATTTTAACTGCTAATTCAATCAAGCTAGATCCTTTGACTGCAGTGATTATCAAAATGGAAGCTGAAGCCGCTACGCTTACTTCTATAGAGACCGATAGTGTAAGCTACACGCTGGCAGCAGGCAATACGCATCAAACAGCTGTTTTTGCGAAGTACGACGACAACAGCAGAAGAAATGTTACGCAATTGGCTACTTACACTTCCAATAAGCCTGAAGTGGCTACAGTAACCAGTAAAGGTCAAGTGAAGGCAATTGGTAATGGAACAGCTGTAATTACCATCACTTATGGCGGTATTTCTACAACTGTTACAGTTAAGGTTACGGATAAGAGATATGTTCTGTTCACTTATACCCGTAGTGATAAGGATTATAAGGATTGGAACATCTGGGTCTGGAATACAGGAGTTAAAAATGATCAGATTGATTTTACAACCTTTAAGAATGGCACAGCGAGTGTTTTGATTGAGGTTGCTGAGAATGCGACAAGTGTAGGGTTCGTCCTTCGTAAAGGTGAAGGGGATGATCCTTGGAAGTATAAGGATGCCTACGGGGATGACCGAATCATTCCGCTGACGCCGGGTGAATTATTCACTAAAGTGAACGTAATTAGCGGGGTGAAGGAGTTTGATATCAGCCCAAGTATTAGTGGTCCAATTCTAAAAGATGGATCAATCACTTTCTTATACCGCAATGATGCCTTGTTCCGTATTGGAAATATGGAAGCGATCACGGCTGCTAAAGTAAAAGTGAACGGAAAAACATATCCAATGGTTTATGATTCCGCTAACGAGTGGTTCACTTACACGTTGGCTGATTTAGTAGAAGGTACGTATAAGTATACGTTCTTGATCACGAAAAACGGAATCACTACTGAATTTACAGATCCTAAGAATACAGTGAATGATGAATCTATTGTTGTGTATCATATTCCTGACGTTAAGATTACGACATCCGTGAATCCTGAAGCAGTTACATCTAATCAGAATGCGGTTGTAACCATCAATGTAGTGACTTCAGAAGAGGTAACATATTCAGAGGGATACATGGATTTAACCAATCTTGGAGGACCAAGCAAAGTTAAGCTGGATACGGAGCTGATGAAACAGACAGTTGCTGTGAAGGACACGGTGTCAGCGGGGATCAAAAATATTCCGATTACGCTCGTGGACCAGTACGGAAATTCACATAAAGAAAATGCTAAACTCGAGGTAAAAGCGAGAACCTACACAGGAGATAAGCTGGATTTTGATTGGGATGAGGCTCGTATATACTTTGCGCTTACAGACCGCTTCAAAGACGGAGATCCAACAAATAATGAGAATGTAGATAAAGATCAACTGGAAGCATACCACGGTGGTGATTTCCGAGGAATGATCGACAATCTCGATTATTTGCAAGAACTTGGTATTAACACGCTTTGGATTACGCCAATTGTAGATAATATTGATTTTAATAAAGGTGATGGCTTCAAACAATACGGATATCATGGCTATTGGGCCAAGGACTTTACAAAGCTTGACGAGCATCTTGGTGATATGGAGACCTTCAAGGAATTGATCGAAAAGGCACATGACAAGGGCATCAAGATCATGGTCGACGTTGTACTCAATCATACGGGCTACGGTTTAAAGGCTGAGGATAAAGAGCCGACGATTACAGCTGAGGATAAAGCACGTTTTGAAGGAATGCTTCGTACGGATGGTGTATCCGCGGATACAGATCCAATCAAAGGCGAGCTTGCAGGATTGCCGGATTTCAAAACGGAAGATCCAGCCGTTCGTGAAAAAATTATCGCTTGGCAAACAGGGTGGTTAGATAACGCTCGGACGGAACGTGGAGATACGATTGACTATTTCCGTGTGGATACAGTCAAACATGTAGAAGATACAACTTGGAAAGCATTTAAAAATGCACTGACTTCAATTGATCCAAACTTCAAAATGACCGGTGAATACTTCGGCGGAACCATTGATAGCAATGGTGGAATGCTCGAAACAGGCCAGATGGACGGACTGCTTGATTTTGGATTTAATGATGCTGCGAAAGACTTTACTGATGGTAAAGTTAACAGTGTTGATTCCTATTTGCAGGAACGAGAGTTAAAGATTGATAACACGAAGATGATGGCTCAATTCCTGAGTAGTCATGATGAGGATGGCTTCTTGTCTAATTATGTGGATGGAGATAAAGGCAAGCTGAAAATCGCAGCCGCTCTACAAATCACAGCCAAGGGACAGCCAGTCATTTACTACGGAGAAGAACTGGGGAAATCGGGTAAAAATGCAGGAGACATGTCTAAAGGTGAGTTCAGTGAGAACCGTAAAGATATGCCTTGGGATCAGTTGACTGCAGAAAAGCCACTTCATGATCATTATCAGAAGCTGTTGAATATCCGTGCAAAATACTCCAAAGTGTATTCTAAAGGTACGCGCACGAAGCTGGCAGGTTCAGATGATTTAGGTTATTTAGCCTTCAATAAGTCTTACGATAATGAGAACGTCGTGACGGTTATTAACACTAAAACAAGTGAGGAATCCGCAACGATTCCAGTACCGTTTGCTGCCAATTCATCTGTAAAGGATGAGTACAGCGGTAAAACATACACGGTATCCGAAGATCAAAAAGTAATCATTGATCTACCAGGTAGAGATGATGGGGGTACGGTTATTCTAGCTGCTGTATCTAAAGTGACACCAACACCAACCTCAGGTGGTGCTGAAGTTAGCCCAACAACTCCTGCTGATATGCAAGTTGTCAGTGAGGACAGTTTGAAGAATGGTAAAGATGGAAAGGTACAAATCGATATTGCTGCAGGTAAGACAGCGGTATTGTTACCGTTGCAAGCAGCAAAAACATTGGGATCTAATGATCTAGTATTTAAAGTGGGGGATCTATTACTTACTATCCCTAACAAACTGTTAAGCACAATACCAAGTTTAGCTTCAGGTGTGGATGCGGAAGGTACTCAAATCCTGTTGGAGCTGAAACCATTGGTCCAGTCTGCTACAAAAGCATTAATCGACGGTTTAAACAAAGAGGTGGGGACCGTAACTTCGCTTTCTGATGTGTTTGAATTGAGACTTAGCATTCTGAAGAAAGATGGTACCCGGATTGTTGTTAAGAAGTTCGATGAGCCAATCACGATATCGTTTAAGATTAAAGGCCAATCGAATAAAGATCTATTGGGGATTTACTATTTAGGCGATAATGGCGAGCTTGAGTACGTAGGTGGAAAGCTGAATGGAGACGTGATATCTACACAAGTCACGCACTTTAGTAAATATGCCGTATTAGAGATTGTGAAGTCGTTTGAGGATGTTCCAACTACTTATTGGGCATTCCATGCCATTCAGTCTCTTGCTGCAAAACAAATTGTTTCAGGGGTTACGACAACCGAATTTAATCCGAAGAGCAATGTTAGTCGTGCGGAATTTACCGCATTACTAGTTCGTGCACTTGGTTTAAATGCGGAAGGGCCGGTTCAATTTACTGATATCAAGTCAGATGCATGGTATTCATCATACGTAGCAACAGCGTCTAAGCTGGGCATTGTTAGTGGTCGAAGCAAGGATACTTTTGCGCCGAATGCTTCCATTACCCGTGAGGAAATGGCTATCATGGTGATCCGTGCGCTTGAAGTGAAGTCTGGTAAGAAGATCGAACCAGCAGTGGGTGTCACGACATTTGCAGATGCATCTAGCATTAGCAAGTGGGCAGATAGCTACGTGAAGACAGCAGCAGGTCTAGGGCTTCTCCAAGGCAGAGAGAACAATCAATTTGCTCCAAAAGGGTGGATGACCCGCGCCGAAAGCGCACAGATTATTTATACACTACTGAGCAAGTAAACTGGACTTCGGTGTGCTGATTGTTAGTGCACCGAAGTATTAGTAATTGGCTAGTAATGTGACAGTCATTCTTAGTCATCTCTAATAGAAAACAGGGTATCCCACAGCTATCATAGCTAGTGAGATACCCTGTTTTGTTATGTTTTATACGGCCAAAGGCATTTAAATCTAGTTGATTGCTTTAAGTATAGCGAAACCATAAGCGGGCATCTTCACGTTCAGCTTGCCACGCTCAGCACGCACTGTATCGGCCGTGAACAAGTTCTCCCAATTTCGCTCGTCTACGTCAATACGGAACGTTTGGGCGGTCTCTTCGCTATTGATCAGTACAACTATAGTCTCAAGATCCAATCGGCGCTCATAGGCTATCTTACTGCCTTGTCGACCTGCCTCTAAGAAAGTAAATGTCCCCGTACGAAGTGCAGGTTGCTCATTGCGGATTTGAATGAGCTGACGGTAGAATTCGAACAGATCACGATCCTGCTTCTCAGGGTTCCACTCCATGCATTTACGACAACCTGGATCACCTTCACCGTCCATTCCGAACTCGTCGCCATAATAGATACAAGGAGTACCCATAAAGGTGAACTGGAATAGTGCAGCTAATCGCATTTTATTTTTGTCCCCAGCAGCCAGCGTAAGTAAGCGTGGAGTGTCATGACTATCTAACAGATTGAAGGCAACTTCACTTGCTTGCAGTGGGTAGCGCGATAACTGTCTACCAATAGAGTTGGCAAACCCCTCTGCATCAAGGTTACCATGAACAAAAAAGTCTAAGACAGCATCAGTGAAGGGATAGTTCATGACGGCATCGAATTTATCACCCTCCAGCCACGGAGCAGACTCATGCCAGATTTCTCCAAGGATGTAGGCCTCCGGATTAGCGCGCTTTACCACCTTGCGGAATTCACGCCAGAAATCATGATCTACTTCATTGGCTACGTCGAGGCGCCAACCATCGATTCCAACTTCTGTAATCCAGAATTCAGCGACCTTCAGTAAGTACTCTTTAACTTCAGGATGTTCGGTATTAAGCTTTGGCATATGTGGTTCAAACGCAAAAGTATCATAAGTAGGAATCCCGTTTACAACTTGAAGCGGAAACTCACGAATATGGAACCAGTCTTTATAAATGGAGTCTTCTCCCTTTTCCTGAACATCTAAAAATGGAGCGAAGGTTCCACCGGAGTGGTTGAATACTGCGTCTAACAGCACACGAATACCACGTTTATGGCAGAGGTCGACGAGTTTTTTTAACGTTGCAATATCCCCGAAATGCGGATCAACTTTCATGTAATCTTCTGTATCGTATTTATGATTAGTAGTTGCAGTGAAGAGTGGTGTGAAATAAATAGCATTGATGCCAAGCTCGTTAAGATGATCCAGATGATCAATAACCCCTTGAAGGTCCCCGCCAAAAAAATTGGTTGGTGTTGGCTCTGCTCCCCATGGCTGAACATCTTTAGGATCAAGGCTAGGGTCGCCATTTGCAAAGCGTTCAGGAAAGATTTGATAGAATACAGCATCCTTTACCCAGGCAGGTGGAGTGAACACATCAACGGGGTTAATAAATGGGAACTCGAAAAGCTTGTTTGGATTTTCTGGCCGGTTCGTTTGAAAATCATTTTCGGTCATCCAAACCTTCTCGTTATCCTTTTGCAGTAAGAATCCGTATTTCAATCGGCGATAGATGGGAACTGAAGCACATTCCCAATAATCGAACATCGCATCAGAGGTGAAGAGGGTCATGGGAATTAGCTCTTTCGTGGTATCCCAAGTGTACTTATCCCCTGCAAAAGCAAATACTTCTGTTAAATCCCCTTTTTTAGCGCGGAGACGCAAGTGAATCGTACTGTCATTATAGGCATAAGACCAATTTAACCGCGGGCGATGGTACACAGCTTCCAGTAACATGAATAAGTCCTCCTAAATTTTTGTAAGCGATACTTCCCTGACCAGCTTCGGCAAAATTAACTCGAAAGTATACGCTTAAGTTTTGTGAGCGATACTTTCCCGAACCATTCACCACAGCGCGTGGGGTTTAGAATGTCGCTATTGTTAATGGTTGCACAGTTTTTTATGCAACATGCGCAAATGATGAGGCAAACTTGCACATAACAAAGAGGCACAACCGCCGCGAAGTAGCTTGTCCGAGGTTGTACCTTTCATAAGTAACATTGCCTTTTAGTTATATAGAACAGGAGGCAGACAATAGATGCAATGACTCATGTTGGATTGCCTCTTAACGATTTGGATTATAGCATGGAATAAAAGGGCTTTCAATACTCTTGTTCAAACCATTGCACAAATTTTCACTTGAGTATATGAGCGTTTCTACTGCCCGATAATTGTAAATCTACTGGAAAAGTGAATTTGTGGTATATCAGGGGCAAATAAAATAGCAATTCCATTTTTAAACACATGAAATATCGATTAATTAAAAGATATCATGTGAAAAATGGAGATAAATGCCTATATTGTTTATCAATTAATGGAAAATGGTCAAATATGGTATGTGCAAACGTTTTTAAAAACAAACGATACTGTTGTATGATGTATTCATGAATGAAGCGCTTTCTTGATCTGCTAAATGCAGCTTTAGAAGGAGTGAGCTAAAAGAATAACTTTTTTTTTAGCTTTTCTGAAATCGTTTGCGCAAGTTTCTGCTCTACTATTTTATCATCTTATGCTTTTTTAAAATTGGGAGGGGTTAAAGTAATGAAGTTAAAAAAAGTGATGGTTATCACCGCTGCTGTCTCTATGGCACTGTCCGTTACAGCGTGTGGTTCGAGTAACAATGGGAATGCCGGGGGTAACAACGCAGCAAAAGCTACTAATGCTGCTAATAACACTACAGAGACTGCAGCGCCAGAGGGCACAGATGCAGCAGCGACAGATGAGATTGTACCTGAAGATGGAGCGACTCTAGTTGTATGGGAAAGTAAGGAAGAAAGACCATTCGCAGACGAAATTGCTAAGCAGTTCACAGCAAAATATAACGTTCCAGTCAAGATTGAAGAGTTGGCACCACCAGATCAAGTAACTAAACTTACTCAAGATGGTCCTTCAGGATTAGCAGCAGACGTTATCCTTATTCCTCACGACAACTTAGGTAAAGCGGCAAGTGCGAGCTTGGTTCTTCCTAACGATGTCTTCGGTGAAGAAACAAAAGCTAGCAATACTGAAGCTTCGATTATCGGATCTTCGTATGAAGGCGAATTGTATGGCTACCCAAGAGCAGCAGAAACTTATGCATTGTTCTACAATAAATCACTTGTTAAAGAAGCACCTAAGTCTTTCGACGATGTTCTTGCTTTCAGCAAAACATTCACAGATAAATCCAAGAACAGATACGGAATTATGTGGGAAGTAGGAAACTTGTACTTCAACTACATGTTTATCGCTTCCGATGGCGGATATCTGTTCGGTAAAGACGGTACAGATAAAGACGATATCGGACTTGCTAATGATGGAGCTGTTGCAGGACTTAAAGAATTTGTGAAAATGAAAGAAGCATTGCCAATTAAGAGCGGAGATATCAACGCTGATATCAAACGCAGCTTGTTCAACTCAGGTGATGTAGCAATGGATATCACAGGTCCTTGGGAGCTTGGAGGATACAAAGCAGCTCTTGGCGACAACCTTGGTATCGCACCGATCCCTACAGTGAATGGCAAAACAGCCATTACATTCTCTGGTATCAAAATTTTCGCAGTTAACTCGTTTACTCAATATCCGAATGCTGCTAAATTGTACGCGCATTTTGCATCAAGCAAAGATGCTCAATTGCTATTGAACAAAACGATCGGTTCTGTTCCTACAAACAACGAAGCGCTTCTTGATCCACAAATCGTTAATGATCCATTTGTATCCGCTTTTGCAGCACAAGCTAAGAGCTCCCAGCCTATGCCTTCTATCCCTGAAATGGGTAACGTTTGGAGCCCAGTAAATGCAGCACTTCCAGAAATTTGGGATAAAAATGTGGATCCAAAAGCAGCTATGGACAAAGCCGTTCAACAAATCAAAGATTTGAACAACAGTTCATCGCAATAAGGATCATAAATCACAGTCTTAAAAGCATACAGTGAATCAAGCTGCCCGTCGCATGTTTAGCGGAGGGCAGCTTCTTATTTTCACTCGGAGAGGAGAACGGAAGCGAAATGCAGCGACATCGCACGAGGGCCGCAGTACTGTCGACGATTTTCATGGGATTGGGACAAATATATAACCGCCAATTCATCAAAGGAATCATGTTTTTAGTTGTAGAAGCCGCCGCTGTTTATTATTTTATTCAGAATCTTGCTACTGCTTTATGGGGTTTTGTCACACTAGGAGAGAACCCTAGCCGTTTGGTAAAAGTAAAAGGCATCGCTAAGATGGTAGCTGGGGATCACTCGATTTATATTTTGATTCAAAGCTTGATTACCATTCTAATGCTTATCATCATAATCCTCGCTTGGTATTTGAACATTAAAGATGCTTATAAGACTGGAGAGAAACGCGATAACGGTCTTCAGGCAAACACCTTTAAACAAAGTGTTCGCTATATACTGGATTATAAGTTCGCTCAGACGTTCTTGGTCTTGCCGGGTATTGGTGTTCTATTCTTTACGATCATGCCAATCATCTTCATGATCCTGCTAGCGTTTACGAACTATTCCGCACCTGATCATCTTCCACCCGCTAAATTGGTTGACTGGGTTGGATTTCAGACCTTCCGAAATTTATTAGTTCTCAAAACATGGAGCCACACCTTTTATGGTGTATTAACATGGACGATTATATGGGCAGTTCTTTCAACGATTACTACATATTTCGGAGGACTATTGGTAGCCTTATTGGTGAGCCAAAAAGGTATTCGTTTCAAAGGAATGTGGAGAGTTATTCTGATTGTGCCTTACGCAGTACCTCAGTTAATCTCTTTGCTGCTCATGCGCAATTTATTTAACGGTCAATTCGGTCCGATCAACCAATACCTTGGGTATTTTGGAATGGGCGGATTACCATGGCTGACAGATCCATTCTGGGCTAAGGTTACCGTAATTATTGTTAACATGTGGGTTGGTATTCCAGTCTCGATGTTACTTATCATGGGCGTACTGACTACAATCCCTCGGGATATGTATGAAGCCGCTGAGGTAGATGGAGCATCAGGTTATCAGAAGTTCCGTATTGTTACGCTACCGATGGTATTGTTCTCCACAGCGCCTACTTTAATTACGCAATTCGCAGGTAACATTAACAACTTTAATGCGATCTTCCTATTAACAGGTGGTAGTCCTGTAAATGGTGATTATCAATATGCCGGTTCCACTGACTTGCTAGTAACCTGGCTATACAAATTAACACTTGATCAGAATAAAAACAACATGGCTTCGGCAATAGGGATTATTATCTTTATCATTGTTGCATCATTCTCCCTGTACAATTACCGCCGGACGAAATCATTCAAAGAGGAGGATATGATCCAATGAGCAGAAAGATCGCGAACTTTATTCGCTTAAGTGGTAGTTACATCATCTTGATTGCTTTGTCGATTGCGGCACTCTATCCGGCCCTCTGGATTCTATTTGCTTCCTTCCGACCTGGTAAATCACTGTACAGTAAAACGTTTATCCCTGAGCAATTCACCTTCGATCACTACAGAGAATTGTTCACATCACCGAGCTATATGTTTGGAACTTGGTATGCGAATACATTGAAGATAGCCGTATTCTCCATGCTTATCGGTGTAGTTCTTACCTTGTTAACCAGTTACGCTGTATCCAGATTCCGGTTTAAAGCGCGTAAAACAGCGTTATCGACCGTTCTGATTCTTGGTATGTTCCCTGGTTTTATGAGTATGATTGCCATTTATATGCTCCTTAAGGAGTTTAATTTGCTGGATACACATATTGCCTTGATTATTGTTTATGCGGCTGGGGCGCCGCTCGGGGGAACATTTATCGCCAAAGGCTTCCTCGACACGATTCCTCGTTCTTTGGATGAGGCGGCTCGAATAGACGGGGCGAGTAATTTCGGGATATTTATGCGAGTTATTCTTCCCTTGTCACGTCCTATGATCACTTACATGGCACTGACTCAATTTGTCGGACCTTGGGTGGATTTCATTTTTGCCAGACTTATTTTGCGGACGAAGGAGAACTGGACCGTAGCAGTCGGAATGTGGGATATGGTTAACTCGAACCAAAACACTAACTTTACTTTGTTCTCTGCCGGTGCTGTTCTGATCTCTATTCCAATTATGATTTTGTTTGTATTCTTGCAACGTCTGCTTGTTGATGGATTGACTGCAGGAGCTAGTAAGGGGTAACAATTTCGCTTCATACTACAGAATGAACTGGGTACAGCCTTTGTACAGAAATGCAAGGCTGTACCCTTTTTCCATCATAGGGAGTGAACTTAATGAAAAAGCTATGGACCCTACAGTTTAGATCAGTTGGGATAAAATTGTTCGTTATTCTTTTCAGCTCCATAGTGCTCTTATCCTCTGTTCTAGGATTGACTTCATATTTTGCTGCCAAAGATATCATTACAGATGAGGTTGCCGCGGCCTCCTCACAGTCTATAGTTCAAGCAGCGGACAAGCTGGATTTTGTTCTAACCGAATATGAAGCGCTCTCAAGGCAATTTGCACTCGACTCCGCATTAAAAGGTGACTTGGAAAAAATAAATAGTGGAGAACTTACAACGGTAGCCAAAGTCGCTGCAGAAGATCGGATTCGTAGAAAGCTAGACTTAGTTAAAGGATCAGATGAGCGGATGTATGGCGTCAGACTGGTATCTAAGAGCTTGGAAGAAACAGAATCGTATAAATCTGCCGGTGTTAGTGGCCTTCGTAGTGATGAAGGTATTGCTGAAAGATTGAAACAAATTGCAGATGCTAAAGGAGAGCCAGTATGGTTTCCAGTTCGTGAGAAGGGCTTCTTTGATGCTTATACAGAGCCATCTTTAACTATGGGGAGATTGCTTCGGAATCTATTACATCCTGAAGCGGAGTACTACATGCTGATCGAAGTTAAAGGGAAGGCCTTGACCGAAATGCTGTCTAATCTTCAGATTGGAATGACCGGTGAGATTCGAATTTTGAACACAGATGGTAACATTGTTTATGGTGCGGATAATGCTAAACTGGGTCAACTCTCTTACATAAAAGTATCAGAAGAGCAAGATGTGGAAAAGAAACATTCCTTTACAGCAGCCGATGAGAACGGAAGTCCTCAGCTTGTCGTTTATCAACCTTTAACGACTGCAAAGTGGACGCTCATGGGGTATGCGCCAGTTAGTGATTTTACGAAGTCAGCGGACAAGCTCCTTTATATTACGTTCTCTGTTGTGCTTGCAGCTGCCGTGATAGCCCTGTTAATTGGCTATGTCCTTGTTCGTTTGGTTGGGCGTCCACTAGGTAAACTGGCAACCTTAATGGAAGAAGGTGAGCGAGGAAACCTTCGTGTACGCACGAATTTTAAGGGTAAGGATGAGATTGGTCGGCTCGGGCATAGCTTTAACAAAATGATGGAGCAAATTTCTCTGCTTGCAAGCCAGAGTGAAATGTCAGCAGATGAAGTGCTTGGTACTTCAGAACAATTAGTCAAAGCGTCAGGTACAACATCACTTCATGCCAGAGAGGTTGCATCTGCTACGGGTGAGATTGCACTTGGAGCAGCAAGCCTTGCTGTCGAAGCAGAAAAAAGCCATGCTAATGTCGAAATCATTGGCAGCAAGATGAGTGAAGTGACTGAACTAAATACAGTAATGGACGCTTCGGCGGAGCGAGTGATTGAGGTTAGTGATCAGGGGACAGAGTTGATGAAGCTGCTAGTAGAGCAGAGTGAATCTACTGTGGAGATGTTCAATCGCATACAAGAGAATTCCAATAAGCTAAGAGAGAGTACTCATTTAATTCGTAGTATTCTTAGTCCTATGATTGCCGTAAATAAGCAGACCAATATTTTGGCGCTAAATGCCACTATAGAGGCGGTAAGAGCCGGTGCAGCAGGCAGAGGCTTTATAGTGATTGCTGATGAAATCAGACAGCTTGCTAACCAATCGAATGATTCGATCCAATCGGTCTCCAAGATTACGGAAGAGATTGGTCTACACATTGAGAATACGGTTAAAGATATCAATGAGACCGCTCCGAAGTTCCGTGAACAGATTTCTTCTGTACGAGAGTCGTCAACGATCTTTGCAAGTGTCAAAGAGGAAATGGAGCACTTCATGGGGCATCTTAGTGAATCCTCTGCTTCTATTCATGAACTGATAGAGTTTCAGCGTCAATTAGGTGAATCCATGGCGAGTGTCAGTTCTATTGTGCAGCAGACGACGGCTTCGACGCAGGAGGTAGCTTCTATGTCTTCACAGCAATTTACTGTAAGTGAGGAGCTAGTTTCCTTATCTCAAAAGCTGGAGAGCTTAGCAGCAGATCTTAAGCAATCTATGGTTTCTTTTCAAGTATGAGAATTAAATCTTATTAGTAAAAACAATAAAACGAGCAACTCTCCTCTGTATTGGAGTTTTGCTCGTTTTTTTCTAATTTAATGACTTCAAGTAGCTCTTCTTGTCTTAGAAGTAGTTTGAGAGATACACTTGGGTTAACATTTTAATAGAAGAAAGGAGTGATCGATTGACGAATTTTCCTCTAAATCTTAGTGGGAGTCTTTTTCAGCAGGCATTAATTGAAAGAGATTATAGTCCTCATTTTTTTGCTTACTATTATAAACAGTGGAACAACTACAGTATGTCTTACCATCAGCATAATTCAACCGAAATCATGTATTTGATCTCAGGAAGCTGTGTTGTGGATGTCCGTTCAAAAACAGGTGAAGAAGAGAGATTTAGGTTAAAGCGGGGAGAACTGATCATCCTCGATGCAAATGTACCGCACAGACTGATTGTCGAGGATGGGACGCCCTGCCGAATGCTGAATGTGGAGTTTGGATTTATGGACTATACAGGGGTTGCTCCATCTATCGGCAAGCTCGCTCGGAAAGAAGCGGCGCTTGCTGAATGGTTACAGGTTCCCTTTTCCAGTCTAGTCATGCCTGATCCGGAGGAAATTTATCATGTTCTAAAAGGACTTGTACTAGAGCTTGATCAAAGTGGCGGGAAAGGCGGAAGTATGGTCGACTTATTGTTCTGCGAGCTTCTGCTTCGATTATCTAGCTTGCGCCAGGATCAGCTTCATGCCAGTCAACAGCCGTCACAGCTCTATGTGCGGCGCAGTATCGAATTCCTGCATCAGAATTACGACCAGAGTATTCAGGTTAAGGATATCGCTGCCGCGGTCAATTTGCATCCCGGATATCTGCACCGTATTTTTAAGTCACAGACAGGTAGGACACTCAGTGATTATTTGAATATGCTGCGAATGGAGAAAGCGAAGATGCTGCTGGGGCAGAGTGATATTCCGATTGCTGAAATTGCCGATTATGTAGGGGTTAGTAGCAGACAATATTTTCATCTCCTCTTCAAAAAATATACTGACAACACGCCCGTAGAATATCGTAATTCCATTGAGCGTCATTCTTGGAGTTATGAAGAGATGGATGTTCAATAGATAAGTTAGGATTTTTGACACCTTCCTTCAAAAGAGGTCATGATATTGGTTACGCTTTCCCTAGCGCCCTTGCTACAATGGACAGGAACAATCAATTCATTACCGGAGGATGATAAGGATGTCATTTAAAGTGTCTTTTATAGGGGCAGGCAGCATTGGATTTACCCGTGGATTGTTGCGGGACTTACTAACCGTGCCGGAATTTAATAATATTGAAGTCTCATTTATGGATATTAATAGCCACAACTTGGAGATGGTTACCGAGCTGTGCCAACGTGATATTAAAGAGAATGGATTAAATATTCAAATCCAGGCAACGACGGATCGAAGAGAAGCCTTGAAGGATGCGAAGTATGTATTTTGTACTATTCGTATGGGTGGACTGGAAGCATTTGCTACGGATGTGGATATTCCATTGAAATACGGAGTCGATCAGTGCGTAGGGGATACCCTTTGTGCAGGAGGCATCATGTATGGTCAGCGCGGGATTGCGGAAATGCTGAATATTTGCCGTGATATTAGGGAAATGGCTGCGCCGGATGTACTCCTACTTAACTATTCGAACCCTATGGCTATGCTGACTTGGGCATGCAACAAATACGGTGGTGTACGGACGATTGGTCTGTGTCATGGGGTGCAGCATGGGCATGGACAAATTGCAGATGTGTATGGGCTGAAGAAGTCGGAAGTCGATATTATTTGTGCGGGTATCAATCACCAGACTTGGTATATTTCGGCGAGTCATAAGGGCAAAGATTTGACCGAAGGTCTTTTAGAAGCTTTTGAGAGTCATCCAGAATTCAGCCGCACAGAAAAAGTTCGGATCGACATGCTGCGACGCTTTGGATATTACAGTACAGAATCCAATGGTCACCTAAGTGAATATGTGCCATGGTATCGTAAACGCAGCGATGAAATTATGGATTGGATCGACCTGGGAAGCTGGATTAACGGTGAGACTGGTGGATATCTACGTGTCTGCACCGAAGGGCGGAATTGGTTCGAAACGGATTTTCCAAATTGGATGAAGGACTCGGCATTGGAGTATACAGTGGAGAATCGCGGAGAAGAACATGGTTCGTTTATTATTGAAGGCTTGGAAACGGGCAGAGTGTATAGAGGTCACTTTAACACTGTGAACAATGGCGTGATCTCTAATTTGCCAGATGATGCGATCATCGAAGCACCAGGGTATGTGGATCGGAACGGTATATCGATGCCGCTTGTGGGTGAATTGCCTTTAGGAGCAGCCGCAGTGTGCAACGTTAGTATCTCGGTGCAACGTTTAGCCGTCGAAGCTGCTGTGCACGGCGATGACAAGCTGCTACGTCAAGCATTTATGATGGATCCGTTGGTAGGCGCCGTATGTAACCCGAAAGAAATCTGGCAGATGGTCGATGAGATGCTCGTAGCTGGGGCGCAGTGGCTGCCACAATATAGCGAGGCCATTGCAAAAGCGAAGGAACGCTTAGCTTCAGGAGATCTTATTCCAACGAATGCCAACAATGAAGGCGCAGCCCGCCTGAAGGTAAAGACGGTGGACGAGATGATGGAGGACCGGGAAGCAGCGAATAGAAATGCGGGTGAATCTGATAAAGGCAAGGATAGAGAGAAGGTACAATAGGCAGTAGAGTTTAAAGCTCACTTGGAATATGACTCTTGCCATCTATTTTCTAAGAGGTAATTAAAGTATTGTGGAACGGTTTAGGACAGTTGAATAGATTTCAATAAAAAAACCTCCCCTACCAAGCTCTGGAATGGAGGTTTTTTTATATGGGTAGGACAATAAAAAAGGTAGTCTAGCTGTGGGCTATAATCAAACGTAGGAATTATGAATTAACAGTGCCCTTTTGACTGAAGAAGGTCTTTAGCGCCTGGTACACTTCTTTTTTGTCTTTAATCACATAATGCATGAATTGCTCGTGCTTCAGATGACGATAAGCGGACATTAGTGTGCTGCTGCGGTTGTACTGATTCACTTCCCCGTAACCAAACATATTGCTTCGTTTTAACAGTTCTCCAATTAGCTTTACACAGCGTTCGTTGTCGGAGGTGAGGTTATCGCCATCAGAGAAGTGAAACGGATAAATGTTGTACTGCGCTGGCGGGTATCGGCTGTCGATAATCTCAATCGCTTTTTGATAGGCTGAGGAACAGATGGTTCCTCCACTCTCTCCGCGAGTGAAGAAATCATGCTCGCTGACCTCTTTAGCCTCCGTATGGTGGGCGAGAAAGACAATCTCCACCTTCTCATACTGGCGGCGTAGAAAGCGGGTCATCCAGAAGAAGAAGCTGCGGGCGCAGTATTTTTCAAAAGATCCCATCGAACCTGACGTATCCATCATCGCAATAATGACCGCATTGGAGTGAGGCGTTCGAATGTCATCCCATGTTTTGTAGCGCAGATCATCAGGACTTATACTGTGAATGCCGGGATTACCTCTGCTTGCATTACGCCGAAGGTTCTCCAGCAGGGTACGTTTCTTATCGATGTTGGACATCATGCCTTTTTTACGAATATCGTTGAAGATGATGGATTTAACCTCGATCTCTTCCTTATTCTTGGGCTTCAGATGTGGCAACTCCATATCCTGAAACAAGATGTCCTCCAGATCCTCCAGATTGACCTCTGCTTCCACGGTGTCCTGACCGGGTTGATCGCCTGCTTTTTCCCCTTTGCCGGGCTGTGCCGACTGTGAATCCCGCCCAAGTACATCACCGACCTGACTTTCCCCGTCGCCCTGTCCTACATGCTTTTGCTTACGAAAGTTATAGATAATTCGATATTCATCCAGACTGCGAATCGGAACCTTTACAATCTGCTTACCGCCTGACAAAATAATATTTTCTTCGGTCACGAGATCCGGCAAATTATCCTTGATAGCTTCTCTGACCTTTTGCTGATGACGTTCCTGATCCTGATGGCCTTTGCGATGAAGGGACCAGTCTTCTTTTGAGACTACAAAGGAAAAGGGACCAGATGATTGCGACAGGATGACCACCTCCCATGGGATATAAATATTTATGTTTTGGGGTTGTAACTAAAGTATATTCATGGGGATGGGGGATATGTGATTTCTTATTCACTGATCTCTTCCACGGTCAATATATAACTGTTCGACTGGCTCTCGCCAGTGTATTCACGTCCATCCAGATTGAAGAAGTATGGAGCGGTTACTAAGCCTTTAAGAAAACGACCCAGTACATGTTCACTAACCCTGACAAAATAATGGATGTTTACAGTGGCAGCAGCTTTGACTGTCCCTAGCGACAAGATACCGTTAAATGAAGATTGTGGATTTGGAATCCCATCAATCACAATGCTGCTAGGATCAATAAGACATTCCTCCGGTGTGAGCCGATCAAGGGATACTTCTGCTGGCCAATTCCCACTATTCGTTAGGGAGATCCAGCATTGGACATGTTCTCCTTCTTCTACAAGGGTAGGCTTTGCATGAGTTTCGAGAGAAATGATAGGCAGGACTATTAAGGTAGTAACGATATTGGAACGAGAGGTTTGTCTTACCGTCCGTCCGTCCGGGAGCACAAAAGTATACTGAACACTGCCATGATTTTGGACAGCTGCGTGGGCATGAATGTTTATGGCTGCAGGAATGCTCACTTGAAAGACCACGACCGCTGAAGTTCCGCCTCTTAATGTGCCTAGCTGAATGCCATCAGCAGGACGGGCGCCTTTTTGCATCACTCCGTTTAAGAGAACACTATCCCATACGAAAAGAGTGCCCGAAGGGATAGCATCGGTCAGAACCGCATTTACGGCCAAGTTCCCGCTGTTGGTTACCGTAAGTTCATATCTTAGGTTGTCACCTGGAGCTGCTGTAACATGATCTACTCTCTTGCTGATGGTGACGCCTGCCAAAACAAGTGAGATAACGACGGTGTTACTCTCGGTTGTATTGGGATCGTCGTCGACGGTATAAGTGACAGCTGCACGGTTAGTCAGGTCCAAGGATGAGGGGATCTCTGTAACTCGAACGCGAAAGGTAATATCAATGCTTAGGTCTTTATCAAGTTGACCAATTAATATTCCTTGCGTAGGCTCTGATTCTGGATAATAGACGCCACCTGCAATGACACTCCCTGGAATGAACACAGATCCGTTAGGAATAGAAATCGTTGCGATGATTTGGTTTAATAGGCTGTTACCTTCGTTCGTAAGCCGTAATGTATAGGTAATTACATCACCTATAAAAGAGGTCGGAGTGCTTGCAGACAACAAGGTAGAGAGCTGGTAGGAGCGTAAAGAAACTAGTACGGAATTAGAATATAAATCTCCGTTAACGATTCTTCCCTCGGGTGTGGCAAAAGAAAAACGGCCCAGTGCTTTATTTTGCAGCACTAGTGAAGAGGGAAGTGAAATGATAACCACTTGAAAGGCGATGGTTACTTGACTCTGCGGAGCAATAGAACCTAGCGGTATGCCCGAAGACGGTGTAGCCCCTGGGAGAGGCACACCGTCTCTAAGCACGCTGTTGGAAATAAAGGATACACCCTCTGGAAGAATGTCATACACCGTTAGCAAAGCATCTGTGTTTCCATTATTAGAAGCTTTAATGGTATACACCAGAGTGTCACCTAAAGAGGCATGGAGTTTGTCTGTACTCTTCAGCAATGAAAGCACGGGGCCCACGACCGGGGTGTTAACGGTATTGGAATAGACAATGCCGTCAACACCCGCTGCCGAGTTGAAGAGTACCATAGATTGATTGGTTACGACAGGTTGGGTACGTGAGCCGGGAATCATAACGCTACTACCTGAACCTGGAAGGTGATGGTTGAGGAAGCGCCAGCAGCAATCGTTCCGATGGCAATGCCGGAAGCCGGGCTGCCATTAGGTCGTGGGGTTCCGTCTACAGTGATGCTGCCTGTTACAAACTGACTGCCTGCTGGGATAGGGTCAACCATGATAACGTTATTGACTGCTGAAATCCCCAAGTTGGTAACAACAATGGTATAGGTGATGATATCGCCGACAACTGCATCTATAGAGGTAGTGCTCTTAACGACACTCACATCCGGAGAAGAGACAGGGATGATTAGGACGTTTGAAAGTGAAGTTCCGGTGAGCAGACGACCATCTGGTGGTGTGAATGAGAAAGTTGCCGAAGCTTGATTGACTAACTGCTGCGGTGAAGGGAGGGAGGCTACAGTAACTTGCAGGGTTATGGTCACTGTTATCGTGCTTCCCGGAGCAACTGCTCCAATATTTAATCCAGCGGACGGATCAGAGCCCGGTTGTGGCACTCCATTTACGAGCACGCTGTTTGGAACAAAGATGGCTCCGCTAGGAATTGTGTCGGTTACGACTACATTTGCTATGAGATTACCGGTATTCGTAACATTCAGGAAGTAAGTAATCGTATCTCCGACAGTTGCGGCGGTTCTGTCTGCGCTTTTGACTACAACGATGATAGGCTGATACACCGGAATAACAAGTGTATTAGAGAATGAGGATCCCGAGAATGCTCCAGATGTGAAGCTGACGGAAGCTTGATCGGTGAGCGTGGCAGGATTAGGCAGTACATTGACGATAGTGTTGAACGAAATATTGACCGAAACGCCCGGTGCAATTGTGCCGAGCGAGATGCCATTCGCTGGATTGGCATTAGGACGTGGAGTGCCATCAACGATCACACTGCCAGCAACAAACGAAGAACCTGCTGGTATTGGATCACTGATGTTTACGTTGCTGATATTGGCGATTCCGCTATTGGTAACTGTAAGGTTGTAGGTAATTGTATCGCCAACAACGGCATCTGTTGCTGGTGATGACTTAGTTACGATCACATTCGGTGAGGATACCGAAATCGTTGTCGAATTGGAATTGATCGAACTGTTAAACGTCCGCCCATCAGGCAAGGTGTAAGCAAATGCTACCGATGCTTGGTTAATTAGTTGCTGGCTTGCTGGCAGTGTTGAAATGAGTACTGAGAACATAACAGATAGTGTTGCACCTGCGGATATAACACCGAGTGGAATGCCAGCCGCTGGATCTGCTCCCGGAGCTGGGGCACCTTGAATGAGCACACTGTTTGGCACAAATGTTGTTCCAGATGGGATAGTATCACTCAGAGTAGCCAAAGCCCCGTAATTCCCTGAATTGGTTACATTAATCGTGTAGGTAATCGTATCTCCGACGGTCGCTTGAATTGAATTCGAGCTTTTTGCTGCGGCTAGAATCGGTAAGTAAATAGGCGTTGATACAATATTAGAGAAGGCAACATTCGAGAGAACTCCAGAGGTGAAGCTCACCGTTGACTGGTTATTTAGGAGGCCTGAAGGTGGCAATGAGACTGTATTCACTGTGAATGCCACAGTTACAGTTACACCTGGTGCAATACTGCCCAAGGTTACCCCGGTGGAAGGGCTACCCCCTGGACGAGGCACACCATCTACTAATACACTGCCAGATACAAATGTGGTACCCGCAGGAAGTGCGTCTGTGAAGACTGCGTTATTTACCGTTTCGATTCCGTTATTGGTAATTGTAACTGAATAGGTGATCGTGTCTCCAACTGTAGTTGATGTGGTAGGCGTAGATTTTACTACAGCCAGATTTGGTGAAGAGACAGGGATAGTAATTGTATTGGATAGGACGGAACCGCCAAGTGTGCGGCCGTCAGGCAAAGTGAAGCTATACGCTACGGTACCCTGATTGACCAACTGCTGAGGATTGGGCAGTGAGGTGATATCAACAGTGAATATTACTGCAGTAGTAGCACCGGGTGCAATAACTCCAGCTGGAATCCCCGTAGATGGATCTGCTTGCGCTAAGGGCAGTCCATTAATGAGCACACTATTCGGAACGAAGGTGGTACCCGCAGGAATATTGTCCGTAATGATTAAGCTTGCCGGATAGTTTCCTGTGTTACTCACGGTCAGGGTATAGCTGACAGCGTCACCTGTTGTAGCGTTATTCGTACTTGCTGTTTTGACGACCGAGATGTTCGGCTGGTAAACAGGGATGATAACGGTATTGGAGAAAGTCGAACCGGAAAAAACACCTGATGTAAAGGTTACGGATGCCTTATTGATAAGTGTAGCAGTAGGAGGAACAGATGTCACGGTAACACTGTAAGCAACCAGAGCTGAAGCTCCAGGCGCTAAGGTACCAATTGATATCCCCGAAGAAGGATTCAGGTTTGGGAAAGGTACTCCGTTCACGGATACGCTACCCGTTACAAAAGCAGCACCTGCTGGTGTTGGATCATTAAGGATTATGCTATTGACAGCTTCTATACCGTTATTTGAAATATTTACGTTATAAGTGACCGTATCTCCGATCGCTACGGAAGTTGAGGTGGAGCTTTTGACTACCACGATATTAGGAGCTGAGACCTGTAGTGTGACGGTATTAGATACAGCAGTTCCGCTTAAGGGTCTACCGTCAGGCGGAGTAAAGGTGAAGCTTGCAGAAGCCTGATTGCTGATTTGTTGTGGTGATGGCAAGGAAACGATATTAACAGAGAAGCTAACAGGGACACTGGTTCCCGGCGCGACATTTCCTACAGCTATGCCGGTATTGGGTGCTGCACCTGGTTGCGGCATGCCTCCTACAATAACACTGTTAGGATTGAAGACAGTTCCAGTAGGAATGTTGTCGGTTAAGGTTACATTTGCAGCAAGATTACCTGCATTACTTACAACCACTGTGTAGATGACGGTATCACCTACAACAAGAGCATCGGCGTCACCATCTCCATCGACAGCACTTTTTAATAAGGAGATCTGTGGCTGAATGACTGGTGTGCTAGTAATGTTGGATGAAGAAGAACCGGAGAATACACCGGATGTAAAACTGACGGATGACTGATTATTAATTTGTGATGGTATCGGCATCGTTATCCTCACCTCGAATGTTACGGTAGCTGTGGCGCCTGGACCTAGACTACCGATTGGAATGCCGGCGGACGGAACTGCTAGCGGCTGAGTAATGCCGCCTACAATTACGGTTCCGGGAATAAAAGCTACATTCTCAGGCAGAGGATCGCTGAGAATGATGTTGCTTACAGTAGCTATGCTGTTGTTCGTCAATACTGAGGTGAATGTAAGGATATCGCCCGTAACGGCAGTAGCTGCATTCACACTTTTTACGACACTGACATTAGGTGCGGATACAGGGACAGAGAGCGTATTTGATACTACATTTCCTCCGAGTTGACGCCCGTCCGGGAGGGTGAAGCTATATGTTGCCGAAGCGGAGTTCAGTAACATCTGTGAAGGAGGTAACGTTGTTATCGTGACCAGAAAGCTCACAGATACGCTGTCACCTGGTGCCAATGGGCCTACAGGGATTCCGGTTACTGGATTATATCCGGGTAAAGGTGTTCCCCCGATGATTACGCTGTTCGCGTTAAATAAAGCTTGGGGTGGAAGATTATCAGTTAATAGTAGAGTGGTTGCAATATTCCCGGTATTGCTGATGAGAATCGAGAAAGACAAAGATCCTCCTACGGATGCCTGAGCGGTATTCGCGCTTTTGACCATACTAATAATAGGTTGATACACAGGGGTTACTACCGTGTTCGAAAGTGAAGAACCAGTGAAGGCACCGGATGAGAAAGACGCACTAGCTCTGTTTGTAAATTGTGATGGATTTGGTAAAGAAGAAACATTCACTCTAAAAGAGACTGTAATAGAGCTGCCAGCCGCAATACTACCGATAGATATTCCTGTACCTGGATTTGCGGCTGGTACCGATGAGCCGCCAACAATAACGCTGCCTGCTACAAAAGTGCCTCCCGTAGGAATGGGGTCAGAGACGACAACGTTATTCACAGCTACGCTGCTTGTGTTGGACACTTGGACTGTGTAAGTCAGATTCTCGCCGACTGTGACATCAGCAAGGCTTGCGGATTTGGTTAGCGTAATATTTGGAGCGGAGACTGGGATGCTAACGGTGTTTGATTGGCTAGTTCCGGATAAGGATCTACCGCTTGGTAGTTGGTAGGTGTAGCTGCTGCTGCCTTGATTGTTCAGAACAGGTGGTGAAGGCAAAGATTGCACAGAGACAAGAAATGTTACGGGCACAACCGTTCCTATGGCTACTGTACCTAGATTAATACCCGTAAGTGGAGAGTCTGTGGGTCGTGTGACTCCATTGACGGTTACGCTACCCGATACAAAGGATGCGCCTGAGGGAATATTGTCGGTTAAGGTTACGGTTGCCCCAATGTTTCCAGAGTTCTGAACATTTAATGTATAAAGAATATTACCGCCTACGGTTGCACTAGCGGTGTTAGAGCTTTTGACAATTTGAATGATGGGTTGGTATACCGGGGTCGTAGTCGTGTTGGAAAGCGAAATGCCAGTAAAGACCCCTGAACTGTAGGATGCCGTAGACTTGTTTAATAGCTGTGCTGGACTAGGTAAAGAGGTAACACTGACTTGAAAGGTGACGGCAACTGAACTTCCCGCAGCGATTGAACCCACAGTAATCCCTGTTCCTGGATTTGCAGAGGGTTGTGACGTCCCCGCAACGGTAACACTTCCCGTAACCAGCGAAGTCCCTGCGGGAATGGTGTCTGTAAGGGTGACGTTAGTAACTGCTTCGATTCCGTTGTTGGTGATTACAGAAGTATATAGGAGTGTATCGCCGACGGCGACATCGGCAAAACCTACACTTTTAACGACGGCAACATTTGGGAGTCTAACGGGAATAGACAATGTATTGGACGAGGCTGATCCAGCAATAATTCGTCCATCTGGAACCTGAAAGGTATAAGCGGCGCTTGCTTGATCGACCAGTTGTGGAGGGGACGGAAGACTGTTCACTAATACACGGAATTGAACGGTAGAACTACCTCCAGCAGCTATCGTTCCAATAGCAATACCTGTAGCAGGATTTCCAGCGAATGGTGTTCCATTGACGGTGAAACTTCCTGCAACATAAGAGCTCCCTGCAGGAATGTTATCCGTAAGTGTCGTTAGCGCACCGATGTTTCCGGTGTTGGTGATTTGAAGCGTATATGTGATTTGATTTCCGACGGTCGCATTTGCAGTGTTGGCTGATTTTACAATGTTAAGAACGGGTGAATATACGGGTAAAGTTACAGTGTTGGATGGAATGACCCCGGTCATGATAGGGCCTCCTGCTACACTTTGAAACGTAAAGGCAGCATTTGCGGTATTCGCGATATTTTGCGGACTTGGTGGTAATGAAGTAACTTTGGCTTGATATGTAACCGTTATTGAAGTACCCAAAGCTAATGAACCTAGAGAGATTCCTGCTGTAATATCAAAGGTTGGTCTTGCGACGCCGGCCACTACAACGCTTCCGGTAACAAAGGTTGATCCTGCTGGCAGCGTATCTGATAAAACGACGCTAGCTGCACTCGCTGTACCAGTATTATTGATAATTACAGTGTAAGTTACCGTATCCCCGACTATTGGCCCGGACACATTGGCACTTTTAGTAAGGTTTATTTTGGGTGCATTTATATCTACTTGTATGGCATTTCCATTAAGCACATAAGCGTCACCAGAGGTAGTTAATTGTAAAATCGCTGAAGACTGATTATTTACAAGTCTGGCTGACACGTCAACATTAGTAATGTCCCAGCCTTGTCGGCCACCGATAATGTTGGTGCCTGGATTTCCGTTTGTTTGATTGCGATTTCCGAATGTTCCAGTGGTATCCAGTACACCTAGATCGTTGTTAATCTGTGAAGCGAAGAAGTTGTTGGCAAAGTTATTGGGTCCTGATAAAGCTACAAGCGTAGCTGATGTAGGCCCGAACAATGCCTGGTCTCCCGAACGATTCGCATCACCCTCCTGTGCGCTAAATAGTGCCCTGCCTCCAAGTGCACCTGTAATTGGAGTTGCAAAGCCTGTTATTGTAGTAGAGACTGGTGCAGAAGTTGCCTGTACAAGTATTGCGCCTGCCCGTAAGGACATATTACGGAAGGGCAAGGATGTATTTTGATAGATTACACCAAGTGTCCAGCCCGCATGATTAGCTGTGGAATCACTAGGAATAACGATCGTGCCAACTACACCGCCAGTGGTGTAGGTCCCAGCGCCGCCTTGTGAAATAATGCTGGTGACATTGGCAGAACGGACATATGCGGAAGCACCACCTCCCAAATCAACAGTATTACTAGTAGCTGCATCGGGAGTTATGCTGAACGTACTTCCGGTAGGCGTAATTAAAGAGACTGGGTTGTTTATGGCCGCACTGAGATTCACAGTTCCGTTAATATAAGTACCGCCCCATATCAGCTCTGCGTATAGCACAGTGCTGCCTGATGGCAGGACCAGTATAGCGGATGAACTGTTGCTCGTATAAAGACTTGTTGTTCCATTAGGATAGGTGCCAAAAATAGATGTAGTGTTAACAGTGGTGAAACCGCCGATGCTGTCTAGTGTCCCTGGCACTCCGACCGTATCGGAGCGACTAAGTCCAAGTGTGTTGCCCGTAAATGTGATAGCACCGGTCGCATTGATCGTTGCCCGTACGACTAGTGGAATAATTCTCACCTCCTTCGAGGTTAATTTGCTTTTAAAAAAGTGAACCGTCCCATAATCAGGACGGCATAGTTAATACCTGTATGTTAGCCTATGATGTAATTCGGGTATTATTGTATGTCCCATCAATAAATTATAGGAAATTTTGTCTATCGTGTGATTTTAGCCTGCGTTTCATAAGAACACGCGGTTCAGCGTAATGCCCTCTACTCATCAATTCCAGCTCATGAATAGAAATATCTTCTTTGATTACGGTGAAGTGGTACATGATTTCATGCACAACATTGGCTTGAAGCGTCTTTAGTATTTCTAATTCTTCTGTTTCATAAAGAGGATCTTCATAAGGGTATTGATAGAAAAGCTCCATCCGCAGCAATCGATAATCGAACGGCGGCACCGGGATGGGATAGTCAGGAATCGATGGGCATACTGGACCGGACGGGGGCTGGAAAAAGGATCCTGTGAAATACCTCGGAGTATATTCATCAAACTTCTGCTTAAAGGAAGGATTGGACATATGAACAAAACTGTGGGCATACGGGGCCAGTATACAAACAATGGCTTTGTGGGTGCTAATTCTGTGAATTTCCGACATAACCGCGGATAAATCGTCGATATAAGGTAATACACGACTAGCCATTACAAACTCGGCGGTATTGTCCGGCAAAGGGATGCCTTGGCTAATGTCACAGACAATATCTACGTTGGGACCCGCGATACGATCGATCCCGAGATAACCTGCTTCTTTACTGGATCCGCAGCCGATATCGATTCTCAAGGGGACCACTCCTTAGGGATAAATCAGGCTCAACACTATTGTATTAATCTCGCTTAAGCCTGCATCCGGCGGATGCCTATTAAAGATTGGAAGTTACTAAAAATAACGTATTATGAAACCTTAGCAGAGTTGATACGTTTATAGGAGTAGGCTTATAGAAAATGACTTTGCAAACAACCGCTAAACATAGAGGAGGCAGTCAACATGAAAAAACAACGTTCCTTACCCGCTATAGCTGCAATCGCAGCATTAACGCTAGCCCTAACCGCTTGCGGTGCTACTAATAATTCAGCACAGCCATCTGCAGAACCAAGTGCAACAGCTTCTCCAGTGCCAACAGAGGAGACCACAAGCACACCCGTACCTACAGAAGGTACAAGTACCACTGCACCAACAGAGAATCCAAGTACTCCCGCACCCAAACCTACTGCAAATCCAGAAGCTAAAATTCTTAAAGGAACAGGCGTTTACGTCGGCCAAATAGATAGTCATTCTGTTGAGATTGAGACCAAAGAAGGTCCTACGGCTTTTGAGATCACAGCTGGTATGGAGAGCGTTATTGAGAAGTTAAATACGGATGATCCTGTAGCTTTTGAATATGTTGAAAAAGCAGTGGAAGGCGATGCTACAGTTAAACAGCGTGTACTTTCGAAGCTGTCACTTGCAAAATAAAGAAACGCTATCATTTATGAATAACAAAAGGGCTGCTCCTGATTGATTTCAGGAACAGCCCTTTTGTCTTGGAATTAGAAATGAACGTTATAGCGTCCCGGCATTGACTAAGAAAATAGTAATAAGCAGCATAAAGAGTAGGATAATCACACCGTTGATGATAGTGCCTATAACGCCGAAAACCTTACGTCTCTTCCGGATGGAAAGCCCAATAATGCCGATAACAACACCAATTACATTAAGAGCTGAAAGAATAATAACAGTCATTCCAAGAAGCATGATGGACTGCGATGATTCGGCTAATAGATTCGAGTTCTCGTTAACCATTGAAGAAGCCTTCATAATAATGAAAACGAAGAGAGCTGCATAACCCATTATGGTCACGAGGCTGATGATGAAAGAAGCAATACCAGGTCCAGAGTGTTGAAGGTCATGATCTACTTTCTGGTACGAATACGACGAACCAGCACTTGGCTGACTCAGATCAGGTTGGGTATTTCCTACCTCTGCTGTAGGCGCGTCAGATTTTGAGAGAGAATTAAGGTCCATAGGTTGCACTCCTTGAGAGATAAGAATGAAATGTTGTTAATATCCACTTTTTCATATTGATGCTAAAAAAGCAACCCCTGATTGTGGCTAATTCGTAAATGGCTGCTGGAAAAAGCAATCGGTAATCGTTTATGATAGAAGAAGTCTAATATTAAGGAGTTGTAATCGCATGCAACGGAAACTTATGGCCTGGGGGGCTGTGCTAGCAATGCTGGCAGTAGGAGTAGGCGCTTTTGGCGCTCATTTATTAAAACCTGTTATTAGCGAAGAATATATGAAGGTATATGAGACGGGTGTACAGTATCATTTGGTACATGCGCTGGGTGTAATTCTGATAGCACTGGCTGTAGGTCAATGGGGAGAAAGTACCCGGTTACGCTGGGCAGGAAGGCTATTAATAGCAGGGACGATTTTGTTCTCTGGTAGCTTATATGTACTGAGCATTTCCGGGATTAAGGTGCTTGGAGCGATAACACCTATTGGTGGTGTATGCTTCATAGCAGGCTGGTTATGTCTGGCTGTGGAAGCATTCTCACGCAGCAAAGAGACATCCTAAGCAATCAAGTTACAGAAGTTGATAAATAAGCATCCGTTCCATAAAGGGGCGGATGCTTATTTATCTGTAACGTATACGTTTACAGAAATTCGTCGATCTCATTTAAATTAAAGCTGTATACCTGTTTCTCATCCACGTGATAGACACTAATAGAGTTGGCTGCTTCATCAAAATTTAAAATACGACAGGGCATGGACACTTGTTTTCCGTACCGATTCGCTCGTAAACGTACTAATTGGTTGTTCTGAATATACTGTCGAATTTTCCCGTATGCATCAGCTGGCGTCTCAATAGCTGACTGTTGTGCAGGCAATATTGCCTGTTTATCAATCGGTTTATCGAGCTGCTTTTTAGTGGTCTTTGGTGGCAGCTTAAATGAAGTTGGAGGAGCAGAGCTTTGATTCAAGGCTAGTTTGGCAGAACGAAGCAAGCTGTCAATGGTTCTCCCCAATTCAAGACCGGAGTTAATGTTGAAATCTGTGATTTTGTCATTATTGTTCAACATTTCAAGCAGATATTGCAATGCAAGCGGGTTGGTACGGGCATTAATCAGGATGTCGACATTAAATAAATAGTTGCCGTCTGTGTGTTGTAGTTTCTCGTCCATAGATCCCCCAGCTTTTCGTTTGAACATTTCTTTACAATTATAAGAATGTAAATAAACTATAACATTAAACAAGTAATAATCATATACCTGACACTAGAGAAAATGGGACCAAGGTACTGTGTTTTTTACGAAAAGCCTAGGACTACCAACTGCACATCAGCAGGGGGTGAAGCATACATATACATCGTGGTTGGTGAATAAAGGAGGTGCTGCTATTGGTTACTATGGAGCCCATTACCGTAGGTGAACATACGCTGATCGGGGTAGAAGTTAAGCTTCCGAAAACAACGCTGCTCTCAATCAGCACAAGCCGAGGGTATATTATGTGTGGTGCGCTGGATGTTGGTTTGCTCAATGAGAAGCTCAGTGATCGGCATATTATCGCAGCCCGGGCGGTTGGTGTACGTACGCTGTCACAGCTGTTAGCTGCCCCATTGGAGTCTGTAACCATAGAAGCGGAGCGTCTAGGTATCGTACCCGGCATGACGGGTGCGGATGCATTACTTCTCATGGTCTGACTGAACAATCTTACAAAATCCAAAACACAAGAGGCCAATGGCCTCTTGTGTTTTTTTGCAAGAATCAGAATTTGAACATTATAGAGAGCGTCTTTAGTGTAAATAATTTAAACAGAGATTTTATGGAAGGGTTCTTCTTGTTTCGTCTTACATGCTAAGGGGTAAATTAAGAATAGACAAGTTGCTGCCGGATGAAGGATTAAGTAGCCCGGTAAATATAAAGGATAAGGATGGGATCATCTCATGGCTAAAGCATCTAATAAAGTAAATACAACTTCACTGGAACAAATTTTGAATCGTCAGGTTGCTAACTTGAATGTATTGTACGTTAAAATCCATAATTTTCATTGGTACGTAAAAGGAGAACAATTCTTCTCTCTTCACGTGAAATTTGAGGATCTATATAATGAAGTGACGCTGCAAATGGATGAAGTTGCAGAGCGTCTGCTAAGCATCAAAGGAAGTCCCGCTGCAACGATGAAAGAATATCTGGAATTGGCAACGATTCAAGAAGCTACTGGTAAAGAGGATACTCGTGGTATGGTCCAGTCTCTGATTGAAGACTTTGCTACTATTTCTGAAGAGTTGACAGAAGGCATTGAGCTTGCTGAGGAAATTAAGGACCAGCCTACCTCTGACATGTTTATTAAAATTCGTGGTGATCTTGAGAAACATCAATGGATGCTGCGTTCCTACCTTAGCTAAACGATAAAGTATATGAAATAAGGCTTCCTGCGGGAGGTCTTATTTTTTGCGTTAGGTGGTTACGGAAAATAGCGAAACATGCGGTGCATTAAAGGATAAATAAAAAGAGATATTTGTAAAAAGACAGGGTTTGTTATAAAATTGTTGAGAATCATTGATAATCATTGTGATTCAATTTATAATAATTATAATGTGATATAGAATCTAATTGTGCTGGGAATCAGGATCATCCTGTTTCAATACAACTTTTGATTTCGCAAATCGATCAATGGAGGGAATAATATTATGGCAGCAGATTTTGTCATTGAGGGACTTAAAGCGACGATTGAGGGAAAAGAGATTTTGAAGGGGATTAACCTTCAAATGAAAGGTGGCGAAATTCACGCCATCATGGGACCAAACGGTACAGGTAAAAGTACCTTGGCGTCAGCTCTTATGGGTCACCCTAAATATGAAGTAACTGAAGGAACAGCAACACTTGAAGGTGAAGATCTCCTGGAGATGGCGGTTGATGAACGCGCACGTGCAGGTCTTTTCCTTGCTATGCAGTACCCAAGTGAAATTTCCGGAGTAACAAACTCCGATTTCTTGCGCTCAGCCATTAATGCCCGTCGTGAAGAGGGAAGCGAAATTTCTTTGATTCGTTTTATCCGTCTTATGGAAGCGAAGATGAAAGAACTGGACATGAATCCTGAGTTCCTACACCGTTACCTGAACGAAGGCTTCTCCGGTGGTGAGAAGAAACGTAACGAAATTCTACAAATGATGATGCTAGATCCAAAAATCGTGATTCTTGACGAAATTGACTCTGGTCTTGATATTGATGCTTTGAAAATTGTTGCCGAAGGCGTAAACTCCATGCGGAGTGAAGATCGCGGTTTCCTGGTTATTACCCACTATCAACGTCTCTTGAACTACATCAAGCCTGATTTTGTACATGTTATGATGCAAGGCAGAATTGTAAAATCCGGTGGTCCTGAGCTTGCACAACGTCTGGAAGCAGAAGGCTACGAATGGATTAAAGAAGAACTTGGAATTGAAGACGAAACAGTAGGGCAAGACGCGTAAGAAACGCCAGGAAGGAGGAGAACACTTATGACGACACAGACCATTCTTCCGGTGGATGCCGAGCGCTTGAGCGAATTATCGCATAGTAGCGGCGAACCGGGTTGGCTGAAAGAAAGCCGCTTGAAAGCACTTGAACTGGCAGCTACTCTGACACTGCCTAAATTAGAGAAGACACGGATTGATCGTTGGAATGTGAATAATTATGGTAGCTACAAAGCAAGCGAAACCATTGCTTCACTGAAGGATGCACCTGCTTCCATTTCCTCCTTGATCAAGGATCAGGAAGAAGGCAGTCTGATTATTCAACGTAACTCTGGTGCAGTATATACACGACTAGCTCCTGAACTTGCAGCACAAGGTGTTATTTTTACCGATCTGCAAACGGCTGTTAAAGAGCACGGAGATTTGGTACAACGTTACCTTCATAAGGCGATTCAGCCTGACGAGCATTCTATCGCTGCACTTCATGCAGCACTATGGAACGGGGGAGTATTCCTCTATGTTCCTAAGAATGTAGTGGTTGAAACTCCACTTCAGGCGGTGCTGTTAACAGATGATGCGGAAGCTTCATTTGTTCCTCACATTCTGATTGTAGCGGATACTAACAGCTCCCTGACATACGTAGACAACTACGTGTCGGATAAAGAGGAAGCTGGCTTGCACAATGGTGCTGTAGAAGTATTCGTGGGTGCAGGTGCTAAAGTCCGTTATGCTACAGTGCATCAGCTGGGCGTGGATACAACAGATGTGACTTACCGCCGCGCTGTTGTTGAGAATGACGGAACGATCGAATGGATTGTTGGAGAGATGAACTATGGTGATACAGCAAGTGATACCAAGTCTGTGCTCAAAGGTAATGGCTCTAGCTCGGATGCTAAAGTAATTGCTGTAGGTACGGGATCACAGAAACTGAATTACACTACTCAAGCTCAGCATTTCGGCAAAAATACCCCAAGTGACATGATCACTCGTGCGGTTATGCGTGATAATGCTACTTCTATCATCAACGGAATTACTAAGATCGAGAAAGGTGCTACAAGAGCCGACGGTCAGCAAACGGAGAAAGTATTGATGCTGAGTCCAAAAGCCCGTGGTGACGCCAATCCGATCCTGCTGATTGATGAAGATGATGTTACAGCAGGCCATGCCGCTTCCGTAGGACAGGTCAATCACGAGCAAGTCTTTTACCTGATGTCCCGCGGAATTACACGGCATGATGCAGAAACTCTGATCATCTATGGCTTCTTGGCTCCTGTTGTGTCGCAAATTCCACTAGAGGGACTGCGCAATCAGCTCCAATCTCTTGTGGAAAGGAAGTTAGGTCAATGATTAGCAACGCCATCCGGGAGCAATTTCCCATACTGAACCAGAATGTGAACGGCCATCCACTGGTCTATCTTGACAGTGCTGCTACTTCACAGAAGCCTCGTCAAGTGATTGAGGCGGTCAAGTCGTATTATGAGTGGGATAACGCCAACGTACACCGTGGCGTCCATACTCTAGGCAGCCGTGCAACAGATGCCTACGAGGGAGCCCGGGAGAAGCTAGCTAAGTTTATTAACGCCCGCAGCACTAAAGAAATCATCTTTACGCGCGGCACAACCACTGCCCTAAATCTTGTTGCCTCTTCTTACGGGCCATCTGCAGTGGGTGAAGGCGATGAAATTGTTATCACCCTGATGGAGCATCATAGTAATTTGATCCCCTGGCAGCAGCTAGCTAAGAAGACAGGTGCTACTTTAAAATATATACCGTTGCAACCTGACGGAACGATTACGCTTGAAGATGCTGAGAAGACGATTACGGATAAAACCAAGATCGTTGCTATCGCTTATGTGTCTAATGTTATGGGAGTAACTCATCCGATTAAAGAGCTTGCGGCGATTGCTCATCGAAACGGTGCGGTAATTGTCGTAGACGGCGCACAGAGCACACCTCATATGAAGGTCGATATGCAGGATCTGGATTGTGATTTCTATGCACTTTCCGGACATAAAATGCTAGCACCTACTGGAATTGGGGCTTTGTACGGCAAAAGAGCACTCCTTGAAGCCATGGAACCTATTGAGTTCGGTGGCGAAATGATTGATGATGTGGGTCTCTATGAATCGACATGGAAAGAACTTCCTTGGAAGTTTGAGGGCGGTACACCGATCATTGCAGGAGCTGTTGGATTAGGTGCAGCCGTAGATTTCTTACAAGAAATCGGCATGGATGAGATTCACAGCCATGAGAAGCAGCTTGCCGCATACGCAGAACAGCGTTTATCTGAAATTGATGGCTTGACCATTTATGGTCCGCGCAATCGTGAAGTTGGCGTTGTGACTTTTAATCTGGGTGACGTTCACCCGCATGATGTCGCTACAGTACTAGATGCGGAGGGAATTGCTATCCGTGCTGGTCATCACTGCTGTCAGCCGCTGATGCGCTGGCTGGAAGCCAGCTCAACAGCACGTGCGAGCTTTTACCTGTATAACACCGAGCAGGATGTAGATCGACTGGTGGACGCTTTAATCAAGACAAAGGAGTACTTCGGCTATGAACTTGGATGACTTGTACAGACGCGTTATTATGGATCATTATAAAAGTCCTAGGAATCGTGGTTCATTTGAAGATGATGCTCTGAAAATTGAACTGAATAACCCAACTTGTGGTGACCGTATTACACTTCAGCTTAAGGTAGAGGATGGAATCGTCAAGGATGCCCGTTATAACGGTGAAGGTTGCTCGATCAGTATGTCATCGGCTTCGATGATGACTGAGGCGATCAAAGGACAAACGGTTGAACGAGCACTCGAACTAGCCGATAACTTCTCCTTACTGATGAAGGGTGAAGATGTGGATTTTGGAGATTATGAAGACATTGAAGCCCTATCGGGTGTGAATAAATTCCCTGCGCGGATCAAATGTGCAACACTGGCTTGGAACGCGCTTCGTAAAGGAATTGACGAAGAAGAGCAACATAAATAACAGTAGAACAAGGAGGCTGACACCATGGCTAAGAAAGCGCCTGATATGGAAGAGTACCAATACGGGTTCCGTGATGAGCATAAGTCGATATTCCAGTCTGGTAAAGGTTTGACGGCCGAAATTGTTAAAGAAATTTCAGCAATCAAAAATGAACCACAGTGGATGCTTGATTTCCGCTTAAAATCCCTTGAACAGTTCCGTAAAATGCCGATGCCTACATGGGGCGGCAATATGGATGATTTAGATTTTGAGGATATTCAATATTATGTAAGACCTTCCGAGAAACAAGGGAAGACTTGGGAAGAAGTTCCTTCCGAAATCAAGGAAACCTTTGATAAGCTGGGTATTCCTGAAGCGGAACAGAAGTTCCTCGCCGGCGTATCGGCACAATATGAATCTGAGGTTGTATACCACAGCATGCAGAAGAGCCTTGAAGATCAAGGGGTTATTTTTACAGATACCGATACTGCACTGCGTGAACATCCAGAACTTCTTAAGAAGTTCTTCGGGACGATCATCCCTCCAACCGATAATAAATTTGCAGCACTTAACAGTGCAGTTTGGTCAGGCGGAAGCTTCATCTACGTTCCTAAAGGTGTGAAATGTGAAGTTCCTTTGCAGGCTTACTTCCGTATTAACTCCGAGAACATGGGACAATTTGAGCGTACCTTGATCCTCGCTGACGAAGATAGCTTCGTGCATTATGTAGAAGGCTGTACAGCGCCAATCTACAGCACGAATTCTCTGCACAGTGCGGTTGTTGAAATCTTGTGTATGAAGAACTCACGCGTTCGTTATACTACGATTCAGAACTGGGCTCCAAACATCTACAACCTCGTTACTAAACGTGCGGTTGCAGAAGAGAATGCTACGATGGAATGGGTCGATGGCAACATCGGTTCCAAGCTGACTATGAAATACCCTGCCGTTGTTCTTAAAGGCCGTGGAGCTAAAGGTTCAGTACTGTCCATCGCGGTAGCGGGTAAAGGCCAGCATCAGGATGCGGGTGCCAAGATGATCCATTTGGCTCCAGACACAACATCCACTATTGTATCGAAATCGATCAGTAAGCACGGCGGTAAAGTAACTTATCGTGGTCTTGCTTCCTTTGGCCGTCAGGCAGAAGGTGCGAAATCGAACATCAAATGTGATACACTCATTTTGGATAACGAATCCACTTCGGATACGATTCCTTACAATGAAATCATGAACGATAACATCGTGCTTGAGCACGAAGCAACGGTATCCAAAGTTTCTGAGGAGCAGCTGTTCTATCTAATGAGCCGTGGTCTAACAGAAGCTGAGGCAACTCAAATGATCGTTATGGGCTTCATCGAACCGTTCACCAAAGAACTGCCGATGGAATATGCGGTCGAAATGAACCGTTTGATAAAATTCGAAATGGAAGGAAGTATCGGTTAACCTTGATCTTCAAGGTTCCGGCTTCATTCTAATAAGTAATACAAAATACGTATTCGCAGTGATCTTGATGCTTTTATGCTCAAGTCACTCGAATACGTATTTTTTATTGGAAATTGAGATGGGGTTTTCATTCTAGAGGGTTAAATCCAAATTTTATGCAAAAAAGCTTGATAAAAGTTTATTTTGGAGGGGGCGATCACATCAAGGATCATGATGTTTCTTAATTCAACAGCATTAAGGAGGAAACTCGAGTATTTTAAGACAATGATGGTCGTTTATCACCTATATATGGGTCTTTTTTCCGAAATAACAGGATAAACGCTCAATTCTACCCTTTGCCGCTTTAAATTAGGGATGATACACTGCTTAAAGTCACTAAAATTGAAAGCGCTAAAAAATAGCTTTATTTTGTAAAGCTAAGTCTATGCTTACGAAGCAGCTTTACTTCGTAAAGCTTTAAGGAGGAGAGATATGGATGTTCTCAGGCAACTGCGAGGCTATTACCGAGAGAAGCTACATTATTTGATTCTTTCGATTGTATGCTTGGCCGCCGCAACTGCAGTGGGGCTAATTACCCCCAATTTGTTAAGGAAGCTGATCGATGAAGTAATTGTTCCACTCAAGTTTAAAGAGGTGCCGGTGTTGGCTCTCAGTGTGTTAGCTGTAGTTATCGTAAAAGCATGCCTGCAATTTGCACATGGTTTTTTTGGAGGGCGGTTAGGTAATTTTCTAGCATATCGGCTACGTAACGCTTGTTATGAGAAATTACAATTTCTATCTTTCCGTTATTATGATACCGCGAAAACAGGAGATCTGATGTCCCGGCTGACCGGGGATTTGGAAGCGATTCGGAACTTTATCGGTTTTGGTTTTGCTCAGTTGCTAAATGTGTTTTTTATGGTGCTCTTTGGTTCTATCATGATGTTCACCATTAATTGGCAGCTAACTTTGGTTACTTTGATTACTATGCCATTTCTGGCAGCAGTAGCTTTAAGATTTGAGTCCAAGATTCATCCGGCCTTCCAAGAGATGCGCCTTGCGCTGAGTTCTCTGACAACGGCTGTACAGGAGAATATCACGGGTGTGCGAACTGTCAAATCGTTTGCTAGAGAGGCTCACGAAGTTGAAAAATTCTCACACCGTAATGAACGTTATAAGAATAATCAGATTTTTGCCGCTGAGCTCTGGAGTAAGTTTTTTCCGGTCATGGAGCTTTTAGCATCGGTCAGTATAGCTATTCTGTTAGGCGTAGGTGGTACACTCGTCATTAACGGGAAAATGTCACTAGGTGAATTGGTTGCCTTCTTCAGTTTGATTTGGTACATCATTGGACCAGTATGGGGTCTAGGCTTTCATATTAATAACTATACACAGTCCAAAGCTTCGGGAGAACGTGTACTTGAAGTACTTAATCAAAAAATTGATGTTAAGGATAAAGAAGATGCCCGTGAACTGGTACCTTCCGAGGTTAAGGGGGACGTTGCCTTTAATCATGTCACCTTTGCGTACGGGAACAAAATGCCTGCTGTTACTGACATCCATTTTGAAGCTAAATCAGGTGAGATTATCGGATTTCTTGGAGGCACAGGTTCAGGTAAATCCACTATTACTCAACTGATGATGCGTGCTTATGATGTCAATGAAGGGAGTATTACGCTGGATGGCATTGATATTAGAGAGTACAGTGTGCGCAGCCTGCGGTCACAGATTGCCACCGTATTCCAGGAAACATTCCTGTTCTCCTCATCCATCCGCAACAATATTTCATATGGCTTGAAAAATGTAAGCATGGAGGAGATTATCCGTGCTGCACAGCTGGCAAAGGCGCATGATTTCATTATGGAGATGGCAGACGGCTATGACACTGTAGTGGGTGAACGCGGGATGGGTCTCTCTGGCGGACAAAAGCAGCGGATTGCGATCGCAAGAGCCCTGCTTAAGAATCCGCGTATCCTCATCCTCGACGATGCGACCAGTGCGGTGGATATGGAAACGGAACATGAGATTCAAGCGGGATTCCAGGAGGTCATGAATGGGCGTACAACACTTATAATTGCCCATCGGATATCCTCCTTGCGACATGCGGATCAGATCATTGTCATGAACGAAGGTCATGTTCAGCAGCGTGGTACTCATCAGGAGCTAATTGAAGTTCCAGGTCCATACCAGGATGTATACCGGATACAATATGCTGACTATCTGGCCAGAGCTACCGGAAGAGGGGAGGAGTGAGGCATATGAAACTTGAAGCCAAACAGAACACCGCTTCGGGAGCAAAGCGTAAAGCAGCCGAGCAGAAGACACTTGATGAACGTTTCGTGTACAAAGATGATGATGTGATCGACAAAGCGTTTGACTGGAAGCAGTTCACCAGATTATTCAGCTATATGAAGCCTTACGCCAAACAGATGCTTCCACTGGTTTCTATCATGATGATTCTGGGAACCATTACGAAGCTGACCGTTCCTTTCTTGACAAGTTTAGCTATCGACCGTGCTATAGCGCCTAAGGTTGGGAATCCAAGCTTAACACTTCTTTATTCGCTTACGGCAGGTGTCATTGTCTTATATCTCATTCAATGGATTGCAGGTGTGTACCGGATTAAGTACACGAACATCATTGGACAAAGAGTCATTTATGACTTGCGTTCTGACTTGTTCAAGCATATTCAGAAGCTCTCTTTTAACTTCTTCGATAAACGCCCAGCAGGTTCGGTATTAGTACGTGTGACGAATGATATCAACTCACTGCAGGATTTGTTCACGAACGGGGTAGTCAATCTGATGATTGACTGTGTACAGCTTTTAGGGATTACCATTATTCTGTTATTGATCAACTGGAAACTTGGTCTTGCAGTAATGGTTACGGTTCCGATCATGTTCTTTATTTCTACTAAGCTGCGTCAGAAGATTCGGATCGCTTGGCAGGATGTGCGGATGAAGAACTCTAGAATTAATTCTCACTTGAACGAATCGATTCAGGGGATCAGAGTCACACAGGCCTATACACAAGAACGTGAAAACATGAATTATTTCGATTTTATGAATACAGATAGCAAAAAGTCCTGGAATAAAGCATCTGCGATGAACCAAGCTTTCGGGCCGATGATCGAGATCACTGGTGGTTTTGGAACGATGATCCTCTTTTGGTTAGGGGCGTATCTCATCCAATCTGGCGAGCTTACTGTCGGTTTGCTGGTAGCGTTCAGCTCTTATGTCAGCAACTTCTGGGACCCGATTAACCGTCTGGGGCAGATGTATAACCAGCTGCTGGTAGCGATGGCCTCCTCAGAACGGATCTTTGAATATTTGGATGAGCAGCCTTCGGTTCAAGATAATCCAGGGGCTAAACCACTAGGATCGATTCGTGGAGATATTAACTTCAATAAGGTCGTTTTTGAATATGAAAAAGGTCGGGCGGCTTTAAAAGGCATCGATCTGGATGTAAAAGCTGGGCAATCGATCGCGCTGGTGGGTCATACTGGCTCGGGGAAAAGCACGATTATTAACCTGATTGGCCGGTTCTATGATATTAAGAGCGGAAGAATTACGATTGACGGTGAAGATATCCGTGAAGTTACTCTAGATAGTCTGAGAAGGCAGATCGGAATCGTGCTGCAGGACACCTTCATTTTCTCAGGAACGATTCGCGATAATATCCGGTTTGGTCGACTGGATGCTACCGATGAAGAAGTGGAAAATGCCGCGAAAGCAGTAGATGCCCATGACTTTATTATGAAGCTTCCTGGAGGGTATGAGACAGAGGTAGAAGAGCGTGGTAGTGCCTTGTCCATGGGACAGCGTCAGCTGCTCTCCTTTGCCCGTGCACTATTGGCGAATCCACGGATTCTGATCCTTGATGAAGCTACGGCAAGTATTGATACAGAGACGGAGCTGAAGATTCAAGAGGCACTCAAAATCTTACTTCAGGGCCGGACCTCCTTTATCGTCGCTCATAGACTATCTACCATCCGCCATGCGGATAAAATAGTAGTTCTGGACCATGGTGAGATTAAAGAAGAAGGAACCCACCGAGAACTGACATCACGTGATGGTGTGTATAACGGATTAATAGAAGCGCAGTTCCGCTTTCTATAGCAAAGGACAACAGCCCATTCCCCTTGCGAAAGCAAATGAGGAGTGGGCTGTTTTATATCGTACGTCCAATTATTTCGGACGTTTAGGCAATCTACCAGTTATACGTAGCTCAAACATTTGGGCACAAATATCCTGATGCCACTGTGTATCCGTTGTTTGTTCCGCTAACAGTATTTCATTTTGTAGTCGTGCCATCTCCCAACAGTAAGTGGCATTCACCTGTAGGCATTGCTGTTGTTCCGTTTCTTCGGAGGCTGTAAGCTGGCGTAGACGACTTAGAGTGAACAGCTCGGCAAGACGTTCATGGACTGGAAGCATACTTTTTACCTCCTAGAAATATTTAAGGCACATATTAGTCTCGCCAAGAAAATTGTAATTCAATCATCAAGAAATTAATGATAGGAGGGGTACAACTGACTAAGGGTTATGGGCAATGGGAGGATCTGTTGGGGATTTGTAGGAAGGAAGAATTTAGGTAGGTACAGATTAAAGAAGGTAAGGAATTAGGAACCTGGATTCGGAGCTTTCTATTGCAGTATTTACAATAGAAAGCACCTTATCCACTCATAAAATAACATCTATTGCACTTTGTGCAACAGTATTAGGAAAATGTGCTTATAAAAGGCGTTTTTTTTATTTTTGATTGCATAAAATACAACAGAAAAAATCCCCCGAAAGAAAACGAAGGATCATGGATTTCGAAAGATAGCTTTGAGGCCCCGATTCTTGCGAAGCAAAGAAGGAGCCTCAAAGCGAGGTTACACAAGGCGTTCCTTCTATCCACCACCGCCACAAGTTTACACTAAACTTCTGGTTGTCCAGAGGTTGGAACCCTAGGGGCCCTCCCTTTGAAGAAAGGGTTTGGGAGGGAGCGAAGCGCCTTAGTCCATGTAAATTTCTACAATGGCAACGTTCCGTTCGCGGGAAAGATCCACGAACATTCCGTCAACCTTTACCAGTGGTCGGAAAATATCGACCAGATTGTTCATAATAATTACGCCAATATCACCTGTGTTCAGCAACACACGCTTGCCGATGAAGTTGGGCATTAAATGCTGGATAAAGGCTTGAACGGTTTTAGCGTTCAGTTTGCCGAAACTTAGATTGTTTATTTCACGCAAGACGGAAATAAGCTCTTGCTTCGACTGATAGACTCGTTTAGAAGTCATCGCACTATAAATGTCAGCTACAGCTGCAATTTGTGCATAAGGATGAATATCGGTTTTGGTTAGACCGCTCGGATAGCCAGAGCCGTCCTCACGCTCATGATGTTGGAGAGCAGCCAAAGCTGTGTAAGAATCGTCCATGGAATTACGTATAATTTCGTAGCCGTACTTAGTATGTAGTTTGATTTCCTCGAACTCATCTGGCGTTAGCTTCCCTGGTTTATTCAAGAGGGAGGGTGAAATTCGGCATTTTCCAATATCAATCAAATAGCCTGCACGACCAATTTCATAGCATTCTTGTTTGGAATAACCAAGCCATATCGCAATATAATAAGAGAGCATGCCTACCTGAAGGGAGTGATTGTAGGTATAGTTATCTTCCCGATCTAGCAAAAGCAGGAGGGACACTACATCTTTATGCTTGTCCAAAGTTTGAAGCGAAGGCTGAAGAATGTCGTTTACCACGGATTGGTTGAAGCTTCCTTTTAATAACGCTTCCATATAAAGAGACTCGAAGCCGTCAATCATGGTATCAAAACTAGTGGTCACCGTCTGAATAATTGAAGGTCTGCTGAGGGGGGATACCTCTTCCTCTAACGTCTCGATATCAACATAATCAACTCCAAGCTGCATCAGCTTGGCGATATCATTTATTTGGAGCAGTGATCCTTTTGGTAATACATGTAAACCCCTAGAACTATACGCGTCCGCGTTAAGGTGATTACCAGGTTTTAGATCCGAGACGTGTACTCTCAATGCCTATGCCACCTTTTATCCGATTTTATCCAGAATATCAACAAAGTTCAGATTTTTCAATCAAAAAGGAGAAAAGATTATTTGTGGATTGTATGGCTAGCTTTTTGATCAGAGTTCACCCAATGTTGGCCCGATTCATTAATGTCTTTTTTCCAAACGGGAACCGTCTGTTTCAATCGTTCAATGGCAAAGCGACTGGCTTCGTAGCAGGTATCGCGATGGGGTGTGGAGACGGCAATGATAACACTTGCTTCCTTTAATCCTACAAGCCCAATGCGGTGAGATATGGCGCAGTTTGCGTTCCAGCGGTTCTTCACTTCTTTACCAATCTCCTCTAGTTTACTTAAGGCCATAGGAATATAGGCATCATAATGAAGTGCGGTTGTACGTTGTTCTCCGGTCATTTCACGTGTAGTGCCGATAAATAATAAGGATGCTCCGTGATTGACGTCAAGAACGGCATCTAGAAGCTTCTCTGTATTTAGAGGCTGGTCCGTTATGCTATAGAGACCATCAGTAGTAGTTTCATATATAGTGCCATTCTCTCCCCCGGAAACTGGAGGAATAAGTGCGACTTCGGAAGACGCTGCGATGATAGAATCATCAGGAGCATATTCCCGGTCAATGGCAATTAAAGAAGCCCCAATTTGGGATGCTGCATTCGGATAAGAGGCAGATAGAAGCTCCTTCAGCTTGCCAGCTGTTAAGGGAATCTCAGTCGCTTGGAAGGACAGAGAAGAAGAGCCGATTGTCTCAGCCAGACCCGCGAATAGTCGGATAGTAATATGCATTTTTATTCTCCTCTGATGTATGATCTGATGTCTTCAATATACCATAATGTGTCTGAAAATGTTATGCTAGGCTCTATAAGATCACGCACAGACTGCTTCATTAAAGAGCAGCTCAAGGGTAGGAGGAATGTTGCTTATGGGGCATGTGCCACAAAGACTGACCATACTTCATACCAATGATATACATAGCCATTTTGAAATGGTAAGTCCGGTGGCAGCGGAAATCGCCGCACAAAGGGCTGCAGCGGGAGAAGAGCCTGTACTGCTGCTGGATATTGGTGATCATATGGATCGTGCAGCTGTTGAGACAGAAGGCACTATGGGTCAGGCTAACATCGATGTATTAAATTTAACAGGATATGATGCTGTAACCATTGGCAATAATGAGGGGCTCACGTTCTCTCAGGAGATGTTGTCATCTATTTTTTCCGGGTTACAGTGCCCGGTAGTATGCTGTAATTTTGTAGAGTCTTCGACAGGAGAGCCGCCAAGCTGGATGAAGCGTCATGCGGTCTTGGAGAAGGATGGAATTAAAATTGGAGTGACCGGAGCAACAGCGGCATTTACTTCGTTCTATTCCCTTTTGGGCTGGGATGCTTTAGATCCTGAGACTGCGCTCCGGGAACAATGCCTACTTTTAGCGCCACAGGTGGATATTTTAATCGTTCTATCTCATCTCGGACTTCCTACGGATAAAATTCTGGCAGAACGGTTAGAGGGCGTACATGCCATTCTTGGTGGACATACGCACCATCTGTTAGAAGAGCCTATTATGATTAATGGTACTGCCGTATGCGGTGCTGGGAAATTCGGTCGGTATCTCGGGCGCCTACAATTTGAGCGACTAGATCCTCAGTCTGATTTCAGCTTAGTGACGGGTGAATGTATTCCTATTGACCCCCTTCTAAAGGAGGAGGTTATAGGTCCTGCAGTCGCTATTCATTTGAAGCATGGCCAAGAATCTCTTCAGACGATCGCTGCGATTACTGACCGTGAGCTTCCTTTGAACTTGCGGGGAGAGTCCCCCTTTGGCAATCTTTTGGCACAAGCAGTACGTGGATTTACAGGAACTAGTATGTCATTAGTTAATACGGGTCAGCTGCTAGGACCATTGCCGGAAGGCGAGGTTACGACAGGGATGCTGCACGCACTTTGTCCTTCTCCCATCAATACTTGCATCATTAAGCTGAAGGGTATAGATATTCGCACAGCTTTGGAACAGAGCCTTACAGAGGAGTTTTATAGTAAGGTCATTTACGGGTACGGTTTCCGCGGGAATCATCTGGGCAGCTTGGCAGTAGATGGATTAAAAATCTTGTACGACCCACTAATGATACCGTATGATAAGAGTGTTGCAGTTTTTGTCGAAGGAAACCCACTGGAGGATGAAAGAGAGTATAATGTTGGTACGCTGGACATGTTTACTTTCAGGGCCGGCTATGAGACGATCGCGAATGGGAAGGATGCTTTGTTTCTATTACCTCATTTTTTGCGCGATCTCTTGCGGATGGAGTTACAGCGTCCAAACAGCCTCGATGAATGCATGCTCACTCGCTGGGAGGCTAAGTCTGAATAAGGCCGACAGCTCATAATCTACACTTATAGACTCCATTTAACAGTGCTAGATTCCCAAAAATAGGAGGACATTATGGACACGATTACAGCTATTATTTTAGCAATTGTCGAAGGGATCACTGAATTTATTCCTGTATCTTCGACCGGACACATGATCTTGACCACGAAGCTATTAGGTTTCGCTGAGCAAGATTCGATTATGAAGACTTATGAAATTGTAATTCAACTAGGGGCGATTTTGGCGATTGCACTTGTTTACCGCAAGCGAGTACTCAATTTGCTAGGGATTGGACGTAGTAGTTCAGGTAGAGGAGGCGTTATGCCGGCATCCCGTCTGAACTTAATTCATGTGATTCTCGGGATTGCCCCAGCACTTGCTGTGGCATTTTTTGCCCGCGATTTTATCAAAAGTCTTTTTGGAGCTTCGACTGTACTCTGGGCACTGGTGGCCGGAGGGATTCTAATGATTGTTGCAGAATGGGTGAACAGACGCAAAATACGAATTACTGCTCACGAACTGGATGATTTGTCTTACGGACAGGCGCTCGCGATTGGATTGTATCAGATTATTTCGGTACTTTGGCCGGGCTTCTCCCGTTCCGGGTCTACTATTTCCGGGGGGATGTTAAGCGGGGTCAGCTACAAGGCTTCTGCGGATTTTTCCTTCCTCATAGCCATTCCTATTATGTGTGCGGCTTCCGGATATGAACTGTTGGATTCGTATAAAAACTTCACAAGTGAGACGATTGGTTATTTTGTAATTGGTTTTCTGATTTCTTTTGTAGTGGCATATTTAGTGGTCATTTTGTTTATGAAATGGATTCAAAAGATTCGATTAACGCATTTCGCGATCTATCGATTTATTCTTGCTGCTGTATTCTGGTTGTTTATTATGCGTTAATGCCCGTTGGCATAGACCTAGACACATCTGATTTTCTTTAAGGTACACCTGTCTGAATTTCCATAGAAACGGTATAGACAAAGCGTGTGACCCAAGGATTTCAATACAGAATAGTATTTTACCGTTAAAGGCAGGAGTGAGTTTAGTGCGTTTAGTATCCGTGAATCAGCTTCAAGCAGGCATGAAATTAGGTAAAAAAATATATAATGATGAAGGTCTAACTCTACTCGCAGACGGGGTGGAGCTTACGGATGCATTGATCAAGCGTCTTGCAAGAATTGATATCGGCTATATCTACATAGAGGATTCTGTCACGGACGATATTGTGATTACTGGTATTCTACAGGATGAGACGCGCAATCAGGCGCTAAAGGTGATTCGTAATCAATTTCAGCAAATGTCTGGGGCTTCAGGAATTACCAAGGGTCTGTATCATCTGGACAAAAAATTTTCTAAGATCATGGATAACATTTTAGACGATATGTCTTTACAAGAAGATCCGATGATCATGCTGATGGATATGCACACTGCTGATAACTATTTATATGTCCATTCCCTGAATGTCTGCTTGTACACTTTAGTGCTAGGTATTGCTCACGGGTATAGTAAAGAGGAACTTCGAGTGATTGGGCTAGGCGCGCTGCTGCATGATATTGGGAAGACACAAATCCCGATAAAAATCGTACAGAAACCCGGCAGGCTCAGTGATGAAGAATTCCGCCACATGCAGGCTCATACCGAGATTGGGTTTCAGATTCTAAAGGAGGAGCCGAATATCCCGCTGCTCGCAGCACATTGTGCCTTGCAGCATCATGAACGCATTGACGGTTCCGGATATCCTCGCGGATTAACAGGGCCCCAAATCCATGAATATGCCAAGTGGCTGGGTGTAGCGGACTCCTACGATGCCATGACCTCCAATAGAGTCTACAAAAAGGCTATGCTGCCACATCAAGCCGTTGAGGCCCTCTATGTTGGTTCCGGTACTTTATATGAGCAGAAGCATTTAGAGTTGTTTAGAGATCGCGTAGCTATCTATCCGCTGGGGCTTACGGTGAAGCTCAGTACCGGGGAGAGCGGGGTTGTGGTCAAAATAGATCCAAGTACGCCTCACAGACCCACCGTACGTGTGCTTACGGGTCCTGAAGGAGAGAAAGTCGTACCGTTTGAACGAGATCTTAGTAAAGCCCTCTCCGTTGTTATTATTGACGTCGCAGAACAAGGCGGTTCTCTGGAAACGCCAAATTGATTATTTATAGCAGCGTGGAGAGAAGATTAGGCTTGTCCGAAGATATGTCGGAAGCCTATTTTTCGTCTCGCTGCTTTTATTTTTTTGAAATGTAGGGTAAGTATAGAAGGCCAGAAAGACATCATAAGTGCAGTTTTTTTGACTAACGTGGTATGATATAGGGTAAGTCATCGTTCTTTCTTCATGATTTTGGGTTAATAATAGGAATAAGATTTAAAGGAGCTAGTGCAAATGAATGTTTTAAGACCATTAACATCTTCACCGAGGGAGCTGTCGCCAAGTTACGATCCATGGGATCCAATCACTTCTCTACGTAAGCATGGCCGCCATGTGCTAACGAGTGTGGAATTCACTGTAACCAATTTATGCAATATGCGGTGTGAGCACTGTGCTGTTGGTGATAGTCTAACCTCCAAAGAAGGAGATATGCTACCGCTTAAGAATATGCTAGACCGTTTAGAGGAAGTTGAGCATCTAGAAACTATTAGTATTACGGGCGGAGAGCCCATGTTCCGCGCCGGAACGGTGGATAATATCATTGTGCCATTGTTGAAATACGCCAAAGAGCGGGGAATCAGATCACAAATTAATTCTAATCTGACGATGCCGTATTCCCGTTATGAGAAGCTGCTTCCATATCTGGACGTTATGCATATTTCATTTAATTATGTGAACGGTGACGATTTTCATGAAGTCGGTTTTGCGAACAGTGGTCATGCGGTTGCCAAGGATGCCGCTTACCGGCTATATAATACAATGATTGAGAACTCTCGCCAACTAAGTGAGGATGGTATGTTAATTTCTGCGGAAACTATGATTAATTACCGTACCCACACTAAGCTGCCTGAAATTCATAAGCTGATTCTCGACATGGGAGCAAAACGCCATGAAGTTCATCCGATGTACAATTCGAGCTTTGCTTCCGCTTTGCCAGTGTTATCTTTAAATGAAATGCGGACAGCGATCCATTCGTTACTGGACCAACGTGATCCAGAGGTATGGATGTTGTTCGGCACGCTTCCGTTTTTTGCTTGTAGCTTCCTTGAAGAAGATCAGAAATTGCTAAGTAGAATGCGTGCAGAGAAGAATGTTACGCTTCGTAACGATCCGGATGGTCGGAATCGTGTGAACGTTAATATGTTTACTGGAGATGTTTTCGTTACAGATTTCGCTGATATCGCAGCCTTTGGTAACATAGACAACCAAAAACTGGATGATATATTTATCGATTGGCAGACGAAGCATCCGCTGAACCAGAAGGTGAATTGTTACTGCGATGCAGCAGGTTGTTGCGGACCTAACCTGTTAGTAGCGGATATGTATTATCCGGAAGTTGATTTCAAAACTAGAAAAGCGATCAATCTGTAGAAATGAGGCGTTGTTAAAGTGGCGCATACGGAATTTGAAGTAGGGAGATTAATGCTTAATCTTTTGCTTGTTCTGGTGCTCGTATTATTGAACGGTATTTTTGTAGCAGCGGAGTTCTCATTAGTTAAGGTCAGGCAGTCTCGTCTGACCCAACTTGTCAGTGAAGGTAATAAAATGGCTGGATATGCACTCAAGGTAAATAAGAGACTGGATTCTTACTTATCTGCCACCCAGTTTGGGATTACACTCGCGTCACTGGGATTAGGCTGGGTCGGTGAGCCGGCCATTTCAGAGCTGCTCGTTGAACCGTTAATGTATAAAATGGGGATTACCGACGGTACTCTGATTTCTACTGTTTCTGTTGTTATCGGATTTTCGATTATTACATTTTTACATATTGTACTTGGTGAGCTTGCACCGAAATCGCTTGCGATTCAAAGAACAGAAGGATCTGCGCTACTACTCTCGGCACCGCTGATGTTCTTCTATAATCTCTTTATGCCTTTTATCTGGATACTGAATGCATCGGCGAACGCATTGCTTCGTTTAGTGGGTGTTGAGCCCGCGAATGAGAGTGAGGCAGCCCACTCGGAAGAGGAAATTCGTATCCTGATGAATCAGAGTGCTAAGAGTGGTGTCATTGATAAAGATGAGATGAAGCTGATGGATAACATCTTTGAATTCTCTGATCTTCTCGCTCGTGAAGTCATGTTGCCTCGTACGGATATGGATGTGCTGTACAGCAATCTTTCGCTCGAAGAAAATATGAAGATTATTACCGAAACAAGGCATTCACGTTATCCGGTTGCTTTTGAAGATAAGGACCGTATTATTGGTTTTATTCATATTACCGACCTGCTGTTTGCTCCACCTGAGCAGCAGAATGATCTTACGACGCTGGTTCGACCAATCCTTAACGTGCCGGAATCGATGGAGATTAGCCATACGCTTCGTTTTATGCAGAAGAATAAAGCTCAGCTTACGCTAGTTGTCGATGAATACGGCGGTACAGCCGGGCTACTGACAGCAGAAGAAATTCTGGAAGAAATCGTAGGCGATCTGCATGACGAATTCGAAGATGAGCGTCCGAGTGTGGAACGCAATGGAGATTATATTTCCGTTGAAGGCCGGATGTTGATTGAAGATGTCAATGATCTTACGGGTGTAGTGATCGAGGATGATGAAGTGGATTCCATTGGTGGCTGGTTGTTTAAGGAGCTAGAGGGGAATCCAACCAAAGGAAAACGGGTTAAAGTAGAAGATGTGATATTTGAAGTCGAGGAATCGACAAGATTGCGGATTACTCGAATTAATATCCATCGGGAACCCCCTGTTGAGAACGAAGAAAATCCATCAGAGCCGGACGGAAATAAAGAATAACCTATTGAAAATAGTAAAGTATTGTTCCGGATGTTCAGGGATAAAATGAACTCCTCCTGCTAGAGCTGCATGGCTCATGACAGGAGGAGTTTTTTGTGGACACATAAAGGACATAGCGTTCGACTATGCTAATATTTATAAATGGTTTGAAAGCGGGGTCTAGATTGAAAAAGAAGCTTCTTCTCGTTGAGGATGAAATTCGTATTCGTGAACTGGTGTCTGATTATTTCATACAGAATGATTGGGAAGTACTCGAAGCCGATAATGGAATAGATGCATTGGTTTGGTTTGACTCACTGCTGCCGGATCTGCTGATTTTGGATATCATGATGCCTGCTATGAATGGCTTTGAAGTATGCCGTGAAGTTCGTGAAAAATCAGCGGTACCTATCATTTTGTTAACCGCCAAGTCTACGGATGACGACAAAATCTACGGCTTTGAATTAGGAGCCGATGATTATGTTACAAAGCCATTTAGTCCAAAGGTGCTGGTAGCCCGGGCAAATGCACTTATGAAGCGTGTTGAAGGCTCTCATCAGCCTGAATCCAGCATAATAAAATTTGGTTCCGCGATGTTTAACACCTTAGCTCATCGCTTAGAGGTAGAAGATGCGGAAGTGGAGCTTACCCCTAAGGAATATGATCTTTTATGGCTTTTAATACGAAACAAAGGGATTGTCATTTCAAGGGATACGATCCTTAGTCGGATCTGGGGAATTGAATTTGAAGGAGATTCTAGAGTTGTGGACAGTCATATTAAAAAGCTGCGAAGTAAATTGGGTTATGAATCTCGGTTTATTCGTACGGTGATTGGTACAGGGTACATGTTCGAGGAAGAGGCATGAGAAGACGCGGAATTACTTTTAAACTGTTTGTGATGACCGTTATCTTTTTCCTCTGCTTTTATGGCATGGTGATTCTAAGCCAATTGCTGTTGTTTGACAATTTCTATCAGAAGCAAAAAGAGAACCGCGTGGAGAAACATCTTAAGAGCTTTGCTGCAAGATATATAAGCGAGCCGTGGGGAAGCACTCGAACCTCCCAGGAGCTCGTTCGGTTTATGCTGCGGAATAAAACACAAATGGTTATTTTGAAGCTGGACGGAAAAATGAATTCGGAAGATCCATTTCACATAAAGTTAATCGATGATGACGGAAAGAGTATGGTTGTCTCTTTATCCCTATTCATGAATCAGTACGGAGATGCGCTTAGAGCAGCAAACATAAAAGTAGATGACCGGTTGAGCGTTGAAGGCGAACTTCTGGATGAAGACAGTTCTTCACCCGTTATACTCTATCCCATAAGTATTACAAAAAAAGGGAGCGGAACAATAGGGGATACGGAAGAGACCGGGATGATTCATGCATCTGGTACAGTTGCAGAAATTGTACTACCTGATATGAAAATATGGAATCCACGCCAAGGAATACTGTTTGAGGCTCTAGAGGAATGGTTTCCTTTGACACCGGCGCAGATAGACGACTTCAAAAATTTGAAAATGCAGAAGCAAGACTGGATTGCTCCCTGGAGTGGGAGTCGTAATTCTGTGATTATTTTGCCTCTTAAACAAAGTACTGGAGAAATTGAACTACTATTCACAGTCACCTCATTACAGGAAGTCAAGGATTCGAACGAGGCGTTGCGTTGGTTCTTTTTATATCTGGGAATAGGCGGCATTGTTCTGATTTTGGTTCTTTCTCTCTTTTTTTCGAAAATGGTAACGCGTCCGCTAATTAAGTTAAACAACATAGCCAAACGGATGGTTTCTCTGGACTTTACAGGGGACACATCGATTCGGCAGAAGGATGAGCTAGGCAGTCTTTCTAATAGCATGTTCACCTTATCACTAAGTCTGGATTCTGCTTTACGAGAGTTAAGAGAGGCCAATCAGCAGCTAGTTGAGGATATGGAGCAGAAACAAAGAATGGAGATCATGCAGCAGGACTTTTTTGCTAATGCCTCCCATGAATTGAAGACACCGCTCAGTATTATCAAAGGTTTTGCCGAGGGATTAGAAGACGGCGTTAGCGCCGGCAAGCAGGATCACTACATTAAGGTGATTATTGAGGAAGCAGATAAAATGGAGTTTCTTGTTAAAAATATGCTAGATCTAGCGCGGTTGGAGTCGGGCACGATTAAACTTCGGAAAACTTCCTTTATGTTAAGTGAACTGACGGAAAAGGTGACGGACAAGCTGGTTCACTTGCTGAGTGAAAAACATTTGGAGGTCATCATTATTCCTGCAAACGAATTACCGATATATGCTGATGTGAACTGGATCGAACAAGTTCTGCTGAATTTTATGACTAATGCTATCAGACATGCAGAAGAAAAAAGTTCTATCACCGTCAATATTGAGAGTCATGCCCAGACTATTGTGTTCACTGTTCAAAATATAGGAGAATCCATCCCCGAAGATCAGCTAGAGCAAATCTGGGAACGGTTCTATCGGTCTGAGCCATCTCGCAGTCGAATGACGGGCGGTACAGGTCTGGGGCTTTCCATTGCGAAGCGAATATTAGATATGCACGCTTGTCTTTATTCTGTGAAAAATACGGAGAACGGCGTCAGCTTTACTGTGACCTTTGAAGGTTAAACGGATCAACAAAAATACTACAATGAAAGGGGTGAAATCGTATGAAATTGAATTGGTTGCCTTCAATGTGCACACTTGCAAACTTGGGACTCGGATCACTATCTTTGTATTTCACGATTCAAGAACGATACAGCCTGGCTTTATTTATGATATTGCTTGCGGCAATATGCGATGTACTCGATGGATTACTGGCAAGGATACTGCAATGTACCAGTGAATTCGGTAAACAATTGGACTCATTGGCGGATATTATATCATTTGGTTTAGCGCCAACCTTCCTTATCTTATTGTATAGGTTAGAAGATGCTCACTGGATTGGACCTGCAGCTTCAGTATTCTTTTTGATCTGTGGTGCACTTCGTTTGGCCAGATTTAATCTATCGGCACCTTCCAAAGGGTTCGTGGGGATGCCCATTACTGCTGCTGGAGTCATTCTGTCGATGATTTCTTTACTAGATGAACGCATGAAACCAGGACTAGTCATCGTATTAATGGCAATACTGTCCGTAATGATGGTCAGTCGTATCCCATTTCCGTCACTTAAAAAATCCTTCAACAGGAAGTGATACACCCATGCCTTGGATTATTGAGATCATTTCGCAGTACGGATATTTAGCCATATTTGCCCTTATGGCACTTGGGATTATCGGACTTCCTGTACCGGATGAGGTGTTAATGCTGTTTGTAGGCTATTTATCCTCCGTTATGGTTTTGGACTTTTCACTTTCGGTATTGGTTTGTTTCATGGGATCTATCACCGGAATGCTTATCAGCTATACCATTGGTTTAAGACTAGGGCAACCTGTGGTAGAAAAATTCGGCAAGTGGGTTGGCCTTACACCCAAGCGTTTTGCCAGTATGAAAAGATGGTTTTTGCGGTTCGGCAACTGGGCGATTTTCATTGCCTATTTCATTCCCGGTCTGAGGCATGTATCAAGCTATATCTCTGGAATCAGTGCTATGTCTTTCAAAAAATATATACTCATAACGACTGCAGGAGCGCTAACCTGGTCACTCCTTTTTGTTTCCATCGGCTTTTTTGTGGGGGCTAAGTTTTCCTTTTTATAGCCAATGGAAGATCAGCAATATTAATCGCAATCGAATGGAGCAAGATCTATGAATGTATTGAAGCGATTCTACGCGAATATAACCACCAGGCGTTTTTTTATTCTCGCACTTATCGGGTTGCTGTTGTTCAGTATTCGAGGGATGCTTAATCTGGTGTTACTGACGTTTTTGATTGCTTTTGTCATGAACAGCTTTCAGACATTGCTTAGTAAACGAATTGGTAAATTTATGAAGGTTAACAGTAAGGTAATTATTGTCATTTTATACCTCGCTTTAATCGCAGTGATTGTACTGGCCCTTGCTAAATATCTCCCTAAAGTATTGGAACAGATTAAGCAATTAACCATCTTCCTTACCAATCTCAAACCAGAAGATCTCCCGCAGAACAAGATTACATTGTATTTGTATGATATGCTCAGGGACCTTAACTATCAGTCCTATATCAAAAGAGGTATCGATTATGTGCTGAAGGTTAGCAACTGGGGTGCGACTTTCGTTATATCGACCATTCTAAGTTTTGTGTTTATTCTGGAGAAGAACCGGGTCGTCAGTTTCACTTCTAGAATGAGAGAGAGCCGAATTGCCTGGTTTTATATAGATCTGGAGTATTTCAGCCGAAAATTCATCGTTTCCTTTGGGAAAGTAATTGAAGCGCAAATTCTCATTGCCTTATTCAACACCTGTCTTACTATTATTGGCTTGTGGCTGCTTAACTTCCCATATTTATTTGCCTTATCGATCTTGATTTTTCTGCTTAGTCTCATTCCGGTGGTTGGTTTTTTGATTTCGCTCATTCCGCTCTTAATCATCGGCTACAACATCGGCGGTCTGACAACAGTCACTTATGTGCTGGCGATTATTGCGGTATTACATTTTATCGAAGGCTATTTCTTGAATCCCAAGTTGATGTCCACAAAAATGAATTTGCCGATGTTCTACACCTTTATCGTGTTGTTGTTTTCTGAGCATTATATAGGTGTCTGGGGACTTCTTCTTGGCATTCCCATCTTTGTTTTTATGTTGGATATCCTTGAGATTACCCACGAAGATTCGTCAAAAAAATGAAGTCTAGATCTTAATATTCAATAAGATCCAAGTTATAAGCTGTTTTCGGTACTTTTCCGAAGGCAGCTTATTTGTTGTGCAATTGCATGACAAATCTTGCTCCAGTGCTTTTTTTATAAATAACGTTTTATAATGTGTCCTGCTGTCATAAGTTAGCTAAGGGAGTAATAAACAAGGAACAGGAACAAAGGAGGTAAGAAAAATGGAATCACAGCTACGGAGGTATACCCCGTTTAGGGGCCCGTTTGATCCTTGCCCACCGGTGCCATTCAAGACATATGTAGTTCCACCGAATCAGTTCATTAACTTTCAGCCACCCGATCTTCCGCAGTTTAGTTTACAGGAAGCTTTGAAGTATGGCACGCTCTGGCCAGCACTGTTCAGCCCGTATGAATCTAAGTGCAAAGGAGGAGGGAAGTAGACTATGGAGGCAAACCCTTGCGATCAACGATATTATGAAATGCTTGAACAGCTGCAGACTCTTGATTTTGCCTTGGTGGAGTTAAACTTATATCTGAATACTCATCCAGATGATTTAAGAAGTATTGAACAATTTAATCAGCTGACTCAGGAACGTACCAAGCTAGCGAATCAATTTCAGGAATTATATGGTCCGCTGCAGAATTTTGGTCGCGCTTATTCGAAATGTCCGTGGGAATGGAATCAGGCTCCTTGGCCTTGGCAGGTGTAAGAAGTGTGTACTGTAAGGAACTAAGTTTCTAGAGGAGGGGAAGTTCCCGAATGTGGATATATGAGAAGAAGCTGCAATATCCGGTACGGGTCGGTAAATGTGATATCCGGATGGCGCGTTATTTAAGTGAGCAATACGGAGGAGCCGACGGTGAGCTCGCCGCAGCCCTGCGCTATATGAATCAAAGATACACGATTCCGGATAAAGTTATTGGCGTTTTGAACGATATTTCTACAGAAGAATTCGCCCACCTCGAAATGATTGCCACGATGATCTACAAGCTGACAAAGGATGCGTCGGTTTGCGAATTAGAGGAAGCTGGATTAGGACCGCATTTTGCAGCACATGATCATGCCTTGTTCTACAATAATGCCTCAGGCGTACCTTTTACAACGGCTTATATTCAAGCTAAGGGTGACCCACTGGCTGATCTTTATGAGGACATTGCGGCTGAAGAAAAGGCTCGGGCTACATACCAGTGGCTGATTGATATGACGGATGATGTGGATCTGCAGGATAGCCTTAAGTTCCTGAGGGAGCGGGAAATTATTCATGCGATTCGGTTTAAAGAAGCTGTGCAGATTATTATTGATGACCGGAATCAGAAGCGGGTATTCTGAGTGATACTAAAAAAGAGTAAAGCGACCAATAGGTCGCTTTACTCTTTTTAAATTTATACGTCTGCATGTAGTTAAGAGTATAAGGACAGCTTATTGGAGTGAGAGTAAAATTCAGAAGGTGAGCTTATATCTTCTTTACAAAAGGACTGAATTCTTTGAACCAAGCTTCTCGTAATTCAAAAAATGAAAAGAAATTGAAGTGGTGGCAGTTAAACTTATTAGGCGTTGCAGGTATAATTGGTCGTTTATCCTGCTGTCTTCTGGAAAACTGTTAAAAGGAAGTTGGTTTAGCACGATTAAACGTTGGCTAGGATTGCTGCTCATTGGGCTCGCGGTCACAGGTACTCTTTTTCATTCACTCAGCCGCCCAGGGTTATATATTAGTCTGTTGCTTGTCACACTGATCGCCGTGTGTGATTGGATCGTGACACGTGTTCGTAAGAAATATACCGTTGATACGGAAAAGGAAGCGAGTAAAGGAAATTTATTGTTAGAAATTTAGGGAATAATAGATTACTCAAAGGGTCCGACAAAAATCATTAGACCCCCAAAAAAACAAAACTTAATGAAAAAACAATAGCTGAGCAGCTTGTATACCAAAATAAAGCCCAAAACCAACAAGCGAAAGACCTGACAGCACGGAGATCGATTTTAAAACACGGATTGTCAGGACTTTACGAAACATGCTTGTGGCGACCGCCATAGATACATCCCAGATCAAAATTCCGAGTACAATAGCTCCGCTATAAATCAACAGCTGTTGCATCGGATACTCCATGGCCGCTTTGGCCAAAATGGACCCGTATATCCCTAGCCAAAATAATATGGAAAGCGGATTGAATAAAGACATCAGTAAACCGGACCAATAAGACTTAGTTAAAGATGAATCACTGCTTCTCATACCGGGTTCAGAAATCACACCAGCATTTTTAATGCTCTCTATGCCCGTATACACCAGCACAAAGAAACCAAATAACCACAAGAATGCTTTAATAAAAGGGGATTCGAGCAGATGGATCACCCCAAAGTAAACTAGTAACATGAATATGATATCAGCACTTATGGCTCCAAGCCCCACTACCCAAGCATGCCAGAAGCCCTTACGAATTCCATTGTCCAGTTGAGCGGCATTAATAGGACCAATAGGTGCGGATAGCGAAAGACCAAGAAAAATATATCCTATGAAAGTATTGATAGCATTCCCTCCTCTCTAATGTTTGTGTGTAGTACTAGCCTATTCAAAGGAAACATTTTGTAGGACAACCCAAAAAGGCCTCCGATTTATCGAAGGCCTTTTCAGGGTACAATCTTATTCAGACTCTGGTCTTTTTACCTGAAGTGGGGGAGGAATTAACCAACCTTTTTTCTTGCTCAAATTGAGGATTTTAACGCCTATCGCTGCTTTAGTTAGGTGATATTTTGCAAATAATGCACCGATATCTTCTCTGATAGAAAGACCCATAACCTGACTACAAGCTACCAATCCTGTAGCAGTGTCAGCAGCAATTTTAGCAGCAATCTCGGGATCCGTGAATCGTGCACCTACAGGAATATCTTCAAGCTTGGCTTCGGGTCTATTCGGCATCGCTGGTACTGAAGCAATCCCGTTATCTGCCAGCAGCGTATCACACTCACTAACCTCAAGCTCGGCTTGATCAATTAATGCGGCTAATACTTTTTTGAGATCATTATCACCGGCATGATACAAGTAAGCTCGGTAACACGAAAGGGCACCCTTTGCTACCATCGAAGCTTGCCATACACTAAAGATCTCTCCATAATGCATCGGTTCATCCTTGGGGTTGCCACCTAAAATTCCTGTCATAAAAAAGCTCCTTTATATTTAAATTTAAACGTATGTAGTATGCCCATAAATGTTCAGATGTTGCAGTTTTCGTCTGCTTCAAAAAATAAGAGCTACCCAAAACTATGAAATAGCTCCTTTGGTTAGCTCTTAATTAACAATCCTAGATAAGTTCATGATTTCCTCCCTGAGAAATTATGCAGAAACTGCTCAGCAGAACAAAATGATATAATTAAGAAACATGGTTAATGGCAGAAATGATCAGATTGTTGATCAGCAAAGGAGAGAGAGAGTTGAAGAATAACATCATCGAATATTGTTTGAAAAAGAAAGGGGCGACTCAGGAGCATCCGTTTGGGCCTACTCCATTGGTCATCAAAGTGGCTGATAAAATGTTCGCACTTATTTTTGAGGAAACAGGGAAGGTTGTTCGCTTAAATCTAAAATGTGACCCGATCATTGCGGAGAACTTAAGAGAGCAACATGATTGCGTTCGACCGGGATTTCATATGAACAAAAAGCACTGGAATTCAATCATGATCGATGGTTCCTTGCCAGCGTCGGATGTCTTTGACATGATAGACCATTCCTACGATATGGTTGTCAAAAAGCTTCCTAAAAGCCTCCGTGAAGCTATATTGGAAATGAATAAATGAATAATCAAATGAAGGATCGTTTTGCCAACCAAAGTATACCCAAGCTTATTTTTTTATTGGCTATTCCTGCCGTTATAGCTCAGCTAATCAATGCCATGTACAGTGTAGTTGACCGGATGTTCCTCGGAAGAATGGAGGAGGGGGGGACGCTAGCCTTATCCGCTATAGGGATATCTTTTCCGATCATTATGTTGATTTCAGCATTTGCAGCTCTAATCGGAGCTGGTGGGGCACCCCTAGCTTCCATAAAGATGGGCGAAGGAGAACATAAAAAAGCAGAAGAATTACTGGGAAGTTGTTTTACTATGCTGGTTATGGCATCCATAATCCTAACCGCTTTATTTCTTATCTTTAAGTCGCCATTCTTAACTTTATTCGGAGCGAGCCACGATACATTGCCGCTAGCCAACGATTTTTTAAGCATTTACCTTCTAGGAACTGTGGCGGTGCTCATTTCTTTAGGATTGAATCCGTTCATTGCAGCACAAGGATACGCCAAAACAGCCATGCTCACGGTATGTATTGGAGCGGTTGTGAATATCGTCCTTGACGCGATTTTTATTTTTGAGATGAATATGGGCATTAAGGGTGCAGCGTTGGCAACTGTAATTGCCCAATTTATTTCGGCTATTTGGGTATTAGGGTTCTTAATCTCTAAACGAGCTCATCTGCGCTTGCGTCTATCGAATATGCGCATTAAACCTAAAGAAGCTGCAAGTGTACTTGCATTGGGGCTTTCTCCGTTTATTATGATGTCGACCGAAAGTTTAATTCAAATTGTATTTAACACGTCCTTAGCTAAATTTGGAGGCGATATGTACGTTGCTGCCATGGGGATTATGGGCACGCTGATGCAAATCTTTGGGACGTTGTTATCTGGTTTTGCGCAAGGGGCACAGCCTATTATTAGCTATAATTATGGAGCTCGCGATTTCGCACGTGTAAAATCCACCATTTTATATTGCAGTGTTTTTTGCGCGGCTTTCGGATTGTCGATGTGGGGCGTGGCCATTTTTGTTCCGAAGCTGCCCATTATCATTTTTACCAATAATCCTGAGCTTGTGGCTCTGACCGCTAGATTAATGAAGATATTTTTCCTTGGCACTTGTATTTTTGGTATTCAATTAGCGTTTCAACAAGTATTTATTGCTTTGGGACAAGCACGAGTTTCTATTTTTATCGCGATCTTGCGTAAGATTATCTTGCTTATTCCATTAGTACTTTTGCTCCCGACATTTATTAGCCCGAAAACAGATGCAGTGATTATTGCTGAGCCTATTGCTGATTTTTGTGCGGCAGTGACTTGCTGTGTTTTATTTGGACTCACTATAAAGAAGCTTTTTAAAGATAGGTCTGATAAAGTTGGAATGCTGTGAGGATGCCCGCAATGGCGAATAGAAGTCGGTGTTCTGAGGATGAAACTAAAGATTAAGGTTCTTGCTAGCTTCGGCTAGCAAGAACCTTTTTATTTGTGATGCATGAATTCACCCGTTAATCCACCTAAAATAATACTGTTTATACTAATTTATTCATACTGTTTCCAAATAATAGTATTGATAAAATGTAATCAAGAAACATTTTAAATACTAAGGGGAACTTTATGTAATGAGAACAAAATCCTTAACCTCCACTTGGACCAGCATCCGCTATGTCCTCTCCACATCCTGGATTAACAGTAGACGTTCCATTATTTATTACTCTACTGTAACGCTTCTTTTAGCTATGCAGCCCTTCCTTTTAATCCTATTCCCAAAATTTATTATAGATGAACTGACGGGACAGCAAAGACCTCAACAGTTTATCTTCCTAATTTCACTGATGTTTTTAATACTGACTATCACTAGCTATTTTACAGGATATCTACAAAATTTGGGTTTAACTCAATTACTGAAAGTTGTATTTAAACAGATCCACGCCCACACTGCGCAAAATATGAATGTTGATTTCAAAAATACAGAAGATCCCGGTTATCTTAATCAGATGGAGCAGGCCAAGCGTTTTCTACAAAGTGTGCAGAATGGGTTTCAGGGACTTTTTCATACATTTTTTGCATGTCTGGCTGGATTTCTTGCTTTTGCGGGTTATATCACTGTAATTGGAGGATTAAATTTTGCTGTTATTATTTTTTTAATTGTAAGTATTGGGTGTTCTTATGTGTTTTCCCTTCGTGCTAAACGTTATGAGTATGAACATGAACAACAGCTTTCGGAATTGGAGAGGAAGAGAAAGTATTATTCGGATATTATGCAAGATTTTACTGTTGGTAAGGAAATTCGGATTAATTCCTTTAACAATACATTGGTGTCCCTATACCATTCAACTGTTCAAAATAGACAGAAAATTCAGTCTGCTATCAGCAATTTTTATTTTCAGAGTGAAACATTAGATATTTTGATCCGGTTGTTCCGTGAGGGGATTGTATATGGTTATTTGGCGTATCTTTACCTTCATCAGAGGATAACTATAGGTGATTTTGTGATGTACACAACTGCTGTCGCTGGATTTTCTGGCGTTCTTCAGGGATTTATGAAAGATTTAGCCCATCTGCGCACACAGAATTTATACATAGAGGAACTCCGTAACTTTTTAGAGATACCGCAAGATAAGCAGGGGGAAGGAGCTATGCATACACTCCCAACTGGCCCTTATTCGATAGAATTTAAAGAAGTTTCCTTTACATATCCTGGTACTAGCCAGCCTGTGTTTAATAAAATATCCTTCATCATCCCTCCGCATCAACGACTTGCTATTGTGGGTCATAATGGTGCTGGCAAGACAACGCTTATCAAATTGTTATGCAGGTTGTATGAACCCGATAGTGGAGAGATTACGCTGAATGGAATCAATATCAAACATTTTGCTAAAACGGATTACTGGAGATTATTTTCTACGGTATTTCAAGAAATTCGCGTACTCGCTTTCTCATTAGCAGAGAATATTTCTTTAAAAGAACATAGAGAGTCTGACGCTTTAAGAATTCATGACAGTCTAGAAAAAGCGGGACTAAGCGATAAAGTCGCCTCATTGAAATCAGGTATTCTCACCCCAATGCAAAAGTTTTTGGATGATCAAGGCGTTGAGTTCTCTGGAGGGGAAAACCAAAGAATGATGTTGGCAAGGGCGCTATATAAGAATGGAGAATTGATTATTTTGGATGAGCCGACTGCAGCAGTTGATGCAATTGCCGAATTCAACCTGTATACAAGATTTAATGAAATGATCGGAGAGAGAACAGCATTATATATTTCCCATCGGTTGTCCAGCACACGGTTCTGTGACCAGATATTGTATATGAAGCAAGGAGAGATTTCCGAAGCCGGTTCTCACAGCGAATTGATGGAACGCAGAGGAAAGTACAATCAAATGTATCAGATTCAAGCACAATATTATAAGGGAAGTGATACCTAGCTTATGAATCCATTCCCTGCTCTGAAAAAGGATTGGCATGTGACCCTTTACTTTTTGAAGCTGGTACATTCCATGTCAAAATCTTATGTTCCGTTAATGGTAGTTTCTTCACTATGTAGCGCAATCTTTCCATTTATAAACATTATCCTTCCCAAATATTTGATTGATGAATTGATGGGAGCTGGCCGCGAAATGAATATTATCCTTTGGATAGGAATTTTGGTGGCAGGTAATGCTGTCTTGGGGTTACTTCAGAGTTATCTTACTAAACAAATTGAACTGTCCAATTTATTGGTCATGGATAGTTTAGAGCTACATATTGGAAATCATATTATGAATCTGGATTATGAGAGTTTAGAGAATTCCAAAGTGCTAGATCTTAAAGAACAGGCGCTTACTCCCATTAGGCAGCAGGATGTTATACGTAAAATGCTAGATAGTATGAAGATTTTGCTGCAAACAATGCTCTCCCTATTGGGACTAACGGCCTTAATCTCTACGTTAAACATTGGAATCATCGTGCTAATTATTGGGATGATTGTACTTAATACCTTTATCTTTAAAAAGTCGCAACAAGCTCAATTCAAATTTCATAAATTATTAGCTCCTCTAAATCGGAAATTTGGCTATTATTCCAAACTGGCCGTTGATTTTTCCATGGCTAAAGATGTCCGTTTGTTTGGGATGGCTCCTTATTTGCTGAATAAAGTGGATGTATATCATAATGAAAGCGTTTGTGGTTTTGGAGGGCTTTACGAAAAAGTGGGGAGATATAAGGGCCTGACCAGTGTTAATCTTCAATTGCAAATGGTCATTATCTACGCCTACATGGTTGTGAAAGTAGTTACGGGGAAAATTCAAATTGGTGATTTTGTTATGTATATCTCCGCAGCCAATAGCTTTTCTACGCAAGTGTCTCTGGGAATGAATGCTTATGTTGATTTTCGCCAAATGTGTAAGTACATTGAGGTGTTTAGTGAATTTGAAAGTCTAAGTCCAACAATGAAAAGCGGAGAAGAGCGTCTTGAGAAACTTATGAATGTTGAGATTGAATTTTGTAATGTGTCTTTTAAATATGCGGGAAGTGAGACCTATTCATTGAAAAATGTGTCAATGACCATAAAAAATGGAGAGAAATTAGCCATAGTAGGTCAAAATGGCGCAGGTAAAACGACTTTTATTAAACTGCTTTGCCGATTGTATGAACCTGATCAAGGAGAGATTCTTCTGAATGGAAGATCTGTTCAAGATTATCGATACGATGAATATATGAAAATCTTAGGCGTAGTATTTCAAGATTATAAGTTATTTTCATTTTCTATCAAAGACAACTTATGCTCGATGGATAGCGAAACATCAGAAAAAGAAATGGAAGAAATGCTTAATCAAGTAGGATTGGAAGCAAAAATGAAAGGTTTGGACAAAGGACTAGATACACAGGTATTTAGAATCTTTGATGAAAAAGGCATAGACTTTTCGGGTGGTGAAAGTCAGAAGATTGCAATTGCTAGGGCTTTACTCAAAAAGCCACCTATTCTTATTTTGGACGAGCCTACAGCGGCGTTGGACCCTTATGCGGAGTTTGAGATGTACAACAACTTTAATCTTTTGGCAGCAAATCATACTGTTATTTATATCTCACATCGTTTATCTGCTTGTAAATTCTGCGATAAAATCGCACTTTTTAACAATGGTGAATTGCGCGAATACGGTCCACATGATCAATTGTTGAAAGACCAACAAGAGTATAGTTCGATGTGGAAAGCGCAAGCACAATATTATCAATAGGTTATTGATGATCGAAATCAGAAGCGGCTGTTCTGAAAAGTATATTTCAAACAAAAGCCGGCAAGCTTCCCTTAGGAGCTTGCCGGCTTAGTTCGTGACTTACATATATTGAGACTGGGATACCCGATTATTTAGTTACTCTATTCTTATTAGCGAATTGTTGGTTTAGCTCGGAGTAGTTAAGTTCAGCAGTGTTGTTCAAGTTCATATCAGCGTTGGACAAGCTCTCCTGTAAGGAGATATATACAGCGAACATACCGGCCGCTTTGATCGCTTCTACCCCGGCGACTGCGTCTTCGACCCCGACGCAAAATTGCGGATCTACATCAAGCGCATCGGCGGCGGTCAGGAACACTTCCGGGTCTGGTTTGTTGCGGGCAAGCTTGGCTGCATCTACAATAACTCCGAAGTCATTCTCCATACCTAGAAGGCGGATAACTGTAAAGGCATTTTTGCTAGCGGAGGCAATGCCAGTCTTCACTCCGTGGTCCTTCAGCTCGGCGAGCAATTCAGAAATGCCAGGCAACACATCGGCCGGGGTTACCTGCTGAATGAGCTGCTGATAAAACTCATTTTTGCGGGTCGCCATCTCCTCCATCTCTTCGGGAGAGTAGGTGTGCGGAGTTGCCGCTTGTCCAAGTAGCAACTCCAGTGAGGCTATTCGCGATACACCTTTGAGGTTCTCATTGAACTCTCGGGTGAACGGGAGGCTCAGCTCTTTCGCAATCATGCCCCAAGCCTGATAGTGATATTCTGCGGTATCGGTAATAACGCCGTCTAGATCAAAGATTACGGCTTGAATTTGAGATGTTGCATTCATTGTGTTTCGCTCCTTATGAATTAGGCTTGCAGCGGCTGAGTTACCGGCTTCTCATTTCCCAGAGTTACCGATTGGCCGTAGAGCGTAAGCTCAAGGGCTTCACCCTCTAGCAATTCAAGCTCCACACCTTCCTCGCGAATGGTTACAGCAATGAGGCGGCCGCGGAAGGTGAGGCGGAAGTTATATTTCTGCCAGCCCGCAGGTAGGGACGGAGCGAGCGACAGGCCATTTTCCTTGAGACGTGTTCCGGCAAAACCGTACACAATGGCCATCCACGTTCCACCCATATTGGCGAGATGTAATCCGTCTTTAGTGTTTCCGTGCGTATTGTCGAGATCGAGCCGCGCCGTCTCTATAAAATAGTTATACGCTTTATCCTTGTACCCGATCTTCGAGGCCATGATGCTGAATATGCAAGAGGACAAAGAGGAATCATGGGTAGTGATTTGCTCATAATAATCATACGACTTACGAATGGTCTCATGCGACTGCTCGTCTTCCAGCAAGTAATGAGCCAGTACAGTATCGGCTTGCTTGCAGACCTGATAACGGTACAGCGTGAGCGGATGGTAATGCAGCAACAGCGGATGTTTCTCCGGTGGTGTATTCTCGAAATCCCAGACCGCTTTGCGTAAAAAAGTATCATCCTGCGGATTAATGCCCAGCTTCTCGTCGTAAGGAAGCAGCATGGCATTCGCCGCCTTCAGCCAGCTGTCTGCTTCTGGTCCAGTTACATGCAGGCGCATACACAAAGTTTGGAATGCAGCCTCGTCATATTCTTGAAGCCGCGCAAAACTGCGTGCCGCCCATTTTAAATTATGTTTGGCCATTACATTGGTGTAATAGTTGTTGTTCACAAGACATGTGTACTCGTCCGGTCCAGTCACTTCATCGATGTGAAACTTGCCTTCGTAGTAATGACCGATCTCCATCCAAAGCCGCGCTGTCTCAAATAGCACCTCGGCGCCGTATTGGAGCAAGAAGGCGTCATCTTCTTCCGCTAGATGGTATTGGATATAGCTGTAGGCTACATCGGCGCTGATATGATATTGAGCTGTGCCGGAGGGGAAGAAGGAGGAACATTCCGTACCTGAAATCGTCCGCCATGGGAACAATGCACCTTGGGCATGGCCCATCTCTTTAGCACGTTCCCTTGCCTCCTCCAGCTTGGAATACCGGTACAATAGGAGCTGCCGGGCCAAGTCAGGCGAAGTCATTAGGAACACAGGGAACATATAAATCTCCGTGTCCCAGAAATAATGGCCTTCGTACCCTTCACCGGATAAGCCTTTAGCGGAGATGTTGCTATGCGCGTCGCGTCCGGCTGATTGCAGCAGCTGATAAAGGTTGAAACGTATGCCCTCCTGAAGCGACAAGTCGTTCTCAATGACTACATCGGAACGCTTCCAGAAGTCAGCCAAATAATGCTCCTGCTGTTCCAGCATGTCTTCAAAGGAGAGGTGCTTTAATGATTCCTGTACCTGAATACCGGTATCTACAAGCCTTTGTTCATGTCGTAGTGTATCGGTATAGACATTCCATTTGGTCAGCGATAGTGGCCCAGACAAGGAGGCGGTTGCCGTCACTGTAGCGTCGGTTTCTCCAGCCTGAGTTTCAACCTGCCAGTCACCGGCCCATTCATGCCGGGTAACACAGGAGGTCCGCAGGGCCGAAGCCATTGTCTCGTTCTCCAGGCATACATATTCACCCCGAGCTTCGCAAGATACTACGCTCAGGCGTTTGGAATGTCCTGCAGCTACACGCGGGTCATTCGGGTTAGTATAGTTACTAACATCGCCATTTACACGAGAGACAACCCGGATTGGACCGGTGAAATTGACAGGCTCAACAGTCAGATGAATGGCAAAGAGTTCACGGGTAGTGAAAGAAATGAGTCTACGGAAATGCAGCTTGAGTTCTTTACCGGAGGGGGATTTCCAGTGGATTTTACGCTCCGAGTATCCCCTGTCCAGATGGAGTTTACGCTCATAGGCGAGGACATTCTCTGCTGTAAGTGCAAATGGCTCCATATCTTCGCCTATATAAATATTTATCCCTTGGGAATCTATAATATTAACCAGTTTTTGCTGGGTACCTGGAAAGGCGAATAGCTTCTCCCCATAGGGAATGTCAATCACATCGTGAAAGGCGTTCAAATATGTTCCGCGGATACTGCGGATTTCTTTATCGGAATACCCTTCTTCAAAATTGCCACGCACGCCCAAATATCCATTCCCCAGCGCAAAAATACTTTCCAAATTCAGTAGGGTATCTGCCGACAATCCCTGATTGGCAATGCTCCAGCTCATGCTTATGTTTCCTCCCTTGATGGTTATGAATTGAATTTTAAGTCCGAAAGAGCTAGAATTATACTAAATTATTTAGGATATTATCAAAATTTTTAGGTGAGGTTAACAAGTATGGATCAACTTAAAGGACAACATAAACTGCCGGAATATTGGTCCACACGTTCTGTGGATCTGTCAGAGGGATTTGTCCATCCTCCGCTGGATTATGAACATGAGCTTTTGGAAGCTATCCGACTTGGTGACGAGAACCGGGCACTGGAAGCACTGCATAGAATTAACGCAATGGAAGCTGCTACGCTAGCCCGATATCCGCTGCGCTCCAAGAAAAACGCTATGATTGCATCCTGCACCTTGTTTACACGTGCGATTATCCGGGGTGGTGTTGACCCTGAGACCGCTTTTCAGCTGAGTGATACGTTCATCCGTTCGGTGGAGACTACGACAGAGCTTGAGGCACTTCATCGATACGAATATGAGATGGTCCTGCAATTCATTGCAGTGATGCGCCAGCAGAAGGAGAACCTTCACTATTCACATATTGTCAATCTATCCGTATATTTTATACGCGAGCATCTGTTTCAAGATTTGAACCTTAGCCTGATCTCCCGGCATGTTGGTGTGCATCCCAGTTATTTGTCCGACCGCTTCAAGCGTGAAACGGGTATGCCGCTCACAGAATTTATCAACCGGCGTAGAATTGAGGAATCGCAGTCGATCCTCATTCACACGAATCAGTCTATATCCGAAATCGCTTTGATGTTTAAATTTTGCAGCCAAAGTTACTATACACAGTTATTTAAAAAATACACTGGCTTGACCCCCAAGCAGTTTCGTCGGGACGGTGGAGCAATTACGAAATGAGAGAAATTGAATCATTAACGATCCCTAAAATTTGCTGTCCATGCTTCCCTGGTTGGGTACTGGATAGCTCTTTTTACGTTACAGCTTCAATAGCCAAACTCGCCTTTGTCCGCTATAAATGAGATTATAAATCCACTAAATAAGTAAGAGAGACGATCAGATGGCCATTTATTTGGAATTCCCACGACTGGATAAAGCCTTTCCTTACCGCTGTATTGAGAACGATGGCAGTATATTAACTACACCACATTGGCATAAGGAAATGGAAATTATCTGGATTGTTAAAGGGAAAGCTTGAAACCCCTAATTGGTTTACTTTTATTGATCATGAATGGGATGCACTACAAAAAGATTTCTTTGAAAAGCCTCTCGATGGTTTGTTAGTTGATCTAGTCTTGATATTTAGAAAAGGGAATCCCAATTAAGACATTACTAATGTTACGATGTTTCTTGATCCTGATAGCCATAAAATCACAGAGATTTATATATATACAAGTATTACCTCAAATGAATGAACTCAAATGTAGATTAGAGGAGAGTTATTCTGATTTACTTGTTAATACTTAATCCATGTAATACAGGTATAGAGATTTCGACATTTCGTTTGTATGCACAATAATACTTGGAAAGTATAACCTAAATAACGCTAAAGCGTTACACTGAACAGGTTGATTATAGGGAGCTACCACTATAATCAACCTGTTTTTTTGCTATCTACTTATTCTTACAGCAGTGATTAGAATTAAAAAAATTAAAAGAAAGGATTTAAAGTAAAATAATGGGAAGTTAAGCCGATATATAGGTGTGTGCTCCAAATACTTAAGTTTTTAAAGATGAAGTAGTACATAAAGACCTGAGGGGTCGAAGAAAGTAGTGCATTGGATGGTCTAAGTGTAAGAACTGGAGGTCATAAATGGCATTGGACAAAATGGTATTTAAAGAAGATGAAGTCGAACGCCTGCAGACAAAAATCAGACAGGTAAGCCAAGATACCAACCGGCTGTACTTGCAGCTGAGAGGTCAGACCAATAACTGGGGTGGTATTCCGCTGGGTTCAGATTTGATACGAGCTCAGACGCTTATCAATGAACTGACGGTAGAAGCTGAAAAGCTTGAAGATATTATTCGTCTTGCAATAAAAGGAGTTCAAGGTGCACAGGATGAGAATAAGAGGCAGGCTAATCAACTTTTTCAGCAGCTTGGTACTCTTGGAGGGATGTTCGGAAAACTTGGGGGAGGCAGTGCAAATGGACAGTTTCCGATCCCAACGTATGCCCAGAAGATGGTCACGAAACTGATCACCTCGATTGCTGCTTTAATGGGACGGGATGAGTTGAATAGCGATCCTTTGGTGCAGAAACTCCAAACAACGGTTAAGAATTCCGGACTGGGAACGATCGACTCTATTGCAGCCCATAGCAAGCTGAAGGATATCTACCAGGCACGGGATCAAATTGCAAAAGCGCAGACCGCATATAAAGTCTATCAAGCGTTTGAAAACAAGACCCAAATGGACGCAATGCATAAGCTGGCGGAAGACGCACGCCAAAAGCTGAAATATCTAGGTATAGACGAAGTCCATTACAAAGCAGGTAAGGATCTAAGTGGGTATTTCAAGAAACCAGCGGTTAAGGCGTGTGATTATGATCCGTCAATTACTACCAGCAGCGTACCATTAGTTCAGAATGAATCGTATCTGCTGATGCTCCGAATGGCGATGGAACCAGGAGATCAGGGAGCCTGGGCTAAGCGTCAACTCGTAGGGGAACGACTGAATATTCCGCCGATGGAGCTTCCAGATGGGACACCGATTACCGCATATAACAATAAGAATGAGATAACACTCAACTATTTTAATGCGCATGTATTAAAACCTAACGAAACCAATTCGTTATCGGCATATTATTTGTGGTTGGAATCAACCTACGGAATGACAGAATGGCGGAAAAAAGTGGTACAAGCGGATGCGGTTACGCGGGCATTTGTAGGATCTCTTATCGAGGAAACCGTTATGGGTGTAGTGGATACAGTGACGTTTACATTCCATTTTGTCATAGACCCGGAGAAGACGACACAGGAAATGGCAGATACAGCATCTTATATCATGCAACATCCAGAAGTATTGGCAGAAGCAGCGAAGAAGATGTATCATAACTTTAATGAAGGAACGCCGGAGGAAAAGGCTTCCATGCTGGGTGCAGCTGCTTCTGTATTGGTACCGGGGCTATCTGTGACTAAGGGTATAAAGGTAGGAAAAGTGGCCGATGGGGTACAAGATTTTGCCACTAAAGCGATGGAAGGCGTGAAAGACCTTAATAAAGTCCTTCAGAATTCCGGTCACTTGGCTGAACTCCCGAGATTCAAACCATTTTTAAGCACGCCAGAAGGTGTGCCTTTCAGTGTAGGAAAGATCCCCATGGATTCGAATCCACTGCCCAAAACATTTGTGCAGGAGCATTATATAAATGAGATGAATGGGTTAGGGGATGTGAAAGGTGGTAAGATTGAAGTTCCTTATGGAACACAAATTGATAAAGTCGGTAACAAAAAAACACTAAAACCGAATGCAAAGTACACAACACCAGAAGGATATACTTATGAGACAAATGAATTTGGTCGTATTGATAGTGTCGAGGCTGACTTACAACTAGGCAAAGGAACAAGAAATAAATACGCTCAAAGTAATGTGGGAGAAACAGACAGAATCCGAGGTGATTATCCAGAGAGAGATGATGGTGGTCATTTAATAGGTAGTCAATTTAAAGGTTCTGGGGACATTGATAACTTAGTTCCAATGAATTCCCAAATTAATGAAGCCGGTGGGAAATGGCATCAGATGGAACAAGAATGGGCATCAGCGTTAGAAAGAAAAGAAAACGTAAAAGTAAAGATAACCCCCCAATACACTAGTAATGCTGCTAGACCTGATAGTTTTACAGTGGAGTACTCGATAGATGGTGGTAGGACAAAAAAAATTACAATAGAGAATCAAATTGGAGGTTAGTGGAATTATGGAGCAACAGATGGAGCAACTTTATCCCTTGATAGCAGAGCATGTTATAGGTATGATACCTGATGACAGATGGAACGAGATTTACTTGTATGCCGAAATACTGGATGGCTCTAGAGAGGTATTCTTTTATTTCAATACTTCTGAGAATGAGGATTTTATATACTCTCATGATATTCCAGAAAAATATAGCGTGAGTGAAAAAACTTACGATAACTTATTATTAGAATTACAAACAAAATTTAAAGGGTTAAGACAAATATTTATTGATAACGACCAAGAGGCATGGACAAATTTAACCTTAACCTTGAAGTATCCTGGTAAGTTAAAGATTCATTACGATTATGAAGATATAATAGCTTCAAAAGTAACCCCAACTCAAAGACAAATGATTTTTGAGTACCGTTATTTAGGTTTGCTTCCTGAAAAAGAGAAGAATAGACAGTTTGTAGAAAACTATGTTAATAGTCAAGATAAATAGCTGTAGAACCAATCTCACTTTGACAGACTCAAAATATGGGCGGAAATTATAAATATGTCATGTCTAAACATCTTTCTATTAAAGTCCTGACTTCCATCTGGAATCATGATGAGAAGATTTGTAGATTTGGTGGGGGCTACCCAGTGCCGAATAAACCTATCATTCAACCAGTAACACACTTAACCTATGTAATACCCATATAAAGATTTCATTATTTCGTTTGTACGCTCATCAACTCTTGAATTTTATAACTTAAATAATGCAATAGCGTTACGTCTAGCAGGTTGATTATGGTCAGATACCACTATAATCAACCTGTTTTTGTGCTGTCTACTTATTCTTATAGCAGTAATTAGAATTAAAAAAATTTAAAGAAAGGATTTAAAGTAAAATAATGGGAAGTTAAGCCGATATATAGGTGTGCGCTCCAAATACTTAAGTTTTTAAAGATGAAGTAGTACATAAAGACCTGTGGGGTCGAAGAAAGTAGTGCATTGGATGGTCTAAGTGTAAGAACTGGAGGTCATAAATGGCATTGGACAAAATGGTATTTAAAGAAGATGAAGTCGAACGCCTGCAGACAAAAATGAGACTGGTAAGCCAAGATACCAACCGGCTGTACTTGCAGCTGAGAGGTCAGACCAATAACTGGGGTGGTATTCCGCTAGGTTCAGATTTGATACGAGCTCAGACGCTTATCAATGAACTGACGGTAGAAGCTGAAAAGCTTGAAGATATTATTCGTCTTGTAGTAAAAGGTGTTCAAGGCGCACAGGATGAGAACAAGAGGCAGGCTAATCAACTTTTTCAGCAATTTGGTACTCTTGGAGGGATGTTCGGAAAACTTGGGGGAGGCAGTGCAAGTGGGCAGTTTCCGATCCCAACGTATGCCCAGAAGATGGTCACGAAACTGATCACCTCGATTGCTTCTTTAATGGGACGGGATGAGTTGAATAGCGATCCTTTGGTGCAGAAACTCCAAACAACGGTTAAGAATTCCGGACTGGGAACGATCGACTCTATTGCAGCCCATAGCAAGCTGAAGGATATCTACCAGGCACGGGATCAAATTGCAAAAGCGCAGACTGCTTATAAAGTATATCAAGCGTTTGGAAACGAGACCCAAATGGACGCAATGCATAAGCTGGCGGAAGACGCACGCCAAAATCTGAAATATCTAGGCATAGACGACGTCCATTACAAAGCAGGTAAGGATCTAAGTGGGTATTTCAAGAAACCAGCGGTTAAGGCGTGTGATTATGATCCGTCAATTACTACCAGCAGCGTACCATTAGTTCAGAATGAATCGTATCTGCTGATGCTCCGAATGGCGATGGAACCAGGAGATCAGGGAGCCTGGGCTAAGCGCCAACTCGTAGGGGAACGACTGAATATTCCGCCGATGGAGCTTCCAGATGGGACACCGATTACCGCATATAACAATGAAAATGAGATAACACTCAACTATTTTAATGCGCATGTATTAAAACCTAACGAGACCAATTCGTTATCGGCATATTATTTGTGGTTGGAATCAACCTACGGAATGACAGAATGGCGGAAAAAAGTGGTACAAGCGGATGCGGTTACGCGGGCATTTGTAGGATCTCTTATCGAGGAAACCGTTATGGGTGTTGTGGATACGGTGACGTTTACATTCCATTTTGTCATAGACCCGGAGAAGACGACACAGGAAATGGCAGATACAGCATCTTATCTCATGCAACATCCAGAAGTATTGGCAGAAGCAGCGAAGAAGATGTATCATAACTTTAATGAGGGAACGCCGGAGGAAAAGGCTTCCATGCTGGGTGCAGCTGCTTCTGTATTGGTACCGGGGCTATCTGTGACTAAGGGTACAAAGGTAGGAAAAGTGGCCGATGGGGTACAAGATTTTGCCACTAAAGCGATGGAAGGCGTAAAAGACCTTAATAAAGTCCTTCAGAATTCCGGTCACTTGGCTGAACTCCCGAAATTCAAGCCATTTTTAAGCACGCCAGAAGGTGTGCCTTTCAGTGTAGGAAAGATCCCCATGGATTCGAATCCACTGCCCAAAACATTTGTGCAGGAGCATTATATAAATGAGATGAATGGGTTAGGGGATGTGAAAGGTGGTAAGATTGAGGGGACGGGTAAAAATAAATTACCTAATCGGACAATAGATAGCTTATATGAGAAGACTCAAAATGTTAGAGGAGATATTAACAGAGAAATAGAAAAAATAGGGAATTCCGACGAATACAAAAATCTCTCAAAAACACAGAGAGATAAACTTGATAGAAAACTAAGAAAGTTAAGTAGTGGGAATGTCGCAGTGGCAGATGTAAGCATTCCTGATATTAAAAAAGAATTTCAAGCACACAGTCAGATTCATTCCTCTGATAGCGTTGGTAGTAATGTTGGAGATTTTAGTTCTTCCAAAGTTGATAAGTCATTGGAAACCTATGTTGATGATGAATTTCCAAGATTTAATGACACGGAGGCAAAGATTCTTGAAGATATTGCTTCTCAAATAAAAGACCCTAATGTTAAAGGGCGAATAGATTTGTTTACAGAACTAGATGCATGTCAAAGTTGTTCCAATTTAATTATGGAATTTAGACGTAAGTTCCCAAATATTGAGTTAAATGTCTACTCTAAAAATATGAAATAAGGACTGATGATATGAACATGACAAGTTATGAATCAATAAAATCATCTATAGTTTTAGACTTTGAAGAATATATTGAAGAAGAAGGTTTAAATGTGGCGCAGGTTTCAGCAAAAACTTTGGAAGAGGATTGGAGAATAGTAAACGATAGTTTGTTTACTAAAACATTATATTTTGTTTCTATTACAATAGAGAGTTTGAAATATAAAGAAATTGCTGATTTTATATATTCTAAACTAGAGAGTTATCTGAAAATCACTAACTTTGAAGAGCATATAGATAAATATGACATTGATAAGCTGTTACAAGACATTCAAATCTGTAAACAATTAATTAATAATAAAAGTGAATACACAATCAGGGAAACAAGCGATTCTACTAAATCAAGAGTAGAATACATCTTAGGTTTGAAAGCTGATTAATTGTAGTGTTGTATAGGTGGTTGCTACGAACATAATCATGTGGGGGCTACCCAGTGCCGAATGAACTCATCATTCAACCAATAGCACACTTAACTCATGTAATACCGCTACAAGAATTTCTTGATTTCCTTTGTACGCACGTAATGCTTGATTAGTATAACCTAATTAATGCTAAAGCGTTACATATAACAGGTCGATTATGGTCAGATACCACCATGATTGACCTGTTTTTTGTTATGTTCGCTTTCTTGCGTTTTTTTCAAATTTACTCGCAACTGTAGATTACCCTGTAGCGATAGTGAGGAAGAGGTAGACAGAATCACAACTTTCAAGATACATAGCACGACAACTATAGTAAGTAGCCCAAACCGACTACAAACTCGAGTCGATGGACGGAATCAACATCGTTACAGCAGCGGAACTGGTCCCTGAAATCGGAAACATTTATCGCTTCTCAAATGCAGATAAGCTAGCCCGTTTCGCAGGAATCGCACCGATACGCTTTAGTTCGGGCGGCAAGGGCAAAGACCAAGCAAGTGGTCAAGGTAATGTTCTGAATAGCATCTTCCACAACCTAGCCGTACAACAAATACAAGTAGCCAAAGGGAAGAACAAGAGACAGCGTAATCCCTTGTTCTACAAGTTCTATCAACGGAAGCTAGCAGAAGGGAAAACCAAGAAACAAGCCCTTATATGCGTAATGAGAAGGCTTGTGAACATCATCTACAGCATGATGAAGAACAAAACAGAATACAGAGCATTGAGTCCTCTAACGGAACTAAAAGCCGGATGATATAATGGTGGTAATTGGTAAAACAGTTATCACCTCTCTTTTAGTCGAGTTTAAGATTACTACTTAGGGAACGGGTAAAGGTCAGACAGATGATAGAATTGTTCACCAATTTGACGAAGCTGAGAATTTTATTGGCAAAAGAACACAATCTGAGATTGACGATTTGGCACATGATCCAGCTCATGCAGGTTCCACAAGGCAGATTGATATTGAAAAAGGAAAACATGAGGCAAGGGTTGGGTTAGAACTTGAGGAAATGAAAAAATTAGATGGACCTATAACTAGAGATCCATCTGGAAAAGCAGAATTTATAGATGCAAAAGGGCAAGCTTGGGATGTCAAGTCCTTTAATTCAAATTATCCGCCTAAAAAGGGAGTGTTACAAACTTTCGAGCGCTATGAGATCAATTAATAAATCTCTAAGCGAAGATGAAAATGTGATACTAGATGTCTCTAACTTAAGTATCGAAAACAAAGCAGAACTTTTGCATGAATTATCAATTCAAGGTTTAATAGATAAAGTAGTTACATGGCCTTAGGAGGTGGTATTAAATGGATTTACTTACAAAACTAAAGAAATACACTGAGTTTTCAATGGGGCTTTCAAATGAAGTGTGCGAACTTATTTATCAAGATACTTCTTTTGATGGGATAGTGTTTACAGGTTATGATTTAAACAATAGTAGTTTTTTAGAAATAGTATTCAACGAGTGTGACTTTTCAAATGTGTATTTAAGTGGAGCATCGCTCTGCGGTAGTAACTTTAATAGGTGTGAATTTTCAGATAATATATTCAGGAAAGGTAAGGCGGACAATTCGAGGTTTAGTTCAACTGTTTTCAAAAACTTAGATTCTTTTAGAACGACCTTTTATGAATCGAAGTTTTTTGATGTGGAAATTTCAAATGCTAAACTTGAACTAACATATATGGATGATTCAACTTTTTCTGAAGTAGAATTTAAAAAGACTAAATTTTTATCATCAACATTTAATAATTCTACTTTTAAAAATGTGAAATTCCTCAATTGTCACTTTGAAAATACGAAATTCTTAAATATCACTGGTTTTGATGAAATACATTTTGTGAATTCAAGTATTACAATACATGGAGAATTGCTAGTTGGCATATCAAGCCATGAGATGAAAACTCTAATAGATTTTAGCAATACTAGAAAACCGAATAAAGGATTAGATTAGGTTGACTTGGGAAAATCAGGGGAAAGATAAGGCATCGGTTCACAATGATAAAGAAGAAATCTAATTGGTTCTTGAACTTGAGGATATTTCTGACATGAATTTTGTTAGAAACCATTATGACGTAAATGTTAATAATTGCATTAGGGGTCACTTGTTTGGTAACACCTTTTATCAAGGATTAGAAGCTCTGATTAAAGTTATAGGAAAGTTTATATAACAATATGGTGGGAATCTGTTGTTTTTAGAAAATGGTTCAGATCAGCTACTTAGAAAAGAGAATAAGTTAATTATCAATAGTTATTTGGATCTATGCCACATAAAGTACTTAAATCGAAGTTTACTTAGTTTGCTTGACTATTCTTATAGCGAAGAATAAAAAAACATGGGATTTCATCCGACTTCAACGGGGCTACCCAGTGCCGAATGAATTCTTTATTGAACGAGTAACGCACTTAAGTATGTAATACCCGTATAAAGATTTGTTCATTTCGTTTGTACGCACAGTAATTCTTGAAAGGTATAACTTTAATAACGTTAAATCGTTACATAGAACAGGTCGATTATGGTCAGATACCACCATGATTGACCTGTTTTTTGTTACCTTTGTTATCTGCGTTTTTTTCGACATTACTAACAACTGTAAAATGCCATATAACGATAGTAATACTGAGAAATAAAAAGCAAAGAGTAGCACTTTGTCCGTAACATAACTGACTTGCAACGATGACGGTGCAGGAAAGAAATCTGGTGGCGACCAGTCAACATATACAGTTAAGATAACTAATTAGAATTCCGGTCACTTGGCTGAACTCCCGAAATTCAAGCCATTTTTAAGCACGCCAGAATGTGTGCCTTTCAGTGTAGGAAAGATCCCCATGGATTCGAATCCACTGCCCAAAACATTTGTGCAGGAGCATTATATAAATGAGATGAATGGGTTTGGGGATGTGAAAGGTGGTAAGGTTGAGGGGACGGGTAAAGAGACAGGGAAGTTAGAACTGTCAGATTTTAAAGAAGAAATAATGAATACCAAGCCTATGAACTCACCTGTTCCTAAAAAGTGGTATGATAAAGGCGGTACTATTTCGTTAGATAAGAGTGGGACTTGGACTTATACTAATAAAGAAGGGATATCAATTAGTTATCCTAATGGGTATCCTGACTTTTCAGCATATTACCACCCTACTGTTAAACCAGTACCAATTGAAGTTACTGTGCCTAAGAACCCTCAAGAAGACTTCAAAAAAGCTAATTTAGAAGCAGGGCTTAATAAGGATTCTGATCCGCCTGTGCCAGCAAGTAATAAACCTCCTGAAGGTTATTCGTGGCATCATCATGAAGATGGAAAGACAATGATTCTTGTTGATGAAGATATTCATAGAGAGTTTAGACATATCGGTGGTCAGTCTACAGTAAATGGAAAAAATAAAAAAGGAGAATAACCATGGCGAATATGGATCGAGCAAATGAGAAAATAACTATAAATGAAATTCGTGAATTTGAAGGTAAATATGTTCTTAATCTTCCTGAACAGTATATTGATTTTTTGCTTAAATATAATGGAGGCTATCCTGAAACATCTACATTTAAGATTTCTGATGAAGAGGGTGAAAGTGTCGTAAATAAATTTTACGGGATCGGTGATATGAAGGGAAATTTGGCTAAGGTGTTTGAGGTTTTAGATGGTGAGCTACCTGAGGGATTTATTTCGATTGCTAGTGATCCAGGAGGAAACGAGATTTGTATTGGAGTTAGTGAGAAATACTTTGGAAAAATATATTTTTGGATGCATGACATGGAGTCAGATGTAGAAATGGAAAATATGTTTTTTTTGAAAAACAGTTTTAACGATTTTTTTGAAAATTTATATTAAGGATTATTAATACGAGAAATACCGCCCTTACTATTGGTCTTTTATCCTATTTAGGTTGTTGATGAATAGACCCTACCCAGTGCCGAATAAGTCGGGCGGTTGAGCCTAAGCAGACTTAACCCATGTAATACCCGTATAAAGATTTGGTTATTTTGATTGTACGCACATTAAAGGCTTTATTTTTATAACCCAAATAGCGGTAATCCGTTACATAGAACAGGTCGATTATGGTCAGATACCACCATGATTGACCTGTTTTTTGTTACCTTTGTTATCTGCGTTTTTTTTAAAATTACTCGCACTTGTAAAATATTATATAACTATAGTGACACTGAAAAAGAAAAATCGCACCTTTTAAGATGGAGAGCACGACATCTATAGTAAGGTGTTATTCAAAGAATAGGACTTTGTCCGTAACATAACTGACACTTGCAAAGATGATGACGGTGCAAGAAAGAAATCTGGTGACGACCAGTCAACATATACAGGTAAGTTAACTAATTAGAATTCCGAGCACTTAGCTGAACTCCCGAAATTCAAGCCATTTTTAAACGCACCAGAAGGTGTACCTTTCAATGTAGGGAAGATCCCGATGGAGTTGGGAGGTGTATGAATGAGAATAAGCGTAACTTGATAATGCTGTTATTGTTTGCTTAAACGATTTATACATTCAGCCTGTGGTGATAAAAAAGTTGAGATATTGTCCATTGATGAAGTACGCGATCTAGCTCAGCAAGGCGAGGCGTTGTCGTGGAAGGATTTTGAAGGTTATCCCTTTGAAGACGTTGGTTCAGGTTTGTACATCCGCAAATATGAAATCAATGATGACTACCATGTATTAGTTGGTGGCGGAAGTGTTGATGCAGCTCCTCTGTATATAAATCTTGTCAAAAGAAACGGAGAAAAGATCGATATCCGTTATGATGACATCGATCATTTTATCCTCAATTGAATGATGGACTTTTAGGTTATTCAAATCTTATTTCGTTAGATAACTCATCCAAATGCTCCCAATCGAGTACAACAATTTCTTGCTTAACTTTATATAAGATCTCCTTGTCGGTGAGCCGCTGAATGACACGGTTTAAATGGCGGGGGGGAGTCTCAATCAAAGAGGCTATATCTGGGATGTATGGCGTCTGAATTTCTTTTCCAAACTCCCGTTGGAGCTGTATCGTTAATAAATAACTTGCAAGTCGTTCCTCGACAGCGCCTAGTAAGTTCGTTCGTGATGCGGATGTGTAGGTTAGAAGCTTGTAAGAAAGATGTTTCTGCATTAAATCTTTAAAGCTATGATTATCCATTTGGTCAGATCCAACCTTTTGTTTTGAGATAAATAAGAGGGTGGTTTGCTGTACGGCTTCCACTTGTGATTGGACTACAACCTCTTGCACGAACTCAATATCTCCGAATAAAGACAAGGATGAGCAGAAGCGTAATAACAAGGAGTTTCCTGTTCCCACTAGAAGAAACCTTAGTGCGCCCCTCCACTTGAAATTAAATTCCGTCCAGCTCATCGCCCTCATGCAAAATGATTTCATTCTGCTTGGATTAAAGAATACATCAGGCAGCCTCATACGAGGTTGTCTGTTTGCATTTGCTTAAACATATATGAGATTTAATATCGGGAAATAGTTCGAGTTAGCAGGGATTTCCTAGTTTTTTCACGGGTTAATTCCTTATCAGAAGTATGAATTCTCTCCAGTTTGGTAGAAATGGTCTGATACATAGGGTCTAAAATGGAATATTGGATACAAAAAACTCGTAATTTTAGTACTGAAAAGTAAGGTGAACAAAAAGAAATAAAAAAAGTAAATGTGCCAAATGTCTTAAATTATATCAAAAAGAAAGAACGGTGAGGTGACCTTAGAACTGGATCTATGTACACTAGTAATTTTACTTTTATGAAAATAATGGTAATTTATTGGGGATCTTTGAACCATTTTAGCAAAAAATGTTATGGAAAATATAAACTATTTAGTCGTCGAACCGATAATGCAGTATGTATCTCCTAAATTGGAAAATAATTTATTTTTTATTTAAAATTTACACTATTTATCCTTGTTAATCCAAAATTCCTATCCAGTGGTGATGAAAAAGATGAGTGCTCAAGAAATGCTAACTAATCAGGTACAAAGAACCCCTCGAATTAAACCAAATTACCCGGAAGGTGAATTGGTTTTGGAGGATCCTGCCCGACCATCGGGAAAACCAACCTTCTCATGGTTGACGATTATAGTCCCCCCCATCGGGATGTTAGTCATCTCTATATTTATGTCAACATTGACCAGGTCGTTTACCATGCTGATATCAACCATGGGTATGACTGTTCTGACGGTCATGGTTTCAATTTTGAATTATAAATCCAGTGTGAAAAAACATCATGAACAGAACAAGAAACTTGAAAAGAAATATCTCAACTACTTATTCCAGGTTCGTAATGATTTACAAAGTGCCGCCAGTACGCAACGAGAAGCCTATACATATATCCATCCAAGTATTCAATCCTGCGTAGAAATCGTACGGGGGAGAAGCAAGCAGTTGTGGGAAAAAACCGGAATTGAAGATGACTTTTTGAATCTCAGGGTTGGTGTTGGTATCCAGCCGATTGCTCTGGTGCCAATATATAGCTCGAAAGCGAAAGCAATTGACGATGACAACCCACTTGAAGAAATCGCCAGTAAAATATGCGAAGAGATGTATTTTGTGCGAGATATTCCGGTCTACATACCGCTAAGGAATATTAATACGCTCGGAATATACGGCAAACAGCAGGAGGTTCGTGATTTCCTCAATGGAGTTCTAGTTCATTTAACAACACACCAAGGCTACGATGATGTAAGAGTAATATGCGTGATGCAGCCTGATGATCTGGAACACTGGGAATGGTTGAAATGGTTGCCCCATACATGGAATAAAAATCGAAGCCAGAGAAGTTTGGCTACAACATCCTTTGATGCCTCCAATATTGCGGATGAATTACTTCCAGAGCTTAGAAAAAGAGAAGAAAACAGCACGAATGGTTATGGACTACAGCCAATGCAGACCCCGCATTATGTTTTTCTGGTTTTTGCTCCTGAACTGTGGGACAGCACGGATATGATGAAGTATTTGCTCTCGGGCAATGCTTCACTTGGAGTGACCAGCATTTTTACATCAGAAAAGATTGATGTTGCGCTGCCGCTGAATTCCCAGGCTATTCTGGAAATCAAGGATGGTAAGGGGATGGTTCGAAAAGATACTAATCAGCTGTTAAGTCATTTAGCGGATTATTTTTATGCCGATTCTCTGGATAAAAAAAATTCAGAGTTTTTTGCCCGTTCCTTGTCTCCGCTCAGAATTAAGGAAGGTCAAAATAACAGCTATATCCCACCAATGGTTACTTTTCTGGAGAGCTTTGAGGTTGAGCAGGTAGAGGATCTAAAGGTAATGGAGCGCTGGTCAAAAAACCAGGCTAACCGTACAATGTCCATTCCTCTGGGGCTCGGGGCAGGCGGGAAATTTCTTTTGTTCGATATGCACGAAAAAAGCTATGGTCCACATGGTCTAGTAGCCGGCACTACCGGATCGGGGAAAAGTGAGCTGCTTCAGTCTCTACTTTTGGGTCTGGCGGTAAATTATCATCCGCATGAGATTGCTTTTGTACTGATCGACTATAAGGGTGGAGGAATGGCTAATGCTTTTCTTGGACTTCCACATCTGGTGGGAACAATCACCAATCTTGGCGGTAATCAGATCAATCGGGCCCTTGCCTCCATCAAAAGTGAGCTTTTGCGGAGACAGCGACTGTTCAGTGAAGCCGGAGTGACCAGCATTGATAATTACATCATTCTTTACCGCAATAAAGAAGTTAACCTTCCCTTGCCGCATTTGATCATAGTGGTAGATGAGTTCGCAGAACTTAAATCAGATCAACCGGAATTTATGAAAGAGCTAGTCAGTGCGGCACGGGTCGGAAGAAGCTTGGGGATTCACTTAATATTGGCAACACAAAAACCTTCTGGCGTAGTCGATGACCAGATCTGGAGTAACTCCAGATTTAAGCTATGTCTGAAGGTGCAGACACCTTCGGATAGTCAGGAGATGCTGAAACGCACGGAGGCAGCAGAGATCAAAGAAAAAGGCCGTGGGTATTTGCAAGTTGGTAATAATGAAGTATTCACTTTGTTCCAATCCTCCTGGAGCGGAGCGCCTTATCAAGCAGGGGAGACAGATCAGGATGGAAGTCCCAAGATGGATATCGTTTCACTAAGTGGTGAACGTAGAGCTCTGATTCCGAAAGCGAAAAACAGTGATCATGCCTCGCAACTGAGTGAGCTGCAGGCTGTAGTTAATCATATAGCTGCCATTTCTGCTGAGCAATCGATCGGAGAGGCCTTTCAGCTGTGGCTGCCTCCACTTCCGGAGACTATGACTTTAGCGGATGTTATGGATCAGAATCAGATCTGGGATGGGCAATCATGGAAGCAGCCAGATCAGAATCTTATTGCCACCGTTGGACGAATTGATAATCCGTCAGATCAGGAGCAATACAATCTGGATATTAATTTTAATCAGGATGGACATTTACTGGTTTATGGAGCGCCGAGCAGCGGTAAGACTACGCTGTTAAAGACAATTATCATGTCCCTCGCCTTGAAATATGAACCTGATTACGTTCATTTCTATATATTGGATTTTGGTACACGTACCTTGGGAGTATTCCACGAGCTTCCACATGTAGGGGATATTATTTTTCCAGAGGATGAACAAAAGCTTGGAAAACTGATCAGTTGGTTGTTGTCCCAATTGGATGAACGCAAACGTAAGTTTTCTCAGCTTGGAATCAGCAATTTGGTCTCGTACAGTGCGGCCACTGGAGAGAAGGTTCCTTATATTGTTATTCTGCTCGATAATTACACAGGATTCTCAGAAGCCTATGATGACTTTATCTTAGAGCTTTCCAAGTTGGTGCGTGAAGGCGGTAATTACGGGATATACTTCGTGTTCGCTGCCAATGCTGTAAACTCTTATCCTTACCGAATCAGCCAGAATATTAAGCAGGCTCTAGTATATCAAATGTCTGATAGATTGGATTATTCCAGTATTCTGGGCAGAACAGAAGGGATGGAGCCAACGAATACCGTAGGGCGCGGACTGCTCAAAGATAACCGGATTCTGGAATTTCATACCGCGCTTCCTGTGGATGGCAGCTCTGATGATCAGATTGCTGCCTCTCTCCGCCGGATTAGTTCGGAGATGAAAGCAGTGGCAGGAGTGAATAACCCTGTGGGGATTTCAGTGATCCCGGACAAGCTTTCACTGGCAGAGCTTTTGGAACGTGTGCCGAAGGAACAACCGCAGGGGAATTATCTGGTACCGCTCGGGCTGGATTGGGATACTACACTTCCGGTAGAGATTAATGTAAAGCAGGTTAGCAATTTTGTAGTATCTTATACTACTCAAAAGCATGTGGACTTTAGATTTAACGCTTTAATACAAGCTCTTGATAAATCGGCAGGCGAAGTAAATATGGAATTCCATCTGTTTGACAGTGGTGTTGTCAGTATACCGAGTCTGAAAGCTAGTTCAACGATTACGCGCTATATGAGTACAGCTGAAGAGTTTTTACAGCTCACACAATCCTTAGTGGATCAGCTGCAACTAAGGAAAAATGATGCCCGGCAAGCTTTTGCAGATGCCCAAAATCGTGAAGAATTTGACGAGGCGGAGTATATTCTGTCTAAGTATCCGCTTCTTGTCATTGTAATGCCACATCTTAAGTCCGCTTTTGATCTGATGGAGAATGATTCACTGGATCATTTGGAGCGGATAGCAAGGTTTGGCGGTGGACTTGGTGTATTGCTGCTGGTCGGCAGCGATTCGTTTGAACTGAATCAAATGCATTTGGTCACTGATTTTGCGGGTGAACTGATTAACAGTGGACATGCATTGTTGTCCGATGGAAGACCCAACGATCACTTGTCTTATGCTCCATTACTCGAGAATATGGAATACCATGAGCTGAACGAAGTGTTGGACAATACTGAAGCGATGCTGCTAACTGAGGGGACCATATCACGCCTCAAAATGATTACAGAACTATAGATAAGCAGGTGAAGAAAGCGATGAAGCCGGCTCGTGAAATGTTTGAATTGCATCCTTTAGAAATTATCTATTTGACTGCTTTGATAGGAGAAACTAGTTTTCCAGGTCTGGATATCGATCTCAAAGGCGAATCGGAGCGCAATTTACGCTCCCTAATGGATACTCAGATGAGGTCGCTGGAAGTGAAGGGATATTTAGAGGTTGATTTTGTGGGGCTCGCTAAAGTGAATGAAGTGCTTCATAGAGGTATCGCTATTGCATCCAGCTGCAAATCTTATTTTTGCCAGCTTATGCATACAAATCAGCAGACTTGCAAGGTCTTCTATTTTGTTCAGGATGAAGTTTGGTTTGAACTTGAGCATCAGCCGGAAAGTAACACCTATAAGCTTCAGGAGATTTATGCACTACATGAGCTGATGTATCAGGTCATTGAGAGAATCCCTTTAGTGTGGGAATTGAGCGATAAAGATAAATTACAAAAAGCGATAAATAAAGAAGTAGATCTTGAAACGTGGGTGGGGAAGTCTCTTCAAGCAGGTGCATTCATAACTTCCTTAGCAGAAATCCAATGTATTACCGAGGAGGCACAGGTGATTCGCGAACTGAACCTGATGATTCATGAAGATCAAATGTGGCTGCTGCGTGGGGTGGAAGAAGACGCCAGTCAAACCACGCAATCCTTGTCTACAGTAGTAAATGAATTATGTAATTGGCTGCAAGAAGTTTAACAAATCTGGGGGATCAGACTATGTCAACTGCACTGACTACTTTTGTATTTAAAGGTGAAAGAGAGAAGTATTTGGATTTGGAAGTCTCTCTTTCTATTTCTACAGGGCAATGTATCGAGCTACTTAAGCAAGCCAACTGGCTTCCGGATAACTGGGAATTTAAATGTGAAGCCAGCCGTACGGGCGAAGAATGGATTGAGTTGGGGCCGCATGCTGTTCTCGCAGAGATTATACAAGGGGACGGAGCCATAGTTCGTATTTTGCCCTATTGAACTGGGAGATCGTAAAGGAGGATTCCTATGAAAAGCGTACACTTAGTCTGCTCACCTGAACTTATAATGCTGCTATCCAGGTCGCTGGAGCATGAGGGTTATGTAATTTCCGGTAAACATTCTACATTACATAGTTTTATAAGTGGTTTCAGTAGTAAGGAAGTCGATCCTTCATCCATTGTAATTATGGAGGGCGGTGCGGGTCTGGGCACACCGGTCAAGGCTGCGGATATTATCAGTTTCATGACACTGATCCGCAAATATCTTAAACATACGCGGCTGATTGTTCAGTTAGACCCGGCGCTGCAAACGGATGTTGAATTTATACGGACCCTGGTAAATATGAACATACATGATCTTCAGTTCACTACGGAATTTCAGGGCGATGATCTTCTGAATTGGATCAAAGAGAAAAAAACTACAAGGGATTATTATCATATCCTGGGTAAAAAGAAAGGCCTTTTTTCTTCGTTTAAAGGCTCATCATCAAGAGCAGCTTCTGACGCGGCAGTGGAAGAGGCACCGTCTGCTCCTCCGAGACCGGTGGAGTCGCTTACCCGTCCACAGCCAGTGGCCGGTTCCAGCAATGTAGCGGATGCCGCCAACAGGAGACCTTCTGTTGCTCCTCGCTCTTCAGCAGGATCAACTCCGCCTAGACCGGGGCCTCCGACCAGAAAGGAGACCCCGTCATTAGCCGAAGCGGAAACGCTGGAGAGTCTGGAACAATCTATTCCGGTAGAAGAGGAGTCGACGCCAGCAGCAAGTACGAGAATTCTGGGCAGCAATGTACCACTTGTCATCGGAGTTTGTGGTGTCGGAGGGGAAGAAGACGTAGGTGCGGCGGCATTTCTGCTGGCCGCGGGTCTGGCAGAACTGGGCTGGAAGCCTCTGGTATGCGGAGATGACAGGCCCGAAATCAGTTCGCTTGAACAGATTGTTTTTAAGGGTGAGAAAGAAGATTCGGTTTCTACCATGTTTGAATATGAAGGAGTCACTTTCTATCGCAGAGGGTATTCGTGGGATATTTCGGAGCTTTTGGCCAGTGAGTTCACGCATATCATTCTATGGGTGGATATCCATCGGGAGCGGAAGGGCACCAGCGGACTCGAGCTGTGGTGGAACTCGCAAATTCCTATTTTGGTAGGCAACGGGGCTATGTGGAAGTATGAACTGCTGAAAGAGAAGCTGAACACCCTTAATCCTTATGAGCGCAAGCGGTGCAGGCTACTGCTGGAAAATGGACATCAGGAAGTATTACAAATGTTAAAAAAGGATTTTGCAGAAATTCAAACGACTCTGATGCCTGCACATCAAGATCCTTTGTATCCAGATAAAGCGGCTGTCGAATGGGTAATGAAGCTGCTGACCGTTCAGAAAAAGCTCTTTCGCAAGCAAACGCTGCTCTGGGGAATTGTTGGGACGGTCTTGTTTGTGACCTTGTTATTAATAGGCATAGGATTTTCATTTGTTCCGGAGAGCCGGTAATTATCAATCAGGAGGCTGGGTATGAATTCAGGTATGGTAAGGGGCATTGCTTTTGATTGCCATCGACTTCTCTCCCCTGCCCAGGAGTGCAGCGATAAGATGAGAGCAGCAATCACAGGAGTGTCAGGTTATTGGGTAGATTTGGGTGGGGAAGAGTTTAAGCAGCATTGTGAGGAATGGATTAAGAAAATGAACGAATTTAAAGCTGCCATAGCCCAAATTGAATCAAATATGATGAAATATGCAGATAAATTACAGGTGGAGGAAGAGAGAGCGGAGGCAGCCAGACTTAAGGAAGCTGAGAGACAAGCCTCCGAACGGGCAGCAGCGGCAGCCGCGGCCGCAAAATCGAAAGGGAAAATCAAATAGGGATGGAAATGAGGTCTTGAAGTGGCAATACGTAAGCGGAAAAAAATACTGAGATATACGATCCTATCAGGTTGTCTTGTTGCCGTTGCCACATCCGGGGTATGGTTTGCAACTTATCGCCATTATAACGCTAAGCTGATCGACGAGCGGGCAGCTTACGAAGAACAGCTGAATGATAAAGATGAAGTCTTGCAGCGCTATATGGATCAATCCCAGACAGCCTATGTTCTGATATCTCCAAAGCTAGCTGGAGAGGTGATTACCGCTGAGGATGTAATGGAAGAGAAGCTACCCAAATTCTCCTCACCGGATAATCTGATCAGTGAGTCTAAAGCGATTGTAGGCAAGTACTTGAAGATTGATGCATTGTCAGGCACAGCGGTAACTACTGAAATGGTACGTGATGAAGCGAGATTGGAGCCATCAGAACGAAAAGAAGAGACTGAATATATTAAACTGCCGCTTCGGTTAACGAAAAAAGATGTCGTAGATATTCGGATAGTTTTCCCAAATGGCGAGGATTACATAGTCGTAGGAAAGAAGTCGCTGAAGGACGTAGATTTAGCGAATCAATATACATTTTTTAATGACAATGAAGAAGAAGCACAGCTCCTGCAAGCTGCCCTGGTGGATGCATACATAAATAACGCAGAGCTGTATATGAAACAGTACGTAGAACCGGAGCTTCAGCCTGAACCTGTAGTCAATTATGTCCCTAATCTGGATGTACTTGGAGTAATTAAGGATAATCCTTTCATTATAGATCAGGCCAAGTGGAGTCTTGCTGCCAATCTTCGTAAGGAACTGGAGAAACGGCTCGAAGTTATGGAGGATGAAGATAGAATTCGTGTGGGAGCACAGGCACCAAGCGGCAGTGGTGTGATCCAGAGAAAGGCTGTTCAGGGAGCGGCGGCAGCAGAGGAAGCTGCGAAAGTTGATGACAGCCAATCCGTGAACGGAGTGATAGATCGGACCAATCAAGCGCCGATCGATTCAAGTGCAGACCAGAGTTCAGCGGGTGTGACGAATAAAGAAGCAACCACAGATGACAGTCTGCTGGAAGGAGAGTGACCGATTTGCACATTGTTGTCGCAGGGGATTGCGAGAAGCACGATTTCATACTGGCAGCGGCTATTCTGTTGAAAAGTTATTTCAACAACGATGTCATGATTATTTCGGATAACAGCAGGAATTATCAGTATTTTGAAGGCGAAGTGTCTGGTATAAAGATTGCTGATTCAAGCGTAGCTGACAAACCGGATATCGTTCTGTATGACTGGCATCATGGGTATCCTGAGGGTCTTGAGGAGGAGATTATTGTCTTCGCAACCACCTATGAACGTCAGGCTATGGAGAACGTAGATATGTTGCTGGATCAGAAACGAATGCCTACTGTACTGCTTATCATAGAAGAAGAATGCGGACTTGGACTGAAGTATGTGGATAAATATTATCCAGTGATTACCTCAAAAATCAGTTACATCAGTAGTGCGGAGCGAAGAATTGATTGGGTCCATGATGGAAGGGTGGATCTTAAGGTAGATAAAGATTTTGCCGAAGCTGTAAATGACTTTTTGATTGAAATTTGCGATGTTCCAAAGCAAGACATCAAGAAGCTGTGGCAGTATGCAAGGAAACGGGGGTAGGTAATTGTGCTTGTAGCTTTCTGGGGACCTGCTCAAGGGCAGGGGAGAACAACTTCGAATATGGCAGCTGTTGCGGCTACCATAGCGCTAGATCATCATATCCGCGTGTTAATGACACATACGCATTTGGAGCAAGGGGTGCTTGAGCATTTGTTCTCACAGACAAGAACAACGCTTCAGTCTGCACAGACCACCGGCGGAATGGATGCGATTGAGAGATTAGTGCAGTGTGGAATGCTGACACCTGAAGGAATTAGAGATCATGCGGAGTCCATTCTTAAGGATCGGTTGGAACTGCTTAGGGGATCTATGAGTACTGAGAAACATGAGACAAAGCTCTTGCTTCCGCATATCTACAAGGATTATCGCAGGTTTTATGATTTGTTATTTGTGGACCTTTCCTCTGAAGATGATCCGGATGTTGTGTCTCTGGTTATGGAGCAGGCAGATTTGATTGTGGTTAACCTAAATCAGAATCAGGTAAGTCTGGATACCTATTTTTTGAACAAGAACAAAGCTCCTGTTCCGAGCCATAAGCCAGTCCTCTATTGTATTGGGGCTTATGAGCGCAGCTCCAGGTTCAATAAAGAGAGAATTATTAAGCTGTATGAATTGAAGAAAAAAGCAGTAGGTGTTATCCCACATCATATTGGTTATATGGATGCTCAAAATGAACGGCGTTTTGTTCAGTTTCTATTGAAGGCAAGAGAGGCTAAATCCCGTTTTCTGGAGTTTAGTGAGGACGGAAACTTCACTGAGGCGGTACGACATATGGGACAGCTTATTCTCCGGATGCTGGAGATTTCTCCAGTATCGGAATTGGATGTTGCGAATGATTAATCTGATTCTGATCTTTGTAGTCCTGATAGCTATTGGAGTGTTCCTCTACTTATGGCTGGGCAGACGTAAGGATGCTGCTCCACCTTCCGTCCAACTGAAATATGATATGAATGAAATCGTGCTGTTTCTGAGAAGGGCTTTTGAGGAGATTATAGCTGCGTCTCTTTATGAAGGAAGTCCAAGTGAGGAAGAATACAACCGTCGGAAGGCGCGGCGAAGAGAATTGCAGAAAGCGCTCCGAAGTTGCATGCACGGCGATCTATCCGCTAAGAAATACGTGAAGCTTTATATGAAGGATCTATTGGTTCAGACCTACGGTCTGGATGAAGGAAATGTAGATAAGATTATCAGCTTCGGCCATACGAATCGATTGACTTCACAGGATTGCTTCGATATCTTGCTTTATGTTTTCAAAAAAGATCATGGTCAGAATGCATTTAATGTAATAGTAAGCAAATATAGCCTGGATACACTGCAAAAGCTGCCTGATGGATCTAAGGGGTATAAGATCACCGAAGAGCAGATTCGCCATATCTATCAGTCCGAGCAGCCGAGATTGTCCATCCAGGACAAGATTGAAATTATTGTTCAGAGAGCTTATCAAATTTATAAGGGGCTCGGCGTTATTGATGAGCTTCGAGATCAGAACATCGACGGAGTCAATGGAGGAACAAGTGGCATGCCTCCTGATGTCGTGCAGACTACAGATTTTCTGGAATATACGAAGCAGCAGCATTTCATACCACAATCCTATGATGCAGTGTGGACTTTCTACCGCGGAAAGTCGCTTCACCTGGAATTCTTAAGTTTTGGTTCTGAGAAGGAGCTTAAGCGGGTTTGCCAAAATATCTATGGGTTTGGTAACCCCGGGCAATTAAATGAATCCAAGGGTTATATCATCAACGATATGGCTGATGGCAGCCGGGTCGTGGTTGTGCGGCCCAAAATGGCTGAAAGCTGGGCTTTTTTTGTCCGCAAATTTAACGATTCACTCGTGGAATTGGATCAGCAAATCCAAGATCAAGGGGCACAGCTTGCGATTGATATGCTTGTTTTTCTCATTCTGGGCCATCAGGTCACAGCCATCACTGGCAGACAAGGCTCGGGCAAAACAACCCTGCTTAAGGCACTGATCAAATATATTGATGCGAAGAATATCCGGATTCAGGAGACTTCCTTCGAGATCTGGGCAAGAAAAATGTATCCGGGTAAAAATATTTTATCCTTTAGAGAAACCCCCTCCGTTAGTGGGCAGGATGGGCTGGATGTGCAGAAAAAAACGGATGGCGCTGTGAATATTGTTGGTGAGGCGGCTACTCATAGTGTGGTCAGTTATGTGATTCAGGCAGCCCAGGTAGCTTCTGAATATACATTATTTACACACCACGGCAAAACACTGCCCAATTTGGTCAGCGCTTTGCGCAATAGTCTTATCGCATCGGGAGCCTTCAGTAATGAGAAAATTGCTGAGGTTCAGGTTGTTGAGGCGCTTGGCTTCAACGTCCATCTGGTCCTGCGTGCTGGGAAAAGATATATCGAACGGATTACAGAGATTATCCCGGCAGATCCACAGTTCGAATATCCTCAGAACTACAAGGATCCTGAGAATATTACGGACAAGCTGGATGCTTTTATGGATACCATGACCGAATATTTTGGCCGGATGACAGATCGGCGTTCCTATGACTATAAGGATGTCATTGTGTGGGAAGCCGGAGAATACGTGACCAAGCATCCGATCAGCAGCCGTAAAATCGATGAAATGCGCAAAAATATGGATGAAGAGGATGCACTAGAATTCACTGCATTTCTTGAGAAGTATTGGGGGCAATCCGCATGAATCTGCAAAACCTATTATTGATTATTTTGGGAACCTCGGGAGTGCTACTGGTTGTCCTGCTTGTGCTGCTTAACATAGTGCAGCGTAAATTGAAGGGAACACAATATCAAGAGCAAAGGCGACTAAAGGCTCTCCTGCCAACGAGAACAAAGGAAAAAAGATGGTTGGAGCAGGCCCATAAAACTTATCCGGTACTTGATGAACTGCCATTAGTGAAGAAACTTCTTCACCGGATGCGCTCGCGTCTGACCTTGGTTCATGCAGGCAATGAAATCATGATCAGAAGTCGCGCGGCTGCGCTGACGCTAATGATTGTTGCTTGTATTCTGATCATTTCGTTGAGTTCATTCCTCTGGACTTCATCCTGGGTAAGCCGTGCGACTATTATGCTAGTCTCAGTTTATCTTGGAGGTGTCCTTAGTGATCTCTTCATTGGGCGTTTAGTGAAGCAGATGTTATATGACCAATCGTCCATGATTCTGGATATTCGCCATGAATATCATCAGACACATATGGTACAAGTCAGCTTGGAGAATTCTGCGGAACGTTCGAAACCAATGGTAGCCGTGCATGCTCGGCAGATTGCTGGAATTCTGGCAGCGGTGGACCCGGAAGATGAACTGCAGAAATATTATGAGATTGCACCTAACCGTTATATGAAGCAACTGGCTGGGGTGAGTTACAAAATAGGTGAATATGGCGATGCGGATATCCATAAAGGGGAGCGTTCGATTTATCTATCGATGCTTGGCAATATCAGAGAAGAGATTCATATGGATATTAATCGCCGTGAGCGAATCGATCGTTTGTTATACGGTATCGTTTTTGTAGCCATTTCACCGGTATTCATGCTGGATCCGATCCGCAATTGGGCGGAGGGAATGTTTCCTATTGTATCTAATTACTACAATTCGGCCTGGGGGTTATATTCTTTAATCTTACTTTATATCACGTTCATAATATCGTTTATTGCCCTGCGGATTCTCAAAGGTGTGGATGAAGACACTCAATCTATCAAAGATGAGGGTAAGTGGTTAAATCGGATCCTAAAGAACAAATGGATTTTCAAACTGGTGGATCGGATCACGCCGGCAGAACATGAGCCTCTTCATTTCAAGGTAGCCGGTAAATTGAAGGATGCTAACTCTGGGTTGTCGCAACATGCCTTCTTTCTGCAGAAAACATTAGCGGCACTCGTTATCTTTATGCTGATCGTATCGCTTCAATTCTCGATCCATGCCAATATCAAGCATAACATCCTGTATCCCAATAAGCAGATCACCACAGGCGGCAATCAGACAGAATCTCAGAAGATGCTTAGCGAGGAACGGTACGCTTTTGAGCAGACTTTAATTGGAGAACTGGTAGCGAAGGATATTACACCGGATCAGATGTTGCCCTACATTCAGGAGAAAGCGGAGAATAAGTCTTTCCTTCAGAACAATCTGAACCATAATGCCTATGCTGCACAGTTAATGAACAGGGTAGAGCAATATCATGAGGAGTATTACAAATGGTATGAGCTTTTGCTGGCTTTTGGGCTGGCGTTGGCAGGGTTTTATCTTCCGGATGCTTATTTAATCATTCGTACCCAGCTGCGAAAGTGGGAAATGCAGAATGAGGTGGATGGCTTCAATACACTTTCCATGATGCTGTCTCAATTTCCGAATATCAGCGTGTACGAAATGATAGAGTGGCTGCATCGTTACAGCTATATTTTTGAGCGGCAGCTGCTACGCTGTATGCTGGATTATGAGGCAGGAGGCTGGAGTGCTATTGAGAATCTGAAGGAGGACGCACGTTTCGTTCCCCTCGAACGGCTCGCAGACCGTTTGCAGGTAGCAGCCGATCTGATCCCGGTGAAGAAGGCGTTTGATGATATGGATGCGGAGAGGGCATTCGCGATGGATCAGCGCAAGGAGCACTATGAGAAGGTCATCAGCAGGAAAAGTACACTGGGTAAAATGTTCGGGTTCTTGCCGATGCAGGCAACGTTCACCTTATATTTACTGCTTCCCTTCGTCTATATGGCCTTCCAACAGCTGGGTGACCTGACTGTTGTAACTGGCAAAATGTGAAGGAGATACAGGCATGGAGAATATAGCAAGCTTTTTGAAAACAACGATATCGATTCTGATCACGCTGGCCATTATATCATCCGGTCTGTTCTTGTGGGGGAAGACACAACCCGTTGTCGAATTGGCGAATAGCCAGGCGGCGGCACAGGCCAGGGAGCTTTCGGAGCAGCAATATTCCGCATTTGACAATCAGATCGTCAGTGGCTCTCAGATTCTTACGGCTTATCGGAGGTACGAATCGCAGCAGGGCTTCTGCTTATACATTGAAAAACCATATGCCAATGGTCAGAATGAGGCAGAAAGAAGATTTAGCATGAATCCAAACGGAGAAGGTTATTGTCGTGCATTTGATTATTCCGGAGCGAAGTTCAAGGAGGGGACCGAAAGAGGCATAGATGAAGAAGAAATTTCGAATGCTTCTGGAAGATATTATATCAGTCCACAAGCTAGATATAGGGCGAAGCTGATAAAAGACAAAAATGAACGGATTGCAGCTATTTATTTCGTAGCGGAGTAGATACGTCAAGAGCAATAAAATAAAAACTAGCTTCAAATAAGGTGAGGAGGAAACATCATGGAGAATATCTCGACCGGACTTAAATGGGTTATCGGCATTATTGTAACCATTCTGATTATTGCCGCAGGCGTAAGTATATATCTGGTTATCAACAACTACTTCATCCGCGCACAGGAACAGACTCTGGCCCAAACCCAAATGATTAATCAAGCGGAGTTCAACAGCTATGATAACAAGGATGTATCCGGCCAGGATGTGATTAATGCGGCAATGCGGTATAAGGGACGTCCGCAGTTCGCGATTTTGATTAAAACAGGGGAAAATACGACTGGGTTCTATGCGGAGAATACTTATAAATCTAGTTACGAAGAACCTAAAGATACGTCTAATCCGGTAGTTGATTTATCTAAGAATAACAAATATACAAAGGGTGTCAGTGTTTCGACAATGCTTGATCAAACAAATACAGATTCATATAACAGAGATAATTATTTGGTGAATACACTCTCTGTCTTTAAAGCGGTTGTTTATAAGGACAGCAATGAGGAAGTTCGTTTAATTGTTTTTAAACAGAAATAAAAACGATATCGAAAAGGGTGGGTATAGATGGAGAATATTTCTACGGGACTTAAATGGGTTATTGGCATTATTGTCACAATTCTGATTATTGCCGCAGGTGTCAGTATATATCTTGTCATTAATAATTATTTTATTCGTGCCCAGGAGCAGACATTGGCCCAGACTCAGATGATCAATCAAGCGGAGTTCAATTCTTATGATAATAAGGATGTATCTGGCCAGGATGTGATTAATGCGGCAATGAGATATAAGGGGCGTCCGCAATTTTCCATTCTGATAAAGACTGGCGTAAATAAAACAGGTTTTTATGCGAAAAACACATATAAAACTTATTATGCGCCAGCGAAAGCGGCCAGTGGTGAAGACCCGGCATCAGAGCTTGATCTTGGAGATAAGAACAGTGGTGCCGATAACTTTAGTGTATCAGCAATGCTTGACCAGAGCTCAGACCAAGATAACAGTAAAAACTGTAATGTCAATACGCTTTCTATTTTTAGAGCTACCTTACATAAGGACAAAAATGATGAGGTTCGAATTATTGAATTTAATCAGAACCCGGATCATAAATGAAAAATAGCACCCAATTTCTACTAACCCTCTTTGCTTGGATTTTATTCGCTGTAGGCGGATTTACGTTTTTGCGGCTGGAGATGGAGAGTGCTGTTCCAAACAGGCACTATGAGCTGCCGACAGTTGCAGCGGCACCTTACAAAGGGACAGGTGATTTGAACAAAATTAGCGGTGAGCAGGTCATCGGTATGATCCCTCCAGCATTGGAGGGGGAATATATTTTATATATCGATGGCATTGCAATTAATGAGGAAACGGACCTTACAGCAGTGGATTTACGTGGAGTGCCTGATGCTGCTTATCAGTTAAGAGTCACGCGAACCGATGAGATGATTACGGAAATCTCCGCCACCCGCTAGAAAGGAGGAGCCGTATGGCAGACGCGCTGAAAGGTGTAATTATTATTATTTTGCTGGCATTTGTTTTCGGAGTCTATCCGGCATTCCGTCAATCCGAAGTTGTAGAAAGGAATACTAAGCTCGCCGCCAATGCGGCTGTGGTGGAATTCGTGGATACCGTTCGTGCTAAAGGATACGTGGATACTTCCGATTATGAGCTGTTTCTTCATTCGTTGGATGCTTCATATGGTGTTTTCAAAGTGCAAATGGAGTATTACAAAAAGAATTTACAGCCCTTATATACGAATCCTGATGACTATTCTACATTCCAGAACAGCTTTAGTGTCCGATATGACGGATATTTCAGCAAGGATATTTTGGAAATCTTATATCCGCATTCAGGACCTTTACTGGCTGCAGATGATCCAGGTAGAAGGTTTACCATGCATGTAGGCGATCTGTTCAATGTCCGGCTAGAATCTGAAGGGACGACACTTGCCTCACGGATGAGATCGCTCTTGTTTCATAGTGAAATGATTCCAGTCAATTTGAAGTATGGGGGGATGGTACGTAGTGAAGCCCCTTAGTGTTGTGCTTGTTTTTCTAATTCTGGTCATTCCTCTTGTTCTTATGGGCGACACTCGAGAAGATCTTCAGGTCTTCAATCAGGACATGTATAAACGCTATTCGGATGATTTTCAAGCCGCAGTGGATGATGCTGGTGATTATCTGTCACGACTGGAACAGCAGCCTACTACCACAGCAGTGCACTATGGGCGGGAACGCCAGCTGCAACTGGATCAGGATGTGCTAAGTGTTTTTTACAGTAATTTAGCTTTGAAATTTGGGCTGGAGAACAACCAGACTGAAATGAACAATTTAAAAATGCATATACCCGCATTGGTGATGTTTGGATATAGCGGCTATACGTTGGTTACTCTGGACGACACAGCCAGTGTTGATGGGAAGGATGAACTTAAGCCTGTGAGTTGGCCTGAGCGTCCCTATTACTATAAACTTCGGAACGGAAATTTGCTCTATTTCACTTTGGATGACAATGCGCGGGTATATGATACAGGCTCTAATGAATTTTATGAGGGAGATTACACAGCGCTGACGGCGGAGACGAATCTCGCCCCTCTTACCTCTTTAGATTTATTTCGAGAAGTACGGCAGAGCACGATAACATCACTGGTTGAAAAGGACTTGGCAACAGCCATTAACAGACATTTGGAGCTGGTGAAACGAATGGGCCTATCGGTGCAGTTCACACTACCCAGAGGACTGAAGGATCAATCCATACAGGATGTAGGGATCATGGCTTTTATTCAAGGTTATCCGCTTCCTGGTGGAGAGCTGTTGGATGCGTATTCCTTAGGCAGCGGGGCGGTGATGCGACGAAAGGTTCTGGTAGGCACCCGAAATTCAGCTGGGCGACATATTGCTTACGGTGAAAGCTGTGTACCCTCGGGGGTTACTGTTATAGAAAGTCTATTCGATCCAGAGGAGGCCGCTCGAAAAGGGTATTTTATTGAGGATTGTGCGGTTAGGTGATAGAGAGAATATATAAGTGAATTTTGAGAAAAGAGGGCTTGCTTTGAAGAAAAAAATTATCTTTTTATTCTTGTTTGGCATGATGAGTTTGATTGCATCGAGTGCTGCTTCAGCGGCAGAGTTAATAGGCGGGCCGGATCTGGCAGTTCTGGTGAACGGTAGAAAAGTGAAGTTTAGCGATGCAAAACCCTATATGGATAATGGGCGGGTTATGGTTCCTATTCGAAATGTGGCAGAAAAACTGGGTGCAAAAGTTACATGGAATGCCACGACCCGTACGGCAGGATTTACACTGGCTGACCGTTCTGTGGATATCCAAGTTGGAGCGGACAAGGTTTATGTTAATGGGGCAGCAAAAACTATAGACGCCAAGGCAGTTGAGAAAAACGGGAGTGTCTATGTGCCGCTCCGTTTTATTTCCCTTGGCCTCGGTGTGGCTTTGGAGTGGGATCAAATAGGGAATTGGGCATGGATAGGTGAGAAAGTAATTCCGACTATGGAAGAGGCGGGGATTAAGCCTGTCCCTATTGCCCCATATAAGAAACTATTTCAGGGAGGAGAACCGTTTTTAATGAAAAATGAATATGAACAGTTGTACTCTACTATAAGTATACTGACGATCGATCAACTCCCCATTCGGGCGGGAAGATTAATATACTATGATATTTGGCCTGTCACAAACGGGAAACAGGAATATATGAGGGCGAGGACCTCTCAGGAAATGATGGGCATCTATTATCTGAGTTCGCAGTTTGAAGCTAAATATAGAGGCTCAATGAGGTACTATATGAAAAACAACTCGGACGGAACCAAGATATTAACGTACAGAGTGCCTTTTGTTGATGATGAATTTATGATAAAGCTGAATCAAATTGAATATATTGGAATCGAAATGTTTGATAAGGAGTCAGCTTCAATAATGTTAAACCCATTTAAGTAAGGGGTGGAAATTGAATGTGAGAAGGCTATTGATTGTTTTATTTTCATTTCTTCTTTTATTTGAAGGCTCTTTATTTGTATCCAATCAACATGCAGCAGCGGGGACACTTCCTACTACAGTGGATACAAATAATCCTAATATATATTATTTTGTAGCTCTGTTTTCTTATGATATTTGGAGAAGATCAGATGGAGTAACCTGGACTTCAGATGGTTATCCCGGTCAGCTTAACAAGAGTATACCGAAATTTGATTATTCCTTTGATTTTCCTGGCCGAAAGATAAAAAGTGTTAAAGTTGCAAGATTTGTTAGTCCCTCCAACTGGAGTAATGGTGAAGAGATATGGAATCATTCCAGGTACTATCAGAAGACTTGGGGATATATTAGCAAATATACCAGCCAAAATTTCATTCCTACTCAATATCCTATTACTGGTTTAGGTACTAGCTCAGTTTCATTTGATGTCAGTTTAGTTGGGGATCTTAATACTTCTTCTAATAATGATGTAGGAGAAGATGTAACTTCAGAGGGGGGACCCGTTGATCCGGGAGTTATCAGTTACCGATATTATTTTCCAAGTATGTTGACGATTGAGTTGGAGCCGGAAGGTGGTAAGGCCATAATTAAACATTACACAACTACGGGACAATCGTTGAACGGAATAAGTGGCTTTACAGACAGAGAGGAAGTATTAATAAAAAACAGTGCTTACTCGTTTACTCATACCTCTGGAAATACTACTTATGAGTATCAGGGGTTCAAAAAAAGTACAGTCGCTGCCCCTAGCGGAGGTACCATTGAAGCGGGTGATCCGTATGGATTCACATATGATGGAAGCTACCCAGTATATTATTTGTCCTTCTATTACAAAGTGAAAGATCCACCTGATCCGGGGGAAGGTTCAGGCGAGTGTACCTATACTATTGAACCGCCTAACAAGATCGCTGCTCCGCAAACGTCATTTATGGAACCCAATGCGAACGGAGTAATTCTTGGTGACGACGCGGCAAATGGACGTCATTTTGATGTGTCATTGGGAATCCCTACATCAGAGAATCTATATGCCAATGCCTGGGCAAAGGACTATTTATTTGAACATACCTTCGCCAATATGGCAGGAGTGATTCGTTATTCTTGCAGTGTAAAGGTTACCTATCCGACGAAGTGGGAGGAAGATCGGCCGAATCTTCCGGGACCGAATGGAACATCGATTCCCCAATCGCCACTTCCTAGAACAGGGAAATTTGATAAAACCTATACCTTTGACTTGACTCCAAAAGAGTACGCGTACTGGCAGGTAGATCAGTTGGCCGTTTATCAAATAGATCAGGCACGTATGGAGAACTATGCGCTGCCTGGAGGAGAAGTCACTCTATATCCTAATAATTATGACTCACCGGCGGTCGAGCTTATCAATAGTATAGAAGTGGAAGACCATGTTGTTCCCCAAGATACGGGAGGGATAAAATTTACGCCAGAGGTGGTAGATGGTGGAGATCGCGAGCCGGGTCCAGGCGATGTTGATGATACAGACAAGCTCATAGCTCTTGCTGAAATACAAACCCAAGATCCTGAGGTGCAGAATGACCGTCTTGTATTTAACGGTGAAACGATTATGGATGATACCGTCTCAATCAAGACTGGACTAGCTCCGGGGAGGATTCCTGATCCGCAAATCATAGGAGACGAGGTGCTGTACGAGGGCCAGTTGATGATCAATAGCGGTTTACTCAATCGACAGAATACAACCAGCACAGGTACCATTTATTATACGATGCTGTCGGAGAACGTAGAGGGAAACGGAGATCAGGAATTTTTGATCTCTCCGATAAACTCCGTCACCGTGCACACACCGGTCGTCAACTACTCGCTTCTTCCAGACGATAACCGCCCATTCGATCAACGTATGACACCGGATATGACTAGGGCGGTGCTGATCTTGGATCGGCCGTTCGCCATACATTTTACAGAGAGCGGCCAGCATCTCAATATCCCTGGTTACGGCAACCGGGATTATGCCAAATACACGAAAAACAAGCGGATTCAATTTCCGTTTGGTGTGTTTCAAGGTAGCCAATATTACCCAGAGAACACCTGGATCTACATCCCTGTTGGAACACCGTCCATGACCTTTACTATGCCAACCTGGGTGAATGAAGGCGACTATACCATTCATACGCAGTCTTGGGCTATTAACGCCCCATCAGATGGATCGGATCTTTGTGAGGTGAACTTGAACGGTAATTTGACGAATTACTGCGCATCGGAGAGCTTCAATGTGGGTGTGGTCGGTCGTCTGTTCGATTTTCGGATTTGGGACATTGGGGATTTCCGGTTTGAGAAGGTGTTTCGAACGGGTGTCGGGACATTTGAGCATAGCAACGCGATGTATTATACCGGCGGAAATGATGAGAATGGCATACCGACCGCTTTAACTGGACAGCTACAGTGGCAGCTGCCGATCCGCAAGGGTTCTCACCCCACGGAGCAAAGGACGGTACCACATAACGGCTATTCCTTCCTGTTTGACTTCCGGACCATCGGGAACTTGTGGCAGCCGGGCGAAGGTATCCGGATCGAGCCAAGCTTCTATTTTATTCCTAAAACTGGAGGCACAGCGACACCCGTCGATCTGTACTATGATATTTCCGGCTCGAAGAATAAGATGATCGGCGTCGGCTCCCCAAAGGACAAGCTGAGCTACACCCGGACCTACCGCTTGGCGGATGGCTTGCGGAATATTTCAAGTGGTGAATTATCGATAGCAGCTAGCTATGAATACAACTATATAATGACTCAAGCGGAGCGAGATAAGACGCCTTGGTTTAAGTTCTACAAACAGTATCTAAAGCGAAAAACCAAAATCGCTTACGGTTATGACATGGAAGTCCTGCCCTTTGAATCGCGAACTTTAGTCGGCCCGACCGACATCCCGAATGTAGTTAATCCGATCACAGCCGTCCGCAGCGTACAGCATTGGTACGGGGAGTATAACTTGCCGATTGCACCATATATCCTGCCAAAGGGAACAAACATCGTCACTCTGGCGAATCAATATGGAGGCGCATTAGATGGGCATGAGAAGGAGTTCATCATTGGTGGTTATATTCTGGTGAATTTCCAAATCTATACGACTAAAAATGGAGATGCAGACACTCGTATTTTAGGCTACAAGGCACCGATTGCTAACATGTGGGCGATTGAAGGTCAGATGACTGGGAGCACAGATGAAATGGGGCAAACGTTCTCTTTTTCCTCTGGGGATATCATTCTGTTCGAGTCAGATTATTCTGTGCGAAACGATTATCAGGGACAGGGTAGATAGGACTTGAAATAATAACTAATAAGGAAACTGGAGTTATAATAATGAACTTAAAAGATCTTATAGGTTTGAAAAAGCATTTTTTAAGTTCATTTTTATATAAAAACAATTACTTAAAGGAGAGATTAATGATGGCAACAAGTAAAGTTACACTGAGTTATGATGGATTGGCTGGACAGGCAAAAATTATTAAAAATTACGGTACGGAAGTAGACGCATTGATTAAAAAAGTTATGACTACAATGAAAAATCTTAACAGTGTTTGGGAGGATGATGCAGCAAAAGATTTTACAGATAAGGTGGAAAAATTGAAACCGACATTTGATAAATTTGCAGAGTCGCTTAAGGATCTTGGAGATCATATGAATAATGTATCTATAAAGTATAAAGATCTTTCCGCTGCGGTTAAGAATTCGCAAAAATTCTAATATAGTTTTAAGTAAATCAAACTTCATGAGCCCCACTACATAAGAATTGTAATTAGCTATGCAGAGTGCTGCATAGCTAATTTTATTAGAAGCAAGCAGGGGGAATCATATGGCATCAACGAAGCTTACATTTAACGTAGATGAAGTCGAGCGCCTGCAGATGAAAATAAGACAGGTAAGTCAGGACACCAACCGGCTGTACCTCCAGTTCAAAGGTCAAGCTAGTGGCTGGAGTGGCATCCCATTAGGATCAAACCAGGTGCAGGCGCAGATAATCATCAACGAACTGACGGTAGAAGCGGAAAAACTGGAAGACATCATTCGAGGCGCAATAAAAGGTGTTCAAGGCGCACAGGATGAGAACAAGAGGCAGGCAAATCAACTTTTTCAACAGCTCGGTGTTCTTGGCGGTATGTTCGAAAGGTTTGGGGGCGGAAGTGCAATAGGGAATTCTTCTATCCCGACGACGGCTCAGAAAGCAGTCACGAATCTGATCACCTCGGTTGCTACTCTGATGGGTTGGGATGAGTTGAGTAGGGATCCTATGGTGCAGAAGCTCCAGGCAACTGTTAAAAATTCAGGACTGGGAACGATCGACTCCATAGCCGCGCAAAGTAAGCTGAAGGATATCTACCTAACGCGGGATCAGATCGCGAAGGCGCAAACCGCCTATAAGGTATATCAAGCGTTTGGAAATCAGACTCAAATGGACGCAATGCATAAGCTGGCGGAAGAGGCACGCAAGAAGCTGGAATCCTTGGGTATAGACGAGGTCCAGTACCAGGCGGGTAAGGATCTAAGCACTTATTTTAAGAAACCAGTGGTTAAGGCATGTGATTATGATCCGTCTATCACTAGTAGAAGCGTACCACTAGTGCAGAATGAAGCGTATCAGTTGCTACTACGGACGGCAATGGAAAAAGGGGAGAAGGGAGCCTGGGCAAAAGGCCAACTGAAAGGCATTCAAACCACCATGGAACAGATGATTGCTACTGGAGTAAGTCTGGGTGTGCACGTGATGACAAACCAAGGTGGAAAGGCTTGGGGAGATGTTATAAAATTGACTTCATCAGTCGCCCAACTGGATTCCTATAATCTGTTTAGAAAGAATAAACCGGAGGTTCAAGCAAAACCCGAGGATTCTAAAAATGCCTTTTATAAATCGATAGACAGTTTTAAAGAGATTGGAACGGGTTTTGTAGGTACATTAAGAACTCGTGCGGATAAGGCCACAGACTCCCCCTATGACTTCTTCAACTGGTTAACATTAGGGATAACAGGAGATATCCCGGTCGGGATATATGAAGCAGCCAAAGATCGATCAGAGCATATGTTTGATTCAAAGGAGAAGTTTGCGAATTGGTTAACACTGGGAACAGTGGAGATGGCGAAAGGAGCATTTAATCCAGACGAAGCATGGTCAGCGGATCATTGGCTCAACAGTCTGGGAATGGTAACGTTGTTGTATGGTCCGGTAGAAAAATCTTTGCTTCCTACAGGAAGCGGAGGTCTAAAGTCTCCAAAAGGGTTAGATTCTGTAAAAGATTTTGAGGTAAAAAAACCGTTGCCGGCATTCAGCACAAATGAAGGTTTTCAATTCAAGATAAATAATCTAGATGTAGATACCCCGGCACTTCCACAGACTCCGATGCAAATCAATTTTAAGAATGAAATGGATCGGATTTTTAGAGAGAAGATGGAAGGGAAGAGTGAGAGTAATCATTCAATAAAGGACGTGGAAGTGAAGGCGGTTGAAGGGACGGGTAATGTTGAAATTCCTTATGGAACACAAATTGATAAAGTCGGTAACAAAAAAATACTAAAACCGAATGCAAAGTACACAACACCAGAAGGATATACTTATGAGACAAATGAATTTGGTCGTATTGATAGTGTCGAGGCTGACTTACAACTAGGTAAAGGAACAAGAAATAAATACGCTCAAAGTAATGTAGGAGAAACAGACAGAATCCGAGGTGATTATCCAGAGAGAGATGATGGTGGTCATTTAATAGGTAGTCAATTTAATGGTTCTGGGGACATTGATAACTTAGTTCCAATGAATTCCCAAATTAATGAAGCCGGTGGACAATGGCATCAGATGGAACAAGAATGGGCAGCAGCATTAGAAAGAGGAGAAAGTGCTAAGGTGAAAATAAAACCCCAATACACGGGTGATTCCGCTAGACCTGATAGTTTTATAGTGGAGTATTCAATTGATGGCGGTAGAACCCAAAAAGTCAAAATAAACAATCAAAATGGAGGTTGAGAAAGTTATGGAGAAACAGTTAGATGAATTATATCCTCAGATTGCAGAGCATGTACTAGATATGATACCTGTAGACAAATGGCATGAGATCTATTTGCATGCTGAAATACTGAATGACTCTAGTAATGTATACTTTTATTTCAATACTTTCGAGAATGATAACTTTCTATACTCCCATGATATTCCTGAGAAATATGGAGTAAGTGAGAAAATATATGATGATTTATTATTGGAGTTACAAGTAAAATTCGAGGAATTAAGACAAATATTTATTGATAACGACCAAGAGGCATGGACAAATTTAACCTTAACATTGAAGTATCCTGGTAAGTTAAAGATTCATTACGATTATGAAGATATAATAGCTTCAAAAGTAACTCCAACTCAAAGACAAATGATATTTGAGTATCGATATTTAGGTTTGCTTCCTGAAAAAGAGAAGAATAGACTGTTTGTTGAGAACTATGTTAATAGTCAAGATAAATAGCTGTAGAACCAATCTCATTGTGACAGAATCAAAATATGGGCGGAAATTATAAATATGTCATGTCTAAACATCTTTTTATTAAAGTCCTTACTTCCATCTGGAATCGTGATGAGAAGATTTGTGGATTTGGTGGGGGATACCCAGTGTCGAATGAATTCTGTATTCAACTAATAACATAATACCCGTATAAAGATTTATTCGTTTCTTAGTGACTACAGTAATGATTGAAAAGAATAACCTAATTAACGCTAGAGAGTTACAAAAAACAGGTCGAGTATGGTCAGATCCCACCATGATTGACCTGTTTTTTGTTATCTTCGCTTTCTTGCATTTTTTCAAAATGAATTGCAACAATGTACATTACCACAACGATAGATATGGTGAAAGGACTTGGTCGCAGCTTATGAATGGAGTAAGACGACTGCTGTTATGTTAAGGCCGGAAATCTATTAACGGGAAGGTCATGGGTTAAGGGCTAGCCACCGACTCCCTCATCTCTATAATACAAGGGGCAAATCCGTTAAAAGTTATGCCGGAGGGGACTCATGAACAATGTACAACTTTCTGTCGATAAAATTTCCGTTGAATATCATGGAGTGACAGTCAACATTTACAATCAACTGACACTTTCATTTCGAAAATGGTTTGATATTAAACCTGCAAATCGTCACAAAGGGTATCTATACCATTGGAATTTGGTATTAGATGACGCCTATCTTTATTTGCGGTATCAACCGTGGTGACAGAAGAAGTCAAGGAAGTGCATGCTACAAATCGAATCTTTGCCTCCTACAGGAGGCGGAGGTCTAAAGCCTCCAAAAGGTTTAGATTCTGTAAAAGGTTTTGAGGTACAAAAACCGTTGCCGGCATTTAGCACAAATGAAGGTTTTCAATTCAAGATAGATAATCTAGATATAGATACCCCGGCACTTCCAAAGGCTCCGATGCAAATCAATTTTAAGAATGAAATGGACCGGATATTAAGAGAGAAGATGGAAGGAAAAAGTGACAGTGATCATTCAATAAAGGATGTAGAATTGAAGGCGGTTGAGGGGACGGGTAATGGTGTAAGTGGCAGTAAACCGTCTTATCCAAAAAACATTGATGATTTCTTGTCAGGCAATAAAAAGTTTGGTGAAGTATTAGATGATTATGCTACAGTGTATGCAGAGAAAGTTAATTCAAATGTCCCTTGGAAGTGGAGAAATGTACCAGGGGGAGATACACTAACACAAAAGCAAATTAAGTTGATTAGAGAACGAGCGAAGGAACTAGAGAAAATACCAGATGTACCTATGAAGCCTGGTGTAAAACATCCTGATTTTGAGAAAGCTGATTTAATTATAAAGATTGATGAGAATCCTGTTATTTTACAGTTGCCGAAAGACTATTGGAAGAAGTCTGATCCACAACAGTTCCAATGGCTTGATTCACAACTTCCAGGTGGAAAACGCGCACCTGGCACAACATGGCATCATTCTGAAATTGACGGTAGAATGGAATTAGTACCTTTTGGTATACATAATTCCATAAATCATCAGGGTGGGAGAGCTCCAGGTGGTTGGGCGCATGCTAAAAGATAAGAATAGGAAGTGAGAGAAGTGAGATTGGATGTTAATACGATTGTCCTTCCATTGCCAACCGATGAATTATTAGATGTAGTTGAGCGAAGCTTGAGAGTTTCATTTCCTGAGGCTTATAGGAGTTTTATTAAGGATAATAATGGAGCTGTACCAATCACAAATATGTTTAGTTTTAATCAACATGAATATATAATTGAAAAGTTTCTTTGTATATTGAATGATAGTGAGTCTGACCCTATTAATGGATGGTATGATGTTGAAGTTATTATTACACAAATAGGTGATAGATTAACTGATAATGAAGATTTAGTGGGGATGAATGTAGTTCCTATTGCAGCACTTTTTTCAGGGGATTTTATTTGTTTGGATTTTAGAGAAATAGAAGAACCTACTGTAGTTATTTGGTTTCACGAAGAGTCAGAGGAATTTTCACCAGTAACACAAAATGTCGCCACAAATATATCAGAATTTTTTGAAATGCTAAAAGAGTAATACTATTTTAGTTCATGTTAGCACGTGATTGATGATTAGCCCTATTCAGTGCCGAATGAATCCATTATTCAACCTTAATACGTATAACCCATGTAATGCCGCAACAAGAATCTCTTGATTTCCTTTGTACGTACGAAAATTCTTGAAAAGCGTAACCTAATTAACGCTAGAGCCTTACATAGAACAGGTCGATTATGGTCAGATACCACCATGACTGACCTGTTTTTTTATATTCATTTTCCGGTGTTGTAGCTTGCGGTGCCAATCCAATATCCCTCCCAATTAAAGATTTCAAAAGGAGTAAAGCACCCCCAAAAGGGCTTTACTCCTTTTTAACATCTAGTCTAAGCTATGATATTATTACCTTATATTTTCCTATAAATAACAAAATATGAGTTGGGAGGTTTATGAATGAGAAGTAAGCGTAACTTGATAATGCTGTTATTGTTTGCTTTGACGATTATACTTTCAGCCTGTAATGATAAAAAAGCTGCGATATTGTCCATGGATGAAGTACGGGATCTAGCTCAGCAAGGCGAGGCGTTGTCGTGGAAGGATTTTGAAGGTTATCCCTTTGAAGACGTCGGTTCAGGTTTGTACATCCGCAAATATGAAATCAATGATGACTACCATGTATTAGTTGGTGGCGGAAGTGTTGATACAGCTCCTCTGTATATAAATCTTGTCAAAAGAAACGGAGAAAAGATCGATATCCGTTATGATGACATCGATCATTTTATCCGAATTAAATGATGGGCTTTTAGGTTATTCAAATCTTATTCCGTTAGACATTTCATCCAAACGATCCCAGTCGAGTACTACAATTTCTTGCTTAACTTTATATAAGATCTCCATGTCGGTGAGCCGCTGAATGACACGGTTTAAATGGCGGGGGGTAGTCCCGATCAAAGAGGCTATATCTGGGATATATGGCGTCTGAATTTCTTTTCCAAACTCACGTTGGAGTTGAATGGTTAATAAATAACTTGCAAACCGTTCCTCTACAGAGCCCAGCAAGTTCGTTCGGGATGCCGATGTGCAGGTTAGAAGCTTGTAGGAGAGATGTTTCAGTAATAAGTCTTTAAAGCTATGGTTATCCATTAGGTCAGACTCAACCTTTTGTTTCGGGATAAATAAGAGGTTGGTTTGCAGTACGGCTTCCACTTGTGATTGGACCACAACCTCCTGCACGTATTCAATGTCCCCGAATAATGACAAGGGTGAGCAGAACCGTAATACCAAGGATTTTCCCGTTCCCACACTAGAAGAGACCTTAGTACGCCCCTCCACTTGAAAATAAATTCCGTCCAGCTCATCGCCCTCATGCAAAATGATTTCATTCTGCTCATAGACACGTAACTGAATTAAAGCATGTTTTGATGTCGTGAATACTTGATTTAGATTAAATTGGGTAATGTAATGTGCTATAAGATTTGGATCCTGAATAGTTTTCATTGCGTACTCCTTTTTGGACATCGGTCCTTTCTATTATATACGAACTCGTTATTATAGAGAAAAAGGGGAGGATATAGACGATGAAATTTATTTTTGATTTAGATGGAACCATATGTTTTAGCGGTAAACCTTTGAGTATACGAATCGTACAAGCCTTGGATACTCTAATTGAAAAAGGTCATGAGGTTATTTTTGCGTCAGCCCGGCCTATTCGTGATTTATTGCCTGTGTTGCCTGCACATATGCACCATTATCCGATGGTAGGTGGGAATGGCGCGTTTATTGCAAAGGGTGGAGAGGTGATTTCGACCATACATTTTGACGCGCAGACTGCGGAGAACATACTGAATTTGATTCAAGAATTTGAAGCCACTTATTTGATTGACAGTCACTGGGATTATGCATACTCGGGTTCTGATGATCATCCCATTCGAAGAAATGTAGATCCAGAACAACGCGCCAAAAATGTAAGTCCATCTGAGCTGGATGAGCTTGTGAAAGTAGTTATTTTGAGAAGCCTAAACGGGGAACAGTTATTAGATCAATTACATAGACTACCTGTTGTGATTTATAGACATGGTCAAGAGGACATTATTGATATTAGCCCTAAAGGTATAAATAAATGGACAGGATTACAACAATTAGGCGTAGAAATGCAGCAATTTATTGCTTTTGGTAACGATGCTAACGACATAGAAATGTTTAGACATTCCGCTCATTCGGTATATGTTGGAGAACACACAGAGCTTGGTGAATTGGCAACGGAAAAGGTGTGCAACGAAGAGGAGCAAATTGTTAGAAAAATACTGGAGCTGATGAGTGGGCTGCGGATCGCTTAGTCCATCAACTGATGATCTTAGCTCATCGTACAGTGCAGCACATACAGGGAAACTATAGTTCAAATCCAAAAAACCTGCCGATTAAATCGACAGGTTTTTTAAGTAATATAGATGAGGTTAGATAAGTTCTTGGCGGTGATGTAAAAAACGATATAGAATACAACCGGATATTGCGCATATCGCTGCACATAATCCGATAAAACCATAACCGGCTTGAAGTCCGCGTAATAAGCCTATTTGCGTCTCTGCACCGTAAAGCCGCTTCACGCCTTCGATCACAGCACCTATAGCATAGTTACCAATCACGCTACCTACTCCCATTAACGTGACTGTAAATGTGATGGCGGTGTCGCTACCATGTGGATATCTTTTGGCGATAAAAGCCATAACCGTAGGATAAATCATCGCAATCCCGATTCCTGCAGCGGCAAATAGAAATGCGAGCTTTTCTCCACCCAAAATTGCGGCAAACGTACACAGGGCAGAGAAGGCTGAAAAGATGATAAGCGATAGGTTAAATCCAATCTTATCAGTAACGGGTCCGAGCAGGAGTCTTGCTAACGAGAAGCAGAGAAAGAAGGTAGACAGCATCCCAGATGCAGTAACCGTATCCCACAGGTATGCTTTTTCAAGGAAATTTACGAGCCATCCGCCTACAGCAAGCTCCGACACTACTCCGAAGGAAAGGATAAGAACCATTAGCCATAAAGCAGGGTCACGGACAAGCGTTTTTAAGGGAATACGGTCCTCATGTGGAAGATCGTCACCTGGAAAAGTACTCCGTAAGGCAAATAGTATAGGCAGTAAAGATAAGCTAAGCATTATTAGATACATTCCGCGCCAATCCAGAGTATGACCGAATATACTTACTGTCATCAGCCCTGTTGCCATTAGTGGAGCTAACGTGGAACTAAACCCGTAAAAGAAATGGGATAAGTTCATCATCGTCCCGGTATTTTTAACGAAGATACGTGCTCCCAGAATGGCAAGTCCAATCTCAAGCATTCCGTTTCCGATATACATCAGGAAGTATGAAGCCGAGAAGAGGGGATAGCTATGGGAGATGTAAATTAGAACGCCAGAGAATATCATGGATGCGAAAGCGATAATACTGACAGCCTTGATCCCCCACTTACGAACCAATACAGCTGTGAAGGAACAGGCGATCAAATAACCTAGTGCGTTTAGGGATAGAAGGGTACCCAGCTGCTTTTCGTCCAGACTGAAGTCAAACTGAATTCTTGGAATGGCTGGCCCTTTAATATTTTCCGATATCCCAAACACAATAAACCCCAAAAAGATCGTAGCCAATTGCATGGCATAAACCTTATTAAATCCGCCAAAACGCTTTTTCAACGTGAGAACCTCCAGAATCGGGTATCTTTATTGCTCGATGTCTCTGTAGTACTCTTCTTTAAGCTTCTCCCAGTGTTGTTTATCGTCCTCTGTAATTTCTCTTAGCACTCTGCAAGGATTCCCCACTGCGATTACATTGTCAGGTATATCTTTAGTCACGACAGAGCCTGCGCCGATGATTACATTGTTGCCGATATTTACCCCGGGATTGATAACGGCATTTCCGCCAACCCAGACATTGTTTCCAATGGTAATCGGTGTACCGAATTCGAGCAGACTAATACGAACGTCCGCATCTATAGGGTGGCCAGCGGTATATACGCTTACTCTAGGTCCAAAGAGGACATTCTCACCTATCGTTACTTTTGCTACGTCCAGGATAATGCAGTCGAAATTGGCGTAAAAGTTATTTCCGACAGTAATATTGCTGCCATAATCGCAGCGGAAAGGTGGCTCAATATGCAACGATTCACCCGTAGACTCGAATAATTGCTTAAGTAATTCTACTCTATATTCGCCTTGTTCTTCCGTCGTATTGTTAAATAAACGAGTGAGCATTCTGGATCTTTTACTATCTCTAGCTAATTCTTCTCCACCAGCCATGTAAAGCTTTCCTGCAATCATATTCTCTTTGTTTGTTGCCATTCGTAGTTCCTCCTGAAGTTCTTGTTGGTTTTAGATCCAATCCATGATGCAAATGTTAGGGTCATAAAAAATACTTACCGCCGCTTCTCAACCAGCTGCAACGAATAGGTCAAGCTTTCCAGCGTGATCGCAATTAATCCGTTCATGTAATAATCATCAGGGTGATCCAGCACAATTAGATGAGGCATATGCTCTTCTGGAATGAACGCCAGACAACTTTGATAGATATGTGGCACATCCTCTTGTCTAACTTGTTCACCTGTGAGCGCAATCGTCTCAGGGTTAATAACTGCCGTCAATGAAGCGATGGTATGAGCTGCCAATGGGATAAACGTTTCTGTCTGCCCCAAACGAATGAATTGCTCGTCACGCGAGATTCCAAACGGTAAAAATGAGACTTCGCCCGCGAATCTAGTATTGCCTTTGTGGATATGCCCGTCGATCATCATCCCTGCACCTGGAAAGGCACCTTTGATAAAGGTCAACACGACGATGGTCTTATTCTCTTCGTAATCCTGCTGTTTATAGAATCCGTAAACGGTTAGATTCATGTCATTTTCAACTGTGACTTCAACCTCGTATTTCTCTCTGAGGAGTGACTCTAAGGGAGCGTGAATTAAAGTGTTGATATCACAAATATTGATGACGCCTCGGTGAACCAGTCCCGGGATTCCAATGCCAACGGCTTTGATGTTGTTATAGGCTTGAATTAGTGTGCCTACTAAATGATCAATGGTTGTAGCGTCAATACTCTCAGCCTTGATATATCCATCATCTACACGTTCGCCAACGGAATTTGTTACTGCATAGGTTAAGGATTGTTGGCCATCTTCAATTTTGGCATAGATGCATGCGATGTAGGAGAAATCGGCATTATAGATGAATCTTCGGGCCGGCCGGCCTCCATTCGAAGCCTCCAGCTCCGTCTCAATGACTTCACCTGTCTCCATAAGCTCATTCAGAATATTTCCGCAAGTGGCAATACTTAACCCGGTGGCGGTTGCAATCGTTGATTTGGTTCCTTCTTTCATCGATTTCAAGGCTTGCTTGATAAGCTCCTGATTTATCTTTTTAACACGAATAGAATTGTTTGCGATTTGGTTTATTTTAATCACCTCTAGACTTTTGAAAATGGTTATTAAAAGTGCTGTTAATACTATAACTTGGTGTTTTATAAATGTCTATATTAGTTCAACTTAAGATTTTTCTATTAAGGTAATTGTGTGACTGCGGTGAATGCTTGGACTTCCGGCCGCTGTTGTCCCCGGATTTCTTGATTATATACCGTGTTTCACGGTTGAAATCCGGAGGCAAAGGCGGGCGCTATCGCTCCTACAGTTTCAAGATTCCCCTTCGCCACTCTTCCTTTTAGAATGTTTTTAAGTTCAAAATGTCTAGCCAATAACCTTATAATAAAAAATCGTCGCATGTAATTCACCATTTGCTGATATCGCATAGCTCGGAATACGTCCAGCTTGTATGTAGCCCATTGAAGTATAGAGGAGGTTGGAAGGGTCACCTTCTCTTGTATCAAGCACTATTAAAGACCGGTCTTCCTGCTTAGCTCTTTCTTCAGCCTTTTCCATAAGAGAACGAGCAATACCATTACGACGATAATTAGGGTGTGTCATTAGCTTTGCGATTTCGGCTCGATGCGTTCCGTTTGCTTTTGTACATAAATGTAGTTGTACACTTCCCACGATAATATCATTCATTGTTGCGACAAAAAGGATCACATCGGGCGCCAAAACATTGTGCCAATATGATGTAGAGTCTGACGGATCTAAGGGTGGTAAAAAACCAATAGAGGCTCCATCCTCCACCACCTGTATTAGAAGCTTTGAAAGCTCATTAATAGATTCCTTAATCGTAAATAATTGTTCGATTCTGACATTGCTAACCATATAAATTCCTCCAGCACTTATAAATTTAAAAATATAGCGAAATCATAACTGAATACATATAATTTGTATAACGAATTTTATAGATCATAATCATTAATATTTTGAATCATAGAGGGTGTTATCCATGGACTTATCTCAAATAGAAGCTTTTTTGGCGGTATGCAGAATTCGAAATTTCACCAAGGCCTCGGAACATCTACATATCTCCCAGTCCGCCGTTACCGCAAGAATAAAAGCTTTAGAAAACTCGGTGGGCAAGGTGCTCTTTACACGTGATAACCGGAATGTTAGCTTAACGCAGGCAGGGATATCTTTTGTTCCATATGCTGAGCGGATGCTTCGTTTGTTTGAAGAGAGTAAGGTGACTCTATCCGAAGAACTGGAGAACTATATCATTTTGAGTGGACCCGGATCCGTATGGCATTATTATTACCTGCAGCATATTCTTTCATTTAGACGTGATCATCCCAAGGTAGCTATCAAATTCCTAAGTTATATTGATTCTAGCTATATGATACGTGATCTTTTGCTGGATGGAATAGTCCAGGTTGCGATTAAATATGACCCGCCGGAACATCCTAAGGTGACCAGACATCTCCTGTTTGAAGATGAGATTATTCTGGTCTCCACACAATTAAGAGAAACACCTGTAAGCAGGGAGGATTTTTTTCAGCGGGAGTATTGTCATTTAGAGTGGGGAGGTCCGTTTCCGGAATGGTTTACTAGTATCGTTGGAGCGGGCTATGTGCCGACACTTCAGACCGATCACTCGATGATTATGCTGGACATGCTGCTACTAGGGGCAGGCTTTGGATTTCTACCACGATCTATAGCACAACCTTATCTCGATCAACAGAAGCTATTTCAACTTCAATGTGAGTTAGACACGCCGATTATAAAGGCTTACGCCTTATATTTAACAGAGAATGCCGAAGATATTCGTGTACGGCTTGGGCTGGAGATGCTTGGGGTGGATAGGTAAACAGTGTCTGGAAGTGACTTACAGGCGGGACTTTGAGAGATTTTTGTGAGAGCAGTGGAGTAGAATGGTAGAATTACTCGCTGGTGAGAGGAGCCTGAAGGTTGAGGACGATGAAATATCGTGGAATAGTTGGGATGGGGTTGTTTTTTATCCTTGCCTTTTCCCTATTAGTAAGTATTATTTCCCCAACGATTCAGGACCAAGATACCCCGGTGGCCAAGCAGGGCGTACTGGATTTGTCGAGATGGGACTTTGAGAAACAGGGATTAGTTGATCTAGACGGAGAATGGGAGTTTTATGAAAATAAATTACTGAGTCCATCTGAGATTCAGCAAAGTATAGATAAGAATACTACATATCTATCTGTCCCAGGCACATGGAAAGGCAAGATCATAGAAGATGGAATGGACCGTAAAGGGGCTGGCACCTATCGACTTAAAGTGTTGGTGAAAGATTCGGATGAGATTCTTGGTTTGAAAATAAGAAGTATCCGTATGTCTCAAAAGTTGTTTATCAATGGGAAGCAAGAAGGAGAGGACGGGGTTCCTTCGACGGAAAGTGAGTCATTTAGACCAGGGAATACTCCGTATACGGTATTTTTTCAATCTAATACCCAAGAGATAGAAATTGTAATTCAAGTGTCTAACTTCAACTTTATTACTGGGGGGATCGTGAATTCAATCCCACTGGGCGTGCACACGGATATTACAAAACTGAACAGTATTCAGACGGGTACTGACATTGGAATTATATTGATCCTGGGGATGTTTGGAGCATATCATCTCAGCTTCTATTTCGTTGGGCGTAGAGAAAAGGCCTATTTGCTCAGCGGTTTATATTTGCTTATTCTTTCTTTGAACAATTCTCTATATGGAGAGAAGATATTTCAACAGTTACTACCCCATTTCCCTTTTGAATCAACTTACAAGCTATTGGAAATAAGCCAGTTTGTCGGTTCGATTATCATTATTATGTTTTACTGCTCGGTCGAGTCCCGGTTGATGTCAAGTAAGAGGATGAAGATTGTGTTGTCTCCATTTGTCCTATATCTTGTATCGGTTTTGGTGCTCCCGTATGGTGTACACATTCGTATGAAGTATCTATTTGTAACCTATCTTGGAATCGTTATGGTGGTAATCATAGTCAGAATGATCTATTTATATGTTCGCAGCCAGAGCCAGACGACGGATCGAAAAGAACTATTTTTGTTCATTGGCGGTGCGATTTCGCTCCTGATATTTTTCTTTGATGTAAGTCTTTACTCTGAAAATGTTCTGCAGACCGATTTGGTGGGTAAATGCGGAGTCATTGGTTTTATTGTTTTCTTCAATATTATGTTAGCTGTACGATTCTCAAACACTTATGATAAGACGGAAATGCTGTCCCGTCAGTTGCTAATCTCGAACCAGCTTAAAGATGAATTTCTGATGAACACTTCTCATGAGATCAAAACTCCGCTGCATGGCATTATGAATATGACATCCTTTTTATTAGAAGATGGCGAAGATAATCTGTATCCATTACAGAAACAGAATCTTTGGTTAATTAAGGACACTTCTACAAAACTGTCTATGCTCATTCAGGATTTGATTGATGTTAGTCTTTTGAAGCATGGAGAATTACGACTACAGCAGACAGTGGTTGATCTAAGGGTGGCTTCACAAATTGTATTTGATGTGTTGCAGTTTGAGCTCGCAGGGAAATCTGTGCGATTAGATAATCAGGTGGAACCCGATGTTTGGGTGCTTGCGGATGATAGTCGATTAAGACAAGTCATGTACAATTTAGTTCACAATGCGATCAAGCATACGGATAAAGGATTTATTACCATAAAAGCTTATGTAGAGGGAAGTACAGTATCTGTTACGGTGGAAGATTCAGGAACTGGGATATCCCCTGATATGCATACCGCCATATTTGAATATTTTGAACAAGTCGATAAACCACTTCCGCAAGATGGTTACACAGGAATGGGTGTGGGTCTGTATATTAGCAGAAAGCTAATTGAGCGGATGGGCGGTGAGATTCGGGTGGATTGGTCTGAGGTTGGTCAAGGCACTCGAATGATCTTCACCTTGCCCAAAATCGAGCGGATCCCAGGCTACCGCGAAGTAGCAGCTACAGGGGTGGGGCAGCACGCGCATTTTGAGCAGACCTCGCTTGATATAGTGGATCAGAGTGGATATACGATCTTAATTGTGGATGATGAGGCCTCTAACATTCATATTCTGCTGAATATTTTAAGACGGCATCATTACAATGTAATTACGGCGTTTTCAGCGAATGAAGCAATGGACAAAATGGAGCAGTACCCTAATATGGACCTAGTTATATTAGATGTCATGATGCCGGGGATTTCAGGAATTGAGTTGTGCCGAACGTTGCGGGTGCGTTACTCCATTCTGGATTTACCTATTTTGTTTGCTACAGTAAAAGACGCGCCAACAGATATTGCGCTTGGCTTCAGGGCTGGGGCGAATGATTATATAACTAAACCATTTGATGGAGAAACGCTGATTGCGAGAATTCAAACGCTGATTGCAATGAAGACATCGATACAAGAAGCGATACGAAATGAGTATGCTTTTCATCAAGCGCAAATCAAACCGCATTTTCTGTATAATGCACTGAGCAGTGTGATCTCTTTCTGTTATACAGATGGAGAGAAAGCCGCCTATTTGTTATCCATGTTAAGTCAATACATCCGTTATATTCTCGATATGGACCGTTCCACTTTAGTTGTTCCTTTGCACCGGGAGTTAGAGCTGATTCAAGCCTACGTGGAGATCGAAAAAGCGCGTTTTGGAGAACGGTTTGATTTTATTTTTTTTATGGATGAGGGTCTGCGTTCTGTTGAAATCCCTTCCTTATGTATTCAGCCATTTGTTGAAAATGCGATCAGACATGGATTGTTTGAAAAAGAGGGTCAGGGCAGAGTTTCGCTCACGGTTCAAGCAGGTAGTAACTATATGAAAGTTATCATCGAAGATGATGGTGTGGGTATGCCAGATGACTTGCTATATCAATTAACCGGAGACGAGCAGCCGGATGGCAGTATTGGAATCCATAACATTCGAAAGCGTCTAGGCGCTATACCCGGAGCTACCCTAACCATTCATTCCGACCTTGGGTTTGGGACCAAAGTAACAATGTATTTACCAGCAAGCCTTGGGGGCATGGAGGGAGAAACACGATGATTCGTGTAGTGATTGTTGAAGATGAGAAGCCAATTTTGAATTTGATGAAGGTACTGATCGGTCGTAATCCAGATTATACCATTAGCGGGGCCTTCTCAAATCCATTAGAGGCACTGGAGTGCATACCTGATTTACAACCGGATGTCGTGTTTATAGATGTTGAAATGCCTAAGATGAATGGTATTGAGCTGGCAAGCAGAATTCAGAAGCTAATGCATCAACCGGAGATTGTATTTACAACGGCCTACAAGAATTATGCACTGGAAGCGTTCGAGGTTAGTGCACTAGATTATATACTTAAGCCAATAACTCCCGAAGCGATCCACAGGGTCACTGAACGACTTATTAAACGAATGAGACCTGCGGTGATCCTAGAGCCAAAGAAAACGGGGCCTATGATCCGCTGTTTTGGCGGATTTGAAGTTTGTGATTCAGAAGGCAAGCCCATTCATTTTCGAACGCGCAGAGCAGAGGAATTATTCGCATATTTTCTATGCAATGCAGGTCGTTATATCAGTAAATGGAGAATAATTGATTTGTTATGGCCAGATATGCAGGATGAGAGAGGGGCATCCAACCTGTATAATACGATTTACCTCTTGAAAAAAATGCTAAAAGAAAAGGGCTTCGGCATGGAAATCCGTAAAATGAATGATGGTTATATGCTGGAGACCGGAAATGAAAGTTATGATGCTCTTGATTATCAAAGGTTTCATTTAGAAATGGCTGAAGGGAAACAAAACACTACTCAAATGGAGCGGCTTTGTTTCTTATATCAGGGGCCCCTGTTGGATGGAAAGCCTTATCTATGGAAGATTTCGCTGGAGGAAGCTTATTGCAAGTATTTTACAACCTGGACTCGATTGCTAGTGGATAGAGATTGTGCTACTCAGGATTGGCATAAAGCGGAGCAACGATTAGAAAAGTTCTTGGGTTTATATCCTCTTCATGAAGAGATGAACCAGCAAATGATTGATATATATGCTAGGCTCGGAAATAAGGATAAGATCGCACGGCTCTATGAGAAATTCGAGATTGCTTATCGTACGGAGCTGGGAATGGTTCCTTCAACAGAGTTTAAAGATTATGTAGCTGCATATCTGGCCTAAAATTTGATGCGGACTTGGTATTTCAAAAGGCGTATGTTACTAGTATCAATGAATCTTCTATAAGTGAATAAATAATATTTTTTAAAAAGCACCCCTTTACGCTATACGGTATCTATATACTGTTAGCGGTAAGGGGATTTTTTTGCGAAACTTTTCTTTTATAAGTTTTTTCTACTTTCAGCTAACATTTCGAGAACTTAACCGTTATACATACGAAGGGAGGTGCAGGATGAAGCCCGGGCAGCTACATCAGATACTTCAACCGAAAATGCAAGAAATCCAAAAATACTTGATTCGTCTCGGGGCACCTGCAGCCGACGCGGAGGATATCGTACAAGATACGGTATATAAGGCACTTTTGTATATCGATTCTATTGATGAGAACAAATTCAGTGCATGGCTATATAAAGTAGCGATTAATCGTTATTATGATCTGTGCCGCCGCAGCAAACGGATAGTCATTCCTATTGATTATGTGGATGTTCCAGACATGGAACTGCCAGAGGATCATGTGCTGTTAAAAGAGAAACGAGAGGACATCGAACGTGTACTAGATGAGCTTCTTCCTCTCCACAAACAGCTCATTATTATGAAGTACGAGCTGGAGCTGTCCTATCAGGAGATAGCTGAGCTCCTTGGGATTACAACGGATACGGTCAAATCGGCATTGTTTCGTGCCCGCAAGCAATTTCAAAAAAAATACAGAGGTGAAGCGGAATGACGGCTCCATGGGAACAAAAGGATGATCCAAACCTTTCGAAAATAATTAAGAAAGCAAAACGAAAAACAATGATCCGTAATACGGTCATTTCTCTGATCGTGACCATTATAGTATTGTTCGGTGGCATGCTGGGTATCTCTCAACTGACCAGCTGGTTAGCGATGCGTGGGCTGGATGAGGAGAGGATTATGATGGAAATTAGCAGTCCTAATCTTCATGAGCTGAGAACTGAGCTGGATTTAGGATTTTTATCGGGCAAAGTTGAACTGAGTACGTACAAGGTTGTTGAGGGTGTACCTGTCGTGTGGGATACTAAAAAGCTGGAATTCAGTATGAGCAGCCGTTTTTCTCTACTTTACAGGGGATACTCTAGTATTAATGTTCCTGATCCAATAATGACAAGCCAAAATTATGAATATTACCGAGGATATAACAGTCAAAATGGACAGCGGGAAATGATGTTCTATGTACCTGGGGTGAATTATAACGGTAAGGTGTTGAATGACCTACCTGCACTTGAACAAATGGAACCTGGTAAGCTGGTAGAAATGGCAGTTTCGTTTGATAAAAGCTATACACAAGCAGAAGTAGAGAAGATGCTGCCAACAGAGCTGACACAGAAGTGGTATTGGGTAGATACGTATGACAATAAAAAGAAGCTTGAGTTTATTACGAATGATAGCAGCCCGAATAAATATGCATTACCGGAATCAGCGAGACAAGTATACGGTTACGGTGTCAATTGGGAAGGCTTATTTAAACCGAAACCAGAGGATTTTTTACAATCACTAGCATATGGGCTTCAGAAAGAGGGCAAGTATTACGGAGAATTTGAGCGAATCTCGAACTATTTGAAAAAGGATAAAGCGGCACCGGATGCCAGTGACGTACAGCTATTGGGAGTTGTTGTTACAGGAACTGCTAAGGAGCTGCAAAGCCTTAGAGGAAAACCGTATGTAAATACGGCAGTACTCGGCGCGGTTGTGGATAAATATTAAGCTTATAGTAAAACAAAGAAGACCCGGGAACGATGATCCCGGGTCTATTTTGATCATTTTTCAACCAATTATTTATGCTACGTCCATTTGGCGGACCACAGCTTCATTTCCTTCAAAATTTGATGCAAATCCTCACCTTTTGGAGTTAAAGAATATTCCACTGTTACCGGGACGGTAGGAAACACATGGCGTTCTAGTACACCGTGTTCCTCTAAATGGCGTAGAGTACTAGTCAAAGCACGAGGGCTGACATTAGTGATTTTTCGCTGAAGCGCTCCAAAGCGTTGGGTACCGTCGAATAACTCCCTTAGTACGAGAAAAGCCCATTTTCCGCCCAATACCTCAAGTGTTTTTTCTACATTACATTCAATAGTAAGTGGGGTTTTAGGGATATAATTATTGCTAGATTTAGCTGTTGTCAAGGAATCTCCTCCTGTTTTGGTGCCACTATACTCTTGTATAGTAACTACTCTAGAGATCATATAGTAAACTAAATTTCACTTCTTCCTATTATATACAAACTATTCTAGAATGAATATGTGCGTTAGGCAACCTGCCGAAATCATAACACGGAACTATGGAAAGGAGCAGTTATTATGAAATATCGTAGATTAGGTGGAACAGGCCTAAAAGTTAGCGAGATTAGTCTGGGAAGCTGGCTGACATACGGAGGCTATGTAGAAAGAGATAATGCTGTTAAAGCCATTGAAACCGCTTACGAACTAGGCGTAAATTTTTTTGATACGGCAAATGTTTACGAAAAGGGTGCTGCTGAGAAAGTGCTAGGCGAGACCTTGCGGAACTATCCGAGAGAATCCTATGTGCTGGCCACTAAAGTATTTGGCGAAATGGGGACGGGACCTAACGATCGTGGTCTATCCCGCAAGCATATTACGGAACAATGTCACGCAAGCTTGCAGCGTCTCGGCGTAGAATACGTGGATATTATGTATTGCCATCGTTTCGATACGGAAACTCCAATTGAGGAGACCTTACGTGCGCTGGATGATCTGATTCGTCAAGGCAAGGTATATTATGTCGGTGTAAGTGAGTGGACTGCGGCGCAAATGACAGATGCGCTAGCTGTAGCAGACCGCTATTTACTGGATCATATCGTGGTTAACCAACCGATTTATAATATGTTCGAACGTTATATTGAGAAAGAAATTATTCCGCTCGGCGAGCGACGTGGCATTGGACAGGTTGTTTTCTCTCCACTGGCTCAAGGGCTGTTAACAGGAAAGTATAACGCGGACATCCCTGAAGATAGCCGTGCGGCTAAGCTGGATCGGTTGAAAAAGGCGATTACAGAAGAGAAGATTGAAAAGGTTCGCCAACTGAGCGGGGTAGCTGCGGAGCTGAATATTTCTGTGGGAAATCTGGCTTTGGCTTGGATTCTGCGTCAGCCTAATGTAGCAAGTGCGCTAGTAGGTGCCAGTCGTCCGCAGCAGGTCGAAGAGAATGTTAAGGCTTCGGGAATAGAACTTTCCGAGGATATTTTGAAGAAAATTGAAGAGATTCTTAACTAGAGATAGATTCATAAAAAAGGAGATATGATCATGGCGAAAGTAGTTGTTACTGGCGGAAGCGGGATGCTCGGCAGATGGGTGGTCCGGCATTTTGTTGAGCAAGGGTATGAGGTTGTGAATGTGGATACGCAAAAATCTCCAGATTCCTTGTGCCAAACGATCATTGCTGATTTGAATAATTTAGGTGAAGTGTACGGCGTACTTGCAGGCGCTGATGCAGTTGTGCATCTGGCTGCGATCCCGGCCGCAAATATAAAGACGAGTGAAGTCACCTTTCAAAATAATGTAGTATCCACCTATAACATTCTGGAGGCTGCTGCTGGACTAGGCATTCGCAAAGCAGTTATTGCTTCCAGTGAATCCTCTTATGGCATCTGTTTTGCGGTTAACCCATTGGGTCCGCAGTACGTGCCTATGGATGAGGAGCATCCACAATTACCTGAGGACAGTTACGGTCTATCTAAAGTTGTGAATGAAAAGACAGCAGAGATGTTCCAGCGCAGAACGGGTATACAAGTCGTTTCCCTAAGAATCGGAAATGTCATTGACCCATCGACGTATGAACGTTTCCCTTCCTTCATTCATGATCCCGCGCAGCGTGATCGGATTCTGTGGAGTTATATTGATACACGGGATGTAGCGACAGCTTGCCAATTGGCGATTGAAACGGACGGATTGGGCGCAGTTGCTCTTAATATATGCGCAGATGAGACCAGTATGGCTGTTCCTAGCAGAGAGTTAATGGCCGCACGTTATCCAGAGGTGACGGATTTCCGCCAGCCGCTGGAAGGCCATGAGTCGTTACTCAGCAATGCGAAGGCGAAGAAGCTGCTGAATTGGCAGCCCAAGCACTTATGGCGAGATTACGTTAATGAATAAATGACGAGCCAGGTTTACTTTTACTATAAATGAGAGTTCAAAAAGTACGGTTTTTGAACATCCTCTATAAGGAGCGTGTGAAATGAAGGTATTATTTATCGGAGGTACGGGACTGATTAGCCAGGCTGTATCCCCGCACGCGGTAGAACAAGGAATAGAGGTGTATTTGTTCAACAGAGGACAAAGAGGCGAATTCGTTCCGGATGGGGCGAAGGTGATTCAAGGTGACATTCGTAATCCGGCGGAGGCTGCCGAAGTATTGCGAGATTATGAATTTGACGTAGTGGTAGACTGGATTGCTTTTACACCGGAACATGTGCAGACAGATATTGACCTGTTTACAGGTAAAACGAAGCAGTACATTTTTATCAGCTCGGCCTCGGCTTATCAGAAGCCACAGCGTAATTATATAATCACAGAAGAGACACCTCTGGAGAATCCTTATTGGGAATACTCGAGAAATAAAATTGCTTGCGAGCAGCTATTGATGGAAGCTCACAAGAACAGCGGATTCCCGGTTACGATTGTTCGCCCTTCCCATACTTACGGAAATACAGCCATCCCTGCGGCACTCACGAGCGGACAGCATCCTTGGTCCCTGATTGATCGTATCCGTCGTGGCTTGCCTTTAGTCATCCATGGAGATGGAACATCTTTGTGGACACTGACGCATAACTCAGATTTTGCCAAAGGGTTCGTCGGATTGCTTGGGCATCCGGAAGCAATTGGGGAGGCCATTCATATTACTTCTGATGAGGTGTTGAACTGGAATCAGATCTATGCGGCCATTGGGCAAGCGGCAGGTGTGGAGCCGAAAGTGGTTCATATCTCTACAGACTTTATCACAGCCTTCTCCCCTCCAGGGACGGCGGATGGCTTGATCGGCGATCAAGCGGTCAGCAGTGTTTTTGACAATCGTAAAATCAAACGTCTCGTGCCTGACTTCCAGGCTGCCGTTCCTTTCTCTGAAGGGATAAAGCAGTCAATTGCTTGGTTCGAGGCTCATCCAGATCAATGCACAGTTGATGCGGAATGGTCTGCTTTACTAGATCATTTGATCGAGAAACATGGAGTTGAGGCCAAGCCTCTATCCTTTTACTCATAAGATTTGTACGGTTAATATTTAAAGACGGTCTGTTCCTAAGGGAGCAGCCGTTTTTTTTGGGTTTGTCTAGCTCAATGTAAGGTTATGGAATGAATCAGCAAATCATGAATATACTCTCACTACCTTAAATTCCGTTAAAAAGGAGTCCTGGCCATGCCAACACATCCCTTTGTCTCGCGTTTTTTTGTAAACTCAGATGCAAGCCGTGAGAAGTTAATTTATGATTTGCCAGAATCCTGGTGGAGCCGTCCCTTTGAATATGAGTGGTGTATTAACTTTATTTCTCCACATGGTGTGGTGCTGGATGCTGCTTGTGGAATTCCTCATCCCTTGAAATTTTATTTAGCTGGGGTATGTGCAGAGGTTTATGCTTGCGATATGGACAGCAGGGTTATTTACCGGGAGGACATCCTAGATGCGATTACTGATGAGATCGGGGAAAAAGCGGCAAAGCAGGTTATAGCTAGAAGAACGAACAACTTGCATCTTGCTCAGGCCAATCTTGCGGCTCTTCCATATGAGGATGAGAGCTTTGACACTATTTTTTGCATATCAGTGCTGGAGCATTTGACCTTAGAGGATACGGTCGGCACTTTACGGGAATTTCACCGAACGTTGAATGAAGAGGGGCTACTCGTGCTAACGTTTGATTACCCGACGGTAAACTTAAATCTTATGAATGATTTGCTGCTGCAGGCTGGTTTTCAATATTGGGGGGAGACGGATTTTGAGTTGCCTGCAGATGCTGTGTCCACAGATTTGTGGGGTGGGTTACAATGCTTCCGGGCTGTTTTGAAAAAATCAAAGGCATAACAGGTCTTCTTACCCTTAAATTAGTAATCTATTTCCAGTAAGCTAGAATAATAGCTAATATAGATTCCATAATGAGGATAGGAGGCTGTATTTTTTGAGATTAGGGTCGAATGTACTTCGCAGCATGCTACTTACTACACTTCTATTATCACTGATTCTCCCTTCGACGATTGCATCTAGTGCAGCTTCGCCATCTTCAGAACCTATCAGACTTGCTTTTGCTGGTGATATTCTCTTGGACGGTTTTGTGGGTGATCAGATCGCGAAATACGGAGTGAACTTTCCGTTTGTGAAAGTCGCACCTACCTTGCAAAAGGCAGATATCGCCTTCGCGAATCTGGAAACGCCAGTGTCTATTCGAGGGAAGGCAGCAGAGAAAACCTTTGCCTTTAGGTCTAAACCAGCAGTGCTTAGTGGCTTAACCTATGCTGGGATTGACGGCGTTTCATTGGCTAATAATCACATTTTAGATTTCGGAACAGACGCTATGCTCGATACATTGGTGCATCTGGATCGAAACAAGATTGGCCATACAGGAGCTGGTAAAAATGTAGAGGAAGCGTTCAAACCGTATACAAGGACGGTAAAGGGGAAGAAGATCGCTATCTTAGGTGTAAGTCGAGTGCTTTCAGGCCCTTCTTGGTATGCCGGCAACAATAAACCGGGAGCTGCCTCAGCGTACACCTCGCAGCCTATGCTTACGGCTATTCAGAAGATGTCTAAGGAGAATGATTACACGATTGTGTACATTCACTGGAATGAAGAGTTTAAGGATTATCCTGAACAATACGCCCGCACGCTAGCCAAACAGATGATTGATAGTGGTGCAGATATCATACTCGGCGCACACAGCCATTGCCTGATGGGCATCGAATACTACAAAAATAAACCGATCTATTATTCACTTGGAAACTTTGTGTTTAATCGTTCAACACGTGGTGGAGAAAAGACGCTTCACTCGATGTTAGTGAATTTTGAGATTAATGATGCGCAGGTGACGAGTAAGATTACGCCAGTCAAGATTATTGGGGGACAGCCGAACTTCATGGACGATTCTTATAATAAGAAGACGATCAAGCTAATGAATAGCCTATCTTATAATGCCATTATTGATGCGAATGGCAGGGTTACGGAGAAATCATTATAACGATAGAATAGATCGACCAGAGATCACTGGTCGGTTTTTTTTATAATTAAATTCAATTAATTGTACTAAATTTATCCAATATTTGATCTTTCTATTAATAATATGTAATACTTATATTAAATCAGTACATAGTAGAAAGCTGGATTGTCGAAAAAAGTAGATGCATAAAGCATAAATAGTCTGTATTAACTCTACTAAACGTTTTTTTGCTCTGATATACGTCGGAGTGTTTCCAGACTTGATGTATTGGGTAAATGAGGGTATCAATTGGGATACTCTTCAAGCTGATTTGTAATCGCAATGTTGGATATTTATTAATTTCAAGACAAATAATTTGGATCGCTTTACAGCATTTTGTCGAAAGTGTACATATTTTTGTCGAATAATTGTCGATAAATATCATATTTTGTAGAAATAAAATTGACAGGGAATGAATAGCACTTTAATATTAGAGTATAGCGTAATCATTACTATCACTTAGAAGCCTACATAGCTTTTAGCAAAAATGATTATTAATGTGAATTTAAGGGAGGATGTACGATGATGAAAGCGACAGGCATAGTAAGAAAAGTAGATGAATTGGGACGTATCGTAATTCCTATTGAACTACGTAGAACGATGGGAATTGACATAAAAGACCCGCTCGAGATTTTTGTAGATGGAGAGAAAATTATTCTTAGAAAATACGAGCCAACTTGTATCTTCTCCGGAAGCGCAGAGAACCTCATCAATTTCAAAGGTAAAATGGTAAGCAAAGATGTTCTCGATGAGCTGATTTCTAGCTTTGACAGAGTGTAGTCGATAGATTACACATTTTTGCTAAAAAAGAACCGGTACAGCAAGCACGATTTGTGCATGCTGCCGGTTCTTTTTTATGATAGCACAACAAAAAAAGCAGCAAATCCCCTAGAATAATAGGAAACCTACTGCCCACACGATCCTTATTCAGACTCCAGCACACTTTGAATTTTTTTGATAAAGGCTTCATATTGCACAAGGCCCAATTCCATACACAGCTTCTGGTAAGGGGACAGTTTGCAATCTAGTTGCTTTAATTTCTGATCAAGATCATCGTACATTGCCTGCTTTTCTATCAATGCTTGCCGAAGTAGATTATCTATGTTCTCTTTATCGGTCTTATCTCCGAAATACAGATGCATAAAAAAGTCTGAACGCAGAACTTCCTTTTCAGCCGGTGTTTGCAAGTAAGCATGGAACTGATCCAAGCCGGCACGGGTAATGGTAAATACATTTTTGTCAGGTTTGCCTTCCTGCCGTATGGATTCTTTGGTGATTAGGTCCAGCTTCTCCATCTTGCTCAGGGTTGGGTAGATGGTGCCGTAGCTGGCATCAAAGAAAAAAGAAAAGTATTCCTCGAAATGCCGTTTTATCTCATAACCCGAATGAGGTTTTTCACTTAATATCCCTAGAATGACATCTTGTATATTCATGAATCATTGTCGCTCCTCTCTTTCACCTCCTACCATATCACAACTGCATTTCGCTCTCAATTTGAAAAGGCATAACCAAGGAGGCAAACTAAATAATTACGCATTTGCTGGTACGGGCTCTTGTTCTTGTGATAACTGAGTTTCCTTGCGAATGAAGGTTAGGATAATGCTTAATCCAGCTATTGCTGCACCAATGCAGAGTAGATAGAACATATCTTTCCATACACCATTGCCTCCGATAACTAGGTCGAGCATGCCATTTACCGCGTAGTAAGCAGGTGAGAAGGGACCGATCCAGCTATAAAAAGGAGAAAGCACATCACGAGGAATTGTTGCTCCGGAAGCCAACATTTGTATGGAAAGAAGTGCGATATTTAGCCAGGCACCAGCGTCGCCGAGTAGCAGCAGACTGAACTGTGCAAGAATCATGCAGGAGAGAATCACAATGAATTCGAACAGCCACATGAGCAGAAAGCCATGGCTGGAGTGGATCCCGAGTGAGTTAACCATGATAGTCCCCACTAGAGAGGTTAGTACAGCCGTTGCACCCATAATGGCAAACCGGGCTCCAAAGCGATCCCATTTACCAAATTGACCCGATAAGTTGGAAGAAGCTTTTTGCAGATTCATGGCGAGTAGCATAGCTCCGGTAAAGGAGGCAGTAACAATCATTAACGGAACCATAGTTTGTGCAAAATTAGTTGTGGGATGGATGACTTCAACGTTTGCGGAGATTCGGCTGCTTGCCGCACTTTTGATGATCTCTGCTTGTTCTTGTGGCAGCTTCATAGCTTCGAGGGTTTGGTTTAGTGCTGTATTACTGCTTTGAGTGTTCATGGCAGCCGTGACTTTAAGGGCTACAGTCTGCATAACATTGCTAACCATTTGCGGATTAGATTCATTTATGAGGTAACGGAGTTCAGTCTTTCCGGATGGATTACTAATCGCTCCGGTGAACCCTTGTGGAATATTGATAATCATGCGGATTTCTCTATGCTCAAGGGCTTCCTTGGCAGTTTGTAGTGGAAGGTCCTGTCTGGTTACGAACTGAAGGGACTGGGTAATGCCATCGACTACAGGCTGAGCATTCGCACCATCCTCATTCACAATAGCAATGGGCAACCGATCTACCCGATCAGTTACATGGTCATACCCTGTAATCCAGATTAAGCTGAAAAAGACTTGGAACAACAGTGCGGTTATAATCCCGACGATGGTAGCGGGCTGCTTGAGGAAGCGCATGATTAATGGACGTGACATGGTTATCTCTCCTTTATATTTCAACATGTTATATTACAGATTGTAATATAACATGTTGAAATATAGACTGCAACAAGAAAAGTGGAGAGCATGGACATTCCGAAGTGATATCATATATCATAGGGCTTGTACTGGAAATTTCGTGCAGATGAATGTGCTTACCTGAAGCAAAAGAGAATGGGGAGGAACAACAGATGAGTAAAGAGGTACAAGGAACAGAACTGAACGCGGTTCACTCGGAGTTGAACAAGCCGGAAGCGATTGTTTTTGATATGGATGGAACATTGTTCCAGACTGAAAGTCTTTTATTACCTGCATATCATAAAATGTTCGATATTTTGCGGGAAGAGGGATTATACTCAGGACCAACACCGCCTGAAGAGCTTATTCTAAGCGGCTTAGGGATGCTGCTGGCAGATATTTGGAAGAAGGTTATGCCTGATGCCGATGAGGCGGTGCACCGCCGTGCAGATGAGCTGCTATTGCAGCTTGAGGTCGAAGGACTTGAAGCAGGTGGGACGTTACTGTATCCTCAGGTGGTCGAAACACTGACTGCCCTAAAAGAGCGTGGAGTACGGTTGTTTGTGGCTAGTAATGGGCTGGAGGAATACATTCACAGTATAGTTGTGGTGCATGAGCTTAAAGAGTTATTTGAAGGATTGTATAGTGCCGGTGGTCAAGGCACTGCGACGAAGACAGAATTGCTACGCATTTTGCTGGACAATCATGGAATCAAGAGTGCCTGGATGGTAGGCGATCGCTCGTCCGATGTGGAGGCAGGTAAGGGAAATGCTCAAACCGTCATCGGCTGTGCGTATGCAGGTTTTGGCCGTCAGGATGAGCTGAAGGGCTCCGATGTAATTATCACTTCCTTTGATGAGTTGATAGACTTGTACGACAACGCATCGGTTAGCGAATAGGAATATCGCGATTTATATTTGGTAAACGAATAAAAGGCAAACCTCATCTAGGCAGAGGGTTGCCTTTTTAATGTTAAGGTTCTAAATGCAGATGCAGGAATAGCTCAAAGCTAAAAAGATATACATAAACAAAGGGGATGATCCGATAGATCATGGAAAGGGGTTATTCCTATGTGATGATAAGGAATCGAGAAGCATGTTAAAGGAGTATGAAAAATGATAATGAGCTTCCTTTTTATTGCTTTAAGCGCTGCACTTGGAGTGGGCATGTGGTTTTTAGTAATAGGTATAGTCTTTTCTATTGGTGGCGGAGACTTATTTATAGTTACTCATTATGATTCCTTATTTTTTTATATTGCTGTTTTTTTATTGTGTATCGTGAGCTATCTTTTGTTTATAAAACATCTATTAGAAAAGGACTTACAGCTCTTGCTCCATATTTGTGTGGGTACCACTATGCTCTTCTTTTTTCTAACGCCTTGGCTGAGCTAATCAAAATCTTCAATACAACGAGTTTTTCTAATATAAGTTCCTCAGAACATCAGAATCTTCCAGGAAGGCAGTGGCATCAAGACCTAACCTTTCGGCAATTTTCATAACCTATGCAGGCAGAGCGCCAACGAGCCATCGTTCGCTCTGCTTTTTTTGTGCTGCTGGAAAATATCTCGACACCAATCGAGTTTTTGTGAGTTTTTTGTGAGATTGATTTGGTTTTATGAAACTACATCATTCTCTAAAAGGAGGAGTGTAGGTGCTCAAACTGAAAGATTGGCGCGAATTGGACATCCTGCCTGTTAGCAAGTTCCCCCATTGGGGGTGGCAGGCTGTAAACATTCGCAGTCTCCTGCCATCATTTTTCATACACCGGAAAAGTGAAGGCAGTAAAACTACTATGAGGAATGGAGAGTGGACAATGAAGAGGTATAAGCTGTTTTCGATAATGTTGGTGTTGTCTTTGGTATTGTCCATGCTTCCTGTTGCACCTGCAACAGGAAACGCGGCTGCAGGTTCAGCGGGGGCAAGGGCCGAATATGGCGGATTAGGCGGGTCTGAGCTATTCCTGGGAGGGAGATATATAGAGCTTGGAATCAGCAACTGGGGCGATTTCGGCACTGAGGGCAATAAACCCGCGAACTTCCGCGGAACAAGCAGTAGAAATAATCTTGGCATGAGTGCGGATCATGACGGGTATGGCACTGGCTTGGATCTGCCCGTGGATTATTATTTGCCTGGGACTCCCGAGGAACGGTTCGCGGTAGGCTATAAGGTGGGTGGAAATACATATGCGAAATCCAATTCAGCTGTGATGAACACCAAGCAAATGCCGACTACGGTATTGAATACCTCGCAGGAGGATAAAGGGCTCCTGAGTGCGACTATCGTCTCTACATGGGACGGAACAATGGAAATTAAGCAGGTTATAAGCTTTAAAGAAGATTACAAGTTCTACCGTAATGACGTTACCATTAAGAATCTCTCCGACCAGACCTGGGATGGAGCTCGGTATATGCGTTCAATGGATCCGGATAATACGGTAGACCAGGGCGGATCATATGCAACGGCTAATAGGGTAACTCATACCGTAGAGGAGGATGGCGTTGCTGTCGTTGAAGCGAAGACCAATTCGGACGCAGACCCGCTCTTTAAAGCATTTAGTTCGAGAGCACCTATCTTCTTCTACTCAAGCAATCCGCAGGCCAAGGCATCCGTATTCGGATTTACCAATGTAGATCCTTATGCCTTTGAGGCGTATGACAGTCCGAAGTCTAAAAATCAGGAAGTGGTGGCTGATACGGGTATCACGATGACCTGGGATTCGGGCGCTCTGGCTCCAAGTGAGAGCAAGAGCTTCACCTACTACACCAGTCTAGACGAGCGGGACTTCAAAGAGGTTCTCGCGGAAATCGAGCTGGATGAGGGCAGCGGCCCTCTGACTGAGACGGAGGCCAATGATGGTACGGTGAAGGGCAACCAGAAGGTCAACATCCTTGGAGCTACCCTTACCGATCCGATTGACGTGAACCATATTCGGATCAACAACCTGCCCGCCGGACTGGGCTTTGAGGTGACCCGGTTGAGTGAGAACGAGCTCAACTTCAAGCTGACCGGTGCAGCGGTAAACCACAGTAAGGAATTTAGTGTAGATAACTTGTCTGTGACAGTCGGCAAAGAGAATCTGATCGGGACTTCCGCTGATTTAACAACCAAGACCTTCAGTCTTACCTTTATTGATCCAGCTATGCTGAGCTTGGATAAAGGCATTGTCTCGGAAGCGGTATACGGTAGTGGGCAGATTTCCGAGACATTGCTGTTGTCCGTTACCGGCGGCAAATTTGCTTCGGATATTGGTTCAAATGATATCGAGATTCGAAATCTTCCTGACGGGCTAAGCGCGACATTGAAGAGAATCTCTGATAAGGAGCTTCAAATCGGCTTTGACGGCATCGCAATGGAGACGGAGGACGTATACAATGCCTACGTAACGGTAGCGGCTGATAAGCTTGTCGGAAGTCCGAAATCTCTAAGCACTAATACGTTTAAGATTGATTTTAAGGACAAGGAGCCTTTTCTGGTCGTTCACTCACCTGTTTATGAATCCGATCTTAATGATGGCAGTATTGCCGATGTACTGGTTCTGGAGCTCAAGAACGGAATCTTTGATGCATCCGTTACAGATTCAGTATACGCGGTGAATTGGCCGGATGGGTTGGATATAGGCGATATTACGATTGACAATCCTACCCAAATAACCTTATCTATTGCCGGACATGCAAACAGCCACGAAATCACGGATAGTATAAATAATGCGGAGGTGACGGTCGCGGGAATCCCGTCAACTACCTTCTCGGTCCTATTCCGTTCTCCGCCGCCGTCCATTTCGGCTTCTCCAGATGTTCTCCATGATGCGGGCGACGGCTCGGTCGAGGAGACCTTGAGGGTAACCCTGAAGAACGGCAGATTTACCGAAGAGGTTAACACTGGTGTAACGATCAATAACCTACCGGAGGGACTGGACTTCACTGTGGTGCGCATCAGTGACACTATACTCGAAGTCCACTTTACGGGGCAGGCAACGAAGAAATCCGATGCTTCCGCATTTGCTTCGGTCACAGTTGATCCTGCAATTGTCATTGACGCTGCAGCATCACTCACCTCAAATAATTTCGATTTGCAGGTGCCGGATGCAACTTCTCTAATTGTTAGGGATATGACTGATCTTACCTGGGACACGATCCGGGAAGAGAATATCCAGCAAGAGTCTGTCACCTCGGATGTATATCTTACTGAGAAGGGGACTTACGGAAGTAAGATTATCTGGAAATCTACGAATGAAGCGGTCATCTCGCCTGACGGTACTGTTACTAGACCCTCATTCGAGAAAGGGGATCAAGAGGTTACATTAACAGCGGAATTCAAGAACGGTTCTTCTGTCCAGACGAAGACCTTTATTCTTATTGTCAAAAAAGAAGCGGGAACCGATGAACAGTCGGTTGCTGAAGATTTAGATCGGTTAACCTGGGAGATGATTCGGGCCGATAATGAAAGCCAGAAAGACGTGAAGACGCTGCTGAAACTGCTGACAAAAGGCAGCAACGGCAGCAGCATTACCTGGAGTGCGTCGGATAAGAAAGTGATTGATACAGACGGCAAGGTAACGCGTCCTGGTTATCTGGAAGGGGACCAGACGGTAACCCTGACCGCAGTGATAAGCAAGGGTGAAGTCACCTTTAAGAAAGAGTTCATCCTTATTGTTAAGGCAAAGATTGCAGATATTAATGAACAATTGGCCGAAGAAATCGGTATGTTGAGAATTGGCTATACCAATCCGGATTCGGTAAACAGCGTAACGCAAAATATCCAGCTGATCTCGAATGGCTTCTATGATTCCAAAGTAGTATGGACCAGCCATAGAAGCGATATTGTCAGTAACACAGGAGAAATCCAGCGACCATTGAAAGATACGATTGTCAGATTGACCGCCCGGGTAACGAAGGATGGCTTCTTTCATGAAAAGGACTTCTACATCACGGTTAAGGGAACAAGTCTGGTTGATCTTCCCAAGGATGAACTTAATGCGAATATTGTATACGCACCAGGAGATTCCGAGAATTCTGTAAAGAAAAATTTATTTTTGACGACTAAAGGAGATACGGGTTCCTTACTGACTTGGACATCTAGTAATCCTGACATCATCTCGAACACTGGCCGGGTCAGCAGACCAGGTCCGGAAGAAGAGGATGTAAAGATAGTGCTTACCGTGCGGCTTGCCGATCCGGACAAGCCGGGCGAATTTAGAGTCAAGACGTTTACGGTCATCGTCAAAAAGCTGAGTGATCAAGAAGCAGTGGACGAGGCAGCTAGAAGTTTGAAGATAGACGATGCCGCAGTCTTTGCAGAAGGTGACATTTGGGAAAGTGTAACTGAAGGCTTCCTGCTGCTGCAGACTGGAAAGTACAACACTGATATTACATGGGCCTCTAATCACCCGGCAGTAATCGGAATTGATCAGAACGTTGATCAAGCTAAAGGCATGGTTAACCGGAAAAATGAAGAGACCAACGTCATTCTGACAGCAACCTTTAGCCGAAAAGGCAAAACTGCGACCAAAAAATATCTGCTGATTGTCAAGGCGCTAGGAGTGGCGAAGGACGGAGCTATCCGTCAAGTGACCTCCAGACAGGCAGAGTTGTCTATTAATAACGATGGCAAGCCGTTGCAGCAAGGTATCAACATTCTAAGAACGAATATGTCGGATGGGACTAAGATCGATACAATCATTGTGGACGACAATCAAATGTTTAATTTGGTGGAAGCTGTGAATCCAAATGATCCAGATCTGGTGAATCGAAGCCTGACCATAAGTCACGTGGACGATCCTTCTGAACATGCGGATGAGATTGCCATAGAAATTCCGGCATCGGCCATATTGACCCTTGCAGGGCGCAACATTGCATTGGATATCGTCACCAGTCTGGCATCCATTCATTTGGATGAAGCAAGTATCAAGCAGCTTGAAGCTGCCGGTACAGACTTGTATTTCAGAATTGTACCGGTACGGAATTTAAAGGAACAGCAGACCTTCCAGACGAACGCCGTTAATATTGGTACTACGAAGCTTATACTAGCCAATAACCAGACCGTTAAAGTTCAGGGAATACCGCGGGGGATTGAGACTAACTACAGTGGGATCAATACGTATATCCGGATTCCGCTGTCTGAGCTGACTGACAAGATTCCTGTTCAGAGCTCCGTTGCCAGAGATGCCTTCCTGGATAGTCTGAGAATCTATGTTGAGCATAGTGACGGAGACATTGTAGTGTATTCTCCTCTCCGGATTGGATACACCGCTAAAGGTGAACCGGAATTTGCAGAGTTCCAGATTGATAAATTCAGTATTTTCCAAATGATTCAAATCGCAGATAAGAAATCGGACGACTCTCAGCACTCCGGCAACCCGATTGTTGTCAGCACTGCTCCTGTACCGGTACCAGCAGACACCAGAAGTACTGAACTGACTGGCGAGAAGTTGAAGGAGCTGCAGGATCAGGATGGAGTGATTAAGGTTGAAACCGACTTAGGTACTATCAAGCTGAATTCTGGTAATGTAAGTCTGGATAAAATCCAGAAGCTATTTGGACAAGAACATATGAATCCAAAAGACATTGTGATTCGTGTAGGATTAACCACAGCCGATCAGAGTTACATTGAAGGATTCAAACTGGCAGCCAAGAGGGAGCAGGTACAGCCTGTAGGTCAACCTGTCAAGTTCTATATCGAAGCATCGTATAAAAATCAGACCCGATCCGTTTCAAGTCAAGGTTGGGGAGAATATACGTTGCCGGTACCGGAAGGAATGAAGATTACAACAGGTGTTCTCTACAAGGATGGTGAGATTTATCATCAGCCAACTTATGTGAATATAGAGAATGGACGTTACTATGCGCGCATTAACAGCCTCGAGAGCGGAGTCTTCGGATTAATCTGGAATCCGGAAGAGTTCCAGGATGTTGAGCGGCATTGGAGCAAACAGGATGTTAATGTTATGGGCTCCAGGCTCGTTGCGAATGGCACGAGCGATACGGTCTATGAGCCGCAGCGCGCAATCACCAGAGCGGAATTCACGGCTATGATGGTCAGAGCTTTGGGAATTGTCAATTATGATGAGCGGTCTGTATCCTTCAGTGATGTCCCGGCACATGTCTGGTATGAACGGGAAATGGAAGTTGCGATAGAGAATGGTCTAATTGCTGGTTATCCTGACGATACATTCAGACCGAATAACAGCATCACGCGACAAGAAGCGATGACCATCGTCAGCAGAGCGATGAAAATTACCAAGCTAGTATCTACCCGCAGTGAAGAGCAGTATTTAGAGCTGCTTCAGTCTTTTACGGATTCGAAATCGATTGCCAAATGGGCAGAAAAAGACGTGAAAATGAATCTTTCTGCCGGCATCATTGTAGGTAGAAATGAGTGGCTGGCGCCTAACGAGAATATTACTCGTGCCGAGGCAGCCGCTGCAGTAAGAAGACTTCTGATTCAGTCGGGAATCATAAATCCTTAATTGTAGCAGTGAATTTATTAATTCCTATTTTTAACAAAAGCAGCGGTTGCCCAAGTTGGGAAGCCGCTGCTTTTGTTGTTGAGTATCAATTTATTCCTCAGTAGTCTTAGCTGTGGTTGGGGCACCTTTGTTATTATATAGCCATAACGCATATTCTAAAGGTCGCACTAGTGCTTTGCGATAGGTGTTGCCGTCCCCTGATCGGGCAAACACTTCACGTGCAGGCTTTGGATTAACCTCCAGCACATAGATTTTTCCTTCTCGATCAATGGCAAGATCCAGTGCAAGTTCACATAAGGCTCCGAAACTTTCTTCCAGGAAGGCAGCGGCATCAAGACCTAACCTTTCGGCAGTTTTCATAACCTTATCGGTTTTATCTTGACTACCCAGCCATTCCTTCAGGAGCGTTTCAGCTCGAACGGCGTGCCCACCGCCATGAAGATTGGAGGTTACGCTTCGCGCCGCACCGACCCTTGCTGCCATACCTGTCAGTTCCCAGACGCCTTGCCCATTCTTTTGAACGAGCATGCGGTAATCATGGAAACGTCCGCCAGGCAAACGTAGTGGAATCCCCTGTTGGACGAGGAAACGTCCACCAATACACCATTGTCGAACGATGGAATCCAATCGGGAGGCAGAGACCTTTCGGGGTGGAATAATCCGGCGATCTTGGCGGCGGCCCTGAATATCAAATACCCCTTTACTGTTCTTTACCCGCTCAATTCTAAGGATACCGCGTCCACCTGTGCCGTTTGCAGGCTTGATATAGAGGACCGGGCTCTGCTTTAACATTCGGTGCAGATCCGCAGAGGAGTTATATAGTAATGTTTCTGGCATATGCTGCCGGAAGCGACTCTTTTGTGAGAACGTTTGGTGAATGGTCCATTTGTTGCGCAGTGGACGATTCAGAAACAGCAGATGTTTATAGCGTTCACGGAAACGAAGCAACTGTTGAAAGCGCGTGCTGCGCTGGATACGGCAACGGTCATAAATCATGTTCGGGAAGGAACGCCATTTGCGTGACCATTTCCCGCTCTTTGGATCAAAGACTAGGGCATGGATCTGCTCTTTGCTGGGATGGACATCCATGGGGGTAAACACAAAAACATCCAAGCCCATTCGATTACCCTCAATGATCATTCTCCGGTACACGGCCTTTTCTTCAAGCTGCTTGGCTTCATTTATATACAAAGTAAGAATGCCTAAGACGGGCTCTGGCACAGGAGTTCACCTTCTTGTGGAGAGTTTGTAGTACTGACGGTATTCTGTGGTGACCGGATCAATAAAGTTGGCTTGCCAGTAGGGCCACTAGAAAGCGCCACTGCGGCAAGACCAACATTGAAACACATTTTCAGACTGGCTGTATTATCGCTGGCAACACTGCATTCCAGACGGCCTAAACGCTTTAACTGGGCGGCCATAAGGGCGGTGCCGGTATGCCTATTTCGGTATAAGGGATGCACGGCAACGAGACAGGCCTCTTCACCGAAACTGGATACGAAGCTTACTCCTGCTAGCTGGCGCCCATTCTGACCGCGTACGGTGGCGACAAGCAGCGAGACACCCGGCTCTGACAACTGTTCTGGAGTTAATCGGGCCATTACCTTGCAAGCCTGGTTTGTAATCCGACGCTCCCCATGCTCTCTTATAAACTCAAGCAGTCCGGTTAGCCGCGATTTCCACTTTTTAGCATCAGTGTCGTAGATAGAGGATATCTGCATGCTGTGTCACATCCTTTAATGAATTCTACTTGATATGGCGTGCTAAGTGCTGGCCATATTGAAAGATTCGCTCCAAAGAAAGCTTGCGAATCGCAGGCTCATCAAATTTCATCGGACGGGAGTTTGCCTCAAAGAACCAGAGTCCACCGTTCTCATCGACACCGAGATCCATCGACATCTCCCCAAGCATAGAATCAGAGGCTCTTTCAATTTGTCTGGCAATTAACAGAGCAGTTGTAGGTACACTTTTTAAGATAGAGGCTGCTCTTTCGGTTCCAAATGTGCTTTCCAGCATGGTGGAGGGCTCCTCGATACTTCCGCCACGAGGTACATGCGTAGTGATGCTGCGGGCACCAGCTAGACGTGCACCTATGCCGGTCATTGCCCAGCCGCCTCTGCCATTTTTCTGCAGAAGTACACGTAGATCAAATGGTCGTCCTCGGTGAGTTGCTAGTTCAATAGCTTGCTGTACGATATAGCGTGAGCTTCCCTTTTCTTTTCCTATCCGTGCCCAGAGGCGTTCTACTGAGGCAGCTTTGTAGGTCACATTTTTTTTGCCGCTTTGAATTTGCAGACGATAGGGTAAGGTGGTATCTGCACGGTATTTTAAACGCATAATTCCTTTACCTGCTTTGCCATTCTCAGGTTTTAGGTAGAGACTGGTATGATTATTTAGCATGGCAATAAGCGTATTTGCACTGCGTAAACGTCTGGTTTTTGGAACATGCTTCGAGGTGGCATGCGAGCCCTTCAGCCATTCAAATAGACTCCATTTATTGAAAAAATATGGATTATATAGCTTAATGCCTGGATGTTCCAGGCATTGAGCTATTTTGCGTACGACAGCAGGTTTTTCCTCATCCTCACGGGTAGGAATTCGATTATAGATGATTTGTGGAAGAGGTACAGGAATGCTGTACCATATTCTTCCGCTGGATGATGGGACATAACCGTTCACCATCCGTTCCTCGAGCTTCAAGTCACGGACAGTGACGACGTAGACAAGAAATCCCAGTTCCTTGCCTGTGCGAATGATGTCCCGGAAATTATTACGGTTGCCATTAAAATGCCTTACTTTATCGCTGGTTGTCAGTATGGCAATAACGGGTTTTGTTTCATCCGGAATATGGGTGTTCACATCTCATCCCTCCTGCGGAATTTGCTGAGGTATAGACAATGCTCCAGAATGTGCTCGATGGAAGCTTTGCCCTCAGCGCGCAGGGAAGGATGACGGAAGATGGAACGTCCTGGTTTGGCGTTGGCCTCGAACATCCAGATGTCTTCATCCTGATCAATGCCGAGATCAAAGCCAATTTCACCGAGCAAATGACGATGCTGGATTTCTAAGGATTCTGCCAGCTTAATGGCTGTACTCTTCGCACGCTGTAATACTTCATCTGCTCGGCTGCCGAATACACGCCCGAGCGCCTGCCCAGGTGTAAGCAATGCCCCCCCATTTTTGAGGTGAGTGGTGACACTGCCCCGGCCGGCTTTCTTCGCACCAATACCAACTACAATCCATTGATTACTGCCGTTTTTATGCATATGGAATCGGAAATCAATGGGGCAGCCATCAATTTCAATCAAACGTATTCCTTGTTGGACGATATAATTTTGCAGGCCTTGACCGTGTCGTGACCGAAGCATACGCATGAGGCTTTCAAAGGTAGTGAAGCGCAGAAGTACGTTTTTTCCACCCTTGCGGTAGCGGGCAAAATATCCTTTTTTCGGCAGATAGGTAAGTCGGTAAATCCCGTGACCCAGGCTGCCTGCGGAAGGTTTGTAATATACAAAATGGTGGTGATCCAGCATTTCTCTCATTTTTTCGGAGGAGGGATTGCTGTGTGTCTCAGGGACGTAACGGTTTGCTGCTCCGTCATTCTCTAGCAACCGATAAATATCGGACTTATTGAAAAAGCTCCAGTTGAAGTAAGGGATTTTCTTGCGCATAAAGCGTTCGCGAAGCTGGTTGATATAAGGTGAAGTCTCCGCTCTCCGACTGGGTAGCCGATTGTAGACGACATCAGGCAGAGGAACCATTTTACGTTCGAATTTGCCGCCTGCGGTTAAGAAATAACCATAGACCTGCTCCTGTTGCCAGTTGATATCACGCGGCATAAAGGCAAATATATAACATTTGTTACTGCCTTCCCGCAGTAATTGCTTTATAAAGCCAGTGCGAGAACCGAAGGGTTGATTTGAAGATGCTGGCCCATCGGTCAATACACCGACCAAAGGTCCAAGCTGTACCTCGTCGTTTTGCAGATTGCGTAAATAGATACCACCAGATTTCGGAACCTTGATAGCACTCTTTACACCAGTGGCGAGGAATAGATGATTTCCGGCGCGCTTGATGGGCTTGATCATGGTCGGGATGGCATCTTTACCGAGTCTAAGGCGAATGTTCTTCTTCCCGGTTAATTTCAAGCTTTTCATCAGTGCACCTGATACATATACAACTCTTTGGGGCTGCTTAGTAAAATGCACATTGCAAAAAGTGAGACTCATTTATGAATCCTCCTTAGGAACCATTGTTATCATTCTCCCGTTTATAACGGAGCTGTCCGTAGATAGGGATGGTATCCGTCGCTGTGTGAGTAGCAGATGGCGCGCATAAGACAGTGGATTCTCGGCGGCGAGCTTAGCAGCCCGGCGGTCGCCCGTCAGCCGGAATACCGTGCGCCCTGGCTTGGAATTTGCTTCTAGTAAATGAATCCGACCGCTCGAATCAATACCGAAATCTAGGCCGAGTTCTCCAAGCCTACCGCATGCGGCCTCCAGAAGAGGAGGCAAGTATGCAGCTTCTGCAGCAAGCTCCTGCATGATGTCTTTTCCGTCCTGACCATATTCTGCAAGTAAAAAGGGCAAAGGAGGAACCGCAGTTCCACCGCCATGCAGGTTCGAAGTCAGTGAACCATGATTACCCAGCCGAACGGCCATGCCAGTAAGATCCCAGCGACCGAGGCCATTCTTTTGCATCAATACACGCACATCGAACGGTTGCCCCTTACGATTAGTTAGGTGCAGATAAGGCTGTATAATATAGCGGCGTGTGCCGATAAATTCATGAATCCAGTTCAGTCCTTCATCCTGCGAGCTGAATACATATTGAAAGGGTGTATTTGTCCCATCACGCCCTCGTACTCTTATGCCTCCTCCAGAGCGTCTGTTCTGCAGTATGGCATGCAATGTACGTTTGCCATGAGAGCCTGCTTTGGGTTTTAGGAAGACCCCGTATTCTCTTTCAGCGAGCATATTGCTTAACTTGCGTGTACCGGTATAGAGAACAGTTTCCGGCAGTAAAATAGCGGCTCTTCGGTTGCGCTTCAAGATCTCGTATACGCCCCATTTATCAGGTAAACCTCTTGACCAAGGTAGTGAGCGGTGAAGGAAAGAGAGTGCAGACGAGGCTTCTTTTCTTTCTTTCGGACTATTGTAAAAACAACGATTATAAATGATATCTGGTGGTGTAGAGGTCGTAATGTGCCAGCTTCCGTCTTTCCATGTATAACCGGTTATAGATGACCCGTCTGCCGCTACTCCGTCCGGATGAAACACGAGGACTTTAAGGTTGTATCGCGGAGCTGCACGGCATAAATGACTGCAAAATTCTGGCTCGGCAATCGGAGGATTCCCGTGGCGACGGCCCGTCATAATTCCGAGGAACCCCATAGCTGTTTCAGTCATTGTGTCCTCCTTATAAACCGGCCAAATAGCGGCAATACAGAATCATTTGCTTGACGGACGGTCTGATTTTTTGATCGTTTAGCGGTGTATTATCGTTCTTGGAAGGTTTGGAATTAACCTCCAAGAGCCATATTCGTCCGGATTGATCCAGTGCCAGATCGATTCCGAGCTCTCCAAAATGAGCAGGGATAAAGGTTTCTACTCCTCTTGCAATGGCAAGTGCTGCTCTTGGAAGCTGAAGCTGCACGCTATCCTTGGTACCTGGAGGAAGGCTGCTCTTGCTAACGGCTTCACGGACAGTACTGAGACTGCCACCTCTTGCTAGATTGGAGACGAAATGATTGCTTCCAGCGGTGCGAGCGACAATGGAGGTAACGCCCCATTTCCCGGTACCATTCTTCTGTACAAGTGCTCGAAAATCTACAGGACGCTTACCGAGCTCCATCAAGGGCAATCCTTGTTGAATCTGGTAACGCGTTGTCTTCATCTTGGGAGCAATGGATTGATACAGTTTAGCTAATGTTGGGTAGCTTTGCTTGCGTGTACCTATAGAGGTAGTAGATAACAAACGGTATCCTCCGCCTTCATCTTTGGAGATTCGGAGAATGCCTTTGCCGAGACTGCCTCGTACAGGCTTTAGAAACACGCTTGGATATTGGCTGCACATCTTCTTTACAACGGCAAAACCGTTTAAAACATGCGATTCCGGTAAATACCGCTTCAATGAAGGGTCTTGCGTTAAAGCTTCAAATACTTCTGTCTTGTCAAGAAATTTTTCGTTGAAGAAATGCGTTCCATACCGTGATTTTACATCCGCCAAAAAATGCTGTACGCTAGGTTTATTCTCCACCTTTCGCGTCGTTAGCCGATTGTTAATTACATCGGCGATGGGCAGACTCATTTTCCTCCAACCCTCGTTGTATACCCAGCCCTGGATGGAAGAGCTGCTTGTTTCCAGCGCTTCCGGGGTAAAGAAATATACATAGGCGCCTTGTGAGTGGCAGGCATTTGTTAATTCTCGACAGAACATGGTAATGGGTCCAAACAGCCTGTCGAGATTATCTGGATGGTCACGGCTGACGAGTACACCGATCAACGGGCCAAGTCGCAAGGTACGACTTACGGAGCTGTAAGAGGCGTTGAGGGTTTGCCGATGTTTCCATCCGGTCCGCCGCGCCAGTCCTTCGCTTACACGCAGGCTTTCGGATTTGGGAGCCGGGATAATGGTAACCTCCTGCCGGAAAGAGCCGAAAGCCAGCTGGAGCGTTCCGTGAGCCGGGATTTTGAGTCTTTTCATGGATCGTTCGCCAAGCATTATAGCGTTTTCCTGCAGGATGCCCGTGTGGACCGTATGGACCGGGATCTTGAATTGGGACATCGTGGATCTCCTTCCGGTAGGCAGCATGATGCCGGCAATTTGGTAGCTAAGGGTTACATATCATTCATCATATGGAGACATATGACCCTTGGTGATTGACCTACTCTTTAAAAACCTTGCCGCATCATTTCATAAGTCTGACCCAAGAAGCGAAACAAGCATGGGATGAATCAATATTTGGAAACTTAAGCAACGCTTTCGAAGTGAGTTTTGTACGAAGTAACTCTAGGAAGCGAACGCAAACAAAACTTAAGCAACGCTTTCGAAGTGAGTTTTGTACGAAGACGAATCGAGAAGTAGTGACTTACAAAACTTTTAGGAGGAATCATAATGAGTATTCACGACAAAGCACATGAACTGGCGAAAGCCATTAAAGAAAGCACTGAGGTAGCGGATATCACCAACGCGATGAAACTGGTAGAAACAGATCCTGAAGCCAAGGCGATGCTCGACAACTTCCGCAATGGTCAATTGGAGCTTCAACAACGGATGATGAGCGGAGATATGCCTCCACAGGAAGAAATGGAGAAAATGGAGAAATTATTCGAGGTGCTTAACATGAATCTTGGGATTCGCCGTCTGTTCGATGCAGAACGCCGTCTGAGTGTTGTAATCGAGGATGTAAACAAGATCATTACCGAGAGCTTGTCGCAATTGTATGGCGAATAAACGCTTTTAGTAAGCGGGTATTCACCTGAAAAGTTTTAAAGGTGCAATCTAAATAGGGTGTTCCCGAAGCCGTTTGGCATCGGGAACACCCTATTTATTTTTGTGACTAGCACATGAGTAAACTCGCTAATCTTGTTTTCCTTCGATTGCGCAGAGAAGAATACCAGCAGCCAAACCTAGGCGGCGATCAAGCATTCCCTTGGGATCCTCAGAGAAGTCAGCGATGATTTTTGTAACGAATGGATTAAAATTTTGTTTGAAAGTCGGGATCGTTGTATCATTCATCTCGATATTATATTTTTGAGGAATAATAGAGATGAAGCGGCGGAGTATAGCCATCGCGGTGCTATCTTCCTTGATTTTTCCAATTTCCTGATCATGATGATCGAGAATTGTCCATTCATCTTTCAAAATCGATTTGAGTCCCTTACGCCGAAGAGCACCAACGTGTTCGCCAGTCTCCGAATCATGCACATCATAAACAGCGCTAAAGTCGATGGCATTGCGGGCTTTTATACGCAGAAGCTCCTTTTGCATAGACTCATCCGTGTACAGTGCAATATCCTCTTTCAACTTGAATGCTTTCATTTGTGAATAGAGTACAAGCTGCTCGGCGTTATCATAAATATGAAGTTTCGCACCCATGATCGAAAATACCTTTTTTCGAATTATGTATTCGGTATGAGTATAAGTTGCATTCAATTCTAAATCGCCCCCTAAATGAAATAATCATCTCATATATAAGCTTTGCTAGCTACATAAATGCATACTATTTTATATAATTTTTTGAGTAGAAGTATATTTTTATGGACTTGTCTCATATTACGGGCTTCATGTTCATAGAGTAGAGATATAGATTCAATCGAATATCTTGTCTACGAGGAGCTGTTAGTAATGAGAAAAAGAAACAAGTTTAAACATGTTGTCTATCTGTTGCTGGCGTTGGCCATGCTTTTGTATGCTCTGCCGAAGTTATCGCTTGCGAATGGGCCTAGCTGGGTATTTGGTTTTGGGGTGGTCTGGTCACTTTTTGCCTTTATGGTCATTGCGGCACATCTGCATTTTATTATCGGTGTTGATGAGGAGAAGACCAAGCGTTTGGAAGCTGTGCGAAAAGCAAAATTGGAGCAATGGCAGTCCAAATGGAAAGAAGAAACTAGAGTTACACAAAGATCATAGAATTGGGGCTGCGTTCTTAAGTAACTAGATTTAAATATTCCCGTGAAAAACGCCGAATTAGCAGAAAGAGGGGTATAAATCCCCTATATTGCCGTGAAAAGCACCGAATTGGCGAAAAGAGGGGTATAAATCCCCTAAATTCCCGTGAAAAACGCTGAAATGGCGAAAAGAAGGGTATAAATCCCCTATATTGCCGTGAAAAGCGCCGAATTAGCTGAAAGAGGGGTATAAATCCCCTAGATTCACAGAAAAGCCCACTAGCTTAAGCCAGTGGGCTTTAAAATTGCCCCGCAAAGCAGGGGGATTAAAGTTATCTTGCACCTGTAAAAGGATTGATCTCATCCGAGAGATCTTTTCCAGCTTTCTTTTCTTCTGCAGATATCCTTTTACCTAGAGCCGCGTAGTACCACACCGCAGGAACGAGAATCGCGAGTATAAAAAGAAATTGCATAAAGTCATCCCCTTTCACCTCTCCATTATAACATATTTTTCCTTTTTTCTTAAGGGACTATTCTCTATTCGCCTACCCACTACCCAGTTTGTCTAACAAACGGGTTACTCTTTACTGGCAGAGCATTCTACTTCAAATACATAACTGGCGCTCCCCTGAGGCCATCTTGCTTGGATTATATACAGATGTTTTCCGCTACCTGCTGCGAGCTGAAAACTGTTATTTTCTACGGAAAGAGCTTCGTCCGGACGTTCCTCACCAGGAAATGAAGCCACAACCTCTATCTCCTTGGGTGCAGATGAGAATTTGAGTTCTACCTGATCACGGCTGATGGCTTTGGGATGTACCTTCTGTTTGGTAACTAATTGATCGTAAGAAGCCATATCTACACAGGAGCCTTTGCCATTGTCATTCCAGCAATAAGAGCCTTGAATGGCATCGAAATGCTCACCGCCAACAGTAACTTGAACGTTAGGGGGCTGTGGGTTAGTAGTGTCTGCTGGAGAAATCTTATCTTCTTTAACAGTCGATTGGAATAAGTCCAACAGATCTTTTTTGCTGATATCCGAAAGACGATAGTGACCCGTTTGTCCCGATTTAATGAGTAACCCACTGTTGCTTTCGACGATCCAAAAAGAGAACTCATAACTTATGCTGTCCTTCATGTTTACGGTGGTTCTGTAATCGCTTGGAGCAATATCTAGTTGTCCTTTATCATATTCAGCAGCAGTTATGGCTTGAACGAAACGTTCCAAGGATGATGCTTCAGAAATAGTCGTCACCGGCTGGTTTTTTTCAATTAAGTTAATAGAAACTATATTTTGTGCATCCAGTTCTATTTGGCTTGATTGTTTTACTTCGGTTCTCGCATTTCCACAGCCGATCAGTCCTATGAAAAGCAAAGTAATGGTAAATATTATTAACATGGTCTTGTTCATATCCACAATGCTCCTTTCCTCTTTCTTTAACTCTCAGACTATAAAAAAGAGGAAAAGGTTGCTAAATAACGGGCAGTTAAATTCGAATTCGATGCTTATGAATCGGTTGTACTGTGCCATTCTCTCCGTGTATAATGAGTACAGTATAGTACAGATCGGAGTACGGGGGTGTAACAGTTGGAAGGTCAAGGCGATGCAATTACTAAACACGAGCAACTGCTGCAGCATATTGAAAGTCTTAAGGTAGGCTCCAAAATATCTGTTCGTAAGCTTGCAAAAGAAATGTTGGTCAGTGAGGGAACGGCTTATCGTGCCGTTAAGGAAGCTGAGAATCTTGGAATTGTCATTACGAAGGAACGGATTGGTACAGTACGGGTAGAAAAGAAGCCTCGTAACATTTCTGAACAGCTGACGTTTGGTGACGTGGTTGATATTGTGGAAGGTCATGTTCTCGGCGGGGCTAGCGGACTGAGTAAACATCTACATAAATATGTAATCGGTGCGATGAAGGTCGACGCGATGATTCGTTATATAGACGCAGACAGTCTGCTTATTGTGGGTAACCGCGATGATGTTCACTCCTTGGCGCTAGAGCAGGGTGCCGGAGTTCTGGTTACAGGTGGTTTCGGGACGAGTCGTGAAGTGAAGGCATTAGCCGACGAACTGGATCTCCCCATCATTTCATCAAGACATGACACGTTTACCGTAGCATCAATGATTAACCGAGCGATTTTTGATAGATTGATTAAGAAAAAAATTATGCTGGTAGAAGATATTGTCGACAGCAAACCGCGTATGATTACGTTAAAAATTTCAAGTACCGTAGGTGAACTACGACAGATTTCAGAGGAAACTGGAGAGCAACGTTTTCCCGTTACAGATGAATGGAACCGAGTGATTGGGATTATCGGCCGACGCGAAGTAGAGAACCTGACAGAAGGGCAAAGTATTGAAAAGGCTATGGTTCGGAGTCCGGTTACCGCTGCGCTGCATACCTCACTAGCTTCAGCTGCGCAGATCATGATGTGGGAAGGTGTCGATTTCCTACCCATTGTAGACCGTAACCGCAAATTGGTGGGCTCCCTAACCCGTAAAGAAGTGCTGCAAAGTCTGCGAGATGTCCGTAACACTCCACAGCTTGGGGAGACCTTCGATCATCTCATCTGGAATGGTTTTGCGGATGAGCGGGATGAAGAGGGACGATTGTTTTTTCACGGCTTTATTACGCCTCAGATGGCCACAGACCTTGGTACCATTTCTGAAGGTGTATTGTCTACGCTAATGACGCTCTCTGCGTTTAAGGCAGCTAAGGATATTACAGGAAATGACTATGTATTAGATAATATGTCCACCTATTTTATCCGGCCGGTACAGATCGAACATGCGATTATTGTAATGCCGAGGCTGCTCGAAATTAGTCGCCGTACATGTAAGCTTGAAATAGAGATCAGCTATTCGGATACCCTGGTAGCAAAAGCTGTCCTGATGCTGCAATCCATTGATCACGGCTAATAGATAATGAATCACAAACATGCTAAATAGACTGCCCTCAACGATGATAGTGAGGGTAGTCTATTTTATTCTTGTAATCCTATCAGAGGGATAGTCTAGGCTTTCGACTGGTGTTGTTCCTGGCTACGGCTACGGCTGTAATAACTATAGCTGCGTATTCCTGAGAAGATGTTAAACACACCGATTAGAAGAAAGGCAGCTTCAACAATGATATTAACGGTGGATCCGCGAAATAGAAACATGGAAATCAGGGAGAGCGTTACGAGCATAGCGCCCAGCATCACATTCATGACGGAGCGTTTTAGCCCCTTATCTTGGGGATTTAAGGCACGGCGAGAGGATAAGCTGTACACAGCGGCACCGATTACAAAGATCACCAGAAGGATAAACAATAAGTACTTGATAAATAAAACCATGGACAGCCAGCTCCTTTATCATGTCGTGAAAAACCTTGAAGTAATTTCCACTTTTGTCTGTCCATTATTGTATCACACGATTGTTGTTAGTTGCGCTTAAAAGGACTGATTTCCACCCAGATTTGCAGAACACCTTCCATGACGAGCATCGTCCGGATTTTGACAGAGTATTCCTTATCACGCACAATGTAAAGTTTGCCATCCAGCAGCAGTCTAACCAGTTTACTGTCTGTGTCAATATCGAACATGCTGCGGCCACGCATGGGCTCCAGATCTGATCGTATTTCACTAAGTATTAATTTTAAAGTTACGGGGTCAACTGAGGGTGAGCCTTCTGCTTGGGCTTTGCTTTCCTCTGATCGAATTTTGATTTCTCTGATTACCGTAGAGGTATTATTGTATTTTTTGAGTGTTTTAATATCCTCTTGATATTGCTCGATCTGTGCACGCAGGTCTGCATTATTCAGCCATAACACGTTAAATCCAACATGGTATATACCGTTGTATATGACGGCTCCTACGACGATTCCCAGCATGAATATAGCGGAAATTTGGGTGAATCTACGAAAACGACTGAATGGTGGAACTCTCACTGGCGTTACCCCCTGCCGCACACCCATTTTACTAGCTCGCTGCCCATATGAGCTCCGAGAAAAGCGAAGGCAATATACATGATTTGCTTGATGGCGGGGGAGAGGTTACCTCCAATCACATTGCTTTCAATGACCCGTAAAGGGTCCATAGTACCCCCTACAGCGGCGGCAAGTGCCCATATTTTAATCCGGTCTGCTACATCTAGCATTGTTTGCGTCGGTGGTTGCAGGGATACTACGGCGCCGATTCCGCCGACCATAGCTCCGCCAAGTACGATGCCGAAGGCGATAAAGAAATCGAGGATGGCTTTGCTCATAAATATGCTCATAAAGGCCCCTTCCCGGACGAGGCATCTATAAACGTTGCCTGTCCATGTGCTCTTAATCCATTCTATGGGCGGGTCCCCCTTTAATATGATAAAATAGTTTCATCTTATAGTGCGAGTTCAAAAAGTACGGTTTTCAGCACCGAGAAGATTGAAAGAAGGTAGAAAATGAGGAGCGGAGCGTAATGGGAGCTACGTGAGCACCGGAAGTTTCGCCTGAATTCAATATTCGATGTCGAGTAAGCTTCTTGGGTTACTTCGTGATCATAAGCGGACTTGTTGAACAACTATTTATGTTTGATTTTTGTAGTAGAAAGGAAGTGGGATGATGAGCCCTTTCGTGCATTTGCATGTGCACAGCGAATACAGTTTACTGGACGGGGCGGCGCGCATTACCGATCTCGTGCGCCGGGCCGGCGAATACGGCATGAAGTCGCTGGCGCTTACGGATCATGGAGTGATGTATGGGGCGATCCCCTTTTATAAAGCGTGTAAAGAGAATGGAATCAAGCCGATTATCGGCTGTGAAGCTTATTTAACCGCGGGCTCTCGCCGTGAGCGAGGCAGTCGTAAAGATCAACCGATTTATCACCTGATTCTGCTCGTCAAGAATGAAACCGGCTACAAGAACCTGATGAAGCTGATCTCTATCGGTCATCTGGAAGGTCATCACTATAAACCTCGTATTGATATGGAGGTTTTGGCCGCTCATTCGGAGGGGATCATATGCCTCAGTGCCTGTCTTGGCGGCGAAGTGCCGCAGCATTTGTTGCATGGAAGAGATGACGAGGCGCGAAAAGCTGCGCTGCGATATAAGGAGATTTTTGGCGAAGACTTCTACCTGGAGCTTCAAGATCACGGAATTTCCGAGCAAAAGCGAGTAAATCCGAAGCTGATCGCACTTGCCAAGGCCTGTGAGATCCCACTTGTAGCTACGAATGACGTTCATTATTTAGCCAAGGAAGATGCAGAGGTACAGGATGTTCTGATCTGTATTGGAACAGGTAAAACTGTGGATGATGAGGAACGGCTCAAGATCGGAACAGATCAGCTGTTTCTCAAAAGCAGTGATCAGATGGCGGCGTTGTTCCCGCATGTGCCTGAAGCTATCAGTAACACGCTATTGATCGCAGAAAAATGTAATTTGGAGCTTACCTTCGGTCAACATATTCTGCCTGCCTATTCACCAATTCTAGAAGGTAAGGACTCCGCTGCATATTTGCGAGAGTTGTGCTTTAAAGGGCTTGAAGAACGGTATATAGACACACCGCTTTGGGCATCGCCTGAGCAAAGAGAAACCGCTGAAAAGCGTCTTGCCTATGAGCTTGGCGTCATCGAGAATATGGGTTTTAGCGATTATTTTCTAATTGTGTGGGATTTTATCGCTTATTGTCATCGTCAGGGGATTGCTACTGGTCCGGGCCGGGGTTCTTCCGCGGGGAGTCTTACCGCTTATTCCCTACGAATCACGGATGTAGATCCGCTTAAGTATAACTTGCTCTTTGAACGTTTCTTAAATCCAGAACGGATCACGATGCCGGATATTGATATCGATTTTAGTGATGAGCGTCGTGATGAGGTTATCGCTTATGTGGTGGAGAAATACGGCAAAGAACATGTGGCACAGATCATTACGTTCGGAACCATGGCTGCACGGGCTGCAGTTCGTGATGTGGGCAGGGTACTGAATTTACCTTATAACGAGGTAGATAAGGCTGCCAAGCTCATCCCAGGACAACTAGGTATCAGCCTTGCTAGAGCGCTAGAGACTACTCCAGACCTTAAAGCGCTGTATGATAGTAATCCGAAGATCAAAGGTTTGCTGGATATGGCAATGAAAGTGGAAGGTATGCCTCGTCATGCTTCGACACATGCTGCCGGGGTTGTTATTTCCAAAGGTCCACTGACTGATGCTGTACCCCTTCAAGAGGGCAACGAAAGTACAGCGTTAACTCAGTACTCTATGGAGCATTTGGAAAGTGTTGGGCTGCTGAAGATGGATTTTCTGGGCCTGCGTACTTTGTCGATTATCGAACGCTGTATGAATTCGATTAAAGAAATGAGTGGCAGTGTTCCAGATTTTAAAATCATACCAGATCATGATCCGCTCACGTATGAAATGTTAGGTGCTGGTGAGACGACTGGGGTCTTCCAGCTGGAGTCGGCGGGAGTAAGACGTGTGCTTAAGGATTTGAAGCCTAATGGTTTTGAAGATATCGTATCGGTTCTAGCCTTGTATCGTCCGGGTCCGATGGAGTTTATCCCGAAATATATAGCAGGTAAGCACGGTCAGATCGAAGTAGAGTATCCACATCCTGATTTGAAATCTATATTAGCGGATACCTATGGGATAATTGTGTATCAGGAACAGATCATGCAGATTGCTTCGCTTATGGCTGGATTCTCGCTTGGTGAAGCGGATCTGCTCCGCCGAGCGGTTTCTAAGAAGAAGCGCGATACGTTGGATAAGGAACGCAGTCATTTTGTACAGGGGAGCTTGCAGCAAGGATATAACGAAACGGATGCGAATGCCGTTTATGATATGATCGTACGGTTTGCGGATTATGGCTTCCCTCGTGCGCATGCGGCGGCTTATGGTGTGCTGGCTTTTCAGACGGCTTATCTTAAGGCGCATTATCCGGTACAGTTTATGGCATCTATGCTGACCGCCGTGATGGGAACCCACCGTAAGGTGGCGGAATATGTACTGGACTGCCGCCGGACGGGCATCGGCGTATTACCGCCGGATGTGAATGAGAGCGGCGTACTGTTTACCCCTGTTCCAGGAGAGGAAACGGGAACAGGGCATATCCGCTTTGGGCTCGCAGCGATTAAGAACGTCGGCACTCTAGCAGTGGAGAATATTATGTCGGTCCGCAAGGAGCGGCCGTTCGACAGCCTGCTCGATTTCTGTCGACGTGTGGATCTGCGGGTCTGCAACAAGCGGGTAGTGGAGTCTTTGCTGCAGGCAGGAGCCTTTGACTGTCTGCCGGGTCATAGGGCCCAGCTGCTGGCTATGCTGGACGAGACCGTTGACGCCGCGACGAAATGGCGCAAGGAGCGGGATGAACTGCAAATCCAGTTGTTCGACGATTTGGTGGAGACGCCGAATTGGGAGATTCGCTATCCGGATATCCCTAAGTTCACAGTAGGACAGCAGCTGGAGATGGAACGTGAGCTGTTGGGGTTGTATCTATCAGGTCATCCGCTCGACGATAGCGCTGAGCTGCTTGAGGAGCCGGGCATACAGCGGCTGATGGATCTCGGTGAAGCCGCAGATGAGAGCCAGACGGTTACGGCCGGCATGGTCGTATCCGTTAAGGAAATTACGACGAAGCAAGGAAAATCGATGGCCTTCATCGAATGGGAAGATCAGATCGAGCGCTGCGAAGTCGTGCTCTTCCCCGAGGTGTGGAAGCGAAGCCGCGGCTTGATTGCCAAGGGCGCGCTGCTGGCCTTGCGCGCCAAGGTGCAGCAGGAGGACGAAGGCTTCAAGCTGCTGGCCGAGGAAGTGGCGCTGCTATCCGCGGAGACACTCCGCGGCCTGCTGCAGCGCCGTAGTGCCGCCGCGTCCCGCCCATATAGCGCGGGACGCTCGGCCTCAGCAGGAGCGCAGCCGCGTGGCGCGGCTCCTGCTTCGCGGGCTAGCGGGGCCGCCACTGGCCCCGCTGGCAGACCTGCAGGCGGCGCAGCTGCGCCTGCAACACCTGCACCGGCCGCTGCGCCAGCGCCGGGCTCAGGCCAGCGTGTCTTTATCAAGATCACGCCGGCCGCCGAGAATGCTGCGCAGCTGTCGCGCCTGAAGGAGCTGCTGCAGAATCATCCAGGCCCAGTAGCGACGATTCTGTTCTACGAACGGGATCAGAAGCTCCTGGCCCTTAGCGATAATTATCGGATTAAGCCTACCGAGGAGCTAATCGCGGCTATCGAGTCTATGCTGGGGGCAGGTACCGTAAGAATAAAATAAGAACAATTCCACCCTTTTCCGCATACATTAGGAAACCACAGGGCGAATCCCTGGGCGGAAAGGGGAATCACATCATGTCCTATCAAATGGCAGTTGATCTGTTGGAACGTAGAGGCGTATCACTTTCTTCCATTGCTGAAATCGTATATATTTTACAATCGGTCTATTATCCCGGTTTATCCAAGGAAGAATGCCTTTCCAGTGTGAAATCTGTATTGGGAAAAAGAGAAGTGCAGTACACGTTAATGACGGGGATCGCACTTGATGAGCTGGCAGAGAAAAGACTGCTTCCGCAGCCGCTCCAGGCAGTAATGGAAGCGGATGAATCACTTTATGGAGCGGACGAGACTCTAGCCCTTGGCATCACAGGGGTATATGGGATGATCGGACTTACAGGATTTGGGTACTTGGACAAAATAAAGCTTGGAATCATTGGTGAATTGAACGATGATAAGGGGAGGATTCACGTGTTCTTGGATGACTTAGTAGCGGGTATCGCTGCAGCTGCTTCTGCTAGAATCGCTCATCGGCAGGAAGGGGCAAAAGTATATCCTCTGGTCACGGATACGGAATAAATGACCCGATTCATTTCGTTTGAACGAGTTCCTCAGTCTTGCTTCCTTTGCCCTACGCCTGTTGCGGGAAAAAAGAAAACTGTGTTATCATAATTCCATTATACGGGATACGGCTGGGAATTAAGATTGGGGAGGCCTTGCAAGGCATGTGGACGGTAATATATATCGCGCCGACCGCCAAAGTGGCGGATATGATTAAGAGTAAGCTGACTGAAGAAGGTTTTTTAGTAAAATGCCGTCCAATCAATATGTCCAAGCAGCAGTTTGAGATATTGGTTCCTTCAGGTGAACTGGAGGAAGTACAGGAAGTCCTTAATCTTATTCTGCATCCCTGAATTTCTATCAAGAGAAAAGTCATGACAGCGGCAAGCTGCATAACGCAAATAAACGGCTGAAGAGGTGCGGGTGTGTTCAAAGATTTATTTCAGAAGAAACGGAAGTACGCGACTATTCCTTCAGAACGTCTGGAGCGAAGCGGCGTGCCTGCAGAAGGCGAACGCCCCAAACGGGAAATTCCAGAAGGATTAATGAGTAAATGTAATAAATGCGGAACGATCCAGTATAGCAAGGAATTGGAAAAGAATCTAAAAGTATGTCCTACTTGTGGTCATCATTTGCGCTTGAACGCCGTAGAGCGTATTGCTATGACGTTAGACCCAGAGGGCTTTATTGAGTTTGATAGTGAAATGTATTCTATAGATCCGCTGAAATTCCCGGGTTATGCCTCAAAACTGGAGCAACAGCAACTAAAATCGGGACAAACTGATGCCGTGATTACGGGGCAGGGATCTATTGGCGGACATCCAGTGATCGTAGCTGTGATGAATTTCGAATTTTTCTCCGGCAGTATGGGATCTGTAGTTGGTGAGAAGATTACCCGGGCGATTGAAGAAGCCACGGAGAAGCAGCTTCCACTCCTTATTTTCTCTACTTCTGGCGGAGCGAGAATGCAGGAGAGTATTCTAAGTCTCATGCAAATGGCGAAGACCAGTGCAGCGCTTGCTCGTTTCAACGAAGTGGGCGGCCTTTATATTTCTATAATTACGGATCCGACAACTGGCGGAGTATCTGCGAGTTTTGCTAGTCTTGGCGATATTATTATTGCTGAGCCTGGGGCGGTATTCGGTTTCGCAGGACGTATAGTCATTGAACAGACAATTCGCCAAAAGCTTCCGGATGATTTCCAGACGGCTGAATTTAATCTGCAGCATGGCTTGATTGATATGGTTGTGCACCGTAAAGAAATGCGCGCCACACTGACCAAAATTTTGGAATTGCATGATGTGAAAGGGGGATTTTAGGTTGGCAGGAGAGTTGCCTTTTGAAATGCCTCTGGTTGAAATGCGCAAGAAAATTGCCGAGCTAAAGCAGTTTGGCGAAGAGAAAAGTATTGATTTTACGGATGAGGTAGCAAGACTGGAAGAACGGTACCGTGTGCTTGAGGAGGAAGTTTATTCTAATATCTCGCCTTCCCAAAAAATGCATCTAGCTAGACATCAAGGACGTCCGACTTCTCTTGATCTTATGGGGCAGATCTTCACAGATTTTATCGAGCTTCACGGGGATCGAATGTTTGGGGATGATCTTGCAATTGTAGGCGGTATCGCTAAACTTAACGGCGTCCCGGTTACGGTCATTGGCCAGCAGCGCGGTAAAGATACGAAGGAGAATATTTTACGCTTTTTCGGCAGTGCACACCCTGAGGGCTTCCGTAAGTCACTGCGTCTGATGCAGCAAGCGGACAAGTTCAATCGTCCCATTATAACCTTTGTAGATACGAAAGGTGCATATCCAGGCAATACAGCTGAGGAAAGAGGACAATCCGAAGCAATTGCCCGTAATTTACGCGAGATGTCTCAGTTTGGTGTTCCTGTAATCTGTGTGGTTATCGGTGAAGGCGGAAGTGGGGGCGCATTAGCACTGGCAGTTGGTAATAGAGTGCTTATGCTGGAACATGCCATTTATTCGGCGATATCTCCTAACGGTGCTGCATCAATTCTATGGAAGGATGCTTCGAAGGCTGATCAAGCGGCAGAAGCTATGAAGATAACGGCATCTGATCTGCTTGAAATGGAAGTCATCGAAGAGATTGTTCCTGAGCCAAAAGGCGGCGCACATCGTGATTACGAAGCTACGGCAGCTGCAATTAAGGATGCATTATGGCGTCACTTGCAGGAGCTAATTCCTCTGGATAGAGCGGAATTGAAAGAAGATCGTTATCGTAAATTCCGTAAAATTGGTGAGTTTGCTGAAGTCCAGCAGGAGCAGATTTTCCTTGAAGAAGAAGTGGAATCTGAAGTGTGAATCGTGCCTTTCCATTTGCACTTTAAGACATATAACCATACTTAGTGGACCATATTGAATTAAGTGTAAATTATACATTTTATTGGAATTAAAATAATCTCGACGCAATGCCGGGATTATTTTAATTTTTTTTGTGCGTTCAGATAATTCGAGCTCAAATTACATCTAAAAGAGCCTACAACATTGATTTTGTGTCTAAGTTGCAGTAATATTCATAAGGGCGTAGTTAAAGGCACATGTGACAAAGTTCCTATTTAATTAGTTAGCCTTGTAGTAGATTTTGTAGTTGGAAAAAGTGAGACAGAGAGAACGAAAAAACGGAGGAAAACCTAATGCGGAAAAGTAAAATTGTATGTACGATCGGACCTGCGAGTGAATCGTTGGAGAATATCAAAAAATTGATTTTGGCTGGTATGAATGTGGCCCGTTTGAATTTCTCCCACGGCGATTTTGAAGAGCATGGTGCTCGGATTAAAACGATCCGTCAAGCATCTAAGGAACTGAACAAAACTGTTGCTATCCTGCTCGATACAAAAGGACCGGAGATTCGCACAGGCAAGTTGGAAGTAGAACCGATTGAACTAGTTCAGGACGAGTACCTGACACTAACTACGGAAGAAATCCTTGGCACCCAAGAACGTATTTCCATCACGTACAGCGAGCTTCCTAATGATGTTCAAGTAGGCTCCACCATCCTTATTGATGACGGTCTGATTGGTTTGACAGTTGTCGACATTCAAGGAACTGAAATCAAGACCCGTATTGTAAACGGTGGTACGATCAAGAGCAAGAAGGGCGTTAACGTACCAGGAGTAAACATCTCCTTGCCGGGTATTACGGAAAAAGACACCAACGATATTCTTTTTGGTATCGAACAGGACATCGATTTTATCGCCGCTTCCTTCGTTCGCAAAGCTAGCGACGTTCAGGAAATTCGTGAGCTGCTTTCGAAAAACAACGCTTCTCACATTCAAATCATTTCCAAAATCGAAAACCAACAAGGTGTTGACAACCTTGATGAAATTTTAGAAGCTTCCGATGGCCTGATGGTTGCTCGTGGTGACCTTGGTGTTGAAATTCCAGCTGAAGATGTACCTTTGGCTCAAAAATTGATGATTCAAAAATGTAACGTTGCTGGCAAACCAGTAATCACAGCTACACAAATGCTGGATTCTATGCAACGTAACCCACGTCCTACTCGCGCTGAAGCAAGTGACGTAGCAAACGCTATTTTCGACGGAACAGATGCAATCATGCTTTCCGGAGAAACTGCTGCTGGTAAATATCCAGTAGAATCCGTTCTTACAATGTCCCGTATTGCTGAGAAAGCGGAGTCCGCTCTGGACCACCGTGAAATTTTCTCAAAACAACAAACTTTACAAGAAACTACAGTTACAGAAGCTATCAGCCAATCCGTTGCAATTTCCGCTTTGGATCTGAACGCTAAGGCTATTCTTTCTTCGACTGTTACAGGTCATACTGCACGCGTTGTTTCCAAATACCGTCCTAAAGCACCAATCATTGCTGTTACGACACAAGAAAGAACTATGCGTCAATTGTCCCTCGTTTGGGGCGTAACGCCAGTATTCGGTAAAGTAGCTACTTCCACAGATGAATTGCTTGAAACAGCAATCCAAGGTGGTAAGGATTCCGGTCTGGTTCAAGCTGGCGACCTAGTTGTGATTACTGCAGGAATTCCACTTGGACGTTCCGGTTCCACTAACTTGGTAAAAGTAAGCACAATCGAGTAGTACTCGACTGTGCTTTGCCTGATTCATAGTTTTTAATTAGCCAAGCCCAAACGCGGTTGGCGTCCCTAAAGGACGGTAAGCGTTTATGCGAGAAATAAAAGAGCTGTCTCAGATGTAGTGAAAATCTACAAACGAGGCAGCTCTTTTTTTTGTGCTGAATCCATTTATGCTGTTAGTATATACGTTTGACGCTAAAAGAGTCCCCTCGAGGGCTTGGACTGGAAGGAACCGCAACGGTGGTGTTATTCTGGACCATGATCCCTCCATTAGAAAGAGTTAACCTAGGTCGTTTTCCATTGATTCGACAACAGTTGAAATAGGTAGTACCAACGCGGGCCAGCTTTGCGATGGAACCATCGACCTCAGGAGCCTCCATAATCCATTCGCCGGAGGTCTGCGGACCAGTATATCGCTGAAGCGTTCGGAAGGTCCAATTTCGGCTTAAATTCCGGAGTGTGATAGACCACTTCGTGTGGTTTATTTTTGTGATAGTACCCTTCATATGATCTCCAGGGTATACTGGAAAAGGGATTACGGTCTCGACGTCAGGTAGTATTTCCCACCAGGCGTAATAACGGGCTATCCCATTTACGAATTCATGACCTGTTCCCGTCTGAATAAGGTTACTGTTCTTGAAGCCGTCGATGCCAATCCATGCGGAGGAATAGGTGGATTTGTGGGTTGGTTTTACGTATGGGACGGTCCATTCACCGGAAATGCGATTGAAGGCACCTTTTCTACCAGTAACAGTGTAGCCACTCCAGTTCTTAGATGACCAGCCAAAAGCAGAGCTTTGTCTATTGCTCGCATTAGATTTGTCTGTTAGACAAGGATGATTTACCATGAGAGAGTTATATTTTATGCTCAACTTGTCCACCGCCTTTATAGTACTGCTATATTAAATGCGATGATTACATATGAAGTACGGGTGTTCTGTTAAAATATAAAAATATAAAGCTGGAGGACTCATAGTACAAATGGAAAAATTATCGAAGCTGCGCGGCTTTTATCTATTTTTAGGATTGGCCGGCGGTTCATTTGGCTCTTATCTTTCGCTGCTGCTGGTCCATAATGGACTTAATAGTGGACAGATAGGTATACTAATGGCAACAGGCACACTAGTTGCAATCACCATTCAGCCGATGTGGGGGATTATCTCTGATCGGTATAATCAGACGCGTTTAGTACTAATCCTAAGTGTGGCGGTTCCGGCCTTACTAGCCGTCTTTTATCGTTCGGAATATTTCATTGTACTTCTTCTGGTGTATACGTGCTCAACGATCTTCTCCTCTACACAGGCTCCTATAGCCGATTCTTACGCGATCTCGGCGGCGAATAGAGCCGGAGCCACTTACGGTAGCATCCGGCTTATGATGAGCATTGGAGCGGCTCTGGGAGCTTATGCAGGAGGGGTGTACGTATCTACCTTCTCTGTATCCACGATATGGCTACCTTTTCTCTTTTTTAATCTGATTGCAGTCCTTATTGCGTTTACATTGCCGAAGCAGGCGGAAGAGAATCATATGATGAGGCAATCGTTTACTCAGGGGGTAAGACAACTGCTGGGGAATCGGGTCTTCCTTGCGTTTTTGGGTGGCAGCTTTCTTGTGAACCAGACGATGGCTGCTTTTGGTACATACTTTGTAATTGCTTTTCAATCGGTTGGAGGGTCTACGCGCTATGCAGGGATTGCGCTCTTTCTCGCATCGGTGACGAATGTGCCTTCCATGCTGTTTGCTTCTAAGGTGATTAAGAGGTTGGGTCGTGAGCGGACCTTGCTCCTTGGGGCTCTTATTTATGTTTTGCGGTGGGGTATTCAGGTTGCTTTTCCTTATCCATCGGTAATGATCGGAGTGCAAGTGCTGCATGGTCTTTCATTTGGGTTCTTTTATATTGCTGCAGTCGAATATGTATCTCAGATCACGTCTAACGAGATGCAGGCCACTGGCCAAAGTGTATTTAATATGGTGTTTGCAGGTTTTTCTGGCATTGTCGGTAATTTACTGAATGGATTCTTGCTCAATCAAGGCGGGGTAGAAGTAATGAATCTGTCTTGTATGTTGAGCTCTATCGCAGGAGCAATGCTGCTGTTCTATGTTGCCAGAAACTCTCGGCGCAAATTATCGACCACGCTATCTTCAGGCGGGGCCCAGGCTTAACGCTTCCCTGCTGCTATGCTGAAAGGAGTATTTATAGATGGAATTAGAACGAGCTGGCTTGCCCAGCCGATGGTATAAGTCGACCCTGCGTGTTCGCTATCAGGAAAGTGATCAGATGGGTGTCGTGTATCATGCGAATTATTTGAACTGGTTTGAGTCTGGTCGTACGGAGATGTTTCGTCAGGTTGGTTTTACTTATCGCGAACTTGAGAAACAAGGCGTCCTACTTCCTGTCACCTCAGCAGATTTGCAATTTAAAAGTCCGGCGCGATATGATGATCTTATCTCCGTGTATGCGCGAATGACTACCTTCTCAGCGTTACGAGTCGTATTTGAGTATCAAGTGCGGAGGCTTTCGGAAGAAGAAGGTGGAAATTCAGAAGATTTATTGGCTACTCTAGGGGAGTTGCGGTCGATGGATCCACCTGGGGAGCTGCTGGTTACCGGCACGACAAGTCATGTTTGGGTGAACCAGGAATGGAGGCCTGCTAGGCTGGATAGAGCCCTTCCAGAGCTCTTTCACGCAATAAAAGAGGCGCTGCGGGAAGAAGGGGGTTCAGTATGATTAGAAGCAAATGGTTATGGGCTGGACTATTTATTATTCCTGCTGTGGAATTATTCGGTTTTATCTACGTAGCAGATCAACTTGGAGCATTTAAAACGTTGCTGCTTATGCTGACCACTTCAGTAATCGGTCTACTAATGATGCGATTTGAAGGTAAGAAGGTGCTGCAGGACAGCAGAACACATATGCAGGAGGGCCGCGTTCCTGGTCGGACGATGCTGGATGGTTTATGTATTTTTTTCGGAGGATTGCTACTGATATTGCCGGGTTTCGTAACCGATATTGTCGGTTTCACGCTAGTATTTCCATTGACTCGGCCTTTGTACCGTATATTTTTGCTGAAGTGGATTGAGAAGAAGATGAAGAATGGCACCTTCACCTTTTACCGTCGGTAGTATACTTTTTACAACAATAACAGAGCGGACCCTGTCATTGCTGAAGGGACCGCTCTGTTTGCTATTTTACGAATTGATGATTATCGGTTCCTATCTTAATCTGCCGCTAACAATGTAGCTGTGCAAAGCTCGGAATACGCCCGCTCGGTTAAAGGCAACAAGGACTACTAGGACAACGGGGCCGATGATCAGCCCTAGCATACCGAACAACTGCAGACCGGCGAACATGCCAATTAACATGGCAAGGGGATCGAGTCCTATGCTGCTGGCGAGCACTTTCGGCTCAAGCACCTGCCGGGTAATAAGAATAACAGCGTAAAGTATGGATAGTCCTATCCCTAGTGCCAGATTGTCCGTCATATAAGAATATAACGCCCAAGGCAGCATCACAATTCCCACACCGAGATAAGGTAGTAGATCCACAAAGCCAATCATTAAGCCGATAGCAAATGCAGACTTCACACCCAGCAGCAGCAGCCCGATTACTACAATGATCGCTGTGATTGAGATGAGGATGACCTGGGCGCGTAGATAACCGAAGAGCGCTCTGCGTAAATCTCTCCAGATATCTGACACAGGCTTTAGGAATACTGTCGGCAGCCAGCCTGTAAGTTTATCATTATGACGCTCCCAACTCGTACTTATGAAGAAGGCAGCAAGGACAACCACGATAAGAATCGTACCCAAACTAGGAAGTGCGGAGATCAGTTTCAATATTACATTAAAAAATCCCGTGACCACTTGCGTGACTGCGTAACCTACAGTTTCCGTTGTTCTGCTGATGTTGCTGTCAATCGTAGCATGATAGTCAGGATTGTCTCGGTAGAATTGATTAATCTGGTTGATGATGTTCTGAATGCTTGCATTCTGGCTTAAGGACATCAGAAGATCCTTCCATTGGTCGGTGTGGAGATTAAAGGTTTGCAGCAAGACGATTAATTCTTTTACGAGTCTTGTAATCATCGCGGTTAAGACTAGTGTGATTCCGCCTATATAAAATAGCAGTGCAAGTGATACCGCAAGCCAGCTTGGTAATTTAAAGCCTTTAAGAATAAGTACTAATGGATGCATGATATATGCGAGAAGCCAAGCGAGCAACAGGGGGTATAACAGCGGAAGTAATAAATAGATTGCGAGCAGGAAGATGGAAGTTGCCAGAACGACCCACAGGCCGCGCAGCAGTCTTTTTAATACCAAACGATCCATACCGAGACCACACCTTCTTCATTCCTGCATAGACAGGGGAATAAGAGCTCGTCTTCATATATATTCATAGGATCGATTTAAAGACTAGAATGCGGGATAAATATTAGAACGGGTCGGAATCTGTAAACTGAAATGAAAAAATTGAATCAGAGGATTAGAAGTTTTTTTCTATCTCTCTGATAAAATCATTTGATGCGCTCCAAAGCTTCCACATTGTTCACATAACCGACAAAATCCAGTATGATGAATAAAGATACGAAGCATGTTGGTCATACAGCATTCCTGACGGAAATGTTCTTACACGCACTTATTAGATTTTTTAATGCTTTGAATTGGAAATGTTTTCATGGAACTAAGATTGTTTTTATACCTTGTTGGCAAAGGAGAGATATGCTATGACAGCTACCAAAGGCTTGGAAGGTATCGTTGCAACAACTTCATCCATTAGTTCTATTGTGGATGGTGTACTCACTTACCGCGGTTATGATATTGATGAACTTGCAGAACATGCTACCTTCGAAGAAACAGCTTATTTGTTATGGTTCGGCAGTCTGCCGACGGTGCCAGAGCTGGAAGCGCTCAAGCGGGATCTTAGTGCCTTCGCACAGATTCCTGAACAGGTAATCGAGCAAATGAAGCTCTATCCAAAAGACGCCAACACCATGGCAGCATTGCGGTCGGCTGTATCAAGCCTTGCTCTCTATGATGAAGCGGCTGACGATATGAGCAGAGAAGCGAACGAAATTAAGGCGGTAAAACTGCAGGCACAACTCCCAACAATTGTGGCGGCACTGTCGCGTATTCGCAAGGGGCTTGAACCAGTGGCTCCGAAAGAAGGCGTTTCTATTGCTGAGAACTTCCTGTATATGCTGTGGGGAAAAGAGCCGGACAGCGTATCTGTCAAAGCACTTGATACCGCACTTGTTCTTCATGCGGACCATGAGCTGAATGCTTCAACTTTTGCTGGCCGGGTTACAGTTGCGACATTATCCGATATTTATTCTGGGGTCACCTCCGCTATTGGTGCGCTCAAAGGCCCGCTTCACGGTGGGGCGAATGAAGCTGTTATGAAGATGCTAGAGGAGATAGGAAGTTTGGAAGCGGTTGAACCGTTTATCCGTAAGAAACTGGATAACCGTGAGAAAATCATGGGCTTCGGTCATCGAGTATATAAGAATGGTGATCCACGTGCAAAACATTTGATGAAAATGTCGCTGGAGCTTGGCACGATGAAAAATGACACCACCCTTTACGACATGTCCGTAAATATTGAACAATTGATTACCGGGCAAAAGGGATTAAGACCGAATGTTGATTTCTATTCGGCTTCTGTTTATACACAGCTAGGCATAGATCGTGAACTGTTCACTCCTATTTTTGCAATTAGCCGGACTTCAGGTTGGACTGCGCATATTCTGGAGCAATATACAGATAACCGCATTATTCGTCCACGTGCAGAATATACGGGTATGGTTGAACAGAAATACGTTCCAGTAGACGAAAGATAGAAGAGCAGCCTTGCGGGCTGCTCCTAAAGTTTAGTAGAATGAACCCTAGCAATAGTGTTTTAAATTTTTGATTTTAATGATGATGAGAGTTTTGTTCAAATATAAGAAAGTATAAGTTTCACACGATACTTTATGTCTTATATTTCTCGCTTAAACACTTACCGTCCTTATAAGGACGCCGAAGGCGTTTATGCTTCGATGCTTGTCAATGCTATTTAAATCCCACAAAACTTTAGGAGGAATACACTCAAATGTTGAAACTAGAAAAATTCGATCTACCTACAGAAGGCGAACAAATCACGATTAAAGAAGGAAAACTACAAGTTCCGAATAATCCAATCATTCCTTTTATCGAGGGTGACGGCACAGGCCGTGATATTTGGAAAGCTTCCAAGCGCGTACTTGATGCAGCAGTAACTAAAGCTTATGGTGGCACTAAGCAAATCGCTTGGTACGAAGTATTTGCTGGCGAAAAAGCTTTCAATACATATGGTGAATGGTTGCCAAATGATACGTTGGAAGCAATCCGCGAATATTTTGTGGCGATCAAGGGACCACTTACTACTCCAATCGGAGGCGGTATTCGTTCATTGAATGTAGCTTTGCGTCAAGAATTGGATTTGTACGTATGTCTGCGTCCAGTTCGTTATTTCCAAGGTGTACCTTCTCCTGTTAAACGTCCTGAGCTGGTGGATATGGTTATTTTCCGTGAGAATACAGAGGATATCTATGCAGGGATTGAATATCAAGAAGGCTCTGCTGAAGTGAAGAAAGTCATTGAATTCCTGCAAAAAGAGATGGGAGTTAACAAAATCCGTTTCCCTGAAACTTCTGGTATTGGTATCAAACCGGTATCCTCCGAAGGTTCGAAGCGCTTGGTGCGCGCTGCAATTGAATATGCAATCAAACACGGACGTAAGAGCGTAACGCTTGTTCACAAAGGAAACATCATGAAGTTCACTGAAGGTGCCTTCAAAAACTGGGGTTATGAAGTAGCTGAGCAAGAGTTCGGAGATAAGGTCTTCACTTGGAGTCAATATGATGTGATTAAGGAACGTGACGGTGAGGCTGCCGCTAATGCTGCTCAGAAGGATGCTGAAGCTGCTGGCAAAATCATTATCAAGGATGCAATTGCGGATATCGCGCTGCAACAAGTTCTGACTCGTCCAACTGATTTCGATGTTATTGCTACGTTGAACCTGAACGGGGATTACCTGTCCGACGCACTGGCTGCACAAATCGGCGGCATCGGCATCGCTCCTGGAGCGAACATTAACTACATTACTGGCCACGCCATCTTTGAAGCTACCCATGGTACAGCTCCTAAATATGCAGACAAAGACGTTGTGAATCCTGGTTCTGTCATTCTGTCCGGCGTAATGCTCTTGGAGCACTTGGGCTGGCAGGAAGCAGCGGACCTGATTTATAAAGGTATGGAAACTGCTATCAACAATAAGACCGTGACTTATGACTTTGCTCGTCTGATGGAAGGTGCAACTGAGCTGAAATGCTCCGCATTTGCAGACGAAATTATTAACCACCTATAGGTTCTTAGCCAGATAACATTAGCCTTACCTTTATCATTTCTAGGAGGCGAATCTGTGGCGATCAAGCGTTATAAAATTACAGTGGTAGGCGCCGGTTTTACCGGCGCTACTACAGCTCTTATGTTAGCTCAAAAGGAACTTGGAGACGTTGTGCTGCTCGATATTCCACAAATGGAGAACCCAACCAAGGGTAAGGCGCTTGACATGCAAGAAGCAGGTCCTGTGCAGAGATTCGACAGTCATATTATTGGAACCTCAAGTTATGAAGATGCTGTAGATTCTGATATTGTAATTATCACTGCAGGGATTGCCCGTAAACCTGGGATGAGCCGCGACGATCTTGTGAATATCAATGCAGGGATTGTAAAGTCGGTATGCGAGAACGTAAGAGATGTAGCACCGGAATCCATCGTAATTATTTTGAGTAATCCGGTAGATGCGATGACTTATGCTGCATTTGAAGCGTTAGGCTTTCCGAAAAACCGCGTAATTGGACAATCCGGTGTGCTGGATACAGCGCGTTACTGCACTTTTATTGCACAAGAGCTGAACGTATCCGTTGAAGATGTACGTGGTTTCGTAATAGGCGGACACGGCAATGATATGGTACCGCTCGTTCGTTATTCTAGTGTCGGAGGCATTCCAATCGATACATTGATTTCTGCGGATCGTATCGAGGAGATTGTGAAGCGTACACGTGTGGGTGGCGGGGAAATCGTTGACCTTTTAGGAAATGGTAGTGCGTATTATGCTCCTGCAGCCTCTTTAGTTCAGATGACGGAAGCGATCTTGAAGGATAAGAAACGGATCATTCCGGTTATTGCCTTGCTTGAAGGCGAATATGGTTATGACGATCTGTTTCTGGGTGTTCCAGCTCTTCTTGGTGCGAATGGGATTGAGAAGATCTTTGAACTGGAGCTTACGGCTGAGGAGAAAGCGGCTTTAGATAAGTCCGCAGAGTCCGTACGTAGTGTAACAGCAATATTATCTGTGTAGATTGTGTCAGATGAAAGGGGAGGGTCCCGAAGGCCGTGAAATGGCTTAAGGGCGCCCTCTTTTTTTATATCAACAACTTCAAAGAATGGACACCTAAGTTGCTTTTCTTATTCTAATATTATGGGTATAATTATATGTAACTATTATCACAGTTAAATTGGAGGAGATATGATATGGATTGGAACGTTTTGTTTTTCTTACATATGATCGGGACGCTGGCACTAGGATTTTACCTTGTACTGCCTTTCATCATCGGTCGTGCTGAAAAATTGTCGCCTGCAGCAAAAGAAGGTACGTTAAGTGCAGTTACTGGATTTAACCGCTTTGCACAGTACGGTTTAGTGATTCAACTACTTACAGGTGGTTACATGATGACCAAGGGTGATTATTCTGTAGCATGGATGATCATTATCGTTGTATTGTTGCTAGCAATGTTTGCACTTGGTGGTATTATGAGCAAGCCTTTGCGTCTTGCTGCTGCTGGAATTCGTGAGAACCGTGATGTCAAAGCAGAAACAGGCAAATTGCGTACGCTTAGTGCGCTGCTGTCCGTGTCATTGCTGCTGATGGTATTCTTCATGGTATTTAACGATATTATTTAATCTGTAGCACTATGAGCCCGCTTCCGTAAAGGAGAGCGGGTTTTTTTGTGTGTTGAGAAAATCACAGTAGTTATTTCTTAGAGAAAAAGACGTTTTCAATTACGTAGTAATAGAGTAATATAAAAATGTTTATGCGATTGGTTTAAAATTACAATTATTTTATTATCTGAGGGATTACGGGGGAGTTTGGATGGGTGTGAAGTTAAGAAGGATTGTGAGTGTAAGCTTGGGTCTCAGTTTAGTATTTAGTTCGTTGGGTTCCGTATCCGCAGCAGCAGATAGCTCGGTTAAAGACTATGAGGGTCACTGGGCGCAGCAGCAGATCGAAAGCTGGTTAGAGAAGGGCTGGTTAAAAGGATTTGAAGATGGATCGGTAAAGCCTAATCAAAGCATTTCGAGAGCTGAATTTGTTGCCCTTGTGAATCGTTTCTTCGAGATCACAAAGAGTCAACCAGTGAAATTTACTGATTTGCCTGCAAGCGGCTGGGTGTATGAGGAATTCTCCAAGGCAGTTACGCAAGGTTACATAAAGGGCTATGGCGATAAGGTTCGCCCAAATGATCCTGTTACCCGCCAGGAGGTTGCGGTAATAATCAGTAAGCTACTGAAATTGGAAGATCCAGACCCTGTCGTATTGGATCAATTCAAAGATCGGGACCAGATAGCGTCATGGAGTGAGAGCAAGGTAGCGGGAATGGTGAATCTAGGAGCAATGAAAGGATATCCTAACGGGAATTTTGCTCCATTGCAAGCTATGACCCGGGCTGAAGCAGTAGCAATATTGGAATCCTTGAATACACCAATGGGTGGTGGATTTCATATCACACAGTCAGGAGTTTTTGGCAGCAAAGACCCTGCTCACCTAACGGGTTATGAGAGTGTAACAGTGAGTACTTATGGGGTTAACCTTCAGAACGCTGTTATATACGGGGATTTGCTTTTGGATGAAGGCATTGGAGAAGGTGAAGTATCACTAGATAATGTAACTGTAAAAGGAAAAGTCTTTGTTAAGGGTGGAGGTGTTGATTCTATACACTTCAAGAATTCTATCATAGAGCAAGTAGTCGTTCAGAGAAAAGGCGGAGTTGTTCGTCTTGTAACTGAAGGAGCAACCCAAATCAAGAGTATATTTATACAGACTGGAGCAATTCTTAATCTAGGCCAAGGTACTACTGTGAGTAAGGTTATTCTGGATGCACTCACAAAGGTAACTGGACAAGGTCAGCTATTATCTGCAACAGTGAACGATGGGGCTAAAGGGTCTTCGTTTGAGAAAAAGCCCGATCTGTTAGAGGGATCTCAGAAGGATTCCATCACTATGCCTACTCCCACCGTTACACCTACTGTAGGAGCGGCTGCTGGCGGTTCGAGCGGTGGTGGAGGCGGTAGTGGCGGGGAAGCACCAACAACCACACCAACACCAACACCAACACCAACGCCAACACCTGCGGTGAATGTTCCCGAAGTGAACGGCATAACTTTAGTACAGGAGGCTGTATATAAATATACGAATGCAGCTACAATTACAATTAAGATGACTGGATTATCACACGAAATATTTAGCAAAACTAATCACGCAGAGTATTATTTCACTACCGTTCCTGAAGAAGCATTAGATTGGGAAAAAGAACGTGAGAGCTTCCCTGTATCTCCTTTAATTAGTTTTCCAATCTACTCAGAGCATGTTAAGGATTACATGACGATAATTTTATTTGATAAGAATGGTGCACCCATTGGCTTTAAGACAATAAAATTGGATCTTAATGTGAAATATACTACTCTTGATATGTCAATGGTAACTAAATATAGTGAAGGTGTAAACATTACAGGAGCGAGCAATTCGCAATACATTCAAAATAGCATCTCGATAGCTGGTGCATTTGTTCAGCAACATCCTGAAGTGAAGTACTTTACTACAACCCCAAATACAGCATTCTATATGTTGGACCCTACTAAGGATTTTAATGTAGAACATATTTCATCTACGGTAGCGTATCTTAATGAGGTTTCTAAAAGTTATAGCGCTGTTGAGTATTCGTATGAAAGTTTTGATTACGATGAATCACCATTTTATACTCAACCGAATTTTGAAGAGGAATATATGGTTCTTCTATATGACTCGGAGTTAAAGGTGTTGGGTTACTATCAGGGAAAGACTAACTTAACCGACCAACAGAAAGCAAATAATGTGGGTTTTAAGATTGGCAAGCTTCCTGCTGTAGATTTGTTAGTATTGAATGATGAGGCAGCAGTAAACTGGGTGTATGACAGATATATCAAGCTAACCGACGATCAAAAGAATCTGATTGCGGGAGATTTTATAACTAAAATTGTAGAGCTTAAGGCAAAATTGCTTCTTCTGAAGCAAAGCTAAATTTCATTAAACGATAAGGACTGTTCCACATCGCCATTTCATGGCTTAGGGGACAGTCCTTATTTGTGTTCAAAAAACTTCGGATTGTTTGATTCTACCTGCATTGTGGTAAGTAACTTTTCATACAGCAATTTAAAAAAATGATAAAGCGGGCGTATAAACGTATACGCTTGAGCCATCCTAAGACGATCAGTTAACTATCAATTACTTAACGAGAGGAGCTAGGATTATGTCAAACGACAAGCAAGCTACGAAAACCTTACCCCCGCAAGAACAGCATCATCAGCCAGGAATTGAGAGCGAAATGAAGCCGTTGCCGAAATATGAGCCGGCTAATTATAAGGCGGCAGGTAAATTGCAGGGCAAGGCGGCACTTATTACTGGAGGAGACAGCGGGATCGGACGGGCAGTGGCTGTTCTTTTTGCAAAAGAAGGCGCCGATGTAGTTATTTCATATCTGAATGAACACTCTGATGCAGAGGAAACGAAACGCCAGGTGGAGCAGGAAGGTCGCAAATGCATTCTGATTCCAGGAGATATTGGTGTGGAAACCTTCTGTAAAGATCTCATTAAACAGACGGTAGAGGGCCTCGGGAAACTGGATATTCTCATCAATAACGCGGCGGAGCAACATCCACAAGCTAAGATCGAGGATATTACGTCCGAGCAGCTAGAGCGTACATTCCGTACGAATATTTTTGCAATGTTTTATTTGACCAAAGCGGCTATGCCTCATCTGAAAGCAGGATCAGCTATCATTAATACGACTTCGATTACCGCTTATCGTGGTAGTCCACAATTACTGGACTATTCGTCAACGAAAGGAGCCATTCTGAGCTTCACGCGTTCCTTATCTACGAATCTGGCAGAGAAAGGCATTCGGGTAAATGGCGTTGCTCCGGGTCCAATTTGGACACCGCTTATTCCATCTACTTTTGATGCAAAACAGGTTAGTGAGTTCGGCGGTACGCAGCCTATGAAGCGACCGGGACAACCGGAGGAGCTGGCCCCAGCTTATGTATATCTAGCCTCCGACGATTCGAGTTATGTGACCGGACAGGTCATCCATGTAAATGGTGGCGAGGTCGTAAACGGGTAGATGCTCAACCAACCAAACCTAGATACTTATATAAAAAGCTCTAATTCGGGGTTAGCCGAATTAGAGCTTTTTGTATTGATCTTGGGATTTAGTTTCCAGCAGACAGCTCATCGAGCGACATTTCAAAGCTCGGAGCCATATGAGTGAGGAAATAATCTACTTCCTGTAAGCCGAGTCCGCGTAGCTTCGCACCTGTCTGCTCTTTCGCCGCTGCGAATTCACGGTTGCCCGCAGCAACCTCCCAGACACACTTTAGGTAAGCATCCAGTCGATCTGCTGCTTTAACGTAGCTGTGCAGGAGAACGTCCTCCGAATCGGGAGAACTGTCTTCTGGCTGCATGAGCTGCGTGTAAATGCCCTGAAGCTCGGGAGGAATCATACCGGTCAAGCGTTCCGCAGCAATTCTTTCCATTTCGCGGAAGCTGGTTAGTAGCCGAGGATTATTGTATTTCACTGGTGTGGCAATGTCACCCGTGAACACTTCGCTGGCATCATGGAACAGGGCCATAGTTGCTGCTCTTTCGGCGTTTAATGAACGTCCATAATGAATATTACCAATGGAACAGAGCATATGTGTGAGCAGAGCTACATGGAAAGAATGCTCAGCAACGTTCTCAGGTGCGGTGCTGCGCATTAGGCTCCAGCGCTGAATATATTGAAGCCGATATAAATAGGCGGAAAAATGGTAGTTCAATTTTAAAGTAACCCCTTTCATGAGCTGCTAGGTATGATATTATTATACTAATTGTATCAGACTTTTGATAATCTGGATCTGCTGAGAGGAGCTTGAATGAATATGCAGCATTTTGAAGACAGCATTTATAATCTAATTGTTGAAACGTCCACGAACTTGCCGGGTGATGTACGCCGGGCGGTCGCCAAGGGTCGCGCACTAGAGGACAGAGCTACCCGGTCAGGTCTTGCGTTAACTACGATTGCTCAAAATATCGGAATGGCTGAGCAGCAAGTATCACCGATCTGTCAGGATACGGGAATGCCTACATTTATCATTCACACACCTGTGGGAATCAATCAGATTGAGATGAAAAAAGATATTCACAACGCCATTGTACGGGCGACCAAGAATGGTAAGCTTCGCCCAAATTCTGTAGATTCATTGACAGGTGAGAACAGCGGAGATAATTTGGGAGCAGGTACACCGGTCATTCATTTTGAACAATGGGAAGAGGAAAAAATAGATGTCAGACTGATTCTGAAGGGTGGCGGCTGCGAGAATAAGAATATTCAATACAGCCTTCCAGCAGAATTAGAAGGATTGGGCAAGGCAGGCCGTGATCTGGACGGAATTCGTAAATGTATTTTACATGCTGTTTATCAGGCACAAGGGCAAGGCTGTAGCGCTGGTTTTATTGGTGTTGGTATCGGCGGCGACCGCACAACTGGCTATGAGCTGGCTAAGAAGCAGCTGTTCCGCAAAGTGGAGGATGTTAATCCAATAGAGGATCTCAGCAAGCTGGAAGACTATATCATGGAGAATGCCAATAAGTTGGGTATTGGAACGATGGGCTTTGGTGGGGAAGTTTCGCTGCTTGGTTGTAAGGTCGGCGTTATGAATCGTTTGCCAGCCAGCTTTTTCGTATCTGTTGCCTACAATTGTTGGGCTTTCCGTCGCCAAGGTGTGCTGGTTGATCCGTCAACAGGCAATATAGAGGACTGGTTGTACGAGAGTGGTACAGGGATTTCGGTTGATGATGGACGGGACCAGGCGTCGGAAACGGAAGTGGCAGATGCAGGTGAAGACAATGCGGCTACTGGATCTCGCGAAGTCCACCTGACTACACCGATTAGTGAAGAGGATATCCGTAGTTTACGAGTTGGGGATGTAGTAATTTTATCCGGTGAAATGCATACGGGCCGTGACGCACTTCATAAATATCTAATGGATCATGAGGCTCCGGTGGATTTGAACGGTGCAGTTATCTATCACTGTGGTCCTGTAATGATGAAGGACGAGGAAGGCTGGCATGTTAAAGCAGCGGGTCCGACTACTAGTATCCGTGAAGAGCCCTATCAAGGCGATATTATCAAAAAATTTGGAATTCGTGCCGTCATCGGAAAAGGTGGAATGGGTCCTAAAACGTTAAAAGCTCTTCAGGAGCACGGGGGCGTATATCTCAATGCGATTGGTGGCGCTGCACAGTATTATGCGGAATGCATCAAGAAGGTAAATGCTGTTGATTTTATGGGATTTGGCATTCCTGAAGCAATGTGGCATTTGGATGTGGATGGTTTCGCTGCTATTGTAACGATGGATGCCCATGGCAACAGTCTGCACGCAGATGTAGAGAAAGATTCCGCAGCAAAATTAACTCAGTTTAAAGAACCTGTATTTAAATAAGTCGGGTACAGTCCGGTGAAATAGTCATATAGTGGGGACATCCGCTGCTATGGCTTTTTCTCCGGTTTTATCGAAAATATAAGAATTTATATGTTCCACGCTATAATCTATCCTTATATTCCTCGTGTAATCACTTAGCGTCTATATAGGGACGCCGAAGGTGTTTATGCTTGTCTAAAGGAGGTTGACGAATGGTACCACATTATATTAGAAATGGTCTTCTTAACGTTACTCCGTATTTTATCGTGGCTGGTGCAGATCAATTGATTGATTTTGTTGTGAACTGTTTTGATGCAAGAATTAATGATATGCTGCGGAATGATGAAGGCAAGATTAGACATGCAGAACTTAGAATAGGAGATTCGATCATCGAGGTTTCCGAGGCTAATGAGAAATATTCACCAGTACAGCTCGCTATTCATCTATATGTAAGAAATGTGGATGAGACCTTTCGTAAGTGCTTGGATGCCGGGGCATCCATCATTGAAGAACCATTAGATAAGCCTTATGGGGAAAGAGGAGCGGGTATTAGAGATACTCAGGGCAATCAATGGTTTCTTGCAACCTGTATAGAATGAAATCATGATATTTTACAAAAGTAATACAAAGTAACAGTCCAGAGATAATCAACTTGGGCTGTTATTTTTATATAATCTATTATAGTAGGGATTTATGTCACGAAAATAGTCGCACTGGTTTTTTGATGAAAATGAAGTTAGGATAAAAGATACAATGAAAAAGGGAGAGGCACACTTCAGATGAAACCGTTTCGCGCTCGTCTTACGTTTATACTTATGGCCTTAATCGGTATTTCCATGATTGGCACTGGATTTACGATGGCTCATCTGTTTAAGAGCTCCCATATAGCTGCTCTCGAAGAGAACATGTCCCGGGAAATAAATCTACTCGCAGGTACATTGGAATTTGTAGATATGGACGCCTCCAATTCCATTCCGTATTACACGGAGCAGGCAGAGCATATCGCCAAGCTTCTGGATTCCCGGATTACTTTTATTAGTAAGTCAGGCAAAGTTTTAGGGGATTCAGAGAAAAATCCTCTGGAGATGGACAATCACGCCAATCGTGAAGAGGAGATTGTTGCGGCTAAAGAGGGGACTGGACGAGCCATTCGTTACAGCGAAACTTTAGATCGCGAGATGTTATATGTAGCTGAGCGGGTGACCTCAGATCATGGTTTTGACGGTTACATTCGGGTCTCGATGGGACTGGATGCAGTAACGGAAGGGCTTAACCGTGCTTGGATGATTATGGCTGGGGGGTTAGTTGTTTTGTTCCTGGCAGCAACTATTGTCAGCTACAAAGTGGCATCGAGCATGACTTCACCGCTTGAACAAATCACGAGAGTCGCGCGGCGTATTACAGATCTTGATTATGATGCAAGAGTCCATTTGAAGCGTAAAGATGAGGTTGGGCAGCTGGCGACAGCGATAAATGCCATGGCTGACAGTCTTCAAGCTCAGCTTAAGACTATTCGTGATAATGAGGATCTGCTGCAAAGCGTACTGGACAATATGACTGGCGGCATCATAATGATCAATGCGGACGAAGAAATTGCCCTGCTGAACCGAGCCTCAGAGCGGATGCTGGATGTTAGCAACAGTGAAATGGCGGGTCATTCGTACAAGGAGCTAAAGCGTCATTATGAGTTAACACGTCTGCTTGAAGAAGGGGTATCGAATAAAGAACCGCTCCATGAAGAACGAAGTATTTACAATCCGAGAGAGCGGATTGTACGTATGGACGCAGTACCTATGATCCAGGACGGGACGTATAGAGGCATGCTCTTCCTGCTGCAGGAAGTAACAGAGATTCGTCGCCTGGAGCGGATGCGAAGTGAATTTGTCGCTAACGTATCCCATGAATTGAAGACGCCGGTTGCCGCTGTTAAAGGATTTGCCGAGACCTTGCTGGGTGGTGGGGTTAAGGATGAGAAGACAGCCCGTTCCTTCTTGCAAATTATTTATGATGAGAACGAACGCTTAAATCGATTGATTGGAGATATTCTGGAATTATCTAAAATCGAATCTAAACGTGTGCAGCTCGATTGCTCACCTGTTCATATCATTGAATTCTTTGATTCCGTGCTGGGAACCATTAGCAAAGTGGCTGAGAAGAAAAGTATTAGTCTTAACGTAGAGGTTCCTGAGGAGCTGTTCATTGAGGCCGATGAAGATAAACTACGTCAAATTTTTATGAATTTGCTCTCCAATGCGATTAATTACACGCATGAAGGGGGTAGCGTAAAAGTCTATGTTAAGAATATACTGAAGCCAGATGGTTCAGAGAATGTCCAATTTACCGTTACCGATACAGGGATGGGAATTCCCAAAAAGGATCTGCCGCGCATTTTCGAACGTTTTTATCGAGTGGATAAAGCAAGATCAAGAAGTTCCGGTGGAACGGGGCTGGGACTGTCTATTGTGAAGCACTTGATAGATCTGCACCATGGTGTGATTTCGGTTAAAAGTGATCTGGGGATCGGAAGTTCATTTATTATTGAGTTGCCGCTCTTGCAGGAAGAAAAGGTGGATTAGATTTTTGTAAATTCATCTTATTGATTTTACACCAAGTTAACATTGTGGTGATATGATTGTTTTGTTGTTGCTTTGTAAAAATCAAACTATATGGAAGACGGGGGAACCTATGGCTCAACGATTGCTTGTCATTGAAGACGAACCGACACTGGCCCGGCTGCTGTCCTATAACTTAACGCAGGAAGGTTACGAGGTAACAGTAGAGGATCATGGTACGGCAGGATATGATCGTGCGACGAGGGAACCTTTTGACTTGATCGTATTAGATCTGATGTTGCCAGGTATGAATGGCATTGACATCCTTGATAAATTGCGTGGACAAGGTATCCGAACACCTATTATTGTGTTGACCGCTAAAAATGCGGAAGAAGATGTAGTTAGAGGGCTGAAATCAGGTGCTGATGATTATATAACCAAACCATTCGGCGTCTCTGAACTGCTCGCTAGAGTAAGTGCTGTACTTCGGAGGATTTCTGGACTTGCTGAGGAAGCACCGACAGAAACACCTATCTCTGCTTCTACCATTATCTTAGGTCAATTAGAGATTTACCCTGAGAGATATGAAGTCTCCCTCGGTGGTCATAGTATTAATTTACGGCCTAAAGAGTTCGAAGTGCTATTATATTTGGCTCGTAAGCCAGGGGTTGTGTTGACGAGAGATGATCTCATGAATGCTGTATGGGGCTTTGATTATATTGGTGGGCAGCGTACGGTGGACGTGCATGTGAGTTCACTTCGTAAAAAGCTTGAGCTGGATCCAGAATCCGTTCATATCGATTCGATTCGAGGCGTAGGCTATAAATTAGTGGTTAATAAAAAAAGAGCTCCGGTCATTTAGAGTGACTGGAGTTCTATTTTTTCTATACTTTTCATAAATAAGAAATGCTCGGAGTACTAGTTGGCTTCTGGGGAAATACTGTGATGTGGACCCATTCATCTCACTGATTTTACATTGCGTTAACATTTCTCTCCAACTGTATTTACACTAAAAGCTTATCATGGAGATCGAAGATGATGAGAAGGAGACGTAAACACTAATGAAATCCATCATTGACATAGAGAATCTTGATCTCTACTATGAGTCGTTCCACGCACTGAAGAATGTGAATCTGCAAATCCCGGAGAAACAGGTTACCGCTTTTATTGGACCTTCCGGTTGCGGGAAATCCACGTTGCTTCGCACATTGAATCGTATGAATGATATGATTCCTGGCACACGTATAGAAGGAACTGTAAACATCGGTGGCAAAAATATTTATAGTGATGAGGTAGAGGTGGAAAGCCTGCGTAAGCAGGTCGGTATGGTGTTTCAACAGCCGAATCCTTTTCCTAAGTCGATTTACGACAATGTAGCTTACGGTCCCCGTTTACACGGCATCCGTTCCAAAAGTGAACTGGATGAGATCGTAGAAAAAAGCTTGCGTCACTCCGCCCTATGGGAGGAAGTGAAAGATTTTCTGAAGAAATCTGCCCTTAGCTTGTCTGGTGGACAGCAGCAGCGGCTTTGTATTGCTAGAGCGTTAGCGGTACAGCCTGATATTCTGCTAATGGATGAGGCAACCTCTGCGCTCGACCCTGTATCCACTCTCAAGATAGAAGAGCTTGTTCAGGAACTAAGAAGTGAGTATACCATTGTTATGGTAACTCATAACATGCATCAGGCCGCACGTGTATCCGGTCGAACCGTGTTTTTCTTAAATGGTGTAATTGTAGAGGCGGCGGACACAGAGGTGCTTTTCTCGAACCCTAAAGATTCCCGCACTGAAGATTATATTTCCGGACGTTTCGGCTGATCAGATTTAAAAGGGTGTTCGTCCCTGGAAATGGCAAGCTGACCATACGTTAATGAGGAGGATCGCTCTTATTATGATTCGCAGAAAAGAATTTGATAAAGACTTGGAAGAGCTGCGCAGTCTGCTGCAGCAGATGGGTGAGCATGTTAAGGATGCTCTTGAAGGTGCAATTAATGCATTACAAAATCTAGATACAACGCTCGCACAGGAAGTCGTTGAAGCGGATTTACAGCTGAATGCCATGGAAGATAAAATCATGGAAATTGGCTCACGCTTAATTATAACGCAGCAGCCCGTAGCTAAGGATTTGCGCCGCATTATCGTTGCCTTCAAAATATCAAGCGATTTGGAACGCATGGGGGATCTGGCGATTGATGTAGCTAAGGCGACCATGCGTCTTCAAGGCCAACAGCTGATTAAGCCCCTTGTAGACATTCCTCGTATGGCTGAAATCGTGACAATTATGATCGATGAGGCGATCCAGTCTTATCTGGATGAGAACACTGATCTGGCTTATAAAATGGCACAGGATGATGATCAGGTCGATCAATTGTATGGTGCGATGATTAATGAGTTGTATTCTTATATGGTAACAAAGCCGGAGACAGTATCCCAAGCTATGTTATTGACACTGGTAGGCCGTTATATCGAACGGATTGGCGATCACGCTACTAACATTGGTGAAAGCGTAGTTTACCTGGTTACCGGTAGTCGTCCAGATTTGAATGAATAGTTTTGATTCAAAAGATGTTTGGTACTTGTCGTAACTGCGGAGAATGTTTGGACTTCCGGCCGCTGTTGTCTCCAGATTTCTTGATTTTATACCGCTTTTTATGGTTGAAATCCGGAGACAAAGGCGGGCGCTTCGCTCCTACAGTTCCAAACTTCTCCTCCATTACTATCGTACCTTCACATCTTTTGTGTTTTTAGGTAAATGAAAGTAGCCGTCCTTTTATAAGGGCGGCTACTTGTTGTATTACCCCATATTAGCTCTTAATGTTACTAACATTTCAGCTAATCCCATTGTTTAAGTTGGTATAGCCGTTTCTACTTGGACAGGCCATATGTTAAGATGTAAGAAGTAAGCATGAAAAAGGCGAGGTGCACTATGGACAAGTTGATACTTATAGATGGAAATAATATTATTTACCGCGCATTCTTCGCGATGCCCCCGCTAACGAATACAGCAGGGCAACAGACGAACGCGGTGTACGGTTTCACAACGATGCTGCTCCGTTTAATTGAAGAACACAAGCCGACACATATGATTGTTGCCTTCGATGCAGGGAAAGTCACATTCCGGCATGAAGGTTATGAGGATTATAAAGGCGGTCGGCAAAAGACACCTCCCGAGCTCTCCGAGCAGTTTCCACTGCTGAAAGATTTGCTCAGAAATCTGGGTGTACCGCAGTTTGAAATTGGCAATTATGAGGCCGATGATATTATTGGAACCATTTCTCGCCAAGCAGATGAAGCAGGCCGGAAGGTTATGATCGTGTCGGGAGACAAGGATATGCTTCAATTGGCTTCCGAACATACGACCGTTGCGTTGATCCGCAAAGGAGTTACTGAGGTTGAGCTTTATGGACCAGAACAAATTCGAGAGAAATATGATTTAACACCCGAGCAGATCATCGACCTTAAGGGACTGATGGGTGATGCGAGTGATAACATTCCGGGCGTTCCGGGTGTTGGTGAGAAAACAGCGCTCAAGCTGCTGCATCAATTCGGATCGGTTGAAGGTGTATTAGCTGGCACCGGTGAGCTTAAAGGTAAAATGAAAGAAAAGCTGGAAGCTCACGCGGAAGACGCTGTCATGAGTAAGAAACTGGCAACCATCTATCGTGAAGTGCCTCTTGAGCATTCGTGGGAAGATATGATCTTTAACGGAATTTCTGCGGATACAGCAGGACCCGCACTCGCAAAATTAGAATTCAAATCACTTCTGGAAAGGTTGTCACTTAGTGCCTATGCTCCAGTAGCTGATGGAGAAGAGAGTGCAGCGGAAGTAGAAGCTGCTACACTCGATATTTCGATCGTGAGTGAAGATGAACTTGAGGCGCTAAATGAAGCGCTCCCTAGTATTTCGGCACTGCATGTAGAATCCAATGGGGATAATCCGCATCGTGCCGAGGTGATCGGGGTAGGGCTATCTACTCTGGAGCGACATTATTATGTGCCGTTTGAATTACTACAGAAACCAGCGGCTGCGAAGCTACGCGACTGGTTAGGAGATGAGAAGGCTCCGAAGAGCGGATATGATCTTCACCGTGCTGATTTGGCACTGCATTGGCAGGGGATTGCTTTTGCAGGTGCAGCCCATGATGTGCAGCTGGCGGCTTATTTGCTGGATCCGACGGAAGCTAATCAGAACCTAAACGATCTCGCTACGAAATACGGCTTGCCAAGATTGTCACCTGATGAAGATGTATTTGGTAAAGGCGCCAAATATAAGATTCCTGAGCTTGAAATCTTAGGAAATCATGTCGCACGTAAGAGTGCTGCGGTACTTGGCATCGCCCAGAAACAACAGCAGGAATTGATCGAAACGGCGATGACCGGACTGTTCGAGGATCTCGAAATGCCATTATCACGTATTCTTGCGGATATGGAGAAACAGGGGATTGCAGTCAACGAAGGGGATCTTAAAGAATTAGGAAAAGAATTCGAAGCTCAGATTTCAAAGCTGGTCACCGAAATTTATGAAATTTGTGGCACAGAGTTTAATTTGAATTCACCTAAGCAGTTGGGCGAGATCTTATTTGTAAAACTGGGTCTTCCTGTCGTCAAGAAGACGAAGACCGGATATTCAACAGACGCAGAGGTGCTGGAAAAGTTAGCACCGTATCACGATGTGGTACGTTTGATTCTACAATATCGCACGATTGCCAAATTGCAATCCACCTATGTAGAGGGGCTACTCAAGGAAATTTCCCCGAAAACAGGGAAGGTGCATACATTCTATCGGCAGACGATTGCTGCGACAGGACGGCTTAGCAGCCAATTTCCGAACCTGCAGAACATTCCAATCCGCTTAGAAGAAGGACGTAAAATCCGTAAAGTGTTTGTTCCATCCGAACCGGGCTGGTCCATTCTGGCGGCGGACTATTCGCAGATTGAACTACGGGTACTTGCGCACATCTCCGGTGATGAGCGGATGAAGGAAGCTTTTCTCCATGATATGGATATTCACACGAAGACAGCGATGGATGTATTTGGAGTTACCGCCGATCAGATTGATAGCAATATGCGTCGTGCTGCTAAAGCCGTTAACTTTGGTATCGTGTACGGAATCAGTGATTATGGTCTGTCGCAGAACTTGAATATTCCTCGCAAAGAAGCCGCTCAATTTATTGAGCAGTATTTCGAAGTATACCAAGGTGTACGTCGATATATGGATGATATCGTAGTTGATGCAAGGAAACATGGTTATGTAACCACGCTGCTGGAACGCCGTCGTTACTTGCCTGAGATTAATGCGAAGAACTTTAATCTACGTTCTTTTGCGGAACGTACAGCAATGAACACACCTATACAAGGAACTGCCGCTGATATTATTAAGCTGGCGATGGTGCATATGGACAAGGCGCTATTTGAGCGTGGGCTAAAGAGCCGTATGTTGCTTCAGGTACACGATGAGCTTGTATTCGAGGTGCCAGAGGATGAAATGGAGCTCATGAAGACGCTTTTGCCGGAAGTAATGGGTGGAGCATTGCAGTTATCGGTGCCGCTTAAAGCAGAGGTAAGTTTTGGTAGCAACTGGTACGAAGCGAAATAGGCTCCCTTTAAGGTGTGCATATCAGCTATAATGTAGTTGAGGTGAAGACATCATGCCGGAATTACCGGAAGTAGAGACAGTCAAGAGAACACTGAATGATTTAGTTAATGGAAAGCAGATAGAGAGTGTAACCGTCCGGTTGGCCCGGATTATTCAGCGGCCGGATGATATTCAGGCTTTTGCCAACCTGCTCGCAGGTCATAGCATTGTTAATGTTGAACGAAGAGGGAAATTTTTGCGCATCGTGTTAGACGGTTTGGTGCTGGTATCTCATTTACGGATGGAGGGCCGTTACGGACTTTTTTCGAACGAAGATCCACTGGACAAGCATACGCATGTGATATTCCATTTTACCGATGGCACTGAGCTGCGTTACACGGATGTTCGTCAGTTTGGTACAATGCATCTTTTTCAGATTGGTGAAGACCTCCAGCTGCCTCCTCTTAATAAACTAGGACAGGAGCCGCTGGAGCCATCCTTTACGCGGGAGAGGTTTAAGCAGATTGTATCAGGCAAAAGCACAAAAATTAAATCACTGCTGCTGAATCAGGAATATATCGTCGGCATAGGTAATATTTATGTAGATGAGTCGTTACATCGTGCAGGGATACATCCTGAAGTCAGCGCCAAAGATCTTTCGGATGAGCAACTTGATCAGCTACATTACGCTATTGTCAGTACGCTAACGGAAGCGGTAAACGCTGGTGGTTCGTCTATAAAATCATATGTGAATGGTCAAGGTGAGAGCGGCACTTATCAGCAACAGCTGTTGATTTACGGTCGTAAAGATCAGCCGTGTAACCACTGTGGAACGATGATTGAGAAAACGGTTGTAGGTGGCCGCGGCACGCATTATTGTCCAAGCTGTCAGCGTAAGGTTGAAAACTGAAGAAGTAATTAGGTTGGCACCCACTACTTGTCCCGCCCATATACTGTGTGAAGAATGCTTAATAGAGAACGGAAGCTGAATGAAGTGCATTCTTCAGTGTTCCGGTTCTTCACAGGAGGGATTGCGGGTGCTCAGCCCATTTTTTTCACTAATATTACTAGCTTTTGCTTTGAGTTTGGATGGTTTTGGCGTTGGTATTACATATGGACTGCGTAAAATGAAAATACCATTGCTCTCCATTCTGATTATCTCGCTTTGTTCGGGGGTAGTTATCTGTGTATCTATGCAAGTGGGTGTTCTGCTTGCCAAGGTAGTGTCTCCACATGCAGCTTCTGAGGTTGGCGCTGTTATACTCGTGCTAATGGGGTGCTGGTCGCTCGTCCAGATGTTAATGCAGAAAGAGAAGGAACAGACAGGTGAGCGTAAAGTAGGTAGTGAAGAAAATGTACTATCCACAGAAGCTCGGGCAGAGGTAGCTGTTGATACTGAAGATGTTGTAGAACAGGTTACCATGGCTCCTGAGCAGGCAAAGTCGGCTGTCTTTTCCCTTGAGTTACGACGATTGGGGATTGTTGTACAGATCTTACGTACTCCGTCTTCTGCAGATATGGATGATTCCGGGAGTATTTCTTCGATGGAGGCTATGCTGCTCGGGATTGCCCTCTCTCTAGATGCTTTTGGAGCTGGACTTGGCGCAGCATTGCTGGGGTTCAATCCGATATGGACATCACTTACAATTGCTCTGTTTAGTGGTACATTTCTATTGCTGGGCATGAAGACTGGATTAAGATTCGCCGGGAACTACTGGATGAAGCATGCTGCTGCACTACCCGCGTTATTATTAATTACAATGGGAATACTGAAGCTATTATGAGGTGAGTACATGATTATTGGCTTAACCGGAGGCATTGCATCCGGAAAAAGCACGGTGTCCGCACTGCTTGTGAGCAAGGGAGCGAGGCTGGTTGACGCGGATGTGATCGCCAGAGAAGTTATGCTCCCCGGTCATGAGGTGCTGGCTGCGGCTGTGAAACAATTCGGAAGCGAGATCCTCTCTTCGGATGGCACACTGAATAGGGGCAAGCTGGGGGACATTGTATTTCAAGACCCGGCGGCCCTGCAAGCCCTGAACAATCTGACGCATCCCGCAATCCGGCGGGAGATTAAAGAACGTATGAACAGCATGGAGGAAGAAGATCCAAAGAAGTTAACAATTGTGGATATCCCTCTTCTTTTCGAATCAGGACTCGAGAACATGTTCCATGAAATACTGGTGGTCTACGTGCCTCGTGAAGTGCAAATCGCTCGATTAATGGAACGTAACGGACTTTCTATAGAACAAGCAGAAGCACGCTTAAATGCACAGATGGATATTGAAGCGAAGCGTAACAAAGCGGACTATATCATTGACAACAGTGGCGAACTTGCGCACACTGAGCAACAGGTTGCTGTTCTTTGGGACAGGCTGGGCTTATCATGAAATGGTTACGTAAAAAAAGAGTCCTTCTTCTGTTATTCATTGGTTTTACTGCGATATTGTTTCTGAGTACGAACTGGATGTCCTGGTTTTATCCGATCCATTATAAAGATGAGATCCGTAAGCACAGCGTTACGTACGATATTGACCCATTTCTAGTGGCTTCGATTATCCGAGTGGAAACGAACTTCAAAACTGGACGAGAATCCAGAAAAGGTGCTATAGGTTTAATGCAGCTTATGCCGGATACCGCCAAATGGGCCCTTGAAAAGGCCAAGCTTCCTGATGTTTCTATGGAGGAGCTAAAGCATGAACCATCAGCAAATATTGAACTAGGTACCTGGTATCTTTCAACATTATCCCGTCAATTCGAAGGAAAACGTACAGCGGTTATCGCTGCATATAATGCTGGACCGGGTAAAGTTCAAAAATGGCTGGATGAGGGGATCTGGGATGGAACGGATGCTACGATTAAGGATATTCCGTTTGGTGAAACCCGCCATTATGTACAGCGCGTCAACTATTACTATGATCAGTACACGGATATTTACAACGAATTCTAAAACCGTGTTATGTATAAAAAGAAGTATTAAACGATCTTGCGATCGTTTAATACTTCTTCAGTAAGCTTATGTGGACAGGTTATTTGTATTGACCTGCCAATTGTTGTTCTGCCAGGGTTACAAGACGTTTAGTGATGTAACCACCGATCGAACCATTTTCATAAGAAGTTTTATTGCCTTGGTAACCATCTGGGGAAAGCGTGATTCCGAGTTCTTGGGCAACTTCATATTTAAGTTGTTCCAAAGCACCACGGGAATTTGGAGCTACAAGGTTATTGGAGCTGTTGTTTTGGCTCATTGCTGTTCACCTCCTCTGTTGGTAACTGTATTATGTGCCGGACTTGCCATAATCATTACAATAAAAAAACGGTGATTTCTGGAAAAAATGAAATAGCCCTTCAAAAGCCGGATGTTTAACATACCGGGACTAAAAACATTATGTAATAGGAAGTGATGAAGCTTATGAAATGCCCTTACTGCGATCACACAAATACTAAAGTGCTCGACTCGCGACCAGCGAATGAGAATAAGTCCATCCGCCGCAGGCGTGAATGTGAGCGTTGCAGCAAACGGTTTACAACCTTTGAAATGATCGAGGAAACACCGTTAATCGTGATCAAAAAAGACGGCAGCCGCGAGGAGTTCAGCCGTGATAAAATACTGCGTGGTCTTATCCGTGCTTGCGAGAAACGCCCCGTCTCTGTAGAACGTCTAGAGAAGATCGTCTCTGAGGTAGAGAAATCCCTACGCGGTATCGCCGTAGCTGAGGTGGAGAGCCAACAGATCGGTGAGTTGGTTATGGAGCAGCTCTATCCAGTAGATGAAGTCGCTTATGTTCGCTTTGCATCCGTATACCGCCAGTTCAAGGATATTAACATGTTTATGAAGGAACTGAAGGGTCTGTTATCTAAGAGCACCGGGGATCTGGACAGATTGTAGAGTGTGGCTAGTCTAATGACTAAAAAAAGTGTTGACAGCGAAGGCGATTTTTTATATTATATAGGAGTCGCCTACGGCGCTTGGATTTGTCAGAATGACATAAATACACCGAACTGAATTTTAGAATGTGTGATTACATACATCTGAAAATTACGTTTGGGGCCATAGCTCAGCTGGGAGAGCGCATCGCTGGCAGCGATGAGGTCAGGGGTTCGATCCCCCTTGGCTCCACCAAACTTCATATGGACTCTTAGCTCAGTTGGTAGAGCAGTAGACTCTTAATCTATTTGTCCAGGGTTCGAGCCCCTGAGAGTCCATCCTAAAGAAACGGCAGAAATGCCGTTTTTTTTTGTTGTTCAGGAAGCGGAGTGACTTTTTATTTGGTTTTGATCGTGGTATAGTTTGGGTAGATAAATCGTACAATGCAAAGAGTGCCGTGCGGAAACACGGCTCCCAGTGCAATAGCCGCTTTTAAGGGCGGCTGATTTCAGGTATTACGGGCAGAAATAGACCGCATCCTTTGGACTAGGGCGGTCTATTTCTTTTTGAGGTAATTTAGAAGCTCAATGCTAAAAAGGTAGAACAAGTTGAAATGCAGGCTCTCCAGACCTATATTCCTGTTTGGAGCGAGGTATTTAAGAAAGCTTCTACTGCTAAAAAGAAAATGATGCTTAGTACGATCATTGAGTGTGTTAGGGTTTACCGAGATTCAGTAGAACTGACGTTAAAATTGAACATTAGCTCGTTTTTAGCGACTTCAAGTGTAAGTAGTCTAAAAGGTAATGATTATGATTTGAAGGCTGGCAAGCAAGTGCATGGCATTCATTATGGAAATCAGTTTTCAGGCATTTTCCAGCCTAATTCATCATCCCACACGGCATCGATATCATCCAGGTGAACATGCCATTCACCACCGTCTACTTTTCTACGTATCTCGGCCAAACATTTCAACCAATGAAATAAATCGTTCAGCAAATCTTCAATCTGATCCGTCATGGACAGCTTGGTAGCGCCAGCGAAGATCTCCGTTGATCTGGACGAATCGAATTTGTACACTGTGAAAGACTCCGCCCGGTCTTTCCCTTCAAAATCCTGATCATAACGTTGGACAATGGCTGTGATTGCTTGTTGTTCGCTTTCTGTTAGGACGTATTCCCTCGTGCATGTGTAATAAATAGAAACACTGATAAGTCATTCCCCCCAAACATAGAAATGGATGCAATATCCAGTTCTTGTTTATTACCCTCCAAAAGTCGAAAGGAAACTAGGCCAAACCTGCATTCTGGCGCCGCATGAAGGACAATTCATTTCCCCGGCCAAATACGGCAATTGGTTCAAAAAAGAGGAATCGCCCAGCTGATCGGCTCGCTCCGCCAGTATTTGATGTTCCGCTTCAACGAATGCCTCAACGGGAGTAACCTCATGTGCTGCCTGAAGGGGTTCGAATACCGGATCTTCCGCGAATGCTTGTATACGACCGCCTTCTCCGCTCGGCCACAAGTAAGCCTCTTGATTACATACTCCGCAAACGGCCACATATTCGTCGCCAGCCGTAAAATTCAGAAACATGTTTGCCACGCTCTGGGATTCCCGATAAGCTGCGTCGGCAATGAGAACATATCTTTTTTCGGTATCGCTGCTTATTTCTTGTTTGGCGTAGGCCAACATCTCTGGAACCAGCGAAGCAAGCTCCGCTATCGCTTTTAAGTAAGATTGGTACATCTCCGTACAAACCTCGTTTCCCGTTTCAGCAGCGAGTTCGTTCCAATCCGAGGGATACGGCTCAGATCTTGTTTTGTCATGACACGACTCGATAATCCCGCAAGTGATGTAGATTTCATGGCGCACTTCCATATTTTTTGATGCGAGAGCAAGTTTGGCCAGATAAGGTACTGCCGCGTAAGTGACGGTATAGATCGTATTTTGGTGATATAAGTGCTCCTGGAATAGTTCGTCGAAAACTTCTTTATCGAAATCAAGCATCAGACGCTCCAACAGTTCAGGTACCATTTCGCCCGACTCGTAAGGACCGGTTAGCTTGCCCCACAGTTCGCTGTTTAATTGTAACAAGAGGAATCACTCCCATCCCTATTCAAGTGGATACATTTTCTATATTATCCTATAAGATCGGCGGGTCCTGAATAGGGCAACGGATATACTCCCCCTCGAGAATAGGGCTTAAAGCCTAGGACGATTCCCCCTAGGCTCTATTTCCATAACATGAAGAAAAGCCAATTCTACTGAAATGGCTTTTTTCTTTTTCACTACTCTTCGAAAGGATCACGATTTTGTACTATTAATTAGCATGAGATATGACAGAAATGTTGGCATGCTTGATTCACTATAGAAGGCCGAATGTCCACATTTGTATATGTATTGTAAAGATAAGTATATCGATGAAACGAATGCCCCTACTTATAATAAAATTGCTGCAGCAGTTGAGCATGGAGGGTCATGCGGTAAGCTGGAGTAAATTTCGAGCTAATAAACAACGGGGGGGATCGTAGTGCGTTTACGGTATAGGAATATTTTTTTAGTGTTTTTTGTTACCGCTTTCATTTTAGTTGCCGTTTCATCGGAGAAGTCCGACGCCGCAACAGGTAATCTGGCTTTAGGAAAGACGGCTTATTCGTCGTCGAACGAAGTAGACTTTTTCGGGCCTGAGAAAGCGGTCGACGGTGGCAATCGGGATGCAAGCCGATGGTCTTCGGAAAGAACGGATGACCAGTGGTTCTACGTTGATCTAGGCGAGCCTGTAGAAATTGGAAGAGTAATCATCAACTGGCAGACTCCGGCGGAACAATATCAAGTTCTTGTGTCTGACGATGCGGTAACCTGGAGGAACGTATTCGCGGACAACCGCGTGCTCGTCGCCCGCGGACCAGTCGAGGATACGATCGATTTTGAGCCGACACTGGCGCAATACGTTAAGTTCCAAGGAGTAACGCGACGTCCAATTGAGGATATCTATTACGGATACTCCTTCTGGGAATTCGAGGTATACAAGGGCAAACCGCTGTTGCCGCCTATGATGGATGCGGTCAAAAACAGCATCGTCGTCTCCGAGGGAGACACTCAGCTGAACCTGCCCGCTGTACCGGATGGTTATACGCTGACGCTGGTGAACACGGACAGCTTGCCGGTGATCGACGAGCAGGGCAATATTCATGCGCCGCTTGTGGATACTCAGGTTCAGCTGCTGTTGCAAATCGAGAGCGACAGCGATCCGACATATCTGTTAGCGGATAATGCGTTAGTCACCGTACCCGGTCTCTACGAGCAGACGAGCGATCGGAACCCGGAGCCGCGAGTCATTCCTTCTTTGCGTGAGTGGCTGGGCACAACCGGCGAGTTCCGCTTGACGGATAAATCCAATATCGTCATTCGCGCGGAGGATGAAGCGGCTCTGCAGGGGACGGCCAATATTTTGCGGAAGGACTTGCTTGATTTAACGAAGCTTCCGCTGACGGTTACGGTTGGTTCACCTCAAGAGGGGGACATCTATTTGGTGCTGGATGCCGCGCAAATGGGATTGGGGACAGAGGGCTATGAGCTGAATATCGGCGAATATACTTCCGTCGCTGGCTCCGATCAGACGGGCGTCATGTTCGGCACAAAAACGATCCTTCAACTGCTCGGCCACGATGCCGATCATAAGACGATGCCCAAGGGGCAATCGCGCGATTATCCGAAATACGCGGATCGAGGCTTCATGCTCGATGTGGGCCGCAAGTTTTATACGATCGAATTTTTGCGGGATTATGTGAAGTTGATGTCCTACTATAAGATGAACCGGTTCCAGATTCATCTGAACGATGATGTCGGCGATGTCGGTTACTTCCGTCTGGAGAGCGAGAAATTCCCGGGAGTGACGAGCAAGGACGGCTTCTATACGAAGCAGCAATTCAGAGACCTGCAGCTGCTTGGGATGGAATACGGCGTAAACGTCGTGCCGGAAATCGATACACCGGGCCATTCCGGCGCGTTCATCGCTTACGACCCTAGGTTGGGCAGCAACAATCAGCTGGATATCAATCGTCCGGAGACGCTCGACTTCATTAAAGAACTCTTTGACGAGTATCTCGACGGTAGCAATCCGACCTTCGTCGGCCCGGACGTGCACGTCGGCACGGATGAATATTTCGGCGACGACAAGGAGGCGTTCCGCAGGTACGCGGATATGCTCCTTAACCACATTAACAGCAAAGGCAAGCGCGCACGTCTGTGGGGCAGTCTGTCCGCATATGACGGCACGACGCCAGTCAGCAACAATGCGACGATGGACATCTGGTATGAGCCGTACGGAAGTGTCTTGCAGGCCATTAAGCTTGGCTACGACGTTGTCAATACCAACACGAACTTGCTCTATATCGTTCCGCAACTGTACCGCAGCTATTTGAATTACGATTTTATTTACAATGAGTGGGAGCCTAACGATTGGCTGGAGACGAAGCTTCCTTATGGGCACCCGCAGGTAAAAGGCGGCATGTTCGCGCTCTGGAACGACGTGTCTGTAGAGAAGGGCGTCTCCATGGCGGACTCGCATCAGCGTATCTTGCCTTCCATGCAAGTGTTGGCGGAGAAGCTGTGGAGAGGCAACCGCGTCGACCGGAACTTTGCAAGCTTCCAGGCGGATGCCGCAAAGTACGTGGACCCGCCGGGTGTTCATCAGTCGCACAAGCTTCAAGTCGACAATGAGCGCAATATCGTTCTCGATTATACTTTCGACGAGGGCTTCGCGGATCGTTCGGGCAACGGCTTTGACGGGAACGCGGTGAATGCAGGCACGGAGAAGGGAATCTTCGGGCAAGCAGTAAGGCTCAAAGGCGGAGCCAGCTACGTGGAAACGCCGCTTCGCACGCTCGGTTTCGGATGGACGATATCCATGTGGATCAAACCGGACGCTGACAACCCGCAAGGAGCTGTGCTGCTGGAATCTCCGGATGGACAGCTGAAATATAACATCGGGGGCAGCGGCAAACTGGCCATCACGAAAGAAAACTACGTAAGCGAATTCAATTATAAGCTGCCGACCGACCGCTGGACCCATGTCATTATGATCGGCGACGACACGGGGACCTCCATCTTCATTAACGGCAGTGAGTATACGGCTACTCTAAAAGACGGCTCCAAGTTGGAAACGTTCGTATTGCCAGTAGCCAAAATAGGCAGTGAAACGAATGCTTTTAAAGGCTTGATTGACGAACTCATCGTAAGGAACACCTACGTGGACCTGCATGGAAATCTGGCTTTGCATAAGCAAGCCGAATCCTCACTGCCGGAATCCTCGTCCTACACGGCGGACAAAGCGGTGGACGGCAGAGGGGACACCAGATGGTCCAGCAATTGGGTGGACGATACCTGGTTCATGGTGGATCTGGGTGAAGTGAAGAACATTGATGCTGTATCTATTTTGTGGCAAACGGCTTACGGTTCGAATTACCGCATTCTCGTGTCCGAGGACAAGGAGAACTGGACGAATGTCGTGAAAGACAACAACGGCGAGATTAACGGCAAGCCGGGACGCGTCCTGACTACCTTCCAAAGCACGCCGGCCAGATACGTGAAGTTTGAAGGCGTATCCAGAGCTACCATGTTCGGCTATTCCTTTGAGGAATTTGAAGTGTACGGCGAGGAATATAAGCTCGGCAATATACGGCCGATTATCGACCTGTTGACGGCTATCGAGGCCTACAAGCTCGTGGAGGACAATTATTCTCCTGAGGGCTGGGCACAGCTTCAACAGGCGATGGTACAAGCGACTGCGGCGATTCAAACCGCCCAGCTGACTCGTCCTGAGGCCGAGCAGGCGTATACCGGGCTGAGCGTTGCACGCGATCGTCTAACGATCGAAGACGTAATGGGTCTGATCGAGCTTAATGTGAATGAAAGCATTGCCGCGAATCTCTATCTACCGCAGAAAGGACAGCTCGGCACGCGTATCGTCTGGAGCAGCTCGAAGCCCGACTATCTGAATGCCAACGGACAATTGTTGCAACGTCCGTCAGGCAGCGACATGGAGGTCGTGCTGACCGCGACGATCAGCAAGGGAGATGCATCCGCGAAAAAAACGTTCAAGATCAAAATCAAAGCGTTGCCTAGCTCTGGTGGCGGAGGATGGGTTCCGACTCCAATAACTCCAGATCCGGAAGAAGGCCAAAACGGCGGTTCGAATCCGGGAGGCGGAGATCCAGGCAATGGCAATGAGAACGGCAACGGCAATGGCGGGGAGTCTGGCGGATCGACAACGGTTCGACTGAACGATATTGCGAGTCATTGGGCAAAAGCGTCCATCAAACGGGCCGTCGAGCTTGGATTCGTAGCGGGCTATACCGACGAGACGTTCAAGCCGAATAAGACGGTCAGCAGGGACGAATTCGTCGTCATGTTGGTCAAAGCGTTGAAACTGCAAGGTACGAACAGTTCGCTGGACTTCGCGGACGCAGGCTCAATTCAAGCTTGGGCGAATCCTTATATTGCGCAAGCCTTGGAATCCGGCCTGATCAGCGGCTATGCGGATGGGACCTTCCGTCCGAAGGCTTCGATTAGCCGAGCAGAACTGGCAGCGATGATTGTTCGCAGCTTGGGCCTGAAGACTTCGGAAGGGCATGAGCTCTCTTATGCTGACGCGGATCAAATCCCGGCTTGGGCGAAGCCGTATGTGGCAGCAGCCCAGAAGGCGGGAGTAATGAACGGTCGCGGGGACAACCGGTTTGCCCCGGCCGCCTCGGCGACGCGTGCTGAAGCTGTGGTCGTCATTCTGAACATGCTCGATGCGCTTGCAGAATTGCAAGCGCAGGAGCAGAACTAATTATGTATAGAAAGAGAGCGTGAGCTTAAGTGAAAACTAGACGAAGTTTGACTGCTTTGCTGCTTGTCCCGGTCATGCTGTTCTCGTTGATATCCTCCGTGTATGCGGAGGAGCCGGGCGGAGAGAGTGCCAGCTTTTATAATTTGGTTCAAGGGAAAACGTACACATGGTTGGATCAGCCGGAGGACGCTTTCCCGGATGACGGGACGAAGCTGACGGACGGCAATGCCGTAGACACATCCCGTGACAGCGGCAACTGGGTGGGCCACCGCTACAAGAAATCCCGTTCGGTTGTGTTTGATCTAGGCGAGCAAAAAACGATCAAGGACGTGAGCGCGCGTTTCTTGCAAGATTGGCCGAACAACGAAACGCTTGTACCGCTCACCGTTTCATTCTACGCGTCTGACGATGGGGTGAACTGGGGCGTATTGTCTCATAATGCGACTAAATTGTTATGGGGCGATCAGACCAACACCGAGACGTATAAATGGGACGGCAGCCCAGAGACCGGAGTCGTAAAGCGTGGCGATTATACCGAAGGATTGGTTTACGCTCAGTATGTGAAAGTGGTGTTCTCCGTGCATCCGAGGGCGTGGACTATGATCGACGAGGTGACGATAACCGGCGCGGACGGCTTGATCGACGGAGCCCAGCCAGTGCAGCCCGAACCTTATGGTCTCCAGCAACCTGGGGAGGCTACTGGCGGGATTGAAAATTTGGGCTTGCTGTATAACGGGCATTACCCGGATGGTACAGGAACCTGGACGAAGGAACGGGTTATCCCTAATATCAGCTATGTGAACAAGCAGGGAGAGCCTGTCGATTGGCTGTTCGACGGCGTGCTATATCTGGGTTTGACGTCGGAAAACGGCAGAGGCTTCGGCGCGGTTGAAGCGGCCGGCAAAGCCAGAAGAGTGGAATGGGAATGGTATTTGAATAAAACGTTTAACACCGGCGGCGATATGAGCGCGCTGAACGAGGCGACGGCCGAGGTAGGCGCGAAGCTTGGCGAGCCTGACCGTAAGACGAAGGTTGTTATGATGATACCCGATCCGGGCGAATATCAGTCCGATTTTGGCAGCATTAACGATGAAAATCTGGACTTCAACCTAAGTGTGGTCGGTAATGACGTATCGCTGAACAACCGGGCCAAAGCGATTCAGTGGTGGACCGATGAAGTGCAAGCAAGATGGGCGGCTGCGGGCTACTCGAACCTGGAGCTCGTCGGCATGTATTGGCTGGAGGAACAAATAAGCACGCATTCGACTGGCCCGGAGATGGTCAAGAAAGCGAGCGACATCGTTCATAACGCTGACCTGAAGCTGTTCTGGATCCCTCATTCTTTGGCTTATAAGAAATTCATGTGGAAGGATGTCGGCATCGATGCCGTATCTCTGCAGCCGAACTATTTCTTCGAGAAAATGGAGTTCTCGCGTCTGGAAGATACAGCGGATATGGCGAAACGGTACGGCATGTCGCTGGAGCTGGAGTTCGATGACCGGATGATCAATGACGCCGTCTTCCGCGAGCGGTTCATCGATTACTTGAACAGCGGCGTGGATACAGGGCTAATGCAGCAAGGGTATAGAGCGTATTATCAAGGCAACAACGCCATTTTCAGCGCGGCGAAAAGCGAGGATCCTGCTATCCGCGTCCTCTACGATTGGCTGTACCAATTCGTGAAGGGCACTTATCAGAAGCAAGACGCCGCTGCGCCTGATGTTGTAGCGCTCATGAACGGGGAGCCGATCTCGGAGCATACGATTGTGCCTGATACGACACAGGCCGCCTTCACCTGGGCCATTCCGGGAGATGATGACAGCGGTATCGTCAAAGTAACGGCCAAGTATGACGGCAAACCTTATACGCAAGGAACTATAGTAGATCTGACGGGCAAGCCGGGCAAGCATGTGCTGGAGCTGACGGTGGCGGCTGCCAAATCCAAGACGGTTAAGTTCGTAATAGAAGCTCGTTTGGGCGCTGAAGGTCTATTGGCTCTTGTTGATAAATACGCAGACAACAAGCAGCTTAGCAATGCCGATACGGTACGCGCTATGCGCAACGCTCTGATTATGATGGAGCGTACGCAAGAGAGCGATCCTGAGGAAGCCATAGGCTATTTGCTGGCATTCAATGCGAAGCTGGATGGGGCTAAAGGCCTTGAATTTGTAACGGAAGGCGCTTATACGGCCCTGAAGGAAGGCGTGTATTACGAGATTGGCAGCATCGCACAAGACAAAGAAGCAGAGGCATCCTCGACGGAAGCCGCAGGTCTAGAGCCTTCTAAGGCGCTGGATGGCGCACCGGGTACGCGCTGGGCGAGCCAAGTGCGCGATACGGCTTGGTTCCAGATCGATCTGGACAGCAAGCAAACCTTCGATACGGTCCGCATCGATTGGGAATATGCGCGCGCGGACCAATACCGTCTGAGCGTCTCGGATGATAAGCAGACGTGGGAGCCCTTGAAAGTCGGCAACAATGGCGTGGTTAAAGCGTCCGACGGCAAGAATACGCTGGTATTCCCGGCAACGACGGCGAGATACATCAAGTTTGAGGGACTGAATCGGGCTACGTTCTACGGTTATTCCTTCTATGAATTCGGCGTGTACAATCTTTCCCAGCGGCAAGAGCTGAAGACATTGGACGGCATACAAGCCGCCGTGGACGCCTCCACGAAGAAAGTTACGATCAATGGGTTAGTCATGAACGGCAAGAAAGAACATTTGTATGTCAAAGTGCTTGACCCAAAAGGCAACATTCAATATACCGGCCAGACGGGCACTGAGGATGACGGAAGCTTCCGCATCGCCTTTACGTTGACCGGAGAAGAGCAAGGACTGTATACGGTCGAGCTTGAAACGGATGACATGACGACTCCAGCGCAGGCCGCCTTCGAATATCGCAAGCCGCCTTCCACTGGCGGAGGCAATGGGGGCAGCATTGGAGGCGGTTCGGCGCAAGATCCGTATACGTTGCAAACGTACGATTCAGTCAAAGCCGTGCTTGTCCCGACATTGAAAGGCAATCAGGCTGTGGCTTCGGTCGGAGTAGCAGATCTGAATGCCGCGATTCTCAAGGCAACAGCCGACAGCAACGGCAACAAGCATATTCGTCTTGAATTGAAGCTGTCGAACGCGGCTGTCAGCTATGCTTTGGAGCTTCCCGCAGCTAATCTGACGAACCAGTCTAATCTGATTCTGCATATCTCCACGCCGTATGCCCAGCTTGCATTGACTGGCGACATGCTGGCTGGAGTCAAGGAGAATGCCGGAAAGCTGCTCGTTATCGTAAGCGACCATGCAGGCGAGTATCGCGGCAACGAAGCGGCTGGCCGGATCGGCAACAGGCCAATCGTTGAAGTTGCATTGCAACTGGACGGTGAAGCTCTGTCTTGGAATAATGCGAAGGCACCGATTTCCATTGCGATTCCGTATTCGCTTCAAGCGGGCGAGCAAGCTGCTGATCTGCAAGCTTTCGAGCTGACGGGCGACAGCGCGGCAGTAATTGATGGCACGTCTTATGACAAAGACAAGGGCGTACTGCGATTCTCCATCGACCAAGTCGGCGTCTATGCTGTCGGCGGCAAGAAACCAGTTGCGTTCACTGACCTTGGCAAGTATGAATGGGCGCGCGAGGCAATAGAGAAGCTGGCCGAAAGAGGCATCGTCAAAGGCACTTCGATCGAAAATGGCACTTTCAGCCCCGCAAATCAAGTAACGCGAGCTGATTTTATCCTTATGCTGGTGAACATGCTTGACCTGCGCGCCGAGATTACCTCGACGTTCACCGATGTGAAACCGAATGATTATTACTACGATGCGGTGTCCATCGTCAAGCAATTGGGAATCGTTTCGGGAGTGAACGAAGTTAACTTTGCTCCTCGTGACTCAATCAGCCGCCAGGACGCTATGGTTATGCTAACCCGAGCGCTTCAAACGACGGGGGCAATCAAGCCGTCCACATCCGGTTCAACACTTGAGGGCTTCCGTGATGCGAGCCAGATTGCGCCATATGCTGCGGACAGCGTGGTAACTCTGTTCGAGCATGGGCTGGTTACGGGCTCGGGCGGCTATATGAAGCCGAAGAGTACGACCAGCAGAGCGGAAGCGGCGACGTTCTTGTATCGCGTTCTTCAATTAATCGAGGGGCAGCAGGAGTAGACGCGGAAACAATTGATTAAAGCACATTCCGATTAGTGCGGCAACGCGACCGGAATGTGCTTTTTCGACGATACAGAATAAAACTTCCTGAATGGACGGGTGAAGCTGGTAAGCCGTCCCGCGCTTCCGTGATGAACTGCGGGCGCGTGATGGCGCCTCCGACCCACGTAAGCCGCCCCGGTGCGCATGGCCGACGCCGCTTCCTCGGGTGTCTGATGCGCCTTCCGCGACGAACGGTAACGCACAGCGCTTCGCTCTTCCACCGGACGAGCTCCAGGTCGGTGCCTTCGGACCGAGGGCCATGCGGCGTATAGCCGGATAACGTCGTCCCGACGAAATCCATAGAATGGATTGCAAGTTGTTTTTTGGAAAATTTTTGATTGCCTCGGGGTGTCTTTGGTAGTGAAACCAACAACGGCGGGAGAGCGCATCGCTGGCAGCGATGAGGCCAGGGATTCGATCTCCCTTGGCTCCACCAAACATCATATGGACTCTTAGCTCAGTTGGTAGAGCAGTAGATTCTTAATTTATTTGTCCAGGGTTCGAGCCCCTGAGAGCCCATCCTAAAGAAACGGCAGAAATGCCGTTTTTTTTTGTTGTGTGGAGAGTGGAGTGGCTTTTTATTAGGTTTCTTTCATGGAATAGTTTGGAGAGAAAAAATGTGCAATGCAAGCGAGCCGTGTGGAAACACGACTGCCGGTGCAATAGGTGCTTTTCGAAGGATCAAACAGGAAATAGACCGTATTCCTTTGCGAGAGGGCGGTCTATTTTTTTGTGCTGAGGTAAGATCCGGTGCTCTCTCCCGGTACATCGACAACCTCAAGACCAGGCAATGCTTCATCAAGTCAACAATAGACTCTAGTCGGGACGAGCGACTTAGGTTAATATGAAAGCGCAAACATGTTTTCTGGAAGTCTTGAAAGCTACAATTTAGCAACAGAGCATAAAGGTAATCTGAACGGAGGATAAGATGGAAAACTGGTTGGGTAAATCGTTAAAGCAGAAGCTGAGCTTGTTGATTATTATTTCGGTATTGGTACCGGTGTTGTCTCTGGGACTGTTCTCCTATTATATTGCTGAAAGCTTAACGGAAGAGAAAGCGAAAAGTTCAGGCATGAACACGCTTAGGCAAATTGGGGCCTATTTGGAAAATATGGTGAGCGATGTTGAGAATCTATCTCTATTCCTCATCGGCCACCCTGATGTCCAAAGCTATTTGAAAACACCGGAACACGATTTGCTAAAGCAAACCTCGATCGTTAATTTACTTACAACATTATCGATTTCCAAACCATATATCGCCAATGTCATGATCGAATCGAATGAAGATAATAAGCCGTCGGTTTCCTTCAGATCCGTCCTCGAATCAGAATGGGCCGATATTCAGAGCGAATATCCCAGTTATTATGAGAAACATCCTAAATGGTGGTCTCCGGTGCATCACTTCGTTACATCGGACGGCAAAGAGGATGTCATTACGATGTCACGGCCGATTCGCAGCACATCAAAATATTACGATATCGGCATGCTTAAAATTAGCTTGACACAATCGGTTATCTCTAGCCATTTAAAGCAAGCTGGACTAGAGGGTGAAGGCGTCGCCCTGCTGTTGGACGAACAAAATCGGATATTGGCTGGGCCGGAAGGGTACTCGACTAACAAGAACTTGAACGATTATTTTTCCGGAATAGTTGATTTCAAGAGTAAGTCGGGTTCGTTCGATTACGGAGAAGCGGAGGAGCGGAGTACCGTACTGTACTATCAGATGCCTAATGTTAACTGGAGGCTCGTAGGCATCATTCCGGCAAAAGCTTACAAAGCGCAGAACCAGTATTTTTTAACGTTAACTGCAATTGCAGTCAGCATTTCCATGCTTTTTGTCATCGCTTTTGTACTTGTACTTATTCAAAAGGTGACGAAACCGTTGTCAGCATTAACGAATTTTCTTAGAAATTCCAGCCCGGACGAACCGCTGCCGACGCTGCCCGTCACATCGATCGATGAGGTTGGACAACTGATTATTAGCTATAATCGGATGAGCTCGCGAATTATTAATTTAACCGATGAGGTGAAGCAAAACGAAGCGTTGAAGAAGGAAGCGGATATGTCGGCGCTTCAAGCGCAGATCAATCCGCATTTTCTATACAATACGTTATCGTCAGTCCACTGGATGGCACTAATGAAGGGAGACGAAAAAATTGCAGATATGGTCGGCTCATTGAGTGATTTTCTTCGTTTCAGCTTAAATAAAGGACAGGAATATTGTGCAATCAGCCAAGAAATTTTGCATGTAGATCATTATGTGAAGATCCAGTCCATTCGATATCCGGATAAATTTGATTACGAGGCGAATATTCCGGCGGAGCTGCTCGATATGAGAATGCTGAAGCTGCTGCTTCAGCCGCTAATTGAAAATGCGATGATTCATGGCATTTTGAAAAGAGAGGGTAAAGGAAGCATTATCGTTAAAGCGGCGTCAGCGGGAGAGCATATAACCTTTATTGTTCAAGATGACGGTGTAGGCATGAGCAGGGAAAGATTGGAGCTGTTGAGGGAGAAGGTAAGCGCAAACTTGGGCATTGATCCGCTGAAGAATAATGACTCGGCAGGCAGCAGCTACGGATTGCGCAACGTTCATAATCGGCTGCAGCTTCATTATGGGCATGAAGCCGGTTTACGGATCGAAAGCGTAGAAGGAAGCGGCACTAAAGTTAGTTTTACGATTATACCGCTCCAATCAGAAATCAAATAGGCTGCAACCTTTGTGGGAAGGAAGGAGAATCTGTACATGAAGCTGTTAATTGTAGATGACGAAGTCATTATTAGGACCGGCCTTAGCACGGTTATTAAATGGGAAGAGAATGGCATTGAGCTGCTCGCGCCGGCTGCTTCCGCGGAGGAAGCGCTGATGCGCATTCCGATAGAGTGTCCTGACATCATTCTAACCGATATTCGGATGACGGGAATGACGGGATTGGAATTGTCTCGCGAGGTTAAGCGGAATTTTCCTTACATTGAAATTGTTATATTGTCTGGATTCGATGATTTCGCATATGCACAGCAAGCGATGCGGGAAGGAATAAGTGATTATTTGCTTAAAAATAGCCGTCCTGGCGATATTATGACTGCGGTTATGCGCGTGAAGCAGCGTATCGTCAATAGACGGGAGGCTGATCATCAAGGCGCCATCCATCAAACGGCGTTCCGTTGGAAGCAACTGGATCGGTTTCTTCGCGGGGACAATCTCCTGACGGAGCGTGAAAGTGAGGAACTGTTGATCTATTATCCTGAGCTGAGGCTCGGATCGGATATGGAGAAGCTAGAGCTATGGCTAGTGACATCTGCTTATCCACTGACAATGAAGGAGGAGACGGAAAGTGAAATGAATGAGGCGGCTGCGATGATTAGGGATTCACTTGGCTGTGTCATTCTGGATTGGGACTATGGATGGCTGCTTATTTTCCGCAGGGGGCAGCCGGGCGCGAAGCGATTGGTTAAGGCGTCGATGGAGCGGGCGGAGCGCGTTTATAGCCAGCCTTTTTTTGCAGCATGCGGTGTATGGGCCAGCAATTTGGCAGAACTTAGGGAGTCACTTCGCACCGCCGAACATACCGCCTCGTACCGCTGGTTGGCAGAGGAAGCAAGAATGCTGGCCTATGAGGATATTAAAGACCGGAAAGGAATGCGGACCGTTTGTACGGAAGAAGTGGAGAGTAAGCTAACCGCCGTTCTGAGAAGCGGGAGCCGAGAAGTCGTACAACAGTGGATTAAAGGTGAACTGGAGAGCATTAGACAGAATGCGGAAGCGACGCCTTGTTCCGTTCAAGCGTATTTGCATTCCTTGATTGTTGGGGGGTACCGCTGGCTAGAGCGTGCAGCAGCATCCGTTGGTCAATCGATGCCAAAGCTTCCACAGATTGAACAGCTGGACATAAAGCTGCTTACTGCGAATCCAGAAGAAACTTTGCAGCAGATGCTGCTTGCAATCCATGCGCAGTATGAACGATTAAATGGCAGCCGGAATGAAGCCATTGACCGAACTGTAGCCTATATCCGCGAGCATCTTGCAGACAGCTTGTCTTTGGCGCAGGTAGCGGCATGCGTACATATGAATCCGAACTATTTTAGCAAGCTGTTTAAACAGGAAACAGGTAAGAACTATATTGAGTATGTAACTGAGGCGAGAATGGAATGGGCTAGCCGTTTGTTGAAGGAAACGCCAGCGAAGGTAAGTGAGATTGCTAAGCGGGTAGGTTACGAGGATATGAAGCATTTTAACCAGCTGTTTAAGCGTTACAGTGGCGAAACCCCTTCGCAATATCGTTCAAAATGAATAGACGAAGGTGAAAATATCCCCCGTATGGGCTTAACTTTCCCCCCTACGACTTCTCGTCTGTCTTATCTATACTAGGGTTATCACTAAAGGGGGAATATTTGAATGAAGAAGAGACTTGCGTTTGTAACGACAATTATCTTGATGATTGCCCTTTTGGCAACCGCTTGCAACAATAGCGGAAAAAAAGAGCAGAGCAATGGAGACAACAAAAGCTCTGAAGAAAAAACGAAAATTTCAATATGGCATAACTTCGCGGGTGACGACCTTCGTGCCAAAGCGGTTAGAGACCTGATCGACAAGTATAAAGAGGAGCATCCAGACGTTGAGGTAGACGCGCAAGCGATCCCGGTTGACGGTTATCGTCAACGTCTAAGCACGGTGGCTGCGGCAAATGAAATGCCAGACGTATTTTTCGTATATGCGGGCAGCCAATCCCAAGAGTTCTATGATGCCGGTAAGCTTCAACCGATTACAGAGTTGATGGATAAATACCCAGAATGGAAGAACAGTTTCTTGGCAGGTGCATTCGACCGCTATGAGTTTGAAAAAGGACAAATTTTCACAGCGCCGCTCGGTATGTCAGCAACTTCGTTCATGTATTATAACAAAGATCTTTTCGAGAAGCATAGTGTAAAAGTGCCGACGACTTGGGAAGAGATGATGACTGCAATTAAAACGTTCAACGACAACGGCATTACGCCGATTGCCCTCGGCAATAAAGCGCCATGGGTTGCACAATCGACGATTATCGGTTCGTTGGCTGACCGCGTGACTGGCACGGAATGGTTCTTGAAAGCTGCAGCTCAAGATGGAGCATCTTTTACAGATCCTGTGTTCATTGACGCTTTGGGCAAGTACAAAGAGCTCGTTGACAATAAAGCGTTTCAAGATGGCGCAAACAGCATCGACAACACGCAAGCAGAGCAATACTTCATTCAAGGAAAGGCAGCTATGATGATTAACGGCGCATGGTCGCTTACGAATCTTGCAGCATCCGCAACTCCTGAGCAGTTGGCACCTATCGAAGTTACAACAATGCCTGGCATAGAAGGTGGAGCAGGCAAACCGAATACGATTTCCGGTGGCGCAGGCGCAGGCTTCGCGCTTAACAAAAATACAAAAGGCGCACAGAAGCAGGCAGCGCTTGATCTGATCTACGCAGTAAGCGGACCGGATGGCCAAAAGGCGATCGCAGAAAGCAACTCAATGGTTATGTACAAAGTAGAACTGGATAAGTCGAAAGTAAGCCCGCTTTACTTCAAAGCTTATGAATTGGCTGTGAATTCTGAAATTACGCCGGTATATGACGCCTATTTATCTGCTGAAGCAGGCGAAGTGATCAACAACGGTCTTCAAGAACTTATGATGGGCGGTAAGCCGGAGGATGTAGCTAAAAAACTGCAGGATGCGCAAGCGCGTTCGACTAAAAAGTAATCAGACAAAAGTACGTAAAGGAGGCTGTCGCCATGCCTGCATCATTGCGCAGCAGAAGCTTCGTCATCATGGCGCTGCTTCCTGCACTACTCATCTTTATCATCTTTGCGATCGTCCCGATTTTTTGGTCAGCTTACTACGGTTTCTTTGAGTGGAAGGGACTCGGTGCTGCTAAGCTTATCGGGTTGGATAATTATCGAATGATACTAGAGGATCCAGTATTCTGGAGAGCACTGAAAAACAACCTGATCCTTGTTGTCTCGGCAGTAATAGGTCAAGTATCGGTCGCATTGCTGCTGTCATTGTTCTTGCTCAAGAACACGATGTTCAATCGGTTGATGCGCTCCGCTGTATTTCTCCCGATGGTGCTGTCTACAGTCGTCGTCGGTCTCATCTGGGGCTATATTTATCACCCGCAAATCGGTTTGCTGAATCAATTATTGGAGACGCTGGGACTGGAATCTTGGCGCCGGCCTTGGCTAGACGACCCTAAAATCAATATGTTTGCCGTATCGATCCCGATTAACTGGGCGAATATCGGCCCGTATCTTATCATTTTTATCGCTGCACTCCAAAATATCTCTTCAGAAATTGAAGATGCTGCGAAGATCGACGGGGCGGTAGCCTGGAGAAAGCTGTTTTTCGTGACGCTCCCGATAATTTGGGGAACAGTTGTTGTAACCATCGTACTGTGCATATCTGGAAGTTTGAAGGCATTCGACCATGTTATCGTCATGACGCGCGGCGGTCCTGCACAATCGACAGAATTGCTCGCCACATATATGTACAATAACACCTTTACGGTATACCGTTACGGCTACGGCTCTGCGGTATCCACAATGATTATTCTGATTAGCGCCGTTCTCATTGGCCTAAATCATATCATCACGAAGAGACGCGGCTAATGGGCGGTCGGCTAATGTTAGCCCGGCCGATGAAGGAGTGAATCGCTATGCAAGCAATGATAGACGCTCGGTCGGAGAAGATGAGAGGCTCGCTGTGGCGTAAGCCGATTTCCGGAATTGCGAAAATCATCCTGTTATTTTATGCCATAATTACATTGTATCCGCTATACTGGTTAGGAATAAGTGCATTCAAGTCAAATCAGGAATTTTTCAATCGTCCCTATTCCTGGCCGCAGCAATGGCAGTTCGACAATATAACCCGGGCATGGGATCTCGGAAATATGGGCCGGGCGGTGCTCAACTCCACAATTGTTACCCTCTCAGCACTGCTGCTGACCATTGTGCTCGGTATGCTTGCAGCTTATGTGCTTGCCCGGTTCCCATTCAAGTTGAGTGGCGTTATAAAAGGATTGTTCTTGCTAGGCATGCTCATTCCAATTCATAGCACACTCGTTCCATTGTTTATTTTCATGAACAAGCTCGGGATGCTGAATACGTACTGGTCACTCATCCTACCGTATACGGCATTTGAATTACCAATTGCGATCTTCCTTGGAATGTCCTACATCGTATCCATTCCGAGAGAAGTAGAGGAAGCGGCGATGATCGACGGCAACGGCTGGTGGGGAATCTTCGGACGCATCATTTTCCCATTGTCCCTGCCGATCGTCGCTACGATTACAATTCTTGCATTTTTGAGGTTTTGGAATGATTTCTCCTTCGCGCTCGTCTTTATTAATTCTCAAGCGCTGAAGACGCTGCCCCTCAGCTTGTCGCTCTTCTCCGATGGATTCGGAACGGACTACAGCTTAACGATGGGTGCGATGTTTATTGCTGCAATACCAACCATTCTCATCTTTTTGATCTTCCAAGAGCAAATTATGAAAGGCATGGTAGCAGGCTCGGTCAAAGGTTAACACCCTTGATCGAGTTTTTGGTGTAATTTTATATATATTTCATTTTTGTGGAGGGATTGATAGTGAAGTTACATTTTATAGGAGAATTGAGCGAGCTTCAATCAGGACTTCAGTTGCTGCTTGCCGAACTTAAGACAGAATGGTCGGAGGATGGAATTCCTGTTTTGATAGAACCGTCTTCAGGAGAACTGGAAGTGGGTTATGATGGTAAAAGCGCTTATATTCGTTATGGCGCTAAACATCAATTTTTTCGCGGCTTGGGACTATTGATTCAGAAGATTAGTGGCGGAGAGCAATTTCAAATTACAGAGCAACAACAATTCGATGCGATCGGGCCGATGTTTGATTTATCCCGCAATGGAGTGCTAACCGTTGAAAGCTTCAAGTTTATGCTGCGCAAAATGGCGCTGATGGGCTTGAATAGCGTCATGCTCTATTTGGAAGACACTTACGAGATAGAAGGCGAGCCTTATTTCGGCTATATGCGCGGCCGCTACTCGGCGGCGGAGTTGAAGGAAATCGACGATTACGCCGATCAATTCGGCATTGAAGCGTTCCCGAGCATTCAGACACTGGCTCATTTGGAGGAGTTTCTGAAATGGGAGCCGGTAAAGGAATATAAAGATACAAAAGGCGCGTTGCTAGTTGGAGCGGAGAAGACCGATCGTCTGGTCGAAAATATGATTGTCAGCATTAGCGCGCCGTTCCGCAGCCGGAAAATCCACATCGGCATGGATGAAGCGGAAGAGCTTGGACGCGGTAAATTTTTGGATCGCAATGGACATATGAACCGTTTTGATATTATGACAGGCCATCTGGAGCGGGTGCTCGCAGTAACTCGGCGCCTAGGGTTGAAACCGATGATGTGGAGCGATATGTTCCTGAAGCTGGCTTCAGCTAACGGTGAAGATTATTATGGCCATGAGACGCAAATATCAGAGGACATGTCGAGCCGCATTCCTAAGGACATAGATATGGTTTACTGGGACTATAACCATGTCGAGGAGAAGGACTACGAAACATTGATCGCCAAACACCGGCCGCTCGGTAATAATCTTATTTTTGCGGGTGCTGTGTGGGTATTCAATACGTTCGGCGTCAATTACGGGCTATCCTTGCCGGCGACTGATGCAGCGCTGACGGTATGTAAGAAGGAAGGCATCAGGGAAGTTTATGCGACGATGTGGGGTGATGACGGAATGGAGAGCAATCCGTACATCGCTTTGCTCGGCTTGCAGTTTTATGCGGAGCATGCTTATTCTTCGTCGACGCCGACTGACAAGGCGTTGGCCGAGCGCGTTCGGTTCTGCACCGGCATCGAGGCGGATGCTTACATGGGGCTGAAGTATTTGGACGAGACACCGGGAGCTGCACCAAATAATCAGAAGCAGAGCAATCCGTCTAAGTTTCTGTTGTATCAGGATGTACTGCTGGGGCTGTTCGACAAACAGATTGATGGGCTAGATATGGCGGCTCATTATGCATGGGCGGAAGGCGAAATTGCAAGCCGCAGAAAAGCTGAGGCAGAGCTAGATTACTTGTTTGAGGTGCCACAAAAGCTATGTGCGGTGTTGAAGCAGAAGAGCGAAATCGGTCTTGAGCTGAAGCGAGCTTATGACAGTGGAGACAAGGCAGTACTTAGGCGGATTGCAGAGGATGTTCTGCCCGAAATTTCGCTGGGTGTGCAAAATCTTCGCGCCGCACACCGGAAGCAATGGCTATCGATGTTCAAACCGTTCGGCTGGGAGGTGCTCGATATTCGTTACGGCGGTGTTGTAAGCCGGCTGGATACAGCGAGCATGAGACTGTTAGAATATGCGGACGGAAAGCTCGAACGGATCGAGGAGCTGGAGCAGGAACGATTGCTGTATAGCACGACGAACCGTTTCACCGACAAAGGTGCAGGTTGGTGCAGCTATTATTACCGTATGGCGTCGCCTAACGTCTTTTTCCATGTGATCAATCCATTCTAGGTTGAAGAATTATTCTCAAGCAAATTGAAATCAATGGTACTGGTCATGAAGTGATGGTTAGGGGCTCTGTTTTTTGTATATTTAATGTACAAGCAGTGGGAACGAGGATAAAATACGTGATGAAGACTGTAAATGATTAGATATAAAGAAAGCTGTCGAGACATTCTCGACAGCCTGAGCAGCTCGTGTCCTCATAGAGGGCGAGCTGTTTTTATTTTGTAAATCTTACTATTCGCAGTTGTTCCTTACCTTAGTTTACCAACCCACTAGTAGCTTGTTTTTCTTTCCATACCATCGTAATTACAAGACCAATAAACATAATGACCGCCGCAAAGAGATATGGATAGTTGATGTTTACATCAAATAATACTCCGCCTAATGCAGGTCCGATGATATTACCAAGGCTAGTATAGGTTGAGTTCATGCCAGCGACAAAGCCTTGCTCTTTTTCAGCCGTTTTTGATAAATAGGTCGTTAGTGCTGGACGGAGTAGGTCAAATGCGAGAAAGATGAAGCAGGTTACTAGCAGAACAGTTAAATAGTTATTGATCATGGTGGAGGCTACAGCTAAGGCTACGCCAGCAATTAAGCAGAGTTGAATGAGCTTTTTTTCACCGAGCTTATCTACCATTTTACCGAATAAAAAGACCTGCACAACCACCCCGAAGATTGAGCTTATTGTAATGATGGTTGCAATATCCCGTGGAGTGAAGCCAAATTTATGATCAGAAAACAGGCTAAACACAGTTTCATATGCCGATAAGCCAAAGGCGAGGACAAACACTATTATAAACGCAATAATATATGCTGGATGAAACGAGCGTTTCAGATCACTGATAAAGTTGGTGTCTTTTTTAAGTTTACTGATTTCCAAAAGCTGCTCTTTGGATAGTGGCTCTTTCAGAATAAATATCGACGAAATACAAGTGATTAAGGCGAAGCCAGCAGCAAAATAGAATGGAGCACGTATACCTAGTTCAGTAATAAATCCTCCGATTCCTGGGCCAATAATAAAACCGATACTAATGGCGGCAGAAACATAACCCATTGCCTTAGGTCTTTCCTCTACTGAGGTGATGTCCGCAACATAGGCTGTGACGGCAGGCATAATGAATGCACCAGCAATCCCTCCAAGAATTCTGGCGATATAAAGAACGGATACATGTGTGCCTAAACCAAAGATTAATTCCGATGCACTGAAGAGCACTAAGCCGATAACGATCATTTTTTTTCTGCCGTAAGTGTCAATCCAACGCCCTGCCAGAGGAGACATGAGTAATTGCGCGAATGCAAATGCTGCTACAAGATACCCCATCGTTTTACCTGACAAATGCATAATGTTCATAAAGGATGGCATAACAGGGACGATCAACCCAACGCCTAGAAAAACAATGAATATATTACTTAGCAAAATGAGTAAGACTGTTTTTTGTTCTTTCAATGGTTTCTTCATGAAGTAATACCTCTCTTTGTAGAATCAAAGCTGTGAAATACCTCTCCAAAATACGGTCCATGAGGCATTTAGTTTTTCATTTAAACGGATTTCATTATTGCCATACACAAGCTCTAGCATGATCGAATCAACTACACCTAAAAAGGCAAGCGTTGGGATGGAGGCAGCATCTTCCATGATGACTTTGGCATCGATCCAAGCTTGGAATTTACTTTCAAGTACGGGTTGAATCTTTTTCTCTGTGTCGATTACTTCTTCATCAATCGCTGTAGCAAGATGGGGCGGTGGAAAAAAAGAGATACGCAGCCAAAACTTTAACTGCTCGTTCTTTTGAAACATATCAATGACCAATTGCAGATATCCTAATAAATCTGTTTTAGGATTTTGGGTACCGACTTTACTCAAATATTGTAGCTTCGATGAGATTTCTGTCTCTTTAGCATCTTGTAGAACTTGTAGAAAAAGATCATCTTTCCCTTTGAAATGAGCATAAAGAGATTGTTTTTTCATCCCGACTTGCTCAGCAATTTGAGACAAAGAAGCCCCCTCATATCCATGAGTTGTGAAACATTTCAAAGCAATGTCTTTAATTTCTTTACTTTTCAAAAAAAATCACCTCGATATTAACGAACGTTCGTCAGTTATACTATCAAATTAAATTATTTTATGCAAATGAATATTGTTTGAAGTGAGTCTTCCCTTTTAACATATCCTTAATTCTCAAGCGGTTTGAAAAGACGATTGACCGAACTAAAGGAGCTGATCCTAAAGTAGAACTTTCTACATTAATGTCAGCTCTTTTTCTTTTTGAATCAACTCGTAAACGTTGTCGAAAACTGGGAAAAAACTCAGATTTAAAGATTAAGTGAATGGTTGTGTGTAATATTCTGAGTACTTTTGTCGCCATGCAGGAAGTAGCACAAATTTAAGGGAATATGTTGTTCAATATTCATGGTGAGGTAGAAGTGAGCGTTTATAAGTTATCTTATAAAGGGGAGGGAACTTATGAGAAAAAATTGGCGGATGTCTAGCACATTAAGGCTTTTTTTTATACTGGTAGTCATTCTGCCGATCATCTTATTCTCCATCATTATTCTAAATATTTATAAGCGAGATATTCTTCAGCAAAATACATCACGATCTCAGCAAACGGCTCAAGCGATCTCCTATTCTGTTAGTCAGGAAATTAGGAGGCTGACGGGTCTTTTTGCTTCCATTGGTATGGACAGGGATGTGATGGCAAAGCTTTATGAAATTAATCGTAAGAGTGGAGTCGAGAAACAGCAGGCTTACTATGAGCTAAAGGTCTTAATAGAGAAGTACACGGCATCCATATCAGGACGAGTATTGTCGGTGAACTTCCTATTTAAAGACCATCAATCCTATTCGTACTTAAAGAATTTGAATTTGGATGATTCTTATTTTCGCCAAAAAACGTGGTATGGGCAGGTGCTAAATAATCCCGATAGCGTTCATTTTCTGGGGATGATGCCCAATATTTTATATGGTAACTACAATCCTTACAATATGGTTGCTGCCCTATCTCCAAGTGTAATCAATCCTTTATCCCAGCTAGAAATGATTCTTTTTACGTTTGAGAGTAGTGCCTTTGATCATATTTTGCAGTCACGTGATAATACGGAATCCAGCCTTTTTATCGTCACAGAGGAAGGTCAAATTATCTCATCCAATACCCTTGCCTCTAGAGGGGGAGAATTCCAAATGCACTGGTTCGCAAATCGTGGGCCGGAGGAAAAAGGGTACGTTGTGGATGTTAATGGTGATGATAGAAATCTGATAACCTACGCCGAGATTGATCAGACCGGATGGTGGCTTGTACAGTCTATTCCATATGCTGATCTAACAGCCAATTACCTTAGTGTGAATTATATCGTCTGGGTGTTTGCATTGATGATCATCTTAGCGTTTATTCTGGTTTCATTTTACTTTGTATCTAATGTTACTAAGCCGTTAAATGAGCTTCTCCGGCAAATGGATCTGGTTACTGAAGGTGATTTAAACGCTAAATTTATGAGAACCGGCAGCCTGGAGCTAATTAAGCTTGGGCATTCTTTTAATCACATGACGGAGCGCATTCAGGATCTGCTCTACCACCACGAAAGGCAAGAAGTGGAGAAGCGGAAGGCGGAGTTTGCAGCACTTCAGTCGCAGATTAATCCACACTTTTTAATAAATACGCTAAATTCAATCAAGTTCATGGCTTTAATCAGTAAAGCAGATAACATACGGAATATGACTCATGCGCTAACTCGTCTTCTGGCGTCTTCTTTTAATCGAGGTGGAATTCTGACTACGATTGATGAGGAAATAGATCATCTAAAGCATTATTTATATATCATGGAGATTCGTTTCGGTAGACCAATCCATACGAGATGGGAAGTAGATGAGGACTTAGCCGGTTATTATATATTGAAATTGCTATTACAGCCTATTCTAGAAAACAGTATTATTCATGGACTAAAGAATGTTGACTATCCTGGTATCATTGAGATCATTGTGAGAAAAGAAGCGGAAGATCTGCTTATAACGATAGCCGATAATGGTGTAGGCATGTTAGATATAGACGCTCAGGAATCTGACAGCAATGGTATACGCCGTCAGCATTCTTTCAGTGGTATGGGAAACAGTAACGTTAATAAGCGAATTCAGCTGCATTACGGGGCGCGTTACGGTTTAAAGTACGAGAAGAATATACTCCAGGGAACTATAGTAACGATAAGGCTACCGTTAATCGACACACCGGAAGAGGAGATACAGGATCAAATGTTAGGGGAGGGAGGATGAAGCAAAATGTTTCGGAGGAGCATAAAAGATCATAGTCCAGAGGGAAAACATCATTCATGTGTAACTTCAGAGGAGGTATGATGGTATAAACTTTTTTCGAAGGCTGTGATTAATAGAAGTGAAAATAATACTCCGTGTATCTTTAATAGGGATCATTTCTCTTATTTTTGTAGGTGGTTTCTTCTCTTTAAGTAAGTTCAGTCCCAAAGGAGGGGCAATAGAGCAACAACAGGGAAAGGTGAATCTGGATCAACCGATTAAAATAAAATTCGGCATGTGGGAAGCGAAGACAGATATCAAATTTTGGACGGAAAAGGTAAGAGACTACTCTAAAATTAAGCCTAATGTAACGGTTGAAGTAGAGACAATTCCCGATAATAGCGGTCAGTATTTAAAGGTTCGTTTAGCAGCCAATGATTTGCCGGATATTTTTTACCTGAAGCCAGATGACCTACTCACTTACAAAGCAGTACTTCTTCCACTGGATGGATTAACCGCAGCAAAAAACAATAAATATCCCGCTAGATTAGATCATTCCATTCTTGGTCTACCACTTGTATCCTTCTCTGAATATGTCTATTACCATCCAAGTATCTTTCAAGAGGCCGGCGTAGAGATTCCGCAAACGATGGATGAATTTATGGATGTGATGATGAAGATTAAAGCGCATGGCAAATATATTCCGATTGCGATTGGCGGGAAAGAGAATTGGACGTTTTATCCTTTCACTGAGTTCGGACCGCCTCTACTATCCAAGGATGAAAATTATTTATCTTCAATCGCACAGACGAAACGCCCTTTCGGAAAAGGTTCTCCTTTCGAGAAAGCAGCAGTGATGATTAAGAAAATAGCAGAGAATGAACTAGCAGGGCCCGATGCACTCAATATTGGTGTGGATCAGGCAACGCTGCTGTTTCAAAATAATAAAGCGGCTATGCTTGCACTTGGTCAGTGGTACCTTAGAGATCATTTATCCAAAATGAAGGATGATAAAGATTTAGATGCGTTCACATTGCCCTGGAGAGAGACAACTTCAGAGCGTTTGCAGGCAATCACTATGCCAGATCAATATATGGCGATCAATAAAAATTCCAAAAATACGGAAGAAGTTAAAGCATTTTTGGAGTGGGTATTTAGCCGGGATGTTTACCAAGTGTATATTAATTATTCGCAAAATTCATCGACAGTGATCAATATTGAATCATTCCTGCCGTTCTTCAACAATGTTCAAGAGAAGCACCCCTTTGAGCCGTTTATGTATCTGGGGATCGATGAGAAGTTTGAAAAAGTAAAAAATGCCATACAGTTTGATGAAAAGAAGGCTGCACAAGAAATTTTTTCAGGTGCTGAGGTGTCCGATATTCAAGAAAAATTGAATGATGATTGGGAGATAGCGGTTGAGGCTTTGAGGTAATCCTATAGATCAATTATGGAGGGATTTATGATGAAATTTAAAGCTCTCATTGTTGATGATGAACCATTAGCTAGGTTAGCCCTCCGGGAGTATATATCCATTGCTTCGACCGATTTTGAGATTGCAGGGGAAGCAGGAGATGGTAAGGAGGCATTAAATATGCTGAAAATCCATCAGGATGTGGATCTAGTTCTGGCGGATATTCAAATGCCAAATATGAATGGAGTAGAGCTACTCGAAGCACTGAATAACACTACTTTTTCGAATCAACCGTTAACCATCATGCTTAGCGCATACGGAGATTATTCTTTTGTAAGAGATTCCTTTGTGCTCGGCGCCTTTGATTACATTGTTAAAGCCAAGTTAGATGAAACTTATATTGCACCGGTACTGACTAAGACTGTGGATGAATTGAAGCGGCGGCAAAGCTCCTCAAAGACAGTATCAACCTTAGAGGACGTAGAAGCTTCGATCTGTTCCGTTCTGCATCGACTTTGCCTATCGGATTCTTTAGAAGTGACAGATGATGATATAACGCCTTCGTTGGAGCTTGTTCGAAAGCATATGGGGGAAAAAAATCTGGAGGTTGCGCTTCTTAGGCTATCAGATACCGTTCAATTTGAAGATTCACACCGTATGATTATGCAGACGATACGAACGGTAACGAATCGAAGTAGAAGTGAAGGGATCTGCAAAGTATGCAGATATGATGACAGGCATTATGTTTTGTTCTTCTCTTTTCCAGAGCAATGCAGCATCATCGCCATTCGTAGATTGACAGACATAATCTTGTCTGAGGTGAGCATGAGATTAAAGCAATTTATTAATTTGAAGCTTTCTATGGGGATCAGCGATATTGTGGATGGTCATCAGCAGTGGAACCGATTATTCCGCCAAGCTGAACGATTAGCAGGGTTGAGTTTCTACCAGGGGTACAATCGATTATATTATCCGGAAGCTGAAAGACGTCCATCTATTAAGGAAAGTGACTGGAAAGAAGCATGGTATTTGGCTAGAACCGAAATGCTGAAGTCATTAAGTGATCCGGATTTAATGAAATGGCAGGAGGTCTATGAACACTGCTGTAGCTTGTTGATTCAGCGATACCCTTGTTCACCTGAGCTTATCAAATCAGATGTAGTCGATATGACTTGGGAGGCAAGCGCATTAATTTATCAAAAAGGCGTTTCTTGGGAAAAGCTTCATGATAAGCTGCCTTATCCCATCACGGATCATATTTATAAGCAGGAAACCTGGGAGAATACGGTGCATTGGTGCCGACTGTTCTTGGAACATCTGCATCAAAAGCTGCATCCGAAAGATCAACCCAAGGAATGCTTTCTTAGCCCTGTTGTTGCTAAAACGAAAGAGCTCATAGAGAAAAACTTTAACGAAGATGTCCATTTGTCGAATATTAGTCAGATTGTCGGTGTAAGCGAGAGCTATTTAAGTAAACAATTTTCCAAAGAAATAGGTGTTAATTTCATTCAGTTTCTGACGAATCTGCGAATCGAGAAGGCTAAAAAGGCGCTGGAGAGCGGAATGAAAATATACGAGGTATCTGAGCAAGTAGGATACGTGAATCCAGAACATTTCAGTCGTATTTTTAAAAAAATCACAGGGATTAGTCCTTTAGCTTATCGCAGAGAGAATGAATAACAAAAATAATCAATGTTGAACAAAATAAATCATGTGTATCCGATTTCAAAATCCATATGATAGGGGGGAGTTAAAATTCACGGGTGAAGGGATGTTCTTATGAGACGCAAACGATTCACATTCGCACTAATCTGTACGTTATGTTCTTCCATGTGGTTGAGTACAGTCCATGCTGAAAAAGTCTCTGACTTCGAGATGCAGACATCAGCTACTGAATCTGCTAATTCTACGTTCACCGTTACATTAAAGGGGAAAGATATTCAAGACTTATATGCATATGAAGCTAAATTTAATTTTGACCCGAAAGTGCTTGAGATTGTAAAAGCAGAAACGAAGATCAAAGGCTTTTCAGTATCTCCGATCGTTAAAAACAATGAAATTACGATAGCCCATACTAAGATTGGTAATGTGAATGGTGAAAAGGGTAATTTGGACATTGCCACGATTACCTTTAAAGCTAAAAGGGCTGGTACAACTGCAGTAAAATGGACCGCATTAAAGGTTCTTGATCGTAATCTGAAAGATCAGGAATTCACCCCGAATCAATCCTCAACATTCACCAAGATTTTCAGCGATATCGTCTCACATTGGGCGAAGCAAGATATCATGGAAATGGTCACTAAAGGAATTGTTGAAGGCATGGATGCCGACAGCTTTGCCCCTAATAATAACATCACTCGCGCACAATTCGCAGCTCTTATAGCCAGAGCATTAGATCTTACAGAAGGTTCTGGAAGTAATCCGTTTACGGATGTGAAATCAGGAGTTTGGTACGAAGATACGGTAAAGAAAGCTTATGCGGCCGGAATTATTAGTGGTTTGTCCAAGACGAAATTTGCTCCGGAAAAAAGCATTACTCGTGAAGAAATGACAACGATGCTGATGCGAGCGAAAGCTTATGCTTCCGGTGTAAGGGTCGATAGTATGGCCTCAGATTCCACTACCACGTTTAAAGATGATAGTAAAATAAGCCCGTGGGCTAAAGCGTCGGTGGGCTTTGCCTTGAAATCTGGAATAATGAAAGGTAGAACTCAGACTACATTTGCACCCAAAGAATCTGCTACAAGAGCGGAATCAGCCGCTGTTATCAAGCGATTGTTAAATTCCAAGTAATACAAAAAAACATATAATGACGCACCTTCTTATGGAAGGAGGGCTCATTATGGTCTTGTGATGTCAAAAACATACAATTAAAGGAAATATGTGAATTGATAATGTTCATTCTACTTATATTTAAGTGAAAAGAGGTCGTAGAGATGAGAAAACGTTACAAAGCGGTTAGCTTGCTATTGACGTTGTTGCTAGGGGTACAGCTTGGCTTGCCATCGGCAGCCGTATTCGCGGCTCAAGAATCGGACGTGTATTTCAGAGATTACAATGATGGCAATATCAACGGATGGGCTGCAGCTAAGGGGACCATTACTTTTTCGGCGGATCAAGGTGCTGTTAAGGCGGTGACACAAGGGGTTGTTATTTTAGCAGACCAAGATTCACCTCAGGTTGCCAATGCTGAATATGAGGTGAAGTTAAAATTTAGTCAGCCTGCCACACGATTTGGACTGGTCTACCGATTCGTCGATAGCAATAACTACAATGTTATCCAATATGATGCGGGTTCTTGGGGCTGGGATGCAATGAAAGGAGGGACGGAATCGTATGGAAATATTACGGCTCCTAGTTTTACCTTTGCTGCTGACCAACAGTATACCCTCAAATTGCGCTATGAGAAAGGTAGCGTAGCTTTATCGATCGATGGCAATAACGTGCTTACGACGAGTCTTCCCTCATTATCGACAAGTGCAGGGAAGATTGGACTACGCAGCTGGTTTAATAACAAGACCCTATGGATTGACGATGTGAAGGTAACTCCAATTGTATCCACTGATCCAGTACCGAGGCCGATTACGATTACTGAAACTCTAAGCTCTGACACCATGAAGGTTGAAATCGATAAAGAGTTCCCTCGGGTTAAACAATACACATGGTTAGACAGCGGCGCGGAAATGTATGGACAGTTAAATGGATTTAATGAGATAAAAATCAACGAGAAGTCCTATTTCATAGTCGCTTCTGATTTTAGTAAAAAAGCAGCAGATGCCACTCATGGTGAGTCTGCAGCCTACACGCTTCAGATTCCAGAAATTAAAGTGAACCTCAAAGTTGAAATGGAGGTTCAGGATAACATTCTTCAGTTCAAAGTGGCCAGCATTGAAGAGAATGGTACTGAAAAAGTAAGAACGATCGAATTCCCTGATCATGACCTTGTCTCTGTAATTGGAACCCAGCCTACAGCGCAGGAAACGGCTGTCCGGATAACTGGGGGCTGGAACGTTGTACAGGACGAATTTAACGACCTTAAGGCGGGAGGAGCAGACGTGAGTGGGGGGCGTGCATATGCATTCGTTAACTCCGACGTCTTAGCTGCGAGTGTAATCACTAATGTAGTAAATGGCTTTGATAAGGTACGTATTAAGGTAGGCGATGATACAGCACTCCATACAAAGAAAGCAGCGTTATCAGGAGGCTCATGGGTTTATCGTGGAAGTACTGTGCTTGATCCGGAGCCACTGCCTTGGGCTAAGGTTGTACTGACTCCAGATGCGAATGGAGACAAAGTTGTTGACTGGCAAGATGGAGCCATTGTATATCGTCAGAATACAGATGCTCCAACCGGCAGTGAAATGATAAGGGACAATATCTCCTATATCAGCATGAACATCGGATCTACTACAACCTCTCCGTTTTTGCGTGCTTTTGATAATGCGAAGAAGATCTCTAATCTCACGGATGGCTTTGGACAGCTGATTCTATTCAAAGGATATCAAGCGGAAGGTCATGATGACTCTCACCCAGATTACGGCGGCCATATCGGTATTCGTCAGGGTGGAGAGAAGGATTTTAATTATATTTTGAGTGAAGGCAAGAAATACAATATCCGTGGCGGTGTACACATTAACGCAACAGAATACGCGCTGGATGCTTTCGGTACCAAAATGGAAAATATGAATCAGCCATTGAGTAAAGGCTGGGGCTGGCTGGATCAGACATTCTATGTTAACAAAACCAAAGATGTGGAGTCCGGTGAATTGAAAAGACGTCTGGATATGCTGAAAAGCGATACAGGTGACAACCTTTCCTTTGTATATGTAGATGTATATGATGGTGCCGATTACAATGCGAAGAAACTCGCAGATTATATCAATGGTAACGGCTGGATGCTCGGTACAGAATTTGCAGGACCTCTGTTTGAGCAGGCAGCTTGGGTTCACTGGGGAACAGATCCGGGGTACCCGAACCAAGGTGACGACAGCAAGGTTACCCGTTTCCTACGGAATCAATCGCTGGATGGCTTCTTAACAACCCCTTTACTGAAAGGGAATAAGCAGGTAGGCGTGGGTTATTGGCAGAACAGTGCTCCATTCTACAGCTACCAATCAACTAGTGCGGCATTCTTCAATCACAATCTACCAACAAAATATATGCAGCATTTCCCGATCATCAAGATGACCGATAACCGTATCGATTTTGAAAAGAAGGTTGTAGTTGAACGTAAGCAGGACGGTAAGATCCATTTAAGTAAGGATGGTCGTGAAATCGCTATCATGACAGATAGCAGCAACATTAGTGACAGTACGGTCTTTATTCCATGGAGTCCTGAGACAGAAGATAAAATCTATCACTGGAATCCAGCGGGTGGCCAAACGACTTGGAGTCTTCCAGAATCATGGAGTAATGTAACGACGGCACAGTTGTATAAGCTGACAGATTTAGGACGTGAGCATGTTGGCAGTGTAGAAGTAACTGGAGGTAAAGTCACACTTACCGCGCAGCCGGGGATTGGTTATGCCCTGTATAAGACAACAGCTGCTGAAGAGCCGGAAATGGAATGGGGCGAAGGGAGTTCGGTAAAGGACCCTGGCTTTGACAGCCAAACATTCGGCAGCTGGAAGAAATCTTCCACAGCCACAAGTGATGATCACATTAAATTTGTGAAGAACAGTAACGCCGATGACCAGCTTCAAGTGAAGGGTCCTGGTGATGCAGTAATTCAGCAGGAGATCACCGGACTTACACCGGGCAAGACGTATTCTGCATCAGTATGGGTGAAAGTAGATGGGAAACGCACCGTGAAAATCGGTGTGAAGCAAGGGGCTGACAAGGTTGTCAATACACTGGATAACACAGAGCATGGCTTTTTAGCCCAGCAGCACAAATATGTGAGCACGAACTTCCAGCGGATTAAGGTTACCTTTGATGCGGTTAATGAAACCGCAAATCTCTATTTGAATGTAGAAGATGGAAGTTCGACGGTAACCTTTGACGATGTGAGAGTATGGGAGAATCCAACCAAGACAGACGCTGGTAATTCTGTATTGTTCGAGGATTTCGAGAACGTTGATGAGGGCTGGGGTCCCTTCGTTTATTCTAAAATAGGTCCAGTTCGTACGCATTTAGTTGAAAAAGGCGACAATCAGATCATGAATTATGTTCTGGATGGTAATTGGTCGCTTAAAACGAATGAAGATGCAACCGGTGAATGGCTGCTTACATTGCCTCACACGCTCCGAATGAAGGAGGATAACCGTTACCATCTGACGATGGACTACAATTCAGATGAGACGGATATGTACACAGTGGCTATTCGAGTGAAGGAGAATGGGGTAGTTCGTGATCTGGTGAGTGAGAATTTGAAAGAAGGACGCGACACGCTGGATCTATCCTTTACAACCGAAGGGGCGAAAGATGCCTATCTGGCCATTATCAAAAACAAGCTGAATAGTCAGAAGGAGTTAACCGGTACACTGGTGGTCGATAACATTCGCGTCGATGATGAGGGTGCGATCGTTCCGGAGGAAGGTGTACTTGTTTCGACTATTACACTAACGCCAAATAAGCTGGATCTGAACAAAGGACAGTCAAGCACTGTTAGCGCTCAGGTAAAACCAGCAAATGCTCAGGACCGGACACTGCTCTGGACTTCTGACCATCCGGAAATTGTATCGGTGGATCAGGCCGGAAAAGTTACTGCACTTCAAGCGGGAACAGCCATCATTACTGCTACCGCAAAGGATGGAAGTAAAAAAAGTGCAACCTCGACGATTAATGTGTATATGCCTAACAAGCAAATTCCACAATCGCAAATGACTGCAACGGCGAGTAGCTTCCAGCCTGGAGGTGAAGCGAGTCTTGCACTCGATGGAGATATGTCTACAATCTGGCATACGAAATGGACCCCGGCACACTTACCGGAATCCATTACTTTGGACCTCGGAGGCAAATATAACATTAATCAATTCAATTATTCACCTAGAGTATCTGGAACCAATGGAACGATTACAAGCTATAACCTGTACACGAGTGTTGACGAAACGAATTTCACAAAAATTGCAGATGGATCATGGCCCCTCGATCAGACCACAAAAATTGTTCGCTTTACAGCTATAGAAGCAACACATTTGAGACTTGAGGCTATAGAAGGCGTGGGTACCTTCGCATCTGCTGCCGAACTCAATGTGTTCAAGACGGAAGATGAGGCAGAGGTAGTAAAAGTCACAGGCGTCGTTATGGATAAAAAACGGCTAGAGATTAAAGTAGGCAGCACAGGCGAATTGAACGCTGTGATAGAGCCTCTTAATGCTTCGAATAAAAAAGTACTCTGGAGCAGCAGTGATGAAGCTGTAGCAACTGTTGAACAGCAAGACGATCATGCTCTTGTTAGGGGATTGAAAGCAGGCGAAGCCGTAATTACGGCAACGACAATGGATGGAGGCTTCTCTGCGACCAGTCGGGTTATCGTAACAGAAACAGACGGTGAGTTAAAATCTTCCTCTACTTTGACAGCGCCAAGTCAAGTTCAGCCAGGAGAAGTGTTCAAAGTTCAATATGGACTACGGAATCTGTCTGATAAGATTTTTGCGCAGGACATCGCCCTAGAGTATGCAGCGGATGTTATGGAATTCGTTGAGGCGCGTTCGTTAATTAGTGGGGTAAGCGTTATTGATTCAATCAACAGCACCCCAGGTAAACTTCGCTTTATTGTAGCAAGTGAAGGTGCGACCCATGGAATTAGTAACAGTGCAGACGTCCTCGAATTAACCTTTAAAGCGAAGGAAGTTAACCAAACGGTAAATGGGGCAATCGCAGTTAAGAGTGCAATCATTTCAGATGATCAGGGTAAAGAAATTTCGGCAGCGATCTCTTCCGTAAACGTAGAGATTGGTAAGAAAGGAACGCAAGGCGATATTAACGGTGACGGCAAAATAACGATTGGTGACCTGGCAATGGTTGCAGCGCAGTACGGCAAGACTACAGCAAGCCCAGATTGGGAGAAAGCGAAGAAAGCAGATATTGACGGTGACGGCAAAGTCGGATTGGAAGATTTGGTTATTGTAGCACGCAAAATTGTAGAGTAATCAAAGTCATAGGCCAGGTACATGTGTGAGTAACTAAACATGATGTACCTGGTTTTTTTCAAAATTGATGATTTGACTAGTAGGAGGATGACAGATGAAAAAATGGTTGTACGGCTTTACAGTTTTTTGTCTAGTGCTTTACTCTACTCCACTACCATTTGCAGCAGCGGCTGAAGCAGAGAATGCTAAACCAAAAGTGATACCAAGTTTACAAGAGTGGACTGGCGGTAGTGGTTCTTTCAAGATGACTGACAGTTCCAGAATCGTAGTCCCCACGAGTGAATGTTTATGTGAACTACCAGCTACCGCAGAGGTCTTTCAAGCGGATCTTAAAGAATTAACTGGATATGATTTGCCAATTGTTCAAAATAAGCCTGCTTCTAAAGGGGACTTCCTGCTTAGGCTCGATAAGACAGCTGATGAATCGATTGGCAAGGAAGGCTACTACTTTGAAGTAGGAGATTATGTGGAAATACATGCAAACACTGAGACCGGTGTGTTCTATGGAACAAGAACGGCACTACAAATTTTGGAGCAAGATCCTGAGAAGGCAAGCATTGTAAAAGGGATAGCGAAGGATTTTCCTAAGTATGGAGAACGCGGTTTTATGCTTGATGTAGGACGCAAGTTTTTCACGATAGACTTCCTGAAGGATTACGCCAAATTTATGTCCTACTACAAAATGAATGATTTCCAGCTCCATCTGAACGATAACGAGATTTTTAAGGATAACAGCAGGGAGCATTGGAACAAATATACGGCTTTTCGTTTAGAAAGTACCAAGTATCCGGAATTAACGGCAAAGGATGGACACTACACGAAACAGGATATGCGTGAATTGCAGGACATCGCCAAAATACGGGGGCTTAACATCACGCCGGAAATTGATACCCCCAGCCATGCTCTTTCATTTACAAAGGTTAGACCAGATCTGGTTAAGGATAATTTGCCTGTCGATCATCTGGATATTACACGTCAGGAAACGGTCAATTTCATCAAGGATGTGTGGGACGAATATTTAGATGGGGAATGGTTTGATTCAGAAACGGTTCATTTTGGAGGCGATGAATTCGCACCTAATGATCGGACTACTTTTGAGAAGTATCGCGAGTTTTTGAACACGATGAACGAACACTTAAAGAGCAAGGGAAAGAAATCAAGAATGTGGGGTAGCTTGAGTGCATTTCCAGGCACAACGGTTGTAGATAAGGATATTGCCGTAAACGCCTGGAATAACGGTTGGCAAGATCCGGTAGCATCGGTGAGAGATGGATTCAAAATTATCAATACGGTGGATTCCACGCTCTACATTGTACCGAAAGCTGGATATTACCATGATTATCTGGATTCACAGTGGTTGTTTAATAACTGGGACCCAACGAACTTTGGTGGAAATACGAAGCTGCAGGAAGGTGAGTCGAACCTGCTCGGTGCGATGTTTGGAGCTTGGAATGATATGATGGGCAAGAAAGTAAGTGAGGCGGACGTCCACGATCGTGTGAAGAAAGCGATGCCTGTCCTTGCAGAAAAGATGTGGAGAGGCCAGTCCACGGACAGCACATTCACCGAGTTCCAGCAATTGTCAGCGAAGCTAGGCGAAGGTCCTGGAACGAATTTATTACATGAAGTGAATACGGCCACTGATCTTGTTGTTCATTATCCATTTGAAGAAGGCGCGCAGACGGTCTCTGATCAGTCCGGAAATTCCTATGATGCTACATTAGGAGCTGGCGTTACTCGCGTGGATGATGGAAAAACAGGAAAAGGCGTACGGTTTGCAGGGACTTCAGATCATATTCAAACACCGCTTCAAGTAAAGGGCTTCCCTTGGACGGTCTCCACGTGGGTTAAGCTTGATGATCAACAAGAAGCAGATGAAAAAATACTGATGGAATCCGAATATGGTGCAATTAAGCTGAAGCAGAAAGGGACACCAAATGCCGGATTCACCCGAGAGGGCTATGATTACAGCTTTAATACAGCGATTCCTGTTGGGCGCTGGGTACATGTTGCCTTCAGAGGAGATCTAAATGGAACTTCTCTGTATATTGATGGAGATCTAAAAGGCTCTGTTGCTGTAACTACAATGCTACCTGCGGCTATAATCGGCAGTTCATCCAAAGCATTCACTGGACTACTGGATGAATTCAAGATTTTTAATCGGGTACTATCAGGAAAAGAAATTGCGGAGGAAGCAGGATCACCCGCTTGGACCATCAATTTAGCTGCTCACAAAACAGCAGTAGCTTCTTCCGTCGAAGTACCTCAATTTCCGGCTAGTCTTGTAGTGGATGAGGCTGATACGGGTGCTTCTCGCTGGTCCTCTAAATATACCGACAACGAGTGGATCTATGTTGATTTAGGCCAAAGTACTGACATTAGCAAGGTTATTTTCAAATGGGAAAGTGCTTATGCCAAAGGCTATAAAGTTCAAGTATCCGATAATGCGGAGAACTGGCGGGACGTTTACACGACTAACGCTGGCATTGGCGGAGTAGAGATTGTCAAATTCCCAACTGAACAAGCGAGATATGTCCGAATGTTAGGTACGAAGCGAGTGGGAACCTATGGTTACTCCATGTATGAATTTGAAGTCTACGCTCCTAACCCAGAGGATCCTGTAGAAGTTCCAGCGCCTGTGAGCTATTCAGCGAGCTTTGAGAATAACTCGCTCGAAGGCTGGGAGCATGTCATCGGTAAAGGTGTCGGACGTATGGAGCTTGTAGAAGCACCTGATCAAGCGGGTGAGCATGCCGTTAAGTTCACCTCCAACAGTGTAAATAATCTGTTTATCGATCAGCAATCTCCGAGCATTGGAGACGGTGAGATCGAGTTTAAGATTACGCCGCAGAGTGATGTTATACGAACGGGTGTTATTTTGCGCTATGTCAATAATGATGCTTGGGCTTCTATAGGCTTTGATCAAGGTGCTTGGTACTGGGTGAACGCTCAGGATTCGTACGGTTTATTGAGCAATGCTCAGGCCGCCAAATTGAAAAAAGGCACAACATCGACCGTAAAAGTGAAGTTTGAAGGGAAACATGTAACGCTGATTATCAATGGAACGACTTATTTCGATGATGCTATTGCACAGATCCCAACAGACGCTGGGAAAATGGGGGCTAGAGTATTCGGTCCTTCAGTTACCGTGTTTGATAATTTTATGTACAGCAATAACGTTCCTGAAGTTCCGGTAACCGGTATCAAGCTGGATAAAACTGAAATTTCGATGAAGGCCGGAGAAACACAAACGCTGAGTGCTTCCCTTCAACCGGGGAATGCAACGAATAAACAGGTGACCTGGAATAGCAGCGATGAAGCTATTGCGACTGTTCAAGTTCAAGGCGGGAAGGCTGTCGTGACTGCGTTAAAGGCAGGAACCGCTGATATTACTGCAACTACCGTATCCGGAGGACATAAAGCGGTGAGTAAGATTACAGTGGCTAGGGAGGTTCCCGGTGAAGTGGCAACAAGTTTAGCTGCTCCGAAAAGCGTTCCTTATGGTCAGAATTTCGACATAACGTTAGGACTCCACAATGTTACAAAGGCGGTGTACGCCCAAGATATCACGATTGAATTCGACGCTTCACTAATGGATTATGTATCCGCTAATGCGTTGGTGGACGGCGTGAGTATCCTTGAGACGAAGAATACAGAAGGCACTGTACGTCTGATTCTGGCTAGCCAAGGTTCAGGGAGTGCGATTAAAGGGGATGTTGATGTAGCTAAGATTACCTTTAAGGCTAAGGATCTGACAGAACCCCAAACCGGACGAATTACTGTAAAGTGTGCAACGCTTGGGGATAGCGATGGACAGGAAATAAGCGCAGCCACTTCCTCGGCTCAGGTGGAGTTTACAACAACAGTGCCAGAACCTTCTAAGGATTTGAATGGTGATGGCAAAGTCAGCATCGGCGATCTGGCTATTGTCGCAGCTAACTACGGAAAGAGTTCTGCAGACCCAGATTGGGATAAGGCGAAACGGGCAGACATCAATAGTGACGGCAAGGTCGATCTGACGGACCTGGTGCTTATAGCTAAAGACATTGTTATCGAATAACAATAGCAACTTGAATCCAAGCGGCAAGACAAGGAATTCAAACTACAGTGGAGGCTGTATCCTGTCTTGCCGCTTCATTTGAATGGAGGGAATGGATTGAGATCAATTTATAATCGCTTTAGTATGTGGATGCTGGCATTGATGATCCTTATGGTTACAGGGCTCATGATTCGCCCGGAAACCGCCCATGGTGCTTCCGTTGGTAACATTTCTGACTTCGTAAAGAAAGATAATAACACGTTTGAGATTACGTCAGGCTCTGACAAGATTAAAGTGATTTTTCAGCGGGAGGATATGTTCCGGATTTGGCTTGGTGTGAACGGGCAATTCAAGGAATTGACAGGAAAAAGCGCGGAAAAGCCGATCGAGCCAATCGTCATCAAGGATGATTTCGGACCTGTTAACGTAAAGTGGTCTGATGAAGGTACGTATTACAAGATGGAAACAGGAAAATTCGTGCTGAGAGCCTACAAAAATCCGTTAAAGTTCGCCATGTACAAAAGTGACAACCAAACTTTGGTGTGGGAAGAATCTGCTAGCTTGAACTATAACGGACAGTCAGCCTCACAACAGCTTATCCGGGGTGAGGATGAATATTTCTACGGCGGCGGTATGCAGAATGGATTCTTCAATCATCGTGATCGCAAAATTACTATCGCTAACAACTATGGGGATTGGGGAAGCGGCACGGTTTCGAATCCTGCACCATTCTACTTGAGTACTGCAGGATACGGAGTGCTTCGTAACACTTTTCAAAGCGGTACTTATGATTTTGATTCGACCGTCAAGCTGACGCATAACGAAAATCGGTTTGATGCTTATTATTTCTACGGTGAGACAATGAAAGATATTTTGAACGCATATACAGATCTTACAGGTAAACCATCCTTGATTCCTCGTTGGGGCATGGGACTTGGTGATGCGGATTGTTACAACAGAGATCCAGAAAAGACCTCCGATGTCGTTAACCTTATTGCTAAAAAATATCGGGAAAATGATATGCCTGGAGCCTGGATTTTGCCGAATGACGGATATGGTTGCGGTTATACGGATCTAGGCAACACCGTTGACGAACTACATAAGGAAGGTTTCTATACCGGACTATGGACTCAAAATGGTGTTGATAAAATTGCGCAAGAAGTTGGCGTAGAGGGTACAAGGCTCGCTAAACTCGACGTTGCCTGGGTGGGACCTGGATACGATTTCGCCCTGGGTGCCAGCAAACAGGCGTTTACAGGAATTGAAGATAACTCTGATGACAGAGGTTATGTCTGGTCCGTTGGTGGATGGGCAGGTACCCAGCGATATTCTACCGTCTGGTCCGGAGATCAGTCGGGCAACTGGGAATACATTCGATTCCATATCCCGTCGATGATCGGAGCAGGGCTATCTGGGATGCCGTACTCAACCGGAGATATTGATGGGATTTTCGGAGGAAGCGCTAAAACCTACGTTCGAGACTTACAGTGGAAGATCTTCACTCCAATCCTGATGAACATGTCTGGTTGGGCAGCCAAAGATAAGCAGCCTTGGGTATGGGGAGAACCTTATACGAGCTATAACAGGGATGCATTGAAGCTAAGACAGCAATTGACACCATACTTGTATACCTATCTCAATGAGTCTTACGAGTCCGGGGCTCCGATCATGCGGGGAATGATCTATTCTTATCCGAATGATCCGAACTCCAAAGGAACTTTAACACAGTATCAATTCATGTCTGGGGAATCGTTCCTGGTTGCGCCAGTATATACCGACACGACTATGCGAAACGGAATATATCTTCCGAAAGGAAAATGGATCGATTACTGGACAGGAGAAGAACATTACGGTTCAAAAATGTTAGACGAATACAATGCTCCACTGGATCGCTTGCCGCTTCTAGTAAAGGGCGGGGCTATCATCCCGATGTATCCTGAATCGTTATACGACGGTCAGGTTCCTCCTGATCCAATTACTTATGATATTTATCCTTATAAATCGTCAAGCTTTACGATGTATGAAGATGATGGTATATCGAAGGAGCATCGTACAGGCAAATTTGCCAAAACATTAATAACCTCCACCGCTCCTGAGCAAGGGAGTGGAGACTTGATTATCAAGGTTGGAGCAAGCGTAGGTGACTATAAAGGCAAATTGGAGTCACGTAAGAATCAGTTTACAATCCACATGCCAGATCACCCGGAGGCTGTTTCTGTAGATGGAACATCCTATCCTGAATTGCAGTCCAAAGCAGCATGGGATGGCGCAACAAGTGGCTGGTACTATGCTAAGCAAGATAAAGGCGGCATCCTGTACATTAAAACACCATCCATATCCACTGATAAGGAATTTATTGTGAAAGTCGCAGGCTTTACAGCAGATACGACTCCACTTGTAGATGCTGTCAAAATTGAGCTGCCTCAGGTGGACACAGACCCAAGTCGTATTCCGCAGGAAGATATGATTGCAACTGCAACGAATGCGGCTTCGGATACGCCGGCAGCTAATGTGCTGGATGGCAGCTATGAATCGATATGGCTTTCTTCAGCAAATGCTGGAAGTAAGCAGAGCATCACTTTAGACCTGGGGATTAAACAGTATGTGAATAAAATGAAATACTTGCCAAGACAGTACGGTGGCAAAGACGGCACAATTACAGGTTACAAGCTGTATACGAGTATGGATGGAACCAACTATACGCTCGTAAGCAGTGGACAATGGAATGATGACAAACTAGAGAAGACGGTGAATTTTGATACAGTTGAAGCTGTTTTTGTGAAACTTGAAGCGACAGAAGCTGTTGGGGGTGTCGTATCTGCTGCAGAGATCAATCTGTATCGTGATCTATCACAGCCTTCACCGACAGTGATACCTAAAAATGAGATGACAGCCTCAGCGAAAAGCTTTCAGCCTGGTGCGGAAGCAGCTAAAGCGATTGATGGGGACCGGAATTCCGCATGGCATACGAAATGGGATGGATCCGATAAGCTCCCGCAATCCATCATTCTCGATTTAGGTAAGGTTCGCAATGTTAGCCAATTCCGGTATGCACCACGTCTGGATGCTGGGAACGGAACCATTACCTCATACAACCTTTACGTCAGCACAGATGGAGAAGCATATACGAAGGTATCCAGTGGTACCTGGCTCAGAAACAACTTGAAAAAATACATCCTTTTCGATGGTGTTTCCGCCCGCTATGTGAAGCTTGAAGCAGCTGTTGCACTTGGAGGGTTCGCTTCGGCTTCGGAGATCGATGTCTATGAGGCGCCGAAGGCAGCTCCTGAAGTTCGATTGATTTCAGAAGGTAAACCTGCTACAGCGGACAGTGAGGATCAAGCGCATCCGGCTGGCCTCGCTAATGATGGGAATGTGGACACATTCTGGTCAGCAGCGGATAAGAACAATAGCCATAGCTGGACGGTTGATCTCGGTATGATGCATTCCATTAAATCCTCCGAAGTTTCTTTTGAACACAGTAACAAGGCTTATCAGTACAAAATTGAAGTTCGGGAAACCGCGAACTCCAATTGGATTACAGTAACGAATCGAACGAATAATCAGGAAACTGGCACCATTCAGGATACATTTGGAAGCCAGGGTAGATTCGCTAGAATTACGATCACCGGACTGCCTGATGCTCAATTAAAGGCTGCTATTCGTGAATTCAAGCTGTTCGGCATCCCGCTGGAAGACGGACAGAAGGTTACTGGCATAAAGCTTGACCGTGAGACACTCTCACTTAAGGCGTTGGACGCACCGGTTCAATTGAAAGCGAGCATTGAGCCTGAGAATGCCGGTAATAAGACAGTTAAGTGGGGAAGCAGTGATCCTGGTGTTGCCGGCGTGGACAGTAAGGGAATGGTCACACCAAAAGGGCAGGGCACGACATCGATTACCGCGACGACGGAAGAAGGCGGATTTACAGCAACAAGTGTGGTGACGGTTACTGGACAGAGCAACCTAACCGAAATTCCGCAAAGTCAAATGAGTGCAGAAGCTACGAGCTATGAAGCAGGTGAAAACGATCCGAATTTGGCATTGGACGGCGATCCGGATACACATTGGCATACGAGGTGGTTTAACGTTGATCCACTTCCGCAATCGATTATGGTGAATCTGGGCGGAAAGTATACCATCAGCAAGCTAGGATACTTACCTCGGCCGGATGAAGGCAATGGCACAATTACTGCTTACAACGTGTACACAAGCACCGATGGTGTGAATTACACGCTCATGACAAGCGGGAACTGGCTGCGAAGCAAACAGCTCAAGGAAGTGAATTTCGCTCCGGTGGAAGCGACTCACATTAAGCTGGAAGCTGTAAAAGGCGTGGGTGAATTCGCATCCGCAGCCGAGATTACAGTGTATCAAGTGCAGCAGGAAACGGCTCAAGTGCAAGCCGTATTGAGTGCTGATGCATCCGTTACTTCCGGCAAGCCTTTTGTTGTCCGGTATGATGTGAACAATATCTCCGGGAAGGTATTTGCACAGGACTTCACCATTCAGTACGATGCTGACCGCATGGATTATGTGTCCGCTAAATCACTGATCCAAGGTGTTGCGATTGTTGAAGAGACAATTAATACACCTGGAAAGCTTCGTTTGATTATGGCGAGTGAAGGTGCGGAATACGGATTAAGCGGAAATCAACAAATTGCCGAACTGACATTTCAGGCAAAGGAAGTATCTGAGACGGTTACCGTTAATATCAGAGTGTCAGAGGTATTGCTAGGTGATGAAGACGGAACAGAGACTACAGCTGCACCAGCTACAATCTCTGTAAAAGTGAAACCAGAACAAACAGGAATATCAGGCGATCTTAACGGCGACGGAAAAGTCAGCATTGGTGACCTGGGTATCGTTGCTGCACACTACGGCAAAGATTCATCAAGTCCTGATTGGCAGCAAGCGAAGCGTGCGGATATGAATGGTGACGGTAAGATCGATATTACAGATCTTGCTCAATTAGCGAAACAAATCGTAACTCAATAACACACACTAACATCCTGAACAAAATTTAAAAGATGAAGGTGAGAAGAATTTGAACAGTAGTCGATGGTACAAAAAGGCGGTAATGATGACCATTATCGCCGTGGTTTTAAGCTGTGTATCTTTTACGAACCCTGTAGTGAACGCAGATGCATCTGATCCTACACCTTCTGCTACTTTAGTAGGGAGTAAGAAGGTTGTTGCGCCGGGGGAGTCTTTTACCGTGAAGTATGGGATCACCAGTGTCTCCAGTGATGTGTATGCACAGGACATTACTTTTGATTTTGATCCGGCTGTCATGGAATACCTTCCAGGTTCAATCCGCTCACTGCAGGAAGGCGTAATTATTATCAATGAACCATCTACAAGTACTCCCGGTAAGCTACGGGTTCTCTTGGCAAGTTTGGGTAGTCAGTATCCGATTACTAGCGATGCTGAAATTGTTGAACTTGGTTTCAAAGCAGCAGATGTAACACAAGACACAGAGGGAGTTATCCGGCTTACTCAAGCGATAATAAGTGACAGTCAAGGGGAAGAATCCGTGCTCCAACCGGCATCCTTAACCATTCAGATCACAGTAAATACGGGATTACCTGGAGATTTAAACGGCGATGGCAAAGTGAGTATCGGCGATTTAGGAATCATGGCTGCCCATTACGGTAAGGATTCCTCCAGTCCAGATTGGAGTAAGATTAATCACGCAGATCTGAACAAGGACGGCAAAATAGATATTACTGATCTTGCTGCACTTGCGAAAAAGATTGTGGAGTAGTAGGTTGCCTCATTTTTACAATCAGTGGTTGTTATTATGAGAGGGGATCAACGCATGCCAATCGGTAAAAGTAGATTAGTCAGAAAGACTGCAATTCTACTATCTGTATGGATCGCTTGCTCGCAGCTACTTATCAGCATACTTCCGTCTAATGGTGTCTTAGGTCCAAAAGTGTATGCAGATGTTCAGTCGGCAGCTGAAACTGCGCCTGCGGCAGATCAGGATTTGTCATTATGGTATCAAGCACCGGCCACGAACTGGGAGACGCAGGCGCTCCCTATCGGAAATGGTTATATGGGTGGCATGGTATTTGGTGGTGTTGAGCAGGAGCGAATTCAATTTAATGAAAAGACACTGTGGAGCGGTGGGCCTGGAGCAGATTCAAATTATCAATATGGTATTAAAGACGGTGCTCAGCAACATGTTGAGACCATAAGACAGCTTCTAAAAGAAGGGAAAATTAATGAAGCTAAGGCTCTTGTAGGGAAGATTACTGGTGTTATGGGTGCTGGTGATAGTTCTTTCGGGGCGTATCAAGCATTTGGTGACGTGTTCTTAGATTTTAACCGTCAGTCAGCGTATACGGTAACAGCGAGCTCGGATAATCCACAATACGGCGAGCCTATTTCCAATTTAACCGATGGTTCGGTAAATACGAAATGGTATTCAGGTGATGGAGCACCACCTTTTTGGGTGCAGTGGGCATATGAAGAGGCTAAGGTAATTACCGGCTATTCGTTCACTTCAGGGAATGATGTGCCTGATCGGGATCCGAAGAGCTGGACGCTGAAAGGCTCGAATGACGGGCAGCAGTGGACCCCGCTAGATAACAGATCCAATGAAGAGTTTGCAAGCCGCAAACAGAAGAAATCATATACTTTTTCCAATGCTACAGCTTATAAATTCTATAAATTCGATCTTGTAAGCAAGGGTGGAACGAAAATTCAATTGTCCGAGATGGAGATGACAAGCGCATCGGGTAACAGCGGTGCTCAGACGTACTCTGATTATCGGCGTGAATTGAATCTTAATGATGCCATGGCAAGAGTGTCCTATACTTCGGGCAATGTAAAATTCAAGCGTGAGTATTTCATCAGTTATCCGGATAAGGTCATGGTGTTGAGACTGACAACGGATGAGCATCAGCCGATGACCTTCGATGTTCGCCTTACTGGAGCTCAGCCGTCCAATACGGTGAAGGGGGAAGGAAATAAACTGACGTTAAGTGGAAAGGTACCCAGTAATAAGATGGCATACGAAGCGCAGCTTCAAGTACAGCATGAAGGAGGAACTGTAACAGCGAAGGATGGGAAACTTACTGTGAACGGTGCGAGTGTTGTCACGATCCTGATGACCGCTGCAACAGATTATGCCAATAATTATCCTACGTATAAGAGTGACAAGACGCCAAAAGAAATTGTAGAAGCGAACCTAAACGCAGCATCCGCTAAATCATTCAATCAGTTGCGTGCATCCCATTTGACAGATTATAAGGAACTGTTCGATAGAGTCTCACTTGAACTTGGTGGGGTTGCTACAAATCTTCCTACGAATGAGCTTTTGAATGGTTATAAAACGAATGCTAGTGACGAAGAGAAAAGAAGCTTGGAGGCATTATTTTTCCAATATGGTCGTTATTTGCTTATCGCATCCTCCCGGGAAGGCTCACTGCCTGCTAACCTACAAGGGGTATGGAACCAAGTAAATAATCCACCATGGAACAGTGACTATCATACGAATATCAATGTGCAGATGAATTATTGGCCTTCCGAGGTTGTTAACTTAGCGGAAACCGATATTCCGTACATTGATTATATTGATTCCCTGCGCGAGCCGGGTAGGGAAACAGCCCAAAGACATCATGGAATTGAAGGGGAAGGCTGGGCGATTCATACCGTCAACAACCCATTTGGTTATACTGCGCCAGGCTCTGATTTTTATTGGGGCTGGTCACCGGCTGCTAACGCCTTCATGGTGCAGCAGGTGTGGGATCACTATGCTTTTAGTGGAGATAAAGATCTTTTAAGAGGCCAAGTGTATGACATTATCAAGGAAACAACACAATTCTGGATTAAATACCTGGTCGAAGATTCAGACGGAAGTCTAGTATCATCTCCTTCCTACTCTCCAGAGCAAGGGGATATATCCGTCGGTGTGTCTTATGATCAGGAATTAGTCTGGGAGTTGTTCACACAGTTCATCAAGGCTAGTGAAATCTTGGGTGTGGATGAACAGCTGCGTAACGAGGTCATGGAGAAACGAAGCAAGCTATGGATGCCGCAGGTCGGAAGCTGGGGGCAGGTGCAGGAGTGGAAGAATGATATCGATAGTCCAACAGATCAGCACCGCCATATCTCGCATCTGATCGGCTTGTATCCAGGTACGCTTATTAATGAAGTGAACAATCCGGAGTTATTTGCAGCAGCAAGAGTCACCTTGAATTCTCGTGGCGATGGTGGAACGGGGTGGAGTAAAGCGAATAAGATCAATTTATGGGCACGTCTGCTTGATGGTAACCGTGCACATAAACTGTTAGGTGAGCAGCTTAGAGGCAGCACGCTCGACAATTTGTTCGATACACATCCACCGTTCCAAATTGATGGTAACTTCGGAGCAACTTCAGGAATCGCAGAAATGCTTCTACAAAGCCAAACTGGAAGTATCGATTTATTAGCTGCTTTACCAGATGCATGGGCTACCGGAAACGTTAAAGGACTTGTGGCAAGAGGTGGATTTGAAGTGGATATGCGCTGGGAAGGTACGATCTTGAAAGAAGCCTTGCTTACTTCTAAGCAGGGTAATAAGGCTTCTGTTAAATACCCTGGATTTGTACAATCCAATAAATTCAAGGTCGTTCGCGCAGGAAGCGGGGAATCCATCAACTTCACGGTGAATGGGAACTTGATTGAATTCCCAACAGTGAAAGGACAGCAATATAAGATTGTATCCAGTGTAAAGCCACCAGTGCTTCCAATAAAAGTAGATGATAAAGATCCGTCGATTGTATATACCGGAACGTGGAGTCCTTACAGTGACGCAGGCGATTACAAGGGCACAGAAAGCTATAGTAATCAGCAAGGGGCTTCAGCGTCGTTCACGTTTACAGGAACATCAATTAAATTTATCAGCGCTTTGCAGGCAAACCACGGACATTTCGATGTGTATCTCGATGGAGGGCTAGTCGCTGAGGGTGTTGATGGATATGGTCCATCGACGATGAAGCAGCAGGTATTATTCCAACAATCCGATCTCTCCAAAGGGGAACATACAATTAAGATTGTCGTGAAAGGGGCGAAGAACAACGCCTCTTCGAATACCATTGCGATGATTGATGCTTTCGAATATGTTCCTGTTGAACGGAATGAACCTACTGCAATAACTTTAAGTGGACCTAAGTCGATAAATCAAGGTCAGACCTTTACAGTTGACATGGGCGTTAGCAATGTCACGGATGCGACCTATGCGCAAGACATTCGATTGAAGTACGATGAGAATCTTCTAGAGTACATCTCGGGCGAATCGGTGAACGATGGGATACAGGTGTTAGAATCAAAGAATGATCCAATCGGAATCATTCGCCTAATCACGGCTAGTACGGGAACTGGGCTAACCGGTGATGCCAAGGTGCTTGAACTAAGCTTCAAAGCAAAGCCAGTGACGAAGTCTGAGTTAGCGAGCATAAAGGTAAGCAGTGCTGTATTTGGTGACGCGAATGGACTGGAGACAGAAGCCGATCTTTCAAACATCGAAGTCGAGATTAAGGCAGATGAGCAGCCGCCGATAAAATCCGGAGACTTAAATGAGGATGGTAAAGTGAGCATCGGTGACTTGGCGATTGCAGCTTCGCACTATGGTAAAGATCAGAACAGTGCAGATTGGCAGACGGCTAAGCGTGCAGATCTTAACAATGATGGAAAGATCGACATTATGGATTTAGCAGCAATTGCTCAAAAAATATTGAATTGAGAGAAGGACACCTGAGTTTTTACTCAGGTGTCCTTCTTTTGTAAACAAAAAAGGTTCTATAGGACAAAAAGTATCAACTCCACATCAAAAGAGATCATGTGGTTACGTTTTTATAGCCTATATAATGGAAAAGTGTTAATGGAATTACAGTCAGAATTGTAAAATCAAGTGCTTAGAGAAGTCGAGCAAGTTTATTCGAGGGGGATAGCCAATGAAAAGCAAGGGTAAAAAGAAAGCGGCATTAAGTCTAGTTATGATGTCCATTGTATTGTCTCTGGCAGGATGTGGCGGGGGGACAAATGGGGCTGAAGCTCCAGCTCCTGAGAAAACAACAGCTGCGACGCAGACTGAGCCAGCGAAGACAGACGAGCCCAAGCCTGAAGAGCCGAAAGTAGCGGGAGACCTCGAAATCCAATACTTTGTCGGTGGTTATGGAGACGGTTGGTGGAAAGAAGTCATTGGTGAATTCAAGAAGAAGTACCCAGATGTCAACATTAAAGAATCCGCAGGTTCACAAATCAACGAGCAAATGAAGCCCCGCTGGATCCAAGGTAATCCGCCAGATGTTGTATACATCGATGGAGCAGGCTCGAACGAAACGCAAATGGTGCTCGACGACCAATTGATGGATATTACAGATTGGGTTAAAGATGCGAAAAATGTGGACGGCGAGCCGCTTACGAGCAACTTGATCGCACCTCCACAAGACTACAGTGGCAAAAACTATACGATTCCACTCGTATTCGGATCATGGGGAACCTTCTATGATGAAACCCTGTTTACTGAAAAGGGGTGGGATGTTCCGAAGGATTGGGATAGCTTCCTCGCCACAAGTGAAAAAATCAAAGCGGATGGCGTATATCCTTACATCCATACCGGTAAATACCCATACTACATCGTGGGAGGTCTCTTAAATACAGGTTTTGTATCTGAGAATGGAGACAATCCGCAAATCTTGAAGGATCAAGAAGCAGCAAAAGAAGGTTCTTTCAAAAATGATGCTGTAGCGAATACCTTGAAAAAGATCGTTGATATGAGGGACAAAGGGTATTTCGATAACGCATCGTTCGGTATGAGTCATACAGACTCCCAAATGCTCTTCTTACAGCATAAAGATGCAATGATTCCTAATGGCTTGTGGCTCGAAAATGAAATGAAAAAAGATGTTCCAGAAGGCTTCAAATTTGGATTCATTCCTTCCGTTATGCAAAAGCCAGGCGGTAAATTTGTAGCTATTCCTTACACTAGTAACATTGCAATTGCAAAGAAGGCTAAAAATCCAGATGCAGCAAAAGCATTTATTGAATTTATCTTTACGAAACAAGCCGCAGTTCGTTGGGCTGAGCTGACTGGCGCTTTGATGAACGTCAAGGCAGATCTGGAATCTTCAGGCGCAAGTGATGTTGTTAAAACGGCAATGAAATATTTCAACGGTAGTGACACGATCGTTGCTCCTGTATTTAAATTGGCCGCGGACATTGAGCAGGCTGAGAATGATGCAACCATTGCATTGCTGCAAGGTTCCATTACACCAGAAGAATGGATGGACCGTATGGAGAAGGCGGCAGCCAAAATCCGGAAGTAAGTTCATGACTCTTCTTTCTAAACAATCAGAGGACATACGTGCCTCTGATTGTTCTTTCAAATTTAAGGGGAGGATGGCTTACGCCCATGAAGAACAATAAATTGTGGAAACGTAATTTGTTTATTGCGAGTTTCTTGCTGCCTACGTTTGCTATCTTTTGTTTATTCACTATTTATCCGTTGTTTCGAGGCTTGTACTTAAGCTTCTTCGATTGGTCAGGCGGTTCCGAATCGATGAATTTTATCGGTATTGATAATTATAGACAATTATTCTCGGATGAGATCATACCAAAAGCCATTTCGAATGATTATTTCTTGATTTTTTGGAAGGTCATCTTAATCATGTTATTTGCAACGTTTTTCGCAGTATCATTGACCCGTTTGAAATTGAAAGAATACGGTTTTTACCGAGTGGTGTTTTTCTTTCCGAATATCATTTCCGTAGCCGTTATCGGTGTATTGTGGAGTTTTATATACAATCCCCGTCTTGGATTCCTGAATGCATTCATCTCGTTATTTACAGGAAAACCAGTGGAAACGAACTGGTTAGGTGATTCAAACCTCGCAATGTGGTCACTTCTTCCTCCTAGTGTATGGGCTGGTATCGGATTCTATATGCTGCTCATTATCGCTTCTATTCTAGGTATTCCTTCCTCGCTATATGAAGCAGCCAGTATTGACGGTGCGGGGCAATGGCAACAGTTTACTCGAATTACTTTACCCCTGATTTGGGAGCAATTCAAAACCTCTATCATTCACATCGTAATCACAACACTGAACGGCTCCTTTATTATCGTTAAGCTGATGACGGATGGTGGCCCGGATAATCAGACACAAGTGCTCGGTTATTATTTGTATCAGATGGGCTTCAAACAGTTCCATTTAAGCTACGGGGCAACCATCGGGGTGCTGATCTTACTGTTATCTTTAATCACTACTCTAATTTTGCAGCGCATTCTTCACCGAGAGTCCATTGAAATGTAAGGAGGAAAATACTTTGAACGATAATCCCGCCAAAAAACCACTTCTGCTGATATCAAAAATTGCAGTTCGATTTTTCCTCATCTTGTGGAGCTTGGTAGTCTTATATCCTGTTCTTTGGACATTCCTGACATCCTTAAAGGATAATCAGCAGGTTATGCTCGGGAAACCGTGGGATTTCCCATCTATTTTTCGTTTTGAAAACTATTCAAATGTGTGGAGCAGAGCAAACTTTGGCGATTACTTCCTGAACTCCATTATAGTAACCGTGGCTAGTACACTGTTATCGCTTATTATGGCTGCTACAACAGCATATATATTAGCTCGGTTTACCTTTAAATCTAGAGGCCTGTTTTATTTTGTATACGTTGCTTCAATGATGATTCCAACCACACTCGGATTGATACCGTTGTTCTTTCTTCTCGGAGATATGAATTTGTCCAACTCCTTAGTAGGGCTCACGCTTGTTTATTCTGTCGGAACGATTGGCATCCTTCCATTCGGTATCTTCTTTCTGGTTGGATTTTTCAAGGCACTTCCCCGTGAGCTTGAAGAAGCCGCAACAATTGATGGATCTTCACTATACGGCGTTTTCTTCAAGATCATGTTGCCATTATCGAAGCCAGGATTAATCACAGTAGGAATTATGAATGCTTTAACCGTGTGGAATGAGTACATCATGGCCACGGTATTGATCAACGATCCAGCGAAATACACCATTCCTGTCGGAATAGCCATTATGCAAGGGGAAATGCAGTACAGAACGGAATGGGGGCCATTGTTTGCGGGTCTTTCCATTTCTATGATTCCCGTCATTGTGATGTATGTGTTGTATCAACGTCAAATTACGGGTGGGTTAACAGCAGGTGCGTTGAAAGGTTAATTATAGGAGGGTTAAGGAAATGCCGAAGAAGATTCTCAGTATCTTCATTACACTTATGATGGTGGCCGGCTTGTTCTCCAGTTTTGCAGCTGCAGCGGATGTAGCTTCTGATCTTCCGCAAAAAGATGCAAAATTAAAGGAATCCTATGAAATCTATCCATTACCGCAGCAACAAACAGAAGAAGAGACAACCTTAACCATTACACAAAATGTAAACGTTGTTATTGAAGATTCGATTGACCAGCCGACAAGAAAGCTGCTTCAAAGGATACTGGATTCCAAATCACTTCAGGTCACTGAGTCAGGAGCTGTAGTAGCAGGGAAAACAAATATCTTTTTGGGAACTAGAAATTCATCAGGCTATGTAGACAACTACTTCACTCAGAATATTCCCTATGAGGCGGATCACTTCAATGAGCTGGACGCTTATGTTCTTAACGTTAGCACCAAGCAACAGAATAAAGGTGTTATTGCGATATTAGGTAAAAATACGGATGCGGCATATTATGGCCTGGCATCGCTGAAGATGATTTTTGATCAAATTCCTGATCTGCAGGTTCGTAATCTCACCATCGAAGATTTCTCTGATACTCGCTCACGGGGATTTATCGAAGGCTTTTACGGCACACCTTGGTCACATGAAGATCGAATGAGCTTGATGCGTTTTGGTGGAGAACTAAAGATGAACACTTATATTTTTGCACCTAAAGATGACAAGTACCATAACGCGCAATGGAGAACACCCTATCCTGCAGCTGAGCTTGCCAAGATCAAAGAACTGGTTGATGTCGGCCATGAATCCAAGACGCAGTTTGTATGGGCAATTCATCCAGGGTTCAATATGATTAATTGGAACAATTATGATGCAGAACTCCAAACCTTACTTGCAAAGCTTGAACAATTGTATAGTGTAGGCGTACGTCAATTTGGACTATTTATGGATGATATCAGCACATCACAATCATTAGTGGATAAGGATAAACATGTTAAGCTTATTACGGATGTTGCGAATTGGGTAACGTCCAAGAAAGACGTCAAATCATTAATTTATTGTCCTCCATATTATAATAAAAGCTGGACAGGAACGACTGGCAGACCCTATCTTGAAGCCTTGAGAAATGTGCCAGAGAATGTAGATATAATGTGGACCGGAAACGGCGTTGTTGCCTCTGTTAATGCAGCAGATATGCAGTGGCCCAAAGATGCACATGGAAGAGACCCATATATGTGGTTAAACTGGCCAGTGAATGACTATAAGGATGCAAGACTGCTGCTCGGTAAAGCAGAAGTGCTCATTCCAGGTACACATAATATTTCAGGTGTAGTGTCAAATCCTATGAAGCATGCGGAATTATCTAAGATCGGTATCTTCGCGGTTGCGGATTACACTTGGAATGTAGATGATTTTGATCAAGAGGAGAGCTGGCTCGATTCATTTAAGCATATTGCTCCTGAAGTTGCCTCTGAGCTTAATACGATCGCCTATCATATGAGTGACCCATCGCCTAGCGGTCATGGACTTGTGGTAGGTGAATCGGAAAATATCAAAGCTGAGCTTACGCAATTCTTAAGTCAATACTCAAGTGGTCAGCCGATAGAAACGACGGGGAATACATTGATTAAAGAATTTGATCTAGTATTGGATGCCATCGTGTCGTTTAGAGTAAATAACACGAATGAAAATATGGAAGAAGAAATTGATCCATGGCTAAATAGCTTGCAGAATGTCGTTCTTGCCGATAAATCGGCAGTTCTCTCTGCGATAGCAATCCAGAAAGAGAATGTTGATCAGGCATGGGAAGCACTGGCTAAGGCCACAAGCGCATTAAGCTTATCCAAAACATTCAAAATTGAGAAGCTTAATTCTCCAGATGTGACGGTCGAGGCAGGAGCAAAGCGGCTGGTTCCTTTTGCTGAGCAGCTCATCAATAAACTGGATGCTCAGATTTATACTTTGGTGGACCCGGAATATGTTAAACCTCTAGCTGTAAGCTCTTATGGTTCTCCTTCAGGATTAAACCTGATGGTAGACGGAGATTTAGCAACGAACGTCTATATTCAGACCCTTCAACAGAATGGAGACTGGTATGGTGTTGATTTTGGAAAAACCATTAAAGTGGAAGAAATTGCGATCACACAAGGAAGAAATGATGCGGATCACGATATATTCCAAAGGGGGATTCTTGAGTATTCCGTGAATGGTCAAGAATGGACTGCAATCGGAGAAGAGCGTTCCGGGTATAAAATTTCTGCTTCCGGGCTCAATGTGGAGGCAAGGATGGTTCGATATCGATTGACTCATGCTGGAATACCTGGAGGTAAGCCTGATTTATGGACAGCAGTTCGCGAGTTTTCCGTAAATGCAGGTAAAGATAAGGTAGCCATTTACACCGATGTGACAGAGTTGAAGGATACTCCTGTTATGGTAGCAGATAATTCTGTGCAATTATCGAATATGAACGGAATCACATTAAAGCCATCCCAATATGTTGGGATTAATTTGAAATCCATTGAAGAGATCACGCAAGTGGTGTTGGAAGCTTCAAACGGAGAAGTTCGGTTAGAATCCTCAAAGAACGGTGTGGAATGGGAACAGGTTAATGAGGGGAATGGGGCGTTTGCTAGTGCTGCCTATTTCCGGATCATAAACAAGGGAACTGAGAATATCACTGTAGATTTGACAAGGCTCATGATCAAGTTGAACAAATTCTCTCCACCTATGATTACTCATAATTACGGAAGCATTTATGAAGGTTCTATCAACAACGTGTACAATGCTTCTTTAGAGAACAAGGTTTGGTTCGGCTCGATTCAATCGAAAGGGAAGTATATTCAGATCGACATGGGCGGTGTGGTGAATGTCCAGAATGTAGCTGTCGTGATTGGAGACGGTGAAGGAGATTTCTTCCGTAAGGGAGATTTACAGCTGTCACTAGACGGACAGACATGGGATACGATCCATACGTTTACTAATCCAAATGATCGGAGTTTGAATTTCCCTGAGCATGAGGTGCCTTACCGTTATAAGCGTGTTCAAGTTGACGGCGGCAAGCAAGCCCGCTATGTAAGATTGATTTCAACTGAAACTTATGATGCATGGCTCGCGCTTAATGAAATTTTGGTTAATGAAGGGATTGAAAGACCGGGAACTTCCAATCCGGCTATCCAGGCTGAACCTGCTGGAAACATAGGAAATGAAGCATTGCTGTCCGTTGACAAAAAGCTCTCCACCTTCTATATGCCGGGTGCTGGGAATACGGGTTCCTTAAATTATAAGTTGTCGAAGGATACGAAGGTAAAAGAAGTGATAGTTTTGCAAAATCCATCGGATAATTCAAACGCTGTGGTGTCCGTTCGAGATGCGATTGGATGGCATAAGGTTGGTAACCTGTCCTCATCTTATAATACATTTGATACCTCCAAGTATAGTTATGTGTTTGAAGTGAAGATTCAGTGGGAGGGTTCGATTAAACCCAAAATCCACGAGATCATTACCGTTAAAAAAGACGGGAATGGTGAAGTTGATCCATCGGGTAAGATGACTTCTGTTCTGTCTGGGGTAGACACTGTAGCTGGAGGTAATGACTTTCAACTGGCGTTTGGGGTAAAAAGTGTAACAGATGCTGTATATGCGATGGATATAACCATGAACTATGATCCTAAGCTGTTGGAATTCAAGGCTGCTACTTCCTTGCGTAGTGGAATCCAGGTGCTTGAAACTGCTAATCACACGCCTGGAAAACTACGACTGCTGGTGGTGAGTGAAGGTGCGGGAAATGCTGTGACTGGCAATCTGCAGCTGTTATCCTTGGATTTTGGTACTAAGACAGTAGCGGAAGCTACAGAGAGTACTATTCAGATTGAAAAAGTGATCGTAGCCGATGCGGAAGGCAAGGAGAGCGAAACTGTCACGTCGAGCCATAAGCTCAAGATAACAGCAGAAGAGCCGGAGCCTGGTATGACTGGTGACATCAATAAAGATGGCAAAGTGTCCATCGGTGACTTAGCGATTGTCGCTGCTAATTATGGCAAGGATACCAGCAGTCCGGATTGGGCTGAGGCTAAACGTGCCGATATCAATAAAGATGGTGTGATTGATTTGAAAGACTTAGCGCTGGTAGCTCGTAAGATAACAGAATGAGTAGTAGCCTTCAACCCATAACAAATTAGCAGATATAATCAAAAAAAAGGAAGTGTCACCGCAGCCATTTCATGGCTTTTGGGACACTTCCTTTTTTTGCTTGAAGAGTGCTAGCCTAGCTATGCTCCGCTAACTGTACCTCGAAGCCGTCCGGGTCCAGTATATATAAGAATCGCAGATGGGGATTTGGTGTGATCGGTCCGCGTGCGACGGGGATACCTTGGCTTTTCAAATACGCTATGGCATCGTCGAGCGATTCCACTTCGAAACCAACAGAAACGCCGCATTCCGGCTTCAGTGCCGGATCACTACCCTGAATAAGCTCGATTTTGGGCTGATCCACCGTGCCTAACATAACAATTTGTTTTCCTCTACTCTCAAATCTGCGGTCAATGGGAAGCCCCAGAATCCGGTTATAAAAATCAAGGGAAGCCTCCAGATCGCGCACCCTAAGCGTTACCCAATTCATGCTCAACTTCATGATTGTAATGTCCTCCTCTATCTATTTCTATGACAAAGCCGATTCTACCTAATTATACGCTTTCTTGTTCACTAAAAGTTCGTATTATTAAACCTAATTCACGAAGGAATACATAATTGTTAAACGATGCCTTGAATTCTAGAATGATGATATTGGAATTATATTACTTTTTCAAATCCAAAATCATTCTGGGAGGTTGTCATAATGATGCGTAGGCTTTTTTACGTTCTTACGATCCTAGTAATCGTTCTAGGTTCCTGGTTGTTACTGCATAACCAAGAGAATAAGAGCGCTTTAGAAAAGGAAGGAAAAGAAGTGACTAACGTGATTACTACTGACAGTAGTACATCAGCGGCTAAAGTTACTGTCAATAACGGACAAATTTCGGTTCAGTACTTGACTCCCGCTTATAAGGTTACAGTGAAAGGAGATATTTTGTATGCGAGCAAGAAGAATGAGACAGATGCTCTAGAACCGCTGAAACTCGATCTGTACGAGCCGTCTGGCGATAATAACGAGAAGAGGCCTGTATTTATTTTCATTCACGGTGGTGGTTATACAGAAGGGAATAAGAACGATGCAGCAGATTTTTCTACGGGATTGGCGAAGCGAGGATATGCTGTATTGTCCGTTGATTATAGGCTGAAAAAAGATCCATTTACTAATTTCAGCCGCACACTTAATGACGCTTATGAAGATATAACCGATGTGATTAAATGGATCAACGATAACGCAGAGATTTACGGGATGGATGCAAGCCGTATTGTTATCGGTGGTGATTCGGCGGGGGGACATCTAGCCATAAATTTTGTCAATCAATATGTATCACAGGATCCTTCCATCATTAAATCTGTATTTTCTATTGTTGATATTTATGGCGGTGATCTGACGAAAAGTGCGGACAGTAAGCTGCCGCCGGTCCTCATCATTCATGGAACGATAGACAAACTGGTGCCGTACCAGCAAAGTGTTAAATTGGCCGAACAGCTGAAAGAGAAGGGGGTGTATCATAATCTACTCACCATGGAAGGTGTCGGACATGACTACAAGAATGATAAATACATCGATGAGATTATGGAGACGACAACACATTTTCTATGGAATGTCATGAATAGTTCTGATCTTGCAAAGCTGCCAGAGAATTCCGGAATTTCGATTGCTTCCGGCGATGCCTTTGATATTAAGCTGCCTGAGGCCTATCGCATTCCTGCGAGGGAGTCGATGAACATCGATTTGCCTGAGGGCTGGATACTTCGTGAACAGGAGGAAGAAGACAGACTTCGGATACAGGTTCCGGAAGGCTTGGTACGAGGAAACGATACACTGTTTGTCTCACGAGGCGAAGATCCTAAAACGGCAATGAGCTTCGCTGTCAATGTTAACGTAATCGACCCGCTGACGGTGAAATATGAGACATTTTATGATGAAGCTGCCAAGGAATTAAAAACTCATATGGATGTTACTAATCAGTCTACGAACAATTTCAATGGTTCAGTGGAAGCCGATTATGAAACAGGACGTTCTACTCAGGGGACCTACAACGCCACTGTGGAGAATCTAGAATCAGGAAAGAGTGTGCGGTTAGAGATTCCTGAGCTTGCTAGAGGACAACGGACGCTTAAATCTTATAATGACATAGGTAATCTATTGCAGACGACGTTAGATTCCTTTAACGCACTGTTGTTGCCAAAACTCAGTAAGCCCGTTGAAATCGATGGTAACCTATCAGATTGGAGTGATCTGGCTCGCTTTGATGTGAAGGATATCAAAATCAATGGTTGGCGAGGTGAGCAGGATATCAGTGCGACCGGTTCCTTAGCTTGGGACGCGGATAACCTTTATCTAGGGGTAGAAGTTATAGATGACAAGCATGAACAGTCGGCATCAGGCGATGCCATTTGGAGTGGGGACAGCATTCAGATTGGGATTGGCATTGCAAACTCAGACGAAACGGTACCCTCGGAGTATCATGAACTAGGTGTGGCTCGGGGAAATGCAGGGAATTTACTCAAGTGGCGCTGGCTAACCCCAAGGGGATTCAATATAAATGATGTCCTAGAGCTAAAGTATGCGGTGAGTCGTTCAGATTCAACAACCAGCTACGAATTAGCCATACCCTGGCGTGAACTGAGCCATGACATTACGCAGGTGAAGCAAGGAATGAAGCTTAAGTTTTCGCTGCTGGTCAATGATAATGACGGCGAGGGGCGTAGAGGCTGGCTGCAATACAATAGTGGCATAGGTTCTTCGAAGGATGTTAATGCCTTCGGGGATATGTACCTGATGGATTAAGAGGATATTTAATAAGCGGCAGAGATGCCGTTTTTTTTATTTTCTCCTCAACTGGTAGGAATTTGTCTATTATTAAAGTGTCAGTTCAATTCACTAGATGGTATGATAGGAGCGGGAGGGAATTTAAAATGACCAATGAGATAACCAATGAGAACGAAGAAACATTAAACGAGAACGAGGAAATAACCAATGATCCAGAAATGTCTGAGGAGGATATGAATAAGCTAGTGATGGCTGTTCATCATAACGGTCTCGTAGCTTTGAGAGTGCACTTTCAAGACGTTGAAGGACAAGTGTTGAATATGGAGGCCTACGGCCCGGTTTTTGTTTTTCACGTAAAGTCTGAGTTAGACCATGTCTATTCTTGTGGCTTTTTTCTGCGTGAATTGATTGCAAGATTCCAATCGGGTAAGGATCCTGCAGCATGGATGGCTTCATTCTTTGTTGATCTGATGAAGATTGAGGGAGGCAAAACGCTTCCAAAACCGCCTTCAAGTGAAGAAGAAGCTAAAGCGATCATAGACAATGTATTAGTTCCGCAATGTATTAAAGAAATAACCGAAGAATTTGCGCCAGAAGATGTACATGTTGGACTAGCTTGGAATGAAAAACTAGGTCCGGTTTTCGAGGCTGGATTTCCAGCGATAAGCGATGGGAATAACGTTTGTGCGTTCCCACTGCATTTATTGTTAACGCACTTGCAATTGAATCGGGATCCTTCCGAGCTGCTTGTTCAAGGCATGTATAACATCCGTAAGGAACATGGGTTGGAGTAAAACAGGCTCTGAGCCTTGGCCATCCATATAACAAAGAAACGGCAGAAATGCCGTTTCTTTGTTATATTTTATGAGTTTTTACAAGTGGTGTGCTGTATCCATAGGAAATAGGGAGGTTTTCTAGTGAATATCAGAGCATTGTGTGAAGGGATAAAGCTTGATCCAGCGGCTAGACAGCAGGTTTATGAGTTTCAGATAAAAGAGGATGAATATCTAGTTTATAAACAACATTTTTATTTTGACAGATTTTCTTTTTTTGAATCTGTGAAAGCATCGGAGGGCTATCGAAAGCTACTATTATATTTATTTGTGAGATTCGCAGTAGAAGCTTATGAAGAGTATCGTATTCGTAACATTGAGGATGAGATCTATTATGATACATTCTCAGATATTCAGATCTGGTGCATGCAATGTCTACGTGATTACGGTGAATATGGTATTGAAGAATATAACTGGCTGCAAGAGCATGTTCAGCTTCGTTTATTTCGTTTGGGAAGAATGCAATTTCAACCTTTTGCGATGGACCGCGATTTAGATGTTGATGGTTGTAAAATCTATACCAATCAAATCGTGCTTAATGTGCACATTCCAGCGGGAGAGCCTTTATCCGTTCAAAGTGTCGAGGAGTCCTTTCAGTTAGCCAGAGTTTTTTTCAGAGGTATAACTCCAGTGTTTATTTGTCATTCATGGCTGCTTGATCCGGAATTAAGTGAGATTTTGAACCCAGAATCGAACATTATTCAGTTTCAAAGTCGGTTCTACATTTATGAAGTGGATAAAAGTTCCAAGGAAGCAGAAGAAAGAATATTTAGTAAATTAAGTATGACCCCACAAGCGTACGAAGAGAACACCCAACTGCAACGGCGTGCAAAAGCCTTTTTAATTGCAGGAGGCAAACTAGGAAGTGGCTATGGGATTAAAGTACATAAGTAAGGTTGAAATCTTGGCATATTACGGATAGAGAAGACGTACACTGCAAATGAAGTGATGCGTTAACCTGACTCTGGCTGTAATAGCTGGTTTTGGGGATAGTGCTTTGTTTTATCCAAAAACGAAACCGGTTTCAAATGTACGAGCGCGCCGTGCAATGAAATCAATAAGATCAAAGAGGTGATTCCATTGGGCTGACCCTGGGCAGATATCGTCTTAAGCATTCCTGTGTCCTATAATTTTTTTATTTATTAGGAGGAGACGATGATGTTGAGAAAAGGAAAAATGCTAAGTCTATTTCTGCTGTTTACACTCATGATTGCTCTAGTGCCTACAGGTAATTCAAGTGCAGCCTCGAACTGGAATCTGGTATGGAGTGATGAATTTGACGGGAATTCTCTGAATACTGGTAATTGGTCCGCCGAAATCGGCACAGGGAGCGGTGGCTGGGGTAACAATGAACTTCAGTACTATACTAGTCGTCCGCAGAACCTGCAAGTTACGGGTGGAAATCTGGTTATTACAGCGCAAAAAGAATCCTACGGTGGAATGAATTACACCTCTGCACGGATCAAAACACAAGGACTCAAAAGTTTTACCTATGGGAAAATTGAAGCTAGAATCAAGGTGCCTTCAGGTCAAGGACTCTGGCCGGCATTTTGGATGCTTGGATCAAATATTGATACAGTAGGTTGGCCTAAATCCGGTGAAACAGACATTATGGAACGTGTGAACAATAATGCTTTTGTTAATGGGACGGTACACTGGGATGCCAATGGGCATGCCGAGTATGGGCAGGTATCCGGAAATCTGGATTTCTCTCAATACCATGTGTACAGCGTTGAATGGGATGCGAATTATATCAAGTGGTTTGTAGATGGCAACCAATTTAATGCTTTTTATATCGAGAATGGAACGGGAAATACGGAGGAGTTCCAAAAACCCTTCTTTATCCTGCTAAACCTTGCTGTTGGTGGGAATTGGCCTGGAAGTCCAAACGCTTCAACTGCTTTCCCGGCGCAAATGCTGGTTGATTATGTACGTGTGTATCAATCCGCGCCTACCTCAAACATCGTTAGTGGTGGGATTTATACTTTAGCCGACAAGGCTAGTGGCAAGGTTCTGGACGTAGTGGATGTATCCACAGCAAGTGGGGCAAAGATGCAGCAATGGACCAATTACACAGCCAATAATCAGAAATTTAAGGTGGAAAGTACAGGAGACGGCTACTATAAGCTGACAGCAGTGCATAGTGGAAAAGTGTTGGATGTGCCGAACTCATCAACCGTCAGCGGCGTACAGTTGCAGCAATGGGATGACAATGGTACCAACGCTCAGCGGTGGAGCATTGTAGATGTAGGGGGTGGCTACTACAAACTAATTTCTAAAGTGAGTGGATTAGCTATGGATGTAAACGGAGCCTCAACCGCAGATGGCGCAGCGGTTCAGCAGTGGACGGATAACGGAAGCGATGCTCAGAAATGGTTTTTTACTAAAGTGAACTAAAAGGATCTATTATACGATCATGTTTAAGAAAAACGGCAGAGATACCGTTTTTCAGAATGACGAGAAACCCAATTCACTGGATGGCCTTGGGTTTCTCGAGATCCTGCAGCCTCTATCTAATAGGGGCTGTTTTTTTACGTTTAATACGTCGTTGATATTGAATTCTTGTATTGATTACTGTCCCTTTTCTTCTCCTAATCGTTCTAATTAATTTCAATTGAAACAGCGAAAGGGGCGAGATTCTTGTGCGAATAATTTTAATTCTACGTTTATAAATGATTCGTCTATTACTTTTTCGTATGAACCGCCGCTTTACATAGCTGACCTTCCGTCTTCTTCGTTTTAATTTGGCTTTAAAAGCTCTCCAAGGGGTTAGATTTAGGAACTTACGATATAGCGCAAATCCTGAGGAATCTTTATTCCAGCATTTCTCATCCCCGGCAAAATGGACAATTTTATTATTGTAGTCATGATCTGGGATGGCCATGTTAAATGAATTAAAACGGATATCGAGAGGGAGGTAATTCGCTCCAAAAACTGCATTTAGAACATCCTGGTCAGGCATGGTGACATCAGGGAAAGTGCGCAAGAAGTTCAGCATCTCTTGGTACCAGTTCGTATTCTGGCGGATATTATTCAAAGCAAATACGATCACTCCAGAATTAAAATAAATCTCGGGATTCAGCCCTTTGGCGCTCACAATAGATGCAACATCCATAATGCCCTGATCCCAAATCGCCCCTAAATATTTTTCATTCAGCTCGACTTGCCACAGCTCCGCGATGTCTATGTTTACCAATACATCACAATCCAGATAAATAATTTTGTCAGAAGGAATTAACGCGGGAAGCAGCAATCGGTACATACTTGCATGTGTCCACATATCGATAGAATTAATATTGGCAAGAACCTGGAGCATATCTTCGGGTAAAGTAATCGAATAAAAGCTAATCGTATGCTGATGTTTAGTGGTTAATCTGGTGAGCTTTCGCTTGTTAACTTCGGTTAAAGAGGCATCATGTAAAATATGAACATGGATTGGGGAACTTGTATGATGAAAAACTGACGCTAAAACGACACCGGCATGCTCTACATACTTTCCATCCTTATCTTGAAAGGCCAAGGCAATTTCGATCATTTGATTTATCCTCTCTCTACATTAGTGTACGAATGTACCACAGTATACGTTTGCCCTGGCAAGAGGATAAAGGCATTACACCTACGATATTCACCCAATTTTTTTTGCACATAAAAAAACCAAGCTCTGCAAATCAGAGACTTGGTTTGTGAGAACAATTTCTTATTTTCGCAGCTTAATACGATCTATGTGATGATTGTTATTTTTAAATAGTATAAGATCTGCACGATTTCTGGTAGGCAAAATATTGTGTATCAAATTTTCAAAATTGATTTCTTTCCATATTCTTTTCGAGATCTCGATAGATTCTTCTAGTGATAACTGTGCATATTTTTTAAAATAAGATTGCTCATCTTGGAAGGCGGTATCTCTAAGCTTAATAAACCGGTCAATATACCATTTCTCAATATTATTCACATCAGCATCCACATAAATTGAAAAATCAAAGAAATCAGATACAAAATAGTTTGGCATACTTTGATTAATTGTCAAACTAGTCTGAAGAACATTTAATCCTTCAACAATTAGGATGTCCGGGTTCTCGATCGTAATACATTCATTTGGCACGATATCATAAGTTAGATGCGAATATACAGGGCTTTGAACACCCGAAACACCAGACTTCACTTTAGTTAAAAATGAAATTAAACTACGTGTGTCATAGCTTTCAGGAAATCCCTTTTTCTTCATAATTCCACGTTTTTCCAGCTCAGCATTGGGAAGTAGGAACCCGTCAGTCGTAACTAAATCTACTTTTGGATGAGAAGGTAATTGAGAGAGGAGTTTCTGAAGAAGTCTAGCGGTTGTACTCTTGCCAACAGCGACACTTCCGGCGATGCCTATGATAAATGGACCTTTTTTAAGATCGTTATTAAGAAAGTGATTTATAGAATCTTTAAATGTATGAGAGGCTTGAAGCTGCAAATGTATCAATTGGGACAGAGGAAGATAGACCTCATTTACATCCTCAATCGAAATTTTATCGTTAATACTTTGGATATCGGTAAGCTCTTCTTCTGATAATTGGATAGCGGTGAAATCGCTTAGCTTCTTCCAATCCTCACGTAAATAAAGTGTATATGCTGAATTATTCACCATTAAAGTTTCCACATCCCTGATTTTTTTAAAGATTCACCTGCACTTAGGTATTATAACCGTTCATTCAACTTGATTCCATTCATAGCAATCGACATTAGTATGGACATTATGGAGAATTCATTTCAATAAATAGGAAAATAAATTAAAATATAGTGAACGAGGAAGAATGGAGTGGAACCATGGGAGTTTTTCGAAAAGTTGAAGTATTAACGGATTACACGCGCAAGGGTACGTTCCAAGAAGAGTCAGAGCCCAGAAAAATCGTGATAAGTATTTATTATCCGGATACGGATGGTTTACCCGATAACAACGAATCTGAAATGAAATATATGGATCTTTTCCGGCCCTGTGAACAACAAGCAAGAGAAATTCTACAAGATATTGGAATGAATATGGATATCATAGATGGATTATCTACCTCAATCAGCGAGGGAGCATTGCAACAAAAATCCAAACGATCCTATCCTGTCATTATCTACTCTCCTGCACTAGGCTTAGATAGAGATATGTATATTTACAATATACAAGCGCTGGTAAAGCAAGAATTCATAGTGGTAACCGTCAGTGCTGCTTATGAAGCCATGTTTACAGTTAGTCCAAGTGGAGAATTTATGAATCAATCAGAGGTCATGAGGACAATACAGGCTACAGATTATAGCGAATTACATCACTTAATTTCTATTCGAAAAAAGGATATAAAGTATGTATTAGATCACCTATCCAATCTGAATTCAAGAATGGAAAGTTTTGATATGGACAAGGTTGGCATTGTTGGACATTCAATCGGTGGTGCTACTGCATTAGATTTAACTATGGAAGATGATAGAATTAAAGCCGCAGTTTTATTAGATGCAAGTATGCATTTATATATTGAGAATGAAGTGAACAACAACTCGGTACCCCTACTTGTATTAAGGCAAAATGCTTCTGCTTTAGAATCCTTAAGCATTATTTTACAGGAGAAAATAGCAAATGATTTCATCAAAGGACAAGAGAAGCTTTTCCGGAATTGGAATGGATATAAATCTTTTTTGAAAATACGAAAGGCAACGCATATGTCCTTTAGTGATATGCCTCTTTTTGAGGAGGACGAGACTTTATATCATAGAACTTGTGGGATTCATAATCAGATAAATGAGCTTGTCGCTAAGTTTTTTCAAGAGCATTTATTAAATCAGGGGAATGCTTATTCTACATTCATAAGTCATAATCATAGTGATTTCTGTGAAATCAATGGCAGTGGAGATGAAATTCTGTAATCTAGTAATAAGGGAGGGGATTTTAAATGCATTCAGCTCAAACTCATCAGATGATATGTAATCATATTGAACAATACATAGGGGTTATTGATAATATTTTTAAAGAGGTTATTTCAGATGTTCTGTCCATTGATATTCTAATTGTTAACCCGACGCCTGAGCGGAATTACTATACTTTAATTACATCAGGAATGAGTGAATTTGCGATGCAGGTACCAGATGGTGCAGAAGAATATCAATTTACTGAATTAATGATTTGCCTTCCTCCTACATGGAAGCTGTCTGATGAGGCTTTTAAGGACGAAAGAAATTATTGGCCAGTTCGTGCGCTAAAAACAACGGCTAGGTTTCCACATGAATATAATACATGGCTCTATATGGGGCATACGCTAGTCAACGGTAATCCAGTAAAGCCTTATAGTGAGGATACAGGATTTCAAGGGATGTTTGTGTGGGTGCCAGATGTTGAAGATAAAGCTGGATTTTTTAATTTGGAAATGAACAGTGAGAAAGTGGTGCACTTCTATACTTTAATTCCGCTTTATGGAGAAGAGTTAGATTATAAAGTTAAGCATGGCGAGGAAGAACTTCTTAATAAGTTAAATAAGATTGGGGTTACCGATGTTCTGAATCCTTCCCGTAAAAATAGCTGTAAGAAGATATTTGGACTCTTTTAAAGGATAAGAAAAACGGCCGAGGGCCGTTTTTTTTATCCTTTAATCCCAAAAGCAATCCAGCGCCCATCAACATCTTCAATAACAAATTCCTTGTTATTATAGTCGGTGTTTGCTAATGCTCGGACAATGTTAACACCAGCCGCTTCAAATTCTTTCTCCAACTGCTCTTGCTGTTTCGTAATAAAATAGGCATCGTAACCATAGCCATACAATTCTCGATTAGGAATAACCCTTTGTCCTTGGGATTGAGTAAGGATAATTTCTGTATCATCACGATAGAGGCAAACATGCGGTTCTTCCGTATCTAAATAGGGCACAACTTGAAAGCCTAAGTACTGATTGTAATAAGCAGCGGTGCGCTCAATATTCAGGGTAGGAAAGATACTATGTGATTGTAAAAGCTTTTTGTCCACTTGTGAGATCATCCTTTCTAAGAAAATAGATACCCATATATTACCTTGCGACAAAGATTTCAACAATACGTGGAGTTATTAAACCGCAGGAGACATTCATGGTTGACACCATAGATATTCTATACTAATATACATGCATGAGCATACATTAATTAATTTCTGCTAAAACATGTTTTTAATGTTCATAATAAATTTAGTTTTTTATAAAGAGGAGAGATATCATGAAGAACTTGTTTACCCCTTATGAAATGAAGGATTTGAAATTGAAGAACCGCGTGGTTATGCCTCCAATGTGTCAGTATTCAGTGACTAACAAGGACGGAATTGCTACCGATTGGCATTATAATCATTACGTAAGCCGCGCCATTGGAGGAACAGGATTAATTATTATTGAAATGACCGATGTAGAGCCTGATGGCCGAATTACTGATTTTGACCTTGGCATTTGGTCCGATGAGCAAATACCTGCATTGGCTAGAATTGTTGATGCTTGTCATGCTTATGGGGCAAAAGTAGGTATTCAAATTGCTCATGCTGGGCGTAAGGCTGAAGATGCAGCAGTTCCTGTATCCTCTTCTGCCGTTCCATTTGATGCTGACTCCAAAACACCACGTGCCCTAACGACTGAAGAAGTGAAGGGTATGGTTGAAAAATTCCGGTTAGGCGTGAAGCGTGCGATTCAAGCGGGGTTTGATGTTATCGAGCTTCATGGTGCGCACGGTTACCTTATTCATCAGTTCCATTCACCATTAACAAATCAAAGAACAGATGAATATGGCCAAGATTTGACCTTGTTTGGTACTGAAATCATTCGTGCAGCGAAAAGTGAAATGCCTGAAGGAATGCCATTGATCATGCGTATCTCAGCTCAAGAATATGTAGAGGGCGGATACGGCATTAAAGAAAGCTTGGCATTTAGTAAAGCTTATAAAGAAGCTGGCGCAGATATTTTCCATATCAGTGCAGGTGGTGAAGGTCCTATCGCGGCTGCTGGCAAGCCAGGAACACATGCGGCGTATCAAGTTCCTTTGGCAAGAGAGATCAAATATGGTTTGAATGTACCGGTGATTGCTGTAGGCAGATTGGATGAACCTGCTCTTGCTAATGCAGTCATTGGGAATGAGGAAGCAGATCTTGTTGCGGTTGGTCGGGGGATGCTGAGAAATCCATATTGGACGCTGGAGGCTGGGGTTGAGCTTCAGCAAGACCCTAGTATTCCTCGGCAGTATGCCTTTGGATTTCCTAGAATTAAAGGCTAAGGACTAACGAATTAAATGGAATCATTTGGAAAGACCGACTTCTTGGAGAAACGGTCTTTTCTCTTTTTTGGATTAAGCTTGGCACAATGGATGGGGAGTGTAGTACTATTATATAGAAGAAAAAATTCATGAATAGTCATACGCTCAGGAGATGAAGAGATAGATGGACAAAATTCTTAACAATGACCTTATCGCGAATTGGTTGACGTTAACGCATATACAAATGAATGTGACGAATGAATTAGAAGTTAATTTGCAAGCGAATCATGGATTATCTTTAAAAGAGTTCTACTTGTTATTATTCTTGTCGGAAGCCCCAGAGAAAAAACTGAAATTGCAGAAACTTGAATCCATGGTTGGTTTAAGCCAAAGTGCCGTTTCACGTTTAGTTAGCCGGTTTGAAGCCAAGGGCTGCGGAGCTTTAGAGAGAAAAGCATGCGACAGTGATCGCAGAAGTATTTATACCTCCCTAACCTCCATTGGTGAGGCCAAGCTCATCCGTGCACAAGAAACCTTTAAAGACACGCTAATGAAGGCATTCCCGGAAAAAGATGTGGAACAGCTTCTAGCGCAAATGCTTCGTATGAAGCAGCAATCATGAATCAGCTCAAAAAAACCTCTGTTTAGGTAAATGGATCGTATCTCCATTTCCCATGCAGGGGTTTTTTTGCGTGAGACTATAGGGTTTATTCTAGAAGAACAATCTCTCCACTAGCCAAAAGGCGCCAAGTGCAGTAATTAACCATGAACCATATGCGATAACCGGTTTGTAGAAATTTCTTTTTTGGAGAAAAATAAGTACCGGAAGCAAAACAATAACAATACATAATTGGATAAATTCAATTCCTACATTAAAGCTCACCAGATCCACAGCCAAATGTGCTTTTGGCAAGTTCATTTCTTGAAGAATATCTGCAAAGCCAATGCCATGAATGAGTCCGAACAGGAAAGTTATGAGCGCGCGTAAACGGATTTCTTTACGAAAAATATTCTCAAGCGCTACATAACAAATACTGAGTGCAATTACAGATTCAACAACTCGTGAAGGCAAGGAGATCCAGCCCAGAACTGCGAGTGTTAACGTAATGCTGTGTGCTAAAGTGAAAGCTGTGATAATTGCAGCATATTGTTTGAGCGTTTGTTTTCTTAATAGTAGAGCGAATAGGAATAACAAGTGATCATAACCAGTAAGAATATGGTTCATTCCCAGTTTGAAAAAAGAAAACCAATCGGATGAGGACCCAGAATTACCTGATGAAGACGAATTGGTGGATGATGATAATTGCTGCTCCTGTTGATCCTCTGTTAGCAGCATGGTCCACGTCCGGTCTTTTCCTTGCATTACGGTTTCGCTAGTCTGATTTCCGTTATGTGCAGTAATTAAATTGACATACGGTGAACTTGTAGCTTGTGAATATAGGCCGTCGTTGATTGCGATGGTTTGTCCAGGCTCAAAGGCAGGATAGGTAAAATTCCAGGTAAGAACCTCTTTATCCCCTTTTTTATCAAGGAATAGATCTTGAAGCTCTGGAGCTTGCTGTTGATCATTCATTTCCAAGATGACGCTATCTTCGATCCATTCTTCTAAACGATGCTTATTGCTCTCAATCTCATTCTCTTCCAATATTCCATTTCCGTTCATATCTACGTTATCCATGCTTTCAATAATCGAAATGACGTCCAATGAAAATGAAAAATCGGTCTTGTCCTTATCAAAAGTAACGGTAGTATAACTGGCACTAAGTGGATGTGCGGAAGCCGTTAGTTGAGAAGAAGTCATAGAAATAAGGAAAATCACAATAAAGATTAATGATTTTAATAGGTTGGAGCGGTTCTTACGAGCTGGCAAAGTTGTTCCCCCTTGAAGATAAATATGTATTAAATGATGTTATTACAGTTGATCATAATCTTAAATTGTCATTGGAGTGTTAACTGAAAAGATAAAATAAGGGTTGTATGAGCGAATATTTTAAATAAAAACTAAAAATTCTAATATTTTTTTAATTAAATTTTACAAAACGAAATAAAACAATAACAACTCGTTTACAAAGCAGGTTTATGATGAAAATATAGCTGACATGTTATACGAGGAGGAATTTTGTTCATGAGTTTGAAGTTTGAGAAAGTGAAAAAACGGACAAGTTTAGCATTAGCTGTATTGCTGTTCTTGTCTATGATTCCGCAAGGATTGCTATTGCCTAAGGTTGCAGGAGCTGCTTCTGCGCATGTAGTAATCAGCCAAGTATTTGGTGGGGGAGGAAATAACGGGGCTCCATATTCCTATGATTTTATAGAGCTGTATAACCCAACTGACGATGATGTGGATCTGAATAATTATGCTGTTCAGTATGCTTCCAAGGCGGGGGCATTTACGGCTGTTACCTCAGGGACCGTAAGTATGACACCACTCACGGGTAAAGTTATTAAATCACATGGATTTTTATTAATTCAGGGTGCAAAGGGAGCTAATGCTCCGGCAGACCTTCCTGTTCAAGCTGATGTGATTGGAAATATTAATTTATCAGGAACTGAAGGAAAGGTTGCACTTACAAGCATACAGGCTACCATTTCAGGTATTTCAGATCCTAGTGTGGTTGACTTTCTAGGCTTCGGTGGTGCCAACGAGTCAGAAGGAACTAAATTATCGGCTCTAAGTAATTCGACCAGTGCACAACGGAGATCAGAGGATGGAAGTAACACTGGACCAGGTAAAGGTGCTGGATTAGATACAGATAACAACAGTACGGATTTCGTTGTGGGACCTGTCCTTGCTCCAAGAAACTCTGTTACACCAGCTATTGTGATTACCAAAAGCTCACAACCGCTTGGGCAGAACATTCAATTCACTAATGAAGGTACATTGGGTATGGTCACAGGAAATATCGCGTCTGTTACAGCAGACACTTATGTATCCTTGTATCTCAATGATCCAAGTACAGGTTCAGTTGCGGTTACGAATGCTGTTTATGCAGATGCGTCAGGGGCATTTAACAATTTAACCTTTGATAATACTGGCGGCAGTACACAAGTTTACCTAACGGCTAAAGATCTAGATAAAAGTGCAAGTAGTCCTGTAGTTATTCGTTTGGCTGTGCCGAGTGCAGCTCTTATTCCGGACAAGCTTAACTATTATCTTGATTCCCAAGGTGGAGGTAGAATTGTAGGGGCTGCAGGTGCTGCTGTTCCTAATTCAACAATCTACAGCTACAATAGCTCCACAACTGGAAGCCGTAACTCCAATACAACAGATGGAAAAGACTATGTTGTTGCTGGAGCAGATGGATCGTTCACCTTTACTTTCACAGGTGGTATGGATGATGTTTATGTATCACAGTTGACCGTAACCTCTAATGGTAGAAATTTGGAGGGTCCTCGAACTGTAGTTACTAAAGAAGACACATCGGTTATTACACCGATCAGCACGATACACACAAATGATAGCAACGGTAAATCGGATAAAATTAATCAAGTGTTTACGATTCAAGGTGTAGTCATTGGTAATAGTGAATTGACAGCAAGCAATACCTTCTATATGCAAGATGCTACAGGAGGAATCGCGGTCTTTGGAACCCTTCCAACGGGTGTTACAGTAACACAAGGTGATTTAGTTACAGTCACAGGTGCGATTCAATTTTATAATGGCTTAACAGAAATAACCCCTACGAAAGTTGTGAAGAATGGAAAAGCCGCGCTTCCTATTCCTACAGAATCTACTTTGTTAGATTTAATCAATTACACAAAGGCAGAACCACTGGAAGGCACATTAGTTCAATTCACAGGTAAAATCACTAACATTCCAGCGATGGCTGGGAATGGTTATAACATTACCGTTGCAGAGACTGTAACGAACAAAACGATTACGGTTCGTGTTACTACAGCTAGTGGAATTGATGTTCCGACGAAGCTGGAGAAGGATTTAACCTACACATTTACCGGGATATTCAGTCAGTATGTGTCAGGCACTACTTTTAAGAGTGGGTATCAGGTATTTCCTAGATCCATCGAAGATGTAAAAGAAGTTAAAGAGCTTGCACTTACACATCAAGCGATTACACAGGCTTACGCTAATGCGGATATTCAATTTGCCGCTAAAGCTAAAAATGCTGATTCTGTAATTATTCACTACAGAACCATTGGTGGGGTATATGCTTCATTACCTATGAGTACTACTGATGGCAGCAGCTATACAGCACATTTGAATTCTAGCTTTGTTGCTTCAGGTAATAGTTTTGAGTATTACATAGAGGCTAAGATGGGTGAAGTCACTAAGCAGTCGGGTACACCGGATGCACCCCTTAAGGTTTCTGTAGTTGAGGATACATTTGCACCTGAGTTTTTCGAAGAGACTCCAATGTCAGGTACGAGGATTGAAGATAGACAGCCAGTAATTTCCGTGAAATATGATGAACCAAGCGGTTTGGATGCATCCACTTTAGTGGTCAAGCTGGATGGAAATACTGTTCCGGCTAGCATTAACGGAGATACCATTATGATTACCAATAGCAGCGAACTTGCGATTAGTGATCATACGGTTGTCGTGAATGTTAGTGATAACAAGCATAATGCGGGAACGTATAAATGGACTTTTACAATTACACCTATCTTTACAGGCGGTAACCACTATCGTGGAACCACTCATAATCACACGAATATTTCACATGATGCTGCGGGTACGCCTGAAGACGCATTGAAGGCGGCCGAAGCACATAACTATGATTTTTTCGCTTTTTCAGATCATTCGCATGATATTGATGCCGCGATGGTAGGCTCGGATACCGTAGATCATAAAGGTCAACCGGAACGTACGGGTGGAGAAGACTGGAAATTAACGAAGGATCTAGCGAAGCAATACACTAAAAATGATAGCTTTGTTGTATTCCCAGCGTTTGAAATGACTTCAACTACTTGGGGTCATTCCAACGTATTTGGAACCGACAATTTTATTGATCGTAAACAAAACTCCGGTCAATATCAAGATTTGAGTAAGTATTATGCATGGGTATTGACGTATGATGATATCGTGGCGCAGTTCAATCATCCCGATATGTCAGCGAACGCTTTTAATAATTTCGCACCTTATGACAAAAATGTTGATAAATTGTTCACCATGTTTGAGGTGGGTAATGGATCAGGTCATTATGGCTATGCGAATGCAGAAAGTAAATATTTCAAAGCACTGGATTTGGGATGGCATGTAGCCCCAACTTATGGTGAAGATAACCATGATGGTACATGGGGTCAGACCAATGCGAGAACAGTAATCGTATCCGATGATTTGTCGCAGGAATCTTTGCTACAGTCGATGCGCAATATGCGCGTGTACATGAGTGAAGATCCAAACTTTACATTAGATGTTCTTGCGAATGGCAGTTACATGGGAGCAACAGTGAAGGGCAATACCCTTAACTTCTCAATCGCAGGGAAAGATGATGTTGTTGAAGAGAAGAGCAAGCTTGAATATAGTTACCTCAGCAGTTCATATAAATCAGACGATCGTGTTGCTAAGGTAGAATTGATCACGAATGGCAACAAAATTATCCAAACAGCAAAACCAATGACTAAAGATTTCACTTGGAGTCCTTCTGTTGAAGTAACAGGCGGTCAACAATGGTTCGTTGTAAAGGTAACACAAATGGACGGAGAGCAAATTTATTCCGCTCCAATCTGGTCACAAGATGTAACTACAGACATTAAGATTAGCGGTATTAATATTGTAGGCAACAGCTTGGTTTCCGGTAGTCCGACTACCTTGGAAGCGGGATTAACTAACCTTGGATCACAGGATCTAAGTAATCTTAAGGTTCACTTTTATTATGATGTTGTTGACTCCGCTCATTTGATTAACGAAGTTGTAGTTCCTTCCGTATTATCTAAGGGTACAGCAACTGCTCAAGTGTTATGGTCCAATCCAGTTCAAGGCAATCATAAATTAATTGCAGTAGTAGATGCGCCGCCTGGCGATTCACCGGATGATAACCAGTTCGAGTTGGAAGTGGCCATTAAGGCTTCCTTGGGAATTAAAGTATTGATCGATGCCTCACATAAAAATGAGAACACATCAACCGATGGAAGTACGTATAAAGACAATCTGAAAAGTTTCACCACACAGCTTCGGCAGGAAGGATACACTGTCGTAGAGAACACTGGAGCTATCACAGATACAACATTGACGGATGTAAGTGTACTAATGTTTACACATCCTTCGGCGGCTGTGACTGATGCTGAAAGCACGGCGATAAAAGATTTTGTAGCGCGCGGAGGTTCATTGTTCTTAACAGAGAAGAGTAATAATGGTAGTTCAAGACCTACCATCAGTAATGATCTACTAGCGAAGATTGGATCTACGATTCAGGTCAGTAATGACGGTATTTTTGATACAAGTCCTGAAGGTAACTTCTGGTCTCAACCTGTAGGAACGAACACATATACGGTTAGATTACATCCAGGATTAGTGAAAAACTATATTACAGACCGGGCATTGACCGTTGAGTATTACAGTGGGGCCAGCTTGGAAAAAGTCGGACATCAAGCACTAGCAGATACGGATAAAGTAACCATCCTTGTATCAGGTAATGAAACGACATACCAAGATAAGATCGCTGCCGGCGGATACGTTTATGATATTATCGATGACGGTATTGGTGGCTCGGCAATTCCTGCAATTGCTTCAGAAGAAGTAGGGAAAGGGCGCATTATTGTCTCCGGTATGAACTTTGTGAATGATAAGCAATTGGATGAATCTTATAATCCTAAAGGCAATAATGAACTTGGATTGAATTCTATCAATTGGCTAGCTCACAGAGAAACGAAGATCGACACTATTGCTAGTCTTAAGACACAACCAGAAGGAACAGCTGGAGTAGTTGAGGGAACAGTCGTTACGGGCTCGGACATCTTCTTCGATGCGTTCTATGTTCAGGATGCTTCCGGTGGGATTATGGCCTTTAAAGAAGTTCCTGAGAAGAGTTTGGTTGAAGGGGATACCGTACGAATTTACGGAAAAACGAAACTATTCGAGAATAACTATGAACTTGAATTTGATTCGTTCGCGATGGACGTAATTAAAACAGGACATACGGATCCGGTACAACCACTTATATTAACTACAGCACAGGCTAATCTGGATAGTAATCAAGGGCTGTTAGTAAAAGTGAAGGGGAAGGTTCGTTCACAATTCGATGAGAACTCCTATGTTATTGATGATGGCTCAGGTCCAATTCTGGTCTTTGCCGATGGGTATATCGTGAAACAGAGTGGTCCTGTTCCGGTATTGGCAATCGGTGACACTTTGGTAGCCGTGGGGGTTACCGGCAAGAATACGGAAGGAACTCGTATCCGGGTACGGGATACTAAGGAATTGGCTAAAGGTACAGATGAACCAACACCTACGGCAACAGTATCGCCGGAACCAACAGCGACAGCAACGCCAACGCCGGCAGCAACAGCGACAGCAACGCCAACAGTGACACCAACGTCGACAGTAACACCAACGCCGACAGCAACAGCAACATCAACAGCAACAGCAACGCCGGTGGTAACACCATCTCCATCAGCAGATCCAACATCACCAGTTTCAGTGTCGACACCGAAACCGACGTCAACACCAGTGCCAGCAGATCATTCGGCATTATTGGATAACAGTAAGATATCCGTGACCACTGAAGTGGGTAAGGATGGCGTGACATACGATAAAGTATCTGTCGATGCCAATTCACTTACTAAAGCACTTCAAGCGCATGCACAAGCAGTTTTAGGAGTTCAGGTTTCCACAAATCCGATTAAAATCGAACTGCCTTTACAGGCATTTGCACCAACGGACGGTTCTAGAAAAGGATCTAGTCTACTGATTCAGAATAACGGCTACTTCTATAATCTTCCTTCTAGTGTGATTCCTTCGGCAGAGTTGATTAGTAGTCTAGGTGTGGATATGAAAGATATTACGATTACGATTGTGATTTCAAAAGTGGATGATCAATTAGCTAGTCTTATCAATCAAGCAGCGAATCGAAAGAATGCCAGCTTGATAAGCCAGGCGTTGAAGTTTGAAATTACCGCAGAGGGTAATGGCAAGATGATAAAGATTAATAACTTTGGTACGTATTATGTATCTAGGGGCATTAATCTGAATACAGTACTTGATCCACGAGTCAGTACGGGAGTCCGTTATGATGAAGCAACTGGTGAGCTTGTATTCGTACCGACATTCTTTACTGTAAAAGGCAATGAAACCGTAGCAGAGATGAAACGAAATGGAAACAGCACCTACACAGTTATCCACTCTGATGTTACGTTTAATGATATTAAAGGTCATTGGGCGCAGAGCGATATCGAGCTTCTTGCATCTAAATTAATTGTTAAGGGTGAAACCTCTACACGTTTTGCACCTGAGCAGCAAATTACAAGAGCGGAGTTCGCAGCTTTACTAGTACGGTCCCTTGGGCTGGATGCTCAAGGGACAACGGTGAAGTTCAAGGATGTGAAGGCGAGTGATTGGTTCTATGGCGCTGTTGCCGCGGCAACAGATGCGAAGATTGTAAATGGGCTTGAAGATAACAGCTTCCACCCATTAGCACCGATCAGCCGTGAAGAAATGGCAGTGATGACGCTTCGTGCACTGACCTATGCAGGCTATACTTCATCTGCAGCGAACCCAAGTAATGTTTTAGCTTCTTATAAAGATAAAGGATCTATTGGAAGCTGGGCTGAAGCATCTGTCTCCGAATTAATCGCTAACCAGGTTATGAATGGGATGACAGAGACTACCTTCGCTCCTAAAGCGTTGGCAACTCGTGCACAAGCGGTTAAGATTCTTAAACAATCTCTACAATCCATTAAATTCATAAACTAATTGGAACTAAAGAAAGAGCTGCCTGAGATTATTCAGGCAGCTCTTTCTTATACCATTATCGCTTAGAAAGCTGGTAATAATTATAACTTTCATTTTCAATCGTAATTTCATTAATTAACTCGAAGTCACATTTCTGTATAACTTTATTTGAGGGTGTATTGTGTACCAGAGCAATAGCGTTTAATACATCAGTAGAAGTGTGCTCAAACAAATACTTAATTAACCCCTTGGCAGCTTGTGTGGTATACCCTTTGCCGCGATGATCCTTGGATATGGCATACATGATTTCTCTGTTCGGAGCGGGTAATTCATCCTTCATTCCTGTACAGCACCAACCGATAAACTCATTCGTCTCTTTTAAAATAATGCCTAAACGAAGACGAAGCTCCCCGATATTTCCATCCGCTGAGACCGCTTGTAGAAACTGTTGGTTTTCTTTTATTTCATAGTTTATTAACCAATCTAGCCGTTGTTCTTTAGGGACATTCCAGTCGGGCAGAAATTCTATGATTTCAGGCTGCGTGGTAAGTGCGTGAAACTCGTCTAAATCCTCCACTCTAAACTCTCGTAACAGGATATCTTTACATTCAATTGTAAATAAATCGCGTTTTGTTGTTTCATAACCTACATGGTTATTCATATTTCATCTCTCCTTCATACATTCAAATTCATTTTATCATGAATAAAAGGGTCTATTTGGTAATTTTTAATTATAAAAAAGTTTTCTTTTATTTCACACAAATATTAATTAGTTAATATATTAATTGATTATAAAGTGTGTTATTATGTTTCGTATAAAGGTTAAATGATTCACGGATGTAGCGTTTTTGTCGTAGTAATCAGTAGATTGGTTAGATTTTTATGATTTCTAATACAAAAGATGACAGGTGATCTTCTATGAACAATGACAACAGTAACAAATCTATTAATGGTAACTTGATAGCGCATTATAAGTTTGATAACCCCGATCATGTGGGTCAAGATTACTCAGGGAATGGTAACGATGGAACCGCTTCAGGGACTAAGCTGCCATTCATACAGACTGTAGCGGGTAGAAGTGCTGTTTCACTAGCGGGTGGAGAACATGGTACATCCTATATTTCTTTGCCAGATGATCTTCTTAAAGAGGTCAGCGACCAAACTGGCCTTACTGTCTCGACTTGGATGCATGTAAGTGCTGGCGGGAGCTTATGGGAAAGACTGTTCGATTTCGGCAAAGGCGAGACAGGGCCCTATATTTTTTTAACGCGTAATTTCCGGGGGACTTGTTTTGCGGGGGAAGATTTAGTCGCAGATCCTGGTAAATCCTTTGCTGCTGGTGAATGGGTGCACGTTGCCTTTGCGGTCACAGGAACAAAAGGTGGAACACTAAGCAGTGCAGGACCTGTGATGTATATCAATGGTGAGATCGTTGCAGATGGAATGATAAGTCAGACTTCTAGCGGTACATATGCTAAGCTACGCACGTGGTTTGCTACATTTGAGGATCAAGTGAATTATAGTAACAATACGATCGGCAAGTCCCAGTACGCTGCAGATGTAGATTTTGGCGGCTCTCTTTCGGACTTCCGTGTATATAAAGCGGGATTAACGCAGGACGAAGTGATTGAGATTATGTGCGAGTCTTTGACAGATGAAGAGATCGTTAAGCTCGCAAAAGATAAATATTTAACCTTCACTAGTTCAATCATCACCAAAGATATCGAATTACCAGCTTCGCTCATGGGTGGAAAAGTTGACGTGTCCTGGGTATCCAGTGACTCAGCAATTATTTCTAATGCGGGAGTTGTGAATAAAACCGTCCATTCTGCTAAAGGTGTAACGCTTACAGCAGTTTTGAAAAAAGGTGACAGTACAGTAGAGAAGAGCTTCACCGTATCTGTGCTCCCAGAAGGTTTGCCACCCTACACCTTAACGATCGATGGAAACCATGAGATTTTGGATGTTAGCGAAGTTTTATATGGCCTTTTCTATGAGGATATTAATAATGCGGCAGATGGTGGAATTTATGCAGAGCTAGTGCAGAATCGTTCCTTTGAGTCGTTTGCTTTTGACAGCTATTCGCATGTATGTGGTGTGCACGGGACTTCAACAGGAAGAAATTATACACCTCTTCATGCATGGTCCGGTGACACGGACAAAATGACGGTTCATCATACAGGCGGCTTGAACGATTTCTTTGGAATCGAAGATAAAGATATGAATGCGCATTATGTGACAGTGGCAGATGGCGCGACGATCAATAACAGAGGCTTTGCGGATTCCAATCAGCACTGCTCAATGTTTATTAAGAAGGATGCTAAGTATAACTTCACGATTTGGGCGAAGGCTGAGGCAGCGGGAACAATCACCCTGCAATTGCTCGACAAAGATGGTAAAGCCATTAGTGATGCAACGGTAGTTGAGGTGAATGGTGACGGTAACTGGAAGAAGTATGGTGTAGAGTCTAAGCTTGTATTAACAGGATCTGAAACTATACTTGGTCAGCTTGCTTTAACCTTTAACGGTGAGATTTCCATTGATATGGTTTCCTTAATGCCGGAAGATGTTTGGGGCGCTGGGGAAGAAGAACGCTCTGCAACAGCTCATGCTAACTATAAAGGGAATTCCAACTATAGATTGCGAAAAGACTTAGTGAATGCACTTGTTGATCTTCATCCTACATTCTTACGTTTCCCGGGGGGCTGTATTTCTGAAGGCTCTCACATTTGGGAGAATGTGTACGATTGGAAAGAGTCTGTCAACGATATTGAGCTTCGCAAAGAGAACTATAATGTATGGGGCTATATGATGACCATGGGTCTTGGATATATGGAGTATTTTCAATTAGCCGAAGATTTGAATGCAACACCACTTCCGGTTATGGCCTGCGGCGTACTGTGTCAAGCTCGTTCGGATTATGCGAATCCAGCTGGCGGTGCGTTAAGAGATTATTATGTGAAGAACTTTACGGATCTGATTGATTTCGCGATTAGCATGGATTTTGACAATAACGAGTGGGCCGCTTTGCGTAAAAAGATGGGCCATGAAGCAGCGTTTGACCTGCGTTACTTGGGTGTGGGGAATGAAAACTGGGGCACAGAGTTTTTTGCCAACTTCGAGTATTTTAAAACAACGATTGATGAATATATGGTGAAAAACTACCCTGATCATGAACTGACCATTCTTTCTACGGTTGGAGCACAAGCAGATGATGATGCCTATCAACAAGGCTGGAAATTCCTAAGCGGAAATCTACAGGGCTCGGAACAGATCAGCTTCACGGATGGAACATCGAGTATTGAAGAGACGGTTACCTGGTATGAGAAACAAAAGAACTACATGGATACGATTGCGGACGAGCATTACTACCGTTCCAACGAGTATTTGTTAGAGAATGCGGATCGCTACAATTACTATTACAGAGCTTATAAAGAAGATGGCAGCTTGGACGAGGCTGAAACTTCGAAGGTTTTTGTGGGTGAATATGCTTCGACAGATAAAAATACTTTGGCAGGAGCGATTGCTGAAGCAGCGATTATGTCCAGCTTCGAGAATAACTCTGATGTGATTAGACTAGCTGCAACGGCACCTTTGTTCAATAAGGTATTAACAGATGGCACCTACAGATGGACACCAGATTGTATTTGGTTTGATGATGAAACTGTATGGTACACGCCGAACTACTATGTTCAACAGCTGTACGCTAAATATCTCGGCACCAAAGTGGTTGGCACATCGTTCTCGACATATCGCAACGGGGAAAAGGTAGACCTCATTCCTCACGGAGGAATTGAAGTGGCTGCCGGGAAATCATCTGTAGTTGTGAAGCGGGTGAAGGTTACTTCGAATACGGATGGCAGCGTTATGTTAGAGCAAGATTTTACACAGCCGCTGCATGAAGCTTGGAAAGTCATTCCTGGTTCTGCCGGATATACGATTGATCCTTCCAAAGGTCTAGTCTTGAAGGCACAGAACAGCGGGCTGAATGGATTGTATATTCTCAATGACGCGTGGACTAATTATAAAGTAGAGGTCGTTCTTGAAAAAGCTTCCGGCGAAGATGGCTTCTATGTAGGTGCAGGTCTGACAGACATTTCACCGGAAAATAAAGATGTTATCGAATATGCGATTGGCTATAATGGCGATGCCACAGGAGTCAAGGTGTACAAGCAAGGGATTGAGGCTTATACACTCGGCGATTATTCCTCTAGTACAGCAGCGGGTAACCTTAGAGCTAGTTGCTATGAAGAGCTAGCGGATCATACGGAATATACCATCACTGTTAATTATGGTGGAGCAGATGGCAAGCATTTGATTTGCTCTTACACAGATGGCAAGGCAACAAGCAAAGTGCTTGATTATAAGCTCGAAGCGTATAACAGAGAATTATACAATTCCGTTACTAAAGATGATAAGCATCTCTATGTGAAGCTTGTGAATGCGGATCGTGTAGATAAAGCAACGAAGCTTGATCTGAAAGGCTTAAACGTAGCTACTACCGGTAAATGGATTACTTTAACGGGCGATGCTTCGCTAGTTCACACACCTAATGTGAACAGAAAAAATGATGAGAAGGTTACTCCAGTTGAAACGGAAATCAGGTTTGATAAAGACACTGCAATTGTAAATCTAGCTGCCCATTCTGTGAACGTGATTGTTCTGGATCTTATTTAATAGAAAAGATAGCATTCAGCGCGCGCCGATATCACCTCGGCGCGTGTTGTTGTTTAAGAAGGCTTGTAATCGGTTGATGTTTATATAGGGAGAACTGTCCACTTCTTGATGAATCTCTGAATCTAACATACACTGGTGAAAGCACAATCACCCGAATGACTCTCCATCCTGCGATCCTCCCAGAATATTTTTTCAAAATATAAGAAAGTATAAGTTTCACGCTATACATCATCCTTATATTTCTCGCTTAAACGCTTACCGTCCTTGTAAGGACGCCGAAGGCGTTTATGCTTGCCACACTAAGGCTTTCATTTCACGAGAATATAGTTCATATCTTGCCCCAATAGGAGGATGATACAATGATGAAATTATTCAAAACGGACTGGAAGGCAAATCTAAAAAATCCACAAACGATTATGGCTTTGTTTACTTATCGTTTTGGAAATTGGGTGTATTATCGGGTGAAAAGTGGCCTGATCCGCAAACCTTTGTGGCTCCTATATCGAATAATGGATGTGCTTTTTGTTCGAATTGTTGCCAGTGGAGAGCTTCATGCAGAGGCTCAAATTGGTGATGCACTTCATTTACCGCATGGGTTAAATGGAATTATCATTAGTCCTAAAGCGGTGATTGGCAACAACGCTACTATTTTTCACCAAGTGACCATTGGGGGGAGAAATAACTTAGGGGAACCCGTGATTGGTGATAGAGCATTTATCGGAGTAGGTTCTAAGATACTAGGCCCGGTTACGCTGGGGAACGATGTTAATATCGGAGCTATGTCTGTTGTGGTTAAAGATGTGCCGGATAATGCTTCGGCAGTAGGGATTCCTGCCAGAAATATTTTAAGAGATGAACCCAAACCTGAGAATACAAGATAACGGCGGGATGTTCTATTACATAGGGTATCGCTTTATTTTAAAAAGTTACAGGGTATAATTAAAGCATCCAAGAAATCTTGTAATAACCTTCTAGAGATCGGAGTAATGAAATGAAATATAGCAATTTAGAAGAGTGTGTTAATGATTTAGAGAAACATGGACATTTGGTTCGTATTCGTGAAGAAGTGGACCCTTATCTGGAGATGGCCGCGATTCACTTGAAGGTTTATGAAGCTGGTGGCCCTGCATTATTATTTGAAAATGTAAAAGGCTCGAAATTTCGTGCCTTATCTAACCTTTTTGGAACGCTAGAGCGCAGTAAGTTTATTTTTCGGCGTACTTGGAACTCCACACATAACGTAATTGCACTTCGTAACGATCCTATGAAGGCACTTAAGAATCCTTTTAAATATGTAGGGACAGGACTATCTGCGAGAAAAGCATTGCCTATTAAAAAGCCGGGTGGTCTACCAAGTGGTTTTCAGGAAATCAGTATTTCTGATCTTCCGCTGATCACACATTGGCCGGAGGATGGTGGCGCTTTTGTCACATTGCCGCAAGTGTATTCCGAAGATCCAGACAAGCCTGGCATTATGAATTCCAATCTGGGGATGTACCGTGTTCAGTTGAATGGTAATGATTATGAACTCAATAAAGAGGTTGGTATTCACTATCAAATTCACCGCGGTATCGGCGTGCATCAAGAAAGAGCCAATCGAAAAGGAGAACCGCTTAAAGTGAGCTGTTTTATCGGCGGACCTCCAGCGCATACGTTATCGGCTGTAATGCCTTTGCCTGAGGGTATGAGTGAGATGATCGTTGCCGGTTTACTTTCGGGACGTCATTTCAGCTATAGCTATGTAGATGGATATTGCATTAGTAATGATGCGGATTTTGTGATCACAGGGGAAATTCATCCTGGTGAGACGAAGCCGGAAGGACCTTTTGGCGATCATTTAGGCTATTACAGCTTAGTGCATCCTTTTCCAGTTATGAAAGTACATAAAGTGTACGCTAAAAAGAATGCAATCTTTCCATTTACGGTTGTCGGCAGACCCCCACAAGAGGATACCGCTTTTGGTGAGTTAATTCACGAGTTAACGGGTGGAGCTATCCGACAAGAAATCCCGGGTGTCAAAGAAGTTCATGCAGTAGATGCTGCTGGTGTTCATCCCCTTTTGTTTGCGATTGGCAGTGAACGTTATACACCTTATCAACAAGTGAAGCAGCCAGCGGAGATTCTTACGATTGCGAATCGGATATTAGGCACAGGTCAGCTTAGTTTAGCTAAATTCTTGTTTATTACAGCCGAAGAGAAACAACCTATCAGCACACATGATGTTGAGGATTTCTTGACGTATATTTTAGAGCGAATTAATCTTCGCAGAGATATTCATTTCTATACGAATACAACGATTGATACCCTTGATTATTCTGGTACAGGACTAAACAGCGGAAGTAAGGTGATTTTCGCTGCGGTTGGGGAGAAGAAAAGAGAGCTATGTACAGAGGTTCCTGACATACTTGAAGAACTACAGGGATTTGGACATGCAAAGATGGTGATGCCGGGTCTCGTGGCACTTCAAGGCTCTAAATTCACTACTTACGCTGAAGCAGCGCAGGAAATGAACAAGCTTAGCGAAGCGATTCAAGTACAGGGAGCACTCCCATCTTGTCCGATGATTATTGTATGTGATAATAGCGAGTTCTTAAGTGATAGAATTGAGAATTTCCTATGGGCGACGTTCACACGCAGCAATCCTTCTCATGATATATATGGCGTGAATAGTTCAACGGAGTATAAGCATTGGTCATGTGATAACGTGATTATTGATGCGCGTGTAAAACCTCATCAAGCGCCACCATTAATTCCGGATCCAGTGGTTCAAAAGCATATCGAACGATTATTTGCTCCAGGTGGGAGCTTAAACGGTAAGATCTAACCATAACTCAAAGACCTTCTTGGGAAACCAAAGAGGTCTTTTTGCTGTTTTTTGAAATGATTTTACTCATATGAAATTAAAAATGTATAGGTGTATTCTGGGTTTTATGTCCCAGCTTGTCACGAAATCGTAGGATTTTATAACTATAGGCGAGTGATTTGAACGGTTTAGTGTATGATAAACTCTGTTTTTTAAATGTTCATAGTGAAACTTAGGTGGTAGTATCGTGTTGGATATGAGTGCATCTGGAAATAATTATCCAGAAAAGTGTCTGAGCAAGGAGGAGGGGATACGCGCACGAAGTGAACTTATATTTGAAGAACGAATGACAATGAAACTTATTGTAAGCGTTTACTACAACGGGGCCAGATACGTACTAAGTTCTTTCAATCATAAGAAAGCGGGTGAAGCACGGAAGATGAAGAGAAATAAAATGGGGAATAAAATACTTATTGTGTTATTGTCGTGGGTCTTCATTTGTTCATCTCTATTTCCCTCTACAACATTTGGAGTGCAACCAGCCAGTGCGGATTCAGGTCCAATAACTTTGCGATATGATTTTGGAACGGCAACAAGTCCTGTAATGAGTGGTTATACAGCTGTGCATGAATCAAAGTTGTATACGAAGGAGCTAGGATATGGTTTAGATCAGGCGGTTGCCTCAAGAAATCGCTCGGGCGGAGATGAACTGACTAATGATTTTGTACTGGGATTGTCCTACGCCTTTCTAGTGGATCTTCCTAATGGGGATTACGATGTGACTGTATTCTCAGGAGATTTATTGGCAGGCACAAGTACAACTAAAACTACGATTACCTTAGAAGATGTTACGGCTGGTTCAATAAGCAGCAAGCAGGCTGTAAATCAAGCCACTTACCGCACGACTGTCCAAGACGGTCAACTAACCGTTGGCATCACGGGTACAGGGGTTGGCGGGTATTTAAATGAACTTATAATTCAGCAAATCGTGCCGGGTCCACTGCAGGCTCCTGAGGACTTAGCGGTTACGAATCTCTCGCCCACTGCAGTCTCCCTCGGGTGGAGCAGCGTGACAGAAGCAGTCTATTACAATATATATCGGACAGAGCTTCCTAGCGGGGCCATTCAATCGATAGGTCAAGTTGCTGCGAACAACTACGTGGATTCAGACGTAAATGAAGGCAGTGGCTACATTTATAATGTGTCTGCTGTTAAAGGCAGCGGTGAGGAGTCTGCTTTGAGTGCATCTGTGACGGTAGATGAAATTCCGGGGGCAGAGGTTCCGGCAGTACCAACGGGCCTTTCGATTGTCAGCGTGGGTGCGAGTTCTGTTCAGCTAAGTTGGAACAACGTGGCGGGAGCTACCCGTTATACAATCTTAAGGTCTGATTCAGCAGATGGAAGTTTCCATGAGATTGGGCAGTCGGGGACGGCGACATTTACGGATGTAGCAGTGGATACCTCTAAACGGCAATATTATGGAGTAAAAGCTGCTAATGCCCAAGGAGAATCCCAGTTATCTAACAAAGTGGAAAGTATGGTATACACGCCACCTGTAACATTGCCAGAAGGAAATGTATATTCCTTTGATTTTGGCCCAGGTGCTGCGGCGGAAGGTTATCTTAAGGTCGATGCGGGGGTATCTTATTCCTCTGCGGTTAAATATGGATTTACGGATATATCAAAGGTAACTGGTGTAGACCGGGAAACCACTGATCCTTTGCGATCGGATTTGGTAGTCCCTAAGGATACTACCTTTAATGTAGATTTACCGAATGGTGACTATACTGTGTCGCTTATCGCTGGAGATAGCGCCGGAGACACGGACATTGGCATCAAAGTAGAATCCATTCAAAAAGTTCAGCAGACAAGTAAAACAGCTGGTCAGTATTTGGAAATGAGCTTTGACATTGCTCTGGTGGATGGACAAATGAACTTGGTGTTCTCTGGCATGAAGCCTAATATCAATGCACTGGTGATTACTAAGCAGCCAGATCGTCCTGCTAATGAATTGCCTGCAGTTTATATTGCGGGTGATTCCACTGTGCAGACTTACGATCCTTACTGGATACCACAGGCTGGCTGGGGACAAATGATTCCTGATTTCTTTAGTGAGGAAGTAACGTTTAAGAATCACGCTATCGGAGGCCGCAGCTCTAAGTCATTTATTGTAGAGGGGCGGCTGGATGAAGTACTGCGAAAGATACAGCCAGGTGATTATTTCCTTATCCAATTTGGTCACAATGACGCAACGATCAGTGTTCCTGATCGGTATGCCTCTCCAGCAGATTACAAAAATTATTTAAAAACGTATGTCGAGGGTGCCAGACAAAGAGGAGCGACTCCGATTCTGGTGACCCCGATGGGCCGCAGAGATTATAATGCTGCCACGGAAAAATTTAATGTGAGTTTCCCTGAATATGTGCAGGCGATGAAAGAGGTAGCCAATGAGCTGCATGTGGAAATGGTTGATCTTAGCGCGCTAAGTGTCGCTTATTACAATTCGATTGGTTTTGCAGCTACACGCTCTGTATTCCTTCACCTCGATGCAGGGATATATGGTGCTTTCCCGAATGGGTCAGCAGACGATACTCACTTTCAAGAGTACGGAGCGATTCAAATGGCTCGTCTGTTGGCCAAAGGAATAGAGCAATTAAACATTCCGCTCTCCAGCTTTGTACAGGACATTAAGCAGCCAGAAACAGTGCCTGCCAAGCCACAAGGTCTTGTAGCGGGAAGTATCAGTAATGCAGGTGCAGTACTGAAATGGGATAAAGTAGAGGGTGCTGATATTTATAAAATCTATCGTAAGCTAGCGTCCGAAGCTGAAACTGCTTACGCATTGGCGGGAACTGCCACTGTTCCAACTTTAACATTAAGCGGAATGGCGGAAGGTAACAGCTACTCCGTTCGAGTGACTGCAGTAAATGGGTTAGGAGAGTCTGAGCCTTCAGATGAAGTTAAGCTGACTACGAAGTCCGCTCAATATCGTTATGATTTTGGACCTGTTGGCTCACCCGTTGCCGCCGGTTATACGGAAGTGAATCGTAATGTACTTTATACAACAGAACGTGGTTATGGCTTGTCCTCAAGTGAAGGTATGAGTGATCGAGATCGCGGTAGTGCAACTGATGCCCTTCGTAGAGATTTCGTGATCTATTTTGGAGGCTCGTATGAATTTAAAGTTGATTTACCGAATGGTTATTATTCCGTTAAGACCTATACCGGAGATTGGATTGGTTCTACCAAGACGAATGTAGCGATTGAAGGCAAAGATTATGGAACAGTCTCTTCAGGTAAGGAAAATATTGCTGAGAAGCTGTATAACCAGATCGCTGTCAAAGACGGTCAGATGAATCTTGTTTTTAGTGGCACAACGGCTCATCTCAATGGACTGGAAATCACACCGCTATTATTAGCCCCAACGAATCTGAAACTGGGTAGTCTGGACTTAAACAATGAGCCTATCACAGCTAATCTTTCTTGGGATGGTATGGATGGTGCGCTGAAATACCGAGTGTATCGTCAGGCAACGGTTGCGAATAGTGCAGAGCTGCTGGGCGATACAACAGAGCCGCTTTACACAGATACCACTGCGGATATCGGTATGGAATACATCTATACGGTAACTTCGGTGGACAGCACGGGACTGGAATCCGTAACATCTAATGCCTTAAAGGTGTCTATGATTGATCCAGCTGTAGCAAAAGCAGCCGTACCTAGTGGTCTAGCAGTACAATCTACGAACAAAAATGATGTGACCTTTACGTGGAATGAGGTATCAGATGCAAGGATGTTCAACATTTATCGTGCGAAATCCGCGGATGGTGAGTTCATTCTAATCGACAAATCATTCGAAGCTTCATACACAGACACGACCATTTTAAGTACAATTCCTTACTATTACAAAGTTGCCTCGGTAAATGCAGGCGGTATCTCTGATCTTTCCGCTTCGCTGGAAACCTCAGCGGTGACAACGCTATACCGGAAGATGGAGGCGCTGGATCGTGCGCCTATAGCGGTTAAGACAGATGCGGGTGTTTATATCAGCTGGCGGATGTTAGGTCTGGATCCAGAATCGATTGGATTCAATCTGTATCGTGGGGAAGAGAAGCTAAATGATTTGTTAATTACTCAAAGCACGAACTATCTTGACACTTCCGGTACAGCTGACGCCAAATATAGAATTACATCAGTAATCAATGGAGTCGAAAAAGCGGCTTCGGAAGAATTCAGCGTATGGCAGAAGCAATACCTATCTATCCCCTTGCAAAAACCAGCAGATGATTACACCAAAGACGGTCAGCCTTATACGTATAGTGCAGGGGATGCAAGTGTAGGGGATGTGGATGGTGATGGGGTCTACGAAATCATTATGTTATGGTCGCCTTCGAACAGTAAAGATAACTCTCAGGCAGGTTATACAGGACTAGTCTATATGGATGCTTATAAGCTAGATGGCACACGTTTATGGCGGATTAATTTAGGGCCTAATATTCGTGCGGGCGCGCATTATTCACCATTCATGGTTTACGATTTGGACAGTGACGGGCGTGCTGAGATTATGCTGAAGACAGCAGATGGTACGGTTGATGGTCAAGGTACCGTGATCGGTGATGCAAGTGCAGACTATCGCAATAGCTCGGGTTATTTGCTCCTCGGCAATGAGTATTTAACAGTGTTCGAAGGGGCAACAGGCCGGGCAGTGGATACGGTTAGTTATGATCCGCCGCGTGGTGATGTGGGCGCTTGGGGCGATGCCTATGGTAATCGGGTGGACCGCTTTTTAGCCGCCGTAGCTTACTTAGATGGTGAACAGCCAAGCGTGATTTTTAGCCGTGGTTATTACACTAGAACCGTGCTTGCAGCTTACAATTATCGTGGTGGCAAGCTCGAAAAAGTATGGCGTTTCGATTCCAACGATGAAGGATATGGAGAGTATGCCGGTCAAGGAAACCATAACCTTTCAGTAGGAGATGTAGATGGTGACGGCAAGGACGAAATAACCTTCGGCGCGATGGCGATCGATGATGATGGATTGCCACTGTATAATACAAAGCTTGGTCATGGGGATGCGATCCATTTCGGAGATCTTGATCCTACCAGACCGGGGTTGGAGGTCTTTGATGTACATGAGCATACCGATTCCAAGTATGGTATTGAAATGCGTGATGCAGCTACAGGGGAAACCATATGGGGTGTGTTCACGGGAATTGATACTGGACGCGGAATGTCAGCAGATATTGACCCGCGTTATACCGGTGAAGAGGTATGGGCTGCAACGATTACCAATGAGGTGCAGATTCCTGTTACAGGCATATATAGTGCACAGGGAGAGCTAATCACGAATAAGCTGCCTTCTTCTACGAATTTTGGCATTTGGTGGGACGGTGATCTTTTACGTGAATTGCTGGATTCTAATCGAGTGGATAAGTGGGATTATACCAACCAGACAACAGCTAATTTGTTGACGGCAACTGGAGCCTCTTCTAATAATGGCACCAAGGCGAATCCAAGCTTGCAGGCGGATCTGTTCGGGGATTGGCGTGAAGAAGTGATCTGGCGAGCAACGGACAGTTCTGAATTACGAATCTATACAACAACGGATATGACAGATTATCGTATTCGCACTTTGATGCATGATCCGATCTACCGACTGGGAGTGGCTTGGCAGAACGTGGGTTATAATCAACCTCCGCATCCTGGATTTTTTCTTGGCGAAGGCATGGAACAACCAGCAGCACCTAAAATTCAATATGTAGGCTCGCCTGTGGAAACAGAGGACACTACGACGCCTGTAATCACTGGTTTACCTTCTATTCAAATGAGTGAATCGGATATCTTGAAGGTACAGGTCGTAGCAGAAGATCCTGAGTCTGGTATTCGTAGTCTGGATATCACCTTTGATGGAAAAGAAGTTGTCTATGGAGATGAGATTCCACTCAAAGGACTTGCGGGATCGCATACGTTCATCGCAACAGCTGTGAATAACGCTGGACTCTCGACGACTGAACAAGTAATTGTGGTCGTAAGTGGACCTCAGAAGGCAACAGGAGTTCCGGGACAACCGGTTCTATCCAATAACAATGGGCAGGATACAGGACTCTTGGACGGGGATTACAAAATCACAATGAATATGTGGTGGGGCAATAACGGTACGGTCTACAAGCTTTATGAGAACGGTACCTTGATTGACACGCAAACCTTACGTGACGACTCCCCAACCGCACAGACCGCAGTGACTAGTGTTACTGGAAAAGAAAACGGTACCTACACCTACACGGCTGAGCTAACCAATTCTTTTGGAACGACGGTATCTACTTCTCATGTGGTTACTGTGAAGGATGCTGCGCCAGGTAAGCCAGTGTTATCTAATGACAACTGGGATGGTGATGGAGAGTATAAAGTGACCATGAATCTATGGTGGGGGATGAACGGCAAAGTGTATCGCTTGTATGAGAATGGAGTGCTGATCGATACACAGACTTTAACAGCAAATACTCCGAATGCCCAAACGGCTTCTACTTCGATCACGAATCGATCTCCGGGTGTTTATGAATACCGTGTAGAACTGATGAATGATCAAGGCGTTAGTGAAAGTACAGTTATGAAAGTCTCGGTAAAATAATTAAGCAATAGTTAAAAAAGCGCCTACGTCGGTAATATCCGGCTAGGCGCTTTTTGAGATTATCTAAGATTTAAAGGATTCTGCAAGACTATTTCCACTATCATCGTCATATGAATCTAAACAACGAATGATAGGGAGGATTGTAATCATGGAATTGACGGATATTATCTCTAAGATTGTGGTAGTCATACATGTTATAGCGGCCATAGTGGGAATTGGACCAGCTTTTGTGCTGCCAATACTGACAAGCTCTGCCAAGACAGGCAGCCAGCTTCGTTTTGTATTTGGCATGATGAAGACAATCAACAGATTCCCTAAAACGGGTGGGATTACCCTGATCGTTACAGGCATTTTGTTAATGATCATTGATAAAATGGGCTTGTCGGTGTTGTGGATCAATCTTTCATTATTATTTTTTATCGTGATAGAAGTCATTATTATTGGATTTGTTGAGCCTCGATTGAAAAAGCTGACCCAGCTCGTGATGGCGAGTGAAGGCGACGAAATCCCTGTAGGCTACAACGCCGCTATGAATAAGATCGCTCCGTTAGAAGCAGCTGTACATGTGCTCACTATCGTCATTATTATATTAATGGTAGTAAAGCCGGTATAAGATCGAAGCGTCTATTCTCAATGATCTCTTCATAATCGCGAATGAGTCCATCAAAAATGCTCTCCCACGAGCGGCCGAGCGCCAGCTGTCGCCCCTCATAACCCATAGCAGCCAGCTTTTGGGGTTGCTCTATACATGCACAAATCTCACGAATAAAAGCATCCGGGGAACGAGGTGGGGCGATTATTCCGGTGCGACCGGGTGTAACCAGATCCTTCACCCCGCCTTCATTTACGGCGAGGACAGGCAGTCCAGAGGCCATGGCTTCAAGGACAACATTACCGAAGGTTTCCGTACTGGAAGGGAAGACGAATAGATCAGCTGAGGCATACAATTGGGCAAGCTCTTCACCGTGTTTGTAGCCCGTAAACGTGACATTTTGCGGCGCCTGCGCCCGCATCTCTGATAATAAGGGACCGTCTCCAACAACTAACCAATGTACCTGAGCTTGCATAGACTCGGGCAATTGCTGCATGGCGAGAGCAAGGGTGTTGATATCTTTTTCAGGAGCAATCCTTCCCACGTACAGAAGTAATATCGGTGCGGTAATTCCGTAACGATCACGGACCTGATAGCTGCGTTTTTTCGGAGTGTAGAGATTGCAGTCGATGCCTCTAGACCAAAGCTTCAAACGTTGAAAACCTTGAGCTTGTAGGGAATCGAGTGTTTCATTGGAGGGAGCGAAGGTAGCATCGCAGGACCGATGAAACCACTTCATGTACTTCCAATAAAGAGGAACAATTTTTTTCATCCGATAATATTCAAGATAGCGATCAAAATGGGTATGATAGGAGGCGACATGAGGCAGGCCAAGCTTTCGCGCATAGCGAAGGCCGCATAGACCAATATTGAATGGAGTAGCCAAATGAAGCAGATCGGGTCGAAAAGCTTTTAGCTCTGACTGGATGGAGGACATATTCGGCAGCGCGAGTCTACATTCCGGGTATAAGAAAAAGGGGATACTGGTAATGGGACGTATGGGATCGGCATAACTGTCTTCAGGAGCAGATTTCGGCGAAAATAGCAGATGCTCGATACCTCGCCGGTTCAAATGAGTGGTTAAGCGCTGAAGCGTAAGTGAGACACCATTCGTTTGCGGAAGAAATGTGTCTGTAAATAAAGCAAGACGCATAGAACCCCTCCCAGGTACTCTTGATGTCTTGATCATAACAGCCCATTATTTCATGGAGGTCAAACGGATGTTAAACAGAATATAAAAATCCACTGCACAAGGTAATGAGGTGTACAGTGGATTTTTTTGTATAGATCTTATATTTACACTTCTTCATATATCCGCTGTATAAAAGCGATGCTTTCTCTTAGATGCGATTCAGGAGTACTCTCTAAGATGCCCTGAATATGCGGACGCTCGTATTTCATATAACGGAGAATCGGCTCAAACTCAAGCCAGCCCTGACCTACAGGAACAATTCTGATGGCTCCATCTTGCACGATAAAATCTTTTAAATGAATGATGGCAATTCGATTTCCTAAGAGCTTCAAAGCTTCCATAATAATAGCTTCCTGATGCAAGTAATTTGTAGGTGACATTAGATTTGCGCAATCCAATATGATCTGAAGATTATTAGAAGGAATCTCATCCAGCAGTCGGCGAGTTAAGGAAGCGGAATACAGTGGATGATGAAGTCCTGCTTCAATACCTACCGTCACACCAAAACGTTCGGCCTCTGCGACCATTAGCTTTACCGAAGTAACGACCTGTTGAAAAGCTTCTTCTGTAAAATTATCTGTGGTATACCCAAGTCCCATACTTCCGGTTTCCGTACCTACTAGACTGGCACCGAAATCTCTGGCCAAGCGAAGATGGGTATTGAACTCGGCTAACGCTTGTGCCCGTTTGTATGGATCGGTGTCTACAATATTAACGTAACAGCCAAGCACCGCAATCTGAATACCAGCCTGTCTAAAGGCATTTCCGTAATAACTAGCTGTTCCAGGGCTTATAGCAGTCAGACTCGGAGTGCTGTCAGGAAAAGATTTCTTAAGTGCAAACTGAATATGAGCGAAATTATAAAACTGAAGCTTCTCAATTAAATCCTTCAATGGAACTTGTGTGAAATCATGTGCTCGAACACCTAGGTGCAGGGGAATACTCATATGATCGATCGCTCCTATTAGTATTGTTGTTTGTGAGGTGCTAATTTATCCCAGTCAAAGGTAACACCAGTGCCTGTTACTTCAGGCGCAACTGCCATCCCATTGTCTTTGTTAATCACTAGCGGACGTGTAGTGTATTGATCGATAGGGAAGCTATGCATTTCGAGATAACCAGCATTTGGCATAGCTGCTAATAAACTAACGTGTAATTCCTGCATCCCATGTGTGGAAACGGAAAGGTTATAGGCTTGTGTTAAGTGAGCTACCTTTAACCAGCCCGTAATTCCGCCTATATTGGAAGCATCCGGTTGAGGGAAATCTACATGGCCATATTGCAGCATGTGATGGAATTCGGTTAAGGTCCGAAGGTTTTCTCCGCCTGCAACAGCAATGCCTGATTCTTCTGCAATACGCGCATAGCCGGCATAATCTTCCGGAATCGTTGGTTCTTCTAAGAAGAGGATATCGTATTTCAAAAATTCACGAGCGGCTTTAATCGCTTTTTCTACACTCCAGCTCATATTCGCATCGACCATAAAGGCCACATCTGGACCGATTAATTGGCGCACCGCAGCCACTCGTTCCACATCTTCAGCTAATGTTTTTTGGCCTAGTTTAATTTTGACAGCCTGCAGGCCCATATCTAAGTATTTTTGATTGTTGAGGAGGAGCTTTTCTAATGGGAAATTCAAATCAATCGCTCCGCCATAACATTTGACCTCATTGCTTGCGCCACCCAGAAGTTTGTAAAGCGGTTCATCTGCTTTCTTCGCACGTAAATCCCATAAAGCGATGTCACATGCTGCAATGGCGAAGCTAGCCAGACCCCCGCGAGCAACATAATGTATTCCCCAGTTCATCTGCTCCCAGATACTTTCCACACAGCTAGCATCCTTACCGATTAAGATCTGAGTTAATTCATTCGCAATTAGTGAGCAGATCGCTTTGCCGCCAAATCCGCCAGTATAGGTATAACCTACCCCTTCACGACCGTCATCGGTTCTAATTTTGACAATGGGAACTTCAAAGTGAGTGTGCAGTCCGTGTTTAGCGTCCTCCATGATTTCCGGCAAAGGGATACGATAGTACTCTGTAATAACTTCTTTAATTAGAGACATCTGTGATCACTCCTTGTAGTAGTTGTTGTAAGTCTGTTAATGGTAAGGCAGTAGATTGTTCAATAGCCTGAACCACAAGTCTGGCGATGTGCTGAGCACCTTGATCAGAGAAATGAGTATCATCCATAACTCCATTTGGGTAATTCGGATGTGCTTTTTCAGGCAAATGCATGAATAAATTTTTGGATTCTTCAACACCTAACGAACGATAGAGCACTTGCGAAGCTGCGAAAATATCAAGCAGTGGTGTTTGCGTTTCTTCAGCTACCTGCTTCATAGCCTCGGGATAAGCGCCTACTGCAAGCGGGTCAAGCTCTCCATCGGAGTTGAAGCGGCGGCGACTTACAGAGGTTAGTAGAACCGGAGTCCCGCCTAACTGCCGAGCAGCTTCAATATATTGAATTAGGTTGCGGCGATATTCAGTGTCGGGATCAGTGTAACGCAAAGGATCTTCTTTTTTCTCATCGTTATGTCCAAATTGAATGAAGAGGTAGTCACCGGTCTTGAAGTCTTTAAGGATGTCCTCCAAACGGCCGTCAGTTATAAAGGATTTGGTACTGCGACCATTAATGGCGCGATTCTCGATTCGAACAGAAATCCCAAAATAACCTTGCAGGTATTCTCCCCAGCCAGTCATAGGTTTTTCTCCAGCGCCTTTGATAGCCGCAGTGGAATCTCCCGCGATAAATAATGTGGGTGTCATAGGATCTTCTCCTTGAATGTAGTGGTGTTTACTTAGCCATTTCTCAGAAAGGGAAAGCCATTGCTGGCAATGAGGATGTTCTTAAGCAAGCCTTAAACCATGCCGTCCTTATTCTCCACAGGAACGCTGGCATCATTTGCTGTAGTCCATATAAAAGTTGGAGGTGATAGAGAAGTCATCTGTGATTCTGAGGAGTAGGCGTGAAGCTCAGCTTGTGTTGGGCGGTCTCCCAGGCGTTGCAAGAGGATAAAGGGTGAGTAGTGAGGTTTCCAGAGAGAGCTCGGTTTGTTCTGCATGGTTGGAATGTACACGGAAGCTCAACATTGTGTTCCAATTCCTCCTTAAAAGATTATATGCACACGTTAACATATTTTAGAAAAAAAGAGAGACTCTTTTTTTGAAAATATAAGAAAGTATAAGTTTCACACGATACTTTATGTCTTATATTTCTCGCTTAAACGCTTGCCGTCCATATTAGGACGCCGAAGACGTTTATGCTTGTTCCACCTGAACAACAGTTCTCTCTTTTTACATTGATTCGTCAAAGGTGGATTTAAGTTTTGTGCCAGCGTTGTGATCCCGGTATTGTCCGGGTGTCATGCCTTCCTGCTTACGGAAAGAGCGAATGAAGTTCTGAGAGTTGTTATATCTTAATTTGGCTGCAATATCTTTAATGGGCATGTCAGTTTCCTTCAGCCATTTTTTCGCCATTTTAAATCGGTACATCGTTAAATATTCGCTGAAATAGTACTGGGTCTCCTTACGGAAGACGCTGCTGATATAGTTGGCATTATAATGCAGACGTGAAGCACATTCTTCTAAAGTAAGATCTGTATCGTAATCATGTTGTATTAAATCGATAATCTTCTCTGAGATGTTGTGGTATTGAGCATTTTGTCTGCTGTTAAAAATCTTGATCATCGGATAAATGACCATGCTCCAAAACCAATCTTCAATCTCCGTTACAGTATGGAGGTCATGCAGCTCCTCAAATATGGAACCATTAGCATGATAAATTTGATTTAAGCTAATACCGGATTCCTGCATCATAATGAGTAAATTATTGAGTAAGCGCGTCAACGGGATCTGGTATTCCTGTGGTGAAAGCTCATGAGCAAAGATAGATTTGAAGAGCAAATGAATGAGTTCTTTTGCTTTATCTGTTTCAGCTAATTTGATAGCATCCAGTAAGTCATTTTCTTTATGAGTAGGGTAGTTCAAATTCAGATAGTGCTTGCCAGAGTTAATATTTTCATACTGGATAATGACACCTTTACCAAGTTTGATCCGATGCTTCAATGCTTCGAGTCCCTCTCTGTAAGCCGTGGATAATTTATCGAAGGTGTTGAAGGGAAGGCTCAAACCAATGCTCACCTGAAGCTTTAGGTAGTTGTTTATTTCCTGCTGCAGCTTCTCCGTTAATGAATATAATGTCTTGTGAAAAGACTCGGTATCACTGTCTGGACTCCCCAATAAGACGACTACTGCATGATCCATAATTACTGGTGCCAGTCGTTGTTCAGGGCAGACTAACTCTTCGATTATATTGTGGGCAGCGAATAATAAGAGATTAAGATCTTTTTTCTCATAGCTGGAATCATCGGCAAAATCAATCGACAACGTAATCACAGCCATCGTCTTCCATTCTTCGAGCTGCTTATGGTAGCCGAATTGTTCCAGCTCTTCGTGCAGATCGCGCTTCTTAACGTTGCCATGGAAAGCATTGATTAGGAAGAAGGTACGCACTTGTTGGATATGCTGACGGACTTCTTTTTCCAGCTGTGATTTGGATTGGAATAAAGAATGAACTTGTTCTCCAATAATCTGAAATTCATTCGTGTGTCTGGATTTAATGTCCGGTTTGCGTTGGCCCATTTGATTGAGTAGTCTTTCAATGGGAGTGTACATCCGTCTTGAACCGATCCATGCCAAGAGAATAGACAATAGAAGCATAAAGCTACACACGAATATCGTAAACAGGCTAATTTTTTTGGATTCTTTCGTTAAACTTTCCATGGATGTGACCGAAAGATAGACCCAGCCATTCATCTGAGAGCGCATGTAAGTGACGGAGTAATCCTTCTTGTGGATCCTGGTCTTAAACTGTCCTGAAAGTTTAGATGGATTAGTAATGAAAGAATCTTCTGTAAATCCGCCTTCTTTCATTGGTTTCCCGATCAAGTTGCGGTCCGGATGGAGCAGGAATCGACCTGTCTTATCCAGAACGATAATATCATCGAGTGGCTGTACATCCGAGTTAATGAAATCCTGAAGACTGCAGACAGGAATATTAGCTAAGGCAAGCCCATATTTTTGCAGCTTATTGGTTGGGAGTTTCTTGATAAGACTAATGCTGTAGTTACAGCCTGTGACGTTAATGCTTTCCTCACTGTAAAATATGGAGGACGGGTTCAGGATCCACGAGGTATCTTCGGCAATATTCATCAGGTTGGTGAGCTGCGCATGGTCCTTGTACTCATTTAAGCGATAAACACCAGAATTTTTGATCATCCAATTTTGCTGCTGATTTAATAAGATGACATCTTCCAGCTTCGTATCGAAGGACTGCATATTGCGAATTTCGTTTCTTAAATCATTGTATAAAATGAAATCGGTTTCATTTAAAGGGTTGTTTAGTGCTTTTTTTAATACACTAGAATTGATCACTTGGTTTAATGTTTGATTGACAGTTGTTAACTTATGTTCTACATTTGAGGTGATTTGTAAGATTAATTCCATTTTGCTGTTGTTAACGTTCTTTTGAATTTCTTTTGAAGATGTGAAATATGAAAAAGAACCGATGAACAATACAGGCAGCGTGCTAATTACAAAGGCAAACATCGTTAGCTTACTTAGAAAGCTTAATGGTCTCACGGGACTCAGCACCTTTACTTATGTAGAAGTAGACACTTGATCTAAGTGTATGTAACTTGGTATGAAATAACAATAATCATCTCGTTCTGTGATAATCATTAGCTCTAATTATGCTTATAAATTGTAAAATTTTCAAGATATAGAGTGATAATCCTTACAATACCTAGGAGGCCACAGAAATGTCTAAAGTATCTATGGGTAAAAGGGCAACGCTGTATTTCTGCTTATTTACCATGCTCGTCTTCTCTTTTTTAAGCGCTTGCAACGATAAGGAATCTGCCGAAGCCGGCCCAGTAGTATCTTCCCCTAGCATCTCAATTTTGGCACCCCTTCATTTTCCACAACAGCCTTCGAAAGAGATTATGGCAGAGATCGAAAAACTGACAGGTGTGAAGCTCGATATAAGGTGGGTTCCAGAGGGGGTATACACGGATAAGATGAACACGGCGCTTACGACCAATTCCCTCGGAAAGGTCACATTTGTAAAATTCTCAGACTACAATCTGGTGAAAAATGCTATTCGTTCGGATGCCTTTTGGGAGATCGGCCCCTATCTTCAGGAGTTCTCCAATCTTAAACAACTGAACCCCGCTATTCTTAAGCAGACTTCTGTAGATAGTAAGATCTATGGCCTATATACGGAACGCCCCTCTTCCAGACAGGGGGTCATTATTCGTAAGGATTGGCTCGACAATCTCCATTTAAATAATCCACAAACACTGGATGAACTGTATGAGGTTATGAGGCAATTTACATACAACGATCCAGATCAGAATGGCAAACAGGATACCTTCGGATTAGTCGATCGAAATGATCTTGTGTATGGGGTATTCAAGACATTAAGTTCGTATTTTGGCACCCCGAATAATTGGAAACTAGAGAATCATCAATTCGTTCCTGAATTTGTGACCGCTGAGTATATGAACACCATGAATTTCATGAAGAAATTATATGATGAGAAAATTATTAATCAGGATTTCGCCTTAACGAGCAAAGAAGTACAACGCGATAAGTTCATTAATGGTATTGCTGGTGTATTTATTGGCAGTATGACAGATGTAAAGCGGCTGTCTATTGAAGCTCAGAATTTGAATCCAAAGGCAGAACTTACGTTAATCAATCGGATCGAAGGGCCTGAAGGATATAAGGTGTGGTCGATACCCAATTATAATGGACTCTATCTCTTCTCCAAAAAAGCCATTGCTACGGAGGATGAACTCCGCGAGGTACTCGAATTCTTTGATCGAACCATGGATAAAGATGTAGCGAATATAATGATGTATGGGTTTGAAGGGCGCCATTATAAGCTTGAGGGTGGAAAAATCATTCTTCCCGAGGAAACCTCAGAACTGCGGGTGCAAGAAGTAAATCCGTTATATTCTTTGATGATTGCAGATATTAGTAATAAGAACATTATGGAGGTGGCTCAGAAGGAGCAATTGACCTCACTTGCGGATCAGCTAAGTAAAGATAATGAATCTTTTCTGGTCGACGATCCGACCGTGTCTTTAAGCTCATCCACCTATGATGAGAAAAATGTGGAACTGTCTACCATTATTGTGGATGCTACGTACAATTACATACTAGGCAATATAACCGCTGAGGGATTCCAGAAGGAAGTTGAGAAATGGAGAGCTAGCGGAGGAGATCAGATTATTAAGGAATATGGTGAGGCTGAGCTTGGGATAGAAAAGTAAATAGGTTAGTTTGATCCACTGCGGATGACGCGGTGGATTTTTTTGTGTTATCACCATAATCATTTGCTCAGATCCCTTTAAGAACGGGCCTTTATGGGGAAATGATTGTTTTCGTAACCTTGCCGACGATGTAACGTGGAACTCGTAACCAATACAAATTATGGAGGTCAAAATGGTATGAAGAAGAAATCCTTCACCATGTTGTTGACGGCACTGTTAGCGTTCAGCACATTGTTAGCTGGATGTGGTGGTAACAACAACAATCAAGCAAGTTCTGAAACTGCAAGTGGTGAGAGCACTGCTAAGCCGGTTGAGACAGAAGCACCTAAAGAAGAAGTGAAAGCAGGACCAACAGAAATTAAGATTATGCTTCCGTTAAATATTCCAGAGACCCCGCCTGATACGATTAAGCTTGAACTTGAAAAATTGACCAACACGAAGCTGACCTATCAATTTTTCCCGGCTGATACTTATGAAGAAAAACTTAATTCATCTTTTGCAACCGGCTCACTGCCGCAAGTGACGTACTTGAAGAATCAGACAACCTTCATTCAGATGAAAGAAGCGATAAAAGACGGACAATTCTGGGAAATAGGTCCGCTATTAAGCGAGTTTCCTAATTTGAGTAAATTGAAACCAGAAATTCTGAATAACACGAAAGTGGACGGCAAGCTGTACACCTTATATATCGGCCGCCCTCTAGCACGTCAAGGTATCATTTACAGAAAAGACTGGGCTGATAAATTAGGACTTGCTGCACCAGCAAATGTAGATGAATTATTCGAAATGGCTAAGGCCTTCACGGAACAAGATCCAGACGGTAATGGACAGAAAGATACTACAGGTATTATTGACCGTAATGAGTTGACCTATGGAGCTTTCAAAACTGTCTCTTCTTGGTTCGGAACACCGAACACCTGGGGAGAGAAGGATGGAAAATTAGCGCCTGAATTTACATTCGATGAATATTTCGACACGATGGACTTCTTCAAAAAAGCTCGTGATGGCGGATACATTAATCAAGATTTCGCTGCTACCAGTAAAACAGATGCTGTAAATATGTTTAAGGCTGGAAAGGGTGGACTCTATATTGGGGGCTCCATGCAAGATATTGATTCCCTCAATAAAGATACTATTAAGAATAACCCTGATGCTGTTTTGGATGCGCATAGTATGGTTGCAAGTCCAGATGGAAAGTATGCTCAATGGATGATTCCAGGCTATAACAATGTTGTCTTGTTCCCAAAATCTGCTGTAAAGGATGAGGCAGAACTCAAGAAGATTCTTGCTTTCTTTGATCAAATGATGACCCCAGAAGTAGCTAATTTGATGTATTGGGGAATAGAGGGTACTCACTATACCGTTGAAGACGGTAAAGCAAAAGCTACAGATGACAAAGAATTGATTGAACGTGAAGTAAAAGGATATAAGGACAGCGTTATCGGCGAAGCTGAAACCAATGGAATGTACGAGAACTATAACACGCTGCCAGGAAGAATTCATGCGGATCAATTGGTTCTTGAGAATGTCAAGGTGGGGGTACCAGATCCAACAGCTGCGATGGATTCGGCTACGTACACAGAAAAAGGTGTTGAGCTTCAACAGATTATTACCGATGCAACTTATAAATATATCTATGGACAGATCGACAAAGCAGGGTTCGAAAAAGAAGTTGAGAACTGGAAGAACCGTGGCGGAGCTAAGATTATTGATGAGTACAACGCATTGTATAAGAAATAAAACCTAGCTGAAAAGGTTGTTGATTTTGTTTCAACAACCTTTTCTCTTCATAGTCACATGGAGAAATAAAGAGTTTGAATAAAGAAGGAGAAAGGAAGAGAATCATGCAGGAACTCACCGCACAGCCCAGTCCAGCTCCACAAATAAAGCGTGAGACTTACAAGAGCAGCAGTGAACTTAAAAAGCGTCTGTGGAGAAATAAATGGCTCTACGTCATGCTAACACCGGGAGTGCTATATTTTATTATTTTTAAATATTTTCCTATGTACGGACTAATTATCGCCTTTCAAGATTACAAACCTTATCAAGGAATAACAGGCAGTAACTGGGTAGGAATGAAGCATTTCAGCAGGTTGTTCACAGAGCCGGATTTCTTAAATATTTTAGTGAACACACTTGTGCTTTTCGGATTAAACATTCTTATCTATTTTCCAATGCCGATTATTCTTGCCCTGATGTTGAATGAACTTCAAGGCAGCTTTTTCAAAAGAACCTTTCAGACGATCTTCTATTTGCCCCATTTTCTGTCGTTGGTTATCATCGTCTCCATTTCTTTTGTAATGGTTACGATGGATGGAGGAATTATCAACGAGCTACTTTCCTATTTCGGATTTGAAAAAATTAATTTCCTGCTGAATCCTGGATGGTTCAGGCCCATGTATATTATTCAGGTGATTTGGAGAGAAGCAGGCTGGGGAACGATTATTTATTTAGCTTCCATAGCTGCCATTGATCCAGGACTTTACGAAGCATCACGTATGGATGGAGCTGGACGACTCAGACAAGTCTGGCATATTACACTTCCAGCGATTAGAGGCGTAATTATCACATTATTTATTTTGAAAATTGGTTCCGTTCTGGATCTTGGATTTGAACATGTGTTTCTGCTGCTTAACTCCATGAATCGAGAAGTTGCGGAAATTATCGATACGTATGTATATACTGCTGGTCTGAGACAGGGGCAGTTTAGTTACAGTACAGCCATTGGATTCTTCAAATCAATTGTCGGCTTGATCATGGTTATGTTGGTGAATAAAGCATCTAAGAAAATGGGAGAAGAAGGCGTTTATTGATATGTTGTGGGAGGAATAGAAATGGTAGAAGATAAAACAATCAGTGGCAGAATTTTTTCTGCTATAAACTTCACGCTGCTTGCGATCATTGCTTTAATAACTGTGCTCCCCCTTGTTCACGTTGTAGCAGGCTCTTTCACAACGAGTGCAGAACTAGCTTCTAGTAAGTTTGTACTGATCCCAAAGGTATGGAGTCTGGAAGCATACAAGTTCATCTTTTCAACGAATACAATATTTAAAGCCATGGGTGTTTCCATTGGTGTTACGGCAGTCGGTACTTTCCTTAGTTTGTTTATAACTTCTTTGATGGCCTACGCTCTTACCAGAAGAGATCTGGACGGACGTAAAGTGGTTAACTTTATGGTTGTGTTCACGATGCTCTTTCATGGTGGAATGATCCCAACCTTCCTCGTGGTAAAGGAATTGGGACTAATAGACAGTTATGCAGCGCTTATTCTTCCTTCAGCAATTAGTGCGTTTAACATGATCATTTTGAGAAATTTTTTCCAAAATATACCTGAAGGTCTGGAGGAGTCGGCCAAAATTGATGGTTGCAACGACTTCGGAATATTATTTCGAATTGTATTGCCATTATCCTTACCTGCGTTAGCGACTATCGGATTGTTCTATGCGGTTACGTATTGGAATACTTACATGAATGCGATTCTGTATTTGGATGATAGTTCGAAGTGGCCAATACAGGTTCTGCTCAGACAAATTGTTGTCCTTGCCAGCGGTATGGATCACAGCTCTACACTGGATACAACTGTTCCACCGCCAGACCAAACAATTAAAATGGCTGTTATCGTTGTTGCTACTTTACCAATAGTTTGTGTATATCCATTCATACAGAAGCATTTTGCCAAAGGTGCCATGTTAGGTTCTATGAAGGGCTAATAAGAGGAAGAGAGAGATTATTCTTTGGAAGGAGCTTGGAGATGACTGGCAGGATACCAACAACACCAATGGATTGGGCAAAAAAGGCATGCGATTCTTTAATGGATACTTATAGAGCGGGAGAGCTTCCTCCAGCACATCGTTGGCATTACCATCAAGGTGTATTTCTGTGTGGTATGGAGCTTTTGTGGAATGCTTATCAAGAAGACCGCTATATTAACTATATTCAGGAATACGTGGATGATTTGGTAGATGAATATGGTAACTTTTATTTCGCCCGCGATGAGCTGGATGCTGTTCAAGCTGGACAACTGCTGTTTATTCTTCATAAACGGACAGGTAAACTCAAGTATCACATTGCTGCGGAGAAGCTGAGGAATTTATTGCTTACGTTAAACAAAACCTCTGAAGGTGGGTATTGGCATAAGGATAAATATGCTAACCAAATGTGGTTAGATGGGCTTTATATGGCAGGCGTATTCTCGTTAAAATATGCTAATGTCTATGGCGATCCTAGCTTGCGTGATACAGTTCTCCATCAAGAGATGTTAATGCGTAAGTATATGAAAGATGAGACAACCGGGTTATTGTATCATGCTTGGGACGAGAGCCGCCGGATGCCATGGTCAAACCCGGAGACAGGGTGCTCACCGGAATTTTGGAGCAGATCGCTGGGCTGGTATGGTCTCGCATTGTCGCAATTTCTTGATCTGTTGGCCGTCCAAGACCCAGCCCGAGCTGAATTATCTTCTACTTTACGTGATTTTGTTGATGCCCTTATTCGTTATCAAGATCCCGTAAGTGGACTTTGGTATCAGGTCGTAGATAAGGGGCATGAGCCGGATAATTGGCTGGAGACCTCAGGTTCATGTTTATTCGTCTACACGATTGCCAAAGCAGTGAAGCATGGCATTGTAAGCGATGTGGAAGTCGCTACAGCCTCGGCTAGAAAAGGGTATGAAGGGTTAATCCAAATCATTCAGTGGGATGAGCAGGATAGGTTGATTTTGCCGGACATCTGTATCGGTACTTCGGCTGGAGATTACGAGAGTTACGTCACTAGACCTAAAGTTAAAAATGATTTACATGGCGTAGGCGCGTTGGTGATGGCTTGTGTTGAGATGGAGAGCTTAATCCAAGGGTGATTCGATTGAATTCTTACTAGACAATGACTTGATTCTCTGGGACTGAGAATCAAGTCCTATTATTTTGTGGGAAAGATATTCTTAAATTTAATGATAATCAGGGGGTTGGGATGAAGAGATCACATTGGGCAATCCGCACAGCAGACTCAATCATGGCGAGGACACCAAAGCTCTATGAAGATAAAGGCTACAACGGAAGCTGGACGTATGACTATGGTGTCGTATTGAATGGATTTGAATGGCTTTGGAAGCAAACCGGTGATGCGAAGTATCTGCAATTCATTCAAGATCAGATGGATAACTTTATTCAGGAGGATGGCAGCGTTAAGGGTTATCGCCTAGATGAATACAATATCGATCACATTAACAACGGGAAATTATTATTTACGCTATATAAAGAAACCAAGCAGGAAAAATATAAACAAGCGGCTACCTTATTTAGAAAGCAGCTAGAGACACATCCGCGAACCTCGGAAGGTGCTTTTTGGCATAAAAATATTTATCCCTATCAAATCTGGTTAGATGGTCTTTATATGGGCGCGCCTTTCTATTTAGCCTACTTGCTAGCTTTTGAAGAAGGGCAGGGGCTTGAAGATGTTACGAAACAATTTATCTTGTGTGAGAAGCATACGAAGGATTCGGAAACAGGTCTGTTATATCATGCATGGGATGAACAGCGTCTTCAACCTTGGTGTGACCGCGAAACAGGATGCTCTCCAAACTTTTGGGCGCGTTCACTTGGCTGGTATCTTATGGCTTTAGTAGATGTTCTAGAGTTATTGCCGAGTGAGCATTCCGATTATCCAGAGCTGGTGCGTATTCTAAACGATACTTTATCAGCTGTGAAGAAATATCAGGATCCTGAATCTGGCGTCTGGTATCAAGTAGTGAATCTGGGGCAACGCAAAGGGAATTACTTAGAGGCTTCTGCTTCTAGCATGATTGTGTATGCTATGGCAAAAGGTATTCGATTAGGCGTATTAGAGGCTAGTTGGTACGAACCGTTAGATCTCGCCTTCCAAGGACTTATCTCAGAGTTTGTTCTGGAGACCAAAGAAGGATGGGTCAATCTAAATAAGAATTGCCAAGTAGCAGGGTTAGGTGGAGCAGATCAACGAGACGGCACGTTCGCTTATTACATTAGTGAGCCTATTGTCACTAACGACCAAAAGGGTGTCGGTGCTTTCTTGCAAGCCTGTGTGGAGTACGAACAATTAAGAGGCTGGATCTGATATAGAATAGGAGTGCTATAAAATGTCCGTATATAATATTGAGGATTTTGGCGCGCTTAAGAATAGCGGGATGTTAGCGACAGGGGCGATTGCGCATGCGATTGAAGCGGCAAGTGAGGCTGGTGGAGGAACCGTTTATGTGCCAGCAGGTACTTTCTATACGGGTGCGATTGTTATGAAAAGCAATATTGAATTAAATTTAAATCCAGGAGCGATTCTTTCATTCAGTACGAATCCGGTGAATTATCCTGCGGTGGAATGCAGATGGGAAGGAGTGAAGCAGCAGGTTCATACGCCTTGTATTCATGGCAAAGGTTTAGTCAATGTATCGATTACCGGAAGCGGAACTATTAATGGTAATGGCAAAGCATGGTGGGATATATTTCGGAACCGCCCTGAAGAGCTCGAATATCCCCGTCCAACTTTGATTGGATTTGATAGCTGTCAGCGGGTAACGATTAAGGATGTCTCGCTAGTGAATTCTCCAAGCTGGACCGTTAATCCTGTGGGCTGCTACAATGTGACGATCGATAATCTGTCTATTTTGAACCCGGCTGATTCTCCGAACACAGATGGTATTAATCCAGAATCTTGTACGAATGTTCGGATTAGTAACTGTAATATTGATGTAGGTGATGACTGTATTGCTATCAAAGCGGGAACTGAAGATACGAAAGAGCGCATTCCATGCGAGAATATCACGATCACCAATTGTACCATGGTTCATGGGCATGGGGGTGTTGTACTCGGAAGTGAAATGAGCGGAGATATTCGTAATGTAACCATTAGTAACTGTGTCTTTAAACAAACCGATCGTGGCATACGCATGAAATCAAGACGTGGACGCGGAGGGACGATTGAAGATATTCGGATCAGTAATATTGTAATGGAAGAAGTCATTTGTCCGTTCACACTAAATCTATACTATTTCTGTGGACCACGCGGGAAAGAGAAGTATGTGTGGGACAAAAATCCTTATCCGATTACAGATGAAACGCCATGCTTTAGACGAATTTATTTCGCCAATATTACCGCACGTAATGTTCATGCATCTGCGGGATTCTTATATGGACTTGCGGAGCAGTATGTTTCGGAGATTACTTTTACAAATATTGATATCTCCATGGCACGCAATGCAGTTCCCGGGCATCCGGATATGATGACAGGGATCGAGAACATGAACAATCGCGGATTTTTTCTGGGCAATGCAAGGGATGTGCAATTTCATCAGGTGACCATCGAGAATCATGAAGGGCCTGCTTTTTATATTGAAAATGGCGAAGCGATTGAGATCATGAATTGTCATTCGAAGAACACGAGCAAGCCTGAAAAACTAGTAGAACAAGTTACAGTTTCGCCCACAGAACAGAATGTGTGTCCGTAAGGGAGGGAACCATGGAGCGTGATAAACTGAAGGAACTGTTGGGCGATCTTCCGTCGGATAAGCCGATTGCCGTAACTGTGATGAACCAAGAGGAGCGGGACGGATATAGTCTGGTATCTCTTTTACTGGATCTTAATGGAATTGAACAGGTGCCGGCTTATGTGGCAATCCCTTTGGATAAGGAAGGGCCGTTTCCACTAGTTATCTTTAATCATTCTCATGGAGGGAATTACACGAATGGACGTAACGAGTTTGTTCAGAGTAGTTCCTATTTGCAACAGCCCTCTTTTGCTAAAGTCTTAACAGAGATGGGTTACGCTGCTTGCTGTATCGACATGTGGGGATTTAATGAGCGTGGTGGCAGAACTGAGAGTGAGTTAGTGAAGGAAATGCTGTGGCAGGGGCAGGTCATGTGGGGCATGATGCTATATGACAATATTCGTATGCTAGATTACATGTGCCAACGTGAGGATATTGATACGTCACGAATCGCAACAATCGGTATGTCCATGGGTGGTTTGATGGCATGGTGGCTGGCTGCATTAGACGAACGAGTCGGGGTGATTGTCGATATTTGTGGTCAAGTAGATGCACATACCCTAATTGCGGTAAGAGGACTAGATCACCATGGTTACTATTCTTATGTGCCCGGGTTATTGAAGTATTTCACAACGCTCGATATTCAAAAGCGGATCGTTCCCCGCCCGCGAATGAGCCTAGTAGGCAGAAATGATCGGCTATGTCCCACTGAAGGAGTAGCACTCTTGGATAGAGGGCTGTCCGAAGCTTATCAAACGGCAGGGAAATCAGAACATTGGCAACCTGTCATTTCTAGTGGTGGGCATATGGAGACCTTGGAAATGCGGACTTTATGGCAGCAATTTTTGGCGAAGCATCTCTAAAATCCATAGAAAGGAACTTAGCCACCGATGCTAGTAGTAGGCAAAGAATCCTGTTGCGATTATCACACGATTCAAGAGGCGATAAATTCGCTAGAGCGTGAGCCAATTAGCCAAGCAGATACGCTTTATATTTTGTCAGGCATCTATAATGAGACAGTTAGGATTTATCGTTCTTATTTAACGATTATAGGGATTGGCCTCGTGGAAATAACCATGAATCATTATGCCAAAGAGCGTGATGAAGCGGGTGAAGAAATCAATACGTTTGCTACACCAACGTTATTTCTGGGAGGTACCGACCTGGTCTTAGAGAACCTGGTGATTACCAACAGTGCTGGGCAGGGAGAACATATTGGTCAGGCGGTAGCCGTTTATGCACATTGCGACCAAACCGTGTTCAGACATTGTACCTTCAAAGGGTATCAAGACACGTTATTTACAGGACCTTTGCCGCCTGCTCCACGAGAGCGAGGGGCATTCGGAGGCATTCCACTGAGAGATCATCATATCCATTATCGCCAGTTGTATCAGCATTGTTATATAGAAGGAACGGTTGATTTTATTTTTGGCGGTGCAACGGCTTATTTCGATCAATGTGAGATCCGAAGCTTGCGTCATAGCGAGAATCAAGCAGGGTATATAACAGCAGCTTCGACACCCGAGGGACAGTCACATGGTTTTATTTTTAAAAATTGCTTCTTAACAGCAGTGCGTGATATTGCTCCGGTGTATCTAGGACGCCCTTGGCGCGAGCACGCTAAGACAGTATTTGTGGGTTGCAAGATGGGTTCGCATATTCATCCTTTGGGCTGGGATAACTGGAATAATGCCGCCAATGAGCTAACCGTAGGTTATCAGGAATATGGCGTGAAGGATGCTACTAATGTACGAAAGCAACGTGTTCCCTGGGCGGATTGCTATGAGGATGGGGGAGAAGCGCTGGATAAAGCGTTTGTTTTTGCTGGGACGGACTTTTGGAAGTAATACTGTAATTGATTAGTTTATAAAAGAGAGGCAGTCATGGACGAGTGAGATAAAGTCCTAGGCTGCCTTTTTTAAATGAATGAGCTCTTTATCATTTATTCTTTTGTTTTCTTTCAATATATATCCAAAAGTAATAGATCAACCAAAATACCATAGGAACTATTAAAACATAAGGTCTCTGGATTGCTGGAAGAATGTAAAATAAAAATAGCCCAATTAATATCGTTGGTAGCAATAGAATAAAATACTTTTTCCAATGCATTTCTTCTTCCCACCTTTTGTTTAATACTAAAAAAATATTTTGCTAGCTTTGAGTGTTAATGCACTTGTATACCAAGATCACTTAATGGATAGTCAGTACAATTATTAAAATGATTATGAATGTTTTTTTAAGTTAAGTCGAAGGCTAGTTTGTAGTGAATATCTTATTGATAAAATGAATGGTTCTGATGCCTATAAATTGATTATCTAATAATATTTCGGCAAATAAAGTTGTAGACTGAGTTAATTGTAGTAACATAAATAGAGGATGGTTAGTTCATTATATGAGCTAATCTCCTCTATATTTTGTTAGATTGATGAATAAAGGGATGCAGGCGATTCGCAAAGCTAATAATTTAGAGCGTTCCTAATAAAAGATGAGGTATATGTGATGCCAAAAAACGATAATATGCTGGCAATCCTATGGATGCTGAATTCGGGCGTTAAAATGACCGCAAAAGAAATATCCGAAAAGTTAGAAATAAATATAAGGACAGTCTATCGGTACATTGATGCGCTAGGTGCCAGTGGAGTGCCTATAATATCCGACACTGGTCATAATGGCGGGTATAGCTTGCTGAATAATTTTATCAGAGCACCTCTGCTATTTGATATTGAAGAAAAAAAAGCACTTCTTCATGCTGCTGTTTTTGCAAAAGAAGCCGGATACCCTTTGAGTGAGGCATTAGGTAATGCGACATCCAAATTGAAAATGTATTCGAATCAGGAACAGGAAAGTGTTCTCAGCCGTCATTTAGCCGGATTTGAAGTTATAAACCGTATGGGAGACCCTTCTATTCAGCCAGTATTGGCGGAATTGGAGCAAGCTGTAGCAAACGAATTCTCTGTAGAAATTGATTATCGCACACGCCGTGATGATCAACCCAAGACTAGGGTGATAGATCCCTATGGAATGGTTTACTGGAACAATAAATGGTATATTGTTGCATTTTGCCACCTGAGAAATGAGATTCGCAGCTTTCGGGTAGAACGGATTTTACAAATCAAGCGTACTCAAAACATATTTAAGCGTTCCGAAGCTTTTTTGGCTCGGGAATTTTTTTTGCAAAATCTATTACCTGATTTAGTCGGCAAGGACGGGTTAATTGCTTTAATTATCGAAGGTAGCTCAGAGGCGTTGGATGACTTATGCCTGCATTGGTTTTTGGGGCATCATCTGAAAGAGCGTACATCAAATCAAGCAATCTTTTTACTTGAGGAAAAATCAATTCATACCTATGTTCCTAATTTTCTCTTATCCTACGGGAAATCCATTCAAGTAATCGAACCACAGAGTTTGAAGGAAAAACTAGTTGGTGTTGTGTCGGAGTTAATGGAATATTATCAACTTTAATAGCTTCACTGACAGTGGATGTCAGTGAAGTCATTTTATAATGATGATAATCATTGATTACCGATGGTTGGTATCACTTGATGAATTATAAAATAAGGAGAACTTGCAAATGAATAATACGGTATATCTTTATGTGTTTGACACAATGGCAGACTGGGAAATAGGCTACTTAACTGCCGAACTGAACTCGGGAAGATATTATAAAAAGGGGCTGGCCCCATCAAAAATAGTTACCCTGGGAATTGATAAGACTCCAGTAACTACAATGGGTGGATTGAAAATACTGCCTGACATCAAATTGGATGAGTGCAGCATTGAAAGATCAGATCTATTGATTTTACCCGGTGGAGATACATGGACAGAAACCATTCACGACCCCCTCTTAAAAATCGCTGAGAGGTGTTTAAGGGAAGGTATATGGGTTGCAGCGATTTGTGGTGCTACAATGGGACTTGCCCAGACAGGATTGCTGAATTCACGTGGGCATACAAGCAATGATCTGGAATACCTTAAAATGATCTGTCCCACTTATACAGGAGAAAAGTATTACAAAATGGAGTCTGCTGTAACTGATGGAAAACTGATCACAGCATCTGGAATAGCTCCGTTGGAATTTTCTGCACACATCTTGAAAGCTTTGGATGTGTTTTCTCCAAAAACATTAGACGCCTGGTATAGCCTGAATAAGACTAGTGATTCTAAATATTACTATGAGTTGATGAATTCAATACAATGAAGGTATCAGCATTAATATGGACAAAATGCCACATGAGTAACAATATAAATGTTCGTTCAACAGGAATTCTAACGGAGTACGATAGTTAAGCATAAAGGGTTAAGGTACTTAAATCTATCGTTTTTTGAGTGGAACATCTCGTCACTTCCCACGAAAGGAAGTGGGTATCGTGATAGCTCTTTTTGAAGCGGAGCAACGCTCTTGCTCCGCGACTTATTGAGGCTAACGACAATGTCGTCCAGCAGTTTTGGCGTTTGTACTACCGCCGCGATCCGTTCGATGACGTAGCTTTCAGCGTGTCGTATATTCGATGCGCGACAAGCGTTGCCCCGCACTGAGGGCATCTCATGAGCCCCGTCAGATAGAATGACTTTGCTCCCTTAAATTTTCAAAAAAAAATTTAAGGAGCAGAGCTATCATAAAATATGTAAATGCAGATATTATCTTTCCGGAAGAGTTGCTAAAAGAAATTCAGAAGTACATTCATGGCCGCATGGTTTATGTCCCGACCCCTGAAAAGTTGCATAAAAAATGGGGATTCACTTGTAAGTCACATCAAGCTTTCTGATGTGGCTTTTTGTGTAGAATTTGATTTTAAATCAAATTCAGTATATTTTCAATCAGCACCTTTTGATACCATAAAAGTAAAGGGGGAGAGGTTATATGGATAAAAAGATTAAACTACTATACACACAAGATATTTTGAGACAGTCCGCGCAATGTTTTGGAATACGTGAAGACTCAATTTTCGAATTAAATGGGTTTCAAAATTTCGTTTATTCCGGGGTAGTTGGAGATCGAGAAGTTATTTTAAGAATTGCCCATGTCACACATCAGAATGAATTATTAACAAGAGCGGAACTAGATTTTATCATGTTCCTGGCCGATCGCGGAATGAAAGTAGCGAAGCCCATTCAGTCTTTATCAGGGGATCTTATTCATATAATTGACGAGTCCTTTGTTGTGACAGCTTTTGAGAAAGCACCCGGCAGAAATGCAGTAATAGCCGAGGAGAGCAATACGTTTTATGAGAATATCGGTCAAATGGTCGGGAAAATACATAAGTTTTCACTTAATTATTCGTCCCAACATTCACGCTATGAATGGAATGATAATGCCCTATTAGCCTCATTTAAGAAATATTGTCCGTTAGAATTACACGATAACTTTGATCGTTTAATTACTGAAGTTAGCGCTCTACCCAAAGAAAAAGATACGTACGGTCTTATTCATGGGGATATCAGCCCTGGCAATTATCTTAATGATGGGGACAAAGCCTTTATTATTGACTTTGATGACGCGGAATATAGCTGGTTTGTTTCTGATATTGCTACACCATTATTTTATGAAATCCCTATTTCGTGGGTTGTGTCTGGAGATGTAAGGAAGGAGATTGCAAAGCGTTTCTATTGCAACTTCTTAAACGGCTATTGTAAGGAAAATACTGTGAGTCAAGATTGGTTAAACAAAATCCCATTATTTATTAATTTAAGGCAAGCTAGAGTTTTAGCCGCGCTCTATAGAAGCAGAGATTTTAACGCTCCTGATTGGAGCGAATGGGATGAGCAAGCCCGACGCTTCTACTATGAAAATTTGTTAAATAACACTCCCTATATTGATATGGACTTTTTGTGTTAACCGGGTACGATACTTTAACAAAGCCAGAAAAGGAAGGGCCATCCCACAAAGGATGGCCTTTAAACTTGCAGTTACAGACAGCGCGGAACCTTATCACAAGTAGCGGCAAGTTTTATAGGTGAAATAAAATATCCCCTCGAAAAGGGGCTTGGTTCTAGGTCACAAATGTGATGTATGGACTCGAAATTGCTCAAACCGATTTTAAGAAAAGCTTGTTTTCGTTATTTCTGATATTCGTTTCGCAGGATACTCATTAGAATACGATCATACTTCTGCCCGTCTCTTAGTACAGATTCCCGCATCGTGCCTTCAACTTGGAATCCGACTTTTTGATAGGCATGGATTGCACTATTATTGTAACTGATGACATCGAGTCCGATTCGATGTAAGTTCAGTTCACAGAATCCATACCTTAGAATCAAACGCAACGCATCAGTGCCGTAGCCTTTGCCCCGAAAGTTTGGATCGCCAATGCCAATTGCCATTTTTCCACATTGATTGTTCCATTCGATGCTAAACAGAGCAACAAATCCAATAAGTATATCGCTTTCGATAGTTCGCAAATGAAATTCCATACTTTTTGTACTATTGTTGTTCGATTTCTCGAATGATTCAATAGAATCCGGCATGACGAAGTCAGTATCCAAGTTCCTTAGATATTCCGCATCTTCACTCCATAACGCCAAGGTTGTGGCATCTTCAGGGCGGGATGCGCATAAACGAACTAATTGCCCAGAGAAAAGTGATTTGTTAATTGACACTGTAATCCCCCATATCTTGCAAACGGGGACGTGTTCATTAATGCCCCCTGTTTACAGTTGAAATTTGAACCGTAGAGAAATCAGGGTGACAATCATTGGCACACACTCCTTTATTATTGTAAGGATATTTTACTTAAACTTACCCTAAAAAGATAGTCCAACAAGCGCAATGTCTAGTAATTCAATTGGATTTTCTTCGTGGCTGGATATCGTAGGGGATAGACTTTTACCAGCTATTCCTGGCTTCGGTGGACAGATTAAAGATGAAGTATTGCATGCTCGATTTCTACCAAAGATTATAGCGGCAACTGCATTTGGAGAAATTAATGGTGTAGTGACAGAACGCATAGAAAACCTCGCAAAATTATTTAAATTAGCAAAGCTTCCCTACGTTATTAAAAAGGATATGCAGTCGTATCTAATCACACATTCCGTATCAGACATTGCCATGTTGAGCATTTTGCATTCTGAGAATAAGATCATTGACAAAAAAGAGCCAGAACTAGAAAGGCTGCACGCAAAATAACAGTCACTTTAAAAGCGTATCTAAGGGCAATACAAAAAGCTGGTGTTTCAATTGACCCACCAATGCTTAAAATGGTGCTTGAATTTCCAAACTTATTGTTGGATCTTTTCTTTATGACATGGCTACGAACTAAAATGGTTAGGGATATGATGCTGCCGGATTATGCGAATAATGCTAACAATGAGTTTGTGCAGCTGAGTAATGATTTAATGAAATTTTTAAGTCAACATGATATCAAATCAGAAATACATGTTCAGTAATTTTTTTCACGAAACCTTACAAAAGTGTTAGGTAATTGTCATCTAGATCAATGAAATGTCATCTAGATCAATGGCATCAACCTAACAGCTCCTCTATACTAATCCATTGAGAGGATTAATTTTAAGGGGGAGTTGGTCGTGAGGTTTTTTGAAATGCTGCTATTCTTTTCAAGTGCTAGTTTTTTTGGACTCCTGTTCATTTTAAATCAACGTATTCGAAGATCTGCTATGCTCCTGACAAGCGGAGCAGGCTCCATTTTTTTAGTGATACATTTACTTGTCGAAGGATACAGGGTTCAGCTTGTATTTTTATACGGATTTACAATCCTGATGCTTATGCTTTCGCTTATAGACGTTTTTAGAACGCGGAAAGTCGCTCGGACTGCTTCGCGAATTCGTAGGGTGCTGGGCCGCCTTTTTATCGTGTTTGGGCTAATCGCAACGGGGTGCTTCCTATATGTGTTTCCTGTATTCGACTTTCCGGCGCCAACCGGCGAGTTGCAGGTAGGCACGCAAATCTTTCATTTCATAGACCAAAACCGTGAGGAAACATTTAGCAAAACCGCGACAGGCAAGAGAGAATTGATGGTTCAGGTATGGTATCCGGCTCAAGATGGCACTGGCAAGTACGCTCCCTTTATTCCAGATACCCAGATTTTACGTTATATGGCCACGAACTATGGCCTTCCCCAGTTTACTTTACAACACCTAAAGTACGTATCCAGTCATTCTTATTCGGGGGCTGAAGTCTCTTCTGCACAGATTTCATACCCACTGATCCTTGCGAATCCCGGCTTCGGCTCTTCCAGGTTCCTCCACACGGCGCAAGCTGAATATCTCGCGAGTCACGGATATATCGTGGCAGTGATTGACCACACCTATAATACATTTGCAACCGAGTTTCCGGACGGTCGAATCACGACCAGCACAACCAACGATTTATTCTCGCCTGACCATGATTACCAGACGGAAAGAGGTAATCGCGACAAGTTGGGTAAAGTTTTAACCGACGATGTGGCGTTTGTGCTGGACCAATTCGAGCTCATCCAATCGGGGAAGATTCCAAGTCATCTAAAAGGGAGAGTTGATCTCGGTAATGTCGGTGTGTTCGGTCATTCCATCGGTGGAGCGACGGCCTATGACGCTTCTTACGATCCGCGAATCGCGGTTGGAATAGACTTTGATGGAGGGCTTTATCGTTTGCGTGACAGAGAGGGTCTGCGTAAGCCGTTTTTGTTCATCAACTCGGAAAGCGAATTTGAAAAATTAAAAATGGTGATGGATAACCGGGTCTACACGGATTCAGAGCTTAACCGTATGGGCTCAACAAGAGAGTGGGAGGATAAAGTAACGGAAGATAAAAAGTTGGAGCTTGAACGGATGCGCCAAACAGTCGACGAAGGGGGACAAGTCCTTTATATCGAAAATACGGAGCATTTGAATTTCACCGACGTACAGTTCATTACTCCGATATTCAAAATACTCGGCGTTACCGGAAAGATTGCTCCCGAAAGAGCAAACTCCGTTATTAATGCCTATATGCTTGATTTCTTCGATATGTATCTGAAAAATCAAGGCGGAATCTTAATGAAAGGACCGAATAGTCGCTTTCCGGAGGTAAAGTTCGTAACCTCACTATTATAAATTACGTAACAGGTTACCGATTTTGATAAGCTCCTCTTCAAGTAGACAGGGGTTTAATTAATAACCGTTACTTGAAGGGGAGTTATTATTTTGTCTAAGAAGAATGAATACAAGATCTTTTGGATAATCAATGGATACTCGTAATTGAGTGTATGATTTCATCTTTGAAATGGCTTTTGGCTTCTTTTTGAGCTCACTGGCCTTCTAGAATTCATGAATTATATAATATAGGGATTTGCTTCGATTGTTTCCGCTTTGGCAACGGCTTCTTCCAATGTCATGCCAGTAAAATTCTGCGCATGGAGGAATCGTCCGCTCTTCTTGTCATCCACAAAAGCACCTACCGCGATTCCGGGAATAACGTTCTCCACTGCTCCAGGTGCGTTCGGGCCTCCTAGATCTGTTCTGCACCACCCTGGATCCGTAATATTAATCATAACGTTGGTGCCTTCCAGCCTCGATGCCAAATCCTTCGTAAATTTATCAAGGGCTGCTTTGCTTGCTGCATATCCTGCCTGCTCTGGTTCATTCTTAATTCCGCTTGTTGTATTGATGACACGTCCGAAGCCCCGTTCAATCATCTTAGGAATCAATCGGTGGCAAATCGTCGCAATGGAAATGAAATTAATTCGGAAGCTCATATCGAAGTCTTCCACAGGAGTTTGCCAGTAATCTCTTCTGTAAGCGATTTGCACGGCTGCATTGTTGAAAATAATATCAACAGGGATTTCTTTAGCTTCAATGTCATCTAGCATGGCAACTACTTCTTCGTGATTGGCAAGCTCGGCTTGTACGCAATATGCATCAACACCAAGCGCTTGTACCTCTTCCTTCACTTTCTTGGTATGTTCTAAGTTTCGACTATGTAGAATAAGGTTACACCCTTGCTTGGCCATGAAAATCGCTGTCTCATAACCGACGCCTCTGCTTGCCCCCGTAATAAGTGCCCATCGTCCTTGTACGTTTACCATAATAAGCCCTCCTTGTAATCAGTAGTTAATTTGCTAATGCTATCAGAATAAAGATAGATTATATCCTATTTTACACTGTAAATAATAAATTTGATAGCACATTGTTAGTTATTTTAATGTTGTTATTACATAATAAAACTAACAAAATAATTGAACTACTTAATGGAGGGGCATATGAAACAAATTAGAGTCTTTGGACCGCAGAATTTCAGAGTCGCAACGACGGAAGTTCCGTTATTGGCACCCTACGAGGTATTGATCGACCTGCAAGCTTGCGGCATCTGGCTGTCGTGATGACCGGCTGCCTACTAGTCTTGCTAAGTTATCGTTTCTTACAGTTAGCTATGCTCGCCCTTATTTGGGTCAGTTACTATTTAAGATTAGGTTTTATCTAAACGTGTTATGCCTTCAGACGCTTTACATCCTGTTTAGGAGGAAAACCAAACATGCGGGAATACTCACGGCTAAATTGCGAAGGACTTTCATAGCCTACTCGAAATGCCACATCGGTGGCATCTGCTGACTCGGTTAGTAATAACCGGCGGGCTTCCTGAAGTCTCAGATGTTTTTGGAACTGAATAGGGCTCATTGCAGTTACTTCTTTAAAGTACCGATGAAACGAAGAAACACTCATATTCGCTATTTCGGCAAGCTCCTCAATCTTAAAAGAACTAGCATAGTTATTCATGATATGTTCAATAACATCTTTGATTAGATGAGTTGAGCTTCCTTCCATTACAATATGCTCCAATGCAATCCCATTTTGCCCTTGTAGCACCCGATAAAGAATCTCTTTTGTAAATAATGGAGCTAACACTGGAATGTCTTTAGGCTGATCTAACAATCGAGCTAACCGTAGGACCGCATCCATTAAGGAAGACTCCATCTGGCTAACAAACATAGCTCGCTTAGGATTTTCTTTAGCATAAATTCGAACTTCAGATTCCTGTAAAACCTCTAAAATTTGACTTGTTGTAAATTCAAGCTTGAACCCTAAGTATGGAACATCGGAAGTGGCTTCAGTGACTTGGGCGGTAACTGGCAGGTGAACGGATGCAATGAGGTAATCGGAGGGGGTGTATCTAAAACGCTCCTGTGCCAGCCATACCTCCTTAGCCCCTTGTACCACCAAACATAAGGAAGGCTTGTAAACTCCATGCTTTGGTATGGACGCATTCGAGTCACGCATGAAAAATAAAGAGGGAATAGCAGTTTGGTGAACACCATCTTTTTCTGTGAAATGGTCAATGATTTTTACGAGTTCATTCTGCTGTTTAGTGATTATTTCAGGCATTTGATCCTCTCATTTCGTTATCTCTTTATAGTCTGATTATAGTCTATATTCATCCCTTACATAAGTGTTAGTGAGAGGATTAGGCAAACATTTGGCAAGAATGGGATAACGGTCACTTTGTCATCAGGTACATAATAAGGATATGCAAACAGAAAGAGGATTTACACATAATCATTGAAAACTTGGAGGGTAATATTATGCAAAAAGTAGTTTTGAACAATAATGTTGAAATGCCTATACTCGGTTTTGGTGTTTATCAGATTCAAGATGCAAATGAATGTGAGCAAAGCGTTTATGACGCTATTATGGCAGGTTATCGCCTGATTGATACTGCCGCCTCTTATCTAAATGAAGAAGCAGTTGGCAGGGCTATTAAACGGAGTGGCGTGGCAAGAGAGGAATTATTTATCACTACAAAGCTTTGGGTTCAAGATACGGGTTATGAGCGCACAAAGAAAGCATTTCAACAATCACTGAACCGATTACAGCTTGATTATTTGGACTTGTATTTAATTCATCAGCCATTTGGCGATGTGTTTGGCTCATGGCGAGCTATGGAGGAATTATATCGTGAGGGCAAGATCCGTGCGATCGGCGTTAGTAATTTTCATGAGGATCGTTTGATTGATTTAATTCTTCATAATGAAGTAGTCCCAGCTGTAAATCAGGTTGAAACGCATCCTTTCAACCAGCAAATCGAAAATGCGGAATTTATGACTGAAAATAATGTTCAAATCGAGTCATGGGCGCCTTTTGCTGAAGGGAAAAATAATTTGTTCCAGAATGAGTTACTGGTATCCATAGCTGAAAAGTATAATAAATCCGTGGCTCAGGTGATTTTACGGTGGCTCACACAAAGAGAAATCGTTGTGATTCCGAAGTCAGTTCGTAAAGAAAGAATTATCGAAAACTTCAATATCTTTGATTTTGAATTAAGCCAAGAGGATATGGCATCCATTGCTAAGTTAGATACGAATCAGAGTTTGTTCTTTTCACATCGGGATCCTGAAATGGTGAAATGGATTGGTACTCGTAAACTCGATATCTAACATATTTTCGAATGAACTACTTTGTAATTACTCCAATCTTATGAGATAATAGAGTTTTTCCGTTGATTCTATTTTTCATGGCATAACGTGATATGCCTGATCAAATATTGGAGGTAGGCTTGTTGGCGACACAGTATCCTTTTGAATATGATCGGACCAGACCTTTTATGGAGCAAGTAGGGGAATGGGTCGGCGATGTATTCTATGAAATTCTTCCTGAGGCAGGGTTTGAAGTTCGTGATGAACAGATTTACATGGCGTTTCAGGTGGAGCGAGCTTTTGCTGAGAAGAAGACGATTTTTGCTGAGGCAGGGGTCGGTACGGGTAAGACTTTAGTGTATTTGTTGTATAGCATTTGTTATGCAAGGTATATGGGCAAACCTGCGATTATCGCCTGTGCGGACGAGTCCTTGATTGAGCAGTTGGTGAAGCCAGAGGGTGATATTGCCAAGCTTGCGAAGCATCTGAATATGAATATTGATGCCAGACTAGCGAAATCTCCAGATAAATATATGTGTCTGAAAAAGCTGGACCATGCTCGCAACAATGATGATGGGAGCTTGCCGCTGGAGAGTTTGTATGGTACTTTACCTGATTTTGTACATTCTCATGCACCGATGCAGCAGTTCCATGCCTACGGCGACCGTAGGGATTATTCAGATCTGAATGATGAACAATGGAATAAGATCAACTGGGATACGTTTCAGGATTGTTTTACTTGTGATATGCGTCATCGCTGTGGACAAACGTTGTCCCGTGATCATTACCGGAAATCAAGCGACCTGATCATTTGTTCCCACGATTATTACATGGAGCATGTCTGGACTTATGAAGCGCGTAAACGAGAGGGTCAAATTCCTCTGCTTCCAGAGCATTGTGCAGTTGTGTTTGACGAAGGGCATTTGTTAGAATCTGCCGCCATGAAGGCGTTAGGCTATAAAATGAAGCATGTCGTCTTTGAAGAACTAATCTCTCGTCTGTTACAGAATGAGATTCGTGAAACGCTTGCTGTTCTTATCGATGAAGCGATTATGCAAAGTGAGCAAATGTTTAAACACATTCGTCGTCAATGCCGCACCATTCCTGGATCGGATCGAAAAAGCATTGAGCTAAATGCATCGCTAATCCGTGAGGTGCATCGCATGCGTAGTGTAATTGCCGCTATTGAAGAAGAATTAGTATTCGAAAGTGGACTGTACACGATTGATGAATATCAATTGCGGATTGTGGAAGAACGTTTGGAGACTATAGAGATCGCGTTGAGATTGTTTGAGGATTCAGGTGCATTAATCTGCTGGGCGACAGAAGATAGCGATGGCTTAACGCTGTCGGTCATGCCGCGTAATGTTAAGGAAGTACTTCAAGACAGTTTATTCACGCAAAAAATGCCAATTGTATTCTCTTCGGCTACTTTATCCGTGGATAAATCATTTCAATACTTGAAGGATAGTCTTGGGATACACGACTTCCTGTCTTTTTCTGTAGACTCACCTTATGATTATGAGCACCAGATGAATGTCTATGTACCAGAGCTTCGGAGTGGTGATTTTGCTGAGAAAATGGAAATCTCCCTAAAGCTTATCCAGCAGACAGAAGGAAGAGCCCTGCTACTATTCCGAACTCGAGAAGAACTTCTGCAGTTCAAGCAGCTCAGCTCGCAGAGAGCAGAATCCAGCAAGTATTCTTTCCTCTATGAAGGGGATCAGGAGATCAGCTATCTGATCTCAGCTTTTCAACGGGATGAGCATAGTGTGCTTTGTGCGGTGACGCTGTGGGAAGGATTAGATATACCAGGACCTTCACTATCTAATGTGATCATTTGGTCGCTACCTTATCCTCCGCTCGACCCTGTATTTATGGCAAAACGTGCGGAGACCTCCAATCCTTTTGAAGATGTGGATTTGCCTTACATGCTGCTAAGACTTAAACAAGGAATGGGACGTCTGATCAGAACGGGTACGGACCAAGGAATTGTGACGGTACTTGCGGAAGCTGAAGGACAACATCCCGTTCACGAGTATATTACTTCTGTACTACCGAAGGGAACTAAGCTTCAGAAGCTTGAAGTGTAAATATAATATAGGAACACAATCGCTCTTTTGGTGAGGTGGATGCTCTGGCATGCTGCTTCTCGAAGGAGCTTTTTTTTGCGTGAATTCAAGCATAAGGAATACTAATCTTACGGATAGTATATTGGTATTTAACTTTCGATCCATGGCGTATTATTGTTGATTCATGGGGGAAGGGAAATACATACCTCCGTCATCTAGAGATTCATACAAGGGGTGTACACGACATGGGGGATTCACAGGGATTATACCAATCGAACAATAAGAAACAAGTTGGTTTTGCACTTGGTATTGGGTTAACCTTAATCATTGCATTAGTCGCAAAATATTTAGCAGGCTTTCCATTTCTCTCTATTATGGGCCAATTGGTCATTGCCATCTTAATCGGAATTATTTGGCGGGCAACCGTTGGAGTGCCGGGTACGATCACCCATGGCACTGATTTTTCCAGCAAAAAGCTGCTACGTCTAGGGATTATCCTGCTCGGTATGCGATTAAATTTAATGGATATTGTTGCTGCAGGTCCACGGGTATTTCTACTGGCTGTGATTGTGATCGTATTTACGATCTCTGTTGTATACGGACTTGCCCGACTGTTCAAAGTTGATAAGCGACTCAGTATTTTAACAGCGTGCGGAACAGCGATCTGCGGTGCGGCAGCGGTGGTGGCGATTGCTCCACAAATCAAAGCCAAAGACGACGAAACTGCGATTGGCGCGGCGATAGTTGCAATTTTAGGTACAATATTCACGTTGCTATACACATTTTTGTATCCTTTACTAGGCTTATCGAATCTAGGCTATGGGGTTTTCTCTGGAGCTACCTTACATGAAATTGCTCACGTCATCGCAGCAGCAGATGCAGGTGGGAGCGCAGCAGTAGATATGGCGGTTATCGTTAAATTGACTCGGGTGGCCTTACTCGTTCCTGTTGCTATCTTAATTGGGGTTTGGACCAATCGTGCAGAAAGAAAAGTGCAAGGTGGACAATCTAAAGCCTCATGGAAAAGCATTCCTATTCCTTGGTTTATTCTAGGCTTCTTACTCGTCAGTGGTGTGAATTCATTAGGGATCGTATCAGCATCAGTGGCAAATGGAATTGTAACGATAGCTTATATGCTAATCGCTATGGCGATGGCTGGACTTGGTTTAAACGTTGATTTGGCCGCATTTAGACGACTGGGGATGAAATCTTTTGCAGCAGGGCTTATAGGTTCGGTCTTGTTGTCCTTAGTTGGATTTACATTAGTTCACTGGTTTGGTCTGGCGTGATCTTTTGCATACATTAGAATCGTAAGAAATGAACTACTTCATATCTAAAAATGGTCCTTCTGTGTATCATTTCATGTGGCTGGGTATACATGATATGGATGGAGGGACATCAGTTGAAATATTGCATAGGGGAATTTGCTTCCATTCTCGGTGTGACTGCGGATACGCTGAGGTTATACGAGAAACATGATATTGTTAGGCCCACTAAAGATAACAGCAATAATTACAGATATTTTAATGATTTAGATGCAAGAGATTTGCTAATGAGTAGATGGTACAGAAGTATAGGGATTCCATTGCCTGAAGTGGCAAACCTGATGAAGGAGTCTTCCTTAGAACAAGTTATGGGTAGGATGCAAGAAACAGCGTTGAATTTAGAAGAAGAGATCAAGCAGAAGACGATGCTGCTTAATAAGATGAATGAAATTCATAAAGAACTCAGGGGATTAGAGTCCTCTTTATATACGTGTAAACTTAAACAACTGCCAGGTATGTACAGACTAAAGCAAACGGATAAGAATGCATTAATAAAAAATGATATGGTTAAAAGTTTGGTCAACACTTGGATGGATTTACTTCCTTATGCATTTTATTCTTTTAGAATTGAAGATACAGATAACTTTGTCAGCGAAAACAATAATTTTGATTACAGCTGGGGCCTTACCTTACTAGAGGAAGAAGCGCAAAAATTCGAAATGGATAGCGAAGAATATGCAGAGTATATTAGCCCAAGTCATTGTATCTCAGCTACCATATTATGTCCGGATGAAAAATATATCACGAAGAACTCTTTGGAGTTCATGATCGACTATATCGAGGCTAATCATTATGCCATAGCGGGAGATGTGGTCGGGAAATTATTGCTTACTGAGAAAATCGAAGGCCAGAATAGATCTTATTTGGAAGTGAATATCCCAATCCAATAGCTTCTCTTATTAAACATCTGCTCTTTGAGCAGATGTTTTTTTCTAGTTGGACAAAAAGTATACATTGACCTTGGTGCAGCACCAAGGTTTAGACTTCGGTATATAGCCTGTCAGATTGCGTTGTTGATTAATCATTAAGTTTGTGAAAATTATCACGTTATCGGTTTCAGGTTATAAGATTTTAGACACTGGGGGAGAACAGAATGCGTAACAGAAATTTCGTCAAGAAAATGCTCATGTTATCTTTTTGTATGGTGCTGATCGTTTCCATGCTGAGCGGATGTACGGGAAATGGGGAGTCGGCTAATTCGTCGTCATCGTCCTTTAAAGCGGGTACGTTCACTGGGGAAGCGGAAGGTAAAGAGGGAATTATTAAGGTAGAAGTAACTATGGATGAGCCCGATAAAATTAAAGATATTAAGATTGTAAGCCAATCGGAAACAGGGGGCCTAGGCGATAGCGCACTTGAAAAAATGAAAGAACAAATTCTAGAAGGACAAACCTTGGTGGTTGATGCTGTTAGTGGTGCCAGTCTTTCCAGTGAAGCCATGCTTGCCGCTGTAGAGGATGCCGTAACCAAAGGTGGAGGTAATCTAGAAGTCCTCAAAGCTGGAGGTGTCAAAAAAGCCGGTGAAGGGAAAACAGAAAAACTGGAAACCGACGTTGTTGTAGTGGGCGCTGGAGCATCCGGTGTATCTGCGGCGGTTACAGCAGCTGATAAAGGTGCGAAGGTTATTATTATAGAAAAAACTGGTGTCATCGGGGGAGCAAGTAATCTGTCTTGGGCAGGTAAGTTCTACAACTCCTCTGCTGCTACTAGTAATAATCTAAAAGTAAATGTGGAAAAAGAAATTGCGGATTGGATTGTCAACAATCACTGGAGAGTGGATGCAGCAGCGATTAGACAATATGTTACTAAATCCGGTGAAACTTACGATTGGTTAGCCGAAAAAGGATATAAAACTAGCTTCCTGAACTTCTTCGGTGAACAATTACATGTGCTGCCGGCTTATGAAACCCGTGAAGAAACCCTTCGGAAAATGTTGTCCGAATCGGTTGAACAACATGGCGGACAAGTGATCACAGAAACGACTGCCAAGAAGCTGATTACGAATGAAACTGGAGAAGTTACGGGAGTAGTTGCTGAGAAAGCAGACGGTACAACGCTAGAAATCTCAGCGAAGAGTGTCATAATGGCAACGGGTGGTTATGCTGCAAATAAAGAGATGGTTAAAGAGGCTTTTGGTTTCGAAGGGGTTAACGGTGGATTAGGACAAAACGTAGGGGAAGGTCTCGAAATGGCATGGGAAGCTGGAGCCAAGGTACCGGACAACTTCGGTGGACAAATGCTTCACCAAACATTAGCTAGAGCAACCCAAGGTCTAAAAGCACAATATGAGCCTTTTGAAGCAAGTTATCCACTAATGATGACTTATCTTCCGAATTTCATGAATGTAGGTACTTCTGGCGCAAGATTCAGAGATGAAGCAGCGACTCTAACTTCGGTTGCAGCAGCGAATACAAGTGCATTTAATGGACCCTATCATATGGTTATTGTCTCGAAATCCCAATTGGATGCACTTCAGACCAAAGGAATGAACGGTGTTCATGCACCAAGTCTTCCAGGAATGCCACCGGAATTCTATGCTGAATTTGCGGATCAATTTACACTTGAGAACCCTTGGGCAAATGTCGGGAAAGTATTTGATTCGATGGTGGAGAACGGAGATGGCTTCAAAGGAAATACGATTGAAGAATTAGCTACGAATGCAGGAATGGATGTTGACGTGTTTGTAGAAAATTACAATAGTTATAAAGAAGCGACAAAAACTGGTGTTGACTCTGAATTTGGTAAAGCTGCTGAGTATTTAGAACCTATGGGTGAAGAAGGTCCATATTATGCAATCATAGCTGAGATCAATAACTTGGGTTCTGTTGGGGGCTTGCTAGTAAATACAAAGTTCCAAGTTCTGAATGATAAACGGACGCCAGTGAAAGGATTGTTTGCTGTGGGTCTTGAATCTGAAGGCGTGTTGTTTAACGATACTTATGTTGGAAACGGCGTTGGTATTGGGTACTCCTTTACCTCAGGTCGTCTTGGCGGGGAGAGCGCGGCAAACAGTGCTTTGACAGCTAATTAACGACAATTTCCCGGAAAATAATTGAAGATTTTTAAAGACGCAGGGTGGAGAGCCCTGCGTCTTTTTTTGCTGGAGCTTAGAGCCATTCCTCTTTTAACAAAGATTTGAGATGCTCTACGTTAGCTGCCCCAAGCTTGCTAGCGATTCTTTGCTCTAATTCGATTTTGGTGATCATCATTCTTTGATTGCATTCGATACCCTTCTGGGTAAGGATGATGTTTTTGTCACGTTGATTTCCTTTGACCTCCACGGCTTCTACATAGTTGCGGGATAACAATCCTTGAATACTTTTATGCGTACCCTGTCTTGAAATATGAATAATTCTACTGATTTCCGAGATTGTGAGCATTTGATGTGTTTCAAGAACTGCCAGGATATGGGATTCAGTCTTATTAATTTGATCCGGGTCTTGGTCAGTCACTATTTTACGTAGGGCTAGATGTTTCTCACTAAGTAAATCAATAAGATTCATTTCTTGCAGATGGTTATCCATGTGAACACTCCTAAATCATCGCTCATTAATCCAAGTATAAGTCATTTGTATTCATTGTCAACTTGGTTGACTTAGTTCGAATGGCTGTGATATTGTAATCCAGGTTGACAATACTGAAAGATAAAAGGAGCTTGAAGATGGGAAGAAACAAAAAAGAAGCATTATTATTTACATTCATCATGTGTGCTTTGATGGTGCTGGGTATGAGCATTTACAATGTAGCGCTGATGGAGGGCTGGTCAGGTACGTTAGTTAAAGATGTGATCATCGGCTACGTACCTGCGTTTGTAGTTGCATTTATTCTGGATGTCTTTGTTGTAGGGAAAGTTGCGAAAGGGATCGCACATAAGCTGGTAAAAGAGAATGATCCGATGATCAAAAAAATCATGTTCATCTCCTTTTTTATGGTGACCGGAATGGTGCTGTTTATGTCCTTCTATGGCGCAGTTCTTCATGTAGGGTTCACCTCAGCACTACCGATGGCTTATCTGTCTGCGATAGGTAAGAATTTCATTGTTGCACTTCCACTGCAAATTCTATTAGTCGGGCCTCTTACACGATTTATATTTGTGAAAATTACTCCTGCTACTGCATAGAGAATGTTTACATCACCATTACGCAAATCTGCAGGTTAGGTAATACTATTACTCTATATTGATAGAAACTATCAATAGGAGTGAAAATCTACTTGAAACCCACAGGTAAAGCTATTGTTTCTCTTATGCTTACAGCTGAGATGTTGTTAGGTTCCGCTTGGATGGCAGGTCCAGCAGTGGCTGCATCCGTTCAATCAGGTACGCCTTATACGGCAGATGGTCAATACAATGTGAAGATTCCTCATATTATTGTTAATCAAGTTTATGGTGGGGGTAACACTGCCGATGCATCAGGTGGATTTTTCTCGAAAGGTTACATTGAATTATATAACCCAACCGATTCCGATGTGAGTTTAGTAGGTTGGTCTGTACAATATTCGGATCCTAAGCTCGCTGGACAATGGAGCAAGTTGGATTTGAACGGAACCATTAAAGCTCATTCTTCTTATCTCATCACCGATGATGCCAACAACAAGGATCACAAAAACGATATCAGTGCCAAAGGCGATCAGTCCTGGCCGGGGATGTATTTTAATAACAAAGGCATGAAGGTTGTTCTGCTAAGCAGTACAGACTTGCTGCAGGTTGTGAATCCATTTCAAACAATGTCAAGTAGTTACGTGGACATGATTGGTGTAGCAGCAAATGATGATAATGCTAAGATAGATGGATACGAGACGGACTATCCTACGGGGAAAGCGGAAGGTACTTCTAAACAAAAGTCCGTTCGACGCGTTGCTTTCGTAGATTCAGACAACAATAAAGCAGATTTCAAACAGATTAGCTTTGATGCCTTAGATGCTTCAGCTTTGGCCTTGGCAAAGCCGCATAACAGCGCAGATGGACAATGGGGAATAAATGTAGGCGATCTTGGCATCGCAACTCAGAATCTTTCAGAAGCAAAGCTCGGATCGCCTTATTCGGTAACATTGTCCGTTTATGGGGGAGTACAGCCTTATTCTTTTGAAGCTACGGGTTTACCGGACGGATTATCACTGGATGCAGCATCTGGGAATATTAGTGGAACTCCTACGAAAGTAGGGGCGGCCACCGTAAGTATCGCAGTGTATGACAGTTCGACACCCCGGAAGAAGACAGAAGCTATAGTACCACTGAATGTGGCGGAAGCCGCAGCACCTTTGACTCCAGATCTACTTAGTGTAACTAAGATCGGCGGATACGCTGTAGGCGTGACCAATAAAGATGGCGGCGTGGCGGAGATCGTGAAGTTTAACCGTGATAACGGCAAGTTCTACCTCGTTAATGGTTCATCTCACCCTGCAACAGTCGATATTGTGAATCTCAAGGACCCTTCTAATCCGCAAAAAGAATATAGTATAAATGTAGAACAGCTATCCGAAGTGGATGGATTTACATACGGAGACCTGACGAGTGTAGATATCAACACCGCTACTAAACGAATCTCTGTAGCCATTCAAGAAGAAGATGCTATGAAGAACGGTAAGGTTCTTGTACTCGATTATGATGGTAAAATGTTGGCTTCTTATGAAGCTGGAGTACAACCGGACATGGTGAAGTATACCGATGATGGCCGTTACATTTTGACAGCGGACGAAGCTGAACCACGCACGACTGTCGGTGATCCTGAAGGTAGTGTAACGATCATTGATACGCTCAAGGACACTTCGATTCAGGTGAAGTTCGATAACCCTGATGTAATTGACGATCTTGTCCATATTCGTGGAGTAGCTGATCCGGTATCTAAACAGATTACGGGCAAAGGCGAAAAAAAGGATGCGATACGTGATCTGGAGCCGGAGTTTGTGGTGCTTTCTGATGACCAGACCATTGCTTATGTAGCGCTTCAAGAGAATAATGCTATTGCTGCCATCGATATTGCCTCCAAGCAGGTTCTATGGGTTAAAGGATTAGGTTTCAAGGATTTAAGCCTTCCTAACAATGCTCTGGACCTGGTAAAAGATAATAAAGTGAATTTAGAAAATGTTCCATTCTTCGGTACGTATATGCCTGATGGTATAGATCAGTACACGGTCGGAGGTAAAAGTTATCTGTTCACGGCCAACGAAGGTGACGCAACGGAATGGGATAGTAAAGTGAACGTGAGCTCAGTCAAAAAAATGAAGGGCTCATTAGATCCGGAATCAGATGCGGCTAAGTTTCTGAATAAAAATAAAGATAAATATGATAGTGTAGAAGTTATGTCTGACATGGGCAATGATGGAATTTACTTGTACGGTGGCCGTTCATTTTCCATTTGGGAAGCAGATTCGATGGAACAGGTCTACGATAGTGGCAGCGACTTTGAAAAGATTACCGGAGAACGCCTGCCAGAATATTTCAATGCAAGCAACAGTAACACGACCATGGATAACCGTAGTACCAAAAAAGGACCTGAGCCTGAGTATGTCAAGGTAGGCAAGGTTGGACAAAAAGCGCTGGCCTTTATTGGTCTTGAGCGAATCGGTGGTCTGATGACTTATGATGTGACGAATCCAGAGGAACCGAATTTTGTGAACTATATTAATACACGTCAATTCACACCTGCGAACACCATTGAAACGGACACTGGTCCAGAAGGTATCGAATTTATTTCGGCAACATCAAGCCCGACTGGATTGCCATTAGTACTCGTAGCGAATGAAGTTGGTGGTACTGTGGCCATTTATCAATTGAATGTATCGAAGGTAACACTGAATCGGACTTCTTTGTCATTGAAGGTTGGCGAAGCTTCAGCAACGCTTGAGGCTAGCGTAGTTCCTGCTGAGGGTGGATCGAATGTGGTAACTTGGAGTTCTTCGAATCCAAGTGTTGCTTCCGTTGATAACAACGGAAAGGTCACTCCCTTGGCAAAGGGGACAGCGGTTATCTCCGCCTATAGCGCAGATGGTTATGGCGTAGCTGAATCTACTGTGACCGTATCTGCAGCAGATCCGGTGATTTCAAATCCGGGACCTGGTACAACGGTAACGACTAAAGATCCAGTTAAACAGGCGACAACACCAGCTGTAACCACAGAAGGTAATAAGATTGTCGTAGAGGTTAAGGCTTCAGCGGATGCAGAAGGTAAGTTAGTTGCCTCCGTTACTTTGGATATGGTTACAGAGGGACTTAAGTCTCTGGCGAATAATGCTAATGGTCAGTTGATATTCCGCTCTAAGGTTGATGCAGCTTCAGGTGAAGTTCTACTTAACTTCCCATCGAGTGCTTTTGCGGCACTTACAGGTAGTACTGCAAAGTCAGTTGTAGTTGAAGCAGGAGCTAGTACGATAACATTGGATCGTAATGCACTCTTGGCTGTGCACACAGCAGCAAAGGGTGAGGACATTAAGCTGTCCATCGGCAGTGTGGACACGGATGGGAAAGGCAAAGCTCAGGCTGTGGTTGGCAGTCGTCCAGTAATAAACCTGGCGATTTCCGCTGGCAGTCAGCGTCTATCTAATCTAGGTGCTGGTTTTGCGACAATAACAGTGCCGTATACACTAGGAGCAAATGAAGATGCTAATGCAGTCGTAGCTTATGATTTGACGAATGCGGGGCAAGCGGTTGTACTAGCAGGCAGTAGCTATAACGCAGCAAAGGGACAACTGAATTTCCAAACTTCACAATTCTCCACGTATGCAGTAGGGTACAACAAAGTGAGCTTCTCTGATATTGGCAGCAGCTTTGCTAAAGATTCTATTACGTATTTGGCAGCTCGTGATGTAATTACCGGCATTGGTGAAGGTAAGTTCGGAGCTAAGAGTCAACTAACCAGAGCAGATGTTACCTTGCTCCTAGCTCGATTGGCTGGTGTTAATCTGGGCGCAGAAGGAGCAGGAAACTTCACAGATGTTAAGGCTGACGATTATTATGCGGCAGCGGTAGCGTGGGCTAATCGCAAGGGAATTGTTACCGGCGTGAGTGATGGACAGTTCAATCCTCGGGTTAATGTAACTCGTGAGCAGCTATCTGTCATGATCGTGCGATTAGCGAAAGCTATGAACTGGACATTGCCTGTAAGTGGCGACAGTTCAGCTTTTGCGGATCAGAAGTCGATAAGCTCTTATGCTCTTGAAGCAGCCGCAGCTGCTCAGCAGGCAGGGATTATTTCAGGCAAGCCTGTTGCAGAAAGTACGGGGCTTAACTTTGCTCCAAAAGATACAGCGACTCGTGAAGAAATAGCTCAAATGTTAGCGAAGCTGTTAAAGCTGAGTCAATCTTAAGCGATCATCATATTTTTTGATGACAATAGAAACGCTCTCCAATGCCTTGATGGGCAAAGGAGAGCGTTTTGTTTTATGCTCTCTTTTTAACAGGTTCGAGCAGATTTAATACATACTCATTTCCGCTGCCTTTGGGACTATCGTTACGGATATGCTCCTCAAGACATAATCTTGAATCGTGGTCAGCTTGATAATCAAGGTTATTATCCAAAAAACTCATCAGTGCTTGCCATGAGCCGTAGATATCATCACTGCTTTCCGTCATCGCATAGAGACCGCCGTCGAACCGCATCTCTTTAAGTTGGCTTGGTATTTCTACATTTTCAGGAATGGAGGCACAGAATCCATAGCCATAAGGGTTATTCTCACCACTAGGATGCGGATTTGTATTCCCGCCAAATAAACGTGCCGTCCCCAAGAGGTGGCTAGCTTCCAACCATTCCAAGACAGGTAGCATAGCTTCATCCTCTGGGGATGTACTGACTGCAATGTTATAAGCGAATCTCATAGGTGGAAGTGTAATGAATCTTACATGGATAGGTGGAGAGTGTTTAATTTTTGTCATAGATAGAACCTCCTCATTCTCATTCAAATCATCCAATGTATTGCATGATTCTTCATTTAGCTCTAATAACAAATGGTTAGTTATGGACTCCTCCGTACGTGCGGATATTAATTGTAATAAGAAGCGGATTTCGCGATCTTTTTGTGTAAGCTTGGATTTCTCATTATGAATTGAAGCGGATTGCTGAAGAAGTGTTTCATACAAGGACTGTACGGACATGTTCTTTAGAACAGTTCCGATATCTTTAATACTAATATCAAGCTTTCTTAATAATGCAGTGATTTGAATGGCAAGGATTGCGTGCTCATCATAAATCCGCCAACCCGAGCTAGCCTCACGGTGACTTTCAAATAATCCTTGTGCTTCCCAGTGACGCAACGTCCGACTCGTCAGTCCGATTTGCGTAGAAAGCTTATCAATGGTCACAAATTCACTCATAGACAACTCCCGTTCTATAGATTGATAAGGCGCCCTATGGGAAGTATTTTAGCACTTAACGTTACGTCAATTGCAAGGATAGTTGTGAACGTGTACTCGACAAAATTTACATTTCTCATACAAAACTGTGTCCGGTATTTAATGTACAGCTTCTACAATTTAGATATTAGTAAAAAGTACCTATTGCCATATGAGGCTTTATACGGAGGATGATATTGTTGAAGGCTAGGTCTATGCATCTATCAATAAAGTGGAAGTTGATCTTGAGTTTTTCTGCCGTGGTACTATTCTTTCTAGGGGTAGCGCTATACCAAAACTATAAAATCAATCAAGTAGAAATCTCTATGGAAACACAAAAAATGGAGATGGAAAAAAGAATTACAGTATCCACCATTACTCAACTGCTTCAAGAAATGAACAGTGTGGAGACCTCTCTAGCGGGTTCTAGCGATTTAGAGTTTACTCAGCCTTTTAAAGACAAACAGACAAAGTTAATGGAAGAATTGGGCAAAGTGAAGTTTGAAGCAGATTCGCCAGCGTCTAAGGAGTTAGAACAATTACATGATCAAGTTGGAGGATATACAGGCTATTTTGACGGATTAGTGAATACCCTAAAGGATGAGCAGCTTGATCCCATGGCCGTTCTGGAACGAATTGATGAATTACATACGAAGGCGTTGGCTATGAATAAAGCTATGCTGGAGACCAATGAGAAACTATATACAGCAGCAGCAGAGAACGCAGAAAAGGCTCAAGACTATTCTTTTGATTTGTTAAATCTGACTAGTTCTATGGGGGCTTATGCAGCAATACTAGTATTCATTTTCACACTTATTATTGCTGTTATGCTTATTCGTTCCTTCCTGAACCCTATAAATAAGCTGCAAGTTGCTCTACGTAAAATTGCTGAGGGAGATTTGCGGCAGCAGATTAATTCGCCATATAACGATGAGCTAGGAAGTCTGAGTCATCATTTCGACCATATGGTGTTGCGGGTTCGAGAGATGCTTCAGCAGACCCAATCGGTAGCTTCTTCGCTCGCTACTTATTCGCACTCTTTTCAACAATCTTCATCGATTACCGCTCATACGAACCAAGAAATCGTAAGTACAATACAGGAAATCTCTGTAGGCGCTGAGCAGCAAGCCGGACAATCGGAGCAGAGCGCAAGCTTGATTCAGGAATTGGAAAGGGAAGTTCATGAAATTACGGAATATACTGAGGTTATGCTCTCGACAAGTCAAACGGCTAATCACAATACTCGAAAAGGTTCCGAGTCCGTCATCGCTTTGCGCGAGGTATCAGAGCACTCACGTGAGTCTGTGAATAAAGTATATCTTGCTTTAACCAAATTGAGCGACCAATCGAAGGATATCTCCAGAATTACCAAATCGATTACAAACATTTCAAACCAGACCAACATTCTCTCACTAAATGCAGCGATTGAAGCAGCGCGGGCGGGAGTTTATGGGAAGGGCTTTGCTGTCATAGCAGATGAAGTGAGACAATTATCTGATCAGACCAAAGAGTCCTCCGTACATATCAGTCAGATTATTAACGAGCTGCAAGCAGGGATGGATGAATTTCAGCAATATATGCTGGAGACCAAAGGAAATCTTGAAGAGCAAGATCAAAAAGTGGCAGAAACGTTGTCATCTTTTGAAGCGATAGATCAGTCGATCGTTGAGATTAGTAAGCAGATTGGGCAAATCCATGACAAGGTAGATATGACACAGACTATGAATCGTAGACTCGCAGAGTCTGTTCACAACGTGGCTGCCATTGCTGAGGAAACTGCGGCAGGGGTTCAGGAAGTGAATGCCTCTAGTGTGCAGCAGGACAACGCGATCCACGACATTGCCCGCCAAGCCGTTGAGATTAATGAGATTTCGCAAAAATTATTCAAGGAAATCAACGTCTTCAAGATTAATTCGGACATAGCAGACGAGATTATCGCTGGGGATGACAGTGACTCACCTGGCGCTGAAACACCTGAAGAACGCTCTTATTTGACAATCTCCGCTTAGGGGAAGATTTGATTGACTGCCCGCACATCGGAAGCGACTTGATTCACTAATTCTGTAACGTAAAAAGGTAGCTTAGAGGAGAGATTCTTCTAACTACCTTTTTTGCACTTTAAGTGTATTTAATGCAGCTATTGAAGGATGTGTTTTCCTTAAAGAGTGTTTAGTTGTACTTAGTGCAGTTATTTCTCCGGAAAATGACTGTTGTGGTGTTTAGCTAGTTTTTAATTGCACTGATTACAACTAAAGTCGAACATAAGCTTGGCCGATCCGATTTAGTTGTATAGAGTGCAGTTATCTGAAATGTTCGCAGAGGTTTTGTAAAATGAAAAAGCTACCACCTTCGTAGAAGATATCTACTTAGGGGTAGCTTTTGTCACATAGATGAATGAGTGAAGAGGGCTTGTGTGTGGGAGAAGTTATTACTCGTAGGTTTTGTTCAGAGAGCTAACTAGCTCTGGGAGCCAATTCTTTAGATTGAGAAACTTGTATCCCGCCGACCGGGCTTTTGTCGTATCCATAAACCAGGATTGTTCAATTCCGAAGGGTGACATATGCTCGTCTGCGGTTTGCTTCTGGATGATGGCGTGTTTCTCTGTTTCTTCTTCAATCATTGTGAGAATATCCTTAATTCTAACCGTACCGTCTGAGCAAGCGTTGAACGGTCCTGTCATAGTAGAGCTACAGCCTAGCCAATATAGGAAATCAGCAGCTTCATCCGAACGGATAAAGGAGATATGTGCTTCGGGATTCGGTATACCAATCGGCAACTCATTACGGACATGCTCAATATGAAAATGAAGTCTTCGCGTATAATCATCTATGCCCAGCACAATTGGAAAGCGAACCGCAGCGACTGGAAAGGTAGCCTGCTGCATGAAGACGGCTTCCGCCAGTCTTTTTCCCTCTTGATAGGTGAAATCATTTCGCCCTCCGTGGCGGATAGGGTAAGTTTCAGGATCGAAAATGTCCTCGGTCAGCGCTTCTTCGCTGAAATCATAGACGGATAAACTTGAGGTGAGGATATACCGTTTCGTTTTACCATCAAAAATCCGGCGTGCCTGATCCGCTTCGTCCGGTGAATAACAAATATTATCGAACACAACATCCCATAGTGTATCTCCTACCGCCTGAGCGAGCTCGTTTGCTTGGAAACGGTCCGCATGGATCCGGTGAACGTGATCTCCAAAGGAATCGCTAGTCTCCCCGCGTGTAAGTATTGTTACGTCGTTTACGGAATCTTGTAGCAATCGTTCAACTAACCTTTTTCCAAAAAAGCGCGTGCCGCCTAAGACAAGAATCTTCCTCATAAGATATCACTCCTAACTAACATTAATATTTATTTATAAGTCTAATTAAAGGTTTCCGTAGAAAGCAGGGGAATTGTACCTTAAAGAGTGATGAGTGGTGATGAATGAAGCATAAAGATATGTGAGGAGATTTCATTAGTGTGATTGTACTTTGTGCAATAGAATTTGAACTATATAGGACATAATTTGATTCTATTGCACTTTATACAATCAAAAGATGAGAAATCGACTTAAAACTCACTTTTATTAAGAATCTATTGCAGATAGTGCAGTAGATTCGTTTTTTAGCGTTGATTTCATGGATTCTGTTGCACATTTTGCAACGTCACTAGCTCAAAGCTAAAACATCACCCAACTATACAACTCATCAAACTGACCTAACTCACAAAACATACCTATCTCATCAAACTCACACTTTTCAAAACTAATATTTGTTCGGTTATATCGTAACGTAATGTGCTTCATTTAGCTAAGCTTACTCCAGTATTACGAAATAGCGTCACGAAAGACTAAGCCACCATCCGCATTCCTGTCTCGGAATAGTTCCAGCCCATAGAGCTGAATCCGCCAGATTGGAAAGGTTGAACGCTTTGGAAGCTCTGGAAGTTTTGGCTGGACACGGCCATTACAGTGTCTTGACTTTCATCTGCAAGGACAAGCTCAATCAACTCGGCGATTTGTCCTTGTTCATAGGCGGATGCAAGACGATTCAAGGCAATCTGTAATTCCGTATCCTGCAGTATGGAAGGACCGTCAGATTGAAGAAGCTCTTGTCTGACTGCAGGAAGGGCTTGCCGAGCTCGATGCAGAGCGGCTTTAACCGCTCCTTCCGTGGTTTCGAGGATTTCGGCAGCTTCGATACCGGAGTGCTCGAATACATCGCGGAGCAGGAAGACCGCTTGCTGAAGCGGGGACAGATGCTTTTGTAAGGCTTGAAAAGCAGCCTCAATCTCAAATAAGCCGTTACCTGCGGCTTCCTCTGTCCGCGAATGATCCATTTCCAGCACCCGTGATAACGTCGCTTTTCGCCGCATAATATCTATCCAGGTATTTCTGGCAATCCGCAGGAGCAGTGCTTCGGGATTGGGGTGATTCGTTAGCGAGCTGAAATTTGTACGACTTGTATGTTCTGAATTATTGTTCATTTGACTTGTATCGTTCATATCGCTCTTCAGCTTCGAATGTTTGGAAGCCTTCATATAGCCCAGTGCTTTGACCCACGTATCCTGAGCCAAATCTTCGGCTTCCCACGGGGATTGTGTCAGTGCAAGGCAATACCGCTTCAGGGCCATTTGCAAAGACGTGGTATGATTCTCATCCGGTTCATGGCCGGCGCTAAGCTTCTCAAGGCTGATCACTCTGCATAACCCCTTTTCCGGTAAAGTGCTTTCGGTTACTTCTAATAATAAACGAATGAGCTCCAAATTAAGATACGCAATAATAAAAATAATATTTTGCCCGCTTAACGTATCCTATCCATAGACTAATCCGTTTACAGGGTAGATTTCAAATAAAATAAACGGATGGAGGTCGCATACGCATGGCGTACATTCCTTATGTCATTGAACAAACGAATCAAGGGGAAAGATCCTACGATATTTATTCGCGGCTCTTAAAGGACCGAATTGTGTTTGTAGGGGCGGAGATTGAGGATCAATTAGCGAATAGTGTTGTTGCCCAATTGCTGTTCTTATCAGCTGAGGATCCAGATAAAGATATACACATGTATATCAATAGTCCAGGGGGCTCCGTAACAGCGGGATTAAGTATTTATGACACAATGCAGCTCATTAAACCGCAAGTAAATACGATCTGCACAGGTATGGCGGCTTCCTTTGGTTCACTTCTATTGTTAGCTGGGGCTAAAGGTAAACGTTATGCGCTGCCGAATAGTGAGATTATGATTCACCAGCCACATGGTGGTGCGCAGGGGCAGGCCAGTGATATTGCGATTAGAGCCAAACGTATTTTGAAGCTACGGGAAGTGCTTGTCCAGATTACAGCGGACCGAACCGGACAGACGGTGGAAAAGGTACTACAAGATATGGATCGGGATTATTTTATGTCAGCCGAGGAAGCAGTGGAGTACGGGATTATCGACAAAGTTATCACAAATCTGTAAGTCGAAGGAGTGAAGTGAATGATGCTGGAAGCTTTGCAGGGCAAAGAGGTAACCATTTATTTTGTAGATGGCTCTAACGCTAGAAAAGGCATTTTGGAAACGGTAACTGAGAAGTTTATTAAATATCGGACAGAATTCGAGGAGCTTTATATTCCCATGACTTCCGTCTGTTCCATCACACTAGATACTAAAGGACGGGAACGCGCCCGTGTAGGATTTACACAATAACCATTATCGGATTTAAAAATAGGGTTAGGGAAGCTTTCCCTAACCCGTACTTTCACGAATTGCCAAATAATGAGCTACATTTGCATGATGCTGAATACCCGTCTCCCCTTTAATCAGCTTGATTAAAGTTCGGGTAGCAGTCATTCCAATCTCCGTTCCGGAGTATTCCACCGAGGACAGCTTGGGACGAACGACAGAAGCGATAAAGCTATTATCGAATCCGAACACCGCAACATCCTCTGGCACCCGAATACCGTTATCAATCAGAAAATTCATCGCCCCTACAGCTATCCAATCTGTGGAGCAAAAAACCGCAGTAGGTAGCTCCCCGCTATCCTTAATCCGGCGCATAGCGTCACTTCCATCTTCTACGGCCATTCCACTTTCTACTACCCATTCTTCTCTTAAGGTAATGCCTGCATCCATAAGCGCATGTTGATAGCCGCGATATCGATCGCCACCCACTGCATTATCTCCAGATACCCGGATCATGCCGATACTTCTATGTCCTTTTTGAATCAGATAAGTAACGGCTTCATAGGAGGCGGTAACATTATCCAGATGGACAGAAGGGATCGAATCAATCTGAGATTGTTCTCCAACTAACACGCAAGGTGACCCGGATTTCTGGATAATCTCCAAATGCTCCTTACTCGGAACCGAGCCTACATATATATAACCCTCAGTCCCCATATGGTGGAATAAGTTCAAATAATGAAGTTCACTATTAACACTTCCGTCTGTTAACCCGACCAAAACATCATAACCATATAGCTCGGCGAGATCACGTATGCCAATATTGAAATCATCAAGCACGGTATTACTGTTCTGCGGAATAATGACACCAATCAGAGGTGTATCCGATTTACCTGCATCTGAACCGATGACATTAGGACGGTAATTCATTTGTTTCATGGCTTCCAATACACGCTTACGAACTTCCTCGTTTACCGGTTTGCTGTTATTGACAACCCTTGATACGGTAGCTATTGAAACGTCAGCCATTTTGGCTATATCTTTAATTTTTACCTTCAAGAATATCACCATAACTTTCCAATCTTGTATTCGTTCTAGAATATATCGCAAGCATATCACGGATAGCTTCAAGAATCCAAAAGATTGTTATTGACCAGGAAAATAAAAGATCCTATAATGATCGCATAGGAAAATAATTTCCTTAAATAAACCCTAAATAGATAGTTTTTTAGTCGATAATCTTAAGTTTTTTTATGAAAATCACTAATTCGTGAATTAAATAGGAAAATATTTTCCTGAGAGGGTATATGAATACGAAGGAGCTGCATACATTGAACAGAACATGGTGGAAAGAAGCCACAGCGTATCAAATTTACCCACGGAGCTTTATGGACAGCAATGGCGATGGTGTTGGAGATCTGCAGGGAGTCATCTCAAAACTTGATTATTTACAGGACCTTGGTATTAATGTCATTTGGATCTGTCCTATTTATAAATCCCCGAACGATGATAATGGATATGATATTTCAGATTACCAGGATATTATGGCGGAGTTCGGCAGTATGGCTGATTTCGATCAGCTACTAAGCGAGGTTCATGCGCGGGGCATGAAGCTGATTCTGGATCTTGTCATTAACCATACTTCAGACGAACATCCTTGGTTTGTAGAAGCGCGTTCAAGCAAGGATAATGCTAAACGTGATTATTATATTTGGAGAGATCCTAAGGACGGAAAGGAACCGAATAACTGGGAGAGTATTTTCAGCGGTTCGATCTGGGAGCTTGACCCTGCTACAGAGCAATATTTCATGCATGTATTCTCCAAAAGACAGCCTGATCTCAACTGGGAGAATCCTGAAGTGCGTCAGGAATTATACGGTATGGTCAATTGGTGGCTAGATAAAGGGATCGACGGTTTCCGAGTGGATGCTATTTCACATATTAAGAAAATTCCAGGTCTTCCTGATCTGCCAAATCCAGATAATCTTCCGTTCGTTTCGTCCGGCGCGGGTCATATGAATCGGGAAGGAATTCACGATTTTCTTCAGGAGCTGAAACAGGAAACATTTGATCGTTATGACATTATGACCGTTGGTGAAGCGAGTGGTGTTAGTGTCGATCAAGCGGAAATGTGGGTAGGCGAGGAGCAGGGCAAATTCAATATGATTTTTCAATTCGAGCATTTAGCTCTTTGGAATAAGAGTGTTACGGGTGGCTTGGATGTTCTGCAGCTGAAATCAGCACTTTCCCGCTGGCAAAAAGGTCTTGAGGGTAGAGGCTGGAATGCATTATTTATCGAGAATCATGACCAACCACGTTCAGTTTCCACTTGGGGAAATGATGGCGAGTATTGGAAGACATCGGCCAAATCGCTGGCTACAATGTATTTCCTAATGCAAGGAACACCGTTTATTTATCAAGGTCAAGAAATTGGGATGACTAATGTACGATTTGATTCCATGGATGATTATGATGATGTGGCGATGAAGAACCTGTATCGTTTAGAGACAGAAGCCGGAAAATCACATGAAGAAGTAATGGAGGTTATCTGGAAGAACGGTCGCGACAATTCTAGAACGCCAATGCAATGGGATGACTCTGAGAACGCTGGTTTCAGTAGCGGCAAGCCTTGGATTAAGGTCAATCCTAATTTCACGGAGATCAATGTGGAGCGTGCGAAGCAGGACCCTGATTCCATCTATCATCATTATAAAAAGCTAATCGCACTTCGGGCCGCTAATCCTATTACCGTTTATGGAACCTATGATTTGATCCTGCCTGAAGATGAACGAATCTACGCTTATACTCGTACACTTGGCAATGAGAAATTACTGGTCATGTCAAACCTGACTTCAGAGGAAGCGCTGTTCGACCTTCCGTTTGAGTTGGAATTTGACTCCAGTGAGTTGCTGTTGAATAACTATGAAGTTGACCCTGCCGAGAAGATCGAGACAGTGGCATTACGCCCTTACGAATCTCGTGTGTATATGCTGGTTAACGCACCTGTAGAGCAAGAGGCAATTCGTGAGAGTGTGCCTGCAACAACGGTTTAATTATTTTAATAAACGCAAGAATGCCCCTCGGCCAATGGCTGAAGGGCATTCTTTTTATTAAATATCAATTATTTACTCTGTTCGCCATCATCCGTAGAAGATAAATCCGGCCGTTGCAGAATATAACTATTAGACATATTCAGGAGCCGCTGAACGGCATCAAATTGCGCTTGTGTTGAGCCGCCCTCAGTTTCAGAGCCGTCGATTAGGTTATAGTTATTTCCATCATCGTAATCAACACCAGTCAAGTACAAGCTTGTGTCATTAATAAAAGAACCAGTAGGAAGAAAATGTCTAACAGGTAGCAGATTGGTCTGTTGATTCATCAGATCTTCTCCGAAGTGGAGCTGGTCCTTCATAGAAATCCCTAACAGATTAGCTACGGTTGGTAAGATGTCAATCTGACCGCCAGTTTGGGTATACACAGTAGGTTGGTCTATACCTGGGGCATGAACTATGAAAGGAACGTTGAACATATCGGTATATCCATACTCGTGTCCGACCATTTCCTCCATTAATGATTTCTCATTGCCGTCAAGGGAATACAGGGATACACCTTGATGATCTCCATAAAAGACAATAACGCTATCTTCCCATAACCCGCTGGACTTTAATTGATCTAGGAATTGTCCCATAGCGTAATCTGCGTAATTTTGGGCTAAAATATAGTCGCCGACTAAGGTCCCTTCGTACCGTTTAGGCAACGTCATTTTAAATTTAGATTCTGGCATTTTATAAGGGTGATGAGCGCTCATAGAAATGACCATTGCGTAAAAAGGATCGTCTTCCGCATCCATTTTGACTAATTCAGGAACGGTCTTGGCATACAGCACCTCATCGGAAGATCCAAATGCGATATGATCATCATCTCCATAGAAGGACTGATCGTAGTATTTATCAAAGCCTAGCACCTTGTATAAGGTTTTGCGGTTCCAGAATTCTACGCTATTGGTGTGAAAGGTGGCCGTGTTATATCCATTAGCTTTCATCAGCTTAGGCAAACTTGGAAGTTCCTTAGTCATATAGTTGGACGAAGTGGCTACTTCGTGATGAGGAACATAGAGAGAGGTGTTCACAACAAACTCAGCATCCGATGTTGTTCCTTGCCCCGCATTTGTATAGAAGTTATTGAAATAATGTTCGCTTGAAATAAGTTTATTTAGATTGGGAGTTACTTCCTGTCCGTCAATGCTTAAGCCAAGCAGGAAATTCTGAAAAGATTCCATTTGCACTACAATGAGATTTTTACCTTGAGCCGCTGCCCAATACTTTGGTGAGACTGGCTCCGTAATCCCCTTTGTAGCGTCCACAGACTGCTGCGTAATTTCTTTGCTGTCGATCATTTCTTTCTTTTCTGTGGTGTCGGCAAAAATGGTATATACCTCGTAATTGAGAATCCCCATACGCTCTGCCTTTTTGTTCTCGTTCATACTGGCATGATTCGGCCAAATATTAAAGACACAGATCGCAAGTGAAACACTGATGATCCCAAGCAAGGCAGTTCGGTTCATACGCCGGTTCATGCCTCTATCTTTCCAGATCGCAATATATTTGGGACGGAACATGAAGAACATGAAGACTACAATATCCACAAAAATGAACAAATAGTATGGATCCAGCAAGGAGTATGTGCTTTCTCCGACCTTGGTTACCTTATCTGCCTGTTGCAAAGCATGGTAAGTAGCAATTACGCCGTAATATTTGTAATACATCAGGACGGCAAAATAAATCACTGAAATTAATAAGTTCGCAATCATGTAATACAGAAACTTCCGTTTGGAAGCCATCCATTCAATGAGTCCAAAGACGATAAAGAAGAACGGGATCTCTGTGAGCAGCATGCTCCAATTAGGGCCGTCACTAAATACTACGAACCAGGCCACTGCGCATTTTAAGAGCAGGATAAAGCTAAAAATTAGAAAGGGCTTGTTTTTTATTTGAAAATCTTTTTTCACTCGTAATCATCCTCTCTGGTGCAAAACAAACTAAAATCCTGCATAACTCTGTATGTTGTGGGAATCCGTTGCAATATGCCGATGCTTATTATGCTCTTGAAGTTTTAGTGTGTCAAAAGACGGACGAGAGACCTAGAGCGCAGCAACAAGCGATTTATGCCATATAAACAGTTAAAATCAGCTTCAATCCTAAACTACAGGTTAAATGAGTATAAATTGATTTAAAAAATTACAGCTTCTCGCAACTTTACATAATATTCCACAGTCTATATAAGAAGATTGAATACATTGGGGGTCCTTATTGTTGCAGATCAACAGTTTGACCCTACCGATTCTAAAAGGAGTGATCTTAAGTGGGAAGACAAATTTCAAGCATTAAAATTCAGATAAGACGAATAGGTATTGTAGTTGTTGGGGCAGCTATTATCCTAGCTACAGCCTCACCATTAATAGTAAAAGCGGACAGTGTTGTGAATTTCCCGGATGAAAAGAAGTTATTGTCTGGCATCACAGGGCTGGATGCGGGGGATAGGAGCGCTTATGCCATCACTGCGGATGGAACAGCCTGGGCTTGGGGGGGTGGATACGGTTCTATTGGTAATGGGGCAACCACGCCAGCGTATACTCCAGTCAAAATGCGCATCGATCATGTTAAGCAAGTTTCAGGTGGCTACCGTCATAATTTGATGTTGAAAGACGATGGAACAGTGTGGGCAGTAGGGGGGAACGAACATGGACAACTTGGCACTGGAGCGCAGTCCTCGACAGTCCTTGTAGAGCCGGTTCAAGTGAAGGGGCTAACGGATGTGATTTCTGTTTCAGCAGGAGACACACATAGCTTAGCGCTTCGAAAAGACGGAACGGTATGGGCGTGGGGAGGCAATGAGCAAGGAGAACTCGGTGATAATTCGGGGAAAAACGGGCTAACACCGGTGCAGGTGAAAGGACTACCCTCCATTTTAGCTATAGCTGCAGGATCGAATAATTCAGTGGCACTTGGAAACGGCGGAGAGGTGTGGGTATGGGGCTCATCTAAAACTAGAGGCATTAAAAAGGATGCGGTTCTAAAGCCTACCCTACTTAAAGGCGGCGGGGAGTATAGAGCTGTTGATACTGATGGGTGGAATGGAGTAGCTTTGAGATGGGATGGTACCGTTTGGTTATGGAATAATTACACAGATATGAATCCGGGTGGAACTTTACAGCCGATTCAGATTCCAGGACTCACTGATGTCGTATCGATGACAACGGACTCTGCAGTAAAATCCGATGGAACCGTATGGCAGTGGACAGTTGGCGATAAGAATAAGATGAATGTTAAACAGATTAGTGGTATTCAAAATGCAGTTTCGATTACCAGCGGGAACAGAAATCATTATGTGCTCTTAAAAGACGGTCATGTTCTTGCATGGGGGACGAATGAATTTGGACAGACAGGGTTAGGGGTTAGAGATTTTATGATTGACACGCCTCAGCCAGTGAAGAAATCGATAGAGGTCCTGTTGAACAATAGTAAAATGGATCTGACCATGCCTCCTTTACTGCTCAACAATTCTACTTACGTTCCTTTAAGAGGAATATTTCAGCAAATGGGAGTGGATGTACGTTGGGACGTTCCATCGAGATCAGTTATTGCCGTGAAGGAATCTACCTCTACTACGCTGATCTTAAATTCGGTTAATGGACAAACGGCAGTGAATGGAAAAGTGATAGCCACAGATCAAAAGCCAGTCTTTATTAATGATAGTGTATATGTACCTTTAAGACTGGTGAGTGAAATGTTAGGCGCTAAGGTAGAATGGGATGCCGAAGCTTATGCTGTTCAAATTCATTCCAATTAAATAGGAGTATTTTGACATTAAGTATTATTTGTATTAGTATAACTAATACAAATAATACTTTTTTTGAATGGATGGATAATATGATTATTACGCTTGATTTTAACAGTGATACGCCAATCTATGTACAGCTTCGTAATGAGATCGTGATTGGAATAGGCTCAGGTGAACTGGCGGATGGGGAGAAATTACCGACGGTGCGCCAAATGGCTGAAGATTTAGGGATAAATGCAATGACCGTGAACAAAGCGTACGCGATTTTGAAGAATGAAGGCTTCATATCGATAGATCGCAGGTTTGGTGCAACAGTTGCTCCGATAGGGAATGGACAGCCAGAGTTTAAGGAGAAGCTGGAAAATGAACTACGGTTAGTCATCTCGGAGGCAAGTGTAAAAGGGATTGGGCGGGAGGAGTTTATGCAAATGTGTGCCGGAATCTTTTCATCCGTATCGTTTAAGTCTACATCTATCACGGACTAGGGGGACACTCAGATGGCTATCGTCTTCTTTTGTATAGCTATATTTATTTTAGTTATTTTGTTTTTTACGTATATGAGTACTTTGAAGCTGAAGGATAATCTGTGGTTTGGGGTTAGTCTGCCGGTGTTTGCTCTTGAGGATGAACGTCTGCGCGAACTGCAAATTTCAACTGAGAAGAGGTATAAAAAATATGGACTCCTATCAGTTCTAGCATTGATTCCTATCTTGTTCTTAAGCTCCTATCTCTCTTTCACACTGATCTTTTTTTATGTTTGGACGTGTGGAATGATGCTTCTGCTTCGAATTCCATTCCTTAAGGCACATCGTGCAGCGGTAGAACTGAAACGGGAAAATGAGTGGTTCGTGGGAGAGAAGCGAATGGTTCGAATGGATACCAAGCTATCTCTGCTAAAAAAGAAAATGAGTCTTTCTTTATACTGGTACATAATCCCTGCACTGATTGCTGCGTTATGTTTTATGATTCCAGTTCCGGAGGATAGTATTGAAATTCTTCGAATGGCTGGTGGCATAGCGTTAGGGTTGACCGTATTTTTCTGTATTATTGCTATCTCCTTTAATCGAATGAAGCCTAAAGTTTACACGCATAACAGCGAGACTAATATCCTGCTTAACCAGGCTAATCGCAGATACTGGTCCTTGCTATGGTTTGGCATGGCGATCATCAATAGCTGTATCGCCGTAATTTCGGTGTATTCCTTATCCTTAAATGGAGCGGCTTCATCTATAGTATGGAGTTTGAGGGTCTTCTTTTTCTCCGTTATTCCGGTGACAGGTATTTTTTATGTACATAATAAATTGAAACAACTTGAAGCTGCGCTGCTAAAAGGTGATCATGAGATACTTTACACGGATGATGATGAATATTGGATTAATGGGACAACGTATAATAACCCCAATGATCGCTCTGTTATGGTTCCGAAGCGTCTTGGGATTGGTACTACGATTAATATTGGGACAAAAACGGGTAAGAGTATATATTACGGCCTCTTTGTATTCGTTGCATTGCTGTTGATCGGGACGGGTTGGATGGGCGTTCAGACTGATTTCTCAACACCTACCTTAACTACAGATACAAATGGAAGGGTCTCGATTGAATATCCGATGTACAATTACAGCTTTGCCATGAAGGATGTGCAAGAACTGACGCTTGTGGACAGCTTACCAAGAGGCCGAAGAACAAATGGTGTTGCGACGGATACAGTAGCCATTGGAAACTTTAAGTTTGACGGGTTTGGAAAAAGTAAGGTCTATCTTGTGAAAAATTCTCCGCCGTACATTGTGATCAAATTGTCAGATATATATGTGCTTTACAACAATAAGGATGCCACTGAAACTGAACGTCTCTACGCGGAGTTGAAAGGGTGGTGAGGTTTCTCATTGAACTTAAAATAAAACGTATGAAGTAGCCCCCTATTGTGATAGAATAATCTAGTTGTCCTAGTTTCCGGAAATTTACTCCATTCCAGCGATTTTCATTAGATATATAGGTGGATAATCGAGGAAATATGAGCATTCAAGAGTATTAACAAGAATCCTTGAAGATTTTACACAATAAACATCATTTTTTGTCGGTTTTTATTGATTTGTTCAAAAATATTATGTATAATCAGCCTTGTTGATTTTGCAAATGGAATTTTAGGAGGTTTTTATTTTGGGAAAAGCGTTAATTATTGGCGCTGGCGGTGTTTCCAGTGTTGTTGTTCACAAATGCTGCCAGAACCCGGATGTATTTGAAGAGATCTGCATAGCTAGCAGAACTGTCGCGAAATGTGACGCTCTGAAAGATAAATTAGCCGGAGGCCGCACGAAGATTTCTACTGCTCAGGTCGATGCAGATAATACGGACGAAGTCATTGAACTGATCAAGAGCTTTGAGCCGGATGTCGTTATTAATGTCGCTCTCCCATATCAGGACCTGACAATCATGGATGCGTGCCTGGCAACAGGAGTGCATTATGTGGATACTGCCAACTATGAACCACAAGATACAGCGAAATTTGAATACTCTTGGCAGTGGGCTTACAAAGAAAGATTCGAAAAAGCAGGCCTTACCGCGTTGCTTGGTAGTGGATTTGATCCAGGTGTAACGGGCGTGTTCACAGCTTACGCTCAAAAGCACTATTTTGATGAGATTCATACCATTGATATTGTAGACGCCAATGCTGGTGATCACGGATATCCATTTGCAACAAACTTTAATCCTGAAATCAATATTCGTGAAATTACAGCCAATGGCCGCTATTTCGAGAATGGCGAGTGGATTGAAACTGCACCGCTTTCCGAGAAAAAAGTATACGATCTTCCGGAAATTGGACCAAAAGATATTTATCTTTTGTATCATGAAGAATTAGAGTCTTTGGCCGTTAACATTAAGGGTGTAAAGAAGATCCGTTTCTGGATGACCTTCTCGCAGAATTACCTGACTCACTTGAAAGTGCTTGAGAATGTGGGCATGACTTCTATCGAGCCTATCATGTATGAAGGAAAAGAGATCGTTCCTCTGCAATTCTTGAAGGCTATTTTACCGGACCCAGCTTCTTTGGGACCAAGAACAAAAGGCAAAACGAACATTGGATGTATCATCCAAGGAACTAAAGACGGAAAGCCAAAAACTTATTATGTATACAATGTTTGCGATCATGAAGAGTGCTATGCAGAGGTTGGCTCCCAAGCCATTTCTTACACTACAGGCGTTCCTGCAATGATCGGAGCGATGTTAATTATAAAAGGTATCTGGAAGAAGCCGGGCGTATTCAACGTTGAAGAGTTCGATCCAGATCCATTCATGGAAGCTTTAAATAAACATGGTCTGCCTTGGCAAGAAGATTTCTCGCCAACGCTGTTAGACTAAGGCGCGATAATGGATATAGATATCAGCGCGGTCCCGTCACCATGTTACCTTGTAGATGAAAGATTGCTTACACGTAATCTTGAGATTATGAATTCTGTACAGGAACGCACTGGAGCAAAGATTTTGCTCGCGCAAAAAGGCTTCTCCATGCATTCCTTGTATCCGTTAGTTGGGAAGTACTTGCATGGTGTAACCTCAAGCTCCTTGTTCGAAGCCAGACTTGGCTATGAAAAGATGGGCAAAGAGGTTCATGTGTACGCACCAGCTTATATAGATAGTGAGTTTGATGAGCTCCTTGGATACTCCGATCACATTGTGTTCAATTCTTTTGACCAGTGGAATCGATTCAAGGATCGCGTTAAGAATGCACCGAAACACATCAGCTGCGGCATTCGAGTGAATCCGGAATATTCCGAGATCGAAGTTCCGCTGTATGATCCGTGCTACAATTATTCCAGAATGGGAGTAACTCTCCCTAACTTCAGACCGGAAGAGCTTGAGGGCATTGATGGACTACACTTCCATACCATGTGCGAACAGAATTCGGATACACTTGAGCGTACGCTCAAGGTAGTCGAAGAGAAGTTCGGACCTTATCTCAAAGGAATGAAATGGCTTAATTTCGGTGGCGGTCATCATATTACACGCCCTGATTATGATCTGGAGACCCTGGTGAAGTGTATTCTACACATGAAAGAGACTTACGGTGTGGAAATCTATCTGGAGCCGGGAGAGGCAGTAGCTCTCAATACCGGATATCTGGTAGCTACCGTTCTTGATGTGATGCATAACGGAATGGACATTGCGATTCTCGATACCTCAGCAGAGTGCCACATGCCGGACGTACTGGCTATGCCGTACCGTCCGCACATTATCGATGCTGGACAACCTGGGGAATTTCCTTATACGTACAGATTAGGTGGAATGACTTGCCTTGCGGGAGATGTTATCGGAGATTATTCCTTCAAGGAGCCTTTGAAATACGGCGACAGACTCGTATTCCTTGATATGGCCCATTATTCCATGGTGAAGAACCATATGTTTAACGGTGTGAATCTGCCTTCTATTGTTAGTTACAATGAAGAAGAGGGAATCAAAGTAATCAAACAGTTTGCTTTCGAAGATTTCAGCGAACGTTTATCTTAAGATTAATAAAAAGGTGTCCCGTGATGGGACACCTTTTTTTGATTACTCCTTATTGCATCGTGATGGCGATGCGCTCCTCCTGTGGGAGCCACTCAACCTTTGCTCCGAGTTGCTCACTTATAAAGCGAAGTGGCAGATACATGGAACCGTTTACGATGAAGGGTAGTGTAGGAAGATTTACGGTTTTATTGTTCACCATTGTCGCTCCAGTTACACCGTTAATACTAATGGCGAGAGCCGGTTTATCTGTAGAGGTTCGTGTGATCATAATTTGTTTATCTATTGTTTTCGCAGCTGTAATGTTCTCTTTATAGGTAATTGTGGCACCTAATTTTTCGAACAGCGATCGAAGCGGGACGAAATTTTGTCCGTTTCTAGTAATAACTCCATTTGAGAGTGGGATAGATTCTCCGTTTAAGGAGATCGAAATAGGCTTTTGCACTGGAACGGGCCCGTTATGGCTGAATTCATAGTCGCCATAGCCTAGCTGTGCGTCCTTATTGACCCCCCAGCCCCAGAGTGAGCCGTCTTTCTTTTGCATGATGAGATGTCGTCCGCCTTTCTTTAGGCTGCTTACTTCTTTTTCGAGAAATGTGAATTTTGAATCTGCGGGCATCATTTCGTTTTCAATAGAAGTTTGATAGACGTTTCCTTCCCCGGTTAACGCAACAATAGAGCGTTCTACGATGTAAGCATCAACTACATTCTTGATCCCTTTTAGAAGAATCGGTGGTTGTTCATGATAGGTTGTTCCGTCTGAGGAACCTGTAATGGTAGCGCCCCAGAACCATAATTGAGAGGACCCATCAATGGCTAATAGGCTGTTCTGATTTCCTTTTAAACTTTTAATATTACTGATTCCCTTGAGAGGGGTCGCAGATAGATCTATTGGAGCTCCCTGGTTCTTGTAATAATCTTGGACTGGCCAACTCCATATGGAGCCGTCCTTCTTAAGTGCAAGATTGTTTTTGATTTGAATAATATCCGTTAAATTCTGGATGGTTTCGAAGCTTTCGAAGTCATCGCGTGTAGTAGAAACAGTTCCATCTTTCTTTAAGAACACGTAACGTGTCCAGCTCTTATGAAGATCAGACTCATAGTAACCGCCCACAGCAGCCACGTTATCGACGCCGGAAACCGGTGTGAACGCGGAGGTAGTGAGTCCATCGGATGAAAGGGGGGCGCTTAGAATTGTGCCGTCTCCTTTAAGGGCTATCGTTCTATTTCCGGTCATGAACATATCGACCAGATTGTCTAGCTCTTGAACGGGGGTCACTTTAACAGCTTCAGAGTATGCCGATGTTCTCCATTGCCAGACCGAAAGGTCTTTCTTCATTACATATTGGGAACCAAAGTATGCTTGTACCTCATTCAGGTCATGGATTTGAGTAGGGACGGAGCGATTACCGCCCCATACCCAGAAGGAACCATCTGTTTTGGTCAGATAATCCGCGCCATACGAAGTGAGGTTGGATGTCGTGGTTGTGTTCTCTGCAGCTGCAGCTGCGCTTACGTTACAGGCGAGGCTTAATACTAGAAGAGCACTAACCATGCTGATCCATTTTTTTTTCATAGGAATACCTCTCTTTTTCTTATTAGATAAATTTGATATGTTCACGATATAATCCATTATCTTACATTTAGACGCTAGAACTACTGGAAAAGTTTCTTCATATTTACCCGCTCACAAGAAAGGTCTCATGTGATACAATAATTTAGTCTGTTTTAAATAAAGAAAGTATAAGTTTCACACTATACTTTATCCTTATATTTCTCGCATACACACTTACCGTCCTTATAAAGACGCCGAAGGCGTTTATGCTTGATTAGCTATTGAAAGGTTCGTATCTGAGGAGGAAGTCAGCGTCAATGAGACATGCACCGTTTATTGCAGTGGAAGGCCCAATCGGGGCTGGAAAAACAACATTAGCGTCTATGCTAGCAGAGGAGTTAAATTTACCGATCATTAAAGAGATTGTCGATGAGAATCCGTTTCTAGCTAAATTTTATGAGAACATGGACGATTGGAGCTTTCAACTGGAGATGTTTTTTCTCTGTAATCGGTATAAACAGCTTGAAGATACCGTTACACAATACATAGATAAAGGGATCCCGGTCATTTCGGATTACCATATTTATAAGAACCTGATCTTTGGAGAACGAACGCTGAATGGAACGAAACGTGAAAAGTATCGGCAAATTTATCATGTGCTTACCGATGACCTGCCAAAGCCAAATATTATCCTCTATATTAAGGCCAATTTAGATACGTTATTAACCAGAATTGAAAAACGTGGGCGGCCCTTTGAAGAGGGGATGGATACTGCGTATTTGGAGCAATTAATTAAAGATTATGATGACGCGATGGCCGCTCTTGCCATTCAGGAGCCTTCGACCGTTATTATTACCATTGATGGAAATGCAGTCGATTTCGTGGAGAATCCAGAACACTTCACTGAAATTGTCTCTTATATAAAGGAGCTAATGAAATGAATTCATATCATATCCCGGAAAATGCCATAATTACCGTGGCTGGAACTGTCGGGGTGGGGAAATCCACTTTAACAGGCGCCTTGGCCAAAAGACTTAATTTTCAAACCTCGTTAGAGCAGGTCGATCACAATCCTTATCTCGAAAAGTTCTATCATGATTTTGAGAGATGGAGCTTTCACTTGCAAATCTATTTTCTTGCTGAACGTTTCAAAGAGCAGAAGAAGATGTTCGAACTCGGCGGTGGTTTTGTTCAGGACCGTTCCATCTATGAAGACACCGGTATTTTTGCGAAAATGCATGCAGATCAAGGTACAATGTCCAAAACGGATTATGAAACCTACACCAGCTTGTATGAAGCTATGGTTATGACGCCTTACTTCCCGCACCCTGATGTGTTGATTTATATTGAAGGCAGCCTGCCTTCCATCCTGACCCGAATTAATGAACGTGGCCGTGAGATGGAAATTCAAACGGATGTTTCCTACTGGGAGCATATGCATGGCAGATATTCGAAATGGATCAATGAGTTTACAGCTTGCCCAGTGCTTCGTTTGAACATTGATGATTATGATGTAAATGATGAGACTTCGATGTCTGATATTCTTGTGAAGGTGGGCAATGCGATTCGTAAGCCTGCTGATAAAATATAATAATTAATGGTTAGGAGCCCCCAGGATTTGGGGGCTGTTTTTTATGAAATCAGAAAGCGGATTAAGCGATATAAACTGAGTTTGAGGGATGATTTGTAAAAATAAAAAAAGACCCAAATCATAGATATGGGTCTAATAGGGAAGTGTCAGTTGTCCTAGTAATAAAATACGAAAAGCAATCCAAATTGGTGTGGACATTGTAGTATGCTCAAGGGCGGCACCCTATAATTATAGCCCTTTTTTCTGGATATAGATTCCAGTCTAGCGAAAACTAGTTATTGGTCCATGACTAAAATTAATAAGATGCGTACACTGAACTATCTTTATAGGGAGGTGTACGTATTGAGTTGTCCAGACGATAAAAAATGTCATAAGAAAAAAATCGCCACTGTATATCCTTCGAAAAGAAAAAGAAAAGAACATCGTCGAAAAGTTATTAAGAAGATTGTACAAGTCACATGTCCTCCGCCCGAAGTAAATGTTACCACTCCAACAGTCGTTGGTGCTACAGGACCTCAAGGAGCACAAGGAATCCAAGGAGTACAAGGGGCCCAAGGAGTACCAGGACCCCAAGGAGCACGAGGAATCCAAGGAGCAGAAGGACCTCAAGGTCCCGCCGGTGGACCCCCAGGACCCCAAGGACCGCAAGGTCAACCTGGACCAGCGGGAGCAATAGGTCCACAGGGTGTAGCGGGACCCGTTGGTCCTCAGGGTGCGCAAGGAGTGCCGGGTGCACAAGGTGCCGTAGGTCCTCAGGGACCGCAAGGTTTACCTGGTCCTGCAGGAGCAATAGGACCACAAGGTTTTGTGGGAGCAACCGGATCGACTGGAGCGGCTGGAGCACCGGGGGCAGTGGGAGCAACCGGAGCGGCAGGAGCACCAGGAGCAGCAGGAGCACCGGGAGCCGCGGGAGCGACAGGGGCAACTGGAGCGGCAGGAGCGCCAGGGGTAGCGGGAGCAACCGGAGCAGCAGGAGCGCCGGGAGCCGCGGGAGCGACAGGAGCAACCGGGGCACCAGGAGCGGCCGGAGCAGCAGGAGCAACCGGGGCACCAGGAGCAGCAGGAGCAACCGGAGCACCAGGAGCAGCAGGAGCAGCAGGAGCAACCGGGGCACCAGGAGCAGCAGGAGCAGCAGGAGCAACCGGGGCACCAGGAGCGGCCGGAGCAACCGGGGCACCAGGAGCAGCAGGAGCAGCAGGAGCAACCGGGGCACCAGGAGCGGCCGGAGCAACCGGTGCGACAGGAGTCGCAGGAGCAACCGGAGCGACCGGAGCAGCAGGAGGAGTATTAGGTTTTGCTGATTTTTTTGCCCTGATGCCCCCTGATAATGCAGCAACTGTAGCACCGGGCACAGACGTGAGTTTTCCTCAAAATGGCCCTACCAGCGGGACGACGATTGCACGAACGGGCCCTAGTTCTTTTAATTTAGCGGCAATAGGGACTTATCAGGTGTTGTTTCAGGTTAGTGTAACCGAAGCAGGCCAACTCATCTTGACTCTTAATGGCGCAGATCTGGCCTATACGGTAGTTGGACGTGCGACAGGTACATCAGAAATCGTAGAAATGGCTATAGTGCAAACAACGGTCATTAACACCATACTGACAGTTCGGAATCCTGCTGGCAATTCCACTGCACTTACTATTACTCCTCTTGCTGGAGGAACAAGATCTGTTTCAGCTCATCTCGTTATTACACAATTAGCATAGCGAAATCTCCTACGTATAGATAATTTGGAAGTTTGCCACCTCTAATCAGGTGGCTTTTCTTATGGCATTTGCTGGAATTTCCATTTGACTTCAATTCAGAGTTGACGCAAAATAAGAGGGAGATGATGTAAATTTGAATTTTTCGGGGAGAATTGTACATGAATAATAAATCAGGTCGTCATTCCTTCCGAGAGCGACTGGATCATATGGTGGGTAAGATTCGTACGGATATCCTAAGTGGAGTGCTACAGCCAGGTGCTTATCTGCCAGCAGAGAGTATGCTAGCCAAGCAGTTTGAGTTAAGCAATAAATCGGTCAGAAGAGGGCTGGATGTGTTAGTCCAAGAAGGCCTTATCGTCAAAATCGACCGTGTCGGAAGCAAGGTTATGGAGTCCGTGCAGGAGAGAATTCGTATTCATTTTGGCTGCAGTGCCTCGCTGTCCAAGGACTTTCTGCTGGATGATCTAATTGGTGAATTTCATCGACTGCATCCCGGTATTCATATTCTTCCGCTGGCGCTAAATGATTTTGACCATGTGAATTCTGCCGTAGAGATGATCAATAATGGGATGCTTGATGCCGTATCGCTGAATAGCACGCAATTTCAGGAAATGGCTGAAAATGGCTCGGCTGAGCTGCTGGAATCGCTTGATCCTGATCCTGAATTATATCCAATTGCGACAGAAGCTTTCTATCATGAAGAACAGTTGTATGCTTATCCGATTTCCTTCTCCCCCGTGGTGCTGTGCTACAACAAGGCCCATTTTCGGGAAGCAGATCTTCCTGAGCCGGATAGCTATTGGACCTGGGATGACTTAATTGAGGCGGCTCGTCAGTTGGCAGAGAAACGTGGACGACATGCCATTTATTTTGTGCCTGCTTCCGAGAACCGTTATTCTGTATTCCTGCTGCAGAGCGGGATTCAAACCGTGGTAGACGGGACCGAGCACCGTACACTTAGTCCGGAGACGGCAAATAGTCTTAGTGTGTATAGTAGGCTCGTGAACAACCATCAGATTTTCCCTAAATATCTTGCTGGCAATCATGAAGATGAGACGATTTCTTTGTTTGTCCAAGAACAAGTTTCTATGATTCTGACGACCTTTTTTAATTTAAATGAATTCAAGGCGTTAACGCTGGACTATGATCTTGCTCCGTTACCTAGGCTGAAAACAAAAGATCCGCAGAAGACATTACTGGTCACGATCGGAGCGGCTGTGGTCGGGAATTCACGACAAAAGGAAGCGGCTCGTCAATTCGTTAACTTCCTTGCTTCCGTAGAAGCGCAGAAAATTATTCGGGAACGCACAGTAAGTATTCCAGCTCGAAAGCGGATCGCTGAGATGAGTACGGCGGATCATTTGAATCGTCCTTCGAGATATCTGATGTACAGAGAGCTATTTCCAACTTTCTCCTACCTTAAAGATTTAGGACTTTCTATAGCCGTTCTAAAAAGCTTTCGTAAATTGTTGAACGCTTATTGGTCAAAGATGATTGATGAGGAAACGCTTCATGAGGAATTGAGTCTCTTAATCTCGGAACAGGATGCTGCCGATCAGAAGGTTTAAAAGGTGTTTTTCTGCGAAGGCTGTTCTCTTTAGAATATCAGTAAAGCGTGATAATGGTGCTGGTGGGCCATTATTACGCATTTTTTTAAATAAAAGCAAGCAGAAGTTGTATATTGTGCCTAATCTGTATGAGATGAGAGATGGTTTATTTAAAGTGGTTAAATACGAGTGATTTTGTAAGCGTTTTCTATTAAATTTGAGGGATTTCAACATTTTGCGACAGGTACATGTTATATAAGATTACACTAATTAGAGATATTTCTTATTATTATATTGACATCATGTAGGCTGGAAAATATAATGAAATACATCAGATATATATCAGATTAGCGAAATAAGAGATCTGATACTCTGAAATGTAAATCAAAAAGAAGTCAGAACAGATGTTTTCCTCTAATTAAAGTAGAAAAAAGGCAGTTGAAAGGAGGATATTCCCTATAAAAGGTAATTTTCAGAGTGATTACTCATTTAAAAATTTATTAATGTATCGTTGATTCCTTCTGATTGATGTTAGTGAATATATCATAATGATTATCTTATTTTTTAGTTATTAATAGGGGGTTGAATTATGAATGTTGCTAAAAGGAAATTAGTTCTGCTGCTGCCTGTCCTGTTGTCATTAGTTATACTCGTATCTGCTTGCGGCGGTTCGAATACTAAGACTGGCAATACCGCAGATCCTACTGCGGAAGTTCAGAAGGCTACGCAAGCTCCCGCTAAGGAAGGTAAAATAGTAGGTGGTCTGCAGCTCCCGATTGTTTCAGATAAGCTTGAACTGTCACTTTGGTCACCCAGCGGCGGCAATTTCAGAGGAACTAATTTTAATGAGAAATTATCCTTTCAGCAAATGGAAGAGAACACTAACATTCATATTGACTTTCAGCATAGTACGGAAGCCAGTGCGGAAGCCTTTAGCCTATTGATGTCATCTGGTAAGCTGCCGGACATTATCTACAATGATCTATGGGGCACGGATTCCGGAAAATATGGTACACAAGGCGCGCTGCTTCCCCTGGAAGATTTAATTGAGAAAAACGCGCCAAACTTCAAGAAAATCCTCGACGACAACCCGGATATCCGGGGACAAATTACTTCGCCTGAAGGCCACATTTTTTACCTGCCTAATCTCGTTCTTGATTCACAGGATCTCACTCAAATGTTCCCGCAAGTACGGAAAGACTGGATCGATAAGCTGGGTCTGTCTATGCCGGAAACTACCGAAGATTGGTATAACATGCTCAAGGCTTTTAGGGAGCAGGATGCCAACGGAAACGGCAAGAAGGATGAAATTCCACTAGTCACAGTCAACTTGGAAAATATCATGATGTTATTCGCGCCTGCCTTTGGCGTCGATTACGGATTCTTCGTGGATAATGGCCGAGTAAAATATGGCCCGAATGATCCTAAATTCAAGGATGTCGTAACCTATCTGCACCGTCTTTACGATGAACAATTGCTTGACCCGAACTATCTGGTAGATACCACATTCCAGACGCTGACTGAGAAGGTGACTACCGATGTGGCAGGGGCATGGTTTGGCTGGTCTGGCTCCTACATGGGGAACTTTACTACCCTAATGGAGGGCAAACATCCAACCTTCAAAATTGCACCAACCATTCCACCTAAAGGACCGAACGGTGATCAACGTCATGTCTCCTTCCGCTGGCAAGCAGCAGCACACGGATTAGCGGTTTCCTCGCGGACGGAACATCCTGAGGAAGTGATGAAATGGCTGGATTATCAATACTCAGAAGAAGGCATTCTGCTGAACAACTTTGGGGTTGAAGGCAAGTCATATGATCTGGTAAACGGAGAACCGATTTATAAGAAAGAAGTAACTCATCCGACCAATGGCCTCACAAATACGCAAGAGCTGCTGAACCATACGATCGGGGGCGGAAGCTGGGCTACGGTAGCGGATACCAGATATGCTGAACAAATCCGAGAAGCTAACGGGCAAACGGAGAATCCGCTCGAGTTATATAGTGACTATATCGATTTTGATAGCAAGTTGCCTCCAGTCCAATTCACAACAGAGGAAAACGATGTAGTTGTTCCATTGATGGCCGATATTCAGACCTATGTAGCCGAAACAATCAATGCCATGATCATGGGGCGCCAAAAGATTGAGGACTATGACAAAGTAATGAAGCAACTTGAGAAGATGGGAATTAACGATGTGTTAAAAGAGTATCAGGTTGCATACGAGCGATTTAAAGGGAAATGATTCAGCTTGTGAGGAGGTTGTTGTGGGCCGAGCGGTTCAGAGAGTACTTTGTGACCGCTCGCCACATGACAGCTATGACTAACGCCAGTGTCCGGGAGAGGAGAACTATATGGCTGTACCTGTAAAAGTCGCTAAAGTTGAAAGCAGGAAGCTTCCGGTCAAGAGGAGTCCGATTCCCTGGAAGCGGATAGCCTCCAATCGCTATCTTTATCTCATGCTCCTTCCTACGGTTTTGTATTTTCTGATTTTTGAATACAAGCCGATGTATGGGGCGATCATTGCCTTTAAGAATTTCAACCCCTACTTAGGGATCACGGATAGTCCTTGGGTGGGCTTCAAGAATTTCGAGAAGTTTTTCGAAAGCTATTATTTTCTCAGACTGCTTAAAAATACCTTCTTAATGAGTTTCTACTCACTCATCTTCATTTTTCCTGCTTCACTTGCTTTTGCACTGCTGCTCAATGAGCTGCGGCTCAAGAAGCTGAAGTCCTTTCTGCAGACCGTGTCTTATTTGCCGCATTTTATTTCGCTGATCGTTATCTGCGGGATGATTATTGATTTCACCAAGCCCGGAGGCATTATTAACAGCCTGTTGCTTGGCATCGGCCTGATCTCGGAGCCTATTCAGTTCCTGATTCTGCCGGAATGGTTTCGAACGATCTATGTGGGTTCTGGCATGTGGCAGAGCCTGGGCTGGAACTCAATTATCTACTTAGCGGCGTTATCTGGCATCAATCCGAGCCTGTACGAGGCTGCAGTTGTAGATGGAGCAGGGCGATGGAAGCAGCTAATGAATATAACGCTGCCTGGGATTTTGCCTACGGTGTTAATCCTCTTGATTCTGAATGTGGGTACCCTGCTGAATGTGGGCTGGGACAAAATTATATTGCTTTACAATCCTGGAACGTACGTCACTGCGGATGTTATTTCAACATTTGTTTATAGACGAGGTGTTATGGAGGCGAATTACAGTTTTTCTGCCGCGGTAGGATTATTCAATTCCATAATTAACTTCACATTACTCGTTCTAGCCAACCGTATTAGCCGGAAAACAACTGAGAGCAGTCTATGGTGAGCATAGCTTCCGATACGAGTTTTGTACGATTTTTAGGAGGGTAGACAATGGTTGTGAAACGCAGTATGGGTGAAATCATTTTCGACAGCTGCAATGTGCTGTTTCTGATCTTGTGTTCTTTCCTGTTCCTGTACCCGATGTGGTACGTGCTGGTCTCCTCATTCAGCGATGCTCATGCTATTGCTGCGGGGAAGGTAAGCTTCTTTCCAATCGGCTTTAATCTGGATGCTTACAAGCTGGTATTTGAGGATACGCGGGTATGGACGGCTTACGGAAATACTTTCTTTTATGTCATTGTCGGTACGTTGATTAATCTGGTACTAACTACACTTGGGGCTTATCCTCTGTCCAGAAAGAATCTGGAGGGGAGAAATGTCATTATGGCTTTCATTGTGTTCACGATGTTTTTCAGTGGTGGTCTAATTCCTGCGTATCTGAATGTCCGTGAGCTTGGCTTGTATGATACGCGGTGGGCGCTGCTGTTGCCTGGTGCGGTTAGTGCCTTCAATTTGATAGTGATGCGGACCTTTTTTCAGTCTATCCCTGATAGTTTGATAGAGTCTGCCAAGATAGACGGCGCTCACGATTTCAGAATTTTACTGCGGATCGTGCTTCCGCTCTCCATGCCGGTTCTGGCGGTGATGACCCTCTTCTATGCGGTAGGCCACTGGAACAGTTGGTTCTCGGCCATGATTTATTTACAGGATCGGAATTTGTTCCCGCTTCAATTGATATTGAGGGAAATCCTGATTCAATCCTCTGCGCAAAATATGCTGGCAGGTGTTACCCAAGATGAGGTATTTCGGATCAGTGAATCTATTAAATTCGCTACGATAATCATTGCTACCGTGCCCATTCTGATGATCTATCCATTTTTACAGAAATATTTTGTAAAAGGCGTAATGATCGGTGCGTTGAAGGAGTAACAGCGATAGAGAAGATGCTGCATGTGACGGAATCGTTTCTGAAGCAGTCGGGAGGAGAAGACATATGAAGGCGGTAATATCTCAGGAAGGACAGATTCGCATGTCGGATGTTCTGACACCAGTCATTGAAGATGGATTTGTACTAGTCCAGACTGAATATTCGGCGATTAGCCCCGGAACGGAAATGATGATGAATGGCCTGCACCGTACGCAACAAATTGTACTTGGATACAGTGCAGCAGGTGTAATCCGAACACGTGGGAAAGGAATGGAGCACTGGCCTGAGGGGCTTCGAGTAGCTTGTTACGGCGGACCTTATGCAAAGCATGCGGAATGGCTGCTAATGCCTCAGCATCTGATGGTGCCCATTCCTGACCATGTTAGTTCAGAGGAAGCATCAACAGTAGGGCTTGGAGCCATTGCAGTACATGCAGTAAGGCAGGTTGCACCGCAGTTTGGGGAGACACTTGTGCTGATCGGTGCCGGAATTCTTGGGCAGTTGATTGCTCAAATTGCTAAGGCGGCAGGATGCCGGGTGATCGTCTATGATTTGCTTGCAGAGCGCTGTGAGATGGCTGAGCGCCTTGGAATTAGACATATCGCTACTAGCCCGGAGAAGGTTAAGGAACATCTTGCTAACCTGACGGAGGGCATGGGAGCAGATGCAGTTATTGTATGTGCCGGAGGTAAAACCGGAGACCTTATTGATCAAGCGCTAGAGTGGGTACGGGATCGCGGCAAGGTACTGTTGGTTGGAGATGTTAAGCCTGATTTCTCTCGTGATCTGATGTTCGGTAAGGAAGCCCAAGTGCTGATTTCTAGAGCCGGAGGTCCCGGACGATATGATCCTATCTATGAGCGGAAGGGGATCGACTATCCTTACGGCTACGTGCGGTGGACGGAAGGTCGTAATATGGCTGAATATATTCGCTTAATCTCTGAAGGGGACATTCAGGTTAAGCCGTTGATTAGCGCGATATTCCCGGTTGAACGCTGTGAAGAAGCCTTTCGGCGTTATGCAGAGGACCCGGTGGATCTGTTGGGAGCGGTCTTAGCTTATCCTGCGGCAGTCTCTGGATGTGAAACGAAGGTGGAGGAACAGCTGACGAAAGAAGGCGGGAGCAGATGAAGGCGCTGCGGATCGGTGAACCACTGAACGGTCTGGCGGTTTGGGCCTCAGCTTATGGAACATGGCAAGGGGCAGACCGGATCTACACTGTTTCTTCCGGAAGTCCTTGTATCTTATTTGTTCTAGACCCGAGCGGTGAACAAGCGGTGGAACGGTATGCGCTGGAAGGCTCGGATCATTGCTGGGGTGTAGTCTTAACAACCAGCGGAGTATATATCGGGGGAAGCGGCATTTTGTACAGGTACACTCATGAGAATGGTGTAGAGAACCTGGGTGAGATGATTCCTGGTGAATTCTATACGTGGCGGTTGGCAGCAGATATGCAAGGCAGGATCTATGGGGGATGTTATCCTGGGGGGAAAGTGTTCCAGTATGACCCAGCGACAGGAGTGTTTAGGGATTACGGTGCTATGGTAGCTGGAGAACAGTATGCGCGTTCTATGGAAGCATGGAACGGTAAGCTCTATGTGGGAGTTGGTACACAAACCTCACATATTGTTGTACTGGATACGGAGACGGGAGAACGCTCGGAAATCAGGCTACCAGATGAATGTAAAAGCGAGCAACTGGTGTATGACTTGAACATCGTTCAGGGCAAGCTTTTTGCTCGAATTACACCGTCTGCACGGTTGTACATTTATGATCTGGAACTGCAGGAGTGGGGAGACACTTTGGATCATGTGAGTGGACTTAGTGTTTCGCCGCCGGATGAGCTGGGAAATGTGTATTTCATTAAAGATGACTATTTGCAGCGTTATGATGTCCGGACTGGAAGCCTGTTCGTTACTTCACTAGCTATGCCGGAGCCGGCAGGTGATTATGGCTGGCTGAATAACCATGCTCTAAATCGGAAAGAGCGCTGCTTAACGGGGGTATACAGGGACGGGAGTTGCTGGATTTACGATCCGGCGACGGATCGGTATACGGACAAGGACTTCGGTCTGCAAGGTCAATCGGTCCATTTGCAGTCTATGACCTATGGACCTGATGATGCTCTCTACATCGGAGGGTATTTCGCAGGTGGGCTGTCCAGATTCGATAAGGCAGCCGACGAGATCATTTCATATCGGGGCATTGGTCAGACGGAAGGTATGCTTGCTGGGAGCGATTGTCTTTATCTAGGTGTATATCCGCGAGCGAATATTTTCAAATATGACCCGAATGAAGATTGGAAGCCGGGAGAGAATCCAGAGCTGCTATTTTCCTTACAGGAAGAGGAGCAGGACCGCCCTTTTGCTTGGGCTTGGGCAGGAGAAGAGCTCGCAATTGGAACGGTTCCTTCCTATGGTCGGCATGGAGGAGCGTTGACACTGTACAATCCTGCGAGAGGTGTGCGTGAGGTGTTTAGGAATCTTTTGCCGCAGCAGAGTGTAGTGTCCCTTGTCAGTAGTGATCAGCTCTTGTTCGCTGGAGGGTCCGTTTGGGGTGGACTTGGAATTGCTCCTCAGCGTGCAGATGCGTCTCTAATGATTTGGGATCTAGAGAAGCGCTGCAAAGTATGGGAAGGTGTACCGGTACAAGGGGAACGGGCTATTTCTGCTTTGGTTCTAGATGATGCAGGGTATCTTTGGGGTTTGACGGCAGGTAAGTTATTTCGGTTCGATCCACAGCTTAAGCTTACTGTAAAGACTTACTCTTTGTTCTCCATGGACTGGAATGTTGTGACTCATTTTTGGCGTAGCGGCAATGAATTGCTCTACAAGGAAGGCATGCTGTACGGCGTGTCGATGAATCGCTTGTTCAAGTTTAATATGCGGAGTGAGGAGCTTGAGGTGTTGGATGACGATGCGCGGCTACTGGCAATGGACCGTGAGGGTGATTTATTTTTTGCAAGAACTACAGCGTTGTATCGGATGCACAAGTAAGGTCTGCACTATCCTTGGCGAAGGGTGAGGGATGATGAGAATCTTATATTTTTATAAATTCTGTATTCTAGGTGGGGTAACCACTCAACTTGCAAATAGACTTAAATTTTTGCGGCACCACTCGGAAGTGCATTTTGCTTTTTTGGAAGATTACGGCGGGGCAAGCGCTTTTGATGGATACGAGCATGTCCGAATTCTGGGGACGGTTGAAGAGATTAAGAGCTACATGGAAGTCTATGATTTCGATGTCATTATTACTATTGATACTTACGAGCTGTATGAAGCGCTTGGGCCTGTACAAGAGGGGAAGGTTATTATTCATGAGGTACATACCACCTACTCCGAACCCCTGCAGAAGTTGGCCGCAACGAAAGATAGTTTGCCTTTTCACTATGTGATCACTCCCTCTGCTTACATGAAGGATTATTTGGACGGTATCGGCATAGCGGGTGCTTATCATATTAATAATTGCCTGGATACCGATTTGTTCCGATATGAAGCGGGTATTGAGCAGGAGCCTGCCACTATTTTGTGGGTGGGTAAACTGGATGATCACAAGAACTGGTCGTCCTATTTGAACATTGCTGGAAAGCTGAATGCCAAGATGCCAGAGCTGCAATTTATGCTTGTTGGGGGTTATACTGCTCCCGATGAGATCAAGAAACAGCTGATAGTAAAGGTGGAACAGCAGGGGATTAAGTATTTCAAGTGGATTCCCAAAGTGGATTACGATGAGATGCATCGCTATTATTCATCGGTTACGCAGAATGGTGGGTTATATATTAGTACCACGACCAATGAATCTTTTGGGATGACCGTACTGGAGGCGATGGCCTGCAGGTGTCCGGTAGTGGTTCCGCGTGTAGGAGCGTTGCCGGAACTATTGGATGGTCCGTTAAGTGTTTCCCTATACGAATCAGGCAATGAAGAGGAGTGTGTGGACAGATTGAGCGCACTGCTGGAGCAGAATAGTCTGAGGGAAGGCTTGAAGTCATTGGGAGAACAGAAAGCTAGAACTACTTACAGCATCGAACAAGTGGGAAAAGAATACATGGAACTACTTGAACGTTTCAGGGAAGAACGTTTAATTCTTAAATAAGTGGATCACTCCATGGGGCTGTCAACCGAATAAGAGGTGTTGTTGAAATGGAAGAGCTGCAGATCGGTATGGTAGGAATGGACACTTCACATAGCAGGATTTTCGCGGCGCTGCTAAATGATGAATCTCATCCGCTATATATACCGGGTGGCAGGCTACACTGCGGTTATCCGGGGGGGTCTCTTGATTTCGAGCTAAGCTATTCACGTGTGAGACCGATTAGCAGTGAATTGCAGGAGCGCTATGGGGTTGAATTGCTTGATTCTATAGAAGAAGTTGCGGAGAGATCCCATGCGATTCTATTGACTTCTGTAGATGGGAGAGTGCACAAGGAACAATTTGCGGTACTGGCTCCTTACGGAAAGCCGGTATTCATTGACAAGCCGTTAGCGGTTTCTTCTGAAGATGCGAAGGTGATTGTGGAATTGGCGGAGAGGTATGGAACGCCATTTTTCTCCAGCTCTATGCTACGTTTCGGTGAACCGCTGGTAGCCCTCTTAGAGGATGAAAGTGCAGGTGCTATTCTAGGTGCGGATTGCACTGGACCACTCGATCTACAGCCGACACAACCGGGGTTATTCTGGTATGGCATACACGCTGCTGAGATGTTATATGCCGCCCTTGGAGAAGGTTGCCATTGCGTACGTGCCGTCAGTAACGATACGCAAGAATGGGTAGTCGGCCAGTGGAAGGACGGGCGAATCGGGACGATCCGCGGAAACCGTACAGGCGGCTCTGATTTCTATATCGTATTGCATCGTGAACGAGGGAGTAACGGAATTAACGCGCTCGGAGCAAATTACAACGCAGGACATCAGCAATTACTGAAGAAATTTATAGCTATGGCGCGAGGGGGCTCTCCACCGGTACGATCTTCCCTAACACTAGAGTTGATTCGCTTCATCGAAGCGGCCAACGAAAGCCGGGTAAGCGGTGCTGATGTTCGTCTGTAAAGGAAAGCACAAATTGAAAGGAGTGTAGTGTATTGATTAGGACAGCAGTGATTGGATGCGGTGGCATGGGGACTGTTCATGCGGATCGCTACAAGTCCATGCCCGAAGCTGAGCTTGTCGCCGTATGTGACATCGTTGAAAAAGCCGCTGAGGTGCTAGGAAATTTAGTGGGCGTTAGCTATTTTACATCTGTACAAGAAATGCTCGAGCAGGTAAAGCCAGAGGTGGTCAGTATTGCTGTGCCGACCTATTTGCATGTAGAACTGGTACGGATTGCGGCTGACCATGGTGCGCATGTGATCTGTGAGAAGCCGCTCGCACTCACTTCGCAGGAAGCGGAAGAAGCAATTCGTTACTGCAACGAGCGCGGTGTACGTTTGTTTGTGGGCCATGTCGTTCGTTTCTTTCCTTCTTACAGACAGCTTGCGGAGGGAATAACGCAGCTTGGCAGTGTTCAAGGCGGAATACACCATGCTAAACGGGCGGGTTCACATCCCGGAAACGTGCAAGCGTGGTTTCGGGATCCATTTCTTAGTGGTGGCGTCATTATTGATTTAATGATTCACGACATTGACTACATTCGTGGGGCTTTTGGTGAAGCCCGTGAAGTATATGCGTTCCAGCACCAGTCGGAAGACATAAATTATGCTTCAGCCACTTTCCGGTTCAAGAATGGAACCATTGCACAGCTTGAAGCATTTTGGGGGTATCCAGGGCCGTTTCACTCCTCTTTTGAATATGCGGATGCGGAAGGAATCATCTCAGGCGGGACCGGGGATGGCGAAAGTCTGCATATTCGCAAGTCGATAACGACGGGCTCTACATCGGGATTTGTGGAGACGCCTTCGAGTGTGCTGCTGAAGGATCCGTATTATTTGGAACTGGAGCATTTTCTAAGCTGTCTAACAAGTGAGGAAGAGCCGATAGTCACTGCGCAGGATGCGCTGGAAGCTGTACGCTGGGCTGAAGCCGCTCAGCAATCGGCAATGACCCATCAACCGGTGAAGCTTGAAGTGAAGGGGGATATTTAATGAGCCGTTTGAATATTGGCATGATCAGTTTCGCGCATGCGCATGCTTTTGACTATTTGGCAAGTTTACTGCACATGTCTGAAGTGACGGTCAGTGGAATTGCTGATGAGGTGCCGGAGCGCACACAGGCGCTCGCAGAACGTCATTCAATTCCCTATTATGCTAACTACAAGGAACTTCTGGAAGATGCGAATATAGATGCCGTAATTATTTGCTCGGAAAATGTCTATCATGCTGAGCTAACCATCGCTTCAGCCCGAGCGGGCAAGCATGTACTGTGCGAGAAGCCGCTAGGTCTGTCAGTGGAAGAAATGAAACGCATGATTTCGGTCTGCTCTGAAGAGGGAGTACAGCTTATGACAGCCTTTCCTTGCCGCTTCCTCACTCCGGTTGTGCGGGCTAAGGAATCACTAGATCGCGGCGATATTGGTGAAATTATCGCTTTTAAAGGAACTAACAGAGGTTCTTTTCCGGGACCTAGATGGTTCTCTGATGAAGCCCTATCGGGAGGCGGTGCTGTTCTAGATCACACTGTGCATGTGATGGATCTGATGAACTGGTTCTCTGGTTCTTCTGTAGAACAGGTGTATGCCTATGCGGATACCTTATTTGATTCAGAGCGCAAGCGGACGATCGATGATGCTGGAATGGTGCATGTAACTTTTGAGAATGGTGTGTTCGGAGTGCTGGATCCTAGCTGGTCACGCAATCCCGGCTTTCCCACATGGGGGGATGTGACCCTGGAAATCATTGGAACTAAAGGTGTCATCTCGATAGATGCTTTTAACCAAAAAAACAATGTATACGGAAGAGCATCTGGCAAAGGGAACTGGACCTTCTGGGGAGATGACATGAATGAACTGATGCTGAAGGCTTTTGTACAGGCGCTTCTAGAAGGGGTGGAGGTACCGATTTCAGGAATAGATGGACTCCGATCCACAGAGGTTGCACTTACCGCTTATCAATCTGCTCATGCAGGCCAACCCGTGCGTTTAATTAAATGAGGATGCTGTAAGTACAAAACTTTGAGGAGGATGGAACCGCCTATGAAGGATCAGGAATTGTTCGATAGCATGTGTGAAAAGCTCTACTCTGCGGTAATCTCTGACACGTTGGATCAATTGGGCTATCGTAATCAGGTGATGCGGGAAAATATCAACCCGATAGATCCTACCTGGATCGTTGCCGGAAGAGCAAAGACCATTCTATCTGTGGATATTCATCATTTGCCGGAAGATCCGTACACGAAGGAGATTGAGGCGGTGGACAGCGTTAAGCCCGGTGAGATTGTCATCGGCTGTACGAATGAATCGCGGCAGAACGGACTGTGGGGAGAGCTATTGTCTACGGCTTCCAAAATGAGAGGTGGCCGCGGAGCCATTGTAGATGGACTAATCCGTGATACTGCTAAAATTCTGGAGCTTGGTTTTCCTGTCTTTGCTACCGGGACCAAACCTGTTGATTCTCAAGGTCGTGGAATTGTTATCGACTATGACATTCCGGTGCTATGCGGTGGCGTAATGGTCCATCCCGGAGATGTAATCTTTGGTGATCGTGATGGTATCGTTGTGATTCCGGGCGCCATCATCGATGAAGTGTTCCAATTAGCCATGGATAAGGTGACTCGCGAGAATCATACACGGGATGAACTGCTCGAAGGATATACCTTGCGGCAGGTCTACGATAAATATGGTGTGCTCTGAACAAGATCCGAGGGAGTGATGTACATGAGGCTGGCTGGCAAAAGAGCGCTAATCACAGGTGCAGCAAGAGGAATTGGACTGGGGATCGCCCATCGATTTCTGGAAGAAGGCGCTCAGGTGGTGTTGCTGGACCGAAGTGAGGGGGAGCTTCTTATTGCACTTGAAACCTTGAAGGATTATGGTGAAAAAGCTGCAGTAGAGATATGTGATCTTCGCGATGTCTCACAGTTAGAACAATCTGTTGCCCAAGCCTTTGAAAGGTTCGGTGGGATAGATATTGTAGTGAACAATGCCGGAATCGCCTTTCGTGAACACTTTCTCGACATCTCGGTTGAGCATTGGAATGCAGTATTTGATATCAACGTAAGGGCGGTTTATTTAATAGGTCAGCTTGCAGCGAGACAAATGATTTCTCAGGGTGGCGGAGGCGCCATTATAAATATGAGTTCCAAAAATGGTCTATCAGCAAGCTCGGAGCTCGCGCATTACAATGCTTCTAAGGCTGCTGTTATACTGCTAACGGAATCGATGGCAGTGGAGCTGGCGGCTTATGGTATCCGGGTAAACGCAGTAGCACCGGGATTTGTGGATACACCCCTCGACCGCAAGCTGCGCGAAGCTTCGAAGCTCCCGGCTTATTCGGAGCATACACCGATGAAGCGGGCGGCAACGATAAGGGAAGCTGCCAATGTATTTCTTTTTCTGGCTTCTGATGAAGCCTCCTATGTAACGGGAGAAACCATTCGTGTGGATGGTGGACATTTGGCTAATGGTAGTGAGCTGTAAATAGAAGAAGGAGTGAACGTATTGGAAATTACAGAAATTCAGGCAGAATTGATGATTGATGCTCAGGCTGAGCTTGGTGAAGGGCCGCATTGGGATGCCGAATCCAAACAGTTGTATTGGGTCGATATAACGGGTAAGAAGCTTAGAATATACGACCCGATCACTGGTGGTGAAGTAGTTCGCTCTTTCGACCAAATGGTCAGTGCAGTTATTCCTACGACAACAGGAGGACTTCTATTGGCTATGGAGGATGGGGTCTACCTTTCTCAAACTGAAGGATCTCCGGTGCTGCTGACTTCAATAGAAGCGGATCTTCCACGCAACAGAGCAAATGATGCCAAATGCGATCGACAAGGCCGACTGTGGGTGGGGACGATGAGTATGGATGATGAGCCGAAAGACGGAGGCTTCTATGTCGTGGAGTCTGGCGGCTTCGCTCGCCAATTGTTATCCGGCATCGGCTGCTCGAATGGAATGGCTTGGGATTACATGCGGAGTAAGATGTATTACATTGATACGCCGACTAGGCAAGTGGATGTATTTGATTACGAGGAAAAGTCTGGAAGGATAAGTAACCGAAGATTAGCATTCCGAATTCCTACAACAACTGGCTATCCGGACGGAATGACAATAGATAGTGAAGGCATGCTTTGGGTCGCCCACTGGGGCGGCGGCTGTGTATCACGCTGGAACCCGGAGACGGGTGAGCAGCTTGGACTCATTCGAGTTCCAGCACCACTGGTGACCTCGTGTACTTTTGGAGGCAGTGATCTAACGGAACTCTACATTACAACTGCAAGGATAGGGATGCACGAGAAAGAGTTACGTGATTATCCGTTTGCAGGCGGTTTGTTTATGGTTAAGCCCGGAGTGAGCGGCTTGCTGCCCGGAAACTTTCAGGCTAAGGAGTAAGATGAGGAGGCGAAGCGATGCGACTCAAAGATAAGATCGTCATTATAACCGGAGCAGGCTCGGGGATTGGAAAAAGCACGGCCGCACTATTCGCTTCAGAAGGAGCGACAGTAATCATTGCCGATGTCCAAGAGGATTCAGGAAAAGCCGCTGTCACTGAAATAGAGGCGACGGTTGGAAATGCGATGTTCATACCCTGTGATGTAACCGATGCTAGCAGTACTACCGCGATGGCTGATCAAGTCTTTAATACTTTTGGACGTATCGATGTGCTCTTTAATAATGCGGGGATCAGTGGCGTAGGTACTGTGCATGAGGTTTCCGAGGAAGTATGGGAGAGGGTCATGCGGGTTAATGTGACGGGTGTGTTCTTAACCTGCAAGGCTGTCCTCCCTTATATGATGAAGACCAAGAAGGGTTCTATCATTAATATGTCCTCTGGCATCGCCGAAATCGGAGTCGCAGAGCGAGCTTCCTACAGTGCTTCTAAGGGAGCTGTTCTATCTTTAACTAAAGCAATGCAGGTTGATTATGCACCTTACGGCATTCGTGTAAATGCGCTGCTACCAGGTACGATTATGACTCCGTTTGTAGAAGGTTATTTGAAGACTTCTCTGGATCCAGAGGCTTCGGTTGCGGCCATTAAGCGTAGACAGCTTAGCGGTGAGCTTGGCAAACCTGAGGATGTGGCACGAGCTGCACTATTTCTAGCTTCCGATGAGTCCGGGTTTGTAATGGGTTCGCCGCTATATGTGGATGGTGGCCTTGTCTTCGGAAAAAATGCATAAAGTGAAGGAGAGTGTTATAGATGAGGCTAGTTACCTTTTTGCAAAAAGAAGATGATCATATGGGCGTTCTAACCGACCGTGGTGTGGTGGATATTGAGGCGGCACAGACTGCATTATCCACTCGGACGGAGGTTCCAGTAACGGTTAAGCAATTGCTTGATGGTGGGGAGGATGCACTTAACCAACTGAGGATTTTTGTGAATGAGCTGCCTGAAGGAGAAGTGAATCCATCCTGGCTGAAGCAGGAAGATGAATTAGCATTCGGTCCCTGTGTTACTGATCCTGGAAAAATCATCTGTATTGGCCTTAATTATCGCCGGCATGCGGAAGAGACTGGGATGGCCATTCCCGAATTTCCCATCCTGTTCAATAAATTTAACAATACACTAACTGGACATGGCTCAGAAGTTCCGCTTCCTAGGAACAGCCAGAAGGTGGACTACGAGGCAGAGCTTGGCATCGTCATCGGACGAACCGCGAAATATGTGACGGAGGAAGATGCACTGGATTATGTCTTCGGGTATTGTACGGCTAATGATTTGTCGGCGCGAGATTTACAGATGCGGACGAGTCAATGGCTAGCAGGAAAGTCTTGCGATAAATTTTCACCCATTGGGCCTTACTTAGTCACTGCGGATGAAGTAGGCGATCCCAATCAGCTCAATATTCAGTGTACGGTGAATGGCGAACTGCGTCAGAACTCCAATACTTCGGACATGATTTTTAATTGTAAGCAGATTGTCAGCTATGTATCCCAGTGTATGACGCTTTCGCCGGGGGATATTATCCTGACTGGAACCCCAGAAGGCGTAGTGATGGGTTACCCTCCAGAGGATCAGGTCTATTTGCAAGCTGGTGATGTGGTCACGGTGCAGATTGAGAAGCTTGGTGCCATTACAAATACGATGGTTAGCGAATAGGAGGGAGTAGGGATGATCTTCGATTGTCATACCCATTTGTTTGGACCGGGAATGGTTTCAGGACCTACGGATGAGGCGATCAAACGAGCTTGGGGACCGGATATGAATATCGAAGCAACCCCCGAGCAACATCGTAGTAATTTGGAAGGATTCTCTGGTGCTATCGTATTGGCCATGGCGGCGCATGCAACGGGACTGGTTGTGCCGAATGCTTATGTCGCAGATTACTGTCGCACGGATCCGGATCGATTATTCGGTTTTGCAAGTGTAGATCCCAATCATCTGGATTGTGTTGCTGAATTTGAGACTGCGATCCGTGAGATGGGATTAAAAGGGTTGAAGCTTGCGCCTATCTATCAGAACTTTTATCCTGATGATCCCAGGCATTATGCCCTCTATGCCAAAGCAGAACATCTAGATGTACCTATTCTATGGCATCAAGGAACCTCTTTTGTACCGGAGGGTTATCTGGATGCATCAAGGCCGGCGATGCTGGACCCGATTGCCCGTGCTTTTCCGAAGCTGAAGATGATTGTGGCACATATGGGTCATCCATGGATTGATGAATGTATTTCATTGGTGCGCAAGCATCCTAATCTGTATATGGATGTTTCTGCTTTAGGAAGTAGACCTTGGCAATTTTACAATGCACTGGTGTCTGCGATGGAATATGGAGTTCAAGATAAAATATTGTTTGGGTCGGATTATCCGTTCTTTGGGACACAGAAGATGCTAGATGCTCTGTACCATATCAATGATCTAGTGGAGGGAACGAAGCTGCCACAAATACCGCAAAAATATATTGAGGACATAATACATCGTCTAACACCGGAAATTATTGGTTTTATCTAAAACATTTATGCTTGGTCTATAAGCGAGGTTGTTAAAAGGAGATGGGGTCATGGCGGAGTGCAGGGACAGCGAGGAGAGTGTGGCTGAATCAGGCGGTAAGTTGAAGAGCGAGGCTTATTTTCAGGAAAAAGATCTATGGGGATTTATCCATCGTTCCTTCACGAAGTCTATGGGATACACCGAAGAAGATCTCCGCAAGCCAGTGATCGGCATTTGCAACACGTTTAGTGAGCTGAATAAATGCCATTCCCATTTTAATGAATTGGTGGATTATGTGAAGCGTGGTGTTTGGCAGGCAGGGGGAGTGCCGATGGAATTCCCGACGATTTCGATTGGTGAGCCTTATGTGAAGCCTACAACGATGCTGCTGCGTAATTTGATGGCAATGGATACGGAAGAAATGATGAAGGGGCATCCCATTGACGGGGTAGTGCTGCTTGGGGGTTGCGATAAAACGGTACCCGCTCAGCTGATGGCAGCCGCTAGCGCCAATATTCCAGCCATTGTATTGACAGGTGGCCCTATGCTAAATGGCCGATTGGGCGGGCGTAGCCTTGGAGCGTGCACGGATTGTTATGGCTTTACGCTGGAGCATAAAGCCGGAAATATAAGTGACGAAGAGCTGGCTGTTGCAGAGAATGCGATTTGCCGTAGTGACGGTCACTGCATGGTGATGGGTACAGCAAGCACGATGGCCTCGATCGCCGAAGCGATCGGCATGGCGTTACCGGGCTGTGCAGCTATTCCGGCGCCGGACAGCAGACGCTGGCATATGTCCGAGCGAACGGGCAAGCAGATCGTAGAGCTGGTTCGTCAGGGCATTCGTCCCCGCGACATCATGACTGCGGCGGCGATAGAGAATGCGATCACAGTTACGATGGCGAGCGGCGGATCGACGAACGCTATCATCCATCTTATAGCGATCTCCCAGCGGCTGGGGATGAAGCTGCCTTTAGAGACATTTGACCGGATCAGTAGTCAGACCCCGTTTATTTTGAACCTGCGTCCTTCGGGCAAATATCAGATGGAGGAGTATTTCGAGGCAGGTGGTGTACCCGCGCTGATGAAAGAGCTGGAGCCGCTGTTGCATGGGGATTGTTTGACTGTAACAGGCAGAACGGTTACAGAAAATCTGGTTCAGGCGGCAACACTTGACGGAGATGTGATTCGTACCTTGGAGGAGCCACTCGACAGCCAAGGTGGAATTGCTGTGTTGCGCGGAAATCTGGCGCCGGATGGGGCGCTGATCAAGCAAACCGCTGTATCCGTTCATCTCAAAAAGCATATCGGATGCGCAGTAGTGTTCGAGAGCCCCGCCGATCTCAATAAGCGGATCGATGATCCTGATCTGGTCGTGGATGAGAACAGTGTGCTAGTGCTTAAAAACGCAGGTCCGAAGGGTGCTCCAGCGATGCCGGAGATCGGGCAAATCCCGATTCCACAAAAGCTGCTGAAGCAGGGCATACGCGACATGGTCCGCATCTCTGACGCGCGGATTAGCGGTACTTCCTATGGCGCATTGATTGTACATGCGGCGCCGGAAGCTGCTGTTGGTGGTACGCTGGCGCTTGTGCAGGATGGCGACGAAATTGAGCTGGATATTTCCGCGAGGCGCTTGGAGCTGAAGGTGTCGGATGAAGAATTGGCACGACGTAGGCTCTCATGGCAAGCGCCTAAGCCGCACTACGACAGGGGGTATGGCTTGCTGTTTCATGAGCATGTGCTTCAAGCGAATCTCGGTTGTGACTTTGACTTTCTTCTCCCAGTTGAGCTTAGAGAAGAGTTGCTGAGTGAGACTGAATCGGTGCACTCGAAATAATAGCCGAGACTGAAATAATCTAATGCTTGTGAAGATAAAATAGCTGCACTTTATACAACTACAGTATATCGTAATCGTCTCATGTGGACTTTAACTGCACTTCATACAGTTAAATCTTATCAAATCGCTGTTTTTAGCCTCATTTTGGATTATTAATTGTAGATAGTACAACTAAATTGCCATCTGCGGGAACAGGAGTTGTTATAAGTGTACGAAATACACTTATATCGCACGCATTGCACGAATCGCAAGTGTCGCGCATGTCGCAAATATCGCACGAATTGTACTTATCTGCGGCTCCGGAAGTGGCTATCGGAGGAATTGCGACCTTGTGCAGGATGGCGACGAAATTGAGTTGGATATTTCCGCGAGGAGCTTAGAGCTGAAGGTGTTGGAAGAGAATGAGGCCAAGTGGCGGATTACAAGGCAAGCGCCTAAGCTACACAACGACAAAAGTTAGTATGAGTTTACTAGATTGTCTGACTGAACTGGATAGGCTGGACTGAGCTTGGTCTATTGCTTTGATTGATTTGAAAGAGATGATTGCTTTGCTTTGAGTGATTGCATTTTATGCAATAGATTCCGCTCTAGAGAGGCTGAATTTTGATTCTATTGCACTTTGTGCAATGAAATTTCAGATAATCACCTCTAAACGAGCTTATAGCGGGAATCTGATGTATGAAGTGCAATAGATTCATTTTTTAGCGATGAATTTGGAAATTCTATTGCACATTCTGCAATCAGGGAGTTAGTTTTCGATTGTAGCAAGCTGGTTTGTGAATGTAGCAAACTGGTTTGTGAATGTAGCTAGTTAGTTTTCGATTGTAGTTAGCTTGGTTTCCGATCACTACAAGCTAGTTTCTAATCTCAGCTAGCCCGGTTCCCAATTACAACTAGCATCGTGTCCGTTTACACCAAGCAATAAGGTCGTTTGTGGCAAAAGCAACAAACTTGAGTCAATGGAGAGGAGAGTTCAATGATGCGAACCGTTCAAGAGTTGGAGGAGCGCTTGGCAAGTCCGTCCGCAGCACTGATTGAGGAACTTAGCCAGCTCGATGGAGATATTATGCTACTAGGCGTGGGGGGCAAGATGGGACCTAGTCTCGCAAGGCTAGCGGTGAATGCAATTCGCCAAGCGGGGCTAAACAAGAAAGTGATCGGCGTATCCCGCTTCTCGAATAAGGAGCTGAGACGAGAGCTTGAAGAGGCCGGGGTCGAGATTATCTCCGCCGATTTGTCTGACGATAAGGCGCTACAGGCACTCCCTGAAACCCAAAATATTCTCTATATGGCCGGGAATAAATTCGGCACGACCGGGAATGAACATTTCACTTGGATGATGAATGCCTATCTGCCGGGACGCGTTGCGGAACGGTTCCGTAATTCACGAATGGTTGTATTCTCAACAGGCAACGTTTACCCTTTTACTCCGGTCAGCCAAGGAGGCGCAACGGAAAGAACTTCACCGAACGCGAATGGGGAGTATGGGCAATCCTGTCTGGGCCGGGAGCGTATATTTGAACATTTCTCTCATAAAAATGGAACGCCGATGTTCATTTATCGGCTGAATTACGCCATTGATCTGCGGTATGGTGTGTTATTGGAGCTTGCTCGATCGGTCAGGGAGGGACTTCCCATTGATATCACAATGGGTCATGCCAATGTGATCTGGCAAGGGGATGCGAATGAAATCGCATTGCGAGCACTGCTGCGTTGCAGTTCGCCGCCTAATGTCATGAACATTACTGGGCCTGAGACATTGTCCCTGCGCTGGGCTGCGAATGAATTCGGCCGAAAGTTAGGCATTGAGCCGATTTTTACAGGTGCAGAAGCACCTACTGCACTGCTAAGTAATGCAGCGAAAGCCGCTGCCACCTTTGGCTATCCGCGGGTATCGCTGGCCGAAATGATCGACTGGATTGGCGATTGGGTAGGGCAAGGCGGAGAAACCTGGAATAAACCCACGCATTTTCAGGAGCGGGAGGGCAAATATTAATGACACTGACAAGAGTACCTTTGACTTCGGAATTACATGCCGCGCTTCATGATGGGTTGGCTATTCCCGCACATCCTCTCGCCTTAACTAAAGAGCGCAAGCTGGATGAGCGACGTCAACGGGCAATTACCCGATATTATGTTGCTTCCGGGGCGGGTGGAGTCGCGGTTGCCGTGCATTCTACTCAATTCGAGATCAGGGATCCAGAAGTAGGGCTGCTGGAGCCTGTGTTACGTCTAGCTGCGGAAGAGGTGGAGCTTGCCCAGCTAAATCGGCCATTCATGAAAGTAGCGGGTATTTGCGGTGGGACGGAGCAGGCAGTTCTTGAAGCGCGCCTTGCCGCAAGCTTTGGGTATGAAGCGGGGCTGCTTAGCATGGGAGGCCTGCAAACCTTGAGTGAGGAAGAATTGCTAGAACGAACACGCAGAGTGGCAGATGTGATTCCGGTGTTTGGTTTCTACCTTCAGCCGTCGGTGGGAGGGCGGATTTTAAGCTTTGATTTTTGGAAGGCATTCGCTGAAATAGAAGGCGTAATTGCCATCAAAATGGCGCCGTTCAATCGTTATCAGACGCTGGATGTAGTCAGAGCTGTGCTTGAATCCAGCCGTAGCGAAGAAATTGCTCTGTACACCGGAAATGATGATAATATTGTCAGCGATCTGCTCACGACCTTCCGATTTATGGTGAACGGCAAGCCCGTTGAGAAAAAAATAGTCGGCGGCCTACTCGGTCACTGGGCAGTCTGGACGAGCAAAGCAGTCCAGCTGCTTAATGAGATTAAAAAGGTCAGAAATGAACCCTCGTTGGCATCCAATTGGTTGACGCTTGGGGCTGAAGTGACGGACAGCAATGCGGCGATATTTGATCCCGCGCATCATTTTCATGGCTGTATCCCGGGTATTCATGAAGTGCTTCGCCAACAAGGATTGCTTGAAGGCTTATGGTGTCTAAATCCGGAGGAACGATTATCCCCGGGGCAAGTGGAGGAAATCAACAGAGTGCGCAGAGACTATCCCCATCTGGTGGATGATGGATTTGTGGCATCGCATTTGGAAGAGTGGCTGCAATAACACGTAGTTGTATAAGAGTTAAGGAGGGCGCACTTTCGACAAGTGCGTTCTTTCTTATCCGGAGTGCGATATCCTCCGCCTCATGATACAATAAGGGACAAGTTTATAAGGATGAGGTGACTTTAATTGAAGTATGATTTCGATCGCGTAATTGACCGCCGTAATACACGTTCTTACAAGTGGGACCAGTCCGAGAAGTTGTTTGGTGAGAAGGATATTATGCCACTTTGGGTGGCAGACATGGATTTTGAAAGTCCTCCTGCAGTGAAGGAAGCGATTCTGCGCCGCGCAGAACAAGGGGTTTACGGATACAGTGTACCTAGTGACTCTTATAAAGAAGCTATCACGTCGTGGTTCAGAAGACGGCATGATTGGGAAATTAAACCGGAATGGATTTCGGATTCTCCCGGAATCGTAACCTCCTTAAGTTTTGCTGTAGAGCTGTTTACCGAGCCGGGGGACGAGGTTATTTTACAGTCGCCAGTCTATTATCCCTTCTATGATGTCATCCAAATGAATGATCGCAAGGTCGCCAAGAATCCGCTTGTTATTCGTAATGGACGCTTCGAGATGGATTATGAGCAATTGGAAGGGCTGATGCAAGGTGGAGCCAAGCTGCTGCTTTTATGCAGTCCGCATAATCCGGGTGGTAGAGTATGGGAAAGAGAAGAGCTGCTGAAGCTTGGTGAGCTCTGTCTGCGTTATGGAGTGACCGTAATCTCTGATGAGATTCATTGTGATTTGGCGCTTCCAGGTTATGAGCATATCCCTTTTGCATCCTTATCTGAGGAAATTGCGAATATTACACTAACCACACTTGCCGCGACCAAAACCTTCAATCTACCGGGGTTACAATCTTCTTTTATCGTTTCTTCCAATCCGGAATTGAAGCTTAAATTTGATCGAAAAATGAAAGCCTTGAGTTTACATATGGCTAGCTACTTCGCCCAAGGTGCAGTAGAAGCTGCCTATAATGATGGAGAAGAATGGTTGGATGAGCTTTTAGAGTACGTGTCCGGTAATGTGGACTATGCGATTAGCTATCTGTCGGAGCATTTGCCCCAGGTCCAAGTGATGCATCCGCAAGGCACATACCTGCTATGGGTTGACTGCCGCGGTCTGAATCTGGATATAGATGGACTTAAACAGCTGATGTACAAAGAGGCTAAAGTTGCTTTTAATGAAGGCTCTGTCTTTGGAACTGAGGGACAAGGTCATCTGCGGATCAATCTGGCTTGTCCTAGATCTATTCTAGTTGAAGCGTTAGATCGCTTTTGCCGAGCAGCTGTAGCTTATACTGCGAAATAAAAGGTAATTACTGAAGCTTGATGATTCCATCTAAGGGGATCGTCGAGCTTCTTTATTTTGCAAAAAGGTAAAAAGAATAATAAAATGGAGTCCATTACGTCAAGCAGGAGGACTTCAAATGAAATGGGTAGCTCAGCTTCCGTATTATAAGATACAGCGAGAAATTAAGGATGGAGAACAACGAAGTATTACTTGCAATCGCTTAATGTATTTGTACAAAGATAGAGTCGTGACTCGTCATCGTGAATTTCCAATAAAAGATATTTTAGATATGTCCTATCGCTCAATGGGAGGTTCAGAGGGGATGTTCTATCTGTACACGAGTAAGGGTGTATATACTTATTTGGTAGAGTGTGATCCTGAAAGCTTTATTGATACTTTTAAAGAACAGCAAATGAATAAAATTGAGCGTACGGGTAGGCCGTGATATGATAATCCATACGACATTGCAGGGTGGGAGAGAACATTAATGAGCAAAACACGAATTATTATTGATGCAGACACAGGAATTGATGACGCACTGGCAATTCTATATGCCTTACGCGCTCCAAACGTAATTGTAGAAGGAATTACAACCGTTTTTGGGAATATTGATGTCGACAAGGCGGCGGACAATTCACTGCGACTGATTGAGCTTGCTAAACCTGGTTATGAGATTCCTGTAGCTATTGGAGCATCCAAGGCACTTGTTCGTGAGCACTCAGGCTACGCCACTCATGTGCATGGTGAGAACGGTATTGGTAATGTGGAAATTGCTCCATCCAGCCAGCGTCCCATTAGCGAAACTGCATCTGAGTTTATTGTTCGGATGGCTAATGAGAATCCCGGAGAAATTGTATTAGTTACACTGGCACATCTAACCAACCTTTCGATGGCGCTTGATATGGACCCTGGCATTAAGAATACTTTGAAAAAAGTAGTGGTGATGGGCGGTACGATCTTCAATCCCGGCAATAGAACACCGGTTGCGGAAGCGAATATTGCTGGAGACCCTGAAGCTGCAGATCATGTATTTACATCTGGACTTCCCGTTATGATGGTGGGTTTAGACGTTACGCTTAAGACGCGGATTACCCAAGAGCATATCGATTTGTTAAACCGTTTTGGACGTGAAGAGAATAAAGCGATCATTTCGTTTATGGAACAATCGCTCACTCATTATTTTAATTTCTATCGTGAAGCGAACTTTTTGATTAACAGTGCACCGCTGCATGATCCGCTCGCGCTTATGGTTGCGCTGCAACCAGATCTAGTAACCTATAAAGAAATGAATGTTCGTGTGGAGCACAAAGGTGAATTTACATCGGGAATGGTCGTAGCGGATTTGCGGGCTCAGCCAAAAGTGGGTAAACCCATACAAGTTGCTGTGGATGTAGATGTTGAACGAGCAGTGGGAACCTTTTTGAGCGTGTTTATGTAATTTTGTCGACCTCTACTAATATGAAAAATAATTTCGAAGCTCATAGATGACAATCTATTAATTTTACAATTGGATAATCTTTGGTAAAATGGTAGAAGACATATAAAGAGTTTAAGAGATTACACTTCATATTATGGAAGATGGGAGACTTAACAGTCATGAACAAACGGATTGGCAAATTGGTTTTATGCCTGGCGATTTCGCTAGGCGGCACCACGGCATTATTCCAAAACACTACACAAGCAGCACCCGCAGGTGGAGTTAGTATTGTGCTGGATGGTTATGCACTACCGTTTCCAGTAGAGCCTGTTGTGATGAACGGAACAACGATGGTTCCATTCCGGGCGATATCAGAAGCGCTGGGGATCAACGTAGAGTGGAATCAAGCACTTAAGAAAATTACCGCGACCAAGACGGATACAGCGGGTACTAAAGTGGTAACGTTGACCCTTGGTAGTAAAAATGCAGGTGTAAACGGCGAAGTTGTGAAGCTAGGGGTTGCCCCGCAAACGATCCGTAATAACACGATGATTCCACTTAGCTTCTTCGGCCAGCAGTTTGGTGCGGGCGTAGCATGGGATCAAGCAACCAAAACGGTATCGATCACTTCACCAAAGACGGATATGTATAAGCTGGGCTTTTATGCGCTTAGCTCATACAGTGAAATTTCGTTACTTCCTAGCTTTGATGCTGTAGCTTTTGGGTGGAGCGGGATTGATAAAAGTGGACAATTCACCACGACAGGCACTGACTTTAGATGGCCTCAAGCAGCTGGGGATGTAACCCCAGAGTCTATTGTCTCGAATGCAGCAGCAGGTGGTACAGCGCCTTATCTGATGGTCTTTTCTGGTGATACTGCAGCGGAGCTCACGAAGAATCTGGAAGATAAAACGCTTCAAGAGCAGACGATTACAGGAATCGTTGATCTGGCTACACAAAAGGGATTCCAAGGCATCACGCTGGATCTCGAAGGACTGGGTCTAACGGGAGATAAAGCAAAGGTGCAAGCCGATTATAATGCTTTTGTGAAGAATTTGTCTCAAAAAGCACATGCAGCAGGTCTTAAGCTCACGGTTATTCTTCATCCATTAAACAGCTCTTATAAAGGTTATGATTACAAGACGCTGGGAAGCCTCGCAGACGATTTGGTCATTATGGCTTATGATTATTTGCAAGAGAAAAAAATTCCAGAGCCGATGAGTTTAGTTGATGAAGGCATCCGGCTTGCACTTCAGCAAGTGAGTAAGGATAAGCTGATTCTCGGTATTTCCGTATACAGTGAGAATGAAACATCAGTAAATTCCAAGGTTGGACTTGCCAAACGTTATGGACTTAAAGGGATTGCAATCTGGCGTGTGGGCTTGATTGGACAGCCTGTCTGGAATGAGATGGGCAAGTCGGTGGAGTTGTAGGCGATTTATGATACGTTATCCAAAGAAAAGGGCTGCCATTTGGCAGCCTTTTTTTCTTAAAAAGAAAAAAATATATGCTTGCGCAATAAATTATCCTTATCTTTCTCACATAAAGCTAGAATGGAATAGATCTATTAAAGTATAGGGAAATCCTCCCTATAAATTCTGTATTTTAGGGTTGTACAGGTGGAATATAGTGAATTTCTCCCTATATTTCAGCGGATATCATCGTTTTTTAGAAAATTCCCCGCATTAGAGGGAGAAATTCGGCATAACTGGGTAATTGTGAAGAAATCATCCTAAATATAGGGAGTTTTTCCCTATAAATCTCCCTTGCCATCTTCCATCACAATTTCATTGACTGGGTGCAGGAGGTGGAGGAGTTTGGGATATGATTTCTAAAATGGATCGGAATTTATAGGTTTCACGGTATAAATGATCTTTCTCTTATGAAGGGGGATATGCCTATTCATACGTACCATTCTTGATGGACTCGATAGTAGTGAACATCCCTGAGTATACATTTTTAATGTTGGGTTCATTTACTTTGCCGTTGTAAAGTCCGTATCCCCAAGTTTTATATGTTTCACCAGTTTGAAGATAGCAAGTAACATACATATCACTATTAAAATTTATTAAAGAATAGTGCTCATACGATACGTCTTCAAGAACAAACGGCATAAATGATTTCGTAGCTCCAATAAAGAAGAAAGGAACGCCTGCATTTGTGTATACTTTAACATACTTGTTGTCGTCCGCTTCTTTCAGATGCTCTTTCGTAATAACTACAGCATCATAATTGGAGGAGAGCTTTGAATAATCTTCTAACTCCTCAAAAGAAATACTTGTGAAGTGCACATGTTCTTCTCTTATTTTAGGGACCTCGCCAACAACACCTATAAATAAGCTTTTCCCTGAGTACAGCGGTGTATCAACCGTATCGGCATTAGATGTACAGCCTGTAACAAATATGAATATTAGTATAATGAGTGAATTTAGGATGATTTTCCTCATCTTTTGGCTCCTTTCAAGCGTTCTGCATGAGTTGTGTTTGCTTACAATAAAGCATTATACTGGAAATTAATGGTTCAGACCAGTAAATGGGTCATGGAACTCGAAAGAAGCCTGATTCAGAGGAGGGTTATGTTGCATCCAATTACTGCAATAGAAATCATCTTTTCGGTTGTTTTTGTCCTCATTATATTTGGAGTAGCCTTGTTTTTACCCCGTAAGATTAGGAAGTCTGGTTTAATTATAGTATCTACCATAACTGTACTTTTGTTATTATCCTTCGCAATTCGCCCCTACTGGATTGATTATCAAGTATCCCGAAAAACAGAACAGCTCAATCACTATTTGGAGGAGAAGTACCCTAATCAAGAATGGGAAATTAGTCGACAAGCAGGTAGACAATATAATCCTTATCATTTACAAGTTAGATTTAAAAACGAAGAAGGTTGGATTTATGTTTATTCAGTCGTAAATGAGAAGAAAATTCACCAGAGTGTGTGGATACCATTAGGTGGCAACTCTTTCGAAGAAGGAAAGCATTACGAAAAATGAGATCAGCTGAGTAGTGACGAAGGGAAGTTTGGAGCTGTAGGAGCGATAGCGACCGCCTGAAAGCTTTCCGTAGGAAAGCTCACTTCGTAAGCATAGGCTGTCTCCGGAAGTCCAAACATTCCCGTAGTTACGACTGAAGCTGCTGACCTGGATTTCTTAAACACACTTCGACTGTTATATACCTCACATTAACCTAAGATGTAAACCTTTATAATCTCTAAGATTGAACCCTTGAATCAAATCATTATTTTTCAGGAGGACTTTAGAGAATGAGATATAAAGCATTGGAACTAGACAAAACGCTTACTTATGAGCTGGAAGGCTTAGAAATAGGAGTTACTTCGAACTGTAATTTTCGCTGCGATTATTGTTGTGCGTATAATAGAAATGATGGACAAAGCATCAAGGCTGAAGAGGTTATCCGAATTCTTGAAGAGCTTCCTGGTCTGAAAAGAGTACGCTTGTCAGGTGGCGAGGTCACATTAAAGTTCGATGACTGTGTGGAGATTGTAAACTACTGCTCATCCAGAGGGATTCAGACACAGCTCAATTCGAACGGCAGTCTTTTAAATGCTGAACGGATTGATCAATTGGTCGCGGCAGGATTAACGACGATACATATTTCCTTCAATTTTACTACAGCGGACGCATTCTCTCGTTATTATAATATTCATCCAAGCATCTATGAGAAAATTAGAGAGAACATTACTATGTTCGCGGCAACTAGTGTAGATACGGTGCTGGAAACGCTATTGTTCAGCGAAACTCAGGATAATATGAAGGAAATTAGTGATCACGTATATGCGATGGGTGTTAGAACACATGAGATTCAGAACAGTATTATCATGGATCATACGGGTTGGAAGTCTATAGCTGCCCGTGAACAATTAAAGAATGCTGTGAGTGAACTGATCGCTATGAAGAAAGAGGATACGACCCTGTATTTCACTTGCATGGACCGGTTTATGGATGCGCTTGGGTTCGAGGAGCAACCGGGCGTTTATTTTCCACACTGCATAGAGGGTAAGAAACAGCTTCATCTACATGGCAATGGAGACATTCTGATCTCTGAATTATGTCATCCCGTTATTATTGGCAACATTTATCAGGGCACCTCATTGAAGGACTTATACAGTAACATGCCAGCGCCTTTGGCTCAGTTCCTGGATAAACTGCCATGCCCAGCACTGGACGCATTGTTTCCGCAAGGGGTTTAAATCGTTAAGCATTGCTATAAAATTACGACATGGAGCCAATTTAATGAATTGGTTCCTTTTTTGTGTAGTAGATTAATGGAAAGTCCTGTATGATTTCTGTAAGCTTATAGAGACTGCTATAACTTAAATTTGCGGATAAGGAATGTATGACATCCATACATAAGGTATGCGACACATGCTTACGAATATAAGAAATGGACTCATCAAATCCAATGTTGTTCTCGAAAAAATCATGCCATTATTAACACCTACTGCCATCGTGGTTGGTGTGCTTAATGAAAGCAGACTGCTACCATTCACAGGTCTCGTCCCATGGATATTCGCCTTTATGACATTGATCGGGAGCTTGAAATCTAATCTCAAGGATCTGCTGGGCGTACTGCTGAAACCACAGAAGTTGATCGTGTTGATGCTTATTCTTCATATCGTGATGCCGCTCATTGGCTGGCTCGTTGCAAGTGCTGTTTTTCCGGGAGATCCTTACACAGTGACAGGATTTGTACTGTTGTTTGCGATCCCAACGGGTGTCGTTAGCGTGGTGTGGGTATCCATATACGGCGGGAACATTGCACTAACTTTGGCACTTATTCTAATCGATACGCTCTTGTCACCGATTGTCGTTCCGGGTACCTTGTATTTGCTCATGGGAGCGAGTGTGGAGATTCAGCTTGGGGAAATGATGAAAGGGCTCCTATGGATGGTTGTCATTCCTTCGGTAGTCGGGATGCTTCTGAATCAATGGACAAAAGGCAAGGTGAATACGGTATGTGGACCTCCGCTTTCCCCATTTGTAAAGGTTGGGTTGTTCATGGTCGTCTCTATTAATGGTGCTAGCATTGCTCGTTATCTGAAACACCCGGATAGTAAATTAGCGATTATTATTGGCGTAACCTTCGTAACCGTAGTTCTCGGATATGTAATCGGAGCATTGGTATCGCGCCGTTTCCGCTTTAGCTACGAAGATTCTGTGGCCGTACAATTTAATTCCGGCATGCGTAATTTAAGCGCGGGAGCTGTGCTCGCAGTAAAATATTTTCCTCCGGCTGTTGCACTCCCTGTGATTTCAGGAATGTTATTCCAGCAAATTCTCGCTGCAATGTCTGGTCTGTTTTTACGTAGCAGAACTAAACACCCTTTAACAGAGGGTGCAATTACGCAAGTTTCCTCAGCATCCCAGTCAGAACCGCCTATTTCATCTTAGAAATAAAACAGGTCTTAATAACTAGTAAAAAGAAGATGACCGAACTAGTAGAACTAGTTTTTTCTGCATTTATATGCAAAAATTCGACATTTTTTGATATTTTCCGTATTTTCGCTTCGTCAATATTCACTAATTTATCATCATATCCGATAGTAGTTGTATTATTTACAATTGCATTGTTCTCTAATGAACAGTAGTCGGAAGGATGAGGGAAAATGAAGATTCGTCTTAAACTATCACTTATGATGATAGGTGTGACCCTATTATGTATTGCAGTAATGGGGGTTTTTACATATTTAAGGTCAACTCAGGCCATTGTGAGCCTTACTGAGAATTCAATGAAGCAGGTCAATACGAATAAAGCTCAGACCATATCGGCTATGATTTCGAAGGAGCAGAGAAGTATTGAACTTATTGCAGGAAGGTCGGAAATTGTCGAATTATTACTCCAAGCAGAGAATGGTGGCGTCACCAAGGGGAGTAGGCTACAGAATGAGGTGAATATCAGCCTTCAGGGAATTGTGAAGGATGCTGGGAACCTCGAACATGCTTTTGTCAGTGATATGAAAGGCATCGCTGTGGCTGACAGTGATATTAAGCTTATAGGTACGGATTTCAGTGATAGAAATTATACGAAGAAAGTAATGGAGACTGCGGCGCCGGTAATTAGCGAAACGCTGAAATCGAAATCTACTGGGGCTTATGTGGTAGGATTTGTACATCCGGTTAAGAGTAACGGGAAGATGATTGGATATGTAGCTTCAGCGGTTTCCGCAGATAGTATGATTAAGTATTTAGCAGATGCAAAAGTAGTAAATACAACGACTTCGTATGCTTATCTTCTCGATGAGAATGGGAATACACTGTACCATCCGGATAAGAAGCAAGTAGGACAACCTGTTGCCAATGATCAGATCATGGCTGTGGTGAAGCGTGTGAAATCTGGTGAAAAAGTAGAAGATAGCCTGCTTAGCTATACATATAATGGTGTGGATAAAAAATCAGCCTATACCGTTATGCCTGAGACCCACTGGTTGCTTGGGATAACCGCAAATTTAGATGAGATTGTAAAACCAGTGAATGAGATGAGAAGCTTTAATCTGTTTCTGGGTGCAGGAAGTTTGATTATTGCATTGTTGATTGCTTTATATTTTGCCCAAAAAATCTCTTCACCGATTGCTAAACTGACAGAGTTGATAAATAGAACGGCAGAGCTGAATTTGACGTATGACTCCCAGTACGAGTATCTGACGAAAAACAAAGACGAAACAGGTACGATAGCCATAGCGATGCTCCGAACACGGGTTATTCTTCGTGATATGGCGGGTAGTCTAATCACGATCTCCACCAAGGTGCTTGATAATGCGGAGACTCTTGAAAAGCTGTCTATAGATGTACGGGAGAATGCTCATGATAATTCGGCAACTACACAGCAGCTTTCGGCAGGGATGGAGGAGACAGCAGCTTCAACACAAGAGATGACGGCAGCGATAACTGAAATTGATATTAATGTGTCCGAGATCTCCAGTAATGTGAAGGAAGGCGCTGAAGTTTCCAAGCAGATTAGTGAGCGGGCGATGGTGTTACAAGATGAGGCGATAGAGTCTACGGATAATGCGAAGCGAGTGTATGAATCTGTTCGTATCGATATGGAAAAAGCAATTGAACAGTCGAATGCGATCTCAGAGATTAATGTACTGGCGGATACGATTCTATCGATTACTAGTCAGACCAATCTGCTTGCTTTGAATGCAGCGATCGAAGCGGCTAGAGCAGGTGAGGCAGGTAGAGGATTTGCTGTTGTAGCTGGTGAAATCCGCAAATTGGCTGAGAAATCGTCAGAGACTGCGGCTGGGATCCAAGGGGTCGTTTCAGGTGTTTATGCTTCTGTTGAACTAATGAAGGAAAATTCAGAGGCGTTACTAGCTTTTATTGACCAGAATGTTCTTGGAGACTATGAGCGGTTAACGGAGGTAAGTCAGCAATATAACAGAGATGCTACTACAGTGAATTTGCTGATGAATCAATTTGAGACTGCGGCCGATCATCTAAGTATGGCTGTATCTAGTATTTCTATAGCGGTCAATGAAGTGGCTGCTACAGTAAATGAGGGGGCTATTGGGATTCAGGATATTGCGGTGAAGACGTCTGATATCGTTGAGAAGACATTCCATGAAGTTACGGTGGCTGACGAGAATACCCAAAGTGCCAAGGAGCTACAGGGGCTGGTAGACCGGTTTAAGATCTAAGTAGGATTAAGGGAATCTTTATCCGTCATTCATAAAATATTAAGCTTGCAAGGTTATAGTACATATATAACCTCCCTTAAATATAAACTTTGCCCCGCCGGCCGTCGGCGGGGTCTTTTTTTATGTGAATCTTTATAAGCGAACACCAGCTTAGCCAGTGATGAGGTAAATAGCTTCATCCAGCGGAACGATAACCTCTGTTTGTTCCACCATATCTTTCAAACGTACCTTATCAACACTTGATTCGCTTTCGCCGATCAGTATAACGTAACGGATGTTTTTGGATGAAGCTGTGGCGAGCTGCTTTTTTAATTTTCTTTTACCGGATACGAGAGTGGTTCTTATAGAACAGGCACGCAGCTCGGCTGCTGCAATCAAAGCTTGTGGTAGTGTCTCACCAATGGGAATGACCATAACATTTGCTGCTTTATTTTCTTGGATAGGTCGTTCTGCTAGGAGTGTCATGATTGACTCCATACCAAAAGACAACCCCACCGTAGGATATTGAATATCTTCTCTGCCCACTAGCTGTCCGATAATCGCGTCGTATCTGCCTCCGCCACCCAAGCTTGAGGCAAAGGAACCAGATGCATCAAAGATCTCGTAAACTGTTCCTGTGTAGAATGAAAGACCTCGGGATAAGAAAGGATCGAAGCGGCAAGTCTCCTGTAGTCCAATGTCTTGGATTAGATTTTGTAGGACGAGAACCTCTGACGCACCCGGTTGTGTTGTGAGATTGTATTTGTCGCATAACTGCTCAAAGCTTGGATTGTCCATTTCGATAAGGGCTAGAATCGCTGTGATGGTTGCAGGTTCTAGCCCCTTGCCAATCAACTCGTTCTCCACTCCGCTAATGCTGATTTTCTCAAGTTTATCAAGGGTAAGCATAACGGATAGTTGCTCTTCCGCAGGTACGCCGATGGACTCTAGAATCTCACCGAGAAAACGTCGATTGTTCCATTTTAGGATGATAGGAATGTCCAGCTTGCGGAACGCTTCGGTAGCCAGCTGCATTAGCTCAGCTTCAGCCTCAGGGCCGGAAATGCCGACCACATCGACATCACATTGCAGGAATTCACGCAGACGCCCACGTTTTACGGGTCCATCTCGGAACACTTTTCCGATCTCATACCGCTTGAAGGGGAACTCTATCCCTGGATTTAAAGCGATCACTTTGGCAAAAGGAATCGTCAGATCATAACGCAATCCCAATTTGCGGTTGCCCTGATCCGTGAGTTGGTACATTTCCTTGAGGATTTCGTCCCCGCCTGCATATTTTGAGGTTAATAACTCCAATTCATTTAATAATGTCGTATCCATCGATTCAAAATCATAGAGCTCGAACAAGTCCTGCAGCGTATTTTGAATGTTCTTTCTGAGCGCTTGCTCTTGACCGAAGTAATCATAAGTTCCTTTAATGTTTTGCATCATTAGTAGCTCCTTTGAATTGGCATAGTTTAGAAAATAAAAAAACGCGCAGGACCTCTTGGTCCTGCGCGTGATCTATGCCGCAGGGAGGCCAACGCGAGTAGCGTTAGCCTCCCTGAATAAATTCAGGAGTGCTAACGCTGTTTGTGATAATAATGAAGTTGATTCAGCATGATTGTATTTGTATTCATCAGAACCAATTCCCTTCGAAATTTTGATTACTGCCGATTATAGCGGATCATTTGGAGTCGTGCAAGCAAGAATTTATATTTGGTTCGATTTCTTGTGGGCGAATGGACAAGTTATCAGCTATAATAGGGCTTCGATATTCCTTAAGGAAAGGGAGTTTTTCTACGATGAATGAATCTTTAATTATAGCTCGGACCGAAGATTTTGTTAAAGAACAACTTGGACAAGATACTACGGGTCATGACTGGTGGCATTCCGATAGAGTGCGCAACACCGCCGCTGAAATTGCCAAGATCGAGAGCGCAGATGTATTTGTTTGCACGATGGCCGCCTTGCTGCATGATGTTGCTGACGAGAAGCTTAATCCGTCTAAAGAAGAAGGTTTGCTTAAAGTACGTACCTGGCTTTCTTCAAACCTTACAGATGAGCAACAAATTAATCATATTATGATGATTATCGAGACGATGTCCTTTAGTGGTGGCGGGGGAGAACCGATGCAGACGCTTGAAGGCCAAGTGGTTCAAGATGCCGATCGACTTGATGCGCTTGGTGCGATTGGCATTGCCAGAACCTTTATTTTCTCAGGGGCGAAAGGTCGTCCAGCTTATGATCCGGAAGTGTCTCCAAGAGATGAATCGCTTCAAAAGGAGTACAGGGATTACAGCAAAGGAACGGCTATCAATCATTTTTATGAGAAGTTATTAAAATTAAAATTCCTGATGAATACAACCTATGGACGCAAGTTAGCAGAAGAACGGCATGATTTTATGCTTAATTATCTGGACCAGTTCTATAGGGAATGGAATCAAGGGAGCCAATAGCTGTTATAATGATAAGTATGCACAAGATGAAGGATCGCGGAGTTTCCGCTTTAACCAGAACAATCGGCATAGAAGAGGTTGAATGATGAGTGAATTGCAATTTAGAGATTATGAGTTAAACGAAGACATTATTAAAGCGCTGGATGTCCTGAAATATGAGACGCCAACAGAAGTTCAAAGCAAAGTGATCCCTGTAGCTCTTCAGCAAAAGGATCTGATCGTTAAATCGCAAACGGGTAGCGGTAAGACGGCAGCTTACGGAATCCCGGTCTGTGATTTGGTGGATTGGGTGGAGAATAAGCCGCAGGCTTTGATTCTAACGCCTACTCGGGAGCTTGCCATGCAAGTGAAAGAGGATATCACCAACATTGGACGATTTAAACGGGTTAAGGCCGTGGCTCTTTTCGGTAAGCAGCCTTTTGCTCCACAAAAAATTGAACTTACTCAAAAAACACATGTTGTCGTAGGTACGCCTGGACGTGTGTTCGACCATATTGAAAGAGGTACGCTTCCGCTAAATCGGATCAAGTATTTGATCATCGATGAAGCAGACGAAATGTTGAGCATGGGGTTCATTGAGCAGATCGAAAAGATCATTAAGCAGCTGCCAAAGGAACGAGTGACTTGTGTTTTCTCCGCTACATTACCGGAAGTGATTAAGAATTTGTGCCGGAAATATATGAGTGATCCAACGGAAATTGAGATACAAGCAAGTGGAATTACAACCGCTACAATTGAACATGCGTTGATTGAAGTGAGACAAGCTGCCAAATTCTCGCTGCTGAGCGATATTATTACGGTGGAGAATCCGGACAGCTGTATTATCTTTTGCCGTACACAAGAACAGGTGAATGCGGTATTTAGAGGGCTGGCTGATTTGGAATATCCCTGTGATAAGATCCACGGGGGAATGGAGCAGGACGAGCGCTTTGAGGTCATGAATGCTTTTAAAAGAGGGCAGTTCCGTTATCTAATCGCTACGGATGTAGCGGCAAGAGGCATTGATATCGAGAACATCACTCACGTGATTAATTACGATATTCCGCTGGAAAAAGAAAGCTACGTGCACCGTACAGGCAGAACCGCTCGTGCAGGTAAGACAGGCAAAGCGATCACTTTTGTCACTCCGAATGAGCAAAAGTGGGTCAAGGAGATCGAAGGTTATATTGGCTTTAGCATCCCGAACATGAAAGCTCCTTCGGACGATGCCGTTGCTTACGCGAAGGAAGCGTTTGAGCAGAAAATTAACAAGCAGCCTGTCCGCAAGAAGGACAAAAGCGAAAGCTTGAACAAAGAGATCATGAAGCTGTACTTCAACGGCGGCAAGAAAAAGAAGCTAAGAGCCGTTGACTTTGTCGGCACAATCGCGAAGCTTGAGGGTATATCTGCAGAAGATATCGGTATTATCTCGATTCAGGACAATGTGACCTACGTGGATATTTTGAACGGTAAAGGTGCAATGGTACTGCAAGCGATGAGAGAGACGACGGTGAAGGGCAAGCAGCTTAAAGTGCATATTGCGAAGAAATAAACGGTAGAAATCCCGTTCATGAAGCTGATTTGGCTGAAAAAGCTGGAAAGAACGGTAGAAATCCCGTTCATGAAGCTGATTTGGCTGAAAAAGCTGGAAAGAACGGTAGAAATCCCGTTCATGAAGCTGATTCAGCTGGAAATGCCGAAAAGAACGGTGAAAATCCCGTACAACGTGCTGAGCAAGCCGTAGGAATTTTTGGGGAATTGAACATGGTTACCTTATCGGTGCGGAGAGCTATTATTATGCACAGAGTTGTGTTTGAGTTTGATTTATAGGATAACCTCCCTATAAATTACTGATTTTCGCTGGATTTTAAGCTTTTTAGGGAATTTCTCCCTATAAATCGCCTGAAATCACTGTTATGAGCTAATTAGGTGAATTTAAAGGGAGAAATTCCCTAATTGTTGAAATCAGGACCGTAATATCGATGAAATTGGGGAGGATTTCCCTAAATTTCATTCCCACGAATCCATAAGTCCGTAACTCCTTATACTCTCTAACTCCAATACTCTTAACTCCCTAACTCTCTAACTCACCAATTTAGCATCTCACGCTGGAAGCAGCGAGATGCACTAAAAAGCAAGCCTAGTCGCCACGTTATTGGCGACTAGGCTTGCTTCATTTAGCTAGGGAGCTAGATATAACGTCCCTAAGCGTTATACTGTGCCTGATGCAGCCGGCTGTATATGCCACCGGCATGGACTAACTCTTCATGGCGGCCTTGCTCGGCGATGCCTTCTTCGTTCACGACCATGATCCGGTCGGCATTTTTTATCGTCGTCAATCGGTGGGCGATGACGAGTGTGGTTCTACCCACGGACAGATCCGCTAGTGATTGCTGAATCGCTGCTTCCGTTTCTGTATCCAGTGCGGATGTAGCTTCATCCAGAATCAGGATCGGCGGATTCTTCAGGAACATGCGGGCGATCGCTAGGCGCTGCTTCTGTCCACCGGACAGCTTCACACCGCGCTCTCCGATCACCGTATCCATGCCATCTGGAAGATTCTGAATGAGATCTTCCAGATGGGCACGCCGAGCAGCTTCCCAGATTTCAGGCAGCTTCGCATCCAGCTTTCCGTAGGCAATGTTTTCACGAATCGTACCCGAGAACAGGAACACATCCTGCTGTACGATCCCGATCTGCTTACGTAACGACTCCAGCTTCATGTCACGGATATCAATGCCATCTATGGTGATAGTCCCGCCAGTGACATCATAGAAACGAGGGAGCAGGCTGCAAATAGTCGTTTTGCCTGCACCAGAAGGTCCAACAAAGGCAATCGTTTCGCCAGCCTTAACTTTTAGGCTGATATTTTGTAGAACCGGACGGTCCTCATCGTATCCGAAAAAGACATTCTGGAAGGTAATATCACCGTGTAAAGTACTTACCTCTACGGCATCCGGCTTATCGCTGATATCTGGCTCCGTATCAATAATTTCTAGATAACGTTTAAAGCCGGCAATTCCTTTTGGATAACTCTCGATAACGGCATTGATCTTCTCGATCGGACGGAAAAAGATATTGGACAACAGAATAAATGCCACAAACTCACCGATTTGCAACTCGCCATTGATGAAGAACCAAGCGCCGCTGATCATCACAAGGATCGTAATGAGGCGGGTCATCATATAGCTGACGGATAAGCTTTTGGCCATGATTTTATAAGCGAGAAGCTTAGTTTTACGGAACATTTGGTTATCTACTGCGAATAGCTCTTGTTCATGCTGCTCATTGGCAAAAGATTGAACAACCCGGATACCACCGACATTATCTTCGATACGGGCATTGAAACTACCTACATTTCCAAAAAGCTGGCGATAGGTGGAAGTCATGTTGCGTCCGAAGTAGATGATCACCCAAGCCATAATTGGAACGATAATAAAAGTAATAATGGCCAGCTTCAGATTAATATCAGCCATAAGGAGGAAAGCACCGACAAGTGTCATGATGGCGATAAATATATCCTCAGGACCGTGATGCGCCACCTCGCCGATATCATTTAAATCGTTGGTGATTCGCCCGATGAGGTGACCTGTTTTATTATTATCGAAGAATCGGAAGGACAGTTTCTGGATATGATCGAACATTTTTTTACGCATATCGGTCTCGATATTGATGCCAAGCATATGCCCCCAGTATGTAACGATATACTGCATAACTGTATTCAAGGCGTAAATAGCTAGGAGCGCGACACACGCAATAAGAATTAGCGGCCAATCTTGACCCGGGAGCAAATCATCAATAAATTTATTGACAGCTACCGGAAAAGCTAGTTCTAGCAGACCTGCAAAAACAGCGCAGGAGAAGTCCAAGATAAATAGTTTTTTATACGGACGATAGTAGGAAAAAAACCTTCGAAGCATTCTGTTCACTCTTTTCTATAGGAATATGTAGGAGATCGAATGAAATTGATTCTCAATTGTCTTGATTATATGGATACTAAAGATGTCATTCGATTTTGTCAATAATAGGGTTATGAAATTACTTAAGGCTTGTAACTTTTATAATAATAGTGGATGATAGGTCTTAATGCCATGTAATAAACATTTTTATATTTCTGGCGTAATCGCTCACCGTCCTTACAGGAATGTCAAAGGCGTTTATGCTTGTTGCAATTTAGGAGGATACATGATGAAAGCATCGCAACGAGAAGGAAACATTCAGAATAGAGGTTTAACGGATACCAAATATGATCGCTGGCTGCTAGTGTTGGGGATTGTGTTTATCGCAGCGGCACTTAGAGCGCCTTTCACATCCGTCGGTCCACTGGTACAAATGATTCAGGATGATCTAGGCTTATCGAACACTTTAGCAGGAGCTATTACTACTCTACCATTGTTGGCTTTTGCCATTTTGTCCCCGTTTGCTCCAAAGCTAGCTCGCCGTTTCGGCTTGGCTAATGTGTTATTAATTGCTATGGTTATGCTTGCTATGGGGATTCTAATCCGGTCGGGATCTGGAACGGGACTGTTGTTTACAGGTACGGCGATACTCGGGCTTTCTATTGCAGTATGTAATGTATTGCTTCCGGGTCTGATTAAAGGGAAGTTTCCTCACAAAATTGGGTTAATGACAGGTGTCTACACCGTCTCAATGAATTTATGTGCAGCCGTCGCTTCAGGTATTAGTGTACCGCTAGCTAGTCATGCTGGATTTGGCTGGAGAGGGACTTTGGCGATTTGGTTTATGATCGCTGCGCTAGCAACCCTGTTCTGGATTCCGCAAATGCGCAAGCTCGATCAAGGGACTGGGGCCAAGGGGTCGATCTCTAGTGGAAATATGTGGCGTTCTTCACTTGCTTGGAAGGTAACGATTTTTATGGGCTTACAGTCGTTGCTCTATTATGTCTTCATAGCTTGGTTCTCTGTTCTCCTTGGTGAGCGAGGGATGTCATCAAGCCATGCAGGTTGGTTACTATCACTAATGCAAATGGCCCAGCTGCCGTTTACTTTCTTCGTGCCGTTGTGGGCAGGTCGGATGAAGAACCAACGTATTCTAGTAATCATCACGGCTATTTTGTATTTCATCGGAATCGGTGGCATTTGGTTGGGAAGCAGTGCTTTAATGGCTGTCTGGGCGATCTGTTTTGGGATTGCCGGAGGATTTGCCTTCGGACTTGTGATGATGTTCTTCAGTCTACGGACCAGAAGCACTCAAGAAGCAGCGGAACTGTCGGGAATGGCCCAATCCGTAGGTTACGTGCTTGCAGCAATGGGCCCGGCATTATTCGGATGGCTTCATGATGTAACGAATAGCTGGACGATGCCGCTTGTTTTATTGCTGGGTGCAAGCGTATTGCTGCTGGTTGTCGGACTTGGTGCTGGTAGCGATCGATATGTGGGAGATAGAAGATAGATGGTCATAAAAAGAGTGTATTGGTGCGGACACGCGCCAGTACACTCTTTTTTTTGTTGCATAGGAAGAAGCCACGCCCTTCATTGTTAGACGCGTTTGTAAGCGACGACCCGGATTCTTCGATAATCCATCACCCAGCGGCCATCCTGAAATAATGTCGGTCTAAGTTTCTGTTCCATATAAGAGAGGACTTCTTCTCGTTCAGTTGGTGTTAGGACACTTAAGATTCCATTAGTAAAAGTGTTCAGCCAGGACTGGAACCCTTGCTCTCCAGCCTCTAGTGGGGTTGGACGGTCGAAACAAAGGGCGAGGTCAACAGTCAGTCCATGTTGTTCTAGTAGTGTTGTATATTGTCCGATGCTTGGGAAGTACCAAGGTAATTGAAGCTTATCACTACACCCTATAGCGGTAAAAGCATTTGGAAGCTCAGTAATGATAGAAGCGATATTGCCCAGCCCACCGAACTCGGCAACAAAACGCCCGCCTGTTCGTAGGCTAGCTGTGATAGAAGCAGCTGCTCCGTTCGCGTCGGTCAACCAGTGTAGAGCAGCGTTGCTGAACACGGCATCGACTGGCTGTTCCGCGACATAGTTTTGCCCATCTGCTAAGATGAAGTTTAGCTGGGGATGCTTGTCACGGGCAGTCTGAATCATTTCGGCTGAAGCATCAATACCTGTTACAGTGGCACCACTAGCGGCGATGGCTGCTGCCAAATCACCAGTTCCGCAGCCCCAATCAACAATTTGTTCGCCAGGCTGGGGGCGAAGAAGCTCAATCAATGACTCTCCAAACTGAGAAACAAAGGCCATATCAGTATCATAGGTTCCGGTATTCCACTGTTGGTTCATACGTATTCGTCCTTTCTGGTTTGGAATTACAGTGATATTTCCGACGTAGCACATTCTTTTAATTATGTTGTATCATATCAGCCTCTTATAAGTGAAATATATAAACTGAATAACTGTGATTGGTTATGCCTATGGGGATTTGAATATGTTATATCGCTTATATCGCTGTTGTTAGATTTATCTGTACATAGATTTAAAAATATGTTGCTATTTATCCGGAAAAAGAGTATAGTCTTATGTACAGTGATTATTTCATTGGTGTACATAATGTGCGGTCGTGGCGGAATTGGCAGACGCGCACGGTTCAGGTCCGTGTGGTAGCAATATCGTGGAGGTTCGAGTCCTCTCGACCGCATCATCAAATAGGCTTATACAATTGCTCTTTGGCAGTTGTATAAGCCTATTTTTTATGTCTGAAGAAAGTGATGGTGGTTCAATTCTAGATGCTTCTAAGTCCGATACATCCCATGCGTAGTGGAAGGAATAGATTTAATTAGATGGGGTAGATCCAAGTTGAGGGAATTGCGATCATGAACCGTCTATAGGCATGTACTATAGGCTTTTTTTCGTGGTTATGATCGGTTAGGTTTACTAAAAATAGGCATTTTTGTATTGACAATTATATCGGCTTCCGTAATAATGTTATTACGGTAACCGATATATCGCTAACAGTAATAGAATGGAGATGGAATCATGCCTGAAAGCTCAGAAAGAGGAGCTTTAACGGAAGCTGTATTTTACATTTTATTGTCTTTATACACCGCAATGCACGGATACGCGATTATGCAGAATGTGAAGGATTTAAGTCATGGTCGAGTGGAACTTGGAGCGGGCACTTTATATGGAGCTATCAACACCTTGCTTGAGAAAAACTGGATAAGAGCTATAGAAGGGGAAGAAGGCTCCCGAAGAAAGGAATACGAAATTACTGAATTAGGGAAGACAGTGATTCAGGGGGAGCTTATCCGGTTGGAAGAACTGATTGCCAATGGGAAGAGAATAGCTGGAGGTGAGTCCAAATGAAACATGTGGTTCGCAAGCTGTTTTGGGATTTTGAGAAGGAAGAACAGTGGCTTAATGAAATGTCTGCCAAAGGGTTAGCCCTTTCAAGCTACTCCTGGTGTAAATATGTGTTTACTGACTCGTCTAAGAATGAGTATACGTATAGAATTGAGCTTTTAGATAATGTGCCTACTCATCCGGAAAGCATGGCATACCTCAAGTTTCTAGAAGAAAATGGAGTAGAGTGTGTTAGCAGCTATGTTCGCTGGATTTATCTTAGAAAGAAGTCATCCGAAGGTGCGTTTGATATTTACACAGATCTGGAATCCAAAATAAAACACTTTAAGCGAATCAACACACTATGGAATTCTGTCATGTGGTTAGAGTTCATTGTTGGTTTAGCCAACATTCTCATTGGGCTAACGAATTATTTCACTTCATCCAACAGCATTAGTTTGGTAAATGTTATTCTAGGCGGGTTTTTAATTCTTTTAGGACTTGTTTTTTTTAGAGCTGGCGCACCTATCCGTAAGAAAATTAAAAAGCTTCAGCAAGAGAATTTAATAAGAGAATAGTCCTTATTCTTGTGATATGTATAAACAGCAGTTTTCCTGATTACTCGGGACTTGTTGTTTATTTTTTTGTCTATGACGATAACGCGCAATCTCATTGCTTTTCACCGGCCTATCATTTAGGACTCAACTATCAAGCTTAATTACCGAAAAAAAGGTATACTGGAATAGATTACGAAATTGTAATAAAGTTTGTCCCCATACCAAAAGAGGAGGCTGCACAGGTGTCTGAATTTCTTTTTAAGCAACTATACTTACGGTCTTCTATAGGGGTTGCTGTAGTCTCTCCCAAGGAAGGGACCTTGATTCAATCCAATCCAGCACTTTGCCATATGCTTGGTTACTCTGAAGAAGAGCTTTTAAATATGGACTATCTAGATCTTATTTATCCAGACGATGTAGCTGATGATGATCATTACGTTATCCTGAACAATCTCTTAGCAGATCCTGGGACCGCAATAGAGTTAGAAAGACGGTTCTTATGTAAGGGTGGCGAGATAATCTGGGTAGCTCAACATATATTTCTGATTCTTCAGGAGAACTCTAGTGAACCCCTTGTCTTGATCTCAGAACTTACGGATATCACAGACCGAAGGCTTGCGGAAGATAAGATTCAGGAAGATCAGCATTTATATAATTTGATCACACAAAATACGCCGGATATGATTTCTTTTGGCGGACCAGACGGTACACTGCACTACGTTTCTCCTTCAGTGGAGTTGTTGCTAGGATATCCTCCAGATGAAATGATCGGTACGAAAAGACCTGAGTATTATCACGCAGAAGATGCCCTTGAAATGACAAAACACGGAAAGCTCTATTCTGATACGGATGTGTATACACGCAGGGCCCGGCATAAAGACGGACATTATTTGTGGATTGAGAGCAGCTCACAGGTGGTACGCGATGATCAGGGGGAAATCAAGCAGATATTAACGATCGGCCGCGATATTACGCAGCGTAAGAAATATGAGGATATGCTGGCGCAAGCCCAATATCTTGCGAAAATGGGATCGTGGGAATGGGATGCGACGAAAACGCGGTTGACGGTTTCTAGAGAGATGCGTAACATTTTTGGCTTTTCGTTGGACGACAGCAATCATTCCTATTTTGATTACAAACGAGTGCTTTCCTGTATTGATCCAGATGATTTTACTAGACTTCAAAAGCTGGTTCACCAGTCTTTAGCGAATGGGACGAATGGCGAAGTTATGGTTAGAATTAAAAGTGCGGATGGAAAATTGAAGTTTCTGGATGCACACTGGGAAGTGACTAAAGATGAGGAAGGAAGAGTGCTACAGATCAGCGGGATTGCCCAGGATGTGACTGAACGTCATCAAATGGAGGAACAGATGCGTGATAGTGAGCAGAATTACCGACTCCTGTCGGAAAATTCAATGGATTTCATTTCACGTAATACAGCGGACGGAGACCTCATCTATCTGTATGCATCACCCATTTGCCAGACGATGTTCGGCTATACACCGGAAGAAATGTACGAAACGAGAGGTATTGATTACATACATCCTGAAGACAAGGAGAAAGTGGTGTCCTATCTTAGCAACTGTATGGAAGGGAAGAAGCTCGACCCTGTGACCTTTCGGTTTCTATGCAAAGATGGAACGTACATTTGGACGGAAACAACACTTCGCTATATTTACTCGGAGACCTTTGGAGGACGGGAGCTTGTGTGTGTAACCCGGGACATTGCGGAACGGGCGCGGCATTTTGAAGAAATAGAGAAGTTAAGTAACGAGCATGCTCTAATATTGAATTCGGTATCTGAAGGCATATTTGGTATGAATCTTGAAGGGGATACGATGTTCATCAATCCAGCGGCGATTACTATGCTAGGATACGATCCAACGGAATGGTTGAACAGCAAATTCCATACGATTCATCAGACTTGGCTGGATAATGAGCCATTCTTGGGCATTCAGAAGACGCTGATTCCCTCGCACTTCAATAATCGCTCTTTTGATGAGAAAGAGGGTGTGTTTTGGAGGCAAGATGGTTCCAGCTTTTTGGTCAGATATCACATGACTCCTCTTTTTGATGGAGAAGAGCGGATCGGGGCTGTAGTGGTTTTCCGAGATATCACAGAAGAGAAGGAGATTGTGCGAGCGAAGGAGTCTGCAGAGGAAGCGGATCGGGCGAAATCGGAGTTTCTAGCGATCATGAGCCATGAGCTGCGTACGCCTATGAACGGTATTATAGGAATGGCAGACTTGCTCTCAGGGACAGAGTTAAATGAAGAGCAGAGCTACTACACACAAATCATTACAAGTAGCGGAGAAGCATTGCTTCATATTTTGAATGAAGTGCTGGATTTCAGCAAAATTGAAGCAGGCATGATGACACTTGAACTGCAAATGGTGGATTTGCGTGAAGTGATACAGAACGTTAGTGAGCTATTCTATCCGAAGGTCAAAGAAAAAGGGTTGTTATTAACTATCAATATTGCACCTGATCTTCCATTTGTCATTGTGACGGATGAGGCAAGATTGCGCCAAATTCTCGTAAACCTAGTGGGAAATGCGGTGAAATTTACGGAGACAGGTGAAATTAGTATTTCTGCCAGCCTGGAAGCTTCTCAAAAGTCAGGAAATATTATCGTTAAATTCATGGTTAAAGATACGGGCTTGGGGATCCCGGTTGCCAGTCAAGGGTTATTGTTTCAATCGTTCTCGCAATTGCATCCTTCCATTAATCGAAAATATGGCGGAACAGGACTTGGACTGGCGATTAGCAAAAAGCTGGTGGAGCTGCTCGGAGGAGCGATTGGTGTGAGGAGCTGTGAGGAACATGGCTCAGAGTTCTTTTTCACCGTGGAGGTCTCTTTGCCAAAAGAGGAATGGATTCAGAAGGTTACGCTCCACCCTTCAGTGGATACAGACAAAAGCAATAAACCTAACGCCAGAGCATCTGATACGGGAGAATATGGACCGATGTCTATTCTCATCGCTGAAGATCATCCTGTGAATCAGCAACTGATGCTGGCTTATATGAAGAAGAGGGGATACTTCCCTGACATTGCATCAAATGGCGAGGAAGCAGTTCGAGCTGTGCTGTCCAAGGATTATGATCTCGTCTTTATGGATATTCAGATGCCTATTATGGATGGGATAGAAGCAACAGGAATCATACGTGAGAAGCTCGGGCTGTCTCCCATTATTATTGCGGCCACAGCTTTTGCCAGAAATGAAGATAAAGACATGTGTCTGAGTGCAGGAATGCAGGATTTCATCTCCAAGCCTATCTCCATAAAGGAGCTTGACAGGGTATTAAAAGATTGGTCTACTCGGATTCGTTAAGGATGAGGAGTGTCATTGACAAAAGGGCGTAAGATTAATATATTTGTAATCGTAATTATTACGAATATATTGTCAATGAAAGGATCCATACCTTGTTAAAGATGAAGCGTGGTGATTTTGTAATCATTTTTTTAGCTCTATTCGCAGCGGGTTTGATTTACGGAATCAAGTGGTGGGACACCCATAATGAACAGTATCAACAAGGAGATTTGAAAGCTATAATTACGGTTGATGGTAAGGAATACAAGACCGTTTCTTTGACCAAAGAAGAGCAAATTATAGATATTCAATCGAAGTTTGGTCACAATACCTTAAAGGTATTTGATTACGGGATCCAAATGACATATTCTGACGCACCTTTGCGAATCGCTTTGGAAATGGGTTTTATTTCTAGGCCAAAGCAGCAAATCATCTGTATACCCGCCCGTATTATGGTTGAAGTATTTAACCCTAACCGATCTGTGGATGATGAGGATGAGCTGGACGCAATTATTTAGTAGGGTTGGCCGTATTCGTCAAAGCTTTCCATGCGGTTATGGAGTCAGCACTCGTGTAAATGTAGGGTGTTGTTGGTTGCGCGATAGGTGTAATTGCTTCTGCGCGTATTTGCATCATTTCTTGGCCTTTGTATTGCACAATTTGAAGCTTGCCCCGAACCTCTATCCAGGTATCAGTGGGCAAGCTTTTTAATTTGCCGGAATCAACCAACATCCCAAACGGAGTAGCATCGGCGGTACAGCACTGAACCAGAAATCTGCCAATGGCAAAAGCATTCTCTGGCGTTTCACTGTCATCGCGGTATAGAAAACCGGAAACGGAAATTTCTTTGCCTTCAAATTGTTGTTTATACATGTCAATAGCGCCTAGTGTTTCAGAAAAAATATCAGAATACACAGGGATAGTAGGCTGCGCATATAAGATCTTAGCTAGCTCGGTGAGCTCCTCATGATAAGGATCAATCGATTCGAATCTAACAGCGTTGGTAGTCTCTGATGGTAAAGAGGAGAACGAAATCCCCTTTTTACTAGCGGCCATACTTCCCAAGGCACGATCAGGAAGTGCAAATCCAAGCAGCAGTGGAAACAGGAATAATCCATAAAGCGCTGTACTTTTAAATATGGAATGTGGGAGGCGATGCTCGCAGTCACATAGCACATTTCCCTTACCAAATAAGGCTTGAATGGCCAAGCTGAGCGCCATTAGTGTCAGAGGAATCGGACATAACTGAACCCAGCGTGCTAGCTTAGGCGCTACATAATAATGCAAAGCGTCCTGCTGCACTAAATGCCCAATATAGAGAGCAAAGGCGAGCAGAATGACCGCCCTTAACAAATAGTGAAATCGGATGCTTCGAGAGTCATTCATGCGCTTCCTCCTAACAATGGGGTAAGCATCTGCTTGCCACCTCTATGATTACAGCCATAAGGACATGAGTACGGCTCCGATAAATACGCTCGAAAAGATAAGAAAGAACAAATAAAGAGCGAATTTGGTCTTAAACAGCGAGAGTAACATCAATGAATTTTTGAAATCTAACATCGGCCCAAATACCATAAAAGCGAGCAGTGCTCCTGCTGGAAAAGAATGTACAAAGGTGGAAGCTACAAAGGCATCTGAGGTGGAACAGAGCGAAAGCACAAATGCCAGGCCCATCATGAAAAAATAAGACCCGAGCGGCTTATCTCCGATCGCAGCCAAACTGTCCTGAACCATAAACGTCTGAATGCCAGCGGTCAATAGGCAGCCAATGATTAAGTATTTTCCCATCTCAAAAAATTCATCCGAGGTATGCACGAAGACGGCGGCTAACTTTCCTCCACGAGAATTATTATGATGAGTGTTATCGGTTTCCCGCTGAACGCTAAGGCGTATCGGGGACTTTTTCACCGTTGCATAGATAATCAAGCCTATAATACAGGCGACTGCAAAAGCTAGACCCATCCGGGCATAGGCCAGTTCTGAGTGGTTGCGAAATGCCGTCAGTGTTGCTCCATAGACGACTGGATTTAGGATGGGCCCGGATAAAATAAACACGATCGCCACGTAGACAGGCATCCCCTTATGGATTAGTCGGCGGACGAGAGGGATCATTCCACATTCGCATACTGGAAAAATAATTCCGAGCAGGCAAGCGAATAAAATGGCCGGAAGCGCCTGCCGTGGAATCCAGCGGGAGATCATTTCATCTGGGATAAAGACCCGAAGCAGCGAGGATAATAAAGCTCCTGCTAACACAAACGGCAAGGCTTCTAGCAAAATCCCGATAAAGCCGGTTTTGAACGTGTCGATGTACGCGTTGTCTAGTAGCTCCAGGTGATTTGGCACCCATATAAAACCAATGATAATCAGGAATGAGATCGGCAGAAGCAGCGGCAGTAGTTTTAAAGGGGAAAGGGTAGTCAAGGTTCGAATAAGGTGGACCACCGATCTGCCAGCAGTTCCTCATCTAAATTTATCCCGATGAATACCACATAAGGCATTCCAGGGTAACGTGATGCCTCCCAGCTTGTACGCATTCCCGCATATTGGACAAGTTGAACCGGTTCCTGTTCGGACAAAAGGATATGGCCTTTGGCACGGAGCAGGTTGTCACCCCATTCTTGAAAGAAAGCCTCTAGCCGTTCTTTGGAAGGCATTATAGTCCCTGCTTGCGGAATGGTTAACGTGATGGCGGTCACTTGGGAAAAAGAAGCGTGGGGCTCTTCTTGCCGTTCTTTTACTGCTGTAGCTCCCTGTTCTGAATTCATTTGTTTAAGAGTTGCGCCTTTAAAGGTTTGAGGTGCTCGTTGTGGCGCGGGAGCGATGATTTTACGTGGGGTGATTCCTGATAATATCGGTGAAAGGTTGATTTCGCTGTAATGGGTATATACGATTTCAGCCTCTGTATTTTGTTTTCGGACACCTTTTTCAATTCGCCATAAGGTTTCAGGCTCTACAAGATCGCTCTTATTAACGACAATGAGATCAGCGGTGGACAGCTGCTTGCGAAGCGTACGAACCAGCTGTTTGTCAGAGGAGAGTCTGCTGTTATATTCCAAGGCGTTTTCTGCATCCAATAAGGTGATCGTAAAATGCAATTCGACCCTTTCTTGAAGAGCGGCTTCTTGTAATGTTTTGGCGATTTCTTCCGGATTCGCGACGCCAGTAAGCTCGATATAAATAGCATCGGGGCGTCCTCTTAGCAGTACCAGTAGGCTGTCTGCCAAATCCTCTTTACGGCTACAGCATACACATCCGTCCAGTAGCTTAGTCACGGTTGCACCCGTATGCTCCTGCAGAATATACCCATCTACATCTCTCTTTCCCAGCTCATTCATAACTACGCCAGGGTTCAGACCCCTTACCTTGCTCTCTTTCAGCAGGGACAACAGCAGAGTTGTCTTCCCGCTCCCCAGAAACCCGCTCAAAATAATTACTGGTATCTTCATGATCTCCACTCCTGCCTGATTCTCTTGGAAATACAAGAATCATATTTTTATATTTCCATCTATACGTGATTTGTTCGCAAGAAAGACCACAAAATTAAGAGAGTTGGAATTTTTACAAGATCATAGTTGACAGATTGTGAATAAAACGTGTACGATATGTTAATCGTAATTATTACTATTTAAAAAAGGAGATGGAACAATGAGAGTAATCATTACTTTGGCATGCACGGAGACAGGAGATCGTAACTATACAACTACCAAGAATAAGCGAAATCACCCAGAACGTATGGAAATGAAGAAATATTGTCCACGTCTGAAAAGAGTTACATTACACCGCGAAACCCGGTAAGAGCTATAAATGCCAAACATAAATGCTAATCAATGATAGGAGTGATCGGAATGAAAAAAATCCCCGTTACGGTGCTAAGTGGCTACTTGGGCTCTGGAAAAACAACACTGCTAAATCATGTCTTGCACAACCGTGAAGGCTTGAAGGTTGCTGTTATCGTTAACGATATGAGTGAAGTGAATGTGGACGCCAACCTGGTGAAGTCAGGTAATGTGCTTTCTAGAACGGAAGAGAAATTAGTGGAAATGTCTAACGGATGTATCTGCTGTACACTCCGCGACGATTTGATTGTCGAAGTACAAAAGCTGGCAGCTGAAGGCCGTTTTGATTATATCCTCATTGAATCATCTGGCATTAGCGAGCCTGTTCCGGTGGCACAGACTTTTACTTATGCGAACCCAGAACTGGATATTGATTTGACTTCACTCGCTCAATTGGACACGATGGTGACCGTTGTGGATGCTGGCCGATTCTGGCATGACTTCTCTTCTGGTGATAGTCTGATCGATCGTAATCAAACGGCTGGTGAAGACGATTATCGCGATATTGTGGATTTGCTCATTGATCAGATCGAGACTTGTGATGTGTTATTGCTTAATAAGTGTGATCTGCTAGAAGAAGAAGAGCTTAACAAGCTTGAAGCTGTGCTTCGCAAACTTCAGCCGACAGCCAAGCTGATCCGTACGGTTAACGGAGTGGTAGATCCGAAGGAGATTCTTAATACTGGATTGTTTGATTTTGAAAAAACAAGTTTGTCCTCCGGTTGGATTACGGAGCTTAACAAGGAGACACATACGCCTGAGACGGAGGAATACGGAATATCTTCTTTTGTCTATCGCAGGAGAACACCCTTTCATCCGGAAAGGTTAAGCTTTTTCTTTAGTCATTGGCCGGAGGAAGTTGTCAGAGCGAAAGGGATTGTATGGGTTGCCGCAGAGGGTGATCTTGCAGCGAGTATCAGCCAGGCTGGACCCTCGATTCAGTTCGGACCTGCCGGCTACTGGCTAGCTACAATGCCTGAGGATCAGCAGCAGGAGGTATTGGAAAGCGAACCTGAAATGAAAGCCAAGTGGGACGAGCGGTGGGGCGATCGAATGAATGAAATCGTGTTTATCGGTGTTAGTATGGACTCAGCACAAATCGAAGCGAGATTGGATCGATGTTTGTTGACGAAAGATGAGTTGAAGCAGGATTGGACAACGTTTAATAATCCACTTCCGTGGCCTGTTGAAGAACTCCTTGCGGCAGTGGCTGAGGAATAGAAATTCAGATGAAAATCCGGAATCCAGGAGGTTGAGGTTCCGGATTTTTGCTGTGCAATTATAGTGACTATGAATTATCATAGAAGGAATATATTTCAATTAAAAATAGAGGTGATGCCCATGAGTTATACAAACACTTTCATACGTGTAGCAGAGGATTGTCCTGAGGAAACGGGAATCCCGCCGATGTCTTGCCGTACACTCCCGCCTGCGCATGTGATTCAATATGAGCTGCTTATTAATGAGCCTTACAAATACAATCATGAAGAGCTTCTGTTTGAGGTTCATGTACGCCATAAACAAATTCCGCTAGAAGATCGTGTGACCCGTAGGGAAGAAATATGGAAGGAGCTATTCTCTAGAAACCATCCATGCCTGCGAGCCTCTCTACTTCCGAAGCGATTCGGCTGGGGTGTACATTACAACCATGAGGGGAAAATAGCCATTTATGGTAAGGAGTCTCCCGAATATGACTATTATATTTCGTATGCTGATGAAGCAGTGAAGCTGCTGCCAGCGATGCGTAATAAGCGGGAACATGGCTAATAAGGAGGAGATAACTTGTATAAAGCAATTGAAGAAATCACACTTAATACTTGGCCAGCGGAGCAGAGTGTTCTCCTGAATGGCTGGGTTCTGCGCACAGCAGCTGGATATACGAAAAGAGCTAATTCGGTCAATCCGTTATACGGAGAAAAAAGCTCTCTTGCGGATCTTACAAACCAAATTAAGCTTGCTGAGCAGTACTATAAGGATGCTGGATTAAAGCCAGTATTTAAAATAACGCCGTATATCCAGCCTGCGAACCTGGATGAGGCGCTAGCGGAGCGTGGTTACACAGTTGTCGAGCCATCATCTGTTAGGCTATTAGAACTGGAGGGATTAGCTACTCCTGATCTTCGATATGAGATACAAGTTCAGGAGAGCTTAACTGAAGAGTGGTTAAATGCATTTACAAAGCTCTCTGCGCTCTCAAAAGACAATCGGAGCACCTTAACTAGAATGTTATCCGCTTGTCATTTGCAGCAGGGCAATATTCTGTTGATTAACAATGGCGTTCCTACCGCTTGTGGTCTAAGTGTTATTCAGAACGGCTACATAGGTCTCTTTGATATTATCACTGCTTCCGATCAGCGTAGACAAGGTATGGCGGAACAACTGCTGCTTGCATTACTACACTGGGGCAAGACGCAGGGTGCAACAACTGCTTTTTTGCAGGTTGTACAAGCTAATACTGGAGCTTCGGCTTTGTACGACAAGCTCGGATTTAAGGAGATATATCAATATTGGTATAGAGTGTAGTCTTGAATGATGCGGGGGCGCATTGGCTATTTTAGCAAAATGGGACCCCGCAAGGAAATCATACGAACTTCCCTTGACCCGGCAACGCCATTTCCTTGAAATTCTTGCATAAATGAGCAAGCTGAGTAGATAATTTCTCACCCTCCATAGGCACCCCATGTCCAGAGAGAACGATATGAGGATCTAGCAACGCAAGTGTGCGGACCGACTTTTCCGCGTCTTCCCAGTCCGTCGTGAAATAAGAGGGTGGGCCGTGCACCACCTGATGCTGGGTAGCTACTGCGAATACGGACTCTTGTTTGACTGTAAGAAAGGTGTCACCAGCAATCAGTACCTTATCTTCTGGTCTGAATAGTGAAATATGTCCAGGACTATGTCCAGGTGTATGGATCCATTTCCAGCCCTTTGCTCCGGGGACGGTTCTGTCTTCGGGTAATGGATGTATGGCTGATCCAAGGTCGATGCCATGATGTGAAAATAATGAGGACACCATACTCATCAGCCCGCCGCCTACGGCCGGATCGGCTGGAGGATAATCCGCTTTACCTGTTAGATAAGGAAGCTCTAGTGGGTGAGCATACACGGGTACATTCCATTCCTCAATAAGCTTTTTCACACCTCCGATATGGTCAAAATGCCCATGAGTCAGGATAATTGCCACCGGTGGCTTCTCATACTTCTCCTTAGCATAATCTATAATTCTGTTTGTGTAAGAGCTAAGTCCCGTATCTACAATGATCCAGTCCGAATTGGGCTGGCCGATGAATGCGCAATTTACGAACATGGTTCGTAGTCCGATGACACCGGGGGCCACGTCCCAAGTATCGGTGTAGCCTTCAGATAGTATTCCGTCAAGTCTCATCTTACGCCTCCTGTTCCGTTCTTTAGTACTGAACAATGTACCTAAACAGTAGTATGACCCTTTTTTAAGAAAAAAATATGGCAAAAAACCCTTCTCCTAATTAAGGAAGAAGGGCTGGCCTTGAACTTATTAAGCGATAGGATCACATTAGAGCGTTCCGCAGTCTGCAAATAGAATATGTCGTGGAATTCGGAAGAAGGTTTCGGCTTTTTCCTGCAGAGCAGGGGTAGGCAGATGGCTGCTGTGCAGCCATTTTCGAAACGTCCCGGGATGAACACCTATCCAAATACTTACATCGGTTACGGAAAAATCGTAAACCATACAGAGGCCGGTTAGAATCACATTGCTGCGAGGCGAACTGGTAATACTTCTTTTCATAAATCGTGAAGGAGTTGGTTGACATACAATTGGACTCTGACGAATCAGTGCTTCATTGAACAAAATGTGGGGCGGGTACCCGAGTAGGCGGCAGGTCTTGTCAATGTTATTGTTGGAAGGGATACGACCTTCGTATACCCAGGCGCTTACGCTGCGAGAGGATATACCAAGATCTTCTGCGAGTCGTGAAAGTTTGATATCCTTAGCCATCAATACAGCAAGTAACACACGGTTTCTAATCTGGCTGCGCTTTGGACGGCGGAATCTTTTTACACGAACGCCTTGTCCAAGATATTTGCGGTTGATCAGAGACCACGCCTGGATATTATGAGTTTCTTGTTGGTTACTAGGCATAATTCCTCCGATTTTTTAAAAATATACTACAACACTTTCATATACATCGGCAATGGTTAATGCTGCTATTTCTGACATCACTTTTTAAGTTTCTTCCAGAACGCGTACGCTTATGATATATTTTTAATATCTAATTACAATATTACAACAGGGAGCGAGATAGAATGATCAAGCATATTGTATTTTTTAAATTGAAGGACCGGTCCGAAGAAAGCGTTGCGGCAACGGTAGCCGTACTGCGAAATATGGAAGGTAAAATCCCGCAGCTCCTTTCGATTGAAGTGGGTGCTGATATCATTCATTCTGATCGATCCTTTGATATTGCTCTAGTTACGGTGGTAGCTTCACTGGATGATTTACAGGCTTATCAGGTTCATCCGGCGCATAAGGAAGTTATAGCTCATATTAATGAAGTTAAAGAACTTTCAATTGCTGTGGATTACGTAATCTAAGCGATCTGCTGATTAACAAGCATCATCATTTTATACTGGAAGCGGTGACAGGAATGCGTGAGCTCGAGTATCCGATGGAAGCGTTAACTTATTTGGTCGTTTTTCTTGCGGCATGTTTCATTATGTTCTTTTGGCTGAAACGCCGCGGCAAACGCGGTAAGTAGGGATAATGCAGATTTCTCTAACTATTTTTGACATGGGGGTATTGCTGTGTATTATGTCAACCGCAAACAAATCGAAACCATTCTTGCTCAAATCCCAGATATAACTACAGGTCTTCGGACTGTAACAGCTTCATGGGATGGCAATACTTTAACCGGACTAATACAAGAACGCTGCCTTCATCTGGCGATAGAGGTGGTTACGGACGTTGGTAGTTGTCTGATTGACGGTTTTATTATGCGTGATGCCGGAAGTTATGAGGATATCATTTCAATTATACATGAAGAAAAAGTACTAGGTAAAAGTGAGATCTACGAGCGATTAATAGAGCTTGTCGCACTTCGTAAGCCGCTCGTGCAGGATTATTTTGCCTGGGAAAGAGAAGCACTACACCCGCTCACACCAATCCTTTCAGAGGTGCTAGAGAATTTTGCTGTTGAAGTAGGGAATTATTTGGATCAGGAACTTGGGTCCGGTGTAACGCTATAATAGCATAAGATAGAATCATATAAAATAGGCGGTAGCCGTGAAAGAGAGGGGGTTCCTTTATGATGAAGATGGGGCAGGAAAATGGATCGACAAGACACTTGATTATGACGCTCCTGAAGACGAAAGGACCACTGACCATCGGCGCGCTGGCAGAAGAATTGGGAATTACTGAGATGGGTGTCCGCCGTCATGTGCTTCAGCTGGAGCAGGAGGGACTTGCTAAGACAAAAGTGGTTCGGCAAGCGATGGGGCGGCCTTTACATATGTATTCTTTAACGGAGAAGTCCGAAGAGTATTTTCCAAAAAGCTATCATAATCTGGCTTTGGAGCTTTTGCGTGAATTGGATTATGGCAGTGGATTGGAAGCTGTTAATACATTGTTTGAGGGACGCCGTCGCCGGATGCTCACCCAGTATGCACCGATGATGGAACGCCGGAATTTGGAAGAGCGAGTAGCTGAGTTATCGTCGATCCAAAACGCTGGTGGATATATGGCGGAGTGGAACCGAGAAGAGGATGGTTCGTATGTCATAAAAGAATACAACTGCCCGATTCGCCAGGTGGCTACTCAGTATCGTAAAGCTTGTCAATGCGAGCATAGCCTATTTGAGGAATTGCTGGATGCTAAGGTTACACGAAGTGAATGTATGGCAGAAGGCGGACAATGCTGCCGATACGCAATTGCACCCAAAAATGTAACAGACAAAACTTCTGAAAAGTCGTAATAATTAGTCACAAGACAAACTCCTGCTGCTTATGATATAGCAGATATAGGCATTAGCCCGGTAGAGCGGGGAGCAATGAATTTAAAGGAGAGATGAAACGATGAAAAAGGACACAAAAGGTTTGTTATGGGGAGCTTTAGTCGGAAGTGTGGTTGGATCAGTGACAGCACTTCTGTTCGCGCCTAAGCCAGGTAAAGAGCTGCGCAAGGATATTGCGGAAGGAACAGCTGCTGGCATTGAAAAGGTGCAGGGAATTGCCGTGCAGGCTGGAGACAAGAGCGTTGAGCTGTATGACAAAGCTAAGGATTCTATAGGTCATGTAGTCCATGAGGTTCGCGAATGGAGCAAATCATGTTCGAATGCTGTAGAAGAAGATACTGCTACTGTAGCAGTAAGTGGAATTGCTACGGAAGAAACGATTCAAGAGGCAGCGGCCACTTTGGAAGAGGTAACGGAGTTAGAGGTATCGCCTGTAAATGAAGAAGTAAGCAGTGAAGAAGCTAGTCTTGAAGAAGCTCAGCTAGATGACAAGGACAATAACGAAATCGCATAATGAAACAGTGGATTGAGTGTTTGGTTTTACGGTCAAAAAGTACTTATTCTCTTTTAATAGAGCCGCTTTTTCGCATTGGGCGGAAGGTGGCTTTTTTATTTCATTCTTATAGACCTGTTAAATGATGGCAAAAGTCTTGGCTTGAACTAAGAGTCCAAAAGGAGTAATATCTGCAATTGGGGCTGAAAGTCAGGTACATTTTGTTTTCGGCTTACATAAGCTACACAAAACAAGTAGAAGGAAGCGGTGTGTTCGTGCAGCAAGCTATTGCAATATTAGACTCAGGTGTGGGAGGGCTAACAGTTGTCAAAGAAGTGATGAGGCAGCTCCCGCGGGAGAAAATCATTTATTTCGGAGATACGGCCCGAGCTCCGTACGGACCCCGTTCGACCGAGGAAGTAACACTGTTTACAGAACAAATTGTAGATTATTTGATCCAGTTTAATCCTAAAATGATTGTTATCGCTTGTAATACCGCAACAGCAGCGGCACTCGATTATATCTCAGCCAAGGTCTCTATTCCTGTCATTGGGGTGATTCATCCCGGAGCCCGTGCTGCAATTAGCGCGACCAAAAGCGGACATGTCGGCGTGATCGGTACAATAGGAACCATCGGCAGCGGGGCTTATACTAACGCACTAAAGCAGCTGTCTCCTTTTGTTGAGGTTGTAAGTCAAGCCTGCCCGGCGCTTGTCCCACTCGTTGAGCAAGGCATGTTCCGCTCAGAGAAAAGTTATGAAATTGTAGAGCAGGCATTGGAAGGCATTAAAGATAATAACATCGATACTTTAATTTTAGGATGCACTCATTACCCATTTCTTGTTGAGCCTATTGGAGAGACCATGGGACCGGGAGTCAAACTGATCAGTTCCGCAGATGAGACAGCTCGTGAGATCAGCACGATTTTATACGATAAAGGCAAGCTGTCCATCGGGGATGAAAGTCCAATTCATCAGTTCTTCTGCAGTGGTGATGCTGAAATGTTTCAGCGAATTGCCCGAGACTGGCTTGGAGAACAAATTAAACGCACCCCAGTAGTATGGCAAGTATCCACGTTATAAGCAGAGCAATGTTGAATTGAATAGGGACAAACTCTACGGAGTGAAAGATAAAATAGGCTGGGAAGCATAATTCCCAGCCTATTTTCTTGTGATTCATTTCTCCTTCATGCAGGGTAGTGGCTCTTGCATACAATAGAGTTAAGTGCTGTTTGCTGCTATTTTTGTATCCACCGTATCAGCAATTTAAGGCCGAGAGGATGAGACCTAATGCGACAATATATTGCAAGCAGGGGAGATACCGTAAGCCGAATTGCCGCCCTGCATGGATTAACCCCTGAGCATGTCATTCAAGGCAATCCATGGGTTGGGAGACAGTCTTATTTATATCCGGGTCAGGTTTTATTCCTGCCGTCTTCGCCGCGTAAAAGGTATGCGGTGCAGGAAGGGGACGATCTTGAACGCATAACCTCATTATTCAATGTGAGTTTAGATGATTTGGAGAAACTTAATCCAGGTGTGTCCTCAGGGCGCTTTTGTACACCGGGAAAAGTGCTCGTCATTCCGCCTCCGATTCCAGAGCGAGTGGTATTCTTACGTGGAGAGTACGGTCCGGTTGATGTTGAGAACGATATCAGCAGCCTGATTGCACAATATCCTTTTATTCAAGCATATCCAATTGGCAACAGTGTGCTCCGCAAGCCAATTCATGTGCTTAAAATAGGCAATGGAACCCGCCATTTGCATGTTAATGCGGCTCTACATGCTAATGAATGGCTGACCTCGCCTTGCCTGATGTCGTTCATAGAAGAGTATGCAGCAGCTTATGCTAAAGGTTTGGCATGGAATGGTCATCGTCCAGAGGAATGGTACAATAATTGGACCCTATGGGCTGTACCCATGGCTAACCCTGACGGCGTGGAGTTAGTGCAGGAGGGCGTTTTACCAGGCCACCCTTATTATGAGGACCTTATGAAATGGAACGGGGGACGGCGGAGTTTTCGCCATTGGAAGGCCAATATACGCGGTGTGGATCTCGGGGATCAGTTCCCTGCTCATTGGGAAGAGGAACGGGAACGACGTGGTGTAACCCTGCCCTCTCCACGTGATTACAGTGGTCCTGAGGCGTTAAGTGAACCTGAGGCAGCAGCTCTAGCGGTACTTGCTGAGAACGCGCCCGGAGAAGCTGCAGTGTCTTTGCATAGCCAAGGAGGAGAGATCTACTGGAATTACCGGGGATATGAGCCTCCCGAAAGCCGCGAATTAGCAACACGATTGGCCGCTGCGAGCAGCTATCGTGCAGTCGAATTAACTGGCAGCGATGCCGGGTATAAGGATTGGTTCATCCAGACCTTTCGCAAACCAGGATTTACAGTTGAGCTGGGGATCGGCAAAAATCCGTTGCCACTGGCAGATTTTGAGGATATGGCGCTAGAAACGGGTCTAATTTTGGGAACGATACTATCCAATGTGAAATAATTATGAAACAATTACAGTAAACTTGCGTAACATAAACCATAGGGTATGGCCGCTGTCGTCACTACACGTTATCCGCGGCTGTATCCTTTTTACTTGGGAGGAGGGTCACTATGAAACTGAAAAAACTGCTGTCACTGAAACAATGGTCTACTATCTTCAGTAGTTCCTGGCGATATGTGATCTCCCCTAAAGTCGCAATAGGGGACAAGCTTTTATTCACAATCCCAGTGCTGCTCTATTGGGTGTTGCCGGATTTTATGCCTTTTTTACCGATCGATGATATTGGTGTGACGATGCTTCTTATGGGCTGGTTCGTGTCACGGATGGGACGAAAATACCCGGCACTTCAGGCCGGAAAATGAGGCAGTGAAGTGAGATCTACCTCGGATTGTGTATCTAATTTGTTAATATAGTTGCTTTTAGATATCAATTACCTTTAAAATAGGTAATTGAGTATTTAATTTAAGTACTAGGAGATGGATGATAGATGAAGGTCAAAATTACCCGCAATGCGGCTAAAGTGATAAAGAAACAAATGGAACTTGAAGGAAACAGCGAGTTGAAGCTTCGCGTAGCGATTACGCATGCTCACGGTGATCATGCTCACTACGGACTGGATTTGGACACGCCTAATGAGAATGATGTTGTAGTCTCGACAGATAAAGAAATCGATGTTATTCTTGATCCGAATCAACCGCTCCTTGATGGTGTGGTCGTTGATTATTTATATCTTCCTGAAGAAGGTTTTGTTATTACTAATCCGTCTAAAGGTAATCACGGCGATCACTAAACGTTTCGCCTTAAATTTGGGACATAAAGAAGGGTTGCTCCATGGCTAACGATATACAAGTGTGCGATGAATGTAATTTTATGAAATTGAAGAGTATCATACCCAAACTGCAAAAGATGGCGCCTGATGCAGAGATCAAGGTCGGCTGTAAGTCGTACTGTGGTCCATGTGGCAAACGGGCCTTTGTATATGTTAATGGTCGTTATGTGAGTGCTCCAACAGAGGAAGAAGTGTTGAAGAAGGTAGAAGCTTTTATCAAGCAACCGGCCGTTCAGAAATAATACAGAGGTCTTATCCATCAACTTAAAAAGCCCTAAACCCGTGTTGATGACGGAGTTTAGGGCTTTTTGTTTTATAAATGAAGTTTTTATGGTGCAGATTCTTCCTTTCGAAGCATCTGGATGCCATCGTATTTCATGATATCGTCTGAGATTTGCAGTCGTTGCTTACTTGTCTCGAACCCGGTACTGCACCCCGCAACGTCAATGGCTTCGCGGCTGTCGAGGCTATAACAGGTGCCGCTGTTGAATTGTCCATTTTCACTTGGAAGATAGGAGCGCTTCGCATCGGCAAAGGCACCGGTTCGCAGTGTCACAAGTCGCTCTTTGCCACTGAACAGATTATTACCCATGAGATAATAAGGATCTTGTGAGATCCCAAGCAGATGGAGTAAGGAAGGTGTGAGATCCAATTGACCAGCCGGATTAGAATCAATCACCGAGGTGTTATTACCCGGTAGATGAATGAGTAATGGAACTTGATGCATGATTTGATGCATGTCGAGCTTACTTAAGCTTTTACCAAGAAATTGTTCGTAATAAGAGGTTTCTTGGATCGAGTTATCATGATCACCATAAAAGGCAAGGATCGTGTTATCCCACAACCCACGCTGCTTCATATCACTCACCAATTCACCTAGAGCTTCATCTGTATAATGAACAGCCTGTAAATAATCTCCGAAGATGGTACCTTTAAACTCCCCGGTATCAAGCCCTTGCTTAGCCGCAGGGAGAGAATATGGGTGATGACTAGATAGTGTAGTCAAAAAAGAGTAAAAGGGCTTCTGGATCGATTCTGCAGAATCCATAATATTTAGGGACTGCCGCAGGAATGATTTATCTCCCAATGACCAGCCTAGGGGCTCGTCGATCTTAAAATCTTTTTTGCTATAAAAATGGTCATACCCCATCGCCTTATACATAATCTGCCGATTCCAGAAGCTTCCTTCATACGCATGGAAGGCATTGGTGCTATAGCCCTTGGACTTTAAAATGGCAGGTAACGTGTCAAATTGATGATCCGGGTAACGGACAAATACTGAGCCGGAGACCAGCGGATACAGTGAACCATTCGAGGCGAAATCCGCATCGGAGGTTCGTCCTTGTGAGGTCTGATGATAGTAATTACTGAAGTAGGTATTCTCTTTGATTAGAGCGTTCAAATTAGGTGTGACCTCTTGTCCATTGATCGATCGTCCCACTACAAAATTCATAAAAGCTTCGGCCTGAATTACAACGATGTTGCTTCCGCTGTATTTTCCAAAGCTGTCGTTAAGAGCACTTTGCTCAGCATTGTGTTCATTGAACCAGAGCTTCATGGAGCTGGCTTCCTTTTGTGAAAGCTCAGGCTGCGGGCCTAAATGATCTTTGGCATACAAGTAAATATCATAACCGTGAAATCCAATGAGTCCAGTAACGTTATACATCGCCAAGCTCCACCAGTTACCAGTGAATAAACCCTTGGCCCACGTAGTGGCGTAAGAGTGGATAGGGCCAAAGGTCAGAATACAGCCTAATACCAATGCAACGACCCCGTTAACGCTCCGTCTTAGTCCTCTCATTAAGCGTGAAGAGGGACGGAAATGACTTGTGTGAGCATAATAGGAAGGCTGTCCATTATTATAGGTAGGCGTGTTCCGACGGAATAACACTACGCAAATGGTGTAAACCAGAAATATCAGCCAATCCGCGAACAAGTAGAGATCAGAGGGACGGAGTAGTGCAAAGATACTTCCGCCAAGTGCATCCATCTGTCCGGCTTGAAAAAGAACGGGAACGGTGATGAAATCCTGAAAGTAGCGATAGTAGACAATATCAGAATAAATAAGTAATGTCAGGAGCACATTTATGATTATCAGGGCTATGGTTTGTCCACGTCGGGGGAGCCATAACACCCAAAAGGATAACAGCATAACTGAACCGAGAGCAATGAGCTTGTCGAGACGGTTCATATCAATATTAGGAGCATGCAGGCCGCATTGAAGAAACATTAGCTTAGCGAGCATAAGGACAAGAAAAAGGATATAACCAATATAACGGGAGCGGACAATGGTGATCATTCTATCCGTTATGGATGAGCTGCTCCTACTAAATGGATCTCGTGACACGTTAAAGCCTCCTAGCGCAGAAGTTGAGTATGTAAGAAGAAACGGACACCGTCCTCAATCGAGGTAGATGTCCGTTCTTATACTTCTCGCATAAACGCTTACCGTCCTTTTAAGGACGCCGAAGGCGTTTAAGCTTGACGTAATTGTCTTCCGAATTATTTCGGATTTCTAGGTGGAAGTGGACCCAAGTATTGATAATATTGACACTCAATACGTCCGTTATACAACTTGCGACGCTTGTCCGCTTTACGGCCGTAATATTGTTCGAATTCCTTATAAGGACTAATTGCAAAGAATGACCAAGTCGGTAGATACAGCATCATTTCACCAAACTGGCGAGTCAGCTTCTCCACCTCTTTATCATTACTGATCCGTTCACCATATGGCGGGTTGGTAATGATACAGCCGTATTCGCCTTGGGGTCTTGCTTTGGCGGCAGCCATCACGGTGAAGGTTATTTCTCCGGATAGGCCGGCGCTTTTAGCAGCGGCTTCAGCAATTTCTATAGCAGCAGGATCGATATCCGTGCCGGTTAGCTGCAATGGATAATCGTCTCGTACGGCATCGAAAGCTTCTTCGCGAGCTTCTTCCCACAGATGCTTAGGAATGACTGGCCAATGTTCTGAAGGGAAGGAACGCCGTAGTCCCGGTGCGATATTCCAAGCGATCATCGCGGCTTCGATCAACAATGTTCCCGAACCACAACATGGATCATATAGCGGACGGTGGCCATTCCAGCGGCTAAGCTGGATTAAAGCGGCTGCCATCGTTTCCTTCAGTGGCGCTTCTGTAGCCTGTCTGCGGTATCCGCGTTTGTGAAGAGCAGGTCCGGTGGTGTCTAGCGTGATAAGCGCGATATCGTTTAACAGAATCACTTCGATCACATATCGAGGTCCGTTCTCTGGGAACCAGTCCGTATGATAGGAGAGCTTCAGCTTCTCGACGATAGCTTTTTTGACAATCCCTTGGGAAGCGGGTACACTCGTTAGTTGTGATTTATGGGATCGTCCTTCAACAGGAAATTCTCCATTCTCGGGAATCCAGTCTTCCCAAGGCAGCGCTTTAACACCCTCAAATAACTCATCGAAGGTTTTAGCGGGGAATTGACCCATTTTTACTAATACGCGGTCGGATGTACGCAGCCATAAATTACAGCGACAGATGTCGATATAATCACCACTGAACAATACACGACCGTTCTCGACCGTGGTCTCATAACCCAGTTCGTTTAATTCGCGCGCTACTACAGCTTCTAATCCCATAGGGGCAGTAGCGATTAATTGTAATTTGCTCAAATACTCTCAACTCCGTTTAACTTGTAGATAAATACAAAAAGCCAGTACAATAAGAAAAGCCAATACCATAAGAAAAGCCAATACCATAAGAAAAGCATCCATACAAGTATAGGGGAATGCGGGACACTTCACAATGCCCGGCATTCCATAAACCATAAAATCTTCCCCGTCATCCCTTCATTCGAGAAAACGGGGGATCATCAAAGGAGAATCTTTATGCTTACCCAAGAAGAATACAGTGAACAACTTTATACCGAGGACGAAATCCTGCTTCAGGTAAAAGAAGCTATCGTCCAAGCGGGTATGCCGGAGGTGTCTGTCGAGCCGGGGTACGGAAGACTACTCACTATGCTTGTTAGACTGTCTCGCTCCACGCGTATTTTGGAGATTGGCGCACTTGGCGGCTACAGCGGGATTTGCTTATCTCGCGGCTTCACTGAAGGTGGCACGCTGACTTCGCTAGAGCTGAGGGCCGATTATGCCGAGCTTGCTCGCCGTAATTTAGAACTGGCCGGATTCGGTGATTCTACGGAATATAGAATCGGTCCTGCAATGGACAGCCTGAAGGCACTTGAAGCAGAGGGTGCTAAGTTCGATTTCTTCTTTATCGACGCAGACAAGATTAACTATACCAATTACTTGGAATATGCCATCAAGATGGCTAATCCAGGCGCGATTATTGCTGGTGATAATATCTTTCTCCGCGGACGGACGCTAAATACAGATCGAAATGGACCTGCCATTCTGGCTGTACGGCATTTCAATGAAATGATCGCCACCGATGACCGTCTGATCAGCACTTGTCTGCCAGCCTATGATGGACTGGCGTTGGCAATGGTGAAATAGCAGAAGATTAGCGAAATAGCCGTGGCGGAGTAGCTTTGTATAGCTTAACCCGGACCCATACGGTGTTCAACAGCAACAAGCTTCCGGAGATGATAAACAGTCCCTCAATACCAATATAACCAGATAGAAAGCCGCCTATGATAGCTCCCAGCATATTGCCCAGTGACAATGTGCTGCCGTTGAAGCCGAATGCGCGGCTTTCTTTCCCGTCAGGGGTATAAGACCGGATAAGCGCATTAACGCTGGGCAATAGGCCGCCCATAAAAATCCCCATGAGAAAACGGACAATAATTAGCTGCCACACGCTAGTAACGAATGCTTGCGGAATCAGGAATAGCGAAGCCCCGATTAACGCGTAGGTCAGAATGCGGTGTGCGCCGACTTTATCACTCAGCTTGCCGAGCAAGGGGGAAGCCAGCATGTTGGAGATCCCTGTAACTGCGCTGACCATTCCGGCTAAAAAGGCTATATTCTCAGCAGGCCCATTTAACTTTTCAACATAAAGTGGCAGCAAGGCCATGGGGCTGATCATTGCAAATTGCAGCAAAAAGGTTACACCAAACAGCGCCGGGAGCTGAGGGATCTTGATCAATTCCTTCAAGCCCTCCATTACTGACACCTGTGGCTCTTGTGCCGCTTCTGCACGATCGAATTTCTCTTTAACGAGAAACAGTGCCAGCAGAGAGGCGATGAAGAGCAAGGCGCCAACGACATAAAAGATCGGACGAAATCCGATTAAATCAGCAAGAAAACCACCAATAAGTGGTCCAAGGATGGTACCTGCAACAGAACCTGACTGCATCAGCCCCATCGAAAATCCCATACGTGCTTTCGGAGTAGTACCCGAAACGAGTGCGATGGAAGCGGGATTGAAGCCGGAGATTGTACCGTTTAGCAGTCGCAGTAAGAGCAGCTGCATTGGGGATTGTGCGAAGCCCATCAACACCATAACGATAGCCATGCCAAAGCTGGAGCGCAGGAGCATGATTTTACGTCCATATTTGTCAGCAAGTTTTCCCCATAGTGGCTGGAAAATGAAAGAAGTTAAAAAGTTTGCGGCAAAAATAAGGCCCGCCCAAATTCCAATTTCATGCTCACCCTGAACTCCAAGATCCTTAGCAAGATACAAGGTCAGGAACGGTGTGATCATCGTCATTCCGGCATTTACCAAGAATTGTCCGAACCAAAGCACTAAGAGGTTGACCTTCCATGTCTCCCATTTCTTCAAAGTGCTTTCACTTCCTTTCAAAGAATTTCAGAAAATACATGATTCACAGAAAAATAGACATTTTATCAGTATATCATTTTTTCAGCTTCAAAAGTGCAATACATGTCATAGTAATGTCATAGGATTGTCATTCCACGATCTTCGTTTTGCTTGTTACAACCTTTTAAAAAGGGCATAATAGTAAGTATGCCGATCAAGCATAGACGCCATCGGCGTCCTTATTAGGACGGTAAGCGTTTATTTTAAAAAATCTTATAAAATATAATGGAGATCTTATCATGACCTACAACGACACTTTTATCCGCGCCTGCAGAAAGCAGGATACGGAGCACGTTCCCGTATGGTACATGCGGCAGGCCGGCCGTTATGATCCCGAGTACCGTAAAATCAAGGAAAAGTACTCATTGCTTGAAATCTGCAAACAGCCTGAGTTGGCGGCTGAAGTAACCTTGATGCCTGTGCGCAAGCTAGGTGTGGACGCGGCCATTTTGTATTCAGACATTATGAATCCGGTCGCTTCTATCGGTGTGAAATTTGATATCGTCAAAGATATTGGCCCTGTGATCGAGAATCCGATTCGCTCTGCAGCAGATGTCGAGAGACTGAAGCCCATTGATGTTGAAGGCGATCTCGGACATATTTTGGAGACGATTGCAATTCTGGATAAGGAGCTGGACGTGCCCTTGATTACTTTCGCAGGCGCACCGTTTACAATTGCCAGCTATCTGATCGAAGGCAGACCTTCCAAAGGATATATTCGGACTAAAGAGCTAATGTACAGTGAACCCCGTGTCTGGGAAATGCTAATGGACAAGCTCGGCGATATGATTATCGCTTACCTCCGCAGTCACGTGCGTAGTGGTGGAAAAGCGTTTCAATTGTTCGACAGCTGGGTCGGTGCCCTTGCGCCTCGCGATTTTGAAAAGTATGTGTTACCGACGGTTTCTCGTATTTTTTCCGAATTATCCGATCTTGATGTACCGAAAATATACTTTCCTGGCGTAAGCTCTGGCGAATTGCTACCGAGTCTTACGAAGCTTCAAGCGGATGTAATCGGGGTGGACTGGCGTGTGAGCTTGTCCGAAGGTCGACGCAGAACCGGTGGGAAATTTGCGATTCAAGGCAACCTGGATCCGTATTTACTTACAGCGCCGATGGACGTCTTGAAGGAGCACGCGAAAGCGTTAATTGATGAAGGGGTACAAGAGCCGGGATATATCTTCAATCTGGGTCATGGCTTATTCCCGGAGGCTTCTTTAGAGAAGCTTAGAGAATTAACGGAATATATTCACGAATATTCACAGGAAGTATTGAAAGAATCAGCCAAACTGCGTTCTTAAAAATAGCCTATTAAATCTATAAGGGGATGGAATCCGTGACAGCAAAAATAGGTGTTCTCGTCATGTCGTATGGCACTCCTAAAAGCTTAGAAGACGTTGAAGCATATTACACTCATATTCGGCGAGGTAATCCGCCGACAGCGGAGCAGCTTAAAGAATTAACAGATCGCTATGAAGCGATCGTCGGGGGGGTATTCCCGCTGCGGGAGAACACAGACCGTCAAGTAGCTGCATTACAGGCAGCACTAAACGCGGATAAAGCTGGGGCGGATGTTGAATTTGTCTGCTATCAGGGTTTGAAGCATGCCTATCCGTTTATTGAGGACGGCGTCGAGGCTATGGCGAAGGACGGCATTACCCAAGCGGTTGGTGTTGTGCTTGCCCCTCACTATTCAAGCATGAGCGTGGGTGGCTACATCAAACGTGCTCAGGAAAAGGCTGATGCATGTAAAATCAACATGGGTTTTGTGGAGAGTTACCATATGCACCCAGTATTGATCGATGTTCTAAGCCGGAGAGTAACTGCGAAAATAGATCAATATATCGAAGCAGGCGCTACTCGCGATGAGATAAGGGTATTATTTAGCGCGCATAGTCTTCCAGAGCGTATTCTAGCTATGGGGGATCCTTATAAAGATCAACTATTGGAGACCTCAAAGGCTATTGCAGATCAAGCGGGGATAACCAATTGGCAGTTTACGTGGCAAAGTGCAGGACGGACTGCTGAACCATGGCTTGGACCAGATATTCTGGATACACTTCAGCAGCTTAGCAAGGAACAGGTAGAGTATGTTCTAGTGGCACCGATCGGGTTCGTATCCGATCATTTAGAAGTGCTGTATGACCTTGATATCGAGGCAACAGCCGTAGCTTCAGAGCTGGATATGCGTCTTATGCGGATTGAATCATTAAACAGCGATCCTGCGTACATGTCCGTATTGAGCGATGTTGTTCGTACAAGACTGAATCAAATGTCGGCCGGTCAGTCATGACTGGTCCCTCTAGGCGAATTGTTATCATAGGCGGTGGGCTGAGTGGACTCAGCGCCGCCTTTTACATTCGTAAGTTTTACAAAGAAGCTGGCATGAAACCTGATATTGTACTGCTAGAGAAAGACAAGACTCTTGGCGGGAAGATCGAAACATTGCACCGGGATGGATTTGTGATTGAGAAAGGTCCGGATTCTTTTTTAGCTAGCAAAACAGAGATGATTGAATTGGCTAAGGAATTAGAGCTAGATCACGAGCTGGTGAACACAGATCCAAAGGCAGAGAAGACCTATATACTACAGCGTGACAAGCTTCATCCTATGCCTTCCGGTCTTGTGCTTGGAATTCCTACTGAACTAAAGCCATTTCTATCAAGTGCTCTGGTTTCATTCGGTGGCAAAATACGCGCGCTGATGGACTTGATCCTTCCTCCTAAGCGGAGTAATGACGATGAATCCCTCGGACAGCTGATTGAGCGACGTTTAGGTACTGAAGTGATGGAGAATTTGACCGAACCGCTATTAGCCGGTATGTATGCTGGGGATTTACGCAAAGTCAGCCTACAGGCTACCTTTCCGCAATTTGGAGAAGTAGAGCGGCAGTATGGTGGTCTTATTCGTGGAATCATTAAAGAACAGAATTCCTCCAAGACAAATACGAGCACAAAGAACAGCACTTTTCTGACATTTCGAAAAGGACTACAAAGTCTCGTGCATGGCTTGATTCATGAACTGCATGATGTAGAACAGCGAACTGAAGCTGCGGTGGTCTCTATACATGCTACAGGAACTAATGCTTCTCGTTATGAGCTAGAACTGGAAAGTGGCGAACGGCTGCTTGCGGATGAAATATATATCACCACACCAAATTCTTTTGCTGCCGAACTTTTGCGTCCACATGTGGATGTTTCAGCACTCGATGCGGTAAATTATGTATCGGTTGCGAACTTAGTCATGGCCTTCGACAAGAAGGATATCGAAATTGATGATGCTGGAGCAGGTTTTCTTGTGCCACGTAAGGAAGGGCGTAATATTACTGCCTGTACATGGACGTCAACGAAGTGGCCGCATACGAGTCCAGATGATAAAGTGCTTATGCGCTGTCATGTAGGCCGTTCCGGAGATGAGCAGAATGTTCAACTTCCAGATGAGGCTCTTACGGAGCTAGTGAGTAAGGATTTACGAGAGATCATGGGCATTACAGCGAAACCTATATTCACGGAAATTACTCGTTCGGAACATTCGATGCCACAGTATCCTGTTGGACATCTTGACAATCTTTCTAAATTCCATAGGGAGCTTGAGACCACACTTCCTGGGATATATGTCTTTGGAGCTGGATATGATGGAGTGGCAATGCCCGATTGTGTTAAGCAGGCTAAGCTTACAGCACAAAGCGCTGCAAAGCGTATATCGAATTAATTGTTCATTTACGGGAGAGTTAGAATTATATAATGAACGGTGAAGCGAAGATTTTTTTGCTTCACCGTTTTTGTTTGAAAATTAGATTATACTATTTTAATGGACTCTCGTATTTGGAGGGACAGGTGCTAGGTATGCTATAATAGAACCAATTTGAGAGTAGAGGAGATCATAGAAACAATGTATCCGCCGCGATCGCGTTCTAGACAGAAGAACAAATATAAGAGCAAACGTAAGCGCAGAACGGCCTGGATGTGGGTCAATGCAGGTCTACTTCTGTTGATTATTGTGGCGCTCAGCTATAGTTTTATGGATGACAGATTCAAGGGAAGTTCTGAGCCACCTCCAGTGGCGCAAATGACGGCTTCGCCTACTCCGGATAGTACTGCTCAGGAGACAGCACCTATAGTGACTGCAACGCCTGAAGCCACGGAGTCTCCCATCCCTTCTCCAACGGTAACCCCGGAAGCTACACCTACACCAGAGCCAAAGAGAGAAGAAAATGTTGAAACACAGGCGCCTGTACCAACTGAGACCCCTTCGCCAGATGAAGGTAGCTCCCAAGTCGCAGATGGTGGTTCTGTGTCTGGACTTCCATCAGATGACCAGGCTTCTGGCAATACAGTGACCTTGAATTTTGGTGGAGATGTTATTTTTTCGGGGAAAGCCGGGGAATTGCTTGAAAAGAAAGGTTACGACTATTCGTATGCAGCGCTCGATGGAATGTTCAAGAAGGATGATCTTACGGTTGTGAATCTGGAGACTCCTGTGACCACAGGTGGGGTTGGCGCCGCTAATAAGCAATACGTATTCAAAGGCTCGCCCAAAGCACTAGATGCTCTTAAAGCAGCCGGAGTGGATGCAGTAAATATGGCGAACAATCATACGCTGGATCAAGGGGAGGAAGGCCTGCGAGACACGCTTGGTCATCTCTCGGAAAGAGGCATTCCTTATGTTGGTGCTGGACTTAACAGTAAAGAAGCATTCTCGGCGCAATATTTTGAGCGTAAAGGGATTAAGATCGCCTTGCTGGGGTTCACACGGGTGATTCCTGCATCTGATTGGATGGCGGGAAAAAATAAACCCGGGCTTGCTTCAGTATATGATAGTAGAGAAGGACTTAAAGCGATTGCTGCAGCTAAACAAAAAGCTGATTTGGTTGTCGTAGTTGTCCATTGGGGTAAAGAACGGGTAGAGCAGTTCGATAATACACAGCAGACCCTTGGACGTAGCTTTGTCGATGCGGGAGCTGATCTTGTCATTGGTGGTCACCCACATGTATTGCAAGGTGTGGAGCCGTACAAAGGCAAGTGGATCGCCTACAGCACTGGTAATTTTATTTTTACGAGATCAACGGTACCTGCCACTTGGGAAACTGCTGTATTTCAGGCGGAATGTAGTAAAAAAGGTCAATGTTCATTACAGCTGAAGCCTATGACTGCTGAGCTAGCTCAGCCCGTGCCCATGAATCAGGTGAACGGACAGCTTTTGCTGAAAAAAATAGAGTCTTTATCTGCTGGTCGAGTTAAGATTAACAGTGACGGCAAAGTGACTCAAGTTACAAAATAGGGTTCCTGGGAGGTCCTTATGATGAACAATTTATGTGTTGCCCATCGGGGATTTTCCGGTAAAGCTCCGGAGAATACATTAGCAGCGATCCGAATGGCCATTGCCATGCCTTTTGTACACTGGATGGAATTGGATGTCCAACTCTCGAAGGACGGTGTCCCTGTTGTCATTCATGACTTTACACTGGACCGTACAACCAATGGTCATGGTAAGGTGAAGAATATGGATTGGGAACATATCCGGCGTCTCGATGCGGGTAGCTGGAAAGGGCGTTCTTTTCGGGGAGAGCGGGTGCCTTCCTTGGAAGAGGTGCTCTCATTAGCCTCCGGTAGACTTCGTCTCAATATTGAACTGAAAACAGTGGGCAATATGTATCCTGGCATCGAACAGAAGGTGACGGATCTTATTTCCTCTAAAGGCATGCGGGACGACGTGATTTTGACCTCTTTTGACACAGATGTGTTGAAAAAAATCAAGGAAATAGACCCCCGCTTTCGTACAGGCTTAATTTTTGATTCAAGGTTTGGTAATCCTGCTCGAAGGCTGCATGAACTGGAGTGTTCTCTTTTGTCGATTAGCTTTTCGCGTTTAAATCCTAGATTGGCTAAGGTTTTGGCGGAGCAAGGTGTGAAGATTATGGCTTGGACAGTGAACAAAGGAAAAGAGATGCGTCGCTTAGCAGATATGCATTCTGATATAATGATTTGTACGAACCGTCCGGATATCTGGGGCGATACATTTCTAAAAGTATAAATAATCCAATTCGATGGGAAAGAGAGCTGATTGTCTGTGTGCGCTGCTGTTAATAATTTGTATTGTGTTGGACGGAACTACAAGCTACATGCGGAGGAATTAGGAAATAATGTCCCCGTAGAGCCACTCATTTTTTTGAAGCCCTCACATGCGGCGGTTTCCCTCGATAAAGCAGTCATTCAGCTTCCAAAGGATTCAGGTCAGGTTCATTATGAAGGAGAACTTGTGCTACGGATCGCGCGTGATTATGTACCGGGTATGAGCGTGGAGGATCTGGTGGATGTTATGGCTCTGGGACTGGATTTTACACTGCGTGATGTGCATAATGATCTGCAGAAGAAAGGTCTGCCTTGGACTCCGGCTAAAGGCTTTAAGAACGCTGCTCCACTCACACCTTACATTGCGTTTCCTGACAAGGAAGAGCTGGAAGGAACGGATTTCACGGTTTTAAAAAATGGTGTTGAAGTTCAGCGAGGTAATGTTAAAAATATGATTTTTTCGCTCCAAAAAATTGTCGATTTTATCGCTGCGCGTTACGGGCTGGGTAAAGACGATGTGATTTTCACAGGAACACCAGAAGGTGTAGGCTCTACCGTATCAGGAGATTCGTTTGAATTGTACTGGGGTGACAAGCTGATGGGGACTTGCCTGATCGGCTAAAAACATCTGTTGGAGATGAATCTATGTTATGGATTATCGGCGCCCTTGGCGCTTTGTTAGTTGCGGGGGCGGCTTATAGGAAACAATCCTTAAGCCTTTCCGGCATGCTTGCCGCGGTAGCCATGGGGACCATTTATTTTGGTGCTGGAAATGCCTTTTGGTTTGGAATATTGTTGGTTTTTTTCATCTCTTCAAGCCTGTTGTCTAAGCTTCATCATGATAATAAGGCAGAGCTTGAGCTGACTTATGCCAAGACAGGTCGCCGAGATGCTGGGCAGGTCTTTGCTAATGGTGGGCTTGGGATGGTTTTCGTTCTATTGAATGCGATTGTTCCGATGGAACATTGGGAATTTTTATTTATCGGCGTTATGGCAACGGTAACCTCTGATACATGGGCTACGGAGATTGGTACACTCAGCAAGAAGCCGCCTCGGTCTGTCCTGACAGGTAAAATACTTCCGGCCGGTGCCTCGGGTGGCGTATCCAGTCTGGGTACGCTGGCCGCCGCCGCAGGAGGTGCACTTATCGGTGCATCTTCATGGCTGCTACGGATGATATCCGGCATGCCAGATCAATCCTTCTTGTTGCTTACATTGGCTGGACTCACTGGAGGACTTGCGGGTGCGTTCACAGATTCTATCCTAGGGGCAACCGTTCAGCAGATGAATCGTTGCACTGTATGCGGACGCGAAGTGGAAAGTACACATCACTGCGGTAAAAAGGTTGAATACGCACGTGGCTGGAAGTGGATGACTAATGATGCAGTCAATGCTATTAGCTCTATCGTCGGAGGGGCTATTGCCTTATTGTGTGGGATGATGTTTTAAAGGAGGAACCGATGAGCAGCACGTCCAATCATAAACATACTGCCATTCTGGATGCCGCATACGAGCTCTTCGGTTCAGGTGGATTTTACGAAACGAAGATGTCGGAAATTGCGGTTCAGGCCGGAATTGCTAAGGGCACCGTTTATTTATACTTCAAGAGTAAAGAAGAATTGTTCATGGCGGTAACGCGCCGGGACTGTGAGGGATTCCTTCAGCAATTACAGGAAAAGCTGAAGGCTAGTGATACTTTGGCAGGTAAACTGTCAATTATCGCCAAACATCATCTTTACTATTATTATGAGCGTAAGCGACACACGAAGCTCTTTTTCCGCGCACCGAACAATAACCCAGAGCTTGTGGCGTATATGACGCTTTTTATGGAAGAATATATGCAGGCAGTGGTGAAGGTATTGCTGGAGGGCGGTGTGTCTGAGCCTGAGCTTATGGCGCAGTCCTACATAGGGATGTTGGATCGACTGAAGATGGATATTTTGTTCGATCCATCTTTTAAGGAAGAAGATGCGCATAAACGCGCTGGTTTCGCTGCGGGTCTTTTTATTAAAGGGGCTATGGATTACTTGAATTTAGGTCAGGATGATAGACCGGTGGAATAGCAGCTTCATGCTGCGACCGGTTTTATGAAAATATAAGGCAAGCGAGGAAATAGCATGAATATTATGACCGTGGAACATCTTTCCAAAAGTTATGGAGAGAAAGTACTTTTTAGTGATGCTTCATTTGGTATGGACGATCGGGATAAAATTGGTTTGATCGGTGTGAATGGAACGGGTAAATCTACGTTTTTACGTATTATTGCCGGTCTGGATACCCCGGATGATGGGCAAATTGCGATCGGAAATAATGTTCGAGTGCAGTACTTGGCACAGAACCCTCCTTATGAGCCGACAAATACAGTACTGCAACAGGTCTTCGCCGGAGATGATCCAGATCTTGCTACCATGCGTGAGTATATGGAGATCATGTCTCGCCTTGAAAAAGAGCCAGGTAATGCAGAACTGGAAGGCAAACTGGTGCGGATTGGGCAGGCTATCGATGCAGCAGGTACTTGGCATTTGGAGAGTGAAGCTAAGAGCGTACTTACTAAGCTGGGTATAGTGAAATTCGATGCGCTGATGGATACGCTGTCTGGTGGTCAACGGAAACGTGTAGCACTTGCGGCTGCCCTGATTACGCCATCTGAGCTTCTTATTCTGGATGAGCCTACGAACCATATTGATACGGACTCCGTGGCTTGGCTAGAGCAATATTTACAGAAACGGCGTGGCGCCCTCTTAATGGTAACGCATGATCGTTACTTCCTGGAGCGTGTCGCAAGTGTCATGCTAGAGCTGGACGGAGGACAGTTATACCGTTATGAGGCCAACTATTCCCGTTTTCTAGAGCTTAAAGCCGACCGTGAAGAGCGTGAAGCCTCTGCGGAGCAAAAGCGTAAGAACCTGCTTCGTACGGAGCTTGCTTGGATTCGTCGTGGAGCTAAAGCTCGATCAACGAAACAAAAGGCAAGAATCGACCGTTTTGAGAAGCTGAAAGAAAGTACAGGAAGCAGTTCGAACGGTTCGTTGGATATTTCGGTGGCATCCACACGTTTGGGTCGCAAAATCATTGAAATCAATGAACTGTCAAAATCGCTGGATGGTCGTCAGTTGATTAAAGATCTGACCTATATTGCTGTACCACAAGATCGCGTAGGTATTGTAGGTCCAAATGGTAGCGGTAAATCAACACTTCTGAATCTGATTGCAGGTAAGCTGCAGCCGGATAAGGGAGAGGTTCAGCTTGGTGCGACGGTTAAGTTGGGTTACTTTACGCAAGAACATCAGGATATGGATGACAGCATGCGAGCTATTGAATATGTGAAGGAAGAAGCGGAAGTCATACGTACAGCTGATGGTAGCGTCATTACCGCAGGCCAAATGCTCGAACGCTTCTTGTTCCCTCCTGCGATGCAATGGACGCCGATTTCCAAACTGTCTGGTGGCGAAAAAAGACGCCTGTATCTGCTTCGTGTATTGATGGGAGCACCAAACGTGTTGCTGTTGGATGAGCCTACGAACGACTTGGATATTGGCACGTTGGCTGTTTTAGAAGACTATCTGGATGAATTCCCGGGCGTCGTCTTTACCGTATCCCATGACCGTTATTTCCTGGATCGGACTATAGACAAGCTGATTGCCTTTGAAAATGGAGGAATTCGGCTTCATGTTGGCGATTATACGGAATATGAAGAATGGCTGGCTAAAAATGTTCCTTCACGCAATGCCGAATCGAACAAAGATGACGGGAATGCAAAGCGTAAAGAGACTACAGATACAGTCAGTAACACAGCGGCATCATCAGCTTCCAAGTCCAAACTCAAATTCAGTTTTAAGGAACAGCGTGAATATGAAGGAATTGACGAGCAGATCGGGCTTGCAGAACAGCGCTTGACTGATATTAGTGCGGAGATGGAAGCAGCGTTTGCTGACTCTGGGAGACTGCAGGAGTTAGTGGAAGAGCAGAGGCTTGCCGAAGCAGAACTGGAGCGTCTAATGGAGCGCTGGACCTATCTGAATGAGCTTGCAGAGAAAATCGCTGGTAAAGCATAAAACGGATTGTCCATGTGTGACAATAAGGGAGGGCTCAGTTTGGAGAATCAACTTATGGAAGCTGTAGCCCTGCGAAACGAAGGTAAAGCTGAAGAAGCCAGAATGATGCTGTTAGAGCTATATGAGCAGAATAGTAATAATGCAGAACTTCTGTATCAATTAGCGTGGACGCATGATGTGCTCGGTCTGGAACGCGAGGCAGTACCCTATTATGAGAAAAGCTTAACACTAGGCTTATCTTCGGAGCAGAAAGTCGGCGCTCTATTGGGACTGGGCAGCACCTACCGAACACTCGGAGAATATGAGAATTCCAAAGCAATATTGGAGCAGGCCATTCACGAGTACCCAGAGAATAAGGAATTTCCGGTATTCCTTGCAATGACCTTGCACAATCTCGGAGATCATAGTCTGGCTATGGGGATGTTGCTTAAATTACTGGCTGAAACCTCAGCGGATGAAGGAATAAGAAGTTATAGTAAGGCCATTTCATATTACTCAGATAAGCTGGAGCAAGTCTGGGATTGAATAAAATCACAAAAAGAAGCGATCTCTAATAGTAGAGTATCGCTTCTTTTTGCTTTATTTCGTTCCGTCCACCGCGATCATTTGCACCACGGCACGAGAGTCACCAGGTAAGATGATTTCATCAGCATTCATCTGTGAGGAGCCGTCACCATCTAGAAAGATACCTTCGAGACCTTCAGCAGGCACGCTCTGTAGGATGGCTGAACGGAACTCTGCCGCCGTCGAGAGTGTTGGCGTAACAATCAGCCACAGCTTGCCATTATCGTCATACAGCATGCCTGAGCGCATTCGTTTCTCATTCGAATAAGGAAGATGTTCTTTCGCTATCACATCTTCCCAGAGATCCTCATCCTGCAGATTCATACTAATGCCGCCTTGCGCAAAATAATGCTGGCGATCCGTAACGTTCAATTCTTCTCCCGATGAGACGACCTGTACGGAAAAGCTACGACTGGCACCATCCCAGACCAGGGTTCCGCGCGCATATTTAGCATTAAACCAGCCGGAGCCGTACGCCTTTTTAGCACCGTTAGTGGGGATATCATTCATGATAGCAATGGATAGAAGTGCATCTCCATAGAAGAAGCCTCCATTAATCCCATAAGAAATCACTTGCTGAAGGGGTGCACCAGCGGCTCTGAGTTTAATATCTTCGGGTGAAAGTGACATCATATAGAGTTGAACATTTTCTGGACTCACGGTCTCTAAGTAAGTGTAAGCGTGTGGAAGACCATCAAAGGGATTTTCCTTGTGGCTTCTGGAAAACAGGAACATCGAGATTGCTAATGCTGCTATCATGAGCAGCAGAAGTGAGACTATCAGCCATTGTCTACGTCTCCAGAGCTGCTTTAACTTGCCAGTGCTTGCCTCAGTTAGTGCCCACATAAGCAGCGAGAAGCTTAGCAGTGTTTACTACAGCTTGCTTATGTGTACGTTCCATGGAGTGGGAGGCGTGTACGCCTGGGCCGATCAGTGCGGCACGAATATTATTGCCGCCTCGAAGGGCAGCGGAAGCATCGGAGCCGTACATTGGATAGATATCAACGGCATAAGGAATAGCAAGTGCTTCTGCCAGCTCAATCAAACGGCCAGTCATAACATAATCATAAGGGCCTGAAGAATCTTTTGCACAGATGGACACATCGGTTTCTTTACAGCTAAGATCGTCGCCCATGGCGCCCATATCGACTGCGATCATTTCATTAATCTCGCCAGGAATCCAAGCTGTGCCATGTCCCACTTCCTCATAGTTGGAGATGAGGAAAGAAAGGTTGTGGAGCGGTTTCCAGCCTTCGCGCTTCATGCTTTCCAGCAGGCCAAGAAGGGCAGCAACGCTCGCTTTGTCATCCAGATGTCGGGATTTAATATACCCGCTAGGTGTAATCACCGCACGTGCATCGAAGGAAATGAAATCACCAACGGAGATGCCTAGCTTAAGTACATCTTCTTTGTTAGATACTAGCTCATCAATCCGTACTTCCATGTTCTCCTCTGAACGTTTGAAATCACGAGCATCTGGATATACGTGAACGGATGGATGGCTGGTTAAGATGGTTCCAGTATAGGTTCTGCCGCTGCGGGTATGGATCACGCAGTATTCATTCTCGATGCTGTGCATAGTGAAGCCACCAACAGAGGTCAGTCGCAGTGTACCATCAGATTTAATAGAGCGAACCATGCCTCCAAGTGTATCCACGTGAGCGCTGATGCCGATAGTACGGGAAGGATCTAGGCCTGAGACGGTTAGAATTACGCCGCCTTTTTCATTCCAGCTTAGCGGTACATTTAATGCTGCCGCTTCTTCGGCAACAAGGTTCATTACTTGTGCTGTGAAGCCGCTGGGGCTCGGTGTATCCAGCAATTTTTTTAGGATTGAGAGTATGTAATGTTCGTTTGGTTGAATAGTAATCATTAGTTAATTCCTCCTGTCAGGCCATCATTGTCTGTGTTAAAAGAATCTAAAGAAGTGTCGGCATCACGAAGTTTGGTTAGCTCAGCATTTAAGCTTTTAATTTGTTTTTGTAGTTTGTACTGGCGAAAAATACCGTAAGAACCCACGATGATTCCACCAATTAACGCGCAGCCCAGAATAACTAGGATCAGCGGTATATTAACTACATCAAAACCGAAATTGACTTGAACGGGATCCACGTTGATGACTGCAAATATGGCTGTTAGCAGCGCAAAGATTAGACCTGCAATTAAAGACCATTGAATTCTCATTGAATTCTTCCTCCTCAGGGGATATAACAGAATAAAATCCCTTGCCCAAATAGGGCAAGGGATTAATGCAATACTAAGCTCTCTGCCTTATTTGGTCAACTGTTCCATTTGAGCGATAACATCTTCGAAGACACTCATCGCTTCGCGAATCGGCTCAGGAGAAGACATATCAACACCAGCTTTAGACAGAATATTAATGGAGTAGTCACTGCCACCACTCTTCAGGAAGCCGAGGTAACGATCCACCGCAGGTTTGCCTTCTTCAAGAATTTGTTTGGCAAAGCTAGTCGCTGCTGAGAAGCCGGTTGCGTATTTATAAACATAGAAGCTGTTATAGAAATGCGGAATCCGCGCCCATTCCATCTCGATATCCTGATCTACAACCATTTCTTTACCATAGTATTTAACATTCAGGTCATAGTAGATACTCGAAAGATCTTGTGGAGTAAGCGATTCACCTTCTTCAACACGCTGATGAATGATTTTCTCGAACTCAGCGAACATCGTCTGCCGGAAAATTGTTGTTCGGAACTGATCAGCATAGTAGGTGAGCAAATACATTTTTTCTTTAGGATCTGTAGACTTTTTGAGTAAATAATCCATTAGCAGCGCCTCGTTAGTAGTAGAAGCAACCTCTGCTAGGAAAATCGTATATTGCGCATCCCGATAATTCAGAGCGTTATCCGAAAAATACGAGTGTAATGCATGGCCCATCTCATGTGCCAGTGTAAACATACTGTTTAAATTATCATTATGGTTCAGCAGTACGAAAGGATGCGTACCGTATGGCCCCCAGCTGTAAGCCCCGGACCGTTTATTCTCGTTCTCATACACATCGATCCATCCGTTGTCGTAGCCTTTTTGCAGCACATTCAGATAATCTTCACCGAGTGGTTTGAGACCCTCTTTTGTGATTTTCTTGGCTTCTTCATAGGTGATATCTAATTTATATTCATCAACAAGCGGTGCAAACAGATCATACATATGTAACTCATCGACACCCAGCAGCTTCTGACGCAGTTTCATATAACGGTGCATCAATGGAAGGCTTTCGTGAATCGTATCAATCAAGTTGGTGTAAACCTCTTTAGGAATGTTATCACCATAGAGTGACATTTCCATTACAGAAGGATATTTGCGAATTCGTGAGTAGAACACATTTTTATTCACATTGGCGCTAAGCGTTGCTGCGATAGTGTTCTTCTGCTTCCGGTAGGTATCATAGACTGCCTTAAAAGCATTTCGGCGAACCTCACGGTCGTTACTTTCGAGAAACTTGATATAGTTGCCATGAGTCAGTTCAACTTCTTTGCCATCCTCATCTTTGATCTTAGGGAATTTCAGATCCGCATTGTTCAGCATACTGAAAATATTCTGAGGTGCTTGAGCTAAATTTCCGACCTGAGCTAGCAGTGCTTCTTCAGCCTTAGAAAGCACATGGGCTTTTTCACGTTTCATTTCAGTTAAGGTGAATTTATAAGCGGATAGGTTCGGATCAGCGATGAACTGGTCCAACTTCTCAACTGGCAACGCCAGAATTTCTGGGGTTACAAAAGATAAGGCTTCACCTGCTTCAATACCAAGCTTTTTCGCTTTGGAGGACAAAGCCTGAGAGTCAGGATTAGCTGTGTCTTCATCTTGACGCATATGTGCATACACGAAGAGTCGTTCAGTTAGGATGGACAGCTTGTCATCCATTTCAAAACATTTTTTTAGAGCATCCGCGGAATCTAGTGTACCCTGAAAATCCGCAGCTTTTTTGATTAAGGATTTAGCTTCAGCAAATTCTGCATCCCAATCCTTCTGAGAAGCAAACACATCTTCAAGCTTCCAACGATTCTCAGCAGGTACTTCGCTTCTTTTCAATAATTTTTCCATAGAAACCCTCCTAGAATGATGAGATGTAGTAGGCATAATCTCCCTCGGCAATACTGTAGATGATAAATCACCCGGTAGCAAGCTGAGCACAAGTAGAAGAGGGATGGACTTGGGTGAAATAGGCATAACATCCTCCTCTTGAAAGTAGAGTCGGCTTATTATGCCCTATTAAGTCCTGATTATTAATATTTAGTCTTCTTTAAATATATGAAAGTATAAGTTATGCCAATAAGCTATAAATAACAAAGATGAAGGCGAACAGAATCATAATGACTGCAGTTAAGGCCATGCCCCGCTTAAACTGCGGCGGGACACGATCCTTGGTCATAATTAGAACTGCGCCTAGACATAAGACTAGGACAACATAAATCGCGATATTTTCTGTGTTCATATTCTGTTATACCTGTTTGAAGGCTGCGATGATATTTTTATACTCTTCTTCATTATCTTTATAAGATTCTTTGTTGAATCGGTTGTTCACCCACTGCATCATAGCTGGACGACTAAGGAAAGTATGTGTTTCTTCTCCCCATTGATCGGAGATTTCGCGAAGTACAATATAACGTCCTTGAACTTCTACCGTCATCATATTCCATTTGTCTGTTTTGTATATTTCATGTTTTTTGATCATTATCATTACCACCCTGGCGATTTTTGGCTTTTGGCTCAATGATAACGCACTGGTCAAGGGAAAAGCAAATTAAATCACATATTTAAAGATCCAGATAGATTGATTTGAGTAAAAGATTGCAGTATAATATAGTTATACGCCATATATGGCGGTTATTTTTAGGAGGTTGTTCAATTGAAAGGTACAGTAAAATGGTTTAACGCAGAAAAAGGTTATGGTTTTCTTCAAGTAGAAGGCGGCGAAGATGTATTCGTACACTTCTCAGCAATTCAAGGTGAAGGATTCAAAACTTTGGACGAAGGTCAAGAAGTAGAATTCGATATCACTGATGGTAATCGTGGACCGCAAGCTGAAAACGTAGTAAAATTATAAGAAACGGCAAAGACAGTTAAGCTGTCTGCTATAAATATATAATTTACTTGGCAAGCCCTTGCAAGAGTGGTTACCAACTATAGAACACAGTTCTTTCGGGAACTGTGTTTTTTTACGTCTAATAGACATCAATTTAGATGAAAGGTCTTTGCATTCCCAAGCGAAGGGATAGCAAAGACCTTTTAATATTTTTGAGTATCAGAAGTGTTCTATTATAGGGAAGCTTTTTTGTTCTTATTCTTGAAATAGCGCATTGAATCTCGATGGGTATCCAATAAATGCTGTCCTAAAAAGCCTACAAAAGCAAGAAGGCTGAAGCCAACCGCTACCATATAGAAGGTGAAGCGTCCTGCTTCCTGATAGATCATTCCACCAAATGTACCACTTAGAAGTCCAGCTGCACTTGACCAAACAACTGTGTAGATTGCAAGACCGGTTGCTCGGAGACGATCAGGAATAATCCGAGTGATATAGCGGACACATGTTACAAAAAAGACGCCAAATGTCAGGCTATGCAAGGCTTGAATCGCGATTATAGAGCCTGGGTGATCGGCGAGCGCCATTAGTAGAAAGCGAAGGGCATACATGAGACTGGCTAAAATTAATAAGGGCAGTTCTTTAAATTTGTCGCCGTATTTGCCGAGTATAAATAATACAGGGATTTCACTTAGTGCTGAGGCAAGTAATGCCCAGCCGATCACTTCCTCACCAGCGCCCAGGTTCTTTAAACTGATGGTGAGAAAAGCTTCGTTCATTCTATGTCCCAGTGCGAGTACAAAGACACATCCGAAGAACCACAGCACTTCTTTTCGCAAAAGGATATCTTTAAGCCCATGCTCTTTCTTGCCTGGTTTGGTAGTAACAGCCTTCTGATTGGGGAGCTCTGGAACAGTTTTTTTGACATCCTTTAGGCCAATTGTAATTAGAAGTGCGATTATAATGATAATAATACATAAGGTAAGACTCCAAGTAGCACCTAAAGCTCTAAGCGCATACCCGACGGTTAAAGCAAAGAAAGAATAGCCTAATGAGCCAAATACACGAATTGTAATGAAGTTTCGTCCGTGTCGCTCCGCAATTTTGATGGCCATTGTATCAGCAAGCGGAAAAACTGGGTAATAGAAGAAGTAGAAAAAGGACAAAATAAGCATAACGGAAGAAAATTCGGTCGCTCTGGCTAATAGAAGTCCGGTAACTAATTGCCCCGCGAGTAAAATAAACATGATTTTTCGAATGGTACCTAGCTTATCGCTCATCATACTCCAGAAGAGATTGGATAGGATGGAGATGAGGGGACCCAGAGAATACAAGTAGCCCACCTGAGAACTGCTAAACCCTAAATGTGTGTAGAATAAAGGAAAGTAGGATACTACAAGAACGCTAGTGCCATAAATCGTAAAAAGAAAGGAACGAAGCCAATTCTGATCGCTGTAAGGGCTTCCGGTCCGTTTTGAAAACATGAAAGTGCACTCCTCTGAGATTGAAATATGGCTAGTATAGCATAAAGCAATGAAGGGTTATGTGTTTTATTCTTGAATTGCGTTATTTCTGAATCTTTCATAATTTTACGAAAGTGATTTTGTTGTTTGTACAAATACGTCTGATCATATTATAATAAGTGGTGATTTGGATAAGGAGACAACAATGTGGAGGCACTATCATTGAGTGAATTAGAGCAAGGCCGTTACCTTAGCCCGCGTGGCCCTATTGGGCTTATGAACAGGGTCTATAAGTACGTGCTGCCAGAAGTGAGAGAAAGTCTGGACTTCTGGCGCCAAGATGCGAATGGGATTCCCGATCCCGAGCTCCGGAAGCAAGCACTTGCCAGCATTGAAACAAAGGAGTTTCACTGCATAGGTGGAGGTATTTATGCCGCCGGCAATTTATCGATGAGACATATACTTATTCCGCTTATTGTTGCTTATCAAACTATCAGTGATTATCTAGATAACTTATGTGATCGCAGTACTTCGCTTGATCCTGCAGATTTCAGGCTGCTGCATCAATCTATGCTGGATGCCATTGATCCAAACGCTGAACCTGTCAATTATTATGCGCTTCGCGATGAACAGAATGACGGCGGGTACTTGTATAGGCTAGTTCGAAAATGCCAGGAGATGATCTCTTTGCTGCCAGGTTATTCCGCTGCTGCAGCGGAGATTCGTGATTTGGCTGTGCTGTATACAGATTTGCAGGTATATAAGCATATCCGCCCGGAACTCAGGGAAACAGCCCTGAAGGAATGGTGGGAGCAGCAGGGTAGCCGTGCTCCGCATCTGCATTGGAACGAGTTTGCAGCTGCAACGGGCTCTACTTTAGGCGTATTCATGCTTTTTCTATCTGCATGTGATCCGAAGCTAAGTAAGTCTTCTTCGGAATCGATTCGAGCTGCATATTTTCCACATGTTTGTGGATTGCACATTATGCTGGATTATTTGATTGATCAGGAAGAGGACCGAGCAGGCGGCGATCTTAATTTCTGCAATTATTATGACGACACGGATACCATGTTAAGTCGGATCGCTTCCATGGTTGAGTGGGCCCGTAAGGATGTACGTGAACTTCCGGAATCATCTATGCATCGTATGGTGATTGAGGGATTGCTGGCACTTTATTTATCTGATCCGAAAGTTAGCGAACAGCGGGAAGTTCGCACTGTGTCTAAAAGCCTGATGAGAGGAAGTCCGCTTACAAGGCTGTTCTTCTTCGCTAATAGCCGCTGGATACGCAATCGTTTTTTGTAACAAGGCTGCGAAGCTTCATCTATACAACGGATGGGGCATTGCACAACTTTAAGGAGGAACAACAGAATGTCAAAAATCAAAAAAATTGCAGTACTGACTAGTGGTGGAGATTCACAAGGTATGAACGCCGCTGTTCGTGCGGTTGTAAGAAGCGCACTTTATTATGGCATTGAAGTTTTTGGAGTTCAACGTGGATATCAAGGTCTTCTGAATCGCGATATCTTCCCTATGGATCTTCGCAGTGTTGGTGACATTATTCAACGTGGGGGAACCATTCTGCAATCTGCAAGATGTCTGGAGTTCACAAAACCAGAAGGTCAGCAAAAGGGTGCAGATATTCTTAATGAAATGGGCATCGATGGCCTAGTAGTTATAGGTGGAGATGGTTCTTATAAAGGTGCTAATAAACTAAGTAAACTCGGTATCAAGACGATGGCATTACCGGGAACTATTGATAATGATATTTCCTACACGGATTACACCATCGGGTTTGATACAGCAGTTGGTGTCGTTGTAGATGCTATTAACAAGCTGCGTGACACGATGTCCTCCCATGAGCGTTCTTCCATTGTAGAAGTTATGGGACGTCATTGTGGAGATATCGCACTACATGCAGGTCTGGCTTCTGGAGCAGAAACAATTCTCGTGCCAGAAATGCCATATGACTTGAATGAAGTTGCGGATCGTATGCGCGACAACTTTGTCAGAGGTAAACGTCACAGTATCGTCATCGTTGCAGAAGGTGTGGGTAAAGGCGAAGATGTGGCCCAAGCGTTGAAAGATCGTCATGCTTCTCTGGATGCACGGGTTACTGTACTTGGACATATTCAGCGGGGAGGAACACCAACACCTGGAGACCGGAACCTTGCTAGCCGTCTTGGTGACTTTGCCGTTCGTAAACTAATTGAAGGTGAGTCTGATAAAGGTTGCGGTATCATCAAGGGAGAACTAACCCTTACAGATATCGATCTTGTAGTGAATACGAAGAAAGACTTTGACGTGGAGTTGTACGAGCTTGCATCCCGTCTTTCTCAATAATTAACATACAAAAAAGGAACAGCTGCGAATTTCGGCACTGTTCCTTTTTTTGTATTCTTTTGATCATTAGTGATGTGCTTGAGCGTCTGCATATTGTGTGGCATAACGGCATTGAACTTTAACAAGCCGAGTCAAGAGCAATGTAGCCCCAATCGCAAGACCGGTGATCAAGCCGATCCAATAACCATAAGCTCCTAGATCCGTATAAGTAGCAAGTACATAGCCTGTAGGAAGCCCTATAACCCAATAAGCTATAAAGCAAATAATGAAGGCTGGATTAACATCCTTATAGCCACGAAGTGCTCCTTGTGTAGGTGTTGCAATCGCATCGGAAATCTGGAAAAAGATCGCATAGATTAAGAAATGCTGAATTAATGATATGACATCAGGTTCATCAGTGTATAAACCAGCTACATGATGGCCGGCAAATAAGAGCAGGAGTGCAGTTGCCAGGGAGAGGATAGCCGCAAGTCCAATTCCCATAATGGCATATTGACGGGCATCCTTTTGCCTGCCGGATCCAGTCTCGAAGCCGACGAGAATGGTAAGGCTCATACAGATACTGAGCGGAATCATATATAACGTAGTTGCAAAATTAATGGCTGCTTGATGAGCTGCAATCGTAACAGTATCGAACCGACTCATCAACAAGGTTACAGCGGAGAAGACTGCAGTTTCAAAAAAAATCGAGAAGCCAATAGGTACACCGATCTTCAGTAGATCTTTGAAGCTTTTTAGCGATATAAAGAAGAACTTTCGGAAGATTCTAAGGTTTGCAAAGGGTTCTACCCGATAAATGAACAGCAGGGCAACCGAAAAAATTACCCAGTAGGTGATAGCTGATGCCACTCCAGCTCCAACACCACCAAGTCGAGGAAACCCGAATTTTCCGAAGATTAGTAAGTAGTTCAAACCAACATTCACGGGTAGGGCTATGAGTGTGATCAACATGGACACTCGTGTTTGTCCCAGAGCGTCTATACAACTACGGAGAACTGTATATCCAAACAGCGGGATAATTCCGAAGGAGATCGCACTTAGGAAACGAAATGCAACATCTCTTACAGTCGGCTCCAGATTCATAAAATTAAGGATAGGTGACAAGGCGAAGCTCCCGATTAGTAAGACAATTACAGAGACGATCAGTGATAACCAGATTCCCTGTGTGACTTGATAGGCTACATCCTTTTCTTTTTTGCTTCCGATGAGCTGAGAGACGATGGGGGTAATCCCCATAAGGATTCCACTTAAGCCCGTTTGAATTGGAATCCAGAGACTGGTTCCTATCGCTACACCTGCCAGATCGGCTGTGCCAAACTTACCTGACATGTTTGTATCAAAGAAGGTTATCGCTGACAAAGCAATCTGTGTAACCAGAATTGGAAATAAAATATGAAAGAATTGTATTGCTTTTTGTTTTAAAGAGGTGGTTTGTATCATCGTTCTTTGCCTCATTCTTTGTTGGTTTTTAATGATTACAGTAAAAGTTCCCTTTTTCTCCATTAAAAGACCCGGCAAATGCCGGGTCTTTATCTTTATATATCATACCTGATTTCAATTATACATAATAAGGGCTATATACATCATTTCTCATAATCGACATCGGAGGTATATCGGTTATTGGCGTTCCAGAGCAGAAACTCCTCTACATTTTCATCTTTTAAAGCGCGGATTTGATCCTCCACCTGTTTTTTACCGTATTTAATATAATGACCTTTTCCGAGCCAGCTTGCTGTAAAATCTTGAATCCAAGGACGAATAACAGGTTTGTAGCTGCCTAGAGGATCAAGCTTCTTATGGGTATCAACCATGGAGCCTTTAATGGTAGCATACGGATCTAAGTCAGGCTCTTTCACTCCAAACCATCCCGTTGAATAATGACTCGGATAAATCATCGGGCTGATGACATCCACATTCTTGGATATTTTAACGAAGTCTTGTCCTATGCCCTCAGCAGGAGCAGATGCGGCATATCCAAAAATATCTACGGATACACGAACACCAAGTGGAGCAAGCTCTGCTTTTGCGTATTTTACAAAATTAGAAATGATATCTACGCGAGAATCGCTAGTTTTGGTGTATTTAAGTGTGTCTGCACGTTTTTCGAATCCTTCAGGAAAGCGCACATAGTCGAATTGAATTTCTTTAAAGCCGAGTTTGACAGCTTCTTTGGCGATATCGACATTGTACTTCCAGACATCTTCATTATAAGGATTAACAAAGCTATCGCCGCCTTTATTCTTCCATACTGTGCCGTCTGCATTAACAAAGGATAATTGCGGATTCTTTTTGGCAAGTATAGAGTCCTTAAAGACAACAATTCGAGCGATAGGATATACATCATGTTTATTCAATCTTTCCATCAGTTTGTTGATGTCGCCAATAAATGGCTGCGGATTACCGAGTTTCTGAAGTTCAGGATTATCGGTTTTATACGTGATGTAACCTGCATCATCCTTAATGTCGATGACCATAGAATTTAGTTCCGTCTGATCAAGTAAAGAAAGAAGCTTTTCCATTCGTTCTCCACCGGCACTGTATGCGGTAACATAGATGCCTTTTACTTTTGGCGCATCCGGCTGAGGATCTGCGTGTAGCATGCTTTGTGAGTCATTTGCTTCTGCTGTAGCATTTGGAGCTGGAGTTGAACCATTTGAATTATTATTTTGCGTAGCGATGATGGGGGGATTCATGGCGGACTTCAATGCAATTGCCACTTCAGCGTCATGTTGATTCTGTTGCACGCCTACACTTCCCAAGGCCATCATCAGTAGAGCCCAGGTGATGTTCATTCGTATTCTCTCCCTTTATGTACATTTCCTAAATTATATAGGAACGGTTGCTTCTAAAAAGAACAGTGTTGTAATAATGTTGGCTCAGATCGGGTCTGAAAATCCATCCTTGATGTATATAACCGGGACACACAGATTCTAAACGTATTGTTAAAAAGTAAATGCCGCCTCAACACGGCAACATGGCCGAACTTAAGGCGGCAACTATCAAGACTTCTCTTGCGGCTTACTCATTGAAGATACGCAGAATTCTGATGTTCACAGATACTGTAATGGATGATATCCATGGCATCTGCAGGTTCCAGAATACTAAGCCCGTCACGCAGAACGATTACGGAATTTAATTCGTCCTGTTTGAGAAACGGCATCATATCAGGATACCACCTCATGACGATTGCTGACAGCTTTACCGTTTCCATTTCCACAAAAATCACCCTTTCCTTTTTCGATAGGTCTGAATGGAATTCAGTAATCATCGGAAAACGAAGTGCTTGGAAAAAAGAGGGGTAAATCTCAATCTTTATGAAATTGTTAGGGTTCTGCGTGATTATAATATATCACAATTCTGTGATTGGTGCATTTTCCAAATTAATACTTTTCATTGCCAGTTTTTATCTTTTTCGGAAGGAACCCATAACACCAACTGTCTCGACAATATTTACAAATGCTTGAGGATCTGTCGTGCGGATAATACGTTGCAGTTCAGCAAGTTCGTAGCGGGTTGTTACTGTCATTAGCATGTCCTTTTCAACATGAGAATAAGCGCCTTCTGTTTTAATCTTTGTGACACCGCGTTGAAGCCCCATTAGATGCTGAAGGAGCTCATCTGTACGATTTGTTACTATATATACGGTTACCTTTAAATGGCTGATGTGAATCATGTCCAGTACCTTACCAGTTACATATATAGATACCATTGATGCAAGAGCCAAGTTCCAGTTGTTATCAAAATATGCCGCGGCAAGAATAACGAGTCCGTTTAAGCTAACCACCACGTTTCCAACTGGGAAATCGCGGAATTTAGTGATGATGGATCCCAGGATATCAAAACCTCCGGATGAACCACCTGCACGGAAGCTGAAGCCACAGCCAATACCAACCAGCACGCCACCAAATACAGAAGAAAGCAGCATATCAGTAGCTACCAAATATTCGGGAATGATCGTCAAGAACCAGGTTGTTGCCACAACGGATAACATGCTTAGCATAATAAATCTCCGGCCTAGCTGGAACCAACCAGCTACAAGCAATGGAATATTAAAGAGTAAGTACAAGAGGCTTATGTTTAGTGGTGTAAAGTAACCCACTAACATCGAAAGTCCGGATACTCCTCCGCTGAGTAAGCGATGAGGGATTAGAAAAAGATTAAATCCACTGGCGATCAACGCTGCCCCAAAAATAACTGCAATACAATTCCAAATCTGTCTTAACAAGCAAATCCACCTCTATAAATAAATTTAAAAATAAACCATGTATGCAATGAAAAGAAAGGAACCCACTGGTATTCCTACTTAGAGTTGTGATATAATGTACAGGATATTCTTGAGTAGGACGTTACAATGGTATTTTTGCATTGCATCGGATGTAAAGCTACAGTTGCTCAGGTACAATGAAGTACCTGATGAAAGGGAGGCTTTTCGTCCCAAAAGCGCTATATCATGCAGAAAAAAGAGCATGATTGGACAGCATATAAATGTGTTTACCGCTACTTAAGAATACAGACAAGCATGTGGAATGTCCACTGTATAGAAGGAGCATGAATAATTTGAAAACATTCGCAGAATTTGGCTTGGAGCCAAAAGTGCTACAAGCAATCACAGAGTTAGGATTTGAGGAGGCAACACCGATACAGGAGCAGTCAATTCCATTGGCATTGACTGGGTCGGATCTGATCGGTCAAGCACAGACTGGTACAGGTAAGACTGCTGCTTTTGGTATCCCCCTCATTTCGAAGATTAATCGCGAAGACGAAAAAATTCTGGCACTTATCATGGCACCAACACGTGAGTTGGCCATTCAAGTATCAGAAGAAATCGGTAAGCTAAGCCGTTTTAAAGGTCTTCGTTCGTTGGCAATTTATGGCGGACAAGATATTGGTCGCCAAATCCGTGGTCTTAAGAAGAAACCACAAATTATTATTGGTACACCTGGACGTTTGCTTGACCATATCAACCGTAAAACCATTCGTTTGGATGATGTTCAAACTGTTGTATTGGATGAAGCAGATGAAATGCTGGATATGGGCTTTATGGAAGATATTCAGACAATCCTCAAGCTCGTTCCTGAAGAACGTCAAACTATGTTGTTCTCGGCTACAATGCCTCCAAACATTCAACGTCTTGCACAGCAATTCCTGAACAACCCGCAACACGTCTCCGTTATTCCGAAACAAATCAGTGCTCCGCTGATTGATCAAGCATATGTTGAAGTACCTGAACGTCAAAAGTTCGAAGCGCTTAGTCGTTTGATTGATATGGAATCACCTGAGCTTGCAATCGTGTTCGGACGCACAAAGCGCCGGGTTGATGAGCTTGCAGAAGCTTTGCAAAAACGTGGATACTCAGCTGATGGATTACATGGTGACCTGTCTCAGAACCAACGTGATGCTGTAATGCGTAAATTCCGTGATGGCAGCATTGATGTGCTGGTAGCTACTGACGTAGCGGCTCGTGGTTTGGACGTATCTGGCGTTACTCATGTAATTAACTTTGACTTGCCGCAAGATCCAGAAAGCTATGTACACCGTATCGGTCGTACTGGTCGCGCTGGTAAAGAGGGTACAGCTTGGTCTTTCGTTACTCCACGCGAAATGGATCACCTGCATTTGATCGAACGCGTTACTCGTCACCGTATTACTCGTAAACCATTGCCAACTATGGCTGAGGCTATTGAAGGTAAACAACGCGTAACAGCAGAGCGCTTGCTTGAAATGGTTGAGAACGGTGAATTGAATGAGTACAAAGGTATTTCTATTCAATTGCTTGAGCAATATGATTCCGTACAATTGCTGTCAGCTGCAATGAAGCTTCTGACTGGTGATAAGAAGGATTCTGCAATTGAATTGACTCCTGAAGATCCAATCCGTGCTAAACGTCGTGGTGGTAAGAACGACATTCGCAGTGGCCGCAAACCTAATGGTGGTTATGGTGGCAACCGTGGTACTTCCGGTGGCAGCACTGGTGGATACCGTGGAAACCGTGACAACAACGGTGGCGGAAGTCGTGGTGGCTACAGCAGCGGTGGCAGTAACTATGGTAGTGGCAGTGGCGGTTATGGCGGTGGCTATAAAGGCAACCGTGATGGCGCAGCTGGCCGTGATGGTGGAGCGAACCGCAGTGCGGACCGCAAACCATCTACTCGCCCAAGCAGCACAAGCACGCGTCCAGCAAAACGCGAAGATTTCGATAATTAATACTTGATCAGAACCCGCGGGTGATGATTTATCAAAATACAAAGAAGACGAGATGCCGAATAGCGGTTCTCGTCTTCTTTTTGCTGAAATATAAGGGTGTTTATTGAATTAGCAGCTTATTTAAATGAAAGTACGAGTGATGATAACGAGCAGGATAAACAATACGAGGATCGTACCAGTGGAAGTCCAGCCGCCGTAGCCAACAGGTGAGGACATATAATAACCTCCTTTAGAATGTGGTGATTTTGGAAATTCTTATGGTCACAATCCCAATATATGGATTCTATAGACTTAATGTATAGACGATGACCTAGAATTCAGAAAGTTGGGCTATGGAAAAGAGTAGGTCAAATGAGGTATAGTTAAGATAAGCAGTATGCAAGAGACAGAGGAGGAAGGGAATTGGAGTTTAAAGGAGCAATGGGTGGTTTATACCGCATCACAGAATGGATTACACGTATCGCAGCTAGTAATATCTTATGGGCACTATGTTCCGCCCCGTTTTTATTTTTTGGATTGATGAAATTGATGATGCTTGGGACAAGCTCAGGTGGAGTAAATGAGCAGCTCACATTGAACTGGGCTATGGGGATTCTGGCGCCATTTACAGTATTTCCTGCTTCGGCGGCTTTATTTACCGTTGTGCGCAAATGGGTTATGGGGAACACGGATGTAGGAACTTTTCGTACGTTTTTTCAGGGGTATAAAGAGAATTATTTAAAAAGTATGCTCGGTGGAATTATCTACACATTGATGTTCGTTATTATGTACGTCGATGTAACGGTTTACATGACACAAATGCCTAACTTCAGAATTGTTGGTATTTTGATGTTAGTGCTCATGATTATTTTATCGGTGTCCATGTTTAACTTCTTTTCTATTGTCGTTCATTATCAAATGAGCTTTAAACAAGTGATGACTAACTCAATATTGCTGACTATAGCACGTCCAATTCGCGTGTTCTCAACTTTGATTGCAGCTGCAGTGCTAGCTTATATTGGTCTTAGATATCCAGCACTGTATTTCATCTGTATTCCAACGTTGATTGCGATGGCTGCTTTCTTTAACTTCTATGCTACCTATAATAAACTGCAATTGCAGGTGGAGCAGAAGAAACTGAAAGAGGAAGAAGAGCGAGAAGCTGCATTGAACAATCAAGAGGATGACGACGATGACGATGATGATTATGAAGATGATGTTGAGGATAAAGATGTAAAACGTATTTAACAAAGACGAGTATTAAGCACTCGGAAATCGTCAGTAATTTAATTCCAGTGTAAAATAAAGCGCATACAGGTTTACTTTTTCGTTAAAACGCAATATAATAATAACAAATCCTGCGATGTTCGTTACGGTTGCTCGTTGTTTTGAACCAATGATAATGTCTTGGGAGATCTACACGAAGCGCAGCTGAACAGCCCTGTCTATATGACTTGGGGAATTCAAAAACGTTTTCTGCGATCACCCACCTGCTCTAGCAGGTTCAGAAGACACTGTAGCCGGACGGCATAAGCGGGTTTTCTATTGTTTAGGCCAAAGCGCCCTGTATCCCGTGAAAGTTGGGAACGGGCGCTTTTTTGTGTGTCTGGAACAAGGAGAAAGTGAGTAATACCCTTTTGTTCCTGAGACAAGAGTGTTACACTTAGAATAATGAACTTGGGATTTGTAGAGGGGGAAGAATTTTGTCGTTAAAAAGAACCTTGGTCGGTTTATTCCGTAGTCATGATGGAACAAGCGACCGCGCAAAAGATCCGACATTAAAAACGCGTTATTACAATCTAACGAAAGACAAAGCTTGGGAGGAAGTTTCATCAACGCTTAAGAAGATTCCTGGATTCAAGGTGCTTCATGAAGTGGAGTCAGTAGGTGAGATCACTCTGGAGAAGAGAACGGCATTCGGCCGTACACTGGACATTACTGTCTCTGTGCTCAATACCACACCTGTACGTTGTGGCGTAGATATGTACTCTGCATCTAGAGGTTCGCTAGGTGATTTGGGTGCTAATTACCGTGTCATTCAGCGGTTATATGCGTCCTTGGACAAAAAATTAGGAAAATACAAAGCAGACTAATTTTCAGAGATTCTTACTAAACCTTCTTACTTAGGGATTGTATGAATGCGTTTACGCAAATGTTGACTGCTCTGGATATTATCGATAAATCTTTCTATTACAAAAAAAAGCGGGAGAAGGATGGACCTTCTTCCGCTTTTTTCAAAATATAAGAAAGTATAAGTTCTACACCTATACTTTATGTCTTATATTTCTCGCATAAACACTTTGTCGCCCTTGTAAGGACGACAAAGGCATTTATGCTTGCAGTGATAAGTAAGTATTGTCGAAAATGGCCGCTAACTTACTGTTCTAGAGAATTAGAGCAAGCTCTTCACAGCAGCTATAGCATCTTCGTAATTAGGGTGCTCGGTCATTTCACTCAAATATTCAACATAGGTGAGTGTGTTGTTCTTGTCTAGTACAAAAATAGAACGCATATCTAACCGGAATTCTTTGATTAGTACGCCATAGGCTTGTCCGAATGAGGCTGCTTTGTGATCGGATAGAGTGATTACGCGATCGATCCCTGCAGCGCCACACCAGCGGGCTTGAGCAAATGGTAGGTCCATACTTACCGTGAGGATAACTACATCGTCACCTAGCTCTGCAGCTTCGCTATTGAACCGGCGGGTCTGTGCATCACATACACCAGTATCTAGAGAAGGTACAACACTGATCAGCTTGATTTTACCGGCATAATCACTAAGAGACACTTCTTCCAGTAGATTCTTACTTAGAACAAAATCAGGAGCGGGATCACCAGCTGTAAGCTTGGGTCCTACGAGAGTGATGGGGCTGCTTTTGAAAGTAGCTACGCCTGTTCTTTCTTGCGTCATATCCTTGTTTTCCTCCTCGAATTGTTATATTGGCTCTTACTGCCACAATAAATTATAATCTTATTTACAGGGAGATGTCCAACAGAGCAAGATATAAATGTAAAGGGATGGGTGTAATGATATTTATTCGGTATGAAAATTGGAAAAGTTATCTCCGGTATTACCCGGTAACATGTCTTCTCATTGTAGCTAATGTGATTATGTTTATGCTCATGGCGTTCAATGGTGGATCCACCAATATACAAACACTTGTTGATTTTGGTGCTATAGTTGATGTTAGCCCGTATAAAGAGGAACTGTGGCGTTATGTGGCGGCTATTTTTTTACATAATGGGTTTTCCCATCTATTCTTTAATAGCTTCGCTCTACTGGTATTTGCACCGCCTCTGGAGCGCCTGCTTGGCTGGTGGCGATATGCAATTCTTTATGTGGTAGGTGGAGTTCTTGCGAATTTTCTAACGATTGCAATCAGCAGTCGCTCAGTATTAGAGGTAGGTACGGTCTCGGTAGGTGCTTCTGGAGCAATCTACGCCGTCTATGGCGCATTTTTATACATTGCTGTTATTCAACGGGCGATGATGGACGAAGGCTCGCGAAAGACGTTATACGGTTTGCTTGTAATCGGGATCATTATGTCGTTTGCAACACCAAATGTGAATTGGGTTGCGCATATCGGAGGCTTGGTTTCTGGCTTTTTCCTATATGGACTTATTATTCGTATATTTAAAAAAAGCCTAAGACAGGGGCGATGATGGAGTGGAGCTAAGACAGCTGCAATATTTTCTAAAGGTAGCCCAAAAAGAACATGTGACAAGAGCGGCAGAGGAACTTCATGTAGCGCAGTCTGCGGTAAGCCGTCAGATTCATCAATTGGAGCAAGAGCTTGGGGTTGACTTGTTCATGCAAAAAGGGCGTAATTTGCAGCTTACGCCGGTTGGACAGCTCTTTTGCAAGCGGGTGGATAGTATTCTTAAGGAATTGGAACATTCGGTAAATGAAGTGCATGAATTTCTAGATCCGGAACGTGGAGAGATTCGTATAGGGTTTCCTCACAGTCTTGGAACGCATCTTATCCCGACTATCGTTGCAGAATTCCGCCAGCACTATCCCCATGTCAAGTTTCGCTTTAAGCAGGGCTCTTACCCTTCGCTGATAAAGGACGTATTATCTGGAGAGGTGGATTTAACATTTATTTCGCCTTTTCCGGAAAATGATGAGCATGTCTCTGGAGATATTGTTATGACTGAAGAGTTATTTGCAATACTTCCCCAGAATCATCAGCTGGCAGGAGAATCTGAGATCCGACTGGAACAGCTTCAAAATGAAAAGTTTGTTCTATTCAGTCAAGGTTATTCTTTGAGGCCGATCGTTTGGCAAGCGTGCTTGCAGGCGGGATTTCAACCACAGATTGCATTCGAAGGTGGGGAGACTGATACCATACGTGGTTTAGTGGCGGCAGGGATGGGTGTAAGCCTTCTGCCGGAGATGGCGTTCTATCAGACGAATCCTCTCCAGCCAGCTCAGGTAAGGGTTGTGGAGCCTGCTGTGACGAGGACGGTTGGTTTGATTTACCGAACAGATAGTAAGTTGCCGCTGGTTGCACGTTCGTTTCGGACTTTTTTGATATCCTATTTTAAAGCGAGACAAAATAATACCCCGGTTGGCTCTTAGCCTTCCGGGGTTTCTTTTTGTGCTGAATTTTTGTATTAGTCGCGGTTACCTAAAAAGACGGTAATCAAACGAAGCAGTTCGAGTAAGGAGACTAGCGCGGCGGCAACGTACGTTAATGCAGCTGCGTTTAGGACTTTGGCTACTCCGCGTTCCTCTTCGTTACGAATGTAGCCTTGCTCTACCATGACTTGACGTGCCCGGTTGCTGGCATTGAACTCAACTGGGAGTGTCACAAGCTGGAAGGCAACAGCGGCCGAGAAGAAAATGATACCAAGGCCTACGAGATTAAAGTAACCGAATATAAATCCTGCCATAAGCATGAATGGTGCTATACCTGATGCAAAATTAACTACTGGGAACATCCGGTGACGTAGTGTTAACATAGGATAACTTACTTTATGCTGAATGGCGTGACCCACTTCGTGACAAGCGACTGAGACTGCTGCGATAGAACTCTCATAATAAACAGGCTCTGATAAGCGTACAACTCTGTGAATTGGATCATAATGGTCAGAAAGCGTACCTCTTACAGGCTCAATCGGAACATCGTGAAGTCCATTTGCGTCGAGCATGCGTCTAGCTGCTTCATATCCTGTCAGACCGTTTAAGTTGGCGACCTTGGACCATTTGCTGAATGTCCCTTTAACTCTGAACTGGGCCCATAATGAAAAAATAAAAGCGATAATTACTAATAGATACATTCCCATAGCTGCATTCCTCCACTGTATTGTAAATATGGTATTTACATTGGCGGTCCTTGCGTAAGCAATAGAAGCCGAATCGCCTCCATGCAGGCCACTCCTTGTGGGAGTAAGTTAGAGAGCGCGCGTCTGGCCTGTCCCGGCTTCAGACCGCTTATAATGGGTTCAAGTGCCTTTACTTCACGTTCTAGTCGTTGCATATGTTGCTCAAGCTCGACTAATTTATCAGATACGTCAGTTTCAGGAGTAGCCTCGCTCCATTTGCTCATCATGGATTTGATTTCTTCCAATGAATACTTGTCATGCTTTAATTGATTAATACGTTCTAAGTCGACCAAGGTTTCATGACTGTAAAGTCGGTAATTTTTGGTGCTTCTTGACTCTGGGGAGATTAACCCCAATTTCGTGTAATAATCAATGGTGCGCTCACTGATGTGAGCAGCCTTAGCTAATTCTCCAATTCGATATAGAATCATATCCCCATGCTACCTCGCCTCACTAATCGAATTCGACTGTCCATAAAGGATAGTCGTCTCCTATATTGGTGGTTTCTATTATGCTATCTGTAATGATAACAAACTGGAAACCATACAGTCAAACGTCATACTTTCATAAAGTATATGCATTAAAGAGAGGTTAATTCATGAAATGAAATGCGTTGTTTATATACAATACACTCAAACTCTATGTGATATCAAATTTGAATCGATTATGCTCATTAATAAATCCTAACTATAAACATGACATTTAATGTTAGGTTTATTGGAGAATCAGTAAGGATAATTCGATAAAAAAGTAATATTAGAGTGGATCTTCACGTAGTTATTTCAATGAATTCATAGCTGTATGGGCCTAAAATACTGAGATAGTCCAAGTGTACTATGGAGAATTTGTGAGTTTAGTGAAAATAAAATAAAAACATTCCCAAAAATAGTCTTGTCAATTTACCTGACTTCTGATTATAATGACATTAAGAGTTTCACGCTTTGTTAGAAAATATAACATTGGGGAGTGGGGTAAAAATGAAAAAGAAATGGTTGATGATGTTACTGGCCATGATTACGCTGATGGTTTATCCGGTAAGTGCTTTTGCGGCGGACGGTCCAACAAATGCAGATTTGCAGGTCGGATTGGATACCGCGTTTACCTTCCTGGCATTCATCTTAGTTTTCTTTATGCAAGCAGGGTTCGCGATGCTTGAAGCAGGATCAGTTAGAATGAAGAATGCAGGTCACGTAGCCGGTAAGACAGTACTGACACTAGCCATTGCGAGTGTATGTTTCTGGGCCGTTGGCTTTGGACTTGGCTTCGGTAACGGTAACGGCTTCTTCGGTACTACAGGCTTCTTGTATGGCGGAGATTCAACAGCATCTTCATTTGAATCACTTGCATTTTCTGATGTTACTTTAAATGTCAAATTCTTGTTCCAAATGGCGTTTGCAGCAGTTTCCTTAGCTATCGTATCTGGAGGCATGGCAGAACGTGCAAAGATCAGTGTGTACATTATATTCGGAATTTTATTCTCAATCGTAATTTATCCTGTCGTAGCACACTGGGTATGGGGCGGCGGCTGGTTGGCTGAGTTGGGAATGCAAGATTATGCAGGTTCCACGGTTGTCCATCTTACAGGTGCCACTGCAGCGGTAGTAGCAACCATATTGCTTAAGCCACGACTTGGTAAGTTTAATAAAGAAGGTAAACCTGTTATTATTCCAGGTCATAACCAAGTATTTACTGTACTCGGTGTGATTATCCTCTGGTTTGGTTGGTTCGGATTTAATCCAGGTAGTGCTTTGTCCCCAATGGGAGGTTTCTTTGGTCACGTAGCATTAACAACGAATATCGCAGCAGCAGCAGGAGGTTTGGCGGCATTAATTGCTTCTTGGTTGTATTTTGGTAAATCTGATATTCCAGCAATGCTGAATGGTGTTCTAGCTGCATTGGTTGCGATCACTGGTGCATGTGCTTACGTTGAACCATGGGCGGCAATCATTATTGGTTTAGTAGCGGGTGCGTTCACATTCATGACTTCCCAATGGCTGGAACGTGCAGGACTTGATGATCCAATCTATGCTTTCTCGGTACATGGTATTGCGGGAATGTGGGGCGCGGTTTCCACGGGTCTATTCGCTGCACCGGATCTTATTACTAAAGGTGCTTTGGTAGGGGAAGCAGGATTGTTCTACGGTGGAGGTTTCCACCAGCTGGGTGTTCAAGTGCTTGGGGTAGTAGGAACATTTGCTTTCGTAGCCGTGCTTTCATTCATTATCTTATATGTAATGAAGGTAACAACAGGACTTCGTGTTACGGAAGAAGAAGAATTGATGGGTCTGGATATCAGTGAGCATGGTACTTACGGATACCCTGAACAAATGAAATTAATTGCAGAATCGGAATCCAAAACCCTTAAACAATAATATGAATCCTCAGATAGGGAGGCGGACCGTGTGGCTTCGATGGAGTTAACAGACGGGTATGATGAAGAAAGCTTTAGGGCCATCGTTTTAGCCGGTTCGCCACAGGAACTTAGGGAGAGGCGAATTGCCTGCCAAAGTATTCTACTGGAACAGTTGAATGTAATTCCGATTGAGGAATGGATGTTTCGTGTGAATACAATGCATGATCTTATTGCAGAGACTGCAGTACTAATATGTGAGGCGCAGATGAAAGAGGCGGGCTATGGCCCGCCTCCCTGTGCTTATTCCTTTATTGTGTTTGGCAGTAGTGGAAGGCAGGAAGCTACACTGTGGAGCGATCAGGATAATGGTTTGATCGTTGAGGGTGAACCGGATGGGGAGAAGAATAGATACTTTGAATTTTTTGGAATGATGTTATCCGATCTGCTTGAAGAAGTGGGATATGAGAAATGTGCAGGCAAGGTAATGTGCTCCCAAGGGATGTGGAGGAAGACGTTATCGGAATGGAAGGAGCAGCTGAAGGAATGGAGAACCCAGTTGGAATGGGAGCCAATTCGGTATCTTATCATTTCTTCAGATATGCGCCATGTTGCGGGAAGTACGGAGTTATCAGCATTGTGGCAAGAGGCTTTTTGTGAGGGTTTTATTGACAATGAGGAGTTGTCTGTGGCTGTTCTTCGCAATACAGTCCGCCATAAAGCGACTTTAAATCTGCTGGGACAGGTGTTAACAGAGCGCTTTGGGGATTATGCAGGTGGATTTGACATTAAGTATGGAGTCTATATCCCGGTAGTGAACATTGTTAGACGCTTATCGTTATTGCATCATATTAGAGCTAGTTCGACCTTAGAGCGAATTGAAGAGCTTGAAAGACTTCACAAATATCAACATCTGGATGATATTCGGCGAGCTTTCTTATTGGCGATGCGGATGCGAGTGAACACTCCATTTAGTGTCCAGAATGGCTTGTTAATCAGCAGTGATTATATTGCTGAGAGTGAACTGAAGAATAAGCAGCTATTGTCTGAGCTGCGTGAAAGTCTGCTGCTTGTTAGACGCCTTCATCGGGCGTTGCAGCGTCAGCTCCGCTCAGCGGAAAGGTGGCGAACATGAGGGAGCCAAGCAAGAATGGAGGATTCTGGAACAACCTGAGACAAGGTGGAATGCCGTCGGCAATCGCTTCGATGAGAGGGGGAGAAACTGCTCATCAGACTGCGCAGCAAATGGCCTATATCCGATCTCTCATGCGTGAGAAGCGTCGTCCTGAGGTGCTGCGTACTCCGCTGTCTGAACTGGAGACGGTTATATTTGATTTAGAGACGACGGGATTTTCTCATCAGCATGGAGATGAAATTATGTCGTTTGGTGCTATTAAGGTTGTTGGAGAGGAAATTAAGGAAGATGAATGCTTTTACACCTTGGTGAATTGTCAGACGGCAATTCCAGAAGATATTACGAGGTTAACAGGGATAACGGAAGAGATGACTGGGTCCGCCCCTTCCTTAATTGATGGCCTTCATAATTTCATGTCCTTTGTGGGGCAAAATGTGCTAGTGGCACATGCAAGCTCGCATGATAAAGCTTTTCTCAATGCCGCGCTATGGAGAACTTCTAAAGTTCAGCTTACACACCGGGTGCTGGACACGATGATGCTTGCACGTTGGCTCGAGCCGCAGCGAAATAACTATACACTCGATGAACTGTTATTTGTCCATGAAATTCCGATTCATGGACGTCACAATGCATTAGAGGATGCCAAAATGACAGCCCAGCTGTGGGTGGCTTATCTTCGCGAAATTTCGGAGCGGGGCCAAGTAGATACCTTAGGCGATTTATATTCTTATTTAAGTAGAACGTGAAGCGGGGCATGAGATAGTTCAGGGAAAGCTTTTCCTTGTTCTTTTGAATACCGCTCAATATAAAATCCATTCAGAAATGGAGAGCAGCCATCTTCAGTTCTGGGAGAACCAATAAGGTAGACCTTAAATTCAGATCCAAGTGCTGCTAATCCTTTATAATCGGCAACCGAAGGTACAGGTTCTGAATTTGGGTGGGAATGAAATAAACCGATGAGTGTCGGCTCATTGTAAAGAACATGAATCCACTCTTCAGGGTGGGGAGCAAATGTGTGCAGCGGGTCTGGCGCTACGTTGCGCATAGGTACGTAAGTATCGATGAGCATGCCACCCGCTGCGGCAGCACCCAGCAGGACACCGCATGCTTCATGCGGGTAACTGGACAGCAAGTGCTTCCCCAGTGCTTGTTGTACGGAATATTTCAGTCTTATAGGCTGGACATTTCCCTGTAATGCTGCCATTTGTTCACCCCTCTCTCTTCATTAGGGTTTCGTCGCTGACGATACCCTCTTTTTATTTTTCTTTTTGTCTAAAAAATGGATGGTTTGAAATTGAAGTTAATGAGGGTACAATAGTAGAAAACTATTCCATTCGAAAAGGAACAGATCCCTATGAAAGCAGTAAATAAATTGAATATCACGATAGTGATTCTTATTGTATGTGTAGCTGTGTTTGCGGTGTGGCATAATCGTGAGCCGAAGGCTACCGCTGTTTTTGGACAACAATATGAGCCGCCAATGAAAATAGGACCTAAGGCTGGACTGCTCGCTCCCTCATTTTCACTCCAAGGAACGGATGGGGCTACATATGTAGTTGACGGACCGCGAGAGAAGGCAGTCCTCGTTAATTTCTGGGCTTCATGGTGTGATCCCTGCAAGGAGGAAGCTCCGGAGCTTAACACCATGGCCACTAAGTATAAGGATGTTCTAGATATTTACGGTATTAATGTGAGTAGTCAGGATTATAAACCCAATGCAGAACGTTTTATTAAGAAATACGGTCTTGTGTTCCCGGTTATGTTTGATGTGAAAGATGAGGTGTACAGCAAATATAACGGAGCAGTATTTCCTACCAATGTGCTTATTGACAAGAATGGAGTGATCTCAGAGATTATTCTGGGCATTCTTAGTCCGGAAGAACTGGAGAAAAAAATTATCAAGCTTACCGAATCATAAAGGATCTACACCAAAGAATTATAAAAAGGCCCCCTTCATTACAGTTAAACTGTTGAAGGGGGTTCTTCGTCATATGAATGCTTATGAAAGGTATGAATTAATGATTCACCAGGCCTCTAGGTTCAGTACTTCCAGACTGTTCATTTTCCAGCGAGAGTTGATTCAGAAGTGCGTAGCGCATACTGTCAACAAGCGCTTCCCAGCTGGCTTCAATGACGTTACTGGAGACGCCTACCGTACTCCAAGTGTCTGTGAAGTTCTTGGATTCAATCAATACCCGTACTTTCGCAGCAGTCTGATCCTGTTCGTCTATAACACGGACTTTATAGTCTGATAGATGCATTTCCTTCAATTGCGGGAAGTAGGTCTGCAGCGCTTTACGAAGAGCGTTGTCGAGTGCATTGACCGGACCGTTACCTTCAGCAGCGGTATAAAGGTTCTCATTGCCAACCTTCAGTTTAACGAAGGCTTCAGATACAACTGGATGCTCTGCGGTTTTTTCGACTAACATCTTGAAGGATTCAAAGGTAAAGGTTTCGTTCATCTCGCCAGTAGCTTCCCGAAGCAATAGCTCCAGCGAGGCATCGGCACCTTCGAATTGATACCCCTGATGCTCCATCGTTTTGATCTTCTCGATCACCCGGCGAGCTTGCTCGCTGCTTGGATCCAAATTCAAACCCATATCTTGCGCCTTGGAGAGCACATTGCTCTGTCCAGCCAGTTCAGAGACCAGCACACGTTGTTTATTCCCGACAAGCTCAGGAGCGATGTGCTCATAGGTCCGTGAATCACGCATGATAGCAGAGACATGGATTCCACCTTTGTGTGCGAAAGCTGCATTTCCGACATAAGGTTGATTTACCGGCAGATTAACATTGGCAACTTCACTAATATAGCGTGCTGTGTTCGTAAGCTGCGGTAAAGAATCACCAGGAATACAGTGGTATCCCATTTTGAGCTGAAGGGTAGGGATGATGGAACATAAGTTGGCATTGCCGCATCGTTCGCCGTAACCATTAATGGTACCTTGAACTTGCCGTGCTCCAGCACCGATGGCGCTAAGTGTATTAGCTACCGCCAGCTCACAGTCATTGTGAGTGTGAATTCCGAGATTTGCTCCAGGTAGCTGCCCAGCCAGAGCGGTAACAATCTCATGAATTTCAAAAGGCAATGTTCCACCGTTGGTATCGCACATTACAAGCCAATCTGCTCCGGCTTCCCGGGCTTTGGACAGAACGGCTGCTGCATATTCAGGATTGTTCTTGTATCCATCAAAGAAATGCTCGGCGTCAAAAATTACTTCAAGGCCTTTGCGTTTCAAGTAGGATATGGAGTCGCCAATCATGGCGAGATTCTCCTCAAGCGTAGTCTGTAATGCAGTGTGTACATGAAAATCCCAAGACTTTCCGACGAGTGTAGCAGCAGGAACTCCTGCATCAATCATACGTTTTAAATTGTCATCGTTTTCGGCCAAGGAATTCTTCCGCCGTGTGCTGCCGAACGCTGTGATTTTGGCGTTCAGATGAAGCTCCTTGACTCTTTTAAAAAATTCAATGTCTTTATTGTTGCTTCCCGGGATGCCACCTTCAATATAGTGCACACCCAGATCATCGAGCTTCTTGGCAATCTTCAGCTTGTCGTCAGCCGACAGACTGATGCCTTCACCTTGGGTGCCGTCGCGTAATGTAGTATCGAAGATGGAGATGGACTTAGACATGAGTGTCCTCCTAAAAGTTTTGTAAGCTTCGTCTTCCGGATTCACTTCGTGCAAAACTCACATCGGAAGCATTGGCAAGGGAAATGAATTTATACATTATAGCATTTTTACGCGGGAATGTAACAAAGAACTTTACAGCCTCTTAAGTTGACCTAACCGCAGCGGAGAGGTATTCTAAATTGGACAATAGAGACCCTGAGGATAAGAAGGTAGATATTGTGCAGAATGTTGATCAGTACTATCCAACGACTGGCAGGGTTATCCTGCATGTGGATATGAATGCTTTTTATTGCTCGGTACATGAGGCAGAGGATCCTGACCAATTCAGAGGTAAGGCTACTGCGGTTGCGGGTAGCGTTGAATTACGGAAAGGGATTATTGTTACTTGTTCGTATGTCGCCCGCAGATTGGGGATCTCGACGGGTATGCAGGTTCAGAAGGCACTTCGTATTTGTCCATCGCTTATCGTTATTAAGCCGGACTTCCATTTATACCGCAAATATTCTAATGCGTTTATGCAGATTGCTTATAGCTATACACCATTACTGGAAGCAGTGTCGATAGATGAATGTTACTTAGATATAACTGGCTCCAGGCAATTCGGTACGCCTATGGAAATTGCGGAAACTATTCAGCGCCGTATAATGGAAGAATTGGGCTTGCCATGCTCCATTGGTATTGCTCCAAATAAGCTCCTGGCGAAGATGGCTTCGGATTTAAAAAAGCCAAATGGTATTTCGGTGCTGCGGCTGCGGGATGTACCTAAGATTTTATGGGATAAGCCATGTAATGAAATGTTCGGTATCGGTGGAAAAACGGCAGAGAAGCTCCGTAAGCTGGGAATTTACAGCATTGGTCAATTAGCGGCGTCTGATGAGAAAATGCTGGTTGAAAATTTTGGAGTTATGGGCTCCTGGCTAAAGCGTGCAGGGAACGGCATCGATCATGGGATAGTAAATCCTGAGCGAGAGCAAAGTAAGTCGATCGGACACACCACTACACTGCCGCGGGATGTTATTGGCCTTGCTGAGGTACGCCCCATTTTGCTGAATCTAAGTGATCAGGTAGCGCGGCGCTTGCGAAAGCAAGGGCTTGTGGCTTCAGGTGTGCAGCTTACCATTCGGACACCGGATATGAAGACCATTACACGTTCCCGGCAGCTTGAGGTGCCTTCAGAGAGTGGAGAAGATATCTACAAGTCTGTCTGTGATCTTTATGTTCGACATTGGAATGGTGAGAAGCCTGTTCGACTGCTTGGTGTGACCTTGCAAGGATTGATCGCTAAAGAGGATTCTGCAATACAGTTGGATTTGTTCGATTACGAACAGCAGCCTAAGAAAGAGTCACTGACCAAGGCCATGGATATGCTTCGCAATAAGTTTGGTGAAAATGCAGTTTTGACCGCTGGGATGTTAAGTGACACCCATTCTGCAAGGCTACGTAATCATAAGGAACGAGGCACCTCACTGCAAAAGGATAATCTGTTGTCTGTTGAGTCAGATAAAGATTGATAAAACGTGTCGAAATTGATACTATAGAATGCGTCAGAAATGCAAACGTATTGAAAATCAATTGAAATTGTATTCTTTTTATATTAATATGAGAAAAATAAGACGCTGGTTCAACAGCGCAGCATTGCTTAACGGGAGGCAGAGAAAAAAATGGCTAAGTACACTTGGGTCGAAAAAGACACTTGTATCGCTTGTGGTGCATGTGGCGCAACGGCTCCTGATATTTTTGATTACGATGACGAAGGTTTGGCAGAAGTTATTTACGAAAATGACAGAAACTGCGGTGTGACAGCGATTCCGGACGATTTGTTTGATGATCTCCAAGATTCCTGTGATGGTTGCCCAACCGACTCGATTAAAATTGCGGACGAACCTTTTAACAAAGAAGGTTAATTACTCGATAAAGAGTAACGTGCGACACCAGATAAAGACATCTTCTGCGAACATTTTGTTCGGCTAGGGATGTCTTTTTTGCTGTGTCTGACCGATATTAATAAAGTAGGAATTATAAACTCTCGGAGGTTCCGATGAAGAACTCACAGCACCTCAAAGCATATGTACAGATGCACCCAGATAACAAAATGGCATGGTACTTGCTGGGGAAGGAATACTATAAGAACGGTCAACATGGAAAAGCTAATTATTGCTTCAATCAGGCTGGTGAAGTGTATGAGGCTTTCGAGCATAGTAAGGTACCTGCTGAAATGCTGCGCGAATACGAAGATGGATTGCTGCAAGCGAGTCGCCAGCGTGAGCGCGGCCAACAAAGATTGAGATACATATCACTGGCGCTAATGCTTCTTATACTGTTAATGGTACCTTCAGCAGTGGCTCCGGGTATTGGTGTTACTGAAGAACAAGAAGTCCTTCAAGACACGGCTGCTCCAGAAGTCAAAGATCTACCAGATCCCAAAGACTCCGTCCAAGAGCCGGTTATTGAGGCGAAAAAAGTGATGTATACAGCGCAAGAAAATGCAACAGAGGCTTCGCAAGGAAAGTTAATGGCGAAAATGCTAATGCGTAAAGAACCTTTTGAAGCTGCTGTGTTAGGGATGGAGCGAGAGGGAAAATGGCTGCTCTGGAAAGAGAAGCTTCCGCTAAATTTCACACTGCAAAAGAATGGAAAGGGACGGATGGTATATCAGTCTTACGATCCTAAGGCATGTGCATGTGAGCCGCCAGAGCAAGGGCAACTCGCCAAGGATGGAGCAGAATGGCAGGGTGACCAAGAGGAGCTTGCCACACTATGGAGTGCAATTCGGGCTTATCAAGATGCTAAAGGGAAGCTTCCAGATACATTAGCGGATTTGACGGGATCTTTTCCTGAGAACTGGATAGGTGGGACGACAACCGTCATGAAGCGGGAATTCAGCCCTCTTAAAGCGGTGGCTAAGAACAAGATGGCACCGGGAACAGAAGACATAGCGGAGCCTTCAAACTCATCTAACGATGGTGTGAGGACTATACCGACAGCATTAAGTGTGAGTGGAAATGTTGCGAGAGACGTTCCTTTTTTTGATCAGCCGCTGAAGGTGGTTGTGGATAAACAAAATCACCGGTTGGCGGTAGTCAGCGGTTCTATTATTCTACGAAATTATGCGGTAGGACTTGGCGGAGATAAGACACCAGAGGGGAATTTCGTGATTACAGATAAAGTCGTCAATCCAAATGGTCGAGATGATGGGGATTTCGGTAGCAGAGGGCTTCAGCTTTCGGACAGTAATTATGCTATTCATGGCACGAATGAGCCTGACAGTGTTGGTAAGGATGAATCCCTTGGATGTATTCGAATGGGCCGAGAAGATGTGGAGGAGCTCTTCGCGCTGATTCCTAAAGGTACAACAGTAGTGATTAGTAAAGGGGTTCTGCCTGAAAAGCAGCTTGTGCTGGCTAAACGCTTCAGCTCTACTGCTAAGCATGATCAGACCAACCCCCACAAAGTATACCACTGGCTGAATTAGTTTCCTGCAACGATAAACAGAACGATGATTAGAAGAATTAGTAAAGTTAAACTGACGCCAATCCACATTAGCGCTTTACGGTTAACTTCTTCTTTCTTTTGCTGCAAAGTTGGTGGTTTACGTTTAGTAGACATATTGGGCATACCTTCTTTCTCTCTTAATCGCTGATTACACCTATATTGTAATGCGTTTACAACAAAATTACTATACTCTGCGTTATGTACTCAACATACTCGCACTGTAAAATACTTTTCTTTTGTTCAAGAAAAGGCTAAAATTAAGAAGAAACCTACAGAAACGGGTAGACACGTGGATTAGTGAAGTACCCCTTAAGGAGCGAGAACGGTGTTGTATCGTAATTTTGGTAAACCAATTTTTTTCAAGATTGATCCCGAGAAGGCTCACCATCTCGTCATAGGTGGATTGGATAAATCGTCATCAGTGCCAGGTGGAAGCGCGGCGCTACGTTTAATGTACGGAGTTCCTGAAACGGCGGATTTAGCGGTTGATCTGTTTGGCACGCATTTCCCGACGCCAGTTGGACTTGCTGCAGGTTTAGATAAAAATGCCGATGCGGTAGTCGGATTCTCTTCGATCGGGTTTGGATTTATGGAAGTGGGCACGGTTACCCCTAAGGGTCAACCGGGTAATGATAGCCCTCGTTTGTTCCGTCTTCCTTCGGATGAAGCGCTGATTAATCGAATGGGCTTCAATAATGAAGGGGCTGATGCTATGGCACAGCGTCTGAAGAAAATAAAGAATCGGAGAATTCCTATAGCAGTTAATATTGGCCGGAATAAGATAACTAGTAATGAAGCGGCTCATGAAGACTATCGTCAGTGCATCCGTACGCTTTATCCGTACGGTGATTTTTTTGTGGTCAATATCAGCTCGCCGAATACACCTGGTCTTCGCAATCTCCAGCATGGCAGTGAATTATCGTTCCTGCTGGCTCAAGTGAAGGAAGAAATGGAGATTCAGCGTAAAGCGACCGGGATTACCAAAAGCTTGTTGGTTAAGATAGCACCAGACGTAAGTGATGAAGAGCTGGAGTATATGGTTCAGACACTGACAGAAGCTGGTATGGATGGTATTATTGCTACGAATACTACATTGAACCGTGATGGACTTAGCCATGAAAAGGCTAATGAGACGGGGGGCTTAAGCGGCAAACCGCTGCGGGACCGCTCAACGGAGATCATTCGCAGTATTTATCGTCAGACGGAAGGGAAGATGCCGATCATAGGATCAGGCGGCATTTTCACCAGTCAGGATGCGTATGACAAGATAAGAGCAGGTGCGAGTCTGGTCGAAATTTATACAGCTCTCATCTACGAAGGACCGGAGGTTAACCGCAAATTGCATGCCGGATTACGGCAGCTATTACGGCGGGATGGATTCAGTCATATCTCTGAAGCAGTGGGCGCTGATCATCACTGAAGGAGACGAAAGGACAGGAGGACGAAGGCGATGGACGGCAGGGACTGGGGAACTTTTTTGCTTCCATATGAACAGACTGTGGAAGAATTGAAAGTTAAATTCAAAACAATGCGTTCGGAGTTGAAGAAAAGAGAGGAATACACGCCGATAGAATTCGTAACGGGGCGTGTAAAGCGGCTGTCAAGCATTCTGGAAAAGGCTAAACGGCTGAATGTGAAGATGGAAGATCTGGAGACGGGGATTGAAGACATTGCAGGAATTCGGATCATGTGCCAATTCGTGGAGGATATCCGCAGAGTGGCCGAATATATCCGGGCCCGTAAGGATCTTGAAGTACTCTATGAGAAGGATTACATCACTAATTATAAAGAGAGCGGCTACCGCAGCTTCCATATGATTATTAAATATCCTGTGCAAACAGCGCTTGGCCAGAAAATTGTGCTCGCGGAGATCCAAATTCGTACGCTAGCTATGAATTTCTGGGCTACCATAGAGCATTCCCTGAACTATAAATATCGGGAGAGTCTACCCGATGAAATGCGTGTTCGACTAAAGACGGCAGCTGAAGCAGCATCGATCCTCGACAGTGAAATGTCCAGTATTCGGGAAGAGATTCTGGAAGCACAGAAGACATTCGAGGAAAACTCGAATATGACCACTCAGATTCTCAAGGCCATTCATCAATTGTATTTCTATCACTTGGTGAATGAGGCTATAGATACGCAGGCTCGCTTTAACGAAATATGGCAGGTTCAGGATATGGAAGCGATGAAGGAACTTCTAGATCATGTGCGGGGACTCCTTTCCGCAGCTAAAAAGGATAGTTTGCCGGATGGCTTATGAACCATTGTACTTGGAATACCTAGTGTACTTTAATCGTGACAGGGATTATTTCGAATGTCACGAGGTACTCGAAGAACTGTGGCTTGCCCAGGAACGAGATCCTTTGTACAAAGCACTTCTCCAAGTAGCGGTAGGGTTATACCATTTTCGCAATCAGAATGTGCGCGGTGCAGCTATTATGCTGAGTGGTGCTTCTGCCAAACTGGAAGAATATCCGGCAGCGACACTCGGTATTAATCTGGCGAAACTCGTGGAGGAAGTGAAAGATTATGTTCGGCGCTTAGCATCATATGATGAGCGGCCATTTTCTTATTACGATCTGACCATAGAGATTGTTGATCCGAGTCTAGCGGACCAAGTGGAGAATGCAGCTGTAGCTATCACACCGAATAACCCTCAACGACGTGGTCCTCAGAGACCGACATCCTTTCATCGTAAGTAAAAGATCCTCTATATATGAGTATTGTATAAGGGACACCCGTAGGGGTGTTCCTTGAATCTTTAAACACCTAAATTTTTGCAATACTATCAGGAGGACGGCATCATGGCGGCACAATTGCCCAGTTCTTTCAGCGAGCGTATGATGGACATGCTGGGAACAGATTATAATCAATTTGCGGATTCTTATAAGGAAACCCCATACGGAGGCGTCCGTGTTAACACCTTGAAGATTTCCGTGGAGAGCTTAAAGGCTCTTTCTACTTTAGGACTGGAACCCATTCCTTGGTGTCCGACAGGATTTTATACAGAGAATGGGGCTAGACCTGGTAAACATCCTCACTACCACGCAGGTTTGTATTACATTCAAGAGCCGAGTGCGATGGCACCTGTGGAATTGCTTAATATTGAACCAGGTGATCGTGTACTTGATTTATGTGCCGCCCCTGGGGGGAAATCTACACAGATTTCAGCCAAGCTGTTAGGTAAAGGATTGCTGGTTAGTAATGATCTTCATCCAGAACGGACTAAAGCTCTAGCTAAAAATCTGGAGCTGTATGGGGTTCGTAATGGTATTGTACTGAACGAAAGTCCAGATCATATCGCGGCTGCATTCCCGCTTTTTTTTGACAAGATCTTGATTGATGCTCCCTGCTCTGGTGAAGGGATGTTCCGTAAAGATGAAGATATGGTGAAGCAGTGGGATTCAGGTACACCTGCCAAATATGCTTCCATGCAGCGGGATATTTTACGTTCTGCTGCAACAGCATTGGCACCGGGAGGTACACTTGTCTATTCCACCTGTACCTTTGCTACAGAAGAAAATGAGGAAATTATAGCCGAGTTTATTTCTGAACATCCACAATTCTCAGTGGTGACGGTAGGAGGTACAGGCTCATTCGCTCCTGGCTTCGGAGAACTCTCAGGTACAGCAAGACTGTGGCCGCATAAGGTGAAAGGCGAAGGACATTTCATGGCTGTATTGCAACATGGGGGAACTAAGCGCTCAATGGAGGAACGTGATCACTTAGAGGTCAAGTTAAACGAATCTGCAAGAGCAAGAACTACTACTCCAAAAAGTGCAGCACACGTTAAATCATCCAATAAATCAGAAGGAAGACGGGGGAAAGAAGGGAAACCCTCTCACAAACCTACTGGTGGCGCTGACCGTGGTCGGCAAGTTTCAGGTGACGAGCAAGCTTTGACTGCGTATGGAAATTTTGTGCGAGATCAGCTTGGTTGGGAACCGCAAGGATATCCGGTTCTGTTCGGTGACCATCTGTACATTTCTCCACTTCCTAAGGAAAGACTAAATGGATTAAAGACGATCCGCCCGGGATGGTATGTAGGACAAATCCGTAACGGAAGATTTATTCCAGGGCATCCAATGGCTACAGCTTTGCATCCGGAAGAAAGCTGCCGAAGTGTCTCACTCTCCAGTACGAATCATGAAGCTATTTCCTATCTTAAAGGAGAGACGTTGTCGATTTCTCAAGAACGTCTCTCTATTAGAATAGGAAGTGCCCAAAAGGGATACGTTCTGGTCTGCATTGATGGCTACAGCGCAGGCTGGGGTAAGTGGCAGGATGGCATACTCAAGAACGAATATCCCGCAGGCTGGAGGTGGATGTAGCAATGAGCCAATCAGGTAAGCCCGCCAAAAAACAACGATTAGATAAAGTGTTGTCTCATATTGGAGTGGGGTCGCGCAGTGATATCCGTAAACAAGCTAAACAAGGCTTAATATTGGTGAACGGGACCGTGGTAAAAGATAGTGGGTTCCATGTGGATCCTTATGCCGATAAAATAGAGGTAGGGGGAGAAGTTGTTACCTACCGTGAATTCATATATCTTATGATGAACAAACCCCCGGGTGTCCTGTCAGCTACGGAGGACAAGCGGGATCGGACAGTTTTGGATCTTTTAAAGGACGAGTATGCACAGTTTGAACCGTTTCCTGTAGGAAGGCTAGATAAGGATACTGTGGGACTGCTGTTGATCACTAATGATGGGAAGCTTGCCCATGAATTGCTGTCGCCACGTAAGCATGTCCCGAAAACGTACGAGGCAACCATCGAGGGCGATGTAGACGCGGATGATGTCGCGGCTTTTGCAGCAGGGGTGGAGCTGGAAGATGGCTACGTTACTTTACCTGCACACTTAACCATTCTTGGAAGAGAGCGCGGCAGCAAAGTGATTTCCCATATTTCACTTATCATCACTGAGGGGAAATTTCATCAGGTGAAGCGTATGTTTCAGGCGGTAGGCAAAAAAGTCACTTTTCTGAAACGTGTATCTATGGGAGAATTGAAGCTGGATGAAAGTCTGCCGCTTGGAGCTTGTCGGGAGCTGACGTTAGAGGAACTGGCACTCTTAGGCACAGATGGGTCAGAAGGATAGTAGAGAAAATGATATATAAATTGATATATAAATTGAATTTGGAAAATTGGGATAAGAGAAGGGAGAGACGGAGGGGAATTTTGGAACTGTAAGAGCGATAGCGACCGCCTTTGTTTCCGGATTTCATCCGCTATTAAACGGTATAAATTAAGAAATCTGGAAACAACAGCGGCTGGAAGTCCAAACATTCACCATAGTTGCCACTGACACTTAACACAAAAAGCCTCAAGTTCAATTATATATAGAAAAAGAAAGACAAGGATGGTGGAGTATGAGATACAAACTGATTGCACTAGATGTGGACGGTACGCTATTAAATGATGATCACCACTTAAGCTCTGAGAATAAGGAAGCTATTGCTGAGGTTACACGTCTTGGCGGTCAAATCGTATTGTGTACGGGACGCAGTCCACAGAACTCGATTCCTTTCATGGAGGAAATGGGGCTGACTGGTTACGTGCTTGGTCACAATGGAGCAGCGACGGTACGAGTGGAAGATCGAGAAGTGCTGCACCAATATGGTATGGATGCACGTGGTCTTGACCCCTATATTGACTATTGCCGTAAGCACAATATTCATTATGATGTGAATACTGCTTTTGATATGTATGTTGATAATGTAGAGAATCTGACTAAAGAAGCTAATTATATGTATGAGCACTTCCGTATTGTGCCAGCGACGCTGCCCGCATGGGAAGATTTCCGTGAACCGGTTGTTAAGTTTACTGTATTTACACAGCCAGAAATCCTTGACGAAGCTGAACGTGAATGGCGTACTTGGGCTCCTGAGTACAATATTTTGCGGAGTGGTGAATTTTTCGTTGATTTGATGCATCCCGAATCTTCTAAGGGAAACGCATTAAGAAATCTCGCTGTGAAGCTGGGAATTCCGCAAGAAGAAGTCCTCTCAATCGGTAATTATTTTAATGATATTTCTATGCTTACCTATGCGGGGATGGGCGTGGCGATGGATAATTCTCCTGTAGAGGTAAAAGCGGCAGCGAATGCTGTTACGGGTTCGAACAATGAGCATGGTGTGCGTGATGCGCTGGTTAAATATTGTTTATCCTAATAATGGAAAGCATAAAGCGGACTTGAGTCCGTTCTATGCTTTTTTTGTTATGAAGGAAATAAAAGAGATACATAACTATCCAAAAATAACCCGCCCTTAGGATTAACTAGAAAGGGCGGGACAATAGAATAACTTCTTGTATTAAAGTTTAATTTCCTCGTTCCGGCTAGGATCGCTATATTTATAGATACCGGGGTTCAGTTCGATTTTTTCGTCGAAAGGAATATCTTTGTAGCTATCAATATTAGTTCCTGTAGATATCATGCCCTTAGGTGTAATTTCAGGCACCACTTCTTTGCCATTAATCCGTAACGTAGTTTGGTTAACGCTTCTGAAGCCAGGAGATTTGGATGATGATTCAACAATCAAATTTTCGCCCTCAGTATAGTACGTGAATTCAATTTCTAATCCATCGACATCAAGTGAAGTGAACTGTTTTTGTTCTTTAGGTTTGTTTATTGTGATCCAATTCTTGCTGGTATCACGTTTCTCAATGACAGCATCCTTTAATATAAGTTTCATTGGAACATCAGACCAGTTGTTATACCATTCCGGAGATTCGAATTGAAATAAATGCTGGTAGCTTTCGGAATGATCTCCTTTCAAATTCCAACCCCCAGTGATTGTTTTATCACCTATAACCAACTGAGCGGTATTATAGTGGACAATTCCTTTATTAAGCGAATCATTTTCATCTATTAGAATTTGGATATCCAAAGGGGTAACCACTAGCTGATCTAAGGTTATACCGGTCTTTTCTTGAAATTCAGGACTGTTATACAGTTTCTTAGTGTAAATCGCCTCACTTGCTTTTTGTCCATCTGCTTTAAAATCGAACTTCCACGTACCTGAAATTCGTTTCGCTTCTTCAATGTAACTAAAATGAAGACTAGCTTCCTTCCAATCTGATTCAGTTATATTGAAAACCTGTTCAATAAATAAATCCGATCCTTCGTTAGGCATGATGGTTGGAATTGCCTCATTCTCTTGACCTGCAGTACTAACTACCAAATGTGGGTTACCCCGTCCTAAGTCAGATGGTGATGCAGCGACTTTGTAACGGATAATGGTTTGATTGGAAACTTGTCGAACGGATTCGATTTGAATGCTTGGGTATTGCTTAACTCCCGTATCAATTGTATCTCCTGCTTGATGATTAGATTGTAAGGGAATATTCCGATCACTGTAAAAAATGAGATTCCGTGCTTCAAACCTGTAGTCCTTTTTATCATCCTTTAATGTATCAGGTGTCTCATATACTCCAATGAGTTTCTGGCTTTCAGGATCGTATTCTAAATAACCGTATACCTTTGCCTTGGCACCGGACTCACTAGTCATGATGTTTTTCTCTGTAGCAAATCCAGTATATTGGGATAGATCAGATTTAGTATCAAGTGATAACAGCATTTTCATTTTTTCTCCATCAGTTACAACACCGTTCAAATTCATTGTTACTCCTGAACTGGAAGTTTGAAGATTATACTGTTGACCGATGCCATTATTTAATGCATTGCTCACACTTCGACCACCAATTTTATCCCAATTAATCGTCATACTAGCGAATACAGGAATGGCTACAAGTAAGAGGCAAGAGAAGACAATACTGATAGGAATAACCTTTTTATTAGACCTAGGAGTATTCTGGGAGGAATGCAGATTTCTTTGACGTGTATATGCTTCTTGTTCTATGGCAGTCCACATCAAATCATAATCCGGTCGGGGAATATGTTTATCTTTTTCAATATAGAGACTCATTACTATTCAGCTCCTTTAGTTGGGTTCCACCCATTCTATTTAGTATTTTAAGTCCCTTGTTCAGTCTGGATTTTACAGTTCCTTCGGGTATGCTCATAACTTTAGAGATCTCGGGTACAGTCAATTCGTTTATAAAACGAAGGACTACTACCATTCTGATTTTGTCGGGAAGCTGACTGTATAACCCTTGTAATTCTTTTTTAGTTTCCTGTCGATCCAACCGTTTTTCTACAGGGTTTGATTCCTCAGACCTGGATAGTAAATAATTACGTACTTCTTTCATCCACCCTGTCTTACGCCTTTTAATCACACTGTTGCACTCATTCGAAGCAATTCGTAAAATCCAAGATTTCAAGTTTCTTACCTTAGACTTATCCGCTAAGATAACCTTTACAAATACCTCTTGGCAAATATCCTCTGCATCTGCCTGATTTTTCATTAAGTAGTAACAAAAATAATATACTTGTTCTTTATAGAGCTCGAAAATTTCTCGGTCACACATTTTGCTGCACCCCCTGTCTTTGCTGTTCTCATTAATAAGACTTATAAGCGTATGTAATCGTTCATTTTTCATTTTGAGTGAAGTATTTCTTCTGAGCATCATAGCGAATTTGAATGGAAGATAAGTCGTTTACAGGTAATTATAACCATGATAAAATTAGCGGTGGGACATGCGTCCGTAAGCTAATTAAAACTAATTGAATGTCCGCGTTAAAGGTAAAATCATCGAAAGATGATGACACAAAGCCATGGGTCTAAAGCCTTTCTACAGAAGGAAATGATCGCCAGGCCGCCATAGGGATGTCTTATGATGCATAAAGGATAGCTCTAAGAATATGTAGTCAATTTTGAGCTCTTTTATTATTTCGACCTATACGGCGTTACATTATCGCAAGGGGCCGAAAGGGGAAGTACATGAACAGTTTTTTCAAAACAATAGGCACTAGTTTGGCAGTAGGTGCTTTATTGCTGTCCGGAACGATCGGATGGATGTCTAATCCTGAAGTCGTGTCTGCCGCTACCACAACAGCAGTAACCGCGGATCAAATGATTAGCAAAGTAACGGCAGCCTCTAAAGCAATAAAGAATTTTCACTTAGATGTGATCAAAAAACAGGATATTCAGAGCGGTGGGGTACGTATCAGCAACACTAACACACTGAAGCTGGATATTAATCGACTGCCGAATTTTGCTGCAGCCGGCACCGTTGATAGTAGTCTTTTAGAAACAACGTACAGTCTATATGCCAATGACAAGGAGTTTTACTATCTTGTAGACGGAAGTGAACTGATCGATGAATCTGAAGATGAAGGTTACGACGATGACGGTGAGCCAATCGATCCTGATGCGCAGTATTGGATTGGACTGGAGAAGATGGAGTGGGATTCTTTTTACTCCAAAGGTCAATACGATCCTGTTTCCATGCTTGATTCGGTAAAAAATTATAAAAAATCTATGAAAGTCAGCACTGCTGGTGCTCAGACCGTCCTGCAGTTCACGGTAACCGATCCGACAGCAGCTAAGGGAATAATCAAACTCTATGACCAGGAGAACCTCTGGGATGGTGAGACAGTTCAACCCAAAAGCGTAACGTGGAAATTATTCGTCAATACTAAGACCTGGCAGACGGAAAAACTGACAGTCGATCTGAGTTATGTGCTGATAAGTGATGGAGAAAAGGATACATACAACACGAAAATCGAAGCTAAGTATTCCAAGAATAACAAAGGTACAACCATTGTAAAGCCCGCCGAACTAGAATAATAAGGTCGTTTTCATATGGAGTAAAAAGCGCTGTTCAGTAGAACAGCGCTTTTTACTCCATTCATGACAGTAGCCAACAGGAAGTGAGATATGTAAAAAATAAATAAATATAAAATTGACCTACCAATTATTAGGATTTTAGTACATGCTATTTATGTGATTAATAATCTGAATTAATTTAATAGTGTATGAAATATCATGTTGTAACTATTATATTGAAAAGGTATTATAGGTTAGGTGTAAATTTACATTTTTGAGAATTACTATTCTTTTTAATGATTGATAGGGGGAGTGCGAATCATGTTATCATCCACAGAGCTTAGCAAGCTGAACGAAGTGAATTACAGGGAGGACCGATTAGAGGCACTTAATCATTTTTATGAGGATCTCTGTAATAAGAAAGTAGCCGATGGCTATATTTATTCTCTTAGTCGTTATGGAAAAATATTTGCTAATGGAGCGGGGGGACGCTTCAGTTACGAAGAAGATAGCGACCAAGAGTTGAAAACGGATACAATATTTCGAATCGCTTCTATTACTAAGCTGTTTACGGCAACAGCGATCTGGCAGCTAGCAGATGATGGTGAAATTTTTATGGGGCAGCCAGTTAGTTCTATTCTTCCGGAGTTTGATGCCGATCCTTTTAAGCCGATTACAATTGCTCATTTACTGACGCATACCTCCGGCATCGCACCTGATCATGGCACTATAAGTGATACCTACTATAAAAGTGCATGGTGGTATATTTATGAATCAGAGCTTGGAAAAGAAAACTGGATTAAAGCTGGACTTTCCTATGGTATTCGTTTTCCGGTAGGGACTCAATGGATGTATTCATCGTTCGGATACGTGGTTCTTGGTGCAATTATCGAGAAAATAACAGGTGTTATTGCAGAAGATTACATAATGGACAACATTGTAAAACCGTTAGGCATGACAGATACTTTCTTTGATATACCGCCTGAGAAAGCTGGTAGGATCGCTATTCGTTCGGAAGAAGCCAAGGAATATCTTAAGAAGCTGCAAAACGGGGAAATTACGGATGAAGAACAAAGGTCTGAGGAAGAAATCAAGACTCCCGGAACTGGTGGGGGAATGTATTCAACCGTTAATGATCTACAAAAGTTCGGAATCATGCTGCTTAACCATGGGGAATACGAAGGTGGTCATATCTTAAGTCGGATGGCTGTTCAGAAAATGACCAAGCGGTTCAATTCTGAAAAACTTCCAAACTACGCATGGGGAGATGGAGGAGCAGATAGACCATACGGTCTTGGGCCAGACCTTCGATATAATGAAAGTACATCTTATTCTGAAGGCACTTTTTTTCATGAAGGATGGGGGTCTTGTTCTTTGGTCGTTGATCCGGTTGAACAGCTGATTGCCGTTTGGTATATCCCTTTTCATAAAAATATATGGGACGGTAGAGCGATTTTCGGTACAAACAATGTGATCTGGTCCGGACTCGAATAAGAATAAGATTATATGTTGTGAGATATCAAAGATAGGCAGGATGTGACTTATGTTTGAGAAGATAAAGCACCGCTTTCGCGTTATGAGAGCGGTTGCTTTTGTTACTTATAAGGAATGGAGTGCGTACAGAACGCATTCGATGGTTTCTATTTTTGTAGGCCCGGTATATTTTTTGGTGCAGTATTACATATGGAGCGCTGTTTATAGTGGAGAATCCTCTATTAACGGGATGTCGCTCTCTCAGATGCTCTCTTATTTTTGTGCCACGATGTTGATCAACTACTTGACCATGGATTTTGCCGATTGGAATTTACAAATGCTCATTCGCACCGGGAAATTCATTACGTTCTCTTTAAGACCAATGAATCATATGTTCGATGCATTGTCTCAGAAGGCAGGGCATAGGGTACTTGGGCTTCTATTTGAATTTATACCCTGTTTTATGATCTTCTTCTTTATTTTTCATATTGATGTTTTACCCGCAAATTTACTATACGCAATGCTATCGATAGCTATGGCATTCATGATGAACTTTTTCATCCATTATAGTATTGGCATGGTCGCATTTTGGATGGTGCAATCCTCCAGTATTCGTAACTTTTTCAGTCTTTGTGAGGGGATATTCTCAGGATCACTGATTCCATTGGTCTTTTTCCCAAAATCCTTACAGCTGGCTTCCTTTTTCTTACCGTTTCAAGATACGACCTTTCTGCCTGCAATGGTCTATACAGGTAGCTATACTTTAGCTGATATAACCTTACCTATTCCCCAAGTTTTGTTGTTGCAGCTTGTAGCCGTTATTATTGCCGGAATAGTCTGCCGGGTGCTGTATGCGGTATCGCTTAAGCATTTTACGGGGGTGGGCGCATGAAACGTATGTATCAAATATATAAAACCTGCATGAAGGCGAATATTGCTTCTGCTATCACTTATCGTGTTAATTTTATTCTTAATAGCCTTATCATGCTCATAGGGAATGTGTTGTTTCCCCTAGTAACGGTGTTCATCTATAATTCGAATGCTTCATTTGAAGGCTGGACCTTTAAAGAGGCACTATTAATTCAATCTGTTTTCATTTTGTCTACGGCTTGTGCCGGGATTTTTTTTAACGGAATTATGTGGAATACGATGTCTCATGTAGTAGAAGGGACTTTGGAAGTGGTATTAATTAAACCAACCTCGAGCCTTTTTCTGCTGTTGGCCAGATCTTTTGAGTTCGAAAGTATCGGGCTTTTAGGTGGAGGAGTAGTCATGTTCGTATACGCACTCAGCGGAATCGATGGGATGACCATCGGCTCTTGGTTCTTGTTCCTGTTGTTGTTTGGCGCAGGGCTGCTTGTTATGTTCGGCGTGGCGCTTATTGTGGCAGCAATTTCCTTCAAATGGGTAGCGAATTCCCGCTTGCCGGAGATGTTTGAGAGCATTAAGTCTTTTGGGCGTTATCCAGGGACGATTTTCCCTAAAGCAGTCGTAGCCGTAAGTTCTTTTCTTTTTCCGGTTTCCATGATTGCTTATTTTCCAGCATCTACTCTGATTGGACGATGGGAAGCCTATTTTTTTATAGCGATTATCCCTTGTGTGTTATTTGCTGCCTTCGGAATTTGGCTCTATACGTACATGCTTCGTAGTTACAAAAGTGCCGGAGGATGAATTTGTATGAAGGAGAATTACATTGGACATTATTACCGTCAAGAATTTAACTAAGCAATATGAAACGTATCACCGTGGACAAGATGCAAAAAGCGTATTTAAAAGTCTGTTTCACCGTGAAAAATCGATTATCACCTCTGTAGAAGATCTTTCGTTCAGTGTTGGAAAAGGAGAGATCATTGGCATTTTGGGCCCAAACGGCGCGGGGAAATCTACGACTATTAAAATGCTGACAGGTGTTCTCTATCCCACATCGGGAGAGATAAATGTTCTAGGATACAACCCTCATAAGCAGAAAAATCAATATGTAAAACAAATCGGAGTACTGTTCGGACAGAAATCGCAGTTAATATGGGACATTCCTCCTTTGGATAGCTTTTATATGAACAAGGAAATTTATGATATTCCTACGAATGACTTTCGTACAAGACTAGATCGATTTGTAAGTATGTTTGAGATTGGTGATATTATCACTAAGCCTACGCGCACCCTTTCACTGGGAGAACGAATGAAATGCGAGTTTATTATGGCAATGCTTCATTCTCCGCCAGTGGTTTTTTTGGATGAGCCGACGATCGGGCTGGATGTTATAGCTAAACAAAGAATCAGAGAATTCATTAAGCAAATGAATCAGGAAGGCACCACATTTATTCTAACGACACATGACTTGGAAGATGTGGAGCGTTTGGTGCAAAGAGTACTAATTATTCATCAAGGTAAAAAAGTATATGACGATAAGTTCTCCGAACTTCGACTTCATCTAGGCGCTAAAAAAGTGGTCAGGCTTTCTGCAGCTACAACGATTGGAGATATTGACCTGCCTGGGACTCTGATATCGGAAAGAATATCGGATTACGAAGTGGAATTAGAGATCGATACCGAGCAGTGTAAAATGGGTGAGTTTCTTCATATTCTTAGCGAAAAGGTAGAGATTCTTGATATATCCATTAAGGAGATCCAAATTGAAAAGATCATCAGCTCCATTTATGAGATGGATATGGGATAACATTGTCAAGCTTGGGAACGGATCATTTGCAGATTCAGATCTAGCATTGACCATAACTTTTCAGTAATTTCTTTTGCAGAGCAAGGATTACTATGGGTAAACCACCATTCAATCACTCCGACAGTTGCCGAACTCAAAAATTGTACGGATATATCCTTACTTAACTTATCTAGGTTTAAATTGTTTTCTAAGAATTGTGTTTTGATTTGATTATTTATCATATCTTGTAATTGGTTTCTAAAGGAGAGCAAAGCTTTGTTTCTTAATAAAGTCTTATAAAAGAGAGCATTCTCCTCCAATTGTTCCAGCGTGCGGAGTAATGACGCCTTAGAGGGATTGGGTTCGGTTTCATCCTCCACAGCGGAGCAGCTTTCGATTAGTTGCTGGAGCTGAGCTGCCAGGCATTTATCCATCAGATCATATTTATCTGCATAATGGGAATAAATCGTTCCGCGGTTTACATCAGCACGCTCTGCGATTTCGTTAATCGTTATTTTTTCAAAATCTTTTTCAGCCATTAGTTGAATTAATGCATTCATGATGGCTGTTTGGTTTTTTTTAATTCTTCTATCCATGGTAATACTCCCTTTTTATTAAACAATGTATTGTATTTTGTTGAAAAATCAACAAAACCGATCAAACTAACGATTGAACCCTACCGGAGATGTGATAATCTGATTTTATTGAACAGTTGATCGAAATTCAACAAATGTCTAAAAAGGGATAGAGGAGTTGAACATGAAAGTATTAGTTTTTGGAGCGGGAGTTTTAGGCAGCTATCTTGCACATGTCCTGGTGCGTGGGGGAAACGATGTCACAGTGCTTGCCAGAGGGAAGCGTGTAGAGCAATTGACGAAAGATGGTCTTGTACTTCGCCATTATTTTCAATGTAAAAACACTATGGATTCTGTAAAAGTCATCTCAGAGCTTCAACCGGATGATCACTATGATCTTATTTTTGTTGTTATGAAATACAATGATTTTCCAGCCGTATTACCTATTTTAGCTAAAAATCAGAGTCAGAATATAATTCTTGTGGGTAATAATGGCGATGCTCACGAAATGCAAAAGAATCTTCAGGAAATGAGCGATGTAAGAAAAAATATACTCTTTGGATTTCAGCTTAGCGCAGGAATTCGTGAAGCGAGCGGTCGAGTTATCAAAATACACGCAGGTGGGCAAATGGTACTTGGCAGTCTTGACGGTGAGATCCCAATAAAGCACTTACTGGAAAAAGCGTTTGAGAACGCTAAGTATAAGCTAACTTATCATGAGGATATGGATGCTTGGCTCAAAAGTCATATCGTGCCTATAGTGGCTTTGAACTCCCTTAATTATCTTCATGACGGGGATTTGAAAAAGGTATCTAAAGATAAGAAGCTATTAAAACAAGCCATTTCAGTAATGGACGAAGGGTTTCAAATGATGGAGAAGCTAGACTATACGATCACTCCAGCAGGTCAAGTAGACTTTATTCGAAAACATAAACAGGGTGTATACTATGGTCTGAAAATAATTCATAAATTACCCTTTATGAAATTTGTAGATGGTTCTTTCAGCGAAATTGCAGCTTTGTTTAATTCGTTTGATAAGTTGAAACAACAAGCAAATATTGCGACGCCCCATTGGGATCAACTTCAAAAACAAGCGATCTCGAAGTTTAATGCAAATGTATAACAATCTTTTTTGGAGGTGTACAACCGATGGCTATATATTTTATACGGCATGGAATAGATGATGAAGGCTATCGTGGGGGTTGGAGTCAACGTGGACTTGTAGTAGAGGGCTATAGACAAGCCGAACGACTTGGTTGTTATCTTAAGGAAAATCAGTCTAGCTTTAACATCACTCGTATCCTTAGCAGTGATTTGCAGCGTGCGTTAGATACAGCAAATGAGATCGCCAGAGCGCTTAGCTTGCCTGTTGAAAGCAGTCAGTCTTGGAGAGAAACGAATAATGGTGTAATCGCTGGAATGCCCCATGAAATTGCAAATGAACGATACCCGGGTCTCTATTTCTCAGAATTAAGAATGGATGAGAGATTTCCAGGAGGAGAGAGCCCACAGGATTTTTTTACGCGAATTAATATAAGTTTCTCAAAACTATGTAATGAACTGGAGAGTACTGATCCAAAAGAAAATGTAATTGTGGTTACGCATGGTGGCGTAATTAATATTATTTATCATATTTTAAAAGGGCTAACGTGGACCAATAAGAATGCCCATTTCCCGACTTCATATACAAGTATTCATAAAATAGAGTATCAAGCAGATATGTGGGTAGTTACAGCTGAAAATCTTACGGAACATATATCAAGTGATCAGGCTGCTGGTATGTCCAATTGATTGGGAGGTACAAATATGGGATTATTGAATGCACTGATCGATCAAGCCAAGAACCCGAGAGGATTCGTGGGGAATATCATGATCAAGATCATGAACCAGGCACATTCCAGCATAACAACGTGGGGGCTTAAAAAAATAGAAATGATGAACAACGCCCCTATTTTGGACATAGGCTGTGGTGGCGGTCAAACTATACATACGCTTGCAAAACATAATAAATATCAGAAAATCTACGGCTTAGATTATTCTCAGCAAGCTGTGGAGACATCCATTCAAAAAAACAATAAGGCTGTTGCCGCAGGTAGGGTGAAGATTAGTCAGGGAGACGTATCGGCTTTACCGTTCAATGATGGATTTTTCGGGACGATCACGGCTATTCAGACGCATTATTTCTGGCCCGATCTTGAACATGATATAAGTGAAGTGTATAGGGTGCTGAAGGCAGGCGGAACGTTTGTTATTATTTCTGAGGTCTATAAAATTAATTATCACATGAAACAATATACAAAGAACGAAGAGATAGATCATTTATTTCGGAAAGTTGGCTTTCAAACGGTAAATATTCACGAGAACAGCAAATGGAAATGTTATGCTGGAAAGAAATAAAGCGGCCGCACCGCCCCAAAAAGGACGACACAGCCGCTTTAATTTCACCGTCTATTTAGCCGGAATGGTATTAAACGAACAACGAACGGGAAATGATTACGAGCAAGATAAAGAGTACCAAGATCGCACCAGTTGAAGTGAAGGCTCCTCCATGAAATTCACCCATGATATATTCCTCCTTAACGTATGTCTTATTCTCATTGCTACGGCGGGTGTCGCAGCTTTCTGAGATAATGACATCATATGCCAAAGTGGACTGGATGTACTGGTCTATGGCCTATTGCTCGTCAATATGGGCTTTTAAGATGCGAAGTCCTTTAGGAAGATGATTCTTAAGTTGGCCTGCACTTGCTTTGCCCCAACTTATCGGCAATCCATCTAAAGTTACAAGTGTCCATCCATGTAATTCAACCGGCACTGGTAAGCTTTCTCCCCGGAGCCAAGCATGTATTTCCAGCCCCCCACTACTGAGATCAAAACTACGTGTTACTTGTGTGTGCTGAATCGCCATCGCTAGGGCGTGAGCGGGTTCAATCCGATTTTTCTTCAAATGGGCAATATGTAGCCCGGCACGAGGAATACGCAAACCATCCAGCAGCCCAGTATGGAGGTTGCCATTAAAGGATTCAGGCAGTAAATATAGGGATTCTCCGAACAGCAGAGGGACGCCTTGATATGAGAAACCAGGAAGCTCTAACGAAGCCCAGTCTTGGAATAACTGGTACGCATCGCGTACGGAAGAATTAATTTTTGGGTTGTTTTTATTCCGACGTTTACTGGTGCTGCGTTTGGCGTCATCGTTAACGTCGTTTTCGGAGACACTGTGCTTACGTAGGAGTGCAACAAAGTGGCCTTCGCCTTTTTCTAAATGTGGCCAAAGGCGCTTGCAGGTAAGTAGTTCCATATCGGGGTACCGATCAGTCAATCGAGCAATGGTCTCCTCATTCTCTTTGCGGTTAAAGGTGCAAGTAGAATAGGCCAGAGTACCCCCAGGCTTAAGCATAAGGTAGGCGTCCTGCAGGATGTCCCATTGTCTCGCCGCACACATAACCACATGGTCAGGAGACCATTCTTGAACGGCATTTGGATCTTTTCGAAACATGCCTTCTCCTGAGCAAGGAGCATCTAGCATAATTCGGTCAAAGGCAAGTGGAAAGCGCGAAGACAGCTGTTCTGGCGTTGCACAGGTTACGAGGGTATTCTTAATGCCTAAACGTTCTACGTTCTCAGCTAGAATTTTTGCGCGTTCCGGATGAATTTCATTAGAGATTAAGAGGCCTTGTCCTTGCATTAAACCAGCGATATGCGTAGTTTTACCCCCAGGGGCTGCTGCAAGGTCGAGAACGGTTTCACCGGGTTTAGGTGCCAGCAGTTCAGCTGCGGACATTGCGGAAGGCTCCTGAATATAATATAGTCCAGCAGCATGGTAAGGGTGCCTGCCTGGTCGAGCGGGCTCTTCATAATAATAACCATCAGGGCACCATGGGATAGGTTTCAGATCAAACTGTGAGACTGTGCGTTCTACTGCGACTTGACCTGAATCCGAGATACTTTTCAATGGATTAAAGCGAAGTCCCTGCGTTCGTGGAGCTGAATAACTTTCTAGAAAAGCATTTGCCTCTTGCCCCAGCATTTCTTGTATATATGCGGTGTAAGAGGCAGGCAGCTGTTCTTCCTTCATAGATCATTCTCCTTTTTCTTAGTTGCTGTTTCATGTTCATACCGATAAAATCAAGGTATGGGGAACGTAATCGTACCTGAAATTCTACATATACACAACTATATCATAATTGCCAAGTCTCACTGTACGTAAGGCAATTGTAAAGGGGATGTACCATATGAATTTGCTGCAAGCGCTCTTCTTCCCGCCGGAGCAACCCGGTGGTGTATCATCCATGATCCCTTATCTTCAGGAAAGGTTCCGTTCAAGCCGCTGGGAAATGGATTTGTTTTGGTTACCTAAGCGGATTCGCAACAAGGGACATGAAGAAGTCATATTCGAGACCTTTGATTGGACCCAGTTTGGGGAAAGTCAGATCGTTCAGAAATATATTCAGACCTATCGAGATTATCTATGGTGGACTAAACTACGAATGAGCAAGACATATGATCTTATCCATTCCCATCATCCAATTGCTGGTTTAGCAATGAAAAAAGTATTTCCAAATACTCCGTTAATTCAAACCTTACATTCCAGTTATGAGCGAGAGCTGATTCTGAATGGAGCTATTTCTGAAGGTGGGCTGGAACATCAGTTTCTAGTTTCGCTATACCGCGAACTTGAGCATGTTAGTGATCGGTTAATGACTGTGTCGCAAGCTTTTGCAGAGTATGTGGCGCCTTATATTCTAGATCCTACTAATATAGGAGTAATACCGAATGGTTTTGATGAGAAAAGGTTTAAGCCAGTCCCGCATGACAACGCTGTACCACAGCTAGTGACTGTGACACGTCTAGTTCCAGCCAAAGGAATTGATACTTTACTCAAGGCCTGTGCTGAGCTTAAAAATCGCGGCTATGAATATGTACTGCATATTATTGGAGATGGACCTTCCCGTGCGGATTTGGAAAACATGGCTAAGCAATTAGGGATTTATAATGAAACGATTTTTTATGGATATACGCTCCATCCGGAAGAATTCATGCCTTTCTTTGATATTTTCGTGCTGCCTTCTCGGGCGGAGGCCTTCGGATCGGTATTTGCAGAAGCAGCGCTTAGCTGCTTGGCTTTAGTTGGGACGAATGTAGGCGGGATACCGGAGCAGATTGAAGATGGTGTGAATGGCCTGCTCGTCAGTCCTGATGATGAGATTGCTCTTGCTGACGCTTTAGAGAAGGTGATATCTGATCCGGCTTATCGTTATGAGCTTTCTCGTTCAGCTTGGGATAAAGCGAAAAGCTTGTATTCGCTGACTCGTGTCGCTAATGAACTTAAAAAGACATACTTACAATATCCCTCAGGAACGAAGGGGTGAGCAGCTATGATTCCATTTCGATTTCTACATGCTGCTGACTTACATCTGGATAGCCGTTTTGCCGGGCTGGCGCATATTTCGCCAGCCATTCGTTCTTATTTACGTGAGTCAACCTTCGCCGCCCTTGGGCGGCTTGTCCGCGTTGCCATCCAAGAGAATGTTGATTTTATCGTCATCAGTGGAGATGTATACGATGTTTCTGACGCTTCCTTACAGGGTCAACTGCGATTTCAGGAAGCACTCAAGGAACTGAGTCAGCAAGGAATACACGTGTTTCTGATCCATGGCAATCATGATCCACTTGATGGATTGCGTCTGACTACAGAAATGCCCAGGCATGTAACCGTGTTTGGAGGAGAGAAGCCAGATCTTGCTATTGCTTACCGTCGCAAAGATGGTCAAGAAGTGGCTATTGTTAGTGGAATCTCCTATCCGACTGCGAAAGTTACGGACAACACTGCAGTGACCTTTTCTCGAAAGCCTGGCAGCCGTCTGTTTCATATTGCTATGCTGCATGGGAATGTAGACGGTGATTTGCTGCACGAGACGTATTCTCCTTGCAGTCGCAGGGACCTTATCGAACGGGGTTTTGATTATTGGGCACTTGGACATATCCATAAACGTAGTGTATTGCATGAAAAACCGGCGATTATTTACCCGGGCAATATACAAGGACGTAGCATTAAGGAAACCGGACCAAAGGGTTGTTATGTTGTGGATGTTGATGAGGCTGGAAGTGCCACGCCCCATTTTCATGAGCTTGATTATGTTCGCTGGCAGGTACGGGATCTGTCCATTGAGGGATTGAGTCATGAAGCAGAATGGATACAAAGGGTAGAGCAGGAGATTGATGATATCAGGGAGGAACTCCCGGAGCTGATGTCAGTGGTCAGATTTCGTCTGATCGGACGCGGGGATGTACATAAAGTATTAGCTGAAAAAGGAGCGGTAGAGGATCTGCTGTCTGAACTCCAGCGCCGTGAGGCGGTTCGGGCTGAGCGTAAAGATTATAAGGGACTTGTCTGGGTGGAAGGATTCGCTGTAGAATCCGGGTTAGCTATTGATCGTGAACGGTTATTAGAGGAGGATAGCTTTCTTGGAGAAATGCTGCGAATTACAGAGCGAACGGAACATTCAGCAGAAGCGCTTGAAAAATTAATAAATAGTGCGCTTAAGCCGCTCATGGAGAATCAGGAGCTGCGACAGCTGCTCTCGGTGACAAGTCAAGAGGAGAAGTTAAGTTGGCTTCGTAGTGCAGCGGAACAGGGAATCACCATGCTCGGTGGAATGGAGGGTGCTCCAGAAGATGAGAATTGAACATTTGCAGATCCATGGCTTCGGACGTTTGCATAACCGAGAGATTGAACTATCGGAAGGAGTTACTATACTCTATGGACGTAATGAAGCAGGAAAAAGCACGACGTTACAGTTTATTCGCTCCATGCTGTTTGGAATTCCAAGTCGTGGTAACCCTACGGAGAGGTATGAACCTATGCATGGCGGATTACATGGGGGAATACTGAAGGCACGTGATAGTAATGGTGCCCTGTGGACCATTCGTCGCCATACAGCTGGTGGTGAGGGCTCAGGAAGAAATGAGAAACTGAACATCACGGTTAACCATCCGAATGGAACAACGCAAGAGCTAGGGCAAGCTGAAATGGAGCGTCTTTTGCTTGGTGGTATCTCTAGGAGCATGTTCCATCAATTGTTCGCGGTCTCTCTCGATGAACTGCAGGAGCTTGCTGCGCTTCAATCAGAAGAGATGAGCAGCTTTCTCTTTCACGCAGGTATGGGCGGCGGTGGAACGATCATGCGGGCGGAACGCCGATTGGTACAGGAAGCTGAGAAGCTGTATAAACCTCGGGGCAAGCTGCAGGAAGCTGCTAAAATCGTTCAGGCTATTGAGAAACTAGAGCGTCAGATGGCGGAGAGCCGCTCTTATCTTCCACGTTATAACGGTAATATAGCAGCATTAAAGGTTACGGAATCTGAGCTAGATCAACTGGAACAACAACGTAAGCTTACAGGAGACAAGCTCGTGATGCTTCGCAAAGCTCAGGATATTCGTGAATTGTGGTTAAAATGGAGCGATGCGCAGCTCGAGCTGCAGGACCTGCCAGAGATTACAACCTTTCCTGAAGATGGAGCGATTCGCTATCAGGCACTTGAAGGTGAAATTCGGAATGCTCAGGGAGCAGTAACTCGTTATGAACGTCTGCAAAGTGAGCTTACGGCTGAGCTGGTGCAGAATCCGCCGGATGCATTGTTAACAGCGCAAGGGCCTGCCCTGGAGCGGCTGGATCGCCATCGGAGCAGCTATGAAAACCTGCGAGCGGAAAGACAGCGGCTAGAAGGTGAATTGACCGCGCTGAATGAGCATTTGCAGCGAATTCTGCGAGGCATTGATGTCAGCTGGAGCGCGGCAGAGCTGACTGCATTTTCGGGTGCAGCGGCGGATCGTGAAGCTGCACGGAGGTTTACGGCGGCGTTCGCAAGTTATGATCGCCGCATGGAAGCGGAGGGCGCAGCACGGCAGACGCTGCGTTCCCGCTTGGCCGCTGTCTCAGCTTCGCTGCAGGCAGCAGAACGGGCGCTGGCGCGTGAACACGCAACCGGCGCCGAATCTTTTGCGCAGCTGGCTCCGCGCAGCGCCCGAGAAGTGCTGCAGCTGTGGGACGAGCTGCAGCAGGCGGCCGAGCGCTGGCGCGAAGCACAGCTCAGCGAAGGGCCGCAGCGCGGCACCGGCGCCGGAAGTGACGGACCTAGCGCGCAGCGCATGGCCGCGCTCTACCGGCGCCTGCTGTGGGCTGGGGCAGCACTAACCGTGCTGCTGCCCACAGCGCTGTGGCTGACCGGTGCTCCGCCGGTCAGCGCAGTGCTCGCGATCGGCCTGCTTGGAGCGGCCGATCTGGCCCTTTGGGCCGGCCTCAGCGGAGCGCGCCGGCCGGAAGCGTCCCCGCCAGGGAGTGGCGGGGACGTGGGCACAGCCGCAGCCGAGATGCTGCGGCTGCGGGGGCAGCTGCTCTCCGGGGCGGAGCCGGAGAGCGCCATGCCGGGGCGGCGATCGGCCGCCCCGGGGTCCAGCCCTGACGCAGGCGGGCTGGAAGCCTCCATGAGGGAGCTTCGCAGGCTCATGGAGGCTTGGTCCGCTTGGCGGCAGCGCATTGAACGCTATGCCGCCGAGCGGGATGCCTGCCGCACGGAGCTGGAGACGCTGGCAGGCCAAGAGAAGCTGCTCGCGGAAGAAATGAGCCTGGCAGAGACGGCTTTTACGCAAACTGCTGAGCACTATGAAGAATGGCTGCGTGAGCGCAGATTGCCCGAAGGGTTGTCTCCGGAAGGGCTGCCGGATATCTTCGCTATGGTGGAGCAGGGGAACGAACTGCTGCGCCAAGAGAATAAGCTCTCTTTACGTCTGAAAGAGCTGGAAGATGAGTGTAACGTGTTCGAGGAGGAGCTGCTTGCTCTCATTCATGAATCAGGTACTGATCCTTTAGACGAGTCTGGTGTAGCGGCAACTAGCTTTGATATGGATCCGCACGATGGACAGCGACGATCTGCACTAACTTTACTAAGCTGGCTGGAACTTCGAAAAAGAGCTTGGGATGAACTGAAAAAGGACCTGGTTCGCCGGGAAGGCATTCAGTCACGGTTACAAGAGCTTCTGGAAGAGCTTAAGGAGAGCCATAGGGTATTAGGTGAGTTAAGAGAACAGCGTGACCATCTGTTGGACGAAGGCGGAGCATCAGGTGGGGAGGATTTCTTAAGGAGATCGGCTGCTGTACAGCGGCGTAGTGAGCTGAATAAATCCATTCGCCAGTGGGAGCTAGCCATGTTTGGAGGCTGGGAGGATGAGCGAGTTAACGCCTTGCAGTTATTATTAGATCATCATGATGCTTCAGCACTCCAGAAGGAACGTACGGCAGCTGAAGAGCTAGCTGAACGGGAAGAAGAAATGTGGAACACCCTGCTGGAGCAACGAGGAAAGCTGCTTCAGGAAAGGGAGTATTTGAAAGAGCGTTGTATGGAGGACTCTGTTATTCAGCAATTGGAAGAGCAGAGAGCTGCTCTGCGAATCGTGGCTGATAAGTATGCGGTAGCAGCATTAACTGCTGAATTAATCGGAAGAACCCGCCGTATTTATGAACAGGAGAAGCAACCGCAGGTACTTTTGCTTGCATCTGACTATTTCTCCAAGCTGACCGAAGGGGAATACAAAAGAGTAGTTATGACTCTAGGTCATAAAGAACTAAAAGCGGAACACAAAGATGCTGGACTGCTGGACAGCGGTCTGCTCAGCCGTGGGACGGCAGAACAGTTGTACCTTTCCATCCGCTTGGCACTTGCAGAGACGATGTCTCGGCAAGTATCGTTACCACTGCTGTTCGATGATCTATTCGTCAATTTTGACGAGGCTCGTCTTCATGCTGCGCTTTCACTGCTTGGTGAACTGTCGGTCTCCCGCCAGATTGTGATGATGACCTGTCACAAGCATGTGGCGGAAGCGGCAGCACGAATCATTCCAACAGCAGCAGTTATTTCCGTGTAACTGGTTTTATGGATACAAGGCTGTTCCCTTTTCCACTCGAACCCGATGAGGAATCGCTACGTGGTGGAGTAGACCATGGCGTACGTAGCAGCATGACAGCCCAGACCATCGACAAAGCTCCGAAGATCGGGTAGAACACGGAGAGTAGAGAGCTAAAGCCAAATTGGCTCAGTAAATAACAGACCAACATCAGAATCGGTGTAATCAATGCGGGTTTAACTGGAATTCGTTGTTTAAGCTGCATGGTGACACCATAAATGTCAGCGACAAAAGTGCTAAAGATCTCCAAAAAGATCAGCAACAAATATATAGTTTGTACTACAGTACCCAACCGGATGGCGATGTTGCCCATAGGGATTTCAAATTGGAGAATATCAGGCATCTGGGAGCTCATCGCGAAATGTGCGGCGATCAACATAAAGCCAATTCCGGCACCACCAATAATACCGCCCCAGACAAGAGATTTTTCTTCATCCGTATGTCGAGCCATGGGAACTAATACGGCTTGAGCCATACCTAGATTAAAGGCGGTGTAGAGCAGCGGCGACATCCAAGCGCCAAAGATTGTCCGATCCGTTTCTAGGAATAAGAACCGCTGAGCTCCTGGAATTTGAAAGGTATTAAAAATAATGATGAGTGACAGCGTAAGCATTAATGGGACGATCAGACTGTTCATTTGCAGAATACCGGAAATTCCCCGTTTAAGCAGAAAATAAGAACCAACCAGCGTGAGTATTAGCCCTGTTTGATAATGAAATCCAAGATGCTCTTGAAAAATAGCGCCCGCGCCTGCAAGCATAATACTGTTGACACCGATTAAGATGACCATCGTGAACAAACTGATGGTGCTTCCGACTTGGTCGCCGAAGAGGTGTCGGTTAAAGTCTTCATAAGACTCTGCTTCTATGCGCCGAGCGATGACCATCATTTTCGTACCCAGCCATATAAACAGTATAGTAGAGAGCAGGATGGTCAGGACTGCCCAGTGTCCGTAACGAGTGAAGAATTTTAATATTTCTTGTCCGGTGGCGAATCCGGCTCCTACAATGGTGCCAATGTAAGTGAATGCGATCTGTAATGTTCGGACATGTGATTTCATGGCTCCCCTCCTAATAGTTTTAAGAACAAAAGAAAAATCATAATGTGTGCTATGCAGGATTGCCTTGTGCACTCTGTATAGTACAGGTTATGATGAGGATCAGTAGGACATGACTTCCGTGATTCATTTGTACGGAACGTCTGCGATTATAAAGGGTATTGGAGGTTCAAAGTCATGGAAGTGTTGAAACAGCGGATTTTGGAGGAAGGTGTCGTCGTTTCGGATGAAGTGCTGAAGCTGGATGCACTGTTGAATCATCAGGTAGATCCGCAGCTTACGATGGAAATGGGACGGGAGTTTGCCGGGAGGTTTGCGGACTGCGGAATTACACGTATTGTGACCGTGGAATCCTCGGGCATTGCCGTGGCATTTGCCACCGCATATGAGTTAAAGGTGCCGTTAGTTTTTGCACGTCGCAAAAAAACACTGTTAGCAGATCCGGACGCACTTTGTGAAAGAGTTCCTTCTTTTACGAAAGGTATTGTTACCGACATTATGTTGTCTCGCCAATTCATCTCTCCAGAGGATAAAATCCTCTTTATCGATGATATTATTGCTAATGGTGATGCAGCACGTGGATTGATTAAGATCATCGAGCGCTCTGGCGCTGAGCTGGTAGGTCTTGGCGTTGTAGTGGAAAAAAGCTTTCAGGCTGGAGCCCGGACGATCAAAGAACAAGGCATCCGACTGGAGTCACTCGTAAGAATTACTTCTCTTAGCGGAGGCACCATTGAATTTGGGGAATAACCCGTTTTTGAGATAAGAACAGGCCTATTTTTCAAACAACTGCTTTTCACCCTATAGATTTTCCTTTATAATAAAATCAGACATAGGGAGGAGGCGTCACAATGGGGAAAGAACCGGTGACTGAGCAATTTTTTATTGATAAATTAACCGAGGCCAAGGATCACTTCGAGCGTGCGCTGGATTGCAAACACACGGAATTCGACGATCTGTATCCCTATATGATTGAACATCCTCAGTTTTTTTGGTACAAACGCTATGTAGCTTGGTCAGAACTTCTGACAATCAAAGGTTTATGTGAGGAACTTTCCTTCCCTTGGAGGGAGAAATTCACAACAAACCAAGTGGAGTATCTGGAGCAACGTGTGATGTCCGCTAAAGTTCTTGATTTCTGGTTCGAGAAGAATGAAGCGCTGATATAAGAATGCTTTAGTAGACATGCAATTGGTCAATTACTTATACGAGACCCAGATGATTTTTCATTTGGGTCTTTTTTCTGGATGAAAATAGGATAAGCTATATAGAGGGAGGGATTCATGATGATTAGCGATGAACAATTGGATGCATACCGAATTTCCGGCGAGAAAATTCGTGTGGTGCGGGACGGCATAGAAAGTAATGATGTAAAAGGGATTGTTCTGGCTTGGGATGATTCGCAGGTGATGATACGTCGTCAGAATAGACGAGTAGTAAAGCTGGATCGGAATTATTTATTCCAACCCTTCAGCGAACCAAGGAAAGAACCTGATAATATATAGTTTCCGCAGCAAAAACAGCTCCTTACCCAAATTGGGTGGGGAGCTGTTCTGCTTACATATAAGCCTCTGACGAATTAAATACTTAAAGCTAGCTGGGAGTCACTTTCTTCTCTAGAGAGTATGGAGAGCTCTGTGGACAGTCCGAGATACGCACGCATTCGCAGCATCATCTCTCTACGGAATCCTGGCCATAATATATTCATCTCACCTTGATATCCTCTACAGGAGTACAAGGCCTCGACTCCTCGTTGATCTTGGCGAACGGTTGTGATCTTCAGATCATGTGAGCTCAATTCACGCGTAACCTCTTGAAGCATTAGTGAAGTTTTCTTAGTGGCACCAGACAAGAGCTCCATATAAAGCTGAGGGGTCTTAAATAGACCACTTTTGCTGATTACACGGCAGTCACGCTCGAAAACTTTATGAATAAACGTTAGCAGCAAATAGCTTCTGACAAGGGACAGTTCTTCTTTAGTAACATCTTCATCAACAATGGATGTCTTCAATTTCGTAGTCGCCATTATAAATCACCTCATTTATATTATGCGAACTTTTGTTCTCATTATACCTTATATTCGGAATTAAAAGCAATAATTATCCATAAAATAATGATCGATAAGAAAAGCTGGAAAATATATTGACGCTTTAATCTCAGCATGGTATGATCTATCTTGTGACCGCAAGTTTGATATGTAGTCATTATGATGTGCGGTCGTGGCGGAATTGGCAGACGCGCACGGTTCAGGTCCGTGTGGTAGCAATATCGTGGAGGTTCGAGTCCTCTCGACCGCATCACAAGAAACTCCCTTGAGAAATCAAGGGAGTTTCTTTTTTTGTGAATATAATTAATCGAAGGTAACTTTAGCATACTCGTATCTAGATTGATAAATATCGAATTAACCCTAATAGAGCGAAGGCGAACAAAACTGTCCCAGCACCAATGCCTGTAATTGCACTGTTTGCGACCTTAAGTTTTTTAGATATGAACAGTGATACGATAGAGATTGCAACTAGAAGTGCTGCTAAAAGGTATAAACTGAAATCGTTAAACACACTTTTTAAGCCAATAAAATGAATCCCTACTATAAAGGCAATCCAAGGAGCAACATAATCATTATACTTACATTTCATCAATATAGAAGCTCCAGCACCAGCCAACAATAATTCAATATAGACAGAAATCAGATAATTATCAAAAGAGGTCTTGTCATTTAATACGGAGGGAGCATCCCAGTTCGTCACACTTAAATAGACACCAATCAAGCAGACGAGAAGGGATACACCAGAAGCTATGCCAATATATTTTCGCCAGCTGGATCTGGGGTTTTCTTGTGCCCAACCAAACCAACTAAAACTAAACATACCGAATATAGAAGCATACATGGCGTAATCCCTCACATAATCCATACAGTACCCCCTATAAATATTAACAATATTCCAGGCAGAGTCTTATACTGTAGACTTCCGAAGCATCCAGAACGATAAGAGTGCATACAAGACCGTCAAGGGCATACTCCACAAGGCAAGTTCAAATGCGGTATGGCTAGCCAACCAATTAAATACATCTACCCACCACTGATAATATGTCATTAACAATCCAGCGACACTGTACAGAATAAACATGACTGCCGCGAAAATGAATAGGCCGCTTCTACCAAATCTACGGAAGATGCTGGATATAACAAATCCCCAATAAAACATATGCAACAAGATCATGAAATAGATCCACAGCTGCTCTAGGACGGTACCATCATTCAAGTATGGTAGGTGAAAATAATGTAGCTGCACACCCCATCCAGATGTTAATTTGGTTTCTATAATAGATAGCAGGAACAGAAGTAGTGAGAAGCCGGCACTTGTTATAACGGCCATCAAGGATGTGCCGAAGAAATAATCTATCCTCCGTAGGCTTAAGCCCAAGGCAAAGGGGAAAGTCTGTACTAAAATGATGATACCTATGACAAACATATAAATAAAGATTGAGACTAGGCCGCCGGTATACATTGGTTCTTGCAGGAAAAAAGCTATGACAAGATTAACCAAAAAGCTGGATAATAATATAATCCAAGGCATAAACAACCAAAACCATTTATCCTTATAGTGCATTTTTAATATCCCTGTCATTTGGTTCATTGCACTGCAACTCCCTTCTCTTGGGATTTTCTGTTTGTAAGATGAACAATTAACTGTTGTAAAGATATCGGGGAGATCTCCAGACCAAGCATCTCAGCACGTGATAGATCTGTTGAGTTTAAGCCAATAACAGTGGCAGAAAGTAATCCGCCAAAGGATTCACGAGAGATGATCTCTTTACCGGTGATTAAATCTTCGACCTTCGCAGCCGCACCGATAACTTTAGCAGCCCGCCCGCGAAGAGCTTCAGCATCCTCATTGATAATCAGCTTACCGTTGTCGATAACAATGACATGCTCTAATAGCTGGCTTACCTCGTCAATTAAGTGTGTAGACAAGACAACTGTTCGCGGATATTCTGAATAATCCTCAATTAATCGATCGTAAAACAGGCTTCTTGCTACAGCATCGAGACCTAAATAGGGTTCGTCAAAAATAGTCAGCGGAGCGCGGCTAGCCAGGCCTACTACAATGCCCACCGCCGAGAGCATTCCTCTAGACAGCTTCTTTATTCTTCTTTTTAAGGGGAGATTAAAGTCCTTGATTAAGGAGTGGGCGTAGTCCCGATCAAAGTTAGGGAAGAATAACTCGGATACCTCTAGAACATCGATAATACGGTACGTATCCGGATACTTTTGGCTTTCCTTAATAAAGCAAATCTGATTGAGTACGCGGTTATTCTCGTAGGGATGTTCCCCGAACACCTTCAAATCACCGCTTGTAGCAAATAACTGTGCTGTGATCATGTGCATGATCGTTGTTTTTCCTGCACCATTTCTACCAAGCAGGCCATAGATTTTATTCTTTTCTAAAGAAAAACTAATGTCTTGGATGACGGTTACCTTTCCATACGACTTGGTCAGTCCCTTGATCTCAACGACTTCATTCATGACCGATTATCTCCCCTCTGAATCATCTTCGTTAATTGATCCAACGTAATTCCTAATTTCTCTGCTTCACGGATCATAGTTACAACATATTGCTCATAAAATTGCTCTTTTCTCTTTTCCATCAATACTGTGCGCGCTCCAGAAGCTACAAACATGCCGATACCTCGCTTTTTGTATAAAATTCCTTGGTCGACAAGCAAATTCACACCTTTCGCAGCCGTCGCCGGATTGATCTGGTAAAAAACAGCAAATTGATTTGTTGAAGGAACCTGTGATTCCTCCAAGAGTGTTTCTTCGATGATGTCATTTTCTATGCGTTCGGCGATCTGCATAAATATCGGTCGAGTATCATCCATTAAGCTTCCCATGTATTCACCGCCATGTTCATTGGTTAGTTAGTTATGTAATTAACCATATATGCAACAGACCTATTTGTCAATCATTACTATGTGGATTTTTTGATCCTTTGAGCCCAAATCCAGTGAATTGGCGTATCAGCATAAATAAAAAGGCAGTTCGGATTCACACCGAACTGCCTTTTATTTTAGTTGGATGTCTGCTATGATTTTGTCCTATTAGAAAACAAGAGAAGGGTGAAACTATGAATGAATATGGTCCGGATTTATTTAAAGGTACGGCAGTGTACTATTCAAAATATCGACCGCAGTATCCTTCATCCCTTATTCGGTTCTTAATTCAGAAGTTTTCGCTTAACGGAGAAGGCCGTATGCTTGATTTAGGGTGTGGTACGGGTCAGCTGGGACTAAGATTTAGTGATTGGTTTGAAGAAATGATAGGTGTAGATACGGAAAGTGGAATGTTGGAAGAGGCTAATCGTCTATCAAAAATCCATAGGGTTGATAACGTTAGTTGGATGCTTGGTAGAGCAGAAGAGTTGCAGAACGTCTGGGGTTCCTTCCGACTTACCATTCTAGCCAAAGCGTTTCACTGGATGGATAGATCGTCTATTCTTGAAATCCTATACCACAGTTCGGACAATAATGGCGGTCTAGCAATTATTGATACTTTTAATGTAGGGCAAGAGCTATTATCTTGGCAGCTTAAGGTAAATGAAGTAGTGAAACGCTGGTTAGGTAACGAAAGAATAGCAGGAGACAGCATCTATACTCATCCTAAAGAAAGGCATGAGGATATTGTTGCGCGATCTAGTTTTAAGGATGTGGAAAGATTGATTTTACCGAGTTATTCAGTGACATGGACGGTGGATTCGATTCTTGGCAATTTGTATTCCACATCCTATGCTTCAAAGCGCTTATTTGGAGATCACTTAGAACGATTCGAAGCGGATTTGAAATCTTCTTTATTAGAAATGGAGCCTACGGGTAAATTTACTGAAGTGTTATCAGTTTCTGTTATCACAGCTTTAAAGAAGGAAGCAAAATCACAATAAGAATCTTGCATTGATCTCACCAGAGCCCGCTGTGTTAGGGGGGAGTTTCAGAGAGAATGTGTTCTTTTTTAGTATGGATTTCACTTGCTTAGGAGTTAATGAGGGATTTCTCTGCAGCAATTGAGCAATGACACCAGAGACTATAGGTGTTGAGACACTGGTACCGGACAGCACAAAGTAATTTTTAGCGATCCGCAAGTAAGGAAGCTCGCGATCTAGCTTGGAATGAGGCGCACGAAGAGAGATAATGGTTTCGCCAGGAGCTACGAGGTCTGGTTTCTTTCGCCCTCCCGGTGCAGGTCCGCGGCTTGAATACGAGGTAATCCGGTCGTCCTTTTGTGTGAGCGTGCGACGGTCATCCACTGCACCTACGGTAATTGCAGAAGGACTAATACCAGGAGATTCTATCGTCCTGCGTCCAGGGCCGCTATTTCCAGCTGCAATCACAACAGTGAGTCCAGCCTTTATTGCTTTTTCTACGGCTTGGCACAGCGGGTCATCAGCACAAGTTGAATTTACCGTACCCCCTAATGACATCGAAAGGATACGTAGTTTTAGTCGCTTTCGATTCGCAATACACCACTCAATTCCTTTAATAATCGTGGAGTCATATCCGTCGCCATTTTTATCGAGTACTTTAACACCGACGATCCCTGCCTTTGGAGCAGGGCTTTTGTATTTTCCTTTACTCATCCATCCGTTGCCTGCCGCGTCCCCTGCGATATGAGTCCCATGGCCGTTATCGTCGTAGGGAAGTTTTCTGTGATTGATAAAATCTTTAAAAGCTACGATACGGTTACAGGGCTGAATCAGATCAGGGTGCCTATACACTCCTGTGTCAAGAATGGCAATGTTGATTCCTTTTCCGGTAAGTCCCTGTTTCTTTTGGACGGATGTAGAACCGATGGATGGTGTCGCTATATAAAGTGATGTTTTTTTAATTCCGTCAACATAGATTTTATCGATTCCATGCCAACTGCACATCTGTTTCAGACAGTTCATCGAAACTCGTGATGATACAGAATTTAGTATGGGGAGATGATGTTTGATAGGAAAGTCGTGTGATTCTAAATGTTTTTTTAATGACTTCAGCTGTGCTGGGGTCATTTTTTGTTTGAATTTGATAATGATAGGAATTTTAGCGGATGTACCGCGACGGACTTGGGAGTGTTGAATTCTTTTTCTTAGCGCGCTATGGATTCTTGAACTATATTGCTCTAGCCACAATTGTCGGCTCATTTATTAATGGATCACCTCACAAGTGCATTATATGCACCACTGATCCAGTGGGTACGAATCTATGAATCTAGGAATAAAGTACATTTCTAGAATAGTAGGTAAAAGTGAGGTCAAGCATTCCAAATCTTGCATCTACTATCGTATCCTAAAAAGAAAGTGGTGAAGTAAATGGCAATGATTAAGAAGCCAGTCAATAAGCAAGCCGTTATGGCGGCCAAAGCCCTCGCGGCAAAAAGAGTGAAAGCAGCTGCAACCCGGAAGAAACGGAGAATCAGACAGACATTGGACAGATTTGTGGTTCTCGCTACAAGTTTAGGTACGAATAGCACACCTAAAGATTCTTCGGGCTGGAACGCTACATTAAAAAATGGTACCACTACTGTGAACGCTGAGTTCGATGATTTCGGTGTGGTCAGATTTCCTACGATTAGCACATTAACTTCAGTACCTTACCTGCTGACAATAAGAGACGAGAATGGAGTAGTTTTGAAGAGTTTTAACGTCCCAGCAGACCGTGAATTTTTTGTCGCTAGATTTTAGTTTGGACAAATCAGCTTTAATTCTGTAGTAAACAGCACGTGTCGATCCTATATCGCCGCGTGCTGTTTTATTTGTCTTATTTTAGATCATGCAGATTTTAACCATACTTGAATCTCATACACCCACTGAAACATTCCGGTGAAAATGACTGTCTGGATGACAAATGGAATCTCCGTATTATATTCGGCTTTAGCATATGCAGCGATATTCTGCATCGTTTCCATTCTCTGCTCCTCCGAGCAATAACCATAGAGATAAATTCCTTTAGGTAATATTGAAATACAGCCGGCCTGTTCAGGGTACTTCTCACAAACTACAAAAAAGACAGATGGATTCTCACTGGGCTCCAACGTAGTCATAATATTTGCACGAAGATCAAAGGCGAATGCATCTCTTGGCTCATCTTCAAGCTGTTGATTTAGCGCATTCTGCAGTTGTTGGAAACTTTCGAGGCTGGGTTTCTGTAGGGAGTGGATTTTTACGATCGCTCTTTCTCCCAAAGCCTTAGTTGAAAAATGGGTGGGGGATAGAGGGACATCGGATAAATAAGCTTGATTTTCATATTGTTTTTGTAAAGCTTTAAGCTGTGATTTTGTCTTATTCAGCTGCTTGATTTCCTGTTCAATTTCATCGTCCTTTGTTTTAAGAAAATTAATAATATAATCAAGATTATCATTCGTAAAAACATCTTTAATCTTTTGAAGTGGCATATTCTTTTTTTTGCAGAAGTTGATGACATCAAGATAAATAAGCTCTTTATCTGAATAATAGCGATAACCGGAGGAGGGATCTACTTTAGCAGGCTTCAGCAAGTGAATTCGGTCATAATGCCGCAAGGTTTCGATAGTTGTGTCTGCTAGTTTTGCTGTTTCACCAATAGAATAATAGTTGTTCATTGTATCGTTCTCCCGTTGACTCTTGTGTTACACAAGAGATTATAGTGTTCATTGTACTGATTTTTATCTAAAATTTCAAAACAGTGAATGGAGAATGACAAGATGAAGACAACAGAACTCAATGTATTAAAAGATCCAATTTCCAAACTATTTCGCGGTTATGCAATCCCTGGGATCGTAGCTTCACTTTCTATGTGTCTGTACGGAATTATTAACGGAATCATTTTGGGACGTTTTGTAGGACCTAATGCGCTAGCTGCAGTGAATCTGGCTTCACCGATTTTTAATATTATTTCGTGTATAGGGATCTTAATTGCCATTGGGGGAAATACATTAACCGCTATTAGTCTGGGAGAGCAGAACAAGGTGAAAGCCAACCACTACTTCAATAATGCTTTTTACACACTGCTCATGATAGCCGTAGTTATTTTCATAATGGTAGTTTTTTTTCCTCATGTACTGGCTAGAATAGTTGGAGCAAATTCAGTGCTTTTTCCTATGGTTGTTGATTACATACAGACTTTTGGTGTATTTGTCGTGCCTGTAATTTTTAATATTTTACTTGGTATTTCATTGCAATCTATGGGGAAACCCCAGCTTTATATGGTTGGTAATTTACTGAGTGTAGTTTTGAATATCATCTTGGATTTAATTTTTATCTGCGTTTTCGATATGGGGATTACCGGTGCTGCTTTGGCATCTGGGATCAGTGCAACGATTGTTTTTATATTATTTTTCTCGAATTTTATCTCAAAGGATAGCATTTTAAGAGTGGGTAGATGGAAAGTGGATTTTAAAGCAATCGGAAGGATGATCTATAACGGTTCTTCAGAAGCGATTACGCAATTCAGTGCGGGTTTTTCTTCTATGATCTTCAACTGGATTTTGATCTCTAAATTTGGTGAAATAGGGGTATCTTCATTTGCGGTAGTTCAGTATATCTCACTTGTAGTTAATGCAGTTATCATGGGCATGTCGAGAGGGTTAGGAGCCATTAGCAGCGTGAATTACGGAGCGAAGGAATATAGCCGTATAACGGAATTGATTACCATGGCGATTAAAATAGTGACATTAGTTGGTGTGGTTTGTACAGCGATATTAATTATTTTTAAATCTCCCTTAATTTCTCTTTTTGTAAAAGACAATCTTCAGGTCATGACTACATCAAGTGAAATCATCACATTTTATAGCTTTAATTTTATCTTTGTAGGGGCCAATATTATAATTAACGCTTTGTACACAGCCATTAACAATCCAAGAACATCCGCGATTTTGGCGATTTTACGGTATGTCTTGTTGATGGGGAATTTCTTTATCCTTCCTTTAATGCTTGGTAACATCGGCTTATGGCTTTCCTTTGTAGTGGCAGAGATAATCTGTGTCGTGGTAAGCTATGTTTGTTTGAGGAAGACAATGCAAAAGTGGAGTATCAACTAGTCAACAGCAGAATAATAGAGGAGTTTTGAAGTGAAAAAGTGGTACAAACTTGATAACGCAGCAAAACTATTTCCATCCGTTACAAACACAAAAAACACTTCCGTTTATCGGATCTCAGCTGTTCTGACAAATCCTGTAGATGTGGATGCGTTACAGCAAGCCGCCGATACGGTATTCGACAGATTTCCGATGTTCACTGTGAAGCTTCGCAGGGGTGTGTTTTGGAATTATTTAGAGTCTAGCACGGATAAAATTGTGATCGCTGAGGATCAGCAGTATCCTTGTCGCAACATTGATCCAACTACAAACAATGGATATTTATTTAAGGTTTTATACTACAAAAATAGAGTCTCTGTTGAAGTGTTCCATGCGCTTACGGATGGTAATGGGGCTGTCGAGTTTTTAAAATCACTGCTGTACTATTATCTAATGTATATGGGACATGAAATTGACACTGAGGACCGGATTTTACTCGCTGATTCAGGAGTGGATATCCATGATATGGAGGATGCTTTTCGCAGATACTACAAGGATTGTTATGTTGAATCGGTTAGAAACAGCCGAGCGTACCACATTAAAGGTACCGCTTTCGAACAGTTCGGAAATAACGTGGTACACGGGGTCATAAGTGCCTCCCAATTAAATGCCCTCGCTAAGCAAAAAGGAAGTACGATCACTGCTTATTTATCCGCATTATTGAGTTATTCTATTTATCAAACAAGAATCAAATATAGCAAAAGTAACGCTCCCGTGGTTATCGCAGTGCCTGTCAATTTGCGCAAAGCATTCCCTTCACGTACTCTTCGTAACTTCTTTGGCGTAGTTAATCTTGGTGCGCGGATTACGGAAGATACCACACTGGATGAATTAATTTTTAGAATGAATGAGATGCTGAAGTATAAAACGGGGAAAGAAAATTTGCAAAATATCATTTACAATAATGTGGCGCTTGAACGGAACAAAGCTACGTTGTTTGTCCCGTTATTTTTGAAGAACTGGTTCGTGAATTTAGGGTTTCATATGCTTGGGGAAAGTAAAAGAACACTGACCTTGTCCAATATCGGCAATATTATGTTGCCACAGCAAATGTACAAGCACGTAGAGCTAATCGAGGCATTAGTCTATCCATCCAATAAAAGCCCTATGAACTGTGGGATCAGCTCAGTCAATGATAAGCTGGTGATCACGTTTACCAGAAATATAGTGGAATCCGATATATTGCAATATTTCTTTTCGACCTTAGCGGGTGAGGCTGGACTTGAAGTTAAAATCTACTCAAACGATTGGGGGATTAGCGAATGACCAAATGTATTCGTTGCAACGTGACGGTTGATAATCAACATTATCGTTGTCCACTATGCTCCAAGCCAATTAAGATCAGGGGAGAGAGCACGACAGAATACCCGTCCTATAAAGAGATCTATCAGGAAACCAAACCATTTACGGTAGCTAAATTGTTCCTCTTTTTGACTATATCTGCGATCGTGCTTTCGATTACAATTAATGCGTTGACCTATCATATCAATCCGAGAATATGGTCAATTATCGTAAGTACAGGTCTTATCTATGCGTGGATCGTTGTTAAAGACACCATTTTATCTAATAAACATATTGGCAGGAAAATTTTATATCACTATGTCATGTTGTCCATTTTCCTTTTGGTGATCGATATATTCGTTGGTTTTAGGGGATGGTCTACCAACTATGCAATCCCACTGTTTGGAGTGGCAGCTACGTTTATTATGACTGTGCTCGCAATTGTTCAAAAATCATTATGGCGTCATGATATAGGCTATATTTTAGCGATGTTCTTTATTAATTTATGTCCTATGCTTCTGTTTGTATTTAATTTGTCTCATGTCATTTGGACCAGTGTTTTCTCTATCGTATACTCACTCCTAACCATTATTGGGATGATAATTTTTTCTGACCGGAAATTTATAAGCGAAATCAGAAGAAGATTCCATTATTAATAATCGAGATAGATTTATTCCAGTCTATAATTAAATATTTAGGTTTATTATGCATATTAACCACGTCCTTTGGATGTGGTTTTTTTGTGGATTTAAGAAAGTGAAGGGTTCATACGACACCGAATTCCTATTTTTCTACAAGAAAGGTTGTCCTTTTTAATGGGATGTTTAAGGTATTTTTGCTAGTTTAAAATTAAAATAAAATTCTTGACACTTCCTAATGATAACCATTATCATAGGAGTGGTAGATGAAAATGAAAATCATTATCACTACTTGGAACGTATAATTATACATACTCGGAGGGATAGATTTTGAAGAAATTATTAGTACTTCTGGTTGTTGCAGCGCTTACTGCAATGACTGCATGTTCGTCCACCAATACAGCGGACAATCAAACCAAGAATGAAGCCGTAACGAATACAGCTGCTAATGAAACGAAAGAAGCAAATGCAGCGAATACAACAGAAGCAGCGAAAACAGCGGATGCTGGAAAGGAATACAGTCTGGAGAATGATGGTGTAGATGAAGCATTGTTCAATGAAGTATTAAGCCAGTTTCCAGCCACAGTTCCACAGCGAATTGTAACTACATCTGTACCATTAACAGAAATGCTCTATTTGCTTGGAATCACACCAGTTGGGGTGCCAACCTCCACCAATCCAATCCCTGCTGATTTTGAATCGATAGAAAAAATTGGTTCGCCAATGGCACCGGATCTTGAAGTAGTAACAAAGCTTGAGCCAGACTTGCTGCTGGGAGCAGAATCGCTTCGAAGCACGCTGGATAAGACACTGGAAGGCATGGATTTGCAAAAAGCATATCTACGCACAGAATCCTTCGAGGATTTAAAGCTTAGCCTTAAAGTATTAGGTACTTATTTTAATAAAAAAGATGAGATGAATGCGGCTTTGAGTAAGATATTGGATAAAGAAAATGAGCTAAGTAAATTAGCCGAAGGAAAAGAACTGCCGAGCGTGATGCTCGTTATTGGAACCTCTGATTCCTTCATGGTTATGAGTGAGAAATCTTATCTAGGTAGTTTGGTGAAAAAGCTTGGTGCTGATAATATTGCTACTTCTGTACTTAAAGTTACAGATACTTACTCACCTATTAATATGGAGAACGTCGTAGCCGCTGATCCTGACGTCATTCTCGTATTGGCTTCAGGTGACCACGGAGCGACAAAGGACAAATTTAAAAAAGAAATAGAGAAAAATGAAACTTGGACGAAGCTCTCTGCTTATAAAAACGACAAAATTCAGATTTTAGATTACAGTGTGTTCGGGGTAACCTCGATCATTAATGCAGAAACAGCCCTAACTGAAATCGCAAAATACTTTTATGAATAATTAAAGGAGACAGCAAGTGATAAATACATCTCGTAGCAGAATAGTTGTTATTGTAACGGTTCTATTAGCGCTCGTTGCCGCGATTATTGCCATCGGATTAGGCTCTGTTTTCATTCCGGTATCAGACATACTAAGCACGATCTTTGGTTCATCGTCTAAGGCGGTGAATGCCACCATCATATGGGATATTCGATTGCCACGTGTGTTACTGGCGATGATCATCGGAGCGAATATAGCGATCTCGGGCGCACTGCTGCAAGCTGTGATGGGTAACCCACTTGCTGATCCTGGATTGACGGGTGTAACTAGCGGCGCGGCTGCATGTGTTCTTGTTATAATGCTTGCTGCACCACAGTATACTGAGTTCATTCCGATTGCCGCTTTTGTTGGAGGGCTAATTGCTGCTGGTATTGTATATGCATTAGCTTGGAGACGAACCGGTATTTCACCGATTACTATTATTTTATCTGGTGTTGCTGTGAATGCGCTTTGCGGAGGACTCATTGGACTATTAACAATCATGTACAGCGATAGACTCCCTGCAGCGGTTCAATGGCTTAACGGCAGTCTTGCGGCAAAAGGGAATAATGCGTTGATGATGGTCTTCCCATATGCGATTGCAGGTTGGATCCTATCGTTCTTTGCCATTCGTAAGGCAAATATCATTCGTCTGGGTGATCAGGTGGCTTCGAATCTGGGTGAAAATGTGAACCGAATTCGTATCCTGCTCTCCTTGCTGGCAGTATTTCTAGCGGCTATTTCTGTAGCAGCCATTGGAATGATCGGATTTGTCGGTCTAGTTGTACCTCATATGGCGAGATTGCTCGTGGGTTCAGATTACAAATATCTTTTGCCGATGAGTATGGCTCTTGGTGCATTGGTTCTGTTAATTGCGGATACAGGTGGACGTACCCTGTTTGCACCCCTAGATATCCCTGCGGGTATCCTTATGGCTGTGATTGGCGGACCATATTTTCTATACCTGATGAGAAAGAAGGCGTTCTAACATGTTTACTGTCGATTCCATTTCGATTCGGTATGAGCAGAAAAGCGTGATTAACAACTTCTCTTTTTCCGTAAAAAAGGGTGAGATCGTCTCCATCATAGGACCGAACGGCTCCGGCAAATCCACTTTGCTCAAAGCGGTATCACGGCTAATTCCTTATCATACGGGTACGGTCATACTCGATGGTATGGATCTGAAGACCATGAGCGCCAAACAAGTCGCACGAAAAATGTGCATGCTGAGCCAGAAGAATCAAGCACCGAGTGATATGACTGTGATCGATCTGGTCTCGTATGGCAGATATCCACACAAAAAGTGGTTTGAAAGATTGAATCAAGAGGATATGGACATTGTTCATTGGGCCCTTGAAAAGACACATTTGATGGAGTATAAGGACCGAGCCGTAGCTTCATTGTCAGGTGGTGAATCACAGCGTGCCTGGATTGCAATGGCTTTAGCGCAGCGTCCACTCATCATGTTGCTTGACGAACCAACCACGTACTTGGATATTTCGCATCAGCATGAAGTGCTTGAGCTTGTTCGCGAGTTAAATCAAGACATGGGCATGACCGTAGTAATGGTGCTGCATGATCTCAATCAAGCTTCTACGTATAGCGATAGTATCGTTGTAGTGCAGGCGGGTGAGAAGGCGATGTATGGCACACCGAATGAAGTCATGACAACTGATATGATAAGGGATATATACCGGATGGACGCGGAAGTCCAGTATGTGCCCACAGAGAAGAAACCTCGTATTCATTTGTTGAGTACTGTTCGATAGATTCATAGTGTGACACAACCTATTCATGGAGGGATTTTAAATGAAGAAGCCTGTAGATGTGGAGAAAAATAAAGAAAACTACTTGCAATTTATTAATAAACGTAAGAACCTGATTTTGAGTTTGATCGATGATGAAGGTAAGCCCTTTATTAGTTATGCGCCTTTCGTAAAGAAAGACGGCAAGCTGTATATCTATATTAGTAAGATCGCAGAGCACTATGGCTATATGGAAAATAATGATTTTGTGGACGCCTTTCTAATTGCGGATGAGTCTGAAACAAACAATAAATTTGCAACTGAGCGTGTGCGCTGGAGTTGTACCTCAAGCAATATCGGCAATGATGGATATGAGGATATTTTTGAATTGTTCAATGCTGACCATGGTGAGGCCATGCTGAAATTGCTGCGCGGACTGGATTTTTCACTGTTCGAACTAACTCCGCTGAAGGGGCGTTATGTTGTAGGTTTTGGGTTGGCGTTCGATATTGATGTAGATGCAAATGTATTTAATCACGTTGTTATTGATAAGAAGAAAGACGAAGAAGCAGCTGTACAGGGGAGCAAATAGCCGATGACTATTACTTCAGTACTGCCCATCTGGCAAGCGGTTCAAGAGCGATTTCATAAAATGGTGAAGGCATTGCCGGAAGAAGATTTAAATCTTAAATTAGGGAATTCATCCATCGGAGGATTGATTTCTCATAATGCCGAGGTAGAATTTATGTTTGCAGAGTGGTTCTTTGGTAGACCTAAACCTCAAGCCGATGACGCAGCATATACTACACTAAGTGAACTGGTGGATCTGCTGTCTGCTTCCAACGAGAATCTGATTGCAGCGATGCGGGAGCTTCCGGAAGATGCTTGGCATGTAAGCGTAGAGTCGTCTTTTGGCACATCTACTCCGCTTGAAGCGGTAGGAAGACTTATGTATCACACAGGCATTCATGCCGGACAGATTTCTCTAATACAGAAAAATGCGATTCGAAGTGAAGTGTTGTAGGTAGAAGAGTAGAGTAGTCAATGGGAAACGGCAGAAATGCCGTTTTTTTGTGTGTAGATAAGGAGTTTTATATTGATCCCGATTAATTATTGGCTCTATTTTGATACCCTCTGTATTATCTGGATTTTGGTATAATATAGGGAATTCCAAGGGGGCGTATATCATGACGGAATACTTGCGAGGCCAAATGGCCAAGATGGCAAATGTGAATATGGAAACACTGAGGTATTATGAGGAACTGGGTCTAATTAGTACACCTATACGATCGGAAGCCGGCTACCGTCTTTATTCTGAAGAAGCGCTAAGTCGACTTACGTTTATACATAATGCTAAGCAATGTGGATTCACCCTAAAGGAAATTAAAAAGGCATTGTTAAAATCGGAAAGCAGTGGCATTAGCATAGATGATTTTGTGAAAGTTGTAGATAAAAAAATGGATCGAGTCCGCAATGAAATTGCAAAGCAGGAGATAAAGCTTGCTTCTCTCGCAGACTTGAGAACAAATTTATTAGCCAAGGATAAACATCCTGGAGTACAGTCAACGCTAGAAATCCTGAAAATGGAATCTTAACTTGACCTTGTAGTCACCTACAGGCTTTACACTTTGAGTTGAAAAGACCTGTAGGAGGGATTATCGATATGGAAAAGACGAGTATAGAACAGCTTGCAGCGATCAAAGATTACCTGAAACAAAACAATCGGTTTGAAAGTAAGTCTGTAGAGCATATCCGGCAAGAAATGGTTGAGGCGGCTGCGAATATGCCCAGTCATACGGATGTTACAGTCGAGCGGGTCAGGGTTGGGCCATTAAGCGGAGAGTGGATCATTCCTGTGGAAGCAGCTCCACCTGATGATAAAGTGATTCTTTATTTTCATGGTGGTGGTTTTGTTTCAGGAACCTGTGAGTTTTATCGGGATCTAGCAGCACGAATTGCAAAGGCGAGTGGCATGAAAGTGCTAATTATTGAGTATCGCCTTGCACCCGAGTATATCTATCCCGCCGCTAATGAAGATTGTATAGGGGCTTACCGGTGGTTGCTTGCGAACGGATATTCTGCCAGTGATATCGTGTTTGGAGGAGACTCTGTTGGAGCCAGCCTTGCGCTGATGACACTGATTAGTTTGAGAGATGAGGGGAGCGAGTTACCAGCAGGTGCTTTTTTAATCTCGCCGCATACAGATCTTGTTCATTTGGATGGTGAATCGTATCATAGTCGTGCGGAGCTTGATCCGACAGGTAGCTTGGAAGGGAATAAACGGATACTTGAATCATATGTAGGTACTCGAACCGAGTGGGCTTCAATATTATCGCCGTTAAGAATGAGTTTGCAGGGATTGCCTGATTTACTTGTTCAAGTAGGCGACCATGAGGTGCTATTAAGCGATTCAACGAGGTTGGCTGAACGGGCGAGAGGAGCGGGTGTTCATGTGGAACTGGAAATATGGGATAATATGTGGAGTGTTTTTCATTTCTTAGCGTACATGCTCCCAGAAGCAGAGCAGGCGATTACGAAGATTGGTAAGTTTGTTAGGGCGAAGTTGGACGAGTGAGTAAGTAGATGAAAGAAATGAACCTTCTTGAGAAATCAAGGAGGTTTTTTGTTGTTGGGGTATGGTAAGTACTCAGCCGCTGATGAGAATTGGATACTGAAATGTGGATCTTAGTTTGATAAGTTTGTGCACGTATATACTGATAATGATTTTACAAATGACAAAGTAAGATTATTGTCAGTTCGTTTTTGAATATTATATGCTATGATAAGAACCATCAGAAATAGAGCGAGGGGAAATACCAATGTCGAATGATCTTCCATTATCTAAAGAAAACATTTTGGATGCGGCTGAACAAGTACTCCGGCGTTTTGGCCCGGATAAGACTTCAGTTGTTGATGTAGCGAGGGTACTGAAAGTTAGTCATGGTACGCTATATAGACATTTTTCCAGTAAAGCAGCTTTGCGCGAATCGGTAACCGAAAGATGGTTGCATCAAAATATTTTAGCCCCATTGAAGGACGTTACTGAGCAATTTGATGGGAATGCCAAAGAGCAGCTACGTCTGTGGTTAGATACTCTAATTCGCAGTAAACGGAGCTATGCTGTAGATGATTCCGAAATGTTTGCTATGTACGCCTCTGTAACTTTAGAAGCCGTAGATATGATTACCCAACACGTAGATCAATTAATTGGGCAACTCGCACGCATTCTTGAAAAAGGTATACAAACCGGGGAGTTTAAAACATTGGAATCAGAGGTTACGGCAAGAGCTATTTTTAATGCAACATCACGATTTCATCATCCTGCTCATGCGAAAGAGTGGCAGTCGGGTTCGATTGATCAGGAGTTTGCCTCTGTTTGGGATTTGATGCTTTCCGGAATTTCGTCATAAATTGTTATAGCATATTTCATAATAGAAAAATGATGGACTAAACCTTTTGATGAAGATCGGAAGGTTTTTTTGCGTCTGGAGAACAATTATATTGAATGACAAAAAATAATAATTGTCACTTGTTATTTGCGAGTGTTCGATTTATAATCAGACCAACAAGAAAGGTAAACGAATAGGAGGAATAAAAGATGGATCAGAATTTGGATGGAAAAGTTGCATTAGTGACTGGAGCTTCAAGAGGTATGGGACGGGAAATTGCGGAGAACTTGGCGTTACATGGTGCGAAGGTTGTTGTTAATTATGCAAGCAGTTCAAGCAAGGCAGAGGAAGTTGTGAACGAAATTAAGCAAAAGGGTGGAGAAGCTATCGCTATCCGAGCGGATATCAGCCAAGTGGCAGAGCTAGAACAATTATTCCAAGCCACATTGGAAGCTTATGGACAAATCGATATTCTCGTTAACAACGCAGGCATTATGATCACAAAGCCGATTGCGAGTATGACGGAAGAAGACTTCGACAAACAGTTCGCTATCAATGTGAAGGGTACCTTTTTTGCTTGCCAGCAAGCGGCAAAACATATGAGTGAGAACGGACGGATCATTAATTTCTCGACATCGGTTACAGGCCAGATGTTCCCAACCTACAGCGTTTATGCGGGAACAAAGGGAGCAGTGGAACAATTCACTCGTCAGCTAGCTAAAGAATTTGGACGAAAGGGAATCACCATTAATGCGGTTTCGCCAGGTCCTGTTAATACGGAGCTTTTCACAGTTGGGAAGTCAGCTGAAGAGATTACGAATGTTGGGAGTATGAATTCTTTTGGACGCTTAGGTGAGCCTGAGGATATCTCGAGTGTAGTACTGTTTCTAGCCAGTAAGGAATCACAGTGGGTTACGGGCCAGACGATTCGTGTGAACGGCGGATTTATTTGAGAGGTTAGAAAATTTTATTTATGTGTAAAATGGCTTATCGGATGGGTGTTTACACTTGGAGAACCAAACCTATCTCATCCCTTTACATACAAAGAGTAATGTCTTATAAATCGAATCGTTAAAGACGTAGCAAATAATCAATGTATAATCATCGGTCATGTCTGCGAATTTGGAAAAGAGACCGCTGTGTTTTTCTGCAGCGGTGTCGAACAAACTAAGAATAGTGTTGATACCATTGGCATATTCAATCTAGCACAAAAGAAAATCAAATGGAACTTCCGCCTCGACACTAAGTACTGTGGCGGTTATTGTGTTGAGTAAATATAAGAGTAAAAGTAATTTTGTTTAGGACAGGATTACACATGTTAGAGACCATTTAATATATCATGAAGATAAAGCAAGAATGAAACTTCAGCCCTCTTGAAAAATAACATAAGGAGGACGTGCTTGAAGGTGATGAAATTCGAATACTCACAACTAAAGTCTAAAGTCGCTGGCAGCGTCTCAATAGGCTCTTTGTGCTGTGCAAAATCAATCAAATGGAGTGAGAAGCGACGAGACCATTGGTTCTCATCGCTGTAAGCATAATCACGAATGGTTCATGATGGCTTTAAATCCATCACTGTGAACAATATAAACAGTCAACGTCTCTTTTCTAATATTGTACCTAATGATATTCTGGCTTTTAATTTGTAATTTTCAACTTCTATTATAAGAATTCGATAGCCGAAATTTAATAAAGACTGTCGTTCTTATTATGTGCCTGTCTCTGAGGGGGAAGTATAAGATTGTTTGCTGAATTAAAGTGGTTGAAAAAATGCTGATCCAATATAACTTGAAAAAGAGAATTCTAATGACCGATCTTTGTATTCACATCATTACTATACTCTTTGAAAAGTATGTTCGCAAAGAGTGCTCGTATGAACTTCTATCACATCCTTCTTATACAATCGACCCAAAGGAAGTATGTCCTTGTTTGTCATTACTACTTTACTGGAGGTGAATTTTTGAATATGCTTCAGGTTAACAATGGCAGATTTATGTATCTGATAGAAATTCATATCGAGTCTTTCTGAGAGCTGAGTCAATGTTATCGCAGAATATAATACCTGATCCAGGGTGGTTATTTTAACATGTAGTTTATCTACTTTGACCAATGATATAATTTCAAATGTTTGTAGAATTACCTCTCCATCCGTTGTTTTTAGCTTAATGTGAGGGTAGATGGCGGTATTTATATATACGAATGCTCTTTGCAATAATACTTGGAACGTTTCGTAAACCAAGGGTTTTAACTGATAATAAAATGGTTGTACATTAAAACTATCGATCATATATTCCGGAGAATCAGCTAGAAAAATGATCTGGACGTTATAGTCTGGTTCAGCGCGAATTTTGAGTATAGTGTCTATCCCGCTGATGCCGGACATTTCGATATCTATAAGGATTAAGTGGAAGGTATATCGACCGGGAAGACTATAATAATATAATAATTCCTCTCCCGACGGAAAATATTGTACATAAAAGATAGATGAAGAATTTTTTGAAAATTCTGAAAAAAATTTCTTGAACTGCTGAAGCGTTTTTTCGTCATCATCGCATACTGCTATATGCAACAACAAAATCAACTCCTTTAATATGAGAAATAATCCAATTAGTGGTCATTATACCAGAATGATTATCTTAAATGCAATTTACTAGTTTAAACAAAAAACTGATTGATAACGGTTTCATGTCTGATAATTCATCCAAAAAATGTAAATTAAATCAAAAACACGCTGTTCATATCTTTGAAATGGAATTATATCCAATTGCTTCCATTTTATTAGTTTATATGTTATATTGATTTTGGAAGAGGCAATATTGCTAGAATACTTTGTGAAAAAAATCCCATGAATCTTTGATTTAAAAGTAAATTACCAGTATTGAGTACGAAATTCCTAGTACTATGGACTACAGCCGTAACTGAGAAACTAGAAGTCTTTTCACAGCTATCTGTATTTATTTTGAACATGACATGATTTGGAAAATGAAATGGTAGTAGAGAGATTAGAAATATATAGATTGATTCTAAGAAAGAGGTGGGAAAATGAGTACATTAAAGTGTCATGAGGAAATCGAGCGTTTGTTTGGAATAAAACATTATAGTGGGATTCATCGTTTGGGTAAGCTCTTCTCAACGGGGCAGAATATCTACTATTATGACACCGGAACGGGAAAGGTGCTGCAGTTGGATGATGATGCCTTAAAGATCATGCAGTCCCTCTTTGAATTACCTGATGTTAATAATGTCAATGAATTGATGAGAGTACAAGGGATATCGATCTCAGCGATCAATGATTTTTGCCAAACGGTAGTCGATGAACATCTGTTTCGAGCATTTAAGCCCGACCGTTTGTATACTCCTGGCCATAACGAGCTTTTAGAGGAGCGGGTTAACAATGAGTTATCTCAAGTGATTCTAGAATTAACCGGTCGTTGCAATTTGCGCTGTGGATATTGCATTTACAATGAAGACTGCGACTTGAACAGAGATTTTAACAATAGTGATATGAGCCTGGAAATTGCGAAGGCAAGTATTGATTATGCGGCAAAGCATTCTGGAGAGAAAATAGCCGTTACTTTTTATGGCGGAGAACCGCTACTGAAGTTTGATTTATTGAAATGGGCAGTCGAGTATTCATTGGAAACCCTAAAGGGAAAAAAAATAACCTTTTCATTGACTACGAATCTGACTTTGGTGACTAAAGAAATTGCGGATTACTTGGCATTCGTTCCAGGAATGGGGGTTGTTTGTAGTCTGGATGGGCCGGAATATGTACAGAATTCATATAGAAAATATGCTAATGGTGAAGGCAGCTACTCACGGGCTATTCGTGGCCTGAAGCTGATGAGTGATTCGTTTTCAAAAAGTGAAAATGCACTTTCCATTAACGCTGTATTTGCGCCCCCATATTCGCATGACAAGTTGAATGATATTAACTCTTTTTTTGCAGATTTGGATTTCTTGCCTCCCAACGTAGACATTAACATTGGTTATGTTGCGGAAGGTAGTCTTCCTAATGCAGAAATAAAACTGAAGAACAATCATAATGTTAATCCGCAGGTCATGGATCCTTTGTGGTCGTGGTTGGAAGAACGTGCTTTGATTCGTCCTGACATTAGGGGTGATATTAATGACATTTCTTCGTCTGGTATTGAAAGCTCGTTAATCAGCATAGAAAAGCGTTATCTTACGGATTCCCCCGGTGAATTTTATCCGTTTAATGGCTGCTGTACTCCTGGTGCACGTAGACTTTATATCACTACTAATGGCGAACTATATGTTTGTGAACGAGTAGGCGCTTCTCCTTCCATAGGAAATATCGTGGAGGGCATTGATTTTGATCGTCTGAAAAAATATTATGTTGAAGACTATTCCGAAGGTTCGATAGAGCAATGCCAAGACTGTTGGGCGATTAGATTGTGCTCTGTGTGTTATGCCCATAACTATACAGAAGAAAAATTTGATTCTGTTGAAAAAAATAGAAAATGTAATTTGCGCAGAAGTGTCCATCTCAAGGATTTGGTCCTTTATCATACACTACGGGAAAATTCACCTGAAAAGTTAGAATTCTTGGAACATACTGAAATTTATTGATGATATTTTTCCTCATATTATGAGGATCAATATAAATGAATTAACAATAAAGGAGGTGAATAGATCATGTTAGTAATCAATCCCTTGTTTCGTAATCAAGATGATGCTGTGACAGCTGCACATAAGTGTAACTGTATATGTAATGTGGACACTCCTAATCAACATGATAATACTGGAGACAGAGCATGGTGGTGGGGTGTTCCGGATTGTGGCTGCGGATGCAACAGCAATATTACTGATAATAAAGAACGTAATACCTCTACAGCAAGTAATGGATCATAAATGAATTGAATTTTGAAAAAGGTGATCTAACTTTATGTTAGCTCACCTTTTAATTTAATATATTTATATTCTCTTATTAAGGAGATAGGAATAGGAATGAAACCTAAATTATCTTTATCTTTTCAACAAGAAAAAAAAATATATTTTGTTAACGATGAATGTGAAGAGACACTGGTAATAGTGTGTATTAAAGCTGGATGTGGTCAGGAGCCATCGGGTAAAAATGGCATAGCTCATCTAGTTGAACATATATGTCTTTCATACCGTAAGTATATTCCTTCATCATGCAATAGTTCCCTTATTTTTAATGAGATTCGTTCATCAGGATTTACTAACTATGGTCAAACAGTCCTAATGTTCTCTTTTCCATCTCACATGGATAATATCAATATGTTCCACCAGATTTTAATGATAATTCTTAGTAATGCTATTATAACTAACAAGACTTTTGAGATATCAAAATTAGAGCTATTGGCTGAATGTAAACAGAAAGGATCTCAGTGGTACTGGCAACAGGAACTCATTTCTTTTATTACTAATAGCCAGATCAACGAGCTTCCGGTAGGTAAGGTTGATGAGATTGTGCAATTACAGATGAAGGATGCGGTCACATTTATTCAAAACAACTACACTAACGATAATTTAGCACTAATATATTTTACCGGACTTCAGGTGCCTGAAATTATATCAAATCTAAATCAAACAATACCATGTGTAGATACTGTAACTCCTAATTCATTAAATCATCATGAGTTAGGCATCAGTTACGGAGTAGAACAGCAAAAGTTTAACTTGTCAATTTGTAGACTGGAGCATCCTACTAATTTAAAAGTCGTAGATTTCTACTATCAACAAACCTATCAATCAGTGAATCTCAAAGAAAAATTGACAAGGATGTTATTTGAAATCATTACAAAGATAAGTATTGATGAATATGTGTCTGTCTCCCCTTATGCTAATAGATGCTCGGACGTTTCAGTAAAGGATAAGCATGTGTCAGCTTATTTTTATTATGCTGTATTTACACTAACCTTTATTTCCATAGATGACACAATATCTACTTTTGCAGAAGACGTTGCTTACTATTTGAAACGATTATTGATCACAGAAGAGAAACTGAAAGCATCGAAAGAAAGTATTTCTCCATTTTTGTGTGAACCAGAAAAGCCTAGCAGAGTTGAATTATTCCAAAATATATCCTCGCATTTTTTTTATGGTGAACCTATTCATATTACGTGTGAACATTACAATCAGTTAAAGGAATTGCTAGATAAAATAGAGGTAAGCGATTTAATGAGTTACAAGAACTGGATTTTGAATGCTCCTTGCAAAATAGTAATCTCTACCTAAAGGTGATGATGAGCTTGATTAAAAAAGCAAAACTATTGAAGCGAAATTTAATGGTTTTTTCAAAAACCATTGTTCTTCTTTGGAAGACAAGTCCAGCTACTTTTCTGTCAATTCTTTTTATAGATACACTTATCGGATTGACAGTTCCAGGGAAGTTATGGGCATGGAAAGAGTTCATAGATGCGGCGACTGAAATTTTGTCTGTTCCTTCTACCTCTTTCAAAAAGATGTTTTTATGGTTGGCCGTAAATTTTCTTCTTGTACTGCTAGGCTCCGTCTTGGGTAAAGTGTCAAATTTTGTGCAGAATTTATTTTCAGCGCGATTGAATAAAGCTATAACAGATAATATTTTGCATAAAACAATGGCTTTGGATATGAAAGATTTTGATGACTCCGACACTTACAATCAAATTCAAAAGTCTAGTGACCAGTCGTTGAATCGAAGTATAAGTATATTGCAAACAATTGTAAGTTTTATAAATAATATTACGACTCTTTTTGGTGTTATAGGAATTCTTGTGTTTTTAAAATCTTCCATCGTGTTACTATGTCTTATTTCAGCAGTCCCGATGTTTTATATCAGTATCAGAATTCTTAACAAATGGTTTGGTGTGTTCAACGAACGGTTTGAACAAAATCGATTTATCAAGCATTTGAAAACAATATTAATCACAAATAATTATGTCAAGGAACTAAAAATTTCCCGCTCAGATCAATATCTCACCAAGACTATTCTTGAAATATTGGAGAAATACATACATGAGGATACAAAAATTAGAAAGCGTTTTTTAATAGAGACATCCTTGGTTGATATCATAGATAATGCGATAATGTATATCATTAAGATTTTGGTAATTATTATTTGTGTGAACAGCAGGTTAACAATTGGATCTTTAACAATGTATGTAACCGCAGTAGATAATCTAAAAAATGCTGTATCTAATATTCTCTCGTTATTATCGATGGCTTATGAGAATTGTCTGTATATGCAGAGTATATTTCATTTGCTGGAGATCCCAGAAGAGTATCAGGATGGAAAAAGGGAATTCCCTTCTCCATTTGAGCGTATAGAATTTAGGCAAGTTTCCTTTAGGTATCCTGGTACGCATCATTATGTACTTAAGAATATCAATGTGGTGCTTGAAGCAGAACATTCCTACGCACTTGTGGGATTGAATGGATCCGGAAAAACAACGTTTATTAAGTTGCTACTGAATTTATACCAGCCAACTGAAGGAGAAATATTTGTAGATGGTATAAATATTAGTGAATTTAATCGTTCGAGCTTGTTTCTGAATGTCGCCGCGGTATTTCAGGACTTTATACAGTATCCTTTTGATATAAAAACTAATATCGGTTTGGGAAATTTGGAAGAGGTAAACAATCTGGACAAAATAATTGACGCGGCAAAAAACTCGGGAGCAGATGAATTTATTGCCCAACTTCCTGAGAAATATGAGACCAGACTAAAAAAGGAATGGTCCGGCAGTGTCGATTTATCGCTGGGACAATGGCAGAAGCTGGCCATTACGCGGGCGTTAATGAAGCCCTCCGCTATACTAATTCTGGATGAGCCAACTGCATCATTGGATGTGATCTCAGAACATGAAATTTTCATGCGTTTTCAGGAAATGAAATTCAGTAGATTATGCATAATGGTAACTCATCGATTTGTTAATACCAGAGATGTGAATAACATCATTGTTCTTCAGTCGGGAGAGATAAGAGAATTAGGCACGCACGCCGAACTGATCCAGAAAAAAGGAGTGTATGCGAGTCTGTACAGGATGCAAGCAGATTCGTACGAAAAGGAAGCGTCTGAAGAATTTCACGAAAAAGTCACAATGTAACTTCATTTTTTTTCTGTATAAATCAGTTAAACATAATAGAGAGGAGGGACGTAGTGGATGAAGTGGAGTGGATCCGGCGAATACATGAGGGGGAGACGCAGTACTTAACACCGCTGATCGAAAGGTATTACCCCGGAATCCAGAAGTATTGCTACTACAGGGTTCGAAGTGAGGAAGAATCGAAGGATCTGACCCAAGAAACTTTCTATCGATTTTGCAGATATATTGACAGATATAAGAATGCAGGAAAATGCCTCGCATACTTATACACAATCGCTCGTCACCTGTGCAATGATTATCTGCAAAAACGGTATCCGTTGTGCTGTGTGCATGTGGAGGAAGCAGAAAAACCGTTTTCACAGCCAAACGGCTCCATTGAAGAACAAGTAGAAGGAGAGCATCTGGTTCATGAGCTGCTTCTACTTCTCCCTGAAGAGCAGCGGGAAATGGTTTTTATGCGGTTTTGTCTGGATATGACCTTCCGCGACATAGCTCGTGTTACGGGAGTAAATGTATGCATGGTTCAATATCGAGTGAAGCGTGGGCTAATTGTTTTAAGAAGCTATTTGGAGAGGAGTGAATTCGTTGAAGAAGAAGCAGCGACAGTCCATAGTAACTACACTAAGAAACTACCCTTCGTTTCCCGTTGATCGGGGGCGGTTAGAGGAGACCATTCATGAGGCAGCTATAGAACTGCGCCAAGCACAGGCTACACAGAGAACCTCATTTACAGAGTTCTATAAGGCTCAACTTCGCTTCATCAGTTGGAAGGTATGGGCATTACAGCTGTTAATTGTTGCTGGAATGGGGTTACTTCTGCATAACTTCAATAATCATCCTCACGGAAATATCCAAATTGTCATGCTAGCATCTATTTCAGCTCCATTACTGGTGATCACGGGGCTACAGACACTGACTCGATCTTTAACCTTTCATATGCTGGAGATTGAATTAAGTACTCGGCATGTACTAGAGAAACTGACGCTGGTGCGTATGAGTTTGCTTGGAATAGCGGATCTTATCGGCTTGACCTTGCTGGCCGTTCTATTGAATGTTTGGATACAGACGGGGATTTTGAGCCTCCTACTGTATCTGCTGGTGCCCTTCAATATTGCTTGTCTTGGTTCCCTTTGGTTATTGAACCGGATTCGTACATCAAATTGTGGATATTATTGTCTCCTTTACTGTGCTCTGTTGGTAATTGTGCAGATTATATTTACATTTAATTATTCCTTCTCACTGTTTTTATCATCAGTAACTGGATTATGGCAGGTATTACTGGTGCTTTCTACGGTTGGAATTGTTTACGAGACTCGAGGGGTATGCAGGACATGCAGAAGCCTGGAAACGGCCTCAAGAATACAATTTTAAGATTGTGTGAGACAAGTCAAAACAATAGAGAATAAAAGGAGGAAGTCTGGAATGCTCGAACTGACTTTAAATCAGGTGAGTAAGCATTTTTCCGCCAAAAAGGCGGTAAACGGAATCTCAATCCGACTTACCAATGGTGTCTACGGTTTACTGGGGGCAAACGGCGCTGGAAAAACAACATTGCTTCGGATGATCTGCGGTATCCTAAACCCTACTTCGGGAACGATACAGATGAACAATGAGGAAATTGGTCGTATGGGGGAACGCTATCGCGATTTGCTTGGTTATCTACCTCAGGACTTCGGATATTATCCTGATTTCAGTGCAGAGGAATTTCTGTGGTACATAGGTTCGCTAAAAGGATTGACGCTGGCGGCATCAAAAGGGAAAGCTCGAGAACTACTCGGCACTGTGGCTCTGGATGATGTGGCTCGGAAAAAAATCCGTACTTTTTCCGGAGGGATGAAACAGCGGCTGGGTATCGCACAGGCACTACTTAATGATCCCCGCTTGTTGGTACTGGACGAGCCGACTGCTGGACTTGATCCTAAAGAACGGGTCCGCTTCCGCAACCTTATCGCCGATTTGGGTAGGGACAAGATTGTTATTCTTTCGACACATATTGTATCCGATGTGGAATATATTGCTGATCAGATTCTTGTAATGAAGAAAGGTAGTTTGCTGACAGCTGGCACGGTGGATCAGCTGACGGCAACGATGAAGAGCTTCGTATGGTCATGTCGTATCCCAGTCCGGGAGGCTGAGGAATGGAATGCCCGTTATTGTGTAAGCAATTTGCGGCATGAAGGGGATCAGGTGGAACTGAGAATTGTGTCCGCAGAGAAACCTATTGAGCAGGCGACATCGGTCGTGCCAACGCTGGAGGACTTCTATTTATACCATTTTCAGGAGGAAGAAGATATTACGGCTATTGAAAAATAGGGGGCATGACTTATGGATATATTGACCCGTTTCGAGCTGCGAAAGATCATGCGCCGAAAATCATTTTATGCAGGAATTGTAATCTTGATAGTGGCGGCGTTATTCTTATCCATTATATTAGTCGCAAATATACAAACCACAGGAAAAGATGGTAAGTTCTTGAATGGAGTGGCAGCTATCCAATTAGAAAGAGAGTACAATCGGCAGCTTGCCGGTCCGTTGACCATAGAAAAGATGGAAGCAGCGGTTAAAAGACATCAAAAATTACTTCGTGACCCTGAGAACCTTGATGAAAAAGGTGAGATGACCGTCGAAGCAAATGCCAAATATGACGTTAAGGATAATCAAATTCAATTTTTGATTACAGATGCATTTTCTCCTGCAAGCGGATATGATTTTTACCTTATAAACAAAATAAATCCTGAAGACGTTAAGGAATTTTACCAGAAACGGATGGAAAAAGTCCAAGGATTTTTAAAAAGTAATGACTCAGGTAGCAATTACACAGTCAAAGAGAAAGCTTTTTTCACCAAAATGAATGAGGAAATTCCGGTGCCTTTTCAAATGAACTATGTTACTGGTTGGAAAAATGTATTTGAGAATTTGCCGAGTCTCTTACTAATTATTGCATTTGTCATTGCGGTCTGTCTCGCTCCCGTATTTGCAGGGGAATATCAGAAAGGAACAGACTCCATTGTGTTATCTACTCGTTATGGTCGCAGCAAAGCCATCGCTGCCAAATTGAAAGCAAGCTTTATCATATCTGTAGGACTTATTGTGTTAGCAATTGGGGTTTATACATTCTTAATTCTAGGGGTATTTGGATTCGATGGAGCGAATGCCAGCGTGCAGATGATTAAATTTTTGGCTCCTGTTCCCTACACGGTGATGCAAACCTATATGTGGGCGGTACTTATCGGTAGCCTTGCTTGTCTATTGGTGGGAGCGCTGACACTTTGGCTCTCCAGTCGGATGGGCAACTCATTTTCCGTTATTATAGCCGTTGGAATTCTTCTTGTAGGTACCCAGTTTATTCCTGAAAATAAAAATAGTCGTCTATTTAATCATCTTATAGAATTGCTGCCAGGTAGTATGTTTGACAGCTTTAGTAAAATAACAGGTTATGAAGTATTCCAACTTGGGTGGCAGTTGATTCCTGAGTATAAGATAATGGTTGGATTCTCGGTAATAACTATAACACTATTGCTGCCTTTAAGTTATCGGGCATTCAAAAAGCATCAGGTTATATAGGAGGCATAAATCATGGACACGCTGACGCGGTTTGAACTGCGGAAAATAATAAGGAGCAAGTTGTTTTACGTCGTAATTGCGATTGTAATAGCAGTAGTCCTACTTTTAGCTAACATGAGGGTCACAGGGGCATACATAACGGGTAAGGATGGTGAGGAATTAAAAGGATTGGCTGCAATTTCCCTCCAAAGAGAATACGGACGTCAGCTTGCCGGTCCCTTAACGACGGAAAAATTGGAAAATTCGATTGAACGACACAAAAAGGCTCATCTCGATCCGAACAATATTGATGATAAAGGGAATTTAAAGAATGAAGCTTATGCTAAATATGAAGTCCCGGATGAACAGATCAATACTTTAATTCGTTACGCATTTTCTCCTTTGAGCAATTATGATTATTCTGTAATGGATAGATTGCAACCAGATGATGCTAAAATGTTTTATGAGAAACGGATTGAAAAAGTTAACGGTTATTTAAATTACGATTATTCTTATGGTAATTATTCAGTCAAGGAGAAAGCATTCTTTAATACAATGAACGAGCAGCTTCGTGTTCCATTTCAGATGGACTATGTTACTGGATGGGAAAAAGTATTCCAAAATCTTCAAAACCTCTTTTTAATTATATCTTTGGCCATTGGAATATGCCTCGCTCCCATGTTCGCCGACGAATATCAGCGGGGTACGGATGCGATCATTTTGTCTTCTCGTTATGGTCGCAATAAGGTCATCACCGCCAAATTAAAGGCTGGCTTTATTCTATCTATAGCACTACTATTGTTAGCGCTCGTGGCATACACGCTTTTGCTGCTCGGAATATTTGGATTTGAGGGTGCGAAAGCAAATGTGCAGATGATTGACCTTTTGGCTCCCGTTTCCTTCACAGTCTTCCAAGCGTATCTGTGGGCGATCCTCATCGGTAGTCTAGCCTGCCTGATGGTGGGAGCATTGACTCTGTGGCTGTCCAGCCTTATGAGTAGTCCCTTTTCTGTTATCATTGTCATAGGAATATTGGTTATTGGTCCACTGTTCATTCCTGCCAGCAAGAGCAGCCGACTGTTTAATCATCTGATAGATTTGCTGCCAGGTAATATGTTTGGCGGTTTTAAAAAAATAACCTCATATGAATTGTTTAATCTGTTTGGTGTATTAATTCCAGAATATAAGGTCATGGCAGGCTTCGCTCTTGTTGTTATAGTGCTACTACTGCCTCTTACTTATAGGGCATTTAAGAAACATCAAGTGGCCTGAATTTGAGAATATTTTGAAATGGTTTACTATTTATACTCATAGATGATTTTTCGCGATAGATCTTTTTTTATAGCCAGTCTGAAGCAACACTCCTTAGAATAAAAGAATATACAAAAAGAGGAGTGAAACCATGACGCAGATCATATGTTCACCGACTAAATATATTCAGGGGCATGGCGAGATTCGTAAGCTGGGAGATTATTGTTTGCAGCTAGGATCGAACAGAGCTTTTGCGATTGTAGATCCTTATATTTTTTCCATGTACAAGGAGGATATCTTACACAGCTTTGAAGTGAACGATATTCACCTTATAATGCGCGAATTCAAGGGTGAGTGCAGCCTTAATCAGGTGGATGAGATAGTGTTAGAACTTGGCCTGAAGGACGCTGAGGTTATCTTAGGAATCGGTGGCGGCAAGACCTTAGATACGGCAAAAGCAGTAAGCCACATGGCGGGTCTCCCGGTAGTTATTGTACCCACAGTGGCCTCGACGGATGCACCTTGCAGCGCTTTATCAGTGTTGTATACGGACGAAGGTGACTTCGACTATTACCTTCCATTAAAAAGAAATCCTGATATGGTGATTGCAGATATAGATATCATCGCTAAAGCCCCTGCAAGATTGCTGGCGGCTGGAATGGGTGATGCTTTGTCCACCTATTACGAAGCAAGAGCTTGCCGTCAATCAGGAGCGGTTACTCATGCAGGCGGGACTAGCACAATCGCAGCGTTCTCTTTAGCACGTGCTTGTCTGGACACACTTCTTGCTGAAGGTGAATCCGCACTCCTGGATGTTAAACAGGGGATCATCTCTTCTGCAGTGGAACATATTGTTGAAGCTAATATTTACTTGAGCGGCGTTGGGTTTGAGAGCGGTGGGCTTGCTGCAGCCCATGCTATTCATAACGGACTGACCCTGCATGAGGAATGCAGGAATGTGTTACATGGTGAGAAGGTTGCCTTTGCTACGATCGTGCAGTTGGTCTTGGAGAAGGCTTCAGAAGATGAGATCGCTCAGGTCATTGCTTTCTGCAAAAAAGTCAGCCTTCCCGTTACACTTAAGGAGCTTGGGATCACCAGTAGCGATATGGATAAATTAATGGTGGTTGCAGAAGCTAGCTGCTCCCAGGATAGCCCAATGAAGAATATGCCATTTGAAGTTCAATCTGTGGATGTGCTGGAAGCAATCCTTGCCACAGACAAGCGCGGGTATTAGCAACAGCTCTATTGTAAATTATTGCGAACCCTCCCCGTACATATTTAACCTTCTTGAACCAAACAATGAGAACAATTGTTTAAGACGAAGGAGGCGTTCCTCTTGATGAAGGACAGTCGAAAGGTTAAACGTTACTTACTGAATTGGTTTGCTGTTGCTGCAGTATTGATTACCACAATTGTTCCGGCTACGCCGGCTGTCTCTGCTGCCACGTCTAAAGACAACGCTACAAATACGCAGCTTGAAGAGAGTGCACCCAAACGTGATAAGGTCGCTATCATTATTGACGATTTCGGCAATGGCATGAAGGGGACAGACGAAATGTTCTCGTTACCGATAAAGCTTACTGTAGCCGTCATGCCTTTTTTACCTACATCCGTAAAGGATGCCACCCGCGCCCATGAACGCGGAGATGATGTTCTGGTTCATTTGCCGATGGAGCCGCGCCAAGGTAATCCTAAATGGCTTGGACCAGGAGCCATATTGGCCAAAATGTCCGATGAGGAAGTACGACAAAAGGTTGAGGCGGCACTCGATAATGTTCCTTATGCGATCGGGATAAATAACCATATGGGTTCGAAAATTACCGGAGATGAGCGGATTATGGCAGTAATCTTATCTGTATGCAAAGAACGAGGATTATTTTTTGTAGACAGCAAGACCAACTACCGTTCCGTTGCTGGCAATATGGCTTATCGTATGGGGTTGCCACGCGTAGAGAACCATATCTTTTTAGATGACACACATACAGCAAGTCATGTTCTGAAACAAATGGGTCTCGTCAAAGACATGGCGAAGGATCAACGATTTTGTGTAACGATTGGTCATGTTGGTGTATTTGGGAAAGAGACCGCCGCAGGAATCCGCAGCGGTATTGAACAGATGAAAGACAATGTTGAGTTTATAGGGATTTCTGATCTGGTTAAAAACGAGATGAAATGGAGCTCCCAACTTAAACTTCCATAAGATAAGCTACAATACCATCAGCGATGGCTTCAGCGATTTGTTGCTGCCCTTTAGGGGTGCATAACTTTGCGCGGTCAGTCGGACTGCTTACAAAACCCGCCTCAACGATAACAGTTGTGGCGGTTATTTTGTTGAGTAAATAAAAGGGCTTGCCTGGTCTTGGATGAGCCTCGACATCGTAAAGATTGTTTAGCTGATGCTGAATGGACTTAGCAAGCATGAAGCTACGGCCCTCTTGACGGTACAATACAAGTGGACCATGTTTTGAAGGGGAAGGCGCCCAGTTAATATGGATGCTTACCACTACAGTAGCAGGTAATGTCTCAGCGAGCTCTTTACGCTGTGCAAGATCCCGCAGATGTCGAGATTTACTACGCAACCAGCGGTTCTCATCACTTGGGGCATAATCTCCATTGCGATTTAAAGCAACGTCAAAGCCATCGCTACCCAGAAGTAGAAATAATCGACGTGAGATATCTAAGGTGATATCTTTTTCAAGAATATTACCGTAGGAAGTTCCACCGTCGATGCCTCCGTGTCCCGCATCAATTAGGATCATACGATGTCCGTGACCTAATAAATGCTGACGGTCATCCTTCATCACAGGTTTCTCTGGTGTCGCAGAGGCTAAGGAGCTGCCCATAAACAACATTAGTAGTCCTAGGGTAGTTAGAGTGATTCGAAAGCCACATAGAGCAGCTGCTGTTCTGGAAAAGGATTGTTTTCTCCAGTTGTTCAAGTGAAACGCCTCCTTGCAAGTGAATAACGTCTTCTGGATTCTTTGTTAGATTGTGCTTTAATAGGTAAACCTATTCGACAAATCAGAAGTCTGTAGTTTAGATCCAAGTGGAGTGGTGCACACTAAGACCATGGAACGGATGCTGATAATCTGAATTCACTTACATTTTAGGAGGTGTTAAAATGGCTTCCGGTGGCGATGAGCTTGTAAAGTATATAACGGAGAAGGTAGTCGTATATATCGAGGATCCGCGTGCCATTCATGCTCGTAGAGCGGCTACGAAGCAGCCGTGGTCACAGAAATGGTTTGGCATGCTCCCGCTTGGGTGGTCTATCTGGCGAAGCAAGTGGAGTCATGATAAAAAAGACTAAAGGTTAAATAGCAAATAACCTTCCAGTGCCATTATTCATGGGTGCAGTGGAAGGTTATTTGCATTTGTTTAAATATAAGAATTTATATGCTTACGTTATAAATTATCCTTCTATTTCTCGCATAAACACTTACCGTCCTCATAAGGACGCCGAAGGCGTTTATGCTTGTGTTAACGATTATATCCGAGTGCTTTGGTCGTTCTGTCTGGCAGCTTATGCAGTGTTCCATTATTTTGTAGTGCAGTGAGTGGTAAGTATCGTTTTCCTTCAGGGCCTGAGGCCGCGTATACGGTAGTTTTATTGTTCTCAGCTTGACCTTGAGAAGACTGCCAGCTCTGATAGCCTGTAATCATAAACGGTGCCCCGACAAGGTCGTTTCGCCCAGCAGCTTGATAAGCGATGCTTTCCTTAGGTCTGATCAGAAGTGCGATATTGTCGCCGCTCACTGTAGTTAGTTTAGGAGCAGTCAGCCATAGGATATCTTCGTAAGGATCATCTGACCCTCCACTATTGAAGGCCGATAACGGTGATACGTCAGGATTAAGATTAGTAATTACATCTGTTGCTGGAGGCTGCTCTTTAAGGACTTCTTCCGCCTTGCTCAGTGTCCAAGGTAAAATTTGCGGTACGGAAGCATTGATGTAAACCGTCTTTTCGTCAATGGTTATTTTCCAGACCGGTAGAAGTGGTGCATATAAAGCAGTAAGGTTTATTGTTCCTGAAAAAGATGATGTAATGAGACCTTTCTGCACCAAAAACTGGCGCAGATCATTTAAACTGTATGGGAGTCCGTAAGTGCCGGCTCCATATTCACTTAACATATATCCGCCTGTATCGGTGGCGGAAATGATCATGTATCCAATCCGCTCTTCACCCTTCATTACATTTACAAGCCAGCCATGTGTACCTGGACCAAGGGGATAATATTCTATCCTTGCATCCTTCCAGGCTGTAAATGGAGCTTCTGCAGCGAGCTTGTTCAGTGTAGCCTTAGCGAATTCTTGGACCGTACTCGGAGAAGGTAAGGTACTCATCTTCAATACAGGAATTGTATCCTGCGTGACTGACTGGATCACACTTACTCTAGCCAGCGCCAGCGCTGAAGGGGAACCAGAACTGGATACAAACAGTCCAAAGCTTAGAAGCAGGAGGAGGCATCCTTGACCCGCAAGTTTCAGCCTCCGCCGCAAACTTATTTTCATGGCGTCGATCACCTTTCTTTGTTAAGAAATGTCAGGAAAGTTAAGCTTTACTCTATTGTAGTGGACAGGCTATAAAAAGGCTGTTGCTTGCTGTCGCGCTTGAAGGCGGAAGTTCTCTTGTTTTTTTGCCTGCTTTTAGCGAGTAGGGTCGCATTCTATAGGCTTCGCAGATGAAACAGTCCGTAGGTTATCGCAGAAACTGCAATTTGCGGCTCATATTGCCAAATGGTCTCCTGTCGACGACGGTTATACTGCTCTTGAGTGCCTAAACGTTTTTCTTCATCAGGCTCTTTCAGCAGCTCTCCGTAATAAATATCAATGATAGCCAGCTCGATTCTAAGACGCTCACGTGCCTGTTCTGCCCAAGTGTAATCGAGTTCGGCAAGATGAGAGGTAAGATGAGCCTCTAATAAATCTGTAGCGGCTGTCACTGTTAATTCATAAGGCTGAATATGGACGTTTTCTGGTAAACGGGGGATCATCTCCCGCGAGGCTATCTTAGTGTTAAAGTCATCAATGATGGTCCCTTTTGTCAGCGATATTCCAAGATAATGCAGTTCTTCCCGTTTCAAATCGCAGCTCATCTCCACTTTATAGCAGACGCCGAGCCACGGTTCATAAGCTGCAGAGAAGAGTGTATTCCGCTGCCTGCTACCGGGATCTTCAAATAAGTAAAGGCATTTCCCTTCATCTTGCGCCGCACTCCAAATTTGCTGCAGGCGCTTGCTACCATAGATGATATCTTCACGTCTTATCATACCGGGCCCAATTCGGGGCAATGCAGGTACAATACCGAAGTAGCGGGCTAGGATGCTATCTTCTGGATTTGAGGAGGGGACATGAACCACATTAGATTCAGGTGATGTTGGATTCAATAGATCTGCGCTAGCCTCAGCATCTGTTGTGGCGCCCATCGCTGGGTTTCCGGTAATTGGCGGATTCAATGCTCCGATGCTGCGATTTACCGTTGGCGGAACTTCTATAGCTGCCTGGCTATCGTATTTTTCCGGATCAAATACAAAAGTGAAAGAGAGTGTCTCCGGGTCAACACCAGTACGCTCCACGAATCCCCAATAATAAGGTCGATCTGTTAGCATTCTGTCAGCTCTTGGCGATAGCTTTACAGTTACGTGAATGGGCGATACTTCAATAATGGAGCATTCTGTCGCCTCCAGATAATCCATAACATGTTTGCGTACTTCCTGTGAGTTGAGGGTCATGTCGCAGTCTCACTTTCCTTTTTAATACCCTGAGTCAACTCACTTAGGGATTCACCGATATGATCAAGCTCATTTCGCAACTCTTCATCGGAGCGGGATTCGAGCATGATTTTGTATAAACTTTTCTCCAGTGATTCTTTCTTCTCAAAACGCTCCAGAATCACATCCAGCCCGCCAATGACCATTTCGAACATATTGATCTTCTCGTGTAGCAGATGAAGGATATGTTCTTCAATCGTACCTTGTGTGGACAAATTATAGATAACCACGTCATTTTCCTGACCTAACCGGTGCACCCGCCCAATCCGTTGTTCTACTCTCATGGGATTCCAAGGCAGATCGAAGTTGATCATGTGGTGACAGAACTGCAGGTTAATGCCCTCACCACCCGCCTCAGTAGCGATCATGACTTGAGCACGACCGCGGAAGAGGTCCATCATCCAGTCCTTTTTACCACGATTCATCCCGCCGGAATAAGAAACACACATTAGCCCATGTTCGCGGAAATACTGAAGCAAATATTCTTGAGTCGCGCGATACTCCGTAAAAACGATGACCTTTTCATTCATTTCTTGAATGAGAGATAGTGTTGTTTCGGCTTTGGTATTGGTCTTAACCGTACGAAGTGTCTGCAATAGCTCCATCATCCGATCGCGTTTCGGCGAATCAGCAGGCAGCTTCTTGATCAGATTAACTAAAGTGATGAAGACGGCATCCCTACTGCTGCACACCTCACGCTGAAGCGTTACCAAGGAAAGCATGCTGCTAAGATTGCCGCCTGATTCCTGATACTGATCTTTAACAAAAGAAGTGACAGCGTCATATAATACTCTCTCTTCCTGTGAAAGAACTAGCGGAATATTACGGACTTTTCGTTTCGTAAAATTAACTGGACCTTCGCCACGCCGATTGCGGATCATCACCTTCGATAGCTCGTCCCTTAGCTGACCTTCATTCTTAGGTTGGCGTTTATCAACGACGAAATTCGAAGCAAAATCACCCTGATTTCCTAGTTGCCCCGGTTTCAGTAAAGTGATCAAATTAAATAGCTCGCCCAGATCATTCTGAACGGGAGTAGCGGTTAGGAGCAGGCAATATTTTTTGCGTAATTGCTGTACAAATAGATAATTGGTCGATTTCTTGTTCTTCAGCTTATGCGCTTCATCAATAATCAACATGTCATATTCATTTTCCAGCAGCATCTCTTTATGAGGATCGCGCTTCGCGGTATCCATAGATGCGACGACAATCGCATTCCCCCAGGAATATGCTTTTTTCTGTGCAACAGCAGAGATGCCAAACTTGGCATTCAGCTCGCGGACCCACTGCAATACGAGGGAAGCGGGTACCAGAATAAGCACTTTAGAGACTAGACCGCGGACAAGATATTCCTTGAGTACAAGTCCTGCTTCAATCGTCTTTCCTAGTCCAACCTCGTCTGCGAGAATCGCGCGGCCCGACATCTCAAACAAAACCTTATGCGCGGTATCGAGCTGATGAGGAAGCGGGGATAATCCGGATAAATGTTTCATGCATTGCAGCTCATCGAAGCTGGTTACTAGACCCGTTTGTTCACCTTGCACAGCAAGTTTGGATAGACGGTAGTCTCCCCACGGACCACCTTTATCTAGTTTAAGTTCTAGATCCTGTAGCCAATTCCGGTCAAAAGAAAGAGGAACAGGCAGTATAGGCGCTGACTTTCCACCTTTGTGAGGTAGAGAATTACGGAATAATTGCGTCATGGTACAGCCTCCTCAGGTGCTAATTCATATCATCATTCGTAGGAGTAGTATGCTCTTAAACAAGAGAATTCATAACCTTCTATTTTTCTTGATAGCCTTTAAAAAAGAGAGTAAAAGCGAGAAAACGCGGCAAGGTTTGCGATATTTCGGCTGCTTAACTCTATTTTCGAAAAAGACCTTCGATACAATATGTGGTATAGTTTAAAAGCTGACGCACACAATATATTGTGACAAAAGCATGAAAATGTGATTTTTTAGAGTGCGTAGCTGCTATTTGTTATTGACAAGATGAACTTCCTACATACACCCGTAAGACGGAAGATAAGTGTAAGGAAGTTTTTGTTGTGGGTCACAAAATGTACGCCCACACCTGAACTGGAACTAATATTTACTACATTGCGGGAGGTTTTTCTATTGGGTAAAGTGGAACGTAAGCAACGCCTTGAAGGGCTAAGTGAAAAAATATTTTTGGATCGTTATGCTTGGAAGGATGCCGACAGCAATAATGCTAAAGTGGGCGATGTTGTACTCGTTCTAACAAAAGATGATCCGAAGTTTCCCACGAAGGAAGTCGGAGAGATCGTAGAACGTAACGGCAGAATCGTAACCGTGAAGACGCGCAGCGGCGAACTTGTGAAATCAGATGTTGAAAAGCTGACGCTTAATATAGAAAAAACACCAGAGGAAATGTGGGATCGTCTGTCTACAGCTATGGCTTCTGTGGAGAAGACGCCTGAGCTTCAAGAAGAATGGGCGGGTAAATTCCGTTCGATTCTGGATGATTGGAAGCTCGTACCGGGTGGACGAATTGCTGCTGGTGCAGGCGCTAGTGAAGAACTAACCCTGTTCAACTGTTATGTAATTCCTTCTCCAAAAGATAGCCGTGGCGGCATTATGCAGACGTTGGCTGAAATGACAGAAATTATGGCTCGTGGTGGCGGTGTAGGGATTAACCTATCCTCTCTACGTCCACGCCGGGCAATTGTGAGAGGTGTTAATGGTTCTTCCAGTGGATCTGTATCTTGGGGCGGTCTGTTTAGCTATACCACTGGATTAATTGAACAAGGCGGTAGCCGTCGTGGTGCACTTATGCTCATGATTAATGACTGGCATCCAGATGTGGAGGACTTCATTACCGTAAAGCAAACGATGGGTCAAGTTACGAATGCGAACCTTTCGGTATGTGTGAGCAATAGCTTTATGAAGGCTGTAAAAGAAAATCTGGATTGGGATCTCGTATTTCCGGATACTACAGATCCAGAGTACAACGATGTGTGGGATGGCGATCTAGACAAGTGGAAAGCTGCGGGCAAAAACGTTATTCATTATCGCACCGTTAAAGCGCGTGATGTGTGGCGCACCATTATTGAATCCGCTTGGAAATCCGCTGAGCCAGGCGTTGTGTTCATGGAATACTACAATCAGATGTCCAACAGCTGGTATTTTAATCCGATCATTTGTACGAACCCATGTGGGGAGCAAGGACTGCCAGGCTGGGGAGTCTGCAATTTGTCTGCTGTGAACCTGTCCAAATTCTACGATGAGAAGAATCATGATGTAGACTGGGAAGATCTCGCGACTACGACGCGTTATTCCGTACGTTTCTTGGACAATGTCATTGATAAGACGCCTTATCATTTCCCGGAAAATGAAGCGAATCAGAAAAACGAACGCCGTGTGGGTCTCGGAACGATGGGTCTTGCTGAGCTGATGATCAAATTGAACATCCGTTACGGTAGCCCGGAATCTTTGGCGTTTCTGGACAAGCTTTACGGCTTTATGGCTCGTGAAGCGTACCTTGCTTCTGCAGAGATTGCTGGTGAGAAGGGATCCTTCCTAGCTTTTGACACAGAGAAATATTTAATGAGCGGCTTTATGAAAAATATGCTCGAAACGTATCCAGAGGTTGGTGAAGCGATCCGTAAACATGGCATGCGTAACGTTACAGTGATAACACAAGCACCTACAGGTAGCACAGGTACAATGGTTGGCACCTCGACAGGTATTGAGCCTTATTTTGCTTTTAAATATTTCCGTCAAAGTCGCCTTGGCTACGATGAGCAGTTCGTTCCAATCGCCCAAGAATGGCTTGAAGCTCATCCAGGTGAAGAGCTGCCAGATTATTTCGTGACTTCGATGGATTTGTCAGCTAAGGATCATATTCGTGCGCAAGCAGCGATTCAACGCTGGGTAGATAGCTCGATTTCCAAGACAGCCAACTGCCCGTCTGACTTCACAGTAGAAGAGACGGCTGAGCTATATGAAATGGCTTTCGATTTGGGCTGTAAAGGCGTTACGATCTACCGTGATGGTAGCCGTGATGTACAAGTTCTGCAAACCTCGAAGAAGGAAGATGCAGCAGAAGAGGTAGCTCCAGCAGTTGAAGTTGCAACGACTCCTGAAGCAAATGCAAGTGTTGTATCGGTGAGCCCAGCACCTCAAGCTCCTACTAAAGAGCTGGATAAACAATACAAGAAACGTCCGCAGGTTCTGCGCGGCGCAACCTATAAAATTAACACACCTTTTGGTATGGCGTATATTACGATCAATGATCTAGATGGCACACCGGCAGAAATCTTCCTGAATGTAGGTAAAGCAGGTTCTGATGTCTTTGCGATGGCAGAAGCACTCGGTCGTGTCTGCTCCTTGTTCCTCCGTTATGGAGATCATGGTGAGAAGGTAGAATTGTTGATCAAACATCTGAAAGGTATCGGCGGATCAGGTGCAATCGGCTTCGGTGCGAATCGAGTAGAATCCATTGCAGATGCTGTAGCTAAGGCATTGGAGACTCATGTACTGAATAACGCTCATGATGATCATTTGCCTGCACCGATTGCAGCAACTTTGGAGCTAGAAGATTTCAATGAAGCTTTAAATGCGGAGTTGAAAGCGAGTGTTCCTGCGGCAACGTCTACCGATGATAGTCATGGTGCGCATAACCACACTAGCGCTTCACGTGATCTTTGCCCATCTTGCGGCGGCGCTTCGCTGATTAATATTGAGGGTTGTAAGACTTGCGGCAATTGCGGGTATAGTCGCTGCGGGTAAACGGTAGAGCCAATAAATGTTTTATGGGAAAACTAGAAATGTGACTATGCATAGCTACTAAAAGCAAGCGATCATCGAGAGGAAGTGTTAACCTTTTATCTCAATGGATCGCTTGTTTTTTTTATTATTGATGAAGTTATAAGAAACAAAAGAAACAAGAATCAAAAATTATAGATAATCATTGAGAGGTTTTAACTATATGAGTTTGATAATTAGTGTAATTCAAAAGGGAAGTATAATTGTAGATACTAATTTTTTGGAGGAGCAGGTACCCGCACCACATAATAATTTGTTTGGTTTCGAATCATGCAGAAAAACTCTCTGGGGAAATGATTTAATTGGTGAACTCGGATGTGAGTTAATATATTCTTTAAAGAATACGAATATTTTTGCATTTGATGAAGGAATAGAAAAACTGGAAAGTGAATTCCTTATTTTGCTTGATAATTTAGATACTATAGAACTACATACAGACTATGATAAAGAATTTATTGAATTTAGGGTAAGAAATGCTTTGGAAATGATAAAGGTAGTACTTAAAGAAAAAGATAAGGTTGGAATTGCGATTTGGTAAGTCACAACGTATTTACGCGGTGTGTTTGGTCTGTGAACTCTGTGTTCTGACTAAGCTTTTAAACACAAAAACACGCGTACTTGTCTAACACAGGTACGCGTGTTTTTGATATTCCACTATGGTAGGTATTATTTTTACATATCTAAATTTTTGAATGCGTAAGGCAATAAATCCCTTAAACACAGCTCTAAGATTTCTTTTTTCTCATTGGTTAAATAGACAGGCATGTCGGGCAAACAGAATTCCGATAATACTTGTCTGCAGATACTGCATGGCGGCAGAAAATCCATTGTGTCACCTGCTACAGCTATAGCCTGAAAATCACCTTTAGTATAGCCCTTTGTAATAGCTGTGAAGATTGCTGTTCTCTCTGCACAGTTAGTAGCACCAAAAGATACATTTTCTACATTTACTCCATTAATAACATTTCCATCTTTAAGTAATAAGGCTGCTCCAACTGGAAATTTAGAATAAGGGGCATAAGCAGCTTTCTTTGTGTTACGTGCGCTTTCCATTAATTCTTCTTTATTCATAATACTCACCCTTTTTAAATAAGAATGAACCTTTCGGTCCCCTTATCGCCAACTTTAAGGTTGGCAGGACTTCTAATATTATAGTCAGACCAAATGGTTGTCAACATTAAAATCTAGAAGTTCCGCCTCCATGATGTACTACTCGATAAGTACCAATAGGGAATCATAGCTTTAAAATATAACTAGATATAGTAAATATAAGTTATACATATTAAGCCTGCCATGGTAGCCTTAACTTAAAAGAGACGTGTAGAGGAGTTTTTTATTTTGGGAGCGGCAGAGAGTACATTTAAACAAAAAATATTGAGCAAGAAACCTGGTATTTTAACATATGGTATGACACCACCGAAGGCAAGCCATTCACCAGAAAAGATATCAGAAATTGCACAGAAACAGGTTGAAAGACTTAAAAACGTTGATTTAGATGCTTTAATTCTTTACGACGTCCAGGAGGAAGCAGAAAGAGTTGATCATGAAAGACCTTACCCATATTTACCAACGATTGATCCGGCTATCTATGGTGATAAATATCTAAGACAAGTGGAGGTCCCGAAAATAATTTATCGGTGCGTCGGTAATGATACAAGAGCTTCGTTCGCGGATTGGATTAAGACTGACGAAAGTGAAGACAGATTTTCCGTGTATGTGGGCGCTTCGTCAAGTAAGCAAGAGGTGAAATTGAATTTACCAGATGCTTATAAGCTAAGCAAACAGTTAAATAGCAATTTGAATTTTGGAGGAGTTGTCATTCCTGAAAGACATATAAAAAAGAATGATGAGCATATTCGGGTTGTCGAAAAGATTAACAATGGATGTAACTTTTTTATCACTCAGGCAACTTATAATGTAGAGGCGTCAAAGAATTTATTGTCTGATTTATATTATTACTATACAAATAAGGGTTTTGAAATGGTTCCTATTTTATTTAATCTTGCACCATGTGGCACAGCGAAAACATTACAATTTATGAAATGGTTGGGGATCAGTATCCCGGGATGGTTAGAAAACGAGTTGAAATACTCGAACGACATTTTGGATAAATCAATTCAGCTATCTCAAAAAATATTTGAAGAACTATTTGAGTTCGGGCTGGAGAAGGGAATTCCAATTGGATGCAGCATTGAAAGTGTTTCAACAACTAAGTTGGAAATTGAAGCATCCATTCAGCTCGCTAAAGATGTAAAGGCATTTCTAGATAAAAAGCTGTTGAGTCTAGAGAGTAGATGATTAATTGTTTTAAGGAGATTAGAAATATTAACGTTATCGCATTGAATTTTCTAACAGTGAATTCTCGTTTAAAATGAAAAACCACAAAAACTTACTATTCATTGAGCCGGTAATCCTTTCTGTTAAGGGTTACCGGTTTTTTATAAGTTAATAGGGACATGATCATCATCTCAATAGCTTGTCTAGTGTCTTTCTTGCATATTATTCTAGCTAAATCCTTCATCGAGGATGGTTATGTCATTGGATAATATGGATCTTCGGGCGTTACCGCATGCTGTCGGTGGTGAGAGATTCTGTACAAGCTACTAGATTTCGGCTACGATTCTTATATAACAGATTGACTGAATGGATGGTAGAAATATGTATTGTAAACTGTCAGAAGCATCACCAATCACCATCGGACTGCTAGCACATGTTGATGCCGGCAAAACCACCTTCGCAGAGCAGCTCCTATACCATGCTTCCGGAATTAAGACTCGGGGGAGAGTCGATCATCAGGATGCCTTTTTGGATAGTCATGAGATGGAGCGGGCACGGGGGATAACGATTTTTGCTGACCAGGCGGTGATGAAATATAACGAACAATCGTATCAGCTCATTGACACACCGGGGCATGTCGATTTTTCAGCTGAGATGGAGCGCGCATTACAGGTCATGGATTATGCGGTAGTCATCTTAAGTGCTGTGGAGGGCATTGAAGGGCATACTGAGACGGTCTGGCAATTGCTACAGGAATATGGCATACCCACTTTTATATTTATTAACAAAATAGATCGTACCGGTGCTGACGTCCAGCGTGTGCTAAAAGCGTTAAGACAGCAATTTTCGCCGGATATGTTGTATTTGGCAAAAGGTCTAGATCAGAGCATGCTGCCTGAAGAGGTTATTACCGCCGTTGCTGAGCGAGATGAAGCCTTGATGGAGGCATATCTCGAAGACAACATTGATCCTGGGCAGGTATTGGCTACGCTGAAACAAATGGTTAAAGAACGGGTGGTTTTTCCCGTTATGAGTGGAGCAGCTCTAATGGATCAGGGGATTGCGGAATGGATGCAGACGATGCAACTACTAATGGAATCGACTTATGAAGTAAACGCAGTATTCGGGGCACGAGTATATAAGGTGCGTCATGAGCTGCAAGGCACGCGACTGACTTTTATGAAGATATTAGCTGGGAAATTACGGGTACGGGAGGATCTCTGCTATAGAACTTCAGAACATGAGGAGTTAAGCCAGAAAATCACTTCTATTCGTATCTATCATGGGGGGAAATATACTTCATGCGATGAAGCTTCCGCGGGACAGCTTGTTGCCGTTACGGGCCTAACTGATGCAGCCATTGGACTGGGTATAGGTAATCATTCAGATCGAGTAGAATCCCGTCTTGTGTCAGCGTTGAAATCCAAAGTTGTATTCAATTTGGGGATATCATCCAGAGAAGTGCTACGCTATTTCATGATCCTGCAAGCCGAAGACCCTACGCTGCAAGTGACATGGGAGGACAAGCTGGAGGAGATTCATGTTCATGTGATGGGAATGATCCAGCTAGAGGTACTTCAGCAGGTGGTGTTAGACCGTTTCCAGCTCAAGGTATCGTTCTCCAAGCCAGAGATATTATACAAAGAGACGATCGCAGACATTGTGATTGGTTGTGGGCATTTCGAACCTCTTAAGCATTATGCAGAGGTGCATCTCCGGCTTGCGCCTGCGAAACGTGGTGAGGGAATTACATATCGCAGTACATGCCATGTGGAGCAGCTCAGCACAGGGTATCAGCATCTCGTCGGTCAGCATTTACTTGAAAAGGACCATCGTGGAGTTCTTACCGGCTCTCCCGTCACCGATCTGTATATAACGCTTTTAACCGGGGCAGCGCATCAGAAGCACACTCATGGCGGTGACTTTCGGGAGGCGACACTGCGGGCACTGCGGCAGGGATTGGAGCAAGCGAACAAGATTCTACTGGAACCCTATTATCAATTCAAAATCAAAGTCGATGCAGAGCTGATCGGACGCGTAATGTCTGATATACAGCTGGCCCATGGTGAATTTGACCCGCCAGAAATGCTAGGTGAATCGATGTTTATTCAGGGACGTGCGCCTGTCGCGACGTTCATGCATTATGCAGTAGAGCTTGCTTCATTCACGAAGGGCAAGGGAGCAATCTCGATGAAGTTAGGCGGTTATCAGCCATGTCATAACCCGGAACAGGTCATCGCAAGGATTGGATACGACCGCAGCGCTGATCCTGAGTACACCTCCAGCTCTATGTTCTGTGCAAAGGGAGCGGGATATAGCGTTCCTTGGGATGAAGCGCCTTCGTATATGCATTTGGAGATTCAGGAATAGGAGTGAGAAAGCATTCTAGGAATTATCCTTCACCCCAATATTTCTTTGTCCCCATTCAACAACGGATTCAATTAAAGGCACTAATTCTTTTCCAGATGAAGTCAGAGAATACTCAACTCTTGGTGGCACTTCGTTATACTGCTCCCGATGAATGATTCCATATTCTATAAGATCCCTCAGTGAGTTGGTTAAGGTAGTCCCTGTTATTCCATGCAGTCTTCTTTTTAACTCGTTATAGCGTATGTTGTCGTTCTCACTTAGAATGGCTAGGATCGGGAGGTTCCACTTTCCGCTGATTACATGGAATGCAAAGGTTGCAGGACATAATTGATCAAGTCTAAATTCATATTTCATACATAACTCCTGTCCAATAGTATTATTAAAGATACTTAGTATTAAAAATAAACGTACTTGTTTGAATTTGTATTGGTATTATAATACTCCCATACAAAGAACTTCTACAAGAGGGCACTTTCTTTGATTCTCCAGCGAAAGGTGATTTATATATGAATAATTCAAATATGATGTGTGACCTTAAAACCGGTGTCTGTGGGCCAGGGGATGAAGAGCAAATGGAAATGATCGACTTTAATCTACAGTCCCCCAAAATCACACTTTACTATGCAACAGATCCGATCTGTTCCCACTGTTGGGCGCTTGAGCCGGTACTCAATCGTTTTATTCTGCAGTATGGTCAATATTTTAACGTGAAGACGATTTTGGGTGGTTTGCTTTCTAGCTGGCATGGTTTTGCAGATGTCTCCAATGGCATTCAACAGCCTTCAGATGTTGCGGAGCATTGGAGAGAAGTCGGTTTACATTCACGTATGCCTATCGATGGTTCTTTGTGGAAAAACAATCCGATTCTTTCTTCGTACCCGCCATCTAGAGTATACAAGGTTATACAAAATATATATCCGGGTAAAGAAAATGAGTTTTTGCGTCAGGCAAGAGAAGCTGTATTCGCCTTCAATCAGAATATTGGAGAGGAGAAAACATTAGTTGATATAGTCAACAACATTGGGCTAAATGGCGAAGAAATAGTGGCGGATGCTGCTCTTGGATCGGCACAAGATTTGTTAGAGCAGGATTTTGAGTTAGCAGGCAGACTTGGTGTACGTGGATTTCCAACCATTATCATGGTGAATGAAGAAAATAAAGGTGTTAAAATTGTGGGGGCACGATCATTAGAAGCCTATGTCGACGGACTTCAACAAGTTTACAATGGAGATGTAAAAGCTGAAAATGTTCCACCTCTCTCTGAACTTATCAAGGAAGGAAACATTTTGTTCTCCAAGGAAATTGAAGTGTTGTATGATATTGAATCTAGTGATATGGAGTCATTTATAGCCACGGAAATGATAGAGGGGTCATACAGTATTAAGCGGGTTTTAGGTGAATCATACGTTGTATCTTAATTATAATGAAAGAAGCCAGTAACCCAAAGAACTTTGGATTTACTGGCTTCTTTGGCATTCGCGAGGGTGGATTTGAGATCGCGAGTGCCAAACCGAAAAATAAGCTATTCTTGGGAAGCACACGTCAATAAGCTAATTTGAATGAAAAGGTGTTCGAGATTTCTTTCGGTAATTCTGAGGCGTCAATCCAGTCTCATTACGAAAAACTGATGAAAAATAGCTCGCACTTTGAAATCCGCAGTTCATCGCAATTTCACTAATCGATCGATTAGTTCCTACCAGCATCTCGGAGCTCTTTTGAATACGATATCGCACTAGGTAAGTATTAGGCGTTTGGCCAATGTATGTGCCAAACAACTCGCAACATCTGCTCCTGCAAACAGACCCAGCGGTAGCGATGTCATTCAGGGTTACTCTAAGGTCAAAATGATGATGAATATATCCCGTCATTTTCCAAACGGCAATCCATGACTGGTCATCATTTATCTGCCCAGGAACCCTCTGTATATGATCTCCGACGTCTGCACAAAGTGATGTAGCCAGTGAAAGAAGGCGTAGGGGGTTGCAGGGAATACTGTTCATTTCTTCATAAATCCGATGTAAGGAATGCAGGATTTCCTTTTCCCACGTGCTTTGCGAAGTAATCATAATATAATCTTCAGTATTAGAACCGAATTTCTCATCCCAATATACTTTACCTACATGTGTGTTTATTCCGAGTAGTGAAGGATGGACAGCAACGACAATGAATGTACAATCCAATTTATTGGTGGAGAAACCATAATGCATACGCTTGCTATTAACGAATATTCCGTTACCTCGTTCAATCAGTACAATTTCTCCGTTTACAAAATACTCCATCTCCCCATCTAGCACTAAAATAAATTCCAAGTCCGGATGCCAATGGCATGCTGCTGCATATTTATCGAAATGATTAAGTGCTCCTTTTCGTACGTATAGCGGAAAATCAGGAAGATTATAATTTAGTTCTTCCGATAAATCAGAGAATACTTCCAGCTCTGCACTCACAATCACATCTCCCTCAAACAAAATACGATTTTAATAGAATTATATTTGATTTCGGTGGATAGGAATACTAAGAAATTATACAATTTTGATATTGCTCGACAATAATACAAAATCCAAAAGATATTATAAGGAGCCAGAAATATGACGATGAGAGAACGTATTGCCTCCGGTAAACTATTTACTGATTACTGTGAAGGACTGCCTGAAGACAGACTACAGGCAAAAAGAAGAATGCATGCCTTTAATATAACAGCGCCAGATAATCTAGAAAAACGTACACAACTCATTCAAGAGATATTTGGTAAAGAAACGAAGGTGTGGATCGAGCCGCCCTTTTACTTTTGCTATGGTACGAACATTGAGATTGGAGATGGAACGTACATCAATTTTAATTGTAATTTTGTTGACGACACTAAAATTATTATCGGAAAAAATGTTATGTTCGGTCCATCTGTAACGATTGCTACAGTAGGACATCCAATCCATCCAGATTACAGAGGATATATGTATGCTGATCCGGTGAAAATTGAGAACAATTGTTGGATCGGGGCGAATGTTACAATTTGTCCAGGGGTCACAATTGGAGAAAATACCGTTATTGGTGCCGGCAGTGTTGTAACAAAAGATATTCCGGCTAACTCTATTGCTGTTGGTAATCCATGCAGGGTGATGCGCACCATTAATGAACACGACCAAAAATACTATTACAAAGACAAAGAGATCACTAAGGAAGATCTGGATGAAGAAGCACGTTTGAGATGAGAGATAAGCATTTCAATCGTCAATTGCTTAATTTGGTCATTCCGATTGCTTTACAAAACCTCATTTCATCGTTAGCCGTGACAATAGATATATTCATGTTAGGTTTTATAAACCAGTCTACAATGTCTGCTGTATCGTTGGCTGGGCAAATTACATTTGTTTTAACACTGTTTTATATGGGATTGGCTGCAGGAGTAGGTATTTTGACTGCTCAGTATTGGGGAAAGAAAGATTTAATGACAATTGAACGAGTCTTTAGTATCGGATGTACGATGTCTATTATTATATCCGCTATCTTTTTTGGGATATCACTGTTAATGCCGGATCAATTAATGAGGTTTTTCACAACTGACGTCGAGTTAATTCAATATGGATCGAGTTTCTTGCGAGTGATCTCGTTCTCCTATCTGATAAGCGGAATATCTCAAATGTACTTTAGTGTCATTAGAAGCATGGAAAATGCCCGTGTGAGTGCCTGGATCAGTTCTATGTGTCTTATATTGAACATTCTCTTGAATGTAATAAGTATTTTTATACTTTATCCGGGTAATTCAGAAAAGGCTATAGTGGCAGTTGCTTTCTCTACAGTTTTGGCACGTATCGTTGAATTTGGTTGCTGTATCATCCACTCGATCAAATCAAATATAAAGTTTAGGTTACCTTTACGTGACATGGTTCAGCGTAATTTGATTAAGGATTTTTTGAGGTATACACTACCCGTCCAAGGAAATTATATTGTTTGGGGATGCGCATTAACTGTGACATCTGCGATTATTGGACATATCAATGCAGATATGGTCGCTGCAAATTCAGTTGCCTCGGTCGTTAAGAATCTGGTCATTGTATTATGTGGAGGTATTGCAAGTGGTGGCTCCGTACTTGTTGGTAAATATCTAGGCAATGGCGAAATTGAAATGGCTAAAAGAGCTGGGAAAATATTAAATGTATATGCTATTTTGTTTGGCATTGTTGCAGGTATTACTTTGCTATTACTGAAGCCTATAGTGTTTCTACTTGTTAATTTGGATGATCAAGCACAAATATATTTGAGTGGAATGCTTCTTGTCTGTGCTTATTGTTGTATTCCGAAATCGATAAACTCCACGACGATTGGAGGAATATTTGTTGCTGGAGGAGATTCTAGATTTGGCTTTTGGTGTGACACGATTGTAATGTGGGGCATCATATTACCATTAGGATACATGAGTGCGTTTGTGTGGCATCTCTCCCCTCTAACGATATTTATTATCATCAATTTAGACGAGGTTATTAAAGCCCCGATTGCCTTAATGCGTTATTTTAAATTTAAATGGCTTAACGATATTACGAGGAATTATGTTCAAAACTAATACATGTAGGGACGGAAAGGAGATTTTTATGAAAATTGAACATATTGCTATGTATGTACAAGATTTAGAAAGCTGCAGACAATTTTATAGTCAATTCTTTAATGCGAAGTCAAATCGACAATACCATAATCCCAAAACGGGATTAAGAACCTATTTTCTCACGTTTGAGGGCGGCGCGAGATTGGAGATTATGAGCAGACCGGATATGGTAGAAGGAGTTCATGATCTCTTGCGGACGGGCTTAACTCATTTAGCTTTCAGCTTAGGCAGTAAGGAACAAGTCGATCTGCTGACCAAGCAATTGGCAGAAGCGGGATTTAGAACGTTAAGTGGACCACGGACCACAGGTGACGGATATTATGAAAGCAGTATTTTAGGGCCAGAAAATATTCAAATTGAACTTACTGTCTAAAAACTAAAAGAGGTGAACAATTTGACAGAAGAAGAACGAATATTCAAAGGGATATTATACAATCCAGGTAACATAGAGCTAAAGCGTAAAAAGCTTCTCGCCCACAATTTGAGTAGTCAATATAGCCGAACATTTGAGGATCAGACAGAGGAGCGGGAAGCGATATTGTCACAGTTACTTGATAGCATAGGGGAGCATTGTTTTATCCAGGGTCCCATTTTTTTTCATTATGGTGTTCATACAAAAATTGGTGATCATTTTTTTGGAAACTATAACCTTACAGTCCAGGATGATGCACAGGTTACGATAGGTGATCATGTGAGTTTTGGACCTAATGTAACCATCGTTACGCCTATTCACCCATTCGTTGCCTCCGAGCGTAGACAAATGCTTGATCAAAATGGTGATGCTGTGTCTTTATGCTATGCTAAGCCTGTTAGCATTGGTAACGATGTTTGGCTCTCAGCAAATGTAACTGTATGTGGAGGTGTTACGATTGGTGATCGATGCGTAATAGGTGCAGGTAGTGTCGTGACTCAGGACATTCCAGAAAATTCTTTTGCTGCAGGTGTACCGTGTAAGGTGATCCGTAAAATAACCAATCAGGATAGCATGCGCCATAAACCGGAAATACTTTCAGATTGCGATATAATCGAGTAGAAATGTAGCATCCCAAACCATAGACCAGATTTTATTATGCGAAAATCATGAATACTCCGAAAGTCCCCTTCTTCTCAAGTTAAGTGAAAAATATGATGATCCTTTAGATTATTTGTAACAGACCCTGTGACAGGTTATAATTTAATTGGTATGACTAAGTAATCGTTATTTAACGACCAATAAAGGGGATTTCAAATGTACAGAACAGTTCAAGATTTTCTAGGAGAATGGGCAAGCGCTTCTGCAGGAACAATTCGCGTTCTTGAATCACTTACCGATGACAAATTAGATCAGGTAATTGTTAAAGGTCACAACTCATTGGGATGGTTAGGTTGGCACTTGGCAACCTGTCCGATGTTTTTTGGTGGTCAGGTAGGGTTAACACTTACTCCAGTAGGCAATCCGAAGGAAGTTCCGGCTCATGCGGCTGTGATTGTTGAAGCGTATAAGAATATCGCGGCTAATATTGCTTCTGAGGTTGAGAAATTAACGGACGAGCAAATGGTTGAGAGTGTACAGACCTTTGCTGGTTTAATGCCTCGTGGTGCAATGCTTAGATCGCTTATAGATCACCAGACACATCATCGTGGTCAAATGACTGTCCTCTTACGTCAAGCAGGTCTTCGTGTACCTGGCGTAATTGGTCCTACTAGAGAAGAACAAGCTCAAATGAAATAGTTACTGGTGCTTGTCCCTAGTGAAAGCTTGCCGAATAGGGGCACTCCGAAAAAATCTCGTTTCCTAGACATTTGTCTTGGAAACGAGATTTTTTGTTGTCGGACGGAGTGTCACTATTATTGCTAAAGAATGCTGTTGCTTTTTGGAGGGGCCGGCGATCACTATCAGCCTGCTTCAATTTGTTGCATATATTCTCTGGGTGAAATCCCCGTCACTTTCTTGAAGACCTTACTGAAATAGAAGGCACTTTCATAACCGAGTTTTTGGGAAATTTCGTAAATACGACCTTCACCGCGCATCATCATTTCCTTGGCCACAGTGATTTTAGTCTCCGTGATATATTCTACATAATTGACCTTAGCGACTTTGGAGAACAGATGGCTCAAATAGTTTGGACTGAAATTGAAGACATCTGCTACTTGATTCAGTGAAAGCTTAGTGCCGAGATTTCTTTTGATGTATTCCTGGACATTTTTGACGATTTGTTCTTTATAGCTTTGTCTTCGAGTAGAGAGAATTTCCGAGCAGCCATCACGGAACTGAATCAACCAGCCGGCGATCTCTTCGATTGTATGCATCTGATAGATGGCCCGGTAGCCTTCCGGTTCATTTTCGAAGATATGCTCTACAATGTTTTCTCCATCCGCAAGAAGCGAAGTGGCCATATACAGAATATTGCAGGCAGCATCGGTGGCGGGCACCAGTAAGTCAGGTCGGTCTTTGAAGATTTCAATCATTTTGGAGATGATGGTGTATAAAGCAAGGGTATCTAGTTCTTCAAAAGCACGGCGGATCTCCGAACGAGATTCAGAGAAATCAAACAACGGATGTTCCTGCTCTAGAGGTTCATTCTCATCGAAGAAAACAAAAGACCGTTCTTGCACGGCAACTGGCAATGCCTTTCGAGCTGCTAGGTAGCTCTCCCGCATTAAATAAGGGTCCTCGACGGCAAACCCTATGGCACCAATAATCGTTACATTGAAATAGTTATGTAATACGGATGCCATGTCGGTAAGTTGCTTCTCAATGTCAGACATCCAGTGACGGGGATTGACTTCGGGGACAGGTAGAGCAACGGCGAAATTACGTAAGTCAAGACTGGTGACATAGCAGGGTTGTATAGAAGTAAGCGTGTCCTTTGCCATTTGTACAGTGCTTGAGCATAAGGCAACCAGCTTATCTCCACGGGGAGGGACAGTGTCTGGGCCTAGAATGCGGCAAGTACAGACCAGGTAGGCGGGCTCGGAAAACTCTAACGCCAAATCCTCTTTCTGCAGGAGATACTGGTTCTTATTCTCGAACAGGTTATTGAACAGACGAATGAAGAATTTATCACGCTGCGCCTGAAGGTTGCCGCGGTGAACAAGCTTTGGGTAGCTTTCCATCGTCTGGTAACTCTCTAGAAAGGAAATGGCCTTTCGAATGGATTCGGCCAGTGCTTCCGGAGTAAGTTCCAGCTTTACTAGATAATCCGTGGCCTGCACCTCTATAGCTGCGCGTGCGTATTGAAATTCTTCATAACTAGTCAACATAATGAAGAGCGGAAGTCGACCATATTTTTGACGTATTGAAGCGGCAACCTCTAAACCGCTCTTAATTGGCATTTTGATATCGCTGATTACGATGTCCGGGCGGAGAGTGTCAATCATCTCTTCTTCTTGATCACCGTTGTGCGCGATACCGACAATCTCTATATTATATTGCTCCCATTTCAGCATAGACTGCAAGCCGATACAGACAAGAGCTTCGTCGTCGGCAATTAATAATTTAATCAATTTGACCACATCCTTGCTAGATTTTCCATTCTACTCTTTTTGTATAAATGGTAGAAGGATTTTCATTAGAGTATACTGGCCCATTTCACTCTCAATCGAAAGACCGTAATTCTCCCCAAAGGCTAGCCGTAAACGCTCATTTACACTATGGAGTCCAACGTTCTCAAAAACTCCCTTAGTTCCATCCTCCGATTCACACAGAATGGTGGAGATTTGTTCTTCCATCATGCCTACACCATTGTCTTCAATCGTGACCAGGATATCGGCAAAGCCGCTTTTTTTCACCGTGATGAGAATATCTCCTCTACCTTTGGGCTCGATGCCATGGAAGATAGCATTCTCAACCAGAGGTTGTAACGTGAAACGGGGAATCAGGCCGGAGAGTAGTTCCTCATCTTCAATTTCCTTCACCATCGAGACTGTACTGCCATACCGGTATTTCTGAATCAGAAAATAGTCATCGAGCAGGCTTAACTCATCTTTCAGTGGCATTAGTCTCCGGTTGTCTTTGGCGATGCTCCGCAGCAGTCTGGAGAGTGAAGTAGTCATTTCTGCAATACCGGTAGCATTCTGAATCGTAGCCATCCATTTGATCGAATTCAGTGTGTTGTACAAGAAGTGGGGATTGATCTGACTTTGCAGCATCCTGTACTCTAGCTCCTGTTTCTGCTTCTCGTCAGCGAGCCGGCTATCCATGAGCGCAACAATGTCCTGTGATAGGCGGTTGATACCTCGACCAACATCACCTAGTTCACTGTTCCATTCGATATTGCGGTCCAGCAAGAAGTTGCCCTGGGCAATCTTATCAATTCGCTTCTTTAATTTCTCTACCGGGAGACTGATGTTACGGGTTAAGTACAAAGTAATAATGCCGCTTAAGACGATGACAAGTAAACAAACGCCAAGCATTACCAGAATCCATATATTTGCTTTGGGAGCGAATTGATCATTGGATAAGGTCTGCGACAGAATCACTCCACTCCGCACGGGATAAGAGACCACGATTTGGCTTTCTTCATCCTCCAGCTTGATCATGGACAGCTCGGTTTGTGGACCGACAGGCTTATCATCGGTATAGGCCACAGGTTCATACGGCGTAGTCATTGCAGTCACTTTATCGCCAATGAGCTGATAATGATGATTGCCGAGCGTCAACAGCATTCGGGAATTCTTAGGCAGGGAATACCCCTTCAACTTGTCGGTAATTAAGGAAGTATTGGCGAGTAAGTAGACCGTTCCAATCCGGGCAGCCCCATCTCCGTAAATAGGTAGAACAAAAGGAATTCCGTTCGTGGTGGAGAGCGGGTCCTTAATTACTTGTTCCCACTGCTCCACAGCATCTTTATTTAGTCCGGGAATTTGACCGATATTGTGCACAGTAAGTGGAATTGAAGTGCTGACGGAATTATCCACCTGCAGGAACTTTCCGTTGTTACCCGTAACAATCAAGCGGCGGACATAGCTATTGGAGCGATTGATCCGAAAGTCCTCCTGCATGGAGTTAAATACATTAACAGCATCCTTGGCGCTTGCCTTTGGAGATACAAAATAATCAGTGAGTAATGTATTGGTGGACGAGTTGGTGCTATTCGTCATCGCCAATGAGGAGAGATTAATCAAATCTTGTTCAATAATATGGGAAACTAGCTGCAGGTTGAACTCAGTCGCCTGGATGGTTGTTTTACGCTGATAATAGGTAATCAATTCATAGCTGAAAAAGGATAGCAGAGCGGCGATCAGTAGCGCAAAGATGGTCATGATCAGAATAATGCGGCTCTTAATGGTTGATTTTCTTACCGTATTGAACACTCCTCTACAAAATGCGGAAAAATATAAAGCGGTTTCAAAAATATCTTTCAATTAATGCATGTTCAAAGTTAATCTTCTATTTATAATATGCTTAACTAGTTTACCGATATCCATATTAACACCATAGCATATTCCTGTGATTCCATACAGTGGAAGGCAGAGGTGCTGAGAAATTTACATGTTTTAAATAGGATTTTACAGGTTTGAAGCAAGGAGGAAGAGAAGAACAAAGAAAAGTGAATGAACTGAGTTTGAAAATACATGCCATTCTAGATGGGAAAGTCTTAAACTTTGAAATAGATCGGATGAGCCGATCAGTGTAAACAATCAGAAGGAAAAGGGGATTTTTATATGAAATTGAAAAGATTCTATGGCATGACTTTTGCCACAATACTCTCCCTAAGTGCGCTAGCCGGATGTTCCGGTAATAACAACAACGAAGGCAGTGCTGCAACAGCTGCTCCAGAAACGGGCAATATTGCAAACGCTTCCGCTGAACCGAAACAGGACCCTGTGACCTTGAAATGGGCATTGTGGGATTGGGAAGCCACAGCATACTATCAGCCGTTGATCGATGCCTATAAAGCTGAGCATCCGAATGTAACGATCGAATATGTCGATCTTGGTTCCACCGACTATATGACAATGCTAAGTACACAGTTGTCCGGTGGTGCAGATCTGGATGTTCTTACGATTAAGGATATTCCTGGATACTCAAACCTTGTGAAACAAAATCACTTGGAGCCGCTCAAGGGATTCATGGGAGACAAAAACATTGATCCATCTGTCTATGGCGGTACTGTAGAACAGATCGAAGTGAACGATGAAGTGTATGCGCTTCCTTTCCGGAGTGATTTCTGGGTTGTCTACTATAATAAGGACTTGTTCGATAAAGCGGGAGTGGAGTATCCAAGTAATGATATGACATTCGACCAATATGATGAACTTGCTAGAAAAATGACCTCCGGCAGCGGTTCTGAAAAAGTATACGGAGCCCATTATCATACTTGGCGGAGCGCGGTTCAATTGTTCGGTATTCTTGACGGTAAGAACAACGTTGTCGGTGGAAACTACGATTTCCTGAAGCCAACCTATGAACGGATCTTGAAAGAACAGGAAGATGGTATCGTTATGGATTACGCCACACTAAAGACTTCAAGCACGCATTATTCCGGTGTGTTCTACAACAATTCCGTTGCGATGATGAACATGGGCAGCTGGTTTATAGCGACTCAAATTGAAAAGGTGAAGAGCGGCGAGTCTCAATCAACCAACTGGGGAATTGTGAAATACCCTCACCCGGATGGTGTGGAAGCCGGTACAACACTGGGTACAATTACTTCCCTGGCTGTAAATCAGAAATCCAAAAATAAAGAAGCGGCACTTGATTTCATGAACTTTGTGACTGGTGAAGAAGGTGCTAAGGTCATTGCGTCCACCGGAACCATTCCAGCGATTAAGAACGATGAAGTTATCAGTTCCATTACTTCCATTGACGGTTTCCCTACGGATGATAACAGCAAAGCGGCACTGACTACGGTTCAGACGTATTTGGAAATGCCAATGCATGAAAAGAGTGCGGACATTGAAGTAATCCTGAACGAAGCCCACGATAACATTATGACCAAAAACGCTTCGATCGACGAAGGCTTGAAGGATATGAATACGCGCGTACAGCAGCTCTTGAACAATTAACCTGAAGAGAGTTGGTGAATTCTAAGGGCGGGTGAAAGCCCGCCTTTTATAGAAAGGTTTGGAGGAGAAAGAATGCAGAACGAAACCATATTGGATACAAAAAAAATCCCTAAACGTCATTTGTCAAAAGGTGTCCGGGAAAACCTGGTAGCGTACAGCTTCATTGCGCCGAACTTTATCGGATTTGCCGTGTTTACACTAGTACCCATGTTTTTCGCCTTTATCCTAGCTTTTGTGAAATGGGATGGGGCCAATCCAATGAAATATATCGGATTGGACAATTTCACCCGGCTTATTAAAGATACAACATTTCATAAAGCATTATGGAATACCATTGTTTACACTATTGGCGTAGTACCGTTCACCATGATTGTTGCACTGGCGCTGGCGATTTTGCTTAATCAGAAGATCATGGCCCGCAATTTCATGAGAACCGTATTCTTTTTCCCATATGTGGCATCCTTGGTAGCCGTTGCTGCCGTATGGAACTTTATCTTCAGCCCTACGATGGGGCCGATCAACAATATTTTGCATACCCTTACCGGTATCCCACTAGAGGATCTTCCCCGCTGGGCGGCGGATAAACACTGGGCGATGTTCACAGTAATACTGTTCACTGTGTGGAAAAACATGGGTTATTACATGGTCATTTACTTGGCAGGTCTACAGGGGATCAACCCTGAGTTGTATGAGGCTGCTGAACTTGATGGTGCTAACGCCTGGAGAAGATTCCGCAATGTGACGATCCCTCAACTGGCGCCTACATCCTTCTTTGTGCTGATGATTCTAGTCATCAATTCGTTCAAAGTCTACGATATTTTTATCAACCTATTTGCCGGCGCTGATAATCAGTTGAACGATTCTACAAGGGTTATGGTTTATCAAATCTACAATACGGCGTTCCGTTCGCTTGATTACGGATATGCCAGCGCCATGGCCATTGTATTGTTTCTGCTGGTACTTGGCATCACCATCGTCCAGTTCCGCGGCGAGAAGAAATACGGACAATAGGAGGATTCAAAAGATATGGTGGGTACAAATAAAGGAATTAGAATCGGCACGATGGTGCTAGTGTATATTTTGTTGTTTGCTACGGTGCTCTGTATGCTTGTTCCGTATATATGGATGTTGTCATCTTCGCTCAAGCTGAACAAGGATGTGTTCTCGTTCCCGATGCAATGGATTCCGGCGAATCCGCGCTGGGGAAATTTCGTGGATATCTGGACCCGTATTCCACTGGACCGCTTCATTTATAACACGGCGAAATTATCAATTATCGTAACGATTTTGCAGCTATTGACTTCAAGTTTTGCTGCGTACGCATTCTCCAAACTGCAATTCAGAGGGAAAAATGTTTTATTCCTTGGATATATTGCTACGATCGCGATTCCTTGGCAGGCATATATGGTGCCGCAATTTATCTTGATGCGTTACATGGGACTTAACAATACCCATCTGGCAATCATTCTATTGCAGGCATTCTCGGCTTTCGGAGTATTTCTGATGCGCCAGTTCTATCAGGGAGTCCCAGATGAATTGTGCGAGGCGGCCCGAATCGATGGCTTGAGCGAATATGGGATTTGGGCGAGAATTATGCTGCCACTATCCAAGCCGGCTTTGTCCACCTTGACGATTTTTACCTTTGTTGCCACTTGGAATGACTTCTTGGGGCCGATGATTTATTTGACGGATACGAAACTCAAGACTATACAGATTGGACTACGAATGTTCATTTCGCAATATTCCGCCGAGTACGGTCTGATAATGGCTGCAAGTGTGGTTTCCATTATTCCGGTTGTGATTGTTTTCTTGGCACTTCAGAAGTACTTCGTTCAAGGCGTCGCAGCATCTGGTATTAAAGGCTAGACAGGTTTGAACCTGGCAGTTGCAGTTTTCGCATGCTGCCAGTTTTTTTAGCTTATCAATGAAATGAATGCGCTTTCTTTGTTTGCTGGGCGATAAAGTCAAATCAAGCATGAAACATGCCGAGAGACCATTTATAGCAAAAGGAGGATTAAAGAATGAGCAGAAAACACTCCGTTAGAAAAAAGCTATTCTCAATGATGATGACCACTGCGCTTGTAGTTGGAATGTTTCCGGCACTCCATATGCCGTCTGTATCTGCGGCTACGGTGGATACTATCTTCGCAGCCGCCTATATGGGGGCGAAGACATCTGCTGACACTACTTTGCCTGCTAGCATTGACATTGGAGGCCAGTCTGCAACTGTGAAATGGAATATAGGTGAAGATACCTTTGCCGTTCCTTATGACACAGTGACAGTCACGGGTACAGCGAATGGTGGGCCGGTTGTTGCCAATGTAGAAGTTATTCCACCTTCAAGGAATCCATTGGTTTACTTTGTGGATAGCGGCAGGGGGGGCGATTCCGTAGGTAATGGTCCTACTTCTTCGCCACTGTACGAAGCAGTCAAAACGCTGTCCGGTAGCACGTTGCTCAACCCGTCACCAGATCAGAAATATGTCACCGGAACGACTGCCTGGGGATTTGATGATTCCATAAACAAGGTGAAGAACTCCAAAGACGGAGGACTTACTGATCCTGCAACTGATCCATCCATATGGACAGTAGGACTTCGTGCCGACCCTACTAGCAATCATATTGTATATAAATTAATGGCTCCAGAAGCTGGAACCTATACACTCAGTAGTGGTTTCCATGATTGGTATGGCAGCCGCACTCGAGTAATACAGCCTCAGATCGAATATAAGGATACAAATGGTGCAACAAAGACGATCTCGTTTGCACAATTCAATACTAATGTGACTCCGCTTATTTCCGGCGAATTCACTATTCCCGGTGATATCGACGCTAGTAGCCCTATGACATTGACCTATGCCTATGTTTCCGGTGAGAAGCCAATCTTGAGCTGGTTCGCCGTTGCCAAGGGCGGGATTCAAAAAGAGATCGAAGATGCTCGGCAGAACGCAGCTTCTATGGTCAAGGTTCTACTCGACGGCAACGATATTAAAGCGGACAATGTCAACGGCCTAACGTTCAAGGGATTTGGCGTACTAAGTGCCAACAGCACCAGTGCCCTGTTGATGGATTATAAGGCTGAGCATCCGGAAGCTTACGCAGAAATGTTGCGGATTCTGTTCGGTGGAGAGCATCCCATTATGACGCATGTGAAAATCGAGATGGGCAATGACCGTAACAACTCTACCGGCCCGGACCCGGCTACTATGCGTACGGCCGATGAAGAAGCCAATGTCACTAGGCATCCCGGATTCCAGCTTGCGGCTGACGCCAAGGCTACGAATCCGGATCTCAAGGTCAGCATCCTGCGATGGAGTGCTCCGGCCTGGGCAAGCAACAACGATAAAATCTATACCTGGTATAAAGATACAATTCTTGATGCTTACCGTGAGTATGGCTATATGGTCGACTACGTCAATCCTCATATCAACGAGCATACGCCTGATTTGACCTGGACCAAGCAGTACGCTGAGCGTGTTAAAACAGATAACGAAGGTTTTACAAGCCCAGAAGAGCAAGCGCTCTATAACCAGATCAAAGTTGTGATCTCTGATGAAGTAGGGATTGGTTCATTTGGCGGCAGTATGGTAAGCGACGCTTCTCTAAGGGATGCGGCTCCGATCGCCGGATATCACTATAACACTGACGACGACAGCGCAGGGAATTTCAAAAAGCTCGCGGAACAATATGATATTGAAGTATGGAACAGTGAGGCACAGTCCACCTTCAGTAACTCCGCCTTCCGTCCCAACAATAATGTGAAGGACCCTACAGTGGAAGGAACCGGCATCGGCGGTGTTGGCAGTCCACTGGAGATGAGCAATACGATTATTAAAGGATTCGTCAATTCCCGCCGGACGCACTTTATTTATCAGCCGGCAATCGGCTCCTTCTACGAAGGTGGACAATATTCGTTTAAGGAACTACTTAGCGCACGTGATCCGTGGTCGGGATGGATTCATTATGATGCAGGTCTTGTTGCTCTGCAGCATTACAGCTGGTTCGCCAATGTGGGCTGGGAGAACGAGGATAATACGGCAGGGATTTGGAGAGCAGTTCCTAAGGCTAGCTCCACGGGAGCAACAGGCACTAACCCTGTTAGCGGTCGCAACGGTTCTCCTAGCTATATGACGCTTGCTTCACCTGACAGAAGCGATTTTTCAACCGTTATCGTGAACGATAGTGAATATGCCAAAACCTATAAGCTTCAGACGGTAAATATGAACTTTGTGGGTAATCCCTCATTGGAAGTATGGGAGACTCGTGCGGCAGACGCGGGCGAAGCTTTCAACAGCAATTATATGAAATATCTCGGGGATGTCGCTGTTGATGGCAGTGGGGTTTATACCATTCATGTCAAACCATATTCGACATTGACTGTGACCACTCTGAAGAACAAGGACAATGAGGCGTATCAAACACCGTTACCTGTAGAAGGCGACCGCATCGTGCTTGATACCGACGCCACAGGGAGGATTCAAAATACAGCGGACAATATCCTGTACGCCGATGATTTTGACTACTCCAATCAATCCGTTGTGAAGATCGGGGCAGGTGGGCAGAATGCTGGCACCCAAAGCTATATTGAATCCCGCGGCGGTTCCAAAAGTGTGATACCACGGTATACGCACGACCGCAACGGTGCATTTGAGGCGTATCTTCCGGACGGGTCTGACAACTATGTTCTGCGCCAACAGCTGGATACGGAAATTATGGGGCTGGGTGGTACTTGGAACGGTGGAGATCCCGTAACGGCTATCGGTGATAACCGGTGGACGAATTACAAGGCCAGTGTAGATGTTTCGTTCGAGACGAACAGTACGCAGGGCGGAGCTAACTATGCTGCGATTGGCGCACGGTATCAAGGAGGCGGCAGCTCTCACACTATAAACGGCACACCTTATGTACTGAAGTTCTGGTTTGACGGAGGTTGGCAGCTGCTGGTCAATAATAGCGCAGTAGCGAGTGGCAATGTAGTGAGCGGTTCCGGTGGAGTAAAGCTGGATGGATTTAACACCGCACATGATGCCTGGCATAACATTGCCATTCAGGTTGCAGGTGATAAAGTGACTGCCTATTTAGACGATGTGAAACTGGCTTCTTATACTGATCCGAACCCTAAATTGTCTGGTCGGGTAGATTTAGCCAGTGGATATTATCATGTTCGTTTCGATAATCTGAAGGTCGAGACGATTGACGGCTATACGCCATACTATTCCGAATTACTGGATAATCTTGAAATGTATGATCTGGCTGCTACACCAAACCCTAAATTAAAATACGGCGGTTTGTGGAGTCATCAAAACGGGGCTGGTATGTATATTTATCAACGTTCCCTATCTACCAGTCAAGGTGCAGCTGCTACGATGGAATATTCTTTTGAAGGCACCGGGTTAGATATTCTGGGACCGAATAATGGATCGGCTAAGTTAGAAGTGACTGTTGATGATGAAATTGTCACACTGTCAGCCGATACGATGGCCTCTAAAGAACTCTACCAAACGTACACGCTTCGCGGACTTAAATATGGACAACATAACGTTCAGATAAAGGTATTAAGCGGTACTTTGGTAGTGGACGCGGTAGCGGTTGTTTCCGGTGAAGTAAAGGGTGCTGTGGATACAACTGCTCTTCAATCAGCGGTAATAGCAGCGAAAGAAGTTACCAAACTGGATGAATATTCGGATAGAGACTGGCAGCTTTTTGCAGCTGCACAGAACACCGCCCAAGAAGCACTAGACAATGCTGCTGATTTCAGACTGGATCAGGAAGGAGCTGTGCAACTCGCGGTACGTCTGATCTCTGCCCAGAACCAATTGACAACAGGGGATATACGGGAGCTTGCTTCTCCTCAGGATATTGCCACTTATGTCGGGAAATTGCCGAATCTTCCAGATAAGTTGGAGGCTATCCGAGAAGATGGATCCAAATTGCAGGTGTCTGTGAAGTGGAATTTAGACGCGGTCAGCTTCAATACACCCTATGAAAGAGTAGCTGTAACCGGCACTTATGGCAATCTAAAAACCACTGCTAATGTGGAAGTAGTGCCAGAAGGTCTCGTGTACTTTTTGGATGTCGGTGTTTCGGCGGATGTCGTCACACCACCCTATACGGTGATCAAGAATTTCGTGGGCGACAGCCTTCTGAATAGCACCGCGGATCAACTATCAACAGGCGCTGTGTGGGGTCATATCAATACAGGGGCAAATTATAATCTCAAAGGGCTTGGCGGTGCCGTGGTTATCACGGATAAAACTCAGACAGGTGTCTACAGCTCGAATACAAAGAATACACCTCTGATCTACACCCTCCCTCTGAGCGCAGGAAAGTACACGATTACATCGTTCCATCGGGACTGGTGGAATATGAGCAACCGCACGATGGATATCACGCTTAGCTACACTGATGCTGAAGGGAAGACAGTGAACGAAACGGTCAAGACCGGTGTACTCGCAGGTCCTAATGGCGTCACGATCACTCATGACTTTACGCTGCCGGTGAGCGGCGTCGTGAAATATTCGATAAACAATACGAATAGTCAGGCATCTGTGATCAGTTACTTAGCAGTGGCGAAGGACAGGGTCAGCATTGTCAATGAGCAGGCTGTAAACGAGGCTAAAAGTATTATAGAAGGTGCTGCATATAGCGTGCAGAAGGAAACAGCTAACAGCGAAGATGGAGTCCGGACCTGGCTGCTCCAAACGATGAACGGTTTAATCGGGTTCAGTGATACGGGGGTTACGATGGGTGATATCACCCTATCTTCGTTCCAGGAAGCTACTGATGACACAGCCGGCAGCTTCAGCTTCACAGTATTACTGAACAAGGGCGAGGCGAAGGCAGAAGCTGCGGCCAGCGGAACGATTAAGCTACCGGAGCCAGATATGAAGCAGCCGGAGATTACCTTGATAGGTGAAGCCATAGTCAATCTGCAGATGGGTTCTGAATATACGGATGCAGGAGCCACTGCGTATGACGACCAAGACGGTGATATCACAGACCGCATCAATACAACGGTCAGCAGTGAAGTGTATGGTCTGACGGAGTTAGATACAGCGCAAGCGGATATCTACACCTTCCATTACAATGTCAGCGATGCCGCAGGCAACACGGCTGCGGAAGTCACCCGAAAAGTAATCGTATCGGAAGATCCAGATGTACTGAAGCCGGTCATTACACTGCTTGGTGAACCATCTGTTCAACTGGACAATGGCGCAAGCTATACAGATGCCGGAGCCACCGCAATGGATAACCGCGATGGCGATATTACAGAACGTATTGTGGCGACGATTACGAAGGATGGGAATCATACGGAGACGTTAGATACCTCATCAGCAGGCACTTATATTTATCATTATAATGTGAGCGATTCCGCGGGCAATACGGCTGTTGAAGTTATAAGAATAGTTACAGTGGGAGAAGCACAGCAACCGCCGACTTCAACACCAACGGTAGAACCAACACCGACAGTTGAACCCACAGCAAATCCTACACCAACACCTGTACCTGAAGTAACCTCAGGGCCGGTGTCGACCACAGCACCGACGGTATCGCCAACACCAACACCGCTGCCGCAGACCACGCGGATTCTTAACAGTGACGATTTCACGGCTCCGGTTGGAGGGGGAATAACAGTTCAGCTCACAGAAGCTACTGATTCCGTACTGCTTCCTGTGGGAGTGTCAAATATCATCGGAGTGAACACGCTGCGTCTCGTATGGAATACATTTGCTATCCAACTGACCCCAGAAGCGCTAAAGAGTATCCAGGAGAAAGCTGCAGGAGGTCAAGTGGATGGAGCACGAATCAAACTCTCGGCCGTGAAGGCATCCAGAGTTGCCGTGGAACAGCATATGAATAACCCAGCTGTCAACGGCTCGGTTCAGTTATCTGCTGTAAGTGATGTAATTAACTTCAGTTTGGAAGTTATTAGTACGAATGGCACTGCCGTACCGGTAACCCGTTTTGATAAGCCACTGACGCTTACCTTCATATTAGATTCAGATTCCAATCCTAATTTGCTGGGCATCTACAATATAGCCGGGAACGGAGCTCTTGAATTTATGGGCGGAACGCTAGCTGATGGAAAATGGAGTACGGAAATACAGCATTTCAGCCAGTTTGCAGTCCTAGAATATGACAAGACATTCTTGGATGTCAGTACGGATAGCTGGGCGAGGGATGTTATTAAGACAATGGCGGCTAAACATATTATCCAAGGTATTTCCGATACTGAGTTTAATCCGCAAGGGAAAGTGACAAGAGCACAATTCGCGACCATGATTGCAAGAGCGCTAGGCTTAGAGGCAGGAAGTCATTCAACGTTTATTGATGTGGACTCCAAAGCTTGGTATGCAGAGTACGTTGCAGCCGTAAGCGAAGCGGGCATAGTGCTCGGACGTAGTTCGGATTCATTCGCACCGGACCGCAGCATTACCCGCGAGGAAATGGCCGTAATGATCGTTAGGGCTTATGAATATTTACAAGGCAGCAAGGTAAATGAAGTTTCAGCAGGCTCGTTCAGTGATTATTCCCTAATTCATGACTGGGCACAGAAATCAGCAAGTTTCGCTGAGCAGGCAGGGCTGATAAAAGGACGCGGCAATATGCAATTCGCACCGCAAGAGATGATGACCCGTGCCGAAAGTGCGCAAGTCATCGCCAATCTGCTGGGATATTTGTAAGCCGCACTTCCATGAACCTGGCAGCTGCATTTAGCGGGTGCCAGGTTTTTTTATAAGTTCAAAGAAGGGTTTATACAATTGCGAGGCGTCGATAAGTGGCAATGTCAGCTTTTTTTGCCGTATTTTCCAGGTGGAATGCCCGTGATGTTCTTGAAAGTACGTATGAAATTGGCATAGTCATTGAAGCCGGATAGATAACAGGTTTCGGATACGGAGTTTCCGGAGGATAGGAGCTGTTTGGATAAAGCGATTTTTTTAAGCAGGACGTACCGGTAGATCGTTCCTCCTGTCTGCTGCTTGAACAGGTGACTAAGATAATATTTATCGATGTTTAATTCACCAGCGATCTGCTCTAGCGACAGATTCAGATGCAGATGGTTATCGATATAGCGCATGGCCGATTGAATATGCGATGAAATAATACTGGGTATGGTGGAACTAGTACGGCTATATAGCTCATTAATGAGGACCAGAATCTGGATCAGATAAGTTAAAGCCAGAACCTCACTGCCGTATTGAGGATTCTCCAAAATTGCAATCAGGCGATAGGCAAGGGTCATGTACTCTGCAAGCAGTGTTTCATCCATTTGAGCGAGATTCTGCTCTCCGGGCTGACGGTTCTGGAAACAGGCGAGCAGATTTGTGGTTGCGGTGCAGAAGGGATATACAAGTGGAGCTTTGAAATGAATTGTTAATCGTTCGTAAGGCTCCGGAGATAGATTAATGATTTTATGAATCTCGTGATTGTTGAATAAGAGCACATTGCCACGTTGAAGCGGATAGCTGTACTGATCCACAAATCCGTTCACCGTGCCCCCTAAAAATAGGAAGATTTCAAAGTGATCATGAATATGAAAATCTTTGGTGGGTGAGATCGGTGAATTGCCGATGCCCGCCAGTATGTCGCCTTCGAACGGCTGATAATACTGGGCATGTTTCATCCGGATAACCCCTTTCAGATTAATAGCAACAAACGCAATAAATAATCATTAATCGCAAAGACATTGCAATAATACAACACTAAACTATAGAAGAAGATTACGCAATAAGCCAAGTATATAGCTGGTCTGAATATGAGTAGGACGGATCTGCATCTGCTGAATAGACGCAATTGAAAGGGTGGATGGTGTATGAATAGTACGAAACACCGCAAATATTGGCTGGATACGATGCTACAGATCGGGAACCCAGTACTTGACGCCTTGTCGCAAAGAAAATTAAAGGAACGGCTGCCCACCGAGTTTCATAGTGACAGGAGCAAGTTTGCGCATTTGGAGGCATTCGCCAGGCTGGCCTGTGGAATGGCCCCATGGCTAGAGCTAGAAGGGCTGGAGGGTGAAGAAGAAGAGCTCAGGGCTCGTTATGTCCTATTGATGCTGGAATGCATCGATGCCGCTGTTGATCCATCATCACCTGACTATATGGATTTTAAGTCCGAAGGCCAACCGTTGGTCGATGCGGCATTCCTCGCTCACGCGTTGGTGCGTGCACCGAAGCAGCTTGCCGGGCGGCTGAATGAGCGGGTCAAAGGTAATTTAATAACAGCTTTGAAGCGAACACGCCGGACTGCACCCAGCGGGAGCAATTGGCTGCTGTTTAGCGCAATGGTTGAAGCAGCTTTGTATATACTCGGCGATTCAGAATATGACCGGATGCGTGTTGGTTATGCGATCCACATGTTCATGGATTGGTATAAAGGCGATGGTATCTACGGGGATGGCAAGGACTTTCACTGGGATCATTACAATAGCTTTGTCATTCAGCCGATGCTTGTGGATGTGGTTACACTTTTTGAACGGGACTCGGAGCAATACTCCGTATTGAGGCCATTGATTCTGGAGCGGGCACAAAGATACGCAACTGTTCTGGAACGGATGATTGCGCCGGACGGAACGTATCCGTTTATCGGGCGCTCTATCGTTTACCGTTTTGGTGCGTTTCAGCTGCTATCACAAGCGGCGCTACAGCATTTTCTGGAGGATGCGCTATCACCCGCACAGGTACGCTGCGCCTTGACCGCTGTAATCACACGGACTATGGGATTTCCAGGGACGCTGGATGAGGACGGGTGGCTACGTCCGGGGGTGTATGGTTACCAGCCCGAGCTTGCGGAGAGCTATATCAATACGGGAAGTCTCTATTTATGCGCTTCAGTATTTCTTCCTCTGGGGTTACTTCCTTCAGATCCTTTCTGGGCAGGGACAGAACTGAAATGGACAGCACAAAGAATTGCAGCCGGAGAGGATGTTATGAGAGATCATGCCTTAAGTAGATAGGGGGATCTGATCTAATCGGTCAAAGGGAGGGGAAAAGCATGAACAGACAGGAGCTTTTCGGAATTGTCCAAGAAATGAAGCCAGCAGATCTGAGCTTGTATTATGCTGATGGAGAGTCGGATGCTTTTTGGAAACAAGCCTTATTATCCGAGACATTAAAGGAAGATATCAGCCAAATCCGCGAGGAGGCTCAAAGATTAGACAGCCAGTCTATATCAGAGCTGACGGATACGCTATTTTCAATTTTTGCGCGCACAGGTTCGAGGTTGGAATATGAACGGGTCTATTTCGAACGGAGAAGAAGGCTGAATACATATGTATTTATGACCTTGCTTGAGCCGGATAATGTCAGACTTCTGGAGAACCTGGAAAATATCCTATGGTCTATATGCGAAGAGTACACATGGTGCCTGCCAGCCCATCTTCCTGCAGATCATAATACAGAGAATATTGATCAGTTTATTGATCTGTTCTCCTCGGAGACCGCTTTTACCCTTGCCGAAATTTCTCTATTACTGGGAGAACGACTTCCGCTGCTTCTTCGATCCCGAATCAGACATGAAGTAGAAAAGAGAATATTTCGACCTTTTATTGAATGTGGTCCTTATGAATGGGAGACTGCACGTCATAACTGGGCAGCAGTGTGCGCAGGGTCGATCGGGGCAGCCGCCTTATTGATATTGGATGATCCTGCTGCGCTGACGAATATCCTGCTGAAGACAGAGCGCAGCATGAGCTACTATCTGGAAGGCTTCGGGGATGATGGGGCCTGCCTGGAAGGTCTGAGTTACTGGAACTACGGATTTGGCTATTTCACGTATTACAGCGATCTTCTCCGGGTTAGAAGTGAAGGAAGAGTAGACTGGTTTGCAACGGACAAAGTGCGAAGTATCGCTCAGTTCCAACAGAAAATTTTCATCGGTGGCAATTTTGTCGCCAATTTCTCTGACTCAGAGCCTCGAATTCACATACATATGGGCTTGTCCCATTATTTAGCTGATACCTATCCAGAAGTAGAATGTCCTCCGCCTGTGCTTCGCACTCCTTACGCTAAGGATCACTGCAGCCGCTGGGCTCCGGCTTTTCGAAATCTCATCTGGAGAAGGACCGGCGATGAGAAACAGGATCAGGATAGGGGAGCCGCCAGTTATTATCTTCCTGATGCGGGATGGCTTGTCTCGCGTTATCAGTCCGGAGGAAGTTCGTTCGGTTTTGCGGCTAAGGGAGGGCATAACGCTGAACCTCATAATCATAATGATCTGGGACAGTTCATTCTGTCAGGTGGAGGCGAAATCTATGCAGCTGATCTCGGCTGTGGAGAGTATACGGCTGAATATTTTGGGGCTGGCCGTTATCAATATGATTGTAACGGCTCGCAGGGACATTCGGTTCCGATCATCGGCGGCCAGTATCAACTGGCTGGCAGGAAGCATAGTGCTACAGTTCTGTACGCGTCGGCTGCGGTTGAAAAAGATGAACTGAAGCTGGAGCTGTCTCAGGCATACGAAGTGGAAGAGCTTCAATCCCTGATCCGCTCTATGGTTTGGTACAAGGGGCAGCATCCTCGCTTGGAGTTAATGGACGAGTACCAGTATAACGGTAAGTCAGTGAGTTGGACAGAGCGGTTCGTTACCTTGCGTCGTCCGAAAATGCTGCGTGCTGGTGTTGTGCTGCTGCCCGGAACTGGAGTAGGCGGAGTGGAACTGACTTATGATGTTCAGATCGTTGAGCCAGAGATTACTGCACGTGAGTACCGGGATCATTTTGGCAGGGATACGGTCTGGCATACGCTAGACTTTCATGCTCTTAAGCCCGGTTCTGAAGGAAAATTAGTATTCACCTTTCAATTTATATAAATGATGAAAGAAATAGTGGACCATTCTAAGAAGGCGGTGTTTGAAATGAATATAACGGAAAACCCAACTTGGCTGGATGAAGCTTGGAACAAGGCACTTGAAAAGACAAGATGTAACAGTGGAAAGATCGGTGCAGAATTTCCACACGCGAGTCAAGGTGGTAAATACTTGCTTGAAGCACCGAACTGGTGGACAGCAGGGTTCTGGCCGGGAATGCTCTGGCAGTTTTATTCTGAAAGTGGGGACGAAAGCCTTAAAATGATCGCGGAGCGCTGCGAAGAGAGACTCGACGAGGTACTGGACGGCTACGATAAGCTGGATCACGATTTAGGCTTCATGTGGATTCTTACCAGTGTGGCAAATTATAAGTTAACGGGTAGCGAAGCGTCGCGAATTCGGGCATTAAAGGCAGCTAACTACCTGGCAGCCCGCTTCAATCTGAAAGGACATTATATTCGGGCTTGGAATCCATGGAGTGAAGGGGAGGACAATAGCGGAGTTGCTATTATCGACTGCTGCATGAACACCAGCCTGTTGTTCTGGGCTTCCGAGACAACAAGTGATCCCCGCTATCGTCATATCGCAGAGGCGCATATGGATACTGTGCTGGAGCATTTTATCCGACCGGACGGCTCCGTGTACCACATCGTCAAATTCAACCCGGAGACGGGTGAAGTGGTGGAGAAGCTTGGTGGGCAAGGCTTTGCGCCCGAATCGGCTTGGTCACGCGGCACGGCTTGGGCTATTTACGGCCTAGCGCTTGCCTATCATCATACGGGAAAGCAAAGCTACTTGGATGCATCCAAGCAGGTAGCGCATTTCTTCTTGACCCGACTTCCGGATGATCACGTTCCACATTGGGATTTCCGCGCTCCCGGTGAAGTCGGCGAGATACGTGATAGCTCCGCTGGTTCCTGCGCAGCGAGTGGATTGCTGCTGCTAGCCGACCAGGTGGATGATTCGGAGTCCCATGTGTACCGGAACGGGGCTATAAGAATAGTGGAATCTCTCTACAGGAATTATGGCAGTTGGGACAATGCGGACGAGGAAGGGTTGCTGCTTCATGGTACAAGTAACTACCCTGAGAACCGGAATATAGATGTTCCTCTTATCTACGGTGATTTTTTCTATGTCGAAGCACTGGCTCGGCTAAAAGCAGCAGGACCCTTCTATTGGGAATAGGGGGGATTATGATGAACAATGAGAAATCTTTTTCTCGTATTGGCGATAATCCGCTAAAGACCCGTGAGGATCTGGTGATCGCTCTTGAGCAGCTTACGGATCCACTTCGGCCGTTCTACAGCAAAGGTGGCTCACGACTTAAAATTGGCAAAACAGGGGCGAGCTATTCGGCAGGAACTGCTGAAATGGAAGGTTTCTCACGGGTGTTGTGGGGTTTGGTACCCCTGCTCATTGGTGGTGGAGACAGCGAACTCTGGGACATCGTGCTGGATGGCATTCGGCATGGCACCGATCCTTCTAATGAAGAATATTGGGGAGAGGTGAAGGACTACGATCAGCGTTTGGTCGAAATGGCGGTCTTCGGCTTCGCATTGGCAGCCATTCCGGAACAGATTTGGTTGCCGCTTGCTCCGAATGAGCAGGATCAATTATACCGTTGGCTGAATCAAATAAACGCCCATCCTTGCTATGATTGCAATTGGCTGTTCTTTAACGTTCTAGTCAATATCGGATTCCGCAAAATCGGTCGTCCCTACGACGCAGGACAACTGGAGAGCAATTTAAAGCGCATGGATGATTTCTATTTGGGAGAGGGCTGGTACAGCGACGGGATTAATGGTCACAGCGATTATTACGTACCTTTTGCTATTCATTACTACGCACTGCTGTACGCAAAGCTGATGGAACAGGAAGACCCTGAACGTTCCCGTGTGTTCAAAGAACGGGCTCGATTGTTTGCTGTCGATTTCATCGGCTGGTTCGCACCCGACGGTTCCGCACTTCCTTATGGACGTAGCTTGACTTACCGCTTTGCCCAGTCGGCATTTTGGAGCGCCGTTGCCTACGCAGATGTTGAAGGATTTCCCGCAGGCGTGGTGAAAGGTCTAGTGCTGCGAAATCTGCGTTGGTGGTTCAGCCAGCCGATTGTTGACGCCGATGGCGTACTGACCATCGGATATACTTACCCGAATCTGGTCATGGCGGAGAATTACAATGCCCCCGGATCTCCGTATTGGGCGTTAAAGACTTTCTTGCCGCTGGCTCTAGGGGTGGATCATCCGTTCTGGAAGGAAGAGGAACTGCCGCTACCGTCCATTCCGGCTGTCATGGTTCAGAAGCCTGCACATCTTGTCATCGTCCGCGATTCCGTTTCCGGTCATGTGGCAGCCTTCAACAGCGGACATTTATACACGAATGAACATACCCACACCTCGGCCAAATACGAAAAATTCGTGTATTCAACAGGCTTCGGCTTCAGCGTGCCCCGCTCCGAATGGGGGCTCTCCCAAGGAGCGTTCGACGCTATGCTTGCGCTGAGCGAGCGCGGAGACAACTTATACCGGGTACGACGCCAGAATATAGAGTCTGAGATGATAGACAACGTCCTACGTTCCGTCTGGAAACCGTGGGCCAATGTCGAGGTTCAGACTTGGGTTGTCGCCGGACTTCCTTGGCATATTCGGATTCATCGAGTCGAAACTGGACGGTCGCTGGATACCGCAGAGGGTGGATTCGCACTTGGCCAAGAGAATGAAATGATATCGAAGATCGATGTGGCTGGTGCGATGGCCTCCACTGCTTGGGGAACCAGCGCAATCAAGGATTTGCTAGGTTGTCGGAAGGGTGAGCTGGTCTGGCCGAACGCCAATACGAACCTGCTTCACCCTCGAACGGTGCTGCCGATGCTGACGAGCACCCTTGAGCCGGGAATTCATTGGCACGCTTCGGCCGTCTATGGTTGTCCCTCAGAGGGGGCTTTGGATATTCAGGCTGATCAAGCTGATGAGGTCCTCAAGCATTCACCTGAGCAAGATTTGAAAGTTAAGTTCAGCGAGGGAACGTTAACCATTGTCACTCATTTTGGGAGAGAAATCGTTCTTAATATATAATGAGTTTGTTGAATATTTCTCACACTAATTGAAAAGTCACAATAATAGCCCTGATGCAGAACTACTGCACTAGGGCTATTGTTTTTATGTGGATTTTTATGATTTTATCTTTTAATTATTGAGTTTTTTATCAAATGTTTTCTTAGATGGACAATTATGCTATAGTACTCTATCTAGTCATTTACAGAAGTATTGATTTATCAGACGATGAATAAACTGACTTTTGGCAAAACTAGAAATACCGACATCTATAGAAAGATAAGAAAGGCAGGAACTCCTTATGGACAACGGCAGTCTGGTCACGTGGATACTTTCATTTGTTATGATTATAAACATATTGCTCTCTGCTGGTTTTTTATTTTTTGAGAGGAGAGATATTGGTTATACGTGGGCGTGGCTTATGGTTTTTTATTTCATTCCCATTTTGGGCTTTATTATTTATCTCTTTCTTGGTCGTAATTTAGCAAAAAAGAATTTCTTTGGCCTTTCAGCTGAAGAAAGTAAATATCTACAATCAACTGTAGATCATCAATTGGCTACATTAAAGGATCAACGCGAGAATCAGAACGCTTTGTTAACGAAATATGCTGATTTAATTCATATGAACCTTGTTTCATCGAATGCGCTAATGACAACAGATAACGAGATAGCTATTTTTAACGATGGTAAACAAAAGTTTGACTCTTTATTTAATGATATTAGAAATGCCAAAAAAGAGGTCAACATTCAATATTACATCATCCAGCCTGATGATTTAGGGACAAAATTAAGAGATGAATTAACTAAAAAAGCCAAAGAAGGCGTAAAAGTGCGGGTTCTCTATGACGAAATCGGCTCCAAGAGACTTTCTCTTAAGTTCTTTAAAGAACTACTTTCTGCTGGTGGAGAAGTAGAGGTATTCTTTCCATCACTGCTTAGACCGATAAATTTTCGAATGAATAATCGAAATCATAGAAAACTATGTATCATCGATGGGGAAATTGCTTATATTGGTGGATTTAATGTGGGAAATGAATACTTAGGGATAGATAAAAAGTTTGGATATTGGCGGGATACACATTTTAGAATGAAGGGTGGTTCCGTTAATCAAATTCAAGGCAGGTTTCTTCTGGATTGGAAACATGCCCGGAAACACGAGCAGGTAAGCTTCGATCAATTTTCCTTTACTACTGGAGGTCATGCCGGATCAAGTCCCGCTCAAATTGTGTCTAGTGGTCCTAACTCGCTAGTTGAGCATCTGAAAAATATGTATATTAAGCTGATCTTGAACGCCAAACGGAGTGTGTATATTCAGACGCCATACTTCATTCCAGATAGCAGTTTTATGGATGCATGTAAAATTGCACTCCTATCCGGTGTGGATGTACGGATTATGATTCCAAATAAGCCTGATCACCCTTTTGTATACTGGGCAACTTGGGCGTATGCAGGTGAATTATTGAATTATGGAGCGAAAATTCTGTTATATGAAAATGGTTTCTTGCATGCCAAGACGATTGTGGTAGATGAAGAAGTAGCGTCCGTAGGGACAATGAACATTGATTCCCGGAGCTTTAGACTCAATTTCGAAGTTAATGCAATTGTTTATGATGAGCAAGTTGCTAAACAGCTTCAAGAATTGTTTCAGGAAGATAGCCAGTTAAGTACAGAGCTTACCCCTGAGCGTTATAGAGAAAGATCCCTTATAATCAAATTTAAAGAGGGGATTTCTCGTCTTTTTTCGTCTATCCTCTGAATACACAGACCCTATACTCCGTACAAAAAGCGAGCTGTGGACTTGTAAATTCACAGTTCGCCGCGGCACATGGATTCTACTATGCTTCACACGACACCCTGTTTTGATTTCATGCACTTAAGATTGTATGTGCGACCGTATACTTTTGCATATCTGACAATTCGGTCAATCATACGGGTGTCTTTCAGCTTAGTAAACGGGCACGGATCAGGAGCCGTATTCACTTCCAAGATCCATGGCTTGAGACGTTGATCTAAGGCAATATCTACACCGATTTCCTGAAGGCCGGGATAGACAGTGCTAAGCTGTCTGGCGGATTTCACTCCAATTTGCTTCAGGGATCGGATCAATATTGTACAATTCTCTGTGTTTGTGTAGGCTTTCAATAATTCCTCAACCGGATAAATTGTTCCTCCTTGACTCCCGTTTGTAACTACTTTGCGAGGATGCGCCACGCGTCCTGCAACCCCTGTTGCTTCCCACCCACCTTTAGAATTTCGCTGCACCATCACCCGGATATCGAATGGGCGGCCATCGTACACCAACAGCCTGATCCCCTTTTGAACTAAATAGGACTTCCCTTGGGCTTCTCGTAAGAGGGCCCGATATGCCGCGTCGTAATTAGAGAATTTGTGTACGTGGGTACCGGACTGATAGCTGTATTGTGCACGAGTATGTTCAACCCGTATCACGCCCTGTCCTAAAGATCCGCAGCAAGGCTTAATGTACACCATCTTATATTTTTGTAGCATTTCATAGAGAGTGTTCTTATCCATTTTTTTTGTGAGCGGGACATGTTTATTTAACTCTTGATTTCTAACCAGCACCCTTGTCTTCGTCAGCTTATTGGATATACGACTTATCTGCTTCATCATTTTGTCCCTCCGTCTCAAAAGATCCATAGGCTATATTACGGAAATGCCTCAGCTTTTGATTGGGCAACCACCGAATCGTAGAACACACTGAAAGAACTCTACATATGATTATGGTAGGTATTTATCTATGGGCTGCAGCTTGCGGTCAACAGGAGGCGGCCATCATGCTGCTCGACAAAGACAAATTGCAGGATAAGTTACTTGAAGTAATTGAGGCATTTCCCTGGTATAAGGGGCTGATCGGCGGCGAAAGAGCGAATCCTAGCTTAGAGACGCTTCCGCTTATGACGTCGACAACACTAGATACTTATTATTATAATCAACCTTTTGATCCTTCTTTGACCGTATATAGGACGTCGGGTACAAGCACTGGCCGTCGAAAAGCTATACTTTACTCTAAGGAAGACGATAAGAACTATATAGATATTAAAACGAAGCTGTACGGTGATCTTATTGCGGGAAGCGGATGTGTTAGCGCTTTGGCGGATATGGGTACTGGGCATGCGGCGAACACTGCACTGTCCATTTTTGAGCGGTTAGGATTGGAACATCATTCAATTCCCTTCGAATTGCCGATCGAGCAGCATATTGAACAGCTTCAAACCTTCAAGCCTGACTTACTCTACACAATGCCTTCCATCCTTGATCATATCGTACATGCTACTAGAGATCCGCGGGCTTTTGGAATCCGAAAGATTATTTTGGTTGGGGAAATCGCCTCATTAGGTTGGCAGCGGAATATGGCCCGTCTGTTCGGTCTTGAACCGCGCGACATCATTGATACGTATGGCTCTATTGAAATAGGCACGATTGCTTATTATTCACATGATCTTGGCAGGTATATTTTTGCTGATGGGATTTTTGCGGAAGGGGTCGGGGCGCAGGAGATTGGCGAAGAACTAAGTCCGCTTAGTAATGATGAAAGTGTTCTTGTTCTTACCTCCATGGTTCGCAAAATGCTGCCAGCTATTCGTTTCGTTACCTATGATGTTGTAAGGGACTTTAGGTCTGTGATGATAGATGGTGTGGAGAAGCAGAGCTTTAGTTCCATCGTCAAACGGGTGGGTCGGGAGCTGAAGCACGGGGAGAAAATAAGCCTGTACGATATCGAACAGGTCGTATACCGACATCTTGAAGATGCGATCATTCGGGTCAAAGTGAGGAAGAATGCGCTGACCGTTTATATCAAAAGTAAATCTGCGGATAACACCATTGTCCCGAAGATCAAAGAGGAAATTAGGGAATGCATTCCGGAAATCGGCATGATGATTCGAAACCATCTGCTGGACGATATTGAGGTCATTATAGTAGGCAAAGACGAGCCGATGGACAGCGGAAAGGTTAAGAACAAAAAGCTATATTACCAGAAAGATAAAGTTCGCGCAGAGATGGCCTTCACTGACGGTATTTTGTCGACTATCGGAAATACACCCTTAATCAAGCTGAAGAGCTTGTTCTATAAAAGTGAGTTTGACGTCTATGCAAAAATGGAGCTGATGAACCCGGGGGGAAGCGCCAAAGATCGTCCCGCCCTGCGGATGATCCAAGAGGCATGGAAGGAAGGAACAATAGGCCCGGGAACCACCATCATTGAATCGAGCTCTGGTAATATGGCGATCAGCTTGGCCATGATTTGTAAGTATTTGGGGATGCGTTTTATCAGCGTTATTGATCCAAGAACTACGGAAACGAATCTGCAAATTCTGAAGGCGTTGGATGCTAAAATCGACTATGTCGCCAATCCCGATCCCGTAACAGGAGAGTTTCTTCCTGCTAGACTGAAACGTGTGCAGCAGTTATTGGCGGAAATACCGGGCAGCTACTGGCCGAATCAGTATGCAAACGCAAATAATTATTTAGCTCACTACCATACGACAATGAAAGAAATCGTGACTGTTCTTGAACGAGTGGATTATTTATTTTGCAGCGTTAGTACATGCGGAACCATACGGGGTCTTGCGGAATACGCAAGAGATCACGGACTTCGGACCAAGATCGTGGCTGTTGATGCAGAGGGAAGCGCGATTTTTGGCGGAAATAAGAGTACACGGCGCTTCCCGGGACTTGGTGCCGGCATCGTGCCACCTTTCTGCAGAACAGATATAATCGACCATATCGTGCATGTCTCGGATTCGGATATCGTAAAAGGTTGCCGGATGTTGGCACAGAACGAATCCATCCTGGCTGGCGCATCCTCCGGGGGAATCATTGCCGCCGTTAAGCAGATGGAGCCAGAATTGACTCCGGGAGCTGTCTGCGCAGTCATTCTGCATGATAAGGGAGAGCGTTACCTCGATACCGTATATTCTGACTCATGGATTCAGAACCAATTCGGTCAGGAGCTGTTGGCTGAATGTGATGATCTCCCTGAGATGTAAGAAACGATATGTTTCATAAGGAGGTGACGGTATGTTGTACTTAAATGATCGAGATATACGGGCAGTAGGTGTTGATTGGCCTATTCTTGTGGAGTCGGTAGAGACTGCTGTGGGTATCATCGATTCAGGTGATTATGTGCAGCCGATAAAGCCTTACCTAAGGTATAAGAGTCCACAAAACCGGATTATTGCAATGCCCGCTTACGTAGGGGGAGAGGTGAACGCGGCAGGGATAAAGTGGATTTCTAGCTTCCCAGATAATATTGAGGCTGATCTTCCTCGCGCGCATAGCATCATTGTATTGAATGAACCAAGTACAGGCCAGCCTTCAGCCGTCTTGAACTCTCCGCTTCCCAGTATTATTAGGACGGCTTCCATCAGCGGACTGATGATTCGTTACTTTTTGCTGGCGCGTTCAGTGGAGCGGATTCATCTAGGCATTATCGGCTGGGGACCGATTGGGCAGGTTCATTGTCAAATGGTTACGGCTTTGTACGGGGATCGAGTCGAACGTATCCGGATTTTCGATATCAAGGGAGTAGACTTATCAGGAATCTCATCTCTCTATAGAGATAGGATGGAAGTGGCTGAGACGTGGGCGGACGTTTATCAGCATTCGAATATCTTTATTACTTGTACTGTATCCGAACATCGGTATATCGATCTGTATCCTGAAAAAGGTAGTCTTCTGTTGAATGTTTCACTGCGCGATTATAAGCCGGAGGCGTTAGCTTCGTTAAAAGCCATTATCGTCGACGATTGGGATGAAGTGTGCCGTGAGAATACGGATATTGAGCAGCTTCATTTGGAGCAGGGGCTCACTCGTGCTGACACCCAGATGATTACCGATGTTGTCTTGCGCCATAGCCTAGATGAATTCGGCGAAGATGAACCGATCTTCTTTTGCCCGATGGGGATGGCCGTCTTTGATATCGCTACAGCGGTGTATTACGTAAACAAGGCGAGGGAAAAAGGGATAGGGACCGAGCTGGAGTAAGGAGAGCAAGAATGAGAGCAATTCTGTCCATATAACAGCGATAACCCGCTTATTGAGCGGGTTTTTCATTATGTTATGCATCATAGGTATCTTTTATAAATTGAATAAAATGTGCAGTGGCCGAGCTGAATAAATTATTTTTTTTCCAAGCCAAAACATGACTTGTAGTTCGTTCAGGTTCAAATGGAACAAAACAGGTACGTTCACTTTCCCGGATAGAATATGAGCCACTCACACAAATGGCATAGCCAAGCTTTCGTTCTACTAGAAGCATGGCGTTTGTCAAAAGATTATGTGAGGCAAAGATACGAAGACTCTCATTCTCGACCCCAAGCCAGCTTGCAATCTCATTTTGCACAATGGTACGTCGAGGTAGGATTAGCGGTAAAGTAAGAATATCCTGAATACCAATAGAAGACTTCTGGGCGAGAAGATCATCTCGTCGCATCAGAATTCCCCACTGTTCCTGATAAGGCAAGCGAATATAATCATATTTAGCGGCTTCAATGGGCTCTAATAATATACCTATGTCAATATTACCTCGGTCCAGCTTCTCCCGAATATCATCCCCATCCGCACTATACAATTCATATTGTACCCTAGGGTGTCGATTGGAAAATCCCTCTAATAACTCCGGCAACGCCCTGGATACGGTGGACTCCACACATCCGATAGAAACTACTCCACCAAGCAAATCTTTTTGTTCTGCCAAATCTCTTTCTGTTTTATCTAGTAGTGAAACGATCTCTTTTACTCGCTGTTGAAACAGAAGTCCACTGTCTGTTAGAGTAATCTGCCGTTTTCCCCGAATAAACAAGCGGGTATCCAATTCTTCTTCCAGATCCATTAGCTGTCTGCTTAGAGTGGGCTGGGTAATGTGGAGGATTTCTGCTGCTTTTGTTATATTGCCTATCTTAGCCACTGTTAAAAAATATCTGAGAACACGAACATCCATGATTGTTCATTCCTCCTCTGTTGTTACCTCATTTAATAATAACATCTAGAATTCCCAGATTAAACGATACGTATTAAGCATGATACGTAATTCATCATAGGCATTAGATATTTATTGCTTTAGAAACTACCATGGAAGTATGAGTTCTGTGACTTAAAACGACTACAAAATGGAGTTATACAAATGAGCAAACTAGAAACTGCAATTACGAAACCATTATTATTTTCCAATCTACAACTAAAGAAATTATTTCTCCCCTTAATGATAGAGCAATTATTAGAAGCTATGATGGGATTGGTGAATTCTGTCATGGTAGCCTCTGTTGGGGAGTCAGCAGTATCGGGTGTATCTTTAGTAGAAATGGTGATGTTACTGTTGATTAGTATATTTGCAGCGCTCGCTACTGGAGGTACTGTAATTGTGGGTCAATATCTTGGAAGTAAGCGGGAGAATCAGGCTAGAGAAGCAGCGAATCAATTAGTTTGGTTTGTTGGTAGTGTGGGGCTAGTGATTATGGTTTTGATTTATTTACTGAAAGGATTTATTTTACATGGTTTATTTGGAACGATTACAACTGAAGTGTATGGACACGCGAATACTTATTTATTAATTGTTGGGGTTTCAGTTCCTTTTTTAGCGCTTTATAATGCAGGTGCAGCCGTATTCAGAACGATGGGGAACTCCAAACTACCTATGCAAATAATGTTGGTTGTGAACCTTGTGAATATAGCAGGGAATGCCTTGATGGTATATGGACTTGACATGGGAACGGCAGGTATCGCTATTCCAACGTTATTTTCCAGAATGGGGGCTGCAGTTTGTATTCTTGTTCTAGTATCTAATCCAAAGAATCTCTTATCTTTGAAAAAGACCTTGCGGCATAAATTTGATGGCAAGATGATCAAGCAGATGATGAGAATTGGTGTACCTTATGGAATGGAAAATGGAATGTTTTATATTGGACGGTTATTGATATTGAGTTTAGTCTCCACATTTGGAACAGCGGCTATTGCAGCAAATTCAGTTGGCAGTACGATCGCTTCCTTGCAAGCGTTACCTGGAATGGCTATTGGATTAGGAATGTCTGTTGTGATTTCGAGATGTGTGGGTGCTGGCGAGTATGCTCAGGCTAGGTATTATACAAGGAAGATTATTGGCATGATCTATGTGGCACAGATCGTTAGTTCTGTTGTAAGTCTAGCTTTGTTTCCAAGCCTACTACGTATGTATCATTTTTCAGAGGAAGCGGAGCAATGGGCAACCATGATCGTATGGAGCCATGCGATCGTCATGATGCTGATCTGGCCTTTTGGAAATGCACTGCCAAGTGTTTTTCGGGCGGCAGGAGATGCGAAATTTCCTATGGTCGTAAGCATGATTACTATGATTTGTTGTAGAATTGCGTTCGCTTATGCACTAGTATATTGGTTTCATATGGATATGTTTGCAACGTGGATTGCAGTCTATTGTGATTGGTTGATTAAAGCAGCATTGTTTATTTGGCGGTATATTAGTGGGAAATGGACAAAATTCCAAGCGATACAATAAAGACAGCCCTGATGAAGAATACATCGGGGCTGTCTTGCAACTGGTGCAACTGATTAAAGGGTATAACCGAAGCCAAGTATAGTAAAACACTTATCCTGATCTTCGGGCACCATTTTGATTTCTATCTGATGCTCACTGCTAGCTTCGTTTTGATATAGAATTACCGGATTGCAATGTGTCCAGTTGTTCACGTGAGGATCAGCAGTAACTGCAAGGCTGCCGTCTACGAAGATATCCGCCTTGCCGAATTCGCTGCTGCCGGAATCCTTGTATATGAGGATGAGATTTTTACTCGTTATTGTCAGCTTGAAGCTTTCTTCTCCAGACGCTCTTGAATGCATCCAATTATGAGGGAATTCCGGAGTACCGTGAGAGTCAGCATCCATTTCTACCCGCTGCAAATCGGTATCGATCCCCGAAAATCCACCTACTTCGATCTTACCTGCGTCAATATAGTTTTTTCGATCCAGCAGGAGGGTTCCTGTAAAATCATTCCCGATAACCGGTCGTTGATCCAATAAGATCTCATCTTCATTCATTAGTGATTTATGGGTTTCGGTGAATAAATAAGCGAGACAATCAGCCATTACCCGGTGCCCCTCATTTGTCGGATGATAGATATCATAGAAAAATTGCCGTTTAGAGATGATGTTGCCTTCAGCTTTACTCAGGCGGAACTGCTCGGATACGGCATCCTTTACACTAACCATAGGAAGATTATAATGGCGGCCAATGGGGGAGAGCCGATCCTGCAGGTTCCAGTCATTCATAAACACACTGAACAGAAGGATTACGGCTGGCTGATGATCGGCGGAAAGTATTTTTAAGCATAAGCTTTCAAAACAATTGCCTTTCGTTTCATCCCCTTCGTCGTTTACCGCAAATTCCACTACCACGATATCTGGTGTTACGGAACCGTCTCTAAGAATATCTCTTTCATAGCGGATGACGCCAAGCTCGGAGGGTGTTCCGCCGACCCCAGCCTTCACAAAATGGATGTTCTCGCCACCATTTGTGCCGAATAAGTCTTTAAATCTTAAATACGACTGATAGGCATAACATTCCGTGTGTATCGGCTTAGCACCGGCTCCTTGAGTAATGGAACCTCCAATATAAGCGATCGTGACTTCCTCGCCCTTTATAGCCTTATTCATGGCAGCTTTTAATCTTTTATTATTGCCAGCGTGCAGCAAGGATTGTGTAATGATCTTTTGGTACTCATTCGATTCAAAAGCAACTGGTGGTTCAAGGATTAGCTCTGGAACAGAATAACCGTCATGCAAATAAAAAATAACACTCGCAATCGCCAGTTCGCCTGCGTGATTAAATTCAAAAGCAAATTTTCCGAGCACATCATCTTCTTCAGAACCCGGATTATCTGCTAACTTCAAAATAACCTCTGAACCATCGGCGGGGCAGGGTACACGTAAATAACTGCCGGTTTCATATTTACTAGTTTTGCCCCAGTGCTGCAATAAAAAAGTGACTGGATCTTCCTGCGCGTTAGTCCTTCTCACGGATACTCCAATACTGTGGACTAATTTGCGAAATCCTGCACTGCTCCCCAGAAGCTCCAGAATTGCTTTATTTGTGACGCCGCCTATAAATTTGGTCTTATCGATCAGATAGCTGCCTTCCAGATAAACTTCTTGTGACGGTTTGCCTTCGGCTCTTGCTGTTGCTTCAATTGCTGTTTCATACAGCACAAAAAAGCCGTTTCTACGATCAGCCGGGTCCTTTGGAGCCTTCGGACCTTCAATCTGTTCGCCTGCAATGAGTTCGTTATTCTTTTCCATATGGATCATCCTCGCTTTATAAGGTTCTCTTGTTATGGATGCGCTTGCAAAGAAATGATTCTGTTACAAGGGAATACCTGTTAACAGTAACACCAAATATCTAGATTGTTCAACCAATAAACAAAGTATCATTTAATAATTACAAAAACTTGCTAGTTTACACATGGAAGTTGAAATCGCTTACTTATATAATGTGCCTAGTCATACGAAAATAGGATGCTTAAGGGGAGAATAATCATGCCTACGCAGGAATTAATCCTTGTGAAGCAGGGCAAAGCTGCTAAGATTTACGTGGATCCCAAAGGGAAGGATTATGCCGGTTTGCGCCGCGTGGCTCAGTCTTTTGCAGCAGATGTTAAACAGGTAACAGAGGTTGAACCTGAAATACATACACAATTGAAGGCATTGGATGGAACCGTTGTAATCGCTGGATCGATCGGCAGTAATGAGTTTATTGATCGTTTAATTGCGGAGGGGACAGTGGATGTGTCCGCCATCCAAGGGAAAAGGGAATGTTATAAAATTCAGGTAGTTGAAGAACCGACAGCAGGAGTGGACAAGGCGCTCGTCATTGTGGGAAGCGATAAACGCGGGACGATGTACGGGATTTATTCTATCTCTGAAAAAATTGGCGTTAGTCCGTGGAAATATTGGGCAGATGTTATACCAGAGAAAAAAGCAGATTTGATCTTACCTGATAGCCAGCTACATAGGATTTCCAAAGAACCTTCGGTTAAATACAGGGGCATTTTTTTGAATGACGACTGGCCGTCCTTGGGCTCTTGGGTAACTCAAAGATTTGGTGATTTTAATGAAGATTTCTATGACAAGGTGTTTGAACTAATTCTTCGATTAAAGGGGAATTATTTATGGCCAGCGATGTGGAGTGCCGAATTCAGCCTTAACGGTAAAAGCAATCCAATCGCCAACGCCCAGCACGCACAGGAATACGGCATTATAATGGGAACCTCCCATCATGAACCTTTATTTCGGGCAGGCAGTGAATGGCAGAAGGTATACAACCAATATGGAACAAGTAACTTATGGGACTTTGCCCGAAACAAACAGGCTATTACGGATTTCTGGGAAGATGGAATCAAACGGAATCATGATTTTGACAATTTAATTACATTAGGGATGCGGGGAGAAAGTGATTCTGCGCTGGAGGGCTCCGACCAGGAGAATATTGACCTGCTGAAGGACATCATCCTTACGCAAAAAGAATTATTAAAGAAATATAATCTTGAGCACTCACCCCAAATTCTAGCCGTATACAAGGAAGTGGAGAAGTATTGGTATGGCACTGCTGAGGTTGAAGGCTTGAAGGACTGGGAAGTCCTGAATGAGGTTACGATCCTGCTGGCAGATGATAACTTTGGCAATCTCCGCAAAATCCCAACGGAACACGAACGTGATCGAAGTGCAGGGTGGGGGATGTATTATCATTTTGACTATCATGGGGGTCCACATTCCTATGAATGGTTAAACACGATTCCGCTGGAGAAGGTTTGGGAGCAAATGTGTATGGCATTCGACTATGGCATCCGTGATGTATGGATTGTGAACGTCGGGGATTTGAAGCCTATGGAATTGCCTATTTCCTACTTTATGGAATTGGCCTATGATTTTGAAGCTTGGGGTACCGGAGCGATTAACCGGACTGAGGAATATACCAAACGATGGGTAGAGCAGCAGTTCGGATATGCACTGGAACATGAGACATGCCTGGGCATCGCGCAATTGCTGAGTGAGTATACCCGAATGAACGGCCGCCGCAAGCCGGAGATTATTTATCCGTCAACCTTCAGTCCTATCCATTACAATGAGGCACAGAGAGTGCTGAAGCAGGCGATTAGGATGGAGAATGCCGCTGACCAATACTATGCTCTTATTCCTGAATCATTAAAAGATGCGTACTACCAGCTTGTATATTTCCCTGCTGTTGCATCAGCCAATGTGCTCAAAATGCAAATATATGCTGGACTTAACGAGCTATATGCTGGACGAGGCAGTGTATTGGCCAATACCTACGCTACCCTGACTCATGAAGCCATCGATAGGGATAAACACCTGGAGCAGGTTTATAATAGCGGAATTACAGAAGGAAAATGGCAAGGAATGATGAGTTCCCCTCATGTCGGGTATGTTCACTGGAATGCAGAGGGGTGGAAATATCCAGAGGTGAGCACGTTGATTCCCGCTAAAGGTTCTATATTGATTGTTGATGTTGAAGGTACGGAGCAAGCGTATGTTGCGGGGACGGCAAAGCTTCCGGTATTTACAAATCTGCAAAAAGAAAACTATTGCATTACTATCAGCAACGGTGGAGAAGCGGGCTTTGAATATCAGGCAAGAAGTAATGTAGCTTGGATTAAGCTTGAGAAAACATCGGGTTGGATCAAGGCTGGGGAGAGCTTACAGGTTTCTGTAGATTGGGAAAAGGTTCGCGAGACATCGACGGGTGAAATTACGATCTCTGGTGCCGGAGGCACCGTTAAGGTTAGTGTAGCTGTGAACTTCACTGACATTCAGGATGTGCTAGCGATGACCTTTATCGAGACGCATAATACAGTGTCCATTGAAGCGGAGCATACCTCAAGTCGTGTTGCACAATCAGGGGTGGAATGGAAGACCATTGCTAACTATGGGCGTTCTTTATCCTCGGTTAAAATGTTTCCGGATATGGTATCTTTTGAACAGCCGGAGAATGCGCCTTATCTGGAATATCAGGTTTTAGTACAGCAGAATGCAGATTACAGCTTAACCGCGTATATTGCTCCGACAAACAACCTGTCACAGTTCAGTGGATTAAAATATGCGGTAGGCTTCGATGCACAGACGGCAGTGATTACGGATACTTTACCTACGGATTTTGCGGGCGGCAATCATGATAATGAACCGTGGTGCCGCGCGGTTATGAATAATATCCATACCGTGACCACCATTCATGCTTTAACGAAGGGGATCCATACCCTCCGCTTTTACGGATTGGATGCGGGCCTGGTCCTGCAAAAGCTTGTGTTGTCCGCTGCGGAGCTGCCGTATTCCTATTTGGGCCCAGAGGAGAGCTTCTATACTAGGGGGACGCACTAATTCATAGTTAGAGCTAATTGAAGGGCTGAATCCCCGAATGGTTCAGGGTCCTCCGTTATTTCAAGGCAGATGACGGAGGATAACCCTTGATATTTTTGAAAACATTACTGAAGTAGGCGACATCTTGATAACCACAGTGCGCTGCTACTTCGGACACATTGAAGCCACCTGCGGACAGAATCATCTCGGCATTGTTCACCCGTACTTTATTTATGAATTCCTTATAGGTGGAACCGGTGTTTTGCTTGAACAGCTTGCCAAGATATACAGGATTTAAGGTAACCAAATCAGCTAGTTCCTTGATCGCAACTTCCTCCGAATAATGATCCATAATATAGGTCATTACTTTTTGGATTCTCAGATCGATCAGAGGTGTCTCTTGATGGTGGGTTATGCTTAACAGGCGATACACAATCAGTTGAAAAATGGCTCTGGCCTTCATTTTATAAAAAGGCTGTTTGCCCATCCATACATGCGAGAAATCTTTGATGTCCGCTAGGATCTCTTTAGTTCTCCAGTTTTTAGTTACGGTCTCAAAAGGGAGCTGCACATGATTGTCCTCCCCCTGCCAGAAGAAATTAAACGCAAAAGAACGCATGGGTGCCTCCTTAAAGGTCTGCGCTTCCCGAATACTTCCGGAAGGTGCATAGAGCATATCACCAGCTTCAACCGTAAATTTCTCCCCATTAATAAAATAGTTTGATTTCCCTTCCACAATGAAGGTAAGGTCATGGAAATCAATTTTGCTCCTCGTTATCTCCCAATCCGGGAAGGATCTGCGGTCGACGAACAAAAAAACATTCGGAACTAGATTCTCATATTTGCCAATGTCCATTTCAGCCATTGCTCCTTCCATATAACTAGAGCCGCATGAATACCGATTGGTATATTATACCGATATGAAACCTATTACGAAAAGACCCTTTTAATCATCGGGAATGCCGTACGCCATGCATAATGAAATCCTTGAATTGTCGGTCCGTTGCCCGGTCTTCCTCCGTAACCACACCGCCCCGCTGATGCGTAATAATAACGGCTTTTTGTAAATACATGAAATACAGGTGGGTGGACTTCTGTAGAATGTTCAACCACTTATTTTTTTCCTCTGGAGCCACTGCTATTGTCTCAAGAAGTATAAGTCGCGAATACCAGCCTTCCATAGCCTTCTTAAAGTCAGGCAGTTCTGCAGGATTCTTAGAAAGCGTGCTGTAGTAAACTCCAAAAATGGCATCATAGTAGATCAGTGATTCCTGATGATCTCTTAGCGCCAAATATTTATCCAGAATGTTCTCCAGTGATTGTACCGGCTGTTCAAAATCAAAATCAAACAGCAGCTGTCCAAACATCCGCTCCAGGTTAAGGACATAGATTTGAGCGGCTAATTCTTCTTTGTCCTTATAATGATGATACAAAGTGCGCCGAGAGACCCCGGCTTGTTCTGCAATTTGAGCCATATCCGTGCGCTCAATACCTTGAGCACAGAACAAGCTGAGAGCTGTATCCTTAATGATCTCCCTCGTCATTTGCATCTGCTTTTCACGCAAATTCATTAATTTTCTCTCCTGCCTTGTGCGAGTATTTCGCTAATTCTGTGCTATTTCTGAGCTGGCTTCGACGTCATGAGGAACTTGCTCCCAACTGAATAGGGTTTCTGATGGTTGACTGCATCACCTAGCCATTTCAGAAGCTTCACACCATCTTGTTCAGCCTGAAAGAAGGTCTCTCTGGTTGCAAAAGTGTGCGGGGTTGTACCCGTCTTAGCATTTAGCCCATAGTCGGTCAGATAGTAATAATAATTAGGTAAAGTGGCAGCTAAAGAAGATACAGATTGCCGCATTTCCTGTGACCATTCATTAATAATGCGTTGATCTCTGGGCCCCTTGTAATCGTTGATGTTGTTCTGAAAGTGGATCAGAATCTCGTCAAATACCGAGTAGGATTGCAATATTACCGTATTCGCAGGCAGTAGATGACCGTTCGCTTTAAATGCTGCCCCGATGATATCCGCTTCAGGGGTATACCCAAAATTCTTAACGAAGTCTGCCTGCCATTCCTTATTCACAACATTTGGCCACTTGTCTGATTTCAGGAAGGAACTGTCTGAATATTGGAAGATCTCGGAGTCTTTGTAATGAGAGGCGATCTCCGGAGCCCAGAAGGCGGACCCGAATCCACCAGCACTTTCACCTGCAATTAGCAGTTTGCCGGGCTTTTCCACGTTGGCATATATCCAATCAAGGCTGCTTCGCACATTATTGCTGCCGTTATAACGCATTGTAAAGGTACTGCCGTCCTCTTTTTTATATTCAGCCGTACGGTTACCGATATGGAAATCACCCGTCGAATAGGGAAGGTAGACCACATTCCATCCATGAAAAGGATTGGCAGGGTTATCCGTATCCATCATACCTCTCAGCAATGTCAGCATATAGAAGGGGATGTTCTGGAAATAGTTGCCCGTATCTCCACCTTTAATGAAGTTCATTAGCTTGATTGGGTGCGCGGCGCTTTGGGCATCCCAACTGGCCCCTCCCCCGGAAAAAAAGATAATCCAGTTATTAGTCTCTCCCTTTTTATTCCAGATAAAATACTCTGATCCATCACTTGAAATGACATTTCCGTCCAGCTTGACTTTATTCCACTCATAAGGCTTCACTTCCGTGATTACGGGGGTGGCGGTGGCCGGTCTCTTGATCACAAAAGCGCTAATCGCAAGAATAGCAATCAAAGCAAGGCTCAATAATCCAATGCATGTGAATATCGTAATTTTCCCCATTCTTCTCATATACATCTCTCCCTTAATTGGAGTATACGCTACGTTAACTCATTGCGCAATGTGTATACTTAAATTCAAAATAAACAATCATAATCGAAAAACGGGGTGTCCTCGCAGCCTTTTTATACATGGCTACAGGGACACCCCGATTTTGTATGTTACTTCATTTAATTAGATTCTATACTTCGATTTCAAATGTTCTAATTTCGTAAGGTTCAAGTACAAAGGTAATGACAGGTTCAGTGTGAACCTCACCTTCAGGACGTTCCATTAGATTACATTCTTGCCACGAAATAATGTTCAAGTCGCTCGTCATATCAATCTGCTGGCGGCTTCCGGAATAGTCGTGAACACGTACAACTAATTTTTGACCATCTTCAGATTTCTTAAGGGCAGAAACCATAACCGTATTCATAGAAAGACGAATCATGGACTTTGTTTCTACTTCAGCTTGCCCCATGGTGCTCCGCAGTGGATTGTTGATGGACCAGGCTTGACGGACGGTATCACCTTGTAGCCAATCCCCAGTATGAGGCAGGATAGAGTAGGTGAATGAATGTTCGCCTTGATCCGCATCAGGGTCAGGGTGTGTTGCCGATTTGATTAGGGATAGACGCATCACATTATCCTTGATGTCGTAGCCATATTTGCAGTCATTCAGCAAGCTAACGCCATAACCACGATCTGATAAATCTGCCCACTGATGACCCACAGTCTCGAATCTAGCGTAATCCCAGCTAGTGTTCCAGTGTGTTGGACGCTTAACATTACCGAACTGGATATCATAAGTGGCTTCGGTAGCTCGTATCGCAACAGGGAAGGCTACTTTCATTAGCTGTTTTTTCTCATGCCAGTCTACGTTCGTCACGAAGTCGATACGACGATGCCCAGCGTGTAAGATCATTTGCTGTTTAATCGTGGAATCCATATAGCTCCATGTGAATTGCACAATACAACGCAATGAACCATTTTCTATGACTTCAATACTAGTGCAGTCGATCACTTCGCGCATTTTTTGCTGGTAGTAGATGTCAATGTCCCAAGCTTCATGTGCTAATGGTTTATCCTCAAATACTTGGAACACATTACCGTGACTTCCATTAGCTAATACTTGACGCTGTTCGTGTTTATCAAAGATGGATGACAATTGACCTTGCTCGTTCCACGCTATTTCAAGGTGAGGCGTTGAAATTCCTGATTCATTCAGCTTGAATGGAGTGCTTAGTGGCTCAGAATTCACATCTGCCACGAAGGAGATGGTGGTGTATCCGAGAGAAGGAATGTCGGACACTTCAATGATCCAACGATCACCTTCACGCTGAGCTTGTAAGGGTTTACCTTCTGTGTTTATCCAATGTCCTGTTTCCATGCCAGGCTCTATAGTAATTTCTACGAGCTCAGTTAATTCCCAAGAAGCATTGTTCCAGATGGTATATTTACCGGCTTCACTTCCGTTCACTAGTAGGTTCGTAGATTGTTCCCATACAGATTGACCAATGGCTTCGGCTTGAGCATATTCAATCGTACTGTCTTCGTACACTTCACGAATTGAAGAACCAGGAATAATATCATGGAATTGGTTACGCAAAATAATTCTCCAACCCTCGTCTAAATCGGTCTGACGATAGTTCGACCAATCTTCAGACACCACACTTTGCAGTGCGTTTAGCCATTCCGCCTCGCGGTATAGCAGTTCAAGCTTGCGGTTCATCTGCTTATTGTAGGCTTGGCTAGTGTACGTGCCACGGTGATATTCTAAGTAAAGCTCACCATCCCATACATGGACATAACGATCTGTATTAGCAACGGTTTCTTGCAGATTACGGAAGTAATCTCCTGCTGTTCCTGTTTCAATCTTCGGTAGTCCTGGGAGATCGTTGAGTCTGCGGCGCATCTCTAGCATTTCGCGGTTAACCCCACCGCCGCCATCACCATATCCGTAAGAAAGTAATAAATTGCGATTCACTTCTTTATCCCGGTACGTATCCCAAATTCCTTTTACAGTCTTAGGAATGATGCGGCCATTATAGGTGTAGAACCAAGAATCTTCTTCAGACCAAGGCTCTGGTGTTGTAATGAAGTGTGTTAATACTTCAGTGCCATCAATACCACGCCATTGGAAGGTATCATGTGGCATGCGGTTGTATTGATTCCAGCTAATTTTGGTGGTCATGAACGTATTAATTCCTGATTTTTTTAGAATTTGTGGCAAGGACCAGCTGTAGCCAAATACGTCCGGCAGCCATAAATAATCACATTCAACACCAAATTCATTACGCAAGAAGCGAGTACCATATAGCAATTGACGGACAAGAGACTCACCTGAGGTCAAGTTACAATCTGCCTCGAGCCACATGCCACCGCCAGCTTCCCAGCGTCCTTCAGCAACACGTTCACGAATCTTCTCATAGATTTCTGGATAATCGTTTTTGATGTATTCATAGAGCTGAGGTTGAGTCTGTAAAAAAGTATAGTCAGGGAACATTTCCATCAGACGGAGTACGGTCGAGAAGGAACGCGCACATTTCTCACGGGTATGCTTCAATTGCCATAACCAAGCTACATCAATATGGGTATGACCAATACAGGTAACAGTAACTGGCGAAGACTTTTCCATTTTATTAATTTCATCACGCAAATAGTTACGAGCTTCCTCGATCGAAGCGTAGAAGACCTCTGAACCTGGACGAGACCAGTCAATCAGAAGAAACGAGCGGTCTACTGTACTTAGCAGCTGTGTATATTCTGGTGTTTTTGAATCGAGTACGTTCAGCGTCTCAACTACAGCAAGTGCAGTAAAGTAGAAATCATCCGTTGCATCGTCCAGCCAACAAATTTCTGCCATACGAATGCCATGCGTTTGATCTTTTTTAGGACCGCCACCTTCTAGTCCCGACCATAAACGGAAGGTAAGAGGAAGCTGCGTACCTACCGTTTCATCCGGCAAGAACACTTCTGTATGATTGGAATCTACACCTTGATAGGGTTTACCATTGTAAAAGAATAAAGATTCAAAGCCGGAGTTGTTTCCGGCACCCGTCTCGCCAAAATCAAATCGACCCAGTACCCTGCGTCCTGCCCAAGAGGCGGGTACGTCTATCTGTGTCGTTAGCCATAAATACAAATCGCGGCCTTTCCAGGTATCGCCAACCTGTAGCTTAGACCATTCTCCATCCACGGGTGGTTCCGCTGCAATTTCACCTTGTTCGTCAATCATAGAATTGAAAAAAGGAATGTGTATTCGATCCCGGTAACGATATTCGGAAATCTCGTTTAGTTGGGAGTTGAGTTTACGTTTGGTTAGAAACATGAGTAATAGCCCTCCATTATCTTGATGGGGGACGAGGATTATAAGACTTATAGGGTGATTACAGGTTTGTTTGGGGGTAGAAACCAACTATAGACGATTTTTAGCGAGATGTAAACTCATGATAAAGAAAAAGGTTGCAAGGAGGAAAGATTTACATCTAAAAATGAATGCGCTCCCATTGCACAAAAAGAAAGGTGGTGTTAAGCTTCTAATCCTAAAGGCTAGATTTTGAGAGAAGGTGAATTTGTTGAATATAAAGAAATTTTATCAAAATCATTTACGAAAAAAGCTGTTTAATAAAATTTTAGCTATATATTCATCCATCATCATTATTACGCTTATTGCCTCTTCCATTACCGTTTATAAATACTATGAACAGACGATCACGCGTCAACATGTTGATGCTAATCGAGAGGTACTGGATTACGTGAGTTTATATATGAATCAGCAGTACGAAGGGATTCAATTGGCCATCCAGCAAATTTATAGTGATGCTTCTGTAAGTGAGGATTTGTCCTACTTTTTGCAACATGATTATGGAGATTATCTTAAATATCGTTTAGATCAGTTTGCTGAAATTGGGAGCTTCGTACCCCATACATTCGATACTTACTTCAAAACGTATTTGAATCAGAAAAGTGGTATCTCTGACGTTATCTTATACAGCACTGAGAAAGAATTTTATTATTTATATAAAAATAATACACGACAGCTCTACAAAAGAGATATAGATATTTCGGAGCAAAAATCACCCATACCCAAGAATGGTTGGGTTTCGCATGAGAAAAAATTATTACTTAAGGAAATAAGGGAAGACAATAACAATTTGTATACGATGACTAGGGAGCTTAAAGATCCGATTTCATTGAAAACGATCGGTATGCTCATTATAGATTTTGATGCTGAACTTATTTCAAAATGGCTTGGTACGAAAGGTACAGAGAATAATGGCCAAGTGTTGGTTCTAACACCAAGCGGTGACGTCATATATGATTCCTTAGGAAGGTATATGGGACAGCAGTATCCGCATATCGCTGGTCTTTATTCAGACAACTGGACTGCACTGGATGGATTATCCAAAGTTAACTTAAATACAACGAATAGCTCAGGTCTTATTGTGGCAGGAATCATTCAGAAGTCGCAGGTAAACAAAGAAATGGTGGTAGTACGAAATTGGATTATCGGGATTACGGCAGCACTAATTGTTGCGGCAATGTCCATTACATACGGAATAATTTTACGTTTCTCTAAAAAAGTGAAGATCATTGTCAAATCTATGAAGCGCTTACAGGAAGGCGACTTAAGCACGCGCATTCATCTTAACCGGGAGGATGAATTGCAGCTCATTGCCAACAATTTTAACTATATGTGTGAAAGACTAGAACTGTATATTAATAAAGTTTACATTTCAGAAATTACGCAAAAAAATGCAGAACTCGTTGCTCTTCAATCGCAGATTAATCCGCATTTTTTATATAATACGCTTGAAGCTATAAGGATGCGGGCTATTTCGCAAGGTGCGAAGGATGTAGGTCAGATGATTTACATTTTATCTACGTTATTCCGAACAATGATTAAGAAAAGTATGGTTGTTACCATCGCTGATGAGATTGAATATTGCAATCTATATCTTGAGCTGTTTCAGATTAGGCATAAAGATAAGCTTCAAATCGAGTCGCGAATAAGTCCAGTGGCTATGAATTGTTCTATCGTTAAACTGCTGATTCAGCCGGTCATTGAAAATTATATTGTTCACGGATTCAGGCCCGAACGCTCCGATAACTTAATCCGCATTGAAGTAACTGAATCAGACGGTAGCATTCAAATTGCTATCAGAGATAACGGAAATGGGATTATTCCCAGCAGGCTAACGGAACTTCAAAAAACACTTCAAGTCAGTATGCGAATGGATGCACCACCTTCCTCGCTTGGACTATGTAATGTGAATGAGCGAATTAAGCTTTATTATGGGATTGAATATGGATTATCGATTGCTAGTGAGATCGGTGTAGGAACAACAGTCATCATGAATATACCAGTGGTAAGGGAGAGTATTAAATAATGCACAACATACTTATTGTGGATGATGAACCTCTTATTCTTGAAGGATTACGTTCAGTGATCGAATGGGAAGATTATGGACTAAGAATCGCAGGGCAAGCGAGTAATGGGGAAGAAGCTTTAGAATTTTTGCATAGCCATAATGAAGCCATTGACATATTAATTACAGATATTACGATGCCAAAGCTTACGGGACTTGAACTCATTCAACAAATTAAGTCTTTTGATTCAAAAATGAGATTTATTATCTTAAGCGGCTATGAACAATTTGAGTATTTAAAAGCTGGAATGAGTCTAGGCATTGAGAATTATATTCTTAAACCCATTAACATAAAAGAATTGGAATCGACCATTGAGCAAATTGTTGAGGTCCTCAATCAAGAGGATGTTGAACAATTTCATGCGAAGGAGGATCAGCAAGTTTTACGTAACAATATTTTAAATCGTTGGGTCACTGGAAATATAGATCGACAGGAGCTATTGCATCGTTCAAAAGTCTTAAATATTTCTCTGGACTGTTCATGTTTTACGGTGGCTGCGATTCGGCTTATTACGGAACATGAGGAGGATGAGGGTCAACTGCACCCTAATCAACTTATGGAAGAATGTTATCGAATCGCTGTGCAGTCCGTAGCAGAGCGCGGAACAGTTATTGTATTTATAGATATGGAAGGTGATCTTGTTCTTATTGTTGCGGAGTCGGCTGAAGATGAGAACAAAGAAGAAATGTATTGCATGCTGCAACAAGTGCAATGTGAGATTATGCATGAATTAGGAAAGTCTGTATGGATTACGATAGGAAGTAAGGAATATACTTTTCAAGAAGTACCACAAAGTTATAAAAAAGCGAAAAGTTTATATGTGGATCATCTGATGCTGCCGGGCTACCCGATTATAGATGTGGACCAACTGTCGAAGATGGTGTTACATGAGGAAAAGCTCGAAATTGATTATGAAGCATTTACTAAACTATTATTATCTGGCGAGCGTGAGGCGGCAAATCAATTTATCGCAGAAACATTCCAAAAGCTGTTCGGATGTGGCGTGATTACACGCATTGATAATTACAACGTGGCGATTGAATTAATGTTGATCGCTAAGAATATGGAGAAAAACTGTAATTTCAGTGCTGTGTTTAATCCTTTGCTACGCATCCATACCATTGAGCAGTTGCTTCATCATGTGCAGGAAAGTGTGAATGAAACGTTTGACCAATTATCGCTAGTGAGTGATGAACTCAGTCCGAATATGAGATATATGGTGGATCAAGTGAGCAAACATTATAGAGAAGAACTATCTCTGAAGACGCTCAGTCAGCGAATGAATATGCATCCTACTTACTTGGGACAGCTATTTCAGAAGGAGATGGGGCGAAGCTTCTCTGATTATGTGAATCAATTCCGAATTGAAAAAGCAAGACAACTGCTGCTTCAAACTACGTTATTAACCAATGAAATTGCAGCTGAAGTAGGGTATCTAGATCCAGCGTATTTTTATCGTCAATTCAAAAAATCAGTAGGCATATCTCCAACAGAACTTCGAAATATGTATAAAAAAGAAAAGGCGTAGGATTTAGGAAATGTTCCCCGGTATCACGTTCAAGTGGAGGGTTCACGAACGTTGGTCACGGGAATGTTTCCTTTTTTTTGTTCAAATCTTAAGGATTTTCAAGCCTCACGGAGGTCTTTTTTTCTTGCGATCTTTAATTTTTACATATCATTCTGGAGTTTTTCAACTTTATGAAACCGCTTTTATAGCGCAGAATTAAAGATAGTTAAAGGGGCAAGGAAATAAGATCGAAAGGGTATTACGGGGATTGTTTGGGGATAGAGAAGGGGGATGTGGAATAGTGTCTGCATTTTTCAAAAGCTTAAATAAGGATAAAGTACTGTGGTTTATGGTATTACCAGGGACAATATGGTTCCTAATCTTTTGTTACTTACCGATGTTCGGAACCATTATTGCATTTAAGGATTTCAAGATTCATCGGGACGGATTCTTTGCAAGCGTTTTAAATAGTAAGTGGGTTGGCCTTGAAAATTTCAACTTTTTGTTCTCGACAGAGGACGCCTATATTATTACAAGAAATACGATACTGTATAACGTGGCGTTGATCTCTCTCGGTTTAGTTCTTGCGGTGGGCATTGCAATCACCTTGAACGAACTTGTGAACAAACGGATGGCCAAAGTTTATCAAACGGCGATGTTTATGCCTTATTTTCTTTCTTGGGTTATTATTAGTTTCTTTACATTCAGCTTCCTAAGTGTAGATAAAGGTATCTTGAATCAAGTGATTGTTTACTTCGGAGGCGATCCTGTTTCCTGGTATGGGGATACTCGCTTTTGGCCATATATCCTAATTTTCATGGGAATTTGGAAATCAATTGGTTATTCAAGTGTTGTTTACTTAGCGGCTATAGCGGGTATCGACAAGTCCTACTATGAAGCGGCAATGATTGATGGGGCCAGCAAATGGCAGCAAATTAAGTTTATTACACTTCCTTTGCTTAAGCCTTTAATGGTAACGCTAACTATTCTAGCGATTGGTGGTATTTTTAGATCTGACTTCGGTCTATTCTATCAAATACCTCGGGATTCCGGTGTTCTATACTCCGTAACGAATGTTATCGATACTTATATCTATCGAAGCATGAGTACGACAGGAAACCTGGGGATGAGTACAGCAGCGGGTCTATATCAATCGATCGTTGGATTTATCATGGTAATTGTAACGAATTCTATTGTGAAAAAGATCAGCAAAGAAAACGCGATATTCTAGAAAGGAGTCAATTGACGTTATGGAAGTATTCAAACGTAAGCCGAAAGAAGTCGACAACAACGCCATTACTCCTTTTTGGAATGTGGTACTCAATATTGTGATTGGAGTTTTCGCCTTTACCTGTGTGTTTCCGTTCTTGTTTGTCATAGCCATTTCTTTTACAGATGAGAAAGTACTCGCTTTAAATGGATTTAGCTTAATTCCAGAAAAATTTAGTATGGCGGCGTATCAGTTTGTTTTTAACACAGGTGATCAGTTATTTCGTTCCTTTGGAGTTACCTTACTTGTTACTGTACTAGGTACGCTCATTAGCTTATTTCTAATTACAACTTACGCCTATGTTCTTTCTCGAAGATCATTTCGCTATCGTAATTTTTTCAGCTTCTTCGCCTTCTTCACGATGTTATTCTCAGGCGGAATGGTTCCAAACTATATTGTGGCCACACAGTTTTTACATTTGTACAACACGATATGGGCTTTGATATTGCCAATAGCGATGAATGCCTTTTTCATCCTAGTGATGAGAACCTTCTTCCAGACTTCAGTGCCTGATGCACTCATTGAGGCAGCCAAAATTGACGGTTCAGGGGAGTTTCGGACGTTCTTGCAAATTGTACTTCCGATCTCATTACCGGGGATTGCAACGATTGGATTGTTCTGTACGCTGGGCTATTGGAATGATTGGTTTAATGCGCTGCTGTATATAGATGATGCGAGTCTTGTACCGCTCCAAGCGATGCTGATGCGAATTCAGAATAATATGGAGTTTGTTATCCAGAACAGCATGCAGATGGGATCAAGCTTTGAGATTGCTGCGACATTGCCGACAGAAACTGTTCGTATGGCGATGGTTGTACTGGCGACCTTGCCTATAGCACTAGCGTATCCCTTCTTCCAAAAGTATTTTGTAAAAGGTTTAACTGTGGGCTCTTTAAAAGAGTAACACTAATAAGATGTATTTATTCGAATCGCTAGAATAGGAGTCGATATAAATAAAGAGTTCATTAAACTAAAGGGGGAAAATAGAAATGAAAGTGAAAAAAAGTTTAACGCTCGCTCTTGCTGGAACAATGCTTTTGTCTGGCCTACTTGCTGGATGTGGTTCGAATAATAATACAAATGCTGCTAAAGAAACAAACAATTCAGCGGCAGCAGGGAATTCAGCAGGGAGTACATCGGAATTAAAGCCATATGAGCTGAAGATGTATTTAATTGGTGGACCTCAAAAGGACTTGGATCTTGTATTAAAAGAAGTTAATAAATATACCCAAGAAAAAATTAATGCGACGTTGAACATTACGATGTTCGATTGGGGTGATTACGATAAGAAGATGCAAGTCATTACCGCTTCTGGTGAGCCTTATGACATTGCCTTTACCTCTTCTTGGACAAATGATTTCCGCCGTAACGCAGCTAACGGTACCTTCTTGGGTCTGAACGATCTGCTAGATAAGTATGGAAAGGAAACGAAAGAGGTTTTGGACCCACGTTTCTTAGAAGGAACTAAGATTAAAGGTGAGATCTATGGTGTTCCTGTAAATAAGGAGCTTGGACAGCAATGGGTATGGCGCTTCAATAAGAAATATGTTGATAAATACAACATGGACATTTCCAATATTCGTACATTAGATGATCTAGAGCCACTTCTTAAAACGATTAAAGAGAATGAGCCTGCGGATATTACACCGCTAGCTGTTCCTAAAGGCTTTAAACCATTCATGCCATTTGACTATGTACTAGGTGATGAGTTACCTATCGGGGTCTATATGGATTCCACAGATGGCAAGGTTGTTAATATTCTGGAGACACCTGAACTTGCAACATCGTTAGATACGATGCGCAGACTTTACACAGCAGGTTACTTACGCCCAGACGTTGCAACACTTGAAGGTATTGATAATATTAAGACCGGTAAATGGTTTGCCGATCGCGAAATTACACAGCCTTATGCAGAAAAAGGTTGGTCTCGTTCAGCAGGTTATGAAATTGTAACTTCGCCTATGCATGAGCCTTATGTGTATACACAGTCCGCCGCAGGTTCGATGCACGCTATTTCCGTAACCTCAGGTGATCCTGAACGGGCTATGATGTTCTTGAATCTTTTGAATACAGATAAGTACTTACGCAATTTGCTCAACTATGGTATTGAAGGCACTCATTACAAGAAAATTTCCGAGAATGTCATTGAAGATCTGCCAGCTATGCAAGATAGCTATGCAATGCCAGGCTTCACGCTTGGAAATATGTTACTGACTTATCTGCATGCTGATGACCCTGCTGATAAATGGGATGCTTTCAAGAAGTTTAATGATTCGTCAAAAGAAGCTCCTACCTTCGGTTTTGCATTTGATCCTACACCTGTAAAAACAGAAGTAGCGGCCATCAACAACGTAACTAAAGAATTTATGCCAGCTCTATACACAGGTTCTGTTGATCCTAAAACATATCTGCCAAAAGCAACCAAGAAATTTAAAGAAGCTGGACTGGAAAAAGTCATTGCTGAAGTTCAAAAGCAGCTTGATGAGTGGAACCAGACAAAGAAATAAGCTTTGAACGTAACACGCCTACGATTAATCTAAAGGTAACACAAATAGGATTAGTGGAGACGGGCAGCTATGCTGCCCGTCTCTCTATCTATACTCATTTTTATCAAGAGGAGTGGGAATATGGAACAATTCAGACTGCCAACCATCTCAATGCCGAAGCTTCCGCTTCCACAATCGATTCAAGAAGTATTGAACGAAGCAGAGGAGAAATTAGCGCATCGGCCTAAACTATTGCAGCTCTTCAAGAACTGCTTCCCGAATACACTTGAGACAACGACTAAGCTCATGGATGATGGAACAACATTCATCATTACTGGTGATATCCCTGCTTCCTGGTTGCGAGATTCTGTGGAGCAGGTTATGCACTATGTGCCATTTGCGAAGAATGATCCGGATCTTCAACGTATCATTAGCGGTCTAATTAAACGACATATTCAGTATATACATATTGATCCGTATGCTAATGCGTTTAACGAAACAGCGAATGATTGGCATTGGAGCACTAGCGATATTACGGAAATGTCCCCTTGGGTGTGGGAACGTAAATTCGAGATCGATTCTCTCTGTTTTTCTATGCATCTGGCTTATGCCTATTGGAAAGAAACGGGGAAGACTGATATATTCGACGCTGGATTTAAGGCAGCAATGGTCAAAATATACAACTTATTTAAAACTGAGCAGCGCCATGCTGAATTATCTCCTTACAGCTTTATGCGTAATAATGGAATACCTGAAGATACGTTACGCAACAACGGTCTTGGTATGCCTGTAAATTACACGGGGATGGTCTGGTCCGGGTTCCGATCAAGCGATGATGCTTGCGACTTCCATTACAATATCCCGGGGAATATGTTCGCCGTTGTTGCATTACGTCATATGCAGGAATTCGCAGAATGGGTATTCCGTGATCTTGAATTTCTAAAAGAGCTTAAAGCATTAGAAGCGGACATTGATCATGGAATCAAGCTGTATGGTATTTATCGTCATCCGAGATTCGGACCAATCTACGCCTATGAGACCGACGGCTACGGCAACTACTGCTTGATGGATGATGCGGGAACACCGGGGCTCATGTCGATTCCTTATCTCGGCTATGTTACGGCAGATGATGAGATTTATCAGAATACACGGCGATTTGCGCTGAGCAAGGAGAATCCTTTTTACTTCGAAGGAACAGCAGCGAAAGGGATTGGCAGTCCACATACTCCGAAAGATTATATCTGGCATATGGCATTGTCTATGCAAGGTTTGACGGCTTCCACGAAGGAAGAGAAGCTGGACATGCTTGCGATGCTAGAGGCAACGGATGCGGGGACTGGTTTTATGCATGAAGGATTTCATGTCGATGACCCGAATATATTCACTAGAAAATGGTTTGCCTGGTCCAATAGTCTGTTCTCCCAACTAGTCTACAAATCGATGAAGGAAGGACTACTATGAGCAGACCTGTAATCATATTCTATGATTCTGATTTCCCAATTTCCAATTCTATTCCTAGTGACGCGGTTAAATCCATGCGTGAGTTCGGTATGATTGTGAATGCGAATCAGCTTGCAGCAACGCTTAAGGAAACCGAAGGTGGATGTTTCATTAATCTGCATGCACCCTATTTTCCAAAAGCGGCATGGATAGACATTCTTGGATATTTGCAAAGAGGTGGTGGGCTGATCAGCATTGGAGGTGCCCCCTTCAAACAACCCGTTCGCTGGAAAAATGAACAATGGCATGTGGAAGCAGAGCAGACCTCTTATCACCAAGAGCTGTCTATTCATGAGGTACTGCGTGTTGATTGTTCTCGCAACCAGTCCTTGCTTGCATCAGATGTCATTCCTCTGCTTAAGGGGCAAGAAGCTCTTTTTATAGCGAGTGAAGAGACATGGAACCTTGTGCCACATACGACGAAGACGAGTGATTTACCCCATCAAATGGGGTCAGCAGGTCCGATGAGCACACGGATTTACCCGCTTTTGAAGGGAATTACGCATGAGGGGCGGGAAACTGCTGCTCCAGTAGTTCTTTGGGAGAATACGATTGGTTTATTTGCAGGCTCACGCTGGCTGTTCGTAAATACGGCTGCAACGGCTTCTTTATGGAAGGAAAAAGGGCTGTCCGCGATGACTGAGTGGGTTCGTTTCTGTAGTAAGGGTGTAACGGAAATGTGGGTTAAGCCAAATTACGCGTCATATGAGTCAGGAGAACGGGCTTCTCTGACACTTCAGATTCAGCAGCTTGAGCGGGTACAACCTTCTTTGCGAAATGAAGACAATTGGAAGTTAACAATGAATGTTGAGCATGAATCCGATCCCTCCTTGCGTTGGTCCGATTGTTTGGAGATGAAGGCTAATGCTGAGCTTAACATCGTTCGGGTGCCTATTCCTCTGGAAATTAGGAGTGGTCTGTTCCAAGTGATCTGCGAAGCGGAAGCCAGTGATGGTGAGGTCCGTATTCTACGTCAAGGGTTCTGGGGGCATGCCCCTGAACTTCTAGCAGCAGGTGAACCGGTAACGAGTGGAAGAGATTATTTCATAAAAGATGGGCGTCCGCTACCTGTTGTGGGGATGACTTATATGACGAGTGATGTGGCACGGAAATTTCTATTTCTGCCGAACGTTGGGGTATGGGATCGCGATATGGGTCAAATGCGGAAGGCAGGGATTAACTGGATCCGAACAGGAATCTGGACTGCTTATCGTAACGTGATGCAAGACGATGGTCATGTTTCAGAAGAGGTACTGCGAGCGATTGATGCCTTTATCATGACGGCGAAGAAGCATGATCTTCAGGTGACTTTCACGTTCTTCTCCTTCACACCGGAAACGTGGGGTGGGGTGAATCCTTATTTGGACCCACAAAGTGTTGAGGCTCAGAAGCGGTTCATTCGTTCTATTGTATCTCGTCATAAAGCGTCTTCGAATGTAGATTGGGATCTTATTAATGAACCATCGATGTTTGATCCGGCACGGATTTTCTCGGATGGTCCGAGTTCATGTCATGATCGCTTCGAGCAACAAGCTTTCATAGAATGGCTTCGACATAGACATGGGGAAATCGAAGTACTACAGGAACGTTGGAATATGACACCCGCACAGCTTCCTGACTTTGAATCGGCAGGGCTGCCAGAAGCGAAAGAGATGAACTTCGATGTACAGGATATGCACAGCGCTAAAAGAGGGACGCGTTGGCTTGATTATTGCTTGTTCTCCATGGATATGCATAACCGCTGGGTGAAGCAGTTATCTGACGCCATTAAGGAGCAATGTCCAGATCAGATGGTTACGGTCGGTCAGGATGAAGGGCTAGGGGCACAGCGACCTTCGCCGTTCTTCTACGAGGAGGCGGTGGATTACACCACTGTACATTCCTGGTGGTTTAATGATTATCTGGTGTGGGACGGCATCTTTGCCAAGACACCTAATAAGCCAAACCTAATTCAAGAGACTGGCGTCATGTATGTAGAAACTCCTGATGGACGAGCCAAACGTTCGGAGCTAGAGCTGCGAAATCTTCTCGAACGCAAATATGCCTATGCGTTTGGAACTGCTGGTGCGGGGGCCATACACTGGATTTGGAATACGAACTTCTATATGGATAATGCGAATGAGTCACATATCGGAGCATTGAGAGCAGATGGAACTGAAAAGCCAGAGGCGGATGTCTCTTATGACTTCGGGAAGTTTATAGAAGGCATTCGTGACGTATTTGGAGATCGGAAACTGGAAGAGATCGCTGTGGTGTTTCCGTATTCGAATGATTTCTCTAACCGGAAGCTGGCTTTCGCTGCTACAACAGAGCTTACCCGTATTCTTTCATATGATCTAAAGATGCCTTTCAGAGGGGCTTCTGAATACCATCTAGATGATTTGGAGAACCATCCTGTGAAGCTTATTATACTGCCAAGCGCGCATAACTTCGATGATGCAGCGATGGAAAGATTGTTACACATCGTTGAAGAGACTGGTGCGGTATTGCTTGCTACAGGCCCGCTCGACATTGATGCTTACTGGCGTTCTTCAGAGCGCTTAAGTGATATTCTTGGCAAGCGTGAATTGCGTAATGTGCGCCGTGAAGAAGTGCTTAGCCTTCAAGGCCAAGAACTCCCCGTCTCCTTCGGTCACCGACGGATTGCTGAGGTATCGAAGGAAATGATGATTCACGAATCCGGCGGAAGCGGAAGCTCTACTATAGACTCAGTCATAAACATCCCGCTTGGCAAGGGTCGTCTCCTATGGAGTCCACTGCCCGTTGAATTGAGCGACCGAAGTGATACTACGTCTGCACTGTATCGCTACGCGCTCCATGCTGCTAATGTGGAGTGTGACTTGGAGTGGATTAGCGGAGGGGACTTAGTAGGTATCTACGGACGGAAATTGAGCTTTGCTACAGGAGCGCTCTTCACCTTCGTATCGGAATATGCTCAGGATGCGAAAATCGAGGTGAAGGATTCAGCCACTGGCCGAACCTACGCGTTCTTGTTGGAACAGGAACGTTCAGTCCTGTTTGCTACGGACTATAAAGGTGATCTTCTTGGCGTGTATCGCCAGCAGGATGTTGAAATCCATATAACTTATCCACATCTACTACATTAAGGATCTTAGTAGAGAGTACGTATTGCATATAAGGAGGTCTTCACATTGGATAGCTCAAATAAATCTATTAAACCTCAGACTGCCCATATTATTTCTCATACTCACTGGGACCGGGAATGGTATCTTCCATATGAAAAGCATCATGTACGCCTGATTAAACTGGTCGATGAATTGCTGGATCGATTGGATGAGGATGGTGAATTTAAGAGTTTTTATCTTGACGGACAGACAATCATTCTGGAAGATTATCTTCAAGTTCGTCCCGAGAATCAAGATCGTCTACAAAAACATATTACGGAAGGTCGTCTTCTGATTGGACCTTGGTATATTCTGCAAGATGCTTTCCTTACCAGCGGAGAGGCAAATGTACGTAATATGCAGATTGGTCATCAGGATTCGAAGCGTTACGGTGAACCTTCTAAGATCGGTTATTTTCCGGACACCTTTGGTCTAGTGGGTCAGACTCCACAATTAATGAAGCAATCAGGCATCAATAATGCCTTTTTTGGAAGAGGTGTAAAGCCGACTGGATTCAACAATACAGTATCGGACGGTGGATATGAATCTTCGTTCTCTGAGCTGATATGGGAAGGTCCGGATGGATCGAAAGTACTTGGAATTCTATTTGCGAATTGGTATTCGAACGGAAACGAAGTGCCAGTGAATGAAGCAGAGGCAAAAGAGTTCTGGGAGAAGAAGTTAGCAGATGCTCGGAAATTTGCCTCTACAGGCGAGTTATTATTCATGAACGGCTGCGATCATCAACCGGCTCAACTGGATTTGCCGGAGGCTATTGAAACTGCGAAGCGGTTATATCCAGATATGGAATTTATCCATTCCAACTTCCCTGATTACCTTAAAGCTGTAGAAGATGTAATGGATCACAACAACTTGTCGACCGTAAAGGGCGAACTGCGGAGCCAGCACACTGACGGATGGGGGACGTTAGTGAATACTGCATCTGCTCGTGTCTATTTGAAACAGATGAATCAGGAAGGGCAAGTCTTGCTTGAAAAGGTGGCTGAGCCACTCGCTTCATTCGCACATGTATTGGGCAAAGATTACCCTCATCATCTGTTCACCTATGCCTGGAAGACGTTAATGCAGAACCATCCTCACGACAGCATTTGTGGCTGCAGCGTGGATGAGGTACATCGCGAAATGGTAACACGCTTTGATAAAAGCCGTCATGTAGCAGAGACCATTGTTGATGATAGTAAGCGCATGATCGCTGAAGCTGTGAATACGTCCGGTTTTGCAGCATATGGTGAAGAAGTGCTTCCGTTAGTAGTCATGAATATGACAGGGTGGAGACGCACGGGTACAGTGAGCATAGAAATTGATGCGGCACGTCTATATTTGAGAGAGGGTTTCTCTCTAGAAGAAACGGCCAGCCGTATGAAAGATATTGACTTAAACGGTCGTGAATTAGTAGACGATCAAGGGAATACCATTACATGCCAGATGGAGGATTTGGGTCTTCAGTTTGGTTATGATTTGCCTGACGATAAATTCCGCCAGCCCTATATGTGCCGCCGAGTAAGACTTACCTTTGAAGCTGTGCAAGTTCCGGCGCTGGGTCTTCGTGCATATGCGTGGGTTCGTCGTGCTAACGCAGGGTTGCCTATAGCTCCTGAATCTTTGCTTCAAGGGGATCGGGTGTTGGAGAATGAGGCCATCAAAGTAGTGATCCATGATAATGGTTCATTTACGCTAAGTGACAAAGCCAGTGGCATGACCTACCGGGATCTTGGTGTGTATGAGAACACAGGTGATATCGGGAATGAATACATGTATAAACAGCCAGAGGGTGAACAAGCTTTAACGACCAAGGGACTACAGGCGAATATTTGCGTTTTGGAAAATACACCTTATCGAGTATCTGTGGAAATTAAGCATGACTGGGAGATTCCAGCCTCAGCAGATAATAAGCTGGACGAGGAACAGCGTGCCCTTGTGTACTACCCGGAGCGGAAAGCGCAGCGCAGTAGTGACACAGTCATTCTTAAACTTCGTACCGTAATTGGCTTGGAGCGGGGCGGGAAAGGGCTGCATATCGAAACGACGATAGACAATAAAGCCAAAGATCACCGGATTCGTGCGCTATTTCCGACAGATTTGAACGCCGCCACACATCATGTGGATTCGATGTTTGAGGTTGCGGAGCGGAATATTGAGCCAGCTACAGAATGGATGAATCCGAGTAACACGCAGCATCAGCAGGCCTTTGTTGATATCAGTAATGAAACAGCCGGTCTAACCGTCGCTAACTTTGGATTAAATGAATATGAAGTATTAAGAGATGGTCGTAACACCATTGCGATTACATTACTCCGTAGCGTGGGTGAATTGGGAGACTGGGGTTTGTTCCCAACTCCAGAAGCGCAATGTCTCGGAGAGCATGTTGTACGTATGGAGCTCATCCCACACACAGGAGATGGTATAACCTCAGGTGCTTTTGCTGAAGCTTATCAATTCCAGATTCCTTGGGTCGTATGTCAGACTGATGTACATGAAGGAGCGATTGCTCCGGTGTATACTCCATTCGAATGGGAGAGTCAGGAGCTCGCATTTTCCTCTCTAAAAATGAACGAGCAGACTGGAGACCTACTGCTTCGCTGGTACAACATGAGTCAGCAAAGTACCGACCTGACCATCCGTTCAACGATACCGCAGAAGTATTTCTATAAGACGTCGATCCTGGAAGAGGAGAGCCACCCACTCTCTAGCGAAGAGAAAGGTAGTTCGGCCTTACAGATCGGTCCATGCGAAATTGTAACGATTGGTATTCGGAGATAGAATTAACTTATTTTTTTCTTATAATTTAACAAAAGGACGATAACCAAAAGTCATTCGACTCTTTGGTTATCGTCCTTTTAAGTTTATAACTATGAGCTTTAAGAAGAAGACTTACTACGCGTTGGGGAACTGAGATGATCAATCTGCTCGTCTAGAACGGTGCTGGCTTTGCCTAAAAATTGTGAAATGAGGGCAAGTTCTTCATCCGTATAGGAAGCAGCCAATTTAACCATAGCGGTATGAAGTGGCATGTACGTGTCAATGACATCTTCTTTATTTTCATACAACGGGACAATAATTACTTTACGGCGATCATTAGGGTCATTTTGTCTGCGAACGTATCCGTTTTTTTCGAGACGATCTATTAATGCAGTAACGCTACCTGTGGCAAGTCCAGTTAGTTTGGACAGCTCTCCAGCGGTAATGGGGCCTTTTTCACGCAGGATATCCACAGACAAAAAATCATTATTGTATAACCCAAGAGAGGCGGCTACGTTTTGCTGGTATACCACCGTTCGGGTTCCCAGACCACGCATGAGTAAGGTGAATTGTTCTTGCTCTGGTGTAGGTTGTGCTTGTTCATGGCTTGACAAAGGATAACGCCCCTTTTAAAATCTTTATATCTCGTCAATCGAGATATTTGATTATGAAGTTATTTTAAAATGTGTTATTTTACAAATACATTCTATCGAATTAAGCATACTTTTGCAAAAAAAGTAGTATGACAGCATTCGTAAATGGTTATGGATAAGAGATATATCTAGTGTGATTGCTTTAATTGAGAGGGGAATCATGGTGAAAGAAGCTATTGTTATTAAAGGTGCACGAGAGAACAATCTGAAGAATGTCTCGCTCACGATTCCTAAGTATAAGCTTGTTGTTCTGACGGGACCTTCGGGATCAGGAAAATCGACGTTAGCTATGGATACACTTCAGCGGGAATGCCAAAGACAGTATTTAGATTCCATGGGCATGACTTCAGATACGATCAGTAAACCAAAGGTCGAGTCCATTGTTGGACTGTCTCCATCCATTAGCGTTGGACAGCATGTTACGAATCGTAATCCACGCTCGACAGTAGGGACTGTAACTGACATCTATACCTTTGTCAGGTTTATTTTTTCTAGATTAGGGGAGCGGATTTGCCCTTCTTGCAAGGGTAGCATACCACCTTCTTTTGAAGCGAGGGGGCTACTAATAGAAGAAGACGAGGAAATGGAAGGTCAGTCGATGGGCTGTCCGCATTGCGGAGCTGAGCTTGAGAAACTTGGCATGTCACATTTTTCCTTCAATAAACCGGAAGGGGCTTGTGAAGCTTGTGGTGGACTTGGGTCTGTGGCGACTATAAATGAAGCAGCGGTATTTAATCCAGAGCTTAGCATGAAAGAGGGGGGAGTAGCTTCTCTGAATGGCGTTCATCGGGATATACAGATGCGGATATTAGTAGCGGCGGGAAAACATTTCAGATTTGTGTTTGACCCGGATCAACCGTTGAAGGATTACGGTGAGATTCAGCGTGATTTGCTCTACTACGGTGTGGAGAGTGAAGCTTTTAAACGCCATTTCCCTAATATTAAGCCAATCCAAGGGACGAAGTTTGAAGGTGTTATACCCGGTTTGTGGCGGCGGTATAAGGAGAAGGAAGGGGAGGCTGGTACGCAGGAGAAAGATGGCGGATTTTTTCATGAGCAGCAATGCCCGGAATGCCTAGGAGCTCGCCTGAAAAAAGAAGTTCGTCTAGTTCGAGTAGCTGACGCATCGATCATAGATGTATCCGACTGGTCGCTTAGTGAGGTATATGAGTGGACGAAAGGACTGGAGGCGGCACTGCCTGCCGAAGGACTACATCTACTTGAACCGATCCTTCATGATATGCCTACTAGACTAAAGCGGATTATCGATGTTGGCCTAGGTTATCTTTCCATGAACCGGCAGACAGTCTCTTTATCTGGCGGGGAAGCACAGCGCCTGCGTCTAGCATCACTGCTGGGTTCAGGGTTGACCGGTGTGTTATACATTCTGGATGAACCGACGACGGGACTACATCCTCGGGATACAGTTGGCCTTATTCGTGTGCTTCAGGAGCTGCGTGATCTTGGGAATACTGTGCTCGTTATTGAACATGATATTGAGATGATGCGTGCTGCGGATCATATTATTGATATGGGTCCAGGTGCTGGATTGCATGGTGGAATCGTTGTTGGTGAAGGTGGTTTAGAAGATTTGATGGCAAGCGAGCTTTCGGTTACAGGAGCTTATCTCAGAGAAGAGCGTCTCGAAGTTCCCACACGTATTCGCCGAAAAGGGAACGGAAAGCAGATCACTATCCGGCAGGCACAGTACCGGAATATTGATATTCAAGAAGTCTCCATTCCACTTGGTTGTCTTGTATCTGTAACAGGGGTTTCGGGTTCGGGTAAGTCTACGCTTATATTTGATATTCTTGCGCAAGGAAGCTCTAATGGTCATGAACAAACAGGCTGTAAGGAGATTACGGGTTTAGGTGAAGTCGGGAGCATTGTGATCTTTGACCAATCACCCATGGGTAGAATGCAGCGTTCTAATGTAGCGACCTATAGCGATGTATTTACACATCTGCGTCAGTTATTTGCGGCTTTGCCAGAGGCGAAGAAAAGAAAACTGACCTCCAAGCATTTCTCCTTTAACACACCGGGGGGACGGTGCGAAACCTGTCAGGGACTTGGTGTATTGTCCGTAGACATGAACTTTCTGCCTGATCTAGAAGTAAAGTGTCACGCCTGCAAAGGAAGACGGTTTACGGATGAGGTCTTACAGGTGAAGTATGATGGCTTCTCTATCTCAGATCTGTTGGATATGTCTATACAGGAAAGCTTGCCGATTCTTAAGTCGGAGGCCAAAATGGCCGGTATTATTGAGACGTTATGTGAGGTGGGTCTTGGATACCTTAAATGGGGACAATCTGTCAAAACCTTATCAGGCGGCGAAGGACAACGGATGAGGCTGGCCAAAGAGCTGAGCAAGCCATCTAAAAATCATACGCTCTATTTGCTCGATGAACCAACGACAGGTCTACATCCGTCAGACATCAAGCAACTTCATACCTTATTGAGCAAATTGGTAGATACGGGAAATACGGTTGTTGTTGTGGAGCACAGCTTAGAACTGATTCGGGAGTCTGACTGGGTGATGGACATTGGCCCTGAAGGGGGGACAGTTGGAGGTAGGCTTGTAGCTGAAGGCACACCGGAGCAGGTCGCTGAAGTACAGGAATCTTATACAGGGATGTTCTTGAAACGGATTCTGGCTGAGGGGCTTTAATTCATTTTAAATCAGATATCCATTTGGAAAAAAGAGAGTGCCCCGAAGCCATACAATTCATGGCTTCGGGGCACTTCTTTGTGTGTTCCGGCGTATTCACCAAGCCTAGCATTGAGCGGCAGAAGACGAAGCATCTAAACCTCCACGAAAAATGAATTGAATTTATTGCTGTCGTCATAGTAACATTAGGTTAAGCGCTTAACTTATGTGAAGGGAGGATGCAAAGACTCCAATCCACTTAATATTTATAATGAGGTTAATGCCATGAAAACGACCACGATATATGATGTTGCCAGGGAAGCGGGCGTATCAATTGCTACCGTCTCCAATGCGATTAACAGTAAAGGAAAAGTAAGCAACAAGAAGCGAGATGAAATCCTTGAGGTGATGAAGCGGCTGCAATATCAGCCCAGTGTCATTGCTTCGGCACTAATGGGGAAGAAGACCTATACCATTGGTCTTCTTATTCCAGATGTCTCGAATCCCTTTTTTTCCGAGATAGCTAGAACCGTAGAGGATCTGGCACACTCCGAGGGGTATAGTGTTATTGTGTGCAGCACAGATAACAAAGATGAACGCGTAGAGAAATACATTCGGCTGTTGGAGCAAAAAAATGTTGACGGTATTCTGATCGGAACAGGTGTGGGAAATGCGGATATCTTGGCGCTGCATGTAGAGAAATCCTTCCCCATTGTTATGATTGCGCGGGAGACCGCAGATATAGCTGTCCACCGTGTATTGAACGATGACTTCAAAGGAGGCACTATTGCCGCTGAACATTTGCTTGAAAAAGGTCATCGCAAAATGGCGGTTTTGTCCGAGGATTTCAATGTATGCAGCAGCTTTGAGCGGGTCAGGGGTTTCCGCTTTGGATTATTTGAGGCTGGAATTTCACTGGACCCGAAGAATATCTTTGCGTGTGAGTCGAATATCAAAGACGGTAAACGGGTAGCATCCGAGATTCTCCGCGGCGCGGAGCGTCCGACAGCATTATTCTGTTGCAACGACTTGCTTGCCATCGGCGCACTCCAGGCTGCGAAGGAAGAGAGAATATCTGTACCGGAACAGCTTTCTATCATTGGTTTTGACGATACCATTCTGTCAACCGTGACGAATCCAACGTTAACAACTATTGCTCAACCGATGAATCAGATGGTGAAGATGGCATTTGATTTGCTGATCGGCAGTCTGGATCATACAGATGATATCAAGCAAAGAATTGTATTGCAGCCTGAACTGGTGATCCGAGAATCCACAGGCAACTCACCCATTAAATAAAGAGGACGGTTATTGAGAACATGGACGAGAAAAGGTTAATTATCTTTTTTGACAGCGGAGATACCATTGTTGATGAATCGACTGAAATTAGGGATGAAGAAGGAATCGTACAGAGTGCGGATCTGATTCCGGGAGCAGATATCACGATTCAGACCCTGTATGAGAGAGGATACACGCTTGCTCTGGTTGCAGACGGTGATGCGCAATCCTTCAAAAATGTATTTAAGCAGCATGGACTAAGCGATTATTTCAGCGCCATGATTATTTCCGAGAATATCAAAGCAGTCAAGCCAAGCCCGCGCATGTTTAAGGCTGCTATTGGTGCGCTTGATTTGTCTGAAGCGGATTTCTCCCGTACCGTTATGATTGGCAACAATCTTAGCCGTGACATGAAGGGGGCCAATGCGCTAGGCATCACCAGCATTTTTCAGAGCTGGACGCCCCGTTATTCCCATGAGCCGGCAGATGAGACTGAGCGTCCGACGTATACAGTTAGTGAGCCGCTGCAATTGCTAGAGTTGATTGAGAGGCTGAACGCTGAGCTCAAGTAAGCTGGAAGTCGTTCATTATGCTATTTTTCCATATTTAAATATAAAAAGAGAAACCCAAGGTCATGAGAATGACTGGGTTTCTCATCTTTATTAATCAATCTGCAAGAGTTACAAAGCATTCTTATGATCTAGCAGTTTAATAATTTAGAAGCCGTCCATGATCATGCCATTGACCGTACATTTTATTTTCTTTAGTGTTTTTTATAAATTTATCTAATTTACGCTTAAATAATTCTGGTTGATGTGTATTGCTTTGTATCGTGTCGATCCTGACTCTTTTATAAAGAGCGGGAAAGGTTAAGAAGTTCTCAAATACCTGCTGCTCCTCTTTTAACCTTTGTTCTATAACCCTATCGACTTTAAAAGAAGCGAGATTCATATCGGGAAGTAACTTTCTTCCTTCGTCACTCATTAACCCCAGTTTTTCGAGGCGGCGGACACGTTCTTTATTTAATTCTGTCCAAGAGCTTCGTTTGCTTCTGGGAGACAGTCGCTGCGCCAGCTCCGTTTCAGAAACTTTCTTTTTCACTCCATCGATCCATCCAAAGCACAAACATTCCTCAACCACATCCAAATATAGCAATGTTTCTGGGGTTGGCGTCATACTTACGAGTACCCAACAAGATTTTTCAGTCTTACAATTTTCCTGAAGCCAAGCTCTTAAATGTTCTCTCGATTTCACTTTAATTAGATTTTCAATCTGCATAAATTAAATAGCTTCCGCAGGCATCTGATACCAAAAAAGGGAATAGTCGTTCATGGTAGAAGCGTGTCCTAACTGACGTAACATAGTAGATATATTACCTCTATGATAAGTCCCGTGATTGGCGGTATGCAGCACAATTTCTGATAGACGTGTTTGCCGGATTCCAGCGAATGGGTTATCAAGTAGAATAGTCTTCTCCAAATCGGTTTGGTTTTGTATCCATTCTTTGTATTGTTCAGATAGCTGGGCAAAAAGATTAGCGTATTCATCAACCGAATCTAGAATGCTCATATTTAGCGGGATACTTTTTTGAAAAGCCTCAGGCATACCAGTGCCTGTTAAAACCAGATACCACATCGTATCCACCGCATAGATATGGCTAAGGGCATGAGCGATGGTGGGAAAAGAGCTATTCACTTCTTGATTTAGCACAGAGGGAGAGAGTTCCTTGATTCTTCCCAAGATCGTTTGGTTCGCCCAAATGTGGTAATTAAACATTTCTACTGGATGATTGGTCATTGTATGATCTCCTTTTGAGTTGTGATAGATTATTTTGTAGCTGTTGTTAATATAAAAGAAGAAGTATGACAGCAGACTGTCATACTTCTTCATAAAGATTTAGGGTATTTTGCAACTGCTTTTTTAAGATACCTCGCAGTGCAAGAGGCTCGAGGACTTCAGCGCCGCTGCCGAAACTTAGCAGAATTGACCATAGCCAGCGGGCTTCCAATGGTTTATACACAGGAATTCGCATCGTCATGCTCTCATTGGTATGAAATTCCTTATCTACCTGGTGAAATTGATCCAGCGCTTCTGCCAAAGCCTCAGGTCCCACCCGGATCACGACTTCCTCAACCTGATCGACCCTGTTTGAACAAACGGCCTCTATGGGTACCTCATGTTGGGAATGAAAGGTATTCTGTGTCAGAAGCAAATTCATCATCCGGGATAGCCGGAACTCTCGATAATCCTGTCGTTCCTGGCAATAACCATAGATGTACCAGTTGCTATATTTAAAATGAAGCTTTACTGGTTCCATATTACGGGCTGTGCGTTCGTTTTTTACATTGATGTAATCAAAACGGACGATATTTCGTTCCGTAATAGCCGTACGTAAAAGAGAAAGTGCATCGGGATCCATACGACGTGTTTCAAAATCCACCGCTAGACTAGAAGTCTGTTGTTCTGTTCCAATCGTTTGCAGCCGTTCAATGGTTCCTTGCGCTTGTTCGTCTTCAAACACGGAAGAGAGACTGTTCAGCACGGTAATCAAAGAAGTGACATCATAAGAACGGAGCAGGCTTTTATCCATTTTATATCCGTCCATGATGCCATATCCGCCTTTAGTTCCCTGATACGATACGACCGGGATGCCTGCGGCACAAATGACATCGATATCCCTATAGATAGTTCTCTGGGAAACCTGAAACTCTTCAGCCAGCTTGGAGGCAGATAAAACTTCGTGGTTCAACAGCTTGTAGATCATAGAAATCAAACGTTCCAATTTCATTTGTGTATTCCCACCCATTAGTCCATTTCGTGTTACTGCATGATTATAGCATAGATTTTTCAAGCTAATTTGGCGCTTACAGAGAAATAGATTGACAAAATATGGTTGGCGGGTTAACTTGTGAATATAAAATAAAATTATTCATAAAACCATAAAAGCGAGTTGAGATGTATGCCTAAGAAATTCACAGAACAAGAAAGAGAATGGATTAAACATAAATTGTTGACAGAAGGTCGCCGCTGTTTTGAAGTACATGGCATTAAAAAAACTAGTGTTGAAGAATTAACAAAAGCTGCCGGGATTGCGCAAGGTTCGTTTTACATGTTCTTTGGATCGAAAGAGGAATTGTTCTATCACATATTGCTTGAAGAGGAACAACGAATTCGTAGTACAATGTTCGATTCATTTAGCGTAGGCGTGCCTGTAAATAAGGAAGAAATCAGATTATTTTTACTGAAATCTTTCCGCATTATGGAAGAGAGTCCGATCGTCCGCCAGATGTTCGTAAGAAGCGAAATGGAGCAGCTATTAAGAAAGTTACCTAATGAGTTGTTGGAACAAAATTTTACAGAGGATAAAGACTTTTTTATTCCTTTCATTCAATCATGGCAAGCCGAAGGTATCATGGTTGGGATTGACCCGGAATTAATCGTAAGCATGATTCGCTCTGTAGTCCTTCTGTCTTTGCATAAGGAAGAGATCGGTGATGAACGCTATCAGGCAACTATAGAGCTTTTGATAGGGGTTCTGGCTGAGGGGATGACTTCTTTGAAAGATAATATGACTGGGGGAGTATGAAATGATCGAAGTGAAGGAGCTTCATTTTACCTACCCAAAAATAAAAGAGCCAACCCTTAGTGGACTTAACTTTTCCATACCTCAAGGAGAAGTGTTTGGTTTTCTCGGTCCTTCGGGAGCGGGTAAAAGCACAACACAAAAAATACTAATTGGAGTCTTAAAAAATTATCTCGGCAGCGTTAACGTAATGGGCAAGGAAATAAGAAATACCGGACCGGAGTATTTTGAGCGAATAGGGGTAGCTTTTGAGTTTCCAAATTTCTATTCGAAGTTTACTGCGCTGGAAAATTTGCAGCTATTTCGCTCTCTGTATTCAGGGAGAACAGCGGAACCGAGGTTTCTCCTGGAGCAAGTAAATCTCACTGAAGCTGCAAATTTGAAGGTCTCCCAGTTATCGAAGGGGATGAAGATGCGGCTGAATTTCTGTAGAGCACTCTTAAATAACCCGCAAATTCTATTTCTGGATGAACCCACTTCCGGGCTCGACCCCGTTAATGCGAAACGAATGAAGGATTTAATCCTGGAAAAAAAGGCAAATGGGACAACTGTAATTATTACAACACATAATATGCAAGCCGCTGAGGAGCTCTGCGACAGGGTCGCTTTTATTGTAGACGGTCAGATTAAGTTGATTGATTCTCCTCGGGAGCTTAAGCTTCTAAATGGAAAAAAACGAGTGCGGCTGGAATACCGCCATCATAATGAAGTTAGAAATGAGGAATTCTCACTTGATGGTATAGGGGAGAATGAATATTTCTTAAAGCTTGTTCGTGAACATCCAATAGAAACCATTCATTCGCAGGAGGCGTCTTTGGAGCAAATATTTATTGACGTAACTGGGAGGCAGTTAACATGAGATTCAGATCTGCGTTTGCCTTTGACATCCGGTTTCAATGGAGGCATGGGTTTTATTGGATCTACGTCATTATCTGTGCGTTTTATTTGGTATTGCTGCATCTTATTCCTGATCATTATCGAGAACAAACGATGTTGTTATTGACCTTTAGTGATCCGAGTGCTTTAGGGCTTATTCTCGCAGGGGGGATTGTGCTGCTGGAAAGAGACCAGGGCATCCATGATCCTTTATTTGTTACTCCGATTCGTGTTAGAGAATATTTGCTTTCAAAAGCAGGCTCATTGTCTGTACTATCCCTGTTAGCCGCTTGGGTTATTCATGTAGTAGCAAGCGGGATTCCGCAATCCCCGTTTGGCTTTTCTACTGGAATCATTCTAACGTCAAGCTTTATGACGTTATTGTCGATTGGAGTTGTGGCTCGTTGTCAGACAATTAATGGTTTCATTCTACTATCACAAGTATTCGCATTGCCTTTTATACTTCCATTGCTTGGTTATTTTAAGGTGTGGAACTCCAAACTTTTTTTATGGCTTCCTACGGAAGGAACACTTCGCTTGTTGAGTTCGGGAACCTCGGCTATGTCATTTGGCAATTACATCTACTCCATATCGATATTACTGCTATGGAATGTTGTGATATACGTATGGGCAAAAATGTCCTTCGAAAATCATGTAATGATGCGCATAGGTAAGGGAGGAGCAAGAAAATGAAGAAGTATCGTATGCTTTTTATAAGCGATATCCGGCATACTGGTTTGGACCCAGTGCTTATGGTCGGCATCTTTGCTCCTTTAGCACTTCTAGTCGTCTCAAGATTTGGATTTCCAATGATAGCCGATTGGCTTACGAACGGTTATGCTTTCGATTTATATAAATATAGGAGCTTTGCTGCGATTTTCTTAGTCATGACCTTTCCCATGCTAACCGGTATGATGACAGGTCTTTTAATGCTTGATGAAAGAGATGAGAATGTCATCTCTTATTACGCGGTTACACCATTAATGCGCAGAGGGTACATGGTGTATCGTCTAGTTCTTCCATCTCTTCTCTGTACATTTCTTTCATCGCTATTTTTTATAGTCTCCGGCTTATCTAGCTTCCAATTAGAGCATATATACATCCTTATACTATTAGCATTTGAAGCCCCTTGTTTTGCATTATTCCTAGCTTCTTTCGCTGCAAATAAGGTAGAAGGATTAGCTTTATCAAAGATCGGTGGTCTGTTTATAGCAGGACCAATCGTAGCTTATTTTGTTCCATCACCATGGCAATTTATCGGGGCGTGGATTCCTACCTATTGGCCTGCCAAGTTATTTTTTGTTATAGAAGCTTCTAGTGGTTTTATTGTGCTTGCATACTTTATGGTGGGACTTCTATTTCACTTGAGTCTTCTGAGCATCATGGTCAGGATTTTTATTAAAAGAGCTGATTGATTAGCCTCCTCCAAGCAGCTTAGGCAACAGCGTTAGAAGCTTTTCACGTGTTAAAGCATCTCCATAGTTCCATTTGCTTCCGTCAAGCAGATAAGCTTGCCCCTTACGTACAGCGGGTATATTCTTCCATAGTGAGCTGTCTAGTAGTTTCTCCATAGCAACTCGCGAGTCTTGACGTTCCGGAATAAGCATAAAGATATGATCTCCGGCGTAGAAAGGCAGCCTTGCTGGATCGACCTCTGCAAATCCTAACTCTCCATCGAGAATCGCTTTGATCTCATCTGTGGGCTGTAAACCGTTAGGGGCATAGAGAGCAGTAGACAAACCGGACATTCCCATAGCATATAGATGATTTCCATGGTCATAAATCAATGCAGAAGCTGTTTCTCCAGGTCGAAGAGTATTCATATAAAGCTGCTGCCACATGGCAGCATTTTTTGCTGCGAATGAATCCAGCCATGCTTCTGCTTCGTGCTGCTTACCCAACCAGCTTCCAAGTGTCCGCATACGGTGTTCAAGTGGAGCAAATGAATCAAAGGTAAGTGTCGGGGCGATGTCGACGACTGCTCGATAGGCCTTATCATCTGAATTAGCTATAATAATTAGGTCAGGATGTAATGAAGCGGTAAGCTTCGGATCCAGAGGAAAGCCAACGTTAGAGAGCTTCTTAAGTCGATGTTTATAGACTCTGTTCCATGCAAAGACCTCATCTCCTCCGATAGGCTTTATACCTAATGCGAGCAGATCGCCAAGCGTCTCACCATGGTAGACAATGCGCTTTGGACGCTCCGGAATATCCACCACATGGCCAGTCCAGTCTTCCACAGTAAGCTTCCGACCTTGCTGATGCGCATATTGTCCGGGTGTAATTCCAGTCTTTTGACGAAACCGGCGACTAAAATAATATTCATCGGAGAAGCCAACCAGACGAGCAATCTCACGCAGCGGTTCAGAGGATTCCAGAAGGAAACGCTTCGAATGGTTAATGCGCAGTTCGGTCAGGTAATCGAGCGGTCTTTTTCCGGTAAGCTTTTGAAAGATCGGAGTATATTGCCACAATGTTATCCCTGCGAGCTCAGCCAGTTGCTTCACGGTGATACTCTCCGTATAGTGATCTTGCATATATTGGATGGTCTTTTCCACGGAATCCGCGGGACTTGGCACCTGCTCGGAAGGATAATTATGCTCAAAGAGTAAGAGCAGCAATTCTTGGAATTTTAATTGCCGCTTAAAAAAATGCACATCATCGGCATTTTTTTTGCTCATAAGCAGATCTTCCGCAAGGCGGATTACCCTAGTGAACGGGTGGACAATTAGCTCCTGCCTACCTGGAAGGAGTTCCTCTGAATAATATTCGGGAAACTCGGCGTTATTAATTGCTGTAAAAGTGATGAGATAATAATAAAGAGTCGTCTCTTGATTGTCCGTGCTATAGGAAGTTCCAGGAGATAGGAGATAACATGTATCTGTAGTCAGTGTTATGGTTTGATCGCTAAGGATCAGCTGTCCACTACCGCCAGTGAATATTAGAAGTCTATAAAAGTGAGCTGAAAGAGCCTTAGTGCAAGAGCCTGCCGGTTGAATATGTAGTTCCGCATCAGTCAGCTGAAACAGCAACGAGCGGAGCGGTGCAGCGACGGGTAATGTTTGCAGCAAGAGGAAGCCTCCGTTCATTTGGTGAGAATCATTATCAATTAATTCATTGTATATAAAATAAAGAAGCATATCAACAGCTGTTGACATGCTTCTTGCAGTTTTCTATCAGCTAAGTGCCAAACGCTTCATGAAGGTGAAAATTATTTCATATTCAAAAGCTGTGGGAGTTCACCGAGCAGCCATTCTCTTGTTGTTGCATCACTTGAAGTCTTCATAATATCTTGAGTATAGACATATCCGTTCTTAACGGCAGGGAGACCTTTCCAGATCGGACTCTTTAATAGAGTAGCTGTGGATTGCTTGGCTTCATCGGCCACAGGAGTTAGAATGAAAATCCGATCTCCGGCATATTCTTTAAGCACTTCCATGGATACTTCCTGGAATCCCATACCTTCATCAAGGACCTTCTGAATTGCTGGGGTTGGCTTGAAGCCATTCTCTCCATAAAGGACTTGGGAAAGTCCGGTCGTCGCCATAACAAATAGTCTGTCACCAGGATAATAAGTAAAGACCGAAGCTGTTTCTCCTTCTTTTATGCCCGCTGCCTTTAATTGTTCCCACATGGCATCTTCACTCGTTTTATACTTAGCCAGCCATGCCTCTGCTTCGGTCGTTTTCCCAAGAATTCCACCAATATCAAGCATCCGTTCATTTAGTGGGGCAAATGTATCAAATATTATCGTGGGTGCGATTTTGGACAGCTGCTCGAAATCAGCTTCATCAGTTCCTGCATAGATAATCAAATCAGGCTGAAGTTCCAGCGTCTTTTCCAGATTGATAGGGAACCCTACATCTTCGACACCTTGTAGCTGATCTTCAAAAACCTGACCCTCACCCATGGAAAGTGGATATCCTACCGCTTGCACACCAAGTGCAAGTAGATCTCCATAGGTTTCTCCTGAATAAATCACGCGCTTCGGGTTAACAGGTATTTCTACGGTATGGCCTATGTAATCCGTGTAGGAGCGAGTAGTTGCCGCAGTTTCATTAGTGCCCTTGTCGGATGTTTCTGGAGAAGGTACAGTGGTAGCTGAAGTATTATTTCCGGCTGCGTTCGACGAATTGTTCTTGGCTGGTTGTTCTCCTGAGTTTCCGCAGGCGAGTAGTATTGTGGTCATCAGAAAGAGTACACATAATACGGCGAACGGTTGTCTTACCTTATTCATATAATATTGCCTCCCTAAAATATGTAGCGATCACCAATAATGATAATCATTCTCGACGAAAACTATCATAAATTAAAGTTTCCTTTTACTCAATGGACAAAACACATTATGGCTATTTGATTTGTACAACAAGCCTATTGTTATTGGAGTTGATAGCCAGAAAAAAAGATTGATAAGGCTAGGAAGTCATTGAGGAGCACGCAAAACTCTGTCGGTGAGATTGAAATAAATAGAAGAAGGCCGTCTTGTTTGGTAGAAACCAACCAGAGACGGCCTTTTTAATAGAAAAAATTAGAGAAGAGAAAGGGTGAAGCGGAATGAATATGGGCGATTAGCCGGCAGAGTGAACTCTTCGTGGGTTGGTGCACCCCAGCTATCGTCACCCCCAACTCCCATTTGCTTGTAGTTGACTCTCAGTACGCTTTTGTTCGAGACTGGCAATTTATATACGTGATCATGTGCTTCCAATTCCTCGGGTTTCCAAGGCAGAGCATTAATCTCCATAGGGATTGCACTATCAAAATAAAGTCCTGATCCGTCGTTGCCATCTGTAATCGAAGCAAATCTGACATCCGTCTTATTGCCGCACTCCTGCGGTCTAAGATAAGGGATGAACTGGTCACTGACTTTGCCCGTATAGCGGCCAAGAGGTGCTCCAGTCTGTCTGTCCCAATAATTCTCATGGGGTCCACGGCCGTACCATGAAAGGGTATCGAGTCTTCCAGCAAGCACGAACATCATTCCGAACTCAGGAATTTCTGGCAGAGCGCTACTACCCGGATTCAGTTCTTGCAGGATCTCTAAAGATCCGTCAGGGCGAATCTCATACTGAATCAGAAGGGTAGAGTACGGATTCGTTGGCAGAAGGTAAGTGGTGGAAACGAAACAGAGATTTCCTTCAGTTCTATATTTCATGCTCAACAGATTCCGCTCATTAGAAGCCTGCTTCCACACTGCACAGCGCTTTGGCAATCCATTGCCAAGATCATTATCCGTGACCGCTCTCCAGAAGTTAGGTCTTACGGGTTCAAGCAGATGTTCTTTACCGGCAGCATAGTATGAGTTTAGCTCACCAGTTGTTGTATTAAAGTTTAGAGTGAAATTCCCACCCTGTACGGTCAATGCACCTTCATGTTCCTGCACATGTAACGTTCCATCCGTTGTCTTTGGAGCCTTTGTCACGATACGCGGGGATAAAATAAACTGTTCCCAAGCGATTTCGTGGTCAGCATCAGCCCAAGAAGTTTCTGAACGCTGAATAAAGGAGAGATTCAGAATAGCTTCATGATCACCTCTATGTGAAATCAGTTCATAAGGGATAGTGCATTCAACGATTTCTCCTGGTGCAGCAGAGATTTGCAGCAAACCTTCTTGCGCAGTTACTCCGTCTAAAGAAACTTCCCATTTAAGTTCGTATTGTTCAATATCGGTAAATAAAAAATTATTACGAATCTGAAAGAGACCTTCACGGATATTTAAAGCAGTTACTTTAATATTTTGATAGCATTTTTTGACCTCAAATAGCTTTGGAGTAACCGAGCGATCGGCAAAAAGCAATCCGTTTCCGCTAAAATTTCCATCATGTGGCGACTCACCAAAATCACCACCATATGCTAAATATGGGACACCTTCGGATGTTTTGGTTCGGATAGCCTGATCCACCCAATCCCAAATAAATGCACCTTGAAATACATCGTACTTGTCAAACATATCGGTGTATAGGAGTAATCCACCGCAAGAATTCCCCATAGCATGGCTGTATTCGCAGATGATGTAAGGCTTCAGAGGATGACTTAGCGCATATTTTTCAACATCGTGCGGTTTAGCATACATAGTCGACTCTATATCACTAGCTGCTTCTGACTCTCTGCAATGGAAGATTCCTTCATAATGAACAGGTCGTGTCGGGTCAGCTTCTCTGAGATAGTCATGCATGGCGATAAAATTATCACCACCGTAGGACTCATTCCCCAGTGACCAGATGATAACCGAAGGATGGTTTTTGTCTCTTTGCATCATGGAGTTGCAACGGTCAATCACATTGGCCCGCCATTCCGGTTTGCTAGCAGGTACATTTCCCTCATGTATACCTTGTTGCCCATACTGCCAAGTACCGTGCGTTTCCAGATTGGTTTCATCGATTACGTAAAGTCCGTATTCATCACAAAGCTCATACCAAACAGATTGATTCGGGTAGTGAGAGGTCCGAACCGCATTAATATTATGTGTTTTCATCAGTTTGATATCTCGGATCATTTCGTCTTTGGATAGCGCACGTCCTGTGTCACAAGAGAACTCGTGCCGGTTAACGCCTTTAAGCACAATTCTTTTGCCGTTGATCTTCATAAGTCCGTCTTTGATCTCAAAGGTACGGAATCCGACCTTACAGCTGACCGTTTCAGTAGTGTTTCCTTTATCGTCAATCATGGAGAGAACCAATGTATACAGATACGGTGTCTCAGCACTCCACTTATAAGGGTCTTCTACATGTTCAGAAAGCTTGAAATGCTGAACACCCTCTTGATCAAAGGAAGTAAACGTAGATACTGGAGCCTCCCATACAGGCTGATCCCCTTTATTGTATAGCTGCATTTGGAGTGTATAAGGGTTTAGTTTCTCGTTAAAATAATTCTCTACTTTGATGTTTACGTTTAAATCCGCATGTACGAAAGCTTCATCTAGCTCGGTTTTAACGAAAAAATCAGCAACATGAACAGAAGGGGCCGTGTACAGATAGACCTTCCGAAAAATACCGCTAAGCCTCCAAAAATCTTGATCCTCCAGCCAACTGGCATCACACCAACGATAGACCTCGACAGCTAGTTTATTATCATCAGCAATTAAATAAGGGGTAATATCGAACTCGGAAGGTGTAAAGGTGTCTTCACAGTAACCGACCCGTTCTCCGTTTACCCATACATAGAAAGCGGATTCAACCCCCTGAAAGCTAAGGTATACAGGTTGACCGTTCCAAGATTCAGGTACAGTAAAGGTTCGAATGTACGAGCCTACGGGATTATATTTTGTCGGAGCAAAGGGTGGCTTGAGATCAGGTTCAGATTCCGCCCAAGGATATCGGACATTCGTATATTGCGGGTAATCATACCCATGGAATTGCCAGTGAGAAGGTACAGGAATCGTAGCCCAATTGCTGCAATCGAAATCAGCTTTATAAAAATCCACGACCCGTAGATCAGGTGTTTCGGAAAAAGAGAACTTCCAAATACCATTAAGCGTTTTGTAGTATGGTGAGGTTTCTTTATCTCCCACCAGGGCTTGCGTTAGATTGCTATAAGGGATCATGGAAGCATGTGCATCCAAGCGATTTAGTTCGAAGATTTCCGGATTATTATTCCATTCTGGATAACCATTTGCAGGAGGCTGGTAAACAAATTTTGCTCGCATGAGTAAATCTCCTTTATAATAGTGATGTTATTATATTCATATTATAAATTGGAGTAATGGTAAGAGATATAAAAGATTTTTCATCCAATATAACAAAATATGAAACGAGTGATCAGATGGAGAGTAAAATAATTTTTTGCCAAACGGAAGATACGAATATGCTGCCGCTATATGCTACAACCATTGGATTTTGGGAGCATCAGGCAGAAACCTTACGTCCTACCGGATTTCCGGATTACCAAATACATCAGATTCACGAAGGCAAAGGCGAACTTGTCATTCAGGAGAAACGATATATTGTGGGTTCAGGGGATGTATTCTTTTTGTTCCCGAATATTACGCATTCGTATGCGCCAATCAGTAGTAAGTGGAAGCTGTCATGGATTTCATTTAATGGTAGAGAGGCCGGTCAAATGCTGCTGTACGCAGGAATCCGCGAATCAGGCCCTGCAAGGTTGAAGGAGGATAAGTGGCTAAATCCTTTAAAAGAAATGCTCAACTTGTCAGATAGTAATGAACTGGAAACGAATCTGGAACGATCCAAACAACTATACGCGCTGCTACTGGATTTAAAAAGCAACCTAGTTTCTCCTCTAAACGAGGCTCTTGAATTGGAGCGAATTAAACCGGTGTTGCGACATATAGAAAGGAATCTTCATAGGACCCTCCCATTAAAGGAACTTGCGGAGGTTATTGCAGTGTCGCCACAGTATTTATGCAGGCTTTTTCAAAAAACAATTCATGATCGACCTGTAACCTATATCAACAAGCAACGTATTAACTTGAGTAAACAGCTAATGTTCAATGAACGAGATAAAAAAATGTATGAAATTGCTCAGTTAGTGGGCTTCGAAAATGCCAGCTACTTTTGTCTAGTGTTTAAGCGGTTGACTGGAATGAGTCCAGAGCAATTTAAACAGCTGCATGGTTTGGACTAGAGTAATAGAATGCCTCTAAGCCCTATGATAAACGCTTACTTGTTAGCGTCTAGCACTCCATGATATAGTTTAATTGAGTTCATATATTGTATTTTTCACGAATTCGCTCATTTTTTTGCAATATGTGTATGTCCAATCTAATTCAATACATAGAACCAAATTTATGATCAGATATCTAGCAAAGCATCAGGAAGGAGTCATCAATTTGAATGAGAAGTTAAAAGAGGCATACGAACGTTTGGACTTGCCTGTAGACATTACCCGGGAGGAACTGAATAAAAAGTTTGATTTGCACTTGAAACGCCGTAAATCAAATTCCTCAGAAACTGAGGCTGCAGCCTATGAAGAAGAATTTCTGGCTTACAAAACGATCTTAGACGGCTTAGATCAGCAGGAAATTCAGGAGGCAGAGGACAAGCGGCTAGAGAAATGGGGAGCATTTTCCGGCATAGCGCGTAAATCGGAGAATTTTTTTAGGCTATACAAAGTCCATACATTTGTATCTATCGTTGTGCTGTTAGTGCTAATCTTTGGAGGTAACGCTCTTTATAATCAATATCAAGCCAAAAAATATGAAGCTTCACTCCCGCCAGTGGATGTAACTATCATGTTCCTAGGAAACTATGAATCTCAAGATCCATCAGGTAAGGATGAAGAGCTTAAACAAGAGATCGTCAATCGTTATCCAGCTTGGAAGCGGGTAAAGACGGAAGTCGTATACCTTCCCTCAACAGGTGGAGAAGGTGGAGGCGCGTTAGACATGACTTATATCCAGCGCGCGATGGCGATGCTGGCGGCGGATCGTCCGAATATTCTTATTTTGGATGATGCTACTTTTGATTGGATCGGACAACAGCAGGGACTTAAGAATCTAGAGCCGTTTGTTAAATCAGCGGGACTTCCTCTAGATGATATTCGTTTGAAACGTATAAAAAATACGGAGAACGGTGAAGAATGGATCACAGGCGTAGATATCACAGATACGAAATTTGCTACAGACCTTCCAATTCATTCACGGAAGATGATCATTGGGGTGTTTGGAGAAGATGAAGATAAGAACAAATCAACTGATTTTGTTGAGTTCTTAGTAGGGCAAATGACTGCTAAATAAATGAGTAGGTATAAATGGACCTGTGTTATAAAGGCCGATGTTGTATGGATTCTCATACGATATCGGCTTTTTTGTTGTACATTCGAAGCATCTGAATTGACGAATGTGAAGTGAACTCACTATAATGATTCATATAGATGTGAACTAAGTAATATAAATATAAACTAAACTGAATTTGACAAGGGAGTGATGAAAGAATGAAGACAGAAGGAACTCTGACAATACATACACAGAAGCGTGGTGCAGCATTAGGTGATTTATTTGGAATCTTCTTTGAGGATTTAAATCATGCGGCAGATGGTGGACTTTATGCTGAGCTAGTTCAGAATCGATCCTTTGAATTTGATCCGATCGATCGGGCCGATTATCATGCGTTAATGGCTTGGGAGCCTGTAGAACGTGGAGATGGGAAAACCGTAATCACCGTGGAGGATAACGAGCCTTTGAATGATCGTAATCCACATTATGTTGCCATTGATATTGTGGCTGAAGGTGACGGCGTTGGGTTGATGAATCTGGGATTCAATAGTGGTATTCCAGTAAAAGAGGGCGAGAATTATAAGTTCTCGGTATATGCTCGTCGGGAGACAAGCTTTGACGTACCCCTTATCGTAACCATTGAAAGTACAAACGGTATCATTCATGGTGGAGCGGAAATCGCTGTGAATCACTCCGAATGGACTCGATACGAAGCAGTTATTAAGTCTAAGGCTACAGATACTAGTTCACGTCTTGTAATCGTTACCAAAGGCAGCGGGAGGGTATATCTGGACATGGTTTCTCTGTTTCCGGAGAAGACCTTTATGAACAGACCTGGGGGCATGCGTGAAGATATTTCACTGTTACTCGCCGACTTAAAGCCTAAATTCATGCGGTTTCCGGGAGGTTGTCTGGTACATGACGGTTCCTTAAATCCAGATGACAGAGATTCTATGTACAGATGGAAGAATACATTAGGGGATGTGGCACAAAGGCCGGCAAGGCGGAATAACTGGTCCTACAATCAGACGCTTGGGTTAGGATACTTTGAATATTTTCAGTTCTGTGAGGATATTGGAGCTAAGCCGATTCCCGTTCTTCCGGGCGGCTACGATCCGCATCATAAACGTATGGTGCCGCTGGGTCAATTAATGCCCTGGGTTGAGGATGCACTGGATTTGATCGAATTTGCCAATGGGGACATTTCATCGAAGTGGGGAAGGATACGTGCGAACCTTGGGCACCCGGAACCTTTTGGGTTAGAGTATATCGGCATCGGCAATGAAGAGGTAGGTGCACCCTTTTTCGAGAGATATCCATACTTTCATCAAGCCATTAAACAGAAATATCCGGATATTAAGGTCATTAATTCGAGCGGTCCATTCTCTGCTGGTAAGGAATATGAGCGGGGCTGGACATCTGCAAAAGAGAATAGGTCTGATCTTGTAGACGAGCATTATTACTGTACACCTGAATGGTTCCTGGCGAATCATCATCGTTATGATGACTTTAAGGCGGATGAACCGAAAGTATTCTTAGGTGAATATGCTTCATGGGGCAATACCTATTATAACGCATTAGTGGAAGCGGCTTTTATGACGGGACTTCAGAACAACGCTCATGCGGTTGGTTTGGCATGTTATGCTCCTATGCTCTGCAATGTGGATTATATCAACTGGAAGCCGGATCTAATCTGGTTTAATAATTATGAAGTGTACGGAACTGCGAACTACTATGTTCAAAAGCTATTCATGAACCATCAGGGAGATCAGCTGCTGGAGATAAAAGCGAACGGCTTCACAGTACCTGAGGAACGCAAAGTTGAAGCGATCACAGGAGCGATTAGCTTGGGTGTGGATGCATCCGCTGCTCGATATTCAGAAATCACACTGGTCAACAATGTTACGGGAGAAGTGAAGACGTATTCTGAGTTGTCAGAAGAAGTATCAAACCTGCCTGATCCTGCTCAGAACGGAACGGCCAAACGAACACTAGAGCTTGGAGAGACGGAGTGGGAGAGCTATACCTTGAATTTTAAGGCTACTAGAACCGCAGGGAATAAAGGGTTTGTGTTCTATTTTGGTAAAGCAGATGATCAGAATCATTTGTATTGGGAACTAGGTGGCTGGCAGAATCAGGATTCCATTGTGGCATCAATTATTAACGGGAGAAACTCTGTGCTTACACATTCTATGTTTACAGTTGAAACAGACGTAGAATACGATCTGAAGCTAGAAGTATCAGGCAGACATATTCGTACTTATATTAACGGAGAGCTGATCAATGAGACGGAGGACAAACTTCCGATCATCGAACCGCTTTATTACACAGCAAGTGTGGAGGATTTCACAGGGGATATCATTCTTAAGACAGTGAATGTACAAGAGAACAGCGTTTCTGCTGAGATTATATTAGAAGAGATGGCAAAAAAGGACTTGTCCATCGAAGTATATGAACTGTCAGATTACCAGCTTGAGGATGAAAATAACTTCGAGAATAAAGAGTTTGTCTCTCCTAAGCAAACCAATTTTACGACGATGGTCAGCAGTTTTTCTTATGAGTTCCCTAAACAATCTGTAACGATTTTTAGAATAAAATAAAAACTAAAAACGCCCCTCTGAATCCTTAGTGTTAAAAAGGTTCAAAGGGGCGTTTATGTCCAGTTGTATAGCTGTTCACCCACAGACGATCACATTCTAGGATATTCTAAGTCATGATAGGTGCAATATCATTAATAGCTGGCCGACGCAGACCATCTTTACACGGTTCACAGGTTTTAGTAATGTAATGAGACAGCAGCCACGACCAGTGTTCTTCTAGTGGGTATACATCTTCGAACTCTAATTTTCTTCTTGCTCTTTTTCTTAGCTTGAATATAATCACAGGTAGTAGCTACACTGCATCCATACTTATCTCGCTTATGTTAAATTAATGATTAATATTATTGTTAACTAAGAAATTGATTTGTGAATACATAAAAATACTAATTCAAAGGCATAGGAGACAATAAAATGCACTTAACTACAGATACAGAATCGCTTCGAGTCTATGAAGCACTTGCAAGTGAAGTCAGGTTAAGGATTATCGAACTATTAGACCGAAAAGAGATGCATATTAAAGAACTGGCTGCCGAGCTCTATATAAGTAGTGCGATGGTTAGCACCCATGTTGCCAAGCTACAAAAAGCAGGCCTGATTAACTCTAAAATGAGACGTGTGGATGGAGGGACATATAAGTATTGCTCACTGTCTACGAACTGCCTGCAGATTAAATTATCAGGATCTCGGGGAATCTGCTAATCAGATATTGTGAATGATACGAAATAGAGAATTAATAAAAATAAAAAAACATATTGTAATGAAAACGTTTTTATGATAATTTAAATTTATAAAAACGTTTTTATTTGTAAAGGAAGATTGAATCGTTATGGAAAAGGTAACTATCAAAGACGTTGCTAGAGAGGCTGGAGTGTCCATTTCTACAGTTTCCAACGCACTAAATGACGTTGATGTATTAAATCCGGAGACCAAATCACATGTGCTTAAGGTTGCGAAGCAATTAAATTATGTTCCAAACCTAAATGGCAAGCTCCTAAGGAACGGAAAAACTAAAATGCTAGGTTTTTTCACGACAAGTGTAGCGGGCCCGTACTTCTATAAGCTGGTGGAGTCCATGTCTCGTGAATGTGATCGGTTAGGTTATGGATTAAATGTATTTGTTACAAAGGATAAACAAGTAATTATGAGCAATATTCTAGGTCGACGTGTGGATGGTGTCATTATCTATGAAGAGCTGAGAATAGATGAAGAAGAAATTGCCGCAATGGTAAAAGACAAGATCAAGGCTGTGTTTCTGGATCGACCACTTAAGAATGAAACGATGGGAAGCGTAATCTTTAATTCGTTTGAATCTGCTTACGAAGCAACTAAATATTTAATCAGTCTGGGACACAAGAAAATTGCTTACATATCTGGTGTAGATGAGATGTATGACAGTGTTCAGCGGAAAGAAGGATACTTGGCCGCTTTGCGTCAATATCAGCTTCCTACGAACGAAGAGTATATTATCCAAGGATATTTTGAGGAAGAGAGCACCTATAACGCTATAAAGTCTCTAGTTCATTTAAGTCCTGAAAAAATGCCTGATGCTTTTTTAGCGGGGAATGATTTGAGTGCCATTGGATGTATTCAAGCTTTGAAATCGAATGGATATGAAGTCCCGTTGGATATAAGCGTTATGGGGTTTGACGATATTGATATCGCGCAGTATTTCTCACCGCCATTAACGACGGTAAGAAATCAAATTGCCAGACAAGGTATTCTATCCATAAATCACCTGGTTCGCATGATTCAGAAGAAGGAACAGGGCGAAATGATGAAATTGCCAGGTGAACTAATTGTACGTGGTTCTACTCAAGTGAAGATTGATCGGTACTAACGCTTTCAAGAAGGGCAACAAGATAGTATCCGATCATTTTTTAAATATAAGAAAGTATATCGTCCTGATAAGGACACTGAAGGCGTTTATGCTTGATAATTTTATTGCTTTTAGGAGGTTTTTTTTAAAAAGAAATAAAAACGTTTTTATTGTTATGGGGATCATGATTTGGAGGGGAGAAGAAAAACGTGGATAAATTAGCCGTAGTGCCAGTGAACGGGAAGAATCCAATGAACAGTAAGAAACCTATGGGACAGAGGGTCAAAGAATTTGTGATTGATTATAAGAGGCAATGGGAGATTCAGTCCATGGTCATCCCGGGAATCATTTTTATGATTATCTTTTGTTTCATTCCTATTTACGGATTAACGATTGCTTTTAAGAGCTACACCGTAATAGACACGCTCGATTCTGCACCATGGGTGGGGCTTGATAATTTCAGAATTATTTTATCAGACAAATATTTTTGGGATGCTGTAGTCAATACCTTGGGGATCAGCTTTCTGAAATTAGCTATAGGTTTTGTTATTCCAATTATTCTATCCGTCATGATTTATGAATTAAGCGGTGGACGCTTTAAGAAAATAGTACAAACAATCTCTTATTTACCACACTTTTTGTCCTGGATCGTTCTGGGCGGGATGTTGATTGCTTGGTTCTCTTCCTCCGGTATGTTTAACGAAATCCTGCTCAATTTGGGAATCATTTCGAAACCGGTAAATATCTTGCTTGATGCGAACAAGTATTGGTGGATTGCAACGTTATCGGATATTTGGAAAGAGGCAGGTTGGGGAACAATTTTATACTTAGCCATCATGTCCAAAATTGATCCTACTTATTATGAAGCTGCCAAAATAGATGGGGCAAGTCGTATGAGACAAATTTGGAATATTACCCTACCTAATATGAAGCCAATTATCAGTTTAAATCTGATTCTGACTGTAAGCGGTTTATTAGGATCCAATCTGGATCAAACATTGGTCTTGATGAATTCTCAGAACCGTGCCAAAGCAGAGGTAATCAATTCTTATGTGTATCGTATGGGTATGACGCAAGGTGACTTCTCTTATGCTACTGCTGTTGGTTTAGGTGTCTCCATTGTTTCTGTGATCCTACTGATTAGTGCCAACAAAGTGTCCAGCAAATTAAATGATAATCAATCAGTTCTGTAGAAGGAGGCATTTTTGTGAATCGTACGGTAGCTAAAGAAGATCTCGACAGTCGAATCTTTAACACTATAAATATTATTTTACTCTGTATCTGTACTGTAATTATCGTTGTTCCTTTATGGAATGTGGTCATATCCTCCTTAAGCTCAGGTAAAGCGCTCGCGGAAGGTGGATTTATATTCTGGTCTACTGATTTCTCCTTAGAGAATTACCGCGCAGTATTTAATGACGAGACGATAGGATTAGCCTTTCTAGTCTCCATTGCCAAAACGTTCATCGGTGTCATTACCCACGTATTCTTTTGCGCGATGATCGGTTATGGCTTGAGTAAAAAATACATACGTGGCCGCAAGCTATACGTTGCCATGGGTGTAATCACCATGTTCTTCTCAGGTGGTATGATTCCAACGTATTTATTGATTAAATCACTCGGTCTATTGAACAGCTTTTGGGTTTATATTATCCCAGCCTTGTTCAGTTATTATGACGTAGTTATTCTAATGAACTTCTTTAGAAACGTACCGGATTCACTTGAAGAGTCGGCCAAAATCGATGGTGCAGGTGACTGGCGTATATTCCTGAAGATTTTTATCCCTCTTTCCATGCCGGCTATGGCTACGATCGCGTTATTTAACGGGGTTGGGCAGTGGAATGACTTTATGACTACCAAATTATACATTACCGATCAAGCACTGTATCCGCTGCAGATGAAGCTCTATGAAATTATCGTTCAGTCGCAAACGCAATCCATGCAAAATGTCGGCGGATCTGCGATTATCGAAACTACTACTAAAGGGGTTCAACTAGCAACAATTGTCATTACAACTTTGCCGATTGTTGTGATGTATCCAATATTACAGAGGTACTTTATTTCAGGAATGATGATGGGGGCGGTGAAAGAATAGAAAGATTGGAGGGATTTTATAACAAACACTTATGTACGAAATGATCCATCGGAAGTGTAGCTTGTACTATCAGATCTACACTTCCGTTACTACCAAAACTTTTTTAGGGGGAAACAAGGGATGAACAAAGCATTTGGGAAAAAAGGACTCAAACTTTGTACTGCGCTTATGGCTGTTGTATTGGTATTTACGGGTTGTGGATCGAAGGGTAGTTCTGATAACTCCAGCAAAGAATTAAGCTCCATTGAAGGGCGATATACAATTGACCCAGAAACACCAGCTTGGAAGCTTGATAAAAAAGAAGAAACTACGGATCTCACTTGGTATGTAAATGCGGATTGGTGGAACACAGACTTTGGTAAGGACCTCGTTACTAAAAAGATTAAAGAGGACCTGAACATCAATATTAAATTCATTACTGGGGACGACACGAAGTTAAATACTATTTTTGCCGGTGGCGAAATGCCGGATATGTTGACTATCTTTGATTCGAACTCACCAGTGGTACAAAAAGCCGCAACTTGGGCATTGCCTTTGAATGACCTGGCAGATAAATATGATCCTTATTTCAATAAAGTAGCAGCAAAAGATACGATGAACTGGTTCCAATTAGCAGACGGTAAGACTTATGGCTATCCTAACTATTCTAATACGCAAAACGATTTTGACAGCGGTAACATTCCTGCTAAAACGGCATTCGTCATCCGTAAGGATGTTTATGAAGCGATTGGAAAACCAACCATTGGAACTCCTGAAGAATTCAAGAGTGTTATGCAGCAAATCAAAAAGCAATTCCCGGCAATGATTCCTTTTGGTTTTAACTCTATTGGCACAGGCACTGGTTCTTTGGGAGATGTTCTTCAGGATTTCATCGGCGTACCGATGGAAACCGAAAATGGTGAATTCTACAACCGTAACCTAGATGAGGATTATCTGACTTGGTTGAAAACATTAAATGAAGTCTACAGAAATGGTGACATCAGCGATGACAGCTTTGCAGATGACGGGACGGCTTTTGAAGAAAAATTGAAATCCGGTAAATATGCAACGCTGATGCTCGATGGAACACCTCAACAAAGTGGTAACCTGCAAATCTTCATGACAGAAAATCCAGACAAAGAATATATCGCTATTGATGGACCGCAAAGCACAGTTGGACATGAGCCAACGTTGAATCAGTCAGGAATTACAGGCTGGATGATTACCTATGTCACTAAAAAGGCTAAAGACCCTGCCAAAGCGATTCAGATCTACACTTATCTATTGAGTGAAGAAGGACAAAAGCTTATGAACTATGGTATTGAAGGGGAAACCTATAAGGTTAACGAAGCGGGTAAAATTGAATTTTTACCTGAAATCAAAGATCTTCAATTGAATAATGCCGATAAATTTAAAAAGGATTACCGGATGGGCGAATTTATGTTCTTTGGACATGACCGCGATAAAGCTCTAAGTAATGACGCATTCGCAGATTCTATTAAACAAATGCAAGAGTGGGGTAAAGGAAAGCTGAAACCACACTTTATTCTTGAAAATATCAACCCGGCTCAAGGAACGCCTGAAGCTCGTAGCCTATCTGCAATCGATACAAATTGGAACACTACGCTTGTGAGTATGATTCGTGCTAAGGATGAAGCAACATTTGATAGCACCTTGGCTGCTTACAAATCATTCTTGAAGGATAACAACTGGGATAAGATCGCAGAAATTCGCACTGAAAAAATGAAGAGCAACAAAGAAAAATTAGGTCTTAAATAAGTAAAAGGCTGGATGGGGCCCCTTTACCGGGGCCTTATCATACAGAAACATAGCAAAATATATAGAAAAGTGGAGGGAAACAACATGACAAAACTTAAAATTTATCAATCTACAGGGGAAAACGAATTGTTCGTAGAGCAAACGCTAGAACAATTGACTCCAATGGCTTCAGATGAGCCGGTCACTACTGTAAACCTCGATGAGAATCAAACCTTTCAGGAAATGGATGGCTTTGGGGCATCCTTTACGGATTCATCCGCCTACTTGATTAACCAAGTCCTGAATAATGAACAGAAAAAAGAAGTCATGAGCAAGCTTTTTGATTCCCAAGATGGAATTGGCTTGTCCGTATTAAGAAATCCAATGGGAGCATCGGATTATGCTAGAGATATTTATAGCTATGACGATATGCCTGCTCAGGAAACCGATACAGAATTAACTCATTTCTCCATCGCACATGATGAAGCTGATATTATCCCTTTGTTACAACAAGCACTGGAACTTAACCCTGAGATCAAGCTGATGGCTTCGCCTTGGAGTGCACCAGGCTGGATGAAGACTAGCGGATCGATGATCGCCGGTGAACTTAAACAAGAATATTACCAGGCTTATGCCGATTATTTTGTACGATACATTCAAGCATTTGAAAAGCATGGTCTGCCAACTTATGCGGTAACCCCGCAGAACGAGCCTCTTTTTGAACCAAAGCACTATCCTAGTATGTTAATGTTGCCAGAGGCGCAAAGAGATTTCATTAAAAATTATTTGAAGCCTAGCTTCGTGAAAAACAACATCCATACAAAAGTTCTCTGCTATGATCACAACTGGGATCGTCCGGATTATCCACTCACGGTGCTCGATTATGCGAAAGATGAAGTGGACGGTGTTGCCTGGCACTGGTATGGCGGGAATGCGTCAGCACAATCAGAGGTGCTGAGAGCTTTCGCGGATAAAGAAGTGCATTTCACAGAAGGTTCTGGTGGAGAATGGATTCCTCCGTTTGAACAAGCCTTCTCGAATGTCATGAGAACAGGGATTGATATTCTTAGAAACCATAGTAAATCCTTTGTCTTGTGGAATATGGCCTTAGATGAGAAGAACGGTCCAACTGTACCGGGCTTTGGTAAAAGTACTTGTCGCGGTATTGTGACGGTCAACCAAGAGACTAAGGAACTTACGTATACACTGGACTACTATGCACTGGCACACTTCAGCAAATTCATTCGCCCTAAGGCTGTACGTATTGACGCTTCCACTAATCAAGAAGTGATTCGTTCCGTAGCTTTTAAGAATACAGATCACTCTATTGCGGTTGTTTTGTTCAACGATAGTGAAAAGGCTGAGAATGTAGCTGTGAAATTGCAGGGTAAGGATGATTTATCGTTCCGTTTAGGCTCTAAAAGTGCTTTATCTATTTTAATTAAATAATATGTGTATGAAGTGCTCGAATTTAGATTCGAGTACTTTTTTTGCCGAAAAATGCATAAAAAATCAGTGTTCGTGAATCTTAAACGCATACCTATAGCGAGGAGATATGAGCATTGAATAGAAGGTTTGTGCTGACGCTGCTAGTTCTGTGTTTGATGATTACTGGTGGCTCTAGTATTTATGCGGTTAAAAGTATGCTACCTGTAAAGAGTGAAACAACCAAATGGGCAGTGGAGCTCCATAAAAGTAAACTGCCTTCGCCACAGCCGGAAAAATATAAGAGCTACGAGCTATTAGTCACAAATTTGAGTGAAGATACGATAGATGTAACCTTTGAGTTGTATCGACCAGTACAAGACGCTAATCAGGAACAAATCATCTTAGCTGATCCATTTAGCTATGATATGAGACCGAATGAGACGGTTAGCTTTAGTCAATTTTTTATAAAGAGTGGGGCAAAAGAACTGGAAGTCGTTCTCTCGTGGAATGATCAGAATAGACGTAAGCATAAGCAAAGTATTAAGTTTGCGAATTTTGAATAATCAATCATAGAAACGCTAAATATTACAGGGTATATTCCTATGGAATATGCCCTTGTTGGTTTGCTCCATCCCTTGTTTTACTCTATAATGTGCTTTATATAATTGCAGTTGAAAGGGGAGATGGGGCATGAGTACAGCTAATCGTGGAGTGAACATCGGACCTCCCCGTTTTAAAATAGCGGTACATTCGATCGTTTGGCTGGCTAAAAGCGGGAGCATCCTATCTAGTTCAATGATTGCAAGCCAAGTCAATTCACACGCAACCTTTATGCGTAGAGTGATGCAGTCTTTGGCAACTGCGGGAATCGTGGAGTCCAAAGGTGGAAGAGAAGGCGGGTACGTTCTTCTGAAATCTGCCGATGAGATTACACTGGGAGAGATTTATGAAGCAGTTAGTACAACGACGGAGGAGTTAGAAGTGGATATGGCCTGTGGAGCAAGTGCTTTGCTCGATGTAGAGCTTGAAAAAATTCTCCAGGAGACAGAACAACGGACCATTCAATATTTACGCCAATATACGATTACTAATGTGATGGAGCGGGTAGAGTTTTTTACTTAATATTTTAATTTTCAATAAAAAAGGTACTGGTAAAATATTTATTAAGCTACTATAATAAAGTGAGTTGCAGTCGGCACTGCAATTTTATTTTGTAGGTATTGTGCTTGAGGTGAGCACATATAATAGCAAGGGGGAATAAACAAAGCGGAGTAGCGTAAGTAACATCTATTGTTTAGCAGTGGGTTCATGTACTTTAATATGTGCTTATTATAGTTGCAAATTATTTTAGGGAGTGATGATCATGAATATTGTATCCATCGTATTACAAAGCCTGTTGATACTTGCTTTCGTTATGGCAGGGTCGGGAAAAGTAGCGGGTTCAAAAATGCACGTGGATAACTTTAAAAAATGGCGTTTACCACAATGGTTTCGAGTAGTAACGGGTCTAGTTGAGATTGTGGCAGCGGCAGTATTGGTTGTTGGCTACTGGGAGCCTAGCTGGGCAGCAGCAGGCGCACTTATACTTGGCGTTACAGCTATCGGCGGAATTCTGGTTCATATACGCGAAAAAGATTCGTTCAAAGAGACGTTTCCGATTATCCTGCTTGGCGTGTTAGCAATTATTGTATTTTTCATCCGTCTTTCCGATCTGGCTGATTTTCCAGGGTTTAAGTAATTATACTCACCCAATAAAAAAATGGCAGTTCAGTGCTGAAATACAGCATCTGGACTGCCATTTTTGTTTCAGGATCTGTAGCTTAGGGTTCTAACGTTCTAAACGATAGCCACCATGAAATACAGGACCCACATATTCATTGAACGCAAAGCCATTGCGAATGGCAGCGGAGACAAAATCTTTAGCTTTTGCTACAGCTTCATGAACGGACAGACCGTTAGCTAAACCGCCTGTAATGGCAGCGGCAAAGGTACATCCAGCCCCATGATTGTGAGCAGGCTCGATTTTGGCTGTTTGAAATACGGTGTACTCAGCACCGTCGAAGAAGACATCAATCGCTTGATCGCCCCCGAGTGCTTTGCCGCCTTTAACCACGACATTACTTGCTCCGAGCTTATGAATCAGACGAGCAGCTTCTTTCATATCCTCTAGGGTAGAAAGTTTGCCAAGACCTGAAAGAACGCCAGCTTCAAACAGATTTGGTGTAACCACAGTGGCAAGTGGCAGAAGTAAATCACGAATAGCCTCCGCGCTGTCTGGGTTCAAGACTTCATCTTCACCCTTGCAGACCATGACCGGATCAATCACTACATTGGTCTGTAGATTTTCTTTGATCGCTTGCTCAGCAACACGCACAATTTCAACACTTCCCAGCATACCTGTCTTCATGGCATTTACTGGACCACCTGCGAAAATAGTTTTTAGCTGCTCAGCAACAATGGAGGCGTCAATTGGATAAACATTATGGTGCCAGCCGTTGTCCGGGTCCATTGTAACGATAGTTGTCAAGGCACTAAAGCCGTAGGTACCATACTCTTCAAATGTTTTTAGATCCGCTTGGATGCCTGCGCCACCACTGGAGTCGCTGCCTGCAATAGTTAGAGTTTTAATAATTTGAGTCATGGTAACGTCCCCTTTATATATGTCTGAATTTATAAACAACGCATTGCATTGATTATAACAAAAAATAGCACCTAAGTCTTTCTAAAAAGCAAGTGTAGGATTCCATTTCACTAACCCTGCATATCAATATAGAAAGAAATTTTAAACAAAACGCTTAGGAGGGCGAGTATGGTCACGATTAGTTTATGTATGATTGTACGAAATGAAGAAAAAAGCCTGCATAAATGTTTGTCTAGCGTTGCAAATCTTGTAGATGAAGTGGTTATCGTGGATACAGGCTCGACGGATAAGACGAAAGAGATCGCAATGTCCTACGGAGCTGTGATTTACGATTTTGAATGGATCGATAACTTTAGTGCCGCACGTAATTTTGCCTTCAGTAAAGCTACTCAGGAGTATATTTTGTGGCTGGATGCGGATGACTATATAAAGGAAGCGGATCAGATTCTGTTTAAAAAGCTAAAGGAGATTCTGCCAGGACATTTTCACAGCGTGAACATGCAGTATAATTTGGCTTTTGACGAGGCGGGGAATGTCACAGCTAGCTTGCGTCGGAATCGGCTAGTTCGCCGGAGCTGCAATTTTCAATGGATTGGCCCAGTACATGAGTATCTAGAGGTAAGTGGCCCTTCCTTTAGTAGCGATGTCTGTATTACCCATGAGAAGGATAAGGAATATACAGACCGTAATTTGCGGATTTACCAAAAAAGAGTGGCCGAGGGTGAAGCATTCTCTCCAAGGGATCAGTATTATTATGCGAATGAATTAAGGGATCATGCTATAAATGAAGAGGCTTGCAAATACTACGAGCTGTTTTTGGCGGGTGGACAGGGCTGGATAGAAGATAATTTTCAAGCTTGCTTAAGGCTTGCCGAATGCCGGGAACGGCTGGGGGATAAAGACGGTGCATATGAAGCATTATGCAGAACGTTACAGTACGATAAACCACGTTCAGAGTTCTGCTGCCGACTTGGGGCCCTTCTATTGGAAAAGGGTCAATTGCACCCAGCAACATACTGGTATGAGCTTGCGATACAGCTGCCACGGGATAACGATTCGATGGGGATGAAAAATGGGATTTTTTATACCTGGCTGCCGCATCTCCAATTGGCACTCTGTTATGATCGCCTTGGCCAACACGAGTTAGCGAATCATCATAATGAAACGGCGTTGAACTTTTATCCGTCCCATCCTAGCATGTTATATAACCGCACTTATTTTAAAAATCTGCTTGGCGACAAATATGTAGCGATTCAAGCTTAACAAAAATGCCCCCAGTAGTCATGATTTTGACTCTGGGGGTTTTCGTCGTTAAGACACCCTCTTTTTAATATGCTGGATTGTATTGTTGTTCTTTTTTGTAATCGTTGGGAGGGAGTCCAACCTCTTGTTTGAACAGCTTAGAGAAATAGGAGTAGTTGTTATAGCCAACCTTGTTTGCGACAGTATAAACAGACATATTTGTGGTTTCCAATAGATGCTTTGCAGCCGCGATTCTAACTTGGATGACGTAGCTGCCTAATGAAACACCAGTTTCTCGTTTGAATATTCTTGCCAGATAATCAGGATTGAGGTAGACAATTTCGGCCAAATCATTTCGTGTCAGATCATCACCGTAATGCGAATGAATGTATTGTTTGATTTCCTCCGCGACGGATTTGGTCTGTGCGGCAAACTCACGGTATTTCATCGCTGTAGTCACTAAATATTTAAGATATTCTTCCATATCCTCGATCGAGTTCAGAGAGTGCAAGGATAATTTATCGTTAGTTTTGCCGGAGTAAAGTTTGTGTGACCGTATCCCTTTGAGGTTGAGAAATGAATAGACTAGCTGAACAATATCTAAGCGGAACAAGCTAAGGACAGAGGTCTCCAGAGTTCTATTGTTAAGCATAACTCTTAGAGATTTCGTAACTTCCTCAAGAAAAGTAGTGAATTGATTCTGGTTCAGCAGCTCTTCCAAATAGACAAGATCCGGTGGCGTATAGCCAGTTTTATTTTGATAGAGATAGGCTTCCACTAAAAAAGTCTGATTTCTGCATCTCGTAATTTCTTCATCCATGCGAAGCGATTGTTTCAGAACATTCCCCACATGATTCAGTTTATCGTATAAACCAATATTGCAGCAGACGTCGCATTTTAAATAAGGAATCGCCTTTTGAATAAAGGAAGAGCATAATTCTTCAAGCAAGGACGTGTCTGGTGTCTGATTCCATTTTAATATGGCGATCCAATTATAATCTTTATATTCCAGAATGCTCTCGATGGTAAAGCAAGGACTCTGTAATAATTCATATAATACGTTCAGCAGAGCAAAATCAAAAAGATCCTTCTCTTCTTTTCCCCTACTGCCGTTGTAAGGAAATAGGTTAAAGATTAAAGGCTGCAGAGTGTCACTCATTTGATAGGAGAGGTTCTGTTCCTCAATGGCAAGGGTGATGTCCGCTAATTTAATCGGAAATGATGTGCTTCCACTAACCAACTTACGCCAAAAATGCTCGAGAATCTTCGCTTGGTTTTTTTGCCAAAAGTAACCGCCTTGAATGGCTTTTTCATTTCTTTGCTGCTCTTTTGCCTGTGTGACAGCCTTATGGATAATCAGCATCAGCTTATCAAATTCGATGGGCTTCAGAAAATATTCAAAGCTTTGCAATTCAATCGCTTTCTGGGCATAGTTGAAATCCGCATAATTAGTAAGAAGTATAGTCTGAATACTATAATTCCCTTCGCGAATCCAGGCCAGTAATTCCAATCCGCTGCCCTGAGGCATTTCAATATCCGAAATTAGAATTTGAATAGAATGCTTTTCTATTATTTCACGTGCCTGAGCGACATTATTTGCTGTATAGACAGTATCAATGTGTAACGATTCCCAATCTATTCTCTTTTGCAATGCAGCAATAACATAAAAGTCATCATCAACAAGCAGTACATTCATAGTTAGCTCTCCATTCATTTAGATTTATTTAGGAAGCTCCGGGAGAGATAAGATTACACTAGCGCCGCCGCTCTCCAAATTGGAAAAGGTGATAGTTGCTCTTTTTAAATAGAGATATTCCAGCCGTTTAAGCGTATTCATAATACCGATCTGCATACCGTTGCTTTGATCCAAGGGCTCACCAAGATTAAGCTTCTCTAACACTTGCGGTGGAAAACCGGGACCGGTGTCGGTGAGCTGGATAACGAGCATGTCTTCCTCTTCAATCCGTAATCGCTGGACTGTAAGCCTGATCTCTACTTCATGTTCTCGTGAAATCGCATATTTAATAGAATTTTCAATGAAGGTTTGCAGCACTAATGGCGGGATTTCCACACAGCTTGCCTGATCCTCTTGCTCAATATTGTAAATAAATGCATCCTGATATCGTTGCTTTTGAATCTCTAGATAGGTTCGGACATGTTCAATTTCATCCTCCAGCCGGACAAAATTCTCACCATTTTGAAAAATATAACGGAAATATTTCGACGTAGATAACGTCATATTCTCAATTTCTTTATACATTTCAATTTGGGCCATGCTATAGATGCTAGTCAGGCAATTTAAGAAAAAGTGGGGCTTGATCTGTAGCTTCATATAATCCAGTTGTATCCGCTGCTTCTCCAGTTCCTGCTCGTACATAGCGATTTTGAAGGTTTTGATTTGATCAACTAAATCTTTAAACTGTGTGTTTGCTTGTTCCAGCTCTATAATCTCACTGCTTTTGAAATCTGCGGGTTGCCCAGCCTCATTAATGAAAGCAAGGTTCTCAGAGAAGCTTTGAATCGGGCCTAGTACTCTTTTCTTGAAAAACAGCAGGACGATGCATAAAGTGGAAGTGACAATGAAGAAGAGTAACATTATAAGCAGCTGAGCAATGATGATTTTTTCGAATATGCCATATTTAATGACCATTTTAGTGCTAAAGGTGGTGTCTGAGAAGGCGCTGTTGATTGTTGTACGCGATTGCAAAAGATTTGAGAAGCCTCCCTCTTCCGTTATCAGCTTTCCGCTGTTCGATATGGGACTCGATAAAGGCTGTTCATTCTCATCTACGAGAGAAACATAACCATTGGCACCCAAATTAATTTGGCGTAGAGGACGGATCAGATTATCGGCGGAGATCAGTCCAATTAAATAACGATTGTAATAGGGAACGATATTAATCACGTAGTAGTGGTTGTTAACAAGGATTGGCGTCCATTTGGAATAAAACTTCTCATACATCTCCTTATCATCAATATAAGAAATAATCTTCGTTTTGAGCTGCCTGTAATCCGTATAGGTCACACTGATCGGTGCACAATTTAAAAAGTAGTTCTCATTTTTCAAATAGTAGAAAAAGTTGTACTCATGTCCGTAGTTTTTTTGCAGCTCGGTAAAGCGTTTATGCAGATTCTCATTTGCCTTCAAGAACTCGATACTGTTGACCCCGTAAGTATTCATCGCAAGCAAGCTCTCATCGTTCCCAAGCGTCCAGCCCATATAGTGATTAATGTAAGCGAAATCATGATTGATACGATTAATGTAGAGTGCCGCAGTATCCTGTAAATTTCGAGTGGACTGCTGCTTAACGATAGAAATGGAAGTAATGCTGATCGCTAAATCCAGAATGAGGACTGTGAACGAGACTGCCATCATGACTTTTATATAATGACGAATGGGGTAGGTTTTGTGCTTCGCTGTTTTTTTGTTCATAAAATCATTATAAGACCTCTGCAGGAAAAATACAGGAGAACTCGCTAGCGATTTACCGCAAAGTCCGGAAAGCACATACAGAAGTCGGGATACTGTTATTAAGTCCCTTCAAGCGAAGGCTTTTGATTTTGTATTTTTTGTAAGCGGATTCAAAGGTCTGGATAACCGTCTTAAAGGGTCCGGAATACGAAAAAATAAGACGTTATGATTAAGCTATTCAGATAATCTTTGATTAATTGAAATGGGGGATTAAGAGGATGAGTCAACACAGTAAGAAAAAGACGGCAAAGAAATGGACTGTGGGTCTGCTGGCGGCGGCTATGGTATTTGGTATTGCTGGCTGCGGCGGAAAAGACGGGAATAATGCTGCGACTAGTGAGACGAGCAGTTACAACAAAGAAGGTCTGCCAATTGTTAATGAGCCTGTAACACTTAAGGTGCTGACCGTACGTTGGGGAAGCATGGGAGACACGTTTACGCAGAACCAATGGCTGAAGGATCTGGAGAAAAATACAAATGTCAAAATCGAATGGCAAGTGATGTCCTCCAATGACTGGGCCGAACAGAAGTCCATTCTGCTGGCTAGCGGTACACTTCCAGACATTATCCTCGGAAATCAAACCTTCGGAGATTCTGATATCGTTAATAATCTAAGCTTTTTCCGGCCGTTAGATGATTATATTGAAAAAAATATGCCGAATCTTAAAGCGGCCATGGAAGAAACGCCTGAGTTGAAAAAAATCAGCACTTTTCCTGACGGGAAAATCTATTCACTGCCAACAAGACTTCCATCGCGTCCAAAAAGCTCTCGTCAGCCTGTGATTAACAAAACTTGGCTCGATAAATTGGGCCTGAAGGCTCCTGAAACGATTGATGAGTTATACAACGTACTTAAAGCTTTCAAAGAACAAGATCCAAACGGAAATGGCAAACAAGATGAGATTCCTTTTATTGAAATTGGGAATGACTTGATCAGTCCTTTCGGAATTGCCGACTTGAATAACAACAATATGATCATCAAGGACGGAAAAGCGATCTATTTCCCTGTTTCGGAGGAGTTCAAAGAAGGCCTTAAATGGGAAAATAAATTGTATGCGGAAGGTTTATTAGATAAAGAGGTATTCACTCAGGATGATACGATGAGATCGGCGAAGTTCCAAAATCCGGATGCTCCAATCGTAGGCTTTACGTATCAGTGGACCCCGGACGCTGTGTTTGGTAAATGGAGCGATCAATATGTGACGATTCCACCGATTGCCGGACCGGATGGTAAGCGTTATACAATCGGTAATCCAATTGGGATGAGTCTTAACCGTAATGAACTGCTGATTACTACTTCGAGTAAGTATCCAGAGGTTGCTGCGCGTTGGGCAGATCAGTTCTACACGAACGAAGCGAGCATTCAGAATTTTTGGGGTGCGATTGGAACTGTAATTAAGAAGAATGATGACAGCACCTATACATTGATGGATCCACCAGCTGGAACCAGCGCAGATGCCTGGTATTGGGATCAGTCTCTTCGAGATTTCGGACCAAAATATGTGAGCCCGTCCTTTGAACAGAAAATCGTTCTTAATCCTGAAAGTGGAGATGGACTGAAGCTGCAGCTGGATAAGCTGGGTAGTGAATATGTAACAGAGCCTTTCCCTAACGTTATGTATACCTCCGATGAGTTCGAGGAGCTGCCAACCTTGACCACGGATATCGACGGTTATGTGAATACAATGCGCGCTCAATTTATTAGCAAAGGCGGAATTGACGAAGGCTGGGATGATTATGTCAAACAGCTTAATAAAATGGGGCTTGAAAAATTAGTTAAGATTCGCACAGATGCTTACAGTCGTTATATGAGTGTGAAATAACCTATTCGTCTTTCGAAAAAGGTGCTGCCCTACATAAATTTGTGGGGTAGCATTCTCTATTTTTAATAAGGAGGGGATGTTATGAAATCTGATCCAATTCATTTGAGTCGGAAACTCGGACAAATCAAACAAAACTGGGGTTTATATACGTTGCTTTTTCCTGCAGTAGTCCTTACGTTATTATTCGCATATAAACCCATGTATGGGGTGCTCATTGCCTTTAAGGATTATAGCCCGGCGTTGGGAATAGGCGGAAGTCCATGGGCCGGATTCAAATACTTCGAGAAGTTTTTTAATTCCTATCAATTTTCTGCAACGATCAAAAATACGCTAATTATCAGTGTGTACAGTCTGATTACGTTTCCGATTCCGATTATACTTGCGCTGATGGTTAACCAGATGAGACCAAACCGTTTTAGACGGTTTTTTCAGACGGTATCCTATATGCCACATTTTATCTCAACCGTAGTTATGGTGGGCTTAATGATGATTCTGTTCTCACCTAGCACCGGACTACTGGGCAATGTATATAGTCTTTTTGGAAAAGAAGCTCCTGATCTAATGGGCTCTGCCGGATTATTCAGCAGTGTGTACGTCTGGTCGGATGTGTGGCAGCATGTCGGCTGGGACAGCATTATCTTTATCGCTGCTCTCTCTGCTGTTGATCCTAGTTTGTATGAGGCTGCAACCGTAGACGGCGCAAGTCGGATGCATAAAATTCGTTACATCGATATTCCGATGCTGATGCCAACAGCGATAACATTGCTTATCCTGCGGGTCGGGGGACTGCTTGGGGTTGGATTTGAAAAGGTGTACTTAATGCAAAATGACTTGAACATTACTTCAAGTGAAATTCTGTCTACTTATGTCTACAAAATTGGTCTGCTCAGCAGTCAGTATAGCTTTTCGTCGGCGATCAACCTGTTCAACACGGTCATTAATTTTATTTTATTGATCATGGTCAATCAGATTTCTAAAAAATTAAGCGAAAATAGCTTGTGGTAGAAGGGAGGAGTATTGAAATGGGAGGTTTAGAGACAGCGACTAAAGGAAATGTAGGAAAAATAAAGAAGAATCGCTCCTCAGATACTATAATGGAAATTGTGATGTATGTTATATCGGCAATTTTTCTAATTATCCTGATCTATCCGCTGTATTTTATCGTCATTGCTTCGTTTAGTGATCCTTCCGCGGTTGCTGGAGGGCAAGTTTGGCTATTTCCTAAAGGGTTTACCTTTGATGGTTATAAAGAGCTGCTTCGTCATGAGAATATTTGGATCGGGTATTGGAATACCATCCTGTACACGGTGGTTGGGACTGCAATCGGTTTAGTAGTTAATATCTCAGCTGCCTATGCGTTGTCAAGAAAGGACCTTGTGGGGCGAAAATATATTTCGCTGTTTTTCATATTTACAATGTTCTTTAACGGGGGGTTGATTCCTACTTTTTTAACGGTTCGTGATTTCCATCTCTATGATACTTTCTTGGTTATGGTACTGCCTTTTGCAGTTGGAGTCTTTAATATCATAGTGGCACGAACTTTTTTCCAGACTAGTATTCCGGGCGATTTATGGGAAGCAGCGCAAATTGATGGTTGTGGCAATCTCCGTTATTTTGCACTGATAGTTTTACCGTTGTCGAAGGCTATTATTGCAGTGTTAGGTTTATGGATCGCTGTAGGTTATTGGAATTCATATTTTAATGCCTTGATTTATTTGAAAAATCCTAATATGTATCCTTTGCAGCTGATCCTGCGAAATATTCTGATTACCAATCAGATGCAGTCTGGTATGGGGACCGGAGAAGCCGCACAAATCGCGTTACGGCTCGCTAATATGATGCGGTATTCGGTTATTATCGTGGCAACTGTTCCAATTATGTGTGTATACCCATTTGTGCAAAAATACTTTAACCAAGGGGTAATGATCGGCGCAGTGAAGGAATAATCTCTTCTACTTTTCAACTAACATTTGTGAGGGAGCAAGACCGTAATGAAAAAGCAACCCAAAAACAGTATCAATAGAACAATCACCGTCATTCTTCTAGTGACAACGTTGCTTGCTGGCCTTACAGCCTGTAAAGGGGATAAAGGGGTAAACTCTGTTGAATCTGATCCGGGTCAATTTCATAAAGAAGGTTTGCCAATCGTGGATAAGCCCATGACGCTGAAGGTTCTAACGGTTCGGTGGGGAAGCATGGGAGATAACTTTATCCAGAATCAATGGCTGAAGGATTTGGAAAAAAATACGAATGTCAAAATCGAATGGCAGGTGATGTCTGCTAATGATTGGAGTGAGCGGAAGTCCATTATGCTGGCAAGCGGTACACTTCCAGATATCATTTTAGGGAGTGAGACCTTCGGAGATTCGGATATCGTCAATAATTTAAGCTTATTCAGGCCGCTTGATGACTATATCGAAAGCTATATGCCTAACCTCAAAGCAGCCATGCAGGAAGAGCCTGAATTGAAAAAAATCAGTACTTTTCCTGATGGGAAAATCTACTCTTTGCCTGCAAGATTACCTTTACGTCCTAAAAGCTCACGCCAACCCGTGATTAACAAAACCTGGCTGGATAAATTGGGATTGAAGATTCCCGATACGATTGATGATTTATACAACGTGCTAAAAGCATTTAAAGAACGTGACCCTAATGGGAATGGAAGGCTGGATGAGATACCTGTTATCGAAGTAAGTAATGATCTCATCAGTCCCTTCGGAATCACGGATCTGAACAATAACTTTATGGTCGTCCAGGACGGAAATGCGGTATATTACCCTGTTTCAGAGGCGTACAAAGAAGGGCTCAAATGGGAGCATAAATTGTTTGTCGAAGGTTTGCTTGATAAAGAGTTATTCACGCAAGATGAAACGATGAGATCAGCAAAGTTTCTTAATCCCGATGCTCCTATCGTAGGATTCTCGTATCAGTGGACGCCGGATGCCGTGTTTGGCAAATGGAGTGATCAATATATCACGATTCCTCCGATTGCAGGACCGGATGGTAAGCGCTACACCATAGGAAATCCGTATGGAATGAATCTGGAACGTAACGAGCTGCTAATTTCCACTTCTTGCAAATATCCAGAGATTGCTGCCCGCTGGGCTGACCAGTTCTACACCAATGAAGCAAGCATTCAAAATTTCTGGGGAGCGATAGACACCGTTATTAAGAAAAATATCAACGGTTCTTATACATTGATGGACCCACCGATGGGTACCAGTGCTGATGCCTGGTATTGGGATCAATCACTCCGGGATTTCGGGCCGAAATATGTCAGTCCAGTGTTTGAAAAATCCATCTTTCTAAACCCAAAAACCGGAGATGGACTGAAGCTGCAGCTCGATAAGCTGGGAAGCGATTATACAACGCCACCTTTCCCTGATGTAATGTACACCGCTGAAGAATTTCAGCTGCTGCCGACTTTGACTACGGACATCGATAGTTATGTCAATACAATGCGTGCTCAGTTTATAATTACAGGTAAAATTGACGAGGGCTGGGCTGATTATGTGAAACAGCTGCGGGGAATGGGACTGGAGAAGCTGGATAAAATTCGTACCGATGCTTACAGTCGTTATGTGAATGTAGAATAGAGCATTATGTGAAATACTGACGGCTAGGCTGTAACATCCTATTTCACTTATTTAAACAAAGGAGGTTCTCTCTATGCGAGTGGCATAAAGAGAACCTCCTTATTCTTTTTACTTTATTAGCAGGGTTTGAATGGCATGAGCCGGAATCATGTTCTCAGCCAAGTTGTTATGGAAGCGCAGGGTGAAAGGAAGCTCTTGTTCCGTGCGGTTCATAACGATAACAGCAATGGTGCCATCTGGATTACGGAAAGCTGTTGTTTCAAGCTTATCTGTATATTTAGAGTGCCCAATTCGTTTAGCACCTGGGCGAATGTATTTACTGAAATGCCCGATGTAATAGAAGGAGCTCTCAAATATTATTTCATCGTTTTTCGTATCTCCAATAATTGGAGCATCGCAGTAGTTACCTACATGGTTAGGGCCCCCTTGCTCGTCCAAGACAATATTCCAGTCCGTCCAGCTTGACATCCAGTTGTTCAGGTTACCAATAATATCATGGCCGTAACGTTCGCCTGTGTTCCATGAGCCGAGATGAACGCCACCTTCTTGGCAGCCTTCGCTGAAGAACAGCTTCTTGTCTGGGAAGCGATCATGAACGGCCGATAGGGCTTCGAAGTGATCGCCGGAGTACCAGTGGAAGCAAATTCCCCAAATGTATTTGGAGGCTTCTTGATCTTCAAAAGCAACCTTGGCACGGTCATACACGCGCTCCTTGTTATGATCCCAGATCATAACCTTTACATGAGCCAAACCGGCTTGTTCCAAGGCTGGTCCCAAGTAATCACGAACAAAATCTTTTTCTTCTTCGGCAGTATAAAGGCAAGAATCCCAGATTTGAACAGCCTTCGCTTCATTCTGAACACTAACAGCCCAAATATCGATGCCTTCAGCTGCGTAAGCCTGAATATATTTTACGAACATGTTGGCCCAAGCCTCACGGTATTCAGGCTTAAGAGCTCCACCACCGTTCATTTGACCGTTCGTTTTCATAAAAGCTGGCGGACTCCAAGGAGAGGAGAACAAACGGAAATCTTCACCAACAGCTGTTGCAGCATTTTTGATTAGGGGGATAATTGACTCTTGATCTCTGGAAATATCGAACGAACGGAGCTCTGCATCGCCTTCTTCTACATAAGCATAGTTGCCGAGTGAGAAGTCACAGCTCTGGATATGCGAGCGGCAAAGGGTATACCCAATTCCGTGCTCAGGATCAAAATAAGCGTCGATGATTTCTTTTTGTTTAGCTTCACTTAGTTTAGCGATGGTAACAGCAGAAGCCTCGGTAAGTGCACCACCGAAACCTTCCATTTCCTGATACTCCAGATCATCATAAATATTGATGAGCTCTGATTCGACGCCTGATGTATCGGGGAGGAAGATCAGAGGGTCTTTTTCTGTCAGACGGTCGGTAGTTTCTTTTGCTGTTTGAATGACGCGGACAATTTTACTCATAGTGGTTGGTAACCTCCTGTACATATAAATTCTGTCTTTATTATAGAAGGAGATTCACTGCTCTTTGAAGAAACAATATGGCTAAGAACCTCAACGATCTGGTCATCGACTACTTAGAGAAGAGGAGTGAATGCTATGAAAACTAATAGTGTCCAAATAAGCCTATGCGGCTTTATTCGCCATAATCAGCCTTTTCGGCAATTATATCGCAGTGGGCTGGATACTTATATCATCAGGCTGCAAGCAGAAGGGGAGTGTGAAGTACTGATCGATGGGGACATGGTAACCGTGGTGCCTGGTGATCTGTTATTATTTAAGCCTCAAGATATATATGATCTGAGAATCGGGGAAAAGAAGAGTCCGCTGGGACATAGTGTGGACTATTTTGTAATGTGTACAGGGGAATGGGTGGATCAGTGGTGGAACCTGCGCGAAAGACCGAAGAAGGTTAGAATTGCGGATGATGGCAAGCTGCAAAGTATATGGCAACAGCTTGATCTGGAGAATAGAAGACTAGATGGGGGTAGCGCTGAAATACTTGAGGCGCTGTTTAAAGCGCTATGTCTGCTGTTAGATCGGGCAATGGAAGAAGCACCTGCATCATCATCAGCCTCACTGTTACACGGGCTTAAGATGAAGAGTTATGTAGAGGAGCATGCTACATCAGAAATCAGGCTAAAGGATGTAGCTGCCCATGCCGGAATTAGTGTAACGAGGGCCGTACATGTATTCAAAATTCAATTCGGCTACTCTATTATGCAATATGCTGGGCAAATTCGGCTTGCAATGGCACTTCGATTAATGGACAACACCAATTATACCTTAGAGCGAATAGCAGAGGAGACGGGGTTTGGAAGCTACACTTATTTCCATAGGGTATTTCGGGAACGTTATGGCGTCTCGCCAGGCAACTATCGTAAGAGAGAGTAGCCTTCACTATTTTTAAGATCGTCTAGTTTTTAACAAGAAGTCCCTAACCGCTTGCTCAAATAACCTGACACTATTTGCCCATGTCCATTTGAGGGAAGATCTTTCACCTTGTACGGCTAATTTAGTTCTTAAGTTTGGGTCTCGAATTAGGCGGATGACATCTTCACCAAGCCGATTCTCGTACCGATAGGAGAGCAGGCAGTTCTTCTCGTGATTTGCGTATTCCATATTTCCGCCTGAATAAACACAGACGAGTGCTGCGCCACACCGCATGGCTTCAAGCCCCGGCAAAGAACCCGTATCAAAAATACTAGAACTAACAAAGATATCTGCACCGTTGTAATGGTAACAGAGCTCCTCATCATTAGCAGGTGTGAAGAATCGATATTTGCCAGTAGCTTTCATTCTTTGGAGAACTTCTGAAGTATTGAACTCGTCGGGCGGACTGATAAAGTTAATATTTACATTGGGACATTGATTTTTTACGTGATCCAGCTGCTCTATAAGATAGTCTTGCTCACGGTGCCATGAGAAACCACGTTCTGCTTTTCTTAATATAGCTGTTATGTTTAAAGGCTCCTGAAGACTGTAACGGATATTCATATTCTTGAAGGAGGAGCTAATGCCAATGGGCACGATTTTTCCTGTGATCCCATGATTTAAACGAATCAGCTCCTGCTGCCAGTGCGATAAAACAATTAGATGCTCTGTGACATGATAAGAAGGGAACGACAGCGAACTATCTGGTAAAAAGGGGGGTTCATAACATAATGACAATCTTACATGAATTCCTTTTCCTTGATTGCTAGCTGCTTGAGAGGTAGGGACTGTCGTATGGAAATTAGAAACAATAACATCGCCTATGGGATAGTCCTGTTCTTGAAGCTCCATATGTGTGGAACGGATTAAGGTGGAGCGGACATCATAGGAAACAACCCCATCCACAGGCATGAGGATAGTAACCTGATGCCCCATAGCTGTTAGCCCATTGGCGAGTTCTACCAGCATGCGTTGAGCTCCACCATGAGATAAGGTCAGAATAGGGAATGTGAATCTCATCGGTAATCCCGTCCCTTCCAAGTTAGGGCTTAATCGTCAAATGATGTTACTCAATCGTTCTGTTTCTTATTTTATTCAACTCGCATAGAAAGGTACCATTTAGCTAATTTTGAAAAGCGTTATTTTTCCATATGAGCAATATTCTTCAGTAAAGCAACGGTCTCATAAATCTCGAGGTTCGTTATATCTTCTAAAGATACGTCGATCATGGGCTTGACTTTTTGGAGTTTGCTCAGGAAAGCTTCGGTATGGAAATGCCCTCCACCAGCTTTACCGTGGTAAATTCTCTCTCCATCTTGATAGATGTCTTTTAAATGCGCCAAAATGATCCGATCCCCGAACAACCTGAAGGCGTCATCAACAATTTGATCCTGCATATCTACAGCGTCACCAATAAAATTGCATGGATCCAGGACAACCCCAATATTGCCAGAGGGGATTTCATCTAAGATGCGGTGCATCTTGTCTGGTGTAGAAAGAGTATGTGTGCAGACCCCCTCCAATCCGAGAAAAACACCCCATTTTTCAGCTTCCTCCGCAAGCTCTTGTACAGTTGCCCTTAATATATCCCAGCCGATCTCTTCGTAATGGAGCGGATCTTGTGCTTGGAAAGTAGTCAGTGCGCCCGTCTCCGTAGCCACCATAGGGGCGCCGAATTGGCGGGCATACCGTAGATGTTCTTTAAAGCGATCTATTTCTAATCTCCGAATAACAGGATCCGGGTGAATGGGATTGATATAACAGCCTAACACTCCGATACGTATACCTGCTCTGTCAAATTGTTCGCCAATATAGTTTGCGAGGCCTGGACTTAATTTACCTGTGGAGGTATCGATGTCCTGAATAGCTTTGGATAAAGCAAGTTGAACAAAATCGATATCATAATTCTGAAGCGTTGCTGTCAACGATTTGAGGGGTAAACAACCAAATGTATGCGCTAATGTTCCGTATCTAATGGAAATCATCTCCTTATCTAGGGTAGGTATGTGTAATTACAAACATAATAGTAGCGCTTTCATCTGGATGCAAGTGATTTATCCTTATCGTCTATCAGGAAATTGATGATCTCAGTGTTTACTCTATCCGGTTGCTCATGATTAATCCCGTGTCCCGCATGGGGGATGACTTGGTAATAGAACTTTCCATCTTCTAAAATATTTATGAAATCCTTCGATTGTTTTAGCGCGTGTTCTCCAACTAGAAAATAGAGCTTGTCTCTAACTGCGACTGCAGCGTTTTTATCGTATGGATGAAGCTTATGCACAAACATGGCTTGCTGATTATGAGTGCGCATTAAAAGGATCAGATGAGCAGCTAATGCTGGATGGTTGTCAAATAAAGGGGAGTGAGGTGCGCTTAACTTCTTCAGAACTTTCAGTAAATTGCGATCCGTTGGAATCAGAATCTCCGGGAACATCATCATTAAAGTTTGGATCATGGCTTTAATCGGTGCAGTGACCATCCCGCCCTCCAAACAAACGACACGGTTCACTTTGTCCGGTTGCTCGGTCGCATAATTAAAAGCAATATAGGCGCCATTGGACACACCCGCAATATTAAAGACGTCTATATTCAGATACGTCGCTATTTCATTAATCCATTTTACTTGCTCAAACTTCTGTTTGTTAAACTGCTCGTTAGGTATGCTTTTTCCGGGTCCACCCAAAGTATCAATCGCGATGCAATAAAAATGCTTCGATAATTCCTCTATGTTTAAGATCCACATGACCGCCGAGTTATCACCAACACCATGAAACAGTAGTAATGGTGGATTATTCTTTTGACCAGCAAGGATACAATGCGTCAGTCCATATGTGGTTGGAACATCGAGCTCCTCAAGTGGAATGGGCCACTGCTCAATCATCTGCTCATAGGAGTGCCACACTCGTTCTTGCGCCTTGGCATTCTTAAAGCTATTTACCATCTCAAACCTCCTTAGCCAAAATAAAACATCTGTATCTTATTCCAATTAGTATACTACGAGAGTCCGCAAGGAGGAGATAGAAATAGAAACATTACTGTGAAAAAGAGTGCGGGAGCAGATAAGTGTATTTAATACAACTAAATAGCTACTTTACTCCGGTTATTGTGATATAGATGTACTTTGTACAACTATATCTCTGGAAATCAGCGGATACAGCTTAATTGGGGGAATTTAGTTGCACAAAGTACACTTAACGATAAACAGGCGTGCTGAAGTTAATTTTAGTTGTAGAAAGTGCAATTAAATAATGCAGAGGGCTCTTTTTTGCAGTAAAATTTTTTGATATGGTAAGCAACTTTGTGTTCTAGGGGGGATTATGATGTTGATTGAGCTAAAGGAAGCTAGTTTGTCAGATGGACGCGATATTTTTGAAATGATTATGGAGATCGGCCCTGGGGAGAATGGATTTGTTAACAATGGGTTTGATTTGGCTTACAGTGAGTTTCCTGATTTCATCAGAGATCGGATAGCACTCTCAAGAGGCGATAATCTCCTACCAAACTATGTCCCGCAAACCAACTATTGGTTACTGATTGACTCTTATCCTGTTGGTGTTGGAAAGCTAAGACATTCCTTAAATGATCAATTAAGAAAATCAGGTGGGCACATCGGATATAGCATCAGGCCTAGTGAACGAGGAAAGGGCTTTGGCAAGATTTTTTTAGCAGAGTTGTTAAAAAAAGCTGCGGATCTGGGGATTGATAAGGTCATGCTGACTTGTGAGCCGAACAATGTATCTTCGAGAAAGGTTATTGAAGAAAACAGAGGAATACTTAGCGGTATCGAGGATGGGAAATGTAATTACTGGATTAGTTTATGAGTCGAGTCGTTGCTGAATAGTAGGGGTGAAGGAGTTGCTAATTGGCAACTCTTTTTTTGTTTTTTCGCAATGGAATTTCAGTTCATCCAAGGAGGAATTGTCTAACTTGTGAAATAAATTTTAAATTTTGTTGAAAACGCTCTATTCAAACACAAACAAATAGATTAAAATCAAAACAAACAAAAATAAACAAAAAAATAAACATTCAAAAACGGAGGTATTCACAAATGGTACAAAGTTTATGGGATTCTGCACGGGAAAAAGTCATCAACGGAGGTCTGGATGCACTGGTCTATCGCTCCAATCTGTTGGGTGAAGATCGTAGAGTCTGTAATTTTGGAGGAGGGAATACCTCTAGTAAAACTATAGAATTAGATTTCCGTGGTCGTGAGGTTGAAGTCATGTGGGTGAAGGGTAGCGGCTCTGACCTAGCTACGATGAAAGCAGGCAATTTTACCGGATTGCGGCTTGAGGATATTGCACCTTTGTTTGATCGGGAGGAAATGCCTGATGAGGAAATGGTGGCTTACCTCGCGAATTGTATGATTGATCCTAAGCATCCGCGTGCTTCAATTGAGACGCTGCTGCATGCTTTTTTACCATTCAAACATGTAGATCATACGCATCCAGATGCGATTATCAGCTTATGCTGTGCTCATAACGGTAAAGATATTGCGCGGGAAATCTATGGGGATCGTTTCGTATGGGTGCCTTACATTCGTCCTGGGTTCACTTTATCCAAAATGATCGCTGAAGGCGTACTTGCTAATCCTCAAGCAGAATTGGTGTTGATGGAGAAGCATGGCCTCGTGACTTGGGGGGATACGCCGGAAGCTTGTTACGCGAAGACGATTTCTATCATTAATGAAGCAGAGCGTTACATCCAAGATAGAATTGAAGATGAGAATCTGTTCGGAGGTCGCAAATCGGAAGCGCTTCCTGAAGAAGAGCGGCGGGCTGTAGCAGCTGCAGTAATGCCATTGATTAGAGGCGCAGTCAGTGATGAGCGCAAAATGATACTGACCTTTGATGACGCAGAGGATGTGCTGCGTTTTGTAGGTGGAGTTAACTCGGAGAAATTATCCAGTGTAGGTGCAGCTTGTCCGGATCATTTGGTACATACCAAAATGCTGCCACTATTTGTGAATTGGGAACCAAATGCCAGTGATATTGATGGTTTAAAGACGAAGCTGAACGAAGCGATTACCGCATACAAAGAGCAGTATAAAGCTTACTTCGATCGCAATAAGCATGAGGGAGATGTAATGTTCGAAGCCGCACCGCGTGTGATTCTAATTCCCGGAGTGGGAATGATCAACACAGGCAAAAGCTGGAGCAACTCTAAAATTAGCGGCGCCTTGTATCACCGGGCGATTGCTGTTATGCGCGGAGCTACCGCATTGGGAGATTTCGTCTCTCTAAGTGAGAACGAATCGTACAATGTGGAATATTGGCCTTTGGAATTATATAAATTGTCGCTGGCACCAGCAGAAGCAGAATTCTCGCGTAAGGTTGCGTTCATTACTGGTGGCGCAGGAGGAATCGGGAGCGAAACCGCTCGTCGACTAGTGTCCGAAGGGGCGCATGTTGTGCTGGCAGATCTCAATCTGGAGGGCGCACAGAAAATTGCCGAGGAGATTAACGATAAATACGGTGAGAATCGTGCGTTCGCTGTTAAAATGGATGTAACGCAGGAGGAGCAAGTTACCGCAGCTTATGCAGATACAGCACTCTTTTATGGCGGAGTAGATATTATTGTTAATAATGCTGGGCTTGCCACTTCCAGTCCTTTTGATGAGACTTCATTAAGAGAGTGGAACTTGAACATTTCCGTGCTAGGAACTGGATATTTCCTCGTTGCACGTGAAGCCTTCAAGGTGATGAAGGAGCAAAAGATCGGCGGTAGCATGGTATTTATTGGCTCTAAGAACTCTATATTTGCTGGAAAAAGCGTATCGGCTTACAGTTCTGCCAAAGCACTCGAAGCACATTTGGCTCGCTGTATTGCAGCTGAGGGTGGAGAGTTCGGTATTCGCGCCAATACAATTTTGCCGGATGCCATTCTACAAGGCTCAGCGATTTGGAATTCGAACTGGCGGAATGAACGGGCTGCTGCTTACGGGATTGAGCCGGATCAACTAGAGGAACATTATCGTAAACGCACAACACTGCTTGTAAATATTTATCCACGTGATATTGCTGAAGGGGTGGCCTTTTTCGCTTCATCCAAGTCAGAGAAGACTACGGGCTGCATGCTGACGATTGACGGTGGAGTGCCGGCAGCTTTTACTAGATAAGTGGAAGATGGAATATAGATAGATATAACGGAGGGAAGCCATGCTGATTGCAGACAGATATGAAAGAATCGTAGAACTAGTGAATGAACGTGGCAGCATTCGTGTCTCGGAACTGAGTACATTATGCCAAGTGACGGAGGAGACCATCCGCCGGGATCTTGATCGCTTGGAAAAGGCGGGGAGGCTGCTACGCTCGCACGGCGGTGCAGTCAGTCTACGTGATCGTCAGCCAGAGACGCCATATGCTGAACGTGAAATTATGAACGCAGCGGAGAAGCAGCAGATTGCTCGTGAAGCAGTGATGATGATAAAGCCGGGAGATCGGATTTTGCTGGATGCTAGCACAACTGCATGGTATATGGCCTCACATTTGCCGGATATGCCACTAACTGTACTGACTAATTCTATTAGGGTAGCTGCGGAGTTAAGTGGGAAGGAACGAATAGATGTGATCTCAACTGGCGGTCAACTGAGCCGCAGATCGATGTCCTTTGTTGGTCATTTAGCCGAGCGTTCGCTTGAGTTGTATCACGTGGATAAGATGTTTTTTTCTTGCAAAGGATTTCATCTCGAACGCGGCGCCAGTGAATCGAATGAGCTGCAAGCGATGGTGAAGCGAAAGATGATTTCTATCGCGGAGCAGGTGATCCTACTTTGTGACTCCAGCAAATTCGGAATTCAAGCGTTCACACATGTTGCCACGACTAGTGAATTGGATGTTGTGATAACGGATTACAGCCCTGCCACAGAACAGCTAAAGCAGCTACAGGAGCTGAACATCGCAATAACAACCGTGTAGAAAATAGTGTTGCAGGAGGTGAAGACATGAAGGTATCGATGTTTATTACTTGCATCAGTGATGCTGTGTACCCGAAGGTCGGAGAAGCGATGGCACGTCTGCTTGCCAGATATGGCGTACAGCTGGATTTTCCCGAAGTGCAGACCTGCTGCGGACAGCCTGCGTACAATAGTGGCTATTGGAATGAGGCACGTCAAGCTGCACTTACGATTTTGCAGGCTTTCGAAGACAGTGACTTTGTCATTGCTCCTTCCGGGTCTTGCACCGGGATGCTTCATCATTACCCGAAACTGTTTCAGGATGATCCGATTAATTTGGTCAAGGCGCAGAATTTGCAGCGCAAATCCTATGAGTTCAGCCAGTTCATGGTACAGGTGCTTGGCGTAACGGATCTAGGGGCAGTATTTCCGCATAAAGTTACCTATCATCCTTCCTGTCATGGCACTCGGATTCTGGGGATTCGTGATGAGCCTATGTTACTTATGCAGAATGTGAAGGCGATGGAGCTAGTGCCATTACCTTTTGCTGAGGACTGTTGTGGGTTTGGTGGAACCTTTGCCGTGAAGATGTCTGATATCTCCGGGGCGATGGTCACCGAGAAGTCAGATCATGTGCTGGAGTCGGAAGCAGAAGTCTTAACGGGTCTGGATATGGGCTGTCTTATGAATATTGCTGGGAATTTGCGTTATCGCCACAAACCGGTCCGAGTCATGCATTTAGCAGAGCTACTGTATGAGGGGGTGAGTGGACAATGAGTCAGAATGCCGCTCAGACTAAATCGGAATCGATTAATGTGAAGCCAGCAACGGTAAAAGAGCGTGCCGACTTGGCGCTGAATAATGACTTTTTGCGCAAGGCGGTTCGCTTTACTACGGAAAGGCTGCGTGACGGGAAACAAAAAGCGGCGAACGATCATGGACACTGGGAAGAATGGCGCGAACGTGGGCGGCAAATTCGCCTGCATACGATCGCTCATCTGGATTATTACTTAAATCTATTTGCGGACAATGCAAGAGCGAACGGCACGCATATTCATTTTGCGGCAACGGGTGAAGAGGCAGTGAAGATTACTTTAGAGATTGCACAGCGAAAACAAGCGGCTTCCGTGGTCAAATCAAAATCGATGGTGACTGAGGAGCTGCATTTGAATACGGCTCTTGAATCCATTGACGTGGAGACGATTGAAACAGATCTTGGCGAATATATTATCCAGCTTGCCGGAGAAACTCCGTCTCATATCATTATCCCAGCCATCCATAAGAACCGCTATCAGATTGCTGAGCTGTTGTCCAAGGAGGCAGGGGAGGAGCTTTTGCCTGAGACTACAATCCTTGCAGGATTTGTACGGCGCAAGTTACGGGAGAAATTCCTAGAAGCGGATATTGGGATGACGGGATGCAATTTTGCGATTGCAGAAACAGGTTCCATGGTGCTATTCGAGAATGAGGGCAATGCTCGCATGGTCACTACCTTGCCAAAGACGCAAATCACTTTGATGGGGATGGAGCGGATTATTCCTTCTTGGAGCGACCTTGAGGTGATGGCTACGTTATTACCTCGTTCAGCAACTGGCCAGAAGCTAACAGTGTATATGTCCGGTATTTCAGGACCCCGTAGAAAGGATGATGGGGACGGACCGGAAGAGCAGCATATTATTATCCTTGATAATGGTCGATCTGAGCAGCTCGGCGATCCAGAGTTTCAGGAGCTACTGAACTGCATCCGCTGTGGAGCTTGTCTGAATGCCTGCCCTGTCTATCGTCATATTGGCGGTCATGCCTATGGTGGAACTTATAGCGGACCGATCGGAGCAGTGTTGACCCCAGCACTGAACAAAAATGTAGATCAATGGGATGATATCGCAGGTGCATCGAGTCTATGCGGTGCGTGTTATGAAGCTTGTCCAGTCAAAATCCCTCTGCATGATATGCTTATCTATTTACGGCGACGTAAGGTAGAAAGAGGTTATGGAGACAAAGCGGAAGGTCTTGGCATGAAAGGTTTTGGTGCGATTATGGCGAAGTCCCAGCGATTCAGTAGTGTGATGAAAGTAGGCAGAATCGGACAAAAGCTACTTGTGAGAGACGGCGGAATTCCGTCAAAGCTTGGGCCGCTGAAAGGCTGGAATAACTACCGGATCGCTCCGAAGCTGGCAGATGAATCCTTCCGCGAGAGCTGGAAAGAGCTGCAGGAGGAGTTGGACAAAAATAGTCGCGAGATGGACCCGTCGATACAGAAGCGGATGGAAGATTTATTAGCGAAGCGGAAGGCGGAAGAACTGAAAGGAGAGCCCGGATATGACTGAGGAAACGCACAGAGAATGGCTGGAGCGTATGGACCATGATTCTCGTGAGAAACAGCAGGCATTCATGAACGATATCGCTCGTCGCCTGAAGCGGCCAAGAACGACTGCGGCTCCGTTACATCCTTTTCGCGGTGCTCCAGATTATTGGCAAGAATTCCAGTGGAGTCCAGAAGAACGCATCGATCAATTTACTGCGAATTTTCAAAGTGCAGGTGGACATGTGTTTCGCATGGCAACGATGGATGAAGCTAAAGCTTTTATCGTCAATAAAGCGAGTGATATGCTCGCCCGTTATATTCTCCGGCAAAATGTAGCTGAGCTTGCGGCACTTCGGCTAGAAGAAGAACTTGTAGATTCGCGGGTATCTGTCTGGAATACGGATATGCAAGAAGCATGGAAAGCTAGGGCGGCGGAAGCCGATATTGGGATTGTGATCGCGGATTATGCAGTTGCTTATACAGGCTCTATTACAGTGTTATCTTCTGCGGATAAAGGGCGCTCTGTCAGTCTGTTGCCAACCGCATTAATTGCCATCATTCCGCTGGAGCGGCTGAAGACTCGTCTGGGTGAGGTGCTTATTGATTTTGATGAAGCGGGACAATCGGGTCTCCCCGCAGGTATTCACTTTATCTCTGGACCTAGCCGTTCAGCGGATATTGAGAATGATCTGACGATAGGTGTGCATGGCCCTGGAATCGTATTCGCCTTGCTGGTAGGCTGATGAGGAGATAAGGAGTGTTGTTTAAGAATGAATGCTGGGGCGCATAAACAGGGTCAGAATCATATTGCTATTGATATTGGAGCTTCTAGTGGGAGAGTCGTTTGCGGAACCTTGCAAGAACCGGAAGGAACCTTATCATTAACAGAAATTCACCGTTTTAGTAATGGGTTCTCTGAGAAGAATGGTAATCTTTATTGGGACGTCGATTATTTATTTGCTGAAATTGTAAAAGGCTTGCAGAAGGCGAAGTCAAAAGGAATTGAGCATTGTACCGTCGGAATTGATACTTGGGCCGTGGATTACGTACTTCTAGATCAGAAGGGTACACGAATTCATGAAGTTTTTTCTTATCGTGATTCCCGAACAGATGGAGCGGTACAAAGCGTACATCGCAATATATCAACCGAAAGCGTTTACAGAAAGACGGGGATACAAGTTCTCCCGATTAATACGTTGTACCAGCTGTTTGTGCATGATCAGGCAGATCTTGAAGCAGCACATTCAATCCTGTTGGTCCCTGATTATCTCTACTATCGGCTTACGGGACGAAGAATTAGTGAAGTCACGAATGCTTCAACCACGGGTCTGCTGAATCTGCAAACTCGGGATTATGATACTGATTTACTGGCACTGCTTGGTCTTTCAAAAGAGCAGTTTCCTCCCTTAACGGAACCTGGGGAACGAATTGGCGGATTGACTGATGACTTGGTGGCACGGGGCGATCTTCCAGATTGTGAGTTCATAGCAGTTGCCACACATGATACAGCATCAGCTGTACTAGGCGTTCCTGCAAGTAGCGACAAATGGGGATTTCTCAGTAGTGGTACTTGGTCACTCATCGGGGTGGAACGAGCTTCAGCCATTACAAGTCCAGAAGCGATGGAGCGCAATTATACAAACGAATGGGGAGCCTTCGGCTCATTCCGTTTTCTTAAGAACATTATGGGGATGTGGCTGATCCAAAAGGTTCGTGAGGAATATGGTGGTCAATACAGCTTCGGCGAACTGGTAGAATTGGCAGCGCAAGAAATTCCTTTTAGATCCATCATCTACTGCAATGATGAACGATTCATGAATCCATCCAACATGATCAGCGAGATACAGAGCTATTGTGCGGAAGTCGGACAGTGGGTACCAAAGACACCAGGGGAGATCGCCAGATGTGTGTTTGACAGTCTTGCTCTTTCATACTATTTCTATGTTCAGGATCTACAGCTATTGACCGGCGAGAAGTGGGAGCGGCTGCACATCGTAGGCGGAGGGGCGAACAACGCACTACTATGTCAGATCGCGGCGGATTTACTTGAGATGGAGATTTACGCTGGTCCAACGGAATCCACCGCATTAGGTAATGTAGTTATGCAAATGATCAGCGTGGGTACAGTCACAGATATTAAAGAAGCAAGAGAAGTTATATATCGTTCATTTGATGTAACAATCTATATTCCACAAGAGATGGACTCTTCCCTAAAAACCGCGGCATTAGCTGAGTTTGCTCGAATGCAGATCGTTTAAGAGTAACTAATAAAGTAACCGAGAATATATGGGATGACTATTAGATAGCTATGGATGAGTAAAAGAAGGGTATAAATCCCCCTCATTGAGCGCAAAAAGCGGAAAACGAGCAAAAGAAGGGTATAAATCCCCCTCATTGGGTGCAAAAAGCGGAAAACGAGCAAAAGAAGGGTATAAATCCCGCTCATTGAGTGCAAATAGCGGAAAACGAGCAAAAGAGGGGTATAAATCCCCTACATTGAGTGTAAAAAGCGGAAAACGAGCAAAAGAAGGGTATAAATCCCCCTCATTGAGCGCAAAAAGCGGAAAACGAGCAAAAGAAGGGGAAAAATACCCCTAAATGAAATCACTAAGACAAGATCAGGAGGCTCAAGCATGGAGCAGAATACAGAAAGCTTAAAGAGCATTCAGACGAGCTATAATGAGGCGAAAAAGCTCTACGCTCAGCACGGTATTGACGTAGATAAAGTATTAGAGCAGCTTGCAGCAATCAAAATTTCATTGCACTGCTGGCAAGGAGACGATGTAAAGGGCTTCCTGAATAAGGAAAAGGAGCTAAGTGGCGGGATCGCTGTCACGGGCAGTTACCCGGGACGAGCAAGAAATCCGGAGGAGCTGCGCCGAGATTTGGAGCAAGCACTAGCACTTATCCCCGGACGTCATAAAGTTAATTTACATGCTATTTATGCCGATACGGAAGAAACGGTAGATCTTGATGCGCTAGAGCCTAAGCATTTTGAAAGATGGGTGGACTGGGCTAAGGAGCAGGGACTTGGATTAGATTTCAATCCCACTTGCTTCTCTCATGAAAAAGCTAATGATGGCTTTACACTAAGCCACTCGGATCCTGAAATCCGCAATTTCTGGATTGCTCATTGCAAGGCTTCACGCCGAATCTCCGAATCTTTCGGTCAGGCACTAGGTCAGCCTTGTGTAACCAACTTCTGGGTTCCAGATGGATATAAAGATACACCGATCGACCGTCTGTCACCGAGAGTGCGACTTCAGCAATCACTGGACGAGATCTTCAGCGAGGAGATCGATCAGCAATATAACATTGATGCTGTAGAAAGCAAGCTGTTCGGAATTGGTTCAGAAAGTTATGTGGTAGGTTCGCATGAATTTTATATGGGTTATGCACTAAGTCGGGGCAAAGCGGTTTGCTTCGATGCTGGGCATTTCCATCCGACCGAGACCATCTCGAATAAATTATCCTCTTGGCTGCTGTTTGGTGATCAATTGTTGCTGCATGTTAGCCGTCCAGTACGCTGGGACAGCGATCATGTGGTGACTATGGATGATGAACTGCTGGAGATTGCTCGTGAACTAGTTAGAGGTCAATTCCTAGAAAGAACTCATATTGGACTCGATTTCTTTGACGGAAGTATTAATCACATTGCCGCTTGGGTGATCGGAACACGTAACACAATCAAAGCCCTGCTACGTGCGATGCTGGAACCGATAGAGCTATTGAAGCAAATTGAACTGGATGGGGATTATACTACTAGACTTGCATTGGTAGAGGAATTGAAATCTTATCCGTTCGGAGCTATTTGGGATTATTATTGTGCGACGAATGGTGTGCCTGTCCGAGAAAGTTGGCTGAGCGATGTGAAGCAATACGAAGTAGATGTTTTATCAAAGCGATAAAGTACTTGTAATGGCGGTTACCACACGGTAGCCGCTTTTTATGTTCATGATTCGTACTTATTTGAAAAGATCTGTGATCTCTGCTATGTTTTATCAAAAGAGAGGGAGGCGATATTATGGAGAAATATGGACCGAATCCGAATTCGCTCTATCCGAATGAACAGATCAAAAGCATCTGTTATATTAAAAATGTGATTACAAGGAACAATATTATGGTTGGCGATTATACTTACTATGATGATATAGACGGTGCGGAAAAGTTTGAGGAGCATGTGACTCATCATTATGATTTTATTGGAGACAAGCTTATTATTGGGAAATTCTGTGCGATTGCCAAAGGTATTGAATTTGTCATGAATGGTGCGAACCATCGAATGAATTCTGTTACGACCTACCCTTTTAATATCATGTCTAATGGCTGGGAGCATGCGGTTCCAGAACTATCAGAGCTACCCTTAAAAGGAGATACGGTGATCGGCAACGATGTGTGGATAGGGCAGAATGTTACGGTTATGCCGGGTGTACATATTGGGAATGGGGCCGTCATCGCGGCCAATTCAACAGTTGTGAAAGATATTCCGGCTTATAGTGTGGCTGGAGGAAATCCATGTAAAGTAATTAGAAAACGTTTTGATGATGAATTGATCGAACATCTAGAAGCGCTTAAGTGGTGGGATTGGGATGCCGAGCGAATCTTTAAGAATCTTGAAGCGTTATGCAGCAGTGATTTGAATAAGATCAAAGAAATTAAATGATATTGTGTAAGTTTCATAGAACGAGCTATAGTTTATCTTAAAGATATAAATAATAGCTGAGGGTATACTGACTGTATGTACTTCATATGAACCTTGCGGAGGGAAAATCTAATGAAGAAAGATGATGATAAGATCACTGCGGAACTCACAGCAGAGAAGTTTCCATACAGTAAAGAGAACGAGGAGATGGTGACGCGGAATTTTTGGACTAAAACTAAAAAGTTCGCAGGAAAGATCCCATTTACTAAAGATGCTATTGCGATGTATTATTGCGCAGTCGACGCAAAGACCCCTTTATGGGCAAAAGGAATTGCCTTCGGAGCGTTGGCTTATTTCATCTCCCCGATTGATGCGATACCCGATGCGATTCTCGGCCTTGGATTTACAGATGATGCAGCGATCATTGCAGCAGGCATTAAAGCGATATCTGGTCAGGTAACCAACGAACATAAGGAAAAGGCCGAGGCATTTTTTGAAAAATAAAAGGTGCAGCTTTAAGCTACACCGTAATATCCATACCTTCTGGACAGCTTTCTGCGGAAAGCTGTTTTGTTTTGTAAACCTCTCCCCAGTCTTTCATGAGTTTAATAATAGGGGTCAGTGTCTTGCCAAATTCAGTTAACGAGTATTCGACTTTCGGGGGAACCTGATGGTAGACCTCACGGTGAACAACTCCATCTTCTTCCAGCTCTCTAAGCTGCAAGGTTAACATGCGTTGAGTGATTCCTGGGCATATTCGGCGAAATTCGTTAAAGCGTTTCGTTCCATCCATCAAGTGATAGATGAGAATCCCCTTCCATTTTCCTCCTATAACATCGAGCGTAAATTCCACAGGGCAAGCTTCCTTATTGCCTCCTGGGAAATCTCCGAATCCACCTTTTCGATCACGCATAGCCGTTCAACTCCCATAGTATCATTTTGTATACTACATAACATTAATGTGCGTACTTTTAAAGAAGTGATATATATTCTAATATTAAGCATGAGAACGGCAAACAGTCAAATGGGCCGTTGATTCTAAGCAAATAAAAGGAGTGTTAAATATGGATACTTTATCATTAAACAAGAATGAAATCCTGTCTGCTTACCAGTTCAGACATGCAACTAAAGAATTTGATAGTCATAAAAAAATTAGTGAGTCAGACTTTCAGTTTATTCTGGAAACAGGACGTCTGTCACCAAGTTCATTCGGATTCGAGCCTTGGCGTTTTGTCGTAGTACAAAGTCCGGAAATACGTGAGAAATTACGTGCTCATGCCTGGGGAGCACAAAAGCAATTGTCAACCGCAAGTCATTTTGTATTGATTCTCTCACGTCTTCCTAAAGATATGGCTGCTGATTCAGATTATATTAAAGGGATCATGGAGCATGTGCAGGAGCTACCTCCAGAAGTGATGGAGGGGAAAGGTAATATGTTCGATAAGTTCTTAAAGGTTGATTTCGGATTGATGGAGAATGAGCGTGCAATGTTCGAATGGAGCTGCCGTCAGACTTATATAGCCCTTGGTAATATGATGACATCAGCCGCTTTAATCGGAATCGATTCTTGCCCAATGGAAGGTTTCGATAAGGCGAAGATAGAGCAAGTTCTTGCCGAAGAGGGGATTATGGATGCCGAACATTTTGGAATCTCCTGCATGGTAGCCTTTGGGTATCGTTTGAATGAACCACGTGGAAAAACAAGACAAAGCGCAGGGCAAGTCGTTCAGTGGGTTTAACTAAGCTGGAATCTCATTTTTGAGCTGCATAACGAAAATAATGAAACCTGCAAAGTCTCCAGTGTCTTGGAGATCATGCAGGTTATTTTTGTTTAATTCTTACAAGATTCGAAAAGTAATTGAAATTTTCATGAAAACTCTGATACTCTTATTGAGGTGACCCATTTTAAGCTTTATCGAGTTAATTTAATAATGAAGGGATCCTGCATCATGAAAATCATTCGCATAATTATCCAAGTGTTCCTGCTTTATTTGTTCTACTTGGCTGGAGACTTCCTGCAAAAGCAGCTGCAACTTCCCGTTTCTGGGAGTATCGTCGGATTACTGCTGCTCTTTGTTTTATTGCTATTCAAGGTTGTACCAGTGAAGTGGATTGAAGATGGTGCAACAACAATATTAGCTTATCTTCCGTTATTTTTTATTCCAGCGACGGCTGGGATCGTGAAGCATATGGATATTTTTAGTGGAAGAGGTTTGCTCTTAATCTTGATTCTTATCGTTAGCAGCGTCCTCACAATTGCAGCAGCAGCACATACGAGTCAATGGCTTTCAACCTTGAAAGGAAAGAGCAAGGCGGGCTGGAGCAGCAAGAGCTTAAGCGAAAAGGGGAAGGAATTATAATGTTTTTTATCGCGACAGGAATTGTCCTGCTTAATGTTGCTATTTATTTGATGATGTCCGTAATTTATAGACGTTTTCGGTTTCCTGTACTGATTCCCGCGTTAACAGCAACTGTCCTTGTTGTAGCAATACTTCTATATTTTCATATTCCGTATGATACATATATGATAGGCGGTCAGTGGATCAATCAGTTACTCGGTCCTGCTGTAGTGGCGCTAGCCTACCCATTGTATAAACAACGTAATGTGTTAGTTGAGAATCTTCCAGCCATCCTAGGGGGGGCGATTGCAGGTCTGTTATTAGGGATGTTTAGTGGTCTGCTTTTGGCGGCTGGTCTAGGATTCTCTAAATTGTATGTTCTGTCCATTTTGCCAAAATCGATCACAACACCTGTGGCGATACAAATCTCAAATGGTTTAGGTGGGGACTCCTCGCTAACCTCCGTATTTGTAATGATTGCCGGATTTACAGGTGCGATTGGCGGTCCTCTCATTATTAAACTGTTTAAGATTCGAAGCGAAGTTGGGATTGGGATCGGGTTAGGAACGGGTTCTCATGCACTTGGGACTGCAAAGGCACTGGAATACGGTGAACAGTCAGTTTCAATGAGCTCCGTAGCGATGACCGTTTGTGCTATTGTCGGTTCATGTATCGGTCCGGTTGTAGCTTGGATCATGTACCCTTAAATTCATTCATCGTAACTATGTTTGCAAAACACTCCATCGGGTAACTATAACTAAGGAACAAATAAAGCAAAGCACCTGAGGAGGATTTCACATGTCAGATTATTCTCAAGATGAAGCGGAAATCCGCAACAAGGAAAATAAAGACGGCGATTCATTAGCTGAAATTAAGAAGATGGAGAATGGTGTGGACATCGAGCCAGAAGCAGACGATTGGGTAGCCAAGCCTGCAGAGTCCTCGCATCCTGATCCGCTTCCTAACGATTTGGACTAAATGATTCGGAAGATAGGCTGTCCTTCATTGGGCAGTCTGTTTTTCTTGAGATGATTTTAGCAATTATTGTATAATGAATTCAAGTACAACCTCATCAGAGAGTTTTCTCCAAGTTCTTAGTAGCTTTTCGCAGATTTCACAGATCTCAGCCATTCTTGTAGCAGGGAGGAAATGAAATGCGTAGTCGGAATGAGAACAGCCGATATCGGCAAAAACGTGGTGAGGCCCTTGCAGGCAACTTTGAGAAAAAGTATGGTTCAAACTTTGGCGTACGTAGTGAACTTTCAACGGATACGTTAAAGAAACAAGACGACGATCAGTCGCTAATATCGGCTCAGCATCATGAAGAACGGCTTAAACCATAAGCGTGGATGGATAGAGGATCCGCTTCACCCTTTATAATTTGTAATGAAGACATACCCTTTGGGTTATGTCTTTTTTTGTTGCGCATATCTCCTGAAGGATTAAGGCATAATAGGGCCGGATGGATATTTAAGAAAATAATGACAACTAGGAGCGGTGTATAAACATGATGACTTCTCTATTTTCTTCAAGCGGAGATTCTGCGATGGCAGTGGCAGGCCAATATTTCTTTTATTTTATGATCTACTCTTTTTTAGGCTGGGTATTGGAAGGTGCATATAACTTATATAGTAATGGAAGCTTTCGCAAAGAAGGCTTTCTAAAAGGCCCTTTTAAACCAATGTATGGATTTGCACCACTGCTTCTACTGATTGCCAGAGACTTAACCCTGCCTTTCCCAATTGTCCTCCTGCTTGCGTTAGTCGTTCCTTCAGCTGTTGAATACGTAAGTGGTTGGCTGCTAAAAACTGTGTTTCAAAAGCAATGGTGGGATTATTCAGGGATGTCTTATCAACTGCAAGGGCATATTTGCCTTCAATTCTCCCTATATTGGTGGGCGCTATCGGTAGCTTGTGTATATGGGATTCAGCCGTTTATGGAGCGTTTGTATTCACTAGTCTATAATGTTTGGGGAATTATATTTCCTTTCGTGGGACTCTATCTTATGGCTGATTTATTGTGGACTTGCTGGAGTCGGTATAGAAGTGAGAAGACCCCCCAATATCAAGATTAATGATGCCTATATGGACATAATAAGCATTCTTTTGTATATGAAGCACAAACATTTCAGTGACAAGCATTTCGATCTTGCATATCAGTTTTGTGTCGTAAATAATATAGCCATATATTAAATACTAGACGGACTGGTGGAGATTACGATGACAGGGAAGATTCTAGTAAGCGCATGTCTGTTAGGACATAAAGTGCGTTATGATAATGGTGATGTACCGTGTCTCGATGCTCGTTTCTTGAAGTGGTATGAGGAAGGGCGTTTTGTCCACATTTGTCCTGAGGTAGTCGGAGGGTTATCAACGCCTCGTCCAGATGCCCAGCGGCAAGGTGAGCGGGTAGTAATAGGTGCAGGTGTGGATGTTACGGAACCTTTTATGAAGGGTGCTCAAGCAACGCTGAAGCTGGCTACAGAACATCAAGTTACATTAGCAATATTAAAACAGGATAGTCCTTCTTGTGGTAGTCTTTATATTTATGATGGTACTTTTAGGGATACGAAGATGTCAGGAGAAGGTACAACTACGGAGTTATTACGGCAAAATGGCTTTAAAGTGTTCGGCGAAGATCAACTAGATGAAGTGGAAAAAGAACTTGCTCGTATGGAGGGGTAAGTCATTCTTAAAGTAATAATTGGAACTCATGTTACATAGTGTGTATAAGGGGAACGAAGCAGTGTCCTTGGGAGAGGAAATGCCGTCCGAAGAGCCATCCTTCATTTGGGATTGGAGGCGGACGCAGATGAGTATTGACCAGCTCATTTCATTGCTTGTTCTTGTTATCATGATCGTACAGCTTGCCGGCTACAAAGGGAAACATTAAGCTCAAAGTCTCACCTCATTGTAACTGCTTCCGGACCTCAGAAAGTATTGAGCCGTTCGGAAGCTTTTTTTGTTCCACGCTAAGCATATTACCGAATCTAAAGGATTCCATCACAGTGATGTCTAATATATACATAATGTGGGTTTTTGGGAAGCCGGAGGAAAATAGGATGATGTTCTACAAAACGGTGTGAGAGGATGGATGAATAGCGTGCCGATGTCTGAGTATTATCAGGAGATCCGAGGAAAAGTGGGTTCAGAGTTATTAATGATGCCTTCCGTAGCTGCAGTAATAAGAAATAAAGAAGATGAAATTCTATTTATTCGAAAACCTGAAGAGTCCTTGTGGGGATTGCCAGCAGGCGCTATCGAGCCAGGGGAACGGCCGGGAAGAACTTTGCGCAGAGAAGTATATGAAGAGACTGGATTAATGGTGCATCCTACTTCCATTCTTGGGGTTTTTGGTGGAGGGAAATATAGATACGAATATAACAATGGAGACCAGGTGGAATATACAGTCATCGTATTTGAGTGTTCTATCATCCGTGGAACGCTGAGAGCAATGGATGGAGAAGTCGAAGAATTTAAGTTCTTTAAAGAAAGTGAGCTGCCCGAGATGGCCATTCCCTATCCAGTGGAGATTTTCAAGAAAGACCGCGAAGTGGCAAAAACGATATTTGAATGAGCTGGAGAGGAGTAACTCATGAAGACTTTTATTTATATGATTAGGCACGCAGTATCACCTTTTGTGCTTGGAGATGAGAGGGAACGAGGATTATCTGATAAAGGGCATGAGGACGCATATAGAATTAAAGAACTATTGGCGGAGGAAGAGATCACACATTTTGTCTCCAGTCCTTATAGACGAGCCATAGATACGATTAAGTATTTGGCTGAGGCATCAGATCAAGAAATTGAGCTGTATGAGGAACTTAGAGAAAGAGCCATCGCAAGCGTTGAAATCGAGATCAGTGAACAAGAATTTCTTCAGGGTATCCAGACATCATTCACAGACTTACAATATAAAATGCCAAATGGTGAGAGTACTCAGGAAGCGCAAGAGCGTGCGATCCCCATCATGAAGCAATTGATCCAGCAAAATAAAGGCGGCAAAATAGCACTAGGTACCCACGGGAATATCATGACCATTATCCTGAATTACTTCAATAAAGAGTATGGTTATGAGTTCTTTGAACAGACTTCGAAACCAGATATTTATAGGCTGGAATTTGATGAATTAGAGCTTACTAGTGTGGAACGAATGTGGAACCCCGAAGTCCTGAGCAAATGAAGTATTTTATTAAGCTGAATTCGTTAAGCGTACTTTATGCCTTTATGTTGTTTGTCGTAATAGAGCTACTAGTAAATATTTATCGTATTAGTAGAATTTCTGGCTTGGAGCTGGATAAAGTGAATAACTTGCAGCTTTTTTCATATTTGTGATGTTTATATTTTTTTCTATGGGGTTTGTTTGGATGACAAGAAAATATTTGAGCGGTAAAAAATCCATATATTTCACTACGATCCTGTGGTTTCCCTATTTGGTTCTGTTTATTAATTTATTCGCAGCATGGTTCCCGATTACAGAAGCTGCGGATAAACCAGTTCCGGTAACGGGGTTAATCATAATAGGGGCCATGATTATTTATCCGTTTTATATCGTGATGATTAATATTATATCAAGCATAAATTTCAAGTCAGACGCAGGATAGAGGATGGAAATGAGAGTCAATGCTTTAAAAGAAAGAGTTATTTATGGATGCATCTGCTTAATTGTTATTGTACTGGGGTTATGCTCTAGAGCATTCTCGGAACAGCTACCTTTGTTTGTAACGAGACATTTTGGAGATGCGCTTTGGGGCAGCATGGTTTACTTTATGTTTCGTGTACTGCTAGTGAACCGGAAGCTGTGGATCGCTTTTATGTGGAGCCTGATGTTTAGTTTCGGCATAGAATTTAGCCAACTGTATCAAGCAGAGTGGATCAACAGCATCCGTGCTACCATACTCGGTGGGTTGATTCTCGGAAAGGGATTCCTATGGATTGACCTTGTTCGATATACCGTTGGAATTACGCTTTCTTACGGACTGGATCAATACTTTCGCCCAAAACTGCACCGAATAGATAAATAGCTTTTAATGGAGATGAACCTAAAAATGGTAAATAGCTTGATTGTAGTATGCTTGCTTACAATGATTATTCATACAGCAGAAACCTTATCTTATTCGGTAAGATACGCCGGGGTGAAGCTGAACAAGATAGCTATTGCTTTGTCTCTGACAGGCATTATTGTTCTCGTGTCAAGAACTGCAAACATGATTCAAGCTCCACTGACGGCTAAATTCGTAGATTATGCCAAAATACATTCTGATTTCCCACTTCTTAATTACTTGAGAATTATATTGTTAGCTTCTTCATTAGGGACATTAATTGCCATTGCTATTTTCCCTACTTTTGTAGGCTTGTTTGGGAGAATCATCTCAAAGCTTGAAATCGAAGGTTCTATTCCCAAGCTGCTTACGAGCGTAACGATCGGGCAGTTAAAAAACACTAGAAAATACATAAGAAAACCAAAAGTGAATCTATATAACTTCAGATACCTGGGGATTCCTAAACGTTTTATTGTTATGAATGTTTTTGTTACAGCCTTTTACACCGTAGGGGTCATATCATCTTTGTATGCTGCTCATCTAATGCCTCAATATAGCACGACTGCTTCTCAAGCCTCAGGATTGATTAACGGAATGGCGACTATACTGCTGACCATATTTATCGACCCACAGCTTGGTCTTATTACCCATAAAGCCACTGAAAATGTAGAATACCGTGATCAGCTAGGAAAAATATATGTGGTATTGATGGGTTCGCGATTTATAGGTACTATATTTGCTCAGCTCCTAATTGTGCCTGCAGCCCAACTAATTAGTATGTTAGTGAAGCTGATATGAGCCGGTGGGAACGAATCCTTATGGAAGCTTAGACTCTGCAGATCGTAGAGCTAAGGAGATCTTCTGCTCCCAGCTGTAAATATTCTGATGCATGTCATGAATTCGTTTCATTTGCTCATAGGATATTTTCATTTCTGATACTGCCTTAATTGCATCCCCTTGTTTTACAGCCGATTTATATTGTTTATCTGCTTCTGAACGAACTTTCTGCGCTACAGCGATATTCTTGTTCTCGGCGGTGATTTGCTTCTTCAGAGCTGTGATTGGTGCCAGAGCATCTTTGATAGGCTTGATCTTGGCAGCTGTTTGCTTGCGGGCAGTTGCCAAAGCGTCTGTCTTGGCCTTAATTTCAGTTCTAGCGAGTGTTACCGCAGCTTTGAGCTTATTGCGTCTTAGATCCAGGAGAGTGGCTGTCTTAAAGTCCTTAGCTTTCTTGGCTGCGGTAGACTGCTTACTGAGTGTGCTGTATTGGTCCAGTAGAGGAGCATGTTTCTTCTGAGCCGACGTTGCTTCAGATGATAAACGACTCAGCAGAACCTTATCTGTTGACTCTATGACAGAGTGAATAGATTTCAGAGTTTCATTGTTCTGCTTACGTAGCATTTGAATTTTTGAGCTATCGGACTTGAGGGCTACTTGAAGCGAGGTATAATTACCATGGAGACCGTTAATGTCATCTAAGGCTGAATCCCAGTCTGTACCTGCAGAAGCTAATGTAAGGTTGATGTTGAGGAGAGCTACTACTAGGATTAATTGGACAAACCTCTTTAAATAACTAAAATTGTGAATAAACATTCATTTCAGCTCCTTAATTAGTCTATGTGCGCAAAAAAAGCACCTCCAAGATAGGCATGAATGCCTATCTTGCGAGGTGCTTCTCCCGCAGAAATATAAATGATACACTTACTATAACTTGAAATTAATGGATAGTCAATCCGAAAAAGAACGTTTGTTTGCTTTTTGAAATAATGAAACATAAGGAGAGTCAAAGATGAATTCACATCTAGATCGAATGCATGATCGAGTGGCCTTAATAACCGGAACCTCTAGTGGATTTGGACTGCTCACAGCCCTTAAACTAGCAGGACAGGGATTCAAAGTTGTAGCAACCATGCGCGATTTGAGTCGTAAAGGCGAGCTTGAACAGCAGGCAGAGCAAGCAGGACTCTTGAAGCAGCTTCATTTTATGACCATGGATGTTACCGATAGTGATTCTATACAGGCGACTATAACCTCAGTACATGAAACATTCGGAAGAATTGATGTTTTGGTAAATAATGCAGGCTTTGCTATAGGCGGCTTCATAGAAGAGATATCCATGGAAGAATGGCGTCAGCAAATGGAGACGAATTTTTTCGGATTAGTCGCGGTCACAAAAGCTGTGCTGCCAGTTATGCGAGAACAGAAAAGTGGTACGATTATTAACGTGGGGAGTATAAGCGGGTTGTCCGGGTTTCCGGGGTATGCTCCATATGCAGCTTCCAAATTTGCAGTAGAAGGATTCAGTGAAAGTCTGCGTCATGAAATGTCTCCTTATGGAATACGTGTAGTATTAATTGAACCTGGCTCCTTCCGTACTCCGATTTGGGGAAAAGGAATGGCACAAATTCGTCAAGTCGAGGATTCTCCTTATAGAGACCGTCTGGACGCTGTGCTACGATATTCCAAGCATACCGCTGAAACTGCACCTGATCCAAAGCAAGTGGCAGATCTCATCGGTCGTATTACTGAAATGAAGTCACCGAGGCTTCGGTATCCTATCGGCAAAGGCACCCGGATCTTGATCTTAGGCAAAACGCTGCTCCCGTGGAAATGGCTGGAGAGAATTATTGCGAAAGAATTGAGGTGATGGAATGGAGCAATCCATAAACTTAACAATCATTAAACTCATTGGATATGTATCCAGTTTGATGACCGTTTTTTTATGGTTTATATTTATATTCATTAATCCGTATGCTGAGGTTACGAATCAATCCAGTATTATAATAAGTATGGTAATGCTGGTGTTGCCTGCCGGATTACTTGCGATAGGTGTCTCTTTAAACAGAAGCCTTCTCATGCTTCTCGCCTTTATTTGGAGTTTTCCATACAGTTTATATATGTTTTTAACGCCGGGAATCTTCAGGTTGTTCGGGATTACAAGCTTAATGTATTTATTGTGTTTTGTGTTATTTAGAATCATCAAGATCAGATTTTGAATAGAATTGAGGTGTGCTGATGCTAGATTCGTCAGGACTACATATTTGCTTCGATCCAGCAGGCCGTGAAATAGAAATCCTTGATGTTACTCCAGTCGGTAAAGATAAATACCGCATCGAAGAGACGCCGATCTTTAATCCAAGTGTTACAATGGGTGATATTATACGGGTGAAAGAAGAGCTAGGGATCTATTACTATCAGGAAACTGTACAGAAATCTCATTTCAAAAGGTACGCTTGGCTCCTCAGTAAAGAGGCTGTTGATTCAGCAGCCATTTCTGCTTTTAAACAACGGATTACAGAGAATGATGGGAAATGTGAACAGATCTTTGGCGGTTTGTTGGTCATTCATATACCTAAGAATACTTTGATGGACGTAGATGGGGAAATGAATCGCATTATTGAGCGGTTTTAGAAGTGTGGGTACGTAAATATTAACGATTATGAATAAGAAAAAAAATGCTGCGGCATGAAATGCAAGGAAGCTTGCACATGATGCAGCAGCATGGAGAATAGGTGAAACGCTTTAGACAATCTGAGCGATACAATCTATACTTATTTTATTTCTTTCATAAATGTCTTAAAATTTTCGGCGATTTCTTTTGATTTGGTATGGTGCAGATAATGTCCTGCATCAAGTTTTACCAATTTTCCTTGTACGGAATTTTTGACTTGCTCTTCATGCAATGATATCCAATCTTTTAAGAGAGTATCATCCCCTTGAACAAAGAGCAAAAGGGGGAGATCCTTTGGAAAAGTTGAATTTAGAGCCCCTTTATAATTAGAAGACATATGTTCCACTTCATTTAAGTTAGTGTAATTATAAGTGTTTCTAAGCGTAAGCAATCTCAATTGTTCTTTAGTTTCATCATCAAACGGCAATTCAGCATAGGGATTTCCACTTGATTTAAATAACAATCTGCCCAAGCCTGATTCTCTAAGTAGTTTTAATTTTCCTGTTGGTATTTTAACACCTATCCTGTCTTCCGTTGCAATACTATTATCAATCCCGACAAATGCACTCACTTCGTTTGGATATTTGTTCACATAATTCAAACTGTACATACCGGAAATAGAGTGTGCCATTAGAATATAACGGTCAATATTAAGCTGCTTTACAGCTTCATGAATTTCACTCACAATGTTTTCTGTGGTTCGCTCTTTTTCAGTTCTATCACTTAATCCATAACCGAAAGGCTCAATCACGACAACTTTGTAAAATGGAGATAGTTCATCTATTAACAGCTTAAAATCAAGTCCCGGTGCCACCGTTCCATAACCAGGTAAGAGCACGACTGTCTCTTCACCCTTTCCTTGAATCAAAACGTTCATATTTTTACCATCGACGCTTACAGACTGACCATAGGGTTTTATTTTAGCTTGGTCCGATTTATTGAGGAAAATATTAGCGACAAAAACAGTCACTAGAAAAAGTACTATTGCAGTAGCTAAAGCCCCTATGGAAATAAGTATAATTTTAAGCGGTTTATTCATCCTTTTTTTTATAACCTCTTCTTCTGGTTTCACTCGTATCTTCTCCTGTTCTAATCGCTTTATTTTAGTACCTTAACGAATTGCTAAAGAAAGCTTACCCGATGAAGATGAACTATACATGACGACAATATGAACTGAATATGAACGAGCGAAAAAAGCTTCTGCACCCATCAAAGAGTTTATAAAATGAATATGAGGTGAGCAATTATGTTGAAATTTATCAAACAATATTTGCCTAGTGTTGCTATCGCAGTGGTCCTATCTTTGTTTATAAGAACTTATGTTGCTGAAGCCATGAGGGTTCCTACTGGCTCTATGATTCCTACAATTGAAATTAATGACCGTCTAATCGTTGAAAAAATGTTATGGATGACGACACTCGATCATGGAGATATCGTCGTGTTTACGCCTCCGGTAGCAGGTGATGAGAATAAAAGATATGTAAAGCGGTTGATAGGGTTGCCAGGTGATACCATTGAAATTAAAGATGGAGCCCTTTACAGAAATGGAACGGAGATCAATGAACCCTATCTTAATGAGCGGATGAATTATACTTTTGGACCCGTTACGGTTCCGTCGGACCATTACTTTTTTCTCGGAGATAACCGGAATATAAGCTACGATGCTCATCTCTGGGCTACTCCTTTTGTAGCGAAGGATCAGTTGATTGGAAAAGTGATAGCGGACTTTAGTATTCCTTTTTAGGTGATGTTGCGGGGGTCTTTTGAACTAATTGATAGTGTTAATGAGACTTTAACCATATTGTGACTTTGGAATAATTTAGCTATCCTTAAGGTAAAATATACCTATTGATAGGAAGGGTGCAGAATTTTGAAAGCTCATGTCACGGATCTCAAACATGGCGATTGTCTTATGTTGGACACTTTTAATAGTGTTGGTTTACACGTGCTCCCAAAAGGGACAATTGTTTACCAAGAAGAAATCACCCTCCTGATGAGACATCGTATCGATTATGTCGATATTGAACCTCGCAGCATTGCGATGGATAATGAGGGAACGAATCTGGAGCAAAGCTTAAATGGAAACTTTGATCTAGCAATCCAAAACTATGAATCTATTTTTCTAGAAGCACTCAGCAAGGGCAGTTTCACGCAGTCAGATGTTGATCTTACGTTGCAGCCTTTGCTGGAAAAAATGGATGAACATAAGGATGTAGTTTCCTTATTGCTGTTGCTTGAACGAGAAGACGTTGGTACATACAATCATTCATTACAGGTGGGACTGCTATCATTTTACATAGCGACTTGGTTAGGTTATACCAAAGAAGAACGCTACGAGATTAGCCGGGCAGGGTATTTACACGACATAGGAAAAAGTCAGATCGACCCATCTATCTTAAATAAGACGGGGATCTTAACCCCTGAGGAAACTGAAGAACTAAAGCGTCACACTTCGTATGGATACGATATTATTCTTAAATCTATGAATGACGAGAAGACCGCTCTGGTGGCGCTTCAGCATCATGAATTCGAGGATGGGACTGGTTATCCTAATATGCTTCGTAAGGCGGACCTGCACCCGTATACACTGATTGTGGCTGTTGCTAATGCCTATGTTGGGATGACCTCTGCAAGAGTGAATCAACCCAAACAAGGGCTGATTACCGTTCTGCGCAAGGTGCATGAGCTGGGCTTTGGAAAGCTGAATGGAAATGCGGTACAAGCTTTGATTGGACATTTACTGCCGAACTTCGTAGGTAAAAGTGTTCAGCTTAGCAACGGAGAGCAAGGTACGATTATTATGAACAACCCTTTGGATATTTTTAAACCGTTAGTGAAAGTAGATGAAACTACGTTTAGGGATTTATCCAAGGAGCGAAATTTGACCGTTGAGGAAGTATTTATTTAACGAATAGTTTTGTCTGGATAAATGGAAAGGCTATCTCCTGATTCAAAATCAGAGGATAGTCTTTTTATGTTATAATCGAAATTGGGTTAACGACCCTTTAATATGAAGTAGGAGAGTGCTTATCGTGATTATCAAGTTCATTCGTTTGCGTTAATTCGAGGTGCAATTCAATGATACCAACATCCATTTATTTCAAAATGTGACGGGTCTTATTTAAGTGTGCATTCTTTGATTACCAAATTCGAATGAAATGAGGAATAAACAATGAGCGAAAAGATATTTAAAGTAAACGGAATTGATATATGTTCGGATAGTTTTGGAGACCCCAGCAATCCTGCAATATTACTAATTATGGGTGCCACTTGTTCAATGGTTTATTGGGATGAGGAGTTTTGTCAACGATTAGCAGATACAGGACGATATGTTATAAGGTATGATAACCGGGATGTGGGACGTTCTGTTGTATATGAGCCTGGGAGTTCTAATTATACGGTAATTGATATGGCCGATGATGCTGCTGGGTTACTTGACGCTTATAATATAGAACAGGCAAATATCGTTGGGATGTCCTTAGGTGGAATGATTGCACAAGTCCTTGCTATACGTCATCCCAAAAAGGTTCTAACCTTAACATTGGTCGCATCTAGCATTTTTGAATCTGATGATAATGACCGGAACTTACCTCCAATGGATGAGAGGATCCTCGCTTTTCATGCCAATGGAGCTAGTCTGGATTGGTCAGATGAAGAAGCGGTCGCAGATTACTTGGTTTCCGGTTCCAGTATACTCTGTGGATCAAAACATAAATTCGATGAGAAAAGAGCGTATAAACAAGTTAGGATGGAAATAAAACGTGCAAACAACTTGCTCAGCATGTTTAATCATTCGCTTCTTACAGGAGTGGATGACTACGAGGGGAAGGCGAAAAATATCATAGTTTCTACCTTAGTTATCCACGGTACAGAAGATAGCATACTTCCCTTGGAGCATGGTCTGGCGCTTGCCGATGAAATTCCTAATGCGTCGCTACTAACCCTAGAAGGAACGGGTCACGAAGTTCACCCAGATGATTGGGAAACAATAATTAATGCTATTTCGAATCATACATTAGGCAGTAATAGTTAACGAGGCTTAAATAGTTAGATAAAGAAGGGTTACAATACGGTGATGCCGATTGTAGCCCTTTTTCTACTTCTCCTTAGGAATTAAAGCGTTTAACTAATTTTTCCTTATGTGCAGTAAATGCCTCTTCTAAAGTGATACCATACAAATCGGCTAACAAGGCTATATTGCCTAGCACATCACCAATTTCCTCAATCAAGTCGTGTTTCAGTTGCTCTGGTGGAGGGGTAGATTCATCTGGCCGATCTCTTCCAATTTCATAGGATCGTACTGCCCGTGCAACCTCACCTGTCTCTTCCATAAGAAATCCAACCCGTATAAAAGGACCATAATCGGTCCAGCCTCTTTGTCCATAATAACTTTTAATCCATTTCTGCACTTCATTGATCTCCATATTATGTAGCTCTCCTTAATCTTTTATATGATTTATTCTCCAACATATAGTATATTAGATGTCGGATATTATCAATATATAGTTTGGAGATGAGGATTTGAAATCAATTTGTGTTTTTGCAGGATCGAATTTAGGGGTGCATGAGGAATATAAAGTCAAAGCTGTTGAACTTGGAAACTACATGGCTATGAACGATTATCGCTTAATTTACGGGGGGTCAAAAATTGGATTAATGGGTGAAGTCGCCAATGCTGTTTTGAACGGTGGAGGTGAGGTGATCGGAGTTATGCCTAGGGGATTGTTTAATGGAGAGATGGTACATAGAGAATTAACGCAGCTGATAGAAGTGGACGATATGCATGGACGTAAAGCAAAAATGGGAGAATTGGCGGATGGGTTTATTGCTTTACCCGGCGGTTTTGGAACGTATGAAGAGCTGTTTGAGGTTTTGTGCTGGTCACAAATCGGTATACATAAGAAACCGGTAGGGGTTTTAAATATCAGGAATTATTTTGATCCTCTGATGAATCTAATTCAACATAGCATTAACGAGGGATTTTCTAACGCTTCGCATCTTAGCTTGTTAAATATAGATCAAGAACCCTTGGAACTATTAAAAAAATTAGAAAGCTATGTCCCTCAAACGTTGGAGCAAAAGTGGAAACAGCTTAACTAAAGAACAGTTACTGTAACAGATGAAAGGGCTGCCGAGAGGGAGCTCTTTTTCTGCTAATCATTGGTTGTGGTAGAATATGGGTAGGTTAATACCCCATTTGAAATATGGGATTTGAATCAAATTAACTTTGAATAACCTCACATTCGCTCGCTGAATTTGAATTTCACTAGTGGATTGGCTATGATAAATATAGAGAAAAGCTACAAGAGGAGAAATGGATAATGACCCCCGAGAATCAAATCGAACAATTTAAAAAGCTTAAGCACGAGATCACCCGGTTTATGTTGATTTATAAATTTGCGCTTGATGAGATGGAGACGAAGATTGAGATCCTCAAACAGGAGTTTCAGTCTCTTCACGATTACAGTCCTATTGAACATACCAAATCGAGAATCAAGTCTCCCGAGAGTATTATGAACAAAATGCTCCGTAAAAATGGAGAATTATCTCTAGATTCTGTGAGAAATTGTATTAAAGACATTGCAGGTCTACGAATTACCTGTTCTTTTATCTCAGATATTTATCATGTAAGTGAAATGCTTCAGAAGCAGGACGACTTAACGGTTCTTGAAGTGAAGGATTATATTAAGAATCCCAAGCCTAACGGTTATCAAAGTTTGCATTTGCTGATTCAGGTACCTGTATTTATGTCAGATCGTCAGGAGTTAGTGTGCGTTGAGGTACAAATTCGTACCATTGCTATGGATTTCTGGGCAAGTCTCGAACATAAAATTTTCTATAAATATAATAAGTCAGTACCAGAGAGTATGACGCGTGAATTGAAAAATGCAGCGGATGCCGCTCATGCACTTGATCTGCAAATGGAGCGACTGCATCGGGACATTAAGGAAATCAAAGACGACGATGAAGATGACGATCTTAGTTCCTTTGAGGAGCTTCGCCGTATAGTGATTCACAATCAGCAATTCACACTTCCAGCTAACTTTATTAAGCTGCTTGGAGACAAATAAGCTGATCATATCACCTAGAGTTACCGTTTCTGGTTAACTCTAGGTTTTTTTATTGTAGTTATCATTGCCACGTACAACTAGAATAGAGTATTCTCAACTTGAAAGAGAGACTTGTAATCATTGGCTTCATCAAATTGATATGAAGGAGAATGAAGATGAGTGAGCGTAGACTCCGAACCATTACTGTAAATCAAATCGGATATCCGGTGGGTGGAGAAAAGATTGCAGTGTTTACTGGTGCTAGACATGACTTTCAGGTTGTTGATGTTGATCATGGAAATGTTGTATTCGAAGGGCAGACAGGTGCTCCCAGATTTGATGAGGCAAGTGGAGTAACTGTACATACAGGTGACTTTTCTGAGGTTCATGCAGTGGGCAGATACCGGATTGAGCAAGGTGAGGGGATAGCTTCGGCATCATTTATAATCTCAGATAAACCTTATCAGGAGCTTCAACAGGGCTTGCTGAAGGCCTTTTATTATTATCGTTGCGGGGTTGAGTTGACTGAAGAGTATGCTGGAGATTGGAAGCATAAGGCATGTCATACAGCAGAGGGAATTGTATATGGTGAAACGGAGCGTCGGCTAGATTGTTCTGGAGGCTGGCATGATGCAGGTGATTATGGTAAATATAGTGGACCCGGAGCCAAGGCCATCGCCGATCTGTTACTAGCCTATGAGTTATATCCATCTGCTTTTGTAAGCGCTATCCCGATTCCTGAAAGTGGGGGGATAACTCCAGATATATTGCTGGAATGCAAAGTGGAGCTGGATTGGTTATTCAAAATGCAAGACTATAGAACAGGTGGAGTGTATCATAAACTGACTACGCTGAGCTTTCCAGATTTGGATGTGATGCCAGAGGCTGATACAGCAGATCTATATTTCTCACCGGTGTCAGCAACCGCCACTGGAGATTTTGCTGGAGTCATGGCCATGGCAGCGCGGATATATGAGCCCTTTGACTCAGCCTATGCGAAGAAATGTCTGGATGCCGCAACACTAGCTTGGGAATGGCTTATTCAACATCCAGATGCGCCAGGGTTTATAAATCCTCCAGAAATTAGCACCGGTGAATATGGAGATGGGAACGACAAGGATGAGCGGTATTGGGCAGCTGCGGAGCTCTATCGTACGACGGGGAAAGAAGAATACCATCAAGCTGTTCTGCAACTGGTGCAGTTGTCTTTTTCAAAATACAGTCTAGGCTGGGCAGATATGGGGGGCTACGGCACGCTTGCGTATCTATTAAATGGTGAAGATCTAGCAGACCGTGCTTTGTATGCTTCCTTAAGAGAAGGACTTCTAGCTGAAGCTGGATGTTTATCTGAACAGAGTCGCGAGGATGGCTATAGGATCTCTTTGAAAGAGGAAGACTATATTTGGGGTAGCAATATGCTAGTAATGAACAATGCTATGCTGCTGCTAGTGGCTGAATATTTTAGTGGAGATTCGAGCTTTGCGGACTGTGCGCTAGATCATTTGCACTATCTGATGGGTCGTAACGTACTGGATATCAGTTATGTTACCGGATTTGGCGATCATCCAGTGATGCATCCGCATCATCGTCCATCTGTTGGTGACCATGTGGTTGATCCTGTGCCGGGTCTTGTATCTGGGGGGCCAGATCGTGGGCTTCATGATGAATATGTAGTAGAACATTTACAAGGAAAACCAGCCGCTCAGTGCTTTGCCGATCATGAACTTAGTTATTCTACGAATGAGGTAACGATCTACTGGAATTCACCTGCGGTGTTCGTTACAGCTCGGTTTAATCAATAAATTAATTAATATATGGGAAAGGCATGTCTCATGGGGGAGATGCCTTTCTCTTTTTTTATGTAGCTAAAATGCTATAATACGAAATGGTATGATATTTTCTCGATTGGCAATAGGAGGTAAGGCATTGAGCAGTATTTTTGAAATTCAAAGACTTGCAAAATTGAACTGGAAAAGTAGCGAACAAGCTTCGAAATATCTATTCTCGGACATCTCCGCTGAAATATCTGAATCGGACCGAATCGCTCTGATCGGTGCCTCGGGTCAAGGTAAAAGCACACTACTTAGAATAATGGCTCTGCTGGATGCTCCAGATGAAGGGGATATGCTTGTCAAGGGCACTTCATTCAAAAATATGGATTCAAAGCTGTGGAGAATGAAAATCGGGTTTGTGGCTCAACAAGCGGTTATGTTGCCTGGCAGTGTGGAGGATAACCTAAGAACTGTCAGCAAGCTGCATGACAGACCATATGACCATAAATTAGTACAGCGGCTATTGGAACAAATAGGGCTGGAACAATTGGATTTGAGTAAAAAAGCAGCAGATTGCTCTGGCGGTGAAAAGCAGCGGATATCCCTGATTCGGTCATTGCTGCTGCGACCTAATGTTCTACTGCTCGATGAAATCACTGCATCACTAGACATTGACAGCACTCAAAGGGTAGAGGATCTACTAGAACAGTGGCATAAAGAAGAAGGGACTTCAATGATTTGGGTGACCCATGACCTTAAACAGGCTAGCCGAATAAGCACTACTACATGGTTTATGGGGAATGGTAAGCTGGAACAGCACTTGAGTGAATCTTTTTTTGCTGAATCTGCGGAAAACTTGGCAAAAAGATTTATTCGACCGTTAGAAGGAGCGTCATTCTTATGAGTTATACTGCACTGAGTTTCACGCTTCTGTTTGTGTTAGGGACGATGTTGGTCTCGGTATGGCAAAAGCTCGGACTAGAAAAAGATATTATTGTAGGCACTATAAGGTCGGCAATTCAATTGCTTGCGGTCGGATATGTACTGCAATTTATTTTTAAAACCGATCAGATGATCTATGTTATTTTGATAATAATCTTTATGATAAGTGTAGCCGCATGGAATGCAGCGAAAAGAGGAAAAGGTCTACGTGGATTAGTGTGGAGAATTGGACTTGCGATCGCTACTATGGAGCTCCTTATGATGGGGATTCTGCTCGGCTTACATATTATTGAGGCGACCCCACAATATATCATTCCCATTAGTGGCATGACCATTGGTAGCGCTATGGTTGTCTCGGGTTTGTTCATTAACCATATCAAGCACGAAATACAGCAGAGCAAAGGAGAAATCGAAACCTTGCTGTCACTCGGTGCAACGGTTCCACAAGCGATCCATGAAGTTAGAAAAAGATCTGTGAAATTCAGCATGATCCCTACCATCGACGGAATGAAGACAGTAGGACTTGTCCAGCTTCCAGGTATGATGACAGGTATGATTATTGCTGGCGCTGATCCAGTAATCGCTGTTCGCTACCAGATTCTGATTGTGTTCTCATTCACCGCTTCTGCGGCCATAACAAGTATACTGCTAAGTGTACTGAGCTACCGACTCTTTTTCACGCCTGATCAACGGCTTAAACAATCGGTAGAACGATAATAGATTTCTATTTCTCACAAGCGATTCCGTTATTGTCACGGTCGCTTTTTTTGTTGGCATTTTGGTTACATAAAAGTTAGCGATAACGGGGAATAATTAGAATTCAATTCACATGAGGTGAAAAAGCTTTTTATGAGGTGATTCTGATTAGTAGAAAGAAATTGGCGGCTACCCTGATCGCAGGCGTATTGCTTCTGCCAGGTATCGCAATAGGTGCACCTGATAACGGAACGGTGATTCAGTCTAATGGAAAGCTGCTCTCAGCCATGCCTTTGCCAGCCCCGGAGTCTAAACGAATCATATTACCAACAGCATTTCAAGCGGCTGAGTTATACGGGTTCGGGTTGCAGCACAGGAATGCGTCGATTCAATATTCGATCTTTTCCAAAGAACTCAAAAAGGTTATGTATCCACAGTTTGTTGAACTGAACTGGGTAACTGGTGTATCCAGCCCATGGATCACAAAGTACGAGGTTACTAAAGAAACAGTAATTAACCAAAATTCAGAGGTCATAGAAATGCGCATAGATTCCGCGACTTCAAATGGTCCGGAACCATCCATGCTACTGACGATCTCACTTGTTAAAGATCATAATAGCTGGGTGATTACCGGAGTGAAGCCGAATCCTTAAATGACATGCGGAGAATTGTAAAAAGAGCAAGCGTAGTAGGGAACATTCCCGTACGCTTGCTCTTTTTTACTGACTGAATTCATTATTCCGCTATTACGCGACTAATCTCTACCCGCCTTGACCATCAATTCCGCCATCATTTTTGGCTCGGTTCGGACAGTGGTCATATGATCACCTTTGCCCTCGATGAAGCGGAAAACGCCCAAATGACTGGATTGAGTCGGGTGAAACCCATATGGACCTTGTGGGATAGCCGTGTCTTCCGTCAAATAAAGATAACTTTTAGGGATTTGGAGACTGTAGAATTTCTTGAGATCCAGCTTTTCAAACAGTGGGGTAGCTGGTTCAGGCGGAGCTTGTTTATAAAAGGCTTGTGCTTGCGCAAGACTGGCAGTGTTGACGAAGGTATCCCGGAAGAGCGGGAAAGGGAGCGTGATGGTGTTATTACCGGAAGCGTCTCTTAGCTGTTCAAAGGATTTAAGTGACTCAGCAGGAAATTGATCTGCCACACTTTGCCCGTCAAGCGGAGCGAAGGCATCAAAGAACACGATCCGTTTGATCCGATCAGGTACTTGCTGGGAAACTGTTTGAATGACTGATCCGCCAAAGCTATGTCCGAGCAGAATAAAATCCTTCAAGTCTTTTTGTTTGATATAGTCGACAACGGACTTTGTGATTTGCTCATGTGTTACATTATTATTCTTATCCGCGCCATGTCCTGCATATTCCGGTGTGTAGACGGTGTGCCCTAACTTACGAAGCTCTGCGGCTGTTTCATCCCAAAAACCTGCTGTAGCCCAAGACCCATGGATCAGAACAAAGGTTAATGGAGTCTGTTTGGTAGAGGATTTGTGGTTAGCGGCTGCAACCGCGGGGTGTTGATTCAAAGGCTGCAACCCCATAATGGTGAAGATAGAGATGCATAACGCAAATACTATTTTAATGTGAATCGATTTCATACTTTGCCTCCTGTATAGTGTGAGAATTTAACATTATAGAGGATGCCCCGATTGACAGAGAAAGATGAATTTTTATTGGAGTCAGTGAATCTCCGGCACCTAGGCATAGGCAAACGCATATGTTGTTCTAGGAAATCAAAAATTTACGGGAACAGAAGGGTAGGAATAAACAGTGACTTCATACATGGATTATACGTCCCCTGATACACAATTTACTTTCGATGTGAACACTAATACTCTCTTTAAAAAGGATGCCAACAACTACATTAATTTGCTGTCGGTTAAGCAGCTGAACACACTGGAGAATACCTCACTCCTTGATATTTTTCTTAGCAAATCGAATGTGGTGGAGCCTCATTATCATCAAAATGCGGCAGAGCTTGTCTATTGTATCTGCGGTTCAGCAGTAGTGTCTATACTCAATCCGTTTACAAATGAACTTCTTCATTTCCCAATATGTCCAGGTCAAGTGGCGAATGTGCCGCAAGGCTGGTGGCATTATGAAGTAGCTACTGTCGATAATACACATCTGCTTGCCATTTTTGACGCACCTATTCCTGAGGTTATCTTAGGTTCGGATATTTTGAGCAAAACTCCGGCAAATGTATTGGCCCATACTTACTGTTTGAATGAAGCATTGGTAAAGGAAGCGTTAGCTCCTATTAAACCTGGCACCTTTATCGGCCCACCTGCCGACTGCTGTGAAGAAGATAAAGTAAAGGGAGTCAATAATATGGCCCCGAATATGGCTCCCAATATGAATATGCATGCAAATATGAAACCAAATATGCAACCTAACATGCATCCAAACATGCAGCCATATGCTCATATGCAAGCTCAGCCCATCCCTATATCTTCACAAATGCCTCCAGCGACGCAAGCATTTAATTATCAGCCTTACCCAATGCAAGGATACTACACTCAAGGCTATGAACAGCACTATCGCCAACAGCCTTATGTACAACAACAGCCGAATTATCAATATTCAAATAATCAAGAGTAACAACAAAAAACCTCCTGAGATTAAATCTCCCGGGAGGTTTTCTTGTTAGGGCTTAAGATAAACGGACAAGCACTCTGCCTCGTGTGTTTCCTTGCAGAATATCTTCCAATGCTTGTGGCAGTTCATTCAAGGTTACTTCACGATCTACAAGGTTCTCAAGCTGTGCAGGCTTCAAATCAGTCGCCATCCGTGTCCACACCTTTTCGCGTAGCTCAGCAGGACACTCTACGGAATCAATACCGAGCAGGTTAACCCCTCGAAGAATAAAGGGAAGGACGGTTGTTGGAACAGAAGTGCCACCGGTCAGGCCGCTTGCAGCAACAGAACCTCTGTAGGAGATTTTACTCAAAATCGAAGCAAGTGAGTTTCCACCAACGGAATCAACAGCACCTTGCCATAGTTGCTTTTCTAATGGTTTGCTAGATCCGCCCGTAACCTCCTCGCGTGAAATGACTTCCTCCGCGCCAAGAGTTTTCAAATATTCGTTAGCTTCTGTATTACCAGTGCTGGCCACTACGCTATAGCCTTTTGTGCTTAGCATAGCGATAGCCGATCCACCCACACCACCGGTCGCTCCCGTTACGAGTACTTTGCCTTTGTCTGGTGCTAAGTCATTGTCTTCCAGAGCTTGAATGGACAAGGCTGCAGTTAGTCCAGCTGTACCATAAATCATAGCTTCTCTTAGTGTAAGTCCTTCCGGCAGTGGGGTGATCCAAGCGGCAGGAATTCGTGTATATTCGCTATATCCTCCAAAGTGAGATACACCCATACCATACCCTGTAGCGATAACTTGCTGTCCTTCATGAAACCGCTCGTCTGTAGAAGACACCACAGTACCGGATAAGTCGATGCCTGGAATAAAAGGGTATGATCTTACAATTTTTCCGTTAGGGATACTGGCTAATCCGTCTTTATAATTCACACTGGAGTATGCAACCTTAATTACAACTTCTCCTGCGGGTAGTTCTTCTAAGGTAACCGGCTTAACAGCGACGGAGAATGATGATTCTGTTTTGTCGACAACTAATGCTTGAAATGATTCTGTCATAAGTGTAAGCTCCTTCAACTACGTTATAGGTAAGACATGTATATATTATTTATTCTGATCAGTCAACTTGTCATTGTCTATGATATAACGCAAGTTAGACGTAGTGTAGGACTCTTTCATTGTGTATTGTAACATTATAATCGAACTCTACATGTTATTTGTACAGTGGACGTGTTAAGTTCAGACTGCTGGTATATAACTTGTTTTTAAGGGAGAATTGTTGAAATGTCTATTATAAAGTTAATTCGTGAACATGAGATCGAACCGTATTTGGACCTCTTAGCTGAGGTTGAACATATCCATCTAGATAGAAACAATCCTAACCATGAGCAGTGGCTGAGACGCCGCATACAATCACATTTTCAGCGGGGGGCGTTGTTTTATGCTTATCATGAGAATGAACAAGACGATGCTTTTGGTATTGTTGCCGTTCTGCATGAGGAGGCACCGATCGGCATTCCCGCGCTTGGAGCAAGAGCCGAAGTCCTAGATATTGGAGTGTGTAAAGATCATCGCAGAAAAGGAATAGGAGGTATTTTACTACAGCATGTAGAAGAAGTTGTTAAGAGCAAGGGAGCTTACTGTTTACTTATGCTGACCTATGCAGAAGATTATGATGTGATTGCTTTTTACGGTAAAAACGGCTTTGTGCCCGTCGCTACAATCCCTGATGTATTTGGTCCGGGTGCCGAAGGGAATACTATCTTAAGAAAAATACTAAAGTGATCTATTCAATAGGAAGAAAGTTTGTTTAAATGGTATAGTATAGTGTATTTGAAATCTTAGGGTTGAAGAAAGAGAGGCTAATTCATGGCTATTGCAACAACGATGATTGTCAGGCTCGAAATTCGGAAATCGGTTGCTTCTTTTGGTGATGTTGCTTCAGGAATTGCCACTGCAGGTGGAGATATCGTTGCTATTGACGTGATTCGTGCAGGTAAGGATGTAACAACTCGAGATATAACAATAAACGTGCAAGATGCCTCGAATGGAGAAATGATGTCTATACTATCGAAGATGCCAGGGGTCAAAGTAATTAATGTGTCAGATCGAACATTTCTAGCTCATCTAGGCGGGAAGATTGAAATCACACCTAAAATGCCAATCAAAAATCGGGAGGATTTATCGCTGGTATATACCCCGGGAGTTGCCCGAGTGTGTACGGCAATTGCCGAAGATCCGAACAAAGCCTATTCTTTGACGATGAAGCGGAATACAGTAGCCGTCGTTACAGACGGAACGGCTGTGCTTGGACTAGGGGATATAGGACCGGAAGCGGCTATGCCTGTCATGGAAGGTAAGGCTATGCTGTTTAAGCAATTAGCGAACATCGATGCTTTTCCACTATGCTTAAATACTAAAGATTCAGATGAAATCATTAATATCGTTAAAGCAGTATCTCCTGGATTTGGGGGAATCAACTTAGAAGATATCAGTTCTCCGCGCTGTTTCGAGATTGAACGTCGGCTTGCCGAAGAGCTGGATATTCCGGTATTTCATGATGATCAGCACGGTACATCTGTTGTAGTTTTGGCAGGTCTTTTGAATGCGCTTAAAGTAGTAAACAAATCTATCGAAGATGTTCGAATTGTCGTTGTGGGTATAGGTGCGGCTGGTGTGTCCATCTGTAATATGCTTCTGGCGGCAGGAGCTCGCAAAATCTACGCGGTAGATCGTGAAGGTGTTCTTAGAAAAGATCTTCAGTATGATAATCAGGAATGGCGGAAGCTTGCTGATGCGACTAACCCGGAAGGTATTGAAGGTGGACTGACGGAGGTTATTCAGGGAGCAGATGTCTTTATTGGGGTGTCACGTGGTGGGATTCTATCCGTCGATCATCTCAAGAGTATGGCCAGCGATAACATTGTGTTTGCAATGGCTAATCCGACACCGGAGATTGAACCAGAATTGGCCGAGCCTTTTGTTCGCGTGTTAGCGACAGGTAGAAGTGACTATCCGAATCAGATCAACAATGTGCTGTGTTTTCCGGGTATCTTCCGTGGCGCACTGGATTGCAGAGCAAAAACAGTGAACCTTGAAATGAAGCTAGCCGCGGCAAAAGCGATTGCTTCAGTCGTTCATCCGGATGAGGTTAATGAGCAATACGTAATCCCAAGTATTTTTAACGAAAAAGTGGTAGAGTTAGTGCGTCTGGCAGTGATCCATGCAGCTATTGCAACGGATGTAGCCCGCCGGATCCCTAAGGATATTGATAAGGATATGGAATAAAAGCGATACTATAAATGGACTGCTTTGCTTAGTGAGAGAGCAGTCTATTTTTTTATAGATTGACACATAACTGAGAGGCTTATCATAATTAGGGCTAAAAGTATTTATTCCCATTTTAGTAAAGTGGCTGATATAATTACAATAATGTATGAGATGTAGAAAGGGCATCCAAGTGGGTGCCCTTAAATTTTGCCTCTAGAGAGGGTAGTATCCAAAAAAGGGTTAAATTAATATAGAAGTGGTGAATTCATGAAAGAGTTTTACAGTCAGGTGAATCGAAAAATCTATTACATTGTAATGATATTAAACATTACCCTTATGATATCTGGATTAATACTGTCTACAACAGAGTTGAATGGGATTAATTTTGGATATATGGTACATTTTTTGTGCGTGATAATTCTATCCATTAGTTTATGGATCTATCCTAAGTATGAGACATATACCTTTAGAAAGATCATCATTCTTTTTGGATTTGCGTACTTCTATACGCTTTTCTTTTTATATCCTCAAACTTGGACCACCTATATTTTGATTTGCCTTATTCCTGCACTTTCTATACTATTTTTCGATTTAAAATTGTTCTACTTTTCCTTTATTATAAATGGAATATTGATGGTAATTACTTTTAGTTATGTCATCTTCATTGATAAAGGTGCATTATATAGTTACTTACATCATGACATTATAGGCAACATTATAAATATAATAGCTGTTCAAGCATTATTATTTTTCATTTTCCATCTATCATTTAAACGGATGAAAAAGCAGCAACTGTATTATGAACAATTACAGCAATCCGAGCGGTTAAAGATGGTAGGACAATTAACTGCTGCTGTTGCACATGAAATACGAAATCCTATAACCGTGGTTAGAGGTTTTTTGCAATTGTTCAAAGAGGACGATTCATTTGATGATTCTAAAAAAAGTAAGTTCAACTTAATGATTGATGAATTAAACACAGTAGAACAGATTATCTCTCAATTTCTAACCCTATCCAAACCAAATGGAGATCAAAGACTAGAGAAAGTAGATGTGAAGGATGTCCTTCAAAGTGTTACGGGTCTGCTTCATTCCTATGCCATGCTATCTGATAACCAAATCGATATAAAGGTAGAGGAAGATTGTTTTATTTCCATTAATAAAATTGAGTTTAAGCAGTTACTCATTAATATTATAAAAAATGCGCTAGAAGCCTCGGATGTAGGGAAATCCGTCTCAGTCATAGCAAATAGAAATAATAATTTTATCGAGATCATGATCACCGATGAAGGAAGTGGGATGTCCGAGGCTGAGGTTAAGTCGCTGGGCACGCCTTTTTATTCATTAAAAAGTAATGGAACCGGTTTAGGGTTAATGATTTGCTTTAATATTGTAGAAAAATATGGTGGGGAAATTTATTATAATAGCTCTAAAGGTAAGGGGACAACAGTTACTATTCGCTTTTTATCAGAATCGGGAGGGATCTATAATGATTAAGAGGCTATCCGCACTGATGCTGTCTGGAATAATCATAGTTCTTCTTGCTGCCTGCAATACAACTACCTATAAACACAACTACACATTTACAGGAGAAGGAAAAGTATGGTCGGCTGAATATGTTCAAAAGGCAACAGAGAAGTTCATCGATAAAAAGGGTGAGAGACCAGATTATGAAACCTCGCAGCAATCTACATTTGAGCTTAAATATAAAGGTGAGCAAACGGATCTTGATAAGATTAATTCTTTTAAATATAGCTTCAAGGGAACATCAGGTGGAGGAAGTAAAACCTTAGAAGATGTCGAGGGAGTAAGAAAAAGTGAGCTGAAGTCCAAAAGAGCTGGAAGCGGGGCGTTTGAACACGAGGACTCGATTATTAAGGTTGTTGTAGAGTGGGATGGGCAGAAGGATGAATTTGAACTGAAGGTTCGTAAATAGTGGAGCATGTGGAGAAAGATTCTTAAATTAAAGAAAGCAGGTTGAACATTTATGGTCGTTATTAAAGAAATAGAGTTGGAGTCTCTCCATGAACTTGGTGATTTATATCAGGAGCTAATGAATCAACCTTCTGATCTTAATAAAATGGAACAAGTATTTAAAGTGATTAAGGCAGATCGTCGGTACATATTGTTGGGCGCTTTTGTGGACGGGGAGTTGATGGGGTCTTTGATGGGGATTGTCTGTCATGACCTGGTAGGAGATTGCAAACCGTTTATGGTAATTGAGAATGTAGTAGTTTCATCGCGGGCCCGTCGTCAAGGTGTGGGTAAAAAACTAATGCTTGCCATTGAAGAAATGGCTCACGAGAGAGATTGCTTTTATATCATTTTAGTCTCTGGAGAGAAGCGTAAGGAAGCGCATATTTTTTATGAATCGTTAGGGTATAGAGATGAGAAGGTGGAAGGGTACCGGAAACATCTAAGTTCCCATTAAAAGGAGGTCTTGATCTGCAAACATTCTTTCAATATAACTGGATAGTTCGTGAACAATGGTACGAGTGGTGTGAGAGTATTTCTGAAGAAGAGCTACTTGGGGCACGTACTGGTGGTGTAGGCAGCATATTGAAGACTCTGTTTCATATTGTTGATGTGGAGTGGAGCTGGATTCAAGTGTTGCAAGGTAGACCGGATTTTCAGGAGGATTTCGAACATTACAAGTCTTTGCAGCAGGTAAGAGAACTAGATGCGAAATTCCGGCCCGATGTAGAGCCCTTTGTACTTTCTTGGCATGCGGGTTTGGAGCGGAATATTTTTGAGGATCACCTAGCGGATGGCCGGATCGTGACAGATACTTGGGGTGAAGTGATGCGCCATGTGATCGCTCATGAAATTCATCATGTCGGACAGTTGTCTGTTTGGGCAAGGGAAATCGGGAAGGAGCCAGTTTCTGCCAATTTGATTGGAAAAGGGCTCCGATGATTCTGCAAACGACTGGGCATTGCGTATATCATGAAGTACTGTCCCTGGAGAGCAGCGGCGGGAACCACAAATGACGAAGATCAACCCAGCCCTGACTATTGAAGCTTACGCCTCGGACCGAGGGGAGATAAGCAGTTTGGGTGGGTTTTTCATACAAGATGTGCAGATGATGTTCCTCAAGAAGACGGTTCTCGATCATACTAAAGCTCTCGGATCTAGCCTCAGGGTTAGGTTCTCGTGCAATGGTATAGAGCCAGCCTTCAATATCCGCACGAGTATGCGGTTCTATATGCTGGGAAAGCGTGAGATATAGATCAAATAAACGAAGCTGTTCATCCTCGTCACGAAATAATGAAAAAACAATCAGGTCGGACTCCAGTCGGATCGGGCCCTTGAACTCCTCTGGAGACACGGAAACAACCGTACACGGATAACCTTGACGCTCTAGTTTAGCAGCAATACATTCAGCATCGTTAGCATATTGCGGAATGGTAGTTATTTGCAAGGTGACCTCATAGTCTTCCATTGACTTATGCGTTACAGACGATGACTCTTCTTTTAAACAGGATACGATCTTTGCCCGAAGAAGGGGGTCGCTAAGCGGTCCTTTTTTTTGTGTATTGCAGGTAACAAATTTACGGATGTAGGACTCTGAATGAATCCGACTCCAAGAAGAAGAATTGTTGGATGAAGGATTCTGAATCACATGAAAAGCCGAGCCAGTATCTGAGGAATCGGACGCAGTTTCCCACGGAACATACATTATTTCGACTCGATCTAAATGAGCTCTTCCTAGAAAATAATAAGGAAAAACCTCCAGCACACAAGTGTCCTCATTCATGTCCACAACCTTAAATGGTCCTGTCCCCACAGGTCTGCGGCCAAAGCTAGGTTCGTCCATTCCTTCTAAATCACGCGGAACAATTGCCGCTCTACTCGTACACAAGAAAGGGAGGAATAGCTCATTGGGCTGTTTAAGTGTAATTTGAACGGTGGATGGGTTTAGTGCGATAACTTGCTGGATTTCTTTGAAAATATAGCTATAGAGTGTCCGCTTTGAGGTTTGCATCAGCCGTCCCAAGGAATAGACTACATCTTTTGCCGTCAGTACTTTTCCATGATGAAACAGCACTTCTTTGCGAAGAAAAAAAGTCCAAATCGTACGGCTCTCATCCACTTCCCAGGCATGAGCAAGACTAGGCACAATCTTATCCCGTTCCCCGCTGCGTCTCACTAATCCGTCGAAGACATGACTGGAAACAAAAGACTCTGCCAATAGATTCATATGAAGCGGGTCGAAGGTATGTAGCTGCTGGGTGATGGGAAGCCGCAGGGTATCAATCTGTTTGTCACTTCGGATTTCGGAATGATGACCAAAATAGGTCAGCAGCCAGCCTTGTAAAGTATCCTGCAGCGAGGAAGAGCTGGCGTGGGTTTTGATGCCATCAATAGCTTTGTGAACATCTTTACGGCTGATAGCCTGCATCATGGATTGAAGCGCAATTTCTTCGGAAGGGACAAGGAACTGTAATAAGGAACGACTTCCACGTCCGCGCTTCGGCGTCCATTGGACCCATTCCAGCTGCATCATTTTATTCACAATATGCATGGCATTGCGGTGTGTACATCCGAAGGTCAAGGCTAGCTCATCCATCGTAACTGAGATTTCTGTGACTCCCCCAAACTGCGAGTGCAGCTTTAAATATTGGCTATGCAGCTTCATGGTTTAAGTCCCTTTCAGAAAATAGGAAATTATTAAAAAAATCTTTCTCTTTTTTTTCTTATTTTATCACTTAGAATAAGGATAAGAAAGTAAGAATATGGGGGTGTTTACCATGACCGATGAAACGGAGCTTAAGCTTAATCGATCACTTGCCGCTTTAATTGTTGCCTTCTTACTGGCGATTGTTCATCAGTTGTTGTTCTACGGAAAGTTGCCAGGTGTTTCTTATCCTATCTTCGTTTGTCTGTTTTATGTTTATATGCTTTATTACGCTAAGGCTAAAATGCGCAAACTGACCAAACTCAGTTATTTCTGGTTTGGAGCGATTTTTCTACTCTCGATGACCTATGTGTTGTTTCATAATCTTTTCTACTTTGGGTTGAACCTATTAGTAATCCCTATGCTGATTTTATTACATATGACTTATTTGCTAAGTGATAAACGCCCCTCTTGGAGTCAATTCAGAATACTTTGGGATACACTAGAGCATTTGCTTCCCCAGAACTTTCGCCACTGGGGTACTGTGTTCAAGGACGTCAAAAGTAGCAGTGATAGTAAGGTGAAGGATGAACGCAAGCAAGTGCTGGGGAAAGTGTTTACAGGACTTGCGATCTCTTTACCGATACTGCTTGTTGTGATTACCCTGCTGGCCTCGGCCGATGGTGTGTTTCATCATGTGCTAATATGGCTGCCAAATATGCTGGATCGAATTTCATTTGGTGAAATTATTGTACGGACGTTATGGGTACTCCTGATAGGCATGGGATTGTTCGGCTTAGTATGGGGCTTTGTAGATTCGAAGGTCTATGACTGGAATGTGCAACCAAGGGAGTATGGACCTGTGCAGGCGCCTGTGACCTTTAAGGTTGATCCAGTAATTATGACGACAATTCTTATAGCCATTAACACGGTATATGTTCTGTTCGTATTCGTCCAATTTTCTTACTTGTTTGGAGCTTGGGAAGGGATGTTACCAGAGGGTAGTTCCTATGCTGATTACGCTCGTAGTGGATTCTTCGAGTTAATTATGGTGACCGCGATTAATTTCGTGATTCTAATGCTGGCATTGGGATCAGAAGGAAAGAGGGGAGGACTGCTCCAAAAAGTCATTAATATTATGCTGTATATCTTAGTTGGCTGTTCAACTGTCATGTTGTATTCTGCCTATACTAGACTAACCCTATATGAAGAGGCGTATGGATATACTACGATTCGTTTCCTAGTTCATGCATTTATGATATTTATGGGTTTGCTGTTGATTCTTGCAGCTGTACGGATTGTAGTGCCCCGTTTGCCGTTGGCTAAATGTTATATTGTGCTAGGTCTGACCTCTTATGTTGTTATGAACTATATAGGTATGGATGTCATTATAGCTAATAAGAATATGGAGCGTTATGAGGTGAGTGGTAAGCTGGATGCAGATTATTTGGTTGGTCTGTCACCGGAAGTCATCCCTTCTCTGATTAAGTTCAGTCGTAAGGAAGACGGGATGCTAGATCAATTTTTGAAAAACAAATGGTGGGATGGTGCTCAGCGAGAGCGGAAGTGGCAGTCCTTTAATTTCCCGGAATATCAGGCGCAGCGTGAGCTGGAGAAGTATTTTGCACAGTAAAGGTTAGAAGAAGGTGTGAGGAAAGTGAGAAAAAAGCCATTTAGTAACGGCTGGTTATTTATCATCATTTTTATTACGGTAGGTTTAAGTTATGGGATCTATCATATTTATTTATACAATGCCCCAAGACAAAGTCATTACTCTCGCGTATCCAGCAGCAAACTAGAGCAGGAACGTCTGGGAGGCATCCAGCTGCTTCAGAGTCTCGAATCGCTCACCCAGGCACCTAAACCACGTGACGATATTGAACGGTATCAATATTATCATTTGGACAACGAAACAACAGTAGCCACAGCGCGTGGTGACGATAAAATCATTCTAATTAGCGTCTATTCAGATCTGAAGATGAGTACTGCCAGAGGTATTCACGTGGGGTCTTCTACAGATGATGTGATTGAAGCTTATGGCTCTTCTTATTATAAAAGAGGGGAACAAGGGGCTGATATTATCGGGTATGTGGATAAAATCAATCATCGGAATTTAGAATTTTGGTTACAAGATCAGAAAGTGAATATGATCCGATATAGTGTGGACTCTGTTGTGATGTAAGATGTTTTGGGATATCCTTACAAGCATAAACGCCTTCGGCTTCCTTATAAGGTCGGTAAGTGGTTAAGCGAGAAATATAAGAAATATTGTATTGTGTGAAACTTATACTTTCTTATATTATTAAAAAGGACATATGTCCTTTTTTTGTGGGGTATTCTAAATTACACTTATTTGAGCAAACAATAGAGGGGGCACCACATGCAAACGATAAATGACCGTGAAGCTGTCCGTGCCTTGGCAGTGAAGAACGGTCTGGACGGAATTTTTAGCCCGCTAGTCACGTATAAAATGGAATTGAGACGTTATACGGATGAAGAGAAGCTGTGTTTGGTAGGCGATCAGTTGGATGGGATGTTCATATTGGTTGAGGGCAAGCTCAAAATTCAGACACTGCTGCCGAACGGCAAATCTATGCTGGTGCGGTTTACAAATCCGATATCAGTGATTGGGGATGTGGAGCTGCTTCATCGCTTTCCTGTCAAGAATCAAGTGGAGTCTGTGGGTGAGAGCTTGATTCTTTTTGCCGGGAGAAGATTACTGCTGAGAGAGCTTGAGGAAAATACAGCTTTGTTACGTTTTCTCGTAGGGGAACTTAGTCACAAATTGCATACGCTCGGTCAAGCCTCCGCACTTAACCTGTTGTATCCGGTCGAGAATCGATTTGCCAGCTATTTGATGTCTTTATTCGCCGATAAAAACGGTGACCGACGTGTGGAGGAGATTCGGACCTCAAGCCTTATAGAGACAGCAGAGTTGCTAGGTACAAGTTATCGGCATCTTAACCGGATCGTGCGTCGGTTCATTGATGAAGGAATTATTACACGAAATCGTGGACGCCTAAGCGTACTGGACGAAGGGAAGCTCGCGGAGCTGGCGAACGGAAATTTATACGAATAAAAAGATCTCTAAAGACCATTAGTTCCAGCCTTGGGCCGGACGTAGAGGTCTTTTTGTTTTTTTAAGCGAACATTCAGTTCAAATTCAGAGTGGCTTAAGGGAACGATAGTAGGATAAAAGTACCAATTAGAAACCTACTATACATATAGAGATGAGGAACAACGATGTTCAGAAATATCCGCGGAAAAATGATATTGGGATTTACTGCTGTGATTGTGGTCTTTCTAGTGGCAATAGCAGGAAATACATGGTTTCAAGGAAAGGCTACGATGCTGACGGATCAGGTCAATCGCAACTGGAACAAGCTGTCGCTTGTACAGGGATTAACGGATAAAATTCGTACGGCAGATGAGCTAGGGGCTCGTTATGTGATGAGCAACACAGAGGCTGAGCGGAAATCATATCTGTCTAAGTACGAAGAGACGCTCCCATTGATTGAGAATGCCATCAAGGAGCTGGAGAGTGTTAGATTAAGTGAAGAAGAACTAAAGGGTGTAACGGAGCTGAAGGGGAAATGGAATGATTATTTGATCGTTTTGAAGGAAGCCTTCGCCTTAGCCAAGGACGGAAACTTCCCGGAAGCGCAGAAGAAGTTTACCAATTTATCTTTAGATGCAATGATTGAATCTCAGATTGTATTCCAGAACATGCTCATGGAGGAAATACAGAACGGGCAGAGTCAAGCAGAAGCCCATCGTAATAACGCTATGATTACTAGCTTTGGTGTGACCGGATTATCGGTTGTTCTTGCCCTAATTCTTGCACTATTAATATCTGGACGAATTATTAAACCACTTCGGGATGTGAACACACAGCTGAAGGAGATTGCAGATGGAGATGCCGATCTTACTCGCAAGCTAAACGTCCGGTCAAAAGATGAGATAGGTGAACTGGCGTTTAATTTTAATAAAATGACAGAAAATTTGGGCACGATGATTGAACAAGTGAAGCTATCGGCGAATAGTCTCGCGAATTCCTCTACAAATCTTACCTCGGATAGTGGAGTGACAGCAGGAGCGACAGAACGAATATCGGATATTATGGGTGAAGTAGCTTCGGGAACTGCTAAACAGATGAATGATCTACAGACCAATACAATAACAATTTCAGAAATATCGATTGGAATCGGTCAAATTGCCTCCAGTGTTCAGGATATTTCTGAAGCCTCGCATCGTTCTGCGTCGTTTGCTATTGCCGGAGATGAATCACTTCTGGCGGCAGGTCAGCAGATGGAATCCATTAATCGATCTATACATTCTTTGTCACAGCAAGTCCAAGGCTTTGTAAATCGATCACAGGAAATTGGCGGTGCTGTAGGAGTTATAAAAGGGATCGCTTCGCAAACGAATATGCTGGCGTTAAATGCGACTATTGAGGCAGCCCGCGCGGGTGAGCAAGGGAGAGGCTTCGCTGTAGTTGCCGACCAGGTTCGTAAGCTGGCAGAGCAATCCGCAGAATCCGCTAATCAAATTGCGGAAATGGCGAGCGGGATTCAAAGTGAAGCAGATAATGCGATGAAGGTTATGATGAGTAGTATGAGTGAAGTAAGGGGAGGCACGGAGATTATTCAGCAGGCTGGACGTTCCTTTGGTGAGATTCGGTTATCTATAGATTCACTAGCCGAGCAGGTTCAGGAAGTATCCGGAGCTGTGGAAGAGATAACAGCGGCTACGGAAGAGATTGTGGAATCGCTTCGAAGTGTTACGACAATTGCAGAAACGACTGCAGCGAGTACACAACATGTGTCGGCAGCCTCACAAGAGCAAAGGGCTTCGGTGGAACAAATTGCTTCCTCTGCAAGTGAATTAAACTTAATGGCTCATGGACTACAGGGGCTGGTAGCTAGATTTAATGTATAAGGCGAGCTTCGGAGAGTTGAGGGGGAATCCCAGTGCTCTCTGGAGCTTTCTTTTTTTATTTGGTTGAACGTAATATCCCACATACTAAGCATAGAAATTGCCATCGACGTCCACCTGCCTATAACTTATATTATTACCATTATTAGTTAGTTTGTGGTCAACCTCTGGGTATAGATCAGTGACTTATTGAAGTCAGAGTCAAGGATACGGGAGGACAGGCAGCTAATAATAAAACGATTGTTAAGTCTCGTTGAAAACTATCAGGTCCATTTTAGGAGGCGAATGTCTATAACAATACTATTTTGAAAGCGTATTCTTATTGGCTGCATAGCTTCACAAAACTTTGGGAGGTGGTTCTCTAATGATAGCAGCTTCTAAAAAAATTACGGGTAAGTCGGCAGTAATGTATTTTTTGATTGTAATATTGTTTGTAGGTCAATTAGCGTTGTACCCCTCGGTGAGTTTAGCTGCGGGGAATTTAGCCCAAGGTAAAAGCATTACTTCAAGCTCATTTGGCGATGTTTATGTAGCAACTAATGCCAATGACAGCAATCAAGGAACGTATTGGGAGAGTGTAAGTAACGCATTCCCGCAATGGATTAAAGTGGACTTAGGCGACGTAAGCAGTGTCAATCAGGTTGTTCTAAAACTGCCGACGAACTGGGAAACAAGAACCCAAACGTTGTCGGTGGAGGGAAGCTCTGATGATTCTACTTACACTAATTTAGCAGCCTCTGCCAATTACACCTTTAATCCAGCAAGCGGATCTAATACTGTGACCATTAATTTTACAGCTGCGAGTGCTAGATATGTTAAATTGAACTTCACGGCAAATACAGGATGGCCAGCAGCACAGTTATCGGAATTTGAGATTTATGGCAGCACAACGACACTTCCAACAACAGGATATGAAGCGGAGAATGCTGCTTTATCCGGTGGAGCAAAAGTCAATACAGATCATACCGGTTATACCGGAACCGGATTTGTAGATGGCTATTTGACACAAGGAGCAACGACTGCCTTTAGTGTTAATGTTGCCTCTGCTGGAAACTATGATGCCGCATTAAAATATGCAAATGCTTCAGGCAGCACAAAAACGGTAAGTATTTATGTAAATGGGACGAAATTAAAGCAATCTTCTCTTTTAAATCTGGCCAACTGGAATACATGGTCCACAAAGGTTGAAACGCTAGCCTTGAATGCTGGTGCTAATACGATTACTTATAAATATGACGCTGGTGATACTGGAAACGTGAATCTGGACAACCTGATCCTTACTCCATCTTCAGCACCGACAGCAACACCATCACCAACAGCAACGCCAACCCCAATGCCAACGGCCACACCAACGGCAACACCAACACCAACACCGACAGTAACCCCAACACCAACGGCTACACCAACGCCAACACCAACACCGACAGTAACACCGACACCAACGGTAACCCCAACACCTGGGACGGGTTCAAATTTGGCTGTGAACAAAAGTATAACTGCGTCGTCCTCGGTCTTTACCTTTGTGCAGACGAATGCGAATGACGGTGATGTAACTACTTATTGGGAGGGGGCAGGGGGAAGTTATCCGAACACATTAACTGTTAATTTGGGCAGCAATGCTGATGTTACATCGGTTGTTCTCAAGCTGAATCCTGCATCGGCGTGGTCGACACGTACTCAGACCATTCAAGTGCTTGGGCATAATCAGAATACAACGGCTTTTACGAGTCTTGTACCTGCGACCGTGTATACCTTTAATCCGGCAACCGGTAATACAGTGACGATTCCGGTCACGGCTACAGCTAGTGAATTGCAGCTAAAGATCACTACCAACTCAGGTTCAAGTGCTGGACAAATTGCTGAATTTCAGGTAATTGGTACACCATCTGCGAATCCAGATTTGACGGTGACTGCTCTTACATGGACTCCAAACTCTCCAATTGAGACGGATGCCATTACTCTTAATGCAACAGTTAAGAATATCGGATCTCTAGCATCTGCTGCAACTAATGTGAATTTTTATTTGGGTACTACCCTTGTAGGGACTAGCCCAGTAGGTGCTCTAGCTGCTGGCGCATCAACGAGCGTATCTCTTAACCTGGGTGCAAAAGATGCAGCAACCTACTCATTAAGTGCAAAGGTCGATGAGAATAATACAGTGATTGAATCAAATGAGGGGAATAATAGTTTTACTAGTCCGGCTTCCCTTATTATTGCTCCAGTGTCCAGTTCTGATCTGGTTGCTTCCTCCGTCAGTTGGACACCTGGCAATCCAGCAGGCGGCAACACTGTAAGCTTCTCAGTTGCCATTAAGAATCAAGGTACAGCAGCTTCCGCGAGTGGTGCGCATAACATAACTCTGACGGTTTTAGATGCTACTACGAATGCGGTGGTTAAGACTCTAACAGGCTCCTATAACGGCGTGATCGCAAGTGGGGTGACCACAGCGCCTGTAGCTCTTGGTAATTGGACTGCAGGAAATGGCAAATATACTGTGAAGAGTGAAATTGCAGTAGATGCTAATGAGCTGCCTGTAAAACGGGCTAATAATATTCAGACGCAGTCACTGTTCATCGGTCGAGGTGCGAACATGCCTTACGACATGTATGAGGCTGAGGATGGAGTTATTGGCGGTGGGGCCGTGAAGCTTTCAGCCAACCGGACCATCGGCGATCCTGCAGGTGAGGCTTCAGGCAGAAGAGCAGTCACTCTGAACACCACAGGTAGCTATGTTGAATTCACGACAAAAGCCAGCACGAACACTCTGGTTACTCGTTTCTCGATTCCAGATTCAGCGAGTGGTGACGGCACAAATGCTACGCTTAACATCTATGTTAATGGTGTCTTTAGCAAAGCTATTAACTTAACCTCTAAATATGCATGGTTGTACGGTTCTGAGACAAGTCCTGGAAATTCGCCAAGCGCAGGTTCTCCACGGCATATTTATGATGAAGCTAACATTATGTTTGATAGTACCATTCCGGCAGGAAGTACGATCCGTTTACAAAAGGATACCGCTAACACTTCTCAATACGCCATCGACTTCATCAGTCTTGAGCAGGTTTCACCGATTGCTAATCCAGATCCGGCTAAATACACTGTTCCTGCAGGCTTTACGCATCAGGATGTTCAAAATGCGCTTGATAAAGTGCGGATGGACACCACAGGAAATCTCGTAGGTGTATATTTGCCACCAGGAAACTATCAGACCTCTAACAAGTTTCAGGTCTACGGCAAGGCAGTGAAGGTTATCGGTGCGGGTCCTTGGTATACAAGGTTCATTGCTCCAAGTAACCAAGAGAATACCGATGTCGGATTCCGAGCCAGTGATACTGCGAATGGATCTACCTTTGCGAATTTCGCTTATTTCGGAAACTATACTTCTCGTATCGACGGTCCTGGTAAAGTATTTGATTTCTCCAATGTGGCGAACATTACGATCGACAACATCTGGACTGAACATCAGGTCTGTATGTACTGGGGAGCCAATACCGATAACATGGTGATTAAAAACTCCCGTATACGTAACACCTTCGCTGACGGTATCAATATGACTAATGGAAGCACGAATAACCTGGTGTCTAATATTGAAGCACGGGCAACAGGTGATGATAGCTTTGCATTGTTCTCGGCGATTGATTCTGGTGGTGCAGATATGAAGGATAACATCTATGAGAACCTCACTTCAATCTTGACTTGGCGTGCTGCTGGTGTAGCTGTCTATGGTGGATACGCAAATACCTTCCGTAATATTTATATTGCGGATACACTTTGCTACTCCGGGATTACAATCAGCTCTTTAGACTTTGGATATCCGATGAATGGCTTCGGAGCTTCACCGACTACGAATTTTGAGAATATTTCTATTGTTCGTGCAGGTGGGCATTTCTGGGGCGCGCAGACTTTCCCGGCGATCTGGGTATTCTCGGCCTCCAAGGTCTTCCAAGGTATCCGAGTCAATGATGTGGATATCATTGATCCGACCTATCATGGCATCATGTTCCAGACCAACTATGTAGGTTCCACTCCACAATTCCCTGTAACAGATACCATCTTTAATAATGTTACAATTACCGGTGCGCAGAAGAGCGGCGATGCTTTTGATAGTAAATCCGGAGTGGGTATCTGGGTGAATGAAGCTGCTGAGGCTGGTCAAGGTCCAGCCAGAGGCTCAGCAACCTTCAACAATCTGAAGATTACGAACACGGTAACAAATATTAAGAATAATACATCTACTTTTACCATTAACGTGAATCCGTAAATCGTAGATCAGTAGTCAGTTATAATGAAGCCGCCTACCCATAAATTTGGGAGGCGGCTTTTTAACTTAGGGAGCTTGCAAGCTCCAGAATCGACAGGAGGTGCCACTCAAGTTACAATGAAGGGTATGTAAAGTAATGAAGGAGGCGCTATATATGACACCACTAGTTGTTAACAATATAACTGAGCTGATTGGGAATACACCGGTTGTGCGACTAAATCGGTTGACCACCCCCCAAGATGCAGAACTATATGTAAAGCTGGAACGCTTCAATCCCAGTGGCAGTGTAAAGGATAGAGCAGCTTATAATCTGATCCTGCAAGTAGAACTAGCCGGGCTGCTGAAGCCCGGAGGGACCATTATAGAGCCGACAAGCGGAAATACAGGCATTGGATTGGCTATGAATGCCGCTGCAAAAGGCTATAAAGCGATTCTTGTCATGCCTGACAATATGACGAAGGAACGAATCAATATTCTAAAGGCTTATGGCGCTGAAGTTTTGCTGACTCCTGCAGCGGAGCGGATGCCGGGAGCTATTGCAAAAGCAATTGCGCTAGGGAAAGAAGTGGCAAACAGCTTTATTCCACAGCAATTTGAGAACAAAGCGAACCCTGACATTCACCGTACTACGACAGCTCTTGAAATTATGGAGCAAATGGAAGGGAAGCTGGACGTGTTCGTTGCTTCTTCGGGAACAGGTGGTACGATAACTGGAACTGGGGAAGTGTTGCGTGAGCAGCTTCCAGATATTCGCATTCTAGTTGTTGAGCCGCAGGGCTCACCAGTATTATCCGGTGGAAAGCCTGGACCGCATAAGCTGGTTGGAACCAGTCCGGGCTTTATACCCGCCATTCTGAATACAAAGGTCTACGATGAAATTGTTCAAGTTTCGGATGAAGATGCACTGAATACCGTGAGAATGCTGGCAGCACAGGAAGGAATTCTGCTTGGACCATCAGGTGGAGCCGCAGTATGGACAGCATTGCAGGAAGCACGGCGCCTCGGGGCCGGCAAGCGAGTGCTATGTATTGCACCTGATGCGGGGGAACGTTACCTGAGCATGGGAATATTCTAACTTCGTTTGGAGGAAAAAGAATGAATAAGCTTATGGTAAGTTTCTTTATTGCTCTTATGTTGGTGGGTTGTTCCAGCAACAACTCTATGACCAGTGATGGCGATCATGTTGAGTCTACACCGGAACAAAGTGCTGAAACTGTACTACCTTCACCAACGCTTCCTCCAAGCGCAGAGCCATTACCAACTCCAAGCAAGCAGAAGACTGAAGCTTATCTAGATACTGAGAAGCTGAAGACGAATTTTGGCTTTGCGGATGCAGAGGGGCGGAATATTCTAGTTACCGGGCATGAAAAAGGGCTGGATCAGGAGATGGCACAATTAAATGAGGCTATTGGTGATCAGGGGAATGTGTTAAAGGTTAAATTTAATAAATGGCAGGATGGAACAGAGAACAGCAATGGCCGGGAGATGGCACATAATTTTGTAAATCTGGCGGGTTATCTTTTTACGGTGGAAGAAGCAAGTGCGACCCCGGATGAAACCTACTATTTGACGGATCAAACAGACTTTAAGGTTGATGCACTTTTGCCTATTGAATCTCTAGAGGGTCAAGAAGCTTTATCAACTGTGGAGGAAAGTGTTCGACAGCGTATTGTAGATACGAAAAAACGTGAAATTCAGAAAATATGGAAGCTGGCAGACTTATCCACAGATCGGCAGCTGTATCTCGTTCAATTCGTAAGGCTGGATCAGAATATGTTATTTAGTCTCGTTTGGAAAGAAAAAGATGAATTTACCTTCATGGACTATCCAGCGGTGATTCAAGGAGATGAATATTCGGTCTGGCGGGTGGATGATGGCGGAGAGGTTATGCCTGAAATGTTCTCCATCCTTTTTGCTGCTGATACCTCAGAGGGCCCATTACTCGGCCTGAATTGGTGGGGCTCAGAGGGAGTAAATACGTTTTTTCTGAAAGGAGAGGGAGATTCGTTTAAAGAAATGGATATCCAATATGGACGTTATACTTCACCACTTTAGGTAGGATTTCGCAGTAAAAGTAGAAATGATTGGGTGCATCGTGAGATGTATCTTTTTTTTGCTACAATATAAGAAAGCCTGCTTATGATATTATGAATGTCAGCAATCACCTTTTAAAATACTTAAATTTGTAACATTAATGGGTCTATATAGCCCGATCGAGTCATGTCGCTTAGATGAGACGGTGATATTGTTAAGCATAAGATGTGCAGGAGGGGACGGCAACGTATAAACAAATAAAGTATATGATCCTGTTATTGCCAACGCTAATGGTGGGGATCTGGGAGATTGTGCGTCACCAGTTTCTAATGCCTTATATTTCTATGGATTTGGGGAACTATTTGACGCCAGTCCTGGTGTTTTTAGTCAGTCTTGTGTTGCTCGTCCCTTTGTTCTCTCTTATGGAACGGAATCAGCGGGAGCTGGAGCAGGAACGTGCGCTTAAAGATGCAATGAAGGCTCGGGAAGGACTTGCCAAAGAACTGCATGATGGAATGGCGCAATCTTTATTTCTCTTATCTGTCAAAATCGACCGGCTAGAAGCAAGCCGCAAGACTGGTGAGGTCAGTGAGGAAAATGTGGATCAAATCAAAAAGACGGTCCATGAGGTGAACCGTTATGTGCGGCAGGCCATTGCCAATCTGAAGATTCCGGTCTCAGAGCAGAGTTCTTTTTCATTGGAACAGTCGGTAAAAGATCAGCTAGCCCAGATGGCGAACGAGATTATGATCGAAGCCTCTCTCGAATGGAGCCTGCAAGATGATGCGCTCTCCCCTTCGGAAAAATCAGAATTGTTATCCTGTATTCGCGAAGCGATCATTAATGTTCGTAAGCATACACGAGCTGGACTGGTTTCAATTACTGGCGCTGGCGATGAGAAGAACTGGAGGGTAGTTGTTACAGACAATGGAGAAGGATTTCAGTATGATCCATTTGAAGTGAGTGGCAGCTACGGACTTCAGATCATGAAGGAACGTGTCGAGGGGATGGGCTGGAAGCTTAGGCTGACTTCTGGTGACACAGGCACCCAGGTTGAAATTACGAAAGGGGAAGTCAGTCCATGAGCCGATACCGGGTTTTAGTTGTAGATGACCATGCGCATGCACGTGAGGCGATGTGCGAGATTTTGTCCATGGATGATAGTTTTGAGGTCATTGGAGTAGTGGAGAGTGGTGCTGAAGCGATCGCTTTCACAGCCCAGTGGATGCCTGATCTCATCCTAATCGATATTCAGATGCCGGAAATGGACGGGCTGGAGACGACTCGCCGGATCAAGCAGGAATATCCTTATGTCAAAATCGTTATCGTTACCGTATCGGACGAAATTTCCCACCTCCTCGAAGCGCTAAAGCAAGGAGCACAGGGGTATTTGCTAAAGAATCTGGCACCTTCCACCTGGATTCAATATTTGCAGGCCATTGTTAATGAAGAAGCACCGCTTAGTCGGGAGCTGGCTTTTCAAATCTTGAAGGAGTTCACCGTACCCTCTGTAACGGATGAAGGGGAGTCGTTGACGGCTAGAGAGAAAGAAATTTTAAGCTGTGTATCTTCTGGATCAAAAAACAAGGAGATTGCAGTGAGCTTGGGGATTTCGGAGCATACCGTAAAAAACCATTTGAAGAACATCCTCCAAAAGCTGCAACTCCAAAACCGAACGCAGCTGACGCGTTATGCCTTGGAGCAAGGGCTTGCTTCGCGTAAACGAGATTTTTCGAAAGATGTATAGCAGGAAGTTAAGGACGAAGATATATAATTATTGATGAGAAGAGGCTAACTATGAACAGATTATCTCGCAAAATAATGACGTTATTCGCACCAGCTGCAGCAACACTGTTATTGTTCGCAGCAGTGGCTAGCGCGCACGTAACCGTGGCACCAGCACAATCTAGCACGGGGGCATGGGAGACTTATACATTAAAGGTTCCTTCGGAAAAAGACGTGGCAACTGTACAAGTTGATCTACGAGTTCCAGCAGGTGCCGAGTTTAAACAATATGAGGCTACACCCGGATGGGATGTTACCATTGAGGGGAATAAGGTTAGCTGGATAGCTAATGGTGAGGGCATTCAGAAGGGGCAATTCCAACGCTTCTACTTTACGGCCAAGAACCCTGATGCCGCTGGCGACATTGCATGGGATGCTTATCAGCACTATGCCGATGGAAGCTTGGTTCAATGGTCCGGTGAGGCTGGAACAGAGAATCCGCATTCCATTACTACAATTGTACAAGCTTCCGGTGGGGATGAACATTCTCACGGTTCCAATGTCAAGAGCGATTCCATGAGCATGGAAGAGCATAATGCTATTATGAAAGATGAGGAAAAATCAAACAGTGTCAATCCAATGGTCTACATCGCAGTCGGGATATCTTTACTTGCCTTTTTAATAGCGGCTATAAGTATATTGCGCGGGCGGAAAGAGTAAGCGGAGATCGTTGGATTCCGTGATCTGAGTTGGATACTTTGATAAGAGAAAAGTTTGAATTTATAACTGTGAACAGTCTCGAGTGAAGTTTGAGACTGTTCACGGTTTTTTTGTGGAAATTTGGCAATATGATCTTTAGGACATGAAAGAAGCCCCAGCCGATAAACGACGGGAGCTTCTTTTATGTTTTTTTGTTGTGAATTACTTTTACTTGGCTACAGCCGTTTCCGCTTATAGAAGGTCACAAAGACTGCAGTCAGCAGTAAGAGAAGTATCGCGACCCCAGTAGTGATGGCTTCACTCGTGCTGCCTTTTTGCTGCATAGCGCCAGCACCGCCGCCAAAGTTACCACCCATGCCACCAGGCATACCGCCACCCATTCCGCCACCGCCAGGGCCATTTCCACCTTCAGGGATAGCTGGTCCACCCATGGCACCCGGTGCACCGCCAGGCCCTCCAGTGAATCCACCTTGAGCGGCTTGCCCATCGGTATTGGTCTGCGCACCCTGAGCGGCTTGCCCGTCGGTGTTGGTTTGACCACCTTGAGCAGCTTGCCCGCCAGCTGTTGCTTGCGTGTTACTGCCGGGACCCGCGCCGGCATCAGGGATAGCCGGTCCGCCCATGGCACCGGGCTCACCGCCTGCGCCGCCCTGAGGAGCCTGCCCATCCGTGGCAGCTTGCCCGCTTTCGGCGTTCGGTGCAGCACCACCCGCGCTCTGATCCGCCCCCGCGCCAGTCTGCCCGTTACCCGCGCCGTTCGCGCCTTCTCCAGCACCAGCGCCATTCCTAGCACCACCTCCAAAGCCGCCGCCGCCCATGCCACCACCCATACCGCTTCCCGATCCGTCACCGGAGGAAGGGATGGTTCCGTCGAGCTGCTGCTGGATATTTTTAGCCATGTTCGACATGAAGGTCTTAACAGACTTAATCCCTTCTTCATATTGCTCGAAGGTGTAGAAAGCAGAAGGATCTGCTTTGACATAGCTGGAAATCATCATGTCCAGCTGATCCATTCTAGTTTGAAACGTATCATCCGCTAGATAGCCATTAATCATTTCGCTGACGATCTCGTGATATTTCGCTTTGTATTCGTCGTTAGCAAGTAGCTTCGCAATCAGAGGACGTTCAGCCAGCGTGCCTTGTGTAGGCTCGTCAATCAGTACGTCTGCGCTGCCCATGCCGCCAAAAGCCATATTATAATCCCACGGCAGGATCGAGAAGACGCCTTCGTCTTCATATAAGTAATAATTTTGTTTATTACCACCTAAATAACTGTCCATATTTGCCGTGACCGCATTTAGAGCGATATACTTCAGCGATTCCTCTACGTCGATGTATTTTTCATAATCGGTGCCGTTATTAAGCTCATTCAGCATATCGATCAGAATTTCATCGTTAGATTTATCCGACTTCATTACTAATCCGGTATAGAGGGAAGGGTCGTCACCAAGCCAAGTCAAGTCACTGCCCTGACCGGTCATTTCCCCTTTATAAAGTGCGCCGTAAGAGTTCCCGAAATTGCGTTCCAAATATGCGTCGCCGATCTGTTCCACCGCGAGGTAGAAGCCCTTCAGTTCATCGTTGACGTATACATTAACGAAGGAATATTTCGGCGTCGGGAGTCCGACACTCTCAGCGAGCTCATAGGTCAGAAATTCACGCATATAAGAAGCATCGCTGTAATTGTTATTCAGGTTGATCTTATTGATGCCGAATAAGTTCTGGTTCACATATTCATCAAAAGAAATTTTAAAGCTGTACCGATCAGAGTCTGTCATCTGTACTACACTTCTGAGACTAAGATTTCCTTTGGTCCGCACGGCAACGTTATCGAATTTAACGCCGTTGTACTCAACCGATGCGGTTTTATATTCTTCCGCGCTGGCATTATCCAGCATATCCTGAAAATCATCCGGGTCCAAAGTGATTTTGACATCGACGACCTTATCTTTTGGAAAGACCTGCTCGTCTAGATTTTTCTCGTCGCTCGAGACTACCTTATCCTTAGAATCTGTTGCAGTTTCGTTTGTTGCCGATGGACTTGCGTTCTGGCACCCAGCTACAGCGATGACCAGCAGCAGGCAACAAAGACTCAGCAGGATAGATTTACCTCTTGCTTTCATCTGGGGCACCGCCTTTCATCTTATTATGTTTAGGATACATAGTCACCGCTGTAGCTAATCAGAAGTGCATTTTTTACACCTTTAAGGTCGGAAACTGTGTTGACAAAGCCACCTACTTTATCATCCAGACGAAGCTCTAGTGTTAATTCGATATTGTTTGCAGATACTGTTTTTTGCTTCACGTTGTAGCGTTTCACGGATTTGGTGATATGGTTGTGGACTTCATGTTCACTCTCATCGCTATCACAGTTAATGACCAGCAAATATGGTGTTTCGATAGAAGAATGCTTGATGAAGAGGAACAGAATTAGACCGATTATGATTGAACCCACAATAGCCAAAGTGAAGAAGCCTGCGCCAGTTACAATCCCTGCGACTGCTGCCCAGAATAAGAAGATCAGATCAGTTGGATCTTTGATCGGCGTTCTGAAACGAACGATGGACAATGCGCCGACCATACCGAGGGACAGAACCAGGTTAGAGTTGATAGCGATAATGACAGTGGCTGTAATCATGGTCATGCCCATTAGCGAGACGTTGAAGCTTTTGGAGTATAACACTCCGCTAAATACACGTTTATAGAGCAGATAAATAAAGTATCCGATCAGAAAAGCCACACCTAACGTGATTAGCATTTTCGAGATGCTTATATCGGAGACAAAGTTGTCTATCACCGAGTTTTTAATGATATCTGAAAAAGTATTTGTGGTTGTATCTGTTGTTGCGGTTGCTGCCATTGTTGCTAGTGATGCATTCATAATCAATAATCCTCCCAAGTGTTGGTTTTTAAGAATTTGCGGCAGATCACATATTTTGAAGCGGACTGTCTGTTCAGCCCCTCTAACTGCAGCGCAATCTTAATGTATTCCGGAATGTACTCATCGAATTTCACTTCAAAAATAATAAAGTTCTCATCAATCGCCCGAATCGGATGCAAATCCTTATCAAAAATATCCGTCGAATGCAGACCGGTACGTAATTCTTTATCGAACGTGATCCGCACGTTGCCGTTGTGGCAAACATAGGGCTCGCGAACATAATCCACGATGACCTTCGGCCGAAGAAGGTTATGGCGCATCTGATTGTATAATTCCATGAACAGTGGACTGTCCGGGACATTCAGGACCTCATAGTTACCTGCCATGATCTCGTCGTACATTTGACGGGTCAGCGGCTCTTTAATTTTGGCGATATAATCGTCCATTTTGATTTTTTTCTCAAAGTGAATGATGTTGTCTTGAATGTTGTAGATTCGAATACGATATTTGGCGCGTTCTCTGAGACCTCCGAGTTTGTCGGCAAGCGCCGAGTTGTTGATGTCGTCAAAATACAAACTGCGGATATGATATTCGCCACTTTCATTGGCATGCTGGTCTGTATCAATCAAACTCTGTAATCGTTGGCGTAATACAAGGTATTGATGATAGTTAATGAAGAATTTTAGTTCATGCCGGAATTGAAGCTTGTTACTCATTTTCCCACCTCGTTTCTATCTCTATCTCTGTCGTTGGCTAACCTTGTTGCACAACTAATTCTAGGAGACAGACCTTATGCTTAACTTAAAATAGACTGAATGTTAGCTGAATGTTTTACACTGCGTTAACAAAAGTATAGATCTATAGATTTGACTTCTGACTTTCTGGAAGGCTATCTTAGTTAGAAGACTAGAGAGAAAAATGAAGGAGGAGCCGTGATGAAAGACTATAAATTCGCCATCATCCTAGGGATAGTAGTGATTGTTCTGATCTTGGTGGCTGTTGGGATGGAGTGGTCCAAATCCGGGAGCTCCAAGAAATCATCAGCCCCGTATGATCTTGTTACCACCTTTAAGGGAGATGCGGGAACGAGTCGTGCGTTTACTTGGTATACTAGCGATTCCAATGCCGCAGGAGTTCTGGAGTTAGTAAAGGGACAGATGTCCTCCTTTGTAGAATCGGATGTACTAAGGGTAGAAGCAAATAGTAGCGCCATCAAAACGGACCATGGTCCCAGAGGTGTTCACAAAGCGGAGGTTACAGGACTTCAACCTGGGACGTTATATTCTTACAGAGTGGGCAGCGGGCTTGAGGGAGGATGGAGTTCAGTTGCGGAATTTACCACGGAAGAGGTTGGACTAGATAGTGTTACGTTTATCAACGTCGCGGATTCTCAAGGGGAGAGGGCGGATGATTTTAAACTGTGGGGGAAGACATTGAGCAAGGCCTTTCAGACCTTTCCAGAGGCCAAGTTTATTGTGCATAATGGTGACTTAACGGAGGATCCGGAGGATTCGGCGGGCTGGGATCAATTTTTTGGTAACGTGCAAGGCTTGCTTTCGGGGACACCATTAATGCCTGTTACGGGAAATCATGATCAGGTTGATGACGATGCGACGGACTTTACTTCTCATTTCAACCTGCCAGATAACGGGGCAAAAGGTTCTATTGCGGGCACCTCGTATTCCTTCGATTACGGTCCTGTACATGTGTCTGTATTGAATACGGAGAGCAATTTGAAAAAGCAAGCTGAGTGGCTGAAGCAAGATTTGAAGAGCACGGATAAGGAATGGAAGATTGTTGCGATGCACCGTCCGGCTTACGGGGGCAATTCATATAAGAAGGTTGAAGATTGGACGGATATTTTTGATGCATATGAGGTCGATCTGGTGCTGCAGGGGCATAATCATGAGTACTCCAGATCCTACCCTTTGCGGGCTGGAAAAATCGTTCCTGAAGGTGAGAATCCGGTAGGTGCTAAAAAAGGTACGGTATATGTGGTGACCAATGCATCTGGTGGGAAGTTTAATGAGAAAAAAGAGGATCAGTTCTATCATGCGGTGCATTTTCAAAACTACAAGCAAATGTTCGCAGGGATTAGTGTTACCAAGGATAGTTTGACTTATCAGGCTTATGATGTGGATGGTAAGATGCTGGATGAATTTGTGCTTACGCATTAACCAGTAGTAGCTTTCTTCACCGTTAGGGTGGAGAGGGCTTTTTTGGGATTCTTCTGGATTTTTGATTTGACACTCCTCTTAGGGGAGGCATTTATGCTTGTGAAATGTAATCTAAGGTGTGAAAATGGTACGATTTTTAGAGACAAACTTCATGAAAATACAACCATTTTCTATCGATTATGAAAAACATTACCATTATAATGAAAGCGTTATCAGAAAAATTTAAATAGTCGAATTTAGGGGGGAGGGAAGAAGCAGGGATACAGAGTAGGAGGAAAGCAAAAGCAAACCAATAAAATTGTAGGAGGCGTAAAACGTGATTCGTAATCGTATCCGAAAAACTGGATTGTTAATCCTGCTTGGCGCGATGATAGGCTCTTTATTCTCTGCATTCCCAGCTACTACTCATGCGGCCGCAAGTGAACCTTACAATTGGAAGAGTGTTGTAACGGGAGCCGGCGGTGGTTTTGTACCCGGAATTATTTTTAATCAGTCCGAACCCAATTTAATTTATGCCAGAACAGATATCGGGGGTGCGTATCGATGGAATCAGGCTACCTCTAGTTGGACTTCGATTAGTGACTCCGTAGGCTGGGTCGATTGGAATAAGAATGGTGTAGATGCCCTTGCTACAGATCCTATTGATCCGAATAAAGTCTATATGGCAACAGGTACTTATACTAACTCCTGGGATAATAACGGTCAGATCATGCGCTCTAGTGACCGGGGAAACACCTGGCAAACCACTCCGCTGCCTTTTAAGGTAGGTGGCAATATGCCGGGCCGCTCTGCGGGTGAACGCCTCGTCATTGACCCGAATAAGAATAATATTTTATTCTTCGGAGCCAGAAGTGGCAATGGGCTCTGGAAAAGTACGGACTCCGGTGTTACTTGGTCGAAGGTAACCTCCTTTACGAATGTAGGAACATATATTCAGAATCCGACACTGGATTATGGAAATGATCTCGTTGGCTTATCCTGGATTACGTTCGATAAGAGCACAGGAACACTTGGCAATGCGACTCAAACGATATATGTAGGGGTTGCCGATACAGCAAGCAGCGTATATCGAAGTACAGATGGAGGCGTAACTTGGACAGCTCTGGCAGGACAACCTTCAGGCTACTTGCCACATCATGGCGTGCTTTCATCTACAGGCGATCTGTATATTACTTATAGCAATGGTGTAGGTCCTTATGACGGAAGTAAAGGTGAGGTTTGGAAATACAATAAAACAAGCGGTGCATGGACGAACATCAGTCCTTCAACCGGAACGGATAATTGGTATGGCTTCGGTGGTTTAGCTGTGGATGCACAGAATCCTAACACAGTTATGGTATCCAGTTTAAACGCTTGGTGGCCTGATGAAGTGATTTTCCGCAGTACTAACGGTGGTGCAACATGGAGCCGAATTTGGGACTGGGGCAATTATCCAGAACGAACTTATAAGTTCAGTATGGATATCACAGCAGCACCTTGGCTCGATCACGGAACGACTTCGACCTCTCTTGATCCTTCACCAAAACTGGGCTGGATGATGGGCGATCTGGAAATTGATCCTTTCAACTCTAACCGGATGATGTATGGGACGGGGGCCACCATTTATGGCTCGAACAATTTGACCTCATGGGATACCGGAGGCAAGGTGAATATCTCGGTTATGGCCAAGGGTGTGGAGGAAACGGCTGTGCTCGGACTGATAAGCCCGCCAACGGGAACCTCCCATTTGATCACTGCACTTGGTGACGTTTCTGGTTTCCGTCATGAGGATTTGTCGGTAGCTCCAACTAAATTCCAGACCAGTCCTTCATGGGCAACAACAATGAGTATCGACTATGCAGAGTTGAGTCCATCTTATATGGTACGGGTAGGCAGTGCAGATAAAGAGAAGACACCAAGTATGAAATCCATTGGTATCTCTAACGATGGTGGTGTGAACTGGTACATGCCAAATTCCGAACCGTCAAATGGCACCAAAACAACAGTAGGGCATGGACAAGTAGCTGTGTCTGCAAGTGGGAACTCTATTTTGTGGAGCACCTCGGATATTGGTGTGTACTACTCCAAAACAACAGGTAACTCTTGGACAGCAAGCGCCGGATTACCTGCAGGAGCAAAAGTAGCATCTGACCGAGTGAATGCTAACAAATTTTATGGTTTTTTTGCTGGGGTCTTCTATGTTAGTGTGGATGGCGGAGCTACATTTACTGCCACTTCAGCTTCAGGTTTCCCAACCAATAATGTAGCTGGATTACAGCCGAATGAAGCTCAGATCAGCATGAAAGCAGTACCAGGTATTGAAGGTGACATCTGGTTTGCAGGAGGAAATACGACTGAGAATAAGTATGGTTTGTGGCACTCCACGAACTCTGGTGCGAGCTTCACGAAGTTAACCAACGTACAAGAAGCTGATCTCATTGGTTATGGAAAGGCTGCGCCGGGTCAAACTTACATGGCATTATACACGGTAGCGAAGATTGATGGCGTGCGGGGTGTCTTCCGTTCCGATGATGTTGGCGCAACTTGGGTTCGTATTAATGACGATGCCCACCAATACGCCAAGATTAATATGGCGATTACTGGTGACCCAAGAATTTACGGACGTGTATATCTCGGAACGAATGGCCGAGGCACATTGTATGCTGATCCTGTCAATCTACCAGCTACAGGCTCAACCATTACTCCAACAACTGCAAGCTTTGATAAGAAAACAGCGAATCAGGCCGACGTCGCAGTAACCATGACGCTGAATGGAAACACGCTCAGCACAATCAAGAACGGAACGGCGACATTGGTTAGTGGTACAGATTACACGGTCAGTGGATCTACCGTCACCCTTAAGAAGGCGTATCTAGCGACGCAAGCGGTAGGAACGACCACGCTGACGTTCAGCTTTAGCGCAGGTGCGACGCAATCCTTAGCGGTTGCGGTAACGGATACGACAACACCAGTAACTAACTCCACGATAACCCCAACAATGGCAGGCTTTGATAAGAAAACTGCGAATCAAGCAGACGTAGCAGTAACTATGACGTTGAACGGAAATACGCTCAGCACGATCAAAAACGGAACAGCCACCCTCGTAGCAAGCACAGATTATACAGTGAGTGGATCTACAGTAACCCTTAAAAAGGCGTATCTAGCGACGCAAGCGGTAGGAACGACCACGCTGACGTTCAGCTTTAGCGCAGGAGCGACGCAATCCTTAACGGTTGCGGTAACGGATACGACAACACCAGTAACTAACTCCACGATAACCCCAACAATGGCAGGCTTTGATAAGAAAACTGCGAATCAAGCAGACGTAGCAGTAACTATGACGTTGAACGGAAATACGCTCAGCACGATCAAAAACGGAACAGCCACCCTCGTAGCAAGCACAGATTATACAGTGAGTGGTTCTACAGTAACGATCAAGAAAGAGTATCTGGCAACCCAAGCGTTGGGAAGCATTACGCTTACCTTTGAGTTTAGTGCAGGAACCACACAATCCTTGGTTGTCACGATTGCGGATACGACAGTAGCTCCTACTGCAGCATTGAAAGTACAGATGTATAATAGTTCATTGTCTGCTTCCGGAAATACGTTGAATCCAAAGTTTAAGCTGGTGAATACGAGCACAAGTGCTGTGACGCTCTCCGATGTGAAATTGAGATACTATTACACGATTGATGGAGAGAAGCCACAAAGCTTCTTCTGCGATTGGTCACAGGTGGGAGGTGCGAATGTAACAGGAACATTTATAAAATTGCCAACAGCTAAAGCGAATGCGGATTATTATCTAGAGGTTGGCTTCTCGAGTGCAGCGGGTTCACTTGCTGCGGGTGCGAGTATCGACATTCAGGTGCGTGTGTCTAAAGAGGATTGGACGAATTACACTCAAACCGGAGATTTTTCTTTTAATGCGGTGGATACTAATTATGTGGACTGGAGCAAAACACCAGCATACGTGTCAGGAAACTTGATTTGGGGTAGTGAACCTAACTAAAGACATCACCAATATTTATGCAATAGAGGCTGTCCTAGAAGTAGAAAATTCTACTTTTGGGGCAGCTTCTATCTTTATAAAATAGACCAAACGACGATCGTGTGAGCTAGAGAGGAATTAGGGAATAACTCCCTGAAAATAGCCGATTTTATCCTTAAATGAACTAAAACAGGGAATTCCTCCCTAAAAATCAGGGGAATTTCTTTATTTTCCAGCAAATCAGCTAAATTATAGGGAGGTTTTCCGTAATTACTATTTGGATGAGTAGATATATCAGAATTATAGGGAGAAATTCCCTAATTATTCTATCGGCGCTTCAATTGATATGCCATTTGTTTAGTTGTTACAACGTTTGTCCACTATCTACCGTAATGATCTGTCCGGTCATTGCTTCCTGTTCGAGTGTCGCGCAGACGAATTGAGCGATATCCTCAGTGGATGATAGACGCTGGAGCAGCAGATTAGGTGCTAATTTATGCATCTGTTCTTCTCGACCAGACCACCATCTAGTAGCAACAGCTCCCGGTGCGACACAGTTCACTCTAATAGTTGGAGCTAGCGCATGGGCTAGAGATTTCGTGAGGCCATGAACAGCAGCTTTGGAGACCGCATAAGGAAGGGAAGAGCCTAAGCCAGTTTGTCCGGCGATGCTGCCGAGATTGACGATGGTGCCTGAACCGCTCATGTTCATATATGGTGCAACTGCTCTGGCGCAGAAAAACATTCCTTTCACATTTACATCATAGAGTTCATCCCAGACTTCCTCCGTTGCTTTTTCCAGATCACCCAGCGCAATATGTTTAGTAATACTGGCGTTATTCACCAGCAGATCTAACGTCCCAAAATGCTGAATAATCGAAAGGACCATACTTCGCACTTCCTGATCCTTAGAAACATCGGCTTGTACTGCTATCGCTTGTCCACCTTGATTCATAATCGTATTCACGGTTTCATTAGCTTCCGCCTCGGATCTAGAATAGTTCACTGCAACAAGGGCTCCGCGTCGGGCTAATTCTAGACTTACAGCTCTGCCAATTCCAGTACCTCCACCAGTTACTAAGGCTACTTTATTGTTAAGATCCATCCTTATTCACTCCTTTGGTTGGCGTATGTTGTTGATATAGAGTATTCTATAGTGATTATTGGATTTCGTATAATTGAATTAATTGAAGGTTTGGTTCAATTTATTTGAATTATGTAGTGGAGGGCTCAGAAATGGATCTAAAAACAATAAAAACCTTTCAAACCATTGTGAGTTCAGGAAGCTTTAACCGTGCAGCAGAGGAATTGAATTATGCCCAATCCACGGTCACGATGCAAATGCAGAGGCTTGAATCCGACTTAGGATGTCAACTGCTTGAGCGGGGAAAAAAAATCAGCTTAAGTGAAGCTGGCAGATTTTTTTATGAAGAGAGCTTACATATTGTTAAGGATATGGAGCGGTTGCAGAGCCGTTTGGTCGATTTGAAGATAGGTGAGGCGGGCAACCTCCGCATAGGGGTAACGGATCCGACGGCGAGCTATCGTTTGCCGCAGCTGTTAAGCAGCTTTATGACGCAGTTTCCGAAAGTGAAAGTCTCCGTGGAGATCGCGGGAACCGCTGCACTCAGTGAGCTGCTTTTGCGAGGCGAAATTGATATGGCTGTATGTTCAGCACCAGAGCTGGGTAAGGAGCTTTATTTTGAACCCTTATTTACGGAGGAATTTGTGTTACTTATGCCAGAAGAGCATTCGCTAGCTTCCAAGGAGAATATCACGCCAGAGGATTTACAGGATCATCGGTTACTTATTACGGCAGCAAACTGTCCTTATCGCAAAAAATTAGAAAGTGTGCTACAGGAATCAGGTGGTGCACCGTTCGATACTATGGAGATTGGAAGCATGTCGGCTCTAAAATATTTTGTGGAAAGTGGCTTAGGCGTCGCTCTTGTCCCTGAGATAGTCTTGAATCCGGCCCCTGCAGGAACGGTAGTGCGAAAACTGGAGGGAAAGGTTATCGATATGACCTGCGGTATCCTATGTAAACTTTCGGATTATCCCTTGAAGCTGGCGAGCTCCAGATTGTATCATTTTTTAAAGCAGGAGCTATCCGCGACAAGGATATTTTGAATTTTAAACGAATTGTATGTATTAGGAAAAAAAGAGAGGGCGGTGCTTGATGTTTTTAAGGAGAAAATTCAGTTTCTGGTTTTCGATTATTAGTATCATCATCTGTCTGGGTGATTATTTGGGGATTGAGATCGCAAACATCATTCTTGTACGACTTAATCCAATTATAGATACGCTGATTTTCATGAAGCCCTTTGCAAACTGGATGGTTGATGTTAATAATACTGAATGGGCTGCAAGCAGTATATTAATCAGCGTCAGATTTCCCACGTATGTAATTCATTTTGGGTCGTTCCTGATTCTAGGACTTCTTATAGATTATCTTATACATATATTTAAACAGAAGTAAAAAGCGAGCAGTATTAGCCGAGATGAGGAAAGGTGAGATGAGATGAGCGGAGTAGAGGGAAAGCTTGAGTTGGAGAGGATTGTTTTTATAGGAAGGACCTTTGAGGAATATTTACAGATGTTCAAATTGAGAGAAGCGGATCTTATAGGCAGGCGGATTTTGGATTGTCCTGCAGGTGCCTGCTCTTTTACAGCGATATCGAATCAGTTAGGGAGTGACGTGACTGCTGCGGATATCGCTTATTATTACTCTGCGGATGAGCTTGAAGATAAAGGTGTTCAAGATATTGAGCATGCTATGTCTGAACTGGTTAAGGTACAGGGCAATTTTGTATGGGACTACTTCAAGTCTATAGAGGATTTGACACAAGCGAGGAGTAGGGCTTTAAACGATAACATCAGGGATCAGAGACAAACCCCGGAGCGATATGTTCCTGTGATTTTACCTAATCTGCCGTTCAATGATGAGGATTTTGATCTGACTTTGTCTGCGCATTTCATATTTATGTATAGTGATCGGCTGGACTATGATTTTCATCTAAAGACTGTTAATGAACTTATGCGGGTGACTAGAGGAGAGCTTCGTATTTTCCCTTTAGTTGATCTGTCTTGCAAAAGATATGAGCATCTAGATCGTCTTATAGATGAGATGGTTCAACAAGGTTTCGCTGTGGAGGAGATGGAGGTTCCTTATGAATTTCAAAAAGGGGCAAATCAGATGCTGAGCATTAGAAGAATGAAGCCATAAGATAGTAGATAGCTATAGTTTGTAAAATAAAAAACGAGGGCGTTCCTAAGCAGTTTTCATCGCTTTGGAGACACCCTCGTTTTTTAATATAGCCCTATAAAAAATTACGCCACTTTCTCTTTACGTTCTGCTACATAACAAGCAATCCCCAGTACCAGACCGAGTCCTACCAGAACGGCACCGACCCATGGCAGCGAAGTAATCGCAAGATGAGAAATGACCCATCCGCCGATGAAGGCACCTGTTGCGTTTCCGAGATTACCTGCGGAATGACTGGTTGTAGAAGCGAGGGCGGGAGCGGCCTGAGCTAGACTCATAATCCGTATTTGTAGTCCTGGCATGACCGCAAAGGATACCAAACCCCAGAAGAATATTGTGATGACCGCAGCTACTGGACTATGCATTGTGAAGGAAAAGATCGTAAGAATGACACTAACCGCGAAATAAAGTCCCACGATAGAAGGCATCAGCTTCCAATCTGCAAGCTTCCCGCCAACGATATTCCCGATGGTTACACCACAGCCGAAGAGAACTAGTATCCATGTCACACTATGCTCGGCAAAGCCGGTAACTTCCATTAGCAGTGGCGCTATATAAGTGAACACCGTGAACAAGCTGGCGTTACCAAGCGCACCGATCAGTAAGAATAGAAGCAGTTTAGGATTAGCTAGCGCAGAAATTTGCTGGATTACACTAGCAGGTTTGTCTTGTTTAATCTTTGGAATGAAAATAAGAATGCCGATTAGTGCAGCGACGCCCATGACTGCTATCGCAGCAAATGAGGCGCGCCAGCCCATGTTTTGCCCAATAAATGTTCCTAAAGGAACACCGATGATATTAGCAATCGTTAGACCAGCCATCATAATGGATACGGCTCCGGCCCGCCTATTGGGCTTGACCAGATTAGAAGCGATCACTGCACCAACGCCAAAGAAAGTCCCGTGTGTTAAAGCTGTGATGATACGAGCAACCATAAGAACGGTATAGTTTGGAGCAAATACAGAGATTCCGTTGCCTAGAATAAATAATACCATGAGCAGGCATAACAGTTTCTTTTGCGGAATTCGTTGTGTAAGGATGGTTAGAATAGGAGCACCGACGGCTACCCCAAGGGCATACATCGTGATGAGCTGACCTGCAGTAGAAATACTAACCTGTAAATCTTTGGCGACATTTGGTAAAATACCCATGATGACAAATTCAGTCATTCCAATGGCAAAAGCGCCTACCGTAAGCGAAAGAATAGAGATGGGGAAAGGTTCTTTGCGTGTTTTTTCCACACGGGCTGGTTCCTTGTTGAGGTTTGGAATTGCGTTCATGGTGCCGATGTTCAACCTTTCTTCTGTCTGTAATGAAGCTCCACCCTTATTAAGATGATAGATCCGACAAGTAGTACTGCTTTATATTATTTAGTTTTCTGAAATTATTTTCAAGAGAAATATTTATTTCAGATATTTTCATTTTAAATAATCATAGAAGGGATGAATTATTCATGATGGATGAAGGTGTAGTCCAAGTGCTCGAATTACCGGAAATGAAGCTAATAGGCTTGAGTATTACTTCTTCCTTTGTAGGGCACGAGACGGAAAGAGTAGAAGCGATGAAGAGAGAGCAGTATGATCATGCACTGGCTATTGAAGTTTATCAGTTTGCTAATCCTACGTGGCCTGATGAGGTTGATGTGTACATTCCATTGCGATGAGAAATAATTATAAGCAAGCAGCTTTAATGGCGCTCCGGCACTTTGACCTCGATTGGACACAGATTCGTTTTATCCAACGATCGGACACCTGCACTTTTGTAATAGAGACTAATAAAGAGGGGACTTTTTTGCTGCGTCTTCACTCGGGGAGATCTAAAGAAGAAATTAACTCCGAAATCGCTTGGCTGGAGCTTTTGAAGAGCAAAATCGATGTCCCTCTGCCGAAAGGCGTTCATGATCGAACGGGTTCTGTTACGTTCAAAGTGGAGCAAGGTAATGAGGATGGTATATATGCATCGTTAATGCGCTGGGTTGAAGGCGAACATGCGAACGAAAGACTTACCGAAGATCAAATTTACAAAGAAGGCGTTCTATTAGCCAAGCTACATAAAGCGGCACAGGAGCTTGAGTTACCTCCAGGCTTTAATCGTCCTGTGTGGGATGAACATAGCTTTAGAAAAGCAATGCTCCGATTAAAGCTGCACTACCATAGTTTTCTTTCGGATGATGAGTTCGTGCTGTATCAGTCTGCGGCTGAGAAATCATACGGCTGGTTAAGCAAGCAGCATAAAAATAAGAACAGAAGGACTTATGGGATTATCCATGGTGATTTACATCAAGGGAACATCATATTTAAAGAGGGTGAACCTCGACCGATTGATTTCGGAAGATGTGGCTGGGGATATTATCTTTATGATGTGGCACATACCATTCTAGGGTTGTATCCTTTACAAAGAGAACTGGTCATTAAGGGTTACGAAAGTGTGGCCAAGCTTGATGGGGAGTGGTTTCAGACTTTAGAGAATTTTACGGTCATGGTTATGATCGAAAATTATTGCCATCACGCACCCGACCCTAGAGAAACCGCGGGACTGAAAGCAGAACAGCCTTATGCGCAAGCGATTCTAAGGAATTATCTTAGGGGAGATCCCTTTCTTTTTAACACAATTGAGATTTAGCGTATAAAAATAGGGCCTCATTGGGGAATTTATAAAAAGTTCCCTAAGGAGGCTATTTTGATGAAAAAAAGCTGGATTGCTCCTCTTCTTATCGCAGTTATGTTCTTGCTGGGGCAACAACCTTGCTCCGCTAATGGGTTAGTTCAACCGCAAGCCGAGGCTCCGTCCAGATCTGATTCGGAACCGAAACTTCCAGATCAGGATTCCCGCGAGCTCATGTACAAAGACACACTAATGCTCTTTCTTTTACCCCATATTGAGAAAAAAATGGCTGAGATTTATGCGCCACTTCTGACGATAACTCCTACAGTGTATCCTTATTTAGTAGATGTTACAGATATAAAGCGAGTGAATGGATTTCGTCGGTTTGATTTCTTAATTACACTCAATATACACCCTACAGTGGGTCCACATCTTTCCGTTGGAGAGGATACTATGACTTTTAGAATCACTCCTGGTCCTAAGGTGAAGTTAGAATCATTCAAGCATTTGAGAGACCCACGAAAGTCTGACCTTACACCAAATTACCAGAATATCTTGAGATAGTGTGGTAATTTACTCTTACAATCACAATTTCGAACGCTTACCCAGCTAACCACACACTCCGATCTATGGGGTGTTTTTTTTGTGTCTAGAATGGTGGTGGATTATTGGCATGTATGGTATTATGAAAATAGTGGATTTATTGATTTTAGTTACTAAATTCAAATTATGAGGTGTGAGGATTGAGTGATCATAAATTCGAAGACGAACACAGAGATGAAATTTTAAGTGAATTCAATTCTAAAATCACAAGCGATATCACAAGCAGATCTAAGGATAAAGTTAAGGTAGGCGTAGCTACTAAAGATGGGCAGTTAGGATTTCTTTTTACGAGGGGAGGTCTTCGGGAAGGGGCTGGCAGAAAAAGCACCGGTATAACTAAAAAGGTATCTTTGACGTTACCAGAAAACATCTGGCAGGAGATAGAGCAGGCCTGTGAGGAACAGAACGTATCTCGCTCCCAGGTATTTCGGAACATTATTGAGGCACATTTTGCAAAGGAATCTAAGGAGAGTTAGGTGAGGTCTTTGCTAATCCATGTGTCAAAAGATTCTCTTAGCACTGCACTACAAGCAGTCTTAAAAGCTATATCCGCGAATAGTTCCTCCCGTGTTCTTTCCGGAATACATTTTCAGGCGCAAGCGGAGGGTCTGACTTTAACAGCCAGCAATATAAGAATGACCATTGAATATAAGCTTCCTGTGAAGATTGATTCGATGATTGTACACAAACCAGGTGAGATCGTAGTGCCCGCACGTTATTTTTATGAGATCATCCGCAAGCTTGACCCTGGATTAATTAGGCTGGAAATCGCAGAGACATTGATTCTAAATATCCAATCGGGCAATACTCAGTTTCGTTTATGCGGGATGGACACTGCAGAATTTCCAAGAATCCATTACATGGATCATCCAAATACTCAAAAGATACGTATGAAGAACACACTGTTGAAGCAAATATTTAAACATGTGGTTTTTGCGGTCTCTTCGTTGGAGACTAGACCTGTGCTCACAGGTGTTTCACTTCAAATAGATAATCAAATTATTCGCGTAGTCGCCACTGATGGCATCCGCCTCGCTCAGCATATTGTTGAACACGTAGAAGATTACGGAGCAAGTCCTTTAAATGTCATTATACCGGGCAGCACCCTTGAGGATCTTTTAAAAATAATAAACGATGATGAGGGCAGCAGCATCCAAATCGAGATAGGTCAGAAACAAATCAGATTTATTTCTGATGGCTTGAGGGTTCAGTCTGCGCTACTTGAGGGCACTTATCCCTATGTCGATAATTTAATTCCACAAGTATATATATCCGAAGTGATCGTTAAGACAGAGCGTTTGTTGCGTGTGGTTGAACGTATTGCTATATTGGCTGGTGAAAGTGTAACGCTCGGTGTATATCCCTCCGGTATACTTCATTTAATATCCAGGACCGCCGATGTAGGTGAGGCAAAAGAGGAGATTCCATTGGAGTATCTAGAAGGTGAATATTTTCGAGTAGCTTTTAACGGGAAATATTTCAGAGACATCCTTCGGGCGATCGATAGTGAGACGCTTAGAATAAAATTTGCTGGAAAAGAAAGACCACTGGTGATACAGCCTGTAGACATGACTTCATCCACACTTTTTTTAATTACACCAATGAGGACGCAGGATGGAGGATAGGCATATGAGCTTGCTAAGAAGAGTTCTCTTTGCTGGAAAAATATTATATTAATTACTTGGAGGAATGATCTATGAATCTGTTTCAGATGGGATCAAAACCGCATGGGACCGAACGAATCACAGCATTTTTAGAGGATAATTATGTGAGTATCGGATATCCCGGAATAGGGGATTTGGAGAACATCAGTAAAGTGGAGCTCCGTGATCGGATGATTCATACATACCAATACAGTGAGTTGGAGCTTACAGAACATATACAAGCCATTCAACTCTTTGTACATACGATGCAGGATGGCGATTATGTGTTGGTGTGTGATGGCGATTGGGTACATCTAGGAGATCTTGGCGATTATTTTTACAATGAATTATTTGACGCGCCAGACATCGGTACATGCCATCGACGTGGTGTAACTTGGCTGAAAAGTCTTCCTATAACCGATCTAAACGCAGGGATAAAAGAGTTTCTTAGCGATAGTGGAGTGGTCAAACAGTATAAGGGGCCGATGCCTAGTGCTCGTGTGGATCTGTGGATTACAGGTTCTTCTGTTTCAGAGCAAGCGGTGAGTAATCGAATGCATGTGGATGAAGAGACATTATCAATGGCGCTCGATATTTTGAAGGAAGCTCTTGTTAGTGAGAACGCCGAACGACGGGAACGAGCAGCAATTGCAATTCTTCAGTATGCTAAGTAGTGAAGAAAGATTTAAGTTCCACATCCTTAGTAAAAAAGCGTTCCATCCGAACTTCAAATATCGGATGAAACGCTTTTGTTATATCTATCGATATCTTCCAATAACCCTCAGATAAATTCAACGAATTCATTGACCGGTTTACGATAGCCACGTGGTCTGATTTTATGTTTCTTGTCTTTTCCGATAGTGATCAGCATAACCGGTACCATATGATCGGGTAGATTTAAAGTGGATTGAATCGCTTCCGGATCAAAGCCGATCATCGGGCAGGTATCCCAGCCTTTATCTTTGGCAATCAGCATGAAGTGCATGGCAGAGAGTGAAGCATTCCGAATAGCCTCATCTCTTTGGAAAGCATCATTTCCTTTGTATGCATTGTTAATCGTTTCTATCTCTGCATCATAATCCTCTTGACTCATAGCCCCTAAAGCTTTAAGTCCTCCGAAGATTTCTGGGGCTTTTAGATAAGCATTCTTATCCCCGAGCACCACTATTACCGCTGAGGCGGAGTGGATTTTATATTGACCGTAAGCCGCTTTACGAATCTCTTCTTTTAAATTCTCATTAGCAACCACTTTATAATTGGCATGTTGAAGATTATATGCAGATGGAGCCAATCTGGCGTAAGAGAACATTTCCTCTAGTTCATTCTGAGGGATCTTCACCCCTTCAACAAAATTCATAGCAGACCTGCGGGATTCAATCAAATCTGTAAAAGCGCTCATGAGTTATTCCTCCATATATTATGTATTTGCTTGTTAATTATAAATAAGTGATATTTATAAATGAACTAACTATTAGTTACTAACTCAAAATAGCACAGTTAATTATATTCGTCAATGATTAAATTCACTTCATTTACATTCAGCTCTCTAAGTACTTTGGAATGTCGAAGAATAATTACTATGTTGTAAAATATTGGGATGTAAATTAGGATATTAGGATACGAAAAATTTAAATTGCTTTTATTAATGAAAGGGTGGGAATGTTGAACGATACTAGAGAGCAGTTGATAAAAGACTTGCAAAGAATTGAAGAGAACGATTACGAGCTTAGAAGTGGAGAACAATTAAGGGATTATGTGAAATTGATGCTTGAGTACATAGGAGATCCGCAGCCGAAGCTACGAGACGACTTGATTTATTCCACCTTCTACAAATGGATTAACGAGAAACAATGGTTTAGTGATGCGGAGCTTCGTGAACTACTTTTGATTCTCCTTGACGAGCAGCATTTGTTCTATCACATTGGCAGCAAAGAAGATCAGGCTGTGTTCACAAGAACGTTTTCGGTACTGATCGTTGCGCTGATTCTTCAGCGGCATAGGGAACAGGCTTTTTTAGCTAGCGCAGAGTTTACAAATGTGAAGGAAGCGCTGATTAGATATTATGAGGAAGAACAGGATTTACGAGGATTTATGCCAGAAGAAGGCTGGGCTCATGCTGCAGCCCATGGCGCAGATGCCTTGGATGAACTGGTACTCTGCTCGGAGAGTGATGCTGCAATAAGGGAAGAGGTTTTGGCAGTCATCCAAAGGATGCTTTACAACGATCAGCACATATTTAGAGACGAAGAAGATGAACGGATCGCTACGATTGTAGCTACAATGATAGATCATCATTTACTTCCACAACAATCCATTGTCGACTGGATTCGCAACTTGGAGCAATGTGGGGGGTGGCCGAGAAGCCGTGGCCAGTACGTTGCTCGTGTGAACACCAAAAATTTCGTTCGTTCTCTGTATTTTAGATTGCTACCATTAAAGAACAATCCAGCAATGGTCGAGGTTTTATTGAAAGCGGAGATGAATTTGAATAAATTTACACAATAAGCATTTAATCATCTATGCATGTATAAAAAATATCGAAAATTATGACTAATTTATTTTAATGTAATAAAAATCACAAAACTTTAGAAAAAATCAAAAACTTTGTGACATTTATAACTTGATAAGTGCTATAATAGAAATATGGCGTTATAAGTTTTTATTTTTTTATTACTATTAAGCAGCAAAGCTTATTTGCAGAGGAGATTCGGATATGTCAGAAACAATCACTCAAACACAACCTGAGCAAGAATCACCAAAATTAGCTGTCACTCAAGAACAAATGAATGTTCTAGAGCAGCTATTGAAGCCTGAAGTTCAGGAGTCGTTAACTGTCTTAGTGGAACAGTTGCCAAAATTAACAGAGCTTGTCGGCGTGCTCACAAAGTCATATGACTTTGTTCAAACTGTTGCTGCGGATGAAGTCTTGAAAAGTGATACGGTAAGTGCAATTAAAGAACTTGCTGAACCAGTGGTGCATTCGGCGAAGAATATGGCAGCTACAGTGATCGAAGCGCAAGATCGTGCGAATGAAAATAGCGATGTGATCGGTGTATTTGGTCTTATGAAGATGATGAAAGATCCACAAGCACAGAAGCTTTTCCGTTTCGTAAATGCTTATCTTCAAGTTGCCGGCGAACGCAGTCAACAGAAATAATATTTTTTATATCTCATTCGTAAGGACGGAGGAAACATCATGTCTAAACATATTGTCATTCTAGGAGCAGGTTATGGTGGTCTACTAAGCGCCTTAACTGTACGCAAGTACCTGAAGAAGGACGAAGCTAAAATTACAGTCGTTAATCAATATCCTACACATCAAATTATTACAGAATTGCATCGTCTTGCAGCGGGTAGTGTTGCAGAAGGTGCTGTTGCTATGCCATTAGCTAAGCTTTTTGCAGGTAAAGATATCGACCTGAAAATTGCAAAGGTGAATTCTTTTTCTGTTGAAAACAAACAAATTACACTATCTGATGGTGTGACATTGTCCTACGATGCTTTAGTTGTGGGTCTTGGAAGCACTACGGCTTATTTTGGCATTCCAGGTCTTGAGCAATACAGTATGGTTTTGAAATCGGCAGCAGATGCTAACAGAATTCATCGTCATATTGATGAGCGTATCCGTGAATATGCGAAGTCTAAAAATCCAGCGGATGCAAGCATCCTAATCGGTGGCGGTGGCTTAACAGGTGTTGAACTTGTTGGTGAAATCGCTGATGTGTTGCCAACACTCACTAAGAAATATGGCGTGGATCCTAAAGAAATTAAACTGATGCTGGTTGAAGCAGGCCCTAAGATTTTACCAGTATTGCCAGATGCATTGATCGAACGCGCAGTGGCAAGCTTAGAAAAACGTGGTGTTCAATTCTTGACAGGACTACCTGTTACGAATGTAGCGGATAATGTCATTGACTTGAAAGATGGTCAAAAAATTATTGCTAACACCTTCGTATGGACTGGCGGCGTACAAGGAAATCCACTGATTGGTGAGTCCGGTCTTGAAGTGAACCGTGGTCGTGCAACGGTAAATGAATTCTTGCAATCCACATCACACAAAGACGTATTCGTTGCTGGTGACAGCGCCGTTGTCTTTGCCGAAGATGGTCGTCCATATCCACCAACTGCACAAATCGCTTGGCAAATGGGCGAATTGATCGGGTACAATCTTTATGCATACTTGAAGGATAAATCATTTGAATCCTTTAGTCCGATCAACTCAGGTACGCTTGCGAGCTTAGGTCGTAAAGACGGTGTAGCCATCGTTGGTGCTAGCTCAACTCCGCTAAAAGGATTGCCTGCAACCTTGATGAAGGAAGCAAGTAATATTCGTTACTTGTCCCACATTAAAGGATTGTTTAGCTTAGCTTATTAATTGTATTATTGGAAAACCTGCTCTAATTTGAGCAGGTTTTTTTGTTGATCTCTAGTGGTTTCTACCATGAATTGTTAATGATTGTCCTAGTACGTAGTATTCATTTTTGATATACTATATTGGCTAATATTAACAGGGGAAAATAGGGGAGGATTACGTGATGTTATTCCGACAAAACGATGTCATTCTGTTTCAAGGCGACAGTATAACGGATTGGGGTCGTAATTATGATGATGCTTCATCGCTTGGTGTAGGTTATGCATTGATGGTCGCCGCTCGTCTGGGGCATTTATATCCTGAGAAGAATCTTACGTTCTATAATCGTGGAATTAGCGGCAACCGTGCAGTAGATTTGCAGGAACGCTGGGAGAAGGATTGCCTGAATCTGAAGCCGACTTGGGTGTCCATATATATTGGGATAAATGACACTTGGCGCCGCTTTGATTCTGGTCAAGAAACAACGCCTGAACAATTTGAAGCTGCATATCGTGACCTGATCGAACGCACGCAGCATTCGCTGGCTGCTAATTTAGTCTTAATCGAGCCATTTGTGTTGCCTGTCCCAGAAGATCGTAGAACTTGGCGCCAGGATTTGGACCCTAAAATTCACATTGTTCGTGAATTGGCACGTGAATATGGTGCATTACTTGTTCCGTTGGATGGCCTGTTTGCTGCGGCATCCGTGAAAGCAGAGCCTGCTTATTGGGCTCCGGATGGAGTACATCCATCACCTGCGGGCCATGCACTTATTGCAGAGGCTTGGCTTAAGACGGTTAGCGCAATTCAAGCTTAATCGTCTGATCATATCACTACATATTTACTTGATTTTATAAGACTAGAACCACTCATTAAAGGAGCAGGTTATAGTCTTTTTTTAAAAATATAAGAATTTATATGCTCCATGCTATAAATTATCCTTATATTTCTCGCTTAAACACTTGCCGTCCTTATAGGGAAGCCGAAGGCGTTTATGCTTGTAATGGTTCGGAAAGTCGATTTCTTTATATTTATGGACGCTGTTATAATTAGGTTATGTTTCTTTTCTTGGAGGTGGTTCGCATTAGGAAATTACTATGGGTTGTACCCTTGTTCTTGGTTGCTCTTTTAAGCGGGTGTAAGAATGAGGTGGGCTTCATCAATGCAAGGTGGATCGCCGGAGTGTCTTTAACTCCTGTAACAACTAGTGATCAGAACCAAGTTGATCGACCCGAACATTTTGAGACCCTAATACTGAAGGACTCCGCTCTGATTAAGGCGCTTTCGGAGGCTATGAACAAGAGCAATAAATTATCGGGGGAGCTGGATTGGGCCCCTGAATTTAAAATGGAACTTGTTTATGGTGATGGCTACTCGAAGGATTATTACATAGCAATAGGTGATGAACCCGGTTATAAAGGAGTATTTACTACAGCTGAGAATGGTGGTCAGGGCTACTCTATTCCGGTGAAAAACGCAGATCAAATAAGACAACTCATCTATGGAACAGCAGATCAGGCGAACATAGAACAGACGGAGTCGCTGGAGTCTTCTGTTAAGGTTACAGGGCCAGTAACGATATCACATAATGATCTCTATCCCTTAACTAATAGAACTGGATTCTTGAATCTGCAGCTTTTAGATGGAACCTACAGTGAGGATTGGACAATACCAGGTCCGTTGATGGGAAGGAATTGGAGTGGCAGATTTGGGCTTGTTCTTATCGATAATCAAGGGAGAACTTTGAATAGCTTTCCACTCAGTGAACATTTTGAGGATCCCATAATATTTAATGATTTTTTTCAAATTCAGTTTGAGGACTATAATGGCGACGGCGATCCGGATTTTACGATTGGTCAGTACGGATCCAGTAACGGTTACTTCTACAAGCTATTTACGCTTAGAAAAAATAACGTTATAGAGGAATTAGGGATCAAACTCGGCTCTGATTTATTTATCAGCAGTCCAAAGGGGTATTCGATAAAGCTTGATAAAGTGGATGATCATAGCTTCAAGAGAAGTTATTACGATACTGTAGCCGGTAAACAGATGGAAGATATTTTCCAGTGGAATGGAAGTGCATTTCAGAAGTTAGACAAGTGATTCATACCAGAAGTGAGAGGAATGTGTGATAGATGACGAGTGATACCATACAAGATTTAGAAGGGCTTAAAGCCATAGGGAAAGTAGTAGGACATACCATCGCCGAGATGAAAAAGAAAGTAACTCCAGGTATGACAACAGCGGAGCTTGATAAGATTGGAGCTGAAATTCTAGCGGAATTCGGAGCATCTTCAGCCCCAATGATAACGTATAATTTTCCAGGCAGCACCTGCATCAGTGTGAATGAAGAGGTTGCTCATGGGATTCCTGGTCCTAGAGTGATTAATGCTGGTGATTTGATCAATATTGATGTATCTGCTGAACTGAATGGTTATTATGGGGACGCCGGAGTTTCGTTTCAACTACCACCTTATAATGATGACATTCTTCGACTATGCCAGAGTGCAGAGGAAACTATGATGAGCGTGATCAATCATCTGAGAGCAGGGATGAAGGTCAATGAGATTGGCAGAATGATGGAACTCGAAGCTCGGAAACGCGGCTATAGAGTGGTACGTAATCTGTGCAGCCACGGGATTGGCAAATCACTGCATGAGAAGCCTTTTGAAATCTTACCTTTCTACAATCCAAGAGTGACTACAGTGTTAAAAGAGGGACAGGTGATTACGGTTGAGCCCTTCCTTTCTACTGGAGCAGATTACGTGGAGCAGCAGTCGGATGGATGGACACTGAGTGTCGTAGACAATGGCCGGGTAGCACAGTTTGAACATACGATTATTGTGACTAAAGGTGAGCCTATTATCCTAACCAAGCCATAAGAGGAGAGTGCGAAATTGAAAATCGCCTTTATACTTTTTGATGGGATTACGTTCTTAGATTTTGCGGGGTTCTATGATGTTATTTATCGATTGGGGCAATTTGAAATCGGCAAAAATTTGTCTTGGGATATATGTGCAGCGTCGGAGGAAGTGACGGATGAGTTAGGTTTCACAGTTAAGGCTGGAAAAGTGCTGCCAGAGCTTTCGGAGTATGACATGGTATTTGTACCTGGAGGGATGGGGACACGGAAACTTCGTTATGATGAAGGTTTTGTCTCGTGGATTGCTGGTGCTCACAATGTTCCTTATAAGGTATCTGTCTGCACAGGCTCACTGCTGCTTGGGGCTGCGGGGCTGCTAGGAGGGAAGAAAGCTACTACCCATCCATCTGCCTATGAATTACTAAAACCTTACTGTGAAGAAGTTGTGGAGACCCGTATTGTGCATGATGGTAATGTGATTACAGGTGGTGGAGTGTCCACTTCCATTGATCTGGGGTTATATCTGATTTCACGCTTGGCTGGAGAAGCAGCGATGAATTCGGTAAAAAAGCAGATTGATTATCCATACGAGATGCAGGGGATTGTTCAAATCTAAAGGTAAATACCGGAGGGACCAGAGATGGCTGGACAAAAAATGATTGATATGCTGTTTCAGCAATGGGTAAGCGATAAGGAGCAGTGGGTACAGCTTAGAGATTTGCTGATGAAGGAGAGCAATCTTCCCGGACCACGAGTGAATTTGGAGCTATCAGGCAAATTTGCCAAACATTTTGCCCATCCTAAACTAACAGAGACAGACTGGGAGTTTCTTAATTCCTGGGCTAATCTTACAGAGGCAGAAGCTGGGGTGAATGATCCCCGTGAGTTTCTGCCGTTTTGTGCGGTTAGAGCGCTGGGCGCTTATTACAGCTACGCTGAAGAAGAGCAACGAATTATGATTCAGAGCATCATTAAGACAGCCATGAACGACTCCAGATGGAGGATGCGTGAAGCGTCTGCTATGGCGCTGCAAAGTATAGGGGAGGATGGTTTTGCCCTTATCAGGCAGTTGATCGACATGTGGGAGGAGGGTGCGAACGGGCTTGAACAAAGAGCTTTTGTAGCAGCGTTAGCGCATCCTCCTCTTTTAAAAGAGAAAGAGAATACGCTTTATTGTCTTCAGTTGGCTACTCGAATCATGGAAAATATGGGTAGTGGGGAAGTGCAATATGAGGACGCTGAGCATTTTCGTGTATTATCTAAGGGGCTTGAATACAGCTTAAGTGTATTTGTGGCGAGTGAACCTGAAGCGGGCTTTGCCATGCTGGAGAAATTCGCTAAGAGCCGAGATACCCGAATGATTAAGATTGTGAAGAGTAATCTTGGTAAGTCACGTTTGAGTAAAAAGTATGCTCTACAGGTTGCTGAGGTCCTTAAAAGTTTGACAATACAGGAGAGGACATGAGGATCAGCTCTCCAGTGGAATTATGAAGTGTAGTTTTACATGCATTTAACATGCCACATATGCTTAAGTGATATAACAGAAGGAACTAGGTGAAAAGGTGGCTGTTAGATGAAACTAAGTAAAGAGGAAAAATCATGGATTTTATATGACTGTGGAAATTCGGCTTATTCGATGGCGGTTACAACGGCTTTACTGCCTATTGTATTTGGGATGTTTTCGAATGTTAACAACAGCATGGATTTGGGGTATTTTAATTCCATAGCGAGTATTCTGGTGGCCATCCTTAGCCCGATTTTAGGAACGATGGCAGATTATAAGGATAAGAAAAAACGCTTCTTCATATTTTTCTCATTGATCGGCGTGATAGCTACTGCTTCGCTGGCTTTCGTTGCACCTGCGAGTGGGCAGTGGCAGTTATTGATTGTATTTTATATTTTGTCAGTCATAGGATTTGCCGGGGCCAATATTTTTTATGATTCTTTTCTGGTGGATGTAACCACGGATGAAAGGATGGATAAAGTATCCTCAAAAGGGTTTGCTTTTGGATATATCGCCAGCGTTATTCCATTCGGTATCAGCCTACTGCTGATTCTGTTTATGGGGATGGATAAATCAATCGGCTATCAGATTGGATTTATAATCACTGCCCTTTGGTGGGGACTGCTGACCATGCCTATGATCAAGGATGTGCAGCAAAGATATTACATAGAACCTGAACCCAAACCGGTCATTAATAGCTTTATAAGACTGGGAGACACGTTTAAAAATGTCAGACAGCATAAAGTAGTATTTGTATTCTTGATCGCCTACTTTCTCTATATTGATGGGGTAGATACGATTATTAAAATGGTAGTGCCATATGCCACATCGGTACTGGGTGCGGATGCTTTTGATACCTTTACTTTACTGGGGATCTTATTAGTTATCCAGATCATCGCATTTCCGTGTGCTATCCTGTACGGTAATCTTGCCAAAAAATACTCAGCTAGAACGATGATCATCGTGGGGATTTTTACATATATCATTTCTTGTATCGCTGCTTACTTTATTACTTCAGTGTGGCATATATTTATTCTGGGAGCGCTAATTGGATCTGCCCAGGGAGGGATTCAAGCGCTTAGCAGATCTTATTATGCGAAGATTATTCCTAAGGAAAAATCCAATGAATTCTTTGGCTTTTACAATATCTTTGGCAAGTTTGCGGCGATTGTGGGTCCTGCTGTAATGTCATTAACAACTACCCTAACAGGCAACGCTAAATTTAGTATTTTAGCGATTATCCCACTATTCATTATTGGATTCTTCGTATTTATAACTTTACCAAAAGAGAAGCTTGAACAAGATGAACCGAAGGGACTTATCCTATGAAGTCAAGCAAAGAACAAACGGCAATGGCCAAACATCTGATTGTCATCTCTTACGATGCCTTTTCAGAAGACCAATGGGAAATGGCCAGCCGTCTTCCAAACCTATCGAAATTGATTAAGAACGGAGCGCATAGTAATCAATTAAAAAGTGTATATCCCACGCTCACTTATGTGGTACACACTACGATAGCAACCGGTGTATATCCAGATAAGCATGGTATCCACCATAACAATCCATTTCAGCCGTTTGTGAAGGAAAAGGAGCAAAGCTGGTTCTGGTTCAGAAATGCGATAAAGGTGCCCACGATATATGATGCTGCGCGCGAGCATAACATGAGTACCGCAGGGATCCTCTGGCCGGTATCAGGGAAATCCTCAATCCAATATAATATCCCTGAAATCAGAGCCATCAACAACGAAAATCAGGCACTGAAGGTGTTAAAAAGCGGGAGCCCGTTATATTGCATTAAAATGGAGCTGAAATATGGACGGCTTCGAAAAGGAATTGAACAGCCTTATCTGGATGACTTCACGACAAAGTGTGCGATGGAAACGATTAAGCGTAAAAAGCCTAATCTTCTTATGATGCATTTGATTGATCTGGATGACGCCAAGCATGTCTACGGTACTGACAGCGGTGAAGTGAAGCGGGTAATCACACGTATGGATAAGAGATTAGGTGATATAATGCAAGCAGTGGATGAAGCCGGGATAAAGGATGACACGGTTTTTTTAGTTTTGGGTGACCATGGCCAGTTCAATGTTCGGTACAAAGTGCATTTGAACAACCTTTTGCAGGAAAAAGGGTTGATCTATGAAGAGAACGGCGAAATGAAGTGGAGAGCGTACTTTCAGTGTGGGGGCGGATCCGCTTATCTGCATATTAAAGAAGGTGATGAAGAAGCTGAACAATTAGCGTTAGCTGTTATTCAGGAATATATGGATGATGACGCTTCAGGTATAGAGGAAATGTATACTAGAGAGCGGCTGAATCAACTTCATGTGGGCCCATCTACTAAATATATGCTTGAAGCTAGAAGAGGCTATTGTTTCGATGAGAGCATGGATGAACCTACGATTGTTGATTTGGACAAACAAGGGATTAAATATGCTACGCATGGCTACTCTCCCGATAAAGAGGATTATAGATGCAACTTGGTGATCTCAGGGAATAAGGTGAAAAGTGATTTTCCTATAGGGGATCTCAAAATGGTAGATATAGCTCCTACGATGGCAAAGATTTTAGGGATTGATTTTAATCCTTGTGACGGAAGACCTTTAGATGAAATTTTCTTGGTATAGATTGAATATATATAAAGTCGGAATACTTACTGGAGCTATATCCATATACAATGGAATTAAAATGGAGTAAGAGGAGAATTGGATATGGATGCTGATATTAGACAAAAGATTCTAAATAAAAATGACAGACTTATTAGTATGGTTATTGAACGTGCTAAGAGAGATTTTCCTGATGACATTGCAATCATTGGGCTTACAGGTTCTTTCAGTACCGGAGATTTTCATGAAAAAAGCGATCTTGATCTAATTATAATTAATAACACGGCCCAAGGCTGGGGAATATCTTCGTGTTTTATTCTGGAGGATGTTGGATACGACATCTATTGTACGCCATGGGAAACAAGGATAGAAGATCAAGCGAATCTTGAGAGCCCAATGATTTCGTGTCTGATAGATTTAGAGCTGTTATATTGTGCGAAACCCGAATATCTGGAAAAGCTAAACTTATATAAACAAAGAGCTCTCGATGCTTTGGCTAAGCCTATAGGGAGTGAATGTATTAGTAGAGCGAAAAAGAATATAGACATAGCAAAACAAGAATATACGAATACATTACTTTCTGAAGATATCGGAGCAGTGAGGTATGCTTCATGCGAAGTTGTATACAATTTGGTAAATGCTCTAACACATTTGAACAATACCTATTTTAAAAGGGGACTTAAGAGATATCTGGAGGAAATAGCTACGTATCGTTATGTTCCTGATGATTTTGAAAATATATATATGGCTGTGATCGATGCGAAGACTATCGTTGAAATCAGAAGTGCATCATATAGATTTTTAGAAAGCGTCAATGATTTATATAATAAAATGTATAAGGATTTTGTGATTCAGCCTGTCCCAACCTATGATAATCTTGGTGGCACCTTTGAGGAATTATGGTGTAACTGCCGCAATAAGGTTATAGCAAGTGTGGAATTAAATGATAAATCTTATGCTTATTATGCAGCCATGGGCATACAAAATTTTCTTGATGAAATGACAGAATCAAGAGGAACAAAAAAGTTTGATATTATGCAGTATTTTGATTCAGATCATCTGCATTTATTTAAAGAGCAGTTCCTGCAGGTCATGGATGAATATCTGGAAGAATATAATAAGGTGGGAAGGAAAGTTGAACGATATGATACTTTTGAGGAATTATATAACGAATACATGAAGGTGTGATAGAGAAGATTACCAGATTACGAATTTTCGTAGTCTGGTTTTTTCATTTTTTATGGAACGATAAGATTATTTTAAGTCATATGGGTAAAATAATAGATATCATACTAGCGGCGTCTGATTTGCCAAAGTGGTGACATTTATTATAGACTGTTTTTTGTCGGCTTTTGTCCAGTGGATGTTTTTCACTTGCAGTGATATAAAAAACTAATTTGAAGTGGGGAAATGGAATGCATGGAATAAGACAGCATCAAAAATCAAATAAGCTGAAGATATTTTCAAAAGTCATATTAATTATTATAGGGGCACTTATAACTTCATATGGCCTGGAATCCGTATTAATACCTAACAACGTTTCAGATGGTGGTGTAACAGGCCTAAGTATCGTTGGCTCACAGCTGTTTGGATTACCGTTAGGGCTGCTAATTGTTATAATTAACATCCCATTTGTTTGGTTAGGGTATAAGCAAATTGGTAAAAGCTTTGCTATTTATTCCATTATCGGTATTGCCTCATTAGCCATTGGTACAAGCCTTATGCACCATGTGCCAACGATTATTGAAGGAGATACATTATTAATTACTGTTGTAGGCGGGATTATTATCGGTTTTGGTATGGGCTTAGCGTTACGTAATGGTGGAGCGTTAGATGGGATCGACATGTTGGCTGTATTGCTTTCACGAAAAATACCTTTTGGGACAAGTGATCTAATCTTATTCCTAAACATGTTTGTCTTTATTGTTGTTTCAACTGCATTTGGTCTACAAGGGGCGATTCTATCCGCACTTGCTTATTTTATTGCTTCTAAAGTGATTCATATCGTTGAGGAAGGTTTGAGCGGATCTAAAACTTTCAAAATCATCACCGTTCAACCGGAAATTATGGTGGAAACGATTCGTGACCGATTGGGACGTGGGGCAACCTATACTGATGCATACGGTGGTTACTCCAATGAACAATTCAAAGAAATTACCTGTGTAATTAACCGTCTGGAAGAAAGCAAAATCAAGGAAATCATTCATGAAATTGACCCTAACGCTTTTGTTGTAGTATATGATGTAGCAGAAGTTAAGGGTGGTAATTTCAAAAAGCATAATATTCACTAATTAAGATCCTGAAGTGCATCTCCTTAAGTGTTTGACAAATGCATAAAATGTAACTATTATTGTTGCATCTGATTAATGCACTTGTTGCTAGCCCGGTAGTATGGCAAAAGGAGAGATTTATAGTGAACATCAGCACCCGATTTGCGGTAGCCATTCATATATTAACGTTAATAGACAGTAATAAAGAGGGGAAGAGTACCTCGGAGTGGATAGCTGGTAGTGTGAACACCAACCCTGTAGTTATCCGCCGGCTAACGAGTATGCTGCAAAAAGCAGGACTGGTAACAGCCCGCCCCGGAGTCGCAGGAGCCTCACTTTCACGTAGTAGCGCTGAGATTACACTACTTCAGATTTACAAGGCAGTAAACGCGGTGGAGGAGGATTCGTTGTTCTCGGTTCATGAGCACCCTAACCCCGATTGCCCAGTCGGCAAAAATATAGCCAGCGCCATTGTGCCGGTATTCTCGCTCGCGCAAAAGGCGATGGAGAATGTCCTTCAGGAGGTTACTTTGGAGCAGATTGTGAATGAAATGCCTGAAATATAACCACTCCATATCGCAACGTAGAATGAAGACCACAACATGTGCTAACGTGATTGTGGTCTTTTTTTATTGGAAATATATCAAGAGGCTCCGAATGGCTCGGGTCAGGAGAGTAGTGACTTAAAGAAGGGAAGTAGGGCGTAATCATAGAATCTGTATTTAGAAGGCAAAAAACAGATAATACTTCATATAGGGAAACTCTAATATGCTGAAGTGGAAAATGAACGGAGGATTTACAGTGGAACAAATCGCATTAATTTCAGATATTCATGGAAATATCCCGGCTTTGACAGCCGTATTAGAGGATATTAAGCAGCGTGGAATTAGCAGGATATTTTGCCTAGGTGATATTGTTGGTAAAGGACCAAATTCAGATCTAGCCGTTGATATCATTAAGAACAATTGTGAAATCAGTGTTATGGGAAACTGGGATGATTTAATGAATCAGGATGTTGACTTTGAAATGGCCCGGTGGAGTCGGAATTTGTTAGGTAAAGACCGCCTCGCTTATTTAGGTACATTACCGTTCTCGATTGAGTTTATGATGAGTGGTAAGTTTATCCGATTATTTCATGCTTCACCGCGAAGCTACTATGAACGGATTCAGCCTTGGGACGATTATGAGAAGCGGTTATCTATGTTTGGTTGTTCTGATCTCTGCCAGGAGCAGCGACAAGCGGATATCGTAGGTTATGGGGACATTCACAATGCTTTTATACAACATTTAGAAGGGAAGACTTTATTTAATGTTGGCAGTGTGGGGAATCCTCTAGATGTCACTCAGGCATCTTATGTGATTTTGGAGGGGGAGTATGGAGGCCTGACAACAGCATCTTTTAATATACAATTTGTAAGAGTTCCTTATGATATTGAGTTAGCCATTCAACAAGCCATAGATGCAGTTATGCCAGCTACAGAGCCCTATATTCGAGAGCTTAGAACTGCGCAGTATAGAGGGAATGCGCGGGGATAGAAGATGAGCTTTCGAGCGGTAACCTTGATTCGCAACATCAAAAAGTAACGGAGGGAACGAATTGAAGCTTAGTCATGTATTTGAGCAATTCCCTACTTTAGAAACCGAACAACTAACACTGAAAAAAATTGAAGTTAGTAACCTTGAAGAGGTATTTGGAATTTATAGCAATGATCAAGTGTTTGAGTACTGCGGAATTATTCCGAAACATAATAAAGATACAGTAAAGAATATGATCGGACATTTCGAACGTGATTTTAATAAAGGGTTAAGAGTGAAGTGGGGAATTTTCCGTAAAAATAATCCGTACATACTGCTAGGTATCATCGAAGCTATGGATTTTAATCAAAAAGTGGATATGGTCACGATTGGTTATTTTTTGGCGGAGTCTTATTGGGGGAAAGGGATTGCAACTCAGGCCGTTGAAATGGTGAAAAAATATTTATTTGAGACGGCAGAGGTCAATCGAATCCAAGCTGAAGTCATGCCTTTTAATGAGCGGTCCAAGCGGGTCCTTTTGAAAAGTGGCTTTCTGAAAGAGGGGACGTTAAGACAAGCCCATGTATGGTCAGGTAAAGGGCTCATTGATTTGGAGATTTACAGCATTCTTGCAGAGGAATACAGAAAGGGAGAAAACAGATCCTAGTGAAAGTAGGGGAGATTATGGGGACTATCGTGGTAATCGGTGGGGGAGAGCTAATCGATTTAGAAACGCTTGAAATGGATCGTGAAGTTGTGAAGTTAACCCAGAAAGCTAATCCGAAAGCGTTATTTATTCCAACAGTTAGTAGTGATGCACCAGGTTATTGTGATACGTTCAACAAAGTGTACGGCGAGATTCTAGGATGTGAAACAAGTCATTTATTGCTTGTGAGCCAAACCTATACCCATGAAGAAATCGCAGAGTTAATTATATCCGCTGATCTGATTTATGTTGGTGGTGGTAATACCCGAAAGATGCTGGAGATTTGGAAAAATACCGGCGTAGATGCTCTTCTAAAAGAAGCGTACAACTCGGGGACTATTTTGGCAGGGCTGAGTGCAGGTTCCATTTGCTGGTTTGAATATGGGCATAGTGACTCTGAAGCGTTCGACGACCAAGGGAACTGGCAGTATATTAAGCTTGAAGCGATGGGGATTCTGCCAGGTATTCATTGTCCGCATTATAATGAGGATATTCGGGTTGAGGATTTTTCGCGTATGGTAAAAGACGGAGGTTTGCTCGGAATCGCAGTGGATAATAACTGTGCCATCATCTACAAGGATAATGAATATAAGGTGATGTCGACAAGAGAAGAATCTAAAGCCTACCGTGTGATGGACTCTGAGCAAGGTGTTGCCGTTACGCAAATCGAAGAACACCCAAGCTACAGACCTCTTCATGAAGTGTACGGTGGAGGTGATCAATGAAGTCTAATCAAATCTCAATTATCGTGGCGAGTCTTATTCTAGGGATTTCATTTATTATTGGATGTTCAATAACTAATGGCGATAAAGAGTTGGAAGTTGATCAAGACCAGACTCCATCCATAGTGACGGCAGATAAGCTTTTGATGGATATTAAAGAGACGGCCTTATACTTAAATCTGACTGAAGATCAAGTGATGAATATTATTAAAACGGAGCATGAGAATTTAAGTAGATCGGGCATTTTTGAAGGGACTATGTTCCCTTATATCAGAGTTGGTAATGAATATCTTTTTAACAAAGACTTATTAACAACATGGGTTTCGGATGCCTCCTTAAATAGGAGGGTTTATCTAAACCGACAAACGAAATAAGGTATTAATCGGATAAGGAAGGTGCTCTCTATTAAACTACTGTTTGTCTGCAGCCAGAATCGCTGGCGGAGTTTAACTGCGGAGAAGATATTTCAAGGAATTGATGGTCATGAAGTGAGATCTGCTGGAACAGAGGATCATGCCAGAATCAAACTTTCTGAAGGACATGTGGGCTGGGCGGATGTTATTTTTGTGATGGAGAAGAAGCATGTTCGAAGAATTCAAGATAAATTCAGAGACGGTGTAATCGGCAAAAGAATAATTTGTTTGAATATATCAGATGATTATAAGTATATGGATGAAGACTTAATTGGACTTCTTGAATCCAGTGTATCTGAATATTTACAGGAATGGCACTCCTAAGGATGAGGTGTTCTTATGAATCATGTTTGGCTGTGAATCAGTCAGCATGATTTTTTTGTTGGTAATTGACAAACATATAGAAGGTAACTATACTAAAGATAGTTAATTTGTAACTGATTAAGTTACAGGAATAGTGGGAGGAAATATAATGACAACTAAAACAACACTTCATCCGGATGTAGAGATTGGTCTGGTACAAATTAGAGTAAGTAATTTAGAGCGTTCGCTCACCTTTTATCAGGACGTGGTGGGGTTAAGTGTCTTGCGGCAATCTGGCCGTGAGGTGGAAATGACTGCTGACGGTCAGAATGTGTTATTGATTCTGCGGGAGATTGAGAATGCAAAGGTTCTTCGTCCGAACTCAGTGGCTGGATTGTATCATTTTGCTATCCTTGTTCCGGATCGTCCTAGCTTGGGACTCGTTGTACGCAATTTGATCGCGTTGGGAATTGAAGTGGGTCAGGGAGATCATTTGGTGAGTGAAGCACTGTATATTCAGGACCCGGATAACAACGGAATCGAAATTTATAGAGATCGTCCTAGGGATACATGGAAGTATGATGCGGAAGGGCATGTAATGATGACAACGGACCCAGTGGATGTAGATGGTTTGTTGGCGGCTTCTGAAGGTTTACAATGGAACGGGCTGCCAGCTGGAACGGTGATCGGACATGTACACTTTCATGTGGGTAATTTAACTAAGGCGAAGGAGTTCTACGTTGGTTTGCTTGGTTTTGATCTAGTAGCTAATTATGGCAGTGCGGCAATGTTTATCTCAGCAGGTGGGTATCATCACCACATTGGATTGAATATATGGGCAGGGCAAGGCGCACCTGTGGCACCTGCTGATGCAGTAGGAATTGATTATTTCACCTTACTTCTTCCGAATGAAGAGGAGCGTACGTCTGTAGTGGAGCGTGTTAAGCAGGCGGGTTACACCGTTGTTGAAGAGAATGGAGCCCCTACATTCAAAGATCCATGGAACATTGGAATCAGACTTATAGTGAAAAGTCATACGAAATAACTAATCACCAATCGAATTCACCTTTTTCTGAATAGATAGAACTATCCATTTTTGTCCATTTATTTTATAATATTTGGAAAAAGATGGGCGGAAGGGTGAAGGTTGTTGGAATCATTCAAAATGGCGTATGTGATCCTTTGTCACAAAAATCCTGAGCAGATCAATATGCTAATCGATAGTTTAACTAATGACTCCGTCGAGTTTTTCCTACATGTCGATCAGAAGAGTGGTATTGAAGGTGATATTACTCATCGTAACGATATTCATTTTGTGAAAGAGCCTATTGATGTAAGGTGGGGACATTACAGTCAGATTGAATGTGTTTTGAAGTGTTTTGCGCTGATCAAAGAACATGGGAAATTCAATTATATCCACATCATAAGTGGTCAGGATCTGCCCTTAGCTTCCAACGAAGTTATTCTTGATTTCTTTAAGAAGAATCAGGGGAACGAATTTGTGAAGCATCAGCAATTACCGAATACTTCTGAAACGTGGGGATGTTATGAGCGGGTGTCGGTTTATTATCCTAGATTCCTGATCTCAAGAACCAGGCGTATGGCTGCCATTAGAATGAGGTATATTAAAGCAGTAATGAACGTTCCATTCTTGCATAGAAGGTTGGGTGTTCTGCCAAAATCGCTGTATAAAGGCTCTAACTGGATGTCTATTACAGGTGAATGTATGGAATACATCATGGAGTTTACTTCTACTTCTCCAGAGTATGTTAGATTTTTTAAGAACACATTATGTGGAGATGAAATCTTCTTCCATACGATTATTTTGAATAGTGGGTTTAAGAACAATGTACGGAGTGAAATTAAGAGGTATACAGACTGGGAAACAGGACCGGATTATCCAAGAACACTAACGATAGAAGATTATGACCGGATCACTAGTACGGGTACAGAATGCTTTTGGGGGAGAAAGTTTGATCTCGATATCGACAGAAGCATCGTTCAGGATCTCCTTGATATAAATACTAAAGTAAAAACATCGTAAACATATACAGGAGGAAATAATATGAAAATCGCAGTTGTAGGAGCAAGTGGAAAAGCCGGAAGCCGAATCACTCAGGAAGCGCTAGATAGAGGCCATGAAGTTACAGCCATTGTACGGGATGCATCGAAAGTTGCAAATCGTAAGGCAAAGGTCATCGAAAAGGATGTATTTGCACTTACCGCTGAAGATTTGAAGGGTTTTGATGTTGTTGTGAATGCTTTTGGAGCACCATTTGGACAAGAGCATCTGCATGTGGATGCCGGAAATGTGCTTATTGAAGCATTAAAGGATGCCCCTAATACAAGATTGATTGTAGTTGGAGGTGCGGGAAGTTTATATGTAGATGAAGCTAAGACGCTTAAAGTGGTAGATACCCCTGATTTCCCTGACTTTATCAAGCCAACGGCTACGAATCAAGGGAAGAACCTGGAGATCCTGCAAGGTACAGACTCGCTGTCTTGGACCTTCGTTAGTCCATCCGCTAATTTTGCAATTGGGACAAGAACGGGTTCTTATGTGAAAGGCAAAGATCATCTGCTTGTGAATTCCAAAGGTGAGAGCTATGTCAGCTATGAAGATTATGCGATTGCTATTGTAGATGAAATTGAACAGCCGCAGCATATTCGTGAACGGTTTACAGTTGTTTCGGAATCATAAGTGAGTATAACGAGTAGGGACTATATATAAAAAGAAAGCAGAGCCAGATAAGGGCTCTGCTTTCTTGCATCAGTCTATTCTCTTGCTTCCGCAATTTCAGCAATCCGTTTGTTTGCGTGTCCGCGATAAATTCCGCCATGATAGCAAATGACCGTTTCAATCTCATACTCGGCGAACTTTGTCAGAGAGATTAAAGCTTGCTTCATGTCAGGCGTTGCCGAAGGAGTGGGGCCGTGCAGTTCACCGCCTTGAACGGTAAGAGCATCCGCGGCAATTAGCGTACGGCTATCATGATGGTATAGACTCAGATGTCCAGGGCTATGTCCTGGTGTATGGATAATCGTAATTCCACCGGCAAGAGGCAGTATTTCCCCATCCACTATGGTTTGATCTACTCTTCCTTTAGGGGGATGAGATAACACGGATAGGAAAGCGCGGCGCCATTCCTCTGGTACATGAGGGGGGATCATGGCTTCTGCCGCAGCTAAAGCTTCGGGGGTGTGTTTAAGGAGCATTCGCTCTCCTTCAATATAAGGCTGCTCGATTTCGTGAGCCAGAACTGTCAGTTCTAGACATTCTTCTGACAGTAAATCAGGTAAGCTCCCGATGTGATCTAGATCTTGATGTGTGATGATTACGGTGCGCAGTTGTTCCCAAGGCACATGGGTTTCTTTTAGAGCTTCTTTGAATTTTGGGAGCAGGCCCGGAAATCCAGTGTCTACGAGTACAGCAGAATTTTGATCCCAGAGCAACGTGGGGTAAATCGTATCACTCCCGCCCATAACCTGTGCTGTAATCTCTAACATTTCTATTCCACTAGCAATATGCATAAGATCCCTCCATGATTGATGATAAGAGCGATGCCGTTAGGCTAATGCATATAATACTTAAAATAAAATGTAATTTCAATAGCGTAATTTATTATTATAACATAAATAAATATTTTTGTCAATATATATCTGGTGTATTTTTTGTGTGATTTCTAGGGGACATTATTGTTGAGAACTTCTATTTCTATATTTTTCCCTTACCCGAAGCTTTACGATATAATAACCAAATAAAAAAGGGAGTTGATGTGGTTTGGAGACTTTTCTAGTTGTACTCGTCCTACTGGGCCTTATCGCAATTTCCAACATCATAAACCGATTTATTCCCTTTGTGCCAATACCGTTAATTCAAATTGGTCTGGGTGTAATGGTTGTGTTAATGCCTTTGGGAATACATATGACATTGGAACCAGAGCTGTTTTTCGTATTGTTTATTGCACCGCTTTTGTTCAATGATGGGAAACGGACGCCAAGAAATGAATTATGGAACTTACGGGGTCCGATATTAATGCTGGCGCTGGGATTGGTTTTTGCTACGGTGCTTATTGCTGGATATTCGATCAACTGGATGATTCCAACGATCCCGCTAGCAGCTGCATTTGCTCTGGCAGCGATCTTGTCACCTACAGATGCGGTCGCGGTCAGCGCAATCGCTGGAAGAGTGCATCTTCCTAAGAGTATTCACCGCATTCTAGAGGGCGAATCATTAATGAATGATGCTTCCGGGCTTGTTGCCTTTAACTTTGCCATTGCTGCAGCAGTTACGGGTATGTTTTCTTTACCGAAAGCCTCCATTAGCTTTGTAATTATAGCTGCAGGTGGGTTGATCGTTGGGGCATTATTGGCTTTTCTTCTGATTCGGCTAAGCGTAATTATTCGCAGACTGGGGATGGAGGATATCACAGTGCATGTGCTGCTGCAAATCCTAACTCCTTTTATTATTTATTTGATCAGTGAAGAGATAGGGGTATCTGGCATTTTGGCAGTGGTTGCAGGGGGAATTATTCATGCGGTTGAGAAGGACCGTGCCGTATCTCCGCAGTATAAGCTACAACTGGTATCCGCTAGTACATGGTCTGTTCTGCTCTATATATTGAATGGCCTGGTCTTTCTTATTCTTGGCTTATCTATTCCAGATGTTATTGAAGTGATCTACCGTGATACGGCCGTGGATAATCTTATAGTTGTAGGTTATGTATTAGCCATTACTTTGCTGCTGTTTGTACTACGGTTTGTATGGGTGTATGTGTTCTCTTTAGTAGGATCTCGTCTGCGGAAAATGGAGAAATCATCTGTTAAGTCACTATTAATCCTCACGATTTCAGGAGTGCGTGGAGCGGTTACCTTAGCCGGTGCGTTCTCGATTCCCTTTTTTCTTGGGGATGGATCGCCATTTCCTGAGCGTGATTTAATCATCTTTATCGCCGCAGGTGTTATTCTAATGTCGCTGCTGATCGCTAGTATCTTTTTGCCAATTCTAGCAGGTAAAGAAGAGCCAGTTGCCGAATCAGGTGAGACAGGAGCCGAGCAGGCGGCCAAGTCTAAAGTTATTGCTGCCGGTTTAACCATGCTGCAAAGTATGATGACAGAAGAAAGTAAGGAATCCGCACAACCGGCTTTGAGTGAATTTAGAGAAAAGGTTTATAGTCTAAACCGTGAGGACCAATCGAATGATCCAGCACTCGAGAACTTCCGCCGACTGGGTGTTGAAGCGAGGATTGTGGGTCTGCAAGCTGAACGTAAAGAACTGAACCGATTGCTAGAGAACAATGAGATTCCCGCCTCAGTGGCTCAGAAGCTGGGAGAATTCTTGGATCATAGTGAGGTCTTTCTAGCCAGAAGTCTAAATTCACAAATCAGAATATCGATTACCGAGATCAGACGACTGTTTGCGGGAATGTTCTCAGGTCAGAATGAAGGGGAAGCTAGCCAACAAATGCTGCAACAGGCTGAGTGTGCTAGAGAAGCGAAAATTGCCATGGCCCATGCTGCTATAGCTGCTATTAATGTCTGTAAGAACGAGAACAACCGAAGTGCAGCCGAGAAGGTTGCATGCAGTTATGAGCAGTTAATTTCTCGTCTGGAGCAAGGGAAAGGCTGGACAAAGGATGGGCTTGTTGATGATCAAAAACTTGAAATGAAGCTGAAAGCCATTCAAGAGCAGCGGGATAAGGTGCAGCAAATGTATCAGGATGGAACCATTAACCGCAAGCTAGCCGGTAAATTACGCAAGTTCGTAGATCATTTAGAGACATCGATTTGGGAGGATTAGCTGTACTGAACACCACGGCATCTCTTCACACGAGCTTTATTCGCTAGCTATCAGAAAATTTTAGGGGGAATCCAGATCTGAAACTTGCGGAAGCGTTAGTGAATCGAAGTGATCTAACCCGTAAAATCGCGCAGCTAAAGCAGCGGCTGGAGCGAGTCGTTAAAGTTCAAGAGGGTGAGGAGCCGGCTGAGCAACCTGAAGCTCTTTTGCAGGAGTTAGAAAGAGCTGTGAATGAGCAGACGATTTTGATCCGAGTGATCAATCGATCGCCGATGCGCTAGCGGAACGGGACAAAATGCTACAGCTACGCATGCTGTTTAGCGATTTGCTTGAACAGACTTCCATTACTCAGGATCGTTACAGTCGCTCGGAGGTTCGTTTTAAAAGAACGGTAGATGTCGCTCAGATTCAGAAGCAGATGGATGAGTTGAAGTTGGAAAACTGACAGATGCCGGGAACGGGGATATTTTTGCTGTGGTTTAGCTTTTTCATAACATGAAGTGGCTCTATTAGGATAGGTATATTCGTCATATATAATGTGAAAAAATGTCGAATAATGTTGAATTAAATGGATTGAAATTTGCATGAAAGACCTGTTTTGCCTATATTAACGCTTGTTATCCTGTATAATTTACGAATACGCGGATTACTTAACCGCTGTTCAATTCTTAAGTTGATTATTCAGGATGAGCGTGTGATTCACTGGTCTGGAATTCTTGGCCCTTGTCTCCTCATTCATTCTACTATTCCTTTTTATGAGAGAGAGAAGTGACAAATGACCATGAAATCAATTGCCTGGGTAACCGACAGTACAAGTATCATAGATCCGGAGTTCGCTAAGAATAATCATGTATATATTATTCCGTTACGGATTATTATTAACAACGAATGTTATAAAGAGAATATAGATATTACGATCGATGACTTCTATGAGAAAATGCGCCAGCATGAAAAGGTAGGCAGCTCACAGCCTCCAATCGGTGAGTTTATTGAGCTATACGAACGGTTGAAGGAAGAATACGATGAAATTATTGCTGTACATCTTTCTTCAGAGCTCAGTGGCACTTACAATGCTTCGATGCAAGGCGCCGAAATAGCGGAGGCCAATGTAATTGGAATTGATGCCAAGGTTGGCGCTTATCCAATCCGAGAAATGATCATGCGCGGTATACATTGGCAGAAGAAGGGTCTTTCTGGACTGGAAATTAAAGCGAAGATTGAAAATATTATTGAGAATATGTCTTTTTACTTAATTCCTGCAAGCTTGACACAGCTTCATCGCAGTGGACGTGTTTCTGGATCACAATTTGTACTTAGCCAATTGCTGCGTATAAACTTGCTGCTTCGTTTTGACGAAGGGAAGGTCGTTGTTGTGGAGAAAATCCGTACAATGAAGAAGACGCAACAAGCGCTTTTGGAGATATTTAAACAGGATGTAGGGCTTGTTAGTGATGTATGTATCATGCATTCGAATAATTTAGAGATGGCACTCAAGCTAGAAGAGGACATCAAAGCAATGGCGCCTGACATACGAACTGAGATTATGACCTATATTCCTGCTGTGGCTGTTCATGCGGGTGAGGGTACTGTAGGGCTGTCCTGGATCAAGAACACTAGCATCAATAGTATTCATCCGGGTGCTGCGCCTTTAGTCTTCCCTGAAGCGTTATTTGCATAGAGATGAACAAAGAAATCGCTCCTTGGGAGATGGATGGGTGACCACCATTGTACCAACAGGCGATTTCTTTTTTTTTTTTTGAAGAAGTATGCTGTTATTTGATTGCACGACGACGGAACATTTGTCCAATTACATCACTTAGCACGAGTCCAGCTGCAATGGCTCCAGAGAGCATTAATGCCCGAACAGCGATTTCTACAGCCAGAGTATAGTCCTCTTCCACAAATTTACGCATAGCATCGTAAGCGAGACCACCCGGAACAAGCGGGATAATACCACCTACACTAAAAATAATAACCGGCATTTTGAAGGATCGCGCAAAAAATTGGCTGACGATGCCCACTATTACACTAGCTGCAAACGTAGCTACAACAGGTCCGAACTCTACATTAAGAAGCACATACACCATCCAGCCCACCATTCCGGCAAAACCACATTGTAGTAGTGAGCGCTTAGGCGCATTAAATAGAATACAGAAGGTTGCCGCGGCGATAAAACTGGTTATAAGTTGCAAAATCATGAAGGGCTAACCTCTTTCACATGGATATTAAAATAGTGATAGTACAAGCCCGATACCTGTACCGATCGCAAATGCAGTTAGAAAGGCATCGGCTCCCTTGGATATGCCTGAGACCAGATGACCGGCCATCAGATCACGAACGGCATTAGTAATGAGTAGTCCGGGTACTAGAGGCATAACGGAGCCGATAATGATTTTGTCCATCTCTTGACCAATCCCCAGCTTTACAGAACAGAAGGCTAGAAGTCCGATCAGGAAGGAAGCAGAAAACTCTGCGAAGAATTTAGTCTGCACTAAACGATGCAGATAAATGACCGCAGCGAAGCCCAGTCCGGAAATCGGCAAGGCGGGGAGAGCATCCCACAAACTGCCTTTAAACATAACGGTGAAGCAAGCACCAGTAAGGGCGGCTGCTAAGATCTGCAGCCATACGGGATAGACAGGTGAGGCTTCATCGACTTCTCCTAATTTTGCACGAGCTTCCTCGGCTGTAATCTGACGTTCGCTTAGACGCCGAGAAATGTCATTGACCTCCGATACCTTCTGCAGATCTGTTGTTCGCTCCGCAATTCTGTATAACTTAACAGGTTCTATTCTATTTGTGGTGAACATAATAACGGTTGGCGTCACATAGCTATGTGCTCCTGGGAACCCGAGGGATCCTGCCATTCGTGTCATCGTATCTTCAACTCTGGATGTTTCTGCACCATTCTGCAGCATGATCTTGCCAGCAAGAAGACAGAGATCAACGATTTCATAATACGTAGTGTTAGTGTTGCTCGTGCTATCCAACTTCTCCGGTCCTCCTCTGGAATGTGATTATCTATGTTTACATATTTCGATTGTCGCTTCATCTACGTGAAAATAACAACCCCAATATAGCATTATAAACGATATGGTGTGTATTTTAATATAGTTTTTATTTATAGTGTCCGCCGATCTTTCCAGATCTGTCCTTAAGCTGCCCGGCATCTGTAAAAGAAGCTGCTCGCCCAATGATCGTCTCCCCATATTTATTCTTGAGGGCATCGGTCGCACGTTCGAGTTCACGATAGCGAGGGCGAGACTCAAATAGGGTTAGCTGGTACTGGCTTTCGTCAGATAGATTGGACAGGCTTAAGTGGATTCTACGCACAGGCTGACCGTCCCAGTGGAGCTTGAAGAGAGAAAGAGCTGCCTCATATACCAGCAGGGTGGCATTTGTAGGATCGCTCATTGTAGTTTGTCTTAAGAAGCCTGTGGGGTCATCAAAGCTGGCACCTTGGCAGCCGATAGACACGACTGCACCATGTACTTTCAATTTGCGGCAACGTCTACATACAAGCTCAGATAGCTCAAGAATGATGGTCTTAATATCTTGCAGCTTATAGTAATCCCTTGGAAGCGTCATTTGGTGCCCGACACTCTTGGGTGCGACTTCATAGGTGCTTGGGCTCACGGGGCTGTCATCGATGCCATTGGCTATCCGCCAATATAGCTCGGCGTCGATATCACATTTTTTGTGAAATTTCTCCCGCATGCGCCATTTCAGCTCGCTTAGCGGCATCTGTGCCAAATGTCCAATTGTCGTAATACCCATGCTTTGGAAATGGGCGGACATGCGGCGACCTACCATGAACAGCTCGCTAATGGGGAGAGGCCAGAGCACATTCGGAAGCTCCTCGTTAGCGAGGGTGAATATACCATCCGCGTTCTTCTTGGCCCACAGGTCGCAAGCCATTTTGGCGGTAACCTTGGAATATCCAATGCCGATGCGCGCACGCACACCTGTGTTTCTACGAATTAGATCCTGAATGGCGGTAGCGATCTCCCTTGGACTGCCAAATAAGCTGAGGCTACCGCTGACATCAATAAATTGTTCATCGATAGAATAGGGCTCTACCTGGTCGCTAAACTTACGTAGAATATCTGTGATTTGAGAGGAGACATCGATATATTGCTGCATATGTGGTCTGACTACGATGACTTCGGGGCATTTTGCCAGCGCTTCCTTCAACGTCTCAGCGGTAGTAATGCCATAGGATTTGGCTATAGGGCAGGCAGCCAGCACAATACCGCTCCGTCTAGCTGGGTCTCCAGCAACGATCAGCGGCTTATTGCTGTACTGCGGATTAGAGGCTTTTTCCACAGAGGCATAGAAGCTTTGGCAATCAGATAGCATAATGACACGCTCTTTATTCATAGGTTCACACGCTCCAGGTGAGGTAGAGATACCTTATATTTTTTCTCCTTATTATAATACGAACGTATGATCGTGTGTATTCTTATTTATTTCCATTTATTTCGTCTCAAGTGTGCATAGACCCGTAGCCACGCCCCCAGAGATAATCGTGAGGATGGAGTGGAAGAAGGTTTCCTTGGAAATCAGGAGTCCTCCCGCGCCGATAATCATAAAGTCGGTCAAAAAAATGATGAATCCAAGGTTCAGCGGGACATACCTTTTTATAAATTGAGCGAGCAGATCGGTGCCCCCCGTACTTGCTTTAAACCGCAGCATAATCCCAAGTCCCGTTCCCATCAAAAAACCGCCAATAATGGCGCTAGAAATGGAACCAAACTCAAAATAATATAGAAAGTGATATTGGAAAGGACCGAGAAGCTCGATCAGAAATGATGAGATCAATAGGCCGAGTACACTGTTGTAAAAGATATCGCGTTCCTTTAACCAAGCGAGCAGAAAGATAGGAAAGCTGCAGAGAATTATAGCTACGCCAATTTTAGCGTCGGATAAATAATTAATAATGAGGGCTATCCCTATTATTCCCCCATCCAGGATTTTATATGGTACGAGAAAAAAATTAGTTCCCGTAGCAACGAGTAAGCTTCCTAAAAGAATGATAAGGTATCTTAATGGCCGCATATTTAACATCTCCACATTAAAGGCATGTCTATAAATATGCTTGTCACTTCCAAAAAATTGCAGTTGAACAAAAAAACCTGATTATGAATCAGGGTTAAAAAGTCTTATATTACATAGTGTGTGAGGGATAGCCGGTTCCTAACGCTCAAAAGACACCAAGTAACTAAGCGTAAACAATTCAGAAATGAAAGTATGAATGTTACTGTATGGAGGAATTAGCACGTGTCCAATAATCGGAGACGTGCTGCTTGTGTTTTTAACGGGAGTAACGCTTACGAAAGCGAAGCGGAGAGATTCCGATCTGCTGAGCAAATCGACGCGAGAAGTAGGCGGCGCTCTCGAAGCCGGTACGTTCTGCGATTCCGGCTATAGAAAGCTCAGTCTTAAGCAGCAATAGCTTAGCCTGTTCCAAACGGTAATCCGTCAAATACTCCATCGGAGTCAGCCCATATACTCGTTTCATGCAGCGAGTAAGGTAGTTATAGTGAAAATGCAGTGCGTCCGCTAGTGAGGCATTGGAGAGAGGCTCCGCATAATGATTACGGATATAAGTCTCCGTCTGCTCTGCGATTTCCACCGCGTGACTTTCTGAAGTATCATGCTGTGCCAGATCCATCATCCGCAGTATTTCTTCAAATATCCGTTGCTGCTGCCAAACTGCGCTGGAACGCCGGCCCGTAGACAGCTGTAATAGCATCTCGGCTTGTCCACTCCGTTCAAAAGGGTCAGGGAGGGGACCGAACTGTGGCACTCGAATGGTATACGGATGAGTAAGAAACTGCCGAAAATGTGTTTCACGGTTGATATACACGGGTCCACCCTCAGAGCTAGACCAATCTGCAAGGGTATGAAAATGAATCCATATAAATGAAGTGGTCTCATCACATGGCTTAACGGAGTAATGATAGCGATCGGGCAGCAATAGCAGTGTATGTCCCGCCGAAACCTCCCATTGATTATGGTCCTCCCCGATAAATAGACAGCCTTGTTCTACAATAAGTAGATCAAACACCCCAATATGGCTTCTATTTGGATGCTGATCCCCGGGTTGATAAACCGTGCGATTGCATTCTAGAAAATAAGGAAATGGCGGCGCAGCGAAATGTATAAATGAAAGGCCCATTTTGTAATTATCCCTCCTTTCTAAAGTGTGAAATAGTACAAAAAAGGGGTTGCTTCTGATCGTATTTTTAATCTATTCTACCCCCTATAATTATTATTAGCGAGTATGAAATAAGACTGAGGGGAAGATGAAGATGAACAAAATTATACAGGATCAAGAAGTTGTAAAAGATCAAACTGTTACCATTCAAGATGATTTCTGGGGCGGATACATTAGGCTGGTCCAGAACGTTGTTATCCCCTATCAATATGAGGCATTGCACGATAGAGCACTGGGAGCTGAACCCAGTCATGCCATTGCTAATTTTGAGATTGCTGCGGGCCGGAAGACTGGCGAGTTTTACGGCTGGGTATTTCAAGATAGTGATGTGGCTAAGTGGCTGGAGGCTGTTGGTTATTCCTTAAGCATTACACGTGATCCTGAGCTAGAGCGTCAAGCGGATGAAGTGATTGACCTCGTTGGCGAGGCGCAGCAGGAAGATGGATACTTAAATACTTATTTTACGATAAAAGAACCGGGTAAGCGCTGGACCAATTTGAACGATTGTCATGAGCTGTACTGTGCTGGACATTTCATAGAAGCTGCCGTTTCTTATTATGAAGCTACTGGCAAAAGAAAACTGCTCGACATCATGTGCCGAATGGTTGATCATATCGATTCTGTGTTTGGACCGGAAGAAGGCAAAATGCAGGGCTATGATGGGCATCAGGAGATTGAACTCGCGCTCGTTAAGCTGTATCGATTGACAGGTGAGGAACGATATTTGAAGCTCAGCAGCTTTTTTATTAATGAGCGAGGTCAACAGCCGAATTTCTTAAAGAAACAATGGGATAATCTGGGGAAGATCAATTTTTTCACAGGTCGGAAGGAGGATCTTGATTTAAAATATTACCAGAGTCATCTTCCAGTAAGAGAGCAGAAGGTGGCTGTAGGCCATGCTGTACGTGCGGTTTATATGTATACTGCTATGGCTGATCTTGCCGCTATTACTGGAGATGAATCACTTCGTGAAGCATGCGAGAGACTGTGGAATAACATTACGAACAAGCAAATGTACATTACAGGCGGGATCGGCTCTACACATAGAGGGGAGGCGTTCACCTTCGATTATGATCTGCCTAACGATTCGGTGTACGCAGAGACTTGTGCCTCTATTGGGTTGATCTTTTTTGCACAGCGTATGCTGAGAATATCACCGGATGCACGTTATGCCGATGTCATGGAGCGGGCGCTTTACAACAATGTACTGGGCTCGATGGCACAGGATGGCAAGCACTATTTTTATGTGAACCCACTGGAAGTATGGCCTCAGGCATGCAGTTGCAACCCGGAGAAACATCATGTGAAGTCTGAACGTCAAGGCTGGTTTGGCTGCGCCTGCTGCCCTCCGAATGTCGCGCGTCTACTTACTTCGCTCAATCAATATATTTACACGGTTCATGGCGATACACTCTATACGAATTTGTATATTGGAAGTAATCTGAACACTAAGCTGAGTGGAACGGATGTTACGATTCAGCAAGAGTGCAACTATCCATGGAAAGGTACAGTCTCGATGAAGATCAATCCGGCAGAGGAAGCGGAGTTCGGAATTGCTTTACGGATTCCATCGTGGAGTCTAGGAATGGAGTTCAGAGTCAATGGTGAAGCGCTGAACACTGCTGAGAACATCGAGCAGGGATACCTCGTTATTCGGAGAATGTGGAGAGCAGGAGACATAATCGAAGTGAATGACCCAATGGAGGCACATCGCATTTACGCTCATCCCAATTTGAGAGCAGATGCTCAAAAAGTAACGATTCAACGCGGACCGCTTGTGTATTGCCTTGAAAGTATCGATAATGGTGAGCCTTTAAGCTCTATTTCTTTAAAAGAAGACGGTGAACTCACGGCGAGTTTTGATGAGACTTTGCTTGGTGGCGCTGTTGTTGTCGAGGCAGATGGACTGCGTGTTGATCAAGAGAGCTGGAGTGGTGGACTTTACAGCAGAGAGAAAGCATCCCTTCAAGCCGTTAAGGTCAAAGCTGTTCCCTATTACTTGTGGGGCAATCGTGGCAGTGGTGAAATGAAGGTATGGATTCCGGAAGGTAGTATGTGAGTTATGGGACAGGCAAAGTAATTTAAGGTTTAGGATAGCAGGGATTTACGCTTTATTGTATGCTATATTTGATCGGGACAAGGTAGCTGATCATTTTACAGAAAATATTGGAGGCATCACAATGAGCAAACGTTATCGAATTACACGAGCTATGCAAAATGATGGAGGTTCAACACAAACGATATCTTTAGAAGAGTGCAAGCAGTATTTCGCATCCAAACCTGATTTCACCTATACATCAGTTTATACAGTAGCAGGCGCCACTACGATGTCCATTGAGGGAGATTTCTTTATGTGGAGCTTTGGTGATACTACAATCCCATTTAGGCATTATCAAGGGGATATTTACGTTTCTGGAAATAATGAAGCTGTGATCCCGAGAATGCTTGAGGTTGCGAGTGATTTAAGAGCAGATGTTGTGGAAGGGTAAAAAAAAGACCCCTGAAGAGTTCAGGAGTCATCCAGCGTTAATTATAGATCCGCCCAATCGTTCAAGTGAACGGTTGAGCGGATTTTTTTAACCCAGTTCTACAACTACGTGGTGTACTGCACCGTCTCCAACTGGAGCAATGATGTTACCTTCGACAGCTGTGCCATCCAGGGTAAGACTAACTACACCTTTGGATACATGGTTCGGGTTCTTGATTTGAATCACATAAGTATCTCCACGGAAGACACGTGTGATTTCAAAGCTATCCCATTCAGTAGGAATACAAGGATCGATCTTCAGACCATTGAAATCCGCTTGGATGCCAAGGATCGATTGAGTGATGGCTACATAGTTCCATGCAGCAGTACCAGTCAACCAGGAGTTTTTAGCTTCCCCGTGACGAACGGCATCTTTACCTGCGATCATTTGGGAGTAGACATAAGGCTCTGTGCGGTGAATTTCGCTGATATCCTCCAGGTAAGCAGGAGCAATTTTTGCGTAAATTTCAAACGCTCTGTCGCCATGTCCAAGTACAGTTTCAGCGATCATGATCCAAGGGTTATTATGGCAGAAAATACCGGCATTTTCTTTGTAGCCCGGAGGGTACGTAGAAATTTCACCCAGGTTCAGATAGTACTTGGAATACGGTGGCTGTTGCAATACGATACCGTATTTAGTATCCAAATGCTCTTGTACGGATGATAGAGCTTTTTCAGCTTGACCATTTTCCACACCGATACCGGCCATTACGCAGATCCCTTGTGGTTCGATGAAGATTTTACCTTCTTCATTTTCTTTGGAACCGATCTTGTCGCCATAGTGATCATAAGCACGAAGGAACCAATCGCCATCGAAGCCGTGCGTCAATGTGATTTCTTTCATGTTGTCAATCTTAGCTTCAGCATCCACAGCTACATCGTTAAGTTCGCGCATCCGGCAGATTTCAGCATAGTCCGGTCCAACGAAGACGAACAGACCCGCGATAAATACAGATTCCGCAACGCGACCTTCGATGTTGGCAGTAGTTTGGAAAGATTCACCTGGCTCAGTAGAGAAGCAGTTGAGGTTCAAGCAGTCATTCCAGTCTGCGCGCCCGATCAGCGGCAAGCCGTGAGGTCCGAGATTGTTAGTTACATGCTCGAAGGAACGTTTCAAGTGCTCAAACAGCGTAGCGGTGTTATTCGGATCACTGTCAAAAGGAACCTGCTCATCAAGAATCGAGGTATCACCAGTTTCTTTAATGTAAGCAGCCGTTCCTAGGATCAACCAAAGCGGATCATCGTTAAAGCCGGTGCCGACTTCGTTGTTCCCTTTTTTAGTGAGCGGTTGGTATTGGTGATAGGCACTGCCATCTTCAAATTGTGTAGCCGCAATATCGAGAATACGTTCTTTAGCACGTTCAGGAATTTGATGAACAAATCCGAGCAAGTCTTGGTTAGAATCACGGAAGCCCATACCACGGCCAATACCGGATTCAAAGTAGGAAGCAGAACGGGACATGTTGAAGGTAACCATACATTGATATGGATTCCAGATGTTAACCATGCGATCCAGTTTCTCGTCGCCGCTTTGGATTTGATATTTAGACAGCAGGTTATCCCAGTGAGCAGCAAGTGCAGCGAGTGCAGCATCTACTTGAGCATCTGTAGCAAATTGTGCGAGCATAGCTTCTGCTGGTTTTTTGTTGATTACATTCAAGGATTCCCATTTATCTTCTTCAGGGTTCTCGATGTAGCCGAGTACAAAGATGAAGCTTTGTTCTTCACCTGGTTCAAGCGTAATGTTAAGTGCGTGTGATCCGATAGGGGACCAACCGCTAGCTACGGAGTTAGTAGGTTCGCCTGCAACTACAGCTTGTGGGCTTTCCAGACCGTTGTACATCCCTACGAAAGCTTCACGATCAGTATCGAAACCAGCGATTTCTTTATTTACGGAGTAGAAAGCATAGTGATTTCTGCGCTCACGATATTCAGTTTTGTGATAGATAACGGAATCCTTCACTTCAACCTCACCGGTGCTGAGATTGCGTTGGAAGTTAGTCATATCATCTTGTGCATTCCAGAGACAGAACTCTGCAAAAGAGAACAGTTTCACGGATTTTTTAGCAGAGCTCGTGTTCTTCACTACAAGACGATGTACTTCAGCATTATGACCCATAGGGACAAAAGCAAGCTGGTTCACAGAAATTCCGTTCCGTTCGCCAGTAATGGAAGTGTAGCCAAGACCGTGACGGCATTCATAGAAGTCGAGATCACGTTTTACTGGCATCCAGCCTGGGGTCCAGAAATCACCATCGTCATAAAGATAGTAGTAGCGGCCGCCGGTATCCAGTGGGATATTGTTATAACGGTAACGGGTCAATCTTCTGAGACGAGCGTCCCTATAGAAGGTGTAGCCACCAGCTGTATTGGAAATAAGTCCGAAAAATTGCTCATTACCAAGATAGTTAATCCAAGGGTAAGGGGTTTTAGGTGTGTTAATTACATACTCTTTTCGAGTGTCGTCAAAGGTTCCGAATTTCATGTGAGAAAGTCTCCTTTCGATTGTGAACGCGCGTTTATAAGTTTCAGAAAAAATTCCCTCGAGGGAAGGGAGTTTTTTCAATGCTTTTAAGCAAGACAATTAAAGCAGTAGTTTCGATACCGAATCAAATAGCAGCTTCACGGAAAAATATGTAGATTTCTTCAGCGAAGGATTGATCTTAAGCTATTTCTTCGGCGGTTGACAGGAATCTCTCTCCACTAAACGAGCTGGAAAGCTGATCGTGCTAAACGTCGGCTGCTGTGAATCACACAGCTCGATTACTTTTTCAACTGCAGCCTTAGACATTTCATAGATCGGCAAGCGTACAGAGGTCAGCTTAGGCTGAATACGGGATGCTAGCTGAATGTCATCAAATCCAACCATGGAGAGATCTTCAGGGACAATGATTCCGTGCTCGGAGAACGCTTCCATCGCTGATATAGCCATATCATCGTTGGAGGAGAAGAAGGCCGTTGGCAAAGGTTCACCAGAAGCAAGGAGCTTCTTAACCTCTTCGTAAGCAGTCTCTTTCAGAAAATCACCTTTCAGAATAAATCTCTCATTTACAGGCAGGCCATGTTTCTTCAGCGTATCTTCATAAGCCGTATAACGCTCTCGTCCAGAGTACGTATTCATTTGCCCACAGATGATGCCAATCTCTTGATGACCCAGAGAGATCAAATATTCAATCGCTTCTGTGGTGCCCTCGTAATCTTTGGAGTTCACAATGGCCAGATGATTGCGGTCAAGATGCTCCGACATAATCTCAGAAATATCATAATCAATTAATACGAGAGGAGAGTCAAGCCCTACCATTTCTCGGACGATATTAATATCCTTCTGAGTGCCGACAATGATACCGCCGTCAATCCGTTTTTGAAGAAAAGCTTGCTTTACCTTGATGAAATCGTCGGGAGAGTAAACTGTATGAATCAGTACATAACATCCGCGGGCATTCGAGGTGTCGACTACGGCATCAACGAATGGAGCAAAGTAATTGTTCTGATAAATTCGGGTAGTATTCTCCTTCTCGTTCATACTGATGGCGAAGAGTCCGATCGTATCGGTCTTCTTACCGGCTAAAGCCCTTGCAAAGCTGTTCGGTTCGTACTGATGTTGCTCAATCACCCGCAGCACTTTGGCCCGGGTCTCTTCAGGGACGTTGGAATAATTGTTGATCACGCGGGATACCGTACTTCGGGAAACCCCGGCCAACTTAGCTATATCTTCGCTGCGCATGTTTCCCCTCTTTTCATAAACGCGCGTTTATGAGTTTATTGTAAGCGAAAGCATTGTATAAATCAATCGTAAATAATAAGAAATTTGTGAAGAAGGGAAGAAACTAGTTAATAGTTTGTATAAGATTTTTGCAGAGAAAGTGCATTGAAAGCTATAAAAGTCATGCTACTATTGTGATAATGATTATTGAGAATGATAATCAATGAAAATATAGCACTGGAGTGAAGGGATAATGGTAAGATGGGGTCGGAAGTTTTTATGGTCAGCAGTACTTATTATGGCATTGACCGCGCTGGCGGCATGCGGAACGAATAGCAATACTACGAAAGATAATGTTGCTAAAACAGAGAATGCAGAGGAATCAACCTCAGCTAGCAGCACACCGAGCGAAGGAAGTGGAAATGCTTCGGAAGAGGTTGCAACTCGGACGATTACAGGGGAATTCGGAGATGTTGAGATTCCAGTCAACCCTAAACGGGTGGCCGGGATTTACCTTGAAGATTATTTGAAGGCATTGGGGATTACCCCGGTGGTTCAGTGGTATCATCCAAGCTGGGGCAAACAGGATTACTTAAATCTCGATGTGCCAGAATTTGATATCACCGGAAGCTTGGAAGCGTTGTTGGAGAAAGACCCTGACTTGATTATTGCGGACGGAGGCGCGGATGCGGCGAGGTATGAACAATATTCCAAGATAGCACCAACGTATCGTCTCCCTGAGGCGGCGCTGCAGGACTCAAGACAAGTGCTTACAGCGATTGCAGATGCGCTCGGTATTCCGGAGAAGGCTGAGGCTGTGCTCGCCGAGTATGATCAGAAAGTGGCAGATGGAAAAGCTAAACTGCAACAGGCTCTGGGGCAAGAAAAAGTAGCAGTGATCCGGCTCAACGTAGCGGATAAGACCTTTGCTTTGTTCGGTGTTAAAAACCGTTTTATCGGTGTGATTTATTCTCAATTTGGCCTGACACCCGTGCCTATGGCTGCAGAAATGACCGAATATCAATCTATTATTTCCGAAGAACTTATTCCTCAGCTTGAAGCGGATCATATCATCGTATTCCCTGACAACGGGGGCTGGGATACTGAAGGTAATCAGGAAGCGATCCAAATTCTTGATGGGCCGCTGTGGAAGAGCCTGCCCGCAGTGAAGAACGGGAATGTTTATAGAATGGAACGTTCCCACTGGCAGACTGGTGCCATCACGGCCAATTCGATGAAGCTTGATGACCTGCTGGAAGCTATGGTGAAATAAATGGCAGCCGCCTTGAAGGAATAGCAAAAATAAGGTCTATCAGCACCCTTGATAGACCTTATTTTTTGTTTTACACTGAAGTGAATGAAAATGGTTCTCAATTGGGGGCGGGAGAATGGCAAAAGATTTGCAAGACAGCCATAGAAGGAAGCTATTCTATAGCTTGATAAATATAGAAACCCAATCCCTGTCAGGAAGCGGACAGAGTGAGGTGTTTCAGGATCATACACTACTCATTGTATCGGAAGGACAGGGGTATGTTGAGGCTGAGTTGAGGCAGTTTCCACTGGAAAAAGGTACTGGGTTCTTGTTCGAACCAGGGTTATTAAGCAAAATCAATGCCGAGGAGCGGGGGCTTAGCTTTTATCGGCTTACTTTTGAAATCATCGAAACCGGGGAAAACAGGCAGAGTGAAATAGAAGGAAGGACTAAAGAGGACATCCTTCGATCTGGTTTGTTAAGCTGTAGACCCTTTTCACAATGTAAATTACTGCTAGAGGCTATCTACCATAGCCGTAGAAGCACAGATGAGATCGAATGGTTCGCAGGCCATACGCGCTTTCAGGAGCTGCTTCTGCTAATCATGCGTGCAAATTCCTCTTTCGTTCAGGTCACGGGTGATCATGAGGCAATACAGCGTTCCATTCACTATATGGAGGAGCATTATAACCAAGCCGTAACCGTTGATCAGTTGGCTGAAGTTGCAGGTATTACACGTGCGCGTTACACACAAACATTTAAAGAGGTGACAGGGAGGGTTCCCTTGGAGCATTTGAACGGGCTTCGTATCGAAAGAGCGCAGCAGCAGCTACTGCTGACGAATGACCGTATGCATGATATCGCGGTATCCGTCGGATATAGTAATGAGTATTATTTTAATCGGCGTTTTAAAAGATCGGTGGGTGTTACTCCAGGCCAATACAGAAGCTTCCATCAGGATGGGTTGAGGGTGTTTGCTCCTTTTTTGGAAGATTATCTATTGGCTCTGGATATTACGCCTGTGGCGCAATATTGTCACGCCGAGTGGGGGAAACAAGAGTACTTGGCTCTCCACAATGTGCCTGAGGTAGATATTTCGACTCGTAATTGGCAGGAGCTCTCCCGGTATACGCCCGAATTGATCTTGCTGGATAATGGCTTTCATCGTTGGCACCTGGAGGAGTGCAGCCGGATCGCTCCGTTGTTCAAGCTGCCTGTTCATCAAGAGGATTGGCGTGCCACATTGTATTCCGCAGCAGCAGTCTTTGGCAGAACGGAGCGTGTCCAGGAAGTGATCGACAATTATGAGCTTCAGGCACAGCAAGCCAAGCAGCTGCTTACCCGTTCCGTCCATAGTCAGACCATAGCTTGTTTAAGAATCTCAGTCTACGGAATCACTCTCTATGGATGTGAGCATTTGGGGTATACAGGAAGCGTGCTTCATCATGATTTGGGCTTGCAACCCCATAGTTTGGTTCGGAAGTTGACCCGTGGAAAGAATCGGGTAAACCTGACAAAAGAAGAGCTTGCCAATCTGACTGCGGATCATTTGTTCATTACCTTTGATCAGCTTGAAGGGGGAGGACGGGAACTGCTGGATACACAACTCTGGCGCAACTTGCCTGCTGTACGTAACGGCAGCGTATATGAGGTGGATTTCATGGCCTGGATGAATTACGGCGTATTGTCGCATCAGCGTAAGATTGAGGATGTATTAAGAGCGTTAGGATAAGTCAGAAACTAGACCAGATAAAAAAGAGGACAATAAGTGCCACTATACTGCTGACGCGGGTCATTAATAAATAAGCCTCACTTGGCTCAACGTCACCTTTGACCATCCATCCGTATCTCATGTACCATCCGAATCGTGGGAAAAAGATGTTAAGTAGCGCTAACAGAACAAAGAGGAAAATAAAAAAGCCCATGATTTATCACTCCTTTATGTAATGTATACGCGAAACTGTATGGAGGGTGTCCCGATTCATGTGTGAGTTTCCATATATTTATTTAAGCTTATGCAATATAGACTGATAAAAAATGAAAATTGCTTAAGGAGCGGATAAATCGTATGGAACACACAGGTCTTTTTTTCGGAGGGGGAGTAGGTGTTTTGTTCTTTTTAATTTGGTTGATATCAATTGGCTTGGGAATCTACTTCTTCGTTCTGCTAGTAAAATTGGCACGTAGAGGAATAGTGGCTTTAGATTTATACATCTACGCTAAAAATCGTGAAATACGTACTCGTTATGAGTCGGTTCCAGACAGGTCAGAGGAAATTTAAGGCCATTAAATGATTAATGATACTTAAAGTATCAGATACCCTAGCTACCTTAACAGGTAGTTGGGGTATTTTTTGTGGAAATATTCAGGACTATGCTATCGATGAGGTATGTTTAGCGGTGTACTGTTGTGTTTACATAAAAAAAGAGTTCGTTAAATAAAAAATGGTTTTCTAAAAATAAAGGAGGAATTGATCGATGTCTAACCAATATACGATGCAAGATCCTACCACTCAGTATACCAAGGCAGGACCTGAATTTCAACAGCAGCAACAAGAGCCGGGGCTTCAGAAGAAGATGAATCCCGTGCCTGATACAGGTGAAGATACCTATCAAGGCACCGGACGTCTGACTGGACGAAAAGCGATTGTTACAGGGGCAGACAGCGGGATAGGCCGAGCTGTTGCGATTGCTTTTGCTCGTGAAGGCGCAGATGTTGTCTTATCCTATATGCCGGAGGAAGAAGAGGATGCAAAGCAGGTTCTCAAGCTGGTGCAGGAAGCAGGACGAACCGCAATCGCCATCCCAGGTGATCTTAAGGATGAGGAGTACTGTGAACAGCTCGTCGATACTGCGGTCAAGCAACTGGGTGGGATTGATATTTTAGCCAATGTAGCGGGCAAACAGCAATTCGTCCCCGATATTGCTGATCTTACTACGAAGCATTTTGACGATACATTTAAGACGAATGTGTATGCCATGTTCTGGCTGTGTAAAGCGGCAGTGAAACATATGCAGCCGGGTAGCACCATCATCAACACTTCTTCCATTCAAGCCTATAACCCTTCGCCGATCCTATTGGACTACGCGACGACCAAGGCTGCGATCAATACATTCAGTAAATCTCTCGCTCAGCAAGTCGCTGATAAGGGCATTCGAGTTAATGTAGTGGCACCAGGTCCCGTATGGACACCTCTTCAGGTGGTGGGTGGGCAACCAGAGGAAGTGCTGAAGGAGTTCGGCGCGAGCACACCACTAGGCCGTCCGGGACAGCCTGCAGAGATGGCTCCGGCATATGTATTTCTTGCTAGCCAGGAATCGAGCTATATAAGTGGCGAAACGCTAAATGCCAATGGCGGAACTCCAACCCCATAGAATATTTAGTGGGATGTTGGTATTGTAAATACGGCGAATTATTCTAAAGCACCCTACTAATTTTAACTGTGGGGTGCTTTTGTTTTTATATGAAGAAAGGTGTATTATAGAATTTAATACTTTTTATCCCATTATTTTATAGAATATGATCTAGAACTGATCAAGATTGTCGAATACATAGATTTCCTGCGATTACCCGAGAAATATTTGAGTTGGTACAAGGTTTAGAGTTTAGTGTAGACCATAGAAAGAATTAGGAGCTGTATTATGTGTAAAAAGAAACTAGCAATACTCATTTTTTCCTTTGTTCTGATCATGGCGTGTTTTTCATCAGGAGCAGTCTTCGCGGATAAAGGAAACGGAGCTGTAATGGATAGTGGAACAAAGGAAAGGCTGATGGAAAAGTATGATCTTGTAGAGCCTGAACTTACAAATCCAAAATCACTTTGGAGCCAAAGCGATTTTGGAGTCAGTAACCCTATTGCTATATTTGTAGGTATCAGTAGGTTATATCTGAATCCATATGTTTTTGCTGCGCAAGAAATGATTAATCATTTGATTGACCGAAGCCGTCCACATTAATGACCCATGAGAGGGTCATTTTTTAATAAGAGATAAATTAATCGCTCGTTATTTGTATATCTTTCAAAATATAATCCCAGCTATCATAATCGTTCATATCATCAGGAAATTCTAACACACAAATATGATTAATATTCCAATGGATTTCTCGTACTGATGTTAATTCACGAACGGGATAAAGGATAAGGACAGTGAATTCGTTCGGCTTTAATATATCAGACAAAATCGCTTGTAGCTCTACAGCCTGTTCGTATGTGGCGAACCATCTAATGAATAGAATTTTTTTACTGCTTAGTAATTTGTCCCAAAATCTCTTAATTCGTAAATCCAGCTTTGCTTTATAAGATGGATAGGTCGTAGACCAATGTTTACCTAAGGTGATAGGAAAATCATGTACCGAGATAATGTTATAAAAGGTATCCTGAATAAAATACGATTTCACTAACGTATTCTTGTTTCCATTAGGATAAGCGGGCACTCCATCCTCTAGAAAAAAATGTGTCTCTTCGAGCATTTGCAGATTTGTTAACTCCATAAAATTCTGAAATCTATTTTTATAAAGTCTGTTTACATCAGTTAATGAATAAGAAATCATCCAGTCGAGAGGCATGGAGAATGTTCTCAAGTTATTTCTTTGCATATTTATAGCAGGAGCACAAGACATACCTAAGCTTACGATTAAATCATAGCTCTTCTTTACATCTTGTAAGTTCATGGACTCACCTAATTTCGATCAGATTCAGGTTCTATTCAACGTTAAAAAAGAGCAGCAACTTAGCTGCCCTCTGAAAATATTAATGGCGTTGTAACAGCAAATAGCCGCTAATCCTTGAAGTTTTTTTACGAAACACCACTTTAAAACCTATGTCATTATCTAATAAACAAGCTAAGGCGGTGTCAAGTAGCCCGTTGGGTCTTAAGCTAGGTCGACAAGGCTCAGCATTTCCAATGATGCGGACAGAAATAATCCTACGTGCAGAGCCACGAACCAAAGGATTTCTGCTCCAAGTGATCAATACCAAATCAGGTTGACGAGTTGCCATTCTGATCCACCCCTTTCTATTAAGCTTCTCTATATAAAATGCACAATAGATTGTAATGTGCTATACAGAAGCGGAGTGCTATTTTGATCAGCGGTGGGAATTAAAGAGTTACACTTGTTTAATTTAGGTTTTCAGAATACAATAAAGTAAATTTATGGATGTTCGAATAGCGTAAACGTAGATGACCACAAGGGAGCATATATTCATAACACCGTACGACTGAGCAAGTATTTGATCAATGATCAAATACTTTTTTATTTTCGTTTATAAGAAGCTAAATAGGGGGACACGATGAAGATAGGGAAACCGATTAGAAAGAAGGTATACGGATTTATTTTGCAAGACAATGAAGTTGGAGAAAAGACCTTATTAGTTTATCTTAATGTACCAGAAGTACCCTTTAGATTAGTAGGTGGTAATGTCGATGCCGGGGAAACAGAAGAAGAAGCCTTATTCAGGGAAATTCAAGAAGAAAGTGGACTTAAACAATTTAAATTAGTAAAGAAAATAGGAACACAATATTATTATAAGGATTATATAGATGCAAATGTTGAAAGACATGACTACCTTCTGATTCCAGAAACAAGATTACCTGAAAAGTGGAGATTCACTGGAGAGGGTGAAGGAGAGGACTGTGGAACTGTTTTTAACTACCAGTGGATAAAACAAGATGAAATATACTTATTAGATAAAGAATTTAGAGAATATATATCGGAAAAATACATACAAGAATTGTTCGGCAATGGATAGGAGGTAACTACCATGCCCATTAGATGATCCTTACTCTGAGGTGATAGATATGAATAATCGTAAAATCTTCTCATTTCTTCCTTTGATCATTTTTTTATTTATAATATGGTACCTTTTGATGGCAAGTACATCTGCTGTTGTTAATGTAGTGTCAGTAGATAAAAGAGAAATAGTAGTACAAAATATGAGCGGTGATCAAACTACAGTCACAATCCCAAAAGGAATATTTAAGTTGATTAATATAAATGAGGAGTACTTTGTTTCCTATAATAGTAGAATAGGGCAAAAACCTTTTTTAACTTCAATAGAACCAAGTGCTAAATGATTATTGGAAGCAGATTTAACAATAGAACTTATGAATAAAATGGCTGATATATAAAGCATAAAATTGGTGGGATTACTTTGCGTGTAGTAAAGCATATCATGTTATGGTTTGTTTCGACGATTTTATTCACCTTGGCCACTTTTGGATTAGAGCTATGGGAAGGAAATAAGATCAGTACGACTGAATACTATGGGTTTCAAAATATAGGATTTGTTTTTATTTTCTTAGCATTTCTTTTTTCAGCCGTTCTTTACCCAATTATAATTTTTCCTTTCTCTTGGGTTGTTCGAATGATTGCAAATCCTTTGATTAGCCGCATAATGATATTGCTTCTGAGCGGTATCGGGGGATATGTTTTCTTTTACAAGGCATACGATGAACGCTTTATACAGGAATATCATTTGAATAGTAGTATAGCCATTATCCTTTTTGGTATTGCCGGTTCCATTTATGTCTTGGTGGATTATTATCTTGATCAGAGGAGTTGAATACATGAGCTATTTTGAAAGAGTTAATAAAATATCAAACATTTTATTTTGTGTTTTTGGATTGTTTTTTATTTTGACTATAATTTTCTTTTCTACTAGCAGCTTCTCAGAAATCTTGCGTTATAATTTCACAAATGACTTAAGAGGAGCAATGATTACAGTCATTTGTTTTATGATCTCTTTATTTTCACTTGTCCTGGGCATTACTTTGAAATGTCTTGTAAAAGACTCTGATGAAACGATCCAGCTTATCGCCACAAGAATAAAGTAGTTGTTGAAATCTCAGCATGTATAACAAATCCCTGCAACATTTGCTTATGATGAAACCATTATATTGGATATTCGTATTCCTATAAAATGATGTTGAAAGGTCGTGTGCGTGATGGATAATGGGTATTTTGTTGGATGGGGTACATTAGCATTAATAAATGCTGGGTTAGCACAAGGTAAAAATAGGAGTGGATTAAACTGGTTTTTAATTTCTTTGCTTTGTGGCCCATTGGCTACATTTTTTCTTGTAATATCGAGTAAGCTGCAAATTCATTAGCCCATTATATTTCGGGAGGGGATTTTTTGCTGAAAGCACTAAGGCTGTTCGGTATTCTATTTAGTGCAGCAACAATCATTCTGGCAATACTATTTTTCCGCGATCAGGATCAAGCGATCATGTCTTGGACAATGATGGGGATGTGTGGAGCTCTGATTTTTAATGGAGGAGCTACCTATTTTAAAACTAAAGATAAAATGGCTGCTCTATCTTCGATTGTTGGGATGGTACTCTTAATATTCTCGTTTACTAAATTTCCATTTTAATAAAATACCCCATCAACCTATAAAGGTCGGTGGGGCTTTTTTACGTTTTATCTCTTTTTCAATCAAGTTATAGTAGGTTGCTGCAGGCTATGCTTATTTCTTTTTCTTCTTTGTAGGTCCAATCTGGCGCCTTACTTTATTGTTCTCATCAACCTCAATAATATAAATGTCCTTCACTGTACCGGAAAGAGTAAACCATTCACGTAGAGCATCAGCTTCAGTCATTGGTCCCAATATTCGTTTTCCCCTATAACATATAAAAAACACTCCTACTCCTTAGTGAGTTTGCGAAAATGCAATAATCCTCAAAACGATACTCATTAACGATTTTCAGTAAGTCTCATTATTTTATATTAATGCTAAATTATAGGTGATGCAATATTGAGAGATTATTCCTGTTTAGTTCAAATAACGTTTAGATAAGGAATCATAGGGATGAGACCCCATAAGGAGAGATAAACGGTTCCAGAAGAATGGAAATCAAAGCTGTGCGAATTTGAGGTCATTAAAGAAGGTTATTGGAAAGGTTGGGGGCACCTTAGACCAGTGGTTTTAGTGTTTGGTTATAGATCCATGGCGATGTTATTTTTGACTTTTCGAAGTTCATGCGAAGCTATCAGTGAGCACGATACAAACCAGCGATTGACAAAATAGAAGAGCTGCCTAATACTAATTGATAATCATTATCAATGTTTAAGATGTAATTAACTTAAATAGATTGTGTTACGGATCGGAGTGAAATGCAAGATGAAGTTGGAAGATCATATTGCCGCATGGAATTATGCAGCCGTTAAAGTGCTGGATATTCGACATACTGTGATGGAGCCTGGGAACAAGCTGCAAGGCTATATATTACCTGCATGTGGATTTATCTACTGTGTGCGGGGTGCGGCCAGCTTGAATCTCAACGGTATAGATTACGACGCAGACCGTCATTTTATTGTGCATGGTGGCAAGGGGATGAGACTAAGCATAGAGGCAGGGAAGATCTTTGAATACTATTTATTATTTTATAGAGCCTCCTTACCAGGAAGAAAGGATTTAGCAAGACTTTTGGAACGAAGCAATCCATTTCGGATGCAGTATGGCTTCGAGTCTTTAGAGCCATTGCCACTGCACTATCAACTAATGGCAATGGAGCAACTCTGGGCACAAGGAGGCTTATTGGAAAGAATTCAAGTTAAAGGCTTGTTCTATCAGTTTATACATGAATTATTAAAGCAGTTTACAAAGAATGGAATAAACCTCAGGCAACCGGATGTCATTGGGCAGGTTGTCCGTTATATTGAGGTGCATTATCGTCACAATTTATCACTAGAATCTATAGCGGAGCAATTTAATTATAGCCCTCGTCATTTATCAACGCGTTTTAAAGGGGAGACGGGGTTCAGCTTGATCGAATATTTGATACGATACCGGCTTGAACATGCAGAAGAGCTATTACGATGTACCGATGCTCCACTCCGCGATATTGCAGAAGAAGTTGGATATAGCGATGTATATTACTTCAGTCGTATGTTTAGTAAATATAATGGTCAATCTCCCATCCGATTCCGCAAGGAAAGCAGGCAGATGAACTCATCGGAGAATCGTCCATTTACCACCGCCAGATTCTCCATTGGCGAGAACATATCCTCCCGATATAATGTTGTTGAATATGATAATCATTATCAATATTGTTATCATAATAAAATAACCGGAGGGTCTTCACCTATGCGAATAACAAAGACATCAAGTTTTATTGTAGCGATGCTGCTTAGCTTTACCTTGCTTTTAAGTGCATGCGGATCTGCAAACGTTGGTTCTACTGCCACGAATTCTAAGGGATCCAAAGCTTCTGAAGTTACATCATCATCAGCCAATAATTCAATTGCAACTGACAATAACAATAAAGAGGCTCAGACAAGAGCTATCTCTACGGTAAAGGGAGATATTGTCGTTCCAGCTAATCCAGAGAGGGTTGTGGTGTTATACCTTCAAGGGGATCTTGTTGCCCTCGGCATTAAGCCAGTAGGTACTTCGAGTGTCTTTGAAGGAGCGGCCTTTGCAGAAGAGCTGGGAGGTATTGAAGATCTTGGTTCATGGTATGAGCCTAATCCAGAGGCTATTATGGCAGTAAAGCCGGACTTGATCATAGCTGCTTCTGAAGAAACTTACGAAATCCTTAAGGATATTGCACCGACCATTCCAATTCCTTATGAAAAAATGGCGACGGACGAACGTATAATGAAGATTGGCGAGGTATTTGGCAAGGAGCAGGAGGCACAAGCTTTATTAGATAATTTCCACGAGAAGTTGGAGAGAAGTAAGCAGAAGCTTGATGAACTTGGAATTTTAGATAAGACGGTAACCATTATCGAGGGCGGCAAAAAAGAGATGGCGGTGATCGATAGCAAGCTTTACGGAAGAGGCTCTCAGATCATTTATGAATATTTAGGACTAAAAGCACCAGAGATTCTTCAGAAGAAGATTGATGGCAGGGAGAAGGCTACTGGAGGGTTTGTTTCCTTAGAAGTGTTACCTGAGTATATAGGAGACTTCGTGTTCCGCTCTGTATGGGATGGGGCTGATGATTTGTCGGACAACCCTATTTGGAACAGCATTCCAGCAATCAAAGAAGGTAGATTGATCGAAATTGGGTTTGATTTTTCATATTATTCCGATATCTACTCTCTTGATAAGCAGCTAGATTTTGTAGTTGAGAAGCTAGTGTCAGCGTATGAAAAAAAATAGAAAGCTAGATGATAGAACAGCTGTTATCCCTAATTTAAGAGGGAAATCGTATTTCGGTCTGTTTTTACTCCTAGGGATATTGCTGCTGCTGCTTTCAGTAGCGGCTTCTATCTCTTTTGGCTCTGCTTCCATGAGCCTGAAGATGGCATGGACAGCGATTTTTAATTTTGATTCTGAACTGACCGAGCATCAGATTATTCATGCCCTTCGAATTCCGCGTACAGCAGCTGATATTATTGCGGGGATGTGTCTCGCGGTAGCAGGAGCGGTTATGCAAGGTTATACGCGAAATCCCTTAGCAGATTCCGGATTAATGGGAGTAAATGCAGGAGCAGCTCTTGCAATGGCCGTTACACTGGTTTTTCTTCCAGGGCAACTGCAGACAACAACCTTGCTGGTTAGCTTTATTGGCGCAGGACTTGGAGCAGGATTAACGTATCTTGCCGCTTCATTGAATCGTTCAGGAATGACACCTCAACGACTGGTGCTAGCTGGAATATCAATTACAATGCTTTTTGGAGCTGTGGGGTCATTTATCTCATTAAACTATGGAATTGGTCGTGCCCTTGCTTATTGGACTTCGGGAAGTGTGGCTGGAGCAACATGGATGGAAATTAAGCTAGTTATTCCTTGGTTCTTAGGTGGGCTGGCTTTATCATTATTCATTGCACGCTCTATCACTGTTTTAAACTTGGGGGAAGAGATCGCGAAAGGCTTCGGGCAACGGATCGTTCTCGTTAAGATGATAGCTACGCTTGCGGTCCTTTTACTAGCGGGTGTAGCTGTTGCACTTGTAGGGCCAATCGGCTTTGTAGGGTTGATTATTCCGCATATTATGCGTTTTTTTGTAGGTGTAGATTATCGTTATATTATTCCAGCATCAGCCATTTACGGCGGCGCACTTATGGTTGCAGCGGATATCGCAGGAAGGGTGATTAATCGTCCGGCAGAGACAGCACTGGGCATTATTTTTGCAATGATTGGTGTTCCTTTCTTCTTGCTAATTGCGAGCAAAGAGAGGAGAGCCTTTAAATGAATGTTGTTAAATCGCATAAGGCTACAATATGGATTCTATCTCTCATAATACTGCTTATTGCAGGAGCTATTCTTAGTCTTAATATGGGAAAGGTGTCCCTCAATCCACTTGAAGTATTTCAAGTATTGCTTGGACAAGGTCCAGAGGAACATAATCTCGTTGTTTATAAGTTTCGTCTTCCTCGGATCGTATTAGCGATACTTGTTGGATTTGGGATGGCACTGGCAGGTGCAGTTATGCAGGCGTTGCTGCGCAATGATCTGGCTGATCCCGGCATGCTTGGTATTAGCTCAGGTTCAGGTCTTATGGTGTTGCTGATTATCTCAACGGTAAGCATTCAAGGCACCGCTATAACATTATTACTGCCGTCTATGGCATTCTTAGGTGGTCTGCTGGCAGCAGCTCTGATCTATATTCTAGCCTATAGAAAACGTCGTATGATTTCTTCTACACGACTTGTCTTGACTGGTGTTGCGATCAATATGGGGTTTAGTGCGCTGTCGTTATTCCTAACTTTAAAGCTTGATGACCAGAAGTATGAGTTTGCGCAGCGTTGGCAAGCAGGATATTTATGGGGGGACAAGTGGTCTTATATCAGCTTGCTGGCACCTTGGGTATTGCTGCTATTCGCATATATTCTTTCCAATTTCAGGACATTGAACATCTTAGTGCTAGGTAACGAAATTTCGATAGGATTAGGAGTCGCTGTAAAGAAGAAATTTTTGCGTCTGGCGATTGCGGCTGTAGGCATTGCTTCTGGCTGTGTAGCGCTCGGGGGCTCGATCTTCTTTATTGGATTGATTAGTCCGCATGTGGCGCGCAAGTTGGTAGGTCACGACTACAAAGTACTTCTACCAACTTCAGCACTTATTGGTGCGCTATTACTGCTTGTAGCGGATACGATTGCTCGGACGGTTAGCTTTAAGTCGGATATTCCCGCAGGGATTATTGTAACAATGCTGAGTGTGCCTTACTTCCTATATTTATTGATGCGTTCAAAATAAATATCGGAGTTCTTTCCAACGTATAAAAAAGCCTTCTTTTTGGGTTTTGCCGCGAGCTCTTACGAGGCTTTTGAAAAAACAAAAAAACCGCGAAGATCCTTGATTATACAAGGCTTTTCGCGGTTTTTAAATTTCTCTTCTTGGACTTATCTTCTGCTATCATGCAACCCCAATGCTTGGTGTATCAAGTAGAATTACGACTGAGTGTGAGTAGAACAGTGTCGCAGTAGACCCAAACTGCTCATTAGAGAATTCTAAAAAGAGGCCGTTACGTAGGCTCAAAATTTCTCGGGTTTTGTAATTTTAATTGAGGCTACTTCTCCGCACTTTTTACAAAATGTATATATAACCGGGGAGCCAAAAGTAAAAGATTTACCGATGGGCATTACTCTAGCATCCACAGCGTTTACTTCACCTTTAGCAAAGGTAGTACTTCCACAAGCTTTACAAGTTAAGTTTTCTTGATTCATAATAACCATCCTCAAAAAAAATATTTATTAATTAATACGATTTATCCCAAATATAGGTTTCATTATTAAAAAGTAGTAATGAACAGTACGAAGATACAGATCATTAAGGGAGTAGGAGTGTCCCTTCTCTCCCAAAGGTTATGACGAAGTAGACGCATACCGCGCACCGAAAAGTTCAATGAATTACTGCTTTTTGTTTTTTTTGAATACTCCAAACAACACCGCAAAAATTAAAACAACGATTACAAAACTGATTGATATCGCTCCTTTTTGGGATTATAGCATGATCTGTTCGTTTGTATAATTCCAAATAATTAAGTGATAAAGGGGAGTACTGCGATAGAATTGAAAGGATTGTAAACAGGCTTCCACGTATTTCATGTTGCAAAAGTGGGAAGGAAATTATATATCAGTAAAGCGGAATTTAGGAATTGGTTGGAGGATAGAATCGATGATATTTTCCCAGAGGATCACATGAACTGATACGAAAAGTAATCGCGATTCGTATCAAATTCGTATCACAGGGGTTTTTAATAGAATGATAAGTGAATAGAAAACAAAAAAAGCCTTGAATATCAAGGCTTTCACATATAGGACGGATGGGGTTCGAACCCATGACCCCTACCCTGTCAAGATAGTGCTCTCCCGCTGAGCTACCGTCCTGCGACGAATTTCATAATACCATACGATAGAGTAGGATGGCAATTCTTTTTTTACAATCTATAGGGATGATAGTTTACATAGTCTTTAAAATAATAAGAAAAGGGGATGCCGCTCCATCCCCATGAGCCACGTCAGATAAAGAACGGGAGTAGAAATATATCGCTTATACCGAAAAAAGGGATGCGTCGTGGAAAGAAGCGACGTCTTGGGAAAAAGCCAGGCCGGAATCCAAATTGTCTATACGCCGATTCGTGTGTAGGCATTCCGTTTAAACGTTCTACCATTTCGTTGCTAGGAACCGCAAGAGTAACATAGTTTTGATCTACATGGGCAATAAAGCCATCAAAGGACTGACCGTCAGTCGTTGTAATACCAACGTATTTGTTCATACAATTCCAACTAACCTGTTGATGTAAATTTGCATTTGTATCCATAAATAACCTCCTCAATTGAATAACCCTGATAACAGTCTATGGTTCGTAGCCTATAACGTTCACGGCGTTAGCCTATAGGGTAACCATAAAATTTGGGTTATTTTGTGTGAGGTGGTGGTTGTGTATTGGAGCGGAATCACTTTCTTCCCTTGAATAATAGTGAAAATTATCCATTATCTGTTTGTTTGACCTTGAAACGATTCTAAAAGTTGCGTCGTATACTTAGCCGAGTGCTTTTTTATGGAAATACTCCTTAAGCACTTATGATAAAATGGAGGGTAATGTACAGCAGTTAGATAAAAATTGAAAGAAAAAGGAGCTTGAGATCTTGCCGCAAAATGAGCAGAAAAAGAATTCTTCCACGCCATGGAAATGGTTGGGGGGCGGGGCGGCGATGCTCCTGATTAAAGGAAAGGCGATTTTGTCTCTTCTGAAAATAGGTAAAATTGCCGGGCCGTTAATATCAATGATGATTTCAATATGGGCTTATGCTTTGATTTACCCGTGGGGGTTTGCCGTGGGCTTTGTCCTGCTCTTGCTAGTCCATGAATTAGGACATGTAATAGCAGCGAAACGGATCGGGCTTCCAGTCAGCGCTCCGCTGTTTATACCGTTTTTGGGAGCTTTAATTACAATGAAAAAACAACCGCTGGATGCCCAGACGGAAGCTTATATTGCTTTTGGAGGTCCGATCTTAGGAACCATTGGGGCTACAGCCGTTTTTGGGGCGGCTTATTACATGGATAGTCCACTTCTCTATTCCTTGGCTTATATAGGTTTTTTACTTAATTTGATCAATCTGCTGCCGATTCACCCGCTTGACGGTGGCCGTATTGCAACCGCGGTGACGCGCTGGCTGTGGCTTGTGGGGCTCGTGGGTGGTTTAGCCATCATCATCTATATGCGTTCGATCTTGTTCTTTATTATTTGGGCGTTATTTGCTTACGATCTGTATAACAAATATGTCAAGAAACGCACTAACAATCGCCTTTATTCTGTAACGAAGAGTTTCTTAATTCCAGTAGAGCCACTTAGAGATGCAGGCTACATGATTCCAGGACCAGAGCATAGAAGAGATTTACCTTTTACTACTTACAGTGATTTGGAAAGACAGCAGTATGTAGGGGTGAGATGGGATCAACTGAACTACATTGGTAGAGCTGCGCTTCCGCAGCAATGCATCATTGAAAAGGTACGTATCTCGCAGCTAGAGCCTGTGACCTTAGAGAATGGGCTTCATCTTAAGATGAATTGTGATATTAGCTATTCGGTCTACGAGAACGATAAGTATTACGATGTGCCGGCTAGCTCACGCTGGAAATACGGTATCGCTTATTTTGTATTAGCTGGCTTTCTGGCAGGAATGATGTACATGGTCCATGTCGTTGGAAATGTGAATCTATAAGGGCTAGAATCGGGGAATGAAGTGATCCAATGGTTTATAAAACTCATGAACCGTCAAAGCTGTAATGAGAATAACCACAGTTGAACGGTGAAAGGAGTAAAACCATGCCTAAATTTTTGAAATGGGAAGTCGGCGTTTGTCTGCTGTTACTGATGGTTTTGGGAGGATGTTCCGAGGCGAAGCCAACAAAAGTCATGGAAATCAAAGAAATGACTAACCTAGATGGAAAGCCAAAAGGTCAGTACCCTCCATTGTCACCAGTGATGCAAGACACATACAATCGTTCAATTCCTGAAGAAGTATATTCTGCAGATTAGAGCAGCGTAGAAGATGATTTCTCATGCTCAGGCTTTTCTTTCTAGTCGAATTTTTATATAATAGACAACTATCGTTGGATACATAGAGAGAGGAGTTTGGGACTAACATGGCGGCAGAAATCTTACGGGTAACTACAGAGGAACAGCTTCAGATGGGGCTGGATATTCGTACTAAAGTATTTGTAGAGGAACAAATGGTACCGGCTGAGGAAGAAATTGATGAATACGATGTTATCGGTCCGAATGTGCACCATATTCTAATTATAGATGAAGGTGTACCTGTGGCTACGGGAAGATTGATTTATTACAAAGCAGGTACAGCCAAAATGCAGCGTATCGCCGTACTGAAAGATTATCGAGTCAAAGGATACGGACGTGTTCTGTTGCTAGCTATGGAAGAGCTTGCTCGGGAGCTTGGACTGGAAGCTTCGATTCTTGATGCACAGTGCCAAGCTGAGAATTTCTACAAGAAGCTAGGATATGAAGTGATTTCAACGGAACCTTTTTATGACGCAGGTATTCTACATGTACGGATGCAGAAAACTCTTTAAAAATAGTGCACATAATTTACCGTTCCATGAAGCAAGCTAGGATGTGCCATATGATGGCAAATCCAAGCGCAAGGGGCGAGCTGAAGTGCCAAATAACGAACGCGAAAGTTTCGTAGCTGTACAGAAAAATGGAGACGGAGATTTAACCAGTTTCCAGACCTCTACAGGACGTGTCCTGGCGTATGACCAAGCGCTTCAAGAAGTACAGGCCGGAAATATTGCCGGAGTGAATGCTTTTAAAGGTAAAGACGGAGGAACTTATATTCGCGGCGACGCGGATGGGGATCCAACCAACAATTTGGATAATCTTCCGAGTTTCTCATAGTTCTAAAGGCAAAGACCGTACATACGTCATCAGACGTCAATGTACGGTCTTTTTTTAATCAAATCAGAGTTTATAAATTACATGCTGCTCAATAAACTCCATCTCTCCAGTAAGCCCGACGAATTGAGGTTGTTCATCGCTATAATGCATGAGCTTGATGATACGTCGAACATCTTCAGGTAAAGACATTAACTCCTCCAGTGTGGTGTGAACAACACCTGATCCACCAAGCTGACAGTCATGCAGAATCATTCGGATGCCGCGTTCACGGACAAGGCTTATAAGTAGATCCGGCTGAAAAGTCATATCCGCGCTGTAGAAAATCTCATTATTTATTAGAAGGGAATAGCTATCTTTGCCAGGAATATGCGGCGTATGTATGATCTCGAGCGTAAGAGAAGGAGCGAGCTTGTACGTAATTCCGGGTTTCATAGGTGTAACCTCGAAGATATCGGTCAGGGAGGCTACTGCATCTTTTTGGTATAATCCACCCTTTAAGGTGTTGTTCCAAAGTGGCTCAACAAGCGTCTCAGGTAAATGTAATCTCATAGTTTTCCCGTATACGTGCTTTAGCGTAAGTGCTAGCTCTTCCAGACCTCCAACATGGTCCGCATGAATATGCGTAATTAGAGTAGCGTTTACGTCACGGAAGGATTTCCCGATGGTATGCATGGCAAGTGGGGCTGTAATCCCGCAATCAATTAGTAGGGTATAATCATCAGCTAGTAGCAAGCCATTATTGTTAAAATAGTTTTTAGCAAAAGCATTGCCAGTTCCTAGCATTTGTAGGTTAAGACTCATAAGAAAGTACCCTCCTGAAATCGCTGTCAGCTAATATATCAACTTGGAACAAGTACATAATATCATTTTTCGGAAGATGAATGAAATATTTACCTACAATTAGCGCAACTTGCTGAGACAAAGTAAGTATACATTAATAGCATGAATTATTTGGAGGGTTTCAAATGAATAGATGGAAAAAAGTCACTTTATGTGTGTTTGCTTTTTCCTTGATGGGTGGCTCCTTATTGTTCGCCGATTCTGTGAGTAAGAAAATCAGGGTATGGAACAACGGGACGGAAATTGTAGACGGCGGTTATTTGATTGATGGAAAAACATATATTCCCGCTAGAGAAGCGGGCGGGGTAGTGAATTGGGATGGATCTGGAAAAGTGACGATTCTTAAGCCTAATGTTCATATTGTTCTTTTTAAGGATAATACGGTCTTTGGTAACGTAAACGTAGGCAAGCTTAAGATTAAAATATTAACCCAGGTAGATAGCTTAACAGAAGAGGTTTCAGCTGTAAAAGTAGCCATAACGGACCCCTCTGGTAATGTTAAGGATATTCAGTCGCAGGAGCTTGAAGGCTCGCAGAAGGATAATTTCTGGTTTCCGACCTCGGAGTTTACTTATGATTTTAAAGAAACCGGCAAATATCGGGTAGGCTTCTACATGAAAGCTTCCAAAAATGCGGATTACGTTCTTGTGTCAGAAAAGGTAATTACAGCTCTTAATTAAGGGTTCTAAATTGACCTGAACTAATCTAACGTGGTAGTATACCAGATGTAGGATAATACAATTCAAAGTGAGGTATTACAATGAGCGATCACAAACATGAGCATGGTGAAGCATGCGGTTGCGGGCATGATCACGACCATGAGCACGAGGAGTTTGTGCTGACCTTGACGAACGAGCAGGGCGAAGATGTTGAAATGGTATTGGTTGAAACTTTCGACATCGGTGAGAAACTATACGCGCTGCTGTTAGAAAAGGAAAATCCTGAAGCGGATGGCATTATTCTGCGTATGGAAGAAGAAGACGAAGAAATGGTATTGTACAATATCGAAGATGAAGAAGAATGGAAAGCTGTTGAAGAAGCTTACAACAATCTGCTTGCTCAGCAAGAATAGATTTTAGCGACTAAATTAAGCTGTTCTATTGTGTATATGACAGTTGATGTTTATATACAGAAACCCGATACTTATTATGGTATCGGGTTTTTGTATAAATGAATGAAGTTTTTTAGGAAAATGATGGATCTTAGGAAATAGGATCGGCTTCTACAATCACTTTTATGTTCGTGATGCTGCGATCTTCAGGACCTTTAACCGGAAGTCCGATCTCCACATGGTCAATAATATAATCGATGTTATCCTGAGTGATAACCTCGCCAGGGAGAAGAATAGGAATTCCAGGCGGATATACATATATAAACTCTGCAATAATGTAGCCAGCAGATTCACGGAATGGAACTAACTGCGTATCCGCATAAAAAGCGTCCCTTGGAATCAGAGCAAGCTGTGGAATTTCTGGAACCTGAACCTTAAGTTCGTAGATTTCACCCTTGCTGTAATGAATGGCGGACAACACCCGAAGTGCAGCTAATAATTTATCTACTGATTCTTGGGTATCACCTGGGGTAATAAGGCAAAGAATATTATACATGTCACTTAGTTCTACTTCGATGTTGTACTTCTCGCGCAGCCAGTTTTCGGTTTCGTATCCTGTGATCCCTAAATGGCGCACATGAATGTTAAGCTTAGTTGGGTCATGATCAAATGTAGCTTCTGTCCCAAGGATCTCTTTTCCAAAGCTGTACAGGCCTTCGATCGTATTGATCGTTTCGCGTGCGTAGTTGGACAGTCTGATGGTTCTTTCCGCCATTTCATGACCGTTCAGCGCGAGATTACGTCTTGATGTATCCAAAGACGCTAATAAAATATATGAGGTAGATGTTGTAGTCAGCATGCTCATAATGGTCTGTACCCGTTGCGGGTTAATCAGACCCGTCTTAGCATTAAGATTCAGTACCGAGCTTTGCGTCATGGAGCCGCCAAGTTTATGCACACTAGTGGCAGCGATGTCCGCTCCGGCCTGCATGGCCGATACCGGCAGATCCTCATGAAAATGAATCAGTACTCCATGTGCCTCGTCCACCAATACGGGTACACCGTAACGGTGAGCCAGGTCGACAATCGAACGCAGGTCGGCGCATACACCGAAGTACGTGGGATTGATTACTAGAACTCCTTTGGCGTCTGGATGACGCCTTAACGCTCGTTCCAGCGAACTGGTCGTTATGCCGTGATCTATCCCGAGATTCTCATCCTGAACAGGCGAGACAAACACAGGCTTGGCTCCGGAGAAGATAATGGCCGACATCACAGATTTATGAATGTTGCGCGGCACAATTATTTTATCACCCGGTGAGCAGACAGAGAGGATCATCGTCATGATGGCATTGCTCGTGCCCTGTACGCTAAAATACGTATAGTCGGCGCCGAAAGCCTTCGCAGCCAGCTTCTGAGCTTCCTGGATTACTCCAGTTGGCTGATGTAAATCATCAAGCGGTGCGATGTTGATTAGATCGATGGATAGAGCGTTATCGCCGATAAACTCACGGAATTCGGCATCGGTTCCTAGCCCCTTCTTATGCCCCGGGATATGAAATTGAACGGGATTGCCGGCGGCATGCTTTTTTAAAGCTGTGAAGAGGGGAGTACGGTGTTGATTCATTTAATGCTGTCACAACCTTTCGCGAATATTAAAATTTAAGGCAAGCATCAGTATAACAAAACAATCTACAGAATACTAGGATTTGGATGTGATAGAATGTCCACAAAAGCTGCACAACGTACACATATCAGTTTGACGTCCCCATTTATCATGGAGATGTGGGTAATTATTTTTTTAGTTGAGTTTGTTAAAGGGTCGCTACTTGTCGCTTTGTTACCCGTATATATGGAGAATATTTTGGGTCTATCTGTTACAGTAGTAGGCTTTGCCTTTGCACTCCAGTATTTGGGGGATAATCTATTCCGCAGTCCTTCTGGCTGGGTTATGGAGCGCATAGGATTTCGCTGGACCATGACAAGTGCCTTGTTGTTGATCCTAGTAGCTGTTGGAATGATAATATATGCCAAAACAGCAGTTACGCTCTCGATTGCCTGTCTTATTCTTGGGATCGGGACATCCCCGCTTTGGCCTTGTGTGATGACCGGAATAACGGAATTGGCGGGATCTACTAAAAGCGGCAGCAGTGGTGCAGCTATGGGTGCTGTTGAGATGGCATCGCTCGCAGGAACTGGAATCGGTCCGATTGTAGTGAATTTTTTGATGGATCAGGGTGGACAAAGCTATCGTGTAGCCTTTTTGGTCCTGCTAGGGTGTGCTGCTGTAGTAGTTGTAGTTGCGCTTTTTCTACCTAAAAGAATCTCGTCAAGTGGCACTCATGCAGTTGTAAGGGACATGCAGGGGCTCGGCGGAGCTATTGAGCGTAAAAAAATCAGTCCATTAGAAAGTATAAAAAGAACACTACATCAGGTCAGAACGACGCTTAAAGTCAGTCGCCTACTATATCCAGCCTTATTTCTTCAGGCTTTTGCCATTGGCTTGATGACGCCTGTAGTTACCTTGTTTGCACGTACGGAGCTTCATGTTAGTCCGAATCAATTTAGTCTGCTTCTGATTGCAGGTGGGGGAATTACGGTGCTTGCTCTAATTCCAGCAGGCAAGCTGGTGGACCGAATAGGAACATCTGTGTTTCTGAACATTGGCTTTTTGCTTGCCGCCTTTTCGCTTGCCCTGTTCTCACAGGTACGCTGGCTCCCGCTTGCTTTTATCGCGGTTGCATTGGTCGGTATAAGCTACGCGCTTATTCTCCCGGCGTGGAATGCTTTTCTGGCTAAGCAAGTGCCTAAGGGGGAACGAGGGACTGTGTGGGGGCTTTTCTTGACCTTGCAAGGCTCAGGGATGGTGGCAGGACCAGTGATATCAGGGAGACTATGGGACCATGTAGGTCACGGTGTTCCGTTTCTGATGAGTGCAATTGTAATGTTGATGCTCTTTGGGCTGCATTTACTAATTGTACACAGAACAAAGTTGAAATTTAAAACTAGTTGACCTTAGATGTGAAAAGCCGCTGACAACCTGAGAATTAGTTGTCAGCGGCTTTTTTTAGGAATTAAAAGGACTAAAAGAAATAAAAATTCAATCAGCGTTTGGAGAAAGTCTGTTGCGGGTAAAAATAGTCAATAAACCAAGTTACCGCTACATAAACTGAAGTATAAAATAAGACTAAGACGAACGCAAAAGTAACTACTACTTGAAGAGGTCCGGCAGCCATAAATAATCGGAAATTGAACAATTGTGTTGGCTTTGCAGATGTGAAGTAGTTAGGGGGGAGTGCCGTGAACAAAAACGACGAGGTGGAGTATTGTAACCTGGAGCTGCGTTTCGACAGACAGCATATCCAGGACCTGATCAAGGATTTGATTCAAAAAGGTTATTCCCTATATTGGAGCGAGAACGAACAGGTCTTTGTAATTTCGGTCCGTACGGGTCGTAAACTGGTGAAATTACGTTTTCAAAGGATCAAAGATGGCTATAAACTCGTGGGTGACTATATGATTCGTGATGCTCGCTTGTCAGAATGGATGGAGAAGTTAATTGGGGACATGCGAGGCCATGCCATTGTAAAGCGCTTCAGAGACCGTCAGATTATTATTGAAAATATTTTGTTCGGCGAAGTGATTCGTCTTGTTGAAATCTCGGGTTATCAGCAGCGAGTCTTATACCAGAAGGGTCCTATGCTCACCGATGAGGAGCTGACCAAGCTCTTTTATTCTGTTGAAGGAGAGGAACGAATTCGCCAGCGCAGGATTGAAGTGGATGAGCAGCTGGATCGATTAAATGATGCACTTAAGGCTGAGGATATGATTCGAGCGGAGAAATGCCGAGCTCAGCTTACCTTTTTGACGAAGGAATTGTATATGTTAGAATGGTAAACAAGGTGCCGAAATAAGTTGCTTAGGGGCACCCCGAATTTCGGGGTGTCTTAGATTTGTTTGAGAACTTGCAGACAGGGGTTCACTTCTGGTGCTAAAAACGTTAAAATAGTCATTGTGATCATTTTCATATTGGCAATGGATTTGTCGATGAATTTGATCTTTATTCGCAGGGCAGGCTTTGCTGTCTCTGATAAAGGGTGGTATTCTTATACTGCGAGAAATGGATTTCCCAAAAATATAGGGTGCAAAGGGTGGAGGACCAGATGGCAAAACAACAAATCGGCGTTATTGGCTTGGCGGTAATGGGCAAGAATTTGGCTCTAAATATCGAAAGCAAAGGTTTTTCCGTATCCGTGTTTAACCGCTCACCGGAGAAGACACATGATCTTCTTGCTGAGGCGGAAGGTAAAAACCTCGTAGGCACATTTTCCGTTGAGGAATTTGTAGCTTCGCTGGAAACACCGCGCAAAATTCTGATCATGGTTCAAGCTGGTAAAGCTACTGATGCTACCATCGAGCAACTGTTGCCGCATCTTGATCAAGGCGACATTATTATCGACGGAGGAAATGCTTATTTCCCTGATACGGTTCGTCGCAGTAAATATCTGGAAGAAAAAGGTTTCCGCTTTGTCGGAACTGGGGTTTCTGGCGGTGAAGAAGGAGCTCTTAAAGGTCCTTCCATTATGCCTGGCGGTCAAGAAAGCGCGTATAAGCTAGTTGAACCAATCCTAACTGCAATCTCAGCTAAAGTTAACGGTGAGCCTTGCTGTACATATATCGGACCAGACGGTGCGGGACACTATGTTAAAATGGTGCACAACGGTATCGAATATGGTGATATGCAATTAATCTGTGAAGCTTACCAGCTGCTCAAAGACGTTCTAGGTCTAGATGCAAAAGAACTTCACAACATTTTCAAAGAGTGGAATAGCGGTGAGCTCGACAGCTACCTGATCGAGATTACTACAGATATTTTTGCTCAGTATGATGAAGAAACTGGTAAACCAATGGTTGACGTGATCCTTGATTCCGCTGGCCAAAAGGGAACTGGTAAATGGACAAGCCAAAGCTCATTGGATCTTGGTGTACCTTTGTCCATGATTACCGAATCCGTATTCTCACGCTTCCTCTCTGCAATGAAGGATGAGCGCGTAGAAGCAAGCAAAGTGCTTAACGGACCAGAAGCTACACCATTTGATGGTGACAAAGCTGAATTCATCGAGAACGTGCGTAAAGCATTGTTTGCAAGTAAAATCGTATCCTATGCTCAAGGTTTCGCTCAACTTCGTGTAGCTTCCGACGAATACGGTTGGGATCTGAAATATGGCGAGTTGGCTAAAATTTGGCGCGGCGGCTGCATTATCCGTTCCCGTTTCCTACAAAACATCACGGATGCTTACGAGAACAATGCAGATCTTAAGAACCTATTGCTTGATCCTTTCTTCAAGGATGTTATGGACAATTACCAATCCGCATGGCGTAAAGTTATCGCTTCAGCTGTAACGATGGGTGTTCCAGTACCTGGATTCTCCAGCGCATTGGCTTACTATGATAGCTATCGTACAGAGAGACTGCCTGCGAACCTGCTTCAGGCTCAACGCGATTACTTCGGCGCACATACGTTCAAACGTGTAGACAAAGAAGGCGTTTTCCACCACAACTGGATGTCTGCAGAATAATCTAGTTTATTACGGTTATAAGCAATAACGCCTTCGGCGTCCCTAAAGGACGGTAAGAAGCGTTTATGCGAGAAATATAAGGTTAATGTATAACATGAAACTTGTACTTTCTTATATTTTAAAAAAGTGGCCCGAATTGCTTCACCAGAAATGGGGAGGCTTTCGGGCCTTTTTTGTTGAAGTTTTGATGTATATTTACTATGTGAAGCAGATTGTCTAATGTTTTGACCCTGTGTTATGATATGACAAATATCGCGGTTGGAGGATAGACATGGCTGGGGATACAGAAGAATTTAAAAAGTTCAATGAAGAGCAAAGAAATAAGAACATTATTTTAGTAGGGATGATGGCAACGGGGAAGTCAACAGTAGGCGCAATTTTGGCCGAGGAACTGGGTTACGAGCTGGTTGATCTGGATCATGTCATTGTTGAAACTGAAGGCCGAAGTATTGCAGAAATTTTCGCGGAAGATGGAGAGCATTACTTTCGAAGCGTGGAAACAGCAGTACTAAAGCGTATGCTAGAGTCTGAGAATAAATTAATATCTACTGGTGGTGGCGCGGTATTGGCGCCGGGGAATACAGATTTAATGCTGAGTAAAGGGCATGTGGTTGCGCTAACGGCAACAGAAGAAGAGATTATTACCCGCGTTAGTGGAGATCAGAATCGTCCGCTGCTCGCCGGCAATGCAGAAGAACGGGTTAGACGTATCATGGAAGACCGTCGAGAAGCTTACCTGTTCGCGCATTACACGGTCGATACAACGGGACTGACAGCGGCAGAAGTGTCGCAATATATTTTAATGCATTACCGCGGCTGAGCTTTTAAGAGAGTGTTTCATTCCATTCAATCATACCGCCGCTTAAATTTGTAGCATGATAGCCAAACTGTTGTAGATATTCGCAGACACGCTGGCTTCGAGCACCGGAACGGCAGATAAAGATCACTTTGGCATCGCTTGGAATATCCTCAGTGCGGTGTGGAATTTCTCCCATGGGGATATGCTGTGCACCGGGAATCATCCCGAAGGCAACCTCTTCGTCTTCACGAACGTCGATGAGTACAAGGTCTTCCCCTGTCTCTAGACACTGCCGCAATTCTTGCGGTGTAATTTGTGGAACATTATGCATGGTTGTGACCTCTTTTCATCAGAAGAATGGTTTAATGATAACACAAGCATGGAATACCCTGTCAAACGAGCACTACATACAACTATATCTACTAAGGAGAGTTTATATTATGGACGTTATTGTTAGGCCAACGCCATCCCTGCAAGGAGAATTTGGGGCCCTCTCTTCCAAAAACTATACCACTCGCTATTTGCTGGTTGCCGCATTGTCAGAAGGCGTAAGTACGATTTATCATCCGGCACATAGTGAAGATAGCGATGCCATCCGTCGTTGTATTGCAGATTTGGGAGCTGTACTCACAGAAGATGATGAGAAGATTGTGATTCAAGGCTTTGGACGCAAACCTAAGGATGTTAAGGAACTTAATGTGGGGAATGCTGGAGCAGTATTACGTTTTCTAATGGCTGTAGCTGCTTTAAGCCCTGAGGTCACATTCGTAAATACGTATCCTGACTCATTGGGTAAACGTCCACATGACGACCTGATCGTATCTCTAGAACAGCTTGGTGTGAAGGTAGAGCATAATGAAGGTAAGTTGCCGATCACGATCCGCGGTGGCAAACCTGTTGGGGGTAGAATTACAGTTTCGGGTGCTGTCAGCTCCCAGTTCCTAAGTGCTCTATTATTCTTGACACCATTGCTTGAAGAAGATAGTGAAATTATTGTCCTTGATGATTTGAAATCAAAGGTTGTCGTAGGTCAGACACTAGAAGTGTTGGAGCAGGCAGGAATTGTGGTTCATGCGGCAGATGATTATATGTCCTTTAAAGTGCCGGGTCGTCAAGCCTACGCGGCTAAGACGTATACTGTGCAAGGTGACTATCCTGGCTCTGCGGCTATTCTAGCAGCTGCTGCTGTGACAAAGTCAGATGTTAAGGTACATCGACTTATGGAACAGAGTAAGCAGGGAGAAAGAGCCATTGTTGATGTGTTGCGTATGATGGAAGTACCGCTTACTCATAAAGAAGGAACAGTTCACGTACAAGGGAACGGCGTTCTAAAAGCCGTTGAATTCGACGGAGATGCTGCAACCGATGCAGTGCTGGCTATGGTAGCTGCTGCAGTATTTGCTGAAGGCACTTCACGATTCTATAACGTTGAGAACCTTCGGTATAAGGAATGTGATCGTATAACTGATTACTTGGCAGAATTGACTCGTGCAGGAGCCAATGTTGAGGAACGCCGCGATGAAATTATCGTTCACGGCATGCCTGAAGGCGTCGAAGGTGGTGTGACCATTAACGCGCATTACGACCACCGTGTAATTATGGCGCTGTCAGTAGTAGGTTTACGAGCGCGTAAACCACTATTGATCAAGGATGCTCACCATGTCGCTAAGTCGTATCCGCAATACTTTGATCACCTGCGTGCGCTTGGTGCGAATGTGGAGTGGGTACAATAGAAGTAAGGGAGCTAGCGAATTTAGCTTCAGTTAATTAAGGATCATAAAGTGTAACTATGGAAAGGGGCACTGTGTATGAGCTTTGAGAATCCAAGTCGGGAACAGATCGGAGATATCCTTGCTTCTGCAGGTAATATTGCAGTAGTTGGCCTGTCTGACAAAACAGACCGTACCTCCTATATGGTCGCGGGTGCTATGCAAAGTCGGGGATATCGGATCATTCCTGTAAACCCATTGGTTGATGGTGAAATACTGGGAGAAAAGTGCTATCATACGTTAGCGGAAATTCCAGAGCCGGTGGACATTGTTAATGTGTTTCGCCGAAGCGAATACTGCGCAAAGGTCGCACAGGAGGCCGCTGAAATCGGCGCACGTGTGCTTTGGCTCCAGCAGGGTATAATCAGCCAGGAAGCTGCTGAAATCGCCGCTGAGCACGGTATGACGGCGATTATGGACCGTTGTATCAAGGTCGAAGAAGCGATCACGATGCATGGGCGTACTCGGGCATAAGGTTCGGTAGTGCAACACTTTATCTGACTATTGAAAAAATGATGATCAGAGCGTGTATCAAGGGATTTCGAACGAACCGACGAACGGGCAAACGATGAACTGACGAGCTTACGAGCCGACAAACGAACCAACCGAGAGAACAATGAACCGGCGAGCCGACAGACAAAAGAACAAACTAACAAACCAGCGAACTAAATTTTTTGACGCTGAAGTAGTTGCAAATTTAATGTTGAAGAACAGCCAAGATCAATAGCATCGTTTGATTACGATTCGCTGTACAGACTGTGCAATTTCTAATGCAAATCACTAACTGAGCTTGTTATACTGAAGTTAGACGAAGAACGTCCTTTATCCGCATGATTTGCGGTGAAGGGCGTTCTTTTATTTTTATAGGGAGGATACCACAATGGAATTTGAAGAAGCACATGGTATGTTCATTAACAAGCACTTGACTGAAAGATCAGGAGAAAGAAGGGGGAGGCTGGTTAGAGGCCATAATTATGCGGAGAAGTTGTTCTTGCAGAATGTATGGTGGCCATTGTTTGAGAGCCTTGATGATTTGCATCCAGAATACGAAGTGTACGACTGGAACCGTAAATCTCAGTTTCTGGACTTCGCTTTTCTTCCGCAGAGCGGCGGCAGTCTCGGGATTGAGTGCGACGGGTTTCAAAGTCATGTGAAGGACATGGACCGCGAGAGATTCAACTACGCAGTTAATCGGGACACTTTTCTGACCGGAATGGGGTGGAAAATGATTCATTTTTCTGTTGATGATCTTCAGCACCGCCCCGAGGTGTGCCGGATGCTTTTGCAATTGGTGCTGGCACCTCATTTGGCGCGCAAATCTGCAGGCGTGGATATTTTGTCTGAGGAGAAGGAGGTTCTGCGGTTGGCTTGGCGACTGGGTAGGGCGATCCGTCCAAAGGATGTGACCACTCATTTCAGCATTAACTTTCGAACGGCGCGAAGATTGTTGCACTCGTTGAGTGAGAAGGGACTAATAAAGCCTGTAATTACGGGAGAACGGGTTCGACAATACGAAGTGAAAGCTATGCGACCAGATCAAATATGGTAGGAGTGGGAGAATAATTGCACTATATATACAACTATATCGGAAATATCTCTATTCTATTGTGGTTTAGTTGTACTTTGTACACTTATTACACACCAAAGATAAGGAAAAGGGTGGGATTATTAAAAATAATTGCACAAAGTACACTTATATGGTTTTCAGTGTTTCTAGGATATAAATAGTTGCACAAAGTACAATTAACTTTTTTATAATCATCGGCAGCAAAAAGAAAGAGACTCAGTCGGCATACAAAACTTCATTCAATAAATATTACTCATTCACTTGAAGCATTATTAGAGACGCACATTCATTCGGAGTAACTTTTTATCGGTTTTAAACAACTTTAGCATTGTTTGCTTTAGTGCTTTGGAATCCTGAGCCCAGAGAATGGTGTTTCTAGGTGATTTTATTGTGGAGTGAGTGTTTATTTGTTTTAAATATAACCTGATCTTTTCCTTCAGTTTATTTTGACAAAAACCCCCGCAGCGCTTACCATTCAATATAGAAAGAAAGGAGAGGGTAGCCTTGAATTGGCTCGGATCATTGCAGCAATTGGGCAGAGCCATAATGCTTCCTACCATGGTACTGCCGGCGGCAGCCATTTTGCTTAGTTTGGGCAGCTTACCTTGGTCTGCATGGGGACTTTCTTCGGTATCCGAAGTGGCTACATACGCTGGGCAGGGAATCTTTTATTTTATGCCTTATTTGTTCGCTGTGGGTGTAGCATGGGGATTATCCAATCAAGCTGGAACGGCGGGTCTTGCAGCACTGGCTGGAATGTTCACTTACGACCGGATTGTTACCCATATGGGAGACGGGCTTGTACAACCTGCAACACTTATCGGAATTTTGCTGGGTATAGTTGCCGGTATCGCTCAAAACCGGTTCAAAAATATCAAGCTTCCAGAGGCGATACAGTTTTTTGGAGGTTCGCGTTTTGTTTTGCTGTTCATGGGATTGTTTTCGGCTGGCTTTGCATGGGTGATGTTAGGGATTTCTCCACTGCTGCAAAGAGGACTGGATGATCTTTTTCAAGGGATATTGCAGACAGGCGGCTTTGGCGTTTTTATTTATGGAGTGCTATATAGAGTACTAACAGCCTTCGGTCTTCACCATATTCTCAACAATGTGTTTTGGTTTCAGTTTGGAAACTTTACAACTCCTGATGGTAGCACTGTCGTTCAGGGGGATTTGCCACGTTTTTTTGCAGGCGATCCTACGGCGGGCATTTTTATGGCGGGTTTGTTTCCGATTATGATGTTCGCACTGCCAGCCATTGCTTTTGCAATTATTCAGGAAGCGCGCGAGGACTTGAAGCCTAAGATTAAAAAGACTTTTGTGCGGGCGGCTCTGGTCTGTTTTCTAACCGGGGTTTCGGAGCAGATTGAATTTGCGTTTTTGTTTGCTTCTCCCTACTTATTTGCGGTACATACAGTAATGTCCGGTCTTGCTATGGTGATTACCTACATGTTGGGGATTCATCATGGGTTCTCCTATTCCGCAGGGGCTATTGATTTCTTTTTGAATATGCATCTGTCCCAGAGGGCTTGGTTGTTAATTCCGATCGGTATAGCTTATGGGATTGTATATTATAACTTGTTCCGCTGGGCGATTCGCCGTTTTCAGATCCCAACACCAGGGCGTGAAGAAGGTTCGGAACTCGGTGATTGGGCAGGAAACATCCCTTATCAGGCACCATTGATCTTGGAGGCGCTTGGTGGTAAGGAGAATATCGTACAAGTACAATCCTGTATCACTCGTTTGAGGCTTACCGTCCATAATGATCGATATATTGATACCGGGGCGCTCAAAGGTCTTGGCTCTGCTGGGATTATCAAGCTCGGTGGCGGGAATGTCCAGGTAGTATTTGGTACGTATTCAGAGCTGATCCGCGAGGAGATTAATAAGCTAATGCTTCGTGATTTGCCTCAGGTATTGTTCAGTTCTCCGATGCAGGGTAGAATGATGCCCATAGAGGAAGTGCCGGATCACATCTTTGCAGCGAAGCTGGTGGGTGATGGAGTTGCATTTTTGCCGGAAAAAGGGGAGCTTACTTCGCCTGTATTCGGGAAGGTTATGCACGTCTATCCTACAATGCACGCCGTTGGTATTGCTACGCCGGAAGGGCTGGAGGTGCTTATGCATATAGGGATCGACACTTCGCAGCTTAAAGGGCCATTTGAGGCGGTAGTAAAAGAAGGCGACAGTGTGGAACCAGGTCAATTGCTTGTTAAATTCGACCTCGCTTATTTGCGTGAGCATGCAGCTTCACTGGCTACACCAATGGTGATTACGAATCCTGATCGAGTAAAATCATGGAGCTATGCTCCATTTAAAAATGTTAAAAAGGGGCAATCTTCAGTAATGTCCGTAGTCTTACATGAAAGTAACGTTGGAGGGATAGAAGGATGATACAAGGCATAGGCGCAGCAGCAGGTGTAGCTATCGGGAAGGCCTTTGTCTTACCGAACTGGGAGTGGAGCTTACCAGACACACAAGTGAACCCAGTGGATCTAGCTAAGGAGTTTGAGCGTTTATACGAAGGTATCCGTACCTCTAAGGACGAGATTGAATTCATTAAAAAAGAATTCAGAGAAGTAGTCGGTCCGGAGGAATCCAGCATTTTTGATGCTCATCTGGCGATTTTGGATGATCCGGTGTTTATGAGCGAAATCCGGGGGATTATTGAACGCCAGTATAAGGCGGCGGAAGTGGCTGTTAAGGAAGCGATTGATCATTTTGTAGCGATGTTTGATCTGCTGGATGATGAATACATGAAGGAGCGGGCGGTTGATATCAAGGATGTCGGTAACCGTCTGTTAAAGCATCTTTTAGGTGCTCCTGAGGTCACGCTGCCATCGGATACACAGCCGTATATTCTCGTAGCGAAGGAGTTGTCTCCTTCCCAGTTAGCTCACTTGAACCCAACTTATGTTCTAGGTATTGTTACTATGATGGGCGGTAAAACCTCACATTCCTCCATTATGGCTCGTGCGCTGGGCATTCCACTCGTAGCAGGTTTGGAGAATAATTTATCTAACCCAATTCAGACCGGAGACATGCTCGTGATAGACGGAGACACAGGATCAGTGCAAATTCATCCTGATGAGGTAACGATCAATGAATATGTTTCTCTTCGGAACAAGCAGCATAAAAAGAAAGAACAACTGGAATTGCTTGCTACAGTCGATGCCGTCACTAAAGATGGCGTTAACCTACGATTGGCCGGTAATATCAGCTCAGTCAAAGAACTGAATTTAGCGCTCAAGTATGGAGCCGAGGGTGTAGGTCTATTCCGTACAGAGTTTCTTTATATGGATCGCAGTTCTTTTCCAACGGAGGATGAACAATTCGAAGTGTATAAACAGGTTGTCGAGAAGGTAGGCAGCAATATGGTTGTGATCCGTTCGCTGGATATAGGCGGGGACAAGCATCTGGATTACTTCCAGCTGCCAGAAGAGCAGAATCCGTTCCTTGGCTATCGTGCCATTCGAATTAGCTTAAATCGACAAGATATGTTCAAAACTCAGCTAACAGCCATTTTGCGGGCGAGTGCGTATGGGAATGTAAAGCTAATGTTCCCTATGATATCTTCCGTAGAAGAAGTACAAGCAGCAAAAGCTGTACTGGAAGAAGTGAAGGCTGAACTGGAGCTACGGGGCATACCGTTTAATCGGAATATTCCAGTCGGTATTATGATTGAAGTTCCAGCTGCGGTTATGATTGCGGATTTACTTGCTGAGGAAGTTGACTTTTTCAGTATCGGTACGAACGATTTGGTGCAATATGTACTAGCCGTAGATCGTATGAATGAACAAATTGCGCATATGTATCATCCATATCATCCAGCGGTTCTGCGAATGATCCGTATGACTGTAGAAGCAGCCCGTAATGCAAAAATAGATATAAGTGTATGTGGTGAAATGGCGGCAGATGAGCGTTCTTTACCACTTTGGCTGGAGTTAGGGATTAGTGATCTTAGCATGTCGCCACAGGCACTGCTGAAGGTTAAACACCGTACCCTAAATACACTGGCTATAGATGCTACAAGGGTTGCTAAAGCTTGCTTCCATCATCGTACAAGCTCGGAGACGGAAGAAATCCTAAGTGCTTATGCTCAGAAAAGCGGTATTACGCTTGGAACGAGCGTGGAAACAAAGGAGAAAGCTTCTTCATAGTTATCAAGCGCTACATCATCAAGTCCACATCAAGGTTCGGCATTCTTGCCGGGCCTTTTTCTTTTGTATTTTATAAAAAAACAAAACCGTTTGCGCTTCGGCGCAGTCTATACATAGAGCGAGTTGCACAGGAATGATTTATGCGTGAAAGCAAGGGGGGAGGACAAAACAAGCATGGAACACATTATTAATGACGAAATGGAAATAGCCGCTACGGATGAAGACATATTTTATGAGCTGGTAGCTGAACAGAAAAGAAAGCTATACAGCATTGCTTATAGCTATTTACGAAACGAAGCGGATTCGTTGGAAGTTCTACAGGAGGCAACCTGCCGTGCATGGATTAAACGTAAAAGCTTAAAAGACTCCGAGAGATTTGCTCCATGGCTAACACGTATTCTGATCAATTGCTGTAACGATGAGTTGAAGCGCAGAAAGAGGAACGCTGTCACAGAAGCTGCTCGAAGTGATGTAGGGATCATGGAAATGAAAAGCGACCGCAGATTAGACATGGAACAGGCGTTGGAAGGGGTAAAGCCGAAGTATCGCCAGGTGCTTGTACTCAAATATTACAAGGATATGACCCTTGCAGAAATTGCAGAGGTACTGGATAAACCGGAGGGCACCGTGAAGACATGGCTCAATAAAGGTCTGAAACAGCTGCGTGACAGAATGAAACGGAAGGGGGATCTATTTTATGGCTGAGTCTGAAGAAAAGCTGCTTAACGATTATTTTCAGAGAATTGATGTCGAGGCTGAGGAGATCCCGGATGTTAAGCTGGATGCCGCGATTCGCAAGGGGATGCAGCAAGGTAGCCACAAAAGATTCTCTTTTAGAAAAAGATACGCTGTTGTTGCGTTGGCGGTCCTAGCCATCGCTTTATTAATTATTGTACCTTGGGCACATCAGATGGCCAATCCTGTTCGTGCGCAGTTACCACCAAAAAGCTGGGGTCAGCTTGAAGTGTTTAGACCCATTGTTGCTGATAATCTGACGATTAAATCAGCACTTAATGCAGGTATACTGAAGGAGGTAAATATCTCCTCTCCTGAGATGGATGGGATACAGTGGACGGTTAACGGAATCATGGCAGATCATAGAGGTATTGCTGTGCTTTATACAATCCAGAATAATACAGATCAGAAGATGCAAATGATAGGCCTGTCATTGAAAAAAAATCAAAAGAATAATTACGACCTCACCGGATATAGCGGGTTTAGCAATTCTAATGCACAAGAGGCAGGTTCACCTGGGACGACCCGCATGTTAGAACAAATCGTCTGGGATAAATATCGAGATGATCTGACAGATGAGTTGAATATTACATTATCTCTATATCCAGAATCCAAGGACCCTTCTAGCTCGAGCATGGATATTAAAAAGCTAAGTGTTAAAATTCCGCTGGAAGACGATAACAACTATTTTAAGGGAGAGATTGTTGATCTGAAGGATAGTCTGTCTATTGGTGGACAGAAAATCAAAATGGACAATATCTATATTGGACCTACGGGTATTTACATGCGGGAAACCTTTGACAAAGAGAATAAAATGAGGATTTTTAATATAATTTCACCTAAGCTGGTTATCGGGAAAGGGGAGCATCAAGAGGAGTTAATGAGGGTAAGTGGTGCTTCTTCAGTAGTAGGGGGCTTGAAAACTTATATTTTCAACAATGACAATATGAGACCTGCTGAACCAATCAAACTAGAAGTTGAAGGAATCTCCGCTCTAGATCAATCAAAGGTCGAGCTCGTGATTGACACGGAAACACAGCAGATTCTAAAGGCACCGGATAACAATCTAACGATTTCAAAGCGGATGGAGAACGAAGAGCAGGGAATTCTGGTTTTGGATTACTTTATTCCTAAAGATGATATGGAGGCGTTTGCTGATAGCGGTTTTGCATTGGACGATAATTTTGTGGATAGCACTGGTAGTGGGCATTGGTTAGGATGGGTTAAAGATGGCTACTCAGGATATAAAGAGTTTAATGAAGATAGCAGGGGAACTACAGTAACCTTTTTCTTTAACGTAGGGAAGGAAAAGCTCCCCCAACCCTTGACTTTCAAATTTAATTCTTATCCAACCTTATTCAAGGAGAAGGCTTCCCTTCGGATTAAGTAATGAACTCTGATGTAGAGCGAATCAAATCACAAGCCCTGTTCCTCAAAAAGTGAGAAACAGGGCTTGTTTATTTTTTAACCAATATATTTGTACAGTACCCTACTCCCCAGCTAACGCATCACAAAAAGCTTTGCCATAGGGCGGCAGATCTGGCGGGCGACGAGCAGAAATAATATGTCCATCCGTAACCACAGCTTCATCTTTCCATATCGCTCCGGCATTCTCCATATCATCACGGATGCCGGGTGTGGAGGTGACGGTTACACCTTCCAGAATTTTAGCGGAAATTAATACCCAGCCTGCGTGGCAGATCTGCCCAATAGGTTTCTTAGCTGCATTGAAATCCTGCACTAGCTTTAGTACGGCACTGTATCTACGGATTTTATCAGGGGCCCAGCCGCCAGGAACTAAAATCCCGTCATAATCTGCGGCATTAAGATCGTCCCAGGAGTACTCCGCTTTTGCAGGCACACCATATTTGCCGATGTATGTTTTATCTTTTTCCAAACCTGCCAAGTGAACCTCAGCGCCTTCTTCTCTAACTCGGTACACGGGATACCAGAGCTCCAAATCTTCAAATTCATCGTCTACGAGTGCTATGACCTTTTTTCCAGCTAGTCTCATTTTGTTAAGCTCCTTTCGTATCACATGATCCTTCATATTCTATCAAATTTAAAATACGAAGTCATCTGAAGGATTGTAAATTATAGACAAATTGCCAATTTAATCATTATATGCAATTAAGGAGGGTTTTAATCGAGGGAGGTCGAATATAGAAATTGAAAAGTCATACTTTGTACTTAATTCATTTCTTGCAAGAGGTGTAGAAGATGTATACAGATAACTTAATGGAGAAGTTGTGCAGCTGCGGTGGCCTCATGAACTTACATATGCATTCATTGATTTTTAATACGAGGGTGAAGATTACACATGTCCCTGTCTATACTTGTCCGAAATGTACTAGTTATGAGCCCTTGTCGTTTATTAAAGCAGATCTAGGAAAGCTAGTGAAAGAATTGAACGCGGATGTGCCAAGACAAGATTTTTCGTTTACTCAAAGAAATGAATTAGCTAGTGTCCTAAAAGAAGCTTTGACAGAGGTTGTTGTCGGAGGATTTCAAGAATTAGAGTTGGCTATCCGAGAGACAATTCAGGCTAGAGTGGATATGTTACTTGATCTATACCGACTAGCTGAGGGGCTTAAAGACCAGAATTGGATGGAAGAAACTAGTCGAAGACTGTCTCAATTAACGTTCCAAACGACTAAAAACGCAAATTATTAAAACATTCTGTGAAAATAATGAAAAACTTTCACGGAATGTTGGATTTTTCACTCACTTTTTGTTACGATAGATAGAAGTTACATTATTGTGCTCGTGAATAGGGAAACCTACACTAGTCAAAAATTGTAATTAGGGGTTACGTCTTCAGCCTTGAAAGAAATTTTGAAAGGAAAATGAAGCGTTATCATTGCACAATTGTACAAAGTGTCGTATCATATTTTTAATTAGTCGAACGATAAAATTTATCGCAATGGAGAGAGTAATTTGACGGTAACCATTTACGATGTAGCTCGAGAAGCAGGCGTATCTATGGCTACGGTATCACGGGTTGTGAACAATAACCCTAACGTGAAACCGCAGACCCGGAAGAAAGTTTTTGAAGCGATTGAGCGTTTGGGATATCGTCCCAATGCCGTGGCGAGAGGACTTGCCAGTAAGAAAACGACAACCGTTGGGGTTGTCATCCCTGATATTTCAAACTCGATTTTTGCAGAAATTGCACGCGGGATTGAAGATATCGCGAACATGTATCATTACAATATTATATTGTGTAACGCGGATAAGCGTAAAGAAAAGGAAATCCGTGTCATCAATACTCTTTTGGAGAAACAGGTCGATGGTCTGCTCTTCATGGGTGGTACGGTAACCGAAGAACATATTCAAGCTTTCCAGACTTCTGCAGTTCCGATTGTCCTATGTGCTACACGGGATGAGAAGGGAACTTATCCTTCCGTTGACATCGATCATGAAACCGCTGCTTTTGATGCAGTGAATACTTTGATTCGTCACGGTCACCGAGAAATCGCAATGATCAGTGGTACACTCCAGGATCCTGCGAATGGATATGCACGTTTCCATGGTTATAAAAAGGCACTTGAACAGGCTGGAATCGAGTATCAAGAAGACTTGGTACGTATCGGTAACTACCGCTATGAATCTGGTGTCGAAGCCATGAAGTATTTCCTTGGACTCAAGAAGAAGCCAACCGCTATTTTTGCCGCAACCGACGAGATGGCTATTGGTGCAATTCACAGTATTCAGGATGAAGGCCTGAAGGTACCGGATGACTTCTCCATTATTAGTGTGGATAACATCCGTATGGCTTCGATGGTTCGTCCATTGTTGACAACTGTAGCCCAGCCTATGTATGACCTAGGTGCGGTAGCAATGAGACTTTTGACGAAACTCATGAAGAAAGAGACGGTTGAGAATCCGCGGGTTATCTTGCCTCATGAAACGATTCTCCGCCTGTCTGTTAATCATCTGAATAAGTAATTTAAGAAATAAACAGTATTTCCGTAAAAAGCTCCTTTTGGAGCTTTTTATGTTTTTTACAGAGTAAATCATCGGAGGAGGCGTTATCTTTGCCTGAAATAATCGGATTAATTGGTGCGATGGATGAAGAGATTAAGCTATTACTAGAAAGGATGGAGAATAAGGAGACGAAGGTCAAGGCAGGAATTCATTATTACATAGGAAATATATTAGGAAAGTCTGTAGTGCTCTGTAAATCTGGGGTAGGTAAAGTAAATGCAGCAGTTACGACACAAATTCTAATTGATTCCTTTGGTGTGTCTCGTGTGTTGTTTACTGGGGTTGCTGGGGCTGTGCACCCTGAATTGAATATTGGAGATATTGTAATATCATCTACTTGTGTTCAGCATGATATGGATGCTACAGCACTTGGCTTTTCAAAAGGTGAAATACCTTATCAGGATAATTCTGTCTTTCAGGCAGACCCTTCATTGGTACTCCTTGCTGAGAAGGCGTGTAACGAGTTAGGCCAAAAGTACTTGGTCGGCAAAGTACTTTCAGGTGATCAATTCATTTCTAATGCGAAGATTGTAGCCAAATTAAGAGAGGAATTGGACGGAGCGTGCGTGGAGATGGAAGGGGCGGCGGTTGCACAAGTGTGTGTGATGAACGCCACTCCCTTTGTTATTATTCGTTCGATGTCTGATAAGTCTGACGGGTCAGCAAATGTGAGTTTTAAGGAGTTCACGGTGGAAGCCTCAGGGCGCTCACATTCTATATTAGAATATATGCTGCAGCATCTTTAATACTCGTTTAGTACATGAAGCGCTGTCTAAAGCGTACCCTGTCGAAAGTCTCCTGTGAGGACATAGGTACCTCTTGTCCAATACGAACCATTAGGCAGTTTGCTGGATGTGAACAGATTTCAGGATCATCCGTAGCATACCAAACCATATTTACAGTTTTCATTAGCCGCTCCATCATTTGACGATAAGCCCACACATCAAGCCCACTCCCTTTTAAATCCCAGTGCCAATAATACTCTGTTGTAAAGACGATACAATTCTCCAATTGCTCTTGCTCAAAAGCAGTGGAAATCAGCAGCCGGCCTAGTCCGGCTCCCCTATAATCATTACTCACCTCAATAGCTCCAAGCTCAATTAGATCCATCATTCCACCCTGTGACCAAAGCTCCATTTCATCTGGATAATGAAAGGTTACATAGCCTATTATAGTGCCATCCTCTACAGCTGTAATTATACGTCCTTCTGGCAAGCTAGCAATCTCTATGAGAGCTTCTTGCTGTTCAATCGGCTTGCGGAAGGCATCAAGATCATGATGCATGTGAAGGGCTTTAAGGTCCTCTGGAGATCGGGGGCCACTTATTGTTATTGTTCTACCTTTATATGAAAGCGTATGGGTAACAGGGATTTTACGATGCTCCATAGCCGTGCTCCTTTCGGATGATAAAATATGGAATGTAAACGTTTGCTATGTTATACTAATTCAGACATAAAAAATTCACATTCATTGCATTGACATCATTATCTAAGAGAAGAGTCTTACCCTTAAAGCTTAAATCAAACGAGTGAGGGAGGCAAGAGTGATGGGTCAAGTCCATAGTGAAATTTTGCCTGGCCGTGTGCAGAGCTCCAATATGTCTGATTACACCCAGGCAGTAGCCAATTTTAAGTGGGAGGATGTTGAACGTAACTTCTCATGGTATGACACTGGAAAGGTTAATATGGCACATGAAGCAGTGGATCGCCACGTTCAAGAAGGACGGGGAGCGGCAACGGCCCTGCTCTACAGTGATGCGGTGCGGGATGAATCCTATACATTTGCCGATCTGCAGGAACGGTCGAATCGGTTCGGAAATGTATTGCGTAAATATGGTATCGGTAAGGGAGATCGGGTATTTATTTTTATGCCTCGTCAACCGGAACTATATTTTAGTTTACTAGGAATTCTGAAGATTGGGGCAATAGCGGGCCCTCTGTTCGAAGCCTTTATGGAGACAGCAGTTAAGGATCGGCTGGAAGATAGTGGTGCGGTTGCTTTGGTTACTACACCTGAGCTACTTCATCGTGTGAAGCGTGATGAGCTTCCGAATTTGCGTCATATTTTTCTAGTAGGCGGTACCTCTGATATCGAGCAAGGTAACTTAGGTTTCACTGAGGAGATGGATAACGCGTCTTCTGAGCTCGAATTGGAATGGCTTGACCTGGACGATGGCCTTATCATGCATTATACATCTGGTTCTACAGGAAAACCTAAAGGCGTTTATCATGTGCAAAGAGCAATGATTCAACATTATTATACAGGTAGAGTGGTGCTGGATCTACGTCCAGATGATATTTACTGGTGTACAGCTGATCCAGGCTGGGTGACAGGAACATCTTACGGAATATTTTCTCCCTGGTTAAATGGGGTAACGAATGTCGTGAGAGGGGGACGCTTTAGTCCTCAGGATTGGTATAAGACGATTGAACGAAATAAGGTTAGTATTTGGTACAGTGCACCTACAGCATTTCGTATGTTGATGGGGGCAGGAGAGAGTTCAATTCAGGGAATTGATTTGAGTAGCCTGCGCCATGTCCTGTCTGTTGGAGAACCGTTAAATCCTGAAGTCGTGCGATGGGGAGATAAGTTCTACAACCAGCGCATTCATGATACCTGGTGGATGACAGAGACGGGAGCGCAACTGATCTGTAATTATCCTGGAATGGATATCAAACCAGGTTCTATGGGCCGTCCGTTGCCAGGCATTGAAGCTGCGATTTTAGATGATCGAGGCAATGTTCTCCCACCATTCTCAATGGGGAATCTTGCAATACGGACGCCTTGGCCATCCATGATGAATTCGATCTGGAACAATAAGGCGAAGTATGAGGAGTATTTCCGCATTCCTGGTTGGTATATTTCTGGTGATTCTGCTTATATGGATGATGATGGATATTTCTGGTTTCAAGGACGGATTGACGACGTTATCAACTCTTCTGGTGAGCGTATAGGACCTTTTGAAGTGGAGAGTAAATTGGTAGAGCATCCTGCTGTGGCAGAAGCGGGTGTAATTGGTAAACCAGACCTGGTGCGTGGGGAAATTATCAAGGCTTTCATTTCGCTGAGAGAAGGCTATACTCCTACAGCTGCTCTCAAAGAGGAGATCGCGGCATTTGTTAAAGCCGGACTGTCTGCGCATGCTGCGCCGAGAGAGATCGAATTTAAGGATAAACTTCCTAAGACACGATCAGGTAAAATCATGCGGCGTGTATTAAAGGCTTGGGAGCTTCATCTTCCAACTGGCGATTTATCAACGATAGAAGATTAGAATGGATCATAAAAAAACACCGTTCCCTAAAGAATTCAAGGGAACGGTGTTTTGCTGTGTGAAGTTATTCTTCGGACTACCGATTAATGGTTTCCAGTCGTATTGCCGGCTGTACCACTATTACTGTTTCCGTTACTGCTACCTTCACCAGATGGCGTTGAAGTAGGCGTAGGTAGAATGGTTCCAGGAATCTCGATATCCTCTCCTGGTGTACTCTCAGAGCCTGTAGGAGGCGTTGTCTCCGGTTGCTGATCTGGAGTTGGTGTTGCTTCCGGAGTTGGTGTAGTGCCTCCAGCAACGCTGCCAGAAGCTGTCTCATTACCTGCGACATCAACAGCACTGACATAGAATGTTGCATTGGCACTCGCAGGCGTTCCTGGCGAGAATACCTTGCTCTCGTCAGCCATAATTACAGCTTGCTTCTGGAAAGACCCGCCGTTTAAAGAACGGTATAAGCGGTACCCTACTACATCTGGAGAGCCGCTTGGGGAGAAGCTGATCACAGCTTTTCCAGTGCTATATGAGACACTAACATTCCCAGGAGCAGAAGGGGAAGCGCCATCGTCCACACGTGGATCGACTTCAGTAGGGAAATCTGTCTTAGCATCGGCTGGCATATAATACTCCAGCGATTTATGCTCCTTCATCTTAGGGAAGGCTGCCAAGAGCTCCTTAACTAATTCCTGGATCGGCTTTTCACGTTTAACGACGATTTTTTCTTTCAGGAAATCCTCCGGTGTACCTTCGAGTGGGATATAGTTGACGCCATTGTAAGTAATATACTTGGCTTTGGAAATCCCATCGTCGCTCTCTTTAGGTACATATTTCGTATTGAAAAGATCCGTTGTAAATTTATCAGTTAGAGCCGTTGGCAGCTTACCGCTGTACGCGGAAACTGTCTTTTTGGTAATTCCTTCAGGTTGTGTGAATTTGTCTGTAACGAACAAGTCTGGCTGCTTATCAATAACAGCATTCATGACTTTAGCCCATAAGGTCTGTGCTTGTCGTTTTTGTGTATCTCCTGTAAGGGTATTAATTTGTTCCTTATAACCAACCCACATGCCAAGTGTGACATCAGGGGTGTAGCCCATGAACCAGACATCGCCATAGTTCTGAGTGGAGCCAGTCTTACCTACAATCGGAACGTCTTTAAAGTGTTTATAATCTCTTCTTACTGTGCTTGCAGTACCTTCTGTGATTACTGTACGCAGCATATCGGTCATTAGATAAGCAGTTTGCTCAGAGAATACTTGTTCAGGGTTAACCTTGTGCTGATAAACGATCTTGCCTTCCGAATCCACAATCTTCTCAATCATATAAGCATCATTAAATGCTCCCTTATTGCCAATGGCGGAATAGGCATTGGTTAATTCTTCAACGGATGTACCGTATCGAAGACCACCTATAACCCCAGTCTGCGCTCTGTAATCATCTTCGGTGAGTGTAGTGATCCCTAGCTTTTTAGTAAAGGCCCAAGCATCCTCTATTCCGACCTTCTCGTTAAAAAGTTTAAGCGCCGGTAGGTTGAGGGATTTATTAAGTGCATAGCGAGCCGTAACTAAACCCTGATAGCGATTGTTAGCATTTTTAGGGATATGGAAGCCTTTCCCGCCATCCTTCAAAATGATTGGAGCATCATCTAAGATTCCAGCAGGTTGAATCAGTCCTGCATCTAAGGCAGGTAAGTATGCTGAAATCGGCTTCATCGTTGAGCCGGGTTGCCGGACCATTTGGGTTGCGTAGTTCATTTGCTCGATATTAAAATCGCGGCCCTCAATCATACCGAGAATGGCTCCGGTCTTGTTGTCGATCAATATGCCAGCCGTCTGTTCAACACCTTTTGTTTTGCTGTCCTTGGTGAAATTACTACTATCTTCGGAAATACTGTGCATTGCACTGTATACTTTCTTATCAATCGTGGTATAGACTCGGTAACCGCCGGTCATTAACTGTTGTCTTGCTTCCTCAAGAAGTACGGCATTATCACTAGAACTATTGGTATCAGCTGTACTGTTATTCTTTTCATTTAGTGACAAAAGAATCTCAGATGCTTTACGCTCCGTTTCCATCATTAGGTATGGATATGTAGCATAAGCTTTCTTAGTGTGAGGAGCGAGAGAGCTTTTAATATCAAACTTGAGTGCTTCATCATATTGGGAGGTAGTGATCTTGTTCTCCTCTAGCATACGACGAAGTACAAGCTGTTGACGATCCATAGCTCTATTGAACGCCTTTGCGTTGAATTCTCCAACGCCATTGAATGCTGAATAAGCGGAGGGGAGCTGTGGAAGACCGGCCAAATACGCCGCTTGGGCAATATTCAACTTGTCTAGATCATCCAGACCGAATATACCTTTGGATGCAGCTTTAATCCCAAATACGTTATAGCCATTCGAGCCATTACCGAACGGAACCTTGTTCAGATAAGCCGTTAAAATCTCTTGCTTGGTCAAGAAGCGCTCTAGTCTAAGTGAAAGTAGAATTTCTTTTGCTTTACGATCTTCTGTTCGATCCAGATTGAGGAAAACACGTCTTGCGAGCTGTTGAGTAAGTGTACTGCCTCCGGTCTGAACGGATTCATTTAATATCTTTTGTTTGACGGCACGTAAGGTGCCTTTGAAATCCACGCCATTATGCTCATTGAAATTATTGTCCTCTATAGCGAGAACTGCATCAATAATAATCTGGGGGATGTCGTTGTATTGAATGAGCCTCCGATCTTCTTCTGTACGAAGCTGGCCGATCGGTGCGCCATCACGGAAGTATGCGAATCCGGTGATCGCATTTTGTCCGACTTGCTGTTGAATCATTTCCTCAGAGCGAACAGGTTCATCTTTCACCATGGAAGTGACGTATCCTGCTGCTGCACCACCGACGAACAGAATGCCTATTATGCCAAGAATAAACATCCACTTAACTACAGAACCGAACCTGCTAAGCCCAGATCTGCGGGGTGAAGGCTTCTTTACGTTTTTTTTCTTGTTCTCTTGAACCATCGACGATAATTCCTCCTTTTAACGGAATTATTATAGCACAAATTGGCGATTTTGAATGCAGTCGGAGTGTTCATTACCTATTAGAATAACAAAAAGCCTCCGGATAAATCCGGAGGCTTTGGTCATACTCGCTATAAGCGAGATATTAACGGTTGTAGAACTCGACGATTTGTTTCTCATCGATATCCTGGGAAAGCTCGGAACGTTCTGGCAAACGAATGTATTTACCTTCGAAAGATCCTTCAGCAGATTCCAGGTAAGCTGGAAGGTGGGAACGGTTAGCAAGAGCTTCTTTGATGGAAGCCATGCTTTGGCTTCTTTCGCGAAGACCGATAACGTCGCCCAAGCTTACACGGTAAGAAGCGATGTCGACTTTTTTGCCGTTAACAGTTACGTGTCCGTGGGATACCAACTGACGTGCACCAGCACGGGAGTTAGCAAATCCAAGACGGTAAACTAGGTTGTCCAAGCGGCTTTCAAGCAAGAACATGAAGTTTTCGCCCGCAAGACCTGGAAGCTTTTGTGCTTTAGTGAAGAGAGTTTTGAATTGTTTCTCTCCCAAACCATACATGTGACGCAGTTTTTGTTTTTCCAAAAGCTGCATTCCGTAGTTACTTACTTTTCTGCGTTGGTTAGCTCCGTGTTGTCCTGGTGGAAAAGGGCGTTTCAAGTCTTTTCCTGTACCGCTAAGGGAAATTCCCAGACGGCGGCTGAGTTTGAATTTAGGTCCGGTGTAACGTGCCATGTTATAGTAGACTCCTTTATAATTGAAATTTCAGGGTAGGGCCTATTTGCGCCGCATTTCGTATCCGTGATTAGCATTAATGGCTTCCACACTGCCAGGGAAGTTCAGCCGCTGCCCTGGCAGTAACGAAATGCGTGAGGGTGACACAACGTTACGCCCAAGTAAGACTTGTTACAGTCTTGTTCAACAATAAATATTATATGAATACAGTATATAAAGTCAAGCGCTTATTAAAAGAGTTTTTGTCAATCTTTGTCGATAGTTCTTTGGTCCTAAAAAAAAGTCCCGGAAATGATGAAAATATAATGCAATGCACAAAGAAAGGGAGTAAAATATAGTTAATTAGTTGTTACTAGGGAAGATAGTTTTCTTAATCAAGATGCAAAGGGGATCTTCGTTATGTCAGAGCAGAAAGCATACGTCCATAAAGACAGCCGTATGCTGTTACAGGACAACTTACACGCTAGTAGAGATTCCGAAGATCCCACCGCCTGGCTTAGGGAAACGGAAATAGTAACGCATGACTTCCCTTATCTAGCGAATTTGATTGCAGACAGTTTCAAAGAATGGTTTGGTGGGCTCAATGTCCTTCCATTCTCTAGATCATGGGAATGGTGTGTGCTGAATTTTGAAGGTAAATATATAAACAATAGTTTGGATCAACAAGAACTATGGAGGCGGCAGTGGGAACAGGCGGCGGCTTCTAGCTTGATTTCAGAAACAATCTCAGCCGTTCCGTTAACCGTAGAAGGTAAGGATCTGAGTTTTTTTACCATACCGCTATTCACTCGAGTCGACAATAAAATTTTTGCGTTTTTGGGCTGTTCTATGCGAACGCAACAATATGAAATGGGTGGACGAGATACTGCAGAAGCTATGTCGCTGCATTACCGCACCTGTTTTTATCATAAGTTTGAACATATATTTGTAGCTGATCTTGCAAGTACCCATATTCATGCAGAACGTGAAAGTAATCGTCGTTCATTGTTATTTCAGATTGTCCAGCGGATGCATGACAATATTGATGTAGATGCTGTACTTTCGGAAGTCATTGATAGCATTTCTGCGATGTATCCTGGAGCCAGACTCGACCTGTATATGTCACAAGATCATCGCAGCACTAATCCGCAGGTCAAACCGTTACCTTTCCACATGTCCAGTGATGATGTCTGTGCCAGGGCGTTTAAGGATGGACGTGTTGCGCTGCACACTAGTGATGAAAATCACCGAAATGTAGAAATAGGGCTTCCATTAGGTGGTAAGCAGGGGGTTTATGGGGTATTCCATATGGTGATGGATAATCCAATCTTCCCTGACGTTGATTTACGGTTTCTCACAATGGTAGCCGATACGGCAGGGACTGCTTTTGAGAATGCCAAGCTTTATGAGCGCTCCAATCAGTTAATCCGTGAGCTTCGCATGAGTAATGAGCTTACCCAGCGTTTGAATCAAAGCTTGCGTTTAGGCGATATTTTTCAATTTGCGTTTGAAGAGCTACTTGAAATGTTTGGTGCAGATTACTGCTGTATCTTACATATGAATGAGGAAAAGGGTGGCCTAGAAGTTATTGCCTGCAACCATCCCTCATTGCAGAATGAAGTATTAGAAGTAGGGGCAGGTTTAGGTGGAAAGGTGTATTCCACAGGTGAGTCACTGATCATGTCTGACTACATAGATAATCCTAAGACAACTTCCCGACTAATGAATGCTACCGGTTCGCAGTCGTTGATTGCCACACCTCTTAGTGTGGGTGGAGAAGTGCGAGGTGCGATTATGCTGGCACATCGAGATTCTCATTATTTTTCCTATGACAACTACAGGCTATTGCAGGCGATGGCGGGACATATTGGTCTAGCAGTAGGTAACGCCAGACTACATGCTGAAGTTAGACGTCTAGCGAATAGAGATAGCCTAACAGGTCTCTATGCTCGTCATTATTTGGACGAAGAGATAAAAGAAAGACAGTCTACGGACTTCTGCGGTTGTTTAATTGTTGTGGATATTGATCAGTTCAAAATCGTGAATGATACCTATGGTCATCAAAAAGGGGATAAGATTCTAAAAGAGGTTAGTGAAATTGTGAAATCTTCCATCCGTCAAGGCGACATTGCTGCGAGGTGGGGTGGGGAGGAGCTCTCCGTTTATTTACCGTTAATGGGAATGCAGCAGGCGGGTTATGTAGCTGAGCGTATACGCAAACGCGTTATGGAAGAAACTGAACCTAGTGTAACGGTTTCCTGCGGAATAGCGGAATGGAGCTGGATGGACGATCGAGTAAGTGTTGAGTCATTATTTTATCGAGCGGATATGGCGCTGTATAAAGCTAAGAATAACGGCCGGAACCAAGTTGTTTTTGATACCAAAGAAAATGATAGCAATATTAAGAACCCGTGAGGTAAAGTTCATGGGTTCTTTTTTTATATGCACAGTTATTCTGGCCCTAATTGCGGTATAAGGCTTGCAGGAAGAGAGAACCCTATACGTGGGTTGTACTTAAGTAAAATACTCCGAGAAAGGCCTGAGGTCCGTGAGAAAGCTATTATTACTTAAGGGAGGAGTCCCTCTAGTTCTGACACTGTATTGCCTGTTATGTAGCGGATGTAGCGTCATAAGAGACAAACCTGCAAAGGAAGATTTAAGTTTGGCGTTGGCAGGGATGGCTGGAAGTGATGAGGTTGTTTTTGAAGGGGCGAATATGCTGAAACGAGGGGGAACAACGGTTCCTGAATCCTTATTGTTCTACGGAGGCACAGTGAAGGATCATAAAAAGGTCAAGCTGTACACGCTTCTTCCAGATAAATCTATGACCAAAAAAGCAGCAGCTGATGGCGTTAAAGACTTAAAGAGTAGCGCATATGCTCTGAAACCTTATTACAGTCAGTTAGAGAAAAAAGAGGGCAGATGGGAACTTCAGACTACTGAAAATTCCTCGGAGGAGGGAAATCCATTACCTGCGCTAAATCCGCTAAAGCAACTCGAGGAGCTTGAGTCCATGGAGACGAGTGTAACCGAAGAGGCTGGAGCAGGCAGAGGGACAAGTGTGCTGCGAATCGAATTGACGCCTTCAGAGGCTAGGAAGCAGCTGTCTGCTGAATTGGAGAAAGAAATGCAGAACCTTCGTCCTAAAGTCCCCGAATCCGCTGAGAACAACACAGAGGCTGTTCAGGCAGTGACGAAAGCTTTGGAGAAGCTGTGGCAGAAGAAAAATAATGAGCTACAGCAAAAGCTGAAACAGGCTAATGTTGAAACGGTCTACCACCTAACGGTTGATAAGAAGCATAATCTTCCCAGAAGGCTTACCTTGAATCGAAAAGTAAGCTATTCCGGTGAAATGATGAATAAATCTGAAAATGAAACTTATGTATCTAAGGTGGATTTCACAGGTTACCGTTAATCTTTACATGGTTATGCAGGTCTTGCGCTCCATAAAGGGCGTGCTACAATAGAACAGCATGCTTATTTTTCAGACAGAGGAAGGAAGAGTACACAATGAAAGATCCCAGAATTCAAAAGCTGGCGGCAAATCTTGTAGGTTATTCCGTAGATGTTCAGCCAGGCGAGAACGTGCTTGTAGAAATGATTGGCAATGAAAGAGATTTAATCAAAGCTGTTGTTGAGGAAATCGGTAAAGCTGGCGGTCATGCTTTTGTTCAGTTGACAGATCGTACAGTCCTACGCAGCATGCTTAAATATGCAACACGTGAGAGTCTTCAGACATGGGCTGAAATTGACTTGAACCGGATGAAGCAAATGGATTGCTATATCGGCATCCGTGCAGGTGAGAATGTAAATGACCTGTCCGATGTTCCAGAAGAAAATATGAAATTGTATAATTCTTTGTATTCCCATCCAGTCCATAGTGAACAACGCGTGAAGCATACGAAGTGGGTAGTATTACGTTATCCCAATGCGAGTATGGCTCAGCTTGCAAATATTAGTACAGAAGCATTTGAGGACTTTTATTTCGAAGTGTGCAATTTGGATTACGCCAAAATGGACAAGGCTCAGGATGCATTGGCTGATCTCATGCGCAGAACAGATAAGGTACATATTTCAGGTCCTGGAACAGATCTTAAGTTCTCCATCAAAGGAATCGGTGCAGAGAAATGCTCTGGACAAAAGAATATTCCGGATGGCGAGGTTTACAGCGCTCCTGTTCGTGATTCTGTAAATGGAACGATCAGCTATAATGCACCATCCGTTTATAACGGAGTGACTTTTGAAAATATCAAATTCAAATTCGAGAACGGTAAAATTGTTGAAGCAACAAGCAATGACTCCGCTCGCTTGAATGAAATCCTGAATTCAGATGACGGCGCACGTCACATTGGAGAATTTGCCATAGGCTTTAACCCTTACATTTTGCACCCAATGAATGACATTCTGTTCGATGAGAAAATTGCAGGCAGCCTGCACTTTACACCAGGACAAGCATATGATGTTACAGATAACGGAAACCGGTCCTCCATTCACTGGGATCTTGTATTAATCCAACGTCCAGACTATGGCGGCGGGGAGATTTATTTTGACGATGTATTAATCCGTAAGGATGGAATCTTCGTGTTACCAGAACTGGAAGGTCTGAATCCTGAAAACTTGAAATAAGCTGTAAAAGTAAGAAAACACCTTGCACAAGTAAGCGGATTCAAGGTATCATAAGAAATGATTACAAATGACTTATGTTTCATAATCAAGTTGCGGAGGGATTTCTATGTCCAGTAACAATGCGGCAATCGTTGATATTGCTCAAACGGCAGGTCAGTTCAACTCTTCAATCGTTCTTCAAGCGGACAACAAGTACATTGATGTTAAGAGTATCCTTGGTTTGTTCACGACTTTGGTATCAAGCCAAAGCTACGAGCTTCATGTTCACGGAACAGATGCAGAAGAAGCTAAGAAGGCAATGAGTGAAGTTTTTGCTAAACACGGTTTGAACTTTACAGTTGTAGCTGAGTAATAGTTGTATGTAAAGACGTCCTACCGATTTACGGTGGGGCGTTTTTTCTAGAAATAGATGAGGAATTAATGGCATCCCTTATAAACAACATAGCTGCTTCTTTCAAATAAATGGTTAGTATAAACAGAATTGTTGTATTGATATCCGATTTCGACTAATATTAAGTAAAATAGTAAAAGCAGCTTAACTTTTGGACATGGGGGGGAAGAGGCATGACTTCGTCGGAATTACAGGAACAGTTTAATCTTAAAGCGATCAATCTTCTACAAGAAGATGCCGATAAAATTCAGCAACTTATTGAAGTGCAGATGGAAAATCTGGCAACACGCTACTGCCCTCTCTATGAGGAAGTGCTTGATACCCAAATGTACGGTTTCTCAAGAGAGGTCGATTTTGCGGTTAGAGCAGGTTTGGTGCCAGAGATTACCGGTAAAATGGTGCTGAGTAAGCTGGAGCGGAATTTAGCAGTACTCTATGAGGCATTGAATAACAAAGCAAAAGAAGAATAAGTTTTGATTTATAGTATTCATAGAAACGCACATGAGAGGACTTTCGTCACTCATGTGCGTTTTTTTTTTTGAGAACTATAGAATGAAAAGGGAAGTATTTATACTAGATAAAAGGAGACTCCGAGAATTAGATAAACCGTTAATAGCAAGAGACCCTCATACCAGTTGGTCGAACCATCCTGAGTGATTGATTTGGCAATAAAGACGGCGACACCAATGGCGACAATTTCGATCGTTGTAAACACAATGTCCATAGTATCACCCATGAAATAACTGGCGAAGATAAGTACAGGCGCTACAAATAGTGCAATTTGAAGACTGCTCCCGACAGCTATTTCTACTGCCGCACCGATTTTGTTCTTCATGGCTAGCATAATGGCTGCACTATGTTCTGCGGCATTACCGATGATTGCCACGAGGAAGGCGCCTACAAACAGTTCACTAAATCCAAAGCGCTCAGTTAGTGTCTCAAGCGTCCCTACCAGCCACTCACTCACAAAGGCTACCATCACGGTAGCAAGAAGTAGATAAAGGATGGATCTGTTTCTGGACCACTTAGGCGCATGCTCATGAGCCATTTCTTCCTTACCGGCTTCTGTAACGTCCTCTAGATGTTTCTTGTGCGTAATCATGGAGAAGACAAGCCAGGCCATGTACGAAGCGATGAGCAGCCCAGCAACGATTAAACTCAGCACGTCTGTATCTTTTTCAGTTATGGAATGGGTATTGAAGAACATAGCCGGTACAAATAAAGCGATCACCGCTACGATCATAAGGGAACCGTTCATACCGGCAAGGGTTACGTTAAAGTTCTGTACTTTGAACTTCATTCCGCCAGCGAAAATACTTAAACCGAGGACAAGCAGCAGATTGCCAATAATGGAACCGGTAAGACTGGCTTTCACCATGTCGAACAGTCCTTCCTTCACTAGGAAAAAGGCAATGATTAGCTCTGCGGCATTACCGAAGGTAGCGTTTAGGAATCCGCCTAACCGCTGTCCAGCATAATGTGCTACACTTTCTGTAGCGCGGCCCAGAAAGCCAGCCACAAACACAACGGCTACTGCAGAGAGAACGAACTGAAGCGTGTGGTCCCAATCTGCATAATGTCCTATGGCACTAAGGATAAAGGTGATTGCCAGCAAAGCTGGTGAAATCCATTTTTTCAATGTAAAGTACACTCCAATCTATGTATTCAGGATCAATTCATAATCAATATACCCAAATTATTCCTAAGTGTAAACGAGAAAGCGAGAAACTGATTTGCTTTTTAGCCTGTTTAGGAATTACAATAATTGATAATGAGTTAAGGGGGGATATGGCATGGCAGAACAACTTCAATTGGAAATGGGAAATATACGAATTTCAAATGACGTCGTCTCGAAAATTGCCGGATTGGCTGCCTTGGAGACTCCAGGTATTGCAGCCATGTCAGGTGGCCTATCAGAGGGCTGGGCAAAGCGTCTTAGTGGCAAGAACGTCCAAAAGGGCGTTACCGTTGAAGTGGGACAGCTAGAAGCAGCAGTAGACCTGCGTATAATAGTTCTCTATGAAACTCCGATACATGAAGTGTGCCGGATGCTTCAACAGAACGTACGCGAAGCTGTGGAGAGCATGACTGGACTTCATATTGTTGAAGTGAATGTCAAAGTTGAAGGCGTAGCCTTTAAGAACGATGAAATTGCTTGATGCAAAAGAGCTTGTACACAAAAAAGCAGTCCAAGATATTTAACTTGGACTGCTTTTTTATATATTCCATTACATCCGGATTTATGAATCTTACCGGGAACGAACTTGTCTAACCGTAGTTACAGATTTCGTGACTTCCTCTTTAGCTGGAAGATTAGTTTCTCTTGAAATGCTCAGCATAATTCCCATGGACAGCATACTCACAAGAAGTGAAGAACCGCCGTAGCTGATAAATGGCAAAGTTACACCAGTAAGCGGAATCGTCTTCGTTACGCCACCAATATTGACAAAGGCCTGAATGGCAATGAGGCCCATAATACCAATGCCCACTAGTGTGCCAAAGGGATCTTTACACCTTAATGCGATTAAAATACCTCGCCAGATAAAATACAGATATAACATCAGAAATAATGCCGTTCCTACAAAGCCGAATTCTTCACCAATGACGGGGAAAATAAAGTCCGTATACGGGTATTTAAGATAATCCAGCTTTTGAATGCTTTTGCCAAAGCCAGAGCCACTGACTCCACCTTGTCCGAGAGCGGTCAAAGACTGAATAATATTATATCCTTCGCCTTCAGCATCCTGATAGGGATCTATGAAAGCTTGAATACGGCCTTTTCTATAGTCCTGATTGGCAGCTACTTTGTCGGTTGCGGGGGAAAGAGAATCAATCGCTGCTTTAGCCCCCATAACAATTCCTACACCTAGCACCAAGAGTGCAATAGAGCCAAGGATATGCTTCATGCTGGCACCGCCTGCATAAATGACAAGTCCACTGGTAGCCACGAGAATAAGGCATGAGCCCAAATCTGGCTGCATCATAATAAGTCCGGCAACTATACCCACAATGACCATTACAGGGATATATCCTGTACGGAAATCTCTAAACCGTTCACCTTTTTTGGTAATCAGTGCAGAGAGATACAGGATAATTGATATTTTGGCCAGCTCGGTAGGTTGAATCCCTAGCTTCCCGATACTTAACCAGCTCTTGGCGCCATTGATTCTTTCGGAGAAGGCTACAATTAGCAGGAGAATAACGGTGATGATGAAGATAGGGACATACCACTTTTTGAATTTACTGTAGTGAATATTCATGGCTATAAACATAACAACGATTCCAAGTACGATCCAAATCATTTGGCGTTTCATGAAATATAGAGGGTCATTACCGAACTTCGAGCTTGCTAAGGTCAAACTGGAGCTAGCACTGAAGACCATGACTAGACCGAAACCCACAAGTAGTAGTGTTAAGATGAGTAGTTGGAAATCGGGTGTTCCTCTTTTGGGCAGGCTGACATTTTGTTTCGTCTTTCCCTTTCTGTTACTCAAGCCTCCAACAGCTGCTTTAATTCGAGAATCCGAGTAGCAGCAGTGTCCAATACTGGTTTAGGCACCGGGGAGTCATACTCCAGGCCATGGGGGAATGTTGCTTTCCCTAAGTATACGGCTTCAATTGCAAGTACGGCATCAGCTTTCTCCAGCTTCCCCTCGACAGCGCGAGTGTTGATGCGTAGAAAGTATTCGCCACCATCCTGTGGGTCTTCAATTTTGCAGTCGTAAGTGGCACGATAGTATTCCCATTGCCAGCGAATGAAGCCAGCCTTTGTCGCACTCTCGTCCAGATAGAGAAGATCACTCTTCAATCCTACGAGGCCCGTGTTCTCAAAAATCATAGCACGCATATCCCCCTTATGAAGTATAATGATGAATTCATGATCCGTTTGCTGATGTTCTACCTCATGATAGTATGTTTCTAAACGTTGTGCAAGAGTAGGCACCTCCTAACGATACCCAGTTTTTTGCGTTTCTGCTACAATAAAAGAATTATAGCCGTATACGGCTGGAACAAAGTGTACAGGACTGCTGTCGCATGCTATTGATGCGGGTTTATGAAGAAGGGGATGGAGAACGTATGAAGAGCTTAGCGGTTGATTCTCTCATGCCGGAGATCGTGGAATGGAGACGCCATTTACACCGTCATCCGGAGTTGTCTTTTCATGAAAAGGAAACGTCAGCATTTATAGCAGACAAGTTAGCAGAATTCGGCATTGAAGTTAGGAGAAGCACGTCTGGGTATGGTGTAACGGGTATATTGCGAGGACATCGGCCGGGGAAAACGGTAGTCCTTCGCGCGGATATGGATGCACTACCTATTAAAGAGGAGAATAAGAATGACTACGTTTCGCAAAATGAAGGAGTTATGCATGCCTGTGGGCATGATGGACACACTTCAATACTGCTGGGTGTAGCCTCTTACTATAGCAGCCGCCTTGAAGAGTTAGAAGGGGAGCTGCGTTTTCTTTTTCAGCCAGCGGAGGAGGTATGCCCGGGTGGTGCACAGGGGATGATTGCCGAAGGCATGCTGGAAGGCGCGGATGCGGTGTATGGTTTGCATTTGTGGACTCCGCTTCCAATGGGGACCGTGGGCAGTGCGCCAGGACCTCTTATGGCATCTGCTGATGAATTTTTCATTGATATCATCGGCCGGGGTGGACATGGCGGTATGCCGAATCGCACGATAGACAGTATTGTGGCCGGGGCGGCGCTTGTGACTCAGCTTCAGAGCATCGTAAGCCGCTCTGTGAACCCGCTGGAGCCCGCTGTTCTTAGTGTAGGAACCATTCAAGGGGGATTCGCCCAGAATGTCATTGCTGAGCATTGTCGCATTACAGGAACCGTACGGGCGTTCGACGAGGAGACCCGTTATCTGATCCGCAGCAGAATCGAAGAAATGACAGTTTCAATAGCTGGCGCATACGGTGCAGAAGCTAAGATAGACTATGTGATGGGATATCCGCCACTCGTAAATCACGAGGGCGAATACCAGCGTTTTTCCGAGGTGGCACCAGGAGCACTAGGAGAAGCTGTTCAAGTGATTCGGATGGAAAAGCTGATGCCAGCTGAGGATTTTGCCTACTATGTAAAAGAAATTCCTGGCTGCTTTATGTTCGTAGGGGCTGGGAATCCAGATAAAGATGCAGCTTACCCGCATCATCATAGCAAATTTGATTTTGACGAGGATGCTATGTTGTATGGGATGAAATTATTGATCGCTATGGCGAATTCCTGTTTGCAAGAGAAGACAATCGTATAATTTCGTTTCATAGAGGAGAACCTATTCCATAACATGGAGATTACGTTTAGGAGGGTTCGTTCTTGAAGACAGTGAAAGAGGTTATGACGAAGGATCCAGTAACAGTTACACTACTGGATAATGTGTATGAAGTCGCTGTTAAAATGAGAGATCATGACACTGGATTTATACCAGTCATTGATAATGAAAACAATAAGACATTACTCGGTGTAATTACAGATCGTGATCTAGTGATTAGAGGTTACGCGGCTAAACACCCTGGATCAACAGCTGTGGAAAAGGTAATGAGTAGAGAAATTCAGACCGTCTCAGAGAATACATCTGTAGATGAGGCTGCAGAACTGATGTCGAGCTGGCAAATTCGCAGATTGGCTGTGACTAGTGGCCAGAAGCTGATGGGTGTAGTGTCCATCGGTGACTTGGCTGTGCGCAACATTTTTGCGGACGAGGCTGGCGAAGCGCTTCATGATATTTCGCAGCAGCATTTACATTAAATAGTTTGATAGGGAAGCTCATGACCGTTATGCGGGGATGAGCTTTTTCCTGTTCAAATCTAAGAAAATATAGATTTCACACTATACATTATCCTAATATTTCTCGCATAAACGCTTACCGTCCTTTTGAGACGCCGAGGGCGTTTTTGCTTGTATGAATGTAAGCAGATTACATAGCGCAGGCTTGAATAAAATTAATGATTGGGGAGGGAACGTTATGAATGAAACAGGGGCTTGCATTGTGCGAAGGGATCGGACGATTCTACTGGAATGTGCACATCCTGGTTTTGAGAAGGCTAGGAAAGAACTAGGAGCCTTTGCAGAGCTCGTAAAGAGTCCTCCGGCTTATCACACCTATAGAATCACTCCATTATCATTATGGAATGCTGCAGCGCTTAATTATACAGCTGAAACGATTATTTCAAGTCTGCATCAACTCGCGCGCTGGGGTGTTCCTGCCGGGCTGGAGGATGAGATCGCAACTCTTCTCTCTAGGTATGGAAAGCTCACCCTTCACGGTCAGGAGACTTCGAATGAGCTCATTACGCTTAGGGCTGAGACAGCTGAGATTCTGAATGGACTAGTTAATGAATCAGGTCTAAAGGAGTTAGGTTTGCAGAGAATAAATCCACTAGAAAGCTCATGCCGTGCGGAGAACAGAGGGCTTTTAAAGCAAGAGCTGATGAGACTAGGCTACCCTGTACTGGATTATGCTGGTTATCATGTCGGACAAGCTCTAAGTTTGACCTGGAAGGAGTCTCACAATCACGCAAAGGATGGAGCGAAAGGTGAAGCTTTTGGACTGCGTGAATATCAGCAGGAGGCTGTCCAGATGTTTCAAGGCATAGAAGGGCAGGGAGGCAGCGGGGTAGTTGTGTTGCCTTGTGGAGCGGGTAAGACGGTAGTGGGACTGGCCGTTCTTGAAAGTCTACAATGCGAAACACTGATCTTAACTTCAAATACAACTTCGGTAAGACAATGGGTAGATGAGCTGCTTGAGCGAACCGATTTGGCTGATGAGTCTATTGGCGAATACTCCGGTGAAAAAAGAGAAGTGCGGCCTGTTACTATAGCTACCTATCAGATATTAACGCACCGTCAATCCAAAGGCGGTCCTTTTCTCCATATGAAGCTGTTCAATGAACGCAACTGGGGTTTGATTATTTATGATGAGGTTCATCTGCTTCCAGCTCCAGTATTCCGGGCTACAGCAGATATTCAGGCTACTAGAAGACTAGGTCTCACTGCAACTCTGGTTAGAGAAGACGGAAAGGAAGGGGACGTATTCTCATTGATCGGGCCTAAGCGTTACGACATGCCTTGGAAGGAGCTGGAACAGCAGGGCTGGATTGCAGAGGTAGAATGTGTCGAGATGATCGTACCGATGAGCTCTGAGCTGAGACAGAAGTATTTGTATGCGGAAGCGAAAGAGAAATTTCGTATGGCCTCATGCAATCCTGCAAAAGCTGAGGTTATAGTCGAGCTTCTAAAAGCCCATCAGGGATCATCGGTTCTGGTTATTGGACAGTATCTCGACCAATTAATTGAACTGGCGGATAAGATCGATGCACCTCTGATTACGGGTAAAACGAAGCAACGAGAAAGAGATGAGTTGTATGCAGCTTTTAACGAGGGAATAATACAGGTGCTTGTTGTCTCTAAAGTAGCGAATTTTGCGGTGAATTTGCCAGATGCGTCGATTGCTATTGAGGTTTCAGGAGCTTTTGGATCCAGGCAGGAGGAGGCCCAGCGCTTGGGTCGAATCTTGCGTCCGAAGGCGGGTGAGAACAAAGCGTACTTCTATACGCTGGTATCTGAAGATAGCCGGGAGCAGGAATTCGCTATGCGCCGACGGATGTTTTTAACAGAACAGGGGTATGAATATGTCGTTAAAATGGTGCCGAACGGAAAGGAGCGGACGATCCATTGAACCAGCTATCAGCGGAAGCCCTAGAGGTCTTAAAGCGATTATGTGCTGCTTACGCGGCCCAACCCTTTGACGAGGGGAAAGAAGAGCGGTGGCGTCCTACGACGCTCTGCCGGGCAGAGCAAAAGCTTGCAATGAGTGAACTGCGGCGCGCGGGGTTGTTAACTGCGAGGCATAAAATATTGGGGGAGAAGCTGTATCAGATTCCTGTTGAACAATTATTAGTGCTAGAACAAGAATTCTTCCCATACCAGCCTAAGTTTATTGAAGGTTATTCAGTGAATCTATCCATGGAGGCGGGTGCTGGACTGGCAGTAGATCTGTTTCGGGCCTTGCTGTTCATGGCTCGTGAAGGCTTGCCTTTGACCGCTAAGGGAATTATTCATAAAAAGAATTTAAATCGTTTAGCGGCCCAACTTTCTTTTCAGGAAGAACATTTACTGGGGCTCTCTATGGGCACTCCTTCGAATGAAATGGATGCTCTGTCAGCGGCTCTTGTAGTAGATATCATGTTGTGTCTTGGGCTTATTACCAGACTGAAAACGGGCTATAGACTGGACAAGGATAAGCTGGGAAGTTGGTTGCAACTTCCTGAGACAAGAATGACTGACATCCTGTATGGGATTGTTATTCATCGTTTTGGAAGCATTGGGCCTGCCGATCAGCATTTTCGCTATTTAATATCCAGCAATGCTTTTGTATCAGAGAAATGGACAGCGTTGCCTGAGCTTCTGGACTGGATGGCAGATATGAATTTAACTGGAACAGTTTCCCGGAAAGAGCTGGAACAATCAAGCTTAAACTGGCTTCGTTGTCTAACAGGCTTTGGATGGTGTGAACTGGGGAGCACGCCTGAGGGTATCCAGTGTTTTCGCTGGACTGCTGCAAAACCGAAGCTGATGTACAGTAGTGAGTCCTTCCCTGATTCTGTGGCAGAGCATTCGAATGACCAGTTTATTGTGCAACCCGATTTTGAAGTCCTGATTCCACCGGATGTTCTCTATACTGTGCGCTGGGTTTTAGCTGAATGCGCTGAACTACTGCAAACAGATACGATGTGGAGCTTCCGACTGACTCGTGAGATGCTAGTGCATGCATCAGAGCGAGGGATGCCTCCAGAAGAAGCGATAGCTTGGATTAAAGATCATGCACTGGGTGGTCTGCCATCTGTGGTGGAGCTATCTTTAGAGCAATGGGGAAAGAGCATTGGCCGAACATCACTCTCTGAAGTGATTCTGTTGACTTGTCAGACGGAGGAGGACGGAGGGGCTATTGCAGCCCATCCGCGACTGCAAGAGAGCCTTAAACGTATCGGACCGCTTCATTTTCTTGTATCTCCGGAGTCTGTGGAGCAGATGCGTAAGGAGCTGTCCTTAGCAGGATTGGCCCCTTCTAGGATGATTGGAGGACGTGAGGAAGAGGTGGATGCTGAATGGACTTCATTTCATCAAGAAGCCGAAACCGAGCAAGCGTTGTATTCACTTCCAGTACTAAATCCTGAACTAAGGCTACTCGACAGAGGGAATCCCTTTTTAAACTTACCAGTTATTTCTCCTGAGCAGGAGGAGGATATCTTATTAGGTGGAGAAAATGTGCCACAGATCTGGAGCAAGGAATGGCGCCATTATCATAGCTCAACCGCTCAGAAAGTAATGGAACAAGGGCTGAAATGGGGAATTAAGGTGCGGTTTTCCTTAAAGGACCAAATGTTAGATTTCATCCCCTCCAGAATAAAAGGTAATCCTTGGAAAGTGGAAGGCCATCTGCTGTATAACGATGGTGAAACGGTTGAGGAAATAGAGCTGGCCCCTGAAGACTGGAAGGAAATGAAGTTAGTAATTCCCAAAAGGCGAAGAAATTCCTCTTCTGCTGAAGCGAGTGATTATGGTATGATAGAAAAGTCTACTGAATTCGGTAGAACATTAACGTAGAAAAGAGCTGAGTTCATGAGCGTAGCGGAATTAAATACGGTCGATATGGCTGAAGTGCTGACATACGCCTATGAATTAGGCGATATGATTAATCAATCCGCCGAAGTGTCGGATTACTTATACTGGAAAGGACGGGTTGATTCGAACCCAGAAATTCAGGCCATGGTCAAACAGCTTCAAGCCAAGAAAGAGTTGTTTGAAGAAACACAGCGATTCGGACATTTTCATCCGAACTATCATTCAGCGAAGGATGAGGTTTCGGCAGTAGAAGCGGAATTGGAGAAGTTTGAAGAGGTCGCTCGTTTTAAGCAGGCGGAGAAGACTCTTGATGACATTCTGCATTCCATGTCGGAAGCGATTGCTTTTTCAGTATCGGATAGCATTAAAGTACCAAGCAATGATCCTTCCCCTAAAGGTGGATGCGGTAGCGGGGGAAAATGCTCCTGCGGATAAGCTTCCCTTAGGATTTAGAGAGAGAAAGGCGGTTTAGCTTATGTTTGCGGAACGGACAGGATACATCATTTGGGTAAGTGACGTTAAAGCGGCACGTAACCTTGAGAAATACGGAACATTACATTATGTTTCTCGGAAAATGCATTATGCAGTGATGTATGTAAATGCAGAACGTGCCGAGGAAGTTATGAAGAATGTCCGCAGACTCTCCTACGTTCGTAAGATCGAAAGATCCTATCGTAACGAAATTAAGACAGAGTATACCAGTAATGGGCCGGACAAGTCCCGTAACTACGGTATGTAATTCTTGGAGATGAACAGGTGCTTAAGTAGCACCTGTTTTTTTATGCGCAGATCTCGGGTAACCGCGGTTTCTTCCGTGCTCTGGAACTTGTACAACTTTCAGCAATGAGGTAAGATGACAACATTAAGTACATACAAAGACCCTTATGGTGGAGTGTGATGATGATGCGCAACAAAGGGACGGATTGGCCCAGTTCTTACGAGCCCTTCCACATCATGCTGAACGACTACAGGGTCGCTGACATCGTTATAACAAATCATGCGAAGAGTCGTTATTTGGACCGGATCAGTAAAGGTGTAAGCGATGACGAAGAGGTCGCCGCATGGATGTGGCAGTGCCTGATGCAGAATCGGCTCAAGCCCTTTTCAGACAGTGATTTTAACGCGTATTTAATTGACGATGACTCTGTAGTAATCGCTGAGTTCACGGAATTGATAGGTGAAAAAGATATTTCAGGTCAGCCATTATATTCTATGATCATCGTTTCGTTTCTTGGGAGAATCTCTGCGACTCCACAGTTGAGAGATTTAAAAACTTACTTTTCGCTGCTGCGCAATTCCCGCCGCACTAAGCTAACGAAGAAGAAGCGTAAACGTAAATAGTGTATAAAGAACGAACAGGAGGCATGCGGCGGTGGCTGCATGTCCTTTTTGAAAATAAGAATATATAAGCTTCATATCGTACATAATCCCTTAAGTTTCTTTTATAGATAGCACAAGGAGTTGCAGAGCATGAACTTTCATCAATTACATATTTTTTATACTGTCTTAGAGCGAGGAAGCTTCTCGGCAGCGGCACAGACATTACATATGACTCAACCAGCAGTGACAATGCAAGTACAGGCGCTAGAGGATTATTTTGGAACCAAGCTCTTCAATCGTTCTACCAAAAAAATCATGCTCTCCGAAGCAGGTCATACGTTAATGCCATACGCGCTGCGCAGTATCCAATTGATGCGGGAGACGGATCAAGCGATGTCGGCGTTTACGCATATGTTGGAAGGGCGCTTGCAGCTTGGGGCAAGCCTTACCATTGGGGAGTATGTGCTGCCACGGCTCTTAGGTCCTTTTGGAAAGCAATATCCGAACATTTCAATCATGATGAAGGTCATGAATACCTCGCAAATTATGGAGGAGATCCTAAAACATCAGTTGAATTTTGGTTTAATTGAAGCATCGGTAACACATCCTGATATGGTGATTGAGCCGGTGATGGGGGATGAATTGAAGTTGATTGTGCCCCATGATCATCCGCTTGCAGAGCAGCAAGAGGTCACTTTGGAGGAGGTGCTTCAGCACCCTTTTGTTCTGCGTGAGCAGGGCTCAGGAACGCGACGTGTGATGGAAGAGCAGCTCTTCTCGAAGGGGCTTGATCCGGGATCGATGAAAATAGTGATGGAGCTTGGTAGTACGGGTGCTGTGAAGTCGGCAGTGGAGGCAGGTCTTGGGGTTACTATTATCTCGACTTCTTCTGTTAAACATGAGGTTGCGCTTGGACTACTGGAAATCGTGAATATCTCGGATGCCTCATTTAAAAGACAATTCTACGCCATTCATCTAAAATCGACACTGCTGCCAATTTCTGCAGTGACGTTCTTGACTTTTTTGCGCGAGCATTCGAATGATAACTAAAGCAATATGACCAGAGGCAGGAAACTTAGAAACTAGCGATAGAGGTGATAGAAATGGAGAATGAAACTAGACTGGATGAACTGAAGGGCGACAGACCGGAGAATATTGACGCCTCACGATGCGATCTTCACACGCATACTCAAGCCTCTGATGGCATGCAGCCACCGGAGGAAAATGTACGTCTTGCTAAAGAGAAGGGACTAATCGCAGTTGCCATAACGGATCATGATACTGTGGCTGGTGTGAAGGAAGCTCTCAAAGCAGGAGAGAAATACGGAATCACTGTTGTACCGGGTGTAGAGATCAGCACTCGTGCTGGAGGAAAAGATATTCACGTCCTTGGATACTACATAGATCCAGCAAATGAGTTGTTTCTTTCCCGTTTGGAAGGGCTAAGAGAAACCCGGGCACTAAGGAATGAGGCGATCCTCTCAAAATTACGTGGGCTTGGGATTGAAATTACGCTTGAGGCAGTTGTCGCGGGAATTGGACGGGAACTGAAGCCTGATGAGAGTATTGGGCGACCACATATTGCTGATGAGCTGGTTCGTCTTGGAGCAGCTACGGATATGAGAGATGCGTTCAATAAGTATTTAGCCGAAGGTGCAGCGGCTTACGTGTCACCCCCACGAATCACGCCCGAGGATGCCTGTTATTGGATTATCGAGGCGGGTGGGTCTCCAGTATTGGCGCATCCAGGCCTATATGGTGACGACCAGTTAGTACGAGGGATTATGGAGCGGGGGGCTTTTAAAGGAATTGAGGTTTATCATTCGGATCACGAACCCGCTGATTCAGAGCGTTACCTAACCATGGCTGAAGAATACAGCTTAATTATAACCGGTGGCTCGGATTTTCATGGTGCCCGTCAAGGTGTTGTATTCCATGGAGATATCGGTAGTGTTACGGTTTCTGTTGAAGCTCTGGAACAGTTGAAGAAGGTTGCTGGCATGTTACGTCAAAACTAAGTTCAATCAGTTGAACATAATATACTGAAAAACGAAAACCGGCTGTCATCCACAAATGGACGACAGCCGGTTCTTTTTGTTATTTAGCTTCTCAGCGTATTTGGAAGACTCTTAATGCGATTTTCATCTGGAGTGACAAACAATGTTTTCTGATGATCATAGATCACAAATCCGGGTTTCGAGCCACTCGGTTTGCGGACATGGCGGATTAGTGTACAGTCTACAGGCACACTGCTTGACTGCTTCGCCTGACTGAAATAAGCGGCAAGCTGGGCGGCTTCTTCCAGTGTGGCATCTCCAAATTCCTCACTACGGATGACAACGTGAGAACCAGGAATATCCTTGGTATGCAGCCAAGTATCATTAGGTGAAGCCAGTCGATTAGTGACGTATTCGTTCTGTAAATTATTTTTTCCGACATAAATGTCGATGCCTTCAGACGAGGTGAAGACCTGCAATGTAGGTCTGGTTGCTTTTTTCTTTTTCTTGCCTTTTTTGCTTCGGTCGCGAAGATATCCTTGACTTACAAGCTCGTCGCGGATCTCTTCAATGTCATTCAATGAGGCATGGGCAAGCTGTTGAAGTAAACTTTCCATGTAGGATATTTCCTCATGGGTCTTAATCAGCTGCTCATTAATGACAAGGAGGCTGTTTTTATATTTGTTGTACTTTTTAAAATAACGTTGTGCATTATCCGATGGGCTTAATAAAGGGTCGAGTGGGATGACCATTTCTGCCTGATTTTCGTCATAATAATTGACCAAAGAGGCTTCTTTATCTCCTTTGGACACGGCATGTAAGGACGCGAATAGCAATTCACCCCAAATACGATAGCGATCTGCGTCTTGCGCTTCGTCTAGATCCTTCTGTAGATTGGCAAGCTTCTTAACGTTTTTGCTACGTTCGTTGCTCAGGAAACGGATCAAATCACTTACCCGTTGCTTCACCGTATCACGTTCAGCTTTATCCCCGTAATAATCCTCCATGCACTCACTAATCGTGTTATATTGCTTCGCATTCTCATCCAATAGAGATAACGGAATCGCGGAAAAAATCATTTTCCCTTTCGCATTCGCACCTGAAACAGGAGAGAATTCGCAATTATGGACAGGTCCCATTACAGACTGGAAGGCGTCCCATAACTTTGTTGGAAATTCTGGTGCAGATCCCTGTGTATCACCTATCGCAAGGTCATTTCTGAGACGAAGAGCAATCTCTCCGGCAACAAGTGGACTCATTCCGCTGAAGGCATGCACCATCCAGCCTACCGGGTCAGCTGATGGGGAAGGACCGCCTGAGCCGTCAGGTTTCTGTTCAACCTCTTCTTTTGTAATCAGGTTGGCGAGCTCACCTTCAATGATTTCTTCCGGTTCGGCCTCCTTCTCATCTTCTTCCAGTAGAGCGGATTCTTCAGCAGCTGAGATCAAATTGAGAAATCGTTCTTTATCGATCTCCAGAGGGTTCAGCTTGTGTTGCTGAGGAGGCTCTGTGTAAGCGACACCGGGCATTACGATCCGGTAGCTGCTGATTGATGGAGTAACATGATGAATGCCGTCTATGATCGTTCCTGTGCCGAGCTCAGTAAGGATGATATTACTATGCCGTCCCATGAGCTCAATGATGATCTTTTTGGCAGAGACGTCTCCAAGCTCATCTCTAGTCTTAACATTTATGTGAATAATTCGTTCCATGCCTACCTGAGTGATACTCTCAATAGCCCCACCTTCACAATGCTTACGCATGAGCATGCAGAACATAGGTGCTTCTGACGGGTTTATGCTGCTTCTTTCTGTAAGATGCAGACGCGGATATGTCGGATTAGCAGAGAGCAATAGCTTGCCGCCGCCACCGGCACCCCGCAGGTTGAAGATAAGATCGTGATTGCTCGGTTGATATATTTTGCCTATACGCGCACCGATGAATGATTGCAGTTCGTGCACGATAGCTCGGGTAACAATGCCGTCTAATGCCATGATAAAGCTCTCCTGTCGACGTGAAATGAATTTCTGAAAATATAAGAAAGTATAAGTTTCACATCATACTTTATATCTTATATTTCTTGTTTAAACGCTTACCGCCCTTATAAGAACACCGAAGACGTTTAAGCTTACCTCTCTATGATGCCATACTTTGGGACATTCGTGCAAAAGGGGAATTGGTTAGGCGGTGATATTATTGGACGACCTTGAATACACTTGGTCATGAACAGGTGGAAAAGCTGTGCGCCGCCGGAAGTCAAGAAACGACCGGGAGGGAAAGAAAAGTCATGGAACAAAACAGTTGGCACCGGCTCGGTGCAGAAGAGCTGCAGAAAATGTTCAATGTCCATCCGAGGACGGGCCTCAGTGGAGAGGATGCCGCGGAGCGACGGAAGCAAAATGGGTATAACGAGCTGTCCGAAGGAAAGACCGTATCCCCGTTTACCCTGCTGTTGAACCAGTTTAAGGATTTCATGGTGCTTGTGCTTATGGGTGCGACGCTCGTATCCGGTTTGCTTGGCGAATATTTGGATGCCATCACGATCATCGCGATTATCCTTTTAAACGGAGCCCTTGGGTTTGTTCAAGAGTTCCGCGCCGAACGTTCGCTAAGAGCTTTAAAACAGCTCTCCGCACCTTCTGCCAAAGTACTGCGTGGGGGGAACAGCGAGGTTATTCCAGCAAAGATGTTAGTACCAGGTGATATTGTCTTGCTGGAGAGTGGTGATCGAATACCCGCGGATATACGATGGCTGGATTGCAGTTCTCTATATGTGGAGGAATCCGCGCTAACTGGGGAATCACTGCCTGTCTCGAAGCATTCGGATGTGATCCGCGCGGAGGAGATTCCGCTCGGCGATCAGAAGAATCTTGGGTTCATGGGCACAATGGTAACCAGGGGTACTGGTAAAGCTATCGTAATTCGTACGGGTATGGACACAGAGATGGGTAAGATTGCAGACCTGATCCAGAATACAGAGTCTCAGGAGACTCCCCTTCAGCATCGTCTCGAGCAGTTAGGGAAAATTTTGATCTATGTATCACTAGGTTTAACTATTGTAGTTGTAGCAGCCGGTATTTTACATGGACAGCCTGCCACAGCAATGTTCTTGGCCGGGGTAAGCTTGGCGGTCGCTGCGATTCCGGAAGGGCTTCCGGCCATTGTAACCATCGCACTTGCGCTGGGCGTGCAGAGGATGATCAAACGAAAGGCTATCGTTCGTAAATTACCTTCAGTGGAAACCTTGGGCTGCGCATCCGTCATCTGTTCGGACAAGACGGGTACATTGACTCAGAATAAAATGACGGTGACCCGATTATGGACGGGCGGACGTGGCCTTGAAGTAACAGGTGAAGGTTATGCTCCGAACGGACAGGTTCTGGAGAAAGGTAAACCGGTAGATCTCAAAAATGATCAAAGTTTAAGACGGATGCTACAGGTGGGTGCTTTGTGCAGTAATGCGGAGATTATTGAGACCTTTCCGACCGAAGTGCGAGGTAAGCGTAAAGGGAAGGATAAGGACATAGTAGTTGATAAATCTTCTGACAGCTCATCGATCTGGGAACTCAAAGGAGATCCAACGGAAGGAGCTCTAGTAGCGCTTTCAGGGAAGATGGGTTTGACTGCCCAGACGCTAGCCGTAACATACTCCCGTGAGAAGGAATTTCCTTTTGATTCCGAGCGGAAGTTAATGTCAGTTATTATTGGTCATCCCGGAGGACGGATGGTATGTACGAAAGGCGCGCCTGATGTGCTGCTTAATCGCTGTTCGTATATGCTCTGGGAGGGCGGTGTCGTGCCTTTAACGCCAACATTGCGGCAGAAAGTACTTGATGCCAATGAGCAAATGGCTTCAGGTGCACTTCGTGTCCTAGGTATGGCTTATCGTGATATGCGTCCAAGTGAAAATGTGGATAGTGAAAAGGATGCGGAGTGCCAACTTGTCTTTATCGGATTGGCTGGAATGATTGATCCGCCACGGCGTGAAGTTCGCGATGCCATTAGCGTCACACGCCGAGCAGGAATTAAGACTGTGATGATTACTGGGGACCATGGAACGACTGCAGAGGCCATTGCTCACCAATTAGGAATTCTGCAACGTGGGGGCACAGTATTAACAGGGGCTCAACTGACTCGGATGGATGATGATGAGCTGGATAAAGTATCGGATAATGTGTACGTATTCGCCCGCGTATCTCCAGAGCATAAGCTTCGTATCGTGAAGTCTTTGCAGCGCCGTGGTCATGTTGTGGCTATGACCGGAGACGGAGTCAATGATGCTCCAGCCATCAAAGCGGCAGATATAGGAATATCTATGGGGATCACCGGAACAGATGTGACCAAGGAAGCATCTTCATTAGTGCTAGGGGATGACAACTTCTCAACCATTGTTGCTGCCATTGAAGAGGGTAGAAACATCTATGAGAACATTCGTAAATTCATTCGATACCTGCTCGCATCAAATGTAGGGGAAATCTTGACCATGTTCTTTGCCATGATGCTCGGTCTGCCTCTGCCATTAGTGCCTATTCAAATTTTATGGGTCAACTTGGTGACAGACGGACTGCCAGCGATGGCGCTTGGTGTTGACCAGCCTGAGAAGGACTTAATGGAGCATAAGCCGCGTGGTGCAAAGGAAAATATCTTTGCCCGTCGTTTAGGGTGGAAGATCATAAGCCGTGGATTTTTAATCGGTTTATGTACGTTAGGAGCATTTTGGCTAACCTTACGTGTAGCACCAGAAAATCCAGCGCAGCTGATTCGAGCACAGTCCGTAGCTTTTGCGACACTCGTTATGGCTCAGTTGATTCATGTCTTCGATTGCCGCAGTTCTCGTTCGGTGTTCCATCGAAATCCGTTCCAGAATAAGTACCTAGTTCTTGCTGTTTTGTCATCCGTGATTTTGATGCTGGCTGTTATGTATATTCCATTTCTCCAGCCCGTCTTCAAAACAGTGCCGCTTAATTTCCGTGAATGGTGTCTAGTATTTGTAACTGCGGGGATTCCGACCTTCTTGATGGGGGCTGGCAGTGTTTGGGGCGGTAAACGAAATCGAGGTCGTAGCGGCAGTAATTCGATGATAAAAAGTACAAAAATTTCGGCATAAAGTTAATAGTAACGCTCCATTCCTAAAGGTATACTTGTTGCAGTAAATAGCTCGTATCTAACTTAACATAACCTTTAGGAGTGGACTTTCAATGGAATTTACAAAAATGCACGGTCTAGGCAATGACTTCATCGTAGTTTTCGGCGAGCAAGAGCTACCAAGTAATGCAGCGGATCTTGCTGTAACGTTATGCAATCGATTCTTCGGAATTGGTGCGGACGGACTTGTATACATCCTTCCGTCTGAACGCGGCGATTACATGATGCGCATTATGAATTCTGATGGCTCGGAAGCAGAGCAGTGCGGAAATGCCATTCGCTGTGTATCCAAATATGTCTACGATCATGGCCTGGTAAACTCCGAGCAGATTGTTATTGAAACGATTGGTGCCGGAGAACAAAAGGTTACCTTGAATGTAAAAGACGGTGTAGTGGAAACTGTAACGGTTGATATGGGTGAACCTGTATTGTCCGGTCTTCAAATTCCGGTAGCTATTGATGCGGAACCCGTGCTCTCAGAGCGGATTGAATCGGATGGAACCGAATTTAAGTTTACTGCAGTATCTATGGGTAATCCTCATTGCGTTATCTATGTAGAAGATGCAGTTTCTTTCGATCTTGCGACATGGGGACCTAAGCTAGAGGTACATCCATTGTTCCCAAGAAAGGTAAACGTCGAGTTCGCGACGGTTCTGGATCGAGGCAGAGTAGATATGCGGGTATGGGAACGCGGAGCTGGACCAACACTTGCTTGTGGGACTGGAGCTTGCGCAACTTTAGTATCTTCTGTGCTAAATGGTCTGACGGACCGAGCAGCTTGGATTAGTCTAAAGGGTGGCGATCTCTATATTGAATGGAACGAAGAGGATAACCATGTGTATATGACAGGTCCTGCTGAGGTTGCATTCACAGGTAGTGTAGCCATTTAGAAAAATACTTAAGAAGGCAGCCCAAGAGAATCTCTTGGGCTGCCTTCTTGTGTTTCCACATCCTTACGACTTTATGTAGCCGAATAATGGAAGGGATAACCGAGAATAATACCCCTAAGATTGAAAAAGGGGGGGCCTTGTTGAACATAAACGGGATAAACAGAAGAAACAAATCCGCTAAGGAACAACAAGGAGCCTCAGTTCATGAAGATACTCGAATTCCGAGGCTTACCGATGATTTGGACCAAACGCTCGACCAAATAGATAATGAGTTGGGTCATAGTCCTGATCTCAAAATTCGTCAGGTAAAGATCGGAGGTGAGAGCCCCGTTCAAGCAGCAGTGATTCATCTTAATGGTCTTGTCAACAAGGAAACGGTCGATGAATTCGTAATCGGTTCGTTACTCGGAATTACAGACGAAATGCTCAAAGAGAACATCTCTGCAACAAATGATCTTAAGGAATTCGTATTGAACCGTGCTTTGGAAATAGGTCAAGCACAGCTGCAAGAGGAGTGGAATGAGGTTCTACTGGCGATCCTTTCTGGCAAAACGGTCATTCTGATTGAAGGTTATGACAGTGCAATTGTGTGTGAGACCGAGGGAGGAGAAGCTCGCTCCGTCAGCGAACCATCCACCCAGCTAGTCGTGCGAGGCCCAAAGGATAGTTTTGTTGAATCTGTAGCTACGAACATTTCCTTGATTCGGAGAAGAATTAAGTCTTCTAAGCTAAGACTAGAACATTTAAAGATCGGAAAGGTAACTCACACAGATGTGGCCCTCATGTACATTAAAGACAATGCAGACGAGAAGTTGGTAGAAGAGGTGAGAAATCGGCTACAACAGATTAATGTCGATGCCATCATGGAATCCGGTTATATTGAAGAACTAATTCAGGATAAAACCTTCACACCTTTTCCAACCATTAATAATAGTGAACGGCCTGACGTTGCAGCGACGAACCTATTAGAGGGTAGGGTTGTGATCATTATAGATGGCACCCCGTTTGTATTGATTTTGCCTGCGGTATTTACACTGTTTTTTCAGTCTGCCTCGGATTATGCTCAAAGGTTCGATATTGCAATTCTCATGCGTCTTGTTCGATATATCAGTTTTATTGTACTAATTCTTGGACCTTCCGTTTATATAGCGTTAACCACTTACCATTATGAGATGATTCCTACAACCCTGTTAATCAATCTATTATCACAACGTGAAAATGTACCTTTCCCTGCTTTTGTGGAGGCAATCCTGATGGAAGGAGCGTTCGAGATCATTAGAGAGGCTGGAGTAAGAATGCCGCGTGCAGTAGGACAGACAGTATCCGTTGTTGGTGCTCTTATTTTGGGACAGGCAGTAGTAGAAGCAGGAATCATCACACCGGTTATGGTTATTGTAGTAGCGCTGACAGGGATTGCGAGCTTTGCTATACCTGCTTATAACATGGCGATAGCAGGTAGAATTATCCGTTTCGGATTTTTAGTGCTGGCCGGTATGTTTGGTTTTTATGGGATTACTTTAGGCTTAATTGTTTTGCTTGCACATATGAATAGTCTGCGTTCATTCGGTGTCCCTTATCTATCCCCTATTGTGCCTATATCCTCACATGGTCAAAAAGATGCGTTCTTAAGACTGCCCTTATGGGCTTTGAGAACGGAGCAAGTTTCTACAACAAAGAGGCAAGAAGGCATTTCGGAAGGAAAGAAGATCTCAACAGGACATGAACAGAATATTTCTCCTAAAATCCTTGAAAAATCTACTGGGGCAGAGCATCCAAAAAAAGGAGCGCAGGATGAAGAGTAATCGCACTATTTTTATTGGGGTTGTCCTGCTATGTTTATTGATATTTCTCAGTCTTACAGGCTGCTGGGACAGTGTGGAGCTAAATAGAAGGGCAATCGTTTCTGGAGTGGCTATTGATAGAGGTCCTACAGATGAGGAAAAATATGTATTATCTTTTCAGATTATAATTGCTGACGAAATCTCTGGCGAGAACGCCAGAGGTACTTCGCCAGTCGTAGTATATAAAGGCAGTGGACGTACAATGTTTGAAGCGTTGGCTAATGCCTCGCGTCAGACTGCGCGCTTCTTGTCCTTAGGACATATCCGAGTGATCGTTATTTCGGAAAAGTTTGCTCGCGAAGGTATCAAAGATATGATGGATGTCCTAGAAAGAGAGAGTGAAACTAGGCTAACCAGTTTTATTTTTATATCAAAGGGACAGCCGGCGGTAGATAGTATGACGACCATGACTACGTTTGGCAAAATACCCGCCAATGATCTAGTGGAGAAGCTGCAGACGACCTCTAAACAGTATGGATATAATTACCGGATGGAAGTAGACGATATAATTCGTGGTATTCAAATTCCAGGTGGTGGGCCTATCGTCAATGGGGTAATGGTAACAGGCGAATTGGACAAAAAAGATAATAACGACAGTTTGAAAAATATAGATCCTGAGGCCATTCTTAGAGTTACAGACTTCGCTGCATTTAAAGAGGACAAGCTGATAGGCTGGCTACGAGGTGATGAAGCTATAGGCACTGCCCTGCTAAAGAATAAAATTACACAAATTCCAGTAGTGGTTTCGATTGGTGAGGATGAATATGTAGCGTTCATCGTGTATTTATCTCAGGTACATATTCATGCTGATGCGAAGGACGCCGAGCATCCGGTAATCACAATAAATATCACTGAGCAGGCAGGTTTAAAAGAATCGCCTAATGCTTTGGATTTGACAGATCCCAAGGTCTTAAATAATCTTTCGGAACTTCTAGAACAGAGTATCAATGATAAGTTACATGCAGCTGTCTCAGCAGCTCGTTTGTTAAAAAGCGATTACCTTGGATTTGGTGAAGTTGTAGAACGAGAGAATCCGCGGGGGTGGAAGCAAGTAAAAGATCATTGGGATAGCATATTTGCAACCTGTGAGATCAAGTTTAATGTGGATATAGTTATTCGGCATACCGACATGCGGAGTGATTCTTTTCAGTCCAAAAAGAAATGAAAATTTAGGAGGGCAGCTATGGGAAATATAAAAATAGGACTACTTCAATTTTTCACCCTGACAGTGTTGTTTGAACTAGGGACGGCGCTGGTAGTGAATCTTGGAATGGAGTCTGATAAGGATGCTTGGATTTCCATTTTGCTGGGGAATTTGATTGGATTAATTGTTTTTGCAGGATATGCCTATCTTTATAGAAAGTTTCCGAATCTGCCCCTTACGGCATATATCCGGCAACTATTTGGTAAATATGTGGGTTCGTTGATATCCATAGCTTATATCGTGATATTTCTTAATTTGGCTGGTCGTGATCTGCGAGATGGTAGCTCTATGCTAGTTATGGCTACTATGCACAGGACGCCGTTATTCATTGTAGCGATGTTAATGGTATTATCTAGTGCTTATGTATTGCATAAAGGAGTAGAAGTGCTGTCCCGAACTTCGTTGGTGTTTGCGGTGATTGTGATATTAATCGGTTTATTTTGTTCGAGCATGTTAATGTTCTCGGGCTCCATTAATTTGAACCGTTTGCTCCCTGTTTTTGAGAATGGAATTAAGCCAATTGTTTCTTCTGTTTTACATCAAAACTACATTTTCCCTTTTGGTGAAATGATCTGTTTTACTATGCTTATGCCCTATCTGAATAACGTTAAAAAAGGTCCTTGGGTAATCGCAGCGGGCATATTTGTATCAGGTATACTGTTAAGTATGACCATGGCCTTAAATATATCGGTGCTCGGTACTGATATTGTCAGGCGTTCTCCGTTCCCCTTAATGCCTACGATCAGTAAGATCTCTATCTCCGATTTTATTCAACGTGTGGATATTCTAATTGTCATGGTGCTAATAATCGGTGTTTTTTTCAAATTGTCTGTTTTTTTTGCAGCAGCACTTATTGGGATTTCAGATTTGTTCAAGATTCCTTACCGAAGAATGGTGTATCCGGTAGCTCTAATAATCCTATTCAGTTCGATGCTGAACGCACGGAGCTTCACAGAGCATATTGAAGAGGGAGGGAAACTGCTATATACGGTCTTTCCCTTCTTTATGGTGTTGATTCCATTGCTCCTAATTATTATTACAGCGATAAGAAGTCACAGTTCCCCTCCTCGTTCTGGTTGATGCCCCTTGTTCCAGGCAAGGATATCGGGAATAATCAGACAGAGCAACATAATACAAGCAGCGACTTTCTCAGAGGGGGTATATAACAAGTAATTTAGAATATAACCGATATTGCCCAGACCATATCCGTACATCCAATCTCCCAAATACAGAAATAATAGGCAGAGAATGCATAGAAGTAGAATTACAGTGTATTTTCGGATCAGAAGCTTTCTTGTTTTTTTCTTCACTTAAACACCCCTTTAATTTTTTTAACGTTAGTATGAGGCTTTTAATACTTGATCATGCATACCACTGGGGGGGGGATTGCTTTTCTTATGAAAGCTTATCATCCATAGCGATTTATGTTACATTAGTATGAAACTAAAGTAGAACCTAATGTGACAGGGGAGGATCTTGCAGTGAAGCCGGATTTACGTTCCGCATGGGGAAACAAAGTATTGGTCGGAGACGGAGCGATGGGTACCTATTTATATCAGAAGGGTTTCCCTGTCGGCATTTCCTACGAAGAATTAAATTTGACCTCTCCGGGGGTTATCGAAGATGTCCATCGCAGCTATATCGATGCAGGAGCAGTGCTGCTAGAAAGCAACACCTTCTCAGCGAATTTTGACAGGCTGTCCAAATATGGTTTGGAGTCCAAGGTTGAAGAAATTAATCGCGCCGGAGTAAGAATCGCTCGTAAAGCTGCTGGAGATACAGGCTATGTATTAGGTGCTGTAGGCTCTATTCGCGCCGGTAAGCGTGCAAATCTCTCATCGACAGAGTTGAAGAAGTATTTTACACAGCAGATTACAGCATTATTAGAAGAAGAAGTAGACGGCATTATGCTAGAAACCTTTTACGATGTCGAGGAACTGCATCTTGCACTAAGAACAGTACGTAAACATAGTACTCTCCCAGTCATTTGCCAATTTGCTGTGGATGAATCGGCACGTACATTAGATGGATTGACTTTACCAGAGGCTTTCCGGATCTTAGAAGGTGATGGAGCGGATATCATCGGATTTAACTGTAATACTGGCCCAAACGGGATTAAGAGAGCACTAAAAGCGGTACAAGGCAATCTTATTCTGCCTACCTCGGTCTATCCGAATGCGGGCGTTGCGGATTATGTAGATGGAGAATATCGATATGGAGCCTCACCGGAATATTTCGGACAAATGGCAGTTACTTTTGCAGAAATGGGTTGCAGAATTATTGGGGGCTGCTGTGGTACTACTCCGCAGCATATTGCTGAAATTTCTTCCGCATTGAAAGATTACGTACCTCAGCCACTTCCAGAACCGACGCTTCCGACTGTGGAGCGTGTATCTTTGCAGGAGCATTTTGGCGAAGATGAGGGAAGAGATGGTCGTGAGCCGAACCTGGTTGATCTAGTCAAGGAACGTCATACGGTTATCGTTGAGCTTGATCCACCTCGTGATTTGGATATCGGCAAGTTCATGAAGGGTGCAGAAGCGTTGAGAAGAGCAGGTGCGGATGCGCTGACACTCGCCGATAACTCACTGGCTGTTACACGGATGAGCAATATGGCTTTGGGCCATTTGGTGCATGCTAAAACTGGACTCCGTCCACTAGTGCATATTGCTTGTCGCGATCGCAATCTGATTGGTACCCAATCGCATTTGATGGGTTTTGATGCACTAGGAATTGATCATGTGTTAGCGGTGACTGGAGATCCAGCGAAATTCGGAGATCTTCCCGGCTCAAGTTCGGTTTACGACTTAACCTCTTTTGAAATTATTCGTATGATTAAGCAGTTGAATGATGGTATTTCCTTCTCAGGTAAACCTTTGAAGCAGAAAGCGAATTTTGTTATCGGTGCTGCCTTTAACCCGAATGTTAAACATTTAGATAAGGCCGTGCAGCGACTGGAGAAGAAAATTGCCTCTGGTGCAGATTATATTATGACTCAGCCTGTCTATGATCAGGAGCTTATCGTAAAGATCGCTGAGGCAACTGCACATCTGGATATTCCCGTGTTTATTGGTGTGATGCCATTGGCTAGTGGGCGTAATGCAGAGTTCCTGCATAACGAGGTTCCGGGAATCCAGCTTACGGATGATGTCCGGAATCGCATGAAGGGACTTGAAGGGGAAGCAGGAAGAGCAGAAGGGGTCGCCATCGCCAAGGAATTGCTAGATGTTGCAACTGCCCATTTCAATGGGATCTATTTGATGACACCGTTTATGTTCTATGATATGAGTACACAGTTGATCGAGTATGTATGGGAGAAATCAGGACGTAAATTGTCCCCCTTGTTTCGCTAGTAATAATCAATTACAATAGTGTAATGGATGTGATTCCGTTGTCATTTAGCATGACCGGATACGGTCAATCGTCCCTGCAATTCGGCGGCTACAAGATTATGTTCGAAGTGAAATCGGTGAATCACCGGTACTGCGAAGTTGTACTGCGGATGCCCCGGGATTGGACGGGTTATGAGGATGTGCTGAGAAGAAAGGTTCAGCAGCACGTCAAACGGGGAAGGATAGATGTTACCATCAATAGAGAGCACGATGAGTCGTCTTCCGGACCGGTTCTGAATCGCTCTACTGTCATGACTTATCTTAAGGCAGCAGATCAGCTTAAGAACGAGTATGGTTTGTCCGGTGAGTTGACTCTACGTGATATACTTTCTATACCCGGTATTATGGAAAGCAAAGATGAGGCTGCGGGTGCCGTGTCCGCGGCCTTAGAAGACTACTCTGAAATGTTGGAGACGGGACTTGAGCAGAGTTTACAGTCTCTGCTAGAGATGCGCGCCCGTGAAGGCAGTTTTCTAGCCGCTGATATTGAACAGCGTCTCAATCATCTCGAATCCATGCATGCTGAAATGGTCGAACTTGCACCTGTTGTAATCATTGAATATCGTGACAAGCTTCGTCATCGATTAAATGAGTTAAATGATGGGACGTTCGCTTTTGATGAGCATAAATTCGGGATGGAAATCGCTATTTTTGCAGATCGCTGTAATATTGATGAAGAGTTGACCCGGTTGTATAGTCATTTCGAACAATGCAGAACCCTCCTGAAGGGGAAAGGACCGGTAGGACGCAAGCTGGATTTTCTCATTCAGGAGATGAACCGGGAGACGAATACAATCGGATCGAAATGTAATCATTTAACACTCGTGGGTCTTGTGCTAGACATGAAAGCTGAGCTGGAGAAGATTCGTGAACAAGCGGCAAACATAGAGTAACCGGGAACAGGCAATAGCATAGAACTTTATGGGGGGAACTACCGGAACATGGCAATCAAACTTATCAATATTGGCTTTGGGAATATTGTGTCCGCCAATCGCATTATTTCCATCGTCAGTCCGGAATCTGCACCGATCAAACGTATTATCCAGGAGGCTCGAGATCGACATATGTTGATCGACGCCACCTATGGCCGACGGACTCGTGCCGTAATCATTACAGATAGTGATCATGTCATTCTGTCGGCTGTACAGCCGGAGACTGTAGCGCATCGCTTATCCAGTAAAGATGACGACAACGACGAATAACAACTAAATGGAGTGTATTATGTCAAAAGGATTGCTCATCATATTATCCGGACCTTCCGGCGTGGGTAAAGGTACTGTATGTACTGCGCTACGACCGAAGATGCCCGAACTTGTCTACTCAGTTTCTGCTACTACTCGCAGTCCGCGTGCGGGTGAGGAAGACGGCGTGAATTATTTTTTCAAAAGCAAAGAGGAGTTTTCGGCTATGATAGAAGCCGATCAACTGCTTGAATATGCGGAGTACGTAGGTAATTTTTACGGTACTCCACGTGATTTTGTAGAGAGAACTCTCAATAGCGGCAAAGATATTATTCTCGAAATTGAGGTTCAGGGAGCTCTCAAAGTTAAAGAAAAATTTCCTGAAGGTATTTTTGTGTTCCTTCTTCCACCTTCTATGGATGAGCTAAAGGACCGCATACGCGGACGGGGTACGGAACATCCAGATGTGATCGATCACCGCATGACTGTAGCGGAGGATGAGATTAATCTAATGCAGCATTATGATTATGCTGTTGTAAATGATGAGATTGATCTGGCCTGTAAGAGAATAGAAAGCATTATTATCGCCGAACATTGTAAAGTTAGATAATGAATGCTGCAAGGCTGAAGGTATTACCAGTAAACTATGAAGAGGTGTCCCTGTGCTATATCCATCAATTGATGAAATGATGACCAAGGTTGACAGTAAGTATTCGCTCGTTGTAGCCGCAGCACGTCGTGCTAGACAATTGCGTGAGGGTGGCAAGACAGATGTGAAGAACCCTAGATCGCATAAATTTGTCGGTGTTGCTCTTGAGGAAATTTACGAAGATCGCATTACGCTTACCCGTGGTGAAGAGTAGTCTCAAGTTTATTTAGATATGACCTTTTGTAGAAACGGATACCGCCTATTTGTTATTAGGCGATGCCGTTTCTTCTTGGGTTATGGAGCAATTATGGGTCTTTAATGAATGCTGATAGCCCAAGACCGGGCTGTTTCTGACAACCGGAAGGTTGTTATTTTTTTCTCAAAATATAAGAAGTTTAAGAAATAGATCATTCGTTGTAAGAGAAGGGAACAGGGGGGAGATCATGTTGAAGAGCTTGAAGGGGAAGACTATTTTACTTGGGATTACAGGGGGAATTGCCGCTTACAAAGCAGCAGCCCTAACCAGTAAGCTTGTCCAAAAAGGAGCCGAGGTTCATGTCATTATGACAGCTTCGGCAAAGCAGTTCATTACAGAATTAACTCTACAGTCACTGTCGAAGCAACGAGTATATAGCGATACATTCCAGGAACGGGACCCATCTTCCATCTCGCATATTGATTTGGCTGATTCGGCGGACCTTGTGATAGTAGCACCAGCAACTGCTAATATTATTGCTAAAATGGCGCACGGAATTGCGGATGATATGTTATCCACAACGTTACTCGCTACTACTGCACCTATAATGGTAGCACCGGCTATGAATGTTCATATGTATCAGCATCCCGCTGTACTTAGCAATTTGGATACCCTCGCTAAGCGAGGTATTCAGTTTATTGAGCCTGGAGAAGGTCTGCTGGCATGTGGTTACGTGGGTAAAGGACGTTTAGAGGAACCGGAGACTATTGTAAGTTATGTTGAGGATTTTTTTGCGTTGCAAGAAAGTGTGAAGTCTAGTCCCCTCAAGGGTAAAAAGATCGTCATCACAGCTGGTGGTACAGTAGAACGGATTGATCCGGTACGCTATATCTCTAATGATTCCTCCGGTAAGATGGGTTTTGCATTGGCACGTGCTGCACGTGCAATGGGTGCTGAGGTTACCTTGATTGCTGCGCGAACAGATGAAGCGCCTCCGCAGGACCCGGATATGAATGTCATTCGTGTTCAATCTGCACAAGAGATGTACGATGCGGTTACTGCGCAGTGGGATAGCTGCGATATCATGATCAAGGCGGCTGCTGTATCGGATTACCGGCCTAAGCAAAGTGAGCCATCCAAAATTAAAAAAAGTGGAGATACACTGACTCTTGAGCTTATAAAAACAACGGATATTCTGGAAACGCTAGGTAAGAACAAAGACAAGCAGTTCTTGATCGGCTTTGCTGCGGAGACGGGAAACACAGAATTTTATGCAAAGGACAAGCTAGTCCGCAAAAACTGCGATCTCATTGTTGCAAACAATGTAGCGGCTGCAGGAGCCGGATTCGGATCGGATACGAATATTGTATCGATTTATGATGTAGATGGATTGGTGCTCGAATTGCCACAATTGTCTAAGGATGAGGTCGCTCGCCGCTTGCTGACGCTCGTGGCAGAGCGGATTACTGGACCTTCATTATAATGGATATTGCCAAGGTCATTGTGGATGTGCCTGTACGCAGCACTGACCGGCCATTTGATTATAGTATTCCAGAATCACTAAAGTTATGGATTGAAGTGGGCAGCCGAGTAGCGGTCCCGTTTGGACACCGCACGGTGCAAGGCTTTGTCGTTTCTCTGGAGTCAGGTGAAACAGTAGTGAATCCTGGTCTTAAGGCTATTCAAGAGGTGCTGGATTTGCTTCCACCTTTATCTCCTGAATTAGTTGAGCTAGCGGACTGGATGAGTAAAAGATATGCATGCAGACGAATTTCAGCCCTGCAAGCGATGCTGCCCACTGCTCTAAAAGGGAAGGCAGAACGACTGATTTCGCTAGGAAATGTGGAAGAAGATGCAGCATTTTCTGATGATGAATTATTCCCTATGTTTGCAGATACAGGGAATGAGGAACGACTAATTACTGAGTTTATCGGACGTAATGGCGAAGTTTCCATGAAGCAGCTCACCCGTGCATTTCCGGAGGCTGCGGAGACGGTGAAGTTCATGCTAAGACGTGGAGTTCTTGTAGAGAGCCAATCGATTAAAGATAAAATGGGCAAGAAGAAGCTGAAAGCAGTAGATCTTGCGATAGGGATTACGGCTGCTCGTGAGGCGTTGAATAAATTCCCCAAAAAGTCCGCGCGACAGAAGGAAGTGCTTAGCTTTCTGATTGAAAGGGAAGCTACACTCCCAATGGCGCTTAAGGAAGTCTTGTCTGCACTTCAAGTGACGGCAAGTACCGTGAAGGGTTTAGAGGAAAAAGGCTTTATCGAAATCAGTGAAATCGAAGTCTATCGCGACCCTTATCAAGGACGTGATTTTAAGCCTACTACGCCTCTGCCACTTACAGCAGAACAAGAGATTGTATACACACGTATTTCACGAACGCTAGAAGAACAGCTCCATGAAGTTTTTCTGTTACATGGCGTTACGGGGAGCGGTAAGACAGAAATCTATTTGCAATGTATCAAACGTTGTCTGGATCAGGGTAGACAGGCCGTAGTGCTCGTCCCGGAAATCGCATTAACGCCGCAGATGGTGGAGCGCTTTAAAGGGCGCTTCGGAAGTGGTGTCGCGGTAATGCACAGCCGATTATCTGTTGGCGAACGTTACGATGAGTGGCGCAAAATCCGTGAAGGAAAGGCTACGGTTGCCGTTGGCGCCCGTTCAGCGGTGTTTGCCCCGTTCTCTAACCTAGGTTTGATTATTATGGATGAAGAGCATGAAACCTCATATAAGCAGGAGGAAAATCCGAAATATCATGCCCGTGATGCAGCGATTCGCAGAGCCGAACAGTGTGGGGCAGCCGTGATTTTAGGCTCCGCCACGCCTTCGTTAGAAAGCTATCATGCTGCTAGAGCGCAGAGTGATATTCATTTTTCACCAGTCCTTCTAGAGATGCCTACCCGCGCGCTTGGTAACGAACTACCGAAGGTAAATGTCGTGGATATGCGGGAAGAGCTTAAAGAAGGTAATCGCTCAATGTTCAGTCGAAAGCTTCATGCTGCATTGGCTGAAAGACTGGAACGTGGAGAACAGACCGTGTTATTGCTTAACCGTAGAGGTTTCTCGACGTTTGTTATGTGCCGGAGTTGCGGATATGTAGCAGGCTGCCCCGAGTGTGATATTTCATTAACGTACCATAGTCGTAGTGACAATTTGCGTTGTCATTATTGTGGTCATGCTGAACCGGCACCTAAGCTTTGTCCAGAGTGTGGAAGTGAGCATATCCGGTTCTTCGGAACGGGGACGCAGCGGGTGGAAGAAGAGCTTGGTAAGTTGTTTCCTGGGATACGGGTGATTCGTATGGACGTGGATACAACGACAGAAAAAGGTTCGCATGAGAAGCTGCTGAATCAATTCAGAGACAAAAAAGCGGATGTTCTGCTAGGCACTCAGATGGTAGCAAAAGGTTTGGATTTTCCAGACGTAACTCTTGTTGGCGTAATTACAGCAGATTCAGCGTTGAACCTGCCCGATTTTCGTGCAGCGGAGAAGACCTTCCAATTGCTTACACAAGTTGCTGGAAGAGCAGGTCGGCATCAGCTTCCGGGTGAGGTCGTTGTTCAGTCCTATACACCAGAGCATTATTCTATTATTCATGCTAGCGGGCATGACTATCTCTCTTTTGTAAGGGAAGAGCTGAAGCATCGCAGAGGGCTACATTATCCACCTTATTGCAGACTGATACTCGTTACATTATCCCATGAGCAGTTACCGCTACTACTCCGGATGGCAGAGAATTACGCTATGAATCTGCAGGGGAAGGCCAGAAATCTAAGATGGTATGGGAGTCTAGATAAGCTAACCACGGATGTACTAGATCTGTTAGGTCCCGTAGCTTCTCCAATCCCTCGTTTAAAGGGTAGATATAGATTCCAATGTATGATAAAATGGCGCGGCGCCATCGATGTGATAGGGCTTGTTCGACAAGTGGCTGAGGAGTTGGAGGATTCTGTACGGGATACAGGGCTTCAGATCAGCATTGATGTTGATCCGCAAATGTTGATGTAAATCGTTATCATGTTACAATGTAAAAAAAGAGCTAGATCAATAAACTCTAAATATAGAGATGTACAGAACGGGAAGGTGTTTTTAATGGCGATACGTATGATCGTTAAGGAACCGGATGAAGTGTTGCACAAAATAGCAAAAGAAGTAACTGTAGTTACACCTAATGTTAAAAAATTGTTAGATGATATGGCTGATACGATGTATGACGCTGAAGGTGTAGGGCTGGCAGCTCCGCAAGTTGGTATTTTGAAGCGCCTAATTGTGGTGGATGCAGATGAAGAGCACGGGCTTATCAAAATGATTAATCCGGAAATCATCGGTACAGAAGGGGAGCAGCTAGGACCTGAAGGATGTCTTAGTATTCCCGGATTGAATGGTGATGTACGCCGTGCAGAGACAGTAACCGTACGTGGTCTTAACCGTGAGGGAAAAGAAATTACCATTACCGGCAGTGGTTTACTTGCACGGGCTTTTCAACATGAGATTGACCATCTGAACGGAGTACTGTTTACCGATATCGCTGAGAAAGTATACGAGATGACAGCTGAACGCAATGAGACTGAGGAGTGAGGATATGAAGATTGTATTCATGGGAACCCCAGCCTTTGCGGTACCAAGCTTGCAAATGCTGATGGATGAAGGCTATGAAGTTGTAGCAGTCGTCACCCAACCAGATCGACCGCAAGGACGTAAAAAGATCTTGGCTCCTTCACCAGTTAAAGAAGCCGCATTATCCCTCGGTTTACCTGTGCTCCAGCCTGAACGGATGCGCAAACCTGAGGCTGTCGCAGAGCTAGCTGTATATGAGCCTGACCTGATTGTTACAGCTGCTTATGGTCAAATTTTGCCTAAAGCTGTATTGGATTTGCCGCGTAATGGTTGTGTGAATGTTCATGGTTCACTACTTCCTAAATACCGGGGTGGCGCACCGATTCAACGTAGTATCATTAACGGTGAGAAGGTTACCGGCGTTACCTTGATGTATATGGCTGAAGGACTTGACACTGGAGATATGATCTCACGCGTCGAGGTGGCTATCGAGGATGAGGATACTTCCGGCACGATGTTCGAGAAGCTTAGCCTTGCTGGACGTGATCTTTTGAAGTCTGAAATGCCGCGATTAGTAAACGGCCTTGTTCAAGCGACTCCGCAAGACGACAGTCAAGCGACCTTTGCTCCTAACCTAAATCGTGAGGATGAGCGTTTGGATTGGAACGCTGGCTCACGTGATAACTATAATCGAATTCGTGGATTAGTACCTTTTTCCGGTGCGTTTACGCTTTGGAATGGAGAGACCTTCAAAGTATGGGCTTCAAAAATTCCTGCTGAGCAGAAATCAACTGATAGTGCGCCAGGAACGGTACTTTCGGTCACTGAACATGGTGTCGAGGTTAAGACAGGAGACGGAAGTCTGCTGCTAACTACGGTTCAACCTGCGGGTAAAAAAGCGATGAGCGCTGCGGATTTTAGCCGTGGCGGTGTCATGAAACCAGGGACGGTGCTAGGTTGAGCGCGGGCGGTAACGGTGCGGGCCGATCAGGAGTAAGTCATAGCTCTGGCAATAAAAATATTAACGATCATAAAGCAGTGAGTGGTAAAAAGGGCGGTAGCGGAAATAAAGGTAAAGCTGCTACAGCTTCTGCCCGCGATATCGCTCTCGATATCCTGGTTAAAGTCGAACAACAAGGGGCTTACAGCAACTTATTGCTGAACAGCAGTCTGCAGAAGTCTGCACTCAGCAGAGAAGATGCTGGACTAGTTACAGAGCTTGTCTATGGTACCATCTCTCGGATGAATACACTTGATTATGTGCTCGAGGAATTTGTTAGCAAAGGGATCGCTAAATTACAGCCTTGGGTGCGTAATTTACTGCGTCTAAGCTTATATCAAATTATGTACCTGGATCGCATACCATCTCATGCAGCTGTAAACGAGGCTGTTAATATAGCTAAGAAAAAGGGCCATCAAGGAATTTCGGGCATGGTTAATGGCGTGCTTCGTAGTGTGCTGCGCGCTGGAAATCTGCCGATAATACCTGATGGATTGGGTCCTGCGAAGCGGATATCTATTCACTATTCCCATCCTATATGGTTAGTGAAGCGCTGGATTACGGAGTATGGTGTTGACACTGCGGAAGCTATTTGCGCTGCTAACAATGAGCCACCCGCTGTCAGTGTACGCGTAAATACTACGATGATTAGCCGTGAAGCCCTATTGAGTCAGATGATTGAACAAGGTCTGCAAGCTTCTGCTTCTGAAGTAAGTCCTTATGGTATTGTTGTAAAAGGCGGAGGTAATCTGGCTCTTTCATCCTGGTACCGGGATGGATATCTATCTGTTCAGGATGAAAGCTCCATGCTTGTAGCTGAAGCTGTTGCACCTGAGCCTGGAATGAGAGTGCTTGATTGCTGCGCCGCGCCTGGGGGCAAAACGGCCCACATGGGCGAGCTGATGAAAGATGAAGGATCTATTTTCGCTAACGATCTGCATCCACATAAAGCTAAGCTTATCTCGGATCAAGCTGCACGGTTAGGTCTCGAAAGCGTAGTAACAGGCAGTGCAGATGCACTGGAGCTGGAGCATACCTTAGAGCATCATTCCTACGATAGAATTCTTTTGGACGCGCCTTGCTCTGGGCTTGGTGTAATCCGCCGTAAGCCAGATCTCAAATGGCGTAAGCAGCCTGAGGATGTTGTAAGTGTAGCATCACTGCAGGGTCAGCTGCTGCAGTCGGTTTCTAAACTGTTGAAACCGGGTGGTGTTCTGGTTTATAGTACCTGTACGACTGAACAAACGGAAAATAGTGAGGTTGTAGCTGCTTTTTTGGAGCAAAATCCTGATTTCACTTCTATAACATTTGCTTCCCCGCTGTGGGGGAGATTGGAAGGTACTGCGCTGGCTGCAGGTGAGGGGATTCAGTTATTGCCACATCATTATGGCAGTGATGGGTTCTATATCTCCAAGCTTCAAAGAGTCTTGTAATATAGCAAATTTACTGACAATCGTTGTATCTTCCGCCCGCCGGGCTAACGTACGGCGGGCTATTTCTTTTACCGTCTCTGAAATTTGTGTTAAAATAGGAAGAATGAGAAATAATACGCATATCCTTATGAAAGAACAGGTGCTAATAATAATGAAACCTTTAATATATGATTTTTCTTTAGAAGAGTTACAGCAGTGGGCGAAAGATAACGGTGAGCCTGCTTTTCGTGGTGGACAGATTTTTGATTGGTTGTATGTAAAACGTGTAAGTGACTTCGAATCCATGAGCAATTTGTCTAAAGGACTTCGTCAGAAGCTGAACGAGCAATTCTCCATTGCAGCGCTCACTGAGATTACTAAAATGGAATCGAAAGATGGAACAGTAAAATTCCTGTTTGGATTGCATGATGATCATGCGATCGAGACAGTTATCATGAAACATAATTATGGAAATAGCGTTTGTGTAACAACTCAAGTAGGCTGCCGAATCGGCTGTACCTTCTGTGCCTCTACGCTTGGTGGATTGAAACGTGATTTGACAGCGGGTGAAATTGTAGCTCAGGTTGTACGCTCTCAACAGATCTTGGATGAGCGGGGTGAACGTGTCAGCAGTATTGTTATCATGGGTACTGGTGAGCCGTTTGAGAACTATGATGCAACAATGAGATTCTTGCGTCTTATGATTCATGAGAAAGGTCTAAATATCGGACAACGGCATATTACTGTTTCCACTAGCGGGATTGTGCCGAGCATTTATAAATTTGCAGAAGAAGATACACAAATAAATTTGGCGATTTCGATTCATGCACCTAACGACAAACTGCGTTCGAAGCTAATGCCAGTTAACCGCCGCTTTCCGTTTGATGATGTGATTGAATCTTTACGTTATTATCAAGCTAAGACGGGGCGACGGGTCAGCTTTGAGTATGCATTGATCGGCGGGGTGAATGATCAGCCGGAGCATGCTGAGGAATTAGCAGGTGTGCTTAAGAACATGCTGTGCCACGTCAATTTGATTCCAGTAAACCACGTGCCAGAGCGGAAATATGTACGTACTTCACGCAATGATATCTTTGAGTTTCAACGTATTTTGGCTGACAACGGCGTGAATGTTACCATTCGCCGTGAGCAAGGCCATGATATCGCGGCCGCATGCGGACAGCTGCGTGCCAAACATATGGAGTTGGGGTGAGGATATTTGATCAGAACAGTTCATGCCAGCGATATTGGCCGAGTGCGCTCTGTCAATGAGGATTCGGTCTGGATCGGCGCGACGCGCCACGGTTATACACTCGGCATAATTGCCGATGGGATGGGTGGACATCAGGCTGGTGAAACCGCGAGCAGGCTTGCTTTGGAGACGATGAGGAATACCCTAGACGGGCTCCTGCCTGAGCTTCAGGACGAAGCACTGCGTGATGCGTTATCAGCTGCTATTTTGGAAGCTAACAGCACTGTCTTCAAGGAGGCTTCCAGCAACGATAAGTACCACAATATGGGTACTACTGTCGTTGCTGCCCTGATGAATGGTTCAAACGGATATATTGGCCATATCGGAGACAGCAGAGCCTATTTAATAAAGGACAGTGCAGCAGTTCAATTAACCGAAGATCACACGCTAGTCAATGAGCTGTTCAAGAACGGTCAGATCAGTGTGGAGGAATTAGATAATCATCCGAGACGGAATGTGCTGACGAGAGCACTTGGAACAGATGCTGAGGTGCTGGTTGATTTAGCCCCTGTTACCCTGCTACCTGGGGAACTTTTGCTTCTCTGCAGTGATGGTTTAAGTAATTTTGTTAACAATGAGCATTTGGGCAAGGTAGCGGGAATACATGAGATACCGTTAGAGGAAAGAGCGGACCGCTTACTTCAGTTGGCACTGCTTGCTGGCGGCGGCGATAATATTAGCGTCGCTTTGTTAGAACATCATGGAGAGGCCGCTGTGCCCGAAACAAAGGAGTGGGATTGATGATCGGTCACGAACTGGGCGGCCGTTACCAAGTCATCGAACGGATCGGCGGAGGTGGAATGGCGCTCGTCTATAGAGCACATGACATTCTTTTAAACCGAAACGTCGCCATCAAAGTATTGCGTAATCAATTTGTTCATGACGAGGAATTTATCCGCCGTTTTAGGCGTGAGGCGCAATCAGCTGCATCTTTGTCTCATCCGAATGTGGTTAGTATTTACGATGTAGGACAAGAAGACGAAATTCATTATATTGTCATGGAATATATTGAGGGCAAGAATCTTAATGAAATTATAAAAGAACGAGCGCCATTACAGGTTGACGAGTCCGTAAGGATCGCTTCACAAATCTGTGATGCACTTGATCACGCTCATCAGAATCAAATTATTCATCGGGATATTAAACCACATAATATATTGATCGGGCGCAATGGCCGGGTGAAGGTAACGGATTTCGGTATTGCTCGTGCGGTAACATCTACTACCATTACTCAGACAGGCTCTGTAGTAGGTTCCGTTCATTATTTCTCACCAGAGCATGCCAAAGGTGTCTCAACAGGAGAGAAATCCGACCTGTATTCATTAGGGATTGTACTCTATCAAATGCTTACCGGAAGTCTTCCATTCTTAGGGGAGAGTCCGATTAGCGTAGCTCTAAAGCATCTGCAAGAAGAGTTTGAAGAGCCAAGGCTCATAAATCCACTTATTCCGCAAAGCGTTGAGAATGTAATTCTAAGATCGATGCGTAAAAATCCGGAAGAGCGTTATCAGTCTGCAAAGCAAATGCTGCAGGATTTAGAAACCTGCTTGTTGCCTGAGCGCCGTAGTGAAGCAAAAGTTCTTTTTAACGATGAGGAAGACGAGGATCGAACGCGGGTAATACCAGCGATTAAACCGATCCAAAGAAGCAATGGAAATCGTAATCATCGCCACGACCGGATGGATAATGATGAAGATGATGATGACGATCCGGTACCTGTGAAAAAAGGTAAAAAACAATGGACTAAACCTGCATTATGGATTGGTTTAACTTTAGTGTTACTGCTGGCTATGGCCAGTCTCGTGTGGTACGTTAAATCCCAATTAGTTGTTCCTGAGGTATCGGTTCCTTACGTGGTCGGTAAACAGCTGGAACAAGCGAAGACTGAACTTGAGGATTTGGGGCTTGAGGTTGCTGATCCTATACTGTATGACTACAGTCCGAATTTCGAAGAAAATGTGGTCATGAAGCAAAGTAGGGAAAAGGACGCCAAAGTGAAAAAGGGAGCCTCCCTAATACTAACTGTGAATACGGCGAAACCATTAACTAAGATGCCAGATGTAACGAATTACACTTTCGACGAAGCTGTTAAAGCGCTGATGGCAAAGGGTGTACCTCAAAATCAAATTAAGAATGAACCTCTCTTCGATGAAAATACGGCGGTGGGTAAGGTTGTAAAATCAGACCCAGCCTTTGACAGCGAGTTTGATCCTGAGACGGTTTCAATCACCCTCTACGTTAGTAAAGGAGAAGAAAGTGTCACGATGCCAGACCTCATCGGTAAGACGGAGAGTGAAGCTAAGGCGCTTTTGGAAGAATCCAAACTGGTTCTCGGAGATGTAAAGGAAGAATCCAGCTTCACAGTTGATGAAGGTAAGGTAACGAAAACTTGGGCTTATGAGAAAGGTACCTCTGTTCCACCTGGAACAGCGATTACGATTTACTTAAGTACAGGTTATCCACCTGAAGCCCTGAATTATACCTTTAATGTACCAGTAGCTCCTGCACAGGATGGAAAGAAGAGCAAGATTCGAATTGAGTTCGTTGATGCGCGCAATAATGGTGAGAAACAAGATTGGGGAACGCGTACCATTGGAAAGAGCCAAGTGCTGTCCGTTAATCTAGTGCTTGCTCCGAATAAAGATGGCTCTGTTATTGTTACCCGAGATGGTGTGCTTTTAGACACTTATGTGATTCCATATATTGATGCGAAGAATGGCACGGTGCAAGAACCTGAACCACCGACGGTTCCGACTCCGCAGCCGACTCAGACACCGATAGATCCTACACCTACTGCTGAACCGACCATTGAGCCTGAGATCCTGCCTCCAAGTTCAGACAACGAAGGGTCTACTAATACTGGATCAGCCAATCAGACGGGATTCCTTACTAACAATTCGGTGAATAATGAATCGACCAATAGTGGTAACAACAAGAACAGTAATAAAAATGGTGACAAGCATAATAATAAAAACAAAGACAAATCTAAAGATAAAAGCGATAACTAATCAGGACAGAAGTGCTTGAATAGTTGTGGCAGCGAAGTGACCCGGGGATGTTCAAACTTGGGTCATTTTCGCAAAATCAGGAGAGGAAGGCTCACTATGTATGCCTGAAGGAATAATAGTAAAGGCGTTAAGCGGATATTATTACGTAAAACCGCTTCGTAAAGGATTAATTGCAACAGAGGAAGTTTCAGTTCAATGCAGAGGCCGAGGTATACTTAAGAAAAAGGGGATCGCTCCTCTTGTAGGTGACCGCGTGATCTATATGCTGACTGAGCATGGTGAAGGGATGGTGGATGAGCTTCTCCCTAGAGAATCTGAGTTAATTCGTCCACCTGTAGCGAATGTAAGCCTTGCCGTTCTATTATTTTCTGTGCGGGAACCTGATATGAACCTGAATCTATTGGACAAGTTCCTAGTTCATATAGAGCACTCGGGACTGGAACCTTTAATCGTTCTGACCAAACAGGATTTGGCTAATGATAATGGTGAAGCCACTAAGTATGTTAAAGAGCTCTATGAAGATATTGGTTATGAAGTGATGGTTACAAGCTCAATTACAGGAGCTGGCAGTGATGAACTAAGAGAGCGGCTTACTGGTGGTATTAGTGTATTTGCCGGACAATCTGGGGTAGGAAAGTCGACCTTATTGAATCGTATTGTGCCAGGACTTAAACTGGAGACAGGTGAGATCAGCTTACGTCTGGGCCGTGGTCGTCATACTACCCGCCATGTAGAATTGATGGATATTGGCGGGGGCGGCTTTGTAGCGGATACCCCTGGTTTTAGTCAACTTGATTTTCTTGAGCTTGGGGTTGAAGAGCTCTCTACTTGTTTCCGTGAATTTGCAAACTATGCTGGGGATTGTAAATTCCGTGGTTGTAGTCATCAGCATGAACCAGGCTGCCGAGTCATCGAGGCATGGAAAGCTGGGAATATCGCTGATAGCCGGTATGAACATTACAAATTATTTTTTAATGAAATGAAAGATAAAAAGCGGAGGTACTAAGTCATGATACGAATAGCACCATCTATATTGTCTGCCGATTTCGCAAGTTTAGGTTCAGAGGTAGCAGAAGCTGAGGTCAGTGGCGGGGATTGGATCCATGTGGATGTAATGGACGGTCATTTTGTGCCGAATATAACGCTTGGTCCACCAATCGTAAAAGCGGTCTCGTTACATACCAAGCTTCCACTAGACGTTCACTTAATGATTGAGTCTCCAGAACGTTATATTTCTGATTTTGCTGCCGCAGGCGCTAGTGTGATTACTGTTCACGCTGAGGCTTGCGTTCATTTACACCGTGTGGTGCATCAGATCAAGGAATTGGGTCTTAAGGCAGGAGTAGCTATTAATCCTGGCACTCCGGCATCAGCGGTGCGTGAGGTGCTTGAGGATGTGGATATGGTTCTCGTGATGACCGTCAATCCTGGCTTTGGAGGTCAAGCATTCATTCCTAACACTTTGCGCAAAATTACTCAAATTAGAGAATGGGCGAATGAAGTCAATCCAGATCTACTTATTGAAGTCGATGGTGGTGTTTCGGAAGCTACAGCGCCATTGGTTGTCGGTGCAGGAGCGGATGTTTTGGTTGCAGGAAATGCAGTTTTTGGCCGGAGTGATCGTGCTGCAGCGATCCTTGAGATTCGAGAAGCAGCGGAAGCGGCACTTCGTTAAAAAAATAGGCTATTACGACTAAAGGTATAGGCCAAGTCCTCGACGCATAAATATGGTTACATGAGCAGAAATCTCATGTAGCCTTTTTTGTTTTGGCAGGGAGGACTGCAGTACGTTACCGTTAGAACAAGAAGAAAGTCTCCTGCGTACGGCATGAATTGATGGGAGGGTAAACCATGAAATTTTACACGTTTAAGCTGCCAAGGTTTTTGGGAGGTTTTGTTAAAGCGATTTTGAACACATTTCAGAAGAGTTGATCTTGGGCTTGGAACAGAAAAGAAAACATGAAAAAAAGCACCTTACAAATGTAAAGGGTGCTTTTTGCTTCATATGAGTGATCGCTCGGTCTTTAAAATTGCAAAAGACTAAACGCGTTCAACTTTACCGGCTTTCAAAGCACGGGTGCTGACGTACACGCGTTTTGGTTTACCGTTCACGAGGATACGGACCTTCTGAACGTTAACTCCCCAAGAACGACGGTTGCGGTTATTGGCGTGAGACACGTGGTTGCCGCTGCTCGGTTTCTTGCCTGTTACTGCACATTTGCGGGACATAGATTACACCTCCTTATTCCTAACACCTGCATAAAACAATACTTATCTATAATATCACAGCAAATTTTGCTACGTCAACCGATTCAAAAACATTTATTTCTTTTAATACTTATAGTACAATGTAAATTAGTGCATTATGTCCTGTTAATCATAGAATGATTAGGCATGAAGTTAGGAAGGGGAATTCTCAATTGAGTAAGCGTTCTATAAACGGAACAGATTTTACCGCTATGGTATTGGCTGGAGCGGATAAGCTGCAACAGCATGCAGAACACGTCAATTCCCTAAATGTTTTTCCGGTTCCAGACGGAGATACCGGAACTAACATGAATTTGACGATGACCGCAGGTTCGAATGAATTGAAGAAAAATAATACAACGTCTGTCGGTCAATGTGCAGGTGTACTCTCTAAGGGCTTGTTAATGGGCGCACGGGGGAACTCCGGAGTTATTTTATCTCAATTGTTCAGAGGGTTTAGCAGATCTGCAGCTCAACATGATGAGCTGAACACACAGCAATTTGCTGCTGCATTGCAAAGCGGAGTGGACGCAGCCTATAAAGCAGTTGTAAAGCCTGTAGAAGGAACTATTCTTACAGTGGCTAAAGAGGCTGCAAGACATGCTCTCTACTATGCTCGCCGAACTACAGATGTTACAGAGCTCATGACAGAGGTATTGGCCAAAGCAAAGGAAGCCTTAGCCTATACACCGGAACAATTGCCTGTCTTGAAGCAAGTCGGTGTCGTAGACTCTGGCGGTCAAGGACTGGTCTATATTTATGAAGGGTTTCACCAGCATCTGACGAGCGGAAGCTCCGGTGTATCTGAACCTGTAAAAGGACAACCTCAGGCACCAGTCGTGCCAACACCGGTACCGGTGTTAAAGAAACCTGAAAGCGAACTGTCTTCTGTACAGTCTTCTGCGCAATCACAGCTTTCAACAGAGGACATAGAATTTCTATATGATATGGAGTTCTTCATTAATCGCCAGTTAGGCGGTAACGTGAGAACGGACTTTGATGAGGAAACCTTTAGGAAAGCGTTGTCAGTAAATGGAGATTCCATTATTGTAATTTCGGATGATGAAACCATTAAAGTGCATGTGCATTCCAAGGCTCCAGGTGAAGTTTTGAATCTGGCACTCCTCTATGGGGAAATTACGCAGATTCATATTCTCAATATGCGTGAGCAACACCGTGACTTGTTAACTGCAGGGATGGATATTGCACCTATGCCAGATGTTTTCGCCGATATGCCGGATGAACAGAGCCGGGTACAATCAGCTCCAGCCGAACCACCAGCAGATGATTTGGCACCTTACGGATTCATCGCAGTATCATCAGGCGCTGGGATTGCAGATATTTTCAAAAGCCTCGGTGTGGACGTAGTCCTAGCTGGAGGTCAGACTATGAACCCTAGCACAGAGGATTTCGTGAACGCGATTTCTTCCATCTCTGCGAAGCATGTTTACATTCTGCCGAATAACTCTAATATTGTTCTTGCCGCTCAGCAAGCTAAGGAGCTCTTGGAAGGCGAACGTGAGATTACGGTTATTCCAAGCAAAAGCATTCCTCAAGGAATCGCTGCAGCCTTCGCGTTCCAAGAAGAGGATTCTGAGGAGACTAATTCTGGGAACATGCTAGAAGCAATCTCACAGGTCAAGTCAGGACAAGTAACAAATGCTGTCCGTGATACAAGCTTTGATGATCTGGAGATTAAATCCGGGCAATTTATCGGAATTTCGAACTCCAAAATTGTCGCTGCCGCAGATGATCTGTTAGCTGCAAGTCAGGCGCTGCTGTCCAATATGCTTGAGAATGGCGATGAAATCGTTACGATCCTTAGTGGAGCAGAAACTGATTCTGAGGTCACAGATTCCTTAAGCGAGTGGCTGGAAGAGACTTACCCTAATGTGGAAGTAGAGATTCATGAGGGTGGCCAACCCCTTTATTATTATCTTTTCTCCGTAGAGCCATAGGTAGATGCTGAGGGTTCTATAACAGTTCAGGAGCAACTTGCTAATTACGTAGTTGGCAAAATTATAGTATGGGGGAGATAATCCATGAATCGTACCATTATCGTCACCGACAGCACATCTGATATCCCGCCAGCAATGGCGGAAACGTATGGCATTGAGGTCGTCCCTTTGACCTTGATGTTCGGCGAAGAGGCTTTCCGGGACAATCTGGATATGACGCCGGAGCAGTTCTATGAGCGACTTCCCCGCTCGTCACAGTTGCCGACTACTTCTCAACCCTCACCGGTTGAATACATGAATGTGTATCGAGATATTTTGGAACGTTACCCGGGAAGTCCTATCCTTTCGTTTCATATTTCTTCTGGACTAAGCGGTACGTACCAATCAGCACTATTGGCTAAATCGATGTTGGAGGAAGAGGGAGAAGGGATCACTGTAGTAGATTCTCTCTCCGCTTCTTACGGTTTTGGATTTATGGTGGTGGAAGCCGCCAGATTGGCTGCTGAAGATAAGAGTCCCGAAGCGATTCTTGAAGCTGTAGAAAGTCTGCGCCAATCTCGTAAGCTTTACTTCTTGGTAGATACACTTGAATATTTACAAAAAGGCGGGAGAATCGGAAAGGCCTCGGCCATTCTGGGAACGCTTCTTAATATTAAGCCGATCCTGTCTATTGATGCAGAAGGAATAATATATGCGGTGGAGAAAGTTAGAGGCCGTAAGAAGGCTATTGCCCGTATGATTGAATTATTTAAGAAGGATATTCAAGGTGTAGACAAAATCAATGTGGCCGTGGGTCATACGGCTGAACCGGCTTCCGGTGAAGAGTTCCTGAAAGAGCTGTCAGGACATTTTACACTAGAAGAGAAAGTGCTGACGAACGTCGGCCCTGTCGTGGGCAGCCATGTCGGAAACGGTACGTTAGCTGTATTCATTTGGCCTGCAAAATGAGGGATGAATATGACACTGTCATTAAATCAAATTGAAGTAAAAAACATAACTGGCGTGAGTGCTCAAAAGCAAAGCGAGCTTCACGCCTTTGGCGTCTTTACAGTAAAGGATTTGTTAGAGTATTATCCGTTCCGTTATGAGGATTATCGCCCGCGCTCGCTGAGTGAAACCAAACATGGGGATAAAGTGACTACAGAGGCTAAAGTGATCGGTATCCCCGTACTGCAACGTTTTGGAGGCAAGTCACGACTTAGTTGTAAAATGGTTGCTGAGCCTTGGATGTTCACAGCTACATGGTTTAATCGTCATTACGTGCGTGAGCAACTTACTGTGGGAAGAGAAATTGTACTCACAGGTAAATGGGATCAGAAGCGAAATCAAATTACAGTGACGGATTTTGAATTCCCCGATCGTGGGGAAGGGAAGACAGGGACTCTACAGCCGGTCTATTCCATCGGTGGAAAGATCACGCAGTCGTGGATCAGGAAAAGTATTAATCAGGCGCTTCAGCAGTATGGAGATCTAATTCCTGAGATACTACCACATTCTATTATGCGGCAATATGATTTTATGCCCCGTAAACGGGCGATTGCTACCATTCATAGGCCAGAGGATACGCGTGAAGGGCAGCAGGGACGCCGCAGGATGGTGTATGAGGAGTTGTTTCTGTTCCAGTTGAAGATGCAGGCATTCCGGGTACTCAATCGTGGTAGGATGGATGGTGTAGTCCATACCGTAGATAACGCAACCGTGCGCCAGTTTGTTCGCAGCTTACCTTTTGAGCTTACAGATGCTCAGAAACGAGTGGAGCTGGAGATCTTACATGATCTGCGATCACCATATTGCATGAATCGACTGCTTCAAGGTGATGTGGGTTCCGGCAAAACGGTACTAGCTGCCGTCGCGCTTTTTGCAACCGTGCGATCTGGTTTTCAGGGTGCGCTTATGGTGCCCACTGAGATTTTAGCAGAGCAGCATATGCGTTCACTTACGAAGATGTTTGAGCCGTTTGGAATTACGGTTGGTCTGTTAACAGGGAGCGTAACTGGACGGAAACGTAAAGAATTGTTAGCTTCACTACAAATGGGGATGCTCGATATTGTTGTAGGAACGCATGCATTGATTCAGGAGGATGTATTTTTCCGTGATCTGGGTCTTGTAGTTACGGACGAGCAGCATCGGTTTGGTGTAAACCAGCGAGGTGTATTGCGGCGTAAAGGATATAATCCGGATGTACTTACGATGACTGCAACACCTATTCCACGTACACTTGCGATCTCTGTTTTTGGAGATATGGATGTATCCACGCTGTCGGAAAGACCGAAAGGCCGAGTGCCAATAACTAGTTATTGGGTCAAGCATGATCTCATGGATCGTGTCCTAAATCTGATTAAGCGTGAAATAGAGCTGGGACGTCAGGCGTATCTGATCTGTCCGCTCATTGAAGAATCGGAGAAACTGGATGTACAGAATGCTATAGATTTACATATTCAGATGAGCCAAGCTTTTCCTAACTATAAAGTTGGGCTTTTGCATGGAAAGATGTCTCCAGCTGAAAAAGATGAAGTGATGCGAGCATTTTACAACAATGAACTGCAACTCTTAGTATCCACAACGGTTGTAGAGGTGGGTGTAGACGTTCCTAATGCCACGTTGATGATTATTATGGATGCAGACCGGTTCGGATTATCACAGCTGCACCAGCTTCGTGGACGGGTTGGTAGAGGTCAGCATGCCTCTTATTGTGTACTAGTGGCTGATCCGAAATCTGAAATCGGGCGTGAACGAATGACTGCTATGACGGACACCGATGATGGATTTGAGATTTCGCGGAGAGATTTGGAGCTGCGTGGCCCAGGTGATTTTTTTGGAACCAAGCAGAGTGGATTACCGGAGTTTCGCTTGGCGGATATGACGGCTGACTTTGAAGTGCTGGAGCAGGCGCGTGATGATGTGGCAGAGCTGCTTAAGGATGAGAAGTTCTGGACATCTCCTGAATATGCACCTCTTCGGCATTATTTACAAGGCGAGCAAATTTTCCAAGGGGAATTAATTGACTAAGTAGGCACATCTAGCTCCTAAGCCTCATATACTGTGAAAGATTGGATATGACGGGAGGTGCTACACTTGGGTTATCAACAATTCGGAATTAGCCCTCAGCTCGTGGAACGCATCAAGCTGAAGATGAAAAACGCGACTGTCAAAGATCGTATTAAAAATATGATTAACGGCGTCTCGAAACAAGAGCTACAGGACACGGCAGTTGTTCGCAGGCTGGTACGGAATGCGTCTGGTGTACTGAACGAGAAATTGACCTCGACGCAGGAAGACCAAATTGTGAAATTTATTATCGCTCAGAAAATTGATCCAAACAACACCTTCCACTTGATCCGTTTGTGGGGAATGTTCCGTTAGGAAAGTGTGCTAGCGAGTATAGGCTAGATCTTAGGTTTGATTCTCAGCTAGCTAAAGGAGTAGAGGCTGTCTCAAAAGTAGTGAATGCTGCTTTTGAGACAGCTTTTTTTGTGTGAATCAAGGATGAATTCTAGTGAAAAGCAGACAAACAAACACTGGCTCATTAACGTTGATTAATGAACGCTGACTGACGAACACTGATTAACGAACGTAGACTAACCAATAATTTTCCGGCGAGAATCCTGCAATAGTACATCTTTAGATGATACGAGGAGGGTTAATGTATTGATTCCTGCAAATCTGCAGGAATTCTTGCATCAGAAGAAGCTTTCGAGCCATAAATGAGGATATTCCTGTACATTTGCAGGATTTGGGCTTAATGGAGCGGATGTCTGAGCCAAAAGATGTACTTTTGCAGGATATCGTAATTCCAGCGAAAGAATCCCGGTTGATAACGCAAAAGTAGCGCTCCCCCCATACACGGGAGAAACGCTATTTATCTTACGTGGAATAATAAAGTTTACCTTCAAACAAAGAAGGCTTAATCAACATACTTATCATGCTCATCATTCTGCCCTGATAGTTAGGATGGCAGATTACTCAATCTTTGATCACTGGCAGCTGATTTGAGCACAATTTGGCTGTCAGGATCACAATTAAGGACGATGGTCCGCAATTGATGTTCTTCCATTTTGTTGATGAGACAAAACAATGTGCTCAGCTCTCCATTTTGCCCGGAGCCTTCAGCAAGCCCAACTTCTCGATTTAATGAGTTTTCGAGAGCTTCCTGGATATCCATGCAACTATTGCTGGTAATCCATGCAGCGCGTGAATCGGATAACCCTCGGAGTGAGAATCTCACACCTTCGAAGGCCAATAAGTAAGCAATAATGGAGTACATGGCTTGCTCCCAGCCAAATAGTGTGCCTGCTATAAGCAAAATAGCACAGTTTAGAATCATGATGACGACTTCGGTTGACTTTGGCGGTCCACCACTCAGAAGTGAATATCCTTGATCACTTGCATGTTTGTTCACACCACCGAATCGGACAGATATACCGATACCGAGTCCTAAACATATGCCACCTGCCATAGCAGCAGGTAAAGGATCACTAATCACTGCAGGAAAACGGTGTAGAGCAAGAGAAGCGATGGTCAAGCAAGCTAATCCTAGAACGGTATACAGAGCAAAGCGAAGATTCACTTGCTTTCGAGACATGAATATAAAAGGTAGATTGAATAGAAAAAGAAACAATCCCAACCGCATTTCAGTGGTATGAGCGAATAATGCCGATAAACCTGTGATTCCACCAACTACAAGCCCATGTGGTATGAGAAATAACTCTAATCCTACTGCGGCAAGTAGTGCTCCTGCAATAACGGTTAGAACTCGGAATACTGAATTTTTACGTAATTGTTTATGTTGTGTTGTCTTTGTCTGCAATGTTTTTCCTCCTTTAGCAGGGGAAACAACCGTATTCATTTTCGTAGGGAGCGACAGCTTTTTTTGGGATAATTTTAGCAGCATGTCACTTCTTTAATTTATATACTGTATCCAATAATTTATAGATCCATTTTGATTCCTATGCTAGAAGTAAGTTTGCATAACAAATTTTTACCGATTCCCGGTAAATCCGATTCTCTATAATCCACGAAAGTCTACCCTGCATTTAGGTGTCTTATAATTATTTCGCTTTCTTCGAATTTTTATCAATGGAAGTTCTAAATGACCTTCAGTAACAATCATTTAAGGTAGATATGAAATTCGCATTGCGTGATATTAGAAAGTGAGAAGTGAATTTTAACAGGTACAGCCGCAGTCGAAGCAAGAATTTATAGATCACAGGACGGAATACAAAAGAAAGCACAGGGAGTATCGCGGCTACCGCAATAGATTTAGTTCCCCACTGTTCAGTTATTTTGATGGCTCCTATTTGAGGAGTTATTTGGGGTACCGTCCTTACGGGAGCTATAAACTTTCGCTCGTAGCGTTCAATTTCGGTTGTCTTTGATTCTTGCTCCGTAGTGAATAATCCTCCAGACCAAACCGGTGGAAAAGAAAACATCATTCCTAGAATTAGGACTATACGAAGAAACCAAAGTAGTGACAAGCGCGCTATATATTGCACCGAAATAACACCTCCCAACTGTATGTAGTATAAAAAGCATACCATACCTTATCATTTGATTCCAAATTGTTTTGTGAAAAAAATTCATTTGAAAACGATGAAAACAAGAAACCGGACGGGAAAAATGACGTATTTCGTAGAAAAGAAGACTTTTATTATCTTGTATCAGTCAGGAGGAATGAATTTGAGCGAATGGCAGGATTTTAACGGTTTTGATAAACGAAGCTTTTTCGGAAGTTTCATTCATGAGATGCCCCTATTTTTTAAATTATTTGCTTTGTTTATTCTAGGTGTTTTCGTCTTTATAATTTATAAATCAGTGAGAAGCTGGATAGCCAACAACGCAAGTCCCTTGATAAAAGCTAGCTCTAAAGCTGTAACGAAACGGACTGAGGTATGGGGTGGTTCGGGTGAGTCGAGCGCACATACTAGTTATTATGTGACGTTTGAGTTTGAGGATGGTGGACGCTTGGAATTGCAGGTTAGAGATCAGGATTTTGGTCTGATTGTAGAAGGGGATCGAGGAGAACTCCTTTATCAAGGGACTAGATTCAAGAGCTTTGATCGAGTCAAGCAGACGGAACAGCTTAATTTCTAAAATTGTACATAACGTTCTAGAATCACCGTGCCTTTTTTGGGTAAGACTCATATGAGAGGTTTTACCAGAATCTCAATCCCGGAAGGAGGCTATTGTCTTGAACTCAAATGATCCAAAATCGCAGGGGCAGGTACCTTTTCATACACTAAGTGAGGAAGAAGTGCTCAAAAGGCTGGAAACTAGGAAAGATGGTTTGTCTTCCGGTGAAGCCGCTAAACTTCTGGAGCAGTATGGGAAGAACGTACTTCAAGAAGCAAAAACTAAATCTCTGCTAGGAAAATTTATTGAACAATTTAAAAATGTAATGATCTTTATTTTGCTAGTGGCGGCAGTATTGTCTGGGGTTTTGGGAGAATGGACAGATACAGTCATTATTTTGTTGGTAGTCATCCTGAATGCGGTACTTGGTGTTATTCAGGAAAATAAGGCAGAGCAGGCGCTAGATGCCCTGAAAAGTATGTCCTCTCCGCATGCCAGAGTGCGGCGTGGAGGTCAGGTCTCAGAGATTAAAAGTGAAGATCTCGTACCTGGGGATATCGTATTGCTGGAAGCTGGAAATGTAGTTCCGGCGGATATTAGACTGTTAGAAGCTGCTTCTTTGAAAACAGAGGAAGCCGCATTGACCGGAGAATCATTACCTTCAGAAAAGAAGATAGGTGTGCTTGAAGGAAGCGATATTGTTATCGGGGATCGTACCAATATGGCTTATATGAGCAGCAATGTAACTTACGGTAGAGCGGTTGGTGTCGTCACAGCTACAGGAATGCAGACTGAAGTCGGCAGGATTGCTGGGTTTATCTCGGAGGAAGAGAATGATGTAACACCGCTGCAAAAGAAACTGGATGAACTAGGAAAATATTTCACCTTTATTATTCTTGGTGTCTGTGTAGTCATTTTTGCCGTCGGTATATTTGAGGGTAGAGAGCTGCTGGATATGCTTCTCACCTCGATCTCACTTGCAGTAGCAGCGATTCCTGAAGGGCTGCCAGCAATTGTGACGATTATCTTGGCACTCGGAGTGCAGCGGATGGCTAAACGTAAAGCGATCATTCGCAAACTCCCTGCTGTAGAGACGCTCGGAAGCACCGAAATTATTTGCTCTGATAAGACAGGTACTTTGACTCTAAACAAGATGACTGTCGAAAAAGTGCATGTCAATGGAACTACGAAAGAAGCTGCTGAAGGTCTTGAAGGGACACCGGGTGGTGAACTATTGCTTCAGGCTATGACGCTTTGTAATGATTCCAGCATTGACGAAGGGAATTCCTCTGAAGAACCTGGAGGGAATGATGGAGCTAAGGACCCGCAAACTAAGAGTGGTAAAGCGATTATCGGGGATCCTACGGAAACAGCGTTAGTAGACTACGCGCTCAGTATAGGTACTGACAAAAGGGATTTAGAAAAGAAATTCCCACGTAAAAATGAACTGCCATTTGACTCCGATCGCAAGCTGATGACAACGATTCATGAAGTTGAGAACGGACGTTATCGTGTATTAACGAAAGGTGCACCAGATGTGCTTTTGTCCAAATGCAGCCATATCTTCGTGGATGGAGAGATCGTTCCTTTTAATGATGAACATTCACGACATATCATGGAAAGTAATACAATGCTTGCGAATGATGCACTGCGGGTGTTGGCATTTGCTTTCAGAGATGAACAGCAGCTACCGACTAACCTCTCCCCGGAAGCTACGGAGAAAGAACTTGTATTTATCGGTTTAGTCGGTATGATTGATCCTCCACGAGAGGAAGTACGGGATGCGGTAGCTATCTGCCGTAAAGCGGGGATTAGACCTGTAATGATTACAGGAGATCATCGAGATACTGCAGCGGCCATTGCTAAAAGATTAGGTATTATCGAAGATGAGACGGGCGTATTGACCGGCAGTGAGCTGGATAAATTCAGTGAAGAGGAATTTGCTGAGAAAGTCACTAATTATTCGGTTTATGCACGTGTATCTCCTGAACATAAAGTTCGGATCGTTAAGGCGTGGAGGAAAAAAGGGAAGATTGTTGCTATGACGGGTGACGGTGTGAATGATGCTCCTGCGCTTAAATCATCAGATATCGGCGTCGGGATGGGGATCACAGGAACGGATGTAGCAAAGGGCGTCTCAGACATGGTGCTAGCAGATGATAACTTTACGACCATAGTTGTTGCTGTTGAAGAAGGACGGAAGGTTTACAGCAATATCCGTAAGGCCATCCAGTTCCTACTCTCAGCCAATCTTGGGGAAGTGCTTACGCTATTCATTGCAACCATGATCGGCTGGCGGATACTCGAGCCAATTCATATTCTGTGGATTAATCTTGTTACCGATACCCTACCGGCACTAGCTCTTGGGCTTGAGAAGGCGGGGGATGATTTGATGTCGAAGAAACCACGCAAAGCCAGCAGCAGTATCTTTGCTGGAGGCGTGGGAATCGGGATCATCTACCAGGGTATATTAGAGGCCGCGCTTACGCTGTTTGTATACCAGTGGGCACATACCCATTACAATGAGGGGATTGCGGTTACGATGGCATTCGCCACATTAGGATTGCTGCAAATTTCTCATGCGTTTAACGTCAGATCCAATACGAAATCGTTGTTCCAGATTGGCTGGTTCAGCAACCGGTATATGCTGTGGGCATCACTGATCTCTACACTTATGCTGGTGCTGGTGATTATCATCCCAGGACTGAATGACTGGTTTGGTGTCTCACATTTAAGCGGGTTACAGTGGGGAATTGTAATTGCTGCAGCACTGGCGATTATAGTGATTGTAGAGTTTGTAAAGCTGTTTGTACGTTTAAGTGGCAAGGGCAAGAACTGGGATTAAGAATACCGCTTTATGCTGCAACAAAGAAGCCTGAACCCTTCCATAGCGGAGGATTCAGGCTTTCTTAATAGGTGCCATTAGCCAGTAATATGGGTTACAGAATGCGCTGCATATGCAGGATTACGTTGCTCCAATACCCTGAGTCCAGCTCACTGATCTGAACCCCGGGATCACCCCAAGTATGAATGAACTTTCCATCCCCAATGTAAATACCGACATGCCCGGGTATAGCGTCACTTTCAAACCGACCTGGGACAGTGAAGAATATAAGATCGCCGACATCTAATGCACTGCGTTGTACGCGAGAACCTATATTATCTTGATCCTTGGCTAAGCGCGGTAAGTTTACACCGAATTGTTTGAATACATGCCTTGTAAAAGAAGAACAATCAAATTTCTTAGTCTCTTCATAAGGCCCGGTACCGAATTCATAAGGCACACCTAAGAATTTTTTGGCATAAGTAACTAATTCCTTCTTATCTGCTTCAGAAATACTTTGAATGTGAAATGGTTTAGCTTCATTCAATGATTTAGCAGATGGTGTTTTTATAATAGCTTCATGGTCGGTCGGTGTGGCTATGTTGATTTCACCAGACTGAGGATTCCAACCCACCTCCGTTTGAAGAAATTTGGATAGGGCTAAAGGTGTGATATAGATTTGACCTTCTTGTCGTCTAGGTGCCTGCGGTAATGTGATTTTCTCACCTAGGGAGAAGACTTGAGTAGAGCCAGGGCGCAGCATATACATAACATCACTGTAGCCAATTTTGGTGTATCCCCCATGAGTAGCATCATCTTTCATACGATAACCGAGTGAAGTAATCGCAGGTTTGAGTGGAATCCAGTACTTTCCTTGAGCATCGGTGATGGCGGACTTTTCATAATAACTTGAGGCTTGCATGCCATCGGGAGTTACGGCGTTTACCTTGGGTTTTTGTGATTGTGAAGAGTAACCGCATGCGGTACTTGATAAAACGGCAGCGAGCAATACAGTAGCAGTGGATAGTAATTTTTTGTGGTTATTAGGCATATGACACGCTCCAAATTCAAACTGTAGTTTAAGTTTGTGCAGGGGGCTTTTTTTTATGTAATGGGGACCAAGGCAATCACTGTAAGACATAACCAAGTCCTTCCTATATTGGTGAGTTATGCGCTATAAAATTTGTAATCTATGGAAGTAGGATAAGTGATTGACGGATAAACAACCTCCATATAATATAGGTTTAATAGATTTCTATCATTATTGTGAGGTACGTGTAAGCTTATGCTTTAATGCTTTTATCGATAAAAGTGATAATGCTGAGTCGCTCACTTTGATGCACGCGTTAATAATCTAATGAAATGGGGTACTTTAATGAAAAAGAGAAACATTTTTGCAGGTTTAAGCTTATGCTTCATGCTAGTAGCTGCTGGCTGTGGCAACAATAATGCCGCTGTAAACTCAGGAAACGCAACAAGCACTGGAAATGCGCCAACGAATGCTGGAACCGCTGATTCCAAAACGTACAAAATCGCAATTTCGCAATACGTAGAACATCCATCACTTGATGCTACACGCGAAGGTATTCTTGCTGCTTTGAAGGATGCCGGGCTTATTGAAGGAGAGAACTTGAAGGTTGACCTTGAGAATGCTCAAGCTGACCCTGCGAATAACTTGACCATTGCTCAGAAGATTGCAGCTGACACTAATGATTTGGTATTGGCTATTGCAACACCTTCTGCTCAATCGGTTGTTCAAGCGCTTAGTAAATCAAGTAAGGACACTCCGATACTGTTCGCAGCAGTGACTGATCCACTCGATGCAAAGATCGTAACTGATCTGGAGCACCCAGGTGGAAATGTTTCTGGTGTATCAGATACGAATCCTGAAGCTATTAATAGATTAATGCAATTCATTGCTACTCAATTTCCTAATGTGAAGAAGCTGGGCATTGTTATCAATGAAGGTGAACCGAACGCTGTAATTATGGCGGATATTGCTAAGAAAGAGCTGGATAAACATGGCATTGAGCTTGTGAAGGCAGCCATCACGAATACTTCTGAAGTGAAGCAAGCTGCTGAATCACTTGCTGGTCGTGTAGATGCATTCTACATTACTTTGGATAATACAGTAGTGAGTGCTGTTGATACCATCATTCAAACAGCTAATGATAAGAAAATTCCGTTCTTCTCCAGCGACCGGGATACCGTTGAAAAAGGCGCATTTGCAACCGTTGGCTTCAAATATTTCGATCATGGTTACCAAGTTGGACAAATGGCAGTGGACATTCTGAAGAATGGTAAAAAGCCAGCAGATATGAAAGTAACGATGCAAGAAAAGCTCGATCTTATCCTTAACCTTAAAGCCGCTGCCGCACAAGGCATAGAAGTGACGGATGCGATGAAAAAAGAAGTTGCCGATCAAGCTAACAATATTATTCAATAAGACATTATATAGGGGCGATTCCTTGAGGGCGCCCCTTGATGCTTGAAAGGAGAAGACTTCTATGTATGATTCAATGCTCGGGGCTGTGGAAATGGGTTTGCTCTATGCATTTATGGCTTTAGGGGTATATATTACTTTTCGCATTTTGGATTTTCCTGATTTGACTGTAGATGGAAGCTTTACTACTGGCGGTGCTATTGCGGCTGTTATGATTACCAATGGTTATGCACCCTGGTTAGCGACGCTTGCTGCTATTGCAGGTGGGATGCTGGCAGGAATGTGTACCGGTCTACTACATACGAAGGGCAAGATTAATGGACTGTTATCCGGGATTCTAATGATGATCGCACTTTATTCCATCAATCTGAGAATTTTTGGCGGTAAGCCTAACTGGTCACTAATGGGTGATACCACGTTGTTCTCGTCCATCAATCCGCTTCTTGTTCTTCCTTTTATTGTTTTATTTGTGAAAATTCTAATGGATTTATTCTTGCGTACTGATCTTGGGCTTGCTTTAAGGGCTACCGGAGATAATGCAAGAATGATCCGTAGTCTGGGTGTAAACACAGATAACACGACAATTCTCGGCGTCAGTTTATCCAACGGAATGGTGGCACTTTCAGGTGCATTGATCACTCAGTATTCTACCTTTGCGGATTCCTCAATGGGTATAGGGATGATTGTTATCGGCTTAGCTTCGGTAATCATTGGTGAAGCCATTTTCGGTGCTGGAAATGTATTCCGTGCGACGTTGGCAGTTGTTCTGGGATCTATTGTTTACCGAATCGTAGTGGCATTAGCCTTGTATGTACCATGGTTGAGACCTTCGGATCTTAAGCTGATTACGGCAATTATCGTTATTTTCGCACTTGTATTCCCATCGATTCAGCGTTTCTTGAAGCAGAAGAATATGGCGCGTAAACGTTCGCTTGAATTAGCTGAACAAGCGCTTAGCAGCAAGAGAGGAGGTGCCATCGATGCTTAAACTGGATAACGTATCTAAGCTGTTTAATCCTGGGACACCGGATGAGAAGATCGCGCTGCTTGGCATTGATTTGGAGCTTCTTCCTGGTGACTTTGTTACCATTATTGGAAGCAATGGTGCTGGTAAATCAACGCTAATGAACATTATTTCTGGTGTGATGAAGCCGGATCTTGGTTCAGCTAGTATTGAAGGGAGTTCGATTAGCCATTTAGCAGAATATCAGCGCAGTCGCTGGATCGGACGGGTTTTTCAGGACCCGATGGCAGGTACGGCTCCACGGATGACGATTGAAGAAAATTTAGCGATGGCTTTTAAAAGAGGGAAGAGTAGAGGATTATCGTTTGGTGTAAATGCAGCGAGACGGACGATGTTTCGTGAGGAGTTAAGTCGTCTCGGGATTGGATTGGAGAATCGTCTGCGAGCTAAGGTAGGATTATTATCTGGTGGGGAGAGACAAGCACTGAGTTTGCTAATGGCAACCTTTACCCAGCCGCAAATTTTGCTGTTAGACGAACATACAGCGGCACTTGATCCTTCACGAGCGGAGCTGATTACTAAACTGACAGAGTCTATCGTCCGTGAGATGAAGCTGACTACGCTTATGGTTACCCATAACATGGAGCAGGCTATACGTCTTGGCAATCGTCTTATCATGATGGATAAAGGCCGTATTATCCTTGATATTGATGAAACAAGGAAAAAGGATCTTACGGTAGAACGCCTGCTGGGAGAATTTGAGACCATCAGTGGTCATAAACTGGCGGATGATCGAATGATGCTAGGTTAGTCTTTTATAGGAGTATCTTAAGCTCAGGATAGGGGCTTAAAGTGAATTCTGACTCTGGATTTCGCTTTAAGTCCTTTTTGTTGTAAGTTTTCCCAAATGCTTCAATATCATTTATGATAGGATATAGTGATGATAAATATTACTTCCCATAATAAGGGTTTGGAGTGAATTGGAGGATGCTTATGTTTTTGAAGAATGTTAGCGCTTACAGGAGTTCAGGGATTTTTAATAAAATGATATTGATCATTTCATTTTTGCTGCTGCTGTCCTTTCTGTTCTCTTTAACCGTCCTGCAGTATGTTTATCGAATTTATGACAAGCAAATCTATGAAAAGGCATCTGAAGTGCTGGGAATGTCATCTATCAGTATAGAGAGTACTTTGAGAGAGCTGGAACAACTTTCTTTTACAGTGGTCTCTGATGAGCAAATTCAGGAATGTCTTCGCCAGTTACAGGATGATCCTCAACCATATGAACGGCAGGTCCTACATAATAAAATCATCAACAGGTTAGTTGCCTTTGCAGGAGCAGAGAAATACGTTTATTCCATGATGTTGTTGGATACGAATGGCGGAGCTATGACTGCGGGTAATCGGGAAGGTGTATCACAGGATCTCCAGGATCAATTAAAGCCTCTGGCTAAGGAAGCTAGCGGTAGTATTGTGTGGTATCCCCAAGGGAATAAGAATTCACTCCTGGCTGTTCGGCAGATTAAATCTTACACCGGATCAACCTTTACGCTGGACGATTTAGGGACGTTAGTCATTCGAATTCGGATTGATCGTATTATTGCAGATAGCACTAGTAACACTTCGGATGGCGATCAGTTGATTGTTGCAGATGCGACTTCAGGGCTAGCGGTTTATCCCCAAACTCCGATGTTGCTGCCAAATGAGCTTAAAGCGGAAACGGAACGTTCCGAGCTTTATCGTACGGCTAAGTATGAAGAAGGAACATATTTTATAACGAAGACTAAATCATCTTATATGGAATGGATGTATATCAATGCGACCCCCTTCAATGAGATGTTCAAACATATTACTTTTGTAAAAAAATTGGTCGTCATCATATTCGCGCTCATATTACTAATTGGATTGCTCTTAGGCTATCGATTAGCCCGAAGTATTGTACGCCCGATTTCAAAGCTGACCAAAAAAATGAAACAAATCGAGAAGGGTGATCTGGATAATCTGGAGGAACAGTCGCTAGGTGTCGTTTCACAAACTGCGCAGGACGAGGTAAGTCAGCTTAACAGAACCTTTAAAATGATGATCCGCAGAATCAGAGAACTTATCGATGAGAATTATGCGAAGCAGCTCATTATTAGAGAGACCGAGCTTAAAGCACTGCAGGCACAGATCAATCCGCATTTTTTGTACAATACACTTGAATCGATCAATTGGTTAGCGAAGATGAACAAGCAAGCTAAAATCTCAGAAATGGTAGAAGCGCTTGGCTATTTGTTTCGCAGTTCGATTGGTCTTAAAGACCCGTTGATTACGATTGAAAAAGAGCTCACCATTGTGCGCAATTATGTCATTATCCAGAAGACACGATTTGACGAGAGACTTGATTTCCGCATGGATTTTCCAGAGCATTTGCATGACGCTTTAATTCCGAAGCTGACGCTTCAGCCGTTGATCGAGAATGCGATCCGATATGCATTGGAGCCTAATATCGAGCCTTGCACGATTTCTATAACCGTAAGTGAGGAAGAACAGGGCCTTGATATTCGTGTTAGTGATAATGGGCCGGGGATGAGTGCCGAGTTCATCAAAGATTTACAGCAGGGAAGAGTTAAGACACGTGGCGAAGGCATTGGGTTAGCGAACATCGCAGAGCGTATTCAAATCGTATTTGGCCCAGAATGGGGTACAGTGATTGAAAGTGAGCCAGGTCAAGGAACGACAATACATGTACGTATACCTTATTTAAAAGGAGTGCAAGAGAATGTATAAGTTACTGCTGGTTGATGATGAACGGTTGATACTAGAAGGCATATCTCAGGTAGTGGACTGGGCACAGGCAGGAACGGAACTTGTGGGTACTGCACGAAACGGGATAGAAGCCTTAGAGAAAATAGAGGAGCTTCGCCCTGAAATAGTGATTACTGATATTTCCATGCCCGGATTGGATGGACTAGGCTTGGTGCAGAAATGTAGTGATCGGTTTCCTGAGGTAAAGTTCATTATGTTGACGGGGTATAAGGATTTTGACTACGCTTGTATCGCTATGCAGCATGGAGTGAAACATTATCTGCTTAAGCCGTGCAACGAGAATCAAATTCATGATGCGTTAGTTGAACTGGTAGCAGAGCTCGATGAACTTAAGGGCCGGACGGAATTTGTAAATGATATGAAGCAACGTTTTACTAAAGTTCTACCGCATGTAAAGGAACAATTTTTGAAGGAATGGATCTCTAACAAAACGTACGGGAGTCAAGATTTAGAGTATTATCAGGAGCTGCTAGGTATCGAATTAAATGACAAAGTGGTGCGTTTGATTTTGTTCAGACTGGAAGGTTCTTATGAATATGAGCAACTATTTGCTTTGCAAAATATTGCACAGGATATGCTGCAAGAAACGCTGCTTAGTACAAGGATAGGCGGATTTATTCTGACACTAATGGAAGTCGAAGGAGAGGCTGCGCTGAATAGTACACTGCTTGAACGAATTTCTGATGTACGGAAAATGTTCTACAAATTTTATAAAGTGGATGTAACCATTGCGATTAGTGACGCGGACTTCATGATACATTCACGGAGATTGTATCGTCAGACTCTGCAATGCCTTAACCACTGTTTTTATATGGAAGAGGGAGGCCTGATCACAGGAAGTGATATTCCTAGTGATGAACTAAGCGGAAGAAATGACATTGAACTAGATGAAGAGCAAATCTGTCTGCTGATTAAGGCGGGCGAACAAAGTGCAGTAGAGTTTGAATTAGAGCGGTTATTTAATCTGCTAGCTGAACAGCGTGTGGATATTAATGTAACGCGATCTTATGTTTTACAATTGTATTCTGCGATGATACGTCTAGCCGTCCCTGATGAAAGAAATACCTTTACTTCAAGTATGGTGGAACTGGCTGAGATCAGGACTTTAAGTGGTCTTAAAGCCTATGTAAAAGATGCTGCTGCTCGTTTGACAGCGATGTATGATCGTCATTTTCGCTGTCGCCAATCCTTAATCGTAGATAAAATGTTCAAAATTATTGCGGATGATTATAAGAATGCGGAACTTTCACTTAGCTCAGTCGCTGCTGAGATGTTATATATGAATCCTGATTATCTCGGGAAAATATTCAAGAAAATCACGGGGGAGAAATTCTCTAATTACGTTACCAATTACCGGATTACTAAAGCATCAGAACACATTATGCATAGTGGTGATGTAAGAGTATTTGAGCTCGCTGAAATGTTCGGCTTCGGTGGGAATGCACAGTATTTTAGTCAAGTGTTCAAAAAAGTAACTGGGCAAACACCCACAGAATTTATGAAACCCTCTCAAGGGAACTGATTATTGAACAAACAAGACGGTTTTTTGTATTCAACAATCACTGAATATTTGAGAAGATTTATACATGAAAGCGCTACCTAAAGGGATCAGAGCCTTTATACTATTATAGGAAAAGGGGACATGAATTTGAAAAAGAGATTCGCTTTACTAGCCGTACCATTGTTGTTGTCATCGATGTTAGCTGGTTGTGGTGGAGGTAATAACAATAATAGTGCTGCCGCTACGGATTCCGCTACAAACACGCCTTCAGAAACGAAACCCGCAGCTACAACTTCAGCAGAACCCGTAACTCTGCGTATAGCTTGGTGGGGTGGAGATACACGGCATTCTTATACACAACAAGTGATTGATATGTATGAAGCCAAATACCCGAATGTAACGATTGAGCCTGAATATGCTTCATTCGATGATTATTGGAAGAAACTTGCGCCTCAAGCAGCAGCGAATCGTCTTCCTGATATCGTTCAAATGGATATTTCTTATATTAATCAATATGGGTCTAACGGACAGCTCGAAGATTTGAAGCCTTATTTGAACTCTCAGATCCAAGTCGGCGATGTGAATGAGAACGTCCTTAGTACTGGGGTGATCAATGAGAAGCAATTCGGAATTCCATTAGGCGTTAACGTACTTGGTTTTCAATATGACCCAGAATTGCTGAAGAAGGCAGGGGTGGATTCCATTCCTGAGAACTGGACTTGGGATCAGTACAAAGAAATTGCTGCGAAAGCTAAATCAGCTGGACTGTATATCGACGGTTCTATGGCAGCTGACGTATTCTTCAACTATTATCTGCGTACAAAAGGGCTGGCACTTTATAACAATGATGGTTCAGCGCTTGGATATGAGGATGATGCCTTGTTCACTGACTTTTTCGGAATGTTGTCTGGTTTAATTAAAGATGGAGCGGTTCCATCCCAAGACAAACTGAGCCAAAACAAAGGCGTTATCGAAGAGTCTGATATTGTTAAAGGAACAGGCATCGGCGTATGGCAATGGTCGAACCAATATGTTGCTTTGCAAATCGCTGTAAATCGCCCTATGGCACTGGCACAAATGCCTGGTCCGGATATGGAAAAAGGACTCTACATGCAGCCAAGTATGTATTGGTCGGTTACTTCTAACTCAAAAGTGAAGGAAGAAGCAGCGAAGTTCGTTGATTTCTGGATTAATGATCCCGAAGCCAACAATTTAATCAAAGGCGAACGTGGTGTGCCAATTTCAAGCAAAATCAAAGAATCTGTAGCCTCACAATTAACGGATTCCGGTAAACAAGTATTTAAATTCGTAGCTGACATGGAGCCTACTACTTCTCCAATGAGTCCGCCAGTTGGATCGCCAGAGGTAGTAGCACTCCTTACAGACCTTGCTGAACAAATGAACTTCGGCAAAATTGACCCAGCCGCAGCCGCCGCACAGTTCCGAAAAGAAGCGAACGCTATTCTCTCCAGCCGGTAATAGAAGGTAACAGATAACTATACTGCGTCTAACATGGGAAACGGCATGCCATTTGGTTAGGCGGCAGTCCGTTTCCCTTATTATTCACATAAAAAGGAGTTGGAGACCCTTGGCATCCACGAATCCCCTTCCTTCGAATCCGCTGGCTTTTAAGAAAAAGAAGCTAACAGGCCGGAGCTTACGAAGCAACCTTACAGGATATGCCTTTATCAGTCCATTCGTCATTGGCTTCCTTTGCTTCACACTGATCCCGATGATCATTTCTCTTTATCTTTCATTTACCAAATACAATTTGTTCGCTCCACCTAAATGGATCGGATTTGATAATTACATCAAAATGTTCTCGAATGACCCGAAATATTTACATTCACTAAAGGTGACGCTGCTTTACGTATTTATTGGTGTACCTTTACGCCTCACCTTTGCCTTATTTGTGGCTATGATTCTCAATACGAAATCACGCATGATCGGAGCCTATCGTACAACTTATTATTTACCTTCTATTATAGGAGGCAGTGTGGCGGTATCCATCATGTGGCGCAATATTTTTAGTGATACTGGAATTATTAATGGCATGCTCGGTTTTTTCGGCCTTGGTCCAGTAAGTTGGTTTGGTAATCCGAGCGCTGCGCTTATTATGTTGATCACTTTATCCGTGTGGCAATTTGGTTCATCCATGTTGATCTTTCTGGCAGGTCTAAAGAATATTCCTGGTGAAATGTACGAGGCAGCTAGTGTAGATGGAGCAGGCTTTTTCAGAAAGTTCTTTAAGATTACAATGCCCCTCCTAAGCTCAGTTATTCTGTTCAATCTAGTCATGCAGACGATCAGTGCATTTATGACCTTTGTTCCAGCTTATATTATCTCTAAAGGTGAAGGCGGACCAATGGACGGTACGATGTTGTATTCTCTATATCTATTCCGTCAGGCCTTTATGTTTAATAATATGGGTTATGCTTCAGCTATGGCGTGGGTGATGTTGTTGCTAGTCGGCATCATGACCGGAATTTTGTTCAAGACATCCAAATCGTGGGTCTTCTACGAATCGGAAGGAGGAAAATAATCCATGGCGAAAATGAAACTGAAATGGCCGCTGTATCACATTCTTATCGGTGGCCTCGCTATCATTATGCTGTATCCGATTTTGTGGATGATCATGAGCTCTTTTAAAGAGAGCCGGCTTGTATTCGTTACCGCTCAGCAGCTTCTTCCCGATCAATGGGTATGGGGGAATTATGCTAAAGGCTGGGAAGGGATTGCCGGATATTCCTTTGGTGTCTTCATAAAGAATTCATTAATTATTGTCGTTGTTGCCACTCTAGGAGCGGTGGTTTCTTCTTCACTGGTAGCCTTCGGATTTGCACGTAATAAGTTTGTAGGGCATGGCTTATGGTTCGGTATCATGATGATGACGCTTATGCTTCCTTCAGATGTAGTGCTAGTCCCGCAATATATCATCTATGCGAAATTGGAATGGCTCGATAGTATCAAGCCGATCGTGGTTCCACAGTTCTTCGGTGTTCCGTTCTTTATTTTCCTAATGCTGCAGTTTATTCGGACAATACCTGTTGAACTTGACGAAGCGGCTACGATTGATGGGTGCGGGAAATTTGGTCTGTACTTCAGAATCATTCTCCCACTCATCCGTCCATCTATGGCTACTGCAGCGATCTTTTCCTTCTATTGGCGCTGGGAAGACCTGCTTGGGCCAGTGTTGTACCTGAACTCTCCATCTAAATATACAGTTTCTATGGGGCTGAAAATGTTCCTCGACAGTGAGTCCGTGTCCAACTGGGGACCCATGTTCGCCATGTCCGTTCTTAGCTTGGCACCCGTCATGATTATTTTCTTTATCTTTCAAAAGCAGATTGTGGAAGGAATCAGCACCAGTGGTTTGAAAGGATAAAATATCTAATGAAGAAAGGTGCGGCTGAATTTGGATAGCTATCATTTTGACTTTGGGATTAAAGATACAGCGCCCGGCTACACCAAAATTCGGCCGGACTCACGATACTCTCCGGATGCGCGATTTGGTTTTACTTCAGACTCGACAGTATTCGGGCGTTCCAGGGGAGGAGCAGATCCATTAAGAAGTGATTTCTGCATTCCGCAGAAGGCAGCCTTCCTGTTAGATATTCCTGATGGGATTTACCGGATTTCTTTGTTACTTGGTGACTCCTTAGCAGATACGAGTACAATAATTCGAGCAGGTGATGGTAAGTACGTATTAGATACATTGAACGTCCGGGCAGGTCAGTATATACGAGAATCATTTGCGATGCGAATCATGGGTGGTCAGCTAAAGCTCTCCTTCTCAGGTATTGCGCCTCGAATAAATGCTCTCGACATTGAGCCTGACAACGAAACGCTTGTCTTATATTTGGCTGGTGATTCTACGGTGACCGATCAAGGAGAAGCTGGTTATCCCTATGCTGGCTGGGGCCAGTTGCTGCCTCGCTGCTTCAAAGCAGGTCTTGTAGTAGATAATCGAGCCATTTCAGGACGTAGCTCCAAGAGCTTTATTGAGGAAGGGCATTTGGACAACATTTCTACTGTGCTTCGGCCCAGAGATTATATGTTCATACAGTTTGGTCATAACGATTCAAAAGGGGATGAACATAGACACACCGAACCTTTCACTACATATAAAGAATATTTGCTGCGGATGATTACAGTTGCTAGGAAAGCAGGAGCCTACCCGGTACTGGTGACCGCTGTACATAGGCGGAGATTTGATCCTGCAGAAGCTATAGTAGACAGTCATGGAGAGTATTTAACGGCAATGAAAGAGTTGGCTGAGACTGAGCAGATCCCCCTAATCGATTTGGCGGAGAAGAGTCGTAAGCTTTTTGAAGCCTATGGTGTGGAAGGAACAAAGGATCTGTTCATGTGGTCCTATCCGGGAGAATATATCTTGCATCCAGTTGGCGTACAAGACAATACACATTTTCAGATTTTAGGAGCACGTCTGCTTGCTGATCTTATTGTAGAGGGCATCCGTGAAGCCGGTTTAAATGATCTCATTATCCATCTTCGGCAGGGTGAATAAAAATAATCCTTTGGGGTATTAAAGATCTATCGATTCAACTTCTGTATGCGAGGTTAAGGTTAAGGAAAGAACTTAACTGGAAGGCTTGCATGACAAGAAGGAGGATACTTAAACATGGTAGATAAGAAGCTGGAAGGTAAGGTAGCGATTGTAACAGGAGGTGGTTCCGGCATTGGACGAGCAACTGTGCTTGAGTTCGCTCGTAACGGGGCCAAAGTTGTGTTGCTGGATAGAACTGTTGAGAACGCAGAAAAGGTTAGAAAACAAGTGGAGAAAGAAGGCGGAGAAGCCCTCGTAATTGAATGCGATGTTGCTGAACCCCCGCAAGTGGAAGCTGCCATAAACAAGGCGGCCGCGAAATGGGGTCGTCTTGATGTTGTTTTTGCAAACGCAGGGATTAATGGAGCCATGACGCCCATTGAAACGATGGATATTGAGTCTTGGGACCAGACGATTCACATCAACCTTCGTGGAACCTTCGCGACTGTTAAATATGCGATACCGCATCTAAAAGAAAGCGGTGGCAGCATCCTGATTAACAGCTCCATTAACGGAAATCGTGTATTTTCTAACATCGGTTTTTCTGCTTACAGTACGACAAAGGCAGGTCAGGTTGCTTTTATGAAGATGGCAGCATTAGAACTGGCTCAATTTCAAATTCGCGTAAATGCGATCTGTCCTGGGGCTATTAAGACCAATATTGATGACAACACTTTTCCATCCGAGGATCTCAAAGAGGTAAAAATCCCTGTCGAATTTCCGGAAGGGGATCAACCGCTAGAGGAAGGTCCTGGGCGTCCTGATCAAGTTGCAAAACTGGCACTTTTTCTGGCCTCCGAGGATTCCGATCATATTACAGGAACTGAGATTTATTGTGACGGTGCAGAATCGTTGCTTCATGGTTAAATAATCTTTCACCAAAACGGATTCTATCCTCTTCGTTATGCGGATTTTATAAGCTGTCTGCGCATATACATGGAGGATAGGAGTGCCGTTTTTTTGCTGTAAAATAAAGCTAATCATATTCTCCGTTTTCCGTTATAATGGAGTATCTGTGGAGAAAGGAGAATGAACTATGGATTTTCATATTGAATCATTAATTAAGCTGCTAGTGGCCATGCTGTTCGGGCTGTTCATCGGGATTGACCGACAGATCAAGCAGAAACCGCTGGGGATTCGGACCAGTATGGTCATTAGTATTGCCTCTTGTCTTGTAACCGTAGTGTCTATTCATGCCTTTGATAAGTTTGCAGGTCCTGAGCATCCAAATATGGATCCGATGCGCCTCGCTGCTCAAATTGTCAGTGGGATAGGGTTCTTGGGGGCTGGTGTTATCCTGCGTAGAGGCGGTGATGCGATATCAGGCTTGACCTCGGCAGCACTCATCTGGACAGCTTCGGGGATTGGTATAGCTGTGGGAGCAGGATTCTATATTGAAGCAGCATATGCGGTTATTCTTCTAATGTTTGCGGTGAATTTGGTTCCTCATTTAATTCGTTCGATTGGTCCTGAAGTGCTTAACAAGCATGAAGTTTCGGTGAGGATCATCATGGAGGCTAATTTTGTACTTACTGAAGTGATCCAAAAAATTGAGAGACCCCAGGTTAGTACCCAACGAAGTACTAGAAGTCCATCCCGGGCGATCCGCAGAATGAAAATTAAGGATTTGGAAGATGGAAGACAAATGATCGATATGGTGATCTCAGCGCCGGATAAAGATTACGCAACAGAGATCTATTATGATGTGAAGAAAATTGATCATGTCATGAGCGTTGAAGTGGAACAGCTGTAAAAAAGGGCATGTCACGTCATGACCAGATGTGGTAATCTATCAAGTAGAGACAATTATCAGACACTGGAAGGGAGAACACATTATTATGTCTATCACAGCCTATGAAGGACAATATGAAGGAGAAGCAGCCATCTGGTTGAAAGCTGGCCGTTATGAGGCAGCTATCTTACCAGGCATCGGTGGCAACTTGATCTGTTTCCGTGATACCGAAAACGGTTACCGTTTCTTGCATGAACCGGGAGCTGAGGAAATGGAAGCCTTCAAAGCAAGTCCAGGCATCCATGGTATTCCTGTATTATTTCCTCCGAATCGTTATGAAGATGGCAAATTTCCTTGGAATGGTCAAACTTATCAACTCCCGGTAAATGAAGTCGCAACAGGCAACCATTTACATGGATTTTTACATACGGCAGCTTGGGAAGTGGAAGAGTTCGGTAGCGGTAAGACCGAAAGCTTCGTAACCGTATTCATCAAAGTGGATGAGAACCATCCTTCTTATCAATACTTGCCGTTTAAATACACAATGAAACTACGTTATACCCTTGGTGAAGGTGGCTTATCTCAACAGGTACAAGTCCATAATGATGGTGATGAAGAGATGCCTTGCTTGTTGGCATTCCATACCGCGATTAATGCACCATTCGCACCAGGTAGCACACCACAAGACTACCTTGTAAAAGCGACCATCGGTAATCGCTGGGAATTGAATGACCGTATGCTGCCGACTGGTAAATTCCAAGAGCTGGAGCCAGGTGAAGCTCAGCTTCGTGATGAAGGTGTGAATCCTTATTTCGCTTCGATGGACAACCATTACACAGCTGTAGCTCAGAATGGACGTAACCGGATGGAGCTTACCGACAGCAAAGCTGGAGTCACTTTAGTTTATGACGTCGGGACTTCATACAAGCAGTGGATGATCTGGAATAATGGTGCTTCTGAGCAGTTCTTCTGCCCAGAGCCGCAAATTAACTTGGTTAATGCACCAATGGTAGATCTGCCAGCAGATGAGATCGGCTTATTCAGTCTCCAACCAGGCGAGTATTGGGATGAAAGCAGTCGTCTGTACGTGAAATAGTGTCCCTGTGAATACTAATAAGTGATCAAAGAAAGGGCTGTCTTGTTCGTAGATTTCTACGATAGACAGCCCTTTAACGTTTAATTTGAAGCAGAACTTTATTTTTTAAAATATAAGAATTTATATGCTACACGTATAAATTCTTCTTATATTTCTCGCTAAAACGCTTACCGTCCTTATAAGGACGCCGAAGGCGTTTTTACTTGCTAACTATTTCTTTATTAATCTGTTCAATAATCTCTTGGATACTCTTTGAACCAAGATCACCCTCACCACGTTTTCTTACAGAAACACTGCCAGAGTTTTTCTCATTCTCACCGAGAACGAGCATATAGGGTGCTTTTTCAAGTTGGGCTTCACGAATTTTGTAACCTAGCTTCTCATTTCGGATATCAACCTCTACACGAATGCCAGCTTGTTCTAAGGATTGTTTCACCTGAAACGCATAAGCAACGTAGTTCTCAGAGACGGGCAATAACTTTGCTTGGACGGGTGCTAGCCATAGCGGGAATGCGCCAGCATAATGCTCCGTAATAATCCCCATAAAACGATCAATCGACCCATAAACAGCGCGATGGATTACGACCGGGCGGTGCTTAAGGTTATCTTCCCCGATGTAAGTAAGATCGAATTTCTCTGGCATTTGCCAATCTAGTTGGATGGTTCCACATTGCCAGCTTCGTTTTAGCGCATCTAAAATATGAAAATCAATCTTTGGTCCGTAGAATGCGCCATCACCTTCATTCACACGATACTCGATCCCGAGATTGTCTAATACACTTTGTAATGATTGTTCAGCTAGATCCCATAGTTCTTCTGATCCCATATAATCTGCCGGGCGAGTAGATAATTCAATCTTGTACTCAAAGCCAAACACTTGATAAATATGGTCAATCAGTGAGATTACCCGGCTTATTTCATCCTCAATCTGCTCTGGTAATACGAAGAGATGGGCATCATCCTGACAAAAAGTACGAACACGCATCATCCCGTTAAGTGCCCCAGAGAACTCATGGCGATGTACTTGACCAAATTCGGCAATTCGGATAGGCAACTCTCGGTAAGAATGTAGATTATTTTTGTAGATCATCATATGACCTGGGCAGTTCATCGGTTTGAGTGCGAATTTTGTTTCGTCTACATTGGTGAAATACATATTGTCTTTGTAGTGATCCCAGTGTCCGGATTGCTCCCAAAGCCGATTGTTCATCATCAGTGGTGTACGAACTTCATCGTAATCTCTCTGTCTTTGTAATTCACGTGCGAAATTCTCAAGCTCTGTGCGGATAGTCATCCCCTTGGGAAGATAGAAGGGCATACCTGGAGCTTCTTCAGAGAACATAAACAATTCCAGTTCCTTGCCGAGCTTACGGTGATCACGTTTTTTAGCTTCTTCAAGAAAGAGTAAGTGCTCTTCAAGTTGAGCTTTCTTAGGAAAAGCAGTTCCGTAAATACGTTGCAGCATTTTATTATTGGAATCTCCACGCCAGTAGGCACCTGCTACATTCAACAGCTTAAAAGCCTTGACCAAGCCAGTTGAGGGAAGATGTGGGCCTCGGCAGAGATCCGAGAATTCACCTTGATCATAAATAGACAATACTGTGTCTTCCGGTAGATCACGGATAAGCTCTAGCTTTAAGGGCTCATTCATCGCTTCAAAAAGCTTGATTGCTTCAGCGCGGGGAACGACACGGCGGACAATCGGGTGATTCTCTTGAATAATTCTCGCCATCTCTTGTTCGATTGCTACAAGATCATCCGTGGATAGAGGTGTCTCAATATCAATGTCGTAATAGAAGCCATCTTCGATTACTGGACCTATGCCGAGCTGGACACCCTTGTCTCCATATATACGTTTTATGGCCTGCGCCATGATATGTGCTGTACTGTGTCTATAAATTTCCAGGCCTTCTTTGCTATCCAACGTAACAATTTCGAGCTGGCAATCATGTTCGATCGTTTGGTTTAGATCAACGGATCTTCCATCGATTATTCCAGCTACAGCATTTTTTTTCAGACTGGTACTTATGGCACCTGCTGCTTCTTTAATCGTCGTTCCTTGCAGTACCTCTCTAATTGTTCCGTTTTGCAGTGTTACCTTGATCTCCATGATTGTTAGCCTCCATTTCTCAAAAATTGTTAGTGGTGAACGCAAAAAAACGCATCTCTCCCAGAAAGGGACGAGTGCGTTCAGCTCGTGGTTCCACCCTAATTCGACCTATCACAAGGATAGGACCTCATTGGTATCCTTTAACGTGGATAAGTCGGTGCCACATACTACCGCAAAATTTAGATCGGCGGATTCAGCGTCACGGCTACAAAGGGGTAACTTCACAATCGTGTACTGGAGAAGCTTTCAGCCTAGACCTCTCTCTCTGGACAGTTCGTATAGGAAATCATGTCTTTGATCATTGCCATATGATGTTGCTCGTTCATAGTACTCAATTGCACCCCATAAAGTCAAGAGGCAAGAAACCAGAAATTCAGTTCTCTTTTATTGCAGTCATCATTTGTGTACAGGCGAAGGAGATGAAGTACTCATTGGCGAATGTATGATATCAACTTATTTTAAGGAGGTTTGATATGCAGATTCTCGCCATGTTGACGATGCTAATCGACCATATTGGCTATATCTTTTTTCCAGAGGATATTGCTTGGAGATATGTAGGAAGAATAGCCTTTCCAATCTATTGTTACGGGCTTGTGCAGGGGCATATCCATACATCATCCAGACCGAAATACTTGTTCCGACTGCTCATTATCGCTATTATTGCGCAGATCCCATACAATTTAGCGATTAATCCTGGTGGATGGAACGTGGTGTTTACGCTTTTGTTATCCGCAACCGTATTGGTTATTTTAGATAAACTACCTACTCCATGGCTTGGAATACCTGTCGTCATTGCAGCTACCGCGTTAATGGATTATTTCCCGATAGATTATAATGCGTACGGCCTGCTGCTAGTATTGATATTCCGTTATACGAAGTCATTTTGGCTTGTTGTAGCACATTTGGCACTTAATCTATTCTACATGTTTTATAATTATTGGGTTGTGCAAACGCTTAGTATTTTACCAACGCTGTTGATTGCTTTGGCGCCTGCACTTTGGGGATATTTAGAGCGTCACCGGGTACCACGCTGGGTGTGGTGGTCTTTTTATCCTGCGCATTTACTGATTTTAGCATTATTTAAAGGCGTAATATACAATGAATGGGTTTCTATCGAATGGCGAACTTTGTTGAATCTATAGTGTTTTTACAATAAGCAATACTTTGATTTACAAATGTTGCCTTTGCTGAGATAATGGATTGATTTCAAAAAATCTTAAAAAAGGAGACTTGCTATGAGGAGAATGAAAGCTAGGGCAAAATGGTTTATTCCTTTTGTCGCACTGCTGCTTGTTCTGGCCGGTTGTCAATCGGTTGGAGGTTTCGATGTTAATAAGGCATTGATCGGGGATGTCGATGTTAAATCATCAGAATCCAGCATGACGTTTTCTATGAACGCTGAACCTTCAGAAGGAATTAGCGCAGAAGATAAGGAAATGGTCGATCTCATAAATTCTTTTTCCCTGAGTATTAGCAATGCAAAGTTACAAGAGAATGGTAATGTATCTGCCAATGGAACGATCGGCTATAAACAATTGAATATTCCATTCTCATTGTTTATGGACAAAAAAACTTTAGTCTTTACGGTTGAAGGAGCAAAACAACCGTTTTACTTCCCGGTTCAAGGCTATGATGAGGTCTTTGCTGAAGTTGGATTGGATCTGACTAAAGCTGAAGATCTTAGTAAGCTGCTAACGAAGTTTGTGGTGAAGAATCTTCCTAATCCAAGCGCAATTAGCGTAACACCCGTTAGTGAGGCTGTGTATGGCCAGCAGGTGAATATGACGAAGTTACATACCGAAGTGACGGGTGATGAGCTTCCGGCATTGTTAAAAGGATTCCTGAAATCGATCTCTAAAGATACGGAAGGCTTTACAGAATTGGTTGGTGGTTTGTATGACTATCTATATCCTGTGATCAAAGCAATGGATGAAAAAGCCTCCGGTGATTATGAAATTCCAGGTATTGGAGTAATTCCTCTGGGTGATAAAGAAGCTGTTGTAACTGTACTACATGATGCAGCAAAATTGGCTGTGGATGCGTTACTGCTGGTTTATGACAATCAACTAGACAGTCTTTACAAAGCTACTCCTGAGCTTAAAACGGTTCTGAGTAAGGATACGAAGCTTGCTGTCGACATTTTTGTAGACAGTGGACTACATGTTCGTAAACAGAATGTTGATCTGAAAGTGGCGCTTCCAGGTACTGAAGATATGCCATTAAAGAGCTTCTCTCTTAAGGCTTCCAGTCAGATTTGGAACATTGGTGGTGCTGTAACGGCAGATCCAATCAGTACTGAAGGAGCACTTGATGTTTCTTCTGGTGACCTGACTCCTGGAGAGACTTTGAACAATTTTGATCCAAATTCTAACGTTTATCGTATATTGAAAGACGATCTTGGTATCACCAAGAGAACGATTGTCATCGAACCAGACGACGAATATTATTATCCGATCGTTGACAATAATACGACGTACATTCCTCTTCGGTATTTTGCAGAAGATTTAGATGCTATTGTGGAATGGGATACAGTCAATCGTGCTATTATCGTAACTGATGGTGTGTACGGTGATAAGCTGGTTTTCAAAATCGGTTCTTCTGAAGCAGTAATTAACGGTGAAAAAGTGAAGCTTGCAGAGCCTGTATTTGTTGACGAATATGGTGATGCCTATGTATCGCTGCGTCTGCTTGCTGAAGCACTTCATGCTACTGTGTATGTAGATGAAGATGGTTGGATTACTATTACACGTAAATAGTTAGTTCGATCCTCATTGGCTAAATAACACAAACAAGCCCAGCTTCTAACTTCGCAGAAATGCGGGTGAAGCTGGGTTTTTTATATGAAATATGGCATCTTTTCATTGCTTCGTTAAAACCACTTCTAGGTCGACATTACTTAGCGCTTTTTCTTCAGCCATACTTTGGACATACCCTCCTAAGAAACCGTCCTGCTGTTCCTCCCAAAGCTTGTAGCCCGGCAACGCTTTTATATCCTTAGCAAAGGTACCTGCAGTTCCTGCGAAGTATCGTACATTCAGCTTGGACATTACCTTCGCCATGGATTCTTTTTCAGCCTCCGTTAAAGGACTTTCCTTAAGACTATCCATAGCTTTGTCATAGGAGTTAGTAGCAAAGGCTTCTTCGGCATATGCCTTGAAGTTTAAGAGATTGTGATCTGTAATCTGGTTAGCTTCAGCCCAACCTTCTACGTTCAAAGACGTTGCTTTATAATTTACGGTTCGCGAGACGGGATCGAAGGTCATGGCTCCATATTGATGCGGATTGACGGCCATCGCACTCGTAGCGATATCATAGATTGGCATTTGTTCAGAGGATGCTGTATCTTCATTCGCGTCTGCTGGATCTACTTGAATGTCCTGCATATGAATATGTCCTGAGAGAACTAGATTAAGTCCATTCTTCCGTAAGGATTTTATAGCTTCCTGGCTGTTATTAAGCTTGAAGCCTGAAACAGACATAGAAGTGTGACTTAATAAATTATGATGCATCACCGTGATCACAGAAGCGTGCTCTTAGGCTGCAAGCTTAACGGATTCATCCATCCATGAAAGCGTAGAGGAAGCAATACGCCCATCGGTCTGAGGGAAACCGTATTTTTTATTATTAAGGTATTGGCTGCTGTCTATCATGAGAATCCATAAGTTGGGGGCTGCCTTGACGATATAGCTTAGTGATTCCTTATCACGTGATACAGCTTCTTTGTAGCCGAAATCCGCATACATTTTGACGAAATCCTTATCTGTAATTGAATCCGTAAGGAGCTGTTTATCGCCACTGAAGGATCTAGCCCAAGGATTAAATAAGTCGTGATTGCCTGGAATGACATATACAGTGGTTCCTTGTTGTTCAATTCGTTTTAAATTTTCGGTTAACTTTTGATGGCTGCTGCGTTCTCCATTATTAGTTAAATCGCCACTGAGGATGATAAACGCAGGTTTTTTCTGTTCAGCGTCATAGACCAAAGCTTCAGCCATTTTATCACTGTAGGGCAGCATTTTTCCATCGCCTCCAGTGACATAGGTCTGAAAAGCCTGCCCACCATCCTGAAGATCCTTATCCAAAAAGTGAGTGTCTGTGGCGACCCAGAAAGATACAGGTTTAAGCTCAGCTTGATCAAGTTCCATAGCGTTTAAATTAGACGATTTTGTGTCTTTACAGCCAGTAAGTGCCAAGCTAAGGAAAAAGAGCACTACACAAGAGAATATGATCGTTTTTTTATGTAGAATAAGAACTTTATCTGTTGAAAAATTCATTTATATAACCTTCCTTCTGTACTTTTGCTGCACTATTGTAGCTTATTTTTAGCCGAAATGTATATCGGAAAAGTGAAGGGGAGATGTTACTAACCGAGGCTAATTGTATATCCGACAAAATAAGTTGTGAATAAATGTTGTGTTTTCAGAAAAAAGGTGATAAGATGTACAAAAGTAAGTTACTTAAATAAATGGAGGTAGTTATTTTATGTCTAACAATTTTCTTGAAGCGGTTAAAGGAAGACGTTCCATCTATGCCATCAGTAAAGAATCCACTGTAGCCGATGCTCAAATTATTGAAATCGTTGAGCAAGCGGTTTTGCATAGCCCAACTTCATTCAACTCCCAAAGCTCCAGAGCGGTTGTTCTTTTAGGTGAACAGCATGATAAATTATGGGATATCACGACAGAAACTTTGCGCAAAATCGTTCCAGCTGAACAATTTGAAGGAACAGCACAAAAATTAGCATCTTTCAAAGCAGGTTACGGTTCCGTATTGTTCTTTGAAGATCAAGCGGTAGTGAAGAACCTTCAAGAAAACTTCGCCTTGTATGCCGAGAACTTCCCAGTTTGGTCTAACCAATCTTCAGGCATTCTGCAATTCGTAGTATGGACTGCACTTTCTGAAGCAGGTTTAGGTGCATCCTTGCAGCACTATAACCCACTAATTGATGACGAAGTGAAAGAAGCTTGGGGCATCCCGCAAGACTGGAAACTGATTGCTCAATTGCCATTTGGTAAGACAGTAACTCCAGCAGGTGAGAAACAATTCCAACCGGTTGAAGATCGCGTTAAAGTCTTTAAATAAGCTTAAGAGAGTGTTTAAAACCTCCTAGACCAGGCTAATTAATTATATAGTCAGGTTAAGGAGGTTTTTTGTATGCCGTGGAACAAAAAAGATTATCCAGATTCACTCAAAAACTTCACTGCACCTATTCGTAATAAGGCGATTGATATTGCTAATGCACTGCTAGAAGATGGATATGAAGAGGGAAGGGCGATTTCTATTGCTACCGCACAAGCGAAAGAGTGGGGAGAGAATCGTGATAAGCAGGTCCGTAAAAAAGGACATTAATTAAAAGTTCGAAAATAGAGGTACAAAAAAAGCAGGACAGCGTCGCTTAACGCTTGTCCTGCTTTTTACAGTCATATTATTTAGCAGATTCAGTTCCTGCTTCTGCGCTTGCAGATGGCTCAGGAGAAGCTGTTGCTTCTTTTTTGGCATCCGTAAGTGAATTTGTGATTTTTGCTTTTGCAGTTGTATCTGACAACCAAGTGGTGGAAAGAGTGGAAACCTTCTGAGACACAAGCGTCTTTTTGATTTCATCTTTCTTTTCTTCCATGGTGTAGTTTTTAGCGTCTTTGTGGTCGGTAACTTTAATGATGTGATAACCGTAATCGGATTTCACAGCACCGCTTGTTTCCCCTACTTTAAGTTTAAAGGCTACATCGGAGAATTCAGCTACCATATCTCCACGTTTGAAGAAGTCTAGATCTCCGCCATTAGCTTTGGAACCAGTGTCTGAAGATTTTTCTTTTGCTAGTTCAGCGAAATCAGCTCCATCTTTCAATTGCTTCAGAATTGCATCTGCTTCTTCTTTAGTCTCAACGAGAATGTGGGAAGCGCGAACTTGTTCTTCTTCATTGAAAGTAGCTTTATTTGCTTCATAGTAGTCTTTGATTTCTTGATCCGTTACAGTCACTTGCGGCTCAAGAATCTTACGCAGTTTAACTTGTAGCGGCATTTGCTTCTTCAAGTCATCAACGGTCATTGAGCTTTGTTGCAATGCAGCATTAAATGCAGCTTCTCCGCCGAATTGTGCCTTAAGGTCTTCTAATTCAGCATTGATGTCTTCATCAGTAACGGTTACGTTGGCTTTTTTAGCTTCTTGATCAACGAGTTCAGTAGTAATCATAGCTTGCAGTGTGCTTTCTCCGCCTGCTTCGATCAATTTATCATAAAGTTGTTCTTTAGTAATGTTAGTTCCGTTAACGCTAGCAACAGCTGTGCTGCTGTCGTCCTTTTGGAATGGAGGCTTAATCAATACAATGATGAGTGCCGCAGCCAGAACCACAGAGGCAATCATCCAGCCCTTGTTACCTTTAGGAGAAACTGGTGGAGCAGGTGGCGTCGTATTATTGTTGCTGCCGACTTTGTTCATTACTGGAACACTTTCCTCTTTTGTTGTATTCACAGGTTCTTCAGCAGCTACGACCTCCACTTCATTTACTTCATTGGTATTCTCGGTAGTGTTCAATTCTTCTTCCGGAGTACCGTTGTTTTCTAAGTTCTCATTTCCATTCAGATCTTTTTTGTCCATTATTAGTAATGACTCCCTTCAATATAGGTGTTGCTTGTCTATTTACAACTTTAACAGAAATCCAGATCCTAAACCTTAAGAAAGTATAAAAAAAGATAGGATCTTTTTAAGTTTCTATTAATAAAAAGCAAAAAGCCGGAAATGGCATCGGTAACATGCCCTTCCGGCTTATGGGAATAAGATGTTTACTTCAGTCCTTTCAATAGATGACGAATACTTTCTTGTTTCCGTCTTGGGACCCGTACGTTTTTAGCGAATAGGCCCTTTTCTCCGAAATAAATGCAGTCGTCTTCGATAGAACTGATCTTGTTTAGATTGACATAACAGCCACCGTACACATGATAGTAAGTAGAATTGGATAACAATCGTTTTAATTGCTCGGCAGTCATTCTCTTTTTTATGTTGTAGTTTCTGCCGTGAAAAATGACCAAATCATGGTCCCCGACCTTAAAGAACAGAATGTCTGTTTCCACCTCGAAGTCCTCGTATACATTTCTGGCTTCCAGCAGGATGCTACTCATTCATGTTCCCCCTTTATACTTAATAAAAGACTAATGTTAGCGCTTTCATTATAGCACAATCCCTAATCATTGGAAAGCCTTATTTTTGAACTATTTGTCACACTTTTTACTTTATAGTTTGTCTTTAACGTTTAAAAATTGTAAATTATATAATAGCAATACTTTGGAGGAGGATGTAGAGATGGAAAAGCAGACTAAGTTATTGCTGTTTACGGGTTCCTATGCAAGTGCCACGGAAAGCGGTGTGCAGGTATTTGAATTCGATGGCGAAGCAGGAGGTACGTTAAAATTAATCGACTCGGTTCAGGGTCTAACCAACCCCACCTTTGTTAATGTAGATGCTACAGCCCTGCGTTTATATGCCATAGGAGAAAAGCCAAATGGTGAAGGTGGAAAAGAGGGAGAAGTCGTTACCTTTGCTATCGACGCTAAGCGTGGGAAATTGAGCGAATTGAATCGAATAGCCTCAATGCCTGCTTCAGGTAATGGTCAAACGACCACATGCCATATTTCAAGAGATCTGAGCGATGAATACATTGTTGTATGTAGTTATCATGGTGGCAGTGTAGGCTTGATCACATTAGATGAAGAAAAAGTTGCTAATCAACTGGAGGATGTCGCGATTCATTCCGGTCATGGTCACCATCCTGAACGTCAGGATCGCCCGCATCCCCATTCGGCTATTTTCAGTCCGGACGGACAGTATCTGTTTGTTTCTGATCTTGGGCTTGATATTATTCGGTCCTATAGAATCAATAGAGACTTGAACAAACTAGAAGTTCACGGAGATACTGCGCTTCATCCAGGGGCCGGACCTCGTCATTTTACATTTCATCCAGATGGAAAGTCTGCTTATGTTATAAACGAGGTGGATTCCACGATAACATCGTTTACATATGACAGTGCTACAGGGACTCTTCACACGGTAGATACAGTTTCAACCTTGCCTGAGGATTTTAAGGGAGAGAATACTTGCGCTGAAATTGCTACTTCAGTAGATGGAAGATATCTTTACGCTTCTAACCGTGGAGCTGATAACATCGCAGTGTTTGCAGTGGATAACGCTACTGCCAAGCTTACACTAATTGAATATGTATCTACTCGTGGAGGGCATCCACGACACTTCTCATTAACTCCGGATGGGGCTTATCTTATTGTTGCAAATCGTGACGCTAATAACCTGGTTGTGTTCTCTATTGAAGAGACCAGTGGTCGTCTCGTCTTTACTGGGAATACTGCTGATGTATCCAAGCCGGTGTGTGTGAAGCCTGTGATTTTCCCAGTATAAAAGAAACTTGTTTTGAAGAGTGAATAAGACAATTTAAGAAAATAATAAAGGGAACACCGGAGATGTAGTCCGGTGTTCCCTTTATTATTGAAAATAGGATGAAGAAGTTTAATGAATGTGTGAACTATTTGAGTGAGACGGGCTTAAGAGGTACAATAGTGGATACTGCAGATTTGAAGAGCACATTCTGTCTGCCATCACCTTGACCCTGTAAAGTGATTGTGAATGCATCATACGAGGTTACGACGCCTTGCATTTTTACACCATTTGTTGTAAAAATCGTCACGGGCACCTTTGTGGAAATAAACTGATTCAACAAACGTTCCTGCAATTTTAGACTCTCCACTTTGGCAGCACTCCATCTTTTTGTATATTTATTTCTCTATAATTATAGCACGGGTTATAGCTTCTCAGGAAATGTGATCGACAGGCACAAAATTAGACACGGAGGTATTTATGCTTTATTATCAGAACTGGTCTAGAGGTTTTCGTTATTTTATAGGGTTTACTGCTTGTTTCGTCGTTATTGCGATCCTAGTTCATATGAATAAGGTATCATCATTTGATAATTATTTGATTCATTTTGTTCAATCCGCTGAATCACCTGGACTGACCACATTCGCCAAAGGACTATCTCTGATTGGTTCCTCTAAGGTAGCGATTGGCATATCTATCGGCACGATGGCACTGCTGTATTTTCTGCTGAAACATCGGCTTGAGCTAATTCTGTTCCTATGGGTTGGACTAGGCTCACAGCTATTGAATACACTTATGAAGTTATGGTTTCAAAGGGAGCGTCCAAATTTCAATCGTATTGTCCAAGAGCTCGGTTATAGTTTCCCAAGTGGACATTCCATGGCAGCCTTCTCCCTCTATGGGGTAATTGCCTATTTACTGTGGCGTCATTTGCCGCGAAGAAGTGAAAGAATTCTGCTAATAACGTTTGCGGTATTCATGACTGTGGGCATTGGCTGGAGTCGTATTTACCTGGGAGTTCATTATCCTAGCGACGTAATTGGTGGTTATGCTGCAAGTGGCGCGTGGCTGATGTTATCCATCAGTCTATTTGAAGCCTATAAAAAACGGATATCCTCATAAGAAATGAAGATACCCGTTTTTGTGGGGATATTTTAAAATATAAGAATATATATGTTTCACGCTATACATTATCCTTATATTTCTCGCATAAACGCTTACCGTCCTAAATAGGACACCGAAGGCGTTTTTGCTTGAGGGTTCATCACATGATGTTCCGAAGATTTATGATCTTGGAAATGACCCATTTTACTTATTTTTTTCTTCAGCATAGAAGGAAGTCCAGCCTTTAGCTTTTGAGCTTCGTCTTTTGTTAGACGTCCCTCGCTGATGGCTTGATCCAGCCGCTTACTTGCGGATTCGCTGAGCTTTTGAATATATTGATCTTCTGTCCAGCCTTTCTTCTCAAGGGCAAGCTCGGGGAGGGTTTTGCCTGTTTTTAGGCTATTGATTAGCTCCGTACGATCCATCTCAAGCAGCTTGGCTGTTTCGAAAATAATGAAATGTCCGCCGGCTCTGAATTTCCCGTCTTTCCCTGGTGGGGGTCTATGACCTTTTTCCGAAGGCCCAGAATCAGGTGCAGTGGAGGTTACATTCTCAGCTGACACGCTCCGAGTAGGAGCAAGTGCTGGAGACAGACTGAGGAAAAGAACAGCTGTGATGGTCACTAATTTTTTGATGTTGTTATTCATTCACTCACCTCGTATGTTATATGTGATAGGTACTTACTTGAATTAGTATTCCCTGAAAGCTGAAAGAATCATAAGTGAGAGCTTAAATGATCATAAAATTCATCAACATTAGGCTTGGGTAATTAGAGGAATGAGGGATTCGTAGATGTCCATATTGCAGAGTGGGCCAATTTTTAGGGGGGATATTTTTGGCTTTTGGAGCTCGCATATTTAAAACAGGAATGGCAGTCACGCTTGCCTTGTATTTAGCCGAACTGCTACATTTTCCATCTTCTGTGGGCGCTGCGATTGCAGCAATTTTCGCTATGCAGCCATCTATTTATCGCTCTTGGCGTTATTTTCTTGATCAGCTGACAACGACTACAATGGGCGCGGTACTCGCTCTTCTGGGAGGAATGCTGTTATCCAATAGTCCAATTGCGGTTGGGTTGGTCTGCATTCTTGTCATTATGATCAGTATGAAAATTAACCGGGCGGATACTATTAGCCTGACACTGGTCACCGTTATAACAGTGATGGAGGCTTCTGGTGAATGGCAGTTCGCGCTGAATCGGTTCTTATTAACATTGACAGGGATTGTTTCTGCATTTCTAATCAATATTATAGTAGTTCCTCCGAAACCACGGAAACAGTACATCAAGCAAATTGAGAACGTCTTTGCCAGTCTTTCCTTGCTGCTAAGAACGGCTGTATCTCATGAGATGAAGGAAAGTGTGTTTCGTGATGAAAAACTTGCACTGGAGTCATCTATTAAATCTTTAGCGGATAAGTACGCTTTGTTTGAGGAAGAGCAGAAACAGCTAAAGAGGGCGAAGTACAGTCAGACTAGACAAATGGTTGTCTATAAGAACCTGTTATCTTCTTTGCAAAAGGGCTTCGATGTTCTTGAGGCTGTGGATCGGCATTATTTTCAAGCGGATCGAAGTGAAGAGACAGATGCATTGTTTGACAGTCATTTGGAGCAGTTAATCAAATATCATCAACTGATCTTGCTGAAATTTGAAGATAAACTAAAACCAAACACTAATGAATCGGAACCCTTGGGAGACGAGAATGATGGATTTTTGAATTCAACGATCCTGGGGTATAATGCGGAGAAAATAGGTCAACTACGATTGTATGTTGTAGCCGCAGCTATTTACGATTACGGATATCAATTAGAACGGCTTGATAAAGTGGCAGATCAGATGAACCGTATAGCGACTGAGGAAAAAGAAACGGATCGCGAAGCTTAAAACATAACCTTGTGATGTGCAACATATAAGCTTAAGGATTCATCTATTAAGAGTATCCTCACTTGAAATATCAACCTTCCAAAGGGGATGAAATGTAGTGGAGAATCATGAAATTGAATGGAAAGAGGAACAGCAGCGGGTTGACGGATTGACTAAGCTTTTGTCTGCCCATATCCGGCGATTATCTGAGGAGCTCGGACTCCATCGCAGTGATGTGGTGGATATGCGGAAAGACTTCTGGGAAGAGGTAACAGTAAACTTCAGTAGTCCAGATGATTTAGGGGAAACTTCAACAAGTCTGCGCCAACAATCCCAAATCTTGAATGAACGTGAACGCCATCATTTACAGTCGAGCAAGGCTCTAAAAAAATATAAAAAGCTACTCGTCTCTCCTTACTTTGGGCGTATTGACTTTACAGAAGCACCAAATGGAGAAACGGAAAAGATTTATCTGGGAATTGGATCCTTGATGGAGGATGATGGCACCTTCTTGATCTATGACTGGCGGGCGCCTATATCGAGTTTATATTATGACGGAGCTCCTGGCCCAACAGCTTATGAGACACCTGGTGGACTTGTTTCCGGTACAATGAATCTTAAACGTCAGTTTGTGATTTCTGATGGTGTTATTGAAGTTATGTTTGATACTGGGGTAACGATCGGCGACGAGCTTTTGCAGCAAGTGCTTAGCCATAGTGCCGATGATCGAATGAAGAGTATTGTAGCTACCATCCAGAAAGAGCAAAATGCGATTATCCGCAACGACAAAAGCCGAATGCTGGTCGTTCAGGGTGCCGCAGGAAGCGGGAAAACCTCTGCAGCATTGCAGCGGGTTGCTTATCTTTTGTATAAATACCGTGAAGTTCTGCAAGCAGACCAGATGTTGTTGTTCTCGCCGAACCCGCTGTTTAATAGCTATGTTTCAACTGTGCTCCCAGAGCTAGGTGAAGAAAATATGCAACAAACCACTTTTCAGATGTATCTTGAGCATCGTTTAGGACATGAATTCCAGCTGGAAGATGTCTTTAGTCAGACGGAAAATCTATTGAATGCCCCTGATGGCCCTGAAGTGGGTATACGCAGAGAAGGAATCGCTTATAAATCATCTGTACCTTTTCTCGATGTGATTCGTCGGTATGCTACGATGCTGGAACATGAAGGCATGCTGTTCAAGCCTTTAATGTTTCAAGGTAGAGCGGTAGTCAGTAAAGAAGAAATGGAACGTCATTTCTATGCCTATGATCCCGCCATTAAGCTTGCGAACCGTGTAGACTTAATGACACGCTGGTTACTGAAGAAGATCGCTGATTTTAGCCATGAGGAAAGAAATGCTTCATGGGTTGAAGATCAAATTGAGTTATTGGACTCCAGTGATTACCATCGTGCATATCAGATGTTGCGACGTAAGAAGAAAGCCACGCAGGATAGTTTTGATGATTTTGATACTGAAAAAGAAGTGTTATCCCGGTATGTAGTCAGCCAACGCTTAAAACCGCTGCGCGGATGGACTAAACGAGGTCGTTTTGTGGATGTTAAGGGGTTGTACAGTACGCTGTTTACTGATCGTGAGCTTATGGAACGTCTGAATGGTGTTCATTCTCTGCCGGAAATATGGGATGAGATCTGTGAACAAACACTAAAATCAATCGCAGTGAACGAGCTTGCCTACGAAGATGCTACACCATTCCTTTATTTGAAGGAGTTAAGCCAAGGCTTCCGTACCAATACGCTAATTCGTCATGTGATTGTGGATGAAGTACAAGACTACTCACCTTTCCAATTAGAGTTCATGCGCCGTTTATTTCCAAGGGCAAAAATGACCGTATTGGGTGACTTGAATCAGGCGATCTATGCACAAGGTGAGGTGCTCGGTGATTTGTCTAGTTTGGTAAGCATTTATGGGGAAGAGAATACAGAAGTGATCTCGTTAACCCGAAGCTATCGCTCCACTTTTGAAATTGTAGAATTTACGCGTTCAATGATTCCTGGAGGGGAAAGAATTGTGCCGTTTAATCGACGAGGAGAAGAACCTCAGCTAAGTGTGGTGTCTAGCGAGGATGAGCTTCTGAATGCAGTTGAAATGGATATCCGGAATTTGCAATCCAAGGGGTATCATTATGTGGCTGTCATTTGTAAAACAGCAGAAGAAAGCGCAAGAGTTCATGATGAACTACATAGTAGGCTGCCAGTAAGACTCGTTACGAAGGAAACGCCGAATTTCCAGAAGGGAACATTGGTGTTACCTGCTTACTTAGCTAAAGGTGTGGAGTTTGATGCTGTCATCATTTATGATGGTTCAGCTGAACGATATGGCAGAGAAAGCGAGCGTAAACTGTTCTATACAGCTTGCACTCGAGCGATGCACTTACTGCATATTTTTAGCCTAGGAGAACCAAACCGGTTTCTTCCATCTGTAAAAGCGAAGACCATGATTACAAATTCGCTGTAAAGCACCATCTTCTGATCATAAGATCGTCCTTTCGCATTGGCGAGGGGACGGTCTTTTTATATGTATGAATAAAGAGGGATGAACAAACCACAATATAGAGAGTCGTCGCAAACAATGACAAAGGTGGTCAGTTCATGAAGGAAAGAAAATGGGATCTGCTTGCACTGGCATCCATTCCACTAATTATGACCCTCGGTAACTCCATGCTGCTTCCTATTTTGCCGCAGATTTCTAAAGAACTAGGCATTAGCTCTTTTCAGGTGAGTATGCTGATTACTGTTTATGGATTGATGGCTATCGTGATGATTCCTATTGCAGGGTACCTGTCTGACGCTTATGGACGAAAAAAGGTGATTCTTCCGAGTCTGATCATTGCTGCTATAGGTGGAGTCGTCTGCGTGGTGGCGGCTTGGTTTATGAAGGGCGTTAGCGCCTATTGGGTCATTCTGGCCGGACGTTTGTTACAAGGGATAGGTGCGGCTGGTGCTTTTCCTATTGTGCTGCCCTTCGTTGGTGATTTATTCAAGGAAGAAGAGGATGTAAGCAAAAGTCTGGGAATTATTGAAACCTCAAATACCTTTGGTAAAGTACTCAGTCCGATCCTTGGAGCTTATCTTGGAATATGGCTCTGGTTTGCACCTTTTATCGCTATTCCTGTTCTATGTCTAATTTCATTTGCTTTAGTTCTTTTTCTGGTTCGAAAGCCGGAAGCGAAGGAACAACCTGAGAAACAGGGTATAAAAGAATTTTTATCCGGAATTGTGAGCATTTTGCGTGAAAAGGGACGATGGTTGTATGCTATTTTTGCCATAGGCGGTATCTGTATGTTTGTAACCTTTGGCGTTCAATTCTATTTATCGGAAATGCTGGAAACTAAATTTAATATGCATGGGGCAATGAAGGGATTTGTGCTGGCAATACCATTAGCCTTGTTATGTCTGTCTTCATATGGAACAGGAAAGATCATTGGTCAGAACAAAACGCTAATGAAATGGCTTGGCTTTGGAGGTATGGTGTTACTAACTGCAGCAATGATCTTTGCGGGGTTCAATAAAGGTATTTATTTCTTAGTCGGGTTTATGGGCTTAGGTTGTGTTGGAATCGGGATTGTGCTTCCTTGTATGGATGCTTTAATCACGGAGGGAATTGAGAAAGAGAATAGTGGCACGATAACCGCTCTCTATAGCAGTATGAGGTTTATAGGGGTAGCCGCAGGACCGCCAGTGGTATCGCTGCTGTTAAGCAGTGGTCATTGGGTATTATTCGCTTTAATGGCTACAGTCGGCGCAATTGGTGGATTGCTGACCTTATTTGCAGTAACGCCAAGCAAGGGGAGCAAGGGAGAATCTGATGTGAAAGAAACGGAGCAGGTAAATCCGCACCTCTGGTCAAAGCGTGTTCGTCAGACTTCTGCAAGGACTATAGATGGAAAAAAGAGCTATCCTTAAGCTACGTTGCCGTAGCTTGCGGGATAGCCCTTTGATAAAAGATTGAAAGACAATCTTATGCTTGTGGTACGGATTCCCAATCCTTCAGGAAGCGTTCGATACCGTTATCTGTCAGCGGATGCTTCCAGAGGGTAGGCAGGAGCGAACCTGGGATGGTAGCAATGTGAGCACCAGCAAGAGCGGCTTGCTCAACATGCGCAATGTTACGGATGGATGCTGCAATAATTTCGGAAGTCATACCGTAGTTAGTTAGGATGGTCTTCAGATCCTTGATCAGCTTCATTCCGTCAACACCGATATCATCCAGACGTCCTACGAAAGGAGAAATATAAGTTGCGCCTGCTTTTGCAGCCATCAAGCCTTGAGCCGCTGAGAAGACAAGCGTTACGTTAGTTTTGATACCTTTTTTTGTAAGCTCATAACAAGCTTCCAAGCCATCTTCAGTCATAGGGAGTTTAATGACAACGTTTGGAGCCCACTCAGCAATTTCGTATGCTTCTTTAAGCATTTCTTCTGCTGTAAGTCCGATTACTTCTGCACTTACAGGACCTGGAACGATTGCTACGATTTCTTTGATAACATCTTTAAACAATCTTCCTTCTTTAGCGATGAGCGACGGGTTAGTCGTTACGCCATCCACTAATCCGAGGCGAGTAATACGTTTGATCTCTTCAATATTTCCGGTGTCCAAGAAAAACTTCATTTTAAGTTTCCTCCCTTGATTTCCATATGGATTGACAAACAATATTCATATTTTCATTATGAGACATGTCAAACGAAGTTTCAACTGTTATTTTGAATATTTCAAAATAACTTTATAGATTGAATATCACTTACACTTGTTATAGTGTTGATAATATAGGATTGGTCTATGCAGTTATCCATGATAATATATAATCGGTATTGTTATTATGGAGTATTGGGTGGGACGTGATGAAATGTACTCGATATTAGTTATTTTGCTTGTGCTCGTGTTGTCAGTTGCCGGATTCTTGGCCTACCAGAACAGCAAATTGGTATCTAATCAGAAAAAATTAGGAACTTTATCACGCAATCCTTCACTAATGTATTCTATCTTTGACCAATCTTGCGCTGCTAGTGTGGAAGATCCAGACGTAATTCCTTTAGTTCAATACACAGTTTTTGTGGAGTCCAGCGGGCAGGCAGTTGTGAATAAGCCTTTAGCAATCATTATTCTTTGTAGAGTAAGTGCGGGTAGAGGAAATCTAGTTCTCGCTGATGTCGAACGCAGTGTGCTGGAGCACATTAAATTGGCAGCCCCCTCAGATGCTTTCATTGAGCATAAAGCTTACTTACATAGGGCTGCTAACCACGCTGAAAAAGAGATGATCCTAAATTTAGAGGATGTAGTGAAATTACAATATACATAAGACAGAATGAAGAATATTGATTTTTTTGGCTGCAAGAAGGATAATACGAATTTGGATACAAGAAAAGAGGGAAATAGAGTGTCGCCCGTAACAGAAGTGAATTTTGAAGTAGTTGATCCAGAGAACGCTGATTTAAGAGAACTTATTACGTTTCTGGATGAGGAACTGAAGATGCGTTATCCGCATGAGACGATCTATGTTGTTGATTTCGAGGATCCCAAAGTAAAAGAAATGACTTTCGTAGTAGCCTACTTAAACGGAAAACCAGTGGGCTGTGGTGGGCTTCGTCCACTGGATTATATCGGAATAGAGATCGCAACGATGGAGTTGAAGCGCTTTTATGTAGATTCTAGTTATCGTAAAATGGGCATAGCTACAAATATGCTGTTATTCCTTGAAGAACAAGCATTAGCGGCGGGGTTTAAGGAGATCCGATTGGAGACCGGAATTAAGCAGCCAGAAGCGATTGCGCTTTACGTCAAGCATGGCTACCAACCGATTGATTTATTTGGACCCTACATAGGTGATCCGCATAGTCTCTGTTACGGCAAAATACTATAAAACTTTATAATGGATAACATGGGGGTATTAAAATGAGTATCAACGTTAAACAACTAGCAGCTGAAAAAGCAGTGGAATATGTAGAAGATGGAATGAAGGTAGGTTTGGGTACGGGATCAACTGCCTACTGGGCAATCCGCAAGCTCGGTGAACGCGTCAGTGAAGGCTTGAAAATTACCGCAGTAGCTACTTCAAGCGCTTCCGAAGAGCAGGCACGAGAGCTGGGAATTCCACTGGTAGCTTTTGGTGATATTGATAGTCTGGACTTAACCATTGACGGAGCGGACGAGCTAGACAGCAGTCTGCAACTAATTAAAGGCGGCGGCGGCGCTTTGCTTCGTGAGAAGATTGTAGCTAGTAATAGTACCCGAATGATTGTGATTGCGGATGAAGGTAAAGTTGTAAACACGCTAGGCAAATTTCCGTTGCCGGTGGAAATCGTTCCTTTCGCGTGGGAATGGACTGTGGCAGAGCTTGCCAAACTGGGTTGCCAGCCTGAATTGCGTCGCAGCGGAGAAGAGTTGTACAAGACGGATAATGGCAATTACATTGCGGACTGCCGATTTGAAGCGATAGAAGCTGCACCGAAGCTTGCACTGACCATCCAAAACATCCCGGGTGTTGTAGATCACGGCTTATTTATTGGGATTGCAGCGATGGCGATCGTAGGTAAACTTGATGGAACTATCGAAATTATTGAAGCTCAACCTAAGAATTGATTAACCGCAGACATAAAGAAACCTACCGTTCATGGCCGCTAAAAGGATTGACACGGGTAGTGCTAACTCTGTATAGTGCTACTGTTATCTATTGGATGTTTATCGGATTTGGACGTGAGGTACATACCGGAGGTCCTCTTCAGTATAATCTGGTTCCATTTCGCACGGTGTCACTTTATTTCAACTTGGATAACGGTTTATCACTTATCAATCGGCTAGTAAATCTGCTAGGAAATGTTGTAGTTTTTATTCCATTTGGTTTTCTTTCGCCATTAGTAAAGATACATCCGGTTTCTTGGCTTAGGATCTCGCTATATGCTGTCCCTTGCATACTGCTTTTGGAGTGCTTGCAAATGCTGCTGCATGTGGGAAGCTTCGATATTGATGATTTACTATTAAACATGCTGGGTGTGTGGACAGGCTACGGATTGTTTCGAGTGATTAGCTTTAAAAGGAATAAAGAAGGAGAAATGTGAAGAATGTTGATTGATCTTAAACCCCTCATTGGTACACCTGAGGTGAATGAGCTGTTGACCTATGCGGTGATAGATGATCCGAATGCTCTACAGCAGACTTCGTCTGAGTATAGCGAACAAGCCGGGTTAAAGTTATATGGCTGGGAAGAGGAAGAATTACTGCTTGGTCTTGTAGGCTTTGAAGAAACAGAAGATGGTTCCTTGGATATTCGGCATATTGCTGTATTACCAGAGAACAGAGGAAAAGGTTATGCACGGGGGATGATTCTGGAGCTGCTTACTACGCGTCAGCCGCGTTATCTGGTTGCTGAAACAGAGGATGAGATTGCTGCAGATTTCTACCGTAGTCTTGGGTTCATGGTGTACAGCCTCGGCGAAAATGCAGCAGGCATTGAAACGCTGAGATGTGTTTATGAAGTAGAAGAGATCGAGGATGAGGAATAAACAGTTTTTAAAAGACATACAATGGCAGGTCGAGATGAAATCTCGGCCTGTTTTTTTGTTGACACCTTAAATAGTTCCTTAGAATTGTAAAGTTGACTTTTGAAATAAATGGGATTATAGTTTGACAATGAAACTATTCTACAGTTGAACTATATTTGGAGGTAGGAAGCTTTGGAAGATGAAGTTCAGCATTGGATTAACCGTTATATGGATGCTTATATGATGGTGACTCGACAAGTAGCCGCAAGAATTAAAGATAGCATTGCTGCAGATACAACGAATGATCAGTATCAAATTCTGCGTCTGATTAATGCTCAGGAACAATGTACCTCTACATATCTAGCAGAAACTTTTTGCGTGGGTAAAAGCTCCATTACAGCAATAATCAACAGACTGGTGCAAGCAGGCATTATTGAGCGAACTCGTGACGAGAATGATCGTCGTCAGGTGTATTTATCGATGTCAGAGCATGGTAAAAGAGTATTTGAAGCCGCTGAGTCGCAAGTACATGAAGTAGTGGCCCCGTATTTGTTTCATTTTGAAAAGAAGGATATTGAGACGTTCATCATGATGTTTGAGAAACTGGCAAGTCTAATTCAGAATGATAATGGAGGGAAGAGCCAATGAAGACGATTCTAAAAGCAAGATGGGCGGTTATCGCAATCTGGCTCGCTGTAGCGGTGGTGCTAGTGATGACGGCCCCGTCTTTCTCTGATCTTGTCCGTGAGAAGGGGCAGGTTACGGTTCCAGAGGGATACCCTTCATCTAGAGCAGCAGAAATCATGAAGGAAGCATCAAGTGACAAGGGAGGCGAATCACTCCATCAAGTAGCCCTTGTGTTCAATAACCCGAACGGAATCGGAGCGGAAGAAACAGCAAGTATTCAACAAGGCGTTGAGAAGCTGGCTGCGAATAAGGAAGCTCTGCAGTTAGATTCCATCACCGATCCTTTTTCACAAAGTGAGCTTAAAGATACACTAATTGCCAAAGATGGCAAGACTATTATGGTGGCGTTGTCCGTAAAAGGTGAAGGAGAGGCTGTTACTGCGCTGCCAGATAAAGTGGATGAGATGCTCTCAGGTGTTAAAGCAGATCATTATTTGACCAGTGAAGGTCTGATTACAGAGGATATGATTGCAAGCTCAGAAGCAGGGCTAAAGAAGTCGGAGTATATTACAGTTGTCTTTATCCTACTTATTCTATTCGTCGTATTTCGTTCGTTCGTAGCGCCTTTTGTACCGCTGCTGACCGTGGGTATCAGCTATATTGTATCCCAATCTGTCGTGGCTTTTTTGGTGGATCGTTATGATTTTCCTTTATCAACGTTTACTCAAATCTTTATGGTTGCGGTCATGTTCGGGATCGGTACGGATTATTGTATTCTGCTGATCAGTCGCTTTAAAGAAGAATTGATGACCGCAGAAGATACTAAAAGTGCAATCATTGCAACTTATCGAAAAGCTGGAGGAACGGTGTTCTATTCGGGCTTAGCGGTGTTTGTAGGTTTTGTAGCGATTGGGTTATCGAAATTTATTCTTTATCGTTCAGCAGTAGCTGTTGCAGTTGGTATTGCAGTTATGCTATTGGCACTTGTGACGATTGTTCCGTTCTTTATGGCTGTTCTAGGCAAAAAGCTATTCTGGCCCTCCCGTGGCAAGCTGGAGCATAGTGAGAGCCGTATTTGGGGATGGGCAGGTTCTTTTTCTTTAAAAAGACCGTGGGCCGCACTTCTAATCGTTGCAGTAATCGTATCCCCATTCCTAGTCACCTATAGCGGTAAGCTGTCCTTTAACAGCTTGGAGGAAATTGGCTCGGAATATGCTTCGGTAAAAGGTTTTAATATTATTTCGGAGAGCTTCGGACCAGGTGAATCGATGCCTGGCAAGATCGTTATCAAGAATGATGATCGTATGGACAATTCAGAATATCTGGGACTTGCGGAGAAAATTAGCCGCGAGCTGGAAAAAGTGGATAGTGTAAAATCTGTTCGGAGTATGTCACGTCCAACAGGTGAGCTGATTAGTGATTTCTTGATTCCGAATCAGGTAGGTACTCTTTCTGATGGACTGGACCAGAGTAACGAAGGTCTGACCAAGATTCAGACCGGCTTGTCTGAAGCTAGTAAACAGCTTAGCGATAATGCCCCCAAACTTACAGAAGCTGTTGCAGGGAGTGCTAAGCTGACAGAGGGCACAGCTGATCTCAAAGACGGAATTGTTGCTTTAGGCGCTGGGCTCACCCAGATTGAGAGCGGGATTAAGAGTGGCTCAGCGGGTGCAGGAGAGATCAAAGCCGGTCTTCAGCAGGCAGCAACAAGTGCTAAACAGTTAGCAGATGCAAATGCGAAGTTACTTGAGGGTTATAAAAAAATCGGTGGAGGCTTAACCCAGCTGGATGAAGGACTCGGACAGCTTCCGAAGCAGCTACAAGGTGTTGCAGAGGCATTAAAAGGACTGGACGGTTCCTTCGCTGGCCTAGAGAGCAGTTATCCGGAAATTGTTCAGGATGTAAATTATTTGACGATCAAAGGTACAGTAGCACAAAGTAGTACGGGTGCAGCGCAACTAGCAGCCGGTCTTGGTCAGGTTTCAGAACAGCTTAAAGGTGCAGCTACAGGCTTAAATGAGGCGAATGCCGGTTATGCCAAAGCTGCGGCTGGGCAAACCGCGCTCGCGCAAGGTTTAGCTAAGCTTGTAGCTGGAATCGGTCAGCTGCAAGCTGGACTCGATCAGGCGGCAGCAGGTCAAGGACAGATCGTAGATAAGATTCCATCTATCACAAGTGGGCTTGATCAATTGCAAGGCGGACAGAAGCAGCTTGCAGATGGTTTTGGTGAATTGACAGGTCAGATTGGAGCCTTAACCACTGGACTAAGCGATAGTGCTGATGGATTGAAGCAAATTACAAGCGGTCTGGGCTCGGCACAAGAATACTTGAATCAGATTCAAGCGGCTAAGGATGAAGAGCTGAGCGGATTCTTCGTGCCAGCTGAGGCACTTAAAGCTGAAGGTATAAAGCAGGTATTTGATACGTACTTGTCTGATGACCGTAAAGTGATGACGTTGGATGTGGTATTTACCGAGAATCCTTACAGCTCAGAGGCTATAGATAGTGTGGGTGATATTCAAGCAGCAGTAGATCGTGCAGTTAAAGGTACGAAGCTTGAAAATGCTGAAACAGCTATTAGCGGGGTTACAAGCAGTCAAAGCGATTTGCGGAATATTTCCAATGAAGACTATACGCGTACAGTAATCTTGATGCTGAGCGGTATTTTCATCATATTAGTGTTGCTGCTCCGTTCAATCGTAATGCCGATTTACCTTATCATTTCACTTTTGATCACTTACTTTTCAGCGTTGGGCGTTACAGAGGCTATTTTCGTTAATCTTCTGCACTATGAAGGGATTACATGGACGACGCCATTCTTTAGTTTTGTTATGCTGATTGCACTAGGTGTGGATTATAGCATTTTCTTAATGGCCCGGTTTAACGAAAATAAAACATGGGACGTAAAAGAAGCAATTCTACACGCTATGCGCAATATGGGTACAGTTATCCTTTCAGCTGTAGTTATTCTGGGTGGTACCTTCGCTTCGATGTATCCTTCTGGGGTATTGTCGATGATGCAGATTGCTACAGTGGTGCTCGTAGGATTGGCCTTGTATGCTTTAATCTTCCTGCCGTTCTTTGTCCCTGTAATGGTACGGGTCTTCGGCCGAGGGAATTGGTGGCCATTTTCGGTTAAACAGAGCGGAGAAGCTAACAAGCAGGATTTAAATATGTAAATGGGACTATACCCCATTTATGAATCAGAAGTCATAACAAGTTGTTTTTTTTGCAGTCAGCCACCGATATATTTATCGGTGGCTGACTTTTTATTTGAGTAGAATGAATCGTTTCGATGGGGCATTATTAGCGGGGAGAACTACTAATCCGTTCAATTGTCATGGGTCTTTTATCCATTGTCGTCTGGTTCTTTAGGTTATTGTTATTATGTTTTCAGAAAATTATAATAACACTGGATTCGTTTTCAAAGTCTCCAAATTACAACTAGAAAGCGAGATGATGAATGATGAAAGTAAGCATGAAGAACAGCAGTATCGCAAAGAAGGTTGCTCCATTTGTTATTACTGCGGGGGTTATTGCCGGAGTAGGACTTATCGATACCGATAAAGCGTTAGGACACGGTTATGTATCCGAACCAGCAAGTCGTGCGAAGCTTGGTGCAGCGAATAATGTGGGTTCTGTTCAATATGAGCCACAGAGTCTAGAGGCACCAAAGGGTTTCCCATTGGCGGGTCCTGCGGACGGGAAGATTGCATCTGCGGGTGGCATGTTCGGAGGAATTCTGGATCAACAATCAAGTGATCGTTGGATTAAGCACGATATGGTTGGCGGAGTCAATGACATCACTTGGTATCATACAGCACAACATAGAACAACAAAATGGCATTACTATATTACGAAAAAAGGTTGGAATCCTAATACGCCAATTAAACGTTCCGATTTAGAGCTTATTGGAACTTTTGAAAATGGCGGTAAACAGCCTGAGCGTTCTGTGACGCACAAAGTAAATGTCCCAACTGACCGCAGTGGATACCATGTTATTTTGGCAGTGTGGGATATCGATGATACATCGAATGCCTTCTATCAAGTCATTGATGTGAATCTAAAGAACAGTGAATCAGGACCTGGGGTACAACCAGACACGGAGAAGCCGTCAACAGTAACGGGGTTACACACGATGAGTGTAGAATCGAGCAGTGTAGATCTTATGTGGAATGCTGCAACAGATAACATAGGCGTAGATCATTACATGATTTATCGCGGGGATAGCGTCGGTATAGCGAAACAAATCGGAACATCCTCAACAACGAGCTTTAAAGACATTACTGTAGAACCAGGTAAAATTTATACATATTATAGTGTTGCGGTGGATCGTGCAGGAAACACGTCAGGCGCAAGTAATATTATTGTTGTTAGCACACCAAACCCGGAAGTGGTTATACCTCCAGTGGAAACACCAGATACTTTGAAGCCTTCGATGGTTGAGGGGCTGCATACCATGTCTGTGAAGCACAATAGTGTTAATCTGATGTGGAACGCCGCCCAAGATAATGTAGGTGTTGATCATTATGTTGTGTATCGAGAGGGTGTTGAATTGACCCAAACTAAGGGAACTTCCTTTACGGATTTAACGGTGCAAGCTTCCACTACGTACAATTATCATGTGAGAGCTGTAGACGCTGCTGGTAATATTTCAGACAAGAGCTCTTTGTATACAGTCACAACCCTTGTGAAACCCGTATTACCAGATGTAGCAGCTTGGAATGCAACCGGGTTGTACATTGTAGGAACAAAAGTTGAATACAAGGGTAACGTTTATGAAGCTCGAGTGACATTTAGAAGTTTCGGTGATACCAACTGGAATCCGGAGTCGGCACTATCGCTTTGGAAATTAGTGACGAACTAATAACATCGTTTCCCCCCCAATTTATTATAAAAAAACGGAGATCATTTCTGATAATCAGAAGTGATCTCCGTTTTTTGGGTTAAGGAGTCGTCAAGTTTATTTCATCTTGGCGAAAAAGCTGCGCAACGCCCAACCGCGCTCCTGCCGTTTTTTATATTTAGGAAGTGAACGATAAACAGCGGTGGATTCTTCGAAAGCTCGCTTCGCATCCTCTGATCTGCCAAGCGCTTTATACATCGAGCCAGCCAGATAATACGCCTCAGAAGAAGAAGACTGGATTTCTTGATACTGAGTAACGTAATGCAACGCTTTATCATGATTCGTATGGCGGAAAGTTTCCGCTAACCAAAGATATGGCTGTCCATATCGAGCCTTACGGTTGATCTCCAGACCACGAAGCATTTGTGCTTCGCCTTCCTCCAAAGCGCCTAGCTTAAGATTCACATGTCCGAGTTCTACCCAATATTCAGCAGATTGTTCATAACGGTCCTCGATTTGCAGTAGGAGATCCTTCGCTTCCCTGTATTTTTTACGTTCTGTCAAACTCCGCGCTAAATCAAATTTGGATGAAACATCATTAGGATTTAAAGAAATGGTTGTACGTAACTTGGAAATTTGACGCATTCTTTTGAAGGGCTTTGTAATGCTGGGGAAGATGCCCACATATCGCCGATCCAAGAAATACAAGATAAGAAGCAGGATGAATATAGCCAGAAAAGGGTTGCCCACTAATCTGAAGAGCAGTAAAACACCTATAAATTTAAGCATAACTTCCCTCCATAATCATTTGGTTCCGGTATTGCGATTGAAAAGAGTAGATCCAAGGCAGCGTAATTATAACATAATTCAAAGCAATCTGAATCCCGGGATTTTAAAATTATACAACTTTGAGCAGCTTAATAGCGTCTTAGTGTAAGATGAATAATAATTACAATAATATCATAAGAAGGGAAAAACAAGATGAACTTATTAGCAAGGAAGCTACAGCTGTTTAGTTTGGCTGTTTGTTCTACTTTTATGGCTGTTACGTCAGTCCCACAAGTGATAAGCGCGGATCCCTCATCCGCGAAGCTGAGTGGAATTAAGGAGATTGTTGCCACTTCTGGATTTTGGGGAGGGAGCTCCTTCGCACTGGGGACTGACGGAACCGTATGGTCTTGGGGGAGCAATGTTTTTGGACAATTTGCAAATGGAACTGCAGGTCCTGAAGGGTGGACGATTACTCCCCATAGCATAGCAGCGCTTGATCGTACGAAGCAGTTAGAGATCGGTGGAATTTATTATGTTGCGCTGAACGAAGACGGGACGGTTAAAGCTTGGGGAGATTACCGGGATAAGAATGCTATAGAAGCAGGCAATGGGGTAAGTACTAAACAGCACAAGGTGCTGCTTCCTCAGGTTATCTCTGGGATGACCGATGTAGTCAGTATAGCTTCAGGCATACACAATACCTTAGCTTTGAGAAAGGATGGAAGCGTACTCCAGTGGAATCCTCCAGAAATCACTGATGTAGGTTTTACAGAGTTGCCTGCTGCTACCAAGGTTCAGGGTTTAAGTGAGGTAATGTGGGTCGGTAACAGTGACTATCAGGCCGCAATTCGCACCAACGGTACTCTTTGGATTTGGAGCGCTAACCCGCAAATAGAGAATACAAAAGCGGTGAAGAAGCCGACCCCAGTCAAGGATTTATATCATGTGAAGTCCGTTTCTATGAACTGGAGGAGTATACTGGCGTTAACTGAGAATGGAAGTGTCTGGGCAACGGTTGACAGCAATAATTATAACGAAATCATGATGAAGAAGATGCCAGGTCTTACGGATATTGTATCTGTTCAGACGAAAAATGGGTTCAATCTTGTTGCCAATAAAAAAGGAGAATACTGGGTATGGGAAGCTGGCACTTTATTGCAAGGTCTGCAAAAGATCACAGTCATAAAGCCGATCTCCAAACTTACGCTGGATTTAGGTGGCTTTGTAGCTGTTAAAAAAGATGGCACCGTGTGGACTTGGAGTACCCAATCATCAACCGACAGTAAATGGGTCTTTACTAAACCTAAACAAATCAAAGGCTTGAGCAATCCGGTTTCTTTTGCCACGGGGGAAAATAGTAAATATGCAGTTTTGAAGGATGGGACAGCAGTAGCTTGGGGGACGAATATGTTTGGTCAACTTGGTATCAGTGCGCTTGATTCACGTCCTTTTACTATATCACCTATCTTGAAGCCTGTTACTGTAATCGTGGATGGGAAGAAGATCGACTCCGCGCAATCTGCTATATTCTTGGATGGAAGTGTAAGAGTACCGATCAGGGAAGTGGCGGAAAATCTGGGCTACACCCTCTCATGGGACGGCGATATGACGCTCTTGAAAGAAGGTAAGAAAATCATCTTTAAAGAGGGAGCCATTAAAGTAAGTTATGCATCACTTGTTCCAGCGGCAGCTTTGGTTAAGGCACTAGGTGTTACTGCAGAGTGGAATAGTAAACTGTACCAATTAACGATACAAACAAAAAGATGACTTTCATTTAACACTTATTTTAATATTCTGATGTACAATAAGTGAATTATCTCAATTGAACCATAATAACCAGTCTGGAGTGATAGGTATGGCTTTTACAATATGTGTGTTCGCCGGTTCGAATCCAGGTCTTAATTCAGAATATACAGAAATGGCTAGAGAGTTGGGTTATCATATAGCTGCACAAGGTTGTAGGCTGGTTTATGGAGGTTCAAGAAATGGCCTGATGGGACAGGTGGCAGACGGAGTGTTGGCAAATGGTGGTGAAGTCGTCGGTATCATGCCAGTGGATCTTTTTAAAGATGAAATCAGGCATTCTGGGCTAACGAATCTGATTGAGGTCTCTAGTATGCATGAACGAAAGGCCGTTATGAGCGGTATGGCTGATGCGTTTATTGCCCTGCCGGGTGGTCTCGGAACCTTTGATGAGTTATTTGAAATTCTATGCTGGATGCAGATTGGGATTCATCAGAAGCCTATAGGGTTGCTGAATATAAGAGGTTATTTTAATCCACTGTTAGCCATGATCACTCACAGTGTAAGTGAAGGGTTTGCTCCAAAAAATGCGTTGAAAATGTTAGATATGAACTCTGATCCCGAATATTTGCTTGAACTGATGAGAGGTCAAGTTGATTATAGTAATAAAGGTTTTGGGAACGCTAGATTTCCATCACAGCGTTAGATTCTAGGCTTCCACTGCTATAGGGAGCAAATGAACGGTTTACACAATAAGGACGTAAACACTTAACGGTGATTGCGTCCTTATTATTATTTTTTTAAAAAAATCATTCATTAATAGGGGGAAGGTTTATGATTCAAAAATTAGGTTTTGCGATTGACGACCGTTTGTTAATTATTAATGCCGACGATTTTGGAATAACTAAAGGAACTAATGAAGCTATTGTTAACTTATTTGAAGAAAAAGCTATAACATCCACATCTATTATGATCCCTTGCCCAGACTCAAATGAAGCAATGGAGATTGTCAATAGTAAAGGGATAAAGAATATTGGAATTCATCTAACTTTAACAAGCAGCGAGAAACATCTGTATCAACCAGTATTCAAAGAAAGAAATTTAAATAGTTTAATTACGGCGGAAGGATATTTTCATCAAGATGCCACTCTTCTGGAAAGAAACGCTGCTGCTAATGAGGTTAAATTAGAGATGGAATCGCAGATCCAAAGTGCAATTGTACAAGGCATTGATCCAACTCATCTGGATAGTCATGGTGGAAGCATTATGGGGTTATTCACAGGGCGAGATTTTATAGAAATAACATTTGATTTATGTGAAAAGTACCAACTACCCTTTAATTTACCTAGTAGGATCTTAGACCAACCATTCTTTAATAATGATCAATTGGGATTGTTTCAAAAAAGAATTTCTTCAGCAAAAGAGAGGGGGATTTTATTAATCGATGATATAGTTTCTCTTCCATATTGTTTTAACCCCACTGCTGAGTACAGCAAAATGAAAAGGAGATTAACTGATCTATTAAAGAATCTAAAACCTGGAGTAACCCAGTTAACTATACATCCTTCTAAAAAAACAGAGCAGTTAATAGCGATAACGGAATGTTATACAGAAAGAGAATTGGAGTATCTTCTTCTAAATGATATTGAAATTAAGCAAGTGATTACTAATGAGCAAATCAAACTTATTTCGTGGAGAGACATTCGTGATTTACAAAGAGGTATTTAGCGCATTGCAAAAAGGGATCATTTAAATTTGTTTAAACAGAAAGTTATAAAAGTGATTAAACTTTGGAGAAGCTGGGTAAGTAACCATATGCAATTAAGCGAAAATAGAAATTTCAGGAACGACACGGAAGGAGGTTGGAATTCAATGAATGTGATGGTACATAATCTTATGGCTTACAATCATCAGTTTTTTAGACCTCAGCCCGTGGTCAATCCTAAACAAGAGAGATCTAATAAGAAGAAGCAGAGTTTTCAGGAAGTCTTGAATGAAAAAATGAAAGTGTATGGCACATACAAAAATATTAAGTAAGAGCTACTACATATGTCTGCTGAAAAAAGCCGGAACGCATTGATCCCAAGGGTCACTGTGTTCCGGCTTTTTTTAGGGTCTAACCTCATAAAATTGGCAACTCTTACGAGCGTAATAAGTCAGATCGCTAACCCTCGACTGAATAACTACATCAGAATCGGTGAAGCGGACAACAGTGGCCCCTGAATTCACCAAATGATCGTCCTGAAATACACGAACAGGTAGTTTGCGGTCAACGGCTTCTTGGAAATCGCTGTCTGTTAGCAGCGGGCGGTTAATTGGCATAAGTATTTAACTCCTTTTGATCATTTAATGAAGTTAGAAATAAAAATAGTATACCTGTGGAAGCATGAGAAATCCAATATAAATGAAGCTGACGAACATTTTATGAGCAGCACATTTGGACAAAATTCTATACGCCCATCCCAGACATAACATAGTTATGAATGTATTAAGGGGGTCTAGATATGCATTGGCTTTCCATCATCATTATTGGGTTGGCTTCAAATTTGGATAACTTAGGAATAGGCGTTTCCTTTGGTGCTAGGTCCACAAGAATTACACCATTTTCTAATCTGATTATTGCTGTTCTGTCGATGCTGGCTACCTTCCTTTCAATTACCTCAGGAGAATATGTATCAGAATATTTCTCGGAGGCACTTGGCAATGCCATCGGTGGCTGCTTGATTCTGTTTATGGGAATCTGGAGTATTAGAACTGTGTATAAGAAACCAACTTCAAGTGTAAGCATGGATATAGAGGCCAACGTGCTCAGCACATCATCTACAGATACTGGCTATCGTCATGTTTTAAAATGGCAAGAATCGGTGTGGTTGGGTGTGGCGCTAGCTATCAATTGTATTGCTACAGGCTTTGGAGCAGGGATCAGCGGCGTGAACGCAACATTCACAGCGATCTCAGTGGGTGCCTTTTCGTTTATCACTGTTGCTGCCGGAATGAAAATCGGGAATCGAATGTCCAAAACTTGGCTAGGTAAACATTCTGATCTTATCGGTGGATTGTTATTAGTAGGCATAGGTCTGTATGAAATATTGATTTAAGGAAGGTCAAAGATACGAAGTAAATGTTTAAGACCACATTCAATTGAATGTGGTTTGTTAGCAACGATTTTTGAACGCTTGCTGGAAAATCTAACGAAAACAATCACAAACCGTTAATCGTGGAACTCATATCGACGGCATTGTAGATGTAGTTAGCTGCAGCGGTACATTCGTAGTCTCTTAACAATGTCCTACCCTATCACCCGGTTTTTGGATATACTTGGTATATTAATATATTGGAGGTCAGACATTGAAAAAGAAGATTATCGAAACTTTAGGGCATAATGCTACCGATGACAGCGCGCAAGCTACAGAGCTGGAGAAGAGGCATGAATAGAAAAACACTTTATTTGATGCTCCTAGTCATATCTTTATCAGCATGTTCTTCAAATGTGCAGAATACACCACCGGAACCCACGAAATCACCAGAAGAAGTCAATAAAGCATTATCCGGTCTGATTGAGGAGAGGGATGAGTTTGGAGAATTCTCAGTCTATTATGCACAAACAACCATTGATAACATAGACAAGAATGATTTTTACGTTTATTTCATAAAAAACGAAGAAGGTATTGTCTCAAATCTTCATTATGTGGTTGATTATATAGGTAATCGTCAGATTGACACAAAGTGGATTCAGATTAGAGCAGATGATGAAGTTTTTGAAGTTACTAATAATGCGGGAATTCTAATAAAGAAATCATTTTCTTATAGTACTGTACGTGAAGTTTATGAAGATACTGTTTATCTTAAAGATTTAAAGATGATAAAGGCGATGGCTAATGCCGAGAAAACAATTGTGCGATTGACAGGATTGGGTTTATACCAGGAAGACATAGTACTGAGTAAACGTCAGAAACAGGCCATGCTAAACGTTCTCAGAGCCTATAAAAACGCTGGTGGGGAAAACAAATTTTATGGTAATGAACTTTGAGTCCTCTTATGAGGGCTTTTTTTAATTGAATCAGAAGTATTTCCACCATAAATCGGAAGTTTGCCTCCTCAAAAAAAGAATATAAACCCTGTACACTAAATCTTGTAAGAGAAACCTTTGAAAGGGGTACAGGGGAATGAATAAAGTAAAACACTTGGCGCTTTCGTTAGTCGCTATCATGCTTGTAGGTTCACTGGCAGCATGCGGAGGCAACAACGCCGAGAATAATGCATCGAGTAAAAATACAGGTAACAACGCAGCAAGCACAAGTGAACCTGCAAAAGACGAGGGTACTGAGCCTGCTGAGAAAATCGAACTTTCTTTCTGGACACTCGGTAACGTGAACTACGAGGATCTAGCGAAAGAGTACACGAAGGAACATCCAAACGTTACGATCAAGGTTCAAAATACCGGTGACCAAACGGCTCACCATAATAATTTGACCACTGCTTTATCGGCGGGGTCGGGCGCACCAGATATTTTCCAACTTGAAATCGGTTTCATGGAGCGTTTTATCAATGCACAGGATAAATTCTATAACCTGAATGATCTCGGAGCCAAAGATATTCAAGCGAACTATCTGGATTGGAAATGGAAACAAGCCTCTTCCGTAGATGGAAGCTTCCAGCTGGGTCTTCCTACAGATATCGGTCCAACGGTTGTGTATTACAGAACAGATTTGGCTGAAGAAGCGGGATTGCCAAGTGACTCCGAGGGATTCGGCGCAGCGATTGATACTTGGGACAAGTTCGCAGCTGTAGCCAAAGCTTTCAAGGAAAAGACAGGCAAACCTTTTGTAGACCTTACTGATCTTACATTTAACGCATTACGTGACCAATCTGCGGATGAAATCTATTTCAGCAAAGCGGATGGCAGCTTTATCGGAGACACCAATCCGCAAGTTCGCAAAGCTTATGATTTCACAGTTAAAGGTATCCAAGAAGGCTGGATCAGCAATGTGATGCTCTGGTCTCCCGAATGGGGCCAAGGCATGAACGACGGATCATTTGCAGTGGTTATGGGACCTGCTTGGATGGCAGGGAATGTTAAGAGTAATGCTCCAGACTCCACTGGCAAATGGAAAATCGCGCAGCTTCCAGAAGGTGCTGGTAACTGGGGTGGTTCGTTCCTGACACTCCCTAAAGAAGGTAAGCATTCCAAAGAAGCTTATGACTTTATCGCATGGATGGATAACAAGGATAATCAACTGGAATCATTCAAAACAAAAGGTTTGATGCCTTCCATTCCAGCACTGTACGAAGATCCGGCATTCGTAGATTTCAAAGATGAATTCTTCGGTGGACAACAAACAGCTGTTGAATTTGGTAAAGCTGCTAATCGTGTAAAACCTGTATACTACGGTCCTCTTCATGACCAAACCGATACCTTCTTCAAAAATGCACTGAAAAATGTGCTGGAGAAAAAGGCTGATCCGGCTAAAGAGTGGGATGAAGCTGTAAAACAAGCGAAAACACTGGCTGAACGCAGTTAAGACTTCTAATAAAAGCACTCTATTTCTAGAAGGTCCGGATTCATGGAGAACGGTATTCTCTATGAATTCGGATTTATCTCGCATAAACGCTTAGCGTCCTTATAGAGACGCGGAAGACGTTTTTGCTTAATACGTTAGATTACCTGGAGGTGTGACATGGCTGAGCCTGTTATTTCGAGTCCGCATGCCGAGAGCAAGCGCCCGTTTTTAACTGAACAAAGAAGGAGCCGCATCACCGCTTATACTTTCATTTCTCCTTTTTTTATTCTGTTCTCGATATTTGGACTATATCCGATCTTCTTTACGATCTACCTCTCATTCTTTAAATGGGATGCCTTGAATCCTATGAAATTCGTAGGAATGAAAAATTATGAATTGGTCACAAGCGACCCTACCTTTTGGATTTCTTTTAGCAACACCTTAATTATGGGACTGCTCGGAACTGTTCCACAGATCCTATTGGCGCTTTTGATTGCCGTATTGTTGAATTCGGGGATGACTCGTTTCAAGAAAACGTTCCGTGTTCTCTTTTTCATGCCCAATATTACGTCTATCGTTGCGGTTACCCTGGTGTTTAGTACGCTGTTTGGGAACAACGGGATGATCAACTGGATGCTCAGTGGTTTAGGGCTTGATAGTGTGGCCTTCAACTCTGGCTGGTGGGGGGTCAAAATCGCGATCTCAACCATGGTGATGTGGCGCTGGACAGGGTATAATGCCATTATTTTTCTATCAGGACTTCAAAGTATTCCGACGGATTTGTATGAAGCAGCCCGTATTGATGGAGCGAACAGAAGGCAACAATTAACCTTCATTACATTGCCATTACTGAAACCGTTCATCGTATTTGTCACTTTGCTATCGACTATAGGCGCCCTGCAGCTGTTCACTGAGCCTTATGTATTCTTAGGACAATCAGGAACGGGATCTACACGCCAGGAAGGCATCACTATGGTTACCTATTTGTACAGCGAGGCATTCCGCAATGGATTCTTCGGTACGGCGGCGGCTACGGCAGTCCTGCTGTTTGTGGTCACGATTATATTTTCTGTCCTTAATATGCTGGTTTCAAGCCGCATGGGTGGAGATACAGGAGGGGGTAAAGCGTGAGTACTGTGCGTCTATTAAAAAAAGATCCGGATGATCTTGGGATTTTCGGCAAAGTAGGATTTTATCTCATTCTGATTCTTGGTGCACTCGTGTCCATCTTTCCTTTTTACTGGATGTTTGTAGTTGGCACAAATGATAGGGGCGCAGTATTCCATGTCCCCCCTTTGCTTACGGTTGGGAACCAGTTTTTTGATAATTTCCAGCGGGTTCTGGATAAAACGGATTTCTTCCAAGCCCTTGGAAACTCATTATTCGTCTCGTCTATGGTAACCATATCGGTCGTATTTTTCTGTACACTGGCTGGTTATGCTTTTGCTAAATATGAATTCCCGTTTAAAAATATTCTATTTTACTTTGTTATTGCCACTCTATTTGTACCCCAGCAGCTTGGTGTGTTACCTACTTATGTAATTATGGCCAAGCTCCACTGGATCGACTCTTTCAAGGCGCTGATTGTTCCGGCAATGGTTAATGCCTTTGGGATCTTTTGGATGCGGCAGTATATCTCTACAGCTGTACATACGGAACTGATCGAAGCTGGACGGATTGATGGCGGAGGACATTTCCGGATCTTCTGGAACATCGCCATTCCAGTTATCACTCCAGCTATGGCAACTCTAGGCATACTGAATTTTATGACCGTATGGAATGACTTCTTCTGGCCTTTGGTCGTGTTAAAGAACCAAGAACATTTTACAATACAAATCGCGCTCCAGCAGTTATTCTCCAATCGCGACGGTCTGGATTATGGAATGATCATGTCAGCTACGTTTACGGCGACCTTGCCACTGCTGATCGTCTTCCTGTTATTTAGTCGTTGGGTAATTGCAGGACTAACCTCAGGAGCTATTAAGAGCTGATTTTACTTTTAACATTTACAAGGGAATGGGCGGTTTCGTGAAGAATACTAGAGGACAGAGACAGCAGGGGGAAGGGGAATACCATGAAGCTCCGCCGTAAAATCTTGTTCGCTATTATTCTTCTCGTCTTTATTCCAGTGATTCTGATGGGGATTGTTACTTACGTTAACTTCTCTAACGCTATGGAGAAAAAATCAAGTAACTTCTACTGGGTTTCACTACTCGAAACGGATCGAAAGCTCAAATTCGCCCTTAGTGAGATCTCCTCGATCTCAAATTCTGCGATCACACAACCGGTTATTCAACAATCGCTAAAGCAGACTAACTTTGTGCTCACCTATGATCGCAAGCAGGAACTCAACAATTTACTCATTAATCACCCGATGATTACTTCATTTAGTTTATATAGTAAAGATCGGTTGCTTTATCAATACAATGCGCCGATGTCCTTTGAGGAGATGAAGAAGCAGAGCTGGTTTCATACTATGGAAAGTGCTGAGGGTCGCCCTGTATGGTCAGGACCTGGTGAGAACGGTTCGGCGTTATCGGGCCATCCGGTACTTGTGCAAGCCAGAGTAATCAAAGATTATTATTCTCTTGAAGATATAGGCTATTTGGTCGTTAATGTTAAACCTGATTTACTAGATCAGATTTTCTGGGAGGCAGCAACTCTTAAGAAGGGTGATATTCTGCTGGTGAACAAGCTGGGGAATATCGTTTTTAACAAATCCGGTGAACATATTGGGCAGCGCACGCAGTTCCCTTTTTTAGAAAATGATTATGCCAAGGAACAAAACTATTACATCGACAACTATCAGGGGGAAAAATCACTCATAACCTTCCTTCCTTCACATAATAAAGACTGGTATTTGGCAGCGATTACACCGATGAATCTAATTTCTTCGGAATCTATATCTATTCGTAATATTGCGATTATTTTGAGTACGGTTTCATTGTTATCCGCCATTTTGTTTGACCGATATTTTGTTAGAAGGCTCGTTTATAGCATTAACAGCGCGGTCAACGGGATGAAACGAGTGAAGCAGGGGATTTTTACACCTATCACTACACGATATCGTGCGGATGATGAAAGTGATTTTCTGATTGATGGCTTTAACCGGATGAGCACACAGATCAACGAATTGATTGTGCAAGTGCAGACGGAGCAGGGTCGCAAAAAGGAAGCGGAAATGAAGGCATTAATGGCGCAGATTAATCCTCATTTTATTTATAATTCACTAGAATCGATTAATTCGATGGCCGTGCTGCAAGGTAATAAAGATATTAGTAAAATGGTCATTTCACTCGGTAAGCTGCTGCGAATCAGTATTAGTCAGAATCAAGAGCTGATACCGCTGCAAATGGAGTTTGAACATGTTCGTCATTATCTGGATATTCAGAAGTTCCGTTTCGAGGATAAATTTTCGTATATTATAAATCTTCCTGAGGGTCTTAGAACGTTTATGACTCAAAAGCTGATTGTTCAGCCCATTGTAGAGAATGCATTGTACCATGCGATTGAACCGATGGAGGACCCTGGTATCATCGAAATCACAGCCTATGAAATGGGTACGGATATGATCATTATCGTAAAAGATAACGGTCCGGGCTTCGACTTAGCCAAGATGATGAATCTATGGGATAACGAGGGAGGCGGCCAGAAGAAATATAGTGACAGTGGCGTAGGGCTTAAGAATGTTCATGAGCGCCTGAATATCCGATTCGGCAGTCCATATGGCTTACTTGTGTGTTCATCCCCTGGATTTGGTTCAACGATTCGAATTCGTATACCAAAAATACTGCCATAATCGATCATACAGAGGAAACAGGGGGAGATTGACATGAAGTGGTTATTGAAGTGGGGCTGGATGTGGATATATCTAGTGCTGATATCTGGCGCTGTTCTATTTATTACGTTAGGAGATCACGAACCGATTGAAGATAACTCACCAGAAAAAATAACGCTGACCTTCCGTCATTTCTGGATCAAAGAGCATGATCGGCCACTATTGGCTATCTTTGAAGAGATCGTGGATAAATACCAAATTGCGCATCCGAATGTGAAGGTCAATTTTGAAGGACTAGACCAGACGATTCACCGTGAACAAAAACTGAAAAGCGAAATGGTTACTGGCACGCCACCAGATATGTTTGTTTTATTTGGTGGAGCTGAAATAGAGCCGTACGTGCGCTCCAATCGGCTGGTTGATCTGACTGATTTTGTCCGAGAGAACGGTCTAACCAATCAATTCAAGGATCTGCATCTATGGACCTTTGACAACCATATTTATGGATTGCCCATCGAAGGAAACGCTGAACCACTGTATTTCAATAAGACTATTTTCAACAAGCTTGGTCTCGGGGCGCCTACAACGCTTCAAGAACTCGATGATGTCATACTGGGGCTCAAGGCTGGAGGATATATTCCGTTTGCACTTGGGAACGAGGATCGCTGGCCTGCCGGGATCTTTGCACATTATTTAATGGATCGTTATGCTGGTTCCGAGCTGATCCAGAAGCTAATCACAGGTGAGGATCAAGCAAGCTTTCAGAATGAGTCCTATTTAAAGGCTTTCGAGCATTTGAATCAATGGATAAAAGAAGGAGCCTTCAGTACTCAGTCTAATGATCTCTCAACTGAAAATGCAGTCGGATTGTTTACAAGCGGCAAGGCTGCGATGTATTTAAACGGGAACTGGGATATCAATTTATTTTCTGGTAGTGCGGCTCCAGCTGATTTTCAGAATGAGGTAGGCGTTATTCCATTTCCTGCCTTGAAGCAAGGAGAGGAGCCTTCGATTGCGGGGGGATATACCATCGGCATCGGTCTTTCCTCCGAACTAAATGGAGCTAAACGGGAAGCCGCTTTGGATCTTATGAAGGCTTTTTACACGCAGGAAGTTCAGACCCGAATTGTATATGAAGGACTGAGAATTCCATCCATTCGTATTGCCTTTGATCCGGAGAAGACCGGTCCGGTATTCGCGCAAGTGATGGAAATGATGGAAGTGAACCGCAAGAGCTTTGTGCCTTACGATAACGTATTATCACCTGAAGTTAAGAAAATGTTCCTAAGTGTCATCGAAAAAATGATTAACGAAGAAATGTCTGCAGATCACGCTTTAAAGCTAGTGCAGGCATCATCGATGGAATACTGGAATCTGATCCAAAACTCAAGTGTTCAATAAGCATGGAGGTGCTGGAATGGATGAGATAGAAGAGAAATATAAAGTACTGCTCGTAGATGATGAGCCGATAATTCTTCGTAGTCTAAAAGTAGCTATTCCATGGGATGATCTTCAGATGGAAATTGTTGGAGAGGCTCGAAATGGAGAACTAGCCCTCCGCTTAATAGAAGAAACTACACCGCATATTATAATCAGCGATATCCGTATGCCTGTGATTGACGGAATCACTTTGATGAAGGAAGTATTACCAAAGAATTCTAAGCTGGTATTTATCTTTATAAGTGGTTATGGGGAGTTCGAATATGCGAGAGAAGCTTTGCGTCAGGGAGCCTTTGATTATTTGCTGAAGCCCATCGACCATGACGAACTGGTTGAAATGCTATACCGAGCGAAAACGAGGCTGGATGAGCAAAAAGAGAACGATCAGATGATGCATTCCGTTCAGATGCTGTCGATGCTAGCTCGTGAACGGATGTTTGCTGAAATTACTTTGGGAAATGCAAGGCCGCTTGAGCACCTGAAATGGCTGGAGAACAGTGAACTTGAGAGTGGATATTTCATGGCTGTTGTCCAATTGGATGATTATTCTGTACTTACTGGGCAGTGGAGCGTGGAAGAAAAGCGGCTGTGGTTGTTTGCGATCCGTAATATTGTTGAAGAGTGGTCGCTGGAACATGGAGTACTTACAGTCTTTCCTTTTCATAACGGGGAGTGGATATTGCTCTTTCCTGGATCTTTAAGCGCGAGCAGAAGAGAACTAGGTGAACATTTAATTACAGGGATCAAAAGATACTCCAAGCTAAGCTGCTCTGTAGGAATCAGCCGCTGTACACAAGGGATTGATCAATTAAGTACGGTGTATCCATTGGCTGCGAAGGCTCTGTATCAACGTTTCTATTATGGTCTTGCCGGGGTGTATATAGATGAGGAAACAACCTTTGCAGGCAATACAGAAGTGAAATATCCAAAAGAGCTGGAGACCTCGTTGATAGAGAGTATTCGTACCTTGAATAGAAACCAAATGTCATCATTGTTTGATGAGTTGGCATTATATATTGAAGCTCAAGCAATTCCTAAAGAGATAGCAGAACGTCTTCTCGTGGAAATGGTCGTTGTGTTATACAGACATTTTGAACATTTGAATCTAAATTCGGATTGGTCTCTACATGGGTTACTAAGCAAGCTGCACCATTTGGTTACCTTGAGTGAAATGATGTCTGCGTTGAAGGAAGAATTTGGGGAGCGATTGGATCAAGGTAGTAAACCTGTGAATCGGGAAGACACACGCAGTTCCATCGAGAAGACAAAACGTTATATCGAGAGTAATTACTATAAAGACTTAAGTATTGAAGAAGTATCGGAGCTTGCCGATCTTAGTGTCAGTCATTTTTGTACTTTATTTAAACAAATAACAGGCTATACATTCTTGGAGTATGTGACTCACTGTCGAATGGAGAAGGCGAAGGATATATTGCAAAGTAGTAATGTGAAGGTATATCAGATCGCTCCACTAGTTGGTTATCAGGATCCACGATATTTTACTCAAGTCTTTAAAAAAGCTAGCGGTCAGACGCCTACGGAATATCGTGAAGAGCATACGAGGCAGGTTAATTAACGAAGAGGTACGCAGGTTGCATAGCAAAAGGGGGGGGAATAGGGCATAAGTATGACATTTATCATACCCTTTACTTGATGTTTATGACTTATAGGATGACACTTTATCTCCTATACTTAGGATAGATAAAAAGATCCTTAGCCAGACACATCAAGGAGGAAACGATAAAGATGACTACAAAACAGACATCACAGCTCTCCAGTCTTAAAAAAAGTGTAGCCCCTTACGAAAAAAACGACCGCAATGCGAGCATAAGACAGCTCATTAATACTTTAGGACCACTTGTGCTGTTATGGGGCGGAGCTTATTTCTCTTTATCCGTTTCCTACTGGCTCACCCTTTTGTTGGCCATTCCTGCAGCAGGATTTGTAATCCGAACTTTTATTATTTTCCATGACTGTACACATGGTTCGTTCTTTAAGAATCGTAGAGCGAATGACATTATCGGAACGATTACAGGTGTACTGACACTTGTTCCTTATCGGCAGTGGAAGCATAGTCATTCCATTCATCACGCCAGCTCCAGTAACCTCGATAAAAGAGGGATTGGTGACATATGGATTATGACTGTCGATGAATATGAAGCAGCTTCATCCTGGAAACGTCTGTATTACCGGATTTACCGTAATCCACTCGTGATGTTCGGTTTAGGACCTATTGCTGTTTTTATGATTCAATATCGGTTTAATGCTAAAGGCGCTAGACGTAAAGAACGGATGAATACCTATTTAACTAATGTATCTATCGCAGCTCTCTACGGTTTGCTTATTTGGGCGATCGGCTGGCAAGCCTTTATTATGGTGCAATTGCCAATAGCCTTTGTATCCGGTTTTCTCGGAATATGGTTGTTCTATGTTCAGCATCAGTTCGAGGATTCCTACTTCGAGAATGAATCGGAGTGGAGTTATGTTATGGCTGCAGTAGAGGGAAGCTCATATTACAAGCTACCTAAGCTATTGCAATGGATCACAGGGAACATCGGGTTCCACCATGTCCATCATTTAAGTCCAAAGGTACCCAACTATAATTTAGAAAAAGCACATAATGCAACGCCACCATTGCAAAAGGCGACGACCATAACGCTTAGCACTAGCTTGAAGGCTCTACACTTCCGTCTTTGGGATGAGGAGAATAAGTGCTTCATCAGCTTTAAAGAGGTAAAGTCGAGACTAAGCAAACCTAAGGTAGCGGGAGAAGTCCTGCAAGTTCATAAGACTAGACTCCAAGGAGAATAATAACTATAGGTTCGAACAAAATAGGAGTATAAAGAAAGGTTAGAGCCGGAGAAATCATTCGTGGCTCTAATCTTTTTCTATTTATCGTAGTGGTTCAACAGATTTTCACTGAATTTGTGCTAGAATAAGGAGAGTAATGTATGGTAAAAAGGAGAGCGGTCATGCAAAAGTGGCATCATATTTTTCATAAAAGCACAGGTCTCAGCCCTTATGTGTGGGTCGTTTTTTACATTCTACCGTTTTATTTTATATTTCGCTCCTCCTCTACCTACCAAGTAGTTTGGGGAATCTTGATGATTGCTGTATTTTTTGTTTGTTATGTGCTTTCCTTTGTTTCTAAGGGGTGGCTGGTTTATTTCTGGACGAGTGTCCAAATTATAGTTTCTATAACAATGACGCTTTTGTTCGGATATATGTATTTTGCACTTTTTCTAGCCTTTTTTATTGGGAATATACAGAATCGAGTAGGGTTCTTCACACTGTACTCTATTCATCTGCTAACTACGATCATTACAATCAATTATGAGCTGCTCTCGCGTAATTCAGTGTTTATTAGCCAGCTTCCGTTCGTCCTTGTTAGCATGATTGCAGTGATTCTTCTACCCATCACTACCTACAACCGTAACAATCAAGAGAAGCTGCAAGACCAATTGGAAGATGCCAATAAACGGATATCCGAACTCGTTAAGCTTGAAGAACGACAACGAATTTCGCGTGATCTTCATGATACATTAGGTCAGAAGCTTTCATTAATTGGTCTGAAGAGTGATTTGGCAGGAAAGCTAATCGACTCTAATCCTACCCAAGCAAAAGCAGAGATCAATGATGTTCGACAAACGGCGAGAAGTGCGCTGAAAGAGGTTCGTGAGATGGTTACACGAATGCGTGGCATTCGGCTTGAAGATGAACTGATTCATATTCAGCAGTTCCTTGCGGCTGCGGAGATTGATTATATGCTGGAGGGGAACCCGAAGCTAACAAACACCTCATTGATTACGGAGAATGTCCTCAGCATGTGTATAAAGGAAGCTGTCACTAATGTTGTGAAGCATAGTGGGGCAAAGTCTTGCTCTATTCTGATTGAACCCTCACGCACGGATCTAGTCATTAAAGTGAAAGATGACGGGACCGGTATACCTGGGAACGATCTTTATTTTAAAGGTCATGGGCTGCAAGGCATGAGAGAGCGTCTTGAATTTGTGAATGGCTGTATGGATATCGTGAGAGATAGCGGGACTACAATTGTGATTAAAGTACCCAATGCATTCAAACATCAGGAACAGGAGGTCATCCTATAATGATTAAAATTGTAATCGCTGAGGATCAACGAATGCTCCTCGGGGCGTTGGCTTCTTTGCTTGATTTAGAAGAGGATATGAAGGTCGTAGGCCGAGCAAGTAATGGGGAAGAGGCTGTTGCAATGGTTCAGCAGCTTAAACCGGATATCTGTATTATGGATATTGAGATGCCGGCAATGAGTGGTCTCGACGCTGCAGAAGCCCTGAAGACTAGCGGCTGCAAAACGATGATATTAACGACCTTTGCCCGGGCGGGATATTTCGAACGTGCGCTCAAAGCGGGTGTTCATGCTTATTTACTGAAGGACAGTCCTAGTGAAGAGCTGGCACTCTCTATCCGGAATGTTATGGCAGGCAGACGCATGTATGCACCGGAGCTGATGGATGAAGCCTACAGTGGTGAAGTGAATCCATTGACTCAGCGGGAGAAGGAAGTACTCGGCCTGATCGCCGATGGCAAAAATACGAAAGAAATTGCCAGCGAGCTGTACATTACCACTGGTACGGTACGGAACTACATTTCTGTTATCCTCGATAAGCTGGATGTGGGAAATCGGATTGAAGCGATCACTCGATTTAAGGAAAAAGGCTGGTTTAAATGAAAATATTAAATTTTTTAATGTTATTTTGATGTTAACACTCGCCAAATGTTCTCGACCCGTATATCATTAATTATCGGCCTATTATTCACAATAGGACAGTTAATCAAAAGGAAGTGTATTTTCTGATGTCAAGAAAGCTAAGAGCCGGCATAGTTGGCGGCACAGGTATGGTAGGACAACGTTTTATTGCCCTTCTAGAGAATCATCCTTGGTTTGAAGTAACTGCGATTGCTGCCAGTGCGAAATCTGCTGGGAAAACGTATGAAGAATCGGCCAAGGGCAGATGGAAGCTATCCACTCCAATGCCTGAGAACGTGAAGAATATTATGGTTCAAGATGCTTCTAAGGTAGAAGAAGTAGCTGCGGACGTTGACCTGATCTTTTGCGCAGTAGACATGAAAAAAGAAGAGATTAAAGCGCTCGAAGAAGCTTATGCTCGTACAGGCACTCCAGTTATCTCTAATAACTCAGCGCATCGTTGGACACCGGACGTGCCTATGGTCATTCCTGAGATTAACCCAGAGCATCTTGAGGTTATTGCGCAGCAAAGAAAACGTCTGGGCACTGAGACTGGTTTCATTGCGGTTAAACCTAACTGCTCCATTCAAAGTTATGTGCCTGCGCTTCATGCACTTAAAGAATTCAACCCTTCTAAAGTTGTAGTCACCACTTACCAAGCAATTTCGGGTGCGGGCAAGACTTTTGCTGACTGGCCTGAAATGCTAGACAACGTGATTCCTTACATTGGTGGCGAAGAAGAGAAGAGCGAGCAAGAGCCATTGCGCATCTGGGGAAGCGTACAAGAGGAAGGCATCGTAAAAAGTGAAGCGCCGACGATTACTTCGCAGTGTATCCGTGTGCCTGTAGCGGATGGACATATGGCTGCTGTATTTGTTTCTTTTGAGAAAAAGCCATCCAAAGAAGAGATTCTGAAACTCTGGAATAGCTTCAAAGGACGTCCTCAAGAGCTTGAACTGCCTAGCGCCCCTAAACAGTTCATTACTTATTTCGAAGAGGAGAACCGTCCACAGACCAAACTGGATCGTGATATTGAGAATGGTATGGGCGTATCGACGGGCAGACTTCGCGAAGATGCCATCTATGATTACAAATTCGTAGGTCTCTCCCATAACACCCTGCGCGGAGCAGCTGGCGGTGCTGTATTGATCGCTGAGCTTCTGAAAGCAGAAGGTTATATTCAGCCTAAATAAAATGGATAAGCTGTAAAGCTGATTCGAAATAGACACCCTATCAAAGCTTAGTCTTTGATGGGGTGTTTTTTAATGGATTGATTTGGTAAAATAAGTTAGGGAAGGAGCTGATATACCTGTATAAATATTTATTAGCTTTTTTATGGTTACCTTTAATACTATTCACAAGCGGATGTACATCATCAACTCAAGAGGAGCAAGAGTACGGAATATCTTCTATAAATGCTGAAATTCCTATTCCTAAGAAAGCAAAGGAAATCGAAGTGACAACAACTTCAAGTAACCCCAATATAAAAATAGGCGTAAAATACGAATTGGATAATATAGGGGGAGAATAAGGTCTCTATCGACCTGACCACTACTTTAATAAATTAGAGGATGCTGGCTGGGTGGAGTTGGAGAATAAGCGGTTAGGGCATGTGCAATTTTTCGAAAAAGAGGGTACTGTCATCGCGATTGAAATACATGAAGATACCTTTGATATTCATGAAATGAATAAAGATGCTAAATACTAATCAGAGCATCGTTAGACGAAGCTGAGCTATTACTTAAACAGAAAGTTTGAGAGTGTGGTAAAATAGATGAAGTGTATAAACTATACGAATTCTGAATGACTGACGGAGTGATAAGATGGGTGCAAAAAGTAAAGGTGGCGGCACGGGCAGAGGTACGGGGAGTAAGGGCTGGACACGCTGGAACAAAACAGCAAAACCAGTTAAACCTGCAAAAGGTGCTCCAACCACGGGTCCAGGCGCTAAAGATGCAAGTGGAAGCAAGGGCAATAACGTGAAAAAAAGCGGAAGCTCGAAATAGCTCCCTTGAAATCAATTATTCCTGAAGGTTAACATCTGATTTTGATCGTTAAAATCAGGTGTTTTTTTATGGATAGATGCAAGTATCAGTATCAGAAGGAAAGTAGGATCATCAGTGAGAATCGATAAATATATAAGCGAAACGGGCTTCTGTTCTAGAAGGGAAACGAAACGACTCATTACCGCAGGCCGGATCGCTGTTAACGGCATCGTCTGTGATGGGAATATTCTTTTAGAGCCAGAGGATATCGTATGGATTGATGGAGAGCCCATAACAAGCAGTAAAGGGGAGCCGGTATACCTCGCGCTGAATAAACCGATAGGCATCACCTGTACAGCTGCGCCAAATGTAGCTGGGAATATTATAGATTTTGTAGGTTATCCCTCACGGATCTTTGCGATCGGCAGATTAGATAAACACTCGGAAGGCCTCATTTTGTTAACCAACGATGGAGATATCGTAAACAAAATGATGCGTTCCGAGAATGGGCATGAAAAAGAATATGTAGTTCATGTAGACAAGCCAATAACGTCAGAGTTCATACATGCCATGTCTAGTGGTGTGGATATTCTTGGCGTCACAACAAAACCTTGTGAGGTCTCTCGGATCGCGGAATGTCAGTTTAGAATTATCCTAACTCAAGGCCTTAATCTGCAAATACGCAGAATGTGCAAGGAGTTAGGATATAGAGTACTAAAGCTAGAGCGTATAAGAATCATGAATATTACACTTGATAGTTTGGAGCGAGGACAATGGCGGCATTTGAGCGGAGAAGAGCTGAGTGAGCTTATGACCCGCTTAAATTAACTTCGTGAACAAATCCTCTGGCTGCCAAGGCGATGTCTTCAGCGCCCGCAATAGCTGAGATAACGGAGATACCGTCCGCACCCGCAGCTAGTACTGGTGCTGCATTGTGCACCGTGATCCCGCCTATGCCAACCAAAGGAATCGTAATGCCGCTGTTTCGTATTTCTTCAATAACTGATGTGCCTCGAACAGCTTGGGCATCCTCCTTGGAAGAGGTAGGATAAACAGGACCAATGCCCAGATAATCGGCTCCATCCGCTATCGCCTGCCGAGCTTCGGCGAGCGAATGAGCGGACACACCAACGATCTTATCCTCGCCAAGCAACTGCCTAATCGCTAGCGCAGGGGTATCATCTTGTCCTACATGAATGCCGTCCGCATCAAGGGCGATGGCTAGATCAATATCGTCATTAACGATAAAAGGGACTCCGTTAGCACGACATATCTTTTGGAGCCGTCTTCCTAAATTAAATTTAACTTGGGCAGTTAATGCCCCCGTACCTTTTTCACGAAATTGGAACATCGTTATGCCTCCCGCGACGGCTTCTTTTAATACCTTGGCTGGGGCTATCCGACAATTCACACTGCCCATAATGAAATAGACTTTTAATAAATCCCGCAGTTGATCACTGTCTATTTGTTTCAAGGTTCATCCCTCGCAATCTATTCTGATATGCAAAATGATTCGTAGGTCCATGTCCAGCCCCTATGCCCAGCTCGTCTTCAATCGCCGCTTGTATAAAAGCTTTAGCTATGTGTGTTGCTTCGGGAACGGTTTTGCCCTTGGCAAGCTCGGCAGTGACTGCTGCTGAATAGGTGCAGCCTGTGCCGTGCGTGTGTCTAGTCTGAACTCGTTGACTCTCCATAAAGATGAATTCGTGACCATCATATAGGAGATCCACAACAGCCTTAGTTGAAGTATCATGCCCACCTTTTAGCACTACATAGTTAGAGCCCATGGCATGAATTATTTTAGCTGCTTCTTTACGATCGTCTATAGTAGTGATGCTTCTGTTGGTAATCATTTCAGCCTCTGGAATATTGGGTGTCGTCACTAAGGCTAGCGGGAGGAGATGATTGATTAAGGACTGAACAGCTTCTTGCTGTAGCAGCGTGGAACCTCCTTTAGCAACCATCACAGGATCAACTACAAGATTACGCCAGCTGTATTGCTGGATCTTCTCTGCTACGATACGTATAATGTCACTGCTAAAAAGCATCCCGGTCTTCACAGCATCCGGCTTCAGATCAAGTCCAATGGAATCAAGCTGCTGAGTAATAACTTCCAGTGTCAACGGATAAACGCCTTGAACTCCGAGGGTGTTCTGGGCTGTCACAGCCGTAAGAGCACTCATTCCATATACAGAAAGCTCCTGAAAGGTTTTTAGATCTGCTTGGATGCCAGCGCCACCACCGCTATCCGAGCCGGCTATAGTTAAAGCTTTAGATATCATCATTGTTCACTCCTTAGGGTTGTTATCTGAGTTGCTTGATTATTGATTTATCTTGGTAAGTTTCAGCTGTGACCAAGCTCAATTGATTTAGAAACTCGATTTGAAAGCTCCCCGGACCTTGTCCAGTCGTTAGTTCAGCGGCGATTTCAGCAGCCACTCCATAGAAGGAGAGAGCTTCGACTGCGGCTTCAAGAGATGCTCCTTCACTTACCGCTAGAAATGCACCGACTACTGCACTTAGCAGACAACCGGTTCCCGTTACTTTCGTTAGAATTGGGTGACCATTGCTGGCAATGTAGGTGTTATATCCATTTGTGATGACATCGTCTTTTCCGGTGATGATAACTACACAGCCTAACTTCCGCGCGGCTGACTCAGCCAAGACGACTACGTCGCCATCCCCTTCGCCTGCATCTACCCCTTTAATAGACCAGCTTTCACCAATGACATTGGCAACTTCAGCTACATTGCCACGTAGAGCGGTAATCTGCATCTCATTCACTAGCTTTTGAGTGACCGCTGTTCGATAAGAAGTGGCTCCCGCACCCACTGGATCAAGAACTAAGGGAACGCCGTGCTTATTCGCAGATTGTCCCGCGAGCACCATGGATTGAATGGCGTAGTCATTCAGTGTGCCGATATTTAGAACTACAGCAGATGAAAATGCGGCGATATCGACCACTTCCTCGTGAGCATCCGCCATAAAGGGGGAGGCACCCAGCGCCAAAAGACCGTTGGCTGAGAAATTGGCTACGACGATGTTGGTGATATTGTGGACCAGTGGATTGGATTCCCGTACTTTGGATAGATAACTCATGATTTATTCCTCCTCAAGTTTTATTAGCGAATAGCTAATGTTTAAAGATTAATAAAAGCATCCTCAGCTTTGATGTCAGTAGACAGTAAATCATTGTCCGATAGCCACTGTCTTACCTTCTCCCAAGACGCTGGCGCTTGGTATCCAAAATCTTGATCACCTGCATTCATTAACGGTAGTAGAATCGCTAGGCTCTTCTCTTCAATTTGCTTATCGAGTGGAGAGGTCTCATCTTCGTGTGCAAGCAGCAAATTTAACGCTTTTTCCGGATTATCCTGCACAAATTGTTGTCCTTTTGTAATTGCATTTAGAAACTTTTTGAAATAGGATTCAGAATTTTGTATTCCTTGATCGCTGGCGACAAGGACTAGCTCATAATAATCGGGGACTCCGTAATCCGTGGGATTGAACGAGTTCACGGGATAACCTTCTTTTTCCAAGATTAATTGTTCGTGGTTAATGAACCCTCCCATAATGGCATCCACTTGCCCCGTCGCAATCGCCGGAATAAGATCAAAGCCTACGTCTATTAATTTGCTGGCCTTAGGGTCACTCCCATCGTTTTGGATCATCGTACGAATCATGGCTTCATAAAGAGGAATGGAAGAATACCCAATCTGTTTACCTATGAGGTCTTTGGGACTATGAACGTCTCCAGCCTGAGGTACCATTAAATGATTAAGCGGATGTCTCACAATCGCAGCAATCGAACGTACTGGAATGTTCTCACTGCGTGCCATGAGCACCTGAGGTTGATAACTAAACGCTAAATCGATTTGATTCGCTGCTACAAGCTTCAGTGCGTCATTGCTGTCTGCGGGCATTTGGATCTCTACGTCCAGACCTTCCTCTTGGAAATAACCATTCTGCTCAGCAGCATATAAAAAAGAGTGAACGGCATTGGGATACCAATCGAGCATAATCTTCAGCTTGTGCGTTTGTATAATTTCGTTATTAGATGAATTAGCAGGAGGACTACTTACATTGGATGCTTTTCCGCAGCTGGTGAAGATTAGGAGTGAACATATGAGAAATACGGGAATAAGCCATTTTCTTTGGAAATTCAAATCATTCATTGCTTAGATCCTCTTTTCTTTAAAAATAATGGTTCGAGCAGAGCTATCATCAGAAACAACATTACACCGAGCGCGGACAACAGAAATACAGCGGCGAACATTTCGGCACTTTGCATATTTCCGGCCATCCTTCGGCTAAAGTAACCGAGTCCTTTGCTGCCTCCAAGCCATTCGCCGATGGTTGCTCCAATCACGCAGTACACAATGGATAGCTTTAGTCCTGAGAAAAAAGAGGGCAGCGCCAGCGGGATTTGGGTTTTAGCAAGCAGTTGCCAGCGGTTTGCGCCAAATGTTAACAATAAGTCTTTGTAGGCTTGACCACTTGTACGAAGTCCGTCATATGTACTCACAACGACTGGAAAAAAAGCAGTTAGAAACACAACAGCCACTTTGCTCCACAGCGTATAACCGAACCACATAATGAAAATGGGGGATAGCGCGATTAACGGGATCGTCTGACTGATAATAAGGAACGGATAGATGGCCTTTTCAAGGGGGCGAAACAAGAACATTCCGGTGCCCAGCAGTGAACCACAGATAACCGAGAGAACAAAACCTACCAATATTTCCTGTAGTGTCGCCAATAAATGCGGTCTGAGTAATTGCCTGTGTTCGATCAATGCAATACCTATTGAAGAAGGTGCAGGTAGGATAAAGGCTGGAATCAAGTGAAGACGAACAGCTGATTCCCAGATCACAAGAATGAACAATAGCAGTAGAATGAAGGGGCCGTAATTGTTTAAATATTTTTTAAAAGGTATGGGATGCATACAGTCTCCGCTCCAACTCTTCTCGTAACGCTATAAACCGGGGTTCATAGTTCATCTTGTAATGTCTTGGCCTCGGTAAATCAACGATGATCTCCTGTAATTCGCTATGCACGCCTCCAGACAATAAATAAATCCGATCGCTTAGTAACAGCGCTTCCTCTAGATCATGGGTGATGAGCATCACTGTTTGATCCAGCTCATCCCAAAGCTCCAACAGCCAACGGTGTATCTCACGTTTGGTCATAGCGTCGAGCGCTCCAAATGGCTCATCTAACAGCATAAGTCCGGCCCCGCCGCCAGCTACAAGCGTTCGTAGAAATGCGACTCGCTGTTTCATGCCACCCGATAGCTCATGGGGATAAGCCCTCTCTACATCGGCCAAACCGAAGCGTGACAGCATTTCCCGAATGTGAGAGATCGTCTGTTGTTTACTAAACCTTGGTTTTATCTCCCAGGGCAAAAGACAGTTGTCGAGCACGGTTCTCCAAGGCAGCAGCAAATCCTGCTGAGGCATGTATGAGATCTGACCTAAGCGAGTAGAGGATGACGAGTTCAAATGAATTATTATTTTCCCATGAGTGGGTTCGAGTAAGCCTGCTATAGTTTTGAAAAGCGTACTTTTTCCGCATCCGCTAACCCCAATGACAGAAACAAACTCACCTTGCCTGATATCCATGGATAGATCTGCGAATACAGGGGGTTGTTCTGATTCCGGAAAGGAGTAGGTTAAGCCTTGAATGGATAGGATTGTCGTGATGATCGAACCTCCTAAAAAGTTTTGTGAGCGTTGGCTTCTTGGAAAGCATCGTAGAAAACTTGCTTCGAAAGCCTACGCTTATGTTTTGTGATTGATTGTAAACAAATAAAGACCCATTCATTTCCGGTGGGAAATAAATGGGTCAAAAAGTTCATTCAGCATAGGAACACTAAAAATGCATGGGATGAAAATTCTGCTCCACTTCCCTCCGCTGGTATGATCCAGATCAGGTTCCAAGGGTCCGGAGCTTGAAGCTCCGTCTCAGTCGGCCGACTCCCCTAGTGAAATAACAGGTCCATATTTAATTTGTTTATAAATATACCATATCTTTCTGAGATGTAAAGAGAGGATCTTGTGAAGGATTATTCTAAGAATGGGTAATATAAGGGTAGAGATTTACCTAATATTACAATTCCGATGAATATAATCGGAAAAAATCATTGACGGTAAACATCAGCCAGTGTAGTATACAATTTACCGGATGAATTCCGGGTAAAGAGAGGGGAATTAATAATGAAAAAACTAAGTTTAACTATACTATTGGCGTTAACCGTGGTGTTTGTAGCGGCCTGCGGCAATAATTCGAATACCGATACTTCTAAAAATTCTTCAGCTGGAACGAATGGTGGAAATACAGCCACTGCGCAAAACAGCCTGGAAGCTGTTAAAGCTAGCGGCAAATTGCGTATAGGAACAGAAGGAACGTATGCACCCTTTACTTATCATGACGCTTCGGGGAAACTGACCGGCTTTGACGTAGAAATTGCTGAGGAAGTAGCGAAGCGCCTCGGTGTTGAACCAGAATTTTTTGAGACACAGTGGGACGGTATTTTTGCTGGGATGGATGCCAAGCGTTTTGATGTTATTTTTAACGAAGTATCCATTAATGAAGATCGTAAAGTGAAATATGATTTCTCTGAACCGTATATCGTATCTAAAGCGGTATTGATAGTGAGTGAAAACAATGAGGATATCAAAACATTTGCAGATCTTAAGGGTAAAAAAGCTGGACAATCTCTAACCAGTAACCTGTCCGATATCGCCCGTGAGAACGGTGCTGAAATCGTTGCTACAGACGGTTTCAATCAAGCGATGGACCTATTGACCTCAGGCCGTATTGATGCGACTGTAAATGATGGTTTGTCTTATCTGGACCTGAAAAAGCAAAAGCCTGATGTGAAAATTAAAGTGGTAGATGAGATTCCTGACGGTTCGCAAAGCGCAGCTGTTTTCTTAAAAGGCAACGATGAGTTGGTAAAAGCAGTTAGTGATGCAATTGTTGAAATGAAGAGCGATGGCACATACTTAAAGATTTCTGAGAAATACTTTGGTGCTGACGTTTCAAAATAATACAAGGTTTCAGAAGCTAACTAGCTTGGAACCAAAAAAGGATGTCTAAAAATGGATGACCGCAAAATACAAATTTTCTTAGATTCACTGCTACCCCTGCTAAAAGCTGGGGTGGCTTTTACCATTCCTTTGGCATTGATATCATTTGCACTTGGACTGATCTTAGCGATATTGACTGCACTAGCTCGTCTCTCCCCGTGGGTACTTCCGAAGCTGATCGCTCGCTTTTATGTATGGGTCATTCGTGGAACCCCTTTGTTGGTACAACTGTTTATTATTTTCTATGGTTTGCCGGCAGTTGGAATCGTGCTCGACCCTTTCATAGCCGCGACCATTGGATTTACGCTTAGTGTAGGAGCTTATTCATCAGAAATCATACGTGCTGCTATCCTGTCTATACATAAAGGTCAGTGGGAAGCGGCCTTCTCCGTTGGGATGACTCGTGCCCAGGCACTGCGCCGCGTTATACTGCCACAAGCTGCCCGTGTTTCTGTTCCGCCGTTATCGAATTCCTTTATTAGCTTGGTCAAAGACACTTCACTGGCAGCGACCATTACCTATACGGAGATGTTCAGAACAGCACAGCAGGTTGCTTCCACCTCCTATGAGCCACTGCTGATCTATTGCGAAGCAGGATTGTTCTATTTACTATTCTGCTCAGTGTTATCAGCACTGCAAAATTACTTGGAGAAACGACTGAGTCGTTACTCTGCGAGCTAAAGGGGGAGACAATTATGATTGAAATACTTAATTTGCATAAATCCTTCGGTGAGCTGCAGGTATTAAAGGGCATTGATCTCGAAATGGAACATGGCAAGGTACTGGTCATTATTGGCCCATCGGGTTCAGGCAAAACAACGCTTTTACGCTGCTTTAATCTGCTTGAAGTCCCTGATCAAGGAAGCTTATCGCTCAGTGATATTAAAATTAATTTCACGGATAACAAGAAAATCCCCCAGAAGTCCATTTTGGCATTACGCCAAAAAACAGGGATGGTCTTTCAGTCCTATAATCTTTTTCCGCATATGACTGCACTAGGCAACGTGATGGAAGGGCAGGTGACGGTCCAGAAACGATCCAAGGACGAAGCACGCGAACGTGCCCTTCAGTTGTTAACTAAAGTTGGCTTGGCGGACAAAGCGGATGCTTTTCCGCACCAACTGTCTGGTGGCCAGCAGCAACGGGTAGCTATCGCTCGTGCCATGGCAGTAGATCCAGAGGTGCTGTTGTTCGATGAGCCTACCTCTGCGCTTGATCCAGAGTTGGTGGGGGAAGTACTTAAGGTTATTAAACAGTTAGCGGCAGAGGGAATGACTATGGTGATAGTGACCCATGAGATGAAATTTGCTGCGGATGTGGCTGACCGGATCATTCTGATGGATGGAGGCCATATTCTAGAGCAAGGGACTCCGCAAGAAGTTCTTGAGCATCCGCAGCATCCTCGTGCTCTACAATTTCTGAACAGAATTAGTGGAGAAGAAGTATAGAAGACGATCAAGACGCAAAAAAGCAGTCCAGGACTATACCTGGGCTGCTTTTTCTTGTTTACCATTCAATGTTATTGGTGTGTCGCTTCTAGGTTAGGATTTAATACCGGTCTTCAGAAATTCCAAAGCATTATAGAGCATAATCGCAGCTTCGGCGCGAGTGATTTCACTTTTTGGATTAAACTTCCCATTGGCGTCTAAACTATTAATCTTGTATTTAAGAGAACGTTGAATGCTGCCTTGATAAGAAGGATTCAGCGCAGCATCGTCAGCGATATCTACGGGCACTATATTGATCATCGGCAGATTCCCAATGCCTTCGACCCCTTGCACTAGATAATTGGTGAACTCTTCTTTGGTCATTGTTTTGGTTGGATCAATGTCCTTAGGAAGCTCGACACGATTGTAATACGCATTGATAAAGGCTTCAGCGTACCAAGCTTTATCCTTGACTTTCGTGAACAAGCCACTGGCAACGGGAGCTTTGTTGAAATCAATAGCCGCGAGACTAAGCTGGAGTCCACCCGAAATGAACTGGATCCCTTGTGCTGTTGTTACTTTGGAGCTGGGCAAGAATTGGGATTCACTAACCCCTTTGATCAAGCCTTGATTTTTTAAAGAAATAATTTTTTCTTTGCCGTTTATATTATCAATATCCTTAAAGGTATTTCCGGCTGCAAATATTTGGCCACCCAAAGAGAAGGAGAGAATCGTAACGGTTGTAATCGCGGCTAACGTTCTTTTTTTCATATTCATGGTTATTTCACCTCGTTGTATGGATAGGCCTCGTGGCCGCTATCACAAACTTAAACGCAGAAAAATATGGAAAGGTTGCGGTCAAACCTATAATATTTCACGAAAAAGTAGATTTTGGCAGAAAAATAGGCAGGAATGGATGAAAGAACTTTGGATAAGAGAGCTGAAATGTTATAATGATGTCAGGCTCTATTCATTCGTGATTATTTTTGATATGATTATATCGTAAAGATTACTATTTACGTTTAATATTTTGATGCATAAATGGGTGCGTCTCAGTGGATACGGATGTTAAATCATTCCGGGAAGGTAGGAGATCAAATGGATCAAATTTCAAATATCAGTCAGCTTTTTGCGGCGCAAAAATATAAATTAACGCCCCAGCGTGAGGCCATAGTGAACATATTGCTCGACAATGAGAAAGATCATCTCAGCGTAGAAGAAGTATATATGCTTGTCAAGAATAGTTATCCGCATTTAGGGCTGGCAACGGTATACCGTACACTTGAGCTCTTATGTGAGCTTCACATTGTAGAAAAGATGAACTTCGGAGATGGAGTCGCTCGTTATGATCTGCGCGGGAATGATCATTCTCACATGCATCATCATTTGATATGCAGCGTGTGCGGCAGGTTGGAGGAAATTAAGGATGACTGGCTAGTGGAGCTGGAGAAAAGAGTGGAACGTGAATATGGCTTTAACGTCACGGATCACCGCCTAGATTTCAAGGGTACTTATGACACATGTAAACGAACAGGCTGCAAAAAAGAAAAAGCAAACAAAGCGGTTTCTTAAGCCGCTTTCTACCTATAAGAAGAAGCTGTCTCAGAAGTAGTAAGTACTACTTAGGGGGCAGCTTCTTTTTCGGAAAAGAATTAGGGAAAAACTCCCTCTCAATAACTGATAATTGCCCGATACGAATGGAAATGGGGAAATCCTCCCTATAAATCGGACAAATATCTATATTTCACAACAAATCAGTGGAATTATAGGGAGGATTTCCCTAATTAGTAGTCAATTACGCAGAAATCTCTGGATTATAGGGAGATATTCCTTAATTTGCACGCAAAGCAGCGCTTCTTAAAAACCAGAGAAGCGCTACAATGCCTTTTAAACTGTTAAAGGAAATCCTACTTACGGGAAATTCTATGTCATTTTTCTTAGCTTCGAGTGGGCACGAAGGATTTAATCCACGTTCCGAAGCTCCCAGGGTTACGGCTCTGAACGAGGATTACACCTTCTCCGCGGAATCGGCAGACAAGCGCTTCACCACTGGTTAAACTGTTCAGCCAACCCGAGGCTGCTTTTTCTACCTTATAGTCCATATAATCTGGCCAAGCGACGAGATGTCCATTGTCGATAATCATCTCTTCACCAGGTGCTAAATTAATGGCATGGATCGCTCCGAAGGAGGACAGGAATACTGTTCCTCTGCCGCTGATTTCTACAATGAAGAAGCCTTCACCAGAGAAAAGTCCGCGTGTTAAATTTTGCATTTTGGTATTTACTTGAATGCCTTCCGTACCGGCTAAGAATCCGTCCTTTTGAACTAACAGCTTATAGGATCCATCTAATTCGATAGCTTGGATATCACCCAATGATCCAGGAGACAGTAGGACCTCACTTTGACCACGGATAGCTCTGAGTTCCTGGAAGAAGAACTTTTCACCGCTCAGCATTCTTCCCAGACCCCGCATTACGCCTCCATCAGCCGTTCCTTTTAATTCTACGTTGGGAGACATGGCAACCATCGCGCCCATCTCAGCTTTAACGCTTTCGCCGGGGTCCAAATATACCTTCAACATAGCAAAAGCACCCTCGTACAAAACATCGTATTTCATCACTAAAAACCTCCGAATCTATTTAGATAAGTAAGAAAACTAGCAGTGATCTCATTGTAACGGAATTCTGGCTGCGCTCATAGTCTGTATTATGTTAAACTGTAGTTGTCTAATAGTTCATCTATGAATAGGAGAGTGGTGCCACATGGCACGAACCAAGACTCAAAAAGCCTTGTTAAAGGCAGAGCGCTCAGGAACCTGGTGCGCAGCTCAAAGTCGAAGATCCAATGGAGATTATGGCGCCATTTCACAGCATGTACGGTTAACGCCGAGCAAACAACAGCAATTGAATAAGAACAAACACAAGGAGCGGATCTTCCAAGATGATGCTCCTTTTTATTTGGCGATTTGAAAATAATGTGTCACTAAGAATATACTGATGGAAGACATTATGGATAGGAGATATATAACTGATGAAACAAAATAAATACGACGATACGAATTTCTTCTCAGCCTATAAACAAATGCCTCGTTCCATTGGTGGGCTTGAAGCAGCTGGAGAATGGCATGTATTACAACCTCTGATCCCAGACTTACATAATAAAAGTGTTCTTGATTTAGGCTGCGGATTTGGCTGGCATTGTCTATATGCACGCGAGCAGCAGGCAAGCTCAGTCGTTGGCGTAGATATCTCTGAAAAAATGCTTCAAGAAGCGCGTGAAAAAACAGACGATCCAGCTATTTCTTATATCCAGATGCCGATTGAGGATATTGAATTTGCGAGCGAACAATTTGATGTGGTCATCAGTTCATTGGCCTTGCATTATGTAAAATCTTTTGAAGCTATCTGTCGCAAGGTTCATACTTACCTTAAGCCAGGCGGCAGCTTTATATTTTCAGTGGAGCATCCCATCTTTACTTCTCGAAATGAACAGGATTGGTATGTGGATGACCAAGGCAATCGTCTTCATTGGCCTGTAGATCATTATCAGTCTGAGGGATTGCGTGAAACGACCTTCTTAACAGAAAATGTGATTAAATATCATCGTACAATTTCAACCTACTTCAATGACTTGATTGGAGCCGGGTTTGCTATCAAAGCAGTTAAGGAGCCTAAGCCTTCTGATGAAATGAGCGATGATCCGTGGATGAAGGACGAGGATCGCAGGCCGATGTTCCTGATTATTTCAGCTGAAAAAGAATAATCATCTCATTAACATGACTATTGTTTGAATATAGAAACGAGGGTTATCCTCTCAGTAGTTTATCTACTATAGGGATAGCCCTATTTTTGTTGATGCAATTCACCTCTATATTATACTTGAGTTCTGCTGTGTACACGGTACTGTCTAGGGGACATGCCGAAACGACTTCGGAATACACGGTGAAAATAAGTATAGTTCGCGAAACCGCAGGTTTCTGCTACTTGCTCCAGCGGCATCGGGCTGAAGGTTATTCGTTCTCTTGCCATCTCTAGCCGGACATCATTTACATATTTGATAATACTGGTCCCGAAGGCCTCCTTAAATAAATGAACGGCACGGGAGACGGAAATATCTACATGTGCGGCAACATCCTCCAACAGAAAAGGTAAGGTTGCATGCTCCTCAACATATTGCTTCATTCGGTAAGCTAGATAGCCTTTAGGCGTAATCGCTGGCTGATCTGTAATGAGTCTGTCGATTTCCATACACAGGATTTGCAGATAACAGGCAGATATCGCTGGTGAGAAATCGGAAAGACGTCTGTGCTCAAGAATCAGCTGACGAAATAAGCCGAGGAAATTCTCACTAAGTGGCACACTTAAGAGTGAGGGTCTCTGAGCACGTTCCCACCATTCAACAATCCAAGTTCCTTCACAAAAAATATGATAATCTCCGCTTTCAATCCGCGGCTTACCCACAGGATACTCTTCCTTATCAATGATTAAATAGTAAGGATCATTAGGAGCAAACAGCATGATATCGCCGCTCTCTACTAGAGTCATCACACCGTCGATCATTGCTCGACTTCGGCCCTCTGTTTGCAGACGAATTAAATAGTTCTGATTTCCATGGCTATGTGACATATGAAAAGGTTTGCGGTGAAAGGAAAATCCAGCAGATAAAACGTGACAGGTAGTTGATTGATTCATGTGTCCTCCTTGATGTCTAGAAATGATAATCAGATTGTTCATGTTTTAATCATATTATTCATTTTATTATATACGCTTTCATATTACTATGTACCTAAGCAATAAAGAAAGAAATCGACCATCCACGCTATACGGAGTCGATATTAGCTATGCAAACAAGAATGGCAGTTGAAGGAAACTAATGGGAATCAGATTAGTCAATTCTGCAACAGCATTATTGTTCAAGTGATTGCTGCTGTTGATCTCTTTGGGGACGAGCAGCAGAAAGAAGTTTAAATGAATTAGTAAGCTAACCCTAAACCCATTGGAGTGATTAGAAAATGCTGAAGATAGGTCTGCAATTGTACACGCTTAGAGAAGAATTGGAACAGGATTTTGAAGGAACACTGCGTAAGGTAGCAGCCCTTGGATATAAAGGCGTAGAGTTTTTCCACTATTTCGGCCGCACCGCAGCAGAAGTCAAACAATTGCTAAATGAGCTTGGACTAGTTGCGCTCGGCGCACATCGTCCATATGACGCATTGCTGAATGATACAGAAGCAGAGATCTCTTACAATCTTGAGATTGGAAATCCAAATTTGATTGTTCCTTATTTGTCAGAAGAACAACGTAACTATGTAGAGGTTGCCGCGAATCTGAAGGTTATTGGAGAAAAGTGCAAAGCGGGCGGAGCAGTTCTTCTGTATCACAATCATGATTTCGAGTTAACAGATAAATATGGTGATAGTGACCGTACTGCTTTTGATGGATTGTTTGAAGAGGTGCCGGCTGACCTGTTGCAAGTGGAAATGGATACTTGCTGGGTACATCATGCAGGCTATGATCCAGTTGAATATATCAATAAATACGCAGGTCGACTGCCGATCATCCATCTGAAGGATTTGAAGAAAAAAGAAGACGGATCTCCGGAAACTGTTGTACTAGGTGAAGGTGAAGTGAACCTTACTGCAATTTTAAATGCAGCTGTACAGGCAAATGTGGAGTGGGCGGTAGTAGAGCAGGATTTCTGCAGTCGTTCACCATTAGAAAGTGTAGAAGATAGTTTGAAATGGGTAAAAGCATACGCAAATCAAGGAGGAAAAGTTAATGTCTAATAAGTTGAGAATTGCTATTGTAGGTTGCGGTGGTATCGCAAATGGGAAACATATGCCAAGTTTGTCACGTCAGAAGGATGCTGAAATGGTAGCTTTCTGCGATATCATAGAAGAGCGTGCACAGAAAGCCGCTCAGACTTATGGCGCTGAAGGCGCTGCTGTTTATACAGATTACACTGAGCTTTTGAAAGCTGGCGGATTTGATATTGTTCATGTATGTACACCAAATGACAGTCACTCCGTGATTACTATTGCTGCATTGGAAGCAGGTAACCATGTAATGTGCGAGAAACCAATGGCTAAAACCACTGCCCAAGCACAAGAAATGTTGGATGCTGCGAAGCGTACGGGGATGAAGTTGTCTGTCGCTTACCAGAACCGTTATCGTTCGGATAGTGAATACCTTAAAGCACTCTGCGAAAACGGCGAACTAGGTGATATCTATTATGCAAAAGCAATTGCCCTTCGTCGTCGTGCGGTTCCTACTTGGGGCGTGTTCCTGGATGAAGAAAAGCAAGGCGGCGGCCCACTGATCGATATCGGTACGCATGCACTTGATCTTACTTTATGGATGATGGATAATTATAAACCACGCAGTGTTATGGGCTCGTCTTTCCATAAGCTGAGTAACCGAAAGAACGCTGGAAATGCCTTTGGTCCTTGGGATCCTGAGCAATTTAAGGTAGAAGATTCAGCTTTTGGATTTATTACCATGGAAAATGGTGCTACAATTGTACTTGAATCTAGCTGGGCACTAAATGTATCTGAGTATCGAGAAGCTCAGACGCTTCTTGCAGGTACAGAAGGTGGTGCAGATATGAAGGATGGTCTGCGCCTAAACGGTGACCGTGGTGGACGTCTGTATGAGACCAAAGTAGACTTGTCTGCTGGTGGAGTAGCGTTCTTTGATGGTGGACAGGAAAATGAATCTGATCGTGAAGCTCGCTTGTGGCTTGAGGCGGTTAGAGAAGACAAGGAACCTGTAGTTAAACCTGAGCAGGCCCTCGTTGTTACTCAAATCTTGGAAGCTATTTATGAATCTTCACGTACAGGTCGCGCTGTGTATTTTGACGGCACATCAGATAATTAATAGGGAAGTAGGAGTGGAAGTCATGAGCTCAAAGATACATTCCGTAGTCATCGTTGGCTTTGGTGGAATGGGAAGTTATCACGCGAAATTAATTAAGGAGACTAACTCCCTAGAAGTGGTAGGGACATACGACTTGCTTGAAGCACGTCGTGCGGACTCCATCAATGCTGGTTACAAGGTATATGAAAGTTATGAAGAAGTATTAGCAGATCCTGCAGTTGAGATTGTTCTTATTGCGACACCAAACGATGTACACAAAGAAATCGCTATACGTGCGCTACAAGCTGGCAAACATGTTATTTGTGAGAAGCCAGTCGCTATGTCCAAGGAAGAGCTTCAAGATATGCTGGATGCTGCGGATGCAGCAGGACGTGTGTTCATGGTACATCAGAACAGACGTTGGGATGAGGATTTCTTAACCATCAAAAAAATGTATGATCAAGAGACCATCGGTTCTTTGTTCCAGCTTGAATCTCGCGTACATGGAGCGAATGGTATTCCAGGAGACTGGCGCCATGTCAAGGCACAAGGTGGAGGAATGCTGCTAGATTGGGGCGTTCATTTATTAGATCAGCTCTTATTTATGATCGATAGCAAAGTCATCAGTGTGAGCAGCAGTCTGAGCTTTATTCTAGGCAATGATGTAGATGATGGCTTTGAAGCCATCCTGCAATTTGAGAATGGAATTAAAGCTATCGTTGAGGTTGGGACAACTAACTTTATTACGCTGCCTAGATGGTATGTGAAGGGTATTGAAGGAACGGGTATTATCGAAGATTGGTCTTTAACTGGACGTTTAGTAACCAGAAACAATGAAGGTGAAAAGATCGAGCCTAAGCCTATACGTGCTGGTGTTGGATTAACCAAAACTATGGCGCCTCCTTCAGAAGGGGCTACGATTACAGAAGCTTTACCTCAACCTGCGGAGCTAGGCTCTAGCTTCTACGACAATTTCGCAGCCGTTATTGAGGGAACAGCAGAGCCAATCGTTAAGAATGCCGAAGTAATGCGTGTTCAGAATTTGATTGAAGCTATTTTTGAATCTGCTGAGAAGAACCAAGTAGTAAAAGACTTCGATATGTATGGTGAAGGTAAGTAAACTATTTGCAAAAGAGGTGACTTACAATGAAACTTGGAGTATTTATGGTCTTGTTTGGGGGTCGCAAGCTGGAGGATGCTCTTGATTATGTAGCGTCCAAAGGTCTAAAGGCGGTAGAGATTGGTACAGGAGGGAATCCTGGTAACAGCCATTGTGATCCTAAGATGCTTCTCGAGAATGAGACAGCATTGAAAGAATTCAAACATGCTGTGGAATCCCGTGGATTGACGATCAGTGCATTGAGCTGTCACGGAAATCCCCTACACCCACAAAAAGAGCTTGCCCAGAAGGATCATGAGGACTTTGTGAACTCGGTCAAATTGGCGCAGAAGCTAGGAGTTCCAGTCGTTAATACGTTCTCTGGCTGTCCAGGTGATCATGAGGGTGCCAAGTATCCGAACTGGCCGGTAGCTCCATGGCCAAATGATTATCAAGAAATTCTGGATTGGCAATGGGAAAATAAAGTGATTCCTTACTGGACTGAATGGGGAGCCTTTGCCGCAGAGCATGATGTGAAGGTTGGTCTTGAGCTGCACGGCGGATTCTCCGTTCACACACCTGCTACTCTACTGCGGTTGAGAGAAGCTGCAGGTGAAGTAATCGGAGCTAACCTTGATCCGAGTCATATGTGGTGGCAAGGAATTGATCCAGTGCAGGCAATTCATATTTTAGGCCGCCAAGGCGCAATTCATCATTTCCACGCTAAAGATACAGTTATTGATCCAGTCAATGTCAATATGCATGGCTTAACAGATATGCAATCCTATACCAAAATGCTTGACCGTGCATGGCAGTTCCGTTCGGTTGGCTTTGGACATGATCTTAAGACTTGGGCTGATATTATGAGTGCTCTTCGTTTGGTAGGATATGATTATGTGGTCAGTATTGAGCATGAAGATGGATTGATGTCTGTGGAAGAAGGCTTCTCCAAAGCTGTAAGTAACCTTCAACAAGTATTGATTGAGGAGCCACTAGCAGAAATGTGGTGGGTTTAGATTAAAGGGAATAGATATAAGAAATGACGTGCGCAAGCACGTCATTTTTCCTGTATTAATAATCTGAATTTTAAACCATACAAATTGGAGGACGATCATGCAGCCGATAAAAATACAGAGAGAACACAAACTACAAATTACATCCAGCATTCAGGATTATTTTGAAACGGAGCTGTCTAGCGAAATTGGCCAATTAGCAAGTGAGAATCTTCTTGATTTTATGCTCAAAGAACTCTCACCTTATATTTATAATCAGGCACTGGCAGATGCCCGTAAAGTGATTGAGCAAAAGATGATTTCCATTGAAGAAGAATTGTATGCACTTGAGCAACCACTAACATCTGCTAGAAGATAGTCCGCAACATAATGTATTGTTTACCGCTGATTGGTAACCGTTACGTCTGGATCAGTCTCAGCTTCATAATCTACACCCTCAGTCTCAAATCCGAATAACTGGAAAAACTCCTGTTTGTAGCTTTCTAGATCTGTCAATTCATAGATATTGTCTGTCGTGAGTTTATCCCAGATTTGAGTCACTTGATCCTGTACATCCGGGGACATCTCCCAGTCATCGATTCGGATACGCCCTTCTTCGTCCACAGAAGTCCCTTCGATCGCATAAAGACGTTCTGCAAACAACCGATAGGTTTGCTCAATACAACCCTCATGAAGTCCTTTCTCTTTCATGACTTTGTATAGCGCAGAAGTGTACAGGGGGACGACAGGAATTGCTGAGCTAGACTGTGTGACCAGTCCTTTCGTAACTGCTACATAGGCTCGACCGTCTATACTAGATAGTTCATCGTTAAGAGTGTGTGCTGTTAATTCTAGATGATCTTTTGCGCGTCCAATCGTTCCCTTCCGATATACAGACTGGGTAATCTCCGGCCCGATATATGAGAATGCGATGGTGGTGGCATGATCGGCCAAAGCTCCGGCTTGATGAAGAGCTTCAATCCAAAGCTGCCAATCGTCACCACCCATCACTCGAATGGTATCATCGATTTCTTTGTCTGTAGCAGGCTCAATAGAAATTTGACTGACTTCACCCGTATGAAAGTTTACGGTTTTATTCGTGTAGGTATCTCCTATAGGTTTAATTACGGAGTTATAAACTTCACCCGTCACAGGATCTGTTCGACGGGCAGAAGCAACGCTGTAGATGACTAGATCAACTTGTCCCAATTCACTGCGAATCAGCTGTATGGTTCTATCCTTAGTTTCTTTGGAGAAGGCATCACCGGTTACGCTGTAGGATTGAAGTCCAGCTTTCTCTGCAAGTACCTCAAAGGCTGCTGAATTGTACCATCCAGCAGAGGCTGTACGGGCTCCATTGCTGCTGCTCTGGCGGTAGACGCCTACTGTGCTGGCTCCAGCCCCAAAGGCGGCTGTAATCCGTGAGGCGAGGCCATATCCTGTAGAGGCGCCAATGACAAGCACCTTGCGTGGTCCTTTGATCTCGGGTTGTGTCTGGATATATTCGATTTGCCGCTCTACTTGACGAGCGCAACCTTGCGGGTGTGCGGTAGTACAGATAAAGCCGCGTGTTCTAGGTTTAATAATCATGTTAATCGTTTCCTCTCTTTCATGAAAAGCAGGCTAATGAGACTCGTTTGTTCTAATTTTAACAATTTTCAATCAAATGGAGAAGGATTGTTTATCCTTTGATACTTATTTCATTATGGTGGTGAGATCTTGGAGAGCTTTACTAAAACAAAATTAACGACAGAGCAACAGAATGATTTGGTAGGTGTTACTTTTGGAAGCCGTGTGAGCATTCAGCGAAGTACTGAACTGACAGGTGGCTATTTTAACGCAGCATATGACCTTTTATTATCAGATGGAAGAGACATGATTCTTAAGATAGCACCGTCAGCTGAAGCAGATACCCTTAGTTACGAGCATGATATTATGTCTGTTGAGGTTGCGGCGATGCGGCTGATGAAGTCAAAAGGGACAGTACCTGTGCCTGAGGTATACGCTTATGATAACAGTAAAGAAATGATTTCAAGTGAGTTTTTTTTCATGGAGAAAATAGTTGGCCAGCCCTATAATGAAATTAAGGAAGCGCTAAGCTCGCAGCAGAGAATAAGTATTGAGGAAGAGTTAGGTCGTTATTCCCGTTTAATTAATGAAATTCCTGGTGAGCGTTTCGGATTATTTAGTGCGTCCACACCAGTAAAAGGAACTTCATGGCGGGAAACTTTTAAGCATTTGATAATGAATCTGCTTGAAGATGCACGTCGTTTAAAGGTAGAAATGCCCATCCCGTTAGAAACTGTTGAGGCAGAGATCAAAAGTCACTTACATGTTATGGACGTAGTCGTTGAGCCTCGTCTAATACATTGGGATTTATGGGATGGCAATGTGTTTGTGCGAGAGGGCCGCATTGTTGCATTGATTGATTGGGAACGGGCACTTTGGGGCGATCCACTTATGGAATATTATTTTCGCTATATTGAGAATTCAGAGCATTTCTGCAGAGGTTACGGGAATAGCTTCGACAGCCCAAACGAACATGCCCGTAAAAAACTCTACGACTTATATATCGACTTAATTTACTTCATCGAGTGTTATTCGCGTAAGTACGATAGCCAAGGTCACCTTGAGTGGGCGCATGATAATCTGCTTGAGGGCTGGAAGCGGTTCATGAATTAACACATTTTTGACACAACTACAACATGAAAGATAGGGAGACTGAGCAACAGTAGGGGAGAATTCTTATATTTGAACGGCTGAGTGTACATATTGATACCGTAAGTTTGCTGTAGCCGCTGTCGATACTACGTTTGTTTCATGATCATTTATGCACGAATAGCATTGCTTACTGAAGTACATGGCCATGTAACTTTTGCTTTGGTTGTATTATTCGTGTATATTTTGATAGTGGGCTTTAGAATCATGGCAGTATTCCTTCCATACCATTTATTGTATTTAGCAGTACCTAGTAGTTCTTCCTTATTCTCTATTTGCGTATTTTAAAGAGGAGCTATCGCAACTATTGAGCACGCAATAATTAGATCTAGTACTAAAGTGTGAGGTTAGCCGTATTTTTTTCAGAAAAATCTTGACTAGAACCCTTAAAACTAGATAAAATAATACTTATTGCTTACAACATGCTGAGAATCATTATCATAATTGACGAGGAAATGAGAGGGTGACAAGATGGAGCGCCTTTTAGAGGTAAAAGACTTAGCGATATCATTCAAAACACACGGCGGAGAGGTACAAGCGATCCGTGGTGTTAGCTTCCATGTAGATAAAGGTGAAACTCTAGCGATTGTTGGGGAGTCAGGTTCGGGTAAAAGTGTAACCTCACAAGCGGTTATGAAGCTAGTTCCTACACCACCAGGAGAATATAAACGCGGACAGATTCTATTCGATGGACAAGATTTGATTGGCAAGACAGAGAAGCAGATGCAGAAGATCCGCGGTAAAGAGATCGGTATGATCTTCCAAGATCCGATGACCTCTCTGAACCCAATGATGAAGGTCGGCAGACAAATTACTGAAGTGCTGCTTAAACATGAGAACATCTCCAAGGCTGATGCGAATAAACGTGGGATTGAGCTTCTCAATCTTGTAGGTATTCCTTCTCCAGAACGTCGTTTCAATCAATATCCACATGAATTCAGTGGTGGTATGCGTCAACGTGTTGTTATTGCAATGGCACTTGCTGCGAACCCTAAGCTTCTGATTGCGGATGAGCCGACTACTGCGCTCGACGTAACCATCCAAGCACAAATCCTTGATTTGATGAAGGAATTGCAGAAGAAGATTGATACAGCTATTATTTTTATCACCCATGATCTCGGGGTTGTAGCAAGAATGGCAGATCGTGTAGCTGTAATGTATGCTGGACAAATTGTTGAAATGGGAACAGCGGAAGAGATCTTCTACGATCCAAGACACCCATACACTTGGGGCTTGCTAGCTTCCATGCCAAGTCTAGAGAGCAAAGGATCTTTGCTAACAGCAATTCCTGGTACTCCTCCAGATTTGATCAAACCGCCTAAGGGCGATGCTTTCGCACTACGTTCCACTTACGCTATGCAAATCGATATGGAGAAAGAGCCTCCAATGTATAAGGTTTCGGATACCCATATGGTGAAGTCTTGGCTAATGCATCCGATGGCTCCTAAGGTGGAACCGCCGGCAGTTGTTAAGAACAGACAACGTGTGCTTAAGAATGCTTATCCAGAGCCAGTTTTGGTACAAGAAGGCGCTAATTAAAGAGATTATTTTACGTAAAATATAAAAGAAACGTCAGGCCATTTCGATGGCTTGGCGTTTTTTTATGTGTATGAATGTTCACTATTATTTAAATAAATATGAATTAATACGAACTTAGTTAAATAAAAGGATTGACTATTGTTTGTTTTCGTTTCAAAATGAAAAGGCATACATAGGAGGTATAACGATGAGAAAAGCAATTATGACTACAATGATCAGCGTTTCATTATTAGCAGTAACCGCGTGCAATGACAATTCAGCTAGTTCCAGCAACACAAATAACGTAGCTGACTCTGCCCAGCCTGTCTTCAAAAATGTATCTGTACATGATCCGTCGATCATTATGACAGATAACAAATACTATGTGTTCGGCTCTCATTTAGCATCTGCTAAATCAAATGATCTGATGTCTTGGACTCAGCTGTCCTCTGGGGTGGTAGAAGGAAACGTTCTCATTCCTAATGTCAAAGAGGAGTTTGCTGAAGCATTAAAATGGGCACAGACGGATACCTTATGGGCACCCGATGTTATCCAATTGGCGGATGGCAAATACTATATGTATTACAATGCTTGTAAAGGGGATTCCCCGTTGTCTGCACTCGGCATAGCTGTGTCGGACAATATTGAGGGACCTTATAAGAATAAAGGAATCATTCTGAAGTCAGGTATGATGGGCAAGGGTGATGATGGAGAAATATATGATGCCACTCAAAAGCCGAATGTAGTAGATCCGGATGTGTTCTTTGATAAAGAAGGGAAGCTGTGGATGGTCTATGGCTCTTACTCCGGTGGTATTTTTATTATGGAACTAGATGCGAATACAGGCTTCCCGCTGCCAGATCAAGGTTATGGCAAAAAGCTTTTGGGTGCGAACCATGCTCGGATAGAAGCTCCATATATGCTGTACAGTCCGGAAACGGATTACTACTATCTGTTCCTATCCTACGGTGGTCTGGCTGCAGACGGTGGATATAACATCCGTGTAGCTCGTTCAAAGGCGCCTGATGGACCTTTCGAAGATTCTGAGGGTCAAGATATGATTAATGCACAAGGATCGCCATCCGTATTGTTCGATGATCCAGCATATGCTCCTTATGGAGTGAAGCTAATGGGGAATTTTGAATTCTTGAATACAGATGACGAGCTGCCAGTGAGTGGAGAAGGATATGTATCACCAGGTCATAACTCAGCGTTTTATGATGAAGAGAATGGCAAGTATTATCTGATCTTCCATACACGGTTCCCGAATCGTGGAGAAAAGCATGAGGTAAGAGTTCATCAGATGTTTATGAACAGTGAGGGCTGGCCGGTTGTAGCCCCGCACCGCTATGGCGGAGAGAGCATAGAGAAATACACAAAAGAGCAAATTTCAGGCGAATATAAATATGTAAACCATAACAAAGACATTACGGCTGATATCGTGCAGTCGGAGCTGATTGAATTCACTAAGAGCGGTAAGATTAAAGGAGCAGTAAAAGGGAAATGGAAGCTTATTGATGATCATACTGCTGAGCTTACCATTGACGGTTCTACTTATAATGGGGTGTTCCTGAAAGAGTGGAATGAAGCAACAGCTAGTAACGTTATGACGTTTACTGCGGTTTCCAAGGAAGGTATCTCTATCTGGGGGAGCCACGTATCAACGATGGAATAACAGATTTTTTTGAAATTGGCAGTAGAAACGGAGTACCAATTAGTCCTAAGAATGACTAAGTCGGAACCCCGTTTTATGGATGATTGGTCAATCTTCAAACTTTCGAATCACAATGACAGCATTATGCCCACCGAAACCAAAGGAGTTAGACATGCCTATAGTAAGATCAGATTTTCGCGCAATGTTCGGGACATAATCTAAATCACAGATGGAATCTTTGACCTCCTGATTAATGGTAGGTGGGATGATTCCTTCTTGAATGCTCTTAATTAGGGCAATAGCTTCTAGGCCACCGGCCGCCCCTAAGGCGTGTCCAGTCATGGACTTATTAGCGGTTACGGGAATCTGGTAGGCTTGATCACCGAATAACTTCTTTATCGCAAGGGTCTCAGAGCGGTCACCTACTACTGTACTCGTGGCATGAGCACTAATTACATCCACCTCTTCGGGCTGGAGATTAGCTTCATTCATGGCCAGCTTCATCGCTTGATAAGCACCAATTCCTTCTGGATGGGTGGCGACCATATGATAGGCATCAGAGCTGGCACCATAACCGATAACCTCTCCGTGAATCTTGGCGTTTCTACGCTGCGCATGAGAAAGTGACTCCAAAATAACTATTCCGCCACCTTCACCGATAACAAATCCGTCACGTTCCCCGTCAAAAGGCCGACTCGCCTTAATCGGCTCCTCATTTCGAGTGGATAAGGAGGTGGCATTGCCGAAACTGGCTAAAGAGATTTCAGTAATGGCTGCTTCTGATCCACCAGCAATTACGATGTCGGCACCTCCATAACGGATCAACCGGAAGGCTTCACCGATTGCCGTATTTCCAATAGAGCAGGCAGTTACTGGAGACATTGTAGGACCTAAAGCTCCTAATTTAATGCTGATCATCGCCGCAGCCATATTAGAGATCATCATGGGAATTAAAGTGGGGCTGACCCGATCTGGTCCGCGGCCCTTTAGCACATTCCCTTGTTCCATCAAGGTTTGAATTCCACCAACGCCTGATCCTACATAAACCCCGAGACGTTCCTTGTCAATCTTATCAAGCTGTAGACCGGAATGTGTCCAGGCATCTTCAGCGGCTGCCAGAGCGAACTGACTAAATCTATCCATTCTGCGTGCTTCTTTACGGCCAAATCTGGCCTCCGCATCGAAATCATGCACGACTCCCGCGATCTTTGTCTTAAAGTTAGAGGTATCAAATGAAGTGATTGGGGAAATACCCGACTCACCAGAAACTAGACGATCCCAGAATTGTTCTATTGTATTTCCAAGGGGCGAGATTAAGCCCATACCTGTAATAACTACGCGTTCCATAATGAACCTCCTCAAGAAGTGTATATAGGTATTTTTCCACTTATTTTATCCTATTACAAGTTATCGTTTATCATAGTATAATTTGTACTATACTAAAGAATGTAACAGAGAGGAGAGGAAGCGTATGGCTAATCAGACGAGATTGCAGGCATTATCAGATTTCTTAAAAGCACGCCGTGCTGCGATCTCACCCAGCTCTGTTGGGCTGCCAGAGGGCACGCGCAGGAGAACGCCTGGACTTCGCAGGGAAGAAGTTGCACAGTTAGCGGGGGTAAGCAGTACCTGGTATACGTGGCTAGAACAGGGCAGGGATATTAAAGTATCTTCGTCTGTTCTAGACTGTATTGCGACTGCCCTAAAGCTAACTAATGATGAGCGGAAATATCTTTTTGCACTAGCACTAGAGACTGGAACAGGGAACGTTCTATTTCAGCAAGAGGAATCCTCAGTAATTAGTCCTTCTCTACAGAAAATTTTACAGGAGCTTAAGACTTGTCCTACGATTATTTCAGACCGACGTTGCGGGATTGTAGGTTGGAATGAGGCTGCAGCACATGTGTTTCTAGATTTCTCTAAGCTGCCCATCGAGGAGAGAAACATGATTCGTTTGTTATTTGTTCGTAAGGAGTTCAGACGTTTAGCTGTAAATTGGGAACAATTCGTAAGTGGTTATCTATCCATCTTCAGAGCGTATTACGGACAATATGTAGAAGATCGTTGGTACGATGAATTCATAGAGGAATTAAAGGGACTGCATCCAGCGTTTAATGAAATGTGGGAAAAAAGTCGTGTAAGTTCTGCTCCAGATGTGCTATTGGAATTCAGACATGCCAAAGCAGGGAAAATGTTATTTCATTTAACCTCACTACAGGTTCAAGGCAGCACAGATTTACGTTGTAGTATTTATACACCTGCCGCAGATTCAAATACTGAAATCAAACTGAAACAGCTTATGGAGCAGCATAAAGAATGACTTAGGTAGAAGTTCATAAAAAAGCATCTCTAGCTGAATTATCAACTAGAGTGCTGCGAACAACAGTGCATGAATTTGAAGTGTAAGACTATTGAATGCTGGAAGATTAATGAGTGGCTATATTCTTTTTATTAGCGTGTTTACTTCCATAGATTCTGTACAATATCAATCCGAACAGCATACCGATAAATGACATCACGGAAATTGTTAAATAAAGGACCTTACCTCCAAAGGCTTCATATAATGCTCCACCTGCATAAGAGGCGAGAATTCCTGATACACCGAAGAACAGTAACGCCAACACAGTTTGACCCGTAGCACGCCATTCCACAGGCACAATACTATATAGATACTGAATAGCTGCAGAGTAGAATATCGGGAAGGTAAGGATTTGTAGAATCTGTAGATAAGCTAATAAATGCGGATCCAAAATCCAGGCCGAAATAAAGAATCGAAGAAAATAAAAGGCTCCAGAAATCGAAATAATGATTAGCTCTTTTCCTTTGCGCAGCCACCAAAAGCTTAAGGCGAACACAATAATTTCACTCATTGCGGCGATAAAGAACGATTGACCAACTAATTCAGGACTGCCACCAAGCTCGCGAATATAAACTCCAAGGAAGGTATCGTTCATTCGTGCGGGAACGGAGCTAATAAATATGAGTACTAGAAATAGCAGTGTTTCTTTGTTACTAAGAAAATGCTTCAGGCTGTCAAGTGTGACCGGTTTACCGGTCACCGGAGCATCTGGCATGAACCAGCTGACTACGAAGCTTGTAAGACTAATCGCGACGAACAGCAAGGCCATCCCTTGTGAACCGAAATAACTCATCACATAACCTGTGAGTAGGGCCATAACACCGTACCCTAACGCACCGTATGTACGTATCGAACCATAACTAATTCCAGCTGCCTCAGAGATTCGGAAATTCAGGCTTTCAGCTAGCGGATCGATAGGCATTAAGAAGAAATAGAGCAGCATCGCAAAAAGAATAAGTCGCACGTAGCTGCTAGAATCGAATAAAAAGTATCCCGTTACCGCAGAGCATAACAACAGAATTAACAGCACTTTGCGGATCGTTCTTGTTTTGTCACTGATCATCCCCCATAAGGGTTGAGCAATAATGGTAACAAACCCTCCAGTACCAATAATGAATCCAATTTGCGCCGGGTTAAGACCCTGCTCCCCTAAATAGACTGGCAGAAAAGGAATAAACATAGCCAGCAACGCAAAATACAAAAAGTTAAACCCTCGTAATAGTGTTGGTGCATTCATAAGTCTCTTTACCTCACGTATTTAATAATATTTGTATAGTGTCAATTTGGTTATTGTATCACGGATGTTGAATGATTAGGATATAAATCTATGATAAAAATATACTATTCTCCCATATGATATATCCATTCAAGGTTCAGTTCATTTTCATAGAATGTTGTATAACCTTGAAAGGAAGTGTTAAGAATGGCGTCAATTATTGATTATGGTTCTACGTTTTTAACTGTTGATGGTCCAGTATTGGCGGTTGGTGTTGGTCAAGGAATAACTACTACCTCTGTATTTCTTGATCCGGCTAATCCTGCAACTTATCGTTCGAGAGTTGAGCTAAAAGCGAGTTTCGGTGTTGATAGTTTTTCATTTACAGATGATATTCGCGTAGATATTTACAGAGGTGCTACAAAAGTATACAGTAGCCCGCTCAATCGATTCTTCGAACCTGGTAACAACCTTCAGATTGTAAACGTGCTTGCTGTGGATGGTGGACTGCCGGGAACCCAAATTTATACACTGGGTGTTCTATTTGCTAATAGTAATAATGCTGGAAGTTTAATTCAAATAAAAGGCCCAATTACATTCACAGCTACAGCCATTGGTCTATAAGTTAGCTAGCGTATGAATTAACCAAAAGCTGCACCAATTCTCCGCAATGGAGAGAGGTGCGGCTTTTGCTGCTATACATATCCCGTCAGCTCACTATAGTGATATAATAACCGCAGTAATAGTATAACTAAAGCAAAATGCAAGGAGAAAAGCCGATGATAAAGCTGGTATCATGGAATGTTAATGGCCTTCGGGCCTGTGTCAAAAAAGGGTTTAATGACTATTTCAAAGAAGTAGATGCGGATATCTTCTGTGTTCAAGAAACAAAGCTTCAGGAAGGGCAAATTACACTGGAGCATGGCGAAGAATACGATCAATATTGGAATTACGCAGTGAAGAAGGGCTATTCCGGTACGGCAATATTCTCTAAAATCAAGCCGATCTCTGCGAGATATGGGATGGAAGAAGATGAAGAAGCAGAAGGCCGGATCATTACATTAGAGTTCGAACATTTTTATCTGGTCAACGTCTATACGCCTAATGCCAAACGAGATCTGTCTCGATTGGCATATAGAATGGAATGGGAGGACCGTTTCCGTAATTATCTCTTAGAACTGGATAAGCGTAAACCAGTTGTTGTCTGTGGAGACCTAAATGTTGCCCATGAAGATATTGATATCAAGAATGCAAAGGCTAACCGTGGGAACTCCGGTTTTACGGATGAAGAGAGAGGGAAAATGAGTACACTGCTTGAGTCGGGCTTCATAGATACGTTCAGATATCTTCACCCGGAGCTTGAGGGAGTGTATTCATGGTGGTCTTATATGCCGAAGGTGAGAGAGCGGAATGTGGGCTGGCGAATTGATTATTTCTTAGCTTCTTCTAGACTTGCACCTAATGTAATTGATGCCCAAATTGATTGTCAGATCATGGGTAGTGATCATTGCCCAGTCATGTTGAAGCTAGCTGATTTTTCGGAATAAAAAAAGGGATATAAGGCCGCTAAGTTCCTGCATAGGACGAAGCGGCCTTTCTTTTATTAACTATACCTATTGTATTCTTCCGATTATATCATCGAATTCAAGCGGTCCCATATTCACATTAATCCGCTGCTTAAGGATAAGCATGTTCTCTAGAATATTAATATCAAGTGTAATTAAGAAAGGCATTTCAACAAATAGCAAGGACAATTTAAGTTGATCTTCTGCAGTCCAAGTAAAGCTGGACATGATCCGGTTCATGAAAGGCTCCAGGATGAGTGCAAAGCTTTCGAGCCATTGTCCTCGGCCTAATCGAATGACATTCTTTTCACCAAGTTTAGTTATTAAAGTAACTTCAGCTTCATCATTGTTGAAAGAGATAGAGATAGTAGCTAGTGAAAATTGGTTGTCATCGAGTGTATAGGTTATACCATTCAATTGATCTTCTTGAAAAGATGACCGCTGCAATTGTGGAGGGTCTATCGATAAGTTTTTTAATTGGTCTGCCAATTTGGCTGCTAATGCTTGTTCTTCCAGAAGAGGGACATCTTTCATATTGGGTAATAAATGCTCCCACACTGCATTCAAAATACCTTGAATACTATTTGAAGCGGCAGTAATAGCAATTACCGCATCCTGATCGGGAAGAACAACGCAGAGTTGTCCGAATGCGCCATCGGCGCGGTAGGCTCCGTGTTGGCATCTCCAGAATTGATAACCATATCCGAGCGCCCAGTCATGATCGCCTTCGCCATTGGAAATGTGTTTGGAAGTTGCCTCATTAATCCACTGTTCAGGCAGGATTCGTTGATTATTCCAGATCCCTTTTTGTAAGTAAAGCTGGCCGAATTTAGCGATATCCTCTGTGGTAATGCTTAAGCCAAATCCCCCCGTGTTAATTCCACGTGGACAAGACTGCCAAGTTGCTCCGTGAATACCGAGCGGAGCGAACAGACGCGGTTCTAGATATTCTAGCAGTGTTTGGCCAGTAACTCGTTGAAGGATCGCGGACAGCATGTAAGTGGCGCCGGTATTATATAGGAAATGTGTACCTGGTTGTTTCTCCACTGGGACTGAGAAGAAAGCTTTAACCCAATTCCCGTCTGCACTTTTATGAAGTGTGTCCATAGTATCCACGACATGCCCGGTACCCATCATCAATAGATGTCTGATTGTCATGTTGGATAGATTGTCAGTGATAGTCGCAGGAGCCTCTTCAGGGAAGAAGGAGATGACTGAATTGTCGAGTGTGATTAGCTTTTCTGTGACCGCAATCCCGATTGCCGTTGAGGTGAAGCTTTTGCTAAGGGAAAATAGCATATGTGGAAGATCGGACTTATAAGGAGACCACCAGCCTTCAGAGACCACATACCCATGCCTAAGGAGCATGAAGCTATGCAGACCTAAGCTTTGCGTCTCTACTGCATCAATAAAGCTGGATATTGCGGCTGATGATATGCCCTGCTCTTCTGGAAGACTTCTAGACAACTGCAAGCAACTTGTAGTTTCCATGCATTCATCTCCTAAATTTTGAGAATCCTTGCCTTCCTATTTTATAATAAATTCCATTGTATAAATACTATATAAAATGAAGATTTTTAATCCTCTAAAGAGCTGCTGTTGGAGGCATCGTTATGCAATCTTTTCTCAGGCCATGAAATAACATGCGAGGTTCGGCTTAATTTCTCATAGATTAGCTGGTCATCTTTTTTGAATACCTTAATGATTAAATGAATAAAGAAAACTAAATCGACCAGTAGAACAATGAGGTAAGCGACCGTTCTCAATGGTGAAGATAGAAGCCCTGTCACATCAGAATCGATAACAAGCGCGTGAAGTCCAAGTAATATCCAATATAGCAGACCATATCGGATCATAAGCGCCCAGAAAGAAGCTCGATTACCTCTGTTCGTTACCCGAATACGTACAATCCATTTGCCTAAGGTCCGCCCACCAGTAAAAGCTGGAATCAGGATGAAGTAAATCCCTGTTACAATCCAGAAAGCACTTTTTATATCGAATCCATAAAGTACACCAAACCCAATGATCCACACCATACTATCGATGAAAAAAGCAATCCCTCTGCGGGTATAGGAGACTCTTTTTGCAGAACGGTCGATATTCGTATCCAGTTGTTCTATGCGTGGCAGTAACCCGTTTATCCAGATAGAAATTCGGAATCCAAAGATCCCTCCCAGCGTGTTGGTTATAAGATCATCGACATCAAATAGACGGTAGGGATGATCAAAAAAGCCGTAGATGCCTGTAACCTGAGTGACCTCAAAAGATAACGAAAGTATGAAAGACAAGAGAATACACATTCCCCAGCGCGTTCGGAAATAGTAGCCCAGAAACAATCCAAACGGCACGGTCAAAGCGATGTTAAATATCACCTGTAAAAAAGCAGGCTCGCGCAGTAATGACCAATACGTTGAAATCTGATCAGGTATGATCTTAGAACCATCTATAATATCTTGTATGAATTGAAGAGGGACGAGCTGCATCATACTTCCCGAAGGTGCCATATTATGTCTTGAGGAAGGCATCGGAAGCAAAACGAGAAAATAAGCGTTCATCAGATAGAGCAGCAATAAGTATAGGATTAAAGCTCTAAGCTTATGGATGTAGCCGTGTCTACGGTATTGAACGATTAGAAAAGGGAGTGTGAAGATCAATGCCGCTATAGGAAACATCATAAAGGCATAAGAAATTGGGAAAAAATAAGAATGAAACATAAGTCACCTGCCGAATCAATGTTTTTGTGGAATAATGTAGTTTGCTGCAAACTAGCGTTCCCGGCTCATTATAAAATTTTATGATAGGGAACTCAACTTATTTATTTAGCGCTTCCGGCATACATATGTCTATAGAGGAGCGTGAAGTGATGGAGAAAAAGGTGCAGCAGTATTATCGACTGAAGCAAAAGCAAAAGGAAATTGAAAAAGAATTGGCAGAGCTTCGGCAGGATATTCTTAGCTATTGTAGTGAGCAGGGGGCCACCGAGACTGAGATTGGAAGCTACAAAGTGAAGCTAGTGATGCAAAATCGCAAAGAATATGATGATCTCAAGTTATATGAAACCTTATCAGACCCTGAAGTGTGGCGAATGCTTTCCAAATCAGATTCCGCGAAGATAGCAAGTTTGACCAAGCTTAACGTAATCTCTGAGGACAAGATAATGCATACCTATTCTTTAAAGACGGTAACGTTACTGCAAGTAGATAAAAAATAAAGATTTACGTGAGCGGTTCCTTTCATGGGGGCCGCTTTATTATATCGAATCGCAACTCTTAGCATTTTGCGTTAAAATAAGAAGTGAAGCTGACCGTCTGCTGTTAAGGAGCTCCGGTGCTTTGGTGCGACAGTAAAGCAACCATAGAGATGGAGGAAGAGAATTCATGAAAGATTTTGATGTCATGTTAGAGAAATATGCGAACCTGGTTGTAAAAGTAGGGGTAAATGTACAGCCTGGACAAGTTTTGATGGTGCATGCACCTATTGAAACGGCAGAGCTTACTCGCTTGATTGTAGGTAAAGCCTATGAAGCAGGTGCTAAATATGTAATCGTTGATTGGGACGATGAAGCGACTACACGTATTCGTTACGAAAAAGCCCCAGAAGATTCCTTCGATTACTATCCACAGTGGCAAGCAGAAATGATGGAGAAGTTTGCGGAAGAGAACGGCGCCATCTTACATATTAAAGTACCAGATCCGGAATTGTTCAATGGTATTGATTCTTCCAAAGTGTCAAGAGCAGTTAAAGCGGCAGCTGTTGCTCGCAAAAACTACTCCAAATATACTCGTAATAGCAAAATTAGCTGGTCTCTCGTTAAGGCTCCAACGCGTGCTTGGGCGAACAAGGTGTTTGCTGATCTTCCAGAGGAAGAGCGAGTAGAGGCTATGTGGGAAGCGGTGTTCCAGATGAATCGTGTAGGTAGCGAGGATCCAGTTGCCGCATGGAGAGAGCATATCGGTCAATTGAAAGAAAGTCAGGATAGAATGAACGCTAAGCGTTATAAAAGCCTGCATTACCGCGCTCCGGGAACGGATCTGCATGTGGAGCTTCCAGAAGGACATCTATGGCGTGGAGGCGGCGGAGAGAATGATAAAGGTGTGTATTTCGTGGCTAATATGCCAACGGAAGAGATCTATTCTATGCCACATCGTACAGGTGTGAATGGTACAGTTAGAAGCACACTTCCTTTGAATCTGAACGGACGTTTGGTAGAAGGCCTTTCCTTCACTTTTAAAGATGGAAAAGTAGTAGCATATGAAGCTGAGTCCGGACGTGAGCATCTGACTTCGCTGCTGGCAACCGATGAAGGTGCATCCTATTTAGGAGAAGTAGCTTTAGTCCAGCATGATTCTCCAATCTCTCGATTGAACCGAATTTTCTACAATACAGGGATTGATGAGAATGCCTCCTGCCATTTCGCGTTGGGAAGTGCCTATCCTGTCAATATTGAAGGCGGCACAAAGCTTACGAATGAAGAGCTTGTCGCACGAGGTGCTAATGTCAGCTTAACGCATGTCGATTTTATGATTGGTTCAGCTGAGCTGGATATTGACGGAGAATTGGCGGATGGTACGATTGAGCCGGTATTTCGTAAAGGGAATTGGGTGCTGTAAGGTATAAAATTAAGGTCGTAATCTCGCTTTAGGGGGTTACGGCCTTTTTTTGAAGAAAGGATTTACGTTATAGAAAGTATTTTTATATAGAAGCGGACAAGTATAAAGTCCTAACCCCTGGTCCAGAGTATAGCTTCAAGGAGGGATCGACGCTTGTAGCTGCAAGCGAAGCAAAAACAGCCGGCGCTCTCTTCAATAGAGAGTCCGGCGTTTTTTTATTGCCCTTAGAGATCAGTTTTATTTTGAAAAATAATTAAGGCCCATAGCCTCGCGTACTTCGGACATCGTTTCTTGAGCAATATCGCGGGCACGCTTAGTTCCGGATAATAAGATATCCTCAACAACCTTGGGTCTGGCAGCATAATAGGAGCGACGCTCACGCATTGGTTCAATTAGCTGGTCTAGAGCTGTCGTGATAAGCTGCTTACAGGCTGAACAGCTTATACTGCCACTTTCGCAGCTATCGTGAATTTCTGGGGCGCGATGCCAACGAACAGCACGATGATAAGCATAAATGGGACAAATATCTGGATGCCCAGGATCATTTTTATGAACACGGGCTGGATCAGTTGTGGCTTTACGGATCTTGAAGGTGATCTCTTCTTTCGTAGAGTCCAGCTCGATAGCATTGCCGAGGCTTTTACTCATTTTAGCATTGCCGTCTGTTCCTATTAGTCTTGGCGTCTCGCTGATGAGCGCTCTGGGCTCCACAAGGATGGGGCTGTACAGTTCGTTGAATCTACGTACGATTTTGCGGGTCAATTCCAGATGGGGAAGCTGGTCTTCTCCTACAGGAATAATCGTCGCTTTACAAAAGGTTATATCCGCAGCCTGGCTAACTGGATAACCTAGAAAACCATAATACAATTCATCTAAGCTGGAATTTTTCGATTCGGCTTTAATCGTGGGATTATGCCGTAAAGAATTCACAGTAACAAACATGGAGAATAGGACGGTCAGCTCAGCGATCTCTGGAACCATAGATTGAATAAATAGGGTGGATTTATCTGGATTTATACCCGCCGATAAATAGTCCAGTGTGATTTCATTCAAGTTTTGACCAAGGTATTGAGGCCGATCAAAGTGAGTCGTTAGGGCTTGAATATCTGCTAGAAACACAAAAGTATCATATTGCTCCTGTAGAGTCACTCGGTTCTGTAAACTGCCCACGTAATGGCCAAGGTGCAGCTTTCCGGTCACTCGATCTCCAGTTAATACACGTTCTTTTATCATTTGAATTCCTCCTGTTTTGTCGCTTCTGATTAATATTGAGTCGCCACCACCAGCCATCATCCATGGCCATCACCTCCTTTAAATGACAAAAAAACCTCATCCAATAAGGACGAAGTTGTCGTGGTACCACCTTAAATGATCGCGCAACCAGGTTTCGTTAGTATTACGATCTTCTCTTACCGGTACGGAGAAGGTCTGAGACAATCTCGATACAGGTCCCTTGATAACGGCGGGAAACCCGGCTTTCCCTACAACATCAGCTAAGATGGTTCGGAAGAGCAACTCTAAAGGCCATTCGATCAAACGCTGGACACCGGTTCGCAGCAGCCACCGGCTCTCTGAAGTCCATGTTCGATTGTCTACTTACCCTTTGTCTGCGTTGTTCATGATATTTTGGTAATTGTAATTCTGATGAGTGAGTTTGTCAATGGTTGGAAATTAGATGATGATACAGAGCATCTAGGTTTATATGATCTAGCAAAGTATCACTTAAATGTATATTATCATCAGCAATTAAGTCCAATCTATCATTGTTGATTCACAATATAATAATGTATAACCTTGTAATTGGAATGGAGTGATGATAAATGGCGACAAATATAAGTTATGGTTCACAGGCAAAAATCCCTTTAGACCCGTTTAATGCTGTTACAACGGTTGCAGGAATTCCTGGAGCTGGGGCGGGTCTTGCCACAGCGCAAGTAAATATTAGCCCAGCTAACCCAGCTTCTTTCTCTAGTAGAGTCGAGTTAAATGGTAGTTTTAGTCTTACTGCACTTGCTGATAGTCAATTTCTTGTTTTAATCCGACGTGCTGGAGTCGATATTTATAGCTCCTTTTTTCGTTTTACTACAACTACTGATATTCAATTAAATGTTCAGTGGGTTGATGGTCCTTATATTGGAATCCACAACTATGAATTGGTAATTCAGAATGACAGCAACTTGCCTATAAATCTATTTGGACCCATATCATTCACAGCAACTGCTATTGGAGGAGACGGAGTAATTTAAGTTAAGGACAGTTAAATCATTCTGATTTAACTGTCCTTTTTTTCATGGGGTAAAATTTATTTATTTAAAATGTTGTCCTCTAAAACAGCATATTTATCGCCATATTGCTTAATGATATGTTGTTCTCCCCAATTACATAGAGAAGTCAAAATGTCGCTTAAACTATCACCATACTCACTAAGCTCATATTCCACTTTGGGTGGAACCTGATTGTATACGATCCGGTTGATAATTCCATCGGCCTCAAGTTCGCGTAGTTGCTGGGTTAACATTTTTTGAGTAATTCCGGGCATTAACTGTTTTAGTTCCGATGTTCGCTTTTTGCCATGAGTTAAATGACACAAAATTACACATTTCCATTTCCCTCCAATTACTTCGAGTGTGGCCTCAACAGAAATATTGTATTTTTTTTTGATAGTTGTCATGATATCCTCCAATGTATGGGTACTTTTTAGTACCTATGGTACTTTTAAGTGCGTACTATTGATTATGTCCAATTTTACTTATCATAACATTTATCGTTCTTTTTTTATAGAATGTTATAATTTTAAGTGCTCAGTCCCAAAAAAGTTAATACAAATAAAAACCGTTTCTATACCCTCCCCGTCTTAATCTATGAGAGGTTTAGGAGAGGGGGCTAAGGAAGGATATGACGATGACTAATGCAGAAATGAAGAAGGTAACGATTCTTGATTCTCGGAGCGAGACGGATTTCTACGATTCTATATTGGTACATAGAGAACAGCTATACAGTATTGCCTATAGCTACTTGCGTAACCGGAATGATGCGCTTGAAGCGATGCAGGAAATGACTTGCCGGGCCTGGATCAAAAGAAAAACGTTAAAGGATCCAAAAGCGTTTAAATCATGGATCATTCGGATCCTGATTTATGTCTGTATAGATGAACAAAGACGTAGAAAGCGTTCCATGCCGCTTGTTGACGAGAGAATAGGAGAGCAGATTACGCACATTGGCCATCATCGGATGGAAATGCTGTGGGCACTTGAACAGGTTAAACCCAAGTATCGCCATGTGCTGCTGCTTAAATACTACAACGATATGACCTTAAATGAGATTGCTAAAATACTGGATAAACCTGAAGGAACGGTCAAGACATGGCAGCATAAAGGACTCAAGCAGTTAAGAACGATCATTAAGAATCGGGGTGATTGGAACCATGAGTAGTCAGGAGGAGCTTGCCATGTTAATCGATGCTGAACGGATCCCACATGAGCAAAAAATGGAGAGTGCAGCCGCACAAATCTATGCCATTCAAGCTGGACTCGAACTAGGTAAAAAGCGCGGAAAAAAGCTAATGTTCGCTAGAAGCGCTATGGCTGTACTGACTGCATCTGTTTTGATTGCAGGTTTACTCTTCTTCAATCCAACCCAATTGATGCCACAGCAAGCCTCTACAAGTATTGAATCAAGTGATTGGGGTGTGCTGGAACCTTTTAAGAAGCTGGCTGAATCTGATGTTGATGCCCTTACGTTAGAATCTGCTATTCGAAACGATTATGTGCAAATCGTGAATAAGAGTGCTGAGAAAAACGGATATAAAATCACACTAAATGCTGTGATCGCTGATGAAAATAAAATTATACTGCTATATACAGGGACTACAAGTGGTGGTCAGGAAATTTACAATGTGAATAGTGTTTTGCTGACAGATGCTGTGACAGGACAAAGTGTAGTGGATAAAAATGGGAGTAGAGGTGGGATGGGATTACATGCTGTGGATAGCGTTTATACATGGCTCGGAAAAACTATCTATCCACTAGATAAGGATAAAGCATTTCCAAAAGAGGTGGTGGCGAATTTTCAGATCGCTTCAGTGGATCCAGGAATGCTAGCAAAACCAAAAACGGGAACGGATCTAGCTGACATGCGCTATTCTGAACGTTTAAAGGTGAGCTTCGCTATTGATCCAAAATTCTGGGAACAGAAGACCGAGACAGTAGTTATAAATCAGCCTTTTATGATTGACGGACATGAAGTGAATCTTGCGCAGGTGGAGCTATCTCCTTTAAGTATAGTAGTTAAATTTACGTTAAGTGAGGCATTAAAAACCGATTGGGAGATCAGGAATGAGTTATTTGGAAAGACCCCCAGTGAGTTGACATCGCGGGTTGGGAAGCGCGAATTGAAAAATAATTCGATTGGCGGAAGTGGCAGTGAGGACGGATTTATAAGTAACTTTAGCAGTAACGTATTGGATCATCCAAAATTCATTCGTTTGAAGCTTGATGCGGGGCCTGATCGCGAGAAAGAGGAGTATATTGATATCTTGAAAAAATAAGCAGCAAGTGATGAGAGTGAGAATGTGCTGGGATTCGTAATGCAGAAAAAGGTCCGCTGACAGCGACCTTTTTTTGTTTTCTAGAAGATTAAATATGATTATAAAGTCCTTTTTAAAATAGTGCTATAATAGCTCTTTGAGTGTTCTGAGCTGTATTTTGATCTATATGAACTAGGGGTGATAGGTTTGAGCGTAATCCGTATGGAGAACGTAACTAAGAAATATGAGAATACTTTGATTTTTCGAGATATATATTTTCGAGTTAACAAGGGTGAACGGATTGGGTTAATCGGACGAAATGGTGCGGGGAAGTCTACTGTTTTTAAACTGATGATGGGAAAAGAGGAGCCAACAGCAGGGAAAGTAGAGTTAGATCCCAATGTGAAGATCAGTTATTTCTCTCAATTCTCGGAGCTTTCCGGGGCCTTGTCTGTACAGCAAGAGTTAGAATTGTGCTTTGAGCAGGTAGCGCTTATCGAACAGGAGCTTAACCAAATCGGGGAACAGCTTGGACAAGTGACGGATGATGACCAGATGAATACACTTTTAGAGCGGCAAGCGGCGCTTTTTGAACAAATGGATCATTTGGATGGCTGGAATGTATCTGTAGAAATCAACACTGTTCTGACGAAGTTGGGCTTCAATGAAAGATCACGACATCAACCTGTAGATGAGTTATCGGGAGGCTGGAGGAACCGTGCAGCACTGGCTAAAGTCTTAATTGAAATGCCCGATGTCGTATTGCTCGATGAGCCTACTAACTTTTTGGATATCGAAGGGATCGTATGGTTGGAGCAGTGGCTTCACCGTTTTAATGGGGCGATGATTCTCATCTCCCATGACCGGCAATTTATTGACAGAGTAGTCACGCGGACGATTGAAATCGAGAATTATCATTTTCAGGAATATGAAGGCAATTACACCGACTATGTTCGTAAAAAGAAGATGCGCAAAAAGGTGCTTGATCGTCAATTCGAGTGGGAAGAAGAGCTTCTACTTATGGAGTCGGAAGCCATTGAAACCCGCGGGAACAAAAAGTCCCCGAAGGATCGTCTATCACGTAAACTGACAGATATGAAAAAGCGTGTGGAGCCTCATCCAGTGAACGTACTGATCACCGATATCTACAGCAATTTACGGTTTCCGGATAAGCTTGGTGAAGTGAAGGGAATTGGACAAAGCTATGATGGTCGGACGATATTCCAGAACGTTAGCTTCGATATTCAAAAGGAAGATCGGATAGCTATTGTGGGGCCTAACGGAAGCGGGAAGTCGACACTCATAAAGGTATTGACTGGGCAAGAAGAGCCTGAAAGGGGTGGTGTGACTTGGGAACGTGGGGTCAGCTACGCGTACTTCAATCAGATGTGGGACGAACTCGATGTTAAGGATACAGTCAGTCATGCCGTAAATGTGTATGGGCTGGGACTCGATGCTCCGCGGAAAAAAGTGAACAAATTTCTATCGATGCTACAATTCTCGGAAATGGATCTGAGCAAAACGATCGGCAGTCTGTCAGGTGGACAGCAGGCCAGAGTAGCGTTAGCGAAATGCCTTCTCTCTGGCGCGGCTGTCATTATTTTGGATGAGCCAACGAATCATTTAGATTTGACGAGTATTCAGGTGATGGAGCAGGCACTCATTCATTTCCCTGGAGCCGTAGTTACCGTCAGTCATGACCGCTTCTTTATCGATAAAATAGCAACGAAAATGCTTACCTTCGATCCTGAAGCAGGAATCACTGAGCAGAATGTTTAGGATTATGCTGGTAGTCGGATGATCACGGTCGTCCCTTCACCTACTTGACTGGTGATTTCAATCCCATAGGCTTCACCAAAATGAAATTGAATACGATCATGAACATTTTTTATACCAATATGATCTTCATCTAGGGTGTCTGATGGTTGAGAGAGACGAAGACGTAACTGTTTAAGTTTCTCTTCATCGATACCAATTCCGTTATCTTTAACGATAATTAGCATGTCATCCCCCGAAATCATCGAGGAGACTTCAAGGAGACCCGGTTCACTTCGACACTCCAGTCCATGGACGATAGCATTCTCAACGATGGGTTGAAGGGAAAAGTGCATGACTTTAATTATTTCGGTATTAGGTTCTAGCTGTTCAATATATTGAATTTTGTCCCCGAAACGTAATTGTTGGATTTTTACATACAGCCGGACGTGTTCAAGTTCTTCTCGCAGGGTTACGGTTATCTTTCCGGTCTGGATATGAATCCGAAACAATCTACCTACAATCCCCACCATTTCGCCAATCTCTCTTTGCCCATTAATGATGGCTTTCATTTGAATAGATTCAAGTACATTCGCAAGGAAATGTGGATTGATTTGGCTTTTAAGGGCGCCGTATTGAGCTACTTTTTGCTGTGCTTTGGCCATAGAAGATCGCTCGATATAATTTTGCAGGTCTTTCACCATTTTTCGGATTCCATTGTATAGAACACCAAACTCATCTTGACGATTACTATACAAATCCACATCAAAGTTCCCCATTCCCACCAGCTTAACCTTTCGGCTTAAAAGAATAATAGGCTTAGTGACACGCTCCGATAGGATATACATGAATAAGATCGCAGTGACAAGCGACAAGAGCGCTAATGTTAAAATGATTTTTCCGAGAAAAGTGGCTTGCTTAGTCATCTCTTTTTCATCTATATACTGAATGACCTTCCAGTTGGAATAGGGAGACGTAACAAAGTTAATGTACGAGTATTTATCGTCAAAAGTACCATAAAAGCTTCCCGTATCATTGTTCATGAAAGTATTAAGCGCCTGAGGTTCTATAGGGATAGGTTGTAAGGGTGAGGTCTCCATGATATCTGAGCTGTAAACACTACCGCCCTTATCGTCTAAAATAATGAATTTTCGTTTGCTATTCTCCGAGAGCTTTAAGATTTCACGTAATGAATCCAATCGGATATCGATTAACATGACGCCAATGGGCTGCTTGCTTCCTTTTTTATTAATGACTCGGGCAATAGAAATGACGGATTGTTTGGAATTGGTACGATAGAAGGGGACATGGCTGCCAAATAGAATCACTCCGCCTTTTTTCTGCTGGGTCTGTAAATACCAATCCTCCTGGGTATAATCCTTCACATCATAATCCGCACGATTGAAATTGGCAGAGTAGAACACACGTGATCCCGAAAAAATCTGCACACTATCAACATTTTTAATCGTCATCTCAATCCCGCTGATGAAATGCTCAATCGTGTTTCCATACTGAATATTCAGGTCATTTCCGACGTCGTCTTTATGGATCGTCCAATGCTCAAGTGCGGTTTGGAGCTGGCTATCTACCTGTGCGTTCAGTGTACCTTTATCAATACTTTGAAGATATTGGTCAATGTTGAACGAGAGGTTATTAAGGATCAGATTTGAGCTGCTCTGGTATTCATTTTTGACGGCTTGGTTTGAAAAGATATAGATGATTGCGGATATGATCAGGAGTGGAATGGTAATGGTCAGGATCATCAGCATGAAAATTTGACGATTGACATGTCGCATCCGGTAGCGTCTCTTTGGTTGCTCAATCTGCATCATTTTAGGTCACCAGCCTGATTGTTTTCTATAGTCTGATGGGGTCATGTTGGTGATACTTCGGAATGTTTTCACGAAATGCTTATAGCTTTTGTAACCACACATCGTACAGACATCGGTCACTAGAATCTCCGGTTTTTTTAAGCATTCCTGCGCATATTCCATCCGAATCTCGGTTACAAATCGCATGTAGTTCTTATCGAGTTTCCGCTTGAACAGGCGACTTAAATAAGACGGATTATAGAAGAATCGATCTGCTACCATCTGCAGAGTCACTTCTTGATCAATATTTTCTTTAATGAAGGATTTAATATGCTCGAATATGATCACATCCTGTTGGTGGTTGTGTGTCAGTCCTTCGGTATAAACAATCCCCAAATGAATCATCCACCTGCCAAGCCAGTCAAAAAGCGTCTCAAGCGAATCAAAATCATCCGCAAACGTAAGGTTCAGGAGCTTTTCGCTGTACACACCTTCGATATGGATGTGGTTTTTATTGGCGAAGCGGATTATAACACTTATGATTTCCTGAAGAAATGCGAGCCAGTAATCAGGAGAAGAGACATCGGTTTTACTCAAAATATCTTGAGCCAGGCGATGCATCAGCTGGAGCGTTTCTATTTCGTTAGAACTTTCGATACAGGAGATCATCCGTTTCTTATCATTCTCATCTAGTTGAATTAGGGATGGTTTCTGAGAATTTGAGTTTTCTATCCATTGTGGCACATAGAATAACCTGCAATCTCTCATGTAAAAGCGTTGATATAACATTCGATCGGAATCGTGCAGCAAAGTATGTATTTGTGCAGGGTTCTCCGTCGTCTTACCTATAACTAAATAGAGGCCTAGATGATGTTCTAGCGTAAGCGCCTTCAGATATTGATCGATTCGTATCTGTACTTGAGTTTGAAGAGGGAAGTTGTCAGTAGAAGACGGAGATCCCAATACAATAAGACCATAGAGCTTTGTTTTAGATGAATATGTAAAAATAGAGTGCGGTGTAGAGGCATGAAGATACTCATCCACAGCATTATGAATGAACTTCTCCGCATATTCTCTCATCCACAGGGTGGATGGAGTGCGCGTTTCTCTCATAGGGATCCCTGTCAAAACAAAGGGGAGATAAAGATAGTAGTTACTGTTGAAATTACATAGTTCATGGATAACAGCATCATCTATTACTGAATGTTCTTCCTCTAATAACAGCTTTACAAGTTGTGCCCCTTCCAGATTAGAACGTTTTAATCTATCCTGTCGCTTTAGTTGGAGCTTGTTCATACACTCTTGTATCACTAAGAGGCTTTCCTCGTATTCCAAAGGTTTGAGCAAAAAAGCATGTACATTCCCTAGTTTAATAGCCTTCTGCGCGTATTCGAAATCGTTGAATCCTGTCAAAATGATAAATAATGTATCAGGAAGCAGATTGCGAATCTGCTCAATCATTTGAAGACCATTCATTTCGGGCATCCGGATATCGGTGATCACCAAATCGGGCTTCTCGCGCAATGCGGTGGCCATACCTTCTTTTCCATTTTCTGCTTCAATAATGCTGTGAACCCCGAGATCCTCCCAAGCAAAGTAATGTTTTAAGCCCGTTCGTATTAATGGCTCATCCTCTACAATCATTAGTTTGTACATGAAATCCCTCCGGAAGACTAGAATTATAGTGGATCACTCGTAAGAGAATACCATTAGATGTAAGATTAAAAGGGTTACATTAAGGCGAAAAAGTGAAAAAATATAAATTCAATTGTTAATAGGTGGAATATGTAATGTATTATAACATTGAAGAGGGGTGGATTGAAGGGATATGTCAGAAATGAACCCTAAAAGTAAAAGGAGTGGGATTCTCCTGAATTTACAATTGATTTATGATTAGCGCAAGGAATGAGAGCAGTACTTTATTCCACAAAAAATAATTGGGGGTAGCACATGAAAGCAATGAAAAAAGGGCTAATGAGTATTGTTGGTGTCGCACTTTTAGGTACACAGTTAGTTGCATGTGGAAATACGAACACAGCGAATTCAGCGGTTACACCAAGTAATAATGCTGACAAGACAGAGCCCGCAGCAACTGAGGCTGCTGCTAAACCAGTAGAAATTACTTGGTGGAATTTTCCGAGCTTTCAAGCTTTAGATGGTGAAGTAGGCAAGTATGAGAAGGAAATCATTGCAGCTTTTAATGAGAAGAATCCTGAAATTAAAGTAAACCTTGAGATGATCACCTTTGAAGGCGGCCCTGAAAAACTGAATGTCGCAATTGCTTCTAATACCGCACCTGATGTGATCTATGATGCACCTGGAAGGATTATCGATTGGGGTAAAAAGGATTTGCTTGCACCGCTTAACGACATGGTGACTGATGAAGTGAAGAATGATATTTCAGAAGCTTTTTGGAAGCAGTCAAGTGTAGGCGACAACATCTTTATGTACCCGATTAACACTGCGCCTTTTATGATGGCTGTTAATAAGTCTATTTTTGAAAAGATTGGCGCTCTAGATTTACTACCTTTGGATAAGGAAGATAGAACTTGGACGTTTGAAGAATATAAAAAGGCATTGGAAGCTGTAAAAGAAAAGGCACCGGACGTTATTCCTACAGGATTCTTCGCGAAGAGCCAAGCTGGAGACCAAGGCACTCGCGCTTATCTTGCTAACTTAGGTGTATCCCGATTCTTAAATGAAGATAACTCAGCAGTCGCTATCAATACTGATAATGCTGCTAAAGCGTTAGATTGGATTGTCCAAGCTACGAAAGATAAACTCAGTGTCTCTGGTGCAGCTTCACTTGCGGCTGCTGACGTGAACGATTTGTTCCTGCAAGGTAAATTGGCCTTTACACTTAACTATTCCGCTGTACTAAAAGCACAGAACGTATCTAAAAAAATGGTACAGTTCGAAGATATTCTCCTTCCATTCCCTACACTAGATGGTTCGGAACCAAAGCTTGAACCATATCTGGGCGGTATGGCTGTATTTAACAATGGGGATGAAGCTAAGATTGCAGCTTCCAAAAAGCTGATTGATTTCATTGCTAATGATCCTGTATGGGGTAAGAAAAACTTGATTCAAACAGGTGGTCTCTCGGTTCGTAATTCGATTACTGGTCTTTATGACGATCCAGAGTATAAATACGCTGAATATGCACGTAAATTTACGACAGATGCACCTACGATTGCTGATGGATATGCAGATATTCGTACGTTCTGGTTCCCTGAATTACAACGTGCTTTAACTGGAGGCGCAACCGGCAAGGAAGCTTTGGATAGTTTTGCTAAAAAGGCTAACGAAGCTATTACTAAAGCAAAAGCAGCTATGAAATAAATAGTGAATGGTGTTCAAAAGAATAGAGTGCGGGAAGCACTCTATTCTTTTTAAAAAAATGAAAATTTTAAAGCTACGCACCTATAAATATCATTATTTTTCATCAGAGAAATGGGGAGAAGGTTGTGGGGACAACGGTACGCAAAATTAAAGGTTATGTGATACGTGACTGGATGATGAGTTATCTTTTCTTATTACCAGCGTTTGGATTTTTTCTTCTGTTTGTAGCCTACCCAATGATAAAAGGGGTTTATATTAGTTTCTTTGTTTACTCGCTGAGAGATTTTAGTTTTATTGGTCTCGATAATTATATTTCATTATTTAAAGATGATAATTTCATGAAGTCCATGGGAAATACTTTATTACTCGTAGTGATCACCGTACCGATCGTGATTATCTTTTCACTGTTTGTATCCATGAATATTTATAAGAAAAAAGAGTTTGCTAGATCGTTTTTCCGCGGTGTGTTCTACTTGCCAGCCGTATCTTCGGTCGTAAGTATTACAGTCGTTTGGGGCTGGATTTACCATCCCAACTACGGAATTCTGAATTATTTGACGGGTTTATTTGGAATGGAGCCTGTTTCATGGCTTGGGGATACAAGAACCGCATTACTTGCAATTATCGTGGTCTTAATAACGACTTCTGTAGGGCAACCGATTATTTTGTATGTGGCCTCCATTGGTAACATTCCTACCTCTTATATTGAAGCCGCAGAGATAGATCGAGCAACCCCTTGGCAAATTTTCCGGAAAATATTATGGCCGATGCTGATGCCAACGAACTTATATATTATCGTGATTACCACGATTAATACCTTTCAGTGTTTTGCACTGATTCAACTCCTTACCTCAGGTGGACCTGTATATAGCACTTCAACTGTTATGTACGGTGTATATGAACAAGCATTTATGCTAGGTCATTTCGGATATGCCTCTGCAATGGGCGTCATACTCGCAATTGTAATTGGGATCATTTCAATCATTCAATTCAAATACTTTGGCAGCGATGTTGAGTATTAAGGAGGGGACATCATGAATTCTAAGAATCCATTAGAACTGAAAGCACCTATTATCCAGTCTAAGAAAGTAAGCGCATGGAAAAAAGAATTAACGATTCCAAAAATAATCGCTACAATCCTATTGATTTTGGCTACATTATTTTTTATCTTTCCCTTTTACTGGGTAGTGTCAGGGGCCTTTAAACTTCAAACTGTGGCAACGACTATCCCACCGGAGTGGTTTCCGTTAAAGCCGACGTTACAGAACTGGACAGAATTATTTAAGAATCCCGTAGAACGCTGGATGTTTAATAGCTTTATTATTGCTTTTGCAGAAATGGCTGCGATCTGTATTGTCTCCTCCTGTGCCGGATATGTTCTCGCAAAGAAATCATTTCCAGGACGAGGAATTATCTTCACGATGTTTGTTGCCGCTATGGCATTGCCTAAGCAAGTTATTCTCGTTCCGTTGTTTACGATGTTAGCTGACTTTGGTTGGGTCAATACGTATAAAGGGCTTATTTTACCGGCAATTGGCTGGCCATTTGGAGTCTTTTTGATGAAACAGTTCGCGCAGACGATTCCGGGAGAGTTGATTGAAGCGGCAAAAATTGACGGCAGCTCGGAAATTCGATTGTTCGGAACGATCATTTTACCGTTATTGAAACCAGCAGTTGGTGCACTGGCTATATTTACCTTTATTACTTCATGGAACGATTATTTCAGCCAGCTAATCATGACGCGATCTACTTCGATGATGACCTTGCCACTTGGGGTTGCGACACTTCGAGGCGAATTCACAACGAACTATGGACTGCTTATGGCAGGAGCTGCGTTAGCTTCAATTCCTATGATTGCGATTTTCCTAATGTTTCAAAAGGCATTCACACAAGGGATTACGATGGGTGCTGTTAAGGGTTAAATATTCTTATAACAACGTAAATTAATGAGCTGTAACTTAAACGACGGAGGCTGTTATTTATGAAATCAACTGATCTTGAAGCTTTTAAAGGCATTATTATCGCTTTGTACTCCAGTTATGATGCCGAGGGGAATATAGATAAAGAAGCGGCACGCAAATTAGCTCGTCATTATGCTTCTACAGGTGTGAAAGGACTTTATGTTGGCGGAAGCTCAGGCGAAGGCATGCTGCAATCTGTAGAAGAGCGTAAACAAATGCTCGAAGCAGTTATAGCGGAAGTAGGAGATGAGCTTACGATCATTGCTCATGTAGGTGCTCCATCTACAAGAGACAGTGTTGAGCTAGCAGTATATGCTGAATTAGTTGGCGCACATGCGGTATCGGCTGTTCCGGCTATCTATTATCGTTTGTCTCCAGACAGTGTAGAAAGTCATTGGCAGGCGATCATTGATAGTACTTCACTTCCATTTATTATCTACCACATCCCGCAAACGACAGGCTTTCAATTATCGAAAAGCTTGTTAGTGAAGATGGCCGCGCAGGATAAAGTGATTGGCGTGAAGATTTCAGCAGAAAGTACATTTGAGCTTCAGCAGTTTAAGGCAGCAGGTGGAAATGATTTTCTTGTATTGAATGGACCAGATGAGCAGTACTTAGCTGGTCGCAGTATCGGGGCAGATGGTGGGATTGGTGGAACCTACGGGGTTATGCCCGAGCTATTTTTAAAAGTAGAACAATGTTATGGGCAAGGCGATATGGCTGAGGCGCAGAAATGGCAGTTCATTATCAATGATCTCATTGTAGAATTACTATCCTTTCCATCATTATATGGTGCATGCAAAGCAATTCTGAGTTTGCGTGGATTTGAAACGGGCCAACCGAGAATGCCACTTCTACCCATCAAGGCTTCGGATCAGGATCGGGTGGAAGCTCTCAACAATAGAATATTAGAGTATATTCTTGAAGCGAAAGGATAGGGTTTATGATGACTCGAATGAGCGATATCTTTCCGATGAAAGGTCTGATCGTGTCATGTCAGGCACTTGAGCATGAGCCGCTTCATGGTGGAGATACAATGGCAAAAATGGCAAGAGCGGCGGTTCAATCAGGGGCAATTGGAATTCGGACGAATGGGGTTCCAGATATTCTAGCGATTAAAGAAGAAGTAAATGTACCGGTTATTGGACTTATTAAACGGGATATTCCCGGATCAGCAATATTTATTACGCCAACTCTGGATGAGGTGAAAGCAATCGTGTCCGCTAAAGCGGATATTGTTGCATTAGATGTTACGAATCGGGAAGGTCGCTTAGCGTCGGTTAAGCCTTTAATCGCATATGCTCATCAAATGGGTGTGCTTGTAATGGCAGATATATCGACTTTGGAGGAAGGACTGGCAGCGGAAGAATTAGGTGTAGATTTCATTGGCACAACACTTTCGGGCTATACACCTTACAGCACGCAACAAGAAGGACCAGATCTTGTCTTGCTGCAGCAATTATGCGAGTTCGTGAATATTCCCGTAGTTGCGGAGGGACGTATATGGACTCCGGAAGATGCGGCGAGAGCTAAGAATGCTGGAGCATCTTATGTCGTGGTAGGAAGTGCGATTACAAGGCCACAATTAATCACATCACGCTATGTCAAAGCCGTGAGCGATTGCTGAGACTTAAGGAGGCGAGTCTGTGTTAGAAGGATATGATCCTCTAATGGAATATGCTGTCGGAGTGGATATCGGGGGAACGAAAATTAATGCTGGACTGGTTACACCACAGGGGGACGTAGTACATACTGTAAGTCTGAGCACAAAGGCTGGGTTCACGAAGACCGTGGACCGAGCTTTTCAGGCTATTCAAAGGTTAATAGAAGAAGCTACAGCCATGCATGCAGGCGTTCAGATTAAAGGGATTGGTGTAGGAACGGCAGGACAAATCGATTGGGAGGCAGGGAGTATTCGCTCGTCATCAGAGCTTATTCCTGGATATGCTGGGACAGCCTTGAAAGCGTTGCTTCAGACTCAATTCCAGCTTCCAATAATCGTAGATAACGACGTGAATGTACTAGCATTAACAGAGAAATATCTAGGTTCTTGTATAGGTGTGAGCGATTTTATCTGTCTTGCACTTGGTACGGGTGTAGGTGGAGCCATTGTTATAGAGGGTCGTCTTGTCCATGGTTCTTGGGGTGGCGCTGGAGAGTTGGGGCATCTGTCTGTAGATTTCAAAGGACCTGCTTGTGTTTGTGGAGGAAGAGGCTGCTTAGAACATTATGCGTCAGGCACAAGCATTGCTCGTCGAATGCGGGAAAAACTAACTTTAAACAATGAGCCACTTGATAACTTAGAATCACGAGACGTGATCGCGAGATGGAGAGAAGGAGACCGTCTAGCTACAGAAGTAATGGAAGAAACAATTGCTGCGCTTGGTTCAGCTATCGCTTCGTTTATTCATATTTTTAACCCAAAGGTTATTGTTATTGGTGGTGGAGTGGCTGAAGCAGGTGAGCTATTATTCGAAGGAATAAGAAGAGAAGTGGCTACGAGAACGATGCCATCGATGCTGGAAGGCGTCCGCATTGAAGCAGCCTATCGTGGCAATTCCTGTGGAATGATCGGTGCGGCATTACAGATCTGGGAGTACGGAGTCCCATCCCTTTCATCTAGTAATGAAGGCTTTATCTAAATCTCTTGATTAAATAGAATAATTTACCGATAATGTTAAAGGGGATGAGAGTAAAGGTCAAATCTTTCTGGGGTCCCTAATCCGTTTATAAGGAGTGATGATGTTTGAGTACGAACAACACCACAATGAAGTCCGAGAGAGGTCAGTATTCGTAAGGGAAGAACACCTCTCAATGACTACGGGAGGCACTATCGGAAATGATGACTTTAATGAACATGGTGAGGGGAACAGAGAACGATCTACCTGCCAAAGAGATGATCAAGTATTGGAATCATGAGCCCGGAACTTTGAAGCTTGTGAGAGCAAGTAGTAATTTTATTTATACGTTTCAATGGAATAGTAAGCACTATTATTTAAGGTTTACTCACGAAGAGGATAATAGCGCAGAGAATATTCAGGCTGAACTAGATTTTATGATGTACTTATTGGAACAGGGCTATGAGACCGTGGCGCCAGTACGCTCCATGCAAGGGAAGTGGATTGAGACCCTTTTAACTGGAAATGGTAGATATCACGGGGTTGTTTTTGAACAAGCCCAAGGGGAGTACGTTCCCCTTGAAGAGATGTCGAAGCTGCAGTTCCAACATTGGGGTCAAACGCTCGCGAGATTGCATAATTTATCTGAGACTTATGCTCCGAGCACACCCGCGCGTAAAAGCTGGGTCGATTCGCTTCAATTTATTTTATCCGTATTAAGAAGACACCCCGAGGAGCATAAAGCGCTTAAGGAATATGAACGAATTGAGGCGTGGTTAAGTGAGCTCTCTTTTGGCGTAGGACATACGGGGCTGATCCATTTTGATTTTGAGACAGACAATATCTTTTATATGAAAGAGACGTCTCGATATAGTTCGATCGACTTTGATGACTCTATGTATCACTGGTTTGCGATGGATATCACATCAGCGTTAAGAGATCTATCCAAGCAGAATGATGATGAGAGCAAGAAGAACATCGATCTTTTTATTAGTGGATATAGATCTGTAAAGCGGCTGGACGATGAATATATCAAGTTATTGCCAGAATTCCAAAGGTTCTCTGACTTATATGGATTCGCTAGGTTGCTTCGAAGTTTAGAGAATTTGGACGTTTCTATTTGTCCGGAATGGGCACTACAGCTTAAAGCTAAATTAGATGCAATCTGTGATCGTATTCGGGATGGCTTTCATCCACATATTGCGCTGAAGACAATCACTGAGAATAACTGGTATGCCTGTACGCAATTAGAGGTGTCCAATGAGCAAAAAACGGTTTTTCCTGTACCAGTAGTCTATTGGTTAGCAGAATCGGCTTATTGCCGAATGACTCCGTTGGCTTTATACGCAGATGAAGAATTGGTAGGATTCTCAGTATATGCCGTAGATCCTGAGGACGGAAGTTATTGGATTATGGCTTTTATGATTGATCAGAAATATCAGAATAGAGGATTCGGTAGAACCGGAATGGATGCCTTGATTCGAACTATAAAAGCGGAACATCACTGCGACAAAATCGTTATTGGACATCGAATAGAGAACGAACGTGCTTCGAACTTATATACATCCCTTGGATTCGTTGAAGTGAGCAGGGATGAGGTTGAAGTCATACGTGAGTTGATAGTGTAAAAAGAAAAGAGGCCGTTCCAAAAGTAGTTTTTAACTACTCGGGAGCGGCTCTTCTTGTTATCCTGTAAATGACGTTCCAAATGATGATCCAAGTGAAGTTCCAAGTGAAGTTTCAATAGAACAATTAGGGAATTTCTCCCTCTAATTCTGAGATTATTGGTTGCCAGACTTATAATTAGGGAAAACCTCCCCTAAATTCGTCTGATTTGATGAGAATCAAAGGAATTAGCCTGATTTATAGGGAGGAATTCCCTAATTTCATTCATTATTAGCGGATATCGACTTTTTATAGGGAGTTTTTCCCTAATCAGTTTTAAACCATCAAATATTAGCCCACTCCTGCTCTAAAGAGGAATAGACGATCTCGTTGCACCATTGCTGATTACAGAATCTAGTCTCCCTAAGAACCCCATCTTTTAACATTCCTGCTCTAATCATTACTTTCTCAGATTGCATATTCTCGGCGTTGGCATAAGCAACAACCCTATGTGCATTAAGAGAGCTAAAGGCATAACCTATCAGGGACTTCACGGCTTCAGTTGCATATCCCATTTTCCAATAGTCCGGGAGTAGGACCCAACCGATTTCCCATTCTCTGATTTCTTCCCAGTTTAACTTTATGCTGACATTACCGATGGGCTTCATATCCAGCTTTGTACATATTGCAAGATCATAATATTGCCGTGGATCACTTGTTGCTTGAGACAAGATCGAAAGGAAGTCATCTTTAATTTGTTTTGCATCAGGTGCAGTGTTCTCATATTTGTAGGATAGGGGATTTTGTTCTAGTTCTTCATAAAAAGAAGAATCACTGCTTGTATAATCTCTTAAAATTAATCGGTTCGATACTATTTCCATGAATATAGCACTCCTAGTTTAAGTTTTAATTGTTCTTCAGTTGCTACCGCCTAATACGATTACAAAGACTCTGTTATACGTACTCTGTAACTTCTTGTAGATCCATGTAATTTCCTTTATTTTTCATAATATTTACACATTATAAAAATATAAGCTTAACAACCTTCCATTTTTATCTACAAAAATAGTGAAATTGTGATAAAGTAATATTGGTTTATTTACTAGAGGGGGATTTTGGAAATGAAAATGATTAAATGGGGCATCACTGCAGCGCTGGCAGTATCTATGTTTGGTCCAATTCATACAGCGAAGGCAGCAGATACAAGTGTACAAGCAGAGACTACGGCTCAAAACAACGATGATCTAATCTTTAAGATGAACTATACGGAGATGACCGTTGGTGACAAGGTTCCAGTGCAGATTTTTGCAAAAGGTCCAGATGGCTCATCCGAACGTGTTCCACTGTCTCAAGCAGATATGGTTATTGAGAAGCCTTACTTATTGCAAAAGCTGCCTGATGGTTCAATAAAAGCATTAGCCGTTGGCGAAACAAATGTAACCGTACGTTCAGGAGCTAATTCCAAAACGTTAAAGTTATCTATCAGTGCTGATAAGGACATCGAAACAGGTGTATTAATCAATGGCACGATGTATTTGCCTGTACAAACTACCTTTAAGAGTTTAGGTGCAACTATTCAGACGAATACAGCCACTAAGACTTTTAGTATTCGTGTAGGGGATTTGCCTATTCAGCTTCAACTGGGCAGCGATATTGCTATGGTGAATGGGAATAAGGTGAAAATGAGTGGTAAAGTGCAAACCGTGGATGGAGGAGCAGTATTCCCTGCTACCCTCTTAAAAACAGCATTGGGAGCAGTATTGGACTTTGGTGCTCATTATGAGTCTTTGAACATCAATTTCGGTAAAGCGGAGTTATTTGCGTACACAAAAAATACGTTAAAAATAGCCAAAAGAGAATCTCAAGGTGACCTCGCCAAGCTAATCGGAAAGACTTATTGGTTCAACCAGTATGATTCCGACTATAAATTCCAAAAAGCAACGATTGTTGATATTCTTGTGAACGACGATAATGAGTTTTCGATTTCTTTTCAATTGGCATCAGGTAAAATTGTGAATTCTTATGATATGGAATATGATCAGGTCACTCGCGATCTGGCAAACAAAGAGTATTTCTTTACGTCTGATCCTACCAAAATCTATAAATGGTCTAATGCGATTTGGGCCAAAATCAAGGCGGGTACAATTTCGACAGGGATGACGAAGCAGCAAGTAGAATTAAGCTGGGGTACTCCAATTGATAAATCAAGTCTATCCGGCAGTGGAATTACAGTTGAGACTTGGCAATATAGAAATTATAATTACGTAACCTTTACAAATGGTGTTGTCTCTATGATTTATACGAATTAATGTAAGGGAACTATAACTTCATTTTAAATCAAAGGACGCCTTCAGGTTCATCACCGGGCGTCCTTTTCATATATTCGAACGCCTCATCATTGATTTAGTCATAGAGCCTGTCTCTGAAGCATATCTTTTGAAAGAAGCACTTTCAGAATGAAATGTTGACTATTTATTGACCGAAATGAGGGGTTTATTTATGGCAAAGTCAAAACGTGGACATGCACTGTGGAGTTTACCATCCAGGGGTCGGGGTACTTGTCCGGTCTGTCAGAGCACACGGATCAAACTGCTTTATCCAAAAAGAAAAACGGACGGATCAGTCGTTAAGGTTTGTAAGCGTTGTGACAAGGCGCCTCAGACGAAAGTGGATGCAGTGTTGGTGTAAAAGAGTAACACAAGGATGCCTAGTTGCAGCTATATGCATTTTGCATGTAGGTACAACTAGGCATCCTTATTTTGAAATTATTTCAGCGTACGATGAATGACCTGATCACGTCTAGGTCCCACAGAAACAGTAGAAATACGTATTCCAATAGACGTTTCAATAAAGTCTACGTAACTTTTAGCTTGCTCTGGCAGCTCGTCGAAGTTTGTGATATGGGAAATATCGCAGTTCCAGCCAGATAAATACGTTATTATCGGTTTTGCTGTGTTTAACTTATTTGTTGCTGGAAACTTGTCGGTGATTTCCCCATTTTCAAGTTCATAGGCAACGCAAACCGGAATCTCATTTAAATAACCAAGAACATCCAGATTGGTCAGCACAACCTCCGTTGCACCTTGCATCAGGCAACCATAGCGTGTAGCTACTGCATCAAACCAACCCATACGTCTAGGACGACCCGTTGTTGCTCCAAATTCCCCAGCATCGCCACCTCGTGTGCGAAGTTCATCCGCTACAGGGCCTTCTAATTCAGATACAAAAGGTCCGGCACCAACACAACTGGAATATGCCTTCGTTACAGCGATAACATTCGTGATGGCAGCCGCAGGTAGACCCGCGCCGACAGGTGCGTATCCGGCAAGTGTCGATGAAGAGGTAGAGTAAGGATATATACCGTGATCAGGATCGCGCAGAGCGCCTAATTGCCCTTCAAGTAGAATCGTTTCTCCCTTTGCATAAGCTTCTTGTAGTATTTCTGTTGTATTGGCAACATATGGTGCCAATTGCGCAGCTTCCTTTTGCATCTGAGCCATTAATTCCGAGACTTGGATAGGGGCTTTCTTATATAAATGCTCCAGCAATACATTTTTTGAAGCAAGTAATTGTTCGAGACGTTTCTCAAGTCGGGCGGGATCAAACAAATCTGCAACTTGTATCCCGAGCTTCGCATATTTATCCGCGTAGAATGGCGCTATTCCTCGTTTGGTTGAACCGAACCCTTGTGACCCAAGTCGTTCCTCTTCCAGCTCATCAAACAAACGATGGATCGAGAGTACGATTTGAGCACGCTCAGACACGTACAACTTCGGCTGTGGAACCCCTCTATCTGCTAATGCTTGTAATTCCTTTACTAATACTTCTGTATCAAGAGCTGTTCCTGGTCCAATAATGTTTGTAACTGAAGGGTAAAATACACCAGAAGGCAGCATATGAAGCGAAAATTTTCCATACTGGTTAATGATAGTATGCCCAGCATTACTTCCACCTTGAAAACGAACTACATAGGATGATTGAGCGGCTAGTACATCTGTCATTTTTCCTTTGCCTTCATCTCCCCAGTTAGCTCCTACAATTGCGATTACGGTCACGTGATTACCTCCCAAGCTTGTGATTGGCTACAGGTCTAAGTATAATGCTAGATATAACATTAGAAAAATTGATATATGTAATATCTATTATAAGGTGAGGTAATGACTTGGGGATGGACATCAACTTGGAATGGTATCGCTCTTTTTATTGGGTAGCACAAACAGGCAGCTTAACTGCGGCAGCAGAACGGCTGAATATCACACAACCCGCGGTGAGTCACACGATTAAGCAATTGGAAGAAAAGATGGGCGGCCCCTTATTTTTCCGTACCTCTAGAGGGGTGGATCTAACAACAGAAGGAAAAGTACTGCTGCGATTCATTGAGCAAGCCTTTCAGAATGTGGAGATGGGTGAGCGAGCGATTGCAGAAATGAACAATTTAAATAGTGGGGAGATTCATATCGGTGCAAGCGATACCCTATGCAAATATTACTTGTTATCTTATCTCGAGCAATATCATGAACAATATCCTAACGTACGTATTCATATTACGAATCGAACAACACCGGAAACGCTCACGCTTTTAAAAGAAGGCAAAATTGATTTCGGCATCGTAAGCTTACCGGCATCTGACAAGCAGATTGAATTTCGTAAGAGTACACGGCTCCAAGATTGTCTTGTAGGAGGCAAGGGCTTCCGTCATTTAGCAGATAATACGATGCCGCTTGCAAACATCAAGCAGTACCCATTATTATTCCTGGAGCCAGGAGGCAGCACAAGAAAGTACATAGATGGGTTTCTTGCCTCCAATCATGTGACGATAACACCAGAGTTTGAACTAGGCAGTGTAGATCTTCTTGTTCAGTTCGCTTTACGTGGCTTTGGTCTAGCTTTTGTTATTCGTGATTATGTAAGGGAAGAATTAAAAAGTGGGGAGCTTGTAGAAATCCCTTTAGATCCGCCATTTCCAGAGCGTAACATCGGGATAGCGACTCTTCGAGGGGTTCCACTCTCTGCTGCATCAAAGTCCTTTCTAACCTTATTGGACTAAATTAAATCGGGTGCGGGATTATACACATGAGGAGGAGGCTAAGCTATGAGTGATTTGCTTGGTCGGCTACGTAAGGGATACGGGAAAAAGCTGCGTGCACTTCACACCTGGAACGGCTGGATCGTCGTGATATTGGCCTTGACTGGGCTTGTGCTAGTAGGCGGTTTCTGGCGAGGTTTCCTCGGTGAAGGCAGGGTATGGATTAAAGGCTTGCATATTGTGGTAGGAATTGCATCTATCCTTCCAGTGATCTATTATCTTCTGCTGGCCAGTAAACATTGGAAACAGCTAAAGGAAAAACCTTGGCAGCGGTTCAATGTACTTGTTGTGCTCTTCCTGTCGCTTGGGTGGTTCGTTTCTGGTGTATTGTTATGGCAGTTTCGTACGGTAGGACCGCAAGTATCTAATCTTGCATTGGTCGTTCATGATGTCCTGACATGGATTGGACTGCCTTACATTATCTATCACTCATTGACTCGTGTGAAGTGGTTGAAGGAGCCGAATCGTCGGACTATCAAGAGCGGGAGTGAGTTGAGTACCAATTCAACATATCAAGATACCCCGCAGCCAGTCTATACACGTAGAGCGTTCATTCGGGGAACGATTGGTGTAGGGCTTGCCCTTACAATCGGTCCTTCATTTGTAAAATGGCTAGGTAGCTCGATTGGAAACATCGGAGGCAGCGAAACGATCGATAAATTAATTGAAAATGATAGCAATCAGCTGTTGCCAGCACCGCAGCCACTGGCGGCATCGTCACCGCCTCTTGGAGGTGGGTCGCAGGGTCAATTCCGTGTTTATACTGTAACCCCTATTCCTGAGTTCACGAACGATAATTGGTCCTTTAAGCTGGATGGTCTTGTTGATCAGAGCTTTACATGGAATTGGGAGCAATTCGTTCAATTGCAACGTACGGTTCAAGTGAGTGATTTTCACTGCGTAACAGGTTGGTCCGTCTATAAGAATACCTGGGAGGGCATCAAGCTGAAGGATCTTCTACAAATGGCTGGTGTGAAGTCCACTGCAAAGACAGTGAAGTTCTACTCAGGGGATGGGGTATATACAGATACCCTTACGCTGGAGCAGGCGGATATGGACGATGTTATGGTCGCGGTGATGCATGATGGGAAACCGATTCCAAGCGATCTCGGTGGACCGGTTCGGCTAATTGTCCCCAAAATGTTCGCTTACAAGTCAGTGAAGTGGCTGAACCGGATTGAACTGATCGAGGGAGAGCATACAGGATACTGGGAGCAACGAGGCTATTCGAATGACGCTTGGGTATAAATGAGTTTACTTAACCTTAATGGGCTTTGGGCCTGTTAAGGTTTTTTTGTGATTAGGGATGTAATCACAGAAATAATTCCATATATATAGAAGTGAATCAACGTAGGGCAGAGATCATCTGCGGAAAATTAGTTTTTTTGTAAATAAAAGGAGTATGGTGAGTTAGTTTCTGATAAAATAAAGCAAATGATGGAAAAAGTTACCGGATCGGTTAGGGAGGTGTTTATGTTGAACGGTGCGAGATCCGTAAAGCTATTAGGACTTATAGTTGGCGTGGTGTTACTGAATATTATCGTTTTGTCACCAGGGTTATTAGGGGTCGAAATTGGGGGAGTAAGCGTTCTAGAGACTTCCTTTGGCGTGACATTAGTAGTGATCAGTCTTCTTGTTGTCCTTTATGGAAGTTTTAATTTGCTGTTTAAAGCTTCGGTGGTTCCACCTGTAAAAGAGATAAAGACGCATGAGGATTATATAGCAGCGCTCACGCAATACAAAAATGTAAAGGTGCTGAAGAAGGACATTACACTGGCTTTGGATCAGGTCATTCGGATGGAAAAGAAGAAAAACACGTTAATGGTTGTCCTTGGTCAGAGATTTGAGCAGTCGGAGCTAAGCTACAAGAAGTTTGGTGCGGTCAGTTATGAAGTAGAGAAGCTTTTCTATCTGAATATCCGAGGGATACTTAATAAGTTAAGTGTTTTTGACGCTTCGGAATTCTCCCTTTTTGCCAGTCAGCAGAGACCTGCGCAGTTCTCGGATAAATTGGTGCAGAAAAAAACAGCGCTATACAATGAATATTTGGCTTATGTAACAGGTTATCTCGGTGCAAACGAAGAGATTTTGCTGAAGTTAGATCAATTACTTCTCGAAATATCGCTATTAGACAGTACGAATTATAAAGATGTTGAAGATATGCCTTGTATGAAGGAGATCGATGAATTGATCAAACAGACGAAATTCTATAAGCAATGAAAGGAAGATGCGAATGGCTAGGAAAGGGAGAACATTTTTAGTCCTCGGAATTATAACAGTGGTAGTTTTTGCTCTTGTGTATTTTGGGATCACCTTAACATCTAATTTAGGTAAAACCACTACTGAGGTTTCGTCAGAAGATGCAGGAAAGCGGCTGGAAAAACTTTATAAAAAAATTAACGTAAATATCGCGGAGCAAGTTAAAGGACAAATCGACCTTGATCCTGTAGCGATTGGTGATTCCTTACCGGATATTTCTAAATTCCCTATATCAGTAACCAATACAACGGATAGCTTTGTCGAAATCTTTTCATCCACAGAGAAATCAGGAACGGGTAATGATGGATGGCTTAATGAAGTGGCGACAGACTTTAATAGTTCCAATATAGAAGTGAACGGATTACCTGTTTCAGTGAAAATTCGCAATATTGCTTCAGGAACAGCGACGGATTACATAAGGTCTGGTAAATATATACCAGATGCGTTTACACCATCCAATGAGTTATGGGGTGAGATGGTAAAAGCGAACGGAATGAATACGCAGCTTATAACCAATCGTCTTATTGGTAATGTAGCCGGTATTGTCACGAATAAAACGAAATATGATGAATTAGTAGAAAAGTATGGTTCTTTAAACGTTAAGACAATTACTGATGCGATAGCGAATAATGAATTATCTATGGGTTACACAGATCCTTTTGCCAGCTCAACAGGTTTGAACTTTCTTGTGACTGCACTTGGGACGTTTGACAGCTCTGATTTGCTTGGAGAGCAAGCGGTTCAGGGCTTTGAGAAATTCCAAGCGAATGTACCTTTTATCGCATCGACTACTTTACAAATGCGTGATGCGGCTAAAACGGGGAAGCTGGATGCTTTTGTATTAGAGTATCAAATTTACGCAAATGCCCCCGAACTAAAGGGTAGTTATGTATTTACTCCTTTTGGTGTAAGGCATGACAGCCCCCTTTACGCATTAGGTGATCTTCCACAAGAGAAGCTGGACATTATTAAGAAATTCGCGGAGTTTGTTGAACAGGATAAGTATCAGCGTTTGGGTGAGGAAAAAGGTTTTAATGGACTGAATGACTATCATTCGGAGGTTAATCCAGTGGATGGCAGTCTTTTATCCTCGGCTCAAAAGCTGTGGAAGGAGAAGAAAAACGGCAATAAACCCATTGCGGCAGTATTTGTAGCTGATGTCTCAGGTAGCATGAACGGGGAGCCATTAAATCGTTTAAAGCAATCATTATTAACAGGACAGAAGTACTTGGGCAAAGATAATAGTATTGGTTTTGTTTCCTACTCTGATAACGTTACGATAAATCTTCCAATCGGCAAATATGACACGAATCAGCAGTCGATGTTTGTTGGGGCGATAGATAGTCTTCAGGCGAATGGGGGGACAGCGACTTTTGATGGAATTGTGGTGGCACTCAAAATGCTTCAAGACGAAATGAAGATAAACCCGGAAATCAAACCTTTAATCTTTGTATTAAGTGATGGAGAAACGAATGAAGGTCATTCACTGAACGATATCAGGGGCTTAATTGAAACCTATAAAATTCCGATTTACACCATTGGCTACAACGCAAATATTAAAGCACTGGAGAGCATTTCAAGTATTAATGAAGCGGCTAACATCAACGCGGATACAGACGACGTAGTCTATAAAATCGGAAACCTGCTTAATGTTCAAATGTAAGTTACAACTTTTAGGAGGGGTTCTATGTCTTTTACGATGGAAGTGGTAAGTCCGGAGAAATTGAAATCAGCGATTGAAGAACAGGTTAAACCTGAGCCACAGGAAGTAACGCAACTGAAGGAAATGGCGATAACCAATGTCTCGACGATTTTGGAGCTGGATTTAGAATCTTTGGATAAACGAAAAGAAGTGCTGCAATCCATAGACAGCTTCGGGATGAGCACCATGAGATCGTCTTCAGACAAGAACTCTCTTTTGCAAGTTTCTGTAGGGAATTTATCAAAAACAGGGGATGAAGGCGGGCAAGTAGCTAAAGGATTAACGGAACTAAACCTCCAGTTGAAAGATTTAGACCCAAGCGCAGTGGATTTTGCCAAAAGTGGTCTTCTAGGGAAGTTCTTTAACCCATTGCGGAGTTATTTTGCGAAGTATCAAAAAGCAGATGCTGTAATCTCAGATATTATCATTTCTTTAGATAAAGGCAAAACCGTATTGAAAAATGATAACACTACATTAGAGTTTGAGCAGCAATCGCTTAGAGAACTCACTAAAAAACTGCAGAAAGAAATTCAGCTGGGAATGCTGATGGATCAGGAGATTGAGGCTCAGCTAGATGCAGCCAAGTTACGTAATGAGTCTGAAGAAAGAGTAAAGTTCATAACGGAGGAGGTGTTGTTTCCTCTGCGGCAGCGTGTGATGGATCTGCAACAGATGCTGGTAGTAAATCAGCAGGGAATTATGGCGATTGAAGTGGTTATACGAAATAATAAAGAGCTAATTAGAGGGGTGGACAGAGCTAGAAATGTTACGGTTTCTGCCCTGAAAATCTCCGTTACGGTGGCCAGTGCACTTTATAATCAACGAATTGTTTTGAAAAAGATTGAACTCCTAAATCAAACAACCAACACGCTAATAAGCGGCACCTCAAAAATGTTGAAAGATCAGGGGGCGGCGATCCATAAGCAATCCCTAGAATCTAGCATTTCAGTAGATACTTTAAAACAGGCATTTACAGATGTGCTATCCGCTTTAGATTCGATAAGTACGTATAAGCAGGAAGCTCTTCCTAAAATGCGTGAAACCATTAACCAGTTCAGAGAGCTGGCAGATAGCGGAGAACAGCAGATCGTGCGGCTCGAGAAGGGGAATAAGCTGGGCTTGTAGCTATTTCCAGTCTAAACCCATCCTAGCCTTTAGTCTGGTAAGACTCCGGTCCTAAGACTGTTTTGAGCCTTCTCTTTCTCACGTATAATGAGATTAATTGATAACGTGAGAGGAAGGACATAAGAAATGAACGATAAGTTGTATACAATGCCGATCGGAGCGGTAGATTCCATGCAGATTCCCGTAGAATCGAAATCACAATCTAAACCAGGCAAACGTCGATCAAGTCCCAAGACCTATCGGAGTATGTTGTATTTTATAATCTCTTTGCCGATTACGATTGTATATTTCGTGTTTATGGTGACAGGATTAGCATTATCGATTGCTTTAACACCAATTTTCATCGGTATACCCTTGTTTTTCGCAGTAGCTAAAGGGTTAGATTACATTGTGAAATTTGAGCAAGAGCTAGTAAGATCACTACTGGATATTCCTAGACCGAGTGAAGAGCGCAGAACGGATATGAAGCAAGAGGGAGCGGGCTTCCTGCAACGCATGAAGTTAGGTTTTGATGGTGCAAAGTTTGCACGTAACATCATGCTGATTATGGGACGATTCGTATCCAGCATTATCTTCTTCTCACTAACGATAACTGTGGTAGCGGCAGCGCTAGGTCTGATCACACTACCTGTGCTACATCAGATTTTCTTGCAAACGATGGATTTGAATATTTTGGAGAATAGTGTGTTTGCCTTATTTAATATCGACTGGACATTATCTCAGCAATACATTTCCTATGTTGTAGCGGGACTCGTCGTTTCTGTGATCGCTACTTGGGTGATTAAATCGTTGATGGATGTACAGCGTAGAATGTTGTTTGTATCCTACGAGGAAGAACGTCAGTATTAATTGGAAAGAAGCGTAGCTCTTAAAGAGCTACGCTTCTTATACTTTTATCGCTATCTTAATGAATTAGTCCATAGCTCAATAAGTTGTTAAGCTTCTAAACAGTAGGCTTGTAGCTGCTTGCGCTTATCAGCAGTCATGCCGAATTCCTGTTCGAGGAAAATCTCTACACTTTTATAACGCGCGTCAATGGCAGAGAAAATGGCTTCCATGAATTCTCTGCGTAATATAAGCGCAGCCATAACAGTATCGACTTCCTTCGGTGACAGATGCTGTGAGGCTTGCTTTTTTATTTGCTCATTCAAAGGACCCAGTGTCTGATTGGAGAGCAAATAGTCTTCTATAATCGTCTCTCTTGGAACCCCAAGTGCTAGGAAGATGAATGCTGATCCTACGCCAGTGCGGTCTCTTCCGCCGGCACAATGATGCAGGATACTGAATTCATCTGGAAGCATAATGGTTGCCATAAGTCGCTTAAAGGAAGGGTTATTAAAGGCCATATCCAAATACATATTAACCAAGAAGTCTGTCGTAAAATGTTCAAGGAATCCAGAACGAACCACATCTCTCATGTCTCCAGGCACCTCTTGCTTTAGCGCAGGTACACAAATGTTATTAACTCCTGGAATGACTGGATCTGGTTTTAAACGAATTTCTTCTATTCCCCGATAATCAAATATGGTCTTAATTCCAAGTGATTTAAAGAGCTTTATATCTTGATCGGTCATTCCTGTTAATTCGGCTGATCGAAAAAACAAACCGTATTTGACTCTACGGCCATCTGAGGTGGTGTATCCGCCCATATCTCGGAAATTGAGGACGCCTTTAAAGGGGAGAACACGACGCTTAGAATCTGTTGTTTCTAGTTTCTGGTTCATTTTCGTACCACCTTTGGTTGGTTATTGAATAGGCTATTCTAAAATGTAGAAAGGGTGTCGCGTAACAATAAAAGTTTGCCCTTAATACTATATATAGTACCATGATAAATGCCAACAACCCGAAAGGATAGTGTGACATTTTCCAAACTAATATCTCTGTTAATTGTCGCGTTATTACGCTGTATACGGAAAAATTCTAGTAGGAGTGTGTAAAATGAATTTAAAAGAAAAGTTGATAGTAATAAAAGAAAATGGCTACCAAGCACCTCCCGATACATTCCAGTTGATACAAGAAATGATACATAACATCGGTTCTGTGGATGCCGAGCTGCGTGATGACCTGATTTATACAATCTTATCACACTGGATTCCTGGTAATTCTCTAACTGCAAATGAACTAGAACAACTTCTTCCAGTTATTTTGGATCATAACCATTTGCATTTTAAGCTTGGTGAAACAAATACAGATGCTGTCTTTACTCGATCTTTCTCAATGCTACTCATACCACTCGTCTTAGAGAGACATAGAGAATCACCATTTCTCTCAAGAGAGCAAATTCATCAGATAAAAGAGAAAGTATCTTATAATGTACAAGAAGAGCGAGATTACCGCGGGTATGATGAAGAAAAGGGCTGGGCTCATGCCATAGCCCATGCAGCAGATGCTTTAGACGATTTAGCTCAATGTTCCGAACTGGATAACAATGACCTCATAACGATTCTCCATTTGGTTTATGAAAAGATGATCATAACAGATCGAATTTACTCCGATGGGGAAGATGAGAGAATGGTAAGACCCATAATTAGTGTTTTAAATAGAAAAATACTTAGTCAGACTTATGTAGAGCAATGGATTCAAAGTTTTGGTGATGTGGAGAAAAATTCAGAGTTTCTTCCTGCCTTTAGGCAAAAAAATAATATAAAGAACTTTCTGAAAAGTTTATACTTTCGAGTTAAGTTTTATAAAGTAGATGCCAATCTCTGCCCAACTATCGAGCATACATTATATAAAGTAGAAAAAGTATACTATTCCTAATTAAGAAAAAAGTTAGGTACGGATTCAGGCGCTTACATAGGATTAAGTTTATTAAAAAAAGCCCAAAAGATATATGGGCTTTTTTTGTTTCTTATCGCAAAATATAACCCCCATCAGGAAATAGGGTGCTTCCCGTAGTATAGTTATTAGTCATCAAATAAATGGTTGTATGTGCCGCTTCGTCGGCATGTCCTACTCTGCCAAGGATATTCATATTCGTATATTCATCGTAAGACTTGTCTCTAGTCTCTTGTTCTGCTCCTACCCAATTAAAGTTGGTATGAATGGTGCCTGGGGAGATGACATTTACTCGAATCGGAGCCAATTCAACAGCCAATGCTTTTCCTAGACTCTCAATCGCGCCGTTACAAGCTGCATAGGAGGCACCGTCTGCAAGGGGTCGTTGGCCGAATGCGCCAGACATCAGAACAATAGAGCCAGTTGGACTTATATATGGGATCGCGTATTTCACAGCATTATATTGAGGCCAGAACTTTGCATTAAAGCAGCTATGCGCAATCTCTAAGCTTGAAGTAATCGGTCCTCTAACATAAGAGGCGCCGGGAGTGAACAAATGATCGAAGTTGCCGATTTTTTCAAAAAAAGACTTTAAGTCTTCTTCATTTTGATTATCAAGCGAATGAGTTTCGGTAGATTCGGACCCTAGAATTTGTTGAGCTTTTTCTAATTTATCTTGTGAACGCCCAGCGATTATGACATATGCGCCTTGTTCAACCGCTTGTTTGGCAGTCGCGAGCCCTATTCCGGAGCTTCCTCCGATAATGACGATTCGCTGGTTTTTTAATGAAATACTGGACATTTTTATCTACTCCGTTCATAGTTAAATGGACTTTTAAGTTCTGTTTTTTATTATTAGGTATAAAAGAAATTCTGCACAGTACGCACTTTTTTCGTACTAGGTACGATTGTTCGTACTAGCTGTGAAATAGAATAACTATCGAAAGAGATGATCACATGGATTTACTTGAGCCGAGATTGGCCGGAGTGCTTACAACGCTTGATAAGATCGGTGGAAAGTGGAAGCCGCTCATTTTATTTATTTTACTGATAGATGGTACCAAACGATTTGGCGAACTTCGACGGATCATTCCAGATGTCTCTCAAGGGACATTAACGAAGCAACTACGGGAGCTTGAAGAGGATCAACTTATCGATCGTGTGATTTTTCATGAGCTTCCATTGAGGGTGGAATATAGTATTTCCGAACATGGCAAATCATTAATTACTGTTTTGGATAGCATGTGTGGCTGGGGAAGGATGCATCAGGAGTATTTAAATAATACAAATAAGTAGGGGGCGGACATTATTATAAATACTATTTTGCAGGACCCAACGGGCCAGGCCTATAAGACGCTGATACAGGTAGCTATGGAAGTGTGTGATGAATTTATTTTGGTCAAACGTGATGAGATGGAGTTAGAGCCAGAAGGATATGAACTATTGGAACGGTTACAGCCTTTTCTTAAAGAGATCGTCAAAGATGATTATTGGCCGGGAACTCGGCTTATGGGGCATTATGCAGATGTTTATTTTTTTAGATGTTCACCGGATGCGGTCGATATCCTACTATCCTATTCTACGAGCTTGTACTCATGGATGCAGACTAGGGTGCCCGATGATCTTTGTTTTTTAAGACAGGGGCAACCGTGGTTAATCAATACAGCTCATGAGCGAGAAAGCCAAATTGTAACGGATGTAGAAGAGGAGCTTAACAGACTAGAAGAGAACGGACTATTGTTCCGTGACTTATCTGTGTTTTATCCCTTATAAAGATAACAATGAGGCGATGTTTGCAAAGACATAGTCTCTTTTTTTGTGCTGGAAATTTTTTGTAGACAAAACGGTCTACAAGTTGTAAACTCTAATCCAAATGAAAGGTCTAGGAATTGTAGACCAACGGGAGGCGCAAGGTTGAAGGATCTCAGACTGACCGAAATGGAAGGGAGATTTGCGGAATTAATATGGGATCATGAACCGATTCCGTCAGGGAATCTGGTGAAGTTATGTGAATCCGAGCTCAACTGGAAGAAATCTACGACGTATACGATGTTGAAAAGACTTGAGGCTAAAGAGATTTTTGAAAATGATAATGGGGTGGTAGGTTCTCTTATCAAAAAGGATGACTTTTATGCGGAGCAGAGCAAGGCGTTTGTGAAGGAAACCTTCGGCGGTTCGTTACCCAAATTTTTGGCTGCTTTCACAAAGAGCCGGAAATTAAGCGACAGCGAAATTGATGATGTTCTAAGACTAATCCATGAGCATAAGGAGGAGTAACGGTGGATCAGCTGTTTGGACAACTTTTAAACATGAGCATTACGGGAAGTTATGTGATTGTGTTTATCATCGTGGCACGGCTGTTCTTAAGAAAAGTTCCCAAAATATTCTCCTATGCCTTATGGTCTGTGGTTTTGATCCGACTCCTGTGTCCGTTCTCGATTGAGAGTATATTTAGTTTTATCCCATCTGAAGTACAGAACTCACCTCTAAATAAGCTATACACACAAACGCCTCAAATCCAAAATGTAATCAACACATCCGAGCAAGCTGTAAATAATATATCACCCGTACTTATTCCCTCTACACCTGCTGCACCAAGTGGTATAATCCCTTCAAATCCTTCAGACGCGTGGATTAACATAGGCCAATATATATGGTTGATCGGGATTGGGCTGCTGCTCATCTACAGCATTGCTGCCACTGTTCGACTTTCACGAAACTTAAGAGCCGCAACCCCTCTTTTCGAAAATGTATATGAACATAACGGCATCTCCACACCTTTTGTATTCGGCTTCCTTAAGCCTAGAATATACCTTCCAAACTGTCTGTCCGATCATGAAAAAGCTTATATCATCAAACACGAGCAAGTGCACATACACAGATGCGACCACATCATAAAACCTCTCGCGTTCGCTGTTCTGTGTATACATTGGTTTAATCCAGTGGTTTGGCTTGCTTTTTATCTGATGAGTGATGATATGGAGCAGTCCTGTGACGAAAGCGTCATAAGACAGATGGGCAGTGGAATCAAAAAGGAATATTCGACCTCACTCTTGTCCTTATCTACTGGAAGACGATTTATGGGCGGTTCACCGCTTGCCTTTGGAGAAAGCAACACGAGAGGGCGGATAAAAAATATTCTGAATTACAAAAAACCAGCCTTCTGGGTTGTTTTAGTCGTAATCATTGTTGTGGCAGCGCTGTGTGTCGGACTCATTAGTAATCCGAAAAATGATCCATTAACCGTAAAGGATTATGCCGAGCAATTTATGGAGCAGAACATGACGAGCTATGAGAATAGTACAAATGTTAAGATGGTTGACAGTAAAATTACTAAGCTTGAAAAAATAGCGTCATTCGACGATCTGTTTGCAACACCTTTGGAAATTTGGAGTTTAGAATATCGCTTGAAACCGGATGATCTAGCTAAGCTGACGATGACGGAAAATGTGGTTGATGGATTTATCACCGAAGAAGGAAGCATGGGAAAACCGATACTTATTTTTTCCATTATGAATTCAACACCACAATATTTGGGCGTAATCAGGAGTGGAGAGAATGACATATCCACACCAGCCGGTCAGGAAATTGCAGTGCGTGTGTTTCTTGAAGCAAACCATCACCTTCCGCATGAAACTTATAGTGGGAAGCATATTCTAGTGAAATTCCCCTTAACGACAGGCGAAACAAGCCAACTGTTGTTATCCCAACCTGTTATTCAAGGAGATTCAGGAATTTGGAGCGTAGAACGTTGGAAGGATTCGAATGGAAATGAATATTACAATACACCTCAAACTGATGTTACGATAGCTGAATATTATGCCCGTCTGCAGACATTAGCGGATCAGGGGGAGGAGCCGGCACTACTTGATCCTTTGCAGGTCGCCATGAATTATATAAGCAATGATATTGGAATGGGTCAGCATGTCAAGCTGGATCAGCTTGTGGTGGACAATGAGGCTACAGCTGATGATTTTGCGATCACACCCGAGAGTATATTAATGGGCTATGTTTTTAATCTTAGCCTGGAGAATCATTCCTTTGATTTTGATAACATTGAATGGCTAACAATGGAGGATTCCGCTCGCTTTAAAGGGTTGAATATTAATCCAGATGAGGATATGCCCAATGGATTTTATATCCTCAACAAATATACGTATACCGATCCATTAGAGGTTACAGAGGATACGAGATATTCTATAGTTGATGCTAATGCGGGTGCTCTAAAAGAAGTAAGCAAGCAGGAGTTTATTGAATATTTCAAGCGATATACTGATTTTGTGCCCCCGTGTGTGATTACTAAAAAAGACGGATATGTCACCAGCATTGCTGAGAAATATATGCCGTAATTTATACGCTGATGAAAAAGTTGAATTTATATTTAAGCGCAGAAGAACCCGGCATTTGGTGCGGGTTCTTCTGCATGTTCTTCAGCATGTGTATCGGCGCTGGCTCGTTTAGGTTACCGTCGGCACATTGTATTCGGTTTTTCGCATACATTTGGCTTATTACGTTACCTTCGGCACATTATATTCGGTTTTCCACATACATTTGGCTCGTTTACGTTACCGTCGGCACATTGTATTCGGTTTTTCACATACATTTGTCTTATTACGTTAGCGTCGGCACAATGTATTCGGTTTTTCACATACATTTGTCTTATTACGTTAGCGTCGGCACAATGTATTCGGTTTTTCACATACATTTGTCTTATTTACGTTACCGTCGGCACATTGTATTCGGTTTTTCGCATACATTTGTCTTATTTACGTTACCTTCGGCACATTGTATTCGGTTTTTCGCATACATTTGGCTTATTTACGTTACCTTCGGCACAATGTATTCGTTTTTTCGCATACATTTGTCCGTAAGCTCGACTAAAACATGTATTTTAAGGATTTATGGTCCGCTCGGTCCGTCATCCTAAAGAGGCGTGTGCTTAATTAAAAACAGGGCTCCCCATGGCCAACAGTTGAATATAGGCCCATCCCTTGAGTTCATTTCACATTTCTCCGCAATCTAGAAACTTTAAAAATTCTATTATAGCAAGCATAAACGCCTTCGGTGTTCTTAATAGGACGGTAGAGTCTTGGCCACTGGCAGACCCAACTGTTTACGAAACTTATTCCGAACTACGACAGAGAGTGCATCTAGCTCGACAAGCTCTGCCAGAGCGTACGCCTCTTGAAGACCAACCTGCATTAGATGCAGTACATGTGACACGGATGCACAGCCAGCTCCATTTCCTTTTTTAACAATTACGTCATCTGCGGAAATTTCTCCCTTTATAATGATCTGACAATTTACAAAATTTCATATATTAAAAGAAATCTATTGATAATTATTCTCATATGATTTAATATGATAACGATTCTCATTATCATTACTTTGCTATAAAGAATGATAAAAAAAATAGAGATGGGGAGATAGAAAATGAATCAGAAAAAAGTTTTATTAGCAGGGGTATCAGCGGTTTTAGCTTTGAGTTTGGCGGCATGCGGTAACAATGAAAAGGATAACGCAGCTTCAAAAAGTGCAAATAATTCCGCCGTAGCAGCAGAGGGAAATGCAAACAACAAAGGAAATACGGCTCAGGAGGCAGTTGCCACTGAACAAACCATTACATATCTAGGTAAGGATTATGTTGTACCTACAGAGATTCACAATATCGTAGCTGCAAGTCTGGAATCTATGGAAGATGCTGCAATTCTAGGAGTGAAACCTGTAGGCGTGCTAGCCATAGCAAATGCCATTCCAGCTTATTTATCAACTGAATTAGCGGGTGCATCTTTAGTGGGGGATAAATTTGCTCCAAGTAATGAGGCGATCTTGCAGCTAGATCCAGATGTTATTTTAGGGTCTTCCAAGTTTGGTGAAGATGTGTCGGGTGCGCTTAATAAAATTCAAACGATGATTCCTTATTCACATATCTCAACGAATTGGAAAGATAATCTGCTTTTACTAGGTCAATTATCCGGAAAGACCTCAGAAGCAGAAAAGATTATTAGCGATTATGAAGCAAAAGCTGCTAGTGCAAAGGCTGACATTGGAGAAAAGTTGAAAGATAAATCAATTCTAGTTATTCGTATTCGTGAGGGTAGTATGTGTGTGTACCCAGCGGGTGTTTACCTGAATCCGGTTATTTACGAAGATTTAGGTGCTACCATTCCCGAAGTAATAACAACTACTAAAGCTCAAGCTGAGCTTTCACTAGAAGCTTTAGCGGAAATTAATCCGGACTATATTTTCTTGCAGTTTGAGACCAGCGAGAATACGGATAATGCAACGGCACTTGATGATTTACTTAAGAATCCGATCTTCAAAAGCGTAAATGCAGTCAAAAACAATCATGTCTTTGTAAATGCAATTGATCCGTTGGCGCAAGGTGGTACAGCTTGGTCTAAAGTAAGATTCCTGGATGCTGCAATTGAAAATCTCTTGAAGTAAAACCGAAGGTGCGATGAATAAGATGAATACAAAAAATTGGAAAGTTATATTGATCCTATCAACTTCTCCATTATTCATCGTATTAGCAATGGTTGTATCCGTCTTATATGGTGTTAAGGATATTGGAATAGTAACAATCTGGCAGGCGATTACACACTTCGATGCAAATAATGTGGACCACAACATTATTATGACATCTAGATTACCGCGTGTAATCGCCGCTTTATTAGTTGGAGCGGCACTGGCTGTTTCAGGGGCGTTAATGCAAGGCGTTACACGGAATTATCTTGCATCACCATCGATTATGGGAGTAAATGACGGATCGGCATTTGTTATTACGTTGGCTATGGTGTTTTATCCTGGATTATCGAATGTTCATATGATTCTTTTATCCATGGTGGGTTCTGCTATCGGAGCGGGTTTGGTTTTCGGATTTGGCTCATTGGTCAAAAACGGCTTATCTCCAGTCAGACTAGCCATTATTGGTACTGTAATTGGTACATTTTTAAGTAGTATTGCCTCAGCAGTAGCGATGTTTTTTCAAGTCTCACAAAATGTTAGCGTTTGGTATAGCTCGAAAATACATACTGTAAATCCAGATATGCTAATATTGTCCATTCCTTTTATTATCGTTGGTCTGCTCTTGGCAGTTAGTATTTCTAAATCTGTAATGGTTGCCTCCCTAGGGGATGAAACGGCGATTAGCTTGGGTCAACGGACAAAATGGGTGAAGATTATCAGTATTTTATCTGTTATATGTCTGACCGGGACAGCAGTGGCCTTAGTAGGTAAGATTGCCTTTGTAGGTCTAATCATTCCTCATATTACACGTTTTATCGTTGGTATCGACTATCGTTTCATCATTCCTTGCTCAGCAGTCATTGGGGCTGTTTTTTTAGCATTTTGTGATGTCTTAAGCCGGTATATTAACTTTCCGTTTGAGACGCCAATTGGCGTTGTGACAGCCTTTATTGGAATCCCGTTCTTCCTTTATTTAATTCGGGTTAAAGGGGGAGAGCAACGTGGATAGAGGCAGAATACAGTTTAGTCGCTATATATTGACGCTACTAGCTTTTATCCTACTAACACTTGTGGCGGGGTATTTTCATCTAACGAATGGCGCTTTTGATATGTCTGTCATGGATGTGATAAAAACGCTGCTGCGAATAGATCCCAATCCTAAATTTGACCTGGTTATTTTTCAATTTCGACTACCACGGATCATTATTGCGTCATTAGTAGGCATAGGTCTGGGGATGGCTGGAACGGTCATTCAAGGCATTACCCGAAACGGGCTGGCTGATCCAGGTATCCTTGGGATTAATGCCGGTGCCGGAGCTGCCATCGTTGCATTTATGTTTTTCTTTCAGATGTCAGGGGTTACTTTTTTTAAAGAAAGCTGGTTTTCGATACTAGCCATGCCTCTCTTTGGTTTTGTGGGGGGGCTTGCCGCAGTTGTGGTGATCTTTATTTTCTCTTGGCGGAATGGTGCACTTGATATGCAACGTTTGATATTGACAGGGATCGCGATAAGCAGTGGTTTTGGGGCGTTGTCGTTGTATCTATCTCTAAAAATGAATGCAAGTGATTATGAAATAGCTGCGGTATGGAGTGTCGGAAGTATTTACAGCGCGAATTGGACTTATATCATAATGATCACACCTTGGGTACTGATTTTAGGATTTGTGATGTATCGAAAAAGCTATTTGCTCAATTATTTTCAATTGGAGGATTCCAGCACAAAAAGCTTGGGGATCTCCGTAGAAAAAGAAAAGCTAATCTTTCTGTTATGCAGTGTGGGGATTGTAAGTGTCTGTGTATCTGTATCCGGTTCTATAGGTTTTATAGGATTGATGGCTCCTCACATCGCCAGAAGATTAGTAGGGATTAATCACCGCTATATTATGTTATCCAGTGCAGTGGTTGGGATGTTCTTGCTTGTGATCTCGGATTATTTTGCCAAAACATTATTTCAGCCAGCAGAGTTGCCTGTGGGAATAGTCGTTTCCATTATTGGCATTCCCTATTTCTTATATTTATTAGCCAAGTCAAGAGTGTAGGGGAGAGTGAGCAGCACATATGTCAACACAAGTTGAACTCGAACGCACAGAATCATGGAAGCTAGAATCTCAGTATATGGGCTACACGTATGATATAAAGGTCTCAATTCCGAGAGAAGAGGCCCCTGAGAATGGATTTCCCGTCTATTACATGCTCGATGGTAATTCATATTTTCAATTGGGCCGGGATGTCGTGAAATTGCAGTCAAGAAATGCGCCGAAAACTTTGATTGCACCATCCATCGTGATTGGCATTGGGCATTATGGTTCGGATGATGAGGTCTCCAAAAGAAGATTTTATGATTTCACGCCTCCTGCGAAGCAGTATGTATATCCGGATCGATTGAAAAATGCTGACATAGGACCACATGGTGGTGCTGAAAAGTTCCTATCTTTTTTAGAGTTAGAGTTAATGCCCCTAGTCTCTGAAAAATATAATATCGATCAGCATAAGCAAGTTTTGTTTGGTCACTCATTAAGCGGATTGTTTGTTCTCTGGACGCTGTTTACTAGTGTCGAGCTATTCCAGTATTATTTGGCCTCTAGCCCCTCGATTTGGTGGAATGATCATGAAATCTTGGCGTATGCGGAGGCGTTTTATAAGAAGGGGCAAACGATAAGATCCGAGAAACGGAAGCTATTGATCACAGTGGGCAGTGAAGAGGCATTTATGGTCGATGATGCTATAGGATTATTTTCGAAATTGTGTGAGTATTCTTTGCCCGATTTGCAGGTTGAGCATTACATAGCGCCAGATGAAAACCACGCGTCAGTAGTACCGACCATCATGAGCAGAGCGTTCCGTATGTTGAATTGTTAAGGAAGGGATATGATGCAGGATGATGTTAGGAGAACTTACTACTTTTGAACATATGGGGCGACAAATTATCGTGTATCTCCCTAAAGCATATCATTTGTTTACTGAGCGAAGCTTCCCGGCGGTTTTCTTACAGGATAGCGATTTCTTGTTCGAAGAGTCGATTGCTGATATAGAAAGGGATGTGGAGGCGGGGATTACAGAGCCGGTTATTTTTATCGGAATTGATTCTCAGCTTCGTAATGATGAATATACACCTTGGGAAATGCCTGCACTTTTTAAGGATTGGTCCTTTGGGGGCAAGGGGGATGATTATTTGGATTACGTATATAAGGAACTGGTCCCGCATATAATTCGTTCTTTTCGCATCTCTCATGAGCCGGGCAAATTGGCATTAGGCGGTGTATCACTAGGTGGGTTAATAAGTATGTACGCGATGTACAAGACAGAGTCTGTTTTTGATAATTTTATATTCATATCCGCGTCTGTGTGGTTTAAAGATTTTATACATTATATGGAGACTTCAAAGTTAGATAGGGAATGCAAAGTCTATATGTATGTAGGTGAACAGGAAGGTATCCAGAAGACTAATGCACAGAAGGACATGGTGCCTAATAGTAAACGTGCTTTTGATATTTTAAAAGAGAAGATAGATGGACCTGATCAGCGGGTGATGTTTGAGACAGATCCATTAGGCACGCATAATGACACGTTTTTTCTGCAATATTTTCCGAGTAGCATCAGGTTCTTATTTCCCACAAAATGAATAAAAGGACGAGCAGGAGAGAGTATCCTTGCATCGTCCTTTTTATCTTATCTTATCTTATCTTATCTTCTCTTAGCTATGCTTCTGTATATTCTCAAGATGTACGTCCAAATTATCAAAGGTTTGTGAAATACCCGGTAGCATCCCCATATCAATCACTTGTTGTAACGCTTCTGGAGAAGCGTATTTACCGGTGTTAACCAGCTTCGTTTGACCATCCAGCTCGATAAAATCTAGTTGGACTAGTGTTTCGGGCAGATCTTTTGAAATATTACCTTCTGCATCTGAGAACCCGTCCGTGTAAATAATTTGCTCTGGAATCGAAATTTCCCGATAAATCGCCTTACCCCAAGACTCCATACCGTAGAAATCTCCCTGACTCTTATCCTCGCACTTCATGCAATAATGCCAAGTACCTCCTGGCCGAAAATCGACATGGCATACGGGAAGTGTCCAGCCTTTTGGCCCCCACCAATGCTTCAAATGCTCAGCCTCAGAAAAAGCTTTAAAAACTAGCTCACGTGGAGCTTTAAAAATACGCTCTAATATTAGAGTGCTGCCTTCAACTTTGGATACTAGTTGGTTGGTTTGGTTAGAATTTGTCATTGGATAAATCCTCCTCGTTTAATTTTCATTATCTAATTCCTTGCTTTGAAGCTTCTGCAAATAATCATCCAGTCGATCGTAGCGTTCCTCCCACATATGACGGTAGGATTCTAACCAAGTATCTAATTCCTTAAAAGGGTCAGGGCGGAGCTTGCAAATGCGCCGATTAGCAACAGCTTGAACTTCAATAAGGCCTGCTTCACTGAGAACACGCAAATGCTTGGACGCTTGAGGCTGACGCAACTGAAGACTTTCTGCGATCTCTCCAACGGTTAGGGGATTCTCGCGTAATAATTCAACGATCTGCATACGATTAGGCTCTGCTAAAGCACTCATTACGTTAGTATTCATAAACAAGCATCACTTCGATTCATTGATTTGATTCGGATTTCATATGACGGGCCGTGATGGAGCGACTAAACAGGCCTACTTCCTTGTATTTCCTGTTTGCATTTACAATATACCATTAAGTGAATATTCCTGTAAAGGGATATTTAAATTTTCATTGTATGATAACTTCAAAAAAAGGGCATAGTACAAGCATCACGTAGAAATATGTTCCATGATAACCATTAAACTTTACAAAAAACATAGGAATAGATATAATTAAGTATAACTTATCGGTTTTAGATTTACGCAAGGGGCCTAACGCCAGTAGGCTCCTTTTGTATTTCTTGGCCATGTTACAGGAGGGTGAAGGTCATACACAATGAAAAGATTATGGTTTGTGTTCATTATGGTCCGCATGGGGAACGTTTAATCCGACGTGGTGTGCAACTATCTGAAATAATAGGGGCCCCATTGTTTGTATTAAATGTCGATAGTTCGGACAATGATGAATATAATCAGAGCAAAGAAATGTATATGACGGTTTGGAAACGTCTTGCCGATGAAGCTGGCGCAGAATTTATCATTCGGAAACGTGAAGGCCGAAAAACAACTGATATTATTGTAGAAGTAGCTGAAAAGAATGAGGTTACACAGATCGTCATTGGACAATCTGCTCAGACTCGATGGCAGGAGCTTACCAAACGCAATTTCATCAATGAACTCATTGGTAAAATGAAAATGATGGATCTGCATGTAGTCGCCGTTCAACGGATGCGCGCCGGGCTGGAAGAAACCCATGAGGAAGGCGTAATCGCCTACCTGGTCAAAATCGGGGATGAGTATCAGCTCAGTGATGAACCTAAGGGAGAGTATTCGCTTAAAGGAAAGTTCTTTCACGAATTACACACAGAATTTGAGAACGGTTTATTCAGAATTGAGCAAGAAGATGGAAAGGCTAGATATTTGCATATTTGTGATGGCACATTGACCGATTCTTTATAATCGGCGTGCCCTTATCTTCATGAGGGCCTATTATTAAGGGCCCTTCCAATCATATGATCTTTGGCTTTTGGTAAAAAAGTAAGTACTAAAGTTCACAACTTGATAAGCTCAAGTGGAAAAGGAGGACTGCCTTTGCTGCATGTAATCATACTTGTTCCGTTTCTAATGGCCTTAGTAATCGCACTTTTGACCAAGAGAGCATCCAACCTTCATAGAGGATGGCTTGTTTTCCCCGGTTCACTCGCTTTGTTTGTATATTTTTTAACCCGGATTCCCGTTATTAAGGGAGGGGATTTGGGATATGAAACCGTTTCATGGATTCCTTCCCTAGGCATTGATTTGGTTTTCCATCTGGATGGATTAAGTTTACTGTTCGCTTTGTTAATCACTGGAATGGGTAGTCTTGTAATTATCTATTCGATTTATTATCTAGACAAGCGAAAAGAAGCGTTGACCCCTTTTTATATTTATTTAATGTTGTTTATGGGAGCGATGCTTGGCGTTGTGCTCTCGGATAACTTGATGGTGCTATACGGTTTTTGGGAATTAACAAGTGTCTCGTCATTTCTGCTGATTGCTTTCTGGCATCGGCGGCAAAAATCGCGGTATGGTGCTCTTAAATCTATGTTGATTACCGTATTTGGTGGTTTAGCGATGTTTGCCGGCTTTTTAATGCTGTATGTGATGACAGGCACCTTTAGTATTCGGGAAATTTGGAGCGAGGTTGGCGATATTAGTGAGCATGCGTTGTTTATTCCAGCGATGCTATTAATTCTATTAGGTGCATTCACCAAATCAGCGCAGTTCCCGTTCCATATCTGGCTGCCGGATGCCATGGAGGCACCGACACCCGTCAGCGCATATCTTCACTCAGCAACGATGGTTAAAGCTGGATTGTATCTTGTCGCCCGTTTCAGCCCTATTTTTGCGGGGCAATATGAGTGGTTCTGGGTTGTGTCAGGCGTCGGTTTGATCACCTTGATTTATGGCTCTATCCAGGCGATGAAGCAGACGGACCTGAAGGCTCTATTAGCCTATTCAACGATTAGTCAACTTGGACTGATTATGGGATTGCTAGGAATGGGATCGGCAGCGGCATTTTATGCAGGGGAAGATTCAGTCTTTTACACTGCTGCAACAACAGCGGCTATCTTTCACCTTATTAACCATGCCATCTTTAAAGGCTCTTTGTTTATGATGGTCGGTATAGTTGACCATGAGACGGGTACCCGCGATCTGCGAAAGCTGGGCGGACTGATTTCCATTATGCCGGTTACCTTTACGGTAGCGATGATCGGCAGTTTCTCCATGGCTGGTTTGCCGCCATTTTCAGGATTTTTAAGTAAAGAGATGTTTTTTACAGCTGTCCTGAATATCCGAAACTTGGATATATTCTCTATTCCCTCGTTGTTTACGCTCTTCCCGGTTTTGGCCTGGATTGCCAGCGTGTTTACTTTTGCATACAGTATGATTTTGGTATTCCACACCTTTTTCGGAAAATATCAGCCTGAGAAGCTGGACAAAAAACCGCATGAAGCCCCATTTGGACTTCTGCTTGCCCCGTGCCTGCTAGCAGTGCTGTCTATATTTATCGGTTTTTTCCCGAATATATTATCTAATACACTTATTATCCCTGCAATGAATGCTATTCACCCTATCTTGCAGACCGGGGAACCTTTTGTTGTGAATATCCATTTCTGGCACGGCTTTACACCAGAAGTATGGATGACACTTGGTGTTGTGATTCTTGGTATTACTGTATACCGAATCTATGGCCGCTTAAGTCTGGTCGATAAAGAATGGGGCAGTGGCTACACTTTAAATCAAGTCTATGACGGAGTAATCCGGCTGGTTGAGAAATTGTCTAGATGGGTGACTAGTTCTTATATGACTGGTTCCATGAGACATTATTTAATGTATATTTTTTCCTTCTTGATCGTAACGATTTGCGGTGTCGTCTGGTATTCAGATGGAATTACACTTGGTACGACTGAGTATACTCCTTTTTCTTTGTTTGAGGTTATTGCTGTAATGGTTTTGCTTCTAGGTGCTTTAGCTATTCCGTTTGTGCGTTCCAGAATAACAGCCATTTTGTTAACAGGAATGGTTGGTTATATGGTTACTTTGCTCTTTGTTCTGTTCAGAGCTCCTGATCTGGCGCTTACGCAAATGATTGTTGAAGTGGTATCTGTTACATTGTTCCTATTATGTTTCAGGCATTTGCCTAGGCTGGAAAAAGAGAAGCTCAAACCTCGTGCGCATTTCCTGAAACTAATTATTTCCATCGGGATGGGCGTAACGATGACATTGGTTGCACTTGCTGCTCTAGGCAGTAGTCCGTTCGAATCCATCTCGAAATATTATGTGGAGAATAGCTATACTTTGGGTGGCGGTAAAAATATTGTCAATGTTCTGCTCGTTGATTTCCGCGGCTTTGATACCATGTTTGAAATAACAGTACTAGGCCTTGCCTCACTTGCTATTTATTCCATGATCAAGCTGCAGTTGGATGGAGAGGGTACAGCAGACCAACTGAAGAGGGTTGTTCCCTATAATAAGCCTCGTTATTCCCGAAGTGATGATGTGTTACTGCAAGCGGTAGCTAAAGTAGCATTCGTTATCATTCTGATATTTTCGTTGTTTTTGTTTTTTGCCGGTCATAATAATCCGGGAGGCGGATTTATTGGGGCTTTGATGGCTTCTGCAGGTTTGGTGCTACTTGCTATTACTTTTGGGATGGATATGGTTGAGAAAGTGCTGCCTATTAATTATCGTAAGTTAATTGCGATCGGGATTTCGATTGCTTTTCTTACCGGGGTTGGCTCATTTATATTCGACGTACCCTTCCTGAGCCAAAATTTTGGGTATTTCCAATTGCCGCTTATGGGCAAAACAGAATTAACCACTGCAATGTTCTTTGATCTTGGTGTTTATCTAGCTGTTATTGGTGTCACTATGAATATCATACTTACGATCGGGAGGGATAGCTAATGGAGCTTGTTGTTGCCTTGGCGATCGGCGTATTGTTTACCGTAGGTGTTTATCTAGTCCTTTCCAAAAGCTTGCTACGCATCCTGCTGGGTACTAATTTAATTACCCATGGTGTTCATTTACTGCTACTGACAATGTCGGGTCTCAAGACAGGTGCTCCACCTTTGCTAGGTGAAAAAGCGGAGGCGTATGTAGATCCGTTACCGCAGGCGCTCATTTTGACCTCTATTGTAATTAGTTTTGGAGTAACAGCATTCTTCATTGTTTTGGCATACCGGACTTACCGTTCGACGGGCACGGATGATGTGGAAGGAACCAAGGAGGAGAGACAACAATGAACAACTTGCTAGTGCTGCCTCTGCTGATTCCGGCCTTTACGGCAGTTATACTGATTTTTCTAAAAGACCGAGTGGATCTGCAACGTATTATCAGTGCCGTCAGTGTGTTTTTAAATATCTTGGTTGCTGGAATCATTGTGTACCAGGTAAGTACAAAGGGCATCCAGACCCTATATATGGGTGGATGGCTTCCACCTTATGGCATTGTGTTTGTTGCCGATATGTTTGCGGCTTTACTTGTGCTAGTCGGTGCTATTGTTGGTGCGGCATGTCTATTTTTTTCCTTCGCCAGCATTGGGGAAGAAAGAGAAAGGTTTTATTACTATCCGTTTTTCCATTTTCTATTAACTGGGGTATTTGGCTCCTTTCTCACCGGAGATTTGTTTAACTTGTTCGTCTGCTTTGAGGTCCTGTTAGTTGCCTCGTACGCTTTAATTGTACTTGGTGGCTCCAAAGGTCAACTGAGAGAGACGTTAAAATATGTATTAGTTAACGTGATTTCCTCTTCCTTGTTTGTAGCAACGCTTGCTTATTTATATGCCGCGACAGGAACACTGAATATGGCACATCTATCTATGCGTGTAGCAGAGGCGGGACAAGGCGGTGTAATGAACGTCATTGCGGTCCTGCTGCTGATCGTATTTTCGATAAAGGCAGGTTTGCTGCTCTTTTTCTGGCTTCCGGATTCTTATAGTGCACCACCTGTGGCTGTTAGAGCACTGTTTGGAGCATTGTTAACGAAAGTGGGATTGTATGCCATTACACGTACCTTTACATTGATTTTTATTCAAGAACCGGGACTCACCCATTCACTGATTGCCTGGATGGCGGGAGCGACGATGATCCTTGGTGCAATCGGTGCACTGGCTTACAACGATCTGGGGCGGATTTTTAATTATAATATCATCATCAGTGTTGGATTTATTGCTTTTGGGATTTCTGTCGCGACTCAGGATTCGTTAAATGGTGTAGTGTTTTATTTAATGCATGACATGGTTGCCAAAGCATTATTATTTTTCCTGGGCGGGATGATTATCTCAGCATCGGGCACCGACCGCTTAAAAGAAATGGGTGGTTTAATCCGACGCTATCCGTGGACCGGCTGGATGTTCTTCGTACTGACTTTGGCGTTGGTTGGTGTTCCACCACTTAGTGGTTTCGCTGGAAAAGTGATGATGGTGCGTAGCGGATTTGGACAGAATCATGTGGCTCTGGCACTAATTGCACTTGCATCAAGCTTCATAGTGTTATATTCCTTGATCAAGGTATTCCAGCAGGTATTCTGGGGTGGCGAGAAAAGGGAAGAACAAGTCAAACCGCTTCATTATAAAGCTATGATGGCACCGGCAGCTGTTCTGTTCGCGATTGTAATTCTGATGGGTGTAGGTGCTGAGACGGTAAACGGATATGTCAGCCAAGCCGGAGCCGTACTGGCCGATCCAGCATTATACATTAACGCTGTCATGAAGGAGTAGATACTATGGCTTTTCAACTATTATTGAATTTCATGATAGCATTCCTGTGGATGTTTCTGCACAATGATTGGACTGGGCCACGTTTCGTCATTGGTTTCCTGCTCGGTATACTCATTCTGCTCGGAATGCGACGCTTTTGGCCCAGGTTATATCTTGGAAAAGTGTGGGCGATCATTAAGCTAATCCTGTTGCTGCTGCGGGAGCTGGTCGTTTCTAGTTATGTAGTGGTAAAAGCCGTTCTAAGACCGGAGCTTAATATACGTCCAGCTATCCTCAAATATACTACAGAGCTGAAATCAGATTGGGAAGTGGCAACGTTAATCACGATGCTCTGCCTCACTCCTGGATCGGTGGTGCTTGAAGTGTCGGATGATAATCGGACATTGTATATTCACGCAATGGATGTTGATGACCCTGCACAGTTCAGGGCAAATATCCGTGATACCTTTGAGCGAGCGATACTGGAGGTGACCCGCTAATGATTCATTTTATTCTTATGCTATCCATTACAATCATGGCTTTAGCTATAGGCGTATGTGCTTGGCGTTTGGTGAAAGGACCTTCTTTACCTGACCGAGTCGCTGCATTAGATACGATTGGAATTAATCTGCTAGCAATGGTGGCCGTGTTATCTGTCTTTCTCCAAACGCAGGCTTTTATAGAAATTATTTTATTGATTGGAATTCTTTCCTTTATTGGAACGACAGCCTTTGCCAGATATATCGAAAAGGGAGTGGTGCTAGAAAATGGAAATGATCAAGACTACAGGTGAGTTGCTGTTTGCCTTGTTAATTCTTACAGGGGCATTGCTTAGCGCCGTTAGTGCTATTGGTTTGATACGGCTACCTGATGTTTATCTAAGATCACATGCTGCCGCGAAGAGTGCCACTCTCGGTGTGTTATGTGTCTTAGTTGGGGCATTTCTATATTTTGCATTTTTTCAGAATCATATTAGTGCAAAGCTATTACTAGGAATTGTCTTTGTATTTATAACTGCACCTTTATCCGCCCACCTAACAGGTAGAGCGGCATATCGCTCCGGTGTTCCTCATTGGGATCGAAGAATTCAGGATGATTTAAAAGAGGTGCTGGAGAAAGAGCAAGTTATACCAGTAACCCCTGAACGAGATATACCTCAAGAACAAAGGTAGAAGTGTTAGGAATTATCTTGATTTTGAATAACAGCAGCAAAAACTGTAACAAACCCGCGTCTACACGCGGGTTTGTTTTTTTATTAATGGAGTACTATTCTTTTGTTAACATCTCAACGAACCAATATTTTACCTTCTCCAGCGAGCCTACGTAGCACCCTCGGAAGACACTCAATGTCTGCTTCAGGTATGTCTAATTGAATACCGTAATGGAAACAGTCCTGCTGTTCTCTATTCCATTTTAGAATTCCTTCTAAGTAAATAGATTCATCCGTAAGATTCATTTCCATACCAATCCGTACCAGGTTATTTTCTGGATTAATGTTGAGGGGTAACGATAAGTGGCAGCCTGTTCGACTGATGTTGAACAGTACAGCTCTTACAGGCTTAGAAGGAACCTGGATTCCGTTAATACTAAGAATATGAAGATCAAGGGTTACAGGTTCTTTAAGGGTATATCGAAAAGGTTCAGTTCTGCGATTAGTGTTCATATGCTCCTCCATACTTTTCCATCTACTATAAATTATCGACAGGAAAACAGGATTAGTGAAGAGTTATTAAACATATTAAAGTTTCAAAGTTACAAAAGCTGCATATCTAATTTTTGATTTTATCGTAACAATGTAAGTATTTCTTTTACAGAATTATCTACAAATGATCTTTCAGGACGGGATTTCATGATCACAGTAAGTCCAATTAATGATATGACTAGTGTCTGCGCTAAACTTTTTGCGTTAATAGTTGAATCAAGCTCACCTGAGCGCAAACCCCGATCAATCGTTTCTTGAAATATTACCGAGAGATACATCTGGTGTTCTCTTGTCAGGAGCTCAAATTTCTCATCGTGGGGTGAAAGTTCAACCATCGAATTAATGCAAAAGCATCCCCAGTTCGGATGTTGTCCATATTCTTTTGTCACTATATTTTCGAAAAAGTCACGGAATGCCTCTTTAACAGAAGAATTGTTTTGAAGCTTGTTACGAACATAGGCAGCATGAGAACTCGTATATTTCCGCAACGCAGCTTCAAATAGTCCTTTTTTATCCCCGAAGGTAGAGTAGATGCTAGGCCGCTGAATACCCATTCTTGATGTCAGGTCGCTTAAAGAGGTAGCCTCGAACCCTTTTTCCCAAAATACTTGCATAGCTGCATCCAATGCTTTTTCCTCATCAAATTCACGTGGTCGAGCCATACTAACTCCCTCTTTTCATATCGAACGGTATGATATTATTTTATGGTTTGAATATTATTATGTCAATAAGAAATGAACGTATAAATAGTCGAATTCTAATTTTTGGTTGTTCTATAAGCTAATCTCTTGACAGTTATCTTTTTTTAGAGTTATATTTGTCAAACGTATTTACGTACTGATTGGTATGCAATGTATGAATTTGATAAAAGTTAATCAGGAGGCGTTATCTTTGGGGGAATCTGTTGAGGAATCGAAAGCTATTATAGCGGATCAAACAGTCAAAAAAACTGAAAAAGTACGAGGAGGGCTTAGAGCGTCGGAACCAGTGCCTGTATCAATAATATCTCGTAATGTGGCACTTTTATTTTCCATCGCCTGCGGAATAGTTGTTGCTAACATTTATTATGCGCAACCTTTACTGGACGCTATTTCGAACGAGTTTGGTATTTCTCATTCATTCGTTGGACTTGTTATTACAATCACTCAAATTTTTTATGCACTTGGACTGTTATTACTAGTGCCTCTGGGTGATCTATTAAATCGGCGTTGGCTGATCGCTGGACAGATGCTTCTATCCGTATTGGCTTTAATTGTCGTTGGTACTGCCACCAGCAGTATAGTGTTATTCATAGGTATAGCAGCGGTTGGGTTTCTAGCCGTAGTGACACAGACGCTCGTTGCATTCGCGGCAACTTTGGCTGCTCCAGCCGAACGTGGGCGTGTCGTTGGTGTTGTGACAAGTGGAATCGTAATTGGTATTCTACTGGCGCGAACTTTCGCTGGCGTATTAATGGATTTAGCAGGTTGGCGTTCTGTCTACCTTGTTTCCGCGGTATTAACACTAATCATGGCATGTGTATTGTTTCGGGTGTTGCCACATTATGAGCATAAAAGAGAATCATTATCTTACCTACAGCTGATTCGTTCAATGTTCACGTTGTTTGCTCAGGAACGAACTCTTAGAATCCGTGCTGCACTAGCCATGATGATTTTTACTGCTTTCAGTATATTATGGACATCTCTAGTATTACCTCTCAGCGCCCCACCGTTTTCTCTTTCACATACTGCAATTGGAGCGTTTGGTCTCGCAGGTGTTGCAGGCGCGTTAGCAGCAGCGCGAGCAGGTCGCCTCGCCGATCGGGGTTTAGGGCAGAAGACCACAGGTGTAGCCTTGATTCTTTTGCTCATATCATGGTTGCCAATAAGTTATGTTCAACATTCTCTTATTGCATTAATCGTTGGTATTATCCTTCTTGATCTTGCAGTACAAGCCGTACATGTCACCAATCAGAGCATGATCCTTACTTTGCGACCTGAGGCACGCAGTAGGCTTACTGCCGGTTACATGATTTTTTATTCCATTGGCAGCGCCACTGGGTCGATCGCATCTACGAGTATCTATGTTTACTTTGGCTGGAACGGAGTGAGTTTGTTAGGTGCAATTGTGAGTGCTCTGGCTCTTCTTTTTTGGTTATTAACAAAGGAGTAACTGAAGGGATGAATATTCGTGCTGAAAAAATTGTAACACTGATCTCGTATAATTAGGTGCGATTTCTAAGTCTTAACGCTCCAGCCAGGGCTATAGTATTTCATGTCACCTGGCCGTGGGAGCAATTCGAAAAGTTCAATTCAACATGAAAAATATACAAAAAGAAAGCTCAATTAGAAACTACATCTGTTGTTGAATTAGGGAGGGGGTCTTCTGGTGAAATAAATTCGTGAATGATTTGACGGAAGTATTCATGATTATCGTAGCTATTGTACATACGCCAGGCCATTGTTTCTGAATTCCCAAAAAATAACCGCTCAAATTGGGTTTGGCGGCCACCGAATGCACCCGCTCCCAGTTCCCATGCGACCCGGAATAAGGCATTTCGGTACCAAGCATCCGAGACATTACCCTTCAAATACTGATGGAGGTATGAACCGGCACTTGAACTGAAGTCCGATTCAGAGATGATCATGATAAGCCCGCTTGAACTGAGATTTTGAACCATTTCAACCATCTTCGGATAAAACTCTGAAAAGTGAATGGTTGAAGCTAGAAGGGGGCCTTTATCAGGAACAAGAAATCCAAATTTATCGTGGGATGCTCCTACTTCAGAAGCGAGTCTTAACGCTTTGAATGTTTCTAGAAACGTCAGTATTCTTGAAATCGGCAGAATGGTGAAGGGCTCGAGCTCAGCATTTTGTTCTTCTGCCAAAGATTCTAGCACACCGAGAAAGAACTCAGTCTTAGCAATATAGCGGGTGATGATTTGGTGACCCATATGGGTATGAAAGTGACTCTCACCGAACAATCGGGCACAGTAGATCTCATCTCCGTAATAAAATATTCGATCATGAGGGATGAGTACGCGGTCAAATATAACAAGCGTATCCATTTCTTCATATCTAGAACTTAAGGGATGGTCGTAAGCAGATGGGGCTGAGTAACTTTCACGGCAAAAAAAAGTCATCCCAGGCAGATCATTAGGTACTGCAAAGGCAAATGCGAAGGGATTATCATCATCTACAAGGGATGGTGAAGGCGTAGGGAATACTAGCATTTCATCGCATGTAGCCCCTTGAGTTGCCATCATAAAAGCACCGGTCACAACCATCCCTTTGTCCTTGATTTCTACGACTTTAGCAGCGATAGAATCCTCTGTGGCATCAACCTGACCGGATATTTTACTTGCTTGAGGCTGGATGAATGCATGGGATAAAGTAATGTCATGATCTCGGCAGTAGGCATAGTATTTCCTGAGGTTCTCAGCATATTTCGGATGAAGGTCCTCAAGGATATCGGCAGCAGTAAACAGAGACATGATTGCCGTATTCATATAATCTGGGGAGCGTCCTAAAAAACCGTGATGTCTGTTTGACCAGAGTTCAATCATTTTTCTTCGACGTTCTAAATCATCAACACTTTTGGGTGGGAGAAAAGATAGACCAACAAGCTCTCCAGTATCAGGCGAAGGGTAGGTCATCTGCGCTAAATAACGTTCGTCACACTGCATGTTGTACATTTCGGCTTGTGTTTGTATGAGGCCTTGAAATGCAGGATGTTTGGATAATGGTCCTTCGATACGCGTCCCTTTGTACCAGATATTGATATTTTGCCGGTCGATTCGTTCGATGTATTGATTACCATTTTTAATAGGCACACGTTCCACCTCTTTGGAGAGTTGTATTAATATTTTTAATGTACGTAATCATAATTCTTCTTGTACATTGTCCATACACCGGGTCAGTGAAGGGGCCAACCTTAATTTAAACTATAAAAAGAGGATATTCACAATTATCTCCCCAAATATAGTGTTCTGCACTAACCCCACATCTGCATTCATTGTTAATAGTGATTCGTATTGTTACTTATGGTTGACATAAACGAGACTTACTTGTATATTTTTTACATTGGATTACAAGTGTAGTCATTCAGTAGAAAGAAAGGCGGATAGGATTATGTCTACGGAAATTCCAAAAATCTCGGATGCCGAGTGGGAAGTAATGAAGGTGCTGTGGACTGGAGCCCCGCGCACGGCAGGAGAGATTGTTGAAGCTCTGGAGGGCAGCCGGGACTGGAACCCAAAAACGGTGCGGACGCTGATTAAGCGTCTGACGGAGAAAGGGGCTATCGGTTACAACCAGACAGGAAGGGTGTATTCGTATTACCCACTGGTGCGGGAAGAGGAATGCGTCCAATCGGAGACACAATCTTTTCTGAAGCGGATCTACGGTGGAACGCTGCGCCCGATGTTAGTCAACTTTTTACAGAATGAGAAGCTGTCCCGAGAAGATATTGAAGAATTGAAGAGAATTTTGGATGAGCGAAAGGACTGAGTCGCTTGCTGGAAGCTGCATACAATCTGTTCGTTAAGATATTGTCACTATCCGCTATGGCGAGCGTGCTGGCTTTGCTGATCCTGGCAACCCGTTTCTTGATCAAGAATAGATTAAAACCGACCTGGACGTATCTTCTGTGGATACCGCTGATCGTGAGGTTAGCCGTCCCTTGGACACCGGAAAGTGCGTTCAGTATTTTTAATTTGTTTCCGCTGGAGACAGAATCAGCTCTGACTTTCAATATTCCTTCTGCGCAGCCGGATGTAGGTGATTTGCCTGTGTCCGGGATGAACATTCAAGAGGTGGACTCGACCAAGGTCGCTGAAATAACAGGAACAGGAACTTCAAAGCAAGCCGAGAGACCAGATAGTATGACACTGGTGACTCCGGAAATCTACGATCCTTATGAGACATTCAATACAGGCTGGACGCCGATGCATTTGCTGGTTCTGATCTGGCTTAGCGGAGCAGTGGTAATGATAAGTCTGTCGGTTCGTGAGCAGCTGCGATTCACGGCACGGGTTCGACGGGAACCGGAGATCCGTTCCGCAGATATCCTGTGGTTGTTCGAAACGTGTCAACGAGAGATGAAGGTAAGGCGCCCAGTGAAGCTGGTTGAGACGAAGCAGATTGCCGTGCCCACACTGCTTGGTGTGATGCGCCCCAAGCTGCTGCTGCCGACATCCATGTTGCACACGCTGGAGGCAAACGAACTGCGTCATATATTTCTGCATGAGCTGGCGCATGTGAAACGTCGTGATATTTCGCTGAATCTGCTGACAGGACTGCTGCTGGCCCTGCATTGGTTCAATCCGTTGCTTTGGTATGCCGTTAGCCAAATGAAACGGGATCAAGAGGTCGCCTGTGATGCGCTGGCTTTAAAGCATCTTGCATCGGAGCACCACAAAGACTACGCACGGACTCTTCTTAAACTATTGGAAACATTGACCGATCCAATCCGAGTGGCTGGTGCGGCCGGCATTTCAAGCAGCAAGAAGGAAATGAAAAGAAGGATAACCATGATCACCAGGCATAAAAAAATCACTGTACAAAACACGGTGTTGGGGTTAGCAGTAATTATGGTCTTAAGTGGCTGTACCTTGACTGGGGCAAAGCTGAGTTCTACGTCAGCCCCGGAGAAGAGTGTTGTTATCCCGTCAGCTTCTCAGGCTAAAGATTCAACTGCAATCGATCCCGAAGGAACCCTATTAGCGGAGAAAAACGGAATTACTGTAACTGCGAAGCCCACGGCTGAGCATGCACTTTTGCATGAAGTCACGGTTGATGTGCGCGGTGAGGTTAACAGAACGTTTTTGTGGAATGCCGGCGAAGATGAAACGCGGCCTCCTTCCATTGAAGAAGCCGATCTTAACGGGGATGGTACCAAAGAAATCTTTATTCGTATTACTACCGGTACTGGAACAGGGCTCTCAATGAGTGAGATTCATGTGCTCCAGCCTGTCACTCTGGAAGAGCTTGTGGTAGAGGAACCGGTCGAGACGCTAAATCGGAGGCTGAAATCCTCCATTACACACCGGAATAACCACACTTACGTATCCGCTGAACTAGACGGAAAGCATTTGACTAAAGTGTATGATTACACTGAGGGGGCTTGGGGCGAGAAGATTGGATTTGGCGCCGTAGTTTCGTATGAGCTTGATGGGGACCGTATTGTAGCTCGTTTGGCAGGTGCAGCATCCATCTCTGAGTTTCCGCTTGAAGTTATTGTCGTTTACGGCAAGGAATTGACCATTGAGAGTGTACAGATGTACTATGGCTCGTTTATTTCTCCTCCGCTCAGTGAACAGGATATTAAGTCCTTGCTGGAAAAAAAGCTTCCAGCTAGCGGCTGGACTTTTGGTAAAAAAGGCGATCAATACACGATTAATTTTATGGATCCACCGAATGGCGTAGGGGAAGGCCTTAGCTATAAAATTAATCCTCTTACCGGAACGGTTCATGATACAACTTCTGGCAGTCCAGTGAGAAGCCTTGTGAATCGAGAAGCGATAGATCTGTGGAACATATCTAACGGTACGGAATACAAGAAGGAGCTGTATAAGTTACTTCAGCCAATCTTTGATACAGAAGGCTTCGAGCCAATAGATGAGGATTGGATTTCCGGCTTTATTGGAGATGGTTATTTGTTCAGTAATGTTAGGCAAGGCGGCAGGGAGTTCACGATAAAAGTGGATGTCTTCACTGGTCAATGGGAAGAAATTGCTGACCCGTATAAATAGTTTTGTCGATGTCGAAGAACCTCGTAACAATAAAGAAAGCCCGTGCCCAGCGCGGGCTTTCTTTATTGTTACTGACTAAAAGCAAATGCTTTCCACTCATACCAAATCCAGTCCCTACTGCTGTCGTATTTATTTTTAGCAATCCGCTTTTCCTCCTATTTACAATTCCACTACTCGGTGTTACTATATAGTGGTACTAAGCAATACAGAGTAGCATTGGAGGATTTAAATGGATAACCTAACAGAAATGCTGAAAGGAGTTTTGGAAGGCTGTGTACTTGAAATCATCAGCCGGAAAGAAACCTATGGGTATGAAATCGTAAAAACGCTAAATGCGCTCGGTTTCGAAGATGTTGTTGAAGGAACGGTCTACACCATCTTGATACGGTTAGAAAAAAATAAACTCGTCGATATCGAGAAAAAACCGTCCGAAATAGGACCACCAAGGAAATTTTATAGTTTAAATGAAGAGGGATGGCGGGAACTGTCCATGTTTTGGGAGAAATGGGGATATGTTTCGTCAAGACTTACCCAACTGAAGGAGGATAGCCGTGTATAAGAACATGCTCGCTAAATTTAAAGATTTACGTGAACAAAAAAAGGCTTATAAAGAGTGCGTAAAACGTTCAAAAGCGCTCCCGAACGATTACCGAGAAGTTTACAATATCGCATCGCGCTACATGCTGAACTTCTCAACAAACGATTCTAGCGTCATCAACCTGTTTCCCGAAATGCTTGACATGTTTGAGATGGGAGCTGCTGAAGGTCGAGATGTTCTGGAGATCGTAGGGAATGACGTAATGGCGTTCTGTGACGGGCTGCTCGAGGACGTTTCCGCTCAGACTTGGACAGGGAAAATGCGAGCCAAAATGAACGAGTCCATTCACAAAAAACTTGGAAGATAGGGGGGATTAGGATGACATCGAACAATTGGGCGATTGAAGTAATAGGCCTCAAAAAATCCTATAAGAACGTGGAAGTGTTGCGGGGGGTGGACTTCACTGTTCAGAAGGGTTCAACTTTTGCTCTTCTAGGGTCCAACGGCGCGGGTAAAACCACTATGATTAAAATTCTTGCCACCCTGCTCCAGCCCGACAACGGAAGCGCAAAGATTAATGGAGCCGACGTAACTAAGCAACCAGAGCAAGTACGTAAGGAGATCAGCCTGACAGGACAAAGCGTCACCGCTGACTATATCCTGACCGGACGCGAGAATCTGCGAATGATGGCCAAACTCCGCCATTTGCCCGATCCTGACAAACAAGCCGAGGAGTTATTACGTCGTTTTGACTTGCTCGATGCCGCCGATCGCCGAATCTCCACGTATTCCGGAGGGATGTGTCGGCGCTTGGATTTGGCCATGAGCTTATTGGGTAACCCTTCGGTCATTTTTCTCGATGAGCCGACCACCGGACTTGACCCGCAAGCGCGTCTTGCTATGTGGGATATGATCAAGGATTTAGCGAGATCAGGTGTCACTGTTTTTTTAACTACGCAGTATTTAGAGGAAGCTGACCATCTAGCTGATCAAATTGCGATCTTACACGAAGGTCATATCGTGGCAAGCGGCAGTCCCGCGGAGCTAAAAAATAGATTGCCTAAGGGTCATATCGAGCTTCGATTCGACAATGAAACAACGCTAAATCAAGCACAAGATCTGTTGAAGGAATTTAACGCGACTGCAGATTCGAACAATCTCACGCTCTCCGTCATTACAGACGGAAGTACGAGACAGATGATGCGACTGCTAACGAAAGCAGCGGAAGCTGACATAGAAATTGCCGAGTTTGCGCAGAAACTGCCCTCGCTTGAGGATGTTTTTCTCGCGATCGTCACTAGCAAAAAGGAGGACTCCCGATGAAATTCATTCATTTTCTAGGCGATACCGCCGTCATGAGTGGGCGTGTCATTCGCCATTCCACACGTAGCATCGACACGATTATTACCGTCATCGCCATGCCGATCATGATCATGCTGCTCTTTGTTTACATCTTTGGCGGAGCGATGAACACCGGTGATGTAAGCTATATCAATTATATTGTGCCCGGAATATTGCTCTTTTGCATTGCTAGTGGCGTGGCTTATTCTTCTCTTCGTATCAATAACGATCTCACGAAAGGCATATTCGAGCGTTTCCACTCCATGCCGATCGCAAAAGCCTCTATTCTAGGCGGTCATGTGGTTGCTTCATTAGTTTTTAACGTCATTTCATTGCTTGCCATTTTCCTTGTTGCCTTCGGAATGGGATTTCGGCCGAAAGCGGATGTGCTCGGTTGGGTATTAGCCATTGGTATTTTGTTGCTTAGCGTACTTGCGTTTACTTGGATTGCCGTCACCTTCGGCTTACTTGCTAAATCATTCGAAGGAGCAGGAGTATTTTCTTACATTTTGATGTTACTTTTATTCGTTAGTTCTGCCTTTGCGCCGACCGACAGCATGCCTTCGGCTATACGCGTATTCGCAGAATATCAGCCCATGACACCGCTTATCGAGAGTATTCGTTCTCTTTTACTCGGAGGAACGGCAGATAAAACTACGCTTGTGGCGGTATTATGGAGTTTAGCAATACTTGCGTTTTTCTGGGCTTCCGCAATGCGAGTGTATAAACGGAGAATGAAATAGACGTAAAAAAGAGCCGGTGGCTTCTCGAAAGAGGGGGATACCGGCTCTTTGTGTGCACAGGCTAATTTTAAGATTCTGGCTGAATGGTGGGGTGAATATTTCTGTGCTATTCTAGAAATGTGATTTATATAAAATTTTTGTACATAGAATTAGAAGTACCGGATTTGGTAATTAATTTTAATAGGCGAATGGGGAATGAATGATATTTTTTAAAAATGGGGGAGTAAGTTATAGTGATACCAAACGAAGCACAAAACAAAAAACATTGGAAACGGGATATAATTATCTTTCTAAGTAGTCAAACATTTTCGTTATTCGGTTCTGCTTTAGTTCAATATGCTATTATGTGGTACGTTACGCTTACAACAAAATCAGGTATGATGATGACATTATTTATTATTTGTGGATTCATTCCTACCTTTTTATTATCACCGTTTGCAGGTGTATGGGCGGACCGTTTCAACCGGAAATATCTTATTATGATAGCAGATGCCATGATTGCCTTTGTTACACTGATTTTAGCCATTACATTTTTGCTTGGTTATGATGAGATATGGTTGTTGTTCGCCATTGCTGCAGTTCGTGCGCTCGGAGCTGGGGTTCAATCACCTGCGGTTGGGGCAATATTACCTCAAATTGTACCAGAGGATAAGCTGACGAAAGTAAATGGGATTAACGGAAGTCTTCAAGCACTAATGATGTTTGTTGCACCTATCGTTAGCGCGTCATTGCTTTCATTGGCAACAATTGAGGTCATTTTCTTTATCGATGTTATCACAGCGGCGATAGCGATCTTTACATTATCTTTCTTTTTGAAAATACCGTTGCATAAAAAAGCGACTGATAAACAAACGACAAGCTATTTGGACGATTTTAAACAGGGTTTAAGCTATATTAAAACCCACAGCTTTCTCAAAACTTTTTTCATTTTTTTCGCCTTTTTCTTCGTATTGATGGCACCGGCTGCATTTTTAACACCGCTACAAGTGACACGCAGCTTCGGAGATGATTATTGGCGATTAACAGCCATTGAAATTGCTTTTTCTATCGGTATGATGGCTGGCGGAGCAATTATTGCTTCATGGGGCGGCTTTCGAAACAAAGTATATACGATGACTTTTGCTAGCTTAATTATGGGTGTATGTACGTTCGCTTTGGGTATTGTACCTGTTTTTTGGATCTACTTGGTTATGATGGCTATTTTCGGCGTAGCTATGCCCGTCTTTAATACACCGACAACCGTAATGCTACAAGAGAAGGTAGATCCGGATTACTTGGGACGCATATTCGGAGTCTTTGGTATGATATCGACTTCCATGATGCCAATCGGAATGCTGATATTCGGTCCGCTCGCAGATGTAGTTGAGATTGAATGGCTCCTTGTTGGAACAGGGGTGTTAACTGTAATACTGTCCATTATCTTCATTCGAAACAAACGTTTAGTTGAAGCTGGGATGCCTTTAATACAGGAAGCATCACAAGAGTAGAATTTTGCTAGAAGCGAGAACTTGAAACCCTTGTGTAGATAAAAAAAGAAGCTCTCCTAAAGTTCGATTGAACTTTATGGAAGGCTTTTCTTAATTAGAAAAAAGGAGACCGACAATGACTTATTCACAGATGTGGAACAACGCAGGAAATGAAGCTGAAATTCTCTATTTGGAACAGCAGATTATGGCCATCAAAAAAGAAATAAAACGAGCAAAAACCGCAGAACAACAGGAGATATTGGATCAAGCGAATCGCAAGTTGGCTGAATTGGAAGCGAAGTTGGATGAGCTAGAGGAGTAGGGGCTAATCGCCCCATCGTTGCATCAATATTTTGACAGCTTGAATATCGGCCTCGCAACTGTGCGAAGCCAATAAGCAAATACGGTCGTTCCGGTCCATGAGGTTCGCTTACTCTGTAGGTATTGATCGTTGATAATATAAGTCCGGGTGGAAGCAGGGCTTTTCAGACCGAACTTTTCCCACTCTGCCGGATCATTTGAACCTCCGAGCTTTTCGAGCATATTTTCTGACGCGATATTTATTTTAGAAGGAATTTGCTCGTAGGCTTCAGTGATTTGCGCATGAAATTCGTCGATTGGATTGCGGCTGGCAAGGCTCTCTAAGTGAATGCCTTCACGAAGGTAAGAAACGTATGCAAGATGGTCAGCCCAGAATTCGTCGATATAAAAAAGCCGTACCCGCTGCTCCGCTGGGCTCAACGGCTGCTCGCCTTTCAAAATTCGCAGCCGCTCCGCGTATAGAATTCGCCTCTGATCCTCCACCATATCCGAATAACAGTTCAGTTCCTTGTGGATATCGAAGTTTTGGCCCATAACAATACGCTGAGTACTTGTGATCTTGCTGCTGAGCCCTGTCTCTTCAAGAGCCTCATCCTGCCTGGGAGCGCGAACTGCTTTATGGATGCCGAAGCGAAGCAGTAACTCGTCCTCCAAGCTTACATAAAAAACGGAAGCTCCGGGGTCGCCTTGGCGACCGGAACGCCCGCGCAACTGGTCGTCGATCCGCACGCTTTCGTTCACATGGGTGGCAATTACGTACAACCCGCCTAGCTTGGCGATTACCTCTGCTTGCGCAGGGTCGCCGCCGCCGAGCCGGATGTCGACCCCGCGTCCCGCCATATTTGTAGACACAGTCACTGCACCGGTTTCTCCCGCTTTGGCGATGATGTCGGCTTCTTCTGCGTCGTTTTTCGCATTTAGAACATGGCAAGATACGCCCGAAACCGCTAGCGCCTCTGCCAGCATGGCAGACTCCTCGACGCTTGACGTACCAATGAGAATTGGACGTCCCGTCCTATGGACGGATGAGATTTCTTGTACGAGTGCCTTAAGCTTGGCTTCTTTATGGGTATAAATCCGGTGCAGATGGTCGATTCGAATGTTTGGCCGGTTCGGTGGAATTTGCAGCACCTGGAGCGCATAAATATCTTCGAAGTCCATCGCGGAAGCATGAGCGGTAGCCGTCATTCCGCAAATCTGCGGATACAGGCTAATGAAGTGTTGAATGGTGATCGTCCCGAGAATTTTCCCGCCGGCTATGGAGTACAGCCCTTCTTTTGCCGTAAGCGCGGCTTGCAGCCCGTCCGGCAAATACCGGTTCTCCGCCACTCGGCCGGTATATTCTTCGATCAGCTCGATTTTTCCGTCCCGGACGATGTAATCTATGTCTTTCTTTAATAACGATTCCGCATGCAGCGCGCAATTTAAAGAAGTCAGCAAGTGACTGTTATGGCTATCGTATAAATTGCCGCATCCCAGCATCAATTCCGCATGCGCAGCGCCTGTTTCATTTAAGTAAACGTTCCGCTGGAACTCGTCGAAGTCGTAATGTCCATCTCTCTTAAGCTGCCGAGCTACTTCTGCGAAACGAAAGCCGTCGCTCCTGGAAGAGGGCATATCTCCGCTGATGACTAGCGGCACCCGAGCTTCGTCGAGAAGCAGCGAATCCGCTTCGTCGACGATGACGTAGTGGAAAGGACGATGCACGGTATCGGCTTCGTTTAGTGCAATTGTATCGCGCAAGTAATCGAATCCCGCTTCTTTGGCCGTAACATAGGTTATATCCTTGGCGTATGCTTCCTGTTTCTCGGACAGGCTCATGCCCGCTTGAACCGAGTTTACCGTTAATCCGAGAAAACGATAGATCGGGCCCATCCATTCCGCATCCCGTTTGGCTAAATAATCGTTAAAAGTCAGCACATGAATGCCTTTGCCAGTCAGTGCATTTAGATATGCAGGCATAACAGCAGAAAGTGTTTTTCCTTCACCGGTATGCTGCTCGATCAAGAATCTCTCGTGCAGAGCGATGGCAGCCATGATCTGGACATCGTAAGGATTTAATCCAAGCTTTCTCTTCGCTGCCTCGCATACTAACGCATAAGCAGCGATAAGCAGCTCATCCAAAGGTGTACCTGATTTTGCTTCCTTTTGTAGCCGGAGGGATTCCGCTTGAAGCTGCCCATCTTCCCATGCTTCCAAATTCCGTTTTCTGATGAGCTCCACTTTGTCCTGATAAACTTTCAGCTTATTCTGGGTATCGCGGTCTTTGAATTTTTGCATCAATTTGACGGCTATATTCATAGAAATCTGATCTCCCCTCGGTAGAAATACGCTTAGTTTTGAACAATATTTGCGCTGATCAGTCGGTTAACAAGTTCCTGGATTCAATCTACCAAAATATTCTATTAAATGCAATTTGGACAAAGGATAGAGACTATTAAAGCGTGGATGCTTCTAGGTACACTACAACTATCATCTTCGACTTCTTGTTTACAGATTGTTTGCAAAAGAACCCAAAAAGGACTGAACAGGGATCTAACTCATCACCTAGTTCAGTCCACAAACCACTTATCCAAATGCCTCGCAATTCTTACTCTTACTCAGTAGCCTCCTTAACTTTTTCAAGAACTGGTTATACCGATTTGAAATACAATTTCACCTTTGTTCATCCTTAGTATCGCTATTTAGCAGCTTCTGCTTCTTCATAGATGAGGCACCGAAGAGTCTGATCTGGGTAGCGTAACTCTGCAGTATAACTGCTGCCGTCTTCGAGCAACATTTTGACCGCTACCATACCGCGCTTATTATTTACGTCAGTGTCTGTAAGGGAAGCCGTGGCGATTCTCCGGGTTTCTCCTTGTCTGTCTGTAACTATTTTTATAGCCTCGTTAATCCAGGTTGCATCCTTTTGGATAGCGATGGCAGCTTCAGCATTGATTGGGGTTCTTGTGAGTGAAAAATTAGCTGCGGTCGTATCTACTACCGTGCGGGTGGAGGGATCAATAATTACGGTATATTGCCAAAATTCCTTACCTTGTCCTCTTAAGGTGTTGGTTTTATAAGGGGTGAATATTACCATCCAGGTCTTTTTCTTTGATAGCATGGATTCTCCTTGGCTTGCTTTTACTTCAAGCTTGGAGACGTCAGCTCCGAATATTTTTCGCACACTTGAAGCGGCCATGGCAACGGCGTCGGTCTGGCTCAAATTCCCTGTTTCTGGAGGGGTTACAATATTCCGCTTGGACAAGGCATAGGCCTCCCGGTAGAACCAGTCAATATATTGTAACAGTTCCTCGTCAGTCAATGTCCGATTCGGATACTTGAGCGTGTTTTTCTCCAAGTCAAAATAAAACTCCGCTTGTCCCGATTTTAACGGGAACAGCTCCTTGGGACGAAGGCCGTCATACACATACTGGTCTTCCAATATCAGCCTCCGGTTTATTTCATCCTCGGTCATCTCCCTTCCGATGGTGATAATTTCGTTATTGGGCTTGTCCGCAAAATCATAAATTTGCTGCATTTCTTCTTGGGTCATCAGCTGCTCTAGATCTCTGTTCACAGTAGATACCGGAGCTTCTGCTTCTACTTTTAGTACGGGTGCCTTGCTGCTGTTCAAGGTTAGATTGCCCGAGTCTTGTACTGCAGAAATGCTCTTGGCGGCGGTGGTGTTCACAAATCCTGGGACAATCATTGCGCTCACCGCCAGCACGCTTCCAGAGAACAAGAGTACAGCGAGTGTAGCGGAAATCTTGTTGTTCTTCATTTAACTTAACCTCCATTGGGATCGGATGATGATGAATCTTCCTAACCTTAATCCAAAGATGTTATAGAGTAGGAGGGCAGTTGTTATAGAGTTGTAAAAAGAGTCTGATGCTAGTTCCCTCGCCGAGGACAGAGTTTAAGGACAGTCTGGCCTTATGCGCTTCAGCAATTTGCCGACATAAGGATAATCCTAGGCCAGCGCCGCCATATTCACGTGAACGAGCCTGGTCTCCCCGATAGAAAGGTTCAAACACACGTTTAGCCATCTCTGCGGTGATTCCGGTTCCCGTATCACGGATTTCTAGCACGGCTTCTCCATCCAGCTCATAGGCCAGCATGTGGATTTCGCTGCCTTGCTTGGAGGCATGAATCGCATTCTCAACCAGATTTACCAATAATGAAGCTAGTAAATCGGGATCTCCCCAGACATTTGAAATCGTATGTTGGACATGAAATCTTATGCCAGCATCCGTCAATTTTGGGCGCTCCGTCTGTTGGATAGCTTGAAATAGTTCCGAAATATCCACCTGCTGAAGTGCCAACGGCTGATGCCGGAGGACAGACAAATCCAGCAGCTTGAAGGCCAGATTCTTGAGACGAAGGGTTTCACTAAGAATATAGCCGCCCGCAGTTTGCTGTTCTTCCTGTCCAATATTGGCCGTGGTCAGAAATTCGGCGAACCCCTGCATGCTGGTCAATGGCGTGCGTAACTCGTGGGCCAAATTATCCACCATCCTTTGTTTCTCTTCAGCCATATCTGAGAGTTCGGTAACCCTCTGCTCCACGGCCTCCGCCATCCGGTTGAAGTTCAAGGCCAGTTCGCCAAATTCATCTTTGCTGCGCAGCTGCACCCGTTTCGTATAGTCGCCTTCGGCGATTGTTTTGCTGGTCTCTGACAGGAGCTTTAGCGGCTTGCTTAGATGCCGGATTAGAAGATAAAGAAGAAGCAGCAGAACGGGTCCCACGATCCAGTTAATCATTACAAAAAAGCGGTTCAGTTCCTGTTGCTTGTTGAAGAGCTCACTGATATCACGCTGATAGACAAGCAGCAAATGCTGGTAAGGAGCAGGAAGCTGAGTGGAGAGCTGAATAGAGCGTTCGTCTGAAGATTCAGGCTGATCGCCTTTTCCCAAATTAGATTTCCCGAATTGTCCTTTTTGGGGAGGGTAAATCATTCGGTCGTTCTCCCATAGCTGCAAATAGATTCCCTGCTTACGGTAGTAATCGCCATAGGACTCAGAGACGCTGGCCAGTAGAATAGGGGTCAATGCCGTTCCCCGTGCTTGAATAGAATTAAGGTTCTCATAAATATTGTTGGCGATTAACAATTGCTCACTGGATGCTCTCTGCATTTCACTGTCCATATTTAGCTGCCAGCTTTTTTTCATCACCATAATGACACTTACATCCAGAGCAGCAATAAAGAGAGCGAGTACCGACAGCAGAATCTTATGCCAGAATCTCATGATTAGCTCTGAACTTCCAGGCGGTAGCCTATCTTGAAAATGGTTTTGATCCGTTCTTCCCAGCCCAGCTTTTTACGTAGCTGCCGGATGTGAACATCCACGGTGCGGGTGTCGCCCTCAAAATCATAGCCCCATGCCAATTCCAGCAGCTTTTCCCTCGACAATGCAATATTCCGGTTACGAATTAACACCTCAAGCAGCTCGAATTCTCTAACGGTCAAATCAACCGGTGTCTGATCTACTAAAACTTGCCGTTCCAGGTAACGCACCTCAACATTATCGCAAATGAAGCTGGAGGTGCCTTTTTCACCCCTGCGCAGGACTACATTGATTCTTGCCAGTAATTCAAGAATTTCAAAGGGTTTAATGATATAATCATCCGCGCCCAGCTCGAAGCCTTTAATGCGGTCAGCCAAAGAATTCTTGGCGGTGATCAAAATCACTGGAACCTGCAAATGTGCAATCCGCTGCATCACCTCAAAACCATCCAATTCCGGAAGCATAACATCCAGCAGAATCAAATCAGTCTTTTCACGCTCCAGAATTTCGAAAACCTCCGGTCCACGGTAAGCCTTGCTATATGTATGTCCAACCAGCTTGAGATTCATTGTAATTAAATCATTAATCGCTCGTTCATCTTCTACTACCAATATATTTGCCATTTCGTATTTCTCCTCCTGGTACCTTGCTCACTAAGTGCCACTTTCGTTATACACTATATACAACTAGAGGAAGGATTGTCCAGAAGGTTGGTAGTTTCATCAAGCGTTAATACCTAATAGGATAGAAAATTATGTGCTGAATTGTTACCTTAACAGTACAAACTTTTGTATTGGTCTTCCATCTATCATGAAAATATTTATAAATATAAACTATTGATATCGAATACATCTGAGAAACTCCAGTGTGAGGTATACGGGCCACCTCCAGTACCACCAGCACATTCGGGCCGTCGTGACGCACAGGAGTTAGCTTTGTACTCTAATGGTTTACTTGGCACAGACAAGGTTAACATCATAGAGCGATATCCTCAGGTTACTGGATTATACGAACGTCTGGATTTTAGAGCGTTTGCTTCGGAGGCCGGCAGCGAATTGATTGTACGTAAAAAGCTGCCCAAACTTCCCGGGCAGCCTCTCATATTCTTACGCGTACGTCTTCTGAGATCAAGCCGTTTGCGACGCACGTTTGCGAGCTGTTACAGTGTCTTCTTTTTCCGTGGATCAGTTGTCCTGACGCTTAACTGCTTTCTCGTCTCGTACCCCATTCAATTCATGTTCGTTCTGATGAAATTCCTTGAGTATAGTCTGGTAAATATGAGCCTCTTGAAGGTTCAGTCCGTCGCGATTTTCTTTCAAAACCCAGTTCTCGACCGTTTTCTTCAAGATTTCGCTCTTCCGTTCCAGCAGTTCCGTATAACTCAATTTACTTCATCCTTTCCGGTTCATGGTTTCAAACGCCGGATGGACTTTCTTTACTTGTCATTTCGTGCGTTTAACATCACATCCGACGTAACGTTTACCATTATACAGAAAATCCTGGTCGAACCCAACGCGGACCAACCGTCCTCAGATAGGGTGAGCACTACTTAGAATGGAACGGGAGTCCTCAGCGGACCGTTTCGCAGAAGTGCGGCCGGATACTCCGGTATGCTGACAGTTGCTTCTCTTTTATATAATCGTTTAACCAGATATCAAGCACGCGCTTTTAACTTTAATCTTCCTCAAGAGCAACCGGAATCCCCATACGAAACCCAATCACTCTAACTTACTGCATACCGTTGTATATTCGTATATCCGGCCTTCTCCAGCGATAATACCCCCGGCGGCCAGTTGATTGAAATGGAAAGTAAACCTAAAAATAGAAAATAAAAAATATGCCATATGAAAATGTATTAATAGTGAAAATATTAAAAGAAAAGAGGAGTTTATTTTGAATGATCCTGCCAATTTCCTATTGTGCATTCTAATGATAATGTGGCACACTATGTATAGATAAAACCAAACGAGGCAAAGAATGCCCCGTCTCCTTTCCTTTTGGAATAGAGGCGGGGTTTTGTATGATTAAAAACATATTTCGTTGCAGAGCGAGGGGATAGGTAATGGGTTTCGAGAGCGAGCATAATGAATGGTTATGTAATCATCTTAAACAAAGGAAGGGAGAGCGGCTTGATGCACTTAAACGCGGTCATGGTTACGGAAACCGCTTGTTTGTCGAGCGGGTGTGGTGGCCTCTAGCCGGACATTTTCACGGATTACACCCAGAATACGAAGTTAAGGACTGGCGCGGCAGATCCTATTTTGTGGATATTTTGTGGGAGATCGGAGCCTCGCGTATTGCATTTGAGATCATGGACTATGGCTCACATGGAACGGATCGTAGCAAATACCGGATGGACTTGAACCGCGGGCTTTTTCTACAGTCTCAAGACTGCACGGTGCTCTATATCTCGCTGGATGAGCTAAAAGAAAATCCATCCTTCATTCTCTCCGCGCTGCGGAACATTCTCTTTTCTTATTTGTTAGCAGAAAAGTCTGCGAAGACAACCGTTGAGAGAGCCTATTCCAGAATCGAGCGCGATCTGATGCGGGCAGCCATCCGGCACCATCGAGTCCTTCGCCCGGCTGATGCCGCGAGAGAGCTGGAATTGCACACGATGACGATCATTAAATACTGCCGTCAGCTGGTGGATAAAGGAAAATTTCGCCCGGTGGCAAGAGGTTCATCTCAGCGGATCATTTACTATGAATATATTGGTACGCTACAAAGTCCAGATTTGGTTTGAAGATGAAGTCCGTCGTGAGAATGTGAATGAAAAATCGAATACAATGTGCCGACGGTAGGTAAACGAGGCAAATGTATGCGGAAAATCGATTACATTGTGCCGCCGACAAGTTGAAGGAGGCATATGTATGCGAAAAACCGAATACAATGTGCCGACGGCAGGTAAACGAGCCAAATGTATGCGAAAAACCGCATACATGTGCCACCGGTACCATAAACGAGCCAAATATACACGAAAAATCGAATACAATGTGCCGCCGGTTACGTAAATGAGCCAAATGTATGCGAAAAATCGAATACAATGTGCCGTCGGCAAGTTGAAGGAGCCAAATGTATGCGAAAAAGTGAATACAATGTGCTGCCGGCAAGCTGAAGGAGCCAAATGTATGCGAAAAATCGAATACAATGTGCCGACGGTAGGTAAACGAGCTAAATGTATGCGAAAAAGTGAATACAAAGTGCCACCGGCAAGTTGAAGGAGCCAAATGTATGCGAAAAACCGAATACAATGTGTCGCCGGCAAGTTGAACGAGCCAAATGTGTGCGAAAAACCGAATACATTTGCCACCGGCATGCTAAACGAGCCACATGTATGCGAAAAACCGAAAACGATATTTTTCCAGTCTGGTAAATCAAGCCTCTGATTTCCAGGGAATCACAAGAATCTGCGCCGCAGGTTCTTTATTCTATTCTTCTCCTATCGCCACCGGATTCTCCTCATACGAAATCCAATCACTCCAACTACCCGCATACAATTTCACATTCCTATACCCAGCTTTTCCAAGCGCAAGCACATTCGGGCAGGCACTTACACCTGAACCACAGTACACGATAATTTCTTGCTCAGGATCAATTCCCTCATAATGCTCTTTCAGCACCTCAGTTGATTTCCAGCGTCCTTGCTCATCCAACACTTCTTTCCAGAACTTATTGATCGCCCCAGGAATATGACCTGCCTTCGGATCAATCGGTTCTTCCAGCCCTTCATAGCGACGGGACTCGCGGGAATCAATCAATAGTGCACCACCGTCGTTAACCACATTTTGCACATCCTCCATGCTAACAAGCATCTTCTTCTGAACATCTGCTTCATACTGGCTAGGAATCCTAACCGCTTGATGATCACTGACGGGGAAGGATGCTTTTTTCCAAGCAGAGTAGCCTTCATCCATTACAAACACACGTTCATGTCCCAAATATTTAAGCATCCACCACAGACGGGAAGCGTATGCACCACCTTGATCATCATAAGCAACGACAATACTATCTCTGTTAATGCCAACCTTGCTAAGAACGGTGGTAAGCTTCGAGATTTCTGGTAGGGGGTGGCGCCCCCCGTGTGCGCTTACTGGAGCGGAGAGTTGTTCTTCTAGATGAAAATAGATTGCGCCGGGAATATGATCTTCCGTATATGCTTTACGCCCAGCTTCCGGATCCGTAAGTAAAAAACGGCAATCGACTATAACCAGTTCAGGTTCGTATAACCGAGCAAGCAGCCATCGGGTAGAAACGATTGGTTCCATAAAGATACCTTCTTTCTATTAATATGTATGGAGTCATTATAGCGGAAAATAAATGAGGACGCACCTTAAGCTTATAGCTTAAACTGCGTCCTCAAGTAATTAGATCAAACGATATCCTGAAGGCAAGCTACCAGTGCGCTGTATGGCGCGAACCTGCGCCGGAGTCAGACGCTGATTGCTTGAAATGAGCGATTCGACATCTCCTCTACGGAGAAAGTCATCCAGTTCGCGAATGCTGCGGTTACCACGCAGAATTACGAAATTGTCACGGAAGCGAGAGCGATCGAACAACACAAGCGTAGCGTTCGGATTCGTGGAGAAAAAGCGTAAGCTTTCTATTCCAGTAAGTACTGCATCAATATCTGCAATGCCTAGATTGCCGCGATAGGTTCTGCGGAGCCCACGAAAGTTCTCCTCACTATATACTCTTAATCTGGGATAGATTACGGACGCTGCTTTTATGGTTACCATATTTTATCTCTCCTTGTTGGATTGACTTAGCAGGTAAATCTACTAACTATTTGACCTCAGAAGATAAGTTGGGAAAAAGGAGTAACCTGGGCTCTTGCTCCAGATTGCTCCTTTCTTGTTGAATGGAGATGTTAGCTCAAGCGATATCCCGCAGGCAAAGTGCCGCTGCTGCGGATATTACGAATCTGTTCGAGAGTTAATCGTTGATTAGTTGAAATAATGGATTCCACATCATTACCGGAAATGAAGTCGTCCAAATCACGGATGCTGTGGTTTCCACGAAGTACACGGAAGTTCCCTCTAAACTGGGTTCTAGTGAAGAGTACCAGTGTTGCATTACTGCTAGTAGAGAAGAAACGAAGACTCTCAATACCATCTAAAATCCTATCCGTATTACGAATGCCAAGGTTGCCGGTAAAGATTCTACTGCTACCTCTAAAATTTTCTTCATTGTATACAGTCAAACGTGGGTTAGTCTGTGATACATGAACCTCTTTTTTCATTTGTCATTCCTCCTTTGTAATCTAATCTATGTTCATTTCAATTTTTGGTTTGGCAGATAGTCTAATAGAAAGCCCTTATTTTGCGTAATCCATAATTTCGGGCTTTACATCAACAATATATTAGTGTACTATTCAACTATAACACCGACACATTAAAATAAACTCATCAATAATACAAAAGATGGCAGGGAGGATTACCATGAAGCAGGGAAATGATGAACGCGTGCAGGATTCAATCGTGCTGCAAATGAATGGGGTAAGCAAGATCATTAAAGGGAAATCCATTGTGGATAAGCTGACATTTGATATCCGTAAGGGAGAAATTGTTGGGCTATTGGGACCCAATGGTGCAGGGAAGACAACAACGATCCGGATGATGACGGGTCTTATACGGATGAGTGAAGGCGATGTGATCGTTCAAGGTCATAGTGTTAAGAGTGATTTTAATAAAGCTATTGGACATATTGGAGCGATTATTGAAAATCCAGAGTTCTATCCGTATATGACAGGGCTTGATAATCTAAAGCAGTACCAGAGAATGACAGATAATATTGAGGCTGGCAGAATTGATGAGGTTGTTGAATTGGTAGGACTTCAGGAAGCAATGAATAAGAAAGTGAAGGCTTATTCGCTTGGTATGCGTCAACGTCTTGGGATTGCTCAGGCGTTACTGAACCGACCAAAGTTATTGATTCTAGATGAACCTACGAACGGTCTTGACCCAGCAGGCATACGAGAAATGCGTGATTATATGCGTAGGATTGCTGAGGTTGAAGGGATTTCTATTCTAATATCCAGCCACTTACTGACTGAAATTGAACAAATTTGTCACCGGGCCATCGTGATTCAGAACGGCAAATTGGTGACCGTTACAGCGATAGGTGGGGAGCAGGAGACAGTTGCAGACGTGAAACTAACCATTCGTGTAGGCTCAGTAGAATCAGCAATTAACATCTTGGAAGGTCTAGAATACGCAGAGCTATTGTCTATGGATAGTGCTCGTTCTGAGGTGACAATAAATCTGCATGACAGTAAAGTGCCGGAACTAGTGTCGACTTTTAGTAATAAAGGGGTAGGTATTTACCGGATTGCAGAGAATAAACAAAGCTTAGAGGAAGATTTCTTGAAATGGACAGGAGGGAACCGAATTGCGTAGCTTTAATAATTTGGTTGTTAATGAATGGCTCAAGCTCTCGAAGAAACGTACGTTTTTTGTACCTTACCTGATATTAATTCTAATATCCATGCTATTAGGTTACATTGTTCATTCTGCCTCACCGGATATGTTTGGATCAGCTTATGACTTTTCAGCAATGATGCTGCTTTCACAAGGGATTGGGCAAGTGATTACCATTCTCGCAATCATCGGAACAGCGGGTATTGTCTCAAAAGAGTATAGTCAGGGCACCATCAAATTCCTTCTAATCCGTGCGAGAAGTCGTACAGCAATACTTGCGTCCAAATATGCTGTTGTGTTGATTTACGCGTTCTCAGTGGCAGTTGTCGGCATGTTGGCGGTTTTTGCATCAGGAGCTTTATGGTTTGGCTTGAGTGGTGGTGAGGCTGGTATTCGTGAGATGTTAACCAGTATAATGTATAACTCAGTTAGTACAGTTGTATATACAACACTTGCTTTTATGATCGGGATTTTGACAACATCTACGGGTGTTACAATTGGTGCTACAATGTTTATGCTGATGATAGACAAATTGGTTATTTTTCGTGAATTTTATAAATATGTATTATTCCCCAACCTAAATTTAGCTGCTTATGAAGGTGGAGGAGCACCTATGCCTGGAATGACGCTGACCTTTTCCATAGTAATGCTAGTTTTATACACAGCTGTCTTTTTACTCATAGGCTTCTCCGTCTTTAGACGAAGGGATGTTGCTTAATCATGACAATCGAATTCGATAACAACCTGCCGATTTATATTCAGATCATGAATTACATCAAAGGAGAAATCGTCACAGGTAAGTTAAAACCAGGAGATAAAATTCTCTCGGTACGAGAGCTTGCCAATGAACTGCAGATTAATCCGAATACAGTACAAAGAACCTTTCAGGAACTGGAGCGTGAAGAAATCGTGGAGACCCGGCGTGGAATGGGAAGATACGTCACTAGTAATGAAGGAACTATTTTGACCATCAAAAAAGAAATGGCAAAGGATGTACTAGATCGTTTCATTCGTGGCATGCAGGACCTTGGTTTTCAAGGTGAAGATATTTTAGCGGCAGTTGCAGAGAGTATCCGAAACAAGGATGGAGAATAGGAGGGGAAGCAAGTTGGAAAATATACTTGAGATTCATGACGTTACAAAAAAATATAGATCTAAGCACGCCCTCCGCGGAGTATCCTTTAATCTGAGTGCGGGTAAAATCACGGGACTGCTGGGCAGTAACGGCAGCGGTAAAAGTACACTAATGAAAATCATTGCTGGGCTTGCACAGCCTACTTCCGGTCGTGTATCCATTATTGGAGGGGCTGTAGGCTTAGATAGTAAAGCAGTAGTGTCATTTATGCCCGATAAGCCGCTTACAGAATCCTGGATGAATGTTAAGGATGCTCTAAAGTTCCAAAGTGATTTCTATCCGGATTTTGATCAGACTAAGGCTTCTCGAATGTTGGAGTTTATGAAGCTAAGAGCTCAAGATAAGGTGAAGGATTTGTCCAAAGGGATGAATGAACGTCTACAGCTTACACTTGCTTTATCACGTCGAGCTAGCCTGTATTTACTGGATGAGCCAATCGGTGGTGTTGATCCAGTAGCTAGAACTAAAATTCTAAACGCGTTAGTAGAGTTTTATGAAGAGGACAGCACCATTCTCCTTTCTACTCATTTAGTATCGGATATCGAGCGGATCTTTGATGATGTGATTTTTATAAAAGAGGGAGAAATTGTGATGCATACGGCGGTAGAAGATATCCGGCTGCGCCAAGGTAAAAGCATAGACGAACTGTTCAGAGAGGTGTACGCAGAATGCTAAAGCTAGTGAAGTATGATTTTAGACGAGATAGGGATAAGTTTCTTGCTGTTTTTGTAATCACCATTCTTGTGCAGTTTGTGATAGGATTTACTGTTCAATCAGATCAAGATATGTTCATGATGAACATCACTTCCTATGCAGTAGCAGGTGTAGTGCTTCTCTTTTTTAGTCTGCGCACCTTCGGTCAGAACCTGAGATTATTCAATCGGAGGCTTGTGCCAGTACCAGTCCTGTATACCGTTCTCTCACCAGTAATGCTGTTTTTAGGGTCGTTACTCGGTTTATTTCTAGTCGCTTATATTCATTTAGCAGTAGATATTATGATGTTTTCAACTTCGTTTTTACCGGAAAAATTTTGGCTGATTTCCGCATATACAGTGCTAATTGTCTTTTGGGCTTCCGCCTACTCTATGTTGCTCGTGATGTTCTCCATGACCGTTGCAATGAGTGTGAGAGTGAAAGGAAGAGTATGGATTGGGATAGCCGTTTTTTTTGTAATACAGTATATAATTTCTTTATTAGAGTCATCGATGTTCGATCATAAAAATATCACTTTGGAAAGAGCTTTTCGATTTGAAGTGACGGATGAGGCCGCTAAATTAAATGATATTGAGATCTCTCAGTATGTTCTTGGCTTACTTCCTACCCTGTTCGAAGCTGTGATTATTACGATTCTAGTATTTGCTATTGTTAAGCTCGTTAAAAAAAGAGTGGAGTCCTAGGTACACGGTGAAATAACGCTTTTTAGAACGAAGGCAGAGCGATTAGCTTTGTCTTCGTTTTTATGCAAAAAAAAGACGCCCTTCCATGAGAAGGGCATCTGTTATGTAGAATTCTACAGGCCCTCTACATTTAGAGAGGCTGTCCATATATCGAGTTCTCTATGTAGCTGTTCTTCTTCGTCCTCGTTCAATTTAAGTTTAACTCCATATTGGTATTGGCCGAGTCCGAACATCCAGCCCCAACGGACGCTACCCACGAGTTGAAGCTTTTCTTCGTTTAATTGAAGATGAATTACTAGCTTTGTATCGCCCGCCGTGAATCGAAGATTCAGGGGGGTGCGCACTTTGCAGCCAGATCGGCTAAGATCGAGCAACACAGCTTCTGTTAGCTTTCCGGCACCCGGACCGCTACTACTTATTGGAACTTCAATCCAGCATTCAAGCGGCTGGTTCATTACATAGCGAAATGGTTCTTTCCTGCTGGACACATCCATAATTTCCCTCCATATCGTTTATTTGCAATTATATCGAAAGAGATTGTTGAGAACAATCTACTAAAGTGCTATTTTTAATAAGAATAAATTTATTTAATCCTAATGAAGGTGATGAGACTTAACATGTACCAATACCTTAATGAAACGTTCCAAAAACACAATTTTGACCAAGGAAGTCTACAGGACGGGGAACTAAATAACTGTACATTTGAGCAGTGTTCCTTCAAGGGAAGCTCTATGGAAGAGATGACTTCCATCGGCTGCCGATTTATAGATTGCGATTTTACTGGAGCCATGCTCAATGCATCACACCATAAAGGCACGGCTTTTACTAACTGTAAGTTCACGGGTGCGAATCTGTTCGTATCGAAATTTGAAGATTGTAAAATGGTAGGCTCTGATTTCTCAAATGCTTATTTGGACGGGATCACACTTATCGGCGGGGACTGGTCCTACACGAACCTGAGACATACCAATCTTAGCAGACAGGATCTGCGCGGGATTCGATTTACTGAGGCCGATCTAATGGGTTGTAATTTGCAAAAAAGTGATCTTCGAGGGGCTGATCTGAGCCGTGTACAGCTGTCTCAATGCAAGCTTAAGGGGGCTGACCTACGGGATGCTATTGTTGAAGGAATTGATTTGAAAAGTTTGGATCTGCAGGGTGTTCGTATGGATATAGATCAGGCTGTACTGTTAGCACGCTCTTTTGGGGCTAAGGTAGGGAACTAGGAATAGGGGCATCAGCTGCTAATGTTGTAGCGGTTGATGCCCCTTTAGATTGTTATCAAGAAATACATATGCACATTGTATGAAACTTCTTATGTATATTTGCTTGCTTAACGGTTAACGCAGTCTTTTTCTGGGTTTGGCCCACCATTTAATCCAAAGAAAACCTTCGTCATCACGGAAAAATTTAATGCCTACCCAGCGTAAGGGTGTCCATAGTTCTCTAAAGTAATATGAAGGCATAGTCTATTAGACCCTCCTATATAGTCAATTAATACTATATGTTACGCTAGTTTTAATGAAACTTCAAGACAATTTTACTTATAATTACATATTATGAATCTACGAGAAGTAAATTGCTCATGTGAGCAGGACCAATAGCCCTATGTTAGTTGCATGCTTCATTTAATTCTTTTCAGCTACTTATGTCACATTCGAATTATCAAATACTAACACGCGCTCTTTGGGCGCGTGTTTTGACGTTTATTTTGAATGGAATCTAGCAATGACGCTCTATTAGTAGGGATATGCACAAGCATTTCATTATGGTCAGCATTTAATAAAAGGAGAGGAAGTGATGAAATGACGGAGACCGAGTTTATTGCGAAGATCGCAAATTTTGCTGTAAAGGACATGCAGATCAGCAAGATTCCGGCATCGCTAACGATAGCTCAAGCGGCGCTGGAATCGGGCTTTGGCAGCAGCGGATTGACTGTTAAGGCCAACAATTTGTTTGGGATTAAAGGTAGCGGACCAGCCGGTAGTATTACTGTGCAAACTACTGAATATGTTAATGGTAAAGCTGTTAAAGTAGAAGCTCTTTTTCGGGCCTATAACAACTGGGGAGAATCTGTTGCGGATCATTCCGCGTTGATTGTGAATGGTGTTTCGTGGAATCGTAATCTTTACAGCAAAGTGCTTGGTGCTAGTGGCAAGGTAGCCGCACAAGAGATTGCTGCCGCTGGTTATGCTACCGACCCAAACTATGCAGCAAAGCTAATCCAAATCATGAATACCTACAATCTGTATAAATATGATGATGAAGCCAAGGAAGGTGATGACGAAATGTCGGCAGAGGATAAACAAAGGCTGGCTAGTCTGGAAACGGAAATAAAAGAATTGCGTGCTCTTATTGTGAGCCTTACGGATAGCAAGGATACGCTAAAAACAGGTATGCAGGAACAAGGTCAGTCGATTACTAAGCTTTCAGATCGTGTGACTTTAATTGAAGACCGAGCAGTGATGAATGTACCCCCATGGGCTGAAGCGGCAGTAAAGGCAGCGAGTGCTGCAGGGCTGCTAGATACACCGTCAGGTGGCAGTTATGACTTCTATCGCATAATAACAGTGCTGAACCGTGCAGGCTTACTTGCTTCTGGTAGTGGAAAATGAAATAAGGAGGATTAAACACCATGTATAATGATGCTCTCAACAGTGTGCTTGCCTTTGCTTCTGTGCTGGCTGTTTTCGTAATGGCACTTGTACAACTTGTGAAGAATAGCGTGCGACTTCCGCGGAATATTGTACCGGTTGTTGGATTAGCTATTGGCTTGCTGGTTGGAGCAGTGGCCTATCCGTTCACTGATATGAATCTGATCCTGCGGCTATGGGCTGGAGGGCTAGCAGGACTTTCGGCGACGGGGTTATTTGAGCTTGCTTTTAACAAAAGGGATGGAACCAAAACAGATGATAAATAGACTCGGCCTATCAGTTATATAAAACAATCGTTTTATACAGGTATTGTGACTATGCAATCTATCGAGAACCCTAATATATTATCTTATGTCAATTATAAAGGGGGTGCAACAATGGGAACTTATCTTGATGCAAGAACGTCGCAAAATGCCAGCCTCGCCAACTCTATAGCCATTCCTATAACCGTTCTAAATACTCCACAGCTGTTTGGACAGATTGGGTTGTTGACTGCAGGAGTGACTACAAATCCGCGTGTGCTGCTTAAAGGAACGATCTCTGTAACGCTTCCTTTAGCTTTAGTGGGTATCACAATTACGATTGTAAGGGGAACCTTGCCGACCGATCCGCTTATATATTCTGCTACTTCAACTTTTGGTCTAAGTATTTTGGCTCCGCAAGTCATAACCTTTTCAGCAGACGATTTCTTACCTGCAATCACACCTCAACTCACTTATACAGCATTTGTTTCATCTAATCTACTCGGCACAGTTCGTGTGGGTCCAGAAAGCTTTGACGGTATTTTAGTTTCTGATTAATTGCAGAGCATTTAACCTCACTGGTTGCCAGTGGGGTCTTTTTTTAACCGTTCGCCCAATCTTCTAAGAAGATGATTACATATCTTATGATGTATTCTAAAATACGGAGGAGGTCTTCTCATGGGTGCAGAATTTGGCGGGGTTGGTGGCGCTTTTACTTCCACAGGCGCAATCTTAGTGTTGTTCATCTTGTTAGTTATTATTACGAGCGCATGCATATTCTAAAGATATAAAAAAGTCTGCTTCTGGCATTCGTGCTGGAAGCAGACTTTCTTTATGGTACTATTTCGATTTATGCCATGCAAAGCAAAAGTCGTTAGGATTCTACTCTCGTATTGAAGTACATAAAAAATGCTGATCCGGATTTCTTCCATTATTGTAGTATTAATCATTGTCGTAACGGTGGGAAGCTTTTATTTCTATCATGTAACCCCGAACGTGACTGTCTAACAAAGGGCTGCCGAAAGGTGGTCCTTTTGTGATGTATATACTCTTTAGCGAATTTATTGTGTGAGTTTGCTTTTTATTCACATTTAAATGCAATATATAAATTGCATTATGTAATAAATATATTATAATTCTGGTTATAGGGAGGGATAATAATGAAAAAAAGTAAAATGAATGATGAACGAATTGTATCTCAAAGAAGAACGATTCAAAGTGATGCTTATCAAATATTAGTATATTGTTTGCTGATTTCAGTACTGATTCAACAATTCATAATGAATGCTCCGTTTGAGCAATTTGCAGTCGAGTTTTTCTGTTTAATTGGTAGTGGAATATATATAACGATACGGCACTTGTCTGTTGGTGTTGATATTTGGGATTCCCGAAGAAACACAAATAAAAAGCTGCTCATAAACAGCATTATTTCAGGCGGAATTTGTGTTTCGTTGCTTATAGTTTTGGCGGGAGAAAGAAATGTATGGAGCATTATTTTAATCTTTGTATCTTTTACAATTGTTTATTTTCTTACACACCTAGTGTTACGGAATATAAACAAAAAAAGACAACAGCAAATCGATGATGAATTAGGTAGTGATGATACAGTTGAATGAAATGCGCGGATTTTTCATCCTCATCTATGAGCTTTAATTTTATCGGAGGGAGTTGAATACGCTGCTGAAAATATGGCACGTCGCAGATCTCCGAAAGGATAAGCACGAGAGCCTATATTTCCCTATGACCGTGATCTTTGAGCCAAGAGGCAATTGCAGAAATTTGGGGTATTCCTAAGGTGGCAGCATTCACAAGCCACTGTGTGCGTTCTTCTTACTCATTGTCCGAAACTAGTGATTTTGTATTGGTTATTCCATATATAATAATAACTTTTAATGTCTTTAAACATAAATTCGGGGCCCTATCTCTAGGGCCCCTTTCATGGGAGAGGAGAAACCGGACGAAGAGCTTATGGGGAAACGTAAGCCTGCTCCGCGGTTGTCTACGACATTTGTGGTGTCGATAATTACATGATGTCCCTGGAAGCCCAGTCTTATACATAAGGAAGACTTATTTATCAGAATAGTCTTGATCTTTCCATTTTTCATATCTAGACAAATTTTTTATTTCATCGCGCAAATGTGTTACGATAGGCGTGGACTTATGCCCTTTTGGGTATAACAAACAGAGACATAGAGCGGGTGATTGACGGTGAGAGTGGTATCGGGAAGTGCAAAAGGAAGACCACTAAAAAGTGTGCCGGGAAGTGGAACAAGACCTACAACCGATAAGGTGAAGGAAGCTGTATTCAGTATGATCGGTCCATATTTTGAAGGTGGAGCGGTACTGGATTTGTTCGCAGGTACAGGTGGTTTGGGTATCGAAGCTTTAAGCAGAGGGATGGAAAGTGCCGTATTTGTAGATATGGATCCCAAGAGTATTGACACTATTCGTGCCAATTTGAAGGCGACTAATCTTGAAGCGAGTGCGCAAGTGTACCGAAATGAAGCAGGAAGAGCACTCAGTGCATTGGAGAAGCGGGGACGTGTTTTTGATTTAGTTTTTCTAGATCCTCCCTACCGATTGAAGCACGGAGATGAGCTGATGCTATCTATGGTAGAAAAAGGAATGCTGCAAGAGGACGCAATCATTGTTCTGGAGCATGAATCAAGTTATGCCTATCCTGAGGATATTCCAGGATTTTATAGGCTGCGTCAGGCCGTATACGGAGAAACGACAATTTCTATTTATCAGTATGAAGCTAATCCTTCTGTGGAAAGCGAGACTGGTGAGGAGGTAGAGAATGAGTCAGCAAATTAGAAAAGAACGTGTTGCCATCTATCCAGGCACCTTTGATCCCGTGACTATGGGACATATGGATATTATTCGGCGCGCATCCAAGCAATTCGACCGTTTAATCGTAACGGTGCTTAATAATTTGAGTAAGAACCCGCTGTTTACTGTAGAAGAGCGGACAGAGCTTTTAAGACAGGCAACAGCTGATATTCCCAATGTGGAAATCGACAGCTTTAGAGATCTATTAGTCAATTATGTTCGTCAAAAAGATGCTCAAGTCATTGTACGTGGTATTCGTACCGTAACTGACTTTGAATATGAACTGCAAAACGCATCCATCAACCATAGTCTGGATCCGGATGCGGAAACGATCTTTATGATGACTAATCCGAAATATTCCTATTTAAGCTCCAGCGTTGTAAAAGAAATTGCCCATTTTGGTGGGAATGTGTCTGACTTCGTGACGCCTGAGGTGGAACAGGCGATGAAGCTTAAATTTAATCGAGCCGATGGCGAAAAGCGCTAACGAGATAGATCGTTGCGGATAATGCCAGTAGGATGATTAGCAGAAGCGATTGCAAACTAAGCAACTGTGGAAAAGAGCTCCATATGGCAGTTACATTAATGGTTCTGTTTGGTATGGATTGTGAATCAGCGAGTGCAGGCAAAGCGGCTTCACTTATTACTAAAAGTGGTTTCCATAGTAGCAGTGTTAATAAAAAAGCATAAACGCCGTGCATCAGGCGAACGACAGCATAGGGGAGGAATCGGACATTTGCTTGTTTAAGCAACGTCAGCACCTGTAGTTGCGCACAGAGCCCGCTCCAGCCTAGTGCAGCAGAGAGTAAGGCCAAGCCTAGTACACCTGATGCTCCGGCTCCGATGCTCGAGAGCCCTTTGCTTATAGCGTCGGCTCCTAAATGAATCTCGAGCAAGCTCGCTGGCAGAGCGGCTGGCAATACAGGAAGTACCGTAGTAATGATATTGATGACCACGGCGAACATAATCATGTAACCGCCCACAACCATCAAATTTTGTACCGCTGTAGCTACTGACTCCCCAAGAAGTCTACCGAAGCTTCGGCCATCTCTTGATCTGGCTTCAGTGGCTGCAAATTGGACACGACTATATAAAGAAGGTCGTTTGGTATTCGTGCGTTCCTTTACAGAAGGCTGCGGATTGTCTAGCCGGCCATTTAAAAGAGCGTCTGTATAACTGGCCAGAAGTCCTGAAACCCAGTGGATAGCAAGTAGAAAGTAACCTGCTGTAGGACTATGTAGGAAAGCTACACCAATCACAATGAGCAGGGTTACTGGACTGGCGAAATGCGTAAGTGAAGCAAGACGAGCGGCTTCCTTGTCCGAAATGCTGCCCTGCCTATGAAGCTGCATTACACCTCCGGCCCCGCCGGGGAATCCAGCGGTGATCCCAAGCGCCAAAGTCCAACCACTCGCGCCAGGTAGTCGAAAGACCTTTTTCATCAATGGTTCCAGGAGCACTCCGAAACCATGTGCGAAGCCCGAAGCGGTTAGCATCTCAGACAACATCAAGAAGGGTAGAAGTGCAGGGAATACGAGTGTCCACCAGAGCTTTAACCCTTGGAGAGAAGCCTCGAAAGAGCTTTCTGGTGAGATAATGATGGCAATGGCTAACAGGATTGCGATCACCCCAGATAAAAAAGGTGTGGAGCGACTAGCTAGCCGGCGTATTTTAATATTGTTCATTTCTAGAATCACCTCTTCATAACTTAAGGCATAGCGGATGTGTTATCAATTTATGCAGAGTAGACAACCATCATGCCAAACCACTAGTCGAAGCGGTAATGAAGTTCAAACATTCAACTCCTAATTGTGCCGTGGGAAAGAAGGGAAGAGTAGTGAAGCAGTTGAAGCATCGGCCGGGATTCCGTGCCACAGCTTACCTCTTTACGTTTGTAGTTATCGTGTATGTATTTGTTTTTATGAACACCCCGTACATTGTATATCAACCGGGTAGTGCCTCTGAAGTTGCCCCTATGATTAAAGTGGAAAATGCTGATCCAGCTGAAGAAGGAACCTTCATGATGACTACAGTATCTGCTAGTTACGCTAATGTGGCGTTACTGGTCGCCTCTGTTTTTAACTCCAATTCAGAGGTTGTGCGGAAAGAAACACGGTTAGGAGATAAGTCTGAAGATGAGTATGCTGCGGAGCAGGTTTTTTATATGAACAGCTCGCAATCTTACTCCGTTCAGGCGGCCTATCATGCTGCAGGAATTCCGTATGAGGATGTTGTGGATTATTTGTATGTTTTTTCAGTTCCGGTTGCCAGTAATAAAGGACAATTCCAGCCGGGTGACAGAATCATAAGTGTAGAAGGCCAGAAGGTACCCGATCCAGAAGCACTTTCTGCTTTACTTTCAACCAAAAAAATCGGTGATCAGGTCGCTGTTGTTTTACAAAGAAACGGTAAGGAAGTAAAGGAACAAGTGACACTTGTCGAGATCAAAGATAAAGAAGGTTCTGCAGTCCGACCTGGTTTTGGAGTCACTATAGCCGCAGTTCAAAAGGTAAAACCTAAAGAACAAGGCAAAGCGGTCAGCTTTGTGGATACGAATGTTGGTGGACCTTCTGCAGGACTGATGTTCACTATGGAGATTTACAACCGGCTTACGCCTGGTGATTTAACCAAAGGTCATAGGGTTGCAGGAACGGGCACGATCGACGCTGAGGGTGTGGTTGGTGCTATCGGTGGAGTGAAGCATAAGATTGTTGCTGCGGATCGAGAAGGGGCGGAGATTTTTTTCGTTCCTGTTAAGAATTACGACGAAGCCAAAACGAAAGCTGATAAAATCGGCACATCTATGAAGTTGGTACCCGTATCGACACTGGATGAAGCACTGAAGTATATGGAGGAACTACCGGTCAAACCATGACCGGAGGTTCCAAATAATCGCGATACAGATCGGTTCTGTGCGGTTCTCGAAAAGCTCCTGCGAAAGCAGACGCGGCTTGAAGGTCTCGTTCAAGTTGTGGATGGGAGCACAGTGACGGCCGCATGATGATGGGTAAGGTTGCTTTTTGTTTCATCTCTTTAAGGAGAACTCGTCCACTTTCTCTAAAACCAAGGATTCGAATATATCCGGGCCCCTCCGCTAGTACAGAAGGGGTCATTTCTTCCTTTGTATGATTTAGCAAAATGTGCAGTAGTAGACGTTGCAGTCGTGTATGCGTATAACGCTTGCTCTTAAGGGCTTGAAGCAAACCCGAGATAGAGAATTGCTCAAGATCGGGCATAAGGCGAAGGATTCTATTCTCCAAGCCTTCATTCATGTCTTGGATGGTTCGTAGCTCGGCAGCGGTACGTGTAGAGAGCAGGTGACGGAGGGGACCTCGGAAATGCTCCAATTCCAGAGGACCTCTACCTGCTGCATGCTCTCTTTCTAATATGGACACGCTATAATCCGGCATGTATGCTGCTGGAGAGCCGCCTTCTTGCAGCAGCTTGCGAATAGCAGTGGCGCTTGCGATCGATGAGTCAACTTGCAAAGGATCATGGAATCCGGCTGCCGTTCGCGGAACGGTTAGCGGCTCGATCTTGCTATTTAGCCGCTGCAAGGCGATGAGATAATGCAAGCCAAGGCTGTTATTCGGCTGACGCAGCAACTCGCCAGCATCGCCGGGACTCTCCTCTTCATGGAGAGTCCCTTCAAAGGCCACCGCCGCCGCTGCGCTGTACGCGGCGGGGAAGCTCGCTCCGAGCGCCATGCGGCGGCGGATCTCGCTCTGAAGTTCGCTGCTTTCCTCTGCCAGATACCTGGCCAGAGGAAGCAGCGAACCCAAAGTGCCGGCTTCGGAGCCGAAGCACAAGCTGTCCACGACTCCGGTCGCTTCCAGCAGTGCAACTGCTCCGAAGGCGAACCATTCTGCCGGCTGTACAGCATAGGCCACCGGCAGCTCAATGACGAGGTCGGCGCCCATTCGTAGCGCCATCTCTGTCCGGGCTTGCTTGCTTACCGCCGCCGGCTCGCCGCGCTGAGTAAAGGGACCGCTCATGACGACGATGGCGCGCTCAGCGCCAGATAGTCTTTTGGCTTCGGTGAAGTGATGGACATGTCCGTTATGTAATGGATTGTATTCTGCTATTATTCCAACTGTTGTCACTGCTGCTTCCCTCCGTATGTAACCATTATTTAAAATATAAGTGGAGATTAGTAGGATTAATATTTAGAAACTCAGTTCGCATATGCTGTCATTTTGATTTACACTAATAGTTATATCATAATTCTCTCCAATTCCTGAAACAATATAAAGGGAAAATGGTTGACAAAGGTATATAATACTAGGTATAATAAATTTTGTTTGTTTGGGAGTGATAAGTTATGCAGATTCACTTTCGCAAATTAGCGAATGCCGACGAACCGTTACATATTCACGATGTTGTGGATGTCAGCGAGGTAGTCAAAGGGCGCAAGGATATTCTAGCTGTTGCTCCGCTCTCAGTGGACCTTAAAGCGCTGCCCGCGGGAACCGATTGTGTGAACGTGGTGGGAAAACTGAGTGGAGATGTGGACATGTTATGTTCACGTTGTCTCACGGAGGTCAAAAGTGATTTGAACATTCCTTTTGCTGAGACTTTCAAGTGGCTAAAGCAGCCAGTTCTTCCAGATGATGACGAAGATGAGGAACTCATTTACGTCAAGGATGAGGTTGTGGATCTTATTCCTTATGTGGAAGAAAATTTCGTACTGCACTTACCGGATTCGGTATTGTGCAAGGCAGACTGTCTTGGTCTTTGTCAGAAATGCGGACAGAACTTGAACGAAGGCACCTGCAGTTGCGACAACACAGTGATCGATCCTCGACTCGCTGGGTTGAAAGACTTTTTCAAATGAAACATTACAACAAAACACATTCTGCTCTGAGGAGCAGGCTGACAGAAATATCACAAGGAGGTGGAACACATGGCAGTACCACAACGTAGAACGTCTAAAACACGCCGTGACAAACGTCGCACCCACTTTAAGTTGGTTGTGCCGGGCATGGTGAAATGCGAACAATGCGGAGAGTTGAAATTGGCTCACCACGTATGTAAAGTTTGCGGAACTTACAAAGCAAGAGAAATCATCAAACAATAGTTTCGGAATAAATAGTACTTCACTATCGGTGAAGTACTATTTTTTTTGAAATATAAGAATATATAAGTTTCACGCTATACATTATCCTTATATTTTTTGCATAAACGCTTACCGTCTATTAGGGACGCTGAGGCGTTTATGCTTATCCAAACATAAGCCGCCCAGAAGTCAATGCTTTATTTTTGGTGCGGCATGCTTTATACTACATATTAGTACCTGGTTCTAAATAATGTTTGAGGTTATTTGACCTAATATAACAGCGGCCATCCAAGCGGCCGAATGCTTTCTTTAAAATATAAGAAAGTATAAGTTATGCACCTATACTTGATGTCTTATATTTCTCGCTTAAACGCTTATCGTCCATAAGGACGCCGAAGGCGTTTATGCTTGGCACGTGCCAGGAGGTGAGCCGCAATCGAGCGGATGTCCAAGAAAGAACGTCAGCAACAGCTGCTACATATAATCGCAGGTAATCCTTTTGTAACGGATCGGGAGTTGACTCGTCAGCTAAAAGTTAGCATTCAGACGATTCGGTTAGACCGAATGGAGCTGGGGATACCGGAACTGCGTGAACGAATGAAGCAAATGGCAGAGCACTCCTATGATCAGGTGCGCTCTTTGCCTGCGGATGAAGTCATCGGAGACATTGTGGATTTACAATTGGACAAGAGTGGGATTTCGATATTTGAGATTCGCGAAGACCATGTGTTCTCTAGAAATGGGATCGCTCGTGGTCACTATGTGTTTGCTCAAGCGAACTCGCTTGCGGTTGCCGTAATCAACGATGAAATTGCTCTGACCGCTTCAGCCGATATACGTTTTGTACGCACAGTTCAGCTAGGTGAGAAGTGTATTGCCAAAGCACAGGTGCGGTCACTCGCCGGTAGGGGTGGCAAAGCAGAGGTGGACGTATTCACCTATGTCGGAGAAGAACTAGTGTTTCAGGGCCATTTTATAGTGTATCGGTCCGCAAATGATGAACACAGTGAAGGGGGTAACCATAGTGCTGATCGCCATTGATGCCATGGGCGGGGACAACGCTCCTGAATGTAATGTCGAGGGGGCGTTGTCCGCGGCCGCGGAATGGAAAGATACGCAGATTGTGCTCGTTGGTGACGAAGCCAGATTAGAGCCACTACTCAAAGACAAGCCATCTAATCTGACAATACGTCATGCAGGAGACGTCATTGGTTCTGATGAAGAGCCGGTTAAGGCAGTTCGTCGTAAAAAAGACTCATCCATGGTTGTAGCTGGACGAATGGTGCGTGAAGGTGAAGCAGATGCTATGATTTCGTCTGGTAACACGGGTGCACTAATGACCACAGGACTCCTCGTAGTTGGCCGGATGCAGGGGATTGAACGTCCTGCACTGGCGCCTATGATTCCAACGCTTGACGATGTTGGCGTACTGGCTCTTGATCTTGGTGCTAACATGGATGCGAAGCCTGAACATCTGGTACAATATGCGCTGATGGGCAGCATTTACCGGAGCAAGGTTCATGGTATTGCTAAGCCGCGTGTGGGACTTCTGAATGTAGGGACGGAGCCTGGAAAGGGTAACGAACTGACGAAAGAAGCTTATCCGCTGCTTGAGAACTTGCCAGGCATTCATTTTATCGGTAATGTTGAGGCACGTGACGTACTGACAGGGAATTGCGATGTGCTTGTCTGCGATGGATTTGCCGGTAATATTTTGCTAAAGTCCCTTGAGGGTACGGCGGGTGCTTTGTTCTCTTTGCTCAAGGAGCAATTTAGTCGTTCCCTGAAGACTAAGCTTGGCGCGGCTATGCTGATGCCGGAGCTTAGAGCTTTAAAGGGTAAAATGGATTACAAAGAGCACGGTGGTGCACCACTACTCGGTCTTAGCGGATTGGTAGTTAAGGGCCACGGATCTTCTGACGGAAATGCAGTTAAGAATGCGGTAAGACAAGCGCGGATTGCTCTACAAGCCGATCTTGTGCCAAGTATATCCAAGGAAATTAGCGGGAAGTGAGTGACGACATGAGACAGTTGCGACCGGTTGGAATTATAGGAACTGGGAAATATGTACCTGAGAAAATATTGACAAATAGCGATCTGGAAAAAATAGTGGAGACTAACGATGAGTGGATCGTCAGTCGGACAGGCATCCGCGAGAGACATATTGCTGCGCCTCACGAGGCAACTTCTGATCTAGCGTATGAAGCAGCACTCAAGGCACTTGATTCCGCTGGAATGAAAGCCGAAGATTTGGATCTTATTATTATTGCAACAGTAACACCAGATAGTGCTTTCCCTTCTACAGCCTGTATTTTACAGGATAAGCTGGGTGCTAAAGGCGCTGCGGCTTTTGACTTGTCAGCAGCCTGCTCTGGTTTTGTATACAGCTTAGCTACTGCGGTTGGCTTTATTCAGAACGGAATGTACAACAATGCACTTATTATAGGTGCGGATACTTTATCCCGCATCACAGATTATACGGATCGCAATACTTGTGTCTTGTTTGGTGATGGAGCAGGTGCAGTTATCATTGGTGAGGTTCCGGAAGGTCGTGGTTTCCAATCCTTTGATCTGGGTGCTGAAGGCTCTGGAGGGAACTTGCTTAAGCTAGAAGCCGGCGGTTCGCGCTTGCCTGCCTCTCAGCAAACCGTTGAAGATAAGAAGCATTTCATTTATATGAATGGCCGTGAAGTCTTTAAATTTGCTGTTCGTGTAATGGGCTCAGCTACAGAACGTGTGCTTACTAAAGCTGGTCTGGGTAAGGAAGATATCGATTTGTTCGTACCTCACCAAGCGAATATTCGTATCATTCAATCCGCTATGCAGCGTCTTGATTTGCCACCAGAGAAATGTGTAATCAATGTTGATAAATATGCCAATACTTCGGCTGCCTCCATTCCACTTGCGCTTGTTGAAGCGGCGGAAGAAGGACGTATGAAAGAAGGCGACACCGTCCTGATGGTTGGATTCGGCGGGGGCTTGACTTGGGGCGCATCTGTGTTGATCTGGTAATAAGCTAAGACCGTTATACGGGAAGGAGTTCATACTTATGAGTAAAATTGCATTCGTCTTTCCCGGTCAGGGAGCACAAGCAGTTGGAATGGGCAAGGATGTTTATGATGCTCTTCCAAACAGCCGTGCAGTGTTCGAGAAAGGGGATGAAGTTCTCGGATTTCCACTAAGTAAGCTGATTTTTGAAGGGCCTGACAGTGAGTTGAAGCAAACGGTAAACACGCAACCAGCGCTTCTTACAGCAAGCGTAGCCTATCTTGAAGCTCTACGTGAACAAGGTTTGAAGCCGGATTATGTTGCTGGTCATAGCCTTGGTGAATACAGTGCACTAGTAGCTGCGGGTGTGTTGTCATATGAAGATGCTGTAACACTTGTACGCTTGAGAGGCCGTTTCATGGAAGAAGCTGTTCCAGGAGGACAAGGTGCAATGGCTGCAGTGCTTGGCGCAGAACGTGAAGCGCTGGCAGCATTATGCCAAACTATCTCTGAAGAGAATGGTGTTGTAGAACTGGCTAACGTTAACTGTCCAGGTCAGATCGTTGTTTCCGGATCTCAGGAAGGCGTTAATGGTGTTGTGCAGCGTGTTAAAGAAGCTGGTGGCAAGCGGGCAATTCCGCTAGAAGTAAGTGGACCTTTTCACTCTTCTATGATGAGAGCTGCTGCAGATCGTTTGGCAGAAGAGTTGAAGAAAGTAACCTTCAACACTCCAAATGTACCTGTCATCGTTAACGTCACTGCATCACCGGTAACAGATCCCGAAGAAATTCGCGAACTGCTTGTTCGTCAGGTGTATTCTCCTGTGCTTTGGCAAGACAGTATTGAATGGTTGATTGCGGATGGTGTTGACACTTTTGTTGAGATTGGTTCTGGCAGTGTTCTGGCAGGTCTGATCCGCAAAATAGATAAAACAGTCAAAGTAATCAACATTAATACACTTGAAGGTGTCCAAACTGTTTTGTAAGAAATGGTTTAACATTTTGACAACAGCATCATGATTGAAAGGGGATTAGACTATGTTCTCAGCATTGCGGGGCCAAACGGCCCTTGTAACTGGCGGCTCACGTGGCATTGGTCGTAGTATCGCGCTTGCTCTTGCAGAACACGGTGTAAAGGTGGCCGTGAACTATGCAGGAAGTGAAGCGGCGGCACAGGAGACTGTGGCCCGTATTGTCGAGCTTGGCTCGGAGGGTATTGCACTCCGTGGAGATGTCGGCAATAGTGAACAGGCCGAGAGCCTTGTGAAAGAGGTTCTTAATACCTGGGGACGTATTGACATTGTTGTCAATAATGCCGGCATTACTAGGGACAACCTGATTATGCGCATGAAAGAGGAAGAGTTCGATCAAGTGATTGAGACGAATCTGAAAGGTGTGTTTAATTGCCTTAAAGCAGCAACACGTCCGATGATGAAACAGCGCTATGGCCGAATCATTAATATTTCCTCGGTTGTGGGCGTGACAGGTAACCCTGGTCAGGCTAATTACTCTGCAGCTAAGGCTGGTGTCATCGGTTTAACGAAGGCATCGGCTCGTGAGCTTTCTTCGCGGGGCATCACCGTCAACTGTATTGCTCCTGGGTTTATTGATACAGATATGACACGTGAGCTCTCTGAAGAAGTTCGCAGTGAGCTAGAGAAGGGCATTCCACTAGCTCGCCTTGGGCGTCCGGAAGAAGTAGCTATGACAGTTGTTTTCTTAGCTTCTGAAGGCGCCGCTTATATGACCGGCCAGACACTACACGTGGATGGCGGGATGTATATGTAATTCTCCTTTGAAAATATAAGAAAGTATAAGTTTCACACTATACTTTATCTTTATATTTCTTGCTTAAACACTTACTGTCCTTATAAGGACGCCGAAAGCGTTTATGCTTGGGAGAAATTACACTGTTTTAAAGATGAAATGTGAGGGATCAGGAAAGCGTTTTTTGCGGTCTATGGTATTTTGACCTCATATCTCGTATAATACCAAAAGAGGAGGTGAACCGGATGTCCGATGTATTAGAGCGTGTAAAACGCATTGTCATCGACCGCTTAGGTGCCGATGAAGCTGAGGTAACATTAGAAGCGTCTTTCAAAGATGATTTAGGTGCTGATTCTCTTGATGTAGTAGAATTGGTTATGGAATTGGAAGATGAATTCGACATGGAAATCTCTGATGAAGATGCAGAGACGATTACGACCGTGGGTGAAGTTGTGAAGTACATACAATCTCATACCTAGAGTCATATGATTGAGAGTCCCGTTCCAACTTGGGCGGGGCTTCTCCTCATTTATACAGCATTAAAGATGTATTACAGGTTGCCATGTGCAGCTTCATAGGGATTATAACAGAACCGCAGAAGCTTTAATGATGCGGTGATCGCTGTTCATATAGTAATAATTTGCAGTATATAAGTACTGAATATAATGTATACAGCCTATAGATGGGGTGATTGTGTTTGAGTCATAGAGTGGTTGTAACCGGGATGGGCGTAATTACGTCACTGGGGAAAGACTTGGAGACGTTCTGGGATAATCTGATGAGCGGTAAATCAGGTGTATCGATGGTTGAAGCGTTTGATGTCAGTGAATACACTACGCAAATTGCTTCATCAGTTAAAGACTTTGATCCGGAGGCGCTTTTTGGCCGCAAGGAAGCCCGCAAAATGGACCGTTTTGTACAATTTGCAGTGGCTGCTGGTGAAGATGCATTGAGAGACAGTGGACTTAAGATCGGTGAAGATATCGATGCTGAACGGATCGGTGTATCTGTTGGTTCGGGTATCGGTGGTCTTGGTACTTGGGAAGACAATCATAATCTGTTGCTTGAAAAAGGGCCAAAACGGGTTAGCCCGTTCTTTATCCCGATGATGATCGCTAACATGGGTTCTGGACAGCTGTCCATTAACCTCGGTGCAAAGGGACCGAATACGACTACAGTGACGGCCTGTGCTACAGGAAGTCATTCCATTGGGGAATCATTCCGTCTGATTCAACGTGGAGACGCGGATGCTATGATCTGCGGTGGTTCGGAAGCGACCATTCGTCCAACAGGAATGGCAGGATTTTGTGCAATGAGAGCAATGTCCACTCGTAATGATGAGCCGGAGAAGGCTAGTCGGCCATTTGATGTAGATCGCGATGGTTTCGTTATGGGAGAGGGCGCTGGGATCTTGATTCTGGAATCCCTTGAACATGCTGAGAAACGTGGAGCGAAGATTTATGCTGAGGTAATCGGCTATGGTCTAAGTGCTGATGCTCACCATATGACTGAACCGGATCCAGATGGTGCAGCTCGCTGCATGAAGATGGCAATCCGTGATGCTGGTATCTCTCCTGAAGATATTGATTACATCAACGCACATGGTACTTCAACGCCTGTAGGAGATCGATCAGAAACGGCTGCTGTTAAGAAAGCATTAGGTGAACATGCCTATAAAGTAGCTATTAGCTCAACGAAATCCATGACAGGTCATCTTCTAGGTGCTGCTGGTGGAGTAGAAGCTATTATCTGCGGACTCTCTTTGCAAAAGGGCATGATTGCTCCAACGATTAATTTGGACAACCAGGACCCGGAATGTGATTTGGATTATGTACCAAATGTTCCACGTAAAGCGGATCTTGATATCGTAATGTCGAATTCGTTTGGATTCGGGGGACATAACGCAACAGTTATTCTAAAAAAATATAATCAGTAAGGGGACAGCGCGGTGAAAGGAGAACTGAAGCAGTTACAACAGCAACTTCAAATCCAATTTCACGATTCTGTGCTTCTGAAGCAGGCCTTTACCCATGCATCTTATGTGAATGAACACCGTTTCAATCAGCATCAGGACAATGAGCGCCTCGAATTTCTAGGGGATGCTGTACTGGAGCTGACGGTTTCTGAATATTTGTACAATCTGTTGCCAGATCGACCTGAAGGGGAACTGACCAAGCTACGTGCCGCTATCGTATGCGAGCCTTCGCTGGTTAAGTTCGCTGAGAGTTTAGGTTTTGGCCGTTATGTACTGCTGGGAAAAGGGGAAGAACTTACGGGCGGACGTACTCGCCCGGCCCTGCTGGCTGATGTGTTCGAATCCTTCGTGGGAGCGCTTTATCTTGACCAAGGGCTGGAAACTGTACGGTCTTTTCTTGATAATCACGTATTTCCACTTGTGGAGACGGATGGGAAACTGCAAATGCAGATGACCGATTATAAGACGGAACTGCAAGAGCTAATTCAGCAGCACAATATGGGTACGTTGGAATATCGGATCATTGAAGAACGGGGACCCGCGCATGAGCGTGAATTCGTCTCTGAAGTGTTAATGACTAACCGTTCACTTGGTAAAGGGAGCGGCCGCTCGAAGAAGGAAGCAGAGCAGCAGGCTGCAGCAGCTGCACTGTTGCATCTGAAAGAAGATGGTGCCTGAATTTTGCATCATGTGGACAAGCGGAGGAGAGCAGCAAAGGTCTGAATACCGGCGTTTAGGCGGAGCTCAGACCGTTGCTGCTCTTTTTCGAAAGAATAGCCAAGCTTCATTTTGAAGCTATTTTAGGCGAATAAACGCTATGGTATAATGGGTCAGAGGTGATAGGCAAGTATGTTTTTGAAACGGATAGAATTAGCTGGTTTTAAATCATTTGCCGACAAAACAGAAATGGAATTTGTGCGCGGAATAACGGCCGTAGTGGGTCCGAACGGAAGCGGCAAGAGCAATATTTCTGACGGCATACGCTGGGTGCTCGGCGAACAGAGTGCTAAATCACTGCGTGGCGGCAAGATGGAAGATATTATTTTTGCCGGTAGTGACGCGCGTAAAGCTGTGAATTATGGTGAAGTATCACTTACGCTCGATAATGAGGATCACACGCTTCCACTGGATTTCAGCGAAGTTACAGTGACTCGGCGTGTTCACCGCAGTGGTGAGAGTGAATATTTAATTAATAAGCAATCCTGCCGACTAAAGGATATCACAGAGCTGTTCATGGATACCGGTATCGGGCGTGAGGCTTATTCGATTATCGGACAGGGTCGGATTGAAGAGATTCTGAGTACTCGTTCCGAGGATCGGCGAGGCATCTTCGAAGAGGCATCGGGTATTGTAAAATATAAATCGCGCAAAAAAGATGCAAGTCGAAAGCTTGACGACACGGAGCAAAACTTGCTTCGTATTCACGATTTGATTAGTGAGCTTGAGGATCAGATTGGTCCCCTTAAGGATCAATCGGAGAAGGCCATTCGCTTTAAAGAGCTTCGGGAACAACTGAAGCATCAGGAAATTTCAGTCTATGTGCATCAGATTGAAGGCATTCATACAGCTTGGCAGGAAGGTAACGCTAAGCTCGAAACTTTAAAGGATGAGCAACTGGAATTATCTACAGTTGTCTCAGCCCATGATGCCAAGCTGGAAAGCGGACGTGCTGAACTGCGCGCGTTTGAAGAACAGATCGAGAAGCAGCAAGAGCAATTGCTCCGTTATAGTGAAGCTTATGAGAAGAGCGAAGGTTACGGGGAAGTGTTGAAGGAACGCAAGCGTAATCTTGAGAGCAACCGTGAACAGTTAATGCTCACATTAGGTTCTGTAGGTGAGCGTTCTGCGGACCGACAGCGTGAGCTTGGGGATTTAGAAGCTAAGCTCGAAGCGTCCCGGCTTAAGCTTGTTGAGCTTCGGAAACAGATCGAAGCGGAAGAGGCAAGACTCGAAGGTGTCGCTGACGGTATTAGTCAGAGCCAGGAGGAGAAGCTGAAAAGTGCTCTCCTGGAGTTAATGAACCTTATGGCGAATGCACGTAACGAAATTCGTTACGCGGATCAACAGAAGGAGAACCTGGAGCGTCGTATGAGCCGCAGTGAAGAAGAAAGCGGCAAATGGACTGCACGGCATGAAGAGCTGTCTGCTAACCAGAAAGGGCTAAAAGACAAGATTGCCCAGCTTGGAAAAGAACTAAGCAATCTTCGTGGTGCTTATATTACTGAAAGTGAACAACTTAGTAAACGTCAGAAGCTGATTGAAGAGACGCAATCAGGTCTGAGAAAGTGGGAACAGAAGCGGGAAGCACAAGTCTCTCGTCACGAGACCATGAAAGAAATGCAGGATGATTTCGATGGCTTTATGCTTGGGGTTAAAGAAGTTCTCAAAGGAGCTCGTAAAGGACAGCTTAACGGTGTGCATGGTGCGGTTGCTGAACTCATCTCCGTTCCTGAGAAGCTGGAAATGGCTGTTGAGACTGCGCTGGGTGCATCGCTGCAACACGTGGTTATGGATAATGAGAGCGTGTCTCGTCAAGCGATATCTTTCCTGAAGCAACGTCAATTGGGACGAGCTACTTTTCTACCACTCGATGTTATCCGGCCACGCCAAATTTCCGGTAGCGACCGAGGAATGGTGGAAGATGCTGAAGGTTTTGTTGGAATTGGTTCCGAACTCGTTGGATACGATGATAAGTATGCAAGTATTGTTGGCAGTTTGCTTGGCAATGTAGTTATTGCTGAGAGCCTGGAGCAGGCTAACCGCATCGCCGCTAGATGCCAGTATCGTTATCGTGTGGTTACGCTAGAGGGTGATGTAGTCAATGCCGGGGGCTCCATGACTGGTGGTAGCCAGCATAAGAAGAACAATAGCTTACTTAGTCGTAAACGCCAGCTGGATCAGCTGAGCAGTGAGATCGAAGAGAGCGAGCGTCAAATTGTTAAGCTGAAACAAGGCATAGCCAGACTTCGTGAAGAGCAGGAAAACGCTAGCGTGAAGCTAGAGGACCTGCGCCGTGATGGTGATGAGAAGAGACTGGAAGAGCAACGTGTTTCTGGCGATTTGAAGCAGCTTGAACAGGAGCTGCGGCATGTGCAGGAACAAGTGGAGAGCACAGGCGCGGAACGTAGTGGCTTTGAAAGTGAGGTCCGTACGCTTGAGGAGACTCGGAAACAAGCCTCTGCTGAGCTTGAACGTCTCGAGAAGGAAGAGAAGGAAGCTCATGAGGGTATCCGTAATGCCGAATCGGCGCGTAAAGCGAATGAATCCGCTAAGGAAGAGTTGCAAGGTAAGCTGACCAGTATGAAGGTTTCGGAAGGCAAGCTCGATCAGGAGATCTTCTCCTTGGAGGAGCAATTACGTCGTCTAAGACAAGATGCGGGTTCACAGGATAAAGAGCTGCGCCAGAATCGAAATCTGTTACATACGATCGAACAGGATTTGGCTAGTAATGCTTTGGAAACCGTGAAACAGAAAGAAGATTTGAATAGTTATCGTCTGAAGAAGGAAGAGACAGCCGGTACTTTGGATCTAGCTCGGGCGGAACGTTCAGCGTTAACCCGTAAGCTTGAGCTAGAGGAGGGCAAGACCAAGGATCAGCGTCAGGCACTTAGAGTCGTGGAGGACAAGCTGCGTTCTACTGAAGTTTCTGTGGGTCGTCTCGATGTTGAACTTGATAATATTCTTCGTAAGCTGAGTGATGATTACGAGCTAAGCTATGAACTAGCGAAGCAACGTTATCCTGTGCCCGAAGATGTGCCTGCCGCACAAGCAGATGTACAGCGTCTGAAACGCAGTATTTCTGCATTGGGCGAAGTGAACTTAGGTGCGATTGAAGAATATCAGCGTGTTCATGAGCGTTATACCTTCCTCAGTGGACAAAAAGATGACCTGGTCGAAGCCAAGACTACCCTGTATCAAGTTATCCGTGAGATGGAAGATGAAATGTCCAAACGCTTCAAACAGACCTTTGATGCGATCCGTAAACAATTCGGTACGGTATTCTCGAAGCTGTTCGGAGGCGGTCGAGCTGATCTCATGCTGCTGGATCCAGAACATATGCTTGAAACAGGTATAGATATCGTAGCCCAACCACCGGGTAAAAAGCTTCAAAACCTGCAGCTCCTATCTGGTGGGGAACGCGCCTTAACTGCGATGGCCCTCTTGTTTGCCATCCTGCAAGTGAAGCCGGTTCCGTTCTGCGTACTGGATGAGGTAGAGGCTGCGTTAGATGAAGCGAATGTCGTGCGTTTTGCACAGTATTTGCGTGAGTTCTCGGAACAAACGCAATTTATCGTCGTTACACACCGCAAAGGAACGATGGAAGAGGCGGATGTGCTCTACGGAGTGACGATGGAAGAAGGCGGAGTATCCAAGCTTGTCTCTGTACGTTTAGAGGATGAGGAAGCAGAGATCGCTTAACGGCTTGCCAAAATGGTGATTTTTTTAAGTGTCTGCTTTCGAAGCGAGTTTTGTACGAAGTTAAAACAATGAAGTGTCGCTCACAAAACTTTTAGGAGGAAACAAATGAGCTTTTTCAGGAAGTTAAAAGAAAGCATTTCCGGCAAAACGGAAAGTGTAACCAAACAATTCCGCGACGGATTAGAGAAAACCCGTAAAGGCTTTGTCGAGAAGGTAGCAGATCTGATTATCCGCCGTAAAAAAATAGATGAAGAGTTCTACGAAGAACTGGAAGAAATCTTGATTGGTGCGGACGTAGGTGTTAATACAGTAATGACACTTGTCGAGGATCTGCGCGCCGAAGTGAAGCAAAAACGAATTGAAGATGCAGCTGAGCTGCAACCCATTTTGTCCCGTAAGCTCATGGAATTGCTGCGCGGCGATGACGATAACAGCCTGAAGGAAAATCCGGATGGCATTACAGTTATCTTGTTCGTTGGGGTAAATGGAGTAGGCAAGACGACTACGATCGGTAAACTAGCACATCGTTACAAACAAGAGGGTAAAAAAGTTCTTTTGGCCGCAGGGGATACGTTCCGTGCCGGAGCGATTGAACAGCTCGAAGTTTGGGGTCAACGTGCTGGCGTAGACGTAATTAAGCAACAAGCTGGCTCTGACCCAGCCGCTGTTATGTTCGATGCTGTTCAAGCGGCTAAGCAGCGGAATGTAGATATCTTGATTTGCGATACGGCAGGCAGACTTCAGAATAAGAGCAATCTGATGGAAGAGCTCAACAAGATTTTCCGCGTTATTCAAAGAGAAATTCCTAGTGCTCCGCATGAAGTACTGATGGTGCTAGATGCGACCACAGGTCAAAATGCGCTTACTCAGGCCAAGCTATTTGGTGAAAAGAGTGGGGTAACAGGGCTCGTCTTGACGAAGCTGGATGGTACAGCTAAAGGCGGAATTGTAGTAGCCATTCGTCAGGAAATGAACTTACCAGTGAAGCTCGTAGGGCTCGGAGAAAAGATGGAAGACTTGCAGCCATTCGATTCTCAGCAGTTCGTGCATGCTCTTTTTGCCGGATTAATTGCTGAGGAAGAGTCAGAAGAATCGGAAGAGTAAGTGTAATCCATCCCTACACATGATCATAAAGAAGTCATATTTACAAGGAATGTCCTCGAAGCTATATTTAGTTTATGAGGGCATTCCTTTTTTATAAAATATTTGTTAGTTGTTAATGTAGTGACCTCTAAGGAATTCTTAAAAAGTACAAATGCATCGCGTAGGGTATCCCTTTAAATAACAGCTTTCCCTCACTAATAAGCCTCCAGAAGCGATATTCTATAAATGAGGTACTGATAAATAAATTCCACTGCCCTATAATTGCACCTACAATAAGTCCTGCATTTACGAAATGATCTCCCTGTTCATTCTTTTGCAGTTGCAGAATTAAGGATAGAATGTCTTCGTCATAGTATGTTTCGGGTACATTCGTTAGCTGACCTTTGGACCAGACTCGAAGCATATCCTCAGTGTTGCTGATTTCTTGCCACTCCAGCTCATACTGTTTTCTCTGCGCGGAGGTAAGGGGTTGCGTATTTTCGGTGTTTTTGATAATAGTTTGCACAGCTTCGTTTGGGAGCTGACCCAGGGACTGGGGAGATAAGCTCATGGTAAATTGTTCAGCAATCCCGGGAAGCTCCTCATAAGCTTCGATTGGATTTATAACATAAATAGGTTGCTTCCTCTCACTAAGAACAGAAAGTGCAAATCGTAAACCTGTCTGATCATGGGAGTTGTTTCCGCACCAAATAGTGATTTTTTTGTCCTCGGGAATTTCTTTTAAGGTCTGAATCATGGCTCCCAGTTTATGCTGGGGATTGAGATGATAACCCTGATCCGGAAATCGTTCCTGAAACCATAACTCACGGGCTTGACACCCTTCATCATTAGGTAATTTGCACAGCGGTCCAGCAGAGAACGTCTCATTAAATGAAAGTACTCTTATTAAATGACGACTGCCTACACGACTAAGTGCTACCTTCATCGAACCAGCTTCTGACAAGCCAAATAAAAGAAAAATATGATCCCGCCTAGCCTCTTCCTGCTCCATGGTCATAGTATATTTGTGATCCATTTGTTCACTCTCCTAACGCTCCAAATTATACCATATAACTGAAATCACCTTCCCAGACAACTATATAAAAAATACAACATATGAAAAATTCATAATAGTAATGCTTGTCACTACTCCTGCATACAATTCAATGAAGAAACTACATTTCAGCTCCGGCAACCTATATAAGAGAGAAAGGAAGCGATTCCAAAACACGGAAATATTCAGAGATCGCATTTCTCTGTTATATATATTGACATCGGTGATAGGATTTACGTATTATGGGAATACAAAACAATATTTTCTTGGATATTTTCAGAAATTAAAGTATGAATTGTTAGTAAAGATAACATTTATCGAAAGGAGTCGGGCTCATGTCCAAATTAGATCCTCTGCCAGGTCTGTCTCCGTATCCGCTGCAACATTTTTTCGATGAAATGTATGCAGATAAGAGAAATGTCCGGCCGCATTACAGACATGTGAATCGCATGTTTTCCGGAATGAGCTCCGAAGAGCTGCAGGGTAAGCAGAATTTGATGCAGCGCAGGATGATGGAGGAAGGAATTACTTTTACGCTATACAATCCGGCTCAGGATCATCCCATGGAGCGTACGATTCCCTTCGATATGATTCCACGCATTATTCCTAAGAATGAATGGGAGAGGCTAGAGGCTGGAATTATTCAGCGTATCACGGCTTTGAATCTGTTCATTCATGATATCTACCATGAGCAGTACATCGTAAAGGATGGAATAGTCCCAAGGCGTATGATCATCTCTAACTGTTATTTCCGGCCAGAAATGGCTGGTCTAAGGGTACCTGGTGGAGCCTACATCACTACCTCGGGAATCGATCTGATCCGCCATCATGATGGGCAATATTATGTGCTTGAAGATAATCTACGAACGCCTTCAGGTTTTTCATATCTTTTTAAAGGCAGAACCCTTATGAATCAGTTGTTTCCTGAATTGTCCTTTGCCAGCTCCATCCGAGATGTTGATCATAGCTTGAATCGCTTCTTATCCGTTCTACGTAGTTTATCACCCTCACGAAAGTCAGACCCGGTTATAGCACTCCTTACACCTGGGGAATATAATTCTGCTTATTATGAGCATGCTTTTCTAGCACAACAGATGGGTATACATTTGGTTGAAGGACGAGATTTGGTTGCAAAGGATCACAAAATATATTTGAAAGAAATGAACGGACTTCGCCGCGTAGATGTACTATATCGCCGTTTGGATGATGATTTCATCGATCCGTTAGCTTTTCAGCCGGATTCACTTCTAGGGGTGGCGGGTCTGATGAATGCGTATCGGGCAGGGAATGTAGCGATTGCTAATGCCCCGGGGACTGGTGTTGCTGATGATAAAGCGATGTATGTCTATGTACCGGATATGATTCGTTATTATCTGAATGAAGAACCGATTCTTGGGAATGTCCCGACCTATTTGCTAGGCAGGCCTGATGAACGTTTATATGTCCTTGAGAACCTATCTGAAATGGTTGTTAAGGAAACCTCTTTATCCGGGGGATATGGAATGTTGATCGGAAGCGAAGCTACGAAAGAAGAACTCGCTGAATTTCGAATGAAGATTATCGCAGATCCGGAACGTTATATAGCACAGCCTATTATGTCTCTGTCCAGAGCACCTGTATTGTCTGGTGGGACTATGGCACCGAGACATATCGACCTTCGAGCTTTTGTATTAATGGGTGCTGACCGTAAGCCACATGTTATCCCTGGGGGATTGACACGGGTGGCTATGAAAGAAGGGTCTTTGGTCGTAAACTCCTCGCAAGGTGGTGGCGTAAAAGATACTTGGGTCATGGCTTGATACAATCTAGTGAGGCTCGTTGATGATTAACAAAATGCAGCATCAATTTGTTAAATAAGGGAGTGGCTGGAGATGCTGAATCGAAATGCTGAAGCTTTGTTCTGGATCGGCAGATATATTGAAAGGGCAGAGAATCATGCGCGGCTAATCAATGTTCATTATCATATCCAGCAGGAAGAGGATTTTCATGAAGAAGGAAATAAATGGTCAAGGTTAATCGATGCGCTAGGCGTTCGAGGTGAATATATGCAGCAGTTCGAAACCTTTTCCGAGCAGGATGTCCTATCTTTCATCACACTTGATTTAGGCAATTCTAATTCATTATTCTCTTGCGTACATCATGCCAGAAATAATCTGCGAACACTCCGTCAGCAGCTTCCAAGTGAATTATGGGATGTTGTCAACAGCTTCAACCTATGGCTTGGTGAGCGGTCTGTTGCAGATATTATGAGCGGCCCACATCAGTTCTATCAGCAGGTTAAGGAGCGTACAGCCATGTTTCTCGGAGCAGAGCAGTCGGTAATGCTTAGAGGGAATGAGTGGCATTTCATTGAGAGCGGACGGTTTCTAGAGCGGGCAGAGAATACAACTCGTATCTTGCAGGCGGTCATTGCCTCATGCCGATTTAAGGAGCTTGACGCGGTTTATACTCAGTTGCAGGCGGTGCTTAAATCCGTTAGTGGGTACCAGGCGTTTCGCCGTTATTATGCAGATGCTATGTCCCCGGAGAGCATTTTAGATTTCTTGATTGCGAATCCCAAATTTCCGCGTTCCATTCGTTTTTCTTTTCATCAGCTGGAAGAGCATTTAGCAAAGCTTGAACTAGATCCCTCAGAGAAAGGTTCAGGTCATGAGAAGGTTATCCGGCAAGCGGGTAAGCTAAAAGCAGAACTGGATTATATGGAAAAGGAAGAAATGTCCGGCGAGCTAGTGGAAGATTTGCTTAAATCGCTGGTGATATCCTGTCAGAAACTTGGTAAAACAATGGAGGGCGCCTTTTTTCGGCGAGAAGGAGTGTCTGTATGAAGATTCAAATCAATCATACCACCACATACAGCTATCCAGAGCCGGTTACGGACAGTGTCAATGAGATCAGACTCACGCCACGTACGAATTATCGCCAATCCTGTTATCACCATGAAGTGGATATTTACCCGCCAGCCAATCTATTAACCTATGAGGATTTCTTCGGGAATCGGGTCCATGCCTATTCGGTTAATAAGCCGCATACGGAGATGGTCATCCACACTAAAGCTACTGTAGTTACACTGGATAAAGCTCAGGGGACAGATCTCCCGAGAACATCTCTTGAAGAACAAATTAGATTGTTAAATGATGAGGGATTTCAGAACCGTTATATTGAGTTTATATTGCCGACTCGTTATACCGAGGTGACGCCTGAATTAGTGGAATTTGCCTCACAGTACCCTTTTAATGAAGCAGAGGATATGTATGAATGGATTCTTAAATTATCTGCGACGATTTATGAACAGTTCACCTATGACCCTGAGGCTACAAGTGTAAATACTACGGTAAAAAAAGCACTGAAGCTTAAACGCGGTGTATGTCAGGATTATGCTCATCTAATGATTGCTGTCTGCCGTAGTGTCGGTCTGCCTTCCAGATATGTAAGTGGATATCATTTTGTTGGTGATCTGCAAGGGAGTAATGCTAATTTTGAGCAAGCTTCTCATGCTTGGGTGGAGACTCACATTCCGGGTACAGGTTGGCTTGGTTTCGATCCGACAAATAATGTTGAGGTCAATTGGCGCTACATTAAGTTAGGTCACGGACGGGACTACAAAGATATTGTACCTGTAAAAGGTGTATATCGTGGTGGAGCGGGCACTCTGACCGTGAAAGTGGATGTGCGGAAGCTGGACAATTAGATGTATAGATCTAGATGAAACTCTCAGTTCAAGTTTTTGAACGGGGAGTTTTTTTGTGAAGATGATTCCAGTGTGCATGTATTTGGGTAATCTTGATCCATAGTACATCACTAAGAGATCTTAAGGGAGAGATTACATATGAGTCCAAACATAGCTAAGAAACAAAGATTCATTGGAAAAACAGCAATTATAACAGGAGCGGGCTCAGGAATTGGTCGGGCTACCGCTATTAAGCTGGCGAGGGAAGGTGCTAATGTAGCGCTTTTTGATTTGAATCTTGAACGTACCTCATCTTTGGCGGATAAGCTGAACAAGTTTCGGAAAGATTGCGCATTGGCCATAGAGGTAGATACTTCAGATGAAAAAGGGATGGAGGAAGCCGTTCGCAGGACTGTCGAACAATTCGGCGGCTTAGATGTAGTATTCGCTAACGCGGGAATCAATGGTGCGGTGGGACCAATAGAGGAACTGAGCCTGAGTGATTGGGAGCGCACGATGTCGGTGAACTTGACGGGGACCTTTTTGACCTTGAAATATACGATCCCTCATCTGAAGGATAAAGGGAAAGGTAGCATTATCATCACTAGCTCCATCAATGGGAATACTAGATTTGCCAGCTTTGGGTGGTCTACGTATAGTACTACCAAAGCTGGACAGGTAGCTTTTGCCAAAATGGCTGCACTTGAGCTAGCTAAGTTTAAAATTCGAGTGAATGTGATCTGCCCCGGGGCGATTGCTACCAATATAGATGAAACCACGGAAATGAACGAAGAAGTAGAAGCGATCGTCATTCCGATTGAATTTCCCGATGGTGCGCAGCCGCTGGCGGATGGGCCGGGTAAACCGGATAATGTTGCCGATCTAGTTTCTTTTTTGGCTTCCGATGAATCTATTCATATTACAGGTGCGCAAATTGTGATTGATGGAGCAGAGTCCTTATTATCCTAATTTAGAGATCGCTTCCCGGTATCGTTCATACCAAACGTTCCATTCAGCTTTTCGTGACTCCAGCGTCGTACCATCCAGAAGATGCTGGATCACGTCCAGACATACATGCCAGCCAGCTAAATCTCGGGGTGTGTGTGGCGTGAGCGTTCGGATCGTTTCATTCAAGACGAGTAAACATCCTTCTGAATTAGGATATAGCTCAAAGCGAACGGAATCATCAGCCCACGTAAATTCAAGAACAGATTCATGTTGCAGGGCGGTAATCGTCATTTCCTCAAAGGTGCCGTCTTGCATATCAAACTTGATTAATCCCCCTTCACGCAGGTCTTCAACACGTAATTCAGTGAACCATAAAGCAAGCTTCTCATTCTCTGTCAGAAAGGACCATATTTCTGATGCGGGATGTTTTAGTTGACGTTCGAAACGAGCGACATAATGATCATCTGCTTTTTTGAGGTTAGCTATCATGTTATATTTCTCCTTTGGACTACTGCTGTAGTCCTTTTTTTATTGTTTAGGAAATTATACAATACAAAAAAATGTGGATAACTCCGAAGAAAGAGGAAGGAGGGGTGAACGTGAAGAAGCAGGAGACATGAAATAAACGAGGAGTCATCCGTCAGATTCTAAAAACCGAGCGGACCTTATATCCTCCGAAATGCATGTTTTAGTCGAGCCTACGGACAAATGTAAGCGAAAAACCGAATACAATGTGCCGCCGGTAACGTAAACGAGCCAAATGTATGCGAAAAACCGAATACAATGTGCCGCCGGTAACGTAAATGAGCCAGCGCTGTTATTCGCCCCAGATCACCCGGGAAGGGGCTTGTTATTAGGGAACAAGTGCAATACGGTCCGTCCCTAATATATGTGCTCATTTCATCAAAATAAAGCCATTCGGTCCGTAAGCGGAACCTCACTACGAAGGTGTATATGGATACGAGTATGGAATTACGGATGTACTCAGCTTGTAACTCTACCTCCAAGGACGACGTCAGGCGTTTTTCTTGTTGAGTTGAGGCTTATTAGAACGAGTATAACAATTGTTCGCATGAAAAAAAACTATTGTACGGTTTGGTTAGGCGTCTGTAATATGTTGCGGACAGGGAGCAGAGAATGATGGTGTAGCAGAATGAATTGAATTTGCGGAATGGGGACTCTTGAGTCCTGAGCGATCTGCGGAGGCGAATATGAGGATGCGCAGACTTTTCGGACTGCAGAGCTCTTATTTCCACAATTTCTATTAAAAATAGGGTGTATTTGCGTGAATAGGTGCAACTGAGTCCGATAGTGTAGCAAAATAGCCTGAAATTGCGAAATAAGGGCTCCTTAGTCCGAACGATCTGCGATGACGAGGAAGATTCATAGAACGGAGAAGGATCGCCTTTTATAAGAATGCATTGCGGCAGTTTGATGTAAATCTACAGTTTTTTATGCTAAAATAGACGCAATTCTGCTTACCATACTTTTGCTTAGGCGGGATAGATCATAGTAGTGGTATTGGTGAAGGAGGCTGCGTATATGGGGATGATGTCCTGGCTGGTTGAGCAGCGGATTCAGGAATCTATGCGTAATGGGGAATTTGGAGATTTACCTGGGCATGGCAAGCCACTGGAGCTTGAGGATTTATCGGGCGTGCCAGAAGAATTGCGCATGTCTTTCAAAATTATGAAGAATTCCGGGCTGGTGCCCGAGGAAGTATCTTTGCGTGCAGAATGCGTTACCCTCGAAGGGCTGCTTGCTGCCTGCCACAATAGCGGAGGCGCTGAAACTAGTGAAGGTAAGGCAATCCGGGCAAAATTGTCTTTGAAAAGGCTGCGTCTGCAAGAGCTTCTGCGTGAACGAGGCTTAGATAGTAATCCTGCTTTTATGCAATACAGTGTTCAAATACATGAACAGATAATTAGGGAAGAAGAATAACGCTTATTAGGGTCCTGTTGTATGGACATGAGGATAAATAGTGTGAAATAAAAGCAGCTCTTAGTCCATAAAGAGACGAAAGAGCTGCCTTTTTGCGTGCTTCGTTTCACAAGTGTCATTTTACTTGCTTGAAATATACCCATTCTGGATCACCATCGTCTAAATTCTCAATGATTCCGCTTCTTACAAATCCTAGAGAAAGACACACTTGCTGCATGATCGTATTGGATTCATTGGTGGAAGTAAACAGCTTGGGGGTTGGAGAGTGTTCTTCAATGTAACGAATAAGTGCACCGGCAATGCCAAGACGTCTGAAATTGGGATTCACAATTATGAGCTGAATAAAACAGCATTCGAAAAAAGTGGTATCGTAACAAGCAAAACCGACAGGCTCACTGTTAATCGATGCTACAACACATTGCTCATTTAGAATATATTGTTCAATTTTAGGTTTGCGAATTTCGCTGCCAATGACCATGCTATCGATCTTGCTGAGTATAGATAAATCTGAAATAGTGGCTTTAGTTACGAGCATTTTAGAAAGTCTCCTTTTTTATAATATAATAAAGTTATACTTGAAATGGTAAGTACAGATTGTCTTGATCTTTGAAGTTTTTTCGCACATGATGAATAGGGTTTAGACCACATCAAAGGAAATCATAACATATTATTACAAACGATGGAGAGATATAATGAAACAGCTTCCAATAATACAGGTGCTTCCAGACCTGAAACACATACTTCGCTCAACAAGGGCGGCTGTTCTGATCGCAGAACCCGGTGCGGGCAAAACAACTGGAACGCCTCCGGCATTTCTGGACGAGCCATGGATGGCTGGTAAAAGCATTCTTATGCTTGAGCCTAGAAGACTTGCCGCTAGATCAGCTGCAACTTACATGGCTTCCAATCTTGGAGAAAGTGTTGGACAGACGGTAGGTTATCGGATGCGGAACGACACTAAGGTAGGCAAGAATACACGAATTGTTGTAGTGACTGAAGGTGTCTTAACGAGGATGCTTCAGAGTGATCCATCGCTAGGGGATGTGGGGCTGATTATTTTTGATGAGTTCCATGAGCGTAGTCTACATGCGGATCTGGGACTTGCTCTGGCGCTGGAAGCGCAGGCTGTGCTGCGTGATGATCTTCGGATTCTGATTATGTCAGCAACACTAGATAGTGAACGGGTCTCGGTTATGCTGGGCGATGCGCCAGTGATTGATTGTCCGGGACGAACCTATCCGGTGGAAACTATCTATACCCCAACTACAGGGAATCTTCCGATTGAAAAATCGGCCACAGCCGCAGTGAGACGTGCGCTTGCTGAACAGCCGGGAGATGTACTGGTATTCTTGCCGGGTGAACGGGAGATTCGCAGAACCCAAAATGAGTTGGAACATGGAAAACTGCCTGTCGGGGTAGTGCTTCGTCCTTTATACGGACAATTACCACAGGCTATGCAGGATGCTGCAGTGGCTCCATCCATAAACGGCGAACGTAAAGTCGTACTAGCGACCTCCATTGCGGAGACAAGCTTGACAATCGAAGGTGTGCGAACGGTAATTGATACAGGGCTGCGTCGCACGCAGATTTTCTCTCCGCGTACGGGAATGCCAAGTCTTACGACGGTTCCGGTATCGAAAGCCTCTGCCGATCAGCGGCGAGGACGGGCCGGGCGGACAGCTCCGGGCGTATGCTACAGGCTGTGGAGTCAGGAGGAGCATAATCGCCTTCCGGATGACAATGTGCCGGAGATTATGGAGACGGATCTTGCGCAGCTCGCTTTGGAGCTGGCGCTGTGGGGCGTGCGCGATCCTGCCGCGCTAGCTTGGCTTGACGCGCCGCCCGCTGCGCCCTATGCGCAGGGCACCGCGCTGCTGCGCCAGCTCGGCGCGCTGGACGCCGGCGGCGCCATCACGCCGCACGGCCGCAGCATGGCCGCGCTTGGCGCGCACCCGCGAGCCGCGCATATGCTGCTGCGCGCGGCAGAGCTTGGCGCAGCACCGCTCGCCTGCCGGCTGGCGGCGCTGCTGCAAGAGCGGGACCTGTTCAAGGGTCCCGCGGCACTAGATTGCGACCTCACGCTCCGCGTAGAGGCGCTGCTCCGGTTCGAACGCTCCGCCGATACGGGCGGAGCGGACTCTGCGGCTCTGCGCGCGGTGGTGCGCGAGAGCCGTAATTTCCTGGCGCAGCTGCAAGCAGCGCCAGGCGGGACCGTGAACGACATCAGCCTCTGCGGGCTGCTTCTGTCGTTCGCCTATCCCGACCGGATCGGGCAGAAACGCGGTGATGGCGCGTTTCTGCTCTCCGCCGGTCGTGGCGTGGCCATGCGGGAAGGGCAACCGCTGGCCCGATCCGCTTATATTGTGGCCGCGTCTGTTGACGATCGAGCCACACAAGGTGCAATCTTGCTGGCAGCTGAGCTAGAAGAAGGACAATTGCTTAAATATCATATAGATCACATCACAGAGGATTCTGACGTGTATTGGGATAAAGAAAGTGGAAGTGTGAAGAAACGCCGCCGAACGATGCTTGGAGCTCTTGTCTTAAAAGAAACGTCACATGAAAGACCCTCCTCAGAAGAAACAGCGAAAGTACTGCTAAGTGTAATCGCAGAGGATGGGATTGATATCTTACCGTGGGAAAAGGGACCTCTGCAGCTTCGTGAGCGGCTCATGTTTATGCACGCCTTACGTTCAGATTGGCCGGATGTCTCTGATGAAGCATTAATTGAGATGCTTGATGAATGGCTATTACCTTACATTCACGGTATGCGTAACTTGCGTGACCTTCAGCGAATCCCGTTATCCCGTGCGCTTGAGGGGTTCCTGGACTGGAATCAGCGACAGCTTCTTGAACAGGAAGCGCCGACACATATAACAGTTCCTAGTGGTTCGCGTGTGCCCGTGGACTATGTTAATCCAGCTGCTCCCGTACTGGCTGTGCGTTTGCAAGAGATGTTTGGACAGTTAGACACCCCTAGAATTGGTGGGGGAAAGGTACCTGTCTTGCTTCATCTTTTGTCACCGGCAAGAAGACCGATGCAGGTGACTTCTGACCTGGCAAGCTTTTGGCGTGGTACTTATTTTGAGGTTAAAAAGGATCTAAAAGGACGTTATCCTAAGCACTATTGGCCAGACGATCCCTTGCAAGCAGTTCCGACCAATCGAACACGTCCCAAGAAATAATAGGGTCCTTCGTGCACTTGAAATTTTAATTAGATGTTTTGTCTTCAGCTTACAGGGTAATTAACTAGCGAAGACAATTACTAAGGAGGGCTTCAAGTGACTAAAAAAATCGTAGGTATCTTTGATACAGAACAAGAAGCAACCAGAGCAATTGAAGGACTTCACAATCAAGGGTTCAGTAATGAAGAAATATCAGTAATCACACGTGATCGTGATGAGCTAAGACATATTTCGGATGATACAGGCACAAAAGCTCCCGAGGGCGTTGCAACAGGTGCAGCTACAGGTGGCGTATTGGGTGGTGTTACCGGACTGCTAGCAGGTATCGGAGCGCTCGCAATTCCGGGGATTGGTCCTATACTGGCAGCGGGACCTATTGTGGCAACGTTAACAGGTGTAGCCGTGGGTGCAGGTGCAGGTGGCTTAGTTGGTGGCTTGATCGGTCTTGGCATTCCTGAGGATGAGGCAAAAGAGTACGAAGGATACGTTGAAAGTGGCAAGATCCTTGTGCTTGTTGAGGATAATGGACGAGGGTATCAAGCGCATGATGTGTTCCGAGACAATCGCTCACTAAATGCTCAGCGTTACGAAGGCGTCTATAACGAAGACACTCGACTGGGTAATTCGATGGCTAACAGAGCAGACCGAACGGCTGAAGTTTACAACCGCGATAAAATCTAAAATGTTAATCGACCTACTTTTACTATAAACAATCCATTAAAGACTGCACCTCCTAGCGATAAGCTGTGAGGTGCAGTCTTTATTATACATGTGGTATGATATGGATAATAATCCAAATTATAATTGGGATTTTGAGAAGTAACTAGCAATCTTATACTTAGAGGCTGTTCTTAAGGAGGGCGTAGATGAAGATATTTGTAGCCGGTGCGGCGGGCGTGATTGGACGGCTATTGCTACCTAAGTTATTAGAAGCGGGGCATGAGGTTGTCGGAATGACCCATAAGGAAGAAAATAGAGCATTTATTGAGAAGTGTGGAGCACAGGCGGTAATCGCGGATGTCTTCGATCGAGAGGCCATATTTGCGTCCATTCACAAAGCACAGCCAGAAGTGGTTATCCATCAGCTAACTTCACTAAGTCAGCGGAATTTCTCAGATAATTCCAGGATAAGAATAGAAGGAACACGAAATATTGTGGATGCATCTCTTGCAGCTGGCGTGGAACAAATCATTGCACAAAGTATTTCATGGGCTTATGAAGCTGGAGATGTGCCAGCTACGGAGGAAACTCCTTTAGATCTTAAGGCTTTAGAGCCTCGGAGAAGAACGATTGAAGGTATATACTCACTAGAGAAAGCAGTTGCCGAGATCCCCAATCATGTGATCTTGCGGTATGGAATGTTGTACGGCCAAGGAACATGGTATGACACTAATGGCTATATGGCAGAGGAAATTCGTCAAGAACGAATGACAGCGACAGATGCCGTTGTATCATTCCTACATGTGGAGGATGCAGCTAACGCAGCGGTGCTTGCTCTGAACTGGCCTTCAGGCCCTGTGAACATCGTAGACGACGAGCCTGCTAAAGGATTGGATTGGTTATCAGCTTATTCAGATACCATAGGTGCTCCTGCTCCTAATGTTCAAGAAGGCAGAGCAGGATGGGAACGGGGAGCCTACAATACGAAAGCTCGAATGGATTACGAATGGAGTCCACTATACCCGTCATGGAGATCAGGATTTGCTCGGAGCTTGAATGTCCAGAGTGAATGAATTCAGCTACTGAAAGGAAGTGCAGTATGAGTTTACTTCTTGTGATTTTGTTCTTTATTGGTTTAATCATGATGATTAGCAATCAATATGCGATGATCAAGAAAATGGACGAAATGAATGAGTCACTAAGTGAAATTAATAATAAACTTGGCTAGCTAAAGTTGAAAAGGAGTGATGACGTGGGGGTAATAAAAAATTTCTCTCTAGTGGTCGTGAATTTAATCGCGGATCTATGGTTTGGAATCATACGAAAACCTGAATTTTATGATAATCACACGGTTACTAGAACAAAGAGAGGGTATGTCCTATTTGTAACGTTAGCAGGTATTATCGCTGTGGGAACCGCCATTTGGCTATGCTCTAGAATTTATTGAGGATAAGACTGCCAATAGGCAGTTTTTTTTTATTATAAGGTTTCTTCTTATATATTGGACTTCCAGATGCAATTACACTTGCTGTAGTTTAGTAAATAATCATTATAAATGTTTATTACCAATCATTTACTTTAAGAAGTGATACTATAGAAAATAGAAGGTGAAGTATCAGCGAGGAGGAATTGTACATGCAATTAATGGGATGGTCCGAGGATGAAATATCGTATGAGCTAAGTAATGATTATTCAATTCGTAAGGCTGAATCGGAAGAGTGGGGAGTGTATTGCTCCATTTATTATAATATTCAATATATTGGCTTTTTTAGAGAAGATGGGTTCAATTCTGCCCAAAAGAATGCTTTTTGGATCTATAAAGGGGAGGCGAAAATAGGTGGAGTAAGGATGTCACCTAATCGGATCTATCATTTATTTGTTATTCCACCCTTTAACGATACATTTGTGGTGCTTAAACTTCTAAAAAAGCTTTTGATATATTGGTCTGACCGAACGGAGCCTATAAAAACATTTGAGGTTCTACCGGATCAAGTTCATTTATTTGCGCGGGCAGGATTTTGGCCTGATGAATTCAGATGTCGCTGGATGCAGCGTCCTACAGATCATTTTGAGGTGGAATGGAACGAAGAATTTAGAATTGAAAGTCCACAGATCGAAGAGGATGGAAAAGGAGCTAAACGCTTTATTCTTGAAGATCAGATCGCCGAATGTAGCTACGCTAGCTTTGCCGGAAGTCTCGAAGCGACCAGAAGAAAGCAATTTTCCTATGAAGATTTTATTCCAAGTGAAGAACCGAATTATACGAATGAAGCATTACTTACCGCGTCAACGCTTGTGTATGATAGGAAATCGGGACAGTTAATTGCGAATTGTCTCTTGGGCTTACAAGGAGATTACGCAGCAGTTTATAGTATTGGTGTAATGCCCGGTTATAGAGGCAAAGGGATAGCGACACTGATGTTGAAAAGAGGACTAAGTCTCCTTAAAGATAAGTATCCTTTCCTTAGACTATATGTCATGGAAGGTAATGATGCGGAGTCTGTTTATACGAATCTAGGATTTGTTCCAGGAGTACAAGAGATACAGAGCATGTATATTCCAGTGAACGATAAAGCATAAAAGTTTTCGGCGTCCTTATAAGGGCGGTAAGCGCTTAAGCAAGTATAGGCGGGGAATTTATAGTTTCTAAAAATAAAAAAAAGGCTGCCGGATGGCAGCCTTCTTCATTCTATCTAGGCATGTGAGGTTATGGGAAACATGAAATGTTTAGGTAGTTCTTTTAAAAATGGACGTACAAATAACGTATCCTCACTCTGGGGAATTAATGCTGACTCTATGTGATCTATGGCATAATCTGGTGTGAAATAAAAATGTATAACCTCCGTTTCAGGAGAAATAATGCTATTCAATATCGCGTTAATATCTATACTTTTAGTACTGATAATATCAAAAATATGAAGCTGATGCTCCTCATGTCTAAAGACCACTACGACGTCAGCTTCTTCAATATAGTAAAAAGAATCATGGAAAGGAAGGATAAAATAAAACAGCAGCTGATGTTCATTGTTTACAACGCTGAGTATAGAGGACACCGGAATTTTTTCTTCAGCGAATTTTTTTATCATGGTGAAATCAACGGAGTTATTCATAGATAAGGGACGCACAGAGAAGATTTTAGACGTTTGATTTCTAAGATTAGAAGCGTTAATCGAAAAGCTGCTTTCTTGCATACGTTCAAATCCGAATTTAGGATAAAAGTCCAAAGCACTGTCGTTTGCAAATAAGTAAATGAAGTCATATTCATGTTCGTATTTCGCGATAATATGATCTATTAATTTCCTGGATAATCCTTGCATGCGATAATCAGGATGTGTCATTACAGTGCCAATTTGAATGGCGTTATACTCTTTTTGATTTATGAGAATCGTCATTTTGTTTATGGACGTATTAGCGATCACATGGTCCCCATCGATATAGGAATAACAAATATACTTGTCACTCCAGCCTCCTTGTTCATACCATGGGGAAAAATCAATCCCGAAGATTGATTTAGCTAAGGAATTAAAGCTTTCTTTATATTTTTCGATATGCTTATAATCACTGACCAATTGGTAATCACTCATTAGTTTGCCTCTTTTCCAAAGTGTTTTTCATAGTCACGTTTAATGGTTATATCTTACTACATGGTTATAAAGTAATGTTTATTATAAAAAAACAATCCCAATATTATTTGGAGGCTAGAAAATGAGAGAGATAGATTATAGCAATTATTACTGGAAAGACGAGAAAATAAGATTACGATCAATACAAGAAGGGGATTGGGAAGGCTATTATACGAATCGTTTTGATACCCCAGCACGGCGACTCTTACAATGTGCAGTTGAACTACCACCCACCATTGCCGAAGCAAAAAATTTTGCGGAGACTTACGCTGAGTTCTCATCGGATAGACTAATGTTTACGATCGAAGATTTGCATGGTGAAAATGTTGGCGGCGTAAATCTGAACAGCATTGACGAGAAAAATGGTACGTTCAGCATAGGTGTGCAGGTGGATAAAGATCATCGAGGTAAAGGGTATGGAACGAGAGCTATAACCATCCTCTTAAAATATGCTTTTTTCGAGCGACGGCTAAATAAATTCAATGAATGTGCGCTTGAAGGTAATGAAGGTTCTATAGGGATGTTAAAGAAAGTCGGCTGTGTGCAAGAGGGCGTGCGACGGAAAGTCATTTACACGAACGGACGATATTATGATTTGATATTGTTTGGATTGACGAAGGAAGAATTTATGGAACAAAACGGAGATGAGCAATCATGAGCGCAATCGCTCGATCAAGGGATTTTCGAGTAATATAGTCCGTTCCACAACATCCCGCAATACTCCCATTATGTGGGAGTTTTTTTGGATTTTACTTACTATACAGAGACATAAAATGTAAGTTTATAGTCAATTATTTGATTTGTATTTTTAATTATAGATATTTGGAAAGCGTTTTCGTATTGAACGATATCCGCTATTATAAGAGGGTAACTAAAAATATGAAAGTTCAGTGTAAAATAGCATCTAAGGAAAAGAGGGCTACGTATGAATATTTTAATTATTGAAGACGATCCCAGCATTCAAATGCTGCTAAAATTGAGCTTAGAGGTGGAAGGGTATCAGACGAAAGCTGTAGGAACGGTGACTAAGGCGTGGGATGAACTTGCAACATGGTCTGCCGATTTAATACTGTTAGATCTTATGTTACCTGACCGTTCCGGGTTCGAGCTTCTTCAAATGCTTCAACAACAGTATAAGTCAGTCCCGGTAATCGTGCTCACCGCTAAGAATGAAATGAATGATAAAATCCTTGGCTTTCAGTTGGGAGCAGACGATTATCTAACGAAACCTTTTGAGACAAGGGAACTTATCGAGCGCATTAAGGCAGTTATGAGACGAATGAAGATGGTGGCGCCTCCTGAAGTGATCAAGATTGGACCTATTGAAATTGATAAGAATGGACGTACTTGTAAGATAGGGGAACAATGGCTTAAGACAACTAGTAAAGAGTTTGACTTCATGTGGCTCTTATGTGCTCATCCTAAGAAAGTTTTCACTCGCGAAGACTTGCTTGATCAGGTCTGGGGTTATGATTATTATGGGCATACAAGATCCGTGGACATGGTGGTAAACCGTCTTCGGGAGAAAATGAAACCCAACGAGCATCTGATCGCCACTATACATGGGACAGGCTATAAGCTGGAGGTATAGAAGATGGGGCTGCGAAATAAAATGTTTATTCAGCATGCCGTTACGATTGTTATGCTGCTCACAGCGATGTTTTTTATCGTTAATTATACGCTTAACCAAAGTATGATTAAACGGGATACTCAGACTTTAAGTCAGTATTTTGGCTTGCATCGTATTGAGGCATTGAAGATTGTCAGTGATCAGAAAATTAATATAGAACAATTATTTTCAGGTAAGTACGCCCCCTTTATTGCGTCGCATTTGGCGTCAAACAGCAATTTTCAAGTACAACTATTCGCACTAGATGAGACGATTGTTGGGAGCAGCAGCGATAAAGAAAACTTACTTAAACGTAACGATATTCAGAAAGCGCTTACTGGTAATGCTGCCACAGTCATAACTGCAGGTGAAGGTACACAATATCTAATCTACTCAGTTCCCTTCTGGTATGAAGGAGAAATTGTGGGTGGATTTCGATATTTATTGGACCTCCATGAGAATTTGCAGACATTAAACCAGATGCGCACATGGTTCATCGCTGCAGCTGTAGGATGTTTAATTTTTTCGCTTATGGTCAGCTATTCATTCTCATCTTTGTTGGTGAGGCCTCTACATGCCTTGCAGCAGGCGCTTAAGCTTGTATCCATTGGCGATTTTAGCAGAAAGATACAGGCGAGTAGTCAGGATGAGGTAGGAGAATTAGCCAAGGATTTCAATCATATGTCGGATGCGCTGCAACATCATATCAAAATGTTAAAGTATGAACAGGGAAAGCAGAAAGCTTTCTACGACAACATAACTCATGAATTAAAAACACCATTAACTTCGATTATCGGGTTTTCGGATTTAATTGAAAGAATGAATAAGAAGGATGATATACAGGAATGTAATACCTATATCCGTAAAGAGAGTACTCGGTTGTTAAATATGGTTGAGGATTTGTTACAGACCTCACTGATTGGTGATGAGGCTTGGCGTATCAAGCTGGAGTGTACTGATTTAGGGGCTGTCATTATGGATAGTCTACGTATCTTAGAGCCGACCCTTCAAAAATCCGCGATTGTTACCACGCTAAAGATCTCAGCTTGTGAAGTGAATTTAGATCCCAAGAGAACTCAGCAAGTTCTATTTAACGTGATTGATAACGCTATTAAGCATAGTGAATGTACAAATCTCTATATCGAGTTAACGGAGCATGGGGACTGTGGGCTGGTTCGTATCATAGATAACGGGAGAGGGATATCACAACAATTGCAAAGTATATTATTTCTACCCTCGGCAGAGAAACAGGATCGTATTATTTCAAACGAATCACATGGGTTAGGATTACCTCTATGTAAACAGTTTATGGAACTTCAAGGAGGGAGTATCGTCATTACTAGCTCGGAGAAGAAGGGGACAGAGATTCAGCTGAGATTCCCCTTAACACAACAAATGTAAGCGCTGTTACAAAACTGATACAAATTTAAAATTTTTCTGATATATGAGGAGGTTAAAGTAAGTGCCAGAGGATAAGAAAGGGCTTTCATGGTTTCGCCTCATCTTGTTACAAGTCATCATAGGCAGTCTGCTAATCGGCATGTGCGCTTACACTTTTCGAATACCTCTTGATGAAGTACATGTTGTACCTCGACAGGAGGATCAGCTTGACCGGATTGCAGGCGTTCCGATGCGCGTGGATATTACGTATCCAGGCCTAGGGACGATATCCATTGAGGATCCGAAGGAATTGCTGAAATTGAGATCTACTTTTTCTGGGTTGTTATCATCAGGAATGCAGCGTCCACAACAGTTAGTTCCGAGACTTCTGTTGACGGGAACGATGGCCTATCTGGATCAAGAAGATATTCCTTTTCAAGTGGAAACGAATGCGTTTCACTTCGGTGCAGAGTCAGTTAATTCGCTTAATGTAAGTGCAACTATCCGCAAGCTGCAAAGTACACTCATCGATAAGATGTTAACAACGTCGAGTATTGGATCTGCTGTGGAAAACAAGATTAATGATGTGTTCACACTACAGCAGGGAGTACTTACAGCTCTCACTCAGGTTGAGAGGAAGGCGTTGATATCGCAGATTCGTGCAGCAGAGCGTATTATCGATTTCAGCCATTTTGATGACTTACAACGTACACCCGATGCTCACTTTGTCATTCAGCTCACGAATGATTATCGAGTGAAAAAGCACTGGATCCATGTGGATCGTTATAACGGCGCTTACTTCGTGGTCTATGACCTTCTGGATGAGACCAATCAACGAGTCTATTTCAAACTAAATAATGCCTCATACTGATCTTGAAGGGATGGTTTAGTCTATGGCGAGAAAGAAAAAAAACAGTAAGTCAGTCATTTTATTGTCAGTCATAGTAGTTGTGTTGGTAGCGGGGTTCTTCATGTATAAATCAGGAGTATTTGGCGGTAAAGAAATGAAAAAAATCACCGTATATTCCATTTTTCAAGAGGAAGAGGCTCGTAAAATTCTGGATAAATTCAAAGCTGAAACCGGAATTGACTATGACATCCTACGTTTGCCAAGTGGAGAAGCGGTATCACGTGTACAGAATGAAATGTCGAATCCACAAGCCGACTTTCTGATGGGAGGGCCAGCGGATTCGCACCAAGTACTGAAAGAGGCAGGTTCATTGGAAGCTTATGCTTCTCCGAATGCATCTGACATCGCTGACAATATGAAAGACAAAGATGGCTTCTGGACAGGGTTTTATCTAAATCCAATCGCTATAGGTATTAATGAAGAACGCTGGAAAGAGAAATATGGTAGTGATCCATACCCTGAAACTTTTAAGGATTTGCTTGATCCTAAATTCAAAGGTGAAATTGGTATGTCGGATCCAGCAACATCGGGTACAGCATATACAGCAGTAGCTTCTTTAGCCCAAGTATGGGGTGATGATGAGATGTTGAACTATATCAAACAGTTGCTGCCTAACCTTAAGGAAAGACCTAAGTCTGGCATTGAGCCCATTCAGAAAGCTGCTAAAGGGGAGTATACAATTGGCGTGACTTTCCTAGGCGATCAATTGAAGATTAAATACCAAGGCAACCCAATTGTTAGTGTTGTTCCAGAAGCAGCAGGTTATGAAGTTGGAGCCTTATCCATTGTTAAGGGTGGACCTAATACAGAGGCTGCGAAGAAGCTTATGGACTATATGCTTACCAATGAACCGGGTGAGTTGTATACGCAATCTGCATACGCAGTATCCGTTAAAGCATCAGTACCGATTCCTAAAGGTGGCATTGATATTAAAACAACGAAATACAACGATGCTTATGATTTGTTAAAAGCAGCATCGCAGCGTAAAGAGTTGCAAAATGCATTAAAAGATTTGAAATAAAAGAGCCAATAGGGGTATTGCAGGGCTGTACCATATATGATGACTGTAATGCCCCTCAAATTGGATGGCAGAAAGGTGGGAGTCGCCCCCTATGAAAGAAAAAAAAGGCATTGGGGAGTCGATCAACAGGCTCTTTAAAGATCCGTCGTCACTCGTACTTGTACTGACTAGCTTTGCATTTCTCATTCTATTTGTTATTTATCCGCTGGTAATCGTTGTGTTTACATCTGGATTTGATAATTGGGCAACGTTTTTTAGTAAACCCCGTTATGGAAAAGCGCTATTAAATACGGTAGTTAGCTCATCATTATCCGCTTTTACAGCAACAGTGTTTGGATTTATATACGCGTATGCAATTCACTACAGTAACATCAGAGGAAAGAAGTTCTTTCGATTTATAGCCTTTATTCCATTATTAGCTCCTTCGGTTATGAGTGGTTTAGCATTCCTATTGCTTTTTGGACGTGGGGGAATGATCTCACAATGGTTATATACCAACTTTAATTTTGAGCTTGATTTGTATGGATTACCGGGGTTGTGGATTGTTCAGACGATATCCTATTTTCCACTTGCCTACATGACTATAACGGGTGTGCTCCGCGCTATATCACCGAATCTGGAGATAGCAGCACAGAATCTTGGAGCTAGAGGATTCAAATTATTCAGGACGATTACGCTGAAACTTGCACTTCCAGGTGTTATTAACGCATTCTTGCTGGTAGCGATTAACTGCTTCGCTGACTTCGGAAATCCAAAGCTAATTGGTGGTAACTATTCACTTTTAGCAGTTGAAATTTACGGAGAAATCATTAATAACGAGGCAGGACTAGCTTCGGTCATGGGGATTATCTTAGTAATTCCTGCACTGATTGTATTCTGGGTTCAGAATAAGATTTTATCTAAAGGCTCCTACTCAACGATAACTGGTAAGCCGGTATCTGGTTTGAAACGGATCACTACATCTAAGAAGACAGATGCATTACTTTTCTCTTTTAACAGTTTAATCTCATTGTTCATTATTTCGATGTTTGCGATCACCATTCTTTTCGCCTTTACGAAAAACTTTGGTCGAGATAATACGTTCACACTGGATCATATTATGAAAGTTGTCTTTAGTTCATCTAGTCCAGCCGTTTTGAACAGCTTAGTGTTATCACTAATTAGTGCGTTGCTGGCGGTGGCTCTTGCATTAGTGCTCGCCTATATAGTAGTTCGCAAACCTTTTCCGGGTAAAAAATTACTAGATTTCAGCGCGGTTCTTCCAATTGCGCTTCCAGGAACATTTGTTGGTCTTGCACTGATTGTTGCGTTTAGTAAAGGTCCGATTGTTTTGCAGGGATCTGCAGCATTGATTGTCATTGCGATGTTACTTAAACAGATGCCTGTAGGTTATCGGGGCTTGACTGCGTCTTTTAAACAAGTGGATAAATCGATCGAAGAAGCAGCCACCAATCTGGGTGCGAGTAGCCGTAAGACGCTAACAACGATTGTATTTCCAATGTTGCAAAAAACCGTCGTAGCGAACTTTGTCTATGCGTTTATGAAAAATATGAATACTTTGAGTACGATAATCTTCCTAATTACCCCTAAATGGGTTGTTGCAGCAGTATCGATCTTTAACTATGCCGAAACGGGAACCTATTATTGGGCAGCCGCTGTGGCAGTCGGTTTGATGGGTGCAACGCTCGGAACACTGGGAGTGATCAAGTTGATCTTCCGTTCCAAAGTGAAAATATTTGATTTCTAATGATTTTGAAGGGAGTGGGCACGATGGAATCCAACATACTACTAGATTTGAAAAATGTGAATAAAGTGTTCGGCAATAACCATGTCTTGAAAAATATCAACCTAAAGATTGAACGGGGGAAGTTCATTACCTTCCTTGGTCCGAGTGGTTGTGGGAAGACGACTTTATTACGTTCCATCGCGGGTTTCTATACCATCGATGATGGTGAGGTGTGGATTGACGGGAATTTGGTTAATGAATTACCTCCATATAAAAGGGGCACTCCAATGGTGTTCCAGGAATATGCCTTGTTCCCGCATATGACGGTATTTGATAATATTGCTTATGGACTAGATATTAAGAAAAGACCTGAAGCAGAAGTACAGGAACGGGTAATGGCTGTTATGGCTCAGGTCAAATTATCCGGACTTGAAGAGCGATATCCCCATGAAATGTCTGGTGGACAACAGCAACGTGTAGCTATGGCTCGTGCCTTAGTGATGAATTCGCCGATTATTCTCCTGGATGAGCCACTAAGTAATCTAGATGCTAAATTACGTGAAGAGGTACGCGTTGAACTGCGAACAATTCAACAGGAACTTGGACTAACCGTAATATATGTAACGCATGATCAATTGGAAGCTTTGTCGATGTCAGATCAGATCGTTGTTTTTAATAAAGGAGCTATTGATCAGTACGGTACGCCGCATGAAATATATTATAAACCTCGTACACAATATGTAGCTGATTTTATTGGTTCTACCAATTTTATTGAGGCAGTAGTCATGCAAAGTAAAGAGGGTACGGCAACAGTTAGCTACGGCTTTGGAGGGGATAACGTTACTATTACTACAGATGAAAAGCTAGCAGAGGGTGAGGAAGTTCTTCTGAGTGTCCGCCCCGAATCATTGCGACTAAATCATCCAGACATTAGTGGATTTAACATCATGGGAGTAGTCAAATCCTCGATGTTTCTAGGAGAAAAGGAAAGATATTTCCTTGCAGATCAATGGGGCAAAGAATGGATTGTCGATGCTTATGATATTGGTCAAAAGACTTTCAATGGTCAAGTTCGGATGAGTGCGGCAATAGACAAAATTCATATTATTAAAAAGGTTAGTCCGTAAACTGAAGTAGATGTTCCAAAAAAGGAAAACAGTCGTTTTCCTTTTTTGGCGTATAATTTTTTTATAGAACGGCGGCTATAGGCTAGTTTAGCGGGAGGAGACGTTCTAATTGAGAACAAAGGTAATTATCCTGTCATTGGTTGCGGTAACAATACTTCTTCTAATTTATTTCTATCCTGGACAGAAAAGCAATCAGCCTCTCAAAGTATATGTAATTTTTCAAGAGGATGAAGCGCGTATTCTGTTGGAGAAATATAAGAAGAAGACGGGACAGTCTTATGAGCTTATTCGCATGTCTGGCGGTGAGGCAAGCTACCATTTGATGTCGATCAATAAGACAGGCATTGATGTTGTTCTCGGTGGGCCTGCTGATCTTCATGAGCAGCTCAAGAACAAAGGGAAATTAATTCGCTATTCATCACATGTTGCTGATGAGATCCCCGACATCTATAAAGATAAAATGGGCTATTGGACAGGTATATACATGGGTGCATTGGCTATTGGTGTAAATGAGCAGGTCTGGAATCAAGATCCTCAGCTTGTAGCTTTACCTCTTCCGGAACGCTACGAAGACTTATTACGTCCCGAGCTCAAGGGGAAAATTGAAATTCCGGACCCAGAAACCTCAGGTACAGGATACACATTGCTAGCCTCTCTTGCACAAGAACGTGGGGAGGAGCAAGCTCTAGCATTGGTGAGTGCTCTTAAGAAGCAGAGTTCATCAACTACATTCTCAGGAATTAGTTCTGCCCAGCGGCTTGCAGTAGGTGAAGTTGCTGCTGTTATCAGCTTTATGGGCGACCAGCTTCGATTTAAGAATTCGGGATATGCTATACAATCTTCTATTCCTCCACAAGCTGGATGGGAGATAGGTGCAGTGTCGATCTTGAAAGGTGGGAACAACGTGACTGCTGCTAAACAGCTGGTAGATTTTGTACTGTCAACAGATGCTCAGACAGATTATATGAATTCCGCATTTTCCTTACCTGTGATGCCGAATATTAAGATCCATCCGCTATTGTCTTCTGTTAAGCTGGGAAAATTAATGATTACGTATCGATTCGATATCGCTGCTGCGAACCGAGAGGAATTACTCGCTAAATGGCATGAGGCCAATAAACGCTAAGGGATTGTTCACGCATTATTCAACGGCCATCGAGAACTTTATGGTTAAGTTCTCAATGGCCGTTATTTATTACTCGAGAAAACCAACTTTCATCATATGAAAAATTCACAATAGAAAATCACAAAATAAACAACTCTATCTAGTTACTTTCAATAAATTCATCATCTATCCCTATTAAAATTCTATACAAATCGGAAAAAGTGAACCCACTACCACATTTCAGGTTGTGAAAGTTGGAAAATAGTGCTTATACTAGAGTTATAGAAGGTAAGATTAACCAAAAAAAACACAACATGAGGAGGGTTTATATGGCGTTTATGATTGCTCAACGGGCTTTTATCAAGGTGTATCTTATAACAATGGTAGAACAACATCGCGGGTATGGATACCAAATGCTTGAGGATTTACGTCGAGATTTCAAGGCACATGGATATTCCCCTCCACAGAGCGAAATTTATCGCGCGCTGCATGAGCTGGTACAGCAAGGAATTTTATATCGTACTAAACAGCTAAAAGGGAATGATCCGAAGGTGGATTTTCAAGAAATCGTCTTATACCATTTCACAACTGATGGAGAAGAGAAAGCGAAGCTATATAAGAAGCAGGTGAAGACGGATCTTGATCGCTGCTTAGGTATTTTGAACAAGGCGGTTGCGGATAACTTCTAGAACTGGAACTATAGTTATATTTTCAGGATGCTCTCACCCTGTTATAATGGTTACTGCCGGATAATTGCAGTATATACTTGGAGGTAACAAATGATGGATGAACATATGAAACGTCGATTGGACAAACAACGTAAGCTATTCAGCCAACTTGGCATCACTCTAGATGCTCTAACCATACATGAAAAAGAATTCAGTATGAAGCTTCGTGGTTACGATGCGGAGGAAGTGGATACATTTTTAGATAGCGTAATCAAGGATTATGAGCGTTTTTATGCGACAATTGCTGATCTGATGGATAAATGGCAAGAACAGCAGCTGGAGATGCGAGAATTAAAATCAGAAACCAAAGCCACAGAGGTTATTCAGGTCCCAGTACTTAGAGGCATCGACCCAAAGGAATTAGAAGAGGTCATTTTAAAACTAGAGACCAATGTCCGTCAGCTTAAAGAAAAGCTTCCCCAAATTGAAAGCTATTTATAACTCGTGGATTTTTGAGTTTCTGGAGCTGCGCTTGACATTTATAAATTTACCATTGACGAGTTAGCAGTTCATGATTTATGATATGTTCATAAATGATCATTTATATTTTAGTGGCGTGTTACCGTTAAGGGCATGAGCCAAGGATTGTCTTCATCTCGATGAGACATTTCTTGGCTTTTTTTGTTCCTAATTGACGATAATATGGGAAAGGAGTGATGAGCTTGTCGCGGGAGATCGAGCAATTTCAAGTACAGCGTGTGATTGGGAACAACGTTGTAATGGTTCAGGGAAGCAAGAACGGCAAGGAATATGTCATTATCGGTAAAGGCATTGGTTTTGCTGTGAAAGGTTCAGGTGTGATTGAAGGAAACGATCCTCGTATTGAGAAATTGTTTCGTCTAGAAGACCGCGAATCCTGGAGTCAGTATCAAATATTGCTGGAAGACATAGATCCCAAAGTGATGAGAATAACTGATGAAATAATTGCTGATATCCAAAGTCAATTTCCTGACAAATTAAACGACAAGATTTATTTGGCACTCCCGAGCCACATTCAGTTCACCATTTACCGTCTGCGCAACGGGATGGATATTATTAATCCTTTTTTACAAGAAACTAAGATGTCTTTTCCGAAGGAATTTGATATCGCTTACAAGGCATCAGAGAAGATCAATGCTGAATTTCAGGTGCAAATTCCCGAAGACGAGGTTGGATTTCTAACTTATCATGTGTACTCCGCAGTTAACAATGTATCGGTGGGTCAGTTAGTAAAAGCATCTAATATCGTGAGTGAACTTCTAGACATGATTCAGCAAGAACGGAATATAACTTTTGAGCATGGCAGTATGAATCATATTCGATTAATGATCCACTTGCGGTTTTCGCTGGAACGTATTTTGAAAGGATCACTAATAGATAATCCTTTTGTGAAACATATTAAGAAGGAATACAAAGAGGAATACAAGTTATCTCAAAAGCTCGGTAAAGTGATGCAAAAATCTCTTGGTGTAGATATCCCGGAAGAAGAGCTGTGTTTCCTAGCGATGCACTTACACCGATTATTTCAGACTTTAGTGAAACAAAACTAACATCTTTAGAGGAGTGGAGCATATGTTTTCCAAATGGAAATCAAAAAAAGAAGAGAAACATACTGGACATACAATCGAAATCATGGCACCAATCAGTGGAGAAGCAGTTTCATTAACAGAGGTTCCGGATGAAACCTTTGCTGGTGGTCATATGGGTAGCGGAGTTGCAATCAGACCTTCTGAGGGGATCCTAAAGGCTCCTTTTGATGGCACGGTTGCTCATATCGTGAAATCGAGTCATGCAGTTATTCTGGAACATTCCTCCGGTGTGCAATTGCTGTTACATATCGGAATCGATACTGTCAGTCTTAAGGGCAACGGATTTGTTAGTCATATTGCCTCTGGAGATCAAGTGAAGGCAGGTCAAACCTTAATCGAATTTGATCTGGACGTTATTCGCGCAGCAGGCTGTGACACAATTTCACCTGTAATCGTGACTAGTACGGAGGAAACACCACCTCAAGTGAACGGACATTATGGTCAGGTTACAGCAGGACAGGATCTGATTCTTACAGTGGCTTCAAAGTAATAAGCTAATACAGCATTACTACTATTGAATCGAAAGGATGATATTGTTATGTTGGCTTTTCTACAAAAATTAGGTAAGTCGCTAATGCTTCCGGTCGCAACCATGCCAGCGGCAGCTATTCTTCAAGGGTTTGGATTGCTTGACTATGAAAAAGATTTACATCTAGGATCAGCAGTTGGGGGATTCCTGAACCAATATTTTGCTCCATTTCTAAACGCCGGTGCGGGTGCTATCTTTGGAAATCTTGCCTTGATCTTCGCAGTTGGGGTTGCCATTGGATTTGCCAAGGACGCCGTAGCAGCCTTGTCAGCAGTAATTGCATATTTGGTACTGACTAAGATACTAGCTGTCGTACCCCTTCAATTCTCCTTCATCAATGATGATGTAGTGTTGAACATGGGTGTGCTTGGAGGTATATTTGCCGGTGCTTGGGCAGCATTCCTATATAAGAAATATCACAATATAAAGATGCCAGATTGGCTTGGATTCTTTGCAGGTAAACGTTTTGTTCCAATCATTACCGCAGCTTCCACGATGGTCCTTGCAGTATTAATTGGGATGATCTGGAGCCCAGTTCAAGATGTAATTAGTGATTTCGGAAACTGGGTTGTATCCCTTGGTGCAGTTGGAGCTTTCATCTTTGGTACAGCTAACCGCTTATTGATTCCGATTGGACTTCACCACGTACTTAATACGATTGCTTGGTTCCAAATTGGTGACTTTACGAATGCTGCTGGTGAATTGGTACACGGTGACTTGTATCGTTTCTTCGCTGGAGACAAAACGGCTGGGATGTTTATGACTGGCTTCTTCCCAATCATGATGTTTGCGCTTCCAGGTGCAGCACTTGCATTTATTCATACCGCTAAGCCGGAAAAACGTAAAATGGTTGCTTCCATCTTCATCGGTTCTGCCATCGCTTCTTTCTTAACAGGGATCACAGAACCACTTGAGTTCTCCTTTATGTTCTTGGCACCAGTGCTGTACTTAGTGCATGCTTTACTTACTGGTTTCTCTATGGCGTTAATGTACATTCTAGATGTTAAGCTTGGTTTCGGCTTCTCCGCTGGTTTGATTGACTACCTAATAAACATGAAGCTATCCACCAATGCATGGATTCTTATCCCTGTAGGTCTGTGCTTCTTCGTACTGTACTACGTGTTGTTTCGCTTTATCATCACGAAGTTCAAGCTTAAGACCCCTGGTCGTGAAGATGATGATGATGATGCGCTTGTAGCACCAACTGGAGGTAATGGAACAGGTTCAGCTGTTTCTTCCAAAGCTGCTCAAATTCTTGAGCACATCGGAGGACCTTCAAACATCGAGAATATCGATGCTTGTATTACACGCCTTCGTCTGATCGTTAAAGACGAAAAAGCCGTTAAAGATTCCGCACTGAAACAACTCGGTGCTTCTGGTGTGATGAGACTTGGTCAAGGTGCTGTACAAATCGTATTTGGTCCGAAATCGGAGCAATACAAAGAGGAAATCGAGAAGTTACTATAACTTAACGTACTCCGTTTAAATTTATTAGCAAGGGCTAGTCCGCATACTAGCCCTTGTTTTTTTGTATACTTACAGGTATAAAGTGTTGCAATATACACAATACCTAGTATAATACTTGGTATAACCATGCAAAGGAGTCGGTACATATGTCAGTCGACGATTATCTGGACCTTTTAAATTATGCCAAAGCAATTAACGATGGACAGTGGCAGGCTGACATCATAAAGAGCTTAAAGAATCTTAACACAGTATCGGAAGAACCTCAGGTTCAAGAAGAAAGTGTGATAGAATTATGGTCACGGTTTGATTCCGTTAACATATTGATCATGAAGTTGTTTGAGAAGCTGCGTAAGAATGAAGAATCAGATGAAGTGTTACATTGGAAAGAACAACTGCTGGAGCTTAAGCTGGAGCGGAGTATTTTGTCCAAGAAGATTCTTAACCGATATATTCGAATTCGATAATTGGGATCAAAACAGATAGGTAAGACCAATAATGAAGACAGTTACCTTATTAATTAGGGGCTGTCTTTTTGTATGTTTTATAATGGATTATGATAATTATGAAGAATTCTGATACAAAAATGTACTGACAGTCGTCTTACTTATAGCTGCAGCTGATAAGGAGGATTTACACGATGGAAATTCCGGAATCTGAAATTTTTAAAACAATATTTTATGAACATTACCCTGTTGTCCGCCGTAAGCTTGCCGCTTTGGTACGTGATGAATCGGCGGCTGATGATTTAGCTCAAGAAGTTTTTCTGAGATTGTACCGTAATCCACCAGATGATCCAGCAGCGCTGGGTGCCTGGCTTCATAGAGTCCTTACTCGTATTGGATATGATTATTTGGACAAAAAAGCAAGGGAACGGCGACTGCAGAATAAACAAGAGCAGCTTTATGATGCTAGTGAATCTCCCCCTTCAGGTGAAGAAGTCATTATTAGTAAGCTAGATCAGGAAGATGTACACATCTGGCTGAATGAATTGCCTGAAAGAGACAGACAAGCGCTTCTTCTTCGCTACTCGGGGTACAGTTATGTGGAAATCGCGGGAGAGCTTGGAGTAAGACCTCCAGTAGTAGGGACCCTGCTTCACCGAGCGACAGAGAAACTAAGACAAAATGCAACGAAGGCGATACCCCAGACGAAGTAGACTTCTTTTGAGGAGAAGTTAAGAAGTAATCTTTAAAATCAGGAGGTACAATAATGAATAACTATTCAGGAAAGCAAGATAAAGATAAGCAAAGTACAGACGAAGCCTGGGCCAAGCTACAGAGTAAGTTAGAGAATGAGCCTTATAATCCTCAATGGGCAAAATGGAGTCAAAATACGGAAGCCCAAACTGAGGATTCTGTTAACTTAAGTCAGGTAGAAAATGTAGAGAACCTTGAATCAGAGTCAACTCCAACGGTAGTACAGGACATACTTATAACTACCCATGATAAGAAAGTACAACGTCCGCGTCGACTGCGTATGAACCGTCGTCGGAAACTAGGAGTTGTAGCTGCGAGTGTAGCTGTTTTTGCAGTCATTCTCGCGACCCCAATAGGAAACACAGCAATGGCATCCATTCTGAATCAGTTCCGGATGGAACAGGTTACGGTTGTTCATGAGAGTGATCTGCGTAATATTTTCACACAGGTGGCTGAAGACGGTGAACTTAATCGATCAATTAATCAATTCGGTGAGTTTACAAACGCTAGCGGGGCTTACATTGGTGAGTTGCCTGCGGATCAACTGAAGGCTACCCTAGGCTATCCAGCGAAAACCGCTGCTTTAGTGGAAGGGCATAATTCAGTTACGGTGGGTGCTTCACAGGATATCACGCTTAATCTGAAAGTGGACGAAGTGAACAAAGCCCTGAAGAAAATTGGAGCAGAACATCTGCTGCCCGAATCGATTGACGGTAAACCAATTACACTTCATATCCCGGAATTTGTGAATTACAATCTCTCATCTGACGAAACGCACTGGGCAAGTCTGTCGCAGATGAATGCACCTGTACTTAACGTTGATCCTTCTATTAAAGTGGAAGAGGCTTTGGAAGCTGTAATGAATTTCCCACTGCTCCCAGATTACTTGAAGACTAGCTTAATGCAAAGCAGGGTCTTATCCGGAGAAATCCCAATGCCGTTAATCGCTGGTGAAAATACGGAGCAAATAACTGTGGGTGACACTTTAGTTATAGTTGACAATTATGAATACAGCCGCGGTCCTGTATATCAAGCTACATGGATTCAGGATGGACAGCTATTCAATTTGTCAGGTGAGCTCTATTCGAGTAAAGAGAAGCTTATGACCAAGGTTCAGGAGTTGATTGAATCATGAGTACTGCTGCAATTAAAGCCAAGTCACTAACTAAAGAATATGATAACGGGCGCGGTTGTCGAGATGTAAGTATTACTGTAGGGAAAGGGGAAGCCTTTGGCTTCCTCGGCCCTAACGGTGCAGGTAAAAGCACCTTTGTAAAAATGCTTGTAGGACTTATTCATCCATCAAGTGGGAGTGGAACTCTGTTCGGGCATAAGATTGGTTCGTTAGAAGCTAAATCACTAATCGGTTATTTACCCGAATTGTATCGTTATCAGGAATGGCTAACGGGTGAGGAGGTTGTGAGGCTGCATGCAAGACTATGCGGAATGCAGCGGTCTGTAGCAGATAAGAGAATTCCACAACTTCTTGATGAGGTTGGAATTGGTAAGCGTGGACGTGACCGAGTGAAGCATTACTCTAAGGGAATGCAGCAAAGACTGGGTTTGGCTTGTGCACTTGTTAATGAGCCGGCTATCGTTTTTTTGGATGAGCCCTCATCGGCACTAGATCCAATCGGACGTCAGGAAGTCCGGCGTATATTACAGAATCTAAAAGAAAAAGGGGTTACGATATTTCTAAACTCTCATCTGTTAGAGGATGTTGAAGTACTTTGCGACCGAATGGCGCTACTTAATAACGGAGTTATTCTCCGGCATGGTAAAGTGTCCGAGGTGTTAAACAAGCGTATGAGCTGGCGATTTAAAGTAGGCGGCTTTGCGCCTATTTTATTGTCGTGGCTAAAAGATCAGACAGGCTTGCAGATCCGGGTGTCTTCCCATACCGAAGAATCCATAGACAGTAGTAGGGTTTGGTTGGAAGCGGAGCTGGAAAGTGAAGAGCAGGTGGGTTGGCTGAATACACTGATTATAGAACAAGGGATGACCTTATATGAAGTTTCACATCAGCAAGAACGTCTAGAAGAGTGGTTTATGAATGCTGTATCAGGACTAAGCCACAGAGGTGAACACGAATGAGAATTATAATGGGTATGACCTGGAAAGAACTGATGCGCAAAAGAGTAATGGTGCTGACATTAATTATGACCGTGGTCTTTCTTATTGGGTTTTGGTTTATTGCGGGTACGATCGGGCAAAGTTCTATGTCTCACGGATCGAGTTTTCCAAGCGGAGAAGAACTCCTTATTCGTTTTACAAATGGTTTATTTATTTTATCGTTTGGATTTTTCTTCGGAGCATTTGTAATTGCTTTTTTAGCTATTTTTAGTTCGTTTTCCGCCATTTCAGGTGAGGCAGAGCAGGGAGTGATGCAAGCCTTGCTTCCAAGACCAATTCCACGCTGGAAATGGTACGCAGGTCGCTGGCTTGGTTATGTAACGCTAGGAATAGGTTATGCACTTATTTTATTTGTTTCTATATTGCTAATTACGCAAGCCCATACCGCAATTCCAAGAGATGGATTAGCGTTATTTAAATCATTTTTGCTCTTTTCTTCCATCGTACCGTTGCTAATAACTGTTTCTATGCTGGGTTCAGGATTCTTCTCAGCCCTTGGGAATGGAGTCTTTATGACGATGCTTTATGGAGCAGGATGGCTAGGAGGAATGATTGACAAGGTAAGTAGTTCTTTATTATCTAAGCCCGAAGCACTTAGCACTCTAAATAATATGACGGGTATAATGTCCTTACTTATGCCTGTAGATGGGTTACAGCGCAGAATGACTGCTGAACTGTTTAGTATTAACGAAATGAACGGGATGTTTAACGCTTCCAATAGTCTGTTTGGGTTAGATAACTTCACCTCAGTCCCATCTAATTCATTTATCGTCTATGCGATCTTCTATACACTAATCGCGTTCTTAATCGGATTGTATCGTTTTCAACGGAAAGATCTATAGTAGTTTAACAATATATCGAAGAACTTAAAATGCCCTTTTTGTTGCCGGATTTACGGAACAAAAAGGGCTCTTCAAGTTAGTATAAGTCGGATTAATTTGTAACACCAAGCTCAATCCAGTCTGTAGACCAATTTCCAATTTCACCAAGTATAGGAGCCAACGCGGTTCCTTTTGGAGTAAGGGAGTACTCAATGCGTACTGGCATTTCTGGATATACGGTTCGCTCAATAATACCTTCGATTTCCATTTCTTTTAATCGGTCAGATAACACTTTACCACTTAGATTGGACAGACAGCTTTCTATTTCGCCAAAACGACGTGGACCTGGCATAAGCACGAAAACGATCAGCGCGACCCAACGTTTACTTAGCAAGTCTACCGCTTTTTCAAAGCGAGGACACATGTTGAAATCATTCATAATATCACCTCGACATTCATTATATCATAAACTTACATAAAGTAATTATAAATATTTAAAGATATATTATAACTTGACGAAGTTATATTACAATGATAAACTTACTTACAAATAGTTACTTATATTTTAACTAATATTCGATCCTTATGTATAGCTATAGCTATACCAGATGAAATTGAGGAAGGTGTTACACATGACAAAACCAGATATTATTTCTATCCTACAAAATAAAATTACTCGGATTCCTTTAGAAAACAGTACAAATATATTAGTTGGACCGATTACTTTACCCGTGAATTTAGACGGAGAGACTGTTACTTTTAAATGGTACAACTGGCTGAACACTACGGATGCAGAGCTTCTTGGTGATAATAGTGAAGCAACAGCCGCTTTGATTTCAAAGTTACCATCCATGAGCCTCGCAGATGGTCAGCAATCCAGTGTTTTAGTATATGGTGATTTCGAAGGCTCAGATGAAGCATTGATTCGGATGCACAGCATTTGTCATACCGGCGATATTTTTGGCAGCAAACGTTGTGATTGTGGCTTCCAACTGCATCAGTCCATGAAAATGATCGTCGAACACGGTTCAGGTGCGTTATTCTATCTTGCTAACCATGAGGGTAGAGGCATTGGACTGTTTAGCAAATCTTTAGCGTATCTTTTACAAGAAGAAGGATACGATACAGTTGAGGCTAATTTAGAACTGGGTTTTTCTGATGATTCAAGAAATTATGAAGAAGCGATCAGCGTTCTACAACAGCTACGTCATAAACCAGTCACGTTAATTACGAACAATCCGAAGAAACTGGAAGCTCTCAAGACTGCAGGTATGAATGCTGTGAAAAGAGTAGCGCTGTGGGGAGATGTATCTTCTTTTAACGAGAAATACTTACGCACCAAAGTGGCTCGTTCAGGACATTTAGAGGCAGTGAAAGAAGCGAATCCAATTGTAGGAAGACTGGCTAAGTAAAAATTGAGGTAGTGCTTTTGCGCTTCTTCAATTATAATGGGTTACTGGAACCCAACTTTAAGCTTAGTGAGGTACAATATGACTGCTATTCAAGTACAAGACTTACGCAAAACATTCAAAGTACAAAAAAACCGCGAAGGTCTCAAAGGGGCCTTCGCTGATTTGTTTAAAAGGGAGTATACGGAAGTAACTGCCGTGAAGGATATTTCCTTTTCCATTCCCGAAGGTGAGATTTGTGGTTACATCGGCGAGAACGGTGCTGGGAAATCAACCACGATCAAAATGCTCACGGGTATTCTCGTACCAACTTCAGGAAATCTTACGGTGGGTGGTTATGTTCCTTATTTGGAGCGCGAGAAATTTGTGAAGAATATAGGTGTGGTGTTCGGGCAACGCAGCCAGCTATGGTGGGACATTGGGGTCATTGAATCCTTCCAGCTGCTGCGCAAGGTATACCGGGTATCTGAACAAGACTTCAAGAAACGGCTGGATGAATTAGTCGAACGATTGCAGTTGCAAGAACTACTGAATCGTCCTGTTCGTAAGCTCAGTCTCGGTCAGCGGATGCGTTGTGAATTAGTCGCAGCATTACTTCATAACCCTTCGATTGTATTTCTGGACGAGCCAACCATTGGTTTAGATATTGTGGTGAAGTCAGAGATCCGTGAATTCCTTAAAGATATGAACCGTGAGCATGGAACAACCATACTGTTGACTACACATGATCTGCAAGATATTGAAGCCCTTTGCTCGCGGGTGATTATGCTTGACGATGGTCGAATTATTTATGACGGCGGCCTAGAAGATCTGAAACAGCGCTGGGGAACCGGACGTGAAGTTCAATTTCAATTCGGAAATGCAACGAAACGGCAATTGCTTGAGCTTTGGACTGAAGGGATGCCGGTTACTTGGTCTGCAGACAACGATCTTGGAGCATCGGTTTGGATACCGCTGGATATAAATGTATCCGATGTTTTGGGACGGGTAGTAGGGAAAGCCGACATTACTGATATCAAAATCATTGAGACGAATACGGACGATATTGTTCGCAGTATTTATCAATCCGGGTCTGCGGATAAACCAGAGAAACAAGCTGCCGCTCTGAAGGATGAAAGAGAGGCTTTACATGTCTGATAAGCTTAATGCTGCAACAGCTATGTCTTCGTCCTCAGGAGGTTCGTCTTCAGGTGGTCCTCCAGATAATAGTCGTAGATTACTGTTTGGGGCGTACTTAGATTTTATACGGATCCGGTTCCTTACCATGCTTGCTTATCGGATTAACTACTACTCAGGTATTCTTATCTATTCACTGAATATTGGGGTTAACTATTTCACTTGGATGGCCATCTATGGTAATGGGGATTCATTGGGTGGCTTTACTGCAACGCAAATGACATCATATGTTGCTGTGTCGTGGATGGCTCGAGCCTTTTATTTTAATAACCTAGATCGCGAGATCTCTACGGATATACGAGACGGAAGTATCGCTATCCAGTTTATAAGGCCTTATAACTATGTCTTAGTCAAAATGATGCAAGGACTCGGAGAGGGAATGTTCCGCTTCCTCTTGTTTATGATTCCGGGTATGGCTATAGCGATGTTGTTGTTCCCGGTTCAATTACCGACAGCACCATCTGCTTGGGCGGGTTTTCTTGTAATGCTCTTTTTCAGCTTTTTGATTAATTCACAGATCAATATTATTACTGGGCTCTCGGCTTTCTTTGTTGAGAATAATGAGGGCATGATGCGTATGAAGCGGGTAATTGTTGATCTGTTCTCTGGTCTGATCGTGCCGATCAGTCTGTTTCCTGACTGGCTATCTTCTATACTTAAGGTGCTGCCGTTTCAGGCGATTACTTACTTGCCAGGTTCTGTATTTACAGGACGGGTGCAAGGGGTTGGGATTTGGAATGTACTAGGGATACAGATCGTTTGGTTCCTGGCATTACTGATTCCAATTGTCTGGTTATATCATGCGGCGCGGCAGCGTCTCTTCGTGCAGGGAGGTTGAGGAAACGTGTATTACCTTGGATTATTAATTGAATACATTAAAAACTATATGAAGTCCCGGCTCACCTATCGCGCCGATTTTTGGGTAGAGGTCATATCAGATTTGCTCTTTCAGGCTACAAACTTTATCTTTATACTAGTAATTTTCATGCATACGGATAGCCTTGGCGGCTGGAATCAGAACGAAGTAGTGTTCGTCTATGGGTTCTTTATGGTGCCTTTTGGGGTGTTTAGTTGTTTTGTGAATCTATGGGGATTTAGTGAGCGTTATATCGTCAAAGGTGAGATGGACCGTATTTTGACACGTCCGGCGCATAATCTGTTCCAGATCTTCTTGGAAAATGTTGATCCACCAGCACTAATGGGCTCATTCATAGGTATTATTATTATGGCCATCAGTGGTAGTAATCTGGGTCTTCCCTTTGAATGGTGGACGATACCGGCTCTGATCATTCTTACATTAAGTGCCGTCGCCATCTATACTGGAATTTATACAACATTGACTTCGTTGTCTTTCTATTCCGATGCACCAACGGGTATTCTTCCTCTAATGTACAATATTCAGACCTATGGCCGTTATCCGGTAACGATTTACAATCGTGCTATTCAGGTACTTCTAACTTGGATTATCCCGTTTGCATTCGTCGGAGTTTATCCAGCAGCGCTCTTCCTGCAGCGTGAAGAAATGACGAGCCTGGCGCTGATGACACCTGTTGTAGGTGCGATATTCCTTGGGATTGGTCTGTTAGCTTGGAGTTATGGAGTTAGAAGATATAAGGGCGCGGGATCTTAAGCTAAGCTAGTGTCTTCTTAAGTTGGAAAGGCTACCTTCGGGTAGTCTTTTTTTTCACTCCTAATTCATGAATATGCTAAAATCATTAATAACTACAATGGGGAGGAATCATAAATGAATGTGTTAAATATTTTACCATCACCCGAAAACTTAAAAAAACTCATGAAAATACTTGCTTCTCTAAATATTGTCCTATGTCCAGAGGAATGGCTTCGCTATCATAGTTTTGTTTCTGAATTCGATAAGAATGTTTCCTTAGCATCGATTGACAATGGATCAGGTGATCATTTGTTTATTATTTTTTCACCTCAAGGAACGATAATTAAAGGATTTGATCATGAGTCAGAAGTAAGTCCATATGCGCGCGACGAACATGAAGTTTGGCCAGGAATCTATGAAGAAGTCCCGACCTCACTATTGTCTTTACTGGAAGATGAGGCGATAACTAAGGATGATGTTACTTTTTGTTTTTGGCGTGAAGATAATGACTTGACGTGGCAAAAGGGGAAGGTAGAGATTCCAGCGGGGACAGAAGATGGTTCGGACTTTTTGCTAGGAACTATTTTCCGCACAGCTGAGGATTTTGTGGAATTTGCCGAAGGTTATTTTGAACTCACACTCCCCTTAGAGGTTGTTGCACAAGTTTATGAGGGTGCAGCTATTACGAAAGAGATGATTAAAGCGTTAAATCCTGATGGTGATATTGAGAAAATCCTTCAGGAATTAGCAGAGCTAGACTCTTAGGTAATTATCGATTTGAAAACAGTGAGGGATGCGAAATAAATGAAGGGCTGCCGATAGGCAGTCCTTTATTTATTGATCGGAAGTATTTCTTAATGAGGAGCGAAAATAGGAAATAAAAACAGAATACTTTCTCTTTATCAAAGTTTTATTTACATATATCATTTTACTAAAGATACAAGTGAGAGGGATAAAACTTTACATAAATCAAGCGATCTTAATAACTCTCAAATCAATTTCGTGAGTGTGAGTTAGGTTCCAGAGTAGAGTATTTGGAGTGGAAGTATTAAAATATTGTTTTTCAAAGAGGGGGCAGTTTGTTATATGTTTGGAATTATGGCTATTTCCGGCCTGTCTTTTCTTCTAGTGGCGATATTTACGCCGTTGTTGATCTGGACACTGCACAGGCTGAGGCTAACGCAGCCGATTCGCTCCGAGTTACCAGCGGATCATCAGGCCAAACGTGGTACACCGCTTATGGCAGGGTTGGTCCTGCTTATCGGGATAGCGATCTCGTTACAGTTTCATCCCGGACCTCTAATGTTACTCTTATGCGTCACGTTTTTGTTGTTCAGCTCAGTCGGATTTCTCGATGATTTCAAAAAGGCTTTTTGGCAAAATCCGTCCGGCATCACCGGTCGCTCAAAACTAGTGTTACAATTTATTTTTACTGGAACCATTTTGTATATGTTGTTCCATTCGTTCGGCCTGACGAGCGATATTGGGTTATTTCAAGGGCACTATTTGCAATTGCCTTTGTACCTTTATGTCGGAATCATTTTGCTGTTTGTGGTGGGCTCCGCAAATGCCATCAATTTTACGGACGGTCTTGATGGGCTACTGATCAATGTAGCCATTCCAACGTATTTTTTCTTTTTTATGATTTCGGACAAACCTGAAGTGCAGACATTTTCCCTTGTCATGATTGGCTGTCTGCTGGGGCTGTTCCTTTACAATATTTATCCGGCAAGAGCGTTTATGGGCGATACAGGTTCACTAGCGATTGGTGGTTCCCTTTCCATTTTAGCTGTCATTGAGAAGGTCGAGCTTTTGATTCCGATTTTGTTTTTCGTCTATTTTGCGGAGCAGTTGTCGGTCATATTACAAGTTTGGTACTATAAACGGAATAAGCTGCGGCTGTTCCGAATGGCTCCGATTCATTACCATTTCAGTTTAAAATACGGATGGAGCGAAAATAAAATCGTGATGATTTTCGGTTTCATTTCGTGGGTATCCGTACTGATTTGCTGGTTAATTTGGAAATATCTCATGCACTAAATTAATTTTACATTTACAAATCTATAAAAGTAGATATAATGAAATGCATGGAACCTTTAGTGATATTTAAAGCTTTGTCTAACGAGACACGTAGTCAGATTATGATGTGGTTAAAAACTCCGGAGGAATTCTTTGATGAGAAGCCTTATTTACAACAAGGCCTAAGTTTTCGAACTGGAATATGCGTGGGAGATATTCAAGCTAAAGCGGGACTTGCACAGTCTGTTATCTCGAGTTATTTGTTGACAATGCAAAAAGCTGGTTTGTTGGAATCTGAGCGAATTGGGAAGTGGACGTACTATCGTCGGAACGAGAAGACAATTCAGGAATTTTCCGAGTATATTAAACAGAAACTATAAATGAGAGGAGGGAAGACTTTTTTTTGATAATACATATCTACAATTCTGTATATGTAAATATAAATGGAGGATTATTTTAAAAATGAAAAAGATTAACCCGTTGCTTATTATTATTTTGGCTTTAGGTGTATTTGGTATTATCACTACGGAAATGGGGATTATAGGTGTTCTACCGCAGATAACTCAAAAATTTAATATATCGACTTCACAGACTGGATGGCTTGTAAGTATATTTGCTTTAGTCGTTGCCATTTCTGGTCCATTTCTAACATTACTGGCTTCTGGTATCAATCGTAAAGTTATTCTATTAACGGCTGTACTTATTTTTGCAATTTCAAATGTTGTGTACGCTTATACAACTATGTTTGAAGTAATGCTGATTTTTCGTATTATCCCTGCTATTTTTCATCCTGTCTTTTTTTCAGTTGCTCTTGTGACCGCTGCTCAACTTGTCCCACCAGAAAAGAGTACTAAAGCAGTTACAAAGGTTTTCGCCGGAATCACAGTCGGGTTTGCTTTTGGTGTGCCTTTGACTTCTTATCTTGCGGACAAAATATCATTAGAAGTTGCTTTCCTGTTTGGTGCTGTTGTAAGTATAATTGCCTTTTTAGGGATACTCGCTTGGCTTCCTTCCATGCCTGTTAAAGAAAAAATGTCTTATGGCAAGCAGCTTGGTATACTACGCAAACCCCTATTATGGTTAAATATTGTGACTGTTATTTTTATTTTTGCAGCTATGTTTTCTGTATATAGTTACTTCGCTGAGTATCTTGGACAAGTAACACATATGAATGGATCATGGATTAGTATCATGTTGATGGCCTTTGGTATAGTCATGATTTTTGGGAACTTTTTATTTGGGGGCCTTTTGCATAAAAGCATTTCAAAGACCGTCATCATGTTTCCTCTGCTATATGCGGTAACTTACCTCTTCGTTTATTATCTAGGATCTTATTTCATTCCGATGGTTATTATCATAATCATTTGGGGGGCAGTGCATTCCGGAGGACTCATTGTCAGTCAAGCATGGTTAACGACCGAGGCGAAAGAAGCTCCCGAATTCGGTAACAGCTTGTTTATTTCATTCTCCAATCTTGGAATTACTATAGGGACTGCTATAGGTGGTTGGTTTATTTCTCATGCAGGAATACATCAGCTCATCTGGATCGGAATTATGTTTTCCCTGCTTGCTTTCTTATCGATCATAATCAAAATAAAAATTTCCAACTTAAACGTAGCAGAAGCTAAGCTGGGTGATTAACGGAGATTATGAATTTATTAAAACGGCGACAGCCATGTATCTTATTTTTCTGGTACATAGCTGTCGTTGTTTTCTATATTAAATATTACAAACTTGTGTTTTTTACTATTTTGATTTATTTTAATTAGACCCCATGAAGCTATTACATATGTATAAGAAAGAGGTTTAACCATGAGTAAAACGTATCTATTAAAAATCTGCTTAGCCATCACCCTCATACTCGGAACAGCTACCGCTTGCACTTTCGCCGAGCAGTCTACTCCAGATCAAGCTCCATCTATAACAACAAGTCCTAGCCCTAAATCTGATGCTACGGCAAAGAATACACAAGAGGATAACAGACGTTTATTAGATGCTAAGGTAACACGGGTAGTTGATGGTGACACCATGAAGCTGACTATCGACGGTAAAAAAGAAACAGTACGCTTGCTACTAGTCGATACCCCTGAATCCGTTAATCCGAACATTCCTGAGCCACAGCCATTTTCGATAGAAGCCTCTGATTATGCCAAAAAGATGCTTACCAATAAAGATGTGCAAATTGAACTAGATGTATCAGAACGAGATAAATATGGTCGTCTACTCTGTTATCTCTATATCGATGGCAAAATGTTTAATGAGCTTCTGCTAGAGCAGGGTTATGCACGTGTGGCATATGTATTTGCACCTAATACGAAATACGTAGATCAATTTAGAGCTATTCAGGATAAAGCAAGAGAGCAGGAAATCGGCATCTGGAGTATTGAAAATTACGCGCAAAACAATGGTTTTCATGTTCCAAAAACGAAATGATTATCTAGTAATCAGGATTTATAGAGCTACCATGAGGTAGCTTTTTTTATTTGCTTTCGAATGTTATAAATGTAATATTGTGGTATGGTTCCTGTGATTATATTTGGGGATGAACAAAAAAACAAGCCATTAAGGAAAAGGATGCTGTGTAATGAGCAATTATATTATGGAGCTAAGAAAACTAGTAGGTACCAGGCCGCTTATTATGGCAGGAGCCTGTGTTTTGTTGTGTAGCGAGCAGCAATTACTATTACAACGTAGAACGGACAACGGTTGCTGGGGGTTGCCAGGTGGCTCGATGGAGCTTGGGGAGACTTTGGAAGAGGTTGCTAAAAGGGAACTTTTTGAGGAGACAGGTTTACAAGCCAGAGGACTTGAATTGTTCGACATGTTTTCTGGACAAGAGCTTTATTACAAATATCCAAACGGTGATGAAGTATATAATGTTGTAGCCGCTTATCTATGTACAGAATTTGACGGTGCGCTTAAAGAAGATGGAATTGAAGTGCAAGAAGTCCGTTTTTTTAATTATGGAGAATTGCCTAGCGAGTTATCACCTCCTGATGTTCCAGTCATTAAGAGATTTATGGATCATTTTATGAAGTAAGACCACATCTCACTTAAAGTGTCACCTTTCCCAGGGAACCATAATACGATGAAATATGAACCATGACATTAGCCCGGAAAGGTGTGCGATTATGAACGGAACAATCCTCAATTTCTTTGCTGGCGGGAATACGGCTCACGGCTTTTACAGCCTCTATGAGTCGTCATTGCAAAGTTTAACGCGTCTATATGTTTTAAAAGGAGGCCCAGGTACGGGGCAGACCAAACTGATTAGAGAAATTGGAGAGCAGTTGAATCAACAAGGTTATGAGATCTGGTTCATCCACACTGCATCAGATAACGATTCATTCGACGGTGTGATTATTCCCAAATTAAATATAGGAATTGTGGATGGAACAGCTCCGCGAGTAATAAACCCTGAACTGCCTGAAGAGTCCATCGTATTCGTAGATTTGGAGCAGGCCGCTGATCAGTTCCAGTTGTGTCAGCAGAAGTTGGAAATCGATAATTTAGTCGGAGCCATTAAACAAGAACATGAATTGGCTTATGCTGGCTTTGCTGAAGCTCTTCGCATTCATGACGAATGGGAAGCAATTTATATCGCGAAAATGGATTTTCAAGCAGCTGATGAGCTGACACAGGAGTATATTAAGCTTTTGTATGGTGATCAGAAATCTGATAAATCCAGCCGGGTAGATCATCGTTTTTTAGGTGCGGCGACGCCTAAGGGGGCCGTGGATTTTGTTCCTAATCTAACCTCAGGACTAAAAAGATATCTGGTTAAAGGACGTGCGGGCTCCGGAAAATCTACATTGTTGAAGAAAATAGCGGCTGAAGGCATCAAACGTGGTTTCGATGTTGAAATTTACCACTGTGGCTTCGATCCAAATAGCCTTGATATGATTATTGTGCGTGAGCTTGGCTTTGCTATTTTTGATAGTACGGCTCCACACGAGTACTACCCAGATCAGGCAACCGACGAGATCGTCGATATGTATTCCCGCTGTATACTGCCTGGTACAGATGAAGAATATTCCGAAGCTATTGCCGGCATTAAAGAGCGATATTCGAGTACCATGAAGCAATCCACACAACATCTTACAGACGCAAAAGTATTCCTAGTTGCATTAAAGCAAATCTATACTTCTACCCTGAATTTTGATCGTGTAGACCAGATTAAATCGCAGATTTTAGAGGAAATCAACGAGATTGTTGAAAGTCCACTGGAGGTTTAAACCTACATTTAAGATCGCTCTCTAGAGGGCGGTCTTTTTTTGTGAGAAAAGAAATTGGTATGGTACATACGCACCAATGTGGTTATTTCCACTGGAACTGTATCCAAGTATGCTCTCTCTAGTAACAACGATAAGGGAGAGAAGCTTATGAATGATCAAAAAGTAATGTTTAGAACAGGGCTAAAAGATTCTATCGCAATTGTTGCAGGATTTATCCCAGCTTGCTTTACGTTTGGATTGGTCGGTAAGGGGTTAGGTCTAGAAAGTCTGGAAGTATTCTTATTGTCAGCGCTCGTATTTGCGGGGGCTAGTCAATTTATCGGTGTAAAAATGCTTGCCGCAGGAGCAGCCGCTCCAGTGATTTTACTGCTTACTCTGATCATTAACTTAAGATATTTGTTTATCAGCTTATCCTTTGGAGGGCAGTTAAATCGTAACATCAGTGTACTAGCGAGAACTTGGATTGGATTCAGTTTAACAGAAGAGGTATATGCCGTTAGTATGATCCCTCGAGAAGGAGTAAATCGTAAAACGGAGAATGAAAAAATGAACCAGCCCTTAGGACTTCCTTATCTGCTAGGCCTACAAATTCCTCCCTATGTCGCTAACCTGATAGCAACAGCTTCGGGGATCACCCTTGCCTCCTATATCCCAGCTTTATATTTACCGGCGCTAAACACGTCATTATATGCCTTACTAATTGCACTTGTTGTACCTCAATTGAAAGGCAGCTTACGGAATATGGCTATATGTATATCAGCTGCAGGATCATCTTGGCTACTGAACCCTTTGCTGGGAAACTCATCGATTCTTATAGCTATGTTGATCGGCATGGCAGTGGGTTCCTTAATTAAAGGGCAAGTCAAAGCGGAGAAGGGGGTATCCATATGACTATATTAATCATCATAGGTATGGCTGTTATTACATTTTTATTTCGTTTTGTGCCTTTACTGCTTACGAACCATACGAATGGTTCTTCCAAAGTCCAAGCGCTACTGGAGTATTTGCCCATAGCGGTACTTAGTGCGTTAACGGTACCTGGAATCATTCAGGTAGACCCAGATGTTAATCTTGTGGGTATCGCATCAGGGACTGTCGCTGTTATACTGGTATTAATTAGAAAAATTCCGCTGCTCTTCGTGATTCTAGGCTCTGTTTCCGCAGCAATACTCGTAAAAATGCTAACCCTATATTTTTAAATCAAAAGTCGGAAAAGAAGGGGAGGACCTCTTATGAAGCATGATTTGCTGATCACACTCGATAAAGAACGACAGATACCATTTAGCCGTCAAATTTACGAGCAAGTTCGAAATGCTATCCATTCAGGAGCTTTAAGCGGGGGGGACCCCCTGCCTCCGTCTAGAACTTTGGCCAATCAGCTTGGAGTATCCAGAAGCGTGGTCCTTCAATCCTATGAGCTACTACAGGCAGAAGGGTATCTGGAGATGAGAAAAGGGGCGGGAACGTTTATTGCGGAGTTGACGTTAGAGGAGAAAATTACAAAAGATTATGAGAGCCCTTACAATTTTATAACGAAGGGACCTGATATCCTTACGCTTAATCCTCCTGCTACTAGAGAAGTTGATCATTTGAACCCGGTATTTTGCGATTTTCGACATGGTGTACCTGCTTGGGATGCGTTTCCTATGGATCAATGGCAAAAAGCTCTAATGAATGCTTGCCGCCGCGCTTCACCGGATACTTTAGGCTATGGCCCTGCGGAGGGTTCACTGGGACTACGCAGAGAAATTGCTCGTTTATTACGTTCCACGCGGTCTATGCCCGTTGTTCCAGAACAAATCGTGATTACTTCTGGAGCTACGCAAGCTCTTGATATTTTATCGAGGATTTTCTTATTTAAAGGTGATCAAGTCATTGTTGAAGATCCATCACATAGCGTTGTGCGTGAAATATTTTCTTTTGCTGGGGTAGAGGTCATACCTGTTAAAGTAGATCAAGATGGCATCTGTGTGGAAGAGATCCAGACAAACAGTGATAACGATAAAGAAGGTAATCTTAAAAAATCGCCAAAGCTAGTCTATGTTACGCCTTCTCACCAGTTCCCTTTTGGGACGACACTGTCCTTGAAACGAAGAGTTCAGCTGTTGGATTGGGCGAAAGCTAATCATGCTTTTATTATTGAAGACGATTATGACAGTGAATATAGGTACGAGGGTCCGAAATTATCTGCGCTTGCTGGTCTAGATGTTGAAGGTCGAGTCATTTATGTAGGCAGCTTTAGTAAAGTATTATTTCCTTCTCTGCGGATAGGTTATGTTGTATTGCCTCCGGCTTTGCTTCAACCTTTTTTGGCCGTTAAATGGATTACAGATCGCATGTCTTCTGCTTTGGATCAGGAAGCGTTAGCTGAATTTATACAGAATGGTCACTATGCAAGGCATATTACACAGATGGGTAAGCTGTATGCCTCACGTAGAGCCTGTCTCGTAAATAGCTTGAATACTGAATTTGGGAGTCGTGTGCGATATTATGGCGAGGAAGCGGGGCTGCACTTACTGATTGAGCTGGAGTCGGATGCCGAAGAGAATCGTATAGCTGAAGTGGCGCTCCATTACGGAGTTCGTGTATATCCTGCATCTTCTTATTTTCTGGAGAGTAAACCTAAGGGACCTGTGTTTCTACTAGGCTATTCTAATCTTACCGAGAATCAGATTAAGATGGGTGTGAACAGACTGATGTTAGCCGAAGCAGAAGCGACAGTTAGTAGTAGTCATTTGTAATAGAAATGTTGGAACTTTATCATATAACTTGTATGTTCCCTCTATAGTTTCAGCCTTCAGACATTCATAATAAAAGGTGAAGTTATTTCTAATTCTGGAGGTTCTTATGAAACGCTACATTATAGGAATTGATCTCGGTGGAACGAATATTAAAGCAGGAATTTACGATTTCGATTTTATAGCTGTAAAAGAAATATCTACACCTACAGAGGCAGCCAAAGGCCCGTTACATGTGCTGGAACGGATTAGAGAAGCTGTACGTTTGATTACGGTTGAAGCGGATATTTCGTTAGATTTAGTAGAAGGTATGGGAATCGGAGTGCCCGGATTACTTGATCCGGTAGCGGGCATTTCTTTTTTCTCGCCTAATTTTCCGGGGTGGGAGCAAGTATATGTTGTTGACGAGATGAAGCAGTTTTATGATTTCCCTATTTTCATTGATAACGATGTGAGGGTTAATCTGTATGGAGAATGGCAGCAAGGTGCAGGCAGAGGTTATAACAATCTAGTTCTGATTACTTTGGGAACGGGTTTAGGATCGGGTATTGTGAATAACGGGAAAGTAATCTACGGCACGTCTTATAGCGCTGGTGAAATTGGGCACATGAATATGTACAGGAACGGACGACCTTGTAAATGTGGGAGCTCGGGCTGCTTGGGACGATATGTCTCCGCGCTTGGCATGGTGAACACTTTTAAAGAGAAGCTGAAGGAAGGCCGAACCAGCATGATTCAGACCTGGGCAAATAATCAAGAAGAGCAAATTACCGCGCTAATGATATCTGAAGCCTACGAACTCGGAGACGATCTCTCTATGGAGGTCATGCAGGAGACAGGGACTATACTTGGCTTTGGATTAGCGAATGTAGTGAATATGCTCAACCCTGATCTTATTATTGTAGGTGGGGGGATGGCGGCAGCGGGTGATAAGTTGCTCCAACCTGTAAGAGAAACTGTAAGTCAGCATGCGTTGAAGCTATCTGGCAGTAAGTGTGAAATTGTTCAAGCTTCGCTGGGAAGTCGGGCCGGAACTATTGGTGCTGCCTCTTATGCATATAGTAAGCTTAAAGAAGCAGAGTAGCTAAAAATAATTGTTAAATTAGTATGAACTGGAACCAGATGGAGCCGCCCGGAATACAACAGTAATAAAATCCGTGGAGGTGCTCATATGTTTGCAATCATGCAATTAATAGGTGGGGTGATCCTGTCTTTGGGATGGATTCCTCAAATTATTCAAATCCTTAAATCAAAATCCGTAGTCGATTTAAATTTGAAGTCGTATTTACTTATGCTGCTCGGGATTAGTCTAATGGAAGCATACGCGATAAGTTTGGCGGTTACGGGAGTAGGTTTAGCTTTTTTGATTACGAATACGATGTCCTTATGTGTTGTGTTGCTGGTTATTATTCTAGTGCTTAAATATCGAGCAAGATAATGATTAAAGTTAAGAAGGTAGGAAACGGAATGACGTACAGTTATCGAAAAGCCGCATCTACGGATTATGCCGCAATATGACAAGAACAAGATTTGTACTGGCTAGGAAATGTTATTGTTTCAACCGATTATAGAGGTAAGGGAGCCGCGGAGTATTTGATTCGTACCATGCTTGCTGCTGCTAAAGAGGACTTACAGCTTCAAGAGTTACATCTAGTTTGTCATAATGTGAATACTAAAGGGATGTTATTATACTCCAGGTTAGGGTTTAAGCCGTATGAAATTGTCAAAAGAACAGGTCCTCATGAAACAATCATCGCCGGAATCTTTATGAAAATAGAGCTAACTTAGGTTAGTAAATGTGGAGGTACATTTGAGCGAAAAATATTTTACATACGAAATCGATGCAGTAACTTTTCAATTGCAAGAGCCTTGTGATTTTGCTTGGTTATCTAAACTTGGCAGGGTGTTCAAAGTGTTCGATCAGCAGGACTCGGGAAATCTTTCTTTTGGTGTGGAGAAGGAGGGTCAGAAGTATTTTGTGAAATTTGCTGGTGCAAAGCCTTTGACTTACGATAGAAACCCCTCGGATGCTGTTGATAATTTGATTAAAGCTATTCCGATATATAAAGAGCTTGAATCTGAAGTGCTGATCTATCTGGTGTCACATTTTGAAGTTGGAGTGGGATATGCAGCAGTGTTTGAATGGTTTGAAGGTGAATGTTTGCATTCGCATTGGCTGTTTGCGGGAGAAGCTAAGTTGAACCATCCGGAATCGCCTTTTTACCGCTATAAGCAACTATCTATTGAAAAACGTTTAGCGTCCTTAGACGTAATCTTTGCGTTTCATGAACATGTTGAGTTGCAGGGTTATGTCGCCGTCGATTTTTATGATGGAAGTATTCTTTATAATTTCGCGAACGATGAAACAAGGATTTGTGATATTGATTTTTATAGACCTAAGCCAACTGTAAATGATCTGGGAGAGAACTTCTGGGGCTCATCCAGATTCAAGTCACCGGAAGAGTTTATCTTGGGTGCACCGATTGATGAAGTTACCAATGTATTCAATATGGGCGCAACTTCATTTGTTCTTTTAGGAGGAGCCTCCGACCGGTCGTTTGCAAAATGGGAGGCGAGCGAAGCTCACTACGAGGTTGCTTTACGGGCGGTTAGCCTGGAGCGTGAGCAGCGGTATCAGAGTGTAGCGGAATTTAAATTAGCTTGGGATAGAGCAGGAATTGTTTGAGGTAGGTGGGAAATGAGAACTGCTTAAGCTGTAAGATAAGAATGATAGCCCTGCTATTGTCACATGATATGATTTATAAATAGAACAAGCAGGAGGGATTTCAATGAAAAGAGACATTCAGCATGTTCCCTACGGCTATGAGCCACCGGTTGAACAACGTAAAGGGACGTTAGTGTTTTACGATTCTTTTGAACATATAACAGATCAGGAACTTGTAATCGCGGCAAAAACGGCCACCGATCGGCGTTTCACTAAGCTAGTGCTATATCCGCTTCATGAAGAAACGGTGAGACGGATGACCAAAGAGCCGGTGAGCGCTTATTATAAGCGTGAGGACCGGCTGCATGAATGGAAGAGGGAGCAAGGACTTAGCTTCATCACGGTAGAGAGTTTGGAAGGAAAGCGAAAGAAATATACTCCGCTTGATTCTGCGCTTAGACATCTTGCAGAAATCTATCCTTCGCCGATTTTTTTGTATTTAACACCTGAGGTGGCGAATCAGTTTGCGTCTTACTCCTCTTTTGAAGAATGGATTGTAAAGATCCGCTTATTGTTGCCATCTGCACCTTCATCACTTCATCCAAGGCTACTAAAATTTCGCCATCGCTGGGATGTTGTTGGAGAAGAGAAAGATTAAGATTTAATGTGTGCTGCTCTGTTTACGTCTGTAATTGTACATTCTCCACTGATAATGGATAAAACATCCGATGCAAAATCCAAGTATCGCAACAGTGGCTGCCACTGCAACTAGCGCTGTGAAAATATAGGCAGCAATCGTCCACCCCGCGATGAAGCTGATCAGACCACCTGTGAGGCAGAAGACAGCAATCGTTTGATTAAACTGTTGCTGTGACCAGTCTTCGAGTACATAGTGCGAACGTTCTTTTGTCAGAAACTTAGCAGCCAGTTTAATGATGGGATTATAACCGAACAAGAGTCCGAGCAATCCGGCAAACAAGGGCAGCGCAAGAATCCAGTGCTGTCCTGTTAGCCATGTCAATATTACAGAAATGACGATAAACGCCTGATTAGTCTTTACTAATGGTCGTGGAATTCCTTTGGGCACGTCTTGCATCTTATTCACACCTTTCTTATTGGAATAATTATAGTATACGCTGAGGTTGAGGGAATGGGAAGTAGATTACTTTGAATTTAAGTAATTTATATGTTGACATATCTCTTAAAAATATGGTTTTATTATGTAGACCAATTGTTATAATGCAAAGGAAGTGTCAGCTTGTCGAACAAGCCGAATACGCGTGAGGCGATTCTGGACACCGCTTCGAAATTATTTTTTTCTCAGGGATATCATGCAACAGGACTAAATCAGATTATTAAAGACAGCGATTCACCGAAGGGATCTCTTTATTATTACTTCCCCCACGGTAAAGAAGAGCTGGCTTTAACATGCATTAACCGGACTAGTCTAACAGTCGCTCAGAAACTGAACTGTCATATGGAGAGCAGCAATAGTGCAGCTGAAGCAATGGAGGATTTTATTCTAGGCATGGCTATGGATGCAGTGGAATCTTCATTTGAGGGGATTGTTCCATTTAGTTTTTGGTTAGCGGCGGAGACCTCTTGTATTAGTGAGGAGCTGCGGACTGCATGTAAATCTGTGTTTATGGACTTGCAAGATGTGATCAAGAAACGCCTTCTGGAAGAAGGTGTGGAGAGCAACACTGCAGCCGATAAGGCTTCAGTAATAGTCTCATTATTTGAAGGAGCGCTTCTTCAGACGCTGACTTTACGGGATGAACAGCCGCTTCTCGCGGCGGCGAAGATTATCCCAGCAATACTTGGTTAGAGATAGACAATAGATAAGAACATCAGGGGGATTAAGAGTGGAAGCAACTATGCAAGGAAAGCAACAAAAGGAAGTAAAGAAGTTTAAAACCATTCCGATTCTAGTCTCTTTACTACTTGCAGGATTTATCGGAATGTTCAGTGAAACCGCACTGAATGTAGCTTTAAGTGATCTTATGAATGTCCTTCAAATTACTCCAGCAACAGCACAATGGTTGACGACGGCTTATCTGCTTACACTGGGAATTCTAGTACCGATTTCGGGTATGCTGCTTCAGTGGTTCTCGACTAGACAGTTGTTTGTTGCTGCTTTATGTTTTTCAATACTTGGAACGTTTTTAGCTGCAGTATCACCTAGTTTTGAGTTCCTATTAACAGCGCGTGTGGTACAAGCAATGGGTACAGCGCTTCTTTTACCACTTATGTTCAATACGATCCTTATTATCATTGCTCCTGAAAAACGTGGTGCCGCGATGGGGATGATAGGATTGGTTATCATGGTAGCACCAGCGATCGGTCCTACTATTGCCGGTCTTCTAATTGAAAGCCTTAGCTGGCACTGGATCTTCTGGCTGTCACTGCCATTCCTGGTGATCGCATTGATATTCGGGATCCTCTTCATGCAGAATGTAACGAAGGTTACGAAGCCGAAGATCGACATCCTCTCCATAGTGTTATCATCAATCGGGTTTGGTGGAATCGTGTTTGGTTTCAGTAGCGCCGGTGAAGAAGCTGGTTGGGGAAGTCCAAAAGTAATCATTGCTATCGTAGTAGGTGTGGTATCACTCTTATTGTTTGGTTTGCGCCAAATGAAGATGAAGCAGCCTATGATTAATCTGCGAGCTTTTAAATATCCAATGTTCTCTATTGGTGTGGCTATGGTATTTATTTGTATGATGGTTATCCTGTCATCCATGTTGATTCTTCCAATGTATCTTCAACAGGGTCAAGGGTATACAGCGTTCAAGGCAGGCTTGCTGCTACTTCCAGGGGGGATTATTAACGGATTGATGTCCCCAATCATGGGTCGTCTGTTCGACAAATACGGTCCCAAATGGCTCGTTATTCCGGGTCTAATTATTGCAGCTACTGCTTTGTGGTTCTTCTCCAGTATTACTGTTGCTTCTACGGTTGTATTCGTAATCGTACTTCACAGTACGCTTATGATTGGTGTGTCGATGGTATTTATGCCTGCACAAACCAACGGAATTAACCAGCTGCCGTTAGAATTATATCCAGATGGTACAGCGATCATGAATACTTTGCAGCAGGTTGCTGGTGCGATCGGTACTGCATTAGCTGTCAGCATTATGTCCGCAGGTTCTAAGAGTTATTTGAAGACTGTGGCCGATCCTGCCGATCCAGCTAATATGTTGCCTGCATTCACGCAAGGTGTACAAAATGCATTTATTTTTGGAATGAGTATGGCGATTGTAGGTCTAATCCTTGCGTTCTTCGTGAAAAGAGTAGTTGTTAATCATAAAATGAATACACCAATGCATTAATCATTAAATTTGTAAAATCCCCTTACGGTAGATAGTGGAGAAGGTTCATGTACGTATGAACATACCACTGTTAATCGGAGGGGATTTTTTTAATCATAACAAGAAAGAGGGACCTCTCCCCGGTAGAATACCGAGAAGCGTCCGCCACCTAACTTCTTTTTAAGAAAAATGCTGGGCTATATTAGTCAGATACTCTGCTTCATCTGTATTTTCTTTCATATGAATGAGCATTTTTGCATCTTCTCCAACAATGTACCGGAACTGACTTGTCCCATCAGTGGCGGCTTGATATATTGTTTCCGCAACAATTTCTGAAGGCGAAGCATAGGTAGGTTGTTTTTCCATCTCACCCAATTTACCCAAAAATGCAGTTGTAAAGGGTTTATAGTCCGTTAATTCTTCATTAAAAAAGAACTCCATCGATCTTCCACCAAAGTCCGTCTGAATGGCACCAGGTTCAATTAACTTTACTTTGATGTTTTGTGATGCTAATTCATAAGATACGGATTCAGAAAAACCTTCTACCGCAAATTTCGTTGAATGATACAGAGACATCGTAGGAAAGGTTACTTTCCCTCCCATAGAAGAGATATTGATTAGCAAACCATCTTGATTAGATCTAAAATGTGGCAATATGGCTTTAGTCATACTGATAAGACCAAACACGTTCACTTCAAACTGTCTTCTGATCTGCTCATCCGTAGCTACTTCAATAAGACCCATTGTTCCATAACCAGCATTATTGAGAAGAACGTCAATTTTACCGAACCGCTTAATCGCTTCCGCTAACGCAGGTTGAATTGTGTCTGATTTCTCAACATCAAGCTGTAAAACCAATACATTATCAAGTGTAATAAGTTCACTTTCTTGTTCAGGTGAACGCATCGTGGCTACGACGTTCCATCCTCTTTCAGCAAAATGTTTTGCTGTAGTTCTCCCAATGCCAGACGAAGCACCCGTTATAAAAATTGTTTTCATTAACAATTCCTCCTAAAAGTTTTCTTAGCATTACATCTTCACTTGGTACGTACAAAACTTACTTCGTAAGCACTAACTGCTCCATGTTTGACAACCCTTTGGCAATGATTTTGAGTTTTGCTTTATATTCTTCAATGCCAATCTGGATACAGATGATCTGTGCTGGATGCATTTCATCTTTATAAAATGAATACTGCGCAAGTAACTGATCTAACTTATGTTGTGATTCCTCCTGTACCTGCTTCAACCAAAGAATCACCTTGTCATACCCAACAAATTCACCAAAATATAGTCTCATCATAAAATCAGATTTCTTAATACTGTCAGCCTCTAGTGGGGCTAGTAAATAGGCGTTAAAACTATCTCTTCCTTTATCCGTGATGTTTAAAAGATTCTTATTAGGCTTACCTTCCTGCTGCACATTTTCCTTAGTTATCAAACCCTCCTTTTCCATGCGAGCAAGTGTGGGATAAATCGTTCCATAACTAGAACTATAGAAATTAGAGAATACATCCTCCAATAACTGTTTTATTTCGTAACCAGTCTTCGATTCTTTCATAAGCATGCCTAAAATAACATCCTGACTGTTCAAAATAGAACCTCCTTGTTGTTTAGAAATATTTGTATATCACGCTTATAATATATCGGTTAGATATATATTGTGTCAATATATATTATTTTGATACAGGTAACTTTATCGAAATCATAAATCACTTGTTCCTTGAGGATTGTTTGGAATGGGTACTATGAACCAATTAGTTTCAGGTTATTCCCGTATGTCTAAATATTAAGTACAATTACATATATGGCAAAAGGGAGGTCATCTATTGAACTGGAAAAAATCCGGCTTGTTAAGTATTGCTATAGCCCTTGGTTCAGTGACAGGATTCAGTACTTTGGGTATAGAGCCAGTATCTGCCGCAACGACAACGGAATCTGCAGGCGTTTATAATCAATTCCAGCAGTATGTACAGAAGCCGACATCTCTTGCTAACGCACGTAATTATTTAATTAACCATATCAAAGAAGTGGATACCTGGACAGCGACTCAGATGACACTTCAGCTCGAGAATGCACAGAAGGCACATTTATCTGTATACTCAGAAAAGGTTTTTCCGGACAAGATGCAGAAAGAGATAAACAGTGCTTTTTCCAAAAGCAAAAATCTAACCTATACCTCACTCCTTAATACGATCAAAGATGCCAATGTACGCAATGTGTTAATTGAAGGCCGGGATAAGGGATATAAGCTGGAGACCAGTGAGGGCATGTACTATCCGGTGATGCATTATGAGGGATTTAAGATCTTTAAGCCGTATATTACGAAGGACATCGCAGCTTATATTGACATCATGGCCACCGAATCTAATCAACCGAGTGTATCTGATGCAGCGATTGTAATCAGTTGGACCGAGTTAACGAATAGAGCGCTTGCAATAGAGGATTTTGTGACGAAATATCCTGCTTCTAACCGTTCAACCGCTCTTCAAAAAGAACTTCTCATTGCAACGTCCCGCTTATTGTATGGAACAAGTAATACACCTGCATATGACTATGATGAGCAAGTTATCAAACCAGAAGTAAAAAAGGCGTATGAGAATGCACTAAAAAATAGCAAAGTTGATACTAGAATTCTTTCGATTTTAGAAAAGCTACTACAATTACTTAATTCTACGAATAATAAATTCACTCCTGTAATAGAAAAATTTCTAGTTGAAACCGTAAACTCGTAATTATTAGAGTATGTAAAGACAACATCTGAGAAGAGGCTGGATTAATTGAGAATAGGATCAAAAGGAATAAGAATCGCAGTTTTCGCAGTTGTGCTGTTGTTGTGGACAAACAGTATGTTTATGGGTAGCGCTGAAGCTGCTTATGTCGGCTCTTCAACAGACTCTGTCCTGCAGCAAATGCAAATGGTGAAGAAGAACCATTTACCGCAAGGTTTTGTCTATCTGGATGAAGTGATTCCAACGGCACAATATGAGATTCGATATTACGGAGATAATAATTTTGTGGGGAAGCGGATTGATGGCTACAAGGCGCCTTTAGCGATATTCTCGCGGACAGCGGCAACAGCTTTGAAGGCTGTAAGTGAGGATTTAGCGGACAAAGGGTATATTCTTAAAATTTATGATGCTTATCGTCCGCAGACGGCGGTGAATCATTTTGTAAGATGGTCACAGAATGCCGTAGATACTAAAATGAAACAGCAATATTATCCGCGACTGGATAAACGTAATCTATTTAAACTTGGTTTTATAGCTAAAAAATCAGGCCATTCCAGAGGTAGCACCGTCGATTTAACGATTGTAAATAAAGAAACGGGAGCTGAAGTAGATATGGGCAGCCCGTTTGATTTTTTCGGAGACATTTCCTATTACGATACGCCCTTAATCAACAAGACTCAGAAAGCAAATCGGGCGATCCTCAAAGAGGCGATGGTAAAACAGGGATTTAAACCTTACAGCAAAGAATGGTGGCATTTTACGTTGATCAAGGAACCTTATCCTAAACAATATTTTGACTTCAAGGTGGAATAACCTAGAACTTGAATGTCCATGTAAGAAGCGATTCACTTTTTTTGTTGAGCTTTACTACCATTAGGATTAGCAGATGCTGGAAACGCACATAATACTAATAGTCAAAAAAAGGGAGGTTTCGAACGGATGAACAAAATCGCGGTTGTTGTAGTGTTAAGTGTACTGTTATTGGTAAATGGATTTGGAGGAAATACCTCTTCTACGGCTTGGGCAGATGCTAGTGAAGTAAAGGTGGTTTTGAATGGTCAGGTTCTGAAATCAGATCAATATTCAGCGTATCCTAACGGTTCTACGGTCATGCTACCCCTTAGAGAGGCATCAAGCGTCTTGAAATATCAAACCACTTATCAAAAAAGTACGGACACCATTACAGTAAGCGGAGTCAAACAAAAGATTGAATATAAAGTAGGAAACGACTATATTACCATTAATGATAAAGAGAAAAGAGACTTTAAGGATAATGTTGTGTTTAGGAAGGAACACTTATATGTTCCGCTCTCTTTTTTCACTAGTGCTGGACTGGTAACCTCTTATAATGCTGAAGCTAATCTAGTGGAAGTTTATGCGCCCGAGGTTACAGCAAGTGTGATAGCGGGACTGCTGAGCACTGGACAATTTCAAGAGTTAGAGAATCGATTCTTTAGTGATGAAATGAAGCGTTCGCTTTCCACTACGGGTTTACAGAAATATTGGGCTGATTTTACTGCACGAGCTGGTACTTACCATGGGATAAAGTCTACTGAAAGTATTCAAAAAGAAGATCAAATCTCAATACAATGTGTACTTGGCTTTGCTGTAACCGATGCGTCCCTTGAGTTTGTTCTCAATAAGTCTGGTAAGATTGTTGAATTAAAAGGAAACCTTCCTTCCATTTAATCTTGAGAATAATAAAGATTTAGGTTTAGAACAACAGGCTATGTGTGCGTCCCTTAAGAAGAGATTTCTTCTTGGAGCCATGCATAGCCTTTTTTGTGTTTCAATAAACATACTGAGATTGCAATGTATTTTTATTGTAAAAAAGGGTTTTATTTGTTGACTTTCACATTCATCGAAGGTAAATTAAAATTTGAAATAATTGTTAAAGCATTTAACTAAATTAGAGAAAAGAGTGGAGTACTGGATGACAAAATCAATTACTCAGAGTAGCCCGACAGAAGAACGGCCCTTCTCGCTAAGAGCGATCCTTCCCCCGCTTCTTGCTATTATCGTCGGAATGATTATGGTTATTCTGGATGGAACCGTCGTGAATGTGGCTATACCCAAACTGGTGGACTATTTTTCTTCAGATTTAAAAACGATTCAGTGGGCGATTACAGGCTACACGTTAGCTTTAGCTGCTGTAATACCGCTCGCAGGCTGGATGACAGATCGCTTCGGTTCTAAACAAGTGTTTCTGGTGACGCTCACGTTGTTCATTCTCGGCTCCATGTTATGTTCTGTGGCTCAAACTTCTTCGCAGCTTGTTATTTTTCGTGTGATCCAAGGACTTGGTGGGGGGATGGTAGCTCCTATTGGGATGGCTATGGTGTTTAAGTTAGCTCCAGCAGAACGAAGAGGATCGATTATGGGCATGCTTGGGATTCCCATGCTGCTTGCACCTGCACTTGGCCCGATATTGTCCGGATGGCTTGTTGAATATGTTAGCTGGCATTGGATCTTCCTGATTAACGTGCCGATTGGGATTGTTGGTATTATTCTTGGTGTTAAGTATTTGCCCAAGACGGAGAAGATCGGTAAAGGCAACCTCGACATACTTGGCATTATACTGGCACCGATTGCGTTTTCCATGCTAGCTTATGGAGTAAATGAAGGTGGGTCGAATAGTTGGTCATCGACTCCAGCAATCCTTGGATTATCTGTTGGGGGCGTTGCACTGATTCTATTTATAATCGTTGAGCTGCGGCATAAACAGCCTTTGCTGGATCTGCGCGTCTTTCGCTCCTCAGATTTCACCCGCGGCATTATTTTAACATGGGTCATGCAAGCCGCATTGTTTGGTTCCATGCTGTTCGTGCCGCTATACTTACAGCAGATTCGGGCTTATACACCACTAGAGACGGGGCTGATTCTGCTTCCGCAAGCTTTAGCTTGTGTAATCGGCATGCCGCTTGGTGGTAAATTGTTTGATAAGATAGGGGCACGACCGCTGGCTTTTGTGGGTCTGAGCATCATTACAGTTACCCTATTCCTACTGTCTGGGATTTCGATGACTACAAGTCTAAACACCATTATGATGTATCTTGCTTTATTGGGATTTGGGATGGGTATAGCGATGATGCCACTCAATACACATGTTCTAAATGCCGCACCGCGTGAATTGGTGAGCCGGGTCACATCGCTTACAGCAGCGGCACAGCAGGTGGTTGTGGCCTTTGCCGTAGCAGGCTTGACGGGTTATCTGACAAGTCAAATTACTGTGCATATGGGAGCATTGAAAGCAGGAAGTAATCCTTTATCAGCAGCAGTTCTAGGTTTTGATGATGTATTTTTTCTATCTGGTTGTATAGCTGTAGTCGGTGTACTTATGAGTATTATCCTGCGCAAACCAAAGCTTTCCTCGAATGATTCCTCCTCCGAAGAGAGTCAGAAAGCAGATGCAGCAATGATGATGGGACATTAATTTATACGATAATCTTAGATAATAAAAAAAGGCGTCGTTCAGCTTGTATAGCTAACGACGCCTTTTTTGTATGAGAAAATCATCCTATAGATGTTCTGGTTTCTTCTGAGCCCACCTAGGGCTGAATGTAACTTTACCGAGTAGCTCCGATGCTACAATGCCTAGTAGAACAAGAGCTGCACCAGCATATCCTTGTATCGATAGCTTTTCAGCGGCGAACCAATAGCCAAACAACGCGGCGAATACCGGCTCAAGGGAGAAGATCAGTCCGGTGCGTGTAGGTGAAGTATATTTTTGAGCAATGGGTTGTAGGATGAAGCCACAGGCACTACAGAGAATCCCAAGTGCGAGGATCGCAATCCATGCTGGTAAGGTCGAAGGAAGCGAAGGTGTCTCGAATAGCGCAGATAACACTAGAGCAAACCCTCCGGCAAAACCCAACTGTAAGATTCCAATATTCAGTGAATCACACTCTTTTACAGCCTTGCCTGTAAATAAGATCTGTACCGCATAAAACACCGCCGAAAGAATACAGAGGAAGTCACCTGGTCCAATTTTTAAGGTAGCATTTAATGTAAGAAGTCCAATGCCAGCTATAGCGAGTACGGAGCCAAAGACTTGCGGAGGTGCAACTCTTTTTTTGAAAAGTATACGATCTATTATCGGTACAAATATGACCGTCAAGGCTACTAAAAATCCAGCGTTGGAGGTTGTCGTAGTCTTCAGTCCGAACGTTATACATGTGAACACGCCGAGGAGTAAGAATCCGAGTAGAGCACCATATTTCAATGTTTTGATGTCAACTTTTCGTAAACGTTTGTGGAAGATCACTGTGGCTAATATAAAAGCAAGTCCGAAGCGGAGTGCAATCAGATTGAATTCGCCTAACGTGCCTAACCCCATTTTCATAAATATGTAGGAGGAACCCCAAAATAATGTTACAACTAACAGCATCAGCTCAGCTTTGAGCGGTTTCATCTCGTCATCCATCCTTCTTCATTTTCAACTCAATTTAGTATAATACGGCTCTATACATAAGGTAACTGAATGTTTATCATAGGATACATGAGTAAAACTTATGTAAATTAAAAAGGTGAGGGATAGAGGTTGAGCATCAATAAGTATGAGATTTTTCTAAAAGTTGTAGAGCTAGGTAGTTTAACAAAAGCAGCAGATGTACTGGGCTTTACGCAATCTGGAATTAGCCACACGATTAGTAGCTTGGAGATGGAGTTTGGTTTCACGTTATTAATTAGAAATAGATCTGGCGTTAAATTGACGGTAAACGGGGAGCAAGTACTACAGCCTATCCGTGAAATTCTGAAGTGGAATGAAAAATTGAAGCAGGAAGTAGCAGATATACATGGGCTAGAGGTCGGGACCATTACCATCGGTACATTCACCAGTGTATCCGTGCATTGGCTGCCAGGAATGATTAAGCAATTTCGCAGTGAATACCCCTATATCGAAATCAGGTTGATGGAAGGTGGTTATTTAGAGGTTGAACAATGGATCGAGGCTGGAGTCGTTGACTGTGGTTTTATTTCTCTGCCTACGCGTGAGAAGTTCGAAGTGATTCCCTTAAAAAAGGACCGGATGTTAGGAATCGTATCCAAAGAAAATCCGCTTAGTGCAGAACCTTTTCTCTCCTTATCCCAAATTGCTAAAGAGGATTTCATCATCCCGAAGGCAGGTTCAGATTATGATGTTAGGCGTGTACTGGATAAGGCGGGCATCAAACCGAATATTAAGTTCTCAGCAGGTGATGATTATGCCATTATGGCCATGGTGGAGAAGGGACTCGGAATTAGTATTTTGCCAGAGCTTGTATTAACCCGTCAGAATTATAATGTAACGATGCTTGAATTGGAAGAACGTAGTTTCAGATCACTTGGAATCGCTGTACATTCTATGAAATACGCATCTCCCGCCACTAAAAAGTTTCTAAAGCATGTACAAGCGTGGTTGATGGGGCATCCCTGAACCCTAAGAATACACCGTTTAGAATGAGCAAAACCCCTGATTAATTCAGGGGTTTTATTATGAATGAATATCCAAAATAAGGGTTGACGAGGGACTTTGTTCATGAGAGAATGTACGCGCGTACATTTATTGAATGCGCTTTCGTAGGAGGGGTTTTTATCGCCAGCCGTAAAGAGGTTGCCGAGCTTGCCGGAGTCTCAGAAGCCACAGTCTCCCGCGTGTTAAACAACGTAGGCCCGCTCAAGGAAGAAACGAAGGAACGTGTGTTGGCAGCTGCGCTCAAGCTGGGATATACCCCTAGTTCACTCGCGCAGAGCTTTGCTCGTAGAAGAAGTGGGCACCTTGGTGTAGTAATGCCTTATTTGCCAAATGCACGCTTGTTCTCCACTTATTATTTTTCAGAAATATTAAGTGGAATTGGGAGTAAGGCGCGAGAAGAGGGTTATGATCTGTTAATGCTGTTTCGAAATGCCGAAGAGAGAGTGGACTATAACGAATTGTTTAAGATGCGGAAGATTGATGCTTGTATTGTACTCGGTGCCAAAGAGGATCCAGGTGAGCTAGCCTCACTTCGACGTTTGAAGGAGGAAGGTCATCCGTTTTGCCTGATTAATCAGCATTTTGAAGGAGAGGCTTTTCACGAGGTGGATGCTGATCATGTCGAAGGAAGCTGGCAAGCGGTCAGGCACTTACTGGATCAGGGCTTTACGAGGATTGCCTTTCTAAACGGGCCAGCATCTTATTCGAACAGCCGAGATCGTTTAACTGGTTATTTGCGCGCTTTGGAGGAGTCTAACCTTCCTTTAGATGAATCACTTCTATTCGAAGGTAACTTCAGTCGTAAAAGCGGTGCTATTGCTGCCAAGAAGATGTTGCCTCTGCTGAATGAGATTGATGCGATTGTAGCGGCCAATGATCGAATGGCCATTGGATTGCAGCAAGGTCTACAGGAACTAGGCATCCCAAGAGATCGCATCCCAGCCATGGTGGGTTATGATGATTCAGATGCTGCTGAGCTTACTACACCAGCCTTAAGCAGTGTGCGTGTTCCCTTTTATGAGCTAGGAGAAATTGCTGTATCTAAGGTATTAGAATTGCACGGGAATAGTCGCTCAGAAATATCAACCCCCTCCCAAGTTATCCAGATTAACTTACCGACTGAACTAGTAATACGAGCTTCATCTAAATCTAAGAAATCTGAGGAGGAATAAGATGAAACAGCTTCGCATTGGAATGATCGGTTATAAATTTATGGGTAAGGCGCACAGTAATGCTTACCGCAGTTTGCCAATGTTTTTCCCGAAAGCGCTTAAACCTGAGATGTCTGTGATTTGTGGACGGAATGCCGAAGCGCTTGCAGAGGCTGGCACTCAGTTAGGATGGTCGGATTGTGTTACGGATTGGAAAGATCTAATCGCTCGTGAGGATGTCGATCTTATTGATATAAATGCCCCTAGTAATGCACATAAGGAGATTGCTCTGGCAGCAGCCAAAGCTGGTAAACATATTTTTTGTGAAAAACCACTCGCACTGACCTTAGCGGATTCTCGTGAAATGCTGCAAGCCGCTGAAGATGCAGGGGTTACACATATGGTTGGTTTTAATTATCGCTTTTCACCGGCGGTTAGACTTGCTAAGAAGCTAGTAGAGAGCGGGCGGCTTGGGAAGATCTATCATTTTCGGGCTTGGTTTCTACAAGACTGGATTATTGATCCGGAGTTCCCGTTAGTGTGGAGATTGCAGAAGGAGATTGCGGGTTCAGGCTCACATGGTGACTTGGGTGCGCATCTCATTGATCTGGCACATTTCTTAGTAGGTGATGTGAAGGAAGTAATCGGTATGAGTGAGACCTTCATTAAAGAACGTCCACTTGCTGCTGAAATGACCGGATTAAGTGCCAAAGGGGATAAGGATGCTCCTAAGGGCAAGGTAACTGTAGATGATGCCACATTGTTTTTAGCCCGTTTTGATAACGGTGCCTTAGGTAGTTTTGAAGCTACAAGATTCGCAGCAGGTCATCGCTCTACCAATTCTTTTGAGATCAACGGAAGCCTTGGCAGTGTGAAATTTGATTTCGAGCGAATGAATGAACTCGAGGTTTATTTAACCTCAGATACAGAGGATGTTCAGGGCTTTCGGCGTGTGCTAGCAACGGACCCAGCTCATGAATATGCGGAGGCTTGGTGGCCGCCGGGTCATACAATTGGTTTTGAACATACGTTTATTCACGAAATGTTGGAGCTTTCTAACGCGATTGAAGAAGGACGTCAGCCTGTACCTAATTTCCATGATGGAGTGAAATGCCAAGCTGTGTTAGAAGCGGTAGAACGCTCTATTGAACAGCGCCGGTGGGTCGATATCTCTGAGATGTAATCAACAAAAATGCGTGTTTGAACAATCTCTATTAGAAGGAGTGCGAAAGATGAGAAAAGCATTGATAGTATGGGGCGGTTGGGATGGTCATGAGCCTGAACAGGTAGCTGATATATTCGCTAAGGTACTGCAAGAGGAACAATTTGAAGTTGAGGTATCGAATACACTTGAGGCTTTTGCCGATGCGGAGAAGCTTCTTGAACTAGATTTGATCGTTCCGGTATGGACGATGGGTACAATCGAACAGAATCTTGTGAATAATGTCTCGGCAGCTGTTCAGAACGGAACGGGACTTGCGGGTTGCCATGGCGGGATGTGTGATTCTTTCCGAAATAATGTGGATTGGCAGTTTATGACCGGGGGGCAATGGGTAGCTCATCCCGGCAATGATGGTGTGAACTACACCGTAGAGATTTGCCAAAGCTCAAGTCCTCTCGTAGAAGGATTAGAAGACTTCACCGTTTGTTCAGAGCAATATTATCTGCATGTAGATCCAGCTGTAGAAGTACTTGCAACGACTCGTTTTCCAGTTGTTGAAGGCCCACATTCTTTCAACAAAGCCGTGGATATGCCAGTAGCCTGGACCAAGCGGTGGGGTCATGGCAGAGTGTATTATAATTCACTCGGACATCATGCCGATATTGTAGCTATGCCACAGGTAAAGGAAATGATGCGCAGAGGACTGCTATGGGCTGCCGAAGGTAAAGTTCGCGCACAATCCCAAATTTCAGCGGTTAGTATTACCTATAGCGGAATGGCAGACAGTCAATAATCTCTGGGAGCGATCAACGAATGGATAAAGTCAAAGTAGGAATTATCGGATGCGGTAAAATCAGTAGCATATATATGGAGAACTGTCAGAAGTTCGAGATTCTTGATCTAGTTGCATGTGCGGACTTGGACTTGGAGAGAGCGAAGGAACAAGCCGATAAATACAATATTCCAAGCGTTTACACCACAGAGCAATTACTGAATGATCCAGAGATAGAGATCGTTATCAACCTGACGATTCCAGCTGTTCATGCGGATGTATGCCTGAAAGCTATCGAAGCGGGTAAACATGTGTATGTTGAGAAGCCACTTGCTGTGACGAGAGAAGAAGGACGCCAAGTTCTGTCAGCGGCTCGAGAAAAGGGCGTACTAGTAGGCAGCGCACCGGAAACATTCTTTGGATCGGGCATCCAAACCGTATTGAACCTGATCGATGAGGGTGTAATTGGTCAGCCCGTTGCAGCCACCTCGTTTATGATGGGTCGTGGACATGAACATTGGCATCCAGATCCTGAATTCTACTATGCTGCTGGAGGAGGTCCAATGTTCGATATGGGACCATACTATTTGACTGCATTGGTGCAGTTATTGGGTCCAATTCGTACGGTTAGCGGGATGACTGGAAAAGCACTAGAAGAACGTACGATTACAAGTGAGAAGAAATCGGGTAATAAAATTCCTGTTCAAATTCCAACTCACGTTGCCGGAACATTAAGATTTGAGAAGGGTGCCATTGCAACGTTGATTACAAGCTTTGATATCTTTGGCGGAAGTAATCTGCCGCATATAGAAATCTATGGAACACTTGGAACGATACAGGTTCCAGATCCAAATAACTTTGGAGGTCCAGTGAAGTACCGCCTAATGGGTGAGAATGACTGGACGGAACAGCCGCTACTACCTGGATATGATCAGAACACACGGGGGATTGGTCCAGCGGATATGGCTTATGCCATTCGGACGGGAAGAAAGCACCGTGCCAGTGGAGAATTGGCTTATCATGTACTAGAAGCGATGTGGGCATTCCATGATTCTTCAGATGCTCATTCATTCTACGAAATGAAGAGTACCTGCACCCGTCCTGAAGCTCTTCCGATTGGACTCGCTCCTTACACATTAGATTAGAGAATTCATTCTGAATCTGCAACCTATCACTTCCAATCTCCGTTTGAGAAGATAAAGAGTGAGGGAGTGACAAGGATGCGTAAGAGGCTTGGTGGCTGGATATGGATTTCAGTTGTTATTCTTTTCATAATTGGTTGTTCAGAAGATCAACAATCGAATAAGGAGCCGGCTCCAGCTGCTGCAATTACTGCAACTCCAGATATCTTGCCTACTGCGAGCGCTGGAATAGAAGATCCTAAAGCTGAAAAAGTACTTTACTCCAGTGATCCTGAAGCGATTAAAGCTTTCCTATCCGCTCAGAAGATTCCTAACGGAGATATCTATCTACAGGATAATAAGATTCATATCAATATAGTGGGTTTGAACTCGCAGATTGAGCAGCGGTTTGCTCAGACTTTCGCGGCAGGTACTTATGAGCTCCATGATGTTAAATATTCGATGCAAGAGTTATTAGCTGCACAAGAGCTTTTGCATAAACAAGAACTCTATCAGAAGCTTAATCTATACGGTTCCGGTGTGGACACGATTGGTAATAAAGTAACGATCACAATTCCATCTGATTATGCTGACACGGCCATACTTGAGATAGAAAAATGGATCGCTCCGGATATGTTGACCTACGACATTTCAGAGCTAGGCGAACCACATGTAATAGGTCAAATCGTAGATATCGATACCAAACAGGCGAAGCGGATTCTCATCCTTGAACCTGGCATGGAAGATCCCTCTTACTGGTTCTCATTCAATCAGAAGTCAACATTGTTTAATGAAGCTGGAGAATCGATTAGCTTTAAGGATTTGAAGGTTGGCCAGCAGGTTGAGCTATGGAGTACCGGTATGGTGGATGAATCTTTTCCCGCGCTTGCAAGTGTGCGGAGGTTACAGCTTAATGCTACGGAATAATCCAATAGCCAGCACCGTTTGGGAGAGGCAAACGGTGCTATTTTTCGTGAATAGAGAGAATCGCCTATTTTCGAACCCCTGAAGGGGTGATCCCTTTGTACTGCTTGTACAGCTTGGTAAAATAATTGGGATTGTCGCAGCCGACTCTACCTGCAATCTCAGTCACTGTAAAATTGGTCTCGAGCAGCAATCGCTCTGCTTCATTTACTCGGCAAAGATTAACATAATCGATGAAGGTTCGACCTGTTAGCTTCTTAAAGGTTTTGCAGAAATGATATGGATTTAGATTTACGGATCTTGCGGCGCTTTCTACGGTCATTTTGTCATCGAAATGATTCTCCATGTACTCTAGAAGTGGCTTAAAACGTTCGCGATTAAAGGAGTGCCGCTCATTCGTTCTACCGGATACTTGTTCAGGTAGAAAGGTGCGAGAGAGCAGCACAAAGAGTAAATGCAGTTGATTCTTGATGACCAGTTGAAAAGCAGGTCCCTTCTGCAGTACTTCATCAACGATGGTATCCAGAAGAGAAAAATATGTGGAGCAGGTCGGAACAAGCTCTGCAGGTTTGACCGGCAGCTGATAACGATTCTCTAAATAAGGGATTACAAACTGCTCATGCTGAGGATCCTGCTTCCAATCCTTAAACAAAGAACTATGGAATACGACAGAGATAAAACGAACATGATCATCCCGCAGACTGTACCCAACATGCAATCCTCCAGAGGGAACAAACAATACCTCTCCGGCATGCAGTTCATAGGGCTTGCTGTCTATGTGAAAAATGGCGCTGCCTTCTTGCATAATGATGATTTCGAAATGCTCGTGCCAGTGTAAATACAGGATATTCTGACCGATCTTTGCGTTCTTGCATTCATTAAAAAATAATCGGAATGGATACGTTTTTTCTTCTAATTGAGGATATTCTTTAAGATCATTAGGGTAACTCATAAATCACTCAACTCCCACAAGATACGACTATATAAACACAAGATAATAAGAGTTTTAAGCTCAGAAGCAGTATATACTCGGGTTGTAGCACTTACTATAAACCAATATTGGAGTGGTCACAAGATGAAGGATACAATGCGAATTGGAACATTAGTAGGCGGCGGCGACGCTGTAAGAGTGATTCCACAAATTGTAGGACATGGATTTGAATCTTTTAGCTTAACCTTCTGGCAAACAACAGGGGAAACAGATCTCGTGGAAACTGGAAAGCGTGTGCAAGAGCTTGCAGCAGAACATGACTTCGTGATCTCATCTGTTGGGATCTTCGGCAATCCTTTGACGAATACTGGTGATAATTCCGATGCAATCGCGAGCTGGGAGCGACTGATTGATCATGCTCATTTGTTCGGAACGGATATGGTATCAGGTTTTACAGGAAGGTTACCAGGGGTATCCATTGATGAATCTATTCCGAAGTTCACCGAGGTGTTTGGAGAGTTGTCCAAAAGAGCAGCGGATCGCGGTTTGCGAATTGCTTTCGAGAACTGTTCCATGGGTGGAGACTGGGGATCAGGTGACTGGAATATTGCTCACAATCCATTAGCTTGGGAGAAGATGTTCAATGCTGTGCCTGCTGATAATATAGGACTCGAATGGGAGCCATGTCATCAGATGGTCCAATTGATTGATCCGATTCCGCAGCTTCGTAAATGGACAGATAAGATCTTCCATGTACATGGTAAGGATGCCACCATCGCTTGGGATATCGTAAAAGAATATGGAATTCATGGCCCCAATCCTTATGTATGGCACCGTACTCCCGGCTTTGGAGATACGAACTGGACTGATGTTATTTCTATTTTGCGTCAGGCAGGTTATAAAGGTACGATTGATATTGAAGGCTGGCATGATCCTGTTTATCGGGATGAGCTGGAAATGATGGGACAAGTACATGCTTTAAATTATTTAAAACAATGCCGGGGCGGTAGCTTTGTACCTAATCCGCTGTAACCGTAGAGGGGGAGAATGATGACAGCACAGTACCGTGTAGCGGTTGCAGGTTGCGGAGGAATGGCTAACGCCTGGATTGAATACGCTTTATCACGTTCAGATACTCAGATTGTTGCTCTTGTAGATATACGATTGGAGTCAGCACAAGCGATGGCGGCAAAGCATGAGATTTCCTGTCTAACGTTTACTGACATTAAAGAAGCGATTCAGGCGACTGGAGCTAATCTTGTGTTTGACGTTACAGTTCCGGGAAGCCATTACAGCATTTCTAGCACTGCATTAGCACTCGGATGTAATGTGTTTAGTGAGAAACCACTGGCCGAGACTATGGAAGAGTGCACTAAGATTGTTGAGATCTCAGAAAGAACCGGAAATGCCCATGCTGTGATGCAAAATCGCCGATATGATCCGCGTATTCGTTCTTTACGCAACTTAATCGAGTCTGACACCATTGGTAGAGTAGGATACATCAGTTCTAGCTTTTTCCTCGGCGCTCATTTCGGAGGGTTCCGTGATGTCATGGAAAGTCCTCTGCTGCTGGATATGGCGATTCATACCTTTGATCAGGCCCGATTTATTAGTGGAGCCAATCCGATTTCCGTTTACTGTCAGGAGTTTAATCCTCCTGGATCATGGTATAAGGGGAATGCGTCGGCAGTGTGTATCTTTGAGATGTCGGACGGATCTGTATTTACTTATCAGGGGTCTTGGTGTGCAGAAGGTGCCTCTACCTCTTGGGAAGCAGCTTGGCGTCTGAATGGGGAAAAAGGAACTGCGATTTGGGATGGTCATGACATGCCATATGCAGAGGTAGTCGTAGCAGGAGATCAGAGTGATAGATTTATTCGTGATGTTGAGCGTGTAAATGGAGAAGCTGTTGATATGGACAAAACCTTCCATCAAGGATGTTTGGAGGAAATGTTCCTGTCCCTAGCAGAAGAGCGTTCAGCAGAGACGAATTGTAGAGATAATCGGTATAGTATGGCAATGGTATTTGGAGCGCTGGAAAGTGCTAAAACAGGTCAGAAAATTGATCTAGTAGAGTTCATGTGTACCTCAGAGTGATCAAAACCTTTTGTTAATTTTATCCAAACTTTAATGTTCATGTTATGATAGATAAGAACATTATTCGGGGAGGATATTATGTACAAAGCCATTATATTTGATCTAGATAATACATTAATAAATTATAGTACTTGTGAAATCGAAGCGATGAAAAGAACCTGTAACGATCATAATCTCTTCGTAGAAGATATTGAGGCGTGGTCTTTATTTTATGGAGAGTTTTCCGGTCATAATTTTCGCCATTGGATGAACTTTGTGGGTGGTGGTGAGATGAAGACTATAGGAGAGGTATTGAGGTATTCTTTTAGAGACACTCTTAAACAGGAGGAACTTTTTCATAGCAAACTGTCAGATACTTATTGGGATTATTTTTGCAATTCCTGTTATTTTGAAGAAGGAGCGGAACAGATCTTAACTTCATTTAAAGATAAGTATGCTCTGGGGATTATCACCAATGGGATCAGTGAGGCACAAAGAAAAAGACTGCAAGCCGGTAAGATCTATGAAATATTCAAATCCATAATGATCTCTGATGAGGTAGGCATCCGAAAACCTGATAAAAGGATTTTTGAAATGTCTTTAATAGATCTACAGCTAAGCAATCATGAAGTGCTGTTCGTTGGGGATTCTTTACAAGATGATTACCATGGTGCTGTGAATTCTGACATTGACTTCTGCTATTACAATCGCCAGAATATAGAGGTTCCTAAAGACCTCAAGCCTAACTATATGATTACTTCTCTTCTGGAGCTTAAAGATGTAGTGGGGTTGTAGCAATGCGATCAAGGAGAACACACAATGGAAATTAGAGCTTATCAAGAATCGGATATTAGTCAGCTTATCTCATTGTTCTATGAGACAGTTCATTTCGTAAACAAACAACATTATTCACAAGAACAGCTTGATGCTTGGGCACCTAAAGAAGAAAAGACCCTCAAACTTGATGCTTGGAGCACTTCTTTACGTCAAAATATTACTTATGTAGCCGAAATTAACGGGTACATAGTTGGCTTTTCGGATATGACGTTGGAAGGACATTTGGATCGTCTTTATGTCCACAAAGATTTCCAAGGCCAAGGCGTAGCCTCTGCTCTCGTGAACAAGCTTGAAATGAAGGCGAGAGAGCTTGGTCTTCATGAAATGGATACCGAAGCAAGTATTACAGCTAGACCCTTTTTTGAACGACAGGGATACCAGCTTATGATGAAACAAAATGTAGAACGAAAAGGAGTGCTGTTAGTTAATTATCGGATGAGTAAAAAGCTAATTTAATCAAAAAAGCAGATTGCTATGGTGAGCAGTCTGCTTTTTTTATCTAATGAAGGAGGATCAATCAACAAGCTTTATTTGGATGAAGAATAACGATTTATAAAATTAGCGACTCCATTTGGAACGAATTTGTTAACTTCATTATTAAACAGGTCTGTATAGTTTGCAGTGATAACTTTACTTGGTACTAACGTCAAGTTTGAAAAATATTGCTTATACGCCTTATCATAGGCGGATTTATTCACTTCTTTTTGATTTACATAATAGCTTGGCAAATCATCCGTTTTTTCTTGATCTGGAATGTCGGCCAAGAATATCTCTTTGTCATTAAATTTGGTTCCTTGGATACTAATCTCATAAACCTGCAAATTAGAATTGTACGAACCACTGCCATCTACAAAAGCGATATAACGTAATGTTCCATCTTTTTTGTTCTTATAGAGATGCAGGCCACGATTTTCATCGCGTGGTAGAAATCCACCCATACCTACATTAAATATACCCTCTGAAATATCCTTCAGTTTTCCTTGATAATTGAATGGAATGACTTTTCCATTTTGGACGGTTAGAGCAATGTTGATGGGCTGAATGAATCGTAAAGAATACCCCTGTATAAGTTCAGGAGTACCATCAAAGTTCAAATCTACTAAAGTGAAATAATTGAAGTCACCGTCATAAGACCTATCTCTAGTAGCATCCATTAACGTTTTCTTGATATACTCAGAGTAAAGTGTCTTCCATGATTTTGCAGTTGCTTCTTTTGCTGACGCAGTAATTGGAATACTCCCCAATAATAAAAGTAATGTTACTATGATCCATGCAGTTCGTTTCATGACTCATTAGCTCCTTATCATATTACTATGTACTGGAAATTAATATTACTATTGTTAGACAATATGTTCCAGTAATAATATGGTATATGAAGGGTGTTTAGTCATAAATCAATTTCATTAAAGCCTCCGAGTCAAAACGATCTCCTTGCACTAACCATTGACCATCCACATCAAACATAGTCAGTATTCCCTCCAAAGGGACACGTTTACTTTCTTTGTCATCCTTATCCAACAAAACAAGATCACAAGTATATTTTAACTCAACAATATTTTTCTTTTGTTCGGAAAGGGTGAACTTTAGATTATCTGGTTTTAAAGAAAGCTTTTGTTTATTAGCGATTTGAAAAGGGATAGTTGTGATTCGGCTTCCTATAGCTTTTTCGGTATAGTATTCAGTAAAGTACGGTTTCATTTCTTCATTTCGGGCTAGAATGGATTCCTCAGAAAATAAATCATCAGAAACCTTAATGGTATATTCAACATTTTTGTACTTCTCAGCGGCTTTAGTGGCATCATCCACTTCTGAACTACAGCCCATAATTAACGTTAGGGATAATAAAATCATACTCAAGATCAATGGTGATTTACGCATTCGAACACCTCCATGTAATTGATTCTGTATTATTATACTTATATTACCATACATTGGTTTCACAGCTTCAAGAAGAAAATGATTCAACTCCCTAAATATGGTATGGTGTAAATATTACTATCAAAAACCTAAAGGGATGGGATACACTTGAATTTTTTTCCTATTACATACTCACTGTTGGCAACAGACGCATTATTATTACATATTAAAGAGCATTATGAGATTCCAGAACCAGTACAGCTGCAGTATTTTCTTAGAGGCATGAACGATACATACATCTTAGAAACGGCATTGGAAAAATACATCTTTCGTGTTTATCGTGCGGATAGACGGAGTAGATCGGATATTGATTTTGAATTAGAATTGTTGAACGACTTGCACGAAAAAGGTGTAAACGTCTCCATTCCTATTCCTCGAAAAGATGGGATCATATTTAATAAATTTTTGGTGCCTGAGGGTGTGAAGTATGGCGTTATGTTTAGTTTTGCTGTAGGAAATGAAAAGCCTATTCATGCGGTAGAAGACAGCTATTTATTTGGTCAGTCAGTTGCACAAATCCACACAGCTACGGACAACTTTAAGAGTGCACATGTAAGAGGTAAGCTTGATTTTGAACATTTAATTGAGAAACCGCTTCATACGATCAAACAGCATATGAACCATCGACAAGAGGATTATCAATTCCTGTATGACCTGGCCATACAATTAAAAGCACAGATTGAAGTACATCTGGAAGCGGGGCTCGACTGGGGCATCTGCCATGGCGATTTGCATGGGAATACGAATGTGACTTTCACGGACGAAGGGAAATTAACTCATTATGATTTCGATATTTGTGGTTACGGATGGAGAGCCTATGATATCGCAGAGTTTAGATTGGCAAGAGAGATTCATAGTGGCCATGATAAAGATGAAGTAGAACGGTTATGGGCAGCATTTTTAAATGGATATAAAAGTTTAAGAAATCTCAGCGATAATGATATTAGTGCTGTTCCTATGTTCGTTGCGCTTAGACAGCTTTGGTTATTTGCTTTATGTTTCAGTGAAGGTGAGCTTATTGGTGCAGCTGACTTTGACAATGGATTTATCGACAGTAAAATGGATTATTTTAGAAATTTAGAGGTGATCAAATGAATGATGAATTGGGCAGTAAAGAAGCCATAAAAAGATGGGATAAATACGCAGAACTAATCTCAACTTCGTACGGCGAAAACGGGGATATCCATCGAGAAATTTTTTTGAATCCAGCTTTATTCAGTCTCATGGGTTCTGTTGAAAATAAGAAGGTGCTAGATGCAGGCTGTGGTGAAGGATATTTAAGCAGAATGTTAGCTAGGGCAGGTGCCTCAGTCACTGGCGTTGATTACTCGCAGAACATGATAACGATAGCCAAGAGTAAATCACCAGAGGAATTAAAGATAAACTTCTATCATGGCAATTGTGAAGATCTCAGCTTTCTCCAGAAGGAGAGTTATGATCTCATCGTTTCTAACATGGTGATTCATGATTTATCCGATTATGAGATGGCGATTCATGAAATGTATCGGTTGTTAGTCGATGGAGGGACGTTTATATTCTCAATTCCACATCCTTGCTTTGTAACCCCTGGTAGCGGGTGGGTGAAGTCGGATACTGGAGAGAAGCTTTATTGGAAAGTAGATAATTATTTTTACGAGGGCACTTATAATCAGAACTTCCCAATAGATCAAGAGGAAAAGTTTCTGATTTTTCATAGGACGTTATCCAGTTATGTAAATACGATTGTACGGGCTGGCTTTCAAATCGAAGAAATGATTGAACCGAAGCCCTCTGCTGAAATGCTTGAGAAGTATCCGTCTTTTGAGGAGGATTTTCGCTGCAGCGATTTTTTGGTTTTTAAACTGCGTAAGTAGGGGGGAGAAAGATGAACCATAACATTTTCAAAGAAGTTATAGACTCTGAAGAAGAGCTAAGGTCAATGTATGGGTATCCCAGTGAATTGGTTAACAACAAGAGTATAACCTTCATCGATCATCATTGCCGAGATTATATATCCAAATCACCGTTACTCTTTATAGCAACAAGTGATTCAGCTGGCAATTGTGATGTATCTCCGCGTGGGGATGCTGTAGGTTTTGTATATGTGTTAGATGACAAACATTTAGTGATTCCTGAGCGACCTGGTAATCGACGGTTTGATTCTTTGCGCAACATCCTTTTAAATTCAAAAGTGGGTTTGATATTTATTATTCCCGGTCTTGAAGAAACCTTAAGAATAAATGGACATGCAAGGATTATCAAAGATCAAGAAATAATGGTTCATATGGAGGCTCAAGGTAAACTACCGAAATTGGGCATTGCCGTTGAAGTGGAAGAGTGTTATATGCATTGTGCTAAAGCTTTTAAAAGATCACATCTATGGGATGATACGTATTGGCCATTGAAAGCAGAGCTGCCTAAACCTTCGGTTATCATAGCAGAACATGCAAAAGAGCTTGGGATTTCTCAAGAGGATGTATCAAAGGGATTAAAGGATAGCTATGAGAATCGGTTATATTAGAAATGAAAGGATTAACTAAGATGAGCAAAGCTTTAAAACTCACTCCAGGGAATAAAGTAGGACTTATCGCTTGTTCTGATGGTGTGAGAGTGGAAAACCTGCCTAAAGTAGAAGAATTAATTAGAATTCTGAACTCGGTTGGTCTAGAGGTAGCGATGTCTAACACCTTGTTTAGAAGAGATGGTTATTTCAGTGGCAATCCTAAGGAAAGAGCAACGGAGTTGAATCGTCTATTTAATAATGATGAAATTCTTGCGATTTTTGATATTTCAGGTGGGGATTCCGCGAACCAGATCTTGGAATATCTCGACTACGATAATATTCGATTGCATCCGAAGCCTTTTTTCGGAATGAGTGACTTGTCCGTTATTTTGAACGCTTTACATACACAAAGTAATTCGAAATCCTATCACTATCAGTTGATGAATCTCGTATCTTCTGATGGGGCGGAGCAGCAAGCTGCTTTTTATCGAACATTTTTCGAAGGACATAACGATCTTTACGATTTCGACTTTCATTGGGTCCGTGGGAACCAGATGAGTGGGATTGTAATTGGCGGCAATATTCGATGTTTTATGAAGCTGGCAGGAACAAGTTATTTTCCAGACCCTTCGAACAAGATTTTATTCTTAGAGAGTTTAAGTGGCAGAGCTAACAAAATCGTCTCCTTATTTGCTCAGCTTCAGCAAGCTAGAACTTTTGATAAATGTGCTGGAGTGATTCTTGGGTCGTTTACTGAGCTTGAGAGCTATAATGAATTTTCAATCGTAGAAGCGTACTTGAAGGAAATCAGCGGGATTCCTATCGTGAAGACGGACGAGATCGGGCATGGTAGTGACAGTAAGTGTATTGTTGTGGGTGAGAATATTACTTTATAAGAGCTAAAGGTGGATGATTGGTTTTCAAGGTGATTTATGTTGATAAGAGAGGAGTCAGAGAGAGTTATGATGTCCACACACGACTACCCATCTAAAGAGGTATTGAAAAATGCTATACATACTGCCTATCTATCTCTCGATCTTGAATTTGAGGGCATTGAGAATGCTCAAAAAGACACTCGTATGGAAGGCGTCGATCGTACTCCAGCAGAAATCCTTGCCTATCAATTGGGCTGGTTGAATCTTGTGATGAAATGGGATAAGGATGAAAAAGCAGGGATAACCGTTATTACACCTTCACCAGATTATAAATGGAATCAGCTTGGCGGATTATATCAATCGTTTTATCATACATATGCCACCTACTCATTAGACGAGTTAAGATCTTTATTTCAAGAGACAGAACATCAGTGGCAGAGCTGGATTGATTCTTTAAGTGATGAAGAACTTTTTACGCAAGGCGTGCGGAAATGGACAGGAAACAATCCGAGATGGCCTATGATCAAATGGATTCATATCAATTCCGTTGCACCGTTCAAGACTTTTCGTTCGAAGATTCGTAAATGGAAAAAGCTTAATTGTATTAGCTCAAATTAATAACCGCAGACCAAGCCATTGTCTAAGAGAAGAAATCTCTGAAGCAGAGGCTTTTTTCATATACATAGAAGGAATTTAGATTAGCATTATGTGGAGGAGATGGGATTAGTGGAAGAGAATGTATACTAGTCCCGAAAAAAGATGAAAAGGGTGGATCTTTTGAGAAAAAGCATCACAATAATCAGTTCACTTATATTATGTATTGCATTAAGCACTATCATTTATATCGTGGTAAACAATAATACTAAACCCACAGTTAGTCCAGAGAACATTGAATTAAAGGAGCTAATAAATTCGGATGTAACACAAATCAAATTTTCGGAAAAACCAACGGTATTAGTATTTTTCACCTCTTGGTGTCCGTATTGTAATGAAGATGCTCCAAAGATTGTTTCTTTGTATAAAAAATATAAGGATAAAGTGAACATCTACGGCATTAATCCAATTTATCGTGATGATGTTTCAGAAGTTGAACAGTATGTTAAGAAATACAAAATTGATTATCCCGTACTTCTAGATGAAACAGGAGCTTTCTATAAACATTATGGGGAACCAGGTTTTCCTACATTGTACTTGATAGATTCTGAAGGGGAAGTGCTTGATCAAATTATAGGCTCATCTGATCTTGAGGTTATTGAGAGTTCGTTAAATATTCTTATAGAGTATTTTTGATAATCTAAAAGGAGCTACTGGTATGATCAAAAAAAGGAAAAAGACATTCATCATCGCCGCATTCCTATCCATCTTTATAATGTTACTAATAGCTAGCTATATGTTAAATCCTCAACCCGTTCATGCGATGATGGTAGACTTTTCTAGTATGGAGGAACAGGATGAACAAGTTTATCTAGAACCTGACATCTCTGAGAATATTGAGTATTTGATTATAAACGATCTCGAACAATCGAAAGAAAGAATTTCAGAGATCTTTGACGGATTACATTCTACTCCAACAATGCTATTTGTTCAATCTCCTCAAGCCCTGAAGAAGTATGCTCAAAAGAATCGAACGGGACAGACTTATTATACATATTGGGGGCATTACATCGTTATTGGTCCTGATGGATTTAATGAAGATGTAATAGCTCATGAACTGCTGCATAGTGAATTAAGAACGAGATTAAAGAATAAGGACAAGGTACCTGTATGGTTTGATGAAGGGTTAGCAACCTTAGTTGATCATAGATATATAAGAAATGAAAATTTAAGCTTAGATCATATTAATGACTTAAGTAGTAGAGATGCTTTTTATGAACCCTCACAAGTAAAAGAAAATTATGAGATCGCCCATTCAGAAGTTACTAGATGGTTTGGGATCGTAGGAAAATCTGGCTTAGCAGAACTTATTGAAGGATTAAATAAAGGTGGAGCATTTAATGAACTGTATAAAGCAATAGAATCTCGTAGATAGAGGAGGTTGTAATGAAGAAGTTCATTATTGTAATTCTAGCCATTGTTGCTTTAATGCCAATGCGCTCAATGAATGCGGACTGGGCTTATTCTTTTGTTGTTTACTCAGGTGATATTTATGAAATATCCGACAACGATCTCATCCCATCGAATGAAATTGACAAGAAGATAGGGCAAGTAACACGATATTCAGACCACGAAGGAACGTATAGCGGCAACTTTTCAAATATTTACCCTAAGGGCACGCCATATTATTCAATTAAGAATATCGATCCAAAAGAAATCATTGCCATTAAGACCCACAAAGCTGAATTTGTCAAAGCCATTAATAAAGGTCAATATGCCAATGGTCAATTGGAAAGTAAAACGATCTGGATTTCTATACTAGGGTCTTTAATTATTGTGTTATTAATAATATGGATAATGAAACGAAAGAAATCTGTGCTATAGAGTTATCCGTTATGCCTTTGGGTGACAGGGTCTTTTGCCTTTTATTACTCGATTAAAGATTTATTTATGGTGGAGGATTTGAACCAGATGGGAAATGCTGCACTACCGATTAGGTTATCCATGAAGCTTGCAATGATGACGAAATGATGATGAGAAGGTGGATGTAATAGAAAACATATCGAGTTTAATCGAAAAGTTATCATGGAATCTATCCGAAGAAGAAAAGGAAGATGTAATTAATAAGCTACAATACATAAAGGATGAAGATTTGCATTTATTAGTACAACCTATATCAAAAGACTATTGGGATGGAGCGGCTGAAACAGTCATACGTTTAGGATATCCACGTGTGAAAAGCATATTGCCGGGTTTACTTGAATGGATACAAGATATAAATTGGCCAGGTGCGGGGGAAATAGCTGTTTTTTTACTTGAAATAGGGGATCCGATGATTCCATATGTAAAAGATGTACTAAATCAACACAGTGATGATGAAGAATGGGTGTACAGGATTTTTAATGATTTAATTGATCATTGGAATACGCTACAAATCCTACAGATACAAGCGGAATTAATTAAGATTTCACAGGAAAAAGCCAATGATCTTTCGGCATTAAGAATCTTATTAACTCACGGTATATATGCAAAAGATGTGGTCTGTGAAATAATCCAGCGCAAAAAAGATGTCATTGCTTTTGAACTCAAGGAACTTCATGATACCCATCCTGAAATTGATTGTGAAGCTCTTCATAAAGAATTCTTCAATCAGCAGCCTAATGTAATTAAACAGTTTCATGAGCACAATAAAGAACGTTTTTATATATGTAATTCGATATCTAAGCGCCAAGAAGTTTTAAGAGAAATAGAAATCTTTACAGCTGAGTTTCTCACTTCATGATGTTATCAAGCTTTACTGAAATAAATTTAAAGGAGACTTATCAGTGAACAACATCAAGGTGCTTCATTATGATGCGTTTTCTCCCTATCCGAACAAAGGGAATCCTGCGGGAGTAGTGTTAGAAGCTGATCATTTAAGCGAAAGTGATATGCAATCAATAGCTCATAAGGTCGGATTTAACGAAACAGTTTTTGTAGTCCCATCAGATGTAGCTGATTTAAGGCTTAAGTATTTTACGCCAGGCCATGAGATCAATCTTTGTGGACATGCTACAATGGCATCTTTATTTGCTTTAAAAACAAAGGGTATTCTTGGAGAGGCTAGCTCGATAAAGATCGAAACAAACGTGGGTGTGCTACCCATCCAATTCAGTATGGACAACAATAATCACTTACTAATAAAAATGAAGCAAGATCAACCGAAGTTTATTGAATTTAACGGCGATAGAGCGAAGCTTGCACACGCCATAGGTTTAACTCTTGACGAGATAGAAGAGGATCTGCCTATTGTTTATGGCTGTACTGGCGCATGGACTCTATTAGTCCCGATTAAGAGTATAGATAGCTTTAATAAAATGAAACCGACAAACTCGTTGTTTCCGGAGATTTTAACGCAGCTTTCAAAAGCATCGATACACCCATTTTCACTTCAAACGCTTGATCCGCAAGCTTTAATGCATGCCAGACATTTCTCATCTCCTTATTCAGGAACCGTTGAAGATCCAGTAACAGGTACAGCATCTGGTGTCATGGGGGCTTATTATTTAAAATATATTGATCCGCATTTGGACTCGATCCAATTTGATGTAGAACAAGGACAAGAAATCGGTAGAGATGGGAAAGTAAATGTAGAAGTGTATCGATTAGATTCTGATAGAATGGATGTGTTTATTTCTGGAACTGCGGTATTTGTGGGGGCTGTAGATTTATGGAGATGATAAAATATACTCATCTTGGAGTGTATGAAGTCTTAGTGAAGAACGATAAAGTATTACTAATTAAGAAAGCAAGATGTTTCATTATTAGATGTGAACTTTGAGCTTAAGACTAATGGAGACGGACAAGACTCTGATGGGGCACAGTGGATAGAAATCAAACAACTAAACAACCTTGCTTTAACCCCTTTTGTGAAGAAAATAATGCTGGGTCATTATTAGAACTTTAATGATCTAAGGAATGGAGGCAGCTTCATGATTGAAATTGATTGTTTGGGTGAAATCTGCCCAGTACCAGTAATGATGTTAAAAAAACATCAAAAAGCCATTCAGAAGGGTGAAAAGGTAATGCTAGTTACTGATCATAGCTGCGCAAAAATTTCTATCACGGATTACTGTCGTGGTTCAAATCTAAAATGTTCCATTCAAGAAGTGATTAATGGAGTATGGGAAATTACGATTGAGGTTTAGGCTCAACACAAAGTATCTATTAAAGTCTTTTCAATATATCGAACTAATTGTTTCGTATCGTTGTCACAGCGCTGATTTTGTTTCTTTATCATGTAGACATCGTTATTGACCTGGAACTGATCAATAGGAATGATCTTGAGTTGTTTACTATACAACTCTTTTTTTATGGACATATAAGGGAGAAAGGCGAGACCATGTCCTCTAATGGCAGCAAGCTTTACCGCCTCAAGAGAGTCTAGATTAAAGAGTATATTTAATTTAAGCTCGCCCACTGACACGGCATTCAAAGCTCTTTGCACACAATGAAGCTGTGAGGACCAGATTAAAGGATAATTCGGGAGCTCAGTCAATGTGATTTTAACAGGGCAAACGGTCGTATTGCTTGCCACCAACATAACTTGATCTGAAAATACCATATGTGAGCTTAATTCGGATTTTGGAGAGGGACCGGAAATAAACCCGATATCACCTTCTTCAAGAAGTAAACGTTCTTCTACTAAGGACGATGCCCCTTCATTTAAAGTGATATGGCAATTGGGAAAATGTTTTTTTACCTCATACAAGGTACAAGGGAGAGCATAATTACAGACCTCCGGAATCGCATAAATAGACAGCTCTTGTTGTGTTGGCTGTAAATGATTGATTTCTGTGATCATATCATCATACAATTTACAGATTTGCTCCACGTACTTCTCCGCAATAATCCCTGCTTCGGTTAGGCTAGCGCCTTTATTACTTCTCACAAAAAGTTCAGAACCTAGGGTATTCTCCCATGATTTCAACTGCTGACTAAGTGCGGATTGGGTGATATGAGATTTCTGAGCGGCTTTAGATATACTTTTTAACGAAGCTATATCTAAAAACAATTTAAGCGTTTCCATATTCATACTTATTCCTCCTGTTGCCCGCTGTTAGTGCACACTATAGCATATATGATTACGCTCCATCTGTGCCATTAGTAACACTTATACAGCATAAAGAAAGCAGATAACCACAGCTCAAATAAGTATGTTACTATTTTCACATAGTCGATTACATAAAAACGATGGAGGTGTTAGACTATGGGGCAAACCGTAAGTCCCGAAACGAGATCAACCCGAACCAGAGCTCCTAGAAAACCTAAAAAGAGTCAGTTGCCCATCGCGTTGCTGGTCACAGCTCTCATTATTGGGTTTGGTTTTTTCCTAGACCATTCCCACGATAAAATGGTTGTCTACCTGCTTTTCGGTATTTCGTTTGGCGTTATTTTACAAAGATCACGTTTCTGCTTTACTGCATCACTTAGAGATCCCTGTATTACAGGCAGCACATCAGTTACAAGAGCGGTTCTTATTGCATTTTCTCTCGCTACGATCGGATTTACAGCCATTAAGTATCCAGCGTTCCTGGAAGGTAAACCGATTCCTGGGATGGACAATGTGGGTCAGATCAGCTTAGCTTTGATCATTGGTGCTGTATTATTCGGAATTGGCATGGTTATCGCGGGTGGCTGCGCTTCGGGTACATTGATGCGTGTAGGTGAAGGATTCACGATGCAGATGCTTTCACTTGTGTTTTTTGTCATTGGTTCACTTTGGGGATCACATGATATGGGTTGGTGGAGAGCTAACGTTATAAAGGATGCACCAACTGTATTTTTACCAGACGTCTTTGGTTGGCTTGGAGCACTGGTTGTTCAGTTCCTGATTATTCTTCTGTTATACATTGCAGCTGTTAAATGGCAAGAGAAAAAGATGGGAAGCGCAGATTAGTTTAGATTATTACGTGAATATTTTCACTATTGTTATTCCAAAAAAATATAAAGGTGGTTTTTAAAATGGCTGAATTTACACTTGATTGCATGGGAGAAGCTTGTCCGGTTCCGTTAATGAGAACAGAAAAGAAGATGACTGAACTAAATGTTGGAGACGTTCTAGTTGTTGCTATTGATCATAGCTGCGCAATGAAAAACGTACCAGAATGGGCGAGAAAACAGGGACATAATGTGGAAATCGAAGAGGTCGATGATGGTGAGTGGGAAGTTGTTATTGAGAAGGTAAAATAGGATCGCTAAGTAGGAAAGGACGGTGAATGAAACGGTGAATGAATTCTGGTTGAAGATATCGTCTAACCGCTTTTACAAGCAATTGCTCAAAGAACCGTTTACTTATGTAACTGGAGCTGTACTTCTCGCTGTGTTCGCTACAGCACATCTGGCTGTTTTCTCAAAAGGATGGGGAGTAACCAGCGCCTTCGCGGACTGGGGAGCTTGGGCGTATCGACTGGTAGGAGGAAATGTAGATAACTGGGCTTACTTTAGTACGGAGAAAGCTCAAAAAACATTATCTTCCGGATTTTTAAATGATGGTGGGTCCATTCGAAATGTAGGGATTATCTTAGGTGCATTAGCAGCGACATTGTTTGCTTCCGAGTTCAAGCTTAAGAAAATTAAGTCCAAAAAGCAGGTTGTAGCAGCGGTACTTGGCGGATTGCTCATGGGGTACGGAGCTAGACTGGCTAATGGATGTAATATTGGTGCATTGTTTACGGCTATAGCTTCCTTATCGCTTTCAGGATGGATATTTGGATTGTTCCTGCTGGTTGGCGCATTTATAGGCAGTAAATTATTAGCCAAATTCTTTATGTAAAAGTGAAATAGTCTGAGCTTGTAGCGCTGACGAGAGTCAGCCTATTTTATTAAGGCGCAGACTCACAGGAGGGACAAAAGGAATGGAAAAGAAGACAGAACAGTATGATGTCGTCATTATCGGTGGCGGGGCTGCTGGTTTAACAGCGGGAATCTATTGTGGACGTGCAAAATTAAAGACTCTCCTCTTGGAAAAATCACTGGTAGGTGGTCTTGCCACTTATACTAATGAAATAGAAAATTATCCTGGTTTTCCTGAAGGATCGACCGGTACAGACCTTATGGGACTATTTCATAAACAAGCTAAGAAATTTGGTGTGGATTTTAAAATGACAGATGTAAAATCTGTTTCGGTAGCGGAAGATATTAAGGTAGTGGAGACCTTTCGGGTTCGTTATAAGTGCAAGGTCATTATTATAGCCAGTGGGGGAAAACCAAGAATTACCGGGGCAGCAAATGAAGATATGTTCTTATATGATAAAGGAATTTCCTTCTGTGCAACCTGTGACGCTGCAGCAAATACGGGAAAGACGGTTATGGTTGTTGGCAGTGGTGATGCAGCTATTGAAGAAGGAATGTTTCTGACCAAGTTTGCAGATAAAGTAATCATTTCTGTTATGCATGATCATGGGAAAATGGATTGTAATGAAATTGCTAAAACGCAAGCACTGGAAAACCCTAAGATGGAATTCATGTGGAATACGGTGGTAAGTTCTTTCGAAGGTGAAGAACGCTTAAATTCTGTCGTCCTGAAAAATTTAAAATCTAATGAACTGCAAAACGTAAAGGTTGATTCATGTTTCTTATTTATTGGATATACCCCGAACACAGAAATTTTATCAGGTGTAGTTGAGTTGAATCGAAATGGATATGTCCTAGTCAATGAAAAAATGGAAACAAATATACCTGGTGTGTTCGCAGCAGGCGATGTATGTGATAAGTTCCTTAAGCAAGTGGCTACAGCTGTTGGCGATGGTGCCATTGCAGGGTATGGTGCAGAGAAGTATATCTCTGAATGTGAGACCTATGAGCATCAAATTCTAAATCAAGGAAAACCATCCGTTGTTTATTTATGGAATGCAACTGATCCTTCTTGTCGGGAGCTATTACCACTCATTGAGGCGTTTGAACAATCCCATACTGAGATCAGGGTCACAAAGGTAGATGTATATAAGTCACCCGGACTTGCTGCCAAGCTGGGAATAGATTCAGTACCTTCCATAGTTTATCTAAATGATGGAAAGATCCAAAGGGTAATTACAGATAAGATAAGTGATAACATATTGAATGCTCTAACGAATTGATGGAAAAGCCCTATGCAGATATCTCTGCATAGGGCTTTTTTTAATTATGCTTTTATTAATTGGACGAGCTATTTCAAGAAAGTGTCAAAGTATCAATAATAGTTGTTTTGTCATATACCTTTGAAAGCGCTTAGATATTAAGATTAATTCATAAGATAGCAAATCAACGGAGGGAGAGTAGAGGAGAACCAAGGCTGCAAAAAGAGAGAAAGCCATGAAAGATGCTTTATTTATAAGAATCTAGGTTTAGGAGGACTTACATATGGCGAACGCAAGCGTCGCACCAGACAAGACATCAAGACCGAATCTCGGCAAGCATCGGACCAGCGGGATAAGACGCTTTTTTAAGCAAATAGATCTGCAGCTTATGGTATTGCCAGCACTTGTTTTAGTTTTTATTTTTGCCTATATCCCCATGTACGGTATTCTAATCGCTTTTCAAGATTACAAGTTAGGTAATAGTTTTATTAGCAGTGATTGGGTTGGATTAAAGCACTTTATTTACTTCTTTAAAGCTCCTGAATTTGAAGTGGTTATGAAAAATACAATCATAATCAGCTTACTGAAGTTCTGTTTTGGATTTCCTGCACCGATTATTTTGGCGTTAATGCTGAACGAAGTTCGTAAGATGTTCTTTAAACGGGTTATTCAGACCGTTACATACTTGCCTCACTTCTTATCTTGGGTGGTTATCGGCTCGATGGTTACCTCGATGCTATCCGTAGATAATGGCAGTATAAATATGCTGCTTGAGAAATTGAGATTTATCGATGAACCGATTAACTTCCTGTCTATGACCGAATATTTCTGGGGCATTTTAGTTACAACCAATGTGTGGAAGGAAATTGGATTTGCCTCAATCGTTTACTTAGCTGCCATTGCTGGTATTGATCCGCACTTATACGAAGCTGCTTCGATGGATGGTGCGAGTCGCTTTAAACAGATATATTTGATTACGTTGCCTTCCATTATGCCAGTTGTGATCATCTTTATGATTCTGGCAATCGGTAATCTGGTGAATGCAGGATTTGAAGATATTTTGATCCTTGCTTCCAATCCGGCTCTACGAGAGGTATCAGATTCAGTTGATGTATATGTTGTACGTGTCGGTATAGATAACTTCAGGTACTCCTATGCGACTGCTATCGGATTGTTCAAGGCCGTTATCAGTGTGACATTACTTACCTTTGCAAATTTCATTGCCAGAAGAGCGGGAAACAGCTTGTGGTAATGAATTACTCAATATAGGGGGACTGAATTATGAAACGTACTAACATAGGAGACCGATTGTTTATTGGATTCATATATGTATTCTTGACCTTACTGGCATTCTCCGCGTTTTATCCATTTTGGAATTCACTTGTGATTTCTTTTAATGAGGGGATGGATACTTCCAAAGGCGGAATTACTTTCTGGGTCCGTGAGTTCACGCTTGAGAATTATAAGATCGTATTTGAAGATTCTCGTTTAATGGGTGGATTCGTCATTGCAACATTGCGGACTGTAATTGGTACAGTAACAGCGATATTGGCCACTTCGATATTTGCTTATGGGATGTCGAAGCGCGAACTAATGGGTCGCAAATACTACATGATTATGTGTATCATTACAATGTATTTCGGTGGGGGACTCATTCCTTCATACATGCTTATCAGAAGTTTAGGCCTCTTCAACTCATTTTGGGTGTTTATTATTCCTGCACTTGTCAGCGTATGGAATATGATCATATTCCGGACCTTCTTCCAAGGTCTTCCGCAAGGTTTAGAGGAGTCAGCAAAAATTGATGGCTGCGGATACTGGGGAACTTTTCTCCGAATCGTACTTCCCTTGTCAGGGCCTGTCATCGCAACATTATCATTGTTCACAGCAGTCAATCACTGGAATGAGTGGTTCGTAGCGAGTATTTACATTACGAAAGAGGAGTTAATGCCGATTCAGACCATCTTGAGACAGATATTGTTCTCTAATATTGCTTCAGAACAGCTGTCTAATGTAGATGCAAGTTCCATTGCTCATATTAACTCAGCCAAGAAAATAACGTCGAAGTCATTAACGATGGCTACGATCATGGTTGCAACCATTCCGATTGTATGTGTATACCCATTCCTACAAAGATTCTTCGTTAAAGGTGTCTTGGTCGGATCATTGAAAGAGTAGGATGATAGAATGAGATGGGGTTTAGAGCGTATTGCTTTGAACATAGATTACAAATTGAAAGGGGAAAATACATTGAAGACTAAGAGAAAGATGCTTCTCGGAACGTTGTCTACCTTGCTATTGTCGACTGTGGTGGCGGGTTGTGGTGGCAACAATTCAAGCGCTCCAGCTGCAACTGCTGAACCAGTGAAAGAAGGAGGAACAGCGGTTAACACAGCAACTGAAGCTCCAGCGGCTGATTTGTATGAGTTAGGGAAAGAACCGCTTGAAGTATCATTCTACGGAAACTACGGCTGGTATCAAATGCCGAAATGGGGCAAAGATGCTGCTTCTAAATGGATTTTAGATAATTTGAAAATCAATGTCACTGGAATTAGCTCTGGTGGTAATAATGCTCAGAAGCTGCAAACGATGATCGTTGGTAATGAGCTACCGGATATTGTATGGACTGAGAAAGGTGCTGACGTAGAGCGTCTTCGTCAAGCGGATATGCTAGTTCCTTTGGATGAATACATTGATAAATATCCAAACTTTAAAAAGTACTTAACAGCTGGACATTTGGAATTGCTTCGTTCTCCTGATGGTAAAATCTATCAGCTGCCGAATTATTATACAACACAGCCAAACGGTAATGCCGGTTATGCGATCAATAAGAAAATTTACAAAGAACTCGGTTCTCCTAAGCTAGAGACTACGGATGATTTGTATGCTTACTTAAATGCTGTTAAAGCGAAGTTCCCAGATGTTATTCCGTTTGAGACTGGCTTAGCGAAAGATGGTAACGGTATTGACCAGTTGTTCTCCTCTTTTAAAGAGAATAACCTTTCGTATACTAGAATATATGCTGTACCTGATGGCGACAAAATGGCTTCCATTTACAAAGATGAAGGGTTCCGTGAGTCCGTTGTCTTTGGTGCTAAATTAATGCGTGAGAAGCTTATGACACAGGATGCGAATACCCAAACAGAAGACCAAATCAGAGAGAAAGCGATGAACGGCAAGTTCGCTGTGATTGCGACATTCGATCCGATGAAGTTGCTCGCTACTGCTGATGAAGAGATGAAGAAGAAAAATCCGGAAGATGGTTATATGTTTATTAAACCAATCTACAAACCGGGCTTAGATCAAAGTAAAATCACTCCGGGAACGTACAATCAGTTAGGCTGGAACGTGGCTACAATCACTAAAAACGCTAAAAATCCAGAAGCTGTATTCGCAATGCTTGATTGGATGACAGGTGCAGAAGGTTCTATGGTTCTGAACTGGGGCCCTCCAGGACCAGACGCTTACTGGGATGGCTTTGAAGCAGATGGACTTACTCCTAAATTTAATAAAGATAAATATCTAAATGAGCCAGAAGCATTGTCTGAAATCAGCGGTAAGGCTGGTGACTTGGTTTGGGTAGGAAACACGGTTTTCTTGGATAATACGAAGAAAATGATGTTGCAAACCCTTCCAGCTGATAAGATCGACTTTAGTAACCGTTGGCAGATGGAAGTAACGTGGGCTTCACAAGGCGACTTTACGGAGTTCCTAAACTGGGATCCGGCTCCAGACAGTGAAGAAGGTATTATCAGACAAAGCGTTAGAGATATCTGGCTAACTGCTAGAGCGAAATCAATGTATGCGAAGACCGATGCAGAAGCATTAGCCATTCTTGACAAAGCACATGATGATTCCATGAAGGTTGGTTATGAGAAATTCCTTGATTATGTTACAAAAGTATGGACAGAAAACAAGAAAGCTTTAGGAAAATAATAATTAGTAATACGAAGGTTTGCTACTAGGCAAGCCTTCGTTTTTACGTTGTATTCCGATGACTCATTGTTTATAGGCTGGTAGACAAATTTATGAATGGTATACTGGGAAAGAGTAATGGTAGAATTTACAGGGACAGATTTATGCATTTCAAAGGGGGACTTGTTGATGTACAACGTATTATTAGTAGACGATGAGATGCTGGATCTAGAAGGTATGAGACAATTTATTCCTTGGAATGAGCTTGGTATGGAAGTTGTAGAGGCAGCAAATAACGCGTTTACCGCGTGCGATATTTTAGATCAGCATGTTATTGATATTATCGTAAGCGATGTGAATATGCCGAATATGTCGGGCCTTGAGCTGGCTCGAATTGCTATAGAGAAAAAAAAGGATATACGCGTGATATTTGTAAGCGGTTACCAAGATTTTAGCTATGTTAAGCAAGCACTGTCACTAAAGGCGTATAGCTACGTCCTTAAGCCAATGGATGATAGCGAACTCATTGCTGCACTTCAGAAAGTAAGGCAGGATTTAGACGATGAACGTAAACGACGTGATGTTGAAGAAGCCTATCAGCATATGATTCCAATGGCCAAAAATGATTTGTTGATACGCTTATTCGAAGGGGAATGGGAAGGGGAAGAGGGTAGCCAGGCCGGAATGTTGTCGCTTGTGAAGTCATACGGTCTGGATAAGCTGAATTGGCCTGTTCGTGTAGCTGTCTTGGAGCTTGACTACTTCAACTGGCTTCAAGGACAGGATAATCTATCTAAACATCAAATGGCTAAGGACTTCCTTTATGAAGTGAATAGAATAGGTCAGAAGCACGGAATGCCACATTGCTACAAGGTATCGTCCTATCGGATTGCATTATTGATTAACGAGCAGGAAATGGAAAAGTTCACTGAGGATATTTACGCCTCGATTCGTGCGAAGTTTCCAGTCACAATGACTGTAGGTGTAGGCAAACCAACATTTTCTATGGAACAGATTCATATCTCCTATCGACAAGCTATGGAAGCTGTGGACGGAAAAATGTTTATTGGCAAAGGCAATCTTATAATGTATGAGACCGTTAGCAGTGAACCAGGGATGATCGATGCTCGTATGTTAGATACCCGTATGGATACGCTGTTTAAAGCGGTGAAAGAGTATGAGCTAGTTCTTATTTATGATGAGATCGACAAGTTATTCCGCTCTGTAAGTAGTTTGAGATCCAAATTCACTATTCATAATCTGGCAATGTATATCATTTGGAAGCTGGATCAGCAGTTAAAGGATGTTAGTGAGGATTTATTTGAAATTTTAGGTATGGAGATACATAGTTTAGATGTTTTACACCAATTCGATACGATCAGTGATATTCGCTCGTGGCTCGTACTCAAAACGTTTGAGATCTCTGAGTACCTGCGTAGTAAATCAGATTCAGTGAACCATAAATTGATTAGAGAAATCATCCAAACGATGCAGGACAGAATGAGCGATAACTTTACGCTTAAAGATATTGCGCAGCAGTTCTCTTTCTCCCCTAACTATTTGGGCTATCTATTCAAAGAGGAAACTGGGAAAACGTTCAGTGAAGTACTTACACAGCTTCGAATGGATCAAGCAGGCAAGCTTTTAAAAGATCCGACCTGCAAAATCTATGAAATCGCTAGCAAGGTAGGCTATCGGTATCTCCCTTATTTCAGCAGACAGTTCAAAGAGGCTTATGGTATGACACCTATGGAGTATCGTAAGCGCGACAAGTGATGGGGGATGATGTTCTATGAAATTACGAAGAAGACATAAGTATGTGCCGATTGGGTATAAGTTAATGCTGACGTATATGTTTTTTATAATTATTCCTATATCCTTGATAGGGTTCGTCTCTCATTCCATGTATAATGATTCATTACGCGAACATATCAATACGAATATTAAAGGAACGTTATTGCAGATTCGTGACAATATTGATTATAAAATGGACGAAGTTACTCGAATATCAACGCAATTATACAGTGATTTTGATTTTTATCGGAATCTTCGGAGTTATGAGGAAGGCTGGGAAAATTACGATCGGATGTCTAAGAAGGTGCTGCCAAAGCTTGACGTAGCTATTCAATCTACTGGTGTGAAGATAGGGATGTCGCTATTCTTAAAGAATGAATCGATCCCTGAGATCTATTCGAATTCACTTGAGGGCTATTTGGATAATAGTAGCTTTTATCATCTCTACCACATGAAACGGATTGAAGGTAAGTCCTGGTATTATGATTTTCCAACTGAAAAATACGCTGAAACTATGAAATGGTGGCAGATCGAGAGTGATGTAGAGAATAATCGCATCTCGTTGCTCCGTAGACTAATTGATACATACGAGCCTCTTAAGCCTAAAGAGATAGGATTCCTAAGGATTAATGTAAGGATTCCAGATCTATTTGACAGTGTCAATTATACGAAGATAGGAAAAGGAAGTAATTTAATTATAAAGAATGAGTTTGGAAGAACGATGTATCAATCGGGTGAATTACCGGAGAACTATACTAATAATGAAGCCGAGCTTAATAAGGATTACCTGACGATTAAAGAAACGATTATGGTTGCTAACCAAGCATGGCAATTAATCGCGCTTGTTCCGATTACAATCCTTGAAAAGGATGCAATGAAGGTACGTTTGTTTATTATTTTAATGTGTCTCATATGCTGTGTGGTTTTTAGCTTTGTAGGTATATTTATATCCCGTTATTTTTCGATTCGGATTAATAAGTTCGTCTATGTGCTTAATGCCTATCGGGAAGGTGATCTTCACAAGCGTATTAAATATCGAGGGAAGGATGAATTCTCTCAGATAGCAACCGCACTGAATGATATGGGTGAGAATATTGATATGTTGATTAAAGAGGTATATCTGACGCAGCTCCAGAAGAAGGAAGCGGAGCTTGAAATCCTACAATCGCAAATCAACCCACATTTTCTGTACAATACTTTGTCGTCTATTATTCAATTAGCCAAGTTTGGTCAAAATGAGAAGCTGCAGAAGATGGTGATGGAATTAGCGAAGTTTTACCGCTTAACGCTTAATGAGGGCCGTACGATGATCCCGGTTCCAACTGAAATTGAGCAAGCAAACGCCTATTTAGAAATCCAGAAAATTAAATACGGTGACCGCTTAGAGGTTCTGTTTGATTTTGATACTGAGATCTGGCCTTATGAGACCATTAAACTGATTCTACAACCCTTTATCGAGAACGTCCTGAAGCATGCTTGGTGCGGCGATCACATTCATTTACGGATTGTAGGACGTAAGGAAGGCGATAATATTCTTTTCCGTATTATTGACGATGGTATTGGCATCAGACAAGAGCGTATTGATCAAATTTTCGATTCGAAGGGACACACAAATACAGGTTATGGCGTCCGTAATGTGGATCAACGGATTAAGCTGCAATATGGACCTGAGTATGGCGTAAGTATTTTTAGTCGTGTGGGAATTGGAACATCAGTTCAGATCCTGATTCCTGCCAAAAAAAGAAAGTAAGCGGTATTGCAGTGATGATGTAGAGAAGGGGTCATTAAGCTAGTTATCGCTAGCTTAATGACCCCTTTGATTGTTCAAGTGATCGTTAGAAACCTTTGTATTGAGGTTCTTCTGACTCTAATTCGGTTACCCGATTTTCAACCTGTGTAACGATTTGTTGCGTTTGCTCAGCTGCATTTGTGAATAAAGTTTTTGCACTTTCGTTTTGTGTTTCAAGTGCAAATTGCTCCAAGCTCGCTTGAGCGCCTTTTAAAGAAGATAAACATGTTTTAACTTGTGAGGCTACTGTCATTAGGTTTCTCTCCTCTGTTTTAAGTTTCTAGCATGACGTTTTCTATTGTCCTCAACCGTTACTTTAGTTATGCAGGAAAAAAATAGAAGCTTTACATGTTAACCGATTTCCATAAATAAGTAGTCTAATTCAGGATTGAATGGACCTTTTTTGACAAATAATGAGTGTTAATAAACAAGTGTTGATTTAAAAAAGGAGGAAAATTGTGATGCCGGAGTGGTTGGAGGTTGTAGTACGAACACTCTTTGCTGTGGTTGTGCTTTTCTTTTTAACTAAATTACTGGGGAAGAGACAAGTATCGCAGCTTTCGTTCTTCGAGTATATTACGGGGATAACCGTCGGCAGCTTAGCCGCCTATATTTCTTTGGATACGGATAAGTATTGGCATTTAGGACTCATTGCACTGATTGTATGGGTCGCTTGTTCTTTAGGAATTGAATGGCTTCAGATGAAGAGTAAAAAAGCAAGAGACTTCATTGACTTTAAGTCCACCGTTCTTATAAAAGACGGGAAAATACTTGAAGATCATATGAAAAAGGAACGTTTAACAACAGATGAATTATTGGAAGAGCTACGTAAAAAGGATGTATTCAATATATCTGAAGTGGAATTTGCGATTATGGAGTCTGATGGAGCGATTAATGTTCTGCTTAAGAAGGAGTATCTCCCTCTATCGGCAAAAGACCTGGGTGTGAAGGTTGCCCCACAGAAAGAGTCACAAGCCGTCATTATGGATGGGAAAGTATTAGATAAACCGTTAGATACCTTAAATCTGACTCGCAGCTGGCTTGATGGAGCGCTAGAGAAAATGGGGCTAACCGTCGAGAATGTATTTCTCGCTCAAGTTGATTCTTATGGAGAGCTGACAGTCGATTTGTATGCCGACAACTTTAAAGTTCCACAGCCACAAGATAAACCACAATTATATGCTTTGCTAAAAAAATGTGAAGCGGATCTGGAAATGTTCAGTTTGTCGACAGAAAATGAAAAAGCTAAAAAAATGTACGAACAATGCTCAGAGCAATTGCAAGCATCTTTGAAAGTACTAAAGCCTTTAATCCAAAGTTGATGTTCTACAAAGCTCATACCCAAAAGCAAGAAAGAACCGATTTTTCACATCGGTTCTTTTTTTCGTATACAGCTGAATGGAGTACGAAGTATAAACCTCGTAAACAATTGGCAAACTAAGCCAGATTCGCAAGTCACAACCAAGGAGGTATACAGCCTATGTCAGGAATTCTAGAAACCATTAAAGATAAACTAGAGGGATGCAGTGATGCGGTGTATCAGTCCATTTCTGTTCATGGGCACACATGTCTTTTGATCTATATCCCTTCCATCATCGATTCTAAGACACTTCATGAAAGTATTGCTTTACCGCTAAAAACAGAAGCAGAAGCAAAGCTCGAATGGGCGAATTTTTTAGAACGGTTAGATCAAGGAATTGTTTTTCCTATCCAATATCTCAAGGCATTTGACTTACAGAAGATCGTAGATATGATCGTTGCTGGTAAAGTAGTGCTTTGTATAGAGGATCTTCCTTATGTTTATTATTTTGAAATTACCCAATATCAAAAAAGATCAGTGACTGAATCACAAAACGAACTTGTTGTGATTGGTCCCCAAGAGGCTTTCATTGAAGATATTGAAACGAATCTCTCTTTGATTCGACATAAAATTAAACATCCGGATCTAAAAACCATTCATTATTCGATTGGTAAATATACAAAAACTGATGTGTATGTGGTCTACATTGAAGGACTTTACAAAAAAGAAGTTCTTGAAGAGATAAAACAGAAACTAAATGAAATAGATATCGACGGGATACTAGGGATTAGTTATATATCAGAATATTTAAGGGATGGTAATCTCACGCCATTTCCGTTATTTCAATATACAGAACGTCCTGATTCGGTGGCTGCTTCTTTAATGGAAGGCCGAATCGGAATCTTACAAGATGGCACACCTACTGCAATGCTCGCTCCGACATCTTTTTTCACCATGCTGCAATCCTCTGAGGATTATTACCAAAGCTTTTATGCAGCAAGCTGGATTCGTGTTGTTAGATTTCTGTTCTCAATCATATCCATGATTCTTCCATCACTTTATGTAGCGATTACAACCTTTCATCCTCAAATCATTCCACCAAATCTGTTAATTACAATTGCTTCTGCGAGAGAGAACATTCCTTTCTCAGCGCTTACCGAGGCTTTAATTATGGAGCTTACCTTTGAAGCGCTTAGAGAAGCCGGGACTAGAATTCCGAAACCTGTAGGACAGACGGTTTCAATTATTGGGGGTATCGTTATTGGTCAGGCTGCGGTCCAAGCAGGAATTGTATCTGCTCCAATGGTTATTGTTGTTTCTATTACTGGAATTGCCACCTACATCATTCCTCATTATGAGCTAGGTCTGACTTTCCGGCTACTTCGTTTCCCGTTACTCGTTATGGGTGGAACAATGGGGCTGCTCGGGGTATATATTACAGCTTTTTTGATTTACGGTCATTTAGCTAATTTAAGACCGTTAGGTGCTCCATATTTGCAACCCGTTGCCCCACTTGTGTTACGGGACTGGAAGGATACATTAGCTCGTTTTCCCTCGAACTTTATGACGAAACGCAGCAATCTCTATACTGATAGGAATAAAAGGAGACAGAAAGAGAAATGAGAATCCTGAAGATAGGAGTGATTGTAATCCTGCTCCTAAATATAACAGGTTGTTGGTCGTCGAAGGTTGAATTGGATGAACTAACATTTGTATATGGAATGTTTATCGATGAAGGCAAAGAACCAAATACTGTTGAAATTACGATTAACTCACCCTTGCCCAATCGTCTTAACGCAGCTGGACAACCTTCAAATGGCGGTGGAGGAGACGGTAATACTTATTCTACCGTCTCTAAGACCGCAGAAACAATTGCAGATGCCATGCTGTTAATACAAAAAGACTTAACACGTCAGCTTAGTCTTGCTCAATTAAAAGTAATTGTCTTAGGGAAGACCTTTGCTGAACAAGGAATCAGCGAACTACTACTATGGATTGAAAGAGAACCAAGTCTTCCTCTGGGTGCTTTTGTTATGGCTAGTCCGGGAAGTGCAAAAGAGATGAATACTTTAACACCTATTTACGAGCAAATACCCTCGGATGTACTAAGGAACTTTGGATCAGAGAGATATTTGTTTTCTACTACGATTAAGGATTGCCTGTATGCAGAGGCATCCGGTGTTGGATTTGCTATAAACAATCTTTCATTTGGTAAAAAAGAAGAAACATCTAAAGATGGAAAACCGGAATTCTGGGCAGGAATCCAAGGGGCAATGCTGTTTCAAAAAGATAAGATGAAAGGAGTTCTTAAGCTTAAAGAGGGAAGGGCATTAGCTTGGGCGGCAGGCAGTCTTAAGCTGGCAGTTTACTCCGTCGATTGGGATGAGGGAAAAAGCGCCGCAAGTGTTGTATTTGTAAGCACAAAATCATCAAAGAAGTTAAATAAAACGGATAAGGGTCCTGTGTTCACAGTGAATTTAAAGGGGAAAGCTAGTGTAATTTATTTAAGGGATCCTAAGAATAGGGATGCAGAGGAACTCGGCCAAATTATCATTGCGAAGCTTAAAGAGAAAGTCTCTGATAATCTTAACGAAGCTATTCGTAATACCCAAAAAGCAGGTGCCGATGTTCTGCAACTCGGATTGTTACTGGAATGGAACGATCCAAAGCAATGGAAACAGCTTAGAGAGCGGTGGGATAATTATTATGCTCAAGAGGCTGATATTAAAGTGAAGACAGATTTTAGCATTGTGGATTTTGGAACAGCAAAATAAGACGTTTAGAGGGAGAAGTTATGCAAACATCGAAATGGCAGCTGTTCCGTTTTTTTATTATTTTCTTCAGCTCCCAAACCACTATTTTTTTGATTCCGACTCTAATTGCTACTTCATCCTATCAAGGTTGGATTGGTTTAATAGTGGGATCTTTATTAGGGTTAATATTATTGTGGTTTACTTTTCACGTCGGTATGCTGCGGCCAAATCAAGCGTGGGTTAGCTTTGGAAAAGATATCATAGGTAAATGGCCACACAAGTTCATGCTTCTTATGCTTTTATGCTGGTGTGTTTATTATGCATCCTTTGATATTGAGAACTTTGTGCTATTCTTTGGTTCTAATTATTTGAGGGGAACTCCACCTCTGTTTATTCAATGTGTGATTGGGCTAGTGATTATGTATACTGCAAGTTTAGGCTTTACAACGATTGCGTATATGGCGGATGGACTTTTTCTTATTTTTTTCATCACGATGATCATTTTATTTAATTTATTTCTCCCAAATGCGGACTTCAATATGCTGCCAGCCTTCATTCATTATCATGATCCCGGGATTGCCCTGAAGGACTCTATTGTAGTCATGTCATGGTTTGGGGAATGGATTGTCCTCTTGTTTGTTGTGCCCGATCTGAAGCTTGAAGCGAAGATGCTGAAAAGATTAGTTCTTACGGGGATATTTGTCTTAGTAACTGTCTTAATTGGTTGGTCACTGACGATGATGAGTTTTGGTCCACATTTGGGTCAGGAACTGCAATATCCTTTCCTTGAATTGGTGCGCAGCGCCAAACAAGATAATCTGCTAGGTAATTCGGATCCGCTCTTAATTGGAATATGGTCGTCTTCTATGTTCATTCACAGCTCTTTTCTTATCTATGTAGCCTCTAGATGTGTATCCGGCTTGTTTAATACAAAAGCTAGAAAAATGTACATTCCCTTTTTAACAATAGCTTCAATAACGATAGCTTTTTTATATTCACGACACATAGGCAGTTATTATAAACACTATAATAGTTATGCTATTGTTGTCATTTGGCTAATCGTTGAAAGCATACCGATCTATTATGCCATCACGGCTTTCTTTCGATATCGGTATAAAACTGCGAAGTAAATGAAAACAGGAGGGGAAATTTAGGTTCTGCCTTTTTAATAGGCAGGGCCTTTTCTTGTGAATTATATATTGGGTACACTTTCTGTTATGATTAAAGGACTTATTACAATAATTTCCTCAGATTGGATGGTGTATTTACATGAATCTTCAAGAAGTTACTGAACTCATCAAATCTATTAGAACCAATCTAGCTAAAGTCATTGTAGGTAAAGAAGATGGAGTAGACCTGCTATTAACCGCATTACTTGCCAATGGTCATGTTCTACTGGAGGATGTTCCGGGTACAGGTAAAACCTTGTTAGCCAAAGTCCTTGCAAAGTCTTTAGATTGTACATTTAAACGTATTCAATTTACACCAGACTTGCTGCCTTCTGATTTAAGCGGCATTAATTTTTATAATCAAAAGTCAGGTGAATTTCAGTTTAGACCAGGTCCAGTATTTGCGAATATTTTGTTGGCTGATGAAATTAACCGTGCTACACCAAGAACTCAATCCAGTCTGCTGGAATGTATGGAGGAGCGGCAAATCACGATCGATGGTGTGACTCATGGCCTAGAAGCACCTTTTCTCGTTATTGCTACTCAGAATCCGATTGATAACCAAGGCACTTTTCCGTTGCCTGAAGCTCAATTAGATAGATTTCTAATGCGGATTACTACGGGGTATCCTTCATTTGACGAAGGGATTCATATTTTGCAGCGTTTCCGTGAGAATAATCCACTTGAAGAGACTTTTGCTGTGGCTGCCGCTCAAGATATACAAGCTGCGCAGCGTTTGGCTGCTTCCGTGAGTATAAGTGATGATTTGCTAGCCTATATCGTTCGGATTACGGAAGCTACTCGCAAATCTGCGGCAGTAAAACTAGGGGCGAGTCCACGTGCGAGTGGAGCATTACTCAGATCATCTCAAGGATATGCTCTAATCCAAGGCAGATCTTTCGTTACACCAGATGATATTAAAGCCGTAGCTGTTCCAGTGCTTGCCCATCGTCTACTTCTTCATCGTGGATTGGGTTCAAAAGAGGGACAGGCCGCGGAAATTGTGTTACAAGTGCTTCGTGAGGTAGAGGTGCCGACAGAACTCGTTGCATCCTTAAGAGGCGGAAAGGTGGAATGAGCTATGGCTTTGCCTTGGTTCATTTTCATTACAATAGCTCTCCTGTTCCTTCTTGCCGTTATCTATGAACGGAATGGTCTGAAAGCGCTTAGTTATACTCGGTATTTTTCAACGAAGGTCGCTTATGAAGGGGATAACCTTGAGATGATCGAGGAGATCGTTAATGCGAAACTTCTGCCATTACCATGGCTTCGACTGGAATCTAGTATTGCAAGAGGCTTGGAATTTGGAAGTCAAGATAATCTCGGTATTAGCACGGGTGAAATCTACCAGAATCATATCAGCTTGTTCTTTCTTAAATCTTACCGTCATATTAAACGGCGTCATCAAGTAACTTGCGAACGGCGTGGGATATACCGTTTGGAGTCAGTCACCATGACCACTGGAGATCCCTTTGGATTGATCCGGAAAAATAAAACGTATCCTCTCAAATTAGAGTTATTAGTCTATCCTAATTTGCTGAATCTAGACGATCTTCCGCTACCGATACATAGCTGGCTGGGTGAACTTCCAGTGAAAAGATGGATCGTAGAAGATCCTTTCCTGACTGCAGGTATTCGCGAGTATAGCTCAGGAGATTCTATGGGACTTATAAACTGGAAGGCTACAGCGCGCACAGGGACTATGCAGGTACATAAGAAAGACTACACTGCGGATTCTAGACTCGTCATTTGCTTGAATATAGAGGACAGTGATTCCATGTGGAGAGCGGTAACGGATGTGGAACGTATCGAGCAAGGGATAAGATATGCAGCCACTATCGCCGAATACGCCATGCGCCATGGAATTGAGACGGGATTTATCTGTAACGGCAGATTGGATAACGGGGGCGAAAGAGATCCTGTTGAAGCAAAACCTATGGCTGAGCTGGAAGACTTGCTAGAGCTGTTAGCAAAGCTGGAGCTAGACAGAACGCTTCCTATGAGTCGATTGCTAGCCCTGCAGGCCGAGAGCGGAATAAGTGATACAGACTTTCTGATCATTAGCTGTCATAGAGGAGCAGAATTACAAGAGGCTGCTGACCTCCTATTGGTGTTGGGCAATGGTATAGAATGGCTGGATATTCCGGAACAGGGAGGAGAGAGCGCATGAAACTTCCGTTATCTGGTTACGTATGGAATACGGTCAAACTCTGGATATACTCTATCTTAGAACTATTATTAGTTTTACCTGTATGGATTCTGTTTCAGGTTTATGTACTGCCCAAGCAAGTTGAACCTATGTGGCTGACTGCCATACCACTAATATCATTAGTAGGTATTCTGCTACGAAAACAGTGTAGTGTTAGATGGAAGCAACTGCTGGCTGCTCTAATCCTTGGGACGGTGGTTGGGGCTTTGTCAGCAGGAAGTCTGTCTATCGAGAGTCTGCCTTTAGGTGTCGCAGGTTTTATATGCGCTTTTCTCGGAATGACTGCTGACTCTCGAGATCAGTCCAGTAAGAAGTACTGGATAGGTATTGTAATCTATTTTGTTGCGACCATTGCATTTGGTAGAATTCCCGATTTGGAGGGAAGTGTTACACTACTGACCTGGTGCGGTAGTTTGTGTCTATTGCTCACACTATTTATTTCTAATAGTAGCTATTTACAGTATAGTTCGCTTTCTCAAGAGGGCAAAGCTTTGCCAAAAGGATTACAAAGGAATAACCGTATTTATGTCATTGGAATAGGAATTGTTGCGGCCGTATTAGCGGCAGGAGTCGGAAAAGCTATAGGGACACTGCTATGGAATATGGTACGCTCGTTCTTTGGATGGATTAGTAATTTATTCTCTGGGTCAAGTGAGCCGCTACCCCCGCCAGTAGAACAGCCTCAAGCGAGTCCTGAACTACCTTTTGTTGGAGATGAAGAGCCTGGTCTACTAGCTGCTATATTAGATGTTGCTTTATATGTTGCTGGAGCTGTGTTATTGGGCGTTGCAGCTTATTATGGATTTCGGTGGTTGTATAGAAATGCCGGTGGGAAATTAAAGAGAGCCATGGATGCCTTGCTATCCATGCTGCGCAGGGAACATACGCCAAAGGACAATACAACTTATCTTGATGAGGAAAAAAGTGTATTTACATGGGAGCAAACGCTTCAAGGTCTAAAGGATTTCTGGAGTACTCGCCTTACGCCAAGACATCGAAAAGACCGCTGGGAGCAGATGAATAGTGAAACGGAGCGTGTTCGCTGGTTATATCGGCGTTGGCTTCATTTGAAGCACGATCATGGTTATGAAGTTAAGAGTTATCTTACGCCGAAGGAAACAGAAGACGATATTATTAAATGGACTGCTCTTAACAAGGTTAAACATAAGGGCGAAGAACATACGGTTAATACGTCGAATTCATTGATTGAATTATATGAAAAAGTTAGATATGGAGAAGAAAATCCTTCTGCTAATGATGTGGCTGCATTGAAAGATGAATTGAAATTATAGAATAGAATATTCTTCAAATTCATGCAAATAGGAACAAATAGGTTACAAACGCTTCAAAAGTGTTACAACATGGATACAATTGGTTTTGTACTTACCACTATAATAATTCTAGCAAAATACTCGTGGAGGGAAGTAAATGAGAAAGCATAGCAGTACATATGTTGTTTTACTATTAAGTACCTTTGTCATCAGTCAACTGACTGGTCATACCGCTTCAGCGGCATCCGCTAATGCTGTTCGTACCAATCCAGCTGTAGCTGCGGCGACAGTAACACCCCCTAGTAATCTGGGTTCCATTTCATTAGGAGCAAATATCAAAGCTACATTAGAAGATGTCAATATTTGGTCACAACCCGGCGGAAATATTTTAACCTATACCCTGAATTATTCAAATGGGAGCAGTAAAAACGCAAACCTAATGTATTATTTTTCGAGAGTGACGACGCCAGGGGGTTCTGTTATTCCGGGTAACCCACTGAGCGCTGACGCGACTAAGAAGAAGATTGGTGCTAAAGAAAGCTTTCGGGTTACATATTACGTCAACATAGGCAAGACCAATTCGTTAAAAGGGATTAAGATTCCCATGTATGTATGGGATTCCAAAACCAAAGGTTATTTAAAGCATGCAGGAAGTTTTACTGTACCAGCTAATTATTCCCCAACTGCTGTAAATGGAAAAAATGTTAGCACCACAATGAATGACATTCCTGTCATCGCCAAAAGTGAGTCCTTAGAGCTCTATAAATATAATGGGAAAGTTTATGCCAAGGTGGGTATAAGCCTGACCAATAAGGGCAGTAAGGTACTCAGTGATCCTGGTTATGCGGCTTATTTACTTTCTGCAGGTGGCAGTTCGTATGAATTAGCACTTGATCGTTCTCAGATTAGTTACAAGATTCAGCCGCAGGAGAAGAAGACTATCTATTATCTTGCCGAGATTCCTCCTTATATGAAGACGGATAATATGAAGCTGCAATTTACGCAAAAAGATGAAGCACTGAAGCTTGAGATCGCTAAATCCTCGTACAAGCTACCGGCAGCTACAACACCTAATTTGGTGGTAGGTAAAGGTGTGACCAAGAAAATCACCATTAATAATAATCCGATAGAAACTCAGTTAAACAACGCAAACGTATACGCTGAGAATAATAAAGGGATTTGGACCTTCCAGCTTCGAGTGAAAAATGTTGGGAAGACGGCCGTTACGTTGCCAACGTATGAGCTTGCCGTCAAATCTTCAACAGAGACAACCTTTCCGATCAATGCGAAGGGATTGAGCGGCTTAACCATAAAACCTTTGGAAGAAAAAATCATTCCACTTACCGCACAAATTCCGCTTGAGGTTGAGCAGAGTTCGCTGCAATTGCAAATGATAGAGGCTGTTTCAGCTCCAGCTAATCCAGATACGAGCAGTACAGGCGAGGGAACAGGATCTGAAGGGAATAATGTAAGTACGGGCAATACAGCCAAGCTGACAGTACCTGTTGCTTACTACACAATTTCCTATACATTACGACCTGAGATTCAAAAAGGCGTGGAGTATAGTGCATCCAATGAATATGGTTCTTTCACTTATAACTTGCTGTCTTTACAGCGCTTTCCTTGGAAAGATGATGACATCGTTGTTGCTAGAATAAATATTAAGAATTCGCAATCGGTGGCATTAACACTTCCAGAATTAAAAGGATCTGTGCAAGTAGACAATGACGATGTGTCTTCCTCTACAGAACTGTTTATGGACAAGGAAACCTCGACGATTGCACCAGGAAAAAATGCGGAAATCTATGTATTTTCCAAAATCCCTTACACACAAGAGTTCGATAAATTAAAAGTGAACCTCTTTACAACGGTAAAAGAAGAGAAGAGCTCGTTCCTGTCGCTTAGCACGAACAGTACGATGAATGCTGTAGCGACTATTGAACGTGGGGGAAGTTATGCAATCACCGGTAAAGGCAAGAACGCTAGTGTCCAAGAGAACAAAACAATTATTTATGAAGGTCTCAATTCTAATATCGTATACACAGAGCTACTGCTTAGCAGTGAGGAAAAAAGACAAAGCAAAATGGCTCGCCTTCAGGGTTACTTTAAAACAGGAGATGGCCAGCTATTCGAAGCTACAGTGAATCAGCCAGATACTTCAGCTACACCTGGTGGTAAGCAATTAATAACGTACTGGGCAAAATTGCCTAAATCCGTTATTCCATCAGACGTAAGTATGTATCTAGGTCCAGGAATTACTGGGAATAAGCTGTCTGAGCCTGGTCAGGAACCAACAGGATTCATTAACATTGCTTCATTGAGTCTAAATCCAGTTTCTACTCCACCGGAGAATAACTTGACGAAGGTTGCGCTATATCCGTACACGATGTCTGTTCTGAGTTCGGAAGGGCGATCGATGCAAGGTAGTACCACTATAGATATCGTAATGAATTACAACTTACTTCGTGACAGTACCTATGACATGGGAACCTTCACTCATAAGCTGGTGCTCAAAATGACAGATCCATATGGTCTATCACAGGAACGAAGCTTGAACATCGGTACTGAACTTCTTGAAGGGAATTACAACTCCTATACTGCAACATTTACCAATAATATGTATAAAAACTTGTCAGGTGGCGCCTACAGAATCACACTGTATGATGAGTTCCAAGGAGAACGGATCGAGCTGGCCAGCCAGGCATATAGCATAAAGATTGATAGAACAGTAACTGAGAAGTAGGAATTCATATCTATTAATGTACGAGAAGGAGCAGCTCCAATGTTGCGAGTGGAAAATGTAACGCATTCTTTTAAGAATGGTAATGAAACGACGGCAGTCCTTCATCAAATAGATTTTTCTGTGAAAAAGGGGGAGATGGTTGCATTACTAGGGAGCTCGGGTTCCGGTAAGTCAACCATGCTCAACCTGATGGCAGGTCTGATGAAGCCTACGGAAGGCCACATTTACATTGCTGACCAAGATATTGTGAAGATGAGCGAAAACAAGCTATCTGAATTTCGTAGGAAGCATATCGGGTTTATCTTTCAAGCTTATGAACTGATTACTAGCTTGACTGTCCGTGAAAATGTTGAGTTGCCGCTTGTGTTCCAATCCGTTTCACCATCAATACGTAAGCAAAAAGCTCTGGCCTTGCTGGAAGGGGTCGGCATTCCGGATAAAGCCGACCTGTTCCCTTCACAGTTGTCTGGTGGACAGCAGCAGCGGGTCAGTATTGCACGTTCCTTGATCACAGAACCGTCCGTTATTTTCGCAGATGAACCGACCGGAAATCTGGACTCGAAGACAGAAGAGGAAATTATCAATATCCTGCTTAACCTGAACAAGAAGATGAAGACCACCTTCATCGTTGTAACACACGAGCTCAAAGTAGCAGAACAAATGCAACGGATTTTCACGCTTCAGGACGGATATATGATTACTGAGAAACAAACTTCTTCGGATACAGAACTCGAAGGGGGTAAACTCATTGAGGATTAGTGATATTTCACGTTTGGCTTGGGAGCAAGTCAAACGACGGAAAGTTGTCACAGGTCTTTGTATGGCAGGTATATCGATTGGCTGTGCTGCTATTATTGTTGCTTTAAGTATAGGAGATTCCGCGCAAAGCTATACGGAGCGGGAAATTAACCGGAATTTCAAAATGGATGAAATTACGGTGACTCCGAATAGCGGCATCCCTTCACAAGGGGGCGGAGAAGGAAAAGGAGCCTCTGCCTCTGATGCAAAGCTCGACCCCGGCAGGCTAACGGGCCAGAAGCTGAAAATTGTTCAAGGCCTGCGGCATGTTACCGCAGCAGCACCTTTTCAAGAGCTTGGCTACATACAAATGACTACTATCGATAATAAAATTACGGACGTACAGTTAATCGGAACGGATCTTCGACTACTAACGAAATATGACCATAAATTTAAGCAGGGTGGTCCTTCTGATTCGGTTGGCATGGCAGTACTAAACTATGGAGCAACTGTAGGATTGATTGATGTCGAGACTCGGCAGCGTCTTTTTGAACAACTGAGTACTGATCCTTACAATAATAAAATAATGGAACAGTACAACAGTTTAAGCATGCTTCCGTCGGATATGTTCAAACAACAGGTTCAATTACAATCATATGACCCTGCTTCTCAAACTGGACAGTCTCTAATCAGCTCACCCATTCAAATTGTTGGGATATTGGATAGTACTGGGAACCCTGATATGGCGATGTACGACAAGAAGATTTATGTTTCGCTAGAGACTGGTGAGCGTCTGGTGGAACAACTGAAACTAATGAATGGAACTGCTGGGCAAAAGGATGTTTACAACTCAGCCATTGTAAAAGTTGACAGTACGGACAACATCGTACAAGTGGAGAAGCTTATCCAGAAACTTACACTAAATACTAGTACGAATTTGTATCAAAAAGAGGCGATGGCTTCTACATTCAGTATGTTCAAGAAAGCAGCGCTTGGTATTGGTATATTTATTCTAATTATCGCTTCGATCTCGATCATCGTTGCGATGACCATGTCCACCCATCAGCGTCGTCGCCAGATCGGTATTATGAAGGTGCTAGGCGCCAATATGGGGCAAATCCGAAATATGTTCATTACAGAGGCGGCATTGCTCGGGATGCTTGGTGGGTTGCTCGGTATAGGCTTTTCATACTTGATTGTGTTTGGCATAAATAAGCTGATTGGTTCCACAGGAGGAATGGGGATGGGTGAGCCCTTAGTAATCACTATTCCTCTGATGACCCTTCCAATAGGGATCGCATTTGCGGTAATGACAGGCGTACTATCGGGAATTTATCCTGCGATAAGCGCGTCCAGAACGAATGCGCTCACGGCGATAAAACGGGATTAGCTATTTTTAAGTTGAAAGGAAGCAGAAGTGATGAAGAGGAGAATCAAGTGGATTGTATTGGTATTGATTATTATTGCAGCGGGTTATTTTGTATACAACAAGATGTATAAACCTGAGGCACAGCTAGAACCTGTTGAACCACCACAGGCGATAACTTTTGAAGTGACACAGGAAACCATCACCAACTCTGTTCAGGTCAAAGGGAATTCACATTATGAGCAGGAAACGCTTGTATATGCACCATATGCTTCAAAGGTAACCAAGTGGAAGGTTGAGAATGGTGGGCAAGTTAAGAAGGGGGATTTGCTGTTTACCCTCGATCAGGAAGCCTTAAAGAATGAAATTGCTACACAAGAGGCAACCATTCGAAAGGCACAGCTAGAAGCGGAATTAAATGAATTTGTTAGTCAGCAGGACCAGGAGAATGCAGCCCTTGGTGCAACAGAAGCCGAACGTATAAAAGCACTTACAGCCCAAGAATCAGCAAGAATAGGGGATGAGCTTAACCAAGTAAATGCTGAAATACAGGCTCGTGAATTAAAAGAAAAGAAGGCTAAGCTAAATACAGCCCTCTACCATGCTCCTGCAACAGGTGTTTTTCTATTTGACAGTGCGAGTGAAATTCCGCAAACGGTAACAGATAATCAATACATCGGCAAAATTGTAGATATGAACAAGCTTGAATTCATAGCTCTTGTAGGTGAACAAGATGTCTTCCGTATTAAGACGGGAATGAAGGTAGATGTTAAAATGACAGCTTTAAAAGATTTAAAGCTGTCTGGAGAAGTGACTAAGGTATCTAAATTTGCTAAGACTGCTTCGGGTCAAAATACTACTGCTACTTCGGTTCCACAATTTGAAGTGGTAATCTCACTGCAACCTAACGAGCGCTTAATTGGTGGACTAAGCTTGAGCGGAGAAATCGAGACGGTTCGCAAGGAAAATGCCATCGTTGTATCCAGCATCGCAGTAATGCATGAAGGAGATCTCTCCTACGTGATGGTGGATAAAGGCAATGGGGAATATGAACGAAGAGATATCAAAGTGGGCATGGAGACGGCAGACAAAACAGAGGCCGTCTCAGGGTTAAAGGTTGGAGATGTTGTTGTGCTTCAATAGATTGAAATAGACCTAAGCTTATTTCTCAATCGTGAGTCGCCAAGATTTAATATCTTTATTTAGCTCGGTAAGGTCAGGAACCGGAATTGGCTCGTCGGATAGATTATATTTAGCTTTCAATGCTAAAATCCGATAGACGCTCTCATCAATCCGTGATTCCTGTATCTTACCTTTTTTTACATGGTCCAGAAGCGATTCTAATACCCGTTTCTCATTATCATAACCGTGAGCGATAAGTAAGATATCACTGCCTGCATTTATAGTATCTACCGCTGCTGTGGTAAGGTCATAATTCTTCATGATAGCACCCATAGTCAGGTCATCTGTGATTACAAGTCCTTGATATTTCATGTCACCGCGAAGTAGCTCACCAATGATTTTACTTGATAAAGATGCGGGTTTATCAGGATCAAGTTTCGGGAACAAAATATGAGCGACCATTACGGCATCGGTTCCTTCTTTTATTGCAGCTTGAAACGGGAGCCATTCTAATTTAGCGAGTTCTTCAGCAGTCTTATTCACAATCGGCAGCTCAAGGTGGGAGTCGACGGAAGTATCTCCGTGACCAGGGAAATGTTTGACAACAGGAACAACACCTTCGCTCTCAATTCCTTTCATTTCGGCAATCCCTAGCGTACTGACTAGTTCAGCGGAGCTACCGAAGGAACGATCTCCAATTACAGGATTATCTGGATTGCTATTGATATCAAGGACGGGAGCGAAGTTCATATTAAATCCTGCTGACAATACTTCTCTAGCGAGCAGCTTGCCCATCATTTCGGCAGCGTTGGCATCCTTACGGGTACCGACCTTTCCATTAGAAGGGAAGGAAGCATACTCCTTAGGCATCCGGCTGACTTTTCCGCCCTCCTGATCGATACTCATAAATAAAGGGGCAGGGTTGCCGCTGTTGCTCTCTTTCATGGAATTAACAAGGCTAACCATACTCTTCAGATCTTGAATATTGTTCTTATAAAGGATGATTCCACCGACTTTGTCTTCGGCAATCATCCTTTTTGCTTGATCATCCAGAACGGTTCCGTCGATGCCCACAAGGAGCATTTGTCCAATTTTCTCTTCAAGGCTCATACTTGAAACCTGAACAGCAATTGGATCACTCTCTGAGGAGGGAGCTGCTGTGGAACTCGTAACAGGTGAAGATGTGGATTCGGCAGTCGGCGGATTTGTAGCGGCAGCTTGGGAGCTGTTACTGCTATTGGAGCAGCTAGTTAACAGAAGCATAGATACCATAGCAGAAGCCATTAAAAAGCTAGCAGAGGATGTAGGTTTAAGGATGTTGCGTGTAAATCTTGTCATTAGAATAGTCGTCCCTTCGTTGCTTATTTAGATGTCAGAAGGATGAATCCTTGCTGACTTAGATACACGGTGATAAGATGAACTTAAATCTTTACATATTAAAATTGAATTATGAGGTGACGGTCAAATGAAAGATGGATTAGTAAACGCACTTAATGAACAGATGAATTTCGAGTTTTATTCCGCTCATGTTTATCTAGCTATGGCAGCCTATTGTTCCGGTGAAAGTCTCGATGGATTCGCAAACTTTTTCTTAATTCAAGCAGAAGAAGAACGATTCCATGCCATGAAAATCTATAAGTTCCTTAATGATCGCGATAATCGGGCGACACTTGAAGCTCTACCAGAGCCAAAGAACGAATACTCTTCGATGCTGGATGCTTTTGAACATGCATTCGCGCATGAGCAACAAAACACGAAACGCTTCTATCATTTAGCTGACTTGGCGCTGGATGAGCGTGAACATGCAACGATCTATTTCTTGAAATGGTTTATTGACGAGCAAGTAGAAGAGGAAGCGCTCTTTAGCAACATCATTAGTAAACTGAAACGAATTGATAAAGATAGCAACGCCTTCTACATGCTGGATGCTGAATTTGCTGCACGTACTTTTACAGCTCCTGCTGAGTAAGTAAAGTTACTTAAGATCAGAAGCCTGAGAAATCAGGCTTTTTTTATTTAATTGATGAAGGCAGTTTAATAGCCAGCAGCTTATTATCCGTTCGGATGATCAGCATGCCTCCAGTTTTAAGAGAAGGGGCAAAGTTACGAGATCCTGTCTTCACGGTAAAAATAGGCTTCAACGTCAACATGTCATAAGCGTGAAATAGGCCATCTGATTGTCCGCTATAAACCACATTTCCAAAAAGATCCGTCTGAACTACAGGATTCTCACCATTATTGAGGACTACCGCCTGACCATTTCCAAGTTTGAGTGCGGATAACGTACCTGTATCATAATTGGAATATAACATTCTTTGCTGATGGACTTGGTTTAGAGGATAATCTTTCTCTTTTGCCATAGAAGTCCAGGTTTGAACTGGCTTACCTTCCGCTGAGTAATTCCAAAAATCATATTTCACAAGCTTTTTGCCCTGAAAAATATAGAAGTCATTTCCATCCAAGAATGCGGTCCCATTTACACCACCAAATGTGAATGCTCCATCTTTATTCTCGGTATCTGTCCATTTATATAAACGTTCTCCTTTAAGTTCACCCGTTTTAACGTTGAATACAGAAATTTTAACATTACGATTCACAGCGTCATCATCCATCATTAACGTATTGGTAATGGAGTAGAGGAGGCCGTCCTTTACTGCTAGTGGCCACCATTGACGGGTATGGTCCCATAGTTTTTTTCCTGTCAGACTGTCATAAGCAGCAAGTGCGCCAGTTGTTAATGCTCCCTGTGAGAGATAACTTCGAATAACAACCCCATCCGTTTCCATAAGTTCCGATAAGCCTGTAAAGTTATTGCTCTCCTCCGCAGCCTTCCATTTGATCTTCCCGCTGACCGCATCGACAGCGGCCAGTTGACTATCTTGTGTTACATAGATGGTGGAGCCTAACCGTTGTATACTGGTGGCTTTAGGTAGTGATAATGAAGCTGACCACGCTTTTTTACCTGCTTCATTAACGGCATACAGAGAGCCACTCTTAGTCAAACCATAGATAAATCCATTACTGTACGTGAACAACGGGGCTAATGCACTTCCGAATTCCCACATTTTTTTACCTGTTGTAGCATTCAATGCGACTAGTTTTTCATTCCGCTGCAAGGCAAAGACTTTCCCATTCTCGGCAAGGGCTGTAACGTTCTGCCCAGTGATTCTATCTTCTTTTAAGATGGCAAGCGGTGATGACCATACAGGTACAAGAATAGGTGCTTTGACTTCATTGTAATAGGGATTGCTTGTACTTATAACTGCTTGTTCCGCGGAAATGTCGGATAACGATCCGTTGTAAGCTATTGGGGATGCAATGCATGTAACAGCTAAAACTTTAATCATTGTTTTGTGCAAAGACTGAATCATCGTTTCACGCTCCTCAAAAATAGTTATTACTATAATTAGACATTATAAATGGCAAAAAGTTACTACTTCTGTAGAACAAGCATAAGCGCCTACGGCTTTTTTTAAGGACGGTAAGCGTTTAAGCGAGAAATATAATACTTAAAGTTGAACTAAGGCAAACTATGTTACGCTCCGCAAAACAGTTATGACCTAGCAACTCTATTTGACGGAGGGAACTATTACGCCTCTTAGCAACACTGTTTCTCTAGACCCACCCGAATCTCGGAGTGTAGTATAGAACAATACTATTCTTTGGGGGTTCTTTTTTTTGGAAAATTACAACGACATCAAACAAGGTGAAAAAGGAGCATGGCTAAGCATAGTTGCCTACATATTCCTGTCCGCCATCAAACTGTTTATTGGTACGGTCGCGGGATCTCAAGCGCTGCTTGCAGATGGCCTGAACAACAGTACTGATATTATCGCTTCTATCGCCATACTAATCGGTCTTAAGATCTCCAGGAGACCGCCGGATTCCAATCATAGCTACGGGCATTTCAGAGCAGAGACCGTGGCATCCTTAATTGCTTCATTTATTATGATCGTTGTAGGGCTTCAAGTGCTGTACCAGGGCGTGAACAAATTTATTCAACCCGAACTGGAAAGTCCAGATCTTATAGCAGCCTGGACGGCAGTTTTTTGTGCTGTGATAATGATGGGCGTATATATGTATAACATTAGACTGGCCCGCTCTATTAATAGTAACGCTATGCGAGCAGTAGCACTAGATAATCGATCAGATGCTTTAGTTAGCATAGGTGCTTTTGTCGGAATTGTGGCTTCTGGATTTGGAATTCCATGGCTTGATCCGCTTACAGCGATTATTGTCGGCCTGATTATCTGCAAGACGGCATGGGATATCTTTAGTAAAGCTACACATGATTTAACGGATGGTTTTGATGCGGAAGAGCTTGAACTCATGAAAGAAACCGTTGCTGAAATTGACGGTGTGCAATCCATTAAAGATATTAAAGCTCGCATCCACGGAAATAACGTACTAGTAGATACAACTGTATTAGTAGATTCCGAGCTTAGTGTGGTGCAGAGCCATGATATTACGGAAGAAATCGAAGAACAATTGAAAGATCGGCACCAAGTTTCAAATGTGCTTGTCCACATAGAACCTGTAATGAAGTAGAAACGGACAATGAATTGTGACTTTCCCTTGGATGGATATGGGATTTTTCCTGTGATGTTGTTAATAGATCTTTTGTGCGGAAAGGTGGAGAATTAGTTGTATTTATCGATATGTTAATTTCAGGAAATGGAATGGTGATTTCGTGATTGAATGGAAGGATTCTTATGATATCGGTGTTGAGAAAATAGACTGTCAGCACAGACAGTTGCTGGCGAAATTGAATGAATTTTTTGATGCTTGCAGTAAGCAGCAGGGGAAAGAGAAGATCGAAGAAACGCTCAAATTCTTGAAGGAATATACCATCGAGCATTTTAGCAATGAAGAGCAATTGATGGAAGAGATCGATTTTCCTGAATTGGCGGAACATCGCAAGACGCACACTAATTTTGTGAAAGCCGTTCTTGAATTAGAAGAAACGATTAAAACCAAGGGAGTCTCCGTTCTCTCGACGATTAAGCTTAACCGTACGTTAACCGATTGGCTTCTGAATCACATTAATAAATGCGATAAGCTAATTGGCGAATGTATGGCCACGCGGGATAGAGCAGTATAATTGAAGACCTCCAACGAAGATGCCGACGGGCATTTTCTTTTTTTTGACGGGGAATGTGATAAAGAATTGTAGTACGTTATTTGATCCATTTTCCGAAGACAGCATCGTAATTTATACTGGGTTAACGGTTTGTGTTATGATTTGAGATAAGACGTATAGAGTTAGTATGGTAAAGGGGAGTGGAACGATGAAAACATTACGAATGTTAGCTTCAGGGTTTGCAATGCTGCTTATTCTGGGCCTTGTTAATTTTTACATTGGGTATCACGGTTGGCTGCTTGTCCATGAATGGTTCTCAGGTGCTTCCTCTGTTCTGTTCTGGACATTATTCCTGCTTGTTGCCTTTGCGTATGTCGTTGGAATGATACCGTGGCCTACAATAGTGAAGCCGTTAGCCAGATTCTTTAAGGTGATTGGGTCGTATTATCTAGCTTGCATGGAATTCGCTATTATCATGTTGCCATTAGCTGATCTGTTATATGTGCTGCTGGGCTGGATGGGTGTCGATCGAACGCACTACGTCTCAGAAGCGGGTGGTACATTGCTAATATTACTGGTTGTTTTTCTAGTCTGGGGTTCGATCAACGCTTGGAGTACAGTAGTTCGTACCCATCCTATTCCCATTGATAAATCTATCGGAACTAGTACGCCACTTACCATCGCGGTTGCATCCGATCTGCATTTAGGAAATATCGTCGGCAATCGGCATCTCAAAAAAATGGTTGCTCAAATGAATGCTATGAAGCCTGATGTGATTTTGCTGGCTGGGGATGTACTTGACGATAGTATTGAGCCTTTTATTCGCAATGGTATGAGTGAACAGCTAAAGCAGCTAAAAGCACGCCATGGGGTCTACGCGGTACTGGGCAATCACGAATATTACGGTGGTTCGATTAAGGAATATACCGATTTAATGAGTAGCATAGGCATTAAAGTCCTACAGGATGAGGTTGAAGAAGTGGCGGGAACTTATATTGTAGGTCGAAAAGATAAGACTGCCGAGACGATGGAAGCCGGAGGTAGATTAAGCGTGAACTCCTTATTGAATGGCCTCGATCTGACGCGTCCTGTGATCATGATGGATCATCAGCCTACCGGATTTGATGTCGCTGCCCAAGAAGGCGTAGATATTCTACTCTCAGGTCATACGCACCGTGGACAGATTGCTCCTAATCACTGGATCACCAAGCGGTTGTTCGAACTAGACTGGGGCTACCTCCGCAAGGATAAATTGCATGTCGTTGTTTCCTCTGGATATGGGACCTGGGGACCTCCAATCCGTTTAGCCAGCCGTTCGGAGATCATTAAGCTTGAAGTGGTGTTAGAAGGGACTAAACAATACAGTGAAGAAGCCGTGTCTACAAAGACGGTGTTAATCTAAAAGAAATCTTTAATGATATGAGGCTGCCCGAATCCGTAGAATTTTTCTGCGAGCTGAGGCAGCTTCTTTTTTTTGACAATTAGTAGAGCTTGTAGTATGGTTTAAAATAGTTAAGCACTTAACTAAATTGGAGTTGAAAAATCTAAGATGGATCATTTACAACCGTTGGTATTGAATCAGCCGCTACATACTCAGGCATTTTTCACTTTAGTTGATACTACTGCAAGCTTAGTTTCTGTCTCTGATAAATATTGGCAGTCGAAAGGATTAAATGGCGCAAGAATTCGTATCCTAGTAGAAATATCTAAACAGGGCGGAACGATTTTACCTTCTACATTGGCTCAAAATATTGGGGTTACCAAAGCAAATATTAGTCTGTTGCTGATACCCCTGGAGAAAGATGGTTGGATTACCCGCTCGAACCATACTCAGGATGGTAGAAAAAGCGTTATTTCAATTACGGGTGAAGGACAACGATTACTTTTGGAGCATCTTCCCGGAAATCGTCAAGCGGTCGCTGAACGTATGCAGGGTCTGGATGAACAAGAGCTTCGGCAACTCATCGTTTTATTAGAAAAGCTTAGCAATGGCTAAATATAAATAATGTTGTGGTCTCGAAAATATGGAACAGAAAGGTTGGGGTGTTATGTCAATTATGGTTACTGGGGCTACTGGTCAATTAGGAAGTTTGATTATAGACAATCTTCTTCAGTTTGTGCCGGCAGGTGAGATTATCGCATGTGTTCGTGATCCGGAGAAAGCAAATGATCTTTTGGAAAAAGGGGTTGAGATTCGCTTTGGCGATTATGATCAGCCTGATACTCTAATTCAAGCTTTTACAGGTGTAGCAGAGCTATTATTCATCTCTAGTTCACATCCCGATGATAACGTCAGATTAACTCAACATTCTGAGGTTATTCATGTAGCATCAAAGGCAGGGGTGAAGCATTTGCTGTATACAAGCTTCGCATTTCCACCTAAAGGACAAATTCCAGCTAATCATGTTCACTTACTTACAGAGCAGATGATTCTTAAATCAGGTATTGACTATACATTTCTACGCAACGCTTTGTATATGGATTTTGTAGATGTACTAGGGCTGAAAGAGGCGATCCAAAGCGGTGAGTTAATCACCTATCCTGGGAACTGGCTATTTAATTCGGTGACACGAAAGGATCTCGCTTTAGCTACGGCGGTCGTGCTTACAACTACTGGTCATATTAATCAGATTTATGAATTAACCGCACCGCGCTCTTGGGACTTCAGCGAACTAACGGAGGTATTATCCGAGCTGACAGGAAAAAGAATCGTTCATCGGCAGGATTCAAGCATTCAGCACTGGATTTATTCATTCCTCGGGAAGATAGATACAGCTTCTACTTCAAAAGATATGGAGAGACTAATGGGACGGCCTGTTACCTCTTTGAAGGAAAGTATAATCACTTTCCTTCAGGTTTAAATAATGACTCTGACTAATTCAACTATATAGTGGTTCGATCTAAAGTAAGTAAATAATTATATTTACTGGCATGTTTTAATTCATCTAATATAATCCCATAAACAGTATCGCGGTATACTCCAACAGGCAGACCAAACCATATTTTGCGATACTTTTCGACTGCAGCCAGTTCACCTTGGAGTGCTTTTTCTAAACCTTCTTCATAGGAACTGATCCGTTGATATTGTTCACTACTAATTCCAGTGATATCTTGACCCGTAATTTCTTTGAACATCCCGCGGAACATGGAGTTGTGACCCCGTTCGTCATCTCGTATTGAGGTGATGATGGAGGCTTGCTCGGAATTTGGGGCCAGTTTGATAAGTTCATCATAGAAAAGCTCATCATTTCGTTCACCTTGCACAGCTTCTTTGATTAAATTTAATGCTTGAGGAAGAGAGGTTGCCCAGATAGGTTTGAAATCAGATCTATTCTGAGATAAAGGAGTCCAATTCATAGTTCTTATTACCTCCTGATTCGTTCGTTATTATTAGAGTAGTATATGTACGAATGCCCAAAATGGTCTCTTTCGGTTCTTTAGTTGTTCTAACCCTTTAAAGTTGATACTATGGGTTCATCCGTTATTCAGGGAGTGTAAACGATGAAAAAGATTTTAGTAGCAGATGACGATAGTAATATTCGTACATTATTAAAGCATGTATTGACCAGAGAAGGTTACCAAGTAATGGAGGCAAGCGATGGCCGGGACGCGATACATAAACTGAAAGAAAGCATTGCGGACTTAGCCGTTGTGGATGTGATGATGCCGCATGTGGATGGGTTGGAGCTATGCCAGCATATAAGAGAAACGTATGATATACCGATCATTTTGTTAACAGCCCGGCAACAGCTAAGTGATAAAGAACAAGGCTATCTGCGGGGGACAGATGATTATGTAACGAAACCTTTTGAGCCGGAAGAATTGTTGTTTCGGATCAAAGCTTTATTTCGGCGTTATTCCATCGCTTCGGATGATCGGATTCGTTTAAATTCACTAGTTATTGATCGTAAAAATTATGAGATCACTGATGGTGATGAAGTACTACTGTTACCGGTAAAGGAATTTGAACTGCTCGCGCAACTGGCACAATATCCAGGAAGACTGTATTCACGCAGTGAGCTGATTGAACTAGTATGGGGAATGGATTATGAAGGTGATGAACGTACGGTGGATGTACATATCAAGCGATTGCGTCAACGATTTTTGGATTATCAGAATGACTTTGTGATTCGGACGGTACGGGGAATTGGATATAAATTGGAGATGGTGAGCTCGTGAAGTCTTTGTATGTGAGAATGTGCATTCTCTTTTGCTCGGCCATTGTGGTGAGCAGCCTTCTCGGCTTCTTGGTATCTAATATTTATTATCAAGCTCAGATTAAATCGCAGAACGATGCGAAGCTTACGGGGATGGCCATTGATATCCAGCAGTTTGCAGAATCTCACCCGGAATCTATGGAGGATTACCTGCGAAGTGTAGCTGTACTGGGATATAAGATCTATTTAACCAATGTAGAGGGTCAATCCCGATTTTACGGCAAGCCATTTCGGAAAGAGGACTTAGATCCGCAACAATTAGAGAAGGTCCTGAATGGACAAGTGTATCACGGTGTTGCTGAGTTTCCTGACAGCGCATTTATTACAGGTTTTTTTGACAATCAATTACGCAATACGATAGGCGTACCTATTGAAGTCAATAATGAGACTTTTGCGTTATTCATGCGGCCGGATGCAGAGGTTCAGTTCGGTGAACTGCGCGTGTTTTTTGCTGTCATCATCGGTTTTACCGTGTTATTCAGTCTAGGATTCGTCATGATCAGCGTACTGCATGTGGTCAGACCCATTACACGTTTGACAACGGCAACTAAACGGATTTCAAAAGGTAGATATGATATTAAATTAAATACTTGGCGCCGGGATGAGATTGGCCAGTTAGCCTCACACTTTATGATTATGAGTCGTGAGCTGGAACGGACCAATCGTGCGCGTCAAGAGTTTGTTGCGAATGTGTCTCATGAAATCGAATCGCCATTAACTTCTATTCAAGGATTTGCCCAAACCCTTAAAGATCCTACATTACCAGAGGATGAACGTATAGAGTACCTCAATATTATTGATCAAGAAAGCCATCGTCTATCGATGCTTAGTAAACAGCTGCTAACGTTATCTTCCCTCGATTATGATCCGAATTCCTTGCAGAAGAAACCTATAGATTTGCGTGCACAGCTTCGGCAGGTTGTACAAATCATGGAGTGGAGATTAACAGAGAAGCAATTAGCGGTTCGTTTAAGTCTTGCGGACATTAGCGTACATGGCGATTCCAATCTATTGTATCAGGTGTGGATGAACCTCATTACTAATGCTATCAAATATACACCCGCTGAGGGATCTATTATGATTTCCGCAAAGCTTGACGAAGGGAACTGTGTAGTAACCTTTTCGGATACTGGGGATGGTATTCCTGCTGAGGAATTACCACTCATCTTTGACCGTTTTTATAAAGTCGACCGGGCACGTACACGAGAAACGCATAGTAGCGGTCTTGGGCTGGCGATTACGCAAAAAATTGTAGAGACACATAACGGAACCATAGAAGTATCCAGTACAGTTGGCAAAGGCACGACCTTTACTGTAACTCTTCCGCTTTTGTAACTCGTTATTCATACTCCGTTCATTTTCATCTTCTAAACTGTGACTATACAGATTAGAAGGAGTGGTAATATGTTTCTAGCCTTAAGAGAAATGCGACATTCTAAAGCCAGATACCTGTTAATAATGGTAATCATGTTATTGGTTTCCTTTCTTGTACTTTTCGTAACGGGGCTGGCCAGAGGATTAGCGTATGCTAATATCTCAGCAATAGAGAATATGCCGGCAAACTATTACGTGGTGCAGAAGGATGCGGATCAGACGTTTAGACGTTCTCAGTTAACGGATACGGAGCTTAATAGTGTTCGAGCAGTAGTAGGAGATAATAATGCCTCTTCACTCGCTCTACAGATGAGTACAGTGACTACGAACGATACGGATACTAAAGCAGACGTAACTTTTTTCGCAGTGGATATGAACGGTTTACTGGCTCCAAAAGTGATTGAAGGTGATAAGATTACGAATGATACGCAGGGAAGTGTCATCGTTGATCGTGACTTGGAACAGTCGGGCATTAAGATTGGTAGCACGATCCAAGATCAGGCAACTGGAAAGGAATTTAAAGTTACAGGATATGTTGAGAATAGCTCATACAGCCATACCCCAGTAGTCTATATTAACAATAAAGATTGGCAGGAAATGAGACAAGGTGTTAATCAAGGTAGTGAGGCTACATCTGGAGCGCCTTTTAATGTAATTGCGCTTAATGCAAACGCAGGGCAAGTGGATAAGATCTCTGCTAGTACGGAAAATGTGGAAGTAATTACGCAAAAAGAAGCGATCTCTAATATTCCAGGTTATTCATCAGAACAAGGTTCACTGCTTATGATGATTGCCTTCCTGTTCGTAATCGCTGGTTTTGTTCTGGCTGTATTCTTCTATGTCATTACAATTCAGAAAACAAGCCAGTTTGGAATTCTGAAAGCCATGGGTACAAAAATGTCTTACTTGGCTTGGAGCGTTGTAGGGCAGGTCATGATATTGGCTATTGCAAGTCTAAGCATTAGCTTGCTGCTAACCTTTGGAATGAATCAGGTACTACCAGACACTATGCCGTTCCAACTGGAACCTTCTACGATTCTATTAACCAGCGGCTTGTTCGTGGGGATGTCTCTTTTAGGATCACTTATTTCTGTCGCTAAAGTGGCAAAAGTAGATGCATTAGAAGCAATTGGGAGGGCTGGAGCATGAGTGCGAAATTATTGATGAAGCAAGTAACCAAGACCTACGGAGACGGCGATACAACGGTATCTGTTCTGAACAATTTGAATCTTATAGTCAATGAAGGGGAATTCGTTGCTGTCCTTGGACCTTCTGGAACAGGGAAGAGTACATTCCTATCAGCAGCGGGGGCGCTTCTTACGCCAACCAGTGGTGAAATTTTTATAGACGGAGAATCTCTTACAGATAAAAGTAAAAGTGAGCTGACTGAGCTGCGATTAGAGAAGATAGGCTTTATGTTCCAAAGCGCACAGCTATTGCCCTACTTGAAGGTAGAAGAGCAGCTTCTCTTTGTAGCTAAACAGGGGAAGATGAGTTCTAAAGAAGCTAAGGAACGGGCAGCTGATTTGATGAAGCGTCTGGATATCTGGAAACGTCGAAACCATTACCCTGAGCAACTATCAGGCGGGGAGAAGCAACGTGTAGCTATCGCAAGAGCTTGGATGAATAAACCCGCCATCTTGTTTGCTGATGAACCAACAGCGAGTTTGGATTTCAAAAGAGGTAGAGAAGTTGTGCAAATGATTGCTGAAGAAGTAAAGAATGAGGGTAAAGCTGCGGTAATGGTCACTCATGATGAACGGATGCTCGAATGGTGTGATCGAGTGCTGCATCTGGAAGATGGACATTTAGTTGAACATGAGTTAAGCAAAATTTAGTAAAAAAACGATTCATGCTATTTATGGCATGAATCGTTTTTTTGGTGTGTGAACAATGGTTTGTTCTTATTTGTCAGCTATGGTGACTTGGCCTGAGCCATATGTGTCAAACCAGCCTTTAATCGTGTTGAAATCACTGCTGAATGACAGTGCCAGCTCTAATAGAATTCGGGCATGAGCTGCGTTCAGATTATCTCCGGCAATTATGCCGTCACTTGAAGCATAGTTGGAACCGGAACCCGTACGGGTGGTAGACACGAAGATAACTCCGTTTTCCTTAATAGCTTTCGTACGGGCTTCTCCCATAGCTTTAGATACGCCGCCAGCCCCTGTTCCTGAAATTACAATACCTTTTGCTCCATCTTGAACAAAACCTGTAATTGCCCCAGAACCGGCATCTTGATAAGCATAAGCTATCTCTACCTTAGGCATATCACTGCTCTTAATCTTCGTTAGATCGAATGGCGTTGCCCATTTGTCAGCAGTCAATAGTGCTCTGGAATTCGCCCGATAAATTCTTATATTATTCTCATCGATATATCCGAGGATTCCTAGTTGTGGAGATTCAAAAGTGTCTGTACGATAGGCATTCGTCTTGGTAACCTCTCTAGCCGTATGAATCTCGTCATTTAGCATGAGCACAGTACCGTAATATTTCGTCTTTCCGCTAGCTGCTAGTTTAATAGCGTTAAATAGATTGGCCTGAGCGTCACTTCCGATAACTGTCCATGGACGCATAGAGCCAGTTACTACGACAGGTTTGGAGCTACGCACTGTAAGATCAAGGAAATATGCAATTTCCTCCATCGTATCCGTACCTGTAGTAACAACGATGCCATCTTGGGTTTCTAGTGCTTTATCTACTTTTAAGGAGAGATCGAATAGTTGTTGCATGGTATACGAGCCGGAGCCTGCATTCCCAAATTGATAGCTAGTTACATCGGCGAACTTTTTAAGGTTAGGCAGTGCTTTAACCATATCTTCCATTAACAAAGTCCCGGCTTTATAGTTCTGGAAGCTGGTCTCATCCACAGATTTACCGGCAATAGTTCCACCGGTTGCTATGACTTGGACCTTTGGAAGCTTAACCGTTCCTTCAATCGTTTGGGTAACCTCAGCGGCGTAAGTGGTAGAAACGGGAAGCATTGTTGTAGCAGAGAAGAGTAGAGTGAAAGAGAGTCCTGCGGCAACAGTAGTTTTGGCGAGCATTGATTGTAATCCATTCATAGATGTAACCTCCCATTTGATTATGTATTCTCACGTTTATGTTATTTTATATTACATAAACGTGATTCATGATTGGATTATATCTATGAATATATTATAATGACAAGTTTGCTAACATATTAATAAAACGCTTAAATACACTATTAATAAAGGATATCTATTGATTTCTTGTGTATACTATGAATTTTATTATATTATTATTAAAGTGAAATATAATATTAATGTTATATTTTATTACATAATAATAGAGATGAATAAATAACAGAATGCCGGACAATCTTTAGGAGATTGACCGGCATAGTAATTGGATTTACCTGACTATTTATCTTTTCTAGAGACAAGTAGTTTTTGAATAAAGACATGGGTAGCCATGGAGGAGGAGCTTTCTTTATGGCGAATGATGGAGAATTGTCTTTCAAGATGATGATGTCGGATGGGAAGCTCACAGATTTCACCACTTGCTAATTCTTTGCGCACAATCCATCTGGAGAGCATCGCGATTCCCAAACCGGAGGCAACGGCTTCCTTAACTCCTTGACTACTGTTGAAGACATAGGATCTTTTGACAGAAATCTCTTCTTCTTGAATGAAATGATCACTGAAAGCACGCGTTCCAGAGCCAAGCTCTCGCAGAACCCAAACCTGATTTTGTAGCATCCCTTGCTCCACAGAGACTATTGTTGACAAAGGGTGGTTGGCCGGGGAGACCATAATCATCTCGTCCTTCATGTAAGGTGTAACGATCAGATCATTCTCATGGGCTTCTCCTTCGATAAACCCAATATCCAATTCATTGGCTCTTACCCCAGCAATAATTTCTTCAGTATTACCGATCGTCACCTGAAGCTTGACTTGTGGGTATTGATTTGCAAATTCCGCAAGTCTTGAAGGTAATATATACTCTCCAATCGTAAAGCTCGCACCAATATGTATACTGCCAGTAACCTCATCCTGTAGCATTTGTATTTCCTGATGAGCTTCTTCGAAGTGGGCTAAAATTTGTTTGGCGTGATTATAAAGTATTGTACCTGCTTCGGTTAATTTTACTTGTTTCGGAGATCGGTGTAGAAGCTTTGCGCCTAGTTCATTCTCAAGATTCCGGATATGTAGACTGACACCGGGTTGAGATAGATTCAGTAATTCTCCTGCTTTAGAGAAATGGCTTTGCTCAGCTACAGTAACGAATACCCGTAATGTATCAACAATCATAAAAATCCCTCTCTGAAAGTCCCAAATGTATTAAATTATCTTATCAAGTACGAACTGAGCCTTCTTCTGTGAGAATCCAATTCGTGTGTAGAACCGTACGGCATCTTCTCTAGTTTGGTTTGTACGAACTCTTAATTTGTTCACTCCAATTTGTGCTGCCCAGCGTTCACAGGCTTCAACAAGTTGTTTACCGGTTCCTACTCCGCGATGTTGCTGATCGACCACTAAACCACCAATCTCAACAAAGGGTGGAGATTCAATTAACATTCGCACACTGGCATGAATCCATCCTATTAATTGCCTATCCGACTCTGCTACATAAATAACATGATCTTTACGATTTCTGATATCTTGAAGTCTATCTGCTAGCTGTTCGATATTTAAAGGATATCCGAGCTCACTGGATAGTTTTGCAATATCTTGTGTGTCGCTAAATGAAGCTGTCCTAATATGTATGATCATCCGCCACCTTAAAAAAATGTTGTTTCATGCTGTTTTTTATTATAGTTCATCTCATTCAGAGGAACATCTCTATGTGAATTACTTCGTACTATTTCGATAAGTGGATGGGGATAGACCCATCGTCTTTTTGAAATATTTAGAGAAATGAGCCAATTCCATCCCGACTTGTTCCGCAATATCTGAAATGCTGTAATCTGTGTAAGAAAGCTGTCTTTTAGCGTGCTCCATACGTTTCAATTGAACATAGGCCATTGGAGTCACCCCCATGAATCTTTTGAAATAAGGTATAAAATAGTTCGGGTGCAGGTGGACAAGCTCTGCTAGTTCATCAATCTCTATGGGCTTATTTAGACAATTATCGATGTAATGGAGCACATGAGCCAGCTTACCATGGTCTCCGGTGTGTATGAATTGCGTCATAAAATCTGTATGACTACTGTCGCTCGATTCAAGACAAGTGGCAATGAGATTAAGCAAACAAGCCTGTGTGCGAAGGATAGATAAGACATCGTCCTTTTGAAATTGTTCGATCATCTCTACGAAAATTGCCCTTATTGAATCTGGATTAGGCGAATCACAGATGTATAATTTTTTCTCCGCATGGAATAAGGGCCATTCTCCAATGTCAGCATCAAAGTGGCAGTAATAACGGATATATGGATCATCGATAGAAGTTTCGGTAGTTTGTGTGCTCCCCGCAGGCATGATCATTATCTGACCTGGCTTCGGGTAGTAGGTAATCCCGTTTATAATTACTTTCCCCTCACCCCCATCAATAAAATAAAGCCGATTAAAAGCGGGGGTTTCCAGCGTGCGGTTCCATCCGGGATATCTATTACTAAGTTGGGCATGGGTCACAGTAACCTTGAGATTCTGCAGGAGACGTCCTGATAAGTTCCCTGAATTGTTCATCATTTAACTCCTTTAAATCTTTTGTATCCTCATTATAACGGTTTCATTTAACTAAAACATCTTACTCAAATACAAATAGTTCTTAATTTCGATCATGTTCATGTCCTTAAATAAAGTATATCCTCTAACCATAACCATTAATAAGGAAGTGATCAGAGATGGGTACAGTTCGTTATGGGATTATTGGTATTGGAAATATGGGAGCCGCACATGCGCAAAGTCTGCTGAGTGAGATTAAGGGGGCTGAGCTTACAGCCGTATGTGATATAAGAGAAGAGCGTTTGAAATGGGCTGAAGAGCAGTTACCTGAGAATGTTATGAAATATTCTACGCCGAAGGAATTATTCGAGTCACGTATCATGGATGCGGTATTAATCTGTACTCCGCATTATGATCATCCTACACTTGCAATCGAAGCTTTTCAGCATGGTTATCATGTACTTGTGGAGAAGCCTGCAGGTGTTTATACGAAAGCTGTTCAACAGATGAACGATGCTGCAGCACAGTCTGACCGCAAATTTGGAATCATGTACAATCAGCGTACTAATCCTTTGTATCAGAAGCTGAGAGATCTTATTCAGTCTGGTGAGTTAGGTGAGATCCGCCGGACGAATTGGATTATCACCGACTGGTATAGATCGCAGAACTACTATAATTCTGGTGGCTGGCGGGCGACATGGGCGGGTGAAGGTGGCGGGGTATTGCTTAATCAAGATCCTCATCAGCTAGATTTATGGCAATGGACGACAGGCATGATGCCGAAGCGGATAAGAGCATTTTGCCACTTTGGAAAATATCGTAACATTGAGGTTGAAGATGATGTAACCGCTTATGTGGAATACGAGAATGGCGCTACAGGTCTGTTTATTACTACAACTGGAGAGGCACCGGGAACTAATCGTTTTGAAATCAATGGCGATAATGGAAAAATCGTAGTGGAAGACGGGAAGCTAACCTTTTGGCGTTTACGTACACCAGAGCCGCAGTTCAACGCAGAGTTTACGGGAGGTTTCGGTAGTCCGGAATGTTGGAAATGTGAGATACCTGTACAAGATTGCGGAGGGGAGCAGCATAAAGGAATTCTACGGAACTTTACGAATGCCATTTTGCATGATGAGGCATTACTTGCTCCCGGGGAGGAAGGGATTAAGGGGCTAACCCTTTCAAATGCCATGTATTTATCGGCTTGGACGGACAATTGGGTGGAGCTTCCGATAGATTCGGATTTATTCTACGATAAGCTGATGGAAAAAGTAAAAAACTCGACTTTCCAAAAGGAAACCTCAGAATCTAAAACATTGAATGTTAAAGGAACTCATTAAATCGAAAGAGAGAGGTTGAATCCTATGAAACGTTCGATGATTGCGGCTCAAATGTACACGTTACGTGATTATACTCAAACTGCGGAGGATTTAAGATCAACTTTTCAAAAGGTATCGGCAATGGGTTATGAGAGCATTCAGATTTCATCCATTGGACCGATTAATCCGATGCTCGTTAAAGAATATGCGGATGAAGCGGGGCTGGCTATATGTGCGACCCATGTGTCCTGGGATCGGTTAGTGAATGATCTGGATGCGCTTGCCGCAGAGCATAAGCTGTGGAATTGCAAATATATTGGACTTGGAAGTTTACCAGAAGAATTTCGTACGGGACTTGAAAGCTACCGGAACTTTGCGAAATTGATATCTGAAATTGCAATAATATTAAAAGAACAACACGGTCTGCAATTTGTTTATCATAATCATGATTTTGAATTTGAACGCTTTGAAGGTACTACTGGAATGGAAGTACTGCTCAATGAGACTGATCCATCAGTTGGTTTCATACTTGATTTATATTGGGTGCAGGCAGGTGGCGCGAGTCCGGAAGAATGGATACGTAAAGTTGAAGGCAGAATGCAGGTTGTACATTTAAAGGATATGGCGATAGTTGATAGAAAACAGGTTTTTGCTGAAATAGGCGAAGGAAACATGAACTATGCGGAGATCATTGCTACTTGTCGTGAGACGGGTGTTGAATGGTACGTAGTGGAGCAGGATGTTTGTAGACGTGATCCTTTTGAGAGCTTAGAGATGAGCCTGCGCTATCTCATTAGCTTATTATAGAATCGATAAGAAACCATTAGGAGGATTCTGATGAATAGAATAGATGGGATGACCTATGCACCCACATATGAAGCTAAACCTGTAGTGAAGCCAGGTGAATTCATCATCGCAGCTATTGCACTCGATCACGGTCATATTTACGGGATGTGTAATGGGCTGGTTGAGGCTGGTGCAGAACTGAAATGGGTATATGATCCGGATGAAGAGAAAATTAGAGCATTCATAGCCAAATATCCTGGAGTTAGGGCTGCTGAGTCTATGGATGAAATATTGGAAGATCCAGAAGTTCGCTTAGTTGCAGCGGCAGCTATTCCTTCAGAACGAGGCCCCTTAGGAAATAAGGTCATGGCTCACGGGAAGGATTATTTTACGGATAAAACCCCTTTTACAACACTTGAACAACTGGATGATGCTAGAGCTATGGTCGCAGCAACCAATCAGAAGTATATGGTTTACTATAGTGAGCGTCTTCATGTTGAAAGCGCAATCTATGCGGGACAGTTGATCCGTCAGGGGGCTATTGGTCGTGTTCTTCAAGTCATTGGATTAGGGCCGCATCGTTTAAATGCATCTAGCCGTCCAGAATGGTTTTTTGAGCGGGAGAAATATGGCGGAATTCTATGCGATATTGGCAGCCACCAAATTGAACAATTTTTGTATTATACAGATTGTCAGGATGCTTCAGTTGTTCACAGTAAGGTAGCTAATTATAATCATTCGTCTTACCCTGAATTAGAGGACTTCGGTGATGCGACGCTTGTTGGGGACAATGGGGCAACCCAATACTTCCGTGTAGATTGGTTTACGCCAGACGGACTCGGAACCTGGGGAGATGGACGTACAATGATCATGGGAACTGAAGGGTACATTGAACTGCGCAAATACAGCGATATCGGGCGTTCAAATACACCAGATCATGTGTACTGGGTGAACGGGGAAGGGGAGCATTACGAACATGTAGCTGGAAAGGTTGGATTTCCGTTCTTTGGTGAACTTATCCTCGATTGTCTGAACCGGACGGAGCTGTCCATGACTCAAGCACATGTCTTCAAAGCTGCTGAACTATGTTTGAAGGCTCAAGCCCAAGCGATGAATCTAACTCCTAATCAACTAAAATAGCGAATGGAATAATGAATGGAGGTGGTAAAGATGAACAAACTTGGAGTAGCGATTATTGGCTGCGGGGCGATATTTCCTCTCCATGCTAAAGCGATATCAGCAATAAAAGATGTAAATCTACTTCTAGTTGTAGATATTGATGCTGATAAAGCTACACGAGAGGGAATAGAATATGCCTGCGATGCCACTGATGATTATAGAGAAATATTAAATGATAATCGTATTGATGTTGTTCATCTCTGTACACCTCATCATCTTCATGCAGAAATGGCTGAAGAGCTATTACGTGCGGGGAAGCATGTGTTAACTGAAAAGCCAATCGCCGTTGACCTTCCTTCAGCCATGCGCATGCTGGAAGCAGCGCAAGTGAGCTCCGGCCAGCTTGGTGTGGTGTTCCAGAATCGTTATAATGATGCTTCCGTTTATATTAAGAAGACTATAGATTCTGGTGATTTAGGGAAACTGCTTTGTATGAAAGGTGTCGTAACCTGGCATCGAAACGAAAGTTACTACAAAGATAGCAATTGGAGAGGAAGGTGGTCCACGGAAGGCGGAGGTGTTCTAATTAATCAGACCATTCATACCTTGGATTTACTACAGTGGTATGGGGGTGAGATTAAATCCGTGAAAGGCAGTATTACCACGGATGTGCTTGATGGCGTCATTGAAGTAGAAGATACTGCCCATGCTTGTATCGATTTTGTCAATAATGCTCGCGGGCTGTTTTATGGCACGAATACCTATCTTGAGAACTCTCCGGTGGAGTTGGAGCTAGTTTTTGAAGAGGGGGCGCTTAACCTCCGTCGAGAGCACTTATATCTTTGGAAAGATGGGAAGGAAACCTTGGTTTGTGAGCCTATTTTCAGTCCTGCGGAAGGCAAATCGTATTGGGGGACTGGGCATAAGAGACTAATTGAGGACTTCTATGACCATATTTTCAGTGGATCAAAGTTTTGGCTGGATGGTCCTGAGGGGATAAAGGCGCTGGAACTGGTGAAGCGTATTTATAGCTCATCGCAGAGGAACAAATAAGTCATAAATATAGCTAAGGCTGTTCCATATGTAGATTTATCTACGAATGAGGCAGCTTTTTCGTGTTTAGGGACTTCCCGCATTTGGTTAAACACTAAGAAGACTACGACTTGCAGAGGAAGATGGATTTGATTAATTCTCCTTAGTGGAATAATCTAAAGTAAGTATAGGTTATTAACAGCAAGATATCTGGAGGGTGCATACAATATGGAGAAAATACTACTGAACATTAGAACGAACACCAAGCTAATTTCCATTGTGCAGACCATTGTTTTTATCTTTGTCATATTATACGTACTGATGTTTCTTTCTGGTGGATTATTCACCACCTTTTTTATTATGCTCATTGCTTGTTTTGTTAGTGTAATTGCTGCTTTACTCATGCTAATTCGAAAAAGCTTCTTATGGGCAATTGTTGATCTTGCTGCTGCGGGCGGTATGTTCATTTATTTTATTTATAATGCTTAACTGTTATTAATCCTTGCAAGAAGCGGGTTTATGGCTGTAGCATAAGTTCCTTAACCTGGAGGACTTATTTCTCTCTTTTTTGCAAGCTTTTAAATAATTTATTTTTTTCATATAATAGTAGATATTAAATTTATAAATAATTGTAATACACTCGGATAAGGGTATAATTGAGACAGAAAAGGTGTGACGCCTAAGAAGGAGCGCCCACATCCTTTCTGCAAAATTCAGGGGATAAGGATGGTAATAATGGGCAAAAGTGCAACTGAAACAGACGTCATTTTAATTGGTGCTGGAATCATGAGTGCGACTTTAGGAACACTTTTAAAAGAATTAGTGCCGGATTGGAAGATTAAAGTGTTTGAAAAGCTCGAAAATGCAGGTGAGGAAAGCTCTAATGAATGGAATAATGCAGGAACTGGACATGCGGCGCTCTGCGAGCTTAACTACACTGTCGAAAAATCCGACGGAACTGTAGATATAAGTAAAGCCATCCAAATTAATGAACAGTTTCAACTTTCAATGCAATTTTGGTCTTATTTGGTAAATCGTAGGTTGATACATAATCCTCAGGACTTTATCATGCCCTTGCCCCATATGAGTTTGGTACTAGGGGAGAAGAATGTAGCTTTTTTGAAGAGAAGATTTGAAGCGCTATCAAAAAATCCTTTGTTCCAAGGAATGGAATTTTCCGATGACTCTAGCAAATTAATGGAATGGATACCGCTTATTATACAAAATCGTCCATCGAATGAACCTATAGCAGCAACAAAAATCGGCTCAGGCACAGATGTTAACTTTGGTGCTTTAACGCGTATGTTATTTGATCACTTAAAGAGTAAGAATGTAGATCTCCATTATAAACATAGTGTGGATGGAATCAAACGTACTAGCGATGGGTCGTGGGACTTGAGAGTGAAGAACGACAGCGGTACTATTGAACACCACACTGCAAAATTTGTCTTTGTTGGTGGCGGGGGAGGAAGCTTGCATATCCTGCAAAAATCCGGTATTCCTGAAGGGAAACATATTGGCGGATTCCCGGTAAGTGGAATATTTATGGTGTGTAATAAACCAGAAGTTATAGCCCAGCATCATGCAAAAGTATACGGTAAAGCTAAGGTTGGAGCGCCTCCAATGTCTGTTCCGCATCTGGATACTAGATTTATTGACAACAAAAAATCGTTGTTATTTGGACCGTTTGCTGGCTTCTCACCAAAATTTTTAAAAACCGGTTCAATGTTTGATTTGATCACTTCCGTAAAACCGGATAATCTCCTAACGATGTTATCTGCAGGTGCAAAGAACATGTCTTTGACCAAATACCTGATCGAGCAAGTGTTGTTATCGAAAGAAAAACGCATGGAGGAATTACGAGAGTTTATCCCGAATGCCAAAATAGAGGATTGGGATCTAGTTGTAGCAGGCCAACGCGTACAGGTAATCAAAGATACAGAGGATGGCAAAGGTATCCTTCAATTCGGTACAGAGGTAATTAGCGCCGCAGATGGTTCGATTGCAGCATTGCTTGGGGCTTCCCCAGGTGCTTCTACGGCTGTTCATGTGATGCTTGAAGTACTTAATAAATGTTTCCCTCAGCATATAAAAGAGTGGGAACCGAAAATTAAAGAAATGATTCCTTCTTATGGCTTATCACTACTGGAAAATCCAGAGCTTTTGCAAGAAGTGCACACATTAACGGCAACTACATTGGGTCTAGGTGGAAAAGAGCGAGTGCATAGTTAAGTAATGATCAATCGCTCGAAAGTATGATAATTGACAGAGATTTTCTTCAAGAAAGCCTATGGATTTCATTCATAGGTTTTTTGTTTAGTCCTGAAAGAACTGTTGGAGAATAACGAATACTATATCATCTTTGCGAACTTCAAGGCTTTTCTACGAGAGAAGGATGTAATTGATGTTCAGACCTATGAGGAGTTCTTAAATAGTGATTGCCAGCTTGTACTTTTAGTCGTCGATAGTGAATATGCTACAGTTTATTGTAAAGACCAAGGAAAGCTTGAAGCGCTGTGCCATAACGCAATTTCAAATGGATATGAAGATGTTCAGTACATTACGAATGAGAATGACTTCAGAACAAGATTATCAGTATGGTAGAAGGAAACCGTAAGGTTGATTTGACGAATAAATCATTCATTTGTTACAATGACCCCATCAATTAGGAAAAGGATGAGGACGATGGTTCGTCGTTTGAAACGGTTTAAGAATGTCGCTACTGTATCAAGCTTCTAAGTATAAATGCTATAAATTACTTAGAAGCGAGGGAAAATAATGAAACAACAGCTGTTTAACCACTGGTCAGAAACGAAGTATTTAAAGGATATTGTCACCAACCCAATGATTGAGGTAGGGGATTACTCGTACTACTCTGGTTATTACGATAGTCATCATTTTGAAGACGGGTGCGTCAGATATCTTTGGGGAGACGAACCGTCAAGAAAGTTATTTAACCCGATCGAAGATTTTGGGTGGCATTTAGATAAATTGATTATAGGAAATTATGTTTGTATTGCAAGTGGTGTAATTATTTTAATGGGTGGAAATCACAATCATCATCCTGAATGGATTACCGTGTATCCTTTTGTGGACCAGATTGAAACCTCTTACGTACCTAAAGGTGATACGATCATAGAAAGTGATGCTTGGATTGGGATGAATGCAATGATTATGCCAGGTGTGAAAATAGGTGAAGGTGCTATTGTTGCGGCAGGCTCGGTTGTTGTAAAAGACGTTCCACCATATACAATAGTAGGTGGCAATCCTGCTAAAGAGATTAGAAAACGATTTACAGATCGTGAAATCGAAAAGTTAAAGGAAATGCGTTGGTTTGATTGGAAACGTGAGAAAATTGAACAAGCTACGCCTATCTTTTCAAGTTCATCGATTGATCAATTATATGAGTTTTATCTAAGAGAAATAAAATCATAACACAATCACAACAGGCTGCCGCAAATATTCGGCAGCCTGTTCTTTTATCAGTTAAGGTAGTTTAACAATAATTGTTATTTACCAGATTAATCCTAATTAGTATGATAATATGAATGGGCTCATCTAATCTCTTGGGAGGAAAGTGTGCTAGATATATGAAATATATTGAATTTGGTCTAGGCAATACATGGTTTATTAGAACCGAAACGGAGTTGGAGGATGGAAGTGGAAACTATGGATAAAATATTAAATGAAATAGCCAATTTGATAAGCAGTAAGGAAAAAAGAGTTACTATTGGGATTTCGGGTCATGGTGCATCTGGAAAGACAACATTTGCCCATAATCTTTTAAAGCTTCTGGGTCATGAGAAGGTGAATTATATGAATACTGATCCCTATATTATCGGCTCTCATCTTAGAAAGTACACTGTAATCGATTATGATTATAACAATGAACGTCATCGTAATAAAATGACAGCTTGTCATCCTTCTGCTCATAATATATCTGCTCTAGAGAGAGACATCCGAATGATGCGAGATGGTTTAGAATTTTATACAATAGACACCAATTATTTAAAGAGTACATTGATAGCTTCACAAAACAGAGTGAATATTGTAGAGGGCATGAGCGTTGCTTTTGCAGACCCGAATTTGTTTGATCTGAAGGTGTACTTATATACGGATGGAGACACTGAATTGATGAGAAGGAGTATACGTGATGTCTCTGAAAGAGGAACGGACATCAAATATTTAAGGAAATCTCATGAAGACCGTAGAATTCAATATGAGTTATTTATGCATCCTTTTCATCGAAACTTTGATATTATTATAAAAAATTCCAATGAAGGTTATATTCTTGAAAATGAATTCAGGAGGAAATTATGAATCTTGCAAATAAAGTAACAATCGCCAGAATATTATTAATCCCCATCTTTATAGTACTTTTCTCAAAATATCCTGATTGGCCAGAGGGGATTTATTATGCAACTATTGTTTTTTTACTCGCTTCAGCCACTGACAAACTAGATGGTTATATTGCTAGGAAGTATAATCAGGTTACGAACCTTGGAAAGTTACTTGATCCATTAGCGGATAAGTTGCTCATTTCTGCTGCGTTGATTCTACTGGTAAGTTAGCAGATGTTATACGCATGGGTTGCTTTAGTTATTGTAGCGAGGGAAGTGATCATTACAGGGATTAGACTTGTTGCTGTCACTCAGAAAATAGTGTTGCAAGCTGATCGATACGGAAAAATTAAAATGGTATCGCAAGTTGTAGCAATTACTGCAGTTATGTTTACAAACCATCCATTCACCCTTTTTACGAATATACCTATCGATCAAATCCTAATCTATATTTCACTAGTCATAACTATCTATTCAGGATTTAACTACATAAGAAATAACTATCGTTTTTTAAAATTAGAAGCATGAGCTCGATAAAAAGGTTGCTGAATAACAATTAGATAAAGGCGAATTCTCACTCCATTTCGAGTAAGAATTCGCCTTTATTTTATGTATATCCTCGTGCTTTTTACTTAATAACGTCAATATATTTATGAGTTTACTTTAAATAAACCCATTTCCCTTGCGTGTGTATGCCAAGTCTAAGCTCAAATCTGAACTATTGACACAAAAGTGTATTACACGTATAGTACATAAATAAGATGTATGAACCACTTAGTACACACACTTAGTATATGGAGTTGGTTGTATGACAGAAGAACAAAAATCAGGTGTCAGCTTTAATATTCGAGAACCGGTATATATTCAAGTTGTCCGTTACTTTAAAGAACAGATTGCTACAGGGCAAATCGGAGCAGGAGACAAGATTCCTTCACGTCGTGAGCTGGCATCAGTAATGAAGATTAATGCGAACACGGCACAGAAGGCATATAAGGAAATGGAGGAACAGGGTTTGATCGTAACAGAAGGAAATTCCCCAAGTCGAATTACACAGGATCAGCAAATACTAAGCTCGATTCGTGCTGAATTAATCGAAAGTGCAGTGGATATATTCATCGGTTCCATTCGGAATATTCAAATTCCAGTTGAAGAACTGGTAGACATCATAAAGACAAAATATACATCAGAGCGATCTCCAGAGGGTGGTGACACAAGATGATCCAAGTGAATCAGATGGTGAAGAATTACGGATTCAAGAAGGTACTAAATGGCGTTAGCTTCACTGCTGCCAAGGGAGAGATCACCTGCCTGATCGGAATCAATGGTGCCGGAAAGTCAACGGTGCTGAAGTCCATCATGGGACTGACACCATACAAAGGTGAAGTCTTAATCGATAATGCATCACTAACACCTGCGATGTATGAGAAAATGACTTTTATTCCAGATTCGTTAACGATGCCCTCCAATATGCGAATTGCTGATTGCTTCAGCTTTATGGCTGATTTTTATCGGAATTGGAACGCTGAACGTGCAGAGGAATTGCTTAAGTTCTTCCAGTTGAGTTCAAAAGATCGCGTGTCTTCATTGTCGAAGGGGATGGCTGCAAAGTTAAATTTGTTGCTCGGACTTGCCTTGGATTGTGATTACATCCTAATGGACGAACCGTTCTCGGGGATTGATATGTTCAGCCGCGAGCAAATTACTGATGTGTTCACGAGTGAATTGATCGAGGATCGTGGTGTGATTATTACAACTCATGAAATTAACGATATTGAGCATTTAATTGATAAAGCGGTCTTGCTACAACATGGGAAGGTAGAACGTGAATTCTACTGTGAAGAAGTACGTGAGCAGGAAGGTAAGTCCATTACGGACGTAATGAGAGAGGTGTACAAGAAATGAGAGCCTTTGTGAAGCTATTGAATTTTGAATTGAACCGATTTGCCAAAATATATTTTGGACTCATCGTGCTGACAGTCGCCTTGCAACTTGTAGCAGTCACCATCGGTGCTAATCATTGGCTGGATTCTGCGAATGAGGCAATGAGAGTGAATCAATGGACCCTTGAGCAATATCACAATGTGACTGGATATATTCAGCTAAACAGTATGATGTATGCTCGCTATAATGGACTTCTATATTTCGGACCCATATTTTTGAGCATCACAGTGTTGCTAATATATAGCTGCTTCATCTGGTACCGTGACTGGAGAGGTAAAAATACGGTAGTATATCGCCTGCTCACGTTGCCATCCAATCGGGCGAATTTGTATTTTGCCAAGCTGGTTACGATCTTGTTATTCGCATTTGGATTTGTCGCCCTGCAAATTCTCCTTGTTCCACTGGAGCGTTTGATAGCACAGTCGATTCTTCCTGCTGAAATATATCGGAACATCTCGGTATTTGATTTTTTGAAGTATCCTACTGTGCTTAAAGTTCTGGTTCCGCCCTACTTTTCTGAGTTTGTACTATACTATGGACTGGGCATTATTGGCTTGATTGTTTTGTTCACAGTGATTCTAATCGAGCGGAGCTACAGACTGAAAGGGATTGGCTTTATCGTACTATATTTAGCGGTTCTGGCTGGACTAGCCTTAATACCATTTCTTATGGGTTATAACAGTTACGATAGCTACTTCTATCCAGGTGAAATCATAGGCGTTTGTCTCGGATTAATAGTGATCATTGTTGGAGGTTCACTTTGGTACAGCTTGTATCTATTGCGTAAGAAAATATCGGTTTAATTGAAGGGGATGGAAGTTAAGGAATGAGAAAATATATGGTTACCGCCGTTCTTGTAGTGTTCGCTGTCGTTACAATCGGGACGTATTATGTACAAGCTTCACAAGAGACACCACCTAATTATAAGCTGACGACGGTTCAAGGGGATGCTTCCCTCGTTGAAGGTATAGCTGTATACGGAAACTACATGATTAAGGATAGTACTTTTGGCATCAAACGAGCTTATATCACGACAAATGGTACAGATTATCCAGATGAAAAGTCTGCGATTAGCCAAAGCTTAAATCGAAGACCAATGAAAACGCAATTGGATCAGTGGATTGAAGAGCATCGTCAGTTCATGCGCGGTAAGACAAACACATCTGGTTTCTATGAGAATGAGGAAATGCTTGCTTATGTTAAGGCGACAGTAGATACGAAGCGATCAAATGATTCATCAGCGAAGAAGAATGCTAAGCTCAGTATTTCTGTGCTTAACAAGGAAAAGAACAATACGCTGGAAATCACATCCGATATCAATGTAGATCATGATATTTCAGATATGTATGTACAAAATGTACAGCTTATTGATCAGCAGCTTGTTGCTATGGTGTTTATGAATCACAGTGCCAAAGGTTATGTATCTGAACCGCAGATCCTCCGTGTCAATCTAACCACAAAAGAGATTAAGAATGAGCCGCTCGCGTTACCAGGTGGTAAATCTGTAGCGGCAGACGGGGATACTCAATATGCATGGCTAGCCAATCAAAATCTGGAGCACACTGAGCAATGGATTTTAAGGATTAGTAGAGATAATCATAGAAAGGCATATCAAGTGGATGTTAAGACAGGACAAATCTCTCCACTCAAATTCCAAGGGCATGAAATGTTATTGAATAATATTATGTACGCCTATGGACAGAAAATTTATTTCCTGCAAAAAGCTGTATCGAGTAAGGAAAATATAGGATTCACTGTTATTTCTTACGATCTCGTGAGTAAAGAATATGAGACTACTCTGAAGAATACAAATATAGATTTAAGTGAAAACATTACCTATGCTTTTAAACAAGACCATCTCTATATTATGGGGTATAAGAATTTCAAAGGTAATCGTCTATATGTATTCAATTTGATAAGCGGTAACCTTGAGTACGAAGGAAAAGTAATATCAACAGAGGCCGCCAAGCAGGCTGAAGATGAAGCTAACATGGATTTGAATTTTATCGATCTCGGTCAGTTCTAGAATTATTTTTAGAATAGAAAATTAGATATAAAGAGACATAAAGAGATATAAAAAGGTGACAAAGGCCGGGCTAATGACTTTTAATAGTCGATTAGCTCGGCCTTTTTAGTCGTGAAATATAAAACAGTCATTAAACACTATTTTTCGATTAAAATATATTGTAAAACGATAAACTATATGTTAGATTCAATTTTGAAAATAACTTTGTGAGGTGTGTTTTATGAAACTTGGATCAACGCTTTTTTTAAGGATAGCTGTTGTTCTTATTGGACTTCCAGTTCTTGCCTTGTGTATAATTTTTGTGCCTGCGATTTCGAATTATGCAGCAGAATTATACCCTGATCAAACCTATATTAAATATCTCTTGTACATTGATTTGTATGCATCGGCGATACCTTTTTACTTTGCATTGTATCAAGCGATCAAACTGTTAGGGTATATTGACAACAACAACGCTTTCTCAGAATTATCTGTAAAGGTATTAAAAAATATCAGGAACTGTGCAATTGCAATCAGTGGAATTTATGTAGTGGGATTGCCCCTTTTCTATCTCGTCGCGGAGAGAGATGATGCCCCAGGGTTCATTGTCATTGGGGTGGTTGTGATTTTTGCTTCCATGGTGATTGCAGTGTTTGCTGCGGTGCTCCAAAAGCTTTTGAAGGAAGCTATTGATATAAAATCAGAAAATGACTTAACGGTCTGAGGAGAAAACAATGGCGATTATTATTAATATTGACGTGATGCTGGCTAAAAGAAAAATGAGCGTGACCGAGCTTTCGGAGCGGGTTGGAATAACAATGGCTAATCTGTCTATATTGAAAAATGGAAAGGCGAAAGCGGTTCGATTATCAACATTAGAGGCGATCTGCAAAGCTTTAGATTGTCAGCCTGGAGATATTTTAGAATACAAAAGTGACGAGGAGACTTAAGAAATAAATGAATAGTAGAGGCAGGGCTCTTTTCTCAATCTTTATGAGGAGGGGGCCTTTTTGATGTGCAATAATTGGAGGTGTGAAATAATAGGGGGTTATATTAATGATAAAAAATAATTGTAATACAATCAATATATATTGAATAACGATAAATTATGTGATAAATTGAATCCAGATTATTAACTTTGTGAGGTGCAGTTTATGAAACGTGAAACACTCTTTTTAAAGATAGTTGTAATTCTTATTGGAATTCCGGTTCTTGCTTTGTGTATTTTTTGGTTACCTACGATACCTAACAAGGCAGCTGGAGATTATCCGGTGTATTTGGTTTATCCCGTTCTTATAGGGGTGTATGTAACAGTGATAGCCTATTTCGTAGCTTTATATCAGGCGTTAAGACTTCTAAGCTATATTGACAAGAACAAAGCGTTCTCAGAACTATCCATTAAGGCTTTAAAAAATATAATTTACTGTGCAATCATCATCAGTATCTTATATGCGGCAGGTATGCCACTTATTTACGAAATGGCACAGGAAGCCGATGCACCAGGTCTAATCGTACTTGGACTTGTCATGACTTGTGCTCCAATTGTGATTGCGGTCTTTGCTGCTGTTCTTCAAAAGCTCTTGAAAAATGCCATAGAAATTAAATCAGAAAATGACTTAACAGTCTGAGGTGAAAATAATGGCGATTATAGTGAATATTGACGTGATGTTAGCTAAAAGAAAAATGAGCGTTACAGAGCTTACAGAAAGGGTTGGAATAACAATGGCCAATCTTTCTATATTGAAAAATGGAAAAGCAAAAGCGATTCGACTATCAACATTTGATGCGATTTGTAAAGCTTTAGAATGTCAGCCTGGAGATATTTTAGAATACCTAATGGACGAGGATGCTTAAATCGTAATGAGTAATCGACTCCGCAGATTGAAAAGAACAGCATTGCCTGGAAAGGAGAGCGCATCATTGAAATCAACAACGCAGTTTCTGCATTTTGGCTATCATCAGGCGATGAGTTGCATATTTCCTGTTGCGATCTTTGGGACTTTAGCTCTCTCTAACGTAATAGATCTGCCTTACATTTACCGATATGATGCCATTCTTATTATATTACTTACCGTTCAATACCTTATGTACCGTACTGGATTAGAGACGCTAGATGAAATTAAAGTCATCTGTGTATTTCACATTATTGGTTTGCTGTTGGAAATTTATAAGATAAGAATGGGGTCATGGTCATACCCTGAACCCGGGCTAACCAAGGTGTTTGGAGTGCCACTGTATAGCGGGTTTATGTACGCGAGCGTCGCGAGCTATATGTGTCAAATTTGGCGTAGACTGAAAATGGATATGACGGGCTGGCCGGGACTTGCTGCTGCAGGATCGCTCGGAGCAGCTATTTATCTGAACTTTTTCACGCATCACTTCATTCCTGATTTTCGCTGGTGGCTAAAGGGGCTTGTACTCATTGTTTTTTGGAAAACTTGGATCATTTATCGGGTACGAAACACTACTTATCGGATGCCCTTGACACTGGCTTTTTTCTTAGTAGGTTTTTTTATCTGGTTAGCTGAGAATATCGCTACATTCTTTAATGCTTGGAAATATCCTGATCAGAATCAGGTATGGCATGTGGTTAGTGTCAGTAAGATCAGTTCATGGTTCCTTCTGGTCATTATTAGTGTCATTATAGTTGCTCAGCTTAAACATGTTAAAGCTAACCGTAACGCGAAAGAGTAGAGTATTGTCTTCAAAGGAAATAGTAGTACATGGAGTAAGAACAAATTAGTGATGAGGGGGAGATGAGATGGAATATACAGATTTAAAAGAATTGCAGGATGTGTTTTTCTTTGGTCTAATAGAGCCAGAGGTAAATCAACTAAGGTTATCTTTTTGTAAAAGCAAAGCTAGTGATATAGCTGAGCCTCTTATGGATGGTGAGAAAAGCTCTCCCATAATACAAGTTGATTTTCACTCCTATATTGCATATTCGATTAGAAATGAATTCTTTACCTCTTGGGATGATTACGAGGAATTTGACGGAAGAACATTTAGGGTTTATAAGAAATCAAGGTATCTTGATTTTATTTCTAATGGAATATTTGCATCAAAGGATTTTCCAAAACCATATAAGCACTATGGGATCTGTTGTATTGACCATGTCGTTGATATTATTTCAACATTGGAACCAGTAGTAAAGGAAATTATATAGATCTGAATTTCTTTCCAGAGTATAGAAGAAAGCAGCTGATTGCACATGCTTGTCTTTTTTAACGATTAGAGTTATTATGGATTTTCAAAGTCGTTAATGGAGGTGCTGAATGAAATATTCCCAAGCGACAGACTATGCGCTTCATGCAATGCTTTATCTGGTGACGGCGGCGTCCGATAAGCCTGTAGGTGTTCAATTACTTGCTGAGAAGCTGGGTGTTTCGCAAACCTATCTGTCCAAAATGATGACCAAGCTAGTCAAGGCTGGATTGATTCAATCTGCACCCGGAGCAAACGGTGGGTATCGTCTCAGACGGAAGTCCGAAGAGATCTCTTTTCTGGATATTATCCATGCGATCGAAGGGACTGCATCTTTGTTCGAATGTAGCCTGGATCACGGTAGCGAGTGTCTGATTCAACAGGTTGTGATTGACGCTGAAAGACAGATGGAGCAGTACTTGGAAAACAAGAAAATTGCAGATTTGGCGAAAACAATGAAGACGGAGTAAAGATCCGTTCTTTTTTGAATATAATTAAAGATAATATAAGTCCGTAATGACTTTAATATAAAGGAGAATGAAATATGACGGAATTCTGGGAATCAAGCTTTATAGAAAAACAAACGATGTGGGGATTTGAACCTACAGACTCTGCGATCGCCACTAAGGACTTTTTCCTTGAGAGGAATGTTAAAGACATATTGGTACCAGGGATTGGATATGGCAGAAATGCAAAGGTTTTTATAGAGAGTGGGATAAATGTAACGGGTATTGAGATTTCTCAAACAGCAATTGATTTGGCGAGGCAAAATGGAATTGATATTAGCATTTTTCATGGTTCAGTGAATGACATGCCGTATGATAATAACCTCTATGAGGGAATATTTTGCCATGGTCTTATTCATCTGTTGAATAAAAGTGAAAGAGAAAAGTTCATTAAGGATTGCTACAACCAGTTAAAGCCAGGTGGTTATATGATTTTTACAACAGTTTCGAAAAAAGCTCCTATGTTTGGAAAAGGTACTCTATTGGATAAAAATTACTATGAGACAGATTATGGCGTGAAAATATTTTTTTATGATGCTGAATCCATTACACAAGAGTTTGAAACCTATGGACTAGTTGAGTTCTCTGAAATTGATGAGCCGCACAAGGACATGATCAATAAACCGTCGATAAACTTTTTAATGGTAAAATGTAAGAGAGAACTATAGAAAAATTTCGACATATCGAAGAGAATATATTTTAAAAGAAGGTAGGTGTTATGTTGATGAGCAATATTATTGATTATTACTCTAGCTTTGATGAGTGGGGCAGGCTGGATAGAGAACCCTTAGAGTTCATTATTAATCTCCATTATATCAAGAAATATATGCCATCAGCTGGGAAGGTGCTGGATAATGGCGCGGGACCCGGTAAATACGCGATCGAACTGGCTAAGCTCGGATATACAGTAACCCTTTCAGATATCACACCTAAATTAGTTGAAGTAGCAACGGAAAAGGCAGCTGAACTAGAATTAACTGAGCAATTTGACGGGTTTCATAACTTAAATGCTATTGATTTAGAAGGAATACCTAATGAGAATTATGATGTTTCATTGATGCTCGGTCCTTTGTATCATTTGCAGAAGGAAGAGGAACGAATTTTAGCAGTAAAAGAGTTGCACCGCGTGACCAAGCAAGATGGCTTAGTATTCGTGGCTTTTCAAAGTCGAATGAGAATGACCATTAATTCGTTACAATCTCCGCAGCAGTGGAAACCGAACGATAATATGAACACCATCAATGAATTCTATGAGAGCGGAATCTTTAATCATAGTGACAAGGGCCGATTTACAGGTGCATATTATTTTAACATTGATGAGATTCAGCCTTTCATGGAAAGGAATGGATTTGAGTCGATAGATTTAATTGGTTCATCAAGTATTGCAGCCATGTTATCTGCAGAGCAGCAACAGTATTGGACTCACCAAGAGGGGGAAGAGAGCTTGATTAACTTTCTCATATCCAAAGCAAATGATCCCTCAATCTTGGGCATCTCATCCCATTTGTTATACATCGGTAAAAGAAAATAAAAAAGAGCGCCAGTTTCTTAACTGGCGCTCTTAATTTTATAAATGACAGACTACTTTACAAATGTAGTGTGTAGCGGTTCGCTTTACTCAACCCGCGGATCATTTCGATTTCCTCCGAAGACAGTGGGGCTGACTTAGCAGCCGTTACATTATTCTTCAACTGCTCCATACTACTCGCTCCAGGAATAATAACCGCTACAGACGGATGACCAAGCGAATAATGAAGCGCAGTTTGTGCTAGGGGGCGAGTGTGACTCGTTGCGTGCACAAGCTGATCATGCAACTTCAAAATCTCCTCACTACTGTAATCTAAGTACTTCTTCGCTGCCTTGCTGCGGCCATTCTCCGAAAGGATGCCACCCGCCAAAGGACCCCGGGCTATTAGACTGATCCCATGCTCGGCCAGCAGAGGGAGGATTTCTTCCTCAGGACGTCGATCTAAAATACTGTATTGGCTCATTACACTGATTATGTTTGATTTTTTTACATATTCTCTAATGACATTAGGTCGAATAGAAGAGATCCCATAATATCGGATTAGACCCTCTTGCTTAAGTTCTTCAAAGGCTTCAATGGTCTCATCCATCGGATCATCGATCGTTCCGCCATGCAGCTGATACAGATCGATATAATCCGTTTGGAGGCGTCTTAGGCTGTCTTTGACTGCGGATTTAATATAGGATTTTGATGGATCCCAGCTCCAGCCTTCTTGACCTGGAATTCTGCGGTTACCCACTTTTGTGCTCAATATTACCTCACCGCGGCGGTGGCGAATCGCCTTACCAATGATCTCTTCATTACGACCCTCATCATACAGATCGGCTGTATCTAAAAAGTTAATGCCTTGATCGAGCGCTTCATGGACGATGGAAATGGCTTGTGCCTCATCCGTACCTAAGGACATGCAGCCGAGTCCTACTTCACTTACATATAAATCGGACTGACCCAAACGATTTTTATTCATAGGTTGTTCCTTTCTAATTCCGTTGTTTGTTATATTATAACGCCTTAAAGCATCGAATTCGAATGTAAATGAATGATTTCCTTTGACATTATAACCTAGAAGCATTATCGTCATAGCATATGTTATTTACTAGATGATGATGGATAGGGAGAGACTTGAACATATGGAACAAGCAATGTTTGCAGGTGGTTGCTTTTGGTGCATGGTTACACCGTTCGAGGAGTTACCAGGTATCCAAGGGATTGTATCGGGATATGCTGGAGGATTAACCGAGAACCCAACTTACGAAGAAGTCAAAACAGGAACAACAGGACATTACGAGGTGGTACAAATTACGTTTGATCCAGCGCTTTTTTCATACGAGAAGCTGCTTGAATTATATTGGCCTCAGATTGATCCCACGGATGATGGTGGACAATTTCAGGATAGAGGAACACAATACCGGACAGCCATCTTTTACTATAACGAAGAACAACGTTTAGCAGCCCTTGCCTCGAAGGAGCAAGTTGCTGTGAGTGGCAGATTCTCAGGACCCGTTGTGACGGAAATCCTTCCAGCGCCAACCTTTTATCGAGCGGAAGAATATCATCAGGACTATCATCACAAGAACCCCAAGCATTATAAAGAGGATCGTGAGCAATCCGGACGGGATACCTTTATCGCTAAATACTGGTAATTGTAGAAACGGAATTTCTAAAGTAAAAGAGCATCCTAAGTCGTTCATGGCTTACAGGTGCTTTTTTTGCATCATATACAAATTTTATATATTTTAAATTCTACATACTTTCTACACATTTATAGACTAAACTACTCTAAATTAAGCGAGAAATTAAAATGGAGGGTTTAAGATGAAAAAAATCATACCCATAGTTGCTGTAACATTGCTTCTAAGTGCAGTGTTAGCTGGCTGTCAATCGGGCAATAATGCCCCATCTGGATCAGATAAGCAAGCTTCTATATCGTCAGTGGATCAACCATGGATCGCATCAAAAAACACAACTCGTATAAACACTTCTGACCCGACTGCGGCAGCAGTTATCGTTTCACAAACCCTATGGACTGCACAGACGAAGAACAACAGACCTTCAAGTGTAGTATTAACGGATGTAAGCAATTGGCAGATTGCCGCGGTTAGTGCGGATTTGATCCATCATCCGAATAATGGCCCTATTCTTTTTACAACTAAAGAGGGTGTCCCTGAGGCAACGTTAGCAGAGCTTAAGCGATTGAATCCTTTAGGTGCAGAAGGTAATAATGGTGTACAAGTAGTGCTCGTCGGACCCATGGCTTCCAATGTCGAAGAACAATTAAAGACAATGGATCTGAAAGTAGATCGAATTGAAGGGGACGAGCCGGCAGCTATAGCACAAGCCATTGATACTTATTATGCAAAAGCTTCTGGTGAACTTCCAAAGGCAGTCATTGTAGGTTCTATGGATAGTCCTGAGTACACACTGCCTGCAGTGAATTGGATCGCCCATATGCCAGAGCCGCTTCTCTATGTAACAAAAGATGAAATTCCAGACCCTACCGTTAATGCTTTGAAAGAGCGTGGAGGTTCGGCTACGATTTATATCTTAGGACCTGAAAAAGTTGTATCTACAGCAGTAGAAAAGCAATTACAGGAATTCGGCACCGTAACCCGTATAGCTGGAAAAGACATTTATGAGAATGCCATTGCTTTTGCTACTTTTAAGGACGCCAGCAACGGTTTCGGCTGGGGCATAACGACACCTGGACATAACTTGTCTTTGTTGACTACCGATTCAACGATGCTGGCGATCGCCGCTGCACCTTTTTCGCATTTAGGGAAACATGCACCGCTTATCTTTACGGAAAAAGACGGGTTGCCAGATTCCGTGATGGAATATATGATGACCCTTCAACCTAAATTTCAAGATTCACCAGCAGAAGGCCCCTATAATCATGCTTGGTTAACTGGGGACATCAACGTAATAAAAGAAAGTGCCCAAAGCGAAATCGATGATATGCTGGAAATCTCACCGGCGGCAGGAGGCAATCCACATTCCGGTCACTAGGCCACGAAGAGGGTGAACAACTTGAATAAGCTTCAGGTACTGATCGTTGACGATGAATGGAACATGCGGAATTTAATTCGGATTTATTTAACAAGAGAAGGAATAACGACTAGAGAAGCGTCAACGGGGCATGAGGCACTCACTTTGCTGAAACAACAGAACTTTGATCTAATCCTGCTGGATGTGATGATGCCAGATATGGATGGCTGGCAGGTCTGTAAAGCCGTTAGAGAGGTAAGCTCTGTCCCCGTTCTAATGCTAACAGCTCGCTCAGAAACTAAGGACAAGGTTCGTGGCCTCGGAATAGGAGCGGATGACTATCTCACCAAACCGTTCGAGCCAGAGGAATTAGTGGCAAGAATTTATTCTTTGGTACGGCGTTCAATGCTTACATCGACCCAACAACCTCTGAAAAAAGTTCTGAGCTACCCTGAGCTAGCGATTTACCCGGATGCTCGTGAGGTACATATTCTGGATACAGCAGTTGAGTTTACACTCAAGGAATTTGATCTGCTAACGGCCTTGGCGCAAAATGCGCACCGTGTCTTTACGAGAGAAGAACTAGTGGAGCGTTTATGGGGTAATGATTATGAGGGTGAGAACCGTGTCATCGACACACATATTAAGAATATTCGCGAGAAATTACATAAGGCGGGTCTGTCTTATAATCCTGTTCAAACGGTATGGGGGTTAGGCTATAAATTTGAGATCCCAGGTAATCATCTATGAAGAATAATATGATCGGACTGAAGCTCGGGTCAGTTATTATGTCTGTTTTTTTAGTTGTTTTGTTTATTCTTGGGATAACGATAGACCGAATGTTTACCAGTTTTTATTACAACGAGATGCAAAAAGAAACTGAGGAGCTAACCTCGCATTTTATCGTAATGGCTGAATCACCGGATAGTTCAAATGAGCAGATGATGAGTACTTTTGCAGAGTTTTCGGACGTGAGTATATTTAATATTTCAAAAGACGGTAGTGTCATTCTCCATTCGGGTATTCATGACCGCGCAGATCGTTCATTCATAAATGCTTCGGATATTAGTCGGATATTTGCCGGAAAAAGTGTGAATTTTGAGTATACAGATCCTACTGGACACAGATATTTCATCACTGGGAAACCAATTTCAAATGGTCAAACCATCCAATCTGCACTATATGTAATGTCCTCTACAGAGAATATGAAGCAATCCTTGGCTTCTATCCGTAATCTATTGTTGCTCGCAGGAATTGGGGCCTTTATATTGGCACTAGGGATCACGGGAATAATTAGTTTGTTGTTATCCAGGCCGCTGATCAAGATGCAGAAGGCGACTAGAAAAATTGCTGCCGGTGAATTGGAAACGAGACTTTCCATACGGAGTAACGATGAAATCGGATTTTTGGCAGGAGCTATCAACGACCTTGCTATAGATCTGCAAAGATATAGAGACACGCGTCAGGAATTTTTAGCCAACATTTCTCATGAACTACGAACACCCATCACTTATTTGAAGGGGTATACTAAGGTCGTAAAGGATGGGCTTTATGAGACCGAAGGGGAACGAGATCTGTATTTGGATATTATTCACGAGGAAGCGCATCGGCTTGAGCATCTGGTAGAAGATTTATTTGAACTGGCAAAGATGGAAGAAGGTAAAATCTCACTTACGCTGGACTGGATAGATCTTAAGCACATGGCAGAACAAGCGGTACGCAGAGTGGAATTGAAAGCCAAAGAAAAGGGACTTCAGCTGAAGATTATGTATCATGGAGTTTCGTATAGGGTTCGTGGAGATGAAAAGCGTATGGAACAGATTATGATGAATCTTCTGGAGAATGCGATCCGTTATACGGATGAAGGTGAGATTACCGTCCATGTAGATGAGGATGTCGACGGAGATACCGTTTTATTTATTGTAGAGGATACCGGAATAGGTATTCCTGAGGAAGAACTGCCCTATGTCTTTGAACGCTTTTACAGAGTTGAGAAATCACGATCCAGGCAATATGGTGGTACAGGTCTTGGACTATCCATTGTTAAAAAGCTTGTAGAATTACACGGCGGTAAGATTCGAATTACAAGTCAGCCTGGAGTTGGAACCCGATGCGAGGTACGGCTGCCTAGATTAACAAAATCCGAAAAGTAAGAGCCAAAAGAGACTTTGCGTATGTACGCGAAGTCTCTTTTTAATTGTTGTCAGCTAACGCTATTTTGCTGGCTCAAGCTCTTCAAGTGCCCACTCGCAAAATTGTATAGAGCTCTCCATATCGAGCACACGTTTCCGAATGAGTAAATAGCGTCCAAAAGTCGTTGCTTTTAATTCACGACTCTCACTTCGTTCATCACGTAAGACTTCGTTAGCTTTCAGCAAGACCTTGTATCGTTCTAGCTCACTTTTACAAAACTCCGCTCGTTTTTGTAGAAGTTCTTTTGCCTCCTCGGGTTTGGAGAGCCATAGACTATACAGCTTAAAATGTAGCTCGTCCCGTAGGACTGGAGGCTCAGCTGGAGTTTCCACCCAATTCCGCAATTGCTCAAGTCCTGCTTCCGTAATGGAGTATTCCTTTTTATCCGGCTTATCCGATTGCTCAATGAGCTGATATGAAATGTAACCTTGCTGCTCCATGCTCATAAGAAGAGGGTAGATTTGACTATGTCCTGCTCGCCATAACGGTTTTATATTCTGTGTTAATTCATATCCAGACAACGAGTTAGCACTTAGTAAAGCAAGAAGTCCATAAGACAGTGTATTCATTACTATGAAGCCCTCCAGTTATTATAAATCCGTTTTCATTGTGATTTTTGGCGATATGTCATCATTGACATATTATCCATACGATTATAACATTATTTAAGTTGAATTATATATGTAAAAGTAGACATATAAAAAAGATGAGGAGGGGTAGCATGGACGTTAAACAAGAAAGTAAAATTCATTTTTGGCCTATAATGATTGCCATATTCTTCGGAAACTTCGTCTCTGTCTTAAGTACAACGACCATCAACATAGCTGTTCCTCTTTTAATGAATCATTTCCATTCGAACCTGAACACTATGCAATGGATGGTTACAGGTTTTATGCTAGCAACGGGAGTAACTGCACCACTTGCCGGATATCTGGGAGGCAGATTTAGCTATAAGCGACTGTATCTATTCGCTTTGATGGGATTCACCATGTTCTCCTTACTCTGTGCAATAGCTTGGAATCCAACCTCTTTGATTGTATTTCGAATGCTTCAGGGCTCTTGCAGCGGGCTGATTATGGCCTGTACGATGACGATTATATTCCAAGTGATTCCAGCTGAACGCAGACCTTTCGCCGTGAGCCTATGGTCGCTATCCGCGATGGTAGCCCCAGCCATAGGTCCGACATTTAGCGGATGGTTACTTCAGTATGCTAGCTGGCACTGGTTATTTTTAATTAACATTCCCATTGGGATCATTGCTGTTATTCTAACCGTAACGTTAATTCCATACTATCGAATGAATGTTCCGAAATCATTTGATATTCCTGGCTTCCTAACTGTTGTACTGGGCAGCTTATCTTTATTAACCGCATTTAGCCAAGGCAATAGCTGGGGATGGAGCTCATGGAAGACCCTATCCTTAATACTTATGGGGATCGTACTTTTAGTTTTCTTCGTCTTGCACGAGCTGAAGGCGGAAGTACCATTGCTGAATCTGCGTGTCTTTCGAAATCGGCGCTTTACTGCCATGCTTAGTATCTATAGTTTGGTGACGATAGCAATGTATGCTGGAACTTACTTAACTCCATTGTTCTTACAAACGGTAGAAGGAGCAACAACACTTAAAACGGGGCTTATCTTATTACCATCTTCGATTCTGCTGGCTTTACTTAGTCCTATCGTGGGTAAGATGTATCCAAAGTTTGGGCCTGTGAAGTTAATTTCTGCTGGTATTTTATTTATTTTCATCGGTTTATTCATGATGAGTCGGCTGCATACAAATGTTTCTTACAGCTTCATTATGTGGGCAATGGTGGTTCGGAATTTAGGTATTGGATTAGCTAACGTTCCGAGTAGCACAGCGTCTATGGAGGAAATTCCAGTCGAATGGTCAGGTCATGCCACATCGATCAACAACTGGGTTCGGAATGTGTTAAGCTCACTTGGGATTGCGGTGTTCACTTCTATTTTGTCCACAAGATCCATATTGCACTCTAAAGAATTGATCAGTTCAGGTGCAGGTAATGCAGATTCGATAAGATTATTATCGTTCACTATGGGTGTGAATGATGTATTCGTAGTCGGCTCTATCATCGTGTTGTTTGGATTACCACTTATGTTTTTATTGCGCAAGAAGCGTAGTGTAATTTCTGTTCAAAGTGCGGGATAACCTTCGCATCACATTAGAAAAGCAGACCAAGGACTTAGCCTTGATCTGCTTTTTTTATGTTTTTATATGTGAGAAGTATGTGGAAAGTATCTTGAAACGAAGGTATTATAAATACATCCATTAATATCAATTGAGGGGAGCAAGACAGCAGTGGGAAGAGGACTACAAAGTATTTTATTTGATTTGGATGGTACATTAACGGACCCTAAAGAAGGCATAACAAAAAGCGTAGAATACGCATTGAACAAATTTGATATACAGATCGAGCATTTGGATAAACTTCTTCCTTACATAGGCCCACCTCTCTATGATTCATTTATCGAGCTGCATCAGTTCTCAGAGGAACAAGCGCAACAAGCAGTTGTATTCTACCGTGAGCGTTACAGCACCGTTGGAATGCTTGAGAACATGGTGATTGAAGGTATACCGCAACTACTGGAAGACCTCAAGAATAAAGGATTTTCATTGTATGTAGCTACCTCCAAGCCTACTGTTTTTGCAGAACAAATTCTTAAGCATTATAAACTAGATCATTATTTTGAGCATATCGGTGGTAGTAATCTGGATGGCACCCGTTCTAAAAAGAAAGATGTGATACAGTACGTACTCGATCAGAATGCTATTCTTCCGGAGGAAGCTGTGATGATTGGGGACCGAGAGCATGATATTATTGGTGCTATAGGTTGTGGAGTAGAATCTATTGGTGTGACGTTTGGTTACGGACCTAAAGAAGAACTGGAGAATGCTGGGGCAGATCATATCGCTTATCGAGTAGAAGAAATTGCGGATATCATCCAACATATATCATTAAGAGAGCGGTGTGCGAAATGATCCAACCTCGTAATTCAATCTTGGAGGGCAATACAGTCAAGCTGGTTCCAATGGATGACAGCCATGTAGAAGGGCTAGCGAGAGTATTAAGAAATCCAAACATCTGGGAATTTACTTGGCGAAAAATAACGTCGGACGAGCAGGTACAGGATTTAATCACAACCGCATTCGCAAATCAAAACAATGAATCGCAAATTCCCTTCGTCATCATTGAAAAAGCTACTGGACAAATCGTCGGTACCACTCGAATCATGCATCCGGATTTGGTTCATCGCAATGCTGAAATCGGATGTACGTGGATCTCACCTGAATATTGGAGAACGAGTGTGAACACCGAGGCTAAGTCATTACTGCTTCATTATTGTTTTGAAGAGCTAAAGCTGATTCGTGTAGAATTTACAGTGGTGAAGACTAACTTGAGGTCACAAAGAGCGGTAGAACGATTAGGGGCTGTAAAAGAAGGGGTTCTACGCCAGCATAGAATCAGATCTGACGGTTCGATTCATGATAATGTTGTCTTTAGTATTTTGGATAAAGAATGGCCATCGGTAAAAGAGAATCTGCACTATTTATTAAATGAGAAGTACTCATAATTATATAAAAGAAGCCAAGAGTCCCTCTCTTATGGAGAAGGACTCTTGCTCTATAGATCAGCCATTTGGCTGCTTATGGTTATTGTTTAGGACTTACAAGAATTTTCACTTGATTTTTTTCCTTCAAAAGCGCCTCGAACCCATGTTCAATCACTTCGTTCAATTTGATTCTTTTAGTCACCAGTTTGTCTGCAGGGAAGTAACCTTGTTCCATGAGACTAATTACTGCTGGGAATACATCACGGTATCCGATGATACCAGTTAAATTACGTTCTTTAAGTACGATGTTGTTTGGAGTAATCGTAGCATCTTTTTCAAAAATACTAACGATCATGATTTGACCACTTAATTTAGTGGAATTGATAGCTTGTGTTAGAACGGGAGGGACACCTGTGACTTCAAAAGCAACATCCACGCCACCCTCGGTGCGTTTTTGAATTTCTTCAACCACATCATATTGTTTAGGATCGATTACAATACCACCAAGTTCCTCAGCTTTGCTCTTACGTTCTTCTGAGAGCTCAACAACATAAATTTCAGCTGCGCCGGATGCTTTCAATGCTTCAATAACAAGCAAACCGATTGGGCCAGCGCCAAATACAACAGCTTTATCTCCAACCTTCAATTGACTGGAACGAACAGCATGCAGAGCAACTGCAGAAGGTTCTACTAGAGCGCCTTGCTCATAGGACAAGCTGTCAGGAATTTTGTGCACCATATGTTGGTCTGCTGCAACGTATTCTGAGAATCCACCGCCGCCTCCAGCCAAACCTAGGAAGCCCATTTTTTCACAAAGATTGTATTTGCCTTGTCGACAAGCTACACATTCACCACATGCAAAAACTGGTTCAACGACAACTCGATCACCAACATTAAACTTGTTAACGCCTTGACCTACTTCAACGATTTGTCCAGAGAATTCATGTCCCATTACGACTGGCGCTTTTTCACCAGTAAGGGGATGATCTGTACCTTGGGGAATGAAAATAGGACCGGCTACATATTCGTGAAGATCGCTGCCACAAATCCCGCACCATTCTATTTTGATTTTCACTTTCCCTTCAAGTGCTGCTGGTTCTTCAATCGTTTCTAACCGTAGATCTTTGACGTTATGCCATCTTAATGCTTGCATATCATTCATCTCCTAGATTAATTAATTGATAATAAAAAGTGTTTTTTTCCTGGAAAAGAGGAAACGTTTCCGAGAACAAATATGTCACATAATTTTCATATTGTCAAATTTAAATACTAAAATATTAATATCGAAAATTAGTGAAAATTTTCACCTAAACTTAGCGATAGCAGGCATATATAGACTGTGTGATACTTGCTATAAGTGCTTTTATAAGTCCATATATGTTATAATAAATACATTGGGAAAACGGCTTGAATGAGACGGATAGATTTAATAATAGCTATGATTACGGAAACGATTCCGAAAATGAGGGGACTATCAACTTGGCTAATAAAAACAAAGTAACCATAGAGGATGTAGCGAAACGAGCGGGAGTAGGTATTGCTACTGTTTCAAGAGCGATTAATAATTCGGAGGGAATTAGTTCCAAGACTAAGGCATTAGTACTGCAAGTGATTGAGGAGATGGGTTTTACACCTAATACCTCTGCACAAAGTCTGAAGATTCGCCAAACGAAGCAAATCGCTCTGGCCGTTCCCGACATTCGAAATGCCATTATTCCAGATATCGCCTGGTCCGTGGAGCAAGCAGCTAAACAGGACGGCTATCGAGTCATTCAGATTAATACTTCCGGAAATCCGCGGACAGAGCTCGAAACGATTCGTGAGATCAAGAAATTACATGTTGATGGACTCATTATCATGCCTCTTGCTTATCCCAAGACTATGGTAGAGCTAATTAATAAATCGAGTGTTCCTGTCTCGATCATTAACTACGGGAAACGCATTACAGAGAATGTGAAAGCGGATATCGTAAGCCTGTCACGTTTTGAGGGCCAGCTAATCATGGAACATCTAAGCAATATTGGCCGAACCAGAATTGCTTACGCAGGAGCTCAGAAGGATCTCATTGAAGATCGTTATCTTGCCTATCAGCAGGCGTTAAATCAAGTGGATATTTCTTTGGTTTATTTTGGCGAGGATTTCTCCTTGCAAACGGGGGTACAAGCTGCAGATTATTTCTATAGCCTGACCCATATGCCAGATGCAATATATGCTGTAAATGACATGGTCGCTATAGGGATCGTAAACCGATTTAAAGAGTTAGGCGTTCGTGTTCCTGAGGATGTGGCAGTGGTAGGGGTGGATAATAACGCATGGACAACCATTACAAGTCCGCAGATTAGTTCGGTCTCGATCATGGGCGATGAAGTCGCCCGATTGGCTACTCAGCTTCTGTTGCAACGCATTCAGGATAATATTACGGGCGACTACCAAAGGGTGCAGCTTGATCCGCGTTTAATTGTGCGAGAGTCTAGTGTTTCGGTTAAGCGTAGTACGACAGGTTGAAAATCCTCTAAATCCTGTTAGACTTAATACTAAGTAAGTTGATGGGGGAATATGAAATGAGGAGATTATTATGGCTAAAATATATAAAAGCGTAACAGATTTGATTGGTAATACACCGTTATTGGAAATTTCGAAATATAGTAAATCTCAGAACGTTGAAGCAAAAATCCTTGCCAAGTTAGAGTCTTTTAATCCTGGAGGTAGCGTCAAGGATCGTATAGGGTATGCGATGATCAAAGATGCTGAGGATAAAGGCTTAATTCACAAAGATTCTGTAATTATTGAGCCAACAAGTGGCAATACCGGCATTGGCCTTGCAATGGCTGCTACTAGCCTTGGCTATCCGTTGATTATCGTACTTCCGGATACATTCAGTATTGAACGCCGTAAGGTGATGGCTGCACTTGGTGCTAAGCTTGTATTAACACCTGGAGCTGAAGGAATGAGCGGTGCTCTGAAAAAGGCAGAGGAATTGGCAGCGGAAATTCCAAATGCTTTCATTCCACAACAATTCAGCAACCCAGCTAACCCTGAAATTCACAGAACGACAACTGCAGAGGAAATTTGGCGGGATACTGATGGAAATGTAGATATTTTTATTGCGGGTGTTGGTTCTGGAGGCACCATATCAGGGGTTGGGGAAGCTTTGAAGGCTAAGAACCCTTCGGTACAGATCGTCGCTATCGAACCGTTTGATTCACCGGTATTATCTGGTGGCCGGCCTAGTGCGCATGGAATTCAGGGGATTGGGGCTAACTTCATTCCGGAGATTTACAATAAAGAGGTTGTCGATGAGATTTTTCAGGTGAAGAATAAAGACGCATTTAATGTAGCGCGTGAAATTGCCAAGACCGAGGGGTTACTTGTAGGGATCTCGTCTGGTGCGGCGGTATACACAGCTACAGAAATTGCTAAACGTTCAGAAAATAAAGGGAAGACGATTGTGGTGATTTTGCCGGATACTGGTGAACGTTATTTAACAACTACTCTGTTTGATTTTAATGAATAGCTTGAACCAACCTATGACTTGAAGTTGATACAAATTTGGAGGCTCAGCGGAATGCTGAGTCTTTTTGTGCATTTAGTAACTAAAGAGTGATCAATTCAGCCCCTTATTTTACCAATGGCTATGGTACAATATAGCATAAATCGTAGTAGTTCTAAAAAAGGAGTATGAAACGTGTGAATGTGTTCAAAAAAGTTAGAAATAATTATGTGATTTGGCATGCAAATCGTATTCAGTTACTGGATTTTCCTTCAAGTCCTGTCGTTAGAAAGAAAGTGGTTTTTTCGGGTAGAGTTCAAAACGTAGGATTCCGCTTGGAATTATATACGATTGCTGAAAGAATGAAATTAACGGGTAGGGTACAAAATTTAAACGACGGAAGTGTAGAGGTAGAAGTACAAGGAGAAGAGCAGCGAATCTCTTTTCTAGTCCATTGCATGAAATCATTGAAACGGGCATCTGTAAAGAAAGTAACTATGAGTGATCTGCCTCTTAATGAGAGTGAGAAAGATTTTACGATAGTGAAATAAGTACATATGGATTAGTAGAATTAAGAAGTGGATTGTCTTTTTTGGATTAGGAAGATAAAGGAGAAAGAATATGAATAGATTAATTGGGACTAAAGTTTCTCAGTTCATTCTTCGCTGTGTAATACACAGAATAGAATAAAATGGAACTATTGCTTAAGCCATGCGTAACCGATAAATAAAAGAGATTATGATAGAGCAGGAGGTACATATGAACTACAGAATTTTTAGAAAGATGCTTCTTACCACACTTGCCACCCTGATGTTAAGTGTTTTGCTTCTTCCGGTTTTAACTTCAGCCAAGACAGCTGTACCTAAGCATACTGGGTCATTTTATGTGAATGATTTTGCGAATGTGATCGACGAGAAAGCTGAGAATTACATGGTGAACTATGGAATTCGATTACATCAGGATACGGGTGCTCAAGTCGTAGTGGTGACAGTCGATTCTACAAATGGAGTTTCGATGGAAGAGTATGCAACTTCGCTATTCAATAGCTGGGGTGTAGGCTCTGCGGATAAGAATAACGGGCTTTTGCTACTTCTTTCTATAAAAGATGATGACTACTGGGCGGTACAAGGTAAGGGTATTGAGGACACGTTGCCTAACAGTAAGATTAAAGATATTCTCTCTCAATATCTTGAGCCGGATTTTGCAGCTAAAACATATAGTAACGGTGCACGTAAAACTTATGGCGCTTTTATTCAAGCCATGGGTGGGACCTGGGTGGAAAATGTCGGCACCAAAAACTATGTATCCGATAATGCCGGTGTACTCAAAAAAGTAACAAAGGATTATTTGAACGAATCTAGCAACAGATATAAAACTACAACTGGAAGCGGAATTTATGTGGTTACTGTAAAGAACGCAGGAGATAAAACACTTCAGGATTATACCTACATGAAGTTTGCCTCCGTTGCTGCTGGCCCTAAGGATGTTATGCTCGTGCTAGACATAGGTGGAGACAACTATCATGTTCTGCAAGGGAAGGACATCGACAAGGTTCTAACTAATGATGCAATCAGCAATATTTTGGATACTGTACTTGAGCCCCAATTTGTGAAAAAAGATTACGGAACGGGAGCTACGGCAACTTCTAATGCTTTGTACAGCTTCTTATTGGCTAGAGCGGATCAATCCGTTGGAGCGACGGGAAACAGTGGAGGCACTACAGCCGCCAATTCTTCCTCAACAACCACTTCAGCAAAGGAGACTAGTGTTAGTGTAGGAAAAGGCCTTCTAATTTACTTGTTGATATTTGCTCCGCTCATACTATTCGGATATGGTCTTTCACGACGCAATAAATATATTGAAATGTACGGTTTGCCATTTAATCCGTATAGCCCAAGAAATATTCGGCGGTATGGGAATTGGTACGGTCAAGCGGATTACGGTTATGGTAGACGTTGGCACAGACGTTATAATAATCACTATAATAATCACCATCATCATCATAGAAACACACCATCCAATAACTCACAGTCAAGCTTCTGGGGAAACAGTGGTGGAGGCGGATCTACTAGAGGTGGCGGAGCAGGACGATATTCCTCAAGCAACGAGAATCGTGGGGGCGGAGGCTCGAGTAGTGGCGGAGGTGCAGGTAGACATTCTTCTAGCTCTTCCAGCAGCAGCTACTCTAACAATGATAGTGGCTCTTCCGGTGGAGGAGGTTATTCCGGCGGTGGTGGATCATCAGGTGGTGGAGGTAGCGCCAGCAGTGGTGGCGGAGCGGGTAGACACTGAATAAATCATGCAATTAATAAGAGGTGCAAAGGCGCTGTCTCACAAGTGGAAATTCTACTACTGAGACAGCTATTTTAATTGGAGGAGGGAGCTTATGTACCCCACTCAGTTTCTAGTATAAAACCATCTGAATAATGAAGACGCGACTAACAAGACCACAAGAACACTTGCCAATGTGAAAAAGATAACCTGGTTGAAGAAAGATGAGATAATACTTCCAAATGAAAGCAACCAAATCATTAAATTTATAGTGGAGTTGTAACCTTTTAATTTGATACTTTGATTTCTTTCATCTTCTTCATAAATCACCATTTCTTCAAGCGCATTCTCGTCTTTAAGCAGCTTTCTAAGCTGTATTATGTTCATTATACAGACGCCTTCAATACCAAAGAAAAATCCTGTGATATACGCATCAATAGAAGCCAAATCTGCCGTGGTATTAAGCAATTTAATAATATAGGTACCTATTACAGCAAGTCCACCAATAACAGCGATAATTATTTTGGTACGTAAACGTTTTTGAATCCTCGCTTTATATTTTTGATTCATCATTTTCCTCCACCTCAGAGAAATCAAATACTTCCTCAATCGTTAATCCAAAATACTTAGCTATTTTATAAGCAAGGATTAAAGAAGCTGTGTATTTTTCATTCTCAATTGAAATAATGGTTAACCGAGTGACACGAACCGCTTTTGCTAATTCCTCTTGAGATATTTTTCGCTCTTTTCGCAATTCTCTTATTCTTGTTTTCATGTCATGCTCCCATGTATTAAATAATATCGAAAATTGCTTTCATGATGAAAACCGAAAACGACAACGTCGTACTTTCTTATTATATCAATAAAAAAATTTATCACAATCAAATAAGTATAGTTAACTATACAATATATGTATAGTCTGCTATACTTATTTTGGGTTTATTAAGGAGGATTGTGCGATGCGGAAAATTGAACTGAAAGATGTAAAAAAGACATTCAGGCGTGTAGATGCTATCAATGGATTGAGCCTTTCCATTCAGGCGGGAGATGTTTACGCCTTATTGGGACATAATGGAGCTGGGAAAACAACTACTCTTCGTTTCTTATTAGGACTTTTAGAGCCTGATGAGGGAGAGGTATCTGTATTTGGTTGTAATCCTAATCTAGAGGGTGACACTGTTCGTAAAATGTGTGGTGTTTTATCAGAAGACGTTGGGTTATATGAGCCTTTGAGTGTATATGATAACTTAAGTTATTTTGCTCAAATATATGGTATGAAACGTAGTGATTACGACAAACGAATAGACGAGCTATTGAGTGATTTTGAAATACTAGATAAGAAGCATTTGCCTGTTAAGGGCTTTTCTACAGGGATGAAGAAGAAGGTTGCTTTAACTAGAGCCTTACTTCACAAACCTAAAATCCTTTTATTAGATGAGCCCACGAATGGACTAGATCCAGTAAGCATCGATCATTTAAGAGTAATGCTGCATGATTTAGCACAAAAGTACGGGACCACCATTATTTTGACCACACATAATTTAGAAGAAGTAAAAAAGATCTGTAATAAGATCACAATAATGCGACATGGGAAAAACGTATATACTAACACAATGGCAGCATTAAAAGAGCAAGCCAATAGTAAAGTCCGTATTATCTGCAACCAAGATTTGTCCGCTGATTTGGAACGTCTTCATAAGGCGCTGTCTAGTCTTGAAATAAATATTGAATACAAGGTACAGCAAAACACCATTATCGTTGAACTAACAGAAAATATTGCGATTTCGAAGTTGATCAAAGTGTTAGCCACATTAGAGATAGATGTGAAGAATATTGAAACTAAGGAATTTGACCTCGAAGAGCTGTATATGCAGGTAGAAAATGGTGAGAAACCAAATGAATGAAATAGAAACCGTCTTTAGGATGCAGATAAAAGAGTATTTCAAGGATAAAGGCGCTCTGATCTTTCATTTATGTGCTGTAGTTCTCATAGGGATCGTAGCTCCTGTGTTTCAAATGAACGATACTGTTTTGTTGAGCGGATCAATCTTATTTCCACTTACTCTGTTAAAGCAATGGACAGCCAATAGCTTTGCGGGTGAGAAAGAAATGAAAACGATAGAAACATTATTATCCTCACCAATTAAGAGCAGAAGCCTATTTTATGGAAAATGTATGTTTTGCATCGTTAGCAGTGGAGTTTGTTATTTATCCATATTCATTTTAATGCTATTAGTGAAGAGTTTCACATACAAGCCTTTTCAAAACAATTTTTGGGAATGGGTAGGTATGTTGATTCTATTTTTTCATATTTTATTAGCCGTCACTTTAATAGGAGTAGATCGATCCATTACTTCTGATGATATCCAGAAGGCGAATAGTAAGCTAAGCGTAGTTTTTTATCCGATTTATATTTATATTGTTATTCTTTTTAATTTATTTACTCAGCATTTGATGGTGGCTACTTATTTACTATCAGCAGTATTTTTAGTCGTTTTGGTAGGGGTTAACTCTTATTTTATCTTTATAAGAGTTAAGAAAATGGATCGTTCGTATTTTCTTGCAGAGTCATATAAGAAGGTAGGTGTTTTTGATGAAATCACAAATGTCTAGTGTTCTTCATCATGAATGGAAATATTTCGTAGCTTTAAAGCGATTTCGGTTTAGCATGCTTTTCTTAATCGTTGCACCAGCCATCTTTACGATGCTAGCCTATATTTATTTTGGCAAATTGAACTTTTATTATCCAATCATCATTATGGCTCTAGGTGTGCCTCGAATAACAGTAAATATGATCTCATATTCGATTGGAGGAGAAAAAGTATATAAGACCTTTGAATCTTTATTGTCAACGCCAATACGAACAGAGTCAATGTTCATTGGGAAGAGTATGATTGCAATCCTGATTTCATTAGTAATGCTGGTAGTGTCGTCATTGTTTACTTGGCTGAGCGCAAACTTCATCCAATATGTTTTCATGCATGAAACCAGCCTCATTTGGTTCTCAACAGCACAAAGTATATTAATCTTTGATAATCTTCTGATTTGCATATTCATGATCTTTATAACTGGAATATTATCCATGGTAATGCAAAAGCCACGACAAGGATTACATATTGCTTCAGCACTAAGCTTCTTGACGATGGTACCTTCTTTACTGGTTACATTTGGTGTAAAGCATCCATTAGAATGGTCAGCAGGGATTATGATTATTTTGCTGGGAATAAATCTATTCTTCATTTGTTATGTATTGCAGCGAATAAAGAGACCACAAATAATGGCAAAATTATAAAAGAGAACTAACAATCGTCGTATGATGAGGATCGTACGGCGATATTTTTGTGTATGCTCAGAAACTTACGTATAACTAGTAATTCCCTTAACAGAAACTTTTCATAAAATTTATCGTCTATGATAAAGTTAGACATTTATTTTCAAATTCCGTAATAGTCAGGGAGGAAAAAGAAGTGAGCACTTCATCATTACCTCAACGTTCCACCGTACGTAAAAAGAAGCCAACAAAAAAACGTAAGAAACGGAGTTTTTTCCGAACACTATCCAAAGTGTTTTTATTCTGCTTAATTTTGTTGATTGCTGGAGGCGGTTGGTTTTACTTTGCACCTTCGGCTAAAAATCTGCGCTATTCAATCGCTGATACACTGATTACAACACAGCACCGCTACATGGCTAAATATATTATTGGTGAGGACGGATTAAAGAACAGAGTGACTGAATATAGTGCCCAATTTGAAGAGATGGGGGTCGAAAAGGATACACATACCATCACTCCTGAACCTGAAGTAAAAGAGAAACCACTGGTCGAGATAGAAAACGTCTCAGGTACTGGATATTCAGGATATGTCATGATCGTTAATGATCCTACTAAAGTCCGTTTGGGAATTCCGGATAAAATAGGGTCAGGTGAGAAAGTGACTAGTATGGTGAAGCGCACAGGTGCTATCGCTGGAGTTAACGGTGGTGGATTCGCTGACCCCAACTGGAAAGGTAACGGATTTAAACCTATCGGTATTGTGATCTCACAAGGTAAGTTATATTACAACGGTCTCGGTGGCAAGAAATCCACGCAAATCGTAGGTCTTGATAAACAAGGGAAGATGGTTGCTGGAAATTATTCTTTAGACGAGATTAGTAAAATGGGTGTTCAGGAGGCAGTGACTTTTAGCCCTCGTTTAATCGTCAATGGAAAAGGATTGATTAAGAACGCGGCTGAAGGTTGGGGAATTGCACCAAGAACAGCGATGGGCCAGCGAGCTGACGGAGCGATTATATTTGTTGTTATTGATGGAAGACAACCTACTTATAGTATTGGTGCAAATCTATACGATGTGCAGCAAATCCTTCTTAAGCATGGAGCAGTGATTGCTGCCAATTTGGATGGGGGTTCTTCTACCGTACTGGTAAAAGACAACGAGATTATGAACAAGCCATCTTCTCAATATGGGGAACGATATTTACCTACGGCTTTTCTTGTGTTTGAGCACCCTGAGCAAGTCGATATGCCGAATATTTGGAAGGGACTTGACCCCTCCAAAATTGATGCTGCTAAGAAGCGTACACGCTAAAGCACTCTTAATACGTAAATAAGATAAGGATTATCTTGGATTGCCATATGAAAATATGCTACGATATCACCTAGCATGAAACAGAATACAGAACTAACAGGTCTGGAACAGGGGGAATAGGAGTGACGTTGCAACAACTCCGCTACGCTATCGAAATTGCAAATAGTGGCTCCATGAATGAGGCGGCAAAGAAGCTCTTTGTTTCTCAACCGAGCCTGTCCAATGCCATTAAAGAGTTAGAAAGTGAACTGGGGATTACGATTTTTGAGCGGACCAACCGTGGAATCAGTATTTCCGTTGAGGGAATGGAATTCCTGGGTTATGCCCGCCAAATTATTGAACAGACAGAGCTTATGGAGAATCGTTATACGGGGAAAAAGCGTAGTCCGATCTATTTTTCCATCTCTACGCAGCACTACGCCTTTGTGGTTGACGCCTTTGTAAATCTCATGAAGCACAATGACGTCTCAGAATACAACTTTAGCTTGAGAGAGACGCAAACCTACGAGATTATCGAAGATGTACGTACCTTGCGTAGTGATTTAGGAATTCTTTATATTAACGAGAGTAACTATAAGCATATGAATAAACTGTTTAGTGATGGCAATCTGAAATTCACACCACTTTTTAATACCGATCCGCATCTTTATGTTCGAACCGGACACCCGCTGGCTCATAAGGAAGTTATTACTCAGGATGATATTGTGCCATTCCCTTATATCACTTTTGAACAGGGGGAGAACAATTCACTGCATTTCTCAGAGGAAATGTTAAGTTTTTCACAAATTGAGAAGAATATTAAGGTGAATGACCGAGCGACACTGACCAATTTATTAATGGGTACGGATTGCTATACGGTAGGCACAGGAATTCTGGCGTCTGATCTAAATGGTGATGGACTGAAGACGATTCCTTTTGAGAGCAATGAAGTATTTACGGTTGGCTGGATAGCGCATAAAGATCGCAGACCGAGTGTAATGGCATCTAAGTATATCGAGATTTTGAATGACCTGGTTTCAGGAAGTTATTTTGATCTAAATCATTTTTTACTATAGCAGTAGGAGGATCGGTATGATTAGACCCGTAATTGGCACCCAGAGAAATGCTCCACCCTTTCGCTACGATATCGTTGGCAGCTTCTTACGAACGGATGAGATAAAAACAGCCCGCCTCCAATATGACAATGGTGAAATCACGGGCAGTCAGCTTCATGAAATTGAGAATATTGAAATCGCCAAACTACTGGAACTGCAAAAAGAAGTGGGTTTATTGGCGGTCACAGACGGGGAATTTCGCCGTTCCTGGTGGCATCTCGATTTCTTTGTAGGGATTAAAGGAACTGAGAAGATTAACTTAAATCAAGGAAGAGCGGAAGCGGTTCAGCGCGCGGAATCTTTTCGAATCGTGGACCGGATTGCCTTTGAAGATCATCCAATGATCGACCAATTTATCGCTTTGAAACAAATGGCCGGAGACCGAATTCCGAAAATGACGATCCCTTCACCCGCTTTATTTCACTTTGTGGAGGACTTTAACGGGAATGAAGTTTACCCGGATCAAGAAACCCTATTCCAAGATATTATTGCTGTTTACCGAACTGCAATCCAAGCGTTCTATGATGCAGGCTGCCGTTACCTCCAGTTAGACGATACAACTTGGGGAACGCTGTGTAGTGGTAGACATCGGGCGCATTTACGAAGCAGAGGTACAGATCCAGATCAGTTGGCTAAGGATTATGTTAGGCTGATTAACGAGAGCATTGCCAATCGTCCAGGTGATATGACGATCGCGCTTCACGTATGCCGAGGTAATTTCCGTTCCACATGGTTCGCAGCTGGTGGTTATGAGCCTGTGGCCGAAGAACTTTTTTCGAATACTAAAGTGGATGCTTTTTTCTTGGAGTATGATAATGAGCGGGCGGGCGATTTTGAGCCCTTACGATTTATTAAAGATCAATTTGTGGTATTGGGACTAGTAACTACGAAACATGGTGGTCTTGAGAGCAAAGAGCAGCTCAAAGCGCGTATTGAAGAAGCGGCACAATATGTAGATATTGAGAAGCTTTGCTTAAGTCCTCAATGTGGGTTTGCTTCCACCGAGGAAGGAAATATCCTAACCGAAGAAGAGCAGTGGGATAAAATACGCCTCGTAATTGAAACAGCCCAAGAGGTTTGGGTATAAACAAAATAAGTTTTTAGAAGGCTCCTGTTTGATTTAGGGGCCTTTTTTATGCGTGTATTGTAACAGCTTAGAGGATTAACCTACCAGCGCACTTTACTAGAGCTATTAATCAAGGGTATAATAAGTAACAATTGTTTTTAATTCATGTTGAAAGAGAGCGGGAACAATATGGGTCGTAAGTGGAATAATATTAAGGAAAAGAAAGCCTCCAAAGACGCCAACACAAGTCGCGTCTATGCAAAGTTTGGTGTTGAGATTTATGTAGCAGCCAAGAAAGGTGAACCCGATCCAGAAGCAAACCGGGCCTTGAAGGTTGTATTAGAACGTGCAAAAACTTACAATGTACCAAAAGCCATTATTGACCGCGCAATGGATAAAGCCAAAGGTAGCGGTGATGAGAATTATGAAGAGCTTCGTTACGAAGGATTTGGACCTAACGGTTCGATGATCATCGTCGATGCACTTACGAATAACGTTAACCGTACAGCGCCTTTGATCCGTTCTACATTCAGTAAGAATGGCGGGAATATGGGTGTAAGCGGATCTGTAGCCTACATGTTTGACTCAACGGCTGTTATCGGTGTAGAAGGTAAAACTGCCGATGAAGTGATTGAGATGATGTTCGATGCAGAACTTGATGTACGTGATGTTCTAGAAGAGGATGAAGCGGTTATCGTGTACGCTGAACCTGATCAGTTCCATGCTGTACAAGAAGTGTTCAGGAATGCAGGAATCACTGAGTTTACGGTTGCTGAGCTGAACATGCTTCCACAGAACTATGTAACACTTCCTGAAGATGCACAAGCTCAATTCGAAAAATTGATTGATGCCTTAGAAGATTTAGAAGATGTTCAACAAGTGTATCATAACGTAGATTCTGAGGACTAAGAATAACATATAACAAGGCGATGGAGTTCGCCACAACCGTCTCTTAGACTAATGACTCCTACCAGAGTAAGCTTCACTGGTAGGAGTCTGTTTTGTTGCCAGAGACTAATTTATACTGACTTTGGGAGTTGCTGTTATGAATCAATGGTCTGAACGATGGCATGAATTCGCGAAGAAAAGAAGTCATTTTGCACTTTGGAGTACATTTATCAAATGGATTGTACTCGGAAGTGTGGTTGGACTCTTATCGGGAACTGCCTCGGCTTTCTTTCTGAAAAGCTTAGACTATGTAACAGATGTACGTTTAGAGCATCCATGGCTACTTTATTTGCTGCCTCTTGGGGGAGTATTTGTTAGTTTCTTATATATGCGTTACGGAAAAAACAGCGCTAAAGGAAATAACCTTATTATAGAACAAATTCAGGATGGTACAGAGACCATTCCATTACGCATGGCACCCTTAGTATTGTTAGGAACACTGGTCACTCACTTGTTTGGTGGATCTGCCGGACGGGAGGGAACAGCTGTACAAATGGGAGGAAGCCTCGCGGAGTGGTTTGGGAAATTAATCAAAATCAGCCCGTTAGATCGCAAAATACTGTTAATGTGCGGGATTAGCGGGGGCTTCGGTTCTATTTTCGGAACACCGCTGGCTGGAACCTTATTTGGTCTAGAGGTAGTAACCATTGGACTTATTAGCCAACAGGCATTACTTCCATGTTTTGTGGCTAGCTTTGTTGGTGATCTGGTCACCACTCGATTGTGGGGCGTTCATCATACTCACTATGTCGTGAATGAATTTCCAACCTTAAGTTTAATGATTATTCTAAAAGTGGTATTGGCCTCTGTAATTTTTGGTCTCGTGAGTATGCTTTTCAGTGAACTGACTCATTTACTAAAAAGAATCTTCACCGCCATGATAAGCAATCCTATGATAAAAGGTGCAGTGGGTGGTTTGATTATCATAGCGTTAGTATTCCTTGTAGGGTCCCGTGATTACTTAGGCCTCGGAATTCCATTAATCAAGGATTCTTTTGAGGGAGATGTCTCTCCTTTCGCTTTTTTATGGAAGCTGATCTTTACCGCCTTTACATTAGGAACAGGATTTCAGGGTGGTGAGGTTACTCCGCTATTTGCGATTGGAGCCACATTAGGTAATGCTTTGGCTGGAATTTTACATGTATATGGACCGTTTCTGGCAGCTCTCGGATTCATTGCTGTCTTCTGTGGAGCTACCAGTACGCCTATCGCTTGCTTTTTAATGGGGATTGAGCTGTTCGGGTCAGAGGGGGCTGTATACATGTTCATCGCTTGTGTAGTGAGTTATTTATTCTCCGGACATAGTAGTATTTATACTTCACAGCTTATTGGTGTATCGAAGAGCCAGTTCATTTCAATTCCTCAAGGGACTAGAATAAGTAATGTTAAACGACCTCGCAAAAAATAACAACATTTCCCGTTCTAAGTTGACAAGTAACGGCATGCGTTTTAAACTGTTACCAAACGAAGGGATGGTTTAACATGATTCATGTAGAAACTGTAAAGTTATATACCAGAGGCTGCTCCGAACAATCGGATACAAACGATGAAACGTTGTCCGGAGCTTAATCGAAAAGCGAATCGCTTTTTATATCATCGAAAGATAGCTAGGTCATTTTAGTGTGATTATTCATGCTTATTTGATTGCGCCATCTTCCGATGTTAATGATTAAGAGGCTGTAGACAATTTTCGTCTACAGCCTTTTGTGTTATATTGCTCAGTTTCTACACTGACATTTATATGTTTGTGCCGTTCATTCGTGTACTGACAAGCAGAAGGCTTGCACCTAAGGGTGCAGTGTCTTCTGCTTTTTTTGCGTTCTTAATTAATTTTAGAAAAGAGGAATAGGAAATGAGTTTACTTGAGGTTTCTAATTTATCACATGCTTTTGGCGATAAGGTTCTGTACAAGAATGTTTCTATGGAATTGTACAAGGGTGAGCATGTCGGTGTGGTTGGCCAGAATGGAACGGGGAAAAGTACGTTTATTAGCATTTTGACAGGCGAAGTGATCCCGGATGAAGGAATGATAAAGTGGCAGTCCAATATTACAATCGGTTATCTCGATCAATATGCTGTCATGGATGGAAACCGTACGGTTCATAATTATTTAAGACAGGCTTTCTCAGAATTATATGAACTAGAACGAAAAATAAATGAGCTCTATGAAGAGTGCGCTGTAACTGGCAACGAAACGTTATTACAAAAGGCAGCAGACTACCAGGAACGATTAGAAGCGCTAGACTATTATTCAATGGAGAGCAACATCAGTAAGATGGTTACCGGTCTAGGGATCAACGCGATTGGAATCGACCGTCCCATCGAGCAGTTAAGCGGGGGGCAACGGACGAAAGTCATTCTGGCCAAGCTTTTACTTGAACAACCTGATGTGTTATTACTCGATGAACCAACCAATTATCTGGATAAGGAACATGTTAACTGGCTCGCTGAGTATCTGATTGCATTCAATCAAGCGTTCATTGTAGTGTCTCACAACTATGCCTTTCTCGATAAAATATCCACTAGTATTTGCGATATTGAGGGCGAAACGATTAAAAAATACCACGGGAAATACTCGGATTTTGTGAAGCAGAAGGAACATTTACGAGAGAGTCATATCCGGCAATATCATGCACAGCAGAAAAAAATCGAAACCACTGAGCAATTCATTCGAAAAAACGGTGCAGGTGTTAATTCCAAAATTGCCCGTGGTCGCCAGAAACAGCTGGATAGAATGGAACGAATCGCTGCTCCGACATTTGTCTCCAAAGCGTCTATTCGCTTTAAGGAGCTTCCGTGCATGTCACAAGTAGTCCTTAAAGTGGATCACTTAGTCGTAGGTTACGATAAGCCTTTGTTGCCTAAATTGAAGTTCTCCATTCGCGGTGGACAAAAGCTCGTGATTACGGGCTTCAACGGAATCGGGAAATCAACTTTACTAAAGACGTTGGTTGGAGAGATCCAAGGGATTACCGGCAGGTTTCAGTTCGCAGAACAAGTTAAAGTGGGTTATTTCGAGCAAGATTTAACTTGGGAAGACGATACAATGACGCCTATTCAGGTGATTTCAGCTTATGATCCCAAACTGACTGTAAAGGAAATACGTCGCTATCTAGCGCAGTGTGTTGTTAAAGATAACCTTGTAACACAGTCAATACGTACACTCAGCGGCGGGGAACAATCTAAAGTTAAGCTGTGCCTATTACTGCTTTCAGAATACAACTTCCTAATCATGGATGAGCCGACCAATCACTTAGATGCTGAAACAAAAGATGCTTTACAGAAAGCTCTAATCCAATTTGGTGGAACTGTGATTCTTGTTTCTCATGAAGAACAATTTTATAAGGGATGGGTTGATCGTGTGCTCAACATAGGAGATGAAACCAGCAATAAAGGAGTTAAGTACTAATGCAAACCAATAATGATCATTGGAAAAGAAAAACAACCCTATTTCTAACGGCTCAAACCATATCTTTATTTGGATCTTCGCTTGTTCAATATGCGATTATTTGGTATATCACTCTAACAACTACCTCAGGGGTGATGATGACGATATCAACCGTCTGTGGATTTCTCCCGCAGATGGCCATCTCGCTGTTTGCTGGGGTATGGATCGACCGTTATAATCGTAAAAAAATGATCATGCTAGCAGATGGTATGATTGCGATTGCTACACTTATTCTCGCTGTGATGTTTTTGTTGGGTTATAACAATATTTGGTTGCTATATTTAATTTTGCTGATCCGAGCAGCAGGTACGGGCATACAGGTTCCTGCTGTGAACGCACTTATAACTCAAATTGTTCCAAAAGATCAGCTTATGAAGGTAAACGGAGTAAACAGCAGTATTTCATCCTTGATGATGTTTCTGGCTCCAGCTGCAGGTGGCGTGATCCTGTCGATTAGTACCATTGAAACTGCCTTTTTTATCGATGTGATGACTGCAATTATTGGGATCGGTATGATGTGGGTTCCTTGGTTATGAGATTGAAATAGCGCGAAGCGACGCATCCATTCCTACAAAGAGAGGCTTAGTAAAATAACTCAATGGGAATGTACTGCGAATGCCTCACGATAGAGTAAGAGATTTTCTTCTCAACAACGGGTACATGTTAATTGGAATTGATGGCCGTTGGAAAGCTAGACATAACAAACCCCTGATTAACTTGGATGAACTCGGAAATATAAGAAAATATAATGCAACTGTCTGAGACTTCTATAACTACTATCAACTTGCCAATAAATAGAGGACCTCGACAAGTAAGATTCGCCAATAGTAGGATCAATGGCTCTCTTGCAGTTACCTATAAGAAAAACAAAGGAGAATTAGTCATCAAGAAGCTTTTCAACGGATCTTTTCAAAGATAGGAAAAGACATTCTCCGACGTGAACGTAGATCTGGTACCGAATAAGCTTGTCTATACTGGAAGAGGTAGTATTATGGCGAGTTTAGCTGCAGATACTTGCCAGTGGTGTAGAGCATCCCGTGTTGAACTGGAAATGCACCATATACTTAAGTTAAAGGATCTGAAAGGTAAGGGACTTTGAGAAAAGGTAATGATCGTTAGAAAGCGTAAGACTCTTGCTTTATCTAGGAACTGAACTGCCACGTGAACTTGTACAAAGTAACACTTGGGCAATATGTAGGATGTTACCATCTGAAGAGTCGGATGAGGTGAAAGCTTCAAGTCCGGTTTCAAGGGGAGGCTAGAGAAACCTGTACATTAGTGTGTACAAGGCGCTTGGGGCTTACCCTACGAATAATCACGAAACATCATGAATGAGTACTTCAATAAAACCGTCGATTTGATCCACATCGATGCCGGTATTGAAGGAGTGTTTATTCCAGTGGATAAGACGGAGGAAGAACGGACTCCAGAAGAAGTCTTAGACAATTTGGAAAGTGGGTATTCAGGTCAAGTCGTTGTAGATCTTAAAAAAGCAGGAGAAGTCATTTATTAGCTATTAACTCGGTATACCCTATCGAAGCGAAGTATGCTCTTTCACCTTTTCATAATTGTGAGCTTAAGCCGTATCAACCGCAGTAAATGAATGCAAATGAAATGGTAGCTTTCAGATCTCAACTGTTCTTAACGAGTTGTATGAATCTAATAGTATTGTCGTTCATATTAATAATTTTAACGCTCGTTACGGCAGTTGCTGTCCAATCTATGAAGATGAGGTTTACCCGGTAAGGTAATAAAAACTTTGTATCCTGTAATATAACGATTGCAAGATTCAAGAAAAATAGCAAATTTTAGCTATATTTGTACACTCAACATTTTTAAAAAAAGGAGTAATCGAAAATCAAATTATCGAACATCTAATAATTATGAATCAAAATCATTTCCCTGGTTCACGAATTAAATCCTATAGATTACGCTTTATAGGTATTATTAACCATTTATGTTCGAAAGTCTCATTTTATTTTGATTATATGTTATATTGGTACTGCAGTTAAATAATTCCACATATGGAGGTAAAAATGAAGAAAATCATTGCAGGTTTATCTATTGTAAGTACGTCGTTATTATTCTCTTCTATTGTCAGTGCTGACACTCATAGCCCACGAGGTGGCAATGACAATGGTCGTATTCAGGCTTGGTACGATTCATCTATATCATCATATGGTTATACAAGTCATTTCGATCACGCTGTATCCACTTGGAATGGAAGAAATGCAAATGTCTCGATTTCCAAGACACTAAATAATTCTGGTCAGGTAGACAGGTATTATGTTGGAACTACAACGGAAATAGGTTTATATGGACGGAATCTTTGGTATAATGATCTAGGTATAAATGTAGATCCAGATTGGTTTTCCTATAGCCGCTCTGTTGTTTCGGTATATCATAATCAATTACAAAATCACAATAATGGTGTTAATTTTACGTCAACAAGAATTAGACATACTACTGCTCATGAACTGGGACATTCACTTGGGTTAGCACACACAACTGCAAGTGCTCAACTTAGTACATCGCTAATGACTGAAGGGAATAATCCATCTCTCAATAGAGACATCAACACTCCTTCAAGCTACGATCTCAGTGAGTTAAGATCCCTCTATGGAGGACCTGCATTAATGGCTTCCTTAAACACAGATACTTCTAATCAAAATGAGATTAATGTTGAAACGCAATATGAAAGCTATGCCACATTATCGGAATTATCAAATTATTCAGACCTTGTAGTTATTGCATCACCAACAGATGATTTTGAAAATAGAAAACATATAGCAACTTTTTACGATACAGGCGATTTACAAGATTATTACACTTTAAATAATCTTAGTATTAAAAAAGTATTAGCAGGAGATTCGTCAAACATAGTAGAAAATTTAGAAGTTATTGAATCAAATGGTTTAGTTGAATCTGGAGCACAACAAATAAAGATGATAAATGATGGATATAAAGAAACTCAAAAAGGATTAGAATATATATTATTTTTAAAGAAGGATTCACAAGGACAGTATCAAATAATAAATAGAAACGAAGGAACCTTTACTCTGGATGAGGTAAATTCTGCAACTACAAATAAACTGGGAACTTTTATAACACGAGATAATAATGTTAGGGATAATTTACTTAATGAAATTGCCAACGCATACTCAAATGAGTTATAAATTTATTATGGAGACTGAATGATCAGTCTCCATCTTTCTTCAGTAAGGAGGTAGTTATGAAAAAAATTAGCATCATTTCAATTTCACTGATAATTTTATTGATTTTAATATTTGTATTAATCAGACCAACGCAAGAGATCCTTAGCGTTAGCCTTGTATCGGAAACAACGGAAATCACTTACACTGACAGTGAAAGCATTCGAATCTTCGAAGATGCTATAAGAACTGTTAAAAAAGTACGCGGGGCTGTCGATGTGGGGCCACCATCCTATCGAATGACTGTTACTTACGCTGATTCTGAGGTTGTTGATTTTAGCCTTTATATAGATCTTAAAGCTAAAAATGGCTTTCTGATTAAAAATAGCAATAGCGAAAAGATGCTGAATTTAAAAGATAAGAATGCGGTAGAGCTAGCTGATCTTTTAAGTAAAGAAAAGTGAGAATAATATTTGAGACATTCTAAAAAGATCTTAAAGATTATAGTTTTAGAAACTCAATCTAAAAAATTAATTTTTATGTTGTAAATTGCAGTTTATTGATGAAAAACTGTAAATGTGGTAAATATATTATGTTATGATTAATCAAATTTTCTATTGTCGTTAGTGATACGACAGAGTTGGATTTGTACTGGGACACACCCAGTTCATAAACATAGGGCTTATTTTGTCATGGAGACGATAGACACCTGTTTGCTGTCTATCGTCTCCATGGCTTTTTTGTACCTATTGGAGGAGATAAAGTGGATATGGTTGATATTAGTCGAGCAGCTGAGTAAGTACTTGCTGTGTTGCATTCAGAAATGCTCCCGTTACATGAATATGATGAAGTTCATATCAATGTATCGGGTAGGGTAGATATTGACGCGACGGTGCTTGTAGCCTTCACGATTATCATACTCCCAAAGGAAAAATCAAGCTTGTCCATATGCGTGTCGATAGAGATTTAGAAGGTACGACTAATAGACAATTTTTTTGGCCGCAGACTGATGTATATCTTCTGTACTTAAGCGAAAAACTTGATCTTCCCTTAATTGTTATATGGGGTTAATTAAGTTTAGAAGAGAGAATTCGGAACCGTAAAATGTTTCCAGACTCTAGCTGCTGTTTCTGCACTTCGTATATGAAAAGAGACGTTTATGCGTATTGGGTTCGTCAATTCGATAATTGCAAGATCCTATTATTGACCGGTGAACGATCTTAAGAATCTAAGGAACGATCTAAGAAACCTGTTTTCATGCTTCATTCGGCACATGCGACGAACAAAAAGAATCGCACCGGTCCGCTAGCTGATAGTATCCAAGTGGAGACAATTCTTTTACTCGCTGGTATTACAGTGATTATGTGCGCCTTGTATGCAATGATTAAACTTCTTGCCTTAGCAAAGGACTACGATTAACATGAAGTTATTCCAAAAAAATACAATCATAGTCCAAGGGATCTTAGTTCGGTAAATTGTGGAGGGGGTTAGGTATGTATATCCATACATCTTCTTTAACACAGTTCCAAGGATTAGAGCCAATTGACTCATCACTCGAGCTATTCCTTAATCAGCATTTAGATCGTTATGATAAGTTGGAGCCTTACATCCATGCTTTTGTATCGGAAGAGAAAAGAACAGATAGAATCATGAGTGAAGTAGCGCTGCTAAGACAAACCTATCATGAGCTCCCAAAACCATCATTATACGGAGTTCCAGTAGGAGTTAAGGATCTAATTCATATAGACGGCTTGCCCACTCGTGCCGGTTCAAATCTTCCTCCACAGGAATTAACGCGTTCAGAAGGTAGTTTTATTAAAAAGCTGCGGCAAAAAGGAGTATGGTTCACAGGCAAAACGGTGACCGAAGAGTTCGCATATGCCGGGCATCTCCCAACTCGTAATCCTCATCATTTGGATCATACACCAGGCGGCTCTAGTGCAGGGTCTGCAGCGGCAGTTGCCACGGGTATGTGTCCATTTGCGATAGGCACACAAAGTTTGCGTTCTGTTATGGCACCTGCTTCTTTCTGTGGTGTTGTTGGATTTAAGCCAAGCTATGGACGTATCCCTTTGGATGGTGTTCAGTTGATGTCCCCTTCATTTGATACGATGGGATTTTTCACACAGGATATGGTTAGCATGGAGCGGATCTCTTCAGAACTCATCTCGGAATGGAGGCCTTTCGAATCTAACCGTAAACCAGTGCTTGGTATTCCAGAAGGGGTATTCATGACTTTATTGGAAGAGGACGCTAAACATACTTTTTGGAGCCAGATTAAGAAGTTGGAAGAGGCGGGCTTCATCATAAAAACGGTTAAGATGCCATGGGAAGATAGTTTCATCTATGGGGATGCAATGTTGAGATTAGTACAAGGGGAAATGGCTCAAGTGCATGCCGTACGATTTGAAAAATATAAAGATTACTATGGTTCGGCGATGCGTGCTGGTATTGAATCAGGTCAAACCATCAAAGAGGAAGAACTGGAGCGATATCGTAGAGGACAAATCAAATTGAGATATGATCTACTTTATGTTCAAAAGACAGAGGGGATTGATATTTGGGTCTCGCCCGCTCAAGCAGGAACTGCTCCATTGTGGGGAACACGGACAGGATGGGCTGGAATGACGGCCATTTGGTCATACGCAGGAGCGCCAACTGTGAGCATTCCTTCAGCCACTATTCATAACATGCCTTTAGGATTTCAATGTATTGGGGCTTACGGGCAGGATGAAGAGCTTATATATTGGAGTAGACTTGTATCACTAGCACTGGGGTGAGCCTATTTGGGCTACAGATGGGGCATGTTCGAGGTTAGATAACAGAGTGGGTCTTCAATACAATTGAAGATCTACTTTTTTTGTATGAAGTGAGAGTTTTTCTGTTAGGGATCGTCTATATAGTATCGTGCTTCAAGGAGGCTTAAAGGTGAAGGGACATGTACCGAAAGTTGAAAAAGAGGAAGAAAGGCAATGGATCCTAAACGTTCTGGATGGTCATAAGGAAGACTATTCGTATCTTGTGAATCGATATAAGAATAAAATCTATGGCCTTTTGAGAGGATTGGGGGCCGATCACCAAGACGCACAAGACATCACTCAGGAGACTTTTATAAAAGCTTATCGTAAGCTAGCCTCACATGATTTGGATAAAAACTTTGCGGCTTGGCTGTATACGATCGCGACTAATGTACTGAAGGATCTGTGGAAAAAAACTCGTCCTATAGCGAGCTTACCAGACGATCTTGCTGAACTATCTCTTTCAGATAATCCAGAAGAAGAATTCATTCGATCGGAGCATCGCACAGAGCTGCATCAGTTAATGCAGAAGCTACCGCCTAATTATCGTACGACTTTGCTGCTTCGTTATACCAATGATTTAAGCTATGAAGAAATGTGTACGCTCTTAGAGGTCCCTTTAAGTAAGATCCAAAATGACCTTTATCGTGCAAAACAACGATTGAAACATATCATGACACACCAGGAGGTGAAGAGCGATGAAGTGTTTAAGTCCATTTGAGATCGAGCAATACATCCTAAGTACACCCACCTCCCGACCATTTGAAGTTGTTGATCATATCGCTGCTTGTGCCCATTGCAATTTAATCTATCATACACTATTAGAAGAACAAGAGGAGTGGTCGCAAGCGTTGTTTGAAGAGAAGCTGCCAGATTCTTTTACTGCTCAAGTTATGGCTTCAATAGAATACGTAGAACTAGAGAAAGTAACGGTACCTGACAGGAAGCGAAAGAATCCGAAGATACTTAAGTCACTAAGAATAGCCATGGGAGCGGCTTTGTTACTTGTTGTTCTGAGTGCCGTGATTTTATATTCTGTGCCCACATTGGCAGAGACTTTACGTTCTCTTTTTGTAAAAGATAATGTGGACATTGGCCTTTTGCGAGCGCAAGAATTTGGATTGGTAGAACATCCTAATATTAAGGTGAAGGATAAAGGCTATACGATAAAAATAGATGAAGCTGTAGCGGATCCTACTCGTGTGATTGTCGCTCTACAGTTGTTCGGACCGGATGGAAAGCATGACAGACATCGCTTGGGTTTTGGTGAAGGAAATAAGATTGAAGTTAAAGATGATCAAGGAAAGATCGTAGGAGAATTATACGATATTGGATTTACCAATGATTTTTACTATATGATCGCTAATTTCTCGGAGCCACTGCAAACCGATCAAATTACAGTCGAAGGTCATATTACTGAGTTGGGAAGCAAGGACAGAAATATTCCTGCACTTCAAGGCGATTGGAACTTTAGTTTTTCGATGGATATGACAAAAGCGAATGAACAAACAACTTCAACTCCCCTAACGGGTAGCTACACTTCTCCGGATGGTTTAACAGTCACCTTGAAAAAATTAACTCATATGGTACAAGGTGTCCGTTTTGAATTTGATACGGATTTGAGTGATGAGGCGCTAAACCGTTCTCCAGGTGAATTATGGAAGCAGCAAGGGGTGAAGTTCCATTTTGAGGATAGCGCGGGTGAAGAGATTCACAGTGTTAATGCGAGGAAATTGCCGAGTAAGGATAGTGTAATGTCAAGATCTTCGACACCTGGTGATAAACCTGGACTTATGCATTGGAGCTATACGTTTAAATATTTGCCTCAGGATACGCCGTATACTTTTGTGCTCGATGGGTATTTCATTCTAGAAAAGGATGGTTCGATGGTACAGTTTGAGCCATCCAAGTTGAAGGAGCATCCGATCCCCTTTGCATTTGATGGAGATGAGCTGATGTTAAATGATTTTACTGTGGAATCACCGCCTGATACCAATGGATCAACGAAGGAAGGTTCATTACATTTTAGCGGAAGATTGAGAAATGAATTTATGAACAGTGAGTGGATATTTAAGGATCTTGAGGGTAAAGAGTATCCTCTCTCAGGACGAGGAGCTTATTCTACTGATGGGTCCGGATGGAAAGATGGTTATATCGTAATCGTTGAATCGCAGTCAAATAACAAAAAGAATTTTTTTGAGTTCCGTGCAATTGGCCTTACTACGATCCCTGATCAGCTTCAATTAATACGCACGATAGTCAACCGATTGTACACCAATGTAGATTGGTCCGTTCCTATCATGGAAGCTAGCAAAAAGCAGTAAAATCATTCATTTACCTTCCGGAATGTACAAGCAGATAGGAGCTCTGTCGCATCTCATATACTATCACAATCGAAAAGAGGTGGTAGTTTATGACTGCTGCAGAGAAGAGAAGAATTCAAAGAGCTTTGAATGCTTTGCGTAAGCAAAGAGTGGTTCTGAAAGAAAGCCTTAAAAGAATTGAAGCATTGCTTTGCAGATTGCCTATTGGCAGTCGTGAAAGATTTGAATTGTTAGCAGTAAGAGATTCAATCGTAGAAGCGCTCCGACTCAATGCTATTGCTATACGAAATTTAAAAGACGTTACTTGTGCTTGTTAATTCGTTGACCTTCTGATCCTTGTATCAACGATCAAAGTAAAGCTTTTTCCTGTCACATTAGGAGGATACTGTTTTTCTTTCTTATTGATCTGACGGGTAACGATAGCTCAATAAACACGATAAGGCAGCCGGTCAGTCAATGTGATCGGCTGCCTTTATTCAGCAAAAGGTCAGGATAGTTGAAGTTCAAACGCGGGAAAAAGTATCATAATAGAGTTTAGCCCCTAAGATGACTCTTAGTTTTTTTATATGACTTAATACAACAATATTTACAAATTCATGATACGATATTGCTAAATCAGGAAATAGATGCTCCATATGTAAGATAGAATTAATTATTGATGGAACTGTTGAAGATGGTTCATAACAAAATGATTGATGATCAACCAAGGACGTTTACTGAAACTATTATGATTCTGTAGAATGGGGGCCACTATATGTCATTAGTTAATGAAAAAGAAGAGTGTTTACTGATCGAGACATTAAAATCACATATACCAAATGTAGAGGAATTACTGAATCCAGCAGTTGAGGAATCAGAAATAAACCTTTTTGAGAGCATGATGAACTGCAAATTTCCAGAAGATTTTAGAAAGTTATACATGAATTCTAATGGAGAAGGAGAGCAGATTTTTGGTGTTATGGCTGGTCTTGGTTGGATGAACATTGAATCGATAGTAAGCAACTGGAAGTCCCTTTTGGAATCAGCATACGATATTATATCCAGCAAACCAGATATAATAAAAGATGGGAACTACAGAGAAGGCTGGATTCCTTTTGCCGAAGATGGTGGAGGCTCATATTTGGCAATTGATTTAGACCCCGGAGAAAAGGGCGTTTATGGGCAAATTATAACGATAGATCACAATTCTAGTTTTTCATATGTTATTGCGGAAAGTTTGGGACATTTCTTTGAATTTATTGATTCGAGCCTCAGAAATAGTAGTATTGGTATTCGTGAAGAAGATGATGTAATCATATTATCCCGTGAAAGTGGAAGTTTGTTGGATGATATTTTGGCTTTGACTAAAATGGATATCAAAGAGAACCGCCTTATCCCTGTAAGCGGATTTTGGGAAGAGTATTTTAAAGACGATGTTGAGAGTGGTTTTGTAACTTCAAAAACATTGAAAAAAAAGAGAATGGTATTTATTAGAGCTGATCAAGCTCAAAAATACGGAGCAATATCTTTGGATATTTTAACCCATATGGTTAATCTTAAAGAACTTATCATACATGCGGATGAAATTACTAATTTCGATGTACTTAAACGGTTGCCTTCTTTAGCAGAACTTGTGATAGGATCAGAAGCCTTTAAAGAGTCTGATTTGGAGTACTTAGTTTCTTTAGATGGGCTAAGGCAGCTAACATTAATAGGACTTCCATTAAAAGATATACATAAACTGAAAGATATAAAGAAATTAAAGAGTTTGAGATTATGTAGAATGAATTCAATTGATAGGGGATTATTAGGAACTATAAAAGATTTGAAGGAACTAAGTTTAGAAGAAATGGAGGTTGGCGACCTGCTTTATATTTCAAACCTTAGTAAGTTAATAAAACTAGAACTCAAACAAGTGACTATACCACATTTATCATTCTTAAAAGGTTTAAAGAATCTAACGTTTTTTGAGACGGATAGCTGTGCAATAGATGAATCACATATAGAGGTTATAAGAGAATTGAAGAAATTAAAGCAATTCACTTATCCGGTTGGAGATTTAACAATACTCAAAAATTGTATGAGTCTAAAACAGATTGGAGTAGATGCATCAAAGCTTAAAGGGTTGGAGGAAATTTCAGACTGTAATATAGTCGATATAACTATATTTCATGCAACATCGAAAGAGAACGCAAAGTCCGTAGTCGCGGAGTTTAATAAATACTTTAAACTTCAGTCATATGGATGGCAGGTAACATGGAAAGATTAATGAAACTTGCCTACACTGAGCTTTATCATAATAGGGAAATTTTTATAAAAGAAAGGAGACTAGCCATATTGGTTAGTCTCCGTTGTTTATATTTTTTCGAAATGGAGAGTTTATGAAAAAGACTATTGTTTTTGTATTATCAATACTTATATTATTCTCAGGATTCGCAACACAAAGTTATGCGTCGTTGTCAGATACGCAATCTGCGGCAATACAGGCGTTGCTGGATGATGCCCGTCGTATATCAGGTGTGCCGGGAATGTCGATCTCAATACTTGCTGATGATGAAGTGTTCTACTTTTCTTCCGGGTATGCAGACCGTGAAAGTGGGTTGTCTGCAAGTGAAAATACACTATATGAGTTGGCCTCGGTCAGTAAAGCTTTTACCGGCATGGGTATTCTGCTGTTGGAGGAGCAAGGGCTGCTGTCAATGACTGACACTGTCCAAAAATATTTACCTTGGTTTACGTTAAAATATCAAGGCAAACCTGTTGATATGCAAAGCCTTACACTCAATAACTTTCTTCACCATACTAGCGGCCTAACAAATAGTAGGCATTCTCAAAATATTCCACAAGGCAATACACCAGATTTGCTGCAAAAGACTGTGGAAATGCTGGTAGATGCTGAGTTGGCGTTCCCTCCCGGTGAACAGTATAGCTATGGAACCGTTAATTATGACGTATTGGGTTTGGTTATTGAGATTGTGTCGGGACAAAGCTATGAAGACTTTATGAGCGAACAGGTATTTCAGCCGTTAGGTCTTCACCAGACGTATGTTTATAAAGAAGATGCTCAAGCCACCGGACAGTTGGCACAGGGCTACCGTTCTTCCTTTTTTATGACAACTCCATATAACGCGCCGGATTATTCCGGGAATAAACCCGCAGGCTACATCATTTCTTGTACAAAAGATATGGCGCGTTGGATGGGCATACAGATGGGTATTGTGCAGGACATACCCGAAATATTCCATACGGTTATCGAAAAGTCACATCAGGGCGATATGTCTGTTCCGGCAGTCAACGAAATGTATTATGCAGCGGGCTGGTCGGTAAACGCCAACCAAACGATTATAGAACACCCAGGGGGCAATCCCAATTTCGGAACCGAAGTGGCCATACTGCCAAATGAACGAACAGCCGTCTGCTTGCTGACCAACGGCGCAAATATCAATAGAAGCATGGTACTAAAAGTTAAAGATATATTAGACGGCAATCTAACGCAGTCATATGAAATAAGCGGCACACAGCTTTTGGACATCATTTTATCGTCTATCACAATTATTCTTTGCCTATTGGCTGTTCTGTTCTTTATCTTAGGATTACGCAGAAGGAAAACGAATGAGCGGCAGCCAATTACAAAAAAGCGAATAATCGTAACAGCTATTTTGCTGATTGCTACGATTGCCCTATGTATAATGTGCTGTGCATTAGATTGGCCAACGATACTTATTTGGCAAACATATAGTATTCTTACAGCTTTGATTTCGTCGACATTATTAACAGCAAGCATTACATGGTTTGTATACACTCACCTATATAATGCCTCGCTCCGAAAATAAGTATTTTATTCGTTCGCTTTATTGGTAAAATGCGTATAGCGTATTTGGTTTGGTACAGCGGAAAGTAGAGTTACGAAATAGTGAGAAAGAATTGATTTAACGCCAGATTCACCTCAATATAACCATTTAAAGTTCAAGCAGAGATACCACTTGAACTTTTCTTTTGTTGAATTACTTGCACAATCCTTGGTGATTCTCAATCTACATACTGGCAGTAAAGCTCTATGTTACTATACATCGGATTTGTTGGGTCTCCGTTCATTACCGGAATCTCGTTATCCGAGTATATCCGGCGTCGAAGACTTGTCTACCGCTTCTAGCACTTGACGAGGCGTTTTAGTACCTGCTATGATTTCTTGAATATCTTTCCTAGATTTGAGAAAACAGGGCCAGCAACGCCCAAATTATTAACAAGGCACATGACATTGCCGCCTTGAAAGCATTTTGAAGTAACCCCTTTCAAAAAAGAGGAACCTCCTTTATTATCGACCCGTTGAATTACAAGCGATAGCGGATACATGAAGGATGTAATCTCAAATCTCATACATTAAAAAGACAGTTTTGAGGAGTATTCGTATGGAACATAAATTAACCTTAATTAATGTTTTTGCCGGCATAAATTCAGAGGAAGCAGTCTTTGAAGAGCTTCCTGCAGAATGCATAAGCGATAAAATATTCAAATTATGTGCATCTCCTGGGCTGGCTCTAGGGCTTGCGAAAGGAGATACAATAAAACTCCATCCCAATGGAGAGTTTGAATTAATAAAACATGGTGGAAATTTCTGCATTCAAATTTACAAAGAGGAGCTTATTAAAGAAAAGATAGAGACAGCTGAATCTATAGTCAAACGAGAGCTTTCCGGTTCTTTAGATGGATTTCATAATGGCTCGCTTGCCTTCACCGCGCCCATCAGGAATGGATTTCATGCCACCAATAAGGTTTTCAATATAATTAGAGATTTATTAGAATCGGAGTACTATTACTCTAATATTTACGAATATCCATATAACTTCGACGATGAAGAGTTAGTTAGCTGGGCTAGAGATCTGGATTAATCGCTTCAAAATATCAGTTCTCCGGCATCATACACTATCTCTGGGCCACATTTTTCAATATGATCTCCAATCCTGAGTCAAAAAAATAACTCGTAAACATAATATACCCAAAAGCTCAAGAGTTGCAGGAGGCAGATATGGTAGATGAAAGGCATCTTGTTTATTTCAAAGAACTCCTGGAAGGAAATGCTGAAATTTCTTTTAAGGCATACCTTTCAAATAATGAAGATTCTTTGCGCAAGCAATTTTCTCCGGCGAGATTTGCAAGACTGAAGTTCAAGTCAATTGATGAAATAATAAAGATTCTTGACGAAGAGAATATATCCTACAGCATTAATGATCATGCCGTAAGAAACGAAAAATATTTAGCAACCTTTCATCTGGATGCCTTGAATGAACAAGGTAGGCTTAAGGAAGGATTCAAAGACACCCTATTCAAAGGAACTGTTCACAACTTTAAAACCAAGGGGGAAGAAGCAGTCTTAACCCTCTATAAATACATCGAATACCCTAAAAAAATCAATAACAAAAAAAATATAGAAAAACTCCAAGACATCGAATGTTTCGCCGAATTGGAATTATCCTTAGGGGATGAAAGTCTTGGCTTATTTTTACTAAAGGCTCTAGCCTCTATTGAGCGTCAGCTTTCCGAAGTAGATGATATTGTCCTTAAAGCTCAGGAAGCAGTCATGAAGCACCATTCATCGAAAAGAGATTAATAACTTCTTAATTGGAGAGATCTGCCCTTTCAATTACTGAAATGGCATACCGCGAACGATGAAGGAGGACGATGATACCAGCCCAAATTCTAAACCAAAAAACCAATATTGAAAAAAGGTGATGGATGTGCAAATCAATAAAGAGTCATGCCGAGGGATCATTCTGGAATTCGACATTAGGAGAACAATTATTCTCAATTTATATATTAAAGAATGGTCTATGCCAGAATATAGAGCCATAATGACAAAACCGGAGATTGGCGTATATATTGAGTTATATTATTTTCCATCAATTGACGTTAATAATCCTGCAAGATTCGCAACAGTCGGCCTATCTAATTCCATTCGGAAAACTGGAAAACCTATTGAGAATGAATGGATGATAGCTTTAAAACCCGATTTGGGACAAGAAAACATTGATCGCATATTCTCATATTTCTGTGACATAATTGCCCATAATATTGAACATATCCAATCTTCGGAAGTACCACGAGTAATGACTGAGAGCGCACTCGCACCTGAAAATTGGACTACAAAAGCCCTCTTGATTGATGAACTAAGAGGAGAAAGTGAGGATTTAGAACAAATAAAAATAGGTGAAGAAATAATTAATGTCTTGTGGGTAGTACCAATTACCCCCAAAGAATCGCGTATAATTTTACAAGAAGGCATAGATGCTTTTGATGCTTACATAGATAATCATTACTATTCCATAATTGATCCCACTCGTCCTGATTAATAAGAGCAGTTCAATATCATTCGCACTAAACCAACCATATCCCCACAGGTGGGACCTTGGCTCGCGAACCACGTTGTGGAAATTCAAACCATGTCTACGGTGGTGCCAGAAAGTCCAAATGACACTGTGAAGCGCTTGCTCGGCTAGGGCATTATTTTCCTTGAACAGGGGTAATGGTTCAAGAGTATGACAGCGGAATTCTTGGATGAGAGTACAGGATTACTGATGTACAAGGTAGAAGACAACTGAAAGTAGAACAACAGAGTGAATTCCTTCCAAAAGCGCCGCAAGGCGTTTTTCATTGTGCAGTTTGTCTTTGAAATCCGATATGATACTATAAGCTTAATGTGCCGAAAACGTATAAAAGAGAGGGATACATATATGACCAACAAACTATACTACAATTCTACATACCTTACTGATTGGGAGACCTGTATTACTGAAACCATAGAACGAGAAGATGGACTCTATGTTATTTTGGAGGAGACCGCTTTTTATCCGCATGGCGGTGGGCAACCTTGTGATTTAGGGACTATTGGGGATATCCCGGTACTTGATGTAATCAGTGAGGAAGATCTTGTCCTGCATAAGCTGGAACGTCTGCCTGATGATTTATCCGTCACTTGTCAGATCGATTGGAAGAGAAGATTTGATCATATGCAGCAGCATAGTGGACAACACTTGCTCTCAGCCATCTGTCTCAATTTGTACCAGTTTATGACTCTAAGCTTTCATTTAGGTGAGGATTATTGCACCATTGATATAGAAGTGCCAGAACTGTCGCCTAAACAACTTCATTCCATAGAGTGGGAGGTTAATCGGCAGATTTACCAGAACCATAGTATCCTGAGCTATTTTGTAACAGGGGAAGAGGCTTCACAGCTTAAATTGGTCAAACAACCTAAAGTGACGGAGAACATCCGGATTGTAGAAATTAAAGATATAGAATATAATGCTTGCGGTGGTACGCATGTATCTTCAACAGGTGAGGTTGGTATAATTAAGCTTCTGAAAGCGGAGAAACAAAAAGGCAATACGCGGATCTATTTTAAATGTGGATACCGTGCTTTGGAGGAGTTTAATAGCAGTCTGCAAATTGTTGGAGCTCTATCTTCCAAGTTCAATACGGGAAAAGATGAAATTATCGATCGCATTGAAAAATGGGAGAATGAACAAAAGCAGCTGCAAGCTGAAATTACCCTACTTAAAGAGAAGAATGATGATTATGTCGTACAGGAGCTTTTAGCACAGCAAGAAGGAAAGCTGATCTCAAAAGTGTTCGAGGATAAATCGCTGAAAGATTTACAAAGTTTAGCTAACAAGCTTACCGCGAAATGCGATGTTCCGGTTTTATTGGCTAGTTCTGCTGAGAATAAGGTTGTATTTGCACAGAATGGCAGCGCGGAGATCTCCTGTGGAGCTTTTTTCAAAGAGCATCTTAGTACCTACAATGGAAAAGGCGGAGGCAGTGATAAACTAGCGCAAGCAGGATTCCCCACATGGGGAGACGCTTTGGCGTTTTATGAGTTTGCTAGAAGTTAAGATTACTTTATAAAAGACAGAAGACCTGACTGCGGTAGTCTACCGTGGATCAGGTCTTTTTTATACGTAAAACGGAAACAAGAAACTTTTTCCAAATCCTGTCGTCTAATTACATATGACTATAGAGTCAAGGGAGACGAAAAGAAATGAATAAATGGAAGGTAACGCTAGGAATCTTGACTGTTTTGATTTTAAGTACGGGGTATGGATCGGTATCAGCCCAAGCAGAAAACCAAATTCAATTCAACTATAAAGAAATCGGAATCAGCAGTAAACAGGTGATCACGGAGAATACAACTTTTGTACCCCTGAAATCACTCGCAGATGCTATGGGGTATACATTATCTTGGGATCAACCGTCCAAAACGGCCAAACTGGTTCGTCCTGAGCGTGAGGTTATCTTCACGGCTGGTACTGTAAAGTCAAAAGTGAACGAGGCCGTGGTGACTTTAACAAAATCCCCACGTATTATAAAAGGCTCGGTGTACGTGCCATTGATCTCAGCGGTCAGTCTACTTGGAGGTAAAGCGGGGCTTAATAAAACGGATGGGGTTATCCAAATTATAGATGAAGCTAGATTGGTTTCTGCTTCTGTAGATGGAAGATCCTATTGGATATCTCAAAAAAACGGCGATTTGTATTACCGTGCAACGGAAACTGGGAAACCAGTAATTATTGGTCGACTACCTTTTAAGGAATCTGCGTACAACTACGCTTTTGAGATTGAAAAAGTGGGCAATGGTACGGACTTACTCCAGTTAACGGACAATCATTATGCCATGTTCACCGATTTCAATAGCAGCTATCAAGTATTGGTCAAAGCGGGCACTTTTCTCAAGCAAATGGACTATCATTACAATAACTCGGCTTATATCCATGCACCAAAAGTGCCTTCCACTCAGGTGTATATGACCGATGGGAAGAACGTTCAATATATTACTAAGGATGGCGGTTTGGGCAAGTTATTTGAGATGGAAAAGTTAACCGGAGCAACCGGAGATTTCATAGTGGAGTATGCTGCGGAAGACGTTGTGCTCGTTCGTTTATTAGATACGACACACTTATATTTAGTTTATAGCAACACCGGTGAAATCATTAATCTCTATGAAAAACTAATTACTAGTGAGGATCGTAAGGAATGGGATAGAGTAAATGATGGCAGAGATCCATATGTATTGACCAGAATGATAGTATTGAAGAGTCGCAAAGGGAATGTAATGACATTCACCTATACTCCAATCCTTGAGGAAAAAGCAAAAACAGTGACATTTACACTTCAAAAAAAGTAATTTCAATCACTTTTATGTAAAATGCAAAAAGAGAGCGATGTTTAAAATCGCTCTTTTTTGCATTTTGGATTATTTCATCATCATCGTACTTCCACCTTTAATCTGAACAGGTTGATCATTTAAGGATACCCAGACATCTATAGCAGAGTTGTTCCGGATGATCGTTTTGTCAGCACTCATCTTCAGTGAATATAGCGCAGCAACATAATCATATATCTCTACATTGGTAGCGTACCAAATATCCGAATGTCCACCTGCTTGTTGGCAAAAGGATTCGATAAGCTCCCAATTGTTCTGCTGTGCAAATTCATAACTATGACCCCAAACATAACAGAGTCTCAGTTTTTGGGATGGCCCTTCCGTTGTAAATCGCTCCCATACGTGATGCAGATCTTCTATGTGATGACATGTTGGATGCCACTCCATGAAATTCAAAGGCATATCAAACTGTTTGGTAGAATGGACAGTTCGGCTATATTCAATCCCAACAGACTGTAGAGGAGCAATGATTTCCTGAGAGTATGTACCGTATGGATAGGACATGCCTCGTACCGGATAATCCACTAGTTTCTCCAGTCGCTTACGGTCTTCGAACAGCTCATCGATTACCATAGGTAAAGGTAGACGCTCTAGATGTGGATGGGTAACGGAATGGGCAGATACCTCATGGTTTCTGAGCGAATGTTTAACATCAGCGGATGATAAGAATCCGGGTGCGTTTATCATTGCGCTATTTAAATGGAAAGTACCTTTAATCCCATATTGATCAAAAATCTCCGCCAAGCGAATATCGTGTTTCTGTCCGTCATCATAGCTCATGGTGAGCGCCTTGGGCAATCCGCCCGGGAATAAGTTAAATTGAAGTTTCATGAATGTACACTCCTGTTCGTTTGGTCATTTCGAAAATTACCTCTTCCAATTATAAACATTAAACGTTATAATCGGTTTCCACGTCTAAACAATGAAAGTGTTTACAGAATGGAATACACTTATAAGGAGAGATGCTGCCTGCCTGACATTCTCTATGTTGTAAAACTATTATATGTGAAAGACAGAAGAAACTCACTTTTATATTTTATCACTAACTTACTGAGTGCCCCAATCCTTTTTGCAGAATTATTCACAACGAAATATGTGGTTGACCTCATTCAGAACTTCAATCCTAACACCTACCAACATATCTTGTTATTAGTAAGTTTGCTTATGGTAATGTTATATCTCGCGGGCCTTAATAGTTCTCTTCGAGCCATTTCTATCACCAATTTAACATCCACCAGTATATATGAACTGGAACATAGCATTTTGGAAAAGACTTCTAAATTATCTACGGCACTTTTGGAGGACCCCGCTACAAAAACTAAAAGAGAAAAAGCAAAACGACTTTCCTTGATTGATCTGTTAGACCAATGGACAGGTGTGACAGTTCACCTAATAACATTTGTTGTGTTAATGGTTGTCTTATCTGTTTATGACTTCTATATTCTGGCTTTGATTATTTTAGGGGTGCAGATTCTACAGCTTTATCTTATGAAGCGAATGTCACAGAAAGTAGAGTCCATTTCAGCGAATCAAACCTCCTCTGTGCGAATGATCAACTATTTAGTCGATTTGTTGATTAACAGAAATTCCATTCCGGAAGTAAGAATGTACAGAATGTCCTCCTATTTGTTTTCCTCAATGAAAGAGAGCTTTACGAATAACTTCAAACAAATGCACCGTAAGGTTATTTATTCTGAAACCCTCAACTTCTCCCAAAGTCTAATCATGATCTTATTAAATGGGACAACGATTGCCATTTTGGCGATCACGATTGGAAGTAGCGGACAGAGCGCTGGGCTTTTTGTGTTATTACTTCAGATATCCAGTCAATTATTCATTGTTATTCCTGCATTAACAAGAGTTTACGCTGACTTAGCGAAGAGTCGTTTACGGTACGAGGATTATACGTCTTATTTAGATTTGGAAGAGCAGGTGCTTAGAGATCAGGAGGTGAATTCCAATAGGAACACCGATCCGATGAAGGTCCAAGTTCATCAGCTGTTTTTTAGATATCCGACCAACGCTAAGAACACCCTGAGTAATATAAACATGACTATTCATCCAGGTGATCGAATTGCTTTTGTAGGTGAGAATGGCTCGGGTAAATCTACGCTTGTTAAGTTGATCTTAGGGTTGTATCCTGCAACAGCTGGAAACATCCAGTGGTTTAAAGGTGAGAATGAAGTCTTAGCGCATAACGTGACACAGGATACCAGAGTTGTTTTTCAGGATTTCATTAAGTTACAAAGACCAATTAGAGAAAACATTGCATTAGGTAATATGGCTACTATTCATGACGATTCAAGGTTATTAGCCGTGATGAAAAAAGCAGAAGCTGATAATTATGGTGTTGCGTTGGATACCTTAGTAGGTCCTCAGTTTGGAGGGATAGATTTGTCTGGGGGACAGTGGCAAAGACTTGCGATTGCACGAGCCTATCTCAATGACGGCGCTCTTATGATTTTTGATGAGCCGACTGCTGCCCTAGATCCTTATGCGGAACAACAGGCGTTTGATACTTTTATGAAATTAGGAGAACAGCAGACTTCCATTATAGTGACTCATCGGCTGTATATGTCCAAATTCGTCGATAGAATTTTTCTGTTTGAGCAAGGAGAAATCGTGGAAAGTGGAACGCATGAAGAATTAATGAGGGTGGATGGTAAATACAAAAAGATGTTTAATCGCCAGTCCTCTTTATATGTATAAGAAAGGAGAAATCCATGCTGAAGTCTGACATCACTAATCTTGTAATGATACTCGTGAGAATGGTTAGAAAAAGTCCGATGATCTCAACAATCACTATCATAGTCCCTATAATCAGTGGTTTATTAACTTTTTATTCTTACGCTGTCCAAGTGAATATCATTAACGGTGTGGCTCGCGGTGTTATGACGCTGCTCCCTATTCTATGGTTTGTTGTGATTCATGGCGTACAAGCTTGTTCATTAAGCATAACCAACATGATGAAGAATCGAATGAATGCGGAACTAACCCTCGCTTTTCAATCCGAACTGATAGATATTGCAAACCGGGTTGATTTTGAGGATTTTGATGATGAAGAGTTTGGAAATAAACTGCAAAGAGCTAAAAAGGTAGTTGGAGAAGATTTAGAGGGGATTACAGGTTTTTTGGTATCGAGTGTAGGAATTATTTCAGGACTAATAAGCATCATCTGGTTGTCTGCGACAAGTGGTTATTTTTTGGTCACATTCGTAGTAACACTAATGATCGTGACTACCTTAACCATTCGATTATTTACGGAAATTAAAGTGAGAAGAACAGGAAGAGAACTCACCTTCGATGGAAGAATGGGAGACTATGTTGCTAACACTTTGGAAGACCCTAATGCGATTCGAGAAATGCGAATTTATAACTCCATCTCTTATTTTACAAATCTCTGGGCAATGATTATGAAGAAGCAGCATATTAAAAGATTTAGCGCCAGAAAATTCGAGATCAAAACAGGGATGGTCGTGGCTATGGTCCAGACGAGTGCTATCTTTGTAGTTCTAGTGTACCTGTTAAACAAAATGGGGGAGTCTAATACAGTTACAATTGGAACAATTTCGGTGTTGTTTCTGGCGCTGTTATCGAGTGGTGGTAAAATTATGAGTTTGACCTGGCCGTTAAGCAAGCTTTACATCAGCAGTAGCAAATTATATGACTTAAATGAAGTACTTACATATAAGAACAGGGATTTTCGCAAAAATAACATAAATAATTCGACTGATTCTATGCTCCCAATTACCGTTTCAAATGTCTATTTTAAATACGCCAAATCGAACAAGAATGTCTTATCTAACATCAATATGACCATAAAGCCGGGTGAGAAAATAGCGATCGTCGGGGAAAATGGAGCAGGGAAATCTACGTTGATTAAAATGTTATTAGGTCAATATAGACCAAGCTCCGGAACGATTTGCTGGAAGGATCATTTAGAACCTCACGGTAAGGTGTCCGTTGTATTTCAGAATGCTGTGAAGTTTGAACTGACACTAAGAGAAAACATCCTATTGGGCGATGCGAATACACCTTCAGATGATGCTAAAATACTAAGGGTTCTAGAACAATGTGAGCTGATAGATTTGCTCCATGAATTAGGCGGATTAGATGTGAATTTGGGGCAAATAGTAGAAGGAAGCAGGCAGCTATCAGGGGGACAATGGCAAAAGCTGGCGATTGCGCGCGCGTTATACAATGATGCGGAACTTATAGTATTCGATGAACCTACTTCTGCAATTGACCCGAATGCCGAGATGGAGATCTATTCGAAATTATTAGAAATCTGCCAAGATAAAGCAGCTATTTTTATTTCACATCGCTTGGGTTGGGCGAAGAATGTTGATACGATCTATGTTATGTATCATGGAGAAATTGCTGAAGTAGGAGACCATCAAGATTTAGTACATCACAATGGGATTTATGCAAACATGTACGCTTTACAATCCTCTTGGTATAAGTAGCTTATTAGATGTGATTGCGGTTGATATAAGATGGCATATTCTCCTTAACTATACTCATGAGGTTTACTAAAAAAATCCACAACAAATTTTTGAAATTGTATAGCCGCTTGTGATAAAAAGTGTTTTCTGCTCCAAGCGATGCCAAAAGTGCGCTGACAAAACGGATCGGTTATTTTCAATTGAACGATTTCTGTGTTTTTACTTCTCCTGCTTAAGGCTAAAGGGAGAGTAAAGGTGATACCCAGCCCCATCTCAACTAAGGTTTGAACGGCACTTACTTCTTCGAGCTCGAAAGCAATTAGCGGTTCAAATCCAGCTTGACGGCAAAATGCATCTGTAATTTCACGGAAATTAGATCTAGAAGACAAAGAAATGAAATTCTCACCAGCAGCTTCAATCAAAGAAATACTTTCGCGATTGGCAAAACGATGATTCTTCGGCACACTTAAACATAATTCCTCTTCTGCTAAGGTAAACCATTCGATGTCTGGTCCGGTGACAGGTGTCGAAGATATGCAAAAATCAATCACCGCACTCTCCAGATCGTTTCTCATTTCTAATGCTGAGCCAAGCTGACGCTGAATGATCCGAACGTGCGGGTGAAGGGTAAGAAACTCTTTTAGTAAAGTGGGCAATACATACGGTAGTGTTACTGCTATAGATATTACTCCATGTTCAAGTCCAGCCATATCCGTGAGCTCATGCTGACCTTCATCCAGTTCCAGAAATGCTTGCTCCACACGACGAAGATATGTTTTTCCGAATTCGTTCAATTTTAAATTTCTGCCTTGGCGTTCGAATAAGGGAAAACCTAAGGTTTTCTCTAAACGTTGGATGGAATTGCTAAGTGAGGGTTGAGATACATTTAATTCTTTGGCGGCATTAGTCATGTGCTCAAGACGAGCAACTACACGGAAATATTGAAGCTGAAGGAATTCCATAACATTGACCTCTCTTTATTCATAACTCTAATGTGATATATCCATCATATAATATGTATTTTACTTAATTAATTTTCGGTCCTATACTATTGTAACATATAAAAAGATTTAGGTAGGATGGAGAGAGTCTGCTGTGATTAGAGAGAAGATATGGACCCGGAATTTTATTGTTGTTTGTTTGAGTAGTTTTTTTATGTTTCTGACCTTTTACATTCTGGCGACTGCATTCCCGTTATACGTGAAGGAAAGCTTGCACGGGAATCAGCAGCAAATGGGGTTAGCCATTACCATCTATGTCCTCGGAGGTGTATTGATCCGTCCTTTTTCAGGACAATGGGTTGATAAATTCGGTAAAAAGAAAATGGCGGTTATTGGGCTGGTCTTATTTCTACTCGCCTGTATAGGATACTTCGGAGCTAATGGAATTGTATTGTTTCTGGTGATTCGTTTCATTCACGGTATGAGTTATGCGGTTGCCTCGACAGCGACAAGTACAATAGCTTCCACGTTAATCCCTTTCTCACGCCAAGGAGAAGGTATCGGTTATTTCAGTATGTTTATGAGCATTGCGATGGTCATTGGACCAGCTTTGGGTCTTTTTCTATGGAAAGATGAGAACATTCATGTATTGCTGTTAGGTGTATGTGTGATTGCTGCGCTTTCGCTGTTATTCACATTAGGCGTTCGTATGCCCAAAGAAGAGAAGGATACGGTTAAAGAAGCCGTTAAGGAACCTGTGAAGATCCGAAAGGGTCTTCGCTGGAGTGACGTCATTGAACCCAAAGCACTGCCCATCTCGCTTGTTGGATTTACGCTTGCGTTCTCCTATAGTTCTTTATCTGGTTTTATCGCTTCTTTTACAAAAGAAATTAACCAATCACAGCTTACCGGTTACTTTTTTGTGGCCTTTGCGATTATGATTGTGCTGTTTCGACCGCTAATCGGTAAAGTATTCGATAAATATAATGAACATATTCTCATTTATCCCGGAATTCTGATCTTCGCTGTAGGTCTGCTTAGCTTAAGTCAAGCTAAATCCGGATTCATGCTGATGTTCTCAGGCATCATCATGGGGGTTGGGTATGGCGCACTTATGCCATGCTTTCAGACGCTTGCACTTAAATTAGCCGATAAAGAACGTAGAGGAAGCGCCAATGGAACCTTTTTCTTGTTATTTGATTTGGGGTATGGAGCGGGTTCTTATATTATGGGTGTAGTTGCTTCTTATACAGATTACCGTATGATGTACGAAGTTGCAGGGTTCGTGACGCTTATCTCAGTTGCTGTATACTATTTGCTTCATCACCTTCCTCAATCTAAGCTTCGCGTTCAAAAATCTAAAGCTGACGTTGCATAAATGTATACGTTCAGCTGTATGATATAATTGTTGAAAAAAAGGCATGGGGAGAACAATATGACTACAATTATTGATAAAATCGCCTGGATTCATATCGAGAATGGACAAGTCTTATGTGCGCGTTCCAAAGGGAAAGATATGTATTATTTACCTGGAGGAAAAAGAGAAGTCGGAGAAACAGACGAAGAGACACTCGTGCGCGAAATCGAGGAAGAGATTTCTGTTCAGATCAAGAAAGAGACTGTCTCTTATTTTGGAACGTTTGAGGCAGAAGCTCATGGGAAAGCAGAGGGTGTTACAGTCAAAATGACCTGTTATATTGCGGATTATGAAGGGACATTAACGCCAGCGTCCGAAATCGAGGAATTATCTTGGTTAAGCTATAAGGATCGGGATCGCGTGTCTGTTGTTACCCAAATTATTTTTGATCAATTGTATGAGAAGAATTTGCTCTCATAATCAACCATATACAGCATTTGAAGTCCGTTTTAAGCCAGCAAGTTGGCTTGAGACGGTCTTTTTATTTCTATGAGCCAAAGGTCATTGTTGGGCGTTAGCAACGTTTCTTCTCATTAAGGACAGATGTCCTTTTTTAAACCCCCGATATGCTATTTAATATGGAAGAGATCGAAGTTGAGGAGAGAGAGAAATGAGAGGAATTATATTTGCATTTTTAGCGGGGGCTTGTATTACGCTACAGGGCGTGTCAAATGCTCGAATTAGTCAAGATATCGGGACTTGGCAGGCGGCTACAATTACACAATTAACAGGGTTCATCATGTCCTTTCTCATTCTTTTGTTCGTTAGAGATGGGAAAAGGGGAGGCTTTAAGCAAGTAAAACCCTTATATTTGATCGGTGGCGCTTTTGCGGCTGTTATTATTTTCAGTGAAGTAACGGCCATTCAGCAAATTGGTGTTACGTTTACGATATCCTCATTGTTGATTGCTCAGCTATGTCTGACGTTCTTAATTGATATTAAAGGCTGGTTTGGAATGGAAAAAAGAAAAATGAGACTGCCGCAGTTCATCGGCATCGGGTTGATGATCGTTGGCGTAGTGATACTGAAATTCTAATGGCCTTGCGTAAAGTCGATAAATGGAGGAGTTAAGTTATGATTATTGGTTTGATATTAGCGCTTATCGCGGGATCACTAGTGAGTCTGCAAAATATATTTAATACAAAAGTTAATGAAAAGGTTGGATCTTGGGCCACGACAACTTTAGTGTTAGGGATGGGATTCCTAGCTTCATTTATCATGAGTCTTATCGTTGAAGGAAACCGTATATTTACTTTGAGAAATATGGAGCCTTGGTATTGGATCAGTGGTTTGATCGGGGTTGGGGTAGTAATATGCCTTGTGCAAGGAACTAAGCGATTGGGCCCTACGTATGCGATTTCGATCGTATTAATCTCTCAGCTTGGGTTCGCACTGCTCTGGGATTCACTAGGCTGGTTAGGTTTGGAGAAGGTTCCTTTTACTTGGAAGCAGTTGGTCGGAGTGATTGTTATTGTTGGAGGTATTCTCGTGTTTAAGCTAGGTGGTGAACGGGAGACGCAGAAGGCGGTTTAGCCTTCCCCTCAGTCGCATGTCTGTCAAAATAGAAGTGATGGCAGTCACACGAGGATGGAAGAAAAGCAAATTATACTTTGGGAAAGTAATAGCTCAATTATAAAGGAGTAGATCATCCTATGTTCATACAATTGAACTCCCACACTATTGAAAAGTTAGAAAAAAGCCTTTGTGAACGACCAGGATATTTTAAATTATTCTTCGATACAGAGGGCTGTGGTTGTAATGGCGTGATCGTAATTCAGGTCATTAGTGAACCTCATGCTACAGATATTGAAGTTCAGAAAAAGCCTTTTACTTTTTTTGTTGACCGGCAACAGGAGTCTTTATTTGATGAACAGATGCGACTTGAAGCAGATGAGAATTACCCGTCATTCCGATTAAGTAGTGATTCGAGTCTGTTAGGAAGTAATATTCGTGTAAAAGATATTCGTTAGGCAGGTTGGAGCAGTTAAATGTAGAGTGTGTAGAATGGCTGATGAAGCGATTCTACACACTTTTTTTATTTTTTTCGAGCATTAATATTGTAGACTATGTCACGACGTGATATAGTCACGTTAAGACATATTTAAATGCGACGTATAAATAAAGGGAGCTGGGCATGTTGAACCCTGAGAAAGTATTGAAGAAATACGTACCCATGACTGAAACAGCATTCTATATTCTTTTATCCTTAGATGAACCACGTCATGGATATGGAATAGTGAAGCATGTGGAGAAAATCACGAAAGCACGTCTTTTGTTAGGTTCAGGTACAGTTTATGGCACGTTAACGAAGATGCAAAAAGATGGGATGATTACTGTTTTTGCTGATGAGGAGAGAAAAACAGTTTATGAAAGAACAGACATAGGGATGCTAATTCTTGCTACGGAGATTAATAGACTTAAAGAGCTACATGAGAATGCTACAAAATATGGAGGTGACATAGATGATTATCAAAATATTTAGACCCCTTTGGAGTTATGATGTTCAGAAAACTGAAGAATGGTTAGCTTCTATGGCCCAAAAAGGCTACGAACTTATCCGAATCAACCGTTTAAATAGATATTTTTACTTTCAGCAGGGCGAACCGAAAGCAGCAAACTATCGAATCGTATTCGATAAAGTTCCCAACCAATCTCTCTCTAAGGGTCTATTAAATTTCGGATGGACGAAGGTGTTACAGAGCGGCAAATGGGTTGTGACGATGAATCGGTTGCCTTTAGAACAGATTAAAGCTCTCCCTGATCGAGAGGGAATCGTAAAGCATAACAAGAAGATCATGTATATTTTTATGGGGATATTGATTTATTTAATGGTTGCATTACTCAATGTAATTTTATTAAGTACGATAGCATTGAGTGTTTCCAAGTCTGGTCATTTTAATGTCTTCAACGGACCTTTTGGTTTTATTCCCGCTACTGCATTAGGGTTTAGCATTATCTTATGCATTTTCACCGTATATTCGCTGATCACATTAAACAAGACGAACCAAAGATTAACAGGGGAATTCATACAACCAAACAAGCAAAATGGTCAGGGGACATCCCCTCTGAAAGACAGGTTAAGTAAGAATGAAGAGAAGCGTTTGAAAAGTTCAGGTCAACTTGTTTTGAAGTGGAAGATTGGATGGATGTATTCGCCGGATCGGCTTGAAGAGTGGCTAGAGGGAATGGAAGAAAAGGGATATAATCTGTACAGCGTTGGCAAAACAGGAACTGCCTTTTATTTTAAAAAAGGGAAGCCTCGTAAGATGTGTTATTGTGCGGACTTACAAAATACTGCTGATACCAATTACTTCAACATTCATACGGATTCTGGCTGGATATGTCTGTATCATTCGAGTTCATGGAGTCAGAAATGGGTTTTATGGGGCCAAGAATATGTAGCAGGTAAAGCCAAACCGCAAATATACAGCGATAAGTTAAATCAGTTGAAACTAGCTAGACGTATAGCTTTAACGTATTCTGCTATGTTCTTACCCCTCACTATTTTATATATGTATATCATTGGTATAAATGTAAGATTATCGACTTATTCTAACCTGGATCGATTGCAGATCATAAATATGATCTTGTACGCCATCTTAATTCTAATGTTTGGATCATATGTTAGTCGGACTTGGCTATATTACAACCGACTTCGTAAACATCATCAATAATATCGTGGAGGTGTATGATGCAACAGAACATTTATGACAACCCTGAGTTTTTCCAAATGTATAAGAACTTAAGGGAGTCAAGAATTACATACAATGACTTTATTGAACAACCTGCAATAAGAGGGTTACTTCCAGACCTACAGGATTTAAATGTTCTCGATCTGGGTTGTGGTTTTGGTGAAATGGCAAACTATATGATTGATAACAATGCTTCACAGGTAACAGGTGTAGATATATCAGAGAAGATGTTAGCTATGGCAAGGAAACGACCTGAGATCCGTTATATACAGGGCTCAATGGAAGAAATCGAATTTAATCGAAATGAATTTGATTTGGTTGTAAGTTCGTTAGCTTTTCATTATGTCGAGGATTATAAAACACTCATTAGTAGGATTTCAGAATGGATTAAACCCAATGGTTACTTGGTATTCTCAACAGAGCATCCTGTTGTTTTATCAAATAAGATTCAAAGTGGGTGGGTTAAAGATTCCGATCAAAATATCCTACATTGGCCCATTGATAATTATGGAGAAGAAGGTCTCAGATCACAGTTTTGGGGAATCGATGGTGTCATAAAATATCATAGAAAACTTTCAACATTACTTAATACTTTGATCCAAAATGGACTGACTATTGAAGGAATTGTTGAACCTGAATCCAGCCTTGAGGGTCTTGAGAAGATGCCCAAATTAATAAATGAAAGAAGGAGACCTTCATTTTTAATAATTAAGGCTAGAAAAACAGTTATACGTGGACAGTAATTTTCAGTTATGAATGAACTTTACCAGCCGATGAAGGACGATTACTTTATACTTATGTATACAGCATCTGTAAGGAAAATAAGGGGAGTGTTTGTATGCATGAAATACCTCATGAGGATTATTATAAAGTGAAGCCACTACTTCAAGGCGAGCATATCCATCCCGAAACTCTCTCTGTGATTGAAGGCAATAATCCTGGTTGGATCTTTGTCGATCAACTTACAGCACCAAAGAGTGCGTTAGTATGGAGTCAGGGGATTGAAGGGTTTTATCTTATTGGCGATCACACCAACCAAGCCTTTATCCATGCACTGGACAGTTATGTAACAGATCATATTGTACCTAGAATGAAGGAACTCGGGATGGAACATTTCGAAGTTTCTGGTCAACATGATGAATGGAATCTGGAATTGATGTTTCCTTCTAGGAAGCTATATCCGTTTGAACAGATGGTGTTCAAGTTACTTCACAAGCCGCCTACGACGCAGACTAATGGGACTAGAACTATAAATCTTAAAATGCTGGATTGGGAGAACTCAGATCTAAAGAATATAGAATTTGTACATGAAAATATTGATTTATTCTGGTCATCGAAAGCAGACTTTGCCGAAAAAGGCTACGGATATGCTGCAGTTGAGGGATCTGAAATTATGGGGGTGTGCTATTCTAGTTTTGTTACACAGGATACACACGCAATCGGAATTGAAACCCTTCCTAAATATCAGAAACAAGGAGTGGGGACACATTTAGCAACGCTAGTTGTTGAAGATGTGCTCGCCAATGGCTTTATTCCTTATTGGGATTGTTCTACTGATAATGAAGCTTCGAAAAAATCGGCACTACGGCTAGGGTTTCAACAGATACATCAATATAAGTGTGGTGCTTTTGCAATATAATCCTTTTAGAGACGTCTATTCCATGGAGTAGACGTTTTTATTATATTTACCGTGGAGTTGTAAATACTATAATATGAATTGTAATTTGGTATAACTCTATAATTATGAGAGAATGATCATCGGAACGAATGGAACGATAGAATATATTATAAGGTTAGGATGATCATCCATGAAAATTTTTCTTGTCGAGGACGATAGAACGATAGCATCAGGGCTTGAATATTCATTACAGCAGGATCATTTTGAAACCCTTCTATGTTATGACGCCAGCTCAGCCAAAGCGGTGTTATCTGAGCAGTTATCAGAGCTCACCTTATGCATCTTTGATCTCTCACTGCCGGATGGCAGCGGTTATGAATTGTGCAAGATCGTGAAAGCGCAAAGTGATATACCGGTAATTTTTTTAACGGCGATTGATGATGAGGTCAACGTGGTGATGGGACTCGATATGGGGGCAGATGATTACATAACCAAGCCTTTTCGGATTCGGGAGCTGCTATCGCGGATTAAATCCGTCTTAAGGAGATATAACAAGCAGGCTCAGACCCAATCCAATATCGAATTAGAGAATATACGGATTAACACACTTGAAGGAAAGGTTTATAAGAACGGCGATGAAGTGCTATTGACCGCATTAGAATATCGATTATTACTGATCTTTGCTAACCATGTTGGTCAGGTTCTCTCAAGAAATCAATTGTTAGAACGGATTTGGGATGTGGCAGGTGAATTCGTGAACGACAATACATTATCGGTTTACATAAAAAGACTTAGGGAAAAGTTAGAAGATAACCCCCAAGAACCCACACTGATCAAAACAGTTCGAGGGTTGGGTTACAAGGTTGGTGATTAGGATGCTTCGTAATAGAGAATTTAGATGGTTATTGTTTACGATGTGCTTGATCAGTCTTGTGGCTACAGCGGTGGCGACATTTATATCGTTAGAGGCGGTAGGGCTCATAGCTGGGACTTCAGCTTTGCTTATAGCTTGCAGTGTATTGTTTACCCGCTGGAGATATGGTGAAATTGAAAAGCTCTCAGGGTATCTACGCCAAATCAGTAGTGGGAATTATTCGCTCGATGTTCGTGATAATCAGGAAGGTGAGCTTAGTATCCTGAAGAATGACATTTATAAAGTGACGCTGATGTTATCCGAGCAGAGTGCGCAATTACAAGAAGATAAAATGAAGCTTACTAATGCGATTTCGGATATCTCTCATCAGCTCAAAACCCCGCTTACTTCCATGACTGTGATGGCAGATTTATTAAGTGATCCTGAGCTGCAAACTGAGAAGAGAATGGAGTTTACCCGGAAAATTACGATCCAACTCGAACGAATTGGCTGGCTGGTCTCCTCTTTATTAAAATTCTCCAAGATCGATGCAGGAACCATTCATTTTAAAAAAGATCTTGTTCTGGTGAACAAGCTAGTTCAAAAATCTTTGGAGCCCATGTTAATTCCAATGGATATTAAAGAACAACGGATCTTGATTGATGGAGATGATAGCACCACATTTACGGGCGATCTCAATTGGACAACTGAGGCGATCATTAATATTCTGAAAAACTGTGTAGAGCACACACCTGCTGGGGGAGAAATTTCGATTTCTTTTGCAGAAAATGCACTGTTTACGGAAATTATCATTACAGATAACGGCAAAGGAATCCCAAAGGCAGAGCTCCCCTATATCTTCAAACGATTCTATAAAGGTAAGAATGCAAGCGAAGATAGTGTAGGGATTGGACTTGCCTTGGCACAAAGCATTATCACAGGACAAAACGGAACGATCGATGTGAAGAGTGAAGTGGGAAAGGGTACACAATTTCAGATTAAATTTTATAAGCAAGTCATTTAGCACTTGTAGCTTAGTGACTAGAATGTCACTTTAGAGTCACTGGATAGTCATTGTAGACAGATATACTGATCTCATCAACAAATGGAGGTCTAACAATGGACATTTTAAAGATTGAACATCTGTCTAAAACATATGGAAAAGGCGAAACAGCGGTAAAGGCACTGGATGATGTATCTTTTTCAATTAAAAAAGGTGAATTCGTAGCGATTATCGGGCCATCTGGCTCCGGGAAATCGACCATTCTGCACTTATTAGGCGGAGTAGATAGACCGACAAGCGGCAAAGTATTCGTAGATAACACGGATATTTATGAATTGAATGAAACACAGCTGGCAATCTTTAGACGCAGACAAATTGGGCTGATTTATCAATTCTATAATCTTATACCGGTCTTAACGGTCGAAGAGAACATCACACTTCCTTTACTCCTTGATCAGCACAAGGTAGATAAGAAACAATTTGCGGATACTGTAAAGGCGTTAAATTTGGAGAATCGCTTAAACCATCTCCCGAATCAGCTCTCAGGCGGGCAACAACAGCGGGTCTCTATTGGTAGAGCGTTAATTAGTAATCCCGCAATCATGCTGGCGGATGAGCCAACCGGTAATCTGGATAGTAAGAACAGTGGTGAAATTATAGATTTATTAAAAATGTTTAATAAAACCTATAATCAAACACTGATTGTCATTACTCATGATGAACGGATTGCATTACAAGCGGATAGAGTGATTACCATTGAAGATGGAAGGATCGCCAAAGATGAGGTGATTCGTCCGTGAATATCGTAAATAAATTAACGCTTAGACATTTGAAGCAAAATAAACGAAGAACATTGGTTACTATCATTGGAGTCATCATTTCTGTGGCTATGGTGACGGCTGTGGCAACGCTTGGTTTTTCATTTATGGAATTAATGAGGCAGCAGAGTATCTCAACAAATGGAGAATGGCATGTCCAATATAAAAATGTTACTAAAGCTCAGCTTAAAGCGATAGAAGCGGATGATGCAACGAAAACACTAGTCATCTCAAATGATCGTGGCTATGCCCCTTTAGAGGGGGGACAGAATGAGAACAAGCCCTATTGGTATATTAAGGAATATAATTTAGCTGGTTTTAAACAATTTCCGATTGAACTTCTGGATGGAAGACTCCCGAAGACTAACTATGAAGTAGTCATTTCTGAAGAAATTGCAAAAAACGCTAAAGTAACATACAAGATTGGTGAAACTTTAACTCTCGATGTCGGAGAGCGAGTCACTAGGGATGTTAAAAATAGTGGGCAGCCCTTATCTCAGAACGAACGATTACGGACTGAAGAGGATACCCTGAATGAAGAGATCATTCATAAAAAACCAATGAACTACACGATTGTGGGAGTGATAAAGCGCCCTACTTGGGAACCAACATGGTCCCCGGGTTATACTGCTCTAAGTTATATGGATGAAAGCTTGATTGGAGCAGCTGAAAAAACCACAGCGACGGTTGTATTAAATAAGGTGGATAGCTCCATATACAAGCATGCAGAGGAATTGGCACAAGAAAACAATATCGAGTCAATCTCTTATAATAATAGTTTGCTCCGCTATTATGGTGTGACGAATAACGATGGCTTACGTAATACACTTCTTTCATTGTCAGTCATCGTTATGACTGTGATTATCATTGGTTCCGTTTCTTTAATCTATAATGCTTTCGCAATTTCTGTCTCGGAACGTGCACGCCATTTAGGAATGCTCTCCAGCGTAGGTGCTACAAAGAGGCAGAAGCAGAATTCAGTGTTTTTTGAAGGGATGATCATCGGTTTAATTAGTATACCTATTGGGATCCTTTGCGGAATTACAGGAATCGGGATCACTTTTATGTTTATCAATTCGATGATTCAAGATGTACTAGGGATAACTGAAAAATTAACATTGGTTGTTACACCTCTGTCCCTATTCACCGCTTGTGTAGTTTCGATACTGACGATTTTTATATCCACCTATCTTCCAGCCAGAAAAGCTTCCAAGATTTCGGCGATTGATGCAATCAGACAAACAACCGATGTTAAGCTCTCTGGTAAAGCGGTGAAAACTTCCAAGTTCGTTCGCAATTTGTTTGGAATTGAAGCAGAAATTGGTTTGAAGAATTTAAAGAGAAATAAACGCAGGTACCAAGCAACCGTGTTCTCACTTGTCATTAGTATTGTTCTGTTTTTATCCGTATCTTCGTTCACTACTAATATGAGAAAGTCGGTAGAACTCTCACAGGATGGTTTGAACTATGATATCCAAGTTTATATGGGGACTGAGGACGCTCAAAAAGTAGCTCGGCTGACGAAATCGATATCTGCCTTACCTAATATAACGGAATATAATGTGGTCAGGGAACTAAGCTTGAGTTCATGGATTGATGAAAAAGATATGGCAAAAGAATTGCAAGAGATCGTGGAGAAGGATAGCAGTATTTTAAAGAATGGGAAATATCCTTACTACATTCAGATCCATGCCCTAAATGAACAGAGTTTGAGAACCTATGCAGAATCCGTCGGTGTAAGTTATGAACAATTAACGGATCTCAATCAGATGTCAGCTATTGTGAATGATACCGTCACCTTTGAGGATGAAAACGCCAAAAAAATTATTGAGACCAAAGCTCTTCATTCGGAAATAGGTCAGAAGCTTGATTTAATTTATACGGATTGGAACACAGAGAAAGAGACGAAATTACCACCAGTAGAAAGCGTCGCATTAACTGATAAACGCCCTATGGGTGTTCATTCAGCACAAGTTGGTGGATTAAACATCATTGTCTCTGACCAAGTCTTCGATCAATTAACAAATGATACGATGAGTAACGATATACAAAGCCGACTAAACCTGAACAGCTCTGATCCATTAGCGACACAACAAGCCATTGAAGAGATGAAAGAGCGGAATGTCTATGTTCAAAATGTGTTTCAAAATAGACAAAATAGTGAGCAGATGATCATGTTAATGTCTATTTTTACCTATGGTTTTATTGCTTTGATTACATTAATATCGATTGCGAATATTTTCAATACGATATCAACTAGCATATCACTTCGTAAAAGAGAGTTTGCGATGTTGAAGTCTGTAGGGATGACGCCAAACGGTTTTAATAAAATGATTAATTATGAAAGTATCTTCTATGGGATAAAATCACTACTTTACGGGCTTCCGATTAGCATAGTCGTGATGTACTTGATCTTTAGATCCATGATGAGTAGTTTCTCCTATGAATTCGCACTTCCGTGGATGAGTATCTTGTATGTCATAGTCGCTGTATTTATCATCGTTAGCTCAGCTATGCTGTACTCCAGTTCAAAAGTGAAGAAGGAAAATATTATTGATGCTTTAAAACAGGAGAATATATAAGGATTAGCCGCGATAATCGCGGCTTTTTTGACTTTTCTGAAGGTTTATATTTTTGGGGGGTGTTTTGTGTCATATATGACACGAACGGTATGTTATTACATATAAATCCCTATGATATAATGTATTCAATTGAATTTAACAGATTATAACTTTAGAGGCAGGTGTCAACGCTTGAGAACGGTCGTCGTGATTGGCGGGGGAATTACTGGATTGTCTACCGCTTACTATCTACAGAAATCTATACAGCATAATAAGTTGGATGTAAAAATCATTTTGGTTGAAGCCAGCGATAGACTGGGCGGCAAAATCAGAACACTTCAGCATGATGACTTCATCATGGAGTCTGGTGCTGATTCAATTGTCACTCGCAAGACAAATGTAGCACCATTGATTGAAGAATTAGGCATTCAGGATGAGGTTGTATATAACGCGACAGGAATATCATACATCTACACAGAAGGTAAGCTGAAGCAAATTCCTAAAGATGCAGTCTTTGGCATCCCTCTCAGTATTGAATCGCTTGCTACTACAGATTTGATCTCTGCTGAAGGTAAAGTTGAAGCACTTAAAGATTTCTATACTCCGAATGATCGTTTTACGAAAAACGATTCTGTAGGTGACTTTCTGGAAGCTTTCTTTGGAAAAGAACTTGTCGAGAAGCAAATATCACCTGTCCTATCAGGTGTATATTCCGGGAAATTGAGCGAACTTACCATTGCCTCGACCCTTCCTTATTTGATTGATTATAAAAATGAATATGGAAGTATTATTCAGGGATTGTCCGCGAATAAGGCTAAATTCCAGGGGAACGGCGATAAGAAGTTTATGTCTTTTAAGGGTGGCGTATCTGCTCTGATTGATGCCATGGAAGAACAGCTGTCCGATGTTGAGATCATCAAAGGGATTCGGGCAGAGCGCATTGCAAAGGATGGAGAACGGTACCGGGTAACACTGGCAGATGGACGAATCTTGGAGAGCGATTTTGCCGTACTAGGAACGATGCATTCTACTGCACAAGCATTACTTCAAGACGAAGCGCTGAATGAAGATTTCAAACAGTTGTTTAACAGCTCTATGATTAGTGTGTATATAGGATTTGATATCCCTGACAGTCAACTGCCAGCGAACGGTACAGGGTTTATAACAGCCAACAGTGACGATGTTCTTTGTAATGCTTGTACGTGGACAAGTCGCAAGTGGGAGCACACGTCTGGTCAACAACGTCTGCTTGTCAGACTCTTTTATAAAAGCTCAGGACCGCATTATGAGTCCTTGATTAAGCTTTCAGAAGAGGAATTATTAAAGGTGGCGTTGAATGATATACAGACCAGTCTTGGAATTACTGGACATCCAGTTACCCACGATGTGACCAAATGGCATGATGTTATGCCAAATTACCACAAACGCCATCACGAGATTGTAGTATCCTTAGAGAAGAAGATTGCAGATCATTATCCGAATGTAATCCTTGCTGGATGTTCTTATTATGGTGTGGGTATTCCTGATTGTATTGCAAATGGAGAGAAGACAGCGGAACGCATTTTGGAACAAGTAATTACACATTAAACAAAGGAGGGCGGACAATAGTGAGAAAATTAGCGATAAGCTCTATGCAAAGTCTAGACTATAAACAACGGCGGTTGTTTGTATAGAGCGAATAAAAATTGATTTACCGCCAGTGCACTGTGCAGGGTTGTTTTTAGAATAGACTTTGCTACCTTCAAACTCAAAAAAAGTTTAAGGAGCAGAGCGACTATGAAATATGTAAATGCAGATACGATTTTTCCAAAAGAATTATTAGAGGAAATTCAGAAATATATTAACGGTGGTTTGGTGTATATCCCTAAGCCTGAAGAAGCACATGTAAAATGGGGCGAGAAGTCAGGGAGCAGAAAATACTTAAGATCTAGAAATATTGAGATTTGTTTAAGGTTTGCCGTTGGAGCAACGGTTGACCAGCTTTCGGATGAATACTGCCTATCTAGGGACAGTATTAAGAAGATTGTTTACACAAAAAAATAGCTATAATCCCAAAAAGCCACGTTAGAGGAAGCTCTGACGTGGCTTTTTGTATTATAATTGACAGTATGTTCATTAACTACGAGGTGGAAGATACATGGCAGACAAAACATACTTAGATTTACGGATAAGAAAGACAAGAAAAGCAATCCGGAATGCTTTTATAGATTTATTAGCAGAGAAAGAACTGAATAAGATCTCGATCAACGCTATTACGCTAAAGGCTGAAATCAATCGAGCCACATTTTATTTACATTACAAAGATATTAATGATTTGATTGATAGTATCTTGGATGATTTATTAGCAGATTTAAAGAAAATACTCATTGATAAATTTGAAGAATCCTATAAACCAGGGGATGAACTTACCTCGCTGATTTTATTGCTTGAGCATATTGCAGAGAATTCTCATATGTATAAGGTGTTGCTTGTAACCAAAAATATTCCTTATTTCACACCGAAATTGATGGATCTGTTATATGAATTGATATTAACAACAACAGAACAACAATCGATTCAAAAAACAGAGGATTTCTTAACCGTCGATACTCCATCTGATATTGCAGCTTGGTATGGAACATCGGCTATCATTGGTACAATTTCCATGTGGCTAGGCAATGATATGCCTTATACACCTAAATATTTAGCAGAACGAATCATACAGTTAAATCCATTTATACCTGCAAATAATAAAAAGATATAGTGAATTGTTTCACTATTTAAATTTTAATTAACACATATTTATCAACTGTTGCTTTATTAACGCTTTCAGTATTATTGTAGATTGCTTAGCTCCTTAATAACTACTACCATGAAAGTAATAGATAGTAATAAGGAGTGTTAATGAATGATGAAAGTCGGCATTTATCACGGTCAAAATTGTGTGGGGATAGAAGAGCGTCCGATGCCTCAAGTAGGAGCAAAAGATGCGTTGGTTCGGATTTTAGCTGGTGGAATTTGTGGTACAGATATCAATATAGTAAAAGCAGGCTCAGAAATGGGTATCCGTTTCGGCTCAGAGTTTGGACATGAAATGTTTGGTGAAATCGTCGAATTAGGTTCTGATGCGGAAACCGATTTGGCAGTTGGCATGCGTGTAGGTGTGAATCCAATTACTGCAAAACGTGCAGGTCGTCGTTATTCGTTGGAGGTAGGAGCCTTTTCACAATATGTCTTAATTGAAGATGCAGCACTTAATTATAACCTTTATGAATTTGATGATTCCGTTTCGGCAACAGAGGCCGTATTAATGGAACCCATGAGCGTAGGCTTCCATGGCGCTTTTAGCGTACTGCCCAAACATGGAGACAAAATCGTAGTTCTTGGTGCTGGTCCTATTGGCTTATCTGCAGCTGCAGGATTAATTGGTGAAGGTATTAAAGATGTTTGCGTAGTGGATATTGACAACTGGCGTTTGGATAAAGCAAAAGAATTAGGCGCATTAACAGTTAATACGTCGACTGAAACATTAGCAGAGGGTTTAATCAAACACTTCGGCGAAGTGAACGTATACGGTGTGAGTGTACCGAATGTAGATGCTTTTGTGGACGCAGCGGGCGCTCCAATCTTATTTGAACAAGTGATGCAGATTGTAAAGCCACAAGCAAGAATAGCAATCATTGCCGTTTATAAAAATGAAGTACCTATAAGCCTTGCTCAAGTGATGAGTAAAGAAGTTAACATAGTTGGAGCTAGTGGATACACACATGAAGATATTGTAAAGGTAATTGAACATATAAACGACAAGAAAACGAATATCTCTACAATGGTGACACAGACTTATAAATTAGAGGATATTCAAGCCGCCTTCGATAAAGCCATTGCAGCAAAAGAAACGATCAAGGTTATTGTAGATCTAACTTAATCATCAGGTAATTATATTGGAGTTCATTTGAGTGTAAAACTCAGGTGAACTCTTTTTATTTTAGAAGAATAATGACGTTATATAAAATTTAATTCTAATTGAACATGGCATATTACAAGTGTGTGGTCGTAATTATACTGAGTATAGAAGTGAAATTAGAGAAAAAACGTGGAGGTATGATGGAAATTAATCTTGTTCCAGTAACGTTTGAAGATAAAGAGGTATTGACTAATCTATATCAATTTTACAATTATGATTTCAGTTTATTTACAGATCAAGACGTAAACCAGCATGGGGAATTCGAGGTGAATATTGATTATTTTTGGGAAGGGGATCATCGATGGAATCCATATTTGATTGAGGTTTCAGGAAACGTAGCTGGATTTGTGGTTGTTCTTTTTGAAAACTTAGATACAGACCCAGATCCAACTCATGTGATCTATGACTTTATGATTTTGCAGAAATACAGGAGAAATGGAATAGGTACTGCTGCCGCAATAAAAACACTTGATCTATTTAAAGAAGCTAAATGGAAACTAGCTCAAATGGAAAATAATAAATCTGCCATAGCATTCTGGCGAAAAGTTCTTAAGGATTATACAAAAGACAACTATACAGAACGTTATTTGAGTGATCTCCAAAAATATATTCAAGCATTCGATAGAAGGGGGAGAACGAAATGAATATCACCGTAACATTAACTGACAGCACAACGAAGTTTATGATTAACAATCTCTACCCACTATACTTACACGATCTATCAGAGATATGGGGGAATCTTCCTAATCAATACGGGGTATACGAGGATAATGAAACACAGACGCTGAATGAACAGAATAAAGTCTTCGACATATGGTGGGAGAAGCCGGGGATTTTATATCCTTATTTAATAAAAGAGGATGGAATTCCTGCTGGTTTTGCATTAGTAGCCACACCACCTCATACACCACCAGGTTGTGAATTTTATTTAAACGAATTCTTTATCCTGCGGCCCTTCCGAGGTACGGGAATCGCTGAACGTGCGGCTAAGGAGGTATTTAATCTTCATATTGGAAAATGGGAGCTACAAACCAATCCCACAGCTACAAATAGGAGAGCCCAGCATTTTTGGAGAAAAACACTAAAAGAATATACTGGTAATAGCTTTCAAGAAGAATGTAAGAAGTCTTTTGATGATGAATTAAAGATGATTTTTAATTTTTGCAATGGATAAAGCTAATCAAATCGAAATGAGGGAATTATTTCTTCTATTTACTTATAGTGGATTAAGGCTTACAATTAGAAAAATTATATATCAAAACAAATGCTTTGATGGAGAAAAGTAGTTCAATACCTCTTTACAGGGAGGAAACGCCGGAGATTGAGAGCGTTTCTAGAGAAAAGGGTTGATCGAAGTTCACTCCGGAGCAGTCCCTTGAAACCATTGTTGGCAAGTAGAGGTGTAACGGTGTTAACCGTTAAATATTTAAGTGAGAACATTTCTGTTTGTTGTACAGAATAGTTCTAATTTAGGGTGGTACCGCGGCTCCTCGTCCCTTTTCGGACGAGGGGTCTTTTTGTTTCCATTTAGAAGAAATATTTGTATCCTTGTAAGGCTCGGTAGCTCAATAGTAAGCTTTCTATAAAAACAGCCTGTTTGATCACTATGGATTGAGATCTGCCTGAGGTTTGCTGCTGGTGCAACCGTCGACCAGCCCTCAGTGAATACTGTCTTTCTAAGGATAGTATTAAGAAAATCCTTTATAGTAAAAAATAGCCGGTCAACCGTAATGGTTGACCGGCTATTACATTTATTTGAAGCGTTAACTCGCAAATATATGCTTACCAATTTTTAAGTTCTGAGGACGAGTCCAGATCCATGCACTAGTAGCTGTATCTGGATTGAAATAATAGATCGAATTGTTTGTTGGGTCCCAACCTCGGACAGCATCAAGAGCAGCTAAATAGGCAGTCCGGTTTGGAGTAAGCCAATACTGGCCGTCAGATACGGCTGTAAATGCGCCTTTTTGAAATACAACGTTTTTTATATTGTTTGGAAATTGACTAGATTGTATGCGATTCATAACTACAGCACCAACTGCGACTTGTCCTTTATAAGGCTCACCGCGCGATTCACTGTAGATTACTTTCGCCAAAATATCCATTTCCTCAATATTAAGCGTGTATTTTTTTAGAGCATTCCAAGTTTTTGTACCAGTAACTCCATCGGCACTTAATCCGTAGGCCTTTTGAAATTTAGCAACGGCAGCTTTCGTTTGTGCTCCATATACACCATCTAAAGGCTGAGTATAGAAATTCAGAGTTTTTAATCGATACTGAAGATCCCACACATCTCCAGAAGAACTCCCTACGGTTAATACCGGAGCAGCACTAGCAGAACCAATCATAGTAGCCATACTTACCAGACCCAAAAGAAGCAACAAAGTGAATATTTTAGTCTTCATTGTAGTAGCCTCCTTTCTGAAAACATTATAAATAACCTTCAATAACTGAGACAACACTCATTTATTGGTAATCTAATAATCCATTTTACATTTTCGAAAATACTTCATTAGGTTTGTGATCCTATGAAATGGGTAAATGAATAATCAGAGGCACATCAACTTCGGAGGTTTTATATATGAAAAAGCAATTGTATCTATTCATAATCGTAGCCGCACTCACTCTAAGCGCATGTGGTAATGATAATAGTTATGGCAATAAGATAATGGAAAATTCCTCACACTCTAGTTCAAGTGACGTACCCGAAAATTTGAAGGTGTCAGAGAATCCTACTTTTAAAATAGGAAGTAAAGCGATTATCCAAGCGGACCATATGGAAGGTATGAAAGAGGCAACAGCAACGATAGTTGGAGCTTTTGATACCACTGCGTATATCGTTTCTTATAGGCCCGCAACAGGCGGATTTCCAGTTACAAATCATAAGTGGATTATTCATGAAGAAATCAAAAAAGCAGCCGATAAACCCTATGAATCCGGCTCAGAAGTCGTAATGGAAGCTGACCATATGAAAGATATGAAAGGTGCAACGGCTCAAATTAACTCAGCTGAACATACTACGGTATATATGATTGATTACACACCTACTACGGGTGGAGATAAAGTGAAAAATCATAAATGGGTAACGGAAGATGAGCTTTCAGCAATAAAGTAACCAATAGAAATATAAGCTCAAAAGTAATGAAAGATGATTAAGGTAGGGGCAGTCATGGACTTTGTTAAAGTTCTAGGCTGCTCCTACCTTTTTGATTGCTTCTTTTATTGGTAGAGAAGTGTTAAGATATCTTTATAAAATACCGATATACAAAATATACCATTTTAATTGATGTTTTCTTAGAAGGTAGGAGCGTGATTGAAATGCCTAACTGGCAGGTGAAATTCGATGAAGAGATGCTTAAGCAAGCTGCACAACAGATTCAAGTCGATTGGACAGCGATAAAGTATATTGGTGGTTTTGAAAATGTTGTCTATAGCTTTCCAAAAGATGATCATGAATTTATTTTACGTGTATCTCATCAGTCTCATCAGGAGCTGGAGATGGTTATCTCTGAACTTGACTTTATGGACCATCTTGCAAAGCATGGCGTGCAACTGGCTCCCCCCATTCCCTTTCAGGATGGCAGTTTGGTACAAACGTTAGTCAAAGATCAAGAAAGATTTATGATCTGTGTGATGGAGAAAGCACCAGGTGGTCATGTTAATGCTTCCGATCCCTATTGGGGAACGGAGCTTTTTGAGCAATGGGGTGAGGTAACAGGAAGAATGCATGCTTTAGCTCTGCAATATGAGCGTCCGGAGACTGTTCTGGCAAGACCACATCAGGGTAAGCTAGAGTTTGACTTTGCTAACTTTGGTACTGTTGAACATCAGCTTTTTGAAAAGTTGCTTCAAATAAATGATCGGATTAACCAGTTGCCGCGGAATCGAGAAGGCTATGGACTATGTCACCGTGATTTGCATCCAGGTAATTTCTTCGTGCATGAGGGGCAGATCACCGTGTTTGACTTTGATGATTGCGGATACGACTATATGGTGCATGATATTGCCATTGCTGTTTATTACTCGACTATCTTTGGGGATTGGCGAAAACTGGAGGTAGAGCAGAGTAGAACTTCTATTCTTGCAGCAGCCATGTTGAAGTCCTTTATGAAGGGATATAATCGAGAGTATGCACTCGACAATAAGTGGCTACAAGAGCTCCCGCTCTTTATTGAGAAGCGTCGACTGGAATTAGTGCTTTTGTTATTTCAAGAGTTTGCGGAGACACAACATGAAGAGAATAGAGTGTGGCTTGCCCGCAATATTCACGATGCTCTAAATGACAAAGCTTGTTTAGAGCTTTAATAAATCCTTTTGAGTAGTTTTTAATATATTTAGAATAGATAATGAGGATATATCATATAAAAAAGGAGCATTTATTTGAACCTAGCAACTCCTGTAACACCTATTCAACTTATGCAAGTACTTCTAAACGTTTCTGTGATCCGCCCTGTTTTTATTTGGGGGGCGCCTGGTATTGGAAAGTCTTCTCTTGTAGAAGCTTTTGCTGATCAGGTGGGTCTTCCATGTGTTTCTCTTCTGGGTTCTCAACTAGCACCGGAAGACATCATTGGGGTACCTCAAATCGTTAACGGCAAGAGCCAATTTTGTCCTCCGAAAATGATTGCTCGGGACGAACCGTATTGCTTGTTCTTAGACGAGCTTAATGCCTGTTCTCAAGAGGTGCAAAAAGCTTTTTATAGTCTTATCCACGAACGCCGCATCGGCGATTATCACCTACCTGAGGGCTCTATAGTAATAGGAGCTGGTAACCGTGCACAAGATAGTGCAATTGTTAAACCTATGTCCTCCGCGCTTATCAATCGGATGTTCCATATACAGCTAAATGTATCTTTTCAGAATTGGATCTCTTGGGCATATGAGAATAGCATTCATCCTATGGTTATTGAATATCTGGAATTGCGTCCCGATCATCTGTGGAGTGCACCTCCAAAGACTGAAGAGCCTTTCTCCACGCCACGCTCTTGGCATATGCTTAGTGATGCACTACATGAGTTTGGGGATGATATAAATGTGGATACCGTGGGGATTTTAGCGAATGGTTCACTGACACCTTCTCACGCCACACAATTCAGGGCTTTTTATAAAAATCTAACTGGAAAATATGAACTTAATCAAATTTTAGATGGTAAATCCTCATTTCCAACGGCTCCAGAAGATCGGGATCTCCTGTATTTCCTGGCGCAATCCTTGCGTGCCCAGATTATCAAAGAACTCCCTCCGATTAAAGATAACGTACGAGATGGACATCGCCAATTTGCACACACTGTTAAAAAGCTGATTAAAGACCTGTCCGTCATTAGCTTTGAAATTGCACAGCTAGTAGTTGCTAAGCAGGAGCAAAGTGATAATATTCCAGATTGGTTAATGGTTGAAATTGTACGTGATTTACCACGTCTTGCAATAAAAGAGCGGGGGTAAATATGGCTAAAAAAACAACTCCAGATAATCCCGCTTTGAAAAATTTTAATGAAGCATGTTCATTAATCGCGGATCATCCTATTTTTGCACCGTTATCTGTTCGAGCTTCGATTATTCATAATGAAAATAGTCCCTATCCTGAAGACGGCTGGGCAATTGTCACTAATAACGGTTATATTTACACTCATCCTAAAAGGCGTGGCGAGGTTGCTGAATGGATGTACGTTTTGGCACATTGTTTTCTTCATTTAGGTCTTGGACATTTAAAGAGTAAAGAGAATCAAGTGGCGTGGAACGTTGCATGTGATGTGTACATAGCAAAGTTTTTAAATGACTTGAAGCTTGGGAAAGTACCCGCAGATATGGAGTCGCGAATTGATCTTACAATTAAAGATGAACAACAGCTTTACGAGCAATTTATGATAAAAGGAATTCCGGACACCTCCAGATATTTTGGCACTGCGGGTGTTTCAAAACTGGATATGAATGTTAGAGAAACCACCAAAAGATACTGGGGAAAAGCACCGGATTGGGAAGCCTATTTTGCTTATGGGTTATCTAATGCTGTGACGAATGCAGTAAGTGTTGCTGGAGGCCATGCTAATACTATTAGTGACCCTGCACTTTCATTAACCGCCCCACAACGTGCAAAACGATGGTTTATGGACAGATATCCTTTATTAGGTGCGCTTGCCGCCGGCTTTGAGATTATAGAAGATCCAGCGATATGTCGGCGATTTGATATTTCCATAGCTGCCATTGACGTTATTGAGCGCAAAATATTTATGAACCCTGCAGCCGGACTAAACGACGAGGAGTGTATTTTCGTGATGGCGCATGAGCTTCTGCATGCGGGGCTTCAGCATCACGAGCGATGTCTTGGCCGGGATCATTATCTTTGGAATGTGGCTTGTGACTACGTAATAAATCTATGGCTAGTAGAAATGAGTGTAGGGGAGTATCCGCGAATTGGACTCTTATTAGATCCTGAGCTTAAAGGTTTATCTGCTGAAACGATTTATGATCGTATGGTCGGAGATATCCGCACTTATAAGAAACTGGCAACCTTGAGAGGGAATGGACTTGGTGACATTTTAGATAACGGTTCATCAAGTTTTTGGGATGCGAGAGAAGGACAGACGCTAGATGATTTCTGTAAAAATGCTATGCAACAAGGACTTATGTATCATGAAGAGCAAAGTCGCGGTCTTTTGCCGTCAGGCCTAGTTGAAGAGATTAGAGCGCTGGGCCAGCCACCTATTAAATGGGATGTAGAGCTTGCTCGGTGGTTTGATCATTATTTTTCACCGCTTGAGAAGACCAGATCTTATTCACGAATTAGCAGACGTCAATCTTCTACGCCTGATATCCCTCGACCACAATGGGTTCATAGCGGTGCTGCAGATGATGGCCGCACTTTTGGAGTTATTTTAGATACCTCAGGCTCAATGGATAAAAAGCTTCTGGCCAAAGCATTAGGGGCCATTTCAAGTTATGCGCAGGCTCGTGATGTTCCTTTTGCACGGATTATCTTTTGTGATGCTTGTCCTTATGATGCAGGTTACATGCCCCCCGAGGCTATCGCAGATCGAGTACAAGTGAAGGGAAGAGGGGGAACGATCTTACAACCAGCTATTGATTTGATTCAACAAGCTGAGGATTTTCCGAAAAAAGGACCGCTTCTAATTATTACAGATGGTTATTGTGACAAGCTGACCATTAAAAGAGACCATGCTTATATTTTGCCCAAGGGAAATGACTTGCCTTTCTCACCCAAAGGACCTGTATTCAGAATTAATTAGGGCTTAGAATAAATTTAGAGCGAGGTAACAATGGATATGAATCCCCCAAAACATATTCTTTCAGCAGCTACAGTTGTATTCAATGATCAAGAAGAAATCTTATTAATAAAAGGTCCACGTAGAGGATGGGAGATGCCAGGCGGACAGGTTGAAGAGGAGGAGTCCCTTATAGAAGCAGCAATCAGGGAAGCCAAAGAAGAATCGGGCATTGATATAGAGATTAATAAGTTCTGCGGAGTTTTTCAAAATGTTGATCGATCTATTTGTACTAACCTATTTCTAGGGAAAGCCATCGGCGGCGAACCTGCTACTAGTTCCGAGAGCTTAGAAGTTGGGTTTTTCTCGATAGAACAAGCATTGGAAATGGTCACATGGAAAAACCTCAGACTGCGGCTGGAGTATTGTCTAAATGATGAGGTGCAGCCTTTTTACGTAGAGTTACGGGGTACAGAAGTTGAAGAAATTATTATTACACATCTGAGTTAATGTAGGGAGCACAATGGACAAGTGTTTCAATCAACAAAGATTCATTTTTTTTATTTTATAACATTTTCAGTTGATTACAGAACTTTTCATACGTTTACAGCGTCTTACTTATGAACGATAAATCGACGGTAAGGACTGAAACATTATGAAAGACAACACGAAGCTTTTCAGAAATAATATGAGGAGCCAGTCTTCTATACAATCTGTAGGCGGCAGGCGTTATGTGCCAGGAATTGATGGTCTAAGGGCTTTATCAGTACTCGCTGTAATCGCATATCATTTGAATCTGAATTGGGCTGAGGGTGGACTTCTCGGCGTTGGAATATTTTTTGTAATCTCCGGATATCTCATTACTGACCAAATCATTAGCCAGTGGGAGCGGCACCGAAGGCTGAACCTTGTAGACTTTTGGGTTCGTAGGGCGCGGAGGCTGTTGCCTGCAATGGCCGTTATGCTTTTTGTGGTTGCCATATGGCTTTTAATTATAGAACCATCAAGATTGTTTGGGCTCAAGGGTGACTTTATGTCTTCCTTATTTTATTTCAATAACTGGTGGCTAATATTTCATAATGTTTCCTATTTTGAAAGCTTTGGCCCACCATCTCCTATCGGACATTTATGGTCGCTTTCTATTGAAGGACAGTTTTATATTCTATGGCCAATAGTTCTCATCATCGTGATGAAAATCGCTCGTCGGCGAGGTAAGCTTATTGCATGGATTATGGCTTGCGCAGCAGTCTCGGCTTTAGCCATGGCATTGATCTACGTACCGGGGACAGACCCAAGTAGAGTATATTATGGAACGGATACCCGCTTATTTGCGCTTCTCATTGGAGCAGCACTTGCAGTTGCTTGGCCAAGTCAGAAACTTAATGATAACGTCTCAGAACCGGCTCGGCGTGTGCTTGATATTGTAGGGGGATTAGGACTCATTCTATTGTTGGTACTTTTTAATCAGGTTAATGAGTTCGATGATTTACTTTACCGTGGTGGGTTTTTAGTGATTTCTTTGATTGCAGCTGTAGTTATTGCCGTTCTAGCTCATCCTGCTAGCCGTCTGGGATCGATCGTAGGCTGTAAACCTTTGCGTTGGATCGGGCTGCGATCATATAGCTTGTACATATGGCATTTTCCAGTCATTATCCTTAGTAGTCCTAATGTGAGTACTGAAGAAAGCAGCATGCTTCGGATCATCATTCAGGTAGCAGTAAGTTTTCTTCTAGCTGCATTGTCATATAAGTATGTGGAGGAGCCCATTCGTCGAGGTTCATTTAAAGAAACTTGGAAGAACATCAGTGTAAAACGGAGAGGTGGTCTTCGTCCAGGCTTCTTAATGGCTATTATTGCTGTGATTCTTATCCCAATCGCATGCAAAGGTTATTTGTTAAACGCTGGATCGGATACGTCTGCGATCGAATCGGAAGATTTGCAGTATGAACAACAACAGCTGCAACAGCAAGAACAACGACTGCAGCAGCAAGAACAACAAGATATGGGAAGAAAGAATGATCCCGCAGATCATAAAGCGATAGACGAAAATATAACTGATAAACCATCAATACCAGCCTTGGCAACAGCTACAACTGAACCTGAAGTGAAAAAAGCTGATACTAAGGTGGGAACTACAAATACAGAAATAGCAAAGCCTGAATCAGAAGTGAAAAAATCTGTTCCTGAAGAAAAGAAACCTGTGGCTGAGAAGAGTCAAGCTGGAACGGATGTTACGGCCATTGGAGATTCTGTCATTTTGGATGCAGCACCATACCTTTCAGAGGAATTACCTGGCATTGTCATCGAGGGAAAGATCGGTCGGCAGATGGCTAAAGCTCAGGAGGTAGTGGATCAGCTTAAAGCTCAAGGCCGGCTGGGTAAAAAGGTTATAATCGAGCTTGGGACTAACGGATCCTTTAGTTCAAAGCAATTACGTAATTTACTGGATTCATTAAGTGATGCTGAGCAGATTTTTTTGGTCAATACACGGGTTCCAAGAAAATGGGAGAATAATGTGAATCACAATATTTCAAAAGTTTCCAGTGAATATAGTAATACGACCGTAGTAGACTGGTACTCTGCAAGTGAAGGAAAAGACGATTATTTCTACCAAGATGGTGTGCATCTTAAACCAGAGGGCTCCAAGTGTTACGCCTCACTTCTTGCGAAAGCCTTGGAAAGTAAGTAAGAATTAATTGAATCTCCAAACTTTTTGATATTATATTTTAATAGACCGGCAAGAGAGCTCTCTCTTTGCCGGTCTTTTTTTTTCGTAAACGAATGATCATTGAAGAGCTAATTAATTCCTAGTCGTAGATAAAATGCTCCACCACAGCCACAGTCTTAGTTATGTCTGGATCAGAATTATCGATCACTTTCACATTAGAACTTGGAAGCGGCCACTTCACACTGCGGTTTCCAAATGATTTGCGAAATTCATCCCAATGCTGGAACTTCCATTCATCTAATGGTGATTGTCGATCGTGAATTCGTGTCCGATACAATTCCTCATTGGCTAGTTCGACCAAGACAACTTTAACCTCAACATCTTGCAGCGAACGTCCGATTCGAGATAACTCACTGCTGATCCAGTCAGGGTTGGCAGCTTCTTTAGTAAATGGTCCAACCACAAATGCATCTACATTCAGGCCTATATTGTCTAGCGCTGCGTCCATCGTAATCCGGTAGCCCAAATCACGGCATAATCTTTTGTAATCGGCAGAGTCTCTATCTGCCGGGTCCAATCCGTGAAAGGTCATGATGGCGTCAGCCGCTGGACGTAATAGGATATCCATATCAAAGAAGGGTACTTTACGCCGGGAAGCGATCACTTTAGCTAATGTCGTTTTGCCTGCCCCAGCTGGCCCCAGAAAAAATACAAGTTTGTTCATCATTGTCTCTCCTTAGAACCTCAATTCATTGCTACAGTCTATCTCTAAATATTATCATATAAAAGAAGATGAGTAATCGCCAGCGTAAAATCCTCATCTACCGTAGGATTTGAGAACCTGAGATATTTCGCGTTACGGTCCATAATATGATATTTTTTTGCTTCTCCATTGAGTTTTTGTGTAATCCTGCTTATAATATAGCGAGAAAAATAAGAAAAAGGTGTCCATAAATGAGCATATTAAATGTAGAAGGATTAAGTCATGGTTTTGGAGATCGTGCGATCTTCAAGGATGTTTCATTCCGTCTTCTAAAAGGCGAGCATATCGGATTATTCGGCGCTAACGGCGAAGGTAAATCCACTTTTATGAATATTGTTACAGGAAAGCTTCAACCGGATGAAGGTAAGGTCGAATGGTCCAAACGGGTGCGTGTTGGCTACCTCGATCAGCATGCAGTGTTGACCAAAGGCATGACCATTCAAGATGTACTCAGAGGCGCTTTTCAATACCTCTTTGATCTTGAGCAAGAGATGAATGATATGTACGGCAGAATGGGTGACGTGTCGCCTGAAGAGTTGGAAAAGCTGCTTGAAGAAGTTGGTACGATCCAAGATACGCTTACAAATCAAGATTTCTACATGATCGATGCGAAGATACAAGAAACCGCGCGCGGTCTAGGAATCACAGATATTGGATTGGATCGTGACGTAGCTGATCTTAGTGGTGGTCAGCGTACCAAAATTCTGCTTGCGAAGCTGTTGCTTGAAAAACCAGATATTTTGCTCCTAGATGAGCCTACGAACTATCTGGATGAGCAGCATATTGAATGGCTGAGACGTTATCTTCAAGAGTATGATAATGCATTTATTCTGATCTCACATGATATGCCTTTCTTGAACAGCGTTATCAACCTGATCTACCATATGGAAAATCAAAAGCTGACCCGTTATGTGGGTGATTATGAGCAATTCCAACAGGTCTACGAAATGAGAAAACAACAGCTTGAATCTGCTTATAACCGTCAGAAACAAGAAATTGCAGAGCTGAAAGACTTCGTTGCACGTAACAAAGCCAGCGTAGCTACCCGTAACATGGCAATGTCCAGACAGAAGAAGCTCGACAAGATGGAAATCATCGAGATTGCAAAAGAGAAGCCAAAACCACAGTTTAACTTTAAAGAAGGTAAAACTGCCGGCAAGATGATTTTCGAAGCTAAAGAATTGGTTATCGGATATGACACACCGTTGTCCAGACCACTAAATTTGTTAATGGAGCGTGGACAAAAGATCGCGTTGGTCGGTGCGAACGGGATCGGTAAAACCACCTTGCTTCGCAGCATCTTAGGCGAAATCCAAGCATTGTCCGGTTCGGTAGAACGTGGATACCATCAAGAGATTGGATACTTTGAGCAAGAAATGAAAGAAGGCAATTACAAGACTTGTATCGAGGAGATCTGGGATACATTCCCATCCCTGTCACAATTCGAAGTACGTGCTGCCCTTGCCAAATGTGGACTGACCACGAAACATATCGAAAGTAAGATTGCTGTTCTAAGTGGTGGAGAAAAAGCTAAAGTGCGTCTATGTAAACTCATTAACAGTGAGACGAACATTCTCGTATTAGATGAGCCGACGAACCACTTGGATATCGATGCCAAAGATGAACTGAAACGTGCGCTGAAAGCATATAAGGGAAGCATTCTCATGATCTCTCACGAACCAGATTTTTATCAAGACATTGTGACCGATATCTGGAATTGCGAAGATTGGACAACAAAAGTATTCTAATAAGCAAATCTTTATTGAACAAGCCTATGAGGTGTTAACGAATCAGTTACGCTTTATAGGCTTTTTTATGGATAGTGGGAGGGTCTATGTGTTAGAGAATAAAATGGATCAGCTTAACATCAGTGTTCAACGAATTTTTGGAAAACAAGAAATAGAAATAGTCAATTTCACATGCGAGGATTTAGATTATAAAACACCTAACTTTACAACAGCGGGTATCTTTCATCTTCAGGGTATCGCACTAATTAATAACGAGCAGCTTCCATGGTCAATCATATTAAAAATCATTAAGTCTGATAGTGTAGAAAAAGAGGATCCAGCACATCACAATTACTGGCGACGAGAAGCCCTAGTCTTTGAATCTAAGATTCTGGATGAGCTTCTTAGCTCAATCCAAGCTCCTAAGTGTTATCTTGTTGAAGAACAAGTAGATGGTACCGTATGGTTATGGATGGAACGAATTGAAGGGGAATTTGCACATACGAAGGAGCAGTTTGATATTATCGCTGAACGGTTAGGCCGATTTAATGGAGCTTATCTTTCAGGAAAGAACACTCCTAATAACCAATGGATATGTAGAAGCTGGCTTAGATCTTGGACTACCGCAAGTAAAATGTATGCACCTAACCCTGAAGAATATATTCATCAATTACATAGAGACAATGACCGAAGCCTTTGGGCTTGGTTCCAAGACTTCACGAAGCGGATAGACAGTAACTTGAATGCTCTCCATCGCTTGCCGCGAGTATTAGCCCATCAGGACCTCAGTCAAATGAATATGCTGTTAACTCAAAACGGAGAGTTAGTCTTGATAGACTGGCAATTTATGAGCTTATCAGGTTTAGGTGAAGATCTTGGTAAAATGTTTGGCGTAAATATGAGTCTTGGTGTAATTCCTATCCATCGTTACGAGGAATTTAAAGAGTCTTTATTCCATTCGTATATCAAAGGATTAAAGGCTAGCGGATGGCAAGGGGACGAATCCTTTGCAAGATATGGTTATTGTTTAAGCACTGCTTTACGTAGTGTCTGGGAAGTGCCACAATACTTTTCTCTAAATGCTCAGCTACAATCTGACCTGTTAAACGCTAATCTTCAGGAGCGGGTTAATCGGCTAGAGCAAATCATTATTATTCATCAAAAAATGACGCTAGAAGCAGAGACATTGAAATTATGGATAACATAGTTCTTAATTCTCATTAGATATGAAAAAGGAGCCCCTATTAAAGGAGCTCCTTTTTGCTACACCTCAATAATGATGGGGAGAATCATTGGACGTCGTTTCGTTTTTTCGTACAGGAATCTACTTAGGGTCTCCTTGATGGTCTGCTTGATGATATTCCACTCGCCTAGGTCAGCCTCACTCATCTTTTGAAGGGTGGAGGTTACCAGCTTGTTGATCTCCTCCATTAAAGTTTCTGAGTTACGGACATAGATGAATCCTCTGGATATGGTATCCGGCTCGTTTAATAAACGTCCATCTTCTTGGCTTAATGTAATCACTGTAATCAAAATACCGTCTGCTGACAGCTGGCGACGATCGCGAAGAACAACATTACCAATATCTCCAATCCCAAGGCCATCCACTAGGGTTTGTCCAGCTGCCACTCGGCCAGATTGGCGGACGACACCTGATGATGACTCGACGATATCTCCATTTTTCAGAATAAAGATATTATTGGGGTTAACACCAACTGCCTCTGCTAACAAGCTGTGATGATGTAGCATACGGTATTCACCATGAATCGGTATGAAATATTCAGGTTTCATCAAGGTTAACATTAACTTAAGCTCTTCTTGGCTTGCATGCCCAGATACATGAAGCTCGCTGCGTGATCCATAGATGACTTTAGCGCCCAGCACGTATAAATTATCGACGATTCTAGATACATTGCGTTCATTCCCGGGAATGGGATTAGCTGCTATCAGAACGGTATCTCCTGCCTGAATTTCCATCTGCCTATGACTTGCGTTAGCCAGTCGCGATAACGCAGCCATGGGCTCTCCTTGACTGCCTGTACATAATACAGTTACTTGCTCTGGAGGGAGTTTGGCAGCTTCTGTAGGCTCGATCAGCATGTTATCTGGAATGCTCAAGTACCCGAGTTCCTGGGCTACTCGGACAACATTAACCATACTTCTGCCAAGTAAGGTTAATCTACGATCGGTTAAACGAGCAGCTTCAATGATCTGTTGTAGACGGTGTACATTTGAAGCAAAGGTAGAGATAAAAATTCTACGGTCAGCTTTCATGAATGCTTCTTCAATATGAGCGCCAACGAGTTTTTCAGAGGGGGTGAAGCCTGGGCGTTCTGCATTGGTACTCTCTGAGAGCAGGAACTTTACACCATTTTTCCCGATGTCAGCCATTTTATGTATGTCTGGATACTGCTTATTAACAGGGGTCATGTCAAATTTGAAATCCCCTGTATGAACAACGGTCCCTTCTGGGGTATCGAATACAACACCAAGGCAATCCGGAATACTATGATTGGTATTAAAGAACGTTGTAGTAATCGCTCCTAGCTGTAAAGTAGACTCAGAATCAATGACATGAAGCTTGGTCTGACGTAATATTCCGTGTTCCCTCAGTTTATTTTCAATTAGACCTAAGGTTAACCGAGATGCGTAGATCGGAAGATTTAATTGTTTGAGTAGATACGGAATTCCTCCAATATGATCCTCATGTCCATGTGTAACTACTAATGCTCGAATCTTATCAAGATTACTTAATAAATACGTAACATCAGGAATAATGAGGTCAATCCCCAGTAGACTTTCGTCCGGAAATTTAGAACCGCAATCAATGACAATAATATCATCTGCATATTGCAGGAAATACATATTCTTACCAATTTCATTCACACCGCCTAATGCTGCAATCCAGAGCTGCTTAGCTGCCACTTTCATTAAAGTCCCTCCTTTTATAAATTCACCTATATTATGTATGAAATCCTTTATAATTATCCTTTCATTGAGGTGGTACAATAGTATAACAATAGATTGATATTCAAAAGTTAGGGGACAGATTGATCATGAACATCAGAAGAATACATAAGAACGATAATCGTGCGATTGAACAGATTATTAGGAGCTGTCTGATTGAGTTTGGCGGGAATAGGGCAGGGCTTGCGTGGGAAGATGACAGCCTGCATCATTTATATGAGTATTACAATCATAGTGATAATCAGGCCTATTGGGTTGTAGAAGAAGATGGAAATATATTGGGCGGGTGTGGCATTGCGCCTTTCGGCAATGAGGGCGACATATGTGAGTTGCAAAAAATGTACTTATCTCAGTCTGTTAGAGGTAGAGGGATATCTTCCGAACTCTTAAATACGGCTCTGGATTTTGCCAAGCTATATTACAACAAATGTTATTTGGAGACATTACAGAACATGCATGCGGCTAACCGTTTTTATATGAAAAACGGCTTCGAACTTTTAGATGCCCCATTAGCTGGCTCAGAGCATTTCGCATGTGATGCTTGGTATATTAAAGAGTTAATTTAATTATGGTTTAGTAAGCCTGGATTAGCAGGCTTATTTTTTATTTGACAATAAAACCGTCCAGACGGTATAGTAAATATCAGGGGTGATCAATGTGAACAGTAATTCTAAACGTAAAACTATTTTATTGGCGGCTTCCACAGTTGTTAAAAATAATGGAGTAGAGAAGCTTACGCTTGAAGCTGTGGCTAAAGAAGCCGGGGTCAGTAAGGGCGGGCTACTGCACCATTTTCCAAATAAAGAAGCTTTGATCATAGGGATGGTCGAAGATCTAACGAACCATTTTTTTACCAATGTTCAAGATAGAGCAATGAGCGAAACGGTTGAAAAAGGGAAGTGGAGTCGTGCTATTACTAAAGCCATGGATGATGATATTAAAGAGGGCAAAGAGATTGGTACCGCGCTTCTCGCTGCTCTTTTCACAAATCCAGATATTCTTAACAAATTTCAAAGTCAATATGCAACATGGCAACAAAACATAGAGAACGATGGCATTGATCCTGTACGCTCCACTATCATTAGGTTGGCAGCAGATGGGTTATGGTATTCCGAAATGTTCGGATTAGGTGTGTTAGATGATGAATTACGCACGAAAGTCATTCAAGAATTGATAAATATGACGAAGTAAGGAGAGGTTATCTTTGAATTCATATGTATTACTTGCAACAGCGATCATCTGTGAGGTATTTGGCAGTTCAATGCTAAAAGTGTCTAACGGGTTTAAAAGGGTATTCCCATCCATTGGCGTGATCCTTGGTATGGGCTTAGCATTTTACAGTCTTTCTTTAGCGTTAAAAACAATTCCATTAGGTACAGCTTATGCGATTTGGTCAGGGGTGGGCACAGCTTTGACAGCTATAATTGGCGTAGTTATTTATAAGGAGAATTTTAATCGTAAGAAATTACTAGGTCTACTACTTATTATTGTTGGTGTAATCATTATGAAGCTCTCAGGTGGGGCTCATTAGAATTTGGAGGCTGCAGCATGAAAAGAAATGTAGGATATATTGCTCTAAGTATAGCGATTGCTAGCGAAGTCGTAGGGACTACAATGTTGAAAATGTCAGAAGGATTCACGCAATTACTCCCTTCTATAGGGGTTATTATTGGTTTTATTATTGCTTTTTATAGTTTATCCATAAGCCTTAGAGAATTACCGTTAAGCTTAGCTTATGCAATTTGGTCGGGTGTAGGTACTGTTCTAACTGCAATTGTGGGTATTGTTGTGTGGGGAGATCCATTTGGTATTCTTACTTTTGCCGGAATAGTATTAATAGTAGGAGGAGTGGTATTATTAAACTCTCCTGCCAAAGGTGAAGACAAAGTACGGGCCTGATAAATCAGGCTCTTTTTTTATTTTTAAACGGATGTCATAGATTCCATAAATCGCATAGTTTCGCGATAATGGTATCACTTACCTTTTCCGTAGAATTACATCTTATAGTTTGAGCTACTATTTATCTATAATGAGTGTGTCTGAAAGTGAAGGGAGGGTGTGGTTCTTTTTAATGTGCTCTGGATGATCTCTATTGAAAACGCTACCATTTGAGCACTCTGATAGGTTCGTGAATTTTTGAGAATCTAACATATTTAAGGAGGATTAAAATTAAAATGCGTAACAAGTATGTTGTATGGTCGCTGGTAGTATCCATGCTGATTTCAAGTTTATTCTTGGCTGCGGGCCCACTTAATTTTGTTTCAGCCTCCGGAGGACCAAACCTGACACTCGGCAAAAATGTAACTGCGAGCGGTCAATCACAAACTTATAGTCCTGACAATGTTAAAGACAGTAATCAAAGCACGTATTGGGAAAGTACGAATAATGCATTCCCGCAATGGATTCAAGTCGATTTAGGTGCAAATACGAATATTGATCAAATCGTTCTAAAGCTCCCTTCTGGCTGGGAGACGCGGACGCAAACATTGGCTGTTCAAGGTAGCACAAACGGTTCGACATTCACGAATATTGTAGGTTCTGCGAATTATGAATTCAATCCATCAGTGGCAGGGAACAGTGTTACCATCGACTTTGCCTCAATCAGTACGCGTTATGTTCGTCTGAATGTAACGAGCAACACAGGTTGGCCGGCAGCTCAGCTCTCTGAATTCGAGATTTACGGCGCTAGTGGCCCTATTGCTACTCCAACTCCATCGCCTTCCGGCACTTATGAAGCTGAATCTGCTTCACTGTCTGGAGGAGCTAAAGTGAACACGGATCATGCCGGTTACTCCGGCGCGGGATTCGTGGATGGATATTTGACACAAGGTGCAACAACGACATTCACGGTTAACGTGCCAGCAGCAGGTAGTCGTGAGGTGACATTGAAATACGCTAATGCAAGTGGCAGTGCAAAGACAATAAGTGTCTATGTCAATGGTGCTAAAATTGGCCAGACCTCATTATCTAACTTACCAAATTGGGATTCATGGAGCACTAAAGTAGAAGTTCTTAATCTAAATGCGGGTAACAACACCATCGCATATAAATATGATGCTGGTGATTCTGGCAATGTTAACCTTGACCAAATCACTGTAGCGTCGACGACAACACCACCACCTGCAACACCTACTCCGACACCGACAGCCACACCAACACCAACACCAACACCAACACCAACACCAACACCAACACCAACACCAACACCAACACCAACACCAACACCAACACCAACACCAACACCAACACCAACACCAACACCAACACCGACGGTCACACCAACGCCAACAACCACACCAACACCTGCTCCTGGGAGTAATATTGCTGTCGGCAAGACGATTACCGCTTCTTCCAGTACACAAACGTTCGTAGCAACAAATGCGAACGATAATGACACAAGCACGTACTGGGAAGGTGGCAGCAATCCAAGTTCGCTCACCCTCGACTTAGGGGCGAACCACAACATTACGTCAATCGTTTTGAAGCTGAATCCAGCCTCTGCATGGAGTACTCGCACACAAACGATTCAGGTGCTCGGTCACAATCAAGACACGACTACCTTCGGTAATTTGGTATCGGCTCAATCCTATACGTTTAATCCAGCTTCGGGCAACACAGTAACCATCCCGGTTACGGCAACGGTTAAACGTCTGCAGTTGAATATCACTTCGAACTCTGGTGCCCCTGCTGGGCAAATCGCGGAGTTTCAAGTATTCGGTACACCAGGGGCGAACCCTGATCTAATGATAACGGGTATGTCCTGGTCACCTACTACTCCTGTCGAGACAAGTGCAATTACATTAAATGCAGTTGTTAAGAACAACGGTAATGCTAGCTCCGCAGCAACCACTGTCAACTTTTACTTAAACAATGAGCTCGTTGGATCTGCTCCAGTAGGTTTATTAACTGCAGGCGCATCAACAACAGCCTCAATGACATTAAACGCTGGAGCCAAAACCGCTGCGACCTATGCTCTCAGCGCTAAAGTAGATGAGAACAATGTGATTATCGAGCAGAACGAAGGGAATAACAGCTATACAAACGGGGCATCTCTTGTTATCGCTCCAGTCTCCAGCTCTGACTTAGTTGGTGTGACTACCTGGACACCAAGTAATCCAGTGGCTAATAGTACAGTAGCTTTTACCGTAAATCTCAAGAATCAAGGAACCATTGCTTCTGCAAGCGGTTCTCATGGTGTTACTGTAGCTCTTAAAAACTCAGCGGGTACCACGATTCAAACATTTAATGGATCCTATTCCGGGACCCTTGCTGCTGGAGCTTCCGTTAACGTCACGATTCCAGGGACATGGACAGCGGTCAACGGTAATTACACTGTAACCACTACTGTTGAAGTGGATGCTAATGAGGTAACAGCGAAGCAATCAAACAATATAAGCACAACTAATCTGGTGGTCTATGCTCTACGTGGTGCAAGCATGCCTTATAGTCGGTATGATACCGAAGATGCTACTCTCGGTGGTGGAGCTACGTTGAAATCAGCACCTACGTTTGATCAAGCACTAACTGCTTCAGAAGCATCTGGTCAGCGTTATGTAGCGCTTCCTACAAACGGCTCGAACGTGGGATGGACAGTCAGACAAGGACAAGGCGGCGCGGGTGTAACTATGAGATTTACTATGCCTGACTCTTCGGATGGTATGGGACTGAATGGTTCACTTGACGTGTATGTGAATGGAGTAAAAGTCAAAACGGTATCGTTGACATCCTACTACAGCTGGCAGTATTTTTCGGGCGACATGCCTGGTGATACTCCTAGTGCTGGGCGTCCGCTCTTCCGATTTGACGAAGTCCACTGGAAATTGGATACTTCTCTCCAGCCTGGAGATATCATCCGTATTCAGAAGAACAATGGAGATAGCTTGGAATATGGTGTTGATTTCCTCGAAATCGAACCTGTTCCTACTGTAGTCGCTCGTCCGGCGAACTCCGTGTCAGTGACAGATTATGGTGCTGTAGCAAATGATGGTCAGGATGACCTTGCAGCTTTTAAAGCAACGGTGAATGCAGCTGTTGCAGGTGGTAAGAGCATGTATATTCCTGCCGGAACATTTAATCTTAGCAGCATGTGGGAAATTGGCTCTGCCAGCAATATGATTAACAACTTTACGGTGACGGGTGCTGGAATCTGGCATACGAACCTCCAGTTTACTAATCCTAATGCGGCGGGAGGCGGTATTTCACTCCGTATTAGCGGCAAGCTAGATTTTAGTAATGTATACATGAATTCGAATTTGAGATCCCGTTATGGACAAAATGCAATTTACAAAGGATTTATGGATAACTTTGGTACTAATTCAATTATCCATGATGTCTGGGTAGAACATTTTGAATGTGGCATGTGGGTAGGCGACTATGCTCATACACCTGCTATTTATGCCAGTGGGCTTGTGGTTGAAAACAGCCGGATTCGGAACAATCTTGCCGATGGTATCAACTACTCCCAAGGCACTAGCAATTCGATTGTTCGAAACACCAACGTAAGAAATAACGGTGACGATGGTCTTGCAGTATGGACTAGTAACACCAATGGTGCTCCGGCGGGTGTAAATAACACATTCTCCTACAACACGATTGAGAATAACTGGCGTGCAGCAGCCATAGCATTCTTTGGAGGCGGCGGTCATAAGGCTGATCACAACTACATCATCGACACTGTAGGTGGTTCTGGTATTCGTATGAACACCGTTTTCCCTGGTTACCATTTCCAGAATAATGCGGGCATTGTTTTCTCAGATACTACGATTATCACAAGTGGTACCAGTAAAGATCTGTATGGTGGAGAACGTGGAGCCATCGATTTAGAGGCATCGAATGATGCCATCAAGAACGTCACCTTTACCAACATCGATATCATCAATACACAACGCGATGCAATCCAGTTCGGTTATGGTGGTGGATTTGAGAATATCGTGTTTAACAACATCAATATTAATGGTACTGGGCTTGATGGTATTACTACTTCACGTTTCTCTGGGCCACATCAGGGTTCGGCAATCTATACTTACACAGGCAATGGTTCAGCAACGTTTAACAACCTGACGACTACGAATATCGCTAACCCCAACCTGAATTATATTCAGAGCGGTTTTAATCTGACGATTCATTAAGCGATAGTGTGAGGGAGGAGTTCTTCGGAACTTTTCCCTTTTTTTATATTGTGGATAGTGAAAATTTAAAACTACGGAGAAGGATATTGACTTGATGAGCAAGAAATAAATGGTAGGATATAGTATTTATCTCATAAGAAATAAATTTTTAGTAATGTGTCGATTTCATCATCTTCCGTTCGTCGTTTAAATAGAAGTCCGGATATCAGACGTTAAAGCGAAGGAGAGATGAAATGCATTTAGTAACTTCAATGGATGGAACTAAGATTGCCTATGACAAAATGGGTCAAGGGCCAGCACTTATATTAGTGACAGGTGCATTTAGTTACCGAAAATTCCCAAGTCAAGTACAGTTAGCTGATCTGTTGTCTGAGAATTTCACAGTCTTCAATTACGATCGACGAGGTCGTGGCGATAGCGGAGACACTCAGCCATACGCAATAGCTCGTGAGATCGAAGATCTGCAGGCTATAATTAATGCGGCCGGAGGATCGGCATATGTCTGGGGATTGTCTTCTGGAGCAGTTCTTGCTCTACAGGCAGCAGCGGATGGAGCAAATATTACTAAATTAGCTCTACATGAGCCTCCATTTGTTGTCAATGCTTCGGATCCCAAGCCGCCTCTAGATTTCGTAATGAATGTTACTGAGCTTATTGCTACAAATCGCCGATCTGAGGCAATTAAGTATTTTATGACTAAAGGTATGGGAGCACCTGCTTTTGTAGTTAAATTGATGCGCTTAATGCCAAGTGTATGGTCTAACCTAATGGCTGTAGCGCACACTCTTCCCTATGATGCTGTTTTATTGGATGGGTATATGGACGGAAAGCCGCTTCCTGCCACCTTGTGGAGCACAGTTACCATTCCAACGCTGGTCCTCGAAGGTACGGAGAGTCCTGTTGGCTTACGGCATGGTGCTCAGGCAATAGCTAAAGTACTACCTAATGCGAAACTATTAAGTAAAAAGGGGCTCGGTCATACGAAGAAACTCAATACAAGGATCATTTCAACTGAGCTTACTGCATTCTTTATGGGAAATTAAAAATAGGAGGGATACACCTATGAGATTTATGATGATTGTTAAAGCTACCACAGATTCAGAGGCGGGAATTATGCCTAGTCAAGAACTGATTGATGCTATGCAGAAGTATAATGAGGAATTGGTGAAAGCAGGTGTGTTGCTGGCTGGCGATGGATTGCAACCGAGTTCCAGTGGTATTCGAATTTCATATCCGGAAGCTGGCGGCAAACCGAAAGTTATGGATGGTCCGTTTACAGAAGCTAAAGAAATGATCGCTGGATATACGCTGATTGAGGTCAAATCTAGAGAAGAAGCCATTGAATGGGCTTTACGTATGCCAGACCCTCATGGATTTGGCCAAGGAGAGATTGAGCTAAGGCAGGTATTCGAGCCGGAGGAAATAATGGACGATCCCGAAACATTGGCGAAAGAAGCAGCACTTCGTAAACAGGTTGAGGAGCAGAAGCAAACGTGAGTTTCTCCCATACGCATCGAACGATTGATACGATATGGCGAATGGAATCAGCAAAAATCATTGCGGGTTTAGCACGCATGGTACGGGACGTAGGTCTCGCAGAAGATCTTGCTCAGGACGCATTAGTAATTGCCCTTAATCGATGGCCAGAGACGGGGATTCCAGATCATCCAGGTGCTTGGCTGATGACCACCGCGAAACGGCGTGCGATTGATCTTATTCGCAGGACCAAGCTTCGAGATCAGAAATACGTAGAGGTTGCACATAGCATGGATTTATACACTGAGGTAGACATAGATGATGCGTTAGATGAGGAGATCAGTGACGATCTCCTTCGTCTGATCTTTATGACCTGTCATCCGGTGTTGTCACAAGATGCCAGAGTAGCCCTGACCCTTCGACTATTATGTGGATTGACGACAGATGAAATCGCACGTTCTTTTCTAGTCGCCGAATCAACGATTGCTCAGCGAATTGTTCGGGCGAAGAGAACCCTAAGTGCTAACAAGGTTCCTTTTGAGGTACCCATTCAAGAAGAGCTTAAAGACCGTTTGTCTACGGTGCTTGAAGTCCTTTACCTTATGTTTAATGAAGGATATTCTGCAACCTCTGGAGTGGATTGGATCCGTCCGCTGTTATGCCAGGAGGCGCTGAGGTTAGGACGGGTACTAGCTGAGATTGCCCCTTATGAACCTGAGGTTCATGGACTGGTCGCCCTTATGGAGATTCAATCCTCGCGTTTTAGGACGAGGGTTAATAGCAAAGGGGAGCCTATTCTACTTATGGATCAAAACCGGGCACAGTGGGATCAATTACTGATCCGCCGTGGCCTGACTGCATTAGAGCGTAGCCGAAAGCTTGGACGTCCGCCCGGACCTTACTCGCTTCAGGCTGCGATTTCTGCTTGTCATGCACAGGCGCCTACTGCAGCAGAGACAGACTGGATCCGTATTTCTGCACTGTACGAAGCGCTTTCGAGAGTCATGCCTTCCCCGATCGTCGAATTAAACCGAGCGGTCGCCATATCCATGGCGTTTGGCCCAACCTTTGGACTGCAAATAGTGGATGAGCTGAATACTGAACCATCCATGAGGGAATATCATCTGCTGCCCAGCGTTCGTGGTGATCTTCTGCTGAAGCTGGGGCGATATGATGAGGCGCGTACAGAGTTCGAACGTGCCGCATCCTTAACCGAGAATGAACGTGAAAGGATTCTTTTGCTGAATCGGGCGGCAGCGTGTAACTTAGGAACATCGTAGTTAATTCAATAGTATTTTAAACCGGTACGTACATAAAGGAGAGATAAAATATGAATCAAGAAGTCATCGATTTTATTGAAGCATTAAAAGAACCATGGCAGGTGGAGTTATCTACAAATCTTCGAGAGGCTATTCACCAAGCAATCCCAGATGTACAGGAACGAATTCAGTATAAGAAGCCTCATTTTTTGAAAAATGGTAAGTACGCAGCAGCTATTTCAACTTCAAAAGATGCGGTAAGCTTTGTTATTTTTAATACGAATGAGCTTGAGTTTCCAGAAGGAATGTTCGAGGGCCCTCCGGAGAGAAAAACACTGAAACTACGAAAAGGGGATACAGTGGATACGGCTCAATTAGTGGCTTGGGTCAGCCAATCCTCAGCTTCCCTTTAATTGCAAGATTCATGATGTAGGACGGTATCTCAAAGTCATTTGACTTCATGGGATATCGTCTTTTTTGGACGAATTTGGCTCCAGCAATACATAATCATTCAATAAATTGTGAAAAATACATCAAGAGCTAGCAATGAAGGGAATGAAACCCATGAAGATATTAAAACAAACTTGTTTGCTACTGCTTACGGTCCTTGCACTTAGTGCATGCTCAAGACCAGTAGCAGATAAATCCCAGCTACCACCTCCAACGGTTGTGCCAAGTGGAGCTGAGGAAAGATTTAGCCTTGAGGAACTTGCCACTTTGATTGGAAAAGAGGATGCTCAAGTTGTCCAAGCTCTCGGCAAAGGCGCACCTAATCGTAATGAAGGTACGAATTCTACTCTTTTATCCCGCGAATATAACGAGAAGATTGTGAATCACGAAGCAAATCTTCAGGTCTCCTATGATCACACTGGAAAAGTGATTGGAGAGACGATTCATTTTGAAGAAGCTACCAAGGAAAAATTAACGCAAGAGATAACGCAACAGCTTGGAGAGCTTACGACTAAGAGTGAAGGTAACACAGCAGATATAGAAAAAGAAGGCGAAGGTACAAACTTTCGTAGGGTATGGCAGACGGATAATGCCAAAATTTCTTTAATTGAATCCAATGGAAAGCTATCTATTTCCATAGATACGAAGTAACATTCGAATAATGTGAGAAAAAAAGGACAATACCCATTGTAATTAGACAATGGGTATTGTCCTTTTTTGATGAATAATTAAGGCTTAAGAGGAAGAATTATTGTTTGTTGCGGAGCTTAGACGATGAATCTGCTCTTCCAGAACCGCACTTGCTATGCCAACAAATTGTGTAATAAGTTCAAGCTCTTCATCCGAGTAGGTGGAAGCTAATTTAAGCATCTCGGCATGCAGGGGAAGGTAGGCATTCCCGACCTCATTATTTTCATACAAAGGGACAATAATTACCTTACGACGGTCACTGGGGTCATTTTGTCTGCGAACAAAACCGTTATTTTCAAGTCGATCAATTAATGCCGTAACACTGCCTGTAGCGAGTCCGGTTAGCTTGGACAGTTCACCAGCGGTGATGGGACCTCTTTCATGGAGGATATCTATGGATAGATAATCATTATTATATAACCCAAGTGATGCTGCCACATTTTGCTGATATAGTATCGTTCGACTTCCTAGGCCCCGCATACGCAAGGTGAAGTCTTCCTGCTGATTTTTCACTTGATTGTGTCGATCTCTTGACAAAAGAGAGCCCTCCTTTTAAAATATTTATATCTTGATAATCGAGATATTTGACAATTAAGATACTCGATAAACGTGCGATTAATTGAATTCATTTTATCGGAATTATTAAAGTTTTGCAAAAGGTAATGCATCAAGAAGTTTAGAGAGAGGTTGGTGTGCGATCTTATAACGATAAGATTAAATTCGAAATTAAGGAAAAGTGGAGGGAACAAAAGAGAATGGTAAAGAACTTGGAGAAGAAAAATAATGTAGGGATTATTATAGCGGCTCTATTACTGGCCACACTTATGGCATCCATGGATAACACTATATTAGCAACTGCAATGGGAACAATCGTAGGGGAACTTGGCGGTTTTGACAAACTGATGTGGGTGACTTCTGCTTATATGATAGCTGAGATGGCAGGAATGCCGATTTTCGGAAAATTATCGGATATGTATGGCCGCAAGCGTTTCTTTATTTTCGGAATTATTGTATTTATGATCGGATCTGCTTTATGTGGTACCGCAAACTCTATAGTTCAGCTGAGTATTTATCGTGCGATTCAGGGTATTGGTGGAGGGGCACTGGTTCCAATTGCGTTCACCATCATGTTCGATGTGGTTGCTCCGGAAAAACGGGGGAAGATCGGTGGATTATTCGGAGCAGCTTATGGTATATCAAGTATTTTCGGACCCCTTATTGGCGCTTACATAGCGGATTACATTCATTGGTCTTGGGTCTTTTACATCAACTTACCTATAGGTGTTATTGCCTTCTTTTTGATTGCTTTCTTCTACAAAGAGTCTGTTGAGCATTCCAAGGAAAAGATCGATTACCTAGGTGCGTTTACACTTGTAGCTTCCATCCTATGTCTCATGTTTGCGATTGAGCTGGGTGGTAAAAAATATGCTTGGGACTCTGCTATGATTTTAGGATTGTTCTTAGCTTTTGTAGTGTTTATCGTGGGATTTATTTTTATCGAACGTCGTGCAGAAGAACCCATCATTACTTTCGGCATGTTCAAGAATCGTCTTTATTCTACGAGTAATGTTATGGCTATATTTAGTGGAGCAGCATTTATTACAGCCTCGGTGTACATTCCAATCTACATTCAAGGGGTGCTTGGCGGCTCAGCAACGAATTCGGGTCTTGTTCTACTTCCTATGATGCTCGGCTCCGTTATCACTGCAGCGGGGGGCGGATTCCTGCTCTCGAAGTTCAATTATCGCGCCATCATGATATCGACGTTAATACTGCTTGTTTTAGGTATCGCCTTGCTAACCACATTAACACCAGATTCTTCACGGTTCATGGTCACCATATTTATGTTTCTAGTAGGTCTTGGAATAGGTTCTTCATTCTCTGTTCTAAGTAACGCAGCCATTCATGGATTTACAGCAAGGCAGCGTGGGTCCGCAAGTTCGACACTTAGTTTTACAAGGGAGCTGGGAATGACACTCGGCATAACAGTATTCGGTATTATCCAAAGTCATGTGTTTTCGAATAAATTAGCATCCATGTTCAGTAGCAGTGGTGCAACACCTATAGGGGTAAATTTAAGCGATCCAAGTACTATTTTGACTCCGGATACTCGTGAGAAAATCCCTACGGAAGTTCTTGATAAGATTACAGAGGGATTATCCTCATCGCTTGTTCACACTTTTGCATGGGCAATTATTCCGTCTGTTATAGCTCTACTGGCTGCATTTGTGATGAGTAAGGAAAAGTTTGATCCGGCTTCTGAATTGGGAGAGTATACGGCTTCGCATTAAAGGATGGCTGCTTTGCAATATTAACGAATGCACTAGTGAAATGTTACATTTAAACAGATTGAGCCCTCTATTCATAGGTGCTCAGTCTATTTTTTTAAATAATTATTTACATTATATTCCTATTGTAATATTATCAAATTTGACGATTGTAAAATTAGATGATATTAGAATTAATTGAAGGTAGGAGGATTTTTCGTGTCAATTGTAGGTATTTTGGGAGTGGTTCACGATGATGAACTTAGGCAAAAATATCATTTTTCTTTAGAGTTCATAAAGGATTTAATTTTAGAGTTTAATCCAGATATTATTTGTGGAGAAGTCCTTCCTAGTAGTTGGGAACATTATAAGAAGGACAGTAATTACCGTGGATATTGGGGAGAACCTGCAAGTGAATATTGGGATCTCATTTTTCCTTTGTGTAAAGAAGAGAATTATGAATTTGTCCCTATTGATTGGGTTGAATTGGATGTTTGGACAGATTTTGATCCTTTTAATAGCTATAAAGAAGATCAGAGAAAAGAATTGGAATATGAGTTAGAGCAATGGTTTCAAAGACAGCTTTCAACAGTGGATTCAAGTGCAATTCCCTTTAATTCATTAGAATATGACACTATTACAAGACAGAAGTATGAATGGTTAGAACGAATCAATCCTCAAGCGCATCAGTTCAGGTGGTTGTGTAGACATCTTATAATGATTCAACGAATCAAAAATGCCATAAAAGGCCACTCAGAGAAAAGAATCTTGTGTATTGTAGGTGCAGACCATAATCATTCGTTATATGAAGGACTAATTACAGAGAAGGACATACAACTTGTATATCCTTTATCTCGGATTACTCAAGCTTGAGCAATATTGTAGCGTGAATGCAAATACCAAATAAGTTCTCTACGGCTGCTGACATTTGCTTTGCTAAAAATGGACTTTAAATGATCCTGGACGGTGTATGCAGAAATATGCAGTGCAGAAGCCAATTCTTTAGTGGATAATCCTCGAATTACTCCGTGTAATAGCTGTTGCTCACGTTCCGTCAAACCATAAGCTTCAGCAATGATGGGGAGCATGTCAGCAGGACGCGCGGGTTCGAATGAAATGGCAATTTGGTTCTGACCGTTGGAAGCCTTAAGAAGACTTGCCCGAACGACTAAATAGGGCCCCTCAGTCATACGAATGCATGCCTTCGCTATCCCCATAGATTCGGAAGGGCTGTTTAACGCTTGCGTGCTTACAGCACGGATGGGACGAGGTAGAACATGAGCCTCAATCATTTCCAATGAGCGGAGTTTGCCTAACCAGCGATCCGCTGTGGGATTGGAAGAGAGAAGAGCCAAGTCATCAGATAAAACTGCAATGCCGGAACCGTAATGATCTTCAAGCCAAGTCTCATCTTTCTCTGGAAGCTCAAGACTGAAAGCCCGCATTCTAGCTGCAATCAGAGGGATGAGCGAGGTGATCCAATCACATTCCTCTTGTGAGAATTTCGATTGATCTGTATTCCTGTACAGCGTCAAATATCCCCAACAAGATTCGCCAAGAATAAGGACTGCACGTAGTTCATCCCCAAAACCTGCAGGAGACAATACCTTTCGATAGCGTGTACACCGCTCGGGTTTCTGCTTGGTCGCCTCATATATTGTAGCGACGAGGAGCTTGCTTTGAACCATTTGCTCATAGGTGTTAACATCATCCTGACCGTATTCGATCTGGAACAAGTGGGGATGAATGGATTCTACATTGTCTTCAGTAACCGCACCTGTCGAAAGCAATGTCTGTGGATCAACATGAGTACAGCAGGCAGCATCAAAGGGAACTGCTTCACGTAAAAGAGTCAGCAAGGAAGTACGGTAGTTGTGAGATGAATCAGTAACCATACCTAGTTTAACGATTTGTTTCTTTATTAGAATGAATTGTTTATTGGTATTCATTGAGTAGCCCTCTAGTCCTTAATGGATTATATCAACTCCCACATTTGTGGGATAGTGAACGGAAGCGAAGTCCGTATAATTGAGAATGATTCTTAATCAACTCTATTATATAGGATGCGGTGATAAAAATGCAGGGAAAAGAAGATATTGTTGTCGTTGGTGGTTATGGACATGTAGGGCGTACCATATGCGAAATATTAGAGAAGAAGTATCCAGGGAAAGTATTTGCTGCAGGGAGAAGTCTTGAAAAAGCAGAGCGGTTCAGTCAATATACCCACGGCAGGATCAAGCCGTTACAGTTAGATATTAATAAGCCGATACCTCCACATTTACTAGATCAAGTGAAGCTAATCATTATGTGTTTGGATCAAACGAATACGGATTTTGTAAAAGCCTGCTTTCGTAGCGGTACGTATTATGTGGATGTATCAGCGAGTGGTCCGTTTTTATCTCAAATTGAGGCGTTATACGAAGAGGCTGCACGACATGGATCTAGTGCCGTTCTTAGTGTAGGGCTTGCACCCGGCATAACCAATCTAATGGCTCTTGAAGCGGAAAGATTGATAGAACAGACGGAGGACATCGAAATCGCGATTATGCTCGGACTTGGTGATTCTCATGGTAAGGCGGCGATCGAATGGACAGTGAATAGTTTAGGAGAAAAGTTTGAATTTAAGCAGAAGAATCGTCAGGTAGAGGTAGAGAGCTTCACCGATAGAAAGTCATATCACTTTGGTGACGATTTAGGGAATCGCCATGCCTATCGTTTCCCATTCTCAGATCAACAGACGCTTGCCCGAACGCTCAAAGCATCGTCCATCTCCACACGATTTTGTCTGGACTCAGTTTTCGTTACTAAAATGCTGGCTATAGCCAAAAAAACAGGAGCCGTTCGTTTGTTAAAGACAAGCTGGGTGAACAGGTGGATGGTTAGTGCTATGGAGCGGCTGCATATTGGGAGCGACCAGTTCGCTATCAAGGTTGAGGCTCGTGGAAGAAATCGAGAGGGGAAGCCAATGCATGCTGATTTAATATTGCAAGGAAAGAATCAATCCATCATCACTGCAATAGTGACAGCAGCAGTATCAAAGCTCCTCTATGATTCTTCATTTCCAGGCGGCGTTTATCATATCGAGCAGATAACAGATTTAGCATATATACAAAAGGAATTAGGATCGACGCTCTCGCTAAAGATCCAAGTAAAGTAGCATAATGCAGATTAATCTAAATAGAATAATTTGTGTATAGTTATTTTGAAAGAAGCTTGATTAGTCAAGCTTCTTTTTCGTAACCCAAAAGAGTTTTGACCGTATTAACTGATGAACATTTCATTCAGGAAGAAATTCTGTTCTTCCCTAATGGGTCATGTTAACAAAAAGAGAAGTTGAGGTCATCACCTATGAATGAAAAATTTACAGATTACGCCGATACAGGATATTCGATCGCTGAGCAGAAGGCAGCTCAGTATTTTGCATCTCTTCGTGAACAATTCAAAGAAAAAACTTATGTGTCTACCTTGATTGAAGATTTTCAATTGTGGAAGAAGAACCATATTCATCGCCGTTCATGGTTGTCCTTTTTATCAAGAGGCAAGAGGAAACCTGATTCTCAGGATTATCATAGATATCTAGGATGGCTGAATCAGACCGGTAAATTGGATGATTATTTGGATCGAAGTGTTTCCTATCTTTATATGAGAGATCTGGGGCAAGCTTTGGATTCGCCGAATACACAGCTCCGGATTAAGCGTATGGTTGCCGATATTAGAAATCAGATGATTCTTCCAGGCTCCACAAGTTCGGAGGATCAGTCAGATTTCATGAATTTCACCGGGATTTACCGTTGGGCTCAGAAGGAAGGCGTTGAAACGGCCACGATTTGGGTGATAGACAAACTTAAGCGGGTATCAGCACATCTTCCGAAGGAAATGAATCCCGAGCAAGCACAGCGTAAATTAATCAAGATCATTATTGGGGTGATTCTCCATGTGATGGAAGAGATGGACGATGACGTACCACCTGTGGAGCGATCCAAGAGGATTGGTGAAGCCATTAGACTTGGTTATTCATATGGCCTAACTTATCCATTCATTGATGATCTCCTTGATTCCAGTGTCTTAACCGACCAAGAGAAAGAACAGTATTCTCATATGATACGCACTGCGATCCTTAATAGAGTTGTACCGGAATTGGGTGAATGGTCTGGAGAGAACATGCCGTTCATTCGATTTGTACATTCGGAGCTCAAGGAGGCTTTTGAGTATATTAGAGGGTATCAGCGGGAAGAAATGCAGGATGCATTTTTCGAGCAGTCTTTTGTATTTTTCCATTCTCAGGAATTGGATCGTATGAAGGATCTTTCTAACTCTGAATACAGCAATGAAGAGCTTTTCATACCCATCATTTTAAAATCCTCTTCTTCCCGTTTAATTGTCCGATCCGTAATTAGTGCTCCAGCAGATGATGGATTTGATCAACATACCTTTTTCTATGGGTTATATAATCAGCTGGCTGATGATTATGCGGATATGTTTGACGATATGAAAGCGGGAGCGGTAACCCCCTATACTTATTATTTAAAATACCGTAGTCAACGTACAGATCTGATCAATCCTTTTGAATTATACTGGACGGTCATTTCCCATTTAATACACACTGTGTATCGCTCTGATCCTAAAACCCGTGAAGTAATATTAGATCGCGCCATTAATGGACTCAAGCGATGTAAAGAACGTGTAGGAAATGAGAAGTATAAAGAGATCATGGAGATTTTTGCTTCTGGTCAACCAGCATTTAATCGGCTTGTCCAGCAGATGGTGCAGAAAGCGGACGATGTGGATTTTTTCGATAAACTGCTTCGGGATCAGTTGCTTTTGAATCTAAAAAACAGCAAGAAGGAAAAAGTGGAATTTCGAGATACGATCCAAAAGGTTCGCGATCAAATCAATAAACAATTGTTGATAGCCAAGCCAGACGGGACGCCAGAAATGAAAGAGTTGCTTATTGATGCGGCTAATTATAGTCTAGCAGGCGACGGCAAGCGGATAAGACCTATATTGACTTGGGTCATGGGTGTTAACGAATATGGTCTAGATGCATCCGCAATTGTGCCGCTTCTAAGATCTTTGGAATATATGCATACCGCTTCTCTAATCTTCGATGATCTTCCATCACAGGATAATGCTTCAACCCGAAGAGGTCGTGCAACTCTACACGAAATGTATACTAGTTCAACGGCGGAATTAACCGGACTATTTCTGATTCAGAAGTCGATCGAGGAACAGGCGTCACTTCATTCTTTTGATGCAAAAGCGGTGCTAGCCTTGATGCAATATTCAGCCCAAAAAGCAGAAGATACATGTATGGGTCAGGCAATGGATCTGAATTCTAAGGGAAAAGCATTGACGCTAGAGCAATTAAATATGATTTGCTTTTATAAGACCGGAATTGCATTTGAAGCTTCACTAGTGATGCCAGCGATTCTGGCTCAGGTTAAGAAAACTGAAGTTCTGGCTTTGAAAAAATTTGCCTATCATGCGGGGATTGCCTTTCAGATTAAAGATGATTTGCTCGATTTGGAAGGAGATCATCATTTACTAGGTAAGCCGATAGGTCAGGATGTGGAGAATAACAATTCAACGTTTGTATCTATCCTTGGTGCTGACGGCGCAAGAAAAGAGATGTGGGAACACTACTGTCTCGCTATGGAAGCGTTAAAGGAGATCCCTCGTAATATTGCTTTTCTGAAGCATTTATTGAATTACATGATTAATCGAAATCGATAATTGATTCTAAAGTGTTGGCATTATTGCCAGCGCTTTTTTATATTTTTTGCAGATTATTAGTTCTTTTTTTGTAATTGAATTTTATTGTTTATAATCGAAATTACGTGTATGATGAAGTTGAAAATAGATAAAGGAGGTGTAACTTGTGAAGTTAGGAATTTTCTCAAAAGTATACTTGAACTATGAACTGGAGAGCGCCTTACACAAAATCAAAGCGCAAGGCATGAGTAGCGTTCAATTCAATTTTGCTAATGTAGGACTGGAAAGCTTGCCTAAAAAGATTAGTCAGGAGACCATCCATCAAATCAGAGAAGCAGTAATGAACAGTGGAGTTAGCATTGCTGTGATCTCAGGAACGTTTAATACGTTAGAGCTAAATGAGGAGAAGAAAGTTAAAAATCAGCAGTGTTTTAAAAATGTAGTTGTGGCTGCAGCTGCATTAGCTGTTCCGTATGTTTCGATTTCTACGGGTAGTTTGAACCAAGAAGATTTCTGGAGTTCTCATCCTGACAATCATACAGTGAGGGCATGGTCACTATTGCATGAAAGTCTTGCGTGGATGCTGAAAATTGCAGAAGACAACCAAGTAACGTTAATATTTGAACCTGAACAAGCCAATGTGGTGAATACGGCAGAAGATGCTTTGAGACTATTACAAGATCTAGACACACCCTATCTTAAGGTTTTGTATGATGCAGCAAATCTAGTAACCCCACAGGATCATAAGGACCTCTTAGGTAAGATTTCAAAAACGCTAACAGCGCTGAAGAAGCACATTGCCATTGCGCATTGCAAAGATGCTTTTGTATCCGAAGAGAAGATCACTTTTGCACCGGTAGGAAAAGGAAACTTGCCCTTAAAGGAATATCTAAATGAATTAAGTAAGGTTTATGACGGTCCTGTTATTATGCATGGGTTAGCTGAGGACGATGTAGCACTTGCTTTGAATTTCTTTAACTAGAATAGGAGGACATGAATATGAAAAAGGAAAACCAATTGTTGAACATCGGCGTATTAGGTTGCGGTCAGATTTCACAAGCGGCGCATTTTGACTCTATAAGGCGTTCACGTAATGCTCACCTTTACGCAATATGCGATGTAGACGAATACTTACTTCGAAGAATGAATGCTATCTATGAACCTGACAAGGTATATATGGATTATGATCAAATGCTGTCGGACCCTAGCGTACATGCTGTAGTTATTGGGATTGCCGATCAATTTCATGTGGAGGCAGCTAAACAAGCGGTGCGTGCAGGTAAACATGTCTTGGTAGAAAAGCCTCTAGGTGTATCCATCGAAGAAGTGGAAGAATTAAAAGAGCTAGTGGATCGTACCGATCTCAAAGTGCAAGTGGGGAATATGAAGAGATTTGACCCCGGTATAGTAGCAGCTAAAGAGTTTGTAGATCATGAAATGGGTGAGATTATTGGCCTAAAAGCTTGGTATTGTGATTCCACCTATCGGTATACCGTTACCGAGAATGTTCAGCCAGTGATTATATCCGGTAAAAATATAAAGAGACCTGCTGGAGATCCAAAAGCGAACAAGGAACGCTATTATATTTTAGGTCATGGAAGCCATTTGTTCGATACCGCAAGATATCTAGGTGGAAATATTGTAAGTGTGAAAGCATGGAATACGCAAAAGTTCGGTGCCTATTGTTGGTTTATTACTGCGGAGTTTGAAAGCGGCTTTGTAGCTCAATTGGATTTGACCATTGCGGTTCGGATGGATTGGCATGAAGGATTCCAAATTTATGGTGAATTCGGATCAGTAGTAGGAAAGACATACAACCCGTGGACATTAAAATCAAGCGATGTAGAAATTTTCAAAGCTAGTGATAACAGCTACCATAGACCGCTTGGAGCAGATGGTCATTTTTATAGATTGCAGATTGAAGGTTTTGCAGATTCAATTCTGCATAATAAGCCAGGTGTAGGTGCAACGATTGAAGATGGGATTGCTACGATGAGAGCGATGCTCGCTGTTGAAGAATCGGTGAAGACCGGAAATACGATTTATCTAAGTGACGTTTCTGGTCCTTTGTAAAGGAGGGGAGAATATGCCGTACTTTACCTACGAGCACATTCGATTTTATTATGAAGATGATGGAGGGGATGGAGAGCCTTTTATTTTTCTTCATGGTCTGGGCGGTGACGTTAATCAAACTTTCGGTTTAATGAAGCAATCAAATCACATCCGAAGGGTTTCACTAGATTTTCGAGGTCATGGAAAGACTGTGGCGTTCGGCCATGCGGATGATTTTTCTTTTAAACAATTCGCCGAAGATGTGATGGCTTTAGCGGAATACCTTCATATCAGTCAATTCAATATTGGGGGGATTTCCACAGGTGCTGGGGTGTCGCTTCATTTGGCATTGAGGTACCCGGATAGCGTTAAGAAGCTTATTTTGTCACGTCCAGCCTGGAAGGATAAGCCGCAAGAGACGTTGATTCGTGAAGCCTACGCCAAAGTTCATGAGGTACTGCAAGATACAGATCCTCTGACTGCCCAAAATAGATACGAAAATTCAGAGGTCTATAAATCCATAAATTCATTATCTACTTATGCGGGTGAATCCCTATTAGGGCAGTTTAAATATCCTTATGTAAAAGAAACCTCGATGAAGTTTGTGAAGCTGCCAATGGATTGTCCTAATCATGATCGTGAGGCTTGGAAGAACTTAAAGCTGCCCACATTGATCCTTGCTAGTCAACTTGACCCTATTCATCCATACACCTACGGGAGATTACTCTCAGAATATATCCCAAACGCTAAATTTATTGAGATTACTTCGAAAACGATCAGTAATAAGCAACATAATCAAGATTCCTATGAGGCTATTGAGAACTTTTTAAATGAAAGATGAGCACAAGCTTCAAAGGTGTTCATCTTTTTTTGTACAAATTTAGAAAGTATCTATACTGTAATTACGTTAACGCCGAGTTTGTTATATGTATCAACAATTTTATTGTCTACTGTACCTTCAGTGATTAAATAGTCTAACGCGGATACCTTGGCTACAAAAAAAGTGGATATTTTCTCCAGCTTTTCTTTCGTAGCTATGGCGATAACCATGGAAGATTGTTCAAAAAGTTGATTCTTAATGATGGATTCCTCATAAGAGGGAACAGTTATGCCCACCTTTGAATCCAGCGTGGATACGCCAAGGATTGTTAGATCCAAATGGATTTGCTGTATCGCTCTAAGCGTTGCGGCTCCGAATAACACTTGGTTCTTTTTATCGAGGTCGCCACCTAACAAGGTTACACTAGCTTTGGACAATCGGCACAGCGATAATGCAATAGAGGGGGAGTTGGTAATAATTCTTCCATCAAAATGCTCAGGGATGTTCTCGGCTACTTTTAAATTTGTGGACCCTCCATCAATAAAAATAACCTTTGCATTCTCAATAAGTGTGCAAGCTCGTTTAGCTAAGTCAGCTTTGGTCTGGCTATTAAATTCTACACGTGAATTGAAATCTTTCATGTCATTAATAAGGCTGTGAGCACCACCATGAATTCGTTTGAGAAGTCCCAGCTTCGACAAGCTTTGTAAATCTTTTCGTATGGTATCTTCTGTTACATTTAATTCCTGTGTTAATTCTTGGACAACGACGCGGCCTTCGGTCTCTACTTTTTTTAGGATATACGCCTGTCTGTCAGCTTTTAGCACTGATCCACCTCTTTTCACAAAATGCTCTAAAGGTTGTACTTAACGTTACTATTTTACTACATATGAAATGAATTTGAAAAAAATCAATCGTTTTTACGTTCAACTCCGTCTTACTTATAGATATATGAGGTGGATGCATCTTCCTGATAGAAGATAGAGGGGGTGGTGGAAGGTGGAAAACACAATGGATGAAGTCAGAATGGTAGATTTTGCGCAAATGGATGAAGAAGCTTTTTTTAGTCGATTGTATGTGGAGCATCGAAAAATGTACGCTATTGCCTACAGTTATTTACGAACAGAGGCAGACACGCTGGAGGTGATCCAAGAAGCGTCATGCAGGGCATGGATGAAACGTAAAAAATTAAAGGATGAACAGTCCTTAACACCTTGGCTGATCCGAATAACGATCAATTGTTGCATGGATGAGCTACGGCGCAAAAAGCGTGTGATTGTAGCGGAGAAGCTGGTGGAGGAAGCGGCACAGGAAATGAAGAGTAATGACCGAATTGACCTGGAGCGTGCGATGAATCGGATAAAACCTAAATACCGGCATGTCGTAACGCTGAAATACTACCATGACATGACCACTGTTGAAATTGCCAAAGTACTAAAAAGGCCAGAAGGTACGATTAAGACTTGGCTGCGCGAAGGACTCAAACAGCTTCGAAGTTATCTATAGCAATATTGGAGGTGAATGGAATGACAGAAAAAGAAGAACGTATTCTACGTAAGAACATCGATGATATGCAACAGAATGTCGAAACAATACAGGAGATGAAAATCTACAACGCTATGAAAAAGGGAATTGTGGAAGGGAAGAAGCGAGAAAAACGACGCATCTATACTACAGGTATGGGCGTGGTTGCAGCTGCAGCGGTTGCGTTACTGTTTACATACTCAACAATCGGATTACCGAATAAGGGAGTGGCACAACCTTCAGTACAATCAGCAAGCACTAAAAACACGGATAATTTCAAAGCTTATCGCTCGTTCTCAAGGTTAGAGCCTGCATTAGCCAGTGCCCTTGAGCAGAATCTCGTTGTGCCGGTCGGTCAAAGTGCGGAAAACAAGGGTTACCGGATAGATGTGACAGGTGCCGTTACAGATGGACGGAAGGTTTATGTTTTATACAGTGTTCAGAACAATACGGACGAAGTAGTTATACACGCGGATTTTGAGCTTAAATTTGAAGGGATACAGGAGTCGCCTCTTCACAAAGGCGCATCATTAAGTATGCTCGCTAGTGAGAGCCGAATTCAACCTGGGCAGTCTATGGATTTTATATACTCCACTAAACTTTCACCATTGGTAAAATATCCAAAGAAAGTAAACTATAATATAATTCTTACCGAAACTTCAGATAAGGCTCTCCTATCCAGTAGTAATAAGTATCGGACTAGCCTAGATGTTGCTTTCGAGCTTGATCCTGACATGCTTAAAGCACAGGAACGAATGCTGGATACAGACGGAACACTGACAGTGGACGGGCAAAAGATTAGAGTGAATCAAGTGCAGTATACTCCGCTTAGCACCTATGTGGATCTGGAATATAATCAGAATAATGATAAACAGATTTTTCAATTAATTAATCCAGTACTGATTAGTAAAAAAGGGGACACAGTTGAGAAGTTGTATTACCCCGATATCATCAATTCTGACAATTCCGAAGTCTACTCGGACAACTCCAAGTTCACGTTAGTGTTCAAGAATAGTAAGGGCAGCCAGCAGCCGGATTCTGTGACGTTGAAAGCATTCGGAATTTCGGCAGTCGAAAAGGATCAAATGAAAATTGTCGTGGATCTTAACAAATATCAGCTTATTGAAGCGCCCGGAACTGGACTTGAGTTAGTCACGCCAAAGCAAGAGAATAACGTAGAGGAAGGAGAAATCCTCCTAATTCGTAATATTGAGAATGCTCAATATTTAGAAGGCTCTACTAGACTTGCTGAGACTTTTACTGACGCAAAAGGGAAGGTATATAATAAAGCACCTTCCACAAGTAGCTTCAGCAGCTATACGACTTCTAAGGATGGCTCAGCCGTGAACGAGTTTGGATATAATTTTGGCACGGATGCGAAGAACTATCCTCAGCCATTAACGATTACGTTAGAGAGATATATAAATCCAATTATGGATACGCAGGCTGTGGAGCTGTACTCGATTAACCGTTGATATTTCATCAACGGTTTTTTTGTGTTCTCAGAGAATTCATTCTTTGAAATTTAAGAAATACTTAATATATACCGTACTTCTTTTTAAAAAGTTTTACCTATTCTAAGTACAGGAAGGAGGTTACTGAAAGAATGATAAACCCAATTATGAAGAAATGGCTCCGAAAGGATGTCTCAGCGGCAATAATGTTCCTGGCACCAAGCGGTATCGGATTCGCGATGTTTTACCTTATACCGTTTGTTATGGGAGTATTCTATTCTTTTATGGACAGCACGATAGAGGGCCATTTTGTAGGGTTTGATAATTACCGAGAGCTGCTAGATAGCGATTCTTTCCGTAAAGCAGCATCTAATACATTTTATTTTAGCGTGATAAGTGTTCCACTAATGCTTGTGCTCTCGTTAGGATTAGCGATGTTATTGAATAAAAATACATATTTTCGGAATTGGCTGAGGACTGGATACGTGTTGCCGCTTGTCGTACCTGTCGCCTCCATCATTCTGATCTGGCAGATGCTCTTCGATTGGAATGGCTCGCTTAACGCCTGGCTGAACAACTTCGGTATCGATCGTGTGGATTGGATGAAGACGGATGCAGCTAGAAATGTAATCATTGTTGTTTATTTATGGAAGAACATCGGTTATAACGTGATTTTATTCTTGGCGGGATTGCAGCAAATTCCAAAGGATTATTATGAAACGGCTCAAATTGAAGGTGCTGGACGATTACGGCAGTTTCGCAGTATTACGCTTGTCTATCTAACCTCTTCGATGTTTTTTGTGATCATCATGTCGATTATTAATTCATTCAAAGTGTTTCGAGAAACGTATTTAATCGCTGGTGATTATCCGCACGACAGCATATACATGCTGCAGCATTATATGAACAATATGTTCATGTCGCTCGATGTTCAGAAGCTGACTGCCGCGGCGACCTTGATGTTTGGTTGTATTTTATTGATTGTGTTGGGATTGTTTGCATTTGAACGGAGGCATAGACAATTCATGGAATAGGGGTGAAAAGGTTGTGCCAGTTGTCAAAGTGTTGCGAAAAGGGGCATTAACACTCGTCATGGCTGTTATTGCAGTCTTGTTATTATTCCCGATTGTGATCACATTCACAAATTCGCTTATGACAGAGAAAGAAATTGAGATCAATTATGGACCTATCGGGCAGATGAATGAGGTGATTGAAGGGAGAGAAGATCCTTTTGTAAATTTAAAATTGCTGCCGGATCAAGTGTCCTTGGACCAGTATACTAAGGTTCTCCTAGACAACCCTAAATATCTGACGATGTTCTGGAACTCAGTATTCATGGTTGTGCCCATCATTGCAGGACAAACATTAGTAGCAGCACTCGCTGCCTATGCATTCTCGAAGCTGAAATTCCGGGGACGAGATCCTTTGTTTCTTATTTATGTCCTAACGATGCTTATGCCTTTCCAAGTGACGCTAGTACCGAACTATATTATGGCGGATAGGCTAGGAATATTAAATAGTTCATATGCAATTATATTGCCTGGAATTTTTGCAGCTTTTGGTGTGTTTATGCTCAGACAGTTCATGCTAGATATACCGTATGCGTATATCGAAGCAAGCAAAATGGATGGTGCTGGACATTTTCTGATTTTCTACAAGATTATAATTCCGATGATTAAACCTGGTCTGGCAGCACTAGTCATATTATTGTTCGTGGATTATTGGAATATGGTGGAGCAGCCGCTTATTTTTCTTGATGATCCGTTTAAACAGCCATTGTCAGTCTTTTTATCGAGGATCAATGAAGGCGAGCGAGGCATTGCTTTTGCTGCATCCATACTTTATATGGCTCCGATGGTGATGCTGTTTCTGTATGCGGAATCGTATTTTATTGAAGGCGTTCAATTGTCTGGTATCAAAGGTTGATTGGAGGAGAATGACGGGATATGGAGTTAGGTATAGAGCCGGCTGATCGTAGACGTAAACGAAATATTCAAGTCGTCTTCATGGTTTTTATGGGATTATTGTTGTTTTTTACATTGTTCAGTAACACGATACAAACTTTGACCTTGCCGAAAGTTAGAACCGAAAAACCAACAAAGGGAAATCTTTTATTTACGATTGAAGGTAGTGGGATATTGCAGCCACTTGCTGAAGTTAAACTTTCGAGTACTTCCGGACTAAAGGTCGAACAAATTCTAGTGAAAGAAGGACAACGTGTAAAAAAGGGACAAAAACTTATTATCTATGAGAGCAAAACGGCTGAGCAAGAATTGAAAGATGAAATAACGAATTTAGAAAAGCAGAAAATTGATCAACAGAATAGGCAAGATCAGTACATCCAATCCGCGCTGGAGGAGGATGAATTCAAAATCAGAAATGCAAGACGTGATATCGAAAAAGGTAAATTAGATATCTTAGCTCAGGAAAATAAGATTAGTGGGCTAAAAAATCGTCTAACAACTGAAAAACAACTATTTTCTCCTTTCGATGGTCTGATTTCAAAACTAAATGCCGTCGAAGGGTTAGCTCCAATGGGAGAACCGGATGTAATTGTATCCAACAGTAGTCGGGGTTACAGATTGGATATTATTATGGATTCCGTGCATTTGTCCAATTTAGGGATTTCTGCTGGAGAAAAGATAGAGGTTGAGGTTGATATGAATCATGGACAAGAAGCCCGGACCCTAAACGGCTCCATTGAAGAAGTTGCGAATTCAGAGTCACGTACTGATAGCCCCTCTAGTAATGAGTCCGGGAAGATTCAAACCATTCCTCAAAAGAATCTGAGAATAAAAGTCGTTGATCCAGAACTTAAAGGAGGTGAACAGGCTCGGATCAAAATCGAAAAACATTCACTCCAAGAAGGATTACTCCTTTCCAATGAAGCTATTCATGAGGATCGCGAAGGTTTGTTTGTCTATAAAGTTGACGAGCAGCGGGGGGCATTAGGCAATGTTTTTGTCGCTCAAAAAGTCCGTATTCACTCTAGTGAAAAGAACGAGAAAGAAACGATGATTCAATCGGATATTCTCTATGAGGAGGATTCAATTATTCTGGAAAGTAATGAACCTCTTGAAGACGGGAACCGAGTTCGACTGCAATAAGAAATCAAATAAACGAGAAAATAGGAGGAGGAAATCAAATGATTAAAAGATCTATTTTTGTACTATTAATGGGTGCTTTGATAATGACAACGGCATGTAATTCCGGAGGTAATGAGAAAGTGGAAAGTAAGGGGAAAACGACAACTGAAGAGGGGAAGACAATCTTAACTCTATCTCTAGCAGAATCGAGTGCATTCTATCAGGCGCTAGAGAAAAAGTTTGAAGCGAAATACCCGGATATCGACCTACAAATTAAGGCATATAAAGAAGAGGGAAACGAGTGGGGGGAGAATGGTTATGTAGAATATAAAAAAACAACAAATACAGCCCTACTCTCTGGAAAAGGTGCAGATATTTTTGATGTAAGCGCCTTTTCAATCAATGATTATGTGAGTAAAAAGTTGCTTGTGAACATGAATGATATATTTGAACACGATAAAACGGTAAATAAGAGCGATTTAGAAATGAATGTGTTGGACGCAATGAAGGTGAGCGACGGTCTATACTTCATTCCTACCGGGTTCGCTTTTAGAGCGTTCATAGGTGATGGAAATATGATTAAGAACTCAAATGTGAAGATTGACGATAAGAATTGGACTTGGAAAGAGTTTGGGGAGCAATCGAAGGAAATTATACAACTGACTGGGAAGGACGCTAAAAACAAACTTTATGCCCTAACGGAGTACCCAGCGGAAATGACACTCCAAGAAATGGCTATTGATAATTATAATTTGTTTGTTGATAGTGAAGCGAAACAAGCGAAGTTCGACTCGCCTGATTTTGTGGAGTTGTTGGAACAAGTCAAGAAAATGTATAAAGAACAAGTTATGACTTCGGAGCCAGCGGAGATAGGTAATCAGCTTTTTAACTCCATCGTTATATGGTCACCAACAGACTTTATCGATGGTCCATATTCTTACTTTGAAAATCCGGTGTACCTTCAAAAGCCACATGCAGGTCAGACTGGTGGTATGAGAATCATTCCTTCATCATCGCTCGCCATACAAGCCAATACTCCGGTGAAAAAAGAAGCTTATAAGTTTATGACCTTCTTGTTATCTGAAGAAGCACAGTCCTTGCAAGATAGAGAAGGATTTTCTTTGCTCCAATCCGTGAACGATAAGAATTTAAACGATATTCAGGAAAAGATGAAAAGTGGTGCATATAAGCTTCCAACCGGAAAAGTAGCTAAGGTTTCTGATGAAGAATTTACTAAGTTTAAAGAAATCATTCATACGGTAGATCAATATGCGGAACTGGATACTAAAGTGCTTTCTATTATTGGAGAGGAGTCCTCATCATTCTTCAGTGGACAAAAATCTGCGGAAGCTGTTGCAAAGCTGATCCAGAATCGAGTAACAATCGTTCTAAATGAATAGATGTATTAAACAGGATTTTGTATAAGGAGGGGGGACTCATGCACAAATCACTAAAGACATATGCTGTAGTTCTGCTCAGCGCAATGATGTTAAGCCAACCTCTTGCAAACAGCATTTACGCAGCACCGACAAGTGCTTCAACTGCAGCGGTATTCACTCTTGACAAACTTGGGTCGATCGCTTTAAAAAACAATGTCAACGTGAAGCTAATAGATATGGATATTTTAGAGCAACCGAGCGGTAATATACTTATATACACACTTAGTTATAGCAATAGTAGTACCAATAGTGTAGCTCACGTAGATTATTTCTCAAGGGTTACTACAACTGGGGGGACAGTCATACAAGGTAAACCTGTCACGAGAGATGTTACTAAAAAAAATATTCCTTCAATGAGTAGTCAAATTGTAACTTACTACGTGAATATTGGAGAGTCTACAAAATTAAACGGCACCAAAGTGTCCCTATTGAAGTGGGATTTCAGTAGCCAGGATTATCAGAAAAAGCTAGGTGAATTCGCTATTCCGGCAAGTTATTCAGTTGTCGTTCCACAAGGCCAGAGCAGGAAGCTCACGATGGATAATCTGCTAGTAAACATCAAAGCGGAAAGTCTACAAAGGCTTAAAAGGAATGGAAAAGTATATATGAGAGTAGGCGTTAGTTTCACGAATTTGGGTAAAAAATTGCTAAGCGGCTCCACTTATATTGCTTACCTGAAATCAGCCGGTGGCTCGGTGTTCGAACTTAAGCAGGAGGATGCGAGAAGCAGTATCAATGTACAGTCCCAAGAGAAGAAGACGGTTTACTATTTAACAGAAGTCCCTTCCTATATGAAGACTGAACATATGATATTGCAATTTGCGCAAGAAGATGAAACTTTGAAAATAATGCTACCTGTTAAATCGTTTAAGCTTCCTGCATTAACAACTGTCGACTTTGCTGTGGCTAATTATGCTGTTAAGAAGATTTCTGTAAAGAATAATACAGTTGAAACGCAATTGAAGAGTGCTTCCGTATATTCGGAGAATGACTCCGCGAAATGGAATCTTCAATTCCGACTTAAGAATCTTGGGAATAAACCTATCACTCTACCTGCATACGAGCTTACGGTTAAAGCAGCTGAAGGACTTAGTATTCCAGTAGACTCAAAAGCACTTGCCAATTTAACATTGAAACCGCTTGAAGAGAAGATCGTCAGTCTCAGGGCGGATGTGCCATTAATACTTAATCAAGGTACGTTAAAGCTAGAGTGGACGGAACCTGCTGTTGACGACAAAGTTATTTTCCCAACTGCGCTGTATAACATACCTTATGCTCTAGAAAACAATAATCTGATAGGACAAGGGTATTCGGTCGAGAATAGCTACGGGAAATTCATGGTGAAACTTGGATCCTATCAGCGTTTGCCTTGGGATGATGGTGATCAAATCGTAACTACTATCAGCATCCGTAACACCGGCTTAACCTCAGTACAGCTACCTTCTTTAAAAGCTATAGTTAAAGCAGGAATGAGTGATCTTAGCAGTACAGCCCAGATCGTGACCACAAATACGCAATTGATGCTTGCTCCCAATGAAGCGACAGAGATCTATGTGATAGCGAGAGTTCCATATACTTATAGTTTCAATCAGCTAAAGATAGTGTTACAAGATACCTCTGGTGATGAAATCACGAAGTTTCTCTCTATGAATACAAATTCGCTAAATAATGTGATCAATACGATTGCTGCTGGTGAATCTTACCAAATGAGCTCGTTAGGCAGAAAAGCAAAAGTTCGCGAGCGTTGGACAACCACTTATAATGAAAACAGTTCTAGCTTGATCTATACGGAACTGGAAATGATTAACGAAGAACCACGTCAGTCGAAACAGGCACAGCTTGTGGCTTATTACAAAACACCTGACAACCAATTTTTCAAGGCGGTGGTTAGCCAATCGACAACTCCAACAAGCCCAAATGGTAAAAACCTGGTTACAATCTGGAGTAAACTTCCGCAAGGGGTGAATACGTCTGAGCTTGTGCTTTATATTGGGGAAGGGGTTGCTGACGGTAAGCTTACAGATTTAGGGGGAACATCCACTGGATTTATCAATAGTGTTAAATTAGCACTTACCCCTATGACAGCAATCTCACAGAATAATCTAACAAGTGTCGATCTATTCCCTTACAACCTTTCGGTTGCAAATGCAGTGGGTACGATTACTGAAGAGAAAGGTACATTAGATATTGTTATGAATTATAGCTTATTCGAAAAAGACGCTTTTGAAGCAGGTGCCTATGAGCATAAGCTAGTCTTAGAAATTATTGACCCTTACGGACAATCCATGGAGAAGACTTTGCAGCTGGGGTCTGATTTGCCAATGGGTAAGAATAAATCATACTCAACCTCATTTAATAGTAACTTCCACAAAATATTAAGGGGAGGCAGCGTTCGTATAAATCTATATGATGAGTTTCAGGGTCATAGGATGTTGCTAGGGAGTCAGTCTTACCCGTTAAATTACGTTTCATCAGAACAGAGAACACCTAAAAACACTGGCAATTAAAATTGTAGTGAGTTGGGTTAAGAACAAGTCTAATGTGTTGGCATAATTGCCAGCACTTTTTTTATTTCTCGTCTATACTTATGAACTTTTTATGGAAATTCCTTCAATGTATGTTCTTTACATTGACTGTTCTCAGTCTTTTCGTTAAGATTACCTCTGCGCTTCAATGCCAAAAAGCAAAAAAGCTTAAAAGTGCGGAAGCGTTCGATCATTATTTTTATACCCAATACAATGTTAAGGAGCATTATTTTCATGGAACGACAGCTTAGTTTCTCAAAAAGCATGATCATCATCGTTTTTATTTTAGCACTTCTATTTGTATCCATCTTTCTATTGAAAGCGGAGCCGCATCTACCGCTTCTCGTAACTACAATAGGCACGGCCGTCTTACTAGGAATGTTTGGTTTCTCTTGGAAGAAGATCGAATCAGCCATTATTCAAGGGATACAAACGGCCATAATGCCAATTCTTATCCTCATGCTGATTGGAATTCTGATCGCTGTGTGGATGATGAGCGGTACTGTACCGTCGCTTTTATATTATGGTATGGATTATATTAATCCGAATTATTTTGCGGTGAGCGCATTATATGTCACGATCATCGTCTCGATGTTCACTGGAAGCTCCTTCACGACAGTTAGCACCATCGGCGTTGCTTTAATGGGAATTGCAGTAACTACGGGGATTTCCCCAACTTTGGCTGCTGGAGCAATTATCAGTGGGGCTTGTTTTGGTGATAAAATGTCGCCACTTTCCGATACAACGAATTTTGCACCTGCAGTAGCGGGTATATCCTTGTTTACACATATTCGTAATATGGCATACACTACGGTGCCAGCGCTTGTTATCACCACTCTCTTTTTTCTGTTCGCTCCAAAGGGGAATTCGATCGACTTATCCTCGATTAAAGACATTAAGCTTGCGTTACAAGATGGATTCCATATTCATTGGTTAACGCTGCTATCTCCGCTAGCTGTCATCGCTTGTTCGATCAAGCGGATACCGATCCTGCCTACGTTAGTTGTTGGTATTGTCAGTGGTCTTCTTGTGACGGCTTTGATTCAGCAGCAGACTGAAATCGATGTCTGGTTTAGTGTAATGCAGAGTGGATATAACAGTAATATCGCGAATGAAATGGTTGCTTCTATCGTGAACCGCGGAGGAATGCAATCGATGATGTGGTCTGTATCTCTAATCTTAATTGCCTTATCCTTAGGTGGTTTGATTCAGCATTGCGGTGTCATTGAGGCCTTTTTCCGTAAACTCATTCAACCACTCAAGCGTAAAAGCAGCATTGTACTTATGAGCGGAGCGTCATCCATAGCGGTAAATGGCATGACTGGTGAACAGTATCTTTCGATTCTTTTGCCAGGTCAAATGTTCAAAGATGAATATAATCGCCGTGGTATTCCAGCGAAGACACTGTCCCGTACGCTAGAAGATTGCGGCACTCTCGTTAATCCATTAATTCCATGGGGTGTCAGTGGTGCCTTCTTCGCAGTGACTCTGGGTGTGCCCGTGATAGAATATGCGCCTTATGCAACTTTCTTATGGTTAAGTCCATTCATCACGTTTGCTTACGCGTTGATCCCTAGATTACAAAGGAACTCATTGGGTAAGGATCAAGAAATCTCAAGATAAAGGACACCTTATGCATTGATTCAACGTATATAAAGAATACTATGCGTTGAGTCAATGTGATCAAGCTAGTGATCTAAGCTTAAAAAGTGGTCAATTTATCGGAGGTAATAACAGTGAGTCGCAGTAAGTTACAGGATAGAATCAGATTAGCTAATGTCGAGACTAAGCACGCAGAACAATTTAATAATCTATTACGTTATGTATTTCAAGTGACCAATCGTGATCTGCAAATCTTTGGCTGGGAGAATCGTGAAATCACTCAGGCTAAGTTGCCAGTTCTTAAGTATGCTGATGTTGTAGGTTGGTTTGATGGAGACAAGCTCATCTCTCAGTTAGCCGTATACCCATTTCAGGTTAATATTTTTGGGCATATCTATGAGATGGGTGGATTAACGGGTGTTGGAACCTATCCCGAATATGCCAATTTAGGTTTAATGAATAAACTGATGCTTCATGCTTTAACTAAAATGCGGGATCGTAAACAATCGATATCTTATCTTTATCCGTATTCAATCCCTTATTATAGAAGAAAAGGCTGGGAAATCATCACTGATAAGATCTCATTTGAAGTGCCGGATACACAGTTGCCAAAAATGAGAAATGTCCCAGGAAATGTGGAACGTGTATCCATTGAACATCCAGATATCAAAGTGATTTATGATCAGTTTGCCGTGCAGCATCATGGGGCGATGATTCGTAATGAGTTAGCTTGGGAAGAATATTTGCGGTGGGATTTAGATGATATGACGGTAGGTATTTATTACAATAACAACGATGAACCCATGGGGTACTTGTTGTATTGGGTCGCCGAAGAAATATTTTATATCAAAGAGATGGTATACATTGTTGAAGAGGCTCGAACGGGCTTGTGGAATTTTATTAGTGCGCACTTTTCAATGATTAAGCTGGTTAAAGGGGATATTTATAAAGGAGAACCGTTGTCATTCATATTAGATGATGGGGATATCAAGGAAACGATCGCTCCATACTTTATGGCACGGATTGTAGATGTCCGTTTATTTATCGAACAGTATCCTTTTAAACGGCAGGACAAAGACTGTGAGCTCATTTTCAACTTAAGCGATCCGATGCTGGAATGGAATCGAGGGACATTTTCACTAACTGTAGATAAAGAAGGGAAGGGGACCCTGCGAGAAGGGGGATTAAATCCTTCACTTACGATTGATATTCCTACCTTAACAACCCTGTTAATGGGCTATAAGCGGCCAACCTACCTGGCTCGCATCGGACTTATTCAGACGGATGAAGCCACGATTCATTTGCTGGAAGGACTGATTAGACCAGAGCATCCTTATTTCTCTGATTATTTTTAAAATATGTGAACCTTTGAAGCATACTCTAATGAGTGTGCTTTTTTGCTCTTTTTATAGTAGAATAGTCTCTCAGCAACACAATATGATATGAGGTGTAAGAATGGCAATTAATTTTACTAAACCAATGATCACTAAATTACAACAAGAAATTACCGAGCTCGAAAACAAAATCAAGAGCACACAGAACAAAAAAGAAAAATCTAAATTTAAAATTAATCAATTAGAACAGGATATGAAATTTAGCAAGTCTCACACAGATTTGAGCAGTAAAATGTCGCGAATCAAAAAGCTGAATGATGAGATAAAAACCTTAAATCGTATGCAAGCTGATCTGTCAAAAGAATTAACCGCAAAGAAAAACTCGCTAAAGAAACTCCAAGTGAACGAAACCGCACCTGTTACGAATGATCCTGCAAAAGGATAAATTGATTATAGTTTATAGCATAAACGCTTACCGTCCTAATAAGGACGCCGAAGGCGTTTATGCTTGTTTTATCGGCTCATCCGTTTCTCCTCGTAGCAATGAAATCTCATGCTTATAGGGCGGGTTGACATATTTCTTTTCACCGATGGAGGGGGTCTCCAGGAGCTTGGGAATGGTTGTTAGCTGTGGATGGTGGACTACATATCGAAGCGCCTGAAGGCCGATATATCCATGTCCGATATTTTCGTGCCTGTCTTTTCGCGAGCCGATGATATTCTTTGAATCATTTACGTGAATGACTTTTAGGCGTTCTATTCCAATTATGCGATCAAATTGATCCAATATGCCATCAAAATCTTCCTTCACATTATAACCAGCATCGTGGATATGGCAAGTGTCCAGACAAATAGACAGGCGCTCGTTATTAGTAACTCCATCAATGATCGCTGCTAATTCCTCAAATGTAATTCCGCATTCACTACCTTTTCCCGCCATGGTCTCTAATGAAACCTGAACATTTCGTTTATCGGACAGCACTTCGTTCAAGCCTTCTACAATTCGAGAAATTCCGGCCTGTGGACCCGCACCCACATGGGAACCGGGATGCAGGACAATTTGTGTAGAGCCTAAAGCTTCCGTTCTAATAATCTCTGATTGAAGAAACTCAATACTATGTTCAAAGACCTGAGCGGATAGCGTATTCCCTAAGTTAACAATAAATGGAGCATGTACAACGATATTTGAAATGCCATTATCTCTCATGTGAGCTTGTCCAGCTTCAATATTCAAAGCTTCAATGGGCTTACGGCGAGTATTATGAGGAGCTCCGGTATATATTAGGAAGGTGGTCGCTCCATAAGATGCTGCCTCTTCACTAGCTCGAAGGAGCATTTTTGGTCCAGTCATGGATACATGTGACCCAAGGAGTAAAGTCATCTGGTGTAACACTTCCTTTCTTCAGAGAAGAGATCAGTATTTAGTCACTATAGGCCTATTAATATTTGTAAATCGACCTATTTGTATGTATTCAAGCTTAGGTATAGGTTGTCTCGTCCGAATATCTCCTAGGAGAGACAACCTTATCAACCCAAAATGATCGCTATTCAGTGGCGGTAATCGTCTCGCCTTGGATTGGATTCAATCCGTTCTCCCACCTAACAGGGATTGAACGAGAGTTGAACAAATCTACTCCGTCAGAAATCTGGAAATGCAAATGGGGCTCACTAGAGTTGCCTGAGTTACCTGTCAGTCCAATGACATCGCCTTTTTTAACTATATCGCCCGCCTTAACTGTAATCGAGCCTTTCTTTAGATGAGCTAGATGGCTGTATTCACCACCGTGGTCGATGATCACGTTATTGCCGGTTGCCTGGTTTGGATTCATGACACCGACAGGTTCATTATCTTTAATATCATTCACAACCGATACGATTGTACCATCCGCAGGGGCGAGAATTTTTTCGCCAAAGGCATAATAGCTTTTGTTTTTTAGCGGATCCCCTTTATAAGAATAGTTATTCTTGGCTTTGATGAAATCATAAGCGTATCGCTGGATCTCTACTTCATAATGATAATTTACGAGAATATTCTTTCCGCCCCAAAATACAAACCAGTCACCTTCGAAAGGCAACGCGTATTCCTGCTTGCTAAGTTTCGAGTCGGTTTCAGGGGAGGATGTCAGTTCTTGAATCTGGATTAATGAAATGGTTCCATCCGGATCAAACATTCCGATAAGCCCTTTATTACCTGCATCACTCACCCAAGTACGTCGATCAAATCCATTAAGCTGCATATCAGAAGCTTTATTCAGTGTCTGGATATCCTTTGTGAATTCCTTAGCGGTCTCAGCTAATTCAGCTTCACTAACCTCATCTTTCAAAGGCTGACTAAAGTGGGCGTACATTTCTTTATAGTTCCCTTTAAGCAGAAAATTTGGCAGATCATCAGGCAGGAACATTGTTTCGTTTGATTCTACAGCTGAACTGGATGTTTGCTCCACTTTCGCATTATTGTTCATATCCGTTTTTCCTCCTCCACAAGCTGTTAATAGCAAGGCAAGTGATCCTATTGCCAAAACTGTTTTTGCTGACATTCCCGGTATGCTGATTATTTTTTTAGAGCTTTTTTTCAAGAATATCGCCTCCCATTAGTCAAATTATAGCAAATGAGTCTTAGCTCTTCTGAAACACAGCATTAATACGATCTTAACTTTTGGTGTAGTAGACGAATACGAATTAAGCTTCTGTTAAGGTAAGTGCGATTGATAGCGTCAAGAATCATGCTATGATGATAAAAACAAGGGCTATTTGGAAAGGGAATTTCACAATGAATGAAGCATCGATTTTACTTGTAGATGATGAACAATCGCTTTTGGAGATTATGGAGACTGTATTACGCAAAGAGGGTTATTTAAATATTGATACTGCGGTGACGGGTGAAGAAGCGATAAGCGCCTGCGAAGCCAAAAAATATGATTTGATTGTATTGGATGTGATGTTGCCAGGGCGCAGTGGAATTGAAATCTGTCCTTTTATCCGGCAGACGACGGACGCACCTATCCTGTTTCTTACGGCTCGAACCTCTGATTTTGATAAGCTGACCGGATTTGCTATAGGTGGAGATGATTATATCACTAAACCCTTTAATCCACTTGAAGTTGTCGCTCGAATAAGAGCGCAGTTGCGGCGGTACTTAAGTTCACCTGCTCCATCAGATACTGATAAGATCACAGCGACAGTTCACAGCAAATCTGCGAACGTTTACGATTACGGGAGATTTAAACTGGATGAGACGGCAGGGGAGCTGCTGGTTGAGGGTGAGTCGGTCTCTTGTCCGGCACTTGTATTCCAATTGCTGCTGTTCTTATGTAAACACCCCAATCAAATATTCAGCAAAAGTGAATTATATGAAAAGGTTTGGGGTGAAGAAGCCTTAAGTGATGATAATACGGTCATGGTGCATATTCACCGTATAAGAGAGCGTATAGAAGCAGACCCATCCGATCCGAAGTTTATTGTTAATGTTAGAGGTCTTGGGTACAAACTGGTTAAAGTAGAACGTCAAGAGTTGTCTGCGCCATGAATATTAAGCGCCGGTTAACGTTTAAGTTTGTTCTTCAGCTCGCAATTACGGGCATGGTAGTACTCGCTATTTCTGCCATAACATTTACTTGGATTTTGCTGCGGTTTCTTGATATTAGTCTCTCGCGTGATTTTGCCAATGTGGGTCTTGAACAATTGGTAGAATCTTCTAAGATTGATAAGGATGGCATACATTTTTCTCCGAGTTTACTGGAGCAAGTGAAGAAAAATAATGGCTGGCTACAAAGTCTAAATGAAGATGGGCAAGTTGAGAGTGCCTATAATACACCTAAAGATGTACCCATTCAATATGGCCCTGGCGAAGTAGTTGCTTATTGGACGGGCACTCAGCCGTTTCCTTATAATCTGGCACTATGGATTCAAGAAAAGGATGGTAAACAGCTCGCACTGGTGTATGGTGCGCCTAATGTATTAGGTCCACTATTAAAGAAAGTGAGTGAGGGGACATTCGCTGCTGCGAAAGGGGAGCCAGTACTTCCTGATGAACTTGAAAAAGAAATTAAATCGGCCCAAGCTTTTGTTCAACTTATAGATTCATCAGGCAATGAAGTGGTTTCTTATAATAGACCTAATGTGATACCCACTCAGTACTCCGTTCAAGAGCTTGCACTTCGCACCCTGTACAGTGAACGATATGGGTACCATGTTCTTTCTTCTTTTGATAAGGACTCAGGTCGTACTTGGATCGTGGGAGAACCCAATATCAAAGGGACAGATCCAGGCAAAAAAATGTGGGTACCAGAAGAAGTTAAAGTCGTGATCATCGGTTCATTTGCCATGCTTATCGCATTATTGATCGCGTTTGTGTTGCTTTCCTTATGGCAAGCACATCGTTTTGGTGCGCCAATGCTGCATATGCTCGTATGGCTCGATTCCATCGGAAATGCCATTTATACAGAGCCAACGGATCGTAAAGGACTTCGTCGCAGTCGAACACCCGCCTTAAAATGGAGGAGAAGGTACCGTGTTTTTGCTGATGTGATGGTTTCAATTGAGAAATTATCGGCAACCTTGAAGAGAGATCAAGTCATGCGGGAGGAGACGGAGAGCTTACGCGAGGAATGGATCGCTGGTGTTACTCATGATTTGAAAACCCCATTATCCTCAATCACAGGATATGCTCATTTACTGGCAGAACCAAAATACGATTGGTCGAAAGAGGAAGTCCGTAAGTTTACAACGACTATGCTAGATAAATCGGCCCATATGGACATGCTGATCAGTGATCTTGCAATGACCTATCGTCTAAAGTCAGGAATTAAACCACCTGAGACGATGGAAGTTGAATTGAACACTTGGCTGCAACAAGCTCTCGAACAAGCTGCTGCCAATCCTGCCTACGGGAAGCAGCGAATAGTATTTCTACCTGCACAAACCGAAGTTAGAGCTCAATTGTATACGCCATGGCTAGAGAGGGTTGTCAACAATTTAACTGCGAATGCGCTGCTCCACAACCCACCGGATACGAAGTTGACCGTTTCGCTTATTCATAAAGAAAGGGAGACCGGATTTATCATTCAATTTGCTGATGACGGCGATGGAATGGATGAAGAAACAATGATTCGGCTATTTGAACGATATTATCGAGGAACGGATACAGCGTCTACCTCCAACGGTTCTGGGCTCGGTATGGCGATTTCTAAAGGTCTGATTGAATGTATGGGTGGCCAGATTACTGTAGAAAGTCACATAGGTAAGGGAACGGTTATTAAATTAATATGGAGCTGATATATTCATTCGAGCCCTCGCTGTATTCCAACCGGATACCGCGAGGGTTGTTTGTATTTATTAGGTTGAGTAAAGGCTATAAAAATAAAGGAGTTGACATCTTTTTTGAATGTAACTACAATAGTTACAGGTAAACAATTATTAAGAGGATAAAATTTATCATAATTTGAGGAGGATTTTAAAATGAAAATAGCAATAACAGGAGCAACAGGTCAATTCGGATCATTAGTGATAGAGTCTCTACTTAAAACTGTACCCGCAGGGGACCTTGTAGTTAGTGTCCGGAATCCAGATAAAGCAAGTAATCTTAAAGCGCGTGGTGTGGAAGTCCGTCATGGTGACTTTGATAAGCCGGAAACATTGGATGTTGCGTTTGCCGGTGTGGATCGACTGCTAATTGTATCTTCAGATGGAGATAACGAGACTCGGATTCGCCAACATAAGGCAGCTATTGATGCAGCCGCTAAAGCTGGTGTTGGATTCATTGCCTATACAAGTGTAGGACATGCAGAGAAGAGTGAGCTGTTCCTTGCTGAAGTACACCGTGTAACCGAGGAAGCCATTCGAGCTACCGGAATTCCTTACAGTTTCCTTCGCAACAACTGGTACATGGAGAACGAGGTTGGGTCTATCCAAGGCGCCGTAGCAGGTGCCCCATGGGTAACTTCTGCTGGTAGTGGTAAAGTTGGCTGGGCAGCACGAGGAGATTATGCAGAAGCTGCTGCTAATGTTCTAGCTGGGGAAGGACATGAGAATTCTGTCTATGAACTGTCTGGCAAGCCTTTAACACAAGAAGAATTGACTGGAATTATAAGTGGCGTAATTGGTAAAGAAATTAAAGTGCTGCAAGTTGACGACGAAGCTTATGCGAAAATCATGGCTGAGGTTGGTGTACCAGAAGCTGCTCTGCCATTCGTTGTTGCGATTCAACGTGGTATTCGCGAAGGATGGCTGGATATTGAAAGTGGCGATCTAGAGAAAGTACTGAATCGTCCAGTCACTCCGTTAGCGGATGTTATCAGTGATCTTGTAAATAGTCTGCAAGCTTAAATAATATATCAAGATTCAAGGCTTCTTCTCGGTGAATAACCAGAAGGGGTCTTTTTTTGTGCATCTTTAACATCAATGATAAGGTTTCGTGAAGTAATAATAATGATATAATAGGAAACATATGTGAACTATTGGTGTAATGAAAATGATTGAATCGAAGAGAAGGGGATGTATATCAATGAGGACAAAAATTTGGATGGCTTCTGGTGCAGTAGTAGTAGTTGCTTTAGGGGCTGTTTTATTTGTGGGGGGGAACGATAAAAAATCACCCGCAGCAACCGATACATCTAACGTTAAACAATTAGTGCAGGAATATAGTTCAAGCAGCATGAAAGACCTCTCTGCTTCCATCACTTCAGAGCAGCTTATTGTGACCGACAGCAACAATCAATCAACCAAATATGACTTACCCAAAGATGAGTTTTTTGTTTCCATCGCACCATATGTTAAGAATACACACCCGTGTGCAACACATAGCTTGACCGGATGCCAAGGGGAATTAACAGAACAAGAGTTTAATGTATATGTCGAGGACACTGCGGGCAACGTGATTGTGGATCAAACTATGAAGTCCCAATCTAACGGATTCATTGATCTTTGGTTACCTCGCGATAAGAAATATAATGTAACGATTGAACAGGATGGTGTAAAAGCGAAAGCCGCACTTTCCACTTTTAAGAGTGATAATACATGTGTAACGACCATGCAATTAGTAGAGAGTATCTAAACAACAGAGACAGCGAAGTCACTACTTCCTCTGAAAATTCCATATCGGATCTGCCATTTAATTTATTGGAGGTTTTTTTATGTATCTGTAAGAATAAGAAGGTTCTAAGGTAAAGTTTAATTATAGTTATTTTCCACCTCCTGGAAATGATATAATCTGATGGATATCAAGTGTCGACCTTTTATAGGGAGTGTTCTTTGAAGAAGGGTATCGTCGAAAAACTCACGGGTGATTCTCTATGATAAACTTTAGTTGGTACTTCATTTTTGAGAGGAGATAGAGGAATGGATAAAGATCTGATCATCGGGGATGTTTTGCAGGAGTTAGCTGGTACGCGTCGTATGCTGGAGAAGCTGACGCAGGAACATATGACATGGAAACCACACGAAAAGTCAATGAGTCTCGGTGGGCTATCCACACATCTCGTCAATCTGTTAAACTGGCAATCAGCCATTCTTCTTCACTCGGAGTTTGATTTGGCATCTGTGCCATATCGTCGAGAAGCGCTGGAGAGCCCCGCCGCGGTTCTTCAAGAGTTCGATATGAGCGCTCGCAAGATTGAAGAATTAATTTCTCAAATCAATGTGGAGACGCTTGGTGCGGAGTGGACACTGCGTAATGGCACAGCGGTGATCCGCCGTCAGACACGGGCAGTAGCGCTTCGTACCATCGGATTAAATCATATGATTCACCACCGGGCACAGCTTGGGGTATACTTTCGCCTTCTTAATATACAAGTGCCGGGCTTGTATGGTCCCTCGGCAGATGAATTAGCGAACGCCTAATAAATGAATTTCTTAATGAGTTAAGGATCGGAAAGTTGAAAAAAACAAATCGGCATGATAACATGGATACAAATTGATGATCGGAGTTGAAAAGTATAGTGTAGTAATTATTCTTGCGACACATGATGAATAAAACAACAAAAACGGTTTATTTCGTTTGTTTTATTTTTTGTATGCAAGAAAGTTACTACTTCTTTTCACTCGAACAATATATCCTTATCTAACTCCATTTGGGGCTAGATTTGCTGTATTTATTTGAGTCACAAGAAAGTAACTTTCTTGTGGCTTTTATTTTTTTCATACAGGAGGATACTTATATGTCATTAATAAATGTTACAAATCTAACCTTTGCCTATGAAGGCAGTTACGATAACATCTTTGAGAATGTAAACTTTCAAATCGATACTGATTGGAAATTAGGCTTTACCGGAAGAAACGGTAGAGGAAAGACCACCTTTCTGAGTTTATTGCTTGGAAAATATGAATACAGCGGGAATATTTCTGCCCATGTCACTTTTGAATATTTTCCTTTTCAGGTGGATAACAAGGCGCTTAATACCATTGATGTGATCAGCGGGATTTTTCCGGATTATATTCATTGGAAATTAATGCGTGAGCTTTCATTATTAAAGGTTTCTGAAGATGTGTTATATCGGCCCTTTGACTCATTGTCTAACGGAGAGCAGACGAAAGTGCTGTTAGCCACTCTCTTCATTAAGGAAAATAGCTTCCTATTGATCGATGAACCTACCAATCATTTAGACATGACGGCAAGAAAGCTGGTCAGTGATTATCTCAATACGAAAAGTGGATATATTCTGGTCTCTCATGACAGATCTTTTCTTGATAATTGTGTAGACCATATTTTGTCTATAAATAAGACGAATATAGAAATTCAAAAAGGCAATTTTTCAAGCTGGTGGGAGAACAAAGTCAGACAAGATAACTTTGAGCTGGCAGAGGACGAGAAACTCAGAAGAGATATTAAACGCTTATCTGCTTCTTCTAAACGGACAGGCAACTGGTCACATGAAGTGGAAAAAACAAAAAACGGAACGAGAAATTCCGGCTCAAAGGTCGATAAAGGCTACATTGGACACAAGGCCGCTAAAATGATGAAACGCTCTAAAGCCATTGAGCAAAGACAAAATTCTGCGATCAACGAAAAGTCTAAGCTTCTTAAAAACATCGAAAATTCTGAGAATCTAGAGATTACACAGCTTGACTATCACAAACGTCAACTTGCTGAGCTAGACAATATTTCGATTTTTTACGGTGAAAAAAAGGTATGTTCTGACGTAAGCTTCACTATCGAGCAGGGTGAGCGTATTGCTCTGGCGGGTAAAAACGGCTCAGGTAAATCAAGTATCATCAAATTGATGTGTGGTGAGGATATAGATTTCACAGGCACTCTCACAAAGGATAATCAGCTTATCATTTCCTACGTATCCCAAGACACTTCTAATCTTCAGGGGAATTTAACGGATTATGCCAGAGACAACGGAATCGATGAAAGTCTGTTTAAATCTATTCTACGAAAGCTTGATTTTTCTAGAATCCAATTTGATAAAGACATATCCACTTACAGTGGTGGTCAAAAGAAAAAAGTACTGATTGCCAAAAGTCTTAGTGAGAAAGCTCATTTGTACATTTGGGATGAACCGCTTAATTTTATTGATGTCATTTCACGTATGCAAATTGAAGAGCTGTTGCTTGAATACACGCCAACTCTTGTTTTTGTGGAGCATGATCGGGAATTTTGCAACAATGTTGCTACGAAGATCGTTGAACTTTAATTAAAATGAAGAAATGGGGGAAGTCGACAGAGTTTATCTGTCGGCTTTTTTGTATTATTTTACAAACGCTGCACATTTGAAAAAGCAATTTAATATCCCCCTATAAAAGTTATGGATTACCTCCGTGCAATCCTAACTCGTGTCGAGTACTATGAAATTAAAGACTATAATCTCCAAAAGAAACAGTTGTACATCCAAGTGAATCAGGAGGGAGATCAGATGCTTAGTGTACTTATAGTGGATGATGAATATGAGATTCGTGAAGGATTGCGAAATCGCTTTCATTGGGAGGATTACAATATTACAGAGGTTCTTGTTGCGGATGATGGTGATGTGGCCTTACGTACGGCACTTGAGATCAGGCCCGCTCTGATTATTACAGATATCAAGATGAACCGCATGTCTGGTCTTGAATTCCTTAGCGCCTTATCTGCCGAAGAGGACTATAAGCCTGAGAAGATTATTGTAAGTGGTTATGATGATTTTGAACTGGTCAAGCAGGCCATGAAAATAGGGGTATGCGATTATATTTTGAAACCAATTAATTTGGATGAACTGGGTAAAATGGTGGATAAATCGATAGAAAACATTAATAAAAAGAAGATGGATCATCGTAACCGGCAGATGCTTAAGAATCAGGCGGTCTTCGCCATCTCCAAAATGCGTGAGGAATTATTAAAGGAAATGATTGAGCAGGTTTATGATCCTAATCTTGAAATGCGTAGATACCACCGTCTTCAAACATTGGAGCTTGAATGGATGTTGAAGGAGCCTACGATGTTGATTGTCGTTGAGGCTGATAATTTAAAAGCGATAGAGAATAAGAATCCGCATGAGAAGGAACTGATTCTATTCGGGATTAGTAATGTGTTACATCAGACGCTTGAAGAGGAATACGCCCACCCTTCTGCTCTCTATAAGGACCGTTATAACCGCTGGATTATCGTGCTGGGAAGCCTTTCGCATGAGCAGACGGATATCGCACAGGGCATGGCACAGCTCTTCATTCAAAGAATCAATGATTTTGTCAAAATCACTGCTAGTGCAGGAATGCTGACTAAACCAGGGAATACAAGAAACTTGCACCATATGTATATTGAGGCAGTGAGTGTAATGGAGCAAAAGGCGGTTTATGGGGGCAACAGATTATTCACTGAGCAAGGGCTATTTTACGACGGGGAGAGTGATAACTTGTCACTTCAGAACCCGGAAGAAATGCTTGATTTAGTTCGATATGGTTCGGATGAAGATATAACAAGAGCGATGGATACCTTTATCGAGATGATACAGTCTTGGCAGCTTACACAACTTAGAGATATCCAGCAGAAAATTTTTGAATGGCTGTTCGAAGTGTTCCGGCGAGGAGCGGAGGGAACCGTCCTTAAGAGTTGGAAAAATAATCCGATCGCAGTTTGGGAGCTGTTGGAGCAATACGATACACTGCAGGCGCTTCGTGAACAAACAGAGGTTTTTCTGCATGAGATTGCTGCCGACTTTCGAAAGCTTTCGCATACACCTAGCCAAATTGTTAGCGAAGCTGAGAAGATCTTACACCGTGATTATGCTGAAAGCCTAACGCTGCAAATTGTAGCTTCTGCGGTTCACGTAACTCCGGTTTGGCTTAGTAAGTTATTTAAGAAAGAACTGCATATGACCTTTCTTGAATACTTAACAGATATTCGCATTAAAAAGGCAAAAGAAATGCTATACGATGTGCAGTTTAAAATTTATCAAATCTCCTATCAGGTCGGCTACAAAGACCCGGTGCATTTCTCAAAGCTATTCAAGAAACAGGTAGGCTGCACCCCTAAGGATTTCAGAAGACAGCTTGGAATTGCTGAAGAATAAAGAATCCAGGTTGCTCAGGTTCGGAAGAACCTGGCACCCTGGATCTATGCAAGTATTTATAGTGGCGTGATTCCTATAGTTACAATCCCAGCCTTACATACAGGAATCGGCTGTGTCTGAACCTCGGAGGTCATTTCTTCCATGATATTACTGTGGTATAGAAGGGAGTTTTCGCTGGTATTAATACTCAGATTAGAAGGCGTGTAAGCAAGATTGTACCAGCGTGCCATTAAATCTCCATTATCTTCATTGATTTTTAAACTGGAAAAAGCCATTTCTTTACCATCCCATGCCAGAAAACTGTGCACAGGAGGAAGTGTACCTTCATGAATACCGGTCTGAGCAGTGGTGACGGGAACAGCATAACGATAGGCTTCACGGTAGGCCGCGAAGCGGTTGTCACCTCCGCCATGTGGGATAAGGCTCCACTCTGCTACATTAACGCCAAGGCACTGAGCATCAGGGGTATGAAAGACGCCCCAGTCGCCAAGTTCTCCTATGGAACGAAGGAGTGTTAGGGCGATTGTACCTTCATCATCCTGCAACACCTCGTACTCATTAAGACCTTTACTGGCTGCGGTCAAGCCGCGTCCATCGGCATGTACATCCACGAACGCCTGCATATGCTGACAGTTGCTTGGGTTCTCCCATTCCGGTGCAGGTATGGTTTCGCGTTCAGCGACTTCAAAGACGGAATCTGCGTAATGAAGCGCCGTCTTAATGCCAGTTGGCAGCAGAACACGTAGACGGTGATCCTTGGCGGTGTTGTCGATTCGAGTATTAACTTGCAATGCATGGCTTTCACGCTCCAGACTGATTCGAGTCACAATATTTAGTTGGACAAGCTGCTGTGACCGGACCGACTTTCGCTTACGGAACTCAACCATGGTTTCTACTTCCTGCTGTAACTGTTCATCTGCTGAGGCTGGAACTTCTAAGGTGTGTCTGATTTCAAAAGCAGCTCTGTAAGGGGTATTCTCCGTTAGGTGAATCTCAGCAGGGATACCGCGAGTAGTTATGGCTACATCACCCTCGGGTTGTTTGAAAATGTATTCATTACCTATGTCACCGACATCCTCGTATACACCAAGACCGCTGTACAACTCATCGCTGCTTTTGTCGAACATAGAAAAGCTGCCGTCTTGTGCCACTATGACTCGAATAAATTCATTCTCCATAGTGAAGTCATCGGTAATCAGTGTGTCACTTGAAGATTTCGATATCGCTGTGTCCATTGCGGGAATCCAAGCAAAAGTTGCCAGTCCTAGGGCAGGAAGCGATTTTGCCTCAAAGGTTAGCCGTAATGCATGCGCCATATAAGGCTGTCTAAATCTATCGTGTGGCAGCTCGTAACCGAAGCGTACCCCCAGATCTTCAACAGTGCAGTCTAATCGATCACCTTGGGAATTGACCAGGTAGCCCTCGCCATGCGTTCTGTCAGAGACTTGCTTGAACACGGCACTTGGGTCTTCACTTTGAATGAAGAAACGATGAGACCACTCAATTTCACAGGTCACAACGCTGCTGCTAGAATAGCCGCTAGTATTATAAACTACGAACGCAGTGGCGTCTTCTCCAAATTGTGCGAAGATAGAGGTATCGACCTTAGCACTAATGAATCTGGCGCTGTCAGTTATGAGGGCTGATCCGACCTCCATGCTTTTTGCAAACCGAGTCTTCATCTCATGGTAGACTTCATCTACACTGCAGCCGCAAATACTGTCATGCGGATGGTTCTGCATAAGCGTCTTCCAGGCATATTGCATTAGACCGTGCGGATAAGCTTTGCCTAATCCATGTGCAATAGCGGCTAGCGGTTCAGCTATTTTTTCTAGAAGAGTCTGGTTCTGTTGATTAAGCTGCTTGATGTATACCCTCGCTGAAGCAGTATTTACTAGTGAGTACCAGCCGTCTGTATGTTGCCCACGCAGCTCCCCTGTAGTAAGGGTTAGGTCATCGGGAAGCTCATTTTTAACGGCTTTTACATAATCATCATAGTTAGAATGAATGAAATCGCAGTCTGGATATAATTCACGCGCAACACGTAAAGCTTCAGAAAGATCGGTTTGGATGGGCTGGTGATCACATCCATTCATAAGCAGTAAATGTCGGGTGGAAGCATATTGTCTGGTACGTGCAAGGCGATGGTCCCAGTAGCTTTTAGCAGTATCTGGATCAACAGGAATTTCCATGCCATTGTTGTACCAATTCGCAAAGAGAATACCGAGCACTTTGGAGCCGTCAGGAGATTGCCAGATCAGCTCAGAGTAAGGAGATTCCTGATCAGAGGCATCTACCACGCGATTGTTGAAACCAGTAGCTTTCACACCCCTGCCGAAGATGGCTGTATCGATTCCAGCTTGCTGAAGAATCTGTGCAGCTTGGCCCATATTGCCAAAAGAATCCGGGAAATAGCCGATCTTAGAGATGGGACCGAATGTCCTTGCATCACGATGTCCGATTTGCAGATTGCGAACATTAGCTTCACCGCTTGTCAGAAATTCGTCTTGAAGAATATACCACGGCCCAAGAGAGAGCTTGCCAGCATCGCATAATCTCTGGATGATTTCACGCTTCTCAGGATAAACCTGCAAATAATCTTCCACTACTATGGTTTGTCCATCTAGATAAAAGCTCTTAAAATCCGGGTCGGATTCAAACGTCTCAATCAAAGAATTTATAGTTTCGATAAGCTTAACGTGATGGGCTTCATAGGGCATATACCATTCTCTATCCCAGTGAGTATGAGAGATGACATGTACAACGGTTTTACTAGCTCCAGTCAATACGATTCCTCTTTTCCATAAGATGATGAATGCTACAGCCTAATTATATAAAATGCATTTTTTGCCACAATGAGTGGATCGCAAATTATTGCGGGGATTATTGTCGACATGTAAGGATTGGGGGGATTGTTATGAATCGTTTCACTCTGCGTCTGGGCGCATCGTTAAGGAACCGTATCATATTGGTATTTTTTATGATTATTATTGTGCCTTTTCTCATCTTTGCTTACTTTGCGCATATTAAGTCTATTGAAGGCATCACGAATACGAACACTAAGATCTCACTGAGCTACCTTCAGCAAGCAGCTAAAAATTTTGAGATTTATCTTAATACACTTAATGATCAGGTCAACACTCTTATCGGCAATAAACGTGTGCAAGATCTACTGATTGATCCGCCCGCCAATCCTGTTGAAGAAGAGGATTTTACTGTAAATCTACTTACCGTGCTCTATCAGGCCACTCCACAAATCGATGCTTTCCGAGTGCGAGTATATCCAATAAATCCTTCGCTGTATCCTTCTTATATGAATACATTGGGAGAAGCGGCGAATATAACTTCAGAGGAATGGTTTACGCGGTCACAAGGGACTGTAGGTCCAATGTGGGAGTTATTTATGCCACAGCAAGGCAAATATGGACGCCCTCTGCTAGGATATATTAAGCGTTTCTCAGGACTCTATGACCGTAAGCCCCGAGGTATGGTCGTTACAGAAGTTTCAGAGGATCATTTGAAGCGTTACTTCTCACCCACTGAGCAATTGAAGAATCAGAAGCTGCTACTCATGAATCGTGACGGTACTATTTATTATGACTCATCATCTAATGAATGGGCTGGTACACGATTTCCTTCGAATTCGTTCATTACCCATCTTCAAAAAAATCCGGCGGGTTCACAAACGATCAAGATTGATGGACACAAATATCTTACTACTTATGTCAGCTTAGACAGTGAGCCTTGGGCGATTGTCAGTCTGACGTTATTGAAGGAACTGACTGGAACAAGTGATGAAATGACACGTCTGCTAATCATCTTTCTGTTTATTTATCTCGTCTGCTGCTTTGCAGTTGTTTTTTACATTACGGTGTATTTCACCCAGCCTATCGCACGTCTGGTAAGGCTTATGCGGAGAATGGAGGAGGGCAATTTCCAGACAGAAGCGTTAACTTCGCCAAGAACAGATGAAGTAGGCTGGTTGTATCGAGGCGTCGGAAGTCTTGTCCAGCGGATTGACGTTTTGATCCAGGAAGCTTGGCGTTCCGAGCGGAAGAAGAAGGCTCTGGAGTTTCAGGTGCTCAGCCACCAGATCAACCCACATTTTCTCTATAATACGCTTGAATCTATTCGGTGGAAGGCAGAAAACCATGGCCGCAGCGACATTAGTGAAATGGTATCTGCACTGGGAAATCTACTTCGGCTCAGTCTGAATCAAGGGAAGGAGATCACCACGCTGCGGCGTGAGATTGAGCAAGTTAAAGCTTATGTGCTGATCGAACAGGCCCGAATGGGCAAAACAATCCGGATTTTATATTCCATAGATGAAGATTTGCTGGATTTTCCATTCCTTCGCCTGCTGCTACAACCTCTAGTAGAAAATGCAATCCAACATAGTGTACGGACTGACTTCGAGAAGGGGAAGATCATTGTGTCTGCGAGACGTGAAAAGGAAGATATGATCATCGAGATTGCGGATAATGGAAAAGGCATTCCACAAAGTATCATTGACGAGCTGGATTATGAAGATCCTGAGGAGGAAATGTATACAACTACTCGGAGAGGTGTGGGCTTGCGCAATGTGAACGACCGTCTGAAGCTGTATTTTGGGTCTGACTATAAGCTACAGATTCAGATCGGAGCACAAGGAGGGACCCGTATTTTATTGCGACACCCTATGAAGGTAGACGAAGAATTGTCCAAAACAGGTGAGGCCCATTAATGGCCTGACTCAATCAAATCGTTAAAAGTCTTATAAAGTAGCGATTCTCGCATCTAAGAGAATCGCTACTTTTATTTTTACACAGGAAATTGGATATCTCGTGATCAGGATAAAAATGAATCAACAAAGTGCAAGATTGACTCATAGTAAGTGCACATCCACTCTTTTACAATTAATTTATCCAAACAGCGAAAGGGAAATCGATATGAAACTAAACGGAGTGTTCAAGGAACTGTACAAAAATCGCACCTTGCTGCTCATGTTCTTACCCGTCGGGGTACTGTTCTTGCTCTTTAACTATCTACCGCTGGCTGGTCTTGTAATCGCCTTCAAGAATTTTGATTTCTCCAAAGGGATTTTTGGAAGTGATTGGATGGACCCGCTGTTCAGCAACTTTGACTATGTATTCTCTTCTCCGGTGGCATTCCGGGCCATCCGCAACACGATCCTATTAAATGCTCTCTTTATAGCAATAGGGCTCGTTTTTGAAGTTGGGTTTGCTCTCCTATTGAATGAAATGCGCAATAAGTATTTCAAACGAATTACGCAATCCTTGACCTTTTTACCGTTCTTTATCTCATGGATTGTTGTAGGTGTATTCGCTTATAATCTGATGAACTATGAGAACGGAGCGATAAATCGCTTCCTGGAGTACCTAAATCTTCAACCGATTGACTTCTATAGTAGGGCCGAGCTGTGGCCGGCAATCTTAACCATTGCTGCCCGCTGGAAAATCACTGGCTATGGCACAATTATCTATTTGGCCGCGTTAACCTCTATTGACAGTTCTTATTATGAAGCTGCTTCCATTGATGGAGCATCTAGATGGCAGCAAATCAGGTATATCAGTATTCCTATGCTTCGGCCAACGATTATCATCCTGACGCTACTAGCAGTAGGTAGAATTATGAATGCTGATTTTGGGATGTTCTACGCCATGGTAGGTGACGCTTCTCTACTCTTTCCGACCACAGATGTTATTGACACCTTTGTCTATCGGAGCCTGCGTAAATCTGGTGATATTGGGATGGCTTCCGCTGCGGGCTTTCTACAGTCCTTTGTTGCCTTCTTCCTAGTCCTTGGGAGTAACTATGCGGCACGCAAAATCGACAAAGACTCAGCGATATTCTAAAGCCAAGCTCATCTAACTTTAAGGAGGTCATCCCACACGATGTCAGCAAGAAAATTCTCTTTCAGCCAGTTCCTAATCGCTTTGGTCATCGGCCTATTCAGTCTGGCCTGCCTGTTCCCGTTCCTCATGGTGATCTCAGGCTCGCTTAGTACGGAAAAAGATATTATGCAGTACGGCTATTCTATATGGCCGAAGACGATAACATTTGATTCCTATCGTATTTTACTTCTTGGCTCTAATCGAATCTTTGAAGCGTACGGAGTCAGCACATTCGTCACTGTTGTCGGAACTATTTTGTCGCTCTTCTTAACGAGCATGGGCGCTTATGTAATGGCAAGACGTTCTTTTAAATATAGGAATATTCTTTCTATCTTTGTCATCATCACCATGCTCTTCAGTGGGGGATTGGTTCCCTGGTATATCGTTATCGTTAGATACCTGCATTTGAAAGATACGATATGGGCGCTTATTCTTCCATCGCTGGGGAATGCCTTCAATATGTTTCTTATTCGAAACTTTATGCTCTCTATTCCAGAGGATCTGCATGAGTCGGCCAAAATGGACGGTGCAGGTGAATTCAGAATCTATTCTAGGCTGATCATGCCACTGGCTCTACCAGTTCTAGCGACTGTTGGCTTGTTCGTAGCTCTCGGGTATTGGAACGACTGGTTCCTCGGGTTAATGTTCGTGGATAAGCAAGAGCTTCAACCCCTGCAACTCCTTCTGCGAACATTGATCTCTAATGTCGATTTCTTGAAGAACTCTGGAAATGCGGCAGCGATGCAGCGGATTTCAGCTCAGATTCCTTCCGAGTCTATCAAAATGGCGCTAACAGTTATAACCATTGGACCTATTATTTTCTTGTATCCATTCCTGCAACGTTATTTCGTTAAAGGTCTTATGGTTGGAGCGGTTAAAGGTTAACTATGTCGACTTAAGTCGTATAGTATAAATTAAAGGTAAAAGGGGAGATTAGGATGCGCAAACGCATGGGTAGATTTCAGATCGTCCTGATAGCAATGCTATTGCTAGGACTGATTATGTCCGCATGTAGCTCGAGTGGCGGAAATACTTCGTCCAATGAAACGAATCAAAACAAGGGCAACACCGGTTCTAACACAGAGCCTGCGAAAAGTGAAGATGAAGTTACACTCAAATTCTATTTCGGTGGGGACAAAAAGGCGGCCACGGACGAGGTTTGGTCCAAAATTAGTGATTACGTGAAATCCAAAGGCCTAAACGTTAAGTTCTCCGTAAATTTCATACCATTTGGCGACTTCAAGGAAAAAATGCTCGTGATGGCTGCGTCCGGGGATAACTGGGATATGAACTTTGATGGAGATTGGCTCTCCTATAAACAAATGGCTGCAAAAGGTTCCTACATGGCCTTAAATGATCTGCTCCCGAAATATGCGCCTAATCTTGAGAAGAAATATGTAGAACAAGGAACGTTAGGAGCTGCAACGGTTAACGGACAAATCGTAGGGCTTCCATGGACAATGAAAATGAATGAACGTAAATTTGCAGGATGGCGTTCAGATCTGGCTGAAAAAGCAGGCATTAACATCGCTCCGGATTCTATTCAAACGATTGAAGATGTCGACAATCTGCTTCGTGAGCTGAAAAAAGCTTATCCGAACGAGAAGCTTTCCCGTACTACACCACTATCTTTGTATTATATCCGCGATGAATGGGTAGATCTCAACTTCCATGGTTTAGGCTTCTATCTGAGTGATCCGAAAATTACTATTCAATCTGTTGAACAACAGCCTTTCTTCCTCGAAGCTTCTCTTTTGGCAAAGAAATGGTATGACGACAAACTGATCAACAGAGATGCCATGATTGATAAAGAAGGCGCAGAAGATCAGTGGAGAAACGGTAAATTGCTCTTTACTGTAACATCACATGAATGGGCTTATGCTGATCCAGGCTTCTCTGATGCTTCCTATAAACAAGGGATGTCGCTCATGTATCCAGACAAAAAGTATGTCAACCGTACAGCACTTGCTAATGTTGTAGCCATCAATGTAAACTCCAAGAATCCAGATCGGGTACTTCGTTTCCTTGATATGGTGGAGACTGACCAAACGCTATATGATTTGTTGCAATACGGTATCGAAGGCAAAACCTATGTCCTGAATGGTGAAGCTGCGGATTATCCGGAAGGCATGCAGTCTTCTACGAGTAATTATATGGAGTGGGGTGGACAATGGGCGTTCTGGAAACCTCAATACATGCGTCCAACAACAACTTATGCTAAAGATTTCTGGGTGAAAGAAGCCGATTTTGCTAATCAGCCGTACAATGTGAATTCCCCGATTGACGGTCTGTTTATTGCTGAAGATGCTATGAAGAATGAATTAGCTAAACGCGATCAAGCCACCGATGAGATCAGCAGACCGATTGAATACGGTATGGTGAAAGATGTTAACAAAGCTGTAGCCGATTATGTGGAGACTCAAAAGAAAAACGGACTTGATAAAATTATTACTGAAACTCAGAAACAAATAGACGCTTATCTTGCTGCCAAAAAATAAGCTGCGGAGTTACTGCATGGAAGTGACGTCAATCTGAATTCAGAAGGCATGCTGAAACGTGCGGAGACCACAGACCTACTGTATCGGATTTATAATTTGAAGTGATTATCATAAGGGTTTTTGATTAATAAAAAGGCGTCCCAAGTTGTCGTTTTACGACAGTCTGGGACGTTTTTTGTTCCATTCTATCCCATCAACAGGAAGAGGATAGAAATGCGGTGGAAAGTTTAATAACGTCCCGTTTGGATGTGTCGATGATTGCATTAAAATAAAAGCGACACAAAAGGGGATGGTGAAATCATGGCAAAAATAACAGGAGTAGAATGCATCCGCACCAGACATGATGGAAGCTGGACAATTGTGAAAGTAACGACGGATCAGGATAGATTGTATGGGATTGGTTCCGCATCAGATTTGTATAATCCTGAGGCTGTAGTTCAAGTCGTTGAACAACTGCTTGCACCACTTCTAAAGGGTCGTGATCCGGCAAATATTGAAGACCTCTGGCATCTTATGCATATGAGTGGTTATTGGAGAAACGGTGCGATTCTTAATACGGCTATCGGTGGTATTGATATGGCCTTGTGGGATATCAAAGGTAAAGAAGCGAACCTGCCAGTCTATCAGCTTCTGGGAGGTGCCTGCCGTTCGGCGGTCCCTTGTTATGGCCATGCTGGTGGCAATGATATCACAGAGCTCAAGGAAGATGTCTATAAATTCATTGAGGAAGGTTACACAGTGATTCGTGTCCAGATGGGAGGATACGGCGGCGGTGGGTTTGTCAGCGGGAAGGAAGCGAAGCTTCCTGTCCATCCTTGGAGCAGTGGTCCTGTATTTGACGAGCATGCTTATCTGAATGCCATTCCTGACATGTTCGAGAAGCTTCGTGTGGAATTTGGATCCAGCGTTCAGTTCACTCATGATGTTCATGAGCACCTCTCGCCTATACATGCGATTCAACTCTCTAAACGCTTAGAGCCTTACAGTCTTTTCTACTTAGAGGATGCAATAGCACCAGAGCAGATTGGTTGGTACCGCCAGCTTCGGCAACAGAGCGCAACACCGCAGGCTGTGGGTGAGTTATTTGTGAACCCGCAGGAATGGACAGGGCTTATGCAGGAGAAACTGATTGATTTTATTAGGGTACGAGTTTCTAAGGCAGGGGGCATCAGTGCCTGTCGTAAAATAGCCGCATTGGGTGAAATCTACGGTGTCCGCACGGCTTGGCAAGAAGGAGGAGAAAATGATCCAGTGAACCAGGCAGCTGCAGTTCATCTAGATATGGCACTCTGGAACTTCGGCATCCAGGAAATTAATCATTTCAAGCAGGAAGAATTAGAAGCTTTTCCAGGACATATCGTCAGACAAGGTGGGTACCTGTACCCCTCTGACAAACCGGGATTAGGTATTGATATCGATGAAGTGCAGGCTAAATCTCTTCTCAGAGAACAATGGAGTTCTAGTCAATATCACCGACCTTATCCTCTGGACCGCAAAGCAGACGGAACATTGGTGCGCCCTTAGATTACAGTACTAAAATAAACGCAGATCAAGGAGGTATATTGAAATGAACACTATTGCCGTTACTGGTGGTGGGGGCAAACTTGGCTCTCAAGTAATCGGGATGCTCCAAGAGCAGAAATATGATGTTGTGTCGTTAGATAATCATCTGTCAGATCGAATTCATTGCAAGCAGATTAAAGTCGATCTGAATGATTTCGGGCAAGTGGTGGGATCGCTTGAAGGCGTAGATGCTATCATACATTTAGCTGCAATACCTGCTCCGATTCATTATCCACATTCTTATATTTATGCGAACAATACAGTGGCTGGTTATCATGTACTAGAAGCGGCTTCTCTCTTGGGTATTCGTAAAGTGATAATGGGCTCAAGTGAGTCTTCCTACGGATTTGCTTGGGCTCCACAACCCTTTTCACCGCATTATTTTCCGGTAGACGAAGACCATCCACAGCTCCCGCAAGAATGTTATGGACTCTCCAAAGTCGTCAACGAGCTGACTGCTGAAATGTTTCACCGGAGAAACGGTATGCAGGTGACATCCCTACGTTTCTCTATGATTACTGGTCCTGGAGATTATCGACATCTTGCGATTGCAAAACCAGAGACCTTCAAACCTATTTTATGGAGTTATATTGATATTCGGGATGCAGTGACGGCTTGTATTGCCGCTCTTCATGCTGAACTTAATGGAGCCATCCACCTGAACATCACTGGAGATGATACATTAAGTGACCGAACAACAGAAGAACTGCTGAGGAGCTTTTACTCTGAAGTAGGAGACTTGCGTAAGACATTCCAAGATAGAGAGGCTATTGTCAGTAATGCTCTGGCGAAAAAGCTCCTGTCTTGGCAACCTAAATACTCATGGTCAAAACAGAAGTAGAATAGCAACCTATCAAAAAAGCATACTTCAGGAGGTCTTATCATGTCTTACAACAATCAAGATATAATTGTCGAATCAAAAAAGAGAACATCTTTGAATCCTGTAATTACATCCATCTATACGGCTGACCCATCAGCTCATGTCTGGAGTGATGGTAAGATTTATATTTACGCTTCCCATGATATGGATCCAGCCAGAGGCTGTGATCTTATGGACAGATACCACGTATTTTCCTCTCAAGATATGGTGAATTGGGTGGATGAAGGTGAAATTCTTAGTTCGGACGATGTCGCTTGGGGCAGACCTGAAGGCGGTTTCATGTGGGCTCCAGACTGTGCGTACAAGAATGGAACCTACTATTTCTATTATCCTCATCCGAGTGACTCGAATTGGAATGATTCGTGGAAAATTGGGGTAGCGACAAGCAAGAAGCCAGCAAGTGATTTTACCGATCAGGGATATATCCCAGGGCTTGGCGGGTTCGCTTTGATCGATCCATGTGTGTTAGTGGACGAAGATGATCGCGCTTATATGTATTACGGCGGAGGGAGTACATGTCTTGGCGGGGAATTGAATGAAGATATGTTGTCTCTGAAGAACGGGATGACTGAAATGGAGGGACTAGAAGATTTTCATGAAGCAGCCTGGGTATTCAAAAGAAACGGTCTTTACTACCTTACCTATGCGGATAACTTAGAAGACAATAATCGAATGAGATACGCAACCAGTGAGAATCCGCTTGGTCCGTGGATGTACAGAGGGATCTTTCTAGAGCCGACAGGCTGTTCAACAACTCATGGTTCTGTGGTGGAGTTCAAAGACCAATGGTATTTGTTCTATCATAATCAGGCCATTTCTGGAGAAGGCAATCTGCGTAGCGTGTGTATCGATTACCTAGAGTTCAACGAAGACGGTACGATCAAGCCGGTTATTCAGACAAAAGAGGGCGTCTCATCGATTGGAACTACACCGGAAGTCAATCCTTATCTTAAGACATATCCGGCTGCGGATTGTATGGTTTTTGGAGGAGCAGAAATACAGACGATAGAATCAGGTCAACAGGTGGTGAGCCACTTACAAACAGAGGGTTCCTACGTTATTTTCAATAATATAGAGGGAGGAGAGGGAGGCAGAGCTTCCATTGAACTTCATTATGCTACGAGTGAACGTCTGGCAAAAGTGAATTTATACGTCAATGATAAGGATTACTCGCTCCTTAATGCCCTCTCCACTGGTGGAGCTCAACAATTTAGTGGCCGTACGAATATTACCGTCAATGTATTGCCGGGTGCTATTAATACGCTGAGAATCAAGGGCGGTCAAGGTGAAATTAGTATTATACAAATGACGATTAACCCACTTGTGGATTGAAATGTACGCTATTTTTTAAAATAAATTACTATTAAAATTCAAAGGTTGATCTCACATCTTTCTTGAGGTCAACCTTTGTTATTATTGTTATTCAAATTTCGAGACGAAATAACGACTGGAATAAGCAATAATGCAACGAAGCCTCCACCAAGTGATAAAAGGGCGTAACTGGAATTTGCTAAAATCATACCAGATAAAGCTCCACCAGATGCTCCTGCCAACGCGATCAAGACATCTACTGATTACTGTGGCTCCAATAATAACGCCCTTTTTGTTGATAGAAGCTGCATTTCCTGTTGAATGATCAGAATGACTTGGAGTGGAGCTTTGTGCCTGTGCAAGAGCTTTTGCAACAACGAGCGGATCTGGTCTAAGCAAAGCTAGAAGGATTAAACCAGCGACAATGTATGCTGCAGCAGCTAGAATGAACGGTCCTGCAAGAGCCGGGACACAAATAGATTCAGCGAACTTCCCCATTACAATAACTAAGTTTGGCCCAGCAACAGCACCAAATGTAGTTGAAACCATTGCGATGCTAATCGCTGTTTCTCGTTGAGTGGGGGCCGCCCAATATGTACCCGCTTAACATGTCTGCAAATTAGTTGCAGTGCCTGCTCCATAGATAAGCAATGAGAACATTAAAAGTAGAATATTATTAGTTAAAGCAGAAATTACGACTCCGATTGCTCCTAATCCGCCTATTAAGAAGCCAGTAGCAAGACCACTACGCCTTCCGAATCTTTGAGATAGATGTCCTACAAATAATGCTGCCCCAGCAGATCCTAGTGTAAATAGTGCAGCAGCAAGACCTGCTCCTCCAAAAATTTGCGAAATGATGACAATAATTAGTGTTTTCCGATATAATTGGCGTTGTTTTTCTGGAGAAACGAGGTAACTTTATAACCATTCAGCCTGATTGCTAATACTTGTAGAATCACTAACTTTCGTCGACATTAGATTTTCGGCCTTACTAGCAACACTTCTTAATGTTCTTGCTTTTGTTTTTAATTCGACTGCCTCCACGGACATTAAACAGCAAGGTCCTCTACAATAAGCGACTACATCATAATTTGAGGGTAAGGAAGCAAGCTTCTCTTCTAATTCTTCAATAGGAATAGATATAGCCCCTGGAATATGTGCCACATCATATTCTTCCTTCGGTCTTACATCCAACAGCAAAACTATTCGTAATTAAATTAGTGAAGGGTCCAAACTAAAATTATTATATTAATAAAGTTAATTATTATATATATTCCAGTTTTCCAATGTACTATAATGATATAGATGCATTGTTAGCATGTTATTAAAGGAATGAAGATTTCAAGAAACAACCTATAGAATTGAACAACAGGAGGAAATAAGTTGAGCACACAGAATGTGGGAATTCCATTAGAAGGTTTTGCAGAATTTAGCCGGACAGTAGCCGCTGAAGGTGCGGTGCTGGTGAAGAATGATAATCAGGTACTTCCGCTTGGCGAAGGCGATAATGTTGCGATTTTTGGCAGATCCCAAGTGAATTATTATCGCAGTGGTACAGGTTCCGGCGGTAGTGTCCATGTTACTTATACGACCAATTTATTGGATGGTCTTCGCACTAAGAAGAACTTTACAGTTAACGAAGAGCTGGCTGCTGTCTATGAAAAGTGGATTGAACAGAATCCATTTGATAATGGTGGAGGCGCATGGGCTGCAGAACCTTGGCATCAGAAGGAAATGTCTTTGAGCAATGAATTGGTTTCCGAAGCTAGAAACAAATCGAATAAAGCCATTCTTGTAATTGGACGCACGGCAGGGGAAGATCAGGATAATGCTGATGCACCGGGCAGCTACCAATTGACAAATGATGAACAGGCAATGCTGAAGCAGGTAACTACATATTTTGAGCAAACAATCGTTGTCCTGAATGTCTCCAACATTATTGATATGAACTGGATGAACGATGAAAGCTATAAATATCCAATTTCAACTGTGATTTATTCATGGCAGGGTGGTATGGAAGGCGGAAATGCGATTGCAGATGTGCTGTCTGGAGAGGTAACTCCAAGTGGTAAACTGACGGATACAATCGCTTATTCCATCAATGATTACCCATCAACACAGAATTACGGCAATGAATTTACGAACTTGTATCAGGAAGATATCTATGTAGGATATCGTTATTTCGAGACATTTTGCCCAGATAAGGTTCAATTTGAATTTGGTTATGGTTTATCTTATACAACTTTTAGTATCGAGCCAGAAGAAGCCAAGTTGATTACCAAAGAAGGCGAGTCTTTCATTGAAATCGGCGTAACCGTTACCAATACAGGAACTTCCTTTGCTGGTAAAGAGGTTGTTCAGGTCTATTATGAAGCTCCGCAAGGTAAGCTTGGTAAACCAGCTAAAGCTCTGGTGTCATTCGGTAAGACGAAAGTTCTTGAACCGGGTGAAGCACAGCGCCTTACCGTGAGTTTCTCAGCTCATTCTATGGCTTCTTATGATGACGCAGGCGTAACAGGACATGCTTCTGCCTATGTTCTCGAAGAAGGAACGTACCGCTTGTATGTGGGAACTAGTGTTAAACAAGTGGTGGCAGTCGGTGTTGAGGGTAATGAAGGCTATGTCGTTGAAGCTCTTCAAGATGTGGAGCAATTGCAAGAAGCGCTCGCGCCTACAGAAAGCTTTACGAGAATGATGCCAGGTGCTCAGAAGGCGGACGGTTCGTACGAGATTGTTTATGTTGAAGTTCCTAAACGTAAAATTTCGTTGGCTGAGCGAATTGAAACTAATCTTCCAGAGACGATCTCACAAACAGGTAATAAAGGATATAAATTAAGAGACGTATATGAACAGAAGGTTAGCATGGAAGCTTTCATTGCACAGCTCAGTGATGAGGATTTGGCTGCAATTGTACGTGGTGAAGGGATGAGCAGTCCTTTAGTTACACCGGGCACAGCTTCTGCATTTGGAGGCGTAAGTGACAGTTTATTTAATCTCGGAATTCCAGTGGCTTGTACAGCTGATGGTCCTTCAGGGATTCGTATGGACAGCGGAGCAAAGGCGACTCAAGTTGCTATCGGAACGCTTCTTGCAGCTACTTGGAATGCGGATTTGGTAGAAGAGCTTTATGTTATGGAAGGGCAAGAGTTGTTAAGAAATAACGTGGATTCCTTGCTTGGACCTGGCCTTAATATCCGACGCAGTCCGCTTAATGGACGTAACTTTGAGTATTTTTCAGAAGATCCTTTGATCTCTGGGGTGTTTGCTGCTGCGTGTACTCGCGGTATCTTGAAAGGCGGCTCAACCGCTACGATGAAGCATTTCGCTTGTAACAATCAGGAGAAACATCGTAGTAAAGTAAACGCCGTGGTGTCTGAACGTGCACTTCGTGAGATTTATTTGAAAGGTTTTGAAATCTCCGTGAAGCAGGGCGGTTCGAATTCTATAATGACCTCCTACAATCCAGTTAATGGACACTGGGCGGCTTCGAATTATGATTTGAACACCACGATTCTTCGTGGAGAGTGGGGCTTTAAAGGCATTGTAATGACTGACTGGTGGGCGATCATGAATGATGTAGTTAATGGTGGACCAGCAGATCGGAAATTTACAAATTGGATGGTTCGTGCACAAAACGACCTCTATATGGTTGTACCTAACTATGGTTCAGAAATTAACGGATGGAATGATAACACCATTGAGTCGTTGGAAAATGGCACGTTAACCCGTGGAGAGCTCCAACGTTCTGCCATAAACATTTGTGATTTTATCATGAATGCACCTGTATTCTCGAGAAAACAGGAAATTGTAGAAACTGTAGAGTTCTTTAAAGCTAATCCTTCACTTACTGAAGAACAAGCTCAATCCTTATCACAGAATCCACAGGTTAAACCTGTCGTAGAAGGATCGACTAGCTTTAAAGTGGAGCAGGCTGGTCAGTACCGTATCCTGGTGCATATCATGTCAACGGAACCTGAGCTGGCTCAAAGTGCGTGCAATGTATCAGTGAATGATCAATTGATGACAACCATTCAAACTAATGGTACTGAAGGTCAGTGGATCAGACAAAAGCTTGTGAAAGTTGAACTCGAAGCAGGTCTTTATGATATGAAATTGGAGTTCATCAAACCAGGCTTGCAGATCGATTGGATTGAATTCAATAAAATCGACTAGGTGTCATGCGTTAATGTTAGAATATTTGCCATTTCTAAAAACCGCGATATTTTTCGCGGTTTTTTTTGTTGTACTTATTGTTGCGGGGGTTCATATATTTCATTTCCACTGCTCCACATGAGTATGTAGGGGTGATTTCGAGTCCTTTATTGGATACTAAAATATGAGGAAATTGCCCGGTACACCAACTATGGTGTGTCGGGCTTTTTGCAGATTATATACTTTACAAATACTTGTCTGCATGTACTTGTGTTTGTTCGAATAAGTTAGAAAGTAGGACCAGGACAAACCATAGGTGGAGATGCGTAGAAATGGGGATGCGTAAACAAAGCTTTATTCGTGGCACGTTCATTTTAACCGTGTCATCATTTTTTACAAAAGGGCTTGGATTTTTGAATGGCGTATTGTTGGCACGTTTCTTAGGAGCCGAGGGGGTAGGGCTTCTTATGATTGCTCATCCACTGCTTCCCTTGTTTATTACATTGACAGAGCTGGGACTTCCTGTTGCGATTTCAAAGCTTGTCTCAGAAGCTGAGGTTAAGCAGGATGAAGCGCGAGTAAAGCGAATTCTCAAAGTATCTTTAAGTATTACGGGTACGTTGAGTATTATACTAACTTTAGTGGCTCTATTTGGCTCCAAATGGATAGCGTCGGTTTTTTTAGCCGATCAGCGGGCGTATTATGCTATGGTCGCTATTACGCCGATCATTCCAATTATTGCGATGTCAGCTGTACTGAAAGGTTATTTTCGTGGAAAACAGAACATGAACCCACTGGCCTTTTCCGATATTATTGAGAATTTGGCGCAAATCATTGTCATTATCGGTGTTGTCAACGTTTTGCTGCCTTATGGGATTGCTTATGCAGCTGCGGGCGCTATGGCGGCTTCCGTGATCGGCGAAGGTTTTGGTTTGCTCTATTTGTTTGCTGTCTTCAAATGGGCAAATCGAGGGAAGATCAAACCCACCTCACCGCCTAATTCTAGTTTTTCACCCAAAGGAGACAGTACGTTGAGAGATCTGCTGCGCATCGGCTTACCGATGACAGGCAGCGGTTTTATTCATTCTCTCTATCATGCGTTTCTCCCATTGCTGATTACGAAAAGTCTAGTCCTGTTTGGTGTGGGGGTTGAGATGGCGACTAAGCAATTCGGACTTTTAGCGGGATATGCTCTCCCCATGTTGTTTCTCCCCAGCTTCTTCACACAATCGTTGTCCACTGCATTAATTCCGGCGATCAGCGAAGCAAGTGTGAGCAATAATAGCAAGCTTATGCATAGTCGGATGGATATGGCTATGCGATCCGCGCTTATTGTTGGTCTTCCATGTACAATCATCCTGTACTTATGGGCTGTACCATTAACTACTTTGATCTATCATTCGCCAGAAGCGGGCGAGCTGCTAAGGTTGATTGCCCCCTTATTTTTCCTTTATTATTTTGGAGCACCACTGCAAGCGATTCTGCTTGGTTTGGGGAAAGCATCAACCGTCATGTGGAACCATATTCTTACGAATATCTTTGAAGTGATTGCGATCTTTGTTCTCGGTTCTAATATTGGCATCGAAGGGGTTGCTATAGGGTTCGGACTGGGGCTTTTGCTGCTGACGCTGCTGAATTTTATGTCTGTGGCAGGAACGATCGGATTTTATTTTGACTTTCGCATTGTATTCAAGGTGGGTGCGGGAGGAATTATCATGACAATTTGCGGGATGACGGCTCATGGTATTCTGCAACGAATGGACCTGGGGCAGATCATTGAACTGTCCGGAACGCTAATCGTTTCATTGATCACCTATGCTGCAACATTGCAGGTAACTCATGCTTGGGAACGGTCACCGAAACCGCCGACGATTACGCCTGTTTCTTGAAAGGGGATATTTCGGTGTCGTGCTCCAAAAAGTAAATTGAGTAATGCAACCCTCTGTGTAACAGTATGAAGGCGGATGAAGGTAACGGACAAAAGTATTCAACCCCCGGTTCATAACATCAGAGCAACGATTCTCCAATAGCGGATGATCGCTGCTCTGATGTTTTTTACGAATTTTGTTTGAACTGATGAATACATACAGGAGCGGGCTATTGGAAAGGGGAGCTAGATCCAAAAGAGGACTACATAAAGTCGCGATCTAGCTTTTATGAGACACTTTAGAAGTGAAACAGGACTACGCTAGTTATTACCGAGTATTATCTTTGACCGTATTTTTTTCTAAAATGACTCAGTGTGAGTAACGGCCAGATATAGCGATAACTATGATAATTGGAATAGAAATTACCGGGGAGACCAGCACCAGTTGGATAAGAAGTTTTCCAATCCTCTTCATGAATAGACATGATTAATCTTTCAATCCCTTTTTCCACCGCTGCTGTTGATTTCGGCTGAATGGTGATGATTGCGTCAAGCGCCCATGCGGTTTGGGAAGGCGTACTTTCGCCTAATGGTACATACTTCAATAGCCGATCACTATGACAAGATTCCCCCCAACCCCCATCCGAGTTCTGTATGCTTAGGAGCCAATTCGCTCCTTTTTGCAATGTTTCATGTTCCAGTGGCAGGCCCACGGCCTGCAATCCTGTTAAGGCAGCCCAAGTCCCATAGATGTAACAAACGCCCCATCTTCCGTACCATGAGCCATCCTTCTCCTGATGCTGAATCAGCCATTTCACACCTCGCCCGATGAATTCGTTTCGCGTATCAAGGTCGGCAAAGTTCCCGAGATACTCCAAGGTGCGCCCGGTTAGATCTGCCTCCGAGGGATCAATAGCAGCAGATTTAGCCCCATCGATTGCGAGCCAAGTGAGCATTTCTTTATTGGTGTTTTTTTCAAAAGCTGGCCAGCCACCGTCTTTATTCTGCATCGATAGGACCCAGTTCAGTCCACGATTCCATGACTCTAGATAGGATGGCTGAGTTATTGATAAACTTCGAATGGCTCGTAAAGCAGCGGTCGTATCATCCACATCCGGATTAATCGTATTAGATTCTGAGAAACCCCATCCCCCCGGAGTCGTATCCGGATTATGAATACTCCAATCAGCAGTTTTATGCTGTTGTCTGGTCAGCAGATACGAAGTAGCACGTTGAATCGCGAGATGATGATCGGGAATTTGTGCCTCCTGTAAAGCATAAGCGATTAGAGCCGTGTCCCATATCGTAGACGGAGAGTTTTGAATTGTTGTTTTACTTTCAGAACGGCATTGCATCGCGGTAAGCCCATTTATGGCATTCGTAATCAGAGGATGCTGCTGGTCATAGTCCAGAGCCAGAAGGGCATAGACCATAAGAATTGTACTAGTTGCGTAACTGTATAGAGTCCCGTCGGATTCAATCCGCCGGAGAATAAACTGTTCTGCTTTGGTTCGGGCAACTTCGTGAATGTAGCGAGGGCTTCCAAGAAGTCTGCTTAGGCCAGTTTGAATAACGTCCTGCAGCTCATGATATCCACGGGAAGCGGGTTCAGCATCTTCAATGCGTGTGTCTATGAGATCAGATAGATCAGGAGCATTCGCTGTTGAGATCGAGAAACGTCGATCGGCCATAATAAGCATAAGCGTGAGATGCACTCTTGAGTAGCCAGAGAACTCAAAATAGTTAATAGGAAAATAAGACGGGAACAACAGAACTTCTAGGGGAATCGAAGAGATCGATAAAGGCCATTTGCTCTGACCAGTAGCTGCGAGAATGACTCTGGTTAGGATGCTGGTTACTTTTCCAATTCCTCCTTTGGATTGAATATAATGCTTTGCGCGCAATATCGGCTCATCTGTCACCTTACTGTACCCAGAATAGAGAAGGGCGTAGTAGGCTTCAACCGAGGTGGATAAGTTACCATCTTTTTCATCTCTATACAATTGCCAGAATCCAGCGGATTGCTGCTCAGCAAGAATGCGATCATGTAGCTGTCGAATCAGGGCTTCATTCTGTACGTTCAAAATACGAAAGAGAATGATGACATAGGCATCGATAACGATTCCATTCTCAAAACAAAAATGCCAAGATCCATCTTGCTGCTGTTGATCAATCAGGAATGCCGTTAAACGCTCGATCTCATTATCTACTGTGCTCAGTATAGGATTCATTCCTTAGGTACCTCCGAGGTCCTTCATTTTTAGTATTATATGATGGATGAGAGGTTGAAATGAAAAAGGACTGTAAAGTTGCTTGATGCAACCTCTCAGCCCTTGATACTATTTAGCTAATCAATCGGTTAATTTTCAATCACGATACGGTTCAGCTTGAGATTTACCGGTGCGGCAATCGTGTCACCCACAGGGCATTTGCTTTCTAAAAATTGTACGAATGCTTCGACCTTCTCGGCAGGGGATAGGGTCTTTATGTAGAATGTATATCGAATATCGGAATAGCCGGGACGGACTTCAGAACGGTTGAAAAATCCATCGAGGTCCAGATCACCTTCAACATCTACTCTGAAATCTTCAAGCTCTACCTCAAATTTGGAAGCATAAACTCGAGCCACAATAGATTGGCAGGCCCCTAAAGAAGCAAGCAAAGCTTCAACAGGATTCATTCCTGTATCCGTACCCCCAAGATTTTGTGGTTCATCGATGACGAGCTCGAATTGTCTTGCTTTTGTAATGACTTTAACCCCATCTTGTAAATGGGCAGTTGCTTTGAAAGTTTGAACATTTGGCATTTGTCTACACTCCTTCTTCTGGACAACCTGAATATAATTAGATATTTTGAACATTATGTAATTCATAGTATTTTTCTAGGAATTGTTTAGATTATAGTTCTAATCTTTATACCCTGTCAATACTTGATTAGTATTATTTGAATTCATACATCTTCATGAGTTGGATTTTGATAAAAAGATGGGAGGAGATAAAGTGTCAAACGAAATTGAACGCTACTTGAACAATCCAATGGTTAAAATTCTAGGGGGAGCAATAGAATTAAGAGACGATCGAATAAAAACTAAATGGAAGACTGAAATAAAACCATTTCTTCTTGCACCGAATCCTGTAACGGTGGATCTATACAATGCTATTACTAATAAAACAACGAAGTCATCCGTCGAAAATCATAAACCTGTCGTGAATGTATCTTGGAATGATGCTATTTCTTTCTGTAATCTGCTTTCTCAGAAGTCCGGATTGAAAAAAGCTTATGTTATCAGCGATGATGGAGAACATATTATTTGGGATAGGGAATCCAATGGGTATCGACTTCCAACAGAAGCAGAGTGGCAATATGCATGTAAAGCAGAAACTACTGGCTATCAATATGGCGAGTTAGATAAGATAGCTTGGTACAATGAAAATTCAGATGGTGAGCTCCATGTAGTAGGTACGAAAGAACCGAACGCATGGGGGCTTTATGATATGTTAGGGAATGTTTGGGAGTGGTGCTGGGATTTATATGATGAACAAGTGTACGGCTCCTATCGGATTTTTCGAGGAGGCAGCTGGGCTGAAGACGCTAGGGGCTGTGGAGCAACCTGTCGTCGTCGCAGCCATCCCACATTTAGTGTGGATGATCTTGGATTTCGTCTTGCTCGATCTTTATAACATTAATTCGTCTCTACATTAATCAATTCACATTAACACAGAAAATGATTGTTCCTAAAATAGACTTACTACAGGAGGTGCTTCTAGAATTAGAAAGTTTGTAGCTATCTCCGTTGTAATTATTACTCTGCTCGTTCTAGGAATGTACGCAGCACTTCAGTTTAAATATAATTCACTTGAGAAAAACTTAAGAGAATATTTGATCACTGTTGAAGGATACTCTGAATCTGATTTACTGAGTATTAAAGCTAAACTGAGCTCAATGCCGAAGTTCCCTGTATATGTTAGATTTGCTAATGAACCAGATACGGATTATATTTTCACAGACAGAGATGCATCATATTGGAAGCAACTAGATCCTAAGGAGCCGCAAAGATTAAAGAAGGTTAATCAATAGTTGAGATATAGCAAAAAATCTTGGTCAGTAAAATGAATAGCATCTCTCCAAGCTGACCGCACTCTGTGCGGTTTTTTCTTTGTGGATCTTGCTAATGAAAAAGATAACTTGACAGAAAACTATCGGACGTATACATTTGTATACATAAACGAAACGTATACATATGTATACAAAGTAAAGGAGGAGTAAATATGCGTGATGGACATTTCGGAAAACGCGGTCATAGAGAACATGGGGATCACAAAGACCGTGGAGAGCATAGAGATCGCGAGCATATGAGCAGACATGGGATGGATTCTATGGATGGTCCCCCAAAAAGTGCTCAAACTTTTCGTCGCGGCAGAGCTCTAGCATTTTTGGAAAAGCTGAATGTGAATCGAGCCACTTTACAGCGGCAGCTGCAAACACCGGAGCTGGATTCGATTAAGCAAGTGATTAGCGGTGAATTGAAGGCAACGGAAGCGATCATTGAAGAGTTTATCCATATTTTTCAGATTCATGAAGTAACGCCGGAAGATAAGACTGTTGGCGAAATTAAAAAAGAGGAGAATGATCAAAAAAATGAAAACCATTGATCTTATAAAAACCCGTAGAAGTATTAAGCAATTTAAGGCGGATTCGATTCATGAGGATGATTTATTGAATTGGCTGGAAGCAGCTAGTTATGCTCCAAACCATCGTATGAACGAACCTTGGGAACTCCTATTTATCGGGCCTGAGACTAGAGCTAAATTAAAGCATAAGACGAATTTTGGAAGCGCTCCTGTCGTTCTTGCTATCTTATCTAAACCTGGTGCAACAGCGTTTGAACGTGATGAGAATGTTATGGCTGCCGCATGTTTCGCACAGAACTTCTTATTAGCTGCACATGAAGTGGGAGTTGGAGCCTATTGGGCTTCTTTAGGTGCTTTACCTCATAATCGTGAAATTCTAGGTGTCCCGCAAGATTACGATGTGATTGGACTATTTGGCATTGGATATCCGGAGGAAGTTCCAAATGCTAAGCCAAGAACACCGATGAAATCAAAAATCACATATTTATCTTAAAAGGTGATGGAATGTGGAAACTTAAGAGTTACTTAAGGCCATATTGGTTGTGGTCTGTGTTAGCACCACTTATGATGATGCTCGAAGTGTTTATGGATTTGCTTCAACCTACACTAATGGCAAGCATTGTGGATCATGGGATTATGACGAAAGATTTATCACATATTTATTCGACGGGATTGACCATGCTTGGAGTAGCATTTGTCGGTCTAATTGGTGGGGTGGGCTGCACCGTTTTTTCGAGTATCGCCTCACAAAATTTCGGGAATGATTTACGGATTAACCTGTTTGAACATATTCAGAAATTCTCAAACAAGAATCTGGATCAATTGAAGACGGGTTCATTGATTACTCGTCTAACAAATGATGTGGTGCAGCTACAAACCTTTGTTCAGATGATTTTGCGGAATATTCGCTCTCCATTGCTATTAATCGGCAGCTTGATAATGGCTATACGGATTAGTCCTTCGCTGACCCTTATCCTTGTCGTTGCCGTGCCATTGCTGGTTGCAATATTATATGGGTTAATTCGACTTTCTTTCCCTTTGTTCGAGAAAATGCAGGTCAAATTAGACGGCGTCAACACAGTATTGCAGGAAAATTTATCGGGTATTCGTGTAGTCAAAGCCTTCGTCCGTGCTAAGCATGAACAGAAACGGTTTAATACAGCGAACAAGGATTACACTGAGACTGCGATAAAAGCGGTGCGATTAATGTCGTTAAATATGCCGCTCATGATGCTTGTGCTCAATGTCAGTATCGTAGCTGTTCTTTGGTTTGGTGGGCTGCAGAGCTGGAACGGCTCCCTGCCGGTCGGTCAGTTAATTGCCTTCATTAACTATATCACCCAATTGTTGATGTCCATGCTGATGTTGAGCAATATGCTCACATTCTTCTCGCGTGCAAAGGTCTCCGCAGATCGGGAGAATGAAGTGTTTTCTACGATCAGCGAGATTACAGATGTAACCGAAGCTGAAAAAGATAAGCTACAAAACGGTCGAATTGTATTTGACAACGTTTCATTCGCTTATGATCCTGCGGATGAGAACCTCGTGTTAGATGGCATCAATTTCACTGCTGAGCCAGGTGAAACTGTAGCCATCCTTGGAGCCACAGGCGCTGGTAAATCAACCTTGGTGAGCCTCATTCCACGCCTTTACGATGTTTCTTCTGGATCAATCACAATTGATGGTTCCGACACTCGGCAAATTTCTTTGGAACATTTACGTCGCAAGATCGGTTACGTTATGCAGCAAGCCATTCTGTTCAGCGGAACAATCCGTGATAATATCCGATATGGCAGACCGGAGGCTACGGATGAAGAAGTGGAACAAGCAGCAAAAGCTGCTGAAGCGCACCCTTTTATTTTAGAGCTACCACAGGGTTATGATACAGTGCTTGGCCAACGAGGCATCAACTTGTCCGGTGGGCAGAAGCAACGGCTTTCGATTGCAAGGGCGTTGTTAATACAGCCAACAATTCTCATCATGGATGACAGTACGAGTGCGCTCGATGCGGCGACTGAGTCACGAATTCGGCAAAAGTTAAAAAAACGGCTGAGTAGCAGCACTAATATAATGATTGCTCAGCGTGTCACATCAGTGATTGACGCGGACCGCATCTTAATTCTAGAAAACGGCCGAATTGCTGTACAAGGTACACATGATGGTCTAATGAGTAGCAGTGAAATTTATCGAGACATCTGGAAATCACAGATGAAAGGGGAGGAGGTTCCTTATGTCAAAGCATGACAACGGCATGAACACTCCCCCTATCCATAGACCAGGCGGATTCGGACCAGGAATAGGACCGGGATCTGGCCCCGGACGCGGCGGCGCTGTGCCAATCGTGCGCGCCAAAAATCAAGCGAGCACGATTAAACGCATCTGGACTTATTTGAATCGTCAGCGGTTCGGGTTAATCATTGTATATGTATTTACTGTGTTGAATGCACTTCTTTCATTGATCGGACCGTATCTCATCGGTAAAGCGATTGATACTGTGGTTATTCCACACGATTATCAGGGTCTTATTCGGTTTTGCATACTCCTTATTGGCATTTATGGGCTAGGCAGTGTAGTTGCCTGGGTGCAAGCATACGTCATGACATCTGTTTCGCAGAATACTGTTTTTGAGCTGCGCCGTGATCTGTTCAGCAAGTATCAGCAGCTGCCCATTAAATTTTTTGACACTCGGGCTAACGGAGAATTGATGAGCCGGGCAACTAACGATATAGAGAGTGTATCCAGCACACTCAATCAGAGTGTAACCCAATTGTTAAATAGTTTGATTACACTAAGCGGCTCCCTCGTTATTATGTTAATGCTGAACGTTCCGTTGACTGTAGTCTCATTAATCACGATCCCGCTCGTATTATTGGCTAGTCGAAAAATCATTGGTTTAAGCCGCACTTATTTTAGAAATCAGCAGCGACATTTAGGTGAACTTGGCGGGTTCATCGAAGAAACCATCAGCGGACAAAAGGTGGTCAAACAATACAGTAGGGAAGAGTCAGAAGTTAAACGATTCCGAAAAATAAGCGGAGAACTGAATAAGGTCAGCATTAAGGCACAAATCGTATCAGGATTAGTAGGACCCGTGATGAACATGATTAATAACCTTGGTTTTGCGATCATTGCCGGGGTTGGGGGCTGGATGGCTTTCCATAACATGGCTACGGTTGGTATAATCGTTAGCTTCCTTACCTATTCCAAACAGTTCGGTAGACCCATTTCTGATCTTGCTAACCAGTACAATTTAATTCAATCTGCAATCGCCGGTGCGGAGCGTGTGTTTGAGGTTTTGGAGATGCCGTCCGAATACGGGGATGAAGAAAGTGAGGATCTCCCAAGATTAACAGGGGAGGTTGTTTTTCAGGACGTTTCTTTTGCTTATAAAGCGGATTCCCCGATTCTGTCTGGCGTTACGTTTGAAGCAAAACCTGGGGAGAAAATTGCACTCGTTGGCCCAACAGGAGCAGGTAAAACAACCATCGTTAACCTGCTGATCCGATTCTATGATTTGAATGGCGGTTCCATACGAATTGATGGTCGCGACATCCGAGAGCTGGATAAAAACGCACTTCGTAGTCAACTAGGGATGGTGCTGCAAGATGCGCATGTATTCTCGGGAACGATTCGTGAGAATATTCGGTTTGGCCGACTCGATGCGACCGATCTAGAGATTGAGCAGGCGGCTCAGCTAGCCAATGCGGATGCTTTTATCAAAAGATTGCCGCATGGTTACGAGACCCTCCTCAATGCAGAAGGCAGTAATCTGAGTCATGGCCAGCGCCAGCTGTTAACGATTGCTCGCGCAATTTTAGCTGATCCTGCCATATTAATTCTTGACGAAGCAACCAGTAGCGTGGACACACGTACGGAAATGCACATTCAACAAGCAATGAAGAATTTGATGAAGGGTCGAACAAGCTTTGTAATCGCCCACAGGCTTAGTACGATCCAGGACGCCAATCGCATACTCGTGATCCAGGGTGGAGGAATTGCTGAGCAAGGAAGTCATGAGGAGCTTCTTGCGATGCAGGGCGCCTATTACGAGTTATACAATACCCAGTTCAAACGAGCGATTTAAAGAAACATTTGTATGGCTTATGAAAAAACACTGACTTGGATCAGTGTTTTTTTGTTAGCGAGGTGACCACAGACCATCGAATTGACCGCCGAAACGCTACATTGTATGCTACTACAAGATAATGTAAACAAGGAAGTGATTATTTGAGCCATTCCAGCTATGAACAGCTTGAGACCGAAGGCAAACTACCGTTTGATGTTTCTTTACATAGTGTCAACTTTGTGCCGAATCACTGGCATATGAGTGTGGAGCTGATTTTTGTGCTGTCCGGCAATCTAGAGGTTTCGACCGGAAACCGTCAATATAGGCTTAAAGAAGGCGATATGCTACTCATTAACCAGTGTTACGTGCATGAAGTTATCGGATTAGATCAGAATATCATCGCTACCTTTCAAATCCCAACAACCTATCTTAAGCAGCATATCCACAATGTGGAGAAGATCAGCTTTGAATGTTATTCTGCTGAAGTCGGTCCTGAGAAGCAAAATGGCTTAGATAACATGCGTCAGCTCATGGCTGAAATGGTACAGCTGAAGTACAAAGGCGGAGAAGCCTATGAACTGGGGATGGAAGCACGTATGCTTGGGTTATTCTCTGTTTTGGTCAAACAGTTCAAGCTGCCAAATTCCGGTGAAGCGATGAATATAAAATATATGGAACGAATGATGAGCATCATCACTTATATAGATGAACATTATAAAGACCCGGTGTCGCTGCAGACAATCGCAGAACGAGAGTATTTGTCGGTGCCGTATTTGTCCAAATTTTTTAGCGAGAACATTGGGGTCAACTTCCAGACTTACTTAACCAGCATTCGTTTAAAAAATACCGTAGAAGCCCTTTTAAGAGATCAAGATCATTCGCTTGCTGAGCTGGCACTTGAGCAGGGCTTTCCAAACGCAAAATCTTTTTACGCTGCATTCAAAAGCCGATATCATATTACACCACATGAATATCGCAAAAAATATCGGCCTCAAACTCATGCGAAACAGGAAGGTTCTGCTTCCGGCTACTTAGCATTTAATCAATCCAGCGCACTGGGTATTGTTCGGCAATTCCTCCGGCGTAGTCAGTCGCACCAGCTTGAACCCGTACATGCGGTTGTTCAGCTGTCTGCGAGTATTCCTTTAAACAGGATTCAGCGGCAAATCCAGCATAGCTGGAAAAATATCATTACGATTAGTAAAGCAAATGAAGGACTCCAAAGTGATGTACAAGCTCATTTGAAATATGTACAAGAGCGGTGTCCGTTTCGCTATTTGCGTTTTCATGGAATTTTTGATGATTCAATGATGGTGTACCGGGAGGATTACGAAGGGCAGGCACATTTTAATTTTCGCTTTGTAGATCAGTTGTTTGATTTTTTGTTATCGATCGGTTTGAAGCCTTTTATAGAACTGGGGTTTATGCCTTTTGATCTCGCAGCAGACAGCAGTAAACATGTGTTTTATGAAAAGAGTTACGTGAGTCCGCCTAAATCCATGGACCGCTGGTGCGAATTGGTAGATCGGTTTATTCGCCATTGTATCAATCGATATGGTCTTGAAGAGGTGGAAAGCTGGAAGTTTGAATTCTGGAATGAACCGGAATATGGTTTGTTCTGGCCTGCGACGGAAGAAGTGTACAACGAATTGTATGCCCGAACGTTCGATACCCTCAAAGCCATCTCTCTGAACCTTCAGATTGGCGCTCCTGGTAGAATTATTACTCTGAACTCCAATGCGTTTTGTGAACAGTTTTTCGCTTTCTGTAAAGAACGGGGTTGTCTTCCAGACTTTATCCCGTTACATTTTTATCCGCATGAGGACATGGATGATCTGCTTAGTAAAAATTGGGAGCCTAAAGAACGATTAAGTGAAAAAGAAATATCTCCACTTACAGTAGAGGGGTTCAACAAAGTGTCCCCAAACCCCGATTATTTGAAGGAATCACTGGAGCGTGAAATCGGACTGCTCGCTGAGTTGGGACTTAACGGACAAGAGCTATATTTAACCGAATGGAATTCAACGGCATTTCATCGTGAACTGACCAATGACACATTATATAAAGCTGCATATATCGTAAAAAATATCATCGAAAATCTCGACAGCATCAGCGGGTTCGGATATTGGGTACTAAGTGACAATATTGAAGAAACGGCGGCTTCATCCCGGATATTTCATGGTGGTCTTGGACTTATGGCTCAGTATGGAATTCCGAAAGCCGCTATGCATGCCTATGAAATGCTCGCTAAACTGGGGGATCGGCTAGTCGCACATGAAGAGTGTTATATTGTGGCGGCTGGAAGAGGTGGTTATCAGATTTTGGCTTATAATTACTGTCATTTTGATGATTTGTACGCGCTTGGTGATACTTCATTCATTACACCTACTAGTCGTTATAATGGCTTCAAAAACGAGAGGCATCTTAAAATTGAACTCACATTAACTGGATTACCATCTGGCAGATATAAGCAAGTGAACCATTCGATCAGCAGGGCACATGGCAGCAGCTTTGACAAGTGGGTAGAAATGGGGGCTCCACCCGTTCTGACTGTAGAGGACACTGCTTATCTAAAAGCTGCCTCTCTTCCAGGTAGACAGATTCAGCTTCTTGAAGTAGGTGAAGAGCTTTCTGTTGTCATTAGAATGGAACCTCATAGCGTAGAGCTCATTGAGCTTATTCCATTGTTTTGAGAAAATGAGTCAATTTTTAAGCTTCATCTTGATGAATAATATTGAAACGCTTTCATTTAGATTAAAAATGAACCTAAAAGTGTGTAATTGACCACCTCTCCTCCAAGAGGTGGTTTATTTTATAATCAAATTGTAAACGTTTTCTAAAAGGACGAGGAGGAATTACAATGACTGGAGCATCGACTAAAGGGCAGGTTCACACCCCTTTTCGTAGATTGACCTTTGGTATTCTGCTTGGGTACGGCATGATGATGCTGGCACTGATGACACCTGCCACCTTGCTGCTGACCTTTAAAATGATTGAAGTGGATCCGAATGGATATACCTCTTCCTATGGGCTGGTTGCAGGAATAGGCGCATTCTTTGCTCTTATCGGAAATCCGATTGGCGGTGCACTCAGTGACCGAACCCATCTTTCGTTCGGACGGCGGCGCACGTGGATTATCCTAGGTCCACTAGTTGGCTGTGCTGCTCTGGTATGTACTGGTTTCGCCAACGAGCCTTGGCAGATCATGATTAGCTGGGCAGTCGCCCAATTTTTCTTTAATGTAGGGATGGCAGCCTATACAGCGCTCATTCCAGACCAAGTACCTCAGGAGAAACAAGGGACAATCTCCGGATTAATCGGTCTCACTATTCCAATCGCTATGACGGTAGGGATGATCATGATGACAGTGATGACCTCAGTTTCTTCAGAAATTAAGTGGCTTTTGTTAGGTGTAATCGGCATCATAGGTCCACTTCTCAGTACGTTGATTATTAAAGAAGGTAAAGTAGAACTTGTTCCCAAGACACATAATCAAATATCGCTGGGTAAGAAGCTGAGTACGATTTTTCCTAGTCCACGTAAATTCCCGGAATTCTCTTGGGCTTTCGTATCCAAGTTCCTGATCATGATGGAATATTGTAGCACTTTATACCTCACAGTCATGCTGGTAAACCGGATGGGACTTACGGAAGAGCTGGCCACCGCAAAGGTTGCTACGATTAATATCGTTATGTTAGTGGGTGTTGCAATTACAAGTATCTTCGGTGGGGTGTTGTCAGATAAATTTGGTAAGCAAAAACCATTCCTGATTGTTTCAGGGTTCATCATTGCTATTGGGGTTCTGTTGTTTGCCTTTGTGCCAAGTTATCCGGCCTACATTGCCGGAGCTGCAGTGATCGGATTGGGCTTTGGCTGCTTCTCAGCCGTAGATATGGCACTCGTTGCACGGATTCTTCCAAGTAAAGAGGATTCCGCCAAAGACTTCGGGATTATGAACGTAGCTAATGCGTTGCCTCAGTCCATTGTTCCAGCAATCGCTCCTGTGCTGTTAGGCATTGGCAGCTGGACCTTCTTTTACATCTTCCTTGCCGTCTGCACTATACTCGGTATGCTGGCAGTGAAGCCACTTCCAGAAGTGGGAACAGAGAAAAGAGCTCAAACTGCTGAACTAACAGCTGTCGAAGCGCAATCACAAAAAGCCAATCTGGTCTAAGAAAAAACAAACAAGAAAACAGTGGAGGGAAACCATATGAATCAGAGAGAGACTATTAACACTAAAAGCCTTCATACCATTTCTTACGTAAGCAATAAGGGCGGTCCAACCTTGGGTTATTCCCCGGATTCTGGAGTGCAGATTCTCGAGCAGGACGGACTTTTCTTCAAAGATCTGAATCGTAATGGCAAGCTGGATAAATATGAGGACTGGCGATTGACACCGCGAGAGCGGGCTGAAGATCTAGCTTCACAAATGAGTATTGAACAAATTGCTGGACTCATGCTGTATAGTCGTCATCAATCCATCCCAGCACTTAGTAGCAGCTGGTTCTCAGGAACATATAACGGTAAATCCTATGAGGAGAGCGGAGCTAAGCCATGGGAGCTTACCGATGAACAATTAGCATTTCTGGCACAGGACCACCTGAGACATATTCTGGTGACCACCGTGGAGAGTCCAGAAATAGCTGCTCTGTGGAACAATCAGGTGCAGGCATTTGCAGAAGGAACCGGCCTTGGGATTCCAGCCAACAACAGCTCCGACCCACGCCATGGCTCAGATTCTAGCTCTGAGTTTAATGCTGGAGCTGGTGGACAAATCTCCATGTGGCCGGAGACGCTGGGCCTTGCGGCAACCTTCGATCCGAAGATCACCTATCGTTTCGGGCAAGTTGCCTCACGTGAGTATCGTGCACTTGGTCTAGGGACGGCGCTATCGCCGCAAATCGATATTGCTACAGATCCGCGATGGTTTCGTTTTAACGGCACTTTTGGCGAGGATTCGAAGGTATCTGCTGACATGGCAAAGGCTTATGTCGACGGCTTCCAGAGCTCGGAAGATGACCGGGAGATTAACGAAGGCTGGGGATATGACAGCGTGAACGCTATGGTAAAACACTGGCCTGGCGGTGGTTCCGGGGAAGGCGGAAGGGATGCACATTATGCTTGCGGCAAATATGCTGTCTATCCGGGCGGTAACTTTGATGAACATCTTATTCCTTTTACAGAAGGAGCTTTTAAGCTGGATGGTCCAACCAAGCAGGCTTCAGCGGTCATGCCATACTACACAATTTCTACAGATCAAGATCAGTTGAACGGGGAGAATGTCGGAAATTCTTATAGTTCCTATCTTATTACCGATCTGCTTCGGGAAAAATACGGTTACGATGGCGTTGTGTGCACAGATTGGCTCATTACAGCAGACGAATCAGATAGTAAGGATTCCTTTCTCAGTGGTAAACCTTGGGGCGTAGAGGGTATGTCCGTCGCAGAACGGCATTACAAGCTCTTGATGGCAGGCGTTGACCAATTCGGCGGCAATAATGAGATGGAGCCCGTCCTTGAAGCATACCGAATGGGAGTAGCTGAGCATGGAGAGGTATGGATGCGGAATCGCTTTGAGCGGTCAGCTGTTCGGCTTCTACTTAATATTTTCCGTCTGGGTCTCTTCGAGAACCCGTATTTGAAGCCTGAGGAGAGCGCTCAGATTGTTGGGAATCCTGAGTTTATGCAATCAGGCTATGAAGCACAGCTGAAGTCGATCGTGCTGCTGAAAAACAAAAATCGGGTATTGCCGTTGGCAGCGAAACAAACCGTATATGTTCCGAAGCGTTATACTCCAGCAGGAAAGGATTGGTTCGGCAACCCAACGCCGGAAAAGACAGAATATCCGGTGAACCTGGATGTTGTGTCTAAATATTATCATGTGACAGATCAGCCGGAAAAAGCAGACTTTGCTCTTGTCTTCATAAGCAGTCCTAAATCAGGAGTAGGCTTTAGTCAGGAAGATTCTGAGCAAGGCGATAACGGCTATGTGCCCATTAGCTTGCAATATAGACCGTACACTGCGGAACATGCTCGGGAGCAGAGCTTAGCTGGAGATGCGCGAGATAACGATGTACTTAACCGTTCTTATAAAGGAAAAACCGTTGTTACGCATAATGAGAGCGATCTGGATCGTGTCCTGGAAGCTCGCAAGCTGATGAAAGACAAACCGGTAATTGTGTCGATGTTATTGTCCAATCCTTCGGTTGTTGCCGAATTTGAGGGAGAGGCTGATGCTATACTTGTTAATTTTGGGTTACAGGATCAAGCACTTATGGAGGTGTTAACGGGTGCCGAGGAGCCTTCGGGATTGCTCCCAGTACAAATGCCATCAGGTATGCAAACGGTAGAAGAGCAGCTGGAAGATGTGGCACATGACATGGATTGTCATGCGGATTCAGAAGGAAATGTATATGATTTTGCCTTTGGAATGAATTGGAATGGTGTTATAGAGGATGAAAGAACGAAGAATTACCGGAAATAAGAACCGTTCTGCGGAAAAATAAAAGTAAAGCACCGCCTGAAGAATTTATCAGGCGGTGCTTTGTATATCAATCGGTTTTTCCGATGGTGGAGCTATAAGTTCCTTTCCAACAAAGTCCCGAGTTGTTCAGCCAAGATTTGATGTGTTACAGGCTTCTCATTCTTGAACCACCATTCCACAACCCCTGCATAAGCTGATGCCACAAAACTAATGATAACCTCTTCATTTAATCCGTGGTTTATCCCTTCCGTTACATTTACTTCATGTCTAAACTCTTTTTGAAGAAAGGTTAAGAACCGATTACGGAAATAAGGGGCGCCTTTGCTCGCCAGCATCATAGAGAAAAAAGAATAATGATTATCGAAGTATTCCGTCCACTTCAACGTGGCCTCGATGAAATCTAATTCTGCTGCCGATTCGCAAAGTACTCTAAGAACTTCTATATGTTCCTCGATAAGCTTGTCTAACAAATCATATTTATCCTGATAATGAAGATAAATGGTTCCTCGGCTTACATTTGCCTTGTCGGAGAGATCCTGTATGGTAATGTAGTCAAAATTCTTCTCGGACATCAGTTCAATAACAGCTTTCTTAAGTGCTTCTTGCGATTTAAGAATCCTTCTATCCACTTTAGACATTTGAGTTTCTCCTTACTTTCAAAAAAAATGAACACATTTATAGGACCTGTTCAGTATTGAACAAAACACACACATCGCTTTAAAAAACCAGAAACCCGCAAATTTCTCTTTAAGAAGCGTAGACAAGCTTAATGACGATGGGCTAAGTATTCAAACCTGCCAAATGCAAAATCTGCTTCAGACGATCTATATCCACATAGATATCTTCGAATCCCGGAAAACGAATAGCAGGATCTGGCCAGCCTTGACCATACATCAAGTAATAATCAAGAGCGTTATGGTTGCTGATCATCCAATACGTTGGAACGACATGCTGTTCATGAACAATTTCAATAACTTGTGTTCCAGATTGACAAAAAGCCAGATTGGCCAGTCCAGCGCCATGTGCTCCCATGATTACCTTTGCCGAAGCGAATAACTGGATTTGCTGGGCAACCGTCCAATCCTCAAGATAAATAGGTTGAATGCTATATTTTTCAAGGCTGCGTATAACTTCCTCTTCATTAACCAAGCGCCTGGTGCTTGCTTTGTTTCGAGAAATATAAATACGCTCAGGTGTAGCGAGTGTTGATTCCCTGTGAGGCAATAATAATTTACGTAGCGTATCCGTGGTCCACGGGGGATAGTGGGAATTCATCATCAAAGAAGGGACAAGTAGCTGATCAGCTTCAAAGTAAGCTTCAGGATTTGTCCGGATTACTGAAGACTCTGATATACCGAGCATAGCCCAGGTTTGTTCCACAAATGGTCCATATGGATTTGGATTCATGATGATAGAGGTAATAAGGAATTCCACTCGTTTTGAGCATCGACAGCCTAGGGAGCACATCATACAACCAGTGGAAATAGTTATGGCTTCCGCAAAACGTCAACACAGCCACGGTTCCTTCTAAATATTGAAGTTTTGGATCATTCCACCGGTGGAACACAGGGTGTTCCTCAGCTTCTAGCATTCTATTTTGAACGGCGTCATATTCCTGTGACAGATCAAAGATCAGCTTTCCCTCCGGAGATAGAACAGCACCAGATTCTCCCCATACCCTTCCACTCGAGATGGTGGCTAAGTATCCGCCAAACGGCTGTAAACAATAAGGCGTCAGTGCAGGATGAATACTCGATTCAATGCTTTTAGGAGCGGTGAACTCGGCCACCTGACCGAAATCAAACGGAATAACCTGTCCAGCTTCATGGATAGTTCTTTTTTGTCCCCATTCTGTTTCAAGTTCCAAGACACTCCGGTAATATCCAGAGGGCGCTCCCCCGTTCACAGAAAAACTCATCGTTTCACCTCTTTTGGCCAAGTAGAACTCCAGAAACATCATTAAGCTATTCTATGGAACAAGGAACTTAACGACACAATTCCTTCTGAAAAGGGCGAGTGAACAGTTCCTTTATAGCTTCTTCCGATAAGCCTTAGGAGACATACCGTAGGTTTTGGTGAATTGTCGTGTAAAGTAATTGCTATCGCTAAACCCGCTTTCATGTGAGATCTGAGTAATACTGAAGTTAGAATGCTTCAACAAGCTGCAAGCCCGTTCCAGACGCAATCGATGGAGATAGGAGATAGGAGTCGTCTGATAGTAAGAGCGAAAGATCCGGTTTAAGTGTCTAACAGATATCCCTGCGTGTGCGGCGATTTGATCCAGCGACAACGCTTCAAGATAATGGTCTTCCATAAAAGAGAGCGACTTCGCCAAATGTATTAGATGATTATCCTGGCTGCCTTTATCCTGTTTTTCATAATGCCTTGATAAATAGACAACCAGTTCCATAAACCGTGAGACGAGCAACGTCTGATATCCTTGAAGCTTGTGGCTATATTCTTCAATCATACCGGCAATGAGTGCAGTGACAAACTCCAGCATGGGAATTGGCAAGCTTAGTTTACTTGTGTAGGCATGTTTATGACGATACAACGGTTCCAATACAAACAGCGCCTGAAAGCCGTTCGAAGTTCGCAGATCCGATCCAGCCGTCGACAGCATTTCAGGCTTGTACATAATATTACAGATCTTAAAATCCTGAGGATCTTTAAAAGCATGCGGGGTTGAACCGTTAATCACAAAAACATTTCCCTTCTTGATGAATGATTCTTCGGTATTCACAATATGAGTAGCAGTACCACTCAAGACGATTACAAGCTCTGAAAAGTCCACATGTCTATGAAGATCAGTATCATTGTCGTGAAAGCCGTATTGAATAAAGAATGGGAATTTCTGATCTGATGTAAACCAATTCAAATAAAATTCGCTCAATTCGTAACCCTCCAAAAGCATGTCTAGATGAATGTCTATATCATGCTATTTTACGACTGGATAATCAAGGTTTATCGTTTAGCTAGTGGAGTATAATCCTTGACATAGATTCAAATGTTCAACAAAAGGAGAATGCTTCATGAAATATAACAATCCGATATTACCAGGTTTTTATCCAGATCCAAGCATTTGCAGAGTAGGCGAGGATTACTTTTTGGTAAACAGTTCATTTGCTTACTCTCCGGGAATACCCATTTGGCATAGTAAAGATTTAGTCCATTGGAAGCAGCTCGGGTATTGCTTAACACGTGATTCCCAGCTTCAATTTGATAAATCGGTCGTGTCTGGAGGGGTGTGGGCACCAACTATTCGTCATCATAATGGTCGATTCTACATGGTGACGACAAATCAGGATAGCGGTGGACATTTCTATGTTTGGACGGTGGATCCAGCAGGTGAGTGGTCGGATCCTATTTATGTGGATCAGGAAGGAATTGATCCATCCCTATTTTTTGACAATGGAAAAGTATATTTTACAAGCACTGGCACCAAGGATGGTATGGGAATCTACCAATGTGAGATTGATATTGAAACGGGCCATAAGCTGAGCGATTCTCGTTTGATATGGACAGGCAGTGGCGGTAAATTTCCTGAAGGACCACATCTTTATAAAATAAATGGCTACTATTATTTAATGTGTGCTGAAGGCGGGACAGAATATGGACACATGGAAACCATAGCAAGAAGTAAATCACCCTATGGACCCTATGAATCCTCACCCCGGAATCCCATTTTGACTCACCGGAGCTCGGATTACCCTATACAAGCTACGGGACATGGCGATCTGGTAGAAGCACAGGATGGCAGCTGGTGGGCGGTATTTCTAGGGATTAGACCAGTAGGATATCCATATCGACATCATCTTGGCAGAGAGACATTTCTTGCTCCGGTCCATTGGAGTGAAGATGGATGGCCGATGATTGGAGATCACGGTGTTGTTGGATTAGAAATGGAAGCTGACACTCCACAACCAGTGCTATGGGAAGACGAGCCTGAGACCGATGATTTTAATCCATCTGATTTAGGAATGAGCTGGAATTTTATTCGCAATGCTAAAAAAGTCGATTGGTCTTTGCAGGAGCGACCAGGGTGGCTAGCATTACATGGAGCGGATGTGAGATTAAGCGAACAGGGAACGTCTGCGTTTATTGGCTGTAGACAGCGCCACTTGGATTGTGAAATTTCCACTAAAATGGAATTCAACCCACTAGATGGTGATGAAGCGGGTCTTGTTGTGTTTATGGATCAGATGTATCACTACGCAATCGGACTAACCCAGGTAGAAGGTGAAAATGTGATTACGCTGCGAAGACAAGTGGGTAGCATAAGTGATGTGAAATATTCTTCTACATTGGAAGACACAGTCGTAGAATTGAAGATTCAAGCATTACCTGAGAAATATTTGTTCTCTTATCGAGGTGCAGATCAGTTATGGCATCCACTAGGTGAAGCGGAGACACACTTGATCTCTACTGAAGTGGCAGGCGGATTTACCGGAGTGTTCTTTGGGATGTATAACTACTCTATCAACCGAACAATCGCATATTATGATTGGTTCCGCTATCAAAAGGAATAACAATCCTAAAATATGTTAAATTAAGAAATGGCGATGCTCGGGATGTTTCCCTGCACCGCCATTTCTTGTATTTGGCAATAGCTTAATTTTTTCGTATATATTCTATATACCAGTGCTGATTGTGACCCCCGTTATCACTCCATTGAATGGCCTGCGCACCGCTGGTTTTATCTTGTCCCGATATATCCAATAACTTGCCACTGGCTCGGTTTTTAATTTTATACATGTTTTTTTCACCAGTTGGAATAAGCTCCCACTGTTGGTTCCACCCGTTATTGCTCGGCCATTGAATAACACTGGCCCCATCGGATGAAGATGCTCCGTTGACATCCAATAAATCTCCGCTAGCTATGTTTCTGAAATTATAATATCCGTTTTCTGCAATTTCGAGATACCATTTTTGATACTCTGCTCCTTGATCGATGTATTGTACGATAAGCGCACCGTCTGCTTGTGAATCCGCTCCGCTGACTGACAGCACGTTATTGCTGTGTTCATTGATAATTTTGAGAGGAATTGGCACTCCAGCGTGCGTCTTTGAAGTTAGTGCGAGTGACGATGCAGATACAACTAACACAAGTGCCAAAAACATTTTCACTCCGTACCTAATTTGAACTCGTTTCATGAAAATACACTCCTTCTTCAATTTTAATTAATTTCTTAACCTGCCGCCTGTCCATTTTAAAAGCAAGATTTATGTATTCAACTTAATCACCTCCTAAATCAGTAAATGTATTGCATGTCATTCGATAGAATCTGAAAAAGGACTCTATCCTCAAAAGTAAATACATAAAATATAAATAAATAATGGTTCATTTGCTAAGAATATACTTTAATTTCAAATAATGAGTCAATATGATTTTTTTCTCTATTTATATAAAAATAATACTATCAACAGCTTTAAATGAGCATATCAAAAACCAAAAAAATACTCATCGGACCATAAAAAGACACGGATACAAGTCAGTGTCTTTTTGTGGACATTTATGATATTTCACTTCTTTGTTCAGTGCTAAAGGAAATATCTTCTTGTCTACTTTTTAAGATATTCTTGGTAAGGTAAGGGGATATCAATGAATAAGAGGTGATGAGTTGTAATGATTAAGAAATACTGCTTGTTCTGTGATGAGATGGTATCCATTACATCGGAAGGTGATTACGATAGATTTTTAGGCTGTAATTGTTCTCCTGACGGGTTCTATAACTTATTGAGAGACAGCTATGAGCCTATAAATTCTCTCGCGCATCCAAAGAAACGCGATATGTTTCATGTGATATCGGCTTATATACGGGAGCTGACAGATCGCGGAGAAAAGGTCAGTCTATCGGCCGACGATTTAGAATCCATTGTAAATTCCTCGAAAATTCCAGTGACGATTGAAGATAAAGGAAACCGTTTACTGCAATACTTATACAGACATTCTGAAGCCCCTGGGGAATCCGTTGTTATTCAGCCACTCTCCAGTAGCTATAACCTAACGTATTCGCCTAATCTGCAAGAACTGGTATATATCATAGATAAGCTGATTAACGAGCAGTTTATGATCAGGGAAGGCATGACCTTTAAGCTGACGGACAAGGGATGGAATGAAGCTGCCGCAATCGCAGGAGGCAAAAAATTAAAACCCTGTATCGTTCTATTGTCAGATGCAGAGGATTTGCACACGGAGTGGGTGGATAAGCTGCTTCCTAAAATCGAGCAGTTTGGTTATATACCACGGTTACTAAGGCATACGTCAATGCATAACCGTGAACCGTATTCCTTAGAGCTTATAGAGGAGAGTAAACTGATTATCGCTGATTTAACCGGCCAATCCCCTGAAGTGTATTTTACTGCAGGATATGCGCTCGGGTTGAACATTCCAGTGATTTGGACTGTGAACAGCAGCGATGCTAATGATCTTTTCGTACAAGTGAAGAATATCCGTCCAATCGTTTGGGATACAGCTGAAGAGCTGGTAGTCTTACTCCAGCAGAAATTGAGTTTATAGAGTTCATGTCAAATTTAAAATGAACATCCAACACAGAAGAAGCCGCGATAGATTGCGGCTTCTTTCTTTTTGCTATGAAAGTTAATGTCCCCACACAACGCTATTACGAAATCTTTTTTCTATTATTGAGGACTGACCCGAGACCTACGAATAGAAATGCTACAATACTGCAGAAAAAAAATAGGTAACTGAGCGGAATTAAGAAGAAAGCCGGCTCATGCAAGATTCCATCCGGTCCCACGCTTGAACCCACCATACGTGAGATCATTAAACTGATGATGCTTAATAATAATGGTGAAGCGGCTAATAGATATTTCTTTTTCATATGACATTCTCCTTTGCTTGATAACCATATAATACACAAAAAACACTCGCGAATCAACATTAATTTATTGTAATTCGATATATCATTATTGTAAATCATATGAATTAACTTGTGCTTGGAATTGGATTTGAAAATGGGGACTTGACCATAATTGCTGGTGAGGACTATTATTTGGTTTAAACAAATTTAAGTAAGTCTCAAGGCTTTATTTGTATAGAAGGTCGCTCCAAGTCGGAAGGATTGAACTGTAACAGATAAATAGAAAACGGTTACATCCAATGCTTCGATAGTATGGAGGAACGGCGTTCTGATCATTTGTATGACTTTTTAAATTTGTTCAATCAGTGAATGAACATAATAACAGGTTGAACAGCTGCAAGGGGGCAGATATGAAACCAATATTTAAGATTATGATTGTGGATGACGAGATGCTGGTTAGACAGGGAATTAAACATCTTTTGGATTGGGAACAAGAAGGGTATCGAATCGTCGGGGAGGCCTCTAACGGTGTTGAAGCACTGAGTATGATGGATGAGCTGAATCCTCATATTATTATTACGGATATCGTAATGCCAATAATGGGCGGGGAGAAGCTAGTCAAGATCGTTAAGGAGAAGTACCCACACATTGAAGTAATCGTCTTAAGCAGCTTCAGTGAATACGATTATGTCCGTTCCACATTTCAGAGTGGGGTAGCGGATTACATCCTTAAGCCGAAACTGGAAGCCGATTATCTGTTGTCTATCCTAAATAAAACTACAGCTAAGATGGCAGGGATGAAGATAAGCGACCCAGGGGCCGATCCAGAGGAAAAGCAGCTTTTGTTCGCGATCGAGAAGCTCATGACGGGATATGAGTCAGTGCTAGAACCTGCTTTGCTTCATTCCAAGTTTCCACACGCACAATTCGCATTTTTCGGAGCAGATATGAAGCATATTAAAGATTCTGGTGATAAGTTAACGTTCGCAAATGAAATCGAAAGAGGAATTCAAAAGTTAGCATTGGACGATGTTGTGTTTATTCGGTTAAAGTTTGTTAACGACTCGGTCATTTATTTGCTTAACGTTAATCCAGAACATTGGGACGAGCTTGTGATTGAACTCCGTTATCTGATCTCAGAAATAGAACATCGTGTGAGAGAAACACATTTTATTATCAGTCAGAGCTTCGCGCACTTTGAGAGACTTGGTGAGATTTATCGAGACAATTACTTGAAGCTTACACGATACAGTTTCTACTTGCCAGAACGAAGTCTGATTGAGAATGATCATTTGCCGGGTCTTCCGGGTGCATATCAGGAAATTGATATGGGAGAATTAATGGACCAGTTGAGACGTAAGCAATTCCAGAAGGCATTTACAGAGTTTCTTGAATATGTCCATCTGCGTTCAATGGATTATCGCATTGATATTTTCGAATTTAAATCGCTATTGGGCAACTTTATATTTAACGTAGCGACCACGCTTGGAAAAATGAAATGTGAGATCGGAGGTCTGGAGGAGACCAAATACGACTACTTCCGAAAAATAGATGAAGCAATGTATGCAAGTGATGCTATTGCTGTTACCGAAGCATTCATTCGAGAAGTTGAGCGCACGATTGGTGAGACGAATTCATCGGTTAACCCCAATATGACAAAGCTACTCGAATATATTCAGAATCATTATGCAGATCCGATCACACTGACAGGGGTAGCTAGACAGTTCCACTTCAATGCTTCTTATTTATCGAGTTATTTTACTGCCCATAATGGAGAAGGCTTTAGTGAGTACCTGAATAAAGTCCGTTTGGAAAAAGCTATGGAATTGCTCGAGACAACAGAAAAATCAATTTCTGATATTAGCGCAAGCGTGGGATATTCAGATCAGAGTTATTTCACCAAGGTATTTAAAAAGCAGACTGGCATTTCTCCAAGCCGGTACCGGAGACGGGACGTAGAGCAGCCATGATTGGAAATTTCATTAACAATATTAGAAAGCAGGGCTTATTCCTCAAGCTGTTTCTCGTGACCCTAATTAGCATCGTAACTGTATCACTCTTGACGCTGGCTATTACAATTAGTATGTCGGAGAAATTATTTTTACAGACCTTTAGTATTACAAACGGCAAACTGCTGAATCAGATGAAGTCAAACCTGGAATCGTATAACAACATTATTGCTACCGGTGCTACTATGATGGCTCAAAATGAAGCTATCCGGAATTATTTATCTAGCGGAGAGACGGATGCAGTGAATCTTGCGATCAAAACATATCACATGACAGAGGGCATGCGGGCAATCCGCTCTAACCTCAGCGCCGTTGATGTTGGTATCATGATCGTGGGTGTAAATGGCAGGAGTTATTCAACAGATCCTTGGTATTGGGACATTTCTGCAGATGAACTAATGGCTCACCCAATAACGAAGGAAACCATATCCCATCCTGATCAAATCCTGTACCAGCTCGATCTAAGGGAAAATAAAGAGAACGTGAAAGAGCCTATGCTGGTAGCTTCCAAAGCTTTATTTGATCATTCGACCGGAAGAATTTATGGCACCATGTATGTAGCCATTCGTGATCGAGACTTCAAGCCCTTTTATGCTAACTTTACGAGTGAGGGTAATGACGTCGTGTTGCTGAATAAGAAGGGATTAATTGTATCCAGCAGCAAGACAGAAATGATTGGGCTCCGCGATAAAAAGCTGCTGCAAGAAGTAGAGGATGGAGGTAAAAATGGCGATTCTACCTATGTGATGGGGAATGAACGAATTGTTTTCTCGGAATACTTACCTGAATTTGATTTTTATATGGTGAACCTGATAGATAAGAACGCCGTGACCGGACAGATGGTGAATGCCAAAGCGGTGACACTGACAATCATGGCTATCGTGGCAATATCGCTCATTATTGTTTTTTTGATTACCCGAAAAATGACGAAGTCCTTGCGTGTACTCGTTAAACAGATGTCGAGTATTCCTACAGGTGATTTCGATAATCATGTAGATGTCACTAATAGTAGTTATGAAGTTAAGGAGTTAGGTAACGCCTTCAATTTTATGCTTGATTCACTTCATGATTATGTTGATAAGCTGATGGAGACTCAAAAGCAACAACGTAATGCGGAGCTGGCGGCACTCCAAATGCAGATTAACCCACATTTTTTATATAATACGCTGGCTTCTATCAAATTTCTAGTGCAGCAGGGCAATAAGGAAAAAGCAGCTGGAACGATAAATTCACTAATCTCACTCCTGCAAAATACAGTAAGCGATGTTCATTCTACCATTCCTGTTAGTCAAGAATTGGAGTCGTTGAAGCATTATGTGTATATCAATCACGTGAGATATGGTGAGAAGATCCGTGTGAATTACTTTGTGGAGCCAGAGAGCTTGGATTATCATATGCCGAAGCTAATTCTTCAACCTTTTATCGAAAATGCTTTCTTTCATGCATTCAACCTTAAAGATGAGGGAAGAATTCTCATCATGATTTCCGTGCAGGAAGAGCAACTAGTATGTGAAGTTGTAGATAACGGTGATGGAATGGATCTTGACCCGAATTTGCTGGAAGAGGAGCAGCTACCAGCTTCGAAGCACAAACGCCAACTATTCTCGGGGATCGGTATACGGAATGTGGATGACAGAATCAAATTGTTATACGGTGAGAGATACGGGATTAATATTACAAGCAAACGGAATGAAGGTACACAAATCGTTGTTACGCTTCCATTGTTAAAAAACTAAAAATTTTACATGAATCTAAAAAAAGTACCAGAGTCGATATGAGAATCAAAATAGGACCCAATAATATCACCAAAGCTAACAAAGATACTGCCAAAGAAAACGAATACAAAATGATAAGATGGAGGCGTAGCAGAGAAAACGCTTCCATCTTTATTATTTTTCAGACTATCAAGGGGGTTTACGTAGTGAAAAAATTATTATCCGTAATGCTAGCTAGTGTGGTTCTACTGTCGGCATGTTCCACAGGTGGAACGAAAAATGAAACGAGCAACTCTGGTAACTCCGGTGCCGAAGGTAGCAGCAAGCCAAAAGAGATTACAGTTTGGGCTTGGGACCCGGCGTTTAACATTGCCGCTATGAATGTTGCCAAAGATGCTTATGCGAAAGTTAATCCGGACGTAACGGTTAACGTCGTTGAGAACGCGCAAGCTGATATCGTTCAAAAGCTGAATACGGGGCTAAACTCTGGTTCCACGAAGGGTCTGCCTAACATTGTGTTGATCGAAGATTATCGTGCACAGAGCTTCTTACAAGCTTATCCAGATTCTTTTTATGAATTGACGGATGTTGTAAAGGCTGCTGACTTTGCGGATTATAAGATTGGCCCTACCAGTGTTGACGGCAAACAATACGGTGTTCCGTTTGACTCTGGAGTAACTGGAATGTATGTACGGACAGACTATCTCGAGCAAGCAGGCTACAGCCTGGATGCATTACAGGATATCGACTGGAAGCAATATATCGAGATCGGTAAAGCTGTAAAAGAGAAAACCGGCAAAAGCATGCTAACACTTGATCCGAACGATCTTGGTCTTATCCGAGTGATGATCCAATCGGCGGGCGCATGGTATACCGGAGATGATGGTCAGACTCCGACTATAGAAAGCAACCCTGCTTTGAAAGAGGCACTTGTGATGTACAAAGAAATGATGGATTCCGGGATCGTAAAAGTAATTTCAGACTGGAGTCAGTTTGTAGGTGCATTCAATGGTGGTGAAGTGGCTAGTGTACCTACAGGTAACTGGATTACACCTTCGATTAAAGCAGAAGCTTCTCAATCTGGTAAATGGGCAGTAGCTCCACTACCTAAGTTAGGAGCAACAGAAGGCTCTGTTCACGCTTCCAACCTTGGAGGTAGTTCCTGGTACGTAATGAATGTAGATGGTAAAGAAGCAGCAGCTGAGTTCCTATCTAAGACTTTTGCTTCTGATGCTGAACTGTATCAGACGTTGAATACAAAAGTTGGTGTTATCGGCACCTTGAAAGCTGCGGCGAGCGGTGAAGCTTACTCAGCTGCGGATGAATTTTTCAAAGGCCAAAAGGTCGTATCAGACTTTGCAGCATGGACCGAGCAAATTCCTAACGTCAACTATGGCATGAACACTTACGCAATCGAGGACATTATGGTTGTAGCAGTACAATCTTATCTAGGTGGCAAAGATGTAGACACTGTTCTGAAAGATGCGCAGAAGCAAGCGGATACTCAAATTCGCTAATCGCACTTAGGCTGTACAACCGATGCCCTTGCTCCTTCTTCTCCTGTAAATTGGATTTATACAGAAGGATAGGTAGCAGGGGCTTTCATCTCTAATATATAAGACAGAAGGGTGCGGAGTGGAGTGGAAACTATAAAGACAGGGCTAAGCCCGCAAAAACATAAGAGCTCTAAAGGGTCACGGCAGATCCGTCTGACGGGTTGGTTATTCGTCCTTGTGCCGGTCATTATGATCAGCGTTTTCTATTTTTATCCAATGATTCAAGCTTTAATTCTATCTTTTAAGTCGGGTAGAGGAAGCAATCTTCATTTTACCGGACTAGATAACTATATTCGATTGTTTAGCGATACTACTTTTCTTACTGCCGTCAAAAATACATTTATTTATTTGATTATTCAGGTTCCAGTCATGCTGGTACTGGCGCTCTTTATCGCCGTCCTGCTAAATGACGATAGACTGAAATTTAAGGGTTTTTTCAGAACGGCTATATTTCTGCCGACGGTAACCTCACTTGTAGCGTATTCCGTTGTTTTCAAGTACATGTTTGGAGCCGAAGGGATCATTAACAAATTTCTGGTGAATTTTCATCTAATCAGCGAACCGATTCAATGGATTACTGACCCCTTCTGGGCCAAAGTTACGATCATCATTGCTATCACCTGGCGCTTTACTGGCTATAATATGATTTTCTATTTATCATCCCTGCAAAATGTAGACAAATCTATATATGAAGCTGCTCACATAGATGGCGCTAGTGCATTTACTCAATTTTTCAAAATCACAATTCCTCTACTGAAACCGATTATCTTGTTTACGACGATAACATCGACCATTGGAACACTTCAGTTGTTTGATGAGGTGGTTAACATCACGAAAGGTGGACCCGGCAATGCAACCATGTCGATTTCCCAATATATTTACAACCTTTCCTTTGAATACACACCTGACTTTGGATACGCTGCAACCGTCTCCTACTCGATTGTTGTAATGGTACTCATTCTGACGCTGATTCAGAACAAAGTAGGAGGAGACAAGAGATAATGAAAACTAAACGCATGTTTACTTACCTGTTTCTAGTCATCGCTGCGCTGATCTCTATCTTTCCATTTATCTGGATGGTTATTAGTGCCACAAATCAGTCGGTTGATGTAACTAAAGGGACATTACTTCCGGGTACGCATCTCTTTAAAAATATAGACAATCTCTTTAGTTCAGTGGATATGTGGCAGGCTCTTTGGAATTCTGCAAAAATCTCTGTTGTTACTACTTTACTTTCACTATTGGTAGCATCGGCGGCTGGATATGGTTTTGAAATGTACCGCAGCCGTGGTAAAGATATCGTATTTAATATCTTACTAGCCTCTATGATGATTCCGTTCGCGGCAATCATGGTACCTCTATTTCAAATGTTCGCCAAAGTATCGAGTGTCGTGCCGTTCCTTGGTATCGATACAGCAGCAGCAGTTATTATGCCGACATTTACAACAGCATTCTTAATTTTCTTCTTCCGACAAAATACAAAAATGTTTCCTAAAGAAATGATGGAAGCCGGTCGCATCGATGGTCTTTCGGAATTTGGTTTATTCTTCCGCATATATATGCCAACGATGAAATCAACTTATGCTGCCGCGGCGATTATCACCTTCCTTAACAGCTGGAACAACTATTTATGGCCTTTGATCGTATTGCAATCACCAGAAAATATGACCGTGCCATTGCTAATATCGAATCTTGGATCGGGTTATGCGCCTGACTATGGTCTGATTATGTCCGCGATTGTCATTACGACCCTGCCGACTGCCCTTGTATTCTTCATGATGCAAAAGCAATTTGTGGCTGGGATGACGGGTTCAGTTAAATAAGCTAATGATCATTTTAAAGCAGAAGGAGGAAAATTAGATGAAGCAGCAGGTTGAACGGGGCGTCGCTCCAAGTTTGGAATGGTTGTCAGACCCTTCCATTTATGCAGTAGGCAGAATACATGCGCACTCCGATCATCGGTATTACGAGACGAAATTTGAGGCTGAAGGGCTTGGAGATATGCGTTGGCGCCATAGCCTGAACGGAAGCTGGAAATTTAGCTACGCCCACAACGCTATGGAACGACAGGCGCATTTTTATAAGGAGAACGTGTCCTGTAGAGGATGGGATGATATTGAGGTTCCTGGACATATCCAGCTTCAGGGTTTTGGGCAGCCTCAGTACGTGAATACGATGTATCCATGGGATGGTCATGAGCATCTTAGACCTCCAATGATATCTGAGGATCACAATCCTGTAGGCAGCTATGTTAAATATTTTGAAGTGCCTTTAGGCTGGGAGCAACGTCCACTGTATATCTCTTTTCAGGGAGTTGAATCCGCTTTTTATATCTGGCTAAATGGGGAGTTTATTGGCTATAGCGAGGATAGCTTTACGCCGAGTGAATTTGATCTGACACCGTACTTGACGGCAGGTGAGAATAAGCTGGCGGTTGAGGTCTATCAGCGCAGTACCGGAAGTTGGTTGGAGGATCAGGATTTCTGGCGCTTCTCCGGAATCTTTCGCGATGTGTATCTATATACTGTGCCTGATGTTCACGTGAGGGATCTCCACGTTCAGACCGATCTGGATGAGAAGTTTGAGCAGGGAACGCTAACGGCTGTATTGCAGTTGATGGGTAAGCCTGCTTCGAAAGTGGTCCTTGAACTTAAGGATAAGGCAGGTAATCTTGTAGTTCGTAGCGAGACTGGAATTTCAGGAGATTCCGTTTCGCTTACGGTTGAGGCATCAAAGGTTCATCTGTGGAGCGCAGAAGATCCTAATTTGTATACCCTTTACGTATCTGTCTTCAACGCATCCGGGGATCTTGTGGAAGTTGTGCCGCAAAAGGTTGGATTTCGAAAATTCGAGATGATCGATAAGATTATGCACTTAAATGGTAAACGTATTGTATTCAAAGGTGTCAACCGGCACGAGTTTAATTCGCGCTTCGGACGCAGTATTACGAAAGAAGATATGCTGTGGGATATAAAGACTTTGAAACAGGCGAATATCAACGCTGTACGGACGTCGCACTATCCGAATGAAACACTCTGGTATGAGCTGTGTGATGAGTACGGTGTGTATGTTATTGACGAGATGAATTTAGAATCGCATGGATCATGGCAAAAAATGGGTGTTGTAGAACCGTCTTGGAACATTCCGGGCAGTAAGCCTGAATGGCAGGATATCGTAATGGATCGTGCGATTTCCATGGTGGAGAGAGACAAAAACCATCCATCGATTCTGATTTGGTCCTGTGGCAACGAGTCTTTTGCCGGAGAAGTTATTCGGAACGTAGCGAATTATTTTCGTGAGAAGGATTCTACGCGTCTGGTTCATTACGAAGGGGTGTTCCATAACCGGGATTATGATGATGCGAGTGATATGGAAAGCCGGATGTATGCGAAAGCAGCAGATATCGAAATGTATTTAAAAGAGAATCCATTAAAGCCATATATTAGCTGCGAATACATGCATGCGATGGGGAATTCCGTTGGAGGATTGCATAAATACACAGAGCTAGAGCAGAAGTATCCAATGTATCAAGGTGGATTTATCTGGGATTTCATGGATCAGGTCATCGTAAAAAATGATCGATATGGCAAACCTTATATGGCTTATGGTGGAGACTTCGATGACCGTTCAACCGATTACAACTTCTCAGGAAACGGAATTGTGTATGCGGATCGCAGATGGTCTCCGAAAATGCAGGAAGTGAAATTTCTATATCAGAACGTCAAACTTTCCCCTGATTGCTATGGGGTTATCATCAGAAATGAGAACTTATTTGTTGGCTTGGATGCTTATAAATTGAACTATTGTCTGAATTATGAGGGCAAGGAATTCCATCGTGGCATTGTATTCGCCCAGGTTAAACCCGGAGAAGAAAGATATGTAGAACTTGATTTACCAGAGACTAAACTGTCTGGTGAGTATAGTTTAGATGTTTCTCTTGTGCTCAAAGAAGATTCGTTATGGGCAAGCGCTGGTTATGAAATCGCTTTTGGACAGTATGTATTTCAAGTGGAGAACAAGTCAGGAGATGAGGTTACAACACAGCCTAAGGTAAGCACTAGTGTAAATGATTTTCGCGTAGTTGAAGGGGATGTAAATATTGGCGTTCACGGTCGTGACTTCTCTGTAATGTTCTCGAAGCAGGCTGGTACACTAATATCTGTCAAATATTCGGGACGGGAAATGATCTCTTCGCCGCCGGCACCGCTCTTCTGGAGAGCGATGACAGACAACGACAAGGGGGCGGGAATGCATTTCGACTCTTCCATTTGGTATGCTGCAAGTTTGAGCCGAAGAACCTTAAGCTTCGAGCTTATGGAAGAAGAAGACCGAGCGACTGTGACTTACGTGTATAAACTGAGTGTGTCAGAGGAAGTACGAGTAAGTGTAACTTACACGGTGTTCTCCGATGGGAGCATAAAGGTAAAATCAAGCTACCATGGAGAGCCGGGTTTACCGAAGTTTCCCCTCTTTGCTTTAACCTTCAAGGTGCCAGCGGATTATTACCAGCTGAATTGGTATGCGAATGGGCCAGAAGAAAATTATATTGACCGTTCGTTTGGCGCGAGATTGTGTCGCTTTCAGAATCATGCGGTGGACAATGTATCGTCCTATTTGGTACCGCAGGAATCAGGCAACCGTACAGGTGTGCGCGAAGTATCCGTAACCAACGATCTTGGTCAAGGGATTATTATATCCTCACCATTCTCAGCCCCTGTTGAAGCCAACATATCGCCATATTCGGCAATGGAGCTGGAGAATGCGACGCATCATTATGAGCTGCCGAACATTCATCATACCGTTGTTACGATTGCCGGTCGTCAAATGGGCGTTGGCGGTGATGACAGCTGGGGAGCACCAGTTCTTGATGAATATTTAATTGATCCATCAATAGATTTGGATTTTGAATTTACAATTCGCAGAGCATAATTAGAGACGGATAGCAGTTGCCTCAATGGATAAGGTTGGGGCAACCAAATCCTATTTGTGAATGATGTAATAGTTTATTTATACATATTTGTAATCGTTTACATTTTATGGAGGAGGTGTTTGGAATCTAAAAAATAGTTTGCAATGTTGATCGGAAGATAGTAAAGAAGTGGTTTCTATGATTATTTTTATGAGAAGGGGGTAATCTGGATGATTACTACAGTTAAACGAAGGTTGACCATGTCTTTTCTTTCTATTTCTTTAGTCGTACCTATGTTTATGGGTTTAACAGGTCAGAAGGTAGAGGCAGCGAATACTACGATTAAATTAGATCCAAACCATATGAAGCAATCTTGGGAGGGGTGGGGAACCTCACTTGCCTGGTTTGGTAATATCACTGGTGGTTGGAACGATAAAGTCAAAAATGCAATGGCTGATGCACTATATTCTCCAGACGGATTGAATTTTAATATTGCTAGATATAATATAGGCGGCGGAGAGAATCCTGCTTACAATACGATGCGCCAAGGAGGGGAAGTACCCGGATTCTCGCCATCACCTGGAGTATTTGATTGGGCGCAAGATGCTAATCAGCGTTGGTGGCTGCAGGCGGCTAAAGAACGAGGTGCCAACATTCTGGAAGCGTTCTCGAACTCTGCTCCGTATTATATGACGGAAAGCGGAAGTACGACTGGTCACTGGGATTCGGGAAAAGACAACTTGAAGCCGGATGAGTACGAGAACTTTGCTAATTATTTGACAGAAGTGGTTAAGCATTTCAAAGATGACTGGAATATTGACTTCAATTATCTATCACCAGTGAATGAACCTAGTACGAGTTACTGGGGATTCGGTGGGGGTCAAGAGGGTTCCCACTGGGATGTTGGTTCTCAAATGAAGATCATAAATACGACACGTGCTAAATTGGATGCAGCAAATCTACAATCTGTACAAATAGCTGCCATGGATGAATCTATTCTGGACACCTTTGTAAGTAACTGGAACTCTTATGATGAGACAACTAAAGCTAATGTTGGTAAAATGAATACCCACTCCTACGGTGGTTCAAAGCGAGCTGAGATCAGAGATGCCGCGAAAGCTGCAGACAAGACGTTGTGGATGTCTGAAGTGGATTTAGGTCCTTCTGGGGTTGCCCACGACCATGATGATTTCGAACCAGCACTAGCATTGGCAGAAAGAATTATGACGGACATTACTTGGCTAGAACCTACGGCGTGGATCACTTGGCAAGCGTTTGAAAGCGAGAAGAATATGCAGAAGGATAAGGAGAACATGAACTGGGGTCTCCTTCATGCAGATTTCGACACGCGAGAATGGTGGTATACGAAGAAGTATTACGCCATGCAGCAATTTAGTAAATTTATTCCACAGGGTGCACGTTTCATAGAGGATACCGACGATAACACGTTGGCCGCTTATGATCCTTCAACTAAAAAAATTCATGTTGTTTATAGAAATCCTAACGTAACCAGTCAAAATATTTCTTTAGATTTGTCACAGTTCGATACAGTCACTGGGGATGCAACGCCTTATGTTTCTTCCGCGACAGAGAATGTCGTACAAAAGGACAAAATTCCTGTTTTGGATAAAATGCTGCAAGCGAAGGTTGGCGCGAAATCTATTACAACTTTCGTAATTGATGGAGCTTCCTTTACAAGCAACTTACTTATTCCTCAGAGCGATATGACGGTAACCGCAAGTAGTGCTCAGTCTGGTGAAGAAGCTGAAAGAACACTGGATGGGAATAATTGGACGAATTGGCACACTTCTTGGGAACCTTATGATGCGGGGCCGCATTCGATTACTTATGATCTTGGAGCGCAATATGATGATGTCAACAAGCTGAGCTATTTGCCTCGGCAAGATAAAGATGAGAACGGTATCGCAACGAAGTTTACCATCGAAGTGAGTTCGGATGGCGATAACTTCACACCGGTTGCGATAGGAACCTGGAAGAACGATAAATCTGAAAAAACTGCAACGTTTTCTTCGCGAAAAGCGAAGTTTGTAAGGTTAAAGGTAGATGAAAGTAATGGGTCTGGAGCGCAGTACGCATCGGCTGCAGAGATAAATATTATGAGAAAGTCCAATTTCACAGTGGATACGACTTTACTCGCTAATGCAATTTCTAGAGCAGAAGACTATATCTCAGCTAATAACGCAAATGTAAATGTATCGGAATTGCAAGATTTGGTGGATGAAGCCAAAGTTGTTCAAAAGAACACTTTAGCAACACAGGAAGAGATCACGCAAATCGTTTACAAACTGAACGTAGAATATAGCGTTTTAGGCCAAGGACTTATCCCACAAAGCCAGATGACGGCAACATCTGACAATTCCGCATCTGAGGATGGGCCGGAGAAAACGATTGATGGCGATATTTGGACTAAATGGCATACTGCATATAACAACGAATATTCAACACTCCCGCATTCCATTACTTATAATCTCGGTAAAGCATATAACGGTATTTACAAACTTCAATATTTGCCACGACAGGATGTGGACTGGAATGGTGTAGTCACTAAGTTCGAAGTTTCTGTAAGTGACGATGGTGATAAATTCACCAAAGTAGTTGCAGAAGGAACTTGGAATGCCGATAAGACAGAGAAATCAGCAACCTTTAATGCGCAGGGTGCTAAATATGTTAGATTTACTGCACTTGAATCGAGAAGCGATGCAGGTAAGCAATATGCATCTGCTGCAGAGATCAATATTTTTAACAAGCAGGGATATAAAGTGGATTTCTCCAGCTTAGACAGCGCAATTCAAGCTGCAGAGAAATTCAAAACAGATTCTGGGAAAGATGAGTCTTACTTCAAGAATCTGAACGCGATCCTTAGTCAAGCAAGTACTCTGCTAAATAGCGCAACAGCGACACAAGAAGAGATCGTGAAATTTGCCAGCCTTATCTTAACTGAAATATCCAATATTCAAAACAGTAATCCAAATATTAAGGGAATGAGCCTTTTCTATACACCAGAAGCCTATCACGCGAATCCTGCTAATCTAATGGTGGATAACGATATTTCTACCTTCTACGAATCTAACTGGGACAAGAACGGACGGAAATACAAATCTGGCGATTATATCGTTATAGATCTGGGAGAGAGCGTTCCTGACGTTGGGAAGGTGCTTGTTACACCAAGACTAGACAAAGCGAATGGCCGCATCAAACAGTTCAAAATCTATTACAGCGATGCGAACCTGAAGGATTTACCTGCTGACGCTGTCGGTACGCAAGCTTATTTGGACGAGAATTTCAAATTTGCAGCAAATGGCTCTTTTGATGACTATAGCACGAGTGTTCAATCCGCAACGTTCAAATCCGTTGAAGCTCGGTATATCGCCATTCAGGCTATATCTACTGGCGGTGACGGTAACACACTCAGCGCTGCAGAAATTGCAGTTAGTCAGAAACAAACAGCGACTTTTGATACTAGTAAACTACAAGCAGCAATTGATCAATTGCGTACGTTGTCAGACATTAGTCCAAAAGTGAAAGCTGCGATAGAAAAGCAAATTACAACGATCGGTGATCTTAGTGATTTAACCGAAGAAAGCATTTCGCAATACACCAGACAGATAAAAGACTTATACAATCTCTATTTGACTGTAAATAACAGAAACTCCATTAAGAGTGGTGAAGTATGGTTAGATACGGAAGGCGTACCGATTCAAGCACATGGCGGAGGCATTCTGTACAACGAGAAGAATAAGACATATTACTGGTACGGTGAAGACAAGACGGAAGGTTATCTTCCTACTGGAGTTCACGCATATTCGTCCAAAGATTTGTACAAATGGCAAAATGAAGGCATCGTATTGCCTGTCTTCAATAACCCTCAACTTGGCGAAGCTGTAGTGCCGGCTGGAAATGACCTGCCATTATATCTGGATGAAAATTCTGAAACGTACAAGAATAGCGGGGTTCCATACGATCCGGATAGGAAAGTAGAAATTAAAAGTAAAGATGAAGATTACACAGGTAACATGAAAGCGCCAAACAATACGCTCAGTAAACATAATTCACCAGCTCGAATCGCTGAGCTAAATGCGCTGTATTCGAATTATTCGAATGAAGAGAAGCAAAAGATGTATAAAGATTTCAACTGGGATAAAGTTGTCGAGCGTCCTAAAGTCGTCTACAACAAGAAGAACAACAATTATGTGATGTGGTGGCATCAAGACGGACCGATTGCTGGCGAATATTGGACAGCAGAAGGTGGTGTTGCTGTAAGCGATTCGCCGACTGGACCATTCAAATATCTCGGCACATCCCGATTGCCAAATGTAGGTGATAAAGGTGGCAATGAAGGAATGCTTCGGGATATGACCTTGTATGTCGATGACGATGGTAATGAAGCAACGGATGACAAAGCCTACTTGGTTTATTCTTCTGAAGAAAACAATACGACCGTGATCATGATGTTGAATGATGATTACACAGGTCCAGCTCAGAATGAGAAGGGTGAAACCTTAGAAGGAACTCACTATGTTAGAGCACATAGCGACCAGAGAGAAGCGCCAGCGATCTTTAAGCAAGATGGTGCCTATTATATGATTACTTCCTGGCTGACTGGTTGGAATCCTAACCGTGCCAAATACCACGTCTCCACTAAGGGTATGCTTGGACCGTGGGAAGATAAAGGCGATCCTATGGTTAACGACTATGATGGTACTACCTTCAGAAGTCAAAGCACATTTGTACTGCCTTATCGGGATGGTAATGGCGCTCTCGTGCCGAATAAATTTATCTTTATGGCCGATCGCTGGTACCCGAATAATTTGAGTGATTCCAGATATGTTTGGCTTCCAATTGAACTCGATAACGAGAATCGCAGAGTTGCGGTAAGTTGGCATGATGAGTGGAAAATCTCCCAACTCAATACCGGTGCGACTATTAACTTCAATAGTAATGGAGGAAGTTCGATTTCTTCCTTGTATGGGGTTGAAGTCGGTACGAAAATTACTGCGCCAACAGAACCGACTCGTGATGGATTTAAATTTGTGAATTGGTATCAAGACGCAGCCTTGAATACAGTATGGGATTTTACTGTTGATACAGTTCCGGCAAATGATATTACTCTCTATGCGAAATGGGAGCCTGTAGCTGCACCAGTGATTACAAATATCATGCCAGTCAATGTAGCTACGGTGATTGGAACTCCACCTGTACTGCCAACAGTTGTAACGGCTGTATACAGCGATGGAACAACCCAAAATAAATCAGTTGTATGGGACGTAATTGATCCTTCACAGTATGCCGAAGCGGGTGTCTTTAGCGTAAGTGGAGCGGTAGACGGCACAGTGATCCCAGCTGTTGCGAATGTGATCGTAAGCGATGATGTTAATAGAGCACAACTTGCCGCACGAATCGCTGATGCACGAGCCATTCATGATTTAGTCGTGGAAGGAACGGCTGTTGGTCAGTATCCAATAGGTTCGAAACAGAAACTGATGGATTCGATCATGGAGGCACAGCAAGTGCTTGACAATGATTCAGCTACACAGTCTGAGTTAGAACAAGCAACAAATGATTTGAATTCAGCAATTCAAGTATTAGAGGCTTCAAAGAATCAACATGTTAAAGTACAGTCTATCTCAATATCGAGCGTTTCGTCGTCCATTGAAGTGAAGAAAGGAACTCTGCAGTTACAAGCGGAAGTTCTACCAGCTGATGCTACGAATAAGTCCGTTACGTGGGCGGTCTATGAAGCAGATGGAAAAACTGTAGCGGATAAAGCAATCATCAATACAAATGGGTTGTTAACGGCTGCGAAGAACGGCGTTGTGAAAGTCGTTGCAACATCCGTTGATAACACCACTGTTTACGGAATAAAAGAGATTATGATAAGCGGTCAAAATGACAGCCCAGAGCCTACTCCAAGCCCAGGAACAAATCCAGGCAACCCAACGACATCAACGAGTCCTACACCTACACCAACGACCCCTCCTACAAAAGAAGATCCACATCGTTATGTTCCAGCAGGAAAAGAACTACAAAGTGAAACTGCACAGAACGGAATAACGAGCCTGACCATTAACATTGATAAGGAAGCTTTAGCGAAGAAGTTAGAAGCTCTTAACAAAACTACAGGAACCCCTAATCTTGACATCGAGATTCCGGGAATGAATTCATGGAATGCAGTCAATTTGCCATTGGATGTCTTGTACAACAGCTTGAAAGCAAATAAGGAAACAATCATAACACTAAGAAGCCATTTAGGCAGTTATGAACTTCCACTTGCCAATCTTAATCGTGAAGAACTTGAGAAAGCAGCTAAAGTTGCGGGTGCAACCTTAATCATTCGAATGGATAATGTGACTTCACAGCATGAGCAGAAGTTTGAACAATCCATAGTAGAAAAAGGAATGAAACGAGTAAGCGACATCATCGCGTACAAAGTCATTCTTAAATCGAATGATAAAGAAGAAGAGCTTCAACGTTTCGGAAATCCGTTTATGACACGTGTCATAAATATGGATGGCGTTATTCAAGATCCATCGACTGCGACCGCTGTTATATTCGATTCGGTTACAGGACAAATGCGTTTCGTACCATCGGTGTTTAATGTGAAGAACGGCAAGACTGAAGTCTCGATCTTCGGACATGAAAATGGTCTATACACCATCGTTCAGAACAAGAAAACATTCGATGATATGATTGGACATTGGGCACAAAAGGATGTTGAAACCTTAGCTTCTAAACTGATCATTAACGGAATGTCGGATCGGACGTTTGCACCAGCAGGCCAAGTTACACGTGCTCAATTTGCGGCACTACTGGTAAGAGGACTGGGGTTATCAACGGAGTCGTTAACGAATGTGTTTGCAGATGTTAATACAACTGCGTGGTATGCACAGGATGTGAACACAGCAGCGAAACTTGGTTTGGTTCAAGGCGTTGGTGAAGGTAAATTTAGTCCGGATTCACGGATTACGAGAGAGCAAATGGTCGTGATGATCATGAACGCTATTCAGCTCGTTCAAGGAGATGATAGAGCAGAAGCTCAATTGCGCACTCCATTTGCCGATCAAGCTAGTATCTCTGGTTACGCTACCCAAGCCGTAACAGAAGCAGCAAGCCAAGGATTAATCAAAGGCAAAACAGAAACAGCTTTTGCTCCGCAAGATGCAGCCACACGTGCTGAGGCAGCGGTGATGATCAAACAAGTTTTGCAATACTTGAAGTTTATGAACTAGATAAATGTTTAAAAATTGTGCTCGGCTCACACTGAACTGTGAACCGAGCACAATGATTATCAACTAGTTATAAGGAGGAGTGAATGATCTTGATTAAAATCAAACCTTTAGCTAAACATTTGACTGTAAGCGCTTTATCATTGAGCTTAATTATTCAGAATCCTATATCAGTTCCCATAGCTAAAGCAGAACCTGTAAGCGCAATCAATAGAATGTCTGATGCTCCGGAGAATAAATTGTCCCTATGGTACCGACAACCGGCGATAAATTGGGAAACTGATGCGCTTCCAATTGGCAATGGCCTTATGGGAGGGATGATCTTCGGTGGCATCGAGCAAGAACGCATTCAGTTAAATGAAAAAACGTTGTGGTCTGGTGGTCCAGGTTCTTCTTTTGTATATACTTGGCCTTCCACGGATGAACCAACAACGTCTAACCCGTATACATTCGGTAATCGCGAGGGTGGTGCAGATCATTTAGAGAGTGTCCGAGCTAAACTCCGCGCGGGGGATATCGATGGTGCTCACAAAGAAGCGGATGAGAATCTTACAGGCTTGAATGAAGGATTAGGAAGTTATCTAACCTTTGGTGACTTGTACCTGGACTTTGAGAAGTCCTCAACAACCAATGTAGAGAATTATCGCCGGGAGCTTGATCTTGAAGACGCGATATCTCGAGTTAAATACACGCTGGATGGAGTAGAGTATACACGAGAATACTTTGTCAGTTATCCAGATAAAGTAATGGTTACTCGCCTGACAGCCAATCAGCCGGGTAAGCTGTCCTTGGATGTACGCCCGACAAGTGCTCAGGGAGGGACCGTCACGGCGAATGGCAACAACATTAATATTAGGGGTAATGTACTAGACAACAATATGCTATATGAAGGTAACTTCCGCGTCCTAAATCAAGGTGGAAATATAACACCAGGTAACGGAATGATCCATGCAGTGAATGTAGATTCGCTAACTATTCTTACGTCATTAGGCACCAACTATGCCAACAGCTATCCAACTTATAGAGGAACTGATCCGCATAATGAGGAAGTGGCGATATTAGATGCCGCTGAGAGTAAATCTTACGAAACATTACTTGAGAATCATAAGAAAGATTATAAGTCATTATTTGATCGTGTGAAATTAGACTTGGGAGAGTCTAAGCCTACGATTCCGACAGACGAGCTCTTAGCCACCTATGCAGGAACGAAAAGTAAAGCACTTGAGGTTTTATTTTATCAATATGGCCGATATTTGTTGATTTCATCTTCTCGTCCCGGTTCACTACCGGCCAACTTACAGGGCGTGTGGAATAATTCTAATAGAGCGCCTTGGAGCAGCGACCATCATTTTAATATCAATATTCAAATGAACTATTGGCCAGCGATGGTAACGAATCTCTCGGAGACGATGACACCACTGATTGATTACATAGATTCGCTTCGTACTCCAGGGCGAGTTTCTTCTGAGAAGTATTATGGCATTTCTGGCGCGTGGTCGGTTGGAGTAGCGAATAATCCATTCGGATATACTGCACCTGGATGGGATTTTGATTGGGGCTGGTCGCCGGCATCCAATGCTTTTATAGCAAATAATATTTGGGAGAGTTATAAATTTTCTGGAGATATTGATCTACTGAAGTCACGAGTTTATCCAATTTTGAAGGAAACGACGCGATTTTGGACCCAGTATTTAGTAGAAGATACGGATGGGACATTGGTATCCACACCATGTTACTCACCAGAGCAAGGTACGATCAGTACAGGATGTGCCTATGATCAACAGCTTGTACAAGATTTATTTACTAACTACTTGGAGGCAAGTACAACATTAGCTGTCGATTCCGATTTTCGTGAGGAAGTACAAAGTAAATTAAATCAGGTGTCTCCAATCAAAATAGGAAAGTACGGTCAAATTCAAGAATGGAAAGAGGACATCGACGATCCCAATAACAAGCATCGGCATTTGTCCCAACTAGTTGCCTTATATCCAGGCAAGCAAATTAACAAAAATACACCTGAGCTTATGGAAGCTGCCAGAGTGTCATTACAGCATCGCGGAGACGAGGGTACCGGGTGGAGCAAAGCTAACAAAATTAACATGTGGGCTCGTGCGCAAGATGGCACACATGCACATACGATTCTAGAGGGTCAGCTTACTGGAAGTACATTAAACAACTTATTCGATACACATCCGCCATTCCAAATCGATGGCAATTTCGGAGCTACGTCCGGCATGTCTGAAATGCTGCTACAAAGTCATTTGGACAATATTGATGTTTTGCCAGCGCTCCCAGCTTCATGGCCGAAAGGAAGTTATTCAGGCTTGGTTGCCCGCGGGGGATTTGAGGTCAGTGTGAATTGGAACCATTCAAGAGCTTCAAATATCAGCGTCAAATCGAATAAAGGTAATCGTGCAGTGATTGCCTATCCAAACATAGCAGGTGCAAGTGTCCTGAATCAGGTTGGACAGAAGGTAAACTATTCTGTAGATAATAACAATCAAATTTCCTTCGACACACAAGTTGGAGACGTTTACTCGATTATTTCAATTCCTCTTCAAGACGGACAAATGTATAAGATGACAATGAAGAACAGCGGTCATTTACTGGACATTGAAGGGGCATCGGAGCAAGAGCAAGCAGCAGTTATTCAAATGCCAGAATCGTTATCTAGCAGTCAGCAGTGGTATTTAGAAAGTGTAAGTGATGGCTACTACAAAATTACTAATAACACGAGTAAAAAAGTGATTGCCGTATTAGATTCGTCAAAGGATGATGGTGCGAAGCTCGTACAGCAAACCTATACATCAGACAAATCATATAATGATGAATGGCTACTCGTAGATAAAGGGAACGGTTATTATCAGTTGGTTAATCGCAATAGCGATAAAGCACTTACGGCATCAGGCAACACAGAGAATGGGGCACAGCTGATCCAAACTTCAATAACAGATTCAGATGAGCAATTATTGAAAATAGATCCTGTAAGAGATTTATATGATCAGCAGAAGTTCAATCTAACGGTTCAACACAGCAATCTTCGTATGGACGTAAATGAAGATTCAAAAGCAGACGGGGCCGCAATCATACAATGGACTGCAGGTTCAGGCTGGAATCAGCAATGGATGTTTATGAAGACAGATCCAGGCTATTACAAAATAATTTCAATGAGCAGTTCAAAAGCATTGGCTGTAGAGAATGCTTCAACAGCAGATGGTGCGGGAATTATTCAAGCCACTTTCATCGGTGATACGAACTACAAAGATGAATGGTCTGTCGTAGATGTAGGTGATGGTTACTTTCAATTGAAAAACCGGGCTAGTGGCAAAGTCATTGAAATGCCCGATAACCGTTTATCAAACGGTGAACAATTCGTGCAAAATAAAGCCGGAACAGGAAATAATCAGAAGTTTGCATTTTCGTTAGATAGAACCGTGAACGACAATGCAACTGGATCAGGAAGTGATCAGTTTGTATACAGTTCAGGTTGGGACTATACTACTTCCGAAGGAGGGGCATTCAGTCGTGACAACCACTACTCTAACAAGGCGGGTTCATACGCACTTTTGCGTTTTACTGGCTCAAAGGTGCAATTGTATGGAGCTAAGAACGATAATCAGGGGATTGTTGCGTTTTCCATCGACGATGGTCCTGAACAACTGGTTGATACTTACGCCTCTTCGCGTTTAGATCAACAGCTTCTTTTTGAAAGCTCGGAGATGTTGAATCAGGAGCATGTGCTCAATATCCGGGTTACAGATCAGAAGAATGCCAATGCAAGTAACACCTTTATTTCAATCGACCGTGCGGATATTCAGTCTCGTGTAGTTAAGGGCGTGAATAAATCCGAGGATTATTATAAACAAACGAAAGAAACAATTAACGGAGTTGACTATAGTGTAATCACCTTGAATTATAAAGGGGAAGACGCAGGGGATGCAGTTAGTGCTGCAATTGAGGCCGCCAAGACGGCACAGAAGCCAGTTATTCTAGACTTCCCGACAGAAACTTACCACTTTAAAGCATCAACCGCCAATCAAGTGCGATATTTTATTTCAAATACATCGACTATTCAGCAGACACCAAGCAGCACTCGAAAAGTAGGTCTTCTATTCAAAGATATCGATGACCTTACCATTCGAGGGAATGGCTCGACCTTGTTGTTCCATGGAGTAATGACACCCATCGTATTTGACCATGCGACCAATATCAAGGTGAACGGAATCAATATTGATTTTAACCGTCCTGTAGTGTCGGAGATGACCGTTACTGAAGTGGGCAATAACTTCATGAAAGCGAGCATACATCAGGACTCATGGTACTCTATTCAGAATAATCAATTAGTATGGTTCGGAGAAGAGAACTGGACTGAGTACGGGACTCAAAATGTACGTGCGGTGCAAGAGTATAATCCCCTCACCAAACAAACCAGGAGAGTAGATAATCCTCTGGACGGCTCAACAAGTGCGAAGGATCTCGGTAAACGCGAGGTGCAATTTAATTTCTCTAAGAGCCCGAATGTGACGGTGGGTAACACCTTCCAACTACGGGATACAGCAAGAAGAGAACAGGGTGCATTGATCTATCGAAGCAAAGATATTGTTTGGTCGGATGTCAATTTCTATGCTGCTCCGGGGCTTGGAATTGTCAGTCAATATAGTGAGAATGTAGCGATCGATAAGATGAGCTTTGCGCCTAAGGCAGGAAGTGGACGGACAAACGCATCGATGGCGGATTTCCTACAAGTTTCGGGAAGCAAAGGCGATATTCAGGTGTTGAACTCCTATTTTGCTGGAGCACAAGATGATGCCATTAATATTCATGGTACACATCTGCAGATTGTACAGATTCCGGCATCCAATCAGGTGAAGGTCCAATTTATGCATCCGGAGAGCTGGGGCTTTGATGCATTTGCCGTCGGGGATACGATGGAGTACATCAATAAATCTACTTTGCTTTCTAAGGAAAGTGCTGTGGTCACCAACGTAACACGTATTAATGATACTCAAATTCTCCTTACTCTAGATAAGACGGTACCTTCGTCGATAACTGAGAATGACTATGTGGTGGAAAATGCTACATGGACACCGAAGGTTACCATTACAAATTCAAAGTTTGAAACGATTCCGACCAGAGGCATCCTCGTGACAACGCGTGGTCCTGTTCGTATCGAGAATAACACCTTTAATGGTATGCAGATGAGTGCGATTCTGATCGCTGATGATGCGAGTAGCTGGTACGAATCTGGCATGGTGAAGGATGTCTTGATCCGCAACAATACGTTTAATAATAACGGGAATGCGGTGATTAGCGTTGAGCCGAGCACGTCTCTGACGAATCCCGATAAGACTGTACACAGTCATATCGTGATTGACGGTAACCAGTTTAATAAACCGGACGGAAACTCTGAGATTTATGCAAAGAGTGTAGACGGCTTTACGTTTACGAACAATACCGCGAATCAGGGTGGTTTTGACCTTGCTTTGGATGCATCCAAGGATGTTACCATAGCGGGAAACAGCTTCAAAGAAAGCGATGTTGATAAAAAAATCAACTTCAATCGCATGATTCCTGGCAAGGACTCCGTGGATGGGGCTCAAGGGTTTGTTGTTACGCGAACGAATGATTATACACCTGACGATTCAGAAGCTATTGAGATTCCGCAAAGTGAAATGACAGCGAAAGCTACCAGTCATCACAGCGGAGAAGAAGCGGGAAATGCCATTGACGGAGATCCCTCAACCATCTGGCATACAGAATGGGAACCTATTGCGGAGTTGCCACAATCGATAACTTTAGATCTTGGGAAACCAAGAATGATATCTAAACTAAGGTACTTGCCAAGACAAAATGGGGCACAAAACGGAAATATTACATCTTATGAGCTATTAACAAGCTTGGACGGAATATCATTTACACGGTTTACAAGCGGAAGCTGGAGTGATGACAGCAATGAGAAAATTGCAACATTCGCTCCGATTACAAGCAGATACCTGAAGCTTACTGCTACTGAAGGTCATGGAGGCTATGCATCTGTGGCAGAGCTCCATGTTAGCAAAGATGCTAGTGACGTAGGGTATCAGGAATTAGTTAAGCTTATAGCGAATGCACAAAGCAAGCATGATGGCGCCGTTGAAGGAAGCAGCATAGGGCAATATCCGGCTGGTTCGAAACAAACGCTACAGGCGGCCATTAAAACAGCACAACAAGTCATTAATAGCACTTCAATCACATCACAGCAGTTACAAAAGGCTTACGATACCTTGAATACCGCGCTACAAACCTTTGAATCGCTCAAAATTAATGATTCGAATGCCAAATCTATCACCATCACAAGCACAACTAACCGGATTAACGTTAAAGGCGGAAGTCTTTCTTTAGGGGCAGTCGTACTCCCGGTTGATCAGCCAGTGACTTGGAGTGTCTTTGAAGTGGATGGCACTGCAACAAATAAAGCGGTAATCAATCCAGCTGGTGTGTTGACGGCTGCGAAGGATGGAAATGTAAAAGTTGTTGCAACGGCGACGAATGATTCTTCTCTCTTCGGTGAAAAAATTATTATCATCACTGGTCAAAATGATGAGAACCCGTCAACTGATCCAACGAACCGTGAGGAATTAAATTTCAACACGGGTTGGTTATTCAAACGTGAAGATGTAAGCGGAGCCCAAGTGGCAAGTTTTGACGATAGCACCTGGGAGGGAGTCAATCTGCCTCATAGCGTGCGTCTGGAGCCAAAGATTAGCGGCGGCTCTAATCAAAGTTACCAAGGCTTTGCAACGTATCGAAGACATTTCACACTCGACAATTCTTACAGCGGCAAGAAGCTATTTATAGAATTCGAAGGTGCGATGATCAACGCTGAAGTGTGGATAAACGGCACTTATCTAGGTGTCCATCACGGAGGCTACACCCCGTTTACATTCGACATCACGAAATATGTTCAATTAGAGGGGGCAACGAACGTCATTACAGTCAAGCTTGATAACAGAGATGACCCACAAACGCCACCTGGCAAGCCGCAAAGCGGTTTGGACTTTCAATATTTCGGCGGACTTTATCGAGATGTTAAACTGCATGTCATGGACAATTTACACGTTTCCGATGCTATATACGCAAATAAGGTGGCGGACGGTGGCATCTTTGTTACTTACCCAGAGGTGAGCAAAGAGGAAGCGACGGTGCAGGTGAAGACAAATATCATCAATGAATACACGAGCGCTAAGAACACCAGTGTAAAAACCACGATTGTAGACAGCAATAATCAAGTGGTTGCCACAATGGTGAGTGATCCACAGAAAATAGGAGCGGGAAGCGATCATACATTTGTCCAATCGACGACGATATCCAAACCACAGCTTTGGCATCCTGACCATCCTAATCTGTATACGGTGTATACCGCTGTGAATGATGGAGCTGCTTATGTTGATAGCTATAAGACCCGTATCGGGATTCGTCACATTCAATTTACACCTGATCAAGGTTTTCTTATCAATGGTGAAAAATTAATGTTAAATGGCGCAAATCGCCACCAAGAGTATTTGTATGTCGGTAATGCAATGCCTAACTCTGGACAGTACAGAGACGCTATGCAGCTTCGAGAAGGCGGTTTCAATAATGTGCGTACGGGTCATTATCCACAGGATCCTGCGTTCCTGGATGCGGCAGACGAGCTTGGATTGACTGTCATCGCCCCAACGCCAGGCTGGCAGTTCTTCGGAGATTCTGTCTTCCAAGAGCGTTCTTATCAAGCCATACGGGATATGGTACGCCGTGATCGAAACCATCCGAGTATTATTATGTGGGAATCCAGCTTGAATGAAACGTTCTACTCGCTTGAGTATGCACAAAACGCTCATAATGCTACCCATGAAGAATATCCAGGAGATCAGACATACACATCTGCAGAATACGGATTCTTCGGAAAAGAAGTTTATGATGTGAACTACAAAGAATTAGATACAGCATTCAAACCACTCTTTACGAGGGAATGGGGAGATGATTGGTCGGAAAGCGCAACAAGTCCTACGGGATATCGATCAGTCCGCAAAGTGGGCGAAACCGACATGCTCAACTCCATCATCATGCGTCAAAAGGCGCTAAATGGTGAAGGATACTTCGACTGGGCGGGCCTCAATGCCAATCCACGTATAGCCGGACATTCAGTTTGGAGCTTTAGCGACAACAACCGGGGTATGGATTCTGACCCGGCATATTCAGGCCTAGTGGATCTGGATCGTTATCCGAAATTTAATTATTATTTCTTCCAAAGTCAGCGTAATCCTGATGTGAAGCTAAGTGGTATCGACTCTGGACCGATGGTTTATATCGCTAATTATTGGACACCATCTTCATCTAGGAATGTTACAGTAACTAGCAATACGCAGCAAATTAAACTTTATTTGAATAATAAACTGATTGATACCCGTAGTCCTGACAGCGGATTAAAGTATGTCGCCCATCCGACATTTACTTTCAACAATGTTCCTTGGTCAGCAGGTACGTTGCGGGCTGATGGACTGATTGACGGTGAGGTCGTCGCTTCTCATACCGTGAATACGCCGGGACAGGCGGATCATTTGGCGGTTGAGTACGATAAGAAGGGGAAGGAACTTGTTGCAGACGGCTCCGATCTGGTAATGGCTTATATTACGGTGCGGGACGCTAACAACAATATAGTTCCGACAAATGATGTTTCAGTTTCTTTAAACTTGAGTGGCCCAGGAGGGCTCATCGGAAATGGTGAGACACGAACCTTTGCCAATCCGGTTGCCGTGGAAGGTGGCGTTGCCGCTGCGCTTGTGAAATCTTCTCTTGTGGATGGCACTTTAAAATTAACGGCCTCAGCGAGCGGATTGCTGTCGGGAAGTGCTGAAATTACCAGTGTTCCAAATCAAAGTATGTTTGTTCCCGGTGGAAGTGATGGAGGAGACAACTGGTTTGAAGGTGAGAATGTTGCCTTAAACAAAACCGTTAGAACAAGCAGCGAGCAAAGCGAAAATCCAGGAACGAACGGAAATGATGGAGATGACACTACTGGATGGACAGCTACAAACAGCAATTCAGATCAATGGTGGGAAGTAGATTTAGGAGAAGCCTATAACATTACGGGATCTGAAATCGTTTGGGCGAATAGTAGCTCCTATAATCAGTACAAAATTGATGTATCCGAAGATCAGGGGAACTGGACGACCATTTTGGATAAAACCAAAAATACGATAGCAACAGCACAGCAGAGGGATAAGCTTGTTGCTAATGCTCGGTATGTACGCGTAACGTTAACGGGTGTGCAAACCGGTCAGGCTAGTTTCAACGAGTTAAAAGTGTTTGGCGTAGCTCCGTTTCAAAATCAGGCGACTCAGCGCCCAGAGTTGGTAAATGTCGCATTGAATAAATCCGTCAGCGCAAGCAGTTCGGTAACTGGCAATGAGCCTATCCATGCAAACGACGGAATCAATGCCACATGGTGGGAGGCTAGTAGCAATGCCCCTGGATGGTGGCAAGTGGACCTAGGTGCCTCCTACAATTTAACAGGCAGCAAAATCCTTTGGGGAAGGGATAACATCTATTACACCTATAGAATAGAGGTTTCCTCCAACGGTAAAGAATGGTTACAAATGGCGGGCCGCTCGGCCTCAGGTCAAGATATGAGACCAGACAACTATACGGCAACTGGGGTTAGATATGTACGGGTATCCGTAGATTCACTAGCAGGGGGCAGTGGAAAAGAGAAACCAGCGATCAAGGAAATTCAAGTCTTTAGTGATCCTCAGAACGTTGCGCTTAATAAGCCCGCTACCGCAGACAGCTATCAAAGCAACAACCCAGAAGCGGCTGGTAACGATGGGAATGAAACGACTCGTTGGAGCGCGGCCGACGGAGATGTCGGACATTGGTACAAGGTAGATTTAGGGGGGATTTACGATTTATCGGGTACTCGAGTGAAGTGGGAAATGGATAATAAAAAGTATGGATATCAAATCGAGGTTTCAGAAGACGATGTAAACTGGGCTTCCGTAGTAGAAAAGTCAAGCTCACAGCAAGTGCAGTTCGACTATTTCAATACGCACGCAAGGTATGTACGAATTCATGTGACGGATATGTCCGATGGTTGGGCAAGTTTTTGGGAATTTGACGTGTACGGCGCAGTTCCGATTGATACGTCGTTGATCCCGCAATCGCAAATGACGGCTACGGCAACGAGTGAAGAGACAAGTGGTGATAATAATGATGCTTCGCAAGCCATCGATGGGAACCCGGCGACAATCTGGCATACGAAGTGGGATTTGTCTAATCCGCTTCCACAGTCGATCACCCTTAATCTTGGGAATACACACGTCATTTCGAAATTAAAGTATTTGCCAAGGCAAAATGGGGCACAAAACGGAAATATTACTTCTTATGAGTTATTAACAAGCTTGGATGGAGTCAACTTCACACCGGTTACTAGCGGACGCTGGGATGATGACAGCACTGAGAAAAACGCAGAATTCACTCCGGTCGCTAGTAGATACCTAAGACTTAATGCTATCGATGGTCATGGTGGATTGGCTTCCGCGGCAGAGCTTAACATCGTGAAGAATGAAATGGATATAGACTATCAAGACCTTGAAGTGCTTATCATGAGTGCACAAAGCATGCACGACAATGCTATTGAAGGGACTGAAGATGGCCAGTATCCAGAAGGTTCAAAACAAACATTGCAAAAAGCCATTGATCAAGCGAAGAAAGTACGCGACAGCTTATCTGTTACGCAGCAGCAATTGCAGCAAGCGGCGAATGACTTAACTGCTGCGTTGCAAGCGATGGAGGAGAGTATCAACAATCATGAGATGGTGCAATCGATCACGATTACAAGTGAATCATCAGTGATTACGACTAAGAACGGAACGCTCCAATTAGGCGCTACCGTACTTCCTACCCATGCTAATAAGTCGGTAACATGGGCTGTGTATGAAGAAGATGGCACAACAGCAACGGACAAAGCGAACATTGATCTCTCCGGTTTGCTGACGGCTGTGAAAGATGGAACCGTGAAGGTGGTCGCCACAGCAACGGATGGCTCTGGTGTTCATGATGAAATGAATATTACCATAAGTGGTCAAACGGACATTATCGATCCAGGCACTGAGCTTGTGAATGTTGAAACGATTAACATCACAAGCTCAGGAAATGTGTCCGCGATTACTGCTAAGAATGGAACTTTGAAACTAGGTGCTACCGTGCTACCTGCTAATGCTACGAATAAGTCAGTAACATGGGCTGTATACGAAGTGGATGGTATAACAGAAACGGATATCGCAACCATTGATGTATCCGGTTTGCTCACGGCTGTGAAAGATGGAACCGTGAAGGTGGTCGCCACAGCAACGGATGGCTCTGGTGTTCATGATGAAATGGTTATAACCATAAGTGGTCAAACGGATATTATCGATCCGGGTACTGAAACAGTGTATGTTGGAACGATTGACATCACTAGTGTGGGTAATGTGTCTACGATTACTGCTAAGAACGGAAGCCTGCAATTAGGCGCTATCGTGCTGCCTGATAATGCTACGAATAAGTCGGTAACATGGGCTGTATTCGAAGCTGATAGCCGAACAGCTACAGATAAAGCGACCATTGATGTTCATGGTTTGCTGACAGCTGCTAAGGATGGCATCGTAAAAGTGGTTGTAACTGCAAATGACGGCTCCGGAGTAATTGGAGAAAAATCCATAACCATTACAGGACAAAGCAATCAATCTGGTAATGAAAACGGAAATGGCAACGGTAACGATAATAGTAATACTAACAACAGCAGTGGAAACACAACTACGCCACAAGTCAAAGAAAATCCGAATCGCTATGAACTGAAAGAAACGGAACTACGGATCTCAACGCAAGACGGCCACACGTCGGTGACGGCGGTCATTGATAGCAAGCGATTGGCACAGAAATTAGCTGATCTCATGGCAGCTAAGGACCGTTCGGTTCTTCATTTTGAAATTCCAGGAGAGCATGACTTGAACGCTGTAGAGTTCCCTCTTCCAATTCTGTACAACAGTATGAAAGGAAGTAGCGAAACTATTTTCACCTTACGAAGTCATTTGGGTTCTTATGACCTTCCGCTTTCCATTCTGAATCGTGAGGATGTGGAGAAGGCTGCTAAAGCTGAGGGTGCTACCTTAGTCATTCGAATCGATAATTTGACTTCACAGCAGGATCAAAAGTTCGAACACTCTAAATTAGAAAAAGGCTTTAAGCGGATAAGTGACATCATCGCATTCAAAGTCATTCTTAAATCGAATGATAAAGAAGAGGAGATCCAACATCTGGGGAATTCTTTTGTGACGCGCGTTATGTATATGAATGGTGTCATTCAAGATCCTTCGACTGCAACCGCAGTTATGATCGATCCGCTTACAGGACAATTGCGATTCGTGCCATCGGTGTTCACTATGAAGAACGGCAAGACTGAAGTCTCAATATTCGGTCAACTAAATGGCATATACACCATCGTTCAGAACAAGAAAACATTCGATGATATGGTTGGACATTGGGCGCAAAAGGATGTTGAGACCTTAGCCTCCAAGCTGATCATTAATGGAATGACGGATCGGACGTTTGCGCCAGCAGGCCAAGTTACACGTGCACAATTTGCGGCATTGTTGGTAAGAGGAATAGGGTTAACTACGGAGTCATTATCGAATGTATTTGCAGACGTTAGTGCCACGGCGTGGTATGCGGAGGACGTGAATATAGCTGCGAAACTCGGGTTGGTTCAAGGCATAGGCGAAGGGAAATTCAGCCCGGATACAATTATTACAAGAGAGCAAATGGTCGTGATGATCATGAACGCTGTTCAGCTCGTTCAAGGAGATCATAGATCAGAAGCTCAATTGCGCACATCATTTGCCGATCAGGACCAAATCTCTGATTATGCTAGCGAAGCGGTAACAGAAGCGGCAGAGAAAGGATTAATAAAAGGGAAAACAGGAACAACTTTTGCACCGCAAGACGTAGCAACACGTGCTGAGGCAGCGTTGATGATTAAACAGATTTTGCAATATTTGAAGTTTATGAATTAAGTAATATTAAATAGGCTCGGTTCAAACGATAAGTTTGAGCCGAGTTTTTTTGTTGCGTTGGAGCATCTATGTACTCAGTCAGTTAATGGAATCGAGAGAATAAATTCAGTTCCTTCTCCTGATTTACTTCGTACATTTACATCACCGTTCATCGAACGGATCAGTTGATAAGAAAGCGTAAGTCCCAATCCGGTACCTTTGCTTTTAGTTGAAAAATAAATGCTTCCCAGTCGATCCATCTGCTCGCTGCTCATACCAACCCCATTATCAATTATTATTATTTTTGCGAATTGGGATTGACGCTCGATACGGATGCTCACAATACCTGTTGAATGAACAGTGCAAGCTTCTATCGCGTTTTTGATGAAATTTATGAATAGTTGTTTGATTTCAGTAGGATTTGCAGATACATATAGTTTATCCTCCAAGGGGTGCATCTCCAAAGTAACGTTATTCATATTGGCGTACGGCGTTATGATATCTACAATTGAGCAGATTTGCTGCACAAGTTCAATTTTCTCTACTATTGAATGATTGGGTTTGGCTATCGATAAATATTCAGAAAGAATAACTTCTGTCCGCTTAATCTCTTCAAGGCAAATTTCAATATATTTCTGACTCTTTTCTCTTGTGATCGAATCATCCTTCATTAATTTTAAAAATCCCATAACCGCTGTAAGTGGATTACGGACTTCATGGGCTAGAGAGGCTGCGACATGAGCAATCGTTTCCGATTTTTCACTTTGAAGATACCTGAGATATAATTCCTTATCAGAAACTGCTTTATTAAAAAGGGAAATCAATATCCAAATTCCGAGGAAATTTTGTACTGGCATAACCAGGATATTGAACTTTAAATGCTGTATCGTGTATTGGTATTCCGTTGCAAACATAGTACCTATTGGAATAATGGAAAAGCATATCCCTGCAATGATTGTAATAAGCTTTCGGTACTCGGAACGACGACGGTATAGATTGGATAACAATGCGGATAAGGAGAAAGTGATGGAGAGAATAATTATCGCTGAAAATAGTCCCTGTCCACCTATAAGGAGGCGGTATACTAGAAACTCAACGATAAGAAAAACTCCAGTAGTTATGCCTCCATACACCATTCCGAAAAACATGATCACGTAACGAATGTCGAATATGATTCCATCTTGTATACTAGCAGGAAAGGTCATCGACATAAAAAGACATATCATGCAGGTGATCGTGATAAATTGTTTTGAATAGTTAACGGCTTTGTCACGATAGTAAATGGTATAAAGGACAAAAGGGGTTAGGGCAAACAATAATTGCAGTAAAATATCCTTTACATCCAGCATATTAGCCCTCCCGATAGTTTGGAAATAATTTGATATACTGTTTATTCGTTGTGACTATGAATTCCTCCTTCTGAGGGAGCGGTGTAAAGGCACTAATCATAACTATTGAGAAGAAATTTACATATACAGGAAGAATTATACTGTGCGTGCGAAACCTGTCGTTTAATCATTTCAAATAAAAAGGCTGAAGAACAACTTTTAGTAATTAAAAGTTGTTCTTCAGCCTTTAGTTGATCATTTCATCTGAGTTTACTCAATCTTAGATATCCCACCACTGGTCAGATTCACCTTGATATCAATTTTTTCGATGCTGCTTGAATCGAGCGGTAAGATTCCTTTATCATTCAGTTTGTTCCACTCTTTTGGAAGATTACGATAGAATATGCCTGAAAGTCCATATACATCGGCATTTATTTCTAAACCTTTCAAGTAAGTTTCCCTAATCTGATCTTCAATTACTTTTATCGCTTTCAGTTCAATATCTTTTCGATTAAGGTTTGCGCTCAATTCCGGAAGAGTGCCCTGCATAGACACTTTAATATCGAAGACAGGCTTGTCATGCTTCATCTTGGGTTGAATAGAGAATTTAAGTTTGTTCATGACGATCACAGCAAGTACTTTTTTGTCATCTTTGATTATCAGAGGCGTTCGTTGCGTCTTTTTTTCAAGCCATCGAACCCCTAATATCTCTTTAGACTTCAGGCAACCACGAAATTGCTCATTTTGCAGAAAGCAGATCCCTGACATGCTAATGTTAGGGGAAGGTTTCTTATTACTCGTCCAGTCTGGCGCAATTTCAAGAAAAGGTAATCGAACCGTTTCGGCTTTCTCTCTCCATTTCCATATAAACTTGTACAGATACAACGGAGCGATAACCGAGCTCTGTTCATAGGTTCGCATGGGACTGTTAAGCTGCGAGTAGATCACTGACAGATCGGCGATCGACGGGGTATTCAGCACATCTTCCATGGGTTCGTTGGTTGCCATGGTCCAAACGGTATATCGAAATTCATAATATCGATCCCAAACGTCCAATACTTGATTGATGACGCTACCCTTCTTTAGCGCTGCTTCACTAAATACGATTGTTTTCACATTACTCCAGATAATTCTTTGTGGACTAGTGGCATATAAATTAAATATTGCCGCATCAAACGAATCTCCTTCTGCTTTCCCTATGAAAGTTTTTTGTTCTTGGCTCTGCCCGGCCTCTTTTTTCGCAATGCCACTAAAGTTAACCATTTGAATATAAACAACGACTTTGTTATCTACATAATCGACGCCTAATGTATTCACATAGATCATATGCTCAATTTCTTTTGATCCCCAACAACCTGTAAGCAGCATGGAGAGAAGAGCAGTAACAAGCATGCACCGGATCAATTTCATGATCGATCTCGTCCTTTATTTCCCGTATTGTCCGTGAACTTTCCCTTTCCCCACGGCATTCTGAAAATAACTTTATAAAAATCCTTCCAGTGAGGCGGGGATAGAGGGGAAAGGTAGTAGGTGCCGAAAGAACGTAAATTGACCATAAAGAGGATCAGTGCAAGCAGACATGTCATCGTACCAAACAACCCCAGAAACCCGCTAATGATGAGAATAGCAATTCGAAGCAAGCTAACAACGCTAACTAATGACTGGTTCACCAATGTAAAGGTAGCCAATACTGAAATGGCTATTACCACAATCGTACCTGGACCTGCAATGCCGGCGCTAATGGCTGCCTGACCGATAATTAAACCTCCAACTACCGATAAGGTCTGGCCATAAGCAGTAGGTAATCTCATCCCTGCTTCCCGAAAAATCTCAAATAAAATGAGCATCACAATCGCCTCCAAGGGAGCCGGAAGAGGCACGCCTTGTCTCGAATTTACTAACGTTGCAAGCAGCGTAAAGGGGATTTGATCTTGATGAAACGTAGTAAGCGCGATCCAAAAGCCCGGCAAAAACAGGGAAAGCATAACCCCTAGGACTCTTAATAACCTAGTAAAGGCAACAAAGATGTTTACCATATGTGCATCTTCCGAAGTATTCAACAAGAAGCTAAAGCTCACTGGCGCTATAATCACAGTAGGCGAACCATTCGTCAAGAGCACAAATTTGCCATGAAGCAGTGAATTCGCAGCATAGTCAGGTCTGCCTGTATATGCGAATAATGGAAAAAACGAAAATCCAGTCAGACTTTCTTCAAGCTGGGTGCTACTCACCAATCCCTGGATTTGAATGCCGGTTAGTTTTGACTTGATCTCATCTAGTACATGAGGTTTAATCGTCTCCTTGAGATATAAAAGATGAACTTCAGTCGCGGTTTGGATTCCAATACTGAATTGTTCAACAGCCAATAATTCGGTCTTAAGTCTTTTTCGAATAAGGGCAATATTGGTAAATGATTCTTCCGTAAAACCATCCTTAGGCCCTCTTGTGGACACTTCTGTATTGGGTTCTTCAGGTTGCCGTTTAGGTGGATCAGCCAATTTCACAACATAGTATTGATTCGATGGCGTAAAAAGAAGGAAAAGATCACCATTAAGCACAGTATCAATCATTGAAGCATTAATCTCTTTTGATGGAAGGGGGGTCATGTGAAACGGAACCTTTTGCATAAGATCGAGTTCATTCGATGTGAGAATAGATTCCGGGATCTTTTTTAATTCCGGGATGATATATTCTTCCACTTTGATTTCATCGCACAACCCCTGGCAATACACCAGTTGAACGACATTGTCCGAGTCAGACAAAGAGATAGTTAGTCTCTTTATGTCTGAACTTGAACCAAATACTCGTGTGAACACATCCTCGAACGTATTGGATTCCTTTTGCTCAGGCTCTTTCATGATGTTGCTTTCCCCTTTCGTTGAGCCAAGCTAATCAGCCCTGCAATAATTACAGAAAAAGCGAGTACCCCCCATAAAGAAAAGGGAAGTACATAGTGAGCTAACATACTCAGAAAAAATTGGTCACTAAATGGAATGGCTGTGAACACTACAATAGCAAAAGATATGCTTCCAAGAACCAACATTTTCGCTTTTTTGCTTTGAATTTGGAGTATATCGAGAATTAGAAACATAGTTAGAGAAATTCTCAGAAAAGCACCACTGAACCATTGATAAACGCTAAAAAAATCAAGATGCTCAATGTATCGTCCAATCGTCAGCAATCTCCATTCTTCATACGCGGGAAATCTGAGTTTATCAGCCTCATCCGGACCAAATTCAACAATTGCACCAATTATCGGACCCATGGTTAGACCTAAGATAAGTAGGATCATGATCATAAACGATAGATATGACAATCGCGATTTGATGTGATGTTGCATAAAGAAAAGCATGATGACCTCAACAAAACCTGCTCCTACGTACACGCTCCCTTTCCAAACGGGTTGCATACCGTGCTCAAGCATCGGTCTTAATAAGGAATAATCTTTATGAGTTGTATTAGAGAACATTATAAAAAACCCCAATATAATAACAAAAGGCAGCAAAATTGCAGCGGTATTCGCGAGGGAGTGAATACCTAAATAAGCATTTATCACAGAAATCAAAAGTAATACGAACGTAAGGACCAGTATGGGTGTCTCTGGTGAGAAGGTCAGATGCACCCAGTATACAGTGTCTCTAGTTGTAATCATGCATAAGACAAACAAATATACACTAGCGACTACCGCAAGAATACGGCTCACGATAGGAGGGTAAGCTTTAGCCAGCCAAGCGAAAAGATGCTGTTTTTTGATTTTGGTAGTACTAATGTGCAGGATAAAGATCCAAACTAGCGCACATGCCCCAGCAAGCAGCACTGAGATCCAGGCGTCACGCTTTGCCGCGTCCAATAGGATGGGGATGATAATGACATGATTTAGAAGGCCTGTACTCAGCATAATAATCATGATGGATTGAATAAACGTAATATTTGTTTTGATTTTCCTCATCCTCCTAAATAAACCGGACCCACCGTCTACCTTATAATGCCATTCTTGGAGGTGATTTATTCTGGAGAATTGAGCAGTGCAAAACGTAAAGAGCCGAGCGGATATCTGCTCGGCTCAAAGTGTTATTATTTAGCGCTCCATAAGGCAACACGATCCTGCACATATTTGGTGTAGCCTTTTTCCATTTTTTCTACTCCGGCTTTCTCCAGAGCTGCCATGTAGTCAGCCCAGATTTTATCGAAATCTGCTGGTTTGGCAAGAATGGCTTCCGGAATACGTTTCCATGTAATATCTCTCATTTTGTTACCTAAAATGGTGACCTCATCTTCACCTGGAATCGCGATATTCCATGCTGCACCATAGGCCTTTTCAGTGAATTCTTCTTCTTTCGGGAATAGATCCTTCCAAGTGGTTGCCTTGTAGGCAGCTAAAGTTTCTTTCTCAACATCGCTATACCCAAGTACAAGTTGTTCCGGGAAGTTTTTAGTATAATAATTTCCACTTGCATCCTTAGCGCCGTCTCCGTAATGAACCATCATATTCCAGTAGAAGCCGATTCCTGTTTCCTTGGTGAAGGCTGTGTTGTCATTGTTGATGCGATCTTGTACATCTGTCGGAACGATCCGTTTGCCGTTCTCTACCACGTAATGCTTACCTTCAATTCCCCAGTTATTCAAGATTTGTCCTTCGTCAGAAGCGAGAAAATCCAGGAACTTAATTGTACGAATCGGATCCGGATTTGTGCTGGAGATCGAGATGCCATAACCACCCATGAAGCCGGTAGGCCAGAAGCTAGTTTCCTTGTATTCTTTCGTTAATGTTACCGGATAATGACCATAAGTTTGATCGAACTTTCCTGCCGTTTTCAACGCTTGTTGAGCATCATTATAATCCCAATCTTGATCAATCAAGCCAAGCACACGTCCTGTGGCTACTTTAGCTTTGTACTGGTCATACTTTTGCACGAAACTCTCTTTATCTAGCAATCCGATATCATTCATATGATTCAGCCAGCGGAAATACTCTTTCTCCTCCGGACGGCGAAAGTGGTAGATCGCCTCATGTGTCTGTTGATCTACGTAATATTCCCCGTCATCCGAACCGCCTGTCGTTGCAACAGCAGGGTTAGTGACGGAAATGTACATATGCCAATCATCCGCGTTCAGGGAGACTCCGATGTTCTTGTTGCCGTTCTCATCAGTTGGATGTTTCTCAAGATAGGCTTTAATTACATTCTCATAATCGGTGACTGTTCTGATTTCAGGGTATCCGGCTTCCTTCAAGACACGATGTTGAAGCTCAAATCCACCGCCAGCCACGAATTTCTTCTCATCAACCGCTGCCCAGGTAGGAATGGCATAAATCGATTGGTCTTCATTCGTGTATTTTGCCCGGGCAAGGTTGTCACCAAGCACACGTTTAATATTTGGTGCATACTGGTCGATTAACTCCGTTAAATCGATGACTGCTCCAGCATCTACAAGTTTACCGATATCAGCTTTGGCAGAGATGATATCCGGATAATCACCACCAGCAGCGATTAAGGCGATTTTTTGTTGTGGATCACCTACCGCAAATTCCGCATCGAGTGTGACGCCTGTTTTCTCTGTAATCACTTTACTGATGTCGTCTTTCATATTGTTCCAGTTCGGATTTGGATCTTCAGCGAAGAAGGAGAGTGTAAGCGGGCTTAAATCTTCGGCTTGTGCAGTTGCTTCCGCGGTAGCCTCTGCAGTGGCACTAACTTCATTCGTTGGTTTAGTTCCTTCGTTGTTATCAGCCGTTTTGTTGCTTGATCCGCTACAACCTGCCAGCACACTAATTAGTAAAGTCAAGACCATCAACATCACATGCGATTTTACTGTATTTCTTGTCATGAATAGAAACCCTCCCTTTTTCTGGTCAAAAAATGTATTGTGTATACAGGCTGAGCCTGCTTATACCATTAGCGTACTAACTCTTTACTGAACCCAAAGTCATACCTTTAACAAAGTAGCGCTGCAAAAACGGATAGACGATTAGAATAGGCACAGTGACTACAATCGTGATTGCCATTTTGACTGATTCCGGAGAAATTTGTGCCATAACCTCTGTCATATTGCGACCTCGGAAATTGTCCGCATTAGTTGTCGTACTCTGTATGACCTTCATTAGCTCGAACTGGAGAGTAGTCAACGCATCCTTGGAACCATTGTAAAGATAAGTATCAAGCCATGAATTCCATTGGCCAACGGCGAGGAAGAGAGCGATGGTTGCCAGCGCAGGTTTGGTCAGCGGAAGAATAACCCGCCAATAAATCGTGAAGTCATTAGCACCGTCCAACTTAGCGGATTCCTGCAGTGCATAGGGCAAGCCATCGATAAAGGAACGGATGACAAATACATTAAATGCGCTGACTAGACCGGGGAGGACATACACGCTAAAGGTTCCTATCATATGAAGATCTTTAATCAGGATGTAGCCAGGGATGAGACCACCTGAGACATACATCGTAAGCGCGAGAAATGTAGAGACGAACTTTCGGGCTTGGAAGTCTACCCGACTCAGAGTGAAAGCTAACATGGAGGCACTAACTAACCCAAGAATCGTGCCAATCACCGTACGTAATATAGAGATTTTGAGTCCGGTCATCAGCCCGGAATAGGCAAAGATCGTCTCATAGTTCTTAATAGTGAAGACGCGTGGATATATCGTAATTCCACCCTTAATGCTGTCTGTGGAGTCGTTAAAGGAAATTGCCAACACATTCAGAAAAGGATATAGCGTAACTATGGTTACTACAGTGACCGCAATATAGACTACCAGATCGAAGATGCGGTCCGACCATGACACGGCGGCCAGTTTTTTACTTAGCATAAGGGCCTCCTATATGATGCTTTCTTTTGTTATTTTTTTGAATATCCCGTTGGCGACAAACAGCAGAATCACACTTACCACAGAATTGAAGATATTAATGGCTGTACCGAAGGAGAAGCGGCCCATGCCAAGCCCGTAGTTCAATGCGTAGAGATCCAGCGTCTGTGAGTAGTCGCGCACCAGGTTATTGCCAAGCAGGAACTGCTTCTCGAACCCAATGCTAATTAAATGTCCGATGGAAATAATGAGCAGAATAATGATGGTTGTCTGAATACCTGGAAGTGTAATGTTTCGTACTTGCTGCAGGCGACTTGCACCGTCTACTCTTGCTGCTTCATAAAGCTCTGGACCTATACCTGAGATAGCTGCAAGGTAAATGATTGTGTTCCACCCGGTTTCCTTCCAAACATCAGAAGCTGTGACGATCCCCCAGAATAAATGACCTTTAGCCATGAATTGTATAGGTTCACTAATTAGATGAAGACTTAGCAGCAGGTCGTTTACCGCACCGTTATCGGTAGAGAGCATCTTGGTAATAATTCCGGCAGCAACTACCCAAGATACGAAGTGGGGGAGATAGGAGACTGTCTGTACAAACCGTTTCAGAAACTGAAGCCGTAGCTCGTTCAGAAGGATAGCAAAAATGATGGGAATAATGAATCCAGCCAACAAGCCCATGATGCTCATAGCGAGGGTATTACGAAGTGCATTAAAGAATTGATCATCTTGAAAAAGCTCTCTGAAGTACTGTAAGCCGACCCATTTTTGATCGAAAAAGGATTTTCCGGGTTTGTATTTCTGAAAAGCCATCGTCCAGCCCCATAAAGGCAAATAATTAAATACAAATGCCCAGAGCACAAATGGGAAGGCCATCATATAGAGGTATTTCTGCTGTATAAAAGTTGGCCAAAAGCGTGAAACAGGCTTCTTCAGCTCCAGTTGATCTTTTGAGGTAATCGCTTTCATTTATGTCCCTCCTTCGATATGCCATAATCATAATCTACAGAAAGTGAAAGAAACACCCGAATATTTTATATAAAAAACAGGGGTATATCTGTTATTTTCGTAAGCGTTTTCTGAAAAATGTTGAGTCTCTTTTAATTCTTTCTGCGGTAGTCGGAGGGAGAGACACCTTCATGCTTCTTAAATTTTTCACGAAAATAATCTACATCACTGATGCCCACTTCGTTTGCAACCTGATGGATTTTGTAGCCTTGAGTAAGCAGTTCCTTGGCCTTCTCCATGCGGACATTATCTAGATAGCTGTTAAAAGAATACCCCGTGCTGTTCTTAAAAAGCTTCCCTAGATAAGCGCTACTATAACTAAATACATCCGCTAGCGTGTCGAGCTTAAGATTCTTATTATAATGTCGATGGATGAGATCCAGCATCCGCTTTAGGAAGACCTCCATATCGTCGCGGGTAATGCCTTTTGCATAATACTCAAGAAGAGTGGAGGCATAGCGCTGCAATTGCGGCAGAGAGGTATGTTTATAGATTTGTTCAATTTGCTCATCCATGTTGCTGTGCATAGGACTCAGCTCCTTATATTGAAACGAGAGTTTGTTAAGTAGATAAGAGACGATACGCACATAACGCGATTTCACGGCCATCTCGGAATAATCGGCGGTAATCATAAGTTCTCCAGCTTCTTGAATCAGGGTGAAGAGTAACGAGCAATTGCCGGTATCCATACAAAAAAACATCCGTTCTAGAACGGACTCCAGCCTGTTCTCTATTTCCTCTGAACTAACTGTCAGCCCATTCTTTATTTTCATGGAATCCGGTCCAATCATCCCCGTCTCGTCATAGAAGAAATGCTCTTTCATCCTTGCCAGCGCCGATAGGTGGGAGACAGAGATATCCTCCAGAGAGTTCACCATATCACCTGCGGTGATGATACATTCAAGTTCATGGTCAGATACTACTTTCTGTATATTCTGGACCATTAACTTATGTACAAGTTCTTTCTGAAATGAGGGCTGAAGCAGAACCCCCAAATAAGAATCTAGCAAGAATACTATGCCCCAGTCATTTTCTTCAAAGCTTTTTGCAAGTCTCGCCTTTACGACTGTTGAAGGTCCATGATCCGCATTGTCCTGAAGTATCAGCCTAATCAGAACCACTTGATAGGAATCCCATAGTAGTTCTGCTTCAAGAATGATTGAATCCATTATTGACGGAGTCTGCGCACTTCGATCCATTAACAAGGATTGAACTAGCATTTCCCGGTTCCATACTTTGACTGCGGCCTGTTTCTTACGATCAGTAATACGTGCATCCAGCTCAATGGACAGATTCTCCAAGTATAGCTGTAGTTCATCTTCATCTACAGGCTTGAGCAAATAGGTATCAATGCCAAAGGATAACGCTCGCTTAGCATAGTTAAAATCCGCATAGCCACTGAGGATGATGATGTGCATTTCCGGATCAAGTGCTCTCAGTTCTTCAACAAGCTCTAGACCATCTCTACCGGGCATACGGATATCTACGATCATTAAATCAGGGGAGTAAAGTTCATATTTATGTTTAGCCTCAATGGCATTTGCGGCGGAATCGATGACTTGATATCCAAGACTCTCCCAGTCTAGCAGAGCAACTAGTCCTTCACGGATCGCCAGCTCATCATCCACTATCAACACGCTATACATAAGAATCACTCCTTAATGGAATCGCAAAGCTGATTTGCGTTCCGAATCCGATTTGACTTGCTAAGGTCAGCCCAAATTGTGGACCGTAGGTCAGCTGCAGCCGCAAATGAATATTGCGCATCCCAATATTATTAGTTTCATAGTCATCATTGTTATTCAACATCTTCCTAATTTCTTGTATCCGTGTTTTTGAAATACCCACTCCATTGTCAGATACCTGAACCTTTAGATAACTGTCTTCTAAGCGGATTTCCACCCGGACCATGCCGCCTTCAATTCGATTCTCCAATCCGTGGATGACACAATTCTCTACCAGGGGCTGAATAATTAAAGGGGGAATTTGAAAAGGATTCGCCTTTGGGTCCACAAGTAGCTCATAAGTGAGTCTGTCATCATAGCGGAATTTTTGGATGACTAGGTAACTGTTTACGGTTTCTAGCTCACTTTGCAGACTGATCCTCCCATTGCCGACCTCAAGGTTTTTACGCATCATTTTTCCCAGCAGTCGAACGACTTGAGAAATATCCGCTTGTCCTCTGACAAGAGCTTTCATGCGGATTGATTCTAGGGCATTGAAGAGGAAGTGAGGATTGATCTGGCTGGCCATCATCTTGAATTTAATTTCATTTTGCTTAAGCTGAGTCGCATTTTTCTGTCGATTGGATTCTTGTACCTCACTCATTAGTTCATTAATGTTCCGAACCATATGATTGAATTGTCTGGCAAGCTGACCGATTTCATCTTTACCGTCAATAACAAGCGTGGCTCCTAAATTTCCCGCAGCGACCTTAGAAATATGTTTGCTCAAATGTAGCATCCTTCCGGTGAGTAGCCGCGAGACATAGTAAATCAACAGAATAGCCATAATCATTGCCGAAAGAATTACAATTGAAGCTAGAAAGATAATTTGGTTGGGCTCATCGACGATGCTTGCTACAGAAAAAATGGAAATGATACGCAGGCTATTCAAGCTTCCTCCAGGTTGCCAGTGATCGATCACCATTTTGAAGGGTTTGCCATCAATGGTTACATCGTGGGGACCTTGCCCTGTAGCGGATAAGGTTGCTAGGTCAATATTCGACAGTGATTTATCTTGTGTATCTACACGATTTGAGGCGACAATATTGTCGTTCTCATCCATAATAAGAGTTTCAAAAGATTCTTGGTTGAGGATCGCATTGAGCTTTTTGGTATTCACATTCACGACTAGCACACCGGTGGATCTCGCCTTAAAAAAATTGACCTTTCGGATTAGACTTAAATAATATTGTCCATTACGGTTGTCTCGAATATAATTCCAGCAGACCAGTCCCCTTTGGGCTAGTGCGGTTTGGTACCATTGTTCCTGCGTAACACTCTCATTCGTCTGTAGAAACTCCCAGTTGTTAAGAACCGTTGGATTATCGATATATAAGCGGATACTGGAAACTTCGTTGTATAGTCGAACAAAATCACGGAAATCAGGATAGTTCCAGTAAGCTTCAACAACATCATAGACAGACTCATAACGATGATTGGCAACCTCTTCAAGCCGGCTATCATTCGATAGGCGATAAGCAATATCAAGCGGGATGTTGAGCATTTCGCCAGTCCGTTTTTTCACTCGATCCACGTTGGCTGTAATCTGCTCAAGCGCATTAGCCATTGCCATATTCCGTAGTTCATTTGTAAGGAACAGCCCTACAATTAAGACCGGGATTAGAACGACACAGCCAAATGATAGAAATAACTTCGTTCTGAGTCTTAGATTATTCATAAGAGTGATGATACGAGCATACACGACTAAGGGCCACCTCCTGCAACGGAATGTTAACGCTTACATAGAAGTATATCGTTTAACGGACTTCCATTATATGTGATCATTTAGGGATTTATTGTCTTCTGTTATGGAGTTTTGGAAAGAGGATATATTATATAAAAATCTACAAAAAAATAGAAAACCACTGATCTAGTCAACTAGATCAGTGGTTTTTTTTATCCAATTGAATGGTCTCGATTTTCTTTACCGAAGAATAATTCTTAAACCAGAATGCGGACCCTTATGGGGATTTGGTTTGAATGACAGACTCATTCTTTAAAATAGGGTGTAATCCCTTTTGAATATAGGTTCTCTACTAACTTGAAAAATTCTTCTGACGATAAATCCTTTTGACGCTGGAGCCAAAGACGAAATAAAGAAAGGGCAGTTGTCAGGTAAAACTCAATGAAGTATGGCGTTAAGGATTGGTTTTGCGGAACGTTTAATTCTAATTGATTCAAAGTGATTTCTTTTTTTAAGCGTTTTAAAAAACGGGCACTTCCATAATCACCCAAAAGGGCATTAAGAACCAGGAGATGTTCTTTTTTATCCAGACAATAGAGCGTGTCTTGAACCGTATCCAACGATAGCTCTTTATTTGCCAATTCTTTTTTCATTTCATTCAATAGGTCATTTTCAACAGAGTCTAACAATTCGTAAATGTCAGTAAAGTATTGATAAAAGGTGCTGCGGTTATATCCTGACTTATTCGAAATTTCCTGAATCGAAATTTTCTCAATCGGCTTTTGGCTATATAACTCACAAAAAACTTCTACAAACTTTTGTTTTGTTTTCTCCGTTATTTGGGGTTGCTTTTTCATGTTTCCCTCCTACTAGTGAATAAGAATATCATCCGACAAATCATAAAAAACTGATGGTTGATCAAGGGATAATGAAGATTTATAATCACATCATACAACACGTTGTCGGATATTCAAAAGGGAATATTAATAAGTAGGGGTGGTTTATATGTCAGCAAAACAAGATAGAATTTTAATTTTTGGTGCAGGTGTCATCGGGAGCATGTACGCAATTAAGCTTATTGAAGCAGGGTTTGACGTTAGCCTGTTTGCACATTCGAATAGATATAAATCATTAAGAGAAAATGGCCTGCAGTATATAGAAAAAGGTACAGTTAGATCGATACAAGTGAATGTCATTGATACGCTCGAAAATGACGATGTATACGATTTTATTTTCGTTACCGTTCGTTATGATCGGTCCGAAGCAGCGTTGTTAGCGCTCAAAGATAATCAAAGCAAAAATATAGTTACGATGACTAGTAATTCAATTGGATTTTCTTCGTGGCTGGATATCGTAGGGGATAGACTTTTACCAGCTTTTCCCGGCTTCGGCGGACAGATTAAAGATGGAGTATTGCATGCTCGATTTCTACCAAAGTTTATAGCGGCAACTGCATTTGGAGAAATTAATGGTGTAGTGACAGAACGCATAGAAAACCTTGCAAAATTGTTTAAAACTGCAAAGCTTCCCTACGTTATTAAAAAAGATATGCAAGCGTATCTGATCACACATTCCGTATCAGACATTGCCATGTTGAGCTTTTTGCATTCTGAGAATAAGATCATTGACAAAAAAACAGCCAGAACTAGAAAGACAGCACGCAAAATAACATTCACTTTAAAAGCGTATCTAAGGGCAACACAAAAAGCTGGCGTTTCAATTGATCCACCAATGCTTAAAATGGTGCTTAAATTTCCAAACTTATTTTTGGACCTTTTCTTTATGACATGGCTACGAACTAAAATGGTTAGGGATATGATGTTGCCGGATTATGCGAATAATGCTAACAATGAGATTGTGCAGCTTAGTAATGATTTAATGAAATTTTTAAGTCAACATGATATCAAATCAGAAATACATGTTCAGTAATTTTTTGGTGAAATATTATAGTATTGTGGAGGGGCTTGTAAGGAACATAATTAAACTGATGTATGACAAGAAAAGGGGGGACGCTAAGTCCTCTTTTTTTGTATGTTCTTTCTTTATATTTCCAATTGTAACCATAAAATAACAATACTTTTTGGGGTAAAACCTTTAATTTGAACAGATTAAATTGTACGTAAGCTATGATAAACTTCTATTTGAAATCGCTTACAATTATATAAATGGAAGGATGTGGTGATCTCGGGAGTTTTACCAAACAACAAAGAAAACCACAGACGATTGCTTGGAATACTAGAGGTCAGTCAAGTAGTATGTAATCAAAAAAAATCTTAGGAGGTAGATTATGTTTAAGATGAATAAGAAAATCTTGACTGTATTATTCGCAGCTACAATGAGCTTTAGCTTGTTTGCAGCAACTACAAATGCGGCGACAGATTATTGGCAAAATTGGACTGATGGTGGAGGAACAGTAAATGCTACGAATGGATCAGGTGGGAATTACAGTGTTACATGGTCAAACACCGGGAACTTTGTTGTCGGTAAAGGCTGGAATACCGGATCACCAACAAGGACAATAAACTACAATGCCGGAGTCTGGGCGCCGTCCGGTAATGGATATTTGACACTCTATGGGTGGACGAGAAACTCACTCATAGAATATTACGTCGTTGATAGCTGGGGCACTTATAGACCAACTGGAACATTTAAAGGTACCGTGACCAGTGATGGTGGCACATATGATATCTATACGACAACCCGAACCAACGCACCTTCTATTGACGGCACTGCAACTTTCACTCAGTTCTGGAGTGTAAGACAGTCGAAGAGAGCGACTGGGAGCAATGTTGCTATCACTTTTAGCAATCACGTTAACGCATGGAAGAAATATGGAATGAATTTGGGAAGTAGTTGGGCTTACCAAGTGTTAGCTACTGAAGGATATCAAAGTAGTGGGAGCTCTAACGTAACGGTGTGGTAACAGGTAAACTGTAGCCTCTTAATCGATGATAATACTAAGGACTGCCGGTCTCACCACCGGCGGCCTTATTTATTCCAAAAGAAGACTTACATACTACTAAGATCATCGTCACGACTTATTATTTTCCTATCCGTTCAAAGGAGATAAATCAATGAGAAAACTATTGAGTTTCCTATTCATAGCAACAATAGTTGTTATCAGCGCTTGCTCACAAGAAAAGCCTGAAACGAGTAATGACAATGTATTTGTAAAGGGAGGGACTTTTATAAACACAAAGTCCAACTACAATGGTGCAACCCTATCGAACTTTTATATCGGTAAATATGAGGTAACTCAAAAAGAATGGAATGAGGTAATGGAAAGTAATCCCTCAGAATTCAAGGGCGACAATTTGCCGGTTGAAATGGTTAGCTGGTATGACGTTGTTGAGTACTGTAATAAGCGGAGTATAAAAGAGGGTTTAACACCCTATTACAATATAGATAAGAATAAAATAGATACAAATAATAAGAGCGAAAACGATAATATAAAATGGACCGTAACGATCAATGAAGGTGCTAATGGTTATCGATTACCGACAGAAGCAGAGTGGGAATATGCTGCAGGTGGAGGTCAATTAAGCAAGAGTTACACCTACAGTGGAAGCAATAATGCAGATGAGGTAGCATGGTATTGGAAAAAAACTGGAGATAAATACTTATCGGGAGAATGGAACTGGCCTATCATTGAAAACAACAATAATAAAACAAAATCTGTTGGTGTCAAACAGCCCAACGAGTTAGGACTTTATGATATGTCAGGGAATGTAAGGGAATGGTGTTGGAACTGGTACGGGGATAGGGGAAGCGATGTCGGATCTTTCCGGGTTGTGAAGGGCGGCGGTTGGATCGGTAACATCTCCAACAACGAGATATCTTTTCAAGGCAAGTTCGACGCAAATGGCATGGGACCTGATCAAGGCTTTCGTGTGAGTCGTGGTGAGTAAATGGCGGGAAGGTTATTCTCTTTTAAGTTAAGACTCCATTTCATAAGCAATGATAAAATGATCAAGCCAATAAGCTGCTTCCGGTACTCTACCGGAAGCAGCTTATTTAATTTTCGTTTATTTCCAACTACAAAAGATCTAAACTTTTCACGGTATAAGCTTTAGTTTATGCATATGAAAAAAATAGGACAATGTTAGAATCTAATTGTTTCCGCTTACATTAATAAATATGGAATAAAAAGGAGGTTGATCAAACGGGTTGCACAGCATCTTAGTAAGACTAGTTGCAGTATAACCAAGAGGAGGACAGCAAATGAAACAGAAGAGAATGCGTTTATTTTTAGTAATCATTATTTGTTTTATGCTTGCATTGCCTGCAGTAAGCGTAAATGCCGCAACAACGATCACATCTAATCAAAGTGGCACCCAAGACGGCTACTATTATGAGCTATGGAAGGATTCCGGTACCACGAGTATGACTCTTGATAGTGGAGGTACATTCAGTGCTCAGTGGAGCAACATCGGAAATGCTCTGTTCCGTAAAGGTAAGAAGTTCGATGAGACCCAGACACACCAGCAAATTGGAAACATATCTGTTAACTACAGTGCCAACTACCAACCAAACGGTAATTCGTATTTATGTGTCTACGGATGGACCGTTGATCCACTAATCGAATATTACATCGTTGATAGCTGGGGGAGCTGGCGTCCGCCTGGTGGAACGTCTAAAGGTACCATTACCGTTGATGGGGGAACATATGACATATATGAGACTACCAGAGTCAACCAACCTTCAATTAAAGGCACAGCAACCTTTAAACAATATTGGAGTGTCCGGACGACCAAACGTACAAGCGGAACCATATCTGTTAGTGAACACTTTAAAGCATGGGAGAGCAGAGGAATGTCAATGGGGAAGATGTATGAAACTTCGCTTACGGTAGAGGGTTATCAAAGTAGTGGAACAGCTACCGTGACTAGCAATACAATTACGATCGGAGGTAGCGGAGGTACGAATCCGACGCCAACGCCTAATCCGACTTCAACGCCAAACCCAACCTCCACACCAAATCCGGGCACAAGCACAAAGATAGAAGCAGAAAATATGACTAAAAGTGGTCAGTATACCTCCAATATAAGCTCACCATTCTCTGGAGTGGCTTTATACGCCAACAATGATCTAGTGAAATATACACAGAATTTTACGACCGGTACCCATAATTTTTCACTCCGCGGGGCTTCGAATAACTCTAATATGGCGAGAGTCGATTTGAAAATCGGGGGAGTGACCAAGGGCACCTTTTATTTCGGGGGAAGCAGTCCCGCCGTTTATACTCTAAACAATGTCAGTCATGGAACCGGAAATCAAGAGATCCAGCTCGTCGTAACTACTGATAACGGGACATGGGATGCTTACCTTGATTATCTGGAAATCAATTAATAAGACGTAGCGGTAATGGAAAAATTTGAAGAGGTAAAGTTGCTGGGAGGGGTAAAAAAGATGTTTAGAGCCAACGTAATAAAATGGACGGCCATTGCGTCGTTAGTCGTATTCTTATTCACAGGCTCACTGACGATGACTGGCGACAAGGCGCTCGCGGCCGATTGTTCGAACGGTTATGTAGCATTAACCTATGACGATGGTCCGAACCCTAACAATACTGTAACACTACTTAATGCACTTCAACAAAACGGCTTGCGTGCAACGTTCTTCAACCTTGGACAGAATGCCCAAAATAATCCGTCCCTAGTAAACCAGCAGAAGTCAGCAGGCATGTGGATTGGGAACCATTCCTGGTCTCATCCGCATTTGACCCAACTGTCTACCTCACAAATGTCGTCAGAAGTTACAAACACACAAACGACATTACAGTCTATAACTGGTACGGCTCCGAAGTTGTTTCGTCCGCCATATGGCGAGACTAACGCAACTTTAAAGTCCATCGAGGCCCAAAATGGTCTTACTGAAGTGTTATGGAACGTTGACTCCCAGGACTGGAATGGAGCCACTACCGCCCAGATAGTAAATGCTGTTGGTACAATGCAAAATGGCGACGTGATCCTTATGCACGATCAGTACCAAACTACGGTTCAAGCGATTCCACAGATTGCACAGAATCTCAAGAACCGCGGTCTTTGTTCAGGCATGATCTCGACGAGCACAGGCAGGGCAGTCGCACCTGATGGTGGAGGCACAACACCAACTCCGACACCAACCTCCACACCAAATCCAGGCACAAGCACAAAAATAGAAGCTGAAAACATGACTAAAAGTGGTCAGTATACCTCCAATATAAGTTCACCATTCTCCGGAGTGGCTTTATACGCCAACAATGATCTAGTGAAATACACACAGAATTTTACGACCGGTACCCATAATTTTTCACTCCGCGGGGCTTCGAATAACTCTAATATGGCGAGGGTCGATTTGAAAATCGGCGGGGTAACCAAGGGCACCTTTTACTTCGGGGGAAGCAGTCCCGCCGTTTATACTCTAAACAATGTCAGTCATGGAACCGGAAATCAAGAGATCCAGCTCGTAGTAACAGCTGATAACGGGACATGGGATGCTTATCTTGATTATCTGGAAATCCAGTAAATATTCCAAACACGGAAATTGGAGACGGACTGCTTAATGTAGAGACAAAATGAAAAAAGCAACCCACCAGCCATGACTGGTGGGTTGCTTGCCTTGTTACAACCTATCTCTCAACAACGGTCTCACCTTCAATTAACACAGGCTGATAATAAGTGTTGTTTGGAAGGTCTTTTTTTCCTTGTAGTTTCTTAATGACCCAATCCGCTGCATCGCGTCCCATGGCTTCTTGTGGGTGTGTCAAGGTGGTTAGTTTGATGTTCGCGTTTTTGGCGATATAGGAATTGTCTTGTCCGATAATCGATAATTCCTCCGGAATAGTGATGTCCAGCTGTCTGCAGGCATGAACCACTTCCAACCCAACCTCGTCGTTATAACAAACAATAGCAGTGAGCGTATCTCTATTTTTATTCAGAAAATCCTTCAAGTCTGTAGATAACGTCTGTTTTGTCTCCGTGTTGAATGAAAAAATCTGCTCAGGATAAAATCGTAATTTGGATTCTCCGAGTGCTTTAATATACCCTTTCATCCGATACTTCCCTTGTAAATCATCCATTTTTGCAATGAGCCCTATTTGGGTGTGCCCTTTGGTTATCAACTCTTTTGTTGCCAAATAGCTGGACTGCACGTCATCAAGACAAAGGTACGGCAGTTCTATTTCTTCATAAAAGGCATTAATCATTATAATCGGAATATCCTGTTCCTTAAAAGAAAGGTAGTAAGCAATATTGGGGTTATATAGATTGCTTTTCGTCGGTTCAATAATTAAACCATCTACACCGTAGGACAACATCATTTCCAGTGCCTTTTTTTCTTGAGCAACATCGTTATTTGTACTAGCTAATAGTAGAGAGTAATTATCCTCATTTAGCCGGCTCTCGATCCCACGGATAATGGAAGGAAAGATATAGTCGGAAATATAGGTCGTGATTACACCGATCGTCTTCTTATGGGAACTCCCGCCGGTCTTCGAACGATATTGGTTGCTGACATAAGTACCAGAACCTTTTTCGCTTCGCAGGAAGCCTTCGTTGGAAAGTTCTAAAATTGCTTTTCGAACAGTCTGCCGGCTAACTTCGTACATGGACTGCAAGGCAGATTCAGTAGGGATTTGCTCACCAACATTGTAATCTCCCGAAAGGATTTTGCTTTTTATGTCATCTAATATCACTTGATACTTTGGTTTCATGTAATTCCTCTTTCCATTCTTGTTCGCTAAGTTATTCGTATATTCGGTAAATTTGTATGTACAAATTATAGCATGACAACAAAAAAAATAGAAAGGGGCTCTTTTTTTATACAGTTAAATCATTATTATCTCCATATTTGTATGTATATATAACTAATCAATTGACAAATGTACGTACAAAAAATTATACTAAAGCTGTCAATTAAGAAAGCAAATTCTTATCATGACCTTTTAAAAAAGCGCTCTCAGAGAGGTGACAAACGTGATATCGAATCGACTAAGCATCGAACAAGCGATTAATAAGGGAGAAACTTCGCTTGGTATTGAATTTGGATCCACGCGTATCAAAGTTGTACTTATTAACCATAGCTTTCACACGATCGCTTCTGGAAGTTACGAATGGGAAAATCAGTTGAAGGACGGTTTTTGGACGTACAACTTGGAAGATATTATCAAAGGTCTGCAAGACGCCTATCGCGAGATGAAGGAAGAAGTTGCACAAAATTACGGAATCACCCTTCAAACGGTTGGTTCCATCGGATTTTCTGCAATGATGCATGGATACATGGCTTTCGACGAGCACAATGAGCTGCTTGTTCCATTCCGGACTTGGCGTAATGCAACAACGGGTGCAGCTGCTAAAGCATTGACCGATCTGTTTGGGTTTAATATCCCAGAACGCTGGAGCATTGCTCATCTTTATCAGGCGATTTTGAATGAAGAAGAACATGTGCCACAGATACGTTTTGTTACGACACTAGCAGGATACATTCATTGGCTATTGACTGGAAATAAAGCACTTGGTGTTGGTGATGCATCCGGTATGTTTCCAATTGATGAAACTACAAGGAATTTTAACGCTTCCATGATACAGCAGTTTGATGAACTGGTTGCAAGCAAAGCTTATCCGTGGAAGACCAGTGATTTACTTCCTAAGGTGTATGTTGCAGGAGAGCAAGCAGGCGTTTTAAGCGAAGCGGGAGCTAAAATTCTGGATCCATCGCTGCATTTACAATCAGGTATTCCGCTTAGTCCTCCAGAGGGGGATGCTGGAACCGGGATGGTTGCAACGAATAGCGTAAGAAAACGCACCGGGAATGTATCTGTAGGAACCTCTGTTTTTGCCATGATTGTATTAGAAAAAGAACTTTCCAAGGTTTATCCGGAAATTGATATGGTTACTACTCCGAACGGAAGTCCAGTGGGCATGGTTCATGCGAATAACTGTTCAAGTGACCTCAACGCCTGGCTCGGGTTATTCCGTGAATTCTATGAAGCCATGGGACACAAAATGGATGCCAATAAATTGTACAGCGTGCTATTAAATAAAGCTTTGGAAGCAGATCCTGATGCCGGTGGATTACTAAGCTATGGTTATCTCTCAGGAGAGAATATTACTGGGTTAGAACAAGGTCGTCCGCTATTTGTCCGCTCGCCGGAGAGCAAATTCAATCTGTCCAACTTTATGCGTACACATCTATTCAGCGCCTTTGGTGCTTTGAAAATTGGAATGGACATTTTGACGAAGGAAGAGAATGTAGCCATTGATAGTATTTTAGGCCACGGCGGCTTATTTAAGACTCCTGTAGTGGGTCAAAAAATGATGGCAGCTTCAATGAATGTTCCTGTTTCCGTAATGTCGACTGCCGGTGAAGGCGGTGCATGGGGAATGGCTATTCTTGCCGCTTACATGATGAATAAAAATCAGGAAGAAAGTTTAGAAGACTTCCTCGATCAAAAAGTGTTCAAAGATGTTAAGGGTGAAGAAGTTCATCCAGAGGCAACCGACATTAAAGGATTTGAAACTTTTATCGAACGTTATAAAAAGGGTCTGGCGATTGAGCAGTCCGCTGTTGACAATTTAGTGTGAAAATGGAGGTGGCAAGATGTTAGAACAACTTAAAGAAGAGGTTTTTCAAGCCAATCTGGAATTGCCGAAACAAGGACTTATTAAATATACATGGGGAAATGTGAGTGCAATTGATCGTGAAAGTGGATTATTCGTAATCAAACCTAGTGGCGTAGATTATGAAACAATGAAAGCCAGCGATATGGTAGTTGTTGATCTGGATGGCAATGTGGTTGAAGGAGATATGAGACCTTCCTCCGATACACCTACTCACGCCGTGCTTTATAAGCATTACTCCGAGATCGGGGGAATCGTTCACACGCATTCCACTTGGGCAACCATTTGGGCTCAAGCAGGACTAGATGTTCCTGTCATGGGAACGACCCATGCTGATACCTTCTATGGTTCCATTCCTTGTGCGCGTTTCTTGACGCAAGAAGAAGTCGATCGTGGTTACGAAGCGGAAACGGGTAATGTAATCATCGAGACCTTTGAACAACGTGGGATTGATATTATGGCGGTTCCTGGTGTTTTACTTAAAGGACACGGACCCTTTACTTGGGGGAAAAATGCGAAATCGGCGGTAATAAACAGTGTAGTTTTGGATGAAGTATCCAAAATGAATTTGTTTGCAAGAGAGCTGAACCATTTTGCTGAGGAGTTGCCACAACGTATTTTAGATAAACATTACTTGCGAAAACATGGAAAAGACGCTTATTACGGACAAAAATAATTAAACCACAAAATTACGAAAAGAGGATGAATATGTCAACAGCAGTAGCAAAAGAATTTTGGTTTGTCGTAGGTTCACAACATCTTTATGGCGAAGAAGCATTGGCTGAAGTTAAGGCGCATGCCCAAACGATGACAGATGCTTTGAATAAAAGCGGAGTTTTACCTTACCCACTAGTGTTACAGGATTTGGCTGTCAGCGCAGATAAAATCACAAACATCATGAAAGAAGTCAATTACCGCGATGAAGTTGCCGGTGTTATCACTTGGATGCATACCTTCTCACCTGCAAAAATGTGGATCCGCGGAACTAAAATGCTGCAAAAGCCTTTGCTACATCTAGCTACGCAATATAATGAAAGTATCCCATGGGCAACGATCGATATGGATTTCATGAATCTAAATCAAGCCGCTCATGGTGACCGTGAATATGGTTTTATTAACGCCCGTTTGAACAAACAAAACAAAGTGGTAGTAGGCTACTGGGAACGTCCTGAAGTCCAAAAGCAAATTGCAGAATGGATGGACGTAGCCGTTGCTTATAACGAAAGCTTTAATATCAAGGTCGCTCGCTTTGGTGACAATATGCGTAACGTTGGCGTAACCGAAGGAGATAAGGTTGAAGCCCAAATTCAATTTGGATGGACTGTTGACTACTTTGGTATTGGCGATCTAGTACAAATCATTAATGAAGTTAAAGAAGAAGAGATCGACGCCTTATTCGCTGAGTATTCAGAGCTGTATGAATTTGATTATGGGACTAACAGCAAAGAAGCTTGGGAAGCTAGCGTGAGAGTTCAAGCAAGCTATGAAATTGCTATTAAACGTTTCCTTGATCAAGGTGGCTACAACGCCTTCACATCGAACTTCGAAGATTTACACGGAATGAAACAACTTCCAGGACTTGCTGTTCAACGACTGATGGCACAAGGCTATGGTTTTGCTGGAGAAGGAGATTGGAAGACTGCAGCTCTCGATCGCTTGCTTAAAGTGATGAGCCATAACCAATCCACTGGCTTTATGGAAGATTACACTTATGAATTGACGGTTGGTCAAGAATCCATTCTTCAATCCCATATGCTTGAAGTAGATCCTACTTTGGCAAGCAACAAACCAAAAATTATCGTATCTCCACTGGGTATTGGTGGTAAAGACGATCCAGCACGTTTAGTATTTGACGGTAAAGCAGGAGACGGTGTAGTTGTTTCCATGGCTGACTTTGGGACTCATTACAAACTATTGATCAATGAAGTTACTGCTTTCGAACCAACGGTTCCAGCTCCCAACCTTCCAGTAGCTCGTGTACTTTGGAATGTTAAGCCTAACTTCCAAGATGGGGTTAAAGCTTGGATCGAAAATGGTGGCGGTCACCATACCGTTGTTTCATTAACGCTTACAACAGACCAAATTATTGCTTATGCAAAACTTGTAAACTTGGAATATGTAGTTATTAAATAATAGCAAAGCTTTGTTACGATTAATAGGACTCCATTCCTCGAGCTTTTTGAGGAATGGAGTCCTATTTGTTTGTTCGATTTCCTTCAATAAATGCGATAATTTCCACTCAGGGCCAGTAAACTAAAGAAGTACAGACAGTTATCATAATAACGACGTTGTCCAGTGCGCAATGGTGTATCCCAAAACAAACGGACAAAATGCTCTGCCTCCGGGCCATTAGAAGCTAGGGAAGCCATGGCATTGGTCGCCAACAGACCTGTCGGGTGCAGCGCCGGTTCGTCGAAGGGCTGTCCCTCAATGGTATACCGCCGGTAATCGGAAACTTCGATATTCCTAAAAAAAGCCTGAATCCGGTTACATTGATCGACCTGCCAGATGTCCTTTTGGAACCAAGCCCAGTCCAGACCGATATTAGCCGCTACCCGGTAAGCATCACTGAAAAAATGGCTGAAATCACCATGAGGCTGGGGTTCTGCCGGGGACCCGTTAAAATTAGCATATTCGGGAGCAAGGCCAGTTATCGGATGGCATGCAGTATGCAGATATGTGCGGCTGGCTTCCGCGGCTTCTCGCCAAAACATGTGGTCACCTTCATCAGCCCACAAAGCGAACAAATCATAGAAATGGGGGAGATGGTAAGATGGATCACTGAAGGTGGATTCCGGTACAAATTTAATCAGTTTCGTTTCCGCGTCCCACATTGAGTCACCAACGCCTGTTTCAGTTTTATGTACACAAGCACGCAATATTATTCGAGCCTGCTCCGAATAATTATAAGGTGCCGGACCGTTCCCCCAACGTTTTGAGGCAAAAAACAAAGCCATGGCGAAAAACTCTTCCCCGTCCGGTGCGGGTCCTTGAGAAATTCTTGTACCGTCAGGCTTGCAGTGCCAAGCAAAGTAATCGGCATGACGGCCTTCTTTGTGCTGCATAAACGTCTTTGAGAAGTTCCATAGACGATCAAACTCTTCTTTTTTATTCATTTGAACAGCCATCATCATCCCGTAGGACATTCCTTCCGACCGAACGTCTAGATTACCTGTATCCAGGATATAGCTTTTATCCTCGTCCTGCGGATAGTATATTCGTACGTTCGGATCTCCGTAAAACAAATCATTCCAAGTTTCATTGAGTTTAGCGTGGATATCATCTTCAGAAAAGCCGAGCTCCTTAAGTATATTGCGATATTCCCCCGTATAAAAAGCACCTTGTTGTTTCATTGTCATCAAAAACGACCTCCTGTGAACTACAACATGCAGTCCATTTTAATAAAAACTAAGGATGGATAGTTTGAATGGTGCCATCATCGTTGTATCTCAGCTCTGTATATTTTACAGAACGCTTGTTGTCAGCTCCACCAGACAAAGAACTGTCATGATAAAATAAATACCATTTCTCTTTAAACTGAACAATAGAATGGTGCGTTGTCCAGCCTATCACTGGAGAAAGGATTTTCCCTTGATATTCATAAGGTCCAAGCGGATCTTTACTGATAGCGTATACAATATTGTGGGTGGTACCAGTGGAATAAGAAAGATAATAATACCCGTTGTATTTATGTACCCATGGGCCTTCAAAATATCTTCTCTCTTCATCTCCAGCAAGAATCGGATTTCCGTTTGTATCGATGATGGATATTTCTCTAGGTTCACCTTCAAAGCTCAGCATATTCTCGTTCAACTCCGCTACGATAGGTCCAAGAGCTGGTGCCATTTCAGACGGCCCCTCGGCATCCGGAACAAATGAGCCGGTTTGCCATTTTAAGTTGACCGCCCCAAAGACCACCAAAGTATATATACGATTTACCATCATCATCAACGAAAACGGCGGGATCAATGCTATAACTGCCGGGAATGTAGCTTGGTTCAGGTGTAAATGGTCCGGAAGGTAAAGCTGAGGTGGCGACCCCGATTCGGAAAATATCGTCATGGTCTCTAGCTGGGAAAAACAAATAGTAGGTATTGTTTTTGTATGCTGCATCCGGAGCCCACATTTGCTGCTTAGCCCATGGAACATCCTTCACATGAAGCACTTCACCGTGGTCAACACAAGGGGAGCCTTCTCCATCAATAGAAAGAACATGGTAATCCTCCATATTATATTGGTCACCGTTGTCATTAGAGATCATTTCGTGATCCAGGTCATGTGAGGGATAAATATAAATTTTACCTTCAAATACATGAGCGGAAGGATCCGCAGTATAAATATGAGTTACGAGAGGTTCATTGGGCTGCACAGGCTTTGTCAAGTCATTTCCTCCTATAAAGTTAATCGCTTACAAAGCTAATGGTATAAGAACTTTAGGACGCTGTATATATAGCAACTATAGTTTATACCCCACAAAGTTTAGGACATAAAAAAGAACCTTTATTCAAAGGTTCTTTTTTTACTACTGTCTTTGTCCGTGGAATTGTCGATGAAGTTCCCGCACTTGTTCTGCAAGCTCCGTTACAGGGCCATCTACGACCGCATTATGGATGACTTCCTGAATGCTCAAATTACGGACAGGTGATGCTGCAATGCCCATTTCGCTTAACCACTGTGATAATTGCTGCGAAGAGCTGGCATATACAATCCTTCCTAATTGAACCCAACCGTGAGCTGCCGCACACATAGGGCAATGTTCCCCGGAAGTATACACAGTTGCCTGCTTACGTTCTTCCAGTGACATATTCTGAGCTGCCCAGCGAGCTAAAGCGAACTCGGGGTGCTGAGTATGGTCACCACCGCCTACATGGTTACTATCTTCGGCCAAGACCTCTCCATTTGCTGAGACCAGGATGGAGCCGAAAGGTTCGTCCCCAACCTCGAGTGCAATTCGGGCAAGTTCAATACAACGCTGAAGATGTTTGATATCTGTATCGTTTATCATGATAATAGAGCCTCCTGAAATTTAATTTATAGATAAATCTCACGAACAGTAGGCCTGAGCCTGTTTGTTCACCGCATTCTTCTATGTTAGCATGTAAAGTATTCGATTAAAAATATGTCATGCAATTTCAAGATAGGGAGGACATCTAGAAATGAAACACCCATTTATTTTAAATGCCGTATGGAACGGCGGTCGTAATAGTGATGGAACGATTGAAGCTGGACAACTCAAGACTCAAATCTCCATTCCGAAAGAAATGGGCGGGCCAGGAGTTGGAACGAATCCGGATGAGATGCTACTGGGTGCCGCGGCAACCTGCTATCTCATTACACTAGCAGCTATGCTGGAGCGATCAGGGCTTACGACTTCCAGCCTGACGTTAACATCAGAGGCGACAGTGGATGTAACAAATAACATTTTTACATATGAAGCGATCAAACATTCACCCATCATCACACTTACCGAAGATGCGTCACAGGAAGATATTTATAAAGCAATTCGTATTGCCCATAAAGCAGAAGGCTCTTGTATGATTTCCAGAGCTGTAGCAGGAAACGTACAAATTACCACAGAGCCAACAGTGCTTACATCAAGTATGTAAGGTTAAGTTCTAAAGGAGTTATCCCTTAGGAATCAGAGAGGAGAAATTAACTTTGAACGTTGAGTTGTATAAGGATTTGATTAAGGATGAACGTGGGAATTATTACGTAGCGGTGCAAAAAGAGGGCAATGAACTGACCTTGGTAAACGCAATGCTTGAGCGTTCTTATCAGGACCTGCTGGAATTTAATGAAGAGTTTAAAAAGAAATATGCGGAATACGAGCACCAGTTCATCGGCAAAGTGATTATGGATAAGCTGCGGCACGATGTTGTGTTCGCGTCCAAAGAAGACGGCCATGGACGAATGTATAATCTGGCAGCGATTGCCGGCGATTACAAGGTTACTTTTATTGATATGATTGAATTTTACCGAAACCCTCGAGTAGGACGTAGCCATGACAACGACATCCATTAAGCTGAGTGTTTTGGACCTTGTACCTGTATTTGATAATGTGGATGCAAGCTTTGCTTTAGGACAAGCCGTGGAACTGGCTCAAACAGCTGAAAGACTGGGATATACTCGATATTGGGTTGCCGAACATCATGATATGCCGGGCTTAGCGTGTACCTCCACAGAGGTGTTTTTATCGCATATCGGAGCGAGAACACAGCATATCCGCATCGGATCGGGAGCTTTATTGCTGCCGCACTATAAGCCGTTAAAAGTAGTGGAATCTTTTCATTTGCTGGCAAGTTTATATCCGGGACGCATCGACCTTGGGTTAGGCAGGGCTCCTGGCGGTGCTGCTGAAGTAAGCTTAGCGCTGAGCGGGAATTTTCTCGAAAATGTTTGGAAAATGCCGGAACTGCTTAAGGGAGTCACCGAATTGTTGCAGGGGAACTATTCATATGAAGGACGTCAGATAACCGCCCGTCCGACTCCACCCGAATCGCCAGAGCTGTGGATGCTGGGTACAAACAAGAAAAGTGCAGCATATGCTGCCGAGTTTGGAGCAGGCTATGTGTTTGGTCAATTCATGAGCGATGTAGCTGGGGAAGAGATTTTGCAAGCTTACCGTGAAGCTTTTATCCCTTCTTCAGTTAATGCTAGTCCTCGGGCCATCGTAGCTGTTGGCGTTATTTGTGCCGAGACTGAGGAAGAAGCAGAGCGGCTAGCCTCTTCCGGTATGACATTATTTCAACAAGAAGGCTCAACCGAAGAGAAATCCAAGCTTTTGGAACGTAAACTGCTGATAGGCACACCCCAAAGCATTAAAGAAAAGCTGGAACAGTTATCTCACTTGTATGGAGTTGATGAATTCATTATCGTTACTATGATTCCAGACTATGAGAAACGGCTGCATTCGTTTGAGTTGCTTGCCCGCGCTTGCTTGAATTCTAACTAGCCCTTTCTTCATGCAATGATGCTAAAGGAGGTCCACATAGATGCAGACTCATACCTCTGACTCCATTAAAATCCCTCCCGGATTTTGGGCTGGATTAATTCAATTAGGGATAACCGCTCAAGATATAGCCAGTAAAGCAAGTCTACCCCTGAGCCTTATCACGGAGTCAGCAGTCACCACAGCCCAATATTTCGCTATCTGGCAGGCATATTCGGATCTCGTTGGAGACACTGCTGAGGGAATCATCAAGCTAGCAACCGTTTTTGAAACCACACAATATCCGCCGACCGTCTTAGCCACTTATCATGCTAAAGATTATCGCGACGCTCTAAACCGAATGGTGCGCTATAAACGAATGTGCCCTCCAGAAAGCTTGCATATCGTCGAGGAGGGAGAGTTGTGTGCAATCGAATTGAATTGGCAGCATCCCGAGTATTCCGGTCCACCGCTGCTGCTTGGCCTTACACTGGCGTTTTTACTGGAGCTTGGGCGGCGGGGAACAGGTATACCTCTGACAGCACAGTTTGTAGAATTTTCACAACCCATAGTGAATTTAGAGGTTCTTGAAGCTTATTTCGGCTGTCGAATTCAGATCGGTGCTGAGACTAACCGCTTAACACTACGACGTAGTGACTTGGATCTGCCCTTTATCTCGTATAACGAAGAGTTGCTAGAGATTCTGACTCCTGTTTTGGATCGGACACTTGCTGAACAGCACGGCAATCGCTCAATTACTGAAAGGGTCAAATGGATTATGAAACGCAGCCTTAGCGGAGGCCAACCCGAGATTCAAACCGTTGCTAAAGAGCTAAGGATGAGTGCTCGTACCTTACAGCGAAGGCTTACTGAAGAAAATACGAGCTTCAAGCATTTGCTGACACAAGCCAGACATGAGCAGGCGCGAGCGTATTTAGCAGATCCTTCCCTCGATGTTAAAGAGGTGGCTTTCTTGATCGGATATGAAGATCAGAACTCGTTCTATCGTGCCTTCCGACTTTGGGAAGGAGATACTCCTTCAAATTGGCGTGTTAAACAAGAAGTTTGGCGCAAGACACTAGTTACTGAATAATCCCGGTAAGATAGTATAAATACTAGCCGATGCTCAGTACAGTTCTTGAGAAACTGCTAATTAACTTGCCATGATAAAAGGAGAAAAGAAATATGGATATGGGATTAAACAATAAGACAGCTTTAATTACAGGATCTACAAAAGGTATTGGTAAAGCTATCGCCTTTGAACTTGCCAACGAAGGCGTTAATGTACTAATAAATGGACGTAATTATGAAAAGGTAGAACAAACAGTAAATGAAATTAAAGCAAAATTCCCGGAAACTTCTCCACAGAATGCTACAGCCGATATTGTAGATATGGAGCAAAGAGAAGCTTTATTTGAAAAACACCCCCATATCGATATTTTAGTTAATAATATGGGGATTTATGAACTGATGAGCTATGACGACGTTGACGATGAAATATTTGAAAAATACATCCGTACGAATGTTCTTGCTGCAAATGGATTAACAAAATTTTATTTACCAAAAATGTTAGAAAACAATTTTGGTCGCGTGATCTTCATTGCTAGTGAAGAAGCAATAATGCCGTCAGCTCAAATGCCACAGTATGCAATGACCAAATCAATGCTATTATCATTAGCAAAAAGCTTATCTAAATTAACAATCGGAACAGAAGTTACCGTCAATACTATCATGCCAGGACCAACACTCTCTGAAAACGTGCACCAAATCATTGATGGAATGTACCCAGATGAAGCGTTGACCTTTTCAGAAAAAGAGAAAAAATTCATGGCTAAAAACTTACCGCAATCTGAAATACAGCGATTTATTAAACCTAATGAAATAGGTAGACTAGCAGCATTTATGAGCAGTCCCTATGCCTCTGCATTTAAAGGTTCTCCGATCCGTATGGATGGGGGCATGGTACCTACTATTTTCTAAATGTAGTATCGATACACAAAAAGCCACTCCTTATGGAATGGCTTTTTTATTTGATATATTATTCACTGTCCTCCGGTATAACAAAGGATACCAAAGTACCTTCACCTTGTTTACTTTGAATAAAAAGACCCTGACCATACAATTGCATCAGTCTTCGATGGGTGTTAGCCAGTCCGATGCCACTTTTAGCTTTCATGGTCGGTTCCAGCAACAACGCGAGCGTTCTATGATCCATACCTTGCCCATTATCCTCCACTTCGATCTTTACAGCATTGTTCAGACGTGAGATCCGAATATAAACGGTACCCCCCTGTTGACGCTTGAGCAGACCATGCTTGATAGCATTTTCTACCAAGGGTTGGATGGATAGAGGGGGTAACAGAATATTAATGTCTGGATCTACCTCCCAAACAACGGAAATTCGTTCTGCAAATCGTGTTTGTTCAATATACAAATAAGATTCTACCAGCTCTAGTTCATGTGAAAGGTTCACGAGTTCTTCGATATTTAAAAAGTCAAAGCTGATTCGCAAAAAGGAAGTAAATGCAGTGATGAGCTCTTGCATCTTTTTAGTATCCATATCACTGAGTGCCGCAATAGAGTTCAATGTATTGAACAAGAAATGGGGTTGTATCTGTGCCTGTAGATAAGCCGCTTCAATACGCACCCGTTCATTAAAAGAAATTTTCATCGCTGTTAAAGCTCGAATGCGATATTTGAGTTCAACTGCATCCACCGGTTTGGTAACATAATCATTTGCGCCGGAGTAGAATCCAGTGTAAATATCCTCAGGTTGACTGCGGGCAGTCAGCAATAGCACTGGAAGCTCATATAGGGAATAAAGAGCGCGAACCTTTTGCGTTAATTCATATCCTGACATATGCGGCATCATTACATCACTAATCAGTAAATCCCAACTCTTTTTATCTAGCCAATCCAGTGCCTCTTGTGCTGAGTTCACTGTCGTAATGAGATAAGGTTCGTTTTCGAGAATGCCCTTTAGCACATTCAGATTAACAGGGTCATCATCTACCACCAAGAGATTCACCTTCGCATCTGTAAAGAGTGGCGGGATTTTGTCAGTGTGTTGATTAGTTTGTTCGGAAATCCCCCATTCAGCCATCTGCTTATAAATCTCATCTGGTGTATACGTTGTTATAGGTGAAACCTCTCTTACTATCTGTTCGCTATAGGAATCAGCAAGGGGTAGTGCAAAACTGAAAGTTGAACCTTTGCCGAGTTCAGAATGTATGCTCAAGCTGCCACCATGTAGTTCTACCAACTGCCTACTAATGCTTAGTCCCAGTCCAATTCCACGCCCGTCATTTATTCCGTGAGGGCCTTGCTCATAGGGGAGGAATACCCGCGCCATGGTCTCTTCGGTCATGCCTACTCCGGTATCTGTTACATATATAAAGACATGAGCGTCTTTTTCCTCAGCTGAAACAGAAACAAGTCCTTGCTCGGTGTATTTGAGCGCGTTGTGCACTAGATTTAATAATACTTGTACTAGTCGTTTCTCATCCGCAAGAATAGGAGGCATAGATTCTGGTATGTTCATGGATAGCCGTACCGGTTTGCCTTCAATCATATATTGAAGCATATTGATGACTCCGGGAACCACCGATTGAACCAAAATAGGCTCCTGATACAAAATAACGCGATGCTCTTGAAGACGTACTACATCCAGTAGATCACCAAGCATATGGGACATGCGGCGGCTGATAGTAATCAGTAACTCCATATCTTGCCGGCTACTCTCGTAGAGTCTATCCTTTTCCTTCGTTACTATATTTTGCGCGATATTCATAATTCCATGGACTGGTGTTCGCAGCTCGTGAGAAGTATTGGCGAGAAACTGATCCTTGAGTTTGTCCGCTTTTTTCAGCTGTTCATTTAGCTCCATGTTCTCTTTGGCATTCTGAAAATACTTTTTAAACCAATAAGCTGAGAAGCCAACGATGGCGGCAATAATATCCACAGGATAGTAGACAATTGAATAATGGCCGTTATTATCCCACAAATTCCATAACAAATTAGAGATGATGGCCGCACCTGATATCAGTAGAAAAACAACATCTTTTTCATCTTGCCTTTTGAACAATAAGCGCCCCAAGCTATATATTAACCAGATGAAGGGGATATACTGAAACACTTGAATGATTCCCCAGTGAATCGATGTACTGACCAAATAAGCAGGAACGATAAATATAAATAAGGTATAAAGGAAAAGACACCACGTGTAAGCACGTAACCACTTGTTGACTTCGGCACCTGAGGTGAATTTCCTGAAAACAAGTAGAATAAAAAGGTTCTGCCATAAGAAGGCGATTAAACGGATTTTTAATGACCAAGTGTAATTAATCGGCAGTAATGCTAAAACTAAATTGTCATTTCGGGCTAAAAGGATTACGGCTACAGATAATGTCATTAGCCCTACAAGAAACAGGGCACGTTCTTTAGGATTAAATAAATACAGAATACAGGCATACAGCCCATGTAGTAGCAGGATGATTGCAGTAAGTATTTGAAATCCAACGGTATAAAAATTTGTCCGGTTAACCACTTCCTGAGAGCCAAAGAAAATAGGCCCACTAATACCACCTTTATAGGGGTGATCAAAGTTTGCTACCTGAATAAGTACATCTATTTCTGTCATATTTTTCGAAAAATATGATGCTGTAAATGAGGTGGTTCTTGGTGCATATGTATTGGCATCGAGAGAGATTGTTCCGTTATTATGAATAGGAGTACCATTAATTTCCACGCTGGAGGCGGAATAAATTTGTTTGATCCACAATGAGACAGGCTGCTGAAGCGGTTCTACCAAAATGCGCAGACGGTAACTGCCATAACCATAGGAAGATTTCTGATCAGTTCCCATGGCGTGGTTCCAATTTCCGGGAACTTGAAGCGAATGGGTTAGCTTTGGTATAGTCGAAGTTTTGGACGAAACGAATTGCGAAGGATAGAAGCTCCATTCACCATCTAGCCTGATTAAGTTAGCCTTCTCCAGATCCTGACCACGTAAATCCAGTACACCGTTGCTAATCATAGGTACATTGTTGGAAACCTTAAATATGCTGAACCAAATGCAGCGTAGGCCAAAGAGAATGCTGATAAAAAGTAGAATGATTGCTAATTTGTTTAGGATCGTATTATTTTTCATGAGAACATTATAGCAAATAATTCTAATCTAGATTCTAAAATGGATTTTATTTATATAAGATGAGCAAATGCCAGCGATGATCTTAAAGGACAGTATAGTTATAATTGTTCTTTCTAAACAATAACTTGTAAATATTGTTATTATTAGAGAGGGAGTTTTCATCGCTAACAGGTCAAAATCTGCAACAGGTAATGCACTGAAAAGAAAAGGAATGAACCTAATGCCTAAGGAAGAAGTGTTAAAAGGCGGTAATGTAAATCATATAGTCCGTATGGCGAACACTGTTCGCCGTCCTATAGGCTATTGGAGTCCGAATGTTCATGAACTACTCAAACATTTGGAACAACAAGGCTATGAGGGAGCACCAAAATTCCTCGGAATCGATGATTCTGGTCGTGAAATATTGACATTTATTCCTGGAGAAGTTCCAGGGAATAATTATCCAAACCTTGAACCATATATGTGGACGGACGAAACGCTTGTGGGTCTGGCGCACCTTATACGTCGTTTCCATGATGTGACTACAGTATTCAGGCCCAATATGGAGGACAGATGGCAGCTTAGCTATGCCGAGGATGCCGAACATGAAGTGATCTGTCATAATGACGCAGCATTGTATAATGTTGTCTTTCAAAAGGAGGCTCCTGTGGCGCTCATTGATTTTGACATGGCAGGTCCAGGTCCGCGTATGTGGGACATTGCGTACACCCTTTACACATCTGTTCCACTTGCGAGTTTTGCACCTGACCATACTTCTGGAACCATAGTAGCATACCAATGTGAAATACATGCCGTAGAGCGACGTCGGCGAATTCATTTGTTTTTTGAAGCTTATGGAATTCCCGTCCCAAATAATCTGCGACAGTGGATTATACAACGTTTGATAGTACTGTGTGATACGTTGAGAAATGGTGCTGCTGATGGGAATCCTGCCTTTCAGAAAATGGTTGATGAGGGTCACTTGGCCCACTATGAGAGTGAGATTAGGTTTGTAACAGATCATTTCGAGGATTGGATATAAAAATCGGATATTCCGCTCACGGACAGGATCATTGAATAAAATTAAAAAAGTATACCATTAGAATTGAGGCCTGAGAATGAGTGTAAAACGAATTGTCACAAATATTAAAACGCAGAATGTTTCGGCAGCAAAAAGCTTTTACCAGGACGTACTCGAGCTTGATTTATTGATGGATCATGGTTGGATTGAAACATACGGCTTACTGGGGAAGGAGAACATTCAAATAAGCTTCGCATCACAGGGCGGCTCCAATACGCCTACTCCTGATCTATCGATTGAAGTTGATGATGTCGATGCAGTGTTTGAACGTATGAAGAGTGCTGGATATACGATAGAATATGGACCTGTCGATGAGCCTTGGGGTGTTCGGCGATTCTATGTCCGCGACCCATTTGGCAAACTTATCAACATTCTTGCTCATGGACATTAGATAAACGGTCACGGCGTGCAGAAATCTAGATTGTTAAACAATCATGAAACGATAGTGGAGGAGCTTCCTATAGGGTAGCTCCTTTTAATTTTAAACTATACCAGCTAATAGCTTGTCAAGATTACCAGTAAAGTAAAGCCCAATCATATGTTATATTTAAAAGTAGGTAAGCCAAATAACCCCCCCAATTGTATTGTATTTGGAAGGTTATACCATTGGTTTCGTATTAAGCAATCCGGTATTTTTTTTGTTTTTCATGATGGCATATAGCCAATGCACCAATTTATTGGCACATGCGACTAGAGCCACTTTATGTGGTTTTCCTTTGGCTCTCTTACGATTGTAGAATTCTTTGATTCGTATATTACGAGCGCGAATTAATCCGCATTGGACAGCCAAAACCAGCGCGTAACGCAACTGCCTGGAACCACGTTTCGTGATTCAATTTCGAGTTGCTGTAAACTTACCTGAAGCAAAGACACTTGGATCAATGCCTGCAAAGGCGACTAGCTTTTTTAGGATGATCAAATCGGTCGACTTCTCCAATTTCAGATAAAATTGTTACCGCAATTTTATGCCCAATACCAGAAATCGACTGAATTAATTCATATTCTTCAATGTCTTCAGCCAGAGCATCTATGTTCTGTTCCGATCCAGTAATATGCTCTTGGTACTGAAGAATGAGGGTAATAAGGACTTTCAAATTGATTAAGTGGCTTGCATACATGGTTTGCTGAAATGGGTTTTGTTTTGCCGCAACTAGCAGCCGTTGCACCCGTTGGTTAATCCAGTCCTCTGAACGCCCCCGTTTTGAAGAAAGCAGTTCTTTCATCTTAGATTTGAGTGTGTTTTCATCCGTCTGTAATACTGAATATGAGGTTGGGAATTCACTTAAAAACTGTAATGAAATACCGGAATACATAGCTCCAAAGACACCTTTGTAAGCAGGAAAACCTGATCTAAAACAGCTTGGAATTGTAGTTTAGTCTGTACACACATCTTTGAAAGAGACTCATATTGTCTTGTGAGATAGCGCAGATTGAGAAGTTGCACACCTCTTTTCTTAAACGGTTCAAATTCTTCTTTGTAGTACAGCAATAGGTAAGCGTCAGCAGCATCCGTCTTTACTTTACGAAGTTGAGACTTCCTAAGCCGATTTGAGATGAGCGGATTAATAACAATATAAATATAATGATGTTCCTCTAGGAACTGAACAACGGGACTTTGATAATGACCGGTTGCTTCTAGAATAAGCAAAAGACGTTGTTGAGATGCAAATTCAACTTCTGTTAAAACTTGAAGGAAATTTGCTAAACCATCTCGAGTGTGCTCGAAGTGGAATATCCCTTGGAATGGCTTTCCGCGCTCTAGAAAGGCTTGTCCATGGCTTTCTTCTTTAGAAATATCTAGACCGATAACTGGATTCATTTCATCTCCCCTTGTAAGTGTAGATTCGCCGGCATCCCCTAAGGTTGATCTTCTTGTCGCTCCATAGCATCGCTTGTTATACGGGATCTTACGTCCCAACCAGCCTCAATCATGGTCATGACAAGTAGGGGTGAACATTATAGCTCTCGGGATCAAGTCCCACGGGCAGGTACGTTCGACCAGGCTACTTTAATCCTCTATGCAAATGAAAAAAGGATCAACCAGAAAGAACTGGTTGATCTCATAATACGAACGGGCAGGAGAGTTGAAGATCAAACGCGGGGAACCGTACCACAAATAAGGGCAAGTTTTTTTTGAATTCCTTGCGGCGTATGGGTTTGAATATATGTGCGTAGGTCACATTTCGAAGAAACAAGAGAAAGGTGCATCGGTTCATTTTTTGATTTGTAAAAAGGTGTATATGAAAGTAAACAGATATCTATTTTCAAGCATAAAATTGCCTCATAGAATTAGTCGTAAAGGGGCCGTTTGGAGCTTGGATAAAATGGACACTCGGATCAAGACCATGTACCAGACTTGTTAAAATCATTTAAACCTAAGAAATGGGGATGAAAGATGAAGCGAAGTCAGAGGTATCCAAGACGAAGTTCCTTGCTGTTATCATTTGTGTTAATCTTATCGATTGTTTTTTCTGTTCAACCATCAGTAGTGAAGGGAGAAGGGGATAGGTCGCCGAAGATTTCGCAGGGGCAGGAGGATCAACAGCCTTTACTTGAAGTTCCTAATAAGCAGGGACAACAAGAAAAGTCCGATCCTGATCTCGAGCAACAACCCCAGTCTAACTTAGAACAGCCGCTTGCCGCTGCTGCTGCAACAGGATATTTCCCACCAAATACCGCGGCATCTGGGAATGTGAAGAACATGGCCTTGCTTTATACTGGATATTACGGTGGACGAACGACATACGAGGGAAGAGAAATCGGCACGTATGACAAGAATACGCTTTTGCCCTATGTTGCGCACTACAACAGTAATAATGTGATGGATGACACCTTTTTCGATTCATTTCTATTTCTAGGAATCAACACATCTGACTATAGAGATTTTGGTGATACAGCGGACCCTGCCAAGTGGACCTATAAGGCGGATTGGGAATGGTATATAAACCGTATTTTCACCTCTAATCAACAGCTCGATGCCCTCAACCAAGCAACCCAGCAAGTTGCAACCACACTAAACCTAACAAATTACAAATCCAAAGTATATATTATGCTGCCTTATCCTAATAGCGAAATCACCAATTTCGGAGATGTCGATAACGACGGAATCAGCGAAAATCTGAATTCGATGCCTAGCAATATGACGAAGGTAACCAAATGGTATATCGACACCGTATTAAGCAGATGGAATCAAGCCCAATACAGCAACCTTGAATTAAAAGGCTTCTACTGGTTCCATGAAGATATTGATCCCGGCAATCCGGGTGAAGTAAATGCAATTAATAACTCTGGTAACTATCTTCATACGCTTGGTCTGAAACTTGCCTGGATTCCATACTTTGGTGCCGGACAAAGCAACAACCGGAATAATTATGCAATCGATTTTAGCATCCAGCAGCCCAATCACTATTTCGTTCCGGAGACTGATTATTCGAGAATGACGAATGTATCGACCCAAGCTCAAACATATAATAAGGGCATCGAAATGGAGTTTGACGAAAGAGCGATGTTCGACCCCGATTTTAAAAACAGATTCGATAATTACTTAATGGCCGGCGTAGAATACGGATACATGACGGGAGCGGTCAAGGGTTGGTATCAAGATATTTTTGGGATATACAACTTGTATAAAAACAAGAATAACAACGGTGTAAACGGAGTTTATGACGGGAGACAGATGTATGAAGATATCTACAAATTTGTTAAAGGAACGTATACCATTCCAGTTAATCTTGCAAGCGGTAAATCGGCAGTAGCCTCATCCAACCAAAGTTCTTCTCTATCCGCTGCTAAAGCTGTTGACAATTTGCCGGGTACACGGTGGTCAAGCCAACAGTATTCAAGTACAGAGTGGATTTACGTCGATCTCGGGCAAGCTAATAACATCAAACGCGTTAAACTTAACTGGGAGTATGCTTACGGCAAGAGCTACAAAATTCAAGTATCGAATGATGCGGTCAATTGGACCGATGTGTATTCGACAACGACAGGCAATGGAGGTGTAGACGATATAGGCTTTGTGCCTACAACGGCAAGATACGTGAGAATGCACGCAACAGAGAGGGGCACGAGCTATGGTTACTCTATTTATGAGTTTCAAGTATATGGAGACAGCGTCGGATCCGCTACTACAACAAATTTGGCGTTAAATAATACAGCTACGTCATCTTCCAATCAAGAGGCAGCTCTTTCTCCGAATAATGCGGTTGACGGTAACGTGACGACAAGATGGGCCAGTCAGTTTGCAGACCCGCAATGGATTACGATCGACCTTGGGCAAGCTTATAACATAAATCGAGTTATATTGAATTGGGAGCTTGCCTATGGCAAAGGCTACAAGATTCAAGTATCGAATGACACTGTCAACTGGATGGATGTGTATACGACAACGAATGGAGACGGGGGGATTGACGATATATTCTTTACTGCCGTAAATGCAAGGTATGTAAGAATGTACGGAACCCAAAGAGCTTACTCCTTCTATGGCTATTCTTTATATGAATTCCAGGTTTATGGCAAACCGAATCTAGCGTTAAACAAATCGGCAACATCCTCTTCCAACGAGACATCCACATTAACGGCCGATAAAGCGGTGGATGGTAATGTAACGACAAGATGGGCCAGCCTGTATTCAAATCCGCAATGGATCTATGTAGACCTCGGACAGGAAACCCGCGTCAACAATGTCAAACTCAACTGGGAGTATGCTCATGCTAAGGGCTATAAGATTCAGGTGTCGAACGATGCAACCAACTGGACGGATATATACATGACAACGAATGGAGACGGTGGTATAGACGATATCTACTTTGAACCGGTAAATGCAAGGTATATAAGGATGCATGCGACAGATCGAGGCACAGGCGACTGGTATTCTCTTTATGAGTTCGAAGTTTATGGCAGCTGATCCATTAGCATACGTAAAGCCTAATATGGGGTTCTCATCCCAAATAACAAAACAAGCCCATGCACGAAACACTGTGCCGGGCTTGTTTAGCTTGGACCCCATCACATGTCAGGCGGAATATATCCAATATCTCGGCTATTAGTTGACCGGATTTGCTGGTGGGCACGTGTCGGCGGGACTGCGTATTTGGAAAAATATGACAATACCGCAAAGGATGGCTCAAAAACTTGCCGTTACAGACAGCGCGGTGAACCTTACCATAAGTGACGGCGAAAAGTTGAGTTGAAGGTTGAAGCTTTAATGCTAAATCTATCAGGAATAGTTCTCCATCATTTGATATAAATAATTTCGAAAGTCTTCAACATAGGTTTTGGGCTCTACAACTTTTAGATGAGTGCCGAAGCTTGCTAAAAGTTGAAATCCCATACGATTTTGTGGGACATAAATGGTTGCTAATAAAAATCCAGAACTATGGTCTTCAATACTTCTTCGACCATACCTTTCGATGATTTGATCTTTTATGCTAGGCGATATCCATGCCTTAATCGTGACGAATTCAGGTAGATAATTTGCTTCGTGTACTTGCTCTGACCAATCGTCTCTAGGATGAAACGCGCGTTCATCCATAGTAATATGATCGATCCGAGATAACTTGAAAGTTCGACATCCCTGTCGATGTAAACAGAATCCTTTCAAGTACCAACTTGATTCGCTAAAATGCAGCTCATAGGGCTCGATCATTCTATTCGTTACAGCCCCGTCTTTATCTGTATAATCAAACGAAACCAGCCTTTTCTTTAAAATGGATGTTTGACATGTCTTTAAGGTTTCAAGAATCTCGGACCGACCTTCCCATTCATAAAACGACAGTTGAATGGAACGATTCAGAGACAAAGGACTAACCATTGCCTCTATTTTTTTTATCGTTCTTTCAACTTCTTCAGTAAGGAGGATTTGTTCCAATCCGCCGAGCGCAGCTAATATATTCTGTAAATCGGAGCTGCTTAAAAGGCGTTTATCCACCTTGTATTCATCCATTATGCCGTACCCGCCTTTGACCCCATTGATAGAGTAGATCGGGATGTTCGATAAGCTCAGTGTTTCCATATCGCGAAGGATCGTTCTTTTGGAAACATTGAATAGTTGTGAGAATTCCTTTGTAGATATAATCTCTTTTCTCAGCAATATCATGATAATCGAAATGAGTCTTTCCACTTTGTCCATAATTGCCCTCTTTTTTTCTACATGATTTCAAAATGGTGACACTAAGATGTCACCTTTTGTTCATTATACTACATGTATCACAAGAAGGAGGAATTGCAATGTTTAATCCAACCGATTTTCCCAAGCCCACCCTTATTTCAGTCAACGGTGTGGAACTCGAAGTCTTTGAAGCAGGCCGACAAAATTTAGGAAAACCTATTGTACTCTGTCATGGCTGGCCAGAGCATGCCTTTTCTTGGCGCCATCAGGTGCCCGCCCTTGTCGCAGCGGGCTATCATGTCATCGTCCCAAACCAGCGGGGTTATGGCAACTCATCCCGTCCGAGCGTAGTAACAGACTATGACATTGAACACTTGTCGGGTGATCTCATCGCACTTCTCGATCACTACGAATACGAAGATGCCACCTTTGTCGGTCATGATTGGGGTGCAATGATCGTTTGGTGGCTGACCTTATTGCATCCAAACCGTGTAAATAAAGTGATAAATCTGAGCATGCCTTACCAAGAGCGTGGAGAAAGACCCTGGATCGAGTTCATGGAAGAAATACTTGGCGGCGACTACTATTTTGTCCACTTCAATCGACAGCCGGGTATCGCAGACGCCGTATTAGAAGAAAATACATTCCAGTTCCTTCGCAACATTTACCGGAAAAACGAGCCACCCAGAGCGCCTCAGCCAGGTATGGCGATGATTAATCTTGCCAGAGCAGAAACACCACTCGGCGAACCCATAATGAGCGACAGCGAACTGGCCGTTTTCGTCTCAGCCTTCAAATCATCAGGCTTCACGGCAAGTATAAATTGGTACAGGAACCTTGACCGCAACTGGCGCTTATTGGCGGACGTGAACCCAATCATCCAACAGCCTGCACTTATGATCTATGGCGACCGGGATGTGATCCCGAAGTTTGAAAAACTAACGAAGTTCGTGCCCAATGTGGAAGTGGTCAATCTGAATTGCGGTCATTGGATCCAGGAAGAAAAGCCGGAAGAAACAAACCAAGCAATTTTAAAATGGCTGGAACAATGGGAGATGTAGTTTTTTTCAACAACCAAGAAGAGTTTAACGATTGGTTAGAAGAACATCATACTGAAGCTAGTGAAATTTGGGTGGGCTATTTTGGGATAAGTACAGGGCGTGCAAGCTTTACTTGGTCTGCATCAGTAGATGCCGCTCTTTGTTTTGGGTGGATTGACGGTATACGAAAAACCATTGATAAACAAAGCTATAAGATTCGCTTTACTCCGCGCAAAGTAAATAGTGTATGGAGTGCTGTGAACGTAAAGAAGGTAAAAGCACTAATACAGCTTGGAAAGATGAGACCAGAAGGAATGCACGTCTTTAACAACAGAACCGATGCACAAGGCTATTCCTCTGAACAAAGAAACGTGGAACTTGCCAAAGAATATGAAGAACAAATCAAGGCAAATCAAACAGCCTGGCTATTCTTCACTAATTTATCACCATCCTATAAAAGAGATTCTATCTGGTGGGTAATGAGCGCCAAGAAAGAAGAAACACGATTAAGAAGGCTTGGAATATTGATCGCTTCATCTGAAGAAGGGCTAAAATTTCAACATTGCAAAAAAATATTACAGAATAAGGAAATATAAATAACAAAAGAATCGTTAAAAGGATTTTTGGTACTGCATAAATCTGGGTCTATTGTTTCCCTGATCTTTAGGAGAGAGGAGCTACTGTATTTCTCAATCATTTAGGGTTTAATTCTCATCAAAAGTCAGAACGTTTTAAATGCGAGGCATAAATCAAATCGCTAAATGAAGAAGGGATGAAACAGCTCATCCAAAATCGCAACCCCCTTCATTTTTATGGTACAGCCGACCCTCATGATCTATGGTGACCGGGATACGGTCCAGAGGTCTGAAAACCTGACAAAGTTCGTGCCTAATGCGGAAGTGGTTAATCTGGATTGCGGTCAATGGATCCAGCAAGAAAAGCCGGAAGAAACAAACCAAGCGATTTTGAGATGGCTGGAAGAGCAGAATGATGCTGAATAGATTCGCTTAGCAAGCAAAACTTAGAAAAACAATAAGGACACCCAAACAGGCAATGTCATTAAGTTAAGCTCAAAGGTAAGAACGGGAATAAAAATGGAATTCAAAACGGCATGGGAAAGCCCCGTGCCGTTTGTTTTTTACTTCACGCAAGGAAAAGGCGTATAACTAACAAAGCAGAAATACTGCAATAATTGAACAGGCGGAGAGAAAAGCATCGCTCTATGTTCTGTTCCAATCCAGTAAGATGCTCTTGGTACTGAAGAATGAGGGTAATAAGGACTTTCAAATTGATTAAGTGGCTTGCATACATGGTTTGCTGAAATAGGTTTTGTTTTGCCGCATCTAGCGGCCGTTGCACCCGTTGGTTAATCCAGTCCTCTGAACGCCCCTGTTTTGAAGAAAGCAGTTCTTTCATCTTAGATTTGAGTGTGTTTTCATCCGTCTGTAATACTGAATATGAGGTTGGGAATTCACTTAAAAACTGTAATGAAATACCGGAATACATAGCTCCAAAGACACCTTTGTAAGCAGGAAAACCTGATCTAAAACAGCTTGGAATTGTAGTTTAGTCTGTACACACATCTTTGAAAGAGACTCATATTGTCTTGTGAGATAGCGCAGATTGAGAAGTTGCACACCTCTTTTCTTAAACGGTTCAAATTCTTCTTTGTAGTACAGCAATAGGTAAGCGTCAGCAGCATCCGTCTTTACTTTACGAAGTTGAGACTTCCTAAGCCGATTTGAGATGAGCGGATTAATAACAATATAAATATAATGATGTTCCTCTAGGAACTGAACAACGGGACTTTGATAATGACCGGTTGCTTCTAGAATAAGCAAAGGACGTTGTTGAGATGCAAATTCAACTTCTGTTAAAACTTGAAGGAAATTTGCTAAACCATCTCGAGTGTGCTCGAAGTGGAATGTCCCTTGGAATGGCTTTCCGCGCTCTAGAAAGGCTTGTCCATGGCTTTCTTCTTTAGAAATATCTAGACCGATAACTGGATTCATTTTATCTCTCCCTATAAGTTTAGATTCACCGGCATCCCCTAAGGTTCTTCTTGTCGCTCCATAGCATCGCTTGTTATACGGGATCTTACGTCCCAACCAGCCTCAATCATGGTCATGACAAGTAGGGGTGAACATTATAGCTCTCGGGATCAAGTCCCACGGGCAGGTACGTTCGACCAGGCTACCTTAATCCTCTATGCAAATGAAAAAAGGATCAACCAGAAAGAACTGGTTGATCTCATAATACGAACGGGCAGGATAGTCACAATGAGACTTTGAGACTTGGTTTGATTCCGGATAAATAAAAGTTGCAAAAAGGAAAAATATTGCTATACTAAGTTTAAACGTTATTTTAAATGCTATTTAAAATGTTGTTTAAATCAGGGTAAATATACTTGGAGGTTGCCTATGGAGACAGACAAAAAGTTGGAAACAAAAGAGAAGATTATGCGTGCCACACTGGAGTTGACCAAACAAGAAGGCTTTGAAAGGATCACTATAAAAAAAATTGCAGAAGCCTCAAACACGAATGTCGCTCTAGTTAACTATTACTTTGGGTCCAAAGAAAACTTGTTTAGCGAGTCCATCAAATTGATATTGAACAGCTTTCAGCATACCTTTGCCATACTTGACGATTTCTCTATATCCTCACGGGATAGATTGAGGCAATTTTTACTAGATTATTTGCAAGTGATCCGTCAATATCCCGAATTGCTCTCCAGAATCATCCTGATGGGCAATACCGTTTTCTCCTCGCAGCATGAATATGGATCATTTTTGAATCTATTGGGGTTTCCTAAGATACAAAATACTTTAAGAGAGTTAACCGATGAACAGCAGCCAGAGCACCTGATGACCATGACGATGCAGATTTTTGGAGCGCTTTTTCTACCAGCACTTATGAGTCCTATTCTAGAAACAGGAGCTTCCGTGAAGATTGCACCTATAGAGGAACAGATTGACTTGCTCTTTGCAAGATACTTTCATTAATAAACTCAGATTGAGGTGATTAAATGAATTTTTTGAGAAAATATTGGCAGGATATAGGACTATTCATTGGCATTGTTATATGCATTTATCTTCTAATGAACTGGGAAACAATACCGCGGATAAACAGCATATTATGGTTAAGCTTTATGGCGATCCTTCTTCATCAGTTTGAGGAATACCGCTGGCCAGGGTACTTTCCAGGCATATTCAATATAGCCCTGTTTAAAAGTGAATCCCCTGAAAACTATCCGTTAAATAAACAGTCGGCAATGATTATTAATGTGGTCATCGCCTATGTGTTCTACTTGCTCCCTGTATTCTTCCCGTCAGTAGTATGGCTGGGGATGGCACCTGTTTTAATGGGCTTTTTCCAAATCATTTTCCATGGAGTCGTCATTAATATAAGAGCAAAAAGCATGTATAATCCAGGATTAGTCTCCGCAATTATTGTACATTTACCGGTGGGGATCTGGTACATCAACTACTTATATGAGCATCATTTAATAACCCTCTCAGACTGGATTTGGAGCGCAATTTATTTTGCCATAGCTGTTTATATTTTAATAGTGAAAGGAAATACATGGATGAAAAACAAAAACTCCATTCACAAATTTTCGCAAAAACAATTATGGTCTTTTCGTAAGTAGGTCCTCATAACCCACCACCAGAAGGTCCAGTTGTTATAACTCTTGATGTAAAATTAGATGGGTTAATGTAACTGAAATTGAAGGATGATTATTTTCTCAACTAACGGGAAACGTTAGTTCAATAACACACAATGATGAGTAGGTGCTTCGTATCCTGCTCTTTTTTATTAAGCTAACGGGCAGTTTAACACAACAAATCGCCACTTCTGATATACTTTTTATTAAAGCATTTAAGGTGGTCGGATGATGTTAAATAATTATTTGGATAAAACATTAGAAGAACTTGAAGGGGAGACTTGGGGTGAGCCACAGTATGGCTCAAACCTTGTTGTTAGGTGTCATGAATTACGAAGAAAACCGTTAATGGATTTCTCAGTCGAAGATTTAAGAATAATGATTGGACAAGGTTTCAGTTTGAAATATCTTGTTCCAATTGCTCTTAGGTACTTGGCAGACAACCCATTTGTCAGAGGAGATTTTTATAAAGGAGACTTGTTGGTATGTGTAATAAACATCGAACAGACTTTTTGGGACTTAAACCCCGAAACGTATGTTGAATTGGATTCAATTATAACCGATGTTAAATACACAATTGAAAAGTTACTTCCATTGGTTTCCACTTATAAGACTTCAAATCACTGAACTAACGGGGAACGTTAGTTCAATAAACTAGCGGCTGTCTAAATAGTTCCGAGATTCTGCCCTTTACAAGGGGGCATCGTTATTGGACGATAACAGAGAGGGTGTATTCATGAATACACCCATCAGGGTGGTAACGCGAAATCAACTCCGTCCCTTAAGGGAGGAGTTTTTTGTGTTCTTATAAATGATTTTAAGAAGGATTAATTATGTTCCAAAAAATCTATGCATTCGATCGAATTCTGAGCCAGAATATGTTTATTGCTGTAAGGACTTCTTGCCGAAAGAAGGGGTATTCAGGTGCACTGGTATTTGAGTTAAGTTTTCTTCTTTTTGGGAAGATTGCTTGTTGATATCAAGTTATCAAGTTTAATAGTATTTCACATATTTCATAAGCTCAGCGATTCCTAAAAACTGCTTCATTAATTGACTGTTTAATTTTTGTAACGCAAGCTCGAATGACAATTCTACTTTTTTATAGTTTTGTGTCTCTATTTCATTCAGGAGTTGTTTCATGTTCTCGATATAATACACGGTTTTCCTTAAACTGCTGATCAGTATAATCTTTCTTAATTCCGTTATAGTATAGACCCTATAGCCGTTGTCTTTGTTTCTGTTAGAAGTAATAATGCCTTCTTGTTCCCAATGTCGAATGGCTGAAGGCTTAACGCCTGCCATTTGTGCAACTTCACCAATAGTCATTGCATTTGTGACCTCTAAATCGTTGTATTTTGATAAATCTACATTTCGGAACATGCGTAACACATCCTCTAACCTATGCTTTTCCGTTTGTGTATTATGCTGTTCCTGATTGATTGACCAAAGTGCATCCTCAATTTGCCGAGCTTTAATCTTTCTCATCACATCGTACACAACTGGAATCTCATATCCTTGTAAAAGTGCCCGAATCGTAATAAAAGCTTGGACATGAATGTCTGTATAACACCGGCGATTGCTAGGAGTCCTTGGGACTTCGGGAACTAAGCCTTGATCTTCATATCTTCTTAATGTAGTGGTACTTACATTTAATTTCTTAGCTATCATTGTTGGTGTATAATTATCTCTCATAATCGTCATCGCCCCAGAACATTAAAGTTAAACCTTCAAGTGCTACAACAACATTAAATCTAATTTAATTAGATATATCAAGGCTTAGTATGGGATAAACCGAAAGATTGCATGAATGTTATATGATATTTTTATAAAACAGTAAGGAGAGGATTGTTTGAAAAAAATCATACGATTAACCAACCATTCAGCAATAGAAGTAGGATTGACAGGAGGATCAGATCGTCCAACCATTATGTTACCTATCGCTAAAAAATCCGTGTACAATCAGGAGGCAGAAAATTTAAAGCTATGGGGCGTAGATCCTGAATTAGGTAAACATTTTGTTGAAGGTCTCGCGGATACGTTTCAAGTGCTTTATTTTGATTATGAAGGTCATCTCTTTCAACATCCAGTGGACAACTTAACCGTAGACCATATTGTGAAGGATCTGCTCCTCATTGCTGATGAAATGAACGTTAAGAGCTTTAGCTACTACGGTTATTCCTGGCTAGCTTTAATTGGACTACAATTGGCTATCAGAACTAATCGTCTGGAAAGCTTGGTCATGGGAGGTTTTCCGCCATATAATGGTCCCTATCAAGAGATGCTGATTGTAACTCAAAAAACACATACCCAAGCTTTGAATAATCAAAATGAGGTAGCTGAAAAAAGCTCCATTGAAACAGAGAATCCTGATGAGATAGACTGGGACAACATCAAAGTATCAATGGATACCCGTGTAACAGCTCAATTTGTTGCCTTATACGAGAGCCTCACTGCTTTTGATGATCGTAGTATTCACCATTTACTTAGTCTTCCAAAATTAGCTTTTGCAGGAGAAAATGATACTATCGTATATGGTGAGAATTTTGGAAATGTTACCGTTGATATTGCTGGGATATTAAAGAAGAATACGACGAAGCTGTGTGATTTAGGCTGGGATGTTGAAGTGCTAACGGGAAGCCAAATGGATCATACAAAAGCTATGCAACCAGCCGTGGTAATACCATTAATTAAGCCCTGGTTTATAAAACAATTATGAATACAGACTGGACTGTAATTCGGGAGCAGTTGTACCCCAGCTGTAAATGAAAGTGAGAGGGTTACAATTAACAAGCTTATTTTGCAAGTAGCATCATCGGTTTTAGCATTTAGTTTACTCGTTGCCTGTAACCATCAACAAGTCAACTCATCTACTCAGCAACAAAAACCATCAGAGGTTAGCTTATTTCCAAAAAACGATCTCATGGATTCCATTGTAATTGACGCAGTAAATGAGGATAAATCAATTCGGGCGGAACAGCAAACGGAAAAGGGAACATTATTGATGATAGCCAAAGGTAGAGAAGAACTTGGGCATTTGGTCGTATCGAGCACGATGGGACAAGAGGGTGATCAGACGTTTCAGAGTAATTACTCTATTATCTACAGACAGGGAGATCAGGACAAAGTCTTAATGGAACTACCCAATTACTTGTTTTTCAGACCATCCAGCAAAAAAATATCTTTTGAGAAGCTGAGTTTTAAAGAAGCTGAGGTTTACATCCTTACTCCTCAATATCAAACAGGTCATGGCGTGGAAGGATATATTTTCGCGATTGATAAGCAAAATGAAGATGTATTACCATTAGAAATCGTAAAGAAGGATCAAGTCTCGAAAACACTTCTTTATTCAGAAGCTGAGCCTTTACCAAGTGTGGAAAATAATATCTTAGTAGTCCATCCACCAGTTGGAGCAGGTACACAAGAAGCAGATGCAAAAGATATCTTTTACAAATTGGATTTAAACAATAAACGGTTTGTGGCTGAATAGCATGATTTGAACAAAAAAAAGGTCAGTTCACGAAATCGCGGAGCGTCTATGCTTCTATCATGAAGCTGCAGCAATTCCTCTATAGTTTCTACTTTTAATATATTGGCCGGTGTTGCCCATTATAGGGTACACCGGCTTTTTTCATAGGAATCAAAAGGATAAGATCACACGTCATATTATTGGCATTGAATGTCGAAGCTTATGAAGACATAAAATGATTTCCCGCACTAGTACATAAGAAAAAAACTTTTTTGCAACCAAAACCCTTCTTTTCTTACTTTATAAGTGAGGCCTTAATCAAACTGAACGGAAGTGATGGAGTGGACGATAGTGAAATCATACAGCTGTACTTTGCCCGCAATGAAACAGCAATAGAAGAAACATCCAAAAAATATAGAAATTATTGTACCAAGATTGCTCATAACATTCTGTCTAATTTTGAAGATTCGGAAGAATGCGTGAACGATACCTTTCTAGGAGCGTGGGAAACTATACCGCCGAAGACGCCTGCTAAGCTCTCATCTTTTTTGGGGAGAATCACACGAAATATCGCGTTAAATAAACACGATTATTACATGGCCAAAAAGCGGAATAAAACATTCGATACGATTCTTGATGAATTAAATGATTGTTTATCCTCTCCAGACAATGTCGAAAGTCAATATGAGGAAGAACAAATCGCTGAATCCATAAGCAATTTCCTGCTGAAGATTAATGAAGATCATCGGAATATTTTTCTGAGACGTTACTGGTATTCCGATTCTTTAGCTGATATCGCTACTCGATTCTCAATAAGTGAAAGTAAAACGAAATCGGTTCTTTTTAGAACACGAAAAAAACTCCAATTATACCTTATGAAAGAGGGCTATATCCTATGAATAATAAAGATCTATTTAAGACTATTGGTTATGTAGACGGCAATCTGGTGGAAAAGGCCAACACAGCGAGGCGTACTAATAAGAGAACATATGCGAAGTGGGGAACCATGGCTGCTTGTGCTGCACTTGTGTTAGGAGTGGCCATTTATACATCTCCTCTAAAGACATCATTAACGAATTCACCACAAATCTCGCAGCAAACGCCCGTTTCAGCTCCTACCGGAGTTCGGAAAATTTTAAATTACAACGGATTTCGTTATGCATTCGTAAGTGATGGTGCTCAGTTTAAGTTCACAGGAATGAAGCCTGAAAAATCACTTGGAACCATAGATTTTGATATTAACCAAGAGATCGGGAAGAACAATGGAGGAGAAGTTGTAGAAAAGGATTTTTCGTCTACGTTCGCTGTTGGAGGTGAGTTATATGAAATTCCGACGTACCCATCCCAATTCCGCATCGCTGTTAAAGTTGAGGAGCATTATTATTTGGCAGAAATCGTGGCGAAGACTAACGATTCTACGATGGCCGCTAAGGAATATCTGGATATGTCTAATCTAAAAGAGCATGCAAAAGATATCCATGTTCTTAATCATGTGGGAAATGACGTGTTAAAAAAAATGACAGATCATGCTTCTGTGGAGTCTATCATTGATGGACTGTACAGCGCAAAAACAGCTGATTTAAGTAATAAAGAATACGAGGCTATTGCAGAGGCGCAATCCCAAGGAAAATCGTATCAGTTAAAGTTCAACCTCAAGGACGGAACCTATATGGGCATGTATATCATTCCTGAATTAAAAGTCGTATCTATGGGAGATGCTTACTATCATTTGCCTGACACCTTTTTTGAACAATCTGGAGAACTTTTTTCAGGGCTTAAACAAGAAGTGTTGCCGCTTTATTGAGTAAAAATGTAATGAGTTGAATTGACGTGGTAGATGAAAGGCAAGGACTAAGGTGATAAACCTTGTTCCTGCCTTTTTGTTTTAGAACTAGGAGTATGAACATGGTTCCTTCAATTACTAGTATATTTACATAGGATAAAACTGAGAATAAAAGGAAATGATATCAAAAACGAACTGGAGGATTGCTACATCATGATCGAAGCTTTTCAACTAATTAAGAAGCAGCTTTCTTCCTCAAGTGATATGAAGGAGGAAATCGTCCGAATTCAGGATATCGAGTTGGAGATCCTCTACTTGGACAGCGTTTGCGATGAAAAGAAAATTAAGGATGATCTGATCATCTCCATACTAAAATGCCCAGGAAAAGAGGAATTCAACGATTATCTTACTTCTCTTCTTGACATCAGCAAACCGGAGAAGGACGAAGACATTTTACAGAAGTTGATGATTGGTCATGCCTGTATTCAAATGGAAAATGAGCTTTTCTTGTTCAGTGCGAAAAAAGTGATCAATAATCAGCTTGGGGATGCAAGCTCGGAAACAGCGATATATGGCTCGCAACGTTCATTCAGCGATGTGATTGATACAAATCTCAATTTGATTCGGAATCGTTATCCCTCCCCAAATCTTGTTTATGAGAAAAGAGAGGTTAGTGGATTACTACAGACAGAAGTCGGTTTAATTTATGACAGTCTACTAGTTGATAAGGGAGTATTGAGCGAACTTCAAACGCAGCTAGCTTCGGTCAAACCAGATGTCATTCTTTCGGCGGCACACCTTCAAAGATTACTTACTAGTCGAAAATACTCGCTTTTTCCTATATTGATGATTACGGAAAGACCAGATCGCGTCGCGTTAAATCTGAAACAAGGCAAAATCGTTATACTTGTGGAAGGTAGCCCATTCGTTCTAATCGCTCCGGCTACTTTTTATGATTTCATTTCCTCAATGGATGATACTTTTGAGCAGTTATGGGTCGGTTTTAGTCTTGTGGTACTTCGTTATATCGGCATTTTCATTACTGTGTTACTTCCTGGCATTTATATTTCTCTGGTCTCTTTCAACCCTGAGTTGTTTCAAGCCCAGCTCGCTTTCTCTATTGCCGGTAGTCGTGCGGGTATCCCTTATCCATCGTACATTGAAGTGCTCATTATGATGTTCTTAATCGATACCTTAATCGAAGCTAGTATACGGCTTCCCAAGTCGATCAGCGCAGCGGCAACGACAGTTGGTGGACTAATTCTAGGACAAGCTGCGCAGCAGGCAAATCTGGTTAGCAATATCATGATTATCGTAACTTCCGCCATTGGCATTGCCAATTTTGTCGTGCCGATCAATGCTATGAGTTTCGCATTACGGATTGTCAAATATCCTTTCATCTTGTTAGCTAGTTTATTTGGATATGTAGGTCTAATCGCAGGACTATTTTGTTTGATCCTTTACTTGAACGATTTAAAAAGCTTTGGGAAACCTTATTTAAAAGTGTTTATCGGAGAACAAGAAAAATTCGGGAAATTATAAAGGAAAGGAGGATATTTTTCCTTGAATCGATATGTTTTTTATGTTTTATGGTGTGATGGGATCACCATCACAGGTCTTTTATTATATACCCTTTTATTGAATGAACGGTTTAATGGAAGCATGCTGGCTATTGTGATAAGTGCGGTTAGCGGCATGATATTTCTTGTAACAATGACCAAGTCACTTGGTTATTTTCCAAGGAAGGGTTTGCCTGAAATCTTTCGGATGTTTTTGCCGGCAGGAGCAAGAATATCATTATTAATATTCTTTTCAATTATGACTATAACAAAAGGATGCATCATGATAGGGTACGCATCAACCTTTTTTAATTTATATCTAACAGATGTAAACACAATTACTATTATGGTATTTATTTTTCTTGCAGTATCTTGGGGAGCTACAAGGTCAAGCAAAACAATTTTAAGTACGCTTGAGATCGTTCTTTTTATTTGCATTCCTTTAATGTACTATGCATTTACAAAAGCCATCTTTAGTCAAGGAATAGAGTGGAATTCCATTAAAGCAATGGCAGATTATGCATTCATTTGGCCGAAATGGGGAACGATTACGGCTGCAAATAGTGTTTTCTCCGGATTTGTTGGCTTAATCGTATTTAATCGAGTTGTTCCCAGCAAAATCAAATGGAAATACACTCCCATTGTCCTTATTGTTAATTTGCATATATTAGTCACTGGTTTGATTATTTCCATTGGAATTCATGGCACTTACGGGGTGGGGAATTATATAGCCCCCACGTATTCTGCATTAGATTCAATTGGTATGATGTCAGGGTTATTCTCACGTACGATTATGCCTTATTTTCTCATCGTCCTTTTTTTGCTCTTAGTGTATGCGTCTGTAACCATTCATGTTGGACTTGAGCTGTTGAAAGGATGCTTCTCTATGAAATTTCAAAATAATCTTCGAAAGGAACAACTATTATCTTGGGCAATTTGTTGCCTATTTACCATTGTTACAGTAATCTACTTCAGTACATTCACTTTAAAACAAATCATAAACCATACAGTCAATTGGCTAGAGTTGCGATTTTATACCGAATTTCTGATGGTCGCGCTTGTTGCGTTGTTTGCTGTAATGAAATGGAAGCGTAAAGTATGAGAAACATTATCCTATTGGTTCTCTGCTTTACAGTGGTTATACAATCGGGTTGTGCATTCAAGGATATCGACAAACGAATATTCGTAATCGCCATCGGAGTAGATCAATCAGATGATGTAAAAAATCCATATCGCGTGACATTGAAATTAGCTTTACCTGCTCAAAAATTTGATCCTTCTGTGAATAATATTCAAATTATAAGCGAAAATTCCGAAACGATATCAGGCGCGATCGGACGAATACGGTCAAAATCATCGAAAGATCTTAATTTTGGTCTTTTAGAAATATGTATTTTGGGTGAATCATTAGCCCATGAGAGTATCAACGAGCCACTTAATTGGCTGTCAAGAAGATTCGATATTCCGATGGAGGGGATGGTGGCATTAGGGAAGCCCAACGCGGAGACTGTTCTTAAAATGAAACCAAAATCAGAAAATTTTTCAGGTAATGCATTGTTATTAAGTCTGTCCGAATCGGGATCAATCTCATCGTTCACGGTTCCCGAACACCTTTATGATTTCTATCGTCGAACGACGGAAAAGGGCATGGACCCCTACTTGCCTATTATCGAGACCGAAAAAGAGGTATACAAAATTGATATGGTTGCTCTTTTAGACAAACATAAAATAAAAACGATTTTGACAACAGATGAAACGCGAGTCTTTAAAGAACTTCTTCATAGCTATCCTCATTTCGAAATCACCACAAAAATGGTAAGTCAACCTTTTGTCTTGGCAATTGAACAGTTGAAGAGACGTTATACGATTGATACAAACAATAAGAATAAACCAGTTATTCGTGTATCTATTCAAATGCGTGGAGTTGTAGAAGAATTCGTAAATCAGGTGTATGAAGAAAATTGGACTAAATTTGAAAAGCATGTTGAACAGGAAGAAAAGACGAAGATATCAAGTTTGCTGAAAAAGCTGCAAAAAAACGGGATAGATCCGTTCGGTTTTGGATTACTCTATAGAGCTACCCGGCATGAAGGGGATAAGGAATGGGAGCAATGGCAGTCTATTTATCCCGAAGCTGTTTTTGATGTAAATGTTAAAGTTTCTATACAGGGAACGGGAGCAATAAAATAACAAGGCACCGATATTTTACGCCTTATTCCATTGAAAGATCAAATATTAAAATTTTAAGGACCTTGACATGACACCATTTGGTGTCCTATAATCAATATGACACTAAATGGTGTCCAATTGGGTGCTGATGAAGTATAATTGGTCACACTACAGGTAATATTACGGAAAAGGTGGGGGTGGTTTTGAACGATAATAGTCAAGTGAGGGATGTATATGACGCTGTTGCAGATCCAACAAGGCGAAAATTACTTCAAATCCTGGCTGATGTTGATGAATTACCCCTACATGAAATCACGGTTCATTTTGATATGGGCCGTACAGCAGTATCTAAGCACTTGTCTATTCTTAAAGAGGCTGATCTTGTAGTTGCTCGAAAGGTTGGTAGAGAAACGAGGTATCGTTTGAATGCCAATCCATTGAAAGAAATTCGGGATTGGGTATCTTTTTACGAAGGCTTCTGGAAAGAAAGAATCGATAAACTAAAACTTTTATTGGAGGAAGAATAATGAAACCAGATGTATCCTTAGATTATCAATTTACAAGCTCCATCGAGAAGGTATGGAACGCTTTAACGGATTCAGATACACTAGCGAAATGGATTTGGAGCAATGACTTTAAACCAGTCGTAGGGCATAAATTTCAATTTCGTGCAGAGCCAAATGAATGGTGGGATGGTATTGTAGATTGCGAGGTTCTCATAGTAGATGAGCCACATACATTATCCTATACTTGGCATAGTGCCGGAGAAGGTACAACAGTTACTTGGACTTTGAGCAAAGAGGAAGATGGTAAGGTTCATCTGCATCTTGCTCAATCTGGATTTAGTGAGGAGACCAAAGCTCGCCAAGGCGCTATTGAAGGAGCTAAATATGCTTGGGCGAATATGGGCAGTCAGCTTGAAAAAGTATTAGCAGAACTGTAATTTCAAGAATAGGGCGCTTTTCTGAAAATGGAAAGTGCCCTTTTTAATGGAATAAATGATGGCAATACTAAATGAAGAGAATGGAGATGAGATGATACCACTATGAAAATCAACCGATTGATTGCGAACAATATTAATAAGTTAGATGCAGTACTTCCAGTTGACCAATCCCTAGGGATTGCTGGTTTATCCGGATCCGGTAAAACCACCTTTTGTCAAACCATCGGAGAAGAATCCAAGAAACGTCTCGTTTCTTTATTGCCAAAGGCAGAATATCAGTATTTATTCCCTAACATTATGGAGACTAATTTCAGTGCGATTCAGATGGAAGAAATGCCACTCGTACTTTTTCTAGGGAGATCATCTATTTCTTCCAATCCTCGTTCAACCATTGGCACACATACGGGCGTGTTCACAGAGATTCGAGTTGCGATTGCTGAACAATATAACCTATCGCCAGAGGTTTTTTCATTTAATAACGAATTAGGCTGGTGCCCAGATTGTAAAGGTCGCGGCACTACTAAAAATGTCGAATGTAAAAAGTGTAAGGGTAAGCGATATAATCACGAAGCTGAACAATACAAAATGGAGTTATTAGGTCAGGGCAAAAGTATCTCCGATATTAATGACTTAAGCATTGAAACCATTTTTTCTCTAGCAGAAGTTCTAAACATTAGTGAAGGTAAACAAAACATTCTAAAGAACATAATCCATATGAATATTGGTTATCTAACCTTAAATCGTATAATGGGTACCTTGTCAGGCGGAGAGTTAACACGACTTTACTTGGCAGAATTCATGGCAACCAGTGAAAATACAGTAATTATCATTGACGAAATCTCTGTGGGTCTGGATCACCAAACCCTTTTAAAAATATTAGAGCAGATAAAACAACTAGGATTTAAGAATCAAATTTGGCTTATTGATCATTCGGATACCGTATTAGACATAACGGACGAGCAATTGTTCTTTGGACCAGGAAGTGGTAAATACGGCGGAAAAATCGTTGAAGAATCGCCACGTCCGGCGCCCATCAATAGAGAAATAAATCAGACAGCTCCAACTGAATATTATCATTTTCATGATCTTTACTGTCGTAATATTCAAATCGCCGAAATTCAGATTCCCCGTAATAGACTTGTAACGTTCACTGGGGAATCTGGCTGCGGCAAATCTACATTGGTCAATGAGTGTATGTCCAAGGATTTTGTGAAGCGATATCCCAAGGATAAGCTGGTGATTGTGGGGCAGGATCGAAATCAATCGATTACCAGCCGGTCTACGGTTGCGACTTTTCTTGATATTAAGAGAAAGCTCACAAAATATAGCGAAGAGATTGATGATATTTTTCAGCGCTCAATTGAAGATATTATTGATGAACTGCCAAATGAAGACATCGCTCATAAACGTTTAAGTTTATTGATCAAGCTCGGGCTGGGTTATTTAACGTTGGAAAGAAAAACACAGTCTTTATCCACAGGTGAATTTCAATGTGTTCATTTAGTCTCCGAGCTATTTGCAGGTTCAAGAAACCCCAATACACTTTTCATTTTTGACGAGCCTTCCAAAGGGTTATCACAAAATATTCTAAATCAATTCATTGATAGCATTAGAGACATTCTTCAGGACGAATCCGTCTCCATAATGATGATTGAACATAACTCGTATATGCTGGAAAACTCTGATTTTATCGTTGATTTTGGTAAAAGACAGCTTGAACCTGTTGAGCATCTAGAAGTTGTCGGTCATCAAAAATATTATCTCGAGCAAAACAGTGAAGATCATGTCTCTCCATTGCAGATTTCTTCAACACTGCGCCAACAAAATGGCATTAACTATTTAAAAGAAAATCAAATTGCCTACTTTAAAAATGCGGAAAACGTTTATAAAGGTGGCATCTTAAAAAGCTTATCTTCTATGGCGCGTTTGATATATGGTGAATATGAATCAGATACCATTGCACCTGTCATCGCCATTGATCTGGAAAGACACCTATATAGTCAATATACTTTTCTATATGAAATTGGTGGCTTGATCAACCAAATTGTAACGGCACATCCGACCAATAAAGATACAAATAGCTTCGATTTCTATAATCAAGACAATCATTGTCCATGCTGCAAGGGACGTCGAGTCATTGAAAAATTTGATTTTGAAGTTGTTCTTCAGGATAAAAATGTGCCATTTTGGGATGGCTTATTACATCCAGATGCAATGGATATTCTGAAATTCTATCAATTCCCCAAAATAAAATTCATCTTTGAAGAGATTAAGAATGAACTCGGACATGATCTCAGCAAAAGTTATAATGAGATGACGGATGCAGAAAAGCATACTTTTTGGTACGGGTATTGGGAAAAGTCATTTTATGATAAAGCAAGCAAGGCAACAAGAACTTGGGAAGGCTTTAATTACATCATTGGGAACTACATGGTGATATCAAAAGCGATTATTAAAGAGCATATTAAACAATCCAAAATACTGATTACCTGTCCAATCTGTGAAGGAACCGTACTAAATCATCATAAGAAGCTAAAGTTTGGCGACACAGATATTCGTGAGATCATTGGACTACCTCTTGATCAAGTGATCAGTACCGTTGGCAAATTACCGGTGCTTGAAAAAATGAAAGCTATTGTCGGCGGTGATATGGTTCTAACAGTGGATGTCTCTCTATTGCCTAGGGAAATACAAGTTGCTCTAAAAATGCTTGAACTTGAAGTAGCGAGCTTTGCACACTATGAAATGGTATTGCAAAATGCACTGCCATTCTGGGGCGATATTAGCGGCAGTATTGAATCAATTAGCTTGAATAATCAGATTACGATTTGTGATTTTGAGAATATCACCGAAACCAGAGAATACATCATTGATAAGTTTTTCACGAATGGAAAATACAAAAAGCTGACCTATGTTTATGAAGCGTTTGGTTACAAAAAACTGGTCAGTCTAATTAATAAGATAAAAGCTAGTCAGCCATGTCCATTCTGTAAAGGAAAGAAAGTCATATCCGAAGATGGACTTCACGATGGCGTTTATAAGTTAACGATTCCATGTGTTAGTTGTTACGCAAGTGGCATTAATGATGAAGGGCGTAAAGAAATTGTCGAAGGCATTGACGTCCAGACTTGGCTTACAGGTAACGTTAGTGATGTCGTGACTGAAAGCTCAAATATTGATGCTGTAGCAGATATTCCAATTTTCAATCGTATTCGGGAGTTAAATAAACAAGAAATGATGGCCGTTTATCAATACCTTGAAAATAATTAGTTAACCTAATGAAACCGCGCTATGCGCGGTTTTTTATTATGTGGACACACTTTTGGGATAGCAAACGATGTGATATAACTCACAATTTAGACACATCTTATTAATAGGGATAGCTACATTGAGCTATAGGCATGCAACTTCCTTTTCTTTACAATTAGGCAAATGATAGATTAGAGAATGAATTGCTGATAGGGGGTGAACAATGGTTATACGCAAAAGTTTCTGTCACCTCAGAGTAATGCTAATGATATTCTTCAGCCTTTTCTTAATAATCACGGCCTACAGTGGGAGTGCCAGTGCAAATACTACTTCGAAAGCGATTCCACTCCAGCCGATTATTAATGCGGCCCAAATCGGAGATTCGATTACTTTAGCTCCAGGTACTTACCTGGGTCCGGTTCAAATTGATAAAAGGCTGACGATTAGCGGGGAAGGAAGGGCAACACTATTAAATTCATCTCCCGATGCTGAGGTTGCAGTTATGATTCAGGCTGATGGGGTAAAGCTTCAAGGACTTAATATACAGCAGCATAACGGGGGAGAAGCAGCAGCGATTCGGGTGGAAGCCGATCAGGTAACTTTGAAAGATTTAGTCATACATACATTTGGCTTTGGCATTATGCTACGTGAGGCTGATAGTGGAGTTATAGTAAACAATAAAATCCGTTGGTTTATACCTAAAGGTGCTGCTTCGGGAAAAAGAGGTAATGGCATCGATCTCTATAACTCTCATGGTTCAGATATCAGAGAGAATGAAATCTCTTATCTCCGAGATGGCATTTATTTAGAGAAGAGTCGCAATACAAAGGTTGATCACAATCGGCTCTATCATTTACGATACGGTGTTCACTGTATGTATATCAATGGATCATCTGTTACGAACAATATTGGAGAATACAACATTACTGGCGCGATGGTGATGGGAGTGAGCGACGTTATGGTATCAGGAAACTCTTTTCGAAAACAAAATCAGAATGTTCATTCTCAAGGAATCCTGCTCTTTGACGTTCGTACCTCTCAGATTGTAAATAACTTCGTGGAAGGAAATCGGGTAGGAATCTATATGCAACAATCCTCCGACAACACTCTCCAGAATAATATGGTGCTCCGAAATTATATTGGGATTCAATTTGAGGGTTCTGAAGGCAATCGCTTTCAGAAGAATGCTTTTATTGCCAATGTGATTGAAGCACAGGCAACGGATTCTAAGAATAATAAGATGACGAGAAATTTTTGGGATTCATTCGAAGGTCTGGATGTATCGGGTGATGGCATAAGTGATCTATCATATGCTATTAATCCATTTTATCAGCAATTAGTTACAGAAAATGCTGCTTATCAGCTCTTTTTTCAATCGCCGGGCATGACATTTTTAAGCGATCTGTATACAAATGATAAAGAACAATGGTCCACCGATCCAGAGCCGCTTATGCAATTGGATTCAGTTCATGCAGATGTTGGACAAGTTAGTGAGGGGCAAGGGTCGGTGATGGTAGCCGGTTGGCTGCTTTTGTTTTTCTCTGTGATCACAATACTATATATGGGGGTATTACGGTTATGAAAAAATGGAGTTTAATGCTGATGTTGATGGTGGGTTTGTTAATTCTAGCGGCTTGTGGTTCCAAGAAGTTTGAACCTTTGGCGATTAATGAAGAAGTTGATATTTGCGCGATTTGCAATATGCAGGTTAAGGACGATGCCTTTGCTACTCAGCTAACAACGAAAGACGGGAAGAATTATAAGTTTGATGATATTGGTTGTATGAATGAATGGAAGAACAAGAATGGAACCAAAAACATTGGAAAGGATTATGTCCGTGACTATAACGACAAAGAATGGGTAGAATTCAGTAAGGCCAGCTTTGTCTATGATGAGACACTACGCACACCTATGGCTTATGGAGTTATCAGCTTCAAGGATACTGCTTCTGCCGAAGCTTTTGTGAAGGAACAAGGTGTTGGCAGCGTTCTGTCAGCAAGTGATCTGTCCAAGCATGAATGGAAACAAAATACGGATATGATGCAAATGGATATGAATGGCGGAGAAGGTCATATGGACGAGCATAAGTCAGAGGAAATGGAAGGTATGACATCGGATAAAGAGATGGATATGTAATGGTTGATATCCTGCAAGTCGCACGCAGAGAGATTAAAATGGGGTTTCGAAATCCATGGGCTTATTCTTTTTTGGCATTATTTTGTGCGTTTAGTCTTGGCTTACTACTGATTAATGCACAAAATGAGATTCAAGGCTACACCGCAGTTACAGGTTCCATGCTAAGTCTGATTTTGTATCTACTGCCGCTTATGACATTATTTCTAGGCTCGTTTTCACTGACATCAGAAAAGGAAGAGGGTAGCTGGCAGCTTTTATCTACTTATCCAATAGGAACATTGTCATTTATTCTTGGCAAGTATGTGGGGCTGGCTGTCGTATTACTTACGGTTGTGGCTTTCGGCTATGGTTTAATGGGAATGATTAGTGGATTCTTGGGCATGGCCTATGATTCTACTACTTACTTTCTATTTTTGTTTTTTTCCGCAGGACTTGTTTTACTATTCTTGACCATCGCCTTGTTTATCGGTTCATTATCAAGAAACCGCTGGCAGGCGCTGACTGTTTCTGTTGCTGTGTGGTTTTTCACAGTAATAGGGTGGCCGACGTTTTTGATCGCCTTTTTAGGTTTAATGCCGTATCTCTGGATTAAGCCCTTGCTGGTCGTATTCACAATACTCAACCCAGCAGAGCTTGTTAGGTTATTCGTTGTAATTAAGCTGGGCGGAGGTTCAGTGCTGGGACCTGAATATTACCAATGGGTAGAATGGATAAATGGTTCGAAGGGTAGCTTGTTGTTTATGGGAGTCTGTCTAGTCTGGATGTTGAGCTCGATCCTGTTTGTATATTGGATATGGGAAAGGGGGCGCTCTCGTGGATAACCCCTTAGTGAATGTAAGAGGAATCTCTAAAGTTATTAAAAAGCAAACAATAGTTGAAGAGATTAGCTTTCAAATCCCCACTGGGAGCATACTTGCACTATGTGGCGGTAACGGGGCTGGCAAAAGTACCGTTTTGCGAATGGTTGCCGGTATTATTCAGCCTTCGGTGGGCGAAATCTCAGTGGGTGGTTTATACTGGCACAAATCACGCAAACAATTCTCGGAACAAATTGGTTATATGCCAGATGATTATCAATTCAATCAGGGGCTGTCGGCAGAGGAAGCTCTGACTTTTTGGGCCGCTCTCCGTAGGGTACCCAATCGCAAAGCGAGAGTAAACGAAGTCCTTGGCTTAGTAGGCCTACAGGATAAACGAAATCGTCTGGTCAACACCTTTTCAAAGGGAATGCGTCAGCGTATATTATTTGCTCAGGCATTGTTGGCCAAGCCTTCGTTGCTAATTATGGACGAACCCACAAACGGTCTTGACCCTTTTTGGATGAATGAATTCGTAGACCTACTCCAAAGAATCAAGGAAGAAGGGCATACCGTTATTTTCTCCACACACCAGTTAGAAATCGCTGATAAAATCGCTGATCAGATTGTCTTTTTAAGTCATGGAAGAAATGTTGGTTCAGGTCCGACCAAAGAATTTCATGCGAAATTTGGTTCTCTGTATACAGCCTTTAATCATAGTCTGGGTCTGAAATGAGCATGCGTCGAATCATTGCTTTGCTGGTGATCATCGCAGCTGTCACGACTGTTGTATGGGTATTTAGCCATAATGAAACAAGAGATTCATCTGAGAGGATTGCAGTGGGCTCTATCGCTCCCGAATTTGAAGCTACTACTATAGAAGGTAAAAAGGTTCGACTAAGCGATTTTCAGGGACAGATTGTGGTGCTTAACTTTTGGGCTTCCTGGTGCACGTCATGTGTGCGAGAAATGCCCCTTCTGAATGACATTCACAAATCCACTAGTTCTCAAATTGAAACCTTGTTTATTAATGTTGGTGAGTCTAAAGGGACTGTATCAGAATATCTTAAGAATCATAGTTTTTCTTTTCCAGTTGTCATCGATGTTACCGGAAAAATATCTACTTCATTCGGAGTTAGTGCGCTTCCTGCTACGTTTATTATAAACGGAAAGGGAAAGATCAAAGAGGCTATATTAGGCGAAATCACAGATTTCCCCTTAATGCAACTAATCAATTCATATACATATTCCGGTATACAGCTGGAGTGAGATTCTCGAACCGTTTGAATGTTTTAATAAAATAACCAGTATCACAAAACCCTAAATCATCGCTCACTTGATTAATAGGTGCGTCTGTGGTTTCCAGCAACTGCTTGGCCCATTCAATTTTGAGCCTGGCAACGAAGAGGGAGAAGTTCTCGCCTGTTTCTTTTGTAAATATGCGACTGAAATAACTGGGGCTGATATGACAAAGCTTGGCCATTTCTTTTAGGCTGAAATTTTCATTTTTGTGCGCATAGATGTAATCGAACGCAGGCTGAAGCACTGCATTTGAAGAGACGAACTTTTGTGCTCCATTTTTCAATTTGGTCTCAATAAGCGCTCCTGACAACTCTTGCTGCAGAGACTGAATTTTGCGATAAGTAAGGTCTGTCTCCTCGAAAGATTCTGCTGAAGCAGATATATCGATATCTGTGGTCAGTACTCTTTTGTACAAATCAACAGTAGTACGCTTTTGAATGGCTTCTTCCACGATGTAAGTACTTAACTGTAGAAGTAGGTCCACGCATTTGGTTACTTCATCGTAGGATAGGACAGGAAGTGCTTCGTAATCCTCTTTGAGCGCTTGAAACTTCATGTTCGACTCAACATTAGGCGGCCTAGATACTATCTGCTCCAGCTGCGACACATCAGGTTCACGAAGCTTAAGCTGTCCAGCCATAATTGCACCCAAATATTGATCGTCAATAATAATTGGAATCGCGATATCGATAATGTTGAAATGGCATAAATAAATATAAGGCTTGTTCTGGCGTACAGCTTCAATGCCGGCACGAGCATCACATTTTTGACAATAAGGAGAGAGATTAGAATCTTGGCGAACGCCTTGGCAGAAAGGCTGACAGAAGCTGTGCTTAGTCACGGGAACGCCTTTATAATCTACGGTAAGAATCGCCATTTTAGTCACGAGTGATAAAGAATCCTGCAGTTTCTCCCATTTCTTCAAATCAATTATTTCTTCTAAATTAAATCGAGATTTGGACATCACGATATTCTCCTAGGTAAGTTATAGAAACATATTGAACATTATAGCGAATTTTTGCGCAAAAGGACAAGATAATACAATTTCTTAATAAGAAGACAAAAAAACTCGATAAGAAAACGCTTTATTCTGATCTTATTGTTTCATGCATACCGAAATAGAGCAATCTATAATAATAACTATATACAACCTAGGAGGAATGAAAATGAGAAGAGCGTTTATCAGTCCGACGAAATATGTGCAAGGTGAGAATGAACTTTTGAATTTAGGCTATTTTGTAAAAACATTCGGTGATTCCGCACTGCTCATTGCACATCCAGATGATGTTACACGTGTGAAAGATAAATTGGAGTCAACTAAACAGAAATTTAATATAACGCTTGTTGAAAGTGGCTTCCATGGGGAATGCTCAAGACAAGAAGTTGCAAGATTACAGGCTCTGGCTAAGGAACATCAATGTGCATGTACGATTGGTTTGGGTGGAGGCAAGGCGATTGATACGGCAAAATGCGTAGCAGAAGGTGAAGCATTGATTATCGTTCCAACGATAGCAGCCACTGATGCACCAACAAGCCACTCCGCGGTACTCTATACCCCAGAAGGTGAGTTTGATGATTATGCTTATTTCAAACAAAGCCCAAGTGTAGTCATGATCGATACAACAGTCATTGCCAAAGCGCCAACAAGATTTCTTGTTGCAGGGATGGGTGATGCACTCTCCACTTATTTCGAAGCTAGAGCTACAGCAAATTCTTATTCCAATGTGAATGCGGGATTGCCTTGCGGGGTTCGTGAAGGTGTTTGTGGGGAAGCTAAAGGAACGATAACCGCACTAGGTCTTGCCAAACTGTGTTATGACACTTTACTTGAAAATGGGTTCAAGGCGAAGCAGGCCTGCGATCTGAATATCGTAACCCCAGCCTTGGAGAATATCATTGAAACGAATATTTTGTTATCGGGACTAGGCTTTGAAAGTGGAGGTTTGGCTGCGATTCATGCGATCCATAATGGTTTAACAGCTTTAGAAGGAACACATCATTATTATCATGGTGAGAAGGTAGCCTTCAGTACAATTGCTCAATTGGTGCTTGAAAATGCAGACCGTACCGAATTAAGAGAAGTATTGGATTTCTGCCTGTCTATTGGGCTTCCGGTGTGCTTAGCAGATATCGGAGTGGAGCAAGTAACTTACGAAGAACTTCTTGAGGTTGCTAAAAAAGCTTGTATTGCTGAGGAATCGATTCATTCGATGCCGTTCCCAATTACAGAAGAAGCCGTAGCATCGGCGATTATGGCTGCTGACCAATTAGGCCGTCAATACAAATTAAGTAAGGAGCTTTAAGATGAAGAAAATTATGAATAAGCCGGAAACGCTAGTCCGGGAAATGTGTAATGGACTTGTCTTAGCGCATCCTGAGCTGGATTTCAACGATAAATTCAAAGTGATTTCTAAAAAAGAGATCAACACCAATAAAGTTACACTAATAAGCGGCGGCGGAAGTGGGCATGAACCAGCCCATGCCGGGTTTGTAGGCAGCGGTATGCTGGATGCAGCCGTGTGCGGTGATGTGTTCGCTTCTCCATCCCAGATTCAGGTCTACCAAGCGATCCGTAGCTCTGCAAGTAAAAAGGGAACGCTGCTTATTATTAAGAACTACAGCGGTGACATCATGAACTTTAAAAATGCGGCTCATCTTGCAAGTGAAGATGGCATACAAGTGGAATATGTCAAAGTAGACGATGACATTGCCGTTGAAGATAGTCTCTATACCGTAGGGAAACGAGGGGTGGCCGGAACTGTTCTCGTTCATAAAGTAGCCGGGGCTGCGGCAGAAGCCGGACTGTCCCTGACGGAAGTAAAAGAAGAGGCGCAACATGCAATTGACCATGTTCGCACCATCGGCTTCGCCTTTACATCTTGCACCGTTCCTGCCAAAGGAACCCCGACGTTTCATATCGAAGAGGATGAGATGGAATACGGTGTTGGAATTCACGGTGAACCTGGAATTCGCAGAGAAAAAGCCGTGTCAGCGGATGAACTCGCGCAGCGAATGGTTACGTCCTTGCTGAGCAACTTGCAAATGAACGATGAGTCGCAGCACGAAGTTGCTGTTCTGATCAATGGATTTGGTGGAACACCATTGCAAGAGCTTTATTTGTTAAATAATTCTGTGATCCGTGAATTGACGGCGAAGAATAAGCAAGTATTTAAAGTATTTGTCGGCAACTATATGACCAGCATCGATATGGCTGGCGCATCAGTGTCGATTATGAAGTTGGATGAGACGCTGAAGAAATGGTTGTCTGCTCCGTGTGATACACCGGCATTGTCGGTTAAAGGTTCATTTGAGCCTGTAAAATATACGGAAGTCATCAAAGAAGAGAAAGCAGACAGCACAGTATCCTTCAAGAATAATACGGATGCTGAAGCAGCGATAATTAAGAACAACCAGTTTTCCTTACAAAATATCGTATTTTTGATCGATCAAATGAGTGAGGTCATTATCGAGAATGAGGTACCGTTCTGCGAGCTAGACGCCCACGCCGGAGATGGTGATTTTGGGATGAGCGTAGCCAAGGGCTTTAAGCAGTTGAAAGTAGAATGGGAAGATATTCTAGCTAATCATCACAGCGATATCGGTGACTTCCTTGATGCTTGTTCATTGATCATTATGGAGCATTGTGGAGGAGCTTCCGGGCCGATCTGGGGATCGGGCTTCCGCGCTGCGAGCAAGACTGCGCTGCAGAAGCAGGAGTTATCCATTCAGGAATTTGCCAATATGATGCAAGCGGTTGTCAAAGGAATTCAAGATACGGGCGAAAGGTCTTTCGGGAGAGGTGCTGTCGTTGGAGACAAGACTTTAATTGATGCGCTTGTACCTTTTGCGGATGCCTGGACACAAAGCGCAGAACAAGGCGAAGATATAAAGCTGGCAGCTATCAAAGCTGCTGAGGCGGCAGTTCTCGGTGCCCGGAAGACTTCCGATATCGTCGCCCGTATGGGAAGAGCAGGCACAGTAGGTGAACGCAGCATTGGTTATCCGGATGCAGGAGCTTACGCGCTTGGAGTTATTTTCACAGAGCTAGCTAAATCGATGAGATAAGAGATAATATAAACTGAATCCGGATCTGAATAATGCTCCGAAAGTTAAAAGCTGATTAACAGAAATCGACACCCCCTTATCCATTAGGATGAGGGGGTGTTTGTATTTGGAATCATACGCTAACACTCCTCATAAACTGTTCGTTGCAGTTTAGCTAATGTCTCGGATATAATAATCTAAATGATAATCGTTATCATTTAATACATGAATAAAGGTGATCTCCTCATGATAAAACACTACATTGGGGTTACAGCGTACTACAGATCTACTGAGGGTATGAATTAATGACAAGAAAATCAATTCATAACATCTATAACGGGTATTTCAATGCATTGTTTGAGACTCCGTCTATAAAGGACACCACAGAGCGAATGCATTTTTCACAACCTAGTGACCATGGATACGTCGATAGGGTTATCACATCTTCCGGGATCGAAATTGTAGATAGTGATTACCGTTTCACTGAGGATCGTTTAGTCCGAGTTCAATCCGAAGCAGCTATGATAGAGCTAAGCTTTTGTCTACAGGGCAGCGGAGAAGTTCATGTAACAGGCAATAGTCACGAGTTGGTGCCCGACAGTTGTTCATTGCAGCTCATGCGAGATTTCCAAGCCGAATTTCACTATCGCAGTGCTGAACCCATCCGTTTACTGTCCATTGGTGTACCGGTAACACTGTTCGATTCATGGATGGTAGAGCAAGGATCTCCACATACTTGCAGTTTATCCGGGCTGTTAGATGCACAATCTTTTCGTATGTTCCGTATGCCTATTCTTCCAGAAACCTCCCGATTATTGATTCAATTGAGAGATTGCCCATATCATATCTCAATGCGCAGGTTATACGCAGAGGGTAAGGCATTAGAACTCCTTTCCGCATATTTCGGCGCTTTTCTTTTTGAGCAGAAGCATACAAAACGTAGCTTGCATTTATCTCGCACTGACCGGGAAAGCATTCGGAGAGCCAGGGAAATCATACTCGAGCAAATGGCAAACCCTCCATCACTTATAGAGCTGTCCAAGCTGGCGGGTATTAACGAATACAAATTAAAAGTTGGTTTTAAGGAAGAGTACGGTACGACTGTATTTGCCTATTTACGGAACAAACGTTTAGAAAAAGCATGGGAAATCATGCGTTCCGGGGAGAGTAGTGTTAGTCAAACAGCGACGATGGTAGGTTACAATAACTTTAGTCATTTTGCGGAGGCGTTTCGGAAGCAGTATGGAATAAATCCTTCTGAAATAATAAAAAAACGTTAGACAACAAATAAATATCCGCCAAACCGTTATTCAATCCCTCTATCGGTAGTTTAGCCCTATCAGCAGAGTGTATGATCGGACTTGCTAGTAGTGAGAATGATTATCAATAGATTGGAGAGGGTTGGAAAAAATGTTCAGTTTAAAACGTATCTCTTTTGTCGGAATCGCCTTATTCATGATGGTGATGTTGTACGGATGTGGGAATTCAGGGCAGGAGGCTCAAGGGGATAACACCCCACCTGCGGTAAAATCTGAACCCGTCGCTACGAATTCCTCCGAAACACGTACCATTAAGGACGCCAAGGGAGATGTTGAAATACCGGTAAACCCGGTTAGAATTGCCGATGTATCTGGCTCAACTGAAGAACTTTTAGTGCTTGGATATAAACCTGTGATTACCGGGAATACAGACATGGCTAATTCACTGGAAATCACACCTATTCTAAAAAAAGAACTGCCTAATGTAACGCCCGTTGGATGGTTTCAAACGGAAGTTAACTTGGAAGCGATTAGTGCAGCAAGTCCTGACTTGATACTGGCAGGGCCTACGCAAGAGAAAATCTATGATCAACTAAATATGATTGCTCCAACAGTGAGGGTTCCTTATGGCTTTAATGCTTTTAGAGAGCGGTTTGCCTTTGTTGCAGAGGTACTTGATAAGAAAACAGAAATGGATGAGTGGCTGAAGGCCTATGATCAACGTGCTCAACAACTGCATGATCAAATCACAAAGATAACTAAAGAAGAAACGTTTGCGGTAATCGAAGCTACAGAGAAAGAAATCCGGATCTATTCCCGCACAGGTATTGCAGATATGATTTTTAATGATCTTGGATTACTCATCGCGCCAGGTACACCGGAACCAGACCCATGGGGAGGAAAAGTAACAAGTCTAGAAGCACTGTCTACCTTTAATCCAGACCACATCATTTTATTATCTGATAATGACCGGAATGTTCTAGACCAAAGTAAGGTCTGGAGCAGCCTAAAAGCTGTAAAATCGAAAAATATATATCGCATGACAAGCAGACAAAATTACAATGAAGCATTCTTTGCATTGGGGAAAGAGGCATTGCTGGAACAAATCGCTGAACAAATCAAGGAACATATCAACAAGTAAAGCTGTTCTGTTTAAAATTGTGTAGCTAAAAAACACTGATCCTAATCTGGATCAGTGTTTTTTTAGTTCGAGATTCTTCCAACTTTATGAATCTAATCAATACATTCAATTTTCCTATGTAGGTTTTTTCATGAAAATCAAAGAATTTGTATATGCTGCATTATTCGCTGTATGTCAGAACCTGGAATCTGATTGTCGTAAATTTGATTTTTGGTGTAATGTTGATTAATCTGATAGGTGCGCCTATCATGGCATTGATTACGAATACTTCCATTTGGGCTAGATTAACAAGTGTGGTGATCTTTCTTCCAGGTGATATCATTAAAGCGGTTATTGCAGCCATCATTGCGATATAGCTTAGAATAATCCGCAGGTTTTACATAATTATAAATCAAGAGGAGATTTGATAGGATTATGAATGGTAATTAACTGGATATGATGTAGAAAACAGCACCAAGTAAACAACAATAAATTTTTGAAAAGAAGAGGGAAGTTTTATGCAAAGGATTCAAAATTCTAAAATGTACTTTATATTTATTCACATATTTTTGTTGATCTTATTATGTACCTCAATGTATGCCTATTCTCCATGGATTCGTACTAAAGTGAAGGAAATTCTCGAGCCTGCGGACAAAGTCTATACCATTGCTCATCGTGGCGCTTCGGGATATGCTCCTGAGAATACTATACCTGCATTCGAACTAGCCATTGATATGGATACCGATTATATCGAGTTAGACATTCAGTTAACTAAGGATCGTGTTCCTGTTGTTATTCACGATGAAACTATTAATCGTACGACAAATGGAACGGGGTATGTTAAGAATTATACTTTAGAGCAGCTTTCGAAATTAGACGCTGGCTCTTGGTTTAACGAACAATATCCCATGTTTGCTAGGGAACAATATGCTGGATTACGTATTCCGACGTTAGAAGAGGTATTTGAAAGGTTTGGAAAAGAAGTGGACTATATGATTGAGATTAAAGATCCTGCTTTGTATCCGAATATCGAAACCATATTAAACGAACAAATTGAAAAATATAATCTGTCTGATCATGTTTCCGTACATTCATTTAGTGAGGCGAGTTTACGTAAGCTTCATTCGATTAACCCAGAGATCCCGCTTTATCAAATTGTTTGGTATAATATTCCGGTTTACAAAGTACCAGAGTCTTTTATCAATCGGGTGAAAACTTATGCAGTTGGTATTAGCCCTAACTTTCAAAGAATAAATTCCTCCTATGTCGCACAGGTGAAAAATTCGGGTCTAAAGGTATTTCCGTACACAGTGAATTATCAAGTGAATATGGACAAAGCCGTGGTTTGGGGCGTAGACGGGGTACATACCAACTTTCCTGACCGTTTTAATGAAGTGATTAAGAATAATAAGAAGTGAGGAAGTACGGAAACGGGAATTCAACTATCGGAAATTCATATGCCGAATACATCGATTTCAGAGACAGGATACCATGTTTTTGAATTTACGTCTTTAAAAAACACTTGAATAGTATAGGTGCCTTTTGTATTAAACGAATAAGTAAATTCGTTAGTTTTGAACCAAAAGTTTTCTTCACTTTTCTTAATTTGTTGATTATCGATAGTTTCTGTTTTATCTGCGGGATCAGTGATCGTAAGTTTTATATCTGAAATTTCTGTTTTTAAATGATCTACTTGTAATAAGGTTGAAAAGGCAAACCGTGAAGGGCTTTTTACCTTACCGAAAATCTCTCCATTGTTATCAAGCAATACCATGTTCACATTTGGCTTGTAGATTCGAACCGTTTTACTTGTTTCATCTAAAGCGATTAAAGCAAACAAATTTTTAGAGAGCTGTTCAACAGGTAAGAGGATGTCCCCCTCGGATATTACTGCTGCCTGTTTTTGTACCACATTATTGAAATATAATGAAACTTCTGATTGGTTCGATGCGGCATAAATCATTGTTCCCGGTAGAATCATTATGCAAAGTGCTAATATAGTCAGTTTAATTATTTTTCTCAATGAAATCTCCTCCTATATTTTTGTTATGTTAATTATACCCATAAGATGGAAGATAGTTTCTTTTATGCAATTAATAAAATAAAAAAAGGTCAGTAGAGGGGATTACCCTTTCCTGACCTTTTTGATGTTAAAATTAAGGAGCGATAGCAAGTAGAAGACTGCTTCCTTTGTTCACCCTAACTAGAACCCTCTCACACTGCTTGGGGGTACTTTTCTATGTTTTTTGAAAGTCCGGCTGAAATAGTAGATATCACTGAAGCCAGTTGTGGTAGCGATTTCAGAAATCGTTAACTGGGTATGCCTTAGCAAATAATCTGCACGGTCTAAACGGACAGCATTTATATATTCCGAAATCGTATGACCAGTTAATTCCTTGAAGAGACGACTGAAATGGAAGCGGCTTAGCCCTGTTAGAGCCGCAAGTTCGTCAACTTGAATGGGCTCCTGGTAATGGGTATCGATATAACGCAAAACAGGTGCGAAGCGTTCAACGGTTTGAATACGTCTTTCTTGCTCAGCCTGTGAGAGTACGGTGACGATATGTCTGCGCAATAGCAACGTTAGCAGGCGGTATAGCTCGGACTTCACGGCCAGCTCATATCCGAATTCGCGAAGTTCCAGTTCCCGAATAATCGCCAGCGCACAGTCTGTAATGTGCTGATCTCCCCGGATATGATTACGTAACAGCAGCTGGTTCTGCTGAATCGGGGCGATGAACTTGGTCTCGGCAGCGTCGCTTACCGCACTATGCAGCAAAGAAGTATCTGCAATGATCGCATAATACAATAAATCAGAAGAAGCGCTCACCCCATAATGCAGCTCGTTGCTGTTCACAGCAACTAAATCACCAGCCCGTACGTTGATCGGTGTTCGTCCGCATTCAAAAACAGCCTCACCGCTTTCGATAAACAGAAACTCAAGATGCTCATGCCAATGATGTGGGAACAACAAAACTCCCTCTTGGTTGAAGCGCTGGGTATGTACTTTAATCGGAAACTCGGGATCCGGCATGTCCATGGGTTCCTGTAGATGTTTATCATAGTCCAACATTTATTGACTGCACCTCCTATAGCACAATTGTACAAATGAAACCGCAAGGTTCTGCATGGTGTTTAGGGTTGAAATCATTATAATACGAATCATAACCTATGCAAAATAAAGGAGAGAGTATTTATGGATATGATCAAAATTGGCGTAATAGGAACCGGCTCTATCTCCAGCATGCACTTAAGTGCTTATCGGAATAATCCGCAGACAAACATATATGCGGTTTGTGACCTGAATGAAGAGCGTGCACGAGCTGTTGCTGCTGAGTATAACGTGGAGAACGTATACACGGATTATCGTGAATTGCTGGCTAATTCCGAAATAGATGCAGTCAGCATCTGCACATGGAACAACTCTCATGCTGAGATTAGCATCGCGGCACTTGAGGCAGGCAAACATGTACTTGTGGAAAAGCCCCTTTGCCGCACGGTTGAAGAAGCGCTTCAGGTTCAGCAGGCAGTGGAAAAGAGCGGTAAAATTTTGCAAGTAGGCTTTGTACGACGTTATGACTCTAATGCCCAGCTTCTTCAGACATTGGTGGAACAAGGAGAATTCGGTGAAATCTACTATGCGAAGGCAACGACGTTCCGGAGACTTGGTAATCCCGGCGGCTGGTTCAGTGATATTGAACGCTCCGGCGGCGGACCATTGATTGATATCGGCGTCCATGTGATCGATCTATGCTGGTATTTGATGGGCCGTCCGAATCCAGTATCAGTAAGCGCCAATACTTACCGGAAGCTCGGCAATCGTTCCAATATCAAGAACCTTTCTTTCTATAAAGCCGCTGATTACGACGCAGCGAACAATACGGTGGAAGATTTAGCAAATGCACTAATTCGTTTTGAGAATGGAGCTTCGCTGATGGTTGATGTTAGCTTTACATTGCATGCCAAAGAAGACGAGCGCTCGGTCCGCCTGTACGGTGACAAGGGTGGGTTTGAAATTGATCCTGAGATAGTCCTCGTCAAAGAACAGTCGGATACGATCGTCAATATCTATCCGCAGACCGATCATAAGGGGTTTGAGTTCAACAGTGCATTCCAGAATGAGATTAATCACTTTGCGAACAACATCAGCAACGGCTCTACACCGATTAGTCCTGTGCAGGACGGCGTTACAATCATGAAGATTCTCGGCGCGATCTATGAATCCGCTGCCAAAGGCGAAGAGGTGAAACTATGAAGCTAGGAATCAGTACCTACAGTTTGCATTCAGCTTTTTCAACGGGTGAGCTTACGCTTGAAGGAGTCATTGATACGATCGCCGATCTGGGCGCGGAGCATGCGGAGATTGTACCCTTGGGCATCAATTTGGTTGAGAATCCTGAGCTAATTGATCAGATTGTACGTACGGCAGCAGGTCGTGGACTAGAGTTGTCTAATTATGCTATCGGGGCGAATTTTGCCGGGCTGGAGACAGCGGAAAGACAGCGTGAAGTCGAACGGGTAAAGCGGGAAGTAGACGTCTGTGCGGCATTAGGCATTCAGCGGATGCGGCATGATGTAGCCTCGTCAAATGATCTATCAATTACGCACTTTTTGGAAGAGCTTCCACATTTAGCTGAAGCCTGTCGGGAAATTGCCGATTATGCCGCAGGTTTGGGCATCACGACCAGTGTGGAGAATCATGGATACTTTATTCAGCACAGCGATCGTGTACAGGCGTTGGTTCACGCAGTAGGAAGAGATAACTTCCGTACAACACTCGACATTGGTAACTTCCTGTGCGCAGATGAGAATCCGCTTATTGCTGTGACTAACAATATTAAGCTTGCTTCGATGGTACATTTCAAAGATTTTTATATTCGTCCGCAGGATCGCCAGCCTGGCGAAGGCTGGTTCCAGTCTACTGGTGGGAACTGGTTGAGGGGTGCCATCGTTGGTCAAGGAGACATCGATATGCCGAGTGTCATTCGAACCGTTAAAGAAAGTGGCTACGACGGATATATCTCTGTAGAATTTGAGGGAATGGAAGAGTGCCGTAAGGGGACAAGACTTGGGCTCCAATACATCAAGCGGGTTTGGAACCAAAACTAATTCATTTTAAAGGAGGATTATGGCATGGTTAAACCAATTATCACTAACAAAATCGGCGTTATCGTAGACAGTTTTCAGGTCGGAGTAAAAGAGGGGTTGCACAAGGCAAAAGAAGCAGGGGCTGATGGAGTTCAGATTTATGCAGTACAAGGTGAATTTGATCCCGCTAACCTTTCTCCTTCAGCCCGCCGTGAATGGAAGGAATACATCGCTTCACTGGGTCTCGAAATCTCTGCCCTCGTTGGAGATTTAGGCGGACATGGATTTCAGGACCCTGCACAGAACCGTGCCAAAATCGAAAAGTCCAAACGCATTATGGAGCTGGCCAAGGAGCTAGGTACAGATATCGTAACTACACATATCGGTATTGTTCCCTCTGACCACACCAGTAAAATTTATGAAACCATGCACATCGCCTGTGAGGAACTAAGCAGATACGCGCATGAGATGAATTCTTACTTTGCGATTGAGACTGGGCCAGAACCCGCTGCGCGTCTGAAGACGTTCCTCGACGGTTTGGGTTCCAAAGGGGTTTCTGTTAATTTTGACCCGGCCAACATGGTGATGGTGACTGGTGATGATCCCGTGCAAGGTGTTCATACACTAAAAGACTACATTGTACACACCCATGCTAAAGATGGTCTCAAACTTGCCGATATCGATCCGCGCGATGTTTACGGTCAATATGGTTATGAAGCACCCGCATTAGACCATGAGAAGATGGCTGAAATGGCCGAGACCGGCTCGGCGTTCCGTGAAGTTCCACTTGGAGCAGGTTCTGTCGACTGGAACAATTATCTGCAAGCGCTGAACGACATCGGTTATACAGGTTTCCTGACCATAGAACGGGAAGTTGGCACTAATCCAGAGGAAGATATCCGCCAGGCTGTGAATTTTTTAAAGGCTTTTCGGGTCTGAGCATGGTAGTAATAATGATTAAATAGTTCATCCAACCTTTGGGATAAAAGAGAAGCTGCCTTACAGGAGAACAGGCCTGTACGGTGGCTTTTTTTATTGCTACAAACAATTTTACATAGTTCAGGATAAGAATCTGATCCAATTGCTAATCTCATTTATTGCAACTTTATCCTCTATTTGGCGTTAAAGAAGAGAGAATACGAAGGGGGAGCCTATATGAAAAAGATAAATCTACTAGCCCTTTTAGCAGTCATTTCAGTAATCATTGTTGGATGTTTCAATACAGGGAATAAGGATAAAGTGAATCAAACCCTGATCGATCTGAGCTCTGTTAATTCCATAACAATCCAGAACGATAGCGGTGAATCCATGACCATAACGGACAATAATTTAATAGAACAATTCAATGAAGCCATACATACTGCTGAGTATGACAGCGCCAAGCTTGATATTGCAGCACCCGATTATGAAGCTACTGTTGAATTGAAGAATAAAGAAAACGAAAAGTTCTCATTCTGGATTAATGGCGAGAATAATGGTCTTTTCACCAAATCAGGACAAAATGGTCATTACAAGCTGCCGGAAACAAAAAAAGTAGTTTTACTTGATTTATTTCAACCCAATGAGCAACAAGTAGAAGCCGATAATCTAAAAATTGACGAGGAAATTAAGCGAATCACAGTAGCGAAATCTCTAGCACATGGTTCAGTGAATGCTAACATAAAGGCTGAATACATAGATCATGAAAGCATAGAAACTTTCGTCCGAGCCATCCGTACCGCTGTACAAATACCAGGAAATTTAAATACCGCAACGCCTAACTATGATATTGTTCTAATTTCAAATAATAATAAATATGCCTTTCATCTATGGATTAACGAAACAAGCGAGCAAGGCATGTTAATGAATGTGAACGAAACAAGCACAGGCTACACACTTACTAAGGAATCAACTATCGAGTTAAAAAAGCTTATATTCTTGGAAGCAAACTTTAAGGGGCTGGAGTTTAATGCAGTACGGAGCTCAAATGGAGAACTGGTGGCTAAACCAATTGGCATAACCGAAAATAACTATCTATTAAACGGTGGGGCAGTGGTTGAATTACAAGGAATCTTATATCATACCATTCATTTTTTCTATGGCGACCATAATGCAGTTAACGCTTTACTAGCCCATGATCCTGCTACGGATGAGGTGATGGTGAAATGGAGCGATGAGCTGATCGATACCGATAACCGTTGGAACAATGCATTTATGAACAACTATAATATGCTAATCAAGTTGGACGAGGATCATCTATTATTTCTGGAATCGGATCTGACGAAAGAAGCTGGGAAATATCATTTGTCCTCTTATAATGTTGTTACAGGAGATATTGAACGACTTCGGGAAGACTTTTGGCCGCTTTCTGATGATTCTGACTACATCTATAAATTCCAGTGGAATGTGGATGAACAAATATTATTTATGCAAAGTTACCTCGGCAATGTATGGTTGTTTGATCTGAGGAAAGGAAAGGACGATGTGCATCTTCTAAAATATCCGGTAATCCCTCACTCGACGACCGGTGCGCCATCCCTGTTTCTTTCACCAACCTTTAAGAGATTTGTACATGATGATGAGAGCGGCCAATTAACCTTTTACGATAATAAAGGAGCTTCGCTACGCACTGTAGCTTTACCACAAGAGCAATATGTACCTTCTGAGAAAATAAAGTGGAACCCGGTGGGCACGATTGCCTGGATGGATACAGCAGAGATCAACCAAAACCGAATCCATGACATCGATATCGATTATTTGAAAATCGCTCCCCAAAAAATTTATTTTTATAATCAGGATGGGCTTCCCATCGGCTCCATTAAGACTGAAAGCGACCAAGAAGATGCAGCGGTTGAAGTTGTAGGATGGATGGACGCTAATGTAGCTGTGATAAAATCCTATTCCGTAGAACTTTTGTACAAGGATACTATAGGGCTGAAGGTTAAGAATGTTTCTTATTATCTCTATGATGTAAAGAAGAAGCAGAAGGGGGCTAACTTGTCGTCCATCCCCGCCAAAGCAACTGTAATTTTAGATCATCGCCTGGATGATGCTGATAATGAAGGCAATATCACTGTGAGTTTTAAAGAAATTACCTATAAAAAAGGAAATTAAATGAGCCTCGGAAGTTCGCCGCAATGATCACATAAGGTCATTGGGAAGCTTCCCGAGGCTTCTTTTTTTAATTTCAAGAGAACGGTTAAGAAGACGTTATATTCATCGAGTAAGTCTGTCTCGAATTTTATATTTATCCTGCTGTTGTACGGACTGAGGTTAGTAGGTCTAGTTGGAAACCCTGTACCAGGGTTTCCCCGTTCATAAGATCGGTCTCATACGCCCGTTTGAAGCCTAAGCGATAGTAGAGCTTGATTGCTGAAGCCATCATTTCTGAGGTATGCAGATTTAAAGTGGTGGCTCCTAACTCACGAGATCTCCTAGCAGCTTCGTGAATTAGATGGGTTGCAACACCGAGGCCGCGAGCGGATGGGGATACGGCAAGCAGGCGTAGGATAGGGGAGTGAATGCCTAACTCTGGTTTACCGTAAGCCGTTTCCGAGGAGCTAAACAAGAGTGTGCTACCAATGATTTTCTTGTCGATTTCAGCGATGATCCGCATAATCGGGGCATCGCCATGGACAGATTCAAGAAGTGATTTCCGGTACGCTAGCCACAACGGCTCGGGCATAATTTCCGAGTATTGGTGGTAAGCGTCCAGTATCACTTCAGCGATGGCATCACGGTCATTATTCTCAGCTTCACGGATAATAATCTTTTGTGACATAATCTCGCGATCCCCTTTCAGTTAATGTATAGTTCATACGAATGAAGTCATTATAAACGATAATTCCGAGTTATATAAGGGGTATTTTATTATTTTGATAAATGAATAGAAAAGCTCTATATGAAATAAACATAACAGTCGATTATAAAGGGATTCACTATAGCTTCTGTAGTTTCGAATTTTAAATTATTAATCATTTATGAATGAAATTTTGTGGAAATCCGATTATTTTACACGGAATTTAAGTTGACAAAAAATAGGGGGGTGCATAAGATATAAACAAAATCTATAGGAAAGCATCGTTCTATTTCATTGTTTTTTCATCGGAATAGTAAAATTAATATTAGTTTAGGGGGAGTAGGGATGAACATTGAAAATATTGAGGCTTTTGTCTACATTAACCATTATGGAAGCTTCAATAAAGCGGCCGAAGTCCTATATATCTCTCAGCCGACAGTTACGGCACGGATTCAATCGCTCGAAAGGGAATTGGATTGCAGAGTGTTTGATCGGTTAGGTAAGCAGATTAGCCTAACGGATAAAGGTAAGCAATTTCTTCCCTATGCCCAGCAGATTCTCCAGATCTATCAGAACGGTAAATATCAGGTTCAGGCCAAGGGGCTTATTCCAAATGAACTGAGGATCGGCAGTACTGTCTCGGTATCCAATTATTTAATGCCGCATCTGATGCTTCATTTGAAGCGCAGGTATCCGCATATCACGATCAAGCTGACGACAGCTTCTACGGAAGTATTGATTGATAAGCTGAAATCGAAAGAGCTAGATCTGGCTTTTATCCGTAAGGTCGTAAATCCAGCCATTCAAGCCTTTCCTTTCTGCGAAGACCCCATTTCGCTGTATGTAGAGAAGGGGCATCGCTTAGCTAAGGCACAACGTACATCGCTGGAAGATATTCGCCAGGAGACGTTAGTCTTTTTTGAATGCGGGTCTTTGGATTGGATGCGACTGCACCGAGTATTTGAAAGCATGGAACAGCCGCCGAAAATTGAATATCAGGTGGATAACCTGGAGACAGCCAAGAAGCTGGTGTTGAAAAAAGCAGGTATCTGTTTCCTTCCGGCACTTAGTGTGCAAGAGGAAGTAGCAGCTGGGACGTTAGTACGGGTGGATATTGCGGAGACGGAAGGCATCTCCTTACGTACCAGCCTGATTTCACTAAATGGGGAGAACGCTGAATTCATAGAAACTCTACTTGAACTCGGGATTGGTAAAACGGGAGATCGACTAATTGTATAGATGTATTAAAAAACTCTATTAGCGCATGGACACATGCAGTGATAAAGTTAATTGCATATAATGACGACTATTTCGATAGGAATTATAAATTTAATTTCGGAAGGATGGAGGGCTTGCGATGAGTGAGACATACAGACTGGCAGAACTGCAAGATGCGGAGATTTTGCTTGAGGTTACATATCGAGCGTATGAGCTGATTCGTGAGCTCGGGCTGCATTGGCCGGCGGCTACAGCTGACTTGGCACTTATTGAAGACAATATTGCTACGAATGAGTGTTATGTGCTTGAAGTTGATGGAACGATAGTTGCGACGATAACACTTTCAAAAGAAGAAGAGATTAAGAAGATTAGCCCACTGCCTTTTATTAAATGGTTTGCTGCTCATCCGGATTACAGTAACAGAGGTTATGGTGGAAAGCTTCTGGATTGGGTGGAAGAGCACATTATTGCTGGACAATTGGGTTCGGCTGCGGTCACGCTGGCAACGGCGAAGAAGCACCCATGGTTAGTTCAAATGTATGAACGCCGGGGATATGAACGGTTTCTGGAACTGGATCAGCAGAATGGTGACGGCATTATGTTTCTGATGAAAAAAACACTTATAGATAAACCACAAATCATTCAAAGGGGATAGAACAATGAAAAAGTCCATTTCATTAGTAATTGCATCGTTATTGACACTGGCGATAGCAGGTTGCGGAAATAACAGCACGAACAGTAGTCAGAATGGAAATGCAGCCGAAGCTTCGGCAACGGCAAATAGTTCGACAAAGGTAACTAAGATCATCATAGGCACGGGTACTGCTTTTCCGAAGGTCTGCTTCATAGATGAGAACGGCAAGCTTACAGGCTTCGATGTGGAACTGCTCAAAGAAATCGATAAGCAGCTGCCTGAATATGAATTCGAGTTTCAAACCATGGATTTCAGCAATTTACTGCTGAGTCTGGAAACTAAAAAAATCGACCTGGTTGCCCATGTCATGGAGAAAAATCCAGAGCGGGAGTTGAAATATTCTTTTAACAAAGAAGCCTATGCCCACTGGAGAAACCGCATCGTAGTGGCGAAGGATAATGACTCGATCCAATCACTGGATGATCTTAAAGGAAAAAAGGTATTAGTCGGTGCGACAAGCGCACAAGCGCAAATTCTGGAGAACTACAATAAAGAGCACGACAATGCGATTAATATCGTGTATCAGAACGGTGCAGCGAATGATACCGTCGCACAGATTAGTACTGGGCGTGTGGACGCTACGCTGGCTGCAGATTTTGTCCTGCCGATCATTGATCCGCAGAGTCAGCTAAAAGCTACGGGCGACGAGCTGTCCTCCGCGGACATTCTCTATGTTTTCCGTAAGGATGATGCCGATTCACAAAAGCTGTCAGATGCGATTGACAGTGCGATTAAAGAGCTGAAAACGGACGGAACACTGGGTAAGCTGAGCACGGAATGGCTGGGTGCGGATGTTACAGCGGATTCGGTTAAATGATTGAGCCGGTGAGCACGGGAAGGGAGGGAATATATGGGCGCACAGTTTGATATCAGTTTTGTATTTTCGTTTTTGCCTAAGTTACTAGGGACTTTAAGCACCACGCTTCTGATTGTCGCCTGTTCTCTACTGACAGGAATTATTGTCGGCTTTCTCGTAGCTCTGCCAAGACTTTATAAAGTGCCTGTGTTAAAGACCCTCTCCGAAATCTATATTTCTTTTTTTCGGGGAACTCCGATTCTTATCCAGCTCTTCTTGTTTTATTATGGTCTGCCTGAAATCATGAAGCTGGTCCATGTGGATATGACCCGAACTCCAGTACTTGTCTTTGTTATTCTAACCTACGGTCTGCATACGGGAGCATACATGTCTGAAATGATTAGGGCTTCTGTGATGGCGGTGGATAAGGGGCAGGTGGAGGCTGCATATGCTGCGGGGATGACGGGGTTTCAAGCTTTTACACGAATCGTGCTGCCCCAAGCGCTAGGTATAGCAGTTCCTGTATTCTCCAATCTAGTAATTGCACTACTGAAAGATACGTCATTAGCTTTTACCCTCGGGGTGATGGAAATGTCAGGTAAAGCTCAGACGCTTGGCAGCTTAACACAGCATTTTATTGAAACCTATATCGCGCTTGCGCTTATTTATCTGGTCATCAGCTTTACGATTGAGAAGCTGCTGCTTGTAGCAGAACACCATCTGCTACGGCATGAAAAGCGAAATACGCCTGAGAAAAAATTGTTTAAAATCAACAAAAGCTGGTCCTACCGACGCATTATTGCAGAATTGGGACCGGGTAAAGGAGGCACCGGATTATGAAACTGGACCCCTCGTTTATATGGACTGCTCTGGTACAAATTCTGAGTGCAATTCCTACGACCTTATATATTACCGTTGTCTCTGTATTGATTGGTTTTGTGATTGGAGTGGCTGTAGCCTTGATCCGGCTATACAGAGTTCCACTGCTGCATCCGCTGGCCGTCGGTTATGTTACGTTCATCCGCGGGACACCGATGCTGACGCATCTGCTGCTTATATATTTTGGGCTTCCTGTGCTCATTGATGGTCTGGCGGCGCATTTCGGCTGGAGCTTTAGGTCGGTTTCGATTCCGATGATCGGTTTTGCTTATATTTCATTCTCGATTACTGCTGGAGCTTATATGTCTGAGGTCGTCCGTTCCGGTCTGCTCGCTGTGGATCGTGGTCAGCTAGAAGCGGCCCACTCTATCGGTATGACTACGCCCCAAGCACTAAAGCGGATTGTTTTTCCTCAAGCGCTGGCGGCAAGTCTGCCTAATCTTTCGAATTCAGTAATCGGTATGCTGCACGGATCTACCCTTGCTTTTACGGTTTCGGTGGTGGATATCAATGCTAAGGCACAGATTGTGGCTTCAACGAACTGGAAGTTTTTCGAGGCATATCTGGCGGCAGCACTGATCTTCTGGGCACTAACGTTTCTGATCGAACGCGTGACATCGGTCATTGAGAAAAGGATTAATCTGTACAATCGAGGTGGAGTAGCATGATCAAACTTGCGCAAATTTCGAAGTCATTCGGTCGGAATCAGGTGTTAAACAATATAGATTTAACGGTGACGAAGGGAGAGGTTGTCGTCATTCTCGGCCCCAGTGGCTCCGGCAAAACGACTCTCTTACGTTGCGTGAATTATCTGGAGAAGCCAAGCAGCGGAGAGATCGCCATTGGCGATTTCAAAGTGAACTGCAAACATGCCCGCAAAAAGGAGATTCATCAGCTTAGGCAAAAAACGGCAATGGTATTTCAGCAGTACAATTTGTTCCGTCATAAAACCGCGCTGGAGAACGTGATGGAAGGGCTGTTAATTGTCAAAAAGCTTCCGAAGGACGAAGCGAGAAAGCGGAGCATAGCACTGCTTGAAAAGGTTGGTCTTGCCAGCAAGCTGGATGCTTACCCGAGTCAGCTGTCCGGAGGTCAGCAGCAGCGTGTAGGGATTGCCCGAGCCTTGGCGCTTGAGCCAGAGGTTATATTGTTCGATGAACCAACATCGGCGCTGGACCCTGAGCTAGTGGGTGAGGTGCTGGCTGTTATCCGAAAAATTGCCAAGGAAGGCATCACAATGATTGTAGTCACCCATGAAATGGGGTTTGCCCGCGATGTGGCGAATCATGTGGTTTTTATGGACGGAGGCGTCATTGTTGAAGAAGGAACGCCGACAGAGCTGTTTAATCATCCGCGCGAAGAAAGAACGAAGCAGTTCCTGAGGCGAATCACACCTGAATTCAACTATTCCATATAGGAGGAAAAACAATGGCTATTACAATCAGCGTACTTGATCAAAGTCCGATCTATCCGGGAGAAACGCCAGAGGAAGCATTCCAGCATACCATTAAGCTGGCACAACTGTCTGAGGAGCTTGGATTTCATCGATTCTGGGTTTCCGAGCATCATGACTCTGAGCAGGTAGCCGGTTCTTCTCCAGAAGTACTCATCTCACATCTGCTGGCCAAAACAGAGCGCATCCGCATTGGCTCCGGTGGCATCATGCTCCAGCATTACAGTCCGTACAAGGTGGCGGAGAACTTCAATGTGCTGTCTACACTGGCTCCTGGCCGAGTGGATCTCGGAGTGGGACGCGCTCCCGGTGGACTCCCGCGCAGCACACAAGCGCTTCAGCAGGAAAGAACCGAATCCCCTAGCTTAACGGACAAAATCATCGAGTTGGAGAAATATGTGCATAACCGGCTCGAAGAAAACCACCCGCTGGCTGGTTTGAAGGCAGGTCCCCTTCCTGGTATTCCGCCTGAGCTGTATGTGCTTGGCGCGAGTGTAGGCAGTGCAGAGATTGCTGCTGAACTTGGATTACCTTATGTGTTCTCCCTATTTATTAATAGCGATAAGACAGTAGCGCTAGATGCTATTCGTGCTTACCGAAGCGGTTTTGTTTCTTCACAGGGCAGACAACCGCAAGCAATTATCGCTTTAGCACTAGTGGTGGCTGAGACCGAAGAGGAAGCGAAAGAACTGGCGGGCGCACATAAGTTGATTCGGATTCAGCTGGCAAGCGGGAAGAAGCTAACCGTTGGAACCCGGGAACAGGCGGAGGAGTTTGCCCGCCAGAGCAATGAAGCATACACGATTGAAGAGTTGGAACCAGAGATTACCAAAGGAACAAAGAACTCTGTACGTGAACAGCTGTTGGCACTTTCAGAGGCATCCGGTGTTGAGGAGTTCATCATAACTACGAATGTGCAGCCTTTTGACAAAAGGTACCGCTCCTTTGAGCTCCTGAGCGAAGCAATCGCTGAAGTGCCGGCAGAGGCATAAGCGGGCGGATCAGGATCACACAACAAATCGTTTAAAGGAGGGTGACTGTATATGACTAGTAAAGCTAAAGAGCTGAGTGCGGAAGCGCTTGGAGAAGAATTAATCGGGATACGCCGTCATCTGCATCGGCACCCGGAACTGTCGAACGAAGAATATGAGACAACAAAATATATTATTTCCCTGCTGGAGCGGGCAGGAGTCAGGGTCGTAGATTACGGTCTGTCTACCGGAGTGATCGCAGAAATTGGGGGCAAGCAGCCCGGTCCGGTCATCGCGCTGCGCGCAGATATCGATGCCTTGCCAATCCAGGAGGAAACTGGAGCAGCTTATGCTTCGTTGTATCCCGGCAAAATGCATGCCTGCGGACATGATTTCCATACGGCTGCCTTGATCGGTGCCGCCTATCAATTGAAGCAGCGAGAGGGTCAGTTACTAGGAACGGTACGCCTGTTGTTTCAACCGGCTGAAGAGAAGGCGCAAGGGGCACAGCGGATCATTGCTAGCGGGGCGCTAGAAGAAGTCCGGGCAGTAATCGGGCTGCATAACAAGCCGGAACTGCCAGTCGGAACGATCGGTATTACGGCGGGCCCTTTAATGGCAGCGGCTGACGGGTTTGTGATTGAAGTGCAGGGTGGCAGTTCTCATGCTGCCGTTCCAGAAGCTGGGATAGACCCGATTGTAGCTGCTTCGCATATCGTGACTGCATTTCAATCCATTGTAAGTCGCAATGTCAGTCCCCTACAAAGTGCGGTGGTCAGTGTGACGCAGATTCACAGCGGAAATTCATGGAATATCATCCCCGAAAAAGCCGTGCTTGAGGGTACAATCCGTACCTTTGATGAAACGGTGCGCAGCAAAGTACTTGACCGCTTTCGGGAAGTGGCGACTGGTGTGGCAGCTGCTCTTGGAGCAAAAGCCACTGTCCGCTGGATCGAAGGGCCGCCTCCGGTTATCAACGACGCCGCCTTAGCGGCGTTAGGGGTAGAGTCGGCTGAAGCTCTTGGCTACCGAGCAGTCAAACCAGAGCTTTCACTGGCCGGAGAGGATTTTGCCTTCTATCAGCGCGTGGTACCGGGATTGTTCGTCTTTATAGGTACTGAAGGAAGCCAAGAATGGCATCATCCAGCCTTCAATCTGGATGAACAGGCACTGCCTGCGGCAGCACGTTTCCTTGCGGATGCGGCTGTACGTTCCCTAAAGTACTACGATTCCGGTGGAGGTGCAGAATTATAGCTGAACATAAGAGTTACGATGTAATTATCGTAGGCGCAGGCTCGATGGGCATGAGCGCTGGTTACAATCTTGCGAGGCGCGGAGTGAAGACGCTACTAGTGGATGCATTCGATCCTCCACATACACAGGGCAGCCATCACGGGGAATCCCGGCTGATCCGGCATGCTTACAGCGGTGACCCCGCCTACACTGATTTAGCTTTACGGGCAGATACACTATGGAAAGAAGCGGAACTGTTGAGCGGAACAGAACTCCTTGTCCGCTCAGGTGTCTTGAATCTCGCGGATAGCGCAGTGTATTCCTTCAACGGTCGTCTCGAAGAAGCGAAGAAACGGAAGGTGCAGGTCCATCATCTGGATGCCGAAGAGATCCGGCGGCGCTGGCCGGCATTGAACATACCAGAATCATTCGCGGCAATGTATGAACCAGATGCCGGATATTTGTACAGCGAACGCTGTATTTCCGCCTACCGTCAGCTTGCCCTTGGACATGGTGCGGAACTGTTGACGAACACTCCAGTAGTGAATGTCACCGCTCGCGAAGGCAGCGTTACGGTTCATACGACACATGGCGATTATCACGGAGCGGCAGCTATTCTTAGTGCCGGAGCTTGGTTTGGCAAATTGGCACCTTTTGTACATTTGCCGATTAAAGCAATCCGCAAAGTTGTGGGCTGGTTTGAGAGCTCCCCTGCTTTTACTGCTGGTAATTTCCCTGGCTTTACGTTAGGAGCAGAGGAAGGTGGCTATTACGGATTTCCCAGCATAGATGGAGCTGGCCTAAAGATCGGCCGGCATGATACAGGGCTGGAATGGAAGCCGGGTACACAGCTTGCCCCGTTCGGAAGTGAAGCCAGCGATGAGGGTGACCTCCGCAAGGTACTGGAGTCTTACATGCCCGGTGCAGCTGGTCGATTGCTAAAAGGTTCTGCATGTAAATATGAGCATACGCCTGATGAAGATTTCATTATAGACTGCCATCCGCTCCATTCCAATGTGCTGATAGCGGGAGGGTTTTCGGGGCATGGTTTTAAATTTTCTAGTGTTGTGGGTGAAATACTGGCTGACATAGCGATCGGTGGAGTTACAACTCATAACATCCAGCCTTTTTCGTTATCTCGTTTCGCACCACAGGATCATTCGCGAACAAGTCATATATTGGAGGGGATTTAATGAGCAGAGTTCAAATCAGTGATTATCTAAGGACGTATCATCAATTAGTAAAGTCGACCGCCGGGTTAACGGAGGAACAACTGAAATGGAAGGCAGAACCCGCCAGTTGGAGTGTGACTGAGGTACTGACTCATCTGGCTGATCACAGCATCGTAGTTTCGTTCCGCATTCGTGATATTCTCGCTGTTACGACTGCACAGCTTCCAGTCTTCAATCAGGATGCTTGGGTCAGCGGTCAGTACGCCAACAGCGGCAATGCTTCCGACAATCTGGAGCTGTTCCGCAGCCTGCTTTACTATAACAGCCTTTTGTTTGAACGGCTTAGCGAAGAAGATTGGGAGAAAAGCGGAATTAATTTCAAAGGGGAGACCGTGAAAATTTCCGATATCGTGCACGGCTTCACTGGACATGTGGAGAGACATCTTGGTCAGATCGAGCGAATCAAACAGGGCGCAGCTAATGCATCGTTTGTGCAATGATTGCTTCCGAAGTCAGTTTTGCATGAAGTGAAATCAAGGAAGCTTATGCTCACAAAACTTTTAGGAGGAATGAACATGACCAAACCAAGACAACTGAAGCTGGGTGCACTGCTGCATGGGGTAGGGGGCAGCACGTCGATGTGGCGCCATCCAGATGCCAAACCAGATGCCAGTGTAAACTTTGAATTATACAAAGAGTGGGTACAGAAGGCAGAAGAAGGCAAGTTGGATCTGATCTTCATCGCAGACGGTCTGTACATTAATGAAAAGTCCATTCCTCATTTCCTTAACCGGTTTGAGCCGCTGACTATTCTTAGCGCACTCGCAGCCGTCAGCACTAACATCGGTTTAGTTGGTACCTTGTCTACCTCGTACAGTGAACCATTTACCGTAGCGCGTCAATTCGGCTCACTGGATGTAATCAGCGGCGGCCGGGCCGGCTGGAATGTGGTGACTTCACCTCTGGAAGGTTCTGCGTCAAATTACAGCAAAAAAGAGCATCCTGACCATGGCAAGCGCTACCGCATTGCCACCGAATATTTGCAGGTGACACGCGGACTATGGGATTCTTGGGAGGATGATGCGTTTGTACGAGACAAGGAATCAGGTGTATTCTTTGATCCGCAAAAAATGCATACCCTGGACCATCAAGGAGAGTTCTTCTCTGTGAAGGGGCCGCTGAATATTGCTCGTTCGAAACAGGGGCAGCCAGTTGTATTTCAGGCAGGATCCTCGGAAGTCGGTAAGAATTACGCCTCCAAGGAAGCAGATGCTATCTTCACTGGACACGAAACGCTAGAAGATGCCCAAGCATTCTATAACGATGTTAAGACACGGGTAGCTTCGTTTGACCGGAATCCGGATGAAGTGCTGATCTTCCCTGGAATTGCTCCAATCATCGGTGACACGCCTGAGGAGGCAGAGCGCAAGTACCAGGAGGTTGCTGGCCTTGTAACGATTGAGAATGCACTGAACTACTTAGGCAGATTCTTCGAGCATCATGATTTCTCGCAATATCCACTGGATGAGCCGTTCCCTGAGCTTGGTGAGTTGGGGCGCAATAGCTTTCAGAGCGGCACGGATAAAATCAAAAAGGATGCGAAGGAGAAAGGCTTGACGCTTCGACAGGTTGCCTTACAATCGGCTACCCCACGCAGCAGCTTCATTGGCACACCGGAGCAAGTAGCTGATCAGATTCAATCTTGGTTTGAGAGTGGTGGGGCAGATGGATTTATGATCGCGGCTGCCGTCCCTAACGGACTAGAGGAATTCATCGATCGGGTGGTGCCGATTCTGCAGGAGCGGGGTTTGTTCCGCACTGAATACGAAAGTGACACGCTGCGTGGAAACCTCGGCATACCGTTGCCGGAGAACCGTTATTCCAAAGCTTCTCAACCAGCAGGGCAAATTTGACGGTTGATCCAGTATTCGCAATCCACCAAAACTCGAATATTGCGGAGATGATGCATTACGTCGGCCAGCTGCAGGATGAAATGATTGAATACCGTCGTGATTTGCATGCCCATCCGGAGCTACTGTATGATGTCGTCCGCACTTCTAATAAAGTAGCAGAATTGTTAGAGGAGTGGGGGATCACAGTACGGAGAAATGTCGGCAAACATTTCGGAATGGGAGTGGTCGGCCTCCTGCAAGGCTTAGCAGACAATGGCAATAGTGGGCCTACTCTTCTTCTAAGGGCTGATATGGATGCCCTGCCGATACAAGAGTGCAATGAGTTACCTTACAAGTCAGTCAATGACGGCATCATGCACGCCTGTGGCCATGATGCCCATACCGCTATGCTGTTGGGGGCTGCCCGAACCTTGGCAGCCTTCCGGGAACGATTGATGGGTACGATCATTTTCGTCTTCCAGCCAGCTGAGGAAGGCGCGGTCAAGAGTCCGCTTGATGGAAGATTACTCTCAGGCGGCCGCGATCTCATTGAGGATAACGTGCTGGAAGGTGTCGACTATGCCTACGCGCTACATGTCATGCCAGAGCTTCTGGTAGGAACGCTTGGTATTCACCCTCATGATGCCATGGCAGCGTCAAGCCATTTTAAGGTGGAATTTCAGGGAACATCCGGTCATCATAGTGCTCCGCACAGAGCTGTAGATGCGATCCAGATGGCGGCACGATATATAGGAGAGATTAACGGAATGATGGCTAATCGAATCGATCCGCAGGAGGCGGCGGTGTTGGCCTTCGGAACGTTGCAGGCTGGTACTGCTGTTAATGTGATCGCTGAACACAGTGAACTGACAGGAACATTCAGAGCGTTTACCAAGACGACGGTAGCTGCAATTACAAATGGTTTACAGCGCCATGCTGCAGCTATAGCTGAGTCTTACGGAGGGAAATACAAGCTGGAGCTGCGTGAAGGAATTGCAGTAGTGAACAACGCGGAAGCGGTTCAGCAGGTGCTTCACGCAGCCCGTGCAGTTCTAGGAGAGGACCAGGTAATACTGCTGGAGCAGCCAAGTCTGGCTGGTGAGGATTTTGGTTGGTATCTTGATAAAGTTCCTGGTGCCTTCGCCTTTATTGGTTGCGGTAATAAGGAGAAGGGAATAGTCCATGCTATCCATCAGCCACAGTTTAATATCGATGAAGCGATGCTAGGTCATGGTGCGAGGATACTGGTTAGACTCGCAATACAGCATAATGGATCGGCCAGCGGCAAACAAAAGTAAAAGGTACCCCAATGGGATACCTTTTACTTTTGTTTAGGCTTGTCAACTCACCAGAAATACGTTCCGAATGTGTAACCGTTTTTCCCAAAGAATGTTATCTCCCCGCTTGTCACGCCCTCAGGAATGTCAAAAAACATGCCTTGTTTACCCGAGATATCATAGGTGTGAGTTACTCTCTTATCATGAACTTTGTAACTTACCTCGAAATGACTGAATTGCTTCTTAAGACCTTGATCGAACATACCGACACTAACGAGTTGTCCGCTCCTCTTCACTTGGACGTCGTCTCCATCATCCCCCATGCCTAAATCCATACTCCAGTCCAAACTCCCGTTTTTTAAACGATCGACGTATTTCAACGTAAGCGATTCTACGCCATCTTCCTCTTCGATATGTAAGAGTACAGCTGTATATTTATCAATAATCCGAGAATCCAGAACTGGGAGTCCGCTCAAAATAGCAAATTCAGTTAACTCCTGCTCTGTTATTGCCTCTCCTGAGGGGTCATCCAGCTCGATAGGCTTCATTCCTAGCCAATCATCCCACTCCTCAGGAGATTCGAGTTCAGCACGAAAGTCATCATCTGTGGTAATGATCGCTGTTCTAGTTGCTACATCCCAATCAACAGAGATTCCGATTCGTTCGGCAATAGCGCGCAATGGAACCATAATATCACTGCCGGAGAGATAAGGTGTAGGACTCTTCCAATCGATCCAGACATCAGAATCCTCTATCTCTTCGTTGTAATCGCTAAACATATAATCACTTTTATCCGGATAAATAGAAAGTGCTCCATTAAAATGTGAAATAAACACATGTGGATAAGGGTTATCTATAAACTTCGTAATATCGGCTTGAATGTCGGGATGCTCAAAAATGTGGGTTGGAACGAAGGTTTTTCCCTCTATTAAAGTAGGCAACTCATCTTGAAAGGAAAAGTTTATGCCATTAATTGTAACGGAGGGTTGGATTGCAGAACGTTGGATAGAATCGGATAACTTCGGTACAACAGAAGCCGATGCGAAGATCGGAGTCGAATTGGAAGCTGATAAGAAAAGAATAAGTAATACGTTCATGAAGCGGCGGTTGTGCATATACAATTCTCCTTTTTTTGTTTATCACTTTAATAATCAAATCAATATCCTAAATATACCATGTGGAGATTATTATAGGGGATTCTTAGCACAAGGCTTAAATCAAGTAGTTTTTTCTTAACAGGATCATTAGTTTGACATTATGCAAGCACTTAACTATACTTATTATAGTGACTTACTTAAATATATTGAATCGACAAATCATAAATGAATTCTAACTTTTTAAAGAAAAGAGGGTAATCATGGAACAATATCGGATCAATGCAGACAATGGCTTAGAGTTTGGACTTTATACATTAGGTGATCATCTAGCGAACCCTGAAACTGGGAGCCGAATATCTGCCAAACAACGCATACGTGAAATTATTGACTTGGCTCAATTAGCGGAGCAAGCAGGAATTGATTTTTTTAGTGTAGGAGAGAGTCATCAAGAGTATTTTGCTACTCAGGCGCATACCGTTGTGCTGTCAGCTATTGCACAGGCTACTAAGAAAATGAAAATAGGTAGCTCATCTACGATTATAAGCACCTCTGATCCGGTTAGGGTGTACGAAGATTTCGCTACAATTGATTTGATCTCAAATGGTCGAGCTGAAATAATAGCTGGCCGTGCCTCTAGAGTGGGGTTATATGAACTATTGGGCTATGATCTTAATGATTATGAGGAATTATTTGAAGAAAAATTCGACTTGTTATTAAAGATAAATGAAAACGAAGTTATGAATTGGAAGGGAGAATTTCGTAACCCTCTCAAAAATGCAAGAATCCTCCCCCGTCCTGAAGAGGGAAACTTACCGATATGGAGAGCTGTAGGGGGGACTTCTGCCAGTGCGATCAAAGCAGGCATTGCAGGTGTTCCTATGTTTTTGGCCCATTTAGGGGGTCCCGCTGTCTTGTTCAAAAGATCCATTGATGCTTATCGTGAAGCTGCAAGTCAGAACGGATTCGATCCGTCGAAGCTGCCTGTAGCGACTGCTGGATTCTTTTACGCGGATGAAACGACACAGAAGGCACAAAGAGCCTATTATCCATATATAAACGAAGGAATGAAATTAACCAATGGACGTGGTTTTCCTAAACAGGCGTTTGCTCAAGGAGCCGATCCCCGCGATGTTATGAATATTGGTAGCCCACAGGAAATCATTGAAAAAATTCTATATCAACATGAACTCTTCGGCCATCAACGATATATCGCACAAATGGATTTTGGTGGCGTACCTTTTGGAAATTTAATGAAAAACATAGATTTAATTGGTTCTGAAATTCTACCAGCTATTAAAAAATATACGGCAAAAAAATAAACTCCAGGAGGTCAGAATTATGAAAATCGTAGCATTATCAGGGTCAAAGATAGGATCGAAAACCAGAATCGCTATGAATTACACAATAAATTCGTTTCATGAAAAGTACAAAGATGCAGAAGTTACGCTTCTAGATCTGGCGGAGTATGATGTTCAATTCAGTGATGGTCGCAATTATCTGGAATACGAAGGGGACACCAAGTACGTAATTCAAACGATCATGGAAGCAGATGTTATCGTAATCGGAACGCCTATATTTCAAGCTTCCATCCCAGCAACACTAAAGAATATATTCGATTTAGCACCCGAAAAAGCATTTCAACACAAGGTTGTAAGTATGCTCGTCACGGCAGGTTCTGCACGTCACTATCTGGTAGCTGAGCAGCAATTGAAACCATATTGGCCTATATGAAAGCGCAAATTGTTCAAACGTATGTATTTATAGAAGAGAAGGATTTTTATCGAAAAGAAATAGTAAATGATGATGTGCTATTCCGTATAGTCCGCTTAGTGGAAGATACCTATGTATTCTCTGAGACCTATGCCAAAATTCGAGAGGCTGAAGAAGCTAAATATGGTTTCTAAGAAAGATCGAAATAGGCTAACATTTCGCAAACTAGTTACTATTTTCCAAGTCACCCTTCATCCTTTAGAATGAGGGGTTATTTGTACAATTTCGTTCCAATAAGGCTCCCAGCTGTTCTGCTAATACTTGATAGGTTACTGGTCTTTCGTTCGTAAACCACCATTCAACTACACCTACATACGAAGAAGCTACAAATTGTACGACTAGATCCTTATTTAATCCTTCGTTTTTATCCTTTGTGATATCCACTTCGTCTTTGAACTCTTCTATAAGAAATTCCAGAAAACGACTCCGGAAGAAAGGGGCTCCTTTACTAGCTAACATCATGGAGAAAAAGGCATAGTTACTCTCAAAGTATTCCGTCCAAATCACGGACCCCGTTACAAAATCCAAATCAGAGGCTGCTTCACATCTTTCACGAAGTTCATTGATATGCTTCTCGATAAGCTTATCAAGAAGATCATATTTATCCATATAGTGAAGGTAAATAGTACCACGGCTCACGTTTGCTTTATCAGAGAGTTCCTGAAGGGTTATATCATCAAAATTTTTCACAGTCATTAGTTCAATGACTGCTGTCTTCAGGGCTTCCTGTGTTTTTAAGATTCTTCGATCGACTTTAGACAATTTGCTCACCGAACTTTCTTTATTCATCAACAAAAGAGTAAGAATTCATTATATAACATACTATAACGGGCTCATCAATGGGACATCTGTTTATAAATTTATATAAAAGAATCGCGAATACGCAGTAGGAAATAAACAATTTCGATGGTTTTGTTTATTAATGTACAAATCGCATCAAATTAACAATTGGCACCAAATTTAATCCGATTATAATAATAGACATGTGATCATTATTGTAATTATGCGTATTAAATATTGGTTACAACTACTCATGTGCTAAGTATTCCAGCAGCAAAATCGGAATAAGAAGTTTAGGAGGAGATGATTATGAACAATCGCACATGGCTTATCACCGGTGTGAGCAGTGGTTTTGGTTATGAGATGACGAAACAGCTTCTTCAGAAGGGCAATAAGGTTATCGGTACTGTTCGTAACAAAAGCAAGGTCGCTGACCTCATTGAGAAGTATCCCGAAACCTTCAGTTGCGAGATTCTAGATGTGACCGATTTTCCAGCCATTCGAAATCTTGTCGATAGATCTTTTGAAAAGTTTGGACGTATCGACGTTATCATAAGCAATGCTGGTTATGGCCTTTTTGGGGCTGCAGAAGAACTCTCTGACGACGAGGTTAATCATATCATTGCCACGAATTTAACGGGGTCCATCCAGCTTCTTCGTTCAGCTATCCCGCATTTGCGCACTCAGGGTGGTGGACGCATTATTCAGATCTCCTCCTATGGCGGGCAGGTCGCCTTCCCAGGAAATTCGATGTACCATGCGACCAAGTTTGGGATAGAGGGCTTTTGTGAGTCCGTTGCTCAGGAGGTTGAAGCTTTCAACATCGGTATTACATTGGTGGAGCCGGGAGGAGCCCGTACCGAGTTCCGTTATGGGAGCGCACAGGTAGCGAAACTCATGACAGAATACGAAGGCAACCCAGCACATAACTTTTTGAACATGCTGGACGCTTCTAAGAGTTTAGCTCCTGGAGATCCTGTGCGGATGGCTGCCCGAATCATAGAAAGTGTTGAATTAGAACCGGCACCGATACGAATGATACTTGGATCTCATGCACTGGCAAGCACGATTTCGACCCTCAAAGCTCGTGTTGCCGACTATGAGAAGCAGACTGAACTGGCAGCTTCTACTGATTTTCCAGCGGGAGAGTAAGAGGATCGCAGTGCACTAATAATCATTAACTATAGGAAGAAAGTAGGAATCAACGATGAAAAATGAACAACTTAGTAGCAGCACTATTTTTCCTTTAGGGGAAAAGGTTAAAGCAAACTTTACGGGTGACGCTTATTTGCAAATGGTGTTTACAGATCCGAAGCCGCTTAATACCGCAATTGGTAATGTAACCTTTGCTCCAGGCGCACGCAATAACTGGCATGCTCATAAGGTTGGACAAGTTCTGTTAGTCACTGGTGGAAATGGCTGGTATCAGGAAGAAGGAAAACCTGCTCAATTGCTCGAAATAGGTGATGTGGTCAACATTCCAGCTAATGTGAGACATTGGCATGGCGCGACAAAGGATAGTTGGTTCGTTCATTTGGCTATGACTCCAGGCGAAACAGAATGGTTTGAAGCTGTCGAGGATGAATGGTTTGAAGCACTGTAAGAACTAAAACTCATTTAAACATAGAAATGGAGGCTTGCTTTATGGAATATATCAAATTTGGAAATACGGGAATGGACGTCTCTCGGATTTGCCTTGGTTGTATGAGCTTTGGAAAAGTGCTGCCTGGAGGGCACCAATGGGTGCTCGATGAGGAGAACAGTCGTCCTATCATTAAAAGAGCACTTGAGCTCGGCATCAATTTTTTTGATACAGCTAATATTTACGCAAGTGGTTCCAGTGAAGAGATTATCGGACGTGCGCTTAAGGACTATGCGAATCGGGATGAAATTGTACTTGCCACGAAGGTCTGGGGCCAGATGCGTCCAGGTCCTAATGGTGGTGGGCTTTCTCGAAAAGCTATTATGAGCGAAATAGATAACAGTTTGAAGAGACTTGGGACCGATTATGTGGATCTCTATATCATTCACCGCTGGGATTATAACACACCTATTGAAGAAACCATGGAGGCCTTGCATGATGTAGTGAAGTCTGGAAAGGCTAGATATATCGGTGCGTCTGCTATGTATGCTTGGCAATTCCAAAAAGCATTACATGTGGCCGAGAAAAATAGCTGGACTCGCTTTGTATCCATGCAAAATCACCTTAATCTCATCTACCGAGAAGAGGAAAGGGAAATGATGCCGCTTTGTCAGGATCAAAAAATTGCGGTAACTCCTTATAGTCCTCTAGCATCAGGAAGATTGATTCGCGATTGGTCGGAAACAACACGCAGATCCGAAACCGATCTCATTCAAAAATCAAAGTATGATTCAACTGCTGATGTAGATCGATTAATTGTTGAGCGAGTAGCGTCGTTAGCAGAGAAACGAGGCGTACCACGTACTCATATCGCACTTGCATGGCTGTTGCAAAAAGCTTCTGTAGCTGCTCCAATTGTGGGCGCGACGAAAATTGCTCAGCTCGAAGATTCAGTAGATGCTCTAGCGGTGAAATTATCACCTGAAGAAATTTCATTCCTTGAAGAGTTGTATGTTCCACATCCAATAGTTGGAGCTCAGTAATGAAGACTGGTTAAGCTTGTCACTTAAACGTAGACCTTTTCGCCGTCTTTGTGCATTCGAATATTAAAATGAAGCCGATGATCTAAACCAAAAGATCATCGGTTTTTTGTTTGCTTAATAAGATAACGGACCATGTATCTCTTAACGTAATTCACTTGGAGTCCGTTGTTTAATCTGTTTAAATACTCTGTTAAAGGTACGGATATTAGTGAAACCGCATTCCAGTGCGATATCTAAAATGGATTTGTCTGTGGTCAGCAGCAGCTGTTCTGCTTGGTTGACTCGGATGTTGCTAAGGTATGCAATATAGCTCATACCCGAAAGACTCTTGAAGAAGCGGGAGAAATAAAAGAGGCTCATATTGGCTTGCCTTGCGGCGTCAGCAAGTGTGATGGGATGCATGTAGTTGACGTCGAGGTATTCAAGAACCCCTTGCATAATCTTCATGTTAGTGATGCGCCTTTTATCTTTCTGTGGATTAATCTTATCCAAGGGAACATGCCGTAAAATGAGTCCGCTCCACTCGTGCAAAAGGCCGATGATTACCTGTTCATGATATTCCAGCTTCTGATTATATTCGTCCATAAGTTCCTGCAGGATCTGAGAAAGACGGTTGTTGATACGCACTTCTTCTTCTCGTATAGCTCGTTTCTCCATAAATGGGGAAGTCAGCCTCACATTCAAAGGCCATCCACCAGGAAAACCGATTAATGAAGGATTGAATATCACCATCATTATCTTGGAGCTGCTGTCTTTACTGTCATAGTAGTGGATGTCTCCGCTGCTGCATATAGCCATATCTCTCGCTTTCAAGATCCTTGTTTCGGAGTTAATTCCCATCCGAATTGAACCTTCAAATACATAGACTATCTCAAGATCGTTATGCCAGTGGGCTAGAAAATCAATATCATTAGACATTATTACAGTGAAGGGGAACGTCGAATGGTAAGTTCTATTTTCGTGAAAGGCTTTCATGAGATCTCCTGTTCATGTGGTTTGAATTTTAGGTTCACCTCTAAAACTTAGCAAAAAATGACCATTCCTACAAGTGAAATGGCGAGCACACCTCTCTGATCTGGATTACAATTTCATCAGATGGACGAAAGGTTGATTACATATATAAAGGAAAAGGAGATTGCAGGATGACGAAGAAAGCATTGATTGTAAAAGGTGGATGGGATGGGCATGAACCAAATGAAGTAGCCGCAATTTTTGCTGGCATTCTAGAGGCTGAAGGCTTTGAAGTTGAAGTGTCTGATACGCTGGAGAGCTTCAACAGTGTAGATAAGCTTACGGATTTAAGCCTTATTGTACCGGTATGGACCATGGGAGAAATCAGTAATGATCAGGTATCCTCAGTTCTGAAGGCAGTAGCTTCTGGAGTAGGAATTGCCGGTTGTCATGGAGGGATGTGCGACTCTTTCCGTAACAATACAGAGTGGCAATTTTTGACCGGGTCACAATGGGTAGCACATCCATTTAACGATGGGGTAGAGTACGAAGTTAATATCATGCATTCTGGCTCCAGTCCCATTGTGGAGGGTATCCAAGACTTCAAGGTGAAATCGGAACAATATTATTTACATGTAGATCCTGCAGTGGATGTCTTGGCAACAACTACGTTTGTAATGAGTGAGGGTGAGCATTCAGCAAATGGTGTCATCACGATGCCCGTTGTATATACGAAGAAATGGGGAAAAGGGAAGGTTTTCTATAATTCACTTGGCCATCATGCAGACGTTTTCGATATACCGGAAGCCAAGGAACTGATGCGAAAAGGCTTTTTGTGGGCGGCTAACTAAAACTGAGATAAGGTGGGAATGATCTTGCGCAAAGTGAAGGTAGGTATAGTCGGCTGCGGTAACATCAGCAGCATTTATTTTGAAAATTTGAACGGGACTTTCGTTAATACTGAGGTTTATGCTTGTTCCGACCTGGATAAAGGTCGTGCAGAGCATGCGGCGGAGAAATATGGCGTTCCTCATGTATGGACGACAGAACAATTACTTGCTTCGGAAGTGATTGAAATAGTCGTTAATCTAACAACGCCTAATTTTCATTTTGACGTGTGCAAGCAAGCCTTGCTAGCTGGCAAGCATGTGTATGTGGAGAAGCCCTTATCCCTTTCCCTTGAAAATGGCACTGAGCTAGTTCGTCTGGCGAAGGAAAAGAACCTGTTCCTTGGCTGCGCACCAGATACTTTCCTTGGAGGCGGTCTGCAAACCTGCAGTAAGCTGATTGCGGATGGTTATATCGGGGAGCCGGTGGCAGCAACTGCCTTTATGCTTTGTCATGGACATGAAAGCTGGCATCCTGATCCGGAATTTTATTATAAAGCCGGTGGAGGACCCATGTTTGACATGGGACCCTACTATCTAACTGCGTTAGTATCTTTGCTAGGCCCAGCTAAAACAGTATGCGGCATCACTAAAACCTCCTTTGCTCATAGAACGATCACGAGCGACAAAAAGTTTGGCAAAGTCATTGATGTAGAGGTGCCCACACATGTTGCTGGAACGATTGAGTTTTACAGTGGCGCTGTGGCAACCATGATTACCAGCTTTGATGTTTGGCACAGTACTTTACCGAGGATCGAAATCTACGGATCGCAAGGAACCTTGATCGTACCGGACCCTAACAACTTTGGAGGGCCGATCCTTTTACGCCCGGCACACAGCTCGGAATTCCAAGAGATCCCACTTATCTACAATTATGCAGATAATAGTAGAGGCATAGGAGTAGCAGATATGGCACACTGCATCGACACGGGGGAGACTCCTCGTGCAAATGGAGAACTCGCCAATCACGTACTTGAGATCATGCATGCATTCCATACAAGTTCCGATTCTAAGCAATATGCTCAACTGGTAACCAGCTGCGAGCAGCCCAAGCCATTGCCGCTGGGCTTAGTCAAAGGGTATTTAGAGTAGTAATTTCCCAGAACAAATACTAAATGTATGCTGCAGATAATCAGCTTTCAAAAAGGGTAGAAGACAGATCTTTAAGTCTTCTACCCTTTTTGGTTTGATGAATCGCAGCATACACCAAATCTTCACCATACACTTACCAGACAGGTCTTGATCTCATAGTAGATTTATCTTCATTTGCTTTATATACAAGTGTTGTTAAATCATCTTTGAGCATCTGCAGTCGTTCAGCACCTATGATTTCAATCCAACGTTGCTCAATCTCAGTTAGTATTTCTTCTTTTGCTTTCACTGCTAACCAACCTCGCTCAGTCAAAACAATGATTTTTCCTCTCTTGTCAGTGGGATGATTTTCGCGAATTACATAACCACTTTTCTCAAGATAATCTACCATTTTACTTACGGCTTGCTTCGTAATTCCTAAATATTCGGCTAATTCTATACCTGTTGCTCCGTTTGGAGCAATACACTTAAACATAAAACCATGTACAGGTCTAATATCTGCAAATCCTAATTCACGCAATCTATCATGTAGTTCATTAATTGATGTACTAAAGGATAATGATAAAAGTGTTGTCAGATCCAATTCACTAAAGACTTCCTGAGTCATACATAAAACCTCCTTAAATAAAGTCAACTTAGTTGACTTTGTACGAAATACATTGTACTATGCGAAAAGTAGTCAATCAAGTTGACTATATTTTCTGTTGTGAAAGAAACAGGAATCACTGAAACAGAATTAATAAATTATGGAGGGTTCTCATGACTAATATTGTTAAAGTTAGAGCAAGTGTATTTATTCCAACACCGTGGACTGATCCTAGGAAGGATGAAGAAACAGGAAACGTAATCCATTTTGAAGGTGACTCACGTGAATTCACACCCTATGCTGTCAACGCTATGCGCTCCAGAGTGGAACAAGAAGTAGTTGTAGATTTTTACAAAAAAGATATTTTCACATATGCAAATACTGGTATTACAACAGAAAGAGTCACTACTCCAGATGGTTCTGTTAATAAAAAAACAGGAAAAGCTACTACAGAAGGTATTTTGTGCACTGATATTGTGTGGGGCTCTGAAGACGTTAGGTTTCAAATGAGTGCAAGTGCTAGCAATCCATTAAATGCATTTGCACCTCCAGTTGACTATCTTTTAATAGTTCATATTCAAAAGGATGGTACTGTCAATATGCAAGGAGCACATGATGGATTTCCTTGTTTTGAATTTTATAAACAAGTGAACTTTGGAACGTTCGAACAAATTTATACACATGATTACAGAGTAACTGGTGATAATCCTGAAGCTATGGCTGGAGAAATGGAGTATAGCTTCAAAAAAATATTATAAACAACATAAGAGTGCACATCAGGAGGAACAAGGAATGACAACCGTTTTATTTGTAAAAGCAAACAATCGACCAGCAGATCAGTCGGTTAGTGTTAGATTATTCGAGGCTTTTTTAGCGAGCTATAAAGAATCACATCCAAATGACACTGTAGTAGAGCTGGATTTATACAATGAGGAATTGCCTTACGTAGGTGCAGATATGATTAACGGAACATTTAAGTCTAGTAGAGGATTAGATTTAACAGTAGAAGAAGCAAAAGCAGTAGCTGTTGCTGATAAGTATTTAGATCCATTCCTTGCAGCTGATAAAGTCGTATTTGGGTTCCCTTTATGGAATTTAACCATCCCAGCTGTACTACATACATATATTGATTACTTAAACCGCGCAGGCAAAACATTTAAATATACACCAGAAGGTCCAGTAGGGCTTATTGGAAATAAAAAAATAGTGTTATTAAACGCAAGTGGTGGTGTGTATTCTGAGGGACCAAAAGTTGATTTAGAGATGGCTGTTAAATATGTAACAAGTATGATGAACTTCTTTGGTGTGAAAAATATAGAGACTATTATCATTGAAGGGCACAGCCAATTCCCTGATAAGGCAGAAGAGATTATTGTCGCAGGGCTTGAAAAAGCTGTTAAAGTATCAAGGACGTTCTAAATAACCAAGCGTGTATCAGTCTATATAGGGCAGTACCAACACTTTTATAGCGATGGTGCTGCTTTTTTATTCGCCTATTTCACTATTTTTGGAGATTACCTAAAGTCGATAGAAAGAAGGATTACATTACAATGGAACGTTTATGGACAAAAAACTATATCATGCTGACCCTTACAGCTTTATTACTATTTAGTGGATTTTATTTACTAATGCCAACATTGCCTATGTTTATCAAACAACTAGGTGGAAGTGAATCTCAAGTTGGATTAATAATTGGAGTGTTTACAATATCGGCAGTAATTTTTCGTCCTATTATTGGAGGATTAATGGATCGGTTTGGTCGACGTGCATTTATAATAAGCGGATTACTATTTTTTGCTATAACCATGTATTTTTATGATTGGGTAACAGGCATTATATTTTTAGTAATATTACGTATCCTTCATGGAGTCAGCTGGGCAGTTGCTACAACTTCGATAGGAACGGCTGTGACTGATGTTATTCCACAATCTCGTCGTGGAGAAGGAATGGGATGGTATGGACTAGCAATGACATTAGGTATGGCGTTAGGACCAATCATTGGTCTTTGGGTAACAAAATCTTATTCATTTCATTACCTATTTCTTCTATGTACAGCATTAGCTTTGATTGCATTCATACTTGGATTTGGTGCAAAAATTCCAACAGTACAAAACACATCAAAAAAACCAATATCATTTTATGAAAAAACAGTTTTACCTATCGCTATCGTTACATTTTTCTTATCATTTACTTTTGGTGGTATTACAACTTTTTTACCACTGTTTGCGGCAAATATTGAAGTTAACACGGGTACTTTTTTCTTAGTGTATGCAGTCACACTTACAGTAATTAGACCACTTACAGGGAAGATATCCGATAAGTATGGGGAAGGGGTCATTATTGTACCTGCTCTCTTCATATTGATAGTCGCACTATTCGTCCTAACAATGACTAAAGGAATTGCTGGAGTGGTTATTACAGCTATTTTGTACGGAATTGGATTCGGATCAGCTCAACCAGCGCTTCAAGTAGCGATGATTCGATTAGCCCCACCAGCGAAAAGAGGTGTAGCGAACGCTACATTCTTTACTGCTTTTGATTTAGGAATTGGTTTAGGAGCAATCCTACTTGGATTTGTTTCACAGCTTATGGGATATCAGATGGTATTTATTACTTGTGCTATATCTGGGTTTATTAGTCTGGTGCTTTTTATATTGATTGTAAAAAAGACACTAAAAACAACCTGAACCTTCGTTATCAATAAGACAGTAAACTTGATTTCATGGGTTTATATGATAGGATTTTGGATGAGGCAAGGCTCTATTAAGATTAAGAATAGGAGGTTAGGTATGCAAGAAAATACATTGATAGCCTCGGATTTCAGGTTTTCAATTAATCTCCCTGAAGACGCTATCGCTTCCTGGCATCAAGAACTTGAGGTAATGTACATCTTGCAGGGAACTGGGGTACTACAGTTGGATGACAATCAGTTTACCTATGAAGTTCAGCAGGATGACATTATTGTATTGAATAGCTACCAACTGCACGCTTTAAATATGAAAGGTTCGGGCAAGGCGCTATCGCTGTTTATCTCGCCGGCATTTTTGGCAGCTTTTTGTCCTGAGATTGAAAGTATAATTATAGAGTGTAAGTCTTTTCTATACCCTAAGGACGAACAAGCTCGCTTTAATGTAATCCGAAGTGAGTTCGCCAGTGTATTCCAGGCCTATTACAAAAACGAATCTCGTTTACCTATACTAATGCGTAGTCGTGTAGGTGTACTGCTGAACAGTCTAGTGCATACTTTTCTTGAGCAGAACAAGCAGAAGGATCCCTCCAAATCCTCAAGTAAGGAAAGATTGCGCAAAGCAACCGACTATCTCCACCGACATTATCGGGAAAATATTACTCTGAGTGGACTAGCCTCTACTATCTATTTAAGTAGCTCCTACCTGTCCCATTTATTTCAGAAACAGCTTGGCCTTACTTTTACTGCCTACCTTACAAATGTCAGACTGAGTCAGGCAGTGGCACTTCTTCGTAGTGAAAGAACGATCACGGACATCGCCTCAGAAGTTGGATTTCCAAGTACCAACGCTTTGATCGACGCCTTCAAACGGCGCTTTGGTGTTACACCAGGGCAATACCGTCTAGTAAATGAGCATGATGCGACAGATCCACAGGAGAACAGAATGGTCACAGCGGGATTTTCGACCGATTTCACTTCACTAATGCGGCATTTGCATCACAACGAGCACTCCATTGTCCAACCTCAGGTCAATGAGGGATATGATCTTCATGTGGACACTGGCTGTAAGATTCGGACGCTGAGTCATAACTGGCGGACGTTGATTAATGCAGGTTACGCCAAGGATCTGTTGAATGGCGCGGTACAGGCGCAAATACGAAAGCTGCAAAAGGAGATTGGCTTTCGCTATATGCGCTGCAAAGGTCTGTTAGACGATGACATGATGCTGTATGTCAGGAAAATGTCTGGTAGCGCAGATTATAACTTTGTTTATGTAGATGAGGTACTGGACTTCATGCTTTCAGTGGAGTTAAAGCCTTATGTTGAATTTAGTTATATGCCTTCTGCATTAGCGAGGGAAGCCGTGTTTCCATTTAAGAGGCCAAGCATCCTTTCTATGCCTGAGCATCTTGACAAATGGCTCGACCTTGTGACTTCCCTTGTTAGGCATTTCATTGATCGGTATGGGATTGAGTCCGTGCGGGAATGGAGGTTTGCTCCTTTCGTGAGTCCAGAGTTCTCAGGATATGGTGTGTTTACCATGGAAGAATACTGGGTGCTTTACCGTGAAACCAGCCACGCCATCCGTGCTATCGATCCGCAGCTACATATTGTTGGTCCAGGAAGCAACATTGATTCTAGTAATTTTATCAGCGAATTCCTAGTGTCTTGCAGTAAGGGGAATTGTTTGCCCGACTCTCTGGCTCTACGTGCTTATCACAGCATCTTACCGGGTCAGGAAGACACTGGTCTTCAGCTCATGGCAGAGGATGAAGCTTTTCCACTTGCGGTAAGCGGCGATGAACAGTTTATGAAACACGCGTTACATAAGGTCAAAAAGCTGTTGCGTCAACGTGGTTTCGCTAGTCTGCCTGTGATTCTTGAAGAGTGGAGTAATAACATATGGCAGCGTGATTTGTGTAATGATACCTCCTACAAATCTGCTTTTCTTTTCAAAAATATTCTGGAGAATTACGACCACTTTGAGGCTATGGGATACTGGTCGCTCAGTGACCATATGGAGGAAATTGTTCCTTCGTCGGATCTTTTTCATGGCGGGTTTGGTTTATTCACTCGCGGAGGTTTGCCCAAAAGCTGTTATCGGGCGCTGCAATTGTTGCGTTATGCAGGAAGCGGTCTGATAGCTGAAGGTGATGGGTATTTTATAACTTCCTCGAAAGGTGAAATACAGATATTTCTATATAATTATTGTCATTATGATACTCTATATCGCTACCGTCATACCACTCACTTGACTCAAACCGAACGTTACAACGTGTTCAATATACGCAATACCCGTCAGTATCACATTCGTCTAGACGGCTTAACGCCGGGTGTTTATACAGAGCGAAGGTATTCAGTAGGTCCGGCTGGGGGAAGCGCCTTTGATGAATGGTTGAATATGGGGGCACCTAAGGACATGCGTCCAGAAGAATGGTCTTATCTTGAAGGTCGGTCCCTGCCGTTATTTCAAATACGTTCGCTGCAAGTGACAGCAAATTTTGTGGTAAATGCTGTTGTACAACCACATGAGGTACAAGTGATTAGATTAACACGTTAAATAGAGAATAGTATAACAAGGATGACTTTAGTGTTGTCCTTTTTTGTTTTTTATATTGTATTTTTGCTCTCGACATCATTTTTGAAATCGCTTTCAATATTAATGATAAAAGAAGGATATAACAAAAGAAATAATGCGATATTTTTTCTGCAAACCCAAACCTATAATTGAGTTATGGCAACCAATACAAATCGCCGCAAATCATTTTACCATACAACATTTGAAAAGGAGTAATCATCATGGAACGTAAATATTCGCAACAGCTTCTTACATCGATGCTAGAAAGGCAACATGTAATTAATGAAAATGGACTGGATATCCTGATTAAGCCTATTCCTGAAACCGATGAGCCTGGTGTACTGGATCCTCGCTTTTATCAAAGTATGGAGTCAATCCTAAAAGGTTTCAAGGGAATGCTGGTTAAGATGATGTTGAAAGGCAGCCGAAAGAAAAATATCCAAAAAAGTGCAGCCCAAATGCGCAAGATGATGAATGGCGTGAACAGCATTCCGATTACTGAAGGTGTTGATGTGAGGCATGCTACCGTTCAAAACGGTAATGTTGCTGTCCCGGTACGAATTTACACTTCGCAGAAGAAGAGTGGAGAGTTGCAGCCAGTGTTCTATTACATCCACGGAGGCGGTTTCGTAGCAGGAGGACCCGAAGTAGTAGAGGAGATGTGCAAGCTTGTGGTTGCAAATACGGGCTGTGTATCGATTCAGGTTGATTACCGCTTAGCTCCGGAGAACCCATACCCCGCTGGGCTCGACGACTGTTATACCGTGTTGAAATGGATATATGCTCACGCCGAAGAATTTAATGGTGATCCGAATCGCATCTGTATTTCCGGTGATTCCGCAGGTGGGAATTTAGCCACGGTATGCGCAATGAAAGATCGGGATGAAGGAACGCAGATGGTAAAGGCACAGGCACTACTATATCCAAGCGTGGACGCAGCAGGTATGCAGGAACATATGCAGCGCAGAGATGTTTATGAAATATCCCCTTCTCAGGAAAAAGAAATTAGATCTATATTGGATCTGTTGAGCGGTGGTTTAGGAACTGTCGGCTTAGGTGAATATCTGGGCGTGCCCGATGATACAATCCCTTATGTGAGCCCGCTGCGAGGAGATCTGAAAGGGATGCCGCCTGTCATTATTTTGTTTGGCGAATATGACTTTCTGCGGATTGAGGATGATGCATATGCCTTAAAGCTGAAGGAGTCGGGCGTCAAAGTGAAAACGGTACGGTACAAAGGACTTTCTCACGGCTTTGCCGATCAGGTGGGGGTCACACCGCAAGCGGAAGATAGTTTGATTGAAATTGGGAATTTCATGCTGGAGAATGTGTAATGAATTATATTCAAAAGCCGCTCATTGCGGCTTTTTTTATTGTTCTGAAATTACTATTAAATCTTGTCATCAGGCACATTCATGCTCCGGCTATATTGTAAGTTTAGACCTGTCGTCATTCAAATGAGTGTTAACCACTCTACTGAATTATCTGGCTTAATATGCTAAGCTTTATATAGTAGAGCATTATACTGCTAGAGTTCAGTGATTACCATAATAGGAGTGATATTTTGCAGACAAAGATCAACCTAGAAGGCGAATGGAAGTTGCAATTGGATGAGACAAAACAGGGACTAACCTTGCCTTTTACAGATGTTATCACACTGCCGGGAACAACGTCATACGCACGTAAAGGACCAAAGAACGAGGAAGTTTTAGTAAGCGCTCTAACCGATGAATATTTGTTTGAAGGGCAAGTCTGGTTTGCAAGAGAGGTATTCATTCCGGATGAGCTGGCCGGTAAGGCCTGCTATCTATTTTTGGAACGGACGAGACTTACGACGCTTTGGCTGGACAATACGGAGATCGGTAGCCGTAATAGTCTGAACACCCCGCATATATATGAATTGCCGAAGCTACAAGCTGGAATTCATACAATCACCGTCCGTGTGGACAATATCGATTACCCAACCAAAGGCGGACATTTGACTTCACAGGATACCCAGACCAACTGGAATGGAATTACCGGTCGTATGGAGCTTCAGTTCTATGGGGAATCGCAGCTTACTAATATCCGATTGGAGTCGAATCTGACTGAACGTACGGTTCGTATTACAGCAACTTTGGACAGCAACTGTGAAACTACGCTTGCGGTGTCTGCTCAAAGCTTCAATAGTGAAGAGACACACACGGTGGACGAGCGTGAGTTTCCTGTTTCACCGGGGCTTTTTTCCGTCGATTATGTGCTAGGCCAAAACGCGTTGCTCTGGAGTGAAGGCGCTCCCAATCTTTATAATATAACCCTTGTTTTGAAAGACAGGGATGGACATATTACTGACCAACAGGAGCTTATCTTTGGTTTGAAGGAATTCCGAGCGGAGGGCGACAAGTTTACAATCAACGGAGAGAAAACCTTTCTCCGCGGCAAACATGACGGCCTGATCTTCCCGCTCACCGGCTATGCCCCAACTGATGTCGAGGAATGGGTAAGAATCCTTGGCATTTCCAAGTCCTACGGTATCAATCATTATCGCTTCCATACCTGTTGTCCACCGGAGGCTGCATTTACCGCTGCGGATATGCTTGGGATCTATATGCAACCAGAACTTCCATTCTGGGGTACAATCACGGAAAAAACCGATGATGGCCATAATCAAGCAGAGCAGGATTATCTGATCAGTGAGGGTTATGCCATTCTCCAGGCCTTCGGCAATCATCCCTCCTTCGTGATGATGTCCCTTGGTAATGAGTTATGGGGCAGTAAAGCTAAAATTGATTCTTTCCTGAAGGACTATAAAGCGTTCGATAATCGGATTCTCTATACACAGGGCTCCAATAACCACCAATGGGTACCGGAAATTCTGGAACATGACGATTTCTTCAGTGGGGTACGCTTCTCCAGAGACCGACTATTTAGAGGCTCTTATGCCATGTGTGATGCACCACTAGGACATGTACAGACTGCCTTGCCGAGTACAATGAAGGATTATGATGATCAAATCGTACCTTTGGATCTCTTAGATGGAGAGAAGATCGAAGATACAGCTGGCGGTGAGATCCAGATTCAGTATGGTACCGAAGCCAAGACCGTGAAGGCAGATGAGGCATCCGGAGAATGGATACCGCATATTCCTGTTGTTTCGCATGAGATTGGACAATACGCAACCTATCCAAATTTTGAAGAGATCGAAAAATATAACGGACCACTCAAGGCCGAGAATTTCAAAATTTTCCGTGAACGCTTGGAAAGTAAGGGACTGGGGCATTTAGCCGCTAAATACTTCGAATGTTCAGGTCAGCTGGCCGTAGCCTGTTACAAAGAGGAACTCGAGGCGGCATTCCGCTCCCGGCGGCTTGCCGGCTTCCAGCTCCTGGATCTCCAGGATTTCAGCGGTCAGGGAACAGCATTAGTAGGTGTCCTCGACGCCTTTATGGATTCCAAAGGAATGATTAGCCCTGAGGAATGGCGAACCTTCTGTAATGATGCCGTTCTGCTGGCGAGATTTCCTAAGTATAACTATGTCTCCGGTGAACCGTTCGATGCCCATGTAGAGCTAAGCTGCTTCCGCAGCGGTTTGCCAGATACACTTGAATTACGTTGGGAACTAACTGTGGATAACGGCATTTTGACAGAAGGGACAACCGAGGTGAACGTTCCTGCAGGAACGAATTACATCGATATCTGCGATTTGGAAATAACGCTGCCTGTAGTTAACCGGATGAGTACTATCGTATTGTCTCTCTCGATACAGGGGACAGATATTCGTAAGAGCTACGATCTATGGATTTACCCAGAAAAGAGCGGCAATATGCTGGAAGGCATCCATGTATTCGACAAGCTGTCTAGTGATGCGCTTGCACTGCTGGAGCAAGGTGAGAGCGTGCTGCTGATGCCGAAACCGGAAACTCTCCAAAATGCTGTCGAAGGTTATTACTGCACAGATTTCTGGTGTTACCCAATGTTCCGCTCAATTTCAGAGAGCATGAACCGGCCAGTTCCTGTGGGTACCATGGGGCTGTTAATTGATAACAGCCATCCTGTATTCCACGAGTTCCCTACCGAGAAGTATTCAACCTATCCATGGTGGAATATCGTTCAGCACTCAAAATCCATTATCATGGATGAAGCTGATCGCAGTTGGAATCCCGTGGTGCAGACCATCGACAATTTTGAAAGAAATCATAAGCTTAGTTTCCTCGTGGAATGCAGCGTAGGAGCAGGCAACTTACTAGTGTGCGCTTTAGATGCAGACAAGGTAAGCGATACGCCTGAAGGAAGACAGTTCTTATCAAGCCTTGCGGGTTACATGAAATCCGCAGCGTTCAAACCACAATACAAAGCAACTGTTAACGAGCTTCTTGAGTTAATCAAGTAGGGGTTTGCTAAGGCTCTTCATTGTATTTCATATGGATGAACAGAACACAGGGACAGTGATTCTTTATATACGATGGACCGTTTAACAGCAGAGCAGCGATTCTCTAAGTCACGAGAGAACCGCTGCTCTTTTTGTGCTAGTTAGGACGCAGACTTCAACTTCAACAGTGTAATCATCCTCTAGCTTGTGAGAGTTTCGGACTCCAGTGAACCTATTACTCAGAAAGAGGCTCAATTACAGAGTTTTTATGCGAATAGCGACTATAGGGTCCGTTAGCATTCCAAAAGTGTAATAATACTGCGCTTAGGGTCATCTCAGTCCGATAGGTGCTACATCGTTGCAGGAGTTCTTGAATCTCAAACCAAACAAAAAGCAAAGGAGATCCCCAGTGGCCCTTCACGGCTAGAGGGAACTCCTTTTTCGCGTTCTACAAACGGCTTGTTTCTAGAATGGTTGTTTGTATTTATCTGCAACTGCGCAGATTAACAAACGATTTCACAGGGTTAGGGGCCTTCGAAAATGATAACCCGATGCTATCATTGGTAATGAAGCTGGATGAATAGAATTGTAAGCGCATTAACCGATGGCGCCAGAGCCGTTCTTAGTCATGAACAGCGCCAAATTAAGCAGGATTTGGGGGAACGGGAGAAGACATGAAACAAATTTTATTGAACGATCTAAAGTGGGAAGTCAAAGGGTACTGGCCTTGGGTTCCGTTAAAGGGCACCAGCATGGAGCTAGGGCAGGAATTGATGGGAGTTACAGACTGGATGCCGGCTACTGTGCCGGGTGGAGTTCATTATGATCTCTACAGACAGGGCTGGATTAGCAATCCTTATGAAGAGTTGAACAGCTTAAGCTGTGAATGGGTAGAGAACCGTTGGTGGGTTTACCGCACGACTTTGAAACATCCTGAGCTGAAGGCATCCCGAGTTGAACTGGTCTTTCAGGGGCTAGACTATGAAGCAGCTGTTTACGCCGACAATATCCTGTTGGGTGAACATAAGGGAATGTTCGAGCCGGCTGTATTCGATGTTACAGATCTCCTCTCGGAGCGGGAGAGTCTGGAAATCTCAGTGCTACTGAAGCAGGCACCGGATGAAATGGGGCAAATCGGCAAAACCTCGGCCACTTTCACGCAGAAGAGCCGTTTTAATTATAAATGGGATTTCTCCACCAGGTTAGTTAACGTCGGAATCTGGGATGATGTGGTACTGAGGGTTCACCGGGATTGTTCTTGGCAAGACGTGTCGATCACTACAGATGCGGAGTTTGGTGAAAATGACGGGCAGGTGTCTGGTCGAATTTCTATTCAGGCAAGCATCAAACAGATGGCTGGTCCTGAACATAAAGGAAGGCTGACAGCGAGCATCACTTGTTTTGATCCGAAGGGGAATCCGCTGCTGGTTCAGACGTACTCTGTTCTTGCGGGAGAAGTTGTGAACACGGAGCTCGAAATACCTGAACCTCAGCTATGGTATCCAAACGGTTACGGAGAACAACCGCTCTACAGCCTTGAGTTGAAGCTAATGGACGAAGACGATATGGAGCTCGATACACGAATCTTACAGACAGGCATCCGCAAACTTAATTATATCCTTAATGAAGGAAGCCCCGACAACGCGCTACCTTATACGGTTGTGATCAACGGGTGCAAGATTTATATAAAAGGGGTAAATATGACACCCTTGGATCATCTCTACGGAAATGTGACGGTCGAACAGTATCAGCAGATGATCCATCTTATGAAAGCGGCACATATCAACCTCGTTCGGGTATGGGGCGGTGGAATCATTGAGAAGAAAGCGTTTTACGACTTATGTGATGTAAACGGCATTATGGTCTGGCAGGAGTTCATCCAATCGAGTTCTGGCATTGATAATATTCCATCCAAGCAGCCAGAGTTCCTGGAACTGCTGCGTAAGACGGCTTGCACCGCACTCTGCGACAAACGCAATCATGTATCACTAACGGTATGGAGCGGCGGAAATGAATTAATGAGTGAACCAAACAAGCCTTCAGACCTCAGTGATTCCAATCTGGCGATGCTAAAGGGGCTGGTAGAGCAGTATGATCCGCAGCGGCTCTTTCTGCCGACCTCGGCATCTGGTCCGGTGGAGTATATTACGGAAGCCAAGGGCCAGGGGCATGATGTTCATGGCTACTGGAAGTATATGGGCAACCCCTATCACTACGAATTATATGGCAGTAACGATAATCTGCTGCATAGCGAATTTGGTGTGGACGGTCTGAGTTCTCTCAAAAGCCTAGAGAAATTTCTGAATGAAGCCAACCAGCAGCCTGTCTCGATGGAGAACAGCGCCGTATGGAGACATCACGGGGAGTGGTGGGATACGCTAAGCCGTGAAGAAGAAATGTTCGGTAGCATGAATGATTTGAAGCAGTTCTCTGCTTGCAGCCAATGGATGCAGGCAGAAGGAATCCGCTTCGTGCTTGAGGCTAACCGTCGCCGCAAATTCCGGAACAGCGGCAGCATTGTCTGGCAGTTCAACGAGCCATGGCCGAATGTGTCTTGCACCAATCTTGTAGATTATTATGGTGAAACTAAAATGGCCTACCACTGGGTGAAACAAGCCTTCCGTCCGCAGCATGCTTCGCTAGATTATCGCAGCCTACTTTTAACGCCTGGTACTAGATTTCATGGAAATGTATTCGTGCATGGTGTGGATGGAGGCAAGGTAAAGGTTGATTCAGAAGTGCTAGATGCAACGGGTAGAAGCCTATATCGGCAAACCTTCGAGGCAGAAGGAGACAAAGATCGTGCTGTCTGTGTTGGGGAGTTGAATTTCAGCGTGCCTGAGCCTGAGGATCTATTATATTTTGTCAGATTGTCATTCCGGAACATTGAAGAAGAATCGCAGCAAAATTTATATGTGTTCTCTACCGCTAACCAACATCTTTATGCCCCAGCACTTGATCTTACAGGTGGCAACCTTCAGGTGCGGCAGGAAAGCTTATGGCAACCTACTGGTGTAGGAAAGATAAGTCACCAAGCTCACTTCACTCTCCATAATACTGGTAGTGAAGTACTGTTACATGTACATGCAGAGGAGAAGGGGGACCGCTACTGGATGGAAGCAGAAGAACAGTTCCTCACCCTTTTTCCAGGAGAAAAAAGGACGGTGACGGTTACTTGCACACCAAAACTGTCGGGAGGATTTCTGGCTGGGGAGAATTACTGTAGTACCGACGGTCTGCCAGAAATTAAATTTTGCTCGTTTCTGACAGCACATGGCGATACGATACCAGATGAAGGAGAAGGAATTTATGAGTAAATCATTATGTTTTGTACCGGGGAAATACGTTCCGCTAAGTCGCTTTATTCTGAGTGGTGGATCTGAACCCATTGCTCTACCCGTTACTAGGGCTGTGGCCGATTACTTAAAATTGCACAACGCAGAACTACTGCTAGCCTGCTTGCGGAGCGGTGAAGTGACTTTCCACAGAGCCGCTTGGTCAACCCTGCGAGAGGATACAGTCGAGGCTGAGAACGCTGATGGAACCCAGAATTCAGAGGAAGGAGTGTTCGTATTGGTCAGCCCGTTGCTGACCAATACGCTTCCAGTAGTGTCACACTGGGATAACAGTGCTGCTGAGGGGAAAGGCGGCTTCCGTTATGGTGGGACCGACGGCATCGGGACCCTGCGGATGGACGAAGCTGGAGAGAAGGTTGTAGCTGAGCATGTAGTGCTCTATAATAACGATCCAGATAGCCCTTATGTATACAATACCGAAGATTATCAGTTGTTCGGCAGTAACGAAGGGGATAAAGCACTTAAAACCCCGCAATTTGAACGCTATATTGGTGACCGCTACAGTCTCTATGCAGTAGATGATTTAGTTGCCATCTCCTTGAGCGACCGTATCCTGAAGACCTTCGGGTATCCGGTGGTCTTCTGTAATGAAACCGCTGACGATGGGGCTCTTTTAAGCAATGCGCCTGTGTTTCAGCTCATCAGCGGCAGTCTGTTAGTTACGAAGAACGGTCAGCATAGCCTTGCGTCCTATATTTTGCCGCCCAATTGGAGTGCGAAAAATGTTAAGGGCTATCCGCTGTTATTCAACGGTTATTATGATGCCAATGAAAATACCTTCAGCACTGTAGGTCCCTCATTTCTGGAAATCATCGGAAAGACTCTAGCCAGCACAGGCAAAGGTGTTGTTGGTGTTCTCTGGAACGGTGAAGGTTACATCGGCAGCCGCTCCCTGCAAGGCTCCATTTACGCCGGCATTGGGACGGCAATTGCCAAAGGCCAAGATAGCTATGGTGGTGATGCGGAGCAGGTTGTGGCCGTAGGTGGCTCACGCGGTGGGCTGACCGCGTTGCTGGCGGGAGGCAATCCTCTAAGGCTGCCGTATCGGGTGCGGTACACATTGTGTTATGCACCTCCGCTAATTCTGAATGGGCTTACCCGTGAGTTTGCGGAAGGGGCATGCCCGTTGATCTGGCATGTGGCAGAGGTGGACACCGGTTACCGGGATATCTGGAAGAAGGACTGGCGGCATCCTCAGACCGGAAGATCAGGTATCGAGACTCTGCTACAGACACTTACGGGAGCTGGTAACTCTGCAAGTCTGCGGGAAACGACCGGACTGGAATCCGATTTCTTCTTAGACGGCCTTAAAGCGAGCGGCACTAAGCTACTGATAAACCACGGCACGCATGATGCCTTTACCCTCAGTCGATTCAGCTTTGCCTTCGCGGCCTTGGTCCGGCGTCACGGCATTCCACTTCGCCATGAGATCGGCTACCGCTTCGGGCATAACAACTGCACGGACCTTTACGAGCAGGCTGCTCTGTGTCTAAAAGCTATACTACAGGAACAGGAGCTTGAATTCACGGGGACGGTGCATTATCGCAGACGCAGTCCAGCTGCGGGCGAGTGGGAGCAGACGGAACGTTTTGTTCCGGTTCATCAGCCAGTTTTTCTGGAGGCACCGAAGTTCGTAGCGGTGGGTAGTCCAGTGGCTTGGACTCTTTATGGAGAGCCGGGAATGGAATACCGCCTAGAGCTGGGAATCCTAGATCAGCAGGCTTGGGAACAGAAGCAGCAGGTAGTCCGTAATGAGTGCATTACCCTCGCTTCCGGTGTTTTACCTGACAAACAGCATCCTCTTGAACTCTGCTCATGGCAGGATGGGGTAAGTCAACTCGCTGACGGGCAGCATGCGGGTTATTATCTCTATGAGTTATCTTACAGGCTCAAGGGTGAACAGGACTGGAACGTAGTATCTCCATCCCGTGTGCCGCAGCCCGGCGTGGAGCCGCAGGCGGTTCTCCGCATTTTGGAGGAGCAGCCCAATCCGGCGAGCGAAGCATTTCGAGCGGAAGCAGCCGTCCTATGCATTAGCTCAGGGCTAAGTGAGGCCTAAACAAAACGTCATACCATGAACATAAGCGGTGTACGACCATTCCGGTGCGTACATCGCTTTTTTTGAAATATAAGAAAGTATAAGTTTCATACCATACACAATCTCTTATATTTCTCGCATGATTGCTTGCCAGCAAAATAAGTAGCTTTACAAACGCTTTCGCAGGGTTACCGGATTTCGAGGTTTTGTAGGAAGCGCTATCATTTAAATATAACAACTATACAACGCCTGACCGGAGTGAATTCTTGGCTTCGGGAGGAAGGAAGGACAGGAGCATGATTGGAAGAACCACTGAACTAAATCCTTTAATGACTAAGAAAAAGAAAGGTTATCCTGTGCGGCGTCTATTTAGAGATTGGTCATCTTGGATATTAATTGTCCCTACGCTGTTTGCCTTTTTCTTTTTTTCCTGGCAGCCGCTGGTCAAGGGCATTGTGCTCTCATTTTTCAATACAGAGGGTTATAATGCCGTAAGCTTTGCCGGACTCCAGAATTACAAGGATGTGATACAGAACTCAGCATTTCAGCAGACACTGACCAACTCTTTCGTGTATGTGTTCTGGTCGCTGCTGATCGGTTTTGCTGTACCCATTATAGTCGCAGTTGTGATCAATGAGCTCAGGCATGGGAAATCGTTTTTCCGCTTTTCGGTCTTTTTTCCGAGCATGGTTCCCGGCATTGCTGCCTCGATGTTATGGATGTTTCTGTTTGAGCCTGGGAAGGGCGGCGTGCTGAATATTATGCTGAGTGCTCTGGGATTCCCGGTGCAGCAGTGGCTTCAGGACCCGGACATGACGATTATGCTGATTATTTTCACGATTACCTGGCGGAATTTCGGGGGAACGGTGCTGCTCTATCTAGCCAGTCTGCAAAGCATTAATCATGATCTGTACGAAGCGGCTTCCATCGATGGTGCGAATGTGTGGCGGAGATTTAAAAGCATCACCATTCCGCAAATCTCCAGCATGATCGGATTGATGATGATTTTGCAGATTAGCGGTGTATTCCAGATTTTCAACGAGCCTCTAGTCATGACCGAGGGTGGGCCAAACAATGCTTCGATGACGTTGATGCTGCAAAGTTATTATTATGCGTTCCGAAGTTTTGAAGCAGGGCATTCCATGGCGCTGGGGGTTATTACTTTTCTTGTTCTGATGGTGCTAACTATTATTTATTTCCGGCTGGATAAGAAATTGAACAGGGAGTAGAAGCTATGAAAACAAAAGAAGCATTTGGTATTATCGGCAATATAGAATATAGATCACCTTGGGTGCGCGTGCTGTACTGGTGCATGTTCATTCTGATGATTGTGCTTGCCGCCGTCTGTATTCTGCCTCCGGTCTGGATTATGGTTTCGAGTCTTAAAGACATCAAAGAGTTCTATGCGATCCCGCCCACCCTGATCCCTCGCTCATTCAATGTTGGCAAGCTATGGGAGACCTGGCAGGAATTTAACTTTTTCAGTTATTATCTGAATACGGCTTACTTAGCCGTCGGTTCTGTACTGTTCTGTCTTACGTTTAACGGGCTGGCAGGATATTTTTTTTCCAAGCTGAAGCCTCGAGGGAGTGCACTGCTGTTTGCTCTGATCGTGTGGACCATGATGGTTCCGAATACAGTCGGTATGGTGCCGCTGTTCAAAAACCTGATTGATTTTCCACTGCTGCACTTGAATCTGACCAATACCTACTGGCCGATGTGGTTTATGGCTGCCGTGAATCCAGTGGTAATTCTGATCTTCAAGAACTTTTTTGATACCATCCCACTGGCGCTGCTGGAAGCGGCCAAAATTGACGGAGCGAGCACCATCGGCATTTTTATCAGGATAATCCTCCCGCTTAGCGGACCAGTTATGGCCACAATTACAATACTAACGATGAACAGTGTCTGGCAGGACTTCTTCTGGCCTTTTATGGTGCTGAAGGATAAATCGACCTGGTCGGTCATTGTGGCCATCTATAATCTGAAAGCGACTTTGCCGCAGGACATTCAGTTTATTGCGCTGACGTTTGCGATTCTGCCGCCGATTATTCTGTTTGTTTTTTTCCAAAAGTACATTATGAACGGACAATCCATGGGCGGCAGCATTAAAGGGTAACATCACCCGATCACAAACCATTTCACAGTTTTGCCCCGTAGGGTGCTGTAGAAGGTGCGTGGTAAGATGATTTCAGATTTAAAAGAAAGCGCTTTACATGTTGTGAAGAATGCTTTAACAATAAGACTAGGGGGAATTACATTGAGAATCGAACACACCAAAAAAATTACAGCTACACTGGCGCTAACGCTGCTACTTACGGCCGGTCTGGCTGGCTGCGGAGGCTCCAAAGAAGAGAACGCCGGAGGGAATACGGAGGAAGCGAGCAACAAACAGGTGACGATCAAGGTCAGCAACTGGCCGAAGCCGAATGAGGAAGCCAAAATTGCCCAGTATGAGCAGCTCATGGCGAAGATGAAAGCTAATTATCCAGATATCATTGTGGACAAGGATGAATGGGGTTATGATGTCAGCTCTTTCTTGCCTAAAGCGGCTAGCGGTCAGCTTCCTACGGTGTACGAAACCTTTTTTACAGAAACTAGCAAAATCATTAAGGCAAATTACGCGGCAGATATCACGGATACGATGAAAAAATATGGCTATGACAAAGCGATCAATCCAGATCTGCTGAAGATGGTGACCAAGGACGGCAAATATTACGGGATTCCGAAGGACGGCTACGTGATGGGGATGCTGTACAATATGAATCTCTTCAAGGAAGCTGGACTGCTGGACGATAAGGGCATACCAAAGTTCCCTAAAACATATGAAGAGCTGGCACAAACTGCGCAGATCATCAAGCAAAAGACCGGTAAGGCGGGAATATTCCTGCCAACCAAAAGCGGCCAGGGTGGCTGGATGTTCATGAACATTGCTTGGGCTTACGGCGCGGAATTCGAGAAACAGGTAGATGGAAAATGGCAAGCGGTGTTCAATTCTCCAGAGGCAGCGGCGGCCCTGCAATATGTGAAGGACTTGAAATGGAAATATGATGTCCTGCCGGACAATAATCTGGTGGATGTTACGAATGACATGTTCCGCATGTTCGGAACCGATCAAGTCGCTATGAGCTTCGGCATGAATGACTGGCCTCCAGTCATCCAGCAGCAGACCAAAATGTCTAAAGATAATGTAGCAATGTCCGCCCTTCCAGTTGGACCGATCGGGAAACCTGTAACTCTGCTCGGCGGTGGTCTATATATGTTCTCGCCTAATGTAACCCCTGAGCAGATTGATGCTGGATTCAAATGGCTAAAAACCTACGGCTTCACACCGGAGTCCTCAGAAGAGGCATTAACTGGTTGGGATATCGAGAAAAAGACACTGAGTGATCAGGGGCTGATCGTAGGCCCTTACGGCCTGCGGATTTGGACAGATGAGAAACGGATTGGTGAAGAACAGAAGATTCTCGACAAATACAACAATGTAAACTTGGATTTGTTCCGTGATTATATGGACAACGGCAGCAAAGGCATGCGGGCAGAAGAGCCGGTCAACGCTCAGGAATTGTACCAGAAGCTGGATATTGTACTGCAAACCGTCCTAACAGACAAAAACGCAGATCCACTGGAGATTTTGACTAAGGCTGCTGAAGAATTCCAACGTGATTATCTCGACAAGGTGAAATAAACACAGTCAAACGGCGGCGTCGTCCTTCTGAAGGGCGGCGATGCCGTTTCTGCGTAGATTGACAAATCTACTCTAAGGGATAAAGGAGAGGTGCATTATATGGCAGCAAAAGAATGGGGAGGCTGGAGCGCGCGATGGATCTGGCCTTTGGATGAGGATGGGACAGAAAGTTGGGAGCAGCAACACGAGCGAGTGTATTTTCGCAAAATGTTTGAGCTGCCAGCTGGAGCCGGGAGGGCCTACAGTCTGAATTTGGCCATTACTGCTGACAGTCGCTACAGACTCTTTGTTAACGGGCAGCGTTTATGGGCCGGTCCTTGCAAGGGTCATGGTCATGTACACTATTATGAGGAGTTCAGTTTGGACGACGTTTTGCAACCAGGTATAAATGTAATTGCTGTTATGGTAGTTCATTATGCTGGGACTTCGCCATTTGAGCTGGGTGAAGACGGTCCTCTATCGATTTGGCGCTCGCAAAAAGGCGGCTTGCTTGTTGAAGCGGATGTTATGAAAAATGGGCAGCTTGTGCAGGAACTCAATACGGATACCTCATGGAAAAGCATTAGGGACCACAGCTACCGGCTTCAGCCGTTTCCGATTATGCGCTGGATGGGCGGATTGGAAGAGGTGGAGGGGGACGTAGCGCTGCTGGATTGGACGCTGCCGGAATATGACGACAGCGCCTGGTTAGCCGCAAGGATTGTACAGCCGGTGCGGGATGATTATGGCCAATTGGCCCCATGGCAACTGGACAAACGTCCGATTCCGCTGCTGTATGAGCGGGAGCAGCTCTTCCTGAAGCTGATGCGGAGCAGCAGTGGTGAAGGAGATGCCCTATTTGAAAAAGGGCATTGTCTGGAGCTGCGGAATGAAGCTAGTGAGGTTGCCCTGCCATTAGCAGGAATACACGTGGAAGCGGGACAGCAACTCTGGCTGGAGTTGGATGCAGGTGAGCTAATCACAGCTTATCCGCAGCTTAAGCTTCTTGGGGGGGAAGGTAGCCGGATCACCCTCCTGTACGCCGAGTGCTACGAAGAAGAGACTGGGGATGACGAGATCCGCCGCAAAGCTGTCCGCGATGATATGCAGGAGCATGTGTTAAGAGGCGGTTATGACAGCTACTATCCAGCCGGTTATGGCACCTCGGTGCAGATGGAATGCTATGAGCCATTCTGGTTTCGTACTTTCCGGTATGTCCGGCTGGAGGTGAATACTGGAGCTGAGCCTTTGACGATATCCGGCTTCAGTTATCGGGAGACCGGATATCCTTTGCTGCCGGAAGGAAGCTTTCATTGCAACGATGAACGATATAACCAGCTCTGGGAGCTGAGTGTCCGAACACTACAACGCTGCATGCATGAGACCTACGAGGATACGCCGTATTATGAACAGCTGCAATATACCATGGATACCAAACTGATGATGGAATTTACGTACCTGTTATCAGGAGACGACCAATTGGCACGGAGGGCAATGGAAGATTATAGGGCTTCGCAGCTGCCAAACGGCATGTTGCAAAGCCGCTACCCCTCCGTGCTGCCACAGGTCATCCCCTCCTTTTCTTTATATTGGATCGGGATGATTCATGACCACTACAGATCCTTCGGAGATCTGGCTATCATAAATCGGTACCGACTGCCACTGTTATCCGTATTGGACTGGTTCGATCAGCGACTGACACCGCAAGGTCTGGTGGACAGAACGCCTCGCCAATATTGGAATTATTTTGACTGGGTGGAAGAATGGCCACTCGGTGCACCAGATTGTACGGATGATGCACCTGCAACCGTGCTTAGCTTGATGTATGCGGCCGCGTTGGAGCAAGCGGCTGAATTGCTTGCCGCCAGCGGGTGGACGCAGATTGCAATTGAATTGCGTCAGCGCAAAGCCGCGGTCAACGCTGCGGTACTGGATTGCTGTCGCCAATCGAACAGCTTGATGTTCCGCGACAGTCCGGCGGCAACAGCGGAAACACAGCTGAGCCAGCATACGCAGGTCTGGGCGATTTTAGCAGGCACTGTGGACGCTGTAGAGGGGGCAGCACTACTAGAGACTACAATGGCTGACACATCACTGGCTAAGCTTTCACTGCCGATGAGCTATTATCTTTTTCGCGCGTTGGAACATTGCGGATTGTATGACCGCTCCTTCGGACTATGGGCACGCTGGATGAAGCAGCTGGATTTGAACCTCACTACACTCCCAGAAATGGACTCTGTTGGAACCAGAAGTGACTGTCACGCCTGGAGCGCGCTGCCGATCACTGAGTTCACAAGAGGGATATTGGGTGTCCGGCAAGGGATAGGGGGAATAACCATAAAGCCACATTGCGGCGAACTGCAACAGGCCAGTGGAATCGTAAGCACAAGTCTGGGTCCAATACATGTGAAATGGGAAATCCATTCAGAAGGGGGACATAAAAGCTTCCATTTTGAAGCTAACTGGCCAGCCGGTTCGGCGATTACAATTATCTTGCCTAATCATGAAGTGCTGCTGACAGATGCAGGTTCTTTTTATAAGGAGATCGACTTTAGTCACTTTAGCTGATAGTCTGATTTCAATTGATCTTCGTTTTCGTTGATTCATACACCAGAGGGGGATGGGGAGTTATATGTTCAGATCATTCGGCCGCAACATCCGCCTTGTCCTGGTGTTGTTTATTACCGTTTACATTGCCGCTTCGAGTTTCATTTTGTACCGTACTATGGAGCATAGAAGTTTGGATATGTTGCGGCTGTTGTCCGTTCAATACACTGGACAGCAGCATAAGAACACTCTTTTGTTCATGAACTGGCTAGAGGAGACCTCCAAGCTTATCTCCAACAATCAGGTGGTACAAAATGCGTTGAAAAAACCAGCATATGATGGAGCGATTTCTCCGATACTTGAGGGCATTCGCTCCTCTAGCAGTGACATTCTCGGCATTTATATTTGGGGTGAAGCAGGGGGGACGTACTCCTCGAGCAATGTATCCGGGCTTCTCCCCTTTACAGAGATCAAGAAAGTTCCAGGGATGGAACAATTTCTGGATAATCGGGAACAGGCTTTGCGCTGGACGGTGCTGAACCGGGAACATCTGATGAACGCGCCTTCTGATCTGCGCGATCGTCTGCTGCTTGAGGTGAAAATTCAGAACACGGAGGGGCAAATTTTAGGTCTGCTCTCGCTCGAAGTTGAGATTGACAAGCTGTACAGCTTCTACCTGTCAGGCAAGAATACGATCTACGGCGAGAATGAAGTTTATCTGCTGACAAGTAACGGAAAGCTGCTGAATGCGGCGGATGTGCCCATGAAGCGACTGCAAGAAATTAGAACTGCGCTGACCACACCGGAGAAGGATAATCCAGCTATGCCGGAAGAACAAGATAGTTCAAGTAGCGGTGCTATGGATTTGTTGGAGCGTGAAACGGCCGACGGCTTGATTTTGCTCTATCCGCTGCCCGAATCGGACGAGCGGATTGTCACCTATATCTCTGCAGACGGGATGAATGCAGAGCTCCGGACATTTAAGTATTTAATGATCGTTTTAAACATCGTCGTTTTCATAGTGTTCTGGTTGCTGATCTCAATGCTTAGTGGCAGTATTGTTAATCCGCTGAAACAGTTGTACTTGAAAATTAACTCCACGATGAAAGACTAAGATTGGCATGCTGAATGGCAGACAGAATCTATGAAGCAGATTTCAGACTACCCGCTAAAATCTGCAAAAGGTCACTGGCTAGCAGTGCTTATATCTACTCAGACAAAGAGGTGTCCCCAAAAGCAATGAATTGGTTGCTTGTGCTTGGGACGTCTTTTGGTGTTTTTAATAGAGTAGAGAAGGCGATGCACAGACTAACCTATGCTTCACAACATATCTCGCTCTGGCAGATTAAACTGTGTGCCTTACAATTTGTGGCGATATAGCATTCTATCATTAGAATCAGATTATGGAATGATTTTCTGATATTCATGAATTGGAACAATGTGGTGAAATGTAATATTTGTGAGAAGAGTAATCAACAAAAATAGAGGATGGAACAAATATTTCATGGGTAACGACTTATACAGAAAACTTGGTGCATCCTTTCTAATTTCCGCTGGAGTAATCTATGTTATCGAACGTGTGGGCTCTTTGAAGGCTCGCAGCCATGAAATTGTAGCGTTATACAAAGCAAAAACGTTTGAGGCTCTACCTGAAACTCATATTACAGGCTTCTTCGATAATATCTTTGTGCCAATCCTTTCGTTCCTTGGTATGATACTTTTCGTATATGGGTTCCCAAAAAAAATAAAATGAGACTTTTTTGTTTTGCAGCTAGGGCAAAAAAACCAATTTCCATGATACTTAATTAATTGACAGAGGAGGTGCTTAAATGGCGGAAGGAAGATGTGGTATTATCAAATGGTTCAAAGAAGATAAAGGTGGAAGGTAACCATGTTTTTGTTCACTTTAGCGAGATACTACCAGACCCTATTAAGTTACCGAAAGGCTTTCGGTCTTAAAAAGAGTCAAAAAGTTGCATTCGACCTATTCGAGTTCCCTAGTATAGCTGATTCTCAGAGCAGGAGAGCTAAGAATGTGCAAATTTTAGAGGATTGAAGGAATAGAGACGTACTTCATGAATGTATGGACTTTCGGGACTCATAATTAAGTTAACGGGGACTATAGTGGAATTGCGGTTGCTCCGGCAGCCGTTTTTATTTGCTTAACTAACGGGCAGGATAGTGGAATAAAGATTTGGGTTGTATAATCAAAAATAGTATAAGCATTCTTATAAAATGGATAAATAAGGAGAAAAATGAACATCGAAGATTACAAAGGTAATGATGATTTACAACTGTATGATTCAGTCATAAAGAAACTCATAATTGACCACCAAAACAAGACCGTTGAGTTTTACTTTCTTAAGGTAATTGAGCGAGTAGACAGAAGTGAGCACAGCTTCACCTATAAAGTAAGGGAAGCAAGGCTAAAATTTTCAGGTGTGGTATATGCGAAACTACCATATTGGATGGAATTTGATGAATGGAGTGAATTTTACCGCTCCGCAGTTATCAAAACTTCAAGTATTCTACAAAGAGTTCCCGAACGAGCACAAAAACACAAAGAACTCCAACATATCTATTTGGGTATAGACAATGGTAATGAATATGTAGAACAAGATATAATCTGCGAAAGCTTTGCCATGGAAATGGAACCAGAAGAGTACATTTTACATAATGATTTCGACTGGTTATATGAAGAATAATACTGATATGCATTCAACTAAAGGGAAACAATAGTTCAATAGCCAAACATGACCACTCCAACGATGGTGGGCTCAGCTTAGATATTGTTATAAAATAATAATTTATGAAATGCGCTTCAAATCCTTTAAATATATCTATGATTGTTTATAACTAACAAAACGAATTGTGTAGGCTTCTGCTGTACCTCTATTAGTAATATTATTTATGTTTTCGTAATTGTATTGCGCTCTGTTTGTCCTGTTGTACGAACCGTTAATTACAGTATTTATATCGATCACACAAAATTACTGAATAATGGTGGTCATGTTGGTTATGGAATACGTCTATCAGAAAGGCAAAAAGGGTACGGTACACGGCTATTGGCTCAATCCTTAGAAAAGCTGAAGGAATTGGGTACAAAAAAAGCACTTATTGTATGTGATGAAGGTATGATAGTGATTGTTCATTAAATCGTAATTAAACAAACCACTGTTATTAGATACATCACGGTGATGCGTATCGCACATACTGGTACAGCGGAATGTAGAGTTGCCAATAGAAGCAGCAATGCTAAAAGTGACAGTAGGTACATAGATCACAGCGCTCCACATGTGTGGAGTGCTGTGTGTCGCTAGCTAGTTAGAAAGTATTATTTAGAGCCACATTTACCTACCTATTCTTAGCTCAGGCGGTAGTTGCGCTTGGGCTTTTTAATTATTAAGAGTCAGGACATCTCAATGCAACTTGCATCTGGTGATATTCACCTTAAAAGCTGACATACAACAAACTTGTTCCTTGGGAGCTTTTTCTGAATATTCCAGCACCAAAGTGTCATCTGGATAATGAGTCAGTGCCACCGTGTCAATGACATGAGCATTCAATTAGATGATGGCTCTCAGTCAATCAATTCAACTATTGTTTCCTAGTAACTTAATAAAATGTTAATTTTTTGTATCTCATAAAATATGATGTTTCCAATCTATCCACTTCAAGCCTCTCATAACCTCATGAGAACCACATCTCTTCATTTGAACCGAGAAGGGTAAATTATTCTCATTAGTCTATTTTTAAGTCTGTTTTTTTTCTTCAGAATTTCAAATGGACGCATCATCTCGTAATCTTCATGTTCGAGCATGTGACAATGCCATACAAAAAGTCCAGCGAAAGGATCAAAACTACCGATAAAAGAGGTAACGTAACCAGAGGGAGCACGAATGGTATCTTTAAACCCTCTTTCGTTTGGTTCAGGAGGAGCCGCAGGTCCTGTAAATTTAAGTTTTCCTGTAGCTTGGAAATGAGCAACGTCAAAGGGCTGGCGCTCTAGAATTTGCATGTCAACGACATGTAGATGAATGGGGTGGTCATCCGCAGACAGATTAATTAACCGCCAGATCTCAACAGTTCCTACGTCCATTTTCTCGGATATAGGATCATTCCACATTTTACTGTCAAGTAAATTTAATGATCTTCCATATTTATCCTCCACTCTGACGAGTGTGAGATCTCTAGTCCTTGTTGCCATCTCTCTAGATAGGAAATTAATTTTCGTCAAATGATCTGGTAGGGAACTGGTATCTTTACCTTTTAACGGTGTGGTTACTCTAAACTGTATCACATCAGTTGTCTCTGTGGAGGCACCCTTAAAGCCATTTTTAAGAATGATCGTCTTACCATAAGATCGAGAAAAATCGACGATCACATCCGCTCGCTCAGTTGTTAGAAGGAGGATCTCATTCATTTTCACTGGTTTCTCCAGCAATCCACGATCGACTCCAATTTGATAAAATGGCTGTCCAGAGTCCAGCTTGAGTGTAATAGCTCGACTATTACAGTAATTTAATATGCGAAATCGGTATTTTCTCGGTTCTACTTCAAGATAAGGGGAAACTTTGCCATTTACTAAAATGTAATCTGCGTCAAAAGGAGTAACAATCGAGGGATAAGGAAGACGAGGATTGTTTTTATCCGGTGTATCGGGGTAAAAGAGCGAGCCATCTGGGTTGAATGAACGATCCTGAATCATAAGAGGGATTTCATATGTTCCCGTCGGTAGATTCAGAGATTGTTCATGCTGATCACGAATGATATAAAAGCCTCCAAGTCCCGCATAATTGTTTAATCTCGTAATACCCATTGTGTGGTCATGATAAAATAACGTAGTGGCTTCAAGGTTTGGGTACTCAGATACTTTTCTTTTAAACATAGGTCCTGTTTGTTCAAAATTTTTCGTAAACCAAGCTTCAGGGTAGCCATCACTATGGTCAAGTTGTTTTCCTCCGTGTAAATGAACCACGGTTCTAACCTGTGGAAGTGTTTTTTCTGCACCATGAATGGTGGTATCGATGGGAAGAAAATGCTTTTTGGGCAGATCATTCATCCATTTGACATATGTCGTTTCATCCTTCATCACGTCGAAAGTCGGTCCCGGGTACATTCCGTTGTAGCCCCATAAGCGGGTAGGCCCTAAATCACGATGTAGTTTTTGGGTAAATTCCCTCATGGTCACTTCATAATACGAACCTTTCTTGTCTCGCTTGATCGGGGAAATGGTTTTGGGAATCGGCAGTTTATCGCCGAATTTTTGAAGTTTTACTTTTGGGGGCATATAAGTGGAGACCTCCTCACGGTTAATACCTTATAAAAACATATGAACGAAAGATGTCCCATTATGTTTATTTGTGAACTTCTGTTGGAAGCTTTGGACTGTCAACACTAAATTAAACAATTTTTATAAGGCGCTAAGTTTCTAAATTCGCTCGGACTGAGGTAGCCGAGTGTGCTATGTGTCCGAATATTATTGTTCCAATTGATGTAATGAAACAGTTCAAGATCTAGTTGTTCAAGCGAGAGAAAATTCACGCCATTGATTGATTCTGTCTTTAATAGTTTAAATGTCGCTTCTGCCACCGAATTATTATAAGGTTTTCCTTTACGTCTCAGCGAGCGTTGAAACTATTCGGTTTAGACTCATCAATAAATCTAAGTCAGGCAACTCTTTTTTCGTTGATTACCTACCGTTAGAACCGATTCTCCAATTGCCAATAATAGTAATATAGTTCTCATTGCTTTCCGACTCCTTCTCATTTACCAATTCCTTCTATTAGCTTAATAATATGATATTTTAGAATAGAAATACTGCGCTTGGTTATGGTAATTCGAGTGTGTGTATTCAGAGCTTTAATTCTTTTATCTACATATATCATAAACCTCATACATAAATATTGAACATGGCTCGGATCCTTTAAAATAAAAGGAAGTCTCATTCACTGTTTCAATATGATTATATGAGGGAGGCAAAGCATGCAATCCCCCTATCCGGTGTATCCTTTTATCGGTTACAAAACCAAGACCGTAAAGCAGCCAGTAGCATTTCCACCACAGCACCAAGATCAGGTTCCTGGTCTGGAGTACTTAATGACGCCGCGTCCTATCTTTGATTATCCGGGGTATGTTGGCAGCTGTAAGCTGAAAGGGAAGGTCGCGATCATTACAGGGGGCGACAGCGGATTTGGACGTGCTATTGCAGCAGCATATGCCAAAGAAGGCGCTGATCTGGCAATTGTATATTTAAATGAGCATATCGATGCGGCAGAAACCAAAGAATATGTTGAGCAATTTGGCACTCGTTGTCTGCTCTTGCCTCGAGACCTTCGTGATCCCACCAGTTCGCCTGATATTATAGCTGAAACGCTCCGTTATTTTAATAGACTGGATATCTTAATTAATAACGCTGCCGTTCAACCTTTCACGGGCAGTATTATGGACATATCCAATGAACAGCTCGAAAATACGTTTCGAACCAATATATTTCCCATGTTTTATTTGACAAAAGCAGCTTTGCCTTATCTGGATAGAGGTAGCGCTATCATCAACACAACCTCACGGGTTGCCTACGAGGGAGACAAGAATGTCATTGATTACTCTACAACAAAGGGAGCTATTGTAAGCTTTACTCGCAGCATGGCGTTGTCTTTAGCTGAACAATGTATTAGGGTAAATGCGGTCGCGCCTGGACCGTCATGGACGCCTCTAAATGTTAGTACCTATTCCAAGGAGTATGTAGCTACTCTGGGAACCGATAGTCCGTTTGGACGTGCCGGACAACCGTTTGAGATTGCACCAGCCTACGTATACCTTGCATCTAGTGAATCTATGTATGTCACAGGCCAAGTGATCCATGTTAATGGAGGATTGATTCGTTACTCGTAATTTGTTTGTTTGATATTAGCTAGTGAAATAAGCTGGATACGGGAGAGCGTTTGCATCTCATGCAAGATGTCAGCGGTTCGATCCTGCTAATCTCCACCAAACTTATAGGGTTCTTAGCTCAGTGGTAGAGTAGTTGACTCTTAATCATCTGGTCGAGGGTTCGAATCCCGCAGAACCCTCGAGTTCTCACACACAAACGACAGTGATGTCGGCGTGGAGCACCGTAACCAGTGGGTGGCAACTGTGGGCGGTGTCCAATATTACAACAATTCAATCGGTTCCAGCCCCGCTCGCACCGTCGCCACACTTCACGCTCATGAGGGCCGAGTGTTGCGATCGCCGGCGGGCGAGATAAGAAAGTACCGTTCGACGAGATGGCTAGACTACTGCCTGATCATGTTAAAGAGTTGCTGTTGATTGGCGAAGCGGCAAGTCAAATCGAGACTGCGGCGCGTAGAGTGGCGGGCTGTCCGCCTATTATCTACTGCGAAGGCCTGGCCGAGGCAGTGGCGCAGGCGCACAAGCTAGCCTCACCGGGGGACACTGTGCTGCTGAGTCCTGTATGCACTGCGTTTGACCAGTACCGTAACTTTGAAGAGCGCGGGCGTCACTTTGTAGAACTGGTTGGGACGCTGCGTCGGTCGGAGGGGAAGGATTGAATAAGACAAGGGCATTTTCCGGGAAAACCTTATTACCCTTATGTGTGGCAAACGGGAAACGATAGTTAAACATAAAAGGTTCCACATATTAGTCATGTACAATATGTAGGACCTTTATTTTATCTGACTTTTTTATATTTAACTCTCGATAAACTGAGAAAATAAAGCACTAGACTGACGAGGATATTTAACTAACGGAAGTTTAGTGTCACAAGAGGAAATAGTAGGTTAATGTCGAATGAGTTTGTCTGGATAGTTAGAATATTAATATTTCGATGATATATATTAGGAGAGTGCTCTATAATGAAGACTCTGTTCCAATACAACTGGCAGGTTCGTAATGACTGGTTCTCTTGGTCTGAAGATGTACCTTAAGATGAATTGCTTAAAGCTCGAATTGGCGGTGTTGGAGGAATCTTAGAAACACTGTTTCACATCGTTTATTGGGAATATAGTTGGATTCACAGTGTATTGCAGGGAAAGGCAGAATTTGAACAAAAGCTCTTCGAGGCTTAATGAAGTCTGAAGCAGGTGCGAGATTTATCAATACAGTTTCACGCAGAAGTGGAGCAATTTGTTACGTCATGGACACTAGAGATGGAACGTAAAGAGCTGACACTTCTACGTGATAATGGTGAATGGATAACATATAAGCATGGAGAAATCATGTGGCACGTCATCGCTCACGAAATACATCACATTGGTCAGTTGTCTGTATGGGTGAGAGAAATTGGGCGAGAACCGATCATAGCGAATCTACTTCGTAGGTGATTGTTCAGCTAAAGTAAAATTCCATGTCACTAACGGGACACGATAGCGGAACAGAATACCGTGGCAGCTGCTCCTTTTGTTATTCAACTATTGGGCAGGATAACGCTATGGTAAGATAATGCAATAGAACATATGGGGTGCAAAAATGAGAATGTATGCTCTTCTTACAGAACCAATAGGGGATATAAGTAAGGTAATGATTTATGAATCAAAGTATCGTGTTTATGTATTTCTATTTGAAACTCATGAAAATAAGGGTGCAAATGCTGACTATTGTTATGAAACATTAGGAGAAGCAATGGAGTTCTGCAATGAGGAACTAAACATAGTTGAGGAACAGTGGGTTGTTATTAACGATCCCAAAGAAGGGGAACAACACGATATTATTTACTAAACCAGTATCCAATCCACAGCATTAAATTAACGGGATACGTTACTTAATGAAATAGCGACAGTCTGGACTTTATTTTTTATAGTCCTTTGATGTCGCTGTTTCAAGTTCTAGGGGCAGTCTAAAACTTATATTATAGATTCTGATGTATGCAATTAAATTGATAATGATGAATACGAATTTTTAAAAAAGAGGGATTACAATGGTTTCAATTGTTCAAATGATACTTTATGATTCTTATAAAATTCGTGACATCGATCGTTCGGAAACAATAGAATTGACGTACAAATTAAAGCACGGGGTACTTGAAGAAATAAGAACAGCACATGAAAGTCCCAGATGGACAGAAGATATCTATCTAGAGATAATATCTCGATATGAATATGAACTCACCAATGGTGGTACGGCTTTTGGAGCATTTAACGGAGATAAACTGGTCGGGTTTGGTGTCTTAGCTCATAAGTTCAGGGGTTATGATAATGATAGGCTTCAGATTGACCTTATGTATGTGACACGTGAATATCGAAGAAGAGGAATCGGTAGTCTTATTATGGAATCACTGAGTACAGCAGCAGTTGAAAAAGGGGCGAAGTACTTATATATTTCGTCTACCGAGACTGAATCTGCGGTGAAGTTTTATACTAGTCATGATTCAGCCATTACATCAGAGATTGATTTGGAATTATTTGAAAAAGAACCTAATGACATTCACATGCTAAAGAAATTATAATCACCAGAATAGAGTTGGATTTTAACTAAACGGGCAGGATAGTTGAATTAATCAAGGGCATAATATTCCCAAAAAATTTGGAGGAATCGCCCTTGTTTAAATGGATTATTTCATTGATTTTAATCTTTACGCTGTCTGCTGGAATCGCATCAGCTAAGCCTACGCTTGCTTTTTCAAATGTGGGGTTGGATAAGCTGAAGAAAATTGCGGAATTCAAACTACTAGTACCGTCTCACTCTTTTAAAGGTTATAAGTTAGAAATTAAGGAACCATATCCGCTTGTTCTTGGTCAATCAGTTTCAAAAGTTAGACTTCATTTTTTTGATGAATCAGGAAAGACATATTTATTTGGAATTGAAGAACATAAGGCGGTTGGTTATAAAATAAACCGAGTTGTCACTAATTTAGATGTTCGTAACCAAACAAGTACAACAAGAACTATAGTCGAGGATTTTAAATTTAATGAACGTGGAGAGAAAATTAACATAAACGGAATCGAAGGGCGATTTGAACCATGGGCTAATCATACACCAGGAGGATACCTACGTTGGGTACAAGATGGTACTTTCATTGAATTCAACAGTGGAGATTTGACTAAAGTGGAAATGGTCGCGTTAGCAAAATCAATGAAATGATTAATTGGTTGAACTAACGGTTTATGATTTCTGAGGAGCTTGCCATGGCAATGCTCCTCTTTTATTTGTTGAAGTAATGAATGGACACCCTTCCTTAGGAGATGAATTAATCAGAGGGCTTAATTCACTTTGAGAAAAGACAGAATAACTATTTACACTACTCACACGATAAAAAAGAAATCGCTCTTTATGAGAAAAGTGGAAGTACCACCTACCTCTCAAAAAAGGAACGATTTCTTTGTAGTGTCCGCATTCATTAACAATCTTAGTTAATTGGGCAGATCTTTCTTCAAGCTAATCGTAACCGTGGTGCCTTGCCCCGGAGTGCTGGAGATGCTTAGCCCATATTGAGGACCGTATTCCAGCTTGATTCGTTCGTCCACATTTCGCAACCCATATCCGCTCTGGAACAGCACATCTTCCTTAGCTTGGCTAAGTGTCGCACCGTTGGCAAAGCCGACTCCGTCATCCGTCACTGTAAAGCGAATCTCATCCTCCAGCAGCTCGCCTTTAATCCAGATTCTGCCCATGCCACGTTTTTCGCTAATGCCGTGCTTGATCGCATTCTCTGCGATAGGCTGAAGAATCAGCTTTAGAATGCGGACTTTGCGCAGCGATTCCTCAATATCGTATTCAATCTCGAATTTATTCGGGAAACGCATTTGCTCGACCGTCACAAAACTCTCCACCAAACGGATTTCTTCGTCGACAGTAACGAATTTATCGCCTTTATGCAGGCTAATCCGAAAAAAGGTCGCCAGAGAAGAAATCAGCCGCTCAATGTCGGGCTGCTTCTTCAGCCGGGCAATCCAGGCAATCGCATCTAACGTGTTGTAGAGGAAATGAGGATTGATCTGCGACTGTAGCGCAGTCAGCTCCGCCTTGCGCTGCTTCTCTTTTTCCTCATCTTTTTCAAGCATTAATTGGCTGATCCGTTCTACCATCTGATAGTAGCTGTTCTCTAGCTGGAAAATCTCATCGACCTGTGCCCGCTGCTCATAGACAGCTGCTAAGTCTTTTTTGCCAAACAGACTCAGCTTCTTCTTCAAGTTCAGTAGTGGTCGGGTGATTTTGGCCGCCAGATAAAAGGAAAGAATCAGTAGCACAATGAAGGTAACACTGGCGAAAAGAAGGGCATTTCGGTTACCCTTGGCAATTCCCTCCAGTAACTTGTGGCTAGAAATCACACTGGTGAACTCCCAGCTAACGCCAAGCGTCTCCAACCTAGGATTCAAAGGATAAGTAGCAATGATATAGGAATTCCCGTTATCTGACCAGGTGCGGTAGCCTTCTTTCTGACCCGGGCGAAGAGGGGCATTCTCCTCCAAAAAATTGCCCAAGAGCCGCTTGTCGGGGTGAGATATAATCCGGTCGCTGGAGGTCAGGAAGGAGTAGCCAATGCCAGTGAAACTGGAGGAATAAAGATCTGCCAAGGCGGCTTCTCTGACATAGATGATGACGACCCCGATATTTTGCCCCGTATTGAAGTTGCGGAATTGCTGTCCGAAGGGGATATAGGCATTGCCGTCCCCATCCCGTTTGATTTCACCGACAACAGGCATGCTGCTCTCCTGAATACGTTTAATGAACAAGGCTTCGGGAACTTCGAGCATCTGCTCCTTGGACTGATAAGAGTAAAGCATATTATCATTGGTGTTGATGATTACATTGCCCACCAGATCATTCTGTGCCAGCATACCGTCGATGATAGCCCCGATCCGTAATTCCTTGTCTGCTGCTGGCAGGGAATCGTTATTAATGATCTGGTAAATGTCGCTGTTCACCAGAAATCGCAGGAACAACATCTGAATGTCATCGACCATCAACTCCACACTGAGCCCAATTTGGCGTTGAGTCTGGACCACATGGCGATACAGATCCTTTTGCAGATAGGTATAGGAATAGAAGTTAAAAATAACAAGCATCAGCACCAGATGCAGAGACAATCCCACTAACAGGACAACAACAATCCGACTTTTGATCTTGAACCTCCGCATCCAAGAATCCATCCGGTTGGCCATCGTTAGCTTAACCATAGGTTTTTGCATATTCGCTCGGCGGGATGCCCGTCATCTTTTTGAAAATCTGGCTAAAGTATTTGGAGTCGGTGAAACCAACCTGATTGCCTACCTCATAGACCCGGTACATCGGATTGCGTAGCATACGTTTGGCTTCTTCAATACGATATTCCGTCAGACATTCATAGAAAGTCTTGTTCAAATCTTTGCGGAATAGATGCATTAAATGGGTTGGACTGACGAACACCGCAGCAGCAACCATCTCTACGGTAATGTTCCCAGCATAATGCTCCCGAATAAAAGCGAGGGCGTCTCTGATTTCACGCCGGCATCGAGCTCCGGCCTCTTCCTCAGCGTACAACACGCGTTCAATACCAGATAATGCACGCTGCGCAGCAAGCACAGCCTGTTTGTATGAATCTACGATTCCGTTCCAATCTTCAGTTGGTTTGCCGATGCCAACGCTAAGAGCCTGGCCGAAGTGCTGCTGGCTCCATTCCGATAGCTGCTTACCTAATCTGCGGGCAGAATCACCAGCAAACTCAGGTTCATCGGTTCGGAGAATCATAACCCACTCCAGATGACTATCACGGAATAGACAGAGCTGTTCAAAAGAATACGCTTCCAGAATAACCGCTGCTTCATCCTCCAACGCTTTGCCTACATCAGTTCCTTGAAGACCATTATCAACAGGCAAGGCTATAGACAACGGCAGCATAGCTTTTCCTAGTTCTAATTGCAGCTCCAGCAGCTTTATTTTGCTGGTAATGAATTCCTCGCTATGCAGCTGGCCATGCAGTAAATCCTGCCAGAATTGCTTGGATATCGCCGCAATTTCCTCATTAAGCTGTGAATATCGCTTGGAGAGTTGCTTTTTCCCCAGGATTTCATCGCCAACACTTCGTACTGTATCTGCGAGTTCTTCTATATTAATGGGCTTCAGCAAATAGGTGGAGGCACCATAACGTAATGCAGCCTGCGCATATTGAAATTCGTCATAACCACTAAGTACGACAATGCCTACGAGCATGTCCTGCTCCCGTATTTTCTCGATAAGTTCAAGACCGTTCATATACGGCATACGGATATCGGTAATAATCACATCCGGGCGGTGCTGTAGTGCAAGCTCCAAACCCTCTTCACCATTGCTGGCTTCTCCTATGATCTCGACGTTGTATTCTGCCCAGTCTATGGTTTGGGTGATGCCCATACGGACGAGATATTCATCATCTACTATAAGCGCTTTCAACATTGGCCTCACCTCGAAGTAGTTTCTAATATGTCTTACAGTCATTATAAACATGAAACCTCTTTTAGAGGAGCGGTAATTTCTCAGTTGTCAGGATCACAAACGATTTCGCAGTATGTTCACCGGTGGCTAAGTACAAAAATGTCCGCATAGCGGAAGTTCTAAACATTTCAACAGCTTAACAAACCGTTTCATAGGATTCCATCCTAACTTTTGCAAAATGTACTGTGATAGACTTTAACCGTAAAAGAGCGGTAAGCGCTTTTATAAATACATGACATCGAAATTGAACGCTGTAGGAGGAGTACCCTTGATACAAAAATCATTTATTCCATTCGGGTTTCAATATTACCGTTCCCCAACCCCATTCCGGGATCAATGGGAGAAAGACCTAAGCAATATTGCCGGGCAGGGCTTCAATTGTGTGAAGTATTGGGTGCAGTGGCGCGCCAGCGTGTCCAAAGAAGGGATATACCAGTTCGATGATATTCAGGAGCTGATGGATATTGCTGAACAGAATGGCTTAAAGGTCATTTTGAACGTGATTTTCGATGTGGCGCCAGCCTGGTTTTATAAAAAACATCCTGATTCCAAAATGATCACAGCAGACGGTTCCGTTCTGGAACCAAGGGCAATTAACTGCCGCCAGATTGGCGGAGCTCCTGGACCTTGTTATCACCATGCAGCTGCAGCCACGGAGAAGGCGAAATTTCTGGCGGAAACAGTGAAGACTTTCAAAGATCATCCTGCACTCTGGGTGTGGGATTTATGGAATGAGCCTGAGCTGACGACAGGGATTAAGCGCAAGCTGTCATTTGACAACCAGGTATGCTATTGCGAGCACTCAGTGCTGGCATTCCAAGAATGGCTGAAAAATAAATATATTACTCTGAAAGCTCTGAACGAATCATGGCAGCGGACTTACGGAAACTGGGAGGAAGTAGAGGCACCGCGTGGGCTAGGCGTATTCAATGATTTGGTGGACTGGCGGCTGTTCATGTCCGGTACTTTAACAGATGAGCTGCGGAGCCGGGTAGATACTGTGAAGTCACTGGATCTGCTTCATCCTGTTATGGCACATACTGTGCCAGCTCCTATTTTTAATATGATTACAGCAGGATCAGACGACTTTAAGCTGGCTGAGCCCTGTGACCTGACAGGAAATAGCCTAGGGTCCTCAGCTTGGTCGGCTGATCTACTGATCTCTGCCGCCAAAGGCAAACCGATCATCAACTCAGAGATTCATGCGCTGCCTGGCAATACGGCGATGAAACCGCGCAAGCCGGAGCTGCGAGAAATGAAGCGGCATATTCTGACCCCGCTCGCCCGTGGCATCACGGGATATCTGTTCTGGCAGTATAGACCGGAGGTAATAGGACAGGAGGCTCCGGCTTGGGGTAGTGTGTATTTGGACGGCAGTCCAACCCCATGGTACAAGGATATGGCCCAACTAAATAAGCTTGTGCAATACAATAAACATGAGCTTTTACAGGCAAAACGGCGTGGGGACGGGATTGCTATTCTATTCAGCCCACAGAACCAAATCGCAAACTTTGCTGCCCATGATCATTTGGACACCTATAACGATTCCCTTCAAGGCGTCCATAAACTGCTACATGATCTTAATTATAAAGTGGAATTTCTCCATGAGTCGGATGTTACGGAAAAGACATTGGAGCAATACCGCTGCCTGTGGATGCCTTATCCACTGTATCTGAACCGTAAACTGTGTGACCTCCTGCGTGAGTGGGTAGAAAAGGGAGGCATATTGGTTTCGGAATGCTCCTTCGGCGCGCTTCAGGCAGAGAATGGCTGTCACAGCTATACAGTTCCTGGTTACGGATTTGATGAAGTCTTTGGGGTTCGGGAGACTTGGATTCATTCTGCCGAGAATCTGGATCATAGCTATCATCAGGTAGCATTCGAATCACGGACGGCGATCCCACTCCTTAATGTAATGGAGCACAGCAAGGAAGGGGAAGCAGCCGCAGATGATAAGGCACACGGCTCCTATTACAAATCAGATATTGAGCTGCAAAGTCATGTGAAGGTCCTAGCCGAATTTGCCGAGGACAACATGCCTGTGTTGACGGCCGCCGCTTATGGCAATGGGCGTGCTGTGTGGTTCGGTACCTTACTTGCGGCTGCCTACTGGCAGGATGGACATACCGGAACGCTCCAGTTGGTGCGCGATCTTTTACAGCAGGAATTGAAGCTACAGCCGAATGTGCAAGTAAGCGGAGGTGTCCGCGCTGATCTTTCCGAGTGGGAAGTTGAAGAAGACAGAGGTGCGTTCCTCTATGTGCATAATGAAGGGAAGACGTTGGCAGAAGCCAAAGTTACGCTGCCTGCCAATTATACTTCAGCAGAGCCATGGTTTGACGATGGGAATGCCAAAATTCAGCCAATAAATCCGTTTGAACCTTCAACAACTCAACTGTCTATACGGGTAGAAGCTGGAGATGTTCAAGTATTTCGATTATCTTAGCCGGCAGCAGTTAAGGTCGGAGATTATAGAGCTGGTGTAAGCCAGCCAAAGGAGTGTATCCATTTGGGTTTGTTAGATTATGTTAATCCATTACAGGGGACTAAGTCGGATTTCCGCTACTCACACGGCAATACGCTGCCGCTTACAGCGATGCCATTTGGCATGGCGGCTTGGAGCCCGCAAACCCACGAAGCAGGGGGGACCTGGTTCTTCCATCCGCACCATCGCCACCTGGAGGGCATACGACTAACTCACCAGCCCAGTCCTTGGATCGGAGATTATGGACATCTAACACTGTTGCCGCAGACTGGACCGTTATTGCTCAGTCCTGATTCGCGCTCATCTTCCTTTAAACCGGAAGAGATGCAAGTGTCCCCACACTACTTCGGTGTGTCTCTTCAACGATATCGTACCCGACTGGAGCTGACCCCTACAGAGCGCTGTGCGGTGATTAGAATAACATACGCTAAGGGGCAGCAGAACAGGCTCATAATAGCACCGCTTAAAGGCGAGTCTCAACTCACCTTTCAACCGGAGAAACGCAGGATCATCGGCTTTACAAGAGGCCATACCGCCGGGGTACCCGATAATTTCGCGATGTATTTCGTCTTCCAATTCGACACAGACATTCTCATGGAGGATTCGGGAATCTTTGACGGGGAGTACCAACCTTTAGGGACGTATGAAGGAACCGGCGATAAGCTGGGTGCATACGTAGAATTAAACATACCGGAATCCGGTGTAATAGAAGTGAAATGCGGCACTTCCTTTATTAGTGGGGAGCAAGCGCAATTGAATCTCGATCGGGAGGTTGGTGGGAACAGCTTCGGAGAGATCTTGAGCAAAGCAGAGGCAGGCTGGGAAGAACGGCTGAGCCGCATCGTTGTCGAAAGCGCGGATGAAGAGAACCTCAGTACCTTTTACAGCTGTATGTACCGGATCTGCCTGTTTCCTAGAACATGGCATGAATATAACGAGCAGGACGAGCAAATTCATTACAGTCCTTTTAACGGCAGCATTTGCCGGGGTCCAATGTATTCAGATATCGGACTGTGGGATGTATACCGGACTAGCTTCCCGTTATACAGTATCCTGTTTCCATCCTTGCTCGGTGAGATCATGCAGGCTTGGACATTAGCTTACGGTGAAAGCGGCTGGCTGCCAAAATGGCTTTCACCAGGCGAACGCAGTGCCATGCCCGGCACACTGATCGATGCGGCAGCTGCGGATGCCGTGGTTAAGGGCATCGGCGGCTTCGACGTAGAGCTAATATATGAAGGTTTGCTGAAACATGCAGATCGTCCGGCTACAGACGAGAAGCTGGGTAGACGGGGGCTAGAATTGTATTTGCAGCACGGCTATCTGCCGCATGATCGTTTTCATGAAAGTGTAAGTAACACGCTGGATTATATATACGGGGACTTCTGTATAGCCCAGATTGCTAAAGCACTCGGCAAAATGGATGATTATGAGCGTTTTATGGACCGGGCGCAGAATTACAAACTGCTGTTTGATCCAGAGGTTGGTTTTATGAGAGGCCGTAACGAGGACGGTACTTGGCAGGAAGGATTTGATTCTTTGGCGTGGGGTGATCCGTTCTGTGAAGGTGGAGCTTGGCAAGGGAGCTGGGCGGTTCCCCATGACTTCCCGGGATTAGCCAGTCTGATGGGTGGCGAGGAAGCTTTTGTTCGGCGTCTGGACCAGTTAATGGCCGAGGAACCGATATTCAAAGTGGGATCTTATGGCTTGGAAATTCATGAAATGTCGGAAATGGCTGCGGCCGATCTAGGGCAGTTTGCCATCAGCAATCAGCCCAGCTTCCATATTCCTTATATTTTCGCCAGACTCGGGGCATTGTCCAAAACACAGTACTGGGTTCGCAAAACCATGGCTAAACTGTTCAACAGTGGAATGGATGGGTTGCCCGGTGACGAGGATAATGGCAGCATGGGTGCCTGGTATATTTGGAGCGCCATCGGACTGTATCCGTTAAGTCCCGGGATTTCCGAATATGTACTGGGCAGCCCACTATTTGATAAAGTAACGATTCGGCTTGAAAATGGGCGGCAATGGGTCATTGAAGCGCAAAACAACAGCCCCGCCAATGTGTACAGTAAATCAATCCACTGGAACCATACGCTTTGGGAGCACCATTCTTTGCCTCATGAAGAGATTATCAAAGGCGGCGTCCTGAGCTTCAGTATGTTTTCGGGTTAGCCCCAACATAAGAGCAATGCTAAGCAGTCCGGAACATTCTGGGCTGTTTTTGTATTTATAGATGGAGCATCTTGCTCTTTTTAGGCAAATCGTGAAATGGCAAACCATTTCGCAGCATTCCCGCCTGTTTTTTCAAGGGTAACATGTCTAATATCGAAGAGAATGAAAGCGCTTAATATGAGTGCGGAGAGGAGGAATCAACTTATGACTTTAAGGCTTCATTCCAAAAGAAATCGACTTATCACTATTCTGTTCGCTCTGATTGCGGGAAGCCTGTTGCTGATTGGCGCGATGAATGTGCAGGCTCCACAAGCAGAAGCACCACTTCTGACCCTTAACGGACAGGAGGTCACTGCAGCGGAGTTCAACTGGCATCTTCAAATGAATCGGGCACTGACTGCTGATTACTTCAAACAGACCTACGATGCCGACTACTCAGAGAAATTCTGGTCTACCGACTATTCCGGCGAAAAACCAATCCACAGGTGGATAAAAGAATCCCAGACGCAGCTACTGACGAAGCGGATGGAGTTGCAGCTTGCTCAAGAAGCAGGTGTGGTATCGGATATCAGCTATGAAGGTTTTCTAAAAGGAATGGGGCGTGAGAATCAACGGCGGAGTCAGGCGGTAGCGAATAAGGAAGTGGTGTATGGTCCTCTTCATCTGGAAGCGCAGGCCTATTACAGTTATTACATGAGCAACCTTGAGGATACCACGATTGAAGCAATGCGCAGCAACGGAGGCATCGTGATTTCAGATGAACAGGTAAGGCTGGAATATGAAGCAAAGCAAGCTGCTAAATATTCTCGGCCGGGAGCTATACATCTTGAATGGGCATCACTGCCCTTTGGTCCGGAAACAGAATACAAGGATCAGCAGGAGGCCATGGAGAAAATGGAATTGCTCCGGGCAGCAGCAACAGCAGAAATAAGATCAGACGCAGGCATCCATCAGCAGGCAAAAGAGCTGGGTATAAACGTGGGCGAAGTCAAAATAACAAGTGCTTCCCGGCGAACAGCAGCGCTGGAAAATCCTAAGGTATTGCTTGCTGCAGATCAGCTTGCACCTGGACAGATTAGTGGCTTGTTTGCTGAAAATGGGGCCATTCATCTACTTTACTGTCTATCGGTAGAGGATGCAGGAGTTATACCTTTCGATCAAGTGAAGGATGCTATCACACTTCATTTGGCGCAACAGAAGTTTAGATCCATGGTGGACGATAAGCTATCCAAAGCTGTCCCAGAATGGAATTACCCAATGGCTGAAAGACTCGCAAACCAAGCCATTCAATAAATGTTCAAGGGGGAATAACACAACAATGTTAAAAAAACTCGCAAAATCACTGCTAATGATGGTTCTGATCTTTACGACAGTGTTCCCAGTAATGGGTGCTTCTGCCCATGCTGAAGAGACGTATGCCGATGATTTCTCTGCTCTGCCAGCAGCGGAGCTGAGTTCGGAGAATTGGTTGATTGACAGCAGCAATCCTCAATTCTTCGGCGGAGATGCTACGCGGTTGGTCAGGACATCCACGGATACCGGTTATGCCGTTTATTCATTAACAGGAATTCAGTCGTTTACGCTTCAGGCCTATTATTTCTCTGGCTCAACAGCCGTAATCAAGTTCTACGGATCGGGTGATGCGACAGCGTGGACGGAGCTTCCAGCCATTAATGACAGTCCCACAGCAACCGGTTCTGGTTGGTATGGAACAGTATACACGCCCGCCGGTGCACTTCCGAATGATGTCAATTATCTCAAAATCGAGATCAGCGGCGACCTCGACAGCTGGCTGATGCAGCTTGGACACCTTACGCTCTCCAATGTATCACTTGCACCCCAAACGATTAATGATGAGCTTGATGATGTTTCACAGCTGTATGCATTTAGTACAAATTGGTCTTTAGATACAAGCAATCCCACTTTTTTTGGTGGAGATCATTCTCGTGCAGTGAGAACAGCAGATTCGGCAGAATCACTTGTGTACCATTTGCATAATTTGCAGCATTTCATCGTCCGTCTGCATTCCTTTGCCGGGTCTAGCGGAAGCATAAAGTTCTATGGATCGGCGGATGCATCCACCTGGACAGAGATTTCAGCAATACATGAAGCTCCACAATCTACAGGAGATGCAGCTTGGACCGGGACGAATTATACCCCAGTACAAGGGATTCCTTCAGGCATTCATTATTTAAAAATAGAGCTCAGCGGCGATTCCGCCCCTTGGCTGTTGCAGCTAGGATCGGTCTCCTTGTCCAACCGCTTGCCTGGAGATGGAGGGAACAGCGGTGGAGACGGAGATTATTACGTCGATTCATTTGCAGGCAGCGACAGCAATGATGGAAAAACACCTGAGACAGCCTGGAAGACCTTCTCTGTAGTTAACCAGACTACCTTTGAGGCTGGAGACCGAATTTTGTTAAAGAAGGGTGGAATCTGGAATGAACAATTATATCCTAAGGGTAGCGGAACAGACGATAAACCGATAACAATCACTTCCTATGGCAGCGGAAGTAAACCGACTATCAATGGTGGAGGCATGGCCGGAGCAGCTGTATACCTGCGTAATGCCTCAAACTGGGCAATTCGGGATCTTGAGGTTACTAATTATGCTTCCGAGAGAGGAACGGTTTACCGGGAAGGCATAATGGTGGAGAACGCAAACGGAGGGACATTAAGAAATATCCTCATCCAGGATAACTATGTTCATGATGTATCAAGCAGCTTCCGTTATCCGACAGTTTCTGGAGCTGAAGGCGGTCCGCATGCATTCGGTGGAATCTCCGTATATGTGGGCGGAACGACGGGCACGGACAAATTTGATGGGGTATGGATCGAAGGCAACACGGTCGAACGAATTGGACGGACAGGAATTGTGGTATGGGATCAGCGTTTCAACGGAGCCGACTATGCTACGGTCAATGTTACGATCCGCGGAAATTATGTCAAACAAGCAGACAGCGACGGCATTCTCACTTTCGGTGCGGACGGAGCGTTAATTGAGCATAACATAGCAGAAGAAGGTGGGAACTACTCCGAAGAAGGCGAGTTTAACGGCTCAGCCGCAATCTGGCCGACCCGGGGCAAGAATAATATCGTGCAGTTTAATGAGTCCTTTAACACAAATAAACCAGAGGGAGATGGTCAGGGCTTCAATCTGGATATCGATACTATGGACAGTGTAGTTCAATATAATTACAGCCATGGCAATAAGGGCGGATTCATGCTTTTTGTCGATGCCCGTTTAACTCCAGGAGTGCTGACCGGCTCCTCTAACAATGTAGTCAGATACAACATCAGCCAGAATGATCTGACGCATACGTTTAATTTTGCAGGCGGGGTTACGCCGGATACGCAAATCTATAACAATACGATCTATATCGGCACTGGGCAAAACACCAAAATAATCGACCATGAATGGGACGACGCGGGAAATATCAACGCTCCCTATACGTTCAGGAATAATCTGGTCTACAACCTTGGACAGGGAGGTTATAATCTGCCCGGGGTAAATGGCAGCTTCGACCACAACCTGTTGTATGGAAATCATCCAGTAAGTGAGCCGGAAAATACGAATCCCGTCACAGCGAATCCGCTCTTGGTTGCTCAGGGCAGCGGTGGAATTGGCTGGAATACAGTGGACGGTTACAAGCTAAGAGAAGGCTCCCCTGCGCTTGGGGCTGGTGCAATCATTGCAGACAACGGAGGCCATGACTATTGGGGAAATGCTGTTTCAGCAGAAAATCCACCGAATATCGGAGCCTATAATGGACCCGGACTTGATCCTGCCACACTGCCTGAAGCACCTGTAGATGATCTGCGATTATATTTTCAAGGCTTAAAAATTGCTCCTCATATTACAGATGGTAGAAACGGAGGCATATCCCTTCAACTTCAGTTTACAAACAGTTCTGGAGTAGACCCTCTGAAAATTAACAAAATTTCCTGGAAAATAGGGGAAGGAAGTGGCCAACTCAGCGGTAGCGAGTCGCAACTAGCCGAAATCGCTCCGAATAACAAATTTACTTATCCAATACCCTTGCCGGGATTCTCTGAAGGTGTCAAATATCCTCTTGACTTGACCGTTGACCTTGAAGGCTATGAGACAATTCACCTCAAGCAAAACATAGATATTAACCGGATGAAGCATCAATCAGACACAGGAACTCCCGCGCTGATTGATCTTGCAGACGGAACCCCTTTGTTGAGCGGGTATAACGGTGCGGATGATCTTAGCGGAACAGCACAACTACGCTGGGACAAGGATAACATTTATTTGACTGCCGACATCCGTGATGATGTATTCAGCCATAACGCTTCCGGGATTAATATTTGGCAAAATGACAGTATTCAATTCAGCCTCGCTCCCGGTGTACCGGGCGATAGCCAATCCTGGTATGAATACGGAATTTCACAGACGCCGGAGGGGCCGCAAATATACCGCTGGCTGTCCATGAAAGGTGCTGCTACTGGAGTGTTGACCAAAGGAACTCTAAGTGTAACCCGAGATGAAGCGACTAAGATTACCTCATATGCACTGGTACTACCTTGGAGTGAAGTAAGTCCAATTCGAGGAGCGGGAGGCAATGTCTTGAGCTTCTCGATGTTGGTTAACGATAATGATGGTGCGGGCCGAAAAGGGTATATTGAGTGGGGATCAGGCATAGGCGCTGCGAAGGATCCGGCACTTTTCCGCACCTTCCAGTTTATGAATGTCGAAGATGAGGAGGAGACACAACCGAGTGATAATGCTGATTTGAGCTTTTTGAGTATGGAGGGTACAGATATTCCCGGGTTTGACCGTAATACATTGACCTATACAATAAATGTACCCTTTTCTAAAACAGCCGTGACTGTTACAGGGATACCTTTAGATCCGAAAGCCAAATTAACAGTAACTGGCGGAAGTGAACTAAAAGTAGGAGAAAATAGCGTCAGCATCAAAGTTACCGCCGCAAATGGAACAACAACAAAGACCTACACTTTGAAAGTGGTACGGAGTGAAGACCGCGGGGGAACAGAAACGCCTGGCAGTTCGTCCGGCAGCAATAATGGCAGTAACAATAGTAACAGTGGAGGGAAAATAGTTAATCCAGTGAATATAATCTCAGCCGGCCGTATTCAGATTCAGGCTTCACCTGATGCTGAGGGAATGCGCATTGCACAGCTTCCTACTGGAGAAATTCAAAAAGCGATGAAGGGTGTGCAAGATGGTGCATTGGCACTTGAGCTTACTAAATTAGATGCCACAGCTAAGGGAGTAACCTTTCAATTGCCCGTTACCGAACTGAAAGATAATGTTATCTCTCTTACAATAAAAGCAGGTGAAACCACCGTGACGTTCCCAATTGACAAGATGGGTAGCAATATTCCGGAGGGTTCCAAGCAGTTGGAGCTGTCCATTCATTTTGTTGATCCTTCAACCCTTTCTGTTTCATTAAAAGAGAAATGGAAAACGCATGCCGTGTACCGGATCTCCTTGATGGTAGACGGAAAGCAAATAGAAACATTAAGTCAAACTGCGGCAATGAAGGTATCGTTTGGATATAAATTGAATCCTAGTGAAGCGCCGAATCAAGCCATCGTCTATTCTATTACCCGCGAGGGGCTGGCGGAAGTGGTCAAGAACTCCAAATACGTTTCAGGTACAGAAAGCATCACCTTCACAACACGGAAGTTTGGATTATACGCTGCAGCGAATGGAGATATACACTTCTCTGATGTCAATTCGGTCTTCGGTGCTATCCTTGAAGCGTTGGCATCTCGTGATTTGGTTCACGGAACAGGCGATGGCAAATATGAGCCTGCCCGCCAAATCACCAGAGCAGAGTTTGTTCAACTGCTGGTATCGGCACTGGACCTTCAGCCTGAGAACAGCAATACTTTCGAAGATGTGAGTCCAGACGCTTGGTATTACCAAGCTGTCTCAACGGCTCAGGCACTGAAGCTGGTTAACGGACGCAGCGAAGGCTTATTTAGCGCAAAAGAACCGATTACTCGCCAAGAAATAGCTGTTATCTTATTCCGCGCTCTGAGCTTAGTTTCTCTTCAGCTGGATTATTCCAGCAAAACCGTAGTATTTGCTGATCAGAAGCAAATCGGAGCTTATGCCAGGGAAGCAGTTAAACACCTGCAGCAGTCAGGAATAATCAATGGTTATTCCGACGGAACCTTCAGACCACTGAATCTGACCACCCGTGCGGAGGCTGCTGCTTTGATTTATAGAATTATGGGATTGTAATCATCACAAAAGAGCTGGAGCCAAGTGTATTTGGCTCCAGCTTTTTTTCTTGCAAGTATAATAAATTATTCCTTCAGACTGGCCACACAACATATCTCATGTCCGCGACGTTCACCTTGCCATCTGGCCAAAAGAGCCATTCGTTCAACAAATGGAGTATTCGGCCCATAGTGAGGATGTGCATCGATCAATACATCCGAAACAGAGACCAGCTGCCGCGTGAATATCGAAATGATCTCAAATCCAGCCTGATTGAGTAATTCACGCACATTAGCGTCCGTGTAATGATACAGGTGATCGGGTTCAATAAATAACGGTGATTCAGGTCCGTAGACTTCGTTGGTTAATGAATGGCTATTGGGAATACTGAAATAAATTTTCCCTTGCGTTGTCAAAAGATTACGAATATCCTTCAAAAATGCAAATGGATCAGAAATATGCTCAAGCACATGCCAGAACACTACCGCATCATAACGAGGAAGATCAGGATTTTTAGCCGAGTCATCGTCTTGGGTGCTTTTCCATTCATCTTTAACCAGATCCACACCATATTTATATTTGGCATAGGCTCGTGACATTTGTGAGGGTTCAATGCCAACCGCTCTCCAGCCGCCATTTCCAGCTGCATGTAGAAATTCACCTGTTCCAGAACCAAACTCTAGCAATGCTCCTTTTTCTGGACTGAACATTTCCAGCAGCATTAAATTAAACAGAGCATGATCAGAATAGGTCGCTTGAGCATATTTTTCACGCATTGCAATCCATTCTGAATTATAAATATCTGCGATTAAGCCGGTTGTATCAACCTCCGCAATATTCGCTCTAAAGATAAGACCACAGTTGCTACACCGCATCAGTGTAAACGAACTATACTCATGGAATACGTTGATGGCTGGAGAAGGACCACACAAAATACATCGCATATAAAAAACACCTCCGTTAATCGTTTCACTTATTCCTCCCAGGTCACTAGCTGGGGTTAGGGCATCATAGTTAAGTTGAAGGGCTTGGAGTGGGTTTCATTTCATTCATTCTATTATCAATCTCGATAGAATATGCTCGTCTCACTGATCCTAAACAAGGTCAAACTTTAATAGATTTATAGTATAGCTTTCTAGGACTTTATATTAGGTGAAGCGGAAATTGGGAATCCTTCTGTTGTTGCATGATTATAAAGGATGAAGAAGCAAGCACATTGTTACAATCCATGATTACGCCAAAAGATTGTTGGCTTCGAAAATGCCTGTTAATATTGGAAATAGAATCATCTTTTAGATTGGAGAGTCAATGATATGAAGGTCATTATTTTTGGAGCTACAGGTATGGTTGGTCAAAGCGCGTTACGTGAATGTTTGATGGATGATAGAGTTCAAGAAATACTTACGATTGGGCGTAAAAAGACAGAGCAGCAACATACAAAACTAAGACAAATTCAACTTTCCAATGTAGCTGAATTATCAAGTATAGAACATGAAATCACAGGTTATGATGCATGCTTTTTCTGCCTTGGGGTTTCCTCTGCTGGTATGAAGGAAGAGGAATATAAAAGAGTAACATATGATATCGCGCTATCCGCCGGAACAACATTAGCAAGATTGAACCCTCAAATGACCTTTATATATGTTTCTGGAAGTGGGACGGATAGTTCGGAAAAAGGACGCTCTATGTGGGCGAGAGTGAAAGGGAAGACAGAAAACGATCTGTTGAAGCTACCTTTTAAGGACGCATATATGTTCAGACCAGGTGTGATTCTACCCCTATATGGCGTACAATCCAAAACAAAAGTGTATCAGATTCTTTATGATGTGATGAAGCCACTTTATCCCTTGCTAAAGAAGTTAAACAGTGTCATTACATCGGAACAATTGGGACGAGCTATGATTCAGGTAACTATTAACGGTTATCCAAGACCCAGAATAGAAAGCAATGAGCTCAAATCCATGATCAGGAGATTAAATCAATGAACATTATCATTAGACAAGAAAAAGCTCAAGATATTAACGAAGTCTACCATGTAGTCCAAAAATCATTTGAAAATGCGGAACATTCAGATCATGATGAGCACAATTTGGTAAATAGACTAAGGAGCTCGACAAAGTTTATTCCGGAGTTATCTCTTGTAGCTGAATATGAGAATAAGATCGTCGGTCATATCCTTTTTACAGAAATTCTAGTGGGTGATCAAACTCTGGTTGCGCTTGCACCTGTTGCAGTACTACCAGAAATGCAAAGCAAGGGCATAGGGAAGCTACTGATTACTGAAGGCCACAAAATCGCAACACAGCTTGGATATAAAGGCTCTGTCGTTTTGGGTCATGATAAGTATTATCCGAAGTTTGGTTATAAAAAAGCTAGTCAATTTGGTATAGAAGCACCTTTCGAAGTTTCAGACGATAATTTTATGGCCGTTGAGCTTATAGATGACGGTCTCTCAGATGTCCATGGCGTTGTCGAATACGCTAAAGAATTTTTTGAAATTAGATAAACATAAAAAAGTGGAGCAAATGCTACGGCAGTTGCTCCACTTTTTTATTTGTTTACAGAATCAATTAACACCTTTAAAAAAAAGGATTGTGGAATATCGAGACTGAAAACGGCTTGACGAACGACACTATCCTGTATAAAATGAAGCAGTGATTTAGTAAATTAGTAAATAAGTAAATTAGTAAATAGGAGTGGTGCAATGAAAATACCAACAACGTTTAAACATAATCATGTTGTCATGTTGGAGAGTTTTGAGAAGGTGTAAAAAATAGTAAAGGATATGGGGAATTAAAATGTTTTCTAATCGTTATGTTCGAACAATTATCCTCTCCCGTGTGTTATTGCAGCTCGGAATATGGATCCGGAATTATGCCGTCCTTCTTTATGTATCTGAATTGACGAATAATAATCCGGTAGATGTATCTCTGATATCAGTTGCCGAATTTGCACCGATCTTTCTTTTTGGTCTTATTGGTGGGACCTTTGCCGACCGATGGCGGCCGAAGAGAACCATGGTATGGAGCGATTTGTTATCTGGCTTGTCCGTCGGGGTGGTGCTGATTGCGGTCATGAATGGCGAATGGATTGCGCTTCTTATCGGATCTTTTGTATCTGCCAGCTTATCTCAATTTTCTCAGCCTTCGGCGATGAAACTGTACAAGAGACATGTGCCAGCTGAACAGCTGCAAGGCGTTATGGCGATGTCCCAAACCCTTGTCGCTGTCTTTACGGTTTTGGGACCCGTTATTGGTACGTTTATTTTTATTAAGTTTGGAATTCACGTATCTCTGATCCTGACAGCCGTTATGTTTCTGGGCTCTTCGCTTATATTGTCTTCCCTTCCTCGGGATGAAGAAGAACCGAAGTCAGGTAAAGCCAGCGGCTTCATCAAAGAGTTAACGGCTGGCTTGCGTTACATCGGATCGAGTAAACCCTTAAGAAAACTTAGTTTAACTTTCTCGGCGGTGGGATTGGCATCAGGGCTAACTCAGCCGCTTCAGATTTTTCTTGTCATCGAGAATTTAGGTAAGGACAAACAATTTCTTCAGTGGCTTGTGATGGCTAGTGGGGTAGCCATGTTAGTAGGCGGAGCTGCAATAATCGGGATAGCCAAAAAAGTAAGGCCACAGCTATTGCTTTTGATAGGCTTACTTGTCAATGCCGTCTGTACGGTTGGAATGGGAGCTTCTAAGCAAATTTGGCTGACGATTATTTTCTTGGTGATCAGTGGTTTGTTTTACCCTTGCATTCAAGGAGGGATTCAGACACTTCTTGTGCGAAATACCGAAGGGGCCTTTATTGGCCGAGTTTCAGGAGCAATCATGCCTATTTTTATGGGAATGATGGTGGTTGGCATGTTCATTTCCGGCTACCTTAAGGATACGTTCTCCTTGATGGGCGTATTTATGGCGAGTGGTGTATTTGTGATTATCGGTGCGCTTTTTCTGCTTCCTATTGTGGTTAAGATAAGAAGTAATGTGGAGCTGGAATCGCTGGGAAAATGAAAATCCAACTACAATTTCCATGAATTTATTATCTAAGATAAGGAGAGAAAGATATGGATATGAATAAACGCAAAGAGCTGATCGAGGAGTACAAACAGATTAAGATTTATATGGGTGTTGCTCAAATCAAAAACCAAATCAACGGCAAAATATTTATCGACAGCTATCCTAATTTGAAAAACAAATGGCTTACCCTGCAAATGCAGTTGGATTCAGGGAGATTTGCAAATACCCAGCTCCAGAAGGATTGGAAAGAATTCGGTGCGGATGCGTTCACTTATGAGGTACTAGAACAGAAGGAGATAGATAAGGTAACTGATATGCGCTGGGAACGGAAGAAAATCTTAAAGCCATGGTTAGAGAAGTTACATCCCTACGGAGATAAAGGTTATAACAAACCACGAATTGACTAACGATGAAATCCAAGATAAGATGAAACCGTCGTTTAGTAAATTAGTAAAATAGTAACTGGAAGGAAGAAAAAAACATGAAAATACCTACAACTTTAAAACATAAGCCTGTTGTCGTATCGGAGAATTATGAGAAGGTTGACGGCCGAATGGCTGGAAACACAGATGCGAAAGGTCTTTCCTTAGGATTGGCGCAGTGGAATGATCGAGGAAAGGTCGATATTTCTGCTAAGGTATGGAGATATACCGGGGAAAAATGGTCCAGACAATCAGAGGAACTGCCTCTTCATCGCGTGCTTGATTTGTCCATTCTAATTTGCCGGTCGTTAGAACATTTCCGCGAAGCGTATCGATATGAGAATTTATATGACCCGGAGCAGCCCGTCATCGACAGAGTTGGCTTGCAAGGGGATGCGATGACTGTAGCGGTATGTACAGATAATGAGCGAATTAATGAAGATATTAAGCTATTTAATCAAGCTCTTAGCGATGACGATGAAATGATCGGTGAGCGTCTGAGCACGTTATCCAAAATATTAAAGGATATGGGATATTAAACAGTGAGTGGTAGTCAAACAGGGCAAAAAAGCCTTCGTGACTGCCACTTTTTTTATATAGTTTAAAACAATTCCGGCCCCCGTCCAGGAGTGTCTATTGGCAAAGTATCTTGGATTTTGATTTCATTTCTTAATTTCCGGAAATCTTTAGGTGTTCTTGTTTGATGTTTTTTAAAGGACTGAATGAAGTTGTTAACATGATTAAAACCAACTCTATGGGCAATTTCAGTTACTGTATAATCAGTTGAAATTAATAGCTCCATACTTTTCTTAATCCGGTACTTTATTAAATATTCATACGGTGTGATATGAAGGGTCTTTTTGAAACTACGGGTACATTCTGAAACACTTAAATGAGCAGCATCAGAAATATCTTGCAAAGTTATATTAGTTGCGTAGTGCTGATGGATGAAAGAAAGCATGAGTTGAAGTCGTTCTTGCTGCCTTTTTACGTATTTAGCTGTGTCCTCAAAGGAGAGAGAAATATTAGATATCAAGGTTAACCAGAGTTGTACGGTTCTGATAGAAACCTCATATTCCCATCCCCATTTCTTTGGCATATCAAATCTATTCTTCAGCTCCAAAAGCATGTTTAGTACATCTCTTTGCCATTCAGCATCTCCTTTAATTACTAGAGACAGTAAGGAAGAGTTCGTATAAGGTGATACATAATTTTTTTCCATAGCACTATCTGCATAAAAGACCAACAGCTTTTCAGGAAAATTGAAACTCACATACTGACCGTCAGGAGTCAGGTGCGTCGTAACATGAAGGGCACCTTTATTGATGAAAATGGCTTGGCCATTTTTCAATTCATAATCAATACCATTCACTTGTATAACTAGTTTACCTTGAGTAACCAAAGTGATCTGAAGTTCTTCGTGCCAATGTAAGTCATTAAATCCTCGTCCTTCAGGGATAATTTTCCGAGAGTTAGCTGTGTACATAATGTATGGAAATGAAGCATCAGGAAAAAGAATGTTCTCGTGCAGCAGTTTTGACATCTAATGACGTCCCTTCTAAAATGATGATATTTATATATAATACAACGATATAATGACACAATTTAAACAATGATGATGATATTATTATATCCAATCTTGATTTTATCACTCTGTGCACAGGAAGTAGATAGAACATTTTGGAGGATTATATGTGAAATCAAATAAACCGTCATATCCGTACATTTTGCTTTTTATTAGTATTTTATCTATTTCGATCTCTTCCATCATGATAAAATTTTCAAATACTCCCACCTCTGTAGCCGGCATGTATAGATTGTTTGCTTCTGTAATTTTATTGCTTCCTTTTGTATCATGGAAAAAGTTTAGCTGTCTGGAGATGAGTAAAAAAGACTGGAGTATTGTTTTCTTAGCGGGTCTCTTTCTTGGATTACACTTCTTATTTTGGATGGAGTCTTTAGTTTATACTTCAGTTGCAAGCTCTATGGTGATATTATCATTGCAGCCTTTATTTGTAATGATTGGTTCATACTTCATCTTCAGAGAACGGGTAAATGTGGTAAACATTCTTTGTTTAGTGATTGCACTTCTGGGTTCAATAGTTATCGCTTGGGGAGACTTTGGAGTTTCTAAAGTGGCGTTAATAGGGGATGGCTTATCATTATTAGGAACCGTTTTTGTATCAGCGTATATGCTGGCAGGACAAAAAGTAAGTCATAAAATAGGAGCAAGTTTATACAGTGTTATTGTTTTTTTCCTTGGCGGAAGCGTCTTGTTAATCTACAATTTGTCAAACCATTTCTCTTTGATAGATTATAACTCTTCGGACTGGATCTATTTCTTTTTACTCGCATTAATCCCAACTATTTTGGGACAATCTATTATTAATATGTTATTGAAATCTTTAGGTGCAACTACTATTTCTGTAGGGATTATTGGTGAGCCTGTTCTCGCCATAATACTTGCTTATCTATTCTTGGGAGAAACAATCACTAGCTTTCAATTTATAGGAGGGATGATGACTCTACTCGGCATGGGGATGTATTTCTGGGTAAAAGCCTTCAATTACACTACTGTTAAATATCAAAATCAAAGTAAATAAGCAAATAAATTAAGAAAATATTATTTAAAGGGAGAATGCTATATGGCTACTATTGATGATTTTTTGAAATTGGATATTCGTGTTGGAACAATAATTAACTCTGAATTCTTCGCCGAAGCAAAAGTTCCTGCGATCAAGCTTGAGATTGATTTTGGAGAAGAGATCGGAATAAAGAAATCAAGTGCACAAATTACTAGAAGATATGTGGCTGAAAATATCATCGGAGAACAAGTAATTGCGGTGGTCAATTTTCCTCCTCGACGAATTGCAGGCTTTAATTCAGAGGTATTAGTCCTTGGAGGTGTACCTGAAAAGGGTGACGTAATTCTATTGAAGCCAGATATGAAACTGCCTAATGGAACACCTATTGGATGATTTTCCTGAAATATAATTAAGTCAAATACTTAACTAGTTGGTCCCCTAAAAATGTCCCCTCTGTTCAAAAATGCTCAGTTGCGGATAATTCAATTATAATTGTTTTTACTATCCAGTTTATCAATACTATCTGGTAAGCTGTACATAAATTGATCGTATTTGAAACGAAAGGTTAAGAAAATTCCGAAGTAGTCCTCAAAGGATACAGATCCGAGACTAATCGATTTATAGGAGTTGAAGCAATGGTGACGTATGAGAAACCGAGATTGGCCATAAGTGAAATTGAAAAACTATTAGAAAATCATCTTGGGCCTGGTTCGACTGAGATTAAACCGCTTTCTGGTGGCAACATAAGTAATGTGTTTTCATTCAACCACGGAGGGAAGGGGTATGTTGTGAAATTCAGTGATCTGGAAGGAGCATATGAAACGGAACACTATGTATCCCATTTGCTCTCAGGTCAAAACATCCCTTTCCCCAAATGTTTGGCGTTAGGGAGAATTAAACAGTTAACCTATTTAATCATGGAACGAATGGAAGGACGGAATCTATCCGATTTCACAGCAGAGGAACAAACTCATCAGTTGCCTGAGATTATTGGTATTTTGAAAAAAATGGCTGAAGCAGATATTGGGTCAACTAACGGCTATGGGTGGATCACTGCTGATGGCAACGGATCCTATGTATCATGGAAAGACTTCGTCGTTGCCGTAAATGCGGAGGATCAAAGGGGAACGTTCTGGGAGGACTGGCATGATCTCTTCCGTACTTCTTGCTTGGAGAGAGATGTATATGAAGAAATATACGGTCGGTTGATGGACTACGTACCCTATAATGAATCGTACAGAAGCTTTATACACGGAGATTTTCAACAGTGGAATATTTTGTCCGATGGAACACGAATTACCGGCATCATCGATGGGAATTGCATGTACGGTGATTCTCTCATAGACCTTGCGATTCTCGATCGGCATATGCCGTGGAGTGATGTCATTAAGACATATCAAATCAATCAAGAGAAAGCCAGCATAAAGATACCTTATTTTAAAGAGCGACTAATGGGAGCTTATTATTTCAAGGGGCTCGACGGACTACGCTTCTATGCTAAAATGGGATGGAACGATGCTTATCAGAACACACGGCAATTTCTTTTAAACCTGAATGCTTAACGTCAGGATACATAACTTGAAATCCCAAACAAGTCCAGTATTGATTCTAAATGACATAAAAAGATTGAGAGCCCCCATTTGTTTAAATGAGGGCTCTTTTATTTATGGAGTGCTGTCTGATACTAGCTTCAGGTTTACAATCTGTAATATTTGCACCTGGACTTGTCATTAATCCACTATCTAGAGCTTTGTCCAACTTGATAAAATGTAAGCGCAACCATAAAATAATCGATTGGAGGAGTACGGCATGAAAAAGATTGGTGCAGGTTTTATATTCTTATTTGTGATGTGCGTAGCATTATCCACTACTGCGTTCGCTAAACAGCCTTATTCATCCTACTGGTTTCCAGAGCAATTGCTTCAGTGGAGTCCTGCATCCGACCCGGATGCGATATTCAACCGAAGTACAATTCCGTTGCAAGACCGCTTTGTGACAGATGGAGTCAATGCTCATGCGACAAAAGCGCCAAAAGTTATGGCTTTATCAGCACTGAACTCGGGAACAAGTGGTGTGCCATCACAGGGATCAGACAAATTTGGAGCTAATACGTTTACTTATTGGCAATATGTTGACAAGCTGGTCTATTGGGGCGGATCTGCCGGTGAAGGAATTATCGTACCACCAAGCGCTGATACGATCGACGCAGCACATAAAAATGGGGTACCGATCGTCGGAACGGTGTTCTTCCCGCCAACTGTTTATGGAGGGAAATTTGAATGGGTGAAGCAAATGCTTCAGCAGAACAGCGACGGTTCCTTTCCTGCCGCAGATAAGCTGATCCAGGTTGCGAAGTATTACGGATTTGACGGCTGGTTTATTAACCAGGAGACTGAAGGTGGAACACCAGCTGATGCCCAGAAAATGAAAGCTTTCTTAAGTTATCTAGAATCGCACAAATCTGCATCTATGCAAATCGTATGGTACGACTCCATGACCAAGGAGGGCAGTATCAGTTGGCAAAATGCGCTAAATGACAAGAATGCAATGTTCCTGCAAGACAATAATAAGAAAATAACAGACAATATGTTCCTGAACTTCTGGTGGAAAGATCTTAAAAGCTCGGCAGAGAAGGCCAAAAGTTTAGATAGAAGTCCGTATGACCTGTATGCAGGGATAGATGTTGAAGCCAAGGGCTACGATACGAATGTGAACTGGAATCTGCTGTTTCCGGATGGTCAACCTGCCGTCACTTCCCTTGGTATCTACCGTCCAGACTGGTCTTTCAACAGCGCAGAAAGCATGGAGGATTTCTTCGCACGCGAGAACAAATTCTGGGTGGGGCCAAACGGGAATCCGGGTAACACCGTGAGCGATCAGGCCTGGAAAGGAATCGCGAACAATGTGGCAGAATCATCCCCTGTAAATAAGCTACCTTTCATCACCAATTTCAATACAGGAAGCGGGCAGAAATATTATGTCCGAGGGCAGCAGGTACGAGATAAGGGATGGAATAACCGGAGCCTGCAGGATATCCTGCCAACATGGCGCTGGATCGCAGACAGCAAAGGAACTTCACTTACTCCAGAGCTCGATTGGTCAGATGCGTATTACGGTGGCAGTTCGCTGAAGATTTCAGGTGATCTGAGCCATAACAATGCAACGCATCTGAAGCTATACAAGACAGACCTTAAAATCGAAGCAAGCACAAAGCTATCGGTTACTTATAAAACGCTGAACAAGCCTAGCTTGAAGGTAGGTCTTGCTTTTGCAGACCAACCAGACCAATTTATCTTTCTTAATGTGAAGGATAAGACAGCACCAGGCTGGACTACCGAAACTTTGAATTTGACCCCATACAAAGGGAAACGAATCGTAGCAGTATCACTTTATTTTGATTCCAAGGATACGATTAGTAATTATAGTATTCAAATTGGCCAGCTCTCCATCCAAAATGCCAACGACCCGATCAAAACGCTGCCGGCGGTTCGCGATCTGAAGGTTACTCAATCCGATTTCCGCGATGGAATTTATGGAGATGCTAGATTGGAGTGGAAAGCACTTGATCAGCAGGTGAAGCAATACGAAATCTATAGAGTACTTCCAGATGGTAGTGAGGTTTTATTGGGCGCAACGCCAAATCATGTGTTTTACGTTCCTGAGATGAGAAGAATAGACAAAGAAACACTAACAGCATTAAAGGTCGTTGCAATCAATGGAAGATACGAGCAAGGTCAGGCCTCCAGCGCGAAGATCAGCTGGCCAGCTTATCCGAAGCCGATTGCAGAGTTCAAGGCAGATCGGACCTTGGTAGCTCCAGGTGAGAGCGTAAACTTCACCGACCTGTCGACCGAAGTGACAGAAGAATGGTCATGGAGCTTCGAAAGCGGTAGCCCAGCTGTCAGCACATCGAAGAACCCGGTTGTAATGTTCAATCAGGAGGGCATATATAACGTATCACTAACTGCAACCAACAGTTCGGGCCAAGACACAATTATGAAAAAGGCGCTAATTACAGTGAGTAAGGAAGCTGGTGCGGTGAAGAATTTAGCACTTGGAAAACCTGCAACAGCCGATCATGCATGCGGAGACAAGGAAGGCGCGCCAAACGCAGTTGACGGTAAAGTGACGGATAATAGCAAGTGGTGTGCACTTGGAAATCTGCCTCATTGGCTACAAGTCGATCTAGGAGCCGAACATCAAATCAGCACTTTTATCATCAAGCATGCTCAGAGTGGAGGAGAATGGTCCGGGTTTAATACAAGCGATTATACCATTCAGGTGAGTAACGACGGAACGAACTGGACGGATGTTGTAAACGTGCAAGGAAACTCGGCAGCTGAGTCGACAGACGCGATTGCTTTGGTGAAAGCTCGCTATGTAAAATTAATAACTCTTAAGCCAACCCAAGGAGCCGATACAGCAGCACGAATTTATGAGTTTGAAGTCTATGGGTTGTAGTTCGGTTCGAACCATGGTTTTTGAATAACAAATAATAGCGGGAAACACAAAAAAAGAACCTGAATAGCTTTCAGGTTCTTTTATATTGCATATAAAAAGACACGATGATATAATCGGATCACGACTTTTAAAAATATAAAGGCATAGATAATGCATCTTATATTTATAAGATACCATGCAGCTAAACTCTTGTCAAATTTTTTCTCATTTTAATGGTTAGGAGAGATTTTGTATGCATTCATTGGTTCTTGGTTTTCAGGAAATAGAAACCACACAGCTTTTGCTCGTGGGCGGAAAAGGGTTGAATTTAGGGCGATTATCAACTATCGAAGGAATAAAAGTACCAGAAGGATTTTGTGTTACAACAGTGGGCTACCAAAAAGCCATCGAAAAGAACGAAAAGTATCATATTTTATTGGATCAACTATCCATATTAAACGTAGACGATCGAGAGCAAATTGGTGAAATCAGTAAGAAGCTTCGACAACTCCTCATGGAAGTAGAAATTCCTTCCGATGTTGTGACAGCAGTTACTCACTATCTCTCACAACTTGGTGAAGAACAGGCTTATGCAGTACGCTCTAGTGCAACTGCTGAAGATTTACCACATGCCTCATTTGCCGGTCAACAGGACACCTATTTAAATATCATCGGAAGAGAAGCAATCATGCAGCACATCAGCAAATGCTGGGCATCTCTATTTACGGATCGCGCGGTAATCTACCGCATGCAAAATGGATTTAATCACAGACAGGTATATTTATCTGTTATCGTGCAAAAGATGGTTTCCCCTCAGGCTTCAGGGATTTTATTCACTGCTGATCCGATGACTTCTAATCGAAAGCTGCTATCTATTAATGCCAGTTTTGGGCTCGGCGAAGCTCTGGTCTCTGGCTTGGTATCTGCCGATTGTTATAAAGTACAGGAAGAGGAAATCGTCGATATGATGATAGCAACCAAAAAATTGGCTATCTATGGATTAAAAGAAGGTGGAACAGAGACCCTGAAAATCGATCTCGATCAGCAAAAGACTCAAACCCTTTCCGAACAACAAATTTTACAACTGGCACGTTTAGGTAGAGAGATTGAAGCTTATTTTGGTTGTCCACAAGATATCGAATGGTGTTTGGATCATGATACTTTTTATATTGTTCAGAGTCGGCCAATCACTACTTTATACCCGATCCCTGAAGTAAATGATCAAGAAAATCACGTTTACGTATCTGTCGGTCATCAACAAATGATGACGGATCCCATGAAACCACTAGGATTGTCTTTTTACCTGTTAATCACTCCTGCACCCATGCGTAAGGCCGGTGGAAGGTTGTTTGTTGATGTTACACATATGCTGGCTTCACCTGTCAGCAGAGAAAATTTCATAAATACCCTTGGGAAATCCGATCCGCTCATAAAAGACGCATTTATGACCCTAATAGAACGAGAATATATAAAATCGTTACCAGATGATAGAAAAGAACAGAGTCCCGTTAATAGCAGTAAAGATAGTTCGTCAGAAGGTTTTCAAGCATTAATCGAAAATGATCCGGCAATCGTTTCTGATTTGATTAAGAACAGTCAAACGTCGATAGAAGAATTAAGACAAAACATCCGAACGAAATCAGGAGCAGATCTATTTGATTTTATTCTTGAAGATCTCCAGGAATTAAAGAAGTTCTTATCTGACCCACAAAGTACAAAGGTTTTTATGACTGCTATGAACGCTTCGTCATGGATTAATGAAAAAATGTACGAGTGGTTAGGTGAAAAAAACGCAGCAGATATGCTTTCTCAATCTGTACCAAACAACATTACCTCAGAAATGGGTCTGGCGCTTTTGGATGTTGCAGATGTGATTCGTCCTTACCCGGAAATAGTTGATTATTTACAACATGTAAAAGATGATGTTTTTTTGGATAAACTGGTTAAGTTTGATGGTGGACAAGCAACTCAAGACGCATTCTATGCTTATCTCAACAAATTCGGAATGCGATGTGCCGGTGAAATCGATATTTCGAGAACTCGTTGGAGTGAAAAACCGATTACACTTGTCCCCATGATTCTCAGTAATATCAAAAACTTTGAGCCTAATGCTGGAAATCGAAAATTTGAGCAAGGCCGACAGGAGGCTTTAGAAAAAGAACAAGAGTTATTAGATCGATTGAAGCAATTACCGGATGGAGAACTAAAAGCTGAAGAGACAAAACGAGTAATCAGTTTTATCCGGAATTATATAGGTTACCGTGAATATCCAAAATACGGAATGATTAACCGCTACTTCATTTATAAGCAGGCTTTGCTGAAAGAAGCCGAACAACTTGTACAAGCTAGCGTTATTCATGAAAAAGAAGATATATTCTATCTCACTTTTGAAGAACTTCACGAAGTCGTACGCACAAATAAACTGGATGATCAGATCATCAGTAAACGAAAAGACGATTACAATTTTTTTGAAAAACTTACTCCGCCACGTGTAATCACATCTGATGGTGAAATTATTACAGGTGAATACAAACGAGAAAATCTGCCAGACAACGCGATTATAGGTCTCCCTGTTTCTACCGGAGTAATAGAGGGACGAGCTCGTGTCATCTTAAACATGGAAGAGGCAGATCTGGAAGTTGGCGATATATTAGTCACCGCCTTTACTGACCCTGGCTGGACATCATTGTTTGTATCTATTAAAGGCCTGGTCACCGAAGTTGGCGGACTGATGACCCATGGAGCCGTTATCGCTCGTGAATATGGCTTGCCAGCAGTTGTCGGAGTGGAAAATGCCACCAAGCTGATAAAAGACGGGCAACGAATTCGTGTGAATGGAACAGAAGGTTATATTGAAATATTGTAGAGGTATTTAAAAATAAAAATAATTATCGATGTTCTCTTTCGCTGGTCTGAAATTCGGTTTAATGTAGGAAAAGAAAGTAAATAATATGGGGATATGGACAACCTCCGGAAACAAAGCCAACTTATATTTGCAAAAGGGGAGTTCGAATTAATATTCCTTGACGTGAATATTCTTCATGAGGTATATTGTAAAAGCAATAAATTATCCCGACTAAGAAGGAGAGTATAACTTATGATTAATAAAATTGGACAAATTATGTTATATGTAAATAACCAAGAGGAATCCAAAAAATTCTGGACAGAAAAGCTAGGATTTGAGGTGATTTTAGACGAAACAAATGGCCCTATGAGATTTATCGAGCTTGCTCCGAAAGGTGCAGCGACTAGTATTGTTCTTCATAATAAAGAGTTGGTTGCCCAAATGAATCCTGAAATGAATCTCGGAACACCTTCTTTAATGTTCTTTTCGGATAATTTTGATCAATTGAATCGAGAGTTGAAGGACAAAAATGTTACGGTTGGAGATATTGTAGAAATTCCCGGTGGAAGAGTATTCAATTTCGCAGACGGTGAAAATAACTACTTTGCGGTAATGGAAAAAGGGCAATAAAATTGAGTGAACATGCAATAAGGGGATAGTTAAATAAATTACGTCAGCAGCTAATCAAAATGATTAGCTGCTTTTTTATTCCCATTATGACCGTTATAAACTTCAAAATCTTACTTGTTAAGTAAAGAATATCATGTTATTCTGCAAAAAGAGGAGATGATCAGATGTTTGAAAAGGGGTCGTTCCAACCCGTTCAAGCCACTAAGTTAGTGGACGATGTTGTTAATCAAATACAACAAAAAATTTCAACAGGAACAATCCTGCCAGGAGACAAATTACCTCCAGAACCTGAATTAATGAAATTATTTAATGTAGGGCGATCAACGATAAGAGAAGCAGTCCGTGTGTTAGTTCATGCTGGTCTATTGGAGAAAAAGCAGGGTTTTGGAACTTACTTAAAATCCAGTCCTATTATTCAAGAACCACTTACCCATCGTTTACTTCGTGCAGAATTGATTGAGGTCTTTGAAGCTCGAAAAATGATTGAATTAGAAATCGCAAGATTAGCAGCTCTACGGCATGATGACACTGACTTATTCAACATGCGAAAACATTTGGATACAAGAGATATGGCTCTAAAGCAGAATGATCGTGAACTGTATGCCAAATCGGATATAGAATTCCACATGGCTGTAGCAATGGCAAGTAAAAACGCTGTAATCATTGACTTATATAGAACGTTTACTCATATTTTGTCAGATGCAATGAGTAAATTAAACCGTAATTATAGTTCCCATGATCCTCAATCCGATTACCATGAACAAGTATATGAATCTATTAAAAATGGGGATTCAGATCAAGCAGTACAATCGACGCTCAAAATTTTAAATGGAACACTTTCTGAGCTTTAAGTTCAATATAGACATTCATGTAGAGGAGGAATTTGGGCATGATTATATCACTCAAAAATGTATCATGGCAACGTGATACAACAATGATCTTACGCGATATGAATTGGGAAGTGAAACAAGGGCAACACTGGTGTATCGTCGGACTAAACGGATCAGGCAAGACGACGATGCTGAACGTAGTAAACGGCTATATATGGCCGACGACTGGGCAAGTCGAAGTGCTAGACCACCGCTTTGGCGATGTGGATCTTAGAGAGTTACGGAAGCGAATCGGTTGGGTCAGCACCTCGCTGCAACAGAAGCTATACGGCCATCAGACTGCGCTGACCATCGTCCTCAGCGGAAAATTCGCAACTATCGGTTTATATGACAAGACGAATGAAGAGGATCAAAAGCAAGCCGAGGAGCTGATGGAATTTCTAGACTGCTCTTCCTTAGCCGCTCGTACATACGATACCTTGTCGCAAGGTCAGCGTCAGAAGGTCCTCATTGCACGCGCACTTATGGCCAATCCAGATCTATTGATCCTTGATGAGCCTTGCACAGGACTCGATATTTTTGCCCGAGAACAGCTGTTGCAAATGATTGAGAAGATTACGAAGCAACCGAACGGACCAACTTTGCTGTATGTAACGCATCATATCGAGGAGATAACATCATGCTTTACACATACTTTGCTGGTGAAGAACGGAGAAATCTACAAAGGGGATGAGACAGAAAACTGCTTGCAGTCGGATGTGTTGAGCGATTTCTTTGATACCCCCGTTGAAGTTCAGGAGCATCACAATCGCAAGTGGCTTACACTTGCCGGTGATAAGTAGGAAAAGCTGCCTAGCAATTGCTAGGCAGCTTTTGTTATCTTGAATGTTAGAAGCTAGTGTTCACTTCGAATAGAATTACTATATTGTCGGGGACTCATTCCTATCTTTTTTTTAAATATTTGGTGAAAAAATTTGAGATCAGCATATCCAACTGCAGCGGCAATTTCACTTACACTTCTATGACCTCCTGAAAGCATACGACATGCAGCATCCATTCGAATACTTTGCGTATAATCTGTAAAGCTCATTCCAGTCTGATGCTGAAAAAGGCGACTGAATTGCCGTTCGCTAAGGTTCGCTTTACTGGCGAGATCACTAAGTTTAAGCCCATTGGCATAGTTGTAATTTATAAATGCAATCGCATCATCCACTGCCATCCATTGCGGCTTATCCCCTGATGGCGCAACAATCTGCAATCGATGTCTAAACAAGCCTGTTAATATTTGTACGACTAGAGCATCGAGTACAGCTAGATATCCTGGCGGTTTTGCCGAGAATTCACGAAACAGTTCACGAAACATTATATGGTATGCGCCATTGACATCTTTCATAGAGTACCATAGCAATTGCATGTCTGTGAAAAATTCACAAATATCTGTAGCGTGAGGAAAGGTAGCCTGAAGTTCTGATAAATACTCTACTGGAAATAAACAGTTATAAACGATGAGCGGGCGGTCTTTCATCGGGGTCTTAGGTCGAAATACATGACTGCGTCCAATGGGGATAAAAAATAACGTACCGTGCTCGACAGGAACAGCCTCATCGTCAATGTAGTGAACGCCTGCTCCTTCACTGATATAAGTAATTTCGATAAACTCATGGGAATGCGCATTCAATTCGAACGTTTCGCAAGCCCTGTTCACATAAATTGGCACACCAGGCTCGAAAAAGCTATCTCCAGACATGACAAAAGTGCTGCGTCTGATACTCATAATCGTGGCCCCTTTCAAATTGCTAAGGCTAGACATATCGTACGAAACTAATGAATGAATGTCTAGATCCACCTATAAAAATGTCTGAAATACCCCCAATTCTAAATTCTCTCAACTCATACAATAGAAATAGCTGCCGGATCAAAGATCTATGAATACAGTTCAAAGTGTTCCGGCAGGTTACTGGATGAATATAGGAGGTTGATACATATGTCCAATTTTGAAGTTACAAATCTTAAAGTGAACTATAGAAAGAATCCGTTGGGGATTGATGATTTACATCCGCGGCTTAGTTGGTGGATCAGCACAGAAATACGGGGATTTATCCAATCAGCCTATCAAGTTCAAGTCGCAAATGATCACAAATTCTTTTCAAAAATCATATGGGATTCTGAAAAGGTAGAGTCGGATAGCAATGTGCATATTGAATACGAAGGTCCCGCCTTGCAATCCCGCACCCGGTATTACTTTAGGGTTCGAGCTTGGGACGATCATGGGATAGTTTCAGAATGGAGTGAACCTGCGCACTGGGAAACGGCATTGTTATCGGTATATGAGTGGCAGGCAAAATGGATAGCAGCACCTCCGAATCACCAAGAGAATGGGGCTGATCCTTGCGACTATATTCGTACGGAATTTTCAATCCCTGCTAATGTTGTATCAGCGCGTGTGTATGCAACGTCTCTTGGGATGTACCGCTTATATATAAACGGTAAACCAGCAGATAACACGTTATTTAACCCTGGCTGGACCAGTTATAATAAACGGCTTCAATATCAGACCTATGACGTGACTTCTTTGATTTCTGCTGGCAATAACGCTCTTGGTTGCATGGTGGGAAACGGGTGGTATAAAGGATATTTAGCTTGGGAAGGAAAGAAAGACATCTTTGGTGAGGATCGTGCTGTGCTTATCCAGCTGCACGTCACATTATCTGATGGTTCTGAACAAATCATTGTATCGGATGACAACTGGCGTACTTCTACAGGTCCACTCTTGATGTCAGAATTGTATCATGGCGAAACGTATGATGCGAGGCTCGAGGTAGAAGGTTGGTCTTCTCCCGGTTTTGAGGATGTAAAGTGGCTAAAGACTATTCTCAAGGACCGTCCAGAGACTTCATTGGTTGCTCAGGAAAACGAACCGACCAGGGTTATAGAAACCATCAAGCCTATTGCAGTCATTACTACACCTAAAGGCGAACATGTGCTGGATATGGGACAAAATATGGTTGGATGGGTAAGATTTACGGTTCATGCTGAAGCTGGAACGTTAATTACTTTAGAACATGCTGAGGTGTTGGACCGCGAGGGGAATTTCTACATCGGAAATTTACGATCTGCAAAGCAGACTGTTACTTATATATGCCATGGCGGGGAGGCAGAAACGTTTGAACCGTATTTATCCTTCCAAGGATTCCGTTATGTAAAAGTGACTGGCATACCGCTAGATCAATTATTGGAACAATTTATCGGCTGCGTCATCCATACGGACTTGGAGCAAACGGGAAACTTCAACTGTTCAGATGAACTCTTGAATCAGCTTCAGCACAACATCTTATGGGGGCAAAAGGGGAATTTTCTAGATATCCCGACAGATTGCCCACAACGAGACGAAAGATTGGGATGGACGGGGGATGCTCAAGTTTTTATTCGCACATCTGCCTACAACATGAATGTAGTTCCGTTCTTTGAAAAGTGGCTAAAGGATTTGGCCGCAGATCAAGAAGGAGACGGAAGAGTTCCGCATGTTATTCCCGATGTGCCAGCGGCAGGATACGGCTCTGCTGCTTGGGGAGACGCCGCGGTGATTTGTCCTTGGACGCTTTATCAATGTTATGGGGACATTCGTGTGCTGAAAACGCAATATCCAAGTATGAAAGCATGGGTCGAGTATATTCGGGCGCAAGGTGAAGACGAATATCTATGGAATACAGGTTCTCACTTCGGAGATTGGTTAGGTCTGGATGCCAAAGAAAACAGCTACGTCGGAGCAACACCAAAAGAGTTGATCGCTACCGCGTTCTATGCTTATTCAACGGAATTGCTAGCTAAGACAGCGGCTGTCATTGGAAAACCCGAAGATGCCTTAAAATATGAAGCATTGCATGAGAAGATTGTTCTGGCATTCCGCCAAGAGTTCGTAACACCAAATGGTCGGGTGGCCTCACCGACACAAACTGCGTATACACTTGCCCTTATGTTTGACTTATTAGAGGAAAAGGATCGTCATCGGACGGCCAAGATGCTAGCCGACCATATCGAAGAAAATGGAGTGCACCTAACGACCGGCTTTGTAGGAACTCCCTATCTGTGTCTAGTCCTCTCTAGATTTGGTTATACGGATGTAGCCTACCAATTGGTACTGCAGAAAGAGTATCCTTCCTGGTTATATTCTGTAATCCAAGGGGCTACAACCATTTGGGAACATTGGGATGGAATAAAACAGGACGGTTCGTTCTGGAGCGATGATATGAACTCCTATAACCATTATGCTTACGGTGCTATTGGAGATTGGCTCTATCGCACTGCCGGTGGCATCGAACTATTAGAAGCAGGCTATAAAAAAATACGGATCCAGCCGCAGATCGGGGAACATTTGACGTGGGTTGATGCTTCGCTTGAATCTGTCCATGGAACGATCAAGGTAACTTGGAAAAAACAGAACGAAGCTTCAGTAGAAATGCAAGTGCTGATTCCATCCAATACAACAGCTGAGATTATTATTCCAACGATGAATCAGGACAGTATTTTGGAGTCTGGGACACCAATAGAACAAGTCATAGGTCTATCCAGTGTGGAACAAATGTCAGAAGGCCTTAAACTACTAGTTGGATCTGGTGACTATTACTTCAAGTTTCCGATGACTTAAACGTTAATAAGGAATGATCCGCCAAAGAGAAAATAAGTTGAGCCAATTCATCGCTTGATATAATGAAATTTTCTAATATCCATTCCTGTATAATTGCTAAGCTTCCATTAACCAAATAAGCGTAAGTAAAACGCTTCATATTTTCGGGAACGTCAAGCTGAAGGAAAGTGTCAATATTCATCAGTACTTCATTAAGCAAACGTTTTGAAAACAACTCGTTTTCATTTGATTTGAGTAGCATGATGGCAAATAAATCATCATTCTTTTTGATGTAGTCTAAGAAGGTCAATATATAAGTGATGCCATTGTCATTAGCTTCGATTTTTTCTAGATATGCATTTGTGTTATCAATAATCTCCTGCTCAACATGTTCAAGCAGATCGTATGCATTTGCATAATGCAAATAAAAGGTAGAGCGATTGATGCCTGCTGAAGCGCATAATTCTTTTACGCTGATTTGGCTTATGTTTTTTTCTTTGAGCAGACGAATCAAGCTTTGCTTCAGCAGCAATTTGGTTAACCGTTCACGTTGATTCATTGTTGATTCACCCCCTATAAAAATTTTTAAAAACTAATGGACAGAATATCTTCGACTGTCTATATTACATCAGTTTGATAATCAACTGGTGGTTGTGAAATAGACACTGTGTCTGTATTCTGAAGGGAGACGAATGACTTGTCAATAATCTTATAATGCAGGTGAAGAATATGGTAAAGAAAAAACGAGTCATGATAACAGGTGCAGCGGGCAATATGGGTGGCGAAACATTGAAATTTCTTAGAAACGATTTAGCGAAATGCGAGCTGTTACTCTTTGATTTAGACAATTCAACCAGCCGCCATAAGCTGAAAGAATATGAGAGACTAAGTGGTGTTAAAGTAGTCTATGGCGATTTACTAGACTGCGACCTTGTCTATGAATGTGTGAAAGATGCCGACATTGTGCTTCATATAGCAGCCTTTGTATCTCCTGCTGCAGATGAGTTTCCCGAACGAACGATGCAGATTAATTATGGTTCAGCGAAGAACATCGTCGATTCCATCAAGAAAAGTGGTCGTGCCCATGTAACGCGTTTCGTAAATATCGGTACAATTGCGGAAACGGGTGACCGTATGCCGCCAATCCATTGGGGACGTGTGGGCGACCCTCTCAAACCAAGTGTGTATGACTACTATGCCGTTTCGAAAATTGCCGCCGAGCGTATGGTAATTGAATCAGGACTAAGCTATTGGGTGAGCCTCCGCCAAACAGGTATTATGGGGCCAGCGATGAGCAAGATAGAAGACCCTATTATGTTCCATAACTGTCTAGAAAATGTGCTTGAATACGTATCAGATCGGGATTCAGGACGTTTAATGCGAAACCTCTGCATCTCGGATATAGACGGAGAACTAAATGAAGGATTTTGGCAACATATTTACAACATTGGCGGGGGCGAGAGCTGTCGAGTCAGCACGCTTGAGATGTATCAGGTGCTTTATGGTAAGTTAGGTTTAACAAATCTTGATTATGTGATAGATCCTAAATGGTATGCAACACGGAATTTTCACGGACAATATTATCTGGACTCTGATAAGCTGGAGGACTATTTTCACTTTCGCCGAGATTCAATAGATTATTTCTATCAAAGCTACCTCGATAATCTAGGCGCACTTGTGCCTGTTGCGAAAGTCATCACTAAATTGCCCGGAGGTCAAAAATTGATGGGTGCGATGATTAAGCGGACGATGAAAAAGCAAGCAGTAAAAGAGCGAGGAACGATACGTTTTATCGAGGAAAATGACATTGAGAAAATAGACGCTTATTGGGGCAGCAAGAACAACTGGGAGGCGATACCTGCAAAGGTGTCTGAAATGAAGAAATTCGCGGATTGGGATAAAGTCATCAAACTTGACCACGGGTATGATGAGAATAAGCCAACATCGCAATTAAATCTTGAAGATATCAAGGGTGCTGCGAAATTTCGTGGTGGTGAATGTCTTTCAACAGATATGGAAACGGGGAATTGGGCAGGCAAACTTGATTTCAAATGTGCGTTCGACCATACCTTTACGGCTAGCCCCAAGCTTATGCTAGAAGGTGGACATTTCTGCCCGCAGTGTGAGCTCGAAAGCTGGAATTACAAAGAACGTGCGAAGCGTGAACCGTTCTTTGCTCAGGTTTGGAACCCTATTCAAAGTAAGGCAGACGGACGCGAGTATATGAAATCGTATCAGAATTAGATGGTATTACCTCACTTCTGAGATGTTAATACTTCATACAAAGGTTGATCTTTTTGAAGATCAGCTTTTTTTGATTTCATAAAGAGGGAGAGAATAAAAGCGTATTTGTTGACAAATAGTCTAATTAGACTAATAATATAAACAGTCTAATTAGACTATTGAAGAGAGGATGAGAATAATGATCAAATCATTTCTAATGATTGGACAGTCAAATATGGCTGGACGAGGATTTATACATGAAGTACCCCCAATTTATAACGAGAGAATCCAAATGCTACGTAATGGCAGATGGCAAATGATGGCTGAACCTATTAATTATGACCGTCCTGTTTCTGGAATAAGTCTGGCAGGATCATTTACGGATGCATGGTGTCGTGAAAATGAAGAAGACATCATTGGCTTAATTCCTTGTGCTGAGGGTGGGAGCACCATTGATGAATGGGCTGTAGATGGGGCACTTTTTAAACATGCATTGCAAGAAACTAAATTTGCTATGCAAAATAGTGAATTAACGGGGATTTTATGGCATCAAGGAGAAAGTGATAGTAGTAATGGCAGCTACAAAGTCTATTATCAGAAATTACTTTTAATGGTTACGGCCCTTAGAAAAGAGCTAGATGCTCCAAATATTCCATTTATAATTGGTGGCTTAGGGGATTTTTTAGGCAAAGAAGGATTTGGAAAACATTGCACTGAATACGAGTTGATGAATCAAGAGTTACAAAAATTTGCTTTTGAACAAGATGATTGTTACTTTGTTACAGCTTCAGGTTTAACTTCTAATCCGGATGGTATTCATATCGATGCAATATCTCAAAGAAAATTTGGGTTGCGATATTTTGAAGCTTTTATTAATAAGCAACATGTACTTGAGCCGCTAATTAATGAACAGGAGTTGTTAAGTCTCCATAATGCAAGAACACACACTAAAGCGGAAAAAATGTATATATTGAGTATGGATTTTGCTTTAGGAAAAATATCATTTGACGAATTTCAAGCCAAGTTTATACAAATCAACAATGATTAAAGCTAGTAGCATTTTGACGGAGGCGTTGAGTTGATAATATTACTAATTTTAGGATTATTAAAACAAAATCCAGGGGCTCACGGTTATGAATTGTTATCCTTAATGGAAGAAAAACACTATAAATATATAGTGAATTTCACCAAAGGGTCCTTTTATTATAATCTTGGGCAATTAGTAGAGAAAAAGTATATTGTAAAAGTTGACCAAAGAGACAGCACCAGAGAGACACATAATTATAACATCACGGAATTAGGGGAAAAAGAGTTTGAAAAGTTGATGTTCAAATATGGGTCTAAGACAGACTATATAAACCTATCTTTTTATGTAGCAATGTTATTTTCAGATGAATATAAAAAAGAAGAGCTAACTAAATTAATAGAAATACAAATCGAACAAACTAAAAATAAGATTTCTTTAATACAGCTATCTCTTGAGAACGATGAAAATATCACTGCTTATTTTAAAAAAATGTTAGAAAATTCACTTTCCCACCATATAGTAAATATTCAATGGTTTGAAGGTTTGCTTGAAGATATAAAAAAAGAAAACTGATCAAAGCTCAACGGTTATTCTAGTAACCTATTTGAACATACGTTTTTCTAGTTCATATAGATAAAGATCATGAATTTCTTTGTTTTCAATATCTTGACCTACAAAAAAAACTAAAGTTGGGTCACTCACGGGATATGCATAAGTAAGGTATGTTCTGTGCATAAAATCATAGTCCATCTTTTTTAACTTGAAGTCAATTTGATACTTATCTTCTAAATAGACTTCGAATTGTTTTTTATGAGTTATGGACTTCCATGGTAATCCGAAGAATAAAAAGTATATTCCTATAAGGAATATCAAAAAAATTATTAGAATGAGCGATTTTTTACTTAGAATAGGGTGTTTCATATATTAATACCCCTCCTTGTAAAATAAGACAAAAGCGAGCCTCTAAAATCACTTTTAGGCTCGTTTTGCGTTTCGTGAATTGTATTTACTTATTTTAGAATCCTGCCCACTACTAGTATATATTTTAAATAGTCGCCATAATTGCCTGCTGTAAACTCCGTTTTCTGCTGAAATACTTGATCTTTTATGAGGGCTGGACGAGGACGTAGTTGTTCTGTTGTTGGGTTAAGATCAGCTTCCATTTGAAAGGTATTATTAAATATAACAATAACATGTAGATCTTCTTTACCTTTAGGTATAGAAATTCCACTAATATTTTTTGCGCTTAAATTGATATTTCCCTGCTGAAGCTTATTTTCAATTAGTTCACTCAGCGTCAAATCAAAAGTGGTTGGTAAAATTCCATTCTGATTAGCAATTCTATCAGGAGGAATGTCCGATTCCTTAATAGACTTTACAATATTAAATCCGTTGATCGCTTCATCTTCCAAGTGCAAAATACCCGTTTGGCTATCGTGAGTTCCCCTTAAATTCATATTATCCAACAGTACACGAATAGGTAACATAAAAGATTGTTTGTATACTACTGGAACAGTATCCATTGTTTTCACTACACCATCTACTATTATCTTATTCGAATTCTCTGTTAAAATAATTTTCTTACCATTCTTTTCAATTATTGCTTGTTTTAATTCGGCATTATACGACACTGAAGCTCCTAGTAGTTCACTTACTGCACGAAGGGGAACAATTAATCTTTGTTTGCTATCAATATAAGGTTGCTTTGGATAAGTGTAGAGAATATTGTACTCATTGATTTGCAATAGAACAGGGGAGTTTATTGTAGTAGACGCTGCAAAAGATGGATACGAAGGACCAAATAATAGGGTACTCGCTAAAGTAACAGCTAAACTGAGCTGTAGTAATTTCAATCAAATCACCTCCAGATATTTTTTAAAATAAACCCGAATAAGTGTTACTGTCATAAACACCAATTATAATATCGTGCAAGCGAACTTACAGTAAGTATATGATAAAAAATGTAATAAGGATGTAAGTAATTTTGCCCGCTACATTGTTGCGGTAACAATCAACAACATACTAACGGTACCTGTAAAAAACATTTTGACATATCTAACAGGTACCGTTATAATAAAAATCAACAGGTACCGTCACAAAGATTAACAGGTACCATACAAACTTTATGGAGGATCCAATATGGACATGAATACTGAATTATACGAAAAACTCGCGAAACTGCAATGGCTGCTGCAACGCCAACACTTAAAAACACACGCTGCCGTTGGCCCTATGGCCGACACATCCCGCGGGCAAGGCAGGATACTGGCATTTCTCCGGATGAAAGATGGTATCAGCACCAAAGATTTATCCTATATGCTGGACATCCGTGTATCATCCCTCAATGAATTGCTTGCAAAATTGGAAAAAGCCGAATATATCACCCGTAAGCCATCAGAAACAGACAAACGCATCATGTTGATTTACTTAACCCAAAAAGGACAAGAGGAAGAGGGGCAAGAGATAGATAGCGTCAACATATTTTCTAGCCTATCTTCAGAAGAGCAGGTTGCTTTCGGGGATTACTTAACCCGCGTAATTATGGCTTTAGAAGAAGAGCTTGGAACGGACGGAGAACGTGATGTAATGGCTATGTGGATGGAGGCTGCAAAGGAGCGTATGGGTACAGAGGAATTCGAAAAACTAATGGCCATGCGTGGACAAATGCAAAAAATGTGGGGGAATTCTAGGGACGAACGCTTTAGCGGAAGGTTCCCTGGCTTTGGCGGGGAAGGGCATCGTGATATGCGCGGATTCGGCTGGCCTTCCAGAGATGGAAGAAATTCGTCACCAGACCAGTCACATGATCCGGACGATAAGTAAGCAAAGTCTTTTCGTCAAACAGTAGCAGTGGCGTGCCTTTCACAAACGAAAGATGAACGGCAAAGGCGGCGCAATGACGTACTTTCTTGGAAACTGAAGAACAGTTAATTTCGCACACCAACCCCGTAAAGTCGATGTTACGGTACGGGGTTGTTTGTTGCTGCGTCATGGTTCATATTCAATAAATAGTTAGAATTCTAAGTAATCTGAATACTAAATAGATGAAGAAAGTGGTGACCCACATGGATGCAGAAAACCTCCATTACTTTGAAAAAGCGCCCATCTCAAAAGCCGTAGCTCACTTCGGTATACCGATGATGTTAGGCATGTCAATGAGTGTCATATATTCCATCTTGAATGCCTATTTCCTTGGCACACTGGGCAATACGGCTATGTTAACCGCACTTGCACTAACCTTGCCGTTATTCGCGATCATTATGGCGCTAGGAAATTTGATTGGCATGGGCAGTGGTACATTCATCTCCCGCTTGCTAGGGGAGAAAAAATATGATGATGTTAAGCATGTATCTTCATTCGCTTTTTACAGCAGTTTAGTTATCGGTCTTATCGTGATGGCTGTTGGCCTCCCGTTGATTGATCCAATTGTTCATGGTCTGGGAGCGACGCCCGACTCCTTCGGATTTACAAAGGACTATGTAACGATTATGCTTATCGGCTCACCATTCGTTGTATTATGCTTCACATTGGAGAATATCGTGCGCTCGGAAGGTTCAGCAATCACATCGATGATCGGGATGATTCTAAGTGTTGTCGTGAATATTATTCTCGATGCGCTAGTTATCTTCGTCTTGCATTGGGACGTGATTGGCGTTGCGACTGCTACGGTCATCTCTAACTTGGTTGCGAGTGCATTCTACGCCTACCATTTGGGTTATAAAAGCCAATTCTTAACTGTCTCTTTTAAATGGTTCAAAGCTACCAAGGATATACTGAGCAATGTATTCAAAATCGGAGTTCCCGTCTTTATTATGAGCATCTTCTTGGGTGCAATGTCACTCATATTGAACCATTTTCTAGTCGAATATGGAGATCAAGCCATAGCGGGGTTCGGAATTTCATCACGTTTATTACAATTACCTGAGTGTATTCTGATGGGATTATGCGAAGGTGTCGTGCCGCTCATTGCCTTCTCTTTTACAGCAAATAAATTACGCATGAAGCATACCATCGGATTCACGATCAAAGCGATTATAGCTTTAGCTGTCGTGTTCGGCGTTATCGTCTATCTGATTTCCGACCACTTAATTGGCTTATTTACGAATGACCCGCAATTAATTGAAATGGGCAGCTACATTCTGCATGTGACATTCTTATCCTTGTTCATTACAGGAATGACTTCGTTGTTTACCGGGATCTTCCAAGCTACAGCGCAAGGAACTGCTGCATTTATAATGTCAATTATTCAAGGAGTTACTCTGATTCCTGTGTTGTATATAGCCAATCGAATGAATGGTTTCCATGGTGTGGTCTGGTCGCTCGTCATTTCGGATGCCGTTGCGTTCCTTGTTGGTGCCATCATGCTGTATGTTCTGCGGAACAAGATGCAGCCGGATTTAAATACTTTAGCACAGTAGAATACAGAGTCTTAAGTTGATATATTAAGTTCATCTTCTAATATAAATTTCACAGTATAAAGGTGGAGCCTAGAGTATGGTTGATTTTGAATGGTATAGAAGCTTTTGCACAATATATAAGTATCAATCGATTTCTGAAGCCGCAAAAACCCGCATGATGACGCAGCCAGCCATGAGTCAGCACTTAGCCGCCTTGGAGGCGGAGGTGGGAGAAACTTTATTTATTCGGTCGACTAGAAAAATCACCCCAACAGAGCGGGGAAAGGAGTTATATTCCCAGCTCGCTCCACTTATAGAATCATTAGAGAATACGACAATGAGCTTTAAATCGGCTTCTTTGCCTACGCTGAGTGTGATCAAGCTGGGAGCGGCGCATGAGTTTTTTAGTGAAAAAATACTGCCACAACTTACTGATTTTAATACTTGCACCATTTCGCATTTTGAAACCTCCGAGCAATTGCTAGAGCTTCTGAAGGAAGACAAGCTAGACATTCTCATTATGTCAAAAAGGTTCCAAACTCCCGGTGTCGAGTATCTGAAACTAATGGATGAAGAGTTTGTTATAGTAGCTCCAAGCGATTATGAAATCCTTGGATTTGATACTCTGAAGCTTGAAGAGCAATGGCTCTCTGAACAGAAATGGATCAGCTATGGCTTGGAATTGCCGATAATAAGAAGAATTTGGAGAGAACATTTTAAGAAACGTCCTGAAATTAGACCTATTCATATCATTCCTAATTTACACATGATCCTGAAGGCAGTTGAGCTCGGGGTGGGCTTGAGTGTCATACCTACATACCTCTTGCGAAACTCGTTAAAAGAAGGAAAATCAAAAGTTGTTTTTAAGCATTTAAAAGTAAAAAATGAGTTATATATCGCTTATCAGTTAAAGAATAAGCATTTGCCTCTGATTCATGAGATCATATCTATCCTAAGAGAAAAGAAGATGGATTAGCTAGTATTATTTATAAAATAATTTATGAATAAATGGTTATTTCATAATTTGTTTTATTTATGTTTTGGAGCTTACAATAAAGAAGCAGCAAAATTAATAAATAATTGAGACTGGCACCACACTTTGTCGAATGGACAAGCATCAACAGCATAGATGAGGAGGAAATATTATTATGAAAGTGTTTATCACAGGAGCTTCAGGCTATATCGGCGGGTCGGTGGCTAAAGGTTTACTTGATGCCGGGCATACTGTCTTCGGTCTGGTTCGCAATCCCGATAAGGTGGAAGCATTAAGGGATATTGGTATAGAGCCTATACTCGGCACGTTGGAAGATACGGATACGCTAACGAAATATGCTAAGCTCAGCGACGCAGTAATTCACACAGCCGATTCTGATCATTTGCTGGCAGTTGAAACTTTTATAGCTGCTCTACGTGGAAGTGGAAAGCCATTTTTGCATACATCGGGTTCAAGTGTGGTTGGAGATGATGCCCGTGGCGAAACGGCGAGCGAACAAATTTTTGACGAGGAAACACCATTTGTACCTATGGATATTAGGGAAAACCGCGTAGCGATAAACAACCTCGTACGCAAGGCTGGAATTGAGGATTGGGTGAGAAGCATCGTGATAGTCCCATCTATGATTTATGGTGATGCACTAGCGTTGCCTGCGGAAAGCGATCAATTGCCGCAAATTATTCGCAAGTCGAGAGAGCTGCAGGCAGGCGTTCACGTAGGTAAAGGCGTAAATCGCTGGTCTAATGTCCACATCAAAGATTTGGTACAACTGTATGTATTGGCACTTGAAAAAGCACCGTCTGCATCGTATTTTTTTGCCGAAAATGGGGAGGAATCTTATGGGGACATCGCCAAATCTGTCAGCGAGGCGTTAGGCTTTGGGGGCAAGACCATAAGCTGGCCCGCAGACGAAGCGATAGCAGAACTTGGAGACTGGGCGCGTTTTGCTATCGCCTCGAACAGCCGTGTGCGTGCCACCCATGCAAGAAATCTACTTGCTTGGGCTCCGAAGGAAGAGTCGCTGCTTAGCTGGATAAAAAATAATTTGCAATAATAAACCACTGAAAAATGATTTCTCCATGTTTAAATTTGACGATTACCATGAATAACATATACGCAAAAGAAGCCGCCTATTAGGTGGCTTCTTTTGCGAAAAACGTTATAAGCTAGCCTATCTTAAAAAGAACAATAGCTAAATTTTAACGCTGACTTCTCCATTTGAAAGATATTCCTCGTCACCATTTTCATATCTGACTTTCAGATGGCAATCGTTATCGATATCAATGGCTGTTGCCTTAAGCTGTTCATTATTCTTTATCACTGTTACGGGTTTACCAAGTGAAATTAACCGTTTTCTATATTCAGAAAGAAACAATCTATCCGTTAATTGCTCATAATATCCCATGAAATTGTTCAGTACTTCTGCTACCAGTCGGTTGCGGAGATCACCATAAGAACTGTTTTCAGAAATTACAGTTGTTGCAATCTCGGTAAGGTCGTTAGGAAAGCCGTCGGACGGTAGCGCTACATTGATACCAATACCAAGAGCGGCATAATCAAGCCAGCCGTTTTCCAGCGACACGGATGCTTCGGTAAGGATCCCGCATACCTTTTTTCCCTCCATAAAAACATCATTCACCCATTTAATCTGCGTTTCTTTACCGGATACGCTCTCGATGGAAAGGGCGACTGCAACAGCGGCGCAAGTGGTCAGCAGAGCGGAATCTGCTGCTGACAGCTTGGGACGCAGCAGGATACTCATATAGATACCCGTTCCTGGTGGAGAAAAGAATTTTCGGCCCATTCTCCCACGTCCAGCGGTCTGTTCTTCGGAAAGGATCACCTTACCCTCAGCTTCTCCATTTGAGGCAAGACTTTTTACTGCTTCATTCGTTGAAGATAGTGTCTTAAAGACTTCTAAACGTAACTTTTGCCCCTGGGTATCCAGATATTTTGAAATTGCACTTGCAGATAGGATATCTGTTTGAGGTGACATGGAATATCCTTTATTGGTTACAGCTTGTATCGAATATCCGTCAGTCTGTAACGATTTTATGGCTTTCCAGACAGCACTGCGCGTCACGGATAACTGAACGGCTATTTCCTCGCCGGAAAAGTATTCACCCTTATTACTGTCGAGCAAGGCAAGAATATGTTCTTTTACTGTCATGAACTTAACCTCCAAAAGTATAACTCTCCGACCAAAACCCATTGAATATATTAACATCCAACGATTGCGACTGAATACTCTAATTCTATAGAACAATTGGAAAAACTCAAGCTTGGTATTTCGCTCTATTGTAAACCTCTAAAAATATTATGGTTTACAATCAATGATATCTCCATTATAATTCAGCTTACTGGACGTATTTACTAACCAGAATACAATTATTTATATCCAATGGAGGTCAATTTTTTGAAGACAAAAGAACTTATTTATGCTGCATTATTCGCAGCGCTTATCGCGGTGCTGGGCATGATTCCACCCATCCCCCTCGGCTTCATCCCCGTTCCTATCACTGCCCAGACGCTTGGCGTCATGTTAGCTGGAGGTTTTCTGGGGAAACGGATGGGCGCCCTTAGTTTAGTCATTTTCATCATTCTGGTAGCCATTGGACTGCCTGTACTGACTGGTGGCCGTGGCGGAATCGCAGTGCTCATTGGTCCTTCTGCAGGATACATATTTAGCTTCCCTATCGCGGCCGGCCTAATCGGCTGGTATTCTGAAAAAATCTGGCCGAAGGTCCGAACTTGGAAGCTGATAGTGATCAACATAATCTTTGGTGTATTACTAGTGAGTCTGATTGGTGCACCAGTCATGGCATTAATAACCAATACGTCGATCTGGGCTGGACTTGTCGGAGCGTTAGCCTTTCTTCCGGGGGACATCATCAAAGCCGTTATAGCAGCCGTCATAACGATGCAGCTGAAAGCAATTAGCCCTATTGAAGAAAAAACACAAATATAAAGTGATGTGAAACTCGGGTAAATGAAACCCGGGTTTTTTTATTGAAAAATAATATGGTTATAGATGTGAATTTGTTTATACTATAAAAATTAAAATGAAATTGAAATAGGGTGGATAACAATGGATAAGGGATTTAATTTAGCTAGCCAACTATTAACGCTGCTTGATACGGAACAAAGATGGTTTACCTTAGCCGAAGTGGAAAAAAGTTTAGGGATCTCAGATAAGACAATACGGAAGATGGTGGAGGAAATCAGTAAGCAATTACCCTCTACTGTAACCATTGAAGTTTCTAGAGGTAAGGGAATCGTTCTTCTACGTGATGGGCAAAGTACGATAAGTGAAGTGATTTCTTCTATGTTCAGACAAACCATTTTTTATCGGCTGATGCATTTATTGTTTACGAATGCTGGTCGAATGTCTGTGGAGGAGCTTTCTGAAGCCATGTTTATGAGTACCTCGTCTTTGAAGAAGCTGATTGTGGAATTAAATAACAATGATCTAAAAGCGTATAAGTTACGCATTAGTTACTCTACACCTGTGATCAAAGGGAATGAAATGAATATTCGGTATTTTTATTGGAATTTATATTGTGATGCGTATGAGTTTACAGGATGGCCCTTTACGAATGTCGATTTTGCTTATATAAATCAATTGATCACAAATATAGAGAATGAGAATAACATTGTATATTTTATCAATTCCAAAAGGAAATTGTCCTTTTTGTTGGCAATTGTAATAGAAAGAGCTGGGAAAGGAAATTGTGTAACCATCGACAAAAATGAATACCCCTGGGAAAAGGGGATGTTTTATATACCAGTGAGAGCCATAGCAGAGCGTCTTGAAGAAAAGCTGTCTATCGAATTTCCAAAGAGTGAAATATTCTTTATGCAATCCATGGTTAGTCTCAGCCAATATCATTATTATGAAGGGTCAGAGATCACTCCGATGAAAGAAGTCGAATTACACAAGGATAAAGAAGAATATCAAATGGGGAATCTGCTTCTAATGTTGTTGGCAAAGGTATACCCGAACTTGGATATGCATGAACGATTTATTTTGGAGATTTACGGGTTCTTTGACAAGTTATTAATCGAAAATGCCATTCCGGAATGGATGATGATTTCGAAAAGTCATTTAACAACATATGTAGAGCAGGAGTGCCAGCAGATTTATCAAGAAATGCAAACCTGTATGCAAACGTGGAATAAAACTTACCCTTCCGTTCTCTTCAATAATTTTCATTTAACAAAACTAACCTTAATTGTCCGCTCGAGTTTACGTTATAAGAGTAAGAGGGCTTTCTTAGTGATCGGGGAGGAATTTTCAATTCGTCATTACATAGCAGATTTGATAAAGAAGGAAATAGGGGATCAGTTGATCCTTAATACCTCCATTATGAAAGGGCTAACCGACGAGATCATGCAGCAAAATAATATTGATCTTGTCATTAGTAATATCCCGGTTGCACTAAAGACCGTGCCTGTTGTTATTATTTCTACGATTCCTTCTAAAAGAGATTTGGACAATATCCGTAAAGAATTGCTTTTATAATTTGACCAATTATTTTCCGTTACCTACGTAAGTTTTTGGTCTAGTTTGTAATGTTAAAAAACCTTATGCTCAATCTAGTTTCGAAACTGATTTTACTTGAGGGCAAGTGGAAAGCGATTTCGGTAAACCTCAGTTTACTATTAAAAGTTGGAGGAAGAACTATGAGTAGGCATTTAGGTGCAAATAAGGGAGAAATAGCAGAGCGCGTTTTGCTCCCAGGAGATCCTTTACGTGCAAAATTTGTAGCAGAACACTTTTTAGAGGGGGCTAATTGTTATAACGAAGTAAGAGGGATGTATGGATACACTGGATTATACAAGGGTGTACCGGTGTCGGTTCAGGGGACAGGGATGGGAAATCCATCGATGAGTATCTATGCTACAGAATTGATCGTCGATTATGAAGTTAAGAAATTGATTCGCATTGGTACATGTGGTGCGATGCAAAGTGAAATTAATATCCGCGATATTATAATAGCCCAAGCGGTGTCTTCAGACAGTAATATGACGGAGAAGATCTTTCATGGTTGTAATTTTGCACCTACAGCAGATTTTTCATTGTTAATGAAAGCGTATCAACAAGCACAAGCTAAAAATGCAAATGTTTTTGTTGGTAACATTTATAATTCTGATGAATTTTATCGTGAAAATTTAGATCGACTTCACAAGTTTATGGATTTTGGTGTATTAGCAGTAGAAATGGAAAGTACAGCCCTATACACTTTAGCCGCTAAATATGGTGTAAAAGCGTTATCGATTTTAACAGTCGGCAGTCAATTGCTAAGACAGGAACACCTGACTCATAAAGAAAGTGAACTATCTTTTTATGAAATGGTCGAAATAGCCCTTAACACAGTCATTGATGGCTGATTTATGGATAAGAGCAGTGTTGTTAGAAAAGAGAGTGAGAAAGAAATGAAGGTAATACTGTCAGGATTGCAGTGGATGATTTTTATGATCGCTGGTGCAATTGCTGCACCCATTGCTATCGCAGATTTATATAACTTAACACCCATAGAGACTTCCGGGCTTATCCAGAGAACAATGATTACTTTGGGGATAGCTGGATTTTTACAAGGCCTGATGGGTCATAAATTCCCTATCCATGAAGGTCCGGCAGGGTTATGGTGGAGCATTTTTACGATTTACGCAAGTTTAGTGGGGGGGCTTTATTCTTCTAACAATGGTGCTTTACAAGCTTTAAGTGGGGCAATGATCATTAGCGGTGTGTTATTTATCCTAATTTCAGCATTTAAGCTAATGGATAAAATCGCTCGTCTATTTACTCCCACCATCACTTTTATTTATTTACTTTTATTGATCTTTCAATTAAGTGGATCTTTTATGAAAGGGATGATGGGGATTACCATAGCCCACACCACGTTAGATGTTAAAGTATTCATCCTTAGTGTGATTGTGGTTTGCATTACCTTTTGGTTAGGAAAAAGTCGCTTTGTAGTACTCAGCCAGTTTTCAATAATTTTCAGTATATTGATAGGCTGCCTATTATTTATTATCTGCGGTAATATACCAGTGTTTTCTCATGCGGATACTCTATTTAAGCTACCGAAAATATTCCCATTTGGCAGACCTCAATTCGATGCTGGGACAATCACTACTGCATTTTTATTAACGCTGTTATTAATAACCAATGCAGTTGCATCGATCCGTTTGATGGAGACCGTTATGAAACAAAAGCAAGTGGATCATCATCGTTATTTGCGCGCCGGGTTTACTTCTGGAATTACGCATCTTATTAGTGGCGGTTTAGGAGCGGTCGGTTCTGTCCCTATCTCGGGAGCGGCGGGATATGTTGAACAAACAGGGATGAAGGAGCGCAGATCATTTTTAATTGGATGTTGCTTTGTGATCTCAATATCCTTATTTCCGCCAATGATGAATGTTATATCAGCGATTCCAGCTCCCATAGGCTATTCCGTTACCTTCGTCATTTTTGTGAAGATGGTCGGACTAGCGCTAAAGGAATTGAAGAAGGTCATTCATGAAGAACGAACATTTATCGTTAGTGGAATTTCCCTTTTAGTGGGTGTGGGATTAATGTTTATCCCTTCATCAGCTACGGCCAATTTATCTCCGATCGTGATAGCCATTTTAAATAATGGATTAATATGCGGAAGTCTGTTGGCGATTATTTTGGAACAAGGGTTAATGTGGAAAGATGCATTTCGATATGAGTATTCCAAGAAAATTAACCGATAATTTGGAGGGCTAAAAATGCATTATCTAATTTCTATTGCTGGTTTGGTTATTGTTCTATTACTGGCATGGCTAGGAAGTAACAATAAGAAAAAGATTAAATATCGACCAATCATTGTAATGATTGCTATTCAGATCGGTTTGGGATTAATTATACTAAAAACAAGTATAGGTGAATTCTTAATTAAAGGGTTTGCCGATAGTTTTGCAAAATTACTTGGATACGCCAATGAAGGGACTGACTTTGTTTTTGGTGGGATTGCAAATGAAGGGGCCCATACATTTTTCCTTTATGTTTTGATGCCAATTGTTTTTATGTCGGCATTAATTGGGATATTGCAGCATTACAAAATTCTCCCGTTCATTATCAAGTATATTGGTTTGGTACTAAGTAAAATAAATGGCATGGGCAAATTGGAGTCTTATAATGCAGTTGCAGCCGCAATTGTAGGACAAAATGAAGTGTTTATTTCGGTGAAAAACCAGCTTGGATTATTACCAAAACATCGCTTGTATACATTATGTGCGTCTGCAATGTCGACGGTATCCATGTCAATTGTTGGTTCATATATGACGATGCTAGAACCTCGGTATGTAGTAGCTGCATTGATATTAAACCTATTCGGCGGATTTATCATTTCATCCATCATTAATCCGTATGAAGTTACACCTGAAGAAGATATTGTTGAAGTTCAGGTAGAAGAAAAACAAACGTTTTTTGAAATGCTGGGCGAATATATTATGGATGGCTTTAAAGTAGCCATAGTAGTTGGTGTAATGTTGGTTGGTTTCGTTGGGATCATTGCATTAATTAACGGGGTCTTCAGCGGAGTATTCGGTATCTCGTTTCAAGGAATTTTAGGGTATGTCTTTGCACCCATTGCCTTTCTTATCGGTGTCCCATGGCATGAAGCTGTTGATGCAGGCAGTATCATGGCGACAAAGCTTGTTGCGAATGAATTCGTTGCTATGCTTGACTTTGTTAAGATCCAAGATGGTTTAAGTGGGCGTACTACAGCCATTGTCTCGGTTTTTCTAATCTCATTTGCTAACTTTGGGTCCATTGGTACCATTGTGGGTGCAGTGAAAGGCTTAAATGAAAAACAAGGGAATATTGTGGCTCGATTTGGATTAAAACTGTTATTTGGCGCCACACTTGTAAGCGTTTTATCCGCTCTGATCATCGGTATCATTTTTTAGTTAAACTTAGCGGATTTTCGTCATCGTTATGAATTCTGCACAAGACATCTTTGTATATAAAAAGCCGCTTTCTTAGCGGCTTTTTTTGTTGTGATTATAGAACAATTATTAAGATAGGAAATAGGAATAAGAATAATTGATTATCAAATGGGTTAATTAAAGAAGAACCGCCAGTTTTTACTCTTTTTCCGAGTCAGATAGCAAAAGTATTGACAACCTGTATATACAGGTTTAAACTGTGTGAAGTGTTTGAACTTGTATATACAGGTTTAATATTTGACATAAAGTAATTCTTTTGGAGGTGTTCAACTTGAGTCAGTCCCAGTATTCGGAGTGGTGGCGCCGGTCCACGGTGTATCAGGTGTACCCGAAGAGCTTTAAGGACACTACAGGCAACGGAACAGGAGATATTAAAGGACTTATTGAAAAATTAGATTATTTGCAGAAGCTTGGAATTGATATTGTCTGGTTACAGCCGGTCTATGTCTCGCCACAACATGATAACGGTTACGATGTTGCGGATTATGAAAATATCAACCCGGATTTTGGTACGATGGAGGATTTCGACGAATTAGTACAGGAACTGCACAGACGTGAAATGAAGCTAATGATCGATATCGTGGTTAACCATACTTCAACAGAACATGAGTGGTTCAAACAGTCCATTTCAAGCAGGAACAATCCCTATCGTGATTACTACATCTGGAAGGACCCGGCTCCGGACGGTGGCTTACCCAACAATTGGCAGTCGAAGTTCGGAGGTCCTGCCTGGCAGTTTGATGAAGCATCGGGACAATATTATCTTACTCTCTTCGATAAAACCCAGGCGGATCTGAATTGGGAGAACGAGAAGGTACGTAGAGCAGTGAATGATATGATGCTATTCTGGGCTAAAAAGGGTGTCGACGGCTTCCGCATGGATGTAATTAATTTAATCTCCAAGGATCAACGCTTCCCTAACGATGACGGGAGTGTTCCACCGGGGGATGGACGCAAGTTCTATACTGACGGTCCACGGGTTCATGAATACATCAAAGCGATGTACGAAAAGGTATTTGGTCCGTATGAGATGGTGACGGTCGGAGAGATGTCCTCAACTACATTGGAGCATTGCATCCGATACTCGAGTCCTAAAGAGCGGGAATTTTCCATGACTTTCAATTTTCATCATTTAAAAGTCGATTATCCGAATGGACAGAAGTGGGAGCTAATGCCCTATGATTTTGAGGCGATGAAAAGCTTGTTCACAGAGTGGCAGACCGGAATGCAGAAAGGTCAAGGCTGGAACGCCTTATTTTTTAACAATCACGATCAACCGCGTGCCCTCTCCAGATTCACTGATGATAAGGTCTACCGTGTAGAGAGTGCCAAGCTGCTTGCAACAACTCTGCATGGCCTTCAGGGAACACCTTATGTGTATCAGGGGGAAGAAATCGGGATGCCAAATCCGGTATGGAAGAGCATCGATGAGTTCCGTGACATTGAGTCACTGAATATGTACCGTATTTTGTGTGAACAAGGGAAAAGCCCTGAGACTGCCCTGAGTGTTCTTCAGGAACGTTCACGGGACAATTCCCGTACGCCGATGCAGTGGGATGACAGCCGAAATGCCGGATTCACCACAGGTACTCCATGGCTGAAAGTTGATGAGCGGTATTCGGACATCAATGTGCAGAAGGAGCTAGCCAATCCCAATTCCATCTTCCATCATTACCGTAAGCTGATTGCACTACGCAAGGAGTATGGGATATTCATTGAAGGTGGATTCAAGAGACTCGATGATGGTCATCCTGAAGTGTTCGCTTATGCCAGAACAGGTGATGGTGAGGCGCTTGTAGTGGCCTCGAACTTCAGCAGTAAAGAGATTACCTTCCGCTTTGAAGATAGTCACTGGGCAGAGTTATCATCAAGTGGTAAAGACGAGCTACTGATTGGGAATACAACAGAAACACCTGCATTAACACAAGAGCTTCAGCTTAGTCCTTATGCTTCCTACATGTGGTTAATCCGCTAACGAGGTGTACTTGAGAAGGAGCACAAATCAATTATGTAAGGAGTGAAAATATGGCTATAGACCGCAAAAATATTGAGGATATTGTACGGGCAGTTGGGGGCAAGGAAAATATAGAAGTTGCGACACATTGTGTAACCCGGCTGAGATTCTCGCTGTATGATGAGAGCAAGGTGGATTCGGAAGCCTTGGACCGCAACGAACTAGTAAAGGGACAATTTTCTAGCCAGGGGCAGTTTCAGATCGTTATCGGACCGGGAACTGTAGATAAAGTATACGATGAAATGATTCAGATCACTGGCGGTTCTCGTTCTTCCAAAGATGAAGTGAAATCCGCTGCTGCCCGAAAACAGAATCCGCTGCAGCGTGCGATCAAGACGCTAGCTGATATATTTATTCCTATTCTACCGGCTATCGTAACCGCAGGTTTGCTGCTTGGGATCAATAATATTTTGACCGGGCCTGGTATCTTCTTTGATAATCAGTCGCTGGTGGATGTCTATCCCGCATGGAAAGACATTGCTGCGATTATTAATACGATTGCCAGCACAGCTTTTACCTTTTTACCAGCACTTATCGGTTGGGCAGCTGTTACACGTTTCGGCGGCAGTCCTCTGCTCGGGATCGTTTTGGGTCTCATTCTCGTGCACCCGGATCTATTAAGTGCCTATAACTATGCAAGTGCTTCCACTGAGGGTACTGTTCCAACCTGGAATTTGTTCGGCTGGCATTTGGAGAAGATCGGTTATCAGGGACAAGTATTGCCAGTACTGGTTTCGGCCTACATTCTAGCAAGGCTGGAGAAGTTCCTCAACCGCCGGGTGCATGATTCCATTAAACTGCTGGTTGTTGCGCCAGTGACTCTACTGATTACCGGTTTTCTGGCCTTCACCATTATCGGTCCGGTTACGTTTGGCATTGCCAATGCCATCACCTCCGGCCTGATCTTTGTATTTGATCATTTTGCGCTTCTTGGTGGCTTGATTTATGGCGGATTCTATGCGCTTCTGGTCATCACTGGTATGCATCATACCTTTTTGGCGGTTGATGTGCAGCTCATCGGCAGCGAGGGCGGCACTTTCCTCTGGCCGATGTTAGCGTTATCCAATATTGCACAAGGTGCCGCGGCACTGGCAATGATGTTCGTAGTCAGAGAACAGAAGGCAAAAGGCTTGGCGGCTACATCTTCCGTCTCTGCATTCCTCGGTGTGACGGAGCCGGCGATCTTCGGAGTGAATATCCGCTATCGTTATCCTTTCATCTTCGGGATGATCGGCTCAGGGATTGCCGGTATGCTTCTTACCGTTAATCAGGTTCGCGCTTCTTCCATTGGCGTAGGCGGGATTCCCGGCTTCCTTTCGATATTCCCGAACCAGTGGGGCGTGTTCTTCATTGGTATGCTTATTGTTCTCATTGTGCCATTTGTCTCCACTGTACTCTACGGCCGTTCTGTGGTTGGGCGTTCCGAAAAGAACTCAGCTACAAAGGCTACTAGTACTGTGAGCGAGACAGACAATTTGAACAGCCGCCCTACAGTTCAAGAGTCACAGGACTCCGTGAATATTCTGGAGCTTATCTCTCCGCTCAGTGGAACTGCAGTATCTCTAGAACAGGTGCCTGATCCTGCCTTTGCAGAGAAGCAGATGGGCGAAGGCATTGCAATCGAACCTTCTGAGGGTAAAGTATATGCACCCTTTGATGCTACAGTAGCTCATGTGATCAAGAGCAAACATGCGCTTATATTGGAGCATGCCAGTGGTGTACAAGTACTCATCCACGTTGGGATTAATACGGTGTCGCTTAAAGGCAGTGGTTTTACCACCCATAAGAATATTGGCGACAAGGTGCAGGCAGGCGAGCTTCTGCTAGAATTTGATATGGAAGCTATCCGCGCAGCAGGTTACCCTTTGATTACTCCTATCATCATTCCTGCAGGTCAGGATATGGTGGAGAAGATTGAGGAGAAGACTGGACCAGCTGCAGCTAGACAATCTAGCATCTTGACTATTCATCTCAAGGGTTGATACAGGCTATATTGGCAAAGACTTTATATTACAGAAAGACAGCCCCTGGGGGCTGTTTTTCTGTAAATATAAGAATTCATATGTTCCACGCTATAAATTTCCCTCCAATTGAATCGATGCTTCCATAGGCATGACGTGATACAATAAAGGGCGGTGATCAAAATTGAGAGAAAATAAATATTTGCAAATTTATAATGAGTACAGCAACCAAATTCTTTCTGGACAACTGCTGCCGGGAACCAAACTGCCCTCTGAAAGTGAACTTGCTGAAGCTTACAGCACTTCACGAGAGACCGTTCGCAAAGCGCTGAACCTGCTGTTCCGTGAAGGATACATTCACAAAATTAAGGGCAGAGGCTCCTTTGTGCTTGATATGACGAGAATGGATTTCCCCGTTACCGGTCTGATTTCATTTAAAGAGATGGCCGATACATTGGGTACTGCCTCGCGGACACTGGTAGAGCGGACGATAAGTGAGCCGGCAGGCTCCGCGCTCGCCAGACACCTACAGATTCCGCCTGAAACTCTGGTTTGGAAAGTTATTCGTGCCAGAGAGATTGAAGGCGATCGGATCATTTTGGATAAGGATTATTTCCGGGCGGATATTGTTCCATTCCTAAGCGAGGAAATTGCGGAAGGCTCACTCTATGATTATCTGGAGCAGGAGTTGGGTCTTAAAATTAGTTATGCGAAGAAGCTGATATCCGTTGAGCCTTCTACTGAGGAGGATCATAGACTGCTTGATTTGAAGAGTTACACGCATATTGTAGTAGTACGAAACTATGTTTATTTGGAGAACACGGTGCTTTTCCAATATACCGAGTCCAGGCATCGACTGGATAAATTTCAGTTCGTTGATTTTGCTCGAAGAGTGAAACGTTAAGCTAAGCTTAAAGAGGGGTGTCCCAGTTTGGGATACGCCTTTTTTTCGCGTCAGATGGTGTTATTGGTGTGAATTATTGAAATTTGAATAGTTGAGCGTGTCAAAGTTGACTGGAAATCTGTGCACTGCATTCCTTCAATATTTTACTTACCGCACGGTCTCTCTTTCGGTTCAATCGTGCAGCAGGGCCGGATATAGCCAATGCAGCGATCACTTTACCATTATAAAATATAGGTGCAGCAACGCAGCGTAAACCCACTTCTGTTTCTTCATCATCAATGGCGTATCCTTGTTGACGGATTACATTAAGATGCTCTTTTAATAAATGGTTGTCGTCAAAAGTTTGCTTTGTTGCTTTGTACTGGGTAAGATGTGTAAGCATTTCTTTTAGTTGTTCATCACTTAGATGCGCCAGGATTACTTTTCCAAAGGCACTGAGATGGGCATAAGCAGAATCACCTACGTGTGTATGGCTACGGATGGCATGATTGCTCTCCACCACTTGTACTGTCATGACTTTCATACCATCTAAAATCCCAATATATGCGGTTTCGCCAAGTTCATTCGCTAATTGATGCAGGGATGGAACAACTAACCAATTAAGTCGAGTGTTAGCAGATGATGAATGGTGCCCCTTTAATTCAGAAGCTTTGTACGTGTGACCTTCTTTTTGAATAAAACCTGTCAATTCCAGCGTATAAAGCAGACGAAAAGTTGTTGACTTATTAAGGTTAAACCGGTGCATAATCTCAGTCAATCTCATGGGTTCACCTTGCTGCAGAGCGTCTAGAATGAGTAGACCTTTTTTTAGGGTTGCAACCTCATATTGATCCATTGATTCACCTCAAAACTATAATTGAATTATTGGTATACAAATAAAAACATTCAATTCCATTTTAGCTTATATAAAGTAACATTATACTGGTTAGGTCTTTCGCCAGAGAACCTCAACGCATTATAATGAATTTGTCTGTTCTACAAAGGGTTTATTTGGGAAACATAAAGATTACATCGAAAGTGGCTATTGGAACTATTATGAATGAAAATGAGAGGGATTGAGCTTTGCGCCTAACCCTCTCATTTATATTAAAGTAGTTATGGTTATGGTCATGACCATAACCATGACACTTATTCGCCTTTTAAAAACAGGTGAATGCCCTCAACTGCATAAGCATGATCTAACTCGCCGGTCAACCCCCCGACTGTTACGGACCCGACAACGCCAACACCTTTGACACGAATGGGAATAGAACCACCCACTGCTTGATACTCTGACGTGGAAAGCAGGGAGTGTTCTGCATGAGAAGCACCACTTTGGATAAAGCGTTGCTCAATGTAGGCAGAACTTCGGTTATAATGATCAACGATCCGTTTTTTGCGAAATAACCATTCGTAGTTTTCTTCCGAAGTACCATCCATTAGATGCGTAAACACGGGAACTCGGTTACGTTCAATATGCACGGCCACCGCTACTTTGTTATCTTGGGCACTCTGCACAATCCGGTTGCCAATAGCGAGTGCATCTTGATGGCTAAAACTTGTGAATTCCAATTCCTTCTCTAATAGGTCTAATGCTTTTAAATCCATTTATCCTCTCTCCTCAACATAAAGATTCTGTTTCTTATCCATTTTGTAGTTTATAGCTGCGAGTAAAAAAGCCAATCCAGCCATAATTGAACCGATCCAAGCCGTATCCATAATATACAAATGGTCTACTGCAAGCCCACCTAATGTAGAACCAGCAGCTATCCCAATATTAAATGCAGAGATGTTTAATGCAGAAGCGACATCCTTAGCAGAAGGTACCAGCTTTTCTGCAAGCATTAGAATGTAAGCCTGTACGCCGGAAGACATCATAAAAGCGAAGAAGCCCATTAATATAAGGGATAAAATGGTGAACGTCTTGTTGGGTAGCAGCCATATTTGCAACAGCAGAGCAATGCCCTGAAACAGGAATACAAATCGGAGCGACTTTACAGGATGTCCATTTGCTAATTTCCCCCCAATAATATTCCCAATTGCCACAGCAACTCCGTAAACCAACAGCAGCCATGAAATAGACGAGGCTGAATATCCGCTAATCTCTTTAAGGATAGGAGAGATATACGTAAATAAGGCGAAGGTTCCGCCGAAACCCAGTACTGTCATTAGCAGTGCAGCGATGATACGTGGGTTGGCAATCAGACTACCAACATCTCTAAGGCTCGGTGAGTGAATTGAACGCGGAATTTTTTCCACGGCAATAATAGTGACAAACAAAGCTATTAGTCCTAATACAGCAACCACCGCAAATGACATCCGCCATCCAAATTCCTGACCGATATATGTCCCAAGGGGAACACCTAGTATGGTAGCGACGGTTAACCCGGTGAACATGATGGAGATGGCGGTGCCTTTTTTGTTAGTAGGGACCATATCTGCGGCCACTGTAGCTGCAACAGCGAAAAACACACCATGTGCAACAGCTGTAATTATCCTTGCTAAGAGCAAAATGGAATAGGTAGAAGCTAATGCTGCCAGAGCGTTCCCTGCAGTGAATACGATCATGAGGAACAGTAGATATCCTTTTTTAGGAAATTTACCTGTAATAACAACGATAATCGGGGTTCCAATAGCAAGTGCAATTGCATACCCAGACACCAGAGTCCCAGCTTGCGTAACCGATATGCCAAGATCTGAAGCTACCTCTTGCAGAATACCAACAATAACAAATTCTGTTGTTCCAATGGCAAAAGCACTTAGTGCAAGTGACATTAGTGCTATTAGGATTTTTGAATTCATACTTTCACCTCCTTTATGTAGGTCAATATTAAGAGAGAACTTGAATAAGCTCAAATAAAGAGAGAAAGTTTCTATAAAAGAAACTTTCTCTCGGTGGATACAATGATATTACCAATTAGAGTATCGAATGGTGGTCTTTTTTATTGAACGAAGCGATTATAAAATTGTCATCGACCTCCAATGTCTAGAGTTATTTATGTGGTAAAATTAGGATAAGTGAATCTTGGGAGGCGAGTAAATTGAGTCTCGATCTTGTGATGATCATTTTTCTACTGTTCTTAAATATTCCAGTATATAAAGTATTGTTTCGCGTGTTCTTTGTGGATAATGATGATTATAACGAAACGATTAGACATACTTTTACACCTAACATCGTTTCATTATTCCGAGGAGAGTATTGGAAGGATAGAATGAATACGGCAAGACTTCAGTTTTTTATTATTCTTTGCGTTGGGATCGTTGTTTTAGAATACCTTGTTTTGAATAAAGTTATTGAAATTCTTGCATAAGCACCGCTCTATTATGGAAAACTTCTGTAGTGCGAATAAACTGCATGATTCCATTTTGGGAGGATAGCATTATGACAAATCAGGATCCGCAGGAGCTTCTTAAGAGTAAACACAAGCTAGATGAGCAGAAAAGGCAGTTCACAAATTTTGCCCGAAGTGCTTCCGGTCATGGTGAAGTAGAAGCAGGACAGGAATTCAGTAATGACCGAGTGCCTGACGATCAAAACCGCATGAAATCTGTTGAGAACAGACAAGATTGACGTTAAAAAAGCTATTAAATAAGCCGAACCTTTTCTGGATCGGCTTATTTAATAATTATTACGTTGTAAGGTGTTGTTTCAATAGGTATCGGATGCTAGAGTTTTCTTGCTTTAATTTCAGAAGTTACAGGAAGCATTTTTGCTTTTTTTGAAAAATCGCTTTTATCGTCCCGCGACTACATAAGTTATCATCAGATTGCTCAATCATTTGCTCAATGACAAATCCCACTTTAGTGAGTGCATTCACATAGGCTGATAATTTACTATCGGATCCGATTATGTTAGCGTACTTTCGTCAAGAGATACTGAATACCAAGATTCATCGAAATAACAATTTTTAAAAACTAGATTTTCATTTTCTGTATAGACACACAGGCTCCGTTAAACGCATTTATGTTTCCAATTTCAATAGCAATGATGTCAACGGAGTAACAGGTGCGGTGATAGTAGTCATCCCTGTAGGCGTGAATCCTCCGGGGTAGCCATAAACCCGTTAACCAATCGTATTTATGTTGCTAATTTGAACAGCGACAACGTATCCGTTATCGACGGAGCGACCAACACTGTGGTGACTACCATTATTCCCGCCGGCGGTTCTCCTTTTCCAACGGAGATAGGTGTGAATTCCTTAAACAATTCTATTTATGTAGCTGAATTAGGCATCTTCTTTTTACTCTTTAAGAAGCGTGAGAAGTTACCGTTGTATGTAATAGTGCGATGGTGGCAGAAGGGCTGTTCTTACTAACTATGTGTATGGGGGGAGATAGGGTGTGAGCTTGTAGATTTTCAAGGTATTGTGAATGGACTAGTGTATTCGATAATCTGAAAAATGAGCTACTTCCCATAAATCTCATAGGCGGCTGGTTCTTTCATCCGTCGCACCGCCAGTTTTAAGATCGAGGGACAAGAACATAGTCCCTTTAAAAGTCGCTAAAACGGCAGCTTATTTTGCCTAACCGTATATACACAGTTTCTTCCTCCCGCTAAAATGTACTCCCCTCGTTCAATATGAACATTATTTCCTAGAACAGTTTTAAATAGATGCAACTCATTCTTGCATAACCCGGTACACACAGCAGCAGCTTCACAGATCGGGCAATGTTTCTCAATGAATAAGAGACTGCCATCTTCCTGCTCCTTAACCTCGGCCATATAACCTTCATTTGTTCGAATCTCGGCCAGCTTCTCCAGTTTCTCTCTAACGTCTGTTGTATCACCAAGATGCTGAAGATATTGTTCTTGCATATTCTTATTTCGAACAGCCAGCAGCTTGTCCAGCCCCTCATTTCCGAAAGCTTCTTTCATGGAATTGATCAAACTGATGGATAAATCCGAATATCCGCTTGGAAAAAACCGATCAGCCGCGGGAGTTAAGATCCATAGCTTGGTCGGTCGACCCATGGGACGGGACTCTTCTTTGTTAGTTACCAACCCTTCTTCTTTCAGCGCATTCAAATGTTGACGAATAGCCATTCCAGATAGCGAAAACTGGGAGGAGAGTGCCATAACATCCATTCCCCCTTGCTGCTTTAACAGATCAATGATCGCTCTTCGGGTTTTGGTTGAGACATCCTTTTTGGTTTGATTTCGGCTCAAGGTGCACCTCCTTTTGAAGCAACTAAATCTACATCACAGACTACATTTTAAACAAAAATGTTGACAAAGTCAAAGCTGAACTGTAGCTTAGACATTATAAACAAAAATGTTTACTAAGTGTCCGGATACGATGTATACATACGGCCTTAGCATGTATGGCTGGATATTAAGTACGTATCTGCTTGTGTAGATTATCGGGACTCTGGTCGTCGGTCGAATCATAGATAGATGAGGACCTGCAGTACCGTACACTATCGCACTTCTTTTGTTTATCGTTGGGCTGATCGCTACCGCAACATCAGACGATACGTATACCAAGATAGGAACCGGTATCCAATCTTTAGGTTTGAAAAACAAATAACCGAAGGAGGAGTTCACAATGATCATCGAGGTCAGTGATAAGGCATCAGAAAAAATCACCGAAATCTTATTAAGTGCAAATATCCGAAATCCATTCCTTAGAGTGGGTGTTGATGAAGGGGGATGCAGTGGATTATCCTACACCCTAATCGTAGATGAACAGCAGGCAGAAGAGGACATTGTATTAAATAAAAAGGATTTTAGTATATTGGTTCACCCGAATAGTATTCCATATATTGACGGGCTTGAAATTGACTATGAAGAGAGTGGAATGGTAGGCGGATTCACTATGAATAACCCTAATGCAAAAGCTTCATGTGGATGCGGAGCCAGTTTCAGAATGGCCAATTATCGTGGCGAAATAAAAAAATGTGATTAAACAGCAGAAAGGAGAGAAGAGGAATGATATCATTTGCAGTTTCCGAAAAAGCATTGGATTCATTTAAGAATGAATGGAATTTGGAAGAGGGTCAATATGTAAGAATTTATGCAAAATATGCCGGTGGAGGCTCAGATGCTTTCACTGTTGGAATTAATGCAAGTGCTACACCGATCGATCCAGCATGGGTTCAATCCATTGGTGGATTTCATTTCTTTGTTGAAAACACTGATGTTTGGATTTTACAGGATGAACTTCTTCAAATTGATTGTAATGAAGACGGCATATTTTCAACCAAAATCTCCTGAGCATCTTCTTGGGTGCAATGTACAGTAGAATATCTACTACACTTCTAGCAATTTTGCACACTATTGTCTATACTATTTTTAATAAATATCAGAATTCGATCTGATTTTAAAAGAAGCATGGTGCTAGGAAGCAGGTGCAGAACATTGATAAATTTGGACAAATTAGCAAAGGCATTTACTAAAGGTGTCTATGATATAGAAGATAGAAGCAGATTAGTCATCCAGCCCAAAAGTTTATTAAGTGAATTTACCACCGTTAAGCATGGATTTCTGTTTATCATTCGCGGGGGAGCCAGAATACGTGTGAATGGAACCGTATATGAATTACGGCCAGGGTCAGTTTTTCATGCGGCTCCAGGTATGCAAATGGATTCGCAGGTTATAGGACAATCAGAGCTTGAGTATTACTCCCTTTTTTATAAATTGGATATGCCAGAAGAAATGAATTGTACTACCGAATTTGACTCTCATTTCAAGCTGGAGCCAGGAGCCAATCTAAAAATTATTGAATTACTAATCATGCTTCATCAGAATACTCATCCATCCGGAGAGATTGGAAAGCTGCGTATCAAAGAGCTGTTCTTAAGCCTAATGCATCAGGTTCTGATTGCTTGCAGTTACAGAGAGAACGACAGTTCACCGAATCAAAGGATGGTAGACGAAGCTCTTACATACATTAAACTCCATTATATGAATTCACTTACACTCGGTGAGTTAGCGGAACGGCATGCAATGAGTACGAACCGCTTCTCATACTTCTTTCACAAATACACGGGGCTGCGCCCAATCGACTATGTCGTTAATTATCGTATGGAACGAGCTTGTGACTTACTCAAAGCAGGCAATTTTCCTATCCACGAGATTGCAGACCGTGTCGGTTATGATAATCCGCTGTATTTCAGCCGATTATTTAAAAAGAAATTCGGTGTTTCTCCCTCTACCTATAGATAATTAGATTATGTACATATTGAGTTTCTTATACTTGAATTAAGTCTGCAGCTACTGGTGATGAACCAGAAGTGCAGACTTTTTTATTTAGATTAAATAATGATGCATGTAGAATTTAAGATTTGTACATTTGAATTCATTTAAATTTTTGATAAACTCACCCTTGTAACTGAGAATCATTATCAGTAAATTGATTATAAATGAAAGGCTGGTAGATATGACAGGAAACAGACAATTATGTATTGGGTTGTCCTTAAATGCAACCTGGATGAAAGGAGACGGCTGGCGGCACCCGGATAGCGGAGTCGAAAAGATGGGGTCTATCGAATATTATATTGATTTGGCAAAAATGGCGGAGAATTCTAAGCTCGATTTTCTATTCAGGGCTGATTATCTGTATGTTAGCCCGCAGATGTTAGGGGATTCCTCTAATTTCGGCAGCCCGGACCCTGCATTGTTTTTTGCAGCGATAGCCCGTGAAACCGAACGGATCGGACTAGTGACGACGATTTCTACCACTTTTAATCCGCCTTATGTTGTAGCAAGACAGCTTCAGTCTTTACACTGGCTGAGCAATGGACGTGCTGGCTGGAATATTGTCACATCTATTGAAGGCGCCGATAATTTCAGCGATTCACCTATGCCTTCACCGGAAGAGAGATATGCCAAGGCAAAAGAGTTCACGGATGTTGTATGCAAGCTGTGGGAGAGTTTTCCGAATGAAGCGATTGTTATCGACCGTCAGTCGGGTATGTTCTCGGATAAGGATAAAGTAACTGCTATAAATCATTCCGGTGAATTTTTCAGTGTAAAAGGACCGCTTACTTTGCCTGCTCACAGGTCAGGAACGCCTCCGCTATTTCAAGCCGGCGCTTCGGATATTGGACGGAATTTCGCTTCTTCCATTGCAGATGCTATTTTTGCAGCATTGCCGGATATCGAATCAGGAGTGGAGCTAAGAAATGATCTGAGAAAAAGAGCGGCAGAGCAGGGACGTGATCCGGATGCCATCAGAGTTTTGCCGGGCTTATATTTTTTCCTGGCTGATACGCGTGAAGAAGCGCTTGAATTACATAAGACCGCACATGCGAATTTAAGTCTTGAGCGCAGACATGCTTCGCTTAAATCGGTGTTAGGTCTTGATTTAACCGGTTATTCCATAGATAGGCGCGTAACTGCCGATATGTTACCCGATCCAAATCAGGCCGTCCGCAGTCGGACACATGCCGAACTATTGCGGCGGTATATTATCAAAAACCAGCCTACAGTGAAAGAGATCCTGGACAGGCCGGAGGTTGTCGGATCTGCTCATTGGGTATCTGTCGGGACAGTCGAGGATGTACTGAACGATATTATTGAGCGGTTTGAAGCGGGGGCTATGGATGGCTTCATCGCCTTGCCGGGCGGTTCAGAACAATCTATAGAACTGTTTTTTGAGAAGCTGGTACCGAAGCTGGTTGAGAGAGGCTTGTTTCGAAGTGAATATACGGGGTGCACTTTTCGTGAGCATCTAGGGATATAAAAAAAGAGAGTTGAGGCGATTGAACGATGCATGAAGAGGAAATGTTTGATGTTACGATTATTGGCGGCGGTCCGGCCGGATTATTTGCTGCATTTTATAGTGGACTCCGCGAAATGAAGACCAAAATCATTGAATTTCAGCCTGTACTTGGCGGTAAGGTGCATGTCTATCCGGAAAAGATGATATGGGATGTGGGAGGCTTACAACCTATTCTTGGCTCGCAGCTTATTGAACAAATGGTTGCGCAAGGGATGACGTTCCAGCCGGATGTTGCTTTTAATGAAAAGGTCACATCCATCTCGAAAGATGAAGCAGGTTACTTTATATTGCACACGGCCGCAAACCGGAAGCATTTCACTAGAACTGTAATATTGGCCATTGGAGGAGGCATTCTGAAGCCGATCAAGCTTGAAATCGAGGGTGCCGAAAGATTTGAAATCACAAATTTGCATTATACGGTGAAGTCACTTGCCCGCTTCAAAGAGAAGTCTATTCTAATATCGGGTGGCGGACATTCTGCTGTTGACTGGGCGAACGAACTGGCCCCGATTGCCAAAAAGGTGTATTTAACGTACCGGAAAGAGAACTTAAAGGGGCATGAAGCAGATATTTCACGCTTGGCGAACAATGGCGTAGTGTGCTTATTAAATACTTCAATCGAAAAATTGATTGCCACACCGGATCACGAAAGAATAGGGACAGTACTGCTAAAAAGCAATGACAACGGAGAAGCATTTGAGCTGTCCGTTGATGAGGTCATCATTAATCACGGCTATGAACGCGACAAGGAACTACTGGTGAACAGTGAAATTAAAATTGATCTGTGGGAACATCGGATTTCAGGATCAGCAATGAGCGGGACATCCGTGCCGGGTATTTATGCGGCAGGTGATGTTCTGCATCATGAAGGTAAGCTGCACCTGATAGCGGGAGCGTTCCAGGATTCTGCCAATGCAGTAAACCAGGCCAAACAATACATCACGCCAGAGGCAAATTCGACCGGGATGGTGTCTTCGCACAATGACCTGTTCATACAGAAAAACCGTGATTTAATGAAGCATTTATACAGATAGTAATGATAACAACTCAAGGGGGAGCCAAATGAATAGACTATTTGGATGGATTGCATCCTTAATTATAATAGCAGGATTACTGGCTGGATGTTCCGAAACTTCAGTCACAACTGCACCTGAAGTCGGCAAGATCGAGGAAGCGGGATGGCCAAGAACAATTGCAGATGCCAGCGACAATGGAGTGGTGCTCAAGACACGACCTGAGCGGATAGCGGTTCTTCATCCTTTGTATTTAGATTACTTTTTTGCTCTAGATACGCCTCCAATCGCATCAACTAATGCAGCAGAAGCAATGAAAGATTTCGCTACTTTACAGCCTTATGCCGGAACTGCTGAGATTATTGATTTGGGCAATAGCAATGCGAATCTGGAAATGATCATGGATGCAAAGCCTGATGTGATTGTAACCTTCAAGGGTTCTGTTGATAGCAATTATGATGAGTTGAATAAGATTGCACCTGTCATCTTAATTGACTACACCGATACCTGGGAAAAAACGACAATGCTGTGTGCTCAGATTGTTGGAAAAGAGACGTTAGCAGAACAAGCCATTAAGGAAACACAAGAAATGATAGCCAATACGAAAAAAAAGTTAAATAGTCTTGAAGATAAGACCTTTGCCTTGCTACGGGTCGATGGAAAAGCCAATTTTAATGCTCAAGGCTCTAAAAACACAATGTACTACAATCAAACAATGGGCTTTGGGTTGTTGCCACCAAATGGATATCCCGAAGAGGGTGGGGCGCTTTCTCTGGAGGGTCTATACAGCATGAATCCCGATTATATTATTATCCAGCATGATAAGGATATCGCAAAGGCGGCCATCAAGGAGAAGGAAACTTCAAAAGCGTGGAACTCACTGGAAGCAGTAAAAAACAATCATGTTCTTATCTTTGATAATTCACTAAACAGCGCAAGTATCCTGGCTGTCCGTTTGGCTGCAGATCATTTCCTGCAATTGGGGGCTGAACAATAATTTATTATACAAAAATCCGATTGACGCTGCTGGGCGCAATCGGATTTTTGTTATTTAGATAAATATCTTGTCCTGTTGTTTAGTGAAAATAAAGTATTAGACTGCAGCTGTTGTCGTTCCAATAACGTTCCCTGTTAGCATAATCACCTTAAGTGACAAGGTCATCTTAGCGTCTGGTAAACGAGGCCTATGGCTCCAGAATCAAAGGTCTTGTTTTCGATTAGCTTAAGATTGATCTTCTCCTTGAGACCTTGGAATAACGGCAATCCCTTACCGATCAAAACGGGAGAAACCGTAATTTTATACTCATCAATTAAATTAAGCTCCATGAGGTGGTGTGCGAACCTAGGACTGCCGAGGATGACCATATCCTTGCCTGGCTGCTGTTTGAGGTTATTGATCTCTTTCTCGACATCTTCTTTCACGAGTCTGGAATTATTCCATTCGACTTTCTCCAGCGTCGTGGAAAAAACGATTTTGGCTGTCTTTTCGATCCACTCGGCATGATTCCGTTCATGCTGCGAAGCTGATGGGTTCGAAGGCACAGATGGCCAGTAACTATGCATCATCTGATAAGTCCCACGTCCCCAAAGGACAGTGTCGGCAGTACTCAGAATTTCTTTCGCATGTTTCTCCAAATCAGCATCGTAGGAAACCCAACCAATGTCCATTTCACCATTCGGCCCTTCTACAAAACCGTCAAGCGATGTGTGAAGAAATAGAACGAGTTTTCTCATTTTCAGTTCTCCTTTGTTCATGAGGGATATTTACATTATACATTACTACATTTTAGCAGTTTTCTTCAGTCTAGACCTTTATTATCTTTAGACAACTGTTATTGATAATGGTTATCATTTATGATGATCATTAGACAGATAACGGAGGGGTAGTCATTATGCACATAAACAATCAAATATTTCTTTGGGATCAAGCGACCGTCAAGTTATTGGATGTACGCCAAATTGAAATGGTTCAAAGCGAAATTCTTCAAAAATATAAGATTCCTGCCAGTATATTTTTACTTTCGGTACATGGGAGCGCTCAAGTTCAGTTAGATCAGGCCGAATTTTCTTTTACAGGATTTCAAATCCTCCATAGCGGGAAAGGGGCGACCCTCAATATTGTTCCGACAAGCAAGAAATTTGTTTACTATATCATTTACTACCGTGCATGGATTCATGAAGAGGATCCCTTCCAAATACAATATTGTTTTTCCCCTAATGCACCTATTTTACTTTATAACAAATTTCAAATGATGCATCAAAAATGGAACAGGCAAGAAGAGAGACTCCATGTTAAATCACTGTTTTATCAATTCATTGATCAGGTTTTAAAAGAATTACATAAAAAAGAGAATGAGGTGAAACAAACAAGTGTTGCAGTTCAAGTAATCACCTATATCCAGGAATACTATGCGGAGCCAATTACATTAGATTCTCTTGCGGAAGTATTTAATTTCAGTGCTTATCATTTGTCATCATTGTTTAAAGAGTACACAGGTATGAGTCCGATTGATTACTTAATTCGTTTTCGGCTTGAACGTGCAACAGAGCTTTTAATGACAACAGAGGCTTCTGTCGGGGAAATTGCAGCAAGCGTTGGTTATAAAGACGTTTATTATTTCAGCCGAATTTTTAAGAAAAGAAAAGGTGTATCCCCAGCACATTTTAGAACAAGAGAGATACAGGCACATAAAGTTGCTGAAAGTCCATCAAACTTCCCCACATCCTCTATTTTTGAACACATCGTTCAACAGTATATTAATAATGATAATCATTATCACAATACGGAAAAAGGGGAATTACATATGTTTAAAATGACAAAATCTCAGACGACGGCAGCTTTGCTGCTTTGCGGTTCTCTATTATTAGGCGCTTGCTCAAGCGGGACGGGCACAGTTGCGAAGGAGCAGAGTACTGGGAATGGAACCGAAAATCAAACTGCATTAGAAGAAAGTTCGAAGACTCGAATAGTATCAACGCCAAAGGGAGATGTGGAAGTACCTGCAGAGCCGAAAAGAGTAGCGGCTGACCAATATATGGGGCATTTATTGATATTAGGAATTGTTCCAATCGGTGCAAGAACATTTATGCTGGATGAAGGCTGGATGGAGAAGGCGGACATTCCGAAAGAAACGATCGAGAAAATTGAAGATCTGGGGGATTTTCCTTTAAACCTGGAAAAATTAACGATGCTAGATCCCGACTTAATTATCGGTTCAATCGATGAGAACATAGAACAATATGAGAAGATTGGAACGACTGTTTTTCTGCCTTATTGGGAGGGGTTATCAACCGCAGGGCCGCTTGATAAATTCAGGGGTGTAAGCAAGATATTCGGAAAAGAAAAAGAAGCAGAAGAATGGATTGCGCAATACGAACAGAAAGTAGCTGAAGCAAAGTCGAAACTCACCGGTGTTATCAAGAAAGGGGAAACCGTTTCGGTTGTTTCATTTTCAGAAAAAGCGGTATACGTCTTAGCTGCAAAGGGAGGAAACTATGGTTCTTCCACTATATACAATATGCTGCAGCTGCCTCCAACAGAAAGTGCAAAAAATATGGCGGAGGGGTTTGAATCGATTTCACTTGAAGTGCTCCCAGAATACTTAGGAGATTATGTTTTTGTTTATAATGGCGATGCTGATGCAACAAATAAAGCAATGGAAAGTAACATATGGAAAGGCATCCCTGCAGTGAAAAATGGCAAAGTTTATTTGTATGGTGATAACTATCATGATGAATTCGTAATGGAGGACCCTTTTTCATTAGAGCTTCAGCTGGATACGATTGTGAATTTATTACTTGGCACTACTAAATAATTTAATAGATACGGTACATCTGCACGAAACGGAATTCACCTCCTGAATAAATAAAAAAAACGCTCCGTTTGGACTGTGGATCAGGCCGTTCCTGATAGGAAGTGGAGGAACTCCGAGAGTGAGGTTGTCCGGTACCACATAAGGCTTTGTACTATGAGCAAGTGCCTTGGTCGACCTCATCCACATAATAATTCCAAGCGCAGCATTCAAAAGAGGATTTATATCAATGGATATTAATGACATTGACATCTATAGGTTTTTCTAAAATAATAGAATGTAATTGAATACTGGTACCTTTAATTCAGTCCAGAGAGGCTGACAAGGACAGCGGATTTTTATAATCACGTGAGAAGCAGGGCATATTCCGTCAAGGGATGCTCTGTGTCTTAGCGCGGATTATGATGAACAAAAGAGGCTACTTGTCAGTTTGATCTGACGAGTAGCCTCTTTTGTTTCTGCTTTTTTGGTATCAGGACACTTTATACTGGGGGTATTCTGATGAGTAAACAAGATCAAGAGTTTTCGTGGCAAGCGGTGCCGAAAACGCAGAGAAATCATTTTGGAAAGACGTTCTCCGTCATGTTAGCATTCACTTTCTTTTCCGCAAGCATGTTGGCAGGGGGAACGTTAGGGGTCAGTTTGACATTCATGGAGTTCATTGGAATCGTGCTTGCCGGTAATCTGGCACTCGGCATCTATACCGGAGCACTGGCACATATCGCTGCCAAAACAGGTCTTTCCACGCATTTGCTTGCAAAATATGCGTTCGGTGAAAAAGGCTCGTACCTTCCTTCTTTCCTGCTTGGCTTCACACAGGTCGGATGGTTCGGTGTCGGTGTAGCCATGTTCGCGGTACCGGTCGCCAGAGCGATGGACTGGAATGTGTACCTTTTGATCTTCGTGTTTGGTCTCGCAATGACGGCATCAGCCATCTTCGGCATGAAGTCGCTCGTCATTCTGGGTTATATAGCAGTTCCGGCCATTGCTATTCTCGGTGGTTACTCCGTGTTCGAAGGAGTAAACACGCTGGGTGGTATGCAAGGGTTGCTCGATTACACACCAACAGAGTCGCTCACCGCAGCAGCAGCATTGACCATTTGTATCGGGTCATTCATTAGCGGCGGAACGTTGACGCCCGATTTTGCCCGGTTTGCCAGAACCTCCCGGCAGGCGGTTACTGCAACGGTCATTTCGTTCTTTCTAGGGAACTCACTTATGTTTCTCTTCGGTGCAGTCGGCGCAATGGCTTATAATTTGGCAGATATCTCGGAGGTCATGTTCTTGCAAGGATTGCTCATTCCTGCGATCATCGTACTGGGGCTGAACATCTGGACAACTAACGATAACGCACTTTACGCTTCCGGGCTGGGCTTTGCCAATATCACTAAAATTTCGAAAAAGTTTTTCGTTATCGTTAACGGCATCGTGGGTACCGTATTTGCCATGTGGATGTACAACAATTTCGTTGGTTTCCTGAATGTGCTGGGCGCGGCGATCCCGTCCATCGGCGCCATCATCATCGCAGACTATTTTATTGTGAAGCGCAGAAACTATAAACCATTTGCCGACATGACCTTCAAAAATGTAAACTGGATCGCGATGGTAGCTTGGGTTATCGGAGTGGCCTTCGCCCAGCTGGCTCCAGGAATAACACCACTTAATGCACTGATTGGAACAGCGGTTGTATACACCGTGATAATGCTGATCGTTGCTAAGAAAGAATCCAAAGAAATGGGGAATAAAAATGATTATACAGAACGCAAAATTGCGGGGTAAAGAAGGTTTATGGAATATTGTTGTGAAAGATGGGAAGTTTGAGCTTATCACGCAGTCAATGGAGCTAACTGCGAATGAGGAAGTAATTGATGTTAACGGCTCACTTGTGCTGCCACCGTTCATTGAACCTCATATTCACTTGGATACAACGTTAACAGCAGGTGAGCCGGAATGGAATTTGAGCGGAACACTGTTTGAAGGCATCCAGCGTTGGTCAGAACGCAAGGCCTTCCTGACGCATGAAGACGTCAAAACGCGTTCCAAAACTGCATTGAAGTGGCAGATCGCGCAGGGTATCCAGCATGTACGAACACATGTAGACGTTACTGATCCAAGCTTGACCGCCGTAAAAGCGATGCTTGAAGTGAAAGAAGAAATGGCACCGTTCATTGACATCCAGCTTGTCGCTTTTCCACAGGAAGGTATTCACTCCTTCCCGAACGGTGTGGAATTACTAGAAGAGTCGCTGAAAATGGGTGTTGACGTGGTGGGTGGTATTCCACACTTCGAATTCACAAGAGAATATGGCGTCGATTCGATGAAGGTTGCGTTTGACCTCGCTGAAAAATACGACCGTCTGATCGATATCCATTGCGACGAAATCGATGACGAGCAATCCCGTTTCTTGGAAGTTGTAGCCAAAGAAGCTTACGAACGCGGGCTTGGCTCCCGTACGACAGCAAGCCACACGACGGCGATGGGGTCATACAATGACGCATATACGTACAAATTGTTTAGATTACTGAAGATGGCTGACCTAAATTTCGTCTCCAATCCTCTGGTTAACATCCATCTGCAGGGACGCTTTGACACTTATCCGAAAAGAAGAGGGTTAACTCGCGTCAAAGAACTGCTGGAAGCGGGACTTAATGTATGCTTCGGTCACGATGACATTTTTGATCCATGGTATCCGCTTGGCACAGGCAATATGCTTCAGGTGCTGCACATGGGTATTCATGCTTCTCAGTTGCTCGGATACGATCAAATCGTAAATTCAATCGATCTTATTACGAAAAATAGCGCAAGAACGTTGAATATCGAGGATATGTATGGCATTGAAGTAGGTAAACCTGCCAACTTCATCGTTCTTGAAGCAGAGAATGAGTATGAGACCATTCGTAAACAGGCCGGAGTACTTTATTCGTTCAGAGCCGGCCGCAAAATCGCGGAAACAAAGCCGCGGGACACTTCGATTATTCTTGAGAACGGTTCGGAAAAGATTACTTTCAATAAATAATCGAATGAAGTATGTGCTGCATCAAGCAGCGCCTGCTTTTTAGCCAAAAATCCCCTCATGATAGTCAGGAATATAAGAGATCACGTGATTGTGAACTCTTCCTGTATACATGGGGGGATTTTTTAGTTTCTAGTGTAGGACACAGTTCATGAATCAGTACTTCAGCACAGTAAAATTTGTTATAAGTACATTCAAAAGAGAAAAAAGTGGGATTTTATATATTGGTTGTGATAACCGTTTTTCAATAGACGATGTTTCACTCAGCTAACAGGCAGTTTACAATAACAGTGCATGGAAATTTATGGGGTTAAAAATGGAAAGAAGGTTGAGAACATGGGAATGCGTGGTTATTACTTTGCAATGGATGACAATCTGGTGCAGAAAATCGCAGTAGGAGACATTGCATTGAAGAGTTTGAAAATAGACGATTATCCCGGACTGGACATTGATAGATCCTGCGAGGCGATTCACTACTTGCTTTGTGGAGATATCTCCGATGGAGATGCGCCTCTTGGCTATGTTGTTCCACTGACGTCAGAAAGAGCCATCGATTTTGGCTCATACGGGGCTTTTTCCTTACGTGCCGAGCAAGTTGCAGAAGCGCTTCAGGCTATGTCTACGCTGGATGAAGCACAGCTCCGTTTGCGGTATAATTTCCCGGCCATGGTCAAGAACGAGGTATATCCTCTAGATCCTGATACTGTTTCAGACGAGGATAAGGACGAGTTCTTTGCTTACATGCTTCAGCATTTTAACGAAATCCGGCGTTTCTACAGTCAAACTGTAGCGAAGGGCAAAGGTCTCATCTTCTATATTTTCTGATTCCAATAATTTGAATCATTCAGGGGCTAATATATCAAATAGTGCTAAACTAACGTGAAACGTTAGTTCAATTAAACAGCGACAGTCTAGGACTATATTTTTCGTCCTTTGCTGTCGCTGTTTTAATTCTAGGGTCAGTCTATTACTTTACTTGCCGCTGAAAGTTGTTATATTTTTGTAGAATCACTTAGGACGTTCCGGACCTAAACTCCAGTATCACTAAGACTTTTTTCATAGCTTATTTCCAAGATTCGACCTTGTTTTCACCCACTGTATAGGCCGAAAGTATAAATTTACAACACTTTACAAAAATCTATGTTTTTCCTAATCCTTATGAGATAGCATATTAGACGAAAGCGGTGGACAATTATGGAAAAATCCACCGATCTATATCTTAAGGAGGAAGAATATGAAGGAGAAGCGTTCAGGTTGGAATAAGAAGCTGCTAAAAAGCATGCTGGTTGCATCTGTTGCCGTACCCCTGCATTTGTTCGCATTCGGAGCCGGCTCGGCAATATACGCTGAGGGGCCAAGCGACCCCGCCCCATTCATTGAAGCCAAAGTGGTCAACGAGCATGCAGGCCAGAAAATTCTGTTTGACAATACCCACGCGCAGACGGCCGGAGCGGCCGACTGGGTTATTGATGGCGCTTTTTCCGATTTTGGTAATGCGCTTGCGCAAGAAGGCTATTACGTCAAAGAGCTTCGTAAGACCACTCCGATTACGCTAGGCGATCTTTCCAGCTATGACGTCTTCGTCGTGGCCGAATCTAACATTCCATATAAATCCAGCGAGCAGGCAGCTATGGCGGAATACGTGGAGAACGGCGGCAGCATCTTCTTCATCGGCGATCATTACAATGCGGACCGCAATAAGAACCGCTGGGACGGCAATGAGGCATTCAACGGTTACCGCCGCGGAGCTTGGGACAACCCGGCCAAAGGCATGAGCACTGAAGAGGCCGGTTCCGCGGCAATGCAAGGCGTGGTCAGCTCCGACTGGCTGGCGGAAGAGTTCGGTGTCCGGTTCCGCTTCAATGCGCTCGGTGACATTAACGCCACCAACATCGTGGCTCCCGATCAGGCCTTCGGTATTACATCAGGAGTATCAAGTGTAGCCATGCATGCCGGCTCCACGCTGGCAATCCTCGACCCGACCCGAGCGAAGGGCATCGTCTATCTGCCGAAAACCAACAATGCTTGGGGCAACGCGGTGGACCAAGGTGTCTACAATGGCGGCGGCGTAGCGGAAGGTCCTTATGTGGCCGTGGCGAAAAAAGGCGCCGGCAAAGCCGCCTTTCTCGGCGACTCCTCCCCAGTCGAGGATGCCACGCCGAAGTATTTGCGCGAGGATACCGGTGCCAAAAAAACGACTTACGATGGCTTCAAGGAGGCTGACGATGCTGAGCTCCTGGTGAACACGGTTAACTGGCTCGCCGAACAAGAGAGCTATACGGATTTCACCAAGGTAAGTGGCCTGACGCTGGATCAGCCGACGCAGCTGCTGCCGTTCGAAGAGCCGGCGCTTTCCACTGAGCCTCAGCCAGAGCCATGGGCCGCTCCGAATGCCGGCTACAAATGGTTTGACCGCACCAGCTACAAGGCGGGCTCTTACGGCGGACCGGCAGCTACTGCAAGTGCGGTGTACAATTTCACGCACCAAACGGTGCTGCCGAACGCGCAGGATTTCCAGATTCGTGTCAGCGCAGATAATCTCCCTGCCAATACGAGCGTATCAGGCTTCCAATTGGGTATCTACCAGGTGAGTAGCGGTGCCCAGATCGCCAAGATCCAGAACAGTGACGGCACTTGGCCGAGTAGCTATGCTTACAGCGCCAACTTTAGCCTGACTTCAGACTTGAACGGCCATGCCTACAAAGATCTGACCGTACAGATCAAACCGGGCACCACGGCTGCATCCAATCTGCGTCTGCGCCAGAACGGAACGAACCTGAAGACCGAATCAGTAACGCTCGGTAACGTCCCAGCAGAACCGCTTCCGGACGAGGAAGATCCGATTCCAGCGACCGTTTCCATCGGCGAAGCCCGGACCAAGATTGTTGGATCCTTGGTGACGGTTGAGGGGATCGTAACGACTGAGCCGGGTATTTTCGGCGGGCAAACCTTTTATCTGCAGGATGAGACCGGCGGACTTTATGTCTACCAGAGCCAAAGTGGCTTCCATGCCGGCGACACGGTCAAGGTAACAGCGTCCACGGCGCTGTACAATTCGGAGCTAGAGTTGACCGAAGTTGTGCAGATCGAGAAGAGCGGCACTGCGAAGCTGCCCGAGTCCGTTGACGTGCCGGCTGTGAACGATACCAATCAAGGTCAGCTGCTCAAGCTTAAAGACGTGAAAGTGACGAATATTATCACAGCCACTCCAAGCGGTTCCTTTGAATTTGACGCCATCGCCGATGGCGGGACAAGCAATCACATCCGGGTGGATGCCCGGACGGGCATCACGAAAGACAGCTTCCCTTATGCGGAAGGACAGAAGCTCGATATTACGGGCGTAGCCGCGATCTTCAAAGACGTATACCAACTCAAGCCTAGAAGTCTCGGAGACTTCAGCATTGTGGAAGAAGTGGGGGCTCCAGTAACGACGGCAACCCTGTCGGCAAATCCGAACGCTGCCGGCTGGTTGAACCAGCCCACCGAAGTAACCCTGAAGGCCGACTCCGATACAGCTAAAGTTTATTACTCGCTGAACGGCGGTGCGGAAGCCGTATACAGCACTCCGTTGGTCGTAAGCAAAGATGGACGGCATACGCTGTCTTATCATGCGGTTTCGGGCAAGGGAAAGGCGGAAGAAACTAAGACACTGAGCCTTAATATCGACACGGTTTCACCGACAGCCGAGCTGACGGAGTCCGGTCATGCGGTCGGAGATGTGGAGGAGGAGGCCCAGCTTAAGTTTGTATTGGCTGCCGAAGATAATCTGTCTGGCGTCACCTCCAAGCAGCTTCTGCTGGATGGACAGCCCGTAGCTGACGGACAGACCCTGAATGCTGCGGAGCTGGGTGCCGGGTCCCATACTGTAAACTACGTCGTGACCGACGCCGCAGGCAACACTGCCGAAAAGAGCTACACGTTCCAAATTACTGGCGGAGCGGCGCTTGCAACTGACAAACCTGGACAGCCAGTGTTGTCTTCGAACAGCGGCTACGGTTATGGACTCAGTGACGGCAACTTTACCGTCACCATGAACCTCTGGTGGGGCAATAACGCTACCAGCTACAAGCTTTATGAGAATGGCACACTGATCGATTCCAAGTCTCTGAAGGATGTATCTCCGTCCGCGCAGACGGCAAGCACAGCGCTTCACGGTAAGCCGAATGGCACCTATATATACACAGTGGAGCTTACCAACAAATACGGCACAAGCAAGAGCCAGCCGCTCACGGTGACGATCCGCGATGCCGCACCGGGCAAGCCGGTCCTGGCCCATGACAACTGGGACGGAGATGGCTCTTATAAAGTAACGATGAATCTGTGGTGGGGCACTAATGCCACAGAGTACCGCCTTTATGAGAACGGGCAACTGATCGACACGCAAGCGCTAAACGCCAACACGCCTTCGGCGCAGAGCGCTACAACTGACGTCACTGGTCGTGCTTCCGGCAATTATGAATACCGGGCGGAGCTGGTTAATGCAGCGGGAGAGACCCTAAGTGATATCATCAAGGTAACCGTCAACAAATAATACGATGAGCGTTTTAAATCTTGTAAGAAGTATTCCAAGGTGTTGCATTCCGATTTGCTGTTGATCTAAATATGTTTCCAGGAGGTGCTTATATCTTTCAGATATAACGCCTCCTTTTTGACTTGTTCATATTCCGTTCATATTGTCGTCACGATGAGTACATCTTAGTTGATTACACTTTGAATATGTCGTCAAGGCGGCACTTCAGATACAGAGACAAGGAAGGGAAGAGATGAACGTGGCAAATAAGGTAGAAATAAAAACAACTGGGACTAAGAGCCACAAGAAACGGAACCTATGGTTAAAAATAATCGGAGGTATTGTAGGGGCGCTCGTGCTGTTCATGGGCATCGTTTTTATCGTTGATGCAATCAGCGATGGGGTAGAGAAAAAGAAAATCGAATCCTATGGCCAGTATGTCAATGTGGATGGGAAAAAGATGAATGTGCTCATACAAGGCAGCGGAGAACAAACCGTTGTACTCCTACCGGGACAAGGAACCCCGTCACCTGCACTTGATTTCAAATTGCTGATCGATGAAATTACCCCTAATTATAAAGTCGTGTTGGTCGAGCCTTTCGGTTATGGTTTGAGCGATGAAACCGAGAAGGAAAGAACGACGGAGAATATAGTAAGTGAGGTTCACGAAGCTCTGCAGCAACTGGGTGTTGACAGTTACATTCTAATGGGACATTCCATCGCGGGACTTTACGGAGCGACCTATGTGAACACTTATCCGGATGAAGTTCTTGCTTTTGTCGGCATCGATAGCAGCGTTCCCAATCAACCCGGGATGGATGTCAAATTACCTTTGAAATCCATGCAATTTCTTCAAAAATCAGGTCTGATGAGATTGTTCCAAAAAGTGAGCGGAGATGCGTATAAATCGCTTGCATTCGATGAGCATACCAAAGAACAGATGCGTTTGATTTCGAATCAAGTCGCGACCAATCCAACGTTGATGAATGAACTGAGCCACCTCGGTTCCAATTTTAAAAATGGAGAAAAACTCACAATGCCAAAAGACTTGCCGTTGCTTCTCTTCGTTCAATCGAATAATGAGCACAATAAACAGTGGATTCCGCTTCATGAAGAGCAAGTCAAACAATCCGCACAGGGAAAAATGATTCCGATGGAAGGTTCTCATTACCTGCATCATACAAAATACAAAGAAATCGCTGAGGAATTCAAAGCTTACATGAAACAAATCCAATTGTAGGGTTGATAATTGAACTGCGGAGCCGAAATTGAAGTGCACCCTCTAGAATTTCATCGGATAAACCAGGGGGTTTATCCGATGTCTATTCTAAGGGGTGCACTTCATAATGCATTAGGGTGTTTTTGTTTGATTCCAATTCTTGTGTCACATCTGCCGATCAAGAGAGAATCAGCGCTAAGGTCCAAGTACTTGTCCTACAAGGAACTGTACACCGATTTAATCACCTACAATTTCGTTCAGTAAAAGTTCTTCCGTTAACGCATAGCGGTACAGCCGAACCTCGTCGATTAGGCCGTTCATTGTGGAGGACGAGTTATGTCCGGCGGTCAACGACAGTTTGTTCGAGATGTTACCTCCGAGCAGCGAATTATTTTCTCCAACTAATATACCGTCTACATACAGTCTCAGTCCCGTGTCCCGATCCGCTACAGCCGCGACATGATGCCAGTTGCCGTCTGTATACGTCTGCGTCGATTGTACGACATCGGCGGTGCTACCGTAATCGAGCCAGAATCGAATTGTATTGTTGCTCTCGATTCGCAGGGTATAGGAAGCGTTAGTATCCCCTTTATTTACGATGTATTTCGGCGTGCCGACAACATTGGTTCTAAACCAAGCGGTCAGGCTAAAGTCTTGATCTGTGCCGAAGTCGTACAAGCCGGAATCCGGATCACCAAGCTTGACGAATTGTCCACTTCCCGAGAATTGGACAGCTCCACCTGATTTACCTGATGAGCTGCGAGCCATGCCGTTCAAAAGCATCCCGTATTCGTAATCGCTTATATCGTTGGCTGTGATAATGCCGCTTCCCACCGTCGGTTCGTCAAAGCTCCAGCTGCCAGCGACACCACCAAGAGCAAGCATCTCATGTTCTTCTAAGACATAATTGAATAATTTAACCTCAGAAATCAGCCCCTTTAACGTCAAAGCTGAATTAGAACCAATCGTCAGGGGGAGGTTGCTAGCTATGTCGCCTCCCAGGAACGCAGACGATTGCGCGACAATCAATCCGTCGACGTACAGCCGTAGTCCGGCATCGCGGTCTGCCGCGCCAGCGACATGATGCCACTTACCGTCCGCTAAGGAAACGGCGGACTGTACTGCATCGAACGTATTCCCGTAATCGAGCAAGAATCGGAGTGAGCCGTCCGCTTCGAAGCGAAGCCAGAAGGAGCCGTTGGTATCGCCTTTGTTCACGATATATTGGATCGATCCGGTATGGCTTGTCTTGACCCATGCCGAGACAGTAAAGTCTTGCGTCGAGCCGAAGTCAAACGAGCCGTCCGCAGAATGGCTAAGGTTGACGTGATCGCCAGCTTGGGAGAAGCTCAGTGCTGGACCAAAGTGCCCTTCCGCGCCCGGTACTGCACCTGAGATCGAGCCGTCGTGTCCTGCACTTGATGTATCGACGGCCGTCATCCCGGCTGTTTCGTTCAGCGGCCAGCTCCCGAGCAATGAACGGTTCCACCAGATACGCGACACGATGGTACTGTTAGGCTGGAGCGAATTCCACTCATTGCTGGTCACAATACTCAGCTCTGGCGTAACATCCAGCGTGCCAAAGTTCCCGAGCTGCGCACGGTCGGTCGTGTTCGGCATCACGTTGTGCTCTGTTTCCTTCTTAAGCCTAAGCGTTTCCGGATTCATCTTGGCCATCCATAGAGGCGCCCGATATCGGAACACATCCGAATTGACGGAATCTTGCCGAGTATAAACGAGATACAAGCCGTCCGGTCGCGTAATCCAATGCATCTGCGTATTCATGCTACCGACGATGGGAGTGCCGTCTTCCCACTGTAGATCAACGGCGGGCTGCCAGTCGATACCGTTGACGCTCTTGGTCAAACGATTATTCGTGTCATCACGGCTCGTCAGGAAGTATTCGCCGCCGAACATGGTCAGCGAAGCCTCGATACCTGAACGATTGCCGTGTACGCCGGTGTTCGGGACCGTACCGCTCATGCTTTCGTATATCAACGAGGTCCCGTCGAAGGAGGCGGTCACAACTTGCAGCGCGCCAGAGCCGGAGGTCGAATGGATCGGCCATAACACCTTGCCCGTCTGCTCGTCTATGTGTGGATAAGAGCTTCCCGCATGACCGAATACTTGTGGCCAATCAAAGAGTTGCCAATCTGCACTCCAGGCTTCGATAGTTGGGTCGAATACGGCGTATGCCGGATAGGTTTGCTTTTTGCCGAAATTGGCGTCGTACGACTGCGCCATGCCAAGCAGTATGATCTTGCCGGTTGCAGCATGATAGACAGGAACGGGATCGATGAGCATGCCCCTGTAGCCATTCGGAAGTGTCTTCCAATCGTATTGCGGGATAACGTTGTAAGGCGTCCAGTTGTCACCAAGATTAGTGCTGACCGTGTAGGCGATGTCATAAAACACGTCAGAGTGGTTGTCGTTCAAATCTTTGGATGCCGTGCACAATATCGCCGGAGTGCCATTTTGACCTTGTCCCGGCAGGGTGGCACAACGCGTATGAGACCACCAGAAATCATTGGTGCCATCATTTGCATAGATCCGTTTCGGATCGACACGGTAACCAGTAGCGGCTGCTGGCACAGCCAAAGCCGCCATAAGACAAACGAGCAGCAAACAGGAAACAGCTTGTTTCAAAAGAATCATCAGCTCCTTGGACATAAAATATAAAGCGCTTACATTAAGAATCATACCAAATCAACTCTTTCTAACCTATTGGATAGAGTCTAGATTTGGTAGATTATATTAATCTTTTGAGCGGTATGGCTGATCAATTTTGGCGATTGCGGTATTCGGTCGGTGTCAGGCCAGTCCTTTTTTTGAACAGACGGCAGAAATATTTCTCGTCTTGGTAGCCGGAGCGGAGTGCCACCTCATAGGTTTTCAGAGAGGTTTCCGCAAGTAATCGTCTCGCTTCGGCAAGCCGTATTTCGGTCAAGTAATCCGACAGGTTGATGCCTTGGACCTGCTTGAACAAAAAGCTTAGATAGACGGGCGACAAGTAGACTGCCTGTGCTGCTGTCTCCAGCGTCACATACTCCCTAAAATTATCCTCAATAAATCGCTTTGTCTTTTCCACGATAGCGTTTTTACCGACTTTGCGAAAATCGAGGGTCCGCCGCAGAAGTACGTCCAGATAGCGTCGCATTTCTTCCACTAACTGCTCCAGCGTAGACGTCTCGAAGAACATCGTAATTTGACCTGCGGGAAGCAGTTCGTCGAGTGCCAGCTTCGGGTGCATGCCCATCAGCGAGTCCGCAGCTGCCACCATGTGCTGGAGTGCAATGGATTTGGTCACTTGTACAGGATAGTCGCGGCTCTTCAAATGTTGGATAAAGTCCTCTAACCATCGGGTGAGCTGATCGGGATTACCGACTTTGAGCGCAAGTTGAAGCGCTTCGTCAACTGGAGTGGAAGCTGGAAACTTCTGATTCGGTGAGACGGTATTTTCCCATTCCAGATCCTCAACGAACACGACCTGGTTTTGACCGGTATAGTATTTGTACTCCAACGCCGTCCGAGCCGATTGATAGAGATGTTTGCCCTCCGTATTGAGGCTCATCCCTTGCACCGATACCCCGATCATCACCATATAGTGAAGCGCCTCGCGCAGATTACTTACCAGTCTGCACAAATCCTCCCGAAACTGAGCCTTCTGCGACGGTGTGACATTGGCCTGCAGAATGAATCGGTTGTGCTCAGGACAAATTAAGAATTTGTCAGGCCATGCCGCAAGCGTCTCCTCAGCTATATTCATAACAGCAAAGTTCATCAACTGCTGATCTTCGTAAGAGTAGTTTTTCGGAAAGTCTGGATCTTCGTCCAACTCGATGATTGCTAGATATACGGGACCGATCCGTAGAGGGATGTGTAGGAACTCCGTTTTTTCCACGAACAGATCGTCGTTGAAGCAGGCGCCCTCCAGCAAAGAAGTAAGAAAACGGAAACGGATCAGCGGCAGATGGTCCTTAAGTTGACTTTTGAGCTTTTGCTCATCTTTCCATTGCTGTTGGATGGATAGGACAACATTCAGCAGCTGGTCGAGATCCGGTGGCTTTAGTAAATAATCCAGTGCGCCTAGCTTGAGCGCCTGCTGTGCGTACGTGAACTCGTCGTGTCCGCTCAAGATGATCGATTTAACCGGCAGCTCCCGCGCATGGATTTCCTGCAACAGCTCCAGGCCAGTTTTGCCCGGCATCCGGCAATCCAGTAACAGCAGATCGGGCTTGTCTCGCTCGATAAGCTCCAGCGCTTCATCTCCGTTATCGGCAGGCGGAAGCCAAGTAAAACCATGCTCCTCCCATGGAATAAGGGCACGAAGGGCTTGAGGTACGATGGGTTCGTCGTCAATGACCATGATTTTCATAAAGCAGCCTCCATTGGTTTTCGTCTGATATGAGCGGGATAACCAGCATAACACGCGTGCCATGCCCCAGTTCACTCTCAATACGTAGTGCGTATTCCGGCCCGAACATCATCGTCAGTCTTTCATTGACGTTACGGATGCCATAACCGGTGCCGCTGGTATCACTTTCAAGCAGAGAACTTGCCATCTCCGGGCTCATGCCGCATCCATCATCTTCGACGACGAATTCAACCCGCTGCTCGTCCAGTTTTCTTCCTCTGATCGAGAGCGTGCCGGGCTGTGCCCGCTTTGTACTAAAGGCGTGTAGAATCACGTTTTCCACCAATGGCTGCAGCAGTAGCTTCATCATATAGAAGTGAATGATGTCAGGATCGATCTCATAACAAGGAATGAATCGGTTCGGAAAGCGGGCATATTGGATATGAATATAGGCCTTGACCTGGCTCAGCTCCTGACGAATCGTATAATAATCTTTACCCTTGTTAAGAGAAAGACGGAAGAGCTCAGTCAGGGATTGCGTTACCTGGGCTGTATTATCATCACCGTTCATTTTCGATTTAAGGAAAATATAGTCCAGCGTATTGTACAGAAAGTGCGGTTCGATCTGAGTCTGAAGCGTCTTAAGTTCAATCATCTTTTGTTTTGTTTGACTAATGTACACTTTCTGAATGAGACTGTTCGTTTCCATGACCATATCATTGTACTTTTGGGTAAGCAATCCAATCTCATCTCGTGAGGTGACCTCGACATTCTGGTTGAAGTCGCCCCGTTTGAAGTTGTTCATGGAACGGAGTAACTTCTTAATCGGTTTTGTAATACTGCGCGATAGGAATACCGAGCAGAACCCGACGAGAGCGAGCAGCGATACCGATAGGGCGAGAGTTACATTTAGCATGATTCGGTGTTGGCTACGGATAATCTCCAGCGGTGTGAGGCTTACAATGTTCCAAAGATATGGTTCCACGACCGTACTGGCGACGGAATAACGCTTTCCGTTAATATCATAGATCTCCGAATGCGACTTAAGTGAAAGCTGCTGCTTGAGTTTCAGATCGTCCATCAGTGTTTTTTTTAATCCGTTGTCCTGACTTTTGCTCGATACAAGATTGTAGTTATCATCAAAAATAAAGATGTTAGACGAGCGCACAATCTCAATGTCCTGAATGATATTGCCGATAGCGTCACGATTAACACCCATAAAAAGCAAGCCGAGCTTGTTGTCCGGGTCATATAAATCGACGATCCGCCGTCCAATCATAATTTCATTGTAGCTGTGCCCGAATGTAAATAGGGGGGTGCTGTAATACGTCCAGAATGCCTCGCCGTCCCGGGAAGCAACAGCGGTGTATAGCGGCATCTCAGCGAAGTCTGAATAAGGGATGACCTGCCGGAAAAACTCGCTGAAATCGCGGTACAAAAAGCCGTTTTGGCCGTAGATAACAAGGAAGCTAACGTATTTTTTGGCGGCTTTGATGTTGTCGAGATAAGCAAGTGCGGCAGCCTGTTCAGTGTTGACCGGTCCGTTATAATCCCGACTGAGCAAGCTTTGTAAGCTAACGTTATTCATAATGTAGGAAGTAATGTCTCCGGCGTCGTCTAGCATCAGCTTGATGTTATTGCCGATCAAGCGTACCGTCTGGGCTTGATTTTGCTCCGTTTCCTTCTCTAGAGAGGAGGTGGCGGTCCGAAACGAAAAGAAGCCGAGCGTCAGCAGCGGAATGAGGACGAGTAATACAAAGGATACGAACAGTTTCGTTTGCAGATGTCTGAATACGAACATGGAAAGCCTCCCAACAGGCGGCGCTTGATCATCCGCATAGGAAAATAATGTTATAAGCAATTTATACTGTTACATTAGCAAATCCTTTCTCTACATTCAATATGGAGGTAGAAGATCGAAACCAGTTACTTGACGAAGTCCACTAAACCTTGAAATTGCCGCATTGTTGCGTATCGAATCTGCGGGTAAGATGGGATTGTGCACAAGCAAGACAAGTCCAAACGGGAGGATGATCAGATATGCGCAGGGGGAAAAAGAGATTTGGGTTCGGCGCGGTGGTTGTTGCACTGTCGCTGTTAGCGAGCGGATGCGGAACATCTGGCGGGAATAACGCGGCAGAGAATGGAAAGAACAGCCAGCCGCCATCGACGGCGGCAAGCGGAGAGGCCATCGACTGGAACACAGTCAAGGCTGACATCCGGTTCGTCTATCCGGGAACTTCGGAGGCGGAGAAAGAGCTGGCTGAACAGTTCAAGGCGAGAATGAAGGAAAAATATCCGAACGTCAATATCGAGTACATGTATCTGTCGTGGGCCGATATGGAGAAAAAACTATCCGTCATGTTAAATTCGGGGGACGTCCCGGATCTCACACAAACGCAAGACATCACCAATTTGGTTCGATTGAACGGCTTGGAAGACTTGACCCCCTATTTTGAGCAAGAAGGCGAGCATTTGAAGAAGGACGATTTTCTGCCGGGTACGATGGAATATGCCCAAGAGGACGGCAAACTGTACGCTGTACCGAATCTAGCGAACTCCTTCACGATGATCGTCAATGAGAAAATGCTGAACGAAGCAGGCATGAAGCTGGAGGACTTGCAAACGTGGGAGGATGTTGAGAAAGCAGCCAAGGCGATGACGAAAGACGGCAAGTACGGTTTCGGCTATCCGCTTGGAACAGCCCGGTTCGCATTCCGTGTGCCGTTCACGGCCGCATATAGCAATAATCTGCTGCTGAGCGATACGTCAGCTGAGAGCAAAAACAAATACCTGGAAACGCTTCAGCATTTCAAAAATCTGGAGCCTTATCAGCCGAAAGCGCATCTGACCTGGGGGTACCCGGAAATGTTTCGCGCATACAGCAATGGCGAGGTTGGCATGATTGCGGCGGGAACGTTCTTTACAGCCAATGTATACAGCATTAGCCCAGACATCGTCAATGTCTCCCGTACGATTGCGTATCCGAAGGGGCCTTCAGGCACATCAGCCAAAGCGCCGGTATCGAACGTCGGTATCGCGATGTTCAAGGACAGTAAAAACAAGGAAGTCGCCTGGAGACTCATTCAGGAATGGTCATCCCAGGAATTCAACAGCACGGCAGCGTCCGTCGTCAACGTGACGGCGATCAAGAGTACAAGCCTCGATGAAATTATCAAGAAGTCAGAAAAAATTTATCCAAAAGCGATAGAGGGACACAAGACGATGCTGAACGACTTCAGCAAGCTGCTGGATGAATCCGGCGTTCCGATGGACAAAATTCCGGGACAAAGCGAGATGGAAGTCATCGTTCAGGAACAGATGGCCAAGCTGCTTAACAACAAAGTGACGGTAGAAGAGGCATATGCCTCCATCAAAGACGGCATTGACAAAATCAAGGCAAAACTGGAATAGGCCAGACTCCGTTGGAGCTGCATGCCGAGCCATTGCAGCTTCACAGGATGTTATGGGACCGGTGAAGGAAAGGAAGCGTAAGAAATGTCCGACATACTGAGGCTAGATAGGCAGGATCCGCCGCTCAACCGACAGCGGGGACGCGTTTCGGCGTTTTTTCGGGAATTCGGCTTCGGGTATTTTTTGCTGGCGCCCGTCGTCCTTTATATTGTGGTATTTCAATTTTATCCGCTTGTGGAAACGATCCGGCTGAGCTTGTACGACTATTCGCTCATCTCCGGACGTGGCATGTCATTCAACGGCTTCGGCAATTACAAGGAGCTGCTCGTGAATGACGGAGCTTTCTGGCAAATTTTCTGGAACAGCTTCATCTGGGTTCTGGGTTCCACTGCCCTTCAATTCGCGATTGCAATACCCGCCGCAATTATTCTGTTCAGCAAGATACGGTTCAGAGGGTTGTGGCGTGGATTGATGATGGTTCCATGGGTATCGCCGGTCGTCATTATCGGCATTGTCTGGAAGTGGATTTACGACGGTCATTACGGACTATTCAATCATTATTTAAAAATGTTTCACTTGATTTCGGAAAATATCGTCTGGCTTGGAGATGAACAACTGGTCTGGCCCGCACTGCTGCTAACGTCGGCGTGGAAGGGATTCCCCTATATTACGCTGATGATGCTATCTGGACTCACGGGCATCTCCCAAGAAATGATTGAGGCGGCGCATATGGATGGGGCTTCCGCGTGGCAGAGGTTTACCCGGATTACGCTGCCAATGCTCAAGCCGATCATGTACGTGACCGGGCTTGTCAGCATTGTCTCCTCCTGGACCAAATTCGAAATGATATGGGCGCTGACGAACGGTGGACCGGGCTATTCGACCAGTATTTTGCCGACGTATTTATATACGAATTCATTCGTTTACTTCGATCTCGGCAAAGGTTCGGCCATCGCTACGCTGTCGATGGCGATAGTATTGATTCTCGTCGGTATTTACTCGCGTCTGTTCGGCCGAAACCTAGAATAGGCATCAGAGGAACGATATTATACCCGATTAAAACGATGTTCTAACGAGTCTTGGTCCTGCTTGTACTATGCAGGATAGTACCACTAACAACGATGCATGATTCGAGGTGCGACTTATGAAAGAGTCTTTTGCTCAAAGAACGGCAAATTATGTCTGGCTGGCGCTGTTGATGGTATTCACGCTGCTGCCGTTCGCTTGGTTGATCGTCACGACGCTGAAGTCGGACACGGAAATGTTCTCAACGATTCCGACCTGGATCGTGGACAATTTGACTTGGGATCATTACAGATGGGCGCTTGGCGATGTAGGATTTCAGCTGCCCCGACTGCTGCTCAATTCAATTATCGTATGCGGTATCACCGCACTGGTTACAGGAGCCATCGCCTGCATTAGCGGCTATGGTCTGGCTCGTTATAAGGTACCCGGCGTTAGCCTGGTCGTCGTGCTAATCGTGCTGGCCCAGATGATTCAGGGTCCGTTGATCATGATTCCCTGGTACAAAATAGCGGCAGCGTTTTCACTGCTGAATACGAAAGCGATTTTGGTCTTAATTTACGGGACACTGACGATACCTGTTGGTGTGTGGATTATGAGCGGGTTTTTCCGTACCATACCGCCCGAGCTGGAGGAAGCAGCGGCGATTGACGGATCAGGCAAGTGGCGGACGCTGTTCACAGTCATTATTCCGCTTAGTTTGCCGGGGTTGGTGTCAATCACACTATATGCATTTATTCTCGGATGGAACGACTACCAGTACTCGCTCATTTTAACCAGCTCTATCGACGCAAAGACCGTTCAGGTCGGCATCGCCGAATTGATGGAAAGCATGGGTTCGACCAACTGGGGCGGATTGCTCGCAAGCGGGGTTATCGTTATTTTACCGATTATCGTCATTTTCGCATTTATTCAGAAATATTTGATCGAGGGAATGACCGCAGGGAGCGTAAAGGGTTGATAGTTTTTTTAAAAAAAGGAGCCGATAGAGATGACTAATTCTTATGATTTCAAAGGCGTGTATACCGCGCTTATTACGCCGATGCACGATGACGGTAGTATTGATCATGAGTCACTTGCCCGTCTAGTTCGACATTTGCAAAGCCAGCGCGTTAAAGGGTTTTATGTAGGCGGAAGTACTGGTGAGGGCTTCATCCTGAATACGGTGGAGAGGCAAAAGGTGCTGGAGACAGTCGTCCGCGCGGCGGAGGGGAAGTCAACGATCATTGCCCACGTCGGAGCCATAGGTACGGAAGCTTCGATCGAGTTGGCGCGTCATGCCGAACGGCAGGGCGTCGATGCGATGTCGGCAGTGGTGCCGTTTTATTACAAGACGACAGTTGAACAGATCAAGGAACACTATATTGCAATTATGGCCGCTGTCCCGCTGCCGATGCTTATCTATCATTACCCGGGAGCGACAGGCGTCCAATTATCGATGGATTTCTACGAAGAGATGGCCCAGTATCCCCAATGCATCGGCGTCAAATTCACATCCCTCAACCTGTTTGAGATGCAGCAAATTCGTGCTCGCTGCGGAGACCGCTTTCTAATCTTTAACGGACATGATGAGGTGTATGCGGCTGGCGCGCTCACTGGAGCCGACGGCGCTATAGGCAGCACCTATAATATGATGGCTCCGTTATTCGTTCAGATGTATCAAGAGGCGGAACATGGGAACTGGTCAAGTCTTTCAGAACTGCAGGGCGAGGCGAATGAGGTCATTGCGAATATGGTGTCTTTCGATGTGATCCCTTATGAGAAGTATATTTGCTATGCACAGGGCATTATCCGCTCGTACAGAGCAAGGCAGCCGCTAAAGCAACTGACGGAGGTAGAGACAGCGGCAATCCGAACGTTTTATGAAAAAAGTGCTGTTTTGAAGGTATCGGCTTATCAAGTGTAATAAATTGATGATGACAATGGAGCCAGGATGTAAAGAATACATGCGATCGGCGCAACTAGCAGCTTGTCCTCACCTTCCAGGCAAAAATATCTTGTTTTGTCCAATAAATCCGTCACGGAAAAACAAACCCATGATATGCGCTTCTGTTCCAAAAGGAATGATGAGCAGTAAGTGAATATTACCATGTGTTATTCCAATGCTTTCTTGCTAATTTGGAAATTCCCCATAAAACCTGAACATTTACTCAAGTTTTGAGGGGGATATCCTTTACATTTACAATAGAGCCTTTTGAAAGGGAACAACAAAAGTATGATTCTTGTTCAGGGGAGAGGATCTAGATGTTGGGAAAAGATGAACTAGCTGAACTAGCGGATCGCGTCTATCATCGGATGATCGATAAGACGACGAATGATTGGGGAATGGGTATCGATAGCTGGGATTGGGTTCCGGGCGTCGGCGTCATTTCAATTCTGGCTTACGGCAAATTAATGAACAATCATGAAGCCATCGAATATTTGCTTCAATGGACGGCTCGAAATAAACAATTGAGTGAGCAAGTAAATGTCATCAATTCCATGGCGCCGTATGCGATCTTCCCTGATTTGTATCGGCTGGGGGGCGAACATTGGTACTTGGATACCGCGCTCAATGTCGGGGATTGGATGCTAACGGAAGCACCACGCACGCGGGAAGGTACTTTTGAGCATACAGTCACGGAGAATGTTCAGTTTTCCGAACAAGTGTGGGCGGACAGCTTATTTATGACCGTACTCTTTCTGGCTCGACTTGCAAAGCTAACTGGTGATCGCAAATACGCGATAGAAGCGGAATTCCAACTACTTAGCCATTTACGTGTGCTTCAGGATCCGTCAACGGGTGTATTGTTCCATGGCTGGAATTGTGAGGAGAAGAATCATATGTCCTCCGCTCGTTGGACGCGTGCGAATGCATGGGTCATCCTCGCAATTCCTTGGATTGCGGAGGAGATTGGTACCACGACGCCATTTTCAGATGAGATTGTAGAACGATACCAGCGGCTTGCAGCAGGACTACGGCATTTCCAAGGGGTATCTGGCATGTGGAGTACCGTCATGGATCAATCCGAATTTTATAAGGAGACATCCGGGAGCGCAGGCATCGCGGCGGGTTGGTTAGCTGGTATGCGATTAGGTTGGCTGGATGATTCATACAAGAAAGCCATTAATCTGGCATTGCATGGCGTTATAGATCGGATTGACCCTGACGGTACAGTACAAGGGGTATCTGGAGGAACGCCAGTTATGCCGAGCATTGCGGCCTATGATGAAATTCCGTGCATTCCGACCCTGTATGGCCAAGGGCTAACTCTTATTCTGTTATCACTCGCACACGCAGACTGTGGAAAATTCTATGCCTAATGTACAACTGACGTTCCCTGAGGGGAAACATAAGGTACTCACGATGAGTTATGATGACGGAAGATCAGCCGATAGACGATTGTTGCACTTATTCAATCAATATGGCATTAAAGGAACTTTCCATTTAAATTCAGGCCTGGCCGGACATCACGAACGAATTCCTTTGGAAGAAGTCAAGGATCTGTACAAAGGCCATGAAATCGCGGTGCATACGGTTACGCATCCGACACTAACACGATGTTCAAGGGAGCAAATCGTTGGTGAGATAATTGAAGACAGGAAGTCTATAGAACGAGTCACAGGCTACCCGATCAGAGGGTTTTCCTATCCCAACGGTTCATTCAACCGCCAGATCCAAGAGATGCTCCCACACCTCGGGATCGAATATGCCAGAAACGTCCTAAGTCATGGGAATTTTCACCTGCCAGATGATTACTTCGCGTGGAACCCGACCTGTCACCACAACCAAAACCTTCTTGCGTTGACCGAGACATTCAAGCAGCTTGGTCGAAGACAGCATCTTTATTTGATGTATATCTGGGGACACAGCTACGAGTTCGATCAAGACAGTAATTGGGAACTAATCGAGAGCTTTTGTGAATCGGTTAGTGGTCGTGAGGATATATGGTACGCGACGAACATCGAAATCGTAGATTACATGCGAATCTATCAGAGCCTACGATTTTCTGCTGCGATGGATCTTGTATACAATCCCTCTTATCATTCGATATGGCTGGAAGTGAATGGTGAAGTCATTGAAGTGAAAGGCGGAAGTCAAATAATACTGGTACGGTAATCTGACCACGCAAACAACGAATTCGTAATCAAGATAGATTCCCTTTTGTCCATCAAGGCTCTTAACTAGAGAGAAACGATGGAACAGGAGGGAGTTTTTCTATTTCTAGAATTTTAAAGAGTGATATAGGAATTCACGACGAAATGAATGACATCCAATCATCTGCTGAGGGAGGGATATGTTATGCGCTTAAGTATTTCGGGGAAAGTTATGATGATTTATGGATCGATCTTTATCATCGTTATTATCCTTACCTTTAGCTTGTCTTATTTCGGGATGGTAGGACGTCTGCGTAGCGATTTGAAAGATACACATATTGCGCTACTCAAGCAGATCGACGATAAGATCGAACTCGTGTTTCGCTCAACAGAGAAAGATTTGCTGAATTTATCTGAACAACTTGAATACGTGTATTTCATGTATGACAGTTACGATGATGTCTCACAGAAGTATGCGAATTTCTTCGGTTTATCGAACAAATTGAAAACGATGGTTCATGCCAACAATCAATTTTCCTCCGTCTTTATTTACTCGAATACGAGCGGTGATGTATTAACGGATAAAGCTTATATCAACAAAAACGAGTCAGAAGATCATTGGTTAGGAAGTTATCTAGATATGGATGGTTATACGAAGTGGATCGCGACGCACAAGATATGGGATGGGGAGAAAATGCAGGATGTCGTCACATTAATCCGACCCTATCCGCTAATTAGTAGTCCGGCTTACCGGAAAGGTCTTGTAGCTGTCAATATTAATGAAGAGGTACTCTACCGCATGATTAGCGATGTGTTCGATGGCAATCAAGAAGGAATACATACGTTCATCATCGATGACAAAGGGAACATCGTGACGCATGATGACAAATCACAATTATATAAGAATATGACAGACATTCCTTACATCAACCGGATACTAGGTGAGAAGGGGAGTGGGCAATTCGCAGTCGAATGGAATGGAGGCAAGCAGTCCATCTTCTATACGAAGTCCAATTATACGGGTTGGAGAATTGTAAGCGTTATTCCTGAGACTCAGTTGTACCATCCATTAGCATCGATTCGAAATCTTATGATCGGGATTGTTGTCTTGATGGTCGTACTCGCATTATCCGTGCTGTTCTACGTGAACCGTCGAACCTTTAGACCGCTGGATCGCTTGGCAAATAAAATGACTGGCGCATTCAAACCAATGAAGCCGGAGCACGCCGCCAGACTTGATTATTTAGAGACGGTATTTGATCAAATGTTCATGGATCGCGAGCAGTTGGAGCAGCGAGTTCGGGACTCCAAGCCGATCCTGAAATGGAGAATCGTGATGGATATGTTAGCGGGTTATCGAACTGAGTATTCGTCCGTAAGCATCCAGTTAGAATTTACTGGGTTTCCATTGCATCCGAGCATGTTTGTCGTCTGTACAGCTGAGATTGAGAAAGAAGGCAGTATGAGCTCCAAGGATGAGACGCTATATACCTATGTGTTCTGTAATGTCGCCGAAGAGTTGATCAATATGGAGACCGCCGGCATTGCAATCGATTTAGGTTCAGGTAGATCTGCCATTATTTTTAGCTTCGCAGAAGGAGATGTGGAACAGAACCATTTGCATGCCCTAACGATTCTTGAACTCATTCTGGACATTATGAAGCATCAGTTCGGACTATGCGTAACGGCAGGGGTAGGTAGATGTTATTTCGATATGAAGGATATTCCGACATCGTATGAGCAATCACAAAAAGCACTGCAATATCGCATGGTGTTCGGCAGCCATGCCGTTATCTCATTTGAAGATTTGATCGGCTCGGATAATCAATATTATTACCGGCTCATTAAAATGACAGAGCGCATTATTGAAGCGCTTAGGCACACGGAGATCGAGAAAATCAGGATAACTGTTGCACTCTTATACCAGGAGGCGATTGGGAACAGTCTGTCCCCGGAACTCATCCGGCATTTATCCTATGAGCTGGTGATAAAATCGTTGCAGGCCATTGCTGTGACAGGCATTGAAACAGACGAAGTACTAGATAGCATGGGCAATCTACACGAACGAATGAACCTTTGTCATGATTGGAAGGTACTGGAGCAGATCGTGCTGGACGTGCTTACGCAGATAGCAAGCAAAGTAAAAGAGAAGCGGGAGCAGCGGGGCAGTAATAAATTGATCGAGGCCATGTTGATCTATATCGAGGAGCATTATAGAGAAAGCGAATTTTCACTTGCACAGTTGGCTGATCAGTTTGAGCTCACTCCTACGTACATCAGCAAATTGTTCAAAGAGCATACCGAGAAGAACTTCATTGATTACTTGATTGAGACACGGATTAAAGCTGCTGTTGGTTTGCTCATAGATAAGAATCGCAAAATCAACGATATTGCCGAAGAGGTTGGGTATAACAATACTCGAAGCTTTTTACGGGCATTTAAGAAATATACAGGCATGACGCCTTCGGAACATCGGGATTGGATGCTAGATACGAATGCCGAAATCACCGTGGAATAAGATTTTTACGAAACTCATCACAAAAAAATGAACGAAGCATAAAAAATGCGACCCGACATCTTGTAAGAAAAGTCACTCATAGCATAAGGCGTCTCTTTCCGGGTTAAGGCTTCTTATCCTACAATTTGAATCGTAGCATTCATCAGTCGCATGTTTTCATGCGAAAGGGTGAGGCGAGATGATATGAAAGGATGAGAACATATGAAAGGGAGGTTAGCGACAGCGAAATCGCAGGCCGGATCGCATGTAGTACGAAGCGGAACACACAGGCGGTCGATCTGGAGTAGAATGCTGCAGGACAAACATTTATATCTAATGCTTGTGCCTGTCATCGGATTTTATTTTCTATTTAAATACGTGCCGATTGTCGGAGAGGTCATTGCTTTTAAAGATTACAGATTCTCGGACGGTGTATTCGGCAGCGCTTGGGTTGGATTCAAACATTTTCAAATGATATTCGCAAGCTCAGATTTTTGGAGGATTCTAAGAAACACGCTTGTTCTTAACTTGTATAGTCTGGTGTTCAGCTTTCCTGTTCCGATACTACTAGCTCTCTTATTAAATGAAGTACGTCGTAACTGGTATAAGCGGATCGTGCAAAATATGCTGTACATTCCCCACTTTATGTCGTGGGCAGTGCTAGGGAGCATTGTTATTGCTGCGCTATCGCCGAGTACGGGAATCGTGAATCTTCTATTGAAGAAAATAACCGGCGGGGAAAGCATCTATTTTATGGCAGATTCGTTCTGGTGGCCTATTGCCTATACCCTTGCAGGGATTTGGCGAGAAGCTGGTTGGGGAACCATTCTTTATCTGGCGGCCATGGCTTCGATTGATCCTCAACTCTATGAAGCAGCTAAAATCGACGGCGCCGCCAAACTGCGGCAAATCTGGCATATCACATTGCCCGGCATTCGCGGTACTATAGCCATTTTGCTCGTTCTCCGAATGGGACAAATGATGGATGTCGGATTGGAGCAGACCCTTGTCCTCCAGAATAATTCCGTACTGGATGTGGCCGATGTCATTAGTACTTATGTGTATAGGGTAGGGCTTCAGAACATGAACTACAGCTACACGACGGCCATCGGTTTGTTTCAATCCATCATTGGTGTCATTCTTATTCTCAGCGTCAATCGACTGATCCGACTTTTCGGGGAACGGGGGTTGTGGTGATCCAATGATACGAACCGAAAAAAGACTCTTAAATAAACTCGCAATGGTAAGCGCTTACGCAATCCTAGGTGTTATTTCGTTGTTAACCTTATTCCCCTTCTGGTACGAAATCGTGGCTTCTTTCAGCAGCAGCAGGGCAATTACGTCCGGTGAAGTGTTCTTGTGGCCAATTGAATTCAATACCGTTGCTTATGGTCGGCTATTCGATGATGGACAGCTCATCAAAGCGATGGGAAATACCGTCGTCGTTACGATTATCGGAACAATATTAAACGTAGTAATGACAATTATGGCAGCATACCCGCTCTCAAGGAAGAGATTGGTGGGAAGAAGCGTATTGCTGATGTTCATTACAATTTCAATGCTCTTTGTCGCTGGGTTGATTCCAAACTTTATTTTGATTAAGTCGCTTGGGCTTATGAATTCATATTGGTCGGTATGGCTTCCAGGCTTGATCAGTACGTATAACATGTTCGTGATGAAGACGTTTATGGAAGGCTTGCCGGAGGAAATTGAGGAGTCGGCATCCATCGATGGCGCGGGCGACTGGCGGATCCTTTTACAAATCTATTTGCCGCTGTGCAAGCCGATCTTGGCGGCGTTGTCTCTGTTCTACGCTGTCAGCTGGTGGAACAGTTATTTCAACGTGATGCTGTATATCACAGAATCAACGAAGCTGACCGTTATGGTCAAGCTATATCAGATGATTAGTCTGGTGGACAGTAACTTATTGAACAACATGGGGGGAAATGAGGCGTTGGAGCAGGTACTCCTGACACCAGAGGCGCTGAAGGCGGCTGCCGTCGTCATCGTTGTCACGCCGATCTTATGTATGTATCCATTCCTACAAAAGCATTTCGTTAAAGGTGTACTTATTGGGTCGGTCAAGGGTTGACGACTGATATCACAGGGCTGAAGGCTCTTGATATAGTTCAATAGGAAAAAGGGGATGAAACGATGAAGAAGCTGAAACAAGCCATGATGACTATGATGGTGATCACGATGTCCGTGACGATGTTGGCCGCATGCAGCTCGAACAAAACTGTATCAGAGAAACCGGTTAATTCATCGGGCACAGCTACCACAGTAAATGAGGAAAACAAGAAAGAAATCAGCATTTCGATGTTTGATCGTGGGAAAGTGCCGACAGAGGAAGGGACGTATGAGAATAATCGCTGGACGAAGTGGATCAATGAGAAATCACCCGTCCATGTGAAATGGGTTCCTATTGCGCGGAATCAAGCACAGCCGAAGTTGAACGCACTCATCGCCGCTGGGGAAGCACCTGATCTAATCTGGGAATACGATCGGAATTACATCAGTCAGTTGGCAAATCAAGGCGCAATCCAACCGATTGGCGATTATATCGACAAATATAGTACGACGTACAAAGCGTATCTAGAGAAGCATCCTGAGCTACTGCCCTACTTGAATTTTAACGGAAAAATTTATGCGGTGTCGTTCGCACGGGAAACGCTTGCCAACCACGGGATGTGGATACGTCAAGACTGGTTGGATAAGCTTGGACTGAAAGCGCCGACAAACGTGGAAGAGTTCATCGATGTTGCCCGAAAGTTCAAGGAGGGGGATCCGGATGGCAATGGTCAAGCAGACACCGTACCGATCGCATTAAGCGTGAGTTCCAACTCGATTGATCAAGCTTTCTTTTTTACAAGCGAGAACCAATGGTACGTCGAGGATGACAAACTGCAATTCGGCAGAACGCTAGATCGGTATGTGGATACGTTAACCTTCCAGAAGCAGCTCTTCGACGAAGGATTAATCGACAAGGAATATATCACGGATACGAATTTCCAGCGCTCAGGTCAACTGCTGACGACAGGCAAAGCTGGCATCTACCTTGCCAACTGGGATATCGAAGAGTTGAATAATAACTTAATAAAAAATGATCCCACAGCAAAGCTAGTTCCATTGGAGTCGATCAGCAGCAAATATGGCAAAAACGGATTGTATCAAGAGGCACCGCCGAGCGTATTCACCGCGTTCAATAGCAAAATGAATGAAGATCAGATTAAATCAGCAATTCAATTTATCGATTGGATGCTGCAGGATGGTTGGGAACCGCTCAGGTATGGCGAAGAAGGCGTCCACTTTAACATAGTCGACGGCGTCCGGCAGAAAACCGACCCGGATAAATTCAAGAATGAAGTTGCCTATGCTTCTGAATATGCGATCATGCTCGATAATGTGTTACGTCCAGAGACGTTCCTCGCTATGGCGGCCAAGGATGAGCAGTCACAAAATTATGCCAAAGAGAAGGGTAAGTCGCTTGAACTGGTCATGAAAAATAAATACCGCAGAGATATCCCTTTTAATCCTGATTTCCCGGAATTGACCCAATTAATCGCGACATTTAATCCGATCGCACAACAGATTGAAGCGAAGGTTGTGACCGGCGGAAACTCGATGACGCCTGCACAAGGTCTGAACGAGTTACAGAAAGAATGGAAGCGTCTTGGCGGCGACAATGTGGAGAGGCTCGCGCAAGCGTGGTATGACGCAAACAAAGATAATCTGAATTAGAACGCTGTTGAAACACTCGGTAGGTATACTTCTGATTGCCTAAAGGATCAGAAGTATACCGTAACCAGGTAAAGCTAAGGAGGAAAAACATGTCGAGCACGAAATTCAGCAGAATACACGAAGAGGAAACCCAGTGGCTTCCCTTCCTCAAGAAAGCATTGGAACCCAAACATGTGAATTACAATGATGAGATCAAGTTGCTTCGCACACCGTTTACGAGTCCAGGGTATCATACGAAGCTTAGAAATGTAGAAAATGTTCACCCCATCCGGGAGTCTCTGGATTATGCCCTGGCCATTCTGGATTGCCATGAAGATGCTTATAAAGATCGGGCGTTCGAAATACTGCGAACGATTCTATCCCTTCAGGATCAGCAGCTGGATTCGCCTACCTTCGGAATATGGTCATGGTACTTTGAGGAGCCTCTGTCCATGATGTCACCGCCGGATTGGAACTGGGCTGATTTCATCGGGAGGCGACTACTGCAAGTGTTGATACGTCATAGCAACCGACTTCCGGGCGATCTTGAGCAATTAACAAGCCAGGCGATCTCCCATAGCTGCGAAGCCATCATCAAAAGAAATGTCGGACCTGATTACACGAATATTGCGATTATGGGGGCATTCGTTACATTGATTGCAGGCGAACGCTTAAAGAACCGCACTTATTTCGAGTATGGCTTGGAACGACTCACGCGCCTATACGATTATTCTATGCAGACCGGCGCATTCCTCGAATATAATAGCCCGGCGTACAGTACGGTAGCCATTCTGGAACTATCCGCACTTGTGATGTATTCGAATACAGCAGAGGCCAAGCGGTTGGCGAACGAGATGTTAGAGGCGACCTGGCTGATGGTTGCCGAGCATTTCCACCCGCTGCTGAAGCAATGGTCCGGACCCCACGCCCGTTCATACCAGACATTCCTAAGTAATTCGCATCTCTCATTCCTTCAGATGGCCTGTAAAGGTGACGTGTCATTTGTAAGCAATGACGAATTCGTATATGGACTGGAATGGTATGCGCAAGGCATCGTCTGTCCGGAGCGGCTGTATGGACTGTTCACCAGTATTGTTGAGCGGGAACTGAGGCAGGATTTGCCTTCTTATCACGAGTTCCGGACGCGGAAGGCTTATACGTACATGACTTCTGAGTTCACGCTTGGCACGTTCAATCATAATGTGATGTGGAAGCAGTGCCGAAATCTGCTGGGTTACGTTCACACCGGAAATCAGGGGCGAAGTTATATCCAGCTTCGGGTGCTGCATGACGGTTACGACTTCTGTTCGGCGGTGTATACAAGTGTACAGGAGCAAGCTTCCGTACTATATGGCATCCAATTCGCTCTGGACGGCGGAGATACACATGTGAATTTGGATCCTATCCACGGTCGAATGACGGCGTCAGATCTGCGAATCCGGCTTGAAATTGGCAGTACTGGTGATGTACCTGCATGGAAACAGATCGGCAAAGATGCATTCCAAACGTATCTTGGAGAGATGACGTTATCGGTCAAGGCTTTATATGGCGCGATGGATGAATTCAGTGCGTTTCATTGGGAATTGGTCGAAGAGGGTCCGGTTGTTAGCTTGGATTACGTCCTCTACAAAGGAGAACCTTCGATGATTGACTTCCATGCGATGAACGAAGCGTTGTTCATGTTTGCATTGACGCTTTGCGGACCGGACGAGGATTCCGACAGAAGGTCGTCGCTCTCTATCTCGGAACATGAAGTTCAAACATCGTTGGAGTCGCCTGACCAATCACTAACATTGAAGCTAGCGAAGAAGCCATCCGAACGGGTCGTATTATTTCATAATTAACAAATAAGGAGGACGTAAGTTCTGAAGTTTGTGAACGTGAAATCAAGTAGATTAACAATAAATAATTGAGGTGAGAAGGGTGTTCAATAAGAGCTCAACGAAAGCCTCCAATCGTATCTTGGGATTAGCATTGTCGTTAGCCTTGCTTCATAGTCTTGTACTGCCATGGCCTGCACCGATGTTCGTAACGTCTTCTATCGCCTCTGCTAATACTGCTCCCACGGTTGTCCAGTTGAATCCGCTCGAAGATACCTATGTCAATGCTGGAGGGAATGCGAGTAAAAATTATGGGACCTCTAATCAGCTCATTGTCAAAAATTATAACGCGGATATTAATTTAAATCGGCAAACGTATTTAAAATTCGATCTTAGCTCCATTACCGGAGAGATTGGCACGGCCAAAATAAAGGTATATGCAATCGATACAGAGAATTCGACGATCGGCGTTCAAGCGTATGGCATGGAGGACGACACCTGGGAAGAGCAGTCAGTGACCTGGAACAATAAACCTGACATCAATCATTATTTGTCCTCCGCTAATGTCGGTAAGACGGCAAGCTGGCAAGAATGGGATGTAACGGCCTTTGTCAAACAGCAAAAGGCTGCAGACGGTATAGCAAGCCTAGCATTGATACAGCAGGCGGCGCAAGGCCATTCGGTCTCTATCAACAGCAGGGAGAACATCGTCAACCAGCCCTACCTGGACATTTCTTCCAATAGGACGAATGCAAATGCACCGAGTTGGCAAGGTGGTGGAGCACTGAGCGTCACCAATATAACGGAGTCTGGTCTACAGCTCGAATGGTCCACAGCAACCGACCCAGTTGGCGTGACCGGTTATACGGTGTATCGAAATGGCAGCATCTTAGGGACGGTGAATGGAACAACGACTTCTTACACCGTATCGGGATTGCAGCTAGGTCAGAATTATACGTTCAAAGTGGAAGCCGGAAACGCCCAGAATCAATGGAGCAATGATGGTCCGTATGTTACAGCAGCGACACCAACGACGAAGCTGATCCAGACCCGTCCAGGGAATGTCTATACGAACAGTGAGCCGATTCAGTTCAAAGTCCGAACGGCGAGGCCATCTGTCGCATGGTCTGTTTACGATTATCAAGGAGCATTTGTATCGGAAGGCGTGGCACCAACGGTTCATAACGAAGCCATATGGACTGTTCCACATTCCACGTATGGATATTTCACACTGCATGTCAGAGCCGATCTTGCAGGGAGCGATCCTGTATTAATTAAAACACCATTCACTGTACTTGCCACTCGTGATGCAACGGGAAATGAACATGCTCCGTTCGGAGTATCGACTCATTTGCATCGTTTTCCACAGGCCATGACTCCTGATATCGTGAAGCTGATGAAGGATGCCGGCATCCGCATGGTGCGGGGCGGCTATGAGTGGCCTGGCATCGAGCGACAGCAGGGGAACTACACCTTTACCCCTCAGCCGGACTATTACATGAATATGCTAGATTCAGACGATTTTGATTTCCTTTATGTATCCGGATACACTAACCCCAATTACGACAATAACAGTACCCCTTATACAGATGCCGGGCGGACAGGATTCGCCAATTATATGAAGGCTTACGTCGATCATTACCAAGGCCAGATGGATGCCGTTGAAGTATACAACGAATTTTATGGCAGCTTCGGAGATCGCGGCAATGGGCCAGCCGATTCCAAACCAGAATTCTATTATCCACTCTTGAAGAAAACGTATGAGACGATCAAACCTATGTACCCTGAACTGCCTGTTCTTGGCACATCGACAGTGGGTAATCTCAAATGGATTGAAGATGTGCTTAAGCTGGGCGGCATGTCATATATGGATGGGTTCTCGATTCATCCCTATCTATATCCCGGTGCGCCGGAAGGGTATGAAACCCAGATTGCTGATTTGAAAAATTTGATTCTGAAGTACAACAACGGAAATCTGAAGCCGATCTGGATTAATGAGACCGGATGGCCAACCCAGCTTGATGCCCGCGGCGTGGATGAGAAGACCCAAGCCAATTATTTGCTTCGCGCTTATGTCGTTGCAATCGCGAATGGTGTGGATCAGGTTGTATGGTACGACCTGATCAATGACGGGATCCAAAATATTAATGAAGATAACTTCGGCCTTTTGCGAAATCCGAACGATCCGTTAGGGAGCCTTACGCCAAAGCCCGCCTATACGAGTTTTGCGACTATGACAAGGATACTGAACAACGTACAGTTCGTTGCGCGGGATGTCACGGAAGAAGATATTCGAAGCTATACGTTCGATAAAAATGGTGAACCGGTTCGTGTCTTATGGACAACAAGCACATCGACGCCAGTCGTCATACGTACGCCGAGTCCGATTCAGATCACGGATATGATGGGAAATACGCACACATACACGCCGTATAATGGCAACGTATTTGTGACATTAAGCAATGAACCCTTTTTTGTGGCAGGAGAAGTTAGAGGTATTGAGAAGGATTCCACATTTACGTTAACAAGTAAGTCATCACACGTAGGTGATTCGATGTCACTCGCCCTTGAGACGGATAACAAGATGTCCGATGACTTTGATTTCAATCTAGTTGTAGAAGGACAGCACTATTCCGTGTCTACACCTAGCGGTCAGAAAACGACGGAAACAATCAGCGTGCCGAGTGGTAACGAACCGGGTACTCGTCTTATTACAGGCGTATTGATGAATGGGAGCGAGAGAGTCGGCCTGTTGAGAAGTTCGGCATCGACACTTCCATCGTATAACGTTCAGGTACGACCTACTCTTAATGAATCGGATAGCAGCAAAGCACTTATGGTTACAATTAAGAACGAATCCACAACCAAGCCGATTCAGATTAATAAAGTGGAATGGAGATTCGGAACCCAATCCGGATCGGAGGTTCTGAATGTTTCGATTCCAGCTGATGCATCTACCTCCGTGAAATTCCCCCTATCTGCCATTAGCCTTGGTGTTAGTAGTACAATTAAAGTGACAGTTAATGTCGATGGTTTTGATCCGTATACCTACACGGGATCTGCCGAATTTAATCCTGTGCCCCTTAGGTCTGTTGCAGTAGATGGAGTGCTGGATCCGGACACGGCAGCCAGCGCATCTCCGATCGATCTGTCGAAGGGTACGGTCAAAATGACAGGCTATCAAGGTGCAGGAGATTTAAGCGGAAATGTCTGGATCAGTTACGATACAAACCAACTCTATCTATCTGCGAAAGTAAAGGACAATGTGCATTATTCTTCTTTCCTGGGTGCCGATATTTGGAACAACGACAGCATTCAGTTTGCCATTGCGAATGGCCTTCCGGGTGAAGAACCGTATTGGTACGAAATCGGAATTTCTCAAACACCTGATGGTCCGCAAATATACAGTTGGAATGCCCCTCCGGGCGTGATTAAAGGACCCATCACCAATGGTCAGCTAGCTATTACAAGAGATCAAGAGCAGAATACGATCTACGAACTATCTCTCCCTTGGTCGGAAGTCGCACCGATTAAGCCGGAGAAGAACGGGAACATCAGCTTCTCGTTGCTTGTTAATGACAATGACGGATCCGGCAGAAAAGGGTTCATTGAATGGGGAGGAGGAATCGGCGACGGGAAGTTATCTTCCAAGTTTCGTTCCATGCAGTGGATTGTTACTGACATGACCCCTCCGACGACGATCGCTTCACTCGAAGGGACGGAACGTAACGGTTGGTATATGAGCAGCGTACAAGCGACACTGAGCGCAACCGATGACAAGTCCGGTGTAGCATCCGTGGTATACAGTTTAGATGGCGGGAAAATATGGCTGCCGTACACGATTCCTCTGACTTTTGAACAAGACGGTATGTATACCCTACTGTATCGATCGATGGATCGAGCAGGAAATGTGGAGGCAAACCAGAAAATCACCTTCCGCATAGACAAGACTACACCAACGGCATCAATTGTATACAGCACTACGGAACCGACCAAACAAGAGGTCATCGCTACAATGACGGCAAGTGAGCCGGTTACGATAACGAACAATGAGGGAGCAGATAGCTATACGTTTAAGGAGAATGGCATCTTCACATTCGAATTCGTTGATGCAGCAGGGAACACGGGTACGGCGAAAGCGGAGGTAAGCAACATCGTGGCGAATGCTTCTGGGGGTCCCGGTAAACCCGAACTATCAAGCAATAACGGCCATAATACAGGCTTAATGGACGGAACTTATGACGTAAAGATGAACATGTGGTGGGGAAACAACGGTACAACTTACAAATTATATGAGAATGATGCACTCATCGATACACAAACACTCAAAGACGCATCACCTCAAGCCCAATCCACAGTCACCTCCGTGACGTACAAGGCAAACGGTACGTACCGCTATATCGCTGAACTGACAAATGCATTCGGTACCACGCGAAGCAACATACTAACTGTGCGCGTGACCGATGCTGATCCAGGCCAACCAGTTCTCTCACATGATAACTGGAATGGGGATGGAACCTTCAAAGTGAGCATGAACATGTGGTGGGGAACAAATGGGTCGTCGTACCGGCTTTATGAGAACGGCGTGCTCATCGATACCCAGACGCTCACCAATAAGACACCTCAAGCGCAATCGGCAGTAACGGAGATCCGTGATCTACCGGCGGGCACGTATGAATATCGATGCGAGCTTGTGAACGAAGCTGGAGTGACATCGAGTAATACGATCACCGTGTACGTGCAATAATCCTTAGCCGTTAAATCACAAAGACGCCAATACATCACGTGGTATTGGCGTCTTCAACATGTTGAGCATTCGGGCTTCTGCCGCAGCTGCATATTGCTAGATGATTAGGCTTGAAACGTTCACCCATCGATTGATGAGTGAACGTTTTTTTGCTGATAATACCCCTTATTCCTGGGACATTGGTGTTTGGTATACATCGAGACAAATCTTGGTCATCTCATCAATGGATTTTGCAAAGTCGGATTGTATCCATTTGAGGAGAACATTATAGAGGGCCCCCGCTTTAAAGTATATTCGGTACACATTTTCATCGCTTTTGTCGTGAGCAGTAGAGAGCATCATTTCATTCAAGCAATGCAGAATCACATCATCAAATTTTGCGCTTTGAAGTGCTTTGTAGATGTTCCGCTGCTGAAAAACAACTTCAAAAAGCACTCTGATAAATTTTTGAGGTTCTTTAGCTTTGCCTGTTAATTCATTGGTGTAAGGTAAGAGTTTTTGATTAATTTCGAAAATAAGCGAATCGACCAAATCCACCAGGATCTCTTGCTTGGAGGAATAGTTGTTGTAATAGGCCGTTCGAGAGACCCCTGCACGCTTCACAATATCGGTGATGGTGATTTTGTTAAAAGGCTGTTCCTGGATCAAGTATACTAATGCCGTGCAGATGGCTTCTCTTGTCAAACGGTTGGTTTCTTTATTGGAACGATGCTGAGAGGTATTCGGACTGTATAATTCATGATTTGAGATGACATATCCCCTCCGTTTGTACATTCTGGTGTTCGTTTTATTGTTTTACATGAGTCTTTTCAATATGCTAAAACCATAAGGCATTACAAATGTAATGTCAAAATAGTAGTAGATAAAATGGGAGGGCGTCATGTTAGAAAACTTATATAGACGATTGTCAGCGGGGCTGCTTTTGATCCTAGCACTTTGTGCTACGGTATTCATTGGCAAAGAAACGGTAATCTCGATAGTGACCATTACCCTTTTGTTAGCGGAATTAGGCATCTCTTTTTTACTTTTAAAGAAGCGTGAAAAGTTACATGTGGTGTTAATTAGTGCGATGGTGGCAGAAGGGTTGTACTTACTGACAAGAGAATTTTGGCTGCTTGCGCTTTCTATCTTGCTGCTGATCGTAGCGGGCATATGGAGAGGACTCTTTGGACAAAAGGTGCGCAGAAGAGTCACTCCATTGATAGTGGTTCGTAAAGTGTTATTCAGCATTGCTGCTCTTATCGTTACTGCACTTTGGGGTATTGGAATCTATTCAAAACCTATTACAACACCTGTGGCATTAGCAGCTGATGCGGCTGTGACGATCGATGAACGTAAATTGGATTCTGCAGCAGTGATGCTGAAGGATATTGAAGTAATGAATTCTTTTGGAAGCCGTACAACCGGCTCTGAGGGTCATAATCAATTTATTTCATGGCTGGAGCAACAGGTAACAGATATGGGGCTGAAAGTTTATCGTGATCACTATACTTTTGACCGATGGGAAGAAAAGAGCAGCTCTTTAATGATTGATCAGCAGTCAATTCATGTCTCTTCAGCTTTTCCTTATTCCGGTGAAACTGACGAAAATGGGGTAACAGGGGAGCTGGTATATACGAAGCGTGGTGAGTATGACCAGGCCAGCGGAAAAATTGCTGTCATTGAAATTGAGAATTTCAGAAATTTCCCAAGTGGGATCGTTATGAACATGCGGGATTCCTCTCCAATGGAAAGCCAAATTGCCCCAAATGAAGGCGATCTAGTCCTCACTACAGCTTTAAAAGAAGCTAAATTGGAGCAAGCGAAGGAAATGGGTGTGAAAGCTGTTGTTGTTGTCTGGAAAGGGGTATCCGACGATAAGGTTGAAAAGCAGTATGTGCCTTTTACTACCGATTATGCTGGAATTCCTGCGATCTGGGTCAATGAAACGGAAGGGAAAAAGGTGATCAATGCAGCCCAGAAGCACAAAGAAGGTACGGTTATTTTAGAAGCGGAAATACAAAAAAATGCTCCAACAGAATCCTTTTATGTGAAAATTGACGGGAAAAATAAAGATGAAGCGATTATCATAAATACCCATACGGATGGAATAAATGTGGTGGAGGAAAATGGTGCTGTGGGCATGCTGTCCATGATTCGTTACTTACAGCAGGAGCAGCCGGAACGTACGATGATTTTCGCTTTTGTGACAGGCCATTTTAGATTACCGGATTTCAAAGGATCCTCTCAGGCGACTTCCACTTGGATGGAGGGACATCGAGAGCTCTGGGATGGCAAGAATGGCCATATAAAAGCTGTAGCTGGAATTACGGTTGAGCATTTAGGCAGTATGGAGTGGAAGGACGATAATACGGGTCACTATAGACCAACTGGAAAAATAAGTACAGAATATACCTATGCGGGCAATGAAATGATGGCGGCCATTTGGCTGAAGGCTATTGAAAAGACCGACGGCACACGTACTGTATTATTACGTGGTCATAACAAGTTTGAGTTTGGAGAGAGTCAGCCTTTATTTGAAGCAGGGATACCGGTGATTGGCTTCATTCCAATGCCCGACTATCTGCTCGTGGATAGTGAAAACAGAGAGATGGACAAATTTGATGCAAAGCTTATGCATACGCAAATTGTATCGTTGCTGAAAGCGGTCAAGCTAGTGGACGCAACGGAGACGAATAAGCTTGGAAAGTCAGATGGGTATTCTTTTTTCTATGGCCGTACTAAATGATGAATTGGAGATTGGCTGATGATGAAGAACTTAGTACCAAAAGAAAAGGAGAAAAACACTATATGTTGATCAAAAGTGTTAAGGATCTTGAATTACAAGAGTTTACAACTTGCTTTAACGAAGCCTTTTCCGATTATGTAATTCCATTTCATGTTTCTTCGGAGTATTTAGCTGATAAATTTGCAGGCGCGGGAGTTAATTATCAGATCTCATTTGGTGCTTTTGATCAAGATAAACTGATTGCATTTGTTATGCATGGCATCGGGGATCGTAATGGCGAAAGTACTGCTTTTAATACTGGTACAGGAGTCGTTCCTATTTATAGAGGGAGAAGGCTAGTCGAACAAATATATCGTCATGCTCTTCCCATCCTTAAAGAAGCTCATATTCAAAAGTGTTTGCTTGAAGTGATTCAAACGAATGATAAAGCTATAAAAGCGTATACCGCCATAGGATTTCAAATCCATAGAGAATTGGCTTGTTTCAAGGGGCGTATTGATGTAACCCTTCCGGACGATCATAAACATACATTCATTACTATGGTTCGACTGGAAGAATTCGATTGGACATCGGTACATTCTTATTGGAATTTTGAACCTTCTTGGGAACAATCTGTTCATGCAATTTTACGAAACCCGCATTTATACGATGTGGTCACGATAAGGGAAGAGAATAAGATTTGTGGATACGCGGTAATAAAATCGGCCAACGGAGCAGTTCTACAGTTCGGTATTTTGCGAGAAAAAAGAAACCGGGGATTTGGACGTTCCTTATTTCATTGGATGGGAGAGAGACATTCTATCATCACCGTCAATAATGTAGACAAAAGAGATACAAATTCTATACGCTTCCTTAAAAGCGTTGGTCTTGACGTATACATCGAGCAATATGAAATGGAGAAAGATTTGTCATGACGAAGATGACATTAGCTTTAATTCAAAAACACTGATGATTTGAGTCAGTGTTTTTTTTGTTGCAGAAGGGGGGATATATTAGAGGTTAAAATGAGGAAATATTGTTTTTTTCTAACATCGAAGTAGGAGGAGACTTGTGAAATCATATATACGCTATTGAATCAATAGCTCTTTTGGGTTCTTTTTATGTTATTCACTGAGTTGTCAGAAAGATTTGACCCTTTCTTGAACATTTAGGGATTAAGAGATATCTGTGATTGAATTACTTGCAATTTAAGATAAGATGATTTTAATCATTAGGTCACGTTATTAATTTGACTGCTCAGTATCAGGTAAATCAGGCTCGCCAACTCTTGCTTTGTGAAATTTTTCTCTTTTTACATAGCAAAGAACGAGGAACGTCATACTAAAACGAACAGGCAACGATGTCGCTGAGCCCTGCTAAACCTGATATTGAATGCAGCCCCAGAATTAGCCGGCCTAATCATAAGCATCAAGTTATGACGAAAAATGAACAGCGTTTGAAGGGAGCAGTAAAGAATGGCAATTGATACGGTGCTATGGAGCAGGCTGGTGACAGGCTTGACTCTCGGGTTCCACGTTATTTTTGCGACGATTGGCGTCGGTATACCGCTAATGATCGCTATTGCAGAGTTCATCGGGATCCGCAAAAAGGATCCCCATTATACACTTATGGCAAAGAGATGGTCTCGGGGATTTGTCATTTCTGTAGCGGTTGGTGTCGTGACCGGTACAGCCATATCACTACAATTAGCCCTGGTATGGCCGAATTTTATGAAACTGGCTGGGAATGTTATTGCACTTCCGTTATTCATGGAAGTGTTCGCGTTCTTTTTTGAGGCCATCTTCCTGGGCATTTATTTGTATACGTGGGATCGGTTTAAAAATCCGTATATCCATTGGCTGTTGACGATTCCGATTGTCGCCGGGGCAGGCATGTCTGCCGTTTTTATTACGACGGTGAACGGATTCATGAACCAGCCTGGAGGCTTTGTCATGGAAGCGGGCCAATTCACAGCGATTGACCCGGTGCAAGCGATGCTGAATACGGCGACGTTCTCCAAGGTATTCCATGTATTAAGCTCGGCCTATTTGACAGGAGCTGCCTTGTTAGCCGGGATTGCAGCCTTTGCGATGCTGAGAAAAGGAGTGTCCGCATACCACAAAAAATCCTTGAATCTCATGATGGCGGTCGTTTTGCTGTTCAGCTTGCTGAACACATTAGCTGGTGATGTGTCCGCCAAGTTTTTGGCCGAGCATCAGCCAGAGAAGCTTGCAGCGGCAGAGTGGCATTTTGAGACGGGTAGCGGTGTGGACTTGGTTCTAATGGGATGGCTGAATGCAGAGCATGAAGTGATAGGGGCTCTTCATTTGCCGAAAGTGCTCAGCTTCCTGGCCTTTGGAGACTTTAATGCGGAGGTAACGGGGCTGGAGGAATTCCCCAAGGAAGAATGGCCACCGCTTCTTGTTCACTATCTGTTTGATTTAATGGCTGGAATCGGATTTGCTCTGCTCGCGATTTCGGTCCTGTACTTCCTGTTTGTGTTCTGGAAAAAACGCAATGTGCTTAACAAGTGGATGCTTGGCATCATCGCACTGATCGCACCGCTCGCTTTTCTAGCTGTAGAGCTGGGCTGGTTTTATGCAGAAGTTGGGCGACAGCCGTGGATTATCCGCGGATATATGCGTGTAGAGGAGGCTGCCACGACTTCACCGAATGTAAGAATTATATTCTTCGCCTTATTACTCTTGTACATCGTACTCGGCACTATGTGTGTAATCGTGCTAAGACGTTTGTTCAACAATAATCCGGCAGAAGTTGAGATGGAGAAATGGATGAAGGAACATCCTAATCAATCTGTGGAAAAGGGGGGCACTGAATGATGAGTTACGAAATAATTGGCATCTCGGTGCTCTGGCTGTTCTTGTACGGCTATTTAATTATAGCTTCCATTGATTTCGGAGCAGGATTCTTCGCCTTTTATGCCCGTTTGACGAAGCAGGATCATCTCATTAATCGTCTGATTTCCCGATATTTATCACCCGTTTGGGAGATTACAAATGTATTTTTTATCTTTTTCTATATTGGCATCGTCGGATTTTTTCCGGACACAGCCTATTATTATGGCTCTGCGCTGCTTGTTCCGGGAAGTATTGCAGTTATTCTTCTTGCGATTCGCGGTTCGTTCTACGCTTTTGAAAATTATGGTTCCAAGAAAAACATAGTATATCTTTTTTTGTACGGAGCTACAGGTCTGCTTATTCCGGCTTCGTTGTCAGTGGCACTTACTTTGTCTGAAGGCGGCTTTATTGTGAAGCAGGCTGAGACGGTTTCTCTGGATTACTGGGCGCTGTTTACCAATCCGTTATCGTGGAGCATCGTTGGACTGGCAATCGTGTCCGTTTTGTTCATAAGCGGCTCATTTCTGACTTTTTACGCATCTCGTGCAGAGGATCATTCCGCGTTGAAGCTGATGCGGAACTACGCCCTGTTTTGGAGCACACCGACGATAATTCTCGCACTGACAGCATTTATCTATTTGGGTCAACACAATGAGCGGCATTTTCAAAATATGATGGATTTATGGTGGCTCTTGGCACTTTCCGTTGCTTTCTTCATGATCGCGATGTGGCTCTTATATAACGGACGCCGTTACGGATTAGCTTTCATATGCATCATGCTGCAATTTTTCTGTGCCTTCTTCGCTTATGGGATTGGGCAATACCCTTATATTCTCGATCCGTATATCACGATTCAGAGCAGTGCAACTTCACCAGCAATGGGCTTAGCGTTAGTTGTTGTGTTTATCGGCGGTCTGTGCCTGTTGATCCCATCCCTTATTCTGGTCTTCAAACTCTTCCTGTTTGATGCGGATTATGTAAAAGGGAAAAAATAAAGCTAATTGATCCATTACGGTGTGTTTGAGGTTTCTCTATAAGCCTATATATAAAGGAGGTGTGATCTGTGCCGAGGAAATCCAGTCTGATTTCTCAACAAATGTCTTCACAAAGAAAAAATATGGCCCTCCTCGCGATCATTTCGCTCGCGCTTGGTACTGCTATTGTGAGTCAGGCTGGACTGCTTGCTGAAGCAGTCCAACGGATTTTTGTGGAGAGAGCTTCATTTTCATCGGTAATCGTGTTGCTCGGCATTCTTCTGGCTGTTATGGCTGCACGCACACTGTTGTCATATGGAAACGGTAAAGTTGGCTTGCACATGGCTGCCACCGCCAAGACAAATATGCGCTCAGCCGTGCTGCAAAACTTGACCCATGCTTCCATGCCTTCAACCCTTCGTGGACAGACGGGAGGGAAGGTCAGTATTGCTCTGGATGCTGTGGATGAGGCTGATAGTTATTTCAGTCAGTACATGCCACGTATGATGGAAGCTGCTATCATCCCGATTCTGATTTTGGTCGTTACATTTATCCAACATGCCAACACAGGTTTCATTCTATTATTTACAGCTCCATTCATCCCGCTATTCATGATTTTGGTAGGACTGAAAACGAAGAACAAATCCGAAGAAAAATATGCGCAACTGGCCGAGTTTTCAGGTACGTTTCTGGATTCTCTTCAAGGGCTAGTGACGTTGAAAATATTTGGACGGGCACACCGTCAGCAACAGAAAATTGAACACAGTAGCCTGAGTTACCGTGATGCCACAATGGGCATTTTGAAGATTGCGTTTACGAATACCTTTATGCTGGAATCGATCGTGATGCTAAGCATTGGCATTGTCGCTCTTGAACTGGCCATCCAGTTGCTCGTTTTCAAATCTATGACGTTCCACACCGCCTTTCTCGTGTTGTTGCTCGTTCCCGAGTTTTACAACCTGTTAAAGAATACGGGAACGGCCTTTCACAGTGGCCGGACAAGTATGGGTGCGGTTCGTAAGGTGGAACAGATGCTTGAAGAACCGGCAGGGGAGAGCAGGGACGCGAATAGCATTGAAGGAGCATTAACAACCGATGGAATTAACGAGATCGACAGCATGGATAGGGTCGACAAGGGAAGCAAATTAGAAATTGGAAATTCCAATGATCTTTCAGTACCGCCATCCATGGAAATAGATCATCTTCAGTTTCAATATGCTCCAGATTCATTCAAGCTTGAGACGGGTCGGATCCAGTTTAAACCGGGAGAACATATTGCTATTGTAGGTAAAAGTGGTTCCGGTAAAACGACTTTGCTCCATCTCATTGCCGGTCTGCTGAAACCAGAATCTGGAACGCTTCTGGTGAATGGAAGTCCACTCTCGCAATACGATGAAACCGAATGGTTCGAACATGTTAGCTACATTACACAGCATCCGTATATTTTTGCAGGCACATTTTCTGAAAATATTGCGATTGGTGCTCGTGGGAGCATCTCCAGAGCAGAAATTGAGCGGGCGGGGGAGGAAGCAGGGCTCACTGCGCTTACAGCCCAATTGGAGCATGGATTTGATACCTTTGTTGGTGAAGGAGGCAGGGGACTGTCTGGTGGGGAAAAGCAGCGGCTTGCCTTAGCACGCACTTTTTTGAAGCGTCCTGCTATCATTTTGTTTGATGAACCCACAGTTGGACTGGATTTGCACACCGAGCGGGTACTGCAACGCTCCATAGCCAAACTGGCAAAAACGGCTACGATGATTACGGTGGCTCACCGATTATATACGATTCAACAAGCCGACAAGATTTTGTTTATGGACAATGGAGTGTTGGTGGACTCCGGACGGCATGAAGAGCTTCTGGGTCGCCTGCCTCAATATGCCGAGATGATTGATGTAGAGCGGAAAGGGGGGATATCCTCATGAATGAACTGGCCGTTCTGTCAAAGGCGATGATTCAGGAGCGTAAGGATATCATTCTTTCGATTTTGGGTGGATTTATCGCCGGCATAGCCGGTGTGGCACTCTTTTCTGCGAGCGGGTATCTAATTTCGCAAACGGTATTTGCGCCACCGCTTTATACTTTAATTGTACTCACCTCGATGGTCAAACTGCTTGGTCTGCTTCGGGCGGCGAGTCGTTATGGAGAACGCTTATATTCTCACCGGGCGACATTCTCCATGCTTAGCCGTTTACGTACATCCTTTTTTGCCAAGCTTATTCCTTTAACGCCTGGTATATTGAACAAAAATCGAAGCGGGGATCTGCTTGCGCGGATCGTTGGGGATGTCGAAAGTTTACAAAATTATTTCTTGCGAGTCGCTTATCCTCCGATCATGGTCGTCATGGTGTTTTTGGCTACGGTGCTGTTTACTTCTACCTTTTCGATCTGGATTGCCGTTTTGTTTGTACTAGGTATGCTGATAACGGCATTCGTTGTACCGGGAATTGTGTTACTCGGGCAGCGGAGAATACATGGACGCGTTCGTGAGCAGAGGGCGCAGCTATCTACGGAAGTTACCGAAGTGTTGTACGGTTTCCGGGATTTGAAAGTATACGGTCAATTGGCACAACGGGAGGAACAGCTTCAGCACGCTTCCGCTGTATTGGCAACTGAACAGCAACGAGCAGCCGGGCACTTGTTGCGCGGGCAATCGATGCACACTTTTGTTACGTTTCTCGTTTCCTGGGGAGTGCTGACGCTCGGCGCCTATTTAATTATGGAAGGAGCGCTTGCAGGAGTATTTCTTGCCATGTTGGTCATGGCATCCCAAACCGTATTTGAAGAAGCGACGGCTATGGCCACATTACCCGCGTATAAAGAGGACAGCGAACACGCAGCCAAACGACTGACGGAAACAGTTCAGACCTTTGATGAGCAGTCCTCGCAGCCAAGTGGCACATTGTCTGTTGATCATGCTGTTACGATGGAACTATCCGATGTTACGTTTCAATATGATGGGGAGTGGAGACCGGCGCTCAGGGATGTGTCCCTGCACATTATACCTGGCTCCAAAACGGCGATTGTCGGGCCGAGTGGGTCAGGAAAATCAACAATTATCGAATTGCTGCTCAAACTGCGAACACCAACGGCTGGAGATATACGATTAAACGGTACTTCGGTGAAGGAACTGGATGAGACGAGCATTTGGCAAACGGCTAATGTAGTGTTTCAGCAAAGTCATTTTTTCCGGGGAACGATCCGGGACAACCTGCTGCTGAATGGAGAAGAACATACTGACGAACAATTGTTGGATGTGCTAGCTAAAATGCAGCTGCCCGATACATCGTTGACCGATACGGTGTATGAAAAAGGAGAGAATCTGTCAGACGGCGAGAAGCAGCGGTTGGCTCTGGCGCGAGCGATGCTCCGCAAAGGACGGGTATGGCTTCTGGACGAACCAACTTCATCGCTGGATTATTTGACAGAGCATCACGTTTTGAAGCATCTCTACGCACAGGCGGCTAATGATACGCTTCTCTTGATTTGTCATCGGCTAACCGGATTGGAAGAGATGGACCGAATTGTGGTCATGGACCAAGGCAAGGTAGTCGAAACGGGTTCCTATTCGGAGTTGATGGGGCAAAAAGGCTATTTTTATGAGATGAAACAAATCGAACAGCAAATGATAGGAGAAGTTGGAGTGTGATGTTTTGAAAAGTAGAAACAGTCTTGGACTGAATAGGAAAGTCCAAGACTGTTTCTGCATTTTTTCGCTTAACGTTTCGAGATAGATTTTCTGCCAGCAGCAGGCCGTACAACTCGAAGACCTTTAATAGGAGAGGTACTCCGGCCAACACTATTCTTTTTACCAGGAACTGCTGTGTTGACATTTAAAAACTTAGATTGACTTTGAATATTACTAGATACAATATTAACTGTATAATTTCTGAAGTTACCAATACTGATTTTTCTCAATCCTAGCCTTCTACAAAGCGGAGCATCACAGTAACCTGCGCCACCACAAAGTTTGAAAGCATTTTGCGGTAGAGTAAGATAGTTAACACCTGACCATACAAGACTCCTATCTGTAGATTCAGCATAGTAATATTTCTCTCGATTGTTGACTGCCCCACTCAATACCTCTACCGTTTGACCTGGATTTATTGTGTACCAACCTACCGCTTCATACCAGCTGGGCCAAGGTATCAAGGGGTTAGAGCCCTGATTACAGCTTGCAGAGGAGTAATATGCGAAAGCAACATATACAGTTAAACTCGTATTGTTACGAAAACTAAGTCCCATTGCATTCAGCTCCCTTCTTGTTAATAGAATAAAGTATGCAGTTTAATAGGAGAAGGAAATGGACATCAAGAGAAACAATTTCGAATCGATTGGGCTGCTCATGAGTAAACTGACGATATGGATTTATGAAGTTCTAGCACTACTTATTACAGTTTTATTTCAACAATCGTACCTAGATGAATATCTAAAACAAAAGACTGATTAATTCACTTGCGGTGTCCAGAAGGCCAATTTATGGCTGTTTAGGGCACCTTTCGTTTTTTATATATGATTTAGGTAACACCAAAATCCGTTTTTTCTTTGAATCTACTACAGAAAATGTGATGATACATAGTCATGATATTCCTAAGGTTTATGATGGCATACTCTTTGAAGTAATTAGCTATGGCTTAATCCATGAACAATTGCTGTCACATTTTGGGTCGAGCTCTTCGTTGTATAGAGTGAAAGGGGGGGAGACAGCTTGAATGATACGGAGTTAAGTCAGATCATTGCAGATGTGTTGGATGGGGACACAGAAAAATTCGAAAAAATCATGGAGGTTTATCAAAAACCGATTTTTCTCTACTGTTATCATATGCTGGGCAATTACGCCGAAGCCGAGGATAACGCACAGGAAGTATTTTTGAAGACATTCCGCACGTTGAAGAAATATACCCAATATCAAATAGATTTTGGCGCCTGGGTATACAAGATTGCCTACCATCAATGTATCGACATCATCCGTAAGCGAAAGTTGGTGAAATATTTGCCTTTCTTTTACCAGGATGAGAAAGAAAATAATGAAGTCGACTTGCATATTGAAGCCAACTATTTTGATGAATCCGTACATCAAGCCATGGCAAAATTATCGGCGGAAGAGCGTAATTTGTTAATCTTACGTTGTGTCGAGGATAAAAGCTACCAGGAGATCGGATTGATTCTCGGCAAAAACAGTGCCAGCCTTCGTAAAAAGTACGAACGTGCATCTGCAAAATTTCGAAAGTATTATGCTCAAGTGAAGGGAGTGGGAGTGTATGAATATGGACAGGGATCGGGATTTGAAAAGACTGTTTGATGACCCGCGCATTCCCGACGCCGACTTGACAGGAAAAGTAATGAGAATATTACATGCTAAGCCAAAAGAAAAGGAGAGGTTTTTTATGAAATATAAAGTTGTTTTGACTGCGTGTGTAGGGATGATGTTAATGGCCTCCACAGGTTATGCGGCAGTTCAATATCATTCTTTGACGAATAAGGATGGCGAAGTCGTATATGAGACTAAATCGACGAAAGATTACGGAAAAACAGAATCGAAAGATGAGATAGAGCGTTACAAGGCATTTTATGAACTTAAGGATAAGGTGCTAAAGAACGGGGAAGCTGGGCTGTTCTATATGGTTGCCAATAATCCGAATCATGAAACAATTCTTGGAACGAAGGTGACTATCTTCCAAGATCTTTCTCAATTGAGAGATAAGATTACGGATAAATCCATTAAGATCGCAGACAAAGTCAATGGAAATTATACATTCCAAAAGGCGGACGTAATCTTTAAAAATGCTCAGGAAGTGAATCCTCCTTCTTCGGAAGAAAAAAAGAAAATGGCAGAAAAGCTGAGAAAGCAGGCGGAAGAATCCAATCAGGGATATGCCATGATGCCGGTTGAAATGACAGATCAGTTTTTCCTTCTCTTTGCTACGTATCAAAATGGCGAAGATAAAATCGGGGTTAATATCACTAATCTGAGTGGAAAGAGCGATCCTACGATGTATATTGACGAGAAGGTTGAATTTAAGCAGGAGAAGGTTCAAGTGAAGGGAGTAGAAATGCTGCATACAGAATTTGCTCCTTCGCAGACGCACGAGCTGAAATGGGTATACGAGAGCCCAGACAAAAAGGTGAAATACGCCTATACTTTACGTGGAGACATAAATAAAGTAAGCAAAGAAACTTTGATGAAAATTGCAAAAGGCTATTTGGAATAATAAATATTAAAACAACGGGAATCTTCTCCAAATCTAGTTGGGGTTGATCATAGTCGGTTCTAAGCGCCCATTTTAATTCCGTTGAACAATTCAAAAGAACGGCCGCTGTTCGCATCGTTTGCGACAGGGCCGTTCTTTTGTTTTTCATAGGTTAGCTGTAAATTGCTATTCTTGCCAAACACTCATAGGGTCCCATGGCTTGATTTGATTACCATATTTTCCGGCCAAAAAAACTTTCATGTCTTCCAGCTTAGCAGGCACCTCGTTCCAAATTGGAAGGGGTGGTAACCCTCGTTTGCTTTTCAATAGGATGTCCACTGTAACATACAAGCGTTCTGGCTGAATCCAATGAAGGAAGCGGGAAATATCAATTTGCTTGGTCAGGGACAAGGCATCAATTTCGTCATTGTAATGCTTGTTGAACTCGCTGATCAAGTTCAGGAGGTAGTCTCTCTGTTCCTTCACGAAGTCCAGGCCGCAGATGGCGCCATGTCCTGGAATAACGATTTCGGGTTTAATTTCATCAATAATGCGGTCAAGCACTTTAACCCAATTGTGGGTTCCCTCTTCGCTGTATGCCGTACACCCGTTAAACACGACATCGCCGGCGAACAGCACTTTTTCTTTTGGCATCCACAGCAGCAAGTCACTGTCAGAGTGGGCCGGAGCTACGTTGTAAATCATAACTTCCGTATCGCCAAGACGGATGTTGATATCGTCCTTTATCTCAATATTCGGGAGCACCCATTCTACGCCTTCCAGGTCGAATCCTTCAAATTCTGCTGCAAAAAACCGCTCGCCCGAAGTCGATTCCGGAGAATCCTTTCCTCTTCTGATGACGTTATCCATCCAGGCGATATTTTCGGTGAGACGCTCTCTGGACGCTTCCTTGTGCATAATAATGCAAGCATCTTCAAACACTTTGTTTCCCCAGGCATGATCACTGTTATAGTGCGAGTTCACCACATATGCGGGAGAGCCACCGTTACTTACTTCCTTAAAAGCCTCCCGCATTTCCCGTGCATGGAACAAATCGAAGAACGTGTCATACACCAGCCCTTCACCCTTGTTGATGAACCCGGCATTGGCCCAACTGATGCCGCGATACGGCGAAATACCGGCAAAGACGCCATCTGCGACTTCAAAAAATTTAACGCGAGGTTTTTGGATAATACGTCCATACTTCATGAAAATTCTCCTTTGTGTATATGTTTTTGGGGTAAAGCATGCCTTTATTATAGAGAGTGGAAAACATAAATGCAAGCATGTACTTGCATGCATTCGCTCCATGTAATATGATGTAACAGAACAACATCACACTACATGCATGGAGGCGCTGCAACATGAAACTAGTAACCTTTCAAACCAAGACATCCCAGGAACCTTTGTTTGGGCTTGTAATTAACGAGAAATTTGTCGTGTCTTTTGCCGTAATCATGAAAAAGCAGGGAACATTCGTTGACAGTCTTGAAAGTATGGACAGCTATCTTCATTATTTACCGTCAAGTTATGATGCCGCTAAGGAATTAATGCAATATGCGGTCGAACAGTCGCATCAATTTAATGAAAATGAAATCTGCCCGATTGTAGCGGTAAAACTGCTGCCGCCAGTTCCAAATCCGGCTGCGCTTATCGATTTCGGACTGACACCAAGACATCTGAGAAATGCTGGCGTAAATCTGCTGCAAAGAGAATATACAGGGCCGGAAAGAGAAGAGCTTAAACAAAAAATTGCTGAAAAATTCCAGCAAGATCCGAACAAAGTAACTTTCAGTTATTACAAATGTAACCATAATGCATTAATTGGCGATGGAGATACGATTCATTGGCCTTCGTACTCTTCCTACTTGGATATTGAGCCGGAGTTGGCCTTTGTTACAGGGATGGAGAACTGCATTGCAGGTTATGTTATTTTTAATGACAGTACTGTCCGCGATGTGCAATGGCCGGATTTCCAGGGGCTGACCGGACCGACGCGCTGCAAAGATTTTGATCGCAGCAAAGGAATAGGGCCATTTCTGGTTACGCCGGATGAAATCGACAATCCGCTGGTACTGGATGTGAATGTATTCATCGGGGAGAGACTGCACTGGAAGGGGAGCACATCCGAGTATTCTGCACATCCTGCAAAAGTGATGGAGGAGGTTCTCAAAGTTTTCACGCCGCTCCCGGGCACGATTATAGGAATGGGGACGATACCGGATTGCTGCGCAATCGAGACCGAAGAATGGCTGTTGCCCTCTGACCGAATCCAGATTACATTTGATAAATTAGGCACGCTCACGCAATTGGTGCCTGTTCATGTCAAGATTACGGAACCAAGCCGCTGGGAAAAAAGAAGCGATTTGCCTTAAAAAACGTTTATCAAAATGATGAACCCCGACCCTGCTGCATATGCAAAACTTGTAGTAGAATAGGATTAACATATGCAAAAGGAGAAATACAATGCAAACTTCAGACAGAATCATTGAAGCCGCGACACAGCTCATCAAAAAGAATGGCTATCGGGGAGTAAGCACCAAAGCCATTGCAACGGAAGCTAAAGTCAATGAATCTACGATTTTTCGGCAATTTGGAAGCAAGCAGGGCATATTGGAAGCCATCATTGAAAGACATTCGGATATCCCGCAATTTGAGAAGCTGTTAAAAGAGGACGCGACCGATAACCCGGAAATCGATCTGCTGAATGTAAGCCAGCAGTACCGTTTGTTTTTCCATAAAAATGCGGATATCATTTTGATTGGCATCCGCGACAAAGGAATGCTTCCCGAATTAGACAGAGTGCTGGCCGATCCGCCGGCGAAGCTTCACTCCTTGCTGGTTGAATATTTTGAACGCTTGCAGAAGAAAAAAGTTATAGCCAGACAGGATGAGCGTCTTGTCGCAATGTCTTTTCTCTCGATGTGCTACGGATTTCAGATGAGCGAGCTGATTCACCGTCAATATCAATCCCAACTCGTCACCGAAGAAGAGTTCTACAAGCACAGTGTCTCATTGTTTGTTAAAGGAATTTTGGCTCAGCCATAAGCACTATTGCTTTATTTAATGAGAAGTCTAAACTTACGTGAACGGGCTGAGTCTGGAAACACGGTGTTACTATTCATTCATCTAATGGAAGAGCATGCAGCGACGGTTGATGATGTGGTGATTATTAAGCATGGAACAATCGTTGCAGATGGAACATTGGAGAAGTAAAAGGAAACCCTTCCACGCTGGAGGACGCCTTTTTTGCTCATGAATGTAGTCTTTAGTAATGGAAAATAAAATACGTGGATGCATTATATAAAAAACATGATTCATTTAATTAAGCCCAATTTTTTCTTGGGCTTTTTTTGTTTGGGACCTCTGGATTGTATTATCATGCCTATTGTATTGGAATTATCCAAGGCTGTACTTACTTAAAATCTTATAAGAAATTCTTGAAATCACAGAAATTTATTCGGGTAGTGGGATGCTATTATACAAATATAAATAAAGACGAGGTGATGATATGCAAGCAAAATTGGCAGCGGACGCCATTCCCCTCACCAAAAAGCGAAATTCATGGATAAGAACGATAAAAAAGTATAAAGTGATGTACGCTCTCTTGTTCCCGGCATTACTTTACTTTGCCGTATTCAAATACATTCCTATGGCGGGAATCATTATTGCTTTTAAAAACTATAACCTAGCATTGGGACTATGGGATAGTCCATGGGTGGGATTTAGAAATTTTACAGATTTTATGAACGGCGTTTATTTCTGGGACATCATGAGAAATACGATAATCATATCGCTGTATAAGCTATTGTTCGGTTTCTCAGCTCCTATCATACTTGCTTTGCTGCTCAATGAAGTTTATACCCAATGGTTTAAGAAAATCGTACAAACGATCACTTATTTACCCCACTTTCTATCATGGGTCATTGTTTATGGAATGATGGTGGCATTATTAGCCCCAGGGGATGGTCTTTTTAACATGATTTTGAAGGAAGCTGGAGTTGAACCCATCTCATTCCTAACGGAACCTGCCTGGGGCAGACTGCTGATCATCTTATCTGAAATATGGAAGGATATTGGATGGGGAGCGATATTGTACCTTGCAGCATTAGCAGGAATCGATCCAAGCTTATATGAAGCGGCTAGAATTGATGGCGCTTCCAAATGGAGACAGCTATGGCATGTAACACTTCCCGGCATTCGAGGCGTGATGATTCTGATGCTGATCCTTAAATTAAGCCATATTCTGGATGCTGGTTTTGACCAAATATTCATGTTTGCCAACAGCTTTAATCAGGAGAAGATCGACATTATCGACACATGGGTATACCGTGAAGGGCTCGAGCGACTTAAGATTGGCTTGGCAACTGCTGTGGGATTGTTTAAAGCGGTCATCGGATTTGTTTTAGTGTTGGCAGCGAATAAGCTCGCCAAAAAATTCGATGGGCAAATTTGGTGAGGTGGTTATCAATATGATCAATTTGACAATCGGAGAGAAAGTCTGGCAAGCAGTCGTTTATTTTATTCTTATTTTGCTAGCTCTACTTTGCTTACTACCCTTTCTATATGTAGTTGCTGTTTCAGTGACGCCAGAATCGGAAGTATTAAGAAGAGGAATTGTTATTATACCAGAATCCTTTACCTTTCTAGCCTATAAAGAAGTATTCATTTCTCATGGTATCGGGCAGGCGTATAAAATTACATTGTTTCGAACGATAGTAGGCACTGCTCTTAATGTGTTCTTTACGGTAATAGCGGCATATCCGTTATCCAAAAAATATTTGCCGGGTCGAAGCCCATTTTTACTATTCATTGTCTTCACCATGATGTTTGGGGGAGGATTAATTCCGACTTATTTACTAGTCCGCTCTCTGGGATTGCTAAACAGTCCGTGGGTATTGATTATTCCAAATCTCATTAGTGCATTTAATCTGGTGATCATTAAAGGCTTTTTCGAGCAATTGCCTGCTGAAATCGAGGAATCAGCGAGGGTAGACGGTGCAAGTGAGCTTCAGTCGTTATGGCGGATCATTTTACCCTTGTCCTTGCCCGTCCTTTCCACAATTTCCTTATTTTACGCAGTCGGGCATTGGAATAGTTATTTCGATGCTATTGTTTATATCAATGATTCCAACTTAATGCCGCTTCAAGTGATCTTGCGCAACATCCTGCTTAACGTCGCAACACAAAGTGCTGATTCGCTTGCCAATACCGGAGCTGTTAGTACGTTCGCTATACAAATGGCAGCAGTTGTCGTGACTACAGTTCCGATTTTGATCGTTTACCCATTTATGCAAAAGCATTTTACCAAAGGTGTACTCTTGGGATCTGTTAAAGGTTAAAAAGAAATTCCAACCTGAGTTGTTACGGGGAAACCGTGATAATATAGAAGCAAAGGAGAGGTCATTATGCAACGTAAAGCGATTACATTTGCTATTCTGACAGCAATGGTCGGTGTGGGAACGGTATTGTCAGGTTGTGGGGACAAAAAAGAGGTTACATCGTCAGCTACGGGTAATTCACAAGGCCAGTCTAGTCCCTTTGAAAAAAAATTGAAAATTTCGATGTTTAACCAAGGCACTTTCAATGCTGCTGCTCCGATTCCTCCCCGTGAAGAAGATATCCAACGCCAAATGTTGGAGAAAGCAGTAAATATCGACTTGGAAATGATGATTCCTCAATCAGGTCAAGCAACGACTAAATTAAATACGCTCATTGCTGGAGGAGATATTCCAGATTTGATTTTCTTGAAGAGCCGGGCTGATCTTGCGCAATATTATGACCAAGGCGTTCTTGCGGATTTGACACCGTATCTGGATCAATTTCCTGAATTACAGAAACGTTTTAGCAACGACTCCTGGGAGGCGATGTCCTATCAAGGAAAAACCATTGGGGTTCCAGGTTATGATAATGTAAATGGTATCAGTCGAAGCTTCTTCATTCGAAATGATTGGCTGAAAAAACTGAATATGGAAGTGCCAACGACACCTGACGAGTTATTCGAAGTTATGAAAGCCTTTACAGAGAAAGACCCGGACGGTAATGGCAAAAACGATACTTACGGATTCATAGGCGGCATGAATAAAGAAGGCAATCTGCAAACCTACGGCTTCGATAGTTTGATGTGGATGTTTGGTGTCAATCCTCCATCAGCCATTGATGTGAAAGACAATGAACCGGTGTTCCTGTATACCGACCCAAAAATGAAAGAGGCGCTCGCTTATATCAATAAAATGATGGAAGCCAAAGTTGTAGATCCAGACTGGGTGACAATGAATACTCCCGATTTGTTGGACCAAAAGTTATTTAAGGGTAAAGTTGGCTTCATGATAAGAGATGCACGCAGGCTGGAACCGGATTATCAGCAGAAAATGAAAGAAATCAGTGGAGAGGTGCCGGAATGGATCGTCATTCCTCCAATGATAGGTCCTTATGGTGATCAAATTGTAGAGAGAAAATCGTTCCAAGGCAATTCATGGGCCATATCCAAAAAAGCGGATAAGGACAAAATCATTCGGATCTTGTCCATGCTGAATTATCTCTTTACGGACAAAGAAGCATATCCGAATTTTGCATACGGAATTAAAGGAATTCATTGGGATTTAGTGGACGGCAAGATCAAGAATAAAACCTCCGAATTATCAAAGGAAATGAAAGAAAAGTACCTATGGGTTGACCATTATAGAATGCCGCGTCGTGGTGATGATGCTGAGTACTTCAGCTTCCAGAATCCTAAGACGGCAGAAGCTTTTGAGAACAATCAGAAATACGTGGCGCCTACTTTGCCCGGGAATTTACTGACTGAAGACCCGAACGATACATTGGCAGCTGACCGCCAACGTTTCATTAATGAAAGTTTGGTCAAATTTATGACCGGAAAAGATCCTCTTTCTAACTGGGAGAATTTCCTCAATACGTTGGATACCAAGTTTGACATGCAGAAATATAAGGACACAGTAATCAAGCAATTTAAAGAAGCGGGCTTAATTAAGTAAATCAAGTAGAAACGGCTTCGCCGTCCTTTTAAAGGACGGTACCGTTTCAGCGAGAAAGATAAGGAACATTTATGCGCGAAGCATATAAATTCTTATCTTTTAAACAAAGAGAGAGGCTATAAATAGCCCCTCTCTTTATTGAAATATAAGAAAGTATAAGTTTTACTTTATACTTTTTCCTTCTATTTTTCAAAGAAACGCTTATCGTCCTTAAAAAGGACGCCGAAGGCGTTTCTTCTTGTCATATGCTATTATTTGTTTAATACAGATTTAAAAGGAAGATGATAGATGCGAAGAAGAATCAGCTTGCCTTTAAAATTATTTTTTATCGTGTTTGCATTTGTATTAAGCTGCATAATCTTGATAAGTCAATTGTCTTACCACTATGTCCAAAAGGAAATAAGAAAAACTGACATTTATTACACAAACCAAATACTAGACAAAGTAGATCAGTATTTCACAGTTAATTTTTCCTCCTTCCAGACGATCCTGTTCTCGGTCGAAACATCGGTGAAAGCCAACATTGACAATACAGAAGTGATTAAAAAGCAATTAAGAGAGCTGTATGAACTCAATAGTAATTACGTCAGTAATATTTATTTGATCAAAAGCGATTTATCCATTCTAGGCGGGAGTACACCTACCCGAATATTCGATGAACCTTTAGCTGAAAGAGAACCTTTGTTTGATGCGGCTGACAAGAACAGAAGGACTACATTTGTCAGTGATCCTTACAAATCTAAATATTCCGGCTGGACAGTTACGATGGTTCGATATCTGAACAGTGCTCCGTTTCCTATGGCCATTGCGGTAGATTTGGATCTAAATGCCATTGAAGAAACCTTGTTCAAGATTAATAAAAAAGAACAAATGGATTTGGCTCTAATCACCGCATCGGGAAAAATCATTGCCGGATTTTCGGAAAATAAAGGACCCATGAATATTCAAGATCATACTTTTTCAATCGGTGAAACGACGGCGGAACAAATTCTGGATACTACAGAAACAAGCCTTCAACTACATACCAAGGATGGTATTCCAGTCTCCCTTCTGAAAAAACCGACTGAGAAATTCAACTGGACCATCATCTCGATCAACGATGAATCACGCTTGAAAGCTGCTTTGTCCAGATTGGAAACCTATTATATCGGGCTTCTAGCTGCAGGTCTTCTCTTAAGTCTGTTCATTTCCTTTTTTATTGCCAAATATATAAGGACCCCTCTCTATGCGCTCAAAACAAAAATGAAGCGGGTGGAGCAAGGCCTCCTCACAACTACAATATCGATTAACCGAAACGATGAGTTTGGAGATCTCTCCCGAGCATTCGATCGTATGCTTCAGCAAATTGTGGAACTGATACGGGGAGCAGAGCTACATAATGAACTTGAGCGGAAGCTGGAAATCCAAGTGCTTCAGTCTCAAATAAACCCTCATTTTCTGTATAACACGCTTGGTTCTATCAGCAATGTCATACGACTCGGACAAATAGAGAAAGTAGATGTGGTGATCGAGTCTCTCATTTCAATATTGGAATATGGGATAGCTGATGCTTCGGAGAAGGTTTCACTACGTCAGGAATTGCAAAATGTCTCGGACTATATCGCGATCCAGAACATCCGCTATAACAGGAACTTCCACTTGATTGAAAATATCGAAGCAGATTTAATAGATTTCCCAGTTTTTCGAATGCTGCTGCAGCCCCTTGTGGAGAATAGTATCTTCCATGGTTATAACGGAGGGGGGATCGAAGGCCCTATTACTATTCATGCGTACAGGGAGGGCGGCATCGTCATCATAGAAGTAGTTGATCTAGGCGAGGGAATTCCAACTGATAAAATAAAGCATATTTTGATTTCAGAACCGAGTGATGTGGAATTGAAAAGGAAAAGAATCGGGTTAAATAATATTCATGACCGAATAAAACTTCACTACGGAGAACAATTCGGGCTTCAAATCATAAGCATACCTAAGGAAATAACCCGTGTTCAAGCCTTATTCCCAGCAGGCTCGTTTAAAGGAGATGCATGATGGTGAGAGACTACACCTGCTTCATTGTTGATGATGAAGATCTAATCATTCAGAGATTGGAATTGTTTTTTAACGAGCTCTTCCATAGGGATAAGCGATTTCATTTAGTGGGAAAAGCAAAAAATGGTCTGGAGGGGATAGAGGAGATCGTAAAGCTTAAGCCGGATATCGTGATATCTGATATCGTTATGCCTCGAATGGATGGAATTTCCATGATTGAGCAGCTAAAACCAAAGCTTCCCCATACCCAATACATTCTTCTGACCGCTTATTCATCCTTTGAATACGCCCAGAGAGCTATTCAAGCCAACGTCTTGGAGTACATTGTTAAGGTTCCACTCAGGGAAAAGGATTTAGATCGTGCTTTAGATAAGGCAGCCGGGATTTTAAATGAGGTTAAGAAAAAAGAAGCGGAATTTCAATCGTTAAACGTATCCGTGCTTGAAAATAAATATAGAGTCCGAAAGCAATTTTTTAATGAGCTTATCAGAGGCGAAATTCCTTCTCATCGGGCATCGGATTTTGCCAATCGCATGCAATTCCATTTCTTTCAAGCCAACTATTGCTGCTTCATTGTTGAAATGAATTTGTATGAAAGTTTCCGAAACGATTATTCAGCGTCTGATCAAAACATCTTGAAATATGCGATTACGAATATAATCGAAGAAACTGTGGTGAACGGTGGCAGAGGTGTAGCTGCGGATCTATCCGATAATCGTTTTATTGGCTTTCTTTCCTGGGAAAATAATCGCAGCGATATGGACACGGAATATGCTTGCCATTCATTGGGTAGTCAGATCGTCTCCCATTTACATCAATATTTGAATCAAAGGGTATCCGTAGCTTTTGGAGGTCCGCACCGAGGCTGGGAATCCATCAAACAAGCTTACATGGAAGCTAATAACGTGAGTGAGGATTTCTATTATCATGAAGAGAAAGTAGTCAAAACACCCATGCATCGGTTCCATTACCGTAATGACAAAAAGGAGGACTTTCAGCTGAAACTGGCTGATTTTCTCACATGGATACAAAGAAAAGTTTCCAAGGAAGCGCTGGAGAAAGAACTCTCTGCTTTAAACCAATTTGTGACAGATTATAAAATTCATAAGTCCATCATGGCACCTATGCTTCAAGGCTTGTACAGAGACATTACTGCGAAATTTAAATCGGGGAACTCGTTGACCACGGATGCATCAGAGTTTCCCATAAAATTCATGACATTTCGGGAGCAGCTTGCCTATATTGGCGACTTCACCTTCGAATATGTACACGCTGGCCAACTTTTACATCGTATAGAAATCATGAGTGCTATGCGGTTTATAGAGAAAAACCTGAAACAGAGATTAACGCTTGAGGCTATTGCTGAGGAAGTGAATTTAGCTCCATCGTATTTTAGCAGCTTGTTCAAAAAAACAATGAACGAGGGCGTTATCAGCTACATCAACCGCAAAAAAATTCACTTAGCTCTCGAGCTGTTAAATGTTCAGGATTATTCTTTATTGGAATTGTGCGAGGAAGTAGGAATTGTAAATGAAGGTTATTTTTGCAAATTATTTAAAGAATATACGGGTGATACGCCTAAGCAATATCGGATAAAAATGACACGGTATGAATCCAAATAAGGTTGCAAAAAATGTATAAATTTCTCGCGAAATCATGTAAAAAAAAGGGCATCAAAAGGCTTACCATGATAGAAGGATCTAATCATGGAGGTTATCAAAATGGAGCTTATTAAAGCAGATGTAACCGTCGTAGGCGGAGGTATTGCTGGGATATGCGCTGCCATTGCTGCCGCACGCCAAGGGCTGCAGGTTTCACTTATTAATGATCGGCCGGTTCTTGGAGGAAATGCGAGCAGCGAGGTCCGGGTTCATATCAACGGGTCAGCATATCTCGGAAACAGTCCATCCTATTATGCACGCGAGGGCGGATTGGTGGAAGAACTCAAGTTGAAGATTTTTCACTATAATCCGTTATACAACAAGAAGCTTATGCTTTCGCTTTCGGATACGGTCTTGTTGGATATGGTTTATGCTGAGCCTAACATTTCTCTATTTCTGAATACATGCGTGCATGAAACGGGCATGGAGAACGGCAGAATTAAATGGGTTGAGGGCCTTCAATTGGCTTCAGAAAGAAAATTTCGTTTCGAAAGCAGAACCTACATTGATTGCTCCGGAGATGGAGTTGTCGGATATCAAGCAGGTGCTCTCTTCCGCTGGGGGAGAGAAGCGAAGCATGAATACATGGAAGAATTGGCTCCTGAAGTGGCGGACCATTACACCATGGGCGATACGATCCTGTTTCAAGCCCGTGACGTAGAATATTCCGTTCCATTCAAAAGCCCTGGCTTTGCGTATGATATTACGAAGTTGGCTTTTTTCGATAGTATCAGAAAAGGCTTAAACCATCGGGCTTTACCAAGAAAAATCAATGGGCTTGGCGGATTGTGGTGGCTGGAATATGGTGGACATATGGATATTATCAAGAATAATGAAGACATCGCATTGGAACTGCGGAAATTGGTGTACGGGATTTGGGATTATATCAAAAATAGCGGCGAATTTGATGATGTAGACAATCTCATCTTGGATTATGTATGCCCGATTCCTGGAAAGCGGGAGTCGAGGCGGTTCATAGGGGACCACATGTTGTCTCAGAACGATCTTACAGCAAAGCCGCATTTCGAAGATGCTGTATCCGTCGGTGGATGGTATATGGATTTACATGCGAATAAGGGCATCTACGATGAGGGGCCAGCTACAGCATGGAATTTCGTGCCTGGATTGTACAATATCCCTTTCCGCAGTTTATATTCACGAAATATTCCTAATCTCATGTTCGCTGGTCGCAATATAAGTGCTACCCATGTGGCTTTCGGATCTACTAGGGTAATGGCAACCTGCGGTTGTATGGGGCAGGCGGTTGGAACGGCAGCTTCGTTATGCTTGAAATATGAGATAGACCCTGCGGCCATAGTCGAATCTCATATGGAGGAGCTGCAGGCGCTGCTGCTTCGAGATGGCCAAACGATTGTAGGGCTTCAAGAGGAATTGAATCCTTACTTCGCTGACGGATTAACTATTCGTGCCTCGTCTCAGCGCAGCTATGATAATCCTCATCCAACTGAAGAGATTCCCTTGGAGAAAGGGTTATGTTTGGTCTTGCCGATTCAGACATCCGTGGCTGAAAGTGTACGGATCAAAATTAAAAATAGGTCCGAGCATTCGGAAACTTTGCATGTAAAGCTGTTTGCCGGGGAACGGAAGGAAAACTACATTCCCACTAGCGAGTTGAAAGATTACCGCTTGGATATTGCAGCCGGTCATGACGACTGGATTACGCTAAATTTGGGCTGCAAGAAACCGGCTGACGACAAAATCTACATCGTATTGGAAGGTACGGCGAGCCTTGCCGTCTACGGCAATGAAGAAAAAATAACAGGAGCGGTCAGCTTCCATTATAGGCCGGAAGAGCCGTCCAGGCTGAAGAAATTCAATAAGAGCATTTGCTTCAAGGATCTGTTACCGTCCCAGAGTATGTATAATCCCGAGAATGTCGTCAACGGCTTCTCCAGACCTTATGGTCTACCGAACGGCTGGATTTCTGAACGTACGGAAGAACAGGAATGGTTGGAATTCTGTTTTGCAAGCCCCAAAAATGTAGACGAAATCCATCTTGTTTTCAATTCACAGTTGGATTTGGAGCATTTCAACGACCCGATCGAGTCCCTTATCCAAGATTATGATATGACCTTGACCTTAGAAGACGGAACCGAGAGGACAATCATAACTCGTGGGAATTATCTCACGTTGAATAAACATAAGGTGGATGCGAAACATGTAACCCGAATCCGGATTAATTTCTGCGCAACGTATGGTTCGCCTTATTTTGAAGTGTTTGCAGTAAAATTGTTTGCTCCTAAAATTGATAAATGAGGTCAGGTGAAGTAACGATGAAGGAATTATTCCCACGTAATGGGCTCCCCAATATAATTCAGAAATTGGAAAATGGGGATACCGTAACAATCGTCTATTTCGGCGGCAGTAATACCCGTTCTGAAGGCTACAGGGTCATGACGGCGGATTGGCTTCGTGAGAAATATCCTAAGGCGGATATCCGCTCTGTGAATGCAGGCATTAATGGGACAGGATCGGATTTGGGTTGTGCCCGTTTGGAGACAGATGTACTGCGTCATCGGCCTGATCTAGTATTTGTTGAATTTGTCGGTAACGATGGCGGAGATCCCGAATCCAAGGCGCGGATCGAAGGGATTGTCCGTCAGATCCGCAAGCGGAGCCGGTTTACCGATATCCTGTTCGTTTATACGCTGAAGGAGCGGGATGTGGCCTTATTTCAGTCTGGGGAATACCAGAAGGGGGCTCTAATGCAAGAGGAAGTGGCCGACTATTATGGTATTCCTTCGATTCATCTGGGCGTAGCGGTCAGTCACTTGGTGTCGGAGGGAAAACTCGTTTTCACCTCAAGGGAAGACGTGTATATTTCTGGAGCCGTTGTTTTTACGCATGATTCGATCCATCCGACTATTCCCGAAGGACACCAGATTTACACGGATACGATCACCCGGTCATTTGAGGCAATTATCGAACTCAGAGGTCATCAGGGAAGGTTAGTACATCACTTACCTCAGAATCCGTTGGTTCCGGCTAATCCTTGGGAGTATGCGACCATGCTGTCACTGGATAGTCTTACTACTTTTTCCGCAGGATGGTCTTACATGACGCCCGATGATTCTGCTTTAGTGCGCGAGTACAATTGGTTGTTCCCCGGCCTATGGCGAGCAGTCGATCCTGGAGAGGCTATCACGGTGCAGTTCGAGGGCACCCATATCGGGTTATTCGATATCGGGGGGCCTGATTCTGGCAGATTGAAGGTGTCGGTGGATGGTGGGGAACCCTTTATTATCGATCGATTCACACTACACAACGATCATAATCGAAATCAGTATGTATTCTTGCCGGAGCTCCCGAATGGAAAACATACGGTTCGCTTTGAAATCGATACCGAGAAGACAGACAAAGCGGCCGTGTTTGAGGCATGCGGCAATGAACGAAGTAGAGAGCACGTTAGGCAGCATCCAGATTGGTATGATCAAACGGTGATTCAGCTTGGGAAGTTGTTATTAGTGCAGCCGCCATTATAATTAATCATTAGGCTTTGTACAATTGGTAGACCTACATCATAACTGACTGCAGTTGAGCGGACAGTTATGATGTAGGTCTCTTTTTTAAAGGACGACAAAGTCGTTTCTTCTTGCTTAAAATCTTATAAGAAATTCTTAAAATCAAAGAAATTTCACAGTTCTGTAACATGCTATGATAAAACCGACAGAGCGGGCTTAGTCAGAAGGATAAGGCTAATTGCTTCTATACGATCTTCGAACAAAGGAGGGTAACATTATTTTGTAAGCGTTATCAACACAAGGGAGGCTGTGAGTTGTATGATAAAAAGGAAACTGTTTTTCTTAATCGTTTTCATCGTGACGATATTAGTTCCTTTCAGCCTAGTCGGAATAAGGACCGCATACGCGGAGCCCTTACCGTATAAGACGATTATCATCGATGACGGGAGCATCACGATCAATGATGTTGTGACACCTGATGTGGGTAACGAGAACAACGGATATTCAGCTCCGAATTGGACCACAAGTACAGGGGTGAAGGGATATGATAGCTCCAGTTCTAAATATACGAGTACAGCAGGTAGAACGATATCCTGGAATCCACGATTGGAAGCGGGAACGGCGAAAATTTTGTTATACAAACTTAATTGGGAAGATAAAGCAGATAGCAATGTAAAAATTGAAATCGTCCACAATGGAACGACCGATGTTCTCTATATGGATTTGCGGCCTTCATTTGGTGCTCCTGCGGGATGGGTTGATTTGGGAGAGTACTATTTTTCCGGAGTTGGTAAAGAATTCGTTAGATTAACTCGGTCTACCAGCACAACCAGCACGATAATTACTCGTGCAGATGCGGTCAAGTTCGAAGGGAATATTCAGCAAAAAGAGCCGCATAAGACGATCATCATTGATGATGGAAGCATCACGATTGATGATGTCGTCACCACTGATGTAGATAACGCAAATAACGGGTTCTCCGCTCCTTATTGGACTACAAGTACGGGAGTGAAGGGATATAATAATTCCAGTTCCAAATTTACCGATGCAGTAGGAAGAAGCATCACATGGAATCCGCGATTGGAAGCAGGGACGGCGAAAATTTCATTCAACAAGCTTGATTGGGCGGATAAAGCAGACAGTAATGTTAAAATTGAAATTGTTCACAATGGGATTACGGATGTCATGTTTATGGATCTGAGGCCCTCGTCAGGCCCATCGGCCGGATGGGTTGATTTGGGGTCCTATTATTTCAGTGGTGATGATAGCGAATTTGTCAGACTGACTCGAACGCAACCTACGACCGGAAAGATCGTTACGCGGGCCGATGCGGTCAAGTTTGAAGGGAATATCAGGCAGCAAGCTCCGCCGTTGCCTCCGCTGCGCAGCCGTACATTGGCGAATCTCAGTTACACGGAAAAAGGCAGCATCGAGAATGCCAGCTACAAAGTAACCTTCTATGAAGCAGCTTGGGATGGTGGCAAATCCATCGTTCGTGATATGTTCTACAAGGACACGGATACGGGGAACTGGGTGCCTGTCAATAATGTGGAGGAAAGACTTGAAGAGCAATGGGTCTTATTGGATGGGAATGCGGGGAGTCTAACCAATTACTACGATACGATGAACAAACGCTGGATTACATTCGACGAGATTGATTTCCCTGACAGCCATACGTCGATATTAACCGATTCTTCACATGGAAGCGATTACGATTTACAAGTGAACTGGTCCATGTCAGGGGACAAACCTGATGTTTCCTTTGCTTTTACACCCCGCCGGGATGGCAATTACGTGATTGGCTATCAGTCTTTCACAACAGAGCAGATCTCTGGCGTCAATGAAGTGTTAAATGGTTTCAGGTCACACGCCAAAATGGTAGGTTCGGTGGAATCAACAAGCTTAAGGGAGCTAAGCGCTCCAATGAGTCTGGTTGAAAAGAATGACGGTTCGGGCAATCCATTGACGTATGGGGTATTTGTACCTTCGGATGAGCTTCCGGTTGAATTTGAACCGACGGGAGGTGTTACGAAACAAAGGCTTGGCATGAGCCTTGTCAACAACGAAGGTAGCGTGCAGCCAATCTTGTATGCTCCTCAATTAGGGACTTATTCGCAAATGGCCGCAGAAAGCACTTATAAATTTCATATGGGATTAATCGCTCAAAAAAGCAATTTGTATGAGTCCTACGCGGATATTCTTCGCAATGAGTACAGTTATTCCGCATACCGGGAAAATGTATCAGATCAGTCGCTCACTGACGCGATGTTCAATATGATCGATTTACTTAAGATAGAGCCGCAAGGGGATGACTCTGTTGATTATGTCCCGTCACCCAGCGGATGGTGGAGCCGTGCCAAGGGCTTTATTGACATCGAAAACGAGGATAGTGTTCGAACAAGCTCGAATGCGGTTCTTTTGGGGGCTTACTATTTGACTGGGGATGATCAGCTCTACGATACTAGAGCATTGCCGTCCGTCCAGTATGGCTTATCGCGAAATGGTATAGGCTGGTCGCCGACGCAGAAGCCAGTATACGGTGTGCCGTCGTTATGGAAAATGGCAACCTTGCCGTTTGATTTTTCAAGCGTAGCCGCTGTCAATCAGATGATGGGGACTTCGGCAGGAATTGGGGCGCTGGCACAGGAAGAGTACCTCGTGCGTGATCCTGACCAGAAAGACCGGGGTCCTGTCATTCAGCCTCTGATGATGTATCGTATGACGGGAGATGCGCAGTATTTACAGGCTGCCAAGGATGCAGCCGACAGCTATATCATGCAGCATATTGATACGCCTGCATCTGTAAATGTGAGTAAAAATGAGTTCATTTATTATTATAGCAAGCTGTGGATGGAGATCTTGGAGCTTTACGAGGAAACTCAGGATATCAAATACTTAAATGCTGCTTATAAAGAAGCCAAACGGTATGCAACGATGTTCGTTGCTCGTCCGGTTCCTGAAGGTGCCGTTACGATTCCGCAGCCTGAGACGTATAATTACGCGGAGTCGTTCCATTGGCCGGAAAGTGGTAAATATCAATATCCTCGGATCAAGCTCCCAGAAGATGTAGCCGGAGGCGTACAAGCGGATAGTTGGCTTGTCTCTCCCAATGGATTGACGTTTGAAGCGGGAAGTACAACTGGTTATTATCGGATGAATGCTCAGGAAGCTCCATTCATGCTGAGATTGTCGCTCTATACAGGCGATAAATTGCTGCAGGATATTGCTCATAATGCAGTCATCGGACGATATTCCAGCTATCCAGGGTATTATTATAAGGGCTTCGCCGTTAGTCAACTTGAACCGGAGTTTCCTCTGGAAGGCCCAAGCGGGGCTACATCCATCTATTATCACCATATACCGGGACAGCTCGGGCAAACGATAGATTATTTGATCAGCGAACAATCGTTGAAATCGAATGGAAGTATTACATTTCCTTCTGTATTTGAAACTAATTTTCTATGGTTCAAATATCACCTCTATGGAAATAAACCAGGTCATTTTTACGGTAATTCCAACGTTTGGCTCTGGATGCCTAAGGGGATAATTCAGACCAACCATTCTCAATTGAATTGGATAACGGGAGAGAGCGGGAATAAATTCTACATCGGGTTAAGCAACGAATCGGCAGCTGAAGTTCAGACTCCGATCGAATTGAATGCGCAAATCATTGGGTTCAACCCGGCACAAGATTATACCGTAACCATCATCCGCGACAATGGCACACCAGAGCAAGCGGTTATGAGTGGCGGAATCATTCAAGCCACGGTTTCAAGCAAGGGAATAACCGCTATCATTGTGGAAGGACTCAACATTGAAGTGCCGCTGCACCAGGTCAGAACTGCTGAAACATCGGATGCAAGCTATTTCTTCGATATCCACAGTCCAATAGATGCGGTTAAAGGCATGCTGATCGTCAAACCCGACGAAACGGCCTACGATGCTTATGTGCAGGCAAAAACGACGAAACCAGCGACGATCCATTATTCCTTGGATGGCGGGGCTACGTATACAACCATTCCAGATAAGATCTATCCGATGGAATGGTCGATACGGGTAAACGATTTATCCCAAACCTTCACTTATTATGTGGAATCGGACGGGAAACAGACTCGCAAGCGGACACTCTATCTGCCTGATCAGGTAACCGAAACTCCAGTTCAACCGGATTGGCAGGAGGGTTCATCTATCATTGTGGATAATACGGAGGCAGAGACAGAAGGCGTCTGGATACGGGATACAACGGCTAACGACTATTATTATGATAACTATGTGTATGCCAAATCGACTGCCGGCACAGCGACAAGCAGAATTGTTTGGCGACCTGATCTGCCGGAAAGTGTTACTTACAGTGTGTACTATAAGCTTCCGCAAATAACCGCTGCTAGTGAAAATTGGGCAACGAATGCCTCATTTACCGTTTATTATAGCGGAGGCTCCGAGACGGTTACCGTAGATGAGACAGCGGCCAATGGTACTTGGGTGTACCTGGGTGCTTATCCTTTTGCAGCAGGCGATAGTGGGTACGTGGAATTAACCAATAAGGCCAATAAGTCACGGGTTGTCGCCGATGCGATGATGTGGGTGGACCCGAACAAGATACCGCAATTGGAGTCTGCGGTGATCCTGTCGGATCGGAACGAACTGCAGATGACTCAAACCGCACAACTAAGCGTAACCGGCTATTTGGATAATGGTCTGATTGGTGATCTATCACAGGCAAATGTGCAGTATTTCGTTGATCGAACCGATCTGGCTGAAGTGGACAGTAGCGGTTTGTTGACCCTTCTAAGTCTCGACGGGGAAAAGGATCACATTGAGGTATGGGCCACTGTAACGATTGACGGTGTGACCTTAACAACACCGCCTTTGAGAATTGCGATCAGGGAATTAACGGTTATTGTCGACAGCACGAATACGACTGGGTTGTACACGACAGAAGGGTCTTGGAGCCAAAGCAATTTAGCCGGATACAAAATTGGTGTGAAGTCCCGTTACTCTACCGTTCAAGGATCCTCAGCGACGTGGAAAGGCCAGTTTCCAGAGGGGAAATATACGGTCTCCATCTACAAGATCGTCCATACGACGGCAAATGACAATTATGTCAAAGTGGAAGTGAAGCATCAGTCGGTTACCGAGGTCACGTATATCGATGCAACCGTTGGCTCGTCGGGTTGGGTTAATCTAGGAACGTTCGACTTTACTGGAGACGGCAGCGAGTATGTTCGTTTAACAAGGGTTACTCCGACAACGGTAGATCCGCCAACTCTACCTGCCGATATGATTTATACCAGGGCTGATGCAGTCAAGTTCGAACGGCATTCCAGTAGTCTGCCGTTGCTTGCAAATGGGGTGCCAGGTAAACCGACACTATCGAATAATAGCGGTGTTGCGACAGGCTTACATGATGGCAATTATGAGGTTACGATGAATATGTGGTGGGGAAACAATGGCACACTGTATAAGCTGTACGAGAATGGCCAATTGATCCAAACGAAGTCACTCACCGATGTTTCGCCAGCTGCTCAGACTTCCATTATGCCTATTCAAGGAAAGCCTAATGGAACCTATATGTATACATGTGAGTTATCGAATTTGTATGGAACGACTTCATGTGATCCACACACCGTCACCGTGACTGATGCGAAGCCCGGCAAACCTGTTTTGTCTAGTGACAACTGGGATCAAGATGGGGACTATAACATTACTGCTAATATGTGGTGGGGCACGAACGCAACACAGTATCGATTATATGAAAATGGCGAACTTATTGAAACGCAATCTTTATCTTCACAAACACCAAGTGCTCAATCGGCCACTACACAAATTTCAGGGAAATCGCCTGGCATCTATCAATATCGCTGTGAGTTTATGAATGGAAGTGGAACAACGGAAAGTGATACTATACAGATTATTGTAAAATAAACCTATGAGCTGAGTGGATGAGAACGATCCATTCGGCTTTTTTATTTCTTGGAATTTATTATTGAACTATGTAAAATGCTAATCTTTCAAGGCTCACAACTGAGTGATATTTACACGAACAGGTAGTAGTGCTTCAGAAATCCTAGCTAAGGAATTGAAACAAGCAGGATTGCACCCGGATGAGGAAAAAGGCGTCGGATATTAGATGGAGAACGGACCAACTCCAGTGTTGTCTACTGAAGGCGGTCCGTTTTATTTATGGTCATGAGAAGTAGAGGTGAACATTATGGCGCTCGGGATCAAGTCCCAAGGGCAGGATAGTTGAAAGAGAAACAACCTAACAAGATCCGAGTGTCGAGCGGCAACAACATATACCGATTAATTCCCGCGTAAATCGCGGTTTTTTTATTCAATCGAAAAGAGCCAAGATTATGCTCCGATTGTCGTTCTTATATTAACTGATGTTACCACTGCATTGTATTCATTATCCCCATATACCCTAAATTGCTTGTGCAAGAGAATTCATCCGTCGGATCTAAGCCTAGACGCGAGGCAGGCTACGATACTGTGAAGGGGGCATCCCCCGTTTGTTCCGGAATATACGACTCAAATAGAAGCCGTTCTCATATCCGCACAGCTGCGCAATTTTGTCGATACTAAACTCTGTTTCTAGCAGCAATTTGCTAGCCCTGTCCAGCCGTAGCCGAGTCATATATTCAGAGGGGGTCATTCCGTAAGCCGCACGAAAACGTCTCGTCAACTGCACCGGGGTAAGCTGTAGCGAGAGCGCTAAGCTCTTCATATCGACCGGACCGAAAATATTGGCGGTGATGAAGTGGGCCGCCTTCCGCATCTCCTCATCAGCAATCACCACTGTTAACCCTATTTCCTTCGGCACGTTCCTCTCCAGCTCGTACAAACGCCACATATCGCTTACGAGGTGTTGTTTTCGCTCTATTGCGGCCTTATCCTGTTCCAACGCAATTAGTCGCAAGTAGCGGTAGTCGGAGCAAAGGCGTTCGATGTCCGCGATCATCAGATTGCCAGTCAACGAGCGCTGCTCTTCAAGCGAAGGCTCCGTGTTCCATGTGAAATGAATAAAGTGAAAGGTCAAAGGCTCAAGTGTCTTCCTATGAAACCAGGTGTTTGGAGGACAGACCACCAAGCTGCCGAACCCTGCTTCGCCTTCTTGATCTTCAATGCGGTAAGTGAATCGGCCTTCTTCCACAGCCAATATTGTCCAATAGGAATAAATATCCCGGTCGAGAGCAAACGACTCTTTCTTGTCCCAATAAAAGTGAGTCACTAGCCGGATCGCAAAGTCACTTCGCATTTTATCGCCACCAATGTTATGAAATAAAGTATATGCCTTATCGTAACATGGTGTATGGAAATTGAAAAGTTGATAACATACGATGAAATCATGGATATTATAGTTCTTTAAAAGGAGATGTTCAATCATGAGGCAGGAAGTTATCATATCAGATATTACAGTCGTCGGCGGCGGCTTGGCGGGAGTAAGTGCAGCTGTTGCTGCAGCCCGTTTGGGAAGGTCCGTATCACTTATTCAGAATCGTCCTGTGCTAGGCGGAAATTCAAGCAGCGAGGTACGTGTATGGGTGTGCGGGGCTACCGCTCACGGAACGAATCGGTATGCGCGAGAAACCGGCATAATGGGTGAGCTTTTTCTTGAAAACCAGTACCGCAATATCGACGGGAATCCGTATATTTGGGATATGGTTCTCCTTGAAACGGTTCGCGCAGAGCCCAATATCCGTTTGTTTTTGAATACCGATGTTCATGAGGTGGAAGCTGACGGCGATACAGACAATAGGGTCATCCGTTCAGTTACCGGTTGGATGATGGGGTCAGAGCAGCGTATTCGTTTTGAAAGTGGCATGTTTCTAGACTGCTCGGGCGACGGACTGGTTGGATTTCTGGCCGGGGCCAAGCATCGTATCGGCCGAGAAGCGAGGGAAGAGTACAACGAGGATTGGGCACCGCCCGTTGCGGATGACATTACACTGGGAAGTACAATGTTCTTCTATACGAAGGATGCAGGCCATCAGGTCAAGTTTATACCGCCAAGTTTTGCGAAGGATATCACGAAGACGACCATTCCGATGACGCGCGTCATCCGCAGTGGCGATAATGGATGCGCTTATTGGTGGATCGAGTGGGGCGGTGAAATGGATACGGTTCTCGACAACGAACGTATCCGTGACGAGTTATGGGCGGTGATCTATGGCTTATGGGACTATATTAAAAATTCCGGCAACTTCAATGCCAACAACATGACGCTGGAGTGGGTGGGCTCGATTCCAGGCAAGCGGGAGTACCGTCGTTTCATTGGTGATTATATGCTCAACCAGAACGATATCGTTGCTCAGCGCGAGTTTGAAGACGGTGTGGCCTTCGGTGGTTGGTCTATCGATTTGCACCCGCCACAAGGGATGTATTCGACTGAAAGTGGCTCCAAGCATTTGCATGCAGACGGAGTCTATCATATTCCGTTCCGTTCCCTGTATTCTGTCAATGTGAACAATTTGATCATGGCCGGCCGCAACATCAGCGCATCGCACGTGGCTTTCGGAACGACCCGTGTCATGGCTACATGTGCCGTCATCGGCGAGGCTGCCGGCACTGGGGCTGCATTATGCGCTGAGAAAGGGGTCGTCCCACGTGAGCTATACCAGACTCATCTACGTGAACTTCAGCAAACACTGCTTCACCAAGGTGCGTCCATCATCGGTCTACGCAATGATGATGTGACCGATTTGGCACGGAGCGCGAAGTTAAAAGCTTCCAGTACATTGACGCAACTAGTTGTGGAGAAGCCGATCGAAACCTATCCACTTGCTTCCGACACCGGCCTGCTTCTGCCGGTCGACCCGGAGCTGAACGGAATCGCTCTATTCGTCGATGCCGCAGAGAACACGACATTGGAGCTGGAGCTATGGGACACCGGTCGCGGTGAAAACTATGTCCCGCATACGAAACAACTTGCAACATTGACACCGGTAACAAAAGGCACAGGACAACATGTGATCGTGAACCTCCATTGGAAGCCGACCACCCCACAAAACGCATTCCTCGTGGTCAAAGCCAACGAACGGCTTGCCTTACATCTGTCTGATGAGTCTCAATTTGGAGTGCTTTCATTTGCGAAAGGGCCACGCCCCGTGGTTTCTCCGGATCTCGGAGATCATCAACCAAGTCAGCCGGTCGTGCAGTGGAATATGCGTCCATTTAACCGCAAACCGATCTGCTTCCGTCTCCTCTCGCCAACGCAAGCATACGCAGCGGATAAGGTTATCGACGGATATCACCGACCGTTTGCTGGGCCGCATCTGTGGTCGTCAGCCTCACTTCGGAAAGACTCACCGGAGTGGTTGGAGCTCAATTGGCCAGCACCGGTCAGCATTCGCACGGTGCATATCACATTTAACGACGATGTGAACGAGGATCTGATCAATCTTCATCATCACCGCACAACGTTCGAAGTGATTCCCGAACTAGTCAAGGATTACCTTGTGCAGATTGATGTGGATGGCGAATGGATTACCGTTGCCGAAGGCCGAGACAACCGAAAACGCAGAGTTGTCCATTCATTAGAACGGCTGGTTACCTCTAATCGGCTTCGCGTTGTGGTAGAAGCGACGAACGGTTGCCCGAGAGCCGAGATCTTCGAGATTCGCGTATACGAATAGCAGACAACAAAGACCTGTCTGCAGTTCTGCAACTCCCAAGAATCGTTATATGAATCAACAAGTTTTATATCTTCTGGATTCGTTTTACAGATGATATAATCGAATGAATAAAGAGAGATTCATGGCAAGATCAATGAATGATCCGGACTTAAGTATCGGAAGTGGCTCTGCAAGGCTAGTATTGTTAACCATACTCCATACACCAATACCCACGATTGACTTGTGGAATAAAACCTCTTGAAACAGAGGTTTTTTTTGCCTATTCGAGAAATCTGGAAACTCTTCAGACAATGAGAACATTCAACTACATTTTTGGGAGTGGATCCTACACGATGTTCAACTGGCGCTATTTGCTTCCGAACAAATTGAAGTACAGGCTGATCATGGCTTATATCACCCTTCTGATGTTTCCTTTGTGCATAGCTATTTTTTATCTGTTCCAGCATTTTGAATCGATTCGTCAGAAGGATATGATGGATCGGATGTCCGAGCACATGCAGCAGGTTCATGTGTCCTTGACAGATATGATGGCATTCGCCTATAAGGCGAATATTATGCTGAGCCAGGACGAGAGCCTGATCCAAATTATGCACGATCCGGACAAGTACGATCCCCTTGAGCGAAAGAAAGTCATCGAGAGTAAGATGTTTGGCATCAACAACAGTTTCTTCTTCCATCAAACAGAACTGTATTTTAGATTCATCGACCTGAAGGGCAATGTATACACCTCCTATGCACCTGCCGGCCGGTTGACTAACGAGCTCAAAACCTTACAAGATTGGCAGGATAAGCTACATAGCGGGACACATTCATACCGGTGGGTGGCGGATGATTGGAATGACGTAATAGGCAGTAAAGGAAGCAAGGTTTTAAGCCTGTACATAGTCCTGGATGACCCACTGCGTGGAAACTTCGGACTGGCTCGCATCAGCATCAATATTCAGGAATGGTTCCTGAGCACATTAAAGGATAGTCCGGCTAACCAGGATTTGACCATCTTTACGGGACAAGGAGAGACTATTCTCCAAAGTAAGAAAACAACCTTCAGTATGGATATGTTACATAGAATTACGTCGCTACAGGCAAAGGAAGGACACTATGAGGATAAACGTTCTTCATCCCTAGTCAATTACAGCTATCTTGAAGATCTGGATTGGTATGTGGTCAGTCAAATGCCGTTAAGCGAACTTCAGCAGGAAATCCGGCAATTAAGGTTTATCGCATTCCTCTTTTTGACGATTCTGGTCATCGTCTACGTGCTAGTAACCATCATCCTATCGGCTCGTATGACGAAGCCGTTGGTTGTCTTAGAGCGGAGCATGGAGGAGGCATTGGACAAGAAGCTGAATGTCAAAATCAGTATCGGAAAGGGGGCAACTGACGAGGTGCGTTCCCTGGGTGACAGCTTTAACCACATGATAGATGATGTCATCGCACTCATTAACAAGCTTAAGCTGGAGGAGCGGCAGAAGCAGGCGGTACGTTTTCAAATGCTGCTCTCCCAAATGAACCCGCATTTTCTGTTGAACACCTTGAATACGGTCAAATGGATCGCCAGAAAAGAAAAGCAGGAAGCGATCGCTGGCATCTGCACTTCTTTGGGGCTAATCCTGGAGGCCAGCCTGAACTCGGAAATTGAGCTGATTCCCCTTAAAGAAGAAATGAAGCTGCTGCGTTCCTACGAATCCATTCAGTCCTTTCGCTTCAGGGATCATTTCATCGTCCGCTATGAATTGGATGAGCCGGTTCAACATGCTCTCGTTCCCAAGCTTAGTCTTCAGCCTCTGGTGGAGAATGCTATCGTCCATGGCTTTGACATGACGGACGGGTGTGGCACGATTTGGGTGAGGGTGAGAGCGGAGGGCAGAGAACTTATCCTGGAGGTGGCGGATAATGGTATCGGCATGGAAGCGGCCGCACTAAAACCGGGAAGACGTAGCGGTCATGGCATCGGACTGAGTAATCTGAGAGAAAGGCTACAATTGCTTTTTAAGCGGGAAGGTTCCATGGAGATTATTTCAGGCGCGGAAGGGACCCTTGTCCGGCTCCGGCTGCCTTTACTGATAGCAACACCTTATTCACAGGAAGGAGGCGATGGGCATGTGGGCGATTTTACTAGTGGAAGATGAGGTATTTGTCCGGGAGACCCTACGAGATACGGTGGAATGGGAGCGGCAAGGATTTTACGTTGTGGGTGAGGCTGGGAACGGTAAGGAAGCTCTTACGGCTATTCTGGAGCTTAAGCCTGACGTCGTGATCGCGGATATTGTTATGCCGGGGATGGACGGGATTGAACTGTTGAAGGAGACACGGAAAGCGGGAATTCGCAGCCGGTTTATTATGCTGACGGCTATGAGCGATTTTGAATATGCCCGGGATGCCCTTCAATACGGGGCCTTCAATTATCTCTTGAAGCTTTCCTTGAATGATGAAGTTTTGCTCGAGAATCTGGCGCGGATTAAGGGAGAACTGCTTGAGGAGCTTAGTGTAGCTAGTGAGGCACTTTATCCTTATTTTCACCGTATTTGGTCGGGTATCCGGGGAACAGTCGCAGCGGCCGATCAAGATCAGACTGGAACAATTGCGGTAACGGAGAAATTCCACGGCTTAGAACTTGAAATTTATACCATACTGAGTGGAGCTGTACCCGCTGCTGCGGAAAAGATGAATATTCAGACAGAGGAATATCTGTTGGTTCAACTCTTCCATGAAGGAGGACAGACAACTTTCTTTTGCTGGAGCTTTGGGAAGAAGGCAGCGTGTGCAAACAGACATAAACATAACCTTTCGATTGGAATGGCTTACGGCAGCAGTCTGAGCCAGTTGTCCCAGGATTGGCGCTTAGCACTGAATCAGTTGAACGGATATTGGTACGGCTCAATGGGAGGTCAGTTGAAGGAGCGGCATGAACTGCCGCCGATCGCAGAGCTGGAAGCAGAGCTGATCCGGCGTTTCGAAGCACGCGACGAACGCCAATGCACCGAGGTGACAGCTTTAATGTGGAAGAGCATGGAAGCCTCTTTGTTCTCCCATGTAGAAGTGAAGATACTGGCTGCCCATCTTGTTCATATGCTAGCCATGCTGGCAGGACGAAAATCGGAGTACCGGCAGGAACTTGACTCAGCCATCAGCCATGCATCGCTGCTTGTTCATGTACAGCAAGTCATACATAAGCTAATCCAGCAAATGAAGGAAGAACATGTAAGTTTTACAGATCATCCTGAGGTGAATCGGGTGATTCAATATATGCTGGAGCATTTCAAAGAAAATATCAAGATTGCGGATTTAGCCAAGCTGGTATCCATTAACGTCGACTATCTAAGCACCGTTTTTGGTAAAAAAACCGGACTGACACCGATCGCCTTTTTGCAAAACATCCGGATCGAGCAGGCGAAGCGTCTTCTGCTGCATTCCAAACTGAATGTGGAGGAGATCGCTTTTCAGACAGGCTTTGCCGATGATGCATACTTCATTAAGGTGTTCAAACGCATGGTTGGACAAACGCCTAGCTCCTTCAGGCGTGAGAATAATACCTAAGTTTTGTACTATTCATCTGTAAGTTTCAACCCTGATGAGGCAAGGGATTGATTGGTATAGTTGGGTGGAATCAAACAATCCAATCAAAGGGAGGTTGCAGGAAGATGAGAAACAGAAAATGGATGATGGCAGGGTTTGCTCTGTTTATGACCGTGCCTCTGGCACTCGCCGGCTGTGGTGGAAGCGGGGGTGGCAAGCAAGCGGAGGGAGCGACTTCTCCTGGAGCAACTAAGACCAGCAGTGAGCCGATCAAACTTACCCTGTGGGGAGCGGTACCATCCGAGAATGGCCCACAAGAGGTCGTAGACAACTGGAATAAGCAAAATCCGGATGTTCAGGTGGAGTATGTGCGGTTCGTCAATGACGATGCTGGGAACCTGAAGCTGGATACAGCTCTCATCTCTAATCAGCCCGTGGACATGTACGTCAACTATGATTTCAGCCTTTACGAGAAACGGATTAAAGCAGGCAACGCACTTGATTTGGGCAAATTCTCCGATTACAACGTGGACGATAAGATGGGGGAAGGCGCTGCGCTATGGAAAGTAGACGACAAGTATTATGGTCTGCCTACCCAAAAAGGCTTGTCTTTTGTCTGGTTGAACAAGGATATGCTCGATGCAAAAGGACTGCCGGTTCCGACGGATTGGGGGCTGGAAGAGTTTAGAGATTACGCTGCCAAACTGAAGAGTAACAAGGTATGGGGATTGGCACAGAGCGATTATTACTTCACCGTGCCTATCAACGGGTCCTTGCAGAAGCAAAGTTTGCAACTGACCAAAGACGATGGAACTTCCGCTTTTGATAACCCGCTAACGGTCAAGACGCTTCAGGTCTATTCGGACATGATGTTCACCGATAAGAGCCTGATGCCTCATACTGAGCAGATCACTTCGAAGCCTGCCTTGGACCAGATGTTCGTGAAAGGAGAAGCCGCAATGTTGTTCTCCACGAACCAGATCTTCCGCACGACGAATAATATAGCTGAATTTCCCCGGTCGTTCAAGGTGGCAGCGGCACCAGCTCCCAAAGTGAACAAGGATCAGACCGATTATATTAACGCCGGTGGCCTGGGAGATGTGATTTCCATCAATCCGAGCTCCAAGCATCAGGAAGCTGCCTGGAAATTTATACAGTGGTATGCAGATGAAGGGATGCTGCCGATGGCGGCGGGCGGAAGAGTACCTTCCTCCAAGGACTTCCCGGTCGATGAGGCTGTCGCGCTAATGTTCAAAGGTGTGGAAGACACGTATGATCTGGATTCAATCAAACGGGTCATGTTCGGTGATCTGCCGCTGGGTCTGAGCCGTTTGGACCGGAAGACAGGAAGCGAGCAACAAGCTATCTATGACAACGTGTTTTCTCGGAAGCTGACAGCTGAAAATGGCGCGAAAGAATTAGCACGGGTGCATAACAAGAATTTGCAGGCATCATCGAAATAGCACAACCTGGCCAAGGAGGGGCGGGTGATTCGTACCGTATCCCTCTATACACCGCTAGCTGCCTGATGATGCAAGTTACCTTATTTAGAGAGAAAGGCGGTGACCGATCGTGAGCTGGATGAAACGACAGAGGCTGATTGGTTATGTGTTTATCGCTCCCAATCTTATCGGAATGACCGTGTTTATGCTCATTCCGGCCCTGTTCTCCTTTTATTTAATGTTTACGGATTGGGTATTCGCTAGTGGGGAAGCCCCGCACTACGTTGGATTGGATAATTTCAGGATGCTGGTGAGAGACGATTTATTCCTAGTATCGGTCAAAAACACCTTGCTGCTACTGATCCCTGTACCGATTTCTATCATGCTTGGGTTTCTGATTGCTGTCATGCTTAATAATCGGACGTATTTTCAAAAGACACTTAGAGCGTTCTTTTTCGCTCCGTATTTTACCAGTGGCATAGCCATTGCTTTCGTCTGGATGGTACTATTTCAGCCTAGTAGTGGTCCGATAAATGCCTTCCTGCACTCCATTGGTATAACTGATCCTCCACAATGGTTTGCTTCCCCGGATACAGCAATGTATGCAGTGCTGATTATGATGACCGCAGGTGGCATTGGCTATAACATGATCATTTATTTAGCTGCCTTGCAGGAATTGTCCGCCGAGCAACTGGAAGCCGCGAAGATAGACGGAGCAACATTTGGGCAACTGCTGCATCTCATTATTTTTCCATTAGTGAGTCCAACGACGTTTTTCTTAATGATTACTGGTTTTATCGGCTCGATCAAGGGATTTGGCATGATTTATGCGATTACCCAAGGCGGACCGGGCAATAGTACGACGGTTTTCTCGATTTTTGCATATAAAAAAGCCTTCAACTTCTATGAAATGGGGTACGCGTCGGCTGTCTCGTGGACTATGTTCCTGATCATCCTGTGCATCACGCTTATTCAATGGGTTGGTCAGAAAAAATGGGTCCATTACTAACAGAGGGGAGACGCACAATGGCTAGGAGAAATGTAAGAGTAATCAGAACACAGGTGATGAGAACCTTCAATACGATCATCATGGCGCTTGCCAGTCTGCTGCTGCTGTCACCTATGATCTGGATGATCAGCACTTCGTTTAAGAAGCCGAAGGACGTTTTTACCTATCCGATTCAGTGGATTCCACACGATCCTGTATGGACCAACCATTTTAAGGTTTGGACGACTGGAGACGGATTTTCGCTTTTTTATTTCAATTCCTTGAAAATATCTTTGATTTTGATGATTGGAGCTCCTTTGTTGGCCGCTTTTGCCGCATATGGTTTCAGCCGGATTCCATTTAAGGGAAGGAACGCCATCTTTTTGCTGTATCTGTGTCTGATGATGATTCCACAGCAAGTGTTGTTTGTCCCGAAATTCATCATGTTTGATTGGATGAAAATATATAATACCCATTGGGCGCTCATCCTCCCAGGCTTATTTACGGTGTTCGGCGTCTTTATGATTCGGCAATTTTTCATGAGCATTCCCCATGAAATATCGGAAGCGGCTTTCATTGACGGAGCCGGTCATTTCCGGATATTCTTTCAACTGTTTCTGCCACTATCCAAACCAGTGCTTGCAACTTTCGCAATTATTGATTTTACATGGACGTGGAACGATTACGAGAATTCCTTGATCTTCCTGTTAGACAAAAGATTGTTCACGGTACCGTTAGGCATGCAGAATTTCATGCTGGAAGCGGGAGTGGATTATAACATGATGATGGCTGCCGCTACAGCGGGAGTCGTGCCGCTGCTCATTGTCTTCTTCCTGGGCCAAAAGTATATTATTCAAGGCTTCTCAAGCTCAGCTGTCAAAGGATAAACAACGATATGAACAATAGAGATAGACGGAGATTACAGACGCCTCGGGGTCCATTCAAAATGTTTTATGATAGCGCATACAAAAATGTTTTAGGAGGAATTTCGTCTGTATGAAGAGAATATCGATTGTGACTGTCATGGTTTTATTGTCCAATCTGGTATTGTTCTACAGCCCTGCGCATGCAACAGCGGATTTTAATCAGTACTAAGTGATTTTGAGCAAGGGGACGATAACTGGCTTTTTGCATAGGCGATTCGCCTGAAGTGAAGGGAAGCTTCAATCGGATCGAATCAGCTGAGAGTTACAACGGAGCCCATATGGGACAAATAAAAGCAGATTTCAGCCTAAGACCAACGGGATCGCCATTTGCATCCATAAAAAAAGAGGTGGATGAGCTAGATATTGAACAACTGGCGTTCTGGGTCAAAACCTCGGACTTGAAATCACTGCGAATCCGAACGACAGATTCGACAGGGCAAACATTCCAACAGCGCATTACATTGCAAAATACATCGAATTGGCAGCAGGTTGTCGTAAGTCAGATGGGATCGAACACATTTACTTACTGGAATGGAGCAAATGACGGTGTATGGCATAAACCGGCAAACGCCATCACAATCCTTTTCGACCGATTTGATATGAAGAACGCCGCGTTACCGGCCACTATCCTGGTTGACCACATGACGGCTCAGATGGGTGATTGGCAGCCAGAGCTGAAAATTCAGCAAACAGCACTTGGCAATATTTTTCTGGATTCTGAACCGAACGTTTTTATTGTAAGAACAAACAGACCATCAGTAAGTTGGGCCACATATGATATTTATGGCGCACAGATTACTTCGGGAAGCGAGAGTCCGGTCGCCGGGAAAGCTCAGATCACGGTGCCTTTCAGCAAATTGGGCTATTTTACGCTTGAAGTTACTGCGGAGAGACCCGGCAGTGAACCACTGGTCCGAAGTACAGCTTACGCCGTTGTTTCTTCAGCATTGCCACCCGGTAATGGGGAATCACCGTTTGGTGTCAGCACGCATTTGAACTGGACTGCCTCCGGGTGGAGCAAAGAGCTGAGTAAACTGATCCGTTATATGGGCGCATCCTTCGTTCGGGATGGCATGGAATGGAGCAGCATCGAGAAACAAAAAGGCGTCTATACCTTCGCCCCTTCACCGGATGATTATATGCAGAAGCTTGCGGAGAATGATCTTAAGCTGCTTTTTGTGGCGGCATTTAACAACCCATTCTACGATAATAATGCAACACCCTACACGGATATAGGAAGAAGGGGACTTGCGGAATACGCTAAAGCTTATATAGAGCAGTACAAGGATCAGCTCATCGGTTTCAATGTATACAATGAGTTCAATGGCGGGTTCATGATGGACAGGGACGACGAGGCTGGATCGAATGGGCAAGCGGCATCGGTTCCGAGAAAAGACCGAGTTTATTCCGCTCCATGCAGTGGATGATGCCGACCCAATAAGCAATAAGGAGAAGAACTATGCCACTTGTTGATATGCCGTTAGAACAATTGAAAACCTATGAAGGAACGAATCCACGCCCAGCGGATTTCGATGAATATTGGGAGCGTGCTCTGGCAGAGATGCGGACTGTTGATCAGCAGCTTGAGCTGGTGCCCAGCAGCTTTCAAGTACCCCATGCCGAATGCTTTGACCTGTATTTCACGGGCGTGAAGGGAGCGCGAATTCATGTGAAGTACGTGCGCCCTAAGAATATGGAAACCCCTCATCCGGCTGTCGTTATGTTTCACGGCTATTCCGGCCATGCCGGGGATTGGAGCGAGAAACTGGCTTATGTATCGTTAGGCTTCTCTGTGCTTGCCATGGATTGCCGCGGCCAGGGGGGAACCTCGGAGGATGTAGGAGGGGTAAAGGGAAATACGCATCACGGACATATTATCCGCGGGTTAAATGATCACCCGGATGAACTGCTATTTCGTCACATTTTTTTAGATACTGCACAGCTTGCCGGAATAGCGATGAAGCTGCCTGAAGTCGATCCTGAACGCGTTTACGCTGCAGGGGGATCTCAGGGAGGTGGACTTACGATAGCTTGTGCTGCATTGGAGCCGAGAGTGAAGAAGCTTGCACCGATTTTCCCTTTTCTTAGTGATTACAAGCGTACATGGGACATGGATTTAGATCAAGAAGCTTATGGCGAGCTGCGTACGTATTTTCGCTACTATGATGTGCTTCATCAACGCGAATATGATGTATTTGAGAAGCTCGGCTACATTGACATACAATTTCTAGCTGATCGAATTCGTGGCGAGGTCATGATGAGCGTCGGGCTAATGGATACCATATGCCCGCCATCTACGCAATTTGCAGCATACAATAAAATGAACACGATGAAGCAGCTTGTTATTTATCCTGACTTTGGACATGAGTATTTACCGGGTTCGTCCGACCGGACGATGCAATTTTTCCTGGAGTAATGAATCAGAACGAGATATCAACATTAAAATAATCATCCATAATTACATTTAAACGTTAATATCTAATGGCTTCGTCCTTTGTTTTCAGAGGGCGAAGCCATTAGTGTTTTGGGGATTATAACGGACAGCTCCCTTTAGGCTGTCTTTTGAAAACCAAAATTGAGGTGTTACTTTGTCAAAACGACAGTTCCTTTATATGATATTGATCCCCTAGCACACACAAAATTGCGAACTAGAACTGTTTTTTTATTAGTCAAATTTGTTTTAATTCAGTCTAAATAAGCGCTTACATTAGAGGGCAGCTAAACTTACAATTATGTCTAACCATTTAAATTTGGGAACTTCTCCAGCAACGGCGATGAATTTCACTGTCATAGGCTTTCTTGCAAAGCTAGGTTGAATATTTGAAAGGGGGGGGCGTCATGGGGATTACTAGACGAAAAGCAACCGTGATTATTTTGTTTACCACTCTGATTGTTCTTGCTTTACTCGTGTTGAGTTTAACTAACAAAAAGGCGGAGCTACATGAAGATTGGATATTTACAGTAGATGGATACGCCGTAACAGAGGACGAATTTCAATTTTATGTCAAGGAGCATAGAGCTATAACGGCAGACTATTTCTTCAGAACTTATGGGGTCCAAGTAGATGAGGGCTTCTGGACACGTCAATACGGAGAAAATCATGAAACCCCAACTGAATACGCCAAAAAATCTGCAATGACTGCATTGCTAAAGACCAAGCAGGAGCAATTTATTGCAGATGAGCGGGGGATCGCCCCTTACAAAAGCTTTGATGAGCTAAAATCCGACATGGAAGATGAAAATGTTAAGCGAGCTAAGATGGATGATTCAGAAGGGACTTACTATGGATTGCCTCAGTTTGATTTAAATCAATACATGCAATATTTAAGTGGCGCCCGTTGGCCGGATTTGGTAGAAACGCAGGTTAAAAAAACGAAAATGAGCGAAGCAGAGTTGCAAGTTGAGTATGCATCAAAAAGTGCGGAATATGTTCGTGTTGCAAATGAATTGACGGCTGCGTTAGCGACAGCGGGACAGGCCAAGGAAGAGAAAGTGCTAAACCGTTTGGATATATCCAAAGAAGAAACCGAGTCTCTTAAGTTCTGGGAGTCTTTAGCTGCTGCTTCTGTAGGTGAGACAGTAATCGGTAAATATATGGGCGAGGATGTCGTTGCCACATTAACCACAAAACCGGAAATCACCAAGCTTAAACTGGAAGAAGTGAAAGATTCCATTCTATACGGATCGGCGGAGTCTGACTTGCGAGCGTTAATTGCAAATACGAATAAGTTGAAGATCGTATATAACGGTAATCGATTCAGTGAATTAGTAGTGAACTAGAATAGTTATGTTTTTAAGTTTATAAAAATCTATGTCTATTGAGGCTTCCATAGATGCAGATTTTTTATAAAGTATTAATTTATTAATTTCAAAGGGAGGAAGTTTTTGGATGATACGATCGAAATGGATGCAAAAAGCTTTGTCGATGATTACGGCAACTTCGTTGGTGTTCCCTGGTCTGTTCGGCTTGGCGCCTTCATCTGAAGTGTCAGCTGCGGGAGGGGGCGAATCTTTTGACTCTGTTGTACTAGAATTGACACAAGCGGCAGGTCAGGCAGGCAGGGTGAATCTTACCTATAAAGGTTCGCCTTTAAGCAGTCTCGTGAAAGGACCGGTTATTGACGAGGTTAATTATGATTCCAGCAATGCGAATCTTTTAACTGTTAATAATCAGGGGAACATTACTTTAGCTAGCGGTTATACATTTGCGTTGCCAGGTGCTCCGGGCATCCCGGTGACAATCACGGCCGCGGCGAGTTATTACCATGACTCAGATGTATTATTCATGGAGGATTTCGAGAACAACAATGGTCCAATGACATCAACTGGCAAATTAGGTTCGTCATACACGCTTTCCGATGCTCAGTCCCGTTCTGGAATGAAAGCGATTACACCTTCAAGTGATACGAATAATGAAAATGTTGCCCAAGACGTGGCATTGCCGACAGGTAGCAATTATAAGATGACGGCATGGTATTTTGACCCGTATCCTGATGAGGAGAAGACAGCGACGGATAGAACTCAATTTGCTATTGTAGATGGCAAAAATGCCACCTTTGCCGGGACATTCTATCAAAGTTCAGAGGCTGATGTTATTCATAACCCGACTAGATATACTTGGGCATATGCACCATCATCAGCGGGTACAGCAGGAAACCGTTGGAAAGATAGCGGGGCTTTACGTTCCACAGGCTGGCATAAATTCGAGTGGCTCATTACACCGAATGGTGCGACTTTACAAATAGACGGAACATTAATATCCGATTCAGCGCAAAGTAATATTTACAAAGCTATGAAGAGCGGTACAACCATTCAGCCTAAAATAGCAGGAGGATGGAACAACCAGTCAGGCAACAAAGCTTATATTAAAAATAAACATCTAATCGACGATTTTTATGTTGTTAAAGATGTAGCTACAACAACAGGAACCAGAACATTAACATTGAATTTGGTACCTCCCGGTGGATTGCCAAATTTAGAAATAATCACTCAGCCAACAGCGGCAGAAGTGAAACAAGGTGAGACGGCAACATTTAGCGTTGCGGCATCAGCCGCTGCTTCAGCATATCAATGGTATGTATCTGACGACGAGTCTGGCTTGAACGGGACAAAAGTCAGCGGAGCTGATAAGGCGCTATTAACGCTTCCCAATGTGGACGCAGCTTCACAACAAGGCAATTTCTATTATTGCGAAGTGTCTACGGCAGACGGAATTGTGGTGAAATCCAATGCTGTACCGTTGTTGATAACCACCAATACACAGGTGAATGCGCCAATTAACCCGACGCTTGACTCGGACACGGGCATTTATAGTGGCGCTTCCAATTACGGTGACACCCTTGTAACGCTGTTCAAAGACGGTGGACCTGTTGGTTATTATTTATCGAAAAATGGAGGACCCGACCAGCCTAACAATCATGAAAGGCATCATGTTCTGCCCTATGCAAGGGCACTGGGAGTGGGCAACTACACGGTTACAGCCATTGTCATTAATAATGCGGGGGACATCAGTGAAGAAGTTGCAGCATCCGGAATATTAAAGATCGAGAAATTGCCTGTACCGGTAAATGTCAGATGGAACGGCACATACGCTACATGGGACCGTGTCGCTAACGCATCTGCCTATTCGGTTCAACTCTTCAGTAATGGAGTGGCTAAAGGAAGCCCGATTGCAGCAACAAGCAATGATGCGGCTTTGTCCCCGACTTTAAATGATACATTTAAAATAAAAGCAAACGGCAACGCAACGTCACGATTCTTAGACTCTGATGAATCAGGAGAGAGTGCACAATATTCAGCCAACATTGCGCTAATTCGCCAGAGCGATACTTTACGAGCTGGAGATAGAACGCGGTTAATCGTTGATACTTCTGATGTGTTTGTTGCTGATAACATCAGCTTCAGCCCGGCAGATCAAGACAAGGATAAGATTGAAGTTGATGATGCCGGATTCGTGACGGTTAAGAAAGGTTATGTTCCAACAGGGAGCGAAGAGGTCACTGTTCAAGTGAGCGTTGATTACTTCAATAAGGCTGACACTATGTTTTACGATGGATTTGAAGGGGAGAAGAAATTTTCAAATGGTGCGAACGGATATGTTCACAGCGATGTGATGTCCCGTACCGGAGGAAAGGCCGCAACATTAAGCGGCGCCGGTCAGGTGGCTACTGTTCCAGGTACCTATAATTACACCCCCGCAACCGGTAAGACAACAATCGTTACTGCTTGGTATTATGATGATGGCAGAGCGGCTTCCAATGACCACGCTGTCTTTGGTTTAACCCCATCATCCAATGAACATATCGCAATAAATTATGGCAATGGAGATGGCGATTGGGCCGGAAATCTGACCAATTACGCAGTCAGACCCGGTTCATCCGGGAGATTCTATCCTGTAGATGTCAAGCGAAGCGAAGGCTGGCATAAATTCCAATGGTTCGTTACATCAACGGGAACGACCTATAAAATCGATGGACAAGACATTCAAAGGCAATCAACTGACGGCGGCAATTTTGATACCCTAGTTAAGAACAATATTTCCAAGATTGATGCATTGCAGCTTGCTACGAACTGGGGCAACAAGGCTGGAACGATTAAGGATATACAGAACAGGCACTTTATCGATGACGTATATGTTATCGATAGTGAAATAACAGCCCAAACCGGAACATCTTCTATTACGCTAAAGCTCATGCCCAAAGAGTATAGCCACTTGGAAGACAGCACATATGTTATTGGTCTGGACGACTATAATATCACCGTAAATCCTGATTTAGCAGATCTAGCTGGAGTAGAGATCGGCGCTGTAACACTGCAGCGGGATGTGGATTATACGGTTAGCGGTAATGTATTGAAAATTAACAAAGAATCATTCGCAAGAAATAATATCGTGCCAGGAAAATATACCGTTAGACTGGATCTGAATCCTGCCGAAATCACATTCGAGTTGAACATTCTACCACTTGAAGTCCGTGATTATTATTTCTCCAATAACGGTGACGATCATGCAGATGGACGCACACCGGCTACGGCATGGAAATCAATCTCCAAGATTAATGAATATGTATTTATGCCAGGTTCAACCATTTATCTGGATGCGAATAGCGTATGGAATGAACAAATCAGACTGCGCGGCAATGGTGAGGAAGGAAATCCGATTACGCTTACAAAATATAATACGACCGACCCTAACCAACGCCCGATAATTAATGGTGGAGGAACAGCGTCAAGCCCATCAGGCATTTCCTTAAACGGTACCATTGAGTTATATGACGTTAACTATTGGGTAGTCAGTGGAATTGAAGTAACGAACATCGGCAATAAAGCAGGTGACGGCCGTTCTGGTATCGCTGTAATGTCACGGATTTCCAAGCTGGGACAAGGTCAGTTTAATATTCAAGATTATGCTGATGCTCGTATGCAAGGCATCGTCATTCGAGATAACTACGTTCATGATGTAAATGGGCTGCACCAAGCAAATGGAGCAAGTAAGGTGTCCGGCGGCATCATTATTAATGGTTATGTAGATATATTGGTTGAAGGGAATAAAACCCTTCGCTGCGATAACGAAGGTATTCGCAACAATGCCTACGGGCCAAGCAATCCAGGGACGAATAACACAGGCATTACTTGGAGTAACTCAAGCTATCCTTGGGCATCAAACGCTGTGTTTAGAAACAACTGGATTTCTAGTTCGGTTGGAGATGGCATTGTCATGTCCGGCGGGAACAACTCCCTTGTGGAACGAAATGTGGTTACAGACAGCGGATACAGCTATTTAAGCGATAAGAGCGGCAACCTGGTTACGAACTGGGGGCCAAATAATACAACGCCAACATATCTAGGTTCGCAAAACTATGCGGCAGCGTGGATTATGGCAAGTAAAGGTACGATCTTCCGCTATAATGAAGCCGTGGATAACCCTTATCATGCAAGTAATGACGGTATGGCTTGGGACATTGACAACTATTGTCAGGACAATGTGTATGAATACAATTACAGCCGAAATAACTATGGCGGTTGGTACTTACAGATGAATGCTGCCAAGGGCAATATCGTTCGCTATAACATTAGCGTGAACGACGGTCGCAGCCCGGATTTTAACAAGAGCTTTAACAGTCTTATATTACTTGCGGGAGGTTCTTCAACGAGCGAGGAATTAAGCGGATTATACTATAACAATGTCATCGTCACACCATTGAAGAATAGCAGTTCGTTAGTATTTGATCCGACGGCCTCCAACTTGCATATTTATTTCCAAAATAATATTTTTGCCTACACTGGGGCAAACAACCAAGTTGGTCTGAAAGGCGGGGGAACATCAGCTTCATTTGCAGCCGGACGTTTTACGAACAACATTGTATATCCGGCTAATCTTTTTGGTAGCATGAACGCAGGCGGAGGCGGGTATCTAGGTGCAGGCGTAACAGCAACAGACAACCGCTATGTATCGGAAGAGGAACTTAACTCTATATTAAATGATTATAAATCTGCGCCGGAACATTGGATTACCAACAGCGGAACAGTGGATGCCAAGCTTGATTACAGTGCGATGAACGGGTTCCGTCTTGCTGACGGTAATAACCTGGCCTATAGTGCAGGTGCCGAGATTGTAAGCCCATATGTGGATCGCGCGAACGCTCTGCCTCATATGACGGAGAGAACAGACTTCTTCGGCAATCCACTTAGCGGCAGAACGCCTTCCATCGGCGCACACAACCCTTATGCGGTAACTTTTGATTCCAACGGTGGCAGCGAAGTGGTGATGAAGTTCGCAGATATGGGCGGGACAATTACCGAGCCAACAGCGCCGACAAAAGAAAACACTATTTTCGGCGGTTGGTATCAAGATGCAGAATTAAACGATGTCTGGGATTTCGTTGCTGATCCTGTTACAAGGGATATTGAATTATATGCGAAATGGGTTGAAGACGCAGGTACTGCGCCAATGATTACGACGAAATCACTTGCGGATGGCAAGGTAGGACAACCTTATTCGGCAGTTCTTACCACTGACAGCGATAAGCCGATCAAATGGGCTGTTGTAGAGGGTCAATTGCCATCAGGATTTAGTTTGGATGAAGATGCAGGTGTTATCTCGGGTACACCGGATCAATGGGGTCAATTTACATTTAAAGTTCAAGCTAACAATGACGCAGGCAGTGACTCGAAATCGTTCAATATAGTGATCACTGAAGATGTCTCAGTTGACACAGCTCCGGAGATTATCACTAAGACTTTGCCGAGTGGCAAAGTTGGACAACCTTATACGGTAACATTAGCGGTATACGGCAGCGAACCGATTACTTGGAAGGTCCAGGGAGGAGATTTACCAGTAGATTTGAACCTAGATGAAGCAACAGGCGTTATCTCGGGTACGCCTCAAGAGGCAGGATATTACGAATTCACTGTTGCAGCAACGAATGATTTTGGTATAGATAAGCGAGTATTGAGCATCGAGATTAAAGAGGATATGCCAGTTGATACAGCTCCGGAGATTATCACTAAGAATCTGCCAAGCGGCAAAGTTGGAGAACCTTATACGGTAACATTATCGGTATACGGCGACGAACCGATTACCTGGACAGTGAGTGATAATTATTTACCTGCAGGGTTGAATTTAGAAGGAGCTACGGGTGTTATTTCAGGGGTGCTTACTGAAGCGGGAACATACAAATTCACTGTTACGGCCTCTAACCATGCTGGTATGGATACGATAGAGTTAACTATCGTAATTACTGCAAATAATAACGGCGGAGGATCAGGTGGCCAAATCAGCACGCCGACTCCTTCTCCAGAATCACCTGTAGCAGATCTTATTGATACTACAATCAAAGAACAGCTGATGAAAGGCAATTCCATTGCATTGACGATGTCAGCCGGAAAAGATGAGCTTGAGATTCAAAACGATACGATCGGTGCGATTATTAAAGCCAACAAACCGCTAACCGTTACGAATGACACCGTATCTGTTGAATTGTCCCCTGAATTGTTGAAGCAGTTGAATACAGGCAAGAGGATGAAGGTTGTCATTAAACCTGTAAATGATAGAGACGGAGTTATAGGGCGGGGATATGAGTTGAAGATCTTCGCAGATGGCCGGGAAGTAACGGATTATACAGGGCTTATACCAGTAACCTTCGATCTGACAAAAGAGAAGTTGTCGACTAACGATATTAGCATGTTATGCGGTGTCATGCTTCGATTAGACGGTAACATGGAACGCTTAGGCGGCAAATATGACCATAAGACAGGTAAATTTACCTTCACGGCAAAAGGACTAGGCTATATCTTTGTTACAACCAAACCTGAACCTATGAAATTAGAACTTACTCTAGGTAAGAAAGGGTATAAATTAAACGGAATCGAAATGAGTATGGATGTTGAGTCGATAGTAGTTAAAGGAAGAATGTTAGTGCCACTGCGCTTCGTTGCTGAGAGCTTAGGAGCAAATGTAGGCTGGGATAACATTACGAAAACCGTAATGATTACCTTGGAAGGTCAGACTTTGTCCATTGCGATCGGTGAACTTGCACCAGGAATGGATGTTGCAGCTGAACTGGTAAACGGACGTACTATGCTCCCATTACGCTTCATTGCTGAATATTTTGGTGCAGATGTATTCTTCAATAATACTACGAAATCCATTAGTATCATGAAGTAGTATTCGTTAGTATTCGCTAACAATAGCAGCTACACACGAAACCCTCTAACATGCACTGCAGCGTCTCATAAAGATTCGTTTCGAGGACGTTGAAAAGGCAATCGCTGAATAATTATGAATATTTCATTTTCAGTTATCATCAAAAAATCTTGATGATAACTGAAGTGCACCCCTTAGAATAGATATTGGATAAACCCCATGGTTTGTCCGATGAAATTCTAGGGGGTGCATTTTTATGGCGATTAAAGGGTAGAAGTTTAAGACATACTCATATGAGATCAAAAAAGAGGCCATTCGTTTACTAACGACCCCCCCGAGAAGTTACATTCTGCTCTTTTAGAGAAACAAATCCTGACAGATTCATATCCGCCAGGATTTGTTCAATTAAGAGCTGTAAACCTCAAAATCGAATATCGAATATCCGTATACGGTCCCTCTAGCAGTACAGAGCACTCTGACGTAACGTCCGCTATTTGCGGTAAATGTAATATCGTCAATAGAACCATTACCGGTCGTTGTTACGTAAGTATCCGTCCATGTTGTTGCATCGTTAGACACCTGAACTTTGTAGCCTTTAGCGTAAGCGTCTTCCCAATTCAACTTAACACGGTTTACGCTTTGGGTTGCGCCCAGATCGACGTAAATCCATTCATTGTTGCTTCCTTCGATGCTCGCCCAACGGGTAGTAGAGTTGCCGTCGGTTGCCTTGGAAGCTTCAAATCCTACACCTTCGATAGAACTGGCTACCGCTGTCTTGCCCAGCGCAAGGTTGATACCGGCAGCGGGAGTTGAACTTGTAGTTGCTGATGCGGTATTACTGTTAGCAGACAGGTTGCCTGCGGCATCGACAGCTTTTACCATATAGCTGTAAGCTGTCGATGCGGTAAGTCCGGTATCGCTGAAGGATGTGTCTGAAGGCGCTCCTACTTCCACGCCGTCACGGAATACCCAGTAGCCTGTTACACCGACATTATCGGTAGAAGCAGTCCAACTCAGATTAATTTGGCTGCTTGAAGCTGCTGTTGCGTTCAGATTCGTTGGATCCGAGGGAGCTTGAGTATCCGCTGCACTGTAGGTAGGCTTCCACCAGTTCCCCGAGATGAACAGTAGGTTCAGCATGTTAAAGGAGTCGCTGAAGTAACTTTCCTTTTTGTTCTTCATCCAGTCCCATCCTGCATTGACCCAAGCTTGATGCGTGCTGGTAGTCGTCGCTGCGGAGATAAAAGGCGCTACGAATACCGCTGTCGCATAAGTACCGCGATTCGAACCGTTCAGTTGGTAACCGTCCTTCACATTGTTCGGATTGTTGCCTGTTTTTCCTTTGATCCATACTACCATTTTATTAGCGATATCCTTACCACGGGTGTCTCCGTACAAAGCGTAATCCATTACGATACGAAGTGGTACACGGCTTGCATTGTAGTTGTATTCATTTGTTTCAGGGAACTCTTCCAAATAGTTTGGAGGGGCCGGCTTAGGCGGGTTGCCTACCACAAAGTCCGAAATCAGACCTGTGCTAGACGAATAAGCTGCTGTAAATTGGCTGTATACGTTATACAGATTGTTGATGACATTTAGCCAAGTTGAATCTCCAGTAACTTCATTGAAAGCCCGTAGATGACTGAGCATCCAGTCGGAGGGACGCGTATTCAAGGCGCTCTTCGTATCCCAGTCACCAAGATTCAGCCTGTTGTTAGTTGTCACATTGCTAAGCTTAATAGCGCCAATCATCTTTTTGGCTTCAGCCAAATAATTGATCGTTCCAGTCGAGCCCCATTGGCGATCAGCTAGAATAAGGGAGTAAGCGATATCGAGGTCCCCATCTGTTGCTGAACCGAAGTGCCCTTGAGCCCCAGTACTATCTGCTATTACCCATCCCATCAGGTTCGGATTATTAGAGCTCTTGAACGCTCTAGCCGTTTTGAACAAACCGTCATAGATTGTTCTGGAATTCGTATCGTATCCAGCCATTAGCACGGTAATAACCATACCGTATCCTTGACCTTCCGATGTGCCGAGAGGATCGAAGCCGTCCGCTTCGCCAGTAATATCACCTTTTACATAGTACCCTCCGGGCAGGGAGGACAAGTTGTTTTTAAGATAAGTAGCCTTCCAATAGTCATAGTAGGAAGATACAGAACTGTTCATCGAGGATTGACTGACGTGGTTTGGTTTAATGATACCCGGATAGCTGACTTGTTGAGGAAACGGTTTCAATTCACCCGCTCCATGAGCTTTCCGTTGAAGCGGTGCAGGGGCGGCTAATGTCGCTAGAAGCATAACCGCCGAAAGCATGACAAGTAACATCACTTTCATTGTGCCTGAGGTCGATTTCAATGAGTACACAAAAATTCCTCCTTTAGTGATGGTTAGTTTAATTAACGTCAATGAATCCTCCTTCCCTTTAGACTGATCTCCAAAGTAAACCGCTTAACAATAAGTGCTGTTCACACCTCTAAAGTTTAAGCGCTTTAACTTTAGGGCGAAAGTGACATTTTACATATATGCTGAAGAGATGTGAAGGTACGCACTTCAATAGGAAATCATCGCATCCTCAACGTCACTTTTCACCTACAAGTTACAAATCACTAGCCAAACAGCATTACTTTATTCACACAAATGTAACACAACTATTTTCGCCGTGTCTAGGTGCTTTAAAATAAATTAAAAAGTAATGTTCATAAAGTAAAAGCGTTTATATTAAAGAGATTATAGCAAACAACATGGTCATACTGGATTAGATGGCACGAGGAACATTCTGAAATCATCCAAAAAGAAAAAGAATTATTCATACGGTTTCATAGCATAGTCAGAAAAATGAGCATCAGTCCATCGGTGAACAGACTGGCGCTGGATACGATCAGGACATCAATAGACGCTGTTAATCTCTTGGCATAAATGGCGGTAATTGAGAAGATAAAAGCCGCCACAATTTTAAATCCTTCACCCTTGAAGGAAAGGAATAACTCTAGCAGATTACTCTAGAATTTGAGCTGATTACATTGATAAAGCCGAGCAGGCAGCTGTTGAATTTATTTTTGCTCAACCTCATGCTGGCTCAGCGCTCCTTATCTGAATGACCGCATACAGTGAAATGGAGAATTCACAAAGATGTTCCAATTGTCTATTACATGTTGCCTAAGTTCGCGAAATAGCGTAGTGACAAAGGATTCACAAAAATGGTTGTTTTTACCTTGTTATACATTGTACAATGTGTAACGAGCCTGGTGTTCATTAAGGTGATCATTTATCAAACTAATAAAAAACCTGGCATTACCAATGCCTACAATAATGAGCCTTACTGGGACAAGGAAGAAAAGCAATCCCGTGCCAAGGTTGTTCAGTTAGCCATGGATATGGGATATCAGGAGGCGAATGCCGACGATACCATTCATATCAGCGAACAAAACGCGGTGACTATTAACGAGCGATTTGCCGAAAATTGCAATATATATGTTTGTGGGGTTTGCTTATGGTGAAGAGAATAAAACTTCGTACGCTGTTTATAGGAGGGTGTATTACCCTCTTTTTTCTTGTTTTACTCGGCAGAGTGTTCTGGATTCAGGTGCTGGATCGTGATTTCTGGCAAACCAAGGCCGCAAAGCAATGGGCCCATACTTCGGTGTTTAAAGCGGTGCGTGGCACGATCGAGGACCGCAACGGCAGGATGCTGGCTAGCGATGTGCCCGCCTACACGGTAGTGGTCAATCCGGAAGCGATTAACGCTCTCAGTATCGGGGGAGAAGTTATCACCGGCCTACATGAACTGCTCGGCAAGCCTGAGGACGAGCTTAAGGCGCTCGTGGAAGCCAAAGACGAGAACGGCAAGTATCTGAAGAACCGGGAGATCCGTAATGAAGGCTGGAAGATAGACCAGGAGCTGCGCGACAAGGTCAACGAGTTCATTGAGAAACTGAAGGATGAACATGACACTCTGGAGACTGGCGTCGGCCTGATTAGGGAGCAGAAGCGCTATTATCCGCAACAAACACTGGCCGCACATATTTTGGGTTATACGGACCGCGATGGCAACGCGGTGATGGGGTTCGAAAAGTATTTTGACAAGCAGCTTAAGGGTGCGGATGGTAAGCTATTCTACCAGAGCGACGCCAAAGGCATCAAGCTGCCTGACTCGGAGGATACTTACCAGCCGGAGGTCAATGGAAGTACTTTCAAGCTGACGATTGATAGCACAATCCAGTATTATATCGAGCAGGCAATGCAGAAGGCCTATGAAGAATATAAACCCAAGAGTATTACGGTAATTGCCGCGGATCCCAGCACCATGGAGATATTGGGGCTAGCGAATATGCCAACCTTTAACCCGAATGAGTTCTGGAAATATGCCTCTGATCCAGGGGTATTCTTCAACCATGCCATCAAAACAAGATTTGAACCAGGCTCCACGTTCAAAATTGTACCTCTTGCCGGAGCGGTGGAGGAGAATTTGTTCGATTCGGACGCAACCTTCATGTCCGGTTCTATCCGCATCAAGGGGTACGGCAAGCCACTGTATGACCAGAAGAGAAGCGGTTATGGCGAAATCTCCTTCCTGGAAGGCGTGAAGCGGTCAAGTAACGTGGCCTTCGTCAAGCTTGGCTATGAAATGCTCGGTCCGGAAAGGCTGCTGCAATACGTGGATGATTTCGGATTTAACGATCTTACCGGTATTGACCTGCCGGGCGAAATCAGCGGAATCGTCAATCCGACTCCGAATAATGCTTCAGAGAACGCGACGATTGCATTCGGGCACGGCAAAGTGCTTGTTACTCCGATTCAGCAGCTTACCGCCATCTCGGCTATCGCCAACGGCGGAAAACTGATGGTGCCGCACGTGGTCAAGGCGACCACCGATCCGAATACCGGCAAGACTACCGTAACCCAGCCCCAGGTGGTACGTCAGGTTATTTCCGAGGAAAGCGCCAGGGAAACCAGCAGCTATCTGGAGCAGGTCGTTGCAGACCTGGTCCATGGAACCGGCCGCCATGCATATATTGAAGGCTATAGTGTAGCAGGTAAGACCGGTACGGCGATTAAACCCGACGGTAAGGGAGGGTATGACCGCGATAAGGTGCACTCGTCCTTCCTCGGATACGCACCGGCTAATAATCCGAAGATTGTGGTCTATGTCGGCATTGACGAGCCTGCTAATGCTGCTGGCGGTGGTGCTGCGGCGGGGCCGGTGTTTAAAGAGATCGTATCCGAAGCATTGTCATATATGGGGGTGCCAAAAGTTACATCGGGCGATGGAGGCAGTGTTTCCAAATCCGTCAAGAATGCACCATCCGCGCAGCGCTCCGCACCCGATCTGACCGAAAAAAATGATGCAGGCGGCCAGAAAATTGATGATTGATTAGGGCTTTTATTTTGAAACGGTCGGAGGCTCAATATCTGGACTATGGATTGGTGTCGGTGAACAATAACATAGCCCCATTAGAATCCGCGCCTGGCGCGGTTTTTCTGTTTTATGAGATCAAGTTCTTGTCCTTTGCTTAAGACAAGAACTTGATCTCATTGCCGATTTCATGAGCATCTAAACAAATATTTTTTAGATTGTGTTAATCTGTCTAATAGTGAATTCAATTTAGAGCGAGGGATGTTACTTGAAAAGAAACGTATTATACATTGAAGATAATGAGAAAATAGGCAGCTTTCTAAAAGAAGAATTGGAACAGCGGGGATTTTCAGTTCAGTGGCTGCTTTCTGGTGAAGGAGCTGAAAAAGAGGTAAATCAGCATGAAATCGTTATTTTGGATATCATGTTACCCGGTTTAGACGGATTTACTGTGGGGAAACGATTAAAAAAGGCAGCTCCTGCTGTTCCTATTTTGCTGTTAACAGCTCGAACATCGATAGATGATAAGGTAGAAGGTTTACAATTTGCTGATGATTATTTAACGAAACCATTCCATACGGATGAATTAGTTGCAAGATTAGAAGTACTAATCCGTCGAAGTGGCGGAACACATTCCGAACGCATTTCATTAGGAAATTATATTGAAGTAGACTCAGAAGGCCAAATGGTATTTGACAAACGCACAGGAGAAGAAATTATATTAACAGCGAAACAACATCATATTTTAATGTACTTCTTACGCCACCCTAATCAAGTTTTACCAAAAGAACAAATCTATGAAGCCATCTGGGAAGAAACATATATAACTGGCGATAAAACACTAATGGTACATATCCATCGACTGCGTCAAAAGTTGGAACGTCATCCAGATTCCCCAGAGATTATTGAAACGTTGAAGGGAATAGGCTATCGGGTGAAACTATGAAACAGACTAAATCATTATTTCGTCATTTTCTAAAAGGACATTTTCTATTTATCTTTTTGCCTCCAACTATACTTATTTTCTTATCTGCGTTCATTGAATCTCCTATTAATGGAGAAGAGCTGAATGCATTAAATCTATTTTACGTTGTACTACTTTTGTTTGGTTTTATTATTGTCGCATTTGTTGTAATATCTTGGATTTTCTTCTTAAGACTTCGTAAACGTCTCACCCGCTTACAGGAAGCCATGTCATTTTCAGCTAATCATAACTCATTTCCTAGACCAATATCTGTTCAAAGTGATCGTATGGATGAAATAGACCAGTTAGGCAATTCTTTTAATTGGATGATTCAGCAGCTTGAAGACAGCCGCAAGCGAGAACATGAAGAGGAATTGTTACGACATCGACTCATAGCGAATTTATCTCACGACTTACGAACGCCACTTACCATTTTGAGAGGACATGTCACCCGATTAAATAAAGAATCAATGAGTCTAGAAGGACAAAATTCATTAACAGAAATGAATCATACGATTACAAGAGTGGGGGATCTAATGGATGATTTACTTTCCTATACATTGCTTACATCAGGGAAACATCCTTTTAGGCCCACTTCAACAGATATTGGACGTTTAGTAAGAGCATCTGTTGCTGCGTGGTATCCTGTATTTGAAGAAATAGAAATCCAGATCGAGGTTGATTTACCGACAGAGGCAACTTTTTATTGGGAAGCAGATCCTAAATGGATGACACGGGTTCTGGATAATTTATTTCAGAATATTCTTCGTCATGCAGCAGAGGGGAAATATGTAAATATTGTGGTTGATGTAGAAAAAGAACAAATCATTGTTGCAGACAGAGGTCCAGGTATGGATAACTCTTCCTATGAGCGTGGGGCGGGGATTGGTTTATCGACTTCAAATTATATGTTGAAAAAAATGAAGCTGAAAGCTGATTTCACATCAAATGATAGTGGCACAAGAGTAGCTATCGGAAGATCTTAACCTAAAGTTAACCCAGAAGTAAACAGCATGATAACCGAGTTGTAACTTTGCTTCTTTATAATTAGAACCATAACAGAAAGGAAGTGTTATGGTTGCTTACAATTAATAACTTAGTCAAACATCGCGGAACTAGGGAAATCTTATCGGGTATCAGTTTTAAAGCTAGACCAGGTAGAGTAACTGGTTTTTTAGGTCCAAACGGGGCAGGTAAAAGTTCTACACTTCGCATCCTGCTTGGATTAGACCGCGCTACCTCAGGGAGCGCACTCATTAATGGAAAGCCATTCGCAGAATTACATAATCCTCTAGCAACAGTAGGTGCCGCACTTGATGGCTTTGGAGCTCATCGTATGCGAACAGGACGGGCACACTTGCGTTGGATTGCACGTGCTGCAGGATTGTCTAACTCACGTGTCGAGGAAGTTCTGGAAATAGTAGGTCTTACTAATGCCGCTGGGAAAAGAGTTGGGCAGTATTCTCTTGGTATGGGGAGAAGACTGGGAATAGCAGCTGCGCTACTTGGTGATCCAAAAATATTGATTTTAGATGAACCCGTAAATGGGCTCGACCCAGAAGGAATTCGGTGGATTCGGACATTTTTACGTGAACGTGCTGAATCTGGAAATACAGTGTTATTATCCAGTCATCTAATGGGAGAGCTTGCAGAGACGGTTGATGATGTGGTGATTATTAAGCATGGAACCATCGTTGCAGATGGAACATTGGATGAAGTAATAGGTAACCATTCCACGCTGGAGGAAGCCTTTTTTGCCCTGACATCTGAAAATACAGGTGATGTTGTATGAGAGCATTTAACGCGGAACTATCTAAATTGTTCTCCTTACCGGGTATTTGGCTTGCTTTTCTCATTGGAGCGTTTGCACCAGCGCTTATTGCTGCCTTGGACAGCATAGCACAAAAAGAGGAGATTATAGCTGGAGTTAGCACACGGCTATCAGAAGTTGGCTATATCGGGTTAGCTCTTGGTGTGCAAGGCGTTATTATTCTTGGTGTGCTTGCTGTCAGCAGTGAGTATTTGACAGAGAGCAGTGAATCTGGTGGAGGACAACAGATAACAACGAGTTTAACTGTTATTTCATCCCGGTTTCATTTTTTACTGGCAAAAGCAGGTGCTGTGACTGTGATCAGCATACTGCTTTGTATTGTTGCTATTATGACAACTGTGTCAGCAACGTATCTTATCCTTGGTGAATATGCCCCCGCATTTGAATGGTCCAGACTTATCGGTGTAGTTTGTTACTGGACATTCACTGCTCTTTTAGCACTTGGAATTACTTTTGTAACTAAGAATGGCATCCTCCCGCTTGCTGTGCTCATAATAAATTCATCCGTTGTATCATTTAGTGTCCTGTTGTATAGGGTTACAAAGTTGGCGTTTTACTTACCAGATAGGGCTGGCGCTGAAATGTTTATGTTTACGGACAACACGTCCACAGGCACTTTATTCGACGGGTTTCACACCCCCTTCACAGGCGGTTTAGTCATGTTTGCCTGGGTAGTCGTTTTTTTCATTGTTGCAGCTGTTGTATTCCATAGGAGGAATGTTGCAGCATGAGTGTCACATCTAGTAGAAAGTTAACACAAATCCTTGGTGCTGAACTGGATAAATTAGTTACATTACCATTGATATGGTTCACTCTTATGGGTACATTCATTCTAAATTTAGTTTTAGCCGCAGCTTTTACTTCTGTTGGTGTACAAGGGGCAACAGGTACGCAAAATATACTGAATATAGGACTTGCTTCTATGGGATATCTTCAAGCAGGGTTCATTATTCTTGGAATCTTAGCTACTTGTTCGGAGTATACTGGTGGACAGATTCGAACTACTTTAATTACGATACCTTGGCGTGGGTTTCAATTATCCACGAAGCATTTGGCATTGGCGATTATAACCATTCCTGTGGCGTTTATTATTGCTGCATCTGGTGTACTCTATACTTTTATTATGATGAGAGACACAACAGTAGTGATAGAAATAGACACAATGATAACAACATTAATAGGTGCAACGGGCTATCTAACATTAACCACACTTCTCAGTGCAGCTGTAGGTGCTTTATTAAGACGAACCACTCCTGCTTTAGTGGTACTGCTTGGTTATTATTTCATTGTCAGTCCATTGACGAGGGTTTTTCTACCTAGTAATAAAATTTTTTTAAATTATTTTCCGGATACGGCAGGATCTTATATGTATATGCCGTCTTCCTCTGATGAAATAAGTGTCCTTACACCAATGCAAGGGACAGGTATTTCAATGTTATGGACACTGAGCTTTATTACAGTAGCTATTGTATTTTACCGTAAACGAGATGCCTAGTTATAATTATATCTTATTCAACTAACGGGGCAGGATTGTCGAAGAAGTAAAGGAGGAGTTTCTGATAGAATTCAAAGTAAGTAAAAATTATATTTGGGTATATTTCATAATATTTTACGCCCTATGGTGTATCAGAGAATTATGGTTGGTTCAATATTTAGATTTGATGGAACCCGTTCCAAGAGCTATAACATCTGCCACTATTAAAATAGTTATTTGGGTCATTCCTGTTATTTTATTAGTTATAATTAAGGAAAAAAGTAAACCGTTTTCCTATTTACAGTTATATCATAATTTTAGAAAAAGTCTAAAATGGACAGGTTGGGTATCCTTAGCCTTGATACTATTCTATTTTGTAATAAATCTTATCGTTTTAAATAATAATATCGATTTTCAAATAGGATTTAACGGATGGCTTAATACTATTCTATTGGTTGGTATTACTGAGGAAATTGTCTTTAGAGGTTTTTTATTAAGAAAGCTTATGGATTCTTTTAGATTCTGGATAGCAAATACAGTTACAGCTTTACTCTTTGTATCGATTCATTTTCCTATTTGGTTTTATAAAGGTCTGTTTGAATTCCCTTATATTCTAAGTTCCATATTAACAGTTTTTGTGTTGGGTATTATATTTGGGTTTGTATATAAGAAAAGTAATTCTCTTTGGTCAGTAATTATTATTCATTCTTTGTATAATTTATTAGTGTTACTCTTCTACTAGCGGGTGCTTTAGTTGAATAAGACTATACTACGACGACTATTAAACATAGAATCGGATTCAATTTTACAAACAAATCATTTAATAAGCGTTTAAGTGACTAAAATGTCACTTCAATGTCACTTTAATGTCATTTTGGGAAGATACACTAAACCCATCGATGAATTATTAAAGGAGATATTATGGAAGTGAAATTACGGAAACTCCTCTTTGTAGGAACAATTTTGTACACGCTGTTGATATTATATTTTATGTTTTTTGCTTTCAGTAGATTAGATCATTGGAACAACGATTATGGATACACATTTATACTTGTTCCAGAAGGAGTTCCACTTCGATTTCCAAAACTAACTTTTTCATGGGTATACAACTTTGGAAACATTGCTGCCTTTATCCCTTTTGGAGTAGTAATTCCTCTGTTGTATCGTTCCAGTTTTGGGAAGTTCATATCCTTTTTTGTCTTGACGATTCTCGTTCTGGAAACGATGCAGGCTTTAACTCATCTTGGCAGCTTTGATGTAGATGATGTTATATCCAATACATTAGGTGCAGCGATAGGATTTATCGCCTATAAAGTTGGATGTTCTTCAAAAATTTCTTATAAAAAGCTTATTGCTTCAGCCCTATCTATCGGTGTTCTTCTTGTTGGAGTAATCGTGATCTCGGAAACCATCAATTATGTTGTAGCGAAAAGAGAAAGCCCAATTCAAGCATTACACGATGTGAAAGAAATGAATGGAACCATGCCTATGACTGAAAATCTTCCAAGTTTCACCGTGGCAGGCAAGAAAATAGAACCCAAAATGAACGTGTATTACAGTGAAGGAGATAAAAGAAAATCGTACACCTACATCTTGGGTAACAAAAAAGATGTGACGTTTTATTCTTATTTTGGCATTCCAGACAAGGGAGATTCCAAGGGAGAACTCACTATATTGGTAGATGGAAACCAAAGAGTTCATTATCAGTACAATGAACAATATAATAATGGAGCAGAACCTTTAAATATACCATTTTATGACAAGGTGAACGAAATTACGATTATCGTTTCTGGGAACGCTAAACTATGGGACGTTGGATTCAGTGAAATGAAGCATTGGTGGGAGTGAAGAACAAACACGCAACATATAGAAACCGCGATAATCGCGGCAAGGCTGTCAAGAAAGTCTCGACAGCTTTTTTTTATATCATAATCATTTAATACAGTACCGCGTTAATGTTTACAAATGATTGTCCAATACGTTTCGTTGCGTCCGCTCGTGATACGTCCCGGACCACCTAAGAGTATGAGAATACACCAAGCTGGACGCGATTCAGGGCTAAGCGTATATTTTCGTTAAAATGTTGGCGGAGCCCCAACTATAGGATTCTGTGCATATAAGATCTGACCTACAAAATTGGCTTCAAACAATATATGACCAGGGCAAGAAACATAATAATTAAAATGAACATAGGGAGTTGTGAAAATGAAATCTTGCTAAAACATCTAAGGTCGGATGTCGTTTTGTTTACTTCTCCAAATAAAAAGGATCATGTTGTTGATACTTTTGTTTTAAGAACATTGAATGCTGTATATAAAAATAGCTACAAAGATGTTTCTATGCATATTCGTGAGATGTGAGTGACTTTTTTAAGATTTGATGTTCATTCCAAAAATTGGAGATAAGAAGTTGGACTATTTGATGGCGATTTTAGCTTTTGACGATTTATCAAGGTTCCATCTTTTTATATAAAGGAGGGAGAGTGCACTCGACAAATGGGAGAACAGCCTGATACGCAATGTCAACAGAATATTGTCCGAAGGCTACCGACTGAAGGGAATCGTCAAATAGGGTTACACGCATGTTCCGTTACGGCCAATTCGTCGCAACCAGCCTCCAATTATGTCCCGGCCAATGTTGTGGACGGCGCCCCTGCGCCGCAGTGGTTTGAGGACAGTGGAGACACCCCCGACTGGGAAAGACAGGCTGTTTCCTTGGCGTCTGCCGCCGGAATCATTGAGGTGCGTCTGCCGCGGGACCATTTCATGCCAGACGATAAAGCTACGTGGCGGATGTGGTGACGGTACTGCTGAGAATGTTGAATCTTAGGGAGTTGAATCGATTATGAAAGCTTTAATTATTTCGGATATTCACAGCAACGTCAAAGCGCTGGAATCGATCCGCAAGGCAGAATCCGACTGTGACGTGATTTATTGCGCGGGAGATCTTGTAGACTACGGGCCTTTCCCGCGGGAAGTTATCGAATGGGTGCATAAGAACGATGCGAATTGTGTTCGCGGTAACCATGACGACATTATTATCGACCTGTACCGAAACGGCAATAGCGGTCACGATGTGGCGGAGGATGAGATCAAGTGGGCGCATTACAATGCAAGGCTGCTCGGCGAAGCGGAAATTTCCTTCCTCGAAAGCATACCGGTCTACCGCACATTCGAGATGGACGGCTATAGCTATACAATGCAACATCTGTACGAAAACTATTTGACGATTGATAGCTTGCCCAAGTACGATGCTTTCTGGGCGGAACGCAACGTCAGGACAATTGGGGCCAAAGAAGATCGCCGCATTATTTTCGGACATACACATCGCAGATGCATTCATTATTTGAGTGACGACAGTTTGTGGCTGAATCCAGGAAGCGTGTCCTACCGCCGTCGCGACGATCCATCGAAAGAAGCTCACTATTTCACGATTAGTGATGGCAAAATAGCGATGAAAAGTCTTGTCTATGACCGCACGCCTTTGCTCGAAGCGGCACAAAAGTTGCTGTTGAAAGAAGAAGAGATGAAGGTTGCGTACTTCTTTTTCGGGTAAGCGGGCGGCAGAGCAGGCAACAACAATGGGGACGTATCCACGATTTGGTGTCGGGATACGTCCTTTCTCATTTATTGTACACCGGCAGGTTGCGATTTACAGCTGGCAAGGCGGTAATTCCCGCTCATTTTGTGCCTCAGTTTACATTTTTATGATTGCTTCATTTTTTTACACTATGGCATGGGAAACGTATCTTTCATAATAGAGGTTGTGAAGTTGCGGATATGATCCTGAAGAGGCTGCGGTTCATATCCGCCTATTCTATAGGAAGCAGGTGGGAAAATGACTACTATTTATTGGGTATCGAGTAGCGACGAATTGGCGGCAGCCATTGGCCGGGCAGAACCTGGTTCTTCGATCTTGTTGGCAGACGGCGTTTACGAACGGAATGAAGATTATATTATTGAAGGCAAAGTAGGATCGGACACCGCAATATTAAGCATTCGCGCTGTAAATAAAGGAAAAGCGACGATCGCTGGAGAATCAAGTATACGCATCTTGAACTCTGCTTATGTAGAGGTATGGGGACTGCATTTCCAGGTCGGGCAGCGCGAATCTATCATTCTGGACGGTTCGCAGCATGTGAGGATTGCGCGGAATAGATTTGAGCCGCGACAGGTTGGGGCGGAGTATAGCCTGCTGTCAGTGCTGGGAAGCGGCAGCGGCTGGAACCGGATCGAACGCAACGAGTTCGGGCCAAAGGCCGACCTTGGACCGCTCGTTGTTTTTGATGGCGACGGTGAACAAATCTCGCAGCATGATGTCATTGAATATAATTATTTTCATCATATAGGCCCGCGTGTCGTCAATGGGCTTGAAGCGATCCGGCTCGGCCTGTCCGGCATCTCTCTCTCGAACGGCTATATTACCATTCAACACAACCTGTTTGAAAATTGCGACGGAGAGCCCGAGATTATTTCGGTAAAAAGCTGCTATAATACAGTCCGGTACAACACGTTCCTTAACTCCGCCGGCCAAGTGACAGCGCGTCACGGACATGGAAATCGCTTTCATAATAATGTATTTATCGGCGATGGCGTGAAGGAAGAAATGGGCGGATTTCGCATTTACGGCAACGACCATCACATTTTTGAAAACTATATGGAAAACTTGACGTTGGATGCGCTGCTCATTGATGGCGGCAACTACGATGGCGGATCGGACGGCTATCCCGAGGCGCCGACGCAGGAGGAACTGAGGAAACATTGGCGCGTCTATCGAGCCAGCGTAGTGAATAATACGATTGTCAATTGTCGTCACGGCATTACGCTCGGCAAGCGGATTCCTTATGCGCCGGAGCAATGTGTAATCGCTTACAATCGAATATGCGGCAAAGAGCAGCCGGCCATCTATGAATACCGGCCGTCTCCGGCGGTTTGTATTAACAATCATAAAGCGGATGTCGCGGATATTCGTTGTCCGGCTATTCTGACAAGAATTGACGTCGGTCCCGACTCCGACTAAAGCTAACATGGAGGAGAACCTATGGCCCAAACTCGAAACCGGTGGACAATCTATCTGAAGCAGCTCCGGCATAAAAATCGCAGTGTATACATGACCTGGATGCTTTCTTACGTCTCGGTGCTGCTCGTGCCCATTCTGATCAGCGGCGTTATATACGGCGCGACGCTGAACGTTGTAAAGGCTGAAATTAACCGTGCCAACCAATCTATTCTTCTTCAGATGGAGCAAGCCATAGATAGCCAGTTCAAAGGAATCGAGAATCTAAGCCTCGAGGTGAGCCTCAACAGGCGAATCGCAGCATTTATTTCGGCCGATACCAATCTGTCTGATTCGGACCACTACGATGTATACCAAATCGCTAATGATTTGCGCGTATACGAAATCGCTAACGATTTTCTTGAAGGTATTTATATTTACTACAAAAATAGCGATACGGTCATCGCACGCAACAACCGTATGAACATCGAAGCGTTATACGACCATATTCGCCTTGAAGAGCATATGCCCTTCCAGTCGTTACGAGAATATTTTGACCAAGGGTACATTAAAGGCTACCACTCCGTTGTTGTGTCTGAAGAGAATGAGTGGCGGCCAACGGTCATGTATGCCCAAAATGTGAACTCAACAATCATGAATCAACCTGGAGCTGTCTTACTGTTCATGATTGACCGCAGTAAGCTGCTAGAGCAAGCTTCGGCGCCTGAGAAAGGTACGATCTTTATTCTGGATAAAGACAACCGGTTCATTGCGTCTACGGGCGATTCGCTGTCGGAACCTGCTCTATTATACAGCGATATGTCGAAAGAATCGGGGCAACTTGAGATCGAGACTGACGGTCACCGGCTTGTTGCATCCTACACAACCTCATCCATTACGGGATGGAAATATGTGATGACGCTGCCGGAGAACGTATATCACCAGAAAATGAACGTGGTAGAGCAATTGACGATCGCCAGCATCTTGCTTTGCCTTATTGTTGGCGGTGGCGTGACGTATTGGCTCCTCAAACGGAACTACCTGCCGATCCATGCACTGATCCAGAGCTTGTCGTTCAAGGCGGGTTTTACCTTTGATCGCGGCTCCAATGAATACTCCTTTCTAGAGCAGGCGCTGAGCAGCACCTTCCATGAGAAGGAGGAGCTTCATTACAAGCTGAATCAGCATAACAATACACTCAGATCGCACTTTTTGCAGCGGCTGCTGAAGGGGCAACTCGACAGCCATATCCCGTTGCACGAATCTTTCTCAGCCTATGATCTGCGTTTCCCGCTGGGCGGATTTTCTGTTATTTTGCTGCGCATCGAGCACTTCGGCAAGTTCCATCGGAAGGATGAGGATCAGGTCCATAATAAGCGATTGCTGCACTTCCTGATCGCCAACGTGGTCGAGGAGGTCGCTCGAAAGTCAGTAAACGCCTATGCGGTAGAGCTGGACCAGGAGTTGCTCGCCTGCATCGTCAACCATCAGCTTGCATCGCCGACGGAACAGCGGGGGGAGCTGGGGCACATCGCGGAAGAAACGATGTCGTTCATCTCCAATTATGCTCATGTACAGTTGACCGCTGCCATCAGCGCGCAACAGGAGGGCGAATATGGCATCTTCCAGGCGTTCCAGGAAGCGATCGAGGCGATGGAATACCGAATCATTGTAGGTAGCGGGGGCATTATTCATTATGGGGACCTGAGCGGTAACGACAACCTAGGGGCTGCTCCAGGTGGTTATTTTTATCCGCTCAAGGTCGAGCAGCAATTGATCGTTATGGTTCGCGAAGGGCAGCTCGATAAGGCAAAAGCGTTCGTCGGGGAGATCATTCAGAAAAATGTGACGAAGGAGCCGTTTCCTTTTCATACTGCCAAATGTCTCATGTTCGATCTAATGGCTACGCTGCAAAAAGTAATCGGCGAAATCCGCATCGCAGGCAAGCCGGATATGCCTGACGGAGTGCGCGCCATCGAACGCCTGATGCAATGCCAGACGGTAGGGGAGATGCGCAGCCAGCTTTACGATATGCTAGAGCTTCTGTGCGGCTACGTTAATAATAACCGCGAATACTGCAGCAATCCGCTAATCGATAAGGTCATGAAATATGTCAACGAGTATTATCAGGACGAGAACCTGAACATTTCGATGATCGGGGAAGCCTTCTCCATGACGCCGTCGTATGTTTCCAAACTGTTCAAGGAACTTGCCGGCGAATCTCTGCTCGATTATATTAACAAGACGCGGCTGGTGCAGGCCAAATTGCTGCTTATCGGCGGGAAATATACGGTCAGCGAAATATCGCTGAAGGTTGGTTACAACGATGTGAATACCTTCCATCGTATATTCAAAAAATTTGAAGGGATAACGCCCGGGCGCTACAGGGAAGTCAAGTAGCTCTAGGGCTTTTCTTTTCAAGAAAAAGTGGCATACATGCGGTTTTGTTACCCTCATTTTTGAGAAATTGCAGTATATTTTAGGTTTTAACGATAGCTTGCGGCACCGGATTAACGATATGTTGAAAGCGTATTCACACCAACATATTCGAGACGAAAAGAACGGAGGGCACAATGGCGAAAAATCGCAACGTCAAGACTCATAAGAGGCTGCAGCTCACACTGGGGATCGCAATGGTACTTTCATTGTTGTTAACCGCATGCTCCAGTAATGGGGGCTCTGGAAACAAGGATAAGACAGAGCCGACTCAAAGCGCCGTCAGCAATAAGGGCGGCGATGGCGTAAGCAAAGGCAACAAGGGAACGGATATGCCGGTGTATCCGCTGGATACAAAAGATACTTTCTCATACTGGGCTCCAATCAACGGAAACCTGATTACATTTACAACGAATCTGGCGGAAGCGCCGATCGGGAAGGCGATTGCAGAAGCTACCGGCGTGAAAGTGAATTACATCCATCCGACCGAAAGTCAAGCTGAAGAGCAGTTTAATTTGTTGCTGGCTTCCAGCAAGCTGCCGGATGTGCTGGAGTACGACTGGAGTATTTATCCGGGTGGACCGGAAAAGGCGATTTCAGACGGGGTTATCGTACCGCTAAACGATTTGATCGACCAATATGCGCCTAACCTGAAGAAGATGCTGGAAGCTAATCCAGAGCTGGATAAAATGGTGAAGACCGACAGTGGCCAATATTACGTCTTCCCGATGGTGCGAAACGAGGAAGGATTAGTCTTCCGCGGACCAATGCTGCGCAAAGATTGGTTGGATGAGCTAGGGCTGCAATTGCCTGTAACGATAGACGATTGGCATAAGGTTCTGACGGCGTTCAAAGAGAAAAAAGGCGCCGTAGCACCGCTGACGGCGCTATACGCGAACAAAATGAATTTGCAGGACGCGTTCTTCGGCGCATACAAAACATCGCACGGCTTCTATATTGACGACCTAGGCAAAGTGAAATACGGTCCGTTAGATCCGCAATACAAGGATGTTATGACGCTGTTCCGCCAGTGGTATTCCGAAGGGCTGATTGATAAAGACTTCCCGATCGTCGAACGCGACACGCTGGATAAGCGGCTTCTGAACGGTGAGTCCGGCGCGACTGTTTTCCTGCTGGGCGGCGGCATGGGCAAATGGCTGGAGTCCGGTAAAGCCCAAAATCCGGCTTTTGATCTTGTAGCGGCTCCTTATCCGGTATTGAAAGCAGGCGAAAAACCGTTCACCGGACAGCGCGATTTCAAATATAACCCGAAAGCAAGCGCGGCCGTGACGACATCGGCAAAAGACCTAGAAACGATCGTAAAATGGCTGGACTTCGCATTTAGCGAGCAAGGAACCATGATGTACAACTTCGGCGTTGAAGGCGAAAGCTACACAATGGACAACGGCGTTCCGAAATTTACCGATATGATCGTAAAAAACGATAAGTACACTTCACAGCAGATGTTGGCGCAGTATACGGTTCCGAACGGTCCATTTCCGATGCATGAGCAAAAAACGACCAACACGTTCCCACAACAGGACGAGGCGGTCCAGATTTGGTCGGAGACTGATGCGGCGAAACATATTTTGCCCGCGTTCATTACGCCTACTGTAGATGAGAGCAAGAAGGTAGCGCAGACGATGACGGCAATCAACACGTATCTGGAAGAAATGTTCATCAAATTTGTAATGGGCAACGAGCCGCTCGACAAGTTCGACAGCTTTGTGAAGCAGCTGGAAGATATGGGGATTCGTGATGTAATCGATATCTATCAAGGCGCTTTGGATCGCTACAACAACAGATAACTCCATGTATCGTCCCACGGCTGGCTGCAGGCTGCCGTGGGGCAAGGGAATGGTGCAGCCATCCCCTGCTGATAATTCTGGATTTGGATAGGAGGAGTAGGAGATGGCTCAATTGAAGCTGGGACGCAGCAAAGTCACGCATGCCGGTCGTCTGCCGCTTAATATTGCGAAAGACATGGTTAAGAACAAGTATTTGTACATGATGCTTACTCCTGTTTTGTTATATTTCATTATTTTTCATTATTTCCCGATGTACGGTTCGATTATTGCGTTCAAGGATTTTAACCCCCGGCTTGGAATCGGGGGCAGCGCGTGGGTAGGACTTGAGCATTTCAAAGACTTTTTTGGCGGTATGTATTTTTGGCGGGTGTTAAAAAACACTCTGATGATTAGCTTGTACGATCTCATTTTCGGTTTTCCCGCTCCGCTTATTCTCGCCTTGTTGCTTAATGAGGTGAAAAATGCACTGTTCAAGCGTTCGGTTCAGACGATTACTTATTTGCCGCATTTTATTTCGCTTGTCATTATTTGCGGCATGATCAAAGATTTTACGAGCAGTGACGGCGTCATTAACGATATTATCGCATTTTTCGGTGGTGAGAGGGTTACGATGCTGCTGGAGCCGTCTTTTTTCCGGACAATCTTCGTTTCGTCGAATATATGGCAGCATATAGGCTGGGGTACAATTATTTATTTGGCCGCGCTGTCTGCGATCGATCTCGAGCAATATGAAGCTTGCAAGATCGACGGGGGTGGACGCTGGAAGCAGATGCTTCATATTACCCTACCCGGTCTGCTTCCCGTTTTCGTTATATTGCTCATCCTGAACATTGGCCGAATTATGAGCGTTGGCTTCGAGAAAGTTATTCTGTTGTACAACCCGACCACTTATGTGACAGGGGATGTCATTTCCTCGTATGTGTACCGGATCGGGCTTCAAGATTTTCAATTCAGTTTCAGCTCCGCTGTCGGATTGTTCAACTCCGTGATTAACTTCGCGCTTGTTATCGGCTCCAACTGGATAAGCCGGAAGTTGAACAATACGGGTTTGTGGTAGAGGAGGGTTCGCATGCGAGTAAGCTTGGGTGAACATATATTCCGGGTTTGCAATACGCTGTTTTTGTCCGCGCTCATGATTGTAACAGTGTACCCAATTCTATACGTGGCATTTGCTTCATTCAGCGAACCAGCGCTGATGATGGCGCATAAGGGCATTCTTTGGAAGCCGCTGGGCTTCTCGCTTGAAACATATGAGGCGGTATTCAGCAACCCGATGATCCTGCTCGGCTACCGCAACACATTATTTATTGTCATTGTAGGCGTGGCTCTCAATTTGCTGCTTACTTCTTTTGCCGCATACGCCTTGTCCAGAAAAACATTGCAATATCGCAAGCAGCTTACGTTGTTTATCGTATTTACCATGTTTTTCAGCGGTGGATTAATTCCGTTCTACTTGCTGGTCAGAGGGTTGGGCATTACGGACACACTGTGGGCGCTGATCCTGCCTACCGCAATAAGCGCATTTAACCTCATTATCATGCGAACATCGTTCGAGGCAGTGCCGGATGCGCTAGAAGAGTCGGCCAAGATCGACGGCGCCAATGACTTTGGCATTCTGTTCCGCATCTTCCTGCCGCTATGCAAGCCCGTGCTTGCAGTGGTAGGCCTGTATTACGGAGTAAGCCACTGGAACTCCTGGTTTAACGCCATGATCTTCCTTCAGGATCGGTCGCTGTATCCGTTGCAGTTGATCCTGCGAGAAATTTTGATTATTGGCGAGGCAAACTCCATGGCGGAAGGAGCCTCCCAGGATGAGATCATCATATTGGGCGAAACATTGAAATACGCCACGATTATGGTAGCAACCCTTCCGATTTTTTTGGTCTATCCGCTATTGCAAAAATATTTTGTGAAAGGCGCCTTGATCGGTGCCATTAAAGGTTAGAGAAGGGGTGGAATTCAGAGATGAGCAATGAAAATGTGAACCTGAAACCATCCGAGCTGACGGCTTGGTGGGATAAAGTGAAGATTAAAGTTGATCATATGATCGAAGCGGGCTGGACAGAAGCGCCACATGTTTCGGCGGCGGGCAAATATGACCAGATCAAAGTGGATCAGTGGATTTCAGGCTTCTGGCCGGGCATTCTGTGGATTCTGTACGATATGACCGGCGAGCAACGTTATCGGGAGGAGGCGGAGCCTTGGGACGAACGCATGGAGCAATGTTACTTGCGGGACAACCATTTCCACCACGATGTTGGCTTTCAGTTCCTGCCGACATCGGTTATCCGCTACAAGCTGACCGGCGACCCGGACGCTCGGCGGCGCGGCCTGTTCGCCGCCAACTATCTGGCGGGCAGGTACAACCCGGCAGGACAGTTCATTCGAGCCTGGCCCCGCAACCAGACGGGTTGGTCGATCATCGATTCGATGATGAATTTGCCGCTTCTGTTCTGGGCGAGTGAAGAAAGCGATGATCCGCGCTTCAAGCATATTGCGGTCGCCCATGCAGATATGGTGCTTCGCTCATTCATCCGAGGCGACGGCTCGGTGCGTCATATCGTTATTTTTGATCCGGAGACGGGCGAAGTGGAGCGTTATGACGGCGGACAGGGCTTCGCGCCGCATTCGTCCTGGTCGCGGGGCCAAGCTTGGGCGCTCTACGGGATGAGCTGCGCTTACCGCTATACGGGAGAAGCACGTTACTTGAATGCGGCGAAGGGGGTGGCACATTATTTCATCAGCGCGTTGGCGGAAGACGATGTGCCGCATTGGGATTTCCGTGCGGCGACCGACTTGACGGACGAGCCGCGCGACACCTCAGCGGCGAGCTGCGCAGCATCTGGCTTGATCGATATCGCGTCGCAGGTGGCTCCTGAGGAAGCCGCTTTATATCAGCGCGCGGCCACGCGCATTCTTCGCTCGCTGTCGAACAACTACAGTGCGCTCGACAAGCCGGAGTATGAAGGCATCCTGCTCGGCGCAACCGGTCATAAACCAGTCAATACCAACATCAACGTATCGCTGATATACGGCGATTACTATTATATTGAAGCTTTGGCGAAGAGCAAAGGCTGGAGCCAGCATGTTTTTTAAGCGGGGTCAAAGGCCATAATCACGAAGCCGGGAGGACAGGAAGCTCCTCCCGGCTTTCGTATTCTTGAGAGGAGGTGCCGGACGGAACGAAGGGAATGATTCAATAACCATCATTTCATAATGGAAAGGATGAAAATGAATTATGGGAACCAAAAGTATGACGTTCATTATTTTGATCTGTATGCTGGTTGCGTTAATACCAGGAACGGCAAGTGCGGCTGATACAAAGTTCACAATTGGCAGCTCCGACGTGACGGCGAGCGGAGATGACGGCAACGTTCCAGCCAACACGGTGGACGGCGATTTCTTAACACGTTGGTCGGCGAATGGCGACATGCAATGGATCCAGTACGATTTGGGCGTAAATCGCAAATTGTCTTTCATCAAAATTGCATTTCTGAATGGGTCAAGCCGCACTTCTACTTTTGATATTTTGACGTCAATGGACGGTTCCACCTTTACGACCGTCAGCAGCGGAGTTGTGAGCAGCCTTGTGGAAGGTCTGCAAACGTTCGATTTTCCGGATGTCGATTCTACCCGCTATGTGAGGATCGTTGGGCACGGCAATTCCTCCAACCTGTGGAACAGTTATTCTGAAGTTGAACTCTACGGCACCGCGAACGGATCTCCGCCAGGCGCAAGCAAGTTGGCGATTACCTTACCACAACTTATGGCCAGCGGAGATGATGGCAATATCGTCGCATATACAATCGACGGCGATCTTAACACACGCTGGTCAGCGAGTGGCGAAGGGGAGTGGATCCAATACGACCTTGGATCGAGCAAGCGGGTGGAATACGTGAAGATCGCCTTCACCAACGGGGCGGAGCGAACTTTCGCTTTTGATATCCAGACTTCATATGATGGCTACAACTTCAGTACAGTGCTTTCGGGAGCGGTCAGCAGTCTGAGCAACAGCTTGCAGACGTTTGATTTTGCCGATGTTGCCCCCGTCCGCTACGTTCGTATTGTTGGCCATGGCAACTCGGTGAACGCCTGGAACAGCTTTGCCGAGGTCGAAATTTATGGTAGCGATTCAAGCGGCAGCGGTAGCGAAGGGACGGTCGTCGAAGTTAGCACTTCCACGCAGTTGGCTGCCGAGCTTGCAACCGCTACGGCGGGTAAAACGATTGTGTTGGCAAACGGCACGTATTCGCGTACAAGCCCGTTTGCTGTTCAAAACAAAAACGGCACTGCCAACGCGCCAATCGTCATTAAAGCGAAAAGCCGCGGTCAGGCTATCATCTCGGGAGCGTCAGGCTTCCGCATCGAGAACTCCTCGCATGTGGTGCTGGACGGATTAAAGTTTACGAACACAAGCAATGGCGCAGTGGTGTTAGAAGGCTCGCACCATGCGCAACTGACCCGTAATACGTTTGCGCTTCCCAGCTCGGGGAGTGGCTTGATGTGGCTGCAAGTGCGGGGCACGAACAGCCATCATAACCGCATCGACCGGAACGACTTCGGACTGAAGAGCGACACCGAACCGCTGATCGCTTACGAAGGACAGGATGGCTCAGGGCAAATTTCGCAATACGATATTATCGAATACAACTATTTCCATGATGTAGGCCCATGGGTAGCTAACGGCAAAGAGACAATTCGTCTCGGCTTGTCGGGTCTTACGCTCTCCCACGGCTATAATACGATACAATACAATGTATTTCAGAATTGCGATGGAGAGCCGGAAATCATATCGGTCAAGAGCAGCAGCAATTCGGTGCGCTTCAATACATTCCGCACGTCCAAGGGCAGCCTGACGCTGCGGCATGGCCATAACAACAGCGTATATGGTAACTTCTTCCTCGGGGACGGTGTGGAGTCGGATCAGGAAGGCATCCGGATGTTCGGCAATGACCATAAGATTTATAACAACTACTTTGAGAATTTGACTGGCGAAGCAATCTACTTGCCTAACGGAGACTTCGACGGCGGTACTGGAGGCTCACCTCCAAATCCGACGGTCGAACAATTGCGCAAACAATGGAAAGTTTACCGGGCGCTTATCGTCAACAATACGATTGTAAACAGCAAAACCGGTATCGTCATCGGCTCGGGTAAAACGTATGCTCCGCAGGATTCCGTCGTGGCGAACAATATCGTATACAACAACACCGGCACGCTTTATTACGAGGCGGCGACAACAAATACGCTGTTCCAAGGTAACATCGGGTTTGGCAGCACTATTAGCAACATATCGCGCAGCTCGGAGCAGATCCGAAATATCAATCCTCTGCTGACTGCGGTGAACGGCATTCAGAAACTGTCCGCGAGCAGCCCGGCAATTGATGCAGCTGTGGGAACATACGCGTTCGTGCTGGCGGATATGGAAGGTCAAATGCGGGCGACAGTAGATGTGGGGGCAGACGAATATTCCGGCACGCCTCTACTGAATCGCCCGCTAGCGGCCGACGATGTGGGGCTGAATACGCCTTAGGATCGATATATGTGCAAGCATGCCGGCGGTTGGCTCGCTGGCATGACTTTGTCGATCCATTGATGTATGGAGCAGTCCTGTTATTCACTTCATTTGGAAGGATGGGAGACCATGTTTCACAGCAATTATGGAGCAGCGGGAAAAAACGAGGTGACTGTACATGCATACTAGCACAATGTTGCCGGCTCCACGTGGCGGCGGCTTCCGTATGGAAGGTTATTGGGTATGGTGCGGTTCCGTCGTGAAGGGTGAGGACGGCAAATTCCATATGTTTGCCTCGCGCTGGCCGAAGACACTGCCGATGCATCCCGGCTGGATGACGGCTTCAGAGATTGTCAGGGCAGACTCGGATACCCCCGAGGGACCGTACCGATTCTGCGAGGTGGTGCTTCCGGCGAGGGGAGCGGAATATTGGGATGGACGCTGCACGCACAACCCCCATATCGTCAAGCACAACAACAAATATTTGCTTTATTATACGGGTTCGACCCATCCGCTAAGCGATCCAGAGCCGCCCGGGAATTTCGGGTTAACCGATCCTCAATGCATCGTGGCGCGGGCGAACAAACGGGTAGGTCTGGCTATAGCGGACAGCGTTTTGGGCCCCTGGCGCAGAGCGGATGAACCGATATTGCCAACACGTCCCGGCCGATTCGATAGCTTTCTGACCTCCAATCCGGCTCCGTGTGTCAGGGAGGACGGTTCCGTGCTGCTGATCTACAAGGCACGTCACTACGAAGGCAACCTGCATGGCGGTATGACGATTGGCGTTGCGTATGCGGATCACTACGAGGGGCTGTACCGGGTGCTGAGCGACGAGCCGGTGTTTCCTCCAGAGTCCTTCCATATCGAAGACCCTTTTATCTGGCAAACAAACGAGGGATACAATTTAATCGCCAAAGATATGGAAGGGCATCTATGCGGAGAAAAATACGGCGGCATCTACGCCAAGTCGTCGAACGGACTGAAATGGAGCTTGCGTGGGCAGCCGCAAGGCTATTCCCGGACGGTGCGTTGGGATGACGGTACGGTGCAGACGCTGGGCAATCTGGAGCGGCCGTTCCTGTTGTTCCAGAACGGCAAGCCGACTCATTTGTTCGCGGCCGTCTCGGACGGCAGTGATGGTTTTAAGGATGCTTCCGATACGTGGAACATGGTTATACCTTTGAAGCAATGATTCACTGGAGCTGTGGCAAATTATTATCGGATACGGTGATCAAGACTGCAGCTACAAGCTTAAATGCCATTACGTTGGGAGCTTCCCTTGGTGATGGTTTATCTCTCAATGGGGGATACATCAGCTCATATGAAGTGGAATCATATTCGCTTTGCTTGCTTTCATGTTGATTATGATAAAAATTAAAGTTTTTAGTTCAAGAGCCACATAAGACCCTTTTTTGAAGCCCAACAGGCGCTACTATATCGGCAGCCTGTTGGGCTAGATGTATTGTCAAGCCAAGTGCGGGAGCGGACCTCCTTGGAACGCTGTTTTATCGAGTTAGTGCAATACACTTGTGCAGAGTATCTGTTTTAAAAAACTATAAGTGATTCCTTTTTAAGGTTAATGTAAGGTTCCTTTAAAACTCGTGTAAAGTAAGAGCTTTATACTAGTCTTTGTACATACTCGAGAATCTACGATCATGATTAGGAACTTATCATTAGGAGGAGCAACATGAATAAACTTAAACATTGGAATACTAAACTACCGAAGTGCATGATTGCCGGCAGTCTTGTTGTCGCATTAAGTACAGGCCCTGTTTTCGGGACGGGGATAGCGATGGCGGCGAAACCAACGATTCAGAACGATTCGTTGCTAGAAGCCGATGCGGCTGTTCATCAGCTTGCGCGCTATCAAGTAGACGCAAGGCTTGATGAGAAGAAGATGACAATTCACGGTACAGAAACTGTGACCTATCGAAACAACACGAAGGATACACTGGACAATATTGTATTTCACACCTTTGCAGATGCAAACCGTTCAAAGGAAACACAGTCGGGTATGTTCGAAAATTCAAATGAACGAATGGCAAAGGAAAATCCGGATAAGAAACCTGAAGATTTCCTGGGCGGCATTGACATTAACAATGTGAAGTCGTTAGGTCAACCCTTGAAGTTCGATAATACGAATCAGGCACTTAAGGTTGTATTGGGACAAGCATTGCAGCCCGGGCAATCTATCACACTGGAACTTGAATTCGACGTAAAAATTCCTTATGGCTCACAGCGGTTGTCCCATTACAAGAATATCATCAATGGCGCTCATTGGTTCCCTGTGCTTTCGGTCTATAACCCTGCAGATCATACATGGGACAAAACTCCTTACAGCACTACATTTGAATCCGATTATTATGATTCTGCGGATTATCAGGTAACCATGAATGTACCCGCCGATTACCAGATTTCCATGCCTGGAACACTGACCGTACAGGATGCCGAAGCAGGCCGAAAGATGGTAACGGCCACTGCGAATAATACGAGAGAATTTGTCTTCTTCACGAGTCCCGATTTTAAAGTAGAAAGTGTTACACGAGATGGTCTGACCATACAATACTATTACTTTGATAATCAGAAAGACAAAAAACAGATTATCGATCAATATATTGATCAAGCGTTTAAAGTCATTAACTTCTTCAGCGAAAAATATGGTAAATATCCTTATCCGGAGTTCAGAATTGTTGAATCGTACGTTGAAGGGATCGCTGTTGAATTTTCGCGAATGATTCAGATGGGCATGATCGAGGGTCAGCCAGATATTTCAAACCATTCAGCATTTGTCCATGAAATTGCGCATCAATGGTTCCACGCATTAATTGGAAATAATTCCGAGAAGGAATCATTTTTAGATGAAGGATTTGCCGATTTCTCTATGGTATATTTCTATGAGAAACAAGGAAATCCGTTAAATGGATTCAAGGTGATTCAATTCGATGAAGTATCGTTAGATAGTCCGCTTGATGCATCCAATGATAAGGTTGGCGATTCTCCCGACGCTATTTTTTATAAAAAAGGCCGTCAAGCCATCTATGAGTTGTATCGTACGCTTGGCGAAGAGAAGTTTGATAAGTTGATGCAGACATATTTTGACCAGTATGTATACAAAAATGCGACGATCGAAGGACTGCTTCAGGTTGTTGAGAACAAAGCGGGCAAAAAGGTCAGAGATGATTGGGAAGCGGATTTGCGTCAGCCCAATTATTCATTGAAGTCTGAATATCGTCTAACAGCGGACGAGGAAGCCGCTTATATGTACGAGCAATTTAAATCAATATACCATTCAGTGTTTGTGCAGTTTCCAGAGGTTCCGTCTGAAACGATGAGCCGAATTATCGATAAAACGTTGCAGGGCGAGCCGCTAACGATTATCTTGAGTGACCGTTTGACATCGGACAAAGCAACAAAACAACAGGATCAACTGCTCAACCAGTTTCAAGGCTTCTTCCAAATAGCAGGAATAAAGCCAACGATTATAACGGAACGTCAAGTATTAAAAAACAAGCTTAAGAAGGAGCTATGGGACAGTAATATCATTGTCATCGGCAAACCGGATGCGAATGGGTTTGTACAAGCCTTGAAGTCCGGCATCATCAAGCGTGCTGATACAATCGGTTTTAAATGGCAGGAAATCATGAATAAGTCTAATCAATCCGGAGCCTATATTATCAAACATCCGTATAACCAGAATCGTCTCATGTTGCATTATTTTTGGACAGGGGACCAATTGAGTGATCAGACGGAAGATCCATTTATGGCTAAAGCATTGGAATCATTGAATTTTTCAAACCATTTCTATCAATATTATGTTCTGAATAACACAGGTAAGAGTAGCAGCGAACAAAAGATCGAAAATCCGTATGCGAAACTATTTGCAGAATAATAAATGACAGGGCAGTCTTAGTCCCGAGGGAGCTCCATGGTCGTATTTTTTTGTTAACATAATAAGGATTCTCAGGAAAATTTAAAACCGCACAACAGGTGAAAATCTAAAAAACAAACGTTTAAACAAAGCTCGTTGAAAAATATGCAATTGCCTTTGGAAAACCAGCTCTAACCGTGCTCGGAAAACTCGATTGTGCCGCTACAGTATGCACCAGCGGCCAACGGATACAAGAGAACGTACCAAAAAAACAAATACCCTAGTGTATTATGCCTGTAAGCACAAAATAATTATATGAATGAACGTAGCCATGGAATGACATCATAAGGAAGTAGTATACATCTCAATTTCCAGAGGAGGATATCTTTTATGGCTCACCAGAAGAGAAGGAAAGAAGCTGCCTGGAAGTCACGAAAGCAAGAACAGCATCCCCATGGTAAAATCAAATCGCTTAAGGGATTGTCCAGCGAATATGAAGATAAGAATACTACTTTTTAAGAGAAAGACTGTCGGAGAAATTTGCCGGCAGTCTTTCTGCATTAGGACTATTATTACCTGTACAACGGGCACGGAGAAGTTGTGCAGATGGTAGTTACAAGAGGCAACTCAGCCTGTTGTTTTTTTTACTCTAAGGATCTCTGCCGTTGGTTTCCATTGGCATTGATAGAAAAATGTGTTGACGAAAAAGTAATTAGGGGCCATACATAAATATATGAACAATAATAATAACGTAACAAATGACATTAACGCTATTCCCTCGCTTGTACCAATCCAAACGTCAGATTGATCCCTATAACCTAGACATAGACGCACAGGCTATACTCGTCGCGTCTAGGCTAATGGCCGCGGGCGTCCCTTTTTTGTCCAAATCGCAATTTGTATTCATCACTCAACAAAAGATACCGATATTAAATGATATGTTACAACTATTTTAAAAAATTCCATTCGATGAGGATGTGGAGTCATGCGTATTAATAATTCTAGTCCTAGCGTTTATCACATTAACCAACGCAACAATCTAACAAACAACAAAGAGTTGTTTAAATCAACGCTTCTCATACAAACAGTTGAAAAGAAAGATGATGAAGAAAAGAAGGACAAATCCGGAGAAAAAAAGGGGCAACTGGTTACAGCAAGGGAAGGCGCTTATATTAGACAGTATCTTGTTAATTCAGACGGATCAAAAGTTTTATTGAGTGAAACAAAACAAGCTGAGGACGAAGCTACAAGTACAGAAAACTATTCGCGGTTACTTTCCAAATCTAATAAGAATCAGAATATTGACGAAGGAATGAGTAATAATTCAAAGGAAATAGTAAGTCTGTTAAATCAAAAAATAGGTAATATAAACCAGTAAAAGAAGAGCTGATTAGTAATTATAAGGAAAAAGTTTTTTAGTTTAATGAGAATAAAGGGCATTCCTTAGTTTTTTTCTGGGAGTGTCCTTTTTTTGTGTCGTGCATATACTTCCACTTTGTATGCAGAACAGAATCCTGAATATAACTTGTTACCACACGAAAAGAGGCGTGAGGAAGGGCACCCGACGTCTACGTTATTTTCCACATCTTTATCGACGTAACTTATTGCGATTCCGTTTATAATATCGACGGCGCGTTTCATGGCGCGTTCGCTCGGTGTGTTCGACGTAACATTAATATTTACTTTACCGTAAGGATATTTTTTCTTATCCTCTGAAATTTCTGTTCGCTTATCAATTCATACTTCGTTAAGTAGCCATTTGGAGAGTTTTCTCAAGATCTTTATCATTTAAAATCTTTATAAAAATACTGATCTTCCCTGGATCAGTATTTTTCATTGATTTCGATCGGCAAAACTTTATTTTTAGAATGTAACACATTGCAGGTTGACAAGATCAGACCACAATTGTACTATTTAATTGTGACTACAGATGTAGTCATAACTTGATTTTGGAGGGTTTAGGCATGACAAAAATACCACCCATCACGGATGCGGAGCTCGAGGTGATGCGCGTATTGTGGGCCAGTCCGAATTGTCCTTCCAGCCAGGTCGTCAAACAGTTGGCGGAACAAGTGGGGTGGAGCCCGAATACGACAAGGACGCTCCTGAACCGTCTAGTGCAGAAAGAAGCGGCGGGAACAACACAGGAAGAGGGATCCAAACGGAACTTTTTGTTCTATCCACTCATCAGCGAACAAGAATATTTGAAGTCGGAGACCAAATCGTTCATGAAGAAACTGTATGGCGGCGCCTTGAAACCCATGCTCGCTAATTTTTTGCAGGATAAGAAGCTGAACGAGAAAGAAATTGATGACTTGAAAGCATTGTTTGACGAGAGTCGCAACAACGATGATCGATAAGAAAATTGATTAAAGCTAGAACCATTCAGCATAACGTCGAACCGCCGCGTAAATCGCGGTTTTTTTATTAGTATAATTCCACAAAATTACCCAGCATACAATCTATGTGAAGACCGGCATCGCCGATTTAATCTTCCATGACCTAGGACTGCTTCCAACTAGTCTCAAAGCGCTGTCCAGCCTCAATCCGGATCATGTCATCCTGTTGGTGGACAATAATCAGAACGTGCTCGAGCAGATCTCCAGCCAGATCCTACAACAGCAATAACGAATCCATCGTACGATCAAACTGCTCTCCGGAGGAGTTTTTTTTATTTCATGGATACTCGAAAAGGGTCCGATAAAATAGTGTTGACAAAATATAACTACAACTGTAGTATTGAATTATAACTACACGTGTAGTTTTAAAACAGGATCACAGAAAGGAGTTTTTCACATGAAAGCAGCATCAAAATTAGCCATCGCAACCCTCAGCAGTGTTCTACTATTGGGTTCATCGATGAACCTTGAGGTAGACGCGGCTTCTTCCAAGTCAGCCCAGAAGTCGACGGCTAAAAAAGCAGCCGTCCAAGCTCCAACGGCAGCGGAAAAAAAGGCGGTTGACGCAGAAATTAAGAGAGTGAAGGATTTGACCGCCAAGACTGGAGATACCTATGTCATGTATTATAAGTACAAGGCACTCAACAGCGGACTTGATCTTAACTACTGGGGGCTGACGAAGGAATACATTTCCTTTGATGAATATCTCCAGAAAGCATCAACCTTAAAAGGCGTTGTCTTGCAAAAGCCCTCCAACCTGCCAGAAGGTTACACTTTCTCCAAAGCGAGAATCGGAGGACCCTTGGGAGGCAAGTTCATCGATGATTTAAGAGCCGAAGGGAAGAAGAGCGGCAAACCAGTCTTCACGAAAAAAATGGACTGGAAAGAAGCCGACGATATTCGCCTGGAATACACGAACGGGGAAGATACGCTTGCGATTACGAAGTTTGTGGTGGATGCGAAAGAAGGGAAGAAAAAAGGTTATTTTGACGATAACCTTCCAGCAAACATTTTCCCAAAATACATTTATTGGCAAGATGGCGGCAAATTCGGATACAGCCTTTCAACTTCATCCGATATCACCCGAGAACAGAAGATTGAAATTCTAAAAGCAGCGGTCAAGAAGTGATAGATTGCCTTGAGCATGCGCAGCAGTTCACCCATCCTATGCATTCTGCGCAAGTTAGATTTGGAGGTTGTATATATGAACCGAATACCATCCATAACGGATGCAGAGCTCGAAATTTTGCGGGTATTGTGGCTAAATCCAGATTGCTATTCTAGTGAAGTTGTTCAACAAATGACGGATCGAATGGGCTGGAGCCCGAATACGACCCGAACGCTTCTTAGCCGACTGGTACAGAAGGAAGCGGCGGGCGTGAAGCTGGAGCAGAGTTCGAGGCGTATGCAATTATTTTATCCTCAGTTCAGCGAGCAAGAATATCAGCGTTCCGAGACTACTTCTTTCATGGAGAAGATGTATGGTGGTTCCATTATGCCGATGTTGGCTAATTTCCTCCAAGATGAGAAGCTGAATATGCAGGAAATTGAGGATTTGAAGACGTTATTCGACAATAGCGGCAGAATTGGGGAACTAGAAAAGAGAGAATCTAAATGAGTCCAAGCTTATACGAAACTGTTGTGTCATTCTTCGGCTGGGTGATCCAGGGATCGTTCATGGCAGGCATTCTGGTCATGCTGATCTTGATTCTGCAATTCTTATTCCAAAACAAACTGGAAGCCAGATGGAAATATTTGCTCTGGATACCCGTGGCGATCCGCTTGCTGCTTCCTTGGGCACCAGAGTCTTCTCTTAGCCTTTATAATGTATTGTCTCTGGAATCCTTCATGCCTGGCATTCACCAGCAAATGCAAGATCCATCGATAAGTGCAAGCGAGACAGGAGAACACGTAAAGGGTTCTGTGGCGGAGAAATATGGAATTGTCGTTGGGATAACGGAATTAACCGCACCCACGGATACATCGGAAAGCAAGCCGGAGAACCATTTCTGGTGGAATGAAATTACATCGATGGGCTTTGTTCCAGTCTTGGTACTGATCTGGCTTACGGGTGTACTGCTTCTCGTCGCGAAAACCATATACGATCAGCTGCGATTGCAACATGCCCTGCGCGCTGGTAGCCGTATAGAAACGCCTTTGTTATTGGCCTTGTTCCATGATACACGGCAGCAGCTCGGCGTGAAGCGCAAAGTTGAATTTGTTTCCAGCGAGCGTATTCCCGGTCCGGCCGTCGTTGGGTTTTGTAAGCCGACAGTCGTCATCTCTCCAAGTCTACTGATGTCGCTGCATGAAGGACAGCTTCAGTATATCTTGGCGCATGAGTTCGCTCATGTCCGTCGCAGGGATGTAGCCGTGAATTGGATCATGCACTTGGTTCTGATTCTCCATTGGTTCAACCCACTTGTATGGCTTGCAGTGAACAGAGCGCGACAAGATCAAGAGATGGCCTGTGATGCCTTCGTGCTGGATCGAATGAGACCACAGCAAAATAATGCGTATGGGCAGACGATCATCCAAGTGTTGGAACATTTCTCGGGAGACCATCGCCTGCCGGGACTTGCCGGCCTATCTGCGACACATAAACAAATGAAAAGGAGACTTATCATGATCAAACAATTCAATAAAAAATCATATCGCCTTTCTATCTTAGGGATGACAATCATTCTCGCGCTTGGCAGCGTGACGCTGGTCAATGCCAAGGAAAAAGATGATGGGAACGCAACGATAGCTGTTTCGGCACAATCAGAAGCTGGGGATCGTCAATTAGATATCACCTATCCTGAGGAATTCAATGGATCTAAGGTAGACCGTGCGTTGTATAAGCAAGAAATGGATAAAATGAATAAACTAGCGGCGGATGCAGCTAAGGCACTTCCAGCAGAGGATAAAAAATATATCGACGATGAAATCAATCGCGTGAAGGAATTGGTTAAAGAGACGGGTGACACGTATGTTATCTATCATAAATATAAAGCGTTGAACAGCGGACTTGATCTTAGCTATTGGGGGCTGACGAAGGAATATGCTTCCTTCGATGAATATTCTCAGAAAGCAGCAACCTTAAAAGGCGCTGTCTTGCAAGAGCCTTCCAACCTGCCAGAAGGCTACACTTTCTCCAAAGCGAGAATCGGAGGACCCTTGGGAGGCAAGTTCATCGATGATTTGAGAGCTGAAGGGAAGAAGAGCGGCAAACCGGTCTTCACGAAAAAAATGGACTGGAAAGAAGCCGACGATATTCGACTGGAATACACGAACGGGAAAGATACGCTTGCGATTACGAAGTATACTGTGGACGCCGATGGAACTAAGAATAATGGATTTTTTGACGATGATTTACCGGCTAATGTTTTCCCAAAATACGTTTTTTGGCAAGATGGCGGTAAATTTGGATATAGCATTTCAACCTCATCGGATCTATCACGACAAGAGAAGATCGAAATTCTGAAAGCTGCAATTAAAAAATAACATCTCAAGGCAGGCGCCCATATCACCCTAGAACTAGGGTCGATATGGGTTTTTTATCTTGGAGCAATTGATATAAGTGAATGATTATCTTAGTAAATTGCTTATCATATAAAACAGGTGAGGCTTCTTCGTGAATATTAAGTGACATGACTGGGTTTATTATAGGTTCACAATGGTAGTATATATCGAACGTGAAAATATATTTTGTGAGAAGTGCAAATTTGAATTAGCAAAAAGCAAAGATTCTGAATTAGTTGATTCGAATAAAGCATTAGCTATGGAGAATGAATTGGTCTTGAAATATATGTCGATGTATGGTTGGCAAAAAGTAAGGGGAGGTTGTTATAATTTAATAAGTGAAGCGGTTACATATCAAACTTTGTGTATTTCTATATAATAGACATAAAGATGTCTTTATCGTCCGTTTCTCCTGTATTAACTGTGGTAAATTATGGAGAGTACTTATTTAAATGACTTAGAAGAAAATGACTAGGGGAGAAATATTTCGTGGAAACTCACTCATCCAAATATCAAATGAAAAAGAGCTATATAATATTATTGCTAGTTTTCATATTAGTTGTTTTAACCGGTTTTCGCATTTTATGGATGGAGACGTTTCAATATCCCAAACAGGCGTCAATTCATAATGGGCAATTCGATTTACGCAATTGGAATGCAGAAGATGGCAGCATTCACTTACTTGATGGGGAATGGGAGTTTTATCCCTCGCAATGGTTGATAGATGGTAATCGGCAACAATTGTTAGGCGATAATGCGCCAAGGCACATTCAGGTACCGGGAGGATGGAGTGAAGTTTTGCATGCTGACAAGCCATCTCCATACGGGTATGGCTCTTATCGTTTGCTTCTTTATGTAGACCCGGCGAAGCATCTTAATTATAGTATTCGTGTACCCAGTGTACGCACTGCATCAGAATTATATGTAAACGGTCGATTACTTACTAAATCCGGACAGGTGGCGACAACAAAGGATGAATATATTTCGAAGGACCTACCTTATTCTACAACCTTTACAGCAGATGACAACGGTGTAATCGAACTCGTGATTCAGGCTGCAAATTATGTGGATAGTCGAAGCGGGGGCATTGTCCGATCCATAAAATTCGGTTCAGAAGAAGCCATTGCCAAAGATATGAAGGCTTCCATTTTTATGCAGTTATTGGCAGCGATTATTTTTATTATGCACGCTGTCTATGCACTTATTTTGTATTTAATAGGAAATAAGGAAAAGAAGCTGCTTTATTTTAGTTTGCTTGCATTATGTGTAACGATCACGAGTGTCTTTAGTACGGATGAGAAGTTGTTCCATCAGTTATTTTACATTGGAATTGATTGGGATTTTAGGCTGACTAATATTGCTTTCGTTATTGCAGCCTATGCTTTGCTCCAGTGTACGAATCATCGCGAGCTTCCATATTGGCGTAGGATGTACCCTGTCTACAAAATAATGAATCTAGGGACTGCCGGCATCACGTTGTTTTTAAATCCAACTCAGGTGATCATGCTCTTCCCTATTTATTATGTATTAGGTGGTACTGCTGCAGTTATAACGCTGATTACGATGTTTAAAAAAGTAATTAAAGATTTAAAGAGCAATCTTTTACTGCTTATCTCTTTTCTTGCGTTGATGAACTATGCTCTTTGGTCGTTAATCTTGCTGGATAGCGGTTTGAGTCTTGTCTACTATCCGTTCGATATGATTATTGCGATAGCTTGTTTAGCCTCTGTATGGTTTAAAGATTATTTTATCATGCATGCGAACACGAAAGAGCTTGCGACAACATTGCAAAGGATGAATGACCATAAAGATCAATTCCTAGCAAATACTTCTCATGAATTTAAAAATCCGCTTCATAGTATTCTTAATATGTCACAATCCGTTTTAAAAAGGGAGCGGCATTTGTTGCAGGAAAGGAGTATCAAAGAGCTTGAAACGGTTTTATCTGTAGGACGTCGAATGACATTGATATTAGACGATTTGATTGATGTGATGAGTTTACGGGAAGGAAATCCGCGTATACACAAAAGAGTCATATTTATTCAGCCAATTGTGACCGGAGTACTTGATATGCTGCAATTAAATGCAGATGTGAAGTCTGTAAAAATTGCAAATCAAATTCCTGAAGATTTTCCGCCAATATATGCGGATGAGAACCGGGTTGTTCAAATCGTTTTCAATTTACTTCATAATGCTGTGAAATATACGAATGATGGGGTCATTTCGATTCAAGCTTTTGTAAAAGATGGACGAGCCTATATCGTTATTGCTGATACCGGGATCGGAATGGATGAGAACATGCTTAAGCGCCTATTCCGTCCGTACGAGCAAGCCAGCACGAATGAGACTATGATTGATGGTGGCTTTGGGTTGGGTTTAAGTATAAGCAAGCAACTGGTTGAGCTTCATGGAGGTACGTTAGTAGTGTCCTCTGTTTTAGGAGAGGGCTCAAAATTCACATTTTCATTAAGGCTAGCAGGTTTGGAAGTAGAGGAAGAGGATGATTTGACTAACTCATTTGAACCATTCCAATCCATCCCGAATCAAGAAATAGCCTCCTCAGTGTATATGGAAAAAGTGAAGATTCCGCCAGCTACGAATCAAGCAACTTTAATAGAAATGAATCGTGAACGTCCGATTCTATTAGTTGTTGATGATGATCCTGTCAACCTTCAAGTACTTGAAGCCATACTACCACCAGACGAATATGATTTAACGATGGTAACGAGCGGTAAAGAGGCATTAGCTGTACTGGACACTAAGGAATGGGATCTGGTCATCTCCGATATCATGATGCCACAGATGTCCGGTTATGAGCTGACACGAATGATTCGTGAGCGGTTTACACTCACGGAGCTCCCTGTATTGCTCCTTACCGCAAGAAGCCAACCGAAAGATATTCAGAGCGGTTTTATAGCTGGGGCAAACGATTATGTGACGAAGCCAGTGGAAGCAATAGAAATAAAATCGCGGATTGAGGCGTTAGCTACGATTAAACAATCCGTTCGAGAACAACTGCGATTAGAAGCTGCATGGCTGCAAGCGCAAATCCAGCCTCATTTTATATTTAATGCGTTGAATGCTGTAACAGCTTTAAGTGATATTAATTTGGATAAGATGCGTAATTTGCTCGATGAATTCAGCAATTTTCTGAGGAATAAATTTGAATTTCAAAACATGGATAGGCTTGTTCCGATCGAAGAGGAGTTAAGTCTAGTACGTTCTTATCTATATATTGAAAAGGTTCGGTTTGAAGAAAGGTTACAGGTTATTTGGGAGACAGATGACCGTGGGGACATAAAAGTCCCATTTCTTACGATCCAGCCTCTCGTTGAAAATGCGATAAGACATGGCATAATGAAGCGCAATCGTGGAGGAACGATTCTTATTCGGATTTCTGTCTATGAGACGCATGCAGAGATAACCGTTGAAGACGATGGGGACGGAATAGACGGGGTCCAATTGCAACGAATATTTGAAAGGAAAGCAGATAGTCGTTCAGGCGTCGGATTGATTAATACTGATCTGCGATTAAAACGGCACTTTGGAACAGGACTCCATATCACAAGTACGTTAGGTACAGGGACAAAGGTAACTTTTCATGTACATAACAGGTTGAATAGAGGGGATAAAGCTAGGTGATATATAAGTGATTTAAGGAGCAACCTTGGCTGCTCTATGCTACAAGGAATTACGACGCTATTTACTAAGCAGGAGTGATCACGGGCGATTTTGTGGTAGCAGTGACTTTGGCAGAAACGGATATTGCGCAAGAAGTAGCCGATATATGGATTGCAAGTGGTGTAGAGCTGAAAATGTCGGCGGGTTGGAATTGTTACTGCTGGCTGCTCGGAAATCGCAAGGATAGTAAATTTTCCGAAGGGAAAAAAACGATATTTTGGAAGCGATGAGCGAAGAAACATGTGGAAAGGCGGGAGACCATGAACGAACTACAGGAAGAAGCGCTGGAAGAGATGAAAGCGGCAATTTATGAGTGGTTTGAGGAACAAGAGAAACGAAAGGACGTGGAGGGCGCTGTCAAGCGTACCACGCTGCAAGTGGGCATTTTTAACGACATTGTGCTGGATTATCGACCGGGTAGGACTAGCGTTGGCAGTTCGGATTTTGGAAGGAATGCTTCAGGGCGCAAGTCGATGAAGGCGTCTCCTTTTACGCAGGAGGAGGTCTTGCATGAGGTGCAGCCCCGGTTGACGAGCATCGTAAGGGAGAAGCTGGACAAGTTGCATACGTCGGCCCTTATCGACTACCGGTTTACCTTGAAGGGAAGATTCGCAACGGCAGACGGGCACGTGAGATTAACGGTTTTTGACATCGTATATGAAGAGAAAAAGCGGCAGCTTCTGGAGCGGGTTGAGTCCTATATCGAGCAAAAACTGGTGAAGGGCGCTTACCCGACAAAGCCGCTAGAAACTTTCTTTTTGACACGCCATCTGTTGGACCCGTATTTGTTCAACGAACCGGACGTCGGACGGACGATTGCTATATTTGACCGGATTCAGGCATTGAATAAAGAACGGGCGCAAGCGCTGAGAGAGCATCGAAGCGATATCATTCGAGCTTTAACCCACTGGGCCGAGGAAGTATTCCTGCCACGTCACTATGATGTTACCCTTTCCAAATACAGAACCAATAAAAATGAAATCAAGCCGGATACGGCTCTCAAGCATATGGATGAGCCGAACCAGCCTATCGATCTGCTGTTGTACGGCGCTGTGATGATTCTTCGTTACGAGCCAAGCTACAGTAAAGCCAAGGGAATGACTTTTCTGGAGCTGGCGAGGCAGCTGGGCAGCGGCAAAGCCGGACGCATGTTGAAGGAAGGTAGCGACACCTTCGCACGAGAAGACGTTCATCTGCGTGACGAGTTGACTGAATGCAAGGCTAACGATGTGTTTTCCATCATTACGGTCGTTATTCGTAAAGAAGAGGCTGGGGCGTACGAAAGGGCAATTTCATTTATTCTCTCCCTACTCCGGAAGGGTTTCCCAAAAAGCTACAAAATCAAGCTAAAATCCAGCGTGAGAGAGGCATTACCCATTAAAGGACTTGCCAAATCGGATACGCATCGTTTTTTCGCGAATGCACTGGCCTATTCCGAGCTGTATCCGTTATTGGAGGAATACGCTCGTGAGGCGATGGAAGAGTTTGTGTGGTACGAGGATACAGAAGGTGAGAAAAGCGTCATGCCAGGCAGTTATGCCGTATTCGGGCTGGGACTCACGGACGAGCGCTATTTTCCGTTGGTAGAAACCTATATGGCCCTTGTAGACGAGGAGCATCAGCTGGTGCAGGACAAGTTCACGGCTGTTTTCGCCGAGACCCATGGCATAACCGAACGCTCGATGCCCGCCTTGGTCGTTTGCCTGCGTTGCTCTCATGATTCGCTGAAGCTGAGGATTCAGCCAGAACTGGAAAGTGAAGACAAGCTATCGCTATTGGTGCAGCATGTCGAGGCTTTATCGAATTACGAGGCCGAACGAGTGCTGTACCCGATTTTTGGCAAGGCGGAGAAGCTGGCTACATTGGCTCGTAAGGCGCAGGAACCGCGTAAGGAGCTGTTGCTTCGATTGCTAAAGGCAGCGGAACAAGCTTGATGATAGGGAGGCTGCCTGTGTGAAGATCATTTGCAAATTTGCATACCACGTCACAAAACCTAGAGAAGATGATCGAAGCATTAAGATCGTTAAGCGAAGGAGCATGCACGGCAGCTCCTTTTACTTTTTTTGCCGCTAGCCCCGTTACGGGTGAACCGTATCATAAGTAGGGGAAAGCTTTTACAAATAGATCATTTAATATGGTCAGGGAACACACAGAGATACTATGATTTAATATGACTAGGTGGCATCTTACATTATGTACTCATTTCCTCCAAGAATAGATAAAGAAGCATTGCAACTTGAGGATTTTAACTCAATAGTCTTACTCGAAGCAAGTTAATAAAACAAAAATTTGGAGGGTAGCAAAATGACTGTAGATGATCATGCTCACTTAAAGTCTGGTACGAGTTTCTGATGAAAGTCTTGATTGAAGAACATACGGAGGATTCCGGAAGAAAGGTTAGTGAGCTTACATCTGTATATATTTGTCAGTGGATAAGAACATAGTCCCATTAGAACCCGAGCCCCGCGCGGTTTTTGTATTTTAAGGGATCAAGTTCTTGTCCTTTACTCCAGACAGGAACTTGATCCTTTAGCCGTTAATGGACAGGAACATGGTCCTATTACCGATTTGGTATTCATAAAATGAGCTTGAAAATAATTACCTATTTCATTAAATGGATGTCTAATGAAAGGTTAAATACTTAATGTTGTGGCAACTTTTACTCCTTGGTTTCTTTGTCCTTACCGCCGATTTTAAGTCCTAACTTTCCATTATATTTGCCTACCTGTCCGGCAACTCCTAAGCCTGCTCCTTGGCCGCCGCCGAGTTGTGCCTTGGCCTGGGCTCCGAGACCATTTTCGCCGCCAAGCTGCAAATGGGTTTGGAGTCCCGCGCCTTGACTGAACCCCAAGTGTCCTTCGGCATCAGCACTCATACCGTACTCTCCTCCGACCTGCGCCCCCGTATGAAAACCTGCCTCTTGACCGCCACCTATTTGGCTTTTTGCCTGAGCCGCAATCCCGTAATTGCCGAAGGCCTGGGCTTCCGCATTGAGCCCTAGACCCTGGCTGCTGTCCAGATGAGTATTGCCTTGCGCATGGATTCCATATGAAGGAGTGCCCATATGGCCGCCCGCATACATACCCATGCTACCTAAGGCTAAATTCCCGCCAGCATTTAAACCAATGCCGTGTTTACCGCCTACTTCTATCCCGGTATTTAGCTTAATCCCCTGCCCGCTGCATAAATTTTCGTTCATATAACCATTTATAAGTTCTTTTTTGGTGTTTTCGCTATCTGAGGTTATATCTGCCAGACTGCTTTCTGAACGGAAGAGATGGTAGTAATGAGAGTAAGGGAAAGGATTGTAACGGGTAAAGTAAGGGGATACGGATGGATCAGCCTGGCTGTTTGGATATTCGTTCCCAAAGGTCATCCGGGATACCTCCATTATTCAATTTATTACAACAGCCTATTCATGGATGACTTGAAATGATACCCTTCCTAAGTAAATCATATGAATTCAAGGTTCGCAGCCGATGCACAATGAGTCGGGCGAAGTATCACTTATTTTTAACGGGGAAATCAACAACTACCGGGAACTGCGTAAATTGGTACCGGCGGCGTGGCAAGATGCTGTGCGTCGCAGATCTGGTTGCTTCGGACACGTAGGTGGGCGGAATGACCGAAGTCAGGAACCAATCTCGTTAATTTTGTAAGAAAACATGGTTATTGATCAACTCATTTATATGGGTGGATTTTATATGCCGGAAAAAGTGGGGGAATCGGCAAAGGGACAAAGTTCTTGTCCTATAAGGGAATATGTTCTTGTCTTCCGATGTCCAAGGACACCAAAGTGCCTACATTTTGGGATTTTGACATAAAGTCACCTGCATTGTAGCGGTGATTGTACTTACTGATACTTACAAAGTATCTAGAGAGACTTTATAGCCGGATTTCTAGTTCACAAGGTAAGTAGTTCTTTGACAGTCCACAGATTTGAACGGTTGTACGAGGAGTAAGTTTCTGATCGGGGGATTAGATACGAGATATGCGATGGGCAGAGCTACTAATCCCGGCATGGATTGGCAACAGTTTTTATTGACTGAACTACATTCAGTCAGTTATGATTGAATCATATTCAGTCGCGATAAAAATTACATTGGGAGATGGACAATGAAGAGAATATCAAAAGAACCTGATCTAAGACGCCAAGAATTAATGGATATTGGCTTTGAACTTTATATGAAAAATGGTATGGGAGGATTCAGCATAAAGGATGTCGTTAATCATGCGGGTGTTGCAACCGGCTTATTTTATTACTACTTTAAATCTAAAGAAGAGTTTGTTAATGAGATTTTGAATAATTTCATTGTGAAAAATGTAGAAAAAATTCAACATGCACTTAATTCAAATGAATTGACCGTTATGCAAAAAATGAAAGATTCTCTAGAGATATTTTGGACATTTATTGAAAAACTAGCACCATATAAACATGTGAGTTCTTATCAGACAGAACAACACTTCCAACTCGAGAAGAAATTATACAAGCAAATACACCCGCTATTTCAACAGGTAATTGAAGATGGGATGAAAATAGGGATTTTCCACACTGCCAACGCATCGTTAACTTCTGGATATATTTTATATGGCCTTAGTAGTATTGCCCATTCGGAGATAGATTTAAATCTTGATATTAAGAAAGAGATCGTTAATCTAATATTAACCACACTACGATACGATCCAAAACATAAGAATACAGGAGAATTCATATGAAAATTTATATTAACGGAAACGATATTTCACAGGAACAACTTACAAAATGGAAAAGAGAACGTATAAAAAAGGTTTTAAATACATTAGGACATAATGAGCCTGAAATAAATGATACAGACGCAATGATAAAAAAGTTAGCTGAACTAAAGATGAGATATTCCTATAACGAAATGTACGATAAATTGAAATCTAAACTTAGATTGAGTGGAATGATTATGCGTGTCTGTGCTGCTTTATCTGGAGATAGACGGAAATTTTCAAAAACAGATATCTATTTAGAGGGCATTTCGGCAGAAGAAGCTATAAAGGGAATTGATAGTTTAATGCTAGAGCAATCACGCGAGAATGATAAAGTAAATCTATCAGCTTGTCCTGATCATTATGTATTAAGACCTTTTGGAGAAAACGAACTGGAGGTCATTGAAACTACTGGTAATTCCCCGTTTCCTGTTCAATTCTTCATTGTCTTTGATGACGAAACAGGATTAAAAACACCTAGAGATAACTCTTATCAGTACCAATCAGCAGGTGTTGCCCGTATGAAAGACGGTACTATTATGGGTGGGGTTCGTCATCAATTCAAAGATACCAATACTGGGATAGAAGTAAGTCTTGTTGTTGAGTTCCCAGCGCTTTGTCCTACTAGACTTATAGAATCGCATCAAATGCATTTAGCATGTGAGTTTTCTTATTGGTTAGAATGGATCAAGGATCATAAAAATAGTAACGGATAAACATTCTTGAAATAAAGAAAACATGCAGTTTTTTTATAATTAAGACTAAAGTGTAGTGCTCATGCCTTACAAAGTTTTTGATGTAATCAATGTCGCCGTTTTATATTTTTTTGTTTGAGAAAGAGGTCATTTCAGTAGAATGTACTGAATTTTATCTAATAGAATGGGGGGTGAATTTCTATGTTTGCCATACTTTTAGCTATTAACACGATTTGTAGACTGACACAAAGTTACCTACCATACAAACCCTGATTCTATTGGTTTTTTCTGTATTTGATAGGTAACTTTGTGTCACAAAATTTTGACACAAAGTTACCTACTCGATTAGAGAATGACACAAAACCTCCTACTCACTAGGAGTAATGACACAAAGTCCCCAACTCGATCAGAGTGGCAATTTAAGTTTGCACTCTGATCAATAAGCCTCAAAACTCTCTTTTGAAAGAGAAGATAATTAGTTCCACGAATTAGACCGACGAGAATGAAATCAAGACAATACAGTTATTTTTTCGTGAGGACAGCTTAGTATCGGTATAGAAAGAAGGTTATAACCTACGGCAGCATTGGCACTTTTGGCCATTGCTGTCGTTATTTTTGTTTTTACTCACTTGCCGAGATTACAGTACGTATATGAGTTTCCCTGAATTCAACTACTGTTTTAGTAATTCAACATTATTACATAATTTAAAGTCCATCGACATACTCAGTTTAATACTTTATTTCCATACACTCTAAATCCAAAATAACATTTCTTTACATTCGATAAAGAAAGTGATGATTCGACAAAGGATATAACCTTAAAAAGGTGAATTAATTATTAAACGCCTTTTTTTAACAAAAAGTGAGGATGTGAACAATTTGTACTCACCAATTCGTGAAATAAAAAATGAGATGGGTATGAACAGATTTAATGTATTCAGTAAAAGACTTCATCGTAAGGTGCGTCTATATAATGATCTTCAATATGACCACTGGGTACTAATAGAAACGAACCTTGACATTAACAATTATTGCGAGAAACCTATCAAGATAGTAATCTCAGTTGCCGGTGAAATAATTGAGACTATATTTGATATGTGGGTTAATTTTGCTGATGAAGAAGAGTTCAGATGCATAAAGTATTCTTATGAGATAGATCCTACTCACCCACGTGCAAAACAAAAAATGATTAAAGAACTTTACGCTCAGCAAATTTGGTGCAAGCAAAACAATAAAAAGCATAGAATTTTAACTGAACTTGATATCAGAAACAATCCTTTAGCTCTATCAAACAAAAAGATTATTTCCCCTTACTACCTTCCTCTCGATGAAATAAACAAAGACCTCTTAGATTTACTAAAAAAGAAAACATTAAATACTACATTAACTATTCGCGAATTAGAGAACTCAGTATCTAGTTCATTCCATCCTGTTACAACTCGTAATTGTATTTATGCACTCATATACCATAAAATTCTTGTTTGCGATGAAGTTAATCAATTAATTACAAGTTTATCGGAGGTGACTTTAAATGAATCAGAAGCGATTGAGAAATAAAGTCAACCTCGATCCAAAATACCGAGATACCTCCAATTGGCCTGTCGTAAATATTATGCAGCTCCAACCAGAAGACAGAGAGATATATTTGAACCGAGAAAAAGCTATTATGTATTATATGCAAAGTGATCTAACTTTGGCCGAAATTACGGAAGCCACGGGAATTCATAAATCAGAATTAAGTAAATTTGTGAATAAATGCTTGGAATACGACCCGGTTACAAATATAATTTGGGGCTTCAGGGCCTTGATTCCTCATAAAAGAATCTCAAAATATACACGAAAAGCTCCAACCACCTATAAAAATGAAGAAGAGCCTAATTTTAATGGAGCTTTTAGTGCGCTTATGATAAATTATCCAAAAATAGAAGAAATGATTACTTCAGCATATTTAAGACGAAAAAATGAAAAAACACCAATTCCGACGCTTAATGGTGATGCAATACATAATTTGTTCTTGAAACTTTGTCAAAAAGAAGGAATAGGAATCCATGATTACCCCTTTAATACCAATGATAAAGGACTAAGATCATTGTATAGATTCTTCAAAAAAATCGAAAAAAAACATTTTGCTGAGGGATCTAAACTTCATGGTGAAACTGCAGGAAGACAAGCCACGTGGATAAATGAAAAAAAAGAAGATACGTTACTTTTAACACGACCATTTCAACGAGTTCAATTCGATGGTCATAGAATTGACGCGATTTTCACTATAACTTTTACTACTCCCGAAGGAGATTCATTTACCGAAGTAATTGATAGAATATGGCTCCTTGTAATAGTAGATGTCGCGACAAGATCTGTCCTTGGTCATCATATTTGTCTCAATAAAGAGTATACCTTAGATGATGTGTTACATTGCATTAGAAATTCAATTGTTCCTTATCAAAAAATTAAATTTAGCATCCCTAATCTATCTTATAATTCTTTAGGCGGTATACCATCTTCTGAAATTCAAGAAGCAGCTTGGGCGCTGTGGAATGAATTCAGTATTGATAATGGAAAGGCGAATTTAGCAAATCTTGTTACAGATCGATTACATGAAGTGGTCGGTTGCACCATAAATCCTGGACCCGTAAACACCCCAGAATTAAGAGGAATCATTGAACGACTATTCCGAACGCTTGAGGATTTGGGATATCACAAATTAGCAAGTACAACTGGAAGTTCTCCTTCAGATCCTCTTAGAAAAAATCCGGAAAAACAGGCGAAAAAATATGATATATCAGTAAATGATCTTGAAGAGTTAACACATGTACTTATATCTAATTACAATGGAATGCCACACAGTGGTATTAGAAACTTTTCCCCACTAAATTTGATGAAACAAAGAATAGAGAGAGGAATGGAACCAAGAATTTTAGAACCTGAAAAAAGAGAAAATGTGATTTTTTTCTTGCTTAGTACGGTTAGAACCGTCAGTGGAAACATCAAACATGGAAAACGTCCCTTTATTCATTTTATGGGGGTTCCTTATAAGAATGACGTCCTCTCAAATAGTGCACATTTAATTGGAACAGAACTAACTCTTCTAGTAAATATTGAAGATATTCGAATTATAAGAGCCTTCTTACCTGATGGAAGCGAATTCGGTTATTTAAAGGCTCAGGGATATTGGGGGACAACTCCACACTCTCTAAGGACAAGAAAAGCCATAAATAAACTCAAGCAGCATAGGAAGATCTTCTTCGATAACTATCAGGATCCTTTTGAAGTTTATTATTCCTATAGAGCTGAAAAAGCGAAAACTGGAAAACGGGATCGAAATCAATTAGCTCAGTTACAAAGAGAATTGAATGGAGTCGAACAAGATCAATATACTCGTCATGAAAATAATGAAGAAATAAGAATCACCAATAAAGCACCTGAAAGTACTCTCAATACTGATATTGACGATGATGATGACGATAGAGTCTTTCGCACCTATACCCTATAAAAAGGAGTAGGATTGATGAATCATGACATTTCAGAAAGACCTTATTTACCACTAAAAACTCATCCTATTGAAACTGGTAATTATTTTATTGGAACAAAAGAAGTAAGAAAGATGTATAAAAACATTAAACAATGGATTGAGAATAGAGCACCTGGCGGTATAGCTTATGGCAGGCCTAGGTTAGGAAAAACATGGGCCATCAGTTACCTTGAGAAAGAGTTGCCTCTAGATTTTGGCGAGCAACTCCCCATTTTAAAGTTCAAATGCAATCAAAATAGTAGAATAAATGAAAACACTTTTTATGAAGAATTACTGTTACAATTTGGACATGATCTTCCATATTCCGGTCGGAAAACAATGAAGAACGAACGTTTAAACAAATATTTACAAGAAAAGGCCGAACAAGCCGGAAGCCGAAGAATAATTATGTTTATCGATGATGCTCAACGACTCGTTGCACTTCAATATAATGTTCTGATGGATATATATAATTTTCTAAAAGAAAATGGCATTAGTATGACAGCAATTCTAGTGGGGCAAGAGGAGTTGAAACATGTAAGATCAGGATTTATAGCAGCAAAGATGGGACAAATTGTTGGACGTTTTATGGTGCACGAATATAAATTCTCAGGAGTCAAAACCAGGGAAGAGCTTCTTACATGTTTGAATGGATACGACTCCTTATCTGAGTACCCTACTAATAGCGGATGGTCCTTTACAAGATATTATTTCCCTGATGCTTACGATCAAGGTTTTCGTCTGGAAAACTGTATTGACGATCTTTTTTCAACAATTGAAAACATAAGAAAAGAGAAAGGTGTTCAAAAATCACTGGAAATTCCAATGCAATATTTAACCCTTACCATTGAATATGTTTTTAAAAAATATGGTGTACAGGGAAAGAATGTTCCACACTTATCTACTGTTCATTGGCTTGATGCATTGGGAAAGTCAGGTTACATTGAAAATGAAATATTTAATGACCTTCTTTAATCATAACTAAAAGGTAGGTAGGAGAGAAAATTCAACATGATACCTGATATCTCAAAATATATAAGTATTCCAGAAGGTTCTCTAACATGGAATACAAATTGGATTAGTGAATTTGAGTCACCATGGTCAATTTTCGAAAAGTTAAATTATGCAAATTTATTTAGCAAAAAGGATTACTTTAATTTATTTGGTTCTGCTCAAAACTTGAAACAAAAAGGCCATAGGTCAGGAAACAAATTCAATCTTTACTTTTTATCTGCTTTTGATAATGATTATCTGAAAAAGAAGATTGGTTTTTCTATTAAGGATTATAATTATCATCTTATGAATAGTTTGTGTGGATTTTTACATAAAGGACAGGTTGGACAAACTGGAATGAGATTTAAGGAACTTCGATATTGGAAAAAATCATTAACCTTTTGTTTGGAGTGCTTAAAATATGGTCATCACAGTACATTGCATCAGTTTGGACTTTTTAACTTTTGCCCATATCATCAATCTCCCTTACTCGATCGTTGTCCATCGTGTTATCATCAATACCCATACGACATAACAGATGCTAAGCACTTTGAGTCACCGTACACCTGTAAATGTGGCTACAAATTTAAACAAGGTCATGTAGTAGGTAGCAGACTTTCAGATGAGTGGAGAATTTATTCCAGTCATGACATAATGGACCCTATGGTAAAACAGTGGATTCATCTAACTAAAAATGAACAACAAGTCCTTAATACTATTTATTTGTATCCGCATACTGATATTTTCAAAACTCCACAAATCCTGAGTTTCTTATTAAACATATTATTAAAAAATGAAATTAATTCAGAAATGGATATCCAAATATTCACTATAAAAACTTCACCATATTTAACCCGAATAAAGAGCAATGATGCAATGGGTACTAATAACCAAAATCCACTTGTGAACTATTCAGCAACAATAGATAATATGATAAATGATAAATCAGATCCTTTTAGAAATAAACTAAAACATGAACTTATTAAAACAAAAAATCAGACCATCAGCGCTATTGCTAAACATTTAAGAAAATCCCTACTTAAAGATCATAAGTCATGCATACGTCGTTACGTAGATGTTATTAAAGATGAAAATAGCCAAGAATCTTTAATTTGTCCCTATGCATATGCATACGTGAAATGGAAACAAAATTTAATGAGATTAAGGGATTATTATGATGTAGATAATAAGGTTTTAAATTCACACGATTATAAACATAATCTTACATTATTAGGTTTCTTCGAAAATGATCCTATTGAGGATATTATAATAAGTTACATGCAATCGACTTCTGTAAAGTATGGATACCATTCTCACTTGAATTGGTTAGTGTCACATATGACAGGTTATTTAAGTATGAAATATTTTAGATTTCTACTGTCGGCATCTTCTAAACAAGTATCATTAAATGATGAATTACAGCTTAATGGAAGAATTTTCGCTTTCCAATTTCCTCAAAGTGAGTTTCAGGAATTCCAAATGTTTTGGGATAATGAAGGAGTACATAATGAGCTTTCTCCAAAAGTCGTCTGTCCTTATCCTTCTATAAAAAAGAAGAGGAAAAAAGCTAATGAAAAGTCGTATCATCCAATGAAAATTGCAATAGACAATCATGTACAATACAGGGATTTAGATAAATACAAGAAACAAATTTAGACACACTAGTTTACTTTAATAAAAAAATGATTTCATCATAAGATGAAATCATTTTTTTATTAAAGTAATTGCTTCTTTTATTATTCGGAAAACGACTTTTAAATCATCAATATGTAAGTTCATAATCATTATATTTAATTTTTCTATCAAGTCATTTTTCTCAGTGTTTTTATTAATTTTTGATGGCTTAAAGAATTCATAAGGAGATATTCGAAGAGCTTCAGCTACTTTAGAAATTGTTTCAAGAGTAATATTGACTTCTCCCCGTTCAATTCTACCAATATAAGAAGGATCCATAGATAAAATTTCTCCCAGTTTCTCTTGAGTTAAGTTAGCTGCTTTTCGATGTTGTCTAATTTTTTTTCCAACTTCATTTGAAAATCCGGACATTTCCTCACCTCTCTTTAAGAGTAGGTAAGAATACAAGTACTTTGAAGAGTGTTTTACTACCATTTACCATTTGTAAAAAGGATATATATTACCTATTATGATAGTATTAATAATTTTTAAGGAGAATCTAAATGACTCTATTGCCTCAACAACATGTCATTGAAAACATTTTGCAGTCTAAAATGCGAGGGAAAGTAACGTATACAGGAAATCTTTCAGCATCCTCTGCTCTCAACCTAACTTATGTGAAACCTTTCGACCATCCTTCCGGAAAAGGTTATCAACGACCGGTAGATAATAAAAGATGCAATGATTTTTCTATGTATTTATCAAAAGGAGAAAATTCTCTCTTTACCCCAATCCTCATCAATGCAGAAGCTCATTGGGAGTTTAGTGCATATGACAAAAACCGACCAGCCTTTGGCCGATTAATATGTAAAAACAGAGCTTCTTTGATGGATGGGCAACATAGATTGGGAGGGATCAAACGATATATTCAAGACACAAACTCAGAAATGCAAATACCCTTTTTGGCATTCCATTACTTAGATGAAGATGAGGAAATACAACTATTTGATACTATTAATACAAAAGCAAAAGGCATAGGCGCTTCACTAAGTAGATATCTTAAAAGAGATTCCGATGATAATAGTTGGATTGCTACAGAATTAATAACTAGAGGAGATAGTCCTTTTCACTTTATTGGTAGCTTAACAGGAAAACGAAATGCAGGCAGACATGTCACCTTACAAAATTTATATAAAGTCCTTGAGATTTTGTTTAAATCTGTTCCAACGGATCATCTAACGAAAGAAGAGAGATTAGTGCTGGTCCTTGTTTACTTCAATGGTGTAAAAGAAATATTTAACAGTGAATGGTTAGATTATAAAGAATATCGTATCACTCATATCGTATGTCTTAATGCGCTCGCTTTTGCCGGAGCAGAACTTTTTAAGAAAGTTATAAACATAGAAAAGAAATATATTGATTATGGACAAATTATAAAGCATCTTCAAAGAATCAAATCAATGGAATGGTCTTCCAATGGCCCCCTTAAATATCTACAAGGATTAAATGGTTCAAAAACCTTAGCTAATGATCTAAAGTCATTAATGAAAATATCTTAAGGCTTGTTGGGGATTGTTCATAGTTATTCACTTAATACCAATTGCGTACGATGCTACAAAATTAAAATGGCCCTATCAAGCACAAGCAATGATGCCGGAGCCTAAGCAATCCAATGCATATGTTATTTATAAGAGAATCAGATTTGATATCCGACCCTAAAAACATCGTTAGACCTTGCTGACGATGTTTTTGATGTTATAACCACATAATGTTTCTCCCTTATAGGACAAAGGTTCGACAAAAAGGAGGTGTATTCTCCCTAAATGGAGAATATTGGAGTATGAGAAAATGCTAGCGGAGGGAAGTAACATGAAATGATTAATAGATCTAAACAAAGATCTAGGAGTATCAACTGCATGTATAGCAGTATTAATTCTGAGCTACCAGCATTATAGAAAGCTAACTGATGTATTATTATTTACGAAATCAGATATAGATGGACAATGATTTTGTTACATCTCTAAATTACTACATAGGATAATTTTTTATCGTAATATCATATTATAACTAGGAGAATGGGTATGTATATCTCGAGTATATCTATAGAGAATTTCCGGAATTTCAAAATTGATACACATATAAATTTTAATGAGGGTATGAATGTAATTATCGGCCATAACAATTCTGGCAAATCAAATTTGCTTAAAGCGTTAGAATTAGTTCTTAGCGTAAATTCACCTAAAAAGCTCACTGTAGATGATTTTAACAAAGAAGTCACAATTGATGATCTGAAAAAAAGATCCCCAAGGGTGACTATTTCAGTGATCTTTACCGAATCCAAAAATGAAGAAGATTTTTCAGAAGATTTAGTTACAGTAGCGAACTGGCTCATCGGGTTAAAAAAACCTTATCAAGCAAAATTGACTTACTCATTTTACTTACCCGAAAAAGAAGAAGAAGAATATATTAATGCGATGAAATCCGAAAGTTCGATAAACATAGAGGACTACTGGCTTATTATAAAGCATAAGTTTTTACGAAAGTATAAGTCTAGTGTATACGGCGGAGATACTTTACTAAAGCAAATTGCTGACACAGAATCACTAAATAAAATTGATTTTCAGTTCATAGATGCCATTCGTGATGTTGAACGTGATTTATTTACTGGAAAAAACACTCTATTAAGAGAGGTTATCGATTTTTTTATGGATTTTGAAATTAAGAATAATGACCAAAAAGATAAAGATAAGAAAACACAAGAAGAAGAAATCGAAAAATTAAAAAAAGATTTTTCTGTTAACGCTGCTGCTCTAATTAAAACTCTCCAAGATCGAATGGAATACGGAAAGAAAGAGATGTTAAGTTACGCTAAGGATACAGGGGCTTCTTTTGGCAATGCTGTTCCTGACTTTGACGGAAATATTTTGGATTCCGAACTATATTCTGCACTTAGATTAATAGTAAAATATGAAACTGGAATAACTATACCGGCTACTCACAATGGTTTGGGTTATAATAATCTGATTTTTATGTCTTTGCTACTTGCCAAGATGCAAAAGGATGCTTCCGGTGATTATTTAGGAAGTAATGCTAAGACATTTCCTATTTTAGTAATTGAAGAACCTGAGGCTCATTTACATCCAGCAATGCAATATAAATTTTTAAAGTTTCTTAGGGAAAATGGTAAAAGCAAAGCTAGACAGATTTTTATAACAACACATTCACCAAACATTACTTCAGCGGTTTCTTTAGATGAAATAATGTGCTTCCATCGAACTGATAAAAGCCAACTGAATATTGCATATTTAGGAAGAATTTTTGAAAATGATCCCAAAGGAAAAGCTTACATAGAAAGATTCCTTGATACCACTAAATCTGATATGTTGTTTGCAAAATCCGTGATTTTCGTCGAGGGACTAGCAGAACAATTAACAATGTCTATATTTGCTAGATATATTGGCCATGATTTAGAAGGTGATCACGTAGCTGTAATAAATGTTAATGGAAGATATTTTGATCAATTTCTCAAGCTTTTTAATACAAGTCAAAAATTCACCCTACATAAAAAGGTCGCTTGTATTACAGATTTAGATCCTGTGAGATTAGAACTTAAGAACATACCAACTTCTAGTGATGATTCGGATAAAATCAGTTTAGATGATGATACCAAATGTTTCCCCTTTGAACTGTATTCAGATCCAGATAAATATAGATATTCTTCTTGTACTAATCCGTTAGTATATCAAGTCCAACCATATAACATCCGCTGTTTTTCCCAGCAAATCGATCAAGGTAAAACATTTGAATATTCTTTATGTTATGAGAATCCTGGCTGTTCATTAATTCTAAATAAAAACATGACAAATTATAAAGAACTCGTTGATTTATTTGATTTATTTAAAAATGGGAAACCATTGGAGTCTATTCTAGATAGACTAGGAAAAAGAGGAGGATTACGTGCAAGAATTACCGGTGGTATTGAAAATTATTCTCGGAGTCAGAAAAAAGAGCATGTTCTAGCTGCCAGATACCTTAGCTCTGTTAGTAAGGGGGAGAACGCTTATGAACTTGCATATAATCTAGAGCAAAATTTAGATAGTGCTAGTAAAATCCCTTTTCAAGTTCCACAATACATAAAGGATGCGATCGTATGGATTTCGAAATAATATCTGCTGATTCTACAATTCCAATTGAAACTCACTTTAAAATCGTAGCAGGGCCCGGATCTGGTAAAACAAGATTTCTAATAAACCATATTCAAAATATACTGCATCAATCGCAGCGATTAGGAAGAAATAAAAAAATAGCTTGCATTACATATACTAATACTGGTGTTGAAACTATTATAAAGAGACTTCCCAATGGTCATGATCACGTTGAAGTATGTACTATCCATAGTTTTTTATTTTTGCATGTAGTAAAGCCTTTCTTATCTTTAATTAGTGAGAAACATAATATCAATATCCTTAAAGTTAAGGGGCCAAGTGATCATTTAATATCAGGTTTTTTTAAACAATGTGTATTAGAAAATAAATATCGACTATCTAATGCTGATGTCACCAAGAATTCATTTTGGTTAATTGATAATGATAATGCTTGTAAACTTCATATTAAAGGTCGAATAGCAGATATGCATGCTGACCTCTATAGATACAAACAGATGTTTTGGGAAAAAGGAATCATTCATTATGATGATATCCTAGCCCTATCTTGGGAAATAATGATTTTACATCCAGATGTTTTGAGAGTGATTCGTTCGAAGTTTCCATATATATTTATTGATGAGTTTCAGGACACTTCTCCTATACAAACAAAAATTATAAAAATGATCGCAGAAAAAGAAACGATTATTGGAGTTATAGGGGATTCAGCTCAGTCCATTTACAGTTTTCAAGGATCTGATATTATACAATTTGAGGAATTTAATCTAGAAAACAACGTTCACTACAAGATGGAAGACAACCATAGAAGTACAGTACAGATAATAGATTTGTTAAATACAATTCGACCTGATATTTATCAAAAGAGCCCTAAAAACAAACAAGGCAATTTGCCTACTATTCTCATCGGGCACCCCTTAAACGCAGTGAAATATATTGAAGATTCTCTCAATCTCAATAATGAAGAAGAACTTTATACACTCTCTTTTTCTAATATACGGGCTAATTCTATAAGAGATAAGATAGATTATACGGACAATATAATATCCGAAACACTCGAATCTATTTTCACTAATAATGATAGCTCTAATGAACGAAGAAAAATCATTATTTCCATTATTAAAGCAATAGAATATGCACGCCTTTCCAACTTTAAAAAAGCAATTCAGGAGATAAACAGGAGTTCTAATCAAATAAGTAATGAAAGAAAAGGATTGGAGATCATCCGGCAGTTATTAGCTGATTATAGCGATTTTAATGAACAACCAATCCAAAAACTATATGAGAAAATTTTGACTCTAAATATCAATATACCTGTTATTTCCAAAAGGAAAATCCCAACAAAAATAGAGGTGTTTTATAACAGCAAGAAATATTCAGAACTTGTTTTATTAATATCAAGCCAAGAGAATGTTGGGAAAGATCGAACTATACATCAAGCAAAAGGAAATGAATATGAGAATGTATTAGTGAATATTCTTCCGCATAATCAAAATTACTCCGAAAAGAGAGAACTCGGATTTCTTTTGAATCCTGATGTAATTGCTAAAGAAGATCACCGAGTTTATTATGTGGCTGCAAGTAGAGCTATGTCGAATCTTTATTTTTGTGTACCAAGTTTATCTCCAAGTGCTACAAACAAGTTGAGCAAACTATGCAATATTCATTTTTTAACATAAACTTTAGACAAACCAATATAGTACTGTCGTCTAACAATTGGAGTTCAGTTATTTTGGACTTTGACCTCTAAATGAATAAAGCATACACAGAAATTAAACGTTCCCATCTTTAGATTGAATCACGTTCCGTATTTAATTAGGATTTATAGAGGTTATAGAGTTTTAGAGAAGCACTATAATGATTCCTTAACAGATCTCTTTGGAGTTTTTTGTTTGGAGATAGCCTGAATTAAGGGGTTCGTTTGCTGTATTATTTGTATCTTTAAAGGCAATTAGTGAATAATACATACTGCTAAACTTAACTATACAAGTGAAGTGCGAATAGGTATGACCATCACGTTTGTAAAATATAAATTGGCAGGAACGAAAGTGAATATCCGGAACTTCAGGGATAGAGTTCTACCTACGATGTTTCTAATGTTTATAGCTGTGATGCGATGGTGTTAAAAACTTATAGAGGCTCAGCATCAGTTATACTACTACGGCGAACCTTTTGGGCAGTCACCACCGCAATGCCGCCAACGACAATTTCCAACTTGCTCTTCTGAATAGCTCGGAATTCCTTCAAATACACCAGCCTGTGATTTGTCTGTACGTTTCCGGATATTTCTCGCGGGTGGTGGAATGCGTGTGAATCCCTACGAAGGCACTGGGGGAGTATCTTGATGAAACTATTTCCCACCAAGATTTGATGATTCTCTCTACAGAAGGGCACTTCAGATTAGTGAGGCGGCTTGTATCCGTGGTCTTGTGTCGAGCAGCTAGGACGCCGTACTATGAGTCCGGCGTCCTTCGGATCGTCAGCATATTGGCACGCATCCACCTGCTGCATCAGAAAGATCATCCGACCGGAGTAAAGGATAAACGATGGACCGTTTCGGCCTATGTTCCTTTATTTCGCTTTGGTGTCCTTGGAGACACTCTAGAAGAAGCACGCGCTAATGCTATAGATTTAGACAAGCTGAGCTTGAAGTAGCTAAATGAGAAGGTAGAGTGATCCCTGAAGACACTGCGATCATCGAGCCCATTTGCTTTGATGATGATGGGATTCAAAAAGTAGTGTCTTAAATTCCAACATCAATGTAATAAACTTTCTAATTGAATTTTTCACAGGCAAGTGATATCTTTAATTCATAACATAATAATTACCAATTCAAGAGGAAACACCTCTCACAGTAAATACTGGGAGAAGTGTTTCCTCTTTTCATTTATTTAAGGGGGAATCGATCAATGAAGCGACTAATGTTAACAGAACCTCATTTGAAAACCAGTGAGCAGAAAACTTAATATTTGCAGAGCATTAATGGATTAGTTTTAGGACAGTATGCCCTAGAAGAAACAATCACGTTCCCGAAATATGATGGGATAAAAGCAAGATTTGCAGTATTTACAAGTAGCGGTGAGAAGTACATTTTTTCTGCAGAAAATATGATCACTGGCAAAGGGATTCTTTTGCCTTTTGAGGGGGAATAGGACAGTGATGTAGCAATAAAAGCTTGTTACTCGTCAATTGTGCTATATGCTTTACTGCTTAACTCAAAGATCATATTGTAGTTTATTAATGGAGCTGCTGGCAATCATGTATAGAGTTCTCACTACATTTGACTCCCGACACCGAGGTTAAATCTGCAGATGGATTAAATAATCACATCACGGTAGATAATTACGAAGTTCTTACAGATGTAGTGTGGATTAAGGATAGGATGGACGAATGCGAGACAGAATCGATTGTTTAAGATCGAATAGATAATCCTTCTCCTGACCAGCTGCGCGTTGAGCTGCAACTCGTGCTCCTAGTTCTTATTCCGGAAGAACCGGTTTGCCGGCGACAGCGGCTGGCTACTCAGCAAACCTGTAGCTCGAGCTCCTGGTCTTCCCGGAAGCACTGGGGGAGTTATTGATCCGACTTGGTTTTTTAGTTACCAAATTGTCAGGTATTGAGGAACAAGTTTTAGACTGAACAAGAAGAAGGTGTCCATACTTCAGGTACTGATCCGGACGGTATCTGGCACAACCGACCTGTCAGCCTCTTCAAACAGCAAAAAAAGCCCAATGGAACGGCTGATCCGGTCACTTGGGCTTTTTTTGCCTGGTGCGGTTTCACGGCTAAAAAGGCTTATAGGCCCTTCCAGATTCAAGATAAATGCTATTGGTACTTTAAATAAAATGTTCCTTCCGATTCTTCCCATCACAAAATGAAAAGTTTTGGTTTAAATTCCTCTCCATAGTTGGCAGATAAGCGAACGAGATGCATTACTGCACCACCGTACAAATAAACCAGTGCATTGAGTTCCAGCTCATTCTTTTTAGTGATCATCATAAAATGGGCTAATTCTGGCAGTTCTTCTGGCAGCGTAGAATTCGAATCTGTCACCATTTCGACATATTGAAAAACCTGATTGTCAAACGAAGTTTCCGACATAATCCAATCCCGCAGTGGATCAAACGTCGATTCTAATATTGCATCTTGACCGATGCAGTGAGCCAAGAAATTGAATGCATACTTGGCGATAACTTTATAGTAGTCCACTTCTTTGTACGTTAAGTGCTGGTGAGAACGCATGCGGTAAACGGATTCTTGTTGGGATAAGATATTGATCTGCCCCGTTTTCAAGTTTTGAAGGTGCTGTACGAGCGTCTGAAGCTCAAAACCATCACCCTGAGCTAAATGCCACTCTCCAAGATGAAAGCCCAGCAGCGCCGTCTCCGCAGGCATATGATCGGAGTGGACATCATTAAATCCGTCTTCAGGGCATTTCAGCAGACGTTCGATAAAGGGTTCCCAATCATCCTTCTCTGGAATATGGATCTGAAGAGTTCCCTGCTTAATCTGGAGAGTAGGAATGGAATACGGTTTACCCAAAGAGATATAACATAAGCCCACTTCTTCAGGATTTTCATTTGCTTCAAGGTCACTCGGGTTATAACATGCACATGGGACATGGAGGCCTTTTTCGAACTCAGCGATCCGCGCTTCCCAGGTCCGTGAAACTGACGGGGAATGGCAAGGGGGGAATTCCGCATAAAGGACCTTTCCCACCGTGAGAAATGTAAATTGACTTCATCACTGACCATGCCTTTAGATAAGCATTGAATGCCCCCTAAACCGGCACTCAGAATGTGCTCTTCTTCTACAAAGTGAGCACCGTCAGCTTCTGTTTTTCGTGAGTAAATGCATGAATTCTCCATATGACTTCTCCAACGTATCCAAGTTATCTACTCCCTACACTACGGATGAATGCTGGACATGTTTCATTTGTCCCAAATTAGCCATTCACTAGCAAAGTAGGACCCGTGGCGAGCCTGAGAAATAAAGTGTTAGACTCGGCAAATAAAGTTGTAGACTGACGATGCTTCATTAAGCTAATCCTCTATTCAAATGAAAAAAGGATCAACGAGAAAGAACTGGTTAATCTCATAATACGATGGGCAGGATAGCTCAATAATTTCGCGAATACTCAACATATAGTGTTATTTGCGAAGTTAGTAAATAACTTGTTATACGAAATCCCCTGAATTCTGAAGTAAGGAGTAACATAGATGCAAATAGTAAATGATTTTTACACAAGGTGGTTCAAAGATCAAGAGATGGCAAGTTCATTCTTAGCAAGATGCTACGAAGATCATAATGATAATTACATTCCACGAAGACTTGCAAATCAATTAGCTAGAGTTATTAATTTCTCTGATTTTTGTATGGATAACAAAAGTGGAAATCGAAGTGTTCAGATTTTTTTCTGGATGTCATTAATTGAATCAATAGAATACATTTATTTTCCGGATAAGGATTCGGAGAAGGTAGACAAATTAGGTGTTATCTTGAACTTCTTTAGAAATTATGTATTGGAAAATGATAATCCATACTATTTAAGAATTTAAGAAGGTCTATTATTGATGAGAGATTCATTAATGAAGAATTTAACATCGATATAGTTACAAGGATCCTTTACTCAATTAGAAATCAATTTGTTCATGGATTAGAATTTCATACTTCAATTTTCAGTGAATCAAATAATGATAACTGGTTAGAAACAATAAAGTTAAGGGAATTTAAAAAAGATGAAAAAGATGAACGCCATTATGAAATGTCGATTACATATCAACAATTAAGAGAAATAATAATTAGAAGCTATATTAACTTAATTGAAGAAGAGCTTGCCAAAGAAAAACTGTAAAGGGAATTCGAAGAAGAGGCAGACTAGTTGCTCGGTGCCCCTTGAGGCTTAAGCCAGTGAGGATTCGTTAATGCGGGAACGTTACTCATATGAGCTTTTTGATAAGTCATTGTGCTAACGGGACACTATAGTTCAATAATGAGAGGGCTGCCGAGAGGTAGCCCTTTGTTCAACTAACGGGCAGTTTAGTTGAACAAGATAAGTGGAGGTTTTATGTCGCTTTTGACGCATATAGCGAAGTAACAAAGAGTTACGCATCCGATAATTATGAATAACGTCTTCGGAAATATAGATTTGAAAAATGAGCATCTCTAATTAGGGAGATGCTCAAGTTAACTATTTTCTTAAATGGTTAAGCAATTCTTTTGCAGCATCTAGTCGAACCTGTTCATTTTCCGCATTATTTGCTAAGTTTTGCAAAATTGCTAACATATCATCTATAACTTGCTGATTTGAATTAATTTGATTTTCACTATTTTTTGTGGAGACATTAATAAATTGATCTAGTTCAGACTCCTCATAGCTTCCTGGATATTTACATGTAGTTCTTGGATTCTTTAACATCGTTTGAATTGAAGCGTTTAGAGAGTCGTAAGGTACAGCTTTTAACCAAGTTATACTTTTTGTATGTGGCATAAACAGATCTAGGTATTCCGATTTCCATTCGTAGGAACCATTGATTTTGCCAATATGAACATAGTCATTGTTTTCTTTTTCGCGAATTAGTATTAAATCGCCTTCCATAGTATTTACAAACGTCTTAACGGTACCAAGATTCGTTCTTAAAGATTGTCCTTCGTACTCATATTCATTGTGTAAAATTTCTTTGATCTGATCCATTGTCTTACCTGTCAAATCACCAGTGGCATGCCAACCAATTGCTACTAAGTTTTTTTCCAAGAAAAGTGGAAGTCGTTCGATATTATGTGGTTTAGATCGAAGCATAAAAATATTCAATACCATCACCCCTTTTTTACTTAGTAACTTTATAAGTAGCTACTAAGTAGGTTAAAAATAACTTATAATAAGTTCTATGTTTTGTCAAGGTTTTTTTGTTTGCTGCACAGTACGACGATATTGTGTAATAAAAGAAAGCGTGCTTGTTCAAATAACGGGACACTTTAATTGAATGATACATATTCAATTAGCAGGCGCTACGGTAGCCTGCTATTTTCATTGAAGTAACGGGCAGGATAACGGAAAAAATATGGAATTTATGGATTGCTATTATTATAATAGAAGCTTAATAATACTTGTTTATTGGAGATGATAGATGCGTGATTTATCGTAGAAAGACATACAAAATTGACCCTCAGATAGTACTTGATTTTAATGAACATTTTAATCAAACACTCTTACCTGCACAGTTAAAATATGGTTCAAGATTAGTTGGCAGATGGTCAACCGAGGAAATAGATGGTGTGGTGGAGGTATTTGCTATTTGGGAATATGACAGTTACGAAGATTATGAGAAGATTGAATCACAAGTGAAAAGTGATGAAGAACACGTAAAGCGAGTGCAGGCTTGGTTCGATAAAATCGGGCGTGAGAACATAAGGAGATTTATAAAGGACAAGACAAAAGAGGAATTTATAGAAACGACAGTACCAAGAGAAAAAACTATTCTTACATAATGAATTACGTTGAGCTAACGGGACACGATAGTTGAATAATACACTTTGATGAGCAGGTGCTTTGGTATCCTGCTCTTATTATTAAACCTAACGGGTAGGATAATTCAATAGCTTTTTAGGCTTTTATGGTAGCATTGATAAGATAAGTTAATGTCATCGTTTTTAGAATCAACAGTATGAAACTATTATAGGAGAGTCCTAAATGAAAAAGAAAATGAACTATTTAATCTTACTTTTTACGATCTTCTTTGTGGTTGGTTGTACCAATATAGAAGATACATCCAATACAGATGTAGAAATAGATTCCCAAGAAGTAGTAGCCACAGTTGAAACAAATAAAAATTATGAAAAAGAAGAAACTGTCACTACGGTTGTTGACGAGCCAGTAGTAGTGGAAACGTCGAGTGTTCCTGTTGTGGAGGAAATACGAACCCCGCCAAATAAGGAACAGTTTCAAGGATATAAGCTTATCGAGGTTGATGGTGGTGATTTGTCTGGGCATCGCGAACCTAATATTGTTGTTGACGTTGGTTTTGGGGAGCGTGAATATTGGGCATTTACGAATGAATACGGGCAACTAGTGCGTGTCATTGCTACCAAAATTATTCTGCAAGAAGACCGTAACGAACCTGTATTATCGTCTGGCAGATACTACGCAGACGAGGCAAAGGTTCCTGGTGTCGAAAGTGAGGTTCTAGATGAAGGACATGTCATTGCTGATTCTCTCGGAGGTGTATCGAATGCGTATAATATTACCCCGCAGGACAGTACACTCAATCGACATGGTAATCAAGCTTATATGGAAGATGCGATACGCAAAGCAGGTGGAGCAACTAATTTTGAAGCGATTATCACATATCCGAATACAAAAACCCAAATCCCCTCAAGTTATCAGTATACCTATACTTTAAAGGGTAACGTGATCATCGATAAATTCGACAATGTGAATCCTGATGAAGTAAACGCATCACTTGGTTTAACAGGCAGTGAACCTACTGATTCAACTAGTTCAAATACAAACGGTGATATATCCAGTGTTGATACAAACGGTAATGGACAGGTGACGATTAAAGAAGCTAAAGCTGCAGGTTACAGTATGCCAATAACGAGTGATCACTGGTTATACCCATATATGCACGATGCTGATAAGGACGGTATGGTAGGTGAGTAAGCCCCAAAGAAGTCTAGGGCAAAATAAATGAACGAAAGAACATTTTCCTCGTTGGAAAATTTATTAAGTTCAGCGAGAACCGCTAACCTAACAGGCAGTTATGCGCAACTTCCAGGGAATGTAAACGTTTAAATAACGTAAGGAACGGCAGTTAGAGCCGAAGGGAAACATGCACACCCAGGCAATAGAAGCTATCCGCTGCAGAAAAGGTTGATGAGGCAATCCAAAGACTTATAGAGCAACAAGGCAAGTTAAACTTCAATAGCTTTTCCACAGAGTAGGGCGTCTCTAAAGCCTACCTTTATCGCGAACGAATAGAAACGCTGCTCAATCAGCAAGAAGGCATGTCCTCTGCTAAACAAACGTGGAATGACTGAAACAAGCAAGAGCGTTCTCATCGCTGCTAAAAACAAGCGGATATAAGAACTCCAAACTGAAAACAAACAACTGGGGGGATGAGTTCGGGACATGAAGGAAAGACCGGCTAAACCGAACGTTTCGCCGTTGTAACCGATGGAGGAGGCAGACAATTCATGGGAGGAACGAATGTATGGGATGCGGAGTGGGAAGTTAACGAAGAGCAGTCGCGAACGCTGATCGGCAGACAATTCCCTCAGCTGTCATCGAAGCAAGTGAAGCGATTGGGCTGGGGCTGGGACAATACGGTTTTTCTCATCGGTGACGAGTACGTATTCCGGTTTCCAAGAAGAACGATTGCAGTTGGCTCGATTCGTATGGAAGGGAAGCTGCTGCCGATGCTGGAGGCATATATGACCATCCCCTATCCGAAACCGTTGTTTTATGGCGAAGCAAGTGACGGATACCCGGCACCATTTCTTGGCTATGCCTACGTGCCAGGAGATTTCCCCATCGGTTTGACGGAAGAACGCCGGGCTTTATCGGCAGAGACGCTGGCGAAATTTTTGCGGAGATTGCATGAGTTTCCGGTGCAGGCGGCGCTGAAGTGCGGAGTTCAGCAAGATCATCGAAGCTTGACGGACATAGCATCGCGCAAAGTGAAATTGGAGGGCTTTCTATCGAAGGTGGTTGAACACTTGTCGCCGGCGGAGTCCGGTGTGATCGAAGCGTTTATTAGCAGGTTACAAACGGACCGTGTCGAGGCGGTGAATGCAATGCTACATGGCGATCTTCATTTCAAAAATATGCTTGTGAATGAGAAAGGGATCGTTTCCGGCATTATTGATTGGGGCGATCTGAGCGTAGGCCATCCGCCTTGAGATTTGAGCGTTGCTTACAGCTTTTTACCACCTTACGCTCGCGGCGTATTTTTCGAAACGTACGGGGAGCTGACGAGGAAACGAAGCTGCTGGCGCGGCTGATCGCGGTATACATCCCCGTACTGATCTTAATGCAAGCGGTCGATGACGGGAATGAAGCGATTGCGACAGAGGCGAAATCCAACATCATGCGGGCACTGTCGGATTAGGCTCATTATTTCGTTGCGGCTATGGGGCTATGGCTATCGGCACCATTTTGTCGTTTAAAAGCCGTGATAAGGTACGATTCGCCTTCTCTGATGCTGCTTTATGTTAAGGAACACGAATTTCAACAACAGAGTAAGTCATTGAGCTAACGAGGAACGATAGTTAAATAGAGGAACTTGACGAGGCTGCCAAAGATGTTTGGCAGCCTCGTTGTGCTATTGGGAAGGGAAATTCAACGAATGATATCGTTATAGTGGGGAAGGGATAACAACAGGCATCCCTTCGGAATCAATATTCATTAACTAATTTCCATTTAACCCAAAAGCCCGAGAACCTAATTTTTGTTTATATAAATTTTCAAACGCATAAACTTGTACGGGAACCATTGATTTAGGCAAAGTATGCAAGATTGAAAACTGAAAGAATTTATAACGGCTTGGGTCGGTTTGTAACAAATCAATTAATCTGGAATTTCCACCATGTGGTGTATCTACGTAATTCCGCCAACGACCTAATAGTCCATGCTGACCACTAGCGGAGCCCACATACTGATTCCCCGTTGTTGTATCTACGATAAGGTAAATGCCTGCTACAGATGATAGCATCGTATGCCAAATACGGTTTGCGTCGGGATTTCTAACGATTATACCTAATTCCTCATAAGTTAAAATAGTCTCCGTAAAACCTGGAAACTCCTTGATATACCCAAAAGGTAATATTTCTATTACTTGCTTTGGTCGATCTTCATGTACCCATTGATGCCAGCTTCTACTTGATGGCCCCCAATCGATAACCAGACAATCAATCATATCAACCAGTAAGTCAATTTTACTGAACTCATAATGAAAAAGTGGTTGGTTTAGTATATCCATATAGGGATAACCAAAGGGAATATGGACTGTATTGGGATCAAATAGTGAACCATTTATTTTCTCATAAGCTCCAATAAATATTGCTTTTCTACCTTCATCTCCTAAAAAAGACAAGATGTAATCGCATTCTCCAAATACATCTTTGCTTTGGAGGCTTTGATAAAAATCTAGCATTCCATTTTTATAAAGAAATTTTGTGTCGTAATTTGGGTCCTGATGTCGTACTAACTTAATTTTTTTCGTTGTATCAAATCCTCGCATTTTCATGAGTTCCGTCAGATTCATTAGTAACATCCTTCTTTTTTTGTCTTGAAATTGGAGATAAAGAGAAATTCAATTGTGAGGAATTCTTGATGATGTTTGTCCTGTAAATCATACAATATTAGAAGGGGGGTGAAGCAAACCTATTCGTTTAAATCAATAATTTGACGTGAGAATATAAAAGCTGTTTTTTATATTAATTTAACCAAGTATGAATTTTCAATGAGATAGAAATCAAGCGAGCGATCATTACTTATGTGCTCTGTACCAGGATGAGGGTAATCTTTTTCTTTAATAGAAAAATACCCTTGTCTCTTAATCACTTTCTGTATGTAGTTCTCAGAGGCTATAATAAAGTAACAATTTCTTGGAATGAATTTTTCATTTTTCTTATATGTCCGAACAATCAATAAGAATTTATTGATTGTTGTAATTTTTTCAAGATTGTCCAATATATTATCAGACATCTTTTTATTAAACGTAATATCTTCACACATCTTATCGGGATTTGATTTATTTGTATGATGATTTCTTGTTTTGATAATGAAACTAGGCCCATTTAAATCGTAAACAGATTTCAACCATTCTCGACCAACATCACAATAGACTTGGTTACTTGGCATATAGTATACTCCTTTGCATCAAGTTTTTACCTATTTATTGTATTTGCGTGTGCGGACAATAATCAAAGTTATTACAATTGCTGTAATGCAGAGAAATCCAACACTGATCAAAACTGTAGTATCGAAGAAAAAAATCATGTTTTGTATTTTCAAGTTGAATCAATTCAGCTTGTGCTTGCTTTTCTTTAATCGAAGATAATTCAAAAAAATTTTTGTCTTTATATTTTTGTCTTCATTATACTTTTGATATTCCTGTTTGTTAATTATTTTGTCTTTATTCACATCAAATGTATTTCTTTCAAAAGCAGTTAAGAATACAAAAATATCAGGAAGTTCTAAGTTCTTTATTATGTAAGCAGTAAGTAATTCTTGTGTATCAAAGCTTAAGTCATCTATTGATTATGGTAGAGTCCAGCTAATGTTTCAATTGATTGTGGTGTTTCTAGACCCAACATTTCTCTTTCAGCATCATATTTGGATTCTCGCATATGTTGAACTACTTTCTCTGAAGGAAGTATCACCTTGCCCATTGAACCAAACCTGGATTCATCAATACTTAACTTTTCTTGTAATTTTTGTTCTGGGGTTTTCCATCCACCTGGAGGGTACCAGTTTCCACTATTATCAAATGGCATATATAAAACCCACCCACCTTTTCTATGTATTTACTTTAAAGATATATGGTTGGAGATGAAACTTCAATTTTTTTATCATTAAAAAGCTTGAAAAAATAATGGAGTAACAAGGTATCATTGGTGTCACGTCGGTGAATTCCACTCTTTTAAATTTGGTTTTTCAGCCCATACTAAATTCCTTTCCTTTATCACAATCTTTTCCTTCCTCGTTGAATCTATTTTGACACCTCGTTAAATGCATCATATTCTTACCATTTTAAAATAACAATTCAAACTAAGTATGTCGCTAACTATTGCTTGTCCAAGAGTTTTTTTGGAAGATAAAAGCTTTTTTGGGTTGTTACGGGAGAAGGGTATTAAACTAACTGGCAGAATCGTTTAATGATAGGTTGTTGGTTATTTCAATCATATTAAAAGATAATATAGAATGGGAAATAAAAGTATTGATCGGAGGGACAAACATGTCTGAAATAGAATCTTTTTTTACAAGACCAGGTAATTTGTGTGAAATTGAAGATAGGATTGTCCAGGACATTAATAATGCTGAATCTAATGTGTTTATGGCTGTTGCATTCACTAATAATTCATCTAAAATAATTCAAGCCATTAATAGTAAAAATACTATACATGTAAAAATTGTTGTAAATATAAATAAATCAAATCCAAGCTTTAATACTGGTTACATTGGGAGAATGAAAATAGATGATGGTTGTATGCACAATAAATTTATTATTATCGATAATAAGATCTTATGGACTGGTTCTTTTAACATGACTTCAAATGCAGCTCAAGCGAATTTTGAAAACGCATTAAGAATTACAGAACCTAAAATAATAAACGATTATATTATGGAATTTCATAGAATGTATTTTTTTGCAAAAGCTATTGAAAAGGGAGGAATTAAGTTAGCAAAGAGCTACCAATCATTCACTACTACATGCGAAAAATGTAATCAGGAAATTGGTGATGCAGGTAAGGATTTTAATATTGAAGTAAATTTTTATCATGAATACGAACATGCAAGTGTGACAAATCAGAATTATATTTTTAACCCAACAATTGATGACACATACATAGATCAAAATGTTAAGGACCACGTAGGGGAAATGGTGAAATTAACTAAAGACCGATTTGTTGAAAACTTGGGAAACGATGCACATTTTTTATATGTATCACAAAAATATACTTGTTACTGCAATAGCTGTAAGCCAAATTCAGGCTTGAAGGGATCATGTACAGAATGTGGAGAAACACATTACGAATCAGACATAATAGAAGTAAATGAATTTGATAAAGTAAAATATTTTAGTAAGAAAAATTCCAGAGTTGATTCTATTGAGGAATATCATTTAAAAAATAAATATCCACATTATCCTAATCCAAAGGGCCTCTACTATCGAAAAATATGCCTGAAATGTGTAAATGTTTATTTTGATAAAACATTCGATTGAAATTATCGATAATGTTGTTGACTTAATAAACGCTATAACACCATAGTCACTTTACAGTCATTTGGTATGAGAGGTCATTGAGCTAACGAGGAGCGATAGCTCAATAACGACGCAAAGGCAGCCGTTCAATGAATCGACTCCCTGCATTCAACTACTCCCATGGAAGAACGCAATTACTTCCATAATCTGTGGTGTCGCGTGAGCGACATGCATGGCTAACGGGAAACGTTAGTTCAATGAAAACAGCGACAGTATAGGACTTTATTTTCTCGTACATGGCAGTCGCAGTTTCAATTTCAGGGGTCAGTCTATAACTTATTTTATGGGGTCTGACGGTAAGACAATTCGAAAATCCATGTGGAATATAGAGATCCAGTCTAATACTTTATTTTCTGCTGACATCTGGACATGGTCCAGTATCCCGCGTTCGCTAACGCACTTGGCATTAAGGGCTGCTATTAGCTCTTCTATACCGCCTGTAACGTACGATTGATAAACTGGGTTCACTTAAGCTTCAAACTCGCTCAGACGGTTTGTGGGATTATGATTTTCACTCACCTTACTCACTTATTAGATGCTTTTCAACTCTTTCGGTTCCGAATATTTGTGGTGAGTTCATTTGTAAGAAAAAGATATTAACCTACTAAGCAAAAGGGGAAATCTATCTGATAGCGAATTTATACTTCATAAGTTTTTCATAAAAAATATAAAGGTGGCTTATTATGAAAAAGAATATCCTATCTCAAGAGTTTTATAACGATGCAATATCTCAACGTCTTGTAGAATTTCTTGAGACACAGCTAGAAGATCTGATAGATGCGGATATATATTATCAATATCCAATTATAATGGAAATAAATGAAGATTTATTATTTCCGAGTTTGTTGTTGATTAGTCCAAAACATGGTGTTTTATTGTTTAAATGTAGTGGAGTTAATAGGAATCGTAGAGAAAATGAAATTGAAATATTATCAGAAGAACTTGAAAGGCTTGAGGCGCTTCTCTTTTCAAAATTGATTAAAAGTGTAAACAAAAAAATGAGAAAGGGAAAAAGAGACTTATCTTTTAATTTAGCTTCAGCTCTTTATATACCCAATTTCGAGGATGAATTTGACGAAGATAATTTAGATGTAGAAGTATTACAATCTAATACTGACATTCATAGATTTTTAGAAGATTCAAAAGATGAAAACTTAATTGACGAAGAAGTAATGAGAGAGATTTATTCTATTATTGAAAATTCAACCGCCATTGTTAAACCAAAAGAAAGAAAAGTAGACAATGAGGATAAAACTTCAAAAGCTTATATTTTAAAAATGTTAGAAGAAGAAATCGCAAATTTTGATGAGGAACAAAAGTATGCTGCATTATCACAACTAGATGGACCACAACGTATCAGAGGATTAGCAGGATCAGGAAAAACTATAATTTTATGCATGAAAGCAGCCATTTTACACCTAAAGTATCCAGATAAAAAAATACTGTATACGTTTATGACTAAAAGTTTGTACGATTATATTGAATTATTAATCACAAGGTTTTATAAAGTAATGGGGGATGGGAAATTACCTGATTTCGATAACATACAAATAAAACATGCTTGGGGAGGCAGTAATATTAAAGGTGTTTACTTTGATTGCTGTAGAAGCAATAATATTCATCCAATCAATTTTTCTGATTCATTGGCTTTTGGCGGAAGAAAGGGTGGATTTGATTACATATGTAAACAATTATTACTGCAAACAAATGGATCATTGAAACAAGATTATGATTATGTCTTAATTGATGAAGCACAAGATTTCAAACCTTCTTTTTATCAGATATGCAGGGCTATTGTAAAGAATGATTGTATAGTATGGGGATATGATAATCTTCAAAATATCTTTGATGTTAAGATTCAAAATACTGAAGAAACATTCAGAAATGAATATGGTTCAGCTGGTATCAATCTAGCTAAACTTCAAAGAAACCACCCCGACATGGATAACGATATTGTTCTATCAAAATGTTATCGAAATCCAAGAGAAATTCTGGTTACAGCACATGCCCTTGGATTTGGGATTTACAACAACCTTTTGATACAAAATATGGAGAATAATTCACATTGGGAAGACCATGGTTATATTGTAACTCGGGGGAACTGTATAGAAGGGGATGAAATGGAGATTGTCCGACCAATTAAAAACAGTCCTATGTCCATATCAAAATATCAAAATCAAGATCAAATAATCGAGTTGTATTCTTCGCCAGATATAAAAGATGAATGTAATTGGGTGTGCGATTCAATATATAAAGCAATTCATGAAGATAAATTACGAGCAGACGATATAATTGTCATTTCCCTTGACGATAGATATGCTAAAAGATACATGAAAATAATAAGTGATAGCTTATATGAAAAAGATATAAATAGTAATAATTTATTAGATAGAAATTATCAAAAGGGTTTCATAGAGGATAACTGTGTAACCCTAACAACGGTTTATAAAGCTAAAGGTCACGAAGCCCCCATGGTATTTATTGTTGGTAGCGATGTTCTTCAAGGTGCAAAAGAAGATAGAGGTATGAGGAATCGTGTGTTTACTGCTTTTACCCGCGCTAAGGCATGGTTACGAATAAGCGGTATTGGAATTGCTAACCACTCCATATCAAATGAAATCAATAAAGTTAAAAGCAACGACTTCAAGTTAATTTTCACATATAAACCTGTTCATACTATTGAGAGGGATCTCGACGAGATCAGTATTAAGAAAGCAAAACTTCGAGAAATAGAGAAAGATATAAGAAAAAAAGGAATTTCACCAGATGAATTAATTGATTATCTAAATAATCAAGAGGATATTTCAGCGATTGATGAAGAAGATCAGGGAGATGATGAAGAAGATCAGGGAGATGGTGAAGAATGAATATAGCTAGCATATCTACATCAATTAATCTTGTACCAAAACTCCTTAAAGAATCTGGATTATTTAAAGATTCAAACAAGACAAGAAAATTCACATTAGAATTCGGTAAGTACTCGGAAGAATTTGTTTCAGTTTGTCAATCAGATGATTACGATTCTATTTATAAAGTAGCAATGAAAAATATGGATTACGATTTCCTATTAATGGATGATTCTATTCTTCAATTCTCCTGTACATCTGATACTGATACCCTAGATGAGGGTATCATAAGATATGCATTTTATGAAAATCCACGAACATATAGAACATATGAAGAATTTTTATCTGATTTAGATGCGACATATGAAGAGTGTGGAGATGAATTTCTACAATATTATGAGCAAGAGATTTCAGAGGCAAAACTCAAATCATATGTAACACCAATTAGGTATGATTATAATTATGAATTATATACACCTATTGAACACTCAATATCACATATTCACTTAGGACATAATAATAATGTTAGAGTTGCTACTTCGAAAATTTTAACGCCAGCTAAATTTGTTAGTTTCGTACTAAGAAATGTATATACAAAAAAGTGGATAAATGCTTATCGAAATGATGCGTTTAAAGAAATATGTTTAACTGCTCATCAAACTTGTCATCCAATCAATACTGCTTATTTTACTAGTGAAGAAAAAAAATTACTTCATATTTTCTAATATTATCTTTAATTATCTTCTTTGAAGATAATTTCAAACGCAATTGCTTGTTTGAAGATGAATATGGAAATCAAGGATTTTAAAAAGTAGTAGTGTTTTGGAAGATAACGGTTTGCATGAACAGAACTGCTGCTTTTTATAGATTTGAACTAAGGGAATAAAGGATCCAATAAGTACAATATGAAATAAACTGAATAAACTCATACTGAAGTTGTTAACAACAACGTTAATCGTCCAACTACCTTACAAGTACCCTGATTTATCAACGCACTAGGATAGTTTTACTTATAAAATCGGTTCATCGAGCACTAGGTTTTGTGCTTTGAATGTATGCCTACAATTCTTATTAGTGAAAATACAGAAAAACATTTGCATAATTCAGGAAATATTTGTATGATAATAATATGTCTTTAGGAGACGAGCGGTAGCCCCAGCAAGCTAATAAATTATTGTTAGCTTTTGCAAGCAAGGTCCTTCAAAGACCCGCTTAAGTGAGAACCTATTTTTAAGTGGTGGCATCCGTGGAACTCTCGCGATTAACGCGGGAGTTTTGTTATTTCAATGAAGGGTGGGGTAGTTTAATGCTAGAAAAGACTCTTAGGGAAATGATTGAAAAAGAATGTGATAAACTCGGCCAGAGATATCACGATTTCCATAATTCTATTGAAATGGAATATCAGAGAAATAAAAGAAGAGTTAATAACCCTCCAAATAAAGAAATTAAACCACCCGAATACTGGGAAATAGACAAAAAATTCAACCCTTTTTATGTAAAAAAACACAGTAAACAAATCGCCCATTCATTAGCACATAAACTGGAGTCAGAAACATATACGCCACATCCACCATATATTATGGAAGTTGACAAAAAAGATGGTGGGAAGCGTGAGGTTGCAATATTTCAAATTCCTGATTCTGTTGTTTCGAAATACATATATAAAAGGCTAACGGCAAAAAACCGTCATCGATTTAGTTCAACATCTTATGCTTATAGAGATGATAGAAATGTTCATTTCGCAATCCAGGATATTTCGATAGAGCTTATGAATCATCCACGTGTTTTTGTTGCAGAATTTGATTTCAAAAATTTCTTTGGCTCACTAAATCACGAGTATTTATACTCACAATTAAACAAGAATGGATTTATTATAAATCCATTCGAAAAATATGTAATTTCAAGATTTTTAACATTAGCTGATAGAGGAGTGCCTCAAGGAACGTCAATATCATTATTTCTAGCAAATTTAGCTTGCTGGAGACTAGATAGAAGTCTTGAGGACGAAGGGCTTCGTTTCGCTAGATATGCTGATGATACTGTTATTTGGTCTAATAGTTATGAAAAAATAACAAAAGCATATGATATAATCCATGGGTTTTCTCTAGAAACAGGAATTGAAATCAATTTCAACAAATCTGATGGAATAAGCTTACTATGCCAAAGTGGTATGCCCGCAGAATTCGGGGAAATAAAGTATCACATTAATTTTCTTGGTTATAAATTATCAGGACAAAAAACTAGCATAAAAGAAGTTAAGGTGCTAGAAATAAAAAAACAAATAAGTTATATATTATATAGGAATTTAATTCAACCAATTAAACCTACGATTCTGAAAAACATTATAATACCTAATAACAACGAAGACCCTTCATTTGTTACAGCAATAATGCAAATTAGAAGATATCTTTATGGAAACCTTAATGAACAAAGTATTCGTCTTTATCTGTCAGGTCAATATAATAGGTTGAAATTCAAAGGTTTGATGAGCTTCTATCCTTTAATTAATGATGAAGAGCAATTAGCTGAATTGGATGGTTGGCTAGTTTCAACAATTCTACACGCGACAAAATTAAGAGAGAAAATTCTTTTATCTAAAGGTTATAGAGTTAGTGGTCAGTTCCCTTTTAACCTAAATAAACAAACGATGCTAGATATATGCAAAAAGAAAAAAATAAAAAATAGAGTTGGTATTATTCAAATTCCAAGTTTCACTAGAATTTATCATGCTATCCAACGTGGAATTGAAAATGATGGTATTGAATATACCATGAATCCAAAATCGAATATATATAACTATTAATTTATTAATTTCTAATCGTTGAGATAGTTGAATACAGAGAGTTGGCTTGAGTGATATGTTCATAATTGTAATAGTAGGAGGCAAACTATATGATTAGAAAACCATGTGAACTAGATACCGACTTCCAACGTTCGATGGCGTTCCATCGAGATGTTGAAGTTTGGGTTGATGGACAGTTGGATACTATCGGTAAAATCAAATCGTTTACAGATTTTTCAGTGATGATCGATGAGAATCATTTTATAAGAGAAAATTGTAAATTTATGATGGTGTAAAGGTTTTTTTAACATCATAATTATAATTCGATGTGTTTATGAATTTCTTTTTTACAAGTAGAGGACATGAACATATATTTAATGAAATCTGCGTTGGCTGTAAATTTTTTGTGTATATAAGTTCTTATCCTTTAACCTGGATAAGAACTCTTACCGTTAGCCGTGAACACATGTTTTAGCATCATTAATAAAAAACAAGAAAGGAATAAGGGAAATGGAAGATATGTTTAAGTAGTAGAAAAAATATTAGTAACTAATATAATTACGTAAAATAATAATTTGACGAATATTTATTTTCAAATTTTAATTTTTATTCCAATCCGAGGTGTGCATATGGATAAGCATGTTAAGCTTAAATACATACAACGAATTGATGAAAAGCTACTGAAGTTACCATGGTTTGTTACTGAATATATTGATAGCCGAAAGCGGAAATTGTCTCACACTACACTGTTAAATTACTGCCATGACTTCATTATTTTTTTTGATTGGATGGTAAGTGAAAATCTCTCTGCAGATATAAGGGCAAATGTAAGCTTGACACACCTTGATTCTTTGACAGTACGAGAAGTAGAAAATTTCCTCACTTTTCTGGAATACAAGTTAGGCAATTCTAAAGTTACAATAAATCGTAAGCTTTCCTCCCTAAAGTCGTTGTTTGATTATCTTCAGAACAAAGCAGAAACTCCAGATTTGAAGCCGTATTTGCAGCGAAATGTAATGGCAAAAATGGAATTGAATACAGTTAAAGAAAGCCAAGAAACGATCGCCAACCGGATCGAAGGCAAAATACTTCGGGATGACGATTTTGAATCTTTCCGAAGATTTATTGCACATGATTATGGAGAAATTTTCAAAACAAATAAACGAATCCATAATTTCCACCAATTTAATCGTGAACGGGATACAGCGATTGTATCTTTAATTCTTGGTTCTGGTCTTCGGTTATCTGAAGTTGTAGGATGTAATCTTGATGATCTTGATCTTCTAAAAGGCCTGGTGAGAGTAATACGAAAGGGCAACAAAGAGCAATACGTGTATTTTAGTGAGCAGGCATTAATGGATTTAAGCAATTATCTTGAAGTTAGAGAATCACGTTATAAACCAGATAAATCAGCATCATTCTTATTTATGGCTGCACCGGTTGGACGTAAAGGAACTAATCGCCGTTTAAATCAAAGATCTATTGAGAAGCTTGTTGAAAAATACGCAATGGCTTATGGAAAGCCGGCCTTATCCGTGCATGCGTTAAGGCACTCATTTGCAACTCGATATCATAAGGAGAATAATGATGTACCTAGATTAAGGAATCAATTAGGACATTCATCTATTCAAACCACAATGATTTATACACATTTAACTGACGAAGAGATGCGAATAGCAGTTAATAAAATGGACCAATTATAAATACTGAATAGTATAGATTTGATGACACAAAGTTCCCTACATGATAGGAGTAAATGACACAAACTTTCCTACCTGCTAGGAGATATGACACAAAGTTCCCTACTCGCTAAGAGAGATGACACAAAGTTCCCTTCTTGATAGGTGAAATACCTGCTTAACTTGAAATGAAATACATTACACTATATAAAATTCCTAAGTTTCTTACTTAAACAGCGGATAGTAGGGGACTTTGTGTCAAAAAGGTAGGGGACTTTGTGTCAATCAACACGATTTTGATGAAAATTGGAACCAAACAGGGCCTTTTCCAACTCATAGACATATGTACAAAATACGGGTTTTGTGAGGAAGTAGTATATAAATTAATGTAGCAAGCCAATTTAAACCATACTAAAGCCAATTAGCTGTCCATAATTGATATCTATACAATATTCAAAATTGTTCATAATAGCTTCCCTTTCATGAACAATCGAATCTCTTTTTAGAAATTGATATGTCTCTAACGAGTATTAAACTTTAAAGTGTATCAGAATCTCGGATTAAACTCTGTGTGGTTATATTTAATATGTTTATTGTTGATTGTTCTTTACGTACCTCTTAAATAAAAAATCTAAATATTACCATTAATTAACTTATATCAGTATCTTCATACACGTCAGTCTTATAGCTTCAATTTTAAAACATTTCTTTAGCTATCCTTAATTGTCTTTCCCGTTCTTTAGTGGCAGCCTCGGCCACTGAAAAATCATTGGATATGTTTACCATTTTAACGGCATAGTCACTGCTTACCATAGCGTGTCCTCTCATATGTCCAGTTGCATTGGCTTGTTCAAAAGAACGAGCAGCATACTTACTTGCTTCGGTTGTGGACTTTTTCGCTAATTCATTCACTATGAATCCAACTTTTCTTAAGTCAAAGGCTCTGATACCACCAGCTATACGTTTTTCTAGCGTTTCTATCCCTAAATCAATGCGCGGGTCATTTATAAGATGTTGATCCAGATGATCCAGGTGTTCAACAGCAACGCTCAAAGCCCATTTGGCCAGGAACTTCTGCGGTAATTTTTCAAGTGTCTCTTCAAGTTGATTTCTTAATTCATTATTGTCTACAATCTTTATCTTAGGACTACTGTAAGTAAATTCGTTAGTTGATTTTATTTGCTGCTCATGTTTATTCCATGCATATTCCTCAATGTTCAAACGATCTCTCCCCCATTACAGCACGGCACTCTTTAATTGCTTCAGATCTTCTTTCATAAAAAGCGTGTACCACACTGAAAAAATGTAAATTAGCCAGATTCTACGCGAATAATCACCTTTATTACTCCGATGCTGGATAAACATTTCTTCGATGATATTCATATTGAATATTTCTTCAATACCACTATAGCGTATTTGCTCAAACATTATATCTGAAATCGGGGTCTTAAGCCAATCACGAATCGGTACGGGAAATCCTAATTTCGGGCGATTCACAATAGTATCAGGAACAATTCCTTCCATAGCTTTACGCAAAGCGAGTTTTGTTGTATTCTTGCCAATCCGATTGGAGACTGGAATTTTACTAGCCGTTTCGAAAACCTCTTTATCTAAAAACGGGACTCTTAATTCCAATGAATGTGCCATAGACAGCTTATCTGCTTTTGACAAAATATCGCCAGGCAACCAAAAATTCATATCAATAAACTGCATTCTTGTCGTAGGATCTAGGTGCACTGTCTTATCATAAAAAGGCTTAACGATATCCGTGGGATGTAAAAAGCTGTTTTGAGCGTGTACCGATTCGTGGAGCAAGTTCATCTTTCCGCTTTTGTTAAAGATATTAGCATTACCGAAAAAGCGTTCCTCTAAAGGTGTCAGCCCCCGAAGTAAATAGTTTTTCCCATAAAAATGATATGGATATATAGACAATGATTTTCGTAACGAATCCTTTATGAAATTGGGCATCCATGAAATGGGTCTTAATGCATCTGGCTCTCTATAGATCCGGTATCCTCCGAATAATTCATCAGCGCCTTCCCCTGATAGGACAACAGTGACATGATCTTTTGCAAGCTGATTTAGATGATAAAGAGCAATGGCGGAAGGATCCGCGACAGGCTCATCAAGATGCCATACCGTTTTCGGAATACTCTCAAAAAAGTCTTCTGTAGATAAAATGTGAAAATAATGATCCGTTCCCAGTTTAGCTGCCGTTTGATTTGCAATGATGGTTTCATTGTTTACCCCTTCAAATCCAATCGAAAAGGTCTTTGTGGATTCTTCTGCTTTCATCATTGCAGCTATAGCTGTGGAGTCAATTCCACTGGACAAAAAACACCCTCTATTCACATCACTTTGTAAATGAAGGTTTACAGACTCTTTCAATTTCCACTGAATTTCTTCCGCATATTCTGCTAAAGATCGTTTTACCGGATGAAAATGGGGTTCCCAATATTTCTCGATCTTCATTTCACCTTCAGCGTTAACAAATACTCGCTCTGCAGGTCCTAATTTATGAATATGTTCAAACATCGTATCGGGTTGCGGCACATACTGAAAAGTTAAGTAGCTAAATAAACTTTGATACTGAAGCTTTCTTGGTACTCCGTGAACTGCAAGAATGCTTTTAATTTCCGAAGCAAATAAAAGGTTATTCTCATCTTTGTAATAATAAAAAGGCTTGATGCCAAAATGATCTCTGGCAGCAAAAAGCGTCTGTTCCTTAACATCCCAAATCGCAAAACTAAACATTCCTCGTAAATGATGGACACAGTCCTTACCGTATTCCTCATATAAATGCACAATGACTTCTGTATCTGATTGCGTTTGAAAGTGATGTCCCTTTAACTTAAGCTGATCTCGTAGTGTTTTATAATTATAGATTTCACCATTAAAAACAATCCAAAGGGAACGATCTTCATTCGTCATCGGTTGATTTCCATCACGTAAATCTATAACGGATAACCTACGAAAACCGAGCCCAATTCGAGAATCAAGCCATACGCCTTCATGATTAGGACCTCGGTGATTCATTGCACCTGTCATTTGTTTTAAGGTTTCCTCTTGCGGTTGTTGTCCATTACATTTTAAGATTCCTGCTATTCCGCACATGCTATTGTAGTCCTTCCTATAGTAAAGATTAGGATATAGAGTGCCCACAATTGCGTTGATCAATCATCTTTTTTTAGAAACACGCTGGTGAATCGTACTTTAATCCAAAAGAAAACGTCAAATGATTCACTATATGAATCGTTCGACGTTTTCTCATTCACTCTTTTTTTATTTCACTCATGAAGCTTCTGAAATTCTCCACGATTTCTTTCGATTTAGTATGGTGTAAATAATGATCGCCTTCAAACATCATCATCTTCCCATGCAAGGAATCTTTGATCTGTTCTTCATGTAAAGCTGCCCAGCCCTCAACATCCGAATTATCTTTTACTAAGAAGAACATCACGGGAAGTTCTTTAGGGAACTTTAAATTCTCTGCGGCTTTGAAATTGCTTGAGAAATGCTCTGCTTCGCTGATGATATTTGGATTCATCATGTTTTTAAGCGAAAGCATTCTATTTTGCTCTTTCGTTTCATCATCAACATCGGGTGCAATGATTTGATCAGGCGAGAGTTTAACCAGCATTCTGTAGAAACCTGATTGTTTAAGTGATTTTAAGGCTGCTGTTGGAAGTTCATCGCCGGCTCCTTGTGCCGGAACACTGCTGTCGATCCCTACGAATGCACTAACTTCGTTTTTGTATTTGTTTACAAAGTCTAGAGCATAAATTCCGGATATGGAGTGTCCCATCAGAATATAACGGTCTATATTTAATTGTTGTAAACTTTCATGTAACTCACTCACTATATTTTCAGTACTTCGTTCTTTTTCGGTGATGTCACTTAATCCATAGCCAAATGGCTCAATCACAACCACTTTGTAAAATGGAGATAACTCGTCTACAAGCGGCTTAAAATCAATACCCGGCGCTGCAGTTCCATATCCTGGTAATAACACTACCGTCTCTTCACCATTTCCATGAATCGTGACGTTCATGTTTTTTCCATCTACAGGTACAAACTGACCATAGGGTTCAATTTTTCCTTTCTCGATTTTATTGCAGATCACATTAACAGTAAAAACAATGGCTAGAAAAAGCGCTATGGCTATGACTATAACTCCTATTGCTTTCAGTAAAAAGAAAAATGTCTTTTTCATCATGTAATTCCCGCTCCCCACATATTTATATCTTCTCTTCTGTCCATTTCATTCTAACAATAAAGTCTTAGATCCTGTGAAACACAAGTTTAAGTGAACCTTAACTTTCAGCATCAGCTAACGAAATCAAATTAAGCTTCCGTTAAGATAACTTTTATAAATATGATTCCACTTTCGTCCATTTGATATCATAAAAAAACACCTTTAGATATTCGCTGATTAGCCCATAAGACATTCAACGATATTCTAAAGGTGTAAATTCACTTCATTAGCTAAATATTAGTTCAAAGTTTCTTTACGCGATAAACGAATTTTTTCAGGCGTAACATCATTTCCCTCAGGATCTACAATCGTTACTCCCGATAGACTGTTACGAACTTGTCCACGAATTTCACGCAGATAATCTTCACGCAAAGCGATCTGTTCCACCCATTCACTTTTTGTCAGACCTTCTTCACGTTCTTTCCTGGCTAGTTCATTAATACGAGTCAAACTGGTAATCATCTATGTTCCTCTTTTCTAAGTTTTGATTAGCTTGCTAATAAATTTACAACCATCTGTTTCATAAGCCTTCTTAATAATAAACGTTCTTCGGGTAAAATTCCTGTTAATAATTTATCCAATTGCTTATTCCATATACGTTCCACAGGTTCACAAAGATTACGTCCGGCTGGAGTTAGATACACTCGGCTTACTCTGCCATCTTCAGGATCTTTTTTTCGAACAACAAACCCATGACTCTCAAGTGATTTCACCATATTCGTAATAGTTGGAGGCTCACAATTCAGACTTTCGCTTAACTGGATCTGTGTCATTCCATCTGATCTCCATAACCGGCATAATAACTGTTCTTGGCCCACATGAAGATTAAATTCTCTAAGCAATGCTGCATAATCTCTACGCATTTCCGCTGAAATTCTATCCAGTAGTTCTCTTATCTCATCTTCAATCACAGCTTTTTCCCCCGAACCACCTTACAAATTAATTAGCATGCTAATTATATCATGTTTTTAAGAGGATTTCAAAGGTGGACGATTTTTAGATATCACCCACCAACGAATCCTCTTTAGGTTGGTACTTCATCATATGGAAATGGTCTTCAATTACTGTTTCTCGGGAGTCTCACTTCAAAGATTGTCCGCACCACACTGCTTTGCGCAGATACGGTTCCATTATGCTGCTCTACTATATTTTTAGTAATAAACAAGCCAAGTCCCGTACTTCCTGTTGGATGTGTTCGTGCACGATCACCCGTGTAAAACATATCAAAAATTCGTGGCAGCTCTTCCGGCTCAATACAATTCCCATAGTTAATTACTTCAACGACTACCTCGTTAGCGTCCAAGTAACCGTGAATATCAATAAATTGACCATCGTTTCCGTATCGGGCCGCATTCGTAAGAAGGTTCTCAAATACACGAGCTAACAATTCCCCGTCACCGTAAATCATCAGAGGTTGTGTCATATCCAATCTGGAGGTTAGGCCATTTTTCTCAAAGACTGGATATAATTCTTCATTTAATTGTAAGAGAAGCTCACTGAGATCAATCGAGGATTTCTCAAGCTTAAGCTTGCCGTAATTCATTCTTGTAATTTCAAACAGCTCATCAATCAATTTTTCTAAACGTTGAGATTTAGTATAAGCAATCGTCGTATAATGCCTGGTCTGTTCAGGGGTTAATTGATTGTCTTTCAAAATAAAATCCAAATAGCCGATAACCGAGGTTAGGGGTGTACGTAAATCATGCGCCAGGTTCAACACGAGTTGATCTTTACTGCTCTCGGCAATGTCTCCCCGCTCAATGGCTTCTTGCATATTCTCAATGGCTAGATTGAGATCATGACCAATCATTCCAAATTCATCTTTGGAGGGTATATCTACTCGTTCAGAGAAATCACCTGACGCTAGTTGATGAATCCCCTTTGAGATTTCTTTGAAGTATTTTGCATACGGCTTAGTGAATAAGAAGAAAAATAGAATGGCTAGTGGTATAAAGATAATTAAAAATGTATTCACATCTCCAATATCTCTTATTACATAGCGAACTTTGGTTAGTGGATTCTCAAATTTCACCTCAGAGTGATAATATCGCTGGAGCGCCTTATAGATTAAAAAGGTTATCCCACCGGATACTAGCATACTGGCCATCAGCAGCATAATCATTTTTGTACGAAAACTATAAATCATTTTAGGCATTAGATGTATACCCTTCCCCTACAGTATTTATCTTTGTAGTGATAATGGTATATGAATTCAATCTAAATCTCAAATTATTAACATCAGAGATCCTTCTTCTCAAAAATCCGCAAAGAAATGAGATAAGAACAGCTGAGTAAAAACACGTAAGCAAGTCCTAGTATGATATAAGGAATAAAGTTAGACTTCACTCCAGAGCTATGCCAGTTCTCTAGGTCAGGAAACCATTGAAGCAAGCTGCCGATCACGTTCGGACCAACCATTATAATCATCATAAATACGAGATTAACCACTTGCGTTCCTTTAGCCCCTAACCAGTAATGAATCGGTAAATAAAGCATAGCGAGGAGTGGGAAAATAGATATCGCAATACCAACCTCTTGCCAAAAATGAGGGGTTACCTCTTTACCTGTCATGATAATCAGGAGATAGGTAAAAGCAGTTGCTGCCAGCCCAACAAGCGCATACGGAAGGATTGAGAAGTATTTGGCACGGACAAGCTCTTGTCTCCGCACAGGGAGATTAACGAGAAACCGTTGCGTCAGCTGCTGAGTATCCATAGAACAGGAGCTTATCAACAACAGCATGGGTGGCATTACCGTAAATAAACTGAAGCTATGATAGTTCGAGTAAGCGATAAAAATAAAGAAAGGGATAAGCAGCATCAGAAATTTACGCAAAAGAATGAAGTCTTTTTGAATAAGATAAAATGAATGATACACTATAAGTCCTCCTTAGCTTATAACTCTTCCCTGCTAAACAATCGTAGTGAAATCTTATATGAGAAGTACAAGATGAATAGATAAACAATCCCTATCAAACCTATCTGCACCAGATGATCTTGCAGCTTTAAATGGGTTATTTTTGAGAAAACTGATGAATGTGAGAGTGAAGATCCAGCGTTTATGGTGGTTATCGTTATAACTACATTAAAAAAGATATTGAAGTAATAGTTTTTGTATCCAAGCCAATAATGAATCGGCAGATAAATAGACGCAGTCAAAGGAATCATAAATAACGTTAAAGATACCCCTATCCAATACACTGGGCTAATGGAATATCCAAATGAAAAGGAAATTAGAAACAAAGCAAAAGAGCAAACCAAACCGATGAAACTATAAGGAATCAGTGATAAGTATTTAGCCAAAACAATCTCTTGCCGACTTACTGGCAGTCCTATAACAAACTTTGTATTGTTATTCTGCGCATCCATTGAACAGGAGTATACGAGCAGTAGTAAAGATTGAAAGGTAGCAAACATACTGGAGCTATCCAATTGTACATATGCAACAAACAAAATACTCAAGAGAAATAAAGGAATGAAATTCCGCAGGAGAATAATGTCTTTCCGAATTAACAGCAAGAGATTAAACATACAAAGCGTTTCCCTTTACCGTAAAATACATGATTTCTTCCAGAGTAGGTGTCTCGCATATGGCATGATCTCTAAAGAATCGTTCGCACTCAGAGCGATTGTTCAGAAGACCCTCGAAACCAACTTCCGTCTCTCTAAGCCCGATGAACCATTTCCGCACATCCCGATCAAGCAACTCCTTGTTGCCTTTTACCAGCATATATTTATTAGGGAGAGATTCTTTCATCTCATTAAAAACTAACCTCCCCTCATTCACAAAAACAATATAATCCGCTATCCGGTCTAAATCAGTCGTGTTATGCGTGGAGAAAAGAATAGATTTCTTCTCATCCTGGATATGCTCACTAAGCAGATCAAGCAGTTCTCTTCGGAATATGGGATCAAGACCTGCAGTAGGTTCGTCCATGATGAGCAGGTCTGCACCGTGCGATAAAGCAATGGCGAGCGAATACTTCATTTTCATCCCTTTGGAGAGCTCCTTAATCTTTTTCCGCGGGGAAAGCTTAAACATCTCTATGTATTTCCTATAAGTCTCTTTATCCCACTGACTATAAAAGGGAGCAATCATCTTACTCATCTGATCGATGGTTAATTGCTCGTAAAAGTGATTCTCATCGGAAACATACCCAATTCGATCTTTGTACTTTGCATTTTTTATGGACGTTTCTTTGCCAAAAATCTCGATATTTCCTTGGTCCGGTTGTACCATACCCATCATCATTTTAATTAAAGTTGTTTTCCCTGCCCCATTGGGTCCAATTAGCCCCGTTATATACCCTTCCTTAATACCGAACGTAAGTTCGCATAGGCTAAAATGGCCATATTTTTTAGATATTTGATTCAATTGAATGACATCGTTCATTCTGTCTCCTCCTCATACAGCAGTTTCAACATCTCACTGAACTCAGCAAAATCAATCCCTAACATTTTACTCTCGTCGATAATCTCCTTCATCTTATTCTCCATGATCCGTAGCCGCTGCTCACGAATAAACTCCTGATCTGCACCAGAAACAAAGGAGCCTTTTCCCACAATGGAATTGATAAGCCCTTCTCTCTCCAGTTCTTCGTAAGCTCTTTTTGTTGTAATTACGCTAATCTGCAGCTCTTTGGCTAACAGTCGAATAGAAGGTAAAGGCGTACCTGAGACTAACTCTCCTTGCAGGATCATCTGGCGGATCTGACTTACAATCTGTGCATAGATGGGTTCACCGGAAGTGTTGGATATCAATATGTTCATGAACTCGTGCCCTCACTCCTAGTTTATGTGTATTCAATGTATATATGTAATATATACACTATACTCATTGTTGTCAATGATCTTTCAAATCCACACAAAACAAGCCGATTCCTATGAACTAAGGGTCAGCTTGCTTGGCATACAGCGTATCTAATCATCATCACATCAATCCAGCACTTCTTAAAAAGCGACTAACAATGTCTATCTGATAGCGAATACGAAGGTCACGATCAAGACTCCAGCAGGTTTCCACAGTAAATGCCTTCGCTCCTATGATACGGGAGACGGCTGCACGTGACGACCCGGGGCGCTCTCGTAAACGGATATTAAAATGATAAGAAGTATTAGCGATTGTACGATTAATGTCTTTTATGATACGTCTTGCCGAAACCGTACCTTGGCTCCCCGGCTTAATAATAATAGACTGACCTAGGCGTTTCGGATTTCTTTGAGACAAACCGTTCGCTTCATGGAGATCAAGGTACCAGGTGGGGCGATAACGCCGTACTAATTGAAGCAAGGCTACGGATAAGGGATGTTTGGCAGTTCCATTCCGAGTACGCGGAAACGTTCGGTTCAAATCGGGCACGCCCCGAATTCGTTTGCGATAAGCTTTTTGATTCATGAGAGGAACAATAATAAGCGTACCACGGTAAATATATAGTTCTCCTTGTCTTAAGTGATTCACGATGTTTTTCGCCGCACGAATGCTTGCCGTTTCATTCCCGTGTATGCCGGACACCACCATAAACACAGGACCAGGTAGCCCACCTCTGATCACGTAATAAGGGGTGGCATGGGATGTGGACGATGCTAAAGTATAATTCTCAATGATCATCATGCTTCACCTCCGCATTTAGGTGTCCATATATTTGTATTCCGTAGGACCCCAGTTGTCCTAGACAGATATATGCAAAAAAAGCCTGATTTCTCAGGCTTTAGACTTTACGTAATTTGAATCTAATTTAACCACAATTGAAATAATCCTTCGCGAACCCCGAGGTTATACATATAATAAATCCCAAAAATGAAACTAATAGATCCAGCTAGCTGAGTTAATGAGCGGTTCAACACTACATTCTTCTTACTGTAAACAAAAGGAATGCCAAGAATTGTCGTAAAGATAAGCATGCCACTAATCGTACCTATTCCAAATATCAAAATATACACGGCACATTCCCAAATTGAGGAGACCGTCGTGAGGGTAAGTAATACCATCGCCGCACTACCGGCTAATCCATGAATGAATCCGATGATGAATATCTTAATTAATGGAGATCTCTCATGGGTATGAGGTTCAATGTTTGACTTTTTTATAGACGCCATACTTTTAAACCCCAGATACACTAACATGATGCCAACGAGGAATTCTAAAGACATCGCCCATACTTCAGGTAATTCACCTTTTAACAGCACTAAAATCATTCCAACAATAAAAAGTGTACTTGTATGACCTATGCCCCAAAATAATCCAGTTAAAGTTGAACGCCATAATTTTTTATTTGTGCCTACCATAGTAGAAACCGCAATAATATGATCAGGTTCTATAGAATGCTTGATCCCTAGAATAAATCCGAAAAACAGCACAGACAATAAGCTAAATTCCAATTCAATTTCCTCCTACCATTCAAATGCAGCTAGACTTTCGTACTTGATCGTAGACCCTTTTTAAAGGAATGCCATGCAAAAGGGCTATGCGCTTGCACTCCTCAAACTCAGGCGCCCACTGGACAACCTCACCTGCACATATCCCTTTTTTAATAGTCACGGTTCCCCACTCTGTTTCAACGGATTCAAACGTTCTTTCAAGACGGTGTACAATTAAGGGATAATAACGAATGCCTAGTGTTGTTGTTTCTTCAAATAAAATCTCCTTCATAACGCTTACATTTTCAGAAGAACAAAGGAGCTGTAGTAGTGTTCCTGGTCTGTTTTTCTTCATATAGATAGGTGTATAAAATACATCATTTGCCCCGTTCTCAAAGAGCAAGTCCATAACATAACCAAGCCATTCTCCGGGAATATCGTCTAAATTCACTTCCATTTTAACCATGTCTGTATCTATATGTTCATGATCAGGAGGTCGTTGAGATTTCATGGACTTACTCCTTTCATATTTGTGCTAATCCCCAATAATAACTCTTAACGCATTGGGTTGATCCGAGAAAGTCTTGGTACCCGCTCCATATCCAATAGATTGAATGTTCATCGATGGAAGGGAACAAAACTCCTGAACGAGCACCGCAATTAAGGCAGCTCCAGTCGGTGTTGTTAGTTCTGCACTGATATTCGATTGCTCCAATGGAATGCCTTTAAGCATTTCAAGTGTTGCGGGCGCTGGAACCGGATAAATGCCATGATCAATGCGAATCTTCCCTTTGCCTACTGGAACTGGAGATGACTTGACGGTTTCAATCTCCATTTGATGAATCAGGATGGCCGCTCCAACAATATCAATAATAGAATCTACAGCACCCACTTCATGAAAATGCACCTGCTCTAGTGGGATTCCATGAATAAGCCCTTCGGCTTCTCCGATTTTCTTGAAAATTTTTAATGCTGTATTTTTCACTTGATCCGAAAAGCCAGCAGATTCAATTAACTTAACAATATCTTCATACGACCGGTGATCATGGTGGTGATGGGTATGGGTATGGTCGTGACTATGTTCAGGATGATCATGCGAATGGCTATGTTCGTGCGAGTGATGCTCGTGTATGTGGGTATGATCGTGATTGTGATTGTGATCGTGACTGTGATCATGCGTGTGTGCATGTTCGTGCTTATCTGTGTGGCTATGTTCATGTAAAAGTGCGGTTTTTTCACCACCAGAACTTATGTTCGCTTCACTCTGCAACAGCACATCAAACTTGGTACAAGTAATGCCATTTTTAACGATCTTACCCCACTTTAGTTCGTATTCAGCTTCGATATGCAGCTTGCTTAGCTCTTCTCTCAAATGGATGGGATCAGCTCCTGCATCGATAAGTGCTCCAATGAACATATCTCCGCTAATTCCGGAAAAGCAATCCAGATATAATGTTTTCATTATTTACAGCCCCTTTTGAATAAGCTTATGAATTAATGCGGCGTTGTACCCTCCACCGAACCCGTTATCAATATTTACAACACTTATACCTGAGGCACACGAATTCAGCATTGTTAGCAGCGCTGATAGACCATTAAAGCTAGCTCCATAGCCAATGCTCGTTGGGACAGCAATGACTGGATGAGCAACTAATCCACCAACCACGCTTGGAAGAGCCCCTTCCATACCAGCGACCACAACAGATACAACTGCATTCTGGATCTCTTCAGCATGATGCAACAGACGATGAATACCGGCGACTCCGACATCATAAATACGATGCACAGTACTTCCAAGCACCTCTGCAGTAACAGCAGCCTCTTCAGCTACCCTAATATCCGAAGTGCCTGCAGCAATAACGGCGATATAGCCTTTAGAGATATCCTCAGTACTTTCATTAGCTTTCCAATATAGAATTCTTGCAATTTCGTTATATATCAAATCTGGTATTACCTTTAAAATATCTTCAGCCTTATCCGAAGAAATTCTAGTGACGAGTACCTGATTATTCCGCGTACGTAAGGACTGGACAATAGCAATGATTTGTTCGGAAGTTTTACCTTCACCATAGACAATCTCAGGGAATCCTTGACGTTTTTTTCGATGATGATCCACTTTCGCGAACCCCAACTCTTCGAAAGCAGCCAAATGCTCTTGTGCCTCTGACACACTAAGTTTTCCATCTTGAACTTGCTTTAAAATGTCCTCGAGCATTTCGTCACCTCTTTAGTTCAAATCTAGTCATCAGAATAATTCAGCTACGGTTTTTGCTACTTTTTCATAGTTACAATAAATTTCTTTATATCGCTTGCTGCTTTCCTGATTGGGGGTGACAGGCAGTCCCATCGGAATATTATCTTTGATTTCTTCAAAAGACTTCACGCGACCCGTGCCTACCAATGCCGTCCAAGCAGCGCCCCACGCAGCACTGTGATGATTCTCTGAAACATAAATCTCAGCTTCAAAAATATCAGCCATCATCTGCAGCCAAAGTGGAGATCTGGCCAAGCCGCCGTTCACATATATTTTTGAGGAGGTTCCGGCAATGTTCTCTAGTGCCCTACCAATTTGATAGAGATTGAAAGTAATTCCTTCCAGCACAGCACGGATAAAATGCTCTTTCTTATGCGTAATCGCCACACCATAGAAATTCCCTTTTGCCTGTTGATTCCACAGTGGTGCTCTTTCTCCATTTAAATAGGGTAGGAACAGCAGTCCCTCCGCACCAGGTTCAACACACTCTGCTTCACTTAAAAATTCTTCGAAGCTTCCTTGATCTTGAATCAGATCCTTAAACCATTGAAGGACAATCCCACCATTGTTCGTAGGCCCTCCGATAATAAAAGTATCTTCGGTAAAAGAATAGCAGAACGTTTCTTGATTCTGACTAACCTTTGCGTGGCTTGTGAATTGTCTAATGGCTCCGCTAGTCCCTACTGAAACAGCAACTTCCCCTGGAAGTAGAGCGCCAATCCCTAAGTTAGCCAGCTGTCCGTCTGCTGCTCCGATCATAAAAGGAAGCTCTGCCTGAATTCCCATCTGTTCTGCTATTTCCGGATTAATCTTATTGAATTGAAAAGTTGGAGGAACAATCTTAGACAGCTGTTTATCAGATATGCCAACCAGCGTTAACAGATCCTGAACCCATGTGTGAGTTGCCGGGTTAAACAATCCGGTTGCAGAAGCCATCGAATAATCGATCATTCTTTCCCCAAACCAGCTGTAAATTAAATACTCCTTTATGGACATGAAGTAAGTAGCTTTTAGATAGGGTTCATAACCATTCTCCTTCATCCATAACAGCTTAATCAAAGGCGTCATCGGATGGACAGGAGTCCCAGTTTGCGCGTAAATCTGTTGTTTCATCGATTCTGACAGTTGATGGACCTGATCAGATCCTCTTCCATCCGCCCAAATGAGTGCAGGGGAGAGCGGGATGCCAGCTGCGTCTATTAGAACAAGAGAATGCATGGCCGCTGAGAATCCAATAGTAATCAATTCATTTTTACCGATCTTTGCTTTTCTAACAGCTTCTCTAATAGCCCTTACAGCAGAGCGTTCAATCTCGATTGCATCTTGTTCAGCCCAGCCTTGCTGCGGATAATGGAAGCTATTCATTTCTTCAACCTCTGTGATTAATTTTCCATGAATCGTAAACACACAGGCTTTAACACTTGTCGTACCGATATCAAGTCCAATTACAAGCTCTCTAGACATGCCTAACCTTCCCTTCTTACGATATAGAAAGAGCTTTATTCATACTGCCGCTCCGATATCCTAACAGATCCAACGTAACGTATTTATAGCCGTAACTCTGAAGCTCTTGCACGATAAGATGATGATGTGCTAAAACAATCTCCATATCTAAGGGTTCCACTTCAATTCTTGCAATATCCTGATGGGTTCGAACTCGTACTTGACGTATTTTCAGCGATTTTAAATAAGCCTCGGCTTTTTCTACCTTCTGCAGTTTCTCATTCGTAATACGCTCCCCATAGGCGATTCTTGAAGACAGACAGGCGAACGATGGTTTTTCCCATGTAGGCAAATTAAATGATTTCGAAAGCTCTCTTATTTCTGTTTTAAACAGTTCAGCCTCAAGTAGAGGACCACGGATGCCTCTCTCTTTAGCGGCTTGCATCCCTGGACGATGTTCGTTCATATCATCTGCAATAACACCATAGATGATATTCTTAAAGCTCGTTTCCTCCAGTACAGGGAATAAGTGATCGAATAAGCTGCTTTTGCAAAAATAACAGCGGTTTTTACTGTTCTCTGCATACCCCGGAATTGCGAGTTCAGAGGTTTCAATTACCTGATGTGTAACACCTATAAGTGCAGCGAGCTCTTTTGCCTCCTCCAGTTCACTTGATGGATAGGTTTCTGAATCCGCGGTTACCGCGAGTACATGATCAGGACCCAAAGTATCAACAGCCACTTTTAATAAGAAGGTGCTATCAACCCCACCAGAGAATGCAACCACTACTGATTTCATTTCACGAAGGATGGATTGTAATTTGTTATATTTATCTGTAAGCACTTATGATCCCTCCCATTGATGAATCTATTTACAGGATGCTCTTTAAATCGTCATACTTCCAAATCCGCCATCTACACGAATTAATGTACCGGTAACGAAACTGGAGGCTTTCTCAGAGGCTAGCCATACCGCAGCACCTTGAAGTTCTTCTGGTGTTCCAAAACGCTGCATAGGCGTATGTTTCATAATGGAGTCTATTCGCTCTGGACTTAGAATTTTGCGATTCTGTTCAGCCGGGAAGAACCCAGGGATGATAGCGTTTACACGGATGCCATTTAATGCAAACTCACGCGCTAAGAACTGAGTAACACTGTTAAGCGCCGCTTTGGAAACCGAATAGGTGAACACTTTGGATAACGGTGTTGTTGAGGATACGGAAGAGATGTTAATGATGCTGCCTTTCCGATTCTGCTCAATCATTTTTTTGGCAAAGATTTGACAGGTCTGCACGATGCCTTTTAAATTCACATCCATAATATCGTCCCACTCTTCCATTTCTAGTTCGAAGAAAGGTGTGGAGCTATTTTTCCCTGGAGCGTTCAGCAGGATGTCCCATCCTCCAGCCCATTCCTCAATTTCAGAAGCTACCTGAAGCAGAGAGTCACGTGAACTAACATTAGCTTGAAATGCTTTTGCTGTACCACCATTCTTAACAATGCTCTTTGCTACTTCTTCCGCTTTCTCTAGATTCCGTCCGACAATTGCAACTTGAGCGCCTTGTTCAGCAAATCCTGCCGCGATAGATGAACCAAGTACGCTGTTCCCACCAATGGCTACTGCTATTTTTCCTGTTAGATCAAATAGATTAGTCATGTCTTCTCTCCCCAGTGTTAGTATTAAAGTAAGTTTCCATTGCTATCGAAAGTTAGGTCGTAGGCTTCAGAGATCAATTCCATTTGAGGATGCTGCTTCACTACATCAATTAATGCCTCGGACACTTCCAACTCATTTAGCACCAATGTGTTTTTGATCCGAACCATTTTGACCTGAGTGAAATCTAAAATATTGCTGGTTTTGATAGCCGCTTGAATGGTTTCCCGGTCGTTAGGCAGCGTGGTTGCAATTTTTGTAGGTGCTACAACAGTAGAAGTCAATCCATTGGCATAGGTTACTTCCAGATCCATCTTGTCTACTAGCCTTTGCGTTGTAAAATCAGCGGTTCCAACACCGTTTGCATTACCTTCAGTCTGTGGCGTCAAATCAAGTACAACGATCTTATTAACCTCAGGACCTCCATAAGCGTATGGCGTTGGGTAACGACCTGTAATATTTGGATCCATACCGTCTCCGCTAATGTTTTTGCCAATTTGATCGATGATAAGTACCTCTAATTGATCAAAGAATAGTTTTGGCAGCATTTCCTTTGCCTTCACTTGTAAAGCGGCTTCCTGTTCAACAATCTCTTCAGGAGTTAACGTCTCAATGCAAACTACTTTATCAAAAGCGTTTTCAATCGTTGCCACTCCAAAAAGAATAGGTTTCTTCTCCATAATCATCTTGGCCATAGCGGGAACATTCTCGGCCATGTACTTGAAGCCCAACTGATGACAGGCCTCAGCACCTTTTTGCTTGCCTAAACCAATGCTAATCATCTTCATGATTCCACTTTCAACTGGACCTCTAAATGCGGTATGAGGTTTAATGCGATTAATCACTACAATCCCATCTGCACTTGCGGCATGTTTGTCTACATATACGGGTAATCCATTAGGCAGCTCACCAAGCAGAACCACTTCCATCGATGAACGAATCTCGCAATTCACGCTTTCTTCTGTAACGCCCAGATGGGCCAAAACATCACGTTGTCCCTCAGCGGTGGCTCCGCCATGACTCCCCATGCTTGGAACGATAAAAGGCTTCGCTCCGGCATCTTGCAGAAACTTCACTGTAATAGCTGTTATTTCCACTAAACGGTCTAAACCTCTACTTCCAACAGCAATAGCGATTTCCATACCGGGTTGAATGGAGTTCCGAATCTCATCTCTTAGTAGCTTATTATTCATTTCCTTCCCAAGGTCTTCAATATGCCCACTATCAAAATTCACTCTTACTTTGGCCATTTTCGGAACCGGAATATCTTTTAGAAGCTCTTGTAAAATCCCCATGATTTCCTCCACTCCAAGTACAAATTGTTATTCATTCATGCTTTCTAATCTGCTTAAAATAGCGTTCTGATAAACCACTTTAAATTAATTTGTTTACCATACAAACTAATTACCTGTATAATAACATCATGCCTTAGGTTCGTCAATCATTCAAGGAGGTGCTTTATGATTACCGGCGATTCTTCACATGTCAAACAAATTAATCGTGCTCTAATCTTAGGTGAAATTATAGGGCACGGCTCTATTTCAAGAACAGACCTAGCAAAGGTAACCGGGTTAAATAAGTCCACTCTATCCGTTCAGGCAGCTGATTTGTTAGCAGAGGTACTAATTATCGAGACCTATAAAGAGCATAACAATCCAGGCCGAAAACCGATCTTACTCTCACTTAATGAAACTGCTGGGTATGCGCTAGGGATTGATTTGGACGGTAAAAAGATGACTTTTGTACTTACCAATTTACAAGGTGTTCCAGTCTCTTCTCAACTGATTGAGTTTGAAACCCATAACTATCACGAAATATTTAGATTACTAGTGGAACAGATCAGACACTATAAGAAGCGTTGTGAACTTGCTCCTCACGGCCTCATAGGCGTGGCCATAGGGGTACATGGGATTGTAGATAATTCTGAGTTGATTTGTTATCTCCCCTATCATCAATGGCACAACAGAGATTTAAAACAAGATCTTAAAGACGTAACTGGACTTAACATTTTTGTGGAGAACAACGCGAATTTAAGCGCCTTCTCAGAAATTGTCTTTATGCATCATCAGAGTGAGCATTTATTTTCATTAAGCTTCAATTCAGGAATAGGGCTGGGGATGATGGTTCATGGAGAGGTATTAAAAGGCTATAACGGCTTCGCCGGAGAGATAGGTCATATGATTATCATTCCTGACGGGAAAGTCTGCAGTTGCGGGAATTCGGGGTGCTGGGAACAATATGCTTCTGAAGTAAGTTTAACGAGTTCGATAGCGCGTATGAAGAAAAAAGAAAAGGTAAGTCTTCAGGAAATTGAACATTGGATCCAAGTGGCTGACCCTGTAGCAATTGCTGCGCTAGAGAAATATATGAATTACATTGCGACTGGCCTCAACAATATTATAAATCTGTTCAATCCTGAAATTATGATTCTTAACAATCGCCTTCTAACTATCTATCCGAATGCCCTGCCTCTACTTCTATCAAAGCTAAGTTCGTCGATAAGTCAGCCTTGTAAGTTACTCCTTTCAGAATTAGGGGAGAAGGCCTGTGTTATGGGAGCTTGTGCATTAGTTATAAAAAACTTTCTTGGAGTCTCAAAGCTTAGCTTGAGTAATAGCAGGAGCTAGATGGATTTTGTAATAAAAAAAACGAATAAAGCCTATTACAACGGCTTTATTCGTTAGATTAGATTACTAAATTTTAGAACCAGTTCTCATAACCCAACTGTTTCAGATAGCTTCCTGAAGTCTGTAGACAATCAAACGGATCTTTCCCATACGTATCGTCTTGCTCAATCAAGAAATACTGCACACCACTCTCGTGACCGGCTTCGATAATCGCCTGAATATCTAAGCTCCCTTCACCAAGCTCTGCAAACTCAATAATATTGGAGAACTTATACATAAACTTTGACATATCTTTAAAGTCATCTGCACTTAAATCCATGTGGCCGATTCTGTAATCCTTTAGATGCAGTAAGGATACACGTCCAGCAAAGCGTTTAATAACATTTACCGGATTCTCACCACCCCGCTGAATCCAATGAACATCCAATTCGAAACCGAGCTTCGAGGTGTTGTCCTTCATCATATCCAGAAGCGTTTCCCCGTCATATTTCTCAAATTCTACGTGGTGGTTGTGATAATAGAGCTCAATACCGTGCTTCTCCAAACGTGTAGCCATTTCTTCTGCTTGATGAATATACTCCATAATTTTCTCTTTATTTCCCATAAGCGTTATTGGCATCATACCAATACGGACATAATTACAGTTCAATGTCCTGCAATCATTGACGATTTTATCGAAATCTGTGGTTAAGGATTCCCCTGGCATACCCGGCATCGTATTCAGAGGAGCAGAGACCGAAACGATTTGGATAATAAAATCCTCGCTAGCACGTTTAAGCTCGGACACATTCTCCTTAGTCATATCAATTTGAGTGACTTCAACGGCACTAAATCCTAGTTCTTTCACCGTTCGTAGTGTCTCATAAACTCCGTTTTCCACAATTTTATTTTTCAAGTTGAACATTTGCACACCAATTTTACCGTTACTCATCTAGATCACCCTCCAGTTGAATTTCTTGTTTTTGTGCCGAAGATTTGTGAATCGTATCTATCATTCTTATGGACTGAACAGCATCTCGGATATGAACATAATCGTGTGAATCGTTACGTATACAATCATAGAAATGATCGATTAGTGAAGCGTGGCTAGCTCCATAATAAAACTTCGTCCCTGGAAGCTTGGCATCTTCAACTAATACCTCTTTCTCCCCATGATCATCTTCTTTAATTAATAGGCTGTCTTTTATTGTGAATTTCACTTTCTCATACATCACTTCAAGCTCAACGCTAGAATTACTCGCATTGGCAACGGTTGCAAAAAACAAGCCCTTAGCTCCGTTCTTAAACCGAATATACGCAGACACCGTATCCTCGACCTCAATACCGTAATTCATCAGTTGATCAACGGATCCTCGGATCGCCTCGATCGGCCCACCAAGCAATTGCATATGATCCAGCGTATGGATCGATTGATTAATCATCACCCCGCCACCGGATTCGCTTTTCCGTCCACGCCATGGTTTGATATCATAATAGACTTGCGGTCTATACCATGCTACCAAGCCCTTAATCCCAATCAAAGGGCCATAGTCATTATGACGAACAATATCCTGTAGCATCTCAAAAGTCTCGTTATAACGGTTCTGTAGACAGATGCAAACTTTGATCTGCTCATATTCTGCCTCAAGCTTCTCCATGGCTAACGCTTCTTCTATGTTTAAGGCTAACGGTTTTTCTTGAAGCACATGAACCCCATTCTCCATGCAGGCTTTGGTTACTGGATAGTGCAGATGATGTGGCAAGCAAATATGCACGCAGTCAAGGGACTCTTTTTGAAGCATGAGCAGATAATCTGTATAAAAGCTTATACCAGGTAGTGTGTTCCTTAGAGACTCATCAATATCACATACAGCCACTAACTCAATCCCTGGATTCGTCTGAATCGCTTGAATATGAATGTTGGAAATATCACCAAGTCCAATAACCGCTGCCTTTAACATATGGAAATCTCCTTTTCAAAACTAACCCATGGCTCATACCACGAGTTAGTTTTTTAAATATTAAGAAGTATCATTACTTGGTTAGAGGTTGCTTTTGCTCTTCTTCGATCTTCTTCTTGAGTTCGTTCAAATATAGCTCTTCATCAACAGGGAGCTCCACCTCTTTACCTAGCCAGCTAGATAAGTGAATGGCATTTGCAAGCGCCACGCCGTGAATACCATCACTTCCTGGTGCCAAAAGCGGCTCCCCATCTAAAATATGGGATGCGAAGTTCTTCATGACTGCAGTATGTTGAGCTCCCCAGACACTTTCAAAGGTAATAACTTCTTCATTGTAGATTTCATCCGAATTTCCACCCATGAATATTTTCATTACATCAACCATACTCATGGTATCGCTCATTTCGCGCTCAGGTTTGATCAGGCGTTTAACGGTTATCTTATTACTGTCATCAACTACGATTTTCCCTTTATCACCCAAAATCTCAAATCGGTCCGTTCCTACAACATCATGTGTGCAAGTGACGAATACGCCTGTTGCGCCGTTCCCATAGTCTAGTAGTACAGTAACCTCATCTTCTACTGCTATATTTCTTTGATAACCATATTTCACATTGGAGTAGACTTTCTTAGGCATTCCGCATATCCACTGTAATAAATCCAGCTGATGTGGAGCCTGATTGACCAGAACACCACCACCTTCGCCTTCCCAAGTAGCTCTCCAAGCGCTTTGATCATAATAACCTTGAGGTCTCCACCAGGTGGTAATCATCCAATTCGTGCGACGAATCTCACCGATTTCTCCGTTATCAATAATTTCCTTCAGCTTTTGATATAGCGGGTTGGTTCGCTGATTAAACATGATTCCAAAAGCTATTTCGGGCTTAGTTGCTGCGAATTCATTTAGTTCTCTAACCTGCTTCGTGTATACTCCGGCTGGCTTTTCCACCAGGGCGTGAACGTTTCTCTTCAACGCTTCGATTCCCATTTCCGGATGCAAATAGTGAGGCACACAAGTGACTATTGCGTCTACTTCTCCACTTTCAATCATTTCGATGTAGTTGTCATAGAAAGGAACATCCGGATACTTTTCTGATGCCCACTGTTTCTTTGCAGGATCGATATCACAGATTGCCCCAAGCTGCATATTCTCCACTTTTTCTTCGGTCAAAAAATTTGCATATGCACTGCCTTGTGCACCAACACCGATAATTCCCATTCTTACTTTTGTCATTTCACTTTCTCCTCGCTTTCAATATGTTCAAGTATTTGAATAAGAGCTTCGTACTGTAGCTTGTAGCCCTCCGCCCCATTAAGACCTTTGTTGTCCTTAATAATTTCTTCTGCATTCTCCAGTTCTAAATCCTTTAAGGAGTCAAACTGAACCAGATGTGGTTCAAGCGTCAAGAAACCTTTATACCCACTGTGAATCACCTGAGACAATATCGACGGGATTTGCCCCTCCCCAGTCCCACAGACCACATTCTGATTATCCGACTTAACTGCATCCTTAATGTGTATATAAGCAATTTCATCTTTCAATAAATCGTAGCATGCTTGAGTATCCTCACCACATTGCACGAAGTTCGCAAAATCAAAAATAGCCTTAAAATACTTGGAATTAACCGCATTCAACATCTCACTACAGCGCCGAGCAATATCACCGTAGATATCTTTTTCATTCTCATGCAGTAGAATTACATCGTATTGTTCAGCGATCGTAGTAAATTCCTTGATCTTCTCAATCACTTCGTCCCGGTATTGATCGGGATCGTCACCCTTGGGGATATAGAAGCTGAATATACGAATATACTTGCACTGCAATAAATTGCTGATCTGACAGAGTCTGTGTAGCATTTCTTTTTGCTTTATAAAAGCGCCTTCATCTTTCACGAAAATTTTCCCGATTGGCGAACCGATGGAGGATACTCGAATACCGGATCGTTCAAGTCTGGGTAGAACATTCGATCGAATCTCTTCCAGTGTAAAGTCACCGATATTTCTACCGTCAATGCCGCGCAAGGATAAGTACTGCATCCCCAATTTCGAAACTACCTCAAGCTGCTGGTCAAACTCTGCAGAAATTTCATCAGAGAAGCCTGAGATGCTAAGGTTTTTATTTACCACAACCTCTTTCCCTCCTCCTAGCGATTACCAGTTGAATGTATAAGAATAACGTTACTATAAATGAAACCGATTTATTATTCTCGTAAAATCTTGTGTATAATAGTAAAATATAGAGCAGCTTGAGAAGAATAATGTTTACAAGGGGTGAGAATTTAGTGTTATCTGAGGAATGGGAACAACTACAAAAACTACTTAAATTCACATATAACTATGCGAGCATTGAGACTGTCTTTTTTCAATCAGGGGTACAGATCGTATGGGAGTCTGGGCATATACAAGTGCCAGAGCCATTAAAAGGTTACTTCGAAGATCTCAGAGCAATGCTTCAGCTTCAACATTCGAATGCCGCATCACATTTACTTATTCATTCCACATCCTATAAATTGAATTTCATCTCTTCCAACCTTTACAAAGGCACCAGTTACCTAGGGAGCATAATTGTAGGTCCTTATCTACTGGAAGAGCCTTCTACACTTCTCATGCACGATATTATATTTGACAATAATTTATCCATTTGGCTGCAGCCCATCTTAGAACAATATTATCTCTCTCTGCCTTTAATCAATGAACAAAAGGTCAATAACATCTCAGAATTTCTAGCGTATCTTTCAGAGAGTGCTCAACTTTCTAACCACTCGGTTTCAACTTTTGAGCATGTTAGCTATAACTTTCGAAGCCAGAATCTGTTACTTTCTGAAGCGGTCAAAAACAAAACAGATTTATCGCCAGCGATCATAGAAGAAAGATATCGGAAAGAAAATCAATTATTGTCTATTATAGAGCGAGGAAATCAACAACAGCTGCAACAATTCTTGAAGGATGGTGCATGGGGTAAGAATGATTTTCCTGACCGTTTCCCTACGGACCCCCTAAGATCACGTAAAAATTTGACCTTTGTAAGCAACACTCTGCTGCGCAAGGCAGCAGAGAAAGGTGGCGTTCATCCAGTCTACATAGACAGTATCTCAGAGAAATTTTCTATTCAAATCGAAAGATCTGCTTCTGTACAACAGCTTTCTGAGCTTCAAATGAAAATGTATTCTGAATACTGCAAGCTTGTTAATGATTTGTCTCTGAAACCCTATAGTTCTACCATAAGAAAAGCGATCGAATATATCCGCCTAAACCTGGATAAAGAATTGAGTCTTGATATAATAGCCCGTGCGATCTCGGCAAGCATGTACGAGCTTTCCAGACAGTTCAAACAAGAAACTAGCCAATCTATTATTGATTACATCAACTTGCTGAGAATTAAATCCGCTGTTGAAATGTTGGAGAACAATTATCTATCGATAACGGATATCGCTCAGATCGTTGGTTATAATGATGTGAACTATTTTATAAAGGTCTTTAAAAAAACTAACGGAATCACCCCAAATCAGTTCCGGAAAAATAGAAGAAGTATTCAGCAGAATTAACATCTGAAATCGCTACATTTTACAAGCTTCTATTCTCTGTTAAGTCAGTAGCAAGCTGGAGTGTACGTTTTTTGTTCAATGGATAAAGAAATACTAAGATTAGAAAAACTATGAATACCATAACGGCAGGTAATAAAGTTGCTAATGTATGCACTCCCTGAAGTGTATCCTGCGATTGCGCTTTAAGCTGAGCATTATATCCGACAGCACTAATGGCAAAACCACCAAGTCCACCAGCAATTGCTTGACCCACCTTACGGGCAAAGGAATACACAGAGTAAACTGTACCATCTTCCCGTAATCCCGTTAAGTATTCATGATAATCAATAACATCCGTAACAAATGCCCAGATCGTCATGTTAAAGAAAGCGGTACCAAATGAGGCTACAGTCATTACTCCAATGAATTGATTAACGCTCAAGTTTGGCATGAAATATAACAAAGCATATACTATAGCCGCTAGAAGCAAACCCGCTGAGGCGGTTTCTTTTTTTCCGAATCTTGCAACCAAAGGTTTTATTAATGGCATGGTAATGAATATCGTTGCCGTTTGAATCAAGCCCATCATACTTAATGCTTTTGCACTTCCGAAATAGTCTTTAAACAAATAGACATTCACAGCACCGGTAAGCATAAAGCAAGTCATGATGGCAAGCGAAGCGATTAGGATCCAGATCAGGGGTTTGTTCTTTTTAAATCCTTTTAGCGTTGCTCGAAAATTTGTTTTTACCTTTGAGTTATTCGACGAAGTAATACGTTCAGTGGAGAGACTATAGCAGGCCATATAACAGGAGAGTGAAAGAATGGCGAAGATAACAGCTGTCAAAAAAAATCGATTAGCATCTGCTTTGTTATCTACGAAAATAATCAAAGGACCAACCACATTTATAATCAGCCCTGCTAATGAAGCCCCTAAGCTCCGAAAGGTTGATAACAAGGTTCGTTCCACTGGATCACTGGTGATCACTGAAGCCATTGAACCGTAAGGAATATTAACCGTACTGTATAATGTTCCCCATAGAATATAAGTTACAAAAGCGTAGGCCAGATAGAATCCATCAGACATTCCTGGAATATGAACGAACATTAACACACCAGTAACAACTAGCGGAAAAGACATTCTAAAGATCCATGGTTTGAATTTCCCCTTCGGCCCTGCTTTTCTAGTATCGATAAAACGTCCCCAAGTTACATCTGCGACTGCATCCCATAAGCGAGCAATGAGAAAAAGTCCGCCTACGGCTGCCGCACTGATTCCATACACATCTGTATAGAATACCATCAAGAAAGAGCTTGCAAGAATGAAGGAAAAATCATTGCCGAAATCACCGAACAAATAACCCATCTTATCTCTGAGGCCAAACCTTCTGTTGTTTACATTTGTTACTAAACCCTTTGAAGTTTCGAGACCGGCTTGTTGATTCATATTTATCCCCCCGTAACTTTTGAATAGCTACATTTAAGCGCATCCTTCAAAAGTAAGAATTGTAAAGATATTTAATTAGTTCATTAAACTAACAAAATATCTTTACCGTAGGATAACACCATCAACTTATACTCGTCAACAGAAATTGTAAGCGCTTCAAAATATTTTTTATGTGTATATTTTCACATCGTTTTTTCGCAAAAACCTCTCAGGAAGTTGAGTAATATCAAACATCTTTAAAGCAAAAATCAACAAAAAACCCCTATCAAACCTGGGGTTTCTGTTGAAAGATGACAAACGATATAACCTTAAGAATGACTTCTCTCTGCTATGTCTGCGGTAAGCTGAAGCGTGCGTTTTTTGTTCAAAGGATATAAGAATACAAGGATCAAAAATACTAGAGCTAAGATAATGGCAGGCATTAATGTTGCTAAGGTATGGAGTCCGTGAAGCGTAGCTGGTGTCTGTGATTTAAGGGTGGCATTATAACCTACTGCACTAATCGCAAACCCTCCAAGTCCTCCAGCAATCGCTTGCCCCACCTTACGAGCAAAGGAGTAAATAGAATACACCGTTCCATCTTCACGAAGGCCCGTTATGTATTCATGATAATCTATCACATCGGTCACAAACGCCCAGATCACCATATTAAAGAAAGCGTAACCAAAATTAGCGATAGACAATATTCCAATAAATTGATTAGTGCTCACATTAGGCAAAAAGTATAATAAAGCGTAAATGGCTGCAGCTAATAAAAGACCGGCGGAGGCTGTTTCCTTTTTACCGAATCTGGCAACTAGTGGTTTTACTAATGGCATAGCGATCAACATAGCTACGGTTTGAACAAAACCTACCATACTTAAAGCTGTTGTACTACCAAAATAGTCTTTGAACAAATAGATATTTACTGATCCGATAAGCATAAAACAAGTCATAAAAACGAGTGAAGCAACTAAGATCCAGATTAGAGGTTTGTTTTTGGAGAATCCTTTTAAAGTGGCGCCCAGATTACCTTTAACCTTATTGTTCTCTGGAGCAATAATCCGTTCAGTGGATAGCTTATAACAAGCCATGTAACAGGAAAGTGAAAGAACTGCAAATATAACAGCTGCAAGTAAAAATCGGTTCGGATCTGCCTTGTTGTCTACGAATATAATCATGGGCCCTACTACATTAATAATTAACCCTGCTAATGAAGAGCCTAACGTTCGAAATGTTGATAGTGAGGTGCGTTCAACAGGATCACTTGTGATTACAGAAGCCATTGACCCGTAAGGAATATTCACGGTGCTGTAAAACGTTCCCCAGAGAATATAAGTTACATAAGCGTAAGCCAGATAGAATCCGTCAGACATCCCTGGTAGATGAATGAACATTAATACACCTGTAATCACTAGTGGAAACGACATTCTAAAGATCCACGGTTTGAATTTTCCGTTAGGACTTGCTTTTCTGGTATCTATAAAACGCCCCCAGGTTACATCAGCGATTGCGTCCCAAAGTCGGGCAATAAGGAAAAGTCCACCAACGGCAGCCGCATTAATTCCGAATACATCCGTGTAGAATACCATTAAGAAAGAGCTTACAAGAATAAAGAAAAAATCATTGCCGAAATCACCGAATAAATAACCCAGCTTATCCCTTAGACCAAACTTTCTGTTTGTTGCACTAGACACAAAACCCTTTGAAGTTTCCAGACCAGTTTGTGTATTCAACTTCATTCCCCCGTAACTCTTGGATGGTGTACACTTTTACTTCTTCACCTATCAAAAGTAATGATGTAAGGATAATTAATTTGTTTAATAAACTAATTAATTATCCTTACCGTAGAATACCATTTTCTGATGTGCTCGTCAATAACTTTTGTAAGCGCTATATTAACTATTTTATTAGTCTATTCTAACCATTTTGTATGAAATACGCCTTCTTTATCTACTCTCTGATAAGTATGGGCACCAAAATAATCTCGCTGTGCCTGTAGTAAGTTTGCAGGAAGTGTCTCCGCGCGATAACTGTCGTAGTAAGCAATCGCACTTGAAAATGAAGGTACAGGGATCCCGCATTTAATCGCAAGTGACAGAACGTCACGTAGAGCCGTCTGGTACTCTTCCACTATATCTTTAAAGTATGGATCTAGCAAAAGGTTAGCAAGCTCAGCATCTTGATCATAGGCATCTTTGATTTTTTGTAGGAATTGCGCACGAATAATACAACCGCCACGGAAGATCATGGCTATATCTCCGTAACGTAAATTCCATTCGTACTCCTCAGACGCTACACGCATCTGTGCAAAGCCTTGAGCATACGAGCAAATTTTACTCATATATAGTGCTTTCCGAACAGCTTCGATCAGCTCATCTTGATCACCATTGTAGCTCTTCTTCTCTGGTCCTTGAAGCAATTTACTAGCCTTGACCCGTTCCTCCTTCATGGCCGAGATAAAGCGTGCAAATACAGATTCTGTAATGATAGGCAGCGGAACGCCGAGATCCAGCGCATTTTGACTAGTCCACTTTCCTGTACCTTTTTGGCCAGCGGTATCTAGGATGACATCGACCATAGGCTTTCCGGTTTCTTCATCTGTTTTCGCAAAGATATCGGCAGTAATCTCAATCAAATAACTATCCAGCTCACCTTTATTCCACTCACTAAATACATCATGCAGCTCTGCAGCACTAAGATTCAGGACCTGCTTCAGAATAAAATAAGCCTCCGAAATCAATTGCATATCGCCATATTCTATGCCATTGTGAACCATCTTCACATAGTGTCCGGCACCGTCGGGTCCAATATAGGTACAGCAAGGATCGCCATCGACTTTGGCCGATATAGCCTCGAGAATGGGCTTTACAAGCTCATAAGCTTCTTTCTTCCCCCCAGGCATGATGGAAGGGCCCTTAAGAGCTCCTTCCTCCCCACCAGATACGCCAGTACCAATAAAATGAAAGCCGGCGGATTGTAGTTCCTTGTTTCTACGAATAGTATCTTGGAAGAAAGTATTTCCTCCATCTATCAAAATATCGCCTTCTTCAAGAAAAGGCTTTAACGATTCGATTGTCGCATCCGTAGCTGAACCCGCTTTAACCATCAGTAATATTTTTCGTGGTTTCTCGAGCGCATTTACAAACTCTTCAACCGTTTCTGAGCCTATAAAATTCTTGCCATACGCTTCATTGGTTAGGAACTCTTCTGTTTTATCATAAGAACGATTAAAGACTGCGACGGAATAACCTCTGCTTTCTATATTCAAAGCCAGGTTCTTCCCCATCACTGCAAGACCTACGACACCAATCTGCTGCTGTTTAGACATGCCTCTGCTCTCTCCCTCTATTCGTTATCCTGTTTGTAATGGAAGTCTGGAATTGCAGTCCACCGTTTACGTAATTCATGCGCTGCATACTTAGGCTTACGATCCCGAGTAAAGATCCCCTTCTTATTCCCTTGCACACGAATGATTCCCTGACTTGTAGCGAAATCTGCAAAATTCCAAACCTGCTCACCGATAAAATGAGGGAATTCATCAAATACTTCATGATTGGCTTTATAAAACTCCACTTGATATTCTTCAGTGAACATAACCGGTTCAACGTCATGGAAACCAGCCACAGTATCCGCCCCGTATTCGGTCATCATGATCGGTGTGTTAGGGCAACGTTTAAGCCAACCATTGAATTCTGCACGCAATTTCACTTTTGCAGATTCCAGGTCTCCCCCATCCACATACCAACCATAGTAACGATTCAAAGCTAGAACATCGATTAGTTCAGCAATTTTATCTCGATCTGGAGTAGAAGCTAGATGAGTAACGAGTGTAACTGGTCGTTTTTGCGGATCTAATTCTCTCATCAATTCTACAAGCGGCTTAAAGTATTCATAGGCCCCTTCTTCCTCGGACGCAGGTTCATTAGCCACATTCCACATCACAACAGACGGATGGTTTTTATCTCGTGCAATTAATTCCCGAATATCTTGCTCATGTTGCTCTTTGGTTTGGAGTTCCTCCCATGTATTTTTATGGGCTCTGCCTCCTGATAACATGACCATAAAGTTCACATGTAGTCCCACGGCGGGAATTTCATCAATCACAACAAAACCTTCACGGTCCGCAAGACGCATTAATTCTTCAGAGTATGGATAATGGGAAGTGCGGAAGGAGTTCGCTCCCATCCACTTCATCAGATTAAAGTCTATAATATTGGCCGCTTCATCAAAGCCTCTACCATGAATGGCTGAATCTTCATGTTTACCAAAACCCTTAAAGTAAAATGGCTTATTGTTGATTAAGAACTTCCCATCTTTAACTTCCACAGTTCGCACGCCAAACAGTTGCTCATACACATCGACAGTAGTACCATCCTCAACAAGCTCAATTTGTAGTGTGTACAGATAAGCGTTCAACGGTTGCCAAAGCTTAACATTTTCAAGTGAGATTGTGCCAGCCTCTCCCGCTTGCTCAGCAACGATGTCTCCTGCTTCGTCCAGAACTGTTACTTTAACTTCTGCTTTATTTACGAATTTCACAGCGTAGTTAACTTTACCATTCAGACCTTCTAAAGCGGTTACAATTTCAACATCTTGTACATAGGTGTGAGGTGTTGTATAGATCTTAACAGGACGCTGAAGACCAGCATAATTGAAAAAATCGAAATTGGGTTCATTTTTCAGCTTTTTTCCGATTCCTGGTATTTCTTTCTCAGAGTAAATCCCAACAGGCAGTGTGGAATAATCAACAATATTGTTCAACGCAACAGTCAATCTGTTTTTGCCTGATTTCAAGATCTGATTTAACTCCGTTTCAAAAGGCAGAAAGCCACCTTTATGCTCAACAGCAAGCTCTCCATTAACATACACCTTAGCTTGATGTGTCGCAGAACCAAATCTCAAGACAGTACGCTCAGCCGAGAACACATCCGGCACTGTAAATTCTCTTTCATACCATACCCAGCCTACATGATCACGGATTTCTGCTTTTACCCCGATGTCGTTAAAGGATGCTGGAACAGCCATCGCTATCGTATCTGTTAATTTGGATTCAAACCATTTTTCTTGAAAGCCCACACCTGAATCTAGCTTAAAGTTCCATAATCCATTAAGATCAATAATACTGCGAGTTTCAGTAACGATTGGATATAACATAAATAAATCCTCCTTTTATTGTATTAACAATTTATCTTTGCAAGAAAAACTTATCCGCATTATGATAGCCGATGTTTCGAATCATCTGTTCCAGAAAATCCATATCATTAGGAATTAGACCTTGTTCCACCCAGTTTCCAACAATGTTACATAGAATACGCCGGAAATATTCATGACGAGCATAGGACAGAAAGCTTCGAGAATCGGTAAGCATTCCAATAAAATGGCTAATCAAACCAACGTTCGCTAAATCCTTCATTTGCTTTTCCATGCCATCAATATGGTCATTGAACCACCATCCGGAGCCAAACTGTACTTTGCCTGGGATACCCTCTTCATTGTAATTCCCCATCATCCCCGCAAGCACTGCATTATCCTTAGGATTGAGGTTAAATAGAACCGTTCTCGGCAGAGAGTCCTCTTGATCAAGAGCATCCAAGAATCTGGACAATCCTTGTGCAAAATTAGTTTCACCCACTGAATCAAAACCTGTGTCAGAGCCAATAAGCTTTTTCATTTTTGTATTATTATTGCGGATAGCGCCCATATGCAGTTGCATCACCCACTGTTTCTCTGCATACATTTTTCCTAATGCTTTGAGCAGATAAGAACGATAATCGGTGATCTCAGCTTCGCTAAGCGTCTCTTTATTCAATCTTTTGTTAAAAATAGCAGTAACCACTTCCTCGGAAACCTCCGAATAATCCAGCTTCTGAATATCATGGTCCGATGCGCGTCCGCCATGCTCATGGAAATAATTCACTCTTTGCTTCAAAGCATCCAGAAAATCCTCCAAAGAATCAATCGAACTCCCAGTGATGTTTTTCAATTGATCTAACCAGGATAAAAAGGAAGCGGATTCAATATTTAGAGCGCCATCCGGTCGGAACGTCGGTGCGATAAGCGTCTCAAAAGTTTCATCTTGATTTAAGAGATCGTGATATTCAAGTGTGGATAGCGGATCATCTGTCGTTCCAATAAATTTCACATTTGATTTTGCAATAAAACCTCTAGGTCTGTGCGTTGGCAGTAGCAGCTTCTCATTACATTCCGTCCAAATTTCATGTGCTGTTGATGGACTAAGAATTTTCTCTATCCCGAAGAACATCTTCAATTCCAGGTGTGTCCAATGATATAGAGGATTTCCTATTAAATGGGGAACAGTCTCAGCCCAAGCCTTAAACTTCTCCCAGTCATCTGCATCTCCAGTGATAAACTTTTCGCTTATACCATGCATTCGCATGGTGCGCCATTTGTAATGATCCCCCCCAAGCCAGAGTTGAGTAATATTAGCATACGGCTTGTTTTCCCAAATTTCTTGGGGATTCAGATGACAGTGAAAGTCAAAAATAGGCAATTGATTCGCACCATTTTCGAACAGTCGTATAGCTGTATCTGAATTTAACAGAAAGTGATGATCCAGAAAACTTTTCATACATGATCTCCTTCCAAATTCATATTCAGGTAACTCTATTACGGGTTTAAATTATCCTTACAGTTAATTTGTTTATTAAACAAATTAACTGTAAGGATAATTTATCAATTCCCTTTCGTTTTGTCAAATGTATGTTACAGCAGTATAATAACTCTTGATAGGAAGAAAAAGAGCATCAGAATCACTGCTCAAATTGGAGGATAATAATGATTACCGGTGATGCTTCATACATAAAGAAGATTAATCGTTCTTTGATAATCAGAGAAATTGTTAAGAAAGGAATGATCTCCCGGGCAGATCTATCCAAAGCTGTAGCACTAACAAGAGCAACTATCTCTGTTCAAGTAGCTGATCTGTTAGAAGATGAATTGGTTGTAGAAACACAGCTTGAACATAATGCTGTTGGACGCAAGCCAATTATGCTCTCTTTAAATGCTGACGCGGGTTATGCCCTCGGTATTGATCTAGATTATGGGCAAATATCCTTTGCGCTTACAGATCTTCTAGGACGCCCTGTATTTTCTAACATCGTTAAGCTTGAAACCACTGACTATTCCGAGATTCTTGCACTGCTAATCAAACATATCATCACATACAAAAAAAATTACACAAATAGTCGATATGGCATTATTGGTATTGTGATCGCCATTCACGGCCTCGTCTCGAATCAAGAGGTGATTCATTATGTGCCTCGTTTGGGATGGAATGATGTAAATCTGAAAGCAGATCTAGAAAACGCACTTAACCTTGAAATTCATCTTGAGAATAACTCGAATCTCAGTTCTTTTGCCGAAAGAGTCTATGTCCATCATGATACGGATAATCTTTTATCAGCTACATTTCATTCAGGTATAGGCTTAGGAATGATTATTAACAACAAATTCTTTCGTGGACATGACGGGTTTGCAGGAGAAATTGGACATATGATTATGGTGCCGGGTGGAAGACCGTGTAAATGCGGAAATAAAGGGTGCTGGGAGAAATATGCCTCTGAATCTAATATTATGGAGGTTTTGTCCGAAAGAAAGAAAACCCCTAATATTACCTATGAACAAATTCAGGAGTGGATTGACCAAGGTGATGCGGAAGTCACTGAGATCATGGATGAATTTATCTACTATCTCTCCATTGGCTTAAATAATATGATCAATATTTATAATCCAGACGTTATCGTAATAGATAGTGAAATGTTACGGATCTATCCAGACTCTATTTATAAAATCAAACAAAATTTGAATTCACAAATTAGCCATTACCGTGAATTGTTAATCTCTACGCTTGGCAAAAACTCATCCATTCTAGGAGCTTGCGCTTTGGCCATTCAGTATTTCCTAGATGTACCTGTGCTAAATCTGCCAAACGCAATGGAAGCTTCAGAGTAAATTGCAGCATACGAATTTCTCTGAAGACTATACATCTATGGAGTGAATGGTAAATACGGTGAATATTTGGACTTCCGGCCGCTGTTGTCTCCAGATTTCTTGAATTATACCGCTGTGAGCGGATGAAATCCGGAGACAAAGGCGATCGCTATCGCGCCTACAGTTCCAAATCCCCCCTTCGCTACGCTCTCCTTTAATGTTTTTTAAATTCAAATAATGCAAGCCTTTTCGTAGAAGATCACTTAAATTAAAGAAGCCTAAATCAGTTTTCAGCTTCTTGTTAGAGCTACTCTTCTTATACTCTCTTTTGTCCAAGGAGGAGCTTGAGGATGATTCATTATTTCCTCGTAGGTCATCCAATGTACGGCTTCAACCTCATCAGGACTCTTGTTATATGCTGTACCACTGTCATATTCGCATAGGAAGACCATATTTATAACGTTGCATCCAGCATCTGTCACAAAGGAGGAACTGTATACAAAAGTAACAGCATCTTTTATCTCGATGCCAACTTCCTCATAAAGTTCTCGTTTTACAGTCCGTTCTATGATATCGACTGTGCTTCCTTCAACGTCTACTTTCCCTCCTACAAGAGACAGAGTACCACCTGCATGTTCTTCTTTGATACTTCGTGTAATAACAAGCCATTTGTCATCCCTACAGATTGCACTTTCTACGTTTACTATGAACACGCTTTCTTACTCCCTTCTAATTGAGCAACTAATTAACTATTCCACTCGTTTTAAATTATTGGACTACCCTTTTGTATTCGACACCTGCTAGCTTCAACCCTCCGCTGATCCTTATAGACCCAAATAACACTATAAGTACAATTATCGTCATTTGAGCATGGCTTCAAGGGTTAACTGGGTCCAATTGCGAGTGTTTTCGTTCGCGGAGCGTCCATCGAAGCGCAAAGGTTGATCATGCTCACAAAAAGAAAAACTGTCCCAAGCAGCCATTCCGTGGCTTTTTGGGACAGTCTCTTATTTTTATATCTACCATTTTGGATTAGACCGCATTATTTATACGCGGGCAACCAATCTCCATGGGCTGTGATCAGCTCATCACACATATTCGTAATGTCATCCATCGACAGTTCGGCGGCAGTGTGCGGATCGAGCATAGCTGCGTGATAAATATGCTCTCTCTTATGAGTAATCGCTGCTTCGATTGTTAACAATTGTGTATTAATGTTCGTACGATTCAGTGCTGCACACTGCGGAGGCAGATCTCCCACAAAGGTTGGAGTGACGCCACTGCGGTCTACAAGGCATGGAACTTCAACACATGCTTCTTTCGGAAGATTGGTGATAAGACCTGTATTCATAACATTACCACCAATTTTGAAAGGTACATTCGTTTCGATGGCTTCCATAATGTAGGACGCATATTCATGCGAACGTTCATGTACAAGCTCTTTGTTATTTACTAATTCTTCACGCATCTTCTGCCACCGTTCAATTTGTTCTACACAGCGGCGTGGGTACTCGTCGAGTGGAATTTGAAAGCGTTCGATGAGCTCAGGATAATTACGTTTGATAAAATAAGGATGATACTCTGCGTTATGTTCTGAAGACTCCGTAATGTAGTATCCAAATTTAAGCATCATTTCATAACGAACCATGTCCCCGTGATGTTCTTTCTGCTTTTCTGCAGCGCGGCGTTTGATTTCTGGATATAAGTCCTCTCCGTCCTTCGTAACCTCGAGTAGCCAAGCCATATGGTTAATACCGGCAATCTTAGCCTGTACACCTGTCTGATCCATTCCCAGATGCTCGAATAAGCCTGGAATACAATGCTGTACGCTATGACATAATCCAACGGTCTTCACATCACCATAAGTGTTCATCACATTGGTCAATACTGCCATTGGATTCGTATAGTTCATGAACAGAGCATCTGGACAAACCTCTCTCACATCTGCCGCAAAATCAAGCATGACAGGAATCGTACGTAAGTTGCGGAAAATGCCACCGATACCAACCGTATCCGCAATCGTCTGACGTAAGCCATATTTCTTCGGAATTTCAAAGTCTGTAATGGTACAAGGATCATAACCCCCGACCTGAATCGCATTAATCACATATTTAGCTCCACGTAAAGCTTCCTTACGATCCGTATAGGATTTCACGATACAAGTACTGCCACTACTTGCTTTTATATTACTCAGCATATTCTCGGAATCTTTTAGGCGCTGAAGATCAATATCATATAGGGCAAGCTCAAAGCCTTGAAGAGCTGGAGTTCTCATGCAATCTCCTAAAACGTTCTTTGCAAATACAGTACTACCCGCTCCGATAAATGTAATTTTGGACATGTGAAATATTCCTCCTTAAATAGTGAGTTCTACGGTCACGACATCGCTAACGACTCAGAAAACCTCGATGAATTTTCCTTATAAACACTAGAATGTCAGAGGGTATCCGTCTCTCTCTTCACTATTCACTATAAATGAGAGCGGTCTCAATGAGTATGGATAAATACAATTCATATATGGATATTTGTTGCATTTAAGTGGCCTGTCCTATAATCTAAATGTAATTCAAATCACGTATAGGAGGTCATAAGCAAATGGCTTCAGAGCATTATCATTTCACAGCAGGGTTTAATCTTGCTCCTGATGAAATCGACCTAACTGTATTGTTCAGCGGAGAAGGTAAACCGGTCCCGGGACATAAGATGGGGCCTTCTGTTCACGATTACTACCTTATACATACCGTAATGGATGGAAAGGGTGTGTTTCAGAGTGGAAGTAACTCTCATATATGTGGTACGGGAGATACCTTTGTCATTTTCCCAGGGGCATTATTCAGCTATCAGGCAGACATGGAACAGCCTTGGACTTATGCATGGGTAGCCTTGCAAGGAGAAGCCGTTCAGCAGCTATTTAAAGAAGTGGGGATTACACCGAACAAGCCGTTAATACACTTAGATAACCTTATAGAGATACATAACTTGTATGAACATATTCGTTTTTCCTTTCAGCAATCTGCTTATCCAAGGTTGGAAAGTTTGGAGGCTTCTGGGTGGCTGCGCCTTCTGGTGCACAAATTCGGCCTTGCGAACATAGGTTCGCTCACCCCTAAATCCGCACAATTACCGGATGTTATCGACCGCCAGATCAATCAAGCGATCCGCTGGATCTCTCTCCAATTTCATCAACAGATCAGTATCGACCACATGGCATCCTCTCTTGGTTATCATAGGGCACACCTCTCTAAGGCCTTTAAGCAAAAGATCGGAATGTCACCAAAGCAATATTTGTTAAAGGTTCGCATGGATAAAGCAAAGGAACTGCTTGGAGGAACGCTCACCATCGACCAGGTATCCTCTTCGGTCGGTTTCAATGATGCGTTATATTTCTCCAAGCAATTCCGTAAGTGGAGCGGTATGTCCCCCAGTGAATATCGAAGCCATCTTCGATCTGGCACATGATTGCTTATGGGTTATTTCATGGCTTTTGATAAAATCGAGGTGACAAACGCTGTCTTTCCTTCACAGTAAGCATCCATATCGTAGCGATGTTGTTCCGCCAAATGCTGTTTGACTTCTGCATATGCTTGGCGTGCTACCGCATTTGAACGGAGATAGTCTCTAAAAGCGATATGCTCCAAATACCCTTTTCCATCCTTAGGGCATACATACAGATGATATTGCATGAATTCGTCCGCTTGACGTCTTTTGAAGGCTTCCCTGCCCTCGATTCCCAAGTTCCCTTGATGTTCATAACCATACTGTTGTAAACGTTCTATGATTTGTGGGAGTAAATCGTAGCTATCCATTACAAGATCAAGATCTATGATGGGTTTAGCAGCGAGTCCTTCAATGGAAGTACTCCCCACATGCTCTATCGTAATAATGAGGTCGCCAACATAAGATAACAACTGTTCTTTTATTCTATCGAATTCTAACTTCCACTCTGGATCATAAGGGACAACTTCTACGACTTTCGTCTTCTGAGCGATGCTCATGCACCTCCTGCGATGAATGTCTTCTTCTCAATTCCTCTATAGACTATCCATATGCATATAGCGGCCACAATTAGCATTCCACCCATCAGACAGACGCCATTCCAGCCCCAATGCTGCCATGCAAAGCTTCCAAGTGTTGATCCAATAGCTCCACCTGTAAAAGTGCTAACCATAAACACCGTATTTATTCGGCTGCGCGCCGCTGGCTCAAGTGCATAGATCCGTGTTTGGTTACTAACCTGTGACCCTTGTACTCCAAGATCCAGGATAATAACACCGGCAATCAGGCTCCAAATTGTAAATCCAGCTAAACCGAAGAATCCATAAGCAATCAATGTCAGCAATAGTAGTATACCTACTATCTTTTTCGGTGCGATCCTATCAGCTAACCTACCGATAAATGGAGCACCCGCAGCACCTGCTACACCGATCAACCCAAACAAGCCTGTGATAGAGCTACTATAGTGGTAAGGTTCACCTTCTAGAAAGAAAGCCAGTGAAGTCCAGAACACGCTGAAGCCACCAAACATACAAGCACCAATCAATGACGCTTCACGAAGCGTCGAATATCTGCGAATCAAATTCCCCATTGATTTCAGTAGATCTGTATAGGATGAATTATTTTCTGGTTTCGTCTTTGGAATTAGTTGGTATAAGATAAGGGATAACAATAGCATTATAGCTGCGGCAATCCAGTACATGGCTCTCCAGCCGAACATATCTCCTATAATTCCGGATATTGTTCTTGCCAGCAAAATACCAAAAAATAGCCCGCTCATTACGGTTCCAATAACCTTACCTCTTTCTTCTGGCAAAGCGAGCTCCGCCGAGAGAGGAATGATAACCTGCGGCACGACCGTAGTAATGCCAATAGCAAAGCTGGCGATATACATCCAAATAAGGTTCTGAGCTGTAGCGAAACCAACAAGTGATAGTGATACAGCAATAAGAAGTCCGGATATTAGTGTTCTTCGTTCACGGATGTCGCCCAACGGAACAAAGAATAACATCCCAAGCGCATAACCGATCTGAGTAAGCATCGATACATATCCTACTGCGTTAGAGGATGCATGGAATGTTCGTCCTATATCGGCCAAAAGGGGCTGATTGTAATACATATTTGCGACGCTTAATCCTGATGCAATGGCTAAAATAAGTATGAATTGCTTAGTTAGGCCTCCTCCTACACGAACTGCAGCGGGTGTGATAGATTGTGTCATGAAATTCTGTGCCTCCGATTACGTATGCTGCATAAACAGCAAGCTTTATTTTCCTAATACATTATAGCAGTCACTGTCAAGCTGACGTATTTCTGCGATATAATAATTATCTTAAATACAATGATCTGCATAAGTGCAATTTATATTGAAATATATTGAGCGGGGAGTAAATAACATGCACCAGAATGACCGAATTATAACCAGATTGCGCAAAGAACCGTTAAAGAATGTTAGTTTATTAAAAATGCTAACCTCATTCCATGAAGTCATGGAGTCTCATCTTGTGGAGCAAGGAAATCAATGGGGTGTTTTATTGCTTCTTCCTGCTTCAGCGTACGCATATGATCATAGAGTATATCCTCAAGCGGATTACATCGTATTTATGGATTACAGCAGCCCAGATGTATTTCCGGCTCTGTTTCAATTCCTGCCTCCGCAAGCAAATTTTGTTTTTAAACTGCAAGACCTGAACTATAAAAAGGCATTATCATCACATTTTTCAATGGAGAAAGTTCGGGGGTTCTACTCATACAGTACAGCTGAGGGACAAATCTTTCCGATGGACGAAGATGTTGTTATCAGTCATGTGGTTGACGACAGTTTAATTCCGCTGTGGGCCGCTAATCATTACACGAAAGACGAAATAGTAGACTATTTTCAAAACGGGGCTTTTTCCGTGTCAATTTTCCTAGACGACAATCCGGTCAGTACCTGCTTAGCGTTCCGCAATGAAGAAACCATCTGGGAAATCGGCGCTGTACATACTTTAGAATCCTCTCAAAGAAACGGATATGCGAAAAAGGTGGTCCAAACCGCCATACAAGAAACGTTAGAACGAGGGTTTATTCCACGCTATCATGTGCTTGAAACAAATCAAGCTTCCATTAGATTAGCTGAATCTATTGGACTCGTTCCTTGTGTACAGCTTGAACACTGGATTAACTACAGCCAATAACACGTTTGATAGGAGGTGATATGCATGAGTTATGGGCCAAACGAGAATCAGAACTATTATCCTCCCCCGCCTTCACCAACACCGATGAATGGCAAGTCAATTGCTGGTTTCGTCTTAGGAGTGCTTTCCATAATTGTTCCTTATATCGGATTTTTGTTAGGGATTGTAGCGGTTATTCTGTCTGCCCTATCCCTTAAAGAAATACGGATTCGGTATGAGCAAGGAAGAGGCTTAGCTATTGCGGGTCTGGTATGCGGGATTGTCGGCACTCTACTTTACGCCATATTAATTTTATTTTTTATTATTTTTATATACGCAGCAGCAAGTTACACCCCCTACTGATCCACACAAAAAAAAAAGGATCTCTACAGCCAACCTAATGGCTGCAGAGATCCTTCTTCCTTTCCTATGAACAGAATTCAGTAGGTTCCGTTGTTAAGCTGCTGACGATACTCCGTAGGAGTTACGAGGAACCGCTTGCGGAACATCTGTGTAAAATGTCGCATGTCCTGATATCCAATACGTTCGGCGATTTCTGCCACCTTAAGCTTCGAGTTTACTAGCAGCAGCTTCGCTTGCTCCAATCGTAAGGATGTCACATATTCTTTATAGCCTTGACCCGTCTTCTGTTTAAATAATTGACTGAAGTAGACCGGATTCAGAAATACAACGGAAGCAATCTTTTCCAAAGTAAGGTCTTCGTAATAGTGTTCCTTTACATATTGCAATGCGATGTCGATTGCTTTTTCGCCACTACCTTTCGCTGGCGTTAAATCCAATGCTTGCGAATTCACCGCCTCTCTTAAGCTCGTTACGATCTGAGGGACAGTATTTATATCGTAGCTAAGTCCGGAATGGATCATTTGGAAAGGTGTTCTTAAATATTGCTTCAAATAGGTCCGCCCATCTTCCAGAAAAGATTCTAATTTTGCTTCTTCCCTTAAGGTGATTAATCCCAGCAGACTCTGTCGGTCATAACTGACCACAAACCCGCTCCCGTCCCGCTCTATCAGCTCAGTTAACACATTCTCTACAATAAAATGTTCTATCCGAATGTTTTTATCACCCGCATCCATTTGCAGCAAAATCAAATAGAAATATTGATGGTCTTCTATTAATTGGCTGATGTCTAAATTACCGAGATTAAAACCAGAAGCGAGCCTCTGAAATACACCTTCTCTTAAATATTTCAGACTTGACCTTAATCGGTCTTCATCTTTAATAAGCTTATGATCCTGCTCTATTTCTAGCGATAAGTTACTAATAATCTCAAGTAGCTTGCTTTTGCCGATCGGCTTAAGTAGATAATCTCTCGCTCCAAGACGAACGGCCTCCTGCGCATAGGCGAACTCACTGTGTGCAGAGATGACCACCCATTTGACATAAGGATACCGCCGCTTAGAAATCCTCATGAACTCTAGGCCATTCATACCGGGCATAAGAATATCTGTTAAGACGATATGGATGGACTGTTCCTCCATAATCTTGACAGCTTCTTCTGTCGACGCAGCAACATGTACACAATAATCTGGATAGATACTTCTTATAGTGCGCTTAATGCCTTCTCGGATCACCCGTTCATCATCAGCTATGAGAATGTTCACGACTATGCTCTCCTTCCTGCGGAATCGGCAGCATGATAGCAACCTCGGTTCCTTCTCCAGGTAAGCTTCGAATCACAAGACCATAGGATTCTCCGAACATATGCTGGAGCCGCCGATGCAGATTTTGAAGACCGATCCCCATTTTTCCATTTTCTTTCGTTGTAGGTCGATCCAAGGATTCCACCAGCGCATTCAGCTTCTCTGCATCCATACCTTTGCCATTATCTTGAACGACGATGTTCAGCACTCCAGTTTCTTCAAGTATACTCACCTTCAGAATACCTTGACGATCGAGCGATTCCAAGCCATGTTTTACAGCATTTTCAATGACCGGTTGTACAGTCATCTTGGGAAGGCGAACCTCAAGCCATCGTTCATCTATATTTATCTCAATCCGTAGACGACCTTCCAGCCGGATAGAAATAATATTTAGATAGTGCCCGATTTGTTCCAGTTCTTCTCTTAGCGTGACTTCTACATCAACTTCCCAATGACTGCTGTACCGGAACATCGAAGATAGCGAGAGAACAAGTTCACCTAGTTGCTCATTCCCTTCCTCATCCAGCATCCAATAAATCATATCCAGAGTATTGTATAGAAAATGTGGGTTCACTTGAGATTGCAAGGCATGAAGCTCAGCATTCTTCTCACTAACGGAAGATAGTTTTACCCGCTCGATTAGTTCTTCGATTCGGCGAACCATCCGATTAAACGAAGCAACAAGAATATTAATCTCTTGATAAGAAGAAACATTCACCATTCCCCGAAAATTACCGATCTCCACCTGCTTCATCTCTCGAATCACCTTTTTAAGCGGCAAAGAAATCGTTCGTGAAACAATAGAAGCTATCAAAGTAGAGACGAGAACAAGAATCGAAAATACAATGAACAGATAACGTTTCATCTCTACCAACTCTACATTTAGGTCGCGATTAGGAGTGATACTAAGCACCCACCAACCAGAGAAGGACAGTTTAGAAGCGACAAGCAGACGGTTGGCTGTCTGTTCGACCACAACATTCTGGGAGTTCTGTAAAGACGGGAGCTGAGTTAAATCAGGTTCCTGATCTTCGGCAGAGGATACGAATCGTCCATCCTGCGACATTAAATACACCTGGCTATGCTCACCCAGCTTCACATTATCCAGCGCATCCAGAACAGGCTTCGGATTCGTCTCGTACAGAACAATGCCAATCGGTTTGTGTTCATTGAGATCGTAAATCTGACGTCCGAAGGCAAACACAGGACTATCCTCCACTTGATCGATAAGAGAATGTTCATAGACGCCGAGCCAGACCATTTTACCGGAGGAAGCTTGCAGCTGATGGTACCAATCTTCCTTCATATATTCGGGATCAACCACATTCATATAGTTTCCGTAATTATAGATCTTACCTTTATCTGTAATGACATGAATACCTACGAGATCATCCCGAGAATAAAATATAGCTCCCAAAATATTGGTAATCGTCTGTTCATTGATGTATGCAACCGCGGGCTCAGTGCTTGTCTCATTAATCAAACGTATCAATTCAAAGTTATTGCTGAGTGATTTAGAGAGACTATCATACCCTTTGTACAGTAAGCTGAATAGATCCGCTGTCTGAGCGACATTCTTCTGCGACAAATCACTTATTTTCTCATGAAACTGTACGGTTGTCCGGTTGTAATAGAGCAGACTCACAATTAATAGAATGCTAGACATGCAAAAAAGAAACAGCAAAAACAAACGATGGTGGATGGAATGAAAGCTGTTTCTCAAAAAGGCTTCCCTCCTCAAACTCATCTGTCCTGCTGCTTCTTCATTATAATTCCATTATTGTAATTTGCAATATAGATTTATCCTTTTACTGCGCCCGCCACCATTCCTTTTGTAATCTGATTGGATAAGAAAAAATAGATTAAAATGACGGGTAACGCACCCATCACTAGAAATGCACCGATATTCCCATAGTTTACAGAATACTGACTAACGAATGTGTACACACCAAAGGGCAAGGTCTTCAATTTCTCGGAGGAAATGAAGGTGGCCGCTAAGATATACTCATTCCAAATGTTGATGAACGTTAGAATACATACAGTCATTACAGGTGGGACAGATACCGGAAGAATGATCGTGCGGAAGATCCGATATACGCTCGCCCCATCAATAAAGGCTGATTCTTCAATTTCATGCGGAATGCTCTTCATAAAGCCACTTAATATGAACACCGCTATTGGGGTTGAAAAAGCTACATAAGGCAATATGAGCGATAAGTGTGTATTCAGAATATGCATATTTTTGAAAATGATCATCAGCGGAAGCAAGGTGGCCTGCATGGGGATCATCATCCCCATTAAGAAGATCGTCATGACCAAGTTGCCGTAACGCCAACGGAACCGTGAGATCGCGTAAGCTACCATCGAGCTAAGCAGGATGACGAAGATCATTGTTACACCGGTAACCACTACACTGTTAGATAAATACTTTAAATAGCTACCGGACTTATAAGCCTCGCTATAGTTATGCCACTGAAATACTTTAGGAAATGAGAAAAAACTTCCTCCCAAAATCTCTTCATTGGTCTTCAAGGAATAGAGCATTAGCCATAGCAGAGGATATAGCTGGGTAACGACAGGAATCGCAAAGAGAAGATACACGAGTCCTTTCTTGACATTCCGCATGATCGCGCACTCCTTTGCTAACTGAATTTTTTCTCAAGCTTATTAAAGATAGTATTAATGCTAGCAGTAAACACAAGGCACAGTATGACCAAGAACGAAGCGATAGCACTACCATATCCATATTTAAAGGATAAGAATGAACTGTTGTACATATGTGTAGAAATAACATCTGTAGCGTGAGCAGGTCCACCGGCTGTCATGACCATAACGAGATCAAAAGCCTGCAAAGACCCTATAAAGGCAAGTACGATAGATATTTTGAAAATTGGAATAATCAGTGGAAAAGTAATATATCGATCGGCTTTAAATCCATCAGCCCCATCAATCTTTGCCGCTTCATACAGCTCATCCGGAATATTCTGAACACCGGTATATTGAATCAGCAAATGGTAGCCAAAATATTGCCAAAGAGATACTGCATAAAGCGCGAACATCGCAATTTTAGGTTCTGTGATCCAATTGTGAGTCCAGCTATCCAGCCCAAGAGAGATCAGGACGCCATTCAACATCCCGCCCATGGAGACAGGGTCATAGATCGTTTTCCAGAGCTGCCCAATGATAACCACCGACAAAATAACCGGCGTAAAGTAAATAGAAACTAAAGTGTTTCCTTTTCTCACGTACCGATTTAGAAGGATAGCCATCAACAAACAAAATGGAATTTCCACCATGGAAGCCACAGCATAGAGTAACGTTCTCTTTACAGATGGCCAAAATACTGGATCATGAAAAAACATCTCTTGGAAATTAGCAAGTCCAGCAAATGTTTTCGTAGTCGTAATTCCGTCCCATTGCAGCAATCCTGTATAAAAGGATACTAGGATAGGAGCAAACACCAAGCACACATACAAAAGCAGGCAAGGTAACACGAAGACGGCGATTGTGCGCGCTGGAACCTTTAGTACCTTCATTATTTCCGCCCCCTAGAATGTAAACACGATGCGAAGAAGCGTTTAAGCACCCTCGCATCGCGTTTTCTAAACCTTCTTATTTATTAGCTTCAAATGCGGTTTGATGTTCTTTAGCTACTTGAGCGGAATCCACTTTTTGAACAAAAAGATTTTGGATACTGCTTAGATGGACTTGTGCCGTAGCTGGGTTCATGGTGTTGTCAAAGGCCAAGTCGCCACCTTTAACCTGATTGAACAATCCTGAAATGTTGATCGCCAGATCAGAATATCCTGCGCCTTTCAGGTCTCCATCCACTTTTTGACCAATCCCTACAGCATTTTTAAGTTCAAATTGTTTTTTAGGAAGATTCAGTGTGAAGAAATTCAAGAAATCTTTCGTTTCTTGTAAATGCTCACTGTTTGCAGAAATCGCAAAGGCGCTACCTGGTGCGAGCATGAATTCATTTGGATCCCCTTTACCATTAACACTTGGGAATTGAAAGGCTCCTGCTTTACCAGCGACTGAGGAAGCGTCAATTGCACCTGTTTCCCATGAACCGATAACCCACATAGCAGCTTTACCGGATTTGAAGATATTACCACCTGCATTAGCATCGATGGAAGTTGCTCCATCTGGGAATGCACCTGCTTGCACGAGGTCTTGGAAACGATCTACAGCTTCTACGAAAGCAGGATCTTCAAATGTTTTTTTGCCATCAAGTACGTCTTGAAGGAAGCCAGGTCCTCCATTGGTGCGAAGCAGGATATTCATGAACAAGAATGAACCCGTCCAGGAATCTTTTTCACCGATCGCGATTGGCGTAATGCCTTTTGCTTTCAAGGTTTTTACATCTTGGAGTAGTTCATCGAATGTTTTAGGAGTGTCTGCGATGCCCGCTTGCTCGAAGAGTTCTTTATTATAGTAGACTACCTCGATGTTATTACCATCTGGCAGCGCATAAACATTACCATCGAAGCTGTAGTAATCAAGTAGACCGGATTGATAAGTGTCTTTCAGTCCATTTTGATCCAGCATGTCATTCAGAGGAGCAAACAGCTTTGCATCAACGAATGGTTTCATTTGTGCAGCCGGGTTAACAATCGTAATATCAGGAATTTCTTTGGAAGCGGCTTGTGTTTTCAATTTAACCTTTTGCTGGTCCGTATTTAAAGTATCCAATTCGATGTGAATGTTAGGGTTTTCTTTTTCATATTGGTCAACTAATTCATGAAGCATCTTATAAGAAGGTGTTGCTGGATCCGGGTAAATATTTTGAAAAGTAATCGTGACCTTCTTACCGCTTTCGGTTTTTGTAGTTCCGGCATCTGGAGCATTCGTAGCTGTATTCCCTTTCGACTCTGTAGCGCCTTTACTCTCGTTGTTGTTTGAATTTCCACACGCTGCCATACTTAAAACCAAAGCTGCTGATAACGCAATTGTTGAAGTTGCCTTCATTTTTTTGCTGACCATTGTTTGACGCCCCCTATTTTCGTTATAGGCTTATTATTGTACTGTTAAGCGCTTTCAACAAGGTGTCAAATTTAAGATATATGGTTTGTTTTTTCTAGATAAATACAATATATGTCCGAACATAACGAAACACCCGCTAATTCGGGTGCTTCGATTAACAATATTTTCGATATTCTGTCTGAAAATTCGTTCAATCAGATGTTGAACCAAAATCGGTAATCTTAAGCTTTAAATCAAAGGTCACTGGAATCCGAGTAAATTCCTCGTCCCAATGATCCTTAATCTGTTTCCAGACATGCGGCTTTTCAATGCTGTACCAATCACCGAATCCTGCTACCTCCACCTTGTAAGTGGACTGCATCTTATGGATAAGACTATTGATATGTTGGGTTAATTTCTCTTCGAATATCTTCTCTAGTTCTTTGAAGTAACCAACATTCGAGGAATGCTCTTTCACATCCCAATCCTCTATTAGTCGTCCAGTGGACTCAATTGCAACATGAAACGATATCTTCTTATCATCGGTTTCATTCAGTGTAATCTTGCTCTTAACGGATTTAATCTCATAAGTAATCGAGTCATTCGACTGATCATATGCTTTGATGCTCCCGCCTTTTATATCTCCCTTGATCCAGGCAATACTCTCCACATCATGTTGGTCAAGATTGCCGATCCAATGTCCTGTATCTCCCTTGATAATACCGGCTCCGGAAAATTCGACCTCACCGTGTGCCTCCACAACGTTCTGCAACACAAAGCTTTGCTTGGAGTACATCAGCGCATCTAGATTCGACAACGTTATGCCCTTCATAACTTTACTGGTTCTGAAGTTGTTATGGACCATCTCTGCCAGTCGAAAGGAAGGAATCTCCTCCGAGGTCGTCATAAGCGTATCGGACGCGCGACCTTGACTAAGAAATATGAGACAGCTGGGACGGATATCGTTATCTCGCAGTACAAAGTCCATCAACCGTCTGATCTTCTCCTTTTGCACTAGATCCTCTGATATGACTATAACCTTGAGATGGTGGCCTATAATTGGACGGTTCTGGCGAATGGAGAACTGCCGGAATACTTCAAGCAGAGAATCTCCTGTCTCTGAAATATTGTTAAAATGGGTTTTCGGTGTTTCGCCATCTTTGCCGGAGTTCCCGATTGTTCTTTCAGGCACAATTTGTACGGTTGCCGTAACTTTATTATGCTTTTGATAGCTTCCTCCACGTTCCTCGAATTCCCGTTCGAGCGTATTAGGTTCTCCCTTGTCTAGCGCCAAACCCGTATAAACACTAAGGTCTTCAATCTCTTTACTACTCCAACAGCCAGGCTGCGTAAACAGAACCATGAGTACTAATAATATGCGTAAAACTCTCTGCCTAAACATTCTGCTTGAGTCCTTTCTTCCTGATGAGTAATACAATCGACAATAACAGTGGCAACAACATAAAAATCAGCACACCCATATAGCCAATCGAATCACCAAGACTGAAGACATCATTGATGCGTTGAGGGATCATCGTGCAGATGAAGATTACGGGCATTAAGGCGAAAATTACCGGATGGATCTTCAGATTGAACACTTGCGAGATTCCAAGCGCCGCATTAAAGAAAAAGCTGCAAAAATTACAGAACATCTGCATCAGCCAGATGACTAGCAGCGGAAATTCAAATCGTTCAAAAAAGAAACCTGAAATTTCAAAGCTCCGTACCAAATCTATCGTTGGCCAGGTACTGGTGATTACAGAATTGATGGACAGACCGCCAATAACCATCACAACAGTAACCAGATATAGTACCAGCGGGATGCAGAATCCGACCACCATCCCCTTGACTGCTTCCTGCGGTTGCTCCATAAAAGCTGTCATTGTCATTACAACTTCACAACCAGTAAAGATGAGGATACTCGACTTCATGCCATGGATGACCGGCATCAGACCTTCACTCATAAAAGGACGCAAATGCTGGATATCAAAAATCCTGGTGCTTAAGATAAAACAAATGATCAGGATAAAAATACTGATCGGAAACACAATCTGAAACACACGGGCAATGGAATTAATCCCACCATACACCAAATAAGTACCAACCCAGATGAACGGCATCACAATCGCCCAAATTGGTGTCCCTTCCAGAAGAAAGAACAATGTTACTTCCGCCAGTACACGGATTTCGAATCCCGCAATCACAATAAAGTACAGAATCAACAGTGAACTCAGTACACCACCTGGAAGATTCCCAACAATTTTTTTAGAATACTGAAAGACAGTTTTACCCGGAAATTGCTGGCTAAGTTTCACCATAACCAGTATCACTATAAGCACAGCGATCCCACCTAGCACCACAGAAACCCAGGCATCTGGAGTCTTCACACTTTTGACAATATCTCTGGGCAAGGTCAGAATTCCAGCTCCTAGCATTGAATTCGTCAGTACTATGGTAGCCTGCGAGGTTGTGATCTTGTCATCCGTACGTTTGAACACTGTGGTCTCCCCTCTGCTCCTGCTAAGAATACATTCTCTAGGACCTGCGCTTTTTCTTTTGGGTCTTCAGCATCTCCGGTCTTCGCTTCATGATGGATAACGGTGCACGGACGAATAAATCCTTCCAGTCACTTACCCGGAAAGGTGAGATAGGGGTGATGTAAGGAACCCCGAAGCTTGAAAGCCGAGTCAGATGACTGCAAATCAGCAGAAAGAACAGGATGGTTCCGAACATGCCCAGGACTGCCGCAAATAACATGCCTGCGAATCGTAAGATTCGGAGGGTGATGCCGGCACTGTACATCGGTATGGAAAACGAAGAGATCGCTGTCACGGCAACGACAATGACTAGAAAGGGACTTACAATACCAGCCTGTACCGCGGCATCTCCAATGATCAGACCTCCAACAATTCCCATTGCCGGACCTATGGGCTTCGGCAGACGAATTCCAGCTTCACGTAATATTTCAATGGAAATCTCCAGAATCAACACTTCAATTAAAGCAGGAAAGGGTACGCCTTGGCGTGTTTCGATAATGGAAATCGCCAGCTGTGTAGGAATTAGCCCCGGATGAAAGGAAATAAAAGAAATATACAGCGCAGGGGCTAACAGAGCCAGAAATGATGCGCAAAACCGTAGCACCCGTAATAGTGTTCCTGGTAACCAGCGTTCATAGTAATCCTCGGGAGACTGCAAAAGCATACTGAACGTCACTGGAACAATAAGTGCAAACGGTGTGCCATCAAGTAAAATGGCAATTCTCCCCTCTAATAAGGAGGCAATCACACGATCGGGTCTTTCCGTGTTCTGTGTTTGCTGAAACGGACTTAAATAATCATCCTCGATTAACTGCTCCACATAGCCAGATTCCAGAATGAAATCCATATCAATTTTGGAGATCCGGTCCTTCACTTCCTGTAGCAGATCAGGATTTACAATGTTTTTCATATAAGCGATAACCAGATTCTTCTTGATTTCGCTGCCCACTTCAACCTTTTGCATTTCTAGATTCTTATTGAGTCCTTGGCGCCGTAGCATAGAGGTATTCTCGCTGAGCACTTCGGTAAAGCCAATCCGAGGTCCCCGCAGTAACGCTTCCGAGGTCGGCTCATTAATAGCGCGCACTGCTCCATGTGGAAAGCCAACCAGCAGCATCTCACGCATTCCTTCGACAATCAGTGCAGTGTAGCCAAACAGGACAGACTCCTGCAGATAGTCCAAATCTCTGGTTTCATTAAGCTGAACCAGCGGGAGCATATTCTGTTTCATATAGGTGTATATTCCTTCCGAAGCCTGCATTTCACCAGCAAACATCAGATTTTGCAGCACCTGTTGATTGATCAGCTCTTCATCCTGCATTCCCTCTACATAAACCAACACGGCACGTGCCTGAATACTTTTTACTGAGAATTCACGGAAATGCACATCACTGTTATCCCCCAATGCCATTCTTATCGTTGTTAGGTTGGCATCATAGTCTTGAGTAAACGCTGTACACACAGGAGGCTGCTGATTTGCTTCATCGTTGTCTGCCTTCTTTAGTTCCGAATCCTGAGATTTAGCCCCTGATTCCTTGGAACGTCCGCTTCCAACATAAAAATACAAATGCTTGTAAAGATAATAAATCCCTATGGGAAAGAGCAGCGTGATCGCCGCTTGCATGAAAATTGTCCAATCCGGAATATAAGAGACTATTTTAGACCACATCGTAATCATCCTCTAATAGGAATCTTCTAGATACTATTCTCCGCATGTCCTATTTTTATACAACTTTTGGAATAGAAGGAAAGTATAGATCGGTGCAAGGAGATAAATGTTGTTGTGCATCCAAACATAAAGAGACGCCCGCATAAGCGGGCGTCTCGATAAAAAATATTTAAGATAGTTACTGTGGTTGCCGCCATTGTTTTAGCACTTCAAGTAGCCCCGGAACATCTAATCCATCCAAAGAAAAAGCTTTGCGTAGCAGCTCATGCGGGATGAATTCGTCGTATTTCCCGAGATAAGGAGCTTCATCTGGAGATAATAAGGATAACGGATCTGTGGCAGCCATACTCTCAGCGATGATCTCCGCCTCAAGCGTTTCTGCATCTGTTTTGCCTGCAACCACCATATAATAAGGTTCCATCGGCACGATAGAACGAAGTCCCTGTGAGCTCTTCAAATTGTTTTTAAGAAGGCGCTCCAGTGTGCGGAATTGCCGACTACCCGCCCAAGGCAGAATGAACATTGAATCTCCACCTGCTGGCATAACGGAGCGTTCAAGCATTCCACTCTCCTTCGCTAAACGGCGGGCTCTCTCAAGCCGCGCAGCGGCACTTGGAGCTAGATAGGGATACAGTGCAGTTGCGCCTAAGACTTCACGTATCTTGGTCATAATGCGTGTATGTACATCTCCACCCGCTCCAAGCCACAACGTATCCACTTTACCGCGTGAGGTTTTTACATAAACAGCTTTATGGCGATTATCGACCTCTTCTACCTTCCAGAGCTTCCCTGCCAGAGTAAAACAGTAACCCGGTGGTGGTACTGTTGTGATCGATCCAATTTCCTCTGTTCCATTATAGACAACATGCTCTTCATCGTCTTTAAAGACAGCGTAGAAGCGGAAGTTGTTCACGATTTTCTCCCCTGCCATCCCGATAATCAAGCTGCCTTCATCCATCTTCTCGATTTGTCCCATGCCCAGCATATAAGTCATGAAGGTATCGTAGTCCGCAGGATCAATGCTATTGAAGGAAGGTAAGCTTAGTACAGCCTCCTTTAAATCCTCCGGCTCCGCCTCCCCCATACTCTTCAATATGCTCATTGTCTGATGGTATAACAGCCCCACTGGCAGCTGGCGCACCACCAGTGGTTCAACCCACTTCTCGCGCACATATAGCTCAATAACCGCTATCGCTCGAAGCAGCGTCCAAGGCATCCGTGCCGGAAGCTGCGCTTCCTCATCCTCTTCCTCGGGCGTGACAAAGATCATCTCGGATGCGGCGTCACCGCGCCTGCCCGAGCGGCCGAGTCGCTGCACAAAGCTTGCGCAGCTATAAGGAGCGCCGACCTGGAGCACCCGCTCCAGCTCTCCTAGATCAATGCCCAGCTCCAGCGTCAAAGTCGCTGCCGCAACTGCAGGTCCGGAGCCTTGCCGCAGCGCGGCTTCCGTCTCTTGCCGGAGCATCGCGGAGATGCTGCCATGGTGAACGTGAAAAACATCCCGTTCCCCACGCTTCGCGGCCGTTCTCCGCAGCTCAAGGGTTGCCGTCTCCGCATCCGAGCGGCTATTCGTGAAGATCAACGCTTTCTTAAGATGCGTATGATCGTAAATGAAATCGTAGTAAGACTGCTTCGCGCGTTCTAAATGCTCCGCCTGCACTTCATCCCGTGCATCCGGGAAAGAGAAATGCTCCACACTTAAACGGAGCTTACGCCCGCCCTGTGGAGCGGACACCTCTACGCTCTCCCGCGTCCCTGCCGTCAGCCACTCCGTCACCGAAGCATAGTCGCTAAGCGTAGCCGATAGACCGATTCTACGCGGATGACATCCCGCCATTCGTGAGATTCTCGCCAGCTGACTCAGAACCTGAATCCCCCGATCAGCACCCATAAAGGCATGCACTTCGTCAATGACAATATAACGGAGATCATGGAACAGCGCCGGAATAGCATTCGGGCGGTTCATCAGTAATCCCTCAAGGGATTCAGGGGTAATCTGTAGCACGCCGGAAGGATTCTGCACCAGTTTCGTCTTATCGGCTTGCGGAACATCCCCATGCCAGTGCCATACCGGAATATTGCCTTCACGGAGCAAATCGTTCAGCCGTGTAAATTGATCGTTAATCAATGCTTTCAGAGGAGCGATATACAGAATACCAACCGAACCGGAAGGACGTTCATACAGCTCAGTAAGCGCTGGGAAAAAAGCCGCCTCTGTCTTACCTGAAGCTGTACCCGAAGCAATCAGTAAGTGATGCGGTGTATTAAACAGCACACGACAGGCATCCACCTGTGCCTCACGCAAAGTCTCCCAACGGTTCTTATAGATAAACTCTTTAATAAAGGGAGCCAGCCTATAAAACGGATTATCACTCATAATTCAAACTCCGCGAGGAACCCATCTAACTCATTTTGTTCAGTATCAGCAGGTTTAGAGGTTCGTTCGCCTACTAGCTTCTCGAAAGAGATCTCCGGATGCTGGTGTAAGGTGTGAAGTAGATCCATGAAATCACGCACCACTTCACGCGGAGTCAGGAGCTCGTCTGCCCCTAATCTGCCCACAGCTTCTTCCATAAAATGAACCAATTGTTCCTGTGTTAACCGTGCTTCGTAACCATAATGAAGGGCATGGATATCTCTAAGCTTTTGCAAAAGGATCAGAATTTCTTCGTGTGAGAGCATGTCCAGTGCAATAATAGGCCCAGTATAATTGTTCAGACCTGCTGCGCCGTATCTTCCTGCAACTAATCTTGAACGCAACGCTTCATAACTAAATAATCCACGCCGTCCATCCTCCACAAATTGCGGAGTCCCCCCTATAAAAATCCCTAGGCTTTCTGCCTTGCCCTGCATCGTATCGTTGAACATCGTAAGCAGCTTTTCATAGTTACTCTGACGCGAGATACTGTTCGTGATTTTGTAGAGATTGACGCCTTCGTCTATGAACAGCAGCAGTCCCTTATAACCGATAGCAGAAGTGAATTCCGCCCACAGCTTCATATAATCATACCAATTATCATCATCAATAATCACGCCAACACCAAGTGCTTTTCGTGCTTCCGTTCGAGTAGCGAATTCACCTCTTAGCCAGCGAAGGGAATCCTGCTTCAATTCATCGTCAGCCAGCTTATGGGCATTCCAATAAGAAGCCAGCACCTTGGCAAAATCAAATCCATGCACCAAACCGCGCATTTCGGAGGCTACAGCATAGATTCGTTTCTCTACCTCTTCTCCAAGTTGGGGGTGATCAGGGCCGTATTCATTCTCCTGCATCACAGACTGCTGAAGCGTAATAATCCATTTTTGCAAAATAATCTCCAGAGCGCCTCCATCTGGACGCGTCCGGGTAGACAAATGACTCATCAGCTCTCGATATGTAGCAAGACCTTGTCCTTTCGTTCCCACTAATCTTCGTTCAGGGGATAGATCCGCATCGGCTACTACAAAATCCCGATCCATCGCATAATTACGGATCATCTGCAAAAGAAAGCTTTTGCCGCTACCGAATTTGCCGGTAATCAGCTTAAAAGCAGCTCCACCCTCCGCAATATTATCCATATCTCTCAATATCGCTTCAATCTCTGGCCGGCGGCCAACGGCTATATGCTCTAGTCCGATACGCGGAACCACACCGGCTGTCAGTGAATTGACTAGCGCTGTCGTCATACGTTTGGGTATTTTTAAACCATTCATCCAAAGTTCACCCCATTAAATATTAAGCAGATGAATTTTATATTCTTCTGCAATTTCTTCATCATCTATGATCAAATCACCTAGAATGTTCATTGCGATATCATTGATCTCATCAATCAAGAGTTCTGACATCGTGCCATTTGCAGCCGCTAGCTTCTGTATGGTTTGTGTTCCATCCTCGTTCATAAACGCAATCAAAGCTTCGTGTTGGAGTGGACTTAAAGCATTAGAGAACTGCTCCCATTCCGTATCTACGTTAGCAGATTGAATTTCTTTTATAGTTAATTCAGGCTCAGGAGACTGAAGCGGTACAATGATTTCATCTTCAATATCTTCAAATTCTTCTTTTTCTACTACTTCTTCAAGCTCGGATTCCTCATTAGTAATCTCAAAACCGCTATCCTCAAGTTCTTCCAGCTCGTTCATTTCCTCAACCGTAAGCATGGTTCGTACAATCTCGGAATCACTCTGCAGCCTTTCAAGCTTCTCACGATCAATAACTACTGCCGGCCCCTTATCTTCCTGTTTCTCTTTCTCAAATTCCCGCTTCAGAAAACGAGTGATAAGGTCATCCATATCCGCATCCACATTAACCCCTTTGAGCCGTCCTCGATACCCCAGCAGTTCCCGTAATTTATTCTCAGTCAAACGGAATAGCCTTGTAATCAAACTGCGAAGCGGTGGAGATTTACTGATACGCACAACCGGTATAAGCACTGAATAACCATATAGCGAAATATCATATACGGCGCTACGAAATAAATAACGCTCCCGCAATACTGAGGGGCCTGGTGGGAACATTTCAACCAAATTCGAACCATGTTTCTGACTGACATAAGCGTTGATTAATGCCACTACCTGTGGAATATATCGTTCAAGGGCTTCTTTACCTTCCCCCATATAAAACTTCGATTTACTAATATCGTAGTCCGACATTGCTGTTAATACCGTAAAGGTTAACTGCTCAGGAGCTACAGTAAGACATCTCTCTAACTCTAGCTCTGCCAAATCTCCGGCAAGACCGCGTGAACGAGCAACGATTAAAGATAGAGGCACATTCAAATGATGAACAAACGAGAAGTCCGCGATCCAACCACCCAAATATTGATCCAGACGTTTATAATTTTCACGATAAGCTTCCCAGATTTGACTGAGCTGCTTATAGCCATCATAAGGATCTTGCCAGCCTACACCATTAATAAGCTCATACACGTGCAGAAAAATATATGAAAGATCCGTTTTCGGATATCTACCCTGTCTAACTTCATTGCGCCAATAAAAATACCATCTACTTTGCGTGCCCGTCATATGACCATACGTTGGCCAGTAACTCTTAAAAGGAATAAATAGCGCCGAATCCTCGGTTCTATGTTCCAACTCCTTCGCTCTAGCTACAAACTGACCTTCGGTGGTTGTCACAGGCTCCGGCGTGTCGGTCTCCAGATCCCAAAGCTGAAGCTGTAAAGAAGGTTCAGACGACTCTTTAGGCTTCCCTACATTTGCAGTAGATAACTTTGGCAGCGCTGGTTCTGATGAATTTCGCGGGGGAATAGGAACATTTTGTTCCGTACTTTCCCAGACTAATTCCGTGAAATGAGGCTGATTCCTATCCTTACTCATGTTCGATCGCTCCGTTCTTATAAAAGAAGGACTAATGCAAGCATAACGCCTTCTTTGCGGGGGCCCTAAATGTATAGTAGTTTCTAATGTTAAAAAAAACGGCCCTGTTCACAACTGTGAAGGAACCGTTTTGTTCTTATTAAATTTTAGCATTGTTGGTAGATTAACATCAAGTATGTAATGAAGAATTATCCTCTACAGGAGCTCCGTTCCCTTTGTCTCTTTTCCTAGGAAGAGCACCGCTAACGCACCGATAATAATCGTTACAAAAAATAACATGAATATCGAGCCAATCGCTATAGATTTACCTACCAGCACCCCTACTAACAAAGGAGCGATGATGCCACCAATCCGTCCAAAGGAAGTCGCTAAACCAGCGCCTGTTGAACGAATAGTTGTTGGGTACAACTCTGGTGTATAAGCGTACATGCCACCCCATGCTCCGAGATTAAAGAATGATAAGCAGATTCCAGCAGCCATCAGCATTCCTTCTGTAGTTGCATTTCCGAACCATGCCGCACTAACGGCAGTGAACAGCATATAGATGACCAGGACAAACTTACGTCCGAACTTCTCGATGAAGTAAGCGGCAGTAAAGTAACCCGGCAGCTGAGCTAGCGTCATGATAAGCACGTATTCGAAGCTTTTAACCAAGCTGAAGCCTTTAAGTACCATAACTGTAGGCAGCCATAGAAACATCCCATAATACGAAAACACTACAGTAAACCATAAAATCCACAGCATAATCGTAGAACGACGATACTCTGGTGACCATACTGTTGTGATACGTTTTTTCAAGGACACAGGCGCCTTCTTGATCTCAGCAAACTTCGGTGAATCGTCTATAGCGCGTCTTAAGTATAGAGCGTATAGAGCAGGAACAGCACCAATACCGAATGCTACACGCCAGCCATAATCAGGAATAACAAAGAATGCAATTAAAGCAGAAGCGATCCATCCAACCGCCCAAAAGCTCTCCAGCAGCACAACCGCACGGCCTCTCTCACGGGCAGGCATACTTTCAGACACTAATGTTGAGGCGACGGGCAGCTCCCCACCTAGTCCAAAGCCAGCGATAAATCTAAGTACACAGAGTATTCCGAAGCCTGTTGCAAAAGCCGATAACCCACTCGCAGCCGAGAAAATTAGGAGTGTCCATAAAAGTATCGGTTTACGTCCAAAACGATCGGCTAATATCCCTGCTGCCGCAGCACCCACAGCCATGCCCACGGAGTTAATACTTGTCAATATACCTATCTGCTCCGGTCCCAGATTCCAATCCTTGGCTAAAGCCGCTACAACAAAAGAAATCATCCCGACGTCCATCGCGTCGAACATCCAGCTTAAGCCTGCACTGAAGAGTAATTTCCTTTGCTTCGGATTCCGCAGCAGTGTCATTTGATTCACTTCTAAGCCCCCTTATATCCAACATATATCTTATGAAACTTACTTTTGATTGTTTCACTTATACATATTAAAATTGAAGCGTTCAAAAATCAAGAAATAAAGCTGCATTAAAGTATTGTCTGGCAAGCGATTGAAAATAACAGGTCTGAACAGCTATCGTGGCTATCAGAAGTATGTTGCGGACAGACTCTCTCTGAGATCTCGTAAGATGCGTCAGCCGATTGATCACACGATCTGTGGAACTTCTAAGCAGGGAATCTTCTTTCCAGGAGAACTCCTTGTGTAAAAGTTGATCTACTTTACATTGGGTTTGTATAGTTGGATTGCTCTTGATCTCTTCAAACAGCCCAGCATATGCGTAATACAGCTTTGTCGGTTCTATAAGATCATCATCGTCTCGATCTGGCTTTAAGAACATTAATCGGAATAGCTGACGAATACTTTCGAAATTCAGGGCCGATTTGAGATCATCGATCATAAACAGAAGTGCTGCCTGATTAACTGAATACTTCTTTCCTTCTCTTGGAGAACCGAGATACTCCTTAAAATCACGCTTCACCCAATTTTGCATAGTTGTCACAGTCAAAGTGGAATACTCTATTAGATGGCCTAATGAAGCAATTTCACCGAGTGAAAAGCCTTTTACATCATGCCCCTTAATGATCTTTTGAAAAATGGGTGGAACATCTGTAGATAAAAAAGCGGGTAACGAAGTCCCCTTTTGTACTTCATCAAGATGAAATTTAGTCCATGCCTCTTGGAGGATATTCAGCGGTTTCCGGTCTGATAATCCGGTCAATGAGAGCAGAAGACTGGACATCTCCACACGAGTCAATGCAAATGATTCCATATCTGTTTCCCTCCACCATTTGATATTTCTCTGAAAAGTTCGTAGAATAGTTCATAAGAACTCATAATATGAGTATAACCTATTTTAGGAACGAAAGGGATGGTAAAGATTATATGGGTATAGGACTTAGTTTGACGTTGGTGGCTATTTTGATTATTTTAACCGCTTTTTTTGTAGCAACGGAATTTGCATTGGTGAGACTTAGAGGTAGTCAGATCAGTCAAATGGTGATCGAGGGAAAGAAGAACGCGCTTGCTGTACAACGAGTGTCTGCTAATCTTGACGGGTACTTATCTGCTTGTCAGCTCGGGATTACAATCACTGCACTGGGTATTGGTGCACTGGCAGAGCCAGCGTTTGAGCAGTTGCTCCTTCCGGTATTCGACTGGGCTAATATTAGTCCAAGTGTGAGTCACCCTCTTGCGTTCTTATTCGCATTCGTCATTGCAACATTCCTACACGTCGTTGTCGGGGAACTTGCTCCGAAGACAGTAGCTATAAACATTCCGGAAAAAATCGGTCAAATTACATCACCGCTGATTATTTGGTTCTACAGAATTTTGTACCCACTCATTTGGTTTATGAATGGTTCCGCAAATCTGCTTGTTCGCCTTTTTGGGATGAAGCCTGCCAGTGAGCATGGAGACGCTCATAGTGAAGATGAGATTCGTTTGATCTTATCCGAAAGCTATGAAAGTGGAAAAATCAATAAAGCTGAATATGGCTATGTCAACCGTATCTTTACTTTTGACGAGATGTTGGCCAAAGAAATCATGGTTCCACGAACGGATATGGTATGTCTTTTCACCAATCATTCATTGAAAGAAAATTTTGAGATTATTCGTAAGGAACAATATACTCGCTTCCCGGTTGCAGAAGGTAGCAAGGATAATATCATCGGAATGATTAATACGAAACAGCTTTATTTGCAATATGACAATAACCCTGATTTTGATTTCAAAGGCTTGATTCAGCCAGTCCTAACCGTATCTGAGGTAACACCTGTTAAGAACCTTTTAACACGTATGCAGTTGGAGCGGGTGCATATCGCCCTGCTGCTTGATGAATATGGCGGAACGTCTGGACTCATCACAATTGAAGATATTTTGGAAGAAATCGTTGGTGAAATTCGAGATGAATTTGACGGTGATGAGCGCAGAGAAATTGAGAAACTAAGCGATACAAATTATCTGTTCGATGGTAAGGTATCTTTAATTGAGGTCAAGGAGCTTACCGGTCTTGATTTCGAACATGAGGAAGTGACAACGATTGGAGGCTGGTTATATAGTCATATCCCAGATCCGGCCGTTGGCAAAAGCATTGTACATGACAACGTAACCTTAATCATCCGTGAAATGAACAGATACCGTGTACGCAAGGTTGAGGTCATCATTGAGACCACTGGTGACACTGAATCGTCAGAGCTTGAGAATTCATAAGCTTTTAATCATAAAAAAAAGGATAGAGTTATCAGATTAAATCTGATCCTCTATCCTTTTTTCTTTTATCAAAATCTTACTCATGTAATATTCATCCACCCATTGACCATCGATCACAAGTGATTTTCTCTTTGTCCCTTCGATCTCAAACCCATTTTTGATATATAGCGACATCGCTAGCTCATTATGGGTCATAACTGTTAACTCTAACCGGACAATTTCAGTATTCTTAGCCCATACATCCAGTTCTTTGAATAGCCCCGTACCAATCCCCTGACCTTGATGCTGTCTTAGAACTCCAATGACTATGTACGCACTATGGCGATTGCGTCTAACATTTCCACCTCTAACCGACATAAAACCTATCAAATGGTTATCAACCTCAGCACCAATAAGGATTGAAGTATTTGCTAAAGCGAAGCTTTCGATCATCTCTTTGACCTGATTTAGACTGGATTGTCGTTCATCCGGCTCTAATAACATAAATTTGGATTCCTGATCCAACTGATGCTGTAATCGAAGTAATTCTTCTGCATCCTCTGGTATAAGCACTTTAAGTGTAACCATCATATCATCACTTCCAATCATAAATAGCTATAAGTACTTTTTGAACAGCTTACTGGAGCTGCTATTGTATCCAAGATGCTCGTAAAATTGATGTGCATCCTCTCTTCTGACCGCACTCGATAGCATGATCTTAAGGGCGCCCTTAGAAGTGGCTACGTGCTCAGCGTATCTCATTAGTCTCGCTCCGTAACCTTTCCCTCTCACCTCTTGTGATATGATGACTCTTTCAATGACAGCAAAGGGTCGATCATCACATAAAGCATCCATACATAAATGAAGATGAAGCGTACCAACAATAGTCCCTTCTTCTTCGTACACATAAAGAAAACTATCCGTATTGTCAGCTATCCGCTTCAGTCGGTCCGGTGACACTTGTATAGCTGTCTGCTCAGGCAATAACATTCGATATAAATTTTCAATATACAATGCGTCTTCAGAAACAGCCTCTCTTATCATTTGTTTATTCCTTTCTTAAACGTTCTTAACAACGGCAGACCATGATAACATTACCATTCGGATCTTTAAAATTAAACCAATGATCATGCTCGATATCCGTAAGAATCTCTCCGCCATTTGCTTTCACATAATCGTAAGCAGCATCAATATCCTCGGTATTTAGATGAAAAGAGGGGATATTAAGAACGGACTCAGAAGTGTAAATTTTGCTGTCTAATACGATTTCTGGTCCTTGCATGGGGATCACGTATAGATGCCCGAATAATACTTCACCATCCAAAGGCAAACCAAGCAATTGGCAATACCATTCTTTGGATTTCTCAATATCCTTTACCGGAATAAAAACTGCACCAATCTGATTCAGAATCGGACTTACCACCATTAAGAAAGCCTCCTCTTTAAAGTTGCAGAATAGGGTGTTATTCTAGAATAATTCGATAAAATATGTCAATTACCTCCCTCCACTTAGGGAAGGTCTGGCAAGTTATGTTATAATTTTGTGTGCACTACTCTAATTTCACGTATGACAGGAGAATTGAATTGGCTAATCTGAACTTCGGTGGATTGAAATTAACTCCACCAAAAGTCTTATCACTAGGATTTGTAATACTTATCACTGCCGGAACTTTTTTACTTAGTTTGCCGGTCGCCTCAGTAGAAGGGCATATTTCTTTTATTGATGCATTATTCATGGCTACATCGGCAACCTGTGTTACAGGTCTGGCAGTCATTGATACGGGCACACAGTTGACTACTTTTGGACAAGTTGTTCTACTCGTATTATTTCAATTTGGGGGATTGGGTTTTATTACGATGGCCACCTTGATTACTTTGGTCCTTAATAAACGAATATCCTTTAAAGAGCGAATTCTTATGCAAGAATCTATGAACCAGAATTCCATGCAAGGTATTGTCCAGTTGATCCGCAGAGTCCTGATCTATTCCCTTGTTATTCAGCTCACAGGTGCCATCGTGTTTGCCGGTAGGTTTATGATGGATATGCCTTTCGGGAAAGCTGTATATTATGGAATTTTTCACAGCATATCTATTTTTAATAATGCAGGCTTTGATTTATTCGGTGACATTCATGGGCCCTTTAGTGGACTTACACGTTTTGTAAATGATCCTATAGTGAATTTCACCTCAATGATCCTCATCTTTCTTGGAGGGGTCGGTTTTATCGTTCTATCTGATGTTTTTGACTTTCCAAAACGTAAAAAGCTTACTCTACATTCTAAGGTTGTTCTTTCGACCTCGATGATATTGATTGTCATTGGGGCTGCTCTATTTTTCTTACTAGAATTTAATTCTACGCTGAAGCCCTTGAGTGCAGGTGGAAAGATGATGGCTACATTTTTACAAGCGATAACACCACGTTCAGGTGGCGTCACTACGATTGAAATTCCACTGATGCGGGAATCTACACAATTTCTAATGATTCTGCTAATGTTCATAGGGGCTGCGCCTGGATCTACTGGTGGGGGAATTAAGATTACTACGTTCGCTGTTCTAGTGGCTGCGGTTTCTGCAAGACTAAGGGGTAAAGAGGATATTGTAATGTTTCGTCATCGGATCGCCAAAGAAAATGTCTATAGAGCCGTGACGATGACACTGATGTCTCTAATGTTAGTGGTCATTGCTACGATGTTGTTATCCGTGACAGAAAAGGCTGACTTTCTTGCTGTACTCTTTGAATCCGTATCTGCATTCGGGACTTCTGGTCTCTCCATGGGACTTACTCCAGAATTGACTACGGCGGGTAAAGTGCTCATTATTTTTCTAATGTTTCTGGGTCGGACAGGTCCGCTTACTCTAGCTTATGCACTCAAACCTAAGGGTAGTAAGGAACTTTACAGATATCCTGAAGGTAAGATTACAATCGGATAAGGTGAGATGTAACCAGCGGCAATGATTATTGCCGCTGGTAATCAATCAACACTTGTATGTTTTACTCTTCAACGATCTCTTGTTTATCTAGTGCGGCATCAAGCAATTGATTGTATACATCGTCATCATTTTCAAGTAGCGCGTCAGTTTCTAAGAACTGCTCTTCACTTCCAGGCTCACCAGCAAAGCTTAGGCTGTAATCCCATTCCGTTCCTCTTGTACTGAAAAAAGTAATCTCATATGGAGCCTTATGGTTTTCGAGAGTAAATATCGTCCTCCCTACATAGCTTTTATCCTCTTTACGGCTCATTTCAGCACTTACGATCTCTAAATTCATCCGCTAATCTTCCTTCCATTCATCAAATCATTTCCCCTCTCAGTATAGCATTGAAATGAATGTAATTCCTCAATTTACACTGTAAATTCCATGTAATTGACTTTTTTCATCCGGCGGTTAATAATTTAGTACAATACTTGTAAAGTACCAAACTATTAGTAATTGGAGGAAATATCGATGACTGATTTCGAGGCAAAGCTTAGTAAATATGCAGATTTAGCTGTGCAAATTGGGGTTAACGTTCAACCAGGGCAAATTCTGGTGGTGAATGCACCGATTCTTGCAGCTGATTTCGTTCGTATGATTACCGCCAAGGCATATGCGATTGGAGCAAGCTTGGTGAAGGTGAACTGGAGTGATGCAAGCATTACACGCCAGCAGTTTGAACATGCTGCATCAGAAGTGTTCACTGAGCCTCCTACTTGGTACGCAGGTGAAATGACCGAACTCGCCGAGAAGGGTGCAGCTATTCTTAACGTGATCGCGGAAGATCCTGATGCACTTAAAGGTATTGATCCTGTACGCATTTCAAATTATCAAAAAGTACGGGGAGCCGCACTCACCAAATATCGTGAAATGCAAATGTCCGACAAAGTTAGCTGGAGTATTGTTGCCGTACCTTGTCAGGCTTGGGCGGATAAAGTATTCCCGAATGTTCCAGCTGAAGAACGTGTAAATAAACTTTGGGAAGCTATTTTCCACACCGTACGTCTTGATCGTGAAGATCCGGTAGCTGCTTGGCAAGAACATCTAAACACCTTAGATCAAAAAGCAAATGTACTCAACGCAAAAAAATATAAGAAGCTGCATTACATAGCACCTGGTACGGACCTAAGCATTGAACTTCCAGAAGGCCATATTTGGGCACAAGGAGACAGTATTAATGCTAAGGGTCATTCTTTTGTAGCCAATATGCCTACTGAAGAAGTATTTACCGCCCCTCTAAAGACTGGCGTGAATGGCACCGTACGAAGCACAAAACCTCTTAGCCATGGCGGCAACATTATCGATGGATTCTCTATTACTTTTGAGAATGGACGAATTGTTAGTGTTAGTGCAGAGCAAGGACAAGAAGCACTAGAACACCTCATTAGTATGGATGAAGGCGCTAAATACCTCGGTGAAGTTGCGTTAGTTCCTCATAAGTCCCCTATCTCTGAGTCCAATATTCTTTATTACAATACCTTGTTTGATGAGAATGCATCCAACCACCTGGCTATAGGTATGGCTTATGCTTTCTGCTTAGAAGGTGGTAAGGATATGACTCCTGATGAACTGATTGCACATGGATTGAATAATAGCGTTACCCATGTGGATTTCATGATCGGTTCAGCGGAAATGAACATTTATGGTATATCTGCTGATGGAACCGAAGAACCTGTATTCCTGAATGGAAACTGGGCGTTCTAATTATTGCAAATATGAAATAAAAGACTAGAGATATTGGGAGGAGTTGAAACTATGTTAGATTTCAAGCAAAAACTGGAGAACTATGCGTTGCTGGCAGTGAAGATTGGGGTTAATATCCAACCTGGGCAGACCCTTGTTGTAAATGCCGACATCGTTTCGGCAGAACTAGTGCGTCTTGTCGTACGCAAAGCCTATGAAGCGGGTGCGAAGCTCGTCAAGGTTAATTATAGCGACGAGGTTGTTACACGTACACGTTATGACCTCGCTCCATCCGATTCCTTCTTGGAACCGCCACAATGGCAAGCAGATGAATTAGAAGATCTGGCTAAAAAAGGTGCAGCATTTCTATCGATAACTTCAACGAATCCAGATCTGTTGAACGGTGTTGAATCAGGAAGAATTGCAGATAATCAGCGGATCTCTGGACAGACATTAGCTCCATATCGTGAGTTGTTAATGGGGAATCACGTAAGCTGGAGTATTGTAGCCTTCCCATCAGCATCGTGGGCGGCAAAGGTATTCTCTGAAGCATCACCTGATCAGCAGATTGATTTGCTATGGGATGCTATCTTTAAAGCTACACGTGCGGATCAAGCTGACCCTATTCAAGCATGGAGTCAACATTTAGATGGCCTGAAAGCACGTTGTACTGCTTTGAATGATAATAAGTTCCGTAAGCTGCACTATACAGGACATGGAACCGATTTGACGATTGAGCTACCAGAAGGGCATATTTGGTGTCAAGCAGGAGCTGTCAATGGCAAAGGAGTTCCTTTCCTAGCCAATATCCCTACTGAAGAAGTATTTACTGCCCCACTGAAGTCTGGTGTGAATGGTAAGGTAAGCAGCACTAAGCCGCTTAGCTATGGGGGTAATCTTATTGATAATTTCACCCTCACCTTTGAGAACGGCAAAGTAACGGATTTCACCGCTGAAAAAGGTTCAGAAACGCTTGCTTCCCTTATCGCGTTAGATGAAGGCTCTGCTTATCTTGGAGAAGTCGCTTTGGTGCCTTTCCACTCCCCGATCTCCGAGAGCGGAATTCTATATTACACCACATTGTTTGATGAGAATGCCTCCTGCCATTTGGCGTTAGGTGCAGCATATGCCTTTACCCTTCAAGAGGGTACAACAATGACCAAAGAACAATTGCAGGAAAAAGGAATGAACCAAAGCCATACACATGTTGATTTTATGATGGGTTCACCTGAAATGAGCATTGATGGTATTAAGGATGATGGAACAACCGTACCGATCTTCCGTGATGGAGATTGGGCTTAATTTCTTCGCTTAAATTATTGAATAAATAAAATGCCAAACAACCTGCTTGGTTCCTCTTCCGAGGACAAAAGCAGGTTGTTTTTTATTGCAAACTAGATATCCAGAAAATAAATAGTCCAAATTTGAATAAAAGTTCAATATTTGTTCACACTATTGTTGATTTCCGTTCACAAATATGTCACAATACAGTTAAGGATCTAATTTCCAAGGAGGGGATTATCATGTTGAGAGACCCAATATCCAATGAAATTGACAGCGTTGAAGAAGAACAGCTCGAAATTCAAGCACCGGTGGATTCAAGAATTGTTGCATCTAATGCAATCAAATATACCGCCTATGTTATGCTGTTTTTCGGATTCTTGTATTTCCTGATTGCTTACTTGGCACCTATGTTGGAACAATAATGTGATGGATATGATTTTATTAGAAAACGCTTACGGTTAATCACTCTCATGGGAGTAGTGATTAACCGTTTTTATTTCCATGAGAATGCTTTGTTCGTCCAGGCTATTGCTGTAGGCGACCATATGCCATTCATTTTGGAATGTAGCCAAGCTATTGCCTCTTCTCTATCGCCTTCAAATGAGGAAAGACCGTTATCTTCCATCCAGTGGCTTACAGTCTCAAACGAGGTACTGCTCCAGCCATTTTTCTCACCTTCTGCATTTTGGCGTTCTTTTACACCTGAAATAACGATGTCCAGCGATGCCTGAAGCTCCGTAACCGCATTATCAAAAGCCGTCTTCTTTTCTTTAGCCTTCATATCAGCTTCAATACGAAGTATACGCGTATCAATCCCTTGATGTTCACGGATAATTTGCAGTAAAGTCACTGCTTCTCTGCTGGCCAATCCGTCATTATAACGTTCTTCTATAGATTTAGTACTACCTACAGCTGCCACAAATGCTGGAAACCACTCCCTAGAGACCAAGATAGCTTTCTTCTTAACAAATTTACCGTATCCAGCCAAGCCTTCACCAGGAAACCTTACACGCCATGACCATGGATCTAGCTCTGAACCCGTATGCCAATTCTCCGCTTTCGTTAATCCATTTAAAGATGGGTGCTCAGGAATCAGAGTGGCAAGCGGCAAAATCCCAATCTTGGTAACGATTTCTGCAGTTTCCTCAAAGGTGATAACACTTTCCTCTTCATATCCCTTATACATCACAACATCATCTCCTATGTACTCCATTATTTAGACTTCATATTTCCGATCCCAGCAATATAAGTACTGATGAGCCGAGATAGGCTTACATTCGTATCAAGCGCCATTCCAAAACCGCCCTTTTGTTCCAAAGAGGCAAAGCCATGCAAAATGCTTCGTAACCCGCGTACTGCATGAATTTCTCCTTCCTCACCCAATTGATAATCCTTCATCACATGAATGATAAGCTTCAAAATATGATCACTTGCCGTTTCCAGCTCCGTATTTGCCTGTTCAGGGGCTCGCAACGTTGTCTCGTATAATCCAGGTCTGCTTCTAGCAAAGTCCACATACGCTCGCCCCATCGCCTGTACAGCAGCGTCTCCACTAAAGCCTTTAGCTGCGTTGCTCATTGCATTGGAAAGCTCACCTAGTCCATAAATCGCAAGTTGTGTGCGCAATTCCTGTAGCCCGTTAATGTGATTATATAAAGACGGAGACCGAACACCTAGTTTGTTAGCCAATGCGGCTAAGGTTACGGCCTCTATTCCTTCATGATCGGCAATTTCTGCTGCTGCAATAACTAGCGTACGACGATCTAATCCTGCTCTAGGTGACATTTTAATTACTCCTATCTTGAATCATTTGTGCTTTGTGAATAGCTTTCTCCATGGTTTGTACTGGGTTTCTAAGTAAGTCTCCATGTCCAGTAGCCAGTATAGTCGGGGAAGCCTCTAGAAGCTTAATTGCACTTTTTAATGCTTGATCTTTACTCCAGGTTGCTATAGCCGGAAACGGAAACCAAGGAATTATGGTTCCTGAAACTGCAGTTCCCCGGAAAGTTTGAAAAGCATCTCCAACGATAACAGCGCCGCTTCGTGAATCAATGAAAGACATAGATCCAGGGGTATGACCAGGAGTTAGAATTGCTGTTAATGAACCAATGGTATCTCCATCATAGAGCAATACATCTGGTCTCGTTGTTACCTTCTTGGGCACGCCTCCCTTTATAGGGGTCTGAGGTTCTCCCTCACGAAGGGAACGATCTCCACTAAGCAATGCTGCATCCCTTTCTGAAATGTACACCTGAGCCGCTGGAAGCTGTCTCTTTAGCTCATCCAGTGCACCTATATGATCGTCATGAGCATGCGTCAATATAATACGAGTGATCTTTTTATCAAGCTTCGCTGCGGTATCTATAATTCCTTTTACACTGAACGGCATTGCCGCATCTATCAAAGTCAACTCATTCTCTTCCTCAATGATGTAACAATTCACAGGAAACACTCTTGGCATCCAAGTTAGCTGTAATAAATGACCTTCACGCGTTACTCTCATCATTACCCCTCCATAAAACTAATGGTATTAGCTTAAATATAAACTAATCATATTAGTTTTACAAGAGTGAATTATTAGTTTTCTTATCCATCTAGACTTTTGTCCGCATTTTTATTAGATCTTTTAATAATGAACCACTGCATCCATGTTATCCCAACGAAAAATATAACGGAACCCACAAGGGTGCTCATGATACTTTTAGCAATATCCAACTCCCCGGCTACTCTAAAATCAGATAGGAACATTAAAGCGGCCCATATTAACGTACTGACAGCTCCCCCAATTAAATTGATTTTCTTATACCGTCTTACATCGCCTTCTTTACTCGGTAGCAGATATATTCCATCTTTAACGGAACGAACAGTAATATACAAACACCCTGCCATCACAATCACAAACGTATCCAACCAATACTTAATGTCCCATTGCAGAATAAACACTTTTACCAAAAGACTAACCATAAAGCCCACGAACACAATCATAAAACCATGCGTACTAAACTTCTGAATTTCACTGATAATCCGCTCATCCTTAATCCTTGTCCTGCTCACCCTTATTCCTCCCAAAAAATATCGTTTAAAGATCGATCCAATGCCTTGCAGATAGCTATGCACAACTTAAGCGTTGGGTTATAGTTCCCGGCTTCAATCAGACCAATCGTCTGTCTTGTAACCCCTACAACTTCCGCTAACTGTTCTTGGGAAAGATCTTTTTGTATACGTGCCAGTTTCATCTTGATGTTCTTGTTCTCCCCCACGCTTTTCCCTCCTTATTTAAATTCATCCACTTAACCAAATTGTAATCAATATCATTCATTATGTACATTATATATTGCTATAAACATTTAACGCGATTTTGCTATCCGACCATACGACATTAGGAGCTTGAACTTACAACAAAAAAGCACCCCTTCGGATGCTTCGGATATATATTCTTTTAATATTCATTATTCAAATACCGTAAAACCTTCTGCTTATTCCACTACAGCGTTCTCTGGATAGCTATCAATGATCTTCAGCAGTTCAGAAGCATCCGTGCGTGGACGGCTGTCTGGCACAGTCTCCGGGTATCCGGCATGGATCATAGCTATGATCTTCTCTCCTGGCTTCACACCAATTTTGTTACGGAATTCAGGATTATTGATATAAGGATCGGTCTTCCAAATCGTTCCCACACCTTGCTCCCAAGCTGCTAGCTGGAAGTTCTGCACAAGTGCTGACGCTGCTGCAAAATCCTCATCCCACTCTCTCTGCCGAGGATCCTCAGGCATCACCACAATTAACGTTAAAGGAATATTTGAGATATATTCTTTTCGCTTAGCAGCCACTTCAGGATCAGAAAAAGCACGTTTCACGAAAGCAAATGCCGCTTCAGCCAAGAACTTTGTACCATCACCTTGAAAAGCAATAAATCTCCACGGCTCACGCACCCCATGATTGGGCGCCCATACAGCTACATTTAACAGTTCCTCTAATAGACCTTGTGGCAGTGGATCTTTTTTAAAAAGCTTAATAGAGCGTCTTTCTCTTATTACTTCAGCTACGCTATTCTTTTGAGTCGGTTGAGTTTGAGTCATGAGATCCACTCCCTATAGTAATAATGATAATCATTATCATTAATGATACATTATCTATCTGCGATTTGCAAATAATAGAAACAAAAAACACCGTTCCCTAAGGAACGATGTTGAAGGCTTCAGCCGAAACGACCCATGATATATTCTTGTGTCATTTGATTCTCTGGATTAGTAAAGACCTTATCCGTCTTATCGTATTCTATAAGGGATCCCAGATAGAAGTAAGCCGTATAATCAGAAATCCGTGCAGCTTGCTGCATGTTGTGTGTCACGATTACTATGCGTAGCTCTTCTTTTAACTCCTTGATGAGCTCCTCTACTTTACCAGTGGAAACCGGATCTAATGCGGATGCTGGTTCGTCCAAGAGTAGAATTTGTGGGTTAACTGACAACGCTCTTGCAATACAAAGGCGCTGCTGTTGTCCACCGGACAAAGCTAATGCTGAATCTTTTAAACGGTCCTTCACTTCATCCCACAATGCTGCTTTACGAAGGCTGCTCTCTACAATCTCATCGAGTGCTTTTTTTCCTTTTACCCCATGGTACTTCGGTCCAAAGGCGATGTTATCATAAATGGATTTATAGAACGGATTGGGTTTTTGCCAAACCATACCGATCTTCTGACGCAGTTTGATAACGTCTGTGCCAGGAGCATTAATATCAACGCCATCAATCCAGATGCTTCCTTTGGTTGTTGATCCGGAGATTTCGTCATTCATACGGTTCAGTGAACGAAGAAAGGTTGATTTACCGCAGCCGGATGGGCCGATCAGTGCAGTAACCGTATTTTCAGCAAAAGGAAGACTAATCCCCTTAACTGCCTCATATGTTCCATAAAAAATACTCAGGTCCTCGGTTTGAAAAGATTCACGCACTGCTGTTGCCGACGTTCCCATCGATTACTCCTCCTACATCTCTACTTTAGTTTTTAGGAATTAGTTCATTCTTTTTGAAGCTGTAAGCTTACGATAAATAAATCTACCGAAATAACGTGCTGCCAAGTTGAAGATCAACACCATAATTACAAGTACTGCTGAAGCTCCCGCAGCAATTTGCGCGGCATCAGGAGCAAGGCCTTCACTATTTACCTTCCAGATATGAACAGCCAGTGTTTCAGCTGGACGGAAAGGATTCAGTGGTGAGTTCGGACTAAGTGGATTCCAGTTAGTGAAATCTAGTCTTGGGCTACTCATTCCTGCAGTGAACATCAACGCGGCTGCTTCCCCAAAGACACGGCCAGCAGACAAAATAGTACCCGTAATAATCGTTGGTAATGCTACTGGGAACAACACGGAGGTTACGATTTTCCACTTGGACAATCCTAGTGCAAAACCAGCCTCTTTTTGTTGCTTCGGAACACTACGGAAAGCTTGCTCAGTAATCCGAACCATCAGCGGTAGATTAAAGACCGTCAATGCCAGTGCTCCAGAGATTAAGGAAAAGCCAAGATTAAAATAGTTAACAATCAGCAATAGACCAAACAAGCCGACTACGATTGAAGGGAACGAAGATAATACCTCAACAATTAAGCGAATAAAGCCGGTGATTTTTCCTGGACGAGCATATTCAGCCATGTAAATACCGGCACCCAGTCCTAGAGGTACTGTAATTATTAGCGTGAGTACCAAAAGGAATAAGGAGTTGAATAGCTGAGGGCCAATCCCTCCACCTGCTCGAATTTTTTGCGGTGCAGAGAATAGAAAATCCCAACTAATGTGACTAAGACCTCGAAAGAGGATATATCCTAATAGACCAACCAGAATAGCTACGATGAGCAATGCGAAAAACACAATAAGGCTTGTGGCAATTTTATTTACGGTTCTTGGCTTCAAATTTTATTTCTCCTTTCAAGCAGTCTCACAAAGAAGACAAATACAAAGGTCATCAGCATAAGAACCAGTGCCATACTCCACAGAGCATTATTGTGTGCAGAGCCCATGGTTGTGTTCCCCATTCCAAGCGTGATTACACTCGTCAGGGTAGAAGCTGATTCAAAGAGTGATTTTGGTACGAATGGCGCATTCCCGATAACCATCTGTACAGCAAGGGCTTCACCGAATGCACGTGCCATCCCCAGTACAATACCAGTCATAATTGCAGGAAACGTTGTCGGAATAATCACTCGAGAGATCGTCTGCCACCGGGTGGCACCAAGCGCATAGGAGGATTCCTTTAAATTTTGCGGCAATGAAGCCAGCGCGTCTGCAGCCACGCTTGTAATCGTCGGAAGAATCATGACCGAGAGCACAAGCGCGCCTGCAGCTACCCCGATGCCTTGACCAGGCAGGTTGTTGCGTAAAAACGGTACAATAACACTTAATCCGATAAAACCATAAACAACTGAAGGGATACCTGCCAACAGCTCGATTACGGGCTGAAGCAATTTTTTGCCCCATCCTGGGACAATCTCAGTCATGAACAGCGCAGCGCAAAGGCTAAGTGGACTAGCAATCAATGCTGCAAGTAGAGTAACTAAGAAGGATCCCGTAATAAACGGAAAAGCACCAAAGGATGGCGTATCTGCTTCAGGTGACCACTTTGTTCCGAATAGAAAATCAGTAACGCTAACATCACCGCTTGTGAAAGTTGAAATACCTTTAGACGCCACAAAATATACCATCGATACAATGATTGTTATCAATAGCAGTACACAGAAGGACATATATGTACGTCCCACAAAATCTTCAATATGATGTTTCTCGATGCGTGAGTTCTTTAGTTTCACCCTCAATTGCTCCCTCTTTCTAAAGTGAAAAGAGAGGCAGATGTATCCGCCTCTAATCACTTGAGATTCTAATCCTTACAAATTACTTAGAAGTGAATTACTTAGCTGTAACATTTCCTGCAACGTCACGAGTAACTTGCATTTTTACTGCTGGAATGTATCCAAGCTCAACGACTTCACCTGTTTGTACTTCGTCTGTCAAGAAAAAGTCAAGGAATGCTTTTACTGTTTCATTTGGTTCGCCGTTTGTGTACATGTGCTCGTAAGCCCATACTGGATATTTACCAGAAATAACATTGTCTACAGATGCTTCTACACCATCAAGGCTAAGTGTTTTGATTGAATCGTCAAGGTATGAAAGAGCCAGATAACCGATAGCCCCTGGAGTTTCTCCGATCATTTTCTTAACAGTACCGGAGGAATCTTCTTGAATCGATCCTGGGATATCTTCAGTTTTAGTTCCAAGTGCAAAGCTTTCAAAGGTTGCGCGAGTACCGGAGCTGCCTGGACGGTTGATGATTTGGATTTTTTGATCCGCTCCGCCAACTTCTTTAAAATTTGTAATTTTTCCTGTGAAAATATCGATAAGCTGTTGCTTAGTCAAGCTGTCCACACCAGCATCCGGATGAGTTACTGCTGCGATCGCTACTACTGCTACTTGATGATCTACAAGAGCTGCTGCTTTTTCTGCATCTGCATCTTTTAGTTTTTCTTCTGCGAATACGTCAGAGTTACCGATATCTACTTGTTTCTCAGCTACTTGAGTAAGACCAGTACCACTACCGCCGCCTTGAACCTGAATGTCCACACCAGCATTTTTATCCATGAAATTCTCGGCTACCAGCTCAACCAATGGTTGTAGTGCTGTTGAACCTGAAGCTAGAATCGAACCACTTATTTTAGCGCCGCTACCTTCATTTGTAGCTGCAGCGTTTCCTCCCGTGTTGTTTGCCCCACCATTACCGCAAGCTGAAAGTGCTAGTACGCTTGTTAAAGCCAAAGTCATAACCCAAGATTTTTTGAATTGCATTGTTTTGTCTCCTCCTAAATGTTTTGTTAGCACGGCTTCCTCATACAGTTCATACGGAACTGGCTTGGAAAGCTTTAACATGGTGTTGTGGAGCTTTGGCCCCCATATGCTTGTTTACTGTAAAAGTGCATTGTACGCATATGTTATTGTTGTTGTCCGGAGCTTCTTGGCCCCTCTGACTCTTCTTATTCTAGAGCTCGTTCGTTAGAGAAACTTCTTAACTTTGTAAAGCCAACGATAAAAATACCAATAGAAACTATATATATGTATAGATTTAATCTATAATGGAGATATAATTTGTTATCCAACTTATCATTGTACGGAGGAAAATCATGAATATTATGAAGTTAAAGATCGTTATCCTACTTGAAAAATATAAGAAAGTAACCGATGTAGCTGCTGAATTAGGCCTTAAACAACCCACAGTATCTTTTCATATGAAGAATCTAGAGAATGAATTTGGAACGCCTTTATTCCAATATCGAAGTGGAAGAGTACTGCTCACAGATGCGGGTCGTGCCCTTTATCAATATGCGCTCAAGATTGTCTCACTTACAGCCGAAGCTGAACGTACTGTTAAACAGTTTTCTTCACCAACACAAGGTACTTTAAAGCTGGAAGCAAGTTATATACCTGCAACTTATATTTTACCTAAAGCGCTAATCCAATTCATGAAACAATATCCTGGGATTAATAATTCAATGACGATCCAAAGTGATACTTTGTTAAAGGAACGACTCCGAAGCCGGGAAATTCAAATGGCTATTTTACACACTTCTGATTGGCATGATGAATCCTTTAACTTTCAGCTGGTTGTCCGCGACGAGCCTGTGCTCATTTTTGCCCCTGGTCACCCTTTTGCAACTATAGAGAAGTTAACACCAGAACAGATCGCGCTTGAGCCTTGGATTCAGTATGAGGGTGGTTCTTGTTTACGGGGATTTGCGGATCAATGGGCAGAAATAAATCATATTCGCTTGTGGAACCGATCCGAATTGAATTCACCTGAAACTCTAAAGATGTTAGTTAGCGAGGGAGATGGCGTAGGTATTTGTTCTAGAGTTAGCATTGAAGCAGAACTTGCGTTAGGTCGTCTTTGTTATGCTCCTCTACCGGGAGTTTTGCCTGAGAGCGGTGGTTTTGTACTGGCTTGGCGAAAAGATCATATATTAACGCCATTGCAGCAATCTTTTGCCGATATATTAAACAACGTATAGGTCCTTCTATTTTATAAAAGGGAGCGCCCAAAGCCAAAATGGTTTTGAGCGCTCTTATTTGCTTATTCTATAAAGGGAAACATTAGCTTTTCATTCTCACTTGTGTACATATTTTCCTTCGTGATGAATTCGGAGCCTGTATCCATAACAGGAGCTACTTTGTGACCTGAAACGACTTCAAGTGCAGTTTTCACAGCCAAGTACCCCATAGTAAAAGGTTTTTGAATCACCGTTCCCAGCATCGTTTCGTTCTCCAGCAACTGAACCTCACTACTGGAATTGTCGAACCCAACCAGCTTCACTTTTGATTTTAAGCCCATATCCATAATCGCCAGTCCCGCACCTAATGTAGAGGGCTCATTTAAGCCAATGATTCCCTTTAGTTGTGGCTGATTCTTTAGAAGATCAACAGTTAATTGATATGCCTTCTTCGAAGATCCGTTACTGTAAAGAGTATCCTGCACAAGATTAACTCCATTCTGAGATAAAGCATCCCGAACCCCTTTCTCCCTTTCGATAGCTGTAGCGGAGCCTGGTACAAAATTCATAATGGCGACTTGATCGTCGCTTTGAATATTTTCAATCAACTTCTGCGCTGCTTTACGGCCTGCTTCATAATTATCTGTGGCGATAAAACTATCCGATACACCGCCGTTCAGTCCCGAATCCACCGTAATAAGAGTGATACCAGCAGCCTTAATCTGCTCTGCAACCGGAACGAGACGATAATAGTCGGTAGCAGCCAATATAATGGCATCGGGCTTCTCCTCAATCGCCTGTTCCAGTAATTGAATCTGCTTATCCACATCTAGCTCGGTATCTGTTCCTACCGTATGGACATCTGCACCGAATTCCTTGGCAGCAGTCGCCACACCTTGTTTCATTACTTCCCAGAATTCAATACTGGTATCGATAGTCTTAGGAACATAGATAATGGTTCTGACTTTTGGATCAAGCTCATTCGTAAACATACGATATCCTACCCACCCGAGCGCTACAATGAAGATTACCAGTAGAGCAGACAAGCCTATTTTCGACCATAGTGAGCTCATGGATTCTCCTCCTCATAGAGCGCAGGAATTCTTAAAGTGACCGTCGTCCCTTCTTCCATTTCACTCGTAAAAGACAACCCGTAATGGTCCCCGAAATATAGCTGAATGCGATGGTTCACATTTGCGACGCCAACCCCACTGCCAATCCTGTAATCTGCCTTTTGAAGCAATAACTTGTTCATCTGCTCTGGATTCATACCAACACCATTATCAATAACCTGAATGGTAATATCGTTTTGCTCTTTTTTACCTCTAATCAGGATGTGCCCTTGCTCAGGATTATGCTTTATCCCATGATAAATCGCATTTTCAACTAAGGGTTGAAGGACCAATTTCAATATACTGCATTCAAGAATGTCTTCATCCACTTCTATCGAATATGTGAATTTATGGCGATAGCGCATATTCTGAATCGTTAGATAGTGTCGAATATGTTCTAATTCTCTTGCGATCGGAATCAATTCCTCGCCCTCACCAATCGTAGAACGCATCAGCTTCGATAATGATGAGGTCATTTCGACCACCTCCTCCATCTTACCGGTCTCTGCCATCCAGATGATCGAGTCTAGCGTATTGTACAAAAAGTGGGGCTTAATCTGTGCTTGTAAGGCCTTCAACTCACTCACGCGTTTCATCTCTTGCTCCATCACAATCTGACTCATCAACTCTTTAATCTTCATAATCATCAGGTTAAATGTTCGGGCAAGCTTGCCAATTTCGTTCGTGCTCTCAATTTCCACACGAATGTCGAACTCTCCGCGTTCAGCCTTTTTCATGTTTATTTCAAGATTCTTGAGTGGCTTAGTTAGTGCGTATGAAAGAAGCACAGATATAGCCATGGCAAAGATGAGACTTACTGCTCCCCACAAGGCAGCTGTACCTTGCATCTGCTGTTTGTTAGCAACCAGATCATCTGGATAGGTCACCCCCACAATCTTCCAACCAAAGCTGGTTGTATCCACCGTGTACAGCTTCTGCTCGTTCCCTGTGTTCACTGTAACCGACCCGCTTTTAATCCCAAGAACGGTTTCCAATTGCTCGAACTTGAGCTGCGAGTAGATCAGCTGCTGTTGAGGATGATAGACTAGGCTCCCTGACGGATCTACGATGAATACATAGCCGCGTTTTCCCAATTCGATTTGTTTGCACAAATTGTTAATAACGCTGTAATTAAGATCTACAAGTAGCACACCTTGTCGATCTGCTTCCATTTCTGAAAAGGTATCTGATAGCTTTCTACTGATCGACACTACCCAACGATATTCATCCTGAAATAAGTGCTGCACATGTGAAGAGGAGACAGCCACTCCCGTCTGGTTCAAAGCTTGCAGATACCACTCTTGAGCAATCAACTCAGGAAGCGGTTTCAAAACTGCGTCCAGTCGATCCGAAACCGTTATCCCCTCTGAGCTTGCATACACTATAGAAGAAATGTCGGTGCGGGATTGGACGACAGATCGAAGATATTGGCTGGCTAACTGCTTATCTTTGACTTTTCCATCTTGTCCCGAACTCGAACCTTTTACATATCTCTCAAGATCACTACTAGTTAATACCAAAGCAGCAATACTCTCCATGTTACTAATATAATTCTCGATGTTCAGTTTTACTTGTTCTATTAATTGTGAAGTATAGGCTACGGAGTTCCCCATGACGGCAGCTGAGGAGAGTCGGTATGAAGTATAGCTCAGAACTATAGTTGTGCAGAGAATAAGAAGGGAAAAAGAAATAGCGATATTATTATGAATACTTCGACTTCGGAAGAAGCGATGAGGTTTCATAGAAGGAGATTCTCCTTCTGTCGCTGTCGATATTCCTTCGGTGTGATCCCAACATTACGTTTGAAAATCACACTAAAGTACTGTGGATCAGCATAGCCAACTCTAGCAGCGATGTCATAAGTCTTCAACTGTGTGACGGTAAGGAGCTCTTTAGCTTTTTCCAAACGGAGACGAGTCAAATACTCAATAAAAGTCTCTCCAGTATGCTGTTTAAAAGTCACACTGAAATAACTGATGCTCATAAAAATATGGCTGCACAGCTGATTAAGTGAAAAGCTGTCATTACAATAATTCTCCCGAATATAAGCTTCTGCTGCCTTCATCTGAGAGGTTCTGACGGTTGTTCTTTGTTCCGATAGCTTGAGTATCAACTCATGGCAAGTTCTCTCCAAATAATTCCTAGCTTCATCTAAAGTCTTAAGGGCTGCAACCTCAGCAAACATATTATGCGAAACAAGCTCTGTATTTGGGAATCCGATATCGACCACATAGTTCATTAGAGAGACGAGCATTTGGTAGAGGCTACTGCGGCAGTCTTCTATAGAAGAGCTATTGCTTTTTAGCTCCTGAAACCATTTTGAGAGGACTTCCGAGATCGCTGATGCTTTACCTGTCTTCAACGCGGATATGAATTGCTTTTCCCATGAAGAGAAATGTGCTTGATCCATTCCTTTGCCGAACTCAAGATCCTGTATGGAGATAACCTTATCTATACCTAAAAGATATCGATATTCTATGGATGAAATCGCTTCCTGGAATGATTGTGGAATTTGCTGTAAATCAGCGTATTTTCTACCGATGCCGATGGTTGCAGTCAGCTTCAAGTACTTGTTCAGGCTGGTTTGTACTTGATCTGCAAGAAGTTGTGTTGTGACTTCGATCTCTTCGGAATCCCCTGATAATATCGCAGCGAGTTTCCCATCTCTCGTCTGAAATACGACACCGCCCTGCTCCTTCTCAAGTTGCTCCTGCACAATGTTAAAAGCAGCAAAGCGCAGTAGCTCAGCATCAGAAGCAATATCCAGGCTACGATTGTCCATTTCTATATCGATTACGATTGCAAGATTAGCCTCACCCTGCAGCTGTATATGAAAATAATTCATTTTATTCTCGATCTCGTCGTTTTTCATACGAGTAGTAACAAGCTTCTCCAGAAAACGTTCGCGAAGCAAAGGAAAGCTCTGATTTAATTGCATACGAAGCTTAGCGATATTGGCCTTTTGTAAATGCTCTTCATCCAAATCCTGCTTCATCTTGCTTAGATATTCGGCAAACTCACGAGCATTAATTGGTTTTAACAAATATTCCGTCACCTTCAAGGTTATAGCCTGTTTAGCGTATTCGAAGTCTTCATAACCAGTTACGATAATGACCTTCATGTCCCGGTATCGTTCCATTACAGCTTTAGCCAATCCTAGTCCATCCATAAAGGGCATGCAAATATCTGTAATAATCACATCAGGTCGATACTGCTCGACTGCATCAAGGGCATCTCTGCCGTTATCGAAATCTCCAACAAGTTCAAAACCATGATTATTCCATGCTATCTTCTGTTTAATCCCCTCACGAACCTCGTCTTCATCATCAACTAGAATAATCTTATACATCCAACACCTCCTCAGCTATTGACTCATCGAGTACATGTAATGTAAATGTTTACCTTTTGGGATAAGCATAATAGAGGTTGCCTTCTTGAGGCAACCTCTATTATTAATCTCTTCTATTCGTACAGCAGAGGTTTGATCTCATCGGAATCTATATTGTTCTTATCGTACCAGTGAAACCCGGTATCAATATTCTTTTCTACGGTTTCCCCTTTAATCGCCTGCACAGCTGCCTTCACCGCTTGATACCCAATACCAATGGGGTCCTGTGTAACAGCGCCAGCTACAACACCACTACGAATAGCATCCATTAACTGTTTACCGGAGTCAAAGCCGATAACCACAATCTTACCACCCATCTGTAATTCATTTACTGCATTAGCTACTCCTACTGCAGATCCTTCGTTTGAGCCATAGATTCCATTAAGGTCCGGATTGGCTTGCATCATCGCTTTTGCAAGATCCGTGGACTTCAACTGATCTCCACCGCCATATTGCGGCTCTAACACTTCAATATCTGGATATTTCGCTTTCATTTGTTCTAAGAAGCCATCACGACGCTGTTGACCTGTACTGCTTGTTTGGTCATGTACAACTAAACCTACTTTACCCTTTTTGCCGATCAACTCAGCCATTTTATCAGCTGCCAAAGCTGCTGCCGCTTTATTGTCAGTCGCTGCGGTTGCTACAGGAATATCGCTATCTACACCAGAGTCAAAGCCAATGATTGGAATATTGTTTTCCTTTGCCTTTTCCAGATATGGAATCGCTGCTTTGCTATCGAGAGCTGCTAACGCGATTGCTGCTGGTTTCTTATCTAGCGCCGTCTGCAGCATTTCAATTTGTTTATCTACCTGACTCTCGTTTTCAGGTCCTTCAAACGTAATCTCGACATTAAACTCCTTGGCAGCCTTCTCGGCTCCTTGCTTCACCGCTTGCCAGAATTGATGCTGGAAGCCTTTTGAAATGACAGGGATATATGGTTTGTCTGAACCGGATGCACTCTTCTTACTATCACTGTTGTTACAAGCACCAAGTAAGGTAGTAGCCAGTAATAAACTGGCAAGCATGATAATCCCTCTTCGACGTTGTTTCATTTAAATCTTCCCCCTCGTCATTTGCTTTGTATATCACTCCGTATGGAGATAATACCTCGTTCATTGCTTCCGTCTGCGAAGAATATCAGCATACACTGCTATGATGATGACAACACCAACAATGACTGTCCGCCATTCCTGAGCAACGGACATAATCTGTAAGCCATTCGTCAGTACACTCATAATCAGTGCACCAATAATTGTACCTAGAATAGAACCTACGCCCCCACTTAAAGATGTGCCTCCAATGACGACAGCCGCTATAGCTTCAAGTTCATAACCAGTGCCAAGTGATGGCTGGGCTGAATTTAGACGTGATGCCATCAGGATACCAGCGATTCCGCTGAAAATCCCTGTGATGGTATAGATCACAATCTTCCATTTGACCGTATTCACACCTGATAAGCGAGTTGCTTCTTCATTGCTGCCAAGTGCAAAGTTATAGCGACCAATAATGGTCTTCGATAAGATGATGCTTGCGATAACACCGAGCAATAGGAAGATTACGATGGTGTTAGGAATGCCTGGGATCATCTTGCCCATTGCAATCTTGGAAAAAATCGGATCATCATTGAAATAAATCGGCTTGGCACCCGTTATGACAAGTGATAATCCTTTAGTGACCATCATGATCGCCAGAGTAGCAATGAAAGGAGGAATATTCATTTTCGCCACCATTAAACCACTTATAAAGCCGCAAAGTGCACCAGCTAGAATCCCGCCTACAATTCCGAGTGGAACAGGTAGACCCCAGAATGTAATGATGACGCCAACCATCACCGAGGAGAAGGTCATCACAGTACCCAAAGCAAGGTCGATCCCACCCGTAATAATTACAAAGGTTGCGCCCAGCGCTAAAACTCCAATTACAGCTGTCGAGACGAGAATTCCAACTAGGTTAGAAAACTGAAAAAAGTTACTTGATGCTACGGAAAATACGATGACCAGAATGATCAAACTTGCGAATGCTAGTAATTTTTGTTTAAACCCTGATTGCGCCCCGGTTTGCTTCGAGCTGATAGGCTGGCTAATCCCTTTATCTGCGATCTTCATGACCTTGACACCTCCGATAAACTCTTGAACGATTATGAACGCATCGTCGCATATTTCATTATCGCTTCTTGCGATGCTTCTTCTGCGAGTAGTTCACCAGTTATACGTCCTTCACACATGACAATAATGCGATGGCTCATTCTTAGAATCTCTGGGAGATCTGAAGAGACTATAATGATCGCTTTTCCCTCACCTGCTAGCTGATCAAGCAACTTATAGATCTCACTTTTCGCTCCTACATCAATACCACGTGTGGGCTCGTCGAAGATTAACACATCGCAATCTCTCGTTAACCATTTCCCGATAACTACTTTTTGCTGATTCCCACCGGATAAGAATTTGACTTTTTGACTTACACTTGGAGTCTTGGTTGCTAGTGCTTCCGCATGCTGCTCCGCGGACTTTCGCATCTCCCGATCCCTCATCCATCCGAATGCATTACGGAATTTATAGAAGGAAGCAATCGCATTATTCGTGCTAATGTCCATATCTACAAGCAGCCCGTAGCGTTTGCGATCTTCGGACAAATAGCCAATTCCATGCTGCACGGCTTGGTGAGGCTGTTTTATACGAACCGTATTTCCATGCAGCTTAATCTCGCCCTTATCGATAGGATCAGCCCCAAATACGGCACGAACAACCTCAGTACGTCCAGCGCCCATTAATCCAGCGAAGCCCAGAATCTCACCTTTATTCAGATGAAAGCTGATATCCTTCAACAACTGCCCACTGGATAAGTTTCGAACCTCTAGTACGACTTGCTCTGTCTGTAACGAAAGCGTTGGCTTCGACGTTTGATACAGTTCACGACCAACCATCATGCTAATAATCTGATCAATGGTTATTGAATCCGTCCGAACAGTATCCACGTAACAACCATCCCGCATGACTGTAATGCGGTCTGTGATCCGTTTCAACTCATCCATGCGGTGAGAGATGTATATAATACCTACACCTTTTTCTCGTAATTGCTCGATCATACGGAATAACTCGTTAATTTCCGTATCTGTCAACGCTGCAGTTGGTTCATCCATGATCAGTACCTCCGCATTGAAGGACAAAGCTTTGGCGATTTCAACCATTTGCTGATTAGCAACTGTCAGATCTGAGACCAAAGTCTTCGGATCTAGTTTTAGATTCATCTGATCAAACAGTTCCTGCACCTTACGATTTAGCTCCAGATCATCAACGAACCATTTCAGTGCCTTGCGCGGCTCACGACCAATAAATATATTTTGGGCCACTGTAAGATGCGGCATTAGATTCAGTTCCTGATGAATGATACTAATCCCGAGTTCCTGCGCAGCGCGAGTATTGGCAATCTCCACCTCAGATCCTTTGTACCACATCTGACCCGCATCCTTGGAATAGACTCCTGTTGCAATCTTCATTAAGGTAGACTTTCCTGCGCCATTTTCACCGACTAAGGCATGCACTTCCCCACGCTTCAGCTCAAATTGACATTGATTCAATGCATGAACACCAGGAAAAAATTTATCAATCCGCGCCATTCGTAGTAATACTTCGTCCATTTCATATCCACCTCAAATCCTTTATGAATGCCTTTTTGTAAAGTAATCGCTTTCAAATGTTGAATGTAAAATTATTGTATTACCTATAAGTTTCCAATGTAATGGAATATTCTCCGTAAAAAAGTTTAAAATTTTATGTTTTGAAGCAAGCAAAAAAGACTACACCGTCCTTTTACGGACAAAGTAGCCTTTAGATTAGCTCATATGTGTATAACAGTTGTAATCCTTACATTCGAATAGCCTACAGGTTCTGACCCTTTCCAGCCACCAAGGTGAATGTCTTTGGTATTCCTTTATCATAAACATCCGAGGATAGATTGGGTTCTTCGATCAATTGGCGGATCACAAGCCCGGAACTGGCAGCAGCTGTTACAATTTCTCCAAGCGTCCAGCGGCGCCAATATACAACGCTATGTTCCTGTTCGTCTATTGGTTTGCCTGTGGAAGGCAAATACTTAGAGTATGAGACCTTTTTTTCTTCCAATGTCGTATCGAAATAGTCCCCGCTAACTTTGTGCTTACGAACCTTCGCTGTAGAACCCTTAGAGGATATCAGCTTAGTTGTCACAGGATGGAAATCACGTAGAACAAAAATCCCACCAGGAGAAAGTAAATGGCGGACGGTTTCCATAAACGGTGCTAGGTCGGTAAAGTAGTGTACAATTCCTAATTCAGCAAATACGATATCATATGAACCATCGAGCACGTGATCTGGCAGCTTAAGAACATCCGATACGATATAGTTAAGCTGAACACCTGCTTCTTGTGCGAGATCAGCTGCATAACGCGCATTAGCTTCTGAGAAGTCAGCAACAGTAAGGTCTGCTCCAAGTAATGACAGCGCGACTGCTTTCATTCCGTTTGATCCCATGAGATTCATCATCTTTTTACCCTGTACATCTCCAAAATAAGAAGAGAGCGGGTACAGCTTTGCACTTGGTTCCTTAATTAACTTGGCTGCAGCCTCAGACGGTGTACCAAATCGAGCAACCCAAGCTGTGTACGTGTCTTCGTTCCATAGTTCCTCACTCGTTGGCGCAGTGCCTTTTCCAGGATGCAGTTCTAAATTTTGATCTTGTTCTTCCATACCTTGCGACCCCTTTATGATTAAAATATCTGTTATGAAGCATTCTGAATGGCATCTTCCACCTGAATCGTTTTCTTTCTTCCAGCGTACAAATATACGCCCAGTCCAAACATAACCAAAAGTCCACCTGCCCATTGTAGCGCAGTTAATTGTTCACCTAATAGCAGATAAGCAAGGATACTAGCCCCCACTGGTTCTCCTAAGATGTTCATAGATACCGTAGTTGCGGATACATACTGAAGCAGCCAATTAAATAAAATATGACCAAACACCGTAGGAACAACTGCTAGCAATAGGAAAATCCCCCACTCATTCGCAGGATAATTAAAAAAGGAAATCCCCATGAACAGATTGTATATGGCAAACACACCAGCCGCTGATAAGAAAACTATCAAGCTGTACAGGTATGAGGGCATGCGCACTACAAGCTTTTGACCGATAAGCATATGCACAGCTACCGCTACTGTTCCTCCAACCGATAACAAATCACCTTTAAGATTATCTGCAGAGATACCAATATCGCCCCAACCGATAAACACTACTCCGCCAATAGCAATACTCAGCCCCAGAATAGCAGACACAGCCGTTTTTTCCTTATACAAAAAATAAACGCCCAGCATAATAAACACTGGCTCCAGCGCCATGATCATCGTTGAACTAGCTACCGAAGTATACTTCAAAGAGCCCATCCAAAGCAAAAAATGTAGAGCTAGCATAGTGCCTGAGAGCACTAGCATGATCCAGTCTTTTTTACGAAGAGCGAACGCTGCTCCGCTGTATGGTCTTGCAAAAGGCAACATCAGCAGCGAGGTGAACAATAGCCGATACATTCCTTGTACAGATGCTGGTGCATCAGACCATTTAATAAAAATGGCAGAAAAAGAGATGGCCACAATCCCAATCAACATTAAAATCGGAATAGGAAGTGGCGGTTTTTTAAGCTTCACATGGTACGCGTCCTTTCAATATCTTAAGTCACTTATGTTAATTTAACGCAGACCGTGAAAAAATGCATCTATTTTCATTAGATTTCACTAAAAAAAGCATAAGCAATGTCATTTCTGACGAGAGCTCATGCTTCTTAAAGGCTAAGGTTTCAGAACCACCTTGATACAATCCTCTTTTTTCTCACTAAAAATGTCATAGCCATGCTCCGCTTTGCTGATAGGCAAGCGATGTGTAATGATATCTGTGGGATCAAATTTATTCTCTTTAATCATCTTATAGAGCAAAGGCATATAGTGAATCACTGGAGCCTGTCCCATTTTTAAAGTAATGTTGCGTTCAAATAGATGACCCAAAGGGAACATATTGTAATTAAGCCCATAAACTCCTACAAGCTGAATAGTTCCGAATTTACGTACGATATCCGAGGCCATTCTAAATGCACTGAGTGAGCCTCCCTGTAGCTTCAGAGTGGTTTCCACTTTCTCCAATGCAGATATTTTGGCATCCAAACCTACACAGTCAATAACTACATCTGCGCCCCCATGTGTTATCTCCTTCAAATGAGCTTCAATATCTTTAATCTCTTCAAAGTTGTAAATTTCGACATTATTGGTCAGCTTCGCATGCTGCAGACGGTAGCCGATATGATCAACCGCAATGACTCTTGAGGCGCCTTTGATCCAGGCAAATTTCTGAGTAAGCAGTCCAACAGGCCCGCAGCCGAGAACAATGACTGTATCCCCTGGCTTCACTCCGCCGCTTTCGACTCCCCACCAAGCAGTAGGTACAATATCAGATAAGAAAAGAATTTTTTCATCTTCCATTTCTGCATCCTCAGGAACGACAAAAGGGCCGAAATTACCATAAGGAACCCGCAGTAATTCGGCTTGCCCTCCTGCAAAGCCCCCATAAGTATCGGAATAACCCAGATATCCGCCTGTATCCTTGGCGTCATTAGCATTGTCGCATTGACTCTCCATCTCATGCTGGCAGAAGTAGCACTGACCACAGGCTACATTAAAGGGAATAATGATCCGGTCGCCTTTCTTGACTTTAGTTACGTCTGGACCGGTCTCCTCAACAATCCCCATGGGCTCATGACCAATAATATAGTCATCATGCATACCTGGAATTTCACCGTTAAAAATGTGCAGATCTGAGCCACAAATCGCTGTAGTGGTAATTCGAACGATAATGTCATCCTTTTTCTCAATCTTCGGATCAGCTACCTCTTTAACTTTCACTTTCTTCTTCCCTTGGTAGGTTAATGCTTTCATGCTGTTAATCCGCTCCTTTGGAAATGGTATAGAGATATAAGGATCACACCTTTCTATGTTATATCCCTATGCCTATCCTCTTATCCATGAAGAAGCGGAGAATACATCATAAGCGCATAGTTATCGGTTACAGCTTCATCTCCAACTAGGTCGCCGGTACGTGTGAATATTTTTCGACTGATCTTATTGCTACGAATATATCCACCCCATGGTTCTAGGCTTATCCGATGATCACTTTCGTACACTTCATATTTATAAAGGGACTGCTCATCGCATCTCCATTCCCCATGCAAATGGCTGTCATCCAGCCAGAGCTTTAATTGATACGTTTGATTCGTGTTATTCTTCATTTGAAGATCCAAATAATTATAAGAACAGGTGGCCCCGCTTCCAAATGGCTGTGTACGCTGTTCATCTGGAAATACATCATAGCTGTGCCGATGCCGTTCTGTAACCGTAAGAGGTGTATGCAGTGTCATCCAGTAGATCAGATTGGACAACTGGCACAGTCCCCCGCCAACTCCAGAATGGAAGCCACCATAATGCAGCACCATCCCCTCTAGATACCCTTTTCGCTTACTGGGCTTACCGATGCTTCTCCAATAGGAAAAAGTCTCACCCGGACGCACCAAGAGCCCATCCAGCTTCGCTATCGCCAGACGTAAATTGGTTATTTTATTGTATTGAAGCACCATATCTACATTCCGTAGACTTCTTAATAACGGTGTAGCATGAGTCATCACTTCATTAGATAAAATTTCACTAGTGCGCTGCTTCGCCACCTTGCTGCGGCTAGTGCACCATTTCAAATATCTTTTCCAAATAAAATATCGCTTTCCGGCAAATAGTCTAAGTCGAGAACGCTGAATAGGTTTCATGGCAGCCTGAGGTGTATTCATCTAGAACTGAACCTCGCTTTCAGCTCGTAACTGGGCGAATCTCCCTCCGATTACCGCATTATGATGCTTAACGATCTCACTACTATTCAGAACCCCATTATCAAAGGTGCTATGAGCATCTTGGACGAGAACACTCTTATACCCCATACTGTATGCGCGTCTTATTGTCGTATCTAGGCAGAACTCACTTTGCATCCCACAAATCACCAGATTCGTGATCCCCAGCTTCTGTAGCTCCTCTTGCAGTTCGGTTCGGTGAAAAGCATCCCAAGTAGGCTTCTCCACAATAACTTCGCCTTCCTGCGGTGTGATGCGGTGACTGATCTGCCATGTGGGCGTACCTTTTGTATATTCCTCATCTTCGGTGTGTTGAATATAAACTATTGGAGTACCTGCAACCCTAGCTTTGTTCTGAAGGGAAATAATTCTCTCCATTACACCCTCTTCATCGTACAGCTTTTGATCAGGATAGGAGAACATAGCTTCTTGAACATCGATAATTAATAGTGCAGTTGAATTTCCCATTTAGTACCTCCTACAATTTTTATGAAAATCATACCAGATTATGGGACATTCTATCTACCTATTTAAAGGCTTAAATCAATAAAAAAAGGGCATCTGCTGAGCAGACACCCGTTACATTTAAATACTTTTTACTTGCCACGCTTATTGTGCCAGATCAATGCATGCAGCTGTGGAAGGACACGTACTCTATTCATATCAGCGTCTACGATTACTTTATTAAACAACCATTCCAGCCTTCCCAAAAGTCGAGCAGAAATGTCGCCTTCTTCAGTGACATCATCATTCCCAGGCTGCAGAAAGAGCTGCACATTGGGATATCGCTGGTGAATGTCTTTTGCATAATCAAAATCCTTATCGTCAAACACTACGACCTTCAAGCTATGCATAGAACGACCCAGTTTCTCCATTTTACTCATGATGTTATCTAGAATTTCCCAATTCGTCGTCATTCCTGAGCTTGGGGGTTTAGGGCTAATTGTCAGCACATCCACGTCATTGAACCAATCCTGCCATTTACTCCCCTGAGTTTCTATTGCAGCTTGTATCCCTCGCTCATGTAGCAGGTTAATAAAAGAGCCCAGCCCATCACCAATCAAAGCAGGATTTCCGCCTGAAATCGTAACACAGTCGAAATTATCTCCAGCTATAGCTAAAAGTTCATTCATAATTTCATCCGAGGTCATCATTCGAACCTTATCCTTAGCAGTACCATCCCAAGTAAAAGCAGAATCACACCAGCCACAGCGATAATCGCAGCCATAGGTGCGGACAAACATCGTCTTCACTCCAATTACCGCACCTTCGCCTTGAATAGTTGGACCGAACATTTCAATTACAGGAATCTTACTCACAGTCACAGCCTCCATATAAACGGTAGGATGGCCCTTCATCCGGAACATCTTCAGCCAGCACCTCTGCCCAGGAGGTTGGAGTCTCCCATAGCTTTACCGAGTACAAAGGCAACCCTGCTTGCTTAAGCTTGTAGGCAATATATGAAGACATATTTTCAACTGTGGTGCGGAAAGACAACAAAGCTACTTTGGAACCCGTATTCGTTAACGTCTCTAACACAGGTTCGTTTCCCATAGCGAGAAAAGCGTGATCTAGACGGTCTACAAGGCTTTGTTGCACAGTCGTCTTGATATCACTGAAGTCAATAACAAACCCTTCGTCTGAATGGCCTTCCGTAGCCTCTGGTTTGCCCTTAAGCACTACTTCGAGCTTATAAGTATGTCCATGCAGATTGCTACATTTCCCTTTGTGACCAATTAATTGATGCGCCGCATCAAACGTAAATATTTTGCAGACTGAAACCTCGTTAAGCATTAAGATCCGGCCTCCATTCTCTCCGCCTCATATTGCTCAAGACCACGCTGACGCAACAGACAGGCTGGACAAGTACCGCAGCCACTGCCAATAATACCGTTGTAACAGGTCAATGTGTGTTCGCGAACATAATCAAAATAACCCAGTTCATCGGCCATTTTCCACGTTTCTTTTTTATCCAGCCACATCAATGGAGTGTGTATCGCAAACTCATAGTCCATAGATAAATTCAGCGTAACATTCAATGATTTCACAAATACATCACGGCAGTCCGGATACCCGCTAAAGTCCGTTTGGCAGACACCAGTGACGATATGGGAGTAACCCAATTGTTTAGCTAATATTGCAGAAAAGGATAAAAATAACAGATTCCGTCCATCAACAAATGTACTAGGAAGCTCATCACCTTCGCCAGCAACGATATCAATATCCTGGCGGGTTAGTGCATTTGGAGCCAGCTGATTAAGCAGCCCAAGATCAAGGATATGCTGTTTTACATTAAACTTAGCTGCTATTTCTGTAGCAACTTCGATTTCAGCCGCATGACGCTGATTATAATTAAAGGTAACTACCTGCACTTCCTCAAACTGCTTCAATGCCCAAACCAGGCAAGTGGTGCTATCTTGTCCGCCGCTAAATACGACGAGTGCTTTTTTGTTCATCTTAATCTCTCCTTATCAACTTGTTGGGATTAGCGGTTATCCACTTTTTCTGGATAGAGGTCATGATTCATTAAGCGGTGCTCCGCCATCGCCTCATACTTCGTACCCGGTCTTCCATAGTTGCAATAAGGATCAATAGATATTCCTCCACGCGGAGTGAACTTGCCCCATACCTCAATGTATCGTGGGTCCATCAGTGAGATCAGATCATTCATAATAATGTTGACGCAGTCCTCATGAAAGTCACCGTGGTTACGGAAACTAAACAGATACAGCTTTAATGATTTAGATTCCACCATTTTCTGTTCAGGAATATACGAAATATACAGTGTGGCAAAATCCGGCTGACCTGTAACAGGACATAAGCTAGTAAACTCAGGGCAGTTGAATTTAACAAAATAATCACGCCCTGGATGCTTGTTATCAAACACCTCAAGAATAGCTGGATCATAACCAAACTTGTACTGCGTTCCCTGATTACCAAGTAAAGTGACTTCTTGCATTTCCTCTTTCAATCTTCCTTCTGACACGACAAAAAACCCCTCTCTTTTCCTTCGGCCTTGGCCGGTAATGGAAAGAAGAACGAGATTTCGAAAACTTTGCTCCACTAAGAAGAAACGGAAGCAATGTCCGGGTTAAGGACTGCATCCGCTTATAAGATTTAATATACTCTTAGTTTTTTATAGAGGGAGTTCGCGAACCTCTCCTGCACAATCCGTGCAGACTTCTTCTTCATGCATATTGCGTCTTGAACTATACCATGGTAATTTGCTTCTGACAAGTTCTACGCTTTGCCCGTCTTCCAAATCCAGAGCGAAAGCACCACAATCCACAAGAGCAAAAGCAGGCTTTCTAGGAGCAATACTCCTTCTCCATTTAGAATACTGTTCAAATTCTGGACGATTTCAATACTTGGCAGAATAACAAAGATCGGATAGGTCCACTCTGGAAGAGCGACGTACACGGAAGCTACTAAGAAAAAAACGACCATAAATGCGGAGCTGATGGCTGAACCATTTTTGGAGGAACTTACCTTTAAACCAATGATAATTCCAACTTGCACAAAGATAATTCCACCCAATAACATATACAATAAGGAAGGGAGTAAATCCATTGTCAAACCTTGATTTAGTACATAAACAATCAGCTGTGATAACAAAGAAAAAACAAGAACAGATCCAGCTTTTGCAGTAATAATCTGGCCTCTGCTTAACGGAGTAATCAACAGCGCATCATAAGTCTTACTCTCCCTCTCCTCAATTAATCCTGGGCCGGTAATCATGATCCCAACCATCACTTGCGCAAATAATATCCATGTAGAAAGAAGCATGAAGTCCAAACCGCTCTTGTCCACTACAGTGATGATGATTTTAGCCATAAATATAGGCAAAATTATTAGAATTACAGTCGCAGGATTACGCAGTATATCCTTACTTTCATGTTTATACAGCTTCCATATCTGATAACTCAACTTAGCTCACTTCCCGTCAGGGCAGCGAATACATCTGCCAGCGAAGCTTCTTTACTGCGCATACTTAGAATTTGATTCGTAGACATTAACTGATAGATATGATCTTTAGTAGCTTCTTCTGCAATCGGCCAGGATTTCATAACTACTTTCCCATCCTGCTGATATATAACTTCAATTTCTGGTTTACCATAAATGGTCTTAAGTCTATGCGGTTCATCGAGTGCCACCAAGGCACCAGCGTGCATGATGCCCACTCTATCGCTTAATTCTTCTGCCTCGTGCATATCATGCGTTGTTAAGACAATGGTTGTACCTTCTTCTTGAATTCTCTTGACGTGATTACGTATGAGTGAAGCTGAATTTGGATCTAACCCACTTGTAGGCTCATCTAAAAACAACACTTGAGGCTTATGTAATAATGCTCTGGCGATTAGAACACGCTGCTTCCAGCCTTTGGATAAGCTGCTTACTTTAGCTTTTTCCTTATCTAACAGCTGGAGGGTTTCCATGACTTCATTCACTCGATTTCCTGCTACCCTATACAGATCAGCAAACAGCTCCAGATTATTTCGAATAGAACTACGCATGTATAGGTTCGGAAGCTCGAAAACAACACCAATTTGAGCATGGATTTCTTTTTTATGACATGAAATATTCATGCCATTAATTAAAATTTCTCCGCTTGTAGACTGAAGAAGCCCTGTCATCATTCGCATCGTTGTAGTCTTCCCTGCACCATTGGGACCTAGAAATCCAAAGACCTCACCTTTCTCCACCGTGAAAGTAATTCGATCAACTGCACACCTCTCCTGATAATATTTTGAGACCTCAGTTAGCTGAATCAATAACACTCCCCCCTTTTTAGAATAGTTAACTTTCTTCTATTCTTATTCTGGTTGTAGAGGATTATCTCTGTTGTTGCTATTCTGTAACATTCGCTATTCCTTAGTACCTTCCTTTGTTCAAATCCGCTCAGATGTGGCAAAAATAAGGATTCAAATCCTAAGAAAAGGGTAACTTAAACATAATAATCTTCGAGGTAAGGGTGGGATCATCTAATGGAACAAAGTATACAGAAACTTATGGACTGGATTAACAGTCATGTGAATGAAACTATTGTAATTGAAAAGAAGGAGCTTCGTGATCTGGATAAAATTCATTTTAATCTAGAGGCTGTTGAGTTTCGGAGTGCGGAGGATGTTATCGATGATTATCTTGGGAGTGCATTAATATTAAAAGGATTTGGCAGCACTTTAAACGCCGATGGTGAGCTAGTATCGCTACCACACTCCACCTATGACTTAGCTATTGACGGGCTTCGGATTGAGGACATAAGTGATCGCAAGGCGGAAATAACTACTGAAAGAGCTAAATATACCCTTTCAGTGGATTAAGCCATATGTAATGACAGTAAAAGAGCCCACAGTAATCTGTGGGCTCTTTCTAATTAATAGTTACTCTTCTCCAATGATCTCCACTTCAGTTTCAAGCTCCACTCCGAATTTATCCTTCACAGTCGCTCTTACATGGTGAATTAGCCCAATGTAATCGCTGGCTGTTGCATTATCTGCATTTACAATAAACCCTGCATGCTTCTTGGATACCTCAGCACCACCGATTCTTGTTCCCTGTAAGCCACTCTCTTGAATTAACTGACCTGCAAACCGACCTGGAGGACGTTTAAAGACACTCCCACAGGAGGGATACTCAAGCGGCTGCTTGGATTCACGCAAGTAAGTAAGTTCATCCATTTTCGCCTTGATGGATAATGCATCTCCGGAAGTCATAGCAAATTTCGCCTCAAGCACGATGTATTCACCGCTTGCGAACACGCTTTTTCTGTAACCCCATTGCAGTTCATCCCCTTGCAGAGTCACCAATTGCCCGCTCTTAGTTATAGCCAGCGCACTGTGCAATACATCTTTAACTTCTCCGCCATAAGCACCTGCGTTCATGTAAAGCGCTCCACCAACCGTTCCTGGAATGCCACAGGCGAACTCAAGACCCGTAAGCTCCATATCCAGCGCATATCTGGAAACATCAATAATCTTAGCGCCGCACTCCGCATATAAGAGATTGTCTCGAATCCCCACATCCGTTAGTCCTGCCGTTTGCAGAACTATTCCACGCACACCTCCATCACGGATAATCACGTTGGAGCCGTTCCCAAGTACCGTAAGGGTGATCCCATTCTGTTCCGCATATGTAACGATCTTTTGAATTTCATCATAAGTAGCTGGGGCTGCCAAAATATCAGCTTTACCGCCCATTTTAGTATATACGTGATCTTTTAAGTTCTCATGACTCTTCACTATTCCTGCAGTCATTAACTGCTCTAGGTCATTTTGAATTTTGTCAATATTCATGTTTCATGCTCCTTTAACCATGTATAAATGATGGTCCTTGATCTATTTTTAGTAGTAGTATCATGGAATTGTAGGCAACCACAACTGTAACAACGAACAGGCTCCCTTGTCAATGACGGGAGCCTGTTCGTTGTATGATTTCAATATAATTATACGGCTTTGTAGGCCGCAAGCTCGTAAGGAAGACACAGAGGCACACCTGTACGTGGATCTGGAACAATATCTGCCTCAATTCCAAACACCTCACGCAGTACATCTGGTGTCATAACTTCAGTAGGTGAGCCTTCACTAACCACAGTACCGGATTTAATAGCTACCATATGCTGTGCATAGCGAGTAGCATGATTCAAATCATGCACGACCATGATAATGGTACGGCCTTCTTCCTCATTCAGCTTTTGCAGAAGCTGTAGAACTTCAAGCTGGTGAGCCATATCTAGAAATGTTGTTGGTTCGTCCAGGAATAGAATGTCAGTTTCTTGCGCCAATGCCATAGCGATCCAAGCACGCTGACGTTGTCCTCCAGATAAGCGGTCAATCGGACGGTCATGGAAAGGCTCCATACCTGTAACAGTGATTGCGTTGGAGATAATGCTGCGATCCTCTGCTGTCATTGTGCCAAATCCTTTTTGATGCGGGAAGCGACCATAGCTGACAAGTTCAGAGACCGTTAGACCGTCTGGAGCTGTTGGGTTTTGCGGTAAGATCGCAAGCTGACGAGCTACCTCTTTCGTTGAAAAGTTATGGATCGATTTACCGTCCAGCATTACACTGCCGCTCTTAGGCTTCATGATCCGGGCCATTGTTTTAAGAATTGTAGATTTACCAGAACCGTTAGCCCCCACTAGTGCGGTTATTTTTCCCGTAGGGATAGTTAAGTTCAACCCTTTAACAATTGTAGCCTCTGCATACCCAATACTTAACTCTTCTGTGTTCAAACGTTCTGACATGTTAACAACTCCTTAAAAGTTTTATGGAGCTATGCTCCTAGAATGAACTACATAGTAAAACTCGCTTCGTACGCATTATGCTTTCGATTTGGCGAGTAAATATAAAAAGTAAGGTGCACCAATGATCGCAACCACGATGCCTGTTGGAACTTCTGCAGGCTGTAACACCCATCTGCCGATAGTATCAGCAGTAATCATAAGAAGCGCCCCTGTCAACGCACTAGCGGGCAATAATACCTGATGACGGGGTCCCACAAGCTTGCGGGCAAGATGTGGTGCAATTAGGCCGACAAAGCCAATTCCTCCACTTACAGCAACGCAGGAGCCGGCAAGCGCAACTGCAGTCACTAGAAGGAGAATACGCTCCTTCTCCACTCGCATTCCAAGTCCTACTGAAGTATGGTCCCCTAGATTCAATACATTAAGAATACGGGCTTTATAGAAGGCGAACGGTAACAGAATCGCTATCCAAGGTAGCAGAGCAAGGACGAATCTCCAATCGCCACCCCATATTTTCCCGGCGATCCAAGTCGCTACAAACTGATAATTATTGGGATCAAGCCGAAGTGCCAACACCAGCTGGCAAGCGTTAATTCCGGCAGCGACTGCAATCCCGATAAGGATCAACCTTGTTGGAGATAGACCATCTGCTTTTCTATAAGCAAGAATATAGATTAAAGCGGCGGTTAAGCTAGCCCCTCCAAGCGCTAAGAGCGGCAAGACAAATACCGGAGCTGCTGTTGTAGCCGGAAAAAACGAGATAAAAATGATTACCGCAAAACCAGCACCCGCACTTATGCCCAGCGTAGCCGGTTCAGCAAGTGCATTTCTTGCGAGACTTTGTAAAATACAGCCTGACACCGCAAAGCCCGCTCCAACCAACAATGAAATTACGATGCGAGGCAATCTGAAATCAAATAAAATAAGCTTTTGCTGATGAGTTCCATCACCCAGCAGTGTATGTAATACCTCCCGTGGGGATAGACGCATAAATCCTGTATTCATACTGACAATAAAAACAACAACGATCAATATGGCAAGGACCGCTAACACTGTAATAGCACGTGTACGGCGTTCATTTTCATTGATAGAAAGGGTTGTTCTGTGCATTACAGCTCCCCCTTCCGCTTACTCGCTAAGTAAATAAAGAAAGGTACACCGATGATGGCAATTAATGCGCCTAGCGGCGTCTCATAAGGGGCATTTATCATTCTAGCGGCGATATCCGCAAAGATGATCAATAAGCTCCCAAGAACTGCCGAGCAAGGAATGATCCAGCGATAATCTACTCCAACGAAATAACGTGCTACATGTGGAATAATTAGTCCTATAAAAGCAATCGGGCCAACCATTGAGACTGCACTTCCGGCAAGAACTACTACAACAATCATACATGCCAACTGTACTAATCTTGTCCGCTGCCCCAGACCAACTGCAACTTCTCTTCCTAAGCTGAGCAAGGTGACAGACCGCGATAACATCATCGCTGCGATTAATGCCACGAACACCCAAGGGAAAATAATCTTGATCTGAGTCCAGCTTGCCCCGCCCATTCCGCCAGCCAACCAGAAGGCTATATCCTGGGATAAGTTAAAAAGAATAGCTATGCCCTGACTAACAGCAACTAGTAGTGCACTTACCGCGGAACCTGCCAGCGTCAAACGTAAAGGTGTAAGGCCATTAAAAGATAGCGACCCAATTCCAAATACGATAAAAGAAGCTATAGCAGCACCTATAAAACAAAACAACATAAGTGAAGTGAATGAGATCGAAGGTGCAAAAGCAAAAACTATGGCCAGCGCTACACCTGCTCCCGCATTCAAGCCTAACAGACCTGAATCCGCAAGAGGGTTCCTTGTCATCCCCTGCATGATTGCCCCTGCTACTGCGAAGCAAGCACCGACCAAAGCACCTGCTATCGCGCGTGGAAATCGCAGTTCTCTTATCACCTGATGTTTTTGTACATCTGGATTGAAATGAAATATTGCTTCCCATACCGTAGCTAGCTTGATATCTGCCGCACCTACTGAGACCGAAAGTGCCAGTCCAAAGGCAATGGCAGCGAGTCCAATCACTAGAATACCCATTGCAGCTGCCGGTCGGGTATGTATAGCTTTTTGTGTATCATTTTTATTACGATGTGCGAAATCTGAGGGTGAAACCATGAGTCGTCTCCTTAATCGATAGTTACAATGTTCTATATGATAACAACAATCATTCTCATTATCGCAAAAAAAATTAGGTTGTACAATTGTAGGAGTTATTTTTCAGTAATACAGGAATGGTTTATAAAAAAATGGTGCAGATCTAAGCATCTTAAGATACTTGATCTGCACGCCCTTCCCCACCCAAATGATCAGTCACATTCATGGTGAATTACGACTTTTTATTTCACAAAACTTTTTAACACATCATCAATAATTTTGCCACCAGCGTTCGCACCACTGTATAGCCAACTGCTTGTTGAGCTCATTTCATGCACATTGCCAGCTTTTACAGCCGGGATGCCTTTCCAAATTGCACTGTCCAGAATCTCCGAACCCTCAGTCTTATCACTATTTACAAGGATAATATGATCTGCTGTCAGCTCAGAAAGCTTCTCTAGCGAAATTGGATTCCATGTAGCTCTTGTACCAACAGGAATTTCTGTTACTAAGTTAGGCAGCTTTACACCAAGGTCTGTATATAATACAGCACCACTGCTGCGAGTTTCGTCTACAATATAGAAGTTCTTTTGTACCAACCATAAAATCGCCACGGACTCTTCTCCAATAGCTCCTTTAAGCTTTTCTTTCGCTGCAGCCGCCTTGTCTTCATAATCTTTAATGGCTTTCTCTGCTTCAGGAGTCTTGTTCAGAATTTCACCAATCTTGAGTAGCGATTTACGCCAATCTTGATTTAGCTTATCCCCAATCACATAAGTCGGTGCAATCTTATTCAGTTGGTCATAGATACCATTCTGTACAGATGACTCCGATGGGATGAGGATAAGATCCGGAGCGAAGCTGGTTACTGCCTCGAGCGGAAGATCGTAGCTGATCGTAGGAACATCCTTCAATTCAGTGGACAGATAATCTTGAATACCATTAGTCACTGACCATTGCGCTACTGGAGTCACACCTAGAGTTACCAAAGCATCCTCCAAATAAGAACCCAGTACACGCCCAGGATTAGCTGGAATCGTTACTTCATGTCCCATTGCATCCGTTAACGTCTTAGGGGCTGCAGGAGCTTCTGTAGCTTCAGCAGTAGATGCCGTCGCTTTGTCTGTTCCTGCGTTTGAAGCGTTACCGGGATTATTATTACCGCAAGCGGATAAGAATAGCACCATCACCATTAATCCGACCATCGTTAATTTCATGCTTCCAAATCTTTTTCTGTTAAACAAAAACATTAAATACCCTCCTAGTGTGTGCATCCTATGTTATTCAAAGGTATTGACTACCTCAGTCTCACTTTTAAATGATATTGATTCTCATTCTCTATGTCAACATATAAATTTTATATTTTGTGGATTTGCAATAATTTCCTTCTTAAAAATACAAAAAAAGGCTATATTCCGAACGTTCCGGATATAGCCTCTCCTTAATGATCCATTATTTATTCAAATGATATGGGACAGTCGCAACTACAACATCTTTTGAATTCATTAGATACGAACGGATTAAAAAGCTGGTCTGATTATGAAGTACAGCTTGCCACCAATGCTTAGTTATAAACTGTGGAATCAGAATCGTGATATGATCCGTCGCTGCGGTCTTCCACTCCACTGTATCAATAAATTTCACTAACGGACGAATAATACTGCGATATCTAGAACGAAGTACAATCAGGCGTACACCCGGATTCCATTCCTCCCACCGTTGCTCCATTTTTTGAATGTCCTCTTCATCAAAGCCAACATACACGGCTACAACATTATCCGTTAGAGACTTGGCATAGCTGATGGAATGTAGTACAGCACGTGTTACACCCGCAACAGGAACAACAACTGTACTGCCTTTAATCAAAGGTTTATCTGTACTCGGGCATATACGAAGCTGATCTGCAGTGTTCAAATAGTGCCTGTGAATCCGGTGGAACACGAACATTACAGCAGGTAAGAAAATGAAAGCCATCCATACGCTTGAGAATTTAGTGATGATAAAAATAAGCGTAATCGTCAATGTAGTCAGCATACCGATGGTATTTACAACAAATCTTTTTTTCCATCCCGCTGGTTTTGTTTTAAACCAATGAACCATCATTCCTAGCTGTGACAATGTGAAAGGAATGAATACACCAACCGCATAAAGTGGAATCAAGCTTTCTGTATTTCCGTGGAATGCAGCTACAAGCACAGCAGACAGAACACCTAGAAAAATAATACCATTAGAGAAACCTAGACGGTCACCACGAACCATAAAAGCATGTGGCATATATTTATCTTTTGCAAACATAAATGCGAGCAGCGGGAACGCTGAGTAAGCTGTATTAGCTGCCAAGAACAAAATTACTGCTGTAATACCTTGAATGAAAAAATATAAGGTTCCGCGGCCAAAGGTCGATTCAGCGATCTGAGAAACAACCGTTGCCTTTTCATCAGGCACTATGCCGTACCAATACGCCAGTAGTGTGATACCTGTAAACATAAATCCAAGTATAACCCCCATGACCATTAAGGTCTTGGCTGCGTTCTTTTCAGCTGGTGCTTTAAAGTTTGGAATGGCATTAGATACAGCCTCTACACCCGTAAGTGCCGAACAGCCAGAACTGAAGGCTTTTAATAGTAGAAACAAACTAACATTAGAAACAGCAGAGCCAATTTCAGGGACATTCGCATGTACGCCACCTGCTGCATATTTAATAACACCGGAGATTATCAAGACTACAATCGACACCACAAACAAATACACTGGGATTGCGATGAATGAAGCTGATTCTGTAACTCCGCGAAGATTAATCAAAGTAAGTAAAATAATAACTGATACTGCAATAAGAACGGTGTGATTATGAAGACTTGGAAAAGCCGATGTGATCGCATCCGTCCCTGCCGACGCACTAACAGCTACGGTCAGAATGTAATCCACTAACAAAGACCCTCCTGCTAAGAGCCCTGTCGGAACACCAAGATTACTCTTGGCAACGATGTAAGCTCCGCCTCCCTGAGGATAAGCGTAAATCGTCTGCCGATAGGATAAAATCAGGATGGCCAGCAGGCCCAATACGGCTAATGCAATTGGCAGGGAATACCAGATGGCAGTAAACCCCGCAGCCACCAGTACAATCAAAATTTGTTCCGTTCCGTAGGCTACAGACGAGAGCGCATCAGAAGACAGGACAGCCAGTGCTTTAACCTTGGATAACTTTTCATGATCGAGTTCGTTCGACTTCATCGGACGCCCGATCAATAGTCGTTTTACCTTGCTTACCATGGTGGATACAGTTCCTTTCTTTGGGAGCTGAAACGGAATTTCCGCGCGCTGTTTTCATTGGTGGATTTCATAAATGCAGACACTAAAAATAGCATACGGAAATGATCCGCATGCTATGCATGGTCATTATCCCACCTTTGCTTACGAGGTTAGCTGGCGGATTCGGGCTGTGGTTTAGCCCTACGGTAAAAGTCTAATCGACCCATTCCGATTCACCCCATTGGCACATATGCCAAGTTTGGTTCCCCCGTTTTTCCTAAGAAAATTCAGCGCATATTCAACTTCTCACAAGGTCTAATATTAGTCTACAAAGTGTATACAGTAAAGCGTTGAAAAAAATGAAAAAAGAATGAAAAAACATCCAGTAAGCGCAAATACAGCGTCTTATTGGATGCTCTCTTTCATTCTCTTCAATTATCCCTCTGGATCGTGTTTTTAATCACTTTTCACATTTTTTCGGATCACTTAAAGTTAAAAAATCAAAATCCTAAACTTTCCTCTGTATCTAACTCCATCACTTCGTCTTCCTTACGTCCGTACCAAAGTAAAATGCTAATTAAAACAAAAGCGATTAATGCAAGGAAAGGAATCGTAATGAATCCAAAAAAGTTCAAGTAATCCTTATTACAAGGAACTCCAATTGTACAAGGAAGCACTTTACTTAACGCAGGAATCTTCTGCTCCGCATAATGATAGATCGAGATACTACCACCAATCAAGCTTAGTGGAAGAACATATGGGATAATCCTTTTATCCCCTCGAAACGTCGCAATTCCCAAGAGGAATAACTGAGGATACATAAAAATTCGCTGGAACCAGCAAAGCTTACAAGGTTCATATTTCAATACTTCGCTCAGATACAAGCTACCAGCAACAGCAACTAAAGAGACGAACCAGGCCAGATACAGGCAGTTACGCTTGCAAAAAGATAGGAACTTTGTCACTTTGCCTCCACAGCTTTTGCGGCGTCATTAATCTCAGTTGAAATCGCTTCAATGTTAAATGGATCCGCAGTCATTACTCCATTAATATAAAGGGATGGTGTAGTCGTCACCCCAGCTTCACTAGCTAACTGCATACCCTTATTCAGCTCATCTGCATACGTGCGATCCTTGATATCTTTACGCAGCAGTTCGTAATCGATAGCTAACTTCTCTTTCTCCGCAAGGCTTACTAAGAAATCTTCAGTCGCCCATTCTTCGCTCTCATCACCTTGCTGAGCATATACAGCATCATAGAACTTCCAGAATTCATCATGATTCTGATGGTAAACAGATAATGCTGCAAGCGAGGCAGTTTCAGAGTCTGGACCAACGAAAGCCATATTTACAAAGTAGAGCGCTGCTTTTCCCTCGTTGACAAAATCTTGAACAATTTTCGGTTTAACTGAAGTTGCAAATTGGGAACACGCTGGACATTTTAAGTCTCCAAATTCAACAATTTTAACAGGTGCATCCTCTTTACCGACTCTAGGTAGCTCACTGTAATTGAATGCTACTGGTTCTCCCGAAGTGGCATTTTTTGCGGCATCTTTCGAAGCTAACATAAACAATCCAACAAAAATGATGACTACTAAAGCTATTGAACTAATAATTAAAATTCTCGTCTTCTGCTTTTGCTGCTCCTGTTCTACCCGCCGTTTCTCTTGTTTGCTAAGCTGGGGAACGCTTGTACTTTTATTAGGTTTACTCAAGGAGAGTTCCTTTCTGTCCTCTGTGGACTAATGTAGTTTTTATCATATACATTTAAAATTATATAATTTTTAATCTCTTTTTGGCAAACAATACTGTAAAAACACTGTAAAAAAGACACAGCGCTATAGCACTGTGTCCTAATATTACTAATAAGTTCGTTATGCACCAGCTTCTTCAGTCAATAGCTGTAACTTCAGCAGCTTAATTCGAGAAATCCGCTTATTATCCGTTTCTTCCACAATAAACAGATGATCATCAAATTCTACAGACTGTCCTTTTTGAGGTGGATTAACCTCCAATTTAGAATACAGCCAACCGCCTATCGTATCATAATCCTCAGTATCCATATGGAGCCCCAAAAGATCATTGATCTCTTCAATAAGCATCAAGCCGTCGATGGAGTGTTCATCCTCCCCCAGCTTCTCAACACCAGGACGTTCCTCATCGAACTCATCCTGAATTTCTCCTACAATTTCCTCCATGATATCTTCCAGCGTAACCATTCCTGATGTTCCACCGTACTCATCAATCAGAATGGCGATTTGTGTCTTTGCGCGCTGCATGACTTTCAGCAGAGCACTAATCTGTATAGATTCTGGTACGGTTAGTATAGGACGAATCAATTTATTATAGCTTTGTTCACGATCCCTAATTAAGTCCTTGATATGAATGAAGCCTAGGATATGATCCTTATCACCATCACAGACTGGATAACGCGTCCTCATTCCATCAAAAGCAATCTCAAGGTTCTCTTCCGTTGAAAGATGATTATTCAGGCAGATCATTTCTGTTCGAGGAATCATGATCTCACGGGCCATTGTGTCCACAAATTCAAAAATATTGTCAACCAGCGCCATTTCGGTATTATCAATAAAGCCGCTTTTATTACTTTCTTGCATGATAATACGGATTTCTTCTTCCGTATGCGCCGTTCCCAGCTCTGAAGCAGGGGATAAACGGAAGATCCGTAATAAACCACGTGCCAGCCCATTTACGATCCAAATCACTGGATACATGATCTTGTAAAACACATTCATCGGCCCAGATGTTAGCAAAAGGACAGATTCAGCCTTGTTAACTGCAATAGTCTTAGGTGCAAGTTCTCCTAGTACGATATGCAAGATAGTGATAAACATTAGAGCAATAATCAAAGATACAACATTAACAGCGGTTACTCCAAAACCTATACTTCCTAATAAGGGCCCAACAAGGTTAGCTATAGCGGGTTGCCCCAACCATCCTAGCGCAAGTGAAGCCAATGTAATACCAAGCTGACAGGCGGATAGATAACCTTCCAAGTTGCGTACGATGCTTCTCGCTTTTAAAGCTTTTTTACTACCTTCTTCAATAAGGGTATCAATTCTACCGCTTCGTACTTTCACCATTGCGTATTCAACTGAAACAAAAAATCCATTTAATAATACCAACAGAATAATAAGACCTACGTGTAATATACCGGGTAAAGGGTCGCTCAATTTATAATCCTATCCATCATTCTCCGTACGGATGGATAGGCCCACCTCCTTCGTTTTTTCAGAGTATCAGCAAGAAGCTTGCCAGTTGTTCCTTTCAGTATCAATTTCCCAATGGTTTCATCTCCAGTCTGGAATCACGTTTTTGAATATATACTTTATTATATTATTACATAGCCCATCAAAACAGGTCAAAACCAGTGTAAAAATATGATCTATTTTTGCCGCTGATGGACACATACCCCTTAATAGTAGAAACAGGTACAAACTAATAAAAAGAGATTATGTGATTTTTCCGTGATTTTATCAGATGATTTTCTTTTGTTCTAATTTCTTATAAATGTGTTCCTTCTATTATATATGTTAAGTCTTTAGAACCCATCCCGTCAACCGGAGCATCTCCAGCTTACGTTGAAGTTCCAATTGCTACTCATGATCATTCGTAACGCTTGCCAGTCTAGACTGATTTTCGAACATCAGTCAGTCGCAACAGCAATCGCGGGGCATTTATTTATGTAGTCACCTGAATAACATCGTCGATCTTAATCCAATCATTGTCATATTCCATTTGTTCGAGGATGCTGTATCTGCAAGAAAAGCTGGTGAGGATATGTATCATCGACCTATTATGGAAGATAGCTTATAAAACAAAAATCCCCCACCTTCGGGAGTCGAAGAACAAGGAATGTGTATTGGATGGAAAATAAATTTATTGAAAAACAACTTCAACATCATAAAGCATATCTTGAAAAAATGGCTGCCTCACTTCTAGAATTATGGACACTTTCTGAACCAGTGAAAATTTGGATTTTGAGTCAGCTAGAAGATGCATATTATTATATTCCTGATGATATTGGAAAAAGAAAGCCCATAGAATGGGCCTTCTCATTAATGTTATTTTAGGAATTAACGAACTGAGGTTACGCAATTAAATAATAAAGGGAAATAAAAAGGGTATTTCTTCTCGTCTTTCTTCTCGTCTATCGCTTCGTCTTTCTCCTCGTCTTTCACATCTTTCTTCACGTCTCTCTTCGCGTGGGAAGACGCCGCAGCTACAAGCGATAATTACCAATAAAATGAATAGCACCAGAATCGTAGCAGAGCTAGTGTGCATTATTCAATTCACCTCCATCGTTGTTAATACCATGTAGATTATGTGTTGATAGAGCTTAGTGATTGGATGTTTGTTCCGGTATGATACTAGCCTTATATAAAATGATAGGACAATGAGTGCGAACGATTTACTGAGACAATGTTGAATGAATAAAGAAATACATGGGAGGTGGTTAAATTGACGGTCACAATTCCAGTTCGGTTAGTATGGACATTAATTGGTATTATTGGAATCCCGACCTTAGCTTTCGTATTGGTCTTTGCGAATTAAGAAATGAACATTCGTTGAATATCAAGTTACATAAACAGAAAAATCCCCGCCGACCAGTTAAGGTTGACGGGGATACGTCTTTGATTATGTGTTTAAAAAATCCGCCAGCATGAGTACTGGCGGATTTAATTAGGTGCAGCTATATTGGGAGGTTTGAAACTTAGATAAAGAAAGTCTTAGAGATGATTACCAACAAGATAAATAGAACCAGAATTGCAGCGGTAGAAGTAAATCCTCCAGCAAAATCACCCATCATAATTCCTCCTTTGTAAATGAATACAATTTAGAATATACAAGCTTTTGTAATGATGACCAGCAGGATAAAGAGCACCAAGATTGCACCTGTGGATGTAAAGGCTCCACCAACAAAACGTTCAGGTTCACGTTCACGTTCACGTTCACCAACGCCGCAACAACGTTCTCCACGTACTTCGCCCATTTGTCAATTCCTCCTTTTTAATTGGATACAAAACTAAGATATGCGGGATTTGTATCGGTGCGTGGGGTAAATGGAAATTAGCGTTCACCCCAAACACAAGCAGTGGAAATCGGGTTACTTTCTCCACGTTTATATCTATCAAACATTACTGATCAGGAATACCCTACTATACGTTCCTTATCAGTAAGAGAAAGGGGGAATAAACCATGAACTTTCGCAAACAAGCCAAATTACTACAGGGCAAAAGCGTACAGGTGATAACCACTGGAAGTGTTTTTACCGGAACTCTCTCATCAGTTGGCACAGATTTTCTTATTCTAAGTTCCATTATTAGAGGGCGTAGAAGAAGACGTATCATACGATTGGCGGAGATTATTCTGCTCTCAAGGTTATTCGGCTAAAAGACTATTAAGATGCAGAAAGCATATCTCAAAGTTTCCTTGTGCGTAATACGGAGTACAGCCCATGATACAACATGTAATTTGTATTCAAGATTAGAAAAACAGGAAAACCCGTCAGGCATAAGCCCGGCGGGTTATTTTATGTATGTTCTAAACTCAAACCGTCCCCGAACAAAATGAGCTCCAGCGAGCTTAATAGAGTCTAGTGTATATCCCTCTACGATTCCACCGTAATCCATCAAGTTGCCAATTGGGTCCGGGTCTTCACGGTACCATACAGATACATTGGATTGAACCAGTGCCGCCGTCAGAAACTCTGAATCTGATACCATCACCTCATTTGTAACACTCACCTCTTTCAATAATCCCCCCATTGCAGGCAGGGATCTATTAGCCTAGCTGAAAAAACACCATTTCACCAATAAGCCTGGAAACAACCCCCCACTTACCAATTAAAATTGACGAAGTGATACTTATTGTTTTGTATGTATTGAAATTTTTTCTTATCCATATCTCTCAGATGTATAGTATGTATCAGTAATTCCCTCAAGTATGTACTGCATAATCTTAAAATCTATTACTATTTCAAATTTTAACATGAAAAATTTTCAATTTCTGTATTGTAATTACTATATGAAAAAGTAAACTTTTACAAGTAGTCGAACTTTGTCTACAAATAACTTTTACGAGGTGACTTATGGAATTTAAAAAAAGAACAGTACTAATGTTGACCGCTGCTATCTTATTTTTGTGTTCTGGGAGTGTAAGTGCGTCGTCTGAACTTGAGTCTTATGATTACACAAAAGAAGAATTGTCTTTTAGACAGCAATTCGGATTAGACACTAATATCAGCAAGGTAAAACAAATGGACTCCAAAGATGACAATATAATGGTAGACTCTAAGTTCGGAGTTAGGTTGACAAAACTAGAGGAAGAACAGCTCATAAAGCGTATCAATCATCAAACAGAAAATTTACCCTTAGTTAAAGAGTACCTAGATAAAAATATAAAAGATGGGCTTGTTTTTATTGACCAAAAGTCTGGAGGGATTATAAACATTGGTATTAAAGCTGATACTAATAAAGATCAATATGAATCTGATTTCAAAAAAATATATGGTGACTCCAGTTTAATAAATGTCTTTGTTACAAAATATTCTGAAAACGATTTAAACGAGCTTAATGAAAAATTAATTTCTTTGATAAATACTGATTTTAACGGAGTTACGATTACCGATACGTTAGTAGATTTAGCAGAGCAAAAAATACAGGTGGGTGTGAAGGACTTTAATGAAACGAAGAGAAAGATATTAGAAGAAACTTTTAACGCCGATATGTTATCTATAAGAGAATCTGCTGTCGTTTCGGATGATGTTGACAGAAATTCAACTTACAATCCTCTTCAAGCAGGGACAAAAATAGTTAACAATAACACCGGTGGTTACTGTAGCATAGGTTTTTTGGCTAAACCATCAGGAAGCATTTCAGGATACATTGTTACTGCCGCCCATTGCGGGACTGCCGGTAACTCCTTCAATCAAGGTACTAATAATGTTGGTGCGATAGGTACAAGAGTCTATGGTGGAAGTGTTGATGCTGCAACAATAGGTACATCAAGCTTATCCTATTCCAATGATCTCTATACATCTTCCAGTAGAGCAGGATATTTCGATACTGTTCAGGCAAACGACTTCGCAGGAAGTATGGTTTGCATGTCTGGAGCTTCATCAGCCACTAATCCAGTATCGTGTGGAACAATATTGAGCAAATCTGTATCATATAGTATTGATGGGGTAACTTTTAGTAACTTAAGATCAGCTAGCTACACCTCTGCACCCGGGGATAGTGGCGCACCAACATATTATGGTACTGTATTAATGGGAATCAATAAAGGTCGTCATAATGGAAATGCTGTTTATTCTTATATTGGTAATGTACTAAATGCTATGCCTGTACAACCGATTTTAAACTAATGTCGTAACCACTAGAGGAGAAGGTCCATGTTTCAAAAACCACGTACTACTATTAAATGGACTCTTATTTTTGTTTTTTTGTTATTAGTCACCGCCTGTAATAAGAATGATGAAGTTTTGAAAGGAATTGTACACACAATAGATTTAGAAAATAAAAGAATTTTAGTAATTTCTGAATTAAAAGAAGAAGACTTGAACAAGGATTACAAAGAAGTCCTTGACTCTGGTGAGTACTCCCAGGCCATTTGGGTAAGTAAGGTTGCAACTTCTAAATATAAAAAAGGTGATCAAATAGAAATATCCTATGACGTAAGTGATGATTCATTTCCAGCCCAAGTGACCGCAAAAAAAATCACTAAAATCAAGAATTGAACAATGAAAAATAGAATCTACTATGAGGAAGCGATGTCCCCAAAGGGACGCCGCTTTTTTGTGTAGAATTAAAGAAATATGGGACATTAAATAAATTCAACATCGCTCTTAAGGGTGATTTCTGAATCAGGATACCCATCCGAACAGTTAAGGTTAATAGAGTTTTTTTGCCCTTATGCCAAAACCATCCTAAACTCAAATTCATTTCTCATGTAATAAGCATCAGCAACCTTAACGCTCACTGGGCTCCATTTCTGGGCTGGACCCTCACAATCAATTACGCAGCCAGCTAGATCACCACGGCGTTCAAGTATATCTACCTGAGACTGTGACAAGGCAGCTGTTAGAAATTCAACATCCGTCTTCAAGACTTTGTATACATTACTCAACACGATCACTCCATATGTTTTAATTAAGTTTGATAAAGATAAGTTTTAGAACTCATATGTATTCCACATCATTTATATTCATGTTACCCCAAAACACACTCCTGCATATAGGATACTAGAATTGGAACATTATGTATATGTCGTTATGTCATACGATAAGAGAATCACTCGAATAAGTAGTTAAATCAATATTTTATATCCCAAATATATGATAAATATTCTATTAATCTACAAAATATGTTTACAAATGTATATATTTATATCATAATTGGATTGCATCCCAAATAAAGGAAAGAAGGTTGAATTATGAAAAAGAAAATTTTACTTGGACTTTTAACTGTTGCTACCTGTTTTTCTCTAGGGTCGACCTCATTCGCTTCGACCACCTCTGCCACAAGTCTACCTGACACTAATCAATCATCACAAATAACCCCATTCCAAGATTTTTCTACTGTGATTAATTTAGTTGTTGGAGATCGCACTTGGGTCACGGGATATTCATTTGTGATTGTTTCTACTGATGGAGCTGCTATTTTAGAACCCTATAATGAAGATGCAATTTATGCTCTCAAACCAGGTATCACAGTTATAAGAGCTGATTTTGGTAATGGAAATTGGATGTATTATTCAGTAGTGGTAAGAGCATCTTAATACTACTAAATTAAACGTTCATATTAATTTCCCCGTCATATAAACCTGGCGGGGATTTTTATTTCTCCAAACGTCCGGCAATCCCACCCTTCAGTATAAATTCCAATAATCAGGATTACCTAGTTTTTCTTATGAGCAAATAAAAAAGTTGCTTTCCCGTTCCTCAATTTATAGTTGGCTTATCTGATAAAATGCTAATAGAGCAGAAATATCTGTAAATGACAAAAGCCCACTAGTCAAAACCAGTGAGCTAATTTCTTTATTCATTTGTAGTCCCAGCCCTCTTACTAAAAGCCAGTTCAAATAGCCAGTTTGCTGATAATCCCGCTAAACCACCAGCCCATAACCGTAGAGTCAAATCCAACTCTGTAAAAGGATAAGCCACAACACCAATCACTAAGCCGATAACTAAGCCAATCAAAGGTAATATATTATTAGGCACGTTAACCGACTTCTTTACAAACTGTACTCCCGCCATCACAAAAACGGCGATCACCGAGGAGAACGCCAGTACATTAGTTAGGTTTTGATTGTCCATTAATTATTTATCCCCCTTCGCAAATAATCCCATGTTGTACAACATTTGAATCACATTAAGTTCTAGCTTTGACTTTTCTGCCGATGTAGTTATCGCTCCAACCGCTTTAGCAGCCGTAATAGCCTCTGTATAATTGATGGCATAGGTTTCCTTGCCGGAGATATTTAAACGCTTCTCAATAGTTGCTAGGCGCTCATCCTGCTTAACTACGATTGCTTCTAACTCCTCAATTCTACTCATGTCTTCCTTTACCTCCTCTTTTAGTCGATTTATAATAGCCGTTGCTTTTGCCATTGCTGTTTCAGTTGGCTTGCTACCAGCTCGCAGCTGAGTGAGTGTTAAACCAAAGACCATTTGGAAATGAGGATACTCCTTAAATGTTGTCCAGTCGCCTCCCCACTCAAATCCGAGCCTCTTGGCCTCTTCCACCACTTCAATCCAGTCTTTGATGTTGTTTCCGTTGTAGTCTCGGTTCATATCCCAAGAGACACTGGACCCATTCGGCAACAAAAGTGCAAAATCTACAGCCAAACCATAATTGTGATAACTATACCCGCCTTTAGCGTTAGTCACGATAGATCCCGGCTTAGTACGCCCTTGAGCGTAGAGAGCGTCTTGCTCAGCAATAGTCCGTAACCCTTGAGTTATTAAAATAGGCACTCCCCGAGCGTAACAGCGTTCAATTAATACTGTAGCAGCAGCCATAATCACCGGGTGCAATCCTAACAATCTTGTAGATGATTTACTCCTTACTTGATCCAGTGTAAGCATATTTACCTCCCTAAAAATTGGTTAGCCACAATCACGCCAATGGTAATACCAATGATGTACTTAACAAAATCAAGCCACATTTTACGTTCTGACCCACTATCCTTATTGGCTTGTTGCAATAGCATGAATATCTTATTTTCAAGAGAATCAAATTTCCCCATAATCTCACCAAACTTAACTTCCATTTTTATTGTGGATTTCTCCATTTGTAAAATGCTCTCTTCGTGTCTCAGACCAGCTGCTTCAAGTAAGTTCATTTTTGCGTTAGTATTGGCTAGGTCTGCGGATATTCGTGCAAATTCACTGGAAAGACCGAGTAAGCCCTTTTCAACATCTTCCAATCGGTGCAATGGCACTACATCCCCACCCCCTCCTTCTTGGTTTGCTCCCCCAATGGACATAAAACAACTCCCCTCTCTATCTATTGTTCAATATAAATAGCCCCCGTAATTGCTACGAGGGCAAAATAAAAACGCCTACTATATGGCGCTATCTGTAATCTCTTTAGCTTGTTCAGTCGTTATCTTTTTGGCGGTAACAAATACCTGTACTTGCTCCCCCGTATACAACCCTGCGTCAAAGTATCGCTTAATCAGTGCGTACCAGTTCATTTACAACACACCTCCTTCCACGAGGCTCAGGAGTAAGGCTGCCTGGTCCTGTTCCGCTTGATCTTGCCTTGCCTGAGTCTGCACAAGCTCCAGTAATAAAGCAGCGTTATCGGCTCGGAGTTGCTCAGTCTCCATCAGTTCTGGTGGTTTATTAGCCTCAGCTTCCAGATATGCCACCCATGCGGCCTGTAACTCTTCTTCTGTCGGCTGTGGTACGTCCAGATTCCACACCGCGATAAACTGCCCACGATCTACAATGTCATAATCCACACCACGGTTTAGGTGATGATCTAGAGACGTTTTATTTTTTGCTGTTTAGCGGTGTGCGACCCGGAGAATTTTGCGCTTTAGAGTGGCCTGATTTCAACTTCGAAACTCATGACGTTCATATTTATAAAACACTTCACTTTCCACAGGGTGGAAGTGGCGCGTACCAATTAACACCTCCAAAGACTACCGGATCCGTCCGCACCTTTGATGTGGATGATTTCATCGTTGAGATGTTTAAGCGGTTAAAGGTAAAACAGTACGCTCGACATAAAAGATACAAGGAGCTCCACGATGATTTTGTAGAGACTCAGTTTATTTTGACCAATAACAACGGAACACCATTTACAAACTGGAAGTTAGTTAATCGTATGGCTCGTCTAATGAAATTAACAAACATCAAGAAGCACGCGACCCCTCATATATTTCGACACACGCACATCACAATGCTTATCGAAGCAAGTATAGCGTCTGGCTCTCAGATTGATCTCAAAACGATTATGAAGCGCGTAGGTCACGATGATGCAAAAACCACACTCAAGATTTATACCCATGTGACGGAACGAATGATGCAGAGCAGTAGTGACAAACTAAAAATCCACTTCCAAAACATATTAAATCCCAAGGATCTGCCGAGAATGTGATTTTTCTGTGATTTCAAGATAAAAAAAAGACTCAAAATCCCTTGTAAACACTGATATATCAAGGTTTTTTGAGTCTTATACATTTTATTATATTAATATATTGGGGCAAACCGCAAGCATGCGTGTTCTTTCGAAAAAAAACGGGTCTTTATTCCCCTTATTATTCCAAAATATCAGTATGTATAAAGAAAACCCCCTCACCGTTAAGTGTTGGGGTTCATCCAGAAATATAAGGACTTGATTAGCGACAGTTTCTTGTTGTTGGAGGATTACCGATCACTCCAGGGTACTGGTAAGTAAGGGGCTCATCAAATGTAGCATAATCAAAATAAATCATAAGTAATACAGTACGTTGACCAGTTACTGGGTCACTAATAATTATGTGGTCACGGCCCGCAGCTTCCAGCACACCCTTGTAAACTTTGGCATTCCACTCTTTGTTATTTTCGTAAGTAAAATAAAATGTACCTACTTTGCCTAAATTCAGTCTGAAAATATTTTCGATATACGATTGTTCAAACTGTTGAGGTGGGTTTTGAACTACAACCCCTCCTGGTGTCATTGGACTTCCACTGCTAACTTGTGGCGGCATGCTACCCATGCCTTGCATTCCTTGCATCCCTTGCATTCCTGTAGACATTGGCATTTGCATACCTGAAGAAGAAACACTACCAATAGTATAAGTGACGGGACGGTATGGTTGAACGATCATTTAATGAAACCTCCTAAATGTTTATCGGAGCAGTTGCTCCCTTTGGACACAAAAGAACCTTTGCACTAGCTTACTGAGAGAATTACTCATAATAATGAGTAATTCTCTTTTACACAGTTACCCTGTTAATTACCAATAAATACAGACGGACAATCTTCTCCAGTCGGAGTAAAGAAGCAATGAGCTTTAAAGCGGCCTGTGTTTTGTTGGTTATACCAGGTTGGAGGGCAATCTCCTACAGGACGGAAGAACCATAAAGCATTGGTCGCTGGCCATGTTCTTTCACCTGCAATTGCACGTTTTGCAAGACGGATATCTGCTTCTCTTGCTCGTTGATAGAAGTAGCTTTTCTGCGGGGCTTCGAATCCTCCTGGACTTTGATAGACCATGTCATTCACATTACGAATGTTCAAAAAATCAAGGCAATTGCCAAGAATCCGGTTGACACCAACATTGCCGACCATAAGCATACCGAGATCTCCATCTTCCTCAGCTTCCGCTCTCATCAACCGCGCTAGCACCTTCACATCTTCCGAGTTCGTTTTGATGACGGCCACGCTGTCTCCTCCTTGGGGTTGCTTCGTAAACAACCTCGTTCTTAACTGCATGGTGTATTGTATGTGCATTAGCCCAAGAGGTGACAGTTCCAACCTAATTTTAAAGCCATTTGCTTTCCGTTAGGTTCTTAATAGTCCGCAAATAAAAACCATTCTCTCTGCTCCGTTGAATGGAACAGAAGAATGGTTTAAGAATGAATGTATAGCTAATGACTACTCCGCTGTGGAGTATTGTGGTTGTCGCTCAAATCCGTGATATCTGGTTCCTTGATAGGTAAGCATGCCTTTATCGCCTTCTGCACTCATTCCATATTCATGGCCATCTACTTTAAATTCAATTCGACTGCCCCCATTCAATTCGTACGTTAAGTAGTAGGTTGTACTCGTACGACTTGAACCATTATCTTCTTGAACCTGCTGCTGTCTTATTTCACTCCGCTTGCTGACGATACGGGCAGGGATGGTTAGCATGGGTGAGCTATTGTTCCGGCTCCATTGAAGCAAACCCCTGCCTGCTGATACTGCAAGAATACCAACCATTACAATGAGAAATATTGGCATCACTGTTCCAGAGAAATCAAACATCCATGAAAGATCCGGGCCCATTCCCATGACATTTTCCCCCTTCATACCCATTAATTCAACCCTTAACTTAACTTCAGGCACTTCTGTACATGTATATGCCTCTTCTAGTCCAGAAAGCATTAAATTAGTGAGACTTCATGCAAAAAGACCACTTCGTTTTCTTAGAAATCAAGAAATCGAGTGGTCTTTAATCATAATTTTGAGTGATCAGATTAAGCATGAACGAGGTCTAGCAATTGCTTCGTTTCGTCAGTCTCAACATCTAACATACCATTGTCTGCCCAGCATGCTCTGCATTGTTCTTCCGTTTCACACAGGTGAGCGTCATCACAGTTGTAGCAAAGTTGCAGCAGGTTTCTTGTCATATAATCTGTTTCAAAAGTTTTCATTGTAATCTCTCCTATTCGAAAGTTAAGTTTGTGAAAATTTGAACCTGTTCTATGTGTTAAATATATCACACGATCATTTAAATGTCATGTGATTTTTTTCACATCTATAAAGAAAATTTTAATTAAGTTTTTTCCTTATATTCAATCAATCAAAAACATATTGATTTAGAAGTTCATTCTTATTCAAAAAAAGCTGTTTCAAAAGTATTATCCTCTACTTTTGAAACAGCTTCACTTCACTTTACATCACACGCCAACTAATCCCACCATTTGTAGTTTGTAAGAGGAGCGAGCGTTTTTGTTCTTTTTTCTCAAGTAAAAGCCATCCCACCTCTGTGGAAATAAACTCCATCTTAATCGTCTCAGGATATTCCTCAAGCTTAGACTGCAGAACACTGCTCTCCTTTAGAGGGAGCCAAGTTTTCCCTTGGTTAGCGGTATGGTAAAGAGTATCACCAATAATGGCCCAACCAACTTGCGAATTCAGAAACGTCGGAGCGCTCTGATGATTCCCTCCGGTTGGACTCTTTAATTCAAACGGTGTGAATTTCCAGTTATCTCCACCATTAGCGGTAAAGTAACCGTGGTAAGTAATCGTCTTATCTTTATCATTTTGGCAGCCCACAGACATCCAACCATTAGTCTTACTAGCATCGAAGAACTCTGGTTTGCCAGTAATGACTCTGTCACAGCTTTCCAGTTGTTCATTTACCAGAAAAGACTGTCCTGGATTCCAACTCTGACCACCGTCCTTAGTTATAAAGATCTTAGGAAGGGCACCGGTCTGCAAAGTCACAAATCCTTCTACACGACTCTTGAAGATCATTCCAGTACTTACACCTGTGAACGGGATCGAATGATTGGGAAGGTTCGGATTATACTGTTCATTCTGCATCACTTCTTCCCATGTGGCCCCACCGTCTGACGTTGAATAAATCGCCTTGCTTTCCTTATTAGGAGTAGCGTTCGCAGAGGTCATTAACCATCCCTGTGTTGGTGAATTGAAATAAACGGAAGATACATTATTATCATCACCTAATGAAGAGATTTTCCAGCTTTTCCCTCCATCAGTGGTTCGTAGCACTATATTCTCTGTCGTACCAAAAGCACTTCTTATAATCCAACCATGGTTAGAGTCAGTAAAAAAGATGCCTTTTCCATAGACAGGTGTGGACAGGAACTGCACATTGGGTGCAGGAGAAATATTAGCCCAGGTCGCCCCGTTATTATGGGTAACGTACAAACGAAGTTCATTTTTTGTTACACCCCATACCATGCCCTCTGTCTCACTAAGCAGATGAAAACCCGTAATTCGAGTTTGAACCTGATATTTCGGGCCACTCTCTTTGTTAGTATTGTTATTTGGTGGTGTAATCAGAGTAATCGTCTGTCCTTCTTCCGGTGCTTCTGTAGGCTGTGGCTGTGGAGAAGGCTCCGGTGGTGGTGAAGAACATGCTGAGACTATCCACGCTAAAAAAAATAGCATCATAAACATTCTTAGAGTTTTCAATCCAGCGGTTCTAGATGTCAATGCCCTCTCTCCTCTCAATTGGAATCTTATTTATGATTTAACTTACTATTACGGTAGCCGTATAGAAAATAGATCAGAAGTCCAAGACTCGTCCAAATCAGAAACCCAATCCATGTCTCACTTCCTAGATTATACATCAAATATCCGCATGTTGCCGCACTTAGCAATGGAATGAAGGGTACCCAGGGTACTCTGAACCCTCTTTTCATATTGGGATGAATAACACGCAGGGCAATTACCCCCAAAGAAACGACAAAGAAGGCAAACAGTGTTCCAATGCTTGTTAAGTTAGCCAATCGATCCAAAGGAATAAAGCCCGTTAATACAGCTATAATGATCCCAACCATCCACGTACTACGAATAGGTGTCTGTGTTTTAGCATTGATCTTAGACAATCCTCGTGGTAAAAGACCATCACGTGAGATTGCGAATAACAGTCGGGTTTGACCGAACAGCATTACGAGCAGTACAGTGGTCATTCCCGCAATAGCTCCAACAGAGATTAGACCCGCTATCATATCTTGATTTACAACACGAAGGGCATAAGAAACGGGATCACTAACATTGAGATCCGTATAAGGTATAATACCTGTTAATACAAGTGAAACTAGGATATACAATACAGAACATATAGCAAGAGATGAAATAATCCCTATAGGCAAATCGCGCTGTGGCTGTTTTACTTCTTCTGCAGCAGTCGATAACGCATCAAAACCTATGTAGGCAAAGAAGACAGTTGCCGCACCGTTTACAACACCTTGATAGCCAAAGGGTAGAAATGGAGTCCAGTTCTCTGGTTTAACATAGAAAAATCCAGTTACGATAAACAAAAGCACTACAGCTATTTTGATAACGACCATAATCGCATTAAAACGAGCAGTCTCTTTAGTTCCCCGTGTTAGTAAGTAGGAAATTAGTAAAATGATTATTACTGCTGGTAAATTAATAATGGAACCTGCTTCCGCATTATACGCCCCGGATAGTGCTGTAGGAATATGGATACCAAAGCCCTCTAAAAGTCCCTGCAAATAACCTGACCACCCACTGCTTACTGCAGCTGCTGCAACGCCATACTCTAACACAAGGTCCCAGCCCAAAATCCAAGCGAGTAATTCTCCAAAAGCTACATAACTATAAGCATAGGCACTTCCGGAGACCGGGATGGTCGATGCAAACTCTGAATAACAAAGGGCTGACAGCACGCAGGCAAACGCGGCTAACAGGAATGAAATGACAAGGCCAGGACCAGCGTGTTCTGCTGCCGCTACTCCTGTCATTACAAAAATACCAGTACCAATAATCGCTCCTACACCTAGCATGGTTAGATCCAGCGCACCAAGTGTTTTGTTCAACTTGGTTGCACCTGAGTTTGAAGGTGCGATTAGCGGTTTCTTGCGAAATAAATCCATTCTTACATTCTCTCCTGTCTAGTCTTGTTGTCAAATTGATTAGAGAATTTCTATTAAGTATGCCCAAAATGGGGTAATGCATTAAATAAGACCTGCTTGAAAACAATATCGTTAGCGATTATGATGGACAAGATTAAAAGCTAAAAATTTTAATTACTGAGGAGATGGAATCATGGCCCCCCCGAAACCCAATCGTGTCGTAGTCATTGGTACTGGAGCAGTTGGTACAACAACAGCCTATACATTACTGCTACGGAGACGTATGCCTGAGCTCGTACTTATTGACGTTAATCAAAAGAAAGCCCTTGGAGAAGCATTGGATATGAATCACGGCATGCCCTTTGTTGGTGGTGTGAAGCTATGGGCTGGTACATATGAAGATTGCCGGGAAGCGGATATCATCATTGTAACTGCCGGTGCATCACAAAAACCGGGTGAAACCCGGATAGATCTTCTCCGCAAAAATATTTCAATTTTCAAAGATATCGTTCAAAAAATCACCAAATATAATCAACATGCGATACTACTTATTGCTACTAATCCTGTAGATATTTTGTCATATGCCACTTTGAAAATAAGCGGTTTTGATCGCAGAAGAGTCATCGGTTCCGGAACGGTGCTGGATAGTGCACGTTTTCGCTACCTGATTGGACGCCACAAAGAAATTGATCCACGCAGTATTCATGGTCAGATTATCGGGGAACATGGAGACTCGGAACTTCCTGTTTGGAGTCTAGCGAATGTTGCCGGGATTGATCTCGGTTTTGACGAAGCAGAACAAGATGAAATATTCCAAGATACTAAGAATGCCGCTTATGAAATTATTGATGCCAAAGGCTCAACCTCTTACGCAATAGCATTAGCACTAGATCGTATTGTGGTATCCATTCTTCATAATGAAGGCTCTGTATTGAACGTATCTACTTTATTGAATAATTATAACGGAGTTTCGGATGTCTACCTTGGCGCCCCTTGCGTCGTAGATCGGTCCGGTGTACGAGAAGTACTAGATCTTCCTTTAAATGAGACAGAACGAGCTCTATTCCAAAAATCTGCCGAGAAGCTTAAAGCTGAGATAGCTAAGCTAGAACTATAAGCAAATGAATACATGGGGCTCTCCCTGTTGTCATGATACATGGCCGGGGATAGCCCCTTTTTCATGAAAGATTTGCACTTAGAATTCTATCAAATCTGGACTTGCAATTTCGACATGGCTTCTTCCTTCTCACGGCTCGTGATATGCGTGTAAACCGTTGTTGTCTGAATGGAAGAGTGCCCCAGCAGCTCCTGAACCGTCCTCAGATCCGCACCTTTTCGTAGCAGCATGGTAGCGAAGGAATGTCGTAGCTTATGGCTGGAATAGGGTCGACGTTGTGCAGCAGGCACATCCCTTTGGAAACGATCGAAGGTGTCCGCAGCGATTTGCTGTATGCCACGTATGGACAGCCTGCGTCCTTTCTGTGAAATGAACATAGCTTCCTCTTTACTGCGCCAAGGATTTAATCGTTCTTCAATCGCCAGATCGAGAAAAGGTACCACATCCTCTGGAATCGGTACATTACGCCATTTACGTCCCTTACCGAACACTCGAAGGGAATGTCTTTCTACATTATAATCACTTAAATTAAGCGTGTGGACTTCCCCCACCCGAAGCCCCATATAGGACATGAGTAAAAAGACTGCTAAATTACGACCTTTGTATTTCCCATCTATAGAAGACAAAAATCGCCCCAGATCACCTTCATCTAAGTAGACCGGTTCGCGATTGATCTCAGTTTTAGATTTCTTAATCCCAGCTGCAGGATTGGTAAGAAGCAATTCCAGCTCAATTAATGCCTTAAAAAAACAGTTAATTGAGGCATGCTTCCGGTTACGGGTAGCATCACTTACTCCACGTTCACGCACTGACGTAAGAAAAGAAATAACATGTAGCTTCTTTACGGACTCTAGCTTTTTACCATTCAGACTTTCTAAAAACTGTTTTACATCCACTAAATAGGATTTCTGCGTATAGGGAGTGTAACCGGCATCCTTCATCCAGATTAAAAAAGCCTCAAGCCCCTCTTCGTAGTCTTCACTCCACTCATTCATGGCTTCGAGCCTCCCTTGATTTCGACAATCTATTGTACCATAGAATAGCTACAAGAATTAAACTTAGCTGCTCCATTTTTCAGCATGCTTTTGTACAGCTTTTAAAAACTCTGTTAGAACAGGAGATTTCCATTTCTTATGATGATAGGCAATTTGAGTAGCCACACGCTGCGATTCATCATTCCAACTCAGCCTAGCTAACTTCCCTTCCGCTAATTCGTTGCTCACTGTAATCATTGGAATAAAAGCAATGCCTAGACCCGCCATAACACATTGCTTGATCGCCTCAATACTCCAAAACTCTAACGTAGGGTCCGGAAATACCCCGTGTCTGTTTAAATGATGTTCAAATAAAGTACGGTAGCTACAACCAGTTTCCGTATGCAATATCGTTTCTCCCTTAAGATGAACCGGTTCTACCACTGGAAGACTCAATAAGGGATGATCCGGCGGAGCGATCAGGGTCATTTGTTCATGCACCAGTGTTTCTATATTCAGATCTTTATCTTCCGTCTCTGGTTGCAGTAGGAAGGCCAAATCCAATTCACCGGATCGAACTAAATCCGTTAGCTCCCAGCAGGCCCCAGGCTTCAGAAGAATTTGGACCTTTGGATATTTCACGCGAAACTCCTTGATAATGCCTGGTAAGCGAAAAGCAGCCAGAGATTCAGGTGCACCAATGCGTAAAGACCCTGTTAGCTCACTCTCGGAGCGAAGAGCATCTTGCGCTAGAGAGTGCATTCTGGAGATCTCTTGAGCGAATGGGAGCAGACGGCGGCCTGCATCGGTTAGGATGATCTTTTTACTGATCCGATCAAATAAAGGCTGACCTATTTCAGTCTCTAACGCTTGGATCTGTGCGGTAATACTGGATTGTGCATAATCAAGCTTCTGTGCAGCGCGTGTGAAGCTACCCGTCTCCACTACGACTATAAAGGTAAAAAGATGACGTGATTCCATACGTGCCCCCTGAATAATAGTTACCCATCGGAATTTCGAATGGATACTATTCAAAAAATCTGTTTTTCCAATGGATCTATTATCTGCTACTCTATAACAAAAGACAATGAAAGCAGGAATAAAAATCATGAAAGATTCAAGTTCAACCACTTTACGAAGAAACATCGGCATGCCGCAAGCCATAGCTCTTTATATCGGCGCTGTATTGGGCTCGGGAGTCTTAATCGTTCCCGGACTGGCTGCAGAAATGGCAGGTCCCGCTTCATTGCTGGCATGGGGATTCATGACGCTGTTGATTTTGCCAATGGCCTTATCGATGGGCCTGCTCTCTGCCAAATTTCCTAACGCAGGAGGCGTGTCCCACTTCGTCACCCTTGCTTTCGGACCTAAAGCCGGATCTTTAGTGGGCTGGTTCTTCCTAATGTCCGTTCCGATTGGTGCGCCTGTTGCTGCGCTGACCGGAGCTGGTTATATGACAGCCGCAATGGGCTGGGATGAACCTGCGAGAATTACTATCGCTGCGGTGATGTTGGCCATTGGGCTAATTACAAACTGGATTGGTATGCAAGTGGCGGGAAAGGTACAAATTGCTGTAGTGATTGCGATTGTAGCTGTTCTCGTCTTCTCGTTTGCTACTGCGCTTCCTCGAATGGAGGTTGAACACTTCACTCCCTTTGCCCCATACGGATGGATGAGCATTGGACAGGCTGCAGCAATCCTATTTTGGTGTTTTATTGGTTGGGAAGCTGTCTCACATCTCTCTGAGGAGTTCAAAGATCCACAACGTGCTGCAGTTAAAGGTGTGACCATCGCTGCTATTATTGTAGGTGTTCTATATTTCTTATCCGCTTTAGCAACGGTTGGCACACAAAGCTACCTTAAAGGTGGATCGAGCACTTCACTTGTCTGGATCATCAGCCAGCCCCTTGGACGCTGGGGTGGATTTATCGCAGGACTTACAGGTCTCTTCATCTGTACCGCCACCATTATCGCTTATGCCGGTGCTGCCTCGCGTGTGGCTTATGCGTTATCACGTCAGGGCTATGCACCGCAATGGATGGGAAGACTATCCAAACCATATCATACCCCTATAGGTGGGATAGCTTTCCTGCTCCTCTGTTTTGTAACGGTCATGTCACTGTACAGCAGCGGATTGATATCTATCACTACTTTGATCCAGTTTCCAAATGCGACTTTTATCCTGACTTATATCGGAGGTTGTGCTGCGGGGATACGCCTACTTAAGGGAAGTAGATTAGGCGTAACGATTAGCTGGATCTCTTTTCTAGCTACCGCTGCTGTGTTTCCTTTTACAGGATGGGCAATAGGCTATCCGTTACTTATTACTTTGATGTTTATTTTGATCTTCCGTATCAAACATAAACAAGCGGTTGCCGGAATAAGGGATTTAAAAAGTGGAATTCGTGAGGATCAACAAAAAGCATTGTAAGACTCATATCGTTTCAGCATTCGTTTAGATGGTTATGGAATGAAGAGGGTAAACTATACTATGACCAGACAAAGGAGACGATACATCATGCCAAATCAACCAAAGATTATTCTTGAGCCAGCAGCGCAGAAATTTGCTGATGATAATTCCAAACCTCCGTTCCTTCCTGATCTTGGACCAGAAAAAGGCCGTGAAACGGTAGATACTGTACAATCCAGTGAGATATATAAACCTGAAGTCGAAATTGAAGATCTTATGGTGCCAGGAGGACCTAATGGTAATGTTTCCATAAGAATTGTCCGGCCTCCTAGCTCCTCTTCCGCGTCTTTGCCAGTGATCCTTTACATTCATGGTGCTGGCTGGGTGTTTGGTAATGCACACACCCATGACCGCTTGATCCGTGAGCTAGCTGTTGGAGCGGAGGCTGCCATTGTTTTTCCAAATTACAGCCTCTCTCCAGAAGCTAAATATCCTACAGCAATTGAAGAAATCTATGCTGTTCTGAAATGGATCGCTGCACAGGGTAGTGAACATGCACTTGATGCTAGCAAGCTATCCATAGGCGGTGATAGTGTCGGTGGAAATATGGCAGCCGCCATTACGCTTATGGCTAAAGAACGCAGTGGCCCGAAGATAGGGAAACAACTTTTGTTCTATCCGGTAACGGATGCCTCCTTTGATACCGAATCTTATCATGAATTCGCCGAAGGATACTTCTTGCAGCGTGATGGAATGAAATGGTTCTGGGATCAATATACAACTGACCCTGAGGAGCGGAAGCAGATCACAGCCTCCCCGCTTCGAGCTAGTGTAGATCAGTTACGCGATCTACCTGAAGCACTAGTCATAACGGGTGAAGCAGATGTTCTACGTGATGAAGGTGAAGCTTATGCCGCCAAATTACGTGAAGCTGGAGTCACAGTCACGGCAGTTCGTTTTCAAGGGATCATACATGATTTCGTGATGCTTAATCCTTTAGCTGAAACCAATGCCAAAAAAGCCGCCATCAAGCTGGCGACTACATGGCTTCGCGAAGGTTTCTAAATAAATATGTTCGTTCACCAAATTAGAGAAAGCCTGCAAATGTGCAGGCTTTCTCTAATTATAAGTTTAATGCTATTTCTATAGCAGAATACCTTTGATGGCCCTCCTTTTCGTAGCTCGAAGCTCCCTTATTTGTGATAAGTACTTTCTTATAGGACAGTACCTTAAATTAGTTTACATAATAATGATTATGTAAACTAATTTATTTTTATAAAATAAGTATCAACAAATATGCCAAATTACCCCTCATCTTCTGAAGCTATTTCTCGCTTGAACTCACTGGTTCGACTCTCCAGATGAACTGAGCCACCATTTCCAATCTGGAAGGTCGTCCCAGACCCAATCGATAAAATCCTAATATATTGCATATTAATCGTTGATTCCTTGGAATCATTTAAAATCTCAACTTCATCTTCATTCACTTGCTTCGACCATGCCGTAAGTGGGATCTCTAAGGGTGAAGCCTCTCTATTATTGCTATTAATCTCTTTTATGTTATATAGGTAATTTTCTTTATTACCCACAAATTTAGACTGAATCCGCTCTACAGATCCACATATGAAAATCGAACTGTCAGACAGATTATTGATATACACATCTAGTATGCGTGAGGTGTGCATTTATTAACTGCCTTTTTGGACTTGATCTGGAGCAATCGGAGCATACTCTATCACGCTGTCAAACGCCGAAGAACAGTTAATCGTCTGCGTATCCCCTACTAAAAATAACGAAGAACCTGATATCGAAACCACTTTTACTGCGTTTACATTTATCTCTCTGTTAATCACGGTTACTTTCATGCGGCTCCCGCCTTCCAGTTATGTTTATTTCCAAATGCCGTTCTACCGCAGTAACAATATCTCGTTTGATTTGCTCTACTATAGAAGCACTTTCCTCTTCTGTGTATCCACGCCCTTCCTCTGCGGTAGGGAGCTGGCTTACATACTCGTTAATCCGGCCATCCATCTGATTCAGCAGATCCTGAATTACCATTTGGATATACTGCTCATCAATACTTAAGTTCTGCTCTTTTTCTAAGCGTGAAAATTGAGAAGGAACTTCCTCTTGCACATACTTCAGAATCTCTGGACGAATTTTATCAGATAATGCAGTTGCAGTTGGTGTCACTCCCTCTTGCTCCCCAATAGGCTTACCATTGATCATTGCTTCATCCAGATTATTCCCCTCATTTGGTGTAATGCCTATATTTAGAGTGCCTTCCAGCTTCTCGATTTTCAATTGTTCAAAATGATAATTTATAGGACCTATACTTGCAATGTTATTGTTCTTTATGCTGACTACTTCACACTGTAAATCTTGGAGCTGTTTTTCTAGAAGTCGAATCTTTTCAGTTTGTATTCTTAATGCGTTAAAGACTTGCTGAACATAATACGGATGCATACAACCCCCTCCTATGGTTTATTGTATGCGAGGGATACGAGCCTAATTCTAGCGTGTATATAGTTCAGTTGGTGTAGGCAAGCAAACAAGCGGTGAATCACTTTTCGCTGATGATAAAGCAGGAGGAGAGTCTGGAACGTCAATAGACTGATAACTATGAGACAAGGCATTAATTCGGCCGGAAGTGCCGATCTGAAGAACCGATGAATTTGAGATTATACCAATTTTTAGATTATTGACCGAGATGCACTGATACACCGTAATATTCATGTAAACCCATCCTTAAGGAGGCGATACTTGATCCACCACATCTGAATCCATCGTGTTCGTACTGCTGGCTGCATTATTCGTAATGTTTGTACCTATGGAGTCACCTATGGAGAAGGAGTTGGCACCGGCATAGATTTTGGAGTTACTGCTCAAGATAACGGATGCCGTATTTCCTACTAAGACTGTGGAACTGGGGCCTACGCTGTTAATTTTAATGTTGCCGATGATTGAAACCACCAAACCACTCCTCCCTTCGGAATGATAACCTATTCTATGTAGATATCCGCCCAGATGTCACTGAATAAGTCATACGCCCATACAATGGATAAAAAAATGAAGGAGGTTCAGCATTCATGAGCCCCAATAAATCGAACCCTTTAGATTGGATGAACGAAGATCCCTTTTTTAAGAAAAAGTTATCCTTAAAGTCGCTTGAAGAGCAATGGAAGCTGGATCCAAGCCAGATCGATGGCTATGTTGAAAAAATAATCAGAGAAGCTACCGCGGCCACCTCTTCCTCATTGACGGACGAAACCTCAAGTCTGCAATTTGAGCATCTGGACACACATAATTATTTGATCACGAAAATTCGTATTCCAAGTGGAATTCACCCCGAAAGTATTTGGGCACAAATCAACCGAACACAAATCAAATTAAGCGGTCTCGGAAAAGATCATAGCGAGATCATCCCACTCCCCGTTCCAGTCAATCCGGATCAGAGCAGAGGCACTTATAAACAAGGATCATTGCAATTCAGAATGCCGAAAATGTCAGTAGGAAAATTTAGAAATATCGACATCCGTTATTTATAAAAAAATCCTTAAAATTCCTCCTTTTTGCTCGTCCAAGTGGCGATCTTTCCTCAAAAAAATGCCTTAAAACTAAAACAGCGTATAATTTAAGTTATGCGCTGTTTTTTTAGGGCGTTTTTTGCCCTTTTTATCCTTAATTTTGTCTGCAATCCCAAAGGAATTTATAAGCTTCATTCTCCGAACTTTAAGGTTCCCTCGCTCATAAGATAGGGTATCAATCGCAAAGGTGGGCTATTTATGTCCAAAAACAAGCGCGGCAAAGCACTCTGGCGTATGCCATCCCGAAGCAGAGGAACATGTCTGATCTGCGGCAGCACTCGTATTAAGCTGTTGTACATCGGAAAAGGACTTTCTGGCGAAAAGGTTAACGTGTGTAAGAAATGCGAGGGTAAACAAGTAACTAACAGTAACTGAACAAAATTGTTCAGAGGATTTCCAGTCATCATTTATTACAAGGCGAACGGATTACTAAAAAAGTGCAATCCTGTCATCGAACCTCGATGAAACTGAATCACACTTTGCTTAGTAATCCTCCACTTCAAAAACTATAGGAGTTCTATACGATACCGTCTTTCCTCACTCGATAAACTGAATCCGACAGATTCATAAAGATGCAATGCAGAATCATTATCTGTTAACACCATTAAATAAGCTTCTTCAAGTCCATGTGTTCTGAAATATTTTAACGCTTGAGAAAGCATGTACGTAGCAATCCCAAATCTTCTCCACGGCTCAAGAACAAAAACATTTTCAATATACCCACTTTTCTCTTCCTGCCATACCATCAAGCTGCCTACAACCCTCTCCCCTTCTCGAACAACCATAGAGTTCCAAAGCGGATTTTGCTTAAACTGAGATAGCCGTTCTTTCCCGAGTGGGGTTTCTGGCCAAACCTCTGCTTCCAATTCTAAATAAAGATCTTCTTCTTGTGGCGTCTCCATCATCCAAGTTGCAAATTCAAATTCCTTTTTCAGTTCAGGTACGGTGTAGGAATGATCAAGAGTATGATTCATTTTAAATAAGCTATTGAATTGACAGAAGCCCTTTTCTTTTTCAAAAAATTGCGTATTTGCGATCTCTGATGCATTATTCCCGACACATAGCGTCGTTTTGTACGCTGTTGATAAAGTTTCCTTCAATTCAAGTGCTCTCAAGAGGAGCGTTTGATACATGCTCTCTAATAAATCGTAGTCTTCTTCTCGATCAGGTATTGTTTTCAAATTCAAATAGATCGAATGTCTACTTTCCTTTGAACGCCCAGGCGGCACAATATTTATGATCTCTACTTGACCTTTGGCAACCATTTTTCCATTTTCAAAGGCGCAGTACACATTCTCCCAGTTTTCCTCATCGCCAACCCACCAAAAAACAGCATTTCCCCGCGAAGTAACCGAGTTATATAACTCACCCAGTAATGGCATGTCCCCTTGTTCAAAATGACGAATCGTTATTTCTTCTGATGAAAGAATCGTAGATTTTGTCAAAACAAAACCCCTTTTCATATAAATTTTGGCATACATTAAGGGTAGCACAACTCTTCCAATTTCACTTGTTAATGAATAGTTATAATTAATTCTTATATACCGTAACATTTATCGAGTGAACCCTGTCTTACTTACATAGGGGGACTGCATGATGAAGAGACGATTTTTTATAGGTATTGCTATATTTTCAATGGGTATTGTGATAGCTTTCGGGATCAGTACGATATCCAATATTCTGAGTCCATTTAAGAGTTTCTTGCTCACTGTAGATAATCAGTCGGATGATGATATTAGCTCTATTGAAATAGGTTTAATCCATACGGATTCCAAGGAATTATTTACAAGTCCCATCAAGAAAGGTGAAACGAAAAGGTTCAAACCTACACTGAGCTTAAGTGGTGAAGGTTCTATATACCTTAAGTATACTAACGCAAAAGGACAATCCACCCAAGAAACTGTATGCGGTTATACAGAGTATCTATCTGGTTATTCAACTGTCACGATTACTAATGAGGGCACAACTGTTGTTCAGCAATGTAATTAAATCCGTTCTTCTAAGAAGAAACGATAGTGTCGTCTTTTTAAGATGATAACCGTTTCTCATAAAAATAGAGGAGGTAAACCCTATTAGGTTCACCTCCTCTTTTCATTTATGCAGCTTGCGATTATACCTCCTGAACTGCAGCCCTCGAGATCATATAATAGTCGTTGAAAGACACCAGTGCGTTGCCCACAATTTTTGAATAACCACTATTTAATAGTGCGCTGATTCTTTGCTCAGCGGTCGGAATGGCCTTGGTAATCATCGCATCAACCCTAAAACAATCATAGAACTCCTTCTCAATCATAGAGAGGATCTCTGTAAGAACTCCTTCATTCTCCAATCTCGAGATCAGATCAAGCCTTAGAACACCAATCAGTCCTACCCCTTCAACGCTCTCATTTCTCGCAAAAAATTCAACAGTACCAACAGCTTTATCACTATCTTTCTCTACAATACTAAATCGAACGTAACCATGCCCTGCATATTCATCCAGCCAGAATCGTATACAGCCACTCATCTCTTCTATCGTTTGAAAGTTAAAATCGTTATTACAGTTATCGCTATTGAAGAGCGGGATAGAAGCAGCGTCTGAATAACATTCCAGTAGGTCCTCAGCGTCTTCCTCTTGAACCAATCTATACATCAATTGATCACTTTCAAATACCGGGCATTCCTGATATGGGCCTTCTTCAAAGTTTTCTTGCTACGCATTCCCCGAAAAATTTAATTGCCAGGTCACGCCAAATCTATCCGCTACCCAGCCAAATTTCGGACTAAACGGATAGCTTCCAAGAGGCATTAGGACCTGTCCACCTTGCGCTAATGATTCGTAGACCCGATCAATTTCAGCTTCACTCTCACAATTTACATATAAGGATATTGCTGGAGTAAAGGTAAACCCGTGCTGAACATAACTATCTATACACATAAATACTTGTCCATGCATAGAAAAGGAAGCTTGCATTACACTCCCTTCAGGTCCTGCTTCATTCGCTCCATATCGCTTAATGCTAATAACTTCGGAATCATCAAACAAAGACGTATAGAAATTCATAGCTTCTTCTGCCTTACCTTCGAACATTAGAAAAGTCATGATCTTTTGATTCGTTTCCTTCATAATTGTCCAGCTCCTTATTGTGATTTAAAGTAGATCATTTCATATCATTAACGCTTTCGTATACTTTCAAACGGGCATACACGGTTTCGAGAACCGGATACGCACCTTGACCCGGAACAGCCATAGCCAGAAGTGCCCCATGCAGATGGTCCGCTTCTACAGGTAGTTGCTTATGCATATCCCGATGCATGGATGAAGTAAATTCAGGTAACACAGAAAGCATCTTTTGCATCGTGGAAGCTATATTTTCCGGTCCCACAGGCATTCCAGCATTTTGAGCCAAGCTAACAATCTCTTGAAGAAGCTGCTCATAGATTGCACGTGCTTTTGGGGAAGCAAAAATAGGCCCAACAGAGCTATCCATTAAAGTGGTAATCCCACTTAGACTAGCTACAAATATATATTTCTGCCACACTTCGCGCTGAATGTCAGAACTTAATGTCACTGTGAATCCAGCATGATCCAAATGACTCAGAAGCAACTGTGTTCGTTCTGACTCACCACCTGCCCATTCACCAAACACAATACTATGAAACGAACTGCTTTGAACGATAGTACCTGTTGAATCTAGAGTTGTTTCTATATAACAAAGACCACCCAGCACATGTTCTGGGCCAAAACGCTTCTGCAAAATGCTAAATTGATCATAACCATTGAGGAGCGGGAGGATCAGTGTATGTTTACCGACGTAGGGTTCAATGTCATTCATCACCTGAGGCAAATGGTATGCCTTGACCGCTATAATAATGCAGTCGAAGGGCTCTACTGCTTCCCTATTAGAAATCGTTCGTACAGAAGTCTGAAAATCCCCATGAACACTTTTTACAATCAAACCGTCCGCTTCTAACTGAATCTGTTTGGCATTTCGGACGAGAAAAGTAACATCTTCTCCTTTTTGAACTAGACGCCCCCCGAAATATCCACCTATAGCTCCTGCACCCACGATAAGAAAACGCATAATAGTCTCCCCTTCTTTTCCCTTAATTTAAACAAACAAAAAGACCTTTTAGCTATCTGCTAAACAGGTCCGAAAGGCAAAAAAAGAGTCAAGTATCGACCGTTCTTTTGTCTCGGTCCTTACGGATCTGAGCAAAATCCAACGAGTTCACCTCCATGGCTACAAGTTAATTACTATTCATTTATTAAAACCTATTAGAGCACCATTCGATGATTTATCGATACAGCCTCCCTGGAAAGTATAGCAAAAGAAAACATTCCTGTACAAGCATATTTAGGTAACTCTCCTTACAGACTAGTAGTTTTGATCCACAGTTTTGAGATATCCAGAAATCCGAAGGAACTGGTTTGAAGTCCAAACAAGCTTTGATTTAGCTGCGCTTTTTTATTCATATGACAACCATATAACACCCAATAGTTGTCCCTAAGCACACCTTCTGCCTGATCCAGCAACTTAATTCTTTCTTCCTTTGGGGATTGCGTGAAATCGGTAAGTACATCTGAGAATAACAAGATCTGTTCATCTCTCAGCAGAGAAAATAGATAATTAAGTTTATTATTAAAGTAGTTAACCATTCCCCACTGCCAATCATCTTCAAGTACCTCTTCAGCAAGGAGGATTTCGGAGGTATTCTTTATATTTGCTGAGTTAAACTCGTTGAATAAATACAGCTTAATATGCAGTCCTACTGAAGCTGCTCGTGCTTGAAGCCACAGGGCTTCTTCTCGCTCTTCTTTTTTATCTTTTGTGGCTAATCTTAAGGTCTCCCCCTGGTAGCCACTTGCCACTAGAAGCTCTCTCGCATGTTCCAGAGTAGGCTCAATAATACTTCTCTTACTGCTCTCCCAAGGTAAAAAGCTATCAGCAGGGGTACTACGGTTCCCTCCTAACTCCTTAATTAAGGCTTCTCGGCTGTAAAGGATTCGTATAGCCTGCCGGAATAGTTGGTGTTGATGAATTCCGTCTTTATGGAAATTGAACAAGAGATATCGGCATCCCAAGGCAGGGTAGTCAATACTGTGGTTACAGATGATATTAGGTAATAAACCTTCCTGAGCAGATTCAGGAAGTTCATACAATCGTTCATTTGAAGCTTGTTCTGGCAAATACCAGATTTCCACACGATCTAGTAGCGGGCGTATACCGTAATAATAGTCAAATGCCGCGAGGACTAGCACATCTTCATTAAGATCTAGTAAACGATAGGGCCCTGTTCCACTTACTTCATTTACAAGATCTACATCATGAGGAAGAATCGACATATGAATACAACTGAACATATGGAGAAAAAAGAGATTCGGACGAGACAGCTCAAACCTGATCCTGTGATCTCCTTCAAGCTCTACTCGTTCAATATCTTTGTACAAGCTCAACGCCGGACTGTTCAATTCTATAAGTCGTTGAAATGTCTCTTTTACGTCTCTAGAGGTCATAGTCCTGCCGTGATGAAATCGCACACCTTTCCGTAGATAAAAAATATAACTAGTACAATCTTCATTGGCTTCCCACATATGCGCCAATCCGGGAAGAAAGGTATCACTTGCCGCATCATAGGTAACTAATGTGCTATAAATTTGTCCGAGTAAATAGGATTCAAACGCGGTATATACATAAGCTGGATCCAGCACTTCCATATGCCGGTTTCGTGTAATTCGCAAGACATCCAATCCTGATGTCGACTCCGTTTCACTACGGAAGCCCATCTGCTTATTTAACACCATTAATAACCGTTCCTTTAATGTGTCGCTAACCTGACCACGACTTAATAACTCTATAGCTTCCTTAATCTTCCCCTTATTAATCAGTTCCTGAAAGTTGTCCTCCAGCACCTCTTCAATCGTTCGAAGAAAAGTTAGCTGCGAGATATTTCCACGTCCTCTTCCAGGCTGCCAGTGTATAAAACCCTGCTCTTCAAGTTTTCGCAGAATAAACTTTACATTACGCGGAGTGCAGCACAGAATCGAAGCTAGTCTATCTATCGTCACAGGATTAGCTTCCCCTATATCTATTGAGGATGGGATGGCTATTGCTAAACATAAAAAATGATTACTAATATGGTCCACGATCGTTCACTCCTTTAAAGGTGAAACACTGTAAGTAATTCTTACACTTTTACTTCCCCCTTTTATCATTATAATTATACATATATCGTTAATGAATATGCAGTACTAAATTATAGCTATCAGATTAGGAGACCTTTTCAATTATGAACCAGCATCTTAGGCATATTCACCCACTAGCTTGGACCATCATCGTCGGTACGATGTTCGGACGTTTGGTAACTTCAATGAGCATTCCGTTCTTATCCATCTATTTAACCCAAGTCCTTGGAGCCACCCCCACACAAACGGGGATTACGGTAGCCGTCAGCTCTCTGGCGGGGGTAATGGCCAGCTTCTACGGAGGATATATCTCGGATATTGTAGGCCGCAAAATTGTCATGTTAATCTCCGTATTTGGCTGGGCGGCAGTATTCTTCGGATTCTCTGTTGCACAACATCTGTGGGTGTTCTTCTTGGTCAACACCCTGAACGGTTTATGCAGATCCGTGTTTGAGCCCACATCACGGGCACTTTTATCCGACATTACCCCTGCTGAAAGTAAGCTACTTGTATTCAATCTTAGATACGCTGCGATTAACCTTGGTGTTGTTTTTGGTCCGATTATTGGAGTACAGCTCGGTTCTGCCGAATCAACGTTTCCTTTTATGATCGCTGGTGTTGTATATGTTGCATATGGACTTGTATTATTCGTCCAATTTAAATTGCATCGTTCAACCATGCAGAGTCATACACAAGCTGAACCACCACGTTTACTTGAAGCCTTGGCAACAACCGGTAGAGACCGTGTATTCTTGCCAGTTCTACTTGGTACAATCTTTTGTGTACTTGGATACGGACATTTTGGTTCAACTATGGCGCAATATTTAGCAATGAACACCCATTTCACAAATGGTGGGCAATTATTCTCCTATATGTTGTCACTCAATGCCATTACAGTACTCGTGGTACAGTATCCTATCGTACGTACTGCAAGTAAATTCTCACCGATTGTTCCATTGATTCTCGGAAATATCTGTGTTGCTATTAGTCTTCTCTTAGTAGGTTTAGCTGAAGGTGTAGCCCTTCTAATGTTTAGTGTCGTACTATTTACGATAGGAGAAGTACTGCTCTTTACGATGATGGATATGTTAATTGATCGGATCGCGAAGCCAGAAATGAAGGGTACGTACTTTGGAACGATTGGCTTTAACAATTTGGGGAGTGTAATCGCGCCTATCTTCGGCGGAGTGTTGTTGGATCATTATGGAGCTCAGAATGGCCTTACGATCTTCCTGCCACTCGCTTTAACCACGGCTATAGGTCTTCCTTTTCTAATCGTAGCGCACAAGAGGCTTACTGCCAGAGAGAAGTTATCTCTTGGCGTAGACGCTAGCACATAAAAGGCTAAATTTTTTAAATCTAAAGGTTATTATGGGGCAATCCCAAATTAGTTAACATATTAATTATTATGTAAACTTATTGAATGAATAAAGCCTATTCACAAATGAGCGGGACCGTTTCATTGCAGAACATGCAATCGAAACGGTCCCTTTTTCACAAAAAAATCATGCTAATTGTAAACCTCCTGTAGCAAATTCGCCTGTACTTTCACATATTGTCTCAGTTCCAAAGGTTCCACAATCTCGCCTTGTCCAAGTATTCCCCAAATATTCGTACATGCACTATCATAGCTATACATATTTACAGTAAGGGTTATTTGATCTCCTTCCTCTACTCTATTCATAATCTCCACCCCGTGTAGCGAGGCCTCTCTCCTCTTATCCGTTCTAATCAATACTGGGTAGATCTCTTCCTCTTTACAAGCTTGCTTGAATCCCCTCTCCTGCTGCTTCCAGTGCCTTTCTAATGAAAAGTCCTGAGGGATAGCATACTCTTCATCTATAAGCTGTGTAGAGGCGATTCGCTCACATTTAAACGTGCGGGTTTGTTCGATTTCTTCACAGTAGGCTATAAGATACCACTCTTCTTTTTTCACAACTAGACCATAGGGCTGTAATTTCCTGCTCGAGATGATTCCGTTAATCTTGTGGTACTCAATCTGTAGTTTCAGAGATCTCCAAACAGCAGTTCGAATCGATTCCAGACATGGAATCTCTAAGCGTTCTGTCCACCAAGGTGTATCATCAAAATAAAAACGTCTTTGTGCCTTCTGGATATCATTTTGATAGGAAGCGGGTAATGATTTTTCTAATTTCAAGAGGGTTGTCTTTAGCTTTAATCCGGAATCTGTATGTCCGCCAGTATGAATCCCCATTCCTGTTAAAAATAGATTGATTACATCTTCCCCATGAAGCTGATTTAGGTTAACAGTATACCCCTCCATCAAGGAGATGCCACCATTCGGTCCCGGCGTGGATAACAGTGGTATTCCTGCTTCAGCTAATACATCAATGTCTCTATAGATAGAACGTACGGAGGTTTCCAAGGCTTCAGCTAAGTCATTGGCCTTCATCTTCCCTCTTGATTCCACTAATAATAAAATTGCAATCAAACGATGCAAGCGCATGGGGAGCCTCCAAATCTTTCTTTTTTTTTTATAGTATACATCATAATTCTTGCCAAGCTGTTGTCAACAATAGAAGGTTATGATTAGTTCATTACATTAAAGGAGCTGATACACATGAATATAGGCGTATTGGGAACTGGATTCGGAGCTTATCATGCGCAGTTATGGACGACAATGGATCGAGTAGACAAAGTAATTATCTTTGGTCGGAACGAAGCTAAGCTGCAGGAGCTAAAACAATCTTTTGGCGTTGAGATAACTACCAATATTGACGATATTATGCTTGATTCCACCATCGATGTGATTGATATCTGTTTGCCCTCTTTTTTACATAGGCAGTATACAGTCGATGCGCTTAAGCATGGAAAACATGTATTATGTGAGACACCGGTTTGCTACAACTTAGAAGATGCTCTTGCGATGAAGGAAGCTGAACAACTGTATGATTCGCGAATTCTCGTAAACCAGTTTATTAAATTCGATCCTGCGTACAAATATCTTTACGAAGCGACTCATAATGAGAAATACGGAAAACTCTTATCTCTTACCTTAAAAAGAGAGACGCCTCCTTTGTGGGGTGACCTCGGTCTGCACGCTATCGCTACAAATCTGATGATTCACGAATTGGATTTTGTGACCTGGATGCTGGGGTCTATGGAGCCGCAATCGGTTTGGGGATCCGATGGTGGTAAAAGTAATCAAGCCTTAGTCCGTGCAATTTTTCAACAACCTCCTGTATCCGCAGAGATCGTTGTTTCTTCACAAATGCCGGCTTCGTATCCTTTTACCGTAGGGTATGAGGCTTATTTTGAACAAGGCAAGCTTGTCTATCAAGAGAGTGACAACATGAATGGAGCTGTTGAAAGCTCATTAATTGAATATACCGCTGTAGGTAAACAAGATCTTTTGTTAGAACCAGCTAATCCCTATGAAAAAAGTTTGGAGTATGCACTCCAATGTCTAGTGGAGGGTAGTTCATCAATAATTGAGTTAGACAATGCGATACAAGCTTTAGAACTAGCTATTTGCATTGAAAAAAAGCTTGTATAAATGGATCAAGGGATGTTATATCCTTTTTCAGGGGTTTTGTTTGTAGGGTGAGGTGAATTGTTTATTGATGTGTAGTGTCTAGGGTGAGACAGTAGTGGATTTTGACTTTTCTATTGTGAATTTTTCATATGATGAATTAGCGGAAAATAATAGCGATAAAATCAAAAATCAATACTTTTTATAAGCCCCCCATCTCCTAACTAATGATAATTGGTATCTGAAACTATAATTAGTTAACATAATAAATATTATGTTAACTAATTATAGGAAATCGATTTTCCACACTCGTTCACCGCTTCTTTAGCGCAAGTGCGAAACGTTCTATCGTCTCTTTGGATAATCCATTTACACTCTTATTCTTCCCTTTTACCACTCGCAGAACCACTCGATCTAATGCAGTCATCTTCTCTTCATAAATCTCATCACCGAACACTTCTTTTGTAATTGATTGGTTATACAGCTTCTCTGGAAATGAAGATTTCAATTCTTGTATGGCTTGCTCCCCCTTCGCTCCTGCACAAATAAACAATCCAACGCGCTTATTAGCTAGTTCATTTTGATATTTTGAAGCAAACTCCGTCATTTGTTTTTGTATTTTCCCAAAATAAATAGACCCACCTAAGATGACAGTATCGTACCGTTCTAATCTAGGCTCTTTAGCATGCATTAAATTAACTACTTCAGTCTCATCATCCAATTGATTTTTCAATAAATAGGCAGCTTTCTCCGTACATCCATATTTAGAAGTATAAATAATAATCGTCTTCATTCTGATTTTTCCCTCCACCCTCTGATCATCCTACTGTGTTAAAGGCTCACGTATCTCCCTGGTTGCTATTGAAACCATAGAATCCAAATAACAAGATATCAGTGCTTCAACCTGATCTTCTGGCAAATCCTTTTCCACAATCAAACGCATAATTAATCCGAACGCAGCACTCCACATCACTTGAGCAGTGAGCTCTATCGAAGATTCCATATGTTGTTCTTTCGATTCGAACCTAGATAGACATTGACAGAGCATACCTATCGCTTTACGCTCCTGACCAGCTCCCTTGAATAGAACTGCTGTGTAACTAAGAACAGCCGGTGTATCATTTAGCATAACATTACGGTACTCAACACTTGTGGTAAGGGTCATCCTGATCCATTGCTCAAGCGATTGTCTCAAAAGCATCTCTGGTGGCAGTTCATGCTCTGCCTTTCGTTGTACAGACTGAAGCCCGTCAACCATATCTGTATATTTCTGTTGCAAATATCTCACCACAATTTCATCTTTACCCTGAAAGTAATGATAAATAATACCCGGAGAATACTCGATTTCCTCTGCAATTTTGCGAATAGAAAGCTTTTCAATCCCCTCCTCTGCAATCAACAAGGCCGCAGCCTCTAAAATTCTTTTCTTCATTTCCTCACGCTCACGCATTTGCCGTTGTTCTTTAGTTATCATGACGTCTCCTTATAATTTGAACATCGTTTATTCATTGAACACTGTTAAATATATATAATTTATAACGATCTTTTCTATATAGTAAGTCACAGGCAAACCACCCAACCCTTATTGTCATATCCAAACATGAAAAATCCGCCAGTCCTTATAGACTGGCGGAACCACACTTCATGATGTTAAAGGATTACAGACAAAGAGTTTTAGTAATGATAACCAACAGGATAAACAGAACCAGAATCGCTCCTGTGGAAGTAAATCCACCATATCCTCCTGCGAATTCGCCCATTTTAACTCCTCCTTTGTAATTGAGTACACCATAAGATATGCTAAATCCCACTCTGTGCTTGGGTGAAATGAACAAAAATAACCCAACAATCCTGTTAAGGCTGTTGGGTTATTCATTGTTAGTTTACATAATAATTATTATGTAAACTATTTCCGCGTTTATCTTAATTATCGTGAGATAACCATTAATTTTTCATGACTACATCATCGCTGTTACCTTTACAATCATTAACCTTATTATTAGTTAATGTGTTGAAGTATTGACTCGGATTTCCTTGAGGCGGATTAAAACGCTCTTTAAATTCTCCATTTGTGTACTCTCCAATCACTCTATGCCAGAAACTACGGGCAGGCGTATTCGCACGTACCTGTGACACCTTCCAGTCGCCTGGATACATATCAAACAATTTATGCGCGGCCCAGGTCCCCACACCGCTCCGGCGATATTTTTGCATCACAAAAAACTCAGTCATGTAAAATTGCCCTTCGGGATCATACAACAACCGTTCTACCAAAGCAAATCCGGCAATATTCCCGTCTACTTTAAACAAATACGCAAATTTATTGTTGCCACTACTCCAAAATGATTCTAATCCCGGATAAGCTGGATATACTCCATCTTGATCTACATCAAGCTCCAGATAACGGGTGAAATCATATAAATAGTACTGCATTAGTTTGCTTATCGTCTGTTTCCGCTCTTTGGGAACCAGCTCCATTCCAAGTTCCATTTAGTGCACCTCTGCCATTTATGTTTACTACACATCATATAACTTAGTTACTTCAGGAGCAAGTTCATCACTAGTAAATAGCTTTGATCAAAGCCATGGGACAAGAAGAACCGGCTTTACCGTCCTTATTGGGACGGTTTCCGTTTCTGCGAGAAATATAAGGCATAAAGTATGGTGTGAAACTTATACTTTCTTATATTTGGACAAAACATGATAAGATAGAAAGAAGAAATGATATGCAAACTATGGAAAAGGTGAATCACATGAGCGTTCAAAAGAACGATGACCGTAAAAAACTGGATCTAAAGCTACCTCTCATGCCTTGGTTCGTTCAGCAGTTTATTGATTATAAGCGTCCTGATCTATCCCCTTCCACCCTGCTGGAGTATATTCGGGACTATGAGTCCTTTTTTGGATGGCTGCGTGCAGAAGGCCTCTCACAGGCCAGCTCCAATACAGAGATCACTCTGCTGGAATTAGAAACCCTGCATATGGATAGTATTGTTGGATACCGCCTACACCTCACTACCCGAGCTGAGGGAACCAATACACGAGTAACCGTGTCCCGTAAGCTGTCCGCATTACGCTCTTTATTTCATTATTTAAGTCAAATCGCTGAGGACGAGAACTTCTATCCATTGCTTAAGCGAAACATTATGGCTAAGGTTGAAGTTAAACGAACGCATAAGCCTAAGGATACTGCTGCTAAATTAAAGGGCAAGATTCTGGAGGATGAGGAACTACTGGAATTCGTGGGGTACATTTTCGAAGGATATGGACGAGATGTTGAAGGAAACAAGCAGGCCTATTACTCCTTTCAATTAAATCGTGAACGCGATGCCTGTATTGCCAGCTTAATTCTGAATTCTGGTCTTCGTGTATCCGAAGTAGTCAATCTAAACGTAGATGATCTGGATGTTAATAACAAGCTGATCTATGTCACCCGAAAAGGGAACAATGATGAAACCTTCAAAACTCCTGTTTATTTTCGAGAACAAGCTAAAGAGGATTTAGCTCTTTATTTAAGCCTCCGTCAATCCCGTTATAAAACGCCGAAGAGGGAAAAAGCTTTATTTATCGCTTTGCCCAATGGACGGCAAGAAGGCAAACGTATGACCAAAAGAGCCATTCAAGAAATGATTATTAAATATGCAAAACGCTTTGGTAAGCCCTATCTAACGGTTCATAAGCTTCGTCACTCTTTTGCAACAGACTATTATCTGCAAAACGATATTTATAAAACGAAAGAACAGCTCGGGCATGCTTCGACAGAAACAACCGAGATCTATGCTCATCTCACGGACAAAACGATGTCTGAGGCGATTGAACGGCGTTTGGATAGTTAATTTTTTGCGAAAAGCCGGCCATACCCTATCCGATTTTTATGGAAAAGGTGTGGCCGGCTCTCTTTTTACATGGTTTATAAAGACTGATCAGATTAGCATTATGTTGAATTATTAGCTTCTCTATTGTGAATTTTTCATATATTGAAATGTTGTAAATAATATCGTTGGCATATTAGATAATTAGCTATTTCCGTCATATTGTTAATGTCAAAAAGCATTTTACCTTTATCCTATCCGCGTATTTCTCCCGGAAGCTTGATAATAGTCACTTTAGCACCCGCAGATAAGCCTCGTTCCTCTGGTGGAACAACAATCAGACAATCACTATCCTTGATCGTGACCATCACGGAAGATTCGTCTATCGCTGCTGGAATGGCATAAAGGCTGCCTTCACGGATCTCTAATCGCGCTCTAACAAATCGGGTAAAGTCATTTACTCTGTTATAATCTGCACCGAGTGTGGCGCTCCATTCTGGTAAGAACGGCTGTGACGCACACTGCATTAATCTGATAACCGGACGTGCGAACAATTGAAAACCAACGAAACAAGCACCTGGATTACCTGATAGGGCTAACAGCAGCTTACCACCTCTAACAGCAGCAGTGGTTACACTCCCCGGACGCATCGTCACTTTATTAAATAACATATCTCCACTCTGTTCACGAACCAAATCGCCCATAATATCATAATCTCCTACCGATACTCCACCCGTAGTGATTACAAAATCATAGGTTTCCAGCGCCATCTGTACTTTACTTCGAGCCAGCTCCAGATCATCCACAATAGATCCCAGCATCACGGGCTCCCCACCTGCCTCTTTGACTAAAGCTTCGAGCATGGGTGAGTTGCTGTTTCGAATTTTTCCAGGCTGTAGTGGTTCATGTACCTCTAGCAGCTCTGTGCCTGTCGCAAAGATAGCTACCTTGGGCCGACGATAGACTTTCACTGTATGTATGCCAAACGCTGCCAGAACAGCTATATCCCCCGCAGAGATTAATCGTCCCGCTGGCAGCACTAGCTCACCAGAGCTTAACTCCAGCCCCATCGGTGTGATATTAGACTTCGCTTCCTGCTTCTTTCGAATACCTACGTAAGTCTTTCCTTCCTCCTCACGTGTCTCCGTTACTTCTAGCATAACTACAGTATCTGCCCCTAACGGCACTTGTGCTCCAGTCATTATCCTTGCTGCTGTTCCCGAAGTTATATCTACCGAAGCCACAGCGCCACATGGAATATTGTCCACCATTTCTAACCATACGACTTGTCCATTTACACAGTGATTGGTATCTGCTGCAATAATTGCATATCCATCCATGCTAGAACGGTTAAACGCGGGAAAAGGATGTGGCGCAATCACTTCCTCAGCCAAATAACGTCCACAGACCTCATTCAATGAGACCTCCTGTGACTCTAGCGGATTCGCAAATTTGATTATTTTGGCCTGTGCTTCTTTTACTTGAAGCGCTCTGCGCTGAAATTTATGATCCTTCATACCATACCTCCGCTCTAAATCGTCCGTTTTTTGCAGTACAATAGGTACTATTTTAACATGTGCTATCCTGAAGTAAAATGAATGGTGGAAACGACATTAAATCTTTACCGATTTCATCTACGTAATTACAAAAAAAAGATGCGATCTCAAGATCACATCTCTTACGATTCATGTCTAGGATGCTCTAATTACCTTCACATCACCAGGAATTACTTTCTCCCCTTCATACAGCATGAACCGTCCATGTTGCCATTCTACACGCAGAAGCCGAGAATCATCTGACTGATATTGCCATACATGCTGCTCTCCACCATTCATAAAAGGGGTTTGGCCTAGGGCAGCAACATATCCTTCATACTCTTCCTCCAGAAAAAATGTATAATCGTCCAGTTCAAGTGTTGTTGGAACCTCAGCAGGATTATCTAAGCGCCCATCAATAGGTTTATATAAACCATATTGCAGCTGTTCCCGCTCCTCAATATGCAAATAGGCAATTTGACTACCATCTCTTAATGTCAGCACTACCGCATTTCGTCCACGATTATGAGTCCTGCCGGTAACCTCGTAGGTAACGAGCGATACTTCGCAGATGTCTCCGGGAGACAAATTAAGCATACTTTTCTGAACTTCCTGTGCCGCTGGTTTGGAGAAAAGATTACCTATACGTTTCCATATACTCAACTTGATCGTTCCCCCTACATAAATGCAGAAATAATTAAAGCTCCCGTAATTTGCAGTGAGCCTGATAATAAGCCGTACCCGATTTTGCCAAGCTGTGTACCATGATCCAGATCCAGATTCCCCCATTTAGCTAAGAGGAGACGGACCGTTCTTTCCAAAATAAGCAAAAGAAAAAAAGATACAATCGAGATCAGCAAAGCATCTGGCAGGCTGTTAGAAGCAGCTATCGATGATGATAAAATGAATGCCTGTGCCAATAGCTTCATTACAAAACGTGTAGTAACTGCCATATTTCCAGCCTTTAACTCTTCTAAATCATTGTATCGAGTGAAGAGTGAATCTACGAACATCAGCACAAACAGCAACACCGCGCCGCTCACTGTCCACACGACCATGGACACCAGGATATGGAAATCCATTCTAATAGCCCCCGCTTATTCATTTTGCATGCTGTCATAAGCATAGATAAAGCGAAGAGGAAACGAAATTACTGTCTCCCCTTCGCCTGTGAACATCAGCCGTGAAACGGCTAAGATCAAATGTTATTGCTTCTCGTATTGTTTCATCAGAGCAGCCAATTCATCTTCTACTGCTTGATCTTTGTTCAACTTCTCGAACTCATCATCAAGTGATTTGTTGCCCGAGCTCATCTCGTTGCTAGCTTCGGCTTGAGCTTCTGCTTGCATCATTTTTTCTTCCATACGTTTCAGGCCAGCAGATGCGGAATCAGAGCTGAAACCACTCATCGCTTTATTAATTTCGGTTTGAGCTTTAGCAGCATTATAACGAGCAACCAAGGTTTCACGTTTGTTCTTCATTTGAGTAAGTTGCTTACGCATTTCGTCAAGCTTCCCACGAAGATTATCCGCAGATGCTTTGTTCTGATCGAAGCTAGCTTTGTATTCTACCAGTTTAGCTTCAGCAGCCTTCTTCTCTTCCAGAGCTCGGCGAGCAAGGTCAACATTACCAGCTTGAGCTGCAGCATGTGCCTGTTGCGTACGTTTGTTAACAAGCGCTTCCTGCTCTTCATAAAGCTGCTTGAACTTTTTCTCAATAGCGATTTGAGCCGCTACCGCTTTTTCTGCATCTTCCAAATCTTCGGTCATATCACGAATGTACTGATCGGTCATCTTAATCGGGTCTTCTGCTTTGTCGATAATCGCATTCACGTTAGACATTGTTAAATCGCGCAATCTTTTAAATATAGACATGGTTTCATTCCTCCAAAAGATAATTTAAATACTCACTTGATATCTTTTACGCAGAATTGCCAATCCCGTTTCACATTTGTTGCGCTAAATATTGAATTACTTTATTATTTACGATCTCAACGACCTCTTTAATACCTTCTTTCGTGAGATCGTCGTAATGAATGCCCATAACCACTGTGACCGTCCTGTTTAAAGCCTCAGCTACCCTAATGGCAATATCTTCGCTTATCGTATGCTCTTTATGATGAGGAACGGCAGAGGTCTGCACTTCCACCCGCTCTCCATTTAAATACGCAGTACTTGCCGCTCCAATATGACGAACGCCCCCACTAATTACGAGTAAAAGATCACGTCCGACAGGCATCGCCGTCAGCTCAATATCCTCGGGGTTAATCTTGTTAGAAGTCAATAGTATCTCCTCACTACTCCACTTTATATAATGCCACGTATTTCATCCAAGGATTGAATATTCTCTTGAACCATGAATTGCTCAAGCTCTTCAACAAGCTGGCTACCTGCTCTCAAATTCATGAAATTGTAGGTTCCTACTTGGATTACCGAAGCACCTGCCATAATAAATTCAATAATATCAGTAGCTGTGGTGATGCCCCCCATTCCGATTACTGGAATAGATATGTTCTGTGCGACTTGATGCACCATGCGCAAAGCAACTGGCTTAATCGCTGGTCCGGACAGTCCGGCATACAAGTTATTAAATACACTACTTCTCCGTCGCACATCAATTTTCATCCCGGAAATGGTGTTGATCAGCGAGACAGCATCTGCTCCCTCTGCCTCACACATTTGCGCCATCTCAACGATATTCTCAGCACCTGGAGACAGCTTTACCGCAAGTGGTAGCCTAGTGGCACGTCTAACAGCTTGTACTACTTTTTGCGCTTCTGAAGTCTTGATTCCAAATGCAATTCCACCCTCTTTTACATTTGGACAGGAAATATTCAACTCAATCATATCAACAGCTGGTTTACCTACGCTTAATCGAAAATCTGCATCACGCTGGATTATTTCTGCTCCAAGTACGTAATCCTCAAGCGTCCCGCCCCCAAGATTCACCAAACGGGCTGTATCGAGTGTTTCCCAACAAGGGCATTCTTTTTCCAAGAACGCAGCTACACCGGGATTCTCCAATCCTACACTATTCAGCATGCCAGAGGCTGTCTCATAAACTCGAGTGCCAGGGTTACCTGCTTTTGGATGGAGGGTGAGCCCTTTCCCTGAGATTCCACCTAGCAAAGATACATCATACAGCTTTCCATATTCACGGCCAAAGCCGAATGTTCCTGAAGCCATTACAATCGGATTCTTAAAATGAACGCCTGCAATAGTTGTACTCATCTTAGTCATGAAAAATCACCTCCTCAGAAAGGAACACGGGTCCGTCTGCACAGGCTTTTCGCTGACCATCACGACAAGAAACACTACAAACAAGACAGGCACCAATGCCGCAAGCCATTCGATTCTCTAGAGAGAGATAAACTTTTGTATTGCTACCCGCCTCTTCGGCCGCTATTCCTTTAAGCTGTGCAGCTTTAAGCATAGGATGTGGGCCGCAAACGAAAACATGATCATATTGACTAAAATCCACACGATCCAAAATAAATCCGCCTACATCTACTGTAAGCTCGGCTGCTAATGGACGAAAAGCTTCTGTCCGGTAAGCTTCCCGACTAAAACCTAGAAAGATATCACAACTAGGCAGCTGCTTTGCACAATAATATAGCGGCGCTATTCCGATTCCACCACCAATAAGTGCAACCTTGCCTTCGACCTGCGGGAATCCCGTGCCAAAAGGCCCTTCAAGCTCCACTGAGTCACCAGGAGTCAACCGTGAAAATATCTCAGTGCCTTCCCCCACTACGTGATATAAAAATTCGACACTATCCTCTTTTACTTCATGTATACTTAACGGTCTGGAAAGGATCGGATAAGCATCCCATGCCCGTAACATGTAGAATTGACCCATTTCACCGCCGCTATTCGTTTCAACTTTAAGGTGGTACACTCCGTCAGTTAGCCGATCGTTACTTAAAACCATCCCCACGTTATCAAGCTCCTTCAAATTTTATCTTTATTAAGATTGCCTTAGAAGGAGTATAAAATCTGTGACAAACTTCACATTCAAAGCGCGCTATCCCTTTTTCCAGATCCCGCGTTCATAAGGTTTGGGGACATTACGTACGCTTCCAAGCGCCTCTTCCGCATGTAAAGCCCAATAGGGATCGCTCAACATCCCACGGCCAACGGCTATCAGCTCTGCCCGTTCTTCCGCGACGATGGACTGTGCCTCAGTAAAGGATTCAAGCCGCCCCACTGCAATTACAGGCACCTGTAATTCACTACGGATAAACTCTGCCAGATCCACTTGATAAGCAGGGCCTGCACCCGGCCCTCCATTTGAACCTATAGGACCTTCTCCTCCAGAAGAAACATGGAACAGATCCACTCCAGCATTCTTATACCGTCGGCAAATATCCAGAGCGTATGCAGCATCATATCCACCCTCTACATATTCCTTCGCAGATATTCTCATAATCAATGGCATGTCTACAGGAACCACTTCTCGGACTGCTTTAACTACCTGTTCTCCGAACAACGCAGGATCTTGTCCATATTCATCATCTCTGGTATTCGTCAATGGAGAATGAAACTGATGAATTAAATAACCATGTGCACCATGAATTTCGACCGTATCAAATCCTGCCTCTATAGCTCTGCGCGCCCCTTCACGGAAGGCCTCAATTAATTCTGAAATTCCTTTTTTAGAAAGGGCCTGTGGCGTTTTGAAATTAGCATCAAAAGGAATTGCTGATGGAGCCACTGGCGGCTCTGCATCCACAGCTTTTCGTCCAGCATGTCCTAATTGAACAGCGATTTTTGATCCATACGCATGTACACCATCCGTGATTCTACGATAAGCTTCAATTTGCAAATCACTCCAGATTCCTGTATCTCGATTAGTGATTCTACCATCTGGATGTACGCCAGTCATTTCCACGATAATAAATCCTGTACCGCCAATAGCACGGCTTACATAATGAACATAATGCCAATCATTAGGGATGCCATCCTCTTTATCCACCGAATACTGGCACATAGGTGGCATGACAATACGATTCTTCAGCGATAACCCCTTCAATTCATACGGTTCAAACAAATCAGACATTCATGTCTCCATCCTTCCGTAATCTATAATTGACTCGGGAATTCCCCGTTCTATTAGTATACACGCATTGGTTCCTTCAAGAAATCTTAACCAATACTGTATTGTTATCAGCATAAATCTACCCATCTATGGAGATAACAATTAAGAATATGACGGTGATCAGGTAGTAAAGGAGGCAGATGGGGATGTATTTTCAACGGAGAGGTCAGAAACTGCTTATAGTATTAGGAACAATCATAACTATGCTATTCCCAACCTATTCTTCAGAGGTTGCGTCAGCGCCTGTGCAGAGTCAGAAGACTCCGCAAGAACAAACACAAAGTGTACCCGCTTCAGACGAAGATACGGCAATTTCAGCAGGTAGCGCTGCTACAAATAGTTCGACGCTTAACAGCAATAAAAACACTAAAGGTCTGACATTAAGTCAGCTGTTACACAAATACCCAGAGACTTTTAAGACTAGTGGACCTCGGAATAAAGTCATAGCACTTACTTTTGATGATGTTCCTGATCCAAGATTTACCCCCCAATTGCTTAACATCCTGAAAAAATACAATGTCAAAGCAACCTTCTTTGTGGTGGGAAGCCGAGCAAAAAAACATCCAGCTTTGGTGAAAAGAATGATTAGAGAAGGACATGCGATTGGAAATCACTCGTATAACCACCCTCAGTTTGTGAAGCTTGCGATGAATGATTTTCGATCACAGATCATAAAGACCGAGGATATTATACAAACCTTGGCCGGATATAAACCACGACTAATTCGCCCACCCTATGGGGATATCAGTGAACAGCAGCTAAAATGGGCAAAAAGCCATGGCTACACGCTCGTGAATTGGAATGTGGACTCATTGGACTGGAAAGGACTTTCCAAAAACCAAGTCAGAAATAATATTCTAGCCCATATTGGAAGAGGAGCGATTATTCTTCAGCACGGTGGAGGCGGTCCAGGTAGTCATCTACAAGGAACGATTCAGGCTCTACCTGAAGTAATCACTATTATGCGCAAGCGGGGCTATACATTCGTTACCGTTCCTCAATTACTTCAAGTGTCCAAAAGTAAATAAATTTTCCAAAAATATATATTTAATAATACGCAAAAAAACGGAGGCAGCCGCTAAGGACTCCCTCCGTTTCCTGTGTAACCTTATTTTAGAACTTTTCATATCTCATAGGTATTCTCTCTATTTTTATCTTTCTATTTAACAATGTATAATTGTACATATTGATAACCGAATGATGATACAAAGCTTTGGCTACCAGGGATAAAGATATCGATACGATTGCCTTTTATAGCACCGCCCACATCCGTTGCCGTTGCTAAGAATGCATCTTTAGGCAATCCATCATGTGAATGGCCTGTCACCAATACTTTGGTACCGAGAGGAATCACATTTGGATCAACAGCAATAGTTCCAAGCTTGAGAGGATTTCCGAAATAATCTACTGCACCCCATCCGCCGTTCTCACTGCTTGCAGAAGAATAAGCTGAAGCTTTGACTTGAATCGATTTGTCATAATTAAAGGACTTACCCCATGCTTCAACTGTTTTGGACTCTGAGTTTACATTCAGACTTGGTGTAATCACTGGTGATTTGTCAGTTGTAGTTACGGACTCAGCCTGCATCTTACTAGGGATAGTAATTTCAAGACCTTCGTAAATGTTAAGTGCTGCAACGTTTGGGTTTGCTTTCATTAATTCATTCACACCTACATTATATTGTTTGGATAAAGTATAAAAAGTGTTGCCATCCTTAGCGATATGAACGCTGTCTGCATGAGCTGGAACGGCATGCAGTAATGCACTGATTCCCATAATTGCAGCAAGTGTTTTAATTGTTCTAAATCTGTTCTTCATAATTGCCTCCTCATTAGATGGGCGTGAACGGTATCACTTCCGTATACGCTCGTGTACATTTTAAGTACTTATGTACAACCCGTGTGTGATTTCTTGATGTGTTGCAGTCTTTTGTAAAACTGACAGGACTTAATATATCACAATTTTGTAACCTGTGCTTATGTAATTGTTACCATTGTGAAAAATCAAGTTTCAATATTGTCATTTTTTCGGATTGTGGTTAACATATTTTTCATTATGTAAACTACATTAAAAGATACATGCACCATTTTTTAAAATTATCATATAAAATTCCCGAAGATTTTACATAGCGTTAACATTTCATGCTTTATCCAATAGTAGAATGATAGAATATGATAAATAGAATAGATATAGACAACGAATCATATTTGGAGGTCCCATGAATACAGAAGAGAATAAAAATAACCAAAGCAGCCCAGCCACTGCTTACCTCAATAGAGATTTGAGCTGGATCGAATTTAACCGACGCGTGCTGAAAGAAGCTCAAGACCCTGATAATCCGCTTATGGAACGGGCTAGATTTCTGGCTATCGTCTCAAGCAATCTTGATGAATTCATAAGTGTTCGAGTGGCAGGAATTCAAGATCAAATCCGGGCAGGCTATACTAAAAAAGATTTCACTGGCTACACCCCTTCCGGGCTATACAAACGTCTCATCAAGCGAGTTACCAAAATTGTTGCCGACCAATACCGGATTTTCCGTGATATTTCACGGAGTTTGCATAAAGAAGGTATCGTTTTTGTTGATTATGAGGATCTCACTCATGCACAAGAACAGTCCATAGAACAATATTACCGGGATATCATTTATCCTGTACTTACGCCAATGGCTGTAGATCAGAGTCGACCGTTTCCACTCGTTCATAGCCAATTTATCTATTTAGCAGTAGTTCTTACTCGTAAGAATGGCCTTGAAGAAGAGCCTTTTTTTGCTATTCTGCAAATTCCATCTAATCTGCCAAGATGTATCCCGCTACCACACCGGTCTAACAGTAAGAAACGGCAGTTCGTATTTATAGAGGATGTGATCCGTCATCACATTCAAACTTTATTTAGTGGTTATGAGCCCGTTGCCGTTAGTGAATTTCGTTTGACCCGCAACTCTGATCTCACGATCGACGAAGAAGGGGCCGAGGATCTTCTAGAAGAGATTGAAAAGGAGCTGCGCAAGCGTCGCCGCGGTGTTCCAGCAAGACTTGAAGTACAAAAAGGAATTCATCCATATGCCTTGGAACAGCTGCAAGCTGAGTTTGAAATTGAAGATTTCGTATTCGAAATTGAAGGTCCGCTAGATCTAAGTTTCCTTCGTAATTTCGCCGGCAGTATTAAGGGCTTTAGTTACTTAAACTATCCAAGCATTGAACCCGTCTACCCTGCTGAATTTGAAGAGAACGAGGATTTCTTCGAGGTATTACGTGAGCGAGATGTCCTGGTCTATCACCCTTACGAATCCTTTGATGCGATGACGGACTTTATCATTCAAGCCTCAGAGGACGAACAAGTGATGGCCATTAAGATGACTTTATACCGCGTGAGCGGAAACTCTCCTCTGATCACTGCACTCGCTAATGCTGCTGAATCCGGAAAACAGGTAACAGTCGTTGTTGAGTTAAAAGCCAGATTTGATGAGGAACGTAACATTGCTTGGGCCCGCCAACTTGAAAAATCCGGATGTCATGTCGTTTATGGTCTTGTTGGTCTAAAAACGCATGCCAAAGTCACCTTGATTGTCCGTCAGGAAGGTCGTGAATTACGTCGTTACGTGCATGTAGGCACAGGAAACTACAATGACAGTACAGCCAAAGTCTATACGGATCTCAGTCTATTTACTGCTCAAAGCGATATCGGACTTGATGCTTCCGAGCTGTTTAATCAAATGACTGGCTATTCCGCTGATTTTGACTGGAATTCCTTCATTGTAGCTCCAACGGACATGAGCCTTTCCTTACAAAAGCTGATGAAGCGTGAAGCGGAGCATGCTGCAGCTGGAAGACCTGCACGTATCATTGCCAAAATGAACTCACTCTCTAATCAACAAGTCATCGACGATTTATATGGTGCCGCACAGGCCGGTGTATCTATCGATTTAATCGTTCGGGGGGTTTGTTGTCTTCGTCCGGGGATTGAAGGTTTGAGCGAAAACATTACGGTTCGCAGTATTGTCGACCGCTTTCTGGAGCATTCAAGAATTTACTATTTTGAAAATGGCGGGAAGCCTGAGGTGTATTTATCTAGTGCAGACTGGATGACTAGAAACCTAACCCGACGGATCGAGCTGATGTGTCCGGTAAGAGACAGCAATATTCGTAAACAAATCGTTAAGATTCTTGAACTATCCCTTAAAGATAATGTGAAGGCCAGCTTCTTACAGCCTAATGGGTATTACGAGCAGCCAGACGACAAAAAGGCCCCTTTCCGGAGCCAGTTCGCAGCAATGGATGTTACACGTTGGAAGGAAAATCGAGTTTTACCTTCACCGCCCAAGCATTCTTAAATGCTTTTAAGGCGTTCTCAATGTCCTCTAGACCAATCAGAAGCGCTGAAGCGCCCTCAAGATCCAGATTAAGAGTATTGCCGTGGAGATTAGCCTTCAGGCCGCTTACAATTCCGATCTCGGTGCTGTCTAGTGCAATGCTTAGCTGTACAAGCGATCCGAGCTTATGAATCCACTCTTCGTCGGAAGGCAGTAAAATGTCCTTATACATCTGGGACAATTTCTGCTTCCGGCTTTTTGTGCTATACGAGGCAATCATAGCGCACAGGATAAGCTGGCGGTGTGTCAGTCCACGAATCGGTGAATTCATCAGCCAATACAGGGTGTGTCGTTTAGATTGATAATAGTTAATGTTAGACCCTGTTCGATGTAGCATGATGGATACATAAATTAACATCTCATGTTCAGCTTTATTCACCTCATCCTTGAACGCGTCAAACAGACTTAGAGCAAGCTTGTTAATATGATCTAAATACCGTTTAGAAGTACGAATATCAAACCGAATAATCGTATTTAAACTGTATTCAAGCGCACTGTCTCGCACCGGTTGCTCCGGCTTCAGTAGATCATGTAGCATACCTTCCCTGAGCCCCTCCCCGCTGATTACAGCCTGGCTAGCCCCAATATACTGATATACCGTATGGAAAATAATCAACCCGGATACGATGATATCTGCTCGACTCTTAGACAACCCATCTAAGTCTTTACGCTTATCATAAGGCATTGAAGGTAATGTGTTCATAAAATGCTCAATCGTCTCACTGGCCATGGTGTAACCGTGAGAGTTAGGTAATGAGTATGCTCTAGTCTTTTGATCCAGCTTACCTAGAGAACGAACCGTACCTCCCAGACCAAACAGTGGAAGACCTGCTGTTGAGTTAAGCCAATCATGCTCTACCAATCTCCCCAGAACATAGGTCTCGAGCTTCTGAATCTGCTCTCCATTCCAGTTCCCACCTTGACCAAACATAAGATTGGTATTCACCGCTCCGAACGGAAAGGAAATACTATGTTGATAACGCCGCCCGCGAAAAAGTGTGATTTCAGTACTCCCGCCACCAATATCGATGACATAACCATCTTCAACATTAAATGCATTTATGACACCTAAGAAGCCAAAGTAAGCTTCCTGATGACCACTGATAACCTCAATGGGTATGGTTGAAGCTTCTGATAAAAAGGCAATAATTTCACTGGAGTTAGCAGCATTTCTGATTGCCGCTGTAGCGCCCGCACGAATGGTTTCTACATCAAAAGCATTGCAGATCTCCTTAAACTGGCGCAAGACTGGGATGATCGTCTCCATATCCTTCTGCTCCAGTCGACCTTCCTTCGTAATCTTCTCACTAAGACGCGCAGAGTACTTACACTCCTTGATGATCTTATAGCCTCCCTCCGGCGTTGTATCATAGATTACAAGACGTATGGAGTTAGAACCAATATCGATAATGCCTATCCGGCGCAGATCATCTCTCATTATGTATGTACTCCTTTTCAAGTTGTTTGACCATCTATTATACATGGTTTACATAAATAAATGAACTCAGTCCATTATATCCTCAAATTACGCAACTGTTAAAAAAATAAAGCGGCACCCGGATAACTTGCCCGAGCGCCGCTACAATTTGACTTACTTATAACACTTTACTTAAAAAATCCTGTGTACGTACATGCTGAGGATTTCCGAATACTTGTGCAGGTGTACCTTGCTCTACAATCACGCCGCCATCCATAAATAGAATACGGTCGCCCACTTCGCGTGCAAAGCCCATCTCATGCGTAACTATGACCATTGTCATCCCATCTTCTGCAAGCTTCTTCATAACCTCCAGCACCTCACCGACCATCTCTGGGTCAAGGGCTGAGGTTGGCTCGTCAAAGAGCATCACATGAGGCTGCATCGCCAGCGCCCGGGCAATCGCGATTCGCTGCTTCTGTCCTCCTGACAGTTGAGCAGGATAAGCATCCTTTTTATCTTCTAGGCCTACAGTCTTGAGCAGCTCCATTGCGAATTTATCAGCTTCGGACTGCTGCTGTTTTTTCACCTTAATCGGTGCTAGTGTAATGTTCTGCAGAACTGTTTTGTGAGGAAAGAGGTTAAACTGCTGAAATACCATTCCCATCTTCTCACGTGTGACATTAATATCGTGCTTTTTGGAGGTAATAGATTCACCTTCAAAAGTAATTTCGCCACCAGTTGGCTGCTCCAGGAGATTCAAACAGCGCAGAAAGGTACTTTTACCCGATCCACTCGGTCCGATAACGACGACGACCTCACCTTTATGAATCTCCAAGTCAATTCCCTTGAGAATTTCCAGCTTCCCGTAATTTTTTTGCAAGTTCTTAACGGCGATCATCGGTATTCAGCCTCCTTTCCAGTCTACCTAGGATCTTCGATAGCGTAAATGTCAGCACAAAGTACATAAATGCGATAATTACAAGTGGTGTCATACCATCGTAAGAAATCGTTGTAACCGTACGTGCTTGAAACATCAAATCCGTAACGCCGATAAAAGAAATAATCGATGATTCCTTGATAATGGTAATAAATTCATTTCCGATTGCCGGAAGAACACTCTTGAGTGCCTGCGGGAGTATGATATGGCGCATAGTCATCCCTTGCTTCATTCCAAGCGAACGGGCTGCCTCCATTTGTCCACGATCTACCCCTTGTATCCCAGCACGGAAAATCTCTGCAAGGTAAGCAGAACTGTTAATGGATAAAGTGATTGCCCCCGACTGAATCGGTGTAAATTCAATCCCGAATGTAGCCAATCCATAATGGATCAGAAACAGTTGTACAAGCATAGGTGTACCACGAAGGAATTCTACCCAGGCTGTTGCTAAGAAGCGAAGCACACTCCATTTGGACATACGTAGCAAGGAAATAATAATCCCTAGAATAAAACCAAAGAAGACGCCTAGAACAGCAAGCAGCAAGGTATACTGCAAACCGGTTAGGAAAAAATCACGATAATCATAAGCCATTTTAAATAAAGTAATGTCCATAACCTATCCTCCCATCTCCAAAAAAATAGAAAATAGCTTATTGTCGCTATTTTCTGTATACACATACAATTTACTTTAGCAGACTTTAAAAATATCGGTTGTTTCTTTACTTCGTGCTATCTGCAAGCTCACTAGCTGCCGTTACGTACTCATCAATTTTACCTTCTGAGTTTAAACGTGTCAGTGTGCTGTTTACTTGATCCAGTAGCTCTTTATTTCCTTTTTTAATACCAATAGCGTAACCGTCATCTTCAACTTCTGGCTTAGCATCAGTAATTACAAGACCAGGAACATTCTTAACGAATGATTTTGCGACGGGCCCTTCAATGATGGCAGTATCTACACGATTGGATTGCAATTGTAGAACGATTTCGGAGATTTTACCAAGCGAAGTGATTTTCGCTCCCTCGATCCCTTTAGCAATTTCCTCTTGAATGGAACCAGTCTGCACACCAATTTTGGTACCTTTTACAGCATCCATAGTGGCGTATTTATCTTTGTCCGCTTCGCGCACAACAATCGCTTGCTCAGCCTTGTAATAAATGTCTGAAAGATCAACAGCTTTTTTACGTTCTTCCGTCGGGCTAAGTCCAGAAATTACAATATCTACTCTTCCGCTGGACAATTCGTTCAATAGTGAGTCGAATGGCAAGTCCTTAATTACAAGTTCAGCACCCATATCAGCAGCAATTTCCTTAGCGATATCGATATCGAAGCCCACGATAGTATCTTTACCGTCTACTACTTTATGGAATTCGTACGGAGGAAAATCTGCACTTGTGCCCATAGTAAGCTTCTTAGTAGCCCCACCGTTAGTTGCATTTCCACTTGCAGCGGTATCACTATCATTTTTATTTTGACCGCAGCCTGACAACAGGCCTACTGCTAATAACATACCTAAACTAAGTTTACCCCATTTGTTCATTTCTATATCTCCCCTATTCATATGAAAAAAATCCACGTTGTCTCTTTGACCGACTTATTATAAATCAGAACGCATGAATATGCAAAGGCATAATTGTGACAATAACTTCCTTTTATTGGGTTTCAAAGCAAAGAATTCATTCTTCTGAAACATATTATTCAACATTTATTCAAATTTTATATAATTTTATACATTTTTACTATTCCCTAACTTAACCAAATCATGCGGCAAATCACCCCTAATTTTCTTCAAAAAAAGGAGTGCACTAAAGTATGAGTTATACTTCAGTGCACTCCCTTATTAACCTATTACGGAATCTAATGAATCCTTATTCCGTAATTTCATTATAAATATCAATGTACTGTTGCGCCGATACATTCCAGCTATAATCGCCAGCGAATGCGTTTTTCGTAATCTTTTTCCAGTGTTCAGGCTGCTTGTATAATGAGATCGCCCGGCGAAGCGTAAACATCATATCGTGGGCGTTGTAGTTACTGAACGTAAAGCCGTTTCCTTCACCGGATTCTTCATTATAAGCTTGAACAGTGTCATTCAGGCCACCAGTTTCCCGCACAACAGGTATGCTACCATAGCGTAAAGCGAGAAGTTGACTGATCCCGCAAGGTTCAAACTTGGAAGGCATAAGAAAGATATCACTAGCAGCATATATTTTGCGTGAGAGTGCATCATTAAAGAGGATTTGTGAAGATAGCTTTGTCGGATAACGCCAAGCCGCTTCCTTAAACCATCGCTCATAGGACTCATCCCCCGTTCCAAGCAGAACAAATTGAATGTCATCCTTATACAATAGCTCATCCAATACACGCGTAAGCAAATCTAAACCCTTGGAATCCACAAGACGAGTAACCATAGCCACCATCGGAATATTAGCATCCACAGGTAGTCCTAATTCCTCCTGCAAGGCTAATTTGTTCTCCGTTTTCTTCGCCAGATTAGAACGATAACGGGTAACAAGACTTGTATCTGTTGCAGGATTATAACTTTTTGTATCTATTCCATTCACAATACCGCTCAAAACATCCGCTCGCGCATTCAACAATCCATCCAGTCCGTAACCATAATAAGGTGTTCGAATTTCTTCCGAGTAGGTTGGACTTACTGTGGTGACACGGTCGCTGTATACAATGCCACCTTTTAAGAAATTCACATTCCCGTAATACTCCACGCCTCCAAAATAACTGCTGTCAAGACCCAATAGCTCCCCAAGCACCTCATATGGAAACACACCCTGATACAACAGGTTATGTATGGTAAATACACTTCGCATTTCGCTGTAAAATGGATTGTGTCGATAATGACCCTGAAGCAGCATTGGGATTACAGCCGCATGCCAATCATGGCAATGCAAGACGTCCGTCTGAAAATCAATAGCTGGCAGACACTCCAGCACCGCACGATTATAGAACGCGAAGCGTTCCCCATCGTCCATATATCCGTAGATTCCGTCCCGTCCAAAATAATATTCATTGTCGATAAAGTAAACGGGAATACCGTCATAAACCATATGTTCGATCCCGCAGTATTGATTACGCCAACCGATTGGCACATACACTTCTGTTAAATGCTCCATTTTTGAAGTGAACTTTTCTGGAATCCCACGATATTTAGGCAAAATCACTCTTACATCTACCCCGGCACCCTTCAGTGCTTTAGGTAATGCCCCAATGACATCGGCCAGACCACCCGTTTTGATAAATGGATGAGCTTCAGCTGCGGCAAATAAAACTTTCATGATTATTTCCCCCTTTAAAGTGTACGGATTCTCTATTCGTTCTTTAATCTATGACTCATTTGCCTCTTTACTCTTACCCACTCGTGACGTTTTCTTAAACACCAGGAAGCTAAGAGGCGGTAATGTTAGCTCTATACTGTTCACCTGATTATGCCATTCTAACTTTTTGCTCTTCTGAGGCAAGTTGTGTATACCCGAACCTCCGAACGCTACATCTTCCGAGCTAAAAAGTTCTTCATAGGTCCCTGGGCGTGGAACCCCTATACGATACTGTTGACGCTGGACAGGTTGAAAATTAATGATAAACAGCAACGTATCTCCAGGCTTCTTGCCTTTTCGCAGATATGAAATTACGCTTTGTTCATTGTCATCTGCATCAATCCATTGATAACCCTCTTGGGAATGATCAAGCTCCCACAGGGCTTTCTCCGAGCGATACAGTTTATTAAGTGCAGCTGTGTAAGCTAGCATGCCGCGATGGCTGTCATAGTCCAGCAGTAGCCAATCCAGCTGCTCCTGATCCTTCCACTCAATAAATTGACCAAATTCTCCACCCATGAACAGGAGTTTCTTTCCGGGATGAGATATTTGATAACCAAGCAGCTGTCTAAGTCCTGCGAACTTTTGTTCATAAGAACCGGGCATTTTGTCCAGTAACGACTTTTTGCCATGTACAACCTCATCATGTGATAACGGTAATGCATAATTTTCGGCATAAGCATAACATATTGGAAATGTTAATAAATTATGATGATGAGGGCGCCCCCAAAAATCATGTTCTATGTAGCCCAATGTGTCATTCATCCATCCCATATTCCATTTGTAGTTAAAACCGAGGCCACCTTCATGAGCTGGTGCTGTAACTCCCGGCCAAGCACTAGATTCTTCTGCCATCATTAATGCCTTAGGAAAATACTGAAATATCGCCTTATTCAGGTTCTGAATAAATTTGATGGCCTCTAGATTCTCCAGACCACCATTCACATTGCGTCGATATTGATGAGCTTGCTTTTCAAAATCGAGACGAAGCATGCTGGTAACCGCATCTACACGCATCCCGTCAATATGATAATACTCAAACCAAAAGAGTGCATTAGAAATGAGGAACGAAGAAATCTCAGGCTTGCTGAAGTCGAACGATAGGGTTCCCCAGCCTGGTTTTTCCGCTAACATTGGATCTGCATATTCATAAAGTGGCGAGCCATCAAACATTCTTAAACCGTGTGCATCCTTTGCAAAATGGGCCGGAACCCAATCCAGAATGACACCAATTCCAGCTTGATGCAAATGATCGATTAAATACATCAACTCATGGGGTTCACCATATCGGCTCGTAGCCGCAAAATACCCCGTACCTTGATAGCCCCATGACAAATCGTATGGATGCTCAGCAAGCGGCATAAACTCAACATGGGTATAACCCATTTCCACCAAATAAGGAATTAATAATTCACTCATTTCCTGATAGCTGTAAAATTCCCCATCTTCTTTTTGACGCCAAGTTCCAAAATGCATCTCATAAATGTTCATCGGTTGATGATATGGAGCTTTACTCTTTCTCCGCCATGCAGCATCTCCCCAACGATAACCACTGAGATCCGTAACAACGGATGCAGTCGCCGGTCGAACCTCAGCTTTGAAGGCAAAAGGATCCGCTTTTAGGAAGCTGGAGCCATCACTGGCAACAATCCTGTATTTGTAAAAAGTTCCCGGCTGTATTCCCGGAAAAAAACGACTCCAAAATCCTGAATCGGGTATCTTATATAACGAGTCCATGTCCTGCGTTCCATCCCAGCCATTATGATCACCAGCTAGTCCTACATATGTCGCATGAGGAGCCCACACGGTAAAGCGCACGCCCGTAACGCCTTCTTCAGCGGCAGTGTGCGCACCCAGCATAGAATAGCTGCGATAATTGGTGCCCTCATGGAACAAATAAATATCAGATGCTGACGGAAGGGTATCGATTGTTGCTTTTTCAGCCAATTCTACACCACCTTTTTTGAATGCTTGTACCTATTACATTACCCGAATATTACCATTTTGAAAATGATTTGATGTGAAAACAAAAGATTTTCTGATAAAGAAATATTAATTGTAATTTTTCTTTTTACACAGCAATATACTTCACCTATGTCGTTTCAAGTGCTTGTCGTGAGTTTATATATCAAGCATTGACAAAATAAATGGGAGGGATAACAAATGAATAACAAAAAAGATTGTATCGCCATGCTCTTGGCAGGAGGGGAAGGCCGCAGATTGGCTCCCTTGACTTCCAGTATGGCTAAGCCTGCAGTCCCTTTCGGTGGACAGTATAAAATTATTGATTTCCCACTAAGTAATTGTGTAAATTCTAAAATTGATACAGTAGGTGTCCTGACGCAATATGAAGCTGAATCCTTACATGAACACATCGGTGAAGGTGAACCTTGGGGTTTACATAGTCAAAAGGATAAAGGTGTAACCCTGCTTCCTTCCGGTGTTGAAGGCAGAGACAGCTATACAGGAACTGCTGATGCGATTTATAAGAATATTGAGTATATCGATAGCCGTAATCCAGAACATGTTCTCATTCTATCCGGTGATCATATTTACCATATGAATTACCGGAAAATGTTGGATTACCATGTAGAGAAGGCTGCAAAAGCCACCATCTCCGTAATGGAGGTTCCTTGGGATGAAGCTAGTCGTTTTGGAGTGATGAACGTAAATGATGAACTAAAAATCTCTGAGTTTGCGGAAAAACCAAAAGTACCTAAAAGTAATTTAGCTTCTATGGGTATATATCTGTTTGAGTGGGCTTATCTGAAGGAGCACTTGTTGCGGGATGCAGCTAATCCTAATTCCAGTCATGACTTTGGTAAAGACGTTATACCAACGATGCTTGATCAGAATGATGATTTATTCGCTTACCGCTTCAAAGGATACTGGAGAGATGTAGGTACTGTGGGTAGTCTCTGGGAAGCACATATGGATCTTCTGCAAAAAAACAATGGCATGAAGCTCGACAAAGCTCATTGGCCGATGTATAGCCGGAGTCGCCGGACTAAGCTTGCTGTTCACAAACCACGTGTTCAGATTCCATCGACGGACTCTCTAGTGAATGAATTCTGCACGCAAGAAGGCAGCTTGCAACGTTCTGTAATCTTCAATGGTGTGGAAATTGGAAAAATGAGCCAAATTAAACAAAGCGTTATTATGCCTGGCGTTCGAATCGGACGTGGAGTACAGATCGAAAATGCCATTATTGGCGAAGGTGCCATTATTAAGGATGGTGCTGTCGTCAAGGGAAGTATTAATAATATCGTAGTTGTTGGGCCCAATGAGACCGTAGCTCCTAAGCCAGCGGTTCGAAATCAACCCTCCCGTCTGTTTCAGGATGTTTATGAGAAGACAGGACGTCTACGGGAAGTTCTCCCTTCATAAAACCATTATATATATAAATACTATTTCAAGCAAAAACGCCTTCGGCGTCCCAAATGGACGGTAAGCGTTTATGCGAGAAATATAAGGATAATGTATAGTGTGAAACCTATATATTCTTATATTTATAAAAAGGGGCTGTTGTCCTGGTCGAACATGACCAGAGCAACAGCCCCTTCGGTTGTTAGAAGTTAACCTTTATGATTCATGGAGCGCTAACCATTCTCGATCTAAAATACTCATTTCCACACAATCTACATATTGCTCCCCAAACAGCGCTGATTCGCGCTCTACACCCTCCCGCTTAAAGCCCAATGCTTCATAGGTTTTCAGGGCAACGGTGTTGAAAGCAAAAGCTCCCAGAGAAATACGATGCAGATCCAAGCTCTCAAATCCGATCCGGAGCATTTCATTCATCATCCTTGTTCCAAAGCCTCTGCCCTGATAATCAGTATCTACTACTACTCTGCCAATTCGTGCAGATCGATTAGCCCGGTCTATGGCTGAAAAACTGATGTGTCCCACGACCTGCTGAGTAGCTTCATGCACCGCACAGAAAATAAGGCGATCAGAATTCGCTGGATGATTAGCCCCATCTAAATACTTAGTAAGCTGGTCATCGTCAAGAGGAAAAGTTAGTGAAGGTCCAGCCCATTGCTTCAGATACTCAGGTGAGATACTCCATCGTTTCAGGTGCTCAAAGTCCGATTCAGAAATAAATCTAAGAATCAGACGATCGGAATCAGGTTGTTCCTCAAAATGCTCATACAGGTTCACTAAACGACCATTTCCCATATCGTTAGTACCCATGTAATGAAAACCCATGCTCTGATAATAACGATTGAGTTTAATGTTATGTGCGACGGTATCAAATCTGAGTCCTCTGCAGCCAAGTTCTTTGGCACGCACCGCAGCATATTTAAGCATATGCTGACCAAGTCCCTGACTGCGGTGTGAACCCGCTACAGCTAATCTATGCAAATATGCATAAGACTCATCGTTTTTGCTTCCCCAGTATTGAGGATCACTGAATTGTAATGTGAACATTCCAACTACTGCTTCATCTTCAATCGCAAGATAAACATGCCTATCCGTGAAATAGCCTGTGATATCATTCTCGTTAAATTGGCCGGGGGTCCATTGCTTAATCCCATTTCGTTCCATCCAATTTGCTGCTTCCTGCAGCAGCCTCAAGATATCACCAGTCCGATCAGGTTCTCCACGAACGATCCTAATCGAATTCCCCCATACTTCCATTTCCATACCTCCTAGACATCTGATTCAGGTAAGGTAGCTGTTATTTGTGCTACATGATCTGAATTGACTTCAGGCAGCTTCTCAGTAAGTGGCAAGATTACGGTAACTTCAGTTCCACTACCTAGCTCACTTTCCATTTCAAGCTTCCCATGGTGAAGTTCCACGATTTGTTGTGAGATGGCTAGACCTAAGCCCGTTCCCCCGTTCAACGCATCCACTTGAAAGAAACGGTCTTTCACTCTGGAGATATGTGCTTCACTAATCCCAATCCCACTATCACGAACCATGATAGCAGTCTCTGTAGCCGAAATTCTCTTCGCAGACAATTCTATACTGGACTCCTCATGTGAAAACTTCACGGCATTGTCTACCAGATTCAAGAACACTTGTTTTAGACGATTGGCATCCCCTTTAACATAGATCCCGTCTTCACATTCAAGAAGCAGGTGAATCCGTTTCTTCTCCGCCTTGGCCCAAATATTAAGTATAGTCTCCTGAAGTAACACTTTCACGTCAACAATCCCAATGGACAGCTTCATTTGGTTCTGCTGCAGCTTTGAAAAGTCTAGAATCTCCTCTACTAGACCAATCAAGCGTTCACTTTCTTTGGAAATGATGCTGACTCCAAGCTTCGTCTCCTCCGGATCATAGCCACCAGAGACCAAGGTTTCACTCCAGCCCTTGATACTAGTAAGGGGTGTCCGAAGCTCATGTGAAATGGACGAGATGAAATCATCCTTAATCTGATTACTGCGCACAATTTCCTGAGCCATATAATTCAGCGTTGAAGCCAAGTCACCAATCTCAAATTTGTAATTCCCCTTAATCCGCACATTAAATCTACCCTTAGCCATTTGGGCTGATACCGCCGTAATGTTATTGAGCGGCTTTACGATTGAATTGGCAAGTCCGAAGCTGAACACGATAACAACAGCCATAACAGCTGCACCTATTCCAATTGACAGTAACGTAAGATTAAGCAAATCGTTGTTGATACCCTCAAGTGAAGTAAGATATCTTAGAATATACGTATCACGTCCGTGAACCTGCAGCATCTTGGACACAGCCATAACACTCTCGTTAGTACCACTCTGGCGTCCTACCCAGCGGCCAATACTGCCCCCTACCGCTTCAGGGACGTCACTAGTTGTAATCGTACGATCAGGCTGAAAACCGGTTGAACTGGTAATCATGTCACCATTCATGGTCAATACTTCTAGCTCTGTATTGGGCAGCTCAAATCTATCCAGCAGTACTTGCAGCTGATTCGAGTTGTTATCGCCATCTAGCTCGTATTTATGAAAAAACGACTCTGCCGTGGTAATGTGATTTTTCATCTTGCTATATACACTGTCATAATAATACGTTCTGATGGCAAGCAGGAAGATAACTTCTACGAGGAGAAGCGCCAAAAAAACTACAAGAATGTAGTGTAGAACAATTTGTCTGCGCATCCCCTTCTTAATCATTGTACTTGGCCTTTCCATCTATATCCGTGTCCCCATACCGTTTGCAAAAATTCTGGCTCTGACGGATTATTCTCTATTTTTTGACGCAGACGACGAATATTCACATCCACAATTTTGGGATCACCCATATACTCCTTGCCCCACACATGATCCAGCAGAAGATCGCGGCTGAGCGGTGTATTTTCTTTTTCGAGGAAGAATTGAATCAACGAAAATTCCGTTGGTGTCAGTTCAATCGCTTCATTATCACGTTTAAAATGTTTGGAAATAAGATCCAAGGTAAATGGCCCTGAAACGAATGAAACTTTCGCTGACTGTTCACGATGAACGTTCACTCGGCGCAGCAAAGATTGAATTCGAGCAATCAGTTCTGTGGGGCTGAATGGCTTGCTAACATGGTCATCCGCTCCTACAGACAATGCATACACTTTATCTTGCTCTTGAACCTTGGCTGTCAGAAAAATAATACCCAAACGCTCATTGGTTTCTCTGACCCGTCTACATACTTCAAATCCATCAATACCCGGAACCATTACATCCAACAGAGCGATATCAATATCAGGGATCGTGGTTAACTTGTGAAGAGCTTCATGCCCATCCGCAGCCTCTATCACTTCGAACCCATTACGCTTCAAGTTAATGACAATAAAACTACGAATGGACTCCTCATCTTCCAGTATCAGTACTTTACTCATCTATTCCCTTCCTTTCTATAGGGGAAGCAATTTTATTGCTTCCTTCCTTTGTTGTACTTTGTTCTAACTTACCGCGGTAGGCGATGACCTTGTCTGCATCACGTGCAAGCAAATCCCAACCGTCATTTTTTACGCGATCCCATTCTGAAGGAGAAAAGAAGGAAACCTCAGCAACCGTCTCACCGGTATCTGACATGATAAACTTAAGGTTCTTATCCAGAACCGATTTCGTATCAACTGTCACCTTTCCATGCCATTCCGGAGAAAAATTAATATTGAATCGATCCGATGGATCATGATATAGCTGGGTTGCGAAGGTCAGACCTTCTTTCCCATCCCATTTATAATAGGAGGTAAAGTATGGAATTTCAGCTGGATCGAAATACTCCCATCCTTTAGGCGCCTCAAGCAATCCAATTTCAATAATGCCATCATGATCAATATCTTCACTTGCAATCCGACGATCTTTATAAGTCCGCGCATCGCCTGGTAATACCACACGCAGCTTGTTATTCTCCATAACGACAATAGAGGTATAGGCAGATTGGGAATCCACCGCAGCATCCAATACGATTCCTTCTTTATTCTCTGAGATTTTTCCTGCAACAATATTGTAATAATTATTAAAATAAGGATCGATATTATCAAGCTTATCGAGTACCTTAAAGCCATCATTGTACTGATAGACCGAAATGGTTGCAAATTCATTTCTTTTAAAGTAAACAACGGTTATGTCTTCAATTCCATCCCCATTAAGATCATCAATCATATATTTTGTATAAGGATGTGAAAGCACTTCTTCTAATGTTCCGCTGGAATAGCTATAGACGACAAGACCCTTTTCTTCACCTTGTGAATAGCCGGTAACAATTTCAAGCTTCCCATCACCCGTCATATCCTTCAAATCAACCGATTCCAGCACAGACCCGTCGCCATCGAATACAAGTTTTTTGACCCATGTGTCGCCCTGTTTCTCCAGTATCATCCCGTGAATCTGTACGGCTTCACCTGGAGTCCTATAGAACACTAGCGTCTCCATAACTCCATCCTTATTGAGATCCTCAGTAAAGATGGTACTATCATCGTCATTGGTCGGACGAATCAACGTGGAACCTGCTGGCTTAAGTGAATTAATAGCAGCCATAAGTGTTGCTTTGTCAGCAGACAATTGTGGGGATTTCATCTTAGAAACAGGATCACTGATGAAAGTACAACCCGACAGTACGGATAACGTCAGCGTTGCGGCTACAAAGCACCTAAGACTTCTCATATTCAACTTCATCACTCTTTTCCTTATCCGTGTCCTATATTTAAAGATTTGCACGTTCTTGGAACGTTAATCTACGCCCCTTTATATCATGCTTAATTCTGCCATCTTCTAGTACCCATAGACGCGTAGCAAAACGTTCCGCTAATTCAATCGGTAACACCGTTACAACCGTAAGACCGGTTTCTTTACACAGCTTCCGCAATGTTTCCAAGACACTCTCCGCGGATTTAGGATCTAATCCCGTAACCGGTTCATCCGCTAAAATCACTTTAGCACCGTGAGTCAACGCTCTAGCAATCGCTACACGCTGCCTTTCTCCGCCACTAAGTTGACTTGTCTTCATCTTCGCCTTATCCAGGAGGCCAAGGGCGTCCAGTTCATCCATTGCACCCATATAATCATCTGAACGTACCATCCCAGTGACCATTCGCCATAACGGCGTTTGTGAAGACTGGCCGATCAGTACATTTTTCAATGCAGTACGGTTAGGATTGAGCTCTGCATTCTGCTCCAGGTATGCCCACTCGCGGCGGATTTTTCTTTTACCTGTAAAGGCACTCGCCATTATATCTGTACCGTCCACTCTAAAATTCCCTCTATCCCACTTCTCACGCAGCGCTAAACAGCGCAGTAAAGTGGTCTTACCGCTACCGCTAGCTCCAAGTATTGCTACGAACTCACCCGGTTCTAATTGAAACCCTATATCCTGTAGAACTGGATTCTTATCTTCCCCAACTGCCTTGGCTAAGTGTTCAACTGTGATCATAGTTCAGCCTCTCCCTGTCTTTATCTATAATCTATAGTGTACTCTGAAAGCCAGATGAATTTCCATGCGAGCACTCGTTCTTATCTTACCTCAAATTTTTTGCCGTGGCGAGAAAAATAACCCAAGCAATCCGAAGGCGATATATAAAGCGCCCATCAAGCCGAAAATCCCCCCGCCCCAGCCGACTTGCATGAGCAAACCGCCGATCCCTGGACCTATAATACTGCCTATACTAAAATGAAAAGAAGCAACCACATTTGCAGCAGGCAGTAAATGTCGTGGTAAAATGTCCGCAGCCAGACTAAGCCCTAACGAGAAAAAGGAGCCTACAAGTCCACCAGCAATCATCAACAGCACCATAGTCACTTTGAAATGGTCACCTGCTAATGGCAGTAATGCGAAGGCAATCCCGCCTCCAATCCCAGTAAGAATCAATACCTTCTTTCGACCAAAACGGTCGCTCCACAGTCCTAGCGGGAATTGTAACAACAATCCTCCAATGCCCGCAAAAGGCAATAAGGCTGCAATTTGATCCGTGCTGAATCCGATCCGGAGGCCATACACTGGAAAATTACTGTTTAAGCTTGCTTCCATGAAACCGTATAGGAGTGCAGGAATTAAAGCGAACCACGCTAGACTGTAACAACGTCCAAACCGGCGTACCTGACTTTCTCCACTCTCAACTTTATCTGGACGTGAATCCGGAAGTAATGTAACGGCTAGTATTAGGACCAGCAAAAAAAGAAAAGCTAGAACAATAAAGGGTGTTGCCTGACCAAAGCGCAGCAGACTAATTCCAAGTGGCCCCAAGCTAAAGCCCAGACCATAGGACATCCCATACAGGGAAAGATTTCGTCCGCGATGCTCGGCAGGCGTCATTAGCAGCACCCATAGCTGGGCGGCATAATTGATAGCTGCATCACCAACACCTACAAGAAGACGTAACACAAACCATATTTTGATTCCAGGAAAAAAGGGGAATAAGAGCAAGCTTACTAAGACTAAGCTTATCCCGCCAGCAATCAATTTTTTGAATCCAATCGCTCCGAGAACTCTTTCAGCAATCAAGGTCATTCCGAATGATCCTATGTATAAAGCAGCTGCATTAAGTCCATTAAGCGAAGAGGAAACTCCTTTCTGCTCCAATAGAATGGATAATACGGGAAGCAGCATTCCTTGGCTGAGTCCAGCCGCTATAGTAGCGGTGATAAGAATCATGAAATTCATTTTGCTGTTACTTCGAATAGATAATTTTGGCCGGTCTGACACAGATGATATCCCCCTATAATTAATAACGCTAATTTGTTCTAACGCCAATTGGCAAACACCGAACATTATAGTGGACAACCCTCTTCAAAACAAGAGATAATATGAAGATGTTACGGATTTCCTGGGGGTGCATGAGACATGGAGTACGAATTAAAGATCGACGTATCGCCGGTTTATGAACTGCTGGACAGTTTTATGTTATATGTAACTAGAAAATGGATCTCCAATTTGGACATTGGTCCCCACTGGATAAGTGATGTGGAAGATCGCATTTCTCCTCATAAGGTAACAGCTTTAATGCAAGCCGCCGAGTGGCCTTTTACGGATTATGATGTGCTATATGCCTGGGTTTACATTCGAGGACCCGCAACTTCAGTGCAGCATTTCCTAGATGATCTGGATTCAGCCTCCATAGAAGAATGTTATCAGCAGATCGCTCCGCTCATTCAGGAGTTTACGATTGAAGATGCTTTTCGGATTCGGAGCAGCTATAGTCCACTTTTGCGTCTCTGGTACGAGCAATACTTCCGCCATGTGGAGCACAAAATATTACCGCTATTAATTGAAGATGCTTCTGAGAAAAAAATGCTTGAAAGCAAAATGGACCCCATTTCTCTAATTGAATACGCATCTGGCGGTGTAGTTTTCGAGGAGATCACGGATCTAAAGACGATTGTATTACTACCAACTGTTCATAATCGTCCGATTAACACCTACTGCTTCTACAAAACCATGGTGATCGTACAATATCCTGTAGATGTACCTTTAGAAGACGAAAATGAACCACCTATGGTGCTTTTGCGCATGACCAAGGCACTATCCGACCCCACCAGACTTCGATTGCTTCGCTATGTCGCACATGAACCCAAGTCGTTGTGGGAGATGCAATCTGATCTTAATCAATCCAGAGAAATGCTGATGCATCACCTTATGATTCTACGAGTAGCCGGCCTACTCCGCATCCATCTTAGAGGTGAACAAGATGAACGTTTCAGTATTCGCCCTGACGGCGCATCAGAGCTGCAAATGTTCCTAGAGTCTTATATTTATCTATAGAACACTATACAGATACAGATCCAAGGAGTGAGAGATATGAAATACATGACACAACAGGTGATTTTCGATCTAGATGATACACTGGTCCACTGCAACAAATATTTCGATCTGATTTTAGGGCAATATTTTGAGCTAATGACTGATTGGTTTAATGAATTTGGCCCAAGCACCAGTGAATTACGTGATAAACAAATAGAAATTGACGTGCACACGGTGAACACAAGTGGTCTTGCCAGCGATAATTTCCCTAAATCCCTAATCGCTACCTACCGCTATTTCTGCGCCAAATATAATCGTCCGACGGACCGTTTTCAAGAACAACAGTTACACAAGCTTGGATTAAGCGTCTATGATCAAGAAATCGAAGCTTACCCTGGCATGGTTGAAACGCTGGATACTCTGAAGCAGGATGGTCACCATTTATTCCTGTATACAGGTGGAGACGATACGATCCAACAACGTAAAATTGAGCAAATGAAGCTAGATGCTTACTTTGATGACCGGATCTATATTCGTCAACATAAAAATGTTGAGGCACTTGAAAATATTTTGACTACGCAAGGCTTTGACCGCAAACGCACCTGGATGATTGGTAACTCTTTACGTACAGATGTACTTCCGGCAGTAACCGCAGGCATTAACAGTATCTATCTGAAGCAACAGAATGAATGGAGCTATAACCTTATTGAACTGGAGCAAGAAATGCAACAAGCAGTGAAGACCATTTCCTCCATCCATGAGGTGCCTCCTGTTATTCGTACTGCTACCCTGCTGAAACTCTAGGTGCAAAGTAACCTCAGACATTGTTACAAATGACATATCTACTCTACCTCTGGGATGATTATACTATTTTTGTATAATTCCTAAATGAGGTAGGAGATGAGATATGAACAAGAAAGTGAAGTCCAACCATTCTCGAACTAACAAACAAATGCTTCCCATGCTCTTAGGTATAGTTGTTGTAATCCTTGTCGCTGTTATTGTCTTCATTCTAAATGACAAGACGGACAGTTCAGAGGGTTTACCTAACTACACTGATGTGAAGGGGAGCATTGTTGTTGATGGGCTGAAATATGAAAAGCAACCTCATCTTGGTAGTCCTGATGCCAAAATCAAAGTCATCGAATTTGCAGATTTCAAATGTCCTGCCTGCAAAAACTGGACGGAGAAATATCTGGATACGTTTGTTAAGGACTACGTGGATACCGGAAAAGTTGAGCTTTTCTTCATGAACTTTGCCTTCCTTGATCGAGATTCCTATCTTGCTGCAAGTGCAGGTGAAGCCATTTATAAGCAAAGCAACGAGAAATTCTGGGAATATCTCCATAAGCTGTACGCCAATCAAGGCGATGAAAGCAAAATATGGGCCACACAGAAGTTCATTCTAAATTTCGTCAAAGATAACATTGAAGGTATTGATTACGCACAATTCGAAACAGATCTCAAGAATCATACCTACATGTTCGACGTCAAAGAAGACTTCAAGATCGCGGGATCGTACGGGGTAAATGGTACACCAAAATTTATGGTAAACGGCACCCTGCTTCCTGACTCCTCCTATGAAGGGTTAACTGCAGCGATTGAAGCGCAGCTGGCTAAATCCGCTGAATAATTATAAGGCATGATTAAAAAGGTGTCTCCGCCATGTATCCATCATGGCTAGAGACACCTTTTTACCGTACACACATTCTTTTTGATCGACTATGATTCAATTGCTAATTCGCCCGTATCCATATTTTGAAGCACTAGCTTGCCTTCCAGAGGTGTACCGTCTTCGCTGGTAAGCTTTAGCTTGCCCGTCCGACCTTTCTCAATCAACGCCTTCACTTGTGCATCCGTGAGTGTACGACCATGATTCTCCTTCCAAATCACGAATTTACAGCCTTCCTTGTAATGAGAGCAGCCGTAGCCTTTTTTACCCATAAAAATCATTCCACCGCAGCCGGGACGCGGACAGTTTCCAATGACCTTAGGTCCTGAATTGGCAGATTCCTCTTCACTACTTTCCTTGCGCTTTCGCGGCGCCGCAGGTTTGTCGGTGGTTTTACGAGATGTACTTCCAGCACTTCGCCCTTTAGCACTTGTATTGACAGAAGGCGTCTCCCCTTCAAAAGAGGTTTTGGACGCCCGGGATTGTACTCGTACTTTGTCTACGATCATGCAGGCGAATCTTTTTACATTCTCCATAAACTGCCCGTCCGACGCCGTTCCTCTCGATATTTCGTTCAAACGACGTTCCCATTGTCCGGTCATTTCCGGTGAAGTCAACAGCTCAATACCCGCTCCACGAATCAGCTCAATGGCTGTTCGTCCTTTTTGTGTGATGGCAATTTTTTTGCCCTGCATTTCGATGTATCCGACATTCTTCAGCCGTTCTATCGTTGCTGCACGGGTAGCCGGAGTTCCAAGCCCTGAATCCTTCATAGCATCGCGAAGCTCTTCATCCTCAATCTGCTTTCCGGCACTTTCCATCGCTCGAAGCAGCGTACCTTCTGTGTAATGCTTGGGTGGCTGAGTATCTTTCTCTTTAACAATAGCTTCACTACAAACCACTTCTTCTGCCGGAGCAATAGAAAATGGTTCGTTCACTTCGATCTCTTCGTCCTCTTCGTCATCCTTGTTCTTACCCTTGGAAGTCTTCGCTTTATCCTTCTTCTGGTCCGCGTAAATGACCTTCCAGCCGAGGCTTAATAATTCCTTGACTGTGGTTTTGAACTTTTCCTCTTCTACCTCGGTCATCACCGTATGCACTTTATACTCCGCTGCCGGATAGAACTGAGACAAAAAACGCCGCACAATCAAATCATACAGCTTTCCTTCATCTGCACTAAGTCCTGATGCTTTACGATATGTAGGCAAAATCGCGTGGTGATCCTCAACCTTCGAGGGGTTGCAGATGAATTTATTCCCTTTATGAACGAGATTGCGATTCGCACCCTTCACCCACTCATCATAAGCCGTCCCTTGCAGCGCGGATAACGTCTTATGCATCTCAGGAATATTCTGTTCTGTAACATAGTTGGAGTTCGTCCGCGGATAAGAGATCACCTTATGCTTTTCATATAACGCTTGAGCAATATCAAGCGTCTTTTTTGCGGAAAAAGCGTACTTTCCATTCGCCTCACGCTGCAGCAGCGTTAAATCGTACAGCTTATTTGGATACTCTTTTGTTTCCTTAACCTCGTAAGACTCAATCCGGCCCAGTTTTCCTTTGACCTTGGCAGCTAGCGCCTCCGCCTTATCCCCGTCAGTCAGCCGATCCCCCTGCCACATGCCTTTATAGGTCATTTCATTCTGAGTAAAATGTCCCTCCACCTCAAAAAACTTTAGGGAAGAGAACGCCTCAATCGTCTTCTGTCGGTCGTAAATCAGCGCGAGTACGGGAGTTTGAACCCTACCCACGGACAGCAGCACATTATGCTTTGTAGTAAAAGCACGTGATCCGTTCATGCCGATGAGCCAATCCGCTTCACTGCGAGCTTTTGCTGCTTTCGTTAGATTCTCGTACTCCGATCCATCCTTCAACTCCTGGAATCCTTTGCGAATGGTCTCTGGCGTCAGATCCGAGATCCACAACCGCTTCACAGGATGCTCCAGCTTCAAATGTCGTTGAATGAGTGAAAAGATATGCTGCCCTTCTCGCCCGGCATCGCATGAATTCACTAGAAGATCGCTACGTTTCGCAAGATCTCCAATTACCTTGAGCTGGTCGATTGTCCGCGCATTAGGAACCAGTTTGAACTGGTCTGGAATAATGGGCAGATCATTAATATTCCACTTTTTGTATTTAACATCATAAGCATCCGGCTCGGCCAAACCGATTAGATGCCCTATTGCCCAAGTAATAATGTACTGCTCCCCTTCAAGATAGGAACGGTAATTTTTGGCCTTCGGTTCTATTGCGGCGGCGATATTCCGCCCCATATCCGGTTTCTCCGCAATAATGAGTGTCTTCAAAAACAATCGCTCCTTACCTTTTCGTTCTTAAGTCCAAAATGCGTCCAGTATTCTATTATACCATTAACCTCGGTTTTTTTTAATGGATTGGTTAGTAGGCCTAGGTAAAATTCAGACTTCCCTTTGTCTTTTCTATGAATTAGAATAGTTTGGTAAACGAGTTTTATATATCGGAGGAATCAAAACGTGTCTGAAAATCACAAATTTACAGAACCTTATAAGGACAAAAACGGTCACTATTTAAAAGCAGAATGTGAGAGCTGCTTCGGTTTGTGCTGTTCCGCACTACCTTTTTCAGCTTCAGTGGATTTTGCTATGGATAAAGCAGCTGGCCAGCCGTGCCATAACCTACAATCAGACTTTCGCTGTGGTGTACATACAGATTTAAGAACGCTTGGATTTCGTGGTTGTACTGTATATGACTGTTTTGGGGCTGGGCAAAAGCTTTCTCAGGTTACTTATACCGGTGAGGACTGGCGGAAGAATCCAAAAACTGCAAAGCAAATGTTCGAGGTATTTACGGCCATGTGGCATTTGCACGAATTGCTATGGTACTTAAATGAATCATTGAACTTAGATATAACCCATTCAATACATGTTGAGCTGCAAACAGCACTCGATGAGACGGAACAACTCACTTTACTTAACCCTGATTCTCTACAGAAGGTGAATGTTGACGCTCATCGAGCAAATATTAATCTGTTACTGCTGCAAGTCAGTGAACTTGTGCGTACTGAGGCTCGTCGTAAACTAAAAAAAGCATCGAGAACTTTCAGCCGTGGTGCTGACCTTGTCGGAGCAAATCTTAAAAATGCAGATCTCAGGGGTGCCAACCTGAGGGGAGCCTATTTGATTGCCGCTGACCTTAAAGGCGCTAATCTTAGAGGTGCAGATCTTATTGGTGCAGATTTCCGTGACACTGATCTTAGGGGCGCTGATCTATCAGAGAGCATTTTTCTAACTCAGGGTCAGATTAATGCGGCAATAGGTGATGATCTCACAAAGTTACCTCCAACACTTTCCCGCCCTGAACAATGGCATTCAGTTTGAGTTATAGAAGTTTAATTCAGCTGCGAAAAGAATTCTTGGATACGAGAAACTACTTCTAACTTTTCTAAGACTTCTTTACCCGCAGTGGCTCTTTCTAGATACTCCACCCTACCTTGTGCAGCTTCCTTACCGACTACTAGCGTTACGGGTATACCAATCAAGCTTGAGTCCTTAAATTTAACGCCAGCACGTTCATCCCTATCATCTAGCAGCGTCTCAATACCGAGCTTAGTAAGTTGATTATAAAGCTCCTCTGCAACTGCCAGTTGCTCCGAGTCCTTTATGGACATCATCAAAATATGAACCTGATAAGGTGCTAATGCAACTGGCCACATTATTCCTTGGTCATCATGATTCTGTTCTACAATTGCGGACAATAGACGCGAGATTCCAATTCCGTAACAACCCATGATCATAGGCTGACTTTTGCCTGAACGATCTAAAAAGGAAGCTCCAAGCTTCTCACTGTATTTGGTACCTAATTTAAAGACATGTCCGATTTCAATGCCTTGATGAAAATGAAGAACGCCTTCCTCGCAATGTGGACAAGCTTCTCCTTCCGCTACATTGCGAAAATCCCCCACATGCTCAAGCCCAAAATCTCTACCAGGTACAACATTACGGAAGTGATAATCTTTTTCTCCTGCTCCCGTCGTACCATCCGTCATCTCAGCAACTGCGGCATCAACTAGTACAGTTAATTGAAGTCCCACAGGCCCCACAAACCCACTCTCTACACCCGTTAAGGATTTCACAGCTTCATAGTCAGCAAGCCTGATCTCCATTGCTCCGATATATTTACTCACTTTTATCTCATTAACTTCATGATCTCCTCGAACCACTACAGCAAAGAATTGTCCGCTACCTTCGTAGATCAATGTTTTCATAATCTGCTCTGGCTGGATCTCCAACTCCTGCTCTAATTGATCAATTGTACGTAAATTTGGAGTATGGAATTTCTCTATCGCTGGTACTTCGAAATTCATTTCCTTCTTAACAGGACGCACAGCTTCTGCCTGCTCCAGATTGGCTGCGTAATCGCAAGAGGAACATACCGCAATCGTATCTTCCCCGATATCAGCCAGTGCCATAAATTCATGGCTGCCCGCTTCTCCGCCAATTGCACCAGAATCTGCATGAACAGCTCTGAACTTCAATCCACATCGCTTAAATATCCGGTGATAAGCATCGAACATTTGGTGGTATGATTTATCAAGTCCTTCTGAGCTTATGTCAAAAGAGTACGCATCCTTCATCAAGAACTCTCTTCCTCTTAGCAATCCGGAACGTGGTCGCCGTTCATCTCGAAACTTAGTCTGAATTTGATACACGGTAACAGGAAGCTTACGATAAGAGTTGATCTCATTCCGCACAAGAGAGGTTACTACTTCTTCATGCGTTGGACCGAGAATGAATTCCCGCTCATGACGATCCTTAAAAGTCATCAACTCCTTACCATAAACATCATAACGTTCTGATTCCTTCCAAAGTTCCGCAGGCTGCATGGATGGCATTAAAATCTCCTGCGTACCGGAAATATCCATCTCTTCTCTCACAATCGCTTCTATCTTTCGCAGAACCCGCCGTCCAAGTGGTAAATAGGTATACACTCCAGCAGCTAATTGACGGATATACCCCGCACGCAGCAGTAGCTGATGACTGTTCGTCTCCGCTTCCGAAGGCACCTCACGCAGTGTTGTTAATAATAATTTGCTTTGTCGCATCTTAAATACCCTCCTCAGAAATTATCTCTCTAAATGCAAAAAGACACATTCGTCAGGGACGAATGTGTCGTGATACCACCCTTATTTAACTGCCAGCTCAACATACAATCTATTCTGATTTGGCAATCCTCAAATCGGATAACGGTCGATTCCGGTAGCGGGTTAGTAGATACTATCGCTACAGCTACCAAGGCAGGATACCACTCACACGTGTTTGAGGAACCTTTCACCCGGTGGGTTCCCTCTCTGTTCTAACGCTACTTGAATCGTAGATCCTTGGTCAATGCTTTTATCATGTGAATAATGTATTTAATTTATATGATACTGATATCTACGTCAAGCATCGCTTTATTTAAAAAACCGTTTCTCCAGCAGGTAAACTGCTTTTGAAACGGCTTATTAGACAATTATTATCTTAACGTTTTAAACAAGAACGGTTGAACCCATCAGGTATTTATCCACTTCACGCGCAGCTTCGCGTCCTTCGTTGATGGCCCATACAACCAAGCTTTGACCACGTCTCATATCGCCAGCAGCAAACACTTTATCCACGTTGGTATTGAATTTACCATAACGTGCTTTCACATTGGAACGACGATCTGTCTCAAGATCAAGCTCTTGAATAATATCTTGTTCTGGCCCATCAAAACCGATGGCTATCAAAGCTAATTGAGCAGGATATACAGCTTCGGTGCCTGGAACAGGTTGATAGATCTTACGACCTGTCTCATCCACGATCCGGCGGATCTGTACAGTATGCAGTTCTTTCAAGTTACCTTCATCATCACCTACGAATTTAGTAGTCATAATGGAGAACTCACGTGGGTCATCCCCAAATATGGCTTTAGCTTCTTCTTGCGCGTAGTCTAGGCTATATACATTCGGGAATTGTGGCCAAGGGTTAGCAATCGGATCACGCTGAAGAGGTGCTTTTTCATGTGTACCAAATTGAGTGATACTGCTGCAGCCATGACGAAGTGCTGTAGCAACACAGTCAGATCCAGTATCACCGCCACCCAAGACGATCACGTCTTTACCTTCAGCAGATACATAGTTGCCATCTTCAAGATTGGAATTCAAATAGCTCTTAATCGTACCATTTAAATAGTCCATGGCGTACATAACACCCTTAAGCTCACTGCCTTCAACGTTAAAACGACGTGCCTTTGTAGCTCCACCACACAGAACAACCGCATCATACTCATCCACTAGCTGTTGAGCAGGAATATCCTTGCCAATCTCTGTATTCACTACAAAATTAATACCTTCTGCAGCTAATAAATCTACACGACGTTGAACAACTCTCTTATCGAGTTTCATAGTGGGAATGCCATATGTCAGCAGCCCGCCGATGCGGTCACTGCGTTCAAATACAGTTACTGTATGTCCAGCCTTATTAAGTTGAGCTGCTGCTGCGAGTCCAGCAGGTCCAGAGCCTACGATTGCAATCTTTTTGCCTGTACGTTTCTCTGGAGGATTAGGTACAACCCAGCCTTCTTCAAAGCCCTTATCAATAATAGCTAACTCAATGGTCTTAATGGTCACCGGCTGTCCAATTAGACCCACTGTGCAAGAGCCTTCGCAAGGAGCAGGACAAATGCTTCCAGTAAACTCAGGGAAATTATTCGTCTTATGCAGACGTTCCAGGGCTTCTTTCCAGAGTCCGCGGTACACCAAATTATTCCACTCTGGAATTAGATTATGAACTGGACAACCCGAGGTTCCTCCAGCCATATCAATTCCTGTATGACAATACGGCGTTCCGCAATCCATGCAGCGCGCTCCTTGTGTCTGAAGCTCGTCCTCGGATAAATGATGGTGGAACTCCTCCCAGTCTTTTACCCGCTGCTCAGGATCCCGATCACCTGGGAGCTGCCGTTTATACTCCATAAAACCTGTAGGTGTAGACATGTTTACGTTTCCCCCATCCGTTCTCTTCGTGTTGAAGTATAGTACATTGTAGCATATTGCGGCTTCGTAAGGTCGTGAGCAGCGCAATGAAGTACCTGCACATTCTATACCTGTAGATTATCATTTCTAATTTTAATTATAGTAGCACTCATTACTTTTGCACAGTAATGGATTAATCTACTGATTTTTTGTACTATTTCACATGTTATGTCAGAGAAAACGTTTTATTGCTATTCCGTACGTTCATAAACAAGAAAACGGTAATCATACGGATTCTTTTCATCACGAATTCCCTTCTTATTGGAAACTTCTTTCCAAACACTCCAGTCAATATCAGGAAACCGGGTATTCCCTTCAAAATCCTGTTCAATTTGCGTTAACATCAACTTGTCAGCATACGGCAACATCAGCTTATAAATTTCCGCACCGCCGATCACCATCAGCTCATCGTCTTTTCTACCCTCGCTGAGAGCTTCCTCAAGCGTGTGTACAACCTCTGCACCTTCAGGAGCATAATCAGTATCTCTAGTCATAATTAAGCTTGTTCTGCCCTTTAGAGGCTTCCCTCCGAGCGAATCCCACGTTTTGCGGCCCATAAGCATTCTCTTCCCCAGTGTTTCCGCTTTGAAATAAGCGAAATCAAGCGGTAAATGCCAAGGCATATTATTATCTTTTCCAATAACATGATTGGTGCCCATTGCCCATATTAAGCTAATACTCATGATACACGCTCCTTCCTACCTATATAGATCAAAAAATCTTGATAACCATTAATTTATACTGCGATCGGAGCTTTTATCGAAGGATGCGGATTGTACCCTTCAATGATAAGGTCTTCCAGCTCGATATCAAAAAGTGATTTCTTATTTGAATTAATAACCAATGTAGGCAATGGTCTTAAATCTCTTGATAATTGCTCTTTTACTTGATCAACATGGTTTGAATAGATATGTGCATCACTAATGCTATATACAAACTCGCCTACTTCTAGACCACACTCATGTGCTATTAAATGTGTAAGTAAGGAGTATGACGGGATATTGAAGTTAGCTCCAAGAAAAGAGTCAGCGCTGCGCTGCAGCAAGTGACAGCTTAATTTACCATTTGCAACATAGAACTGGAACATAACGTGGCAAGGTGGTAACGCTGCTTTACTCCCTTTTGCCCCAGCATTTATAACATCTTCCGGGTTCCATGCGCTTACAATTAAACGACGAGAATCAGGATTTGATTTGATCTGATGAATTACATCTTGTAATTGGTCAATGGATTCTCCCGTAGAAGATGTCCAATTTCGCCATTGCTTACCATAAACATTCCCTAGGTCACCATGCTTCGCTGCGAACGCATCATCTTCTAAGACACGATCACAAAATGCTTTCATCTCTGCTTGATAAACTTGATTGAAGTCTTCATCAATTAAACAACGATTCCCGAAATCAGTCATATCTGGACCTGTATATTCGTCTGATTCAACCCATCTTTTGAAAGCCCATTCATCCCAAATATGATTATTATTTTTCAATAAATAACGGATGTTTGTGTCGCCTTTAATAAACCATAATAATTCACTTGCGATTAAACGGAACGGCGTCCGTTTTGTTGTAAATAATGGGAAGCCTTTTGATAAATCAAATCGCATTTGATAACCAAATACACTAATAGTACCCGTTCCGGTACGATCTTCTTTTTTTACACCATTATCTAAAATATATTGTAAAAAATTCAAATAGGTTTGTTCTAACTCATTATTCAATTTAATGCACCTCCGTAATATTTCACCTCATATATTATATCTGAAAAATCCGAATTTTGTAGAAGGTAAGATATTTTTAAAATTTATTTAATAATCTGAGGAATTCACTACTCCGATATCCTTAACTCTACTCTAACCCCATAGGCACGAAGTGAGGCTTGTCCACCTACAGGGAAAGTAATCATTGGGGAGGTATGTCCAAAGTCCACGTCTGCAATGACAGGAATGTCTGATAGCTCTTCTTTTGAAGTTATGATTTTGATCAACAGTTCTTTAGTCATACGTGATCCTTGTTGGAATCTGCCAATAACCAATCCTTTAACATGCTGAAAATCTGGTTGATGAATCAGCGATTGTAAATCCCGATCAAAGGTTGCAGGCGATGACTCATAATCATCCTCAAGAAATAATATCGAATTTTTTAAACTTGGCATATACTCCGTTCCCTGCAAAAGATTTAATGTACACAGGTTCCCACCGATAATTGTCCCTTTCGCTTCTCCATCATTGATAATGAACGGACCTTCATTTCTGATAAATACACGGTTCTCCTGGTCCAGATACCACTCATCATCACTCCAATGCTTCGAAGGCCTCACCACTATTTCTTTGTTGTCCATCATCAGCTTACGGAAATATTCGGTGGTATATTCATTGTCGTGAAGCATTGCGAAGCTAGAAAAATGTGGTCCGGAATATGTAACTAATCCTGTTTTAGCATAGATTGCATTACTTAAAGCAGTAATATCCGAATACCCGCATAATCGTTTAGGATGCTCTGCAATGATGGAATAGTCGATATAACGTAGCAGTTGATTGCTATTAAAGCCTCCAATGGTCGTAAGAATCCCTTTAACATTCGGATCTAAAAAAGCTTCGTGCAAATCCTCTATTCTAGAATCGATCGATGAGGAAACAAAATCATCCTTCTCAAAAGAATTTACGGAAAATGATATCCGAAAGCCTAATTTTTGCAGCTGTTCTTTGGCAATTTTCCTTTGTTCAGCAGCGATTAACGACAGACTTCTGGCAGGTGAAATGATTCGCAACTCATCACCAGGCTTTAACTTATTGGGTTTCATCATTTGTCCTCCCTATATAAGTTTTTAAAATACGGATGAATGATTTTATAGTGTATTCGCTCAAATTGTTTCATCTCCTCCCATTATATCTTTTTTCAAAAAAGTGGAAAACTCAAAAAGGCGAAACGCAAATGCGTTCCGCCTTTCAGTGCCTGCTAGAGCAATTGGGTAGAGAAATTATTTCATTACGTGAATAGGGTGACCTTCAACCAGTTCAGCAGCTTCCATGACGATTTCGCCAAGGGTTGGATGCGCATGAATAGTCAAAGCGATATCTTCAAGTGTTGCGCCCATTTCAATTGCCAAACCAAGTTCAGCGATCAAGTTAGAAGCTTCGATACCAACGATTTGTGCACCAAGCACAAGATTGTTTTCGGAGTTAGCAACAATTTTGATGAAACCTTCTGGGCTGTTCAAAGATACGGCGCGGCCATTCCCTGCAAATGGGAACTTACCAGCTTTCACTTTGTAGCCTTTGTCTTTCGCTTCTTTCTCAGTCAAACCAACGCTTGAGCATTCAGGATCTGTAAACACAACTGCTGGGATGACTTTGTAGTCAACAACAGATGTAAGTCCTGCAATCGCTTCTGCGGCAATCTTACCTTCGTAAGAAGCTTTGTGAGCCAACGCCAGACCTGGAACAACGTCGCCGATAGCGAAGATGTTAGGAATGCTTGTGCGACCTTGGTGATCGACTTTGATCAATCCACGCTCGTCGAGCTCAAGACCGATCAGGTCTAGACCAAGTTCACCATCAGTGTTAGGACGACGGCCTACAGTTACAAGCAAGTAATCCGCAGTAACTTCTTTGGATTCGCCACCAACAGAATATTTCACGGTAACTTCCTTGTCGTTCTGTACAGCACTTTCAGCTTTAGCGTTAGTTACGATTTCGATGCCAGTTTTAGCCATGTTTTTCGCAACAAGACGAGTCATATCTTTATCAAAGCCTGGAAGTACAGTATCCAAACCTTCGATGATTGTTACTTTAGTACCGAATTTGGAGTACATTTGGCCAAGCTCAGCGCCGATGTAACCACCACCGATTACGATCATGCTCTTCGGAATTTCTGGAAGCTCAAGAGCTTCAGTCGAAGACAGAATGCGTCCACCGAATGGGAAAGGTTTCAGTTCAATCGGACGGGAACCTGTTGCAATGATACAGTGTTTGAAGCGGTAACGTGGGGATTCATGATCATTGAACACACGTGCTTCTGTGTCGCTGATAAACATGCATTCGCCGTTAAATACTTCAATTTTGTTGCCTTTCATCAAGCTAGTCACACCGCTAGTCATTTTCTTAACTACGCCGTTTTTGAACTCTTGAGTTTTGGCAAAATCCACTTTAACGTTCTCAGCAGTAACACCGAAAACTTCACCATGCTTAGCAGATTCGAACTGATGTGCAGCAGCAATCAGTGCTTTAGAAGGAATACATCCACGGTTCAAACATACACCGCCGAGTTCCGATTTATCCACGATGAGGACTTTTTGGCCGAGCTGGGCGGCACGAATTGCCGCCACATACCCACCAGGACCTGCACCAATGACCAATGTGTCAATATCTAGAGAAGCGTCACCTACTACCATAATTATACCTCCATAACCAGCAGCTCAGGATTATTGAGCAGCGATTTAATGTAGTTCATAAAGTTTTGAGCAGTCGCACCATCGATAATACGGTGGTCAAAGCTGAGTGACAACGCCATTACAGGAGCAACTACGATTTCACCATTCTTAACTACTGCTTTTTCACTGATACGGCCAGTTCCGAGGATAGCCACTTCAGGGAAGTTAATGATTGGAGTAAAGAACATACCGCCAGCAGAACCAATGTTACTGATGGAGATCGTGCTGCCCTTCATTTCGTTAGCAGACAATTTACCGTCACGACCACGAACTGCAAGGTCAGTGATGCTGCTAGCGATCATCCAGATGCTCTTACGGTCAGCATCTTTGATAACTGGAACGATCAAGCCGTTTGGTGTATCAGTAGCGATACCGATGTTGTAGTATTTCTTGTAAACAATCTCGCCTGCTTCTTCATCAATCATAGCGTTAAGCGCTGGGAATTGACGGGAAGCTGCAACCAATGCTTTAACAATGAACGGAAGGTAAGTAACCTTAACGCCTTTTTTCTCAGCGATTGGTTTCATACGTGTACGGAATGCTACCAGTTCAGTAACATCTACTTCGTCCATAATTGTAACGTGAGGTGCAGTGTAAGCCGATTTAACCATTGCATTGGCGATCGCTTTACGAATGCCCTTGTAAGGTACACGTTCTTCTTCAAGACTAACATTACCGCTCGCTGCTGCAGATGTTGCTTTAGCTTCAGTTTTAGCAGCCTTAGGAGCTTCAGAAGCTGCCGCTGCAGGTGTTGCCGCTGCCGCAGGTGCTGAACCACCTTTCAAGAATGCTTCAACGTCTTCACGAGTGATTTTGCCGCCTTTTCCAGTTCCGTTCACTTTAGAGATATCCACTTTTTGCTCACGAGCAAATTTACGAACGCTTGGTGTAGCCAACACATCACGGTCAGGCGCAGGTGCTGCACTAACAGATCCACCTTGTTTAGCATCAGATGGGCTAGTTGCTGCAGGGGAAGAAGTGGTATTTGCACTTCCTTTTGCTGCATCTGCTTCTGCGGAAGCATGACCTGCTTGTTCAGGAACGTCACCTTCTGCAGCAATGATAGCTACAACATCGCCAACACGGCATACTTGACCATCTTTAGTCAAAACTTCCAACACAGTACCGTTCACTGGACAAGGAACTTCAACTACTGCCTTGTCATTTTGAACTTCCATGATGATATCATCATCGGTTACTTTGTCACCGGCTTTGATATGCATTTTGATGATTTCACCTTCATGCAGACCTTCACCCAGTTCTGGGAACCGATATTCAAAGTTCGCTGATTTAGCATTCGTAGGAGCTGGTGCAGCAGGTGCAGGTGCAGGTGCAGCTTCTTCAGCAGCATGACCTTCTTGCTCAGGCACGTCGCCCTCAGCTTCGATAATAGCTACAACTTCGCCAACACGGCAAACTTGGCCATCTTTAGTCAAAACTTCCAACACGGTACCGTTCACTGGACAAGGCACCTCAACTACCGCCTTATCATTTTGAACTTCCATTACGATATCATCATCCGTTACCTTGTCACCGGCTTTGATATGCATTTTGATGATTTCACCTTCATGCAAACCTTCACCTAGTTCAGGGAATCGGTATTCAAACTTTGCCACTTTGAAAACCTCCTTGTGAAATTGGGACTGACCTTATGGTTAGAATTCAGAAGAAGAAACGACGTTGTCATCCATAAAGGATGACAACCGTTTCTCATAGAAAAAATATTTTAGAAATCCAAAACTTTCTTCACGCCTGCAATAATACGCGCAGGGTTTGGAAGCCATGTATCTTCAATTTGTGCGAATGGATATACTGTGTCCGGACCTGCGATCCGAAGAACAGGTGCTTCCAAGTGCAGCAATGCTTTTTCGTTAATTTGTGCAATAACCTCAGCAGCAACACCGGAGCTCTTTTGAGCTTCTTGTACTACGATAGCACGGTTAGTCTTCTTCACAGACGCTACAATAGTGTCGATGTCGATTGGACTTACAGTACGAAGGTCAATAATTTCAACGTTAATGCCTTCTTTTTCGAGTTGCTCGGCTGCTTTGGTAGCTGTATGTACCATCAGCCCGTAAGTAATGATAGATACATCAGCACCTTCACGTACTACGTTAGCTTTGCCAAGTTCAACAGTGTATTCACCTTCTGGCACTTCAGCACGGAATGCATGGTAAAGGTTCAAATGCTCCATGAAGAATACAGGGTCATTGTCGCGGATAGACGCGATAAGAAGTCCCTTAGCATCATATGGGTTTGAAGGAATTACTACTTTAATACCCGGGCTTTGTGCAATCAAACCTTCGAGTGAATCTGTATGAAGCTCAGCAGCCTTAACTCCGCCACCAAAAGGAGTACGGAATACGATTGGAGCATTATATTTACCGCCAGAACGCCAGCGCAGACGTGCCGCTTGAACAACGATCTGATCAAGTGCTTCAAAGATAAAACCAACGAATTGAATTTCTGCAATTGGGCGGAAGCCTTGTACACCAAGACCAAATGCCAGACCACCGATAGCGGACTCAGCTAGTGGAGTATCAAAAATACGATCTTCGCCAAATTCCTTTTGCAGCCCTTCCGTTACACGGAAAACGCCACCTACATTACCAACATCCTCTCCGAAGATAAGAACGTTAGGGTCACGATTCAGTTCAACGCGCATCGCGTCGCGGATCGCTTCTTTCATATTCATTTGTGCCATTGCCTGATATCCCCCTTATTCAAAATCGGCTTTTTGCTCTTCCAGATGTTTAGGTGTTACTTCGAACATGCTGTCGATCAAGCCAGGTATAGTCATTTTTTCGGTTTGTTCAGCTTTTTTAATCTGCTCGTTAACAGTAGCTTTCGCTTCGTCTTTCACGCGCAGCGTATCTTCTTCAGTCCAAAGACCTTTCTTCTCCAAATACTTGGCAAGACGGTTGATTGGATCCTTTTCGCTCCATTGTCCTTCTTCTTCTTTCGAACGATATTTACTTGCATCGTCAGAAAGGGAGTGTGGACGGAAACGGTAAGTTACAGCTTCGATCAATGTAGCACCTTCGCCATTACGTGCACGCTCAGCAGCGTCACGAACAGCACTGATTACTGCAAAGATGTCCATGCCGTCAACTTTAATTCCCGGGATACCAGCTGCAACCGCTTTGTGAGCGATCGATTTGGAAGCTGTTTGTTTTGCGAATGGAGTCGTAATCGCGTAACCGTTGTTTTGAACAAAGAAGATAACAGGCAGTTTAAAGCGACCAGCAAAGTTCAAGCCTTCATAGAAGTCGCCTTCAGAAGAACCGCCATCACCAGTGTAAGTAATTGCAACACTCTTTTGTTTCTTCAATTTAAAGCCCATTGCAATTCCTGTAGCGTGCAGGATTTGCGCGCCGATGATAATTTGTGGCATCAATACATTAACGCCATCAGGAATAGCTCCACCATGTTGGTGTCCACGGGAATATAAGAATGCTTGGTACAATGGAAGTCCGTGCCATACTAGCTGCGGAATATCACGGTAGCCTGGGCATAAGAAGTCTTCTTTCTCCAAAGCGTACTCGCTACCAATCATAGTAGCTTCTTGACCGGATACCGGTGCGTAGAAACCAAGACGGCCTTGACGACCAAGATTTACTGCACGATCATCCCAAGTACGGGTAAATACCATACGATACATAATTTCTTTCAGTTGATCGTCGGTTAAATCAGGCATTTTATCCTTGTTGATAATTTCTCCATCCGGGGAAAGTACCGTTAGAGCCTCGACGTCCTCTGTATACACTTCATAAGGAACTTTACTCATTATCTTCACCTCAATAAAAAAATTTGAATATCAGCTGCCTCTGTTATAATATTATTATACACCTGTTTGGTTACTTTCGTCAAAGAAATACTTATAAAATTTATATTCCTTTAAATTTTGTATGTATAACAGGTGATTTATTTTTATATAACAGTTTAAAGCTTTTGGAACAAGTAAATGATTAATCACACAGTTACTCAGCTATTCATTTTAGAGCAAACCGTTGTGTATTGCAAAATTCGACAAGAAAGGTGACGTGGCAACTATGAGCGATTCTGTTTTTCTGAAACGCACAATTGTAAAAGAAACGCTTTGGAGTAAACATCTGCAGGAGGAACGTAAATTACGCATCTATCTCCCTCCCGGCTACAACGAAGTCTTGAGCTACCCAGTGGTGTACTGCCAAGACGGCGAAGAGTTCTTTAACTTTGGCCGCATCGCTACACTCGCTGGACGTCTTATTATAGAAGAAGACGTGGAGCCCTTCATCATTGTTGGTGTCGAAGTAGACGTCGCTGTTCGGACTCAAGAATACGCTCCTTTTGGAAGCAGATTCAAGCAGTACTTATCTTGCTTTTCCGAAGAGATTATTCCCTTCATTGAACAAAAATATCCTGTGCGCCGTACTCCGGACGAACGAATCTTAGCAGGCGACTCCCTTGGGGGCAGTGTTTCGCTCCACCTTGCACTTGCTTATCCTGCGATCTTCACACGTATCATCAGCCTTTCCGGTGCATTCTATCCTGAATCCCGCGACATGCTGGCTAAAGAAGAGGATCTCTCCTGGCTCAACATTAATATGGTCGTTGGTCTGCAGGAAACAGAATACAAAACGGATACTGGCATTTATGATTTTGTTCAGATGAATCGAGAAACAAAAACATTGCTTGAATCACGCGGAGCAACCGTATCCTACCGAGAGAAAGACGGACTTCATCTCTGGGGCTTCTGGCAGAAAGAGCTACCAGAATCTCTACTCTATTTCTTAAACGCATAATGACCTATTGATAGTAGTAAATAGTGAACATCTAAAGAACAGTATGTAGATTACTTGATTGCGCTTACAGTTAAATCCAGCAATTTCCCTCGATTTACCATATGAATCATACAGAGAGAGAGAGCTGTAATCCGAATGGGTTACAGCTTTTCTCTTATCATTCTTTCCAGCAATATGTCACAGCCCGCGTTGATCAAATCATATACCTGTTCAAAATTACCTGTAAAATACGGATCCGGCACTTCGCGCAGCTCCTCCTCAGGCAATAAGTCCATGAAGAACATTAGCTCGGCGTCTTTCCCGCCAGGAATCTTTCGAACATTCTCTCCATTAGACTTGTCCATGCAGACGATATAGTCAAATTTTTGAAAATCTTCACTGTCGACTAGCCGTGCTAACATGTTCTCATAGCTAATGTCGTTCTGATCAAGGATACGTCTTGTTCCTTCATGCGGCTCTTTTCCTATATGCCAATCTCCAGTTCCCGCTGAATCTACAAGAATCTTATCAGATAGTTCTCGTTCATTAATCTTATGCCGCAGAACAGCCTCCGCCATTGGTGATCGACAAATATTACCCAGACATACAAACAGTACGCTTACGATTTCGTTCACCTCCCAGTTGTTAAACCTAAATATATGTGAATTTATACTCAAAAGATCGCACACTCTCATTTTAGCGTTGTCGAGGTCAATTGTGCAACCTTTCGATCTGCATTATACTGGACAGGATACTCAACAAGAGGTTTAAGAGGAGGAATGGATGTTATGTCATCCAAACGAGTCGTAATTTTTGCAGGTGGAGAACTGTCTCCAGAATATTTCAACCTATTAGATGAAGATGATTTTATTATCGGTGCGGATCAGGGAGCGCTATTTCTCATTTCTCACGGATATACACCAGATATAGCAGTAGGTGATTTTGATTCCGTTTCGCCTGAAGCACTTCAAGATATTGAAAACAAAAGTAAGAAGACTATCACCTGTGATGCCGTGAATAAAGATTTGACAGATAGCGAGATGGCGCTAGATATTGCAATGGATCAGCAACCCGATTCTATTCTACTATTAGGTGTTACGGGTACTCGTATTGACCACTCCCTGGCTAGCATTCAAATGATGACAAGAGCCCTACAACGTCAAATCAACTGCCACGTCATGGACACTCATAACTATATAACCCTTACAGGATCCCAGGCTGTTATCAACGATTTAGGCTATACCTACGTTTCTTTACTGCCTTTAACCCCAGAAGTATCGGGTATTACCTTAGACGGATTTCAATATCCATTGACGGACGCTACACTAAAGCTTGGACAATCACTTGGTGTGAGTAACAAACTGGTTTCATCCTCAGGGACGGTTACCATTCGAAGTGGATTGTTGCTGATCATTCAGAGTAAAGACTAGATACATACGGATCATTTTCAACTTAAAAATGCTACTATTTTATAGTTTAGAAACATCATTGTAACTTTTATCTCAAATTCGAAAAAGCCGTGAAAACTCTTTTGTACCAAGGGTTTTCCGGCTTTTTTAAGATAATATTACATCAAATTATTAATTTTTTGTAACTTTTAATGAATTTTTAATAAAACGCTTACAACCCATACCCAGCCTCACTTTATTGCACCTCTTCCAATTTTTATGTCATAGATAACCTGCTATACTACGAATCAGGCAAGCAAGACAGACAAACACAACAACAAAGACTAACACCTTGGAGGTAATACAACATGAATAAACAACAATGGATTAAAAAAGCGATTGTTATAGGAATGGTTACTACAATGGGCTTGGGTACAATGATGGCAACAGGCGTAGGCGCAACGAAAGTTGAAGCAGCTTCCGTATCTAAAGGTCAAAGCGTAGTGAATCTCGGGAAAAAATATATGGGAGTGCCTTACAAATTCGGTGCATCCACTTCTACTACTAAAGTTTTTGACTGCTCTTCTTTTACAAAATACATCTTTAAACAATATAATGTAACATTGCCTCGTACATCCGTAGATCAATCTAAAGTAGGGAAAGCAGTATCGAAAGCTGACCTTCGTGTAGGTGATCTAGTATTTTTCTCGAGCGGTAGCAGAGCAAACGGTAAAAATGTAACTCACGTTGCTGTTTATGCTGGCAATGGCAAAATTCTGCACACTTACGGTAAACCAGGTGTTACGATTTCCGATCTTAACTCCGGTAATTGGAAAAAAACATATTTAAAGGCTCGCCGCGTACTGTAAACAACGACTCTGTAGAGTTCTAACTATAATAGAGAAATAGTCTCAGGATGTGGTGCCGCCTTCGGGCGCCCTCATTACATATCCTGTTCCGCGAACGGTGTGAATCAACTTGTTCCGGTGACCTTTATCCATTTTCAAACGGATATGTCTGATGTAAACATCTACAACATTGGTATCTGCGTGAAATTGGTAACCCCATACTTCCTTAAGTATCTCGATGCGAGAGCATATCATTCCTTGGTTCGCAGCGAGATAATACAATAGATCAAATTCTTTGGGTGTCATTTTTAACTCGATCCCGTCGCGACTTACAAACCTGCGGCTGGGATCGAGCATTAAACCATCGACTCGCAGTATTTGATTTAAATTTCGACGCCGTCCAGTAAGGGTTAACAAATTTAGAATTCTGTGTTTGAATTCACCGGTATGTAAAGGCTTTGTCATATATTCATTACCCCCGGCTGAGAACGCCGAAACTGCCCCAGTTCCAGATTCAGATTGTTCACCGGAAATCACCATTACCGGTAGAATCATCCCCTCAGCTCTTACAGCGGAAATTATGTCCCAGCCTTCCCAAGTCCCCACCTCGCATAACTCAGCAAGCAGCAGTACCGGTTCTATTTTTGATATGGATAAGCGGAGATCCTCGGGATCTTCGCTTTTTGTTGCTTCAAGTCCAATATCTTGTAGCACACTTTCTATAACGGTTCGATCTTCTTCTCTACTACTGCTATCAGCCATATACCATATTATTTGCTCAATCACAAAGTTCCCCCATATCCATATGACTTGCACCAGCATCACTGCGGTACGTATAGAATTCCCGGAAAACAAAAAGACCATTCCTAAGAAATGGCCTGAACACCTATTTACAGCTTCTTTATCCAAAATATCGATGATAAAAGCTCCGAGCAGCAGCAATATCTTTTGTTCCATGAATCAACGCTCTACCATCAGCAAAAATTACTAACCGATAAGGCCCTTCTATAAAAGAAACCAGATAAGAGTTGCTGTCCACGCTTCCGCTTCCTAAACGAGACAAACGGTCCGCAGTTTCCTGCAAGTTAAGCTTCTGTGGTCTCGCAGGGCGAATTTGTACTGTATCCCTTCCACAAAGAACATCGCCTCGTTCGGTATTCGCTGCCATTAGATAGGGATAGATCGGATGACTCCCACAAGAAGGGCAGTTTTTCTTTTTGGCAGCTTTCACTCCAATTTCATGGTATTCATTCCGCCACACATCAAACGTTAACAGTTTGTTTCTTAATTGTTCTTTACGCTTACCTAGTAGTTTCAGCGCCTCTGCCGTTGCATTTGCCGTAACTAGTTGTACTGCTTGCGGAAGTATACCTGCGGTATCACAAGTATCACCTCCTAGCGGTACTGTACCTAGAAGACAATGGAGACATGGAGTTTCTCCTGGCAAAATCGTATAGGTTATTCCATAACTCCCTACACATGCACCATAGATCCAAGGAATACCGTGCTTTTGCGCCATATCATTAATAATGAGCCGAGTATCAAAATTGTCTGTACCATCCATGATCAGATCAACCCCTGAAACAAGACCTTCCAACTCTTCGGCACGAACATCTATAACATAGGCTTCAATAACGACCTCAGAATTAATCTGTTGAAGTCTGCGCTGCGCAGCAGCAGCCTTAGGCATACGTTCAATAGCATCTACCTCAGTATAGAGCTGTTGCCTCTGAAGGTTACTCCACTCTACATAATCACGGTCAGCTAAAATAATTTTGCCTACCCCGCAGCGTACCAGCGTCTCTGCAATCCCTGTACCAAGCGCACCTGCTCCCACTACTAAAACACTAGACTGCGCGAGCCTTTCTTGTCCCTCTGCTCCAAATGGCGCAAATCGCACCTGACGAGAATAACGATCTTCACGACCATCTGTATGAATCATTCGGTTTCCCTCCCCGTATCCAAAAACCGGAGAACAGCAGATCGTCTGCTATTCCCCGGGAGTATGAAGATTCTATACTTGTACTGCTGACCACTGTTCAACATCCCAAATTTTCGTAACCCAGTCTTCATAGAAATCAGGTTCATGGGAGACGAGCAGGACTGTGCCCTTATATTCTTGCAATGCCCGCTTCAGCTCTGCCTTGGCAATAACATCAAGGTGATTGGTAGGTTCATCGAACAGAACCCAGTTACTCTCACGCATCAACAGCTTACAGAGACGGACCTTAGCTTGTTCGCCACCACTCAGCATGCTAAGCGGTCGGGTAATATGCTCATTTTTCAGACCACAGCGAGCTAGATGTCCACGCACTTCATTCTGAGTTAGACTAGAAAATTCATTCCAGACATCCTCAATAGGTGTAAGATTAGCTGCTTTCACTTCTTGTTGGAAATACGCTGAGTTCAGATAATCTCCTAGATAGGTTTTACCGCTATACGTAGGAATCACGCCAAGAATAGTCTTCAGTAGCGTCGATTTACCGACACCATTGCATCCAGTTATAGCGATCTTCTCTCCACGTTCAATGGTCATGTTCAGCATAGGAAGCAACGGACGGTCGTAACCAATCTCGAAATCAATGCCTTCGAAGACTGTTTTCCCGCTGGCCCGACTTTCTTTAAACTTAAAGGTAGGTTTTGCAGCTTCTTCTGGTCGATCAATTCGATCCATACGATCCAGCTGTTTCTCACGGCTCTTCGCCCGGCCAGATGTGGAGGCACGAGCTTTGTTACGCTGAATGAAATCCTCTTGTTTCTTAATAAAATCCTGTTGTTTCTCATAAGCATCTATGTGTTGGATCTTATTCATCTCGGCCATATTCAGGAATTTCTCGTAGTTCGCAGTGTATCGAGTAAGTTTACCGAACTCCAGGTGATAGACCACATTTACGACTTTATTCATGAATTCCGTATCATGAGAGATCAATATAAATGCATATGGATATTGCTTCAAATAGTTAGTTAACCAGTCGATATGCTCAACATCCAAATAGTTGGTAGGCTCATCCAGCAATAGCACATTCGGTTTCTCAAGCAGAAGCTTCGCGAGCAGAACCTTTGTGCGCTGACCCCCACTTAGTGAAGCGACATCACGGTCAAGTCCAATAACGGAAAGACCAAGACCATTTGCCATTTCCTCCACTTTTACATCAATAAGATAAAAATCTCCGATGTCCAGCTGTTCCTGAATGTCCCCCATTTGCTCGAGTAACATCTCTAACTCTTCAGGAGAAGCGTCGCCCATCTTTTCAGTTATAGTTAGCATTTCCTGTTCCAGCTCTAAAAGTGGCAAGAAAGCGTCCTTCAATACATCACGGATGGTTTTCCCTGGCGTTAAGATCGTATGCTGATCCAAGTAACCGTAACGGACGCGAGGCGTCCACTCTACTTTTCCACTATCCTTCAACAGTTTTCCAGTCAAAATATTCATAAGCGTCGATTTTCCTACGCCATTTGCTCCTACGATTCCTACATGCTCACCCGGTAGCAACCGGAAAGAAACATTTTTAAACAACGTCCGATCCCCAAAATTGTGGGAAACGTCTTCTACACTAAGTAAACTCATAAATTCTCCGCAAGCTCCTGTCTATACTTAAATAATGCGTAATAAGAAGAAACGACGTTGTCATCTTTTAAAGACGACAACCGTTTCTCGTAAAAATATAAGGATAAAGTATAGTGTGAAGCTTATACTTTCTTATATTTCAAGCAGAAACGTCTTCGGCGTCCTATAGGACGGTAAGCGTTCATGCAAGAAATATAAAGATAAAGTATAGTGTAAAACTTATACTTTCTTATATTTTTCAAAACACGTATAAATATATATTTTAACACACTTTAATGCAACACTGAACTAAAAGTTAGTTGAGTGAAAAGAGGAAGCATAGAGAACCGCTTTATTCAGCCTTTCTTTTGAAAAAAACTACGGCTTTTCCCCTTACTGGGTACATCTAATACTCCCTCAAACATTTCATTGATCTCTTCTACCAACTTCCCCTTAGGCTTGAATGGATCTTGCTGAAAAGGTAGTCCATAAATCTTATCTGTACCTATAGCGGTCTGCAACAGTTGTACAGTTGAGCGTTCTGCGAGTGGTAACCCCACCCTCCAATTCGTTTCAGGCTGTAACCTTTTACGCCTAAGCCACACTAGTAAATCTTCGAGTCGCCAATCTGCACCAGAAGTAATTAGAATCGGCATATCGCTATATTTGAACTCATCAAGCACCCCTTCATATTCCCCAATGCCAAGATCCAACACTACAAATTGATAATCCCCTCTCAGCAAATCAGCCATTTTTCCGTGAATAGGACGTTTCCAATAATGCACCCCTTTCCATGAAAAAGCAGATATCTCATCCTTGGATGCAACAGTTGTAATCTGTGTATGTAACATGCTGCGAATGCGTTCATAAACCGATGAATCAGGAGAAAAATCAACCCATGCAGTTGCCCCCTTCTGTGCAAGTAAGCTACTCACTGCGAATGAAGTATGTGTTGTTCCAAGACCTGAAGCAACTCCGAGTATGGCAATGACCATCGCTTTTCTCTTTTCTAGAGAATGTGGGACTGAAATAGTAAAATCATTTACTCTAACCATTTCGGACTCCATACGAATTAGCGTCTGTAGAACTGCTTCCGCATTCTGATAACGCTCTTCCGGGTGATGTCGTAATAAGCGTCTTATGATTGGAATAATGCCAGCTGGCATATGGTTATATAGCCGATCCTCCATCCCAGACTCCCATTGACTGCATTGCCCTCCAGTTGCCATAAAGAGAATTAATGCACCTAATCCATATAAATCGGATACCGGCTGACTCTGCCCACTTCCATATTGCTCAGGTGCCGCGAATCCAACCGTACCAAGCTTAACCGTATCTTCAGAGATACCGTGTTTGTAGCTTCGTGCGATCCCAAAGTCAATTAACATCAGTTCTTTTTGCAGTGTCAACATGATATTTGAAGGCTTTAGATCACGATAGATAATCGGTGGTTGTTGACTATGCAGATATTGAAGGACTTCTAAAAGCTGTTTAGCCGCCTGAATGATGAAGTCACTTGGCAAAGGTCCGGGATTGTCCTTCATTAGCTGACTCAAGCTCACACCTTCAATATAGTCCATGATTAAATAGGAATACCCTTCTCGATCTGGAAGATAGAAATCGACAATACGCGGCAATCGTGGGTGGTCTAGTGTAATTAACATATCGGCTTCCGCTTGGATGTCAGAATGCAGCTCATCTAAGCATAAGCTTTCTTTTACAGCCCATCGTTTACCCTTTAGACGCAAATCATCCGCAAGATAAACATTACTCATCCCACCTGATCCAATATGGCCCGTAATTCTGTATCTGTCATCAATAACCTGTCCAATCTTAAGTTTTGTCTCAAAATACAAACTTACTCCCCCTTTTCGCAAAAAAAAGAGAAAGCTTCCGCCATTAACGTTCTTACCGCAAAATACGGTCACGTTAATAACGGGATGCTTTCCCTTAGAAAATTAAAATTTGTTTGATTAGTATTTAATCATATAAAGTGTAATTTCATCACGATTATGGAATAGCTGCTTTGCACGCTGAATCTGCATGCGCTCCCCTTCAAACATCGCAATAATTTCTTTGATCATCGCAAGTGGTTTCTTATGCATTAGTTTTACGGTCACAATGGCTGTTCCACCCGGTGACAGACTGTGGAGTAACCCAGTTACTAGCTTCGCCATCAGCTTAGGACTCCAGCTCATATCGCACACGAGCAGATCAAATTCATTGTCCCGGAATTTTACTTCTCCTGCGTTTTTACGAAGGATTTTCAAGCCCGGATAATTACGAAGGGACTCATGCATTAACGCAGGGTCAACCGCAGTAACCTTCATTCCACGTTCCAGTAAGAAAGAAGTCCACCCACCTGGAGAAGCACCAATATCTAACGCATTACGGAAGCTGTAAAAAGGAATATCAAACTCCTTCTCGGCTTCCATTAGTTTGAACTTAGCACGTGAGATTTGTCCATCTTCCTTACGAAAGCGGATGGCACCGCCATTCCAGCTAGATAAATTAGCTTCTGGTCTGGACACACCTGCATATAAGGCATTCCCGTCTGCGTAGACTGAAATAACCCAGGCTGGTTCTTGCACAGTAAATTCTGCGCCTAAGCTCTGCAATTGCTCTTGGAGCCATTCACGAAGTTCTCCTGGACTGTCCTGCCAGAAGGAAGGATCACCTTTACGAACATTTAGGGATACCTTTTCACCCTCAAGCTCAGTGTGGCGACTTAAATACACCGCTAAACGCTGTAGAGCTTCCATGGTTCCTTCATCCTGAAACTGAACAGGCTGTATATGACGCAGGAAAATGGGAAGATTCTGTGTGAGTAGGCGCGTTACTTCCTCTGGTTCAGATTGCAATGTAGCCAGAAAGATTTCTCCTGGTAGTAACAAGGTACTCTTCACAGCACCGAATAAACGGCGAAGCTCTTCTTGCGCATATGGCGCAAATCCGTGATTAGCTGTACAAATATATCGGGAATACACTTCTTCTTCCGGAGCAATGTTCTGCTCTTCGGTATCTTGTCTTAAATCGTTCAAATCGTTTTGCCTCCAGGTCTAATTTTAATCCAGGGACGACCGCTATCCCATTCAACATCAACAGGAATATCATAAGTGGCCAAGATCATTTCTTTCGTTAATACTTCTTCTTTCGGTCCAGATCCAGCTAGCTTACCCTCACGGATTAATGCAACATGCGTGAAAAGCGGGACAATTTCTTCCACATGGTGAGTAACGTATACTACAGAAACATTACGCTGTCTCAGCTTGTCTATTTCAGCCAGCATTTTTTCCCTTTCATATAGATCAAGGCCGGCACATGGCTCGTCCATAATTAATAGCTTAGGGTCAGCCATAAGACATCTTGCCAGCATAGCCTTTTTACGTTCCCCCTGTGACAAGGTCCCAAAAGGATGAAATGCCATATTGCCTAGATTCATATCTTCCAGCATGCTGATTGCTTTCTCTTTTACTTCGGAGGGGATCGTCTCGTAGAAACGCAAATAAGCGTAAGCACCTGTTGCTACGACCTCCCACACCGGATCTTTTAACGACATCTTTTCCATCAAGGAAGGCCCGATATAGCCAATTTCTTTACGAACCTCACGTATATCACATTGTCCATATTTATAACCCAGCACTTCTACAGTCCCTTTGCTAGGAAACAAATAACCAGTCATCATCTCTAAAATTGTGGTTTTACCGGAGCCATTCCGTCCCAAAATGACCCAGTTCTCACCTTCTTTAACTTCTAGCGACACATCGTCCAAGATTAAGCTTTCTTCCCTGCGGAGAGATAAATGTTGTAATGAAATGATTATGATATAACACTCCTTATGTATTCCAGCACTCGCTCAACTGAAACCATGGAATAATAAACTTTCGGATCATTTTCCCGTTCTGCAGAAGCTACAAGTAGTGCAGGAACGCTCGTAATACGATATTGTTGTACCAAATTCGGCAGCATGTTCACATTGCCTACAACCATTTGAAGTTCAGCAGGCAATAGATGAGCCGCCACCTCTAACATCCGTTCAGCAGCCTTACAAGTACCGCACAGTGGAGTGTGTAAGAATACTACAAGCGGTTCTCCTGAACTCTTGAGCGCCTCCAGTAATTCCACTTCATTCATTACCTTCATTTCAAGTCCGTCTCCTCGGCGATATCGCGAAGCTTATCAGAACTCAGGGGACCATTTACCAAAAGCATCCCCTCAGGTTTAGCAGTATATAAGATCTCATACATTTCTTTTCGCCCCCACAGACTGGAAGTGTGCAAATAGATTTCTCGGGGGAACAGTCCTTCCAGTACGATCCGTCTGGCAACTTCTCCACCCGAATAATCACCCGGTTCCATATCGTAATCCAGTGATAAAATATCCACCTCGCACTCACGCAGCATTAGAAGACATTCTTCCGTCGAACGAGCCAGAGCGAACCCTTTAGGTACCTTTCGAAGATCATCCATATAGATATGAATCACAATTACGCCTCCGCTTCAAACCAACCACGCACAGTAGCAATTTCTTTTCGGTGACTGCCATCCGCACCCTTCTCCGTTTCCATGACAACAGCTGAGCTTCGTAAAAGCTTGGAGGACAATAAGCTTTTCAGCCCCTGCTCTCCAATATGTCCTTGTCCGATTCCAGCATGTCTGTCGCGTCTTGAGTCGAAAGGAAACTTAGAATCATTTAAATGAACAGCAACAAGATGTGGCCAAAATCCAAGTCGCTCTCCTCGTTCAAGGAAGTCTTCCGTTCGCTCAGGGTTCCAGATACCAGCTGCGTAAGCGTGACAGGTGTCCAAACAAAATCCTATTTTCTCCGAAAATTGGCTAAGCTCTCGAACTTTCACGAGTTCTTCAAGTGTAATTCCTTCATTTCCATGGTTGCCCGCTTGATTCTCTATAAGCAGCTTAGTACGTCCATCCCAGGACTGAAGCACCTCATTCATACATTGTATAATATTTTGATAGCCTTGTAACGGCTCCATTCCACCAAAATGTCCAAAATGAACAACGATGCCTAATGAACCACAAGCTTCTGCAATCTCCAGATCATTTAAGATAGAGGCTACATAAACCTTTCGTGGAGTAACATCATCTACACCAGCCGCCATGTTAATCCCATAGGGTGTGTGAGCAATCGAAGCAATCCCTTTGTCTTGGCAAAAGAGCGCACAATCCCTCGTATCTCTTACATCTACCTGTTTAAGTTTCAAACTACGCGGATTTTTAGGGAAATATTGAAAACATGTTGCACCGCTCTCCCAAGCGAATCGGGCAGCTCTCCCATAACCACCGCGAATGCTAACATGTGCCCCTATTTTGGAGCTATTCGTCATGCTGACAGTTTGGGCAATAAAACACTTTGCGTCCAGACTGCTCTGTTTTGATAATCGTTCCCCCATCACGAAGACAAGACTCGCCTTCACGATCATACACTTTACATTGATTATTATATGAACCTGTAACAGTATCCCCAGTCATAAACGGCATTTCCATGTACCCACCAATTTCAGTCGCCTCAGTCAGTACTTTTTGGATGCTCTCATAAAGACGGGCTATAGATTCAGTTGTTAAATTTTGTACTAGTGCAGAAGGTAAAAGCCTAGCTTCAAAGGCAATCTCATCAGCATAGCAATTCCCGACTCCAGCCATCACATGCTGATTTACTAACAGGCTTTTGAGCGCACCTCTCCGTCCCTTTAATAATGCAGTGAATCTTTCCAGCGTCATCCGACGATCCAGCAGCTCAGGTCCAAGCTTACCCATTGTGGCTTCGCTTTCCTTCACCGACAGCAAATGTATATAACCTAAGCGAAGTCCAATAAAGTAAAGGATATGATCTCCAAATGCGATTTCGACTTGTGTGTTACGATCCGGCCGTTCTTCCTCCGTGCCATAAAAAAGTATTCCACCAAGCATTAAATGTAAAAGTAGTCTTCGTCCATCATGAAGATGAAACAAAATATACTTGGCACGCCGCTCAACAAAAACAACACGCGCACCGATCAATGCATTTCTAAAAGCTTCTGTTTCCATATTAATTGATTTTTCTCTGTTCACGATTACATCAGATATTGGCACATTTATAATATGCTGACTAAGCAGCTTTCTATAATTCTCCATTTCCGGCAATTCCGGCATAGCTCATCGTCCCTTCTAGGTTGGTGAAGTAATAAGATCCTAGCTATTATACACCGAGAAACGTTTTAAGTTCAGTTAAATCGGCACAAATTTCATCCGGTGAGATTCCGGTAAGGTTTTTATAGTGGTCAAGATTTTCTGCATTGGTTAATCCGGTAAATACAAGAACTGTACGACAGCCCGCATTTACTCCAGCTGCTATATCTGTACGCATATTATCACCGACAACCACTGCATGTTCAGGCTCTATACCAAGAAGATCTGTCGCAAATTTGATTAAATGGGATTCCGGCTTGCCAATCACTACTGGACTCACTCCACTAGCAGCCTCGATGGCTGCTCCGATCGTACCTGCGCCAGGCATAATGCCATCATCTGATGGCAGCATTAAGTCTGGGTTAGTGAGTACAAACTTTGCTCCTCCCAGAATCCAGCGTGAAGCTTGCGAGAGCGACGTATAGTTGAAGGAGCGATCGATGCCTTGCAGTACATAATCGGGAGAGTCTGTGACGATGCGGAGCCCAGCTTCGGTACAAGCCACATGCAAACCCTCTTCTCCAAGTATCGCCACTGCAGCCCCAGGTGATTCCTCAGCTATGTAACGTGCGGCCGCCATTGATGAGGTACATACCTCCTCAGCTTTCGCATCGATTCCCATTCCACATAAATGTGCAGCCACATTAGCCGCTGTGCGCGATGAATTGTTGGTAACAAATAAAAAAGGAATGCCCGCTTCACGCAGACCTTTAATCAGTAAATCAGCACCAGGAATCATTTTATGCCCATGGTATAACGTACCATCTAAGTCAATCAATAATCCTTTAATCTGTTCCATTATAAATCCCTCTATTTCCATAAGAAATTTAATTAATGTGATAAATGAATAATGGTATTAATAAACATTTAACCTAAGCCCAGCTTGGATTTAGAATGTTTAATAATACTTTTTGTTGGTGGTATTGCCCGATTGTTTTCGGCAAGATTTCCAGCCATTCGTACCTCTTTCACACTGTAATTACTTTAAATCTAACACACTTCGTCGAATGAAATCGAACGAGAGACTCATCCAGCATTTTTTAGCATAGCACTGTCATTTCCTGCGCTTTCCCGGAAAATAATCATTTCCCCAATTGCCCGTTTTGTCTTCGATAAATTGGATATGTGCCGAATTCCTCCGCTAATAATGTCTCTGGAAAAATGAGTTCTGCTTCTTCCAGCAAAGGAATTAACTCTTCAGACGAACTGTAACGAGAGCTGAAATGAGTCAACAATAGTTGGCCTGCATTGGCTTCCTTTGCTAGCTCTGCAGCTTGACGTGCGGTACTGTGATGGTATTGATACGCCATTTCTGCCAGATCATGAGCAAAGGTTGCTTCATGAACGATAAGGTCTGCATGAAGTGAGAGTTCTAAAGCTCCTGAACAAGGTCTTGTGTCTCCCAAGATCGTAACAATACGCCCTCTTTTAGGTTCTCTAACAACATCAGCAGCGCAGATACGAACACCGTCATCCGTTATAACATCTTCACCTTTTTTTAATTTTCCATATAACGGTCCAGGCTTTAAGCCATAACTCTTTAGTAATTCCGTATTGAGGCTCCCAGGACTATCCTTTTCCGTTACCCGGTAACCATAGCTATCAATACGATGCTCTAATAATGCTGCCTCCACTTTAAAACCATCATCCTCAAATACCGTTCCTCCTGTATGCTCGACAATCTCAATCTTGTATGGAATTCGGGATTGGCTCACAGCTAAGGATATATCTAAGTATGCCTTCAATCCAGGTGGACCATAAACCGTTAAAGGAGAAGTCCCTCCCTGATAACCACGACTAGATAATAAACCTGGAAGACCAAATAGATGATCTCCGTGTAAGTGTGTAATAAATAGCTTTTCCAGCTTCCCTAGGCGAATCGGTGAGCGAAGAACCTGATGCTGAGTCCCTTCCCCGCAATCGAACATCCAAATGCTACGGCGTTCTTCCAGAAGTCTTAATGCAATCGACGTTACATTGCGTTGTATAGTTGGTACCCCTGCATTCGTACCTAAAAAATATAATTCCATCCTTTGTCCTCCCTTCGTCTTAACGGCTGAACAATCTCTTATCTATTCTAAACGTCCTTCTTCCAGCAAAAAACCCCCCAGTTACGGGAGGTTCCGCTGAAAGGGATACAATCCCCCTACAGACCGGGTGTATAAATGAAAGAATTACAGCTTCTCTACATTAAAATACTGCGCTTCTGGATGAGCGAATACCATCGCTGAAACGGAAGCCTCAGGCTCCATCATAAAGCCTTCTGTAAGGTGAACACCGATATCCTCTGGGGATAATAGTTTAAATAGTGGTCCCTGATCTTCCAGATCTGGGCATGCAGGATAACCAAAGGATACACGAATCCCTTGATATCTTGCCCCATGTCTTTGTTTCATGGTCATATCTGCAGGATCTGGGAAGCCCCATGTATCACGCATCATGTGATGAACACGCTCCGCTAATCCTTCTGCTACTTCCAGCGCTACAGATTGTAACGCATGTGAGCGTAAATAATCGCCATTATCCTTAAGGGCTGTAGAGAGCTCACGAACACCGTGTCCCGCTGTTACCACGAGGAATCCAACATAGTCCATCATTCCACTGTCGACCGACTTCAAAAAGTCCGCTAGACAGAGATAAGGCTCAACACCTTGTCTTGGGAAAGTAAAGGTATGCAGAATCTCGGCTGTATTCTGTGGATTATACACGATAATATCGTTACCACTTGATTGTGCCGGAAAGAATTGATACATCGCATGAGGAGTAATCGTACCTTCCAGCATCGCTTGATGTAGAATGTCATCGACAGTACCTTTCAACTCCACAGTCCGCTTATCACCAGCAGCTAATTGCGCCTCTACAGAACCTCGTAGCCCCAGATGGTGACCGAGCAGCATTTGCATGTTCACATAAGGGATAATATGCCCCAATGGATAATTACGAATGACATGGCGCTCTAAATCGGGTGGAACAAATACAGGTGCATCTGGAGAAATTTTGGAGCGTACAGCTCTAGTCAGCGTAGGAAGCTCTTGCTTAGGAGCAACTGCCACTGCGGATTCTGCTTCCACTCGAATTTCCTCGGCAATTTTCTCCCGTTCAACAGGATTCATAAGCCGATTAGCAATATCGAGTCCATCCATAGCATCCTTAGCATATAATACCAGTCCATCATATTCCGGCCGGATACGTGTTTTGGTGAACTTTCGGGTCAAGGCAGCACCACCTACCATAATAGGCACATCAATCCCAGCCGTGCGTAGGTCTTGCGCAGTCAGCACCATCTGCTGTGCCGATTTTACAAGTAGTCCAGACAATCCGATCGCATCGGCTTTTTCACGACGAAACGCTTCGATAATGGTCTCAGGTGGTACTTTTATACCCAAATTAATGATCTGATAACCATTATTGGATAAGATGATCTCCACCAGATTCTTACCTATATCATGCACGTCGCCTTTTACAGTTGCCAGCATGATCTTACCTTTTACCGATGTCTCATCCTTCTTCATAAACTGCTCTAAATGACCAACAGAAGCCTTCATTACTTCAGCGCTTTGCAGCACCTCAGCAACAATCAACTCATTGTTATTAAACAGCCGTCCAACCTCTGACATTCCGGCCATTAGCGGGCCATTGATAATCTCCAAAGGTCCTGATTTGGTAAGCGCCTCATTAAGGTCTGGAATAAGTCCTTCTTTGGTGCCTTCAACTACATATGAAGCCAGACGCTCTTCTAGTGACAGGTTAGAAATTTTCTCTTTTTTCTCAACCTTTTTCCCTCGGAAGGCGGCTACAAAAGCAGCAAGCGTGTCGTCATTCGTATTATAAATTAATTCCTCCGCAAGACGACGGTCTTCAGCAGGAATAGACGCATAACGCTCTACCTTCTCGGTATTTACGATCGCATAATCCAATCCAGCTTTAGTGCACTCATAGAGGAATACTGAATTCAGCACTTCACGTCCTGCTTCCGGTAATCCAAAGGAAACGTTGCTGATCCCCAAGATCGTATGAACACCTGGAAGTGCTTCTTTGATTAAACGAATCCCATCAATAGTTTCTTTAGCAGAGCCAATATATTGTTCATCCCCGGTTCCTACAGGGAACACAAGCGTGTCGAAAATAAGGTCTTCTCCAGCTAATCCGTATTTGTTCACTAGTAAGTCGTAGGAGCGTTTGGCAACTTCCAGTTTGTCCGTAGCCTTAATTGCTTGTCCTGTCTCATCAATCGTACCCACTACGATAGCTGCACCATACTTATGAATCAATGGAGTGACCAGCTCAAATTTTTCTTCACCATCTTCAAGGTTAATGGAGTTAATTATCGCCTTACCTTGACAGTACTGTAATGCCAGATCAATAACCTTCGGATCGGTAGTATCGATCATCAAAGGAACTTTAACCTTTTTTACAACTAATTCTAGAAACAGCTTAATATCTTCAATCTCATCACGGTCTGGATCTTGCACGCAGACGTCGATAACTTGAGCACCACTCTTCACCTGTGCACGGGCAATTTCTGAGGCTTCCTCATATTTACCTTCGACGATAAGACGTTTAAACTTACGCGACCCTAATACATTCGTACGTTCACCAACCATGTATGGACGGTTGTCGTTCTCAATATAAATAGGTTCAATCCCTGAAAGTGCCGGTGGATGATTTCCTGCAAGCGGACGTGGAGGGAATTGTGAAAGTGCCTCCGACATAGCACGGATATGTTCCGGTGTCGTTCCGCAACAACCTCCCGCAATGTTAAGCCATCCCTTTTCTGCAAACGCAGCAATTTTACGCGCAAGAGAATCAGGAGATTCATGATAATGCCCATTCTCATCTGGCAGTCCAGCGTTCGGATAACAACTCACAGCCGCTGAAGAGATTGCAGAAAGTGAACGAATATGATCACGCATGAACTCTGGACCCGTCGCACAGTTCAGACCTATAGAGATAGGCTTCAGATGTTCTAAAGAAATATAGAATGCTTCAATGTTCTGACCAGCAAGTGTGGTACCCATCGGCTCTATTGTTCCCGAAATCATCACTGGCAATTTGATACCCGTCTTCTCAAATGCATTTCGAATACCTATACTTCCAGCTTTCACGTTCAGCGTATCCTGAGAGGTCTCTAGCAATAACGCATCTACTTGACCATCAATCAATGCCACTGCCTGTTCCTCGTAGCTATCAACGAGCTCTTGGAAAGTGACGCCTCCTGTAACAGAGAGTGTCTTTGTTGTAGGACCCATCGCACCTACGACATAGCGGGGACGATCTGGTGTATCATATTTATCAACGGCATTGCGAGCTAGCTTTGCTGCAACCAGATTAATTTCACGAGCCCGCTGCGGAATATCATATTCAGCAAGTACAACAGACGTTGCACCAAATGTATTCGTTTCAATGAGATCAGCACCTGCTTCTAGATACTGCTCATGAATCGTCTGAATTACTTCTGGACGAGTTAATACTAGCATTTCATTACAGCCGTCCAATTCTTCCCCACCAAAATCCTCACCTGTCAGAGGCACCTGTTGGATCATTGTGCCCATTGCACCATCTAGAATTAATATTCTTTGTTGTAAGCTTTCCTCAAGTGTATATTTAGCCAACGTATAGTCCCCCCAGTAAAACATTAGAGTAAGTTTAGCAGAATAAAGGAATTTCGAAAAGCCTTCCTTTCCACTCTGCATTATCTGTAATCATAGGAATTGCTATTCTTTTAATTATGGTTTTACAGAGAGTTCTTTATTAGGCATAGAATGCTGAGTTCTAGCAGTTACGTGTGATGTAACAATATATTGTCCTTCTTTCGTTAGTGTTCCCTCTGCTTGATAGATTCCATCACTGACTAGCTTCCCTTTAAATTCAATTTTCTGTTCACTATCATCTTTACTCACAATTTCGAACAGAACCTCTTTCGCATCATCTACTGCCAAGTTGTCTTGCGTCACTACTGCTTCAAAGGTCACCTTCTGATTTACAACAACCTCTTCAGGATTCCAATGTAACTCGACCTTGATAGGTTCCATAGACATGTCCATGTTCATATTCATATTATGTACGCCAGAATGTTTAGTTTGGTCTGATGAACATCCTCCCAATACTAAAAGTGTTGCACCTAATAATAAAGGAACTATTGTTCTTGAAATCTTCATTTAGATTCCTCCCAGTCGAATTGATTACTAAGAATCTACCAATTCATGTTATACATTCTCCATCTATTATACACATTATTATTGGTTTTTCAGTATTTCGCATCAATTCAGCGAAACTCTTGTGACTTAAATCATATACTAGTAAATCTCATCTATCATATTAAATATGATGTAGATATAAAAAAGACAGCAAGTCTCCTAGATACCTAGGAACTCACTGCCTTCTTAAAGCTTAAATGAATGAAATTTTATAAAGATTGGACTAATGAAAGAAGCTCTCCAAGATGTTTGATTTCATAATCCGGCTGAATTTCCGGATCTGGCTGTTTGCCTTTTCTGTTAATCCAAACTGTAGTCAAACCTGTTGCCAGCCCACCACGAATATCCGTTGTAAGCTTATCTCCGACCATAACTCCTTGCTCAGGTGCAATATCTAAAAGTTCTAGGGCATGCAGAAAAATTTCCTTATCCGGCTTTCCTTTTCCGAAGCTTCCAGAAATCACGATGTGATCAAAGAAAGGAACGATTTCAGGTACGCCATCTAGTTTCTCTTGTTGCAATGCAGGGCATCCATTAGTCAGAAGCAATAGCTTCACTTTCCCCTTCAGTTCTTCAAGCACCTGAATCGTTTCTTCATAGATGTAAGGTCGATTTCTACGCTCTGCTGCGAATTTGGCTGCTAATGTCTCAGCAAGAGCTTCGTCCTCTACACCAAGTGCTGCAAGACCACGACGCCATGCCTCTTTACGATATCCCGGTGCAAGCTGCTCCAATTGACGGAATTCCGGCTGTTCACCTGCAGTAAAGTTCCCCCAAAGTGCTTCAAACGGATTAATCCCAATCATCTTTGTAAACGGGTTCGTTTCGTAGGATTCATATAGTCCAATGGCTTCTTTACGCACCGCAAGTTCCAGTTCTTGTGGATCAATCGTATCCCCAGCGGCTTCACATGCAGAACGAAATGCTTCATTAACGCTCCGATCATCCCAGAGCAGTGTATCATCAAGGTCAAATAGTACGGCGGAAATTGGCATTACAGGTCTCCCTCTCCCATGGCTGGTTAATTTCTATTCGTGAACTACTTCAATTTGGTGAGCTTTTGCGAATGCTTCCAGTCGAGTCCCCATCGCATGTGTATCATAACGATTCATAAGTCTGGTAAAAATCCATTTCGTGCGTTTGCCTTTATGCTTAATTACAACAGCTCCACGCGAAAGGATGATTTTCTCAATATCAGAAGCTGGCAGATACCGTTCGCGGTTGAATTTTATAGTAGATAGTCTAGCATTCTCTACCTTCAAGTACGGACGTCGGAAGAACAAAAGTGCCGCTAGTAAGTAGTACAAAACGACTCCTAGCCAATTCATAAGCATACCATTACCTTTGGCCTGGTCCACTGAACCAATCATCCAAAACATAGTACCAAGCACTAATAACACTACTGGAAATGCAATGTTACGGCCTTTAAAGGTTTCGCTGTTCTTACCAGGAGATTTAGATTTAGATGCGTAAATCGTTTCCTTCCCCTGTTTCTTTCTTTGCTTATTAATTTGCTGCGTGTTGCGTTGAACCATTCTTTCCCAAGAACGGGCCATATGCGTTCCCCCTAGTCATCCAGTAATATCTATGAAAAGGAACAGGGTGTTAATGCTTACGCCCCTTGTTACCTTGTTCATGCTCATCATTATCGACCAATTCAATCGTATTCAATTGTGCTCGGAAGTTATTGCGAATATTCCCCAAATAAATTTCACGAAGCTTGGCGCGTTCCGCCGTTTCCTCTTGATTAAGGCCTACGCTCTTCTGTTTGCGTGCCAATTCGTTAATACGCGCGACCAACTCATCAATATTCAAAACTTTCCCTCCCCTTATAAATTAATTCTAACTCTGCCATGAGAAAAAGAGCTTGTCAAGGTTTACTCCCTGCAAGCTCTTCATGTCCTCTTATTATGTTCTTAGAATATTAATATATAGGTAAAGTGAGAATATCTCCAGCATTAATCTGACTACCTTTAATGCCATTGAATTTTTTAATTCCTTCTATATATACAGCCGTTTTCATATCAGAAGGTTTATTCTCAAGAGCAATACTCCAAAGTGTATCTCCACGTTCAACCACTACGCGCTTCTCATCCTTCATTAAAGTAGTAGATCCTGCAAATACATTACCTACTACTGTAAGTCCTGATAGTACGAGCACAATGATCAATGTCAGTTTAATAACAAAATCTCTACGGAACAAACGCATCAAGCCTTCAAGTAAAAGCTCTGTAATCTCTTTAATCTGAGCTGAATAACGGGTAATAGGATTATGTCCTAAAGATTCAACCACTGGGGCTTTATCGTAGATGCTGCGGTATGTACTGTATTTTAACATGAATATCATCCTCCAAACACTTGTTCTTACTTTTGAAATTATAATAACACGAACATGTGTTTTGTTCAATACTATTTTAGAACAATTGTTCTCTTTTTTTCAGAGGTTAATATTTACCATATTCTTCATATAAAGAATCACTCTTATTGTTTAGATGAAGGAAACGCAATCAATACAAGACTACCATTTATTAACTCTTTCGAATTAATATTTATAATAGTTAGAACTTATGTTTGTGCGAACGGTAGTTCTATGTTATAATTTTCCCAAACATTACTATATGGGGTTGATTCCAATGTCAAAGATTTCAAGTCGCCAGCTGGCGATCCTGGAATTTATACGTAGCGAAGTCCGCAGCAAGGGTTATCCTCCTTCCGTCCGGGAGATTGGAGAAGCTGTTGGTCTTGCTTCCAGCTCCACAGTTCACGGTCATTTAGATCGGCTAGAGAAGAAGGGACTTATCCGTCGAGATCCAACGAAGCCTCGTGCGATAGAATTGCTTGGCCAAGAGGATTCCGAGAATGTCCATCATTTCGCGCAAACCGTCGCGCGCATTCCTGTCGTAGGTAAGGTTACCGCCGGGGTTCCTATCACTGCTACTGAGAATATTGAAGACTACTTCCCGCTTCCAACTCACTATGTTGGAGATAACAAAGTATTTATGTTATCGGTTCAAGGTGACAGTATGGTCGAAGCTGGGATTATGAATGGCGACTATGTTATTGTTCGTCAACAACAAACGGCTGATAACGGAGATATCGTTGTAGCTATGACCGAAGAAGATGAAGCAACCGTTAAGACTTTTTATAAAGAACGTGATCATATACGTCTTCAGCCGGAGAATCCGGCGTACGAGCCTCTTCGCCTTAATCGCGTGACCATTCTCGGCAGAGTTATCGGATTATTTCGAGATATCCACTAAGTATGCACTCCTACCAAGCGAAAACGGATACCGCCCTTTAAAGGACGGTATCCGTTTCTACGAGAAGTATAAGGATAGGGTATATCGTAAAAATATATACTTTCTTTTATTTTTTAAAAGCTGTTCTGCAAATGCAGAACAGCTTTTTTATTGTTATCAAACTCCATTTATCAATTACAGAACATTTGTTCTTATGGGCTAAAATGACCATTTTTAATGAATAACCGTTTAGGCATCCTCCTCATATCTTAATTAGAAAGGAGTGTTGCACAATGCCAAATTACCGGATTATAGTTGATCTGACGCAGCGTATGCTTTATCTTCTTGATAACGACATTGTGATCAGGGGCTTCCCAGTCGGAATCGGTAAAATGTTAACTCAATCACCACTCGGTGAATTCACAATCATTAACAAACAACCCGATCCAGGTGGTCCATTTGGGGTCTTTTGGATGGGTCTATCTAAGCCTCACTATGGGATACATGGAAATAATGATCCCTCATCCATAGGGCACGAAGTATCCCACGGTTGTATTCGTATGTACAATGAAGATGTGTTAGCACTAGCTGCGATTGTTCCGATTGGAACACGAGTAACGATCAGGAATTAAATCTATCTCTATAGATAAACACGCCTCACTCATGGTTCAATGGAGGGGGCGTGTTTGTATTTATGTATTTTTGATGACCTAATAGGAATTATGTGGTTATATGTCGAATAATGTTAACAGGATTTCAAATTGAAAGGAAGTGTCTCGTTTTGAACAACTCAAAAATTAGAACCCTCGTCGATTTTAAAGTCGATGCACTTGTTAAACTCTCTGGCTTATTGTTAAATAACGATCAAGCGAGTGGAAAAAAAGTAAATTTACTCACCTCATTCGGCAGTATTCAAGGGACCATATCCCCTTCCACCTCCAATAAAGAGGATGTTTTTGACTTAAAATCTCTAATGGATGATGTCATTGTAGATGAATACATATCTTATTTAGGTGCGGAACATCCCGATAAAAATTTCAGCTATAACTTTGTAGTCCTTAATGATGTTTCTGTAAGACCCTATACTCACTATGAATCTCCGATCGAATACAAACAGCTAATTGTTTATACCGATCAAATCACAGCCTTCAATTTCTTATGATTTTGACATAATTATTTTAAAAAGCTCTCAACAAAGCACTCCAGCAGTTGCCCCAATTTTGCACCCAGCTTGCAAAATCGCAGATCTGTGGGTGCTTTCTCTTTTTCTAATCAGTAGTCGTTTCCTAAATTCCCACGATTTTCGCTCTTAACAGATACTAGTAGAGAGAATTCAGGCATATCTTTCAATAAGCAATAAATCTTGCTCTACTGAGATCTTTGGAGGTGTGATTACATGCTGATTTTCTTAATGTATATGTTTGCCATTGTAGGAGGAGTCTTAATTCTAAGTGCCGTTATTATAGAATTAAAAAAACTATCTACTTCTTCTGAACTTTCTAAGCTGTTAAACGCAACCTCATCTTTTAATATTATATTCACCAAAACATTCATTCCGCCCAATCAATCTCACTTGATCGCCCTTAATGAACCTTATAAAAAAATAGCAATAGGTACCAGCAATCCAAAAACAAGCAAAAAAGCAATAGCAAAGCTATACTCGTTCGACAATATAATGGGATCAGAGATTGTTGTTAACGCACTAACCCTTTCAAAAGTATCTAAACGACAACAAAACAGCAAATCAACTGCTTCAAGTGCGGATATTAATGTGCTTAATAACGTTGACGAAGAGGCTGATGTTATCGAGGAACTTACGCTTAAAATATACATGAACAGCAATGAAATACCTGTGTATAGTATCTCCTTCTTGCCAGGCTTATTGCCCATTCAACAATCCGACAATCAGTACAAAGAAGCCTACTCCCAAGTCCAACAATTGCATGCATTCTTCAGGTCGATCGTATCCGAATAAATGCCCCCCTTCCACCTCTGATTACTTCACTTTACTTTACCCAATTAGAAATTTTGAAAACCTTAAGGAAAGACAAAAAACGGTCCTTTTGGGGGGGGCCGTTTTCGCTGCATCCAACATTCATTTTAAAATTGCACACTAAATCCGTTAAATTGGTGAATGCCCGTACCATGAGCAACAAGATCCCGTTCACGTAATTCACGAACTGCCTTCATAACCTCTTGCAAAATAGCTGGATCTAGACCCAACGTATTATGAGAGCCAAATATTTGTGATACACCTGGAATTTGTGCAATCTTTTCTAATGAAGCCACTAAATCAACAGGACTAGTAGAGGGATAAAAAGCATAAATTGGCGTAACATCATACAATAAATCCCCTGTAAACAGATACCCGTTCGCATGATCAAAGATGCTAATATGACCTGGCGAATGACCCGGTGTGTGGTAAATTTCTAATCTACGCCCGCCTAAATCAAGCACATCTCCCTCTCGCAATAGAGCCGTTGGTTTCCCTTGATAAGGTGTATACGTATTAGGATCAAACGTCTCAGGAACAGGAAGAGTAATATCTCGGCTCATATCTTTTCTGATCTGGGCAAGGGACAAACCTCGTATTCCATTAATCAGCCAATCCTCATCCTCTTTATGAACATAGATCGTCTCAAATTGTCCATGACTGCCTATATGGTCTGCATGCACATGCGTAGTGATGACAGCGATAGGTAAATCCGTTAACTGATCCGTTATTCTTTTTATATTATCGATGCCTAATCCCGTATCAATCAACACCGCTTGTTCTTTCCCTAACAACAAAAAAGAGTGCACCTTTTCCCAATGTCCATATTCACTGATTGCATAAGTAATTGGATCAATTTTCGTGACTGTGAACCATCGATCTTGAATCAAGTGTGATCCTCCATTCCGTTCCATTTCTCCCTTACCTGCTCTTCTCCTTTATAATAGTCCGCTTGTTGATCTGCCTGATAAATTTCTTGATAGGGGAGAATGTTGATTTTACCTGAGTCCGGATATTCGCAAACATCTATGCCCTGGTTCGTTCGGAGATCAAGATACTTGCAAGGGGCATCCGTATGATTATAAAGTTGATGCGCTCCTTCAGGTCCTATTTCAAAAAATAGTACATCACCTTCAGAAACCTCACTAAAACCCTCGGGAGTTCTTAACATCGCTTTTCCCGTCAAAATCACAAATATTTCTTCAGCGTTTCTATGAAAATGATAAGGAAAGGAATACTTATCTGGATCAAGCGATCTTATGTCGAAGACAAGATGTTTAGAATTAGCGATCTCAGCTAACCTCTCACTCGTATGCCAAGCAAACTCAGGGATCGGAGATAACTTTTGTTTAAATGAAACTGTATTTTCATTAAAAATCTTCGCCAAATATAACACCCCTCATCCATTACGCTTTTCTTTCAATATAATCGGTTTGGTACTTTATGTAAATGCAGATTATCAGATTTAATAATAAAAAAAGCCCCGCCAGCTTTGGCGAGACTCTTGTATGTGAAATATCCTATTTATTTTGAAGAACGATTTTGATTTCTCCATCTGAACTAAAACTTAAAACCGTGAAATCAGTATTGATTTCAAGTTCTTTCCAATCCTTAGGAAGCTGGTAAGCTAGTTTGCCACGAATTTTCTTTCCCGCAGCTAAAGCGCCGTCCATTGTTCCTACTTGACTATCCAAAGTATGAGCCAAGAGATCTTCATTTATGGAGAAGCTGTCTTGGTATGCATTGAACATTAGCATAGAGCTTACCATATAATCTTTACTGGAAATATTCTCAAGTATAATTCCGATTTCTACAAACTCATTACCCTCTGATGGTTGTACATAATCATTTCCTTTAGGCTTTTCCAGAGACTCAACTGTAAGCTTAAAATTCTTAGTTGTGATGGTTTGTCCAACTTCAGTTATCATCGTTTCCTTTGGCTCTTCTGCAGGCTTGCTGGTAGGCTTTTCCTTTTCGACCGGTTTCTCTGTTGCTGCAGTATCATCTACCTTTGCCACTGCTGGTTCTGATTTTGATACTGTAGGTTCACTATCATTCTTCTGTGATCCAATCACCCCTATTACAACAAAAACAATAATAAGCCAAAACCACCATTTTTTAAAAAAAGGTTTCTTTGTTTTCAATATTCTACTTCCTCTCAGATAATATCCATTTCCAACTTTTGCTAGGAAAATATACCCATATTATCCTATGAAAGATATACCTTTGCAAGAAAAATATAAAATAATGTCAGATGATAAGAATAATTGTGACTGTTGTATTAAATTCCATTTTACTAGAATTATAAATACAAAAAACCTCAACGGCAAAGACATCAAGGGTCTAAAGGTTCTTGTAAAAAGTCTTGTATTGCACTCTTTACCACTCTTGAACTTGAGTGAGGTAAATATCACATTAAATATACTACTCCAGCTATAGCCAAGGAAAGAACTCCTCCTAAAGCTGACCATTTCGCTACTTTGTTTTTAATTTTACGGTCTTCTTTGGATTCCGAATAAAAATTCCCTCTTTGCTGAGTACCTGTCGTAAATCCGCCAACACATATACCAGAGATCACAAAAAAAGCCAGTCCTATATATATGAATATGCGCATATTAGTGCTCCTCCCAGGAAAGTATTGGATATCTATATATAAGATATTCTAACATTATTCTCCACTACTATTGAAAAAATTAAAATGTTGTATGACGAGAATACACATAATCGAGGAATCATAGGTATGAGCTCAGGTGCTATTTTTGTGGCGATTGGTATTGCGGCCCTTCTGGTGTCTACTTAGTTTCTCAACTAACGGAGAAAGTCCTCTTCTTCGAGTTTTAGACTCAGTTGACGTTATTTACATAATAATCGTCTTTTGTGCAGGGTTTCGGACTCCAGTAACCTTATTGCTTCTTTAGAGCATAATTGGGTACTTTTCAGGCCAATAACTGCATCGCGGTCCGATAGCAACCTTGTATGCGAACCTATAAGCCTAATCAGACGACTAAATTAATACAGTTTGTCGTTATTCTCAAGAATATCCTCAAAAAGAAGGGAGTGCCTCAACAGCCATCGCTGACGGGGCACTCCCTTCTTAAATAAACATGCAACCATGCGCACCCCATTTTAAAGCTGTCCTTTAACAGTTTTTTTAATAGTCGTTTAAATCCTTTATCAAAAATCCCTGTCAACAGTTCATCATAAACTTTGTTCTTTCTCTGGATGTTCATTTCCTTACTCTGCAGATAACCGGCTTTCTGATCAACGAGCTTTCGCAAGAATCCGTGAACGATCTTATTATTAGCGAGGTTTGTAGCTTCTACCAGCGCCCCACCTGCTCCAGTGGTCATTCTCTCTCAGATAAATCATGCATAGCATCCTCAATAGCGTATTGTTCATGAGGTTGCAAACATCGTCCTTCCTCTTCTTCCTATTGAAACTCTACTTCATAGGCTGTCAGATATTCCATCCATGCTGGGGGCTTGCAGTAAAAATAAATTGTCTATGCCCGTCAGCCAATGCTTTTTGAGTTTCCTTGTATTTCATTCCACTGACCCCTTAATAACGAATGGTCTCTCTGCTGCTTTCCCTGTTGGGCGTCGATACTTTAGATCTAACCCTGCCTTTTCCTCTGGAGACAATTGCGAGTTTTTAATGACTCCTTGCCCACCGCCTGATGTTTCTTTCTCTTTGCTTATAATTCCTAAGTACCAATCGCTCATTAGGTATGACCTCCAGTTATAAAATCAATTGATGGTATGTATTTATTTAATTTATAATCAAGTTGGATGATGAGGGCTGTGCCTAATCTTTCTTTCTCGGCCTTTCCCCTACACTAAAAATTTGGAGAGGTTTTTTATTCGAATTAAGAGGTGAATTTTATGAACGGCAAGAAAGTTATCATTATTCTTTTGTCCATCTCTTTACTGGGTGTGATTGCTTACTTCGGAATAGCTTATGGATTACTATGGTATATCTTTAATGGGTAAGAACTGAAGATTATCCGGCCCCCGTTTTACTGGGATTACTCAGTCTGACTCGATGGCCAGACGGCCTGTAGTGCCACTTAAATTAATTCGTACTCACCTTGATCTAACCCATCACTCACATCGTAGAAAGGGCTGTACCCTGAAACATTTCCATTTGAGTGCATAACGCCATCATAAACCTGTCCTTTTTCGAATACTCGTCTCATATGGCCCCAATCATCCCAATAGATATCTTTCAAAGCTCGAAACTTGATCGGTTTGCTCATATCCTCTCCTCCCCCTTATACCTAAATGTGTGGGGTCTCAGCCCCCTAACCTTTATATCTCCCATAAGCTATATCAATGTTCACTTTGCTTCTCCGTTTATCATGTTGCTTCTGGATCGTGGCATGTAGCTCGTTGCATTACGGACAAAACTCAAACCAAGAGACTGTTGTGGCACACTCTTTGCAAATAGGCGTTATCACATGTTTCGTGGTATCTTCCTATCATCCGTCCCCGTTCATCTTTAGCAGAAGTCCATGAGTAACCGACTACAAAGTCACACAATTGAGTAGCTTCGTTCTTTCGGCAGAAGGTGCAGGGGTATTTCGGCATTACCGCGACCTTGCCCATTATCTCAGCCCCCTTATAGTTCAGTACAGCCAAACTATCTCTTATATCCTCCTTGTGGGAAAAGAGGGCTATTAACCCTCTCTGTCCATGTATCTTCGTAATGTGCATCAAATCTCGGTAAACTTGTAAATATTAACATTAAATTATAAAATCAAACAAAGGTGGTGTTAACAATGAACTTAGTACAATTCATGTTGGTTGGAGTAGGAGCCATTTTCTATTTCTCATTAGGAATCATCATTGTCAAGATATTACTTACAAGAAAATTACCAAGTAATAATTACACTCCATTTGACTACATCACGGCCTATTCTCATATTGAGTTTCACGATGAGAAAAAAGAGATAGAAGAAAATGCGGACCATGGTGATGATAAGGACAAAAACATCATTTCGTTATCAAAACGAACTTCTCTTCCCTGATTCGCAATATGTGGGAGAGGAGTGCTGTAACCTCCTCTATCCCTTAATGTCATGTATCTTCGTACTGCGCAGTAAATAACTTCAAATAAGTTCTTTTTTTTAGTTGTTATAATAAAACAATAACTATTAATGAGGTGTTATCTTGCAATATATTTTTTTAATACCATTGGCATTTGTTTGGGCAATTCCCTTGGTTTTACTGTTAAAAAAAGATTATCTAACTAAAAACAAGGTTTCAGATAAAAATGCTAGCATAGAGAAAAAATTAGACAGAATAATAGAATTGCTTGAAAAAGATAAGGGTGCATAATCACTTTTATCTTTTTTTATGTCGCAGTATGCGTCTACTGTGCCTTTGGGAGAGGAGAGATACTCCTACTCCCTTAATGATCTGGTGCGGCCCTCGTGTTGCTGGGTTTATGCTGTCGGACGATGGACAAACAGCTGTAAAATTATCATTTTTTAAATCCTCTCTGCGGATCGTTAATGCCGTAACCGGTCCGTAGCAGCCTACATCCTCTTTACGGTACTCTACAGGTCCGCTGCAGACGATGTGTCCGATATATGTAGGGAGCCTTACCTCTACTTGGTCACCTACTTTGACAGGAGATTCATTCCTATCAATTAATTCATTTGTCATCGGCTACTCCTTTTTCCTTTAACCTTTCTATTCCTTCCAAAGATAAATACTTAACTAGATCAGGTATTGTATCACACAAGAATGGATTACATTCGTTGTATCCTGCTATTCACGCGTCTGAATAACTGTATTGAAGCCATGCAATGCTCTTGTAGCTTTACTTTTTTAGACTTTTTCATTTAGCGAATCCCCCGATCTACTCTTTGACACTACTAAGTGTGATATATGCTGCCTCTGCCCTCTCTCGGGGGCAAATGTTTGTCTTATCCTTTACCTGTGTCATGCCTTGTTGCTCCCTTCCCCCAACAATTCACGTGCTTTACTTCCTCTGTCGCTCTTAACCTTTGAATGACCTCTACCGAAGCTTGGCAGTTCCCAATGTACTTGATTCGCATAGAACTCCAGTACCTCCCATTGTCGGGCTATGGTCTGCTGTACCTCCTTAAGTGCTATCCGATCCTATCTATGTTGTTCTAGACTGTTACTTATTGAGCGTTCATAAGTTTTGTTCAGTTGTTGTGACTCTTCTAGAGCAGCTAGTGCATCCATTAACTCAACTTCTTCTCTGCTCAATTTCCTTTTCGGGCTTGTCGTTCGGAAAAGCTGCGCGTTTCAAACTTCTTCTCCCTGAGAGCTATGAGCGTTGCCCATGGCTGAATGATGGTTATGGCTTTCATACTTCCCCTCCTATCTACTCTAAAAAAAGGCTCACAAGACTTGTTGGACAACATACTCTATAAATAAAAAAGGAGTGAGTCTCATGACAACACGAGCTCTTGATATGCGGATTTCGGAACATATGTCTGGGTTAGGGAGTGCAATTGAGTACGTATACGTCAACCCAATTTTGATTGGAGATTTGGGAATTCAAACATCTTCAATTGTAGGAACGCCAGATGCAAACAAGGTACGTATATGGTTGTCTGGTTCAGTAACTTTCTATAAAGCTTTCGATACACCAGATGAAACCTCAGTAACAGTCGTAATAGAAAGAAACGGAAACGGAATCCTTGGTTCTGGCACACTAATCTATGAATCGCAAGTCCGTCCAGGTCCTATAGAGAGTACAGCATCCACAATCTCCATAACCGCAGGAGATTTCCCCGATATTCCTACTGTTTCAAATGGTCAAATTCGCTATTCACTTTTTATTTACTCAGACTTAGAAGTTGGGAGAAACGGAATATGGATGGTAAATGCTGCGTTTAATGGAATAGCATTTGCAGGATGAAGGAAATATGTCAGAAAGAATTATTGTCTGATCAATTAGAAATTTCGAACTGCCAGAACCATGTCTTATTATCCGTCATTGGGGCTTATGCCCCTTATTTTTGTGTCACAGCTCAGCCTTGGCATTTATCTCAGATGCTCCTGCCTTAATTACCTGATTCATTGCTTTTCTGGTGAGCACTATGGTTCTTTGTTGATTCCTCCTCCAGGACAGGAGCTTTTGTTCTTCAAGCGCTTAATAAAACCGTGAGTTGTCGATATTGACTGGTGCCCCATGGCTACTGCAATTTCGCGTATGCTGGGCGGATAATGAATTTCAAATGAGAATTTATCAATAAAGTCGATGATTGCTTGCTGCTTTTTCGAAACGAATTCCTTCTTCAACCTTCTCTCATAAATAACTTTAATTCGTTGTTATAAGACATTTATAATCTTCAAATCGGTCATTTGGATGATAAGAACCCTGAGCAACATAGCCATTAAGAGCATCAGTAAACATTGCAGTGAAGGTTTTTAGATCCTCGGTTTCTAATGATTCCAAAAATCTAATTTCCTTTGCTCGGAGATCCCTGCCAGCAGCCGTTATGATTAGATCTGCTATAGGTTCAATCTGCTGCAGTCGTTCTTCTTTTGCCTTTTCTAACTCCAACTGCTTAGTATCCTCGAATGAAACTACATTTTCAGGGGGCATTACGGGGGCGCTCATTAACCTTCCACAAAACCTCCAAACCTTACCCACACAGAAAAAAACCCTTAACGCTTAGAGCGCCAAGGGCTGATTTATTCTAGTAAAGAGTCATGTATTGCGCTCTTTCCCACTCGTGAACTTGTGTGCGGTAGATATCCCATTCGATTTCTTTTAGCTCGTAGAAGTGAGCCAAAGCATGTTCGCCGAGAGCTTCGGTGATAACATGACTGCGGATCATTTCACTAAGTGCTTCTTTCAAATCGGATGGCAAGCTTGGGATGCCTTCTTCGATGCGCTCTTCTTCAGACATCACATAGATGTTACGGTCAATCGGAGCTGGAAGATCAAGCTTACGTTTAATTCCGTCAAGACCTGCTTTCAACATAACAGCAAGTGCGAGGTAAGGGTTAGCTGCTGGATCCGGGTTACGAACCTCAACACGTGTGCTAAGACCTCTAGAAGCCGGAATACGAATCATTGGGCTACGGTTACTTGCAGACCAAGCTACGTAGCAAGGTGCTTCATAACCAGGAACAAGGCGTTTGTATGAGTTCACTGTTGGGTTAGTAATCGCTGCAAAAGCACGAGCGTGCTTCAAAATACCAGCCATGTAGTAACGTGCAGTTTTGCTCAGACCCAGCTTGTCGCTTTCGTCGTAGAACATGTTTTCTTTGCCTTTAAACAAGGATTGGTGAGCGTGCATACCAGATCCGTTGATACCGAACAATGGTTTAGGCATAAAAGTTGCATGCAGGCCGTGCTGACGGGCTACCGTTTTCACGACGAGCTTAAAGGTTTGAATTTGGTCAGCAGCAGTAATCGCGTCAGCATATTTAAAGTCAATTTCATGCTGGCCCGAAGCTACTTCATGGTGGGAAGCTTCGATTTCAAAGCCCATTTCTTCAAGGGTCAGTACGATTTCACGACGACAGTTTTCCCCTAAATCCGTTGGCGCTAAGTCAAAGTATCCACCTTGGTCGTTCAATTCCGTAGTAGGATTTCCTCTTTCGTCTGTCTTGAATAGGAAGAATTCAGGTTCTGGTCCAACGTTCATAGCTGTGAAACCCATTTCTTCAGCTTCCTTCAGACAACGTTTGAGGATACCACGCGGGTCTCCAGCAAAAGGTGTACCATCTGGCATGTAGACGTCACAAATCAGACGAGCTACACGACTATCAGTCACCCAAGGGAAGATTACCCATGTATCTAGGTCAGGGAAGAGATACATATCAGATTCTTCAATCCGTACGTATCCTTCGATGGAAGAACCATCAAACATCATTTTATTATCAAGCGCTTTTTCCAATTGGCTAACTGGAATCTCTACATTCTTGATAGTACCTAATAGATCCGTAAATTGCAGACGAATAAAACGAACATTCTCTTCCTTGGCAATGCGTAAAATATCCTCTTTAGAAAAGCTCATGTGATCCTCTCCCTTTCGAACTTCTATATATTATTATTTATTAAAAAACCGGGATAACTCACCTTGAATCAGAGACACTTGTCCCGGTCTTTTACCGGAAACTAGTTCTTGCTTCAGCATTCGGTGAAGCTGGGAATCGGATAACTCTCTACGTCTTACCTCTGTATCAGGGGTAATAACAGTAGCTTCCTCGGATTCCTTAGAGACAGGATTCATTACTTGCTTAATGCCAGCAATATTAACACCCTTCTCGATCAGAGCTTTAATTTCTAATAGGCGCTCAACATCATTAAAAGAGAACAAACGCTGATTCCCCGACGTACGTGCTGGTACGATCAGACTGTGCTGCTCATAATAACGAATTTGTCTCGCGGACAAATCAGTCAGCTTCATTACAATTCCAATAGGAAATAGTGCCATATTTCTGCGGATTTCATCACCCATGACTCATCCAACCTTCCAATGATCTTTTTCTGATCTCATTGTACATTTCCTAATACAGCGTGTCAATGGTATGTGAGATATTCTTACAGCAATTTTCTTTCACGCATACTTTGAAGTGCCATCAAAACGCCATATTTAACATGTGAATAGGTTAACCCGCCTTGCATATAGCCAATATAAGGATCCCGTATAGGCGCATCTGCAGATAACTCCAAGCTTCCACCTTGTATAAACGTACCTGCAGCCATAATAACAGGATGTTCATAACCTGGCATATCCCAAGGCTCTGGTACCACATGGCTGTCCACAGCCGCAGCGCGTTGTATGCCCTGAACAAAGGCAATTAAGTGTTCTGGTCCATCAAAAGAAACCGCCTGAATCAAATCTGTACGAGGCTCGTTCCACGCTGGCTTTGTCTCAAACCCGCAACGCTGAAATACAGATGCAGCAAAAATACTCCCTTTTAAAGCTTGTCCGACCGTGTGTGGAGCCATGAACAACCCTTGATAAAGCCCACGTGTTATTCCTAACATAGCCCCTACTTCACCACCTATGCCAGGAGCGGTTAATCGATAAGCTGCCAATTCTACAAGATCCTGTCGGCCACAAATATAACCGCCTGTCTCAGCAATACCCCCACCCGGATTCTTAATTAACGATCCTGCTACTAGATCCACACCAACCTGTGGAGGCTCAAGCTCTTCGGTAAACTCACCATAACAATTGTCTACGAAGACAATCACTTCCGGTTTCAACACCTTTACCCTCGAAGTCATTTCACCAATTTCAGCCACTGTGAAAGAAGCACGCCAATCATATCCGCGTGACCTTTGGATTCCAATCACTTTAGTATTTTCGTTAATAGCGAGAGCTACCTCATCCCAATCGATCTTGCCATCTGCAGTAAGAGCAACCTCCCGGTAAGTAATTCCGAAATCCGCTAGAGAACCTGTCCCATCCCCTGTGTGACCAATTACCTTATGTAAGGTATCGTACGGACGTCCTGTGATGTATAGCAGCTCATCTCCTGGACGCAGTACACCAAATAGGGCTGTTGATATGGTGTGTGTTCCTGAAGCGAAATGCGGGCGTACCAGTGCAGATTCCGCACCAAAAACGTCAGCATAGACAAGATCCAACACTTCACGGCCACGGTCATTATACGCATACCCCGTTGAACCGGCAAAGTGAAAATCACTGACTTGATGACGCTGGAACGCTTCTATAACCTTCCACTGATTCTTATCTACAATACGATCAAGGGCTTTGACAGCGCCTTCTATTTCAACTTCTGCGGCCTCTGCCGCGCTCAAAATATCCTCTGCAAAAACTACCATTCGTTCTTATTCGCTCCTTACATTTACTTGCCATCATAATGACAGAAAGCGGCAGTAAACTGACGCTTTCTAGATTAGCTATTATTTTATACCTATAAACGAAGCATTTCCACCTTAGGAATGACTGACAAGATTACTGCTGGTCCACAAAATCAGCAAGCATGTAACCCCATTTGTCATAATCCTCTTTATTAAGACGAACGTTATAGAGCACATCGTTCTCATCATATGTCGTTTCCAGAACCTCTCCCACCCTGTAGAGCAAGGAAGAAATGTCACCTCGGTCTCCGGGAATGCGAAAGTTGAGTGTGTCGCCAGCCAGTTCATCGGCGATCATTTCGGTAATCCGTGTTAAATCTTCAGGATTAAATGCACTGATCTTCAAGTACCCTGTACCTGTAGGCAACATTTCCAGTTGCTCAGGCTGACATAGATCAATTTTATTAAAAAGTACGATTTGCGGTGTACCAGATGCACCAAGATCCTGCAAGATGGATTGGACAATCTCCATCTGCTCCTCACGCATTGGTGAAGAGGCATCCACCACATGTAGCACCAAATTAGCCTCATTCACTTCCTCCAGCGTTGCACGGAAAGATGCGACAAGATCATGCGGAAGATTCTGAATGAAGCCTACAGTATCAGTCAGCACAACCTCTTTACCACCTGCTAGCTCAAGTACACGTGAAGTAGGGTCCAGTGTGGCAAACAACTGGTTTTCAATATAGACATCCGCATCGGTTAGTTGCTTAAGCAGCGTTGATTTCCCTGCATTCGTATACCCAACAAGTGCGACTTGCACTGCTCCCGCCTTGCGGCGACGCTCCCGATGTAGCTCACGAGTCTTAACAACCTCATCCAGCTGGCGTTTCAGCTCCGTAATCCGATCACGAATATGTCGGCGATCGGTTTCCAGCTTACTTTCACCCGGACCTCTGGTACCAATTCCTCCACCTAGTCTGGATAAGTTCTTCCCTTGGCCGGAAAGCCGGGGTAACAGATAGGACAATTGTGCCAGCTCTACCTGAATAATTCCTTCTCGCGTCTTGGCACGCCCCGCAAAAATATCCAGAATAAGCTGCGTCCGGTCAATAATCTTAAGATCCAGAGCCTCCTCAAGGTTCCGTACTTGGGCTCCGGACAATTCTTGATCAAAGATAGCTGTATTAGCCCCGAGAGCATCAGCAGCCATCCGTAGCTCTTCTACTTTACCTTTACCAATAAACCATCTAGAATCAGGCGTTTCCTTGTTTTGACGCAGCACATCCAGAACTTCAACACCAGCGGTTTCGGCTAATTGCACTAATTCCTGTAATGAAAGCTCTGGATCAATTCCGGTTCTTTTAATTTTATCTGTGACGAGACTTACCAATATCGCTCGATCTTGTACATCTGTTTCCGTATCATGCGTTGTTATTGCCATGTATGTCATGCTCCTTATGACGGTGATAGTATCCTGTAATTCATAATTTGAAATCCTCAGTTCGAAGCGTCATTAATTCCTGCTTGCCTGGGCTGGTACTTTCATACTGGTTTAACAGTCTTACAGCCTGACCCCGAACAGCTTTCTCAATGGCGTTGCGAACATACCGCGCATTACTGAAAGCATGAAGACTCTCCGTCTTCTCTACTAACAAATGCTGCTTTAACTTGAGTATCGCCTGTGGCATCAAAATATAGTCGCGATCTTTTGCCATCAGTTCAGCAATTTGCAGCAGTTGATCGATCGTATAATCAGGAAATTCCACCTGTATCGGAAACCGTGAAGGCAATCCGGGATTGCTCATCAAAAAATACTCCATCTCTCCAGAGTACCCCGCTAAGATAAGTATAAATTGACTGCGATGATCCTCCATGGCCTTGACGAGCGTATCAATCGCTTCTTTCCCAAAATCCTTTTCTCCACCCCGAGCAAGGCTATAAGCCTCATCGATAAACAAAATACCGCCCAAAGCCTTTTTTACCAGATCGCGAGTCTTCTGTGCAGTATGACCGATGTATTCTCCTACAAGGTCGGCTCTCTCCACCTCAATGAGATGTCCTTTGGTCAGTACACCCATACGCTGGAACAGCTTAGCCACGATTCTAGCCACGGTTGTCTTGCCAGTTCCGGGATTCCCTTTAAAAACCATGTGATAAGCTTGCCCGCCGCTTGCAAGTCCTGCCTCAGTTCGCATTTGAGCAATCTGTAACAAGGCGTAGATTTCAAAGACTAGCTCTTTGATATTGTCCAGACCCACTAAACCTTCCAATTCTTGCGTTAACTCTTGGAATAGGCTAGTGTGGCCGTGATTTTTTGGAGGTACCGGCCGACTCTCTCCAGAAGGGTTAGTTATAGCCGGAGGCTCTTGACTCCGCAATACAATATTGATTTGTCGAGACGGTCTTTCTTCCTCCCGTCCACTGGCCGCTGCTACGCGTCCGCTCATCGGTATCACCTCATTATCCAGGGCTGACTTCTCTAATCAAGTCTATTCCAGTAAATGAAGTGTTATTAGAAGATTCGGGATTTTTTGGACAAATCACAGGAATAGCTGCTGAAGCTTCCATTTCGTATAGGCTAGAATCTCACGTGTTTTATGTCTTGTCATCGATAGAACGGTGGATTCTGTAAGTCCCAGCTCAGGATTCACATATGCAAGCTCGTCAGCAATTTCATGAGCCCGCCACCCATGGTAAGTATGCGTAATGATTATTGCTGAAGACAAACCTTCACGCGCCATAATCTCTTTACTAAACAAAAGATTCTCGTAAGTGCTGGTAGCTTCATTCTCTACGTAAATGGCGCTATCAGGCACTCCTTTAGCAACCAAATAATTACGCATTCCTTGAGCTTCTGTGTATTGTAAATCAGGGTTATCTAAACCACCAGATACAATAAGATGTGGGAACATCCCTTCTTGATAAAGCTTCAGTCCGTAATCCAGCCGTTCCTTAAGTCCTGGGCTAGGCTCATCCCCCCACATCGACATGCCAAGAATGATCCCAACATCAGCCTTTTGCATAGGATCTGTCGTGGCAGCTTTATTAATATTGTTTAACGCATAAGCACACCACAACAATCCAGCAATCACAATAATCGATAAAGCGATAAGCAACGTTCGTTTCGTCCAGAATCTGCGTTTTTTGGAAACAATCCGAATCGGGGAAGACCCTCTTCCGTAGACGTACCATTCCATTTCTTTATTTCCTCCTGAATTCTCCATGATGAAATAATTCGGCACGATGCTTCAAAGATAGTGAGAAATAAGGGAAAGCATGAGCATCGATGCCGCGTAAAATAGTATTGGCTGTCTCCCAGGCGAGTTTATAATCACTCTCGGAAATATCTTCCCTCTCCAGCGCTTCCTCTAATTCATCCTCATCAAGCAAGAAAACCTCGCCATTCCAAAGCACAACCACATCCAGATACAAATCATCAAACCATGGAACGCCTTGGTCTGTGACGCCCTGCACCTTGCAGGTGTCTATGTACCATTGAATGATATTTTGCCGTTCGTCAAACATAGCCGTCACAATATAGTGACTGTCTTTGGGGAAATATTGCAGCCAGGAATAACCTTTATCCGCAATACGATATGTATGCCGTCCATAGCTCTTCCACAGTGGTTCTTTCAGCCCGTAGATGGTATAAAGCGTAATATATCCGCTGAATTCCCGGCTCTCCACATAGCGGCAGGCAAAATGGCGACGCGTAATCCGGCGCCAGTTGGCCCGGTCTCCGAATTTACGTTTCATAGAAATTACCCTCTCCAGTATGGTTTCTTCAGCTTACCACATTTAGAGGATACACTCAAAACATCCCGCAAAATACAGCAAATTTTTATCACAGATTCGATTAGAAAAATATGGAGTTATAAAAGAAAGAAGCTGTCCCATAAGTAGCATTCACTACTTTTGAGACAGCCTCAGGAAAAGAAAAGCTAACTTCATAAATTCAAAGCATCACTATTGAACAGAAGAATCACCATTCATATTACTAGCCTCTTGATCAGGGCTTTGTGTTGCATTACCACTGTCATTCCCCGAACTTCCGCCTCCAGAAGGTACATCTGGCGGAGCAGTAGGTATCGGTGTTGCTGACGGTGGAGGCGTAGTGAATTCAGGCAAGGTTCCTGTTCCACCATTATTCCCGCTTCCATCGTTGCCACCACCATTATTACCACCGTTGCCATTATCCCAGCCATTGTCTCCACCATTCTCAGGGGTTGGTGTCGGGAGATTAGGATCAATGGTCGGCTCAGGTGTTGGCATCTCATCCTGCACAGATACAGTAACCACATTCGATGGTTCACTTTCTACTTGGGTTGCAGGATCGTAGGAAGTTACATAATACTCGTAAACCAGACCAGGCATTGCACTAAAGTCTCCTGCACTAGTCGTGACCGTATTTAACAATAAACCGAAATCAGCCTCGGATGTCTCTCTACGATAAATACGATATTCTACACCCGCAACAGGAACTGCCTGCCAGCCCAGATTTACTGTCATCGTAGATGGATCATAAGCTGCAGTAAGTCCACTAACATTCTTAGCTGGTTCAGGTGTTTCTGTAGGTGCAGGAGCGATTTCATTATCTAGCTGTGGGAAGGACTTCTTAGGAACATCCCTTAACGCTTCCTCCATCACTTTACCCCAGAATGCTGCGGCAAGCCCACTGCTATTCTTAAGCAGATGTTTCTTGCTTGGCTTGTCATAACCCATCCAAACAGCAGCTGTCCATTCAGGTGTATATCCCACAAACCAAACATCACGGTTCGAGCTGATTCCAGAATATCCACTTTGAGTCGTACCGGTCTTACCAGCAACTGGACGATCAATCCTTGCTTTTCTACCCGTACCACTCTCTACAACCTTTTGCATCATCTCGGTCATTTGATAAGCCGTTTCCTTACTCATAACACGATCAGGCGTTGTATTAGCCTTGAAGACGGTCTCTCCACTACTATCAGTGATCGATTTAATGGAATATGATTCTCGAAGTTCACCGCCATTTGCAAAAGCACTGTAAGCTTGTGCCATTTCCAGTGTATTCGTTCCTTTGCTCATACCTCCGAGAGCCAGTGAGAGGTTCTTGTCCTCGTCTTCCAGTCCAATCCCCAATTTCTTGGCAAACTTAAATCCGGTATTCACTCCAATTTCATTAAGCAACCAGACCGAAGGAATATTCTCTGATTTCTGTATAGCATCACTCATACTAATACTCTTGGAATATCCGTGAAGGTTAGTTGGGCAATAGTTGGAAAAACACTGCTTCTCGTTGCTTAACGTAGAATACTTGTCGTACTTTCCAGTTTCCAGTGCTGGAGCATAAGCAACGATTGGTTTAAAGGCTGAACCAGGAGAACGTCGGCTGCCATTTACACGGCTGTAGCCTTTTTTCTCATAATTCCGTCCACCTAGAAGTGCGACAATGCCGCCATTCTCTTGATTCACGATGGTCATAGAACCTTGTACCAGCTCGTCGTCTACACTCTTCTCGAAGTTATCACTGTCTGCAAAAGCATCTTCTACGGTTTCTTGAGCGTGCTTATCCATCGTGGTGTATATCTTGTAACCACCAATATTCAGATCATCTTCGGATAGTCCAAACTTCTCTTCTGCTTCTTCCACTGCGAAGTCAATAAAAGCTTGATAACGCTGTTTCTTTTCAGGTGGCTTATAATTATAATCCACGGCTTGTGCTTCGTCTCTCTCTTGCTCCGTAATATAACCTTGTTCGTACATGAGCTGAAGTACTACTGCACGACGTTCCTTTGAAAGATCCGGGTTACGCAGAGGGTTGTAACGAGACGGTCCCTTAGGCATCGCAGCCAGTGTCGCAATTTCCCAAACTTTCAGATCATTCAGATCACTCTTACCAAAATATCTTTCAGATGCTGCTTTAATTCCGTAGATCGTACCCCCAAAGTTTATTCGGTTCAGGTACATCGTAATGATCTCTTCTTTAGATTTCTGGTTCTCCAATGCTACAGCAATGGATACCTCAGTCGCTTTACGAAAAAATGTTTTATCCCGTGTCAAAAAGATGTTTTTGGCCAGCTGCTGAGTAATGGTACTACCACCTTCTACCATGCTGCGTGCAGCAATATCTTTTACCGCTGCCCGGCCGATTGACCATAAATCCACACCAGAATGCTCAAAGAAGCGTTTATCTTCTGTGGCCACAAAGGCATTGATCAATAACGGTGGAATCTTCTCATACTCTACAGGATCGCTTTTCTCAAGCGATAATTCGCCGATTAAATTAGCATTGCGGTCATATACTTTTGTAGTTTCATTTACGGTCAGTTTGTCTTGGTTCTCTAGGAGAAGTTTTTGCCCATTCAGCATAATGAACAGATAACCGCCAAGCGCACAGAAAATGGCCAACGCTGTAGCAAAGAACAAGCTCCACAGCACACGCTTTTTAGTCAAAAACTTCTTTTTCTTCTTACTTTTCGGTTTTGGTTTTGAATTGGTACTGGACGATCCTCTATTTCTATTGTTGTTCGTCCTTGATGTATCATCTCTAGACATGATGCCTCCTGACTCCCTTCCTTGAATAAATCATGTATGGACTTCTCTGAATGAAAAGAACAACCTTCTCAGGTTGCTCTCTCACACTCTATTCAAACGATTTATTAACAAGAAAGGTTTCACTTCAATTTTGTTAATGTTATTCTTCGTTACTATTGTCCTGCATAAGTGACACACTGCGCTGTGGTGTAAAAGTGGAAATCGCGTGCTTATACACCATTTGCTGGCGTCCATCACTGTCAATAACGATTGTAAAATTGTCGAATGCTTTAATAATTCCCCGGATTTGAAAACCGTTGGTCAAATATACTGTAGCAGGGATATTTTCTTTGCGTAGTTGGTTCAAGAATGTATCTTGGATGTTAATGGACTTGTTCATATGACGTACCCCCAATGGTTCAATTATATTGTTCAGAAGTATATTCAAGACCTGAGAGAAACTTTCCTGCTATTATAGCACGTATTTTCGAGAAATTCTCAGAAAAGTTTTGCTCACCTTCGACATCGATCCACTCGATTTCCTTCATGTGGCGAAACCATGACAACTGTCTTTTGGCGAATCGGCGAGTATCGCGTTTAAGCAGTATCACAGCTTCCTCAAGCGTCAGTTCCCCTGCAAGGTAAGCGGCAATTTCCTTGTAGCCCAGTCCCTGCATGGACACAAGGCTTCTGCTGTAGCCGTTTTCCAGCAGTCCGTTCACCTCAGCAACAAGACCATCCGCAAGCATGCTATCAATTCGGTCCTCAATACGTTTATATAGTATTTTCCGGTCCATTGTCAAACCGATAAGGCATAAGTCATAGGGCGACTCCTTCTTTTGAGCTGCATGAGAAGCAGAAAGTGTGGTGTTTGTCTGGTGATGAATTTCCAGTGCCCGTATAATTCTACGGCGGTCATTCGGATGCAATTTCGCTGCACTGACCGGATCAACGGCTTCAAGTCTGGCATGCAGTGCAAGCGCTCCATGTTCTTCTGCAAATTGATCCTGTTCTTTACGGAAAGCTTCGTCAGCCACAGCTTCAGAGAATTGAAAACCGTAACATAAGGACTCAATATAGAGACCCGTTCCCCCAACAATAAATGGAAGTTTCCCACGACTGCTTATCTCTTCGATAAGTCTGCTACCTTGTTCCTGAAATTCAGCAGCAGAATATGGGTCCTGTGGATCATGAATGTCGATTAGGTGGTGAGGAATTCCCATCATCTCAGCTGGAGTAATCTTAGCTGTACCAATATCCATACCACGATAAACCTGCATCGAATCTCCAGAAATAATCTCTGCGTTATATGCAGCCGCAAGCTCCAAACTTAACCTGGTTTTACCTACAGCTGTTGGTCCTAATAAGACTAGAACCTTATGTCTCTCTTTAGTTGTCAATGTGTATCACCCCGTACGATGTTTTGGAGTTGCTCCGGAGCAGCTCTGTAAAGCCAAGCCTTTCAAATTCGCCGCTCAGAGCCTTTTCTTTCAAAAGAACAGTTTTACGGGCCACTCTTACCGCCTCAGCTACACTCTCTAGTGATAATGCTGCACGATTAGCAAACTGCCGCAGGGGGGAAATCGAAGCAGAACCGGTCAGCGGCACTCGGAACATAGGATCAAAGTACACAATATCTACACTTCGATCCGGTAGAGCACGTAAGTAGTCCAAATGTTCACTATGAACGACATTAATTCTACGCAAGGCCTCATTAACCCTTACTTGCCCAGAGGTATAATGCCGCATCCCTTCATAGAGCAGTGCATACAGCGGCAATGAGCTCTCCAGAGCGGTAATCTCTGAGGACTCACCACCATGCACAGCAAATAGCAACGAATCAGCACCTAGACCCGCTGTGCAATCTAGTACGCTATCTCCGGGAAGCATTCGAGCAGCGACAAGCATTGGTTCTATTTCACCCTTTAGAATCCGTTTCGCACGAACAAAACCCATGCTTGGGTGAAACTCCATAGGCTCCATCCCTAATCGGTGTAAACGAACGGCTTCTTGAGAAAGAATTAGTATATCCTCATCTCCGTAGTGTTCCACCATCTTGGGTATAGAGAATTTCTCGCGTGGAGCGTATTTACAGCCCGTTCTTTCTGCGAGATTCTGAGCTCGCTCTACAATATCCATTATCGGGCTATAACCCGTAGTTATAATCATGTTGCCTCCAGTCTTGCTATAAACAAATTTCTAATCGTACAATTACATCACCCGTTTGAACAATTTCTCTAAATCATAGGATGAAAAAGAAATCACAATCGGACGCCCATGTGGACAAGTATACGGTTGTCTGCATGCTGCCAGACGTGACAACAATGCCTCGACTTCCTGTTCTGTTAGTTTCTGGTTGGCTTTGATGGAGGCTTTACACGAGCATAGAATAGACGATTTCTCTCGTAGCTTTGCTAGGTCAATCAATCGTTCACTCAAGACCCACTCCGCCATTTCTTCAACGATCGCCTTCTCCTCGCCTTCAGGAAACCAATAAGGCAAAGATCGAATCAGAAAAGTCTGTCCTCCAAAATGTTCAAGGTACACTCCAGCCTGCTGAAACCAATGTAGACGTTCACTAAGTTGACGACTTTCCGAAGGCGTGAACTCAAGTGTAATTGGCAAAAGCAGATCCTGAGAAGCGTCTTCAGGACGACCGAACTTCTCATAAAAAAACTCGTAATTTATGCGTTCGTGTGCCGCATGTTGATCAATGAGATACAGTCCGCCGTCATTCTGAGCGATAATATAAGTCCCATGATGCTGTCCGATATAATTTAGTTCCGGGAAGGCAGGAAGCCCAGGTTCTTCATCGACTGGCGGTGCCCATAACGCTTGGGCAGAAGGAATCTGCTTCTGCAGGGATAAAGCTTCTTGCGGGCGATACCCATTAGCATAGTTGTTGCTCACATTATTTTGACGTCCTTGTGAAGAGGAAGACTGGTATCCTGACCCGTAGGATGGAGCCGTTTCACGGGTCATCGGAGTATCAATCTGCCCCTCTTTTCTAAACTCACTGGCGCTCTGCTCAACATTTGATGGTTGTTGTCTACTAAAGGAACTACCAGATCCCTGAGGAACTGGATCCTTGCCCACCTCAGACGGTGGGTGTGCCGGAACTGACCCTTTAGAAAAAGCAAACTGCTCCTGTATAAATGAACTGCTGCCCTTTGCCCCAATGGTTTCTTTACCCGGACGCGGTATCAAACTTTGCCCTAACAACACTTTACGAATTTCTTGTTCAACAAACGTGTAAAGCTCATTCTCCTTACTAAACCGAACCTCCAGCTTAGCTGGATGAACATTGACATCCACAAGTGAAGGATGCATGTCCAGTTCGAGCACCAGCAGTGGATAGCGGTTAATCGGAAGTAAAGTATGATAAGCTCGCATGATCGCTGCGTTCAGACCATTGCTGCGAATATATCGTCCTCCCACAATGGTAGTCACTGCGTTTCGATTTGAGCGTGTCCATTCCGGACGACTTATATAACCAGAAATACGATAATCCAAGTCCTCTGCCGCAATCGGCAACATAGCCTTAGCTGCGGAGGTTCCGTACACCGCTGCGATCACTTGCAGCAGATCACCATTACCAAGCGTGTGCAGCAGCTGATTGCCATTATGATGCAAGGTAAAAGAGATTCCCGGATGGGCTAACGCCATTCGATACATGGCATCCGATATATGACCAAGCTCCGTCTGGATACTCTTCATGTATTTCAGCCGTGCAGGTGTGTTGAAAAATAATTCACGCACCGCTAGATCGCTCCCACGGCCCGAAGGGGAATCTTCATTCCGAATTAAATTACCACCCTCAATATCAATCAGGCGTCCTTTGCCGTCATCGGCAGTAGCCGTTAGAAGAGAGACTTTGGATACCGCAGCAATACTGGGGAGCGCCTCACCACGGAACCCTAAGCTAGTGATCTGGAATAGATCACGCCCATTAGCGATTTTACTTGTGGCATGACGATAAAAGGCGGTCTCGCAATCCTCAGGCTCGATCCCCGAGCCGTTATCTTTTACTCGGATGCTCTGTAAACCGCCTTCCTCCACCGAAACCTCAATCCTTGTGCTTCCTGCGTCAATGGCATTCTCAACTAGCTCCTTCACAACAGAAGCTGGTCGCTCTACAACTTCACCCGCAGCAATCTGGTTGGCAATATGCTCGTCCAATATATGAATTTTGGCCAATTTCATTCACCTCTTATTTAGGCAATCAATAATCAAAGATCCTTTGCTTTCATCTTCAGGTCGTTCAGCAGACTCATAGCCTGAAGCGGAGTCATATTCATAAGATCTGCGTTACGCACAGAAATGATGAATTCTTTTATCGCAGGATTCTCTTGTACTTCAGTTACTACAGCCGACTGATTTGCACTACCCTTCCGATTCTTACGTGGTTCTTCCTCGCCAAAGATAGACAGTTGAACTACTTCATCTGCTATTGATGAATAGGAGTCTGCAGGAATCCCCGAAGTTTCTGCGATGACATTATCGGGTTGTTGGGTAGATGTAGTTGCGACCTCTTTTGCAGCGGCCTGAATTTCTAGTCCACCCCCATAATGAATAGAGGAACCACCTGGATGAGCCGCCTGCTCGATACTCTGAAGTAGACAGTAGGCACGATCAATAATCCCTTCAGGAAGCCCTGCTAGGCGTGCACAATAAATCCCATAGCTACTGTCTGCTGCTCCCGGAACAAGCTTACGCAGGAAGTTTACTTTATCCCCGCTCTCCTGTACGGCCATAGAATAATTCTTAAGCCCTTTAAGGCTTTCTTCTAAGTGGGCCAATTCATGAAAATGCGTCGAAACTAAAGCTTTGCAAGAAATGGTATCGTGCACATACTCAATTACCGCTTGTGCAATCGCCATGCCCTCACTCGTCGATGTTCCTCTACCAAGCTCATCAATGATAATTAAACTCCGGGCTGTTGCTTTTTCTGTCATGACCTGTATGTCGGCCATTTCTACCATAAATGTACTCTGACCTCCGATCAAATCATCAGCTGCCCCAATACGTGTAAAGATTCGATCAATTAGCGGAACTTCTGCACTGGTGGCCGGAACGAAACAGCCAATTTGAGCCATAATACAAATGAGTGCAACCTGCCGCATATAGGTACTTTTCCCAGCCATATTAGGACCAGTGATCAAAAGAATATTTCCATCTTCCTTACTAAGCGTACTTCCGTTTGCTATAAATGCCGAGTCCTTTAACACAGCCTCCACGACAGGATGACGACCACCTTCAAGTCGAAGATCGTACCCATCCGATAGAACAGGTTTTACGAAGCGATGCTCGGCACTGACGGCTGCCAGACATTGATACACATCAATCTCTGCTACCTTTTCCGCAAGATTCTGCAGTCGCGGAATTTGACCGCTGATTCGATCACGCAGTTCAGTAAACAGGCTGTACTCCAAATCTGTCATTTTATCTTGCGCTTCAAGAATCAGTGCCTCTTTCTCTTTAAGCTCAGGTGTAACAAATCGCTCTGCATTTGCAAGCGTCTGCTTACGTTCATAACGCCCTTCCGGCAACGAAGCCAGATTAGATTTGGTGATTTCTATGAAATAACCAAAGATTTTGTTATAGCCGATCTTCAGTGATTTGATGCCAGTGGCTTGGCGTTCTTTCGCTTCCAGTTCGGCGATCCAACGTTTACCATTACTGCTAGCTTCCCGCAGCTCGTCCAACCGGGCATGATAACCAGAACGGATAATTCCTCCGTCTCTCACGGACACCGGCGCATCTTCAACAATTGCTCGATCTATATCCTCCCGTATCTCGGCACATTCATCCATGCTAGCACCGATCTCGCGTAGGGTTGCAGATCCCGAAGTCATACATAATTCCTTTAAAGCAGGGATTTGTGCCAGTGATAGCTTTAAGGCATTCATGTCACGACCATTCGCACTGCCAAAGGCAATACGACCTACCAGCCGCTCTAAGTCATAAATTTCCTTCAACGCTAAACGCAGGTCCTCTCGAACAATAAACTGATTGTACAAATAATCAACTGCTTCTAGACGACGTTCGATCGGAGCGCGCTGCAATAGCGGTTTATCTATTCTGCGACGTAACAATCGCGCACCCATGGATGTTTCAGTACGGTCTAGTAGCCATAGAAGAGATCCTTTTTTAGAACGTTCTCGGACCGTCTCTGTTAGCTCCAGATTTCGGCGTGTGAACGGATCAAGAATCATATAATTACCTGGTTCATAAGGAGAAATTTGACTAAGTTGTCCCATTGAACGCCGTTGTGTCTCGTTTAGATAGGAGATTAGCAGTGCTAGACATTGTCCACGTTCTTTCTCCAGACGAACCCATGCGGCTTCACCGAATTGTCGACGTGCCAGCTCCTCCTCACGTTTCTCCCAAGGTGTGTACACAACAGGTTTCGCCAACAGAGGCGTTTCACTACGTAAAAGCTCCAATAACGTCGGGTCTCCGATGATCTCAGCCGGTTCATAAATGCCAATCTCATCGCGCAGCCACTCTGCACCAGATAACACTGAAGTAACATACAATTCACCTGTAGTTAAATCACATGCAGCTAATGCCATCATCCCATCACTTTCGGTTACACAAACAAGATAATTGTTGCTTTTGTCGGCAATGATTTTTCCATCCATAACTGTTCCAGGTGTCACGACACGTACGATATCCCGTTTCACCATTCCCTTTGTGACAGAAGCATCCTCTAATTGCTCACAAATAGCGACTTTATATCCTTTTTCAATCAGGCGTTGAATATAACCCTCGGCGGCGTGATAAGGTACTCCACACATCGGGATCTTCTCTGCGCCCCCGCCTTCGCGACCTGTCAACGTAATTTCAAGCTCCTTGGAAGCCAAAATGGCATCTTCAAAGAACATTTCATAGAAATCGCCCAGTCTAAAAAATAGGAAGGCATCCTTTGCCCCTTCCTTCACTTTTAAATATTGCTCAATCATCGGCGTATATTGTGCCATGGTCAACCTCCATGCCTATTTATTGCTGTCCTCCATTATAACAGAAAATTTGCGTACAAAGTCACCCCGCAACCGCATAGAAGTTCATTCTTCTCGATCCTCAGACAAAAAATCACGAAATCCGACACTATTACTGAAGCTCAATGGGTAGTACCTTTTGTATATATTTCAAGCATCCATCGTTCATTAGAAAGAGGTGTATTCTTCTGCATTTTAATATTGTAAAATCTTAACACAGAGCGTTAGATCATAAGAAAATAAAAGGAGAATATCAAATGATACGAAGACTTACGGAGGATGATCGGGAACTTCTAATGGCATTGCTACAGAAAGAGCCTGCTCTTAATTTGTTCATCATTGGAGATGTAGAGAATTTCGGGTTTGAACAGGATTTTATGGCATTGTGGGGAGAGATAGATCCATCTGATGGTCGGATAAAAGCAGTTCTATTACGTTTCTATAGAAGCTATCTTCCTTACGCGGATGGGCCGTTTGATGTGGAAGGATTCGCTACTATCATGCGACAAGATAACGATATTCATATGATTTCTGGTGTAACCGAAGTGGTAAAAGCCTTTGACGGAGTAATTAACTTTAAACAAGAAAAGCAATTGTACTTTGCTGAGCTTAAGGAAATGAATACCAAAATTAAACAGTACTCTTCTTCCGTTGAGAACATTAATAAAGCAACCATCCAGGATGTGGAAGCGATTTGTTCGCTTACGGATACAATAGAAGAGTTTGAAAGCAGTCGGGATGGATCGAGAACTAGCCTACGTAAAACATTGGCGACTGGCACTGGCCGTACGTATTATATGAAACGTGAAGATCAGGTGATTACAACGGCCTCAACATCAGCGGAAAATTCCATGTCAGCTATGATCGTAGGGGTTGCCACTCATCAAGCATTCAGAGAGCAAGGATTAGCTACAAGCGTAGTTGCACAGCTATGCACAGACTTACTCTCTGAAGGGAAATCTTTATGCCTCTTTTATGACAACCCTCATGCTGGGCTCATTTACAAACGACTTGGATTTCAAGATATCGGCTCTTGGAGCATCATGTACATGTAGACAAGCATAAACGCCTTCGGCGTCCTTACTAGGACGGTAAGCGTTTATGCGAAAAATATTAGATATAAGGGATATGTGAAAAACTAAGACTTTCTAATATTTTGAAATATAAGCTCAAGCTTTAACTTTGCTGCACCACAGCTCACGGATATCGCGAGATTCATCCCACGTTCGTTTAGAGGCGATATACTGAAATAAAGGCTCTATGTATTGGGCGGCCTTCTCGTAGCCGCCTAGAGAGCGTAGCTGCGCCAGCAGAGGGGGTACTGCGTCGCGCAGCGGGGATTTATCGCCGTCATAGTAGGCGATATGCAGGTCTTCCAGGTCGAGCGGGCGCAGCGTCAGGTCTTCATAATGGCTCACGATAAGATGAGCCAGATAGACCGCGCCTTTAGCGATGACCGGGGATACCAGGAAGCTCGGCAAAGTCCGGTACTCAAAGCCGCCATGCGGCTGAATCCGGAAATCGCCGAGCACGCCGTAACGAGGACGACGCGCTCCCGCGCGGACGTCCTCAAGCAAAAGCATCGGCAACGCGAGATAGTTGTCGAGCGCGCGCAAGAGCGGCGCCGTCAGCGTCACGCCGCTGAAGTGCAAATGGCCGCCGAGGGCCCAGCCCGTCAGCGGCATGCCTCCCGCCCGCCAGCGCAGCGTGCGGTCGGCGATGAGCCGGTCCGCCGTAGCCGCGGCGGACATCAGCTGCGCCAGCAGCGCGCGTGGTTCCCCGCGCGGCTGGGGGCGCAGCTCGGCGACCGGGAACGCGCCTCGCGTTCCCGGAGGTCCGGCGTCGCAGCCTGCGACGCCGTCCGTGGGCAGGTACCGCGACGCAGGCACGACGCGGCCCGTGGACTCCCGGAGGATAATAAACTCCGGGTCCATACCCATGAGCAGGCCGCGGCGGCCTGGCTGCTCCAGAGCAAGGCTCCGTTCCAGCGATAATGCTGCGGAACGATAAGGCTCTGGCAATGATTTGCCGGAACTCTGTAGTAATGGAGTGACTCCCTCCACGACATACCTCCGGTTTCCCATTGCCCTCAGCATGACCTCACCGCTATCCAGCCCCAAGCTGTACAAAGTCCGAACAGCAATACGCTGAAGTAATTTCATTACTCCACGCCATACTCCTGGTGCAGCCCCCATTGATTCGCTGCTATCGACTCTATCCATTCGCACAGCCCCGGCTAGCAAATCGGAGGCTGCACGCATACCTGGGCCTGCTCCTAGTGGAGTGATCTGCAGAACGCTCAAATTATACACGAGTATGTTATAGCACTGTTTATGGGCCTTATCGGAAGGTAGAGTATCATATGTATCTTCTAAGCGATTGCTTTCACCAGAGATCTGGTTTCTCCGCAGAGATGCTTCTGAGCCCTTCATTCGCAACAGTTCCTGCTTACTAGACGAAGTAAGCGTCGCTTCAATCCCGCTCCGAAATAATCTGGACTCTCTTTGTGCTGATGACAATCCCGAATACACCTTAAACCCCTCATTCATTCTCCTGCCCCTCCATCCATCGCAGCCCAAGATTGAAAGCCCTGCAGTAGCACTTCTTGCCCATTCATACAAACCAGGTTGTTCTTAATCCACTCAGGTTCCATTTTTAATTCTAAAAATAAATAAAAAAAAGGAGGGCATTCGCCCTCTACGCCGCCGCCCTCCCTACATATAATGGACCATAACCCATCAGTACTCAGTTAACGGCGGCGTATCCTTCCTTACAGTTCATCATCCAGATTGTCAGGGTCTAGATCATCGTAATCGAAGCTATCACCTTCAAAATCATAATCCTTGTCTTCTGGATCATCGCTTTGCTCAGTGACATACACACGGACTTTGGTCTCAGCCACCAACTCCACTTCGAATTCGCGCTCTACGCGAAGTGTCACACTGCCTCCGCCTGGCGATACGCCCGCTTCTACACAGTTGGGTTCCTGCGTTGCCTCCGCAGAGACCTCAACGGTAGAAGTGCGGTGTCTCGTGTCCAGGTAGGAAAGCGGAATGAGCTCCACATAGGAGACCGTTTCTTTAGCTACCTCGGTCTGCTTGTTCTTGTCGTACGAGTACCAGATGTTTACATCGTAAGTACCAATTACTTCGATTCCGTTCCCGGCGGCAACCGCTTCGTACTGGTGGTTGATAATCCAAGCCCCCAGAATACTAGTCGGGTGATGTGGCGGAGTCACGGTATGGGTTGCTGTAGAGAACTTACGACCTTTGCCGCAAATTGCCTTCGTAATGATCTCCCTTGTTTGACGTTTATGGCTTAATGACATCTTTAAACCTCCTCCATACAATCATTCACTATCAAGTGTATGCAGGTTCTAGGCATTTGTTGATTGTTAGTCTATAAATAAATTTGAGTAAGCCCTCCAGAGGGTCTTATCAGAAGACTTATAGTTCATTTTATTTCAAAATTTGTACAGATATGAGTAGATTATAAAAATGGTCCAGCCTGATACATATCCATTCTGAACGTTAAAAAAACCTTATAAAGCCCGCTATTGCGGGATTACGCGCATAATACCAATAGATCTATGTTTGCTCAGGTCAATAAAATCGTCATCAATATTCACGAGGGGACGCAGTGGATCAGTAGCAAGAATCATAATGATTTTTCCTGTCCGTCCATCTGTCAATTCCACTTCATTCCCTATCATTGACTGCATTAACTTATTAATAAAGACTCTACAAATATAAGGGTCAAGCTTGCCAAATACGTTTTCCTCCATCTGCAGCAACACTTCATAAAGAGGTGAAGCTTTACGATAAAACCGGTCGGATGTCATCGCATGGAACACGTCTGCTACTGCAACAATTTTACTGAAATCAGTGATGCGATTCCCAAGTACGCCGAATGGATAACCACTGCCGTCCATTCTTTCATGATGCTGCAGGGCGACGAGCGCTTGCAAATGATTGGTTCCAATAGTGTCCCGGATCATCTCGTAACCATAGGTCGTATGCTTTTTCATAAGCTGATACTCCTCTGCGGTCAACGGGCCTGGCCGGGTTAATAATTCATCCGGAATCCTCATTTTTCCGATATCATGAAGGGTCGCTGCGATCGTCAGCATACTCAAATCCTCAGGCTTTAATTTTAGCCATTTCCCTAGCAATGTAGATAAAATACCAACCGATACATTATGTCTGTATGTATAATCATCCTTGGACTGCAATGCAGCCAATACGCCGTAGAAGTCATTCTTTTCACTTACCTGCTGAATAAACGGAATGACTTCATTTCTAACTTCAAGCATAGGAATTCGTTTGTTTTTGTTATGACGAAGCTGTTCAAAAATATTCTCTATCGCAGCTGTGCAATCATCGATTGCAAGTTGGAAAAATTCCGCGCTATCCAGCTGTACGACGTCATGAGACTCTAGGGTGATCTTATGTTGATTGATTAATCGTATATGCTCAGCACTTAATAAAGTCAATGCGGGTAAAACAAATACTCCTTTGTCATTAAAAAGGTTAGCTATAAGCTGTTTTCCTATAAATGATTCCATAACTTTGTCCATACGCCTCACCTGCCAATGCGGAAAATTCGACTACCGAACTTCCTGCTATTATTTGAACTCACCATAAAATCGTTAATCATATCCTGTGATCAACTTTTAGCTCATACATATCTTATCGTGATTTTGACAGAGATAGTTAATACTTCAGTTTATTAAAGCCTTAATTTAAGCCTTATTTCGAATCTTCAAACGTTTCTCCGGCTTGTAACTGACCGGGATTTTATGCCGCTTAGCGATCTTTAAATAAAGTGCCAGTTCCCTGCATAACTGAAGAATAGCTGAGCGCACTTCAAATTCCTCACGTGTCTCTGGCAGATCCATTTCTTCAAATTCTCTTGTTAGCTCGTCCAGTAAATGTTCAGTTCGTCCAGTATATTCTTCCGCAAGCACATCCCCGCTAAGCTGGTCAAATAACTCAGCAACCATCTCCCCATGCGGTAAATGGCGATACACTTGAGAAAGCAGCTGCATCATACTTTGAATCGATTCCAGTTGCTCCTTCCGCATGTAGAAATAAACATTCCATGCTTCATCAGGATGAATAACATGATTCTCCATCTCACGGGTAGCTGCCGTTAATCCCCGCTGCACTGTATTATCTGCGTCAATTAATTCTTTGCCGTCCCAAATATAAGCAGGATCTCGAAGCGTTCGGGCCATCTGGGTAAAAATAACCGAAAAATAGCGATCCACTTCCTTACGGATTCCATAAATGACCCCACCAGTCTGAGGCATGTAAATCAAGTTTACCAGCCCTGCTGAACCGAGCCCAATAGCCAGAAGCTCTATTTGCTGCAACAGGACATGGAGCGATAGTTCAGCTTGTCCAAACACGCGAAACACGATAACCGAGCTGGTGACAATTCCTTCTTTGTAGCCAGACTTTACAATCATCGGAAAGCCCACGAGTACATACAGCCCGAGCACCCAGTAATGGAACCCTAGAAGCCAGAATAGGATGCAGCCAAAAAAGAGTCCCACGAGCGAGGCTAAAAAACGAGCCGTTATCGTTCGGAAACTCCTTTTCAAAGTAACCTCTACACCCAAAATTGCCAGCAAGCCTGCACTCTGCGCATTAGGTATACCCACTGCAGACGCAACTAGTACGGATAATAACGTAGCTGCTGCTGTTTTTATCACACGAAATCCCATAGCCTTATCTCTCCTTACAAGCACTAACCCAATAAATAGGTAAAGATATAGACATGTTACAAGATTTTGTGTACGGACACAATATTACATAAGGTTCATCGCCGGGATAACAGCCGCTTCTCAAGATATACCACTAATTGATACATTGCTGTAGCCACGGCCGCGATAATCAAAAGACTGGACATCACTAACGTGAAATTAAAGACCTGGAAACCATAAATAATCAGATAACCCAGACCCGATTTAGCGACCAGGAACTCCCCTACGATAACTCCTACCCATGACATCCCCACATTCACCTTTAAGGTGGAGACCACCGTCGGGAACGAGGCTGGAAGAATTACTTTAAAGAACACCTGAACTCTGGAAGCTCCGAAGGAACGAACCACCTTGACCAGATTCGGATCCACACTGCAAAAACTATTGTACACAACAAGCGTCGTTATAATAACCGTTATAGATAAAGTAGTAACAACGATAGCAGTGAATCCGGCTCCGAACATGACGATAAAAATCGGCCCCAGCGCCACCTTCGGCATACTGTTAAATACGACCATATACGGATCAAGCACTGCTGATAAAAAAGGAGACCACCAAATGATCACAGCAAGAAGTGTCCCTAATAGCGTTCCTAGTACAAAGCCTACCGCAGTCTCACCTACCGTCATCCCCAGATGCGGCCACAAGCTTCCACTGACCATATCTCCCCAGATCTGCCGGAAGATTTTTGTGGGATAGCTGAATAATAACTCATCAATCCAGCCCATTCTTGCGCCAGCTTCCCAGAGAACAAAAAACAGCAGTAACAGGCTGCTCCTTACAACAATCACCTGATTGCGCCAGCGGTGCTTCGTTTTTTTATAATCGCCATGCAATTGTTGTAGCCACTGTTCACGGGAAGCTAATAACCCCGATTGCTCCGTATGCTTCATTAGCTTTCCCTCCCTGCAATCTCCATCTCTTTCCATATTTCATGAAAAAGCTCCGAAAAGCCTGGCTGATCACGTGCAAATAGCGGAGGTGCTGACCGGATTTGCTCTGGCACTGAAAATACTTTTCGGATCTTCCCTGGATTTCGTTGTAGAAGAATAACACTGCTGCTTACCGCAATGGCCTCAGATAGATCATGAGTAACTAATATCGCAGTTGTCCCCCTGCTGCGTAAGGTCTCAGAGACCAAATCTTCCAGCTGTAATTTGATCTGGTAATCAAGTGCCGAGAACGGCTCGTCTAGTAGAAGGAGTCCAGGATTCGTTGCCAAGGTTCGTACCAGAGCCACTCTCTGCCGCATCCCACCTGATAACTGAGTAGGAAGGGCGTGCTCTTTGCCTTCTAAGCCCATCTCTTGAAGTAGCTCCAACGTCCGCTTTTTGCTCTCCTCGTTCAAGTTTCCAGTCAGCTCTAGTCCTAGAATGGCATTGTCCAGAATACTCCGCCAAGGAAAAAGATAATCCTGCTGCAGCATATACCCAACCTCTGGTGAGGGTCCCATAATGGGCTCTCCATTTACGAACACTTCGCCTTGAGATGGCTGCAGCAGTCCTGCAATAATCGATAGGAGAGTCGTCTTACCGCAACCACTTGGTCCGACTAAGCTAACGAACTCCCCTTGCTCGACATTAAGGTTCAGGTCCTCAACGGCCAGTGAAGCTTCACGGTCGCCAAGATAGGCATGCGTTACTCCCTTTAATTGCACTACTGGAAGCATTGTCAGCCCCTCCTTCAATTTTACACATCTAATTTAGGATCTTTGGTTCTCTCTTATTTTGAAGTGCTGCTCTTTATGCTTTTCTCAGCTTTCTCAGCAAAACTGTTATTCACTATTTTGTCAGAGGGAACGCGTTCTTTAAGCTCACCAGCATTATCAATGACATCGAGCAAATTGTTCCATTCTTCTTGATCTATAATTGGATTAACCGCATAGGTATCCTGTTCCTTATAACGTTTGACTGCAGAAACGACGATATCTTTATCTGTCTTATCAAAATAAGTCATTATCGCATCCGCAATTTCTTCAGGGCTATGTTCCTTCACCCAAAGCTGAGCACGCTGGATCGCATTTGTGAACTTCTGTACCGTATCTCCATTTTTACTAATATAGCTGTTCTTAGACATAAACACGGTGTACGGTAAATAGCCGCTTTCCACACCAAACGAAGCCACTACTGCCCCTCGGTTCTCACGTTCAAAGATTGAAGCCTGTGGTTCAAACAGCTGCACATAATCGCCTGTACCTGAAGCAAAAGCACCAGCAATATTAGCAAAGTCAATATTTTGGATCAAGGTAATGTCTTTGGTAGGATCTATTCCTTTTTTAGATAAAGTAAACGCACCTGCCATTTGTGGCATTCCGCCTTTTCTTTGCCCCAGGAAGGTAGAACCCTTCACTTTATCCCAGTTAAACGCTCCGTCAGCTTTACGGGCAAACAGGAACGTTCCATCCCTCTGAGTAAGCTGTGCAAAATTAATAACCGGATCATCTGAACCCTGTTGATACACATAAATGGAGGTTTCAGAACCTACCAATGCAACATCGATGGCACCTGAGAGGAGTGCAGTCATGGTTTTATCTCCACCGGGGATCGTCTGTAGCTCTACGTCAAGTCCTTCGTCTTTAAAGAAATTTTGTGATAAGGCAACATATTCGGGTGCATAAAAGACAGAACGGGTGACTTCACCAATCTTCACCTTTACCAACTCTGACTTTCCGCCGCAACCGGCAAGCACTGAAAAGCATAAAGTAATGATCATGAGCGACAATGACAGCTTTTTCCTAATCTTCATTCTTCATTCTCCTTTCTTACCGGGTCCTTCGCCCTTGCTTAAAGCATATGCAGATGCCTATGAAAAGGTTAAAACCTCCAATAACCTAGGGAAATCCAAGAATAACCATGATACTAGCGACTTTTATTGGAGGAATGGATAAATATCGTTTAATTTGCTGTTTTTGTATCTGTGCAAACGTTTTACCAATGGGGATGCATTCGAGTACTATAGGAAATAAAGCGCTTTCCATTTCTTGAAATCAGAAAATTTGCAATAGAAGGAGTTATTACATATGTATAAAGGTGTTACATTCAAAACCAAAAAAATCACAATATGCTCTCTGGTGGGCATCAGTCTAACGACATTACTGCTGTCCGGTTGTTCTGGTAATCAAAGCAACAAAACATCCATTGCCACGCCCTCCCCTAAAGCAGACTCCATTCAGAGCACCGCTACACCTCAAGCATTGATAAATAAGACGGATGAACAACCTTCCGCTGTTTATTATGAATTATTTGTTCGTTCCTTCTATGATTCAGACGGCGATGGCATTGGAGATCTAAAAGGGATCACCCAAAAGCTGGATTACTTAAATGATGGGAATCCTGAAACCACGACTGATTTGGGGATTGGCGGGATTTGGCTCATGCCCATCAACCCATCACCAAGCTATCATGGATATGATGTAACCGATTATCGTGCGATTAATCCTGATTATGGGACGATTGAGGATATGCAGGAGCTAATTAAAGAAGCGCATAAACGAGGAATAAAAATAATTATGGATTTGGTTGTGAATCATACCTCCAAAGAACACCCATGGTTCGTAGACTCGGCTAAAAACAGTGACAGCAAATATCGCGATTGGTACGTCTGGGCTGAAGATCAAGGTCGTCCCGCAAATGGAGCCAGCGCTGCTGGCGGTGGCAGTGCGTGGCATTCTATCCTTGGCAGTCATTATCTGGGCGGATTTTGGGAAGGCATGCCTGATCTGAATTTCGATAATGCAGAAGTTCGTACTGAAATGAAGGACATCGGAAAGTTTTGGCTTGAGCAAGGTGTGGATGGCTTCCGACTAGATGCTGCGAAGCATATCTACGAAGATCTTTTGAGTGATAAAAGTGAGGCTACTACCGCTAAAAATGTGTCCTGGTGGCAGGAGTTCCGCAAGGCTATGAATGAAGTAAATCCAGAGGCATATATAGTTGGCGAGGTCTGGGAGAATTCTGCTGTCACTGTCGGAGCTTATTTAGATCAAGCTTTTAACTCAAGCTTTAACTTTGGCTTAGCAGAAACACTGGTGAACTCTGTAAAAACTGAAAAAGACAGTGGGACGGCCTTTACGCTGGAACGAACCTATAAATTGTATTCCAAAATATCCGATAACCAATTTACCGATGCTACTTTCTTGACGAATCATGATCAAAACAGAGTCATGAGTCAATTAGACAATAACCCGAATCATGCAAAAATGGCAGCAGCCCTACTGTTAACTTTGCCTGGGAATCCTTTTATCTATTATGGTGAAGAAATTGGAATGCGCGGTGTGAAGCCAGATGAAGGACTTCGAGAGCCTATGAGATGGGGTGCAGCCGATCAAGGAGAGGGGCAGACTACTTGGGAGGCCGGACGTAATAATGCGGGTGCGATTAACGTTGATGTTGAGAGCCAGCTGAATGACAGTGATTCAATGCTAGAAAGATATCGCAAGCTTATTGCGCTAAGAAATGAGATTCCTGCGCTCCGGGATGGCGGAATCCGTGACTTTGCTTCAGGCAATCCCGGGGTTATGGCTTACGAACGACTAACAACACAGGATCAGGTGCTCGTCGTTCATAACCTTACTGGCGAAGAACAAACCATTGTACTACAACCCAATGTCGAGGGTTTCTCTTACTCCAAGATCCTAAAGACGATTGCTGTCAAATCGATCTTGAATTCAGATCAACTTACCCTCCCTCCTTATTCAACTGCTATTGTGGAGTGAGAAATGCGGAAGAATGTAACACCCACTTTGTTACTGACCCACATAATTGAGCTTTTGTAATCGGGAGGGCTATAAGCCAGTCTTTGGATGGATCACTGCTCATTCGTAACAACCAGCCACTGGAATGATCGCCTAAGAAGCGTGCTTTCTGGAAGCTCCATCCACTGTCACTGGACGTACAGAGTCGTAATTCTCCTTCCGCCATGAAGCACTTCATTACCCGTGCTAGTTGGATGGAATGTACATCATCCCCTGTCTCTGCTGCTAAACAATCTGAGAGCATTTGCAGCGTGGATGAGCATGAGCTTTTTTTCAGCTCCTCAAATTTTCTTTTTGACATTAGTAATGCCGGAATCCCGTGATTAAAGAGCTCCTTCATGTTCTCACATTCGAACAACTGAAGACAAAAGCTCTCCGTTTCACTTTCATCCTTTAATTCATAGGGCAGGGTTTCCGGGTTACTATTGCAGATTACTAGTATCCGGTCTTTATGTATTTGCAGACACAGATCCTTCATTTCCTCCTTCTCTTTATATTTCAATCTACAGATCCGTTCTGCGTTTAAACCTGTATGTAACTGATCCAGAACCGCTTGCCCCATTACTTCATCTGGAAATAAAAAATGCGTTAAATCGGCCAATCCATTGTCATTCACATCATTGTATCCTTCCTGTATTTCATATATATGTATATTAATCTAACAATCTTTATGTTATCATAAGCTAATTTTAAGGTAAAATTAAGAAACAAAGGGTATTATCATTAACATGAAATACTTTTAGCGAGGTGTCTTCAAAATGAGAATGCTCATCACATTTCAGAACAAACTTGTACCTGTGTATTTCACAACAGAAAATAAACAGCCCACTCAAAAAGTACTTAGATTACTTAACAGTACGTTGGAGCTCAAAATTCAAAAGGGCAAGAATGCTATCCAGAAATGCCTGAATTCATTAATTAGTATCGAAATTAAAGGCTCTGAGGCTATATTGCACAGTTATAGTGAGAATGATTCATTGGCGCTATCCCTCTATTAATAGAGGGGTAGTTTTTTTGTAAAGTTTCTTTTATCCTTTGGCAGACAAAACAGCAAGTCTCTGAAAGAGACTTGCTGTTTTTAAGTTTTGCAGCTTTAGTAATGAATGATTACACCAGTATGGGACAATATCAGCTAATCTTATAGTTCTTATTCTCTGCTTTTTCAGCTTTCTGTATTCGAAGTTTAAAGAGACTCACTAAATTTTGGCGTGTATGCTCTTCGTGACAGCTATCCAATTTCTTAATGATAAACCGATCAATGGACATGTCCATCGCTCCTTTTAATTCATTCAGATCCTTATGAATATAGGGAATATTTTCCTGTTTGCTTGTAAGTTTATTAACCGGGATTTCTATTATTCAAACTCTTGTTCCTTTATAAAATACTCTTTTCCCCCCAAAAAAATCACAAAAAAATAATTTACAAACAAAAAAATACATGCTATATTATTTATAGTTAATATTAAATACACACATCCAAGGGAGCAATCATAATGTCTAATGTTTTATTTATCAAAGCAAACAACCGTCCAGCAGAACAATCCGTAAGTGTTAAGCTTTACAATGAATTTTTGGAGAACTACAAACTTAACAATCCAGAAGATGAAATCACTGAACTTGATTTGTTCGCAGAGCAACTTCCATACTACGACAATACCCTGATCACTGGTATGTACAAAGCTGCTCAAGGTTACGAACTAACAGCTGAAGAAGCAGCAGGTGCTGCTGTAGTTAATAAATATCTGGAACAGTTTATCGCTGCTGATAAAGTAGTATTCGGTTTCCCACTGTGGAACATGACTGTACCAGCTGTATTGCATACTTATGTCGATTACCTTTGCCAAGCTGGCAAAACATTCTCTTACACTGCTGAAGGTCCAGTTGGTCTTTTGACAGGTAAAAAAGCAATCGTACTGAACGCTAGAGGTGGCATTTATTCCGAAGGTCCTGCAGCAAGTGCTGAAATGGCTGTAAACTTCATCGTTGGTAACCTTAACCTTTGGGGTATCAAAGATATTACTCAAGTAATCATCGAAGGTCACAACCAACTTCCTGCACAATCCGCTGAAATCATTGAGAACGGATTACAATTGGCTAAGGAAACTGCAGCTTCGTTCTAATACAAGCTATAAGAGAATTTAATAAAAAAGGGTGACCCTGAGCTCAGGGTCACCCTTTTTTGACTTTCTAGCCTATTGGAACACTACTCTTGGCTCCGTCGCTGTCTATAAAGTTCTTCTAATACTCATCAAGTTCTTTACGCCAACCGTACCCTCTAGTCCTTGTCGAATGAACTTTAGAAGAAGCTGTGGTTTTTCTCTTGAGCTTCACCTCTTTGGTGCTTTGGTACTGCAGTTCCCGCTGTGTCTTTCGGTAGTTCAGCAGTCTCTTCTCTTCGAGCTCACCGTTATGAACCGCTTCAAGTACCGCACAGCCCTCCTCACGTTCATGTTTACAGTTACTAAACCGACATGCAGCAGCTAAGCTGCTAATATCACTGAACGCCAGATCTAATCCACCCTCATCTTCCCACAGCTGCAGCTCACGCATCCCTGGTGTGTCTACTATGATTCCTCTGTCCGGCATAATAAACAGTTCACGGTGGGTAGTAGTATGGCGTCCTCGGCTATCGCCTTCTCTTACATCCTGTGTAAGCTGAAGATTCTTACCACATAACCAGTTGACCATCGTAGATTTGCCGCAGCCTGATGAGCCCGTTAGAGCTACTGTCTGTCCACTCCCAATGTAAGGCAGCAACTTCTCACGGCCATTATCTTGCAGTGCACTAACCGCATGAACAGGCACACCTGGAGCGGCGCTTTCCATTTCGGCAATTTTACTCTCTGCATCTAGGCAAAGATCTGCTTTGGTCAGTAGAATGACTGGATTGGCCCCGCTGTTCCAAGCCATGATTAAGTATCTCTCCATCCGCCGAACATTAAAGTCATCATTCAAAGCACTGACCAGAAATAAAGTGTCTACATTCGAGGCAACAATCTGCTCCTCTTGTGTGTTACCAGCTACCTTGCGTGAGATGACACTATGCCGAGGCAATATCCCATGTAAAATCGCATGCTCGCCGCCATCCTGCATTGAAAGAGCCACCCAGTCGCCGATCGCTGGAAAATCACCTGAAGCGACAAACGTATGTCTCAACTTGCCTGATAGCTCCCCCCATGTCTCTCCCAAATCAGTCATCACCCTATACTTACTGCCAAAATCGCCTACAATTCTTCCGGGAACAAGCCGTTTATCCTCCGTCTCCTCCCACTTTTCATCCCATTTTGAACTCCAATTTTCATTCCAACCATATTGCTGTATGTTAGTCATTTGAATCCTCCTAAAGATCTGTTTAAGTTTTTATTTTTATTTACCATGTACTGCTAGCATTTTCCGAGAACACAAAAAGCCGTCGGAATTTAAGACTCCGGCGGCGGTCACACTTCATGAACTCTTCTAGGACGAAAAGGACAAAAAGTGCACACATAATCAGAAAAATGTCTCATCCAAAAGACAAGGATAAATTCATTTTCCCGTGCGATATATAGAGAAATAGACAATTAACTACAATTCCTATCGATTCTATATACGCAAAAAAGCCGCCGGACCCAATACGGTTCCCGCGGCTCTAATAAGCGTAATAGAGCTTACCTGCTAAACTGCACGAATAACTTATTCGGCAGCCGCTGTTCCCGGAAGACACGTATCCACAACAGTTGAGTTCATTACATTTAAAACTGTCATAAAACATCGTCTCCTTCCGAAATAAGATGTTGTTATCATAAACGGCGCTGCCGTATAATGTCAACTATAAATTTTGATAAAATTACAAAATGGACTTAAGCTCATTCAACTCGTAGATTATCTTCCAAGGTTGTATGTCCAATTGCTCGTCCCAGGCATGTTTTCTTTGCAGCCAAATGCCTTGTAGCCCTGCTTTCCCTGCACCCCAGATATCATTCACCGGGTGATCTCCAATAAACAATGTCTGATCCGCAGTAACTCCCAATCTGTCTAATGCAAGTTGATAAATCTTAGGATCAGGCTTAGCGATTTCTACTTCTCCAGAAATGACAATAGCCTTGAAGTACTCTCGCAGGGCAAGGGTATCAATTTTGGTGTTCTGGATATCTACTTTGCCGTTGGTAACCAGACCAAGTATATAACCGCGCTCTTTGCAGTACTTTAGAACGTCCACAGCATCCTTCATCGTAGCACCATGATTGATATAGCTTGCATCATAATACGCACGAATATGTTCGGCCGTAACTGGTGTTTCCCAAGGCAGCACCTCGCTTAGCTCTACGAAGAATCCGTCCTTATCACGGTAACCATCAGCATCTCTGTGAATCATATCTTCTACTACCTTCTGCGCTTCTTCAGCTTCCAAATGTCCTAGAAAATCCTGAACAAACTGAGTACTAAAACTGCGAAATGTATGGTCACGATCCATTAAAGTATTATCCAAATCAAATAATATAGCTTGTACTTCTTTCATCAAGCGATTCCCCTTATATGCTGTTGATTATAAAATTTAACTTACAGAAATCTATTGTACTATGCCTTTGAAGACAATGAAAAGACCATTCTGTAAAAAGGAACTGCTGTCTCCCCTTCTACTGAACAGTCTTTATAGGCTTTATATTTGATTTATTCATTTACTCAAAATGCTCCGCTCGATGTGTCAGCATCATTTCCTCTTCTGTGATATACAGTGGGAAAGGAGGGGTTTCTTTGAGATAACTTTCTGTGGCTAGCAAACGATAATGGACCTCAGGTAACCATGCATCTTCAACAAGTGGCAACTGACCTGTATCACTGATGTAATTGTCTACAGCGGACTGAACCATATCAAGGTAATACGGAACTAGCTTATCTTGTTCCTCGAAAACTTCATACGTCTCACGTGACATATAGAAATTCTGGTCTGGAACTCCACCTAAATATCGTTGTAGTCGGCTCAAATCTATTCTTTTGTCTTCAAGGATTAAGGCTGTTCTATTAATTAGCGCAGGCATATCTTCTTCAAACTGTCTGATCGCCTGCTTGACTTGATTTAAGGTAACGGTGACGTGATCGGATTGTGATTGTTTTTTTGCGCGTTTGAAAAACATAAGACAAGTCTCCTTTCGAAAAACTATCTTTGTTAACGCTTACAATTCTATTATATTCGAATTCCTCCTTCTTAATCAACATATTTCCAATCGACACAAATTGTTAACAGCTTTATGATCATTATTTGACATCTTCCCACCGTGTCCAAATTTCTTGGGGATTAAGTTCATATTTATCATTCTCACGATACATAAACTGATGCATAATAAATTCACGCCGAATGGTAGCAAAATCTTCATGGAACTGCTTAATAAACTCGTTAATTTCCTTCTCACTATAAACTACCCCTGGCTCTAGCTTCTCAACCATGTACTGAAGTGCGATCAGTTTCTTTTTATATTGTGCCGGGATTTGCCGAAGCCGCCCATCCTTCGAAAAAAAGTTACGCAGCACAGACTCCTTTAGACTATTTTCAGGTGATTTCTCTTCCATATTTCTCGCTCCTTTCGAAAAAATAAACTGAAGTGAAGCCTCAGCGCCACTACTAATGAAATCTGGATTCAACTTAAAATAAACTGTATTTTTGTCACGTCGTTCCTTTATTAGAGCTACTTCACGCAATTTCGCTGCATGATGAGTTACCGTTGGTTGTGATAAATTCAATTTCTCAGCCAGCGCTTGTCCGTGCATTTCTCCTTGTGACAGAAGCAACAATAAACGAAGACGTGTTGGGTCAGCCAAAGCTTTATGATAGTTCACTATTTTTTCTAACTGCATTGGAATCACACTCCTTCACCTTCATAAGCTAGATACACATTAGATATATATCTAATTATATAACAATCAACATTATGATTGCAATGGTTATTGTGTTTAATCTTATGCTTATGGCAAAATGAATGAATTTAGGGTAGGATTTAAAGAAAAGATAGTAACAATCAGGAGGTAACCCACTGTATGAAAGATGTAATTATTATCGGTGCAGGTCCTTGCGGCCTCTCGGCAGCTATCGAATGCCAGCGCCAAGGACTGTCCAGTCTCATTATTGAAAAAAGCTTTATCGTTCACTCCATTTATTTGTATCCAACAAATATGCAATTCTTCAGTACCGCTGAGTTATTAGAAATCGGAGACGTTCCTTTCACCTCGACCAATGATAAACCATACCGCCATGAAGCTCTTGTCTATTACCGCCGGGCTGCGAAGCAGTATGGTCTAGATATCGCCGCTTACGAAGAAGCGTTATCCATTGAGCCTCTGGAAGATGGAACCTATGCTGTACATACGTCCAATATGCGTGGTGAGCATCACACACGAATCACTGCAAATGTCGTTATCGCTACAGGTTATTTTGATCAACCGAATATGATCGGTATTCCAGGGGAAGAACTCCCTAAAGTTACCCACTATTTCGGTGAAGCCCATCCATATACAGGGATGAAAGTTACTGTCATTGGTGGCAGTAATTCAGCGGTAGATGCAGCACTGGAGCTTATGCGCGTTGGAGCTACAGTCGATATGGTCTATCGTGGTGAGAGCATTTCCTCGAATATTAAGCCTTGGGTTCGGCCAATCTTTGAAGGGATGGTACAAAAGGGTAAAATCACTCTACATCTGGAATCACGTGTTACTGAAATTACGGCTAGTTCGGTTATAGTTACGAGTCATAATGGAGACAAAAAATCCATAGATAATGATTTCGTCCTTGCTTTAACTGGCTTCCGGCCTAGCCGGGTGCTTCTCACTTCTGCCGGTGTAGTTATGGATGACGATATGGATAAGCCAGCATTTAATCCTTCAACTATGGAAAGTAATGTTCCAGGTCTTTATGTTGCAGGAGTAATCGCTTCAGGCCGCAATGCGAATGAAGTATTTATTGAGACAGGACGTGGGCATGGTAAACTTATCGCAGATCACATTCTTGCGAAGCGCAGTTCTCACAATAAGGAGTTGAACGTTTAAGATGGACATGACCTCTTTGCTTTTGCTTGGTCTTGCTGCGCTCGGTATTATAAGCAGTAATTCCCCTGTAACAATAGCAATGGTCGTCCTACTACTGCTAAGAGTTCTTGGCCTGCAGCAGACCTTCCCTTGGCTTGAGAAATATGGTTTAACTATCGGGATTATCATTCTTACGATCGGGGTCATGACGCCTTTGGCCAGCGGAAAAATATCGCTGCAGATGGTCGGTCAGTCCTTCCTCCACTGGAAGTCTCTTCTTGCGATTGCGATCGGCATTCTCGTCGCTTATCTTGGTGGGCGCGGAGCCATCCTTATGACCAACCAGCCCACAGTTGTTGCGGGTCTCCTGATCGGAACAGTGATTGGCGTTGCATTGTTCAAGGGTGTCCCTGTAGGACCGCTTATCGCAGCCGGTATTTTGTCGCTCTTGATTGGCAAAATGTAAAAGGTGGAGCAACCATTCAACACAAAAATAGAGCAGCAATTCTCCACTATCGAGAGAATCGCTGCTCTATTTTATTTTTATTCAGCCTGAGAAATGGATTGTGGAATCTCCTGAGACGATCGTTTTTCTACAAACAATAGATCACCAACCCCATGCTCTGTTTGAATTTTTTTCAGTTGGGCCAAAGCTTCTGCTTCTGTATTAAAATACCCAGCTTCCACTAGGAATAATCCCTTCTGATCCTTTAATACGCGCACGTTCTCTAACCCGTATAACATCTCTTCAGCCATACCTTGACTCTCGCCGGAAGGCTCTGAGCTTGTTCTAAGTGAATAGATAGAAGTTCCTTCTTCCACGTCACCCTTCTTATCCTTCAATGTAATCGCCACCTGTGCCGGATCCTTATATTCCTTTACCTCATAAGCAACTGGCTCTTTGAAGGTTACATTGAAACGTATCATGGAGTCATCCAATGTAATTAAAGGATAAGCATCTTGAACATACTTACTTTCTTTTAATGTCTCAAGATCTTTAACAGCTGAGAAGTTCCTTGCCCCACTCACGGTTACGGTCATTGTATAAGGATTGTCAGTGAATTTTACGTTATAAGAGCTTGCAAGGTCTTGTGTATTGTCCGAATTTGCAAAGTTTAAAATCATTTGATCACTGTTCTTCTGATGTTTCAACGAAATGAAATTGACATCTACTCCATCCTGAATCGTGCCGCCGCCTGCACTTCCATCCGTAAATTTCAATACACTTACCAGCTTACCTAGAACGGGCACTTGATTCATACTATCCGCGAAAGCGGGTACCGTATTTACACCCACTGTAAAAGAAATGATAACTGCTGCTGCAACTGATCCTGTCCATTTTAATCCGCTCATTTTTATTCCTCTTTTCTGTTGTTTATAGCGTTTTCCTCTTTCAATACCTTTTCGAGAAGCTTGTGATAGTTCTTCGGGGATTTCAATATCGTTGTATGCTTTCTGTAAACGTTCAAGTTGATTATCCAAAGTACTCACTCCCCTTCATATTAATTTTTAATTTCCCTAATCCCCGATAGATGACGGTTTTCACCGTACTCTCTGGCATGTCCAATACCCCGGCAATTTCCTTTATGGGCAAGTCTTCAAAATACCTCATCACAATGATCATTCTTGATCTTTTATCAAGAACTCTTAGCGCCTCCTGAAGATCAATGACATCCTCTATGGGTTCTGAAGCGTAGCTGCCTTCGGGATCTTTCTCCATATACACGATTTTTTTAGATTTTCGGATAAAGTCCAAGGCACAATTGACGGCTATTTTTGTGAGCCAAGTTTTAAAATATTGGGGTTGCTGCAGTTTATGAATTGAGATGAACGCTTTATAGACGGTCTCCTGTACAATCTCCAGCGCATCATCCTTATTCCTCACATAGGAGTACGCCATACGGTAAAGACGTTCTTGCATCCCGTCTATCAATGCAGTAAAGCTGTCTTCATCACCCGCTATCGCCTTTTCCTCCAGCTCTGTTGTATTCAAGTTCTCACTACCTTTCATGTTGCTTATATTTTTTAGACGCACGTGATATTCAAAAAGACTCAAATGGATTTAAAAAAATGGCCCTCTCTCCCGAGAAGACCACCTAAGTAATTTATTATAATGTTAGATCTTATCATGTATCCAAATGCTGTACGTTAAACAATCTCGCATAACTTCCGTCCAGTCCCATTAGTTCCTCATGTGTACCACGTTCTGTGATTTCACCGTTCTCAAGCACCACGATCTGATCAGCATGTGTAATGGTAGACAGTCTATGCGCAACAATGAGTGTAGTTCGTTCCGACGAGAGGGATTGCAGAGCTTGTTGAATTAAATGCTCTGATTCCAGATCCAGCGCTGACGTAGCTTCGTCTAATATAAGAACCTTTGGGTCTTTAAGAAACACCCTTGCTATGGCTACCCGTTGCTTTTGCCCACCGGACAGCTTCACTCCACGTTCTCCCACTTCTGTATCATAGCCTAGCGGCAGCTGCTCAATAAAATCATGCGCATTGGCAGCTCTCGCCGCCGAGAGGACTTGCTCCTCTGTAGCATTAGGATTGCCGAACAAGATATTATCTCGTACAGACCCACTAAATAAGAAATTATCTTGAAGCACCATCCCAACAGCTCTTCGCAAACTCTCCTGCGTCAAACCCTGTATATCCTGACCATCCATCTGGAGGCTACCTTTGCTTATGTCATAGAATCGCGGGATCAAGCTTATGAGAGAGGACTTCCCGCCACCACTCATTCCAACAAAAGCGACCGTCTGACCAGGTTTGATACTTAAATTAATATCCTTCAGTACCCAATCATTTTCTTCGTTGTATTTGAACCAAACATTATGAAAATCAATTTCACCACGTGCATTCGTCAGAGGTCTTGCTCCCGGTTTATCCACGATATCATAAGGCTCGTCCAGCAGCTCAAGCACCCGTTCAAGGGAAGCCGAGGCTTGCGTGAGCACTGTCGAGGAATTAATCAATCGACGCAGCGGCGCATACATCCGGTCCAGATAGCCGAAGAAAGCAACAAAGGTTCCCACAGTCAAATTACCATGAATCACTTGATAACCACCGTATCCGATGACTAGCAGTGGTGCAATATCCGTTAGTGTGTTAATAATCGCGAAGGTAATCGCATTCCAACGAGTTTGAGCCATCGCTTTTTTGAGAAAGTTACCGTTGATATCTTCGAACTGCTTCTGATCCACTTTTTCCATGGTGAAGCTGCGGATGATCGAAATGCCTTGAATCCGTTCATGAAGATAGCCTTGAATGCCAGCCAGAGCCTGTGAACGGTCTTTCGTTAACACTTTAAGTCGTTTATATAGTTTACTTACCGCAAAGGCGTAGAAAGGAAGTACAGCGATAGATACTAACGCCAGCACTGGATTCAAATAAAACATAAAACCAAGCGCAAACACTAGCGTAAATAAATCCAGCCATACATTCATCATTCCGACTTCTACTAAATTTTTAGTCTGTTCCACATCATTTATAAATCTCGAAATCGCTTCACCCACTTTTGTATTCTGATAATACCGCAGCGATAACCGCTGTAAGTGACTGTATAGCTTATTCCGCATATCGAACAATATCTTACTTGTGATCAGCTGGGCAAAATACTGCCGGTAATACTCCACCGGTCCCCTTACAATTACAAATAAAACAAAAGCGCCTCCGAGGATGAGCATCAATTGCGATACCCGCTCCTGGGCACTCATGGCAGGGTTCATCAGCAGATCATCGACTACGTATTTCAGAATCATAGGCAGTGTCAACGGGATGCTGAACTTGATCATACCTATAAAGAGCGTAAACACAATCCATTTCATGTAAGGCCGTACAAAAGTAAAATATGATTTCCATTGCTTCACAGGGATATTCTGTCCTTTCTCTTTACTGAGTTGCTAAGTACAGTTGACTTTTGCGCTCTACAGTGTTTTTATATTTTTAAGTCCATAAGTACGATAGCAGTACCCGAACTTCAGGAGGATAAAGATGTCTAGACAATTTGTGACGGAAGCCGTCATGATGGCGATTTACGGCCAGCTTCTCATATCGAGCAGCCCTGTAGAATATATAGTGCCTTATACGACCGTGATGGAATTATACGAACTGCGGGACAGTGATGATCCGTTAATGAACCGTCCAGATGATGACAAGCATGTTAAACTCAAGATTGGTGAGCTCATTGCCTATTTTGAAGAGCCACTTAATGCTAAAAAAATCAACCGCTGTCTGGCCGTTCCTTGGGCAAAAAGCTCTGGTATTCTACTAGGCGGACAATCAAAGATTACCATCATTAACAGCATGGATACCGCTGTCTACGGCGAAACGTTCGATCCTATCGAAACGGAGCTTCTATTGTCCTCACAACGTGAGAAGGTGCCTATTCTTACAGATCAATTCGAGCTGATTCAACGCATTATTGAAGGTGGAGTCCCTGTTCAAGTATACGACATTGACGATTTCGATTTTGCTATGGAGGAAGAAACGTTTCGCAATTCGCACTGATTATATCAACACTAGAAAAAGCCCTGCCTTTTGGCAAGGGCTTTTCACATTAGTAAAAAAAACAAAATTAAGACATTTAAACCTGTACTCCGCCAGGCACCGATTTGGCTTCATACTTATATTCAATGTCATCGTCTGCCTCAGAATACACAATAGTTAAGCCGTAACCTTCCATATACCATAAGTCCTGCTCTTCCATGTAGAACACAATATCGTCTTGTTCAACTTGTATTGCCGGACGTCCTGGTGCCTCCGTCCCGATACCCAGTGAGAAACCAGGGTGAAGTCCACCTCCCGAGCTATAGCGGGGAAATAAACGAATATAGTCTCCATTCTTAAGATCCAGTTCTCTTTTAAACCAAGCTGCCGCTGCTTGACTAATTTCCATGTTCATCTCTCTCAGCTCCTTTGTATAGTCTAATCATACTGAAAATGAATCGATATTCAAATACCTTTATACAATTAATGTTTTCCCAAGCTCCTCAAAAATTAGTTTGACAACTTTGCGAAGCGAGTGATAAACTCTGATCATAACTAACGGTCTACTAGTTATTACCAAAAGTTATTATTAAATCAATGAAAGGGGTGAGCGCGGTGTTTACGAAGTTACAGCCATATCAAATAACTATTGTTGGAATTTCCAATCAACCGAATACCGAAGCAGCCCAAGTGGTGAAACCATCCTGAAGTTCCCTGCGAGTGTAATTGATCGTATAACTTTAGTTCTTGAAGGTCTCTCACATGCCTGGTGCTGTATAGCACCGTGCGCATGATAGCTGTAAATTACAGGCATATCGTCCGTTTTCGGATGATATGCCTTTTTTGTCGGTTGTCATCTTTGAAGGACGACAACGTCGTTTTTTCTTGGCTGTCGAGATAACCACTTGCGCTTTTTTCCAACATCACAGCTAGTACTTTAACTCGAAAGGAAGGGATTTACTTGTTCTCCGTTCTCCGTAATCTCGGCTGGTTCTTTCGCCGAGAAAAAAGGCGTTACCTGATTGGCCTTATCTTACTTATTGGTGTAGGTGTTCTTGAATTATTCCCCCCACGTCTGCTAGGCAATGCCATTGACGACATAGTACGCGGTTCTATTACTACAGCATCGTTAGCCAAGTATATCGGTATGATCCTCATTTTGCTGCTAGTCATTTATTGGATTACCTACATATGGATGCACAAATTATTCGGAGGCTCCAACCTCGTAGAGCGCCTGCTGCGCTCGAGATTTATGAATCATTTGATGACCATGACCCCGTCGTTTTTCGAACGCAATAGAACCGGCGACCTGATGGCTCGGGCAACCAATGATATCAGAGCTGTCTCAGCTACCGTTGGATTCGGGATGCTCACCCTGGTGGATTCTACAATTTACCTCACTGTCGTACTATTCGCAATGGGTTTTCTTGTCAGCTGGAAGCTGACACTTGCAGCAGTCTTACCATTACCACTAATTGCAATAGCTATGATTTTTTATGGTAAAGCGATCCATGATCGTTACAGCTTAGCACAAGATGCGTTCGGAGATATGAATGATCAGGTTCTCGAGTCTGTCTCAGGTGTGCGAGTTATCCGTGCTTATGTACAAGAAAGACTTGATGAGAAGAGATTCTCGGATATTACAGAAGATGTATACAACAAGAACATGGCCGTCGCCCGTGTCGATGCCTTCTTCGAACCGACGATTCGGTTCTGCGTAGGGCTCAGCTACATTATCGGTCTTACCTATGGGATATATCTTGTGTTCCGTAATCAGATCACCCTAGGGGATCTTGTCTCCTTTAACATGTACCTCGGAATGATCGTTTGGCCGATGTTCGCTATTGGAGAGCTTATTAACATCATGCAACGTGGTGGTGCTTCTCTCGAACGTATTGATGAGACGCTAAACTCCAAAGCGGATGTTCAAAGTGCGGCCAATCCGGTTCAAGTTGCTAACCCTACCCGAATTGAACTTAACGATGTGACCTTCCGTTATCCCTCATCGACGATTGACAATCTAAGCAATGTCAGTCTGACCTTAAACCAAGGGCAAACACTAGGTGTAGTCGGTCGTACGGGAAGCGGTAAATCAACCCTCCTCAAACAGCTGCTTCGTGAATATCCGACAGGTAATGGTGAAATTCTCATCTCTGGAGTTCCGATTCAACAGATTTCATTGGATCAGCTACACAGCTGGATGGGTTATGTTCCTCAAGAACAGATCTTGTTCTCCAAATCAGTACGTCAGAATATTCAATTTGGTCTAGACAACGCGGATGACGATACGATCATGAAAGCTATCACAGCTGCCGCCTTCCAAAATGACTTAGGAACATTATCCGATGGTTTAGATACGTTGGTTGGTGAACGTGGAGTATCCTTATCCGGTGGACAAAAACAACGTGTATCCTTATCCAGAGCCTTTATCGCAAATCCAGATGTACTGATTCTGGACGATGCCTTATCCGCTGTTGATGCTCGTACTGAAGCTCAGATCATTGAGAATATTCGCCAAGAGCGTGCGGGAAAGACTACATTGATCTCTACGCACCGCCTCTCTGCTGTTCAACATGCCGACATGATCGTCGTACTTGATAACGGACATATCGTTGAACGTGGTACGCATCAAGAGCTGCTGGATATGAATGGCTGGTACCGCGAGCAGTATGACCGGCAGCAAGTAGAGAATAATTTATCGAATGATTAAAAGACATACTAGCTATGACTAAGCAAAACTTTTAGGAGGTGTCACCGTTGACAAAGAGTACAGGCAAACGCCTGCTTGAATACGCATTGACCGCAAAAAAAACCTTTATCGCAGCCCTTCTACTCCTCTCCATCGGGGTAGCGGCTGAACTGGCAGGTCCATTTATTGCCAAAAGCATGATTGACAATCATATGTTGGCCATCGAAAAGCCTTATTTTAGTACTGCATCACCTGATGAGGCAGTTCAGTATAACAACGCTTATTACAAACGCGGAGACCGTTTTGAACCCGGGGAAGCTAAGGGTCAAGAAATTCGCATTCTTCAATCGGGACGAAGTTTCTACTTTATCAATGAAGCCGTAACACAATCCGATGGTGAGAGAAAGTTCAGTAATGGTGAAATGCATATCACGCGCGGCCAGGACGAAGTCATCTATCCTGCTGTTAAACTTTCAGCGGATGAACTGTTTGATTTTTACAAACCTGAGCTCCCTGGTATTTATCAGCTGGTCGGTTTGTACGCTATCTTCCTGGTCATCTCGATCTTTGCCGAATTCGGTAAAACCTATTGGCTGCAATCTTCGGCGAATCAGGTAATCCGAAAACTACGAACAGATGTGTATGCGCATATCCAGCGACTTCCGGTTTACTTTTTTGACAACTTGCCAGCAGGTAAGGTAGTGTCACGTGTAACTAATGATACCGAGGCGATTAAGGATCTATTTATTGCCGTTCTCTCTAATTTCAGTACTGGTATTATTAATATTACTGGTGTATACATCGCCTTGTTCCTGCTCGATGTTCGGCTAGGTCTGATCAGCTTGTTCATCATCCCGATTCTTATTCTTTGGATCGTGCTCTACCGCAAAATAGCTACAAAATACAATACGATCATCCGCTCACGTCTGAGTGAGATCAACGCTATCATTAATGAATCGATTCAAGGAATGTCCATTGTTCGTATATTCCGCCGTCAGAAGCAGCTTGGTGAAGAATTTGAGCATCTGAACGATGACTACTTGAAATATCAGAATAAAATGCTGAATCTGAATGCCTTCACCTCCCACAACCTGGTGAACTCTCTACGCAGTCTCTCTTTTGTGATGGTGCTTTGGTATTTCGGACATGGCAGTATTACGGGTTCTACATTTGTATCTTTAGGTGTTCTATACGCCTTCGTCGATGTGCTTGGACGTTTGTTCCAACCGATTACAGGTATGGTGAATCAGCTTGCAAATCTCGACACTTCTATGGTGTCTGCGGGTCGTGTGTTTACTCTTATGGATGAGCCTGGGGAGAATGTTACCGATGGTTCCATGCCGCGCTATAAAGGAAAAGTGGAGTTTAAGAACGTATCTTTTGCTTATAAAAAAGACTTCGTCCTTCGCGATATTTCCTTTGAAGCACGCCCAGGCGAAACTGTTGCTCTAGTAGGTCACACCGGTTCCGGAAAAAGCTCGATCATCAACTTATTATTCCGGTTCTATGATCCACAGAAAGGTGAAATCACGATTGATGGCCAGAAGGTTACAGATATTCCGAAGCAATGGCTACGCAATCACATGGGGATTGTTCTTCAAGACCCTTACCTCTTCACTGGCACTATTGCTTCCAATGTCAGCCTGGGGGATGAACGAATCTCACGCGAACGGGTTGAACGGGCTTTACGGGAAGTCGGAGCAGATAAATTGCTGGCCCACCTTCCTCAAGGTTTTGATGAACCGGTTATTGAAAAAGGGAGCACCCTTTCTGCAGGTCAGCGGCAATTGATTTCGTTTGCCAGAGCGCTCTCCTTCGACCCAGCTATTCTGATTCTTGATGAAGCTACCTCCAATATCGACACGGAGACAGAAAGCGTCATTCAAGATGCATTAGAAGTCCTCAAAAAAGGACGCACCACATTCATCATCGCACACCGTCTTTCCACGATTCGTAGTGCAGATCAGATTCTTGTTCTACATCATGGTGAGATTGTAGAGCGCGGTAGCCACGATGAGCTGATGGCACTCGGCGGTAGATACTTCCGGATGTACCAGCTACAAGTAGGTGCTGGTTCTAACAGCATAGACAATAACAATGGTGCACCCTCCCGACCTTCGTTAGGCAGCTTGCAACCATCGTTAGAGAAGATGTAATCGATCCCCTGAGTCACATCCTGTGATTCAGGGTTTTTCTATACTTGATATTAGAACGTTTGTTCTGTAAAATGAAAAATAATACATATAGGTGAAGGAGGCTTTTGATGCGTACATACACTATAACTAAGAAGCAAGCTCGATTTTTTCTCCTGGCTCACCAAAAGTTAACTAGGGGCGCTCTTCCTGCCGGTAAACTTAGTATTTATGATTACGTTCGTCACGTAGGCTGTATCCAATATGATCCACTTAACATCGCAGGCCATAACCATGAGCTTGTCCTCCAAGCACGAGTTCCCGGTTTCACACCTGAGCAAGCCCAAGAGCTACTGTATCAAGACCGACTTCTATTAGATGGCTGGGACAAGAACATGTCCATTTATTGTACAGAGGACTGGCCTTATTTTAAACGTAGAAGAGAGGCATCAGCCACACACCATCGGGCCAATGAGCCAGTAATGGCTACAGTAGAACAGGTTCGTGGAGAGCTATTAAAGCGCGGTCCCCTCTCCTCTCTGGATCTAGATGGTAAGGACAAGGTGGATTGGGCTTGGGCTCCGGCTAGATTAACACGGGCCGCTTTGGAAAGTATGTACTTTTGGGGAGAAGTCGTCGTTCATCATCGTGTTCATACCCGTCGGTATTACGATTTCACTGAACGCCTGCTTCCTCATAATCTTTTAAACACTGAAGACCCTAACCCCACTGATGAACAATTTCATGATTGGTATGTGCTGCGTAGAATAGGTAGCATCGGACTGTTATGGAATAAATCTGGCGATGGATGGCTTGGAATTTCTGGTCTAAAGAGCAAGGAACGTACTGAAGCGATTCAAAGACTGTTAATGGCAGACAGTCTCAGAGAAGTTCTAGTGGAGGGTATTAAGCTTCCACTCTACATCCGTAGCATGGACGCTCTAACTTTAGAAGCTGTAATACAGCAGGAGTCTGAAGATGCTGAGAGTCATTCAAGTTATTCGTTTGCGGCTGTCTTAGCTCCACTCGATAACTTGATATGGGATCGAGAGCTGATCCGACAATTATTTGGATTTCATTACCGCTGGGAAGTCTATAAACCAGCCTTGGAACGGGAGTATGGTTATTATGTACTGCCTATATTATATAATGATCGTTTTATTGCGAGATTTGAACCGGTGATGGATAAGAAGAGCCAAACATTGAACATTATGAATTGGTGGTGGGAACCCGGTGAACACCTAACGCCAGAGATGCTTCCGGCATTAGGCGAAGCTCTATCTGCACTGTCACGCTGCGTTAGAGCTTCTAAGATTCATTTTAGACCGGAGGTTGTAGAGGAGTGCGGATTAGAAGGGTTATTAGTGCAAAGTTTCCTCTTCTAACCCCAGTTTCGTGAACATTTCTGTACAATAGCCTTGTAATTTGATCTCTAGCCTTCTTGCCTTATTTTTGAATCGTTTTAACTCCTCAATCATTTTCGCCCTTCCAGCGGGGGTGAACGTTTCTTGTATCCGTTCCTTGAAATAATCATGAACGATATGGTTACGCTGCTTCCACACTTCTTCTAGCTGAGCGGTTTCTTGCTCTGAGAAAGGAAAGTGATGCTGAATTTCTTTGATGAGTTGACCGAGAGAATTGCTGAGTTTTCGCTGATACAAATCAGTCAGATCTGCTTCAGTGGGCGTCTTCCCTTGTGATAATTTGGTGAGCAATAACAAATTGGTCAACTGCTGTTCTAGAGCTTGACCATAATAAACTGCTAGTCCAAAATACGCAAATAACTCCTTGGATTGTTCACTCTCTGGTACTTGTGTATGCTTCATCTTTCCCCTCCACTTCTGTTCGGCCTGCCAGAGCTATAATAAACTGATATCATCCAGGTGAATCGGAGAAGTTTATGTTCGCTTCATATCTACTGTTAATTCTCCAGTTCCCTACATATTTCCTCTTCTAGAAACGAAATTTAATCTAGCCTTGTGCTAAAAAGAAAAACAGACCATGCTGTACATCCACAGCAATGGTCTGGTCATTTGCTTATTATATAGTTAGGTTGGGTATACAACCTTACGCGTATACTTCAACCGCATCGCTAATCAAACGGCATGCCTCAGCACATCTACGGCAGGCATCAATACATTCCTGACAATGTGTATGTATATGCTTGCTGCTTTCATCTGCACAGGCTTCACAAATTTCGGCACACAGACGGAGAATTCCGGCTACAAACGGACTTTGGCGAGTCATCGCTTGTACGGCATATGAACAAATATCCGCACATTCACGATCTAGCCGCATGCTTTCACGCAGAGAAGCAAGATCATATTCTTTTAGGCTTGAGACATAGCTATAATTACAGGCATTCATACTTTCTAAACAAGCGTCAATGCACTCCTGATATTGAATTCGGGTCATAGCCTTAAACCTCCTGTATTTTTATAGGGTATGCGATACTATTAACCTACAAGATTAGGAATGAACCATTACAACTTCTGACAAGGAGATCTGATTATAGACTTCTCTTAACTGTACTAGGACGAACGAAGGTACGTCCCTCCATCTCCAGTAATCTAGTGCGCAGTTCATTTGATGAGAAATGTTCGCCGATAAATACGGCAACGTCAGGCACTTCGCCTTGTGGTGTGATTTTCATAAAATCAGCTTCACGATAGGCATATTGGAAAAGAAACCGGCTGGAGGTGTCATTAAAGGTCACAATACCTTTAGCTCTATAAACATCACGTGGTAATTCCTTAACGAACTGTTCGAATTCTTCACTGTTTACTGGACGTTTAAAATAATGTGTGTACGCCATCACATGATCGTGGCTAGTATGTGTGCCACCAGTAGTGTGTTCATCTTCATCATGCAAGAAGCTTTCGCTCGCGTCCTCAACCTCTTCCAGCTGTTTATCCGTAAGAACTCCACCTGCATCACGCAGCAGTTCCTCCGGTTCCACCTCACAACGCACAGTTGGCAGAATGGGTGCATAAGCGTTCCATTTCCGCAGTACAACGTTAACCTCCTCCGCCTCTTCAGCGGTTACACGGTCAATTTTATTCAATAGCAAGACAGAAGCGCAGCGAATCTGCTCCTGCATCAAACGATAAGTTGCCCCCTGCTGTGCGCGATACAGTTCAAGAAGATGCGCGGCGTCAACGACGGTGATCAAGCTTTTCAGTTCTACTTTTTGATACAACGAAATCTCGGTTACGCCATCCACAATTTCCAGCGGATTGGCAGCGCCTGTTGCCTCGATCACTACGACATCCGGAGTCTCTTTCTTGATCAGTGTTGCGAGTTCTGTACTAAGATCACTTCGGATAGAACAGCATATGCATCCACCAAGTAGTTCTGCCATAGGGACAGTTTGCTCAACTAGCAATCCATCTAAATTCACTTCACCCAGCTCATTCATCACGACTGCTGGGCGTAAACCCTGATTTTTCCAAAGATCTAGTAGGCGCTGCAGCAGTGTTGTTTTGCCGCTCCCCAGAAATCCTGACAATATATACACAGGTACGACCTGTTCCATGTTTCATCGCTCCCCAGCAAATTACAGTTATGTGTAGCGAGTGTACTACATGCGCGCGAAGCACGCAAGCGGCACCCCAAATTCCTGCTGAATTTTGTGAGTACAAGTAAGCTTGTCTTTACTTCTGCCATACCCTATCATGATAACATCTCTAATCTAGGAGTTGAGCCATTTGTCATCTGTTGAAGAACATCGGAAAGAAGCGCCTCAAACCGTTTCCTGCTATATCATTACTGTCTCGGACACCAGAACTATTGAAACAGATACCGGAGGAGCTTTGATTAAATCTATGCTCGAAAAAGCCGGGTATGAAGTGATAGGCAGCACCATTACGAAAGATAATTATCAGAATATTCGTGAGCTATTGTATAAATGTGTTGACCACGCCGGAATAGAAGCTGTACTCCTGACAGGTGGAACAGGGATTTCTCCACGGGATACGACGTATGAAGCTGTTGCCTCTTTGCTAGATAAAACATTACCTGGCTTCGGTGAAATTTTTCGGATGCTAAGCTTCACAGAGGACATCGGTTCGGCAGCTATTCTTAGTCGAGCCATTGCAGGCACCATGGGAAAGACCGCTATCTTTTCTATGCCTGGCTCAACTGGAGCCGTAAAACTGGCTATGGAACGGTTAATTATCCCGGAACTTCGCCATGTTATGCGTGAAATTTACAAGCGTTAAGCAAATACCCATTTTTAAATACAATAGACAAACAACCAAGCAGGCTTTTGTTCTGTGCGTATAATACGGTAAGTCCACACACAAAAGGAGCTGAAGGAAATGTCTGAATGTCCAAAATGCCCGGCCCAAACGGTTACTGACCCACCTAAGGTGGTTTATCAAGATCACTTCCACCCACAAGTAGTAAATGTGATTCATCCAGTTGAAATCGTAAGACGTCACCACTGTGTACCCGTACCTCGCCATTGCTACACTTATTCTGTTAAAGATGTATTTGTTGATAACTCCATGATGCCTAGAGGCGGAAGATAACTCTACTTCACAACACTATTAAAAGTCCCCTATAAATGAGAGACAGACCCGTGCAAAATGCATTGGGTCTTCTCTCGCTTTTTTCTGTAGAAAACATTTGACTGCTTGTGTATTATTCTATTTTCATAGATTCGCTGCTCTGTGTATTTAGATTATATTCCCAGAGGCTGTCGGACCCAGTTGACATTATTCGCTAGTTTTCAGCCTTTTTAGAAGAGTTTCGGACTTCAGAGTCCCTATTTCTTCGAAAAGGGCTCTTTTTTGTTGTTTTTCATGCTAATAGCTGCACTGGAGTCCGTTAACATTTGAAATGTGTGAAAAAGCTGCGTTTAAGGTCAACTGTGTCCGATTTTGACTTTTTACGCGTAAATATCCCTTCATAAGTCGTAGTTTAGTGAATAACCTCCATTTTTATATGATCAAGGGATCTGTGGATTAAATGTTTTCAACCGATCAAACTCATATATCTTCCGCAGATAGTAGGGTTCCTTCTCATTCTCTCTTTCAAACACACCCATGTATCCAACCTCATTAAAAAAAACGTATTCCAATGTAACCCGCTGATCTGGGCGGTTAGATTGCCAATAATAATGTAATTCTAACGGAGCCTCATACCATAACCAATCTAAATCCTTAATTGCTACATCTCTATGCTGGAGAACCCATATACTGAAGGCTACATGAGGATCCTCTACAGGTATTTCTGACTTTGGATTATTATCTTTTAATTGATTGGCTGACGTCCGAAGTACATCGTTAATATCTGATTCGACGGAAAATTGTGAAACGGATTTAATCTGATTAAATTGCTCTGTATATTTATTAGCCTTCGTTAGCTCATGGATTTCATTCAAACTAATCTTAGGACCATAGAAAATAACACAGACACTAATCAACCCAAAAATAAGTGCTTTTGAAAAAAGAAACTGCTTCTTTTTTTTCATAATAATCAATCCAATGATAAAACCTACAGGAATCAGTAACCCAAAGAAATTGACGTAGAACTCACAAAGTAAAAAAGCCCCAATAATTAACACCCAATCCTTTAATCTCAATGTTTTTCGCTGATCCCAATAGGAAACTAGTAAAGAAACAATAAAACAAATCCAAAAGATCCAGCTCATTAAAATCAGTCCTCCTCTCTCCTACATTCTCCATATAATACCACATCCAAGGTGGTACCAAGAGGACTCCCAGCATGTCTTACAACTCCAAATGATTACTCAGCCCTTAAAAAAGAATCTGGATAATTGGCTACAAATTGAATCATGACATCAGAGATCTCCCATCTAAAAAAGGACGCTTTGTGAATTCTGTTCATAAGCATTCCGAACTTCCGAACCCTTGAACCCCCCTGAATCTCCTGTACAGCATCCACATACGAAGTATTAGCGATAATTTTGACGTATTTAATGTCAATGACAAATCTGTTCTATAAAGTTAATTAAAAAATAACCCGACAGACTAATCTGCCGGGTTATGAATCATTATATTTTACAAATCAGGATGCTCATGTTTCGCTTTCAGACGATTCCAGCGACGCTCCACTTCTGCCTCGAAGCTGCGTAAAGCCGGCTCATTCTCAGGCTTCAGTAAATGACGGGTTTTGCCCATTGTCTTCAACCAAGCGGAGAGCTCAACGCGTTTGCCCTTATCCTCTGGATTGTACGTAATATTCGTAGAACCGTGCTCCACTTCATATAGAGGGAAGAAGCAAGATTCAACAGCCAGCGAAACGATGTTGGTACCCTCTTTATCCTCAGACATCCAGTTCAGTGGGCATGCGATCAGGATTTTACCGTACACAAGTCCTTCGTTCTGAGCGTACCATTGTGCTTTTGCCGCTTTCTTCACAAGATCCTGCGGGTAAGCTTCGGAACCTGTGAAGACATATGGAATGTTAGTAGCTGCCATGATTTGCGCAGTATCCTTATGCTGTGTAACTTTACCTTGCTGATTCTTACCAATGCTTGATGTAGATGTACGGTGACCCAGTGGTGTGGAATAGGACTGCTGTGCACCTGTGTTCATGTAACCTTCGTTATCGTACTCTACGATAATCATTTTGTGACCGCGTAGTGCAGCTCCAATTGCAGGTCCTATTCCGATGTCCATACCGCCATCACCAGTTACCATTACAAATGTGAAGTCGTCTTGAAGCCCAAGTCCGTCCAATTCACCACGGCGTTTGCGTTCCCAGAACATTTCTACGACACCGGATAAGGTAGCTGCACCATTTTGGAACAGGTTATGAATAAACGTAGATTTATGAGAAGAATATGGATAGCCCGTAGTTGTTACCATCGCACAACCCGTGTGATAAAGCGCTACGATATCCCCTTCAATGCCTTTGAAGAACGTCTCCAGTCCTGAGAAAATTCCACAGCCTGGACAAGCGCCATGACCTGGTGCAAGCCGTTTAGGTTTCTTCGTCAAGCTGCGCAGTGGGGGTATCCGCACACTTAGTTTCCCTGTTGCTTCATCCTGTTTAACCGTAATTAATCCTGTCTTCAGCGAATCAAAGTCCATCGGCTTCAATAAACGCTGTGGCGCTTTGTCCGGTGCACCTGGATTGTGACCATAGTAGTCAAATGGAACATCAACACGGTCTGCAGCAACGGCGTCCAAAGCTAATTGGAAGAATGCATGACCATCTTCTGCGTAGAAGTCCTTACCGCCCAACCCGTAAATACGGCTAATTACCTTTGTAGTAGTGTTACCATAGGTGAACAAGGCTGCCTTGATCTCATTTACCATATTACCGCCGTGACCACCAACCGAATCCGCACGGTCGCCTACGGTGATTGCCTTAACATTCTTCAGTGCTTCAGCCATTTGCTTCTGTGGGAAAGGACGAATCATATTCGGCGAAATTGCACCTGCTTTGATCCCTTGCAAACGAAGCTGATCCACAACATCTTTAATGATCTCTGACGCAGAGTTCATCAAGAATACGGCTACTTCCGCATCTTCCATCCGATACTCTTCGATCATTGGATAGTGGCGTCCAGTCAATTCAGCGAATTCCTTAGCAATTTCTTCGAAGACTTCACCCGCATTATACATCGCTACCGACTGCTGATAACGGTTGTTGATATAATCAGGTTCGTTCATGTAAGGACCTACGGTAACTGGATTATTGCGGTCTAGTGTATCCGTGAAGCCTACCGGTGGTTGTGGGCCAACGAATTTATGAACATCCTCACGGTGAGTAAATGCCTGTACGCGACGTTTCTGGTGAGAAGTAAAATACCCATCTGATGCTACCATTACTGGAAGACGCACTTTAGCGTGCTCAGCAAGCTTAAGTGCCATCAGATTCATATCATAAACGGATTGTGGATCACGGCACATCAGAATCGGCCAGCCCGTATTTAGCGCAAAATACAAATCAGAATGGTCACCATGAATATTAAGCGGACCGGAAATCGAGCGGCAGATCAAATTCATTACCATAGGCATCCGTGTACCAGCTTGTACCGGCAATTGCTCTAGCATGAACATATAACCTTGAGCACTGGTAGCATTAAATACACGTCCGCCAGCCGTCGAAGCTCCATAACAGATTCCTGCAGAACTGTGTTCGCCATCTGATGGAATAAGCATAATATCATGCTGACCGTTCGCTTTCATGGTATCAAGAAATTGAGCGACTTCTGTCGATGGGGAGATCGGAAAATAACCCATGACATGATAATTTATTTGATGGGCAGCATAAGCCGCCATTTCATTACCGGATTCATATAGGAATTTCTGCTCTACCTTCGTAGAGCCTACTTCTTTTTCATAATCAATAGCCACGTGTGTTCCACCTTTCCTCCGTTAATTAAGCCTCAGTAACAAGATCAAAAATATGCCGGACTGTATGGCTCTCAGCGTAGCCATCTTCCTCGCGTTCGCCAGACAAAGCTGTTGTAGGACAAGCTTCTACGCATTTTAAACAGCCTTTGCAGTATTGATAATCAATGCCTTGCAGGAACATTTGCGGACGTCCCTTCTTATCAGGCTGCTCATCCCAAACAAAACATAAATCAGGACATACCGTATCGCACTGCGCACAATGAATACAATCCTCTAATTTAAAATGAGGCAATAAACCGGATCTTGAAATGCTAAGATTCTTTAAAAAGCTGCTGCCAGGATTCGTAATGGTACCACCAATAGGCTGAGTTTCATAACCTAAGGCCGAAATATCAGACCGAACGAACTCAGGCATAATCGCACCTTCAGGCAAAGGGAAATGCATGAAAGTAACTTCATTAAATCCACGTTCGAAAGTAGTTAGTGCGGATTGAACAGCCTGCGGATATTTTTTGCCAAGTGATTTCTCGATAACACCCTTCATAATTTCAGGATCCAAGAAATCACACATCCGGAACAACGCACCTAACATTGCCATGTTTACGCGGTTCTTCTCATCTAATGCGATTGATGTAGCATCAACAACTGCTATAGTTCCTGCCATCATATTCAGGGAGGACTTCAATTCCTCCGGCGATTTGGCCGAATTCACCAGCACCGTGCTATGATCATAAATTCCGCTTGTCACGTTAACGGTCTTTGCCAACGCTTCATGGAAGATTCCTACGACATGGGGTCGTTCTACTGGTGAAGTGTCACGAATATGCGTGTTCAAATCACAAAAACGGATATGCGCTTTTACCGCTGATCCCTTTTTCTCAGAACCATAGGAAGAAAAGCTCACTCCATTCATTCCAGCACCGACAACGCCTGCTTCTGCAAGCATTTTACCAGCTAAGTTCGCGCCTAGCCCTCCAATTGATTCCAGACGAATCTCAAAAAATCCGAGTTCGTTCACTTTTGGTAACTGTACCACCGACATAGCCCCTTTCAGAATGTCATCCGTATAATATCCTTATGACTTTTTCAACGATTGTATCTTGATTTTGCAAGTCGCGAAGTGACAAATCTTGCATTTTCCATGTGTTACCTAAGCTTATTTAGCTACTTTTATTTAGCAATAAAATTAAAAATTAAGATGTTAAATTCATCACATTCTTCATGATAAATATCACACTCCAGTGAAAAGTCATGCCTCTTCATAAAAATGTGTGTTATTTTTACTTTTCAACTAGTCCGTTTCAGGATAAACTGATGCTTGGTGTAATTTTTCGAAGACAGCTTAGGAGGCATTAATTGTGAAGTCAAACGAAGCATCATTACAGAAGAAATTGCTTCCTCGGCATATCAGCTTTATGGCGATGGGCGGAGTAATCGGTACGGGGATTTTTAAAGGAAGTTCTGAGACCATAAGCATTGCCGGACCTGCGGTAATTCTTACTTATGTATTAGCAGGCCTGCTACTCTTAGTGGTCATGGGGGCAATAGCCGAAATGGCTACGGTGTACCCGAATAGGAATATGAAGGACTTCATCCGTGAGGCTTTTGGAGAACGACTCTCCTTTATCGTGGGCTGGTTATATTGCTTCATGTGGTTGACCGTTTGTGTAATTGAAGTGCTGGCAGCGGGCAGCTTCTTGCAATACTGGTTACCGGATGTTCCTTTATGGCTGCTCAGTCTTGCAAGTGGAGCTCTAATTATCGGCATCAACATGATGAGTGTAGGTGGTTATGGAGAAACGGAGTTTTGGTTAGCCGGGATCAAAATCGCAATGATCATCATCTTCATTATCTTAGGAAGCTCATTAATTTTTGGACTGTTGCCTATGTCTGAGGCTACGCCTTACTTACACAACTTTACAGACTATGGTGGATTTCTCCCGAGAGGCTGGGCCCCCATTTTCTCTGCCCTTCTTGTCGTCATGTTCTCCTACGGTGGGTCAGAGTTGATTGGGCTAACCTTGACGGAGACACAGGATGCAGAGAAGGTCTTACCTAAGGTTGTCAAAAGCTTCATTCTGCGCGTTATTCTGTTCTATACCTTACCGATCCTAATCATCTGTGGATTAATACCCTGGAATCAACTGAATGAGCATACAAGCCCGTTTGTTCAGGTATTAGCCGCAACAGGACTTAAGGGTGCCGATCACATCATGAACTTTATTCTGATTACAGCGGTGCTCTCTGCTGCCAATTCTGGTATTTATGGCGCCACTCGGATGCTGCATTCTATGGCGTCACAGGGCGAAGCACCACGCAGCTTGGCAAAAACCTCTGCAAAAGGTGTACCCATCAACAGTCTGAAGCTCTGTGCCGTTGTTCTTGTTATTGGTTCCTTGTTAGCGTACTTCGCCCAGGATGGATTGTTCCGTTTGCTAATGGCTGTTCCAGGCTTTGTGGTTATTCTCGTATGGATCAGCATTTGTATGTCACAACTTAAACTAAGAAAATCCTATCCGAAAGAACCAACCTTTAAGGTATGGGGATTTCCTTATATAACCGTTGTTACACTGGTTTGTTTAACTGTTATCGCGGTTTCTTTTCTCTTCGATGTTCAGAACCGTATCAGTATAGGAACATGCCTAGCAGTTCTGTTGATGCTTACGATTTGGTCGTTCTTAAAATTCAAGAAAAAGAATTAAAGGTTCTAGCTCGGACCCATGTATCAAAAAGAGGTGTATCCCTTGTTCTTCACATTCGTGAAGAGAGGGATACGCCTCTTTTAATTGTTGCCGTTCAAAAGGTGCTCGCAGCCACCACCTTGAGCGGCCAACTTCTTCGCCGTCTTTGGTTATGAATCCATCGGACTTTTTCGTTTTGACAAAAAACAAAAAAACGCAGGAACATCACTCTCCCGCGCTTTTTTTTGTATATTCGTTTATCTAACACTAATCATGACTCCTTTACATACAATGTCTCGTGACAAATGACTATTGTAATTAATAATGGAGGGAACAGAATGTCTATGTATAATAATTCTACTATGATTTATCCCAATAGGATGAGGAATACAACTGTTGACGATAGAGAAATGGTGATGCCTCATCCTGTCGTAGTGGAGGCAAGACAAATTGCTTTGAATCAAATTTTAGTTACTTACGATCAACCTGCGGATTTAGCATCTGCAACAAATATTTCGAATTATTGGATAAGAAGTAATATGCCAAATCCAAATGACATAGCTAGTGTAGGAATGGGAGAGGCCCTTACTAGAGAGAATACAATTCGTGCTGATAAGGGTATGATAGCTGCAATTGATAATTCAAAAATGAGATTTGTTATGACCTTCAATACAAATGCTACTATGGGTGTTCTGTATATCTTGCTCCCTTGTTTTGTTAATTTAGAGGGGAGATCAGGGTACACAGGGGCAAACTGGGGGCCGTTTAGTAGAAATATGTTTATCGGACTGTAGTTATAATAATGGGATGTGTAATTTTGCAGGCACCAAGAAGTCGATCTTTGGAAATCGAGAATCTCTTTTTAAATTGCAAGCTTTAGATGTTTAATAATTGAGATACAAGATCTTCCAGTGTGTATTAACAATACTTAATAAAAAGAGGTGTATCCCTTGTTCTTCACATTCGTGAAGAGAGGGATACGCCTCTTTTTAATTATTGCCACTCAAAACCGATTGTCTTTATCGTGGAAGATTAATTACCATAGCGGGACGGACGCCGTCACGGGCTACACTGACATTCGCATAGCTGCGAATACTGTAACTCGGTCCGACAAAAAACGCACGTGAAGGTTTGTTTCCCTGTGTTCGCAGCCACCACCAAGAGCAGCCAACTTCTTCGCCGTCTTTGATTATATAGTTATCTTTATCCGTTTTATCATATACGTATAAGCTGCATCCATCATACTTTTTCATTTTAGCAAATTCCGTGCCAACCGCACGCCGTAGTTCTTTGCCGTGTACCTCTGAGAATGCCTTTATTTCATCAACGCTAAGCAAAAAAACATTGTCCTCTGTATCTGGGGTACCCTCTCCGTTATCTGAGCAACGGGTCGTCTTTATTAATTCCTTCTCGGCAGCATTGAATGCACTGTTATAGAATTCATCGTTCAGCCACTCACGCAAATCACAGTCGTGCCACGTAATATCCACGCAATCACGCCATTTAATATCTGCGCTCTTGCCGTGATACCTCTTGCATTCCAAAATGTCCTCGCTCAAAACGAACAGTTCGCTACCTGAGTTATGGAGAACACGCCATTCAATCGGCAGCGCTTTACCATCCTTCGATTGTGAATACGTGCCGAAAGTAATGATTTCACCTGGCTTAACGTTCCTGTTCGGCGCTAAAGCAAGCTTCCCCTTTTCCATTAAGTTCTCCTCCTTATTTACAAGCCTCCGAAAAAACAAAAAAACGCGGGTATATCACTCTCCCGCGTTAACAATGTTGACAGAATTAATCCTGCAAAATCTATTCAATATCCGGTCGTATATGCTCAGCGATTAACTGCTGCTTGCTAGTCCAGACCTTTTCACTTAAATTCACCCGATATACTTCGGGATTCAGCTTACGTTGATACTCCGGCCAGAATAGGTCCTTTTGCTCCCGATGATAACGGCGAACCTCATTCAAATCCGGCAAAGTATACACTTGAAATCCGTTAACGTATATCGGTTCTAGCATAGGCAATGCCTCATAACGCTCGACATACTTATGCATGTATGGATGCAGCGGATTAAACAGCTTCAACCGCGCACCGTTACGTGGAGCTTCCTCTTCTGGAAAGCAGATATAATCCGCAAGCGCTTTGCCATTTTTACCGATGATCCGGAATACGTCCTTCTTGCCAGGCGTGGATACTTTTTCAGGATTGGAGGAAATCTTGATCGTCGGGATCATTTCTCCAGTAGCGGATTCAATTTCCACCAGCTTGTAGACGCCACCCAGAGAGGGTTGGTCAGAGGCGGTGATTAGTTGTGTACCCACACCCCAAGTATCAATTGCTGCGCCTTGCAGCTTCAGATCCATGATCGTGTTCTCATCCAAATCGTTGGAAGCGACTATCTTCACATAATCCAGGCCAGCATCATCCAACATCTTACGCGCTTGACGAGATAGATAAGCCAAGTCACCGCTATCCAAACGGATACCGACCATTTTTTTACCTTGTGCCTCAAGCTTCTTGGCTGTATTGATTGCATTAGGCACCCCACTACGGAGTGTATCAAAGGTGTCGACCAATAGCGTAACTTCGTCCGGCATCACCTTAGCATAGGCATCAAAAGCCTCCTGCTCGCTGCCAAAGCTCTGAACCCAGGAATGTGCATGTGTTCCCTTGGTCGGAATACTAAACATTTTGCCTGCGAGCATGTTAGAAGTAGCATCAAAGCCGCCAATATACGCTGCTCTAGCCCCCCACACCGCTGCATCTGCTTCTTGCGCACGCCGGGTACCAAACTCCAGCAAGATGTCATTCGGAGCCACCTGCTTAATTCGTGAAGCCTTAGTAGCGATCAACGTCTGGTAGTTCATGAAGTTCAGAATGGCTGTCTCCACTAGCTGAGCCTCCATAATTGTCCCTTCCACACGGATTAATGGCTCATCTGGAAAAATCAAAGCGCCTTCTTTCATCGAATGAACGGTTCCCTGAAAATGAAACTGCAACAGTTCCTCCAAAAAAGCGGGAGCATAGTTTTCTTCTTGCTCAGACAAATAACGGATATCATCTTCGGTAAACCGTAAACCGCCGATATAACCAACAATACGCTCTAAACCTGCGAACACAGCATAGCCGTTACCGAAAGGTAGCTTACGGAAATAAGCCTCAAATACAGCCTTCCGTTTATGAGTTCCATTCACCCAGTGAGCGTACATCATATTAATCTGATATTTATCAGTATGTAGCGCAAGTTCTCTTCTCAAGTCCTCATCTCCTAATATCTACGCTGCTATATGTGTATGTTCTGTTCTAGTAATATGCCTTAACAACGTCTGCTCCTAAACTTTCCCGGAAATGTTCTAACGCCCAAGTATGTCCCTTTGGATTAAAGCTGGCAACTGCATCTTCGTGCACAATAATTGCAAACCCTTTGTTATATGCATCCACTGCTGTGTGCAGTACACAAATATCTGTGCAGACCCCAATTAAATGAAGTTCAGTAATGCCACGCTCCCGCAGCTTGATTTCCAGATCAGTTCCACTAAAAGCGCTATAACGCGTTTTGTCCATCCAATAGATGGAATCGCGGTTGTGTTCATACACAGACTTCAAACCTCCGAACAACTCACGTCCTTCACTCCCGCTTATATTATGAGGAGGAAAAAGTTTGCTCTCCGGATGGTAAGGGTCATTCTCTTCATGTAAATCCACGGCCATAACGACATAATCGCCACTTTGGACAAACTCCGACGTTAATTGGCTGATTCTAGGCTCGATATCTACGGCTGACTGACCAACCGGCAGATTTCCGTTAACAAAATCATTCGTAAAGTCGATCACTATTAGTGCTTTCATGAGATTAATCCCCTCTCCTGATTTAAGCCATTACGTGTAGATGGATAACAAAGGCTCATGATCTGTGAACATATAGAGCTGTGCGGGACGCTGGGAGTATTGATTTGAACTAAGCGCATTTCCCTCTTCATCTCTTACTTCTTTTAATATACCCTGACGACTACGTGTTGAAGTGATTTTACGAATAAAATTCGGTTCCTTAAATTCCGGCACTACCGTTTGAATGACTTGATAGAGCTCACTAAGGGTAAAATGTCTAGGTAAAAACTGTCTTGCGATCGTAGTCTGAAGCATTTGTTGTTGAATACGCAAGTATGCATCCTTGATGATATCATGGTGGTCAAAAGCGAGCTCCAGCTCTTCAAGTGCTTCCTGCAATGTAAATAATCCTACCTCGCCAGCATCATCCGAAGCTTGTCTTTGCTCCAACATCCATTCTTCTACAAGGGCAAAAAAAGCATGACTGATAATCCATCCGCGAGGGTCGCGGCCTGGTGTACTGTAAACGCCCAGATATTCCAAATGACCACCATCTACACCAGTCTCTTCTTTGAGTTCACGTGTAGCCGCAGCATAAATGGACTCATCCTCCTGACAGAATCCGCCTGGGAGAGCCCACATTCCAGCACATGGCCATTTCTTTCGTCTAATTAACATTACCTTAAGCTCACGTAAGGGAAGCGTCTTCGTGACCGTCTTACGTTCGCGTTTGGTCAGTGTAAACATTACGATGTCGGCCGGAACTCCGTCCGGTGTACGATATTTTTTGGCGTTATAGGTTTGTTCCCCATTTTCGCTCATATTTGCCCCATCCTTTTCCGAAGCTATAATTTTACTAATTCGTATCTTTAAATGTACCAAACCTTAACTTCTAAAATCAACAACTGGACATAGAAAGATTAGGATTATGTATAGTGTGAAACTTAAAGGGGCGGATCTGCATCCGCCCCCTAAACTGAGTGTGGGTTATCCGCATGTGGTCGGAGGCGCCTCGGTGCCGGCTTCCACATTTATTTTTTCCGAAACGGTATCTCTAATCACGGAAATGACAAGCTGGAGTAGATAATTGATGTCACTCTGGCTCTGCTGAAATTCGTTCACGACTGGAATGCCGTCAATTTCATCCTGCAACACTTCAATTTCACGCTCGATCTTGGCTACCATATCTTTATTTTTAAAGCTTTCGAAGGCAACAATCTCCTTCTGCTTTTTCTTAATCGTTGCAATCAGGCCTTGTACACGCTCGTGGTTCAGGATTTTTTGCTCAGCCTGCTGAAAATGCTTTACTTCTTCACTTGTCGAGATCAATGTAGCCAGTTCTTTGGCTTTACCCATAATATCCTCGCGTACGATCAAGTCACGGGTATTATAAGTCTTCATTCCATATTTATTCAAACGTTGTTCCTCTGTACTCACAAGCCATCTCCCCATTCGTATGTGATGATTAATGAACAGCAGCAGCTTCTGCCACAATATCCCCTTTGATGTACCATGTTTTGGTATCTGTAATTCTCACTTTTACAAATGTGCCAATAAGCTCCTTCGAACCTTCAAAATGGACCAGCTTGTTCGCACGGGAACGGCCAGAAAGGACTTCCGAGTTATTCTTACTCTCGCCTTCTACCAGTACCTCGACGACTTCACCTAGCATACGGTCATTAATGATCCGGCTATTCTCTTTAATGAGATCATTGAGTCTTTGCAGACGTTCGCTCTTCACTGACATCGGTACATTGTCCTCCATAGCAGCTGCAGGGGTACCTTCACGAGGTGAATAAATGAACGTATATGCCATATCATACCCAACCTCGCGCACTAGCGAAAGAGTATCTTCGAATTGCTCATCCGTCTCACCAGGGAAACCAACAATAATATCGGTACTTAATACCGCATTAGGCACACTTATCTTGATCTTACGAACTAACTCCAGATAAGCTTCACGAGTATATTTGCGACTCATTTTCTTAAGTACGGCAGTACTTCCCGATTGAACCGGTAGATGGATATGCTCCACCAGGTTGCCGCCTTTGCCGAGTACTTCAATCAATTTATCGTCAAAATCACGTGGATGCGATGTCATAAAGCGGATGCGCGGAATATCAATTAAACGCATATCATCCATTAGGTCACCAAAGGTGTAATCGATGTCTGTAAAATCCTTACCGTATGCGTTTACGTTCTGCCCCAGCAAAGTCACTTCCTTGAATCCTTGACGCGCGAGCTCTCTTACTTCAGCAATAACGTCCTCCGGACGGCGGCTGCGTTCTTTTCCTCGTGTAAAAGGTACGATACAGTACGTACAGAACTTATCACAGCCATACATAATGTTTACCCAAGCCCGCATGCCTTCACGTTTTTTCGGTAAGTTCTCAATAATATCGCCCTCTTTAGACCATACCTCCACCACAAGCTCTTTACTGAATACAGCTTCTTTAATGAGGTGTGGCAGACGGTGAATATTATGCGTACCGAAGATCATATCCACGAATCCATGCTTAGACATAATTCGATTAACTACGCCTTCCTCCTGCGACATGCAGCCACACACGCCCAGCAAAAGACCTGGCTTCTCAATCTTCAAGTTCTTAAGGTGACCAAGCTCTCCAAACACCTTATCCTCGGCATTCTCGCGAATCGCACAAGTATTGAGCAGAATGAGATCCGCATGATTCCGATCATCGACGCTTTTGTAGCCCATCTGTTCCAACAGGCCCTTCATCGTTTCCGTGTCATGCTCATTCATTTGGCAGCCATAAGTCGTTATATGATAATATTTGTCTACTCCGAAATTCTGCATCTCTTCAGGAATCTCGAAATCATAATGCACTTCTATTTCTTCCTTGCCACGCCGTTTTCCTTCTTTATAATCAGGCTGGCTATTAATTTGAACGTTTCTTCCTTTAATCCGATAAGTAATCTTACCTTCTTCTTCACTAATTACCTTCGCATCGCTAAAATCAAAATATTTCGAATAATCTTTCGAACCCTTGCCGGATTTTAAGTCCGGTGAGTTATGGTTCCCCTTAGTCATGCTGTTTTCACGTCCTCTATCTCAAATGTAGCTTATTGATGTTTTAACCTAATATAAAATTATAGCACATTCTATAACATTACATCCATCTTAGATGTCCATCCCAATATGCAGTGATTTAGGTTTATCAAGTAAAAACTTAACTTGCGTATTTTTTTAAAAAATCAGGTCTATTTTACCACAGCGTGAGAGCAGAGCATACTCTCAAAGAAAATTTTAATAGGTCAGGATAATAGCGCTTCTAAAGACTTCCATAAAAAAAATACCCTGCCGACGAGCGACAGGGCCAAAATATATTCTATAAAGGGGGGTATGATATTTATATACGCCACAAAAACTGTAATGAATCACTGTTCTTGTCTGAAAATCACTTTTTATGAAACTTGTAATAGGACGACTCTTGTTATATCCCTTTTGTCCCAAGTTTTTTTGCTAATTCAGTAAGATCCTGTCCTTTTAGTGCACCTTCTACTAACTGTGGCAGCAGTGCAGGTGTACACGCAAAACAGGGCGTTCCATCGCGAGTCAAAGATCTCGCCACATGCTCATCATAGAAAGGTTTGCCTTCATCAGATAAAGCCAGCAAGCACATCGTTCTAACTCCAGATTCCTTCAGATGACGCATACGACGGATTAAGCCTGCCTGGTTCCCACCTTCATAAAGATCCGAAATAACGATAAATAATGTCTTCTTCGGTTGATCGATAAACTGTTCGCAATAAGCAACAGACTTTTGTATATCTGTACCGCCACCTAACTGAATCCCGAATAACATGTCAACAGGATCGTTCGCACATTGCTCTGTCAGATCAACGACCTCTGTATCAAATACAACTACTCGGGTACTTAGCGATGGGATGCTTGCAAAAATAGAACCAACTACTGAAGCCCAAATAATTGATTCTGCCATAGAACCACTCTGATCGATATCCACAATGACTGTCCATTCCTTACTTCGTCTTGCCCGATCATAAAAGTAGAATCTCTCAGGGATAATCTGTTGTCGCTCTGCATCATAATGCTTCAGATTGCGTTTTATCGTCCGTGTCCAGTCTATACCACTAAGTGACGGTAATGGAGAATGCTCTCTGCGATTCAGTGCACCCGTCACCGCCCGACGCAGATCTTCCTCCATACGCTTTACAAGATCATCCACAACCGCCTTCACTAACAGGCGAGCCGTATCTTTTGTCTTCTCAGGAATTTTCCCTTTTAGCGAAAGTAGTGTACCTACTAGCTGTATATCAGGCTTCACTGTTGCCAGAACTTCCGGCTCAAACAATAATTGCTTCCAGCCCTTCCGCTCCATCGCATCATGTTGAATAACCGATACGATATCCTCTGGGAAGAAATTGCGAACATCTCCTAACCATTTTGCCAACCGGGGTGCAGATTTACCTGATCCCGCTCCTCTTTGTCCTGTAGCCGAAGAGTTAGCAGCACCACTATTTACGATATCGCTCGTCTCATCATAGATAGCAGCCAGTGCTTGGTCCATGATGAGTTCATCTTCAGACAGGTGAATACTTGCGTTTCCGCTAGAAACCGTCAATTGCTCTTCTGCAGACTGACCAAGAATAAGGCGCCACCGAGCTACAACACTTGAATCCACGGATGTACTCATCGTCATATATCTCCAAAGTCAAATTCATTCAAATCCTCAATCATCTTCGCTTCGGCCTCCTTCAGCTCACCCGTCAGAATCTCAGCAGCCTGCTCGGTATTCACGCCCCACAACTCCCCTAGAAGTTCGGCAATCATCGTCTTTTCTCTTCGTTCAAAGGTGCTGAAAGCACGCCGTAAAAATACTAATGCACGTACAAATTCTTCATCATCTAATGAATTAATATACTCATTCAATTGTTCCCACAGACTTAATCGAGACAACAGTACATATCGATTACGCATAGACATCCCTTCGAACCAGCCTGCTCCAAGTTCTGCGGGTATACCTGGCGACAGGCGCCTCGATACTTCTTCTGAACATTGCTGTGCAGTCATCGCATTACGCTCCAATAAAATGGAACACGCCACTCCAGATAAACGCGGATTGCAGTCATCCCTCTCTGACAAGTGTTTCAGCTCTTGTATCCACAACAGCTCATCTAATTCCTCACTATGCGCAATAGCTGCCTGATTCAGTATGTTCATAGCTTTAAGCATCTCACCTGAAGCCTCATCGTTACATTGGCTCGAATCCAGCAAGAACAGACAGGCTCGTCTGAACAGTTGTTCAAGCAAAGGAATGAGCGGCTTGGTATCAATCCGTCGAACATCGCCATATTGAATCAGAAGAGATAACTCATGAATGGAAGCAGCAATCTGCACCACATCTCGAGTATCAACAGCTAGACGCTGAAGCGTCTGCCGTCCGGCTTCCATCTGGTGTATCATTCCACACTCATAAGCCGTTCGAATAAGTGCTGACGCTTCCGCAATGGTACTGCTGCCATCTAATTTTTGTTGCAATACATAAGCTGAAGCAATCTCAATTGTTTCCCCAAGTAGCGTAGATTCAACGACCTGGATCTCAACTTCAGGAGACCACTTCATTACCCAATGCTCTGCCCACGTTGCGCCAGTCTGACCACTTGCTCTTATGTTCACTAGATCGATCCCAAGTAATCTGAGCCTTTGAAAAAGAAAGGAACGATTTAAGTCTAAATAAGCTGCTTCCTCAGAAGACACTCTTCGGTTCTCTCGGAGATCTAGTTCAAGATCATTTGCCACTGGGGTTTTATATTTCTCAAGCTTCAAGCGCTTTAATTGCCGATTCAGATCATCTTGAATCGGCGTCTGACTAATCCCCTCTGCCAACTCACCAATAGCAGTACCGATATCTGTACGAGCAAGCGCTTCTGCGATCACACTTAGCTCTCCACGCCCCAGTAAAGTCAGCGCAGCATCTCTTAGATCTCTTAACGTCGGAGCACTTCCACCGTGAAGGGCAGCTAATGATTCAGCTAAGCGAACGGCTTCGATAATTTCCGCTGTGGAACGGTGTGTCCCTGTATTACGCAAGTATCTGGCTACGGTAGACAGATAATGATTCGGCAAGTCTTCAAGTGAGCCATTCATCATACGTTCCCACATCATTTGATAATAATGAGGAGCGAGGTTACCTGCTCCGTAGCCAGACAAAGAAGATAACTTATAGTACGTGTAGGGCATAAGTGTTAGCTTCGAATTTAGAGAAGGAAGAGCATCTATTTCCTCATCCGACATACCAGATGCCAGATCAACAAGCGCCGCTGCATGGTATGCTCCACATACAACAACGATCTTATTTGGTTGATGGCCAGCAGCGATTGTATCCTGAATCTGACGACGCATATAAGCTTCACGTATCGTATTGTGTGCATATTCTACTATGTTGTTATGTCTCTCATTTTCTTCAGAAATCTGACGCATTTGGGATGAGAAAGAAATAATTGCTTCCTGATATGCACCTTTGTTAGTGTTGTGTTCGAAATTGCGCTCCCAATACATATCATAATCAAGCTCACCAGCCAGCTCAGCTACTCTATCATATAGAGATGCTTCTTCAGCAGCCTTCTCAACCGTATTGTTAACTTCAGATTCATCGCTCTGTTCAACAGAATCTCTACTTTTGGTTCGTATATCCTGTAACGCGATGACCACTGATGAAGGTAAATCTATAAAAGCTGTATATGCCCCTTGCTGCTCCGCCCATCTCATCGCTTGATATTCGGGGGAATATAGCGCAAGCGGCCAAAGGGCTGTACGCACAGGAACTTCCTCCGTAAAAGCTAGAATGGCAATAGGAGGTTTGGTTGTCATGTTGATGACATGGCGAATCTCAGGTGTGGCATCCGATGGACCCTCAATTAACACAGCTGTGGGCTCTATTTCATGAAGGAAGCTCAATAGATGCTGCGCACCACCAGGAGACAAATGCCGCACCCCAAAAATATGCACGCCAGCTCCAGTAGTTTCGCTCTCCACTAGTTCATCTCCTTACAAGCCGTATATAACCCCCGCCAATCTGCGCCACGTTTTTTCATAATATTGTCGAGATACTCTCTCCAGACAAGTTGATCCTTATCATCATCTTTCACAATGGCACCTTGCAGCCCTGCGGCCAGATCTTCGTCCGTCAGTTCTCCATTACCGAAGCTTGCAGCCAGCGCCATACTATTCGTTAAGAGCGAGATCGCTTCAGCTGTGGAAATCACACCTGCTGGAGACTTCACCTTCTCCTTCTTATCCAATGTCATCCCGCTACGCAACTCACGGAAGATGGTCACTACCTTATGTAAAGCTTCGTCTGCAGGGAGCGCCGCTTGCAAATCGTAGGAAGAGGCAATTTCACGAACCCGTTTCTTCACAATCTCAACTTCAGTATACAAATCCGCAGGGGCTGGAAGGACGATAATATTAAACCGTCGCTTCAAGGCAGTTGACATGTCATTTACACCACGGTCTCTCGTATTAGCTGTTGCAATGATCGAGAAGCCTTTGCACGCACTCATCTCCTTACCTAGCTCAGGAACGGATATCGTCTTCTCCGATAAGATGGATATCAACGCATCCTGTACCTCAGATGCACAACGAGATATTTCCTCAAAACGTGCAATGCCCCCATCCTCCATCGCTCGCATAATGGGGCTCTTCACTAGCGCTTCCGGCGTAGGGCCTTGTGCAAGCAGCATTGCGTAGTTCCACGAATAGCGCACCTGCTCTTCACTCGTACCTGCAGTACCTTGTACGACAAGTCCTGATTGTCCATATATAGCAGCTGATAAATTCTCAGATAACCATGACTTTGCTGTACCCGGCTCACCGATTAATAGCAGTGCACGATCAGTTACCAGTGTGGCTATAGCCATCTCTATTAATCGTTTATTACCAATGTACTTAGGTGTAATCTCGGTACTCCCTGCTTTACCACCAACGATAAACTTCAGTACTGATTGGGGCGACATCTGCCATCCTGCTGGAACCTTACCAGTGTCCGCTTTACGAAGCGCTTCCAACTCATGCTCATACAGTCTTTCTGCTGGAAGCCTCATAATATCTTGTAATAGTTCTTGACTCATCGTTAGCTACACCTCTTCATTTGGGTTTGATGGTCCTTGCATGAGACGAATGACATACTCAAGTTGTTCTTCTGCAACCTCACTAAATCGAGGTAGAACAGTTATTATTCGACTCGCAAAACTCGCTGGAAGCTGACATAGCTGTTCAAATGTATACGGTTCAATTAATCGACATTCTGTATTTCTATCATCTTCCAAAGCCACTAGGAGAGCTTCTTGCAAATGTTGTTTATTTATCCCCGTACGTGCTAAGCCCATCAAGAGAATATTGGAAAACCGATGGCGGAATTCAGGATTATCGGTCAATTTACGAAGTAAATACTGCATTGCTTCGGCATGTCCCGGCCTTGCAAAGGCACTTACCAGTTCGTATTGATCCAGCTCTATAAAAGCATCAAGCCACCGTGAATCCCATTGAACAGCCAGTACCTCGGGCGGCTGCATTTCGATCTTATACATATATTGAATCTGGTCTACAGGTGAATTCCAAACTGCATCATAAGTCCCATGATATCGTTGAACTACAACTTCAGATATGGTGCGCAGCAGTTGCTGCGCCATTGAAGAAGCATGGCTAGTTGAAGATGGCGCATAATGCTTTAGAACTTCAACATATTGTTCATACACACGCTCTGGTGACAAGTAGAGATACGCATCTTTAAAAACATCATTCACATATCTTCTATTGTTTCTATAGTAGACAAGATCACGCTCAAGTGTTTGCTGTAATATACGTCTCGCTTCGATAGAATCTATCTGTCTAAAATAGGAGTTTGCTTCCTCGATCAATGAATTCCACTTTAGCTGATTCATATATAATGGATACTGCTCGAGAACATTAAAATATAGTTTCTCTAGTTCAGGACTGCGTTTGTAAGATAAAACCCGAAGATACTGGACTACCTTATTCCATAATCCGTCTTTCTTCTTCGTATCGCCCATAATCTCTGAGACAGTTTGAAGCATATCTGATAACTCTACAACAAGTCGTTTTGTGAGCTCTTGGGCTTGACATTGTCTCAATGCAGGAACTACAAGTTCACTATCTTTTCCCGTAAATGCCTCATGCAGCCGGTTCACCGCATTTACCGAGTCGCTCTTAGCCAGCGCATTATAGGCAGCTTCTCGAATCTTTTTCTTCTTATCTGTACTCCAAGCCAGTAATTCGATTTCATATTGTCCCTGACCTGCGAGCAGAGAAATAGCCATGGCTCGAACATCTTCTGATCCTGAATCTGCAGCTTGATAGATCAGATCCTGAACGCTATCACCACTTAATACTGCGATCACGTACAGCTTTCTCGTCTCTACTATTCCTCCAGCAGGATCAAATTGATCGATAAGGATCGGAATAATCTGAGGCCCATAAGCTGGCAGGATCTGCTTCATTACAAGCTCGGCGATCTCAACATATGGATCTTGGAGGGCTGCTAACGCGGGATGAATCATTCGAAGATCTTGAAACAATCCTGTCTCAAAAGCTTCCTTGATAATCTCATATCGTCCTCCCCCGCGAGTCTTTAATGCCGTCTGTACCGCTGACAGCTTACGATATGAGAACCGAGTAGGCAATCTCACCGGATGGACTTCCACCTCAAGCAGTTCACCATCAGGCGAAGTCGCCCCCTGTGTATATAGCACCGAGCTAAGCAGCACACTGAGCTCCTGTAGGTTCTGAGCAGAGGAAGATCCCTCGGAATGATCTGGTTCAATGACCGCAACGATTCCCTCTCCTAACCTTTTGAATATGGGAGCACGTTCGCCTAACTGTTGAAACTGTGGCAATAGCCGCTTTAAGCGGAAATCCTCAGCAGCGAGCTCACTTCCAGCTATATACAGCCGGTTTACTTCTTGATGAAGCTCTTGTAGTAAAGCTGTACTCATGGATATTCCTCCCAAAGTTTATGTGAAACTTATGCTTTCTTAATTTTTTTAATATAAGAGACGGATCATCTCCATCCCTTTGATAAGGGTTAACGGTTGTGCTTTCAATCGTCCTGTATCGAGTTGATGTTCAAACATAAGCAGCATCGTAGTATCCGATAATTCTTCGAGTGTAAAGTATTGTAACAGTGCAAGTGTATCCTGCTCGAGTGCTACTATTTGGTCTAACACCAAATGCTGGCCCGATTCGTCCGTAATGACGAACTGATCTTGCTGCGATTTGCTAATCTTATTCACATGCAGCAGCAACACAGGATTCTTGTCCGCTAGCGGATTCTTCAACTGATTTTTTATCTGCTTGAAGCAGTCGGAATAAGAATGAACTGCCTTAGAAACGATCCACTCTACATCCTGATTAGTCAGAGGCCGTGTTGACATATTCTCGAAACGAACTCTCCGGTTCCGGTCACCAGGATAACGATAGAAGGAAGGAATAAGTGCAACATCAGTGAAGCTATCTTCTTCATGAATATACTTAGCTGCTTTATAAGGACGATATTGGAGCGTACGATGTATATCACCTGTAGATTTTTCTATCCAGTAGCCGAGGTCTACAAATTCCTGTCTGGCTTCATCATCATAGCTTAGGAATGAAAGCTGGATCAGCTCTACATCCGAGCTCATCAGACCGTATTCCTTAAGCTCCGTTAGCTGCCAAGCATGACCAAGCCATTCTTCAATCGTAGATTCATGATTCAAAGACATATCCGGATCTTCCAGCTTCATTGTTAGATGAGCGCGCCCTTTCTTAATGAACGCATGAATTCGGGTTAGCTGCTCTATTGCTAATGAATAAGTTTTCTCACGATTGTCAGAAGAAGAGAGCAATAAAGCTAATCGTCTTAATTCAATTTGTGCACCAGTTAAATAATAATTGCCCATCATCTTCACGTGCACCTGAATATCCTTTACACCTTTGGCGTCTATTGTTCCAAGTCCTGCACGTATAAGCGATTGGGTCAATTTCTCCAGTACAGCCAAGCCCTCCAGTTGAGCTCCAATCTTTTTTTTAAGTGCGGACTTGTTCACTTTCTTGGGCTTAACATTAGCCCCTTCCGCAGCAAGCTCAGATTTTCGTTCTTCACGCTTACTCATCTTTTCTCGTTTAACAGCAAGATCTTCAGGTATCGTTGCAGATACGAAAGTCTCCTTGCCTACATAGGCATATAGCAATCCGAGGACATGCTTACAAGGAATCTGCCTACTTGGACAAGTACAACGCATCACCGGTTTGTCAGAAACAACAAAATCAGCAGAAGGATAATAGTTGCTGCTACCGCTACCACCACATTCACCAAACAGAACCACGCCGTCTTCCGACTGATTCAATTGGACGAATCGTCTCTTCTTAACTAGTCCTTGCCCGTTCTTAATTGCTGCACTGTTCGGTGCTAGAGTATCTATGAAGACTTCTGTGATATCTATCAACCCATATCCTCCTTACCTATTACGCTTTTTAATATCTATGATAATATTATCCCTTAATTAAAATTATTCTAAAAACAGAGCTGTCCATAACCCGCTGTTCTTTCCCTTTAGTATAGAGTTTTTGTCGATTCAGCCGTGAATGGAATGATCTCGTCTATTGCTCCACTTTGAACTTTGGCAGGCCAAGCCGGATCGCTTATTAATGCTCTACCCACAGCAACCAAATCAAATTCCTCACGGTCCATTCTTTCTAGTAATTCATTAATGTTATCTTCTGTCTTCTGCGCTGAGTCTTCTGCAAAAAAATCACTGTTAAGACCGATAGAACCCACCGTAATTGATGGTTTCCCCGTGATTTTCTTGGTCCACCCTGCGAGATTAAGCTCAGATCCCTCAAATTCAGGTTGGCTGAAGCGACGAGTGGAGCAGTGGAAAATATCAACGCCAGCATCGCTAAGTGGAGTAAGGAATCTTTCGAGCTCATCTGCATTTTTTGCCAGCTTCTCATCATAGGCACCCAATTTCCATTGAGAGAAGCGTAGCACGATCGGAAAATCTGGCCCAACCGCTTTACGGCAAGCTTCAATAACCTCTACTGCAAATGTAGTTCTACCAACCAAATCGCCACCGTAACGATCGGTACGTTTGTTCGTTCCTTCCCAGAAGAACTGGTCTATCAGATAACCATGTGCACCATGAATCTCGATACCATCAAAACCCACTTTTTTCGCGTTCTCTGCTGCTTGAGCAAATGCTGAAACTAAGCTTTCAACTTCAGCTGTAGTAAGTGGCTCTGTCACAGGTTCTCCTGCTAAATTCAGACCAGAAGGGCCAATAGGAAGGGCTTCAACATTTGGACCTTCCCCTATAGTTCGCGCCATTCCCACATGCCATAATTGGGGGATGATCTTACCTCCAGCTGCGTGAACTTCTTCTACTACCTGCTTCCAGCCCTCTAAAGCTGCTTCTTCATGTATATTGGGAATATTGGCGTGGCTGACTGCCGAAGGATGATTAATAGCTGTACCCTCGGTAACGATCAATCCTACTCCACCTTCTGCCCGTCTACGGTAATATGCGGCAACATTACTTCCTGGTACACCATCCGGTGAGTATACCCGAGTCATCGGCGCCATGACGATTCGGTTTGACAGCGAAAGATTCCCCACTTGAATAGGTGAAAATAATAGCTCTGTGTTCATACATATTACCTCCAATTGATTATTTGATTACTTTAAGTAAGGCTAATTATCTCCCCAGAAGATGGAAAATGCAAATTTTTAAGATCTTTGTGTAAGAAAAAATCATAAAAAAAACCGGACCTCGCAAAATCTGCGAACGCCCGGGTTTTATCCCATTACGAACTTCTTAAACCTCAAGAATACCAGCTTTTGGAGTTACTCCGAACGCCTTAGCTAAATCCCACAGTTGCTGATCCGTGATCTTTTGCTTAATTTCTCTTCCGCCAATCAAGTTGTAGATCGTAGCAGCCTTTTCTACAGTCTCAACTAGACCAAAGGTGGCATCCATAGTGGAGCCAGTGCCAAAAATCCCGTGCTGCGGCCAGATGACCAGGCGGTGATCCTTCATTTTCTTCGCGGTTTCGCGGCCGATTTCACTGCTGCCAGGAACAATCCATGGAATGACACTAACGCCATCCGGGAAAACAACAAGGCACTCTGTGCACATTTCCCAAAGCGTCTTCGTGAACTTCAATTCATCCAGATCATGCGTGAAGGTCATCGCGATAACATTCGTAGCGTGTGTATGCAATACGATACGGTGCGTAGGGTCCACCTTCAGTCGCTCAATATGGCTCATGAAATGGGAAGCCAATTCACTAGTAGGTACAGCGCCGTTCCGTAATCCCCATAACACTTCTACGCTTTCACCATTGGCACTAACACGAAGCACACCGAGATTAGCTTCCGGATCTTTGATCACATTTCTGAAATACTTGCCAGAACCTGTCACGATGAAGTATTTGCCGGCTAATTCTTTTACAGGGAAGGTAAGTTTAATGGTGCGTAGTGGCTCTAGAACGTTAATATATTTAGCAACCTCATTCTCATCCAGCAGATAGCTGACATTACCGCCATTCAGCTCATCCCAGCCAAGCTCCCACATATGACGGGTAATCTCTGACATTTCCTGAATAAATGGAGCCTCACTACTGGCAATATACCCTTTGGATTCTAAAACAGATGTACTCATTGTCAATCTCTCCTTTGTATATGTTGCTCTCCACATCCACTCTAACACTCTATCTTGCAGACAGAACTTCCTGCTCATAACGCTTCACTTCAGCCAGCCATTGCTCACGAACGGGTGTATCTTGCGATGCACAATAATAATCCCACACGGCTCCAAACGGATACGATTTGAATTCTTCCACCAACGCTAGTCGTGAAGTGTAATCACCAAGCCGCTCGATTCGCTTCAATTCTTCCACCGGTTCGAGCATTGCGCGAAGTAACGCCTTAATGGTATTACGTGTACCAATCACCCAAGCAGCGATATGATTAATACTGCCATCAAAGAAATCAAGTCCGACATTCGTTCGGGAGAGTAAATCCCCACGTACCAATTCACGGGCGATTTCTAGCAGCTCGTCATCCATAGTTACAACGTGGTCACTGTCCCAACGGACGGGTCTGCTTACATGCAGCAGCAGCTGCTCACTAAACATAAGAATCGAAGATAGCTTATTTGAGATCATCTCAGTAGGATGGAAATGTCCGGCATCCAAACAGATGGCTTTGCCGCGAGTTAAACCATAGCCCATATAGAACTCATGTGAACCAACCACATAACTCTCAGAACCGATTCCGAACAATTTACTTTCTACAGCATCAATATTATAAAGAGGATTTATTTCCACACTAAAAATCTCATCCAGTGACTCCTTTAACCGCACTCTTGGACCTAAACGATCAACTGGTGTATCTTTATATCCGTCTGGTACCCAAAAGTTAGTCACGCACGGTTGACCCAGTTCTTTACCAAAATGCGCGGCAATCGTCCGAGAAGCCTTACAATGCTTAATCCAGAAGTTACGAATCTCATCGTCCGAGTGACTTAGCGTAAAACCGTCTGCAGCTTTAGGATGTGAGAAGCAAGTAGGATTAAAATCAAGACCCAGCCCCTGCTCCTTCGCCCAGTCTACCCAAGATTGGAAATGGCGTGGCTCCAATTCATCTAAATCAACTTTTTCATCTGTATCTGCATAGATCGCATGTAAATTTACTTTATGCTTGCCTGGAATGAGGGATAGTGCCTTTTCTAAATCTTGGCGCAATTGATCTGGCGTGCCAGCTCGACCGGGATAACTTCCTGTTACTGCTATTCCCCCGCTTAGTTCTTTATCTTTAAAAAGAAACCCTTGTACATCATCGCCCTGCCAGCAATTGATGGAAATCTTAATTTGCGCGAGCCGCTCCAGCACTTTCTCCACATCAATCCCATGGGCTGCGTATAATTTTTTGGCTTCATTATAGCTAGTGATAATACTCTGATCCATGCTGTAGTTCCTCCTAAAATCATATAGCGTAAGTTTAATTAGATTTGATGTTGTATTTTGGACAACTGAAGCTCTTTCCAGCGAATTAGAATGTCTTCAAGATGGGCGGTCGGGCGCGGTGTATACGCCTTTATCTCAAATGATTCGGCGATAATATCTCTTGCTTCATTAATATCAGTTATGCTTCCCGTGCTAATCATCTGCACCACTATATTACCAAGTGCTGTGGATTCCGTTGGGCCAGCCTTAACTTCTCTGCCTATAACATCAGCAGTCAGTTGGCATAACAGGCTGTTGTTAGCACCCCCACCCACAATTTGCAGAACCTCGATTCGGCTTTCTAATAGTTCTTCTAGTTCTTCCAAGTAAGTAAGGTACGATAATGCTAAGCTGTCAAAAATACAGCGAGCCAACTGACCTGGCGTCTCAGGAACAGGCTGCCCGCTCTCTGCGCAGGCATTACGAATCTCTTCTATCATATTTGAAGGATTGAGAAATCTCGGGTCATTACAAGAGATCAGGCTTCGGAAACCTTCCTCTCCCTCTGCAAGCTCGGCTAGCTCCGCAAAGCTATATCGTTCGTTCATCAACCTGCGAACCTCTTGGATGAGCCATAGGCCCATAATATTTTTGAGGAATCTGTAGGTTCCGTATGCGCCCCACTCATTGGTATAGTTGGCCTCCATGGCTTTCATAGAATTAAGAGGCTGAGTTCGTTCCACACCGAGTAAAGACCATGTTCCGCTGCTAATATACGCTGAGTTCTTTTGGAGAGGAGCACCCAGCACTGCAGAAGCTGTATCATGTGTGGCTACACAGATCAGTAGGCAATCCGGAAGATCATATTCCTGAATTAGTGCTTCATCGAGGGGGCCAATAATTACTCCAGGTTCAGTCAATATAGCGAATTGATCTCTTTTAATATTCAGAAAATCCAACAGGTCATCGTCGAAATCTCGACTCTTTAGATTCAATAACTGAGTTGAAGATGCGTTAGTAACCTCATTGATCTTGCGACCCGTTAATCTGTAATACAGATAATCAGGCACGAGTAAGATTTGATCCGCTTGGGCTATTTCTTCTTCACTGTGAACATAAAGCTGATACAACGTATTAAAAGATAACTGTTGAATACCAGTCTTTTCATATATGGTTTGAGGTGAAATGTGCTTTGCTACCTTATCCATAGCCAGATCGGTTCTACGATCACGATAAGCGTAAACTTCCTGGATACGATGCCCTTCCGCATCCACGAGTACATAATCTACAGCCCATGTATCTATACCCAGCGTACACGCTGTAATTCCTTGAGCCTTGGCTTCCTGAAGCCCTATAATGATCTGATCGAATAAATAATCTATGTCCCAGAAACAAGAATCCTCTTGTTCTATAAAACGATTTCTAAACCGATGAAGCTCCTCTAAGGTGAGGACGCCCTCTTGCAGTATTCCGCGTACTAACCGCCCACTAGAGGCACCAATATCAACGGCGATATGATTATTCATAAAGAATCTCCTAAAGAAAGGGATGAGTTATAGCATTTTTTTGAATAGAGTAATAACTTCTTCCTTCGTTGGAATAAAAGGGTTACCCGGTGCACAAGCATCCTTCATGGAGTTCTCTGCTAAAAGATCAAGATCGACCTCATCTACTCCAAGCTCAGATAGTTTAGATGGAATGCCTACTTCTTTAGACAACGCCTTGATCGACTCAATTACGAAGTCCGCGCATTCCTTATCAGTTTGACTCTCAACGTTTAACCCCATCGCTTTAGCAATAGCCCTGAATTTCTCAGGCACATATTTGGCATTCTCTTCTTCCACATATGGGAGTAGCATTGCGTTACATACGCCATGTGGCAGATCATATACACCGCCAAGCTGATGCGCCATCGCGTGCACATAACCAAGCCCTGCATTATTGAAGGCAAGTCCGCCTAGGAAAATCGCATACACCATTTGCTCACGAGCCTCAATATCATGGCCATTCTTCACGGTACGGGCCAAGTTAGCGAAAATAATCTCCACTGCGGCTAGTGCCGTAGCGTCAGTTACCGGATATGCTCCTGGCGTTACTAGTGCCTCAATTGCATGCGTCAAAGCGTCCATTCCTGTTGCTGCCGTAAGTGCAGCGGGTTTATCTACCATAAGCTCTGGATCGTTAACTGAGATTGTAGCAATACTGTTCTTATCCACCATTACCATCTTCACTTTGCGTTCTTCGTCTGTGATTACATAGTTAATAGTGACCTCAGCTGAAGTCCCTGCGGTGGTATTCACAGCAACGATCGGCAGCGATTTATGTTTCGACTTGTGTACGCCCTCATATTCTTTGATGTGACCGCCATTTGTGGCAAGGATACCAATGGCTTTAGCAGTATCCTGTGGCGACCCACCGCCGATGGAAATCAGAGAATCACAATTCTGCGCTTTGAGATAATCTACGCCATCGTGGACATTTTTACAGGTCGGATTGGGCTTCACTTCATCATAAATGGCATATTCAATTCCCGCATCGTCCAATACCGCCAACAATTTACCAGCAATACCGCTCTTCATAAGAAATTTGTCTGTAACGACAAGTGCCTTCTTCAAATTAAGTTCTTGAATGTAAGGACCAATCTCCTGTAAGCATCCCTTGCCCATAATATTGATCGATGGAACGTAATACACATGCGTGCTCATTGCTTGACCAGCCTCCTAATGAGTTCAATAAACGTTGTATTTCGTCTGCAGCGCCTCAGGCTGGCCTCTGAATAGCAGCTGAGCCGGCTTTGCATCACACTAACTCGATTAATCTCTAAGGGAATTATTTCCTTCTTCATCGTATGCTCCTAAATCTTTGTTGTCAACATTTTAAATATTAATTATGTTGTTTTTGTTTGTTTTATATCTGTTTTGTGAATATTATTGGAAAGTACAGATGTTTTTAAGTTGTTTTTATTGCAAAACACAGATATTAAGCGCTATGATTGTAAAATATAGCTTTGGAAAGGTGATTCCTATGCTTGCAGCCGAAAGACGCAAAAAAATTATAGATCTCGTCCATCAAGATAAACGCGTTCTAGTCTCCGATCTAAGTAAAATGTTTGAGGTCACTGAAGAAACGATACGCAGAGATTTGGAGAAGCTAGAGAAGGATGGCATCCTTAGTCGTACCTATGGTGGTGCTATGCTGAATCGCCATACGAATGAGGATCTGCCTTTTGTTACACGTAATGCCTTGAATACAGATATTAAACGGGGAATCGCTTTGAAGGCGCTCGATTTAATCAATGATGGAGATACATTAATGGTAGATCCAAGCTCTACAGCCTTTGAGTTTCTAAAATTGCTGGGAAACAAAAACAATCTAACCATCATCACAAATTCTATTAATATTTTGCATGAGTTCTCGAATTCAGGGATGGATATCATCTCTACTGGCGGTTCACTTCGTTACCGATCGTTGTCGCTGGTGGGACCGGTAGCCCATGACACCATTCAAAGATACAATGTGGATACAGCGGTAATCAGTTGCAAAGGAATGGATATGGAACGAGGCATCACAGATTCCAACGAACCAGAGTGTGAGCTCAAGAAGTACATGCTACGACAAGCCAATAAGGTCATACTCCTGGCGGATCACACCAAATTCGATAAAACTGCTTTTACAAAGCTGGTTGAGCTTGCCCATATTGATTTCTTGATTACTGACCGTAAGCCTTCTGAAGCTTGGCTAAAACGTCTGAACGAGGACAATATTGAGGTTCTCTATTAACAGAGGTAATAACATACTGAGCCTAATTTAAAAAATGCCGTTCCCCAGTGAGTATGGGTGACGGCATTTGTTGAATTTTTCATCCTTATCTTTCCGTAGAAACCTGAGAAATTGATATTACATCTATGGAAGAATGAATATGATCTGATTGCTTTACTTGTGTAAAAGCCTTCTTCCTACAAATATAAACAAGCGCTGGCGGGAAATTTAACAGCACCCATTTAGCACTCACAATATCAAAATGCTGCATTAATTCCTTCTTCATTTGAGGAAAATATTCAAAAGTGATGAACCACCCGCCCTCTTTTAAAGAAGATATGATTTGTTCAATGTAAAGCGTCCGATCTGAGGCTGAGAAATTCCTAAAAGACAAGCTGCTCACGATGCAGTCTAACTTCTCCAACCTTCTATTATGAAGCGCAAGCCGTAGCCGCAAACAATCGTTATAAAAAATACGGTCAGGGAAATTAAGTCTTAGTTGATGACGAAAATCAGGATCCTTCTCAAACAGGAGCACATTCATCTCGGTCTCTTCCCCGCTTGGAATAAATCTTGTGATGGCTCCAGTACCCGCACCCAGTTCAGCTATATTATGAATTTGTTGCCACGGAATGATGTCGAGCATCGTTTTTGCCAGCCAGCGCGAACTGGGAGTCACGCTTCCTAATTGTCGGGGTGCATGCAGAAATTTATACAGAAAATGAAGTCTTTCTCGAATTCCGCTTCGCATGTCAACTCCCCCTTATCGTAATTTCCCCATCTAACTCTAAAATATGTTAAAAAGGTTAAAGTCGTACTCGATCTATTCTCTCCATTTATTAATTTTTGCAAAACAAAAGCCCAAATCTCACCGCAGAATGAATTGCGAGGAAATTCGGGCTAATGATTAACGTTATTTACTTCGTTTCAACGGCATGTCCACCAAATTCATTACGAAGTGCAGCCACTACTTTACCAGTGAAGGTATCGGTCTCTAGTGAACGGTAGCGCATTAATAACGCCATCGCGATCACTGGTGTTGCAGCTTGCAGATCAAATGCAGTTTCGAGCGTCCATCTGCCTTCTCCGGAGGAGTGCATAATCCCTTTGATCTCATCCAATTTAGCATCTTTCGAGAACGCACGTTCAACCAGTTCCATCAGCCAAGAACGGATGACAGAACCATGATTCCACACCCGGGCGACTTCCTCAAAGTTATAATCAAACTCACTCTTTTCCAGCACCTCAAAGCCTTCACCGATGGCAGCCATCATGCCGTATTCGATACCGTTATGAACCATTTTTAGAAAATGGCCACTACCAGCTTTGCCGGCATATAAAAAGCCGCTTTCCACAGCTGTATCACGGAAGATGGGCTCCACAACCTCCCAAGCTTCAGGATCTCCACCAACCATGTAACAAGCGCCGTTACGCGCTCCTTCCATCCCTCCGGATGTACCTGCGTCCATGAAGCTGATTCCATGTTCCTTCAATTGCTCATATCGGCGAATGGATTCCTTATAATGTGAATTGCCCGCTTCAATGACGATATCTCCTTTTGATAACAAAGGTGTGATCTCAGCAATGACAGAGTCCACAACCTGATGTGGAACCATAATCCAAATGATTCTAGGCGTTTCCAATTGTTGTACCAACTCAGGGAGCGTTACTGCTCCACTGGCACCTTTAGCTTTCATTTCCTCTACAGCAGGTGCATTCAAATCAAATGCAACAACCTCATGTCCATGATCCAGCAAATTCTGGCCCAAATTGAAGCCCATTTTTCCTAATCCAACTAATCCTACTTTCATGTAATTCCCCTCCGATATATAGATTCTTATGATGTAATTTCTCCAAAATTGGTAAAAAAAACAGGCAGGGGCTTACGCCCCTGGCCGTATAGATTCCTGCGTTGCTGCAACTTCTGCCTGAGCAGAGAGAACTTCTGCCTCCTGATCTGCCTCATCGAACCACCAGCGATCCTCACCCAATAGCTCCATAGCCGCATCTGGACCATATGAACCTGAAGCATAAGTGTGAAGTGGCATAAGCCCCTCTTCCATCGCTTCCTGAATAGGTGTAACCCACTGCCATGACAGTTCTACTTCTCTCCAGTGAGCGAAGAAGGTAGCATCTCCACGAAGTGCATCGAAGATTAGATTCTCGTAGGCTTCCGGAACATCTGAAGTACCCGCTTCATAAGTAGCGCGGACAGGCTCAAGCTTTCCTTTTTGCAGCTGATCTTTCGTGTTAAGTTGTAGCGTTATGGCTTCATTCGGTCCAATCTCAATAATCAGTAAATTCGGTACATCATTTCCTTTATTCAAGTTATTACTATCATTAAACGGTTCTTTAAACTCAATAACAATACGTGTGGATTTCTCCTTCATTCTCTTACCTGTACGAACATAGAAAGGTACATCATTCCAGAGCGGATCATCTATAAATAAACGCGCTGCGATAAACGTCTCATTTTGCGAGGATTGGTTAATTCCTGGCTCATTCAAATAACCTGCAACAGGGTTCCCTTTGATTTCACCTTCTGTATATTGTCCACGGACAACATGTTTATTAACCTCATCTTTGCTAATTGGAATGAGATGCTCCATGACGTATATTTTCTTCCCACGGATTTCTTCAGGTGTACTGCCTTTAGGAAGCTGCATCGCCATCATCATCATCAACTGCAGCATATGGTTCTGGAACATATCACGAAGTGCGCCAGCTTTATCGTAATAGCCTGCCCGTTCTTCAACGCCCACAGTCTCACTCGCTGTAATTTGAACATTCGCGATATATCTATTTTTCCACAGCGCTCTTAGCACTGGATTAGAATACTTCAGAACTTCCAAATTCTGCACCATCGGTTTACCTAGGAAGTGGTCAATCCGGAAGATTTCTTCTTCAGTAAATACGGCATTCAAGCTATCATTCAGCTCTCTTGCAGATTTCAAATCTGTGCCAAAAGGCTTCTCAATAATCAGACGCTTCCAGCCTTTCGTGGAACCCAGACCGCTTGAGTGAATATTAGCTGCGATTTCCTTGAAGAACTCAGGACCCACAGACAAATAGAACATCCGATTCTCCGGAATATTGAACAATTGCTCGCGACGTTTAACATGCTCCAGCAGCTTGGAGTAATCTTCGGTATTCCCTACGTCTAGTACGCTATATTCAAAAGCCTCCAAGAACACCTGCAATTGCGGTGAGTCAACGGCTGGTTGTCTAGAAAAAGTCTGTAAGGATTGCAGTACTTGCTTACGGAAGGCTTCGTTCGAAACTTCTCTTCTTCCTAATCCAATCACAGAAAGAGGACCTGAAATTTGACCATCTAAAAAGAGGTTATATAGTGCAGGATAGATTTTACGTTTTGCCAAATCTCCTGTAGCGCCGAATAGCACAAATGTTGATGATTCCACTTTCATTCCTCCTGTTGTTATACATTATTTATATACTTACTTTTAATTACTAACATACTCAGTAGAATCAATCATACGACTGATATTTTCATACGTCAACCTCATTTCGACATTTACGAAAAGTTATTATTTTCACAAAGCTATGAATTGGTAATTATGATTAATGTCACAAAGAAAATAGTATTGGATCATTCGCATTAAATTACTCGGATATTCATGTTGATTAAAGAAAAATCTCAATCTCAGTGCGGCTTTAGCCAATTTCGATCCACCCCCTCCGATTAGAAAATCATCACACCAGCCACTTTGTAACAAGAATAAAATTTCCAGTCGCCACCTTCACTCGCGCTCCCTCGTATCTTCAAACTAACTTTAAGTAATTGATCATTTTGAAATGGACGACGTCCATAAAATATTACAAATCGATCTTGCTTTTAATCTCAACTTAGATTTTTAAGCATAAAAAAGGTCATCTTCGAGGAAGATTATCAGAGTACGCTTCGGAGAGATGATAAGAGCTATTACAGTCCGATTTCTCTCAAAAATGCGCCAACTAAACAAATAGCTGCAATGCAGTCCTTTACGTCAACTCGCGCTGATCTCCTTGGTTGATTCGGACTAAGAAGTCCTTAATTCTTTGGTTGCTACCAACTCATGTTGGACGGTTACCTCCTTGTTCACCCTGCCTCTTGTTTAAGGCCAGTATTTTAAGTGTTATAATTAAAGAACGCATGAATTTCCATTCAGTTTACGAAAGGAAGGAGATTTTTTCATGAATATGAAGCAATGGGATCGAATTCGGACGGGACAGGGATTTATAGCTGCCTTGGACCAAAGTGGTGGAAGTACACCTAAAGCGCTGCTGCAATATGGCATTAAAGAGGACAGCTACTCCAATGAAGATCAAATGTATGCAATGGTTCACGAGATGCGAACGCGCATTATCAAAAGCCCTGCATTTGATTCGAAGTATATACTGGGTGCAATCTTATTTGAGAACACAATGGACCGTCTCATCGACGGAAAATATACTGCTGATTATCTGTGGGAGGAAAAAGGCATTGTCCCATTTCTGAAAATAGATAAAGGACTTGCCGAGCCAGAAAACGGGGTACAGCTCATGAAGCCAATTCCCGGCTTAAATGATCTTCTGAAGCGGGCCAGCGAACGGAATATCTTTGGAACGAAAATGCGCTCGGTGATTAAAGAAGCCAATCCTTCCGGCATCAAAAAAGTGGTTGAACAGCAGTTTGAAGTCGGCAAGCAAATTTTAGAAGCGGGACTGGTTCCGATTATCGAGCCTGAGGTTGATATCCATTCTGCTGATAAAACAGCGTCGGAAAAGCTGTTAAAAGAAGAACTTTCAGCTCAATTGTCTAAGCTGGGCCAAGACGTAAAGGTCATGCTTAAGCTCTCAATACCCACGGAGAATAACTTCTACCGCGAGTTAATGGACGATCCTCACGTTTTAAGAATTGTCGCTTTGTCCGGCGGTTACACTCAAGCTGAGGCCAACGATAAACTCGCCCATAATCAAGGATTAATCGCCAGCTTCTCACGTGCTTTATCGCAAGGATTAAGTTCAGGGCAGTCAGACGAAGAGTTTAACGCACTCCTCTCCAAATCCGTAGAAGCGATTTATGCTGCCTCTATTCAATAAGCAGCTCTTCCCCTCGTGAAGACGTAAGACATAAAAAGGCTGTTTCCCTGACAGGTAATTACCTGCTGGGAAACAGCCCTTTTTTTTAATTTGGATTAACTTTTTTTAAGGGTATTGCTCGCAAACAGTTAGTTGCCGCTTCTGCTTAAGTCACAGGAAAATAAGTCGAAACTACTAGTATTAAAGCGATGAAAGCTGGAAGGCCTTGCATAAACAAAATAGATTTTTTCACCGTCAGTGCACCATAAATCGCCGCCACTATAACAGTGCAGAGGAAAAAGATTACAACTTGGTGGCCGAAATTCACATTCGGATGAACCAGTCCCCAAATTAAACCAGCAGCTAAAAATCCATTATACAACCCTTGATTCGCTGCTAGAGTTTTAGAAGCATCCGCAACTTCCTGCGTCATTCCAAAAACTCGAAGCCCTTTGGGCTTTGACCAAGCGAACATTTCCAAATAGACAATATAAATATGTATTAACGCAACAAGACCGACCATGATATTACCTGCTATGATCATTTGATTAACTCCCCTTAATTTAAATTGTGTACAATTTAATTGTATCACACATTAATTGAAAGTTGTACATTCCATCATCATTTTCATATTAAAGCCACTCAAATCCCCTTCTTAGTAATCAACAAAAGAATGCGGAAATCAAGCTACTGATTTATGAAGTTTTAAAGTCCTATTCGTCTGGTCAACTAATAGAATCTTAACTATAATTAAATGTACGAGACGAAGAACGTCCCGATTCATTCCTTTTTGAATGGATCGGGACGTTCTTTTGTTGAATTCGAAGTGCTCGATTGGCGGGGTCAATCCTATTTCTGTGACTTTGCATACATCACTCGGTATGTGAAGCTAGTCATCGAAATCAAAGGTTTTGGTCCACATGTCAGTTAGTCTGGAGAGTGTGGCGGAACGGGAAATCATCCGACTTGCCTATACGCTTGCTCGCCCATTACGCCCAATTGATGTAGAGATTCATTTAAATATCAATCATCTGTTGTAAAGTATGAACTCCAGCCCAACGCGATGAACCGCTTGTAGAAATCCTGCAATTTTACATCTTTTAAGTCCTATATTCATCCACGGAGGAGTTTTCCTGCATAAATACAGTTTTTCACTAATTTTAAGATAACCAAGGTTAATTTAGAGTCATATTCGTGTATATTTGCAGCAATATCCTTAACCAACACCTAATGAACTGATAAAAACTGCACTTTTGCAGTTTTCAAGTCGAGTTCAGCTTTAAGCTTTTGAATTCTGGATTCTGGGCTTCTGTTTATGTAATCTAACATGGCGGCCTGTCTCCCGATAGAATTGCTCATTTCATTTTTATTGTATCGCTTTCATAACCCTTAAAGTTATAATGGAATAAAAAAATGTTTGTATTTTGTCATCTTGGAGGGCCTATGAAGCAGCTATTCGAAGCCGTTGTTTTTGAAGAACATAAGACCTTAGTTTGGGATTACAAAATATATACAGATGACTATTACAAAGGTTATTATCACTGGCATCAATGCTGTGAAATCATGTTCGTGCATGGCGGTCAGGGAAATGTTGTTGTCAATCAGCAGATGTACGATATCCGCAGGGGGATGTTATTCTTTTTCCAGCCCTATCAGCTGCACCGGATCTATTCTGAGGTCTCTCCCGCTTGTCCTTTTGAAAGATCCATCTTCTATATTGATCCACATGTTGCGGAGAACCTGCTAGTGGGCTTTTCGAAAAGAAAAGCTTTATTCACAACACTTTGGCGAGGGGAAAATACGTATTGCGCCATTGATCTTGAAAATCGTGTTGAAATTGTGGAGTGGATTCTGGAGCAATATGATCACAATAAAAAAAGAAATCCAAGCGAAAATACCGAAGACATTTCGATGTTAATCCTTCAATTATTGAGCAGTATCAAGACAGGAGATCAGCAGATATTCCAATCAGGAGAACGGCGGACCTTGCGCTATTCTGAAAAAATCATGAGCTTTATCGAAGAGCATTATCATGAGGAGGTTAATCTGGATCAGCTGGCTGAGGAAATTCATTTGTCCAAATCCTATATCTCTAGAATCTTTCATCAAGAGACCGGCGGACGGCTCGTGGATTATTTGACAGCCCGGAGAATCAAACAAGCCTGCCGCTTGTTAGGAACGACAGACCTGCCTGTGGAGCAAATCGGAATCATTGTCGGTTTCCCGAACGCCTCCTATTTCAATCACTTGTTCAAAAAAGTCCTCGGAACAACGCCATTAAAATATAGAAAGAATAATTAACGCCAACATTTTCACCATCCTCCAACCCTCCATCATGACAATATTCGAACATTTCATTGTAGCAAAACAAAACTTTTCAGCCACTAGGAAAGCTATACTCATAATATCTTAACCACCACACTGGAGGCAGTAATTATGACATCATCCTATTGGCAAGAGCTTATATGCAGACTCGACACAAAAGTAGAACAGATGGTAAAGCAGATTGGTGACAAATGCCCACATTTTGCAGGGAAAAATGGAAAATTTGATGATATTGGTTCAGACTGGTGGACCACTGGCTTCTGGCCTGGGCTACTCTGGATCATGCATGATATGACTGGAAAAGACTTATACAAGAAAGCCGCTTGGCATTGGGACGGAACCTTGGAGGAATGGTTTATCAAACCAACGGTTGAGATGCATCACGATGTAGGATTTCAATTCCTTCCGACAGCTGTAATCAAACATACGATTACGGGTGACGAAGATGCCCTGCGTAGGGGGATTGAAGCGGCGAATTTCCTCGCTGCCCGCTATAATCCTGTAGGCAAATTCATCCGCGCATGGAATGAAGATAAATATGGCTGGGTAATTATCGACTGCATGTTGAATATCTCTCTACTGTTCTGGGCCAGCAAAGTAACTGGTGATCCACGGTATAAGCATATTGCTATTAGCCATGCAGAGACGACGATGCAATATGGTATTCGCGAGGATGGATCAACCAAACATATTCTATCTTTCGATGCGGAGACTGGGGCATATATTGAGAATTTTGGCGGTCAAGGTTTTTCAGCTGAATCCTCATGGAGCCGTGGAACGGCTTGGGGGCTGTACGGCTTCATCAATACCTATCGCCACAGTGGAAATGAACGGTTCTTGAACACCGCAAAGCGGATTGCCCATTATTTCATCTCGGCTTTACCTGAGGATCAAGTTCCTTATTGGGATTTCCGTCTAGCGGATGACGAACGGATGTTCAAAGATAGCTCTGCGGCATCTATCGCCGCTTCAGGTTTGTTAGAGCTTGCAGCGATCGTACCTGTAGGCGAAAAAAGCCTCTACGCTAATGCAGCGGAGCGAATTCTCCGCTCACTGACCGAAAATTACGCGACTTGGGAGCAGCCAGAGCATGAAGCGATTTTATTGCATGGAACGGGCAGCGGCACTTCCTTTATCGATGTATCGCTGATCTATGGAGACTACTATTATATTGAAGCTGTCGCTAAATTGAATGGTTGGAAACATCGGATTTTCTAACAGATAAACGATTAATTTATAATAACAAAAAAGAAGCTTCTCTACATTAAATGGAAGATCACTGCACCATTTAAAATGAGAAGCTTCTTTATACGCCTTTAAGCTATTCCCTCATGAGTACAGCGGCCCCTTCCAGCAACATCAAGCCACTGAGTTGAATGCTCAGTTGAACCGGAAGCTCCGGTTTCAATTCCCACGATGGACTACAAAGACCCGGCTGTTTATCGAGACCTTTTTCCCACAACTGCCGAGCATTGGCCATGATTACCTCACGAATCCTGCTAGCCTCAGGAACCTCTCCACAAAGTTGAACCAGATAACGAATCAGAATACCCTTGAACAATCCAGTATCATCGATGCCTTCATCAGGCAACATCATATTCATCGGATCGCATAGACGATCAATACATGTATTAGCAGTTCGATTCGCATCTTCTAAGTAATGGACATCCCCCGTATTCTTATACAGCTCTAAGCCCGCACCTAGAAACACTCCCTGACAATAAGTAAATTCCCAATCGAAATCAATCTGGCCATCCCCGAGTCTGTTCATTCCATCCCACACAAAACCAGTCGCAGGATCCACTAAATATGTTTTGTTCCATTCATAGATACGGAGTGCCCACTCCAGATCCTCCTGCTTTTGAAAAAGTTCATATAACCTAGCTGCTAGAATGACGGCTGGTGCATTGGCAGGTGTGTTTTTATAATCGAGCTGATCCTTCTTCCAGGCCAAACCGCCTCCAAAATGTTCATTCCAAGCTGATTTTATATCCTCCCATAGATCTAGCACAGCACCTAAGTAGGATTCATATCCAGTTGCCCGATAAGCTCGTAGCAGCGCCAATGCTGTCCATTCCATATCATCATAGTAATTATGCCTGAAAGTCCCACCGTTATAAGCTTGGAGATGTTCACTCAATTCCTTGATTCTCAGTGAATATGCAGGATCTCCGCTACACTCGTAGCCATCCACTAGAATATCAATGACATGAGCCTGCCACCAGTAATAAAAATTCTCACCTGCAACGTTATACTCTCTGGGATACCATTGATTCATGATCCCCGTCTCCGCATTATAATAATTACGTTCTAGACATTGTTGGAACCACTCCGACCTTTCCTGCCAGTTAAGCGCTTTTAGGGCTTCTTTTGCTTGTGTCATTAAAAGTTCACCTCAAATCTGATCCTTAGTTAATTCAGCCATCTTCTCCAATAACTTCGTTGCACTAAGCTGGGAGCTGAGCTGAATTACACCAGTAGATGACAAAGTCCAATCCGTGCCAAACAAAGCTGCGTCCTCTGACTTTCCTTGCTCCCAGAGAGATTCAGCATTCCTACGCAGAAAATCGACAGCTTCAACAGCTGCGGCATCAGCTTTGACCCATTCTGCCGTATACCGAATCAGGATTCCTTTGAACAATCCAGCATCTCCATTTCCTTCGTCTGGAAGTACACCCGCCTTAGCCTCAGCAAGCTCATGAGCAGCAGCGGAAAAAGTTAATCGGGCATCCTCCAAATAGGATGGGTCCTTAGTGATACGATAGAGTTCTACAGCTGCGCCAATATAGATACCTTGGTTATAGGAGTATCTCCAATCCTTATCGATCTGGCCATTGCCCGTGCGATTCATGCCATCCCATACAAAACCCGTCGTCGGGTCTACCAGATGCTTTTTTTGCCATCTATAAATTTTTAGCGCCCATTCTAGATTCTCAGCTTCACCGAAGGCTTGATACAAACGAGCCGCCAGTATAGCTGCTGGGGCATTGGCAGGTGTATTTTTATAATCCAACTGTGACTTCTGCCAAGCGATCCCACCACCCATATGCTCGTTCCAGCCTGTCTGAATGTCTTCCCATAAAAGAAGGGCTGTATCTTTATAAACTTCCTCTCCTGTTGCTTGATAGGCACGGAGCCACGCGAGAGCCATCCATTCCATATCATCATACAACTCGTTGGGCCACACTCCCCCATTTCGTCGCAAAAGACCTTCATGAAGCGCGGAAAGCCGTTCGGCATACCATTCCTCTCTAGTTCGCTGTAATCCATCTACCAATACATCCACAGCATGAGCCATCCACCAATAATGAAAAATGGTATTACATTCTCCGTTTGGACAAGGTGTTTCTATATTGTACATTTTGATCGCGTCATTCCAGAATAATGAATCCAGCGCAGCTTGTGCTTGATTCGCCCGTTCCTCCCAAATCCCGATCTCCAATTGGTTCATATAAACTCTCTCCCTGATTCGATTTTTATAGAATTAACCTTTTATGCCACTGAATGCAATCCCCTGCACAAAATAACGCTGAAGTGCCAGAAAGAGCACCAATATCGGCAGAATCGCAACAAGCGCACCAGCCATCATTGGACCGTAATCTGTTTGGGAATTATAGGAGAAGGCTTGAAGTCCCATCTGAATCGTTGCTTTATCCGGGTCATTCAGTACAATCATGGGCCATAGGAAGCTGTTCCAGCCCGCTTGAAAAGTAAAGATGCTTAAAGTCGCCAGCGCTGGTTTGGTCAGCGGCAAATAAATGCGCCAAAATATCTTAAACTCTCCACAGCCTTCGATCCGGGCCATTTCCATCATGTCACTAGGTAGGGTAAGAAAGAATTGCCGCATAAAGAACACAGCAAAAGTTCCTGAAGCCCCCGGAAGAATAATCCCCCAGAAGGAGTTCATCAACCCGTTCCCCCCACTGCCAAAAATATCGTTACCTCCGAAAAATGGAATATGACGCATGACATAAACTGTAGGGATCATCGTCACTATGCCCGGTATCATCATCGCCGCTAGCAGCACGCGGAATATTGGCTTATTGAGCTTAAAATTCAACTTTGCGAATGCGTAGCCACTGATCGACCCAAAAAACAGATTCGCCAGTACACCTGCTACAGCAAGCACAAGTGAATTCCAGAAAAAGAGGGCAAATGGAACCGTTGTAAACGCCTTACGATAGTGCTCTAAGGTCAAATGTGAAGGAAACCACCGAATGGGCATGGCGAATATCTCTTCGTCAGGCTTCAAAGATGTAAGAACACTCCAATAGAAAGGTAGAAACATTACGATTGCAATAACAATGCACACTATATAATAAATAGATTTACTTAAGCGTCTTTTTAATAACGAACTTCCACTAGTATCCATACCTCTATCCCCTTTCTGCATGACAAGCCCGCTTATACAATGGACTCCTCCGCCTTTGTGATCCGCATGTTTATAAGTGAGAATATGAGAATCGCCACAGCAAGCACAAAAGCTTGTGCAGACGCATACCCCATTTGTAATTGATTAAAGCCCTGTTGATAGATCAGATAAACCGGAGTTTTCGTCATATTCGCTGGACCACCCTGCGTCAGCACAAAAGCTTGGTCGAACAACTGTAACGCACCAATGATTGCCATCGTGCTGACTAGAAAGGTCGTAGGACGTAGTTGCGGCCAAGTAATATACCGGAAACAATCCAGTTTATTGGCACCGTCCAGCCTTGCGGATTCATACAAATAGTCAGGCACACCTTGCAGACCTGCCAAGTAGATAATCATATTAGAACCTACCGACTGCCAGAGAGTAAGCATAATAATGGACAACATCGCTGTTCGGGTCTCGGATAACCAAGCTGGACCTGTAATCCCAACATAGGACAACAATCCGTTAACCAAACCAAATTCAGGATGCAAAAGCCAGATCCAAACGGTAGCAGCAGCAACGGCGGATGTAAGAGTTGGCAGATAATTCAGAGTGCGGAACAGCTTCACCCCACGCCAGCTTCGACTAAGTAGAATCGCGAGGAGCAGCGAAATCAGGATATTTAGCGGAACGAAAATGATCGAATAAAAAAATACATTTCGGAATGTTTTCCATAACAAACTGTCTTCTATCAAACGGCGATAGTTATCAAAACCGATCCAATCATTTCTACTAAGTACATCGTAATTGGTAAAGCTTAAATACAACGCCATTACCACGGGGATGACCGTGAATACTGTAAATAGCAACACCGTTGGTGTAATAAACAAATAAGCTGTCCGCGCCTGATGTTTCTCTAGCTTTCTGATGGAAGCCATTTCAGCTACCCCCTCCTAAGCAAAAGGGAGGCAAGACCTCCCCCTTACTTCAAATGTCTTACTTATTACTTCACTACCTCATTATCCTTTAGCATTTTGTCGCCTTCTTCTTGTGATTTCTTCAAGGTTTCGTCAATACTCAGCTTGTTCTGCTGGTTTAGCTGCAAATTGGGTGCCAACGCGTCGGTTTCCATCACGGAATAACCAGGGTGGTTTGGACGAACCTTAGCGAACTCCAGTGTTTCTAGAAACGGCTGCCACTTGGGATCATCTTTGAAGAATGGATCTTCCATAGACGGCTTATAGCCAGGCAGATTCAGACTGGTCTTGGCCCAGAGCAATGCGTTATCCTTGTTCGCTGTCCACCATTTAATGAACTCCCACGCCTCTTCCTTATGTTTGGAACCTTCTGGAATCACCAGACCAAATCCGCCCATAACACTGCCTTTATCCCCGTTTGGTCCAGCTGGAGGGGGAACGATTCCATAATCTAGATCTTTACCGTATTTGTTATAAGTGCTGAGCATCCACGGACCGGAATACAACATAGCAACTTTGCCTGTGACAAAAGCATCTTGCCCTTCCCCAAGTCCAAGCTCAAACCCTACTTTATACACCTTATCTTTGTTCATCAGGCGATCCCAGAACTCTAGCACCTGTTTTCCTTTATCATTATTAAAATTGGTCTTTCCATCCTCCGTAAGCATGGTGCCGCCAGCCTGTTGAAGATACATATTAAAAAGCCCCAAATCCCCCATTGAAAAACCTGCAATTTCCAATTTATTGCCGTTCCATTTGGTGAGCTTCGTAGCAGCCGTCTCTAGCTCATCCCATGTTGTTGGAGGCTGAAGTCCTGCATCTGCGAGCAGCTTCTTATTATAGAAAAGAGCACGAGCATCTACGGTAAGCGGCAGCCCATATAATTTGTCATCGTATGAAAGCTCACGAAGGGATTCGCTGTAGAAGTCATCTTCGGAAATACCGTCACGCGTTAAGTATTCGTCAACCGGATGCAGGACGTTTTTTGGAGCATACAATGAAGTTCTCCAGCGATCCCAAAACAGCACATCAGGAGTGCCGCCATTGGTTGCGGAAGTCAGGAACTTCGTGATCATATCCTGCTGCAGCACATACTTTACATGAATCTTATCCTGCGATTTATTAAAGGCATCAACCATGGTCTCAAATTGCTTCTGCCCCTCACCGCCCCAATCCCCCCAGAAGGTAAGCTCCGTCTTTTTTCCATCACTGCTCCCTGATTTACTTGCAGTTCCGGACTCTTTACCGGTGGACCCATTACTGCCACCGCAGCCCGTAGCAAGTGAAGCTGTCATAACCAAAGCAAGTGTGGTAACCAGCCATTTTTTCATGTTCTCTATCCCCTTTAGAGTCGATTGAAAAACTTGTAGACATTAACCCCGCTTAACTTGTAACCCGCAGTGCATAAGCACCAGCTCGCAGAACATCATATTTGCCCATGAGAACCATGGACGTGTAAATTCGTCGGGATTATCCACATCAAACCCTTCATGCATAAATCCGGTGCCCGCATCCGTCTTCTCCAGCAGATTAAGCAAGGATTCCTGTTCCTCATCGCTGGTAGATGTCATTCCCTGAATCGCTAAAGCTATAGGCCAGATATAACGACTAGGCGTATGTGGACTTCCAATACCAGAAGCCTCCTTTCCTGCGAAGAAATAAGGATTATTGCTACTTAAAATAAGCTTTCGGGTATTTTGGTAGATAGGATCCTCGGCACTCACATAACCCAAATAAGGGATAGAGAGCAGACTTGGCACATTTGCATCATCCATCAAATTCACCAGTCCACGGCCATCTACTTCATATGCATAGACTGACCCAAACTCTGGGTGGTCTACGATTCCATACTGACGTATTCCCTCATTAATCTGTTCAGAAAGTTTTCTAGCTTTCAATTCCAGTTCCTGATCCCTTAGGATCTCTCGGGCAATTTCACACACATACTCTAAAACAACCACAGCGAACATATTAGCAGGAACCAAATACCCGTATTCACAGGCATCATCGCTAGGACGAAATCCGGACCATGTCATTCCGGTATAAGCTGTCAACGTTCCTTTACCTTCACGCACTAATGTATCCGTAGGTGGACAGTTCATCCGTTGAAAAAGATAATTGGAATCGCTCTCATGTTTCTGTTCAGTAGTCCATAATGCAATAATTCTTTCTACACCCTTAACAAATGAATCATTAAACTGACTAGTTCGGTCCGAATTCTTCCAGAGCAGATAACCCAGTTGGATCGGATAGCATAATGAATCAATCTCATATTTTCTTTCCCATACTCCTGGGCTCATCTCTGTAAGATCCTCCTGATGGCCATCCCCATTTTCTTCTTCATTGAACGCGTTCGCATAAGAGTCAAGCTGAATACATGCGAATTGTCTTAGTACAAGTCCCTCAATCATGTCCGCAATTTCTTCATCCTCGGAGGCAAGGATCAGAAAGGGTCTAACCTGAGCGGCCGAGTCCCGCAGCCACATCGCTGGAATATCTCCGGTAATGACAAAAGTGGTGCCATTCGCCATTCTTTTTAAGGTTGTATTCCAGGTGTTATCCATACATTTCTCGAACATTTCGGCTAATTTTGGACGATCCCTCAGCTGCGCTTTTACATTAGATGCCAGTTTCTTCATCGACTCAGGGATTTCTCTGGTTGCTTTCAGTTATAATACCCCCTTTTTCTTTCTCCTTTGAAGCGCTTTCACAAATTAGTATATTGTCATGTAATTAGTATGTCAATATGTTTATTTATTGATAATGATATATCAATACTTCTATAATGATAAACATCTATCTAAAACAAACAAAAAAACCCATCCAAAAAGATAGGTTTTTATAACAACTAATTTATGGATAATCGCATAAAATTAATTAGAATTAGATGGTTTAGCAGGTCCCGTAGATTCACCAGAAATCAACTCAGCTTCCAGCATTATCTTATTCGATACAGTCTGGCCATTCATAATTTGCAGTACATTCTCAACTGCCAGTCGCCCCATTTCTTCTTCATTCTGCCGCAAATGAGTGAACGCATAACCCGAGCCGAGTGGAGTTGGTGGACTATCAAAGCAAATGATTGAAACATCCTCTGGAATCCGCAGCCCAAGACGTTCAACCGCAGTTCTAGCCAGCAGGGCAATATTATATTCCACGGCAAAAAGCGCCGTTATTGTTGGATTCTCTTGTAAATGAGAAACTAGCCGTGAGATATCGTGTTCAATATTCTCATCATTAAAGGAATTTGGTAATGTTGAGGTTAAATCACTAACCCACAACCCCTTATCTACAGCTATCCCCCGCTCCGCATGTGCTTGTATAAATCCCTCCACCCGCTCCTCAAGAGCCGTCGTATCCGCTGGAGGTGGAGAGAGGAAAGAGATATGAGTATGCCCAAGATCAAATAAGTACTCTGTCCCTTTAAGTGCAGCCTTTATGTTATCCGTGCCGATCGAAGCAGCCGCTACTCCTTTCAGATGGCGATCTACCAGAACTAAAGGGAAACGGCCGATCACCAATTTTAGAATCTCAGCATTAAAAAATTCGCCTTGAGCCGGAAAAACAATCAGACCATCTACACCCAAGCTAAGCAACTTCTGAATAGACTGTTCTTCGTTCTCTGGTACGCCAAATGTTCTTCGTAGAACGAGGAAGCAATCATTATCACGGGAAGCCTGTTCCATCCCATAAATCAAGCCTGTTCCATAACTGTTGCCAAAGTCGGTAATAATCAGACCAATTGTCTTTTCCTCATGGTTAAAGGAATTAAAAACCGTCCCGTCGGAGGTCGTCTCAGGAGACATAACTGAATCTATGTAGTCAACTGCCGGATCAGCCACAAACGAACCTCTTCCCGGTTTTCTCACAATTAAATGCTCGGCCGCTAGCATTTCCAGAGCTTTTTTACTCGTAATCCGACTTACATTATAGGTTTCGGCCAGTTCTTTTTCTGAAGGAACTCGCTCCCCTTGTCCATAGGATTTATTTACAATAAGCTGCTTCACTTCATCAAATATTTTTTCATACATCGGTTTGGATGACGTTGTCTCATTCATAACTTTCGTTATCTCCTGACTCTAATTTTTTAATCTTTATACATAATAATATATCATGATATATTAAGTTTGTCGACATTTGTACTGAAGCAGTTAAAAAAAGAGGGAGGAAGGGTTCAGAGTGTAAAGCGAAAAAATTCGTATAGAAACAGAGATAAACCGTATTCTGAGAATACGGTTTAAGAGAGGCTAAGTAACAAAGCTCTGAATAGACTCCTTTAATTCTCGAGCTCCCATTCCGGATTCCATGCGACTTCCCACAAATGCCCATCGGGGTCCATAAAGTGACCGGAATACCCTCCCCAAAAGGTATCATGTAAAGGGTCAACGATCTTCGCACCAGCCTTTTGAGCTAGCTCCATAACCTGATCTGCTTCCTTTTTACTTCCTACATTGTGGCCAATCTTTATTTCTGTTGAACTGGCTGGGGATAATGGAACCTTTGCCTCATAGGCCATATCTTTCCGATTCCAAAGTGCCAGCTTCAAGCCTGCCTGCAAATCAAAAAAGGCAACCGCTCCATGTTCAAATTCTTTGCCAATGATCCCTTCGGTCGGAAATCCTAATCCATCCCTGTAAAAAACCAAAGCTCTCTCCAAATCATCCACGCCTAGTGTTATTACTGTAATTCGGGGTTTCATCTATATCAAGCCTCCTATTTTCGCTTCGTTAAATTGTACGAGTGCGCTCATTAATTGTGTTCAGTACTTCTTCCCAATGCATCTTCATCTGCTCTCGCATAACTGGATGGACCATTTTTTCTTGATAAGATCTACTATATTCATAGATAATATCAAACCATATTCCACTTAACAAGTTTTTACACTTTTGTACATTTGTTCTTTTTTCGACCATAAAAAGCTTACACAGGTCTATCGTAAATGGCTGTTCAGATTATATAATAGAGACTATCTGGTATAGAAAGGAAGTTGATTTTTTTATGAAATTTGATGATTACCGCTATGAGCGACCGGATGTAGAGAAATTCAAGCAAGACTTTAACGCCCTGCTGAAAGATCTCAACGACACATCACCACTAGAGGTGCAAAAAGCTTCCGTCACTGCCATTAACAAGCTTCGCAATGAGTTTGACACGATGCAGACATTGGTTAGCGTTCGTCATTCTATCAACACGACAGATGAATTTTACAAAGCCGAACAAGAATTCATGGACGAAATCGGGCCTGTCGTTCAGGAATACATAACTAACTACTACAAAGCACTCGTACATTCCAAATATAGAGCCGAGTTTGAAAAGGAATGGGGTGCGCAGTTACTCCAGCTTGCTGAAGTATCGCTGCGGACGTTTAGTCCGGAAATCATTGAAGATTTACAATTGGAGAACAAACTATCAACTGAATACTCCCAGCTTATCGCATCTGCCAAGATTCTTTTTGAAGGTGAAGAGCGTACACTGCCTCAACTCGCACCTTTCGAATTGTCTACAGACCGTGATATGCGTAAAAGCGCTTCTGAAGCTCGGTTTGGTTTTATGTCCGAACACGAGGCTGAATTTGACCGCATCTATGACGAGCTCGTCAAGGTCCGTGACGGCATAGCTAAAAAGCTTGGGTACAGCAACTTTGTTCAGCTAGGTTATGACCGTATGATGCGTACCGACTATAATGCTGAAATGGTTGCTAATTTCCGCAAACAAGTTCTTGAATATATCGTACCTGTCTCCCAGCAGTTAAAGAAACGTCAGACTGAACGACTGGGTCTAGATGAATTGAAATATTACGACGAGAACTTTAGCTTTAAGACCGGGAACGCTACCCCTAAAGGAGATTCAGACTGGATTGTAGCTAACGGTAAGAAGATGTACAAAGAGCTCTCCCCTGAAACGGATGAATTTTTCACCTTCATGCTGGACAATAATCTGGTGGATTTAGTAAGCAAAAAAGGAAAACAAGGCGGCGGATATTGCACCTATTTCAGCCAATACCAAGCCCCTTTTATTTTCTCAAATTTCAACGGCACCTCTGGGGATATTGATGTCTTAACTCACGAAGTGGGTCATGCGTTCCAGGTTTATGAAAGCCGCAATATTAATGTGCCAGAATATGCTTTTCCAACCTATGAAGCATGTGAGATTCATTCCATGAGTATGGAATTTTTCGCTTGGCCTTGGATGAATTTGTTCTTTGAAGAAGATGCAGATAAATACCGCTTTAATCACTTATCTGACAGCCTTCAGTTTATTCCTTACGGGGTATCTGTCGATGAATTCCAACATTTTGTTTATAGCAACCCTGAAGCAACTCCTGCTGAACGCAAGCAAGCTTGGAGAGACATCGAGAAGAAATACTTACCACATCGTAATTATGAAGGTAACACTTATCTGGAACAAGGGGGCTTCTGGCATAAACAAGGCCACATCTTTGCCTCACCGTTCTACTACATTGACTACACACTAGCACAGCTATGTGCCTTCCAATTCTGGAAACGTTCGAACGAAGATTTCAAATCTGCTTGGAGCGATTATTTGGAGCTATGCCAAGCTGGTGGAAGCAAGTCCTTTATTAAACTGGTTGAACTAGCGGGTCTGACTTCACCATTTGAAGATGGCTGCATTAGCTCCGTTATTGGGGATATTGAAGGTTGGCTGAACAGCATTAATGATAAAGAGCTTTAATCCATTCTCTGATAAGCTCATCACAAAAAAAGCAATCCTTGCCTTATGGCTTGGATTGCTTTTTAAAATTGAATGATCCAACTTCACCCATGTATGTTATCGATAACGAATCAATATATCTATTGGGTATCGACCCGCATTGCGACCATATAAGGCTAAGCCTCCGCCCTCTGCTTGAAGCTCCAAACGGAAAGTACGATTGCGATCTAGTTTAGCTGCTAACTGCCCCGGTACACTTACTTTACACAGATAGCCGTAAGAGCCCGCCTCATCTAACTTATTCGCTAATGGCTGATAATGCCAAGATAATACACCTCGGCTGTCGGCCGGATCATCTGGCAAATAGAAGGAGCCAATCCGTTGACCTTCTATCAGAACATTCACACGTGAAGGATGACGTTCTTCGTCGGTCATATAATACGTATTCGGATTATACTCCACCCTAGCATCTGCACCATGCATGAGATCAAGTCCCATTTCATTTTGCTTTGCGCCTTCAACATTTCGAGCCAATACTCGCTTTGCGCTGGCTTCGAACATGATTTCGATCTCGCCAATCATCTTTTTCTCCATACCATCTGGAAGAGTTACATCATATGCATAATGGCCTTGCCCAGCCCCATTGATTTTTGAGCACTGAATAGCTTCCCATTGTTGTTCAAAGTTGTGTTCTTTATACGCATCCACCGGGATATTAATACAATCTCCATCCCCTTCAAACCTTACACTCTGATTACCGCTTCTAACATCAAACGTAATGAAGTTGCGTGTGATTACCTCTTCCCTATTATTTATCAAGGAAACTGCCAGCACTGCAACTGCGTCCTGATCAGGCATAAGGACATAAAGAGGAGATAAATCTGATACTCCATATCCGTCCCACTTCACTGACATATGCTCACTTTGTGTAACAACTCGTGTTCCCAAATTGTCGTACCAAAGTTCCCATTTCACCTGTAAATGCTGTCCATGATATTTATCTGAGAAGCTGGAACGAAGAAGCGGAACTTTAACTTCATCCTTTGCGTTTACTGTCTGGCATGGCGGTGCATCGATCACGATGAAGTCCGGAGAATGCAGATCAGAAATCGTCATCCCTGGAACAAAGTCATCATAACCAAAATCTTTATCGCTGCCGTCTAACCGATAATAACCATTGAACTCGTTCGTAACATCGCGAAATTCGGTAAATACAAAACCACATAGCTTATCATGCCGCCGGAATTCATTCATCATATAGCGGTAATGCCATGCCAAATCACTATCCCCTGCCCCGCCTTCGATACCCCATACGTTTCCACATTCACTGTTCATCAGCGGGGCATCAGATTGTACATTACCTCCGATACAGTTAAAGTCTGAACCTGGGAAAGTTTTGTCTACAACCTCATTCAAATGTGATCTAAGCTGATCATAACCATTAATGTAGAAATGCCAAGTATTGATATCAGATTCCACATGATCATAGTTACAAGGTGAGTTATCTTCAACGATTCTAGATGGATCTAGTCGTTTTGCCCAGCGATATTGTTCCCGAACCCATTCCTGTGTTTCTTTGAGATAACTAGTCTGCTGCTGTAAATCACTCGTCAGACTAGTGTCCTGAGCGTTCGTCTTCAAGCCCCAAGTCTCGTTAAACATTACCCATGAGAAAATGGATGGATGATTATAGTCTCGTTCAATAACCTCGAGTGCTTCACGTTCATACGCGTTACGTGCTTTTTCATCGGGATTTCCCCAAAAGCAAGGCATGTCTTCCATCACCAAAATACCCAGTTTATCCGCCCAATATAGTTTTCGTGGTTCTTCTGGCTTGATATGAATACGCACAAAGTTCAGTCCCAAACGTTTCATTAGATAGATTTCATCCCGCATATCTTCATCAGACGGATAAGTGAAATATCCCGTTTTGTGATAAGACTGGTCAAGGGTACCGTTTAAATAAATCGGCTTGCCATTGAGGGTAATCCAGCGATAACCACGCTCATCAAAACGCACAGTTTGGATTTCTCGAACTCCGAAATAGGTACTGACTGTGTCTGTGCCAAAAGATCCGCTAAGTTGTAGTTCGCCTTCGTACAAATAAGGTGTATCTGGACTCCACAATTTTGGATCTGTTATATGGAAAGAGAGCTTAAATTCATTCTCCCCTGCGATAAGATCTATTTTCTCAGTATGCAATATAGAATTCTCTGCGAATTTCAGCGTGAAATTTGCCGATCCATTTTCTTGTGCAAAGATTCTTGTCGTCACGTTCACTTGCCCATCAATAGTGGTCACAAACTTAGCATCTTTCATATAAGTCTGAGGCCGAGATTCTAGCCATACGGGCTGCCAGATTCCGCGAATTTCTCCATAACCTTGTTTGCCACGCGTTTGGTAATCATGATCGAAGTCCTCTACTCTAACGACAATTGTATTGTCTAAGTCTTCAACCCAGTACTGAGTAACTTCGAACTCAAATGAACCATATCCACCTTGGTGTGAACCAACATGCACTCCGTTAATCCAAACGTCACATGAATAATCCACTGCCCCGAATCGCAAAAATAGTCGTGTCTGTGAGTCGGTAGTCTGCCATTTCAAAGTCCGCCGATACCATCCTATCCCTTTATGATCACTGCCAATACCTGATAATGGACTTACCCAAGAAAAAGGAACAGTAATCATCGAACTGTAAGCGATTTCGGAATTGGAATACCAATGTTCGCTAATTCCTTCATTGCTCGGATCAAAGCTAAATGACCATTCCCCATTCAAATTCATCCATTCGTTGCGCTGCCAATGTGGATGCGGATGTTCGGGACGAGGAATCGGAAGACTCTCAACATTCAGTACGGAAGTTGTCATGATATGAGCACAGCCTTTCAAAATAAGAAGTTGAGCTCATTTTAGCACCAGTATATAAAATTCGCAATGTATATTATAATTTTACAATATATAATCTTCAGTGTACAATATCCTCAACCAATCCTAACGAAAAGGAATACAACCAATGAATGATATTTCGCAAGAAACGATACGGTACCCCGCATCACGCATCTTAGATGTTGCTAAAGCACTTTCTGGAGATGTCAGAGTCCGTATTCTTGAAGCCCTTGGTGACAAGCCCATGAGTGTCAGTCAATTGGCCGAGACACTTGGCGTAGCTCAACCAACAATTTCAATCAATGTACAGACCCTTGAGCAAGTTAACTTAATCTCATCTACACAGGGTGCAAATCGCGAGAAAATATGTGCGGTCACCTGCCGATCCATCCATCTCGATCTTCCTTCGAAGCTAGGCGATGGTCTGCATCAAACGGAAGAAATACATATGCCCATCGGGATGTTCTCCCACTGTTCTATTCAACCCTCTTGTGGTATGGCTGGAAAAGACGGCGGAGTCATCGGTTCTCAGGATGATCCACGGGTATTCTACATGCCGGAACGAGTTGATGCATCTCTCTTATGGTTCGCTGACTCTGGCTATGTCGAATACTATTTTGCCAATCCACTACCCCCTGGTGTCGAGCTTGATGAGATTCGGATTTCGGCTGAGGTTTGTTCTGAAGCACCTGCATTTCGGGAAGATTGGGCAAGTGACATCACATTAACTATAAATGACCTACATGTCGGTACTTGGACTTGTCCATCAGATTTCGGTAACCGGAAAGGAAAGTTAACACCCGAACGATGGAAGGGTGGTACAGAATATGGAATGCTGACAGAGTGGAGTATCTCAGAACAGGGTAGCAAAATAAATGGAACTGCTTCTTCCCCTACTACAATTAGCTCACTGAAGCTGGCATTTAATGAGCCCATTCGAGTACGATTTGAGATTCGCGAAGATGCCCTCAATAGACGAGGACTTAATCTATTCGGAAGTGGTTTCGGAGACTACTCACAGGATATTATCCTGTCGTTTGTGCGTCGTTCAGTATCGGGTACATGATAACACGTAAGAATTGCACACCTGAAACCAGAGTAGATCGAAAGCTTCAGATGTGCCAGTGGACAATGTTTTCTTTACACACCAATTACTTACGCTTATCTTCAGCTTTTTTGATATTCTCAGCCACTCTAAATTTCACGATCTTACTAATTAATTCATAGGGCATCGGCTGATTAAGAGGGAATTGAATGGATCCTTTTGCTCCTTTATAGACTGATAATTCTTCTTTGAAAGCGTCAATACCATTAGGCGTTGGATAAAATCCAATATGGTTTTTGAAAGCCGCAAAATGCACCAGATTTCCGTGCAGTGTAAAAGTAGGCATCTGATAGCTAATCTTTTCAATCGCATCAGGTGCCGTTTCTTTTATTACTTTTCTTATTGTACTAAGGATTTCCTGAATCTCAGATGGAAACTTGGAAATATAGTCATCGATCGATTCATACGTGATTTTAGCCTCCACAATAAGTCCCCTCTCTGTTTCAAGTTCACATTTAACTTTGATGAAATGCTGCCAATGCCTCGTCTTCTGTACTCTTGAACAATATTTTATTCCCCTGATTACATTCGTAAATAAAATCATTCAGACTTTTACTATTATAGCCAGTAAATTCTCCCACAATAGCAACTCGCATCTGATAGTTTGTATACTTTTGAAGAATCTCTCCAGCAAGGCCCGTCTTTAACTCAAAAAAATCATCTGTGATTTGCTCTTTTCTTAGAATCATTTTATCGCATTCTTGATATCTAACGTTTGCCATTAGATCCAATGCATCATTCACATTATTAATTACAATACCCTCGCTGGAAATCAAAGCTACTGTTGAATTGTCTTTACGGTTTAATGTGATTTGCATTCTAAATTGCTCCTTTTTCAATAAGAAATTCTTTAACATTGTGGTTTCCTTGTTGGATAGCTATAGCTAATACTGATTCACCACCTTCAATTTTAGCATGGATGTCAGCTCCGTGTTCGATTAACAAGCGTATCAGCTCCACATTATCCGAATGAAAAGCTGCAGAATGCAAGGCAGTGTGCCCATCGCTATCAAAAATATGTGTCTGAGCACCCTTGTTCAATAGCAGTTGGATAACACCCATATTCCGCTCCCCAGCAATTGCAGCATGAAGTGCAGTATTAGAAGGAATGAAATTTATCTTGGAATGAGATACTGCATCAACCTCAGCACCATGGTCTATCAATACCTGCACCGCTGCTTCTTTACCGAAATGTGCTGCATATCCCAAAGGTGTAAGGCCCTCGTCATTTTCCGTATTTGCAAGAGCCGGATGGAATTCTAAAATTTCTGTTAGCCGTGCAGCATCGCCATGTTGTGCCGACTGAAAAACTTCATTAATACTTTGCCGTAGTTCCATTAGATTTCGCCTCTTTTCAATTGATGAAGAAATGATTTAGCTTATTTTTTCTGGATAGTTAAGCCATTCTCCTGCTAACAAGAAGAAAAGACGTTGTAGTCTTTTAAAGACGATAACCATTTCTCGTAAAATAACAAACATAAAAAACAATACAAATTTATTGTAAATCAATAAATTAAATGCTAAAATCATGAAGTCATTAAATAAGTGAGGTGTTTTAAATGAATGTTAAACGAGGTTCAACCACTTTCTTAAAAGTAATTATTTTTCTGGTTGGAATTGCAGTGCTTGCTTTGTGTATCTGGTTGCCTGAGATAGCGGTAAGAGATGCAAGAGTACATCCAGATACGGCTTACTTCCTGATTCCCTTTTTAGTTTGTGCTTACGGATTTTGTATTGCGTTTTCTGTTGCGCTGTACCAAGCATATAAACTATTAAACAACATCGAAAAGAACAATGCTTTCTCTGAATTATCCCTTAACTCTTTGAAGATTATAAAGAAATGTGCTTTTGCAGTCATTTTCCTCATTTTGTTAGGACTAGTAAGCTTAAGGGTGCTTGCTAAAGTTACAGATAGTGATGATCCAGCGGGTCCTACATCATTATGTCTAATGGGTCTTTTAGCAACAAGTATCATCGCAGCCATTGTGGACGCACTTCAAAAGCCATTAAAAAATGCCCCAGATATAAAGCCAAAAAATGTATGATTAACAGTCAAATATCAACATTAGAATTTAATATAGCCAAAAGAAAAGAGTATTCATTCGAAGGTTATCGAATGAATACTCTTTCTTTTCAATGTATATTGTGAGCCAATTTTTAAATTAAATCAGACTTTTGAAGAAGCCGCTTAACGATCGCTGCAACCTCAGCTCTGGTCATATCATCCTTGGGAGCAAGTACATTGCTGCTTCGTCCCATGATTACGCCTGCCTGCAAGCAGTCAGCAATTGCGCTAATCGCCCAGTCAGATGCTTTGCCGGCATCGGTATATGGGTTCAAGAATCCTTCAGCGGATTGATTAGGAAGGTTAGCCTTTAGCGCTGTAATTTTCATCGCTTTGGCGATAATTAGCATCGCTTGTTCACGGGTAATTTGGTCATCAGGGCGGAACATGCCATCTTCAAAACCATTGATTAATTGATATGCATATGCAGTATTGATCGCACTGTTATACCAATCCGAAATTTTAACATCCGAAAATGGTGTTGCTGTTTGACTCAATCCTAGTCCGAGACCGCGAACGACAATCGCCGCAAACTCTGCGCGGGTAATCGCTTGATCAGGTGTAAATTGACCATTGCCAGTCCCTTCGATAACTAAACGGGAACCCATATCATTCACTGCATCTTTTGCCCAGTGATTAGCAACATCACTGAATTCAAGCGGATGCCAGATTACAGAGTAAGTGCCGCCACTAAGGCTGTTGATTGTAGCAAAATATTTGCCTTCAATGACTATCACTTTAGTAGGTACATGACGCACTGAGCCATCAGCATCAATATACACACCGGTTGTAATCTTATTCGGGTCCATCCCATCCGGAATAGCAATCGTACGTTTCACATACGTATTGAATTGGGATAGTTCAATACTCTTATCTCCGTAAATACCTCTAGCTGTAAAGTTTACTGGTGCGCCGACTAATGAAAATGATCCGTTTTGCGCAGCAGCTCCTAATGCTTTAACTTGATCGGCAGTTGGTGCGCTGATTTCAATCTGAATTTTAATATCTTGTAAAGCTACAGACTTACCAATCTGCGCGGATAAGGCCTCAATATCAATCTGCCCAGCAGGCAGTGTAAATGTCGCATTTCCCGTTCTGATTTCAAGTACAGCTTGATTTCCCTGCATATTTTTAACCATTTGTCCGTTTAGTTCGCCAACGATAACATCAGATTTACTAGTGGCAGTGATAGAAACCACCGCACCTTTACCTTCAGCGGCGAGCTTGTCTTCCAGCTTCTTCTGGTCTAAAGCAATGGTGGTTAGCGTTTGATCATTCCGTTTACCATTCGTCGCAGTTCCCACGGTTTCCGCTTTACCATTGATTAAAATGGAAGCATCATTTGCCACAGGTGCCGGCGTTGCTGATGGAGTTGGTTGAGAAGGAACATCAACACTGGATGGAGCGCTCGGGATGACTGTATTGGATTCAGCAGATGATTCGCTAAAGCCAGCCTTATTGATGGCCTGTACCGTGAAGGTGTAGCTTGTACCATTCGTAAGACCACTGATTGTAAACGGACTTCCATTACCCGTAACCGTCAGCCCTCCCGGATGAGCCGTTACAATATATCCTGTGATTTCACTTCCACCATCGTTTACCGGCGGTGTAAAGGTGATGATCGCTTGACCATTTTCTGCAGTTGCAGTTACGGATGTTGGAATACCCGGTGCTGTAATTGGCTTAGCAGGAGCCTTCACAGTAACGGTTGTTGAAGCTTTATAACTTCCATCTTTCGTTGTAACTGTAATGATGGCTGTTCCCTCACCGACTGGAGTTACTTCTCCATTCACAACCTTGGCTACAGTCTCATCGCTGGAGCTCCAGATCAGGTCTAGATCTGTTGCATTTGCAGGCTCTATTGTCGCATTTAGTATTCCCACAGTTTCACCAGCTGTTAAATCGAGCGTCTCTTGATCTAGCCTCACCCCAGTTACATTCACAACTGGTGGAATTGGTTCACTTACATTCACTGTTGTTGAAGCAGTAAAACTGCCATCTTTAGTCGTAACCGTAATGGTGGCTGTTCCAACACCAACCGGGGTTACTACTCCGTAAACAACCTTAGCTACTGTTTCATCACTGGAGCTCCAGATTACCCCCTTATTGGTTGCATCGGCAGGTGCGACTGTCGCTTGAAGCGTTTTATCACCTTCTCCAACTGTTAAATCAAGTGTTGGCTGGTCTAAGGTTACTCCGGTTACTATAACAATTGGTGGCTTAGGTGCTGCCACATTCACAGTTGATGAAGCTTTAAAACTTCCATCCTTAGTCGTTACAGTAATAATTGCTATACCCTCACCAACTGGTGTCACCACTCCATCCACGACTGTTGCAACAGTTTCATCGCTGGAGCTCCAGATCACATCTGTATCTGTCGCATTTGCAGGTTCTATTGTCGCCTTTAGTAAGGCATCTGCTTCACCAGCAGTTAAGTCGAGCGTCTCCTGATCAAGCTTCACTCCGGTTACGTCCACAACTGGAGCACTCACAGTTACGGTGGATGTCGCAGTATAACTTCCGTCCGTAGTTGTTGCTGTGATCGTTGCGGTTCCAACGCCAACTGGTGTTACCACTCCATTAACAACTGTCGCGACAGTTTCATCACTGGAGCTCCAAGTCACTGTTTTGTTCGTCGCATTAGCAGGTTCTATTACAGTATTTAGTGTATCTCCTGCTTCTCCCTCTGTTAAACTAAGTGATGTTTTATTCAAAGTCACTCCAGTTACGAGGACATCTCCCACATCGTTTACCTGCACATTGAAGGTGTATAAACTACTTATAGTTCCATCATTTACAGTAACAGTAATCACACTGTTTCCGTAGGCATTCTTCGCTGGTGTTATTTCTAACGTCCGCACATCCCCACTTCCACTTACTTTCAGTCCATTATTCGGAATTAGGGAAGTATTAGAAGATGTAGCTGATACATTAAGGTCATCCCCATCCACATCAATAACCTTAAAGGAGCGTAATACAGATTTATTTTTTTCCGTTGTAGTACTTCCCATGAAGCCTGTGTCCTGCTTCCAGCTAGCACCAGTGATTGAACCGTTCTTAGCTGAACCAGCCGGTGTATTGACAGCAATAATACCATCATTTCTATTCGAAAATTTATAGTTCAAAGCCAGATTTGGCTCTGATCCATTCAAATCGACGTTCATTTCGCGAACAATTTCGCTCTGGGTTTTAGCTTTACTCCAAAACCTTACGTCTCTCATCCCACCGCTGTAATCTCCGTCCTGTCTCCAGGTGCTTTTACCAAGCCAGTTGTTCGGACGTGCCATATTTCCAACTGTACTTAAATCCATAGCCCCTTCTGCCTTAAGAACCCCATCCCAATAAATTCGTCCCTTTTTCTGACTGTGATCATAAACAATTGCGACATGAACCCATTTAGAAGTCGGGAAATCTTCAGTGACGTTAATCTCACCTTTATTGGTATACGCTATGAAGCTCATTTTTTTTCCGTTAAAACCCACAAATATATTGTGGTTTGCCTCACCGATTGAAGATTCGAAGAATCTCATCCAGGTATTAAAACCATTGACTTTTAAATTACCTTCAATTGTAAAAGAATTCTTGTATAACAGTTGATCTGGGAACGTCACATAATCCCCATTGCCGTCAAAACTAAGATAGTCCCCACCATTCAGTTCTGTCAGATAAGGTGCATCGTTCACTGGATTTACAGTAATTGTAGCAGTGCCTAGATCTGGGTTGAATGCTGCAGAAACAGTGGTATTCGCATTTTTTTGATAATTTTGATACCCTGTTGCTGTAGTGTCCCATAGCTTAAAGTCAATGGAAGCTGTTCCGTTCCAGTCTTTAGCGGGGACAAAACGAATTTTCTCCGATTTCAGCAGCAGAAAAGCTTTAGTGTCAGACACTGGCTCGATATTATACCAGATGTTTCCCAATGTGTTGTAATATTGCCAGGCCCCATTGGTATTATCAAATGACACCACAGCAATCCCTGTTGTCGCTGGATCGGTTACCTTTCCTGACAAAAGACTGGAAACAACAACGCCCGCGTTGGAAGTATCGTCTTCATTAATGGACGGTATCACAGCTGGGCTATTCACGATCCAACCAAAGTCCGATTTTGCACTCACTATTTGAGTGTGGATCGGTCCCACACCTTGCACCACAACTCCAGTGGCTAACGAAATACTAATGCCTATTTTCATAAATGATGGCTTCAAACTCTTTTTCCCCCTCTAGCTTAAATCATGTCATCATTTCGACAATAATCGAGAGTATTATACAAAATTATGATAAACGAAAAATAAACAAAAAAAAGAACCTTCGAAATCCAATCGATTCGTCGGTTCTCTTTTACTATATATTAGTTCATAATCTTCATAATCAACGCTTTAAGCTTAGGATCAGGTGAAGTTCCAAGCTCCTGTTGAAGGGTCTCTTCCAATTGCCCATATCGCCGATAAGCTTCATTCATACGCCCTAGTTCAATATACAAATGAATGATTTCCTGATGGATATCTTCTCTCAAGGGATCCAATTTCAAGATTCTCTCAAAGTAGTGCAGCGATTGTTGACGCTCGTTCTGCTCCATATGAAATCTAGCAGCTAGTTCCAGCAGTCCAATAAAATCCTGTTCAAGTCGGCGTGTCTTCCCACTAGCCCAATCGTATGCTTTACCTTTGAGAAAGGACCCCGTATATAATGTTTCTACTTGATTGAACCATTCAGAATCTTTTTTCGAGACCTGCCTAATTTGCTTCAGCTGTCGCTTAAACTCATACAAATCACAATAAATACTGCGTTCCTCTATACTTATTTCGGTTCTGCTGGCTTTAATAAAGCTAGTTCCGATTGCTTTTCGAATATAGTACAGGGTTGAGTTCAGATTCTTCAACGCTTTATCAGGTTCCAGCCCACTCCATAAGGTATCGATAATTTCATCTCGGCTAACCGTCCCTTTACTAATCAAAAAGGCAAACAATTCTTCGGTTTTTGGGCTCCTTAGCTTGATGGGCTCTCTGTCTTGCGTACGGCGGTATATCTTTAGTCCATTAAATAAGAGAACTTCTATGACGGGCTGAACCGTCACACCTCTATTCATTTTTTTGATCTTATCCAAAGTTTTAGTTAAACGCTGTGCAGTTACAGGCTTCAGTAAATAATCCACAGCACTCAGTTCGAAGGCTTGCAGTGCGTATTCGTCATACCCTGTAACAAAAACCACATTAATCGATTCATCTAGTTCATGCAAAAGGGTGGAAAGCTTCATTCCATTTGTGTCAGGCATAGAAATGTCCAAAAAAGCTACATCAATCGAATTCCCCTTCACAAATTCATAGGCTTCCGTCGGATCCAGAAAAGTATCGTATACTTCAATCTCTCCACTCTGAGATAATATCCTTTTTAAGCGCTTTACTGATAATTCTTCATCATCCACGATAATGGCTCGCAGCATACTTCAACCTCCTATCCGCTTCATGTGTTGTTTGGGGATATCAAAAGAAACTCGTGTGCCTTTTCCTTCAACACTTTGAATACGAATGTTCTTTCCATAGAGAAGTTTGATGCGTTGGCTAATATTCCAAAGCCCTACGCCTCTTTTATCTACATCTGATTTCATGATTTCCTCCAGCTTGTGCTCACTCATTCCGCGTCCATTATCTTCTACAACAAAGCTGACCACAGAAGGATCCGACTCTTTCACAGATATAGTTACCTTTCCTCCCCGTAAATTGGACATCAGTCCATGTCTTATAGCATTTTCTACTAATGGTTGTAGGATAAGTGGGGGAATCCGGCTATCCGTATTTGCGGTTATATCATATTCCACTTGTAATCTAGCACCAAAGCGCACTTTTTCAATATTAATATATGCTTTAACTAGCTCTAGCTCACCCTCCAAGGTAGTTAACGAATCCAACTGTTTGAAGTCAAAGCTGCTTCTCAAATACTGTGACAGCTCCAGCGTTAATTCTTCCGCCTGCTCAGGTTCTTCCACACATAATGCAGCAATTGAATTCAGGGCATTGTACAAGAAATGTGGTTTGATCTGAGAACGTAAAAAGGCAATTTCGGCATCTTTAGCTTTCTTCACAGAAGCTCTCAATCGGGTCAGGCTTTTCACACGTGCCATTAATTCTTCCGCTTCAAACGGCTTCCCCACATAATCATTTGCCCCATTATCCATGGACATTTTCATATCGCTAACTCTATTCTTCGCCGTTAGCATTAACACAGGCAGCTCAAAGGGTGTGAATCTCTCTCTAATCCTTTGCAGAACCTCATAGCCAGAAATATCCGGCATTGTAATGTCCAGTACAACGAGAAAGAAGTCTGAATTCTTCGATAACTCATCAAGTGCCAGCTGCCCGCGGTTCACAACAACAATGGAATATCCCTCAAGCTTGAACAAGTTGATCATAGATTGCAGGTTGGCAAAATCATCGTCCACGACCAAAATCGGCTCATTGATTTTACCTTGGATATATATAGGATACTCCTGGCGCGGAAAGAAAACTTCTCTATAAGGAAGAGTCTTATCCACGATTGGACCCGTGACTTGATTAGATGTTCGATCCCATCGTGGAAGAGTAAATATAAAGACCGATCCTGTACCAGCAACAGAGTCCACTCTAATGTTCCCGCCATGTAACTCAACCAGCTTCTTGGTAATGCTTAGTCCGAGACCTGTTCCACCATGACTATGAATTTCAGCTTCGTCCACTTGCTCAAAGGCCATAAATATACGTTTCTGCATATCCGGTGCAATTCCGATTCCCGAGTCTGCCACACGGACCTCAACCCATTCATGTGTAAATCTGGCACTAATATTTATTTCACCCTGCTCCGTGAATTTAATCGCATTATCTACCAAGTTGTGCAAAATCTGAATCAAACGGTTGCCATCTGCATGTACAGGTGGAAATTCTGAAGCAACATTGTTTACGAGAAAGATCGACTTTTCTCCGAGCAGAAACGAATGTATACCGATAACAGAATCTACAACAGCTTTCAGATCTAGGGTACTTTTATATAAGGTGATATCTCCATGCTTCATTTTGGAATAATCGAGCAATTCGTTTACCATATAAGTTAATCTTCTTCCACTTCCCATTACGATCGCTAGATTCTGCGCTTGCCTTTCGGTAACTGGACCTTCAACCCCATTAAGTAGTGTAGCAGTAATGTTGACTATGGCATTCAGTGGTGTCTTCAGCTCATGAGAGGTATTGGAGAGAAACTCGTCCTTAATTTTGTCCAGACTGATCAGCTGGTTTTTCATTTCATCTATCGTATGATAAGCCTCGAAAAAACGGAGAACAATCAGAACGATCATAATGATATTAAAGGCTACAATGTAAAACTGTCCTAGCCAAAGGTTTTCTTTCATCGAAAGAGCAAACAGAATGATGTCTATCGAGTACAGATTGATTGCAAGAATCGCCAAGAACAGCAACAACGATTTGATCCGATTTACTTCAGGGCTTCTGATGTACAAGATAGCCACTCTAAACAACATCCAAATTAACATCAATTCATATACAATGATCACATAGGTAGAGAAAAGCGTGTAAGTACGAATAGGCAGGATTGCTACCAATATTATAAAGCTGCCTAGTATAATCGTTACGACTTGCGTAAGTTTTAAAGAGATTATGCTTTTGTGCATTTGGTAGAAAAATATAGCCAGAACAATAAAACACGATATGGAGCTAATATCCTTCACTTTGTATAACACAATGAACGAAAGGTTTGGGAAAAACAGTAACAGCGAACGTTCTCCAATCAAGCCATGATAGATCGCAAGCAGTAAACAAATAATAGCAAATACAAGTAAGGAGTAATCCTTCTTACGGTATAAAGCAGCCGCCACAAAGCAGATGACAAAAATAAGTGATAATGTTCCCAATATTGCAACTGTACTAAATTCACGAGCCGTACTCTTCTGCTGGTTCTCCAGCATAGCGGCTTCCTCGCCAAACGTAAGAGATACCGGAATACCTGCATTTACATATTCATAGTTAGAAACTTGAATGATAATCTCTACATCACCTTTTTCAGACGAAAAAAGCCCAATCTGCGGAATATTCCCCGACTGGTAATCGGCAGTACTCATAGTGGGGTTTCCATCCTTAATGAGTAAATGCCCATTCACATAAATCGCACTCGAAAAGCGGATATTCGTTTTTTTCAAAGCGAATACACCGTTTACAGGTAAGTTTTTCAACACCATCCGATAAGTAGCAGAACCGAATGCAGGTAAAGGTTGTCCATCAACCACTTTGCCATTCCATCGTGAAGGGACCTCCATTAATGCTGTAGGAGCAGGTTTGTCTGTGCTTGATTCTTTAAAATGCTCAGGCATTAGCAGCTGATTCCAATAAAATTCCCACTCACCATCTAACTTGATGACCTTTTGTTGCCCATAATCCCAAGTTGAAAGATCCATGCTCCCCTTCTGAACTTGCAGATAATTCTCATGTTGATCATTGTCTATAAAAATGGATAGTGGGATTGTTGCTAACGAGATGAAAGCAATTAAATAAATAAGTAACGTCCTTTTGAGCATCGTAGGCCCCTTTTCTATGGTGATGTTAAGCTGCGCAAACGCTTGGGGCATCGTGCAACACTTGGATTAAATAGGATAGATAACGATAGATAATTCTATAAAATTTTCTGTTTTCCTTCATGTTTCGACAAATTAATGGAATGGTGATTAGTGATTACATGAAACTGAGATCCACGCTTGACCTTAGGTCAGACCTAAGGTTTATAGTTAAATCAACAAATACCAATATAGTTAGGGGCACCTCCATTGAATCATTACATTACGATTGGTGAACTTTCAAAACTTATGAATGTATCCGTACATCAAATCCGATATTTTGAAGAGAAAGAGATTTTATTTCCAGCCTATACCGATAGCAATCAATACCGGATGTACGGAATTAATGAGATTTATCAGTTGGCCCAGATCCTATTACTCCGCAAATTGAACGTGCCTGTCAGTACGATTAACAAAAGCATGAATAACTTCACCAAAAATGACTACCATCAACTTTTGGAGCAGTCTCTAAGTAAAATAAACTCTGAAATAAACCAGCTAATGTTGTTGCAGCAGTTTTTACAAAAGGTACTTAAAGAATACGAGCACTCTGACATTCTAGAAGACAAATATCACATTAAACAATTGGATACTCGTCATTTAAAAAAATGGATGGAAATAGAGCAAGATGAGCCACTCACCGCTCGAAGTCTGTATGAAAAAAAGCCGCAACCAGCTCATTTATTTGAAACAGATCTGCATTATTTATACGATACTGAACAAGTAACCTTATGTTTTGAAAGCACTCACTTACCAGACATCATCCTAGAAAAAGGCAGCTACTTATATAAAGCATTTTTCGTGACGGATAACCAGGATATTGAACGTGAGATTGCTCAATTGGAACACTATTTAACACAACATCACTATACAATTCAGGGACCATTGATCCTTTTGGAAAAATCATATCTATCCCTATTCAACAATGACAAGCTTCATTATGAAATCCAAATTAATATCAAGCATGACCCTGACGGTGTAGCATGATAAGTCCGAACAAGATAACAATCGCTCACTACCAAGAACAAGATCATAGAGCAGTCTGCAGTCTTTTAGTGGATGCGTTCCACGGTAAATTCCACTCCCTTATCTCACTAGAGGACGATGATATTGCTGAACTACTTTTTGGGCTCTGGGAGCATGATCAACCGTCCGCATCATCACAACAAATCGTAGCTAAAGAAAATGGAGAGGTTGTCGGTACGCTCAGCATTAAGTGGAAGGACAGCCGAGCCTCAGACAGAAGTAAATTTATATCACCTCACCATAGTTCCTTTTCACAATTATTTAAGAAATTTGGATATTTAAATGTATGTAAGTTAATGGTTGGGTTACATTTTTTGAATTATCAGCCTCGCGCAAAAGAATGTTATGTCGATCATTTGGCCGTTCGATCTAGCCACCGTAATAAAGGAATCGGTAAGCAGTTGCTTAGTTGGGCAATAGATTCTGTAAACAGTCACTCCGAAGTGGACAAATTAACGCTACATGTTGCTAAAAATAATAAACGAGCTATTCATATGTACCAACAGATGGACTTTGCTATCGATCAATCAAACTATAGCGGGATTAGACACCTTCTTTTTAAAGAGGCTAATTGGCATTACATGACGAGGCGTTTACCACTACATCCTAGGAGCTCAATAAATGAAAAAAAATATTAAATTAACCGCATGCTTGATCATTGGCTTAATGGCAGCTTCAGTCTTATTCGTATTAAATCAGCATTCATATGCAATGAATGAGCAAAAGATAGAAATCGAAACCCCTCAGGGTAAACTAACAGGAACTTTAATTCTACCCCAGCACTATTCTGGAAACGTAGGGCTAATAGTTTTTGTTCATGGTGATGGTCCCATAAATGACACATACGATGACGGATATAAACCTTTATGGGAGAAATTCGCATCTGCCGGATATGCTTCTTTGTCTCTTAACAAGCCTGGTATTGGTGGTTCCTCTGGTAACTGGTTGGAGCAAAGCATGGAAGATCGTGCTCAGGAAACGATATCTGCGATTAACTGGGCGAAGAACTTACCAATGATTGATAAGAAGTCTATTGGTTTGTGGGGAGCAAGTCAGGCCGGTTGGGTGATTCCCAAGATTGTAAAAGAAGTTCCTGATCTCGCGTTCAGTATTCTTGTATCGCCTGCGGTGAACTGGATTTCTCAAGGTAAATACAATACAAGATTAGAAATGAAACAAGAAGGCTTCTCGGAAAATGAGATCCAAGCGAAAGAACATTATAATGCTCAAGTATTACAATTACTTAACGAACGAGCATCTTACGAGGATTACTTGCGTATTGCACATTCCGAGAACTTGATTTCTAAGGAACGCTGGGAATTTATCGCCAAAAACTATCAGTCTGATGCCACCGAAGAACTTAGTTACTTCAATGCTCCTGTCCATTTAGTACTCGGCGGTCAAGATATCAATGTAGATATTGAGGAAACCGAACGTATTTATCGTGAAAAAATACCTGCCAGCTTGCTCTCAGTCTCTTATTTTCCCAACGCTGACCACTCTATGCTTTCAAAGAAGAATGCCGCATCCCCCTTAAGGACTTATTTAACCGCTGTTTTCTTTCCACGACAATTGGTGGAAGATCAATATTTAGATGATCTAAGCCGATTTGTGAAGACACAACATTAAACCTATTTCCAGATAAGAAGTCTGGCTATTGACTTTACCCTTAGGGGAAGGTGCATAGTGGAATTGAACAAACCATCGAAATTCAAAGTTTATATATCATTAAATATCGAAGAAATGGAGATGAGATTGTTGCTGTCCATAGGAGAATTCTCGAAGATATGCGAAGTGTCAACCAAAACGCTGCGGTATTATGATGAAATTGGATTAATTCATCCCAATGAGATTAATCCCGAGAACGGTTATAGGTATTATTCCATCAAACAACTAACAAAAATGCTCTTTATCAATCGTTTGAAATCTTATCATTTCTCACTTGAAGAAATCAAAGATATTCTGGAATGGGAGCAGGATCATTTTGAAGAGAAGCTTAGTACAGCCCTAAATCTCAAAAAAAGAAAACTACAAGAGAAACTACGAACTTACGAATATACGTTAAAGCAAATTAATAGTGATGTTCTAAATTTAGAGAAAGGAATATCTATGATGTCCTACCTAAATAAGATAGAAGTGCAAATTGTTGAAACCAAACCAATGCATATTCTTTTTACGCGTCAAATGTTGAGCAGTGATGATTATGCGCTTGGATATGGTAAGTATTTTAGCAAACTGTATGAAACTATTGCCACTGAAAAGCTGACCTTGCTGGGCACGCCAATAACAATTTATCACAGTGAGGAATATAATCCTGCCGGGAATGATACAGAGTTTGCCCTACCTATTGAGGAGATCGTAAACGGAACGAGGGAATTACTTGAAGGGCTGTGTGCGAAGTCTGTTTATAAGGGCCCTTATTCAGAATTAACATCGGTTTATGCGAAGCTCACAGAATGGATAGAAAATGAAGGTTATGAAATGGTGAACTCACCCTATGAAAAATATATAACAGACCCCACGCAAACTTCTGATCCTGAGGATCTTGTTACTGAGGTGTATTTTCCAGTTAAAAAAAGAGCGTAGCCACACTCATATTCACACCAAAATTTGATTAAAGGAGTTATCGATATGCACAGAAACTACTGGCCTACAAAAGACTGGCAAACTTCAGATCCGGCTGCTACCTTAGGAATGGATACTGAACAACTTTCAGAACTAGAAGCTAAGATTAAATCCGACTATAGTAATATAAACGGAATTGTAGTGGTGAGAAATGGATATATTGCCTATGAACAATACTTCAATGGCTATGGTCCGAATGATCTGCATCATGTGGCTTCTGTAACGAAAAGCATCTTATCCGCCCTCATTGGTATTGCCATTGATGCCGGCTTTATCAAGCATGTTGATCAGGAGGTGCTGGATTTTTTCCTCGACTATGTTCCCGACGATGCTGCTGCCAATCTACAAAAACGAGAAATCACTATACGCCATTTGCTCACCATGACAGCTCCCTATGCTTTTGAAGACTGGCACGAGCCACTGGAGCAACTCTGTAAATCGTCCGACTGGGTCAAATACACACTTGATATCCTTGGCCACCAAGGGAATGTCGGTGATTTTAAATATTCCAGCGCAGGGGCGCACTTACTGTCAGCTGTCATCACTCGTTCCACAGGAAAAAGTGCCCGTGAGTTTGCTAACGAGCGATTATTCAGCCCTATCGGCATGACGGAAATCCCGGATTATGAGATGAAATCATTTGGGTTTGATGATTTATTTGGGGTAAATGTGAAGGGATGGGTGGAAGACCCCAATCGTATCACCACAGGAGGATGGGGACTTACGTTGTCTCCACGTGATATGGCGCGTTTTGGTTTATTATATTTGAACCGTGGAAAATGGGAGAATAATCAGATTATTTCGGAGACATGGATTGAAGAATCAACAGCGATGAACCCTAATCATTACGGTTATTTGTGGTGGCTACGCGAAGAAGATGGGACTTACACTTACTCAGCGTTAGGGGATGGTGGTAATGTCATTTGCTGCATTCCAGAAAAAAAACTTGTCGTAGCTATCGCCTCAGAAATCACACTTCAGCCTCGTGACCGGTGGCCTCTGATTAAGGATTGTATTATTCCGTCTGTAGTAGAGTAAAGAAGATAGAAAACATGCTGGTTGCCACTACTTCATTAACAACTAGGAGTGCAACCAGCTGTCTACAATCTAAATCATTTTGCTTCAAGGAAAAATAATATCGCCTTCGTTGCTGCTTACATCAAAAAATCCTACTTTGTGTTTTATAGCCAACTCCCGCATCGCCGTATAAGCTTCCTCAGCTACAGAATAAGCGAAAGCTGCATAGATGACGGATGAGCCAAGCGAGTAGTCAGTCAACCGGTTATCCGTTCCTGCTTCCTCCATCGCCTCAAAAATCTCATCCTCTACATTCATATTAGGAAATTGCTCGGACAACTCACTATAAAAACGTTGCAGCGCCTCCGATAAAACTGATGGATCATTATAGGCATGGTCTTCCGACCACTGCACTTGCTGCTCATACCACTTCATAAACGCTGCTCTCTCTTGCGGTGCTTTAGACGTCTCGAACGCCATCAAATCATAACTCATTAGCAATCCTCCTCTAAACCACCCTAATCGTGCATTTTCAGTTCCTATAAATTGTTGGGCTGTTTTGATTATATATTAAAAATCATCAGACCCATACTATAGAATTATGATACTTACTCACCCATTAAATATTTAAATATCATGTGAGCTCAGGTGTATCTACAAAAGTAACCACTGGCTCCATTACGCCATGTAATTCAAACAAGATTAGTTCGTTCCCGCCTTGACGCAAAAGCGGTGCCGGTATGTAAAGCGTTTTTGTCGGACCCTCCTCCCAGTAACGACCTAGATTAAAGCCGTTTATAAAAACCTGACCTTTACTCCATCCGTCCAACCGCAAAAAAGTATCCTCAGGCTTACTGACTTGAAAGCTCCCCCGGTAGAAAGTGGGCCGCTGACGTTCTTCGCAATCTATCGGTGTGAATGATAATCCTTTAAGATCTGTTAATGGCAAGGAACGAATGGTCCAATCATGCAAAAATTGATAGCCGAGTCTAACGCCACAGGTTATGCCCTTCGGATCACGAAGCAGCGGGCCATAATTTACGCGTCCCATGTTCTCCACAAGAATGTCGATTTGCAGTCCCTCAATCGGGATCTCTAATGAAATTCCTCGCGGATCCCAGCGTTCAACTGTACCGACAAAGGCCCCATTCGCGAATACAAGCGCACGATCGCGAACTTCTTGAAGAACGAGCTCCGTACTGCTGCGGGGTCCACTGATCTTCGTTGAATACAAGATAAATCCATAATCCTGACCCAGTTTCTCCATTGGCTCGGGACATGCTCTACGTTCTGGACGAGACAAAACGTCTAACTGAGTGAACAGTGGTGCTGCTTCTGTCATCAACACTTTACCATAAGCTTGTGACTTTATTAACGGCGGTAATTCCAGTGGCGGCAACGTTACGTATTTCTCAATAATTTTTCGAGCTTCATAAAATTTTGCAGTTGGCTTACCCGATTCGTCCAGCAGTGTATCATAATCGTAGCTGGTTACGATGGGCTCATATTTGTCAAAAAGATTTGCCCCATTCATAAATCCAAAATTCGTCCCCCCATGAAACATGTAGAAGTTAACAGAGGCTCCTAGAGCCAGCATTTCATCCAAAGTCTCCGCTACTTCGGATTCGGGGCGGGTATTATGCGGTTTCATCCAGTGGTCAAACCATCCATTCCAGAATTCCATGCACATCAACGGCCCCGTAGGCTGATATTCACGTAATTTAGCAAAGGCTTCCTTTGCCTGTGAACCGAAATTTACGGTGGCGAACACTCCGTCGATCATACCGCCTTGAAGCATATGATCTTCAGCTCCATCTGAAGTAAACAGCAGAACGTCCATGCCGCGGGCGATCATTCCTGCTTTTAGATCATGCAGGTAAGTCTTATCACTCCCAAAGCTTCCATATTCGTTCTCTACCTGAAGGGCAAGCACAGGCCCACCGTTAGTGCTTAACAAAGGCCGCAGACGTGGAAGCAACTCATCGAAATAGGCATCCAACTTAGATAAATAGACGTTATCATTACAACGCAGCTGGATGTTATCGTCCGCAAGTAACCAAGCTGGCAATCCACCGAATTCCCATTCCGCACAAATATAAGGACTTGGCCGCAAAATCACGTGCAAACCAAGCTCTCCAGCAAGTCTAACGAAAGCCTCGATGTCAGCAAATCCATCAAAATTGAAGCTCCCCTCCTCTGGTTCGTGTAAATTCCAAGGAATATAGGTTTCAACAGTATTTAATCCGCAAGCCTTCAGCTTCAGCAAACGATCCTGCCAATATTCCGGAACGATCCGGAAGTAATGAAGCGCACCAGAAAGCAACCGGATGGGTTGTTCGTCTAATATAAAATGATCCCCTGATATGGATAACTTCCGCATATAATTTCTCCTCCAACATTGAGATAGACTATTCAATTATAGGTAATAAAAATATCAACCCATATGGACAATTCTAATGAAATATATGGAGAATTCATTGGTTGCTAGAGGCTTTTGTGATGCTATAAACTATATTCATAGGAGGTTTTTCGGATGTCAAAAAGAACTCATATTTGGTTAATTACCACAGATCAAATGCGTGCGGATGCACTAGGTATCGAGAACGCTTCCGTACTGACACCTGAGCTTGACAAGCTTGCTTCAGAAGGCACGCTCTTCACTGGAGCTTACTGCGCTAGTCCCGTTTGCACGCCCTCACGCTCCTCCATCTTTACTGGAAGGTACCCGCATGTTCATGGTGCTTGGAACATCGGTACTGCGCTTAGAGAAGACGAACTTACCTTATGCGATCATTTAAAGACAGCGGATTATAAAACCATCGGTATAGGAAAGATGCACTTCCGTCCACAAATGAAGGGGGACTTTTCACAAGAATATGAAGATCCTGCTTATCGAGATCGCGGAAGAGCTTCCGATGGAACGTACTACGGATTTGATGAGCATCATATTACTGAAGACAATTGTATCGGGGAATATATGGAGTGGCTTAAGGAACGCAACCCGGAAGTAGCAGAACGATTCAGTAAAGACCGTTTCAGAGCCTCCGATGCTCAACACGATGTGTGGGAGAGCGAAATTCCTCCGGAGCTGCATCAGACTTACTGGATTGCTGAACGGAGTATCGATGCTATCCTCGCCCACAAAACCGAGCAACCGTTATTCTTATGGTCCAGTTTCGTTGATCCGCATCATCCCTTTGACCCTCCAGAAGTTTATACGGATATGTACGCGGACATTGACATTCCGTCTCCAACCAGAGAAGCTGACGACGTTCATCTTCGTCCTCCACATTTGCTGCGTCAGAGTCAGGGAGGATATTGGCCTGGTGGCGGTGAGGAGCATTCTCTTGATGAAGCGCATATGAAACGGCTCACTCGAAATTATTATGCGATGATTACCTTCATTGATGAGCAGATCGGACGTATTATAAAAGCTTGGCGTCAAAAAGAAATGTACGATGATGTTGTCATCCTCTTTACCAGCGATCATGGAGAACTGCTCGGTGACCATGGACTAATTTACAAGGGACCGTGGTTTTATGAAGGGTTAACACGGATCCCGATGATCGTACGTGGTCCTGGGATTGCTTCCGGGCAACGGGTCTCTGCTTTGATGGAACATGTTGATATTGTCCCCACACTGCTTGAAGCCGCAGGTCTCAAATTCCCCTACGGAATTCAAGGCGTGTCACAGATGGAAGTGCTAGCTGGCAGGGAGTCCCATGTACGTAATTCTGCCCTAACCGCTTATATTGCTCATGATCGAGGCATAAACGCTAAGTGTTTGCGAACTACACGTTATAAGCTAGTTATCTTTGCAGGAGAGACCTACGGTGAATTATATGATCTGAAAGAGGATCCTCATGAAAACTACAATCGTTTTGAAGATCCCGATTATAGTGAAATTCGCAGTTCGATGGTAGAATTGCTCGTCCATCGAATGATTCAAGATCAGGACCCATTGCCTCAGCGCCGGAGTAGCTGGTAAATCAAAACACATGCTAAACTCCTTAATCTTTCCGTAACAGACGAAGGACAACCTGAATGTTCAGGTTGTCCTTCGTTAAGATCATTTCCCCAATTCGGATGCCTTTAGAATATTAGAAATTGGACGTCCGGCAATCAATTCGCCGTTGTTTACAAACCCTTCCTCTCGTCCCTCCAGCTCGTGAATAAGACGCTCTCTCCATTCACGTATACGCTCTAAATTATCGGTATATCCGATTGCATTAACCTTCTCTAAGGGATCGGTCACTAGGTTAAAGTACTGCTCTTCGCCTGTCTGAGAATACCATATGAATTTCTCTCTTCCATCCGTTAAAAAGTGGTGAGACTTTTCTCCATAGGCTTGCTCCCCATGAATATAAGACCGCCACACTATCTGATCTCCCTTACACAGCGGCAACACACTTTGCCCTTCTACTGTAACTGGTATTTGGACGCCAGCAGCTTCAAGAAACGTCGGCATAATATCGCGAAGCTCTACAATGGAATCAAGCCGGGAGCCTGCAAGAAGTCCAAGCGTTTCTCCCGGATCAAACACTATGAAAGGAATCTTAGCACTTCCTTCATAAGGAAGAGATTTGCGGAAGTAATGATGATCCCCCATCATTTCACCATGATCAGAAGTAAATAGAATCAAAGTTTCATTTAAAACTCCATATTCCTGCAGCCCATTGATCAACCTCCCAATTTGGTCGTCAAGATGCGTTATTAGTGCATAATATGCGGCACGGGCACGATCCAATCTGCGCTTTGGCAAATGAGTGAACGAAGATGTTGGATCCTTAGCACTGTTTAAAGCTGCATTCTCGTCCACCCAATCTCCGACTGGAGGATCAGGAATTTCCAAATCCATGTACATATCTAGATAACATTGCGGCGGATCCAAGGGGGAATGTGGGCGAACGAAGGAGGACCATAGGAAAAATGGTTTTCCAGGGTCTCTTCTTCGTAAGAAGTCTAGCGATTCGGTTACGCACCAATTCGTTGGATGCATCGATTCCGGCAAATGCCAGGGGCGGGCAACCGTTGAGGCATTGCAATCAAGTCCTAAGTCAGTGATATCCGAATTGGCATTGGTTTGTCTTCGCAGCCACTGTAAATAATCATCTACTTGATCATAGTGTTCATCATATATGGCTTCGCTCTTGTCCCGATTGTAGTGAAGATATCCATCATGAAGCACTACATTATGAAATCCACATAGATTACGTGCAGGATACACATGCATCTTGCCAACACACTGCGTATGATAACCAGCTTGAGCAAGCTCTCCGGCAATCGTATGGGCGTAATTCCATTCAACCTTATCCTGATACCCCACCCGCCCATGTGATCGTTGGCCCATTCCTGTCATGATAGCAGCCCTCGCGGGAATACAACTCGGGGTAGCTGAGTAAGCATGTTCAAATAATATCCCTCTTGATGCAAGAGAATCCAGGTTGGGTGTCTCAACGACGGGATGTCCCATGATGCTCAGGCAATCAAAACGCATCTGATCCACTGTGATAAGCATAAGGTTGGGCCGCTTTGAGCCATTTTGATGGTCCAGATTAGTGTCAATCATAACCTCACTCCCTTCTTATACTCCTGCGATGACGGACGGTGTTGCGATCGTGTGCCACAAATTCGCACTTATCGCCCTTGGACCGTCATCGTCAACGAGACCGTCGAACGTAAGTAGCTCCTCTTCTAATTCAGCTATCTGTTCCACTTTCCCTTCGACATAACTATTGATTCGATGAATAGCCGTCCTAATCCTCTGAAGCATACCTCCCATACGAAGATCAAAAACATCAAGACCAAACACCTTATTTTCCAGCTCCCATTGCACCCGATAGTCATCCATAAATCGAACGGCTAAATCTGATAGTTCTGGCAAAGTCACCTTGGCAAAATGAGCCAATTCCTCAACATTCCCTCGATGATAAGCATCACGTATGGAAATCCCGATTTCGCTCTTTATCGCAAGCAAGCGACACAAGCTGGCTTGTACAGAGAATAAGGATTGCCAAGGCGAATTCCGAGTAATCGCCTGTTCAAGCATTTTCGCACTTTGCTGATAATGCTTCGAATACACGCTAGGAATAACATGTCGATCGAACAAACCACACAAAATATCTTGATAAAGCAAGTATTTAGCCGGATTGATGGAACATCCCCCCGGTGCCGAATTACCTGGAACCAGGTTAGCCGCATCGAGTGCCATAAAGTCATCATAATGGCCTTTCACGCAGCTACTGAATCTTTCTTTGACATGATTCTCCACGAAACATCCCGTGTAGCACAGCTCCGCCCAAAGTTGAAGGGTAGGAAGAACCGAGAAGACGGAAGCTTCAGCACCATTATCTCCCCATGCGGTAATCAGCACTTCTTGAATTCCATGCTTAACACAGCTATCATGAGCCAGCAGACTGACTTTGCGGCTGAATTCATTGTTTGGAGCGAAGCCCATCCATTTCCAAGCACCACCTGCAAATCCAATATGATCATTCAGCTGCTTATGTTTGCGTAACATTCCGTCGTATTTCTCCTGCGTTTCCGAATAGTAATCCCAATAGATCAAGGTAACATCTTCAGGAATCAGCTTAACAATATCGGGGCTGATTGGACTTTCAGCATCGTAATATTCTCCGGAACTGGCCAGACGGAAAAACATGTCGCTCCACATCATCGTACGGAAACCATATTTCCTGGCGATTTCCATAACAGTACTAAAGTGTTTTAACATCAAGGAGGATCGATCTTGATACCCATGCTTGTCTAGATATTTACCAAGTCCCATCATATGCGCTTCGTCCATCCCAATATTTATACGGCGACTGCTTACATGGGTCGCCATGAAAGCGAACATTCGATCAATTAACTCGTAAGTTCTCGGATCATCAATGAGGAGAATGTCTTGGAAATCCACTAGCGGTGCATGTGCTTGCCATTTCAATGCTTGGCCCAGATGAGCCAGCGTCTGGATACAAGGAACTAATTCTATACCAAATAACGCGGCATACTGGTCCATCTCCCGAATTTGCTCCCCTGTATATCGACCTCTTAAATAACCGAAATAAGGATACCCCTCAAGTTCGTAGGTGTCTTCCGTATACAGTTGAACCGTTGAATATCCCATAAGCGCTAAGCGCCGAATCAATTCCTTATATCCTTCATGGTTAAGAACAGCATTTCTTGAGCAGTCTACCATGAAACCTAGCTGTTCATAAACCGGCATTTCATTAATTTCAACTCTCTCACCACGACGTAAATTCTCTAGCAATCGGCTGAGTGCCCGGATCAACTGATGTTCCTGTTCATACTCAATAGTGGCCTGAATCTCATCGTAAGATATTCGAATGCCCTTCCCTTTTCTCTTACAATTTACTGGAATCCCTGACCGTTCTATTCGAATACTCAATATTCCCGCTACTTCTGAAACAGCTGCTAACTGTTTCTCGGTTAACCCTGTCAAGTGAATGCTATGTATCATAGACTTTACCCTCCTAATCTTATTATAAGTATGCGATCAGTAGCGCCGCACATTCTTGGTTCTACTTCAAATCATTAAACGGAAGATCCGGGCTGCTTCAGCCCGGATCTTCTCTATCCATCAATTATTCAATACCTTGTTCTTTGGCCTTCGCATTTACTTCTTCTATCATTTTATCAAGACCTTTAGCCTTATAATCGTTCACAATGTTATTCCAGTAACTCTCAACGGGTTCTTTGGAAAGCATGATCTTAAGCAGATCATCATGGTCCAGCACAGTAAATTTATCCTTTGTTGGAGTGGACAAATACGTTAACCGAATGTCATATTCTGGAACCTTCGTATTGTTCTGAATCCAATCGATATAATCGACAGCTTCTTTGCGGATCCCTTCGTTAGCGATCGTCGGGTTATCCATGTTATAGCTATCGGAAGTTTCATAAGCCACCAAATTTTTTAGAAATCTACTAGCTGGATACTTCTCATTTAATGAACCCTTTTCAATGACAACCTTCTGCCCATTTTCGATCTTGTAATCGACACCTTCAATGCCATAAGTCAACAGGTCCTTGCCTTCAGGAGACAACACATAATCATAGAGTGCCATGATGCGATCCATCTTTTTATCGTCAACCTTATTGCTGAAATAACTTTCCGACCAGTACGTTTTAAAAATAGCATGTGAGCGTTCACCATCAGGTCCAATAAGTGGCTTGAGTGCCTTTACGCTCTCCATGATATCCTTATCCGGATAAGCTGTTTTCCAGCGTTTTTCATACATATCGCTATTTAAATTTATAAAACCGCCACCGCTTAGAAGAGCAGCTGCTTTACCTGCTACGAAATTATCATAAGACTCTGCAGGCTTTACAAGCGCGATGTCTGGATCGATCAAACCTTTTTCGTACATATTCTTCATGTTTTGTAACGCCGGAAGCGCATTTTTCGAAAATACAGCAGGTATAAACTTACCGTCCTCTTTGATCCATTTAAAGTCACTGCCGCTTCCATCACTCGTGGCGACCGGGTTACCGTACAACCAGAAGAATCCGCCCAGCATCTTGGTAGTTGTCGTCGTAAGACCGGTAATATGCTTCCCTTCCGGATCCGACTTCACGATTGCATCAAGCATAGCTTCAAACTCTTCCCAGGTCTCGGGTTCTTTTGTGATTCCAGCTTTTTGAGCAAGATCCCATCGATAGAACACCATACGATCCAGTGCGCTCCAATCGACACTCGGGAACATCCGGCGAGGAACGGTATAATACTTTCCGTCTACACCTAAACCTTTAATGTCCGGCGATTCGAAGTATTTTGCAAGGTTAGGATACTTAGAAAGATCCGGAAGTGCTTTGACAACACCTTGTTCAACCCATTTACGCTGATATTGCGTACCGACAGCGTCGATCGCGAAAATATCAGGCAATTGACCGGAAGCAGCCCACATTTGAATCTTCTGGGTATAGTCATCCCAGGTCATATTGACAGGTTTTAATGTAATGTTGAATTTTTCTAATACTTGTTTGGCGATCGGGTCTTTTTCGATGTTAGCAATTTCAGCATCCGCGTCCCAGAAACCAAGAGAAATGGTCATTGGATCCTTGTAAGGGTTGTCCGTGGAATTAGAAGAATCCGGAGATACTTCACCGTTTGATGCCGTCTGCCCTTTGTCGTTATTGCCTCCACCGCAAGCCGTGAGCACCGAAGCCAATAAAGTTATGCATAATGCCAGTGTCATCATTTTCTTTCTAAGCATGCTTGAAACCTCCCTTTATACTATTTTAGGATAGAATCAATCTATTTAAAATCTTTCTTATCCTTTTATCGAACCAACCATAATGCCTTTATTAAAATGCTTCTGCAGGAACGGATAAACAACAATAATCGGAATACTCGAAACTACAATTGCAGCCATTTGAAGTGCAGGTGTGTAGACCTTCCCCGTCTGCTCCTGCTCGGCCATCGTCTGTGCCATTTGACTTAGCAAGGAATTTGAAGTAATGAGTGTCTCACGTAAATAAATCTGAAGCGGGGCCTTTGAAGCGTCACTGATAAAGATCAACGCGTACCACCATTCATTCCATCTTTCCACGGCATAGAACAAAGCAAAGGTCGCCATGAATGGGGCAGAGATCGGAATAATGATTTTGTAAAGGATGTACAGATCATTTGCCCCATCCAGCTTAGCTGACTCTTCCAGACTTTCTGGAATCGTGTTGAAATAGTTTTTCATAATGATCAGGTAAAACGTATTGAGACCGGCGGGTATGATCATGACGAGTATATTGTTTACGAATCCTAGATCTTTAACGACTAGATAAAAGGGAATTAAACCGCCATTGAAAAACATAGTGAACAAGATCAAACTAAGCATTATGTTTCTTCCCGGCATGCCCCGCTTGGATAATGCGTATGCTCCCGCTACAGAGATTGTCATGCTGAACAACACGCCAACCGCCGTTACGATGACAGAATTTAAAATCGAAGTCCAAAACTTCATATCCTGAAGCAACAGCTTGTATGCCGACAGGTCAAACGAAAGCGGAAAAATATAAAAGTCACTTTTACTAATCGCTTCGAACTTTGCAACTGAGATAATAAGAACATTATAGAAGGGAAAAAATGTTACTAGTGCTAGAAGCCCCAGAACCACGAATGCGACGATATCGAAGACACTCCATTTTTTTCTCTTTTTAACCGTTGTGTCGGTCACTTGCTTCACCCCTTTTCCTGCAAATTAATACAGTCCTTCCTCACCCATTTTCTTAGCGAACGAATTGGCCGCCCATAAAAGGATTAGGCTGATAATGGACTTGACGACACCCACGGCGGTCATATATCCAAAGTCGCCCCCAATCGTGAATGAAGTCCGATAAATGTATGTATCGATCGTGTCGGCAACCGAATATACCGGTGAACTATACAGATTGAATATTTGCTCGAAGCTCGAACCTTGCGTCAATAATTGTCCAACTTGAAGAATTAACAAAACTGCGACGGTACTCTTCAAGCCCGGCCATGCGATGTTTAGCAGGCGGCGAAACCGGTTCGCTCCGTCCACTTCCGCCGCTTCAAACAGCTCAGGATTGATCCCTGCAAGCGCTGCTAAGTAAATGATTGAATCCCAACCGATCTCTCGCCACACATGTGTGATATACAGAACAGGTCTAAATGCACTTTCATCTACAAGCGGAGAATTTGGATCCCCGCCAAACAACATGATGATCTGGTTATAAATCCCGTCCTTGCTTAAAATATTGATGATAATCCCTGACAGCACAACCCACGAAATAAAATGTGGAAACGTCAGGATCGTCTGAAAAAACCGCTTCATTTTTGTCCTGGAAAACTCATATAAAACAATCGCCAGGATAATGGGCATCGGAAAATGAGTGATCAGCTTCATCAAGCTGATAATGACCGTATTCCAAAATGCCCTACGAAAATCGGGGTCGGTCAACAGCGTTTGAAAATTCTCTAAGCCAATCCAGGGACTTCCCAGGATCCCCTTACTGTAATCAAATGATTTGAATGCTAACGTTACACCGTACATGGGAGCATAGCTGAAGAGGGCGTACCAGATTAACACCGGTAGAACCATGAGGTAAAAATACTTGTACTGTAAAATCGTTTTCCCTAAGCTTTGCTTAGGAGCACGAGTCTTTAAGCTTCGCTTAGGCGTACGAGCGGTTACAGAATCAGCCAATCTTCTCCCCACCTTTCTGTATGAGATTGTTTATGCTTGTAAGCGATTTATATGGTAAATTATATCGGGAGTGTAAATTATCTTGTATAGAGGATACAACTCCGGTCATGTGGATTTTTCACACCTTTGTGGGTGACCTTCCTGTGACACGTAATATCGGACATAGTGAGCGTAAGATAGTCCATACCCCCCTTGATCCACAATCGCTAGGATAAATCTAAGAGCTCCATATAGAAAGGGGGATTCACTTATGCGTTCAGTGATTATTGCAGATGATGAGAAGTGGATTGTAGAGGGAATTAAAGCAGGAGTAAATTGGAAGAAATACGGCTTTGAAGTGATCGACGATGCCGAAAACGGGCAAGAAGCCCTGCAATTAATTCAATCGCTTCGCCCCACCCTTGTTCTAACAGATATTAAAATGCCTGTAATGAATGGGCTAGAGCTCATTCAACGTGGTAAAGCCATCGCACCTGATACAATTTTCATCGTACTCAGCGGACATGCAGAGTTCGCTTATGCACAAAAAGCGATGAATTATGGTACGTTCGGATACTGCCTGAAACCATTTGAAATCGAAGAAATCGAAGGAATGCTTAACCGAATAGCCCAGCAACACGAATCGAAGGTGGTTAAAGAAAGCCCTGTCCACGACTTCGAACTATATGAAGCGGTTTGTTCCGGAGATCTTGAACGAATCAGCTTACGGTTGGACGAGAAGCGAATCCCCTTGTCGGAAGATCGCCCTCATATCCCCATTGTTATCCAAGGGTTAAGTTCGCCCGCAGATGTCGGGCAATTCTCTTCCTTGGTCTTCCCGATGAGCCGCCGACGTTATGGTTACTTATTGGAAGAGTGCCAATACGAAGTCTTCCTTCGGGGTCTTGAACATACAGAGGTTGTACAAGAATGCGGGGTCGGGATCGGTCCTCCTATTTCGGATATACATCAACTGGATGCGGCTTTAGAATCCGCTTCTCATGCTGCTTTCAGTATGTTCACAACGGGGATGCCTGGATGTTATCCGGTGAATCCACAACAGGAAATACCGATCGACGAGAAGCTCAAAGAGATCTCCCGGATTCTTCATAATAAAGACCGGCTCGGTTTTATAGCAGCCATGGAATCGATAAAGAAATTATTCAAAGAGGGAACGTTCACCATTAAAGAAGCCTATTTGCTCTACACATCGATCCTCTACTTATTTCCTCGGGAAGGGACTCGGGTTAACGGCCGTTTTTTTGAAGGATATGAACAGCTCTATTATCGATACGGTACGGCTGAAGCTATGATCGATGATTTGATTCTTATGACGCTTGATATTTTTATGAACAGAAACGAAACTGATATTTCACGAATTTCAAACCACAAAGTCAAAGAAATCATGTTGTACATCCGCAACCACTTCAATCAAGAAATCTCGATTCAACATTTAGCCAATCAGTTCTTCTTAAGTCCAAATTACTTATGCCAATTATTCAAGAAAGAAGTCGGCGAGACCATCATCGAACATATCAGTCGATTAAGAATTGAATACGCTTGTAAAATGCTGGTCGAAACCGACCTTTCCATTTACCAAATCGGTGAGAAATGCGGTTTTCAGGATTATTTCTACTTCACACGAATTTTTAAACGGCATCTCAAAATGACACCTACGCAATATAGGGAACAAAGCAATGAAGACATTTAAGAGATTATCCATCCGTACTCAGGTTCTTTTATTTGGTTTATTTATTGTTGCCATTATCCCAATCATCGTTTCACGAGTCTACCAACTATCAAGCGAGACCATCATTAATCAAAATACGCAATACAATACGGAGCTGGTCTCCCTTCTCAAGCAACGGATTTCTAACAACTATGCCAACGTTTCTTCCATGATGATGAATGTAGGATACGATTCGACCGTCCAAAAGTTCCTAGTCGAGAATGATAAGCTTCGAGGCTACGACCTTTCCCAAAAGGTAGAGGGACTATTGAGTATCGCGCGAAATATGAATACGGACATTTTAGATATTATTGTTATCGGCAGCTCTAACACACGTATTTCCTTAGCGGGAAGAACCAAATATGCCGTCGATCTTATGAAGACGGCTGGGGATGATGGAATCGTTCATTATCGCGGATACAGTCCTCCAGACAAGGTCATCGACAAGAGAAAATTACTGTTCGGGATGAACATCTTTGCTTCAGGTGACACGTCCCTATATGGCGAAAAAATTGGCTACATCGCAGTTATTGTGGATATGAAGGCTATTCAAACTGAAATTTCAGAGTACCCTCGATTAGTCGGAACCAGCTTTTTTATGATGGATGATAAAGGGCTGATCTACTCAAATAGTGATGAGCCGGAGGACATGCTCCAGCAGTTTCAAACTCGGGCAACTGGAAGGGATGGAGAGTCAATCGTCGAAACAGTTAACGGAAAGAAATATGCAATTCAGTCCTTTATCTTACCGGAGATCTCTGGAAAAATTATAACCGCTGTTCCTGTCCATAATTTAATGAAAGAACTGGAGAAATTAAAGAAGGTCAGCTATGCTCTTCTAGCATTAATCTTATTGGTCGTCTCTATTCCCTACTCTGTACTCATGATGAATCTCTTAAGACCGTTGTCTAGGCTTATGCGCTATATGAATCAATTAAAAGGCGGAAGTCTAGGAATATTGAACAACAAGGTCGATTTAAAAGGCTATGCTGAAATTGAAATCATCTCTCGACAGTTCAATGATATGACAACGCGGATTCACGATTTGACGGACCAATTAATCGATGCAAACACCCAGCTTTACCAGACAGATCTGGAAAAGCAACGTGCCGAATACTCGTATTTGCAAAGTCAAATTAATCCCCATTTCTTAAGCAATACTTTAGATACAATCAAAGGCGTTGCGATCGTAAAAGGAAATCGGGAAATCTACGAAATGACTACCGCCTTAAGCACAATGCTCAAGTACAGCATCAAAGGCAAGGAGGAGGTAACTCTTGGGGAAGAGCTGAAAATCGCAGAATCTTGTGTGAGGATTTACCAAGGCCGTTTCCCTGACAAATTCAGTTACAAGCTGTTCTGTCCACAGGAATGGTTACACATTCCCGTACCTAAAATGATCCTTCAACCTATTGTCGAAAATGCGCTTGGTCATGGACTTGAGGCTCAAGGTCAGGGAGTCTTGCTGATCACAGTAGAGAAAAGCGAAGCGGGACTGCTTGAAATCGCTGTAGAAGATAATGGTGTAGGCATCATTGCTGTGAGACTGGAACAGCTAACCGAGCTGCTGGCTGGTAAGAACATAGAATCCGGTGATCATATCGGGCTCCTAAACGTAAACAACCGTCTAAATCTTAAGTACGGTGATCCCTGCGGCGTTCTGCTATACAGTAAGGAAGGTAGCGGGACGAAAACCGTTTTGAGGCTACCCGGGGCTTTAATTGATCAGCAAGAAGCCAGAGAATAAAAAAGGAGGTTGCCCTTTCAGGGGCAGCCGCCTTCTCAGTTGTCTTTCTTTCCTCATTCAAAGGGACAACGCTAAGCATCCTTTGAGGATGAGCTCGCATACTCTTTCGCATGATAGGGTCCACCTTCCATAAGTACCGTCCATAATGGATCGATATCACAGTCCATGGAGCTCATCATGTTGTCATGCCATTCATTCAACAGATAGACAGCCTTCATACAAATGTCTTTACGCACTTCGGCGAGATTATGTTGTTCGTAAGGATCATGCTTCATATCAAACAACATTTCTTTCGGAAATCCATGGTGTCCGTCATGATAGGTGCGTATATATAACCATTCCTCAAATCGGATGCTGCGTTGACACACATGCGCGCATTGTGAGATTACGAGATACTCACGCCCTCCTAAATGTCCCTCTAGAATGGTATCAGCATAACTTTCACCATCCCAAGAAGGAGCCCCTTTCAAATTCAGAAGGCTTGCTAATGTCGGTCCGAGATCAAGGTGATAATGTAGCCCATCCTCCACTATTCCCTTCTTGCCGCCTGGCCAGCGAATAATCATCGGAATACGGCAAGTCGCCTCGTCTGCCGTGCCGTGCTCGGAGTAAATCCCTAGCTCGCCCAGGCTCTCTCCGTGATCCGCTGAGATCAAGATAGCAGTATCTTCCATCACGCCAAGTTCTCTGAGCTTAGAAAATACTTTCCCGAGATGCTCGTCCAGATACTTAACTCCAGCATCATAGTTGTCAAAGATAACTCGCAGGTCATCACGATTCTCTATCTCCTGCTGATGCCTAAAATGCTGATGATAATGCGATTTCGCGAGTGCATTCATATCTTCAATACTATGCTGTCCCTTTTTACTCCGGTGAAGCTCAAACACGTCTTCCGTGATCCAATCGGGTAAAAGCTCCTTCTCGAACGGATTACCGTAGCTCTCGGGTGTACGATAAGGCGTATGAGGATCCCAGAAATTCAGGTGCAGAAACCAATTTTCGGACTCCCCATTATCCTCAAGCCATTTAAGTGCCACAGGAAGCACCTGCTCTGCCGTCTCATGCCCCCTTCCACCAACATTGAACACTTCTTGAAAACCGGCATTAAAGGTCCAGGCCGAGTGCCGTTCGGCGAAGGTGCTAATCGACGCGGTTTTCATGGCAGCTTGCCTTAATATAGCGGGAAGACTCTCCATTCCCAGCCGGTCATTAAATTCGCGTTGCGCCCCTTCTCTACGCATATCAGCAGCGGTCCCGCCATGTCCTACAATCCCATTATGAATGCCAAATCGTCCCGACATTAAAGCAGAACGGGACGGTAGACACGGCGCATCTGAACAATAGTAGTTGGTAAAGGTGACACCTTCTTTAGCGATTGAATCGATATTCGGGGAGGTATTCCGATGATAGCCATAACATCCCAGATGGTCCGGGCGAAGCGAATCCAAATCCAAATACAAGATTCTCATGAGTTATACCCTGCCTTTCCTTTTAATCGAAATGGTTACGCATCGATTCGGGCAGTTCAGAATGATCTGCTCATGCTTATAGAGTAAATGAATATGGAAAGCTCCGCTATGGAGTAGCGATGTTTGTTTTTGTATATTCGATACTTTTTCGGTACTCTGCCGGACCCCTGCCGTATTCGCCACGAAATACCTTACTGAAATGTGAAGCATCATAATAACCACAGCTCTGGGAGATATGCTCGATGGTATAATCCGTATACTCCAACATTTGTTTAGCTTGCTGCAGCCGTAATTTTCGTAACATTTGCATAGGTGTCAATTTATATATTTTCTGAAACGCCCGGCTAAAATAAACAGGATTCATATGATAGAGCTTGGAAAGCTCCTCTCTACTAATCTCCTGATCAAGTCTCTCCTCCATATATTTCAACGCCTCGTTAAAGCGGTCCGTGACATAGGGATCTCGTGATGAGCGGCGCCCGCCAAGCTTGGTGCTCTCCATAATTTCATAAAGGAGAAGAAATGCCAATGAACCGACCTGAACATTTCTGAAATCATCCTCCTCCTGCAACCACAGGCTTCGCAGCTCGTCAAACCTTCGCTCATATTCGCTTTGATCCCGAATCCGAATCACCTTGCCTAGCGGGAATAACTTGAAGAAGTCATCTCCGTCTCGCACCTTTGCGTTAATATTAAACAGATAATGTACGCCTTCCATTTTGGAGATCACATTAAAAGGCTCGTTAGGACGGTGGATCATCACGTCTCCGGCAGAAGCAACATATTCTCCCTCGGAGGATGTCGTCAATACCTCACCTTTTTGGATATAAGAGACGGTATAACAAGACTGGACGTAATCGAATAAGATCCGCTTCTGATATTGAATTTTTATGACGTCCAGCACGGTGATATCAAACTGACTATGAATGATAGAGGACAAAGAAGTTCCTCCTTCTAATGTAGTAGTCTTTATGTATTCTCAACCGGTATAATCAGCCGCACATCGAAAGCCAATATTTCCTGCAGAGCTGTCTGGTGTATTTTTGCTCCTGGCCGCCACCCGATAACGGTTACAATAAGATTTATGGCACAAATACGATCCTCCGCGCATCGACCTTGCTACACCACTTACCGGGCCTCTCGGATTCACGGATTCGGAAGATATATGATAGTCCTTAGTAAACCAATCCTCGCACCATTCCCACACGTTTCCTGACATATTATAAAGACCATAGCCGTTAGGCAGATAGGACCTTACAGGTGCGGTACCTGCAAAACCATCGCTGGCATGATTTTTATCGGGAAACTTTCCCTGCCAAATATTGCAGCGATGCTCTCCGCCTGGTTTTAATTCGTCTCCCCAAGGATACCGTTTCTGAACCAGACCTCCTCGTGCGGCATACTCCCACTCCGCTTCCGTAGGCAGACGTTTGCCGGCCCAGCTGCAATATGCATCAGCATCATGCCAAGATATGTGGATCACCGGATGATCAAGGCGTTCGTCTATTTGAGAATCCTGACCTTCCGGATGACACCAATTTGCTCCCTCTACCACCCACCACCAGGGAGTTTGAGTAGCTACTTGGGTCACCTTTTTCCCTGTCTCCATGGAAACAAAAGTATGAAACACATAAGACCAACCGAAACGCTCCGCATCTGTAACGTAGTTTGTTTCCTTGATAAAAGCAGCAAACTGCTTATTCGTAACTGCCGTTGCATCAATCAAAAAGGGAGATAAGGTAACATTCCTAGCAGGCCCTTCTCCGTCTGCGGGAAACCCTTCTTTGTCATCCGTCCCCATAAGAAAAGTGCCTCCAGGAATAAGGATCATGCCCGAGAAATCTTTATCCCCTTCTGATCTTTGGAGAGTTGTGTTCTCCTTACAAACATCGATGGAACCTTGTTTCTCGACTTGATTTCGACTAGCTGAACAGCAAGCCCGTATATTCTCTGACATGTACTTACCTCCAATCTGGGATTGTCCCGGCTCTGTCTAAAAAAAGGCTACACCAAGAATGCCAGAGGCAACGATAATGGTGAGCGGATGCAGCTTATATTTTATTAAACCATAAAGTGCAGCGAATACAATGATCAATGTGCCAATGGTCTGCCAACTAATGAAAGCGTGTTCCATGCTATTTAATCCAAACCGAATCGCAGCATAGGCAATCAAGCCTGTAATCACTGGTCGCAACCCATAAAATAACGTTTTAATCCATTGACTGTCCCTCACCCGATAAAAAAAGATGGAAATAACAATGATGATAATTAATGAAGGCAGAACCATACCTAATGTCGACACAATCGCTCCTTCAATTCCAGCTACACGATATCCAATCAAGGTTGCACTGTTCGTTGCAACAGGGCCCGGTGACATCCCTGCGATGGAAACTACCTCTTGAAATTCCCTTTCAGATAACCAGCCACCAGCCATAGCTTCATGCTGAATCATCGGAATGATTGCGTACCCTCCTCCAAAGGAGAGCAGTCCAATTTTTATAAAGATAAAAAATAAATTCCAAATCACATCGCTTCCCCCTAGATGTAATACTCCGGATAATTCGATTCTTCATCAGAAGCTTTCAAGGAATCCTTCTCTGTCCGAACTTGGAGCCCTAAGAGCTGTTTGATTGGCATATATACAAAACCGATAATCAATCCAACTGCGATCACATATATGGGATTGATTCCGGAAACTAATAAAACAATCGGTATAAGCAACGCCGTAACAGCCGTAGTCTTGTCAAATATAGCGTTCTTGGCCATTCGATATGCTGCTACTAGGATCAAGGCAATAACAGCACCATGAATCCCCTTCATGGCGGCAATAACTTTTGGTTGGTCGGCCAGTTGTGAGTAAACGGCGCTAAGCAAACAAACAATGATAAAGGTTGGAATCGTAATCCCAGCGATTGCAGCAATCGCACCCTTCACTCCAGCAAGACGATAACCAATGAATGCCGCCGCATTTACACCTACCCCACCTGGTGCTGCGCCAGCTAAAGATAGAATTTCATCCATCTCCTCTTCAGCCAGCCATTTCCGTTTAGTGGAAATTTCCCGTTCGATCATAGGGATCATCGCATAACCTCCCCCGAAAGTTACGGGACCGATTCGAACAAATACCCAAAACAACTGGAACAATAGACTTATCCTTAGGTCTGTATTCGTCGTCGCATTTATTTTCATAGTTGTTCTCATGGATTCCACCCTTATATTTTCTGTCGTAATTTCATTATATCACTTTTTCCCAAAATGGAATTAAGTTTTTGAACGGTAAAATACAATCTATGGTTTATGCGTTATACTATATTAATGATAATAAATACAAACTTTATAAAAAACGATCTTTCTAGTTCATCCTATACATAGCTTGGAGGTATATCGTGGAAAAGCGTTCGACACACATTCCATCCCCAAAGAAACTCCTATACGACCGAATCGCCGAACAAGGCACAGTTTCCAAGTTAGATCTTCTACAAACATTTTCACTTACCAAAAGCACAATGACCCGAATATTAGATGAAATGACGGAAGAAGGCTTGCTGATAGAATGCGGATTCGGGGAATCAAGCGGAGGCAGAAGACCTATTTTATACCAGATCAATCCTTCCTACGGCTACATCATCGGTTTAGAGATTTCCAGGCTGTATTCTTCCCTTGGTTTATTTGATATGCAAATGAACCCAAAATCAATTGTTCACTGGCGAATGGATCAGGCATTCACACCTGAAAGATTTATGGATCACATAAGTAATCAAATACGCGCCTTCCTTAGAGACCATCAGCTGAAGGACAGTCAAATTATTGGGATAGGAATAGGAGCCGTGGGACCGCTTGACCGGGAAAATGGTTTAATCTTAAAGCCGCTACATTTCCCTGCTTCAGGCTGGAACAATCTCCCGATTTGCACTCTGGTGGAGGAACGGACAGGCTTCAAAGCTTGGTTGGACAACGGAGCAAATTCCGCACTGCTTGGGGAACGCTGGTCCATCCGTCACGCTAACATTCAACATATGCTCTATGTACATGCTGGAGCAGGGATCCGCTATGCGATGATGTCGCATGGAAGTATTGTTCATGGGACGATGGATATGGAAGATGCCATTGGTCAAATGATCATCCAGACAGATGGACCCCGATTAAATAATGATGGGAACTACGGTGCTCTGGAAGCATTCGTATCTGTGCAGGCGCTAGAACAAAGTGCACGCTCAGAGGCAAAAAATGACAACGACCTGATCCTCCAAAGATATAAAGTCTCGCCTGAGAAGCTAACTTATGATGTACTCGTGCAAGCCTTTAGAGATGGTAATCCACACGCACGTGAATTATTTACTCAAGCCGCCATTCACTTCGGGATTGGCCTCGCCAACGTTATCAACCTGTTACATCCTGAGACTATCATTTTAGGTGGTGCGCTCATCCACTCTCACGAGTTGTTCTTCCAAACGGCGGTTGAAGTGGCACAGCGTAACACTTACCGTTATCCTGAATACCAACCTCACTTCACTCTAGGTACTTTAAAAGAAGAAGCTGTGGTGACTGGTGCGGCTATTATGGTGAGAAATCAAATGGTTCTTTAATATAATAAAAAGGTTGTCCCAAAACCATTTGCATGATTGTTAAGACAGCCTTTTTTTTAATTTGAGCTATAGTGGTTGACAGCAACTCTTAAATTTTTTCCCGCTTCCGCAGAGACATGGATCATTTCTACCTGGAAGTGGTTTGGCACTTTTCCTGAACTCCAGCATCTGCTCCGATTTAAGTCGGTTTGCTAGCAGTATCATCCGTTCATAGGCATATGAGTAGAACATTTTATAGCTATGGCAGAAATAATCAACCTCAGTACGATCATGAACATCAAGCCAATTCCGGTTGCGCGGGCATCCCCCATTACAAAAGCTAAGATACTCACACTTATAGCATGATTCATTCATATTGGGTTTCATTAACAAAAAGTCATCATATATGGGGCTGGTAAGCAATGCTTCAAGGTCGGTATGGCCAATATTTCCTAACCTGTGCTCTTCATCAATAAAGAAATCGCAAGGATAGGCATCCCCGTTCGTTTCAAGCACCATCATCTTCGGGCAGCATGAGTTGTGGACGCATAACTCCGCCTCACGATGCATGAATACTAGAAGCATATTCTCAAAAATACGAATGGGAAGCTCCGGATACCCCTCGTTGTACCACAGATCAAATGTACGGCATAAAAACGCTCCGTATTGTTCAGGTGTAATTCGAAAGCGGCCAGGCATATCACTCTTTTGTGAGACAAAATCCATGCAAGGGATAAACTGAATATAAGGAAATTGTTGTTCCTGGTAGAATGCCATCAATTCGTCTGGTTTCATCACATTATCTTCATGAATCACCGTCAGAGTACTATATTCCACACCTTCATTCTGTAGATGGCGAATCCCACGCATAACTAGATCATAACTACCTTTCCCCGAACCCGTTTTACGATGTGCATCATGAATGGGCTCAGGACCGTCCACACTAATCCCAACCAAAAAGTTGTACCGTTTAAAAAATTTCGCCCAATTCTCATGAATTAACGTTCCGTTGGTCTGCAGCGCATTACTGATCATCGTATGAGGTGGAGCGTACTTAGCTTGGAGTGAAATCACGCGTTCAAAATATGGAAGTCCGGCTAATAGCGGCTCCCCTCCCTGCCAAGAGAAAGTCGCTATACCAAATGATCGTTTCATGTACTGAGCGATAAACCGCTCCAGAAGATCCGCATCCATCACTCGGATCGGATGATGAGGATGTCCCCCTGCTGTGCTGTAATAGCAATAATCACAGGTTAAATTACAATCCTCCGAGACGGTTTTCCACATGACATGAAGAGTCTCAGGCCTCGAGGTCTGTATGCAAGTTGTCATACGATTCTGCCCCTCCTATATAAATACATCCTTTATGAAACCTATTTCCTATTTCTTCAATTAAATCATAGGTATGTGCATCAACGATGAGTAAAACATCATAGGTAATCGAATATCTAGAGATAAAAAAATACACTCCCCATTGTCTTTCGAGACAATGGGGAGTGTATTTTCTTTGAAGATAAATAGAGCATTACCAGACACTGTTTCTTTAATTACGGACGTATTCCTTATTCGCTGTTTCCAACATTGATTTCCAATCCGTAAATTTAGTCTCTCTAACTACATGACGATCAAAAAGTTCATCAGGTATGTCAGCAACATCTTCTTCTGTCTTTACTTGAAAGTTTCCTTTGGTTACAAACTCATCGAAACTTTTGTAATTGGAATACTTACTCATAAACGCTTCATTAAACAATTTCTCGAAAGAGATGTGATTGGGATCTTCTTGATACGTTTTCTGTCCTTGTAACTCATTCATCAATTCTTCCATGGTCATTGGTTTTTGTCTTCTCAAATTACCACTCCTAATTTTCTGTTATAGTTGTAGAATATCATGTTAATCCATAAATCACACGAATCCTAAGCTTACCATAATTTTCGCTATTTCACCTTTCAAATTTCACTTAATATGCAAATGATCCGCCTCTATACTTAAAATACAACAAAAAACCTCCCTTATTCATAAGGAAGGCTCTTATTATTAGGACAATTTCACCAAGCTGTAGTTTTTCTTACCCTTACGGATAATGATAAACCGGCCCCCGATAGCTTCGCTAGCTGTAACATCCAGAGCTACGTCGCTAACTTTCTCACCATTCATGGAGATTGCTCCTTTGGTGATATCCTCACGTGCTTGACGCTTGGACGGCTCGATACCGAGATCAACCAACCACTCTACGATATTTTTAGATTCCAGTGTAGTTTCGTAGGTCGGCATTTCCTTGAAGCCTTGCTCGATCTCATCAGCAGTTAGGGATTTGATATCTCCACTGAACAGAGCAGCAGTAATACGTTTAGCCTGCTCCAGCAATTCTTCACCATGCACGAATCTGGTCATTTCTTCAGCAAGTGTTTTTTGTGCTTCGCGTTTATGCGGTTCAGTCTGTACTTTTTCCGCAAGTGCATCAATTTGCTCTTTAGATAGGAATGTAAAGTACTTCAAGTATTTCACAACATCACGGTCATCAGTGTTCGCCCAGAACTGGTAGAACTCAAACGCAGTCGTTTTGTTTGGATCGAGCCAGATTGCCCCTCCAGCTGATTTACCGAATTTTGTTCCATCAGCTTTCAACATAAGCGGGATCGTTAGACCGAATGCTTTTGCTTCAGGTCCTTCTTTTCTACGGATCAGATCCAGACCGCTTGTAATGTTGCCCCATTGATCGGAGCCACCAATTTGGAGCTGCACATCTTCATGCTGGTACAGATGCAGGTAATCTAGGGATTGCAGGATTTGGTAGGAGAATTCAGTAAAGGAAATTCCGCTGTCCAATCTGCTCGCTACAACATCTTTGGCAAGCATCGAATTGATGCTGAAGTTCTTACCATAGTCACGCAAAAATTCGATCACATTGATTTTATGCGTCCAATCGTAGTTGTTCACCATACGAATTTGATTGTCGCCATCAGTAACGAACAGCTTTTTCATTTGTGCGGTAAGCGCATCTACGTTAGCTTGGATTTGCTCCAGTGTCTGCAATGAACGCTCGGATTGTCGTCCACTTGGATCACCTATCGTACCTGTAGCACCGCCAATCAGCATAACCGGACGATGTCCTGCAAGCTGGAATCTTTTGAGTACCATGAACGGAATCAAGTGACCAATATGCATACTGTCACCCGTCGGGTCTACACCGCAGTACACCGAAACGGATTTCTGGTTGGTCAATTCTCTAAGCCCTTCGGCATCGGTTTGTTGATTGATGGCATCGCGCCATTCTAGTTCATCGATAATATTCATTGCCTAACACCCCTTAAATTAGTAGATATCCTATAACGAATCATCAGTCCGCCAAGCGAATATAAGGATAGTTGATGAAGAGAAACTTATAAATCCTTATATTTAAAAACAAAAAAATCGTCCCCTTGTCTATTGTAGACATAGGGACGATTGAATAACCGTGTTACCACCCAGATTGCACCAATGAAACGCTATTGCTAAAACACAGCATTGATGCCACTCGTGACGAGATATCGTTCGCCATTCCGCTCGGTGTTAGCCGAGATACTCCAAAGTGTAATTCGTACTCTTAGTGTGTACCGGGTTTCATCAACCCCCGGCTTTCTGAAACAGGGACTAAGCTACTACTGGGCTTCTTCAACGTATATCGTATATAAGATTACAGCCAGTATAGTGAAATAATTCTTCAATGTCAACATCTTAAGCTGAGAATGCCGAGACACACTCCTGCTGTGACGCACTACTAGAGGGCTAAGGTATTACTTCATTTTCAACGTAGATCAGCAATACTCCTTGTTGCCCGTGTTACAATCCGCTTCGTTTCCTTGGAATCCGAAGAAATTAACCACTTCTCACTAAGCTGTTGCACCCAGTCTGGATTGCTTTTACTCGCATCGTTCAACCAATTACTTACAGAATCCTGAACGTATTTTGCCGGATCTGACTTAAGTGGTTCTAATAATGGAAGTGCTATTGCTGGGTTTTCTTTTAGCGCAGTAATATGCTTCGCCCATACCCCATGTGGCCGCGTCAATTCGATTGCATATCTCCTTATGTTCGTATCTTGATCATGAACCCAGCTCTCTAAGAACTTAATGGATTCATCCAATTCTGCAATGACCGATTCCCTTAAAGCCATCCATGAAATCTCACGTACCCCAAAATGATCATCCGCTGCAAAGGGACGGATATCCATTAGCTTTTGCGATAGACTTAAAGATTGATTTAGACCGATCATATAGGCAGCCCAACAGCGGACACTATCGGAACGATGCTGCGCTAATGCTGAGAATACTCGGACTTGTTCCACCTCTGATTTGCACTCCAATACCTGTTGCCACTCCCGCGCGATAGCCGGTATGAGCTTCATGATTTTCTTTTCCGATGAATCGCGAAGCCTTTGTAAAATTGGTTCGGATTCCTGTCCAAAACCTAGCTCGTCCAGTACATTTTCTATCAAGACCATATGGTCCACAGCAAGCCATTCCGTTAGATTTACAGTCTGTAATTGTCCTTTATGCAATAGTCCAACAACATCAGCAGGAATATCGCTAACTTTTCGAGCTCCCTTCCTATGCTCCATATAAATCTTCCCTTCACCTATGATTTTAAAGGCTTGGATAACCTTCTTCTTATATCTAGGATACGGGTATTTCTAACCATAAAGATGTAATCTCATTTACAGCTCATAATCTTTATAAATTTCTTTCCAAAATCTTATCATGATGGATACGTATAGTTTTGAACCCAGTCTGAAGCACCTCAGCTTTTACCAATTCTTGCAATGCCACAGTAACCGCTTCTCTGCTCGCACCAATCAAATTGGCGATTTCTTGATGCGATAGTGGAACATTGATTTTATAATAATTATCCTCACTTTTAACGCCTAGTTGATCCGATAGCTTTAAAAGAACACACAATATTTTATCATGCAGATTTCCGATGGCTAGGTTTTGAGTTAACTGACTCATACTTTTTATACGATCGCTCAATACTTGCATTAACGACATCAAAAATCTAGGTCGAGTAGCTACGAAATCTTCAAATCTTACAGGATCAATTGTACAGATATGACACTCTTCCATGGCTTCAATGTAATGATCTTTGGTTCCAAACGAAATTACGTTCATTTCACCAAAAACATTTCCCTCACTCAGAATATCCGAAGTAAACTGCTTCCCATCCGCATTCAATCGGTATAAACGCACCTTTCCTTTTTTCACAAAAAATAATCCTTCAGAGAAGGTTGTCGGTGTCTGGATATATGTATTTTTCGGGACTACTGTTATTCGAGTTAACTCTTCCATTTCCATTAGATCTTCCAGCGCTAACGATTGAAGCAAATTGAATTGAGATAAATAATGAATAGTCTCCATTGCCCCTCCCTTATATAACGTTATTCGTTATTTTAGTATACCGCACAAAAAAAACCACGTCCTAAGGACGCAGCTTATTCGTTAAAGATTACTTGCTTCCCAGCGTGCTACTTCTTCACGAACACGAGGAGCTACTTCTGTTCCCAGCAGTCTAATCGCCTGCATAACATCATCATGAGGCATTGTACCGTGGGGCATATGTAAAAAGAATCGCGTAATTCCAACATGCTTGCGAAGATGAATGATTTTGTTCGCAACGGTTTCTGGATCACCTACATACAAAGCGCCATCAAAGCTGCATGCTGCATCATAATCGGAACGATGGTATGGGGGTGTCCCTTTTTCCTTCGCCCGCACATTGGTCCGAGCATGCGTTGAAGGGAAAAATTTCTCCAGTGCTAACTCATTAGTCTCAGCAATAAACCCGTGTGAGTGTGAGGCAATAGGCAGGCTTGAAAGATCATATCCGGCTTCAGCCGCTGCTTTTTTGTAGAGCTGCACATGCTTCGCATAATCAAGCGGTTGAACATTTCCAATAATAGCTAATACAAAGGGTAAACCTAATGCTCCAGTGCGGATCGCAGATTCTGGACTACCTGCACTCCCAATCCAAATCGGTAACGGATCTTGAACCGGACGCGGGTAAATCCCCAGATTGTTTATGGCCGCTCGGTGTTTGCCACTCCAGGTTACTTTTTCTGACTTTTGGATGGCTAATAACAATTCCAGCTTCTCATTAAAGAGTTCTTCATAATCTTTCAGATCATAGCCGAATAAAGGAAAAGACTCTGTAAACGAACCGCGGCCGATCATAATTTCTGCACGTCCATTCGAAATGCCATCTAGCGTTGCAAAATCTTGAAATACGCGTACGGGATCTGCTGAAGACAGGATCATCACGGCACTGGTCAACCGAATCTTCGTAGTCAACGATGCAGCTGCCGCTAACACAACCGCAGGTGATGAAGCCGCATAATCATTACGATGATGCTCGCCCACTCCGTATACATCTAGTCCCACCTCTTCGGCAAGTACAATTTCCTCCACTACTTCACGTAGTCGTTCTGCATGACTTATTGTCTCACCCGTTTGGACATCGGGCGTTGTCTCGACAAAGGTACTTATTCCAAGTTCCACTCTCGTTTCCTCCTAAAGTTCTGCACGATGCATTATTCTCTGGATGTAAATGTTTGAATATTCATAATTACATTTAATCAAGAAACCCATTATAATAGGATTCACCGATAATTCCAACTATTTCAGATCCCCTCGATTATTGATCGGTTTGAGGAGCCCTTATTTTAATGGTTTTGGCCATTTTGCGAGATTATCGGACTCAGATGCTGCTTTTTGCTCAAAACCAATACCAAAATGTGTGTTTTTATGGAAATAAGAACTATACGGTCCGAAACTAGTGCGATGTAAGAGCCAAGACAATATTAAAAGACCACTAATCACCTGAAAAACGGAAGTTTAGTGGTCTATTTTTTAACTAGTTCATGTTCCCTATACTCGAGCTTATGGGCTTATCCAGCGGTTTCGGGGGTTTTCTCTGATTGATTCCAATCCCGACTCGACCGAACACAAAGGCTCCGCCTGGAATACGATTCGCTATGTTCATGATGATCGCCGATCCTACCACACATCCGACAAATTGGAGAAGCACACTGAATAGTCCAAGGTTTTGCAACCCGAACGAAGAAGGAAGTTTGACGAATAAAGCCAACAACAACGGGTGAAGCAAATATATGCCGAAGGAGTATCTACTGCTCCACTCCAGCACACGCGGCACTTTTTTCAATGCAGAAGCCACTGTGAAGAGTAGTAGAATCATGCTCATGGCGAAAAGTAACATATCAATTCTCTTGGAACTATGTGCCGTTATCCAGCCTTGCTCATTCACGAATAGCACAAACGCGCCTGTTACAACTGGAAGCACGTAGACAGCTAAACGGAACTGTTTTAATTTTTCCCGGAACCAAGCCTCATTTCGCCCCAAGTAATAAGCCACAGTAAAGTAGAAAATCCACCCCGGAGAGAAAACCCAATACAATTTATCCCAAATATATTGAGCAGCTACCGTATCTACGGGTTTGGTGAAATTGAAAAAACCTAAGTAAGCCACATTAATAACGAATGACGCAATCAGTATAGAGCGTGGAGTGAATTTTTTGGCATGCTTTTGAAATAAGAGAAACAAGGCATAAAACTGAAAGATAATTAGGATAAAGTAGCCATGAAAATCACCAAGTAACCAATGACGCCAGAGAAAGTACCAAAAAGCCTGAAGAAGCGGAATCCCCTCACTGCCCGCCATATCCAATCCTTTTAACCCTGCGTACAAAGCTCCGAAAAAAAAGTAAGGAAGCAAAATGTACTTGATCCGTTTCTCCCAAAATTTCGCGGGAATTCCGTCCGGGTATGCAAAAGACAATACGAATTGCGAGATAAATACGAATACCGGTGTGCCAAATGTAAGCAGTAGACCCACTGACTCTACCCAAGGCGTGTTCCCATCGTCATAGACTCGATATAAAGCATGTAACAGCGCTATACTTAAGCAGGCTATACTTCGTAGAACAAACATTTCCGAATTTAATTTTCGTTCCATGGGGATAACCCCTTTCGATATTTGCGATTAATGGTCCACAGCACTGCCTACAGTCAATCGGGCTGCAATCGTCTTCTTGAGTCCCTGGTGAAGATCATGGTGAGGAGACCAGGACATCAACTCGTTTGCTTTACTATTGTTTAAGTAGCTGTGAAGAATATCTCCCGGTCGAGCCTGTTCATAGGTTGTCTGGGATTCCCGACCTGTAATACCGCCTATCATCTCTACAATCGTATTAATGGAGGTCGCCACCCCGCAGCTAATATTTATGATCTGATTATCCACATTCTCATCTGTACAAGCCGCATTTACAAACGCCTGTGCAACATCCTCAACATAGACAAAATCCCTGGTCTGTTCTCCATCCCCATAAATCACAAGCTCCTTGCCTTGCTTTATGCGATCCAGAAAAATCGAAACGACACCAGCTTCACCATGCGAGCTTTGTCGAGGTCCATATACATTCGCAAGACGAAGAATGGTGTACTTCAGCCCATGCATGCTGGCAAACATCCGAATATAAGACTCAGGAACACTTTTTGATACCCCATAACAAGATTCAGGATTTAAGGGATGTTTCTCGTCAATGCTCAAATATTCAGGATTACCGTATACAGCGGCCGACGAGGCGTACACGATCTTTTCAACCTGATGCGCCTCACACATCCGCAGGACGTTAAGTGTGCCAACAATATTCACATTCGCATCAAACAATGGATTGCGCTGAGATTCTCTTACGTCAATCTGTGCAGCCAGATGAATGACCACATCCGGTTTCTCACGGATAAAGACTTCACCCAGTGTCTCGTCCCGAATGTCGTACGGATATAAAAGAGCGGAAGGATTTCTATAGAATGAGCCGGAAGCACCCGATAAATTATCTACAATTACAGTTTCGATCCCCTCTCTTATAAGCCGGTCAACAACATGTGACCCAATAAAACCAAGCCCCCCAGTTACTAATACCTTCAAATAAAAAACTCCTTTCGTCCTGTAAAGTGCTCTTTGTACCGTGCATCTGTAGAAAAGTTCACATAAAATACTTAAGAAGAAACGATGTTGTCATCCTTTATGGACGACAACCGTTACTCGTAGAAATATAAGGATGATTTATAACGTGAAACTTAGCCTTATATTTCAAATCAAAAAAATAAAGGAGTGAAGTATATGGCAACTGCACCTATTCCAGATAATTCTGTAACAACGTCCGTTATTGCGGACGGAGCAGTCACTTCTATTAAATTAGATCCTGAAACTAACGGTTACGTGAATGTTCGATCTTATGGAGCTACAGGGAATGGTACCAAAGATGACACCGTCGCGATTCAAAATGCAATTAATGCTGGAAATGCCAAAAGCAAGGTTGTTATTTTTCCGCCTGGTGTATATAAAGTCTCTTCCGGCCACATGCGTAACCCTTCAGTCCTAGATTGGTGGTGTCTTCGTATTCCAACCGGAACTAACCTAAGCTTTGAAGCCGGCTCAAAATTGGTGCTTGCCCCTAACCCACCTTCGGATACTCGAGTTCTTGTTATGTTAAATGCCGCAAACATCACGATATCCGGCAGCCTCGAAATAGACGGAAGTGCTTCGACTGTTAAAACAGCCGTCAACGATCAACTTCATGGCTTGTTCATTTCTTCTTCGCAAAATATAACGATCGAATCGGTGTACTCTCATGATTGCTATGGTGATAATATTTTCATTGGAGGGACAGAAGATATCCCATCCGTTAATGTGCATATCGGATATGCGTACTGTGAAACGGCTGGTCGAAAGAACTTTGTAGTCCATTTTGTAGACCAGCTTCATGTCAACAGAGCGGTATTAAATAACAGTCGCGGTGGTGCACCTGGGTTTAATGGCGCCAATTCACTCGATGTAGAACCCGACATCTTCAAGGGAACGCGTAGCTTTTATCAACGATTCGACTCTTTGACAACAACTGGTTTCGGCAATGATATGACAACTGGGCTTTCAGATGAGATAACGAGACTCTGGACTCTCGACATCGGTTCACTAGATATGCGTGTAAGTGGATCAGTAAGTCCAGCATTGCTGTCCTATGGATTGACGCTAAAAATCAACCATTTATCTATTCGCTCGACGGATCATAAAGCTAATTACGGTCTACAAACGATCTATTCACAATTTATTGATATCGGAAGCGCAAAGTTCGATGGAATCGGCGGCCCTGCGATCTACGCTGCGTTTAATGCTGCTGGAGGAAAACCAAGATTGCATATCGGCTCGTTAGGGATGTACGGCTCGGGTTCCACCTTAGCAAGCGGAGTCCGAATCGACGGAGGCGATCTTTATGTGGGGACGATAGATGCACAGGACTTAACGGGCAGTACCTTACAATTATTCACAACAGAGTCTGACGCGATGGTTACTGTTGACAATATGATTGTCCGTAACAGCGGGACCAATCAAGTCGTGCTAGCGTCTTCTTATGGTGCAGCTAAACCCTTCCTGCACCTGAACAATGTAGCAGTGTTTGATACCCGTTCTGTAAAGGTAAAACGCATTCTAGAATTCGAAACATTGGTTGCCATGCAGGGTACTTCTCTTGGTACGTTGTATAATCCGTATGCTTTGACTGAATGGTTCTCTACCTATGGCAACTTCAAACGGGCAGTCCGACTCGTTGGTGGAACATTACTTCCTGCAGTATTTATCGTGGAAGGATCGCCTGAGGGAACGATTACCGCTCCGATTGGCAGTCTGGCTATGCGAACAGATGGTGTAGCGAAAGCCACTTTTTATGTGAAGGAAAGCGGCACTGGTGCTAACGGATGGATTGCTAAGTAATTTTTCAGCGGTTCTGAATACAAGACTCTATCGCATCCATTACGCGTACCAGATCATCATCCGATAAAGAGCTACCAGAAGGTAGACATACACCTTTTGTGAACAATTGATCAGATACACTATGTCCCTCCATGTATGGATAATAGAAGGCGTTCTCGAACAGCGGTTGCAAATGTAGTGGTTTCCATACAGGTCTAGCTTCTATATTGTTGAATTCCAGGCACTTTAAGAGTTGATTAGCGGAGAAGCCTGCGATTTCTTCATCAATCGTTAACGCACTTAACCAGCGTGTACTGCGACAATTTGGCGCTTCCGGCATGAAATGAAGACCCGGAATGGATCCCAATCGATCTGAGTACACTTGAGAAATATATCTACGTCGTTCGACCTTTTCCTCAAGTAGCTCCAGTTGCCCTCGTCCTATGGCTGCCAAAAGGTTACTTAGCCGGTAGTTATAACCCATTTCGGAATGCTGATAGTGTGGAGCAGTGTCACGTGCTTGGGTAGACCAGAAACGGGCTTGATCTAATGCATCGGTATCATCCGATACAAGCATACCTCCACCTGAGGTTGTAATAATTTTATTCCCGTTGAAAGAATAGATTCCGAAGCGGCCCCAAGTACCACTGGCCTTTCCGTGATAAAAGGCACCGAGGGATTCCGCAGCATCTTCTATTAAAACAATACCGTAACGATTCGCGATTTCTACAATTGGCTCCATGTCTGCGCTCTGCCCGTACAAATTGACAACAACAGCTGCTTTAGGCAGTATCCCTCTATCATTCAAATCCTGGCAGGCCCGCTGAAAGGCTAGTGGACACATATTCCATGTTTCTGGTTCTGAGTCTACGAATACAGGTGTAGCCCCCAAATATAAAATAGGATTGGCACTAGCTACGAAGGTAAGCGTCGAACAAATCACGTAATCTCCTTGAGAAACGCCAGCTAGACGTAGTGCAAGATGAATTGCTGCTGTTCCAGAGCTTAATGCAAGTGCACCCTTTGAACCTGTATAGTCGGTCATCTCCCGCTCGAAAGCATCGACTTGTGGTCCGATGGGAGCGATCCAGCCAGAATGAATTGCATCCTCCAAATAAGCCTGTTCACGTCCACTTACATGCGGTGGGGATAACAAGATTCGTGGTAGAATGCGTGGTTGACGAATACTCATGCCTTGCTCCTTTCTCCATTTGGATGCTTTAATCCAAATGGAATACATATCTTATTGACTTACTTCAGAGCGTGGTCCATGATATTTTGATTCAAAAGAGATGGATGCCGGTAGAGCGGAAAGTAATTCCCCGCAACTCCAGTGTCACAGAGTACAATCATTCGTTCATACACCTCGGGGAAAAATATTCGCTTACCTAAGTAATAGTCTAGTGGTTCTAGTTGAGTAGCGAATCTTAGCTTGAACTGAAACAACTCGTCATTCCCCTTATATCCCCCACCGAGATGGAATTTTTCATATCCATTCTCCATCCCCCATACGGCTGCTGCGTGGATGAGAAATTTGGTAGGTGACCACTGCAGATAAGCTCGGTCCCAACCGCATAAGTGATAATGCATCCATGGTCGATCAAGAAGTATAATACTTGCCCCTACACTCCTCTCCCCATCCATCGCCTCAAACAGCACTACCCGTCCGTCTGGCAAAAGGCTTGTATCTTCTATAAATTTTCGAGGGAAATAATAAAAGGGATCTGCTTGTAAATCATTTAACGTCCCGTAATATAACTCGATGAAAGGCTCGATCCGATCCTTAAGATCCGACTTTCGAATGGTGAATGGAGCTGACTTTAATTTACGGATATTTCTTTTATGATTGCTGCCATAGTTCTGAATTAGCACTGACTCTGAGCCAACTGTCAAATCCATGTAAGCTGTATTCCGATTGAGCTCCGTAGTAAGCCCTTTTTGGTATTCAGTGGCATTGCCTATAAAAGGATGGAATCTTACAAACTCGGTCATGATCTTTTTCTCTCTGCAGTAATCTGTGAACGTTTCACTGAATTTTCGGTACAACTCTGTTCGTTCCGCTCCTATTGGCACATTAGATATCGGCCCCCCGTATCCATAAGGTGTGCTGATGTCATACCATTCTCCTTCAAGTCCCAGCTGGATGACTGCTGGAAGATGGCTAATGGAGCGAAGTAAGTAAGGATAAATGATGAGCTTCTCACCCTGCTTAAAAACAAACAGTTCTGCCTGTTGATGATCATCATCCTCAAACAGCCGAAAAAAATCTGCAGAAAAATAGATATCCTTACAATCCATCTGATTCAAATAAGCATCCCATTCTTCAGAATGCGCGCTATTAAGCACAATGAAATCACTCATACGTCACCACCTAAAAGTTATGTTAACGACGCTTCCTTGAGGTACTTCGACAAAACTTACTTCGGAAGCATTCGCTGCTAATCCAATATCTTGATCATACGTATACTTTCAGTGCTTAAGCTTAGCACTTGGTCTCTCTCTCGTAAGAATGCATCGGATGAAAGCAATAACAGCTTTCTCTCCCGGTCAAGGTCGAGTAACACATCGGTTAGTGGATACCCACCGTCCCACTCTCCACTTTGCAGTTGGATGCGAAAATACTGCTCGCCGAGCCGACCCACAACTGAAGTCTTCTGCTTCGTTCTAATCCTAAATGAAGAAAATCCGTATTTTAGATGATGTGCCTCTGCCATTGGGTAATCATCAATAATGTAATTCACTTCTTCATCATCTATATCCGCTCCAGCGGCAATAACATCTGCGCTAGCCGTTAATGAACGATCCAGATCCCTCACATACCAATAAGTACGTCCTTCTTCTACAAAGCCAAGGCGAAGGTACCAAGCATGAGCCTGTTCATTCCATGAGAACACATCCAGTACCAACTTCTTAATATCGTCCCTCTTGGCTAATTTCTCTCCATACGCCATGAGCATTCCGCCAATACCGTCCTTGCGAAACGCCGCATCCACGTTTAAATTATTCAGAACCAATATTTGTTCCATTCTTCGCCATTCTGCGAATCCAATGAGCACTTCTCCAAGATAGGCTCCAATCAACAATGTGGCCGAATGACCTCCACACTTACAAGCCGCTTGTAGATATGCTGGATAACCCGTACAAGCAAATATCGTTTGATTGTACACATGCTCCGGTAAATTGCTCTTCAAGAGCCGGCATGCATGATGTATATCGTCTTCATGCAGCGGTCTAAACTGCACACTCATGCCTGGCCCTCCTTTTTATTCAGCCTATACTCATCCAGAGGCAGGCTATGCCGACCTGGATTGGCTACAACATCATCTTGGCGAATCACCTTCAAGACGGTCTTGCATAATATCAGCGCATCAAGTCTGAAACTTAAACTCTCGACATAGGTGACATCATACGAAAGCCGGTCTTTCCACGACGAAGTATTACGTCCTGACACCTGTGCTAATCCCGTAATTCCTGGTCTTACTGAGAAACGTAACCTCTCCTGTTCGGAATAGTATGGGCTATAACGCATGAGTAAGGGTCTTGGACCAATCAGACTCATTTCTCCCTTCACAACATTCACCAATTGTGGTAGTTCATCCAGACTTAGCTTCCGGATGATTCCGCCAAATTTGATATATCGTCGCTCATCTGGTAACGGTTGACCCTGCGTGTCATACAGTTCAGCCATGGTCCGAAATTTGTAGATAAAGAAGGGTTTCTCTCCCCGCCCTGGTCGTTGCTGCTTGAACAAGATTGGGCTTCCAAGCTTCATTCGAATCAACAACGCCACCACAGCCATGACTGGACTAAATATACACAACATAACGATCGCTCCCACAAGATCGAAGCCTCGTTTCATATGGCGATACATGTTAGTACTCCTCCCGCCTTTCTCTTAATCCGTAAAAAGACGTTCCTTCAGTGAGTTCACCTGTTTTAAATCAGCACTCCAGTAGTACACCTTAGTTCTGACTAGCGGATCAGAACCAAAACTGTTGTTGCCTGGAATCTGCTCGTACTTAAAGTCCTCGGAAGTTATTCCCTTGAATAACCAAGCTAAGCTGAGCAAATCACTGTCACTGAAGCTTGTATCGATAATGTCTTTCTTTTCATGGAGCAATAATCCCGCCAGATCCGGAAGATGCTCAGTGCTCAACAGCTTATTCGCCACAGCTCTAACGATATTGAATTGCTCCTCTTGACGACTAAAGTCACCGTTCGGAGTAGAGTAACGCGCCCTAGCAAGGTAGAGAGCATGCACACCATCCAAATGCTGTTCGCCTTTTTTGATGGTAATCTCTGGGGTTATTGTGACATCCTGATCGATTACCATGTCGATCCCACCGATTGAATCGATGAAATCACGCACTCCAGAGAAATTCGTCTTGATGTAATGATGAATGGGAATATTCATAAAGTCGCTCACCGCTTGAATGAGCGTCAACGTTCCTTGCTCATTCCCACCTTTGGACTCACCAACAATATGAGCATGATTAATTTTGGTGTATCCAACATTTTGTACATACACCCTTGTATCGCGCGGTACAGAGACGATGTTCACCTTCCGCTGTTCCGGCATTACATGCACAACCATGATCGTGTCTGCACGCGAGATTTCCCCACCCCACGTATCTGTTCCAATTAATACAACATTAAAGGATGAAGTTTTTTTATCAGTTGCTTCTGGCGATGCTGCTGGTTCAGTCGATGGTAGTACCACGCCATCCGAATTTGCTGGACTTTTCGTAGTCCCATCCGACTGCGCCTTCCCCACAGGTACTGCAGAAATTTTAGAGTTAGGTATCGTCAATGGATTAAGGACAGCCTTTTGAAATCGCTGCTCAGCATTTAATACCCCTCTAATCCAAATGCCACCAATTACAATCACAATCAGAAAACCAATCAGGGCGAATCTTCCAATTCGCCGCATGACTATTTGCTTTCTTGTGAATTTCTTGTCACTCTTGCCACGCAAACGCAATTTTTTGTTCCATCTACTCATAAACGACTTCATCACTTAGATCCCCGCATGAACTTCGGATTTGATCCGTTCAAGCTCATGAGTAGCCACCTGTGGTTCTTCCTGAAAGCCCGAATAGCTCGGAATAAGCTGCTTTAATAATTTCTTAATCTGATAACTGCTTGGTACAAATTCGTACCGTTTGCACAAATTCTCCAGCACACCAAGGACCAAATTCAATTCGGATCTGGAAACACTTTGAGGCCGGCTGATCATGATGCGATAGTTATTGGTGACCATCAATCCCTCCTCTTCTGTCAGGAGTTCCTCAAATAATTTCTCTCCGGGACGAATGCCCGTGACCACGATAGGGATATCTTTATCGGGTTCTAAGCCCGACAGACGTATTAAATCTCTTGCTAGATCGTATATCCGAACCGGCTTACCCATATCAAGCACGAACACCTCGCCACCTTGTGCCAGTACGCTCGCCTGGATAACCAATTGCACTGCTTCAGGGATCGTCATGAAATACCGCACCATATCCATATGGGTAACCGTAACCGGGCCACCACTCTCGATCTGTCTTTTGAATAACGGAATAACACTTCCCCGACTACCGAGAACATTACCGAAACGGACAGCAGCAAAAACCGTCTTGCTAGATGAATTCTGATCATTAATAATCATTTCTGCCGCTCGCTTTGTAGCTCCCATGACACTTGTTGGATTAACCGCTTTGTCCGAAGAGATCAGAATGAACCGCTTAGCACCATATTTGGCACTCGCTTCCGCTACATTCCTTGTTCCGATAACGTTGTTCTTTACCGCCTCCACCGGATTCATCTCCATAAGGGGCACATGTTTATGCGCAGCGGCGTGATACACAATCGTAGGTCGGAAATTCTGAAAAACACTATCGATCCGCGACACATCCTGAATATCAGCTATGATCGGTTGAATCTTCTGATCGGGATATAACTGGCGTAGCTCTTGTTCAATCAGGTAAATGCTGTTCTCACCATGACCAAGCAGCAACATTTCCTTCGGACGATACGCAGCTAGCTGACGGCACAGTTCTGAGCCAATGGAGCCTCCTGCACCCGTGATGAGAATACACTCACTCCCTAAATTCTCACGAATCTCTTCAGTATTAATCTCAACAGGAGTTCTACCCAGCAAATCATTTACGGACACTTCACGAATTCGATTGACTGCCATTTTCCCGTCCAAAATTTCTGTCATACTAGGCATTAGCTTAATCTGTGCTTTTGTTGATTTGCAGATCTCAATAATCTCCATTAAGTCGTTATGTGGCGCTGTTGGGAGGGCAATAATAATGAACGCAATGTCCAGCTGTTTCACGGCCTCGGGAATGAAATTTCGGTTACCCACAATCGGCAGCCCCATTACTTCCAGCTTTTGTTTGGATGCATCATCATCAATGAAAGCGACCGGATGCATAAATTTGAACCTTGAATGCTTGATATCTTTCGTAACGAGGATTCCTGCTTTACCAGCCCCAACGATTAGAAGATTACCTTCGAAGGCATCCTTCACACCCGTTGTCTCAAATCCATCATTTAGAAGACGTTTAACCATTCGTAATCCAACTATGCCCAGAAACACATAACCCGCTGCAAAATAGATAGAAATCGGTAGTCGATAGGAAGGAATTACTGCATGGGTGGATAGGTTGACAGCAATCACTCCAACGAGGGTGAATACACTCACTTTTAGAAGCTGCAGTAACTCTCTCATTCCGGTGTATCGCCAGATATTGTTATACACTTTGAATCCAAATGAGAAGGCCGCATACACCGCAATGTGAATCAATATTGCCCACGGAAGCATCCACACGTACATCTCAGGGATTTGAAAATCAAACCGAAGTAAAAACACAAGCCACACTGAAGCCGCAATAATCCCTGCATCCAACATGACCAAACGGACGATCCGCATTTTCATCACTTCTTTCTCCCTAATTAACTAAAAATTCATTTACTCGCCTTTTAAGTGAGAGTGAATATTCAATCCCCCGATAGGCTGGCATGCATTTCAGACGGAACCCGCTTTCTTTCCTTCTTGTTTAGCGCTTCTATATAGATCGAGTCCATTTCACGGAGCACCGCAGGCAACCCGTAACGAATGATCCTCTCCTTGTTTGCTTCTCCCATTGCCGTAGTTAATGCTGGATCATCACGTAATTGAGTAAAAGCCTTAGCGGTAGCGGTAATATCACCAACAGGAACCAACATGCCTGTTGACTCATGTTCGATCAAATCATGAATCCCCCGAATATGCGTACCTATAACGGGTTTCCCTATTGCCATCGCCTCCATAATCGCCCGAGGTAGCCCCTCGCGATAAGACACAAGTGCAGCAACATCACATGCTCTGAGTAGATCCGGAATATCTCTACGGTACCCAAGCATATGCACCTGATCGCTGACACCCAGCCGATTAGCAAGTTCCAATAGAGTCAGCTCGAACGGTCCTGTACCCGCAAAAGCCAGATGGATGTTGCCTGCTTGAGACCCCAACTGACCCAGCGCTTCGATCAACTGCTTCTGGTTCTTGTTGGCGTTCAATTCAGCAACGCATAGGATGACGAAGGGAGGTTCATCATGCTCACGCTTCGGCAGATCAAACAGTTGGCGTCGCCTATCTGCCTTCTCCGACGCAGTTTCAGGCTGATCCTGCTCACTGCCGTAAACCTGGAGATCAAGTCCTACACCACTCACATAAGTCACCTTTTTCCGTATAGAAAATTTCTGGGCGCGTTCATAATCTTCTCTATTTATGGTGATTAGCACATCTGTCCAGCGGGCCATTAACCTCTCGAGCGGATAATAAAGCATCCAGTTCAGAAGAGGAGCTCCCTTGAAAAAATGAAAACCATGCGCTGTATACAATGTGCAAGGTACACCTGCTTTATGGGCCGCAATCCGTCCGAGAATCGAAGCGACTGGCGTATGTACATGGATGAACTGGAACCCCTCCTCCTTGAAGCTTTCCGTTAATATCCCTAGCGCCGCCCAGTTCTGCATCTGTAATGGGCTACGCTGAATGGGAACATCATGACACACGATCCCCTTCTCTTCTAACCGTAATCTCGCTTCCCCGGGCTGCGCGTAAGCATGCACTTCACAACCTTTTTGCTGCAATAACACCATGTAAGGTAGATGGAAACTCTCAAAATGCCCAAAAATGGAGGCTACAAAAGCAACTCTTACCGGCCCACAGTCTTCAGCAGGTATGCTCCCTAACCTCTTGTTATTGCGCTTGTTGCGCTTGTTCTGTTTGTTGTCGTAGGTTACGACCCGTTTGCTTTTCAGTGCCCTTGGTTCGATATCGCTTCACTCCTTTCCATCCCGTATTCGTTAATCGGATGCAAGCTGCGTTCATAGCCATCATGAACCACCAATACCGCTGGAATAAGGCTTCAATACCCATCGAAAGTCCAATCATCGCTGCGTGAGACAGCAATAATGCCATAATGATCGGTCTGTTCACCCTATCTGCCGCGCGATAAGAACGGATCCCAACGATGAAGAACCAGATCATGAATCCGCCGTACACAATCAAGCCCAACAAGCCAAATTCTGTCATAAACCAGATCGGAGTATTATGGATAATAATCCGCAGTTCATAGTTATAGCTACCGAGTCCAATCCCTAATAATGGACTTTGAGCGATCCACTCCACAGCCTTTCCAATGATGTCTAGACGCGACTGAATCTGCGAGGGTCTGCTGGCCATATTCCCAAGCACATCCAGATAAGCTGTACCTTTATACAACAGCAATGCTCCAAACGCGACGCTAAACCCCATGCCGATCTTGAGAAGTCGAGAAGGATTAGTCAGCAGTAATGTAAGCAGAACAAGGAACAAACCTATCCATGACGAACGCGAAAAAGTCATTATTATGCCCCCGGCTAAGGTGATCGTCGCTAGCGTACTCACCCATCCCCTTAGCAGCTTCACCCCGTCACCACTCGTCATGATATGAATGGCAAAAGCCGTAACTAGTAATCCGCCGTATGCATTCGGATCAATTAGCATCCCGGAGAGGCGACCGTCTTGCACCATAAACGGAACCTTCACTCCACTAAAAAAATCGAACAAAGCGACGCCATTGAAGATCAGCACACTGATCAAAAAAGCTCGTAGCATTTTATATAACCGATCCCAGCTGTCTACAGCCTGAACAAGCATGATGTAAGTCAGCAGTAGGAGTACAAACCCAAAATCTTTTTGCAATAGAGCGTATTGCGTAATGAATCCATTGCGCCATATGGATACAAATGAAGCGAGGACGAAAATAAACAACATCCCCCAATGCCATGAACTGAACTGCCTCGGGTCCAATTTGAGGTGTAAACCTGCTGCAAACAAACCAAGCATTAAGAAAAGGTCAGAGGGTGCGATTCGAAATGCGCCACCGAAATCAATTTGAGCCGGAAGGCAGATGATGTAACCCATAACCGCAAACAGAAATAAATTACGCATGGTGTAGGGTTTCCCTACAACGAGTACAGATGTCATACAAGCCCCTACTTTCCTATGAGAAATTGCCTCTATGCGGCCAATTCCCGTTGTACCTGTTTCCTTGCCTGACGGATTACCAAGAAAAGTACGATCACACTACCTATCATCTGAACGAATAAGGCCAAGCTAGCCCCCACCGCAGCACCTATCACCCCGAAAATAGGCACGAATATTAGACAAGAAAGCCCATTAGTGATCACGGAACACAGAAACAAGGGAATCTGCGCTTTGTACTTCCCGGTAGCCGTTATGGCATACCACAGGTAAGACGTTACAAATACCAATAGGGTAGAAACGAGCAACCAATGAAATAAACCTATCTCAGCAGCCACATCTGGACTGAATAGAAGAGTTAGTAGCTGATGACCAAAGATCCACCCGATCAAACAAGCGATCGCACTAATTCCTATACCCATTGCAATCATTCGACTGAGTAAAGAGATGAACTCCTTATGTCGTCCGCTAGCGTGCCAACGGGCAAGACGTGGTGTTATCGCTTCACCGAGTGCAGTAACAACAACATTGCAGGCAACGATCATGTATGAGAGCGTAGCGTATATGCCTAAGTCATGTTCTCCTTTAAAATATGAAATCGCGTATAGTGGGATATTTGTATTTAGTGACATCAACGCCAGCACCACGCCAAGGGGTGAGCTTACGAGCAGCAAGCCCCATAATCGTCTTTTGTTAAAAAGTGGTCTGAGCGACGTATGCACTCTCGCTTTGCGAGCATCATATCCAATGGTTATTGCTAACCATCCGATAATCATGACTAATAACGCTAGAATGAGACTCTGAGTAGGGATAAATACGAGGGCGAAGACAAGTATGGAGAACAATCCTTTAGCAGCTCTCGAGAAAGAGATTTGATCTAGCCTTTCCTGCTTCTGAACGATACCCAATAAAATATCGCTGACCGACTCAACAATTCTATACAATCCTATGAAAAATATGACTAAAGCTGTATTCCAATCAGCACCACTAAGGATGCAACAACCTGCTGTAACCGTGAATGCAACTGCGGTTGTCACGAGACGAAGGCCAAAAAAATCTCCAAAAAGATATTTTCCAGATGTATCAACGATCAAGACCGAACGCAGATGCAGATGCGACAGCATGAAGATGGGAGCAGTCACCGCAAGCCCTAACGAATATTGCCCAACGATTTCGGATGAGCCAAATTTATTAAGCAAAATTACAATCACGAATTGAGCGCCTGCGTATGTGATATTTCCGAATAAATAACGAAGAGAAGCAAGTGTCATAATGCGTTAGACCAACCCTGAAGTTGAGGCCCAATCGGCAAAATCTTCACCGCGAATCTTATAACGTTTGCTACTTTTTCGATAATTCAAAACCGCCCCCAAAATATGTGCTCCTTGCTGCTCAAGAATCTGTTTTGCAGAGTTGGTATGCTTCAAGAGCACTTTCCCGGATTTTACGACTAACAGTACCCCCTCGGTCATCTTTGCCAAGATAAGGGCATCCGAAAAAGGCATTAACACCGAAGAAGAGTCGATGACAATCGTATCAAATCTCTCACTAAGCTCTGCAAATAACCTTTTCATTCCTGTTGATCCTAGTAAGTCAGCTGGATTGGGGGAGATCGGACCCGATGTCATTACAGAAAGTCCTTCTGATCCCTCAATAGGGAAAATACAATCATCCACACGGGTTTGATCCACTAGGATACTACTTAATCCGATCCAATTGGGTAGATCAAATGCCTTATGCACCGTTGGTGTACGCAAATCCCCATCGATCAGCAGCACAGTTCTTCCCGTTTCTGCCATCGCTATGGCCAAGTTCATCGCCACTGTTGATTTACCTTCATTCGGAAGTGAGCTTGTAACTAATAAAGATCGAATTTCTCCACCAACTCGGGTATAACGAATATTAGATCGTATCGTTCGGAATTGGTCACCATTAGATGATTTCGGTTGTTCCAGGCAATACAATCTTGGCGTTTTCTTCTTCATGTCTGCTGGCTCCTTCTACTGAATTGGATTTCGTCTTCTCCCGCCGTTTCCGCGGCTTCAATTTTCCCACCGTTCCCAGAAGAGGAAGCTGCAAATCCAACTGAATATTCTTGGCGCTTTTCACAGGTTTCTCCGCCAATTCCCGTAGAATGGAAAATGCGATCCCAGCAATCAATGCAAGTCCGAAAGCAACGACCATATTGAATACTGGCTTGGGTGAGATCGCCTCGAAAGGAACCTTGGCTCGGTCAAGAAGCACAACATTCTCTACCCCCATAATTGCTTGGATGTTCTCATTAAAGGCCTCACCAAAGCCATTCGCGATATTCGTTGCCCGCTGAGCATTAGAATCCGATACAATTACCGTCGTCACGAGTGACTCGCTACTTGTTCTTGTTTTCACTTTTTCTAATAGTTTTTCAGGGGTCATGTTTAATTGCAGTCTTCTAACGACCTCTTCAGCGATTCTACTGCTTCGGATAATTTCTCCGTAAGTGGTTACTAGTTTTTGCCCAGCCATAATGTCATTGATTGCTTTCTGTTGCCTATCCCCTTGAATAAGAATAGAAGCCGTCGCCTCGTATTTCGGTTTTAAGACATAGTAGCTAACGAAGCTAGCAATTCCGACCGCAACAATACATAATACAATGATGAACAGCAGCCTACGTTTCACTAGTTTCAAAATGCTGCCTAGTTCGAATTCCATCGTTCATTTCTCCTAACCGTTAATGTATTTTCCTCTTCTTCAACAAGTGTTTTATTGTATAGTTATATTCTCGTTAGCCCAATATATGTCCAAAAAAAGTTGGGAATTTATAAGTCTTCTTTTAAAAAAATCCACCCGACTCTCTATTAAATCCCAACAGAAATAGGCCGTTTACTAGTAAGATTCTACTGGTAGACAGCCTTATATATTCACTTCGTTACTAACCTAATAATACGTCGTGCTAGTTGGCGCGCTTATGTAGCATTTTTTTGATAACCTTTCTATAATCCAATTATATGGTTTATCTTCGTATTGAATCTTAATGAAATCTTAACGGATAAATGAGATTTATTATGCATTCAAATCCGCCATTGCTGGAATATGAATTTCTTTGACACAGGAAGCGCTAGAGAGGTTAACGATACATTTCACAATGGAGACAATGTCCTGAACAGGAATTCTTGTGCCGCTATATTCTGCAATCGCTTTTTCTGCGCCATCCTCATAAGGAATTTCTGCTGCCAGCTCACCCGGATTTACACAAGTTACTGCAATGCCATCCTTACGAACATGCTCACGTAATGCATGTGTAATGCCACGCAGACCGAACTTGGAAGCTACAAATGATACCTGGGCGTTATTGGTATGATCCAGTCCTGCTGTGGAGCCAATTAGAATAATTTTTCCTGCTTCCGATTGACGAAGATTAGGTAATACAGCCTGTATGCAGGTAATTGTTGAAGTTATATTCACATTTATAATGTTGGCAATGTCACTCGTCTTATCCTTGTCAAAAGTATAGTGATCCTCAAAACCTTCTTTCTCCCAAATACCCACGTTATAAACTAGAACATCAATCTTCTCCGTTTGAATTCCCTTTGATAAGACTTGTGCGGCATCTGGCTCCGATAGATCTACTGCAATCCATACCCGCTGTATGCCATCATTAAGATCCAGACTGCCCGGTCTGCTTCTGGAGACGATCCATACTCGATCACCATACTCAGGTAAACCTTTCACAAATGCATCTCCCAAACCTTTACTTGCCCCCAAAATTAGATAGTTTCTCATACTGTCGCCCTTTCTATATGCATCATTCTATTTTTATATCATAGTACCATCGAAGGACATGAAGAAGTAGGGTTAAAATTCGGAGTTAGGTAATTAACTTTTGAAAAAAGCCGCTATCATGGAGTAATCCATAGATAACGGCTCTTTATTTTACATCATCGAAGCAAAATGTTGACTTATTAATTTCTAGTACGGAGCATACGTCCAACTAAATAAAGCATTTGTTTACGTGTGAAAAAACGTGACATTTGAGCGGAAATATAGTTTGAAAATCCTGGGACAACAAATACTTTTTTTGCCTGAAGCGACCGAAGAGCTACTTGAACCACATTTTCTGGAGTAAATCTCTTCCCTACTGAAGCTTCGTCGGCTCCCACAACATTAAAAAATTCTGTTTCCGTAGACCCCGGACATAACGCAAGAAATTGTACTCCCCGTTTCCGATTTTCCTCCCATAGTGCTTGTGTAAATGATAATACAAAAGCTTTTGTCGCTCCATATACAGCCATATTAGGGAGAGGTTGAAATGCTGCTGTTGATGCAACGTTTATAATCACTCCGCTTTTTCTTCTTAACATCTCTGGCAAAAATAAATGGGTTAGATCTACTACCGCCAAAACATTTAACATCACCTCTTCATGTTGTCTTGGACCAGACAGTTGTTCAAAAAGCCCATACGTAGCAAAACCTGCATTATTAATAAGAATATCAACGTTCAGACCACGTTCCATACATTGTTGATAGAGCCTGCTAGGAGAACCTTCTTGCGATAAATCAGCAACGATAACCTCCGCTTGAATATGAAATTCTCTTTGTAATTTTTCCGCTAAAGCAATCAATTTATCTTCGGAACGGGCGACTAATATCAAATGACTTCCTTTGGCTGCAAGATCATGAGCAAACGCTTCACCTATCCCTGAAGAAGCCCCTGTAATCAACGTCCATTTATTTTGAATTGTAATCATTGCTATCATCTCTCCCTTTAATGACCATCCAGAAACAGTGTTTCAATATGAATCATTGTATCCAAGTGAGGTTGCGTTGTCAAATAAAATTCTACATTTAATTATTGGCTATTTCTCTTCTACATCAGTAAAATAAGGTTTAGAAATAACGGCTATTTGAAAAATAGCTAAAGTAAAGTTCTAAGGAAGTGAAACTACATGCAAAAATCGTCCAAAATATCTTCTATAGATGCTCAATCCGTTACAACCTACCCAAAAGCAAAACTACAGCATGCAGAAATATTAAGACTGAATATTATCGAAGCCGCTGCGGCCATTATGCATGAATCCGGACCTGAAGGTGTAACCATTCGCAAGGTTGCTGAAAAAATGGAATGTCCCACAAAAATCATTTATAACTTGTTTGGAAACAAGGAAGGTTTAGCGAAGGAGCTTTTTCTGCAAGGGTGTAAATTGTTGGCCGCTGCCTTTCAAGCGGTTCCAAAACAAGACAATCTAAATTTATATCTTCGCGATCTTGGACAAGCTTATTGGGATTTCTCACGGAATCATACCAGCTATTATATGGTTATGTTCGGAGGGGCTTTTAGCGAATTCAAACCGGAGGAGGAAAGTTTACATGCTATCTTTACGGCACTACAACAAGTGATAGCCCTTATTACAGAAGCCATCGAACAAGGGTTTATTAACGAGAAAGACCCCCTCCTTGTTGTAAACCTGGTGTGGGCGTCATTGCATGGCGTCATTCATCTGCATTTGGGGGGACATATTCAAAATGAAGAAACTGCTAAAACATTGTATGATAGATCAGTATCCAATTTAATTCATACATTCTTTAGAAGCGATAATTAAAAAAAGAGGATTTTTGCGGCTAATACAAAAAAAACGGCATTTCTGCCGTTTTTTCATTTCATATTTATGTCCGACGCATATAAGCACGTACCGTAATAGGTGCAAATATTGCGACGATGACAGCTGCTCCGATCAAAGAGATAGTGAAATCCCAACCTACGGTTCCAAAGTTAGTAAGTTGTCGTACGGCAGAAACGAGATGTGAGATTGGATTGACTTTAACAAACCATTGTAACCAGTTAGGCAGCGTATCGACAGGCACGAAGGCATTAGATAGAAACGTAAGTGGGAACAACACAATCATTGATATCCCCTGCACACTAGAAGCAGTCCGTGCAATCACACCGAAGAAAGCGAAAATCCAGCTAATCGACCAAGCACAAACAATAACAAGAAGCGCAGCGAATGCGACATGTTCCAGACCACCATCAGGACGGTAACCCATAATGTAGCCCATGGTAAATGTAAGAACAGTAGCAATCGTGTATCTAATCGTGTCCGCCAACAAAGCCCCCGCTAACGGAGCTATACGAGCAATTGGCAGGGACTTGAATCGGTCGAACACGCCTTTATCCATGTCCTCACGTAATTGGACGCCAGTAACGATGGAGGTAGTGATTACAGTCTGCACAAGAATACCGGGGATAATAACAGGCAAATAACTTACCACGTCACCAGATATAGCCCCTCCAAAGATATAGGTAAACATCAGCGTGAAAATAATTGGCTGAAGTGTAACGTCGAACAATTGCTCAGGGGTACGTCGAATTTTCAGTATCCCACGATAAGCCATCGTTAACGAGTTGCGCACAGATTGCCGAAAACTCGTATGGTTTTTCAATGGGCGGTTAACACCCGAATTTATTGTAGTGGTTCTCATACTCTTGCTGCCTCCTTAACATTTGACTCTTGGGACGCTGTTGACGTTTCATCTGTAGCACCATGACCTGTAATCGTTAGGAATACTTCATCAAGCGTCGGTTTCTGTACACTCATCTCAGCCAAGTGAATCCCTTCCTCACGAAGCGCAATAAGTAGGTCTGTAACTAAATCAGCGTCCGCCATCGGTGCCGTTATTTTCCCAGTTTCGTACGATACCACGGACTGAATTTTAAGCACATGTTCCACACGCTGACGGGCTTGTTCAATATCTTTTAGATGTTGAACCTTCAGGTGTAGCGATGTGGTACCCACAGACGCTTTCAAATCATCCGCCGTTCCCTCTGCAACGACTTGCCCACGATCGATAACTGCGATCCGATCAGCCAGTTGATCTGCTTCTTCAAGGTACTGTGTAGTCAGAAGAACTGTTGATCCCGTATTCACCAATCGACGAATGGTATCCCACATCTGTGAACGAGTGCGAGGATCAAGCCCTGTAGTGGGTTCATCCAGGAAAATTAAAGGTGGTTGTGCAATAAGGCTAGCTGCCAAATCCAGACGGCGACGCATACCGCCAGAGAAATTTCGAAGAGGCCGTTTAGCCGCCTCAGTCAGACCAAACTCTTCCAGTAATTCTGTTGCTTTTTTCCGCGACTCTGCGCGCCCAAGCCCTAATAGCCGAGAGAAGATAATAAGATTCTCTGTAGCACTTAATGACTCATCGACTGAGGCATATTGTCCTGTCACACCAATTAATTGCCTAACAATCTGCGACTCCTTCATCACATCATGCCCGAAGATTCGCCCAGTACCTGCATCGGGACGAAGTAAGGTTGCCAGCATCCGAATGACGGTAGTCTTTCCTGCCCCATTCGGACCAAGTACGCCATAGATCGTACCTGCTTTCACGTTCAAATTCACGCCATCCACCGCGCGATTGTCACCAAAGGTTTTGACCAGTCCACGCGCCTCGACGGCCCACTCATGATCGTCTGGTGAAATGATCTTGTTCTGTACATGCACCATTGTAATTCCTCCAACGTTTCAGATTATATTGTGATGATAAACGCCATTTATAAACTGAATTTAAACGAAGGTTTATACTGAGTTAAACTTATCCATTTAATTATTTTCTATGAAAACAAACAAAAAACCACGTTCAATGAACATGGCTAATCCAACTCATTATAATTGCTGACTGACTAAATAATAATACAGACCTTTTGCCTGAAAAAGTTCTTCATGGGTTCCGCTTTCCACAATTACGCCTTTATCTAGCGCGATGATTAACGTGGTTCTATTTTTAATAATAAGTTCCCTATTATTCTGAATTTTCCGTTCTGACTCCGTATCTAATGCGCTCGTTGATTCATCAAACACCAATATCGGAGGATTACCAAGCAGCGCTCGTGCAATCGCGATTCGTTGAGCTTGCCCACCAGATAATCTAATTCCACTTTCACCGATCATCGTATCATAACGAAGTGGAAGTTCTTTAATTCGTCTAAGGTTCGTCCAAAGAATACTGACTTGCAAAAGTATAAAAATCCCCGCCTTCTTCTATACAATACATTAACTCCCGAATCGCCCCATATTCCGTCATGATAATCTGTGAAATTACGGCGGTGTCGAAGGATATTCGCTGCTCGTAGTAATACTTTTCTACTTGATCTCTGCATACGATATCCATCAGCTTGGATTCAATTAGCTTCTCACGAATGCATTCACCTAAATCATCAAGTGTCATTCGGTTGCGCTGAAGCCATTCCGTAGCTGCCGCTACATGTAAAAGACCCTGAGGTGATTGTAATCAGTGCTTAAATTCATGAGATAAAACTAACCATTAAAGATTGTTCTTCCATTTTTGATAGCACTTGGTGACGTAGTTTTCAATTGATCTCTATTCCCACCTAATCCACCAGAGACTTCCTTCATCTCTGCATCACTAAGAGGTTTGACTTCTTCCTGTAATTCTTCCAGACGCAGCTTTTCTTCTGGTTGAGTGCCTTCTTGATTAACGTTTTCTGACATTCAATTCACTCCCAATAATTACCTTTTAGGATAAAGGGAATTCAGAGGTTTAACAAGCAACTATAGTTGTGTTGCGTCATTAATACAAGTAACAGGAAGCCCACCATTCGTATGATATGTATTTTTGTACTATGCATCAAAAAAACCGAGAAGCGCGATCTCACGCCTCCCGGTTTATCATTCCTTGTTATGATCTGCTTCAACATATTCTTTAAGCGCAAACAGTTTATTAGCCCAGTATTGTTCAAAAAAGGTAAGCCAATCTTGAAGCTCCAGTAGAGGCTCTGGCTGAAGCTTGTACCGAGTCTCCCGACCGACTTTCTGACTGCTAACAAGCTGCGCATCGGACAATACTTGTAAATGCTTGTTAACAGCGGTTCGGCTGATCGGGTAGCAGTCCGAGATGGACGCTATGGACATTTCCTTATTAGCAAGCAGCTTTAGCAGACTGCGGCGGGTAGGATCTGCTATCGCTTGAAATACATCATGTCCAGATTCAGCGACTGGCATCTTAAGCCTCGATATAAGCAGGAAGTTTTTCTTGGACGATTTTCTCCCAGCCGCCGTTCATAAAGCCACGAACGATTGGATGCGGTTGACCAAATTCAGTTACCTTTTCAGGGTCCCATCCAGAATGAATCACGGTGAACTCCGTTTTCCCATTAATCTCTTTCAATTCAAAAGCAAGATGCCAATCCTTCCCCCAACTAAAACCGACACGATTCGGTTCATCAATCTCTGTAACTTTACATGGGGAATCCCCGAATTGTCCAGCATGTAGAATGAACTCATGACCTACCACTGGCTCGAATGTACTTGGCATCCACCAGGCAGCTATTCCTTCAGCAGTGGAAACAGCTTTCCATACTTTTTCAATTGGCGCATTGAGTGTAATTGTTTGACGAATATCTTGTAGTGGTCCTTGAGTTTGCATAAATTTCCTCCAAAATTCATTTTAATGTAACACCTTCTGGTTTCATTTTCATTATAACACCATTTGGTGTTATGTCAATTTGCAGAGACCTTAAGGGAATAGCGGAGGAAAGCCTTAACTAGATCCAAGTATCATTGGCTGCTGCTAATTCGGGCTCAGTACCGCCAGTGTTTACTACGCTTCTAGGCTCCACCAACATGATATGGCATTCCTTTTCGGCGGAAGGCTTCATCTCGACTCCCTTTGGGAGAATAAACATCTCACCCTTGGAGATTTTAACCTGACCATCACGAAAATCAATGATCATCTCCCCTTCGAGCGTGAAAAATACCTTATCGGTATCTTGATGAACATGCCATTCAAAATCCCCAGTGATCTTAATAAGTTTAAATTGATAGTCATTCATTTCACCAATGACTTTCGGAGACCAAAGGTCGTTAAATTTAGATAACTTATCTTTCAGATTAATAGCTTGATAATAGATAGTAATCACTCCTTATTTTCCTCAACTTATTAGCGCTTAAGCAAGGCGGATAATATATTTTGTAAAGCGTAATCAATAGCTAATGGTCCACCAGTAATAGCGGAATTATCCATTAAATAGACATTGCCTTCCTTTACGGCATTCATAGCATTCCACACATTACTTTGTTTTAAGTTATTCATTAATTCCTCCTTTTTTGTAATGTCACCTATAAGGAAAATATGGTCTGCTTGAACAGTTGATATTCCTTCAAACGAAGTAAACTCATTATTATTTCCTGTATATGTATCATCCGGTGTAAGCCCCAGTCCCTTTTCTTTATCAAACGCAAGTTTATAGACAGGATTCCCTTCACCTAGAACATTAAAAGTTTTTCCATCCCAAGACAATATAAGCGATACTGTCTCTCTTTCCATCGACTTTAATGTTTCACGCCCATTTGTAATATCTTTCATCATTTTATCAATTACTTTTTCCGCTTCGTCTTCTTTGCCAATAATCATGGCTACTGTACGGAGTCCATATTGCCAATCTTCATAGATGTCCTTGTATTTTAATGTAATGACTGGTGCAATTTTATCTAGTGAATCATACACTGCTTCATGATGCTCTGTTGCTAAAATAAAATCAGGATTAATCGATAGAATTTTCTCAATGCTTGGAGACACTTTATCTCCTAGTTCTTCAGCTGAATCCAGCTTTCCTTTTAAATAAGATAAAGAAGATAGATAATCTTTTTCTGTAGATGCAACAGGTGGCTCACCTAATGCAACTAATATTTCAGGATAAAAATACCATAGCGAGGCTATTTTTTCTGGTTTTTTCTCGATAACAATTTCTTTACCTAAGGCATCCTTAAATGTTCTTGGCCAATCAGCTGCATCTACATTAACTGCTGTTGAAGATACGCCTTCTTTAGTTGATTCTTTATTTTCAGCAGGTGTTTCAGTACAACCCGCTAGTATACCTGCTAATAATAGTATTGCGACTAGCAGTCCTCTAATCTTTTTCATACGAAATTCCTCCAACATAATGGTTTCTTTGCTTAACCATTATTATAGTAGAGTACTTTTTAGATAAGAATGGATGCAGGTTGAATTTACCATGGATTATTGATGAACTTCTCTCGATATTCGGTAGGTGAAATGCCACATTGTTTTTTGAACACTCTACTAAAATAAAAGGGGTCAGCCATTCCGACGGTTTGCGCAATTTGTTGTACAGGCGCATCACTTGTAAATAGCATTTCTTGCGCTATATTTATACGATATTTTAATAAATATTCTGCTGGTCCCATACCGGCATGTGTTCTAAATACGTAAGAAAGTCGATTTCGATTAACGTTATTTTGTTCTGCAAGCGAAGCTATTGTAAGACTTTGATAATAGTTTTGATGAATATAATTAGATACCCGCTCGAATAAAGTATGTGATTCACAGCTATCTTCCCTATTAATAACACATAATAAGGCCTCATTCAGCACTTCGCGAAACAGCATTTCAGTCTGAAACATCGAAATGCCTCCACGCTGATTATACACATGCCAAAGACGCATAATTAATTCAATAAGACGAGGAGATTGACCTGTTAATAATTCAAAATGCTGATGAGAAAAGCTTGACTCTTTTAGTTCTGAGTTACATATCCGATATTGAACAAGAATATATTCCCAATTGGTCCTACCTAACATTTTTTGATCTAGTTTCATTTTTGCACCCCCATGCACAACTTTTCCAGGCGAAAAGATATAAGGCGTGCCATTAAATTTAAATTTAATCTTTCCTGTAAGTGGAAACACAAATCCAGGAAAAGAATCTGTATAGTCAGCGTACGGCACACCTGGATTTTCAGCATATCGATATACTCCTTCTACTTGAAAAGGAGTGTGTGCAAAATGCTCTGCTAACTGATTAACGTCTATCTTCACAATGCATACCTCATTTCAATAGTAGTCTCTTCTATGGATAATCATCAACAAAACTCAATCATAGTGCACCAGCTCAGAGGCATTGGCGTCGGTAAGGTGAGCATAAGGATTCACGCCTGTTTACACATTAATAATAATGATTATCATTGTCAATCAATATAGATAATAAAAATGTCGCAACTGGTTAATGCTCAAGCCATCAGGTATCCATAAAAAAAACGCTTGGAATCCCAAGCGTGTCAGTTTGTAAGCCAATTTAAAAGTCAATCCAATGCTCTAAACCTCAAAAGGTTTGGATCGCAATTTGAATAACATACTTATCCGGATCCCCTACAGCTAAATAACTAAGCAATTCATACTCATAAGCGTTTCCGGTTATGTGTAAATCATTTTCAGCAATATAAGACTTTAGCTTCTCATAGGACGCAGGTAAGGTTTCATAAGATCCCTTGTGATTCATGATCAAATATTTACCCTTTGGCTTTATATAAAGTAATTCACCGTTATGCTTTTCATTGATTTTATTACAATAATAATCCGGGTCATAGTCGCCTTCTTCCAAACTGCTTTTACAAATAATCGAACCTATCGGAAAGTCATATTCAAGATGATGCTCATCGCAATAATCGAAGATTCGATATACTTTTCGTACATGATCCTTCTCACCCTTCTCCTTCGAGAGTCTAACCGCAATAAAATACTCTTCATCACATTCCTCGATCCAGGGTTCTCCACAATCAACGTAGAGCGCACGATTCGTATTATCTATAGCCCCTTGTAAAAGCCTCTGCATTCGCTCTAACTTTTTTTGTTCGTCAACCAACTGCAGCTGTTTTTGCTTAAGCATGGATAAAAAATGCAATGTGTTTTGATCTTGTATATATTCTTTGATCTCATTCAACGGCGTTCCTGTCCCTTTTAGTACGGCAATAATATCGAAGGTATAAAACTGCTTATAGGAATAATAACGATATCCGTTTTCCTTCACGATCTCCGGTTTTAATATACCAATGTCATCATAATGGAATAACGTATGCTTTGTTACCCCACATACCTTTGCGAACTCGCTCGTCGTAAAGTATTGATCATAATCAATAGACATTCAAATCACTCCTCTTGACTATCGGGTTACCCTATACCTCAAAGTACAATAACGGAACACCATTACCTTGTCAAGGTAACGTTATTAGCTACTATCATCTTAGGAGGATTACCTATGTTTTCATCAAATCTATCTAAATTTCAACGCTGGATCGTGCTGGCGATTGTGTCCAGCGCACTCTTTATGATCGTCATCGATATGACCGTACTTTATTCGGTTCTACCACGACTTACTCATGATCTTGCTGCTTCTGCATCGGAAAAACTATGGATCGTAAATATTTATCCACTTGTAATGGCAGGATTATTACTCGGTCTTGGCACACTAGGCGATCGTCTTGGGCATAAAAAACTCTTCGTTATGGGACTTACTATCTTTGGGTTGGCTTCATTAATCGCCGCCTACGCGCCGACACCTCTCGTGCTTATTGCTGCGCGTACCCTACTAGCTATTGGTGCAGCCATGATGATGCCCGCAACACTCTCCATTATTCGAACTACCTTTTCGGATGAGCGTGAGCGTTCACTAGCCGTAGGTATTTGGGCATCTGTCTCCTCTGTGGGAGCAGGAATGGGTCCACTCGTTGGTGGTTTTTTACTGGAGCATTTCTGGTGGGGATCGGTGTTCCTCATCAATATTCCTATAGTTATTCTTGCACTGATCTTGGCCATCTTACTAATCCCAAATCTTAATGGGAATAAGAATAAGAAATGGGATTTCATTGGTTCCGTTCAAATTATGATTGGTCTGGTTGCCCTTGTTTATGCAGTTAAGGAGATCAGCAGACGTGAAGGTTCAATTTCCATCGCTGTGTTATCTGCCGTGATTGGTGTCGTAGCTATGATCATATTTATGCGCCATCAACGTAAGAGCCAGAATCCATTAATAGATTTTGCACTATTTAGAGACTCCCACTTTACTACTGGAGTGGCTACAGCTCTATTGTCTTGTTTTGCACTTATTGGAATGGAATTGATCGTGACTCAACGGCTCCAGCTTGTTCTTGGATATACACCGTTGGAAGCAGGCTTGTACGTTGTATTCACTTCGATAGCGTCCTTCATCTCAGGGATACTCATCGGACTTGTGTTGCATCGAGTGGACAAAGTAAAAGTACAGTGGGTCTGTCTGTTAGTGTCAGGTATAGGAATGGGCACCCTTCTACTCTTCCATGATGGAAATATATTGTTACAATTCGCAGCCTTAATGATTCTGGGTGCAGGTCTTGGGGGAGCCATGACTGCCGCCTCAAATTCAATCATGCTAAATGTCCCCGTCGAAAAAGCTGGCATGGCCGCATCTATAGAGGAAGTATCGTTCGAACTCGGCAGCGCCCTAAGTATTACACTTCTGGGCAGTCTTTCGTCATTCATCTATACAGCATCATTAGTTCTCCCTGATGAACTAACAGTCCCGCCGATCGTTCGCGACAGCCTTGACGAGGCTCTTCTAGCCGCAGAAAATATGCCTACTGCTGCTGGATCCGCGCTCGTTGAAGCCGCACAATCAGCTTTTGATAAGTCTTTTATTGTTGTCCTTGCCACTGCCACAATCCTTCTGTTAGCTTCTGCGTTTATTATCCGTGCTGCGTCAAAACGTAAATCCTCAATCATAGAACACTAATATTAGAAAAGATGAAGCTACTGCTTCACCAAACAAGGGTGTCTCAACAGCTATGCGATAGCTGCTGGGACACCCTCGTTTATACCAAGCCTATATTATGTTCCTTTTCGTTTCCTTGATGAATACTTCCTCACCCACACTGCCAATTCTAACCTGTGCGTATACACAAGGATCACAAAACTTCCAAACCATACCCACAAGATAGGAGCAGACCATTTACTAATGTACAAAAAAACGGAAAGAAGCAGCATTCCGCTAACTACTTGCACACCATCCGATACAGGTGAATTTCCTCTGCTTTTGAACCCACTGCTGAGCATTTTCAGCACTGCTAAAATGACTGCTAGCGCTAAAGAAGCTTTGAATCCTGTAAATGCACTCCATACCCCAAAGGTTACGGCAATTGCCTTCCCACCTTTTCCTTTAAGAAAGGGAGAGAAGGCATGACCCGCAATGGGAGCTAAGGCTAACGGAATAATGAAATACCCCTGACTATAATGACTTCCCATTACCCATAGAAGAGGTAGATACCCTTTTAAAAAATCCAATATAATCCCCAAAATGCCGAATTTATAGCCTGACGACTTCCATAGATTCAAAGCCCCCGGATTACCGTCGCCAATGTTTTTCAGGTTCTTTTTACGCGCTAGACCAAGCCAATAGGAAAACATAAGAGATCCCGACAAAAATAAACCCGCGACCCACAATATGATCATTAGTCCCTATGGCCTCCCACCTGGATATGCCTTCCTTTCCAGCTTACATGCCTCAGAAAAACAACCTGATAAATCGAATACAGCATGATCAAGATAAAGAAAACAGTTGCTACCACGTGAAATACAGGAATAACGATGCCAAATACACCTACATATTTTATAAAATAAAAGAGCTGGAACATATAAAGGAGATAACCGATCAATAAAGGCATAAACCATGAAGTATTCGCAAAAATAAACACGGTTTCTGAGATGATGAGTCCGATCACCCAAAGCGCGATTGGAATAATTGTTCGCGGACTTATCGTTGAAGTGCTTAAGACAGCCCCTTTACTGAACCCTTCAATTTCACTTTTGATTCCCTTCGGATACATGCGAAACGATACTAAGCCATACCCGATATAATTGGTGATCGGAACACCTGCCGCAATAAATTTTTCTCCTAAAGACAAATCATCCAGCACTTCAGATCTAATGCTTTGATGGCCATTAACTTTTTCATAATCCTGCCTTAATGCTAGAATACACGAGCCGTACAGCCCTTTTTTCGCGTTATTCCTTTCAAAGATCGAGGTGAACGTGAAGATCCCCAGCATATTCATGATTAGGGCGAGCTTCTCAAACAGCTTTTCTGTATGATGAAAAGGAACTACCGAAATGACGCCTTTCGATAGCTCCCTTGCTTTTAATAATGAAGCCAAGGCGTTAGGCTTTAATCGGATATCCGCATCCAAAAAAGCAAAAATATCGCCCGAGGCCTGTAAATATCCATTCCATACTGCCCAGCTCTTACCCGTCCACCCCTCAGGGAGACTGCTGTTCACAATAACCTTAACCCCATAGCTTTCGGCAATTTCTTTGGTCCGATCCTCTGAGAAGTCATCCACCACAATAATTTCATAGGGTGTAAGGGTCTGAGACTGAAGTGAATCGAGCAGATAACGCAAATTATATTCTTCATTCCTTGCAGGAATGATAATGGACAATTTCTCCGGTCCTTGATTAGGCTCGTGATAAGTGCTCAAGGTATTTTTTCTGAACAAAATAAAACCGGAGAGACATCCAACGCCTATAACCATTAACAACCACATTACGGTTCCCCCCCTTCTACATCTATATATATGAGGGGTTAGTCCGTAATATATTCATTTCAAATTTAACCTACATTTACTTTAGCTGAGTATTTATTAAGCTTTTCTGTACATAAAAGCATGACGATAGCGAAAAAAACGATCATCGCAGGAAAAATACCCAACGTAAAATTCGAGGCCAGTAAACCGATAAATGGCGGTACCAGCGTGGTACCGGTATAAGCTGTTGCCATCTGAAAGCCCATAATTGACTGAGCATGCTTCTTCCCGAATCGTACAGGGGTTTCATGTAGCATACATGGGAAAATAGGGGCTAAACCCAGACCGATAATCATAAACCCTACCAGCGAAACTATCGTTGGAAGCGGTAATACTAAGAGCACTGTACCGATTAAAGCAATGAGCTGGCCATATCGTATTAGCTGCTTATTACTCATTCTAAACGTAATGAAGCCCGTCACCATTCTGCCGAAGGTAATCCCTAGATAAAATACCGATACCCATGTCGCTGCAGTGGATGCATGGATGTCTTTGATATTTACTAGAAAGCTGCTCCCCCATAACCCCATACTCGTTTCGATGGCAGAATAAAATAAGAAGGTTAACATCGCAAGCTTAACCCCTCTTAGTTTCCAAGGTTTTGTGTTCTCAGCAGCTTGCTCTAGCTCCGGATGATTGAGCTCATGTTCGCTATCAGCGTTCAGGTTGCTATTGTTTCCAGCCACTCTATCCCATAAAGGCAGCGTAACGAAGAGAATTACAACTAAGCTCAATTGAATATAAGCAACCGTAAGATAACCTTCTCGCCAAAGACCTTCACCAGAGATAAAAGAACCCATAATAATCGGACCCAGCGTCGCGCCCACTCCCCAGAAACAATGTAACCAGCTCATATGATGGGCTTTATAGTGCGTAGCAACATAACTGTTTAATCCGGCATCTACAGATCCCGCACCTAAACCGAGTGGAATCGCAGCAACAATTAGCCATACTAACGAAGGTGACCATGCAAAACCAAATAAAGCTACAGCCGTCATAATACAGCTTACAAGGGTCACTTTCCCCGTACCAAAACGTTTAAGGATTGTACCACTCATCAAACTGGAGACAATTGTGCCTACTGCAATAACCATCGAAAGGATACCAGCAGTACCTAATGAGGCATTTAGATCTAATCTCATTACCGGCCATGCGGATCCAAGCAATGAATCTGGTAGTCCTAAACTAATAAATGCTAAATAAATAATAATAAGAAAAAAAGTAGCCATCGTTATCTCCTTAAGGGTTCTAATCTATTTGTTGTGAAACTAATAAACCTAATCCAAGACTTTGTAATCCATTCAGATAATCACGCTTCAAGTCACTTACCGCTAATTCCGGAAGATGTTCCTTAGGAACGTATGTAGCAGTTCGATCGGCGATTTGATTAAGCATAGCTGGAGCTAATTCATCCTCACAAAAAATAATATAATGCGGATTCAAAATAGAGGTCATAGTAGCCACTAACCGACTAATCGCATCTACTTTATGATCCGGCTGCATGCTTGATCCACCCTGATCTCCAGTTAATGCTTCTATGAAATTTCTATTGTCATACTGGGGCATGTATTGAACTTCCCCTGAAAAAAACGTCTTTCCCCGAACAATTTCACCATTAACGGCTATCCCAGCTCCCGGTCCGTTTTTCCCTAAATACAGATACATCAAAGAAATATTCTCCTTCAAATTTTTTTGCGCCATATAACCGATTACAGCGGCATTCATATCATTTTCCACGATTGTCGGGATAGAGAGCTGATCTTCTATACATCTTTTTAAATCTAGATTCTGATATTTCGCATAACCTGGGATCAGAAAAATCTTCCCCTGTTTCACCGCGCCTGGAACACCAATCGCTACAGATTGAATCTTAGGATTAGCCTTTTTTTCACCTTCGATAAGCGAGACCAGTGTACTAACGTCTTCCTCAAGAATACTAGGTAAATTCCCTTCTTTTACAACATTGCCAATGCAATTATAGATCGTATAGTTTGTTTCATTTTTTTCCAAAAAAATAGCCATCCCTAATCGGTAATTCGGATTATAGGCGTATCTTATTGCCCTTCTTCCACCACTAGACTCATCAAGGCCAATGATCGTTACTTCCCCAGTCTCTTCCATCTGCATTAGAAATTTACTGATCGTTGGAAAACTGTATTGTAATCTTTGACTTAACTCCGCCTTCGTAGCCCTTCCTAATTCTAATAATGCTGTTCGAATATTTCGAATAATTTCAGATTTGAGTTGCTGTGAAGGAAGTCTTTTATCACTTGACATGGCTCTCCCACCTATAGTCATACTGACTTATTAAATGCATTTAATAAGTCAGTATGACTATAGCAGGAATAATTCTTAACGACAACATAATTTTTCGATGCGGCCCCTTCTGAAACTCCAACATGAATAAAGGGGCATGAAGCCCCCCTAATTATCAACAAATTCAAAGCCTTTGCAGGATTCGTTCCCATCTTCCAGGATGGCTTTCATCCAAGTACACAGGCTGAAATCCTAATTTCAAATAAATGCGGATGGCAGGCAGTCTGAAATCATCAGTTTCTAAACATGCCGCCGTTCCCCCTGAATCTCTTATTTTGTGCAAGACAGCTAGACTCACAGCATAGCCGAGACCTTTACCAGAATATTCTGGAAGCACTCCAACCATGTGCAAGTACCAGTTCTTATTGTCATCACTACCCGACTCCCAGGCCGTAGCAGTAGCTACAGGTTGATCCCCGCGGCAAATGAACAACAAGCGATCCGAATACAAGGGTACATGATCACTGATTTTATGAGCAAATTTAACTTCCCTTGTAAAAGAATGGCGTATAAGCTCTTCCCAGTTCCGTTCATCATCCGGCTCGAAATGACGAATTAGATACCCGGTAGGACAGAGAAAAACAGGCAAGTCGGACAGTATTTCTTTTTTCATCACAAGTTTGGAAAGGGCCTGATCCACCGTCAATTCCTCACTCTCGTTCTAAAATCAGGAAAGGCTATTGCTTTTCCACCATTCTCTACAGATTCCATAGACAATGTAAACACAGAGCTCCAAGTAACGGCATCATATACGTCCACCGAAGGGGTTCGATCCTCCTGAATAGCAGAAATAAATTCTTCAAGCACCATAAAATCGCCTCCGCCATGTTTCGTCCCAGCGGCATATTCGCCCCATTTCATCCATGTCGGGTGATCATAGAGTGGTTGATAACTGCTTAAAGGCTCCCACATTTCCTCTCCATCCGCTATATTTTTGGGCGAGAGATTCTTGAACCAGATCAAATCCTCTTCGTACTGATGGCGGCCCGTAATATACGCTCCCTCAGTTCCTTGCAGTAAATAATGAGTTTTATTATGCGGTCTAACGGAGGACCAGTCTACACGCAGTTCAATCAGTACACCCTTTTCCGTTTGAATGACCGCGACCGCGCTATCCCCTTGCCGCCAGAATCCCTCCCGTGCTGCTGGGTGATCTTTTCCATAATGCTCTCCGAAATAATATTGTAAGGATCTAGATTTGGAAACAAAAGACGAGACGCTTTTTAATCGATCCCCCTCAGGCTTATTGAGGTTAATCCATTGCGCAACTGGACCAATAGAATGTGTCGGATAATTGATCCCGTTATACTGCTGATGTAATTGCCCCCGCCAAGTCAGAGAACCATCCGGATGATGAGTCAAATGACGCAAATCATGGATATATCCGCCTTCCAGATAAGTAATTTCACCGAACATGCCTTGATCCGCCATATGTTTAATCGTCAGATTGGAGCGCGAGAAGCAGTAATTTTCAGACATCATATATTTAAGTCCAGTTTGTTCAACAGTTTCGATAAGCTCCCAAGCTTCCTCTAAAGATTGGATCGAAATCACTTCGCTTAGGACATGCTTACCCGCATTTAAAGCATCAATAGATTGTCTGGCATGCAAATGCATGGGGCTTAAGATAAACACCGCATCTATTGCCGAATCTTTTAACATTTCATGATAATCCCGATACGTTCGGATTTTCGGGAATTTCTCTTTCCATTGGTTAAGCACCCACTCATTCAAATCACAAGTGGCGGTCAGATGTATCCGATCCGATAGAGAGTACAATGCATTCATAAAACTGGCTCCACGATTTCCACCTACGATCGCTAATCTTACTGGCTGACGATTCATTGCTGGTCCACCTGCTTTCTATCCATTTGAAGTCGATTGATGATTAGCTCCTGATCTCTTGTCTCCCCTTCAGCCTGCGGATATTTTTCATAATCAAAAATGCTGAAGGTAAATAATGAAGACCATTTACTCAATTGCTCGCTTGCCAGATTCACCATCTCTAACCTGATTTCATCTTCAAGCACAGTAAGGATTCGAGCAGCAGGAATATCCAGGATGGAGGCTGTTTGAATGAAATGCCAGTTTTCTTTTCTGACAATAGAATGCACATGATTATGCCCGTTGAAATAGAAACCCACACCTTGCCATTGCTTCAATATCGGCCAAATATCTAAGCTGGGATCCAGTGACATCATTGGCTCAGTTGATCTAGCCGTCGTATTATACAAGGGATGATGACCGAAGACGAATAAAGGCTTTTCCGATTTCCGCTTCATTTGTGCTTCGAGCCAAGTCAGCTGTTCATCATCAAGTGTTCCGCTCCAATCGTCACGATTTTCCCGTGCGGTATCCAGCAAAATAATGATTGCATTCGTCTCTTCAATCACACTGTATCGCTGCTGCCGGGTGACGGAAAGGATTTCTTCTTTAGGATAAGTGTACGTATCATGATTACCAAGAACATGTAGAAAACGTCTAGAATGCTTGCTGTCCTTAATCTTACCCATGATATAATTAAATTCGCTAAATTCTCCTGCATGCACCATATCTCCCACGGAAATATGATAATCGGCTGGGATGGACAAAAATAGATTCATAAATTGCTCGTAAAAAGCATCTCGTGCCTCTTTAATCATAACCTTGTTGTTTAACAATTCGTCCGGGTAATGTAAGTCCCCAATAATCGCCAGCCTCATAAATGCCTCCTCCTAACCTTTAATGCCAGAGCTCATAAAACTACCTATCACTTGCCGCTGGAACAATAAAAATCCAATCATTAAGGGTGCAGACACAATCAATGTAGCCGCACAAACATCGGACCATTGTGCACCAGATTCCGTGGCTTTTGCGAACATCGCCAAGCCTACAGTTAATAAGCGATTCTCCTCCGAATTGGTTACAATAAGGGGCCACAAGAAATCATTCCAATGAAAGCTGACCGACACGATCGCAAAGGACACATAAATCGGGCGTGACAGTGGGACATAGATTCTTGAAAGAATATGCAGGCGTGAGGCGCCTTCCACCCGGGCAGCTTCATCCAGCTCATAGGGTAATTGCTTGAAGGATTGCCTTAACAGAAACACTCCAAAGGAGGAGGTAAAGTAAGGTAGCATAATCCCCAGCTTGGTATCCAGCAGACCCATTTCGTTCAACACCTGATAGTTGGAAAAGATAAGTACATCTGGCGGCACCATAATTTGCACCAAAAATAACATGAATAACAGATCTTTCAAGGCGAATCGTACCCGTGCAAACGCATAAGCAGCCATCGTCATTGTAACGAGTTGCACAGCAAGCACAACACCGCACACAAGCAATGTATTCATTAAAAATCGTCCAAAAGGCGCTCCATTCCAGACATGAATCAAATTCTCAAACGTGAAGTCCCAAGACCATCCCGCATCAATAGCGACGTCTTTGGGTAGAAAAGCCGTTCTGACCACCCATAGGAAGGGAATGATCCAGGCCGCGGCAAACGTAAATCCAACCGCATGCCACAGTATTTGCTGGATTCGGCGCTTCGTTCTTTCGGAGTTCAGTATGCGCTCCTCTTCTAAAGCTTTGCGTGTATTCTGCCTTAATACTAAGGGTAGCTTTAGTGGATTATCCTCCATGGATTCCACCTCCTATTCATAATGGATTTTCCGATCCCAGCCAAAAAACTGCAAAGAGGAAATCAGGAGCAGCAGCACGATCATGACCACCGTCATCGATGCGGCCATCCCTTGATCGTAGAAATTAAAGGTGGACTCGTAGATATAATAAAGCAGCAGATTACTTGCATTATTCGGACCGCCCTTTGTCATAATCCAGAGATGGTCTACCAGCTTAAAAGAATTGGTTATCGCCACAACAGCCACGAACAACGTAGTCGGCATCGTGAGCGGAATTGTGATTCTGCGGATGGAAGTGAATGTACCGACTCCACTTACTGCAGCCGCTTCATATAAATCCTTGGGAATCTGCTGCATTCCTGCTAAATAAAAAATCATAAAATATCCGGCTTCTTTCCAAATCATCATGATGACTAATGCGCCCATCACCGTATCAGGTGTTCCCAGAAAATTCACAGGCTGATCCGCGATCCATGAAGCCAGTCTGGCAAAGAGCCCAAAATGAGGGGTATACAGAAACAACCAGATGTTCGCCACAGCGATCATCGGGATCATATTCGGATAGAAAAATGAAAGACGTGCCAGTCCCCGCCCTTTTATCGCCTTGTCGGCAAACAGTGCCATCAAGAAAGCCAAAGCTAATGAAGTGGGTACTGTGCCAATGGCGAACCATATATTGTTACTGAACACCTTCATAAAGACATTGTCGTGCAATAGATTAGCGTAATTGTCAAAACCGACGAACAGAGGCTCAGGAGTCGCCAAATTTTTCTCATAAAAGCTAAGCCAGAACGATTTAAACATAGGGTAATAAGTAAACAAGCAAAGAAAGAGCAGCGAAGGCAACACTAGTCCCCAGCCGAATCCGTTTCGTCTAAGCCTCTCACTCCATCCGGCATTCATACCATTCAATCCTTCCATGATTAAGGTTTCTACGATTAATGAATAAAGTAATGACGCCAGAACAAGCTATCGAGCCGTCCTGGCGTATTCCATACCTCAAAGCTTACTTATTGAAGGGAGCAAGTGCCTGATCTGCTTCTGCTTGAGCCTTTTTAAGTGCACCTGCTGCATCAATCTCTCCTGCCAATGCCGCTTGAATCTGGTTCGTAATTGCCGTCGATACTTTACCATGATTATGAGTGGACAATTCCCGGAACGCATATTCCAATTGATCTCTCGCTACCAATGCTTGCGGGAAATCCGCTGTATACTTCTTCATAGCATCTGTATCGTATGCAGATTTTCTTACGCCAACATAACCGGATGAGCCGCTAAAGAGGGCAGCTTGTTCTGAAGCCGTCATATATTTGGCAAATTCCCAAGCTGCAGCTTGTTTTTCAGGAGATGTGTCCTTGAAAATATACAGGTTACCTCCTCCAGTAGGTGATCCAAATTGGTTTTGTGCGGGTGGGAACGCTACGCCGAATTCGAACTTCGCGTTATTTTTTACGTTGGTTAAGTTACCGCTTGTATGCATCATCATGGCTGTTTTGCCTTGAATGAAATCTGTCGGAACGGTTGCCCAATCAATAACACCTTCCGGCATCGCCTTGTATTTATGGGACAAATCTAACCAGAATTGCAATGCCTCCACATTCTCCGGCGTATCGAACATCGCTTTTTTGCCATCGGAGGACATTATGTTTTGCTTCGGATCGGAAGCATTTTGCCGTGCAAGCATTTGAAACATCCAATACGAATCATCATTGCCCGGAATTTCCAGCCCCACGTGACCGTCTTTGTTCAGCTTCTTAGCATAGGTTACAAGCTCATCCCATGTAGTGGGTGGTTTCTCTGGATCAAGTCCTGCGGCTTTGAACATTTCTTTGTTGTAATACATAACAATCGTGCTCCGCTGAAAAGGCAGGCTGTACGTTTTACCTTCAGACTGTGTATCCTCTACAAAGGCGGGATAAAAATCAGCCATCTGAATATCCGTGTCCTTTGCAATAAAATCATCCAGCGGAATGATTGCATTCATATCGAGCATACTGTACAGCTCTGTTGACATCATGACCGCGACATCCGGTGGCTGTTTGGCCTGCACACCTGCTTGAATTTTCACGGTATTGTCACCGTAATTACCTGTGTACACGGGATTAACCTTAATTTCCGGGTGCTGCTCCATGAATGCACTAGCCATCCCATCGATTACTTTTGTAAGGGGACCACCAACATTAACCGGATAATAAAATGTAATCTCCACTGGCTTAGCGGTTGGAGTCTCTGTGGATTCCGGAGTTGCAGCGATTGCTGTGGGTTGAGCGGTATTTTCTTTGGCTTCTGCCGTACTGTTATTAGATTGTCCGCAGCCCGCTACTGCCAGCATTGAGACGGATAGCAGTGTTAGAATGGTTTTGGTTTGCTTTAGCATTTCTGTTAGCCCCTTTTTTCGCTTGGATTTGAATTAAAATGCATAATGGCGAAAGTTCACACTAATGCGATTCGAGCCTACATCAAGAATATGGAGCTGTGCACCATCAGCGGTAGGCAATACAGCAATTCCTTGGGCTTCAGTACCACTAGGCAGATTACGATCAAAGGCAACAGATACGTTTCCAGTCTCCGGATCAATCTGATAAACCGTTTGGGTTGCGTTATCCGTAGAAGCATACAGAACACCGTTGTACACTTCGGCACCTTGAATTCGATCAATACTTTGGGAAAGTGGAATGGTTGTGATCACATGCATATCGTCAAGACTTAGTACATTCAAGACGCTTGCATTACTCCACTGAGCTGTGTAGACCTGACCGCGAGCAGCATCAACGGCTACCCAAGGCACACCGCCAATATGCAGATTTAACGGTAAAGCATAGGATGTACCCGTATATTTCAATGTGTTCACATCATAGAGGGCGATGTAAGGATGCTGATAGTTTTTGCCGTCTTCAATAGGAGCGTATATTTTACCGTTATAGTAGGAAATATCACCGATATGGTCTCCACCTTGGGAGGCAATCTCCAGTGGAATAGCCAATTCATTCCGTGCTTTTACGGATTTTCCATCAAGTCCAGTCCGTAAGAGCCCATACGAGGAATTAAAGATCCATGAATTCCCGTCTGTAGCCACCCCTTGTCCCCGTTCCAGGGCATCAAGTAACCAGAAGGTTTGCTTAGATACTTCATGCCAAGTTCCCGCATTTGTAGCTGAAGTTGACTCTGCACTGATTTCTACCTCGGTGTTTACTAGGTTATCCGATCCGACTGGTGTGGCAGATGCTACTAAAGATAAAGAACTGGTCGTAAGTACCCCCGCGCAAATCAGACTGAATAATCTCTTTAATCTCATGTTTTCTCTCCTCCTAATAAGGTTGTAGTTCGGCATTTGTGCGCCTTACTTCAACCTTATTATAGGAGCTGGCAACAGCTCTCTAATTGAACAAAACACTTCTTTCCTTGAACAAAACTCTCATTTGCAAGAATAAAATCAATAAATCATATGATTAGGTTTGGAGGAGCTTTGATTCGCATACAGCTTTGGGGTTAGGCCGGTTTCTCGTTTGAATAATCTAGTAAAATGACCTTGATCGGCAAAACCAACCTGAGATGCAATTTCCTTCAAACCAATTTTTCCGGAACGAATAAGAAATTTAGAACGTTCGATTCTCAGGCGAATTAAATAATTATGGGGAGTATATCCTGTCTGTTGTTTAAAAATCCGAATAAAATGCGACTGGCTCATATTAGCCATGCCAGCGAGATCAGTCAGTTGAATCTCATCTTCTAAACGCTCACGCATAAATTGAATGACCTGAAATATTTCTTGATTGGCTGGCGTTTTTCGGTTTGAATGCTGGGGAATCACTGAAGAATAGTGTTGTAACAAATGAATAATTAACATGTTGGATAAGGATTCGCTATATATTTTTCCTTTGGCACCGCCATTCTGTAATTCCTCCAGCATCCAAAGCCCTAATTGCAGTAGCTTGGAATCCTTGACATGAAATTTGCGGTCCAACTGGATATGACCTTCCTTTAGATAACCAGATTCACGAGCAATCTCTTCGAGTACCGCTGGCGTAATTTCTATTTTCAAAAAATAGAGCGAGGTTCTGCCCCAAGGGCAAAGAAGGCTCTCATTACAAGGGGTAATATGAATGGTGTGGTAGTTTTCATAGTAGGCTGTGCAGTGAATTCCTATTAAATATTTAGATTCCGAGGATGGGGTGAAAGCTTGCTGCGGACTATACCATTGCGAAACCTGAAGCTTATCCCAACCAAAAGTATCACTTGCAAGGACAGGCTGAGCAGCTGCAAAGGACGACTCTTCCATTTCTTTCATATTCATCCCCCTTTTCCCTTCAATATAGCAAGCCAGTATACGCTCCGCGTTAATGAGCTGTAAAAGCTATATTAATTTCCCCTTAGTATTCAAAAGGTTATTTACATCAGAACAGCAAAAAAGAGGGGTTACTCCCCCTCTTTAATATTTTACATATTCTATTTCTGTAACTCTAAGTCTGAACATCTATTCCAATTTAAACTGATTTACTAAAGCACGCATCTCATTTGAACCCTCTTGGAGCTTGCGAGCAGATGCGGCAATTTCCTCCATAGATGCAAGCTGCTCCAGAGTGGCAGCAGATACAGTCTGTGCAGCCGAAGCTGAGTGCAATGAAACCTGCTCGACCTCCATCACCGCAGCAGATATTTGTTCGGAGCCCGTGTACATCTGTTGTGCAGCGGTCGAGGATTGCTCCACCTGATCTACGATGGTCCGGGTGGCCTGCAAAATGCGTTCAAATGCTTTACCCGTATCATCAATCGCTTGAACCCCTGCTGCGACTTCATTTTGGCCTTTACTCATCGAATGATGGGCATGACCTATACTCGTAATAATTTCTTCAACCATGACTGAAACCCTTTCAGCGGCTTCACTTGTTTGTCCTGCCAGCTTACGGACTTCACTAGCTACCACTGCAAATCCCCTGCCTTGTTCTCCTGATCGAGCAGCTTCAATTGCCGCATTAAGCGCTAATAAATTCGTTTGCTCAGATATTCCTTTAATAGTACTGACGATGGTGCCTATTTGTTGAGACTGGTCATTTAAACTAGTAACGGTGATCCCTAAATCATCAACAGTATTACTTACTGCGTTCATTTGCTCGGAAGAGTTAATGATAAGGCTGTTTCCTTTATCAGCCTCTTCCAGTGTTTGCATCGACAGCTGATAGGCATGTGTAGAGGCTTCAGCTACTCGCTGAATCTCTTTTACCATCTCCTCCATCGATTGGGAAGTCTCCTGCGTTGAGGAAGCTTGTTTCTCACTATTGTTCGCCACTTCAGTCATTGAGGATGAAGTCTGAACAAGTGCCGCTGTGGTTTCACCTAACGTTGAAGACAACTGTTTGGAGGAAGAAGCTAATAACTCCGAGCTTATAGTTAAATTCCCAACTAATTGCCGAATATTACCCGATAATTGATTAAAGCTGATTCCGAGCTGTCCGATCTCATCCCGATTGCGCACAGTCAATGCTTTACCGCTTAGATCCCCTTGAGCGATCCGTTCAGCTTCACGGGCTATGCGTACAATCGGTCTTGAAATATGTTGTGCAAATATGTATATTACAGCGATTCCGATGACAACGCATACAATCAATGTAGTAATAATTCCCTTTAGAATGGTTTGTTGCCCGGTATTATAGTCTTGCATATAAGAGCCTGCTGCTACGACCCAGCCCCAAGAGGGCGATAGTTTAGCATAAGATATTTTCAACGCTTCTTCTCCTACAGCGTTTCCAGTACCATCCGATTTAGGTAGCGGCCATTTATAGTAAGTAGCTCCACCACCGTTCTGTGCTGCTTTAATCAAATCCTGTATGTAAAAAGTACCGTTTGAGGTTTGTTTATCCCAAATATTATCTCCCTCTAGTTTGGGATGAGCAAGCAGTTCCCCCTTGTTATCTAATATAAAGAAATAGCCGTTTGGACCCAAATCAATTGATTGATTAATAGGCCGAGTACCATCCTCATTTTTGTTTCCAAGTAGTAAGGTCCGTACTTGCTCTTGGGCTTCCACTTCAGTCAACTGTCCCGATTGAACGGAATTTTCCAAATTCTCAATTAAGGCGACAGCCAGATTTACGCTTGAACTCAGTTTACTCTCAATGAGCTGATTCGTTTCTTTGACTGAAATCTGATAAATAACTGCTCCTAATATTCCGATGGGAAGAATTAGTAGTGTGAGTGACATCACGAGCAGTTTTTTCCGAATTGTTAGTCGCAACCTTGTACGTGTAACTTTTACCATATACACCGCTCCGCATCCTATTAGAATTAATTACAAATTAATACTATAGTACTAGTTTTGGGAATATAAATCAAAAAAAGAAATTCATAATTTAACAAAAAAAAAGCAAACGCCCCCCTAATAAGAGGTCCGTTTGCCATTTATTCAATGAAACTCCAAATTCCTACTTCTCATCCAACCACAATATCGCTGTTACTCCACGAGGATAATATTTACTGCCTGTAATCTCCCCGGAAATAATTTGATCACTCCAGCTGAAGATCGATAATTCTGGATGGGTAAGCCATGCCACATGAGCGCGATCTGCTGCCGCTCCTCGTTCATCCCATTCCAGTCCCAGAATGTTGCGGGCGATGAACTGCGAGAGATAGATTTTGCTAAGCCAGCTGTTATTGCTAGTGGATGAGATTTTCCAACCGCCGTCATCAAATAAGCAAACGCCCGGCTTCAACACCGCATGAAGATGCTTGTCGAGTGCGCCGATATATGCGGCGAACCGTCCATTGCGATCAAGAGCTTCCTTACAACCCGTATAGTATGGGAATACAAGACCCTCGATAGCCGGAATGATCTTGGAGTCGTTACCTTCTCCAATCACAGCCGGGATATATCCATCTGCTGTAACGCTTGCCACCATCGTTGCGGCGCATTTCTCTGCCCCTGCCCCTGCTGTTTTGGACAGCTCCGCACGCTCATACTCTGCAAATATTTTCTCCATAGCTAAGTAAGCCGCCCAGCATTTTCCTGCCAAGTAAATATTGTTGCGAGCCTGACCTAAAGAGACATCCAGACTATCATAGGTAGTAATCTCTGCTCCACCCATCGTACGTGAACTATCTAGCGCCATAACACCGTTTCTTTGCTCAGGATCTGGATGATCCCGATTTAACATACTATCCAAGCACTTTTCCAAGATACTCAGATTACGTTCCATCCAGCTCCGATCACCTGTGTGTTCAAGATAAGTTGCCGCACTCAGCACCCAGTTTACCAATTGTTCATGTGTCATATGAGAGAAGCAACCATCAATGCCATATAACTCATAGGAGGAATAGCCCGGACGTGAAACTACGTTGGCTACACCCATATCATGTGTGAAGCTAATTCCACCTGGATACTCTGTATCATCCCCAGGGAAACGTACCGTATCTTCATAGCTGAATCTTTCTACGAACATATCCAGCTCATTGCGAACCGTCCAAGGATTCAGACGCAGCTCGTAGAATAACTGATCGACGGTCAGATCAAAGGTATTCATCATCCGGTATTCGCCTTCGTTGACGATCCAGAACGGCTTATTTTTATTATCCAGTAATTGTGTGGAACCATAATAACTACGAATCGCATGCGCTAGCATAAAGGTTTGATCTTCGGATAGGTTTGCATGATTAAACATCTCGTTACCTTTCTCCGCTGCTTGTTTAAGAACATCGAATTTAGCTAATGCATATTCGGCTACTGCCTCAACATTGTTGAAATAGCGATTATAGTAATAGGAAGCATCCATACCAGAGGTAACATAACCCGAACGGTGAAAACAAATCGCAAACCGGTACGTTTCTTTTACTCCGGCTGGAACATCCATGATTAAAGCACCCACGCGACCCAGTCCAAAGGTCCAATTTTCCTGAAGCTCTTCACTTAGAATATCCTCCATCGTGAAATGAAGTGCGGACTTTGTAGTGCCTTTCTCGGCAGCAATCGCAATAAATCTTCCTTGTCCAACGCCTGTAATTTCAGATGACACATCATCCAGTCTTCTCATTCCGCTATACACATCTGTTCCCTGAAAACCAAAGAACGCGCGACGTGAGGTAGCTGATGAGGTGTTATCCACTTCTAGCTCAACCAGTACTGCTGGCAGCAACACTTCCTTCATTTCTTCCACAGACGCAGTTTCAGGATCTGGTACTGATCGAACTGGCGAGAGAATCCGGAAGGTCAGATCCCCCGCACTCCAGCTGTCTGTAGCTACTTGAAAATCTCTAGAAATCTCACGATCTTGAAAAGGGAACAGAATATTCTCCTTGTCTGGATTGGGGTCTGGATTCTCGATGTCATAGCGTTTGCTCTCGTCATCTCCGCCAATCTCGTGAAATGGTAGTGTGTCATAACCTTTCCCATCAGTGCGTTCTAATCCTATGAATATATTCTGTCTAGGAGGTTTGGCCATCTCCAAATCGAAACCACCACTAGCTCCTTTAAATCCTAAGGTAAAACTCGCAAATGCACCGATCGGTGAATGATGAGCATTAAAAAATTTATTATGTAACATAAATAAATGCACTCCCTCCAACATGATCCCGGATACCTCCGGGCTATATATCCATGTTATCGATATTTCTGGAAGTGCAACAGGGCTAAAGCCTTCTATTATTTGGGCAAATCAAACATCGATAACAACCTATGCTATAATTAAGCCAAATTTTATTGTAAAAGAGGATTGAAATGATCTCGAATGATCCCGCCTTCCATAATTCTATTGACGGTCAGATGTCACCAGACATTCAAGCAGCCTTTCATATCTTCGCCGCACATTGGAGAAAAGTAAATTCGGATTGGCAATATCCTGTACACACTCATCCGATGTTTGAGATTAATATTGTCCTTCAAGGTGAGCAACAAATGACGGTAGGCAATAAGTCTTTTATACAGAAAAGCGGCGATATTTTATTCATTCGTCCCGGTGTTGAGCATAGTAGTATGGGTTCAAATGCTGACTGTGACATGACTTATTACTGCCTGCATTTTGATATCGATGATCTGATTTTGCGGCGTGCCTTACTTACAGCAGATGCTGTTAGTCTCAGCGGAAACACCCCCGAACTGCTGGCCATCCGTTCCGCGCTAGATGTAATCATTAACTCTTCCATCTTGTCAGAGTCTAAAGACACACATAGAAATCGCTTGATCACACTGCATGCTTCACTGCAGCTTCTGACCGCGCTCAGCGGTTGGGTGCTTTCGGAAATGCCTCTCCCATCAGATACAGAAGCTACAGAAAATACAGTTGCCCTGGCTAACGCTATTGAAGGACTATTGCAGGAATCCGTCTCCACCGCTGCCAGCACAGGCGAAAGAGGTGGCGGTATTGAGGACATTGCTGCTAAGCTCGGATATAGCACTACTCACTGTAATCGTGCTTTTCATCAAATCTATGGGATGTCACCAAGGCAATATTTATCCCGCTTAATCATTCGACACGCCAAACTGCTGCTGATGGATAATAGTCTATCTGTCGAATCGGTTGCTCAACGACTGGGGTACCGTGATGTGTCCCATTTCAGCAAACAATTCAAACGCTGGACTGGTCTGCCACCAATGGGCTACCGCCGTTTAACTGCGAATCCAAGCACACTTTAAAGATCTTTACGCCTACGAAAAAAGGGGTGTATTCCGCTGTCCACTAAGTGGTTACAGGATACATCCCTCTTATGAATTACCCCTTCGTCGCTCCCGACGCAATCCCCTTCACAAAATACTTCTGCAAAGCGATAAACACAATCAACACAGGCACCACCGACATCGCTGTTCCCGCAAAAATCATATCCCAACGTGAAGAGAATTCTCCGATATAACGGTAAATTTCCACAACCATCGTCTTAGCCTGTCCTGAAGGTAATACCAGCATCGGCATCAAGAAATCATTCCAGATTCCAAGTCCGTTCAAGACAACCATGCTTGCCGTAACAGGCCCTAATAGCGGGAAAACAATTCTCCAAAATATCCCGTACCGAGAACAGCCATCAATCTCTGCCGCTTCTTCAATTTCTCTAGGTATTCCTTTGACAAAACTGGTATACAGCAGACATCCGAAACCTACCGCACCGGCTACATAAATAAGAATGGGTCCCGCAAGGCTACCGTACAATCCTAGCATTCTAAGCTCTTTGAACAAAGGAATCATATACGCCTGAAAAGGAATCATCATTCCGGCCAAAAAATATACGAACATAAATCGAGTCCATCTAGTATTTCTACGTTCAATGGCATACCCTGCCATAGGAATAATCAAGACCTGCGCGGCGATAGACACCGCCGTCAGAATCAGACTGTTCAGAATCGCTCGTGGAAACTCTGTTTCTGTTAACAGGTATTTAAAGCTGTCCAAATAAAGGGTTTTCGGAAAAGCAATGGCATCCTTCATGATCTCTGCATTACTCTTAAAGGCCGACATCAAATTAAAGAAAATAGGAAAGAAAAATAGAATAGCCACTACTAAGGTACCCATAAACAGTGCGATTTGCCCAACTCTTCTGCGTGTCTGCATCGTCATTTTAGAGCTGCACCTCCCGCTTCTGGAGAACCTTCACTTGAAAGACTGTAATGATCAGTATGATTAAGAACAAGACCATGGCCAGCGCCGTACCAAAGCCTTGTCTTAATTCACCAAACCCAACTTTATAAATAATATAAGTTAACGTCTCCGTCTCAAAGCCCGGACCACCATCGGTCATGACAGCAATCTGATCAAAAATCTTCAAGGCGCTGATCATCGATAGTACCATACATACAGTCATTGACCCCGCAAGCAGCGGAAAGGTGATATGCCGGAACTGTTGCCAGCCCCCTGCTCCATCAATACTTGCCGCTTCATTCAATTCCTGCGGAATACCTTGCAATCCAGCGAGATAGATGATCATATAATAACCGGCGCCTTTCCAAACGGTAGACAAAATTATCGACAGCATCGCATATTTAGGATTGCCCAACCAATCTACAATCCAGCTTCCGAGACGGGCAGACTCCAGAATCTGATTAAATACACCAAAGTTGTAATTCAGAATCATCGCCCACACAAAGCCCATTACGATCCCACTCAGCAGTGTAGGGAAATAAAACACACTTCTGAATAAATTACGGAACCAGCGTACCTTATCGACCATCATAGCCATTGCAATAGCTGCAATATTCTCTAGAACAACTAGTGAAAGAGTCATGATCATCGTATTTTTCAGCGCATTATGCACCCTTGGACTATTCCAAATTTCCACGAAGTTAGCAAAACCGATATAGCGGACGTCATCGCTGATACCATCCCATGAAGTAAAGCTTAAATAGACACTTCCTACCGTTGGGACGATAACGAACATGGTGTATAGAATAAATGAGGGTAATATGAACAATAGAGCGTAAGACTGCCATTTTTTCTTTTTCTTTTTGAGCTTTAACGTGGCAATCAATGACTTGTCAGCATTTACTGCGGATGTAGCCATGGCTACTCTCCCTCCCTTAAGGCAGGCTTGTAAAAAAGAGAACCTCTGCAGCAGCAGAGGTTGCTCTAACAGGCGCTGCACTTACATCTGATTAGCTTTCACTTGGTTGTCATATTCTTTATCAGCATCTTGCATATATTTAGTTACGTCTCCATCTTTCACAACAAGATCCTGCAGCAGTTTGTAATACCAGTTGCGGAACTGTGGAGGAATCAAGTTATCACCCCACCAGTTGTTGATCGCTAAGGACTTTACTACATTCGTGTCAGCAATAAGATCTAAAGCCACTTGCATTTGTTCACTGGTATCATAAGTTACTTTTTCTTTAGTCGAAGGAATTGCGTTTATCGTCGCTAAATAATTCGAATATTGCTCCGGGGCGAAGAAAAAGCGGATAAAATCTTTAATGGCTTCTGTCTTCTCTGCGTCCTTAGCAGCTTCTGTGGATAAGGACCAGCCTGCTGGAGACGGAAGACCAATCACATTGATATTCCCTTCACGGTCAGGAAGACCATAGAAGCCAAATTCAAAGTTTGGATCAGCTTCTGCAATTTGTGTAAACATCCACGTACCGGAGTACAATTGTGCGGCTTTTCCGGAAACAAGAATCGAAGCGGTTTGATTATCTCCCGTGCTCAGCCAGCCTTTATCAACATAATTCTTGAACAGCTCTTTGAAATCAGTTATCCCTTGAACTACATTAGCATCCGTGAAGCTGACAGTTTTAGCTGTGCGTTTAGAGTTCCAATCTGGATCTTTCGAGTAGACATCATCGATCAGGAATTTGTTTACCCAGAAGCCCATGTGGAAAATGTCTTTTCCGCCCACTACAATCGGAGTAATGCCTGATGTTTTCAATTTTTCTTGAATAGCTATGAATTCGTCATAGGTTTTGGGAAGCTCGGTGATCCCTGCATCTGCATATGCTTTTTTGCTGTAAATAATTCCTTGAGGTGCGTTGACTTGCAGTGGTGCATTCCACACCTTGCCATCCACTTGAGGAGGGGCTTCGAACAAATCTAGTAGATCGGAAGGCAGCTCTACAATTTTACCTGCGTCGGCAAAGACTTCAGTATCACGCATTTCCACCAGGTCCGGGAATTCCCCCACTGCATCTTTTGTTTTGAGCCAGTCAAGATAGGCAGCGGATGAAGTTTCACTCAAATCTTTGATGGTGACGTTCGGATTAGCTTCTGTAAATTTTTTGACCGTATCGGCGATAGCTTTTTTGGTCGCCGGATCACCGGATGCGTAGCCTATCGTAAAGCTAACTTCTTTCTTCGTCTCTTGCGGTGCATTTGCAGGTGCTTCGGATGCTGGTGTATTGCCTGCACTATTGCCGGCACTATTATTATTGCCACCACAAGCCGTCAAAGCTGTCGTTGTGGCGAGCAACAATACGGATAATTTCATCATTGTTTTTGTGAGCATACCTTAGTAGCCTCCCCTTTTGTATTCACTGTGGAAACTGAAGCAAGATGTGCGCATCATCTCTCGAAAGCGTTTCCGTTGCTATAAGAATAGCATTCATTATTAGTTGCTTGAATGAACTTTTTTAAGCGGGATGTGTGGTGAATTTAAGATGTGTTCAAGTACGATTTCAAAAAAAGAACGAAAGACCGCAGTCTTTCGCTCATCGCCTAACCCTTGATATTCATTCTCCATCCGCGAGTGTATAGGGATTCTCTACAATTGGAAACGACAAAAGAATCGATGTTCCAATATGCTCTCTACTACTTAAGGACAGCCCGTATTCTTTACCATATACTGTACGAATCCGCTCATGAACATTTTTTAAGCCGACATTTTTACTGGGCGAACTAGGCTGTTCCAAGATTTCACTCAACAGCAGTACCTTTTCTTTGCTCATTCCAATTCCATCATCATAGATTGTAGCCAGCAACTTATCCTCTTGCTTCTCGACGGTTAGCGCTACTGTACCTCTCCCTTGACCGCGTAGTCCATGCTGAATAGCATTTTCAACAATCGGCTGAAGAGACAATTTCAGAATGTACCAGTTCAAATCCACTTCCGGCGAGACATCCACGACAAGCTCAAATTTATTCTCGTACCGTACAGAAATGATATAGAAATAATCCCGCAGATGATCCAGTTCCTCTCGGATGCTTACTTTATCCTCCCCATAATCAATCACATATTTTAACTGGTTGGATAACGATAAAATCATATCTGCAACCTCATCATTATCTTTATCCACGGCATTCATTCGAATAACTTCCAGGGTATTGTATAAATAATGTGGCCGAATCTGGCTTTTTAAAGCATTTAACTCAGTTTGCTTCTGCTTGATCTGGGCAACGTAAGCTTCATCGATATAAGCCTGTAGACGCTCAACCATTCGATTAAAACCATGGCTAAGTCTACCCATTTCATCATTGCTGTTCACTACCATCTGGGTATCAAGATTACCGGATTCTACAATTGCCATTTGCTTAATTAAGTTTCGTATCGGAGCAGCTAATCTTCTAGAGAACCAGACTCCCATGAGAATCATCACAATCGCACAAATAAACATCGCTATAAACACGGTCGTACGGGCTGAAAAAAGCTGATCGAATAAATTCGCTCGATGAATTCTTGCAGTCACCTTGCCGTTAAGAAAAGGAATATCCTCACTGAGGACGATCATTTTCTCATCTTTCCGTGCATGTAGTACCTCACCATTCTCTGCTGCGTTCTCATTTGTGAAATATATATTTCCATCGCCATCTAATAAAAACAGATCATCCTGTTCTCCGAGATTTAGCTCTCTAAAAAACTGATTGAATATGGATGCATCAACGTCCATAAATAAAGTCCCTACAACCTTTGGCTCCTTGGTAACACGCCCAGAAATATCAATCAATGTACGTCCAATTGTGAATACACTTCGCTTTGAGCCTATGAAGTATTCCTCGGAATGAGTAGGAAAAATAGCCACATGAGATGGATCCGGAGCCATTTCCGTCAACCACTCTTTATAGGGCAGCAGATCAAAGTTGATCCCTTTGTTTTCTTTTTCCTGATAATATAGCTTATCGTCTAACTCCCTATGAAAATAAACACTAGTGATATAAGAGTCGCTGTATAGAACTGTTTTTAGAAAAGATTCAATGGGAATCGTGTTGATTTGTTCTAGCTCATTTACATTATAGGTTTGATTCTGCGAATAACTCTCGATAAAGCCTTCATAACGCCCCGTGTACATCAGTTTGGAAATCTCATTGTACTGATTAAAGGCAGAATTTAAGTTATAGCTCATATATAGCACCATTTGCTGCAAGTTACTTGTTGTGTAACGCTCGACATATCCAGAGAAAGTCTGAACAGAGATATAGCTAAGCGCAAACAACGGAATCAGACCGACTAGTAAAAAAGAAGCGGAGAACTTAACAAATAGGCTTTTGGATCTTCGGCCCCAGATAAACATGAATGAAGGCATCCCCTTTGCTATCCATCTGACGATTGGCTTTTGAAAGATTGCTTATACTCTTGTGGCAGTTTGCCGTATTTCTTCTTAAACATGTCGCTAAAATGCCGCGCATTGTTGTATCCTACACTGTCAGCAATCTCATAAACCATCATATCGCTTTGCAGCAATAGGCGTAGTGCGTGATTCATTCTTACCTCTGTTACATAGTTCTTAAAGTTCTGACCGGTATGCTTTTTAAAAAAGCTGCTGAAATAATAGGAGTTCATAAACATCATCCCTGCTATAGACTCCAGCGTTATGTTTTCTGGATAATGCTCATCTATATAAGCCTTCACTTGTGACAGTAGCTTTAGCTCCTTGTTGCCCATTCGACTGCTGATTTGCTCAGACATCTTACCCAGAATCAATCGAAACTCTTCCTCAACTTCTTGAAACGTAGTAAGACTAGCCATTCGCTGAAGCATAGGACTAGTATCCTGAACGGAAGGACCTGCCTCCACACCAAATTGCATAAGCTCCTGTTCAAGTTGGAGGATCGCATTATAAACGGTAGACACCGCTTGATTTCTATTCCCATCAGCCATGATCCGAATCATCTGAAGTAATCGCGAGCTCTCATATGTTATTTGCTCTTTGTTTTGAGATTTTAAGGCGATGCTTAGGGTGGATTGTATTTCATGCAAAGGAGTTATGATTAACGATTCATTTTCGAAAGGATTCTTTCTATAAGATAAGACACGATTTAGCCCTGCGAAATATTTACAGTGTAGCGCTTTCAAAGCGTTGCGGTAAGAATTATCAGCTTCGTCCATTCCGTCTACGGTGTTGCCCACGCCAATGGATACCTTCAATTTGAGAAAATTATTAATCTTCCCATGCAGATCCTCTGCCAATCTCTCTGGTTCCTCCGCATGCTCATGTTGAAGTAGAATGCAAAAACGTTCACCTTTGCGGAACATATAACTATTCTCTCTTTGCTCTACAGTTTCCTTAATAATGTTAGAGAGCGCAAAATCAATCAGCTTACGTTCACGCTCCTCCCATCTGGATGGCTGACCTGAGGATTCATCCGTCTCCACTATACAAATACTAACGTACCGACTGAGTGCAATAATCCCCATATCTTGTAGGGTATCCGCCGTCCCCTTGTTACCGTCCGTCAGTTTATCGAGCAATTCTTCGATGGTTAATCTGTGGTTTCTCTGTTCATAATGGTTCAGCTTTTCTTTGTTGCGTTCTCCTTCAGTTTCTTGACGAATAAGCGAAACAGCTTTACTAACGACCTGCTCCAGCTGGTTCTTATTCACTGGCTTCACCAAGTAATCCAGCGCACCATATTGCAGTGCCTGACGGGCATATGTAAACTCCTGATAAGCGCTAATAAAAATAACCTTTACCGACCTGCCAGCTTCATGAAGCTCGCGGATGATATCTATTCCTGTATAGCCAGGCATGCTTATATCACTAATAATCAAGTCAGGACTATGTTCTTCGATCTGTTGTTTCAATTCAAGACCGTCACTGGCTTCTCCAACGATGCTGAGGCCGAGGTTTTCCCAAGAAATTAGTTTTTTTAGACCTCGCAAAATCACCGGTTCATCATCGGCGAGCAGTACCCGAATTCCCTTCATTCTACAGTCCCCCTACCTTAGAAAAATCATCTCACAGTAGCCTAATAAACTTATTCTAATGATAACAGACAAACAATCTTTGGTGCATTGTGTGGGAATGAACTTTTTTAAGGAGAAACTGCAGTTATTTAAGAATGTTTTAAAAGAAAATATTATACGGTGGCGGTCGTAACTGCAGGGAATGTTTGGACTTCCGGCCGCTGTTGTCCCCAGTAATTTAACCGTGATTACGGTTGAAATCCGGAGACAGCTTATGCTTAAGATGCGAGCTTTCCTACGGAAAGCTTTCGGGCGGTCGCTATCGCTCCTACAGTTCCAAACTTCCCTCCGTTACTGCTCACCTGTTATTCTTTTTAATGTCTGAAGTTAAAAAAGTCTTACACTGCCTCAAATATAAAACCAGCGGCAGTTTCGGATTGGAATATTAAGTCCTAGACTAGCGCTGGTTTATTGAGCTAACGTGTCCCTTGAGTTTAATCTTTAGGTGTGATTTTATAGTCGACCAAATAGTAATTAGCACCAGGAGTATCATTCTTGAAGTACAGTTCAACATAGTCCTCTTTTGATCCTACATTACATAGGCTTATGGTCAATTCAAAGTATGTTCCTCCATGCATTGCATCCGCACGTATGCTTTCTTTATCCTGATTTTTAAGTATGACAAGTGTATTAATCGATGAGATTTGTTTGCATCCAAACATAACATATTCTGTTTTGTAAATACTCTTGAGTGCTGACACTATTGAAGAATGTAGCTGTTGTAATAAGGCTTCCTCAAGCTGTTTTTCTCTAATTCCTGTATTCGATGCTAAAGTTAAATTTGAGTTTGTTAAAACTATACCGATTAAGACTAAAACGTATAAGCGTTGTTTCATTTTCAAATGGATCACCTTTGGATTTTTCGTTTATTGCGCTCAGTATTTTACAATTTTATCCACAGATGGTGCCACATCGATTTTATAACTAAACTGCCAGTTAGTTGAACAAATAAAAAACGGCTGCCGAAGCAACCGCTATTCCACTAACGTGTCCCGTTAGTTCAATGAGTTCTATGTTAATGATTAAAATTTGATTTCTTTGACCATTTCCAAAGAGCAAATTCCAAACTTCTCTTTTGCCATCAATACCAAGAGTAGATGGTGGTGTTGAGCTTGTGTCACCAACACTCGTGATTGAGATTAGATTCGCCTGAGCATCCCATTTTCTTGATTCTGTAAGACCGATCTGGAAAGCGTCTACTAATGTGATCCCTGAACTGGTGGATGCTGTCGCTTTACTCATTACATTAATGCCGCTTAACAAGATCAAAAAAATCAAAACGCCTCTCCGTAACATTGAACAGAATCCCCATAAATGTTTGGGTTATTTTCCGCATAAATGATTGAATTATTCTGCCCAAAGTTTAATCACTTTCCATTGTCATTTGCAGTAATTAGATACATCGCAGTAGACTCATACTGCTTACTAGCGAATTCCAAAAGAACTCGTTTTGAGGGTTCCAATATAAAAAACTAACAGTTGCCTTAAACTAAAAAATAAAGTCCTAGACTACTGTTGGTTTATTGAACTAAAGTGTCCCGTTAGTTTAACAAGAATCGTTATAAAGCGAATCTATTTTTTATGATTTCAGCAACTTCACGAGCGTTGATTTTCGTATTGTTTATTCTCAAATAGTTTTCTTTTTTAATTTCTCCCTCTAACGAGTTCAATCGATGTTGCTCCATTGTCTGTTTTAGATCCTGTTCAGAGAATGTGATATCTCTCTTTGTCGGTTTATGTTCAAGTCTATGGGGAGTCTTGTTACGCTCTATTCTCTCCTCAAGATCGGCTTCAAGCTCAACAAAATAGACATCTGCACCTTGATCCTCAAATATTTTACAAATTTTATCGACATAATCCCAATCGCTCTGCAAATCGAATCCCCATACATATGTAAATATCATTCCATACATTTTACTGACGGCGGTTGCTTCAAATATATCTTGACGGAATTTATCCGATAATCCCCACATTTCACTACTGAAGCCAAAATATGGAGCCAGCAATTCTATCGTCATATGGTTGTGGAACAATTTTAAATCAGATATCATTTCCAGTTCATGCCCCACTGTCATTTTACCAACTGCCTGAGGACCAAATATCAAAACAAATTTCATGATATCACCACTTTTCGAAGTCATTTTAATAATAGTACCACAATTGGTAAATTTTTATTGCACTAAACTGCCCGTTAGTTGAACAGGAACGTGTATGTTTACCACACAGATAGACTTGTTCTAAAATCATTTTCGTCGGTAATATACTCAACGTTCTCATATCCTTTTCTGACTCCATTCAGATATAAATCATTAAGTATTTTTTCGTCCTTACAATAAATTGTGACGTACAAGGAGTCAACCAACAACAGAACCAACTGGCACTGACTATTTAAGAATTCCTCATATGCGAGAACATCTTTAATGATTTCACCTTTTAAATATGCCTTGAAATTCGCGAAAATTATATAATAAACTCTTGATTTCAAAGTTTCACTGAGGTCTTGCCCCTTCATTCCATATATCTCTCCATGGAACATGGGTTCAATTTTACCCTCCCCAGTATCCTGATATGCTTCCTCTCCACCAATATACCAATCAAATTGACTGATATTGAAAGGTTCCAGTACCTCGCCAAGATGGCTACCCCATTCATTCGGTATCTCAAATTGGACTCCTCTGTTCATTTGCTCGCTTCCTCCCATCAATTCAAACGGGCTGCGTTCTCAGCCGTTAAAATATCGTACCCGTTAGGGTAATGAGAATCGAAATTTATTGGTATAGCATTTCCTGCCCGCAGTTGAAGCTTTAGATGGCATCACGGAAGGGGAATGGCTTTGAAGAAAGGGGAAAACCTGAGGTTTAATAAAGGGTTTCACATATTAGTCATGACTAATATGTGAAACCCTTTATGTTCAACTATCGTGTCCCGTTAGCCTAATCTGAGGGATCTGTTTTCTTTTAATAATATTGATGTTATCATCCATTTGCCATTAGAATTTAACAGCAAGTTAATATTGTTAGTTTCGATAATTTCATTAGCTGTAATGCGCTCTTTTTCCGATACAATCTGTGAAGCTCAGTTGTTCTGCCTTACTATAGTTTTGTCACTCCGTTCGGAAGTTCGGAAGCCGGCGGCCAGACGATCGCTCCGCTGCGGTTCATGTACCCTCTGATTTCCTCGCGCGAATTCGGAACGAGCAAGCTGATCACCGCCAATTCTCCGTTAAAAGCGTCAGCCCAATAGAATTGCGACTTGATCACAAAGCGGCCGGATGTATTGATATAACCGTAACTCTGCCCCTTGCTGGCCGGAGCCAGGCCGCCCTTGAACAAGCCTCCGGCTGTAAAGCCCTGAATGACTTTGGTTCCCTTCTTGTTGATGTAGAAGCTGACTCCATTACGCTCGACAAAAGCCAGTCCTTCCGAGAACGGCTGCGCCATGCTGAACTGCGGTTTTATCAGGTAATTGCCGTTTTTGTCGATGTACCCGTATTTTCCGTTCACGTAAACTACTGCCGCCCCGTTTGAAAACGGTGTGGCGTAATCATACCGGGGCGTAACGCGGAGCTTGCCGGTGGTGTCGATATAGCCGTATTTGCCGCCGTACGCAAGCACTACGGTCGCCATACCTTCGGAGAAATCGGACGTCGAGCTATACCGGTACGGAATGACCAGCTCGCCCTTCGTGTTGATGTACCCCGATGCTTTGCCCACATTGACCCGAGCCAGACCTTCGGAGAAATTAAACGCCCGGGCGTAGATGGGCTGTATGCTCACCTTGCCATGGCTGTCTATATATCCGTACCGTGTCGCCGTAGCTCCGTCAGCGTTCTGAACCTGCGTCGTATACAGCGCACGGTCATTATAAAGAATGCCGGCATCTCTCAACTTGTATTCGAACAGCTCGCTGCCCGCCGAGCTGAAATAATATTGCTTTTTAGCCGCATGGTCCTCGACATACACCGTCCCTCCGGATACTCCTGAATACCCGTATCCGTCGTACACCGCCTCGATGACCTCCTTGCCTTTGCCGTTGATGAAACCGTATTTTCCATTAACTTCAATCGGATACAGTTGATCGCCTGTCTGCGCCTGCATAGCGGTCGCACTGGCAGCCAGCGATTGCTCCGCCACGTTTGTACTGAATACCATCGTCGTAAATATAAGGGTAAGAGCCATCTTTTTAAGCACCTGTTGTCCACGCTCCTCAGAGACTATTTTCCAATCGTTAGTATAGACGACACTTGTACCGGTCTTGTTGCGCGTGATTGGGAATAAATCACAAAAAGCCTTCGATTAATCCCACATTTCGCCCGCCCACATACTGCCGATCAGAAAAATGCTGTTTCGTTCCGAGTCTTACGGACACTGGAGCTGCTATTTGGTAAAATATGATTATTCCCTACTTATCGGCCCCAGTTCTTTTAGCTGTATTTTATGTCTTCATCGAATTGCCTATTTTTCATCGCCATAATCTATTCACCAAGCTTTCGGTGATGGTAAATCAATTAAATTTATTATAGAAAAGATTTTCGCTTAATACCCACTAACATTCTTATCAATCTTAGTTTTCTGCACTATCCTGCCCGTTAACTTAATAAAAACAAGGAACACTGCCAAGGCAAACTGTTCCTTGTTTCGTTCAACTATAGTCCCCCAATGCTTAAATATGGTGCTATCTGATGAATACGCCTTCTAAGAAACACTAACGTTTCTTTTACTTAATTTCTTAAATACCGAATATTCCTTATTGGACTTAATAAAATTCAATATCTTTTCGGCACATTCTATTGGATTCATCTCTTCAGTATTTACTTCAAGGTCATATTCATCAATGCAATATACTGTGCTGAACTGTGAAGCTGCTAATCCAATTTTTCTATCTCCTCTTGCTTGCTCTCTTCTTATGAGTTCTTCTTTCGAGCATATTACACCTATAATTAACGTAGGCTGATCGAAAAATTGATCAAGAAACTCATTAAACCTCTTGTCATTGTCGATTACGGTATCTACTATTACATTAAAACCCAATTCTGATAACAATTTAATTGTCGAATGGTACACTGAGAATATGGAATCATCAAGTATTTGTGAGACAACTTGATGATCTATTTCTCTTGGAGGTTCATCTGGAAATTTATTATTAATAAAATCATTGTAATTATTAAAAAAATCATCAATTGATAAATGATAAAAAGGAATCTCTTTCTGATTTATCAGTTCAGTCGATATGGAGGTCTTTCCAGAACTTGAAGTTCCATTTAGATAAACTAATATCCCTTGTTTCAATTTAATCATCCCTTCAAAAACGTATTTTACAGATAACGTTATAATCACAAAGTTCATAAAATTATCCAACTCATAAAATATTCGAGAAACGATTGAACTATCCTGCCCGTTAGTTGAACAAAGGGCTACCTCTCGGCAGCCCTCTCATTATTGAACTATAGTTTCCCGTTAGGTTAACCGCTTTTTGCTTACTATTGGGAACAACCCTAGATTTTATTTGAACAAGATTGAGGTATCACGAGAATCAAAAAAGTACAAACGGACGTTGATGCCATAGGAATCATAAAAATAAAAAACAAATAAATTCCAGCTATCTTTTCCACTACATCACGCTCCCTCTACCATACCCCAATAATGGATTGGACAATTCTTATGGCCTCCAATAAGTAGGATTTCGTCTTATTTAAATATACCATATATTGGAACCACCCTGCCCGTTCAATGAAAAAAGCAGGATACCGTAGCTCCTGCTCATCAATGTGTATTATTGAACTATCGTGTCTCGTTAGTTGAACGAAATGCACTGTTTGGTCACTATAAAGTCAGTTATTGGAGGCATAAACATAATGAAACTCTTTGAGGTTGCCTGTTATCTTGTCGTATAGAAATATTAAGCAAAAAGAATGGCTGTCGAGCCTTTCTCGACAGCCTGACAAGGAACCAAATGCGGTTCCTTGTTTTATTTATATTCCATAACCCAGTACTTCTCTTCTCCCAGACGGCCTTCCTCATCAACCTTCTTCCATCCGTTGCGTTCATAAAAGGTCAATGCCTTATGATTTTTAGATACGCATTTTAATCGCATCGGTTTATTCATTTTAACGTCAGCTGCTTGCAGCAAACGACTGCCGACTCCTTTCCCTGAGCAATCAGGGTGAACAAAAAGATTATGAATGAAGTTATCCGGCAAATACAAGGAGGTAAAGCCCATAAGGATACCGGCCTCTTCTACTACGATGATGAATTCGTCCTCCGTATGCTTGTCGAAATCCTCCAAGGTCATTTCAATAATATTGTCCCATACGAAGGTATTGTGCCGTGATTCGAGATACAGCTTTCTTAGTTCAGGGTAATCCCCTTCATGAGCCTCTCTAATATTCAATTGCTCACTCCCTCTGCACTGAAATTTTGATGTGATGTATGCCCCTTTTTCAAATATTCACCATTAATACCCAACTATTCTGCACGTTAACTAAACAGGCTGCCGATCGTGCTGGAAGCCTAATGATGTACTATACTATCGTTCCCCGTTAGCTTAATCAAGGATATAAACATACTTGGATGAAACACTCTGTTTCATCCCTTAAATCGGGTGGGATTATAATAGTGAAATGAACATAAAGTGTGGGATTCATCTAATGATTTTACTTATAGGTGAGATCCACCGCTTGCATCGAGCAATTGACCAGTTACCCAACGGCTGTCCGACGAAGCGAGAAAGGTAACAATATCCGCTACATCCTCAGGTTCTCCCCACCTGTTGAAGGTTGAAAGACCGGCCGCATATTTTTGTCCATGGGGATCTTGCAACGTCCCGGCATTCATCTCTGTGTTAATAATGCCGGGCTGGATGGCGTTTACCGTAATATTGCGGTTACCCAGTTGTTTGGCCAGAAGATGCGTAAATGTATCGATGGCCCCTTTCGACATGCTGTAGGTGAACACACTTGGAGAGGCTACGCGCGTCACAAAGGATGAAATATTAATAATGCGCCCCCCGTCTTTTAGACGCGGTAAAGCTTGCTGGGTAACAAAAAGCGGTGCTTTTACGTTAATCTTCATCACCTCGTCAAAAGATTCTTCAGTTGTCTCTTCTAGGCTAACTATTTGACCGATTCCAGCATTGTTGACAAGAATATCGAATCCGCTACCGCCCGTACGTTTCCGAATGTCATCATCCAGTACCGAAAATAAATCATGAATGCCATCGAGAGTGCTCAGGTCAGCACCAATTGCGCACGCGTTACCTCCGCTTTGCTTGATCTGGTGAACGACTGCCTCCGCTTCATTTCGTCTTTTTCCATAGTGCACGACGACAAATGCGCCCTCTTGTGCCAGACGCAATGCGATGCTGCGGCCAATTCCTCGGCTCGCTCCAGTTATTAAAGCGATTTTACCTTCCAACTTACTCATGCTTTCATCTCCTTGTCCGAATTCAGATATAGTTATATCACAGGATAACATTTGAAATGTTGCTCTCTCATTCGGTTACAAGGGGATGTCTTTTGGTAGGTTCTCCGTGCTTATTAAACTATACTGCCCTTTAGTTGAATAGCGGCAGATTTCTAAAAGGGATCTGCCGCTATTATATGCTAAAAAAATCGTCGATACATTTCTCTCCTGCGTTCGCCACGAAGTTGTGCGTATATTTGCGTGGTTGAGGCTTTCTCATGACCCAACATACCTTGGATGAAATCCAAGGGAGCACCGTTATCAAGGAGTTGGCAAGCATAGGTATGTCGAAAGCGATGCGGATAAACATTCGTTTCAATCTCTCCTCGATCTGCAAGTCGTTTTAATGCCCACCTTATTGTAGGAATAGCCATGCGTTTAGTTGGGTTGGTATCCATTACGAATAAGGCTTTACAGGTATCTCCAAGACTGGTCAGGTACTTCCTTAACCATACTTTGCACTCTGTCGTAAAGTACACTTCTCTCTGCTTGGAGCCCTTACCGTTTACGACTATAGAGCAGTTTTCCCAGTTGAGATCCTCGATGTTTATCCTCTCTACTTCCCCGACTCGACAGCCAGTACAATAGAGAAGCTCAAGCAGCGCTCTTTCTCTTAGTGTTTGGCACGAGATCTTAAGATGAATAACATCTTCCTCGACTAAAAACTTAGGAATTCGCTTGTCCAATTTGGGTTCTCTTAGTTTTAAAGAGGGATTTTAAGTCAGGTAAGTCTCTTCATACGCATAGCGAAATAGGGATCGGACGAACCGAATTCGATGCCCTAGGCTGCTTGGCTTCAAACGTTCTGCTTGTTTCGCCAAATATTGCTTCAGCATTGACAATGTAATCTCCGCTATCTCGGGATCACCTAGTTCCGTCATTAGCATTTTGTTTTGGAGGACGTAGGCGTTCAATGTAATCTTCTAACCTGCTTGAGCTAGCGTGTCCCGTTAGCTTAATTCCGAAATCCCTCGGACAGACCGAGGGGCGATAGCCCCAATGCTTGAATACGGTGTTGGTATAATAAGCTCATCCCAGTTCATCGGGGATGAGCTTTTCTTTTATACTTAAAAGATTAGCACTGGGTTAAGAACGAATGTGGTGTTGGGACTTAGATCTCGTCACATAAAGTGTTTCAGCCCTAGCAATGTTGATACCCCGATTTAGTTGGTTGGGCCTAGAGCCCGTATCTCCGTGCCAACCTGTGGAGAGGATTTGTTTTGGGTCCTAGTGTCATCCAAGGAGGTCATATGAATCAACCTGTTTTAAGTATCGATATTGCGAAGGGAAAGAGTATTGCCGCTGCCTTCACTTCCTATGGCGTACAAGTGAAAAAGCCCTTCTCTTTCTCCCATTCACCTGATCATGTTTCGTCATTGCCTTCAGTTCTTGTTCAGCACCGATAATCACGGAGTGCAGACTCATGGCTTATTTCTCTTCTGCTATTTCAAAATAAACGATTTCGCGTAATTGAATGTGATGCGTTTTGCCAGGAAACGGCTTATTGCTAGAATACAAGATATTCAACTCTTTAAGAAAGTTAGGGACCAACATAGTTATTCGTTTTATATCACTTTATAAATGTATCGCACATCCATTTATAAAATTTTTCCTTCTCTTCAAATAGTGGATAATGAGCGGACTCTTCAAAAGAAATGAACTCCTTTTGATCCGCTTCAATCCTATCAAAATAATTTTTGGCTGCATTAGATGAAGTCATAGCGTCGTATTTACCCATTACAAAATAAAATGGTAAATCAAGTTTTGTGACTATCTTAGGTAATGGCTTATCAAAAACCTCTTTTACAAGTTGTTCTTGTGTCTTAGCAACTCCATAGTTATAGCGAATAAAATCCAACAAATTATATTCACGACTTAATAGTATTTCGCCATCCGACATATTAATAAGTCTTGTAGCGCCGCCATACTTCCCTACATAACCTCTTGGAACCGCTGCCTCTCCTTTATATATTGTTTCAGCGATCCCCTCTATGTACTTCACATCTTCTGTATTTCCGGCTTTTTTTGCTTCACTTATTGTATAATTCAAATTATCTATTTCACTTTCTTGCATATTACTCACTTGACCAATCCCAATATAGGCTTCATATTTTTCTGGAGCTTTATAAGCAGCCGTTGTTCCTAAGTATGTGCCGTAAGAATGACCTATTAAGATCACTTTCTCTTTACCAAATCGTTTTGAAATATAATCCGTAAGTTCTAATAAATCATCTACAAGTACATCTGCCGTTAAGTTAGAATAATCCTCATTAAAATGATACGATTTGCCGCTTCCTCTTTGGTCGTAATTAACGACAGTGAAATCCTTTTCTAATAAGTCTTCGTACTTGGCATAAGGAATTTCGGACACACTCGGTCCCCCGTGAACATATATAATGACTGGGTTATTTTGATCATGACCTCTAATCATGATTTGCTGTTTGGTACCATTGATCTCAACTTGTTCTAAAACGCTAATACTGTTATCCCCTTTTATATTCGAAGTCCATGTGGGCCTAAAAAGTGCGATTACCAGTATTATAATAATGAATACACCGACATATTTTATTAATCTCTTTACGTTTTTCATCTAATCCCTCCTTACCCAATACACTACAATTGAAAAGTAATATATTGTAGTGCCGGTAAGTCACTAAAAAGTCATAAAAAAGAGCATAGACAAAGTCAATTTAACTTCATCTACGCTCTCTTATTTAATGTTTCTTATCTTCTATAAGACTCTCTTCCATTGCTTTAGTAATAGCGGAAGATCTGTTTTTTACATTCAATTTCGAATAAATGGCAGAAACATAATTTTTTACAGTACCCATGGAAAGAAACATTTTTTCTGTAATGTCTTTATTGGACAATCCTTGGGTTAAACATTTGAGAACTTTTATTTCTTGATTATTTAAATCATAGGGATGATTCATAACGTTATAGTCTTGATCTGAGTGTGAGTTATAATTTATTTGTATTTGACCAAACACCTCTTTTGCTAATTGTTGAGGAATAAGGGAACCTCCGTGATACACCATTTTAATTCCCTGAACTAAATATTCTGGATCAACAGCCTTTAATATATAACCCTCTGCACCAGCATTTAAGGCATTCAACACATGAGTAACATCTTGAAAAGTAGTAAGGATGATCACTTTAATATTGGGCCAACGTTTTTTTATTTCTTCTGTTGCCTTAACCCCATCCATCACCGGCATTTGAATATCCATTAAAAGAATATCAAGGTTTTCCCTTTCGCATAAAGCAATTGCCTCTTCTCCATTTTCTGCAGTTCCAACAATCTCAATGTCAGAAATATTTTCAATCACAATTTTTAAACTTTTTCTTAGAATCTCTTGATCTTCAACGATTGCCGCTTTAATCATGATCATTAAACTTCCTTTGCCATAGGTATGATACACGTGATCCTCATACCATTATTCAATTTAGAATCAAAGTTAACCGTACCCGCTAATGCCGATATTCGATCTCTCATGGAGCGTAAGCCAAATCCTAAATTTAATTTATTACAACCATTTCCATTATCTTCGATAAGAACGATCAATTCTTCTTGTTCAAACGAAATATTTACTTTAATAAAAGTAGCCTGACCATGTCTTTTCGCATTTGTAAGTCCTTCTTGGATACAACGAATAATGGCAAACTTTACTCTTTCACTGACTTTGGTCGCTTCCCCTTTGACATTCAGTTGTATATCTGTTGATGTATGTTTCATAAAATCAGCAATCAATTCTTGCACTGATTCAACAAGTGTCTGATGGTCCGTTGGAGACATATGGTGAATTGTCTTTCTCACATCGTTCAAGCCATTCCGTGCTAAATCTGAAATCTCTTTTATACTATTTTCTGCTTCTTTTTGATCTGCCGGATATAGAAAAGGAAGGGCATCTAAGCTTGTTATGACCGATGTGAAAATATGACCTACCGTATCATGCAAGTCTTGCGAAACTCTATTTCGTTCTTCCTTTATCGTCAGTTCCTCAATCTTTTTTGAGTAATATTCCAAATCCTTATTTTTTTCCTCTATAGAGGCAATTAACTCTTTATTAGCTTTGTTGACAATGGTCATCCTTCCTAAACAAAACCCAATACCATAAAAAATAGTTGTGTCAACGAAGAGTTTAAAGAAATCCTGATTAGTGAAGAGACTGCCAGCCCATGTACTAGCTATTACGGCGAAAGGTCCTAACCAAATTAATGGCTTAACTTGACAAGCATAAGCAAGAGTAAGGATAGGCACAAGTAAAAAGCTGTAAGTCACTGATATATCATACTGACTCGATAAATAAATAAACAAAGAACCCGTTAACAACACCTCAGCCATTAAATAATATTGGAATTTAATAAGCCCAGGTCGATAAAATAGATGGGGTATTATATAAGAACAACTAGCCCATAAAAGTAAAATCCACTTTTCTGAACCAATCGTACTACTAAATATCGCGTATCCATTGAATGTAAACCATACCGTACGCATGAGAAATAGAAAATAGTCGGGCCAATGCCATTTTCTTTGATCACTCATTTTCGAATCATGCCTGGAGATGATAAATGTAACTGCATTATGAACCTTACTCCCCTTTGTGAATTTTGTATTTTCCTATGTTATTGCCTAAGAAATCAAACCCAATGAAGTGTTTCAATATCAACTAAAGGATATAACTTTTTTTGAGGAATTGTCTATACTTTAAGGTAATAGGTCTTCTTATTGGAGCCCCAGGCGCAGGAAAAAACGGTGACCATGATTACAATAACATCATCCATTCCTTTTGATTAAAGTTAGTTTACAACTTAGAGTTAGCTCTAATTCAAGTTAATAAAAAACCTGCACCGAAATAACGGAATGCAGGTATATACAAACAGATGGAACAAAAAGGTAAAACACCGTGTTCATCCAGTGAAGTGTAGATAAAACCGTGCAACTTTTTATAAACGCTATAACTTTTTTTTCGAAATGGTACATCTTTCTTTCAATTCTACAAAAGATGTCTTTTGAAAATAAAGTCAATTGAAAATTCGGCAATACCAGATTTTCCTTGCACTGTACGTCTCCATTCCGATAATATTGCGGATATGACAACTACCTATATGGTGTTCCAATACGCCAGCTCCTCATTTCATCTCAACTTCCAGTTTAGGTTAATTCGGCTAAAGGCAAAGTTTTTTGAAATCATGCTACGTTCACTATTCGGTTCGGTACAACTGACCGTATGCCGCATTAATGTCCGATTCGAATTGTGACGCCGCCCGGCCCAGACAAGAACATATACCGTTCATGTATCAATAACCGAGATACCTGTAATATTCGTTCGACCTTTTAAACGACAAAAGCTGCCGTATCCGACGTCGGCAGTTTTGAACTATCCTGCCGTTTCTTCAATGCGAAAGGGAGCAGCTGCCCGTAGCGGTCTGCTCTCTGGTTGTTTGAACTATCGTGTCTCGTTAGCGCAACGACTTACTCTGTTGAATTTCGTGTTCCTCAACATAAAGCGGCATCAGAGAAGGCGGATCGTACCTTATCGCGGCCTTTAAACGACAAAATGGTGCCGATAGCCATAGCCCCATAGCCGCAACGAAATAATGAGCCTAATCCGACAGTGCCCGCATGATGTTGGATTTCGCCTCTGCCGCAATCGCTTCATTCCCGTCATCGACCGCTTGCATTAAGATCAGTATGGGGATGTATACCGCGATCAGCCGCGCCAGCAGCTTCGTTTCCTCGTCCGCTCCTCCGTACGTTTCGAAAAACACGCCACGAGCGTAAGGTGGTAAAAAGCTATAAGCAACGCTCAAATCGCAAGCCGGATGGCCTACGCTCAGATCGCCCCAATCAATGATGCCGGAAACGATCCCGTTCTCATTCACAAGCATATTTTTGAAATGAAGATCGCCATGTAGCAGTGCATTCACCGACTCGACACGGTCCTTTTGCAGCCTGCTAATATACGCTTCGATCACACCGGACTCCTCCGGCGACATGTGTTCAACCACCTTCGATAGAAAGCCCTCCAATTTCACTTTGCGCGATGCTATGTCCGTCAAGTTTCGATGATCTTGCTGAACTCCGCACTTCAGCGCCGCCTGCACCGGAAACTCATGCAATCTCCGCAAAAATTTCGCCAGCGTCTCTGCCGATAAAGCCCGGCGTTCTTCCGTCAAACCGATTGGGAAATCTCCTGGCACGTAGGCATAGCCAAGAAATGGTGCCGGGTATTCGTCACTTGCTTCGCCATAAAACAACGGTTTCGGATAGGGGATGGTCATATATGCCTCCAGCTTCGGCAGCAGCTTCCCTTCCATATGAATCGAGCCAACTGCAATCGTTCTTCTTGGAAACCGGAACACGTACTCGTCACCGATGAGAAAAACCGTATTGTCCCAGCCCCAGCCCAATCGCTTCACTTTCTTCGATGACAGCTGAGGGAATTGTCTGCCGATCAGCGTCCGCGCCTGCTCTTCGTTAACCTCCCACTCCGCATCCCATACATTCGTTCCTCCCATGAAATGTCTGCCTCCTCGTTCCTTACGTTATTTAGATGTTTACATTCCCTGGTAGTTACGAATAACTGCCCGTTAGTTGATTGCATATCAGTATTATTCTACATATTACCAGTCGAAATCATTATGCAAAATGTACTCTTCTGGTTCCAATTCTATTGCAAAACTTTCGCAGATTATATCTTGTTCTGCATATTCATTACCATTGTCTATACCCAAATAGATATGTAGGAGTTCTTTAGTTCTTTATGTTTTTGTGCTCGTTCGGGAACTCTTTGTAGGATACTTGAAGTTTTGATAACTGCGGAGCGGTAAAATTCACTCCATTCATCAAATTCCATCCAATATGGTAGTTTCGCATATACCACACCTGAAAATTTTAGCCTTGCTTCCCTTACTTTATAAGTAAAGCTATGCTCACTTCTGTCTACTCGCTCAATTACCTTAAGAAAGTAAAACTCAACGGTCTTGTTTTGTTGGTCAATAACGAATTTCTTTATGACTGAATCATACAGTTGTAAATCATCATTACCTTTGTAATCTTCAGTGTTCATATTTTCTCCTTATTTATCCATTTGAAGATCATGCCCTAATTTTTGGAAATCTAGTGCCACTTTTATTTACAGATTACTGCCTGTTAGTTGAACAAAGGGCTACCTCTCGGCAGCCCTCTCATATATTGAACTATAGCGTCCCGTTAGTTCAATGAAACTACGTGTCGTTCACGATCCTTCAACGCAAACGGTCTAGCATTGCGGGAGGGGCTTGTTCGATGGCCTCGAGGAACGCAAAATGATCAAAATCAAGGAAAACGACAGGTTGGATGAAGAACTGTTAATCCGTCTGCTTACGCAAGCATCCTCTGCTATCTAGCCTCGCAGTAGCAAAATAAGCCTATTTGCCCCCTATGGTACGGTGGCTGCAAACAGGCTTTTTGATTCCGCTTATATCATGATATGTCTTCGTTCAATGCCAGCCACTGCACCGCCGACCCGAACCTGATTGATTTCACCGCTCTCGCTCAGGCGCAATCCTGCCTTGATTTCAGAAGGACAATCCATCGAATACCCTTGCCTGAACATGACATTCTCTACCTCCCGCAAAGATCGTTGGCCATGTTGGTACAAATAGCTGAGCAGGGCACCGTTGGATGTTCCTGTCGCGCTCTCCTCGGGAATATCGTACAGCGGCGCAAAATTCCGGCATTCCGCAGCAGCATCGTCTGGAGTATCCATCGTGAACAGATGATATCCAACCACACCATATTTTTCGCTGATGGCGGTTATGGCATCAAAATTTGGCTGAACCTCATTCAAGAGCTTCCTGCTGCGGATCGGGATCATAATGTCCCGCAGGCCCGTCGAAACAATCTGGATCGGCAACCCGGTTTCCAGACCCTCGGCATCCATCCCCAAAGATGGGGCGATTTCCTCACAGGATATCCTTTCAAGAAATTGAGGTAAAGCCTGTGACAAATAAACAAGACCCTCGGAGCTAATATCGACATCCAGAATCCCTGCCTTGGTTTCTATCGAATAGGAGGTCCCTTCCTTTGACAAACCCAGCGAATGCATTAGTCCAAATGCAGCAATCGTGGCGTGTCCGCACAGATCAACTTCGCTGGCGGGGGTGAAATAGCGGATTTTGTAATCCGCAAGCAGAGATTTTTCCATAAAGGCCGTCTCCGAAAGGCCCAATTCCTTCGCTATGAGCTGCATTTCGGCAGCATCCAGAGAAAGGCCATCCTCCAAGACAACGCCTGCTGGATTACCGCCACGCTCCCCTTTCGCAAACGCATTTAACGTATACACTTCCACATTCATGTTCCGCTCTTCCTCTCTTTATCTTCAAAAAACCGATGTGCGCAACCGCACGTCCCACTCGCATTCAAGATCTTCCTTTTATCAATTTATTACTAGGTAAAGACGACAGGAGCGATTGAATTGTTGCGTTAATCTGCCCGTTAGTTGAACAAAGGGCTACCTCTCGGCAGCCCTCTCATTATTGAACTATAGTTCTCCGTTAGTTTAACCAAATTTCGGATTCACCAAGTCTCTAACATCGAATGCCGAAAGAGACTTTAAACCAATTTTTTTAAGATAAGATAAACGCAGTTCTAGATCATTAATCAATTCGCAATAATTATCTAACACTTGCTTGTCGAGACAATTTCGTAATTTCTGGAGAAACAATAGTGATTCTGAAATCGGCATTCTCAACACATCTGAAAGGGAATTCCCCATAACCAAGCGTTCCTGCTCCAACAAGCATTCGGTACAATTTGGGCACTTATCATGTCTGGAGAATAATTTTATCGCCCAAAGGTTTCCTTTACTAGTTGTTCCTGCATCACGCATATATTTCAAATCGAAAACGCATCCACGATAATAGTTTCTAAGTTCCTTTTTCTTGTGAACGTATGTTACAGGTTCCTTATCATATCCATAAAGTAAAATATCAGTAAATCGCTTATCCTGCTCAGCAAGTGGCCGTTCAAAGTTAATTCCGATCATTTTAGCCAATTCTCTGATCTTTACAACAGGTCCGCAGTTAGTACCCGCCCATAAAAGCACAGCTCCTTTTTTAAGCGAGAGTTCAGTTGCGACCATACGACTTGGATCTATATCACCAATGACAGTGCCTATGCCATTACATGTAGGGCATGTTGGAGTGCTTTCTAGTAAAGACCAAGTGCCGTCTTTCTCCTTGGCCTCCCCAATATTCGCATACAATGCCGAAAGATGTTCTAACACTCCAGTAATTGTACTAACAAGGGATCCTCTTTTGGCGTTAAACTTTTTATGGGAAAGAACAAATTCCAATTAAAAAACCCCCTTTGGCTGTTTGCTCGATACCCTTTAATCATACTAATTACTTGTTTCTGTGTAAATATTTCCCTTAAAACTTTCCTACCCAATAGCTTAATGAGGCCGCCGTTCTTGCCGGCAGCCTCGTCTTATTTGCTGGCCTAAACTAACGTCTCCCGTTAGTTCTAAACGGATTGTTTGGATAGATCATGGTCTCGATATATGGTAAAAACCCGATTTACATGAAATTTGTTCTTAGTCTAATTGCTTTTAGTTTTGGAATTTCACTATTAATGAAATTTTCTAGATCTATTGATAGTTTATGAATTCCGCGAAATATGAATTTACCTTTTGATTTAGTATAATTGCAGAGAATTAATCTTGTATTAAACAACCCAGTTTTTAAGTCCATTTCATCAATTTCAATTTCTGCAATTATAAAATCATTTGATATTCTGGGTTCACCAATAATTCTCAAAATATTGCCTCCTTATTATTATTGACTTAAAAATCCGCCAAATAACTATGCTCTCCTGCCCGTTTACTTCAACGAGCAACGGCAACCGATCGTGTGGCCGGCTACCGTCATGTCTGGTGCTATCGTGTCCCGTTAGTGTAACTTCACCTAGCTGAGTTACCTTTTCGATTACGACTATCCTATGTCTTTTTGTCAACAATGACCACAATGGTTTGAAGTCAAGAGTGGGGCAACCTGTTCCGCTTCCGGCCATAAACACAAGTGTCTTTCCTCCATTCCCTTCCAAAAAAAATGCATTTCAAGGCCATTGACGTTGACAAGTTTTCCTGGCGCAGAATGTATTAATTCCTTTTTCATCCCTTATCATATTACATATTATGTATTATTTGTAATTACTTTCTTATCAAAAATATGGGAATGCTTTTTTGAATAATGTATAAAATTATTAAACTTTTAGGAAAAAAGGTGAATAAGAATAACGCTTATTTTGTATAATTTTGATAAATAACCTGTGATGACATTGTAGTTAATTCACAGATTGTGTACCCTTTGGTGATTAAATCGTGAATTATATACATACCAATGAAATATCCGCTTAAAGGATATTCGGTAGCATCATCACCACTCCACATAAAAAACTGACTCATTTTCTCTGCGGTCAAGGGTGTCCCAAATTCGTTTACAACCGCCTTTTCTAACGAATTTTTATTATTCATGAGTTTCATTGTTTTATTTATTGGCAATCCCATTACTTCCGCCACTATCTCAATAGTTAAGTCAAAATCACAACTGCCATATTTGAAAGCGACAGGACAATAAGTGCCCAAACCTTCCGATATTACCCGTTCGGTGAAGTCAAACATATCTATGTTTTGTAAAATAGCACCGCGCACCATATGATTTAGTTCATGCGGAATTAATGACTCGACGTTTGATTCACTTATATTTCTGTCAATTCCAATGTAAGCATAGGGGTTTCCGTGATTAACCGGAAGCGCAACGCCTCCGTGCATACCTAGATCAAGCCCTATGTATAAATCAAAATCGCCATGATAATTCAACAATTTAATGGTTTTATTCACTGTCTTGACAATCTTATCAACAATACCGTTATTTATATTTTCTTTCGCTTTCGCAAGACAAGAATTAAAGTCACACTGTTCTATCATTGATTGCAAATTGCTAATATCAGTCATATAAAAATACTTAAAAATACCGTCATATAAATCTGGATATTTTTCAGTATAACACTTATAAGCGTTAAATTTGTCCTGAATTTTTGACATGTCACACATCTCATTGTAGTTGTCAATCATTTTTATTATTCTCATCTAAACAACTCCCAAAATATAATTTTAAAATTTCCGAATAGACAGCATCGTAGTCATTTCATTCCTCCAAAGATTGGATATTTCACATTAAATATTCGTGGGAAAGTAATCCATTCCTTTTTTTGGAATTGTGATAAACTGCCCTTTAGTTGAATAGCGGCAGAATTCTAAAAGGGATCTGCCGCTATTATATGCTAAAAAAATCGTCAATACATTTCTCTCCTGCGTTCGCCACGAAGTTGTGCGTATATTTGCGTGGTTGAGGCTTTCTCATGACCCAACATACCTTGGATGAAATCCAAGGGAACACCGTTATCAAGGAGTTGGCAAGCATAGGTATGTCGAAAGCGATGCCGATAAACATTCGTTTCAATCTCTCCTCGATCTGCAAGCCGTTTTAATGCCCACCTTATTGTAGGAATAGCCATGCGTTTAGTTGGGTTGGTATCCGTTACGAATAAAGCTTTACAGGTATCTCCACGACTGGTCAGGCACTTCCTTAACCATACTTTGCACTCTGTCGTAAAGTACACTTCTCTCTGCTTGGAGCCCTTACCGTTTACGACTATAGAGCAGTTTTCCCAGTTGAGATCCTCGATGTTTATCCTCTCTACTTCCCCGACTCGACAGCCAGTACAATAGAGAAGCTCAAGCAGCGCTCTTTCTCTTAATGTTTGGCACGAGATCTTAAGATGAATAACATCTTCCTCGACTAAAAACATAGGAATTCGCTTGTCCAATTTGGGTTCTCTTAGTTTTAAAGAAGGATTTGAAGTCAGGTAAGTCTCTTCATACGCATAGCGAAACAGGGATCGGACGAACCGAATTCGATGCCCTAGGCTGCTTGGCTTCAAACGTTCTGCTTGTTTCGCCAAATATTGCTTCAGCATTGGCAATGTAATCTCCGCTATCTCGGGATCACCTAGTTCCGTCATTAGCATTTTGTTTTGGAGGACGTAGGCGTTCAATGTTCTCGGACTATATCCTTGAATTCGTTTATCAGCCTCATATAGATGCCACAACTCACTTAACTTCATAATAAAACCTCCCCGTAGAAGCTATTACAACTAGGTTTGCTTCTAAAGGGAGGTTTTAATCTTCTAACCTGCTTGAGCTAGCGTTCCTCGTTAGCTTAACGGCATGACGCACGGGTCCGACGGACTTCGCCATTGTAGAATTGTCTGACTGATAGCTCTTCCTAGAGATGCTTCGGACAGAATCAAGGAGTGAATGCGACTCAGCATACGGTGTTACAGGATGTCAACGCCTTCTTAGAGTTACTACTATATAAATCACAATAATAAAGTATCGATAATTTGATGAAATTTCATTCTATCCTCGTCTAATTCAGATATTCCATATCCTTTCATAAATTCAACTATTTCTTCTTTCCTATCTGTATAATAAGTAAGACTTTTTACAAGATAATAAATATCATAGTATGGATCTGATATCCCTGAAGCTCCTAAATCAATAAATGCTTCAATACATCCATTATTTATCATAACGTTTCCAGAACCATAGTCACCATGAGTAAAAACTAGTTCCTCTGTCGACGCTTTATTCATTTCCAAAAAATCAATTAGTTGCTCAATAGTATGGTTGGGAAATGAGTTATTAATAGCCTCTATGACTTCATGTTTTCTCTCATTAATATTGTTTTTGACCATATCAATCAGTTTTTCTGGCAAAAAATCATTGAAAAAGCAATTATCAATGGGAACATTGTGTATTGTTCTTAAACCTTCTCCTAAAATATAGCCTAGACTTTTATCTCCCTCTTCCTGCTGGTATTCTTCCGCAGTACAACCTTCTATATAGGTCATAACTAAATATTCCTTTCCATTCTCCTTCTGATAACTTATTACTTTAGGAGAAGGAATCACATCATTTACCCATTTTAGTCTTTCTGCTTCGTCCATTAAACTTCCAGAATCTTTAACGTTTTTTTCTTTCAACACATATTTTACAGAATTATCAAACTCTAAAATGTGCAAAGATTGATAATGTCTTCCTTTTTCAATGATTGTAGTTTTAAGTAATTCTGACTGATTTACTAATTTACTTGGCATTGAGAATCGGTTATTCATCATTTTGTACTCCTCATTTGTGTATCTTGGCGTTATTTCCAATATCGTCTTATCACGGACTCTATAAATAATTCATATGTAGAGTATTCGCGAAACTTTTCAACTAACCTGCACGTTAGTTGAACAAAGGGCTACCTCTCGGCAGCCCTCTCATTATTGAACTATAGTTCCCCGTTAGCGTAACGTCATTTCTCCATCTACAACGGATTTTCACAACTCCACTCGCATACCAGTCTTCCGAAATTATCCAGATACTTAGCCAGATATTTTTCAAGATTTTTGATTCCTATAATATTAATTTCATGAATCGATTCGACAAGTTCGTCGTCTGTAACATCCCATTCATTTTCTAGATACGTTGTGGGTACCTCATATTTCCTTAAGTAAAACCTAGCCGATTCAGGTTCTAACTTATTTAAGTATTTCTGTTCATTAATAACCTGTACTTTTACGAAAGCTCGATTCATTTCAGTGTTAGCTTCAAGTTCACAAGCAAGGCCAACCCCAGTCATTAAATTGTTAATTTGACGTGTATCGAAGACCTGCACCTTTCACTTCCTCCTTTTCCTAATTAACTCTTCAACGTGTGTCATGGGATATAATCCCAACTAATTTTAGATCATATTGGTAGTATTCTATCCGTTAACATAACAAGAAGCAGCTGGTCCTCAAGGCAGTCTACTTCTGCCTGTATTGAGCTATCGTTCTCAGTTAGATTAACTGCACCTACCGTAGCCGTCTCCATTCTTTAGGAACATTTAGTTATATGGCGGGTACAAAACATGGGCTAAACCGCTCATCTTCCTTAAACTGATTAGTGTAGACTAGAATAGATTCATTTATTGAGGTTATTTCAGTAGGTGATATATTGCCCTGTTCTAATTTTTCGTATATACCATCAGGTAAATCAGAACTTTCATAATCTACACCCATTTCACTAAACCAGCCCTCGAAATGAATGCTTTGGGGACCTCCCATTCCATGAGGACATCCATAAAGACTCCTATTCTCATCTGTACAATGGCACCACCATGTTACACCATTAATTGCTATCCCGACTTGTGTGAGTTCAAATACTAAATTTCGAATATATCTAGAGTCAGTTATTATGTCGATATAACCATGTCCGACAGGTTGTGCTTTATTTCTTTCAAGTATATCTTCAACTTGTTTCTGTTTGCCTTCTTGATTTAACCTTAAAGACCCCAGATAATTCATGTTTAGCACTTCCTGACTTATAGATTTTTATTTGTATTTATTCGATTACTCATTCAACTAGCCTGCCCGTTAGCTTAATCACTAATCTGATTCATTTACTTTAAAAGAAGTGATTCAATAAATACCTCTATGTCAAATGGTTCAGTCGTAGTTTCGTATCTACCATATATATGGCCGTTTCGATCGATTAAAAACTTTGAGAAATTCCACTTGATCCCGTCACCGGCATATATGTCCGGATACTTTTCCAGCAGAAAATCCTGCATCCATTGACCGCCTGATGTCTCAGTATCGAACCCTTGAAATGGTGCTTGCTGTGTTAAATATTGAAATAACGGATGAGCAGACGGTCCCCTAACCTCAACTTTCTCGAATAAAGGAAACTTAACTCCAAAGTTGCTCTCACAATATTCACGTACTTCCGAGTTACTCTCTGGCTCTTTCTCGTTAAATTGGTTACAAGGAAAACCTAGTATTTCAAACCCTTGCTCATGGTGTATTTCGTAAAGCCTTTGAAGATCAGGTAATTGGCGAGAATAGCTGCATCTACTAGCAGTGTTCAGAATAAGCAGAACTTTTCCACGATAAATTGACAATTCAACAGGCTCACCCTTAATTGACTTCGCTTGAAAATCATAAATAGACATCAGACCATTCCTCCGCAGTATTATTATAAATAACATAATATAGCTACAGGCTTTTATTGGTCTAATATATAAAAGAAATAATCTTTATAGAATGAACCTATAATCAAATATTACCTTAGTATATTGCCCGTTTAATTTACTAGAAAAGAGGAGCTACCATATAGGAAGCTCCTCTACTTATTTCCCCCCAACAAAATCCGTTTCTAAATTCATCATGAAAATAGTACATCCTCTCAGCTCTGGGGCTTATCCTAACTCGCTGGAGAACTTTTTTTATTACCTATAGCCAATTGAACGATAATCTGAAGCACGATGATTACAGCCAAACCATAGAATGCTTGGACGAAGCTGCCCGTTGCATCGTGGAGCCAGCCAATGGCTAGCGGCCCAAGCGCTCCGAGAATGTAGCCACCTGATTGGGTCATTGCGGACCAGCTACTGGCTTCCTGAGCATTGCTTGTTTCATCAATGGGCAACATCAGTGCAATCGGGAACAGTCCACCTGCTCCAATACCGAGTGGAATCGCCGCGAGCCAGGGGCTAACGGATATGTTCAGCATCAGGACACCCATCAACTCTAATAACGCACACCCGACAAGCCAGAATACACGTCTTTGGTAACGGTGTACAAGCATGGGAATGAACAACGTAGAGGGCAGAGATATCAATGTAAATAAGGTTTGGATGTTGCCGGCCGTCTCTTGACTATACCCCTGGCTTTGGATTGCTGGCGCAAGCCAAGCGGTCAACGAGTAGAAGATCGCTGCCATCAGCCCGAAGAATAATGTCAGCATCCAGGCACGCTTGTTGTTCACTGGAAGTGGTGAATTAAGTACACTCGAGATTTTACCGGATTGTCGATCTATGCGCGCAGACCAGGCTAATCTCAACCAGATCGGCAATGCAATGGCTGCGAGAAATGCCCATACAGCCAACGAGCCCCTCCACGAACCACCCAGCGTATGCTGAAGCGGAACCGATAATCCCACACTAATGCTGGCCCCCATCACCATCGCTGTAGAGTAGATGCCCACCATAGCTGCCACTCGGTCAGGGAAGTACTGCTTAATGAAGCTGGATAATAGCGGCCCTGCCAATGCAATTCCTACACCGGACAGAAAAGAAGTGAACATCATCAATGGAGTTGTACCAACAAACCATCGTAATCCAGTACCTAACCCAATGAGGATTAAAGCCAGAACAATTGCGCCCTCATTCCCCCACTTTCTGCTTAATCTTACGGAGAACGGAGCAAATATGCCCATGCATAATACCGGAAGTGTGGTTAACAGACTGGCGGTAATCCCGCTTATACCCAGATCATTCTGTACGGTGCTCATTAGAGGTGAAATGGATGTAATAGGTGGTCGTAAATTCAGTGAAGCCAGGATAAGCGCTAGGACGATATAAAAAAGTTTCATTATGAATCACCTCATGGTAGTAGTATCGTTACATTCACCCATCATCCTATTTTTTAACGACAGATCGTTGGGTGGTGCACGATTAAGTATAGAATCTTTAGAATGATTGAACAATACTATAGTTTCTATTAAAATGATTACTAAAACCAGTGATTAGAGGTAATACATATGGAGATTCGTCAGATGGAAAACTTCATTGCTGTTTGTGAGGAGCTTCATTTTACACGAGCAGCTGAGAAGCTCGGTATATCTCAACCTACGTTGAGCCAACAAATACGCGCGCTCGAGGATGAACTCGGTGTTCCCTTATTTGACCGAGTCGGCAAAAAGATTGTGATGACCCAGGCAGGAAATCTGTTTCTGGAGCACTGTGTACAGATGATTCGGCATTTACAGAATACCCAGGATGCGTTAGCTGAACTCCGCAATGATCAACGAGGTCGCTTAGTAATTGGTGTTCTTCCTTCCGATCTGGACTATCGGCTCACTCCATTGCTCGTGAATTTTCATGCACGATTCCCCAAGGTACAACTGAAGGTTATCTCTTCGATCTATGTCTTGAATCAAGTGCTCGATAATGAAGTAGACATCGGTATCGAGATCACGTCTGCTCCTGATGATCGGCTTGTACGCATTCCTTTGTGCAGTGAAGAATATGTACTCGTCGTTTCCGAGAATCATGATTGGGCTGAACGAAGCACGATCGGAATCCAAGAACTGCGAAATATCCAAACTGTGATGTTCCCCGAAGGATTTACAGGCAGAGAACTGGTTGATGGCTATTGCCGTAAATATGGATTCAGTTTAAATACGATCATGGAGACCAGTTCGGCTACTTCCATTATTAGCTTGGTTAAAGCCAACGTCGGAGGAACATTGCTGCCTTATCGTTTGATCCAAGCGATGAATGAACCAACTCTACGCTGCATCCGAATTACAGACGATCCGCCATACCGTCACTTTGAGATCATTCATAGGTCCGACCGTTTTCTGACAAAATCGGCCAAGGCATTTATTGAGAAAACTATCGAGTATTTCAATTAAGAGTGAGTTGCGATATAGAGAAGAGAAGTTACTAAGGAAACCGCATAATGCATGACAGAAATGTCATTGCGGATTCTTTTGTAAGATTCGCTTCTGCTGCCAGAACTAGAGTATAGTAGGAGTTGTTAAAAATATATTCAGGAGGCTATAGCCATGCCACAGGAGATCTGGATTAACCTGCCGGTCAAAGATGTTGAGAGGTCAACTGCCTTTTTCAATGAGATTGGATTCCATGCAGTGAGCGTTGGTAACGAGAGAGCCAAGCTTGACATAGGCCAAACAACGATTCTGCTGTTCCCGGATGCAGCGTTTGAGAAATTCACAGGTTCTAAAACCGCAGATACTTCCCATAGCGCAGAAGTAATATTCTCCATTGGCGCTGAAAGCAGAGAAGAAGTAGATGCCTTTATTCAAAAAGTAGAGTCTGCCGGAGGTAACATCTTTGGCAAGCCGAGTGAAACTAACGGTTGGATGTACGGCGCAGGATTTGCCGACCTGGACGGTCACCGCTGGAACCTGCTGTACATGGATGAGAGCAAAATGCCTAAAAGCTAATATGAAAACGCCGGTCACCTGTTTAAGGTGACTGGCGTTTTTTTCACACCCACTATAATCTCATATCTGTAATTCAAATCACCTGGGTTAGCCTATCGTTTCTTTGACCAATAAAGAAGCATATCCTTTTTTTCTTAAATATAAAGGGGTAGCAATTGAACCAATCCCTTTTACAATTTGGTCATCAGAAAGATTTAGATCATATACGATGAGGGAGCTTAATAGTTGCTTTGTATCTGTTGCTTCAAGAACGTACCACTTTCCCTTTTTATACTTTTTGGAAGCCTGGCACATAGTTATATATTCTTCATATGGCAGATTATCTCCCCAAACATCATAGCCCATCTTATAAATTTCGATCATTTCCTCTTTTGTTGCTTCCCTAATTTTTTTCAAAGTACCTCTCCTTTTGTTTATGCGGTTATAGATTCTTTTCGACAATAAGCTTATCATGATCTCTTTTCTTCTGAAGCAAAACTGCTCCCAAAATATCTGGGCTAACGTTCGCCGTTCGTTGAACAAACTACTCCCAGTAAGGAGTACCACTAAAGAGAAATTCTTCTTTATTTACATATCGCTTAAATTCCCGACTTGCTAATTTACTAATGTGACTGGGTAACCACTCATTAGATTCAGGCAGCCCAAGCCAAAAATTCATTGTTTCGAGTTGGGCTGCTACAAAGAAACCTTCCAAACGTTGAACATAGTTATGAGGCAGGTCGAATTGTTTTGCGTATGATTCTAGCAACTGGTTTCTGAATGCTGGGTGGATATAAGAAAGTGTCCAACCTAAATCGAATAAATAATATCCGAACCCACAAGCTCCAAAATCAATAGCTCTAGCTTCTTGTTCATGAAACACAAAATTACTTGGAATCAAATCTGCGTGAATTATCCCCCAATTGCCTGGTGTTCTTTCTATGTCGTTCATCATTAAAATTGCACACTCTCCGGCCAATTGCAGAATTTCCACATCATTTTTATCGAGCTCACCAGCGTTAGCAAGCTGTTTTAGCTTTTCTAATGATTGTGAAATTCTAGAATTATCAAATGACGGTCGAGTAAATGATGACGGAATTTTCCAAAAAGATGATTGTTTATGAAGCTTTCCGATCAATTCGCCTACGCACTCGGCATCATTGACTGTTGGAACAAATTGTTTTTGATCACCATCTACCCATTTTAACAATGTACAGTTTATGTCAGCTATCTTAGTAACATATTCACCAATGTTATTTTTTATAGGTGATGGCAACACCAGATTTGTATCATTTGTTAATGATTCCAGCCAAATCATTTCTGAATGGATGACTTTTCCTCAGACCAAATACTTTCCATCGAATCATTTTTTGATAGATGTATTCGCAAACTATAACAGTTACTTTCCTTATCTGTCACTTTATAGATGGTGTTTGCATTTTGTCCAATATGAGCTATTGATTGATAAGTAATTGGATAACAAGTTAATGCTTCTATAGCAATATTCTGAGTATTTAGCACGGTATCTTCTCCCCTTGAAACAACCGAATAAGGACATCGTACCATAATATTTTCCAATAGTTTGAGAGAGAACACTTATATTTATATTTTATCCATCACTTAGTTTATTAAGATAACCTGCTCATCTATATGTATTATTCAACTATCGTGTCCCGTTAGCGGAACGCTTAATATACTTTTTTATTACTTTCCTCCAAGATGAAACACACCAATTACGGTTTCACCATCAACTTCATAGAGCGGAATATCACGACCACCTGGTGATCTACTGTTCTGTATCGCAATGGCTTCCTCGGGTGATTTTGGTAGCTCAACGTCTAAGTCTTTTTTCAGCACATATCCTTCAGTGCCATCCACACCTATAGCACTGATTAATTCAGGTTCCGTTTCTGGAGAAGTAGCATCTGCGCCAGAACCATATGTCTTTCCGTTTTTATTTTTAGGATAGTTCATATTCTTAGCGCCAATATGAAAAGAACCAATTATGGTTTTCCCATAAACATCATACACTGGGACATCGCCAGGTTCACCGAGATAATCTTTTTTCAGCAGATAGCCTTTAATGCCATTCACAATTCCTGCATGGATTAAGTCAGGTAGCATTTCAACGGAGCTGGCTTCTTCAGCAGAACCGTATGTCTGTCCATGTTCATTTTCAGGATAGCTCGTATAATTAGTGTGGCTTTGATTAGTCGTACCTTTAGCATACGTGCTTTGGAATATCATTACACTTCCTACAACACAAACGATAAAAACCATACCCATCAATATTCTAATACTTTTAGAATACATCCGCATATTTGTTCACTCCTAAAAGTTTTCTCGCTCTTTACTCTATAGCCGTTGTCTGTACGTTGACATAAAGTTGCCTACATAAATGACACAAATTTACCTACATTGTTATTAATAACATTAAAGTATCCTTCAATACATATGGCCTTCCTTATTACCGATAAGTTTGTTATTCATGGTAAGAATAAAGACCATTGAATCTATAAAATGAATGATCACATCATCCATATCTTCACCATACATTAGCGATAAATCATTACGATAAAACGATTCCGTTTCAATCACTACTAGACAGATAGGGAAGCGTCTTATTTTTTGATTGGTTTACTGTGGAATGCTTTGAATAATATCACCGTAATTAAGGCCTGTGTATTTAAATGTTTTTACAGTTCCATCACTAAGCCTGTAATAACCCAAATAGGTACCATTATTATAATTATAAGAATCATTGTAAATATCGGAAATATACTCAGGTCTACTGCCGCCCAACGTAGTGGTATCATAACCAGGTATATTTACATCAGAAAATTGCCATATGGCCTTTGCCGTTCCATCATTAATCTCAACCACTGTTGTTACTGTTCCATTACTATAGGTATAGCGAGTAGTCTCTTTGGAGGCAAATGTATACGTGTAGTATTGAGAATTATCACTTTCTGCACTTACATCAGGTTTAAATGAGTAATTAATTGGTAAAGAAATGGCTACCAGGCGCGCCTGCTTTAAGTCTGATGAATTTATTGCGCTGAGATCAGGAATAAAGTTTTTGGATTGAATGAATAAAATCCCTCGTGTCTTTTCATAGTATAAGCTATATCCAAAAGCTTCACTAACAAACTTTGCGGGGACCATCATGCGACCATTATAATTATTTGCTTCACTATCCATTTGTACAGGTTTCCCATTTTTATAAGCAATACTCTCACCCTGAACCATTTGAAATATTTCATTAGAAGAATTAGTAATTGTTGCAGTGTGGCTTTTAGCGTCCCACGAATAATTGAGTCCGAGGGAAGCAAGCGTTCTAATTGGAACCATAATTCTACCCGCCTGTATAAAAGGATTAGTATCGGTAGAAATAAAAGATCCGTTAATGTTGACGTTTATAGATCTTGTTGTTGAGTTGGTAGTTGTAGAAGCAGCCGAACTAACGCTCGGAAGCATCAATAAAATTATTAAACAGATAGGAAACAACTTTTTAATGATAGACATATACAATTAATTCATTCCCTTCCAATTATTTTCACAATGTTTATAACGCGAAATTAAAAAAATGTTGCGCTATATATTTTTTAAAAAGGTATTGCGTAACGATACATTATAAAATGTAAGCCAATACAAATACTCAGGCTTATGAGAAGATTGATATATAGCCCGTAATAATAAAAATAACCCTTTATGAACAAAAACATAAGGGGTTATTTTTATTAATATTGAAAGGGGAATTTAATTGATCGTACTCTAGTTGTATTATTATGTCATAATTTAACTGTCCTGCCCGTTAGTTGAACAATAAAAAACGACTGCCGAAGCAACCGCTATTCCACTAACGTTTCCCGTTAGTTCAATAGAATCAACAGTTTCAGTCCGATGGTATCCTCTTGTCTATGATTCAAGCCACCACTTTCAATCCTATGATAAAATACTTATAAATCCCACTATAGCCAAACGGCCAAAGCGGATATAATCTTACTCTAAATTACTGGAGGTAGCGCTCCGTACTCGGCCCACTGCTCTTTTGTCGGGCCGTAAAGATCCGGCACACGAAGGCCTGCCTGACGCATCAGGACTGTCATCTGGCCACGATGATGAATCTCATGCTTTACGAGAATATCCAGCATTAAGCCGTTTGGCCATTGATCACCATACATATCGCTCATGATAAGCAGATTCTCATCTTTCCAACTGGACTGCATAGCATCAAGGAGCGCTTGTGAGGTCCTCTTATAGACTGACGCGATGTCTGCTGCCGAAGCTGGCACCGGCATATCTTCGCCCGGTCCTTCGAAAGACAGTCCCGTCCGAGATGGCATTTCGTGCAACGTCTGTACAAGGTGCCATGCAACACGTCCAAGCGTTCTATGATCGCTTGTTATCTGTTGGCCAAGAGACTCGTCGGTCAGCATCTCCAGTGTCCGCATTGTTGCTTCCGTTTCATTCTGCCAAGTTGCGGCAAAATCTTTAATGTGTTTATACATATCCAACATCTCCTTTTTGTAATGGAATCAAGCTTATTATACCGAACATTAGTTCGCAAGTAAATATTTACATTTACTTAAACTACCCCCGTTAACCAAACGAAGCTGCCGAAAATCATTGCGCTAATCCCGAAATGTAATTAACTACGTATGGTTAATACTTTTGATCATTTTGTTTACGCTAGCCTGCCCGTTAGTTGAACAAAGGGCTACCTCTCGGCAGCCCTCTCATTATTGAACTATAGTTCCCCGTTAGCTTAATATGATATGCTTTAACGCTCGGAAAGCGGCAGCTAAGAAGTTTCTTCAAAAATTAGTGTAAAATCACTTTTCAAGCACATCCGCCCTTACAGATTCATTTCTCGATAATCACTGTCCAGTATACTGTAAAAGAATTGATTTACCCATTTACCTTGCCAGGATAGTTCTTCTCTAAATATTCCTTCTCTGACCATTCCTGTCCTTTCCAATACCTTGTATGAAGCGATATTGAATTCATTGCACATAGCAACCACTTTATGCGCATTCCAATCTTCAAAAGCATACTTCAACGCTATTTTTGCAGCTTCTACAGAATATCCATGCCCTCGATATTCAGGAAAGATACAATAACCAATTTCCCAACTTTCACGCTCTTTTGCATACCAATGAATATGCAGTTCTCCTATAGGTGTTTTTTTTGGATCATCAAGCTTTATTATGTATTGTTTATACCAATCACTATTAATTTTTTCTACTACATTCTTCCTAACTGCTTCCTTATCGGATAAAATAGCATCTTCGAAGTGCCATAAGGAAGTGCAAGTTTTTTTATCAACAATGAATTCTACATCGTCTAAAGTTGCCTGAGATAATATAATTCTTTCAAATCTTTTCACCATCCAATTTGGTTTTATTGTGATTTCATATAACGGATTATTAGCGAACTTCTTAAATAACTCTATATGTAGAGTATTCGTGAAATTATTGAGCTATCCCGCCCGTTAGCGTAATGATGATCTGTCATCTATGGTACGGTTCTACTTAATGGGGCGGCGAATTAATTTCATAAAGCACCCTCACTGCTTATAATATTCTAGCAAATGATCTTGCTTGTGCAGAGTGTTAATGCCCACGGATGTCAAGATCACTTAATGGATAGTTACTACTGCCCCAAGTATAAACAATATAATAGTTAATTAGTTTTTCATCTGCTTTCAATGCTTTGAATTTCAAGTTACCATTAAGAAAATCAATGTTATTACTCACTTGCTTTTCAACGATGTAACGCCACTCATTCTCGTGATACTTTGAATAAAAATGATTTAATTCTTCTAAAGTTAGTTCCGATTTGATTAAAATAGCGCCAAAAAATTGCATTCCATTACCATTCCCAATTAATTTTCCAGCTGATGATAAATCATCTATCAATTCAGTTTTGTCTGGCAAAGATACTTCTACTAGATCTTTTTTTATGGAATATGCAATATAATTGTTAATAAATGGAGTGGATACGACTAGTAAAACAAGAGCACCTACTGCAATTATTAAAATGATTATGAATGTTTTCTTCAAGTTAACACCACTCTCAAAAAATATAAATATCCTACCGAACCACACAGGTTCAATACACTTAGAAACCCCTTTTTATTAATTTAGACGCAGTTTAATATTCTCCCTTACTTATACCTGCTTAATATTTCTTCTGGAATATGACAATAATCATTTGGACATTTAGCTAATCTATCTTGATGTTCTTCTGCACTTCTCACATAGTTTATGAGAGGTAATACTTCAACAACTATAAGGTCATAATCATTTCTCTCACTAAGAAACGCCTTCGCCTCTTTTAAGTGTTCAGGCTTTTCACTATATACCCCTGTTCTGTATTTCTCGCCAACGTCCTGTCCTTGTTTATTCAAACTGTATGGATCAATGATTTCAAATAAATACCCCATTAATTCACTGATCGTTACAACTGTCGGATCAAATCCTGTTTTTACAGATTCGGCGTACCCATCATAATCACCCTCAAGTGTATGACTTGTTCCATTAGCTCTTCCTGCTTCTGTAAACTTAACTCCAGGTAAAGTTTTTATAAAAGCTTGTACTCCCCATAAACATCCACCTGCAAAATATACTACTTCCATATTGACTCTCCTCTTCGTTTAAAAACCAAAAAAATTCATTCCAACTAAATAGGAAGAAAAAACTGTAGTTACTAAGTCTACTACACATTAAAATAATGACAAATTTTCTTATTCCACATTATGTACCGATTGTTGAACACAAATTAAACAACACTGTTCAACTAACCTGCCCGTTAGCTTAATGAAAAGAGCAGGATACCGAAGCACCTGCTCATCAATGTGTATTGTTCAATTGTCGTTTCCCGTTACATTAAAACCTAAATCGAACTGAATGCAAACATAATTTCAGATTCGCATACCAATTCATTATTTACCGTGGCGACTCCCTTTCCTTTGACGATTTGTCCCTTGATTCGAATTACATCAAATACAAGATGGAGTTGGTCTCCTGGTTTTACTTGTCGTTTGAAACGACAATTATCAATACCAGTCAGTAAGCCTATTTTATGATTGTTGCTTTCAACGTTAGACATAGCGACTCCACCGACCTGTGCCAGTGCTTCTACAATTAAGACTCCAGGCATTACGGGATAGTCAGGGAAATGACCGAGAAAATAAGGTTCATTAATGGTTACATTTTTAATCCCAACAGCTCTCTTCCCCTCATTAATCTCCAATATTCTATCGACCAAGAGAAATGGATTCCGATGAGGAATAATCTCTTTAATTCTTTCAATATCAATCATGGATTTGCCTCCCTAATCGGTTTATTACCATTTTATCGCCTTTGGGTTAAACTGGCCCGAAAAAAACTCAACATAACTCTTATTAAACTATCCTATCCGTTAGCGTAATAACTGCTCGAAATCAATAACCAAAGGGTATATACTCTCCATTGAAATGATAACGGTAGCCGTTATCTATTCGGACATATCCGAGTATACAATGATCTCTACCCCTGAATGAGACACTAGAGTAGTTTTTATTGTCTTTATTACCTTCAGCAATCAAAATTCCATTGTCTTCACAAGCTAAAACAATTCCGATATGATCGTGAGAATTATCGGAGAGAAGCTTATCGAAAATAACAATATCACCACGTGCCGGATTAAATTCTTCTTGTTTAGCGTCATAGAAAAATCTAGTTTCGGGCAGCTGAGCCCATTCCAACCACGCACCAACCCCAGCTAGACGATACATTCGGTTAGGATATCGAATTGGAAGAAGTATTCCAACCTGCATACAGCAGTAGTATACAAATGCAGCACACCAGTTACCTTCTAGTACTTTATAGATATCAGAGTCCGGCCAATACTTGCAAATTTCCCGATAACGTTCATCTTCCGGTACCCCGATTATGTTTTTCTCTGCGAGCTTTTCCGCAAAATCAGCCAGCATAAGTCGTCTGTCTTTAGTTTCTCTATTTAATGCCTCCACATCTACGTTAAATTCTGTATTTACATTTTCCTCCGGAATCCCTAATTCAATAAATACATTTTGTAGTCTATGTATATCCGTCTTAAGCAAATGATTTCCTGTATTTTGAAAGTACCTCTGCAATAAAATAGCGTCTTTAATAACTTCCTCATCTGGTCCATGAACCCGATTTCTATCTTCTTGATAAAAGATTGATCTAAGAATTACTGAGATCTCTTCGTCGGTAAAGATTTGAGTGCTACGTATTATAGGTCTTACCGCGTCTGCGCTATTGTGACCAGGAAAGGTATTTATTCCAGTTTTATAGAAATAAAAATCGTGTAGCATCCCCGCGATCGCAGCTATTTCCGAATCTTGTCCTCTTCTCATAGCGAGTATCGAAGCGAAGGTAGACACTCCTGAAAGATAAGCCCAAGCTTCCTGATTCTTGAAGCTGCTCTGCATTTCACAAACAAGGGATCGAACAATTTCAAGACGCTTAGATTTCTTCTCACATATCATAATTCATTCCCCAATCCCCGAACTAACGCAGGCTTATGTCCGTACCCTCTCTGTATTCATAAAACTAACGTTTCCCATTAGTTCAAGTAAGTTTTTTAAAATGTTTGTATAGATCCATGTGAGTCTTGCTGTACTAGTTAATCCGTATCCGTGCAATCCAGTACAGACTTGTGACATCTATGACTCCGTTACCAACTCCTTTACTTTAGATGCAAAGGTCTCCCAGCTTGTATCATATCCTACATTAAACGTCCACCCGTTAGATCGAAGCTTCTCACCTAAATAGATGTAATCGGCGCGTTGCTTATCATTTAGGTTTACATCTAAAATCTCGTCACCAACCTTGAACTCGTTCATGTAATCGTACATTTTCATAAGGATATCTTCCTTATCCTTATCTCTTTCCACTCCACTGTGTAAGATAATTGAATCGATGGCATCATCTAGTTTCTGTGTAACAAGAGTTTCATTATTCCAATTATGATCTTGTTGATACTGTATAGTTGCTTCAAGTTGAGCTAAATCTCGGTGAATGTTAGCATTCAATAATTCATATTTCAATTCTTGATTTCTGCTATCCTTTTTCTGATTCATAAAAAAGACAACATTACCGTTAGCTCAACGAGTCATTTGAGGATATATCTCGCTAGGTGGTCTGCTCAATCGAGTGTCCGGTTTATAATATTTTGTTACCCAATGGTTTAATGACTTTGCTTTGAAACCAAGACTCTTATACAATTTTATTGCAGGATTGCCTTTCACAACCCCGAGTGTCACGTTTTTCCCACCTCTTCGCACAATTTCATTTACAAGAAATGAAATAAAAGCTCTTCCGTATCCTCGTGATTGAAGATCTAGATGAACGGACATATGACTCAGTTCAACCCCGTCAATAATTCCGACTGCTGCTATTTCACTATCAATAAGCATCACGAATCTATTGCTTCTATCTTCGGCGAATCTCATCCGCTCCGTTTCGTTAGGAGGATAATAGTAAGACGGAAGAATCCCCACGCGTTCATGCATTTCGTAAAAAGCTATTTCTCAAATGTTATGACATATTACATAATCATCATCTTCGTATTGCCTTACAGTAATATTAGTTTCAGGAAGAAGTACACCTTCACGCTCCATGATAAAGGATGAGTAACTTATGTAATACCCATGCGCATTTTGTTACTCTGTTGAAATTTTCAGTTGTTCCATCTGCATTCACCTAATACGTACTTTATAATAATCAGACCATAATTTCACAAAAATAGATTTCTCTATACTACCCGATTAGTTGAACAAATAAAACGGCTGCCGAAGCAACCGCTATTCCACTATCGTTCTCCGTTAGCTTAGTTTCTAAAATACAAATTCTGTCTCGTTGTTTTCCTTATCAAGATATATAACCCTACAGGAATCTTTCCAACTATCCCAATTTAATACGCTATCAACATCCACACGGAATAATTCATTATATGGTACATTCATAGGATTAGAAAAATCATAAAAAACAAGTTCATAGGGGCATGCCCAATAGCATCCATCAATCACTATTAGTTTTTTTTGTTGAAAATATATTATTTCCCCCCAGCAAAATCCATGCCCTTTATAAGCCTCTTCGGGAACATAATGATTGGTTTCTTTATTTGATAAATTAACAATTGAATACCCCTGATAATCTAACCCACACAACAGATATTCTGTGCCATTTACCTCCAACCAACTGAATAAGAATGGGTCATAATTTCTATATATTATGTCGATGATTTTATGCTCACTATCCGTAACAATCCCTTTTGTGTAATTATGTCTGATAAAACCTTCAACATGGTTATAGTGATGGATTTCAAGTTTGAACTTTCCTGAAGTTGAATGAATAATTTCAGTTTTCTCAGAGATGTAAAATTCATCTTGAAAATAGTACATCATCTCAGCTCTTTCACTGAGAAACTGTGAGTCCTCAACAATATTCCTCAAATTCTATCACCTCGCTTTAGTATTACAAATTGTACCATATTTTCAGACAGGCTTTTACGCTATCTTGCCGTCTAGTTGAATAAAGGCGGACTTTAAGGGGGAATCTGCTTAGGATCACCAAAAATCCCCTCGACCTGAGGGGATTTTTCCTATTGCAATGCATTACGTCTCTCCTAACATTTCCTACAAACGCTAATGATAGATGAAGATGACGGAGAGAACGGCGTTTTATCCCAGTTAGCATATTGATGTTCGACGCGAAAGCCGTGACGGGTTAATAAAGATTGCAGTGTAGCCTGATCTGTAAACCGACAAGCAATTCGGGAAGTCGTTCGTTTATCCCCCCAATCACGCATCGTGACCCAATGCATGATATGTTGGCTAGCATCGTAATATTGTGTACCTGATACCTTGACGTTTTGCCCATCCTTATCAATAAAGGACCCCCATTCTGTCTCCTCTTGATCGGATAAATCCGTTCCCTTCGGATTACGGGTCTCGAATGCAAAGATTCCATGGGGTTGTAAATGTTTGTGAACGGTAGTAAGCAAATCGTTTTGATCTTGATCACTTAAGAATGCCTGAAATGCATTGCCAGTCAAATAGATCATCGAAAATCGCTTGTCCGATTCGAAGGTACGGGCATCGCCTTCCATAAAAGTAACAGTCAACCCTTCCGCCTTCAGCCGCGCATATGCGAGCATCGCCGAAGAGATATCTACACCAGTCATCGTTATGCCGGCTTTCGACAGGGGTATCGTTGTTAAGCCTGTACCACAAGCAAGTTCTAACACTTCGCCAGGACTCGATCTTGCAAGCTCAAGATAGAACTGATATTTGTCCATTTCACCGTCAAATTCAAGATCATAATTTACCGGATCCAGATATTCTTCAAGATTGCTATGTTCAATCAATGCCATGCCCCCTCTTTCATTTCAATGTTACATTGGAGAAAAAATAATTTTCATTAGGAAAAACTGTACTTATATAGACTCAGAAAGGATAATCAAAATAAAACCCTCTCGATAACCCTCGTACTTAATAGTATTATTTTACTATTTATTCGATAAACCGTTTGGTAATTCATAGTTATAATCAATTTTTATCGAACCTTACATAACTACTTTTTAAGTCGATAATCACTACTTTATCCTGACCGCGATAGAATAATTAGAGGCCGACCCAACAAAATGGTCATCTTTTTTTCATATTCGGTATAGCATCTTTCTTTATTCGATACAGGTGATCGAGTAAACGATATCTCGTTCCCATCTTCAAGCCGAAACTGGTTCGCAGACACCGTGTCGGAACAATAACCGGGCCAGATGACGCAAAATTATTTCGACTGCGGTACCATTCCGTTAACCTGCTGTTAGCTTAAATGAAAAAGAAGAGCTACCCTATAGGAAGCTCCTCCACTAACGTTCTCAGTAAGCTCGATGACTTATCTAAATCGGAATAAAATTCTGCTATCGACACAAATATCAGAATAGGTGGACTCCACCTCTAACGGAAATTTTCTACACACTCATGTAGAAAGGCGTCTAGTGTGCGTGGCTCTCTGCCGAGCAAGCGCTTCACAGTGTCATTTGGACTTTCTGGCACCATCCTAGACATGGTTTGAATTTCCACAACGTGGTTCGCGAGCCAAGGAGGCAGATTCCCGTGCTCGATAAGATTACGGAGTAGTACTTGGGGTTCCAAGTTGATGTAACTTATCGGCCGATTAAGCAGGGCAGATAGTCGACTCGCGATCTGGGGATAACTGAAAATCTCCGAACCAGTAAGCGTATATATATGGCCTGATACCTTGTGGTTGGTCAGAACTTCTGCGGCAACGTCTGCAATATCGCGACAGTCTATAAAGTTACACGGTGAAACGCCCATGGAGCCGAAGAAAACATTTTGGGTTGTGATCGTTGGTGCAAAGCGCCTTAAATTTTGCATGAACGCATAGGGGCGCAATACGGTGTGGGTGAGACCCGATTCTCTCAGCGTGTTCTCAATTTCTTGATGCCAGCCCGCCACTGCCACTGGAGAGCTCTGCTCAAAGGCTGGACTGGATATTTTTACGATGTGTTTGATTCCAGATTCGGCGGCAATCTGAATGATAGAGGTTTCCAATTCGATTTGTCTTGGACTGTTGGACATGGCAAGGAAGAGCTGGCTAGCACCTGTAAACGCGCGGCGCATCGATGTGGGGTCAGAAGCATCGACAAAAGCGACCTCGATAATTGATCGGCCTTTTTCTCCGATTTGATCACGCAACTTCTCTGGCTCTCTGCTCAGCGCCCTGACAGGTATGCCAAGATCAACCAAGCGTTCCAAAAGCGCACTTCCAATCGTACCTGTTGCTCCCATAATAACTATCATTTTTATCTTCTCCTTTTAGATGAAAAATTAGTTGTGACGGCAAGTCGCCACCGCCATGTCACTATCGTGCTCGCTATGAATCCAGACAACGGGAAATCGATCCAGACACGATTTACCCAGGCCAAGTGATTACTCGGAATCATAATTTCTACTACAACAGATGTCACCCATGCAGCGTATAGTCCAAATGAGGACCCGGTCATTGCGAATACCCCTACCACAACCAAGTGAGGTGCACCGATGACCCATCGCAAATGGCCCACTCGGCTGTGCAACAAAAGCCCAATCATCAAGGCCATCAAGGCCGATGCACCGCCAATTGTGGTCAATGCCGCTATTTGAAGCCCCCTATCTGCAGTAACCAATCCCCCGATACCTGCCATAATGGCAGGAGCAGCATAGGCCATTACAACTTCACGCCATAGTACAAAAGTCTTTTTCTTGGAACCAACAGCCTTGATGCCGTAAACATCATCTGTCTGATTCGAGTATTTCATCTGGTTCATTTACTTGCTCCTTTCTTCTTTGAAGTAGTTCAACGATTGCATTCAGCAAGATATAATTAGGCACCTAACTATATAAGAATAAAAATAGGCTAGCTTCACTAGCCCATTCTACTCATTACTGATATTTCCCTTTGGTTTCGAGCCTAATTCGCCCGTAAGTGCTGAGATGCCTTGTGTAACTCGACCTAGCAAGTCGAGAAATACGCTGCGTTCTTCGATGTTGAGCAAGCCCACCATTGCTTCCAGCCGAGCGAAATGCTCAGGAGCCATTTCACGGAGCTTCTTCGCTCCTTCTTCCGTTAAAACGACTGATTTCTGACGTCCATCGTCTGAGCTTGATCGCCGAGATACTAGCCCATCTCGTTCAAGAATGTCGATAAGACCAGTCACTGTAGCACGTGTAACGCCTAGATGCTCCGCCAATTGCGAAGGCAATTCTTCTCCTTCGTTATCTTCAAGATCTGCCAATAAACGATAACGCCCTGTTGATAAACCGAATCTAGAGAAATGAATCTCTGAGGCGTGTCCAAGCATGGCTCCCGCTGCCATTAGCCTAGACGCGACGAGTATAGCCTGTGCGTCTATGTCTAGGTTATAGCGATCAATCTGACGCTTGGATTGTACAAGCGAGGGAATAGCCTCAATGTCATTTATTTTTTTATTATTGTTGTTCATATATGTAGTATGGTCCCTAACTACTTTTGTGTCAACTCATTTTTATTGCACAACTCTTTATTTCTCCCAAAGCTCGATCAGTCGACCTTCAGGATCCTCAATCCAAACAAACTTTCCAAATTCACTAATTTCTTCTTTCTTTGCAAGTGGTATACCAATATGCTCAAGATGCTTAATAGTCTCGTCTAGATTATGTACTTGGAAATTTAACATCACTTGTTGTTCTGTTGGAAAATAACTATCATCCTCGGTAAAGAAAGAAAAGATAGTCTCATTTCCTGATTGGGGCTTTATCACAGTCCCATTCCAATGATCTATTTCTATCTTCAAGGCCTCACTGTACCATTTTTTTATAACTTCAAGATTCTTAGTTCTCCAAAAGATTCCTCCGAAACCTTTGATCATCGTATTTATCTCCTGTCTGTCATCAATTTTTTAGCTATCCGTTCTCAATAGATATTCGAGATTTAAATTTAAGTTCCTTTTTCAACTATCTTGCCCATTAATTGAACAAATAAAAAACTACTGCCGTAGCAACCGCTATTCCACTATCGTGTCCCGTTAGCGCAATGAGTCTACTACATCAAGTGGATGCTGTATGGAAGATTTTAGGTAGATGTATTCATAGAATAATGGTACATTATTTTGGAATCAATAGCGCGCAAGTCAGGATATACATTTAGACTAATATTTTTATATTGGGGGATGGTACTGGCATGGACAAGAATTCTGTTTATAGAACAAATATTATAGGTGCTGGCGAGGTTGGTAGCGCTATCTCGGTCGATATGGACAAGAATGTTATTCATGAAACTAACAGCTTGTTTTGGGATACAAAAGGAAATGATATTTTAGGAGCAACCGCGCTTCCTTTATATGGAGCATTCGTCTCAGAAGAAAAATGCCAGCTTTTTGGCGATATTTCAGGAAAAAAGATGTTGGAGATAGGCTGTGGAAGCGGTCAATCATTGCAATATCTCGGGGAACGTAAAGCATCTGAACTATGGGGTATGGATATATCAGAAAACCAAATCGAAAAAACAAGAGAATACTTATCAGATCACGGACTTTCAGCAAAATTAATCTGTTCACCCATGGAAGAAAAATGTGGACTACCTGAGGATTATTTTGACTTTGTTTATTCGATTTATGCTATAGGCTGGACAACCGATCTTGAGGGTACTTTTAGCAGGATTGCTTCTTACCTAAAAAAAGACGGCGTATTTATTTTCAGTTGGTCTCACCCTATACACAAATGTGTTGCTGCAGAAGATGATATGCTTGTTTTTAAAAAATGTTACTTCGATGAATCTTGGTATTCGGTAACTCTTGACGAAAGTACGCTAACATTAGCTGACCGTAAACTATCAACCTATGTGAATGCGCTCTCAAAAGCGGGATTTGTTATTGAAGAAATGATTGAGCAATCTGATGATGAAATTATTCAATTGCGGGACGATAACGACGATTTTGCAAAAAAAGCAAAGATGCTTCCTGTAACTTTCGTAATCAAAGCAAGAAAACTGTAATTAGTAGTTGAAGATAAATGCCCGTTAATTGAATAAAGGCAGCCGATCATGTTGACTGATTGACTGCCTTATCGTGTTTATATTGAACTATCGTCTCCTGTTAGCTTAATTATGATTCCCGAAAGTCCATACATTCATCAAGTACGTCTCGATTTCTTCATTCCTCTAATATTTGCACATTCTTAGCTGTCCTACGCTGAGAATCAACTATATTCGGAAACTCGAATAGGTCGAATTCAACTTTTTGACCCTCTTTAAGGAACCGAAAGCCGTTCGGTAACCTAATAGGGTCTGGTAGTATTTCGCTGAAGTGTACAACAACATGGTAACCTTCCTGGCCGTCTAGCATTATCCGTCCGTAACCTTTATCTTCTTTGTACCATTTGACAACACCCCATCTTCTTTCCGCCACCTAAGCACCTCCTCTGTAACTTTATGGTACAACTCATTATGTGCTCACATCGCGTTGAATGAGTTATCTCATTTGATTTTTTTCGGAAACCCATATACAAAAAGTATCATACCGAGAAACGCAAGGATTGGCACAAAGATATTATCGAAGAAGCTTGTAATATGAGTTTCAGGTAGGGCATTGAACATATTTGCTTCGTACAACGCTGCAATTTCATGGCTGCGAGCTATCAAAGAGCCTACTCGTTCGATTGCATAGATTACTCCAGCGGAAATTAGAAAGGATGCACCTAGTTTTCTGTAAAAGTCGTTGCCCATGAAATATTTGTCTCCTCCTCTATTTTTTATTGAGTACTTCTTCCATCATCCCACTTTACCACATTGTTCCAATTTTTTGAGTATCAGAATATCATTACATAACCTAATGCTAATAATGTGACGCTATAGCGCCACAAATTGTAAGTATTCTGCCGGCTAATTGAACAATAAAAAACGGCTGCCGAAGCAGCCGCTATTCTACTGTCGTTCTTCGTGAGCTTAATGATTTACTTTGCTTCGGACGAATCCTATTGCTCTTTATTGTGAACTTCATGGATTATATTTGTTATGTCGTTAATTTTGCGGGAACAATATTTTAAAATAGGGTTAGCCCAATATTCGGGTCCAGTTTCATCATCACCAATTTTCACTAAATTCAATGTATACACACCCTCTGAACGCATAGCTGGATACCATCCTAAATCCAAAATCAAACCTGTCTTTTCATTTCTTAAATAGAATATATCCTCATGTAGCTCCCATACATAAGAAAATGAGTCGTCATGAAAGTCATCGGGATTAATTTCATAAAAATGATTCCATAAGACAGTCCAATCTGACGGAATATTTAATGGCACCAATTGTAGACTCATGTTAATAACACATCCCTTAACAATCTTCATATTCAAATCTCCGTGATTGTCCAAGTTATCCTGCCCGTTACTTCAATGAAAAAAGCAGGCTACCGTAGCGCCTGCTCATTAATGTGTATTATTCAACTAAAGTTCTCCGTTAGTTCAATAGTCTTATGTTTTAATTAGAGTCGCTGCTTATAGTTGTAAGGCTTGCCGAACACCTAATGCAGTGACGTCCCGACGGGCTTAGGGGGCTGGATGTGGTCACTCGCTTCTGAGAGTGACCCGGAGCGTCAATATGGTGTTAGCCGAAGGAAGTTCTGGAAGCAGCCATTGCATTTAAGGCGTTCTCAAAATAGCTATATACTTCATCTGCAATTCCCAGAAACTCTTCAACAAGTACATTACTATCCAAGTAACAAGCATACAGATAATCAACTAAAGCGGAGTCAATCTCACAATAGTTTAATATGGCATTCTTCATCTTAATAATGTCATCTTGCCATACACCTGTATCTTCTAAAACCAAAGAGTATAATGCACGAATTAATCTCTTAGAGTAACCTTTAATATATCTAGTTTTCATTGTGTTATCATTAGCATTAGAAAGTAAACTATGTATATGATCTACTTCCTCCTTGGTCTCTGTATTTAAGTCTAAAATGAACTCTGGAGAAATAATTATCGGTGGTACTTTTTCACCAACGTCATGACCATATATGCAAACACAAATTATCTTTACCCAAAAACCCCACTCATTTGGTTTACTTAATACATCGTCAATCGAGCAAATTATCGTATCAATCTTAGTTACTACTGGATATTCTTCCAAAAGCCTGTCTTTAATATTTGACAATCTTTCGTAATCAATATCTTTGGGATTTACACATACAATAGTAAAGTCTGCATCTGACTTAAAAGGTTTAGCAGTTCCTTTTGGAATCGAGCCACACATATAAATGCTATGAATCTTACCTTTAAATTCGGTAAGTATATTATCTATATACTTATCAACAAAATCCTTATATTCACTTTGTATTACAATTCTATTTATAACTTTTTCTAATATCATATAGACTCCTCCTAAACTAAGAACTTCTTTCGGCTAACGTCTTTTTTGCGAACTTCGTAAATTCATCATGACTTAAGTTATTCGCGAAATCATTCAACTATCCTGCCCGTTAGCTCAACAGCATCCACGATTTGACGCCTACTTCAATAAAAAAGAGAACAGGCCACCTGTGGCAGTCTGCTCCCTAATTATCTTGAATGCTCCTTACTTCGATATAAAGGAGTAATAAAACACCACTTCACTTCGACGGCCTTGATTTTAACGAGCGAAACTGATGAAACTAGCCGGTCATATGGCTATTTGGAAGGCTCGACAGGGCAAGAAAGGCATCGACAAAAACCAAGCAGACACCTATTATTTTAACGTTGAACAGTGCAAGCGTTGTCCGTTTAAAGAGGGTTGTTATAAAGAAGGATCGAAGAGCAAAACCTACTCTGTAACGATTAAATCTGAAGAACATTCGGAACAGATTGCGTTCCAGGAAACAGAGTACTTTAAAGAAAAATCTAAGGAACGCTACAAAATTGAAGCGAAGAATAGCGAACTTAAACATGGGCACGGGTATGATGTAGCTACATCCTCGGGTCTGATTGGTATGGAATTACAAGGTGCGATGAAGATATTCGCCGTGAACTTAAAGTTTTTTGCAATGGTATGGAGCCGAGCTTAACCAGTTGAGAACCCTGCAGATCCCTTCGGATCGTCAGTTGATTTCTATGGTCAGGGAGCTTGTGAAATTCGCCCCCGGCTCCAGGGTGATTATTCCCTCTTTAGCTTGAAGTTCACCTTCGAAGACGTCCAAATCCGCTACTCCTTGCCAAGGCTCGATGCATATGAAGGGAGCGTTCAAAGGCTGCCAGATTCCGAGGTCGGGAAAACCCTTATAGCTGACAACTACGCTTTTGGAGGAGTGCTTGCTTCTAAGCGAAATCTGCCGAGAGCTCACATTTCGGAAAATCAATGCGCCTTCGGCGAACATTTCATGGGATAAAGGCAGGATGGTCTCTTGTTTCAGAACGGGCTCCGATTTGCCGCTGATCAGCAGGCCGTCCGAATTCAAGAACAACCTTTCAAGGTTTTCCGATTCAGCGAACTCCAGATAGTAATCGTTCAGGCTACCGTTGTCATCAAGCGGACAATTGAACGCCGGGTGGGTTCCGAGCTGGAAGAAGATATCCTGTTCATCGCTATTTTCCACCCGGTAACTAAGTTCCAGTGTGCTTGCATTTAGTTTATATGTAATATATAGGTTGAATTTAAAAGGATAACTGGCCAGGGTTTTCTCATCATAAGAGAGGCGGTAAACCGCGTGGGTGTCGCTTTCTTGGACCAGCGTAAATTCGCTGCGTCTGGCGAATCCATGATTGCCGATCTTATAGGCTTTGCAGTCCACCTTAATCTCTCCATTCCGGGCCGTACCAATAATGGGAAACAGCACCGGAGAACGGCCTGTCCAATACGTGGCGTCACCGCTCCAGATGTATTCAGCTTCCGGATCCAGCTTTCTGAAGCTGATCAGTTCCGCCCCAAGGGTATTAATCTCAGCTTCCGCCGAGCTGCTGCGCAAAATTTTATTCATTGTTGTACTCCCTTTCATACTTATAGTCCAGATACACATATTATATCAAAGTTCTTGAGGGAGTTGAGAAAAAGACAGCCAATTCATCAGCTGCCGTTTCTTCGTGCTTATTGAGCTATCGTGTCCCGTTAGTTCAATGAAACTACGTGTCGTTCACGATCCTTCAACGCAAACGGTCTAGCATTGCGGGAGGGGCTTGTTCGATGGCCTCGAGGAACGCAAAATGATCAAAATCAAGGAAAACGACAGGTTGGATGAAGAACTGTTAATCCGTCTGCTTACGCAAGCATCCTCTGCTATCTAGCCTCGCAGTAGCAAAATAAGCCTATTTGCCCCCTATGGTACGGTGGCTGCAAACAGGCTTTTTGATTCCGCTTATATCATGATATGTCTTCGTTCAATGCCAGCCACTGCACCGCCGACCCGAACCTGATTGATTTCACCGCTCTCACTCAGGCGCAATCCTGCCTTGATTTCAGAAGGACAATCCATCGAATACCCTTGCCTGAACATGACATTCTCTACCTCCCGCAAAGATCGTTGGCCATGTTGGTACAAATAGCTGAGCAGGGCACCGTTGGATGTTCCTGTCGCGCTCTCCTCGGGAATATCGTACAGCGGCGCAAAATTCCGGCATTCCGCAGCAGCATCGTCTGGAGTATCCATCGTGAACAGATGATATCCAACCACACCATATTTTTCGCTGATGGCGGTTATGGCATCAAAATTTGGCTGAACCTCATTCAAGAGCTTCCTGCTGCGGATCGGGATCATAATGTCCCGCAGGCCCGTCGAAACAATCTGGATCGGCAACCCGGTTTCCAGACCCTCGGCATCCATCCCCAAAGATGGGGCGATTTCCTCACAGGATATCCTTTCAAGAAATTGAGGTAAAGCCTGTGACAAATAAACAAGACCCTCGGAGCTAATATCGACATCCAGAATCCCTGCCTTGGTTTCTATCGAATAGGAGGTCCCTTCCTTTGACAAACCCAGCGAATGCATTAGTCCAAATGCAGCAATCGTGGCGTGTCCGCACAGATCAACTTCGCTGGCGGGGGTGAAATAGCGGATTTTGTAATCCGCAAGCAGAGATTTTTCCATAAAGGCCGTCTCCGAAAGGCCCAATTCCTTCGCTATGAGCTGCATTTCGGCAGCATCCAGAGAAAGGCCATCCTCCAAGACAACGCCTGCTGGATTACCGCCACGCTCCCCTTTCGCAAACGCATTTAACGTATACACTTCCACATTCATGTTCCGCTCTTCCTCTCTTTATCTTCAAAAAACCGATGTGCGCAACCGCACGTCCACTCGCATTCAAGATCTTCCTTTTATCAATTTATTACTAGGTAAAGACGACAGGAGCGATTGAATTGTTGCGTTAATCTGCCCGTTAGCGTAATGATGATCTGTCATCTATGGTACGGTTCTACTTAATGGCGCGGCGAATTAATTTCATAAAGCACCCTCAATGCTTATAATATTCTAGCACGTAATCTTGCTTATGCAGAGTGTTAATGCCCACGGATGTCAAGATCACTTAATGGATAGTTACTACTGCCCCAAGTATAAACAATATAATAGTTAATTAGTTTTTCATCTGCTTTCAATGCTTTGAATTTCAAGTTACCATTAAGAAAATCAATGTTATTACTCACTTGTTTTTCAACGATGTAACTCCACTCATTCTCGCGATACTTTGAATAAAAATGATTTAATTCTTCTAAAGTTAGTTCCGATTTGATTAAAATAGCGCCAAAAAATTGCATTCCATTTCCATTCCCAATTAATTTTCCAGCTGATGATAAATCATCTATCAATTCAATTTTGTCTGGCAAAGATACTTTTACTAGATCTTTTTTTATGGAATATGCAATATAATTGTTAATAAATGGAGTGGATACGACTAGTAAAACAAGAGCAACTACTGCAATTATTAAAATGATTATGAATGTTTTCTTCAAGTTAACACCTCTCTCAAAAAATATAAATATCCTACCGAACCACACAGGTTCAATACACTTAGAAACCCCTTTTTATTACGCTATGACAGTATAGACGTTAGACATTTTTTAAATTTCAATTTAATGGTATATAATCCAATATCAACATTTTTGTTACTCAGCTAACCTGCCCGTTAGTTGAACAAATAAAAAACGGCTGCCGAAGCAACCGCTATTCCACTAACGTGTCCCGCTAGGTTAAATCAAGACCCTTTAAAAGCCAATAAATCTTTTGTGTTAATATGTTTAATATCAGAAATTTGCCCACTTGTAAGCATCTCATAAAGACCGTCAGGAACAAGTTTATACTGAATGTTTTCTTCAAAATCATCTAAGTTCTTCCAAACAGCTATAAACTTTTTGTCCCCCTCAATACCTTCAAATTCATTCTTGTTATAGTTATCCATTCGACTAAAGCTCGCTTCATAAATAAAATCATATTCATGTCCAATTTTTCCGTACCAAGGGAAGATGTGCTCGATAATCCCTATCAATTTTGGTTCAATAATATCAATATTAATTTCCTCTTTTACTTCTCGTATTACAGCTGATTTGCTATCTTCCCCATACTCAATCGTGCCACCAACTGGGCGAAATGTAATGATACCATCTTCTTCCGGGAATTGTTCAAGTAATATTGATTCTCTTCTTTTAATAATGCAAAGTGAACAAGCTCTATATCGCAAATTTTTCACTCCTCATAGTATTTTGTTTTTCAAATATATTCCATATAAGCATTGCGTTATCCTGCCCGTTAGTTGAGAAACAGCAGCCAATTAACTTGGCTGCCGTTTATTCACGTTTATGCTCTATTAAGTTATAAAATTCAAAATATCATCGGGTTCAACCAGTGAAATATTGTTTTCCATATTATATCGGGCACGCTTTAAGAACTCCCTAGACCAACCATCGAGTGCTTCAATATTCCCGTTTCGATAGAGAGCTGAATAAAGGATAGCTTGTCTCAAATCCATAAATAGTGGTAAGTCTCTTAACAATCTTATATCAATCGTATTTTCCTTTTCGTAACCTTCCAAGAACAAAGTTAGATACCTTTTCACAAAAGTTGGAACATCTTCATCTGGACTAGGCACTGCAATACCATAGAATAAGTTAACAGAAATATCTTGCGTGAAACATCCATATTGACATTCATCGAAGTCAAATACAGTGATGCTTCCATTTAGTTGAACTGTATAGTTACCAAAACAAAAATCACCATGAATAAGTCCAAAATTTTCACTATCACGTGATAATTGTGGACCCTCTGCATCAAGGATTCAAAATGAGCAATTACAAGGGTTTTCTGCAATTTCGCCGATCAACGGCAGACCCGATGGTGAAGGCCGACAATCTGAGCTTTCAGTCATTGATTTTTTTTCCAAAATAGGTTATTTTATAGAAAGCTTAGCGATAAGCAAGTTCCTGACACGAAGGGAGATGTGTTTTAATGGCAACTACTTATATGGTGGTTTGGTCTTAAAACTGAATAGTAGGCATACGCGAAAAAAGCGGGGAAACGCCCCTATTATTTGGTATGCCATCCGAAGTAACCTTTCGTGAATATTGCTGTTTGCAAGATACGATGAAGGTCGTGTCTTTTTTGCGTCCTGATGCCGCGTGACAGCAGCTTCTTTAGAGGCTGCTTGTCCGTGGCATTTTTGCGTCCAAAAACAACATTAAAGGAGCTAACAAAAAAACTATGATAAATCTGAAAACCTATGGCTATACAGAAATAGAAGCAATTCCCGACGGATTATTGCCCGGCAGGGTGACAGAGCTTCGGCGCGAGCACTTCACGGTCATGACCGAGCGCGGCGAAGTAACGGCGGTGCTCAAAGGAGCATTCTATCACAGCGTGGAAACACACGTAGATTTTCCGTGCGTCGGTGATTTTGTCTTGCTGCACTTCAACGAGAGCGGAGATTCTCTCATCGTTACGGTATTGCCCCGTCGCTCCAAGTTCTCACGCGCGGATTACTCAGGGCATGCTGTAGGCTATGCCAAAACCATCCGGGAACAGGTAGTCGCGACTAATTTTGACTATGTATTTATCCTTACTTCTCTGAATTGGGATTTCAACATTACACGCATCATGCGGTACCTGACACAAGCTAGACAGAGCGGCGGTCAGCCGGTCATCATTCTAACCAAGTCTGATCTCGTTGAAGATTATAATCTCACGCTCGCAGAAGTCACACAAAGCATCTCTGATGTTCCTGTTCACGCGATCTGCAGCCATACCGGCCAGGGGCTGAACGAGCTTGATCCCTACTTGATGCCTGGTAAAACAGTCGTCTTTCTCGGCATGTCCGGCGTCGGTAAATCTTCTCTGCTCAATGCATTGATAGAACAGGACGTAATGAGGGTTCAGGCGATCCGAGAGGTTGATAGCCGGGGGCGGCATACGACAACGCACCGTCAGCTGTTCATGCTCCCCTCCGGTACGATGGTCATCGATACGCCGGGAATGCGTGAGCTTGGGCTTTTTGATGCCGGCGAAGGCATACGTGCAAGCTTTACCGATGTGGAGGAATGGTTCCCGCAATGCCGGTTTGCAGATTGCCGCCATCAGGGCGAGCCTGGCTGTGCCGTTCTCGCCGCGCTTGCCGACGGTTCGTTGCCGCGTGAACGGTGGGAGTATTATGTTGCCCAGCAGCATGAGCACAAGTATGTCCAGGATAAAACAAGCTACCTCATCGACAAGAGGGCTCGAAATAAAACGATAGCTATGTCAAGCAAGCAAACGAAGAAAAACGGAGGATGGAAGAAATGAATATTAAATTTGAAACGCTGATCTATGCCTTAAGCCGACAGTTCAAGAAGGATATTATCTCGGCTGACTACCAAACCATGCCGTTACAGGGCGGAACTGTGGGAAATGTGCACCTGGTAAACGGGATCGCCGAAACCGCGGATGGTGAAAAAATGCCGTACCATATCGTGCTGAAAATTCAAAAGAAATGGGAACGTTACAACGATCCGGATTCCTGGCGCCGTGAATATGATCTCTATATGTCTGACTTGGGAATGACGTTCTCGGATACCTTCCGCTGGCCAACATGTTACCATGCGGAGATGAATACCGAAGAAAATGAATTCCAGCTGTGGCTGGAATATATCGATGGCGTAACCGGTTTAGACTTAACCGGTGACATGTATGAACAGGCGGCGCTGGAGTTAGGACGCTATCAAGGCAAGCTGTATGCGGAAAAGCCCGCTGTGCTGCAGAGCCTGACAAACCTGAGTCATGCGGATCTCATGAAGAATACGTATCTGCATTACCGGTCGTGGCCAGTCGTCTACGATTATATACGCTCGGAGGACTGTGAATTCCCGCAGCACATGCGGCAAATGCTCATCGACATCGATGAGCACGCAGATGAGATACTCGCCCGCATCGAGCAATTACCCCTAGTGCTATGCCACCGGGACTTCTGGGTGACCAATCTGATCTATGCCGACGGGAAAATCTCGCTCATCGACTGGGATACATGCGGATGGGGCTACATGGGTGAGGATCTCGCAAGCTTGATTGCGGATGAAGCGGATATCGATCACATGGTCGAATACTACCAACGATGTGTCCCTGCGTATTACAACGGTTTTTCGGAGTATGCAGATGCATCCCCTATCGCCGATAATTGCGTCTTCGAATTGATCCTTCTCATATTCGGGTACAGGCTTGTAGAGTGGTATCTCCACACAGAGGGCGATGACGAGAAAACAAAGTGTCTTCATACGCTCCAAAAAATCCATGAAATGAAAACCAGCCCTGTGCAGGGTTAACTCTAAAAAAAGAACTCCGAAACCCCTTGAATATAGTGGGTTTTCGGAGTTTCTTTCATTACTCTCATTCGGTGAATCGACAATGGAAATAAAGTCCTAGACTGTCACTACTCCACTTAACTAACGTGTTCTGTTAGCGAAAAAGTTATTGTTAACAGTCTTTTTTATAGGACTACAAAGATTCTAGTTTAATGAATTGTTGTTTCGAGAACTCTGTCCAGATCATGTGATGCTTCAATAATGGCTGGCTCCAAATTACTCAACCATTCGGAATACTCTAAACGTGTTACCATGGATGGATCCTTCCTTAGCTCCTTGCATCTCTTCAAATTATCTTTCCATCCGCTACTAAGATGTAAATGCCCCCAATCTGCTGCTTGGCTTTTAGACAAGATGACACCTTCCTGCCACCAAGCTATAAATTTAGAAGCTAATAGGAGCCAGTCGACGGAATGTAGACTATTTCCCTTGCCAAACTTCCGCATACACTTGGCATATTCCTTAAAAAAACTAATGAACTCTTCCTTCGAATACGATGGAATATTGTCTAGATGGGACTCACCATACAACAAGATACTCTGCTCCTTGATCGTGTGCATGGTGAACAGATCTAATTGATTTTCTGTCCAGTCGGATTCGCGCTTTGTTCCCCACCATAAGCCACTGCCCTTTTCCCCACTCAGCATATTAATCGTAAGAAAGGCACCCTCAAGCATATCGATATAGAGGTTGGGGATTTGTCTATCAACGGATCTTCTAAGAAGGGATGATCTATAATTGGATCTTTGTTTATTTAGAAATTCGATTTCATTTTGGCTTAGGTCCTCTCCAATTACGACGAGAAAATCCAAATCCCCGTATCCACAAATATGGACAAAGATTGCTCAAGTGTTTCGTCTTCAAAGGATTGGATAAACAATTCAATCGCTCCATTTTGAATTTCTATTTTTAGTAGCGTTCCCGTAGTTATGTATCTGCGATCACTCACAATAACCCAGTAATGCTTATAGGTTGGTATCCGCTAAATTTTCGCCTTCTTTAGATTGTAATAGCATGACATGAGCCTCTGCTACAGCATTACGAAACAACTTGTCTGTCAATTCGATGCGATCTACTATATCTTCTACGGTTTTTACACCATATAGCTTTTCCAAGGTTAGTACCACTTCGACAGGAAAATCCCGAGACGCATGAACCAAGAAGCTGTCAGCTTGGAATGGTGTATAGATTATCCGAAGTACATCTACAAGTGGATTCACAACATACTTATGATAGTAAATCAACGACTCTAAAAAAAGCCCGCGTTTGGTATATTTGACAGCTCGGTTCCTTTGACTGTAAATACCCTGAGCACGTATCAATTGTGATTGAAGTTGTGAATGGTGAGTCGTGTGATCAACGTTTTGATACTTCACGATACCTGTCTTATCTATCAATATAACGGGTACGACAGTTTTGTCTTCGTTAATGAATAAAACAGGGACACTCTCACTTTGGATCGTCACGTCAACTAAGAGACTATCAGATGACTCCTGTAGGTGGTAAACCTTGTAGCGGTTATTTGTGGGTCGACCAGTTTCTTCATAGGCAATATCTACTTTTCCTAATCGACGCATACAGGCATCCAACCGGGTAATTGCAGAATCTATGCAGCCTTCTTTTGTATAGCACACCAAATCGATATCAGAATACTCGTCCAAAGTTTTAGTACCATCTGAACCCTCTAGCCAGATAGCTAAAATATAATTTTCAATTCCAAGGTCTGATACAATTGCGTTTAGAATGGTCTCACGGTTAATCGTCATAGCTAAACCTCCCATGTATTTTCATATAATAATAGTTTTATCACCGGTTTACTCCTGTCATTACTGCAGGTAGGATTTTCGTTATGATCAACAAACACTTTTCCAGATTGATTTCGCTCAATTACGGAATATGCAAACACAGGTTCATATGCTAGATTTTTCAACAATGGCAGAACGTGTGCGTAGTTTTCTTTAGATAATTCTATCATTTCATCTCTCCCTTCAAATTTCATCTTTATATAAGTTCCTTGTTAAATTAACCTGAACACAGTTGAACAAATAAAAACGGCTGCCGAAGCAACCGCTATTATACTAACCTTCCCCGTTACCGGAATGTGTCACCTCGGTCATAGTAATTTAAACTTCATCTTCAAATATACTTTTTAAAATCAAATCTGCGCATTCTTCGGAAGTGTTTAAATGTGTGTTGACTGTACAATTATACCGGATATCTTTTGCCATGATTTTGTGTTGCCAATCAGATTGGTCTTCGGTTCTATTTTCTCGTGCAATATTTCTCTGACGGCAAATGTCTAAAGGGCAAAACACTTCAACAATGTATAATGGGTAACCAGAAAATATGTTGTTCACTTTTTCATAATGCGGTTTCAACTCAGGTCTATCTACCATAATGCCGTCAATAAGCACATTTTTACCATGGTCAGAAAATAATTTGGCTGTATGATACATCATGATAATTGCTTCACTTAAATACTTCCAATAATCTTCACGAAGATAACGTTCACCTATCATTTATCTGTAAAGCATCTCTGTTAATGCCCCTTATTAATTCAATTAATCTCATTTTAATATTTAAACTGTAAGTCTGGAAATAAAAAACAACTATAATTGAACTATACTACCGTTAGTGAACAAATAAAAAACGGCTGCCGAAGCAACCGCTATTCCTCTATCGAGTCCCGTTAGCACAGCGAAGTGTTGTTACTGCACTAAACTGAACAATTATTAATCATTGCGAAAAATACTAAGCACCAAATTGTCTTAAATGATGGTCTAGATGTTTATAAATCCCTTTACCCCATTGCTCAGGAGTAAACTTGCCGAAAAAAGGATGCGGATGGGATGAACATTTCTCCGGACCGTTTCTTTGGAAAGTTAAAATCTTTTGTTTCAGTTTTTCTTTTTCTGTCATAAAGTCTCTTTCATCTACAATAAGTATGGTCGGAATTGTTGACATATTGTGTGGTACCGGCTTGTCATTATAGAAAATAGAATTCACAAACCTTCCTATTAACCTTCCTAGCCAATATCTAGGGGGAAAGGAATTTCCCAATGCGATATCTTGAAATGCTGAGCAGTGAGCCAACATTTGAGCAACATTCATTGTTCCCCATTGTGGTTTTGAATTTGGACTTAAATTCTCGATACGGTTCAGTATTTCCGCTGTATGCAATTCATTATATATATTTTCCATTGGCACGCTCCATTAAATTTATCTGAGGAAGTTCATATATGGTGTAGACCGATGCGATTTCCTGCATAATCTAGAACCTTCTGGTTTGTCTATTATATTTATAATTGCTTCAGTACAATTCGACAGCACGTTGTCATTCTAATATTTACCATTTCCCATCAATCTATTCTTTGCTCACTATCCTGCCCATTAGTTGAACAAATAAAAAACAGCTGCCTAAGCAACCGCTAATCTACTAACGTTTACCTATGTCGTCCCTCATCAACCCTATTCTTCGCCACTACTCTTATATCTTCGTCATCATCGTTCAATAAAATAGTTAAAACTCGAAATGTCGCTTTTTTGTTATAGACAATTCGTTTTCTAACTGAGCTATCTAAATCTTTTGCCAGTTTCATTTGTAAACTTTCTGGTAGTCGATTTTTTGTAGCAACATTAAATCTAACCCTTTCATCTGCATCGTCAGCTAGAATTTCCATAATCTCAACAGGAATTGATTTATTATGTGCTACCCATTCACGCATTTCAGGGTACGTTTCAATTACTTGTAACCAAACCTCAAAAGGTGCTTCATCCCATGCAGCCTTCAGATATTCCTCCATGTTATCACTAAGCCTTAACCTTACAAATTCTTCAGCCGAATTAATCATCATTCAACCCCGATAAACAGATTTATTCACATTTTAACATAAAAATTTAGTTCAACTAACCTGCCGTTAGTTGAACAAATAAAAAACGGCTGCCGAAGCAACCGCTATCGGTTAACTTTCATCTTTGAAATGATAATGTTCATGATTGATCGTATCCATTCCAACCAACTTACTACTCTTTCTATGGTAATATGCGAAGTTATTATTTAGCGGCATTCGAAGTAATTGATAATTGTGATCTCTTGGCAAAGCTTCGACTTCATTAATGGCTAACTCACGTGTGGAATAATACCGATTGGAAAGAAATTCGGAAAATCAGTTGAAGCATCAGCAACGAAAATCCCCCAAACATAATCATTTGGCATATAATTCACCCGTCTCCTTTATCGCTCAATAAGACAAAGAGCAGCTGCCGCGGCGATCTGCTCCTTGTTTTAAGTAACTATAGTTCCCCGTTAGTTGAAGAGACTCGATTAAGACATTACAAAATTCAAGATTTTGTGCAGATGTACCCGCGGCTGCTACCAGACACTGTTAAACGATTAAAAGGCCCTGATTTTCCGCTTTCGCTTTTCTTATTTATCTTCTTTTGGCATTGGCAATGGTACTTTCCAATCCAGGTCATAGCTCTTTTTTGCCAATTCTGAAGTAAGACTGAGCTTTTGAGGGAGTTCTTTCATTTCATCACTTTGCAATTTTATTCGGATATGGTTTCTGCCTTGTTCATCCTTTCCCATCATTTTAAAATCTCCACCTGTTACATTGAATATTTTGCCCTTTTCATCTTCTATAGTCCAACCAAAACGATTAATAATTTTATCTGTGTCATCATCCATTAAAATCGTATCTGCCACATTAATATATGATATATCCTTTAAATAAGCCTCTAGCAAAATAGTAGCATGCTTCTCATTCTTTGGAGATGCTTCATTTAATGGTTCGTCAAAGGTTACGGACATGATCTCAATCGTTTTGCCATCCTCATCTACTCTTACAGGTTTTTCAGCAAGCTGTTTTGGCTCAAATGATACACCTAGCTCATACGGTTCTGTTTTTTCTAAAGAATCCAATACTAGTGTATATTGATGATCAGGAGACAGGGGAGCAAATCCATACTTCCGATTAGAATGACCGTATTCTCCCACGGCCTTGCGTGAAATATCAAGCGCCCTAGTTAAATCTTTTACTTTCTCTCCTTTTTCATTTTCAACATGAAAATTCAGTTTATAATCATCATAGCGAACATAAGGATCAACTGAATCAAGTTTTCCTTTCACTTGTTTACTTTCCTCTACTAATCTTTTCTTTGCCTCTTCCGTCCATTTCGTTTCATAATCCACACGGGCAGCAGTCGGTGAATGCATAATGCTATTTAGATTGATTTGCAGTCCCTGTGGTGTGGTATACGTCATATCGATTGGTAGCACCTTTGATGCCTTAATTGCTTTTTCTAAATCAATAGGAATCTTTAAGGCCCAATTTCCTTTAACAGAGTCGATCTGATTCCCCTCGAACTGTAATAAAAGGTTTTGTTCTTCTGTTTCCCCCGGTTTTTTTAGAGTGAGATATCCGTAATTTTCTTGGATTTCTACCATATAAGTTTTAGTTTCTTTAATTACATTCCCTTTCAAATCTGTTACCTCTACGTTACTTATGTGAAGCTTATCCGGATGAATAAAGTTCTTTTGCTGATCCTTGATCGAATAAACAGCCACAATTCTCATCGGATCAGCTAATATCTCCTCTATTTCAAGAGTATAGCCCCGATCAGTAACAGAGGCATTTACCTTCTGTGAAAAACCTTCCTGTGCTGCATATTGCAGTTCTTTATCAGAACCATTAAATAGCGATTTAACATAGGCCGCAAAGGTAGGACTCACCGATATCGTTAAAAGCAAAGCGCAGCTGATTAAGACAGGAAGTACCAAAGTGCCTAGTAAACGCGACCTTTTTCTTTTATAGGCTACCACTTGGTCAGGAATCACAAAACTAGGCTGATCCAATTCTCCAGCAACATTTTTTAGAGTTTGTGCAATTTGTTTGTCAAGATTAGTCATGCATGTTCACTCCCATCTCGGTAAATACCTGTGTTTCTTTGTTAACTTGTATTTTTTCAGCAATTAAGTTTCTGGCCTTATGTAGCCTTGATTTTACCGTTCCCTCAAATACACCAAGGATTTTTGCAATTTCAGCTATACTAAACTCCTCATAATAGTAAAGGATAACTACTGAGCGATGTTTCAGCGTCATCATCTGAATCGCTCGCCAAATCTGTTGCTCTTTCTCCTTTTGAAGAATACTCTCCAATGGGTTTTGCCCAGGGTCAATAGAGTCCAAATATTCTTCCGTATTTTTCTTTCTACGCACCATATTAAGTGCACGATGTGTCACAATTTTTATAAACCAAGCTCGAAACGATGTCCCTTTTCGTTTATCATATCGATAAAGTGATTTATACGCTTCCCATAGTGCTTCTTGAACGGCATCCTGAGCTAGATGATAATCATGAACGATCAAAAAAGCGACTCGAAATGCACTAGTTAAGTGAGGTTGAACAAGTGTTTCAAAATCAACTGGACCTCCTTCCTTGGGTATTGGAAAATGATGATTTTCTTTCACTTAAAAGACCTCCTCGTTTTTCCTTTCACTTCTTATTCACCAGTTCTCGTATTTTGGTTCATAAAAAGAGAAAAAACTTTTCCCTCACTTGGGTGAACTACTACTTGCGATGTTATCAATAAATTTCCCCATCTTATCGGGTGGCACTCAAATATATACTGCAGCGAAAACGAAAAAGGTTGGGGAGTATAGGAAAATTTATTCAACCATACTCCCCTTAGCTTAATGCCGTTCCCAATCTAGTTCTAGATTAGGCTTCTCATCAAATAAAAAAAGACCGTTTCGGTCTTTTGTACAACTTCGAACACCCCAACTCATGTTACAATACAACCTGAACTCATACTTTACGAAGGCGGTTGATACTGTTGATTTACATCATCAAATTTGTATACAGCTTTGTGCTTCCTCCAGGACTTTTCATCCTACTTCTGCTCGGTCTTGTCATTTGGTTATGGAAAAAGAACCGTCGTCCTGCGCTTGTCCTGCTTGGCGTTACACTGCTTATGTATTTCTCCATGACTTCTTTAGTCAGCGATGCGTTAATCGGAGGTTTAGAACGAAAATATCCTCAACCGGATACATTGCAAGGAGATGTCATCGTTGTGCTTGGTGGAGGTGCAAGCTCTGGGACACCGGATATTGATGGCGAAGGCAACTTATATGGATCAGCAGCGAATCGGCTAATTACAGCTGTACGACTACATAATGCGAGTGGTTTACCCATCCTATTCTCTGGTGGACAAGTCTTCTCCGACAGCGGCAATGAAGCGGATATCGCCAAAAGACAACTCCTTGGACTCGGTGTCCCCGAAGAGGATATCCTGACCGACAATCAATCTCTTAACACGGAGCAGAATGCTGTAAATACCGCCGCAATCCTACAAGAGAAGGGACTTAAGCGTCCTGTACTAGTCACATCAGGGTTTCATATGCCCCGCTCGATGCAGCACTTCAAGAATGCAGGGCTAACAGCGCAAGCTTTTCCTACAGATTATATCGCCAGCGCTGAATTTTCGTTGCAACCCTCAAAGTTCACTCCTTCGCCAGGAGCCATCTCCACTACAGGCACAGCCTTGAAGGAGTATTTAGGTCTTCTTGTTGCTCATCTATTTAATTAGATCTGTGAATTTCGCATTTGTTACCCCTGCAAGAAGCTGCGGTGATACATCCATTTGTTGACCAATTTTTCCGGCGCTAACGGCTATCGTTTCCTGACTTTCTGCGCTGCTATCAATGAACGTTGGATATAGCTTTTTCATACCGACTGGTGAACATCCACCACGGATATAACCCGTCCACTTCTGCAAGTCCTTCACTGGCAGCATCTCAATCTTTTTCTCTCCGGCGGCCTTGGCCGCCTTTTTGAGATCCAGCTCCTCAGCAACCGGTATAACAAATACATAAAGATTTGCTCCGCTATGAGCGACCAAAGTTTTAAAAACCGTCTCTGCCGCCTTTCCTATCTTCTCCGCAACTGCCGTACCATGGATTAGTCCATCCTCGTTGTCATAAACAAACACTTCATATCCAATTTTCTTCGCATCTAGCATTCGCATCGCGTTGGTTTTGGTTACTACCATATCTGATCTACCTCTCTTTAATCTATTCGATACTATATGGTCAAAGAGGCCCCAAAGCCAACATGGCTTACAGGACCTCTTATTGCTGCGTTCCCATTAATCTCTGGGATAATTAACTTGCATAATATCCATAAACGGAACTTTTTCGATACCTTCGTTTTTACTGATGTGTACTTTTCCTGTCCGCGAGTCCATTTCTACAATCGTTCCGCGCACCTGTTCTTCTTTTCCCCATACGGTCAATAAAATCTCAGAACCTTCTTGCTTCGCTTCAACTAGCTGATTGCCTAGCTCCTCAAGTACAAATTCATCTCTTGTGGGCCGCTTGGCCACTTTTGCTTTTGCCACTCTACTCCTCCAATAAGCGATTACAGGTATTAAGTATTTTAAAATACTAAGTATGAATGCTCTCGTTTATTATATCATGTTTCAGTTTAAGGCTCGAACCCCTTCTGGCTCAAGTAAAGCTCATCTTCATTAAAAACACTCCGGAGTCCATCGTACACCCTGCGATAAGCCGCCGGATCGTACCATTCTTCCAATTGCAGCTCTTCATAAAGGGAATAAATACCTAATCTCCGTGTCCGTTTGCCCCCACTGCCATCTCCCATAAAATAATCGTCGATACAGACCCTATCCACCAAACCCCTTAGGATCTCTGGAAAAGAAGTGCTGCTTGGCAATACCGGAGCGATGGTTGCTTGAACAGGAATGCCCGCTTCACGCAGTAATTTCAGTGTCTTTAATCTTGCAGAAATGGGCGGAGCACTTGGTGTGAATTTTTTGCGAATATCTTCACGATCCGTCTCTACAGTCATACTCACGCGAACCTTGTCTTCTAAGCGTAATAATAAATCTATATCTCTGCGTACGAGCGGACTGCGCGTCTGCACGAACAGAAAATCGGGTGGGGTCTCCACCATAACCTCCAGCAAAGCCCTGGTTACCTGCTCCTTGTGCTCTATCGGTTGGTATGGATCTGTACTAGAGGACATAAAGATGGAGACCGGTCCTTTGGACTTTGCTTTCAGGAGTTCTTTGTGTAAGATAGCTGCAGCTTCTTGTTTGACATCTACCCACGTTCCCCATTCCTCTTGGCGAAACAGTGAAACAGGCATTTGACGCACATAACAATAAGAACAGCCATAAGTACAGCCGGTATATGGGTTTAAAGAATGACTATATCCGTTCAGATAACCCGTCCCTTTATTTAGTAAGGTCTTTGGGGTTTTGTACTGGACCTCAATATTCATAATTCTAGAGCACTCTTTCCACTTTCCAAATTAAGCAGCCTAGTCTTCATCTCTAATCCCCCGCGGTAGCCAGTTAATGTTCCATTCTTGCCAATGACTCGGTGGCAGGGCACCGTAATTAGTATCGGATTTGCACCTATGGCCGTCCCTACCGCGCGTACTGCAGCAGGCTTTTGAATATGTGTGGCGATATCCGAATAAGACCACGTTTGTCCATATGGGATTTCACATAACGCTTTCCACACCGCGAGTTGAAATGGAGTCCCCCGATAGTCAAAAGGAATGCTGAAAGCCTGCCGTACCCCTTGCAAATATTCGATCAGTTCCTGTACAAATGGAACCATTTTCTCATCGTCCTGCACCAGTTTACTTTCAGGAAATCTACGGCTCATCCAGTCACTCATTTCTTCGAATGGCTTCTGCTGCGACCCCACATAACTTAATCCTTTCTCCGACGCTGCGATATAGAAACTCCATTCCTTATAAGCTAGCAATGTCCAGTATATGATTGCACTTGGTCTATTCTCCATTTTTCTGTACCTCCATGAATAATTCAGAATGATTCGTTAATTCTAATTTGTTAAGCTGTCGATACTTCGTTGGGGTAAGCCCCGTCTTTTTCTTAAATAAGGTAATAAAATACGACGTATTTGGCAGACCCACATGTAATCCAATATCAGCTACATCCCGATCCGTGGTAACCAAATATTCAGATGCCTGATCGATTCTCTTTTGCTGTATATAATCCGCTGGAGTGATTCCCATTACTTTCTTGAAGGTTCGATGGAGATGATAAGGGCTTCCATGACAGACTTCTGCCAGCGTTTCAAGAGTAAGAGGTTCATGATAATGTTTGTCGATATATTCAGTCATTACAGCCACCCATTCCTTATCCGGCAGCCGCTCACCCGTCGGTTTGCATCTTTTACAGGGACGAAATCCAGATTCTAATGCTTGTTCTGCATTTTGAAAGATACGTGCATTCTCTCGATTAGGTGCTTTGGACTTGCAGGAAGGTCGGCAAAAGATTCCCGTAGTCTTCACAGCATAAAAGAATTTTTCGTTATAAGCTGCATCATTTTGCAAAATAGCCTGCCATTGCTCCTCAGTCATCTTTTCCACTTCTCCACTCTTATCCATACGATTCACCTCTAAACCAAGTATACCCCGCTACTGGGTCATCTGTACTCATTCTAGAATGTAAAAGCAAGATAGTGAAATCCAAGAATGGTGAGATTGCTCGTAATTACACTTTGTTTATCGAATCCGCACTTCCTTTGTCAGCCTTGCAGGGAGCAGCAATTGAACAACGAATTACTCATAACATGACTACCTGAACTGGAGGAATCAAAATGGAAATTCTGAAAACAAAGGATGCCGCAGAGCTGCTGTCAGTAAGCCAGACTACGATCAAACGTTGGGCTGCTATGTTCCCTGATTTTTTTCCAAAAGACCGGTTTGGCCACTATACATTCTCAGAGCAGCAAATCAGCTTGCTTAGTCATATTAAAGACCGCATTAATCACGGAGAACCACTAGAGAGTATTCAATTAACTGACTCGAATGAAAAGCAGATGTCCACGTCACCGCAAGATCCACTTCATCCCACAGACGCTGAGCCTATGCAAGATATATTATCCCGGATTCATTATATTGAACGTACACTCGATCAAAAAGCCGACGAAGTAGTCATGATACAGTTGCTTCAGCAGCGTGAAGAGCTTGAGGATCTGCGGATAATGATCAAACAATTAGCAGCAACCCTAGAACCCATGCAAGCTTCAAAAGGCAACGTCTTCACATCTAACGAAGCTTCTCGTCCCGTTACTACTACAAGGTTGCCCTCTCCACCAAGGAAACGTGGTCTATTACGCTCATTCTTTTTCCTGTAAGCCTGAAACGCAAAAGAACCTACTTCTAACTAGCGTTGAAGTAGGTTCTTTTTAAATGTCGTAGGACACGCATGACAAAGTCAGCGATTAACGGTTAGGTAATCCCCTATTGCTTCTGCAATAAAGCTGAGCCTGCGATTCCTGGATGCGTCATTTCGTATGGGTCCAGAATCAGATTGAGCTCTTCCTCGGATAACACATTATACTTAAGGCACAATTCACGAACAGATTCTCCTGTCAAAATCGCCTCACGAGCAATACGTGAAACCACTTCGTAGCCCAAATGTGGGTTAACCGCAGTAATGATTCCGACACTCCGCTCCACATCCCGCTCTAGCTTCTCTTTATTGGCTTCAATACCAGCCAGACAGAAATCTGTGAAGACTTGGAAGGAGTTGTTCATGATGCTGATGGACTGAATGAGATTAAACACTAGAACTGGCTCCATAACATTCAGTTCCAGTTGACCCGCTTGGGAAGCCAGACAGATTGTATGGTCATTTCCTATCACTTGAAAAGCTACCTGATTGATGACCTCTGCCATAACCGGATTAACTTTACCTGGCATAATGGAGGAACCAGGCTGGCGAGCAGGTAATGAAATTTCATTAAACCCTGTCCGCGGGCCGGAGGCCATGAGTCGAAGATCATTAGCAATCTTGGACATGTTCATCATGCAGACTTTTAGCGCAGCAGATACTTCTGTGTATGCATCTGTATTTTGCGTAGCATCCACAAGATGATCTGCAGTAACTAGCGGCAATCCACTTATTTCGGCCAAATGTTCTACAACCACTTCGATATATCGAGGGTCAGCATTTAATCCAGTTCCTACTGCCGTTGCCCCCATATTCACTTCATACAAATGATGACGTGTATGTTCAATACGTTTGATATCTCTCTCAAGTACTCTGCGATAAGCCTCGAACTCTTGGCCCAGACGAATTGGCACTGCATCTTGTAGATGCGTGCGTCCCATTTTTATAACCGGATCGAATTCCTTGGCTTTGTCTGCAAACACCTCATGCATTCTGCGCATTGTAACAAGCAGTTGTTCCAGAAGAGAAAGCGTCGCAATATGAATAGCCGTCGGGAATGCATCATTTGTAGACTGCGCCATATTCACATGAGAGTTGGGACTTAAATGACGATAGTCTCCTTTTTCATGACCAAGCAGCTCTAATGCTCGGTTAGCAATGACTTCATTGGCATTCATATTTAACGAGGTACCTGCACCACCCTGTATAGGGTCTACAATAAATTGTTCGTGCCATTGACCTTCGATGATCTCATCTGCTGCTTTCACAACAACTTCTCCAAGCCCACGATAGAGCCTGCCGATTTCCATATTTGCAAGCGCAGCGGCTTTCTTTACGATCCCCATCGCTTTGATTAATTCATTGTGCACTCTATAACCCGTAATTGGAAAATTCTCTACTGCGCGTAATGTCTGAATCCCATAGTATGCGTTCTTATCTACTTGTTTGCTGCCTAGAAAATCATTTTCTACACGAAATTCAGTTCCTGTCACAGTAAATCCCTCGCATTCTTTGAGTTAGGTTTGAACGGATTTAAGAAAGCGCATTCATTCATATGTCTCACTTAGATATTAACCTTTATTGTGATAAATGTCTCTCATAAAATTAGAGATTAATGTAATTAATTTCAAATAAGATTACGAAAGCCTTGCCCTTAAAGGAAAGCTGGTTTTTATTAGGAGTAAATTTCCAATTGAAGCTATAGCATAGTATGCGCATTTATAATATAAAAAAGCCGACCTTTAGGTCGACTCCATCCAAACTTAACTCACAACTATGTTGAGTTCTTATTAAACCGTATAGTTCTCCAAAGAGATCTTCACACCATTCAGCAAAGCTCGCGGTTGCTCTGACTCGCTCTTCATACTCAAATGCAATCTATCGCCATTACTGGTCGTATAATGAGCCGCCAAGCCGCCTTCCATCTCAAATTGGGGTTCATTATGGGCCATTGCTATTACGAATGCATCCAGTCCGATGATGCCACGCTCTGCAGACTCCTTAACACCGATCGCCTCAACGATCACCCCACCCGGCATCCCTTGAACGGTTACCTCAATGTATCCCGGACGTTCCTGTAGCTGGTACGATTGAGATAAATATATTGCGAAATAGACATCCCCAACCTGACCGAATAAGGCGTTCGGGTCTTGCATCCACTCCCCATGAGGAAGAACACCGATGATCGTATTCTTTTCCCCCTGAGGAATGGGAAATAAAGAAATAACTACATTCTTGTGATAGAGGACCTCCATATAACGGCTCTGATGGCGAGGATCTCCCTCATTGTAGCCTTGACCTGGATGGAAGAAAAATAGCTGGTTGGACCCTCCTTCTCCATTCACAGGCAGAGAGAAAGTCCAACGGAGCTGTTCATTATCAAATTCCTCTACTCGTTCCCACATCCCGCCTGCTGCAAAATCCTCTGTAATATAGGCATAGGAATGAAGCAACGGTTGAGTGTTCGGATCTGCTGGGACTACCTTCTGCGTAATCTTGGTGGTTTCCACTGGCGTCCGCCGATTCATTGCAGCTGTTAAAGCCTCATCTGGTGCTTTATAGAATAGGAGTCCAGCGTATTCCGTGCGTGGCATTGCCTCTGAAAGCTTGAAGTCCCCGAACTGAACATAGTCATGAAGCACATTAGCATCCCCTGGTACATCATGTGGCCAACCTCTAGAATGTGCACCCACCCAAGCTCCATGTAAATAAAACTCTGCTCTTACCTTCCAAAGATGATCAAGCATGTCTTTAAGAGTAGTTATTAAATCTGTATCTTCTGTCGGGACAAGCTCCAAAGCGCAGGTAAACGCCTGTATCCAATGCCAGAACCACGGGAGACTGCCGTATTCTGGCATACCCTTAGAGCGGATGTATGTCAATGTGTCCTTCAAGCTTTGCCGACCATCCTCAACGAGCACATCATCTGCAAACATAGTGCCAAAAATCAGCTTTGCTGCTGTATATTTCGCTTCATGATGTCCAAAAGTGATTACCGGCTTACGGTAGAAATCACTCCGATAGATGTGTCCAAATGCTGTATTCAGGACAATGCGAAGTTGAGCGTTTAGTGCTCCACCATATCTTTTGCAAAAGTAGGCCATCAGACTGCCCATAATTTCCACAGGCAATTCATGCGGCGAAGCCTCACGTGGAACCGGATTCAATCCAAGCGGCCAGTGCCCGTATAGCTCCGTGCCAGGTTGACGATTCTGTAGCATTAATGTCTCTAGCAGCACATCCTGTGCCTTCTGTTTCGCCGCTTCCCGGTTAAAAGGCAACGACAAAGAATCATCTACTGCAGCTGCAAAAAGATATGAGGCATAATAAAAGTTATTTCGCACATCATCGTGGAACCAGAGTCCACTCTCAAGCAGAGGCCGTCTCTGCGCTTCCAGCGCTATACTTATAATGATTTCTTGTTGACGGTCCTGATAAGTACTCTGAATACCATTCGACTCCAGCATTCAAGTTCAACCTCCCACATCTCAATTTTCAATAGTATGATAACAATCCTATAAAAGAGAACTAAGCATTTTAGATCTATTGTGCACACTTTTCGTTCATTTGGCAATTATTAAAACTTATAAATAAACCAAAACGAACCAACATCTAAAAATAAACACTTGTAATATGAACATAAATGGAGTAAATTGTACCTATACGAACGAAAATATGCTTGTGAAGGAGATTGAATATTCCATGGAAAGACGTTTTGCATCCCATCCTAATGAAGTTAAGCAGTTTGACACTGAGCGCCTCCGTAAGGAATTCCACATTCCTGTCATTTTTGCACCAGATGAACTGAAACTTGTACTTACCCATGAGGATCGCATGATCGTTGGCGGTGCTAATCCTGTTAAGGAAGAAGTTGCACTTACAACTGACCTTAAAGAACTTGGGGTTACTTACTTCTTGGAACGCCGTGAGCTGGGGATCATCAATGTTGGCGGTAAAGGTTCGGTTATTGTCGATGGTACAGAATATGAAGTAGATTTCAAAGAATGTCTGTATGTCGGTCAAGGTTCTAAAGATGTTATCTTCAAAAGTGCAGACGCTTCCAAGCCCGCTAAATTCTATTTGAATTCTGCGCCTGCTCACCAGTCCTATCCAACTACCAAAACCACTCTGGCTGAATCCGAATCTGGTGCAATGGGCGGTTTGGAGAACTCCAATGAGCGTACCATTCACCGGTTCATTCATACAAATGGCGTGCAAAGTGCTCAGCTAGTTATGGGTATGACTCAACTGAAGCCAGGTAGCATGTGGAATACGATGCCAGCACATACACATCCACGCCGGATGGAAGCATATTTCTATTTCGATCTACCGGACGATTCCGTTGTGTTCCACTTGATGGGAGAGCCTAATGAAACTCGCCATATCGTAATGCAAAACGAACAAGCGGTTATTTCTCCAAGCTGGTCCATCCACAGTGGTGTTGGTACTCATAACTATACTTTTATCTGGAGTATGGCTGGCGATAATAAAAGATATGATGATATGGACCCCGTATCCATGAAAGAACTACAATAGAGATAAGCTAAAACGCCTTCGGCGTCCTTTTAAGGACGATAAGCGTTTATGCGAGAATTATAAGGAAGAGTCTAGCGTGAAACTTAAACTTTCTTATAATTTTAATCAATTACGGAAAGCTGAGGCAAGCGGATGAACCCGATACGACGACATGAGATGATTATGGAAGTTATGCTGAACCAAAAAGATGTAACGGTGAATGAACTGAGCGATAAGCTACAAGTTACGGGAAAAACAATTCGTGAGGATTTAAGCAAGCTGGAGGAGCAAGGACTGATCGTACGTGTACATGGCGGAGCTGTGCTGGCACAAAGCGACCAGTTTGGTATTTTGCCCTCTAAGGATCCATTGGATAAGTATTCCGACGAAAAAACAGAGATCGCCTTGCGCGCGCTTGCTCATATTGAACAGGACGATATTATAGCTCTTGACGGCGGGAGCACAACGCTTGAAATTGCCCGACGCCTGGACAATATGCCTCTAACGGTAGTCACCAATGACGTATACATCATCAGCGAACTGGTTCCCAAAGATCATATTCGTCTCGTCGTTCCCGGAGGTTACCGTGTCCGCAATATGTTGGCCGGCCCTGAAGCCGTCTCCTATGTGCAACAACTTAATATTCAAAAAGCATTTCTGTCCTCGACAGCTGTTCATATCGAACACGGACTTTCTATTTATACAGGAGATTTAATTGAGTTTAAGCAAGCCCTTGTGTCTACTGCCCGTAAGGTGTTCGCGGTTGTGGATCATCATAAATTCGGCCAAACTGCGCTGCGTACATTCGCTTCTCTGCAGGAAGTTGACGTTATCTTGACAGATAAAGGACTCTCTCCCGAAACGGCAGAACAGTTCCGCAGTGCAGGCATTGCCATTGAATGTGAGTAATAACGGAATCAAATCCATTTAAATCAAAGGGGCGTAATTTATAATGTCATCATCATTATTCAGCTTGGCAGGTAAAACAGCACTCGTAACCGGTGCTGCTCAAGGTCTTGGACAAGGCATTGCCCTTGCCTTCGCAGAAGCAGGTGCGGATATTGCATCCGTATCGCTTAATACAAGTCAAGAAACCGTAAACGCTGCAAAAGCTTTTGGTGTAAAAGCGGTTAGCATCGAATCTGACTTAAGTGATCATAGCAACCTGCAAAACACATTTGACCAAGCACTTGAACTGACTGGTCATGTTGACATTCTCGTGAACTGTGCAGGAATGATCCGCCGTACTCCGGCAAAAGACCATAGTGAAAAAGACTGGTTCGATGTTATTAATCTGAACTTGAACACAGTGTTCCTTCTGTCTCAGATCGCTGGCCGCCACTTCCTGGAAAGAGGATCCGGCAAAATCATTAATATCGCCTCTATGCTCTCCTATCAAGGCGGAATCAATGTCCCTGGCTACACCGCGAGTAAGCACGGGGTTGCAGGTCTTACTAAAGCTTTTGCCAATGAATGGGCAGGCTCCGGTCTGAACATCAATGCGATTGCACCAGGCTACATGGCGACTGAAAATACAGCTCCAATCCGTGCTGACCAAAGCCGCTCGGATGCTATCTTAGATCGTATTCCAGCTGCACGTTGGGGAACACCTGATGATCTTAAAGGTCCTGCTGTATTCTTAGCTTCCGCAGCATCCGACTATTTGAATGGTCATATTCTTAATGTTGACGGCGGATGGATGGCTAGATAAATAACCTGAAATATTTAACCCGCTGCCTGAAGCAGCGGGTTATTTTTACTTAAACAAGCTTGTAATGGATTCCCCATCAAATTTACTAGTAATCTTAAAATTTCCAGAGTGATACTTACTATTACTAGATCGATCGCTGAAATACAAGTAATCTGTGCCATAGAGTGTCATTCCAAAGCGCTGATCTTTATTTACATATATTCTTATCCAATAGGTCTCCGCAGGTCGTTCTGATGCTTCACTTCTTTTTAATTTCACGTCAGAAAACTCATGTATGATCTTTTCAATTTCTTTCGGGTCATCCACTTTAATTTCTTGTTCATTAGAACTCTTAAGAACTCTAATGGAGGTGATTTGAGTAGCATCGATTCGATCCAGTACAAGATTTTGAAATGAATTATAACTGTGATATAAGGGAACTCCATAAAGAAGCAGATTTATTACTATAAGAAACAATAAAAATAATTTACTTTTTTTCATAATTATTAGCCTTCTATCTCCACAAATTCTCCCGGATGTGCCCGAATATACTCGCCAATCAACCTGTGGCTATCTTCGGCTATGTTCTTAAATCGTTCAAATAAACCACTCATCTCATTCAACAACTCAGGATCTCGATCGAGATCCGTGATGGTAGCATCAACCCACTGTATTCCAAGTCGATTGTTTCTTTCTTCGAGAAATGCCTTTGTTTCCTGAAGCAAAAGAATCATCGGATCATCGCCAAAAAATCGTATGCCTCCCATCACCCCTGTCCAATACCCCGGCAGGTCTTGCATGTAAGAAATCCAAGCATAATACTCCCCTTCGGAATTACGGCTGTGATCATGCATTACTCTGAACATACAAAGTGCTTTCTGTCCGTCTGTGAGCTTTGAGATCACTTCGGATTTGATCGATGGTGATTTTGCGCGAATCTGCTGAAAGGTAGGCTCCATACAGGCCCATCCTAATCTTTCATCACTAAAAGTGTCCAAATCCTTCTGCTTCATGGTTACTAAATTCATTTAACTCCTCCTTTGATTAACATCCAAAAATATACATTTCATTCTAGCGGTTGTCAATAAGAACCTCCCTAACATTTAGGGTAATTCGAACGTTTTTATGATAGGCTTTAGAAAGAAGAAATCATCACAAAGGAGCTTTTCTATGCATAATGAGATACTTACCATTTTTGATGAAGCAGGCAACCGAACAGGTACGGCTCCACGTGAAGAGGTACATCGGTTAGGTCATTGGCATGAGACCTTCCACTGCTGGTTCATAAGCAAAGATCAGGAAATACCCTATATCTATTTACAACTTCGGAGTAAACAGAAACAAGATTATGCTGGGCTACTGGATATCACGGCCGCCGGACATTTGCTAGCAAACGAAACTGTAGAAGATGGAACACGCGAGGTTCATGAAGAGCTGGGACTGGATTTATCCTTAAAAGACCTGATCCCGCTAGGAACAATTCCTTACAGTATGAAAAAAGAAAAACTTATCGATAATGAACGAGCGCATGTCTTTGTTTATAACAATCCCTATCGTCTAGAAGATTTCCAGCTACAAAAAGAAGAGGTCGCCGGCATTGTCAAAGCTAAGTTCTCTGATTTTCGCAGATTTTGGCAGGGAGAAATACATAGTCTACAAGTCAACGGTTTTCAAATCGATCCGCATGGACATAGAATTACTATTGAGCAGGATGTAGACAAGACCCATTTTGTACCTCATGAAGTGGGTTATTATACTCGTATTATCGAGGGTATTGAAGCAATATTTCTAAAATCACCAGTAGTAACGGAGGACAAATGATTATTAATCAACGAACATTTACCGTGAAAGACATCCATTACACCATAAGATCTGCAATCACTACGGATGCTATGGCATTATCTGAATTAAGAGTACAAATCGATGGTGAGACCGAGAATTTAGACAGAGAACCAGGGGAGGCTTTTATAGACGAAATAGGGTTTCAGCAGCTTATTCTATCTGATTCAGAGAAACTAAGAAACTTATTTCTAATCGCGGTAGTTAATAATCAAATCGTTGGGTTCTCTAGATGCGAAGGCCATTCATTAGCAAGATTCGCTCATAAAGTCGAGTTCGGAGTATGTGTGCTGCAGGATTATTGGGGTTATGGAATTGGAAGGAATCTTTTAGCAGAATCTATTGCTTGGGCCGACGCTAACGGTATCCAAAAAATCACTTTAAATGTCCTCGAAACGAACGACAAAGCTATCACCCTTTATCAGAAGCTTGGCTTTGAGATCGAGGGAATATTAAAAAATGATAAGATTCTTGCTGACGGAAAATTCTATAACACGATTATGATGGGACGATTCGCGAATTGATCCTACATGTGTAAGAAAAAAGGCAGAACCTGAATCCCTCAGGTCCTGCCTTCTTTTTATACTAACGATTTACGCTTCAACATTGCGAGATCATTCACCGCTAGATTCAATACAGCCGGAGCTGCAGTACCTGAGCTCAAATCTGTATAATCCGCTCCATCTAATTTGACTGCTTGCGGACTGCCACTGTAGTTTTGCACAAAGATATAATCGCTTTCTCCATCGGTACGAAGCTGCGCTGTCACACCAGTTGGAAGCTCACTATCAAGTGCACGGGTAATTCCTGCTTTAGCAGTGATCGCGGCATACAATTCAACGTAGAAAGAAGCGTCTTTCACACGAGTAGCGAGGTGATATGCATTTCCTTCACCGAAACGATTTACCGTAAGTGCTGGACGGCCAGCATAGAAATCACTGCGATAAGTGCCTAATGCTTCCGCACCTTCCAAGTGGATCAGCTCAGCAATTTCATGCGCATCATAATCTCCACTTAGATTAAGTGCATTGCTCGCCTGCATTACAACACCATTCAAATCACGGCTATGCAGCCCTTCGGTCTCTTCTGCCCAAATGCCGAGCGTTCTACGTAGTGGTCCAGGGAATCCACCCAAATGACATAAATCCGTTTCGTTAACGACACCAGACCAATAGGTTGCCAGGAAAGTTCCGCCCTGCTCAACAAACTTCTCGATGCGCTTTCCATTCTCTTCACTGATCAGATATAACATAGGTGCGATCACCAGCTTGTAAGCGGACAGATCATCCCCCGATCCGATCATATCAACTGGAATGCCTAGCTCCCAAAGGGCACGATAATGCTGTAGTACAGTCTCCTCATAACGCAATCCGGAATTACGAATGCCTTGCGCATCCTTGATCGCCCAGCGGTTGTCCCAGTCGAAAATAATCGCTGTTTTTACTGGAGTTGATGTACCTACTACTTCTGTCATTCCCGCCAGCGTCTTTCCTACCTCTGTAACGTCTTTAAACACACGAGTCTCGGAGTGGCCGCTATGGTCAACAACTGCACCGTGGAACTTCTCACTAGAGCCCCGGCTTTTACGCCATTGGAAATATTGAACGGAATCCGAACCATGTGCTACCGCTTGAAGTGAAGACAGCTTGTGCATGCCAGGACGCTTCAGCTTACTGACCGATTGCCAGTTCGTAAGAGATGGCGTGCTTTCCATGAGCAGGAACGGTTTCTTTTTAAAAGAGCGCATTAAATCGTAGTGCATCGCCGTCCATGCTGCCAGTCTAGCATCGTCACCGTCTTCAGTATAATGCCATTCTGGATAAGCATCCCATGAGACAACATCCAGAATTTTGGCTAGTTCGCGATAATCAATGCCATCGATCATATGCATATTCGTTGTAATAGGCAGTGCAGGATTGTAAGGACGAACAACATTGATCTCATGCTGACAGAAGTCAATCGTCCGTTCACTGACAAACCGCCGCCAGTCGAGGTTCAAGCCGTGAACTTGTGTCTCTCCATGTGGAGCCGGGGATTCAATCTGTGTCCAAGAAGTGTAGGTATGACTCCAAAAAGTAGCCCACCAAGCATGATTCACCTCATCCAGACTGTTATTGTATTTGACCTTTAACCAATCTCTAAAAGCATTCTGACAAAGATCACAGTGACATTCGCCACCGAACTCATTCGAAATATGCCAACCGATAACCGCAGGATGCTGGCTATAACGTTCTGCTAGCTTCGCATTTAAAATCGCAGTCTTTTCCCGATACACAGGCGAGGTGAAACAATGATTATGACGGAAGCCATGTAAATTGTGAACACGATTACGTTCCACTCTTAGAACTTCAGGGTACTTCTCAGACATCCAAGCAGGTCGTGCTCCACTAGGAGTTGCCAGGAAAGCATAAATCCCATTCTCTGCAAAAGAATCCAAAACACTATCGAGCCAATCGAAAGTGAACACACCTTCTTCAGGCTCTAGGGATACCCAAGAAAAAATTCCGACAGACATCACATTGCAATTCGCAAGCTTCATCAGACGAATATCCTCACGCAAAATTTCTGGGTACTTCAGCCATTGCTCAGGATTATAATCGGCACCGTGCAGCATCACTGGAGCTTTGCTGCTAATCGGGGAGTGTTTTTTAGTCATAATGTAAGATCATCCTCTCAATTCTGCCCATTTCTTAAATGGGACTATTCTCTGATGAGACGCTAGATGCTTAAGCTATCAAATTCACGAATCATCATTTATACTATTTATAATATAAGAACATTCATCCCGATCAGTAGGAATATACTCTCGAAGTGATAGTACAAAATGAATATGAGGTGAATCATCCTGCTTCCTTTTTCACTGATAGAACTACCGCGCGACGCTGAGACGCTTCCCTTATATCCCTACTCTGTAGGTCGTCATATACAATTTCATCATGTTCGCCCTACAGGTTTTCCTGTTCATCAAGTTTTCCTGATTCGTACCGGAACTGGGTTGTTTCGTGATCTGGAGACCGGTACTGAAATCATACTAGAACCTGGAATGGCTTTCGCTTTCCCACCGGATCGAGGACACGAATATTACCCTACCTCACATGAACCATGGCATGTCGGTTTCATCGGAATCGAAGGGAGTCAGTCGCAAGGAATGCTGGAGGGGATTGGCCTTCTCCCTTCTCTCCCCTATCATCCTGCTCATTTTGAACAATGTTGGGAGGAAATCGGAAAGATCTGGCATACGGTGAACAATCAGACGGCTAGTCGTCAAGACGAGCAAGGGATGGAGGATCTATCTATAACCCTATATAGATTACTTCTGATGTTACGTCGTTCTGAATCCATACACTCCTCAGGCAGTCGTTTAGAACTTGAGTCTGTGCGTAATGAAGCGTTGGCTAAAGCGGTTGAACTTATTAACGAACATTATACTGAGCCACTCCTTATCTCCAATCTAGCTGCTGCTGTGGGGTATTCCGTCCAGCATTTCCAGCGTCTATTCGTACAGGAATATGCCGTAACTCCACATAAGTATCTACAGAATCTGCGACTAGAACGTGCGATACAGTTAATGACAGAGAATGCTGATATTCTCGTTCAGGATATTGCGATTCAACTGGGAATGGAGACGAATTATTTTATCCGAATCTTCCGAAATACTTATGGCTGTACACCTGGGGTGATGAAGCTTCGGCTTTTAGAGGGTGAACAAAAAAGATAACGAAATCCAAAGGGATATCGTTATCTTTTCATTTAAATATGGGATGAAGTTAATCCCGCAGCAATTCGTCCCTCACTTCGGTCAGTACGAATCCAAGTAGGTTCCTACCTCGCCATTTTGCGGGATTCTCCGCATCCGGATTGGACTGGCTCATGCCTATTCCCCAAATGCGATCCTGTGGGCTAGCTTCGACGAGAATACGGTTTTTCGTTGACTTTAGGTATTCGCTAAGCTTCGGATTCTGCGAAAATTTGGCTATATTTCCTCTTTTGACAATGTCATAGCATTCTTTATCCCAAGTGTCATTTTCGAAGTTTCTTACTGCACGCCCGTAGGCTTTCATCTCCTTGGGATGCTTAGCTTTAAGGATCGCGTCCAACATATCGTCATCTCCAAACAGTCTTGCTTTCTCGGACATCATAAACTGCTCGACACAGGAATACTCGATCCCCTCTACCACGAAAGGACTCATCCACCATTGGCTGAAGCAGCTTTTGTCGACGCCGTCGTGCTTTGGCGGTGTATGGCCCCAGAAGAACACAAACTTGAACGTTTTGCCCGCGATATAAGCTTTTCTTAACTGCTCTATATTGTATATCATTGATATTCCTCCATATTTCTCCGATATAAGCGGGAAGGACGGTGTCCCGCATTTTCAGTATAATGATCGGTCTCCGCTACGAGATCCGCTACTTTACGCCGGAATGCGGCTTTCAGCAGCTCTTTGTCTAAGATCACCTCATAAACCTGCTGCAGATCCGTCAAAGTGAAGAGACCCGGCATCAAGTTTAGCGCAATATCGGTGTAATTCACTTTTCCCCGCAGTCTCTCAATAGCGCAAGCTATAATCTTCGCATGATCAAAAGCCAACCCGTCATTTGATACAATGGAGTATGCGGTTGACGTAGAGGCCGACTTTGATGTCATCGTCCGACCCACAACTGCCGTAAACTCTTCTTCATCGCTGCTTAGCTTGAGCTCGTATTCCTTCGTTTTCACATACCCATCCTCAATAATCTCTTTCCGCTCGCGCAGAAGCCGATAGGTTACCTTGAACCAGGCAGCATGGACAGCGTCATCTCCTGCTTTCAGCTGTACCTGATCACTGTTGATTAAGGCCATGTAGCTGCAGCTCATCACCCAGGTACGAGGGTCCCTTCCAACATCGCTGAAGGTGTACAACTGCTCCAAATAAACGTCATCCACACCGGTTTCCTCACTCAGCTCCCTCACCGCCGCCTGCTCTGTCGTCTCGTCCGGCCGGACGAAGCCGCCTGGAAGTGCCCAATTGCCCAGGAACGGGTGACCTCCCCGCTGAATGAGCAGAATTCGCAGCTCTTTTTCCGGAAGCTTGCGGTAGCTGTCCGCCTCCGTGTTCGTAACGGTGAAAATGACCATGTCCGCCGCCACCGAAGGCCGCTCGAAATCCCCGGCATGGTACTGCTCTAAAAATTGACGTTCCGTAAGTCCATCGCGATCCAACATATTCATGTATCCTTGCCTCCTTTGTTCTTTATTCTAGCCATTCAACTCTCCAAAATAGTTCCGGTAGGGCTCGAACTTTGCCAAGACCTCACTTACTTTGTGCATTCGTTCCTCTAGGTTTCCTCGCAACGTGATATAGGGAATCCGCCGCTCTTTCAAATCGGCAATGATTTGCTTATGAAAAATATGCCGCTTCTGATCCCCGCTACGGTCCCATGTATCCTCATAAGGAATATCATCGGCACACAGGAAAAACAGATCGTAGCGCTGCGCGTTTTCTAATGCGATCCGGGCTAAGCATTCAGGAGCCCGGCCGTGGTAATCCAAAGCAAACATATATGTGGTAATTGCATTGGTATCGACAAAGAGATATCGGTTAGCTTCCAGCATCGCCTGCTCCTCACGTTCGATATGGCCCAAAGCGATCTCATCGAACGCTTCTAGGCTGATTCTACGATCCACTTGATGCTCGGTCCAGTAATCACGCCCATATTCGCTCGCAAAGGTTGTGCGATACCGCTGCGCCAGCGCTTCGGTGATTGTAGATTTTCCAGTCGACATCGCTCCCACAAAAACCACTTTCGTGATTAACCCCCTATACACGACATCACTTACAAATCTGCGATATTTATAAGGGTCGGCACGTACCATCGTGGCAGAAATCGGCACCCGCTCACGGGCTTCATCCACCCGCCGGTCCGCCGCTCCTAATGCGACACTCATATGCTCACCGTAAAACTCACTAGAGTAAAAATGCGTCACTTGCTCGCCCTTCAACAGCCCTAAAATATACTGCTCCTCTCGAATCTCATGCTCCCGATCGTTCGAATACCCGTCTGGACCGTCCCAAGCTTCGATTACCCGGACCGTCGGATAGAGCTTGCGGATCCAGTTCGCCCGGATATGAAGCGGAATCGGGGTCACCGTCGTTTCGTAGATTACCACAATCAATTCGTCGACCTCTTGCAACGCCGTCTCTATCATGAATTGATGACCTTTATGCAACGGGGCAAACTTCCCCAGTGTTAATCCAAGCGTCTTCATACCGATACCTCCTTAGCCCCTTTATTCCAATTGTAATAGCCGTATGCCGCGTTAATCAGATATGCACTCCACATGACGATCATTAGCACCCCTTCGCTACTGCCTTCCAGCATCCGAATTACCCACAACAACACCGTAAATATATTCAATACAATGTAGACCAGCCATTGTTCCTTAAATCTTCTGACCATTAAAAAGGTAGCCACAATGGATAATACCGTTGTAATAGCATCTATATAAGGCGAGTTCTGCCCTGGGATGAACGATAGCCCGATTCCCAGTAACAGGCAGCCTATTATGCAGACCGCTCCAACAAGGAACAGCCACTTAAGATCCATCTGTCGCATGGATAGTTTGCCGTCTTGGCGGTTGTTTTTCCACATATAGAAGCCAATGACATTCATAGGTACAAAGAATAACAAATTCAGCATGACCTCTCCAAACAAACCGTTTATATAAGCCAAGTACGCGTAACCAACGGTATTGTACATTCCGAAAACATAACTCATCAGGTTTCCTTTCGCCGCGAGCACCACACACAGCACCCCGGTGATAAAGACCGTAAATCCGAATAAGGAATCTTTAGAAATAACCGTAAACGCAACAGCAATAGAGGTAAATAAAACTAGCCAGACGATTTCAAACAGATTCCAACCACCCCATGTTTTATTCACTTTCATCCGCTCCCTTTCATTAAATTTCCTAATCTTCACCATTCAGTTTATTGTTAGTAACTTTTTGATAATAACAACTTGTTAATATCAAATATAGCAAAAAGGCGAGGAAGATGCAATAAAAAGGTGAGAATAATTTCCAACTTAAGTCTGGACCCAGTCCATGGTCGGTATCCTCTTCCTTAGCATAAGCCTATTTCTAGAATCAGCTAACGGTACTTATTCTTGACAATGATTTCTGGCAAGAATATACGCTGACAAAGGAAAAAACCCGCGATTTACGCGGGTTGGCGTTCGAACATGTATTTGTCATCCAGCTACTTCTTCTTCTCTGCTACTACGCTCGAATTATTGCCCACGGGCGTAATTCTTATAGAAATTTGTTACAGCTTAATTAAAAGCTTTATCGGCTGTGGAGTTTGGAGAACATTCTTGCAGATTGTGTTCCCGCTGCTTATGCCGGTGATTGCCACAGTAGCGATTTTAAATACGCTACATTTTCATGCAAAAATATATCATTAACGGCATCACGTCCGGTTCGTTAAAGGGATAGGGAGTTAGCTCTAGCTCTTCTTTCTGCAATCAGTTTTTTCAATGAATAATTTATCTCTCTATATAACAGGCGCTATTTCATTTTTTCCTTCTTAGTATCCTACTCTTTTTTTTGCATGGATCGTAACGGTAATCGGCATATCGACTTCTGCGTAAATTGATCGTAAGTACTTGGGTGGATGGGTTGCGCAAGATGAAATAACGAATAGTTTCCCCATCAGCGATTGAGTCGCCTGGAATACCTAAAATAGCGTCAACTATTATATTTGTGCTTGTCTGTTTTATAATTTTTAAACCCAACACTCTGCTAGGCAATCCCCCCGTATCTGCATCAGGAGAGTAAAGACGTCCTCGAATGTTTTTAAAACCTGCGGAGCAAATCATGCGATTTGCGTACACATTGTTCCAAAATTGGCGGTAATACCGAAAAATTTTGATTCGGGTCGAGAATCGCAAGGGAAGTCTGTAGTAATCAAAATCACCGATTCGAATCGGTGGACTGTTTAGATCATACGAAAAGACTACTTTCTCCCATGCCTTTTCCGCATTCTGAATAAATGCCATAAGTCGTTTTCTCGAAGCCATGCCGTCCCCCTCCTTATCGCTCTTCCATTGCATTCTATGTATGTTACCTTATGGAAGGCACGGCAAGAATGGATCCTCGTATTTCATGATTTTTCATTTCATGATGTTTGCCGGCTCATAAGTAAAAACCTTATTTTTGAGACAGCAACTTGTAGCAAGGAACGATTACTGCTCGCACTTCACGCATTACAATCTTTGTTATCAACTAGCAAATGAAGATGATATCGGATATCCGAGCATTGAAAAATAAAACAGATTTCATCCTTGTATACCTACATTTCGGGAGAGAATATCGATCATTTCCATGCAAGCTGCAGCACACAAACAAAACGCGACTAAACCGTTCCTACCGGCAGCCGCGTCATTTCTTGCTAAGTAATTTTCTTATCGTTCTAGCAGTAAATCTAAATCCCGAAAGCCTGGAGTGCTTTTTCGATGAAATGTCCAAACGTACCTTTCCGGTAAAGCATATGTTGCAGATAACTGAAATTTCAAGGAGGGAAGCATATTGAATAAGAAAAGAAAACGTCAAATCCCCGTTCGCAAACAGCAAAACGAATTTATAACACCTGCAATTTTAAGACGAACGATACGAAATGTGCTGCCCTTCTATCGCGAAATCGTACGCAATCCAGCATACTCAGCTGCATGGGTGCAAGCGGTGAATAAGATTGATTTTGTGCAGATGGAAAGACTGTTTCAAAAGGTAAGCCATGCCCCAATTGCAGAATTGGGATCAGGGTACAGTTTCGGCTTTCGTACACCTATGCGGGATCGACTATACGTCAACGGTTTTTTTCTTGACCCCGCTCAAAGTAAGTATAAAGTGGGAGAACATCTCGTAGTAGTACAAGCTATTCTTCCCTTATACCTCAGGTTGGCGACTGATATTCCATTTGCAACGCGTGTCACTGCCGCAATTAATTCAGGTAATACGACAAGACTGAACAATTTAATTCGTGGATTAATACGCTCCCGTTTTTTACTAACTATCAGAGCACAAGATTCAGGCTTCAGAATCAGCTTTAGATTTCCGATCAGTCGCAAAATATATACTAATTACACCTTACTAGGAGTGGGCTAGTTAGTTGTGAAGACTGCCGGCTTTCACTGGTGGCAGCAACTGATTGAACTACTCGCGACTAAAGTGGCAAGATTCCTAAGTACGGGAGACTAACGTTTCTACTCCGCCGCTTCCGTCAACCATGCTTGCATAACCGGTGATTCGGCCCGATTTAAACGTAGGGCAATTTCGGTATTAACCTCATCCGGCGGCATGACTTCGACAAGGACACATACTGACTCTCGCAGCTGATTCATGGCAAACATGCCTTCATCATCAAGCATTTTCATTGCCAGCTCAATGGCCTTCAGCCTCAAATCAAACTCGCGATTCCCTTCGTCATTCTCAAGATCCGCTATGAAAGGACGCTCGATGAATCGTTGTTTAACGTGATCGAAGTTCTCATCCCCGAAACAACAATAGGGTGAATCGGCATAGGACCATTTGATGAGTTCAGCAATCGTCGATCCCGGTGTTTCACTTTCGTCTCCTTGTCTGGTCGATTCCATCTCCAAAGCTTCCCACGACCAGGCGGAGATGCTAGGCGCATGTCCCTCGCCAGTAGTATGTAGCGTACAGTAATAATAATGTTCGCCATTTTCAAAAAGAGCACGAAATGACTTTCTGGCAGCAGCGGCGATTTCTATCGCCAGCGTCTCTATTTCTTGCATCGGCTTCATGATAATGGCCCTCCTTTCCATTAGTCGATCAGCTCAGGTTATTTAAGAACGCTCGTCAATCAGACGTTCTAGAAATTCCGCAAACGTTGAAGCATACTTGTCGATCAAATCATTCATGAGATCATAACACATGATCGGAAATTCCCCCTGTTTATCTCTAGTAGACGTATCAAAAAAATAAAGCTCGTCGCTATCCGGCACGAACAAGTCCAGTCTGTGGGGAAACCGACCTACCCACCATTCCTCGGCTTTATTCAGTCTATGTATGTAAAGAAGGTCGCCGTCGTAATACTCTCTATGTTCCGGAGCTGCGATCGCTAGAATATTGCCGTCTCCCAACCGGGCATTACCGTAATGAACCAGCCACCAGCGATAAGATGGCGGCAGGCAGAATCCTAATTCCTCTTCAGCTTCTGCTATCCAGCTTTCTTCCGCACCATGGCCAGGAAACCATTTTAAAGCGGAGGTCGTTTTCAGTTTTTCTGCCAAACGCTCATACATAAGTTCGATCCCCTCTCCTTATACATGGGTTTATTGTAAGTTTTGGATATCTCTCCAATCTTCTACAAATGATTATGCGGCGCTTTTCCTGCTACAATGTTATCAGGATGAACGTCAGTTGGCTCATAGTCATTCATACGGAGAAGGATATACTCAATCTCTTCTAATGGCATCTGCAATTTTTGGCTGACTTCATAAAGACCCATGTCTTGCGAAAGTAGTTTCCGTGCTTGATTTAACTTTCCATTTAGCCAATTGTTTTCAAGCATCCATTTTTTCACCAGATCCAGTAGTTGATTATGAGTTTCCTTATCTGCATGCTTATTATATTTAGCGACTGACTCTGACAAATAGTTACAAAGGTGACTGCCTAATACCTCACGTTGCTCATGCTTGGACATCCGTTGGTACTGTTCATAACTTATGCTGATATCTAATTCGAGGGTATGATCCCTGCTATCAAAACGTCTGGATGTTGTTCGACCATAACTTTCAGGTAAAACACGCAATACAAAAAAGATATCATAGGGAAACTTCCATGTATTTGCTAATTCCTCTAAGGGCAGCAGCTCATCTCTCAATTGACCCACACACGTTCCATGTGTATCCAAAGTAAAAACTAGTTTCATACATACCTCCCTCTCCCACACTAAAGGAGTATCCGGATCATCTGTTATTTTCTGAGATCGCTTCGCAGCCTTTCGACAAGAGCCACTGCTCCATAACTTCAAACGCCTGCCCCGTATCCTGTTCATAGAAGACAGCCACCTCTTGCTGGTAGGCATAATTCAATCGTACATAGCCGCCCAGCTGCCGGTAGAACAGGAAACAAGCATAGGCATTCTCAATGGACAAATCCGGCGGAAATTCGTTTTGGCATAAGTCGGCCAGTTCGGGCAGCGTAAGCTGATCCTGTCCTTGTGGCAAACGCAAAAAGAGATGGCTCCGAGTGCCCGTCCACGGTTCATAGTAGATGCTCTCCCCTTGGCTGATTCCATACACCTGACGATATATTTCATCCAGCACCAAGGCGTACATCCCTTCGTCTTCCTGCTCCCGTGCCTGCAGGGAAATCGCCTTTACGTGCTCCGCATGCCGAGGTAGCCAGAGCAGCCTAGCTGTCTGGGGATGTACTGCCAGAAAATCACCGTCCACCGTTGTACCTATAACGATACACTCGCCGATCTGTTGCTCACTAATGGGGCTGTTTTCGTCATGCTCCCATAATCCGTACTCGACAAAAGGTTTAAGCACCTCCGCATTGGGAAGCTGAACATTCAACCACCCTCTGTAAGTCCCTTCACCGAATCGCCGCAAAAACCGGAGGTAGCCCTGTGGATAAACAGTAACGTCTTCCTTCGCAAGTGCTTGGTTTTGGCCGTCAGATAGCGGTTTTGGCTGAGATACGATGTACATAAATACTCCTCCTGTTAACTGAACGATCCTACCTTTTATTGAAAACCCAATTTTGCTAAAGATTGTTGTATTTCCCGGTCTGCTTTACTTTTGAAAGTTGCAAACTCCACTGAAGATAAAGAATTCGGAAGTTTCTGATGGATAAAGGAATCAAAATCGATTGCCGTCTTGAGAATTCGAAGCGTGTGCAGCAAAGGTAGTTGCTCCATTCCCGTCAAACGGGTTAAGCCTTTACAATTCCTAATAGAAAGTTCCTCCAGTGCCTTCATTTCCTGGTTAAAGCTGATTTCCTTCAGTTGGATTTGATCCTCAATAACAAGTCTCTTCAGCGCTTGAAAGGCTGTAATATTGGTCAGGTCATGGAAGCCGCGGACTCTAGTAATCTCCAGGTTCTCGATTGTATTCTCTTCAATTTCATGAATGTGCTCCCGGCCTCCAAGCAAAATGCGAAGGTGCTCCAGCTTCCTCAGCCGGTTAATACAATGTAACGGCAGTTTGCTGATCGAATGCAGCGCGAGATAATTCAAGTTCTCCAGATAACCTATAGCATCAAGGTTTTTAACCTTACCCCCTACATGCAATTCCTCCAGATCAGAGAACTCTCTAAAATATTGCAGGTTGAGGGTCTTTTTATCCGAGATAATGTTTAATTTATTTAGAGAGTGCAACGTATCAATCCCCAGAATTTCCGAATTCTCCAGCTCGTATATGCCTATGCTCAAACTGCGCAGGTGATCCAGCTTCGCCAATGCTTCAGTGTTATGTGCCTGGGTGAGACTATCGAGGTGCAGCATTTTCACATGAGGAATCCGCAAGAGAGTATGACAATCAAAAGACAGCGAATAGTGGGCGTAGAAACGTACTCCGAAATCCTCATTCCAGCGCGCGCAAAGCTCATCCACTTCTTCCAATATGGAGCCATAAAAATCCGGGTGAGAAAATTGAATAATCACTTGGTTACCGTCGTGCAAATCCCGCTCGATCAGATCCCGGTCCAGCAGGGCAGGATTATTGATCAGAATTCTTTTTCTCCATATTTTCCGCATCCATTAATCCTCCTTTTTTGCCATTGATCACAAGCCCGTATTTACTGAAAATCCACGATTTGCTCAAATCGTGAATCGCATCATGGCTTATACGCACAGAAGGCTTTTGCTCTTTCATAGCATCTGCGTCATGCGTCGAGAAGCGAAGCGGCTTTGTCATTTTATTAATAGAGTCTTTTATTTCATCGAAAAACTTATATGTTAACGGCTTATGATCCCTGATATCCTCATAGATATAATACTTCCCGTTTTCATCTTCCAAATCCATTTGAAAGCCTTTAGGAAATGAAAACAAGATACACGGCAATTCATCCTCTGCCCATTGTCCGTAATAGGGAAAATGGACACCTTCATTTCTCGCAAAAAATCCGGAGCCTTCATTATCAGACGCAACAGAAATGGAATAAACAAAGAATGGGTGACCATCATTCCTTTTTTCCTCTGCCGTAAAATAATGATAAAATGACTGATACGCCTCATACACCTGATTCTGGTCATGCTCTGTCTGGGCATAATTGGTTAGATAAAATTGCGCTTGCTTATGTTCAAAAAGCTTCAAAACGCTTTCAAACTCTTCCGGCCTTAAGAAGAATCTAAGTTTATAAAATCCGCTGTTCTTTAATCTATCCATTTCTTTTCTCTCACCGCCATGTTCTAAAGTGTCATCTCAGATGACTTTAGCCATTTGCTCATGTATTTTCAAAATTCATATTTCGCAAATCGTTCTTTGAGAGTTTCTTCGTGCGGGATCCACTCCCAATCGCTCCATAATGACATTCTTACGAGTTCTGACAGCTTATCTACGGCTTGTGCCGGACTCGTAATGCTAATGAAGTCGTCAAAATCCTCATTGCGGATATCCAACGCTTTCTGCAAATAGTCATCGTTAAGACGCTCTTCTTTAAGTTGTTCATATTCATCCCTCGTCCACTGTTCACAAAAGATTCTTTCGGCCTCAATATCTCCATTCTCGAACAACGACAACTCGAATATTTCCTCATTTATATATCCGGCGGTCATCACTGGCTCCTCGATAAGCCGAGACAGCGTTTTGCCGATCTCCTTCACCGTACCCCATACAAAATAATCATGGAGCACGCTGATCCAGTACTCGTTGCTTTTGCTTACATACATGACAACATTGAACTTTTGAGCCTCAGTATTTGGCTTGCCTAATACTGTGGCATGCCCTTCGCTTAGCTCTCTTAATGCTTCGACAGTCTTATCAAGGTTGTTCGACTTGATATGCAAATTTGCGAATGATCTTCCCACGAGATGGCCTCCTCTAATCGCTTTCTTATTCAGACTGATTCTTATTTATATCCTATAGATTGTATCTAAGTATGTCTCTTATTTCCATTATAGTGATCATTTGTCCTGAGTCTTCCTACTTTTCACCTGAATTTTGGAAATGACCTTTACTAGGGAGAGATACTGTATTGTTGCTTCAAGCTGAGTTAGATCTCGATAACACAGTCATGACTGTGATCTTGTGTTCTTTATAAAAATCCATTTTTGCATCCCTGAGGTTGATATGCCGTTACTCTATCCTAACTTGGACATATCGTATTATGAGACTTTTCCCAAATAAAAAAGCATCTAAGGGGTTGGTTAAATGAATGGTGTTTCCATTATTACCTGTACAAATCGTCAAAATTATTTAAACAACCTACTCCAAAATTACAACAGACAACGATATGCCCAAAAAGAACTCATCATTATTATCAATAACAATGCAATTCCACTATCTCCTTACCAACAGTTAGCTAATAATCACAAAAACATAAAGATATTTCGTAAGCCAGAACATCAAACTCTGGGTTCATGCTTAAACTATGCCGTAACGAAATGCAAATATCATACCATCGCCAAATTCGATGACGACGATTATTATGCCCCTCATTATTTGACAGAAAGTATTCAGACATTAAATAGAACAAATGCTGATATTCTTGGAAAACGAGCTCATTATATGTATTTAAGTGGTTCAAAGACTTTAATCCTTCGTTTCGCGCATGACGAACATCGAACAGTTACCCATCTCCCAGGCGCTACACTCGTCTTCAAACGTAAAGTATTCGATCATGTGAAATTCCCTAATAAAAACGTGGGTGAAGATGATCTTTTTTGCAGCAGAAGCAGAAAGAAAGGTTATAAGGTTTATTCTGCGAGTAAGAATAACTTCGTAGCCATCCGTAGAAAAAACTCTTCAAAGCACACATGGATCATCAGTGATAGCACTTTAATAGCAAACCATAAGATCATCCGTAATATTAAAAATTACAAAGCATTTGTTGGACGCAGTCCAAAGATCAAATTATGAAACGGGCTACAGATTCCACTATATCTGCTGTATCTATTCTGACCTGTACGAAACGAGCTGACTGTATAAATACACTGTTTGATAACTATCGACGACAAAATTTTAATCTTAAAGAACTTATCGTAATCATAAATAATGATAGTTTGAAGATAGATGACTATACAGCTGCTGCAAAAAAACATAAGAATGTGTGGGTTTTTAAAGTACCGGAACATCATTCTCTCGGTTATTGTTTGAATTTTGGTGTGCAATTAGCGAATTATAGTTATATTGCAAAATTTGATGATGACGATTATTACGCTTCCAACTATTTAACTGATAGCATGCAAATACTCCATAAGACTAAAGCAGATATCGTTGGAAAACGGGCTCACTATATGTATTTGAATGATAAGAAGTTACTTTTGCTTCGTTACCTCCGAATGGAGAATAAATATGTAACCAATGTTCAAGGTGCGACCCTACTCATTAAACGCAAGGTGTTCGATCAGATTTCTTTTCCAAATCGGAACAGAGGTGAATGCGTTAAATTTTGTGCTGATTGCGCAGCTCATGGCTTTAAGATTTACGCAGGTAATAAGTATAACTTCGCTGCAATTCGTAGAAAAAACTCCAAAGATCACACCTGGATCGTCAGCGACAAGAAGCTTTTATCAAAAAGTGTTAAAGTTATTAAAGTAAAAAACTTCAAAAAATACGTCACTCGAAACTGAATTAATGAAATACGAAATGCAGACTTTGGCCAGATCGAGTTATTTGCTGATGTTACCGGACACTGTTCAATAACGAGAGACTACCATTTGTGCGGTAATAACCCAATAAAAAGACTGGATAGCAGCATAACCATGTTGCTATCCAGTCTTTTTATAAAGGCTTCCAATCGTGAAATACCAAGAGTTAGTTTTATAAATTTTTAATACATAGAAGTCACGCTTCACTTTACTCACCTCGCTATTTTATTTATTTATTTTTTATTGCAAATGCAACAATTATGAGATAAGTTAATATATATTATTTATTGCATTTACAACAAAATACGCGCTAAGGAGTTATTTATGAAGGAAATCCTACGTGAAATTGGAATGATAGCTAGGGCATTAGATTCAATAAGCAATATAGAATTTGCAGAACATGACCTTACAAAAGGGCAATATTTGTACCTTGTTCGAATATGTGAAAACCCAGGAATAATTCAAGAAAAGTTAGCTGAGATGATAAAAGTAGATCGAACAACAGCTTCACGTGCAATTAAGAAATTAGAAATCAATGGATTTATAGAAAAGAAAGAAGACAATCAAAATAAAAAAATAAAAAAACTATTTCCTACAGAGAAAGGGGTTACTTTGTACCCTTACATAAAAAGGGAAAACGATTACTCCAATAAGGTCGCATTATCTGGATTCTCTGAGAGTGAAGTAGAAACTATGTTTACCTTGCTGCAGAGAGTCAGAAAAAATGTAGAAAAAGACTGGGAGTTAGTCAAAAAAGGAAACAAAAGAGATTATTGACTTAGTAAACGGAGGACAAATAAAAATGACCATAAAAATAAAAAGGTGTACGTTTGAAGATTTAGGGCTACTCCAAGAAATCAGTGTTGAAACATTTAACGATACATTTCAGAATCAAAACTCACCTGCAATTATGAATGCTTACTTAGATCGTGCTTTTAATTTGAAACAATTAGGAAAAGAATTATTGAATAATTGTTCGGAATTCTATTTTATTTTTTTGAATAAAGAAGTTGCAGGATATTTAAAGCTAAACTTTAATGATGCCCAATCAGAAAAAATGGGTAATGATTCGCTTGAAATCGAGAGGATTTATATCAGGGGGAAATTTCATAAACGGGGACTAGGTAAATACCTGATGAATAAGGCTTTAGACATAGCAAAAGATCAGAATAAAGAGAAGATTTGGTTAGGCGTTTGGGAAAAAAATGAGAATGCAATTAAATTCTATGAAAAAATGAATTTCGTTCAAACAGGGACTCACTCTTTCTATATGGGTAATGAAGAACAAATTGATTTTATAATGACTAAAACACTCATTTAATATTCTCATATTTCGTGAACCAGAACATCATCAGAAAAAAAATCGGCACCAAGTATATAGCTATATGCTAACTAGGTGCCGGCTGATTAACGCCTATAATAAATTCAAATTAATAGCACCATGCTTACGAATACGGACAGGATAAATCTGCTCAACACCAAATGAGTGCATATATGCTTTATAGGAATCCGTATATTCTTTTGGCAATAAAGCCATTATAACTCCGGCAAAACCGCCTCCATGTACCCTGCAGGCTCCGGCCCCCTTCTCCTTGATAAACAGCTCAGTTAATGCTAAATATAATGTCACGCCCTGTTCAGTAGGAGTAGAGTTAGAATAGCAATTTTGCAGCCATTTCCAAGATGAGTTTCCAGATTCATTTACGAGTCTTATGAAGCTGTTTGCATTATCGCCTGTCAAAGCTTCTACTTGTTGATCAACTCGAATGTTTTCCTCATAGAAATGCAGTGCTCTCAATACAGCTCTATCCCCAACACTCTCTCTAAGTTTGTCCAGGTTGTCCAATATATCTTGCTTTTCTAAATCACGAAGCACATTTTTCCCAAGTTCTCGGGCAACAGCCTTCATTTCTGTTGGAATTGAGGAGTATTCTTCACTTAAATCTGCATGGTTTGCACCTGTAGGGACAATGAATAACTCATAACCTTTGTCAATAGATGAAAAATTTAATGTAGTGATCAGTGGAGCCTCGATGTTTTTTAAATCAATCGAAATTAGTCCCCCATATCCACAAGCAATTTGGTCGAGCAAACCCGATTGTTTGTTCCACTCTGAATTCTCTGCATATTGGCCTATCTTGGCACAGGTAACGACATCCATCTCGTTATTGTTGTAGAAGAAATTAATAATAGAACATATCAACATCTCAAAAGAAGCTGATGAGCTTACACCTGCTGCACTTATAACATCACTTGTGATACAAACATCAAAACCGCCTAATTTATAACCGTACCGTTCAAAACCGTCCAAAATCCCTTTAACTAAGGTATATGTTCCTGAAAGGTTAAGGCTATTCCCACTCGAATTCAAATCAATAATGAAGTCTTCGTTATAGGTAATGCTTTTTATACGAATAATATTTTGATCATTTTTCGCAGCCGCTCCAATACAATCCATGTTTATACTGGCAGCAATTACTTTACCCAGATTATGATCTGTATGATTGCCACTAATTTCACTGCGCCCTGGTGAGCTAAAGAGAAAAACATCGCCCTCTGCAAATTTTTTCACATATTCCTGAGCCAAGGTTTTATATCTTTGCTTTTGATCGTTTATGATAGATGGAACATCACCATACAGACTTTCTAGTGTTCTTTGAAATTCTTTTGATTCGATCAGTTGAATTGTTTCTGTAATTGATGGCATCCTTTGAATTCCTCCATATGTATAATTGCTCAAGAAAAATATAGCATTTATTAATTATTTCATACTAGTGAAAAATGTAACTTTTATATGGATGATTATGACTTATAATTCCTCAAATATATATATTTAGTGTATATGTTGCGTGCCAAGAGCTTTCACCGTAACGTGCTGTTGTTGCGCTGTGATAACTAAATAAAAAGACTGAATGCCATAGCAAGGTAGCTATATGCATCCAGTCTTTCTTTTTAAAACGTATAATCGTAAAATTTCTCTGCATTACTTACGCTAGACCATATATCTGCGCTTTCCCCACCTATATACCAATAAGCGATTCCGGCTAGATTGTTCTTAACGCTTAAATCGTATTTTGCTATTAATGAACGGCCATCCTCAATCCAGATCGTGTGCTTTATGGACTGCTTCGAATAGTTGGCAACATATTGTCCTAAAGTCTCATTCCATACGGGCTTCATTCCATAGCTACTAATAATCTGATTTTGCTCCGGAAGCGAGATATACTTTGAAGATGAAACCGTATCATTCTGATTCAATGTCCAGTCACGATTATATAAAGGCAGTGCCAATATAACCTTTTGGCTGGGTACGACCTTTAGTACTGTATCCACTGCATGTTGATCAAAAGGAATTGAAGCATTAGGTCCTGGAAGCTTACTCCCATCATAATGTTCGTCATAACCCATCATCACCATATAGTTCACTTGCTTACCTAGTGCAGCGTAGTCAAAAGCATCTGTCCAATCTGTTCCAAGATCAGGAGATACGTCTATCGACAGCGTCGCGTTAAGAGCATGCATTTTCTCAGCTAATAATGTAATGAATGAGGTCAAATACGCACGATCGTCAGGCGCTACATTTTCAAAATCAATGTTTAGTCCATCTAATCTATATTTGCTCACTAAAGCTACTAATTGATTTACTGCCGTATTCCTTGTGGTTACACTCGACAACATTTGATGGGTCGCTTCTTGATCCGATCGATTGCCTACCATCGCCCATATTTTCTTATTATTCTTCTTTGCCCATGTGATCAGCGAAGCATCCGTTGAATCCGTTACTGCACCTGTTTTTCCTACATAATACCACCGTGGTGATAAGGTGTTAACGTTGGATTTCAGAACTGTATTCTCATATTGTGCCGTCGTCTGCCCATATTGCCAGCCTAGAACGATTCGCTCCTCCGGCTCATCATCGAGTTCTGCTGCCCAACTCTCATTTTGCAGCACTCGGTCAATGAGGACGGCAGTTTCCTGTCTAGTTATAGGATCAGAGGGTCGGAAATTCTTGCGATTATCCCCCTTCATTAAACCTAGATCATTTACAGTTGCAACAGCTGATCTTGCCCAGCTAGCAATTTTATTTCGATCATTGAACGAAGTTAGAGCAGAGGTATGGTTTGTTTGCTTTAAAGCTTTGACCATCCATACAGCCGCTTCCTGCCTTGTTACTGCTTTTGCCGGCGCGAAAGTAGTTGCCGATGTGCCGTTAGCCAGCTCAAGCTGAACAGCTGCCTGTATCCAGCCGTAATACCAAGCTTTTTTAGCTACATCTGTATAAGGAGATACTGGACTGACTGCCGGATCAAGCTTTAGCAGACGGTCAAGAACCGTAATGAATTCCGCTCTAGTAATCGATTTAGTAGGTGAGAAGCTTGTCGCCGTTGTGCCGGTTAATATGTTGCGGTGATACAAATCTATAATTTCATTTTTAGCATAACTAGTATCTATATCCTTAAAAGGCGCCTCATCATCAGCCGATATATGTTGAATAAATATTCCAGCTACAAGCACTAATACAAGTATCGTAATTACAAATCTTCCAAATCTATTGTTCACGAGATGATCCTCCTCGGATATAATCTTCGAATTATACCAAGGATAGAAGCTATAAACACTGCTAAAATATTGGTAGAGCGCAAAAAAAATAGGGCATCCCACTAGCCGTTACGACTTTTAGGATCCCCCTATGATTTAAAGAGCCCGAAATAAAAGCTCCCCTTTGGACTGAATGTATCGATAAATCGTACCACACACCACTAATATCAATAATCCAATGCCTAACAATATGAGATTACCGTTTAGATCGGCTAGAAGAAGACTCAAACCAACTGGAATCAGTAAGCTTATAAAGCCTATCAACATCGCCACTAAGACGGATGCGCTTTGTTTGACTACCGATACTTCATTTGTCCACTCCAGTTTAGGTAACTTCAAATTAACGAGTACACCAGTCATTGCAGTAAGACAAGCATATAAGACGGGAATAACCAATAATAGCAAACTTTCCATCCATCCGGTGTCTAGAGATATCATGAGGAGCACACTACTGACAACTACAATCGGCACGGTAATCGTAAGATTCACTGCGATTTTACTTAGCAATATCGTTATTGTCGGCACAGGTGCGCTTTTTAAAATCCAAATATTATTACCTTCGAGCGAAATAGAACTGGATGTCGTACAGCTTAAAGTTACAAAAACGGAAACAAACAGTGGAGCCAGTCGATTCAGATAATTTGAAAGCTCTGGTATCTCAACGAGTTGACCTAGTTGGTCTGCACTAACGAACAGTAAGGCGATCGCTAACACAAGTAACATTACCATGCCTATACTCGTGTTAAGTACATAGATAGAAGAACTAAAATAGCGACGCAGCTCTTTTTTATACAATGTGTAAAGCGGTGAAGATACTGCAAGTGATTTCATTTGATATTTATTTTTTGAAAAAGAAGTCGTAAAACCTGTGTGGATCGCTTTATATTTGCTACCAAGCACGATGGTAAACAGCATAAAAGAAATCAGTGAAAACCCAATAAACAATACTAAGGAATCAAACTGAAACGAGCAAACCGCATTTACATACATAAGCGTCAAAGGATACAAGCTGTATATTTGATCAGCAATTTGAGCGCTCATATCCGCAAGTAATTGTGGATTGTTACCATTTATTTGACCTGAACCAACAATTATAGCAATAATTACAACAAAAGTTAGGATGAGCGTTATTATACGACTTCCTTTAAATCTTGAGGAAACCCAGCTGATCAGAGCACCTATAATCGTTGCAGCTATGATCGGCACTAATGGAATAAATAACAGTGTAATCAAAAAATACAAATAATATAGTACGCCGGGATTCACCTTTATAGCATAAACAATGCCTGCAGGTACCATCACCATTAAAGAGAAGAATAGGTTTAACACATAAAGCTGAGCCACCCGACTTGCTACAATATGACTCGTTTTGATTGGCAGCGACATTACGAGATCGTAGTCTTTGGAGCCAAATAATACACCACTAGCCTTATAGATCGTTGTAAAAAATCCGATTAAGCAAGTAACTGCCATCATTATCGCAAGCAGCAGCTCTGGCCGGCCAATCTGTTCAAGGGTCTCTGCTATCATATAGCTATAACCAAATGAAACCACAGCCATCATAACAATTCCAATTAGGATCCCGATGGTCAGCCAAAGCATTTTTCGTCTTTCTTTCACATCACGTGTGTGCAAAGCTTTATTTAACCCAAAGGAAGAGATCAGCTGAATCTTCGTCAATCTCCAGATATTAATCATGCTTAATCAACTCCAAAAATACATCTTCAAGGCTGCTGTCACCCTTCACCTCTTCTGTTTTCCCATGCGTAATCAATTCTCCCGCTTTGATAATGGCAATCTTATTACAGAGCTTCTCCGCTACATCCAGTACATGCGTTGAAAAAAAGATCGCACTGCCCTGACTGCAAATCTCCGTCATGATTTTTTTAAGCGTGTGTGCCGCTTTTGGATCAAGTCCCACAAAGGGCTCATCCAGAACTAACAGCTTCGGTTTATGTATCAGTGCTGAGATGATCGCTAGCTTCTGCTTCATACCATGAGAATACGAGGAGATTAAATCCCCCAAATGAGATGTAATCTCAAATTCATCACCATATTTCTTAATCAACAACTCCCGATCTGCTTTCGATACACTAAAAAGATCACCAATAAAATTCAAGTATTGAATGCCGGTCAGATGATCGTATAGATCTGGATTATCCGGAATATACGCAGTGATCGCTTTGCAGGCTAAAGGATCTTTTTTGATGGAATGTCCACCTATTTCGATATCCCCCTCTTCAAAATCAAGAACACCTACTACTGCCCGAATCGTCGTTGTTTTCCCCGCGCCGTTATGACCGATAAAGCCATAAATATCACCTTTCTCGACCACTAAGTTCAAGTCATTCACTGCCTTTTTACCGCCCTTATAGCTCTTGGTAAAATGCTTTATTGTCAACATCTTGGCACTCCCTCTCCGTTCGTATTCGTATTAGTAACTTTCATCATGCAATCAATGCCTACCGTTTCATACGATGTTAGGATAGTTTTACTATAGTACGTTTATCCTGTCCATTTAGTTCATTCCTTCATATAAATAAATTTTTCTTTATAAAAACGAAAAAAGAGAGGGGTTTTCCCCTCTCTTTTATAATCCTGTTTATACGTATTTATGGATCGTTGCGAGCAGTTGATCAGCTACATAGTCAACTCCGTAAGCAAGTTGATTGTGATCAAAGCGTATTTTCACAAAGCTCTCATCTGTATCAAGCGCATCGGCGAACAAACCAGCTAAACCACGTGCCTTGCGATCAATTTGTAGGAGCAACTCAATGCCATCCTCATTTGGAAAGAAAACGATTTCTAATTCGTCTAGTTGATTCCGGAACTGAGAGGGGGGAACGAATTCAAATTCTTGAACAAAATCTAAGCCTTTGATCCTGCCATAACGCGGTGCATATTCACAAGTCACTTCACGAATAAGGAACCCGAGCTGATTCATCGCATCCAAAATAATAGCACAATATGGATGAGGGCCTACTTGAAGATAATCCTGATCCTTTGGATCAATTGCCTCTTTAATATCAAGTCCGGTTTGAATCCAAACCGGCGATCTCCCTAACGTCACTGGCGTTATCGCCGGAAGCTGGAATGAGACGGGAAATTCATAAACCTGCTCCGCCACTACTTTAAATTTACTTGCTAACAGGAATTTGGATACCGTCGCTTCCACTTCCATCTTCTTATCGTTCAGCTCTTTCAAGTAACGCGTCTTAACGAATGCGTAGACGTCATCGACCTCCTGATCCACTCGGCCACCTTGAATTCGAACGGAACCACTGATCGTATCACCTGCGTTCACGAAATCTTGATGGAGCATGAGATCTACTTTAGCCGCTCCAATTCCGGCACTCGCGAGCATTCGTTTAAACATTGACATTGTAATGAATTCCCTCCCTAATATTTGCATATTTAAGGATACGAAGGGAACCATCTGAGGTTTCATTTACGGGACAGTAAATGCCATGCTACTGACAATAAAGAAGCATCCTCACCCAAAATAGGGTCGAACACTTCTTTTTCTTCACAAAGTCTACGCTGAGGCGAACTGACTGTTATATAATCTGGCGTAATATCCACCGCTAGCTAGGAGTTGATCATGCGTACCACTCTCCACAATATCTCCATCCTTCATGAAAAGAATGAGATCCGACTCCCGAATCGTTGACAATCGGTGGGCAATCACAAAGCTAGTCCGACCAGCGATCATAGTCAGAAAAGCTTTCTGAATCCGTACCTCAGTTAATGTATCAATACTGCTTGTAGCCTCGTCTAAGATGAGCATAGGCGGATCTACAAGCATTACTCGTGCAATGGTAAGCAGCTGCTTCTGTCCTTGGGAGAGATTATCCCCTGAGCCACTGATCTTCGTATCATACCCTTCAGGCAGACGTTTAATGAAGCTATGAGCATTAGCAGCTTTAGCAGCAGCGATGACTTCCTCCTCTGTAGCCCCAGGTTTTCCGTAAGCAATATTATCTCTGATCGTGCCCCCAAAGAGCCAAGTATCCTGCAGCACCATCCCAAAATTACGTCGCAGACTGTCACGCGTAATGGTCTTAATATCCACACCATCAATCTTGATGGACCCACGGTCCACATCGTAGAAACGCATGAGCAGGTTTACCAGCGTCGTCTTCCCTGCTCCAGTCTGACCTACAATTGCAACTCGGGTACCGGGCTTCACTTCTAGACTGAAATCGTTAATCAAGGGACGTTCTGGATTATAAGCAAAGGTTACTTTTTCGAAGGTAATGGTTCCTTGACTTGTACTCATGATTTTGGCGCCCTTAGAATCAGCAGGTTCTGGTGTTAGATCGAGAATGGCGAAGATCCGCTGCGCAGAGGCAGTTGCCGATTGAAGCTGTGTAATCACACCTGTTATTTCATTAAACGGCTTAGCGAACAAGTTGGAGAAGATCAAAAAACTAGACAGATCCCCTACCGTGAAATGACCCCGAATTACCATAACACTACCGATCATAGCTATAACTGAGAACGTAACGTTATTTACTAGCCGCGTTGTCGGATTGGATAAGGAGCCATAAAATTGTGACTTCACACCGGTCTGATATAATGTCTCGTTTTGTTCTTCAAACTGAGACATTGCACGTTCTTCATAATGATAAGCGGTGACTACTTTTTGCCCGCCGATCATTTCCTCCACATAGCCATTGAGACCACCGAGAATCTTCGCCTGCTCTTTAAACATCTTTTGAGAGCGCATCGTAATAAATCTGGCCACAAAAAAGGTGGCGGGTGCTGACAGAAGAACTACTAAGGTCATCAGAGGACTGATGTACAACATAAGCACAATTGCCCCAACAATGGTGATGATCCCTGTAAGCAGTGTGGAGAAACCTTGCAGCAGTCCATCAGAGACGGCATCCATATCGTTAACAAACCGGCTGATACTGTCTCCTTGCGGGTGGTTGTCGTGAAATTTTAAAGGCAAAACATTTAATTTATCAAAAAGCTCCCGCCGTAAGTCATATACAGTCTGGTAGGCGATTCGATTAGTCAGATAGGTAAGGAGCCATCCGAAAAAGCTGCCGACAATATATACCGCTGCCAGAATCAAAAGCAGTCTAAGTACGGCGTCAAAATCCACCTCTCCCGGTCCGATCATAAAATCAATGGCTTTACCGATAAGTAGTGGTCCGATTAGACTGGCGATCACACTGAGTAACGCGCATATAACTGCCCCAATAGCAATTTTTCTATAATGTCCTGTATATACAATTAGTCTTTTCCAAATGTTGTTTTTGTTCATTGGCCCGACTCCTCACTCGATAGCTGGGACAAGCAGATTTCTTTGTACACTTCACAACCACGCATCAGCTCCTCATGGGTTCCGACACCGGCGATCCGCCCTTCCTCAAATACCATAATTTTATCCGCTTGCCTTACAGTGCTCACCCTCTGCGAGACAACGAGTACGGTCATTTGCTGGCTGCTCTCTTTGAGCGCTTTACGTAGAGCCGCATCAGTAGCGAAATCCAGCGCACTGGAGGAGTCATCCAGAATTAGAATCGACGGCTTACCTACCACTGCACGAGCTATGGTCAAGCGCTGCTTTTGCCCCCCGGATAAATTAAGTCCGCCACGTGATACCTGCGTATTCAATCCTTCTGGCAATTTACGAATAAACTCTTCCGCCTGAGCAACAGAGGCTGCTTGCATGATTTCTTCCTCGGTTGCGTCTTCCTTACCCCAACGAATATTCTCAGCGATTGTTCCTGTAAACAACACTGCTTTTTGCGGCACAATCCCTATTTTCTCTCGAAGCTGATGCAGCTTATAATCTCTGACATTCACTCCATCCACTTTAACTTCACCTTGCACTGCATCATAAAAACGTGGAATTAAGTTCACGAAAGTAGATTTACCAGAACCCGTACTGCCAATCAGCCCCACAGTTTCTCCGCGGTTAATGACTACCGAAATATCCTCTAATGCCAATTCTCCTGTTGTATTATAACCAAACGATACATGATCGAATGATATGGCAGGAGCGGTATGATCAGGTTCAGTCATCACAACATTCCCGTCCTCGGACACGGATGCTTTGACACTCAGCACTTCATTCACACGATTAGCAGAAGATGAGGCTTTTGTAAAAATAATGACCAAGTTGGAGACCACTATAAGTGCCAGCAAGATTTGAGTGACGTAATTGATAAAGGCAATGATCTCACCTTGAGACAATCGCCCCCCATCAATGTGAATTCCACCTACCCATAAAATAGCTATGATCGCCGCATTTACTACAAGTGTCGTCATAGGTCCAAGTAAAGCGGAAATCCGCGAGACCCGGATCGCTGTAGTGGTTAAATCCTCAGATGAGGCATCAAAACGTTCTTTTTCTGTACGTCTCTTCGCAAAAGCACGAATGACTCGTATCCCCGACAAATTCTCACTAAGAACGAGCGCAAGGGCATCCAGCTTCTGCTGGTATTTTCGATACAAAGGTGCACTTCGAGTGATAATAAAATATAATATAATGCCAAAAATCGGCGTTGCCGCTATTAAAATCAGCGATAATCTAAAATCCAAAATCATGGACATTATGATAGCCCCGATGCAGATAAACGGCGCACGAATAACCAGGCGAATCAGCATAGCCACTGCAATCTGCAGCTGGTTTACGTCATTGGTAATCCGGTTAATCAGCGTAGGCGTACCGAACGTATCCAGCTCAGCGTACGATAAAGATGTAATATGTTTGAACATTTTATTACGAAGCGTCGTGCCGAATCCCTGAGATGCTCGTGCTGCATAGTATTGGCACACCATGGAGCAACCGAAGCCAAGCAGAGACATCAGCACCATCAGGCCACCCATACGGTATACATAAGCACTGTCATGATTTCCTACCCCGTTATTGATGATTAACGCGACAATGGTAGGCAAAATCAGCTCCAGAATCGCTTCCATCAGCTTGAAGATTGGACCGATGATGGCTTCTTTTTTGTACGGTTTTAAATAGACTGCAATTTTAAACAACGTCATCCACACCCAACATAAGAAGTATTTAAGCACTTGAAATATGTATAATAACAGTTATGATTATGGCATATCTACTCACATATTAATAATATTGGATTCGTATCGCTCCCATACGATTAACATATCTCAAGTTCGGAGGATTTTTTTATGGATATTAGACAGCTTAAATATTTTATGGCTATCGCTGAGGAAGGGCAGATTACTTCTGCAGCCAGAAAGCTGCAAATGGCTCAGCCTCCGCTCAGTCAGCAGCTTAAGCTGCTTGAGGAAGAACTAGGCGTCAAGCTTGTAGATCGAGGTCCGCGCAGTGTACAACTTACCGAAGCAGGAGCCATTTTGCGTGACCGTGCCCAACAAATTCTGGAACTGGCTGATTCCACCGCCCGAGAGCTCAATGATTTTGTCAAAGGCTTAAAAGGAACTCTCGCCATTGGCACTGTGTCTTCCTCAGGAGCGACCCTGCTCCAAGATCGACTATGTGAGTTCCACAAAACGTATCAAGGCGTTAAATTTGAAATCCATGAAGGGAATACCTTCAGAATCATCGACCTTTTGAACAAGGGCATTGTCGAGATTGGCATTGTCCGGACACCCTTTAATGCTACAAATTTAGAATGTCTTTACACACAAGCTGAGCCTATGATTGCCGTAATGACTCCAGAGTATGACTGGAAAACAGATGGAAACTTTGTTGAGATCGGTGAGTTAAAAGATAAACCGCTCATTATCTACCGCCGTTTTGAGCAGCTTATCCGGGAAACCTGTCTTGAGAATGGTTTTGATCCGCTAATTTTCTGTATGAATGATGATGCGCGAACAACACTGCTCTGGGCAAATGCTGGTCTCGGCATCGGAATTATCCCCAAATCCGCTTTCGAATTAACGAGTAATCGTAATTTGATCTATAAAGAAATCAGTAGTGAGTCGCTTCGCACGCGGGTCGCCGCCGTCTGGATCAAGGATAAATACTTATCATCACTAGCTTCCAAGTTTATTGAAAGCTTTAAGAATGGTTAAGAATCTTCGCTATTTATTCACTTGTTGTTGAACTAGTCTATCCTCCTCTTCTTTAATACAAGTAATATCAATTCGTTCAAACAACAATTGCAAATCAGTTACCTGTTGATAAGGGGGAACTGAGCAGGGCTTCCATTTCGGTAGTTCAAGCGATAAGAACCCCCGAATCTTCTCACAAGAAAAGGGTAGAAACGGATGCAGCAAATTCGCCAAATTAGCAATAATCTGCACACAAGTAAATATTGAATTATTACAAGCTTCCCGATCCTCTTTTACCTGAATCCAAGGCTTTTGCCGATCAAAATACTGATTTGCCTTACGTACATAAAAGAAAATATATTCGAGCGCATCCTTCAAATCTCCCGCTTCAATTAGGCGTCCTGACTCCAGATACAAGAGGTCAATGTTATCGCTCCACCCCTTATCTAACTTTCCACTTGGCACGATCCCTTCATAAAACTTATCTACAAAAGCCAATGAGCGATTCACAAAGTTACCAAATGCTCCAAGCAGCTCACCATTATGACTATAAATAAACTCTCTCCAGGAAAAATCCGTATCCCGCTTCTCAGGCCCGTTGGCAATTAAGAAATAACGAATAGAGTCTGGATGATACCGCTCTAGAATATCAGGTACCCAGACTGCCCAATTACGGCTAGTGGAGAACTTCTGCCCTTCAAGGGTTAAATATTCGCTGGATATAATCCGATCCGGTAAATGTAGTTCTCTTGCTCCTAATAAGACGGCTGGCCATATCAGGGTGTGAAAAGGAATATTATCTTTACCATGGACATAATAAGCGGTGATGTCCTCTTGTTCCTCTGACCAAAAATCCTCCCAGCTCCGCCCAGACTGTGCAGCCCACTGCTTACTGGCTGATAAATAACCACTTACCGCCTCAATCCAGACATAAATCTTCTTGTCTTCAAATCCAGCTATAGGAACATCTACACCCCAAGATAAGTCTCTTGTTACCGCGCGGTCCTGCAGTTCTTCTTTTAAATAACGTTTGGTCAGTTTTATAGCGTTTTCTCTCCAAAATTGTGCTTCCTCTACATATTCCGTTAATTCAGATTGAAATTTAGATAAGCTAAGATAAAAATGTTCTGTCGGTCGTTCTGTCGGTGTATTCCCACATAATTTACAGACTCTGTCTAACAAATCGGCAGGATCTAGAATCGTAGAACAATAATCGCATTGATCTCCACGCGCCCGCTGTCCACAGACTGGACAAGTCCCTTCCACATATCTGTCTGGCAAAAATCGCTGATCCGCCTCACAGTAACATTGCGCTATGTTTTTTTTATATAAATGACCATTCTCTAGTAGCTTCGCAAACAACTCTTGCACGACCTTATGATGCTGCTGTTGATCCGTTCGAGTATAAAGATCATAACTAAATCCCAGCTGTTCAAAACACTTCAGAAACTCTTCGTGGTATCGACTTGCAAAAGCTTCGGGTGTGATCCCTTCATTAGCAGCCTGAACCGCTACAGGTGTGCCATGACAATCGCTGCCTGACACATATAAAACGTTATCCCCCTTGCTGCGAAAATAGCGTGCCAGCACATCTCCAGGCAACACACTTGATAATCTTCCAAGATGTAAAGATCCATTCGCATACGGCCAAGCACCGCCTATAAACACATTACTCATTAACCTTCTCCTCCTTTTTTTAGACAACAAAAAAACTCCCATCCACAAAGGACGAGAGTTCTACTCACGTGTTACCACCTAATTTTATAAATGCCTCATGACATTTACCTCTTCAGGTACGACGTTAATAAACGTTTATACCCTAGCACTGTAACGGATGCAGGTTCCGGCGCAGCCTACAACCCAAAAGGTTTCGATGCGCAGCTCTGAGACCATATTCCCAAGGTTTTTCTTTACTCCTTTTCAGCGACCGGAGCTCTCTGTAGAAAGAATTGCCGTGGTACTCTTTCTCTTCTTTGCCTTTGAATATTCAAGTTACTGGAAATAATACTTAATTTATCGAGTAAAGTCAATACATAAGCTCAAGCACCATGAATTCGTCATAGTTTTTATAAAAAAAGACCACCCAATCGTACAATTGGATGGTCCCTGTAGTTTAAATTATTTCATGATTTTGCAAATATCATTGGTGAATTGAACAGGATCACTAACTTGCAATCCTTCGATCAGCAGAGCTTGGTTGTACAGCAGGTTCGTGTATAAACCGAGCTTCTCTTTATCGTTCTCAGCTGCCGCTTTCAAAGACTGGAAGACTTCGTGATGGATGTTGATTTCGAGTACCTTATCCGCTTGAACCTCTTGCCCATTCGGCATCGATTTCAGGATTTTTTCCATCTCGATTGTCAATTCGCCTTCAGCTGAGAGGCATACCGGATGAGTCTTTAAACGTTTGGAAGCTTTAACATTCTTCACTTTGCCGGACAAGATGTCCTTCATCGCTTCAAAAAGCTCCTTGTTTTCGTTCTCTTCCGCTTCCGTTGGCTTGTCCGCTTCGTCTGCTTCGATACCCAGATCACCACTGGATACGGATTTAAATTCTTTTTCTTTATAAGACATGATCATCTTGATCGCAAATTCATCAATATCATCAGTGAAGTAAAGAATTTCATACCCTTTATCCGATACAAGCTCGGTCTGTGGGAGCTTTTCGATTCTGTCGATCGACTCTCCGGATGCATAGTAGATATACTTCTGATCTTCTGGCATTCTTGACACATATTCGTCCAGCGTTACCAGCTTCTTCTCCTTGGAGGAGTAGAACATCAGCAAATCTTGAAGTGTATCTTTGTGCATTCCATAATCGTTGTACACACCAAACTTAAGCTGTCTGCCAAAAGCGTTATAGAACTGCTCATACTTCTCTCTTTCATCCTTCAGCAAGCTTTGCAGTTGACTCTTCACTTTATTCTTAATGTTCTTAGCGATCAGAGTCAGCTGACGGTCATGCTGGAGCATTTCTCTGGAGATGTTTAGCGAAAGATCCTCTGAATCTACCATACCTTTTACAAAGCTAAAATAGTCAGGCAGCAGATCCGCACATTTATTCATAATCAATACACCATTGGAATAGAGCTCAAGACCTTTTTCATATTCCTTTGTGTAGTAGTCAAACGGTGTATTTTCTGGGATGAACAGGATTGCATTGTACACTACAGCACCATCGGCACTGATATGAATATGTTTAAGCGGCTTATCGAAGCCGTAACGTTTCTCTGCATAGAAGTTATCGTAATCTTCTGTAGTCAACTCGTTTTTGTTCTTCCGCCAGATTGGCACCATACTGTTCACGGTTTGTTCTTGAACAACTTCCTCGAACTCGTTCTCTGTGCCTTCTTTTGGCTTTTGCTCCTTCACGTCCATTTTAATTGGGAAACGAATGAAGTCAGAATATTTTTTAATGATGGATTTCAGGCGATACTCTTCCAAGTATTCATCGTATTGATCTTCTTCAGTATTCTCTTTAATCTTCAAAATCACTTCAGTACCTACAGAATCCTTCTCGACAGGCTCGATAGTATAGCCATCAGCGCCCTTAGACTCCCATTTAAAGGCCTCGTCGCTACCAAGCGCCTTACTGATCACAATTACGTCATCTGCTACCATAAACGCAGCATAGAAGCCAACACCGAACTGTCCGATGATATTGTGACCATCTTTGGCTTCGTTCTCTTTCTTAAATGCAAGAGATCCACTCTTCGCGATTGTTCCTAAGTTATTCTCCAGCTCTTCTTGTGTCATCCCGATACCTGTATCGGAGATCGTCAAAGTTCTGTTCGCCTTATCGGCAGTCACTTTAATATAATAATCTTCTTTATTGAAGACCAGGCTTTCATCAGCTAATGCTTTGTAATAGATCTTATCAATTGCATCACTTGCATTAGAAATCAACTCGCGCAGAAAAATTTCCCGTTGTGTATAAATGGAGTTAATCATCATTTCCAGCAATCTTTTCGATTCCGCTTTAAACTCTTTTTTGGCCATGAATAAGTAAATCTCCTTTCAAAATAACATCTTGTCCAACATTTCGTGATTAGCACTCTTGTTAGATGAGTGCTAATTCTTCTTTTTATATAACATAAACTGATTTTGAATGTCAATATTTACAGCGACTTTCTTTAAAGAATGCTATCTTTTGCATACAAATTTAAGATTTTATTGATCATTAATGACCCACTTGCGCGTAGGATGATTCTATGTTTTAAATAGACTAGAGCATAAATTCCAAATAAAGGGTTATCATTATCAAACCTAGGAGGAGTTCGAATGAATAAACAAGCGCAGTCCATTGTAAATTCTTCAGCAACAAGTCCCATTAAGAATTTGATTGGCAGTGTATTTATCCCCGTACACGATATTGAAAAAGCCCGTAGCTGGTATTGCCAAGTCCTAGGACTCCAGGAAGCAGATCATCCGATTATGAACGGTCATTTATGCCCGTTAACTATGCAAGGAAGCACTGGGATCATTCTGGACACCATGCCCATGTGGGGAGGTTTAGAGCCTGAAGGGGCTCCTCCAATTACAACACCTGCTCTTATGCTTATAACCGATGATTTGCAAGCCTCTTTCAACTACATAAAGGAGCTCGGTGTAGAGATAGTAACCGAAATTCAAGATCAACAATGGTTTGTGGTGAAAGACCCTGATGGGAATAAACTAATGATTTGCAAGTAACATTTGCGTTAGAAATTGCAATGGCTGAGACTTCCACTTCTTAGGATGCATCAAAAGCTGCAGATCAAAATGAATTTCTTGATGTGCGAAGGGCAGCTCAGCCAAGTTCCCCCGCTCAATTTCTTCCTCTGCAACAATTTTAGGTAATAATGCAATCCCTAACCCATTCATAACACATCGTTTGATCGCTTCTAGATTCGAAAGCTCAAAACCAATGCGGAATATAATCCCGTGCTCTTTTAACAAATTCTCGAACAGACTCCGATAAATACAGCTCTCTTCAGAAACAATTAATTCGCAGTTATTTAGATCCTGTAACGTTACTGTATCCATCTGGGCAAGGGGATGGTTAATGGGAGCTATCAACACGAGCGGTTCATCTCTAATGATCGTACGATCAAGCAAAGAATCCGTAGTGGTACGATCGAGCATCAAACCGATGTCTACTTCCCCATCTTTTATTTTGGCCAAGAGGTTAGCTTCCTGCATCGTTTGTAGATGGATATCAAGTTTCGGAAATTTCGTCCTCAACTGCTGTAAGTAGGGTGGCAAGTAGAAAGCAGCTAATGAATCAATCGTACCAATCGTTAGCGTACCTCCAATTTGCTGGGCGATGGTTTCTTTAGAACGATCATACAGATCCAAAATCTCCACGAATAGCTTCAACAACTCTTCTCCAGGCGGGGTAAGACGCAGCTGTCGACCATGCCTTTCTATCAATGGCACTCCGTATTCCTTCTCTATTTTCTGTATTTGCATCGTAACACTCGACTGCGCGTAACCCAGCTCTTCAGCAGCCCGTGTAAAGCTCTGACGTTTAGCTACCTCGCGGAATGTTCGTAAATAGGTTAAATCCATAACCTCACCCTAACATCAATATTTTTGATGATACACATCATTTATTATAGCTAACGACGATGCAACATTCCATGGTAAAGTGTATGTAGAGGAATTAAAATATTTTGGAGGCCGATAATTTATGCTTACAGAACAACAGATTTATGGAATTTATGTCCCCGTGGTCACCCCGTTCAATGCTGCTGGTGAAGTCGATCTGGATTCGTATCAGCGTTATGTAAAGAACATTATTAACAACAGCATACAAGGTCTGGTCGTTAATGGAACCACCGGTGAATCGCCAACTGTAACCGTAAATGAAATGCAGCTTCTAGTAAACACTTCTCGTGAGCTTTTACAATCTACATCTATCCCCTTAGTAGTCGGTACAGGAACCAATGACACAGCTTCTACGGTAGCACGCACAGAGATCGCAGCTAACCTTGGTGCAGATTGCGCACTAGTTGTCGTCCCTTATTATAGTCGTCCATCGCAAGAAGGCATCATTGCCCATTTCCGCAAAGCAGCAGAAGTAGGTATTCCGATCATGGCTTATGACATTCCAAGTCGTACTGGTACTGCTATGACCCTAGACACTGCACGCACAATCCTAGAAATGAATAATGTTGTCGGATTAAAAGACTGCTCAGGTAACACCAAAATGGTTACTGAGCTAGTTCGTACAGGTAGCAAACCTGTGCTTGGCGGCGACGATTCACTCTTTTATGAAATGCTTAGCTCCGGGGCAGCTGGCGGTATGCTTGCTACTGCGAACGTTTATCCAGCAGAATGTATCCGTATATTCGAAGCCTTCAAATCGGGTCAATTCGACTTGGCAAAAGAAAACTTTGAACAACTACTGCCGATCATCCGTCTCTTGTTCAAGGAATCGAACCCCGCTCCAATCAAATGGATGCTTAGCCAGAATGGCCTAATCAATTCGGATACGCTTCGCCTCCCAATGACTTCCATCAGCACAGCGCTTCAGCAAGAGCTTAGTTCTTATGTTCAGGACAATGCAATTGAAGCGACTGCATAAGAGAAAATATAACAGCCGTTATACAGTGAGGAACTGTTTAGCGGCTATTTTTTTGTAAATTTAAATTCTCTGTAACTAATGTTCTGATATTATCTATTCTTCCCCCTCTTCATCATAAGTTCACTAATACGCCCTTCAGAAACATCTCCTGCCATATTTCCAAATGCGATGGCTAGATAATCAGGATAGTTTTTCCTGCCGAACATCTCACTTAAATCTTCTTGTTCGGTGAAAATAAAGTATTAGACTGGAGTTGTTGATTTAACGGGGGTTTTGAATTGGAGATTACTCAGTTTTTAAAAAATTAGTTTTAGACTGATTCATTAAAAGAAGCAGCGGCAGAACAAGACTTGATAAATAAAGTCTTAGACTGACGCTGTTATTGAACTAACGTTCCCCGTTAGTTTAACGAAATGACAAGCGGGTCCGACGGACTTCGCCATGCAGAATTGTATGCCTGATTGCTCTTCCTAGAAATGCTTCGGACAGCATCAAGGAGTAAATGCGACTCAGCAGGAAAACGGTGTTACAGAATGTCAACGCCTTCTTAGGGTTACTACTATATAAATCACAATAATAAAGTATCGATGATTTGATGAAATTTCATTCTATTCTCGTCTAATTCAGATATTCCATATCCTTTCATAAACTCATCTATTTCTTCTTTCCTATCTGTATAATAAGTAAGACTTTTTACAAGATAATAAATATCATAGTATGGATCTGATATCCCTGATCCTCCTAAATCAATAAATGCTTCAATATGTCCATTATTTATCATAACGTTTCCAGATCCATAGTCACCATGGGTAAAAACTAATTCCTCTGTCGACGCTTTATTTATCTCCAAAAAATCAATCAGTTGCTCAATAGTATGATTGGGAAATGAGTTATTAATAGCCTCTATGACTTCATGTTTTCTCTCATTAATATTTTTTTTGACCATATCAATCAGTTTTTCTGGCAAAAAATCATTGAAAAAGCAATTATCAATGGGAACATTGTGTATTGTTTTTAAACCTTTTCCTAAAATATAGCCTAGACTTTTATCTCCCTCTTCCTGCTGGTATTCTTCCGCAGTACAACCTTCTATATAGGTCATAACTAAATATTCCTTTCCATTCTCCAACTGATAACTTATTACTTTAGGAGAAGGAATCACATCATTTACCCATTTCAGCCTTTCTGCTTCGTCCATTAAACTTCCAGAATCTTTAACGTTTTTTTCTTTCAGTACATATTTTACAGAATTATAGAACTCTAAAATGTACAAAGATTGATAATGTCTTCCTTTTTCAATGATTGTAGTTTTAAGTAATTCTGACTGATTTACTAATTTACTTGGCATTGAGAATCGGTTATTCATCATTTTGTACTCCTCATTTGTGTATCTTGGCGTTATTTCCAATAACGTCTTATTCACGGACTCTATGAATAATTTCATATGTAGGGTATTCGCGAAACTTTTAAGCTAAACTGCCAGTTAGTTGAACAGAGGGCTACCTCTCGGCAGCCCTCATTATTGAACTTTAGTTCCTCGTTAGCTTAACGACACGATAACATAAAAATCCCAATATATGGTACAATGTTGTTGGAAGTTTGAAAGTCATCAATCTAGCATTAAAAGGGGGCTGCTGAGAGTTGAGTAAAGAATTCAATTCCAAAACTCTCATAAATTTTACTTGCTACATTTACAGTAAGTAACAAGCCAATAGCCAAAAAAACAATTGATTCAAGCAATATAACAACATCTTTTTTTAAGCCTTGAATTACGTCCAATATTGCTCTTCAATCTTCAGATCCTTATGTCTCTTATCTACGTACTCATTCTCACTAATTATTTCTATTTCATTAGAATCAAAAAAACTAAGCAATCTCAATCCTTCATTTAACAATTCATCTTTATATTGTCGGGAAAACTCTGACCTTTTAACTGGGTCTGCAAGTTGATCATCGTAATCAAATACAATATATTTAAGGGCTATCATCCTAAAAAAGGAATATCCATTACAATACTCCCTGTAAATGTGTGAACAAGAACTAATGAATTCCTCCTCAATATAAACAAATCGATTTAATAGATCTCTGATCTTAAACTCTTCAACTGACCTATAATTAAGAATTTTTGTAAGTTGCCCTTCTAATTCATCCATCACATATTTAGAATTATAATTTAGATTAATCAATCTAAAATAGACATCTTTACCTAATGATTCTTCAAGTATCTCTTCTTTGTCATAAAGCCACTGTTCAAATTCCTTTGTTGAAAGTTTATTCCTCAAGACTGAGTGAAACCATTCTATAATTTCTTCATTGATCGGATCCATGATTTCAATCCTTTCCTTGCACCGCGGTTTCATATAACGCCTTATTTACGAACTTCGTGAATTTTCTTATGTATGAAGTATTCTTCGAAATGCTTACGCTCTGCTGCCCGTTAGTTGAATAAATAAAAAACGGCTGCCGAAGCGACCGCTATTCCACTAACGTACCCGTTAGTGTACTTTCATTCTATCCTAAAACAGAAATGCAAACTAGTGTTCTTGTTTCTGTGTTTATATAATCAGGGGTTTCAGACAACGTCTTATTCGCGAACTTCGTGAATAATTCCGTATGTTGAGTATTCGCGAAATTACTGAGCTATCCTGCCCGTTAGCGCAGCAAGGCTGCCAATCGTGCTGGCAGCCTTGTCATGGTTGAACTATCGTTTCCCGTTAGCATTCCTGTAGAGCGTTATCTATCGTCACTTATCAAGCTGACAAATTTCACGAATAAATGAGCCTTCGTGAGAAAACTTAATAGATCTTTGGCAATCGGTACACATTCTTGACATTGTACATTGACAAGAATATGTACCGATAAAACAATAAAACCACGATTTACGCGGTAATTAATCGGCTTATATTCTTGTCATTCGACAGAAAAATAAGCCCACGGTGTAAACCGTGACCTGCCTAAAACTAATTGGTTTTTGGTCTTGTAGATATTAGACCCACTAACATTTATAGGATAAAGTTTGATTTATGGTCATGCATCCGCATTGTATGAATAATGAGTAATTAAATTATTCTTTGTCAAAATAATCATCTGGCAAATTTAATTTTTTCAAACAACCTGTAAATTTTTCTCTGAAATTAATATTGCTTTTATATTCCGGCCATGCAACCTTATAATGACGCAATAACTTCTCATGAGGGATAACGCCCCAAAATAAAATAGTGTTTTTCACAACCTCCTTATCGCCACCCACTAACATCTGTTCAATAATTTCCCAACTTTCCGATTTGTCATTGCAATTGCGTGTGGCATAGATTGCGGCAGATTGAATATTCGAGTCGGTGTGGCACAAAAAGGACGCAAAGTTCTGAAGTGTAATCGCGCCGGAAGATTCCAAAACATACCCCACATGACGTAACGTTTCCGAATCGTGAACCCTGTCAAGACTTTGCAATATCACTTTTATAAATTCCGCTAAATCAAAAGATTTACCGTACCAATTCAGAATCATTAAAGCTTGTAAAAAATCTTCATTTCTTTCAGAATACAACAGCTCCAGAAGATAGTCTCTTCCCGCATCAAAAGAGGTTTTGCAGATTAGCTGAATGGCTGTGGTGCGATCATTTTGTCTTTGCTCAGCAACGCTCCTTAAAAAATCAATGGTTGGCTGCGAGATTTTCTTAAACTTGAACATTCCATCAAGCGCTTTTGATTTGATTTCTTCGTTTGGGGCGTTTAGATAAACCTGTATCAACGCATTTTCATCGCCCGGCATTCTACTGCCAAACCACGCGATATCATAATCCAGAATAATTTCGTCCAGCCAGCGCTCATACCAGTCCAGAAAGTTGTCTTCATAGACAAAGAAAAAGGGATGATCAGGATAAAAAACTGCAGTGTAAATGATTTTCCCCCTGTGTTTCCCTTCAAGTACGAGATACATATCGTATTCACAGCCTTGTGTACCAATGCACAACATACCGCCCATCACCCTATCACGGGCGGCGTCGTATTCCGGGTCGGAGATGTCTTCATCACTGATCAATGGCTCGATCAGATGGTTCCATTTTTCTTTTGTCATACTCGGGTGTAGAACGCATTTTGTAGTGAATGCATTTCTTTCGGTATAGGAAGTTGCTTTTTCAATCGAATAAATCCCGTAATAAGGCCCGGCACCTCCATTTCCGACTTTCGTTAAAAACTGGGCATAAGGCTCCGGAAGTGTGACTTGATTCTTTGCTTGCCAGTCCGCAAGCTCTTTTGCTGTAAGCACTTCATAAACCTTGTATTTATGTGAAGATGCTCCAAACACCAAAAAAGCCGTATCTTTGCGCATGGCCTTTTCGAGTTTGTTTTTTATTCGATCAAGTTGTGTTTCTTTCTTCCAAAACAACATATTGAATCCCCCCTGTTGATTATAGCCGGGCTTCCTTCGTTTGCTTATCCAGCAATTTCAGCAGATGCGGAAATCGGTATTCTCCGTACATACTCTGTATGTGCTCGGCAGCGACTGCTAGCTCCATGCCGACAGAGGTTATATACAAAGGCTTGGAGCTGTTGCCTCGGTAAAGCTTTTTGACAAAGGCTTCGTTGTCGTGAAAGGCATTTTTTGCAACACCGATCACTGGAATTTCCCCTGAAAAATTTGTGTAAACATAATGTCCGAGCCCGGGCTTTTTCTCATTGTTTAAGTACACATAGCCATCCACAACAATGGTATGTATTTGATTTATGTCAGTAAGTTTCAACAGTTCCTGTATGCAAGGGAGCTCTCGTTTATAGAAAAAACCCGTTTCGTATTTGTGAGGGTTTTCCGTATAAGACATGATGACTTCGAGTGGTTTAGAATCTTCCCAACATTGAAAAATAACCCCCACTGATTTCGCTTTATTTTCCTCATAATACACATCGACAGCGATGATCATTGATAGCGATTCCTTCCTTTAAGCTCATTTTAAGCTATAGATTATAGCCAATATATCACATTTTGCCGTGCAGGATGATCTATAGATTATCCCAATACCACCACTCCACCAATCTAACCTATCAAGGGGCGGGTAGTATTTATTCTGCCGCAGGCGCAGCACAGAAAAAATCTCCACCCTAAAACCCTTGACAGGCTGGATTTTTGACGTGCCATTTCGCCGCCGACAACGGGGAACAGGATTTTATCCTGCCCCCGGCCTCCTCCAAAGAATAGGATAGGGTGTAAATGATTGAATCTAAATGTACAGTTTTGCTTGGATAAGATTGTACAAAACGCTTGAATAATAACAGAGAATTAAGAATCTTTGGCTCTAACTAACGCCATCCGCTCTCGCTCCAGTTGTTGGCATATATAGAGTTGGAATGGTTTTGTTTCACAAACCATTCACTTCTATACATGTAATATTCACAGAAAACTATGTACAAGAAGCTCACTTGTACGCATATAATCCTAGAAAAGCGCTTAGCAGCTGTTTTTAAGGATTATACCAATCATTTTAGAACATTCTTACACAAGCAAATATGTACATCCTTATATCAGCATTTACAAACTATCCTCCGTTAACTTAACGAAGAAAGGAGCAGCTGCCGCGGTGGCAAACTGCTCCCAGGATCTCTAGACTAACGTGTCCCGTTAGTTCAAGAAGAATCGTAAACATTTCACTATTCCTTTACTTCGGTTAATTTCAATAAAACGCCCTTTTAACTAACCTGCCCATTAGCTTAAAGCCATTACCGCAAAGGTACCATCGACAGCAATATTACTACTCCTGTTTAATTTTTGATAATATATCATAAAAAAGACTATCGAATGGACTTGTCGATAGTCTTTTTTGGGCTATTTTTTGAATGGACGCATTGTTGCAGCTATTCCTTTAGGGCATCCACATATTGCTTCGCTTCTAATAGTGACAAACCAAGCACTTCTCTCGCTTTTTTAACAGCCGCTACTTCCTTGCCGTTACGTACGAGCTGGAGAACCTCATTTTGAACAAGATGTGGGGGCAGACCTTCAGACTTGGCAATTTGGTCAACGTTTACGTGCATTGTTTTGATACGAGCTTCCATGGCACTTACTTTGTTATACACAGTTAAACATACAACTAAGGACACAAGTGATATCGTAATTGATAGGTATTCCATTTGCGACACTCCCTTCTATCTCTTCTTTTATTCTAAATGAAGATGTCTGGTTCAACAAATTTATGTCGTGTCCTATTGAACTAACCTGCCCGTTACCTTAATAACGCAGTGTCAGTCTAATACTTTATTTGCCGAGTCTAACACTTTATTTTTCAGTCTAAAAACTCTATTTTCATTTGACACTTCTCTCTCACATTTAATTTTCTCGCAGTCTTCAATAATGAACTGAATCTCATCCGCTGTAAGCTTAGCTTTTTTCGAAGAAAAATCCTTTTTTAAATTGTTGTAGACTTTCTTATTATTTTTGAGCAATTTGAACTCATATCCCATACTACTAACATAAAAATGTTTTGGCTCATGACTATCAATTCCATAACCCGAAACTTTAAGTATAGTTAGATATTCTAAAGTTTTATTTTCTATGTATGCAGCAGTGGACCTATGATGTCCGTCAATTAATGTACTCATAAAACCTTCATAAAAATATGCGAGCCCAGTCATAATCTCCCCATTTTTAATTTGCTCCCTATATTCATAACTCTTTCAATGTTTAAACAATCGATTCGTTGAGAAGCTAAAAGGAATTTTGGAATCACAGTGCTTGAATGGTACTTGTAAAAAACATCAGCTGACGCATTATACGTTCTCCTCTTAGTAAATAAGTTCCAAAAAACTCTCCTTCTCCGTTAGTTGGTATCATTTCTATATAAGACATCAGGTAATAACCATTTTCTAGAATACTCAGTAGAGGTTTAACCTTTTCAAATGCAGTACTAAGGTCATTCCCTACCTCTTGTGAATCTTTAACTTCATCAATCGCTCACCAGAGTTATCCACCCCAAATTTAGTTATTAACTTTCCACTCCCATTATTTACTCGAAGTAACAAAGCATCCTTGTCCCATGAGTTAAAAATACTCGGAATGATTTCTTCGCATACGATCGAATTAGGTGCCTTAAATATCTTCTTCATAACTTCCACCCCACCCTAATATTACAAAAACTATACCATATCTTGAATTCACCTTATCATCAACTAACAAAAAAACCATCAGATTTCACTGATGGTTTTGAGGTCTTACTATAAAAAACGTACAGCGTTCAAAGTAACTTATCTGCTGCTCGTTTGTCTTCCTTTAGTGAACCACTCGGACTTTGGCTTTAATGGAGGGTTAGACTTAGGTTTTGCTTTGGCAGGTTTAGATGCCGCTGGTTTTACCCCCGCTGGTTTAGCTGTTGATGGTCTGGAAGTCGATGGTTTAGAAGATGCAGATCTCGAACCTGACGGTTTCGAAGATCTTTCTGTCTTCATTTGCGTTTTACGAGACATCGGATACGGATGATCCTTCACTTCTGGAATCGATTTTCCGATCAATTTTTCAATATCCTTAAGGAACGGAAGCTCTTCAGATTCGCAAAAAGATATTGCCGTTCCGCTTAACCCAGCTCTACCCGTACGACCGATCCGGTGCACATAGGTTTCTGGAATATTCGGCAAGTTGAAGTTGATTACATGTGATAACTCATCAATATCAATTCCTCGCGCGGCGATATCCGTAGCTACAAGAACGCGGGTTGCACCACTTTTAAAATTCCGCAATGCATTCTGACGATCATTCTGCGATTTATTGCCGTGAATGGCTTGTGCAGAAATGTTCACTTTCGCTAGATCGCGTGTAACACGGTCCGCACCACGTTTTGTACGAGTAAACACCAGCGCAGAAATGATTGATTTATCCTGTAACAAAAGATTCAATTGATTCTGCTTATTTCCATTCTCTAATAAATAGATCGATTGATCGATTCTATCCGCAGTAGATGACACGGGTGTGATTTCTACTTTTACTGGATTCACAAGCAAGGTTTTGATCAATTTGGAGATCTCAGTAGGCATCGTTGCCGAGAAGAACAGTGTTTGTTTCTTCGTTGGCATTTTAGCGATAATTCGTTTTACATCATGAATAAAGCCCATATCTAGCATGCGGTCAGCCTCATCCAAGACAAGAATTTGGACATACTGTAAATCCACACGTTTTTGATTGATCAGGTCGATAAGTCTTCCTGGTGTAGCAATTAAAATATCAGCACCTTGATTCAAGGCACGCTCTTGTACTTTCTGTGATACACCGCCAACAATGGCAGCAGAGCGGATATCTGTGAATTGGCTATACGCTTTTATGTTATCAGCAATTTGAATCGCTAGTTCTCTTGTCGGTGTTAAGATCAGCGAGCGAATACGTCGCACATTGTTTGTTTTGTTGGGACTTGTTTGTTCGCTTAATAATTGAATGATAGGTACAGAAAAAGCAGCTGTCTTTCCTGTTCCCGTTTGAGCACATCCAAGTAAATCTCTACCTGCTAATACAGCTGGGATCGATTGCTCCTGTATAGGTGTAGGTGATGTATAGTTTTCTTTGGTTAAAGCCTTTAAAATCGCAGGCATAATATTCAGTTCGTTAAATGTCATTGGGTCTCCTTAATTTCTAATACATATATTCTTAACATTAAATCCATTTGTCACGTCATAAACAATAATCATAACACAATTAGTCACATAATAATAGATATTCTTTATCATCACACCAATTTTCATTAAAAATCCATTTCAGGATACCAGTACAATTAATAGCTAATAAGAGCTATGCAGCCAAGTATGCGTATCAGCCAAATAACGTTTCCCAACACACAACAAAAAAAGCGAAGGATTTCTCCCCCGCTTCTTATCATTCGTAAGAAGACTAGTCTACGATTTCAGCAGTGTCGCCATTGTTGGCACCAGCAGCATTAGCTTCGTCAGTATCAATATGCATATCAAGTTTGAAGCTGTCGGATACACGAGCAATTACGTTCTCCAATACGAGACCGCGGTCGCCACCGAGACGGACTTTAAGCAATTGCTTATCTACAATGCCCCAAGCTTCAGCTTCAGAAGTGTGGAAGTGAATGTGACGAGCAGCGATGATAACGCCTTGTTCTAATTCAACTTCACCAGCAGGTCCTTTGAGCGTAATGCCAGGTGTTCCTTCAATATTTCCAGATTCGCGAACTGGAGCTTTCACGCCAAGTGCGAAGGAGTCAGTACGGGAAATTTCTAATTGGGAAGCCGGACGAGCAGGTCCCAAAATTCTTACCTTGTCAAATTTACCTTTGCTACCGATAACTGCTACTTGTTCATTTGCTGCAAATTGTCCTGGTTGGGAAAGTGGTTTGAACTCAGTTAATTGATATCCTGGGCCAAACAGAGCCTCCACGTGCTCTTGCGTAAGGTGAATATGTCTAGCCGACACACCTACGGGTACAGTCTTACTCATTGTAAAGTCACTCCTTGTATTTTCTCTAGTATCTGTACAAGCCATTAACCATTATACATCTTCTTACCCAAAAATAAAAAGGGCTGCATCATAACGAAGCCCCTTTTTTCGACAATTTATGTTTTTTGCACAAGATTGTCATGGTTTAGACACCTGAGAGGGCAAATTTACGCTTAAAAAAGAGGTCGCATTCTCATACATCCAGCCTTTCACAGTATCCTCTGGATAATAACGGAGCAGCTGCTCTATAAGATCAGGGTATTTTCCCGGATGCTCCAACTTCTCTACCCAAGTATCGATGCCGTCAAAATCCGAGCCAAACATCATATGCTTCTCACCGCCGAGACTACATACATGTTCAATGTGCTTTAACAAATCATCCATACGAGCCTTCCCATCATCACTTACAAACCAAGGATAAAAGGTCAGACCCATTCTTCCATCCATTGCAATCAAAGCTTTAATCTGTTCATCATTTAAATTTCTAACATGCCCACATATAGCCGCAGCATTCGAATGGGAAGCAATAAACGGACGATTGCTTAAATCAGCCAACTCCCAGAACCCCGCTTGTGACAAATGCGACACATCAAGCAGCATTCCACTTTCGTTGCACCATTCTATCAGCTTTCTCCCTTTTTCCGTAAATCCACCATTACGCTTCTCTAGCACACCATCTGCTGCCCAGTTCGCATAATTCCAAGTCACACCAAGAAACCGTACTCCAAGTTCGAAGCAGAGCTGAGCATAAAACAAGTTCCCTTCTAAGCCGTCTACGCCCTCCAGAGAGAGCATTGCTTGTGGAGGTGCGCCTACTAATCGATTCCCTACTTGCTCCTTCCACTGTAACCACTGAAGCCCATCTGTGTTCACTATCTTTTGCCTAAAGAGATCAATTTGCCCTAGAACATGTTCAAAGCTTGGTTTTCCTCTGTTAGTTGAAAGATATATTGCAAAACATTGCAACTCCACTCCGCCAGAAGCCAGCCGCTCTGCAGTAACATCTAATCGAGGATCATTGTCAAAATTTATATCCGGGGAGGCTTGCATTTTGCTTAGCACATCACAATGGAAATCCGCTACTTTAAACTTATCAGCCCTCATTTTACAACCCCACTTTCTCACTGTCCCAGCCGTTCATATCATTTCCAAATGCCTATTTCAGATACTATGCAAAAAAACGCCAGACTATAAATCAAAAGCAAAAAACCTGTTTACAAAAGTAAACAGGTTCAATCATTCTATAGGTCTATTATCTGGGTTCAACAATCAGTTTAATCGCGGTTCGATCTTCCCCATCAATCACTATATCAGTGAACGCAGGAATGCAGATCAAATCTACTCCGCTTGGTGCAACAAATCCCCGGGCAATGGCAACTGCTTTGACTGCTTGATTCAGTGCTCCAGCTCCAATAGCTTGTAATTCGGCCGATCCACGTTCACGAAGAACACCCGCTAATGCGCCGGCGACGGAATTTGGATTGGATTTAGCTGATACTTTTAATACATCCATAGTAAGTACCTCCCCTGGGAAAATAATGGTGTTCTTCCACTACTTTAGATGTTATTCGCGAGAGAAGAAATAATTCCTTCTTTTTACGGACCACGTCTTCCAAAAACGGTATTAAAGATACTCTTTTATGATATTAAAAATATCACACTTTACCCTAACTCAGCGAAATTACCCGGATTAAACCATACTCTGTTCTACGTTTAGCTCATGACCCATTCATCTTCACGTAACCGTATCTTCTCCAGACGAGTCGCCGCACCAGTATTCTCATCTAATTCTGCAAATAAACCGTGAAGCTGCCACTTGCCTTCATCGACAACAAATCGTGCTGGAAGCTGAGTTGTGAACTTATAAAGTACTGCATCTCTTTCCATACCCAGAATTCCTTCGCTTGAACCAACCATTCCCGCATCGGTCAAATACGCAGTTCCTCCTGGTAAAATCACATCATCATTTGTCTGAACATGAGTATGTGTCCCAACAACAATCGATGCGCGACCATCCATAAAATATCCCATGGCGATTTTCTCAGAGGTTACCTCTGCATGGAAATCGACTAAAATACATTTGTGATCTCTGCGAAGCTCTTCCACAATTTCTTCCCCGACACGGAAAGGACAATCGATAGCAGGTAAGAAAGTCCGGCCTTGCAAATTTACTATTGCCAGTTCTTTACCGTTCCCTTTAACGACTGTATAACCTCTTCCCGGTGTTCCTGGCGGAAAATTAGCGGGACGAATAATCCGAGCCTCATCATCGATGAACTCAAAAATATCTTTGTTGTCCCATGTGTGGTTTCCCATAGTTATACCGTGAACGCCCCAGTTAAAAAACTCATTAGCGATCGCCTTGGTGATCCCTCTACCGGCAGCAGAATTTTCACCATTAACAATAATGATATGAGGCTGATATTTACTTTTTAGTGAGGGCAACATCTCACGAAGAGCCTTTCTTCCAACATTTCCAACGATATCTCCAATAAATAGTACTTTAATGATTCTCTCCTCCTAATCTTAACCGCTATATCTAATGGATAAGACCTCATATTCAAAAGAAAAAAGGCCCCGCTTAGGGGCCAATTCTCAACAAATATAAGAAAGTATAAGTTACATCTTATCCCTTAACCTTATATTCCACCTATTTAGCGTATTCAACAGCCCGTGTCTCACGAATAACGGTAACTTTGATATGTCCTGGATAATCCAGTTCACTTTCAATCATTTTCGTAATATCGCGAGCTAGACGGAATGCCTCTGCATCGTCAATCTTCTCTGGCTGTACCATCACGCGTACCTCACGGCCCGCCTGAATAGCAAATGATTTCTCAACGCCTTCGAATGACTCTGAGATTTCTTCCAGTTTTTCTAGACGTTTAATATACGTTTCCAGTGTTTCACGGCGAGCGCCAGGTCTTGCTGCTGACAATGCATCAGCTGCACCAACCAACATAGCAATAACCGAGGTAGCTTCGCAATCTCCATGATGAGACGCGATACTGTTGATAACAACCGGATGTTCCTTATATTTCTTCGCTAGTTCAACGCCGATCTCAACATGCGATCCTTCTACTTCATGATCCAGCGCTTTGCCGATATCATGGAGCAATCCTGCACGTTTTGCAAGCACGATGTCTTCCCCAAGCTCACCGGCCATCAGTCCAGTTAAATAAGCAACCTCCATGGAGTGCTTCAATACATTTTGACCATAGCTTGTACGGAATTTCAGACGACCCAGAATCTTGATCAAATCTGGATGCAATCCGTGAACACCCACTTCGAAAGTAGCTTGTTCACCATATTCGCGAATTCGTTCGTCCACTTCTTTGCGGGATTTCTCCACCATCTCTTCAATTCGAGCGGGATGGATACGTCCATCTGCCACAAGCTTCTCAAGTGCCGTACGGGCCACTTCACGGCGGATTGGATCAAATCCCGACAAAATAACTGCTTCCGGCGTATCATCAATAATGAGGTCGATACCTGTAAGAGTTTCGAGTGCACGAATATTACGGCCTTCACGACCGATAATCCGCCCTTTCATCTCTTCGTTCGGCAGGGTAACAACTGAAACTGTTGTCTCCGCTACGTGATCAGCTGCACAGCGTTGGATAGCGAGTGTGATGATTTCACGGGATTTCTTATCCGCTTCCTCTTTCGCCTGCTGTTCAATCTCTTTGATCATTTGAGCCGTTTCATGGCGAACTTCTTGCTCAACATTGCTAAGAATAATACTTCTTGCATCTTCGATGCTTAAATTGGAAATTCTCTCCAATTCAGTGACTTGGTTTTTGTAAATAACATCAATTTGCTGTTGGGTTTCATCAATTCGTTTCTCTTTGTTAGCTACTTGTTCTTCTTTTCTTTCAAGCGATTCCATTTTTTTATCCAGAGATTCTTCCTTTTGCAGCAAACGTCTCTCTTGCCGTTGGATTTCATTCCGACGTTCACGAGTTTCTTTCTCAGCTTCAGTACGGATTCTATGGACTTCGTCCTTAGCTTCCAATACTGTTTCTTTCTTCAGCGCCTCTGCGTCTTTCTTCGCGTTCTCCACGATGACTACGGCTTCTCTTTCTGCGCTTTGAATTTTAGCTTCTGCAAGGGATTTACGAATAAAATAACCGAACCCAAAGAATAATGCAGCTACAACGAGAACGATAATGACCCAGATCCATGCTTGCATCTGTTCACCTCCTCGTTGGTTCCTCTCCAAGGTATATCCCTGGGAATTGTGCAGTTGTTAAACTATCCGTTCATCACCATACAAAAAACCGGTAAATAACCGATTGCCATACTGCACATGCTGCACATGCACACTGCCCGCCTTATCCGGCGATTACATTTCATATGAGTTGTACGCGAACCGTTTTAAAAAGTCACCTTTTTGGGAAGGAAAAAGGATTCTTACTTTATGCCGATTCATGTTATATTTTATTATTTATAAAAAGACATTGTCAAGAGAGTCGATATGCGCATTAATGTCAAGAGAATCAGTGAGTCTAGTAAAATTCCTCATCTTCACCCTCATAATTGTCTTCCTCAAGTAAAGTATTGATCACTTGTCGCACCATATCACCCGAGAATCCACGCCGCATTAAGAAGGCTCCAGTCTTTCTGCGCTTATCTGTGGCTTCACCACGAATAAGATTCCATTTCTTACGACCAATCTGAAGTGCACTCTCTAGTTCTTGTTCAGGACTGACATTCTCCAGTGCTTCCGAGATCAAGGCTTTGTCGATTCCTTTCTCACGTAGCTCTTGGCGAATCCACATTTTCCCTTTTCGCTGGTTCGTAATGCGTTGCTCCGCCCATTGCTTTGCATACAAGGGGTCATCAAGTAATCTTTCCTGCTGTAGCCGTTGCACCACTTCCGCAATAATAGTCTCCCCTATTTCCTTCTGCCGTAAACGGCGAGTCATTTCCATAGCGGTACGTGGCTTCCGTTCTAGATAACGAAGTCCTTCTACATAAGCTCGTTGTCGCTCATCAGCAACAACAATTTCCTCCAAATCGGCTTTCATAAAAGAATTTCCAGTAATCATCCGATATTTAATCATGACGTCTTCGTGTACAGTCATGTTATAGGCTCCGAAATGTATGATGTAGCGGTGGTCCGACTTCTTCTGACGTTCTACCTTAGTAATTTCTAAAAGTTCTCCATCAGGAAAATCAGATAGGACCTGTACGTCCTGCTCATCCGATTCAAAATCCATATCCAGCTGTATTACCATAGTTGCTTGTCACCTCATAGCAATAAAATATCCCCACAAAGTGCGGCTTAACTTCGGTGCGTACTCAGGTACTTTGGGGGACCCCAAATATATATGTTCTTACACTGTTAAGAAAAGACACCCTGCAACAATGAATCACAGGGCGTCCTATTCCTTAGTAAATTCTATTGTTCGATTTCGAGAAGTAGCTTTTCTTCTTCCTCTTGCTCTGCAATGATTTCAGCTTCATTTGGTGCAGCAACAATAGTGGACAGGTTACTTGCTTCACGGATCTTGTTCTCAATGATGAGTGCAATATCTTGATGTTCTTTCAAGAACTGTTTGGCATTCTCACGTCCTTGGCCGAGACGCTCACCCTCATAGGAATACCATGCACCACTCTTATTCACGATGTCCATTTCAGTACCGATGTCTACAAGACTTCCTTCTCTGGAAATCCCTTCACCATACATGATATCAACATCAGCTTGTTTAAATGGAGGTGCTACCTTATTCTTCACAATCTTGATCTTGGTGCGGTTACCTACAACGTCGTTACCCATCTTAATACTTTCGACACGACGAACATCCAACCGTACGGAAGAATAGAATTTCAACGCCCGACCACCCGGGGTTGTCTCAGGGTTACCGAACATAACACCAATTTTCTCACGAAGCTGGTTAATAAAGATAGCAATTGTATTCGATTTACTAATGGCACCAGATAGCTTCCGAAGCGCTTGAGACATCAAACGAGCCTGTAGGCCGACGTGAGAGTCACCCATATCACCTTCGATTTCCGCTTTAGGAACCAACGCAGCTACGGAGTCAACGACAATAATGTCTACTGCACCACTACGGACAAGTGCTTCAGCAATCTCAAGTGCCTGTTCACCCGTATCTGGCTGAGATAGCAACAATTCATCAATGTTTACGCCCAAGTTACGTGCATACTTCGGATCGAGCGCATGCTCAGCATCGATAAATGCAGCTTGTCCTCCTTGTTTTTGCACTTCTGCAATAGCATGAAGAGCAACAGTCGTTTTACCGGAGGATTCAGGTCCGTATACTTCAATAATACGTCCCTTTGGAAGTCCGCCTATACCTAACGCAATATCAAGTGCCAAAGATCCGCTAGGTACAACTTCCACTTGCATATGAGTGGATTCTCCCAGTTTCATGATCGAACCTTTACCAAATTGTTTTTCTATTTGACGAAGCGCCATATCAAGCGCTGCACGACGATCTGACAATCAGACCACTTCCTTCACTGTTTATAATAATATAATAACGTGTTTTTGAGGTCTTGCCAAGCTTTTTTTCGAACATACATTCGTTTTTTTTGTCTCAAGCGTTAATTATCCCTTTTATTGTAAGCCTCCCTCCGGACATAGAAGTTAACTGATTTCTCTACTTCACCGGACATCAACGACTTATGATCAAAACCAAAACAGCGATCAAAATCTCCGCAGATATACAAAAAACCGCAGCAAAGAAATCTCAGTGCCACGGTTCTTCCGTATGTCTCAATTATAACTGGGCTAATCTCCCATTACAAGTCTGAGCCTTCAAGAGGTGTCTCCACCTTCCGTTCCTCAAGTCTGCGCCATAGACGATACAACAGAGCTTTAACAGTACGCAGTCGTATATTTTCACGTGTACCTTTAAGATTAAGCTCGTATACTTCTGTCTTACGCCCGCGTTCAGCTAAACCAATAAATACAAGTCCAACTGGCTTACGTTCAGAATAGCCCGGTCCTGCTACACCAGTTACAGATAAACCGAAATCACTATCTGCGATCATTCTCACCTGATCAGCTAACACTTCGGCAACTTCACGACTAACTGCCCCTGGAGCATCTGGCCCCTCCAAATAAGCACTTGGCACATTTAGAAGTTTTTTCTTCAGGTCGTTGGAATAACAGACGATTCCTCCCGCAAACATCGAAGCACTGCCTGGAATGTTAGTTATACTCTCCATCAGCAAGCCTCCAGTGCAACTCTCTGCCGCACTTAAAGTCAGACCTGCATCCGCCATCCAATCCACAATCAATTGCTCCAGTGGCACATCAATATTTGCATATAAATGTTCTGGCAAAATCTCTTTGATCTGTTTCTCCAGAATCTCCAGCTTCTTGTAAGCTTCATGCTCGGAAGGCGCCTTTGTCGAAATACGAACGGTTACCTCTCCCTCTTTAGCGTAAGGAGCTATGGTTGGGTCTGTCTGGCTGTGAATAAGATCAATGAGCTTATCCTCAAGCAGTGATTCTCCGATACCTGCAAATTTAAGCATTTTAGAATAAAGTGGCATTTCTGTCGTTAGAGCGTGCTGCTGAAGCCACGGTACAGCTTTATCTACGAACATCGGCTTCATCTCGCGAGGCGGACCAGGAAGCACAATATAATATTTCTTTTCATGCTCAAAAGCAATGCCAACAGCAAGACCAATCTCATTTGGCAAAGGTGTAGTTCCTTCAATTATAAGTGCCTGTTTACGATTATTCTCCGTCATTACAATCTTTCGATCATCAAAGAAACGTTGTACATGATCCATTGCCAAGCGATCTATATGAAGTGTGCGACCTAAGGAAGCAGCCAGCGCGTCCTTCGTTAGATCATCTTCTGTAGGACCAATACCACCGGTAAATATGATAACATCCGCTCTGCTTTGAGCGATCTCAATGGCTTGCTGCAAGCGACTGCTGTTATCCCCAACTACGGTTTGAAAATATACATCAATCCCAATAGCAGCTAGCTCAATAGACAAAAACTGGGCATTACTATTTACGATTTGACCGAGCAAAAGCTCCGTGCCTACTGCAATAATCTCCGCTTTCATACCTGGCTTTCGCCTCCTCGTTATAATGTAGATACACTGCTTTTAGGGTTTAAAAAAGGTAATAGGTGCTTTACCTATTACCTCTCCTATATGTAGCTGCCTAAAATGCTTAAGCATTATGCAGCTGTAATAGATCCTTATTCTTCACAAAATAATCAATTCCAGAGTAAATAGTGATCAATGCTGCAGCCCATATAGCAATATCATCTACAGGAATGCTGACGAATTGAAATGGGAAATTATTTAACAACAGCAGTGAGATCGCTACAATTTGTACAACCGTCTTTATCTTACCCCATTTGCTGGCGGCAACCACTTTTCCCTCTAACAATGCTATCTGGCGAAGCCCGGTTACTGCGAACTCACGACTAATGATAACAATTGCGATCCATGAATCACATCTGCCCAATTCCACAAGTGAAATCAGAACTGCAGAAACTAACAGCTTGTCCGCTAACGGATCAAGGAGCTTACCGAGATTGGTGACCATATTATATTTCCTTGCTATGTAGCCGTCTATTCCATCTGTGCTCGCTGCAAGCAAAAAGATTACAGCTGCCACCAAATGATTAACAGATAGCTGAAAAGAGCCCCAATGTATCGGTTCTGGATAAAAACTGAAATCCACCAGTAAGAAAAACATCATAATCGGGATCAGGCAAATACGTGCTAGCGTGATGCGGTTGGGCAAATTCACTGAAGTTCCTCCCCTAAATCGTTCATACAAATTGCCTGAGTCAGGCTCATCTATTTCTACTTAAGCAAGTATATTATAGCTATAAATAGGTGTCAAAAAAAATACAAAGCACCCCGCATAATGGCGCTGATAAGCACTGCGGGGTACAAAATGCTATTTTAAGTTGTTGAACTGCAGGTCCAGCGGCAAATCAGCTTTACGCAAAATCTGGATAATTTGTTGTAAATCATCGCGACTCTTACCAGTTACGCGGATCTGATCTCCTTGAATCTGGCTCTTCACCTTCAATTTCGAATCACGAATCAGGATGTTAATTTTTTTTGCATTCTCCTGATCAATCCCTTGCTTAAGACCTAAACGCTGACGAACACTACCCAGAGAAGCAGGCTCCACTTTGCCGAAATCCAAGTTTTTCAGCGTGATACCTCTCTTCACCATCTTCGATTGTAAAATATCAATAACAGCGTTTAACTTATATTCGTCCTCAGAGGCGATAATAAGTGCGTCTTTCTCCAGCTTCAGACTACTCTTGCTGTTCTTAAAGTCAAAGCGGTTATCAATTTCTTTCTCTGTTTGGTGGATCGCATTGGTTAATTCCTGCATATCCATTTTAGATACGATATCAAATGAACTTTCTGAACTCATAACTACACGTCCTTTGTACTTTTTAGTCTGCTACTATTATAAAAGAATGATACCCTTAAGTCTAATATTGGATAATATGTACCTCACCCGACACAGAAAACAGCCCCACATAGTGGAGCTTTTCCTTCGAAATGAGTTGTGTTTCAGGTAGAAACACGTCTCCAATGGAAAATATCCTCGGAGACGCACATTCTAAATTCTCTATCTGCTTCGAAGCGGGCTTCGAAACATATCCAGAATTCCAAGCACGATATGTGCAAGACCGAACCCGAGAATTCCATAACCCCAAGCACTTGGTGTCATATAGTATCCGATAAGACTGACAACAACCCCAAGTCCAGCTACAATCCAGCTAACAATCATGAATGTACACCCCACTTTGGCTAAGAACTAGAAACAGTCTTATGTTCCCCGCAAAGCCAAAGTCTATGCATCATTTTTCTTATTGGCCTGTTTCATTAGTCTGGTCGGTAGTATCGGTGGTACCTTCATTCTGGGTCGTTTCACTTCCAGTACCTTCATCCAGATTAAGTAGCAGACGAGATGAGGTCTTTTCATCCGTAATCACTTGTCCATTGACAGTAATCTCAGTAGCTGGTGAATAACCAGATTTAATATACATTCCTTCACTTCCAAGCACAAAGCTCATACGATCTCCTGCCGCTGTGTTACCAAATGAGAGTTTTTCACCTTTAGAGTTCTCACCTTTATACACCTCAAGCCAGCTTACCCCAGTAGCAGAAATCTCAACCTTCACTTCACTTCCAGCCGGAGCTGAAACCTTGAATTTTGTTGTTTTTCCTGCTTTCCCATCCGGTGTAACTGTAATGGATTGCGGGGAAGGCGTAGGTGTTGGTAATGGCGTTGGCTCTGCAGTAGGTTCAGTTGTTGCTTCTGTTCCTGCCGAAGAAGTTGGCGCCACAACTCCACCTCCTGAAGCCGGTGGAGATGTTTTAGCAGTCGTAGGATCCTGCTGTTCATTCGTCAGATTCGTCTGATCAATCTGATCAGGGTCCGATTTGTTCAAACTAGATGCATAAATGTAAATCACAACAATAATTAATATTGGAAATGTCCACATTAGCACTGTTGGCAGCCATTTTGCATTCCGTTCGGTTTCAGGTCTACGGCTGCGTTTTTGAATCACCGTTTCCATGGCTGTGTCTTCGGGAGGGGCAGGTACATTCCCATGCTCCTCTAGCAGTTCGTCAGGACTCATCCCTACTGCCTCTGCGTACGTTTTGATAAACGCCCTAACATAAAAACTTCCTGGAAGCACCTTATAGTCTCCAGACTCGATGGCTTCCAAATACTTTTTGCGAATTTTCGTTACTTCCTGGACATCGTCAAGACTCATCCCTTTTTGCAGACGCGCCTCTTTCAATTGCCGGCCCAGTTCCGACATACCATCACCTCCTGTAAATTTCAATGAATATCATTGTTCATTGTTTTCTTGTTCTATAAATCATCACTGTAGCTAGTCGTAAACGACTCGTACAATATTTCTTCATTTGGATTATTGCGAAGCTCGATAATAATATCAAAATCATCAAAGGTGTACTCAGATTCCCGTACAAAAATATCTGGATGCTCGATCACTTTCGTGCTTGGCATACTCATAACATTTTGTAATAAATTATAATGCTTCTCATTAGAGCGGATCGTACTAACAATACCATCAATTATAAATACATTATGTGGGTTCATCTCATCTTCTGCTAATTGACTTCGAACCGTCTGACGTAAAAGTGTTGAGGAGACAAATGTCCAACGCTTCATCGCGCAGACACTGCCAGCAATGATTGATTCCGTCTTTCCTACACGGGGCATACCTCGAAGTCCTATTACCTGATTTCCATCTTTTTTAAACAGTTCCCCGAGAAAATCGACCAATAGACCAAGCTCATCCCGAGTAAAACGAAACGTCTTCCGATCATCTGAATCCCGTTCAATATATCGCCCATGGCGCACAGCCAGCTTGTCTACGAGTCTTGGAGACCGCAGAGCTGAAACTGTAATATTATCAACTTTCTTGAGCATTTCGCCCATCAGCATTATTTTGTCATCGTCATTGGTCTCCAGCAACATTCCGCGAGTCTTTCCTTCAACGCCATTAATCGTCAGTATGTTGACTTCTAGCATCCCTAACATTGAAGCGATATCACCAAGCAGACCGGGTCTGTTCTTGTGAATCTTGTATTCCATATACCATTGTTTATATTCCACTTGTACACCTCATAGATTCCTTTTCCCGCACTTTGATAACATCAAAAAAATGCCGTTCAGACAAAGCGGTCTGAAACACGGGTCATGTTAATGATATATAAAATAAAAATGAAAGGCAAGGTCAGTCCTGTAATAATTGCAGAAAAGCTCCCACAAGGGGAGCTTTTCCGCAAGCTTAGGCGTGATTTTTCGCCAACTTGACCATGAGTTTAGCAATCGTCTGCTTTTCTTCATCGTTGCCGACGTCCCATAGCTCTTTGATTGCACGGTTTTGAGTGTTTGCTGGATCCACTTTTTCATCGAGGAATTCCCCAATTTCAAAAGCCAGCTTTGAGATTGTGTCTTCACTCATCCCAAGTTTCTCCGCCTGTACAACACGTTTTCCTAGAAATTTCTTCCAGGTGTCAAAATTTTTGATTACGCTATCTTCTTGTGTCATCTTAAATCCTCCTTCATGTTTACGGTCAAACACCTGCATACAGGCTGTAAGCCGCCTTACGTGAGATTTAAAAACAACACTTATAATATGTCTTAGAAGCTAAGTTATTATGCTGGAGCTTTTCTCCAACTGAAGATCAGGTAATCCATCCACCATTTGGACTAATAATCTGGCCAGTGATATACCCGGACTCAGGCAAAGCCAAAAAATAAATTAGTGAAGATATTTCATTAGGCGTAGCCAAACGCCCTACTGGAATCTCATCCTCCAGCATACGGACTTCATCCTCCTGTAAATTGGACAGCATGTTCGTATTAACCGCTCCTGGAGCTACCGCGTTAACCGTTACACCAGATGGAGCCAACTCTTTAGCTAAAGCCTTTGTAAAGGCATTCACTCCACCCTTACTAGCCGAATATGCTACTTCGCAAGAAGCTCCAGTGATACCCCATACAGAAGAAACGTTGATGATACGTCCATAACGCTGAGACACCATGTACGGCATGAAAATCTGACTGCACATAAAGGTTCCCTTCAAGTTAATGGACATAATGTCATCCCATTCCTCTTCGGTCACATCAGCTAGCATTCCGTAATGCGATTTACCGGCATTATTGACGAGAATATCCGGCTGCATCCCATTACTCTCAAGCTTTTCAGCCATACGTACAATTTGACTACGATCCTTCATATCCGCGTTTACTGTCATTACCTTTGCGCCAAGGGCCATACAACGCCGAGCGACATCATTCGCAGCTTCATGTGAGTGTTTATAATGAATAACTATATTCATCCCCACAGAAGCAAATCGTTCCGCAATGGCGCCGCCGATCCCTCCGCTTCCCCCTGTAATGAGCACTGTCATTTCCCCTAGTGGTTTGCTGCTCTCTCCCAAAACGCTCACCTAAGGACTCACCACCAATGAAACGGCAAGCTGTTCCCAGTTCACATGGGCTTGCAGACGCTCATTTACTTCTGCCAGAGTGATCGATTCATACATAGGCAGAACTTCAAACAGGTCACCACCACGGAACTGGTAGCGTGTAAATTCATGTGCGATACTTTCAGGGGAGTTCAGCATGCGCAAATAACCGCCAATTTTCTTTTTCCGTGCCCGCTCGAAATCCTTCTCCGCAAAGCCAGACTTTAAGATTAGATCTACTTCTTCTTTAATTCGTTTTAAAAGCAAGTCCGGATCCTTTGTATCCCCACCCATTGCAGAAAAAGCATACTGCGGAGAACTATTAAATTCATGTCCAAAGCTGTCCGAGATCAATTCCTCATCATAAAGCTTTTGATACAATGCTGTGCTACTACCTACCAACAAATCGAGCATTAGCTTCGTTATCAGGTCGCGTTTCAGAGAAGCTTCACCTGTTAGATCTTCTACTTTTTCCTTGAAACCAAACATGATTTTCGGCATCGAAACAGCAAGCTTGCTTTCTAGCCGTTTTGTAGCGACTTGTTCGGGTTCATCTTCAAAAATACGCTTGATTTCACCCTGCTTGCCGTAGGTTTTTTCCTTTTGGTTAGCGCGAATCAAAGAAAATACTTTCTCCGGGTCCACACCCCCAACCACGAACAACAACATATTGCTAGGGTGATAAAAAGCGTTATAACATGTGTACAGCGTTTCTTTCGTGATCGTACTAATCGATTCTACCGTACCTGCAATGTCAATCCGAACCGGATGCTTCGAATACATCGCTTCAATAAGGCCAAAATACACGCGCCAATCCGGATTATCAGCATACATATTGATTTCTTGACCAATAATTCCCTTTTCCTTTTCTACATTCTCATCTGTAAAATAAGGTCGCTGAACAAAATCAACGAGCGTACTAAGATTGGTCTCTATATTTTCTGTTGCTGAGAAAAGATAAACTGTCTGATCAAAGCTTGTAAAAGCATTGGCCGAGGCTCCATTTGAAGCAAAGGTAGCAAAAATATCGCCTTCTGGCTCTTCGAACATTTTGTGCTCTAAAAAGTGAGCTATACCATCAGGAACAGTGGTCTCTTCTCCACCTGCGACATGAAAATGATTGTCAACGGAACCGTATTTAGTTGCAAATGTAGCATAGGTCTTTTTGAAGGTTGGTTTCGGCAACACATATACCTGAAGTCCGTTATCCATGACCTCATGATAAATGGTCTCTTGAAGTCTGTCGTAATGAATTTGTTCCATCGTTATTCCTCCTTTCCTGTCAAGAAATATATCGTATCCAGCTGAAAGGTTTCGGCGGCAGCTTTTACATCTTCAGCACCGATTTGTTCCACCTGCTCCAATAGCTGATCCGCTGTCCGTTCTTTTCCTGACAGCTGGCGGTTGAAGTCATAAGAGATCATTTCAAAAGCAGAATCCGGAATCTCGGAAAGCTGATTGCGGATCATAGCTTTGGTCTGACTCAGTTCCAGATCACTGATATTGCCAGCTTTCATCTCTTCCAATTGTTTCTCTATAATGTCCACGGCTTTGCCGTAATTTTGCGTTTCGATGCCTGATTGAATCGTTCCAATGCCCTTGTGGCCGTCATAACGAGACGAAGCATAATAGGCAAGGCTTGCCTTCTCACGTACGTTAACGAAGAGTTTAGAGTGGGGATACCCTCCTAATATTCCGTTGTACATAAGTGCGGATGCGTAATTATCATCCTTATAAGTAATAGAGGTGCGTAGACCCAGGTTCAACTTGCCCTGACTGACATCCAGCTTCTCTTCTACAGTCCGCACCTCATTAACTGATACAGGTACGAACTTAGAGCTATATAAGCCCACCTCGGACTGAACCCGACCGAAATGACGCTGTACAAGCTTTTCTACTTCCTCAGCTGTAGTGTCACCCACTACATAGAGATCAAGGATGGCATCATCCAGCCAGGAATTATACGATTCATACAAACTTTTCGGAGTGATTTGATCCAGATCCGCTCTTTGCCCCAGAGGGTGAAGACGATATGGCTCGTTTCGGCACATTTCCTCAATACAGCGCTCAGCAGCGTAACGTATCTTGTCATTTACGATGGACTCCAGCTTCTTGCGAACGGTTTCACGCTCCGTTGCAACATACGAAGGTCGGAAGCTGCCGTCTTCAACTAATGGACGAGTCAGTACTTCACCTAAGAAAGCGAAGGATTGTTCAAGTAAGCTCTCCTGGCTTTGCACAAAAGAGTCATTAATAGTATCCATGCGGAACTGAACGATTTGATAATCGCCTCTTTTATAAATATCAAACCCGAATCCAGCGCCATACAGTTCCTCCAAACGCTCGCGAAATTGCGTGGTCTCCGGATAAGTCGCGGTACCTCTGCGAAGCACGAATGGAGCTAGTGCAGTAGAAGTTACTGTATTCTCATCAAGAGGGATCCCCGCATAAAGTGAGATCGCATAGGTCTTGAATGCCTTGGTTGGCATAACGTGAATGCGCAAGCCTCCTACGGTGCCATGCTGAAATACATTATTAGTCAAGTCCAAAACTCCTTTACGGCGTGGATAGTTGCTCTACATCATGTTTATGAATTATTAACCATTCTAAACCATTCCAAAGTAAGGAAGCAACCGGAAGCCTCTTCCCGGTTGCTCTCTGAATTCTCTATCCTTCTTTTTACATACAGAAAATATGCTGACCAATCGTCTTCACCTGAGGACGGGTCCAAATCCATTTAGAGGTCGCTGTTTTAGGATTGAAGTAATACAAACATCCACCTGAAGGGTCCCAACCATTGAGTGCTTGCTGCACTGCTTTACGTGCTTGCTCATTGGGCTCCAGATAGATCTGACCATCGGCTACAGCTGTAAATGCTCCCGGTTGAAAAATAACGCCAGACGGCGTATTCGGGAAACTAGGTGATTTCACTCGGTTTAAAATGACCGCAGCAACAGCAACCTGACCTTCGAAAGGCTCACCTCTGGCTTCTCCATACACGGCATTAGCCATGATCTTGAGATCATTCTCCGATAAGCCCATCGAATTACCTGAAGACAATCCTGGCGAATTCGTTTTATTGGACGTATTTGTTTTATTACCAGTGTTATTCTGTGCTGTCTTATTTCCCGTGCCCGTAGAAGGCTCAGTAGGCTTCCAGTTCTTCGTGGCGTTATACAGCTTCAGCTTAGTTTTGGCACCTACAATGCCATCAGACTTCATTCCGAATTTCCATTGAAACCAAGTTACTGCATTCTTCGTTTTTGGCCCAAAATGACTGTCTATTTTTCCGGCATAATAACCTAAATGCTTTAATCGCCCCTGCAATTCATAGACATCCTGACCCGTGGACCCAAGTTTAATGGGTGTTGTACTGAAAGCCGGCAAGACTTCTTCGTCAGGATTATTTAACTCGTGGACAAATGACGCAGCAGCACTTTGCTTGGTCTGAACAATGCCATTCCCCTTGAAAAACGTTCCTGCAAACGGCGCGGCAGCAAGTGCAAGAGTTAAAGCAGCAAATATCCACATCTTTTGTTTCTTCATAGGGTTCGCTCTACCTTTCTTTTGTAAGTTCTGCATGGATGGCTAAAGTTATTATGACGACTGTCAGCGCATCCTATGCATTACTAAAAAAGAAGAAATAGCTTTTCATTATAATTGAGAATAATTATCAACTATAATACGAAATAAGAAAACCATGAAGTTGATATGAATCCTGAATTTAAAGGACCACATTTTACTTTGGAACCACGCATGAATTGAAATTATAGATATACGTCATACTTTTCAATATTTTAGTGATATGAATTCACAATAGTCCAAGTAACAGGTTCGCACTTTTAGGGAAAAACTCCCTGAAAATAGTGGATATTCTCTGATAATGAATGAAATTAGGGAATTCCTCCCTAAAAATCAGGCCAATTCCTTTATTTCTTACCAAAATTAATAAATTATAGGGAGCTTTTCCCTAATTATAAGTCTGAGAACCAATAATCTCAGAATTTCAGGGAGAAATTCCCTAATTATTTTAATGAAGCTTCACTCGGAGCCTTATTCGTAGCTTCACTAAAGCCATTATTTGAAGTGTCATTTACACTTCTTCAGCATGAGTAAGGGCCGTCCCCAAGTAGTACAAACTACTTGGGGACGGCCCCTTTTTACTGTCTATTTAAGGTTTAAACTGACTTGTTCAGCTTAAGAACTGATCTTGTTATGCTGATACTGCTCAAGTGATACAAGCACCTCACGCGGCTTGCTGCCCTCGTAAGGCCCTATTACCCCACGAGCCTCCATAGAGTCAATCAAACGGGCTGCACGGGTGTAACCAACCCTCATCCGGCGCTGTAGTAGCGAGACTGAAGCTTGCTTCGCTTCAAGCACGATCGTTACGGCCTGCTCATATAACTCATCCTGTGGCTCCTGGTCTTCAGCGATTGTGTCATCAACCTCTGGAACAATGGACTCATCATATTCTGCTTCACCTTGGCTGCTGACATATTGAACGATCGTCTCAACCTCTTGATCGCTCATAAAGGCACCCTGCACACGAATCGGTTTAGAAGCTCCCATCGGTAAGAACAGCATGTCTCCCCGACCTAACAGCTTCTCCGCACCTGGCATATCCAGAATGGTACGTGAGTCTACATTGGAAGATACGCCGAAAGCGATACGAGATGGAATATTCGCCTTAATCAAACCTGTAATGACATCCACGGAAGGACGCTGAGTAGCGATAATTAAATGTATACCAGCTGCACGCGCCATCTGTGCAAGCCGACAGATAGCATCCTCTACATCGTTAGCGGCAACCATCATCAAATCCGCAAGCTCGTCCACAATAACAACGATATACGGAAGTATAGCAGCTGGGTTCTCTGCCATCAGCTTATTATAGCCTTCCATGTTGCGTGTTCCTGATTTGGAGAAGAGTTCATACCTTTTCTCCATTTCCACAACAATCTTCTTTAAAGCTAAGCTCGCCCGCTTCGGATCAGTAACGACTGGAGCCAGAAGATGCGGAATCCCATTATAGACATTCAGCTCTACCATCTTCGGGTCCACCATCAGGAATTTGACTTCATCGGGTTTAGCTTTGTATAAAATACTCGTAATAATCCCATTAATACAAACCGATTTACCAGATCCCGTTGCACCAGCCACCAATAAATGGGGCATCTTCGCTAAATTACCGATAATCGTCTGACCCGAAATATCACGTCCAAAAGCAATCGATAATCTGGATTCAGCTTCCTGAAAGATCTGTGTCTCCATAACTTCACGCATGGTCACAATAGACACTTCGGAATTTGGTACCTCTATCCCAATGGCTGATTTACCCGGAATTGGCGCCTCCATACGTATATCTTTGGCTGCAAGAGCAAGCGCAATGTCATCCGTCAGATTAACAATACGGCTAACTTTGACACCGATATCCGGCTGAATCTCATAGCGTGTAACCGCTGGACCTCTAACTACTTCGAGAACCTTTGCTCTTACACCGAAACTCTCTAGGGTAGCTTCTAGCTTACGGGCGGTCTGCATATAATCATTCTGATCTCCTGCTTTACCGCTGTTGTTAGGTTTGGCTAGAAGTCGGAAAGATGGCAGCTTATATGGTTTTGGTGGAGGTGGTGCCGGTGGAGCAGGAATGATCTGTCCATCAGGAGTGGCGCTAAGCAATCCATCCAAGTCTATAGTCACATTCTCCTCAGGCTCATCTGAAGGCTGTTGACTAACTGGATTAGCCCCTGCGACAGGAGCTTTGACGGTAACACCTCGAGCTGCAGGAGAGAATTCACTCCATTCCTCCCGATCTTCCTCATTCAGCCCTTCTGAGCGGATATGCTCAAAGAAGTCGCGAATAATTGGAGTCACAGGTTCCATATCCATATCTGCATCATCAAAATCATGTTGGATATCCTCAAGTGGAGTCACACGACTATCTACTGAAAGCCCAGAAATGATCGGACCGTGCGAAGCACTTGTTACAATTGGACCATGATCATCATCAGAATCGGCTTCCGCCTCTGAACGGGTGGAGCCTGTGAACCAACCGGATATTTTTTTCAATAGAACAGGTTGCTTACGATTAGGTAAATATCGATCGTCTTCTTCCTCTTCGTCATCTTCGTCATAGACAGGCTGCTTCACCGGCCGAGTCTTTGCGGGTGTGGCTGCTTTGGAAGGTCTAGCCGCTACTGGGACTGCCTTCGGACGGTTTGCCGCATGGAGACGAATCCCTTCCACAAACTTAACCGTACGAACTCGCAAAAGAGTAATAATCTCTACATAGGAGAGATTTGTAATTAACATAAAGCTGATGGCAAGCATAACGATCATGAGCAGCTTAGCTCCCAGACTACCAAAGAGCCACAGCAGCGCAGCATACTCCAATCCGCCGATATATCCGCCACTTATATCCTTACCCAGCATATAGACATTACTATTGTTAACACCGGGCGAAAGAGATCCCGAAAGATCATTATGTATTTGTGTCATCACGTTGCCAGGATGGAGCAAGGACAACGGGCCAAGCTTCTGCTCCATTGCAGAGATAGTGCTCATAAGGCACATGGATAGCAGAAGCAGAAGCACGCCTGTATGTCGACTGTTCCAAGAAGAAGGCCATCTTCGATGGATCATAACCATAAGCCCATAAAAAATACCAATAAGCGGCAACACAAAATAAAATCTCCCTAATAAATAACCCGCCATACTTGAAAGTGACCGCCCTACCGCCGCTTCACCGGACAGAGCAATAACGGATATCGTTATTAGTAAAATTCCGTAAATTTCATATTTTAAAACGCTGCCGAGCAGCGCTTTTTTCTTTTTCTTTTTTCGTTTAGCCACGCCAGCCACCCCCGGAACAACATTATACCATATAATGGCGTGGCGTACCTATGTTCTCTTTTGTCAAAAAATGAATCTTTATGTTAACGTAATTATCGCTCCAGGAGAGAACGACGGATCTAAATATCGCTCCAAAGGACAATCCAGTAATCTTACTATGCGCGCGCGTCCTTCCTCCATCGGCTCAACCTGCATGAGCATCCCCTGAACACTTACTTCTCGCGTTGTAGCGTAATTATTAAATGCCCCCTCCCACACCTGTTCCATCGACATTATCGTATAGAGTGTCATTGCGTAAGCCCTCCCGAAATCGCTGCTGTAGGCGCTGCAGAGAAATCTCCACCAATCATGCGGTTAAGATGCGCTAAGGCAGCTCCGATCCCGCCCACCTCATCCATGAGACCATATTTAACGGCGTCCAACCCCCCAACGGCTGTTCCAATATCACGATTGAGCTCACCTGTCTTAAACATGAGGTCACGGAACTGTTCTTCAGAAATCCGAGAATGAGAAGTAACGAATTTTACTACACGCTCCTGCATTTTTTCCATGTATTCGAACGTCTGTGGCACTCCAATTACTAAGCCATTCATACGAATCGGATGTATCGTCATTGTTGCACTTTCCGCAATAATTGAATACGTAGAGGATACAGCAATCGGAACGCCAATACTATGGCCCCCTCCAATGACTACTGTTACCGTTGGTTTAGAGAGCGAAGAAATCATTTCGGCAATCGCTAGACCAGCTTCTACATCTCCACCAACAGTATTTAAAATAATAAGCAGACCTTTAATATTCTTATTCTGTTCAGCTGCCACCAGCTGAGGAATGATATGTTCGTATTTTGTCGTTTTGTTCTGAGGAGGCATTACAATATGGCCTTCAATCTGACCGATGATCGTTATGCAAAAGATATCCGGTTCACCCGTAGGAACCGCTGTTTGTCCAAGCTCTTTAAGTGCACCCATTGTAGTGGGCGGCATGTTTTCATTTGTACTTGGATTTCCCTCTTGTGGTATAACTTCCTCATTCTTTGCTCCATTTGATCCATTCATGTAGTTCATTTTCGCAGCTCTCCCTTTTCTTATGCAGCTCTGGTCTGCTATAGCCTTACTAACTTTCATTAGTATGACATTTCAGGGCCCCGCATTATGCAAACCTCTCCTCATGATGTGAATATAAACAATACAAAAACCCCTTTTCCCGTAGAAACCGTCCAATATTTCCGGGGAAAAGGGGCCAATGCCCAAGCTATATATTTATTTAAGGAGAATTCTCCTTACACTTCCATGATAATTGGCAAAATCATCGGTCTACGACGCGTTTGCTCGTATAAGAAACGACCGAGTGAATCTTTTACGCTTGTTTTAAGCGATGCCCACTCATTTACTTTCTCACTCATCAGGCGCTGCAGTGTACTGGAAACAATTCGGTTCGCTTCGTCAAGCAGTCCTTCGGACTCACGAACATAAACGAAACCACGAGAAATGATGTCAGGTCCGGAGACAATTGCACCATTCTGTTTGCTTAGTGTAACCACGACAACCAAAATACCATCTTGAGACAGCAGCTTACGGTCACGCAATACAATATTACCTACATCACCTACACCCAGACCGTCAATCAATACGTTACCAGCCGTTACTTTACCAGCTTTACGAGCGGCACCGCCTTGAATTTCCACAATCTCACCGATTTCAGTGATGAAAATGTTCTGAGACTCTACGCCAACAGATTCTGCCAAAAGCGCATGTTTGCGTTGCATACGGTATTCACCGTGAATTGGAATGAAATATTTTGGTTTCATCAGGTTGAGCATAAGCTTAAGCTCTTCCTGGCTACCGTGACCGGATACGTGAACGCCAGAATTGGAACCGCTATAAATTACGTTAGCGCCAAGACGGAACAATTCATCAATGGTACGACCTACATATTTCTCGTTACCTGGTACCGGTGTTGCTGCAATAATAACAGTATCACCTGGCAAGATATCTACTTTACGATGACTGGAACGTGCCATACGGGTCAATGCGGACATTGGCTCGCCTTGGGATCCTGTGCAAAGAACAACGACACGGTTCGCTGCCATTCTGTTCATTTCTTCAGGCTCGATCAGCATACCATCAGGTACGTTCAGATATCCAAGCTCAGAAGCGATGGATACAACGTTTACCATACTACGGCCAATTACTGTAATCTTACGACCTGTGGATTCTGCTGCATTAACCACTTGTTGAATGCGGTGCACATTGGAAGCAAAAGTTGCTACAACGACACGTTGTTCAGCTTTGCGGAAAATGTCTTCCAGAACGATACCGACATTTTTCTCAGATGGGGTAAAGCCTGGTTTCTCAGCATTTGTACTATCCGACAAAAGAGCAAGCACGCCCTTCTGGCCAATTTCAGCCATCCGATGCAGATTTGCAAATTGACCGTTGACTGGAGTGTGGTCAAATTTGAAATCTCCCGTATGAACTACGTTACCTTCCGGTGTTTCTATGCATACACCGACGGAATCAGGAATACTGTGATTGGTTCTGAAGAAAGTAACTTTGAGCGAACTTCCCAGTTGAATTTCTGAATCTTCATTGATCAGAATTCGTTTGGTGTCACCCAGTAAGTTTGCTTCCTTCAATTTGTTTTCTACAAGGCCTAATGTAAGTCTTGTTCCGTAAACCGGAACATTCAAATTCTTCAGGACATATGGGAGACCACCGATGTGATCCTCGTGTCCGTGGGTAAGTACAATCCCTCTTACCTTGTCACGGTTCTCTGTCAAATAAGAGATATCAGGAATTACAATATCAATACCGAGCATATCTTCTTCCGGGAACTTAAGTCCCGAATCCACGACTACAATGTCAGCTCCATATTGAATGACATACATGTTTTTCCCGATTTCTCCGACTCCGCCCAATGCGAAAATCATCAATTTATCGTTGTTGTTTTTTTTGGACAAATGAATCTAACCCTCCTATGATGTTGGACGTCATACTTTTATTGGTAAATATTGAACTTCGATTATTTCAGCGGCGCTGAACACATTCTTCAAACAGCTGATAGCTTCCTTAATTAACAAGGATATTCCTGATATCTGTAAAATGCGCAATGCGAAAGCTCCCGATTCCGGGCAGTAAAGTTCATATTGAAGCGGACAAATGCCGTCAAAATTCACCGTCGCGCCCCTCGCGCGAAGACATTTCAATCATTTACACAGACTCATCTTGGGACCTATCCTGTCTCACAATGTATACCATTGACGGAAGATTACCGCATATTTAATTTTAACCGCACCCAGTCACTTAAGATCATTATACATGATTTTTTTGGCAAAAGACAAGTCACCCTATCTCGTATCCAAATTCTTTCCTTAAATGTGACCCATTATTTTAGCAAAATATAATAAATATAAAAACCGGCTCTCCACAGGAGAAGCCGGTTTAAAGACTAGAATATCATTGTTCAGCACTTAGTGAAATAGTGCCTCGATAAAGGCCGCCTCAGCTTCAGTAGGTGAAATAAGCGGCAATCTGACGCCTCCAACAGGCAGACCTTTCAAACTTAAAGCATATTTGACCGCTGAAGGATTCGGTAAAGGTTGTGGACATTCGAACAACCCCTTGTAAATAGGGAACAATTGCCGATGGATCTCTCCAGCTCGCTGAACATTTCCTGAGGTGAATGCATAGATCATTTCTGACATCTGTGCACCAACCACATGACTAGCTACACTGATAATTCCGTATCCTCCTACGGCTAGACTAGCTAAGCCCGCAGAGTCATCACCGGTATATACACGGAAGTCATCGGAACACGCAGAAGCGATAAGTGTTACTTGATCGACAGATGCACATTCTTTTGTCGCAACAATATTCGATATTTCAGCAAGTCGAAGGGTTGTGTCCACGCTCATACTTACACCCGTGCGACCGGGAACATTATACAGCATGACTGGCAATGAAGTCTCCGTAGCAATCGCAGAAAAATGCTGATAGAGCCCTTCCTGATTAGGCTTATTGTAATAAGGAACGACCAAAAGTACGCCATCCACACCTATTTTCTCCGCTTCCTTCGTGAGGTGAATAGAGTGCTTCGTGTTATTACTGCCTGTTCCAGCAATAATTTTACAGCGACCATTCGCCTTCTCTAGTACAAAAGAAAACAGCTGCAGTTTCTCCTCATCACTTAACGTTGGGGATTCCCCAGTTGTACCACAGACAACCAATGCCTCTGATTTCTGTTCCTCAATTAAATAATCGACAAGCTGTGAAGTTACATCCCAGTTGATTTCTCCATCCCCGTCAAAGGGGGTTACCATGGCTGTTATTAATCTTCCGAAATCCACTTTGAATTCCTCCTTAGCGGTGCAATTCAAACATAGCGTGCAGCGAACGCAGGGACTGCACCATATCCTCTTTCTTCACCAGCACCCAAATCGTTGTATTCGAATCTGCGGATTGGAGAATCTGAATATTTTGTGAGCTAAGTGCCTCAACGATACGCGCCATAATACCAGGCACACCATTAATTCCGCCCCCGATAACGGAAACTTTTGCACAACCTGATAAACTCTTAGGACGCAAGCCCAATTGCTGAAGAACTGAGATGGCCTTTTCTGATTTGTCATCGAACACAGTATAAAGAGCTTCAGTAGGTGTTACATTAATAAAATCAACGCTTATTCCGTTGTCGGCCATACTTTTAAAAATTTGCAGTTGAACGCCCGTACCATTTCCATCTGGACACTCCACAGAAATCTGTGTAACGTTGCTGACATAAGCAATCCCTGTTACGAAGCGATCTACAATGCCGCCAGACTGAATGTCGTTGAATCCTTCAGGATTCGTAACCAGCGTACCTTCAGTCTCAGAAAATGTTGAACGAACGCGTACTGGAATTTGTGCCTGCATAGCAATCTCAACCGCACGTGGATGGATCACTTTTGCTCCTTGATGAGCCATATTACAAATTTCTGTATAACTAACATACGTTAGCGGTTTTGCATCTTCAACGATCCGCGGATCTGCTGTAAGAATCCCGTTAACATCTGTATAGATATCAACCATATCTGCATGAAGGGCAGCACCCAGTGCAGTCGCAGAGGTGTCACTTCCTCCACGGCCCAAAGTCGTCAAATCACCAGCTTCAGTCTGTCCTTGGAACCCGGTCACTATAACTACTTTATCTTCACGCAGTTCACGAAGAATACGATCAGGACGTACATCTAGAATTCTTGCATTGCCATAGTTGCTATCTGTCATAAAACCAGCCTGAGCTCCCGTTAGTACCGTAGAAGCAACCCCTTCATTCTCCAGCAGGCCACAAAGTGTAGTAGCAGAGATAATCTCACCACAGCACATCAAGAGATCCTTCTCACGCTCTGGGAGTGAATCTCCATTCTGAACAGCCCAATCCAGCAGAGTATCTGTTGCATAAGGTTCTCCGCGTCTGCCCATTGCCGAAACGACAATGACCAAACTATAGCCGCTAGCGAGCTCCCGTTTGACATTACGAATGACGTGCTCTCTAGCTTGTGGTGTTGAAAGTGATGTTCCTCCGAATTTTTGTACCAGAATACCCATGTATAATTCCTCCATTATTGTCAAAGCAAACACACTAATCGTTCGTAAATAGAACTCATTTCGTCTCTAATGAGAAATTCCTTTACAGTACGTAAGCTTATTTCTTAAGTAATTTTCTTTTATTTTGAAAAATGGTTGTACCGCCCTCGAAATGAGGACGGTAGCAGTAAATCTTATATTTTTTGGTGGCAATGATCTCAGCAATGGGTTTAGCAGATCTTGGCTTTGAATGTTCACGACCGTATCTATTGATTAAGAAGTAACTCCGACCAAGGCGGCATTTAACTTCTCATTGCTCATTTAGTGCATCTCCCCTTTTATTGTCCGCAACTAGCTCCACCGATTCCGCCCTATTCTAGACGGAATGAAACTTTTCAATAATCATCGGCTGTAGTTGTTTACCTTGCAAAGCGGCATAGCAAGCTTCTGGGATAAGATCCATACGCGCTACTAACGAATTAGGTTTGCCCTCAGGGTTATCCTGTCCGAATGGCACAAAATAAATATGTTTAGCCACTAGAAGCTTTGCAATATTTGCGGCATTAAGACCTAAGCCATCATTGGTAGATATCGCGAGAACAAGTGGACGTCCATTGCGCATCTGCGATTTTGCAGCCATGAGCACTGGACTATCGGTCATAGCATTTGCCAATTTACTCGTTGTATTTCCAGTGCAAGGTGCTATCGTCAGCACATCCAGCAGCTTGGAAGGACCCAGCGGTTCCGCTTCAACAATTGTAGAAATGATATCATTACCTGTTATATCTTTCAACTGTTTTAGCCAATTTTGCGATGTTCCAAAGCGGGTGTCGGTGCCTAGTACGGATGCTGAAACTATGGGCACTACGTTTGCTCCTCCATCTACGAAGCGTTGAATTTGCGGCATTACCTCCGCAAATGTGCAGTGAGATCCGGTAATCGCATACCCTACTGTTTTTCCGTGCCAATCCATTTTATTCGTCCCCCTTGATTAAAGCCTCGTCCGATATCGACTGAACCAGCGCATTTGCCATAATAATCCCAGCGCTTTTAGGAGCTACAATGCCAGGGAGTCCAGGTGCCAGCATCGCTTTAATTCCTCTTTTCTCAGCATAACGAAAGTCACATCCACCTGGAGCGGAAGCCAGGTCGACAATTAAGCAATGCGGTGAGATACGTGAGAGTACTTGTGCGGTGATGATCATACTTGGAATCGTATTAAATATCAGATCAACATCCGGCACATGAAGCAACAGTTCACTGGTCATAAACGGCTTCCAGCCCATTTCCTCAGCACGTGCATAATGTTCCTGTTTTCTAACACCGGCTTTGACACTAGCACCCAATCCTTGCAGACTTCTTGCCATTGTAAAACCCGTTCTGCCCAAGCCCAGTACCATCGATTTGGAACTGTGAATGGTAAAATCCGTGTTCTGTATGGCCATAACCAGTGCCCCTTCCGCTGTTGGGATGGAGTTGTAGATGGCTACATCATCACGATTAAGCAATTCAATTAACTTTAACGAATGCTTGGCGCACATGCCGCGTAAGTAGCTTTTAGCCATACCGCTATACACCAAACAATGGGGTGGCAAAGCAGCAAAATGTTCTTCCAAGAGCATCAAGCGTTCAGAAGAAAATAAAGCACTGATATTCCCTTCATCATCACAACCAACCGTAGGCAACACTAATACATCTGCATTACTAAGCAGCTCTACCGTCATCTGTTCCAGGCTCACCCCTGGGCAAGGGGCTTCCCATTTATCGAACCCGGCAGCGCTTACCGTCGCATCCAATTCCACACATTTCCGAATCACTTCAAGCTGTCTCGCGTCCCCGCCCAGGAACACGATCCTGACGCCAGTAAGCATAGGGATGACGCTCCTTTCAACATACACTATCGACTATAGAGCATCTTATGCTGGGCATTCTTAATGGGTGAAAAGCGGAGAAGAATTAGCATGCAGGCTTAAATGTGAAACTTATAAATTGTCATATTCAAACGAAAAAAAGCTCGCGAATCACGCCGATTGGGCATAATTTCGCAAGCTTTTTAATAAGTCAAATTATTTGCCAGTGTGACCGAAGCCTCCGGCTCCACGTTCTGTTTCGGATAAAGCATCTACTTCAACCAAAGTGACCACTGGAACCGCTTGAAATACCATTTGGGCAATGCGCTCATTACGAGCGATAGCAAATGGCTCTTGCCCTAGATTGATCAACAACACTTTGATCTCTCCACGATAATCAGCATCAATCGTTCCAGGTGTGTTCAAACACGTAATCCCATGCTTCAAGGCTAGTCCACTTCGTGGACGAATTTGAGCTTCTAATCCGTCTGGCATAGCTAATGATATGCCTGTTGGAATTAATGCACGTTCTCCAGGTGCAAGCACGACTTCGCTACCAACTGCGGCATATAGATCATACCCGGAAGCCTGTTCTGACATTTTACAAGGAAGATTAACATCCTCGTTTCCAGCTAGTTTATTGATTTGTACGTAATAAGACAAGATCATCTCTCCTAACATTTGCAATAGCTTTATCTGTTGAACCTACCATCGCTAAAGAAAGCGGCTCAGCAAACATATTATCAAGCACACTGTTGATATTGTCCATCGTTACTAACTGAATCTTGGCGATCATATCGTCTAATGTGTTATGTTTTCCGAGCATAAGTTCATTTTTTCCAATCCGATTCATCCGGCTACTAGTGCTTTCCAGGCTAAGAATAAGGCTACCTTTAAGCTGCTCCTTGCCTTTTCTCAGTTCATCTTCACTAAGACCCTCAGTAGCAAGTTCGTACATCATTTCCTTAATTAGCTCCGTTACATCCTTAGTTTGCTTCGGTGCTGTTCCAGCATAGACCGTGAACAAACCAGAATCCGCTTGAGAACTGTGGTATGAATATACAGAATAGGCTAGGCCACGTTTTTCGCGAATCTCTTGGAACATCCGTGAGCTCATACCGCCGCCAATGGCATTATTAATAAGCACCATAGCATATTGCAATGGGTCGCCAGAGCGGACCCCTGGTAGGGAAAGACAGATATGATTCTGTTCTGTTTTTTTGCGGTGAAACAACAAGTCCCCATAATAATCCGGTGGAGTCAACGGCGCAGATGTGCCATGATTAGCAAAAGAACCAAAATGCTGCTCCAGCAGCTCAATCAATCCATCGCTGATGTTCCCAGCTACACTAATTACCGTATTCTCAATCGTATACTGCTCCTTCATGTAGGCACGAAGATCATCCGGCTTCATCTCCATCAGCCGTTCCTTTAAGCCAAGGATAGAATACGCAAGCGGATGATCCTTGTAAGCAGCAGCACACATCAAATCATGCACAAGATCGTCTGGTGTATCTTCGCACATAGAAATTTCCTCAAGAATGACGTTCTTTTCTTTCTCCAGCTCTTCAGCATCCATACGTGAACGGAAGAACATATCTGCTAATACATCTACTGCGATAGGCAGATGCTCATCCAGTACTTTTGCATAATAGCAAGTATATTCCTTAGAAGTAAACGCATTTACATTGCCGCCAATAGCATCGAACTGTTCGGCAATATCCTTAGCACTATATCGGTCCGTACCTTTAAAAAGCATATGCTCTACAAAATGGGATATCCCGTTGTTTCCAGGGTGTTCATTCCGCGAACCTGTCTTCACCCATATTCCAAATGAAACGGACCGGCCGGTCGGAATTTTTTCCATCACTACTCGTAATCCATTGGATAATACTATTTTTTCCACTTCATGTCCTCCTGGCAATAGCCATGTTCTATCTAAATTAATACACGTGCCTATAATCCTACCAGAAATAGATCACTCACTCAACATCAGAGGGGATTAGACGCTCCGCTGACAGCGTTTGGCTAACTGTTCCTAGCTGTAACCCTTTTGCCTTTATCCCGCGTATCATGGCCTTCAGCGCCTTGGAGGATGAGGCAGTAGGATGCATTAGAACAAGTGTGCCGGCTTCAGCTTTGCTTGTGATTTTGGCAACTATAGATTCAGGAGAAGGATTTCGCCAATCCACCGTATCTACAGTCCAGAGTACAGTCTTTAAGCCCAAGCTGCTAGCGATTTCTACTGTCTCTTGATCGAAATCACCAGATGGAGGTGCGAACCATTTATTAGTGACTCCAAGCGATTCCTTTAGCAGCTTTTGCGTCTTCTCAATCTCAACGGTAGCCCGCGCTCGACTTAAAGTACTCATATTGGGGTGGGTATAGGCGTGATTCTCCATCTCATGACCACGCTTTAACATTTCTGTAGCAAGCTCTGGATTCTTACTCAGCCAGCTTCCATCCAGAAAAAACGTAACTTTCACGTTCTCTTCATCCAAAATATCCAGCATTGGCACGATATACTGATTCCCCCAAGCCACATTAATCATCAGTGATACCATCGGTTTCGCCGAATTTCCTCGATATATAGGTTCTGCTCCCAGTTCATTTAACGATACTTTTGGTTCGATCTGCCGATACACTAACTTTATGGGCTCTTTTGGTGCCAAAAGAGCATTCCGATAGGTACTCTCTACATCAATCTCAAGTCCGTTATAGCCCGGAATGGCTTTCCACACCCGGTCAACCACTGCATCCACTGGAGGTGCATTTAGTTTGGCCGCGGCGGTCTCAATCCTCAGACGAAGATCGTTGTTCGCCGCCTTAGGGATATCCATCCACACCGCGAGATCATCCTGCGGCTTCAATTGCGCAAGCATGTCTTTGACTGGTCCCTGTGTGCTACCAATTCCTATCACGATTGCTACACAAGCAACCACTAATGCCACTTTTTCCGTCTTCATGACGACTTCCTCCCCGGTAGAAACGAATTTCAGGTTCGTTCCACACGATTACAAAGACACTTTGTCCCAATCTATGAGACAAGGGAGGATTTTATGTCATGAACAGATACAAGACTAATAGATAGGAATGTTTGCTACAGTTTTCCAGCTTCGTTCATATAAAAAAAGAGCCAGAACGCAAATCGCTTCTGTCTCTTTTAATAATGAAATTAGATCCCTTTAGTAAAGGTTATTACTAAGATCAATCTTACGCTTTAGCTCCAGTTTCCGAAGTCAACACTGCTTTACGAGACAGGTTAACCCGACCTTGTGGATCGATCTCGGTAACTTTAACGGTAATGGTGTCACCAATAGCAACAACATCTTCTACCTTAGCTACACGCTCAGTAGACAATTGGGAAATGTGTACCAATCCGTCTTTGCCCGGAATAAGTTCAACAAATGCACCAAATTTCTCAATACGTCTAACTGTACCCACATAGATTTCTCCGACTTGTACTTCACGCACAAGACCTTCGATAATCGAACGAGCCTTTTGGATCATTTCTTCATCTGAAGAACCGATAAAGACACGGCCATCTTGTTCGATGTCGATTTTCACGCCGGTTTCTTCAATAATTTTATTGATAATCTTACCACCAGCACCGATAACATCACGGATTTTGTCCGGATTGATGTTGATAATAATGATTTTTGGAGCATATTTGGACAGATTAGGTCTTGGTGCAGAGATCGCTTCATTCATTTTGTCCAAGATGAACAGACGGCCTTCTTTAGCCTGCTGAAGTGCATCTTGAAGAATGTTGCGGTCGATACCGGCAATCTTAATGTCCATTTGAATAGCTGTAACACCTTCTGCTGTACCAGCTACCTTGAAGTCCATATCTCCGAGATGATCTTCCATACCTTGAATATCCGTCAGGATGGAGACATGATCTCCGTCTTTGATCAGACCCATTGCTACTCCGGCTACTGGTGCTTTGATTGGCACACCAGCGTCCATCATAGCCAGAATGCTGGCACAGATACTTGCCTGAGAAGTAGAACCATTAGATTCAATCGCTTCTGATACTAGACGAATCGTGTACGGGAATTCAGTTTCACTAGGAATTACCTTGGATAATGCACGTTCTCCAAGTGCTCCGTGACCGATTTCACGACGTCCTGGTGCTCTAAGCGGACGAGCTTCCCCTACGCTGAACGGAGGGAAGTTGTAATGGTGCATGAAACGTTTCGTTTCAGTAGGATCGATTCCATCGAGGATTTGTACATCACCTAGAGCTCCAAGGGTACAAACGCTAAGGATTTGTGTTTGTCCACGTGTGAACAGACCGGAACCGTGTGTACGCGGCAACAGGCTTGTATCACATTCAATCGGACGGATTTCATCCAGTTTACGTCCATCTGGACGAACCTTATCATGCGTGATTAGACGTCTTACTTCATCCTTCACGATATCATGTAGGACTTCTTTAACATCTTTCAGAAGCTCCGGTGCTTCTATGTACTTCTCTACGAAATACGCAACCGCCTCATCATTAACGACATCAATGGCTTCCTGACGAGCATGTTTTTCAGCAATTTTAACGGCTTCCACCAGACGAGCCTCAGCAAATGCACGGACCTCAGTATTCACGTCAGCATTCACTGCATGCAGCTTCACAGCCATTTTTTCTTTACCAGCCACTTTGACCAGTTCTTCAATGGTTGCAACGATCTTACGGATTTCATCATGACCGAACATAATCGCTTCGAGCATCACATCTTCCGTCACTTCATTCGCTTCTGCTTCAACCATCATGATTGCTTCCTTCGTTCCAGCAACCACTACATAAATATCACTGATTGCTTGCTGAGCCATATCCGGATTGATCACAAATTCTCCATTAATCCGACCTACAGCAACGCCGCCGATGGGTCCATCAAAAGGCACATCGGAAATACTAAGTGCAGCTGAAGTACCGATCATAGCAGCAATATCTGGTGCGCAGTCCTGATCCACACTCATTACCATGTTCAATACCTGAACATCGTTACGGAAACCTTCAGGGAACAGTGGTCTGATTGGACGGTCAGTCAAACGGCTGGACAGAATCGCTTTCTCACTCGGTCTACCTTCCCGTTTAATAAATCCGCCCGGAATTTTACCAACCGCATATAATCTTTCCTCATAGTTAACTGTAAGCGGGAAAAAATCCAGGTCCTTCGGCTCTTTCGATGCCGTAACGGTACATAATACCGAAGTATCCCCATAACGCACCATAACGGCTGCGTTTGCTTGTTTAGCTAGTCGGCCCGTTTCCAGCACAAGGCGTCTTCCGCCTAGCTGCATTTCTACACGTTTTTCCATAAATACCTCCTTGAATAGTAGTAGACCCGCAGTCAAATATTGCAGGTTCACATATCGATCTAATGAATCGGAAAGGCTTGTCCCCAAGCTAAAAACGCCTTCGGAGTCCTTATAAGGACGGTAGCGTTTATGCGAGAATTATAAGGATAAAGTATAGCATGAAACTTATACTTTCTTATAATTTAAGGTATGTAACCTGTTCTGTATACATATAAGAAGAAACGGCTAAGTCTTACAGATGATGTAAAGTGGCCGTTTTTACGAATAATCTCATCAGTCTTGCTATAAAGTTTTCCCTAAATTTTCAAAAAGCAACCCAGCTGTCCCGCTGTCGCTCCGAGAAGGACATACGGTATACAACCAGGCTGCTTTAAGGGTTATCTTATGGAAAATTAACGACGCAATCCCAGTCTTTCGATCAGGGCGCTGTAACGTCTGATGTCTTTGTTTTTCAAATACGCCAGAAGTTTACGACGTTGTCCAACCATTTTCAACAATCCGCGACGGGAGTGATGATCTTTCTTGTGCGTACGCAAGTGGTCAGTCAAATTAACGATGTTCTCCGTTAGGATAGCAACTTGCACCTCAGGGGATCCAGTATCGGATTCGTGAGTTTTGTGCTCGTCGATCAATTGATGTTTACGTTCTTGAGTTAATGCCATCCTGTTCACCTCCTTCAATATAATCGCCATTAGCCTCGTCACCGTCGGTGAGAACGTGCAACCAAGCTAAGGTTATGGTGCTGTAAGCCAGCAACGTTTATTAGTATAGCATCTCCATTAACAAAAGTAAACGGCTTGTCCGGGATGACTATAGATTATACCCGAAAATCTTCTTCGCGGTTTCTGCATCCTCACCGATTTGAGTAATCAATGCACCAATGGATTCGAATTTTCGTTCAGGACGAATGTAAGATACTAACTCCACCTTAAGCTCTTGATCATACAAATCACCTTCGAAGTCAAACAGATGGACCTCAAAGCTTGGCGTCAATACACCCTCATGAAAGGTAGGTTTAACGCCCACATTCATGACCCCGTACAAAACTTTATCCTTATAAAAGACTCGGACCGCATATACACCTTTAGTCGGAATGACAAAATGAGCACTGAGCTTCAAATTCGCCGTTGGAAAACCAATGGTGCGACCTCTCTTCTCACCATGACCCACTTCACCACGCAGATAGTAGCAACGTCCGAACCAGGAGTTTGCCAGCTCTAAATCCCCGTTTTGGAGACTTTTACGAATGCCGGAGCTGCTGACCTTCTCACCATCTAGCAGAAAAGGGGGAGCAACCTCTACATTCATAACACCTTCACCCAGCTTGCGAAGCATTTCAACATCGCCTTCACCTTGATAACCAAAACGAAAGTCAAAGCCGACAACTGCAGTTACAATATGTAGCGGCAAAAGCATAACAGAGACAAAATTCTGTGGACTTACACGGGAAAGCTGCTCGTTAAATTCAATAACATATAAGATATCGACACCCAAACTAGCAAGAATCTCCTGCTTTTCTACGGGTGGCGTCAAATACCCTTCATAATCACCCTTACCCATAACATCTTTAGGATGTGGATGAAATGTAAGGACTGCGGCCGGCACACCTTGTTTACGGGCTAGGGCCACAGCGGATGTAATGACGCTAGCATGTCCACGATGCAATCCGTCAAACTGCCCTAAAGCAGCCACTTGAGGCTGAGCCCACTCTGCAGCAGTCTCCGGAGACATCGGATAAGTTAACGTTACGGTTCTCACGCTGTTTCTCACCTACAATTCACTTGGTAAAATTGATTTAAGCTTGTGCAAATACCTTCACTGGAGCAATTGCACCTGTATCTTCCAATTCATAAATGCCAAGAAATCCACCTTGAAGATCGTATAGCCGAAATTGACTGTTCGTCTTCACCTCTGGAGCTATAAATCGTGAGGACAAACGCTGCCCCTGCAAAGCTGCCTTCTTTTTCTCATCCATTACAGTGTGCTTTGGCATATGAGAAATGGCTTCGTCTGCAGCGATTAAATGATCTTCCAATGTTCCGGCTTCCTTGTGAGTCGCAATATCCTCTAGCGTAAGACAATGACTGGCTGAAATCCCTGCCGACATCGTTCTCTCTAGTTTCACCATCACACCCGGCAGTCCAAGTGCTCGTCCGATATCGACACAGAGCGTACGAATGTACGTCCCCTTAGAGCAAAGCACCCGGAATGTGATATCGGGATGATTGCCTTCCCAAGTCATATCCGTCATTTCAATTTCATAAATCTCTACTTCACGGCTTTTACGTTCAACGGTTTTACCTTCTCTTGCTAACTCATAAAGACGTTTGCCGTCAACTTTAACCGCAGAATACATCGGTGGAACCTGAGAAATAACCCCTTTAAATGAAGCGAGCACTGATAGAATCTCTTCTTCAGTTACATGCACCTCATCTACAGTTTCTAAAATAGTCCCCGTTAAGTCCTCGGTATCACTCGACATTCCCAGTCTCAGTGTTGCTACATATTCTTTAGGCAACTCCTGAATATACTCCACAACACGTGTAGCACGCCCCAGACAAAGTGGTAGCACACCTGTTACTTGAGGATCAAGCGTTCCCGTATGTCCGATCCGTTTCATACCGAGAATACGACGCGCCTTGGCCACAACATCATGTGAAGTGAAGCCGGCCGGCTTGTAAACCGCCAGTACACCTTCTAATTCACTCATAAATGACGTCTTACCTCCTCAAGCACTTGGGCTATTGCCGTTTCGAGTGTAGCTTCTATACGCGCGCCTGCAGCACGGGTATGACCGCCACCTCCAAACGTTTGCGCTAGATCAGCCACGTCCACCTTACCAGCAGAACGCAAACTAACTTTAACCGCATGTTCATGAATGACTTTGAACAAAATCCCTACCTCCACACCTCGAATATTACGAGGGTAGTTCACGAGACCTTCTAAATCTTCATTAGCAGCAGCACATTCAATCATATCCTCCGGTGTAACATAGAGCCAGGCAATATCCCCTTCGGGTGATAATTGAAGAGTATTTAACGCTTTATTTAAAATTTTAATCTGCGGCAATGTCATTTCTTCAAGTAATGTCTCAGCCAGCTCAGGACCGTTAACGCCATAAGAAAGCAGTTCAGATACGGCTGCCATTACTTTTGGTGATGTGTTGGTATATCGAAATCCACCAGTATCTGTCAAAAGACCTGTGTATAAAGCTGTGGCGATATCAATGTCCCATTCAATCTCGAACGTCTTCAGCAGATCGAACAAAATTTCCGCAGTCGCAGCAGCATCCGGTTTGATTAAATTCACAAGTCCATAACCGTTGTTAGTGGGATGATGGTCAATGTTCAGGATTAGAGCATCCTTCGCAAAATAGCGATGAGTCAGTCCTACTCGCTGAAAATCAGCACAATCCACACAGATCACATTGCTGTATTGACGGGGCGGCTCACTAGAGGCCATATTGATGATTTCATCCGAATGCCATAAATATTCCATCCGCTTCGGTATCGGTCCTTCATTCAGCATAGTGTATTTTTTGCCCAGACATGAGAGAAGCCAGCCCACCGCTAGGGTGGAGCTGACTGCATCTCCGTCCGGCTGAACATGCGACACTACAAGGTAATCGTCGTGTTCCAGCAGAAACTCACGGGTCTGCTGGAGACTTTGTTCATAGCTCTGCATTCGCCGTCTCCTTTATAAAGGTTGTTCAAAATAGCCTTGAGCTATTTTGAACTCCTTTTAGTACCTATTTCTAATCGTTCTTATGAAGCTCTCCAAGAAGTTTCTCAATGTGACTGCCATAAGCGACAGATTCATCGATCTTGAAGATCAGTTCCGGTGTATGCCGAAGGCGTATCGCCTTGCCAAGCTCGGAGCGAAGAAAACCATTAGCTTTCTCAATCGCTTTAAGGGAGCCTGACTTCTGCTCTTCATCCCCGAACACGCTTAGGTATACTTTCGCTTGCGACAGATCGTTAGTCACGTCTACGCCAGTTACAGTTACAAAACCGATTCGAGGATCTTTCAGTCCGCTTTGGATAAGTTGACTAAGCTCTTTCTTGATCTGCTCGCCCACTCGTCCTGCTCTAATTTTAGACATCTATATTCACCTCTTCGCTTAGCGCTCTACAGTTTCCATAAGAAACGCTTCGATAATGTCGCCCTCTTGGACGTCATTATAGCGTTCCAAAGTTATGCCGCATTCATAACCTTGCGCCACTTCTTTGGCATCATCTTTAAAGCGTTTCAAGGTATCAACTTTACCTGTAAATACAACGATTCCGCTACGGATCAAACGCATTTCAGCATTACGGGTAATTTTACCATCAATTACCATACAACCTGCAATGGTACCCACTTTACTGATTTTGAAGACGCTACGTACTTCAGCGTGACCGATAACGTTCTCTTTATAGATAGGATCAAGCATACCCTTCATTGCACTTTCAATTTCCTCGATTACATTGTAGATGATGTTATGGAGACGAACATCTACTTTTTCTTGTTCAGCAGCTGCCTTAGTTTGAGCGTCCGGACGAACGTTAAAGCCAATAACAATAGCATTAGATGCTGCTGCAAGTGTAATATCGGATTCCGTAATGGCACCAGCACCACTGTGAATGATCTTCACGCGGACGCCTTCCACTTCGATCTTAGCCAGGGAACCTTTAAGTGCCTCGACTGAACCTTGTACGTCAGCTTTAATGATAACGTTAAGGTCTTTGATTTCGCCGTCTTTAATGTGCTGGAACAAATCATCCAATGTTACACGGGTGTTCGTATTCAGCTCAGATTGACGTTGGGATGTGGAACGTCTATCAGCAATCGCACGGGCTTTACGCTCGTCTTCGAAAGCCATAAACGGATCGCCTGCTTGTGGTACCTCAGTCAAACCAGTAATTTCTACTGGTGTGGAAGGTCCAGCTTCCTTGATCTTACGTCCTTTATCATTAACCATCGCACGTACACGACCGAAGCAGTTACCTGCTACGAAAGCATCGCCGACTTTCAATGTACCGTTCTGTACCAGAACACGTGCAACTGGTCCACGATTCTTATCAAGCTCAGCTTCTATAACCGTACCGCGTGCCCGTTTGTCAGGGTTCGCTTTGTACTCATTTACTTCAGCAACGAGCAGAATCATTTCCAGCAGTTCTTCCAAGTTAATACGTTGTTTTGCAGAAAGGTTAACGAAGATGGTATCTCCGCCCCACTCTTCAGGAACGAGTTCATAGCTTGTAAGCTCTTGCTTCACTTTGTCAGGATCTGCACCCGGCTTGTCGATTTTATTAACAGCGACAATAATCGGAAGTCCAGCAGCCTTAGCGTGTGCAATAGCTTCAACGGTCTGAGGCATAACTCCGTCATCAGCAGCAACTACGATAATAGTCATATCTGTTACCTGTGCACCACGAGCACGCATAGCAGTAAATGCTTCGTGACCAGGTGTATCTAGGAACGTGATTTTCTTCTGGTTGATTTCAACTTGATAAGCACCGATATGCTGTGTGATTCCGCCTGCTTCGCCTAGAGATACACTCGTCGAACGAATGGCATCCAGCAAAGTAGTTTTACCGTGGTCAACGTGACCCATGATCGTAACTACTGGAGGACGTGACTGAAGTTCTTCTTCAGCATCATTCTCTTCCACAGTTTCAAAGCTATCCTCATCAACAGGAATCTTCACTTCTACTTCTACGCCGAATTCAGCAGCGAGTAGCAGGATGGTGTCGATATCCAGCTCTTGGTTGATGGTTGCCATAACACCCATAGAGATCAGCTTCTTAATTACTTCAGAAGCATCTTTGTGAAGCAATTTTGCTGTTTCACCAACAGTCATGCTACCACGAACGATAATCTTCTTAGGTGTGTTATCGATCTTCTCACGGTGAACCATTGGCTGATTCTTGCCGCGGCCATTCTTACCACCACGACCGCGGTAGTTACCGCCTTTGCCATCATCAAACCGTCTATTGTTCGTATTTGGTCTACCACCAGTTGTGTTCTTCTTAGGACCTCTGTCGTCACCGCGTGTGAAGCCACCGCCAGTGCCAGATTGACCTTGTGGGCGGCTGTCAGTGCGAGGTGCACTGCTTTGTCCTTGCGGACGGCTGCCAGTATTGCTTCCTTGTGGACGGCTACCACCGGTATTACTACCTTGCGGACGGCTGCCACCAGTGCTGCTGCCTTGCGGACGGCTACCACCGGTACTGCTACCTTGTGGACGGCTGCCAGTATTACTTCCCTGCGGACGGCTGCCACCAGTGTTGCTACCTTGTGGACGATTGCCGCCTGTGCTACTTCCTTGCGGACGGCTTCCGCTAGTACTGTTAGTACGTGGAGCTCCGCTTTGTTGCGGACGTGCATTCTGCGTTGAACCTGTTGTTGTTCTGCGGGAATCTTGTCCGCTTTGGGGCCTTGGGGACGTCGTCGATTGGTTGTTGTTTTGGTTACTGTTCATACCTACCTGCTTTTCCTGTTGATTTTTGTTGGCATTCTGAGCACTTTGGGGTTCGGCAGTTACCGCACCGGTTGTCACCGGACGGCTGCTAGAGCTGGTATCCCGTTTGGCTGCAGCGTTCGACTTGATATCCTTGAAGAATTGCTCTACTTTGTTCACGGAACCGTTCTCCATGACACTCATATGATTATTCACAGGGACATTCAAACGCTTCAGAATTGTAATAATTTCTTTACTGCTCATGTTTAGTGACTTGGCGTATTCGTACACGCGCAATTTATCTTTGTTCTCTTCTTTAGTCAATAAATCCACCTCCGACAGTATCTCCGAGTTGCTTGGAGATCATTTCCGCGAATCCTTTATCCGTAATGGCCAGTACTACACGCTGGTCTTTACCAATACTTGCACCGAGGCTGTCTCGGTGAAATGCGATTACTAGTGGAATATCGTAGGTTCCGCATTTATCACGGAACTTTTTTTGGGTATTATCTGAAGCGTCACCTGCCAGAACGACCAGCTTCGCCTCTGAAGACCGTACAGCTTTGAGTACAGCCTCATCGCCGGTGACTATCTTGCCTGCTCTCATGGCAAGCCCTAAATAAGAAAGCGCCTTACTCATTATCCTCACTATCCTTTGCTGCTAGAAACTGCTCTTCCACGGAAGTAAACTCCCGGGCAAGCTGGTCATAGATTTCAGGACTCACTTGACATTTCAAAGCGCGGTCAAGTGCTTTATTCTTCTGTGCCAGCTTAAAGCATTCAAGCTTGCCGCATATGTAAGCACCACGGCCTGACTTCTTTCCTGTCAGATCAATCAGTACTTCACCCTCGGGCGTTCTAACCACTCGAATCAGCTCTTTTTTCGGCATCATCTCCTGGGTAGCAACGCATTTGCGCAGCGGCACCTTTCTTTGTTTCATACATACGCCTCCCGTCAAGCAGGTTAATTAATCAATGGAGACGGAATCCTGATGCATTTCATCAATAGAAGTTCTCGGTCTACCGTATTCCTGCTCCGCTTGACTTTCACTCTTGATATCAATTTTCCAGCCGGTAAGCTTAGCGGCAAGACGTGCATTTTGCCCTTTAATACCGATAGCCAGTGATAATTGATAATCAGGAACGATCACCCGTGCCATTTTCTCTGCTTCAAAGACTTGAACTTCAAGCACCTTAGAAGGGCTGAGTGCATTAGCGACATACTCCTGCACCAGATCAGAGTAACGGACGATATCGATCTTCTCGCCACGAAGCTCAGTAACGATGGTTTGAACGCGTGTCCCTCTTGGGCCTACGCAAGAACCAACTGGATCCACTTCCGGATTGCGGGAATACACAGCAATCTTCGAACGGAAGCCAGCTTCACGAGCTACGGAACGAATTTCAACTACACCATCAAAAATTTCCGGAACTTCTAGTTCGAACAGACGCTTCAGCAATCCGGGATGACTGCGGGACAGCATAATTTGCGGTCCTTTAGTGGTGTTCTCAACTTTAGTGATATAAGCCTTGATACGCTCGCTTTGTTTAAACTTCTCACCTGGCATCAATTCACTAAGCGGCAAGACCGCTTCGATTTTACCAAGATCAATGTAAATGTTCCGCATATCTTGACGTTGTACAAGTCCTGTTACAATATCATCTTCTTTGTCAATAAAGGCATTATAGATGAGTCCACGCTCTGCTTCGCGAATCCGTTGTGTTACAACCTGCTTTGCAGTCTGTGCAGCAATACGCCCGAAATCACGTGGTGTTACTTCAAGCTCAGCAATGTCTTCAAGCTGGAAATGCGGGTTAATTTCTCTGGCTGCCGGCAATGAGATTTCAGTCCTTGTATCCAGGACCTCTTCAACAATTAGCTTGCGGGCAAACACTTTAATGACACCTGTGTTGCGGTTCATGTCAACACGCACGTTCTGTGCTGCATTGAAATTACGTTTATAACTAGAGATCAGCGCCGCTTCGATCGCTTCGAACAGCACATCTTTACTGATGCCTCTCTCCCTTTCCAGCTCATTCATTGCTTCAATAAACTCCATACTCATGAATTTCCGGCCCCCCTTTCAAGACGTTAAAAAATAATGGCCAATCTCGCGCTTGCGACTTTGGCGTACGGTACTACATGTTCTTTTTTGCCCGCGGAGATGAGCAGTTCCTCGTTCTCGAACGAGAGCAAACGACCTTCAAATTCTTTGAGTCCTTGAATCGGCTCATAAACAGTCACATACACGTCCTTACCTACCGCTTTAGCTACATCCGCAGCTTTTTTGAGAGGACGCTCTGCTCCCGGTGAGGAAACCTCAAGGAAATATGCCTCAGGGATAGGATCATTCTCATCCAACTGCTGACTGAAATATTCGCTAATGCTTCCGCAGTCATCAATATCAATGCCGCCTTCTTTATCTACGAATATACGCAGAAACCAATTGGAGCCTTCCTTCACGTATTCAACGTCCACCAGTTCGAAACCATTGTCGTCGAGATAGGGCCCGAGCATCTGCTCTACCGTTTGTTTAATTTTAGATTTGGGTGTGCTCAAAAGAAAATTACCTCCACGAACTTGTCTTTTGCTATATACCAAAGATAAAGAGTGGGTTTCCCCACTCTTTACACAACGGACTTATCTCATTATTACCAAAGAAATTATACCATAGTGAGTCTGGACTGACAAGTGCTAGCCCTTGACTCCCCCTTTGGAGCTCTCTTTTCTAGCCATGAAATAAGTGTTGTTAAAGCCTTTAAAATAGGGAAAGTTGATTGCTCTCCGGTAGGCCGCGGAAGCAGCCCATATTGGTTAGCAGCTCAATAACTGTCTTACTCGCCTTGGATTTTTGCTGGAAATCCTCAATAGAAAGGAACTCCCCGGCATCTTTCGCAGCGGCAATGTTGATAGCAGCATTCTCACCAATTCCCGCTAATGCGGAAAACGGAGGAATCAAACTCTTGTCATCAACAATAAACTTATTCGCTTCCGAACGGTAAAGATCAATGTTTTTGAATGTAAACCCACGTGCCGTCATCTCCAAAGCCATCTCAAGGACAGGCAACATAGCCTTTTCCTTTGGCAAAGCTTGAAATCCTTTTTGCTCAATTTCTACGATCTGACGGTTGATCGCTTCATATCCCTTACAGCACAATTCAATATCAAAATCTGCTGCACGTACAGAGAAATAAGTCGCATAATATTCAATAGGATGATACAGCTTGAAGTAGGCGGTACGTACTGCAGAAATTACGTATGCAGCAGCATGCGCCTTTGGGAACATGTATTGAATCTTCAGACAAGAATCAATATACCATTGTGGAACCTTGCACTTTTTCATTTCCTCGATCCATTCGTCAGATAAACCTTTACCTTTACGAACACTCTCGGTAATTTTAAAGGCCAAGCTCGCATCCATTCCCGCTTTATAAATTAAGAAGAGCATGATGTCATCCCGACAACCGATAACGGTCTTAATGTTACAAGTGTTATTCTTTATAAGCTCTTGCGCGTTACCAAGCCAAACTCCAGTACCATGAGACAAACCTGATATTTGCAGTAAGTCAGCAAAGCTGGATGGTTTCGACTCAATAAGCATTTGACGTACGAACTTAGTACCCATTTCGGGCACACCATAGGTCGCAACCGGTGATCTGATTTCGTCAGGTCTTACTCCAAGTGCATCTGTAGAGTTAAACATGCTCATTACTTTCGGATCATTCATCGGGATAGAAGTTGGATCAACACCTGTCAAATCCTGCAGCATCCGCATCATCGTCGGATCATCATGACCCAGAATATCAAGCTTCAGCAAATTCGCGTCAAAAGCGTGATAATCAAAGTGTGTGGTCTTCCATTCGGCATTGACATCATCCGCTGGGAATTGCACTGGTGTAATATCTTCTACCTCCATATAGTCTGGAACAACGACTATACCACCAGGATGCTGTCCCGTACTACGTTTAACACCTGTACAACCGGCCGCCAGACGGCCAACTTCAGCTCCACGCCAACGTTTCTGGTGAAGTTCTTCGTATTTTTTTGCAAATCCGAAAGCTGTCTTCTCAGCCACGGTACCAATCGTTCCGGCACGGAATACATTTTTCTCACCAAACATTTCTTTGGTAAAGTTATGTGCATTCGGCTGATATTCCCCTGAGAAGTTCAAGTCGATATCGGGAACTTTATCCCCTTTAAATCCAAGGAAGGTCTCGAACGGAATATCCTGGCCTTCACCTTTGAGCTTCTGACCGCAATCCGGGCAAACTTTATCTGGTAAATCGAATCCGCTCCGCACACTACCGTCCAGGAACCATTCACTATGGCGACACTCAGGGTTTAGGCAAATATAATGCGCAGGCAAAGGATTAACTTCTGAAATTCCAAGAAATGTAGCTACTACAGAAGAGCCTACAGAACCCCGCGAACCTACGAGATATCCATCTCGATTTGATTTTTTAACGAGACGTTCAGAAATCAAATAGTTGGCAGAGAACCCGAATTTAATAATCGGTGCAAGCTCTTTCTCCAAACGGGCAATAACTACTTCAGGTAATTCTTCGCCATAAATGGATTTGGCAGTGTTATAACAGGTCTCGCGAATTTCTTCGTCCGCCCCTTCAAGAATTGGTGTAAATAGCTTATCTGGAAATAGCTCCAGCTCTTCAAAACGTTCTGCCAGCTCAACTGTATTCGTAACCACGACTTCCATCGCTTTTTCAGCACCGAGAAATTCGAATTCAGACAGCATTTCATCCGTTGTGCGGAAGTGTGCATCCGGTTTGCGTTGGTCTTTAAGCGGACTAAAGCCTGTGATCCCATTAATCGTAATATCACGATACAGCTTGTCCCGGGGTTCAAGATAATGTACATTCCCCGTTGCGATAACAGGTTTATTCAACTGTTCACCTATTTCGCAAACCTTGCGGACTACATCGCGAAGCTCATCAGGGCCTGCTACAAAGCCCTTGTCCACCAAGTGCATGTACATGGTCAATGGCTGAATCTCCAGCACATCATAAAAATGAGCAACCTCCATGGCTTCCTCAGTCGTTTTGTTGAGTACAGCTTCAAAAAACTCTCCACGTTCACAACCGGAAATCACGAGCAGTCCATCTCTATGCTCTTCCAGCTTGGATTTCGGAATACAAGGTACACGTTTGAAATATTCCGTATGTGACATGGAAATGAGCTTATAGAGATTTTTTTTGCCTACTTGATTAAGTGCATAAATATTACAGTGGAACGGTCTTGTGTTCGAAAGATCATTACCCACATAATCGTTTAGTCGATCAAGGCGGGTCATGCCCTTCATCTTTTCAGCATCTGCGAGCAATCCTGTTAATATACCGCCGAGTGCTATGGTATCATCAATCGCACGGTGATGGCTTTCCAGAAGAACTTTATATTTATCGGCTAATGTGTTCAGCCTGTGATTCTTCATGCTTGGATATAGTAACCGAGCGAGCTCAAGCGTATCAAGAGATGGATTCGGAAGCACAGGTTCACCTATTTTACGTAACGAGGCCTGAATAAAACCCATATCAAATCTGGCGTTATGAGCAACAAGGATACTATCACCCACAAATTCAACAAACTTACGCAGCACTGGCTCAAGATCAGGAGCATCCTTAACCATTTCATCCGTAATATTGGTCAATTGCTGAATATGATAAGGGATCTTCTCATGCGGATTAACAAAAGTAGAATAACGGTCTACTTCTTTGCCCTCACACATTTTAATGGCCGCCAGCTCCGTAATATTATTGCGGGTAATCGATAACCCCGTGGTCTCTATATCAAACACTACATAGGTAGCTGTCTTCAAGTCCAACGGCTGAGCATTCTCGACAATATTCACAGAGTCATTCACAACATTGGCTTCCACGCCATAAATCATTTTTATCTTATGCTTATGAGCTGCATGGTTCGCATCAGGAAAAGCCTGAACTCCGCCATGATCAGAAATAGCAATCGCAGGATGCCCCCACTGGGCAGCTGTTTTGACATAGGTAGTGATCGGAGTGACCGCATCCATCGTACTCATCGTAGTGTGAAGGTGGAATTCCACCCGTTTCTTAGGAGCCGTATCTTTACGCGCAGGCGGTGCCTTAACTTCCGTTAAATCCGAAGGGATCATCACTAGCTCAGGAATCTGCATAAAACGGTCATATTCAACTTTTCCGCGTGCTCTTACCCATTTACCGTTTGCTAGCTGACTCATAACCTTCAGATCATCTTTAGTCTTCGCGAACATCTTCATTTGTAGAGAATCCGTGAAATCGGTCAAACTGAAGGTGAACAAGGTACTACCATTGCGAAGTTCCTTACGATCCAGACCAAAAATGGTACCCTGAATTGTAATTTTCTTCTCTTCATCTTGAATTTCAAGAATCGGCACAGCCTGTTCCTTAATTTCATACCCCACTTGAAGCTTAATTACTTCATTAGGATCGCTATCATCAGCAGGAGCTTCTGTTTCTACAGCAGTCATCATCTGCTCAACGATCTCGCGTTGTTCTTGCTGAAGCTTTTGTTGAAATTCTTCGTATGCTTCAACATTATTATTTTCGTTCTCTGCCATTAGCACTTTAACTTTTAAGGAGAGACCGAAATACTTATCATAAAATTTAATAATTGCCCCATCGATGCCTTTTTTACGAGCCAGCTCCATAGAAGTGGAGTCACTCATCGTCAGCATTAAAGTGTCATCTTTAAGCTCTTGGGTAGAACGTGTCAGCCAGCCATTAACCGAAGGGATCTCGCGAGTCACCCACTCCAGAAACAATCCCCAATATTCTTGGACTAGCTCTGCTCTACTAACTTTTTGATCATATACGAATAAAAAGCTTACTTTGGCTATATGCTGTAGCTTCTCGCGCATTCTGAGGCAAAATGTCCGGTATACCTGCGCTGGAACCAGACTTTCTTTCGCAATCACAATTTGCCAGTCTCGGTTACCACGGCTGATCTCTACTCGTTCTATATATCCATCTAAAAAGTAGGGATCCATAATTGCAGGTGGAATTTCACCTTGCTTCATCAAGAGCTCGAATCTTTTTCTTCTCTCCTGGTTTTGTTCCATGCTTTCCTCCCACCTTTGATAACTCCGTAAAACACAATCAATGATATTCAGTGAAAGTACAATATGACAAGCATAAACGCCTTCGGCGTCCTTATGAGGACGGTAAGTGTTTATGCGAGAAATAAAAGGATAATTTATTACGTAAGCCTATAAATTCTTATATTTTAAAAAGCTTCTGGATTCAAAAAGCATTGGGTTTTTTCGGCCCGCTGACTCCTCTCTCCAGAAGCTAGATTAAAATACTACAAGACTGTTAATCGGTACCAAAAGATTAATATGCCTTTGCAAAAACCACAGTATGCTCAGCTGGTTTACCACAGCAAATGCAGACTTGTTTCTTCTCCGCCGGATCGAAAGGAATGTTACGGCTACCCGCACCTGTCTCTTCCTTAACTTTGGACTCGCATTCTTCGGAACCACACCAGCCAGCTAGTGCAAAGCCGCGTTTTTCTTCCATTGAAGCTTTCATTTCTTCCAAGGAATCTACAGAATAGAAATGGTCCTCACGGAATTTCAGGGCACGTTCGAACATTTCATTATGAACCTGCTCGAGCATTGCTTGTACCTCTTCAACAAGGTTCTCCTGCTGAATTACCTTCTTCTCACCTGTGACACGGGATACGATAACGCAAACGCCATTCTCCATATCGCGTGGTCCAAGCTCCAAGCGCACAGGTATACCGCGCATTTCATATTCATTGAACTTCCAACCTGGCGTTACATCCGAACGATCATCCACACGTACACGAACACCTGCGTTCTTCAGCTCCTTGAACAGCTCGTCTGTCCGTCCAATCACGGCTTCACGAGTTTTTGGAGGTCCGATCGGAATCATAATCACTTGAGTTGGCGCTACCTTAGGTGGCAGAACAAGACCACGGTCATCGCCATGTACCATAATTAGCGAACCAATCAAGCGTGTAGTGGATCCCCATGAGGTCGTATGCACATATTCTAAATTATTGTCGCGGCTCAAATACTGGATCTCAAATGCTGTTGCAAACTTGGTACCCAAGTAATGTGAGGTAGCAGCCTGAACAGCACGTCCATCTTTCATCATCGCTTCAATAGAATACGTATCTACTGCACCAGCAAAACGCTCGGAAGGTGTCTTTTGTCCAGTGATCACCGGAATGGCAAGGAATGTCTCGGCAAAATCACGGTAGTTATCCAGCATCTTCATGGTTTCTTCACGAGCTTCGGCTTCATTCTCATGCGCAGTATGCCCTTCTTGCCAAAGAAACTCAGTAGTGCGGATAAATGGTAAAGTACGCTTCTCCCAACGAACCACGTTCGCCCATTGATTGATAAGTACAGGAAGGTCACGATAGGACTGAATCCATTTGGAATACATGTGCCCGAACATGGTCTCAGAAGTAGGACGGACAGCCAGACGTTCTTCAAGCACGTCTCCACCAGCCTCAGTTACCCATGGCAGTTCGGGATTAAAGCCTTCAATATGATCCTTTTCCTTTTGAAAGAAACTCTCTGGAATGAACACTGGAAAATAAGCATTACGATGCCCAGTTTCCTTGAGGCGACGGTTCATTTCCTCCTGAATATGCTCCCATATTTCATAGCCCTCTGGCTTAAATACGATACAGCCACGAACAGGAGAGTAGTCCATCAAGTCTCCTTTTTTTATAACATCAATATACCAGCGTGAGAAATCCTCGCTTTGCGGCGTGATTTCCGTAACGAATTGCTTATCTTTTGCCATGTAATGGAATGCCTCCCGAAGAAAATTAGCCGCTGATCAAACGTAAAATATCATTATACGTAACAGCAATCATTAATAAAAATAACAGTGCAAATCCGACAAAGTGAACCATACCTTCACGACTCGGATCTACAGGTTTACCGCGTAATGCCTCCACACCTAAGAACGCCAGACGGCTTCCATCTAGTGCTGGAATCGGCAATAGGTTGAAAATCCCCAGATACAAGCTTAGGATAGCAGCCCAATAGGTAAGATACTGAATGCCTTGTTGGGCAATTTGACCGGTTACTTCAAAGGTACGAACCGGACCTCCAATATCATCCATATTGAATTTATTGATCAATTGCTTAAAGCCCAGAAAGATAGCTTCCGTCGTATCGACCATAGCTTTACCTGAACCTGTCAACGTCTCTCCAACCCCTGCTTTGCGGGTAGGAAGCTCAGGTGTAATCCCGATTTTACCGCCTTCTTGTCCCTCCATGCTACGAGGAACGAGAGTCACATTAAGGGTCTCATCACCACGTTGCAGCATCCATTTCATTTCTTTCCCTTTGGACTCCGAGGTTAAGTCAATCATTTTTTGGTAATCGGCACCAATCTTCTCACCGTTGATGGAGACAATAATGTCACCCTTCTGCAATCCCGCCTCTTGTGCAGGCATTCCTTCAGAGACATCACCGATCTTAACATAAGTAGGATTCTCCACCGGAATTCCAACCATTTGCAAATGGATGGCAAACAGAACAAAGGCTAACAGGAAGTTCATCACAGGACCCGCAACAATAGCCAATGCACGCTGACCCACGGTTTTACTACCGAATTGGCGATCTTTAGGCGCAATTTGAGTCTGTTGCGTTCCTTTAATCATCATCGCTTGAGGATGAACATCATAAGTAGTAACTTCGCCATCCACATCCAAGCGGATTTGCAGATCATTTTCAAGATCAGTATGCAAAGCCTCACCACGGATTACATTTTTACGTGTATCCAGTGCGTCCAGATAAATATTTTTTACTTTATTATCCTGACCGAGTCTTACTGCAATGGTCTGTCCTGAGCCAATTTCAATAATTTCCGGATCTTCACCAGCCATCCGAGCATAACCGCCAAAAGGCAGTAAACGCAAAGTGAACTGTGTCTCATTCCGTTTATAAGAAAACAGTTTCGGACCGAAACCGATAGCAAATTCCCTCACGAGAATACCGGCGCGTTTGGCAAAATAATAGTGACCCCATTCATGTACAGTCACCAGGACAAAAAACATGAGCACCGTTAATAAAACGACTTGAACCATTTCCAAACGTATCATCCCCCTTTAGGTGTAAGACCGAAGTATGTCCTCTTAATTTATCATTATTCTCCGATCAGGCACAAGAGAATCAACTGTCCCAACCTATTTTTAGGGCAAAGTAAGTATTTCCAGCTTATCTAGAGATTTCACTACGTTCTACAGCGTTGCTGCCAGCTCACGAACACGCTTATCACAGGATTCAATTTGTTCCAAATTCGGATTGTCCTCGTTAATATGACGATGCAGCACTTCCCCGATGATCTCCTCAATTCGCAGGAATGGGATCTCATGACTCAAGAATCGAGCAACAGCAATTTCATTCGCAGCATTAAAAGCAGTAGTAGCTGTCCCTCCAGCTTTTCCACAATCCATGGCTAGCTTAAGCGCAGGGAATCGTTCATAGTCCATTTCTCGGAAAGTCAAACGTCCAACTTCAGCTAACGACAAACGCTGTGCCGGCGATTCCCAGCGTTCGGGATACGTGAGCGCATATTGAATCGGGACACGCATATCGGGATTACCAAGCTGAGCAATAATGCTGCTATCGCGGAACTCCACATATGAGTGAATGATACTCTCTGGATGCAAAAGTACATTTACTTGTTCATAAGGTAGACCAAATAGCCAATGCGCTTCAATCACCTCAAGCCCTTTATTCACCATTGTAGCAGAATCAATCGTGATTTTCGCGCCCATGCTCCAATTCGGATGACGAAGTGCATCTTCTACTGTTACATTCTTGAGTTGATCACGAGTGAAATCCCGGAAGGATCCACCAGAAGCCGTTAAAGTGATGCAAGCAATATCCGCGAGATTCTCACCATTTAAGCACTGAAAAATAGCAGAATGCTCGCTATCAATAGGTAACAACTTAACACCCTTACGATTAGCTAGATCAGTGACGAGGTGTCCTGCCGTTACCAAAGTCTCTTTATTAGCTAGTCCAATATGTTTGCCTGCTTCGATCGCAGCTAACGTGGATTGGAGGCCTACACTACCCATAACAGCCGTTACGACCATTTCGGCATCTCCACCAGCTGCCACCTCAACAAGACCTTCATTCCCGCTGTATAGCTGTATGCCAGAAGGCAGACTGGATCTAATCTCATCTGCCAACTCCTTTGTTGCAACAGAAACACGACGAGGATTAAACCGACGAACTTGTTCCAGCAATAACGCTGTATTCGTTCCAGCTGCCAAGCCATCTACTTGAAAAGAGTCTGGGTGCATAGCGATGACATCTAGAGTCTGAGTGCCGATCGAACCTGTGGAACCAAGAACACTTATTTTTTTCATAGTTATACCCTCTCCTTCCGTTAATAGTAAGGCATGAGCGTTAGGATATGTACGAATGGAAATACGATAATCCAGCTGTCACATCGATCAAGAATACCACCGTGACCTGGCAGAAGTGTGCCTGAATCTTTGATACCATACGCACGTTTATAGGCAGATTGCACAAGATCACCAAGCTGACCCAAGACCGCACAAGAAAGCCCTATAAGTAGCGCTCGTCCTATCGCTAGATGTTCAGGAGCAAATATTGCAAACACGATCGCGATTAGCATCGAGATCAGTACCCCACCTACTGCACCTTCCACCGTTTTGTTGGGACTGATGGCAGGCCAAAGTTTGTTCTTACCCATGCTTCTTCCAACAAAGTAAGCCCCGGCATCACTACCCCAAATGCAGAAAAGGAGTAAAAAAGTCCAGAACAAACCATGTCCGTCATCCGATGCACGAGCCATGGCCATATAAGAAAAACCCATTCCAATGTATACTATACCAGTAAACAGCAAGGCTGTTACTCGAATATCTAATTTATTTTTAGTAAAAACTGTAACTAAAAGGAACAACAGCAGCAGAATCCAAATTCCTTGTTCCCACGATAAGGGTGCAGAGATCCCAAGCAAATTCCAAGGGATCATAAAACTTAGAATGGCTGCATAACCAAGAACGGTAGAACCGGAAAGCGCAGGTATCCCTATCATTTTCACAAATTCATAAAACCCGATAAAAGCCATGGCAGTAAGTAACAACTGGTATGGCCAGTTTCCCAACACGCATAAGCCTAAAAATAGTGCTCCGGCAACAATTCCGGTAATCAATCGCTGCTTCAAAGGTTTCCATCTCCTATCAAGCTACTTCAGTCCACCATAACGGCGTGTACGGCGTTGATATTCAGCAACTGCCTGATGCAAATGCTCCTTATCAAATTCAGGCCAATACACATCAGTAAACCACAGCTCACTATAAGCAAGCTGCCATAGCATGAAATTGCTAAGTCGCATTTCTCCGCTTGTACGTATAAGCAAATCCGGATCTGGTAACCCACCAGATAACATTCGGCTATCGATTAGATCAGTCGTAATATCTTCCGGTGACAAAGCCCCTGATTGGATGTCCTTACCAATGCTGCGCATGCAGTCCTCAATTTCTTTACGTCCCCCATAATTAAGAGCAAAATTCAATATAAGTCCAGTATTGCCCTGTGTTCGGGAAACCGCTTCTTCCATAGCCTTACGTGTATATGAAGGTAATGCATCAGTATCCCCCATCATACGTACTTGGACATTCTTCTCAATCAGTTCATCAAGCTCAATGGCTAGAAACTCCACTGGCAAGCGCATCAGATAATCGACTTCTTCCTTTGGTCGTTTCCAATTTTCTGTCGAGAACGCATACATCGTCAAAAACTCAACACCCAGTGCGTCTGCAGCGATTGTAGCACGTTTAACAGCCTTCATGCCATTCTGATGACCCACAACGCGCGGCAACCCGCGACGCTTAGCCCAACGCCCATTGCCGTCCATAATAACAGCCACGTGCCGGGGAATGTTATCCGGTGAAATCTCGACTGGCTGTTGCCTGTCTTTACGGCTCAGCCACGCTTGAACCCGTTTGATCATTTCCGTTTCCTCCAAGCTCTTATCAGAAAGAGACAAACCCCACCATTAACGGAGGGGCCTTAAGTCTCTAGAATATCTTTATACTTCCATAATCTCTTTTTCTTTGGATACAAGCACTTTGTCGACCTCGGCTATGAACTTATCCGTTGTCTTTTGAATGTCTTCCTGATGGCCACGGGACTCATCTTCCGAGATACCGTTTTTCTCCATCTTCTTAATATCATCGTTGGCATCACGGCGAATGTTGCGGATCGCTACTTTCGCTTCTTCACCAAATTTCTTCGTCAATTTCACCAAATCCGTCCGACGTTCTTCAGTCAGCGGAGGGATAGAAAGACGAATGATTGTGCCGTCATTAGCAGGCGTCAAACCGATATCAGATTTCATAATCGCCCGTTCAATGTCAGACATCGATGTTTTGTCCCACGGCTGGATTAACAGTGTCCGGGAATCCGGAGTACTGATGTTCGCCAGCTGATTGATTGGAGTTGGGGAACCATAATATTCAACTTGAATGCGATCTAGCAGTGATGTTGTTGCACGTCCTGCACGCAATGTTGCCAAGTCACGTTTCAGCGATGAAATCGCTTTTTCCATACGCTCTTCGGCATTTTTTTTGACCGATTGTGGCATTAATCTACACTCCCTTTAACAATCGTCCCGATCTTCTCACCGAGAACGACACGTTTGATATTGCCTTGTTCAGTAATGGCAAATACAATGAGCGGTATATTATTATCCATGCATAGAGATGAAGCTGTGGAATCCATAACACCAAGGTTTTTGTTCAGAACATCCATGTAAGTGAGCTGTTCAAATTTCTCGGCTGTGCTGTCCTTAAACGGATCTGCTGAATATACACCATCAACCTTGTTCTTCGCCATCAGAATAACTTCTGCTTCGATTTCTGCTGCTCTAAGTGCTGCAGTAGTATCTGTAGAGAAGAAAGGGTTACCTGTGCCTGCTGCAAAAATAACAACACGGCCCTTCTCCAAGTGGCGAATCGCACGACGACGAATATATGGTTCAGCAATTTGCTGCATCGAGATCGAAGTCTGCACTCTTGTTGGCACATCGATTTGTTCTAATGCATCCTGCAGAGCAAGTGAATTCATTACTGTTGCCAGCATGCCCATATAATCTGCAGTAGCGCGATCTATGCCACTTGCACTACCAGCGATCCCGCGCCAAATGTTACCTCCACCACAAACAATCGCAACCTGAACGCCAAGCTCTACAACTTCCTTGATCTGTTCAGCGATGGAAATAATCATGTCGGCATCAATACCATATCCGTTTTGTCCTGCCAAAGACTCTCCACTTACCTTAAGGACTACTCTCTTAAATACCGGCTGTTCCAAATGTATACCCTCACTTTCTGCAAAAGACGGAACACTACGTGTACGTGTTCCGCTCTTCTGATGCTTGCCTTTATTCAATTCTTCACATTTATGATGAAGCTGATATTAATTATTTACTTGTGCCATAACTTCTTCAACAAAGTTATCCACTTTCTTTTCCAAACCTTCGCCTAGTTCAAAACGAGCAAAACGACGGATCGAGATGTTTTCTCCGATTGTGCTGATTTTTTCGTTCAGCAATTGGGAGATCGTTTTGTCTGGGTCTTTAACGAAGGTTTGCTCAAGCAAGCAATATTCTTCGTAATATTTACCAATACGTCCTTCAACCATTTTTTCAATGATTTTCTCAGGCTTACCTTCGTTCAAAGCTTGAGCTTTCAGGATTTCTTTTTCTTTTTCTACATCTTCTTGCGGAACTTCTTCACGACGAACATAACGTGGGTTTGCTGCAGCGATTTGCATAGCGATATCGCGAGCAAAATCCTTGAAGGAATCTGTTTTACCTACAAAGTCAGTTTCGCAGTTGATTTCTACAAGTACACCAATACGGCCGCCAGCGTGGATGTAAGATTCTACAACGCCTTCAGTAGCAATACGTCCTGCTTTGTTTGCTGCTGCGGACAAACCTTTTTCACGAAGCAATTCAGCCGCTTTAGTGATATCGTTATTAGCTTCTTCAAGCGCTTTTTTACAATCAAGCATACCAGCGCCTGTTCTTTCACGAAGTTCTTTTACTGCTTTTGCATCAACTGCCATTGTTTATTCCCTCCAGGTAATTGTCGTTTTCTTACATTATTCAAGGCTTTTATCCTAAAAAAAGGGCAGTGAGAGGTTATCCACCTGCCAACCACCCTTTTCATTTAAGTTCTTGTATGTGTTAGTCGCTACTTAAGCAGTAGTTGTGTCTTCGCCTTGGTGAGCTTCAACAACAGCGTCTGCCATTTTACCAGTCAACAATTTCACGGCGCGGATAGCGTCGTCGTTACCTGGAATTACGTAGTCGATTTCGTCTGGATCACAGTTAGTATCAACGATAGCTACGATTGGAATACCCAATTTGCGAGCTTCTGCAACTGCAATACGCTCTTTACGCGGGTCAATGATGAACAACGCGCTTGGTAGACCTTTCATGTTCTTGATACCGCCCAAGAATTTCTCAAGACGATCTTTCTCTTTGCGAAGAAGGATAACTTCTTTCTTAGGTAGAACTTCGAAAGTGCCGTCCTCTTCCCAAGATTCCAATTTCTTCAAACGATCAATACGTTTTTGGATAGTTTGGAAGTTAGTAAGAGTTCCGCCCAACCAACGTTGGTTAATGAAGAACATACCGGAACGTTCTGCTTCTTCTTTTACGGAATCTTGTGCTTGTTTCTTTGTTCCTACGAATAGGATTGTGCCGTTGTCACCAGCGACGCTTTTTACAAAGTTGTAAGCTTCTTCTACCTTCTTGACTGTTTTTTGCAAGTCAATAATGTAAATTCCGTTTCTTTCAGTGAAGATATAACGATCCATCTTTGGGTTCCAACGACGAGTCTGGTGACCGAAGTGTACCCCAGCTTCTAGAAGCTGTTTCATGGAGATTACTGCCATCTTCACACACCTCCTAAGTTTGGTTTATTGTGTGTCTCCTCCGCCGTGCGTCATCTTTCAGCAAGACTTTCTTCAGAAGAAAGCACCCCTTGTCGAAATCAACCGGCGTGTGTTTTAACACCGTCAATTACTATACCATATTTTATTAGTGTATGCAACGATCATTGAAAACTTATTAATTTTTCTAGTATAGAATCTAGACTCTCGTCTTTATTAAAGGTATAAGAACCCGATTGAATCTTCGTATTGATCTGGCGTTGATTGGCCGCTTTAAGAAAACTAGCCTTGTCCTTAATGACATCAGCCTTCTCCAAAATATCTGCTGTTTTTGTCAGTGTGCTACCTGAAGGTATACGAACAACAACCCCTGCATTCGCAGTGGCATTAGGCTTATCAGGTGCAACAGCAGATGGTGCAGTAGTGACCTCTGGCTTCTCAATAGTGCCTTCTTTAGGCGTTGAGGGCTCTTTAGGAGGGACAACCTTATTAGGGTTTTCAGATACTGTAGGAGATACTACAGGAGCGGGAGAAGCCGCTACTGTAGGCTTAGAAGGTTCCACGTTCTCCGTACTTCCCTCTTTAACGCCGTCTGTCTTCTCACCTTGAACAGCGTCATCCAAAGCAGACTCATCAGAAGGAGGTTCAGTAGATTCGTCGATAACCTTCAAGTTCAATTTCTCAGCACCTTGTATTACCTGTTCCTTGGTGAGTGGAGCCGCTCCACCGGATATCATTAACTGAAGTAATAGTGCGCCTGCAATTAGCCCTGTGCCAAGACCGAACAAAAAAGAACGGTTCTTCATCATACCGATTCCTCCTGTTTGGCGAGTTGCAGAATCAGTTGCACTTCTCCCCGCTGAAGTCCAGCCGTCTTGGCAATGGAGTCTATCGATTTCCCCTGCTCATGTAGTTCAAATAATCGTGGATATCGCAATTTAATAGAACTAATAGGTTTCGCTTTCACTTCTGGTTGTATTGAACTCAATTCTGCTCCGGCAGACGGGTCTCCGATCAACGCAACCTTAGCATACGAACCCTTCTCAACCAAAACTTCCAACTCTCTTAACCGCTTTTCTTCGTTAGTTACTCGGCCCTCTAATAATAAAGAGCTTTGCTGTAATTCTGTCAATTGATGCTGTAAATCACTAATCTGCCCTTGCATTGCTACATGATTAGTTTGTGATTGCTGTTTAATACTGCTGACCAACTGTGCTAGCTCTTCATTCTCGCGCTCTATGTCAGCCATATATAGCTCAAGCGCAGCCTCCGTTTCTTTGAGGCTTTGCTGCTCTGCTTTTCCTTCCTTCATACGTGCTGGAAGTAAAAGGGCATAAAGAATAGCGGCGACACCTACTAGCACAATATACACCCATGGTTGCAAGTGCCTTATCTCCTTTTACATATCAAATATAATTACTTATTAAAGACTCAGATCAATGCGCTGTCCTTTGTAAGGATGTTCCGCATCACGAGTGCCTGACTTCGAACGTTTCTCCGAGGAAGGATTCCCTCCGGAATGATGATTGCCTTTATCTCCGCCATCGCGTAAAGCAGATTCAGAAGATTCATCCACTTCAGCGCTTCGCATGGTCATTTCCTGACTTTGTTTCACATTTTGTCCGGCCAGTTGATGCTGATCAATAGCGGGGCGCTGCTGAGATTCATTCTGAACCTTACCCGCTTCCGTAGTCCGAGGTAGTGCAATTTGCAGTTCCACTGGTTTTAGGCTCATCATAACCCTCTTCTCATAAGAAGAAACGATGTTGTCGTCTTTTGAAGACGATAACTGTTTCTCGTAAAAATATAAGGATAATGTATAACATGAAACTTATACTTTCTTATATTTCAAGAATGGCCGGCCGCTATTGCTGCCCGCCCGATTAATTGTATGGCGTTAAGGATATATCACCTTCACTATAAACAAACACAACTCGTTCTGTGGGGTCCTTTACAAATCGTGTATATCTACCGATCATAATTTTGGATCCGCCATAGATCGTTTTGATCACTTCAACTCTAGCTCTGCCTGTATCTTCTAGCATTCTTTCAATCTCTAGTACACGTTCTTTAATTCTTTTTTCCTCACGTTGATGAGACTGTTTGGTAGCATTCAATTTAACGCGAAGTGCCACTTTATCTGCAGGGAGTTGACCATTAGTTGCCAATTGATTTAATAGATACAACGCTTTAGACGTTTTGTCCTCATTTTCAAGTAATTGACGCAGTGATTGACGCAGCTCGTTAATCTCATTTCTGAGCTCAGGTACTACTCCTACCTCAATAGAAGTCGCTGTGGACATGGTATTGCCTATGGTACGTGCTACGACTCTTTCCCCAGACTGTACAGTTCCGCCAACTATCAATCCCTTAGCCCCATTACAAAGAACGTCTCTGCCCGCGCGTATATTGGAATGCATAATGCTCTGGGATACAATGACATCTTCACCAGCTGTTACATTACCATCTTGAATGAAAGAGACCTTAACATTTTTCCCAGCAGTTACATGTCCTTTGTTATAGCCGATAATTCCACCCGTAATTTCGATCGATCCTCCAGAGATTAATTCCGCTCCTTCAACTCCACCAACCACACGAATATCACCGGCGGATTTTACAGAAAATCCTGAAAGTACGTTTCCTCGAATAACAACGGTACCTACAAAATCAATGTTCCCAGTACTGTAGTCCACATCACCATTCACTTCATACACAGGAAATACATTGATTTTACCGCTATCAGTTAAAGTAACAAGACCGTCAATTGCGGCATACATCGAGGTTCCATTGTTATCAACGAGTACGTTCTTACCCACTTTAAAATGAGCTTCCCTTCCAGCTCTGAAAGCAAGCTCATCACCAGTTACAGTCTTACCATGCTTACCAGGCTGAGCAGGGATAATTCTAGCTATCAGCTTTCCTTTGAGGACGTTACGAAGCCGAACTAAATCCTTATAATCCACCTTACCATCCGCTTTTTCAAGCGGCTTGCGATCCTCTTCCAGATCAACAGTAAGCATAATACTTCCGTCGACTCCATTTACTGCAGGTTCACCTGTAGCAATAGCGACTTTACTCCAAAAAAACTCCTCCGGATGACTACAAATACGTCCAACAATATCACGCTGGACCCCGTAGCGAATATTGTGACTGTGCAGGAAGCTTTCCAATTCTGTAGGAGTGCAGGAAAAATTCTCATCCTTTTTGGAGAACTGCAAATACGCGATCCCTTTGTCATCCGAAAAAGTAATACTTAAGTACTGATCCAAAGCATTTTGACCGATCAATTTTGCTCCCCCTTGTCACCACTAACGGTTAATCGTTCTGCATAAGTAGATCGCGATTCTTCTCAAGCGTTCCCCTCAGCCGCAAAATAGCCTTGGAATGAAGCTGCGAAATCCGTGAAGGAGATAGTGACATGACCTCTGCGATTTCGCTCAATGATAAATCTTCATAATATAAAAGGGACACAACGGTCCGTTCTTTCACCGTTAATTTCTCAATACCTTTGGTGAGGGCTTCGCGTAAGTAGAACTCATTTACCTTGCTATCCGGATTCTTAGCTTTATCGTCCACCAGTATGGACATTCGGGTCTCTGATTCCTCTTCACGAATCGGGTCTTCCAGTGAACATAGTGACATTACAGCCACATCCTGCAACATATTTTGAAATTCAGTTACACTAATATTCAGGTATAGACTCATTTCCTCATCACTAACGGATCTCAAATACTTCTGTTCCAACTGCTGATAAGCGTCCTCGATTTTTTTAGCTTTTTCTCGCACAGATCTAGGGACCCAATCACTTTGACGTAAGGAATCTAAAATCGCACCACGTACGCGCCAGGAAGCATAGGTCTGAAACTGCAATCCCCGTTTGTAGTCGAATTTTTCAATCGCATCAATTAATCCCATTACTCCATTGCTGGCTAGATCATCTTTAGATACATTTTTGGGCAATCCCACAGCCAAACGGCTGGATACATAATCAACAATATGGAGATAACTCTCTATCAGCTTCTTTTTGGCTTCAGGGTCACTGTGTTCTTTCCACTGTTCCCATAGCTCGTCAGTTTCCAATTGAGAAGCTTTACGCTCGTTCAATAGCTTTCACCCTTCCCAAAGTTTAGTCAGAGAGCTTGTCGCGGCGAAACCTGCCTAGTCACAAGCATAAACGCCTTCGGCATCCTTATGAGGACGGTAGCGTTTATGCGAGAAATATAAGGATAATGTATAAAGTGAAACTTATACTTTCTTATATTTAAGATAACCGATTCCGCCACAGCGCTCGCTTATTCTTCTTTCAGGTGACGAACGGCCTTGGCCAATTCTTCAGGATCTTTCATAGAGACTAGTTTTGGGGGTGTAAGAGGCTTGAACCCCTCACTGTTCCCACTCCCTTGTCCTGGCTTCGGTTTGAGTAGATTAATTAACTCTTCATCCTCATTAGGGGTACTGATGTCTAGCTTTGCACCAAGTTCTTCTCCCTCAACATCCTGTTCATCCGGAGGCGATGATTGATACACGATAAAACCCAATACCCATCTTAGGAGGAAAGCAAGCAGAAACCAGATGATAAATCCTAATAGGCTTCGTAATAAACTAGTACCGAGAACATTATTACTGTAGGTTACAAAAAATGTGAATACAAAACCTATCAAACCAAACAGCAAGTTTATAAAAATGTTTCCTATCATTTTCATATTTATATTTCCTTAGCGCCTTTTTGCACACTGCGGATGAACAATACACCAGTGTTGCAGGCAATTTCTATCGTACGGCCATAATTACCGCCCGTGTCTTCCGCAATTAACGGAATTTTCAAATTCTCAAGAGCAAGTTTACAAGATTCAACATTACGAGGCCCGATCCTCATGGTGTCGCTCCCCCCGGCAAAGGCAAACATTTGTGATCCTCCTGCCATCTTGGCTACGATCCGACTCCGAACCGCACCAAGCTCCAGCAAACGGGATAAGAGCTCCGGCACTGCAGTATCTGCAAACTTAGCGATGTTTAATTGCCCTTCCCTAGCAATCTCAGAAGTAGGGAGCATCACATGCGCCATTCCCGCGAGTTTTTTTCCAGGGTCAAACAATGTCAATCCCACGCAGGAGCCAAGACCCGTTGTACGAATCAAACTATCCTGGCTTCCAATGTTAAGATCTGCCATCCCTACTTTAATGATGCTTTGTTCTTCAATCATTTTCAAACGGAACTCCTAGCGATTTGAAGATTTTCGGGAATGATTCCGGATCGGGAATAAGGAAAAATTGCCCTTCAATTTCGTTTTTCCCCTCAAAAAAGGTAGTATCGATCAACAATGCATCGTCACCCATTTGCCCAAATTGCAGCAAACCGTAGCTTAGGATGGCTCCAGCCATATCCATAGCAAGTGCAGGAACTGTTGGATACATAGAAAGTGAGGTAAAGTCTGCAAGAGAAGATAAGTACGATCCTGCTAATATATTTCCAATTTCACTCAGCGCGGAAAGTTCCATTTCTCCAAGTTCTTGGTCACTCAAAATCTCGATACCTGCAATGCGACTGAGTAAGTTCAAAGCGGCTTCCGGGGAAAGAATGAAAAATAGGTTGCCCGGAGCTTCTCCCTCCACACGTAAGAAAACTGCATATACTAGTTCTTCAGCTCCACCAACTTTGTCCGTTATCTCTTCAAAGTTGAGAAGCTGTACCTTGGGAACAGCCATATCAATCGGCTTATTCAAGAGCTGTGATAATGCGGTGGCTGCATTCCCAGCTCCAATATTCCCGACTTCCTTAAGCACATCCATTTTAAAATCCTTATAGTGCTTAAATAATTCCACAGGTTAGCCCTCTAGGCTTTCTAATTGAACGATTTCGTTTTTGTTAAGCACTTCTGACAGATTAAGCATGATCAGCAAGCGCTCTTCACCTATCTTGGCCACCCCATCTAAATACTTCGCTTTGATGCCGCCAACAACATCTGGAGGTGTATCGATAGAATCCCTGTTCAAATCTATTACATCATTTGCTGAATCTACAATGAAACCTACTTCCATTTCATTAACAGATACGATAATTACACGAGACTGATCTGTTTGCTCCGCCTCTTCGATCCCAAAGCGACCTCGAAGGTCAATCACAGGGATAACAACACCACGTAAATTAATTACACCCTTGATAAAAGAATACGTTTTAGGTACACGAGTTATTGGCATCATGCGCTCAATGGTTTGTACCTTCTCAACTTCGATACCGTATTCCTCTGAGCCTAATTTGAACACTATCACTTTAATATCTTCAGCCATGGAACGAACCTCCCTGTTCTATCCTAGTTATTTAATAAAAGCGTTCGGATCAATAATAAGTGCGACTTGGCCATCTCCAAGTATCGTTGCGCCAGATATCCCTTGAATTTCAGGTAAATATTTACCCAGATTCTTGATAACAATCTCGTTCTGACCAATAAAATCCTGTACAGCCAAGGCCACAAGACGTTCTCCCTTACGTACAACTACGATCTCTGTCTCTTCTTCAGTACTCTCATCATAATCAGGCACCGAAAATAGACGACTAAGAGAGACTAGTGGAATATGAGAATTCCGGAACTCTAACATTTTGTTGCCATGAATCGTACGGATTTGAGTGTTCTTCACGATTCCAGTTTCCACAATAGAGGATAATGGAATGGCGTACTTCTCAGAGCCCAATCGAATAAGCATGGCCGCAATAATGGATAGCGTAAGTGGCAGCTGTACTGAGAAATTCGTTCCTTTACCTGGTGAAGAATAGATTGTTACATTACCACCCAGTGAAGAAATCTTAGCTTTAACAACATCCAGTCCTACGCCACGACCTGAGACATCAGAAATAACTTCTGCCGTGCTGAACCCTGGTGCAAATAGTAGTTGATAAGCTTCATCATCCGTCATATTTGCCGCCTGCTCTTGCGTGATCACGCCTTTTTTCACAGCAGACTTCAAAACCTTCTCTGGGTAAATACCTGTTCCATCTTCCTCAATTTCAATGAAGACATGATTTCCGCTGTGGAAAGCACGTAGATGAACTGTCCCAGTCTCTGGTTTACCAGCAGCAATACGATCAGCAATAGATTCAATACCGTGATCAACCGCATTACGCAATAAATGCACAAGTGGATCACCAATTTCATCAATTACCGTCCGGTCAAGCTCGGTTTCGGCACCCGTTACAATTAGATCTACTTTCTTATCCAGCGACTTAGCTAGATCACGAACCATACGCGGGAAACGGTTAAATACGGTATCTACTGGAACCATCCGAAGCTTCATCACAATATTCTGGAGATCTCCGCTTACTCTGCCCATATGCTCGACGGTTTCCGTAAGATCACCATTCTGAACCTCTGAAGCCAGCTGCTCTAAACGAACTCTGTCGATCAGAAGTTCACTAAATAGATTCATGAGCACGTCTAAGCGTTCGATATCTACGCGGATCGTACGTGAAGGCGCTCCTCCAGTTTTGGTTGCTCCCGGCTTATTACCTTCATCTTTGGTAGGCAACGGTTTAGATGCTACTGGAGCAGCAGGAGCTGTTTCCTCTATAGTGGCTGTTGCGGCAACCTCTGACACGGCAGCTGCCGATTCTTGACCAAGCATTTTCAAGGATTCTTGATCTAGTGCTACTGCTGTTACTTTATCAATTTCAGACAAATTCATAATCATTGCCTGAATCTGATCAGCGTTTTTTTGGGTTATGTAATAGAGTGAGAAGCTTTGGTCAAATTTCTCTTGTTCTATATCTTGAACAGATGGGAAGGATTTAACTACTTCACCCGAACGTTCGAGCAGATCAAACACCATGTATGCACGTACAGCCTTAAGTTGGCAATCCTTGCGGATCGTTACATCTACATACAATGCATGATGCCCTTCCTGAATCGATTGTTCTAGAACAGAAAATTGGAACTCATCTAAATGAATCGGAGTTTCAGCTGCTTGTGCATCAGACGTATTAGCAGCAGAGGCTGCTCCGCCTTCAACTGGAATCTCACCCCGGACGATAGCCTGCAGGGATGAGACAATGGCTGATACATCTGCTTTACCTTCGCCACCTCTAGTAATATCCTCAACCATAGACTCTAAGGCATCCAAACTTTTGAATAACGTATCAAAAATGAAATCCTGCATGCGCAGCTTGTTATTACGTACAAGATCTAACACATTCTCCATTTGGTGTGTAAGTGAGGCCAAATCTTCAAAGCCCATAGTCGCTGCCATACCTTTTAAAGTGTGCGCAGAGCGGAATATTACCTGGACGATACTAAGATCCTCAGGATTCGCTTCCAATCCCATCATGCTCTCGTTCAATGACTGCAGATGATCATTCGACTCATCAATAAACATGGATAAATATTGGTTCATGTCCATAGTAGAGCACCTCCCCTTCGAGTTCGCTTTTCCGTTATTTAACGGCTTGCACTAGCCTTGGAGCAATTTCTTGCAAAGGCAGTACATATTTGACGCACTGCAATTCCACCGCAGATCGCGGCATCCCGTAAACGACACAGGTCTCTTCACTTTCAGCAAATGTTGAGGTAACCCCTGAGTCATAGAGAGATTTCATCATCCTAGCACCATCACTCCCCATCCCTGTCATCAGCAACACGTGCCGATCTAGAGATGTGAGTGGAAGCAATGATTCGAATAAAACATCCACTGAAGGTCGGTGGCCATTTCGCGCCTCCTCCTTCGTGAGTACAACTGCATATTGCCCTTTAGATGTGGGTGTAACTTGTAAATGATAGCCTCCAGGCGCAATGTAGGCTGCTCCTTTTCGTAATATCATCCCCTGCTCTGCTTCTAACACTTCTAGCGGACTGAATGTATTCAGACGCTGGGCTAGTGATTTCGTAAAGTTAGGCGGCATATGCTGCACAATGACAATAGGAGCTGGAAAATCCGCTGGAATTTTCTCCAGGAGTACCTTCAGTGCACGAGGTCCGCCTGTAGAACAACCGACAGCAACTAATTTGTGCAAATTCTTGCTACCAACCATTCGATCTGGAGAAAGTCCCGGAGACTCAGTAGATACCTCCACTAAAGACTCTATCACCGGTTTGGGCGGAATTGGTTTATTCTCTACTTTAGTCTTTGGTTTAGACTTTTCGATTAACGGTGTTTTAGCAGAGATGATTGGTTTGGTTGCTTTTTTAGGGATAGTACTATCTACTGGCTGTTTCCCCCGAGGTTTTCTCATTTCTTCATCTTTGAGAGAAGATTTAAGTGCTGCCTTGGATTTGTCCGGTAACAATCTCGGTGCAGTCGGCAGTAATGGCTCTAAAGGCGTGATGTCAGGCATCCTAAAAGCAGATGCTCGCGCTTCACGTTGCTCTCGAGCCAACATAGCTTCTTTCATTTGCTCCCTTAGGGATTCCCCTACGCCCGTTATATCCTGGGAATTTGATATTGAAGGTTTACGAATGAAATCAAAAGCGCCCCATTCCAGTGCAAGAATGGTTTCCTTCATGCCCTCTTCATTGATGCCTGACAGCATAATCACTGGCAGCGGATCTGACGCCATTATTATTTTCAGCGCTTCCAGGCCGTTCATCTCCGGCATTTCCACATCCATAGTAACTAGATCCGGCCGAAGTTTATTTATTTTCTCGATAGCCTCGCGACCATTTGTGGCTGTTGCCGTCACCTGAAAGTCAGCGTCATTTTCAATTAAATCGGAAATGATCTTGCGCATAAATGCAGAATCATCAACAACCAAAACTTTATATGGCTTCATATCATTTCCACCTCTGTTCCAGATTCAGAACAATTATTTACTTCGCTTTAACCATTTATGGATAAAACCTTTAATGCCTTGAACTTTTGTTTCTTTTTTACCATCTATGGTCAAATAACTTAGGGCTAGCCGATGTATATCTTTTGCAGCAACACTGTTTGGAAAAGCCAATGAAAATGGCGTCTGCCTTTTGACAGCCTGCACTACATGGGCATCTGAGCTTATATGACCAAGATAGGAAACATCTAATTGCAAAAAACGACTGGCCGCCATACGGATCTTATCACTTGTCACTGATGCTTCTCTCTCATCACCCGCTTGATTCACAATCAGTTTAAAAGAAATCTCCGGATACGTCCGATTCACAACCTTCATTAATGCGTAAGCGTCTGTTATAGCAGTTGGCTCTGGTGTTGTAACTACTAGGCAATCGTCCGCAGAGGTTATAAACTTCATCGTTTCCTTAGATAATCCAGCACCTGTATCGAACAAAATATAATCCATGCTGTCCGCAATAAGGGCTATCTGGGCTGTGAAATAATTAAGGTCCGATTCCGAAAGAGAAAATAACTCATCCATGCCCGATCCACCAGCTATAAAAGGAAGCCCGTTCGGTCCTAACTGAATAATCTGCTCAATATCCGCTTCTCTTTTTAACAGATGATATAGGTTATACTTCGCCGACACGCCCATTAACACGTCTATGTTAGCCATGCCAATATCCGCATCGAACAGCAATACTCTCTTTCCCATTGCTTTTAAAGTTAAAGCGAAATTAAGTGTGAAATTCGATTTCCCTACGCCACCTTTACCACTACAAACAGTAATGATACGGGCGGATGTTTCCCCTTTTTCAGCTAGTTTAGGCTCCTGACTGGATACAAGCTGTCTCAAGGATTGTGCCTGATCCATCATGATTCACCTGTTCCAAGAAGCATCTCACTAAGTTGTTCTTTGGAAGCCATCAATAAATCGTCAGGTACATTTTGACCATTGGTCATATAAGATAATGTGAGAGGGAAATCATTCAGGACGTTAAAGAGTGGTCCATAACTTCCCGTCTCATCTAGCTTGGTAAAAATAACTTTATCCAGCTTGTACCTGCCGAAATGCTCTGCAATCAATTTCATATCACGGCTTTTCGAAGTTAAGCTGAGTACAAGATAGGTCTCACTTCTTAATTCCTTCGCTAGCAAGCTTTGCAGTTCTGCTACAAGCATATCATTACGATAATTCCGTCCAGCTGTATCCATAATTACAAGATCACAACTCTCCAATCGAAAGAGTGCTCTTTGTAAATCTCCGGGAGATTGTACAACCTCTAGCGGAACATTCAGGATAGCTGCGTATGTACGCAACTGCTCCACAGCTGAAATTCGATACGTATCAGAGGTGATAAAACCAACCTTGCGTCCGTTTTTGAATAGCTGTTCAGCCGCAAGCTTGGCTATGGTAGTAGTTTTTCCTACTCCTGTGGGCCCTGCAATATATACGATTTGGGTATCAGGTGCAATTCCATCAGCGATTCGCCCTGACAGGAATCCATCGAGCTGTTCTTTTAAGGACTCCTGAAATTTCTCAGGTCCCCAAGTACGCCCTTCATCCGCCCAACGTTCGGAGATATTACTGATCCACTCCTCAACAAGTACAGTATCCATCTCCTGCTCAATCAAAAGATCTCTAAGCTGCTGGAGACTATCCGGTAATTCTCTTGCCCCTGAAGACTGCCTCGCGATTCGTTCCATCCAAAGCTTCATATCTCTAATTTCTCGAAGAACATCATTCTCCAGCGCCGAGGCAACCTCTGGCGTTTGATCTAACCCTAAAGATTCATATAAGGCTGATACAGAGGTAGTTTCATCTGGATTGGATTCAAGCGATTTCTGATCAGGCTCTGGATGTTTGGTTATCGATTCTTTTACATCAATAGCTTCCGACAAGGCAGCGGCGATTTCCGCAAAGGACCGAGGCTCTTCCGGCTTTTCCAACGTTACAGTAGAAGCAGATGATGAAGATGAAGCTTTTTGGTAAGCTTGCGGGACAGCGCTGCGCGGAATGTTCATCGCAGGCTTCACAGGCTTTTCAGGAGCACTCTCCTTTTGAGCTTTTTCAACAGCCGCTACTACCTCTATTTTTTTCTTTTTAAACAATCCTAAAAATCCGCCAATCTTAATTTCTTTAGTACTTAAAATTACAGCCTCGCTTCCAAGCTCACTACGAATGGAATGCATGGCGTCAGGCATCGTATCGACCACATAACGCTTCACTCTCATAAATTCACCACTCCGACGCTTTGTATTTCAATGTTAGGCTCTAGTTCGCTATAAGACAGTACAGGAATATCCTGCATTGTCCGTTCAATCACCTGCCGCAAATACATACGAATGGTTGGTGATGTGAGTACAATGGGCTGTTGTCCTGACTGCAGCAGTCGATTGATCTGTTCACTTAACCGCTGATAGATCGTTTGAGTCGATGCTGGATCCAATGCCAAATAACTGCCCTGTTCAGATTGCTGCACACTCTCAGAAATTTTCTTCTCTAGGTTAGGTCCTACCGTAATAACTTTCAGAGTCTCTCCAACTTGCGAGAATTGCTGAGTAATCTGTCTGGACAAGGATTGACGAACATATTCGGTAAGAATATCAGGATCCTTGGTGTACGTCCCGTAATCCGCCAACGTCTCAAAAATAGTAACCAAATCCCTGATCGATATTTTCTCGCGCAGCAGCTTGGCAAGTACCTTTTGCACATCCCCAATCGCTAATACCGAAGGAATAAGATCATCAACAAGCACAGGATAATTGTCTCTTAGGTTATCCACCAACATCTTAGTTTCTTGTCGTCCTAACAACTCATGTCCATAACGCTTAATCAGCTCCGTCAAATGTGTTGCAACAACGGATGGCGGATCTACCACGGTATAACCTGACAATTCAGCCCGCTCTTTAACCGATTCGTCAATCCACAACGCTGGAAGTCCAAAGGATGGTTCAATGGTCTCAATACCGTTTATAGATTCATCATCATAGCCTGGACTCATGGCTAAGTAGTGATTAAGTAATAATTCACCGCCGCCGACAGTATTTCCTTTAATTTTTATGACATATTCATTCGGTTTTAGTTGAATATTGTCGCGAATGCGAATAACAGGCACTACAAGACCCATTTCAAGGGCACATTGCCGTCGAATCATGATGATACGATCTAGTAAATCTCCACCCTGACCTGTATCTGCCAAAGGTATAAGACCGTAGCCGAACTCGAATTCAATAGGATCTACAGAGAGTAAATTAATTACACTTTCCGGACTTCGTACCTCTTCAATCTGTTTCTCTTCAACAAGCTGCTCTTCGGCAATCTGTTTTCGATTTAAATTTTGTCCCATACTATAGGCTGCAAAAGCCAGCAAACCAGCTAGCGGGAGCGTAGTAATCATATGTATAGGTGTAAAGAGACCTAGAAAAGCAACAGTAACTGCAACAATATATAACAACTTTGGATAGGAGAGTAACTGACCTGTTAATTCTTCTGCCAGATTACCTTCCGATGAAGCTCTAGTAACGATAAGACCTGCTGCAGTCGAAATGAGCAAAGCAGGAATCTGGCTGACTAGACCGTCCCCGATCGTCAATACAGAATAAGTAGATAACGCAGTGGAGAAATCCATTCCATGCACAACCATACCGATAATAAATCCACCAATAAGATTGATCAACAGGATAATGATACTCGCAATCGCGTCTCCTTTAACGAATTTACTCGCACCATCCATGGCTCCGAAAAAATCCGCTTCCCGTTCAACATTGCGGCGACGCTCACGTGCCTGTGTTTCATTAATCATGCCTGCGTTAAGATCGGCATCAATACTCATCTGCTTGCCGGGCATCGCATCCAAGGTAAATCTCGCCCCTACCTCAGCTACACGCTCTGAACCTTTAGTAATAACAATAAACTGAACCACTACCAAAATCAGAAACACGATAAATCCAACGGCAATTTGTCCACCGGCGATCCAGCTTCCGAAAGTAGATACCACGGAACCGGCATCTGCGTAAGTCAGGATCAATTTCGTTGTCGAAATGTTTAGTGACAGACGAAACAATGTCGTAACAAGCAATAATGAAGGAAAAATTGAAAATTCGAGCGCATTCTTCGTGTTCATAGCAACTAATATGATAATTAATGCTATAGAAATATTAATAACTAGCAAAACGTCCAAAAGCCAGGACGGGATAGGCAGAATCATCATAAGCACAATACCGATGATGCCTAGCAAAACTGTTAAATCTTTAGCTTTCAATGTCCTAACCCCCCGCCTTATTTCCTCTTACCTTTAAGTTTATATACATATGCCAGCACTTCAGCTACAGCCTGAAACAGATCATTTGGAACGACATCTCCAATTTCTGCTCTTTGGAATAATGCCCGTGCCAGCGGTTTGTTTTCCATAGTCACGACGCCATGTTCTTTAGCCAGCTCCCGTATACGAAGTGCTACATAATCCTGCCCTTTTGCAATAATCTGTGGCGCCTCCATTTTGGAACCATCATATTTTAGCGCAACAGCAAAGTGAGTTGGATTTGTAATAATTACATCCGCGTTAGGAACTTCCTGCATCATACGCTGCATGGCCATTCTGCGTTGGCGTTCCCTGATCTTACCTTTAATTAGAGGGTCACCCTCCATTTTTTTGTATTCATCCTTGATATCCTGCTTAGACATTTTCAGGCTTTTTTCATGCTCGTACTTCTGATACATAAAATCTAGAAAAGCCATAATTAGCAGGGCAACCCCGATTTTCAAACCAAGACTCATCGTCAGCTTGGCCGCAAACTTAAAAATTCCCTCCGCACTGATATGCGACAGGGATGCAAAGTTCTTCTTTTCTCCCCATAATGTGCTATATACCAGATAAGAAATAATTAGAAGCTTAAATATTGATTTCAGGAATTCTACAAACGAACGCATTGAGAAAATATTTTTGAATCCTTTTATCGGATTAATCTTACTGAATTTAGGAGTAATCCCCTCTCCTGTAGCCATAAAGCCCACCTGCGCCAAGTTGGAAACAAGTGCCATAACAAACGTAATTCCAAGTAATGGAGCTAGCAAAATCAAGATTTGCAAGCCATACTGATTAAATAGCAGCGTTATATTCTCAGGCGTAACGTCCAGCATCATTCGATTCTGAAATACGTCCGTGTATAGCTTCATAAAACGCTCTTTCATAAAACCACCAAACATCATCAAGCTAACTACCGCAGCTAGCAATACAACCGCACCAGACAGCTCAGCACTTTTGGCTACTTGGCCTTTTTTACGAGCATCCTGCCGTTTCTTCGGGGTTGCTTTTTCCGTCTTTTCACCGGCGAAGAGTTGAAGATCTAGTCTATAACGCTTCGTCTTAGGCATAATACTCTCCCCTTACGGTCACCTACGGCTTCTTCCCCATGAGACCCAGTAAATTCTCCATGGATTCGAACATGATTTCGAAGAGATTCTGAAACAACACAGCCAGACCTGGCATCAGCACTAAAAGAAGTGCAATACCTATGATGATTTTTAGAGGAACCCCTATAACAAATACATTATATTGCGGAGCCGTTCTCGCTAAAAAAGCAAGACCAACATCGGTCAGAAACAGTGCAGTTACTAATGGAGCCGACATTTGAAAAGCTAATACAAACGACTGCGCAAATGTTCGGACCAGAAACTCTGACAAACTACCATCAACCATGCGTAGAAATAAATCATTATTCATAGGAATCCATTTATAGCTGTACACAATGGCATCTAGTAAATGGTGATGTCCATTCATACTCAAAAACATTAGCAGGGCTATCATATATTTGAAATTACCGAGAATAGGTGCTGACGTTCCTGTCATAGGATCAATGACGTTGGCAATACCGAAGCCAATCTGAATATCAATGAAAGAACCTGCTGTCTGAATTGCCATAAACATCAAATATCCAATGAAACCTAGCAATAAGCCTATTAATACTTCTCTCATAATCAGCAAAATATAACTAAAATCCTGCGGAATCGTAATCCCTGTTCCATTAGCACTAAAGACTACCAATGCTACAAAAAAAGATATGCCAATCTTAAAAGTTGTCGGTACCCCTTGAGAAGAAAATACAGGAACGACAACAAAAAAGGCTGTAATTCGACAAAAAATAAGCAAAAAGACGGGTAAACTTTGCAATAAGGTATCCATGTTCATTGGTTAACCAATATACATATAGAGACTGCCTAGAATTTGGCTAGTAAAGTCAATTAGCTTCGTGATGATCCACGGTCCAAATAGCAATAAAGCCAGCAGTACTGCGACGATTTTTGGAACAAACGCTAGCGTCTGTTCCTGAATCTGTGTCGTAGCTTGAAAGATACTGATTATTAGCCCTACCACCAGACCAAGAATCAGCATGGGAGCGCTGACTTCCAGCACTAAATATACGGCTTGGCTTGCTAGACCGATAATAAACTCCGTACTCAATCCTCATGCCTCCTCTTAAGGTCAGGTGTTAAAACTAAGAAGTAGTGATTTAATGACTAAGTACCAGCCGTCTACCAGTACAAAGAGCATAATTTTAAAAGGTAATGAAATCATGACCGGGGGAAGCATCATCATCCCCATGGCCATCAGCGTACTCGCCACAACAATATCAATAATCAGAAATGGAATGAAAATTAAGAAGCCCATTGTAAAAGCTTTTTTCAATTCTCCAATTGCGAAAGCTGGCACCATCACCGTCAGTGGAATATCACTGTATGTAGCCGGTTTAGCCGATCCCGTATAACCGGTATATTTCATAAATAACAAAAGGTCTTTGGAATTGGTCTGTTTAAACATAAACTCTTTCATCGGATCAGCAGCTTTATCAAAAGCCTCAGTCTGGGTAATCGTCCCCTTCATATACGGCTGTAATGCCGTTTCATTCACTTGCGCCAAAGTTGGCGACATAATGAACAGGGTCAGAAACAGAGCAAGCCCTACCAGCACCTGATTCGGAGGCATGGCCTGAGTACCAAGTGAGGTTCTAACAAAACCGAGCACGATTACAATTCTAGTAAAACTGGTCATAAGAACTAGAAACGCCGGAGCAATACTCAGAACCGTAACGAGAAGAAGAATTGATATGGAACTGGTACCACCGCTTGAACCATCTTCATTACCGACCTGAATATTAACATTAGGTATAGGATCAGCATGTATCGGTCGCATCATAACTATACTAATGAACCCGAACAGCAGAATAGCAAGAATTAGCTTCTTTTTCATAAATTCCTCGACTCATCCTTAGTAACATCATCCCGTAACAGCTCTTCCATTTTCTCTTTTCGCTCTGGTGCAGAACGAAGCTTGGATTGCAGTGTCTCGTAAAAAGATGATGTTTCACTAAGCTCGATTTCTTCTGATGGAACCTCCCCACGCAGCTTAACCTTAACCTTGGCAATAAGCGGTGCGAGAAAATTATTCTGGTTGGAGGACTGATCCTCAAATGCTGCAATGATCAAAGCCACCTCATCCGGATCAGTGACTTTATCCAAGATGGATATGTTCTCACCAATCCCGATTAAGTAAAGGCTGCTTCCCAGTTCAATAACCTGCATCGACTTGTTAGGTCCCAGCCCTACAGCACCAAGCGTTCGAATGGAGCGCCCGCTCATAAAGGTCTGATTACGACGTCCAAGAAAACGGATCAACAGCACAATAAGTACAATGATTACCGCAAGGACAATAATAACGTTAAGCAAATTCAGCAGGGTGTTATTGCTCCCGAGCGGTTCTGAATTGAGGGGCATGTCTTTTTCCTACACACCCAACGTTTTGTTGATAGCTTCGATAACTCGGTCAGCTTGGAAAGGCTTCACAATAAAGTCTTTTGCTCCTGCTTGAATAGCATCGATAACCATAGCCTGCTGGCCCATGGCTGAACACATAATGACCTTAGCAGCCGGATCTACCTTCTTGATTTCTTTCAGGGCGGCGATTCCGTCCATCTCAGGCATAGTTATATCCATCGTGATAAGGTCTGGACGCAGTTCTTTAAATTTCTCTATAGCTTGAGAACCGTCCTGAGCTTCGCCCACTACTTCAAATCCGTTTTTCGACAAAATGTCACGGATCATCATTCTCATAAATGCTGCATCGTCCACGATTAGAATTCGGTTAGCCATTTTTACAAAATCCTCCCTAAGTATGCTTATTGTAATTTCTGAATTCGGTCCCACTGGCTGACGATATCCGTAACGCGTACGCCGAAGTTTTCATCGATAACTACGACTTCACCTTTGGCAATAAGCTTGTTGTTAACCAAAATATCTACAGGCTCACCGGCGAGCTTGTCCAGCTCAATGATCGAGCCTTGAGACATTTCTAAAATATCTTTAATCTGCTTCTGGGTCCTTCCTAATTCTACGGTTACTCTAAGCGGTATGTCCATCAATAAATTTAAATTGTTTTCATCAATATGACCAAAAGCTCCACCGTTAAGGTTAGCAAACTGTACAGGCTGTACATTTACATTGCGATTCGCTTCAGGACTAAGCGGTGGTGTCTGCCCATAAGGCATGCCTTGAGGCGGCATTCCGTAGGGTGGCATCCCTGGCATGCCATACGCCGGCATTCCTGCTGGAGGGTAATAATATCCGCCTTCTGGCATTCCTGGATAACCAGGCATCCCCTGCGGCGGGTACGGCGGAGGTGTTTCTCCTACGGGCTGTGAAGGCGCCTGTTGCACTGGAGGAGCTACAGGAGGCGTCTCTTGAGCCGGCTTAGCAGGAGTCTCTGTCGACGTAACTGCAGCCTCCTGCGCTGCAGGGCTTACATCACCCAGAAGCATCGTTACCATATCCTTAGCAAACTGGACAGGCAAGAGCTGCATAATAGTAGAGTCGATTAAATCTCCTATCTTAAGTCGGAACGAAATTCGAATTAAGGTTTCGTCATTGGGTAAGCTGCCGACACCTTCACCGCTGGACATGTTCAGAATGTCGATACCCGGAGGTGAAATATTAACAAACCGATTGAAGATCGTAGACATTGATGTGGCAGAAGAACCCATCATTTGGTTCATTGCTTCCTGCACAGCACTAATGTGAATTTCATTCAATTCTTCATCTTTAGGTTCGCCTTCTCCACCAAGCATTAAATCTGCGATGACCTGTGCATCCCTAATCTTAATAACAAGAGAGTTAATACCCTGAAATCCATCTACATATTCCACGTGTACAGCTACATGTGGTTTAGGAAAAGCCACTTCAAATTCCCCGCGTGTAATGATGGAAACTTGAGGGGTTGTAATATCAACCTTTTTCCCTAGTAATGTGGAAAGAGCTGTCGCTGCACTACCAAACGTTATATTACCGATTTCACCCAAAGCATCCTGTTCAAACGGTGTTAAATAGTCATTTACCGTTTTCTCTGAAGGAGCCAATGAGCCTTCCGCAGATTGTCTCAGAAGGGCGTCGATTTCTTCTTGGGATAAATAATCTTTACTCGTCAAATTCTTCAACTCCTTCACTGACAATCTCGTCTATTTGCACGGCTACCCTGTCTTTCACCATTCCAGGACTTCCGATGAACTTAAGCTTCTCCCCTACCTTAATCGAGAGTCCAGAATCTACATTCCTGTTTAGTGAGATCACGTCACCGACGCTAAGCCCAAGAAACTCAGATATAGATAAGCTCGATTCTCCAAGTTCAGCGACAATCGGCAGTTTCGCCTTATGAACTCTAGCTTTAATAGCTTCAAGTTCATCTGCATCCCGGGTCTTCTTCTCTGTTACAAACCATTGGTGAACAGATAATCTAGACATTATTGGTTCCAGAACGACGTGCGGTATGCACAGATTGATCATACCTGTTGTATCGCCAATTTTGGTGCTTAACGAGATCAATGCAATGGTCTCATTGGGCGATACAATTTGCATGAACTGTGGGTTCGTTTCGAGCGCTTCCATGCGCGGATGGATATCCAGCACAGTCTTCCAAGCCTCCTGCAAACTCTCAAAACATCTGCTGAAGATACGCTCCATAATCGTTGTTTCGATTTCAGTTAAAGCATTAATCTTAGATGGTGCAGTCCCAAAACCGCCCAGCAATCTGTCCAGCATAGCGAAAGCGATGTTTGGATGAACTTCCATTACCATTCGACCTTCTAAAGGTTCGGCTTCAAAAATGTTCAGTATTGTCATTTTCGGAATGGAACGAATGAATTCATCATAAGGGAGCTGCTCTACTTGAACGACATTAATCTGCACAAAGGTGCGTAATTGGGCTGAAAAGTACGTTGTAAGATAGCGTGCGAAATTGTCATGAATCCTTGTAAGACTACGAATATGATCTTTAGAAAATCGAACAGCCCGTTTAAAGTCATAAGATCGGATCTTCTTCTGAGTTTCTTCCTTTTTAAGTTCATCGGCATCCATCTCACCTGAAGAAAGTGCAGCAAGTAGAGCATCTATTTCGTTTTGTGATAGTACATCAACCAATTCAATCACCCCCCTATCAAAGAATTATCATGCCTGAAGCTACATAGAAGCCAAAAGGTATTTGGTGACTTCGATCTGAGTGATTTTGCCTTCGGTCAATGTCTTATTGATCAGATTAACAAGCTTGCTGCTAAGCTGGTCTTTGCCATTTGCTCCATTAAGCTCCTCAGGTTTGGTATCTGCAAGCGTTTTGATAATAATCGGTTTGATTTTGATCTCTTTTATTTTTTCGAATGCTTCCTTTGATTTCGCAGAATTCAGTTGGAAGGCGAAATCTATTTGAACGATATAATCGGGATCAGCAAGATTTGTTTTGATATCTTTGATCTCTGCCGTTAATTCGACGATTTCATCTGCAGTTAAATACTTGGTTTCCACACTTTGAACCGCAGCATTTACATCATTCGAATCTTTCGGAAAGATCTTGTCCATTAATAAAAATGCGGCGATCACGATAAGTGTAATCGCAAGTAAAATCGTAAGTAACCATGGCAGCATCTTCTTCATGTTAGCTCCTCCATTGACTGGACTTTAATGGTGGCAGCATATGTGCCTATGTCCCTGTTATAATCCCGGATCTTCGTAATAACTTCATCAGCTTTTTCAAGCACGATCAGTCTTTTTCCGGTTACTAGCGTAATATATGTATCCGGGCTTTCTTCTACCATTTCTACCAGTAGGGCATTGATCCACATCGGTGTTCCATTTAATCTCGTTACCGATATCATAACAGGCCTCCTAACAAAAATAGGGGGAGGGGTATCTCCCCCACGACTCCGCGTTAATCTTTAAAAAAAGATATTAAATTATTGATAAAATTAACGCTTCAGGTTAACTACTTCCTGCAGCACTTCATCAGAAGTCGTAATGATACGGGAGTTCGCCTGGAATCCACGTTGCGATACGATCATTTCTGTAAATTCATTCGTAAGATCCACATTGGACATTTCGAGTTGACCAGATATGATCGCCCCAGTGCCATCTTCTGTATTATTCGCTGTAGTCGGAACAAGCTCACCTTCTGCATTCGCATTAAGCGACATACGGTATAGATTGCCACCAATCTTCTCTAATCCAGATGGATTAGTAACCTTAGCTACACCGATCTTCACACCTGCTTCAGTCGTTCCATCAGACATGGTCTGAACAATCGTTCCATCATTGGAAATGGAGAACGCTGTTACATCATCACCCAGTTGAATGGGTCCACCATCTGAATCTAGCACATGAAGTCCGTCAGATGTTACAAGATTACGTGCAGCATCTACATGAAAATCTCCTGCACGAGTCAAGAAAGGTGTTTCTTGATCTTCTGATAGCTTTACTAGGAAAAAACCATCTCCGTCAATGCGTAAATCTGTCGGGTTATTAGTAGTTTGAGCACTACCGGGTAAATGGAGTGTATCGATAGAAGCGATACTTACGCCTAGTCCGATTTGTTTAGCATTCATACCACCTGCACCATCATCACTAGGAGCAGTTACACCAGAAACAGTTTGACTCATAATATCCTTGAACATAACCCGTCCTGATTTAAAACCAATTGTATTGACATTGGCAATGTTATTACCGATTACATCAAGCTTAGTCTGAAAGCCTCTCATCCCCGAAACCCCTGAATACATAGATCTTAACATTTGTGTTGTCCTCCCAGATTATAGAGTCCTAATAACTTACTAAGTGAATGGGACCGCGTCAGTCGGTCAGCGGCCGCCTCGGCTTTCCGTTAGGACCAGCCGGTTATGAAATCACAATTGCACTATCAATTTGCGTAAACACGTTATCTTTAATCGAATTTCCATCCATAGCGGTTACAACCGTACGATTCGGGACACTTACGATAAATGCCAAGTCCTTCATTAATATCAAGGATTCTTTACTGCCTTTGGCAGCAGCTTTATCCACAGCAGAAGAAATCTGATCCAGTTGTCTGCTTCCAAGTTCAATTCCTCTTTGTTCAAGACGCTTAGCAGCATGATTGCTGAATTTTAGTAGCTTCTGTTGCAGTACGCTCTCAAAGGTGGCTTCTCCAGTCACAGTCTGCTTCGGTATCGAAGATCGCTGTAACGTTGAGGAGTGTAGGGACGACGCAGGATACAGTTGGCCTATGGTCAGCCTGTCACTCATATTGTCGCCTCGCTTCCTCCGTTATTCTCCGGAGTATTACTATCTGTATCAGAACCATTCTCTGTTGTTGCGGGATTCTGAATTTGTGTAATATCGGTTAAAGCAATTCTGTCTTTCCCCACAACCGCATATTGAATACCTTTGCTGACAACGATTGATTCAACGTTCCCTGTCTTAGGTAGATTTGTGGCGGTATCCGTCCATGTGATATCTTTACCAATCAAGCCGGATACTGATCCAAGAGACTGATTCATTGATGTAAGCTGTGTAGAGATATTCATCAGCTGCTCAACAGATGTAAACTGTGCCATTTGAGCAATAAATTCTTTATCTTGCATCGGCTGCATCGGATCTTGATTCTGCAGCTGGGTGATCAATATCTTCAAAAACTGATCCTTACCCAATACAGAATTCCCTGTCGTTTTAGTAGATTCAGGAGTTGTATAATTCCACTGGTCTTTGGTAGAAACAGGAGGAGTTGTTGTTGTCGTCATAACCGTTCACCTCTCTTTCACTTGTGATAAGTTTAAGCTTTGGCAGAGAAGGAGTTCCCTTGATTATCATCTTCTTGCCCTGCGTTTGAAACCCAATCTTTCCATTCACCATTTAGCTCTGCGGCAAGAATGGCATCATTAGCTTCCTCACGACTTTCTTTGGAGCGTCTTCCCTGCTGACCACTTCCAGAACCAGGTTGGCGTCCTTCTTGACCCCACCCTGAATTGAGGGGGGTATTATTTTGTGTGACTTCCAATTTTTCTACTTGGAGGCCTTGAGACTGCAATGCCGCTCGAAGCTGGTTCATCTGCTGTTCCAACATATCCTTTGCTCCGGAATGTTCAGTCATAAACTGTGCAACCAGATGGCCGTTTTGCATAGTAATCTTAACATCTACTTGTCCGAGATTTTCTGGAAAGAGTGATATCGTAGCCTCAGCTACTCCGCCTTTTTGCACAATCTCCAATTTACCTGTAATAAAACCGGTCATTTCCTGTGCAAACTGATGAACGGGTACAGGAGCTACTGGAACCTCAGCCTTCAACGGAGCAGTAATTCCTCCCCTAAGAGCTAGTTGACCAGCAGTTACAACCTCATGATCTCCTTCTATGATAGTAGTTCCTGATGTGGAATCTTGAGCTGATTCTGCCTGCTTTGTCTCTCCAGTTGCACTGCTTTTAATCAATGGAGCGGTAAGCTCTGCTTCAGGATCTTGAACAGCTCCTGAGGTCACAGGCGAAGTTAGGACTGCTTCATTCTTAATTGCAGCTGCTTCTCCAGCACGATTACTAAGGTTTTGAATGGTTTTGTCCGTCGTATTACCTTTGCTTTCAGTCACTATAGGTTGTTGTACAGATACACCAGAATTTTCATTTATACTGGAGTTCTTTCCCTTCCCCTTAATAGTGTTAGCGGAGGACTGTTCTAGTATTGCTGTGAAATTATTTAACAGGCTTATTCCTTTACTAGCAGCTTCTTCGTTCCCACTGACAGCAGCTTCCTGAATCATAGTAACTAAACTTTGCAAATCATCTTGAACAGCAAATCGCAGTGTATCCGCATGCTTAGCTAACGGCGACAAGCTTCCTGCCGACTCCGTATCAGATGTAGCATCACCCTCAGTCGCTTGACTTCCCGATAGAAGAGCTGATACCTGAAGAAGCCAAGCTTGCAAAGCTACCAGCACAGCAGGATCGCTATTGATGCTTTCATCTAGATTTTCAACATCAGCAGTTAGCTTCTCGATAAGATCAGAATTCTGCGTATCTTGTCCCCCTTGATCTTCTCCAGTTGTCTGTACTTCCTTTAAAAGACCTTGCAATAAATAGGCTAGATTTCCCAGAAGCGGATCAGTAGGTACCGATGTGGTGTTAGCTGTGTTTCCTCCCATAGTTTGCACTAAAGTCTGCGCGAAAGGTACAGCAGCTGTTGTGCCAGTAGAAGTTGATGAGCTACCACTTGCGGCTGTAGCATTTGCGCTCACTAGCGATTGAACCACTAAACTCATATTATTTTTCACCTCCTTTCAATATTTATTTAGCACCCATCAAACGGTTAACAATCTTCGCGGTTTGCGCACTATCATTTTTAGTCATTTCCCCCAAAATCGAAGAGCGAACACTATCACTTACGGTATTCATAATCGTTACTACTTTATCAGGGCTAATCTTGTACATTTCTCCTAGTAGAGAAGCTGCATTGGCAGGCGTCATTGAACTAAAGGTTTGGTTCAACTTTTCCTTATCCAGATTTGTACTAGTTTTAGTCGTTTGAGTAGTGCCAGCTTCTTTTTTCAATCTAGATTGAAGAGCAGCAATTGCCATATCACCCGAAGAGGTAGTTTCTTTCAACTTAATCGTCACATCTGCCGCTTTTTGTGGATCCATTTTTTCCAGAATCGCAGTTTTACTCGCTTTATTCATTACGCTGAATATCTGCACCATCTCTTCTGTAGTCAAATTCTCCATAATCGGTGCAGCTTTGGAAGCTTTCATGCCCGCGTACAGCTTCGCCAGATCAGTAACCTGCTTCTGATAAGGATCTTCTGTTTCCTCACTGTTTACTTCAGCAGCTGCAGCAGCTTCCGTCTTCATTCCCTCAATTTGCGACTCTAGCGCCTGAACCTTGGTATCCTGGGCTGTTTTTTCATCTGTGACCTTCTTCAACTCATCTGCCTGCTGGGCAAGCTGAGCTTTGAGCTCCTTAATCGTTGAGTTTGAGCTCACTTCCTGCTTTTTGCTTTCTTCCTTCGGTTTAGAAGGATCTGTTGGCGGATCAGGAACCCATTTTTCCAGAATCGGAATTTTATTCGCAACTTCAAGCACGTTATTACGAATGTCCATATTAAAAAGCGTCAACAGTACTCCAAGCAGTACTAGCGTGAAGATAATCGGTATCATTAGAAATAAGAACCGCTCAAATTTCCCCGCTGACCCTTCATTTTCAAGTTCCATGTCATTATCAATTTTAGCCACTAGCGGAAACCTCCCGGGTTAGAGGGATTTCATCGCGAAGCGGACGGTTGCCATCTCATCCAGTTCGTTTTGTTCCCGTAAAATCATACTTTGCTGAAACTGTGTCTCAGCCTTATCTTTTGCCTTTAACCATACTTTTTCATCTAATACCTTTGTGCTTAACTGATCTTGCTTCTTCAAGACTTCCTGATGTGCACTCCTAACGTCCGTATGTTTACGGGCAATGCATATATCCAGGTATTCTACATATTCTTGCATTTCACGAATCTTCGCCATAGGTGCCTTTTGTTCTGCGGCATTTTGTAAAGATAACATAATAGCGCTCCGCTGAAAGGTGAGTTCATCCAGGCTTCTTTCTTGTGCCTGCAATTCTCCAAGCGCGCTTGAGAGCATCCATTCTGCCTGTGTCTTCTCATTGCCCTTCAAGTCAACGACTTTTTGAAAAGTATAATGAAATCTCATGATACTGAATCAACTCCTCGAGAAGTGTGAAATTAAAGACTGTTGAACTTCAGCCAGCGTAACTTTTTCATTCACTCTTTGTTTGGTGAATTCCCATATACTGTCTATATACTCCATCGACTCATCGATTTGAGCATTGGAGCCTCTCTGATACGCTCCGATATTAATTAAATCTTCTGAATCCTTGTACACGGCCATTAGTCGCTTAACATTCTCTGCAGCAGCGATCTGTTCTTCTGGCGCAATATCCTTCATTACACGACTAATGCTGGAAAGCACATCTATTGCTGGAAAATGTCCTTTATTCGCAATACTTCGGTTAAGGACGATATGTCCATCGAGTATTCCTCTCACTGCATCAGCGATCGGCTCATTCATGTCATCACCATCAACCAATACAGTGTAAAAAGCTGTGATAGAGCCTGTAGGACCAGTTCCGGCGCGTTCTAGTAGTTTAGGTAAGCTTGCAAATACAGATGGTGTGTAACCTCTCATAGCTGGTGGTTCTCCGACTGCAAGTCCAACTTCACGTTGAGCCATAGCATAACGAGTGACCGAATCCATCATCAGCATCACATTAAGTCCACGATCCCGAAAATACTCAGCAATCGTAGTAGCAATAAGTGCTCCCTTAATTCGAATTAATGCAGGCTGATCAGATGTAGCGACAATAACAACTGACCTCTGCAAACCCTCAGGTCCCAAATCGCGTTCGATGAAATCCAGTACTTCCCTGCCACGTTCCCCAATCAGAGCGATAACATTAACATCTGCTGATGTATTACGTGCAATCATTCCCATGAGCGTACTTTTGCCAACCCCTGAACCAGCGAAAATCCCCACCCGCTGACCTTTACCAATTGTTAGCAAACCATCTATCGCTCTTACACCGATGCTAATAGGTTCTTGCACTCGTGGTCTATTGAGTGGATTGGACGGAATGTTAAAGGTCGAACTATGTGGCATTCGAGCTGGGATCAGGGAACCATCAAGCGGTTGCCCTAGACCATCCAGTACCTTACCGAGCAATTCTGAACCCACCTGAACACTAAGCGGCTTACCTGTTCCCACTACATCACAACCAGGTCCAATGGCCTGCAGTTCTCCAAGTGGCATTAATAGCACCTTGTTGTCACGGAAACCAACGACTTCAGCTTGCAGCGGCTTATTTCCTTTAGAAGGATAGATATAGCACACATCACCAATGCTAGCATCAGGTCCTTCCGATTCAACCATAAGACCGATAACCTGCGTCACTTTCCCATTGATCCTCACCGGATCGAGATTACGAAGTTGCTCCTTATAACGGTTACTATCAAGCATCTTCTTCCCCATTTCTCTGCTCATCGGTGTCCAGCGCGATTCTAACCAGCTCTTTCTTGATTTCTGCAAGCTGAGTATCAATTCGGGCATCTATGCTGCCAAAGGAGGAGCGGATTACACAACCTTGATCTTTCACAGTCGAGTCAGGCAAGATCTGTAGTTCAGCCTGCGAGTCAACCGCTAATGACAATTCTTCCCTTGCTGCGTTTACGAAAGCGAACTGCGCAGGTGATACACACAGTGAAATCAGCCCCTGCTCACGTTTACGAGCTAGATTCTTCCGAATCAAATCCATTGCAAACTGCGGCTCAACCGTTAACTGTCTGTCCACAATTTTCTCCGCAATATCACAGCTTAGCTCAACCAAGAAAGGTTCAGCTTCCTGAATAATGACATCCCTTGCCTTATAGGCTTCAGTTAAAACAGCACGAGCTTCTTCCATCATCGCTGCAATTTTGAGCTTCATCTCTTGCTCAGCTTGAGAAACACCTTCTTGATACCCTAGCTGATAAGCCTCGGCTTTGACGGCCTCAACTAGATGTTCATCCTGCTCACGCCGCTCTTTCCACCACTCTTCAGCCTCCGCTTTTGAGGATTCAACAATCTGTTCCGCTTCAAGAGAGGCATTCCGTACTTGCTCTTCAGCAAATTCTTGGGCGTCTTTAAGCATTTGCTTACGTGCCACTTCAGCCTCTTCACGAGCGGGATCATGATAGTGAGTCTCGCTTACAGTCTCCTCTGGAACGGGCTCCTCAGTTAGGCCCGCATAGTGCCGGGCCTGCTCCAATCTTTTCAGTACATCAACTGGAACATACTGAGAATGCTTAATCAGCTTAGACAATGATGTCATCTCCTCCGCCACGAGCGATGATAATTTCTCCAGACTCTTCGAGTCTGCGGATCGTACCTACAATACGCGTTTGCGCTTCTTCTACATCACGCAACCGCACAGGACCCATGTACTCCATTTCTTCTCGGAATGTCTCTGCCATACGTTTTGACATATTCCGGAAAATAACATCTCGTACTTCTTCGCTTGCAACCTTAAGGGCAAGCTGCAGGTCCGCATTATCAATATCACGAATAATACGCTGAATCGAACGGTTATCCACATTGACAATATCCTCGAATACGAACATCCGCTTCTTGATTTCCTCGGCGAGCTCTGGATCTTGAATTTCGAGAGAATCCAGAATTGTGCGCTCTGTCCCACGGTCAACACCATTCAAGATTTGTACGATTGATTCGATACCGCCAGCATTTGTATAATCCTGAGTTACTGTAGCAGAAAGCTTCTGCTCTAGCACTCGTTCAATTTGTGTAATGACCTCCGGAGAGGTGCTGTCCATTACAGCAATTCTTCTAGCCACCTCCGCCTGCTTCTCTTGAGGTAATGAGGAGAGAATAGCTGCGGCTTGTTCGAATTGCAGATAAGACAATACAAGTGCGATAGTCTGGACATTCTCATTCTGAATAAAGTTCAAAATCTGGTTTGGATCAGCCTTGCGTGCAAAATCGAAAGGTCTTACCTGCAAAGTCGCAGTCAGACGGTTAATGACCTCCATTGCTTTTGCGGAACCAAGTGCTTTCTCCAGAATCTCTTTGGCGTAGTTAATACCGCCTTGTGATATATATTCCTGGGCGAGGCATATCTGATGGAACTCAGACATGATCGACTCTTTTTCACTGCTGTCCACTTTACGGACATTGGCAATTTCAAGAGTTAATTGTTCAATCTCCTCGTCTCTTAAATGTTTGAATATTTGCGCCGATACCTCGGGCCCTAGTGTGATAAGCAGGATCGCGGCCTTTTGACGGCCACTAAGCCCCTGCTGACTAGCCTTTGCCATTAGTTCACCTCTGTTCGTCTGCAAGCCATGTACGCAGCAGATTTACGAATTCGTCTGGCTTTTTCTTAGCCAAACTTTCCAATTGCTTACGAACTTGACTGTCATTCGTCACACTTTCCAAATTAATAGATGGAAATTCGGTAGGAACCTGCAATGGAATGTCTTCATCTTCCTCTTCCACAGTCTTCTTACGACTCCGATAGATTAGATATCCTCCACCTGCTCCAACCAGCAATGCAGCTGCTCCGATAGCCCATAACATCCATGTGGCAAGACCACCTGGTGTTGTATTAGCAGCGGTTCCGCCAAATTGTTGAGAATACACCGAAACCTTTTTGGTTAAATCAGCGTCTGTATATGTAGTACCTGAATCTGCGAGCGAAGCACGAACAATATTTACCAAAATGTTTTGAATTGCTGCTGATGTAGCAGCGTCCAAAGTATTTTGTCCTGTAGGTGGTTCAACTGCAACATTTATGGTTAAATCTTTAACAGTAAAGGGACTTGCGATAACATCCTTTGTAATTCGGTTTACTTCATAGTTCCTCGTTTCAGAAGATTCTTCCGAAGTAGAAGTATCCGTACCGGCTTGTGAAGGATAGCCCGCTACATCTTGTGAACCAGTGCCTGCCACTCCACCAGTTGTATTTCCTTGACCCGAATACGAATTACTAATGATTTGTGAACTGATCTCAATCCCCTTCATGTTCTCTGTATCCACAGGGGTTACGAGATTCTCCTTCCGGTTTTCCTTGTCAAAGTTCAGCTTCGAAAATACAAGAACATCAACTTTATCTGGACCCGTAAGAGTGCTAAGGAATTGTTTCACATCTTTCTTTACTTCTTCTTCGAATTTCTTCTGAAGAGCGAAGTTCTCTTCGACTTGGCTGGAAACTCCAGCTTGTCCACCTTTGGCCGTAGGCATTAACTCGACTTCATTATTAGCAATCGTAATGTTATCGATTGGTAGATTTGGAACAGCCGTCTTTACAAGGTTAAAGTACCCATCAATATTATCTTGAGTGGGTCTGAATCCCGGATTAAATGAAAGCACAACGGATGCAGATGCTTGCTCTTGGTCAGCCTGGGAAGCAAAAACTGTTTCTTTAGGCAGATTAATCAGCACTTTAGCATCCTTAATTCCTTGCATACGTCTCATTAACTGTTCTACTTCACCGTTTAATGCATTATTATACTTCACATTAAACTCACTATCTGTCGTCCCTATCATTGACGAATTTTCATTAAAGACCTTATAACCGATAGAGCCCCCCTGAACAATCCCCTGAGAACCGATATCCACCTTTATACGAGCCGCTTCTGTGCTTGGCACGGAGATGCTCTTTCCATCTTGGCTTAATCGGTATGAAACACCTGCTGTATCCAAGTAGTTCATTACTCCAGCTGAATCTGTGCTGTCCAAATCTTGAAACGCTACTTCATATTCTGTCTTTGAAAGCTGCATGGTTAATACTACGATTATTATTAGAATGATAAACAATGTAGAAAAGAATAAAATCTTCTGTTTACCACTAAATCTGTTCCAATACAGGGTCACCTTCTCCCGATATTGGGCAAATCTTTCATTCACAGTGTCACCCCATCCGGAACTAAGCTAGGAATTAATTAAATTTGAGTTCTCATAATTTCTTGATAGGCTTCTATCACTTTGTTCCGGACTTGTGTAGTCAACTGCAAACTCAGTAAAGCCTGTTGGGAAGAAATCATCACCTCGTCTATGTTCACTTCTCCCAATACAAATTTATTACTCATATCCTTTGCTTGTTGTTCCTGATCTGCTACTTTAGTGAGTGCATTCTCAAGATAAGAACCAAAGCTCTCCATGGCATTAGCAGGAGTGGATGAAACTTCGGTAGATGTTGGTTTCATGGCAAGCTGCTGTACAGCTTGAACCCCATTAGTGATATTCTGTATCAACTGTTTCCCTCCTAAAAGTTTTGTAAGCATATGCTTCCTAGATTCACTTCGTACAAAACTCACTGTGGAAGCGTTCCTTGTGTTAATTACGTTTAGCGCCCAATTTCGAGTGCTTTACTTACCATAGCTTTAGATGCATTCAGCATCGTGACATTGGCTTCATAAGAACGTGATGCAGATAACATATCTACCATTTCTTTGGTAATATCTACGTTTGGCATATAGACATAACCTTCGGCATCCGCATCAGGATGGCTTGGGTTGTAAACTGGCTTTAACGGTGAAGTATCTTCTATAATGGACTGCACCTTTACACCTTCACTACTACTACCGTTCAATTTCGAATTTAGTATATTCGAGAACTTATTGCTTTCGGTAGCTTCCATAACAACAAGTTTTCGACGGTAAGGAACGGCTTTGCCATCAACGACCGATGCTCTTGTAGTTTCCGCATTGGCCACGTTGGAGGAAATCACGTCCATCCGCAATCGTTGAGCTGTTAATGCTGATGCACTTATCCCAAAACTACTCCCAAAGTTCATGCAATCTTATCCTCCTTGAATTACAGCTCGCATCATCGAAATTTGACTGTTGATCTGCTCGACATAAGAACTATACCTGAGTTGGTTCTCAGCACTTAACGCCATTTCTCGTTCTACATCCACATTGTTGTCGTTATTATTCATCGAGGTAGTTTCATCCGTACTAACGACAGCTGCTGGTACAATTCTATTACTACCAAATTGAAAATGTCGGGAGTCCGTTACCTTCGCGTTAAGTGTAGGTTTTATTCCACTTTCTTGTTGCTGAAGGAAACTTTCGAATGAAACATCAGAACGTTTGAAATTTGGCGTATCTTCGTTAGCCACATTATTCGCTAGAACATTTTGTCGTTTGTAGGCAGCATCAATGCCTCCCTGCAATCGTTGAAAACTGACACTATTCAGCAATCCCAAGATAATTCCTCCTTTCAAAGCTATCATAATGAAATGAATTCCACAACTTTCCTTAAAAAACCTGCTTGATTTCGACAAATAAAGTATAAAAGTCCTCTATTTATCAGTTTCTACGTCGAACCTTGTCGCAAAGTATAACTAATTAGTATTTTCACATACATTGATTTTCATTTAATTTGTATATTATTACAATAAGAAATAAGCCCTATCTTTTTAGAAAAGACAGGGCTTTTAGCACTTTATTGCTATTTTATTCCTTTTTTAACTCAAAATTATCTTTTTAATTGCATCTTTTTACATTTTTTTACCTATTAATGACACTAAATTGTAATTTTCTAATTCAATATGCCCAAATCCAAAAGAATAAGAATTTGTCGCATTAAAGAATATACTGACTTAGATCACGATCCTGCGCAATACTTGCCAATTTCTCACGCACATACTCTGGTGTAATAACCATAGTGTCCAGCGTCAGCTCAGGTGCTTCAAAAGAAAGATCCTCCAATAACTTCTCCAAAATCGTATGAAGACGTCGAGCACCTATGTTCTCCATATTTTGATTCACTGAAGCAGCTATTTTGGCAATTTCATAAATAGCATCTTTCTGGAACTCCACTTCAATGTCCTCGGTTTTTAACAAATTAACATATTGTTTCGTCAAAGCGTTCTCTGGCTCTGTTAAGATGGAAACAAAATCCTCCAGTGTCAGACTGCTTAGTTCTACGCGAATCGGAAAACGCCCCTGAAGCTCTGGAATCAGATCAGAAGGTTTAGCAACATGAAAAGCCCCGGCAGCCATGAAGAGCACGTAGTCCGTCTTCACAGGACCGTATTTTGTCATGATTGTAGAACCCTCTACAATTGGAAGGATATCTCTTTGCACACCTTCACGTGATACATCAGGGCCCGAACCCTTTCCTTGACTTGCAACCTTATCAATCTCATCGATAAAAATAATACCCGATTGTTCAGCGCGTGTCACAGATTCCTGAATGACATCATCCATATCAATCAGTTTGGTTGCTTCATCTTGAATTAGCACTTTACGAGCCTCACGGATAGGAAGCTTGCGCTTCTTCGTCCGCTTCGGAAGCAAGCTACCAAACATTTCTTGCATATTCATCCCCATCTGGTCGTTCCCTTGCCCTGCAAACATATCCAGCATAGATGGCGCTGTATCCTCAACATCTATTTCAATGATATCTTCTTCCAATTGACCAGCAAGCAGCTTAAATCTAACCCCGCGACGGCGTTCGCTTAAGCTTCCATCTGGTTCGGAATCTTCTTTAGAATCCTCTTGTGAAGAGTTCCCGCCAAAAATCATCTCAAAAGGATTCTTCTGAGATTTATTTTTTGAAGACGAAGGCACTAATATAGAGACAATCCGCTCATTAGCCAGTTCTTCTGCACGGTCTTTCACTTTTTCCGTACGCTCTAGCTTCACCATACGAATAGAGGTCTCAACTAAATCACGCACCATAGACTCCACATCTCGCCCTACATAACCCACCTCAGTGAATTTGGTTGCCTCCACTTTGATGAACGGAGCATTAACGAGCTTAGCTAGACGCCGAGCAATCTCAGTTTTCCCTACACCAGTAGGTCCGATCATCAAGATGTTCTTAGGAACAACTTCATCACGCAGTTCCTCAGCCAGCAGACTGCGCCGATAACGATTACGAAGGGCAACAGCTACCGATTTCTTAGCTTGTTTCTGACCTACAATATATTTATCCAATTCAGCTACGATTTGACGGGGTGTTAGCGATTGATTCACCATCGTGAATTCCTCCTTGTCTCTATGGCACTGAGCCTATAATTGCTCAACAATAATATTGGAGTTAGTATACACACATATTTCTGATGCAATCTGAAGAGCTTCACGAGCGATATCCGCAGCAGCAAGATTTGGAGCATGACGTTTGAGCGCGCGACCGGAAGCAAGTGCAAAGTTACCACCGGAACCAATAGCGAGCACATCATCATCTGGCTCGATAATTTCACCATTTCCGGAGATCAAGAGCATTCCTTCCTTGTCCATAACAATCATCAATGCCTCAAGTTTTCGAAGAATACGATCTTGACGCCAGTCTTTCGCCAATTCTACGGCTGCCCGTTGCAGGTTTCCATGATGCTCCTCCAACTTGCCTTCGAATTTTTCGAACAAAGTGATAGCATCGGCCACAGATCCTGCAAACCCTGCTATTACTTGTCCTCTGTATAAGCGACGAACTTTTCTGGCCGTCGTCTTCATAATTACACTCTCTCCGAATGTAACCTGACCATCACCTGCTATAGCTGCCTGTCCGTTATGTCTTACAGCACAAATTGTAGTCGCATGAAAGCTGGGTACCATGATTGTAGTTACCTCCTTAAGATGGGCTTTGTTCAAAAATAAGAAGTATACGTTTCACGTTATACATTATCCTTATATTTCTCACTTAAACGCTAACGCTTATCATCCTTATAAGGACGCCCAAGGCGCTTATTCTTGGTTATCGATAGCCTCCGGCTCTTTATAAGCAAGGCCCGTACGATTGGCGTACTCGGCAAGACTGTCTAGTGCACGATGCGCTAAAATCTCATTCTTTTCTTTCTTATTACGGATTTTCTTCTCCACCTTCGGCAGAAGACCAAAATTGGCATTCATAGGCTGAAAATGCTCCGGATCAGCGGAAGTGATATAAGCAGGCATACTACCAAGCACCGTGTCTTGTGGGAAGATCAGTCCTTCTTGACCAAGTGCGGCTCTAGCAGCGTTAATGCCGGCAATCAGACCTGAAGCTGCTGATTCCACATAACCTTCCACGCCAGTCATCTGTCCAGCAAAGTACAGCCTTTCTTTACCCTTCATTTGATAAGTAGGATGCAAGAGTTTAGGAGAATTAATAAAGGTATTTCTGTGCATTACCCCATACCGAACGTATTCAGCGTTCTCAAGACCTGGAATCAGCGAGAATACCCGCTTCTGTTCGCCCCATTTCAAGTGCGTTTGAAAGCCCACCAGATTGTAAAGCGTTCCAGCAGCGTTATCCTGACGAAGCTGCACTACCGCGTAAGGTAGCTTACCTGTGTGCGGATTGATAAGCCCAACAGGCTTCATCGGACCAAACAATGCAGTTTGCTTACCGCGCTTCATCATGATTTCGATAGGCATACAGCCCTCAAAGTATATCTCTTTCTCAAAATCCTTGAGTGCCGCCGTCTCTGCAGAAATCAACGCGTCATAAAACACGTCAAACTCCTCTTCAGTCATAGGACAGTTCAAATATGCTGCTTCCCCTTTGTCATAACGGGAAGCCAGATACACTTTATTCATATCAATACTGTCCTTCTCAACAATCGGTGCTGCAGCATCATAAAAATAGAAATACTCTTCACCTAATAGACCCTTAATTTCAGCAGATAATGCAGGGGAAGTTAGTGGACCCGTTGCAATAACCACAATCCCTTCCTCCGGTATATGCGTAAGTTCTTCATTTATGACTTCCACAAGCGGATGATTATGCAATGTACTCGTAATTTCTCCCGAGAAACCATCCCGATCCACGGCAAGTGCACCGCCAGCAGGTACAGCGTGGCGATCAGCCGCACCTAATACAAGAGAGTTTAAACGTCGCATTTCTTCCTTTAATACACCCACCGCATTGCCTAAACCATTTGCACGCAAGGAGTTGCTGCATACTAGTTCTGCGAATTGATTGGTGTGGTGTGCTGGCGTCTTCACCACTGGTCTCATTTCATACAATCTTACCGGTACGCCTTGAGAGGCTATTTGCCAGGCTGCTTCACTTCCTGCGAGACCTGCTCCAATTACTGTTACCTTTGCTGTATCTGTCACTGTCTTATTTCCTCCTGTAGAGACTATTATTCTGCTAACTCTTCTTCGTTGTCTAAAACTGCCTCTGTATGGTCACAAGACGTACATTGCAGTTTGGTGCCTTGCTTATTGCGTTTCTCAATCATCCAAGCCCCGCAAGATGGACATGGTTTAGTGGATGGTCTATCCCAAGAGACGAAATCACACCCTGGATATTGATCGCAGCCATAAAAGACACGCCCTTTTTTGCTTCGACGCTCTACAACTTTTCCTTCATTACATTTAGGGCAAGTTACACCAATATCTTTGATAATCGGCTTCGTATTTCGGCAATCTGGAAAGCCAGAACATGCTAGAAACTTCCCAAAGCGTCCTAATTTATATACAAGTGGTTTACCACATTTCTCGCAGATCTCATCAGAGACTTCATCTTCAATCTCAATTTCTTTCATTTCTTCTTCGGCAAACACTAAGCGCTTCTCGAAAGACTCGTAAAATTCGGCAAGAACCTTCACCCAATCTTCTGAGCCTTCTTCCACATGGTCAAGATCGCCTTCCATATTAGCCGTAAACTCTACGTTCAATATTTCCGGGAAAAATTGTTCCATCTGCTCGATGACAAGTTCTCCAAGCTCTGTAGGCATGAATTTTTTCTCTTCAATCGCTACATAACCACGCTTCTGAATCGTTTCAAGCGTTGGTGCATACGTACTTGGGCGTCCTATCCCTAATTCCTCAAGTGTCTTTACAAGCCTTGCTTCTGTATATCGCGGTGGTGGCTGTGTAAAATGCTGCTTCGGCTCGATCTCTTGCTTATTTAAAGCATCTCCCGCTTCAAGAGGCGGTAAATACTTATCTTCATCTGTAGTTCCATCATCGTTACCTTCCACGTAAACCTTCATGAACCCTGGGAATGAAACCTTCGAACCCACCGCTCTGAATGTGGCTGTACCTGCTTCTATATCAACCGAGAGTGTATCAAGAAGAGCAGACGCCATTTGACTGGATACGAACCGCTCCCACACCAGCTTGTAAAGACGGAATTGATCCCGGCTTAAGAACTCTTTGACCATTTCCGGTTCACGAAGTGCTGAAGTTGGTCGGATCGCTTCATGCGCTTCTTGCGCTCCAGCCGCTTTCTTTGAATACTGGCGAGGGGCTTCAGGTAAGAACTTTTCACCATACTTAGCAGTAATCAGCTCTTTAGCCTCATCCTGTGCAGTGACAGATAAACGTGTCGAGTCCGTACGCATATAGGTGATCAAACCTACGGTTCCCTCTTTGCCTAGTTCCACACCTTCGTATAATTGCTGGGCAACAGACATTGTCTTAGCTGCACGGAATCCAAGCTTACGAGCTGCTTCCTGTTGAAGGGAACTTGTTGTAAAAGGAGCCGAAGGATGCCGTTGTCTTTCCTTCTCCTTCACATTACTAACCTTAAAAGCTGCGTTCTTGATTGCCTCAAGGACCTCTTGAACATCGCTTTCCTGATTAAGTTCCTTCTTCACACCATTCAGCTTATGAAACTTAGCTTCAAAGACAGAATCTCGAATCCCAAGTTTAGCTGTAATACTCCAATATTCAGTAGGTACAAAAGCGGAGATTTCATTCTCACGATCCATTATGATCTTTACAGCTACAGATTGAACACGTCCAGCAGATAACCCTTTTTTGACTTTCTTCCATAATAGAGGGCTAATCTTGTAACCTACTAGCCGATCCAGTATACGTCTTGCCTGCTGTGCATTCACAAGATCCATGTTAATCTTGCGTGGCGTCTTAAAAGCATCCTTCACCGCTTGTTTGGTGATCTCATTAAATACAACTCGGCATTCCTGTGTATTATCTAAATCCAGGGCATGTGCCAAGTGCCAAGCAATTGCTTCTCCTTCGCGATCGGGGTCAGCTGCGAGATAGACTTTTTTCACTTTTTTACTAGCGTCTTTCAATTCCTTCAATATAGAACCTTTACCACGAATCGTAATATATTTGGGATTGAAATCATTCTCCACCTCAACACCAATTTGACTCTTCGGTAGATCTCTGATGTGTCCCATAGATGCCTTTACAATATACTTACTACCTAGATATTTGCCAATTGTCTTCGCTTTCGCGGGCGATTCGACAATAACCAATGCATCTGCCATAGACTCTTCCTCCTCGTTAACACTCGTACCTCTATATTAAATTACCTTATAAATAGCTCCTGGTAATTGTGCTACCGCTTTTTTTATGATTAAAGATAACAGAACTGAATGCAAATGTCCAAAATCCCATCCTGTCCTCACAAGCAGATCGTCCAAAATAAAGGGGCCTTGATGCAGTATATGGTATAGGTGTAACTCCTCATTTGTCAATTTCTTTTCAATTAACAAATCATCAGCCACCTGTTTAGAGGGACCGCTTTCACCCGTTTTTGAGAGGTTTGTCGGGAGAAAAGAAGTGTATTCTTCTAAAATATCTAGTGCACCGGTTACCAGCTTTGCCCCCTGTTTAATCAGATCAAGAGCACCTCTACTTTTTGGAGATGTAATAGGTCCAGGGACAGCAAAAACATCCCGTCCTGCCTCCAAGGCAGCATCTGCAGTAATGAGTGATCCACTTTTACTATCCGCCTCTACGACCACTGTCCCGTATGTGAGACCTGCAATAATTCGATTGCGCTGCGGAAATAACCCTGGATGACTTTTGGTTCCAAGGGGATACTCTGTTAGCACTAACCCATCACGGGAAATCAATCGTTCAAGCTCCTTATTCTCAGGCGGGTAGACCCGATCAAGTCCTGTAGCCACTACCGCTATTGTGCCTCCACCGCTTCTTAGCGCAGCTTCATGGCAAACGCTATCAATCCCCCTAGCTAATCCGCTAACCACTGTTAGACCTGCTTCACTAAGCTCTTTCGTGAGGATCTCTCCTACCTTCCGTCCATAAGCTGTTGGCACACGAGTACCGACCATCGCTACACTGGGTGTCGATAACAGATCCAAACGCCCACGATAATAAAGAATCCATGGTGGCTGAGCTGTCTCCTTCAATAAATGGGGATAGTCTGCATCAAAAATCGTAACCATGTTCACAGCACTTTCTTCCATTAGTAAGCGGCGGTTTGCTATCCACTCCAACGTATATATAGAAGCAAGTTGAATCGACACTTTCTCGCTCAATCCAACCTTTTCCCAGTCTTCTGAGCTACAAGAAAATGCTTTTTCTGACAAAAGCCCAGCTCTGCGAATTTTGTCGATAGTTTTCCAGCCAATGCCTTCCACTTCATTAAAGCCGAATAGTAGTTCCCGTTCTTCCATATCATTTTTCGCTCCTTAACATGGAAGGCCTAGCCTTCCCTATTTTGTGTTACACATCATGAAAACGCAAGTATTTCTTTAAATTCAATAAATTTCTATTTAAAATAAAAAAAGCAACCTTTCATCCCTAAATAGGAACAAAAGGTTGCTTACCTCTTTAATTAATTATACACGAAATAACCTCACTACGTGGAGTGATTTCTCTGTCTTAACTACACTAATTAGTGCGATGTAAAAGCATTGAGAATACCGCGCTCTTCAAGCACACTTACGAGTGTTGAACCCATTTCAGCAGGTGTAGGGGCTACCTTGATTCCGCAAGCTTCCAGTACGGCAATTTTTTCGCTTGCTGTACCTTTCCCTCCAGAAATGATAGCACCAGCATGCCCCATACGCTTGCCTGGAGGTGCAGTTGCGCCTCCAATGAAGCCTACAACTGGCTTGGTCATGTGTTCACGAATCCACTCTGCTGCTTCTTCCTCTGCAGTTCCACCGATCTCTCCGATCATAATAACTGCCTTCGTACCTGGATCTTCATTAAACAGCTTCAAAATATCAATAAACTCAGAGCCTTTAACCGGGTCTCCGCCAATACCTACAGCCGAAGATTGCCCAATTCCACGCGTGGTCAGCTGATGAACCGCCTCATAGGTTAGCGTTCCGCTACGCGAGACCACTCCTACATAACCAGGCATATGAATATAGCCAGGCATGATTCCAATCTTACACTCTCCAGGAGTGATAACACCCGGACAGTTTGGACCGATCAACACTGTAGAACGACCTTCCATATAACGTGAGACTTTTACCATATCAAGCACTGGAATACCTTCGGTAATACAGATAACCAAATCCAACTCTGCATCTACAGCCTCCATGATGGAGTCTGCTGCGAATGCTGGCGGTACATAAATCACACTAGCAGTTGCACCAGTAGCTGCCTTAGCAGCTGCGACTGTATCAAATACCGGAAGACTAACTTCACTGCCATTTTCAAGGGTGATATTAACTGTCGTTCCACCTTTACCCGGCGTTACCCCTCCAACCATCTGAGTTCCATAATCAAGCGCACCCTTAGTATGGAACAAGCCCGTTGCTCCCGTAATACCTTGCGTGATAACTTTCGTATTTTTATCTACAAGAATGCTCATGCCTTAAGTCACATCCCTACTTATATTGTCAAATACGATAACTGGCTTCAACTTGCGAGCCATTATTGCACAAGAGATACAATCTTACGGGCACCGTCCGCCATAGAATCAGCAGCTACAATGTTAAGTCCCGATCCTGCCAAGATTTGCTTACCCAATCCAACATTTGTTCCTTCAAGACGAACAACAAGCGGTTTAGTCAATCCCAATTGACTTGCCGCTTCCACAACACCGTTAGCAATAACGTCACAGCGCATAATACCGCCGAAAATATTAACGAAAATTCCATTTACCTTTTCATCCGATAGAATGATTTTAAAGGCTTCTGTAACTTTCTCGGTAGTTGCACCGCCCCCTACATCAAGGAAGTTGGCGGGTTCGCCTCCGTAATATTTAATTATATCCATTGTTGCCATCGCTAGGCCTGCACCGTTCACCATACAACCAATATTGCCATCAAGTGCAATATAGCTCAGGTCATACTTAGAGGCTTCGATTTCTTTCAAATCTTCTTCATCTAGATCCCGAAGCTCTTGAATATCTTTGTGGCGGAACAAGGCATTGGGGTCAAAATTCAATTTAGCATCTAGAGCCATCACATTCCCATCCGCAGTAACTACCAATGGGTTAATTTCGGCAATAGAGCAATCTTTATCCACAAAAGCTAGATATAGCGCTTGCATGAATTTAACAGTCTTGCCTACCAGTTCATTAGGAATAGAGATGCTGTAAGCTAATTTACGAGCTTGGAAAGTCTGCAAACCTACTGCCGGATCAATGATTTCTTTGAAAATCTTCTCCGGATGTGTAGCTGCAACCTCTTCAATCTCTGTGCCACCTTCTTCAGATGCCATCATAACCACTCGGCCAGTTCCTCTATCAACAACGATACCAATGTAATACTCTTTAACAATTTGACAGCCCTCTTCAATGAGCAGCCGTTTTACTACCTTACCCTCCGGACCAGTCTGGTGAGTAACTAAAGTCTTACCGAGAATTTCGGTTGCGTAAGTACGCACTTCATCGATATTCTTAGCAACCTTTACACCTCCAGCTTTACCTCGTCCACCTGCATGAATCTGAGCTTTAACTACAACAACCGGTGTACTCAGTGACTCTGCGGCTTCTACCGCTTCCTCCACTGTATAAGCTACTTTTCCATTCGGTACGGCCACACCGTACTTCTTAAGCACTTCTTTTCCCTGATACTCGTGGATATTCATAGCGGTAGCCTCCTAAAGTAGCGTGGTGACTTAACAGGCAGCCTGTTGTCATCTCGCTTTCCGTTTTGATTGCCGCGGGGTTAGGGATAGGCTGATGCTAAACATGCAGCACTATTCCGGAACCAACAGAAACTGCTCTACCACTCGTAAAAGAATGGCCTTATTTCTGTGAGAGACATTGAGTAAATCTATAAGACTAAGCTTATACTTACCTATATGCCATATAAAGGAACCCAGAATAGTGTAACATGTTTTTAAAACGCTTTCCTTAAATATATTCATGATTTGTACACATTTTTTCGCTTGATTTCATGCCGGAATGCGAACGATCGCACAGACTCCTGATTATACTTACTTTTTACTATCTTGAGTGTTCGCCTCATGAACACGATTTAACAAGCTTTTGAACTGCTCGAGCAGCTCTACAGTCTCATCGCCGGACATAGTCGTTTCTTCCATCATTTTCCCGGGAATACAAGCTGCGTTGCTTTGAAGTGCCCAGCCCTGTTCCGTTAGTGAAATCAGAACTTTTCGCTCATCTTGTGTCGAACGTTCACGCACGATCAACCCTGCAGCTTGTAGGCGTTTTAAAAGAGGTGTCAGCGTACCCGAATCCAAAAATAGCGCCTCACCAATTTCTTTAACCGTACATTGCTGCCGTTCCCATAACACAAGCATTACCAAATATTGCGAGTATGTTAAACCGATCTTATCCAAATAAGGTTGATACAGCTTTGTCATCTCACGAGAGCAAGCATAAATCGTAAAACAGAGTTGATTCTCAATCAGCAGCTCAGGTGTAGTCGTCATCTTTTGCATATCTTCTTCATTCATTTTCATATCTTATTCACCTGCCTTATACCCTTATTTTATCATAATTCACTCATAACATCATGTTAATAGCAAAAAATTAATTTGACATTATAGTTAATTGTGATAAATTAGATTGTACACAAACTAATTAGGAATTGGAGAGATACACAATGATGACGATCCAGCAAAAAATGTATGAAACCACTGTTAAAGCCGTAGGAGGAAGAAACGGTTTTATCGAATCAGAAAGCCCTAAGCTCAATCTTACAATCAGCACACCACGCGAAATGGGAGGTGCCGGTGGCGAAGGTACAAATCCTGAGCAATTATTTGCAGCTGGTTATTCCGCTTGTTTCGATAGTGCACTGAACATGGTTGCCCGACTCGGAAAAGTGAAAATTGAAGGTAGCGAAGTAACGGCCACAGTCAGCTTTGGTAAAGTTGAAGATGGAGGTTTTGGCATAGCGGTTAAGCTTGATGTGCTAGTTAAAGGCGTTGACAGAGAAACCGCAACCTCTTTAGTAGAGGCTGCTCATGGCGCTTGTCCATACTCCCGCGCAACCCGCGGCAATATCGCTGTAGAATTGAATGTACTGTAAGGAAATACAGAGAAATATTTTCTCAAACGAAGCCCTAACGGACACAGATGATTTTAAATTCAATTAGTGTCTCTGAAGTCCGAAAACACGCTCCAAAAGCTAAAAATGGCCATATCATGTCTTTCGGGTCCATAAGGTTCCAGAGACGTTAACAATTTTGCGGAGTGAAACTAATAACCCAAAAATAGAGCAGCAATTCGCCAATAACGGGAATCGCTGCTCTATTTAGCTTATTCTTCTGTCATCGCCTGCCGGTCTAAATTACGGTATTGCACAGCCTCCGCAAGATGCGCGGAAGTAATATCCGGTGCGCCTTCCAGATCAGCTATTGTACGGGATAGCTTAATAATTCGATCATGCGCTCGCATGCTCAAACCTAAATTTTCCAGAATGTCATACAGCAATTGGGCACCTTCACGGCTAAGACTTGCATATCTCCGAAGGGAAGCGCCGGAAAGTTCACTATTCCAAGAAATAGGCAAACGCTTAAACCGTTTAGCTTGTATCGTCTGTGCCGCCATCACCTCTGCATACATCTCAGCCGAAGATAGAACATGCCCTTGACGATCCCATTCCTTCGGGCGAGGAACATCCACCTGTAAATCAATACGATCCAATAAGGGTCCTGATATCTTTGCGCGATATTGAGCAATCCTGGCGGGGCTGCATGTACAATGTTGTTGAGAAAGATTACTCCCAAAATAACCGCAGCTACAGGGATTCATCGATGCGGCCAGCATGAATTTTGCAGGATAGGTAAAAGAAGCTCGAGCACGACTTATGGTAACAACCCCGTCTTCGAGCGGCTGGCGTAACACTTCAAGTACATTCCGAGAGAATTCGGGCAACTCATCTAAAAAAAGAATCCCTCGATGCGCAAGACTAACTTCTCCCGGCTTTGGAATGCCTCCACCCCCAATAAGGCCTGCGGCCGATATGGTATGATGCGGAGAGCGAAAAGGACGACTACGCAGTAAGCCGTTGTGGGCATCTTTTAAAGTTCCTGCTGCGCTAAAAATTTTGGTCACCTCTAGTGCCTCACTCTCAGACAATTTCGGAAGGATGCTTGGAAGGCGTTTAATCAGCATTGTCTTCCCTGTACCAGGTGGACCGATGAGTAGTATATTATGCATGCCCGCTGCCGCAATGGTTAGGGCTCTTTTTACATGTTGTTGCCCTAGCACATCACTGTAATCATCCATCATCTCGTTCATTCCATATGAGGAGTCGTCAGAAGTACGGTAAACTGGGGTATATTTAAGATGTTCCAAAGATAAGACTAGAACCGGAGGTCGGTCATTAGCATCTATCCCCTTGGTCACAGTTACAGGAAAAGGAAGAGATGATAAAGAAGGCATATCTTCGGAAACTCCCCCATTCCTTTGGTTCAGTGCGTCTTCACCTTTTGCTGAATTGGACGGTGATTCTTCCGGGTTCGGTAATGTGCATAAATGGTCGATTGCGTATATATTTATACCACTGATCAAAGCTGCCTCAGCAGCATTCCCTTCAGGAAGCAGTACAGCCTTAAATCCATTTTTGCGCGCTGCTTCCACCATTGGTAGAACACCTGATACTGGACGCAGACTACCATCAAGCGCAAGCTCTCCAATAAAAAGCACCTCATTGGCTGAGGGCATTATCAGTTGACCACTAGTTATCAGTATCCCCAGAGCAATCGCAAGGTCAAAGGCAGAGCCTTCTTTTCGTAAGTCGGCTGGTGCTAGATTTATCGTAATGCGCTGCTGGGGATAACGATAACCACAGTTCTTAATAGCGGCTCTTACTCGTTCTACTGCCTCACGAATCGCAGAATCAGGCAGACCAATGATATTCGTCTGTGGCAATCCATTCGCAAGATCAATTTCTACACCTATCATTACCCCTTCAATTCCATACAGACATGCACTATGCATTTTTCCATACATAAAAACACCTCATCTCCTGAAATACACCCCTGTTTGGGTGTCACATCTTCAAGAAAAAAGGTGCTTCCTTATTTTCCGGTAATAAATTTGCTATTATATCTCATTATATATAGGGAATCTTTGCGTAATCAAGAATTATTAATAAACATCAAATTGCATAAATACGCATAAATAATTCCATAGACCCACATTAACCTTCTTCACTAACTATGACAGAGTCCCTAATCTGTTCAAAAGTCAACGGTTTATAGTTCCAATGCTCTACACAAATGTTAAAATAATTGTTCCCTTCATATTTTTGGCCGTGAATATGACCATGCACATTTACGTAAGGCATATGTTTATTCATATACATAGGCTCATGAGAGAGAAAAAAGAAATCCTTATAAATGAGCGGATATTCACTAACCTCGTCAAAGCCTGCTTCAAGCCACCAATCCCGACCCCGTCCCCGATCATGATTGCCGAGAATTAGAATCTTATAGCCATGTAACCTCTCCACAATAGCATGTGTCGCTTCCTTATTAAGAAACGAAAAGTCTCCCAAATGAAACACTTTATCATCCGGATTTACGACCGAATTCCAACTTTCAATCATGGCTTCATTCATTTGCCCCACATCTATAAAGGGTCTGGATTCAAAATCAATAATCAACTTATGTCCAAAATGATGGTCGGATGTAAAAAAAACGTTAGCCATGTTCACCCTTCTTTCTTTTTTGATCATAGTTTGTATGATTATCTCCAGTCACGCCGCTTATGTGGTCGTTTTTTATTATCGCTCTGGATCAGTTCAGCTAGAGGGGGAGTCTCTTCATTCTCAATGAGCCAGCCACGCATCTCTTTAATCGCTTCCACCTGTCCATTTCCTTTATCACGCCATGTAAGAAGCTCTATGACTTTTATAACAAGCGCTAAGAGACTGCTATTGCTGTTTTGTGATTTATCAGCACGGATTTTTTGAAATAGCGCCTCATTTTTCCAATCGATTAATATTTCCTCAGCTATAGTGGGCCGCATAACCGTGAAGTTCTTATTGCAATTTGCACAACAGACAACGGATACTGGCTCTGCGGTAAATTTCACTTCAATCTTCTGCTGGCAATATTGGCAAGCAAAACTAACCTGCATTTCAAAAGGTTTATTCTTCACTTAAACAGCCCTCCTCATGATGACATTAAAAAGTTACTCTAATGTTTACCCATTTCTTTTGAGAAATGACCCACTGTGCGGAGGCTATGTAAAGACTTTTTTCATAAGAATGCTAGTGCCCATAATGAATGGCGTGAGAATATGGGGTGCAGCTTAAAAAGCCTCACGTATATGCCCCAAAGAAGCAATGCTTAAATCTTCATTCAGTAAAATGCTAATGACGTCAAAAGTTACTCTTCGATCATCATAACCTTTCATATGCAAATAAACCTGTGCTGTATTTCGCACTTGATGTATTTTTCGTGTATTCACAGATTCCTCTGGAGTCCCTTGATATAGCTCTCCACTACGACTGCGAACTTCAACAATAATAATACAGCCTTCGTTCTCCGCAATAATATCAAGTTCTCCGGTTCGACAACGCCAATTTCGTTCTAAGATCTTGTACCCACAAGTAGATAAGTACTGCACAGCCCCGTCTTCAGCAGCGGCTCCCTTCTGTTTGCGGTTGTAGCGTTCTCTTGTGTATGGCTCTTTCATTCCGGTCTCCGTTCACCGGCGGAACGGTCGCTCTGATACACAAAGCTGAGGATTTCAGCCACTAGCTGATAAAGTTCAGATGGAATCTGTTGATCTAGATCGAGCTTTGAAAGAACTTCTACGAGAGCTGCGTCCTCTTGGACAGCAACCCCACTCTCTTTAGCTTTTTGCAGAATCAGATCCGCTATCGCCCCTTGTCCTTTGGCAACAACGACAGGTGCCTCGCTTTGTCCTGGGCTATATTTGAGAGCGACCGCTTTTTTGAGCCCTTGTGAAATTGGAGGTACAGGCTCATTCTCGTTCATATACGGTAATCCACTCCTTTATAAGCATCAGGAACATAATCAACAAGCTTACTATGGGGATTGGCAAGTTCTGTAGATAGCTTTAGTTCTGGTAAAGGTTCAGTTCTTAATCCCGACAACTGATAACCAATAGATTCTACTGCCGTTTTAATGTCATCACGCCGTTGTTCCAGCAGCTCAAGCACCCAAGGATGATCATTATGCAGCTTAAGACTAACGATTCGATCAACAACCTGCACATCAACCAGCGTCTGGCCGAGCTGCTTCATATCCAAATCAAACCAGAGCCTGCAATTGGCAGCATCTAATTCACCCTTGCGTCCCCGACGCGACTGAATATGAACGGAAGCTGTCTCCTGCCCATCTGGACCTTGCAGCGGCAAGAACAAAGTTACTTGCGCGAAAGGAGCCGTTCGATCTGTATTGAGCAGCAGCTGTTGTCCTGTCAGCTGCTGCACTAGTCCGCTCGCGGCTTCTTTTACCGCGGGCGGCACCTCGCTGCTGCTCATGATCTGCAGCAGCACGCCCTTCAAGGTGTCGGTGGCTTGTTCGCCTCCGACACCCGCACTGCCAAGCGCGGCCGTACCTGCCGCCGCGCGGGCCGTCTCAGCGGCGGCTACTGCGCCGCCGCGCACCGCCTGCTGCTCGTGCTCCGCACCGAGCAGCTTCAGCACCCGCCCCACCCACGACTCCGCGTCCGCGGGTGGGGCGGTGTCCGGCTGCACCGGCGAAGCCGGCGCAGCCGGGGCCTCCCCGCGCGGCGCAGCAGCCGCGGGGGCAGGACTTTCTCCCGCCGTGTCAGCGGGCGGGAGCATGGCGAGCTGCGGCAAGCTGCCGCGCAGCTCGTTGAGCACGCCCTGCAGCTTCGCAAGCAGGGCGGCACCACTTGCTGCGTGGGGCGCCGCACCAGCAGCAGTTCCTTCGGCGCTCACACTCGCGCCACCCGGCATAGCCCCGCTCTTATCCATCGAGGCAGCCCGACTCTTATCTGCCTGTATAGCACTATCCAATGCCCCATCCTTATTCAAATTCAAGGCATTACCTTGAATCTCAACTTCACTGGAACGGATAGGATTATTCACCGCACTATCAGCTTGAGCGCTTAACGCAATATTTAGAGCGCCGGATGTCATGGCAGGTGTTGATTTACCAGCCATAGGCTCTGTAACAATACCACTCTTCGAGATCTGAGCTCCTTCACCTGTCTCATCAACTACAACTGGCTTGCCAGTTTCAATCCCCGTTTCATTATCAGAAGCTATATTAAGAGTCACCTTGACTGGCGTACCTTGTTCAACCGGTTTCAGAGCACCTTCAGCTGCTCCTTCCGAAAGAGCGGTACTTCCGCTAGCGATAGTGCCTTCAGCAGTTTTAGTTGTAGCTTGTCCATTTCCTTTAGCTGCCAATTGTACAGAGTCAGCTTCTGTAGCGTCACCCTCTACAACACCCATATTATTTCCACTTCCAGCACCTGCAGTTACCGAAGGTTCGAGTTTTCCAGTAATTGTACCCATTCCAGCTTTAGATTCTGCGGTTATTGTTTCTTCATTAGCAATTTGTCCTGCCCATATTGTAATTTGATCTTCCAGTGCTGATAAAAGCTGATGCAGCTGTGGGCCAAATACAGCCTGCTGCAATCCTTTCACACTCTCAGCTGTAACGGGTAGTCCCCGCTTTACAGAAATGACAGCTGCATCAAGCCACTCTGAAGCAGGCACACCAGCTGGTTTTGCACTCATTACCGCATCCAGCAAAGCCGCTGTCTCTTTTGTAAGTGGAACGCCTCCTGCTTGCATCGCTAGTACGATTTCTCGACCTGCTTTGGAATCAGCTAATCCTAGCGACTCCAAAGCCTCACCCATGCTTTGGGGAGTGACTAACGCCGTTTCACCGAGGGAGACCGGCTTCAATACGGGTAATCCGCCTTCTCCGGGTGATCCAACCTGTAAATTCAAGGTTTCTCCAGGCAGTAGTGGTGTTTCTAATTCTGCACGAACAGGTGTACCTTGGATTTGCACAACCGCTTCTTTGCCTGAATCCGATACAGAGAGGACAACACCACGAACAACTTGCCCTTCTTTTAACTCTAAAGACTTCGCCGCACCCGGTTTTTGATCTCCAAGCAATCCACGGATCAATGTTCCGATATTCATACCGTTTCTCCTCCCTCCATTTTCTCTCTTCTTACTATATCGGTATTCATCCTACTTTTTTAAGCATTGCTTCTAGAATAACGTTTGCTGCTCCGCGAGAATCCGCCCAATAAAACTGCGCCGATGCATAGGTGTTGGACCTAGAGCCGTAATTTGTTCCCGGTGAAGCTTGGTCGCGTAACCTTTATGTATCGCAATCCCATAATCAGGGTATAATTCCTCCCACAGACCTTCACACAACCTGTCTCGTGTCACTTTAGCGATAATTGAAGCTGCTGCAATGGACTGACTATTAGCATCTCCTTTAATAATTGCCTGTTGTGGCAAAGGGAGGTCTACCTTTTCAGCATCGATCAGCATATAGTCAGGAGTGTGCTCTAGACTCTCAACCGCCTTTTTCATGGCCAGGCGTGAAGCTTGCTTAATATTAATCTCATCAATGACAGTAGAGTCTACATACCCCACACCCACGGCCAGCGCTTGCTCCATTATAATCTCGTATAAAGCATCTCTCTTTTTAGCTGTAAGTTTTTTGGAATCATTCACTCCATCAATAATAAGCCCCTCTGGCAAAATCACCGCTGCTGCGACGACGTCCCCAAACAAGCAACCTCTTCCTACTTCATCTACGCCTGCTATTCGGCGATAAGACTGTTCCCAGCCTTCTTTTTCATAGGCCAACATATCTAACGAACTCACTAATTTGTCACCGCCAATTATGAATTATTCTATGATCTATATAAGTCAGCTTATCATAGTAAAGCTTACATGGTCATCTTAAAATAGACGTTCCAATTTAATCCATTCCCATAAAATATCCCTAACAAGTGGGGCTTAGCTTGAGGTGTACTCAGGCACTTTGTCGAGGACCCAAAACATAAAAAAAGAGCCTCCGAAATTTCGGATGGCTCTTCCATACCTAGTCCATTAAACGCAGAATTCACACTATTTAAGGCGTTTCCAGCGTAAAGCGTCCAAGCTTACCTGCCCGTAGCTCATGCAACAAGGCCCGTGAAGCTTTTTCCAGATCTACACGTCCACCGCTGATTAGACAACCGCGTTTACGACCCACGGCTTCCATAACAGCCACGATCTCATCTGGATTCTCCAGATCCTCAGGAAGCTTCTCAATGCCAAAGCGTTCTTGAAATCTAGAGCCGTAGTCCTTCACCAAATATTTCACTGCATAAAAGGCGATGTCCTCAATATTCAGGATTTCTTCCTTTATTGCACCCGTTACCGCTAGGCGATAACCTACTTCTTGGTCCTCAAATCTCGGCCATAAAATACCTGGGGTATCCAGAAGCTCCAAGTTGCCGCCTGTCTTAATCCACTGTTGACCCTTGGTTACCCCTGGTCGGTCACCAGTAGCAGCAATACTCTTACCAGCCATCCGGTTAATGAGTGTTGATTTACCGACGTTAGGAATACCAACGATCAATGCACGCATCGCTCGCGGATTCATTCCTTTTGCAATCTGCCGGTCAATCTTCTCTTTTAGCAGCAGCTTGACTTGCTCTGGAATATCCTTTACACCTGTTCCAGTAGATGCATCAACAGGATAAGCAACATGCCCTTGTGCCTTGAAGTACGCCAGCCACTTCCGTGTAATTTCTGGATCTGCCAGATCCGCTTTGTTCAAAATAATCAATCTTGGCTTGTCCCGCAAAATATCGTCAATCATCGGATTGCGGCTGGAAAGCGGCAGACGGGAATCGAGCAATTCTATTACAACATCAATCAGCTTCAGCTTATCCTCGATTTGCCGCCTAGCCTTCGTCATATGACCAGGAAACCATTGAATGGCCATTGCCGTCACCTCCTTTGACTTCTGTCAACTTAATGGTTAATCAGTGAAATATCCTTTATCGGCCAGAAGATTAAATCTGCACGGCCTACAATATCCCCCAGAGGTACATAACCGATCATTCGGCTATCCGTACTATCCGAGCGATTATCCCCCATAACGAACACATGTCCTTCAGGTACAGTACCATCTGGGAACTCTTCATTAGGGAAATCTTTATTATTATACAGAGCGTTGATACTATGCTTTGCATCAATTGCATCTTGGATATAGGTCTCATTAACAACTTCCCCGTTAACTGTAACTACATCCCCTTCTACTTTCACAGTATCTCCAGCGACACCGATTACACGTTTAATAAAATCTCTACCCTCAGATGGCACGTGGAATACTATAACCTCGCCCCGCTGCGGAGATCTAATATCGTACAAAATCTCATTTACGATAACACGTTCACCAGTATGGAAATTAGGCTGCATGGAAGGTCCATCTACAATAAAAGGCTTGAACAAAAGCCAGCGAATCAGAAAAACCAACACTAAAGCAATCGCAATGGCCTTGACCCATTCCAAGACTTCATTTTTAGGTTTACGTGGGTTCTGCGCGCTTGATTCCAAAGTTTCACTTTGTTCCTGCTGCATAGTTCACCGTCCTCTCTTAATACTACTCTTACTATACAACACAAAAAAGCTCCTGCCAAAAACCCCTCCACAGATACTCCTTCAGGAGGCCTTTTCGGAGAAGCTGATCCCCAAGCGTATATGTCGCACGCATTGTATGCCAAGCTAAAACGCCCTCAGCGTCCTTTAAGGCGGGTAAACGTTTATACGAGAAATATAAGAATAATGTATAACGTGAAACTGATGCTTTCTTATATTTTCATAAAATAATAAAACGAAAGGGGCTTGAATTCAAGCCCCTTTCCTTTGTCACTATTCTAGCGACGAATTTCTTTAATTCTCGCTGCTTTACCACGTAGTTCACGAAGATAATAAAGTTTAGCACGACGCACTTTACCACGACGAGCCACTTCGATTTTCTCGATTTTAGGCGAGTTGATTGGGAATGTTCTTTCCACACCAACACCGTAAGAAATTTTACGAACCGTAAAAGTCTCACTGATTCCACCGCCACGACGTTTGATTACAACGCCTTCGAACAACTGGATACGCTCACGAGTTCCCTCGATTACTTTTACATGCACCTTCAAAGTGTCACCCGGGCGAAAACTCGGGATATCTTTACGAAGTTGCTCTTGCGTAATAGCTTGTAGGATATTCATTAAGGACTTCCTCCTTCCGTACAGGTGTTCTTGCCTCTTCCGGAGAGATCTTTGCTCTCCCTCATTATCCGCAGCGGACCACCGTATTCCACACAACAGAGATAATAATACCATAAAGGACGGGCTAATACAACTTATTTTTTCTATTTAAAGCGGTAGCATATCTCTTTTTTTCGCCTTCGATTGGCAATCTTTACATAGACCAACCACAGTTCCATTATCTTGTGCATAGAAGACTAGCTTTCCATTCTTCTTCTTACAAGAAGAGCAAGGCTGCTCCCCTGGGCTCTGTTTGGCTTTACGATGACTATCCATTGAGATTACATTGCTCTGAGTGGTACGCGGATAATTTTTTGTAGTATTTATTTTCCGTTTCCAGACTAAAAAATATACGCCTGTCAAAACTACTAAGGCAAGCAAAATGGCTATATATTTCATTTGGCTCCCTCCACCCTTCAGGATTTATTAAAGAAAGAAAGTAAAAAGACCGCCCTGTTCTGCAAGTGAGGTAACGGTCTATATCTGTATACAATGTAGCCTTAGCACACCTATGCACTTCTATCCGAAAAAAGCGATTTCCAGTAGCTGCTGAAGGTTCTATATGAGGATTTCCGCGTCCTTTTAAATATGTACCCGTATCGTATTTATTCAGCGAGTGATCTTTCATTTATTTTAGCACAATTAAAAATCGAAGTGTAGTGAACACTTTTGAGACCTAGTCTTTGGTCCAGTATAATAACCCGCCTCCAGCCGTTTTTACAGATAAATTCCATAAGCTATACTTACAGAAGTACATAACGAAATCACATATGTCAGATCACATACACCCATATATGAGGAGGAGTTTTTTCAATGAGGAAAAGGAATAATAATAGTGTATTAGCAGCAGTAGCCGTATTATCTATCGTACTTTTGGCGGGTTGCACTGAATTACCAGGCAGACAATCTGCCAAAAATGAGGTTGAAAAGAGTATTTCTGAGGATGTGCACCAGAACATTGGTGAAGTTGTCAAGCAAGAGCTAGGAAAAGCAGCTGCAACTGTGCAGCAAGCCGTTGAGGAAACAGCAACTAAGGTAGTTGACGAAGTTAAAGCAGACAGCATTAGCAAAGAACTCTCCGTATCGCAAGCGATCGGTTCAGCATCCGTACTTAGCATGGACAATGCAGTAGGAGAAATAGAAGTTACAGCTGTTACAGGAGATCTGATCCATGTAAATGCAACGATCTCAGCCCACAACAGCTCTCTCCATGCGTCTGACCGTCAAAAGATTATGGATGATGCTGAAGTTTTAGTAGAGGTCAGTGGTGATACGTTGAAGGTGTCCACGCATTCCAAATCAAGTCCTAAGAAGGACTTATGGACATGGGCGCAAGACAAATACGGATATTCAGATTTTAGCATAAGCTATAATATAGAGCTCCCCGCCAGCATGAATAAATATAAAATCACAAATAACGTAGGTCAAATTCGTCTTCACAATCTAGAGGGAAATTATCAAATCGTCAGCAACGTTGGAGCGATCAATATTGAAAGAGCTAAAATCACTGGCAAATCCACTGTAGAATCCGATACTGGCAGCATACGAATGGATATAGCAGGGATGAAGAATGATAGCAGCCTAAAAGCCAAAACAGAGGTCGGCAGCCTCAGTGCTGTCTTAGCCGACGGTATGAAATGCAGCTTAGAAGCCAATAGTGATCTCGGGCAAATCAAAGGTGTAGAAGGTGGAAAGACCGATATCAATGGAGGCGGTCCCTTATTGTCCCTAAGCTCAAATATAGGCGCAATTACAGTACAGTAATCAGCAGTAAACAGACCGTCCGGGATAATCGGGCGGTCTGTTTTTGGTTCCTAATGATTAGATTAATGCGATGGCTAGCAGAGTGAATAAACTTAAAGTTAAGATCTGATTTCCGGCAAAAGAATTTCCCCAAAAAGCAGAAGTATGCACAGAACCATTGTCAGTTCTTAAGTAAACATTGTATCTGTCTACATCTGTAATAACGCCTTCATGCTGTCTACCGTCTCTAGTCAGAATCCGCACCCTTCTATCCTTACAACGCAAACAATTATAATAAGCTTCCACTAGTGTACTCCTCCTTGTTCGTAATGATATAATCTATGTGTAGGGGTACAGGTCGGTAACGGCGAACTTACATAGGTCGGACTTTGGGTCAATATTTACTTTTTTCGATCCTTGTATCTTTCGTATTCCTCAAGGCTATAGATAATGTAAGACCTATCTACGACTTGCAGTCCGCAATATCCAATCCATTCGAGGAGGCCAATCTCATGAATGTTGAAAGAAAACAGTTTATTAAAGAAGGCGTACTGCGTATCACCATTTTCGTTATTTTAGCTTCACTTACTTACACCGTTCGCAACTACGCATGGGCTGTTACTGTTCTCGTATGTGTTGCGCTGTACTCACTCCTTACAGGAGTACACAAAATCTTACGCAAAGAATAACATGTGCCTCCACGAACTTTTATAGCAAGCTAAAACGCCTACGGCGTCCTTTTAAGGACGGTAAGCGTTTGTGCGAGAATTATAAGAATAAAGTATATCGTGAAACTTATACTTTCTTATAATTTCAAAAATAACCACTTCTCGCTGAGATGCTAGATCTCATTGGAAAGTGGTTATTTACAGTTTAACCGGAGTAATAGGATTCAAGCTTTGTTACCTTCTAAAAGAATAAAACCATTAGCGACAGCGAACACAAAATTCACTGTATCTAATGGTTTTATTAAGCCTAACAATCAATCCCTAACATTCAATCTTATATGTTCACTCTTTAAATGGCGAATGGGCATTGCGATTTGTATAAAAATCGATAATATCATTCACGGTGCGGAGCGGCTCCGCTTCCTTGTGGATTGTGTCCACGTTAGGCTTGAATTCTTCATGCGTCTTCGTAGTCACTTCAGTTCATTCCCTTCAATAGTTAAGCTTGCTGCGTTATCAGCTGCATATATTAGTGCGGCACCTCTATTCATTACCCTAAAAAGAAGCTTTTAACGCACCAATACTCATATTATTTTGAAAACTATTATTTTATTTGTTCTCAGGTACACATAACAAAAACGCCTCCTCAACGTAAGATACGTTAAAAAGACGTCAAATATACCTGTTTCATTAAATTATCACTCCGGTTTGTCCACATTCCTTAGACGTTCCAGTGTCTTTTTGTCTTTCAATGTAAGTTCTGCAGTCTCAAGCAGGTCCGGTCTGCGTTCCAACGTGCGCAGCAGTGCCTGCTCTCTCCGCCATATGTCGATGTTAGCATGATGACCACTCAGCAAAATATCCGGTACCTTCCAGCCGCGAAACTCGGCAGGACGTGTGTAGTGTGGATATTCTAGCAGTCCAGTGCTGAACGAGTCAGATATCGCAGAGGTTTCATTTCCAAGTGCTCCTGGCTGAAGCCGGACTATGGAATCTATAACCGTCAACGCAGGCAGCTCTCCACCTGTTAGCACGTAATCACCCATTGAAAGTTCATCAGTTACCAGATGCTCACGAATCCGCTCATCATATCCCTCATAATGCCCACATATGAAGATTAGGTGCTGCTCTTGCGCCAGTTCCTCTGCAATCTTCTGATTGTAAGTTTTTCCTTGTGGGCACATAAGGATGATACGCGGCTTCACAGAGCCCACTTCATCAGATCGATTGTGATCTTCCTCGTTCGGTGTAATACCAAGCACATGCTCGACTGCATTAAAAATCGGATCAGGCTTGAGCACCATACCCCCGCCACCGCCATACGGTGTATCATCCACACTATTATGCTTATTTCCCGAGAAATCACGGAAGTTCACAGCATTTAAGGAGACGATTCCTTTTTCACGTGCTTTACCAAGAATGCTTGTGCTGAATACGCCTTCGCACATTTCCGGAAAGAGCGTAAGCACATCAATTCTCATCATGGCAATAACCCTTCCATCAAATGGACAACAATTCGTTTGGCTTCTATATCCACATTCAGGACTACATCGTTGATTACAGGAATTAGGATGTCTTGTCCTTTTGCAGGCTTAACAACCCATACGTCATTCGCACCAGGCTGTAAGATTTCTGTAATCGTACCGAGAGGTTTGTTTTCATCTTCATCCGTGTATACCTCACAACCGACGATTTGGTGGAAGTAGTATTCGTTCTCAGGGAGATCCACCAGATCATTACTCGGAACCTTCAGGAGGCTTCCTTTATATTTTTCCACTTCATTGATGTTCGTATACCCTTTGAGCTTAACGATGAACATACCCTTGTGCTCACGAGCGGACTCTACAGTTACTTCGAATTTAGAACTGCCATCTGCAGGGATCACCTGCAGCTTCTTACCTGCAGCAAAACGAACATCAGGGAAATCGGTATGGGATAGCACTTTAATCTCCCCACGAATACCATGCGTATTCACAAGTCTGCCTACGGTTAACTCTTCTGTCATACAACCCTCTCCTTTACGAGCTTCATCTAATCTATATTTGAACAAAAAGGAGCCGGGATATACTATCCCTAGCCCCTCATTGTACGCATCATTTAAGATAAAATATCTACAGTTACGCGTTTATCGCTCTTGACTGCTGCAGATGTGACTACTGTACGGAGCGCCTTAGCGATCCTTCCTTGTTTGCCAATGACCTTCCCAACATCATCAGGATGTACGGACAGTTCATAGACAATTAGGTGATCCTTCTCCACCGCTCGTACCGTCACATCTTCTGGATGATCCACTAAAGCCTTAGCAATTACTCCAACTAATTCTTCCATAGAGGACCCTCGCAATCAGTCATTATTTCTGTTGCTTAAGCTCATGAAACTTCTTCATTACGCCTGCTTTGGAAAGCAAGTTGCGTACTGTATCAGATGCTTGCGCACCTGTTTGAAGCCATTTAAGAGCTTTTTCCTCATCGATCTTAACTACTGCCGGTTGTTCAATCGGATTATAATAACCGATTTCCTCGATAAAACGACCGTCACGAGGGGACCGGGAATCGGAAACCACTACACGATAGAAAGGCGCTTTATGCGCTCCCATTCTTTTCAGACGAATACGTACTGCCACGAAAAATCACCTCCTTATAATAGTTTCGAGATATTAGTACAGCAAGATCATTTAAAAGGGAACTTCATACCTTTTCCACCTAGACCTTTAAGCTGCTTCATCGCATTCTTCTTAGAGGCTTTGCCGCCTCCGCCCATCATGCCTGAGAATTGCTTCATCATCTTACGCATCTCATCAAATTGCTTAATGAGGCGGTTGACCTCGGCAACCGAAGTTCCGCTACCAGCAGCAATACGCTTGCGGCGGTTATGGTTGATGATCTCGGGCTGACGCTTTTCCGTCTTAGTCATAGAATGAACTATGGCTTCAACGCGGCCCATTTGCTTGTCGTCAACCTTCAAATCCTTAATGCCCTTGGCTTTGTTCATGCCAGGCAGCATGTCAAGAATTTGATCGATCGGGCCAAGCTTCTTCACCTGATCCATTTGCTCAAGGAAATCATCAAACGTAAATTCTGCATTGCGCATCTTACGTTCCATTTCCTTAGCTTTATCAGTGTCAATGTTCGCTTGAGCTTTCTCAATCAGCGACAACATGTCGCCCATACCCAAAATCCGCGAAGCCATACGTTCCGGATGGAACGGCTCCAATGCGTCAATCTTCTCACCTAGCGCAGCGAATTTGATCGGGCAACCAGTTACGGCTTTGACGGATAGTGCAGCACCACCGCGGCTATCGCCGTCAAGCTTCGTCAATACAACCCCTGTAAGCTCAAGCTGCTTATTAAAGCTCTCAGCTACGTTCACGGCGTCTTGACCGGTCATTGCATCTACTACTAACAGAACTTCATCAGGATTTACAATGTTGTGAATCTGCTTCAGTTCTTCCATCAATTCTTCATCAATGTGCAGGCGGCCTGCAGTATCAATAATTACATAATCAAGTCCGTTATCCTTCGCATGTTGCACAGCTTGTCTGGCAATCTCTACCGGACTAGTCTGGTCACCTAGCGAAAATACTGGAACTTTAATTTGTTCTCCAAGTACTTGAAGTTGTTTGATCGCAGCAGGGCGATAAATATCTGCCGCAACAAGCAATGGACGATGATTGCCCTTCTGTAACAGCTTCGCCAGCTTACCCGAAGTGGTTGTCTTACCCGCCCCTTGTAAACCCGCCATCATAATGACAGTTGGTGGCTTGTTCGACTTGGCCAGCTTCGCTTGGCTTCCACCCATCAGCTCGGTTAGTTCCTTGTTAACGATGTCGATAATGACCATCCCAGGTGTAAAGCTGTCCATCACTTCTGTTCCAATAGACTTTTCTTTCACCTTAGCCACGAATTCTTTAACTACCTTGAAGTTAACGTCGGCTTCCAGAAGGGCCAACCGTACTTCGCGCATAGCTTCGTTTACGTCATCTTCGGATACTTTACCTTTACCGCGCAGCTTGCTGAACACATTCTGCAATCTTCCGGTTAAACCTTCAAACGCCATATGCAGTTTCTCCCTTCATGCTACTCTAACCTCTGCAAGCGATCCACGATCTCCGCGAACCGAAGTTTATATTGCTCAGGCAGCATCCCATTCTCCGGCAGTCTGCGCAGTTCTTCTAAATATTTGGTACGACTCTCATGCTTCACTAATAAACCAAGTTTTTCTTCATAATTTTCTAGGACTTGCTCCGCCCGTTTAATATGTTCATAAACGGCTTGGCGGCTGATTTCAAATTCAGCGGCAATCTCTCCCAAGGAAAAATCGTCGTGAAAATAATATTTAAGAAACGTTTGCTGCTTATCTGTAAGCAGTCGTTCATAAAAGGCAAAAAGCAGATTGATACGATTCGTTTTCTCGAGCCTATTCTCCTGACTCATTAAGGGCACTCCCTTCGTCAAGGAAAAACACTTTACACCTTCACAACGTCCCTTATGATACCTAAAAGAAAGAGAGATGTCAAGCATTTTTGCTTGTCATCTCTTTCTTTATTAAAAATCCCTTTTTCACGCAATAAATACGCTTGAAATTATTGGATCGGCAGTACATAAATCAATACGGCGAAGAAGTGTGTGACACTACCCGCAAGGACAAATACATGCCAAATCGCATGATGGTATGGAAACCCTCTCCATACATAAAAAACAGTACCTAATGTATAGAGTATACCTCCAGCCATCAGCAGGATCATTCCTCCGTCTGCTACAACAGCCGAAAGAGGGTTCCAAGCGATTACAATCAGCCAGCCCATTGCGATGTAGAATATGGTGGACATGAACAGAAACTTTTTAACAAAAAATGCCTTGAAGAAAACACCGAACACTGCGATTCCCCAAATAACTCCGAACAAACTCCATCCAAGCGTTCCCCGAATGGCGACTAACAAAAAGGGGGTATACGTGCCAGCAATAAACAGATAAATAGCGGAATGATCGAAAAATTCGAACAAATCCTTCGCCTTACCCTCTTTGAGACTATGCACTAGTGTTGAATTCAGATACAGAAGCAGCATTGTCGTTCCATAGATGGAGAAGCTGACCACATGCCATGTCGTTCCTTTCAGACTTGCAAAAACAACAAGCAGAACAAGTGCAGCCACGCTTAATACCGTTCCAATCCCGTGCGTAATCGCATTCGCGACTTCTTCTCTCCGGCTGTAGGTGTGAGTATTTGCCATATCCATATCCTTCCGTCTAAGCTTTCTTTCTATTATACCACGCGTACCCTACTGGATTACAGTTTGTAAATCTCCGTATACTTCGCTTCTAAATAATCAGCTAAATAATCTGGACTCAGTGGTTCCCCCGTTACTTGCTCAATAATTTGTGAAGGCGTTAAGCTATTGCCGAAACGATAGATCTTATCGGTTAGCCACTCTTTAATAGGTAACAGGTTCCCTGCAGCAATTAACTCATCAAACTCCGGTAACTCTTTGCGAAGTGTATTCAGAATCTGTGCAGCGTACATATTACCTAAGGAGTAGGAAGCAAAGTATCCGAAATCCCCGCCAGACCAATGGACATCTTGCAGCACACCAAGTGCGTTAGATGGCGGAGTAATACCCAGATACTCTTGATACTTAGCATTCCATACTTGAGGCAAGTCTTTTACAGAAAGGCCTTCATTAAAAATAAGCTTCTCGATCTCATAACGCACGATAATGTGCAGATTGTATGTAAGCTCATCTGCTTCGATCCGGATAAATGAGTTCTCCACGCTGTTGATCGCCCGGTAGAAATCTTCCAACTCCACATTTGCAAGCTGTTCCGGGAATTGTTGTTGAAGATCCCCGTAATAACGTTGCCAGAAAGCCCGGCTGCGTCCGATCATGTTCTCCCATAGTCTCGACTGAGATTCATGAATCCCCATCGATGCACCTTGTGCCAGCGGTGTTCCAACAAAATCCTTGCTGATATTTTGCTCATAAAGCGCATGTCCACCTTCATGTAGTGAGCTGAATATGGCACTAGTCACATTATCAAGCAGATAAGCGGTTGTAATACGAACGTCGCCTGGATTCAATCCTGTTGCAAAAGGATGCACACTCTCATCTAAACGACCTGCGTCAAAATCGTAGCCCATTTGTTCTAAAATAAAGTTGCCGAACTTTTCCTGCTGTTCTTTAGGGAAGATCTGCTGTAAGAAGCTTGTGTCCGGTTTATTGGGCGAAGCAGCGATAGCTTCTACCAATGGTACCAAACGGCTGCGCAGGCGGCTGAATACTTCATCCACTTTTTCTACCGTAAGATCAGGCTCATACATATCAAGAAGCGTATCGTACCGCGTTCCTTTTACACCCCAATAATCGATAAATTCTTGCTTTAGAGCAACTATCTTGCTTAAGTAAGGTTCAAAAGTAGCGAAATCATCATTCTCCTTGGCTTCTTCCCAGATGGTTTGGGAATGTGCGGACAGGACAGCGTACTCCTCAAATCTTTTGGAAGGGATGCTCTTGCTGCGCTCATATTCTTTACGGCAATCGGTAACGATCTTCTTCTGATCATGTGATAGCTGGGAAATCACTTCAGGACGGGTAAAAAATGTTGTAAAATCTCCCATTTCCTCCGAAATTCCGAGTCTGAACAGTTCTCCACTCAGCATCCCAATCGTACCCGAACGAACCTCTACTCCCTTACGTGGCGCACCGGTGCGTAAATCCCAGTGAAGTAATTCTATGGCCTCTGAATATCCACTTATTTTTGATAATAACTCGCTAAATTTCTCCCACTGTTCCTTCACTTGCTGTTCCATTTTATTACACCTGCTTTCTCTGTTTTGCCGACTCCTCTTGATGATACTTTTTTGAATGAGTATAATCAACTTCAGAGATTACATCTCTAATTTAAAATATTCAATGGGTTACATAAGAAGCAGATCTTGCTTCGCACAAAATTCAAAGGAGCGTGAACAGGCTATGATGATTCAAGTTACACCTCTCGCAGAAAGGAAGTTGAAGGAAAGGCTTGAAGATCGGCCAGGATTTTTCAAGCTCTTTTATGATACGGAAGGCTGCGGGTGTGACGGAATTAATGTATTACTGATTGTTTCAGAAGTGGAGGACGGCGATTCCAGGATGGAAAGTGATTCCCTTCCCTTTATCGTAAGCCGTCAGCAGGAAATCTTTTATGAGGACAAGATGCGTCTGGATGCCGAGGAAAGATTCTCTTCCTTTAAGCTAGACAGTGATTCACAGATTTACGGAAAAAATATCCTGGTAAGAGATATGCGTAATGTAAGTACAATTCAGTGATTTTAGGGAGGAAGAATAGCCATGAGCCATGTATCCGATATTATTAACTTTAATAAGAGTTTTGTAGAGAATAAAGAGTATGAAGCGTATTTAACAAGCCGCTATCCAGATAAAAAAATGTTGATTATCACTTGTATGGATACCCGTCTGGTTGAACTATTACCAAAAGCGATGAATTTTAAGAACGGTGATGTCAAAATCATCAAAAATGCCGGAGCGGTTATTTCTCAGCCCTTTGGTAGTGTTATGCGTAGTGTCATGGTTGCGTTATATGAACTTGACGCGGAGGAAGTTATCGTTGTTGGGCACTATGAATGCGGTATGGCTTCCCTCAATGCAGATCATATGATCAATTCCATAAAAGAACGCGGAGTATCCGAAGAGGTGCTAAACACGCTGGAGAATTCCGGGATCAAGCTTACCAAGTGGTTACGCGGGTTTGACAATATCCAAGAAGGGGTATCCCAAACTGTGAATCTGATCAATAAGCATCCATTACTACCCCCAAATGTACCAGTGCATGGCATGATCATCGATCCGGCTACCGGAGCGCTTGAGCTTGTCGTTGATGGGTATAAATGATTTAAGTAACTACCTTCTATCTGCTAATTGCGTGGATCCTGGATCCACGCTTTTTTTCTGATTAAAAAAGTATAAATTATGACAAGCATATACTTTCTTATATTTTAAATAAAAATTGAAACCTAGTAGGACTAGCTGCGTAATACTGAACATGCACACAAATTCATACTCACAGGAGGGTTTTCGTACTAAATGAAACCAATGAAACGCGTAATGATGATTGTAATGGCCTTTACTCTATTTTTCGCCGTAGCTACCCCGAACTTTGTGGATGCGAAGCGAGGTGGTGGCGGTTTTAAATCCGGCACTCGCAGCTATTCAACAACTCCAAAAAAATCAACAACCGATAACGTAAGAAAAAGCGATAGCACTAAAAGCTCCACAGCAGGATCTACTGCGAATACGAAACGGGGATTCTTCAGCGGTGGTGGCTTAATGAAAGGTATGATGATCGGTGGTTTGGCTGGGTTACTGTTCGGCGGAATGTTCGCCGGTATGGGTGCCTTCGGTAACATTCTAGGATTCGTCATTAATATGCTTGCTATCTATGTGCTCGTAATGCTCGTGATGTCCTTCTTCCGTCGCAGAAAAGAACGTCGTCGCTTAGAAGATCAAGGTGGGCGTTACTAATGTCAACAATGGTTCTAAGCATGGATGAGATCATCAATGCCCTCTGCCTACACATGGCTGAACGTAAAGCGGTTCGCCCTGAAGATGTTCAAGTAGAACTGAGCTGGGACGAAGACACCGGATACTCTGCTGAGGTTTGGGTACAGGGACGTAGTCAATATTTAGTTGAGTCCAACATGATCGAGGCGATTCTACGTTACATGCTTAGCGAATATGGCATTCGTGCATACCGCGAAGATGTAAGGCTAGACCTGGATGAGGAAATCACTGCAATTGTAAATACACAGAACTAATAGTAAAAGGGACAACCCAAATGGTTGTCCCTTTTTTTTGTATGCATTTATTCATAGAAAAATTGCTTTACCGTTCCTACTCCGTCCGTCACATCAACTTCAGCATACGCACCGTTAATAAGCGTAATTTGCGGTGGAATATGACCACAATCGATATCATACACAATAGGTAACTGGAGCTCCTCAGAAAGCTCTGCGTAGATGTCTTCGGCCGTGTAGTTCTCTACTGGTCGATTAGCAGGACTTCTGCCAAACATAATGCCAGAACAATTCTTAAACCAACCTGCTAGCTTCATCTGAACTAATGACCTACGTACATCAACCGTATTCAGTTCGCAGTTTTCCAAATACCATAGGATCGGTTCATTGTTAATCATTTGTTCTTGGAAATGCCGCAGATTGCCAAATGGTGTGCCAATCAGATGCCTAATTACATCTATACAGCCCCCTAGCAGACGCCCTTTCATAGTTACAGGACCAGAGGATACTGTCTTCCAACGGGTATCTTCTGTCAAGTGAAAAACATAAGGCGTAGGAGCATCATGTTGCCATTCCCCCTGATATTTAAGCGATGAATGCTGGACAATAGAATCCCCTGCTTTCGTCTCTAGAACAGCTTCCCACATGGCTGTGGTATCATCTGAATATTCTCCTCTTAAATCAACAAGGTTAGTCCCGTGGGCCGTAGCAATCCCCGTTCTTAACGTAACTGCAAGCAACAGCACGCTAATATCTGAATAACCTAAGATCCACTTGTCCTTCATAGTATCGAAATCAATAAATTCAAGAACCTCAATTAACAATTCTCCGCCCCAAGGCGGAATAAGGATATCAATATGCTCACTGCCCATCATCTCGTTAAACTCCTGAGCACGAACTTTGGCCGGTGCGGATTTGGCTTTCTCTTGCGTCCATACCGTATCCCCACAAATCATATTAAATCCTTTAGATTCCAAACGGCTTGAAGTAAGCTTAATTAACTCTGCATTTTGAGCGCCTACTCCAGATGAAGGTGCTGTTACCCCTATTGTCGCATTCTTGTTCAAAATCGGATATTTAATCATATGACACACCTCCAGTATTACAGCAATTATATCAAGAGTACACATCAATTACACAAAAAAAGAACATGACTAGTCGCGTCAACGTACGATCGCAAAACCAGTACATGCTCTTATTCAATAGAATTCAACTTTAGAGTAAAGAAATAGCCAGCAGTTCGAACAACACAAGCGGCAAGATCACATTATTATTAGGAGGACCTGGGTAAGGACCCGGGCCGGGATACGGACCATGACCATGACCATGACCCGGATGATACGGTTGGTAAGGGTTATAATATCCGCGCGGCATTTGCCCATTTACTGCAACGTTCAAATACAAATGTTTATTATCTACTCCGGCAATAGTGCCTTCATGCACTAAGCCATCTAAAGTCTGTACATTCACCCTATGGTTTAGGTAGGGCTTGCAAGATTGATGCAAGGAATCACGGACACCGTGCAGGTGCCGGATCACCGTAGGATCGGCCTGATAAATCACATTCTGCTCTTGCCCAGTGTTATATGTCGACATGGATGCTCTGACCTCCGTAAATGGATTTGCTCCATTCTATGCAGAAGCCTATATCACGGTGCCTATTTGAGAGATATCCTTATACTGGAAGGGCTACCTTCTCAACTTTCACATTTACCGAAACAAGGGACAAGCCCATCATATTCTCCACAGCATTACGCACATTTTTTTGCAGCATATAACAGACCTCTTGAATCACACATCCGTAATTAACAATAACCCGCAGGTCGATGGCAACGTCTACTTCCTTCACTTCTACAGACAATCCTTTTTTCACATTTTTACCGCCCAAACGTTTGGCCCAGTTGTCCGAAATATTACTTCCTGACATCCCAGCAATACCTGGCGTTTCCAGAACCACCTGTCCAACGATCGATGTGACTACATCATCTGAGATATGAATTAATCCTTGCTCCGTTCCTTCATTCATATAAACAACCTCCATATTTGCTAATTTAAGAGATATTAAAGGCTCTCCTCTACCTCTACTTCTACCTCTGACTCTGCCCTGTGGTTCTTAACAAACAAATTATACACTTTGGTCAAGAGGATTTTCACAATCATATACAATGGAATAATCAGCAATATCGCAATAATCCCGCCTATATCTCCACCAACCAACACTAAGATGATCGTTGTCAGCGGATGAATATCAAGCTTTTTCCCAAAAATGTAGGGAGCAATCAGATTATCCTGAATTTGCTGCGCTACAAGAACGATGATGATGGACCATACTGCAATGGACGGCGATTGGATGAATCCGATAATGAAAATTGGGATACTGGAGAGAATTGCACCAATGAAAGGTACAAAATTCATCACAACAGCAATCACTGTCAATAACAATGCATACTGTAGTCCAATAATAAGGAAACCAATATACATCAGAACACCAAGTGCCAGATTGACTAATACCCGACCAACAATGAATCCACTTAACGCACTGTCAATTTCACTCATCATTGTAGTCCCTTCTCCACGATACTTCTTTGGAAAGAAACTTACAATCTTACGACCAAATTTCCCACCTTCCTTAAGCATGTAAAACAACATAATAGGAAAGGTAAATAAAATAATCGCGAAATTTGAAACAAAGGAGAATAGTCCCGTTACGTAGTTCGAAATCAGATTAAATCCTTTATTCAAATATTCAGTCAATTGGGAAGCAAGATCCATATCTGCTGGGATAATAGAAGCCAAGAATCCACTGTCCTCGAGCCTCAATAACTGCTGATTCACGGCTGCGATCAGATTTGGCATATTATCGACAAAATTAATTAGCTGTGTTCGAAGTGAAGGCCATACTCCAATACTAAAACCAAACAAGAGCAATGCAATGACCACATATACGATGATGATCGCAACAGAGCGATTTAGTTTATATCTCTCCAAAGTATTGATTAGAGGTCGGAGTAAATAATAGAAAAATCCTGCCAACATTAAGGGCACGATAATAACATTAAATAAAGACAAGATTGGACTGAAAATAAAATTAACTTGTGAGCCTAAAAATACGATGCCTAACACCAAAAGGATCGCTATACAAACTCGAATAAATGTGTTCAGTTTAGCCATAGTTCTCTCCTATCTTCTATTTTCGGGTGTCTTTCATCTCGTTATTTGGGAATACGTATGGTGAATACCGTTGGTTCCTTCTTTCCGCGACTGAGATGAAGCGTTCCACCCATCTTCTCTGTATTTTTCATAGCAATGGATAAACCAAGACCCGTTCCACCTGTAGTTGACCGCGCTTTATCTCCTCGAACAAACGGATCAAAAAGCGTTGACCAAAGCTCTTCAGGAATGCCTACTCCGGTATCTGCAATTTCAATGGTAACCTCGCTCTCCGAGGGGATAACCTCCACTCGCAGATGAGTGCCTGGCGGGTTATAGGTCAAAGCATTGGAGATCAAATTATGAACTACGCTCGAGAGTAGCTCCGCATCGAAGCTTGCGAACACTTCCTGTTCAGGAACATTCAGCTGCAGGATGAAGTTCTTTTGTTCAATCTCACCATAGGAGTCTGCAACGATTTCACGAATAAACTCGCCCAATTCATGACGCTCCATTCGTAATAAAAAATCTGGGGAATCTATTTTAAGTAGCTCCACCATATTTTGAATCAGCTTGGTCACTTGCGAGGATTTATTATAGATATAGGTTAAATACCGTTTCTGGCGTTCTTCGTCCTCACCACGGCCTTCAACCAACGCCTGTGCAAACCCCTGTATACTCGTAATGGGTGTCTTCAGATCATGAGAAAGATCAACCATCATGCGTTTCTTACTTTCCTCTGCTTGACGTTTTTCTTTCGTTGTCTTCTCAATTACGTCCGCCATATAATTAAAAGTCTCCCCAATTTGCGAAAATTCTTTCTCTGCATATAGCGAGATACGAGTATCATAATTTCCTTCAATCATCTGCTTCAAACCAAGCGTAATAATACGCAGCGGCTTCCTGATTCTTCGTGCCACCCAATAGCTGTACACGATAATAAGCAAGAGAACCATTCCAACTCCTAAAAAAACATAGTATGAAAGCGAGTGGTTGAAGTATTCAACTAATGGATCACTATTAATTGAAATGTCGATAACTTCTCTAGGGATTTTCAAAAGCAGCCACTCTGATTCATTCTCATTATTACGTGTAGTCAACGAGTAGAAGTACGCCTGATCTTCTCCGTTTTCCAGGTTATTTAAGAGCTGATTGTCGGTATATTGTGTTACATCGTCCTTCTTATCTCCAACTACGTCGATGACCTTCTTGTCTTGACCCAAGATCTCAATCCACCCACCGCTACGCAGAAGCCGTTTGGTTTCTATCCCATGCTCCAGATTATCTCGATAGGCACTCGCTTCAACCTTCAAATCAGGATCAGCGATTTTATTTTTTTCGAACATATGGGTCACATCAAGGTTAATGAACAAATAATAAACAATCACAAGAAAAAACAAAATGCAGATGAATAACAAAAAATCCAGCGTCAGCGATGATTGTAAAGGTCGTTGATCTCTATTGCTCCATAGGCGCTTCAATTTTGTATCCCAGCCCTCTAATAGTCTTTAAATAAACCGGCTTTTTGGAGTCTTCCTCGATCTTTTCCCGGATATTACTGATATGTACCATGATACTATTATCTTCGTACACATAGAAATCTTCCCATACCGCCTCATATATTTTTTTTCGTGTAAAGACCCGACCCGGTTGTTTCATCATTAATTCCAGAATTTTGTACTCAGTAGAAGTAAGAACGACGGGTTCTCCTGAACGATAGAGCAGACACTGGCTTTGATCCAGCCTCAATTCTCCCAACACAATTTGTTCAGCTGCCTTTTCTTCAATAATCTGTGCGTCAAAATGATGTACCCGCCGCAGTAAAGCTCCTGCACGAGCTACAATTTCCAATGGATTAAACGGTTTAGAAATATAATCGTCGGCACCGAGTTCAAGTCCCAGTATTTTGTCGTAATGTTCGCTTTTTGCAGATAAAAACAACACCGGGAAATGATGGAACTCACGAATTTTCTTCAATAATTGCAGTCCATCTAGACCAGGCATCATAATATCAAGAATCGCTAAATCAATTTTTTGGTTCTGCACTTGCATTAACGCTTCAGTCCCACTGTTCGCTTCCACAATGTTGTACTCTTTCTCTAAATATAATCTCAACAATTCCACAATTTCTGCTTCATCATCTGCGATTAGAATTGTATACACAGTAATCACCCCATCTAACTATAATCTTCGATTATTAAACCCACCTAAACGCAATCTAAAGAATAGCTAAATTATTACATCCATCAAATTCTTATATTTAAATAAAAATCGCACACAGGAACTCGTCCCATGTACGATCGTATAATTCCAGAAATCTGAACACCTGCTGGCAAATATAAACGCCCTCGGAGTCCTATTAAAAAGCAACACCAATTCCACCTTCACCCGCATAGGTTCCCATTACAGGTCCCATACTTGAGAGTAAAACTTCTTTGAACGGGTGCTTTTGTAAGATGCGTTCTTTAATCTCAAGTGCAAGCTTCTCACAATTACTGTGTACTATAGCGATAACAGCCTTCTCGTAGTCATGCTGCTTCTCATCCAAATGCGCAAGCAGTCGGTTTAATGCCTTTGGAAGACCCCGGGTCTTCTCCACTACCTCAACAGTACCCTCTTCGCTGATTTTAAGCAGTAGTTTGATATTTAGCACGGAAGCAACCGCTCCTGATATACGGCTTAGACGTCCGCCCTTCATTACATTCTCAAGTGTATCCAGTGTAAAATATGCGCGAACTTCATCCATTTGCTGAAGCACCTTGTCCTTCAGTTCCTGCAGACTTGAACAAGTCTGTGACCACTTCGCCGCAAGGCCCACGATCAGCGACAACCCGCCAGAAAAGGTCTTGGAATCTATAACCTCTATCGCATTGGTGTGTCCTTCTTCTTGGTACATTTCCATAGCGATCATAGCCGTCTGATAAGTGCTACTAATATTAGAGGACATACAAATGACCATAATGTCAGTACCTTCCTCTACTTGCCTGAATGTCTCAAGGAATTGGTTTGGACTTGGACTTGCCGTAGTAGGTAGCTCCTTGGATTCACTCATTTTAGCATAAAAGGTTTTCGTATCCGTATCCGCAGGCATTAACTCATGCCCAAAATGAACCGGTAGATGGACCACGGAAACATTATACTTCTCCATGTAGTCAAGGGGTAGGTCAGAACCGCTATCTGTTATGATCTTGATTGCCATAATATAAGTACTCTCCTTTCAATATCAGTACTATTATAGCTATCGCCAAATGAAATCTCCAGTAACCAATATAACTTGAAAAATCCTTCAATTTGTGCTTATGTCTTTCTTCCTTAACTTGTCCTAATATGATATGGTTTATGAATAAGCGTATAGAAATGGAGTGTATGTATGAGTAAGGGAAGAGTATGGAACCGAGGCAAGCATGATGGAACAGGACTATCAAGAAAAAAAAGCGTGGATCAAGAAGTTACAACATCTACTGAAACAGAAGCGACTGAAGCTTCAAGTGAACCGTCAAATGCCAGAATTGATACAGTTAAGCCGATGAATCGTACGAACTGGGTAACTCGTCCTGCACGGGTTATCAATAAAGATTCCAAAAACAAACAATAACTATGACAAATAGGGTTTCAGAACTTGTCCCAGAGTTCTGAAACCCTATTTTTATATGTTCTTAAACGTAGGTAGTTTACATAATTACATCCGGACGCTTATACAAAACGAGTATGGCTGCTGCTATAAGGATCATCCCCATAAATGCGGGTGCGGCATGGCCTAGTGATACATAAATCTGACCTCCAATGATAGGCCCAATCATTCTTGCTAAAGCCTGAATAGATTGGCTACCTCCTTGAATCCTACCTTGTTCACTAGAATCGACAGATTTGGAAAGCATCCCGTTAAATGAAGGCCCAAAAATCGAATCCCCAAAGCCAAATATAAACATTCCAGCGATAAAAAGAGGATAGAATGAGAACAACGCAGATAACGCAATAAAACTGTAACCGATAATTTCCGAAGCCATTCCAAGAATTGCTATACGTTTATCACTAAGCTTCTTCAACAGCTTTGGCATGATCAAACCTTGTGAGATGATGTCTTGGAGACCCATAATCGAAAACATAAGTCCGATTAGTGCAGGCTTCCAGCTGAAAGTATCCATCGTAAATTGAGAAAATACTGCCTGTAAAGATCCGTTAGGAATCCAGAGTAAAAACGCTGAGACTAGCAGCCTATTTAAGTTTTTCATGGAAAGTAAGTTTGCAAGCTGTGAAAATGGATTCAGTCTTACAAAGGTAATCTCCTTCAGTCTATTCTTCTTGGCAAGGCTCTCTGGCATAAAAAAGAATCCATAAACAACATTCAATAAAGTTATGATTGCTCCAAAATACAAGGGAACAGAATAACCAAACTTAGCAAGTAATCCGCCAATCGTTGGGCCAATGACGGTGCCAACACCTACAACTGCACTCACCCATCCGAAGTATTTGGTTCTCTGCTGCGAAGGAATAATGTCTGCAAAATATGCAAAGATCGTGCTTATGCTCCCGCCTGTTATCCCTTCGATTATACGTCCAGCAAATAGTACCCATAGAGCCCCTCCTATGCCAAAAACCAAGTACCCGACGGCGGAACCCAACAGGCATACTAAGAGTAATGGACGCCGGCCATATTTGTCGCTCAAAGCTCCAAGTACGGGGGCTGCAAAAAATACACAGACTGCATATACCGAGGTCAGCATCGTAACAACTATTGCTTGTTCTCCCGGACTGCTAGTATAAGGCTGCACTAAGAATGGGACGACAGGCATTATGATACTAAAGCCTATTCCGCAAAGAAACACAGAGATAAGACCGAATATTAATGCGTGTTTATCTACGGATTGTCCTGTGTTCTGTTCATTGTGTGATTTAAATATGGACATTTATGTTCACTCCTTAAAGTCACTGTTTTGATTCCTAGGAAACATGTTTATCGTATCGCCATTTTGTTTCCTTGTCAACAAAATAATAACAATAAAAATGCAGCCGTTCTCCATAGAGCACGACTGCATGTGGTTTCATTTTCATTATTCAAATTTTATTCCGATTTAATATCTTTACCCTGTTTCTTTATTTCCGCATCCAAATGACTACTATACTTTTCCACGAAACTAAGCATACTATCAAATTGTTCCTCGGTTATCTGCGCAAAGACGGCTTTATCCCGCTCTTGAAACTCTTTGTGAAGGTTCTCATGGATTTTATAAATTACTTTTCCTTGCTCAGTAAGCCTAAAATAGATTTCTTTTTTGTTATCCGACTTCTGGTAGCTTTCGATCAGGCCTTTTTCTATGAGTTTCTTAGTTAATTTACTTATAGCACCGCGAGTCATAAAAAAGGACTCCGCAAGTTTTGTTACGTTGGAATCTACATTTTTTTCAATGTATTCAATACAATGTACTTCGGAAGATGTATAACCCTTAAGACTTGCTTCCATCTTATCTTTGTTAAGCCAAACCATCTTATTATATAGGTCCCTGACACCCGTTAGGATCTGATCTTCTTTGTTCATGACCTGTCCTCCTACCCACTCTTGCATTAACAATAGTATATCACATTATTTTTTTGTTTCTATTTCAACAATATTCAAAATAATTAATTCAGAATTGAACGAACAGCAAATAGGGTTTCGAAACGGAAATCATTCGTTTCAAAACCCTATTGCTCTATAGTCTGAAGCTACCTACAAAAGCAGCCTTTGCTAATCCTAACATTATGCACGAGTGGAGAGAATGAATCTCTCTAACGCTGCTGTATCCGTAATCCTATGATTACATTCTTGGCTCTCTATGCAAATATATTGGCCAATGGAGGAGTAATCATCCGGCGAAGATTTTGCAAGCCTGGTCTTGACCGTAAAGAAGGCGAGCTGCTGCTGCCGATTACAGAACAGGCAATACCCCTTCTTGTTCATTGGTGTCATTCTACCCTCAATACCGATAAACTGCCCTTCGAACGGATATACAATAAATAGTTTATTGGTAGCAATATCTATCCAGCTCAAATATGTCATATATCGAAAGTCGATTGCTGATAAATCAGGTACCTTCAGCTTCTTATTCTTAGGGAATAACTTCTGAATCTGTTTCGGTGTAATCTGTGGAAAAGGTTCTAAATAAGGCTCTAATCCACTAAGATACTTCTGAAAATCGTATGCAGTCTCAAAGGCAGATATTTGTTGCAGCAACTGTTGCTGACTATCACTTAGTGTTGAAAAAGCTTCTAATACATTCAACGATGAACGATATCTTACCGTCTCCAAGACTCTTCGATCCGCTACAGTTCGCAGTGTTTTTAGAAGGAAGTCTGTTTGTTTTTTAATAAAATTATATTGATGGTTTCTAATAAATGGTGTATTCATTGCTCTTCAGCCCCTTATATTTTGAAATTTCATAAGGTGCAAAGCCCATTATTAGAAACGATAATATTTAGTTTGGGCGATCATCCATCCTATCGCACCTCACGCAAAGTATCGCCCTAATTTAGGCTTTGCGTGAGGAACTTCTAGCTAATGGGCAAACCAGCATTAGCACAGTACCACCTCCGATTACATTCACGAAAAAAGTATAACAGGAATGTTTGGAATCGGCTAGACCACGTTGCCAACCTCTGCATCATCTCTGGAAGGTGCTTCACCAATGAGCTGCTTCAAAAGTTTCTTCATCATGACCGAAGCTTTCACTTTGGTGTGAAGACAAGGCGAAAGCTCAATTTCGTAGTTTCCTTGCTTAACGGTTTCTTTCAATTCCTCAACCGTCGAGCAGGTAATATTCAACCGATTCAGAACACTCCCATATTGCAGACATTGATGACTATCACTACCGGCAATCACAGGTACACCAAGCTTTTCAGCAAATGGTGTGATCAGGTTCTTATAAGTCTCTGCCCCCTGCATGTAAATATCCTTTGCATTGAAATCAAAAGCATCTAATCTCCGAAGCAGCTCCGGGTCCAGTTGATGTAAAGGCGTAGAAGTACGGAAAGGATGAGCTCCGATTTTCCAAAGGTTATGTTCGTCAGCCATTTCCAGCAGATCCTTGAAAGGAATAAAATCCCCCTCCTGCGTATGTTCATCCAGTAAAGCGCGAACTGCTAGAACATTCTCCTTAAGACCGATCAGCAGGATATGACCTGTCTCCGCGATATCCACCTCCATACCTGGAAACAGTTTAAGTCCGTTTACATCATAATAATGTCCGTTATAAGGATAAGTCTGGTCCAGCGTCTCATACATCGCAAAGAAATTAGAAGTGTTAAAGTGCTCGGTCAAAGCTACTGCCTGTAATCCATTCGCTTTCGCCTCAAACATCATTTCAGCAAAATATTCAGGGGAAAAGGTCGATTTCTTAGATAATTTACCGTGGGTATGCAGATCAATATTCATGTCTAATTCGTCTCCTTTGAGCTTATGAGTGATGTTAATACACCAGTTTAGGGTAGAGGTAGCCGATCCAGAAAAGCAAAATAACATAAACGGTGGATCCGGATAAAAAGTACCAGTCGGACCGCTTCATTTTCAAATAAGATAACTTGATCTTCTTCACTTTCTTATTATTCAGACCGTAGCTAAATCCCCTAGTCTCAAGCGCCTCGATCGTAGTCCGGGAACGTTTAGCGGTGTTTAGCATGAGTGGATAAAAAGCCAGGATCACAATGCGCAAATAATACGTTGCTGTTCTCCAATACAACAAACCATGTTGCAGCGGTCGTTGCCCTCTCAGTCTGAAGGATAACAAAATCTGATGGAATTCCTCCAATAACGTAGGCAAAATACGATAACCATAAGATAAGCTGAAAGCAAATGTATCAGGAATCCCTAAGGATAGCAGGCCGTCGCTAAGTCTTTCCGGATCAAGACTGGAGAACACCGTAATACTCGCTAGTGATATCACTGAAAGCTTAAGTGTCAGCGTCAACATAGGCAGCAACGATTCAATTCCTCCGCCGAAAAAGAGAGACAGGATGAACATCCACCCAATTTGGCTGATTAATCCCAGACACAATATAAAAATAATGTATGGGCTGACTCGGGAGAGGACAGTCGTTAAGACCATAAGCACGAACATCCCTAAGAGAACTGTACGGTTATGTACAAACCAAGGCACAATGGCAAAGAACAAATACCAAAGTAGCAGCGTTCGCGGGTCGAGCCTCCCCAGAAAAGTACTGCTGCTGTTATAAGCAGTCCCTAAGAGTTCCAGTTTAATTTGTTCTACAGATATACGGTCAAGTGCCCGTTTAACGGCTTCCATGGATTGCAGTTACCTCCTTTTTCACTTCCACTAGACTTACGAATTCCTCTAAGCTGCTGCAAATTTCGGGCAAACCGAGCATACGACTCAGCTCCATCAATTGTGTCTGAGCCAGACCTGCCCTCCGTAATAGAAGTCCGTCAGCGAAGATTTCATCTTTCGTTCCGTCAGCAATAATCCTGCCTTGATGCATAACGATAATCCTAGTCGCCCATTCAGACACAAGCTGCATATCATGTGTCGCGATCACCACTGTCTCAACATGACTGCGAAGTGTATCCAGCACATGAACCATTTCTTGTTTGGTCGAAATATCTAGATTTGCCGTAGGTTCATCAAGCAGCATGACGGCAGGCCGAACAGCGGCACCTATGGCCAGCGACACTCGGCGCTGCTGACCTCCACTCAGGAGACGAGCGTCACGTTCTGCTAATTCACTGAGTCGGAATGCCCTCAGCATTTCTTTTACTCTCTCTTCCGTATCCGCTATCTTCCGCGCCTTCAAATAATAAGAAATTTCTTTGCGTACAGAATCCTCAATAAACATTTCCTCTGGATTCTGAAATACATATGCTACGGTACCGGAGAGACGCTCAGGTGGTAGCCCGTTCACGGTTATCCCCTTGACATTAATGGTTCCTGCTGTAGGCCTAACAATCCCAGCGATCAGCTTCATCAATGAAGATTTACCCGCTCCGTTGTTGCCAATAAGAGCGATAGACTCACCCTGCCGCAGATCTAACTGAACACCATTCAAGACTGGATGCTTCGTCTTATGAATCGTACGGTATGAGAGGTGTACATTCTCCATCTGAACGACACTCTTCTCTTCCCGAATTACAGTAAGGGACTGCTCCTTCATATAGTCAGATGGATCATTTCTCTGGATCGCATGCTGCCGTAATATCATGTGGGCGTTCCCTTCTTCAGCACTCAAGGGAAGGAATTGGGTTAGCCGCGCATCAGATTGCAACAGCCAAGCTGCCCGAGTCACATCGGGGGGATAAATGCCCAGCTCCAGCAGTTCTTTTACAGATGAGAGGGCTTCACGCACCGGCTTCTGCCAGCGCATTCTCCCCTTATCCATCAGGACAACATGCTTACAATAGTCTGCAATAAATTCCGCATGATGTTCGATCACTACAATGGTCTTCCCATGCTCCTCATTCAAACGGCGCAAAATATCATAGATATGGCGGGCATGCTGCGGATCCAGCTGAGCTACCGGTTCATCAATGACCAGAATTTCTGGATCCATCGCTAGTGCTCCGGCTAAAGCGAGCAAATGTTTTTGCCCGCCACTCAATTGCCAGATGAATTCATTTCTTAAATCACTAAGTCCGGTTAGTGCCAGTGCTCGCTCTCCCCGTTCCTTGTAATCGGCAAATCCATAATTGAGTGGCGTAAACGACACATCATCAAGAACCGTCGGACGCACCAATTGATTCTCAAAATCCTGATAAACATACCCTATATGCTTGGAAAGCTCAGCTACACTTTTCCCATCCGCCGGTTGTCCACAGATCGTCACCTCTCCAGTGAAGTCCCCTGTGTAATAATGAGGAATCAGGCCATTAAAGCATTTACACAGCGTGGATTTTCCCGAACCATTACTGCCGATAATAGCAATGAAATCTCCTTCTTCTAGCCGCAAGGATACATCTTGCAGTACAGGTTGTTCGGCTCCTGGATAAGTAAAGGTAACTCCGTTCAGTTCGAGTATTGAATTACGCATCTACTTGACCCGCTTCCTGTCTTTTACGTGCTGAACGCCGAATCAGGGATATAATCGCTGTTGCTGCAACAATTGCCGCTACCAGCATACTCAGCCAGATTAAGCTCTCTTCATTGGACTCTGCCCATGCAAACTCAAAGTCACCAAAGTTCCATCCGGATTCCGAGAGCAATTCCGATCCAAGCGCAACCATGACCAGAAGCGTTCCAAAAATGACAAGCTTAGGAGATAACCAAGCCCCTGTTGCATATTTCATGTTCCGTTCACGCGGCTTCATGCCAAGCAAAGGTTCGATTTTTCCATATAAACGTGGAACCAGATACATAGTTGGAATTAAGGCGAACAAGATACCGGAGAAGAGTACATCGTTCAAAAAGCCAACTCCCTCGATTACAACGATACTCTCTGCCAGACCTTTAACAGCTTCAAGTTCTTCTACACCCACCCATACTTTCACTATATCCACAACAGAGCTAAAGAACTGGTGAATCGCTACGCCAGTAATCGCCGCCACTCCAACCTGTCTACGATTCTTCGGGTCAGATACCATACGGCCAGCAGTATACATCGCCAGTGAGAAAGTGATGAATTTCTCCAATTCTCCCAGCCCACCAAATTGACCTAACATCAGTTCCCCGAAGATCACTTCACCTACAGCTGCCCCAATAGCCGCATACAATGGATGAAACAGCATACATAAGGTCAAAGGAATGAAAGCGAAATATTCAATCGATAATTCAATGGGGCCTAGTTTGATCCCAGGCACAAGCTCCGTAAACATATTGGACAAGCCATAAAGCGACATCGACAGTACAAAAATCATCATTTTTTGTGACTGGGTCAGCGTGTAGCGTGTTTTTATCGTACTCATGAATATTTGGCCTCCCTACAGGAATTTATCTTTATTATAAGAAGGTCATGTCAGCACAACTTTTACCAATTGTTAAATGGGAGTAATATTTTTTTCAGTATTTTTAACGTTGTAAAAATATTTACAACATCTTCGCACGTTATATTCTATTTATTACTTCATATTAGGAGGAATGAGAGAATGTATAAGGATTGGAATCGTCGCGCTTTCTCACCAAATCAACGAATTATTGCTGACTTCATTCAAAAAAATGAGCAACGTGTGGTCTACATGACCGAACAGGAAATGGCAGATGAGCTTCAATTAAGTATCGCCTCCGTCTCACGGTTCTGGAAAGCGGCTGGATACAAGCATGCCAAGGATTTCAAGAGCCGACTCCGTTTCCGCTTCGAGTCTACTCCTTCCATAAAAATGCGTGATGCCATGCAAAGATCGGATGATAGTTCACTCCCTCAAGTGCTGCTGGACAATTGCTTACATCATCTGCAAGAAACACGCCGCTATTTAAGCGACGAGGCGCTGCAGCGCGCAGTGGATGCTCTGTCGACAGCACGAATTGTGTATGTATATAGCCCTGGTCCATGTGCTGGACTGGCAGAGCTGATGATTTATCGTATGGCACGTTTTGGAATACAGATGAAAAAAATGGCCCCCAGCGGTCACGAACTGCTAGAGACCTTAATGCATGCTGATCAAAAAGATGTATTGCTTGTCTTTGGCTTCGTTCAACTGTTACCTGAAATCGAAGTGATTCTGGACCATGCACGTGAAGCTAATTACCAGGTCATCCTGATCACCGATAGACTCGTGTATCCTCGATCCCAAGATGCAGATATTGTACTGTATGCCGGAAGAGGTGAGGTTTGGGAGTTTCACTCCATGGTCGGTCCCACGTATATTATCGAGAATCTGATTCTTGGGGTAGGCTTAGTAAACAGGGAGAGTAGTCTGAGCAAGCTGGACAAATTGCAGCAGCTAAGGGCGCAATATGGAGGGAAGATTCCGAGGAGCTAGGTTAAGCTATAAAGAAACGGAGTGATTGCTAAAATAGGACTATGGAAATCATGAATAATTTACCTCCTTTTACAAACACTACGAAACAAAAGGAGGCTGATGTTTCATGTGTCAACGTTTTTCTCTGGCGGCCGAACTACAAGACATTAGGGATCATTTTGAAATCAAACGGGTGATGTACTACTATAAAGACCGCTATAATATTAGTCCCACACAGGATATGCCTGTCGTATTACAGCAGGATGGTGAGCGAATTCTGGATGAGTTCCGCTGGGGCTTCGTTCCTTATTGGGGTAAAGATGCGATCAATGCGGATCTCCGAAATGTGCATCAGAATCCAACCTATCGCAAGATGGTGGACAAGCAGCGCTGTATTATTCCGTGCAACGGATTTTACTATTGGAAAAAAGAAGGCAAGAAGACTTATCCCGTTCGGGTAGTCATGAATAACCGCAGTATGTTCGGAGTGGCTGGTCTATACGAAATTTGGCGGGATACGCGCGGGGAGCCTCTTCGCACCTGCTCTCTGGTCATGACAGATGCCAATCCACTGATTAGCGAATTTGAGAGCCGGATGCCGGCGATTTTGTCCCCACAGGATATCACTCGATGGCTTGATGAGGAGACAAATGATCTGGAAGCACTGAATCCGATTCTGCGGCCTTATTCAGCAGATGAAATGCAAGTGTACCCGGTCACACCAATGATTAGTAACAACAGGAATGACTCGGCTGATTGTATTCGGGAAATGGATCTGAACGAGTCCTGGGTAAAGCCCTGAAATAATAGCAGAATTAGATTAGAATACCTTAAAATGAAGCAGCGGTGCTAGGTCTGGAAACTACAGCCTTAACATACCGCTGCTTTTATTGTTACCGCTGAATATTGAAAGCAAGTAGCTGCTCGGCCCCCTATTCTTCTACTGTCTACTTGACGGAGAGTTCGGTTTCATATCGTTCAAGCTTTTCAAAAACACCGTCAACCCATTCTTGATCATCCCATATTTGTGGATTGTTAATCTTCCTTTCTGCAGGGTGACCCGTTGTGAAAGTATCTACACCATCTTTGTATCCAAAGTACAAATCAACAATTTCCAATGACTTGTTTGAAGATTGAACTAATAGTTTGCAAGTCATTCCAGACCCTTCGCTTGAAAAAGGTAAGCTTAAATAGTAAAGATTCTTATCAAGTTTTTTAAACACTTCTTCCTTAAACTCATTATCAAGGCCGAAATTCACACTACTGGCACCACTCAATTTCTGCTTCTGTGTCAATTCCAACATTTTATTTGTGAAATTAAGAAGATTTGCATTCGAGATATAGTTCTCAAATACTACAGTTTCTTGTTTTGCAACAGCTCCGGTATATAGATTAATGAAGGCTTTACCAAAGGTTACAATGGAATCATAATCATCTTCACGGATCTGATCTTCTATTATAGAAAATTTACGATTAGCCAATTCACTTAAGCTTTCTGCTGCTAATTTCTCTGACGGTTTAACAGATGCAAATAACATCAATACTACAATACCTAACGTGAATATTCTCATAAAACCACCTTTTTTAACCCGTTCTTAGTTTCTTTTTGAAATTTTACTGGTTCTCTGTCGTTGTTTATTAACGCCCCTCCTTTATTTTGTATTTTGTATGAGTTCTTTTCTGTTTTTCTAATTCCATAATATACTAAATGAGGTTTCTATATGGGGTGAAATCGATGCGTGAACAATAAAAAGCCCATTAGCGCAATATGTGCTAATGGGCTTTGCCGCTTTTGAATTATCCAAGCATAGCAGCTTGTCGTTTGTATTGATCCTCCAGTACTAAACAAGCCATAGCCTCTACGACAGGTACGATTCTCGGACAAATACATGGATCATGTCTGCCTTCGGTGCGTATCTCTTGTTCTTCCCCTTTGATGTTAGTCGTTTGCTGTGGCACAGAGATAGACGAAGTAGGCTTTACACTGATCCGAAATACGATTTCTTGTCCTGTGCTAATCCCCCCGATGATTCCTCCGGAATGATTAGTTAGAAAACCATCGCTATTCCTCGCATCATTATGCTCACTCCCCAGCATCGTTGCTGCTTCGAAGCCAGCTCCAAATTCTATCCCTTTAACAGCGCCAATGGACAGCATAGCTTTCGCCAGCTCTGCATCCAATTTATCAAAGACCGGCTCTCCAAGACCCGGAACCACGCCACGAATACGGCATTCTACAATGCCACCACAGCTATCCCCAATCTCGGCTAACCCCTCAATTTTTTTAATCATTTTGTCAGCTGCAATTGGATCACAGGCACGGACAGCGTTTTGTTCAATCACACCCTCATCGAAGGATTCACATCTTATGCCTCCGATTTCTTGTGTGTACGCTACTACCTGTACGCCTCTTCTCTCTAACAACTTACGAGCTATCGCACCTCCGGCCACTCTTGCCGCAGTTTCTCTACCTGAAGCACGTCCGCTACCGCGATGATCCCGAATGCCGTATTTCTCTAAATAAGTAAAATCGGCATGGCCCGGACGAAAAGCGTCCTGGATCTCACTGTACGCTTCTGGTCTCATATCGTGGTTTTGAAGAACTACAAAGAGCGGTGTACCTGTTGTTTTCCCCTCAAATACTCCAGATTGTATGTGGACAACATCATATTCTTTACGAGGAGTAGTCACTGAAGATTGGCCCGGTTTTCTCCGATCCATCTGTTTCTGTATATACGCTTCGTTAATCTCGACGCCTGGTGTTACACCATCCACTATGACCCCTACCGACACACCATGTGACTCACCAAAGGTTGTAATTTTGAACACTTCACCGAATGTATTTCCTGCCATTATATATGCACTCCTTATTTAGTATTGGACCTGTACGCCTAACGCTGACAACCGGTCAAAATAATCTGGACAGGTCTTTGAGACACAACCAGGGTCGATAATCTGAATATTTTCAATCTTCAAGCCGATTAAAGAAAGCGCCATAGCCATCCGATGATCGTCATGAGAATTTAGTAAAGCTGGGAGTGGCTGGCCCGGATATACCGTTAGACCATCCTCAAACTCTTCCACACGTATTCCGAGCTTACTTATTTCTTCACATATCGCGGATATCCGATCACATTCATGATGTCTGATATGTGCAGCATCCTTTAGAGTGATTGGTCCATCTGCAAAAATAGCCATAGCAGCCATTGTTAGTGTTTGATCCGACCACTTCTTCATACTCACTGTGAATCCACCCTTAAGCCGTGGGACACCTTGTACTTCAACAAAGTTCTCCCCACGAACAACGGTACAGCCCATTACCTCCAGAACGTCTAAGAACTCGATGTCAGGTTGACTTGTATTGCTAGCATTGATCCCTTCAATTCGTACACGTCCTGCCGTAAGTGCAGCTACCGCCCAAAAGTAACAGCATGTGGATACATCAGGCTCTAAAGTGATCGTGTGACCTTGATACTTTCCTGCAGGAACCGTTATCGATTGACCGTCCTGAGATACTTCTGGTTTTACACCAAAGGAGGTCATCATAGTAAGGGTCATCTCTACATAGTCTCTTTGCACAACTTCTCCATCAATATACACGGTTACCGGTTCTTTGGCATACGGTGCGGCTAGCAGTAATCCACTTATAAATTGACTTGAAGTGGAGCCGGGCAGGGTTGCCTTTCCTCCTTGCAGACCTTTTGCCTCTAATGTAAAAGGTAAACAACGGTCGGCTTGTTTATACTCAAATTGTGCACCCAGGGTTGTTAATGCATTGAGTAATGGCGCGAGTGGTCGCTCACAAAGCCGTTTACTTCCATTCATTGTCCAAGTGCCAGTTCCTGCCGCGAGTGCAGCCGGTAAGAATCTCGCAACCGTACCAGCCGCTCCTACATATAGCTCACCAGTCGGATTCGGCCAGTTGCCGCCACATCCATCAACAACAGCTGTCTCTTCTTCTATCACAACGGGAATCCCCAGTTTCTTTAATGATTCAATACACCAGTAAGAGTCATCACTTCTTAATATTCCCTTTATTTCTGAACGTCCATCAGCTAAAGCAGCGATTACCAAGGCCCGATTCGTCAGACTTTTGCTTCCTGATATGGTTATCGTTCCATTGATTACCGCTTTCGCTGGGCTAATCTTCACTATGTGTTTATCGCTATTCGTTGACCATGGAGAACGTGCTTCTAAGTCCGGTTGATTGGATTCCACTTCATCCACCCCTTTGAATTATTCCTCTAGCCTGATTATAATGAATGAAATGAAATAAATGAAATTGGATTTTCACTATAATGATATAGAGGTGATCTATACCACATGTTCAACTTGGAGTGGTATCGTATTTTCTGGCAAACGGCACGTCATCGAAATTTAACAAAAGCTGCAGGGGAACTACATATTACACAGCCTTCTGTGAGTTATGCCATTAAACAAATGGAAGAAGCCTTAGGACTGAAGCTATTTCACAGGCTGTCCAAAGGTGTAGAGCTTACAGAAGAAGGACGAGCGCTATTTGAATATGTGGAGCAATCCTTTTCCATGCTGGATTCTGCACAGAAGCATCTGCAGAGCTTGAAGCAGTTAAATGAGGGAGAAATACGAATCGGAGCCAGTGATTATCTGATCAAGCATCTTTTGTTGCCGCAGTTGAATACCTTTCATAGCACATACCCAGGTATACGAATTCGTCTCTCTCATGGGAAGACGCCAGACATCACTAAGCGTTTAAAAGATGGTGAGATCGACTGCGCCTTTGTCCATATGCCGCTTCACGATCCACTGCTAAATATACAGAAGCTGGCTGTGTTAGAGGATTGTTTTGTAGTAGGTGAAGCCTATCAAGAATTAGCTAGTCGTTCACTAACCATGAGAGAAGTATCAGAGCTGCCTTTAATCCTATTTTCTCAAGGGAGCAGCACTAGAGTATTTGTTGAACAATGGTTTGCGACTAAGGGATTATCGGTAATTCCAGATATTGAATTGGGGAGTATAGAACTGCTAGCAGAGTTCGCCAGATTAGGGTATGGGGCAGCTTTTATCAGCCGTTCTTTCGTGCAAGAGGATCTTCACAGTGGAAAGCTTCATGAGTTGAAGTTAGAAGATCCGCTTTTACCTCGCAGTATAGGTTTTGCAGTACGACGGGATCGAAAGCTGTCTGTTGCGGCTGAGCAATTTGTTCAGATGATTGGGGCACGGCTATCTGAGGGTTTATAATTCTTTGACTAAAAAAAGCAAAAACACCGGGAATCCCGATGTTTAATTCATTCCTAGAGCTTCTTTAATTTGCGGGATAGATAAACCGTTTGTTTTCATCTCTTTGATCCAAAGAATGCGTGCGACGGTTTCCTCTCTTTTATATCTGCGTGTTAAATTCTCCTCGGCCTGTTCAAAGGGAAGCATGCCTTCTTCTGTGTAATGTTTGAGTGTACTATAACGAGAGTTTGTGATTCTTACCAATTCACCTATAGATACATACTCTGAAGCCAAAATATTCTCCATGGAACGTTGTCTAGACATTGATTACCAACTCCTTTACAGCGGGCGCTTCGGAACAAGACGCACACCTTGGATTGGCACTTTCATCATTACAAAATGCGGGATCGCATCGTATAACAAATTATCAATTTTAAGGGTCGCAATCGATCCTCTCTCCATCACCTTAACTTCATGTCCATAGGACAATAATCTTGTAATAACTGCGTCTAGTCTTTGATTAGAATTATCAAACCAAGACTCTGTTTCTATAAAGACAGCTCGCGATGGCTCTAGGGCAGGGAATACAAGATTGATGCTACTACCGATAAAAGTCTTCGCAAACTTTGTCTTCAATTCTAAAAAGCGTTTGATTCCCAGCTCAATTCCATGGCGAATTTGTATTGGAAGCAATGCCTTTGCCCATACATTACTTTGGTATAGAACATGTAGTTTGATATTTACCTTTTCTATTTCATTTAGCGAGAAGAAATCATGCATGCATCCACATTCACGAAGCAGCCACAGCATACAAATGACCTCATCCGTTACTGAACCCTCTTCCAAAATCTCTGCGCGAATGTTCTCTGTAATGCTTGAGTACGCCTCCATATTACTGCGATACGCTCTAACTTCAACTTCGGCAGTATCAAAATACATATCGCTCCCTAACAGACTTGGGATATCTTCAAGCAAATCCATTGCTTTAAGATAATCTGAAATCGCGGTCTCGAACTTTTTTAATTGTTTGTTAGACAGCATGGAGGCCTTTTTTACCCACCAATTAAGATCACCCTTCACTTCAGCATGTTTATGAAGCAAGGGCTGTAGAACCGTTTCTTTATAAAGTGTTGAATGAGCTTGATCCAATCCTTCCTTGGGCAAAGTTAACTTGTTCTCTATTTGCGTAAAACATCCCTCTAAGTAAAGCTCCAATATAACCGCTGCTGCCATACAGCGTAAAGACACTTTCTTGACAGTAGTCATATGAAGACTTCTCTGTGCATTAAGCGCGATCACTGAAAAACTTGGTGCTAATTTTAAATCCATCATAACCATCCACCCCTATCCATAAATTCGTATTTACTGGATGATATTTATTCCGTATGGTGAGCGTTTTGATTTACTTACTACTTACTACTTACTACTTACTACTTACTACTTATCACTTACAATACTCTACATTTACATTATTTTCAAGTGTTCTTGAATAAATTAAATAAAACCCCAACTCGTAATCGGAGACTACTAAAAGAACGGACATTCATATCCTTTTTAGCAAAAAAATCCAGATCGTCAAGCAATTACGCACATTGCTTGACGACCTGGATTTTAACTTAAAAATAAACCAACATTTTCTTTTTATGTATGTTCTTAAGTCATTAATATTTAGCACTGCGGTACAAAGTTATTTTTTTTTCATACTATAAAATAAGACCCGCAGTGAAAGGAATTTACACTCATGGAATATTTGAATATGCTTGCTAAATTAGGTGTTGGAAATGCTCATCCTGGAGGGTTTACTGCAACTTTAAAGCAGTTTGAACAATATCCGCTACCACCTGCTTCCCAAATCCTTGAAGTTGGTTGTGGCACTGGCAGAACATCTTGTTATTTAGCTGCACAAGGTCATGATGTAATAGGTATAGATATTCACCCAGATATGATCTCAAAAGCAAAAATACGGGCTGAAAAAGAGAATTCTTTAATTCAATTCTTAGTAGGTGACGCAAGTTCGCTTCCTTTTCCTAACGAGTCATTTGATGTGATTCTTGTTGAGTCTGTATCCATTTTCACTGATACAGAAAAGGCATTTTCGGAATATTATAGGGTTTTGCGGACTGGAGGCAAGCTTTTTGATAGAGAAATGATTCAATATAAACCTATGTCTACAGAAATCAATCAAGTGATTAGTACATTTTATCATGTTGAGAATCTATGGGACTTTAATAAATGGTCAGCATTAGTAAACACTATGGGATTTTATCATTCACAGATAGATGGTCCCTTCTTGTTTCCTAAATCAAGTGAGGATCTTACAGAGCATCCAGACCATTATCAACAAATGGATACTGATTCCTTTCTTGACCACACGATTTGGGAAGTGATCAGTAAGTACAACAGTATAATGGACCGTTATCATGAATACATCGGATTTATTCTCGTTATTGGAACGAAATAAAGGATTGGCATGTCCATCAACATTTGCAAAAAAAGAACAATAGCCTTGGAACAGTGGCTATTGTTCTTTCTGATAGCCTGCTATTATACAAAGAAACAAGCAGATAATATAATTACCAATAAGATATAAAGAACCAAAATTTCTCCAGTAGAAGTAAATCTGCCTCCAACTCCACCGCTCATTGATTATCCCTCCCTTTTACTTCCTAAAATATAATATGCGCCACTATTCTAAAAGTATGGACTATCACCTAATTAACCGAAGGAAAAACACGGCACGTGCTGACAAACAAAAATCACATTCCCATCGATATTAAACATTATAGATTAAGGTTAGTCATTGGACATAAAAAAGACTTGCTCGAAGTAGCGATGCCCGACTTATCATCTATCTTAAGGCTGAAGCTAGCGTCCTCTGACTCTATTACAGGCACTCCGTATATCGATATCGAACCCCAATGTTTAGCGGTGGTTGCAGGATCGGAGACATGGAATATAGCGTGTACGATTTCAACATGCCCAGAAGGTTGAGGGTGGATGGATCTGGACGATGTTAATCTCTCCAACCTCATTCGTCTCTCACATGGGAAGACACCTGAGATCACTAAGCATTTAATAGATGGTGAAATCGACTGTACCTTTGTACATATGCCTCTTCACGATCCACTAAGACAGAAAGAAAGCTATCCGTTGCGGCTAAGCAATTCGTTCAAATGATTGGTGTAAGGCTATTTGAGGATTTCAAATGAAGGAGGATTCCCAAAAGCGATACACATAGTTATACTCGAACGTACCATTTTTGCGATAAGTGTATGCGTCTGATGCAACAGATATTAACGCTCCCATCCATTTGGATACCACTTGTCCCAGAAGGCATGAGCAGCTTTCTTGTAGTCTTCGACATTCGTGATTCTTGAATAGTCTCCGCTATAAATCTGATACTTGAAAATAACTTTGGGCTTCTCATCTTCATCCAAAGCATCTATATATGGATCGTAATTGTCAAGCATAACTCCAATCAACCCCTCGTAAGTACCAAAATACCCTCTATTCTTATGATCAACTATATAGCTATCCATATCAAAATTACCCTTTTCATAAAACATGTAATCCACCGAAAACTCTATTTCTTTATGAGCACTATCCGGGTGAGTTTCAAAGTACCTAATAAGCGCTGAGATAATTTCCCCCTCTGCTAACCAGTTTTTCTCTAGTTGCTTGTCGATGTCGATGCGATCATACATCACACCTAAGTGCAAGTCGGTAGAACTGTCCCTAATAAGTACTGGTCCTGAGATATTTTCAGGATAGATACCTTGATATTTATTAAGATGATTATCTGGGTTGTACTTCTCTAGAATATTGAAAACTTCTTGTCTCAGTTCGAAAGCATCATTATTGAAGTTATCTTCAAACTTGCCTGTTTCCAGGCGCTTCTGGATTTGAATAGCTAAGCTAGGGTCTCTCTTGTCAAAGGCCTCGGCAATAAGATCTCCTGTTTTAGTACCGTGAGCATTATTTTCATACTTTTCGTACCACACATCAACTTCTCCAATTTGGAGACCATATGTCTGCTCCAGATAGGAAGTAACCTCAGCTTTCTCTTTCGAATAATCTGGTTCTTCACTAATCAAACTGCATCCCGAAAGAATAAATAAAGAAATAAAGAATACTAGTACTGCTCTTTTCACACAAACGACCCCCTAGAACTTTTTGACCTCGCTGACCCACGTCACTAAAACTTTCCTATTTTCAACACTGTTTCCGGAAACCATTTCATAACTAATATTCCCAATTTCCACAATTAACCATTATTATAAATATTCACAAAACGTTATACAACCACTTTTATGAACAATTAAAATCTGAAAAACACCGGATCTCTCCCACAAATGCTCATAGTGTATTTACCCTCTTGACCCTTAGAAACGCGCAAGACATCCTCTTAAGCAAAAATGCCAGACCACCAAGCAATTAAGTACATTGCTTGGTGGTCTGGCTTTGTATTTAAAAAGAAATCAAAAATGTAAATATGCTACTTCCTTTAAACAAAAACATACTCCCCGTCACCGATCTGAACCGTCTTCCCTTTCAGCGCTAACGAATCAGTCTCAAAAATCACCTGCTTGAACTGGTTCTCATCCCCTTGCACGAAAGCAAAAGACTTATCTCTTATCGCAAGTTTGAAGGTACCGTCCCCTGACTCTGCTACAGGCAATCCGAATATCGATCCCCAATGTTTAGCGGTAGCTGCAGGATCGGAGACATGGAATACAGCGCGCACGATTTCAACATGACCTGCAGGATGAGGCTGGATGACTCCAGACGATGATAATCTCTCTAACCTCTCTGCATCTGTCCCGCTCCATTGAATGATGAACGGATAGACTAGGCCTTGAAAGTCACCACCGATAGTCATCATGCGCCACTCGATTAATCTTCCCTCGTTATCTAGACGCTTCCCATCGATGATTGGAGATAGTGATAAACCCGCTGCTTTCAGGGAAGCCGCTACTTCTTCAATATCATCTGTCCGGATGACTACTCTGCTTAAGACTTCATGCTCCGGCAGAAGTTTTACAGCGTCTTTCACCACTAGATTATGTTCAGTTGCCTTTGCCAGCTCAAGATTCTCAATGCTCAGAAATTCGAGATAGGTTAGCCCGAAATAACTTAATGCGTTATAGGTTCCCCAATCTTTATGAGAACCTCCCTTAAAAGCAACCAAATCATGAGCTCTAAAGATTTCAACCGGTTTAGACAGATCATTGACGTAGTGTACTAAGTGATCCCATTTCACTGTTGCCATGATTACTTCACTCCTAGCTCAGTAGTACGCTTCACAGCTGCCAGAACACTTCTTTGCAGACCTGCTGCGAAATCACTGTTATTTAATTCGTACAAGCCATGCATCCCAACTCCGCCAGGTGAATTATTAATATCAAGCAGCTGTCTTGGATGCAGCCCTGTCTGCTGCAGCATAGCTACCGATCCCATCATATTCTCCAGTGCAACATTCCAGGCTTGCTCACGCGGCAATCCGGCAAGCACACCTGCATCTACAAAAGACTCAATGAAATAATAAATATAGTTGGGGCCAGCCACACCAAATCCAGTGAAAATATCCATGAATGTCTCATCCAGATATTGCACTTTACCAAATCCGAGTAAGAAATGCTCCACTTGATCACGGCTAGCGTAAGCATTTAATGCTACACCGCTATATCCGTAGCCTGTATCCGTCAATGTATTTGGAATGACACGGATAATGGACCTCTCAGCTCCAAAATAACCTGCTAATTGGACATTCGTCACACCTGCCACAATCGATACGATGACTGCGGTAGGTGAAGCGAATTGTTGTACGATTTGTCCAAGTGTAGTTAAATCATCCTGTGGACGCACCGCAACCACAATCAGATCTGCAGTAGATAGGCTTTGCTCCTGTGAGCTCTTCGTATCTATTCCGTATTTGGTACTCAAAAACTGAAGACGAGCTTCATTAATGTCAGATACACTAATTTGATCTACCGACAGGGTGTTATTGGATATACATGCACGAATGATCGCTTCCGCCATCTGTCCTCCACCAATAAAATGAATCTTTTCTTGTGTCACTTGCGTTCACTTCCTTACTTAATTGTTGTCCCATGCTTCAGGCAGAATGAAACCATCATATTTCTCTATTCCACGAATATATTCTTCGAACTCTTTAGATTCATAAGCTGCTTTCAAGTCTTTCGCCCACTGTGTATTTTCATCCTTTTTATTAACCGATACGATAATTCTGTGTTCCATAGGCGTATTTTCGATTTTCAAGGCATCCGTAATCTTTCTGTCTGAATTAGCAATATAATTCCCGTTTACAACGCCGTAATCAACATCTTGCAGTGAAACTAGGATTTGAGCAGGGTCCAATATTTTAATATCAATGTTATATTTATCCGGTTCCATGCTGTTGATGTTAAAATCAGCTACGCCTGCGCCATCTTTAATCTTGATCCAACCCAATTCTTCCAGGATACGCAGTGCACGCTCTTGGTTCACCGGATCATTCGGAACAGCTACGGTTGTACCATCTTTAACATCGTCAAGTGTAGTATGATTTACGGAATAAAGACCTTGTGGTGCACCAGGCGCATAAGCAATTCCTACCATGTCTGCTTTGATTTCTTTGTTGATTGCCTCCATGTATGCTGTGCTTTGGAAGATACTTGCGTCAATGGAGCCTTCCTTCATCGCAGGATTGACCTGCATGTTTTGCGAAAAGGACTTAATTTCAACGCTATAGCCTTGTTTCTCTAGGATTGGAAGGATCGATTGGCGGAATTGCTCCTCATAGGTTCCCACACCAAATCCAATGGTAAGCTTCTTCTTATCTCCAGAATTATCGGATTGACTATTCCCGCAAGCCGTCAACACCGCTAGAACCCCTATCATCAACACTACTATCAACTTTTTCATAACTTCATCTCCTATTCAAATATAGATTGTTTTAGCTGTGCTAACGCCTCATCCGTCACATTAAGTGGGATAGCGCAATTTGGAGAAAGAATAAAAGGCTGGTCTTTCATTAATGTCAGTGCTTCTTTAGCCTGCTGCTTAATTTGTGCGATATCGTTTACAGCGAACAGCCCATGATCGACGCCACCTACTTTAGTAGCTTTAAGATCCGCCTCTAAACCAGGGTTCCCCTCGGCTACAGTATCCCAGCTGATTCCATCAATTCGATAATCATTAAATTTCTCAGGCTGGGCATAAGCCCCACAAGTATGAAGAATGTTTTTGCCGTAGCTTGCAGCTTCTAAGACAATAGAGTCATAAGGTCTGGAGAACTCGTCAAACATGGCTTCATCAAATAATCCTGGGTGAGCGGTGCCTGTCACAGCGTAGAACAAACCGTCAGAACCCACTTGCTGCAGCTCTTGTACATAATCGGCTAAGGTTAATGAAATCGCATGTAACGCATGGTGCGCTGCCGCACGATGCTCCTTAAATAACGACTCCAAAGTTACCGGATGCTCAATGCCAAACACTGTTTTTGTAACATAAGCAGAACGTCCTACAATAAATAGCAATACAGTCAATGGAGAGAATACCGTTTGGATTAGTGGGGTATCAGGTAGTCCTTGACGAATTTTTCTAACACTCTCTAAGTGTTCGGCCAAGGAAGCTGTATGCACCGCCTTTTTAACTTCGATATCCCATAGATTAACCGCTGATGGAATTGCTGTTGTTTGCTGCCTTGGAAATACAGTCTGATAATCCGTAAAATCATATTGATTGCCCCAAGCTTCCGCCAAATAAGTTGCTCTAGGATTGATCTTGACCCAGTCCCAATCATATTGTTTCGTAAAAGAAATCGTAGTTTGCGCTAAATCATCTGCAGTTTGTTCTTTGTCGATAAAATGTCGCCAACCACTTACAATTGGGCGATCTGCCTTTTCTCCAGATAATATCGCTTTAAATCGATCTTGCTTGCTCCATTCACTCATCTGCCAAACTCCCTCCCGGAATATGTAATGACTAATAACGGCGAATTTTTCTTGCTAGCGTGTTGCCTAAAGATTGAATGCCTTGCACTAAAATAATGAGAATAACAACAGTAGCTACCACGACAACCGTATCAAAACGTTGGTACCCATATACAATCGCCAAGTCGCCGACACCGCCGCCCCCTACCGTTCCAGCCATTGCAGTTGCACCGATCAACCCGATCGTTGCCGTTGTCAAAGACAGAATTAATGATCCAACCGCCTCTGGCAACAAAAAGTACCATATCACTTGAAATGGCGTTGCCCCCATCGCTTCAGCAGCTTCGAGAATTCCCGGGTTCACTTCAAGCAGGGAGTTCTCTACTAAACGGCCAATATAAGGTGCGATGTAGATAATTAAAGGTACGATCGCTGCGCTTGTCCCAATCGAAGTATGAACAATCAAACGTGTGAAAGGTACAATCGCTACAAGTAAAATAATAAAAGGCAGAGAGCGTATAATGTTGATGATCGGATTTAGTATGGCGTAAAGCGCTTTGTTCTCCAAAACCCCACCAGGACGAGTGATTACAAGCAATATCCCAAAGGGTATCCCTATCAATGAGCCAACAAACAAGGAGACGCCAACCATCTGAATCGTTTCAATAATCGCCTGCAGAAATTGATCACCTGTTAATGTGGTCGAAAACATTAGATTCTACCTCCTCTACACCGACGACTCCATGACGTTTTAAGAAAGATAACGCATTGTTAATCTCAGCTGTATCTCCACTGCATTGAATAATTACTGTACCCAGTGTCGTTTCCTGAATCTCGGTCGTGTTCGCAAATAAAATATTGACCTTCATATCGAAGGATCGAATCATCTCGAACAGGATAGGCTCAGAGGCGCTTTCTCCAACAAAATTAAGTTTATAAAGAACACTTCCGGGTTCTGTTTTGATGGATTTTTGGACGCTTGGCGTAATGCTGTTCTGAATAACCGTCTTCACAAAATTTTGTGTGGTCTTATGCTTCGGACTACCGAATACATCTAGAACGCTTCCTTGCTCAATAATACGGCCCTCTTCCATCACCGCCACCTTGTTGCAAATCTCTTGAATGACAGACATTTCATGTGTAATGATCATCACAGTAATGTTGTACTCTGCATTGATTTTTTTTAATAGCTGTAAGATAGAATGTGTCGTCTGTGGATCTAAGGCAGAAGTCGCTTCATCACATAATAGGATGGATGGATTCGAGGCAAGCGCTCTGGCAATCCCGACCCGCTGCTTCTGTCCACCTGATAATTCACTAGGGTAACTCCCTGCTTTGTCACTTAATCCAACAAACTCTAGCAACTCTTGTACACGCTGGCGGATTTCATTCTTATTCTTTTTTAAGAGAACTAGAGGAATCGCTACATTATCAAATACTTTTTTAGATTCTAATAGATTAAAATGTTGAAAAATCATGCCGATATTCTTCTTAGCCGCCCGTAACTCTTTATCGTTATAGGTTCCTAAATCACGCCCAGCAACGAAGACCTGTCCTTCAGTAGGTCTTTCCAAATAATTGACTAAACGAATTAATGTACTTTTCCCCGCACCACTATAGCCGATAACGCCAAAGATATCGCCTTTATCGACCTTTAAATCGATCCCTTTAAGAGCATCAATCGTGATTCCTTTCCGAGTGAACGTTTTGGAAACCTGCTTTAGTTCAATCATATACATTCCTCTCAATCATCTTTAGGATTTAGGTCTAGGAGATCAATTAAGCTTTGACTTGTAGCTTCACCAGCGCTTGTTCTGCCAATAAAGCGAAGTACTTCGCAGCGGGTAAAATCGCAGCTTCATCCACATCGAATCGAGGGTGATGTAAAGCATAGGCTGGGCCTGATCCTATATTTACAAAAGCACCCGGTATCTGTTGTAAATAAAAGGAGAAATCTTCTCCTCCCATTTGCGGTGGAATGTCATGTACTATATATCCGGCATCTGAAGCGACCTCTTTGGTAAAGTCAGCCCATTCGCCATGATTAATCGTTGCTGGTGGTCCTGGATACCAATGTAGCTTAGCCTCTGCCCCAGCAGCTGCAGCAATTCCTTCGATGATTCGGGTCATTTGGATTGGAATCTGGCGACGAATCTCTTCATTGTAAGTTCGCACCGTACCTTCTAATTCCACTTTTTCCGGTAGGACATTCCATGTGAAGCCCCCATTAATTCTGGTGACACTTAACACAACCGGTTCAGTGGTACTGTTTTGACGGCTTACGATGGTTTGTAGCGAGGTAATGATCTGAGCCGCAGTGACAATGGAATCCACACCTTTTTCAGGATAAGCAGCATGAGCGCCGACACCTTTTATCGTAATTTCAAACCGATCAACACCTGCTGTTAAAGCTCCTGTTCTTGTTCCAAAAGCTCCTGTAGGCAGGTCTGGTGAATTATGTAAACCGAATATAGCGTCAACACCCTTGAGTCCTCCTGATGCTAAGACACTCTCCGCTCCATGCCCTGTTTCTTCTGCTGGTTGGAACAATACTCTAACCTTGCCAGGCAATTCACTTTCACGTGCCTTTAACAATAAGGCAGCTCCTAGAATCGTAGCCGTGTGAAAATCGTGCCCACAAGCATGCATTTTTCCAGGAATCTCAGAAGCAAAAGATAATCCAGTCTGTTCCTCTATCGGAAGCGCATCAATATCACAGCGAATAGCTACAACAGGTCCATTACCTTGTCCGATCTCTGCGATAAGTCCGGTTTGTAAAGGAAGGTCTAGAATATGAATATTGGCATGGGTCAGCCATTCCCGTAATTTCTCTGTGGTCTTAAATTCTTCATAAGCTAATTCAGGCTCTCTATGTAGGTTTCTACGAACATCAATTAATTGATTCGCTAATGCTTGATCAACCTCATTAAGTATATTCATAGTAAAGTGCTCCCCTTTCTTTATGCTTCCAACTTTTCTTCAATACCTTTAATCCGGTCAAGTGCAGTAGCTAGACTGCTTAAAATATGATCTCGCATTGCTTTTTCAGCGCCATCTTCATTGTGGTCAGCGATCATTTGCAAGATAAGATCATGTTCTTCATCCGCCTGTGTATTCCAATCTCCATGCATGGAGACGAATCTACAATAGCGAAGGGAATGATCTCTTAATTGATTCAGAACTTTCTCGAATGTTTTTAGTTCGCTGATTTCTGATAAATAATCATGGAACTCAAATCCATAGGTTACAAAATTCTGATTGTCGCCAAGTTGGAAGGAGTGTTTCATTTTTGTAATCATCGTCGTTAAATTAACAATATCGTTCTCTGTAGCATGCTTAGCTGCATTTCTTGCGATATAGCCTTCAAGCATGCTGCGAATTTGGAATATTTCTTCAACCTCTTTGAGTGTCACAGAAGCCACCCGCAGTCTTCCATTTGGCTGTCGAATGAGAAAATCCTCGTTCTCCAATCTCTGTATCGCCTCTCTTAGTGGAGTACGACTAACCCCTAGTAACGCTGCCAAATTTTCTTCATGTACAGGCTGATTCGGCTCTAATTCACTATCAATAATTTTTTGTTTTAATGCATCATAGGTATTATCCTTTGACAACCTCCGTGATCGTATCGCCATATTTATGTAGCTCCTCATCGATAATCTGTCGGGCAAGAGCCTCAACAATATATTTGTATAATTGTATACAATTATTAGTTTTGAATTGATTCGTTCAATCTTTTTTTATACTATATTCCAATTAATCCACCTAGTCAAGTAGGATTTAGAGGATTAATGTATTTATCTTCAATATCAAAAAAAACTCTACAACCACAAGGGTCGTAGAGCTTTTTTTGATGACTTTTTAGAAATTGAATTAAAATTTAATAATCCCTGAAGTATGAAGCAACACCAAGAACACCAGAATCGGCGCAACATACCGGAGCATAAACAACCAAACGCGGAACCAACCTGCCTTAAGCCCAGCCGCTTCTGCTGCCCCTTTCCAGAAATAACCGGCAAAGATGGTAACCAACAAACCGCCTAGTGGCAACATAATGTTAGAAGTTACAAAATCCACCCAATCGAACAACGCTTTGCCGCCAAACGATAGCTCAGGGACCATTCCCAGTGACATCGCCGAAGGAATACTGAGGAGGAAACATACTAATGACAAAATCCAAACTGAACGTTTACGGCTCCAATTCCAGCGCTCCATCGCGAAAGATACAGGCACCTCAAGCAGAGATACGGCAGAAGTTAAAGCGGCAATCGCCAGCAAGATAAAGAACAAACCACCAAAGAATGCACCAAATGGCATTGCTGAGAAAGCTGCTGGCAAAGCAATGAAAATTAGCGAAGGACCTTGATCAGGTGCAATGCCAAATGAGAATGTCGTCGGAAAAATAATCAATCCTGCGATAAACGCATATAACAAATCTCCTGCCCCGACTGCGAGTGCAGCAGTTCCTAGCGATTGTTTTTTATCCACATAAGAGCCGTAAGTCAGGAGAATCCCCATCCCAAGTGAAAGTGAAAAGAAGGCATGTCCCAAAGCGACTAGCGCAGATTCCGCCGTCAGCACCGAAAAGTCTGGTTTTAGGAAAAAAGCTACTCCTTCGTTTGCACCTGGTAAGGTAACAGCACGAACCATTAATACAATTAGGAGAACGACCAGACCAGGAATCAATACCTTATTAAATTTCTCGATCCCGCCTGATACTCCAAGAATAACAACACCCGCCGTTATAAGGATTGCTATCCCCTGCCAAACAATTGGCATAGGTCCAGATATAAAGGAGCTGAATTCACCTGCATAATTACTGGAACTGAACAATTGTCCATTGAAGGCAATCATTGCGTAGTTCAACGTCCATCCTGCAACAATAATATAAAAGGAAAGAATTAAAAATGGTGCAAGGACTTGCAGAAATCCGACTGCCATCCAGTTCTTCCCGCCTCCGGCTCGTACAAATGCAGTAGCCGCGCTTCCACGTCCGCTACGACCGATGGCCAACTCTGCCAACAATACGGGTAAACCGATCAACACTAAACATACAATGAAAAGAAGGAAGAAAGCCGCTCCCCCATTTTCCCCAGTGATATACGGAAATTTCCACATATTCCCCAGTCCTACTGAGCTCCCAATCGCTGCGAAAATAAAGCCGGCGGAAGAGAAACGCTCCTTCTTCTCTGAGAGAAGATTTTTTTCACCTTTAAATTGATTCATTCTTATGCCCCGTTTTCTTTTTTTTCTTTTTTAGACCTCATTATAGCCTATGTTAGCTTGATCGTCATATGAAAATTTTCTGAATATTTTTATTGTTTTCAATAATTATCCAGTTTAGCCATGAAATCCGTCTAAATAAAAAAAGAGCTACATGTTCTAGTCTTGGACTAGAACCGTAGCTCCTTCTTCAAACTCTTTTTCTAAAAAGAGATTATTCTTTTACAGCACCTACCACAATCCCAGTTACAAAGAAACGTTGCAGGAAAGGATAAACCAATAGAATTGGCAAAGCACTTATAAAAATCTGCGAGGCCCGGATGGTTCGTTGTGATAAATTAGCAACGGCTGCCGGATCAAGCTTAGACATATCTGCCTGAACGATAATCGTCTGCATAAACGTCGCTAGCGGAAGCTTGTCTGCATCTCTGATATAAATAATACCGTCAAAATAAGCGTTCCAGTGTCCTACCATAAGGAATAGAGAGACGGTTGCAATAACAGGTAAGGAGACCGGTAAATATATTTTCACAAAGGTCTGAAAGTGTCCTGCCCCATCAATAAAAGCTGCTTCCTCAAGATCTTTAGGTACGGTACGGAAGAAATTCAGAAGCAAAATGATGTTAAATACAGCAACTAATCCAGGAAGAATAAGTGCCATCAATGAATTCATAAGACCAAGCTTCAGAATTAGAATGTAACCCGGTATCAGACCACCGCTGAACAGCATGGTGACAACAAAATACCAAAGATAAACGTTTCTTGCACGAAAGACTCTTGTTTCCTTAGACAGCGCATAAGCTGCAACCGTATTTACTACCAGCGCTAGTCCTGTTCCGAGTACTGTCCGTTCCACAGACACCCACAAGGAGTTAAGGAAATTGACATTATTAAACGTCTTTGCATAGGCTTCAAAGGTAAAGCCAATCGGCCAGAATGTGACTAATCCAGCATTAGCAGGTGCGGATGCACTAAGAGATACCATGAGTAAGTGGTACAAAGGTAGCAGGCAGAGCACGGAAAGGATAGTCAAGCACACATTATTGATAATACTGAATATTCGATATGGAATTGTTTTATGGTACATCAGTTGTCATCCTTTCTAGAAAATTCTGTACCCTGCAAATCTATAAGCAAGTCGGTAAGAGACTACAATTAAGACTAAGCTAATTAACGATTTGAATAGATTAACTGCGGTTGCGAAACTGAACTGTCCGCTTAGTAGACCTTCTCTATACACGAAAGTATCAATGATATCTCCCTGCTGATAGATCAATGGACTGTACAAGTTAAAGATCTGGTCAAAGTTTGCGTTGAGCACATTACCCAGTGCCAAGGTGGCGATTACGATAGCGATTGGGATTAACGCAGGAATTGTGATATACATCGTTTGTTTCCAACGCCCCGCCCCATCCACTTCAGCAGCTTCATAAAGTGATGGATTGATACCCGAAAGTGCCGCTAAAAAGATAATCGTATTGAAACCAAACTCTTTCCAAACATCACTAGCAATGATAGTGAACCTGAACCAGTTGCCGTCTCCTAGGAAGAAAATCGGCTTGATGCCGAATACAGATGTGAGGAATTGATTGACAATACCTGTCTGAGCAAGGATATCAATGAGAATCCCTGAAAGTGTAACCCAAGACAGAAAGTGCGGAAGATAAACGAGTGTTTGAATAGTTCTTTTAAGGCCCATTCTTCTTACCTCATTAAGCAATAAGGCGAAGATAAACGGAATAATCAAGTTCAAAACAATTTTAGAGCAAGCAAAAAATAACGTATTCCACGTAATGGACAGGAAATAATCATTCTCCCACATGTACCTGAAATGCTTAAGTCCGACCCACTCGGAATCAAAAAAACCTAGTGCAGGTTTATAGTCTTGAAATGCCATAAGAATTCCGGACATCGGAATATAAGAAAAAATAAAAACCATGATTGCCGCTGGCAACACCATAAAATGGAGAATCCATGGTTGATTAAAGCCTTTTTTTCTTTTTTTACTCGGCTGACTTTCTAGGCTCGCCTGTGGTATCGAGTTAACCTCCATATTAGCCTCCATAGCTCTCTCCTGTTCCCAAAAAAAATATTTTGTGTGTGATGGGGATCTCTGCTATAAATAGTATCAGGCGTTTCTCAGGTTTGACTATATAACATTGTTAGGCTTGATAGGGTTTTATTAGGACAACATCTGGAGGGGCATTTATGAATTTATGGAAGCGCTTTACAATACTTAGAGGAAACTTACAATCTCGATTTAGTCTGTTTGCCAAAATAAACAGCTTGATCATACTCCTATTCATTCCCATCATTATCATGTATACCTTTTCAAATAACGTCACCTTCGAGGTTGTTGGCAAAGAGTTGCAGACGTCCAATACGAAACAACTCACTTTTTTATCCAATCAGATCGATTCTCGAATTAATCAGATGATGGACTTCACCCTTATTCTCTCAAGAGATCCCAACGTCAGGGCATTCAATGGACTAAATGTATGGGAAGATCGATATGATCAGATGCAGACCAGATATATTCTCCAGGAAAAGATGGTGCTTCAAGCTGGGGTTACAGATATTTGGCCGACCAGATACGCCGTTCATTCACAGCAGAATAAAGATGTCATCGCCAATTACGACAGACCCATCGGGTATGATGAGGATTATTTAAAAGCAAATATGAGCGGAAGATGGACGTATGGTGATCATGGTGTGGAATCTCAAGGCGATTTAAAATCCTTTTACTGGTTCTTAACGGATTCCTTAGCTCAGCCGGGGACATTAACAGGAAGTAGCCTAGTCATTGAAGCCAGCTTCAGTTATACGAACATTCAGAACATGCTCGATTCGTACAAAGCAGGTGGGCAAGGCGATCCGTTCTTCTATCACAAAGGGGAGAAACCGATCCTCAACCGTAGCGCGGACAAGCAGCTATCCGACGAACTAGTTAATTACCTGGATAATCACTCTCCGGAGAATACAACTCAGGATGTAGTGAAGCTAAATGGGAAGAACTATTTGGTCAGTTCTGTGAAATCAGCCTCTTTGGATTGGCATTTAGTAGATGTTGTCCCCCTTTATCAAATTCTCAAACCGATTTCTCTTAGTCGAGATTTATTCTATATCACAATGATTCTGCTGTTTGTTGTGGGAGTATCCTCTTCCATTCTGCTGTATAGAAACGTTCAATATCCGATTAAAAAACTAGTCAGTGGTTTACAGCGCGTACAGCAAGGAGATTACTCCGTTCGGCTTCATAGCAATGAGCAAAATGAGTTTTCGTTTCTGTTCCGTCGTTTTAACGATATGTCCCATCAAATTCAAGACCTGATAGAAAATGTATTTAATGAAAAGATCCGTGCTAGAGAAGCTACCCTCAAGCAGCTTCAAGCGCAAATTAATCCACATTTTCTCTATAACTGTCTTGGTTATATTATCAATATGGCCCAGATGAAAGATGAGGACGCAGTCGTCTCAATGGCTTATAATCTAAGTGCTTACTATCGTTATACCACCCGGATGGAACGGGAGACGGCTTCTTTGGAGGAAGAAATCAAGCTCTTGGTCAACTATTTAGATATCCAGAAACTGCGTAATGGCAGAATTGATTATCATATTGATATTCCTGAGGATATGCTTAGCCAATCTGTACCTCGCCTAATGCTTCAACCTATGGTGGAGAATTCTGTGATTCATGGAGTAGCGAAGTCCTATTCATCAGGTGAGATCAAGATTAGTGGTGAGAAGTCAAACGGTTTCTGTAGAATTTATATCGATGACGATGGTCCTGGCTTGAATCCCGATCAGCTAGAAGCATTAAACCGTAAAATGCAGGAGCCTTTGCAGGAGGAAATGGGTTGTGGTCTTTGGAATACAAATCAGCGGATCATTCACCTGTTCGGCAATCATTCAAGTCTTACCTTCAAGCCATCCCCTCTCGGTGGATTCCGAACAGAAATTATCTGGGAAATCCCAACTGAGGATGATAGTTATAAATTAAAGGAACATCAAGGAGACTAACAACATGCAGATGATCATAGTAGACGACGAAGCACACTGGGTAGATAATCTTTCCATGACTAAACCCTGGCATACGCTAGGAATTGAACATGTGCATAAAGCTTATTCCGCACGTGAAGCGCTACAAATTATCGATACGCATCCCATTGATATAGTAATCTCAGATATTCAAATGCCAGAAATGACGGGAATCGAATTGATAGAGCGGATAAGAAAACATAACAAAAAAATTAAATGTATTATTTTATCCGGCCATTCAGAATTCGATTATGCCAAAAAAGCACTTCAGAACAAGACCGTGGATTACTTGCTTAAACCGCCGACTGATGACGAATTGCTCGGAGCAGTCAAAAATGCGATCAATCAATTGAATGCTGAATGGGAGCTTATAAGTTCTCTTAAACGAACCCAGTTTACCCTCCGGGAGAACCTCCCTGTTTTACGGGGGCGTTTGCTACTGGATGCCTTACAAGGTCATCGTTTTCAAGCCGGTGAATGGGAACGGAAGCTCGTGAGTTACGATCTGCCCTTTCAATCCGGAGAAGCCGCATTGATGCTGGTACGAATGGAAGAAGAATTCAGAGAATTTGATAATACCGATCAAACCTTGATTGAATATGCGATTATTAATATGGCTGAAGAGATTATGGGAGAATTTATGGAAGTCTGGGGCGTTAAAGAGGAACATGGATATCTTGTGTTTCTGCTACAGCTTAAAGAACAAGAAACTGATCTTGGAAAAGAATCCATATTAGAGAAGCTTTCTTTACAACTTCAATATAAGGTCAAGCAATTTCTGAAAGGCTCACTATCCATTGTAATCACGGAGTGGTTCAAGTTTCCTGAGCAGCTGTCGAATCGTTTTCATCAGGCCTCCTCCTCTTTCCGCCAAATTGTCGGAGATGAGCGAGAATTCATTATGCGGGTCAGTGACTTAGAGCTTCCCTCAGCACAAGGGCCTTTAGACGCTCTTTATACCCCACCCTCTTTGATTCATCTACTGGAGAGTGGACATTGGGATGCGGCCGAAGAGAAATTGCTTGCCGTCTGTGCCGAGCTGGATGAGAAATGGTCTGAATCCTGGGAGCATTGCATGGAGGCTGGCTTTTTAATTACTGCTTCTTTCACGAATCTTGCACATCGCAATGGTCATACGCTAGCAAACTTAATGGGGACCGATATAGAAGCGTTGCAAAGTGGGGATGCTTTTACCAGCATTAGTAAACTAAGAAAATGGTCGCTAAGTGTTCTAGCCAATCTAAAAGAAGGCACATCCAACGAAATCAAAGACATACGTTCCGAGTATGTAAAGAAAATTCAAGATTATACGGATAAGAACTTGCATGATGATGTATCATTACGTGTTCTGGCTGACCATGTAAACCTCCATCCGACCCATTTATCAAAAATTTATAAGATTGAAACAGGTGAAGGCATTAGCGATTATATCTCGCGCTTGCGGATGGATCGTGCCTGTCATAAGCTGAAGACCACCAATAAAAAAGTCTATGAAATCAGCATGGAGATTGGATATATGGACCCTGCTTATTTTATCAAAGTATTCAAACGGCAGTTTGGGGTAACGCCGCAGGAATATAGAGATACTAACAAATAACATGATAGAGTCCTATCGAAACTAAAAATCTCATATAGATGACATCCCCGACAAGTTGTTAAAGTTACACTTGTAAAGATCATACACAGTAGGGGGAATTGAAGAATGATCAAGTTCAAGAAAATGTGGTCGCTTCTCACGGTCACAGCACTTATCACTCTCACAGCATGTGGCAGTAGCGGCACATCTAATGAGAATGCCAAAAATGGTAACGCTACCAATAATACCCAATCCGAAGCAGATGCTGCTTTCGCAAAAGGCAAATACGATCCACCGATCGAGTTCAGTGCCGTATTGATGCCTAAGAAGTATGTTCAAGGTGATACCAAAGAAAACAACGTTCACGATCGCTGGATGCTTGAAACATTGGGTATGAAGCATAAAGATACTTGGTATCCTGCAAATGACGATCAATACAGACAAAAGCTTCAACTTGCCATTGCTTCCGGCGAAAAGCTTCCTGATTTCGTTTTTGCACCAACTAACGCAGTATTGACCAATCAGCTTATTGATTCCGGTCAGTTCATCGCTATTGATGAGTTGTTTGATAAGTATGCAAACAAAATTCTGAAAGATCACGTTGCAGCACATCCAGAACTTTGGTACCCATTCACTAAAGACGGTAAGAAATATAATCTGCCGATCCTTGAATATACCGACAATGATGATACGCTCTTGTGGTTACGTGAAGATTGGATGGAAAAGCTGAAGCTGGAAGCGCCTAAGACCATCGCCGATCTTGAGAACATCATGGATAAATTTAAGAACGAAAACCCTGATGGGTTAGCGCCTAAAGATGTGTACCCGCTTGCAATTTCTTTGAAAAACAACACAAATACCTGGATGGGCCAACTAGACTGGTTATTCGGGGCATACGGTACAATTGAGGAACAATGGAACAAAGATAAAGATGGCAATCTTGAATATGGTTCCATTAACCCAGGTGCTAAGCAAGCACTCGCAAAGCTTAGCGAATGGATGGATAAAGGATATATTCACACGGACTCCGCCCTTTGGGATGAAGGTAAATCCGCTGAGAGCTTCACGAAAGGTGCAGCTGGTATTCTGCCAGGCGCCAACTGGGTTCCAGACTGGCCAGCTCCCGATCTTATGAAGAATGTACCTGGAGCGAAGATTAAAGGTTATCCGGTTCCAGCAGGACCAGATGGTTTGATTGGAACCAAATGGCAGAATTCCGGTGTAAATGCTAGTATCATGATTAACAAGGATGCTAAGCATCCAGAAGCTATTTTCTTGTACTATAACTACTTGCTTGATAACTTAGCTAACCCTGCTGCAGGCAGTCAATATGAATATGGCTTTGCTAAAGGTTACGACTGGGATATGATTGATGGAGAACCAACAAGTGATAAAGACAAGATTAAAGACTTCTCCAATGAATTCCCATTCTTAACAGGTCCGGCCCGTATTCCTGATCTGTTTATGAAGACTTTGGTTAAACTTGCTGACGGCGAGACACCTGTAACACCTTATGAAAAACAAATGGCAGAGTTCCGTAAACCAGAAAACTGGGCGGCAGGAAAAGTGGTTATGTCACAACTAGACGTTCGTAAACAAAACTACTTTACTGGTGCTGCTACACCAACAATGGTTTCCAAATGGAACCTGCTTCGTCAGTCCGAAATGGAAACTTTCAACAAAATTATTTATGGCAAACTGCCAGTAGACTCCTTTGACCAATTCGTTGCCAATTGGAAATCCAATGGCGGTGACCAAATCACTAAAGAAGTTAACGAATGGTTCAAGTCTGTATCCGCGCAATAAGCTTTAACAAACATAGAAACAAGCCGGAGCGAGCATTCGCTCCGGCTTGTTTTTTATAGAATTTGCACTCCTCTGGTAAAATAGAAATAAGATAAGGTCGTATACAAAGGTGGGATTAAATGATGAAGAGAATACCCAATGGAATTACGTTTGGCAGAATCATTTTGGCAATGTTGTTATTATTCCTCGATCCGCTAAGTTTGGCCTTCCTTGTAATTTATATCCTTTGCGGGGTCACCGATCTGATCGATGGACCTATTGCTAGAATGACGAACACAACAAGTAGCCTTGGAGCAAAACTGGATTCCGCAGCCGACACGATACTGATAGCGGTCTCCTTATTTACACTATATCCGCTTCTGGGACTTACGCTCGAAATCATGATATGGATCTTCATGATCGCGGTCATCCGTCTAACATCGATAGGGGTTGCCCTCCGAAGATTCAAAACTTACGCAAGCATTCACACCTATGGCAATAAACTGACCGGACTCCTCTTATTTATAACTCCTCTATGGCTTCTCCACATCGATCACACCATTTGGAATGTCTTTGTATGTATCATTGCTACCATATCCGCCGTGGAGGAATTCATCATCCAATTCACTTCAAAACAATTACAGTTAGACCGAAAAGGATTGTTCATTAAAAATTGATCCATTAGAAGCGGCTTTCACCCTTCGATTCCGACAAACTCAAATAGTCGAATTTCAATGAGCAGCCTTCACCTTGGGGAGATTGTGCGACAACACCCGCTACGCATTCAGCACCTTCCTTCATTCCAAAATATCGGATCAGTGCCCAGTTCGCTCCGTCCTCTGAATAGGAGAAAGTAACACAATGATTTTGCTTGGTGATACGCAAATATGGATTATCCACAGCAACTTGTACGGAGTTACAATCATCTGACATCCCTTCCCTTGTCACCACAGACACGATTATGGGATACTGTCCGTCAAACTCAAAGCAAATTTTGGCCCAGTTATAATGGTCCATCATAAACATGAGACATCCTGAATCATATTTATGGCGCATTTCGACACGAAGTCTGGTTGTCAATTCAAATGAATCTCCAACAGGTGTAGATAAGAATGGCGCTGAGCTTACCATATGTTTTCCTGCCGGGTCTTGGAAAAAATCCGATTTAGGTGGTGCAATTATTGTAAGCTCATCTAAGTCTGTAAACTCCCAACGTTCGGGGCAATTCATCCAGCTCAGTTGTTCTCTTGTCTCGTTTACAAATAAGTTATTAGTCATTCTAATTCTCCTATCATGAATGATTTTTTGATTACAAATTTTCCTTTCTCTGTAATAATGGCAGGTAGCTTTTATTTTTACAATCAATGATGCAACAATAGTGAAATATTCACATAATTTCCTAAAGAAAACACCAAAAAGGGATAACTCCAAGGAGTTCCCCCATGATCACAATTAATCTTTATCAGGAATGATAAATGACACCGTAGTTCCCAAACCAGGGATACTTTGAATTTGCAAGCCACGTCCATATAGTTGTGTCAATCTTCTATCCGTATTAAGCAGTCCAATACCTTGATTCTTATAGCCATTCGGATTTAACAGCATGCTGACTTGTGCTTCGTCCATTCCAATCCCTGTATCTACAATGTTAAAATGAACAGCATCCGCACGTGTCTCAATGTGAATACGCAGTGTTCCGCCTTTAGCCCGACTTAAGACGCCATGTCGAACAGCATTCTCAACTAGTGGTTGAATCGTAAGCGGAGGCATCAACATTTCAAGATTCGCATCTACTTTCCATTCCACATGGAGTCTCTCCTCAAAACGCTGCTGCTGGATATATATATAATTCTCCACCAGCTCAAGCTCCTGTGACAGCGTAACGAGCTTGCCTGCATTTAAGAAGTCAAAACTTATGCGCAGATAAGTTGTGAACGCATCTGATAACTCTCTCATTTTGGCAGTATCAAAGTCACTTAAGGACATGATCGAATTCAGTGTATTGAAGAGAAAGTGTGGATGGATCTGCGCTTGTAAATAAGCACCCTCCATCCTCAACCGGTCATTGACCGCTCGCTTCATAGATGAAAGTGATAAGGCACGATACTTCAACTCCATTGCATCTACCGGCTTGGTAACATAGTCGTTTGCTCCAGCCAAGAAGCCCGCATAGACATCTTCCCGCTCACTGCGTGCAGTCAGTAGAATAATAGGTAATTCATACATCGTAAACCGCTCGCGGACTAATCTAGTCATTTCGTAACCAGACATACCCGGCATCATCACATCAGCGATGATCAGATCGAATCGATCATGGTTTAACTTATCCAGCGCTTCACGTGCAGAAGTCGCAGTCACCATCTGATATGTTCCATCTGACAAAATATTTTGCAAAACTTTTAGATTGACCGAATCATCGTCAACCGCCAGAACACGAATAATATCAGCGTCTGTATTCGAGAGTGGCTCTACTTCCTTCGTGGAGTATGTGGCGGCCACCATAGTAGATACCTCAGCAGTGATCCATTCACTGAAAGGTGACAATGGGTCCGTATCTTTTTCTATATGAATATCAGAAATGGAAGACTGTACACTCTCATTTACTTCAGGTAATTTGAAGCTGAACTTACTTCCCTTGCCCGGCTGCGATTGCAATAATAATTCACTACCGTGCAGCTCAACCAACTCTTTACAAATACTAAGACCCAGACCGATACCACCTTCACCGTAAGCTCCTTGTTCATAACGCATAAATACACGCTTTCTCAGTGCCTCATCCATACCAATTCCTGTATCCGTAACATGGATCCATACCTGCCCATCCACTTGTTCTGCTGACAGTACAACACTTCCCTGTTCGGTGAACTTAAGCGCATTATGAACTAGATTAATCAGAATCTGTACCAATCGTTCCTCATCAGCATATACACACGGCAAATCCTCATTAATGTCCATGCGAAGCTCCACCTTAGTCTCACCGGTCAGGAAGCGTAACATATCCAGCACGCCCTCAGCCAAGGACCTTACTTGCACCACCTTGATGTTCATCACAATCCGTTTATCCTGCAATCTCACTACATCTAGCAAATCGTTCAGCATGAGCGACATCCGCCGACTGACCATTATTAGCAGTTCCATGTCACGTTGACTCTCTTCATCCAGTACATGTTTCTTTCTTATGAGCACACTCTGAGCAATATTCATAATCCCATGCAAAGGAGTCCGTAGTTCATGAGATGTATTGGCCAAAAAACGATCCTTTAATTTGTTCGATTCAGCCAATTGAGCATTCAGTAACACATTTTGATGGGATTGATGAAAATATCTCCTAAACCAATAAGTAGAAAAAGCGGCAAGTGCAGCAATTAAATCTACAGGATAAAACATGAATTGTGAGGTTCCTGCGTAATAGACAGACGCCCACAATATATTATTAATCACAGCTAGCACTGAACATAATAAAAATAGAGCTCCCTCAGCTTGAATAAATACCATTTTCATAAAATAATAAGCCGTCCAAAATACTGGAATGTAATACAGGATCATATAGACCCCTTTTTCGATCGAATACAGCACTGTCTCTTCTGGACCAAAGATTATAAATAGGGTAAAACCGAGGAGTGAGAGGATATAACTATAAAAAGCATTACCTTTCCGCAGGTTCCCAAAGAGCTCTCTTCCCATGAGGAACAGAAACAAGCAAAACCCTATGTATGAAAGAACCTTTAGCTTCAATGTCCAGGCAAAATCAACTTGAAGAAACCGGAACAATAGTCCATTATGTTCAACCCCAATAGATACAGCTGCTGCGACCATCATCGAAAAGAAAATAATCAACTCTGTTTTTCGCACATCCATCAAATAAATAATCAGTAAATAGAGCCCGTGAATCAAAAGCAATACCCCTACAACTAGCTGCAAGCCAATGGAATTCCAGTAGACTGTATCTATCTCGTGTTGAATGCCAAACTCTACAGACCTAACAATGCCTCCTTTTAACGGAGACCCGTAATTTGACGCTCGAACAAATAGATCCATTTGGTTCTGATCTGTCGGTACATAACTGATCAAGAATGACTTCGTGACAGAAACATGGCCTTCTTTCTCTTCAGATAACTTACCGAATCGTGAGAGGACTGTTCCATTAATCTCCACTTCAGAAGCAGTATAGACCGATTGAAACCAAAAGCTAAGCGGCTCAGATAAGGGTTGATCCAGCAGAATACGCAAATGATAAGTTCCGTATCCATATGCCTTCTCTTGATCTGCCGGATTGAATTTATAAGTCCAGTTACCCGGCACCTGAAGCCTCTGCCATTTCGTAGCGTTGTTAATATTGGTAGCGTTCACCCATTGTTCAGGATAGAATTCCCATTCACCATCCAGCGGAAAGGAGCTTAGTGATTCAATATCCACCCCACGTAAATCTAATACACCTTGTTTCACAGCAGGTGGATTGGACAACGAAAAATGATTATGCCAGCCCCATCGCACAACAATCAAGAGACCGATAAATACTACTATGTATAACATATGACTTAACTTAATTTTATTCTCCGAAGTTCTCATGTACGCCTCATTCTTCGATAAATTTAATAGTGCTATATTCCCATCTTCCACTATTGAATATTATAGTCTGATTATACTATATTATGAGGTTTATAGAGGTGGGTAATCCTAGTTTCAAAGGACAAAAAAAAGGAACTCCGTTTTGAGCGGAGTTCCTTTTTTAAAAATTATATCGAATCACTACTCTTGTTCATTAGCATTTCTACCATTTCATGATAACCCCTATTTTGCGCATGCTGTAAGGGACTAACTCCGTTAGAATCTGCTATATGAATATCAGCACCATGATGTATTAACAATTGCACTATAGCCTGATGTTCTTTGCCCCCATCGCCTAGTATGATAGCTTCTAGTAATGCAGTCCAACCCAGATTATTGACATGATCAATATTGACGTCAGAACTTGTAAGAAGTTCTTTCACAATATCCACATGACCACGGTCTGCAGCAGGGATGAGTGCGGTCCCCCCAAACCTATTCACAATTGAGGTATCAGCACCTGCAGCAATAGATACCTTCACAAAATCAAGCATTCCTTCAGCGCCTGCATAAAGAAGTGGATTATCCGAGCGATTGTCGCGGATATTGATGTTGGCACCTTTTTCAAGCAATAATTTGAATATATCCAGTTGATTCGTGTGTACAGCGATTAAAGCGGGCGTTCTACCCTCATTATCTGTAACATCAATATCTGCACCGTCTGTTAGTAGTTTTGTTATAAGCTCCTTATCTCCTTGACGAGTCGCTGCTAACAGTGCTTGATTCAGCTTATCCATTTCATTATTCACCTCCTGAGTTGATTGCTGCCCTTGGTTGTTTAACACCTTGAAATCATCGGTCTGACATCCTGATATAAAGAGGAAGAATGTTAAGACGAGAAAGCGCATGACATTCAACACCTTTCATGTAGACTCCCCTTATTTCGAAGTGAATGTGGCTTGAGAAGTTGCCCATGCGCCTAGTGGTGTTACAGTATACACTGTCCCAGCAGCCAATTTACCGCTATTCGTAATATCGAATACACCAACAGCACCTTTACGACTGGAGAATTTATAGGTTGCAACCCATTTGTCTCCGTTTGGAGCGGTTAGTTGTACACTACGGCCCGAAAACAATTCATCGCCAGGGTCTTGAGCCAAGGATACATTGATGGATGTATCGGTGACAGCTTCAGCGCCAGAGATTTGCAGTGGAGATATTTCTTTTGCTTCGAATGAAGGATTTGCAATATTGGCCCAGTCAGATGTTACGGTATATTTCACACCCGGTTTCAAGACTTGTCCTTCAGGAAGCCGGAATTTCGGCTCAATCTTACCATCTGTTGATTGTGTAAATGGAACATACTTGGCAACGATGGATTCTCCACCTTCTGGGGTAATCGTTACTTGTCTACCTTGCATGGAAGGAATGATTTGATACGTGATGCCATTTGCTCTGTTGTTCTCATCCAAAACAAATGCGTTAGCACCACGTCCACCACTGTATGCAGAGATGACATATCCATAGTCAATGACGCCATTTGTTTTCAGTGCTTCAATCTCAAAGGTGTCGTTGGTTACCTGAGTGGTTGCTGTCATATCCACCTTGGCTGCGTTTCCTACAAATGATCCTGCATTCTTACCTTTGTACGTTAAGTTATAGGTTGTTCCAGCTTTTTGCACCGATGTAGGAACAATGTACGTTGCAACAGAACCCGATTTCAGCCGCGGCATATTCGTTAAGGTTAGACCGTCATTGAATACAAAATCTTCTTTTGCTTTAGCAAACACCTCATTCTCAGCTGTCAAAGGAGCATCTAAGGTTACGATTAATGTAATTTCATTGATCGATTTCACACTTGTAATTTGAGCTTTATCGGATGGCATTGCTTTACGTGCTGTATTCAGTAAGGCCGCTGTTTCGCCACGTGTTACAGGTCCAGAAGTGAATTGCAATTTATTAGCCCAGTAGTTAACCGATAAGACATCACGCTTCAACGCCTTCGATACAACTTGCACGATTTCTTCATCCGTTACCGTTTTATTAGGGCTAAATTTACCATCTTCCGTTTCCATTATCCCTAAACCAACAAGTACTGACGCATATTTGTAATACCATACGTTCGAATTCACATCGGTGAATGGGGCAGTGTTCTCTTCAGTGCTTTGTAATTTAAAAGTCAATACTACCATTTTCGCTAATTCTGCACGATTGATTGGATTGTTCACACCCATCGAATGATCTGCATAACCCTGTAACACACCTAATCCCGCAAGTACTTCAACGGCTTCTTGAATTTCTTTATCTGATAACTTAGATGCAGCTGCGGATATTCCTATGTTGCCTGATGTAGGTGCTGCTTGTACATTTAACACCGCAAAGGGTAAAGAGGTTGCTCCTAGTGTTGCTGCGACCATTAATGCTGCTGCTTTTTTAGCTACGATTTTCACTATATTTCCCCCTAAGATCATTAAGTTATTTGTTGTTCATGTCTATAACTGAATGATAAAGGAAAGAAATAAACTCCCCAGAAACGATTTATTAATAAAGTATTAACTAGAGCTTAAAAATATCGAAAATCGTCAAGAAAATGCCATTACACCGTAAATCGGTATCCCGCACCCCACACTGTTTCAATATATTGTGGATTCGAGGGGTCCGATTCCAGCTTCTCCCGTATTTTGCGAATATGAACCGTAACCGTTGCGATATCTCCGCTGGAGTCCATCCCCCAGATCCGTTCGAATAGATCATCTTTGCTGAATACCCGATTCGGATGACTCGCTAAAAAGACCAGTACATCGAACTCCCGCGCGGTAAACAAAACCTCATGATTACGTACAAACACCCTGCGGGCATTTTTATCGATATGAACTCCACGGATTTGGATCTCATGCTTCTCCATTGGTTCTAGCTTGCTGAGCATACGTTCATATCTCGTTAGGTGCGCTTTCGCTCTTGCTACTAATTCACTTGGACTAAAGGGCTTCGTAATATAATCATCCGCTCCGAGATTAAATGCCCGAAGCTTATCGATCTCCTCTTTCTTAGCAGATACGATAAAGATCGGCACTTCCTTAGCCTCCCTAATACGGCGGCATAATTCAAAGCCATCGATGCCAGGTAACTGCAAATCTACGATAACAAGATTGTAATCCCCTTCAAGAGCCTGCCCAAGCCCCTCAGAACCTGTATGACATATATCAACGGCAAAACCGTTCAGCTCAAAATAATCCTTTTCCAATTGCGCTATCGTTGCCTCATCTTCAATAATCAGAATCCTTGTCATGCGAATGAAATCCTCCTTCATCGGTCGTTCGCTTCAAAGTAAAGAACAAGCTTGATCCCACACCTGGTTCACTTTCCATCCATATCGACCCACCATGCCCTTCAATAATCTGACGAGCTATCGCAAGACCAAGTCCGCTACCGCCTGTCGATAGGTTCCGAGAAGGCTCTGCACGATAAAACCGTTCAAAGATATGTGGAAGAGCTTCGGCATCAATACCCATTCCATTATCCTTCACTTCAGCAGTCACCCATTCGCTATCCACTTGCAAAGAAAAACGGATGAAAGGGTCCGGCTTGTCCATATACTTCAGCGCATTTCCAATTACGTTCAGTAATACCCGCTTTAATTTATCCAAATCTGCTATAACCTCAATACGTTCGGAATTATTGTCGTCTAGCTGAAATGAAACTCCTTTATTTTCGTTATGGTAGCGCATCTCTTCGATACAATCCTCAAGGAATGCAATAATATCCACTGCTTCGAACGAAAATGGGACCTGATTCAAATCCAGCTTGGAATATAGGAACAATTCATCAACCAATTTATCCATTCCAATGGTTTTGTTATAAATAATATCGACGTACATGTCCATCTTCTCAGGTGTATTGGCGACACCATCTCGTATGCCTTCAATAAACCCTTTAATATTCGTAATCGGAGTACGTAAATCATGTGAAATATTTGAGATTAATTCTTTCCGATTCTCCTCATATTGCAGACGAAGGCTCACTGACTCTTGCAACCTCTGCCTCATTGTCTCGAACGCTTTATTTAACTCCCCAATCTCATCTTTGGATTGCAGGTTAAGTTCAAATTGAAGGTCACCCTCTTGAATTCGTTCTGCGGAATCCCTTAACTTGTTCAGTGGCTTAATAACACTTCTTGTAATCCAGCGATATAATAGCACATTCGCAATCACAAGAACGCCAATTAATATCAATGAAAAGATTGGTAGCAGCCTCCGTGTGAGTTCCGCAAAAGGGCTATGCTCTTTGATGACGAAAACACTGCCTTTCGCCCCATCCGAATATTTAAAGTCAAATTTGGCATATCCATAAAATCTTTCTTTAATATTAAACGTGTTACGAATCTGATAGTTATTGAGATCGTAAGGAGGTAAAGCATCCTTTAATTCAGGTTGATTGAAGGTGCGCGATTCAAACACAGGGTCATTCACTCGCCTTACAAATAGTCCCGCTTTCTCAGTCTTTAGCTTAAAATCATATTCCAGTAACAAATCCTTGTTCTGCAATTCATCCGGGTCATGCTTGGCTAAATACTTTAATTCTAAAAAAATAGATTCCTCTTGCTCCGACAACGGATTTAATTGATAGTGCACTTTATAAAAATCCCGAAGACTGTGAACATCTCCTGTAGATGCAATTGTAAATAAAGCTGCCGTCATTACGATGATAAGTAAACTAACGACTAGCATTCCCGTATAAGATAACAGTAATTTTATCCGAATCGACACGACTGTTCCCCTCTCACTAACATTGGATCCGTTAAATAATCATCTCCGTATTTTAGTGAAATACTATCACATGGGGAGAGCGTTTGCTAACAGAAAAAAACTTCTACCAACACTTTGGCAGAAGTTTTTATAGAACTTAATTTACGCGAGATCATCAAATGCTAAATAGATTGATCTGATGATTTTCCTATTTCGGGTTGGTCGCGACTCCAGAGAATGTTTGGACTTCCGGCCGCTGTTGTCTGCAGATTTCTTGATTTATACCGTTCTTAACGGTTGAAATCCGCAGACTGCCTATGCTTTCGAAGCGAGCTTTCCTACGGAAAGCTTTCGGGCGGACGCTACCGCTCCTTCAGTTCCAAAATTCCCTTCGACCACTTTTCCCTTTTTTGAATATTTTCAAGTTCATTCTATATGGGTACGTTTTCCAGTGATGAGAATACTTTATCGAAGCCTGCTTTAGAACGAGAAAATAATTCAGATGAACTTTGCGCGGAAGCTGGCGCCAGAACTTCTTGGGCGATCACACCGGCATACCCGATCTTTTTCAGGCTTCCCAAGAATCCTGTGAGATCAATAGAACCTTCTCCTGGATACAATCGATCGAAATCTAACAATTCCTCTATCGGTAGAGGTTTAGCATCATTAATATGGACATATGCAATTTGATGCGGTTGTAATTTCAGCAGATCCTCACTCGTTAATCCATTCGTATGCCAATGGTAAGAATCCAATAACAATCCGATGTTCCTTACTTGAATCGTCTCCATCCAGCTCAACGTATCTTGCATCGTCCAGATCAGTGGATTTGCCCATTGTGTACGTAAGTGATGAGGGCCTACGAACTCTAATGCTAATGTAATTCCATAAGCGCCTAATATTTCCGCGCATAGTCTTAAACGTCTTGTGGCTGCAATCATAAAAGCTGCGACCGGAAGATCTGTCGAAGGTAAAATATATGTACAACATGTCGTACAATTTAATACAGCAGCGGCCTCAGCCATTTGGGTAAGCGATTTCAACCCTTCCCTGAAGCTATCCTCTGTCGTGCGCCAATCTACCGCTAAACCAAATGATCCTAACATGATGCCATGTCTTTCCAGTAATTGAACAGCCCCATCCTTACCATACTGCTGCACTAACTCCAATGGATTTGCGTCTATCGACTGAAAGCCGAATTGGCTCGCAAGTCTGATATATTCTTCATTAGAACCCATCTCACCCAAACCTGCTGTTGTTAATCCTCTTATCATCGTCGTTCTCCCCCTTATGACCAATCTAAACAGTTCGTCATATCTAGTCTAGCGCATCGTGCACTCGAATAAAACCATCTCTAGTCCCCTTTAACAAATTCTACGATCTAATTGCAATAATGTTTTTTGTCAAAAATTAAGATGGGGTGGGAGGCTTATGGGGGGACCACGAGCCCTTCCTTTCATTTTCGTTCAAAGATCCTTATACTTGCTTGGAGAAGCATTTCAAGGGAGATTGAACAGTATGGACATAAAAAAATTGCAATACTTTATCGCAGTAGCAGAGGAACTGCATTTTAACCGTGCAGCAGAGAAGCTGAATATGACGCAGCCTCCCTTAAGCCAGCAAATTCAAGCTCTGGAGAATGAGATTGGTGTGAAACTATTAGAACGGAACAAAAGACAAGTTCGTTTAACGCCAGCGGGGGCGGTATTTCTAGAGGAGGCTAAATCCATTTTATCTCAACTGGAACGCTCTATTAAAACAACACAATTAGTCGATCAAGGAATTATCGGACATTTGAACATTGGATTTATAGATTCTGCAGCTGGTGGAGTATTGGTCGATATGTTAAAAATGTTTCGGGAACGTTATCCACAAGTACAACTCACATTACATGAGATGACGTCTGCTCAGCAGTGGCAGGCTTTACATGAAGGAACGATTCACATTGGATTTGTACGTTATACAGAGTCGGGCAAGCATATCGACCATCGTCCCTTAGTCAATGAATCGCTTGTTGCCGTTTTGCCAGAGAAGCATCACCTAGCTCATTTACCGGTGTTATCCATTCGCTCTTTAGCTTTAAAGCCGTTTATATCGTTCCCACGTCATTTAGGAGCTCCTTTTCATGACCTCATTATGAGCTTCTGCGCCCAACACGACATGTATCCGAATGTTGTACAGGAAGCCATTCAGATGTACACCATTGTAAACTTGGTAGCTGCTAATCTTGGAGTTTCCATTGTGCCCTCTTCAGTTGCTATTTTTCAGCGCGAAGGTGTCGTATTTCGTCCCTTTGAAGAAAGCACACCATCGATTCCCCTTTATGCCGCTTGGAGAACCGATTCCGATCGTGCCTCCTTATCCGCGTTACTAGAGATCATAGGACAAATGAGTTCAGAAGTTATTAATGGTGAATGATATAATATTCAGCCCGTTTTTCTAGGATCACGTTCAACGAGTCCTTCTAGCACCCTATCGATTTGCATCATAACTTCCCTATCCAGACGAACTCCCGCAGCTTTGGCATTTTCTATTACTTGCTCAGGCTTGGATGCCCCAATAATTGCAGATGAGACTTGTGGATTTTGCAACACCCATGCTATAGCCAATTGCGGAAGCGTCAACCCAACTTCGCTGGCGATGGTAGAGAGATTCGAGATCGCCTCAAGCACCTCAGTCCGAAGCCATTGACCCGCCAATTTATTCATAAAAGGTGAGCCCGCAGCTGTTGAAGCACGAGAACCCTCTGGCAATGGTTGCCCTGGCATATATTTGCCTGAAAGAATCCCTTGAGCAAGCGGCGACCAGACCACCTGTCCAATCCCTTCCTGCTCACAAGCTTGAACTACCTCCGTCTCCATCACGCGCCATAACATCGAATATTGAGGTTGACTAGCCACCAATGGCACCTTTAATTCTCTCGCCAAAACAGCACCTTCTGCTATCTGATCCGCCGTCCACTCACTTATCCCGACATAGAGAACCTTACCTTGACGTACCAGATCCGAAAAAGCCAAGAAGGTTTCTTCAAGGGATACTGTTGCGTCAAAGCGATGCGCATAATAGATATCAATGTAATCGGTCTGTAATCTGTTCAGTGAAGCATGGCACGCCTCCATAATATGCTTGCGGGACAGACCTCTTGCGTTACGTCCCGTCCCTGTGGGATGGCACACCTTGGTACACAATTCGATATCAGCTCTGTGCACTCCTTTTAATGCTTGGCCCAGCACCATCTCAGCTTTCGTATCGGAATATACATCTGCAGTATCAAATGTTGTGATCCCTACATCCAATGCAGCGTGAACACAAGCATGGGCAGTATCATTGTCCACTTGAGCACCATGTGTAATCCAATTACCATAAGCAATCTCACTTAGATGTAAACCACTCGTTCCTAATTTGCGATAGTTCAATTTATACCCTCCTTTAGATAACAATTTGATTGTAACAAAGAGATATTAATACGAGAAATACTCTTTGATATGCGATTTAATTCAAAAAAGATATTACTGAGATACTTAAAGATAATAAAAAAACGCCCTTTAGGCGTTTTTTCGGTAAATATTCTGTTTCGAAACTCTAACTTCGCCTATACTCCGGTGAGTATTAACCTCCAAACCTTGTTACCGCACCACAACTAACAGTACAATAATTCCGAGCCAAAACAGCCAGCTTACTGGGTGACCGAAATTTAATCCCCAGCCGACTCCGAGCCTTTTCTTGACGATTAGGTTTGGATCTTTACGATTGAAATAAATCATACCTAATCGCCATTTATCATCATCATGGACAGGTCTGACATTGGAGCTATCGGCAGATCGCTTCAAGCTGCTTTCGCCCTGACCAGCCCAGAACGTTAAGGCAAAGGCGTATATGATAATAAGGGCTATTATGATTAGGATAATAGGGATAGCGAAATTCATGTTAAGCAGAGATATCATGTTTAGTTGCACAACAGAAAACAGGATAACCATTAAGAAGCTTGCTGTAAGCATAAAATATGACCAAGTACGGCGGTAAGTTGCGTCTTGTCTGATGGAACGGTTAGGATCATTGGGTTGAACCTGCTGCTTTACTCTGCGAATACTCCAATTCTCAAATATGAACAAAAGTGTTATGAACACTTGCATTATCGTAGGCATAAACACAGAACTAAAAGATTTAGCTGCATAGCGGTCTACGTTCCAACTGCTGTTGTAATGGATCGGAATCTGATCAGGAATCAGATCGTAGTTGCGTAGCACAGTTACAATACTAACAACAGTAATTAAAACATGAATGAGGAACCAATAATTAGACAAGCCAATGTTTCTTTTCCGAAATCCAGTGTCCACTGCCATGATCGATGGTTCCAGAGCAATAGGCAGCATAGGTAGTAAACTTTTCATTTTGAAATGATAGCTAATGTTTATGACTAGGGAGATTCCGACCATGGCGAGTGAATAAGTGACAATGATCCAACTTTGTTGCTTGGAATGTTCATCACCGTATAGTAGACAGATGATACAAACAATGAACAAGATGGTATGCAAGGTAGCACTGATCCTAGCATATGACTTCCGCATCTGGTGCAGAGGCTCACTTTGGAATTGTACAGGGCTGACGTTGACCCCAAAACTAATCGTCTCTCTTGTTAAATAAGGCATGCTTACCATGAGTACAATGGCAGGTACAAATACAAGGATCATTACTATAACAGGCATTATCGTCATATCATTCGCCTCCTCTTATACATAAGTGTTTATTTGAAAACTCTATAGCATATCCTATTAACTTAGGATAAGGAATCGACTTGAACATAAATTTTATTATAATCGATTTTAGTGACTATTGGGATGAAATTAACAATTTATCCAGTTTTTTTGCTACATAGAGCTACTCATCTGACAACTGAATTATGGCAAGTACATCTGTTTGAAATTCTATGTAGGTAAAGGATAGGATTTCGGACACTTACTTTAAATATTCTGCAATTTGGATGACTTGTGTGGATAATAAATAAACATTATCCAACGCTTGTCGAGTGATTCCTATGAACGCTAAAGTGACACTCGGTGCTGAATGCGATTAATCTCACGATTTAATGAAGAGAGGAAACTGAACAGCAAATGCCTTATATTGATCGAAATGGTATGTACATTTATTATGAATATCTTCACCCTAACTCTCTTAACCAACAAATAGACGCTATCCTGATTATCCACGGAGCGGGTATGAATTTACGTTCCTGGGATTTGATTGTTTCTTATTTGCAGCAACACTAGCATATTCTTCGCTATGATTTGCGCGGACATGAATTGAGCGATAAAGGGCCAGTCAGAGTAGCTTGGAGACTGCTATTCACTCTTTTTCTTCTAGAGCGGCTCAATATTTCTTCTTTTTTCGCTGTTGGTCATGGAGAGGAAGCATATGTGCCGTGCTGCTCGGTACAATCCGTCACTTCATAAAGGAAGTTAGTTTGATTAATTCATTTGAATTAATTATACTCAACAGTATGGAGGAATGGACATTGAATACAAACCTAAGTAACGATATGAATAAAGGAAATGAAGACTCCACCCAAACTCGTTTATTAGAAGCAGGGCTGCGGATCTTTGGATTAAATGGCTATGAAGGCGTACGTACGCGGACCCTTGCAGATGAAGCTGGTGTGAACCAATCGGCGATTCCGTATTATTTCGGTGGAAAAAAAGGATTGTACTTAGCGGTTGCCCGTCGCTTGACAGCAGCCGTTCAAGATGATTTTTTGAAGCAGGCTTTAATTGAGACAGAAGAGATTGAGAAACGGTCAAAAGAAGAAGCCGCAGAAGCTCTTAAAAAAGTCATGACGCAATTTTCCAAGACGATGATTGGTAATCATGAAGCCAATGCAAGAAGTGTATTTATCGCAAGAGAGCAGATGCAGCCTACAGAGGCTTATGACATTTTGTATGAACAATTCTTCCAGCCACTACATCAGATGATTGCCGTCTTGGTGAGTAAATTAATGGATCTAGACGCAAAAGATTCAAAAACGATATTAATCGCACATGCAATTGTTGGACAATCGGTTGCGTTCTCTGTGGCGAAGGAAACCTATTTGAGACGCCAAGGGATTCAAGACTTGGATGAAGTACACATTGCTTTGATCGCCAAGGAGCTTGGCGAAATGTCAATTCGTACATGCAGCGGCTATTCTCATTAAAAAGAGGGTACGTAACGAAGACATAAACATTCTTCTATACGTACCCTTTTGCTATTTTACCAAGTTGCCCTCATCAGCTGAGTAGAATTTTTATTTAGTTCAATCCCCCCAGCTTCACCCACGATCACCGTTCCGCCAAGATTAATGACCTTCTTACCAATCGCACAATTCGGCTCAAATGCAAACACCATTCCTGTCTTGAGTTCGGTCTCTAACCCTATGGATGGGATCGGCAGTACTTTCCCGTACTCTCTCGCCTCAGGCAACCGTGCAATCTCATCGCCAACCCCAATAAGACCAAATGGACTAATGGAATGAATAAGCGGATGAACGTGCCAACCTCCTGCTTCACGCATCGGCTCATTCATCGCTTTAACCACGTCTCCGAAAGTAGCCCCATGCCGCAGCTCTTTTACTCCGTTCTCATACGATTGTCTCGCTGCCGCTGCCGCCCGCTCAAAATCCGGATGCACAGCTCCTACAGCGATTGAAGGCTGATGCTGCGTCTCTAGCATTCCGAATGATGAAAATACCTCGGCCAAAATAATATCTCCTTCTTGGATCACCCGCGGCTCCTCTGGTCGATATGTCCATGCGGGCAATCCCCATCCTACGAACTCTGGTCCTGATCCCATTAATATCGTTGTCGTGAACCCGACATGGGTCGCACAAGCATTCATCGCTGCCGCATAGATCTCATTTTCTCTCACGCCTGGCTTCGTTACCTCAAGCATCGCCTGGCACATTTTTTCCCCAACGTTCGCTGACCATTTTAATACCGCGATCTCCTCCTGACTTTTCACAGAAGACAGTGCGAAAAATTTGTGTCCCACAGGCTTAAAGGTCCCATTCGGTAATCCTTTTAGGATCGTTTGCCAAGTATTATAGGGCATGGCTCCATCAAAGTAATAGGGAGGATAAGGCTCTAAGCCAATCACACCAAATGCTTTATTTGTAAGTCCTCTCTCTTCCATAATCTTGACAATGTGCGCACCCATTTTTCCGACATACATATTTTCCGGGCGTATCCAGCCTTGCGTATTCGTATATCCAGCTTGAATATGATCTTCCACAGCAGTGGCTAAAAAGACAACTGAGATCGGCTCTTCATTCTTAGGGAAAATGACAATAGAACCTGGACGCTCATTCGTAAAGTAGGTGTCCGGGTTAAATACAGCAGGGAACGCACCTTCTCGATCTCCATACACAATCAATACATCCACATGCTCTTCTTCCATTAGCTGATTTGCAATGTTCCATCTACGATCTCTTTCCGCAAGTGAGTAGGTAGGGATTCTAGTATCTTGATTGTTCATACCTCTTTCTCCTCCTAACGTTTATTTCTTTCCAGAGTTCATTGCTGATCGTTGCCTTTTGTCATCGTCCAACCGTATACATGCGAATGGCCCCCCTCCAATAGATGTCATGAATGAACCTGTTACATTGCAAGTATAATTCATTCATTTGATTAATTCAATTGAATTAAATTAATTGATTTATGTGCAAAAATAGCTCCAATAACTTGGAGAATTAATCTTTAAATCATTAAAATGAAAAACACTGTATCTTTAAAGAGCCTGTTCAAAAAGCTCATAAAGTTGTATTAAAAAAATGCACCTTTACGAGGAACGGTAAAATGAAGGTACCCCTACCAACATCAAACCATACGCGAGATGCATTTTCATGGACTTACAGTTTGAGCTGCAGACTTTGCGAGAAGACGTATTCCGATCACGACGCCATCAGCGGCGTTCAACGAGCGAAGGCGAACCAGAACAAGTTTTTCATTGGTTATCGCAAGCATTCCATTGTTTGCCCCAGCCCGAAAGGATCGGTCATCCCGCCCAATGATACGGCGGATGTCAAATTAATGCTGCCGCCAATTGAAATAATGAAGAAAATCGAAGGACTCAAGGTCGATTATTTGGTGGCCGATTTGGGTTATTTCGATGCCGATGATCAAAAAGAAGCGCGCCTTAAGCATGATGTAGCGGTCGTAACGGAAATCAGAAAACACGATATTTCCTGAACTCTGTTCCCATGAAGGAAAACCGGAATGTGAGCAAGGACATGCCCTTGTTTTCGACGGATTCGATAAAAAAACATATACCTCTTGTTTTCGCGGAGACGATGACAAATGCGCCGCCTGTCCGCTACAAGGCCTTTGTGAGAAGCAGTTTGGCTATTCCTTCAAGGAAAACCCGTTTTTCTACGGACCTGTTTCACAGGGCAGTATGCTACAAGAGCACATGCTGAATCTCCGTAAGCAAGTGGAACTAGCGTTTGCACAAGAATCGAATCAACTAACTTCCGTTATGAAGTATAAAAAAGTAACGGTTCGTACAACAAAGCGCGTCGAGAATTGGTTTATCTTGCGGAATGCGTTTCGATTAATTGAGCGGATGATTGAGCACTTGCGAGCCACAATCCTGCCTCCAAATCATGTGACGACCCTCAAAAAGCTTCAAGAGATTCAAGTGGAGCAAATCTCGTTGCCGTTGGCGGGGTAAGAAAGTTGAACTCCCCCTAAAAAAAGCAAATTACGACACAAGGGATACGTCTGTTCAAAATCAGGTAAGTAACATACTTACTCTTAGCGACAGCATGACTTATCATATCTAACGGAACATCACCTGGTTTACTCGCTTCATAACAAAGAATATGTGTAAAACTATCCAGCTGAGGATTAAAATCGGGCCTCGCAGGATAAATCTGCAATAAAATAACATTCTCATTCTTCTTGCTTTGAATTTCGTCTTTTCTTTCAAATAAGTGTTATTACTTTAGCTTCCAGAAAATCTCCTCCATTCAAAATGTCTATTCGATCTGCTTAAAGCACTTTACAATAAAAAAACTTCCACCATACTCTGGTAGAAGCTTCTTATCGCAATTTAATCATTCAAAATTCCAATCATTTTTCTTTCCTTCGCTAGCTGCTCCACAGTAAAATCATGCTGAGCAGAAGCATAAGCGCTAAAAACAATATCGAGCACAAACAATTGAGCAAATCTGGAGCTTGTTGCCGCACTACGAAGCTGTGCTTCCGGCGCACGTGATGTAAATAAAGAAACATCAGCAAGCTGAGAAAGCTTGTTATTACCAGGACGAGTGAGGCTAATTGTTTTTATTCCCTGTTCCTTAGCTCGTTTTATTAATTGAATAACTTCTCTCGTTTCACCGCTATACGAAATTCCCCAGAAGACGGCATTTTCTGATTTCGTAGCCATGGCTCCCGCCAATAAATGACGATCTGAAATCGCATATACATTTTTGCCTTACCCCATAAACATAAATAACCTCTGCGTGCTCAATAGACTGCGCGTCGAGTTAACTGGCCGTATTCTGAAAGGTCAGTATGGTGTTCGACAGCAATTTATCAATGATGGAATCAACGTTTCATTCGATTCAACATCAAAGTATCTAACATGCGGCGTGTACTCTACCTCCGCGGATAAACGGATTTTCAGCGCTGGAAAGCCCTCTATTCCAAGCGACCGACGAACAACCGCGGCACTGCTTGCCTCCGCTTTTGTCGCTAACTCATGTATGGTCATATGCAGCACTTCTTTAGCATTTGCAAGAATGTACTCCGCTACTTTTTTCTCTGATTCTGGCAATTCATTTAAGTCTAGCTCAATTTGCGAAATCATACTTCCCCGCAATTAAACCCGCTCCAACAAATGCAGGAATCATTGGTATGAAAATACTTCCGATTTTTCGCAAAAAGTTCTTGAACGGTTTATCATTCTTCTTTTTAAGCTTCGCCTTCATTTGTGCGCTTTGTGCTTGTAATTGCTCAGCCGAAGTCGCTATTTTCCCAATACTCATTTAGACTATATTGAGCAATCTAAATTTTGTATCACTTCTACGATTCCACACGTTCCATTATTGACGAATTTTTATTTCAATATTAAACTATAAATAAGAAATTAAATTCCAAAAAACCGTTTTTTTCATTTATTAAATTTATCCCAACATTACGTCGCAGGAGGAAATGAAAGATGACGACGACACCAAACATCATCGTAATGAACCATCCAACTAGAGAGCAGCTTGACAAGATTTACGATATTTTAGATGAATGCTTTTCCGTAGGCCGAGCTTATTTCCAAGAAAGATTAGACCTAGACACCACATATGATCCAGATACAACATGGTTTGCGATGGTTGACGATAAGATTGCATCTAATGTACAAATTTTTCCGTTTCATATTAGAGTCGGTCAAGCGATCTTGAAAACGGGTGCAATGGGGAGTGTCGGTACAGATCTAAATTACCGCGGGCTGGGGCTTGCACACAAAATTCTTCATGCGCAGACCAACTATATGAAAGAAACCGATTATGATATAAGCTTGCTTTTGGCTAGCAAGCATGCGTTTTATGAAAAAGCTGGCTGGAGACTTATTCCGGAGACTGCTTTCGCAATTGAAAAACCAGCAAGTTTGGAGCAGCAGCAAAACAGTGATGAAATCATTCCTTTTGAAGCCTGTTATCTCGATGATATCCGTTTCATCTATGAACAATTCAATAAGAATCGTACCTACACCGTGATCCGAAGTAGAACGTATTGGAATGATTTATTGACCTGGCCGGAATGGAAGAAAGTTGACTGCTTGCTCCTTCGCAGAAATGGAAAAATCGTCGCTTATGGCATCATTGAAAAGAAAGATACTGAACAAGTATTTATTAATGAATTATTGTATTTGAACGAAGCCGAAAACGGCGTTGAAGCTTTGTTTCATGCCTTATGTCAGCTGCGCCAAAATGCAAAGCAAATATTAGCGATGCTCCCAGAGGACCATAAGCTATGGTCCTATTACCAACAGCATCAAGCAAATTCAATTCAAATCAATATGGCGATGTGGAAAATGATCAATCTCAGTTCAACTTTCCATAAGCTTCAGCCTGAATTAGAAGATCGCCTAAACCGTAGCAACATAATTGCAGACCAGGAGCTGCATATTGCACTTCGCAGCAATGAGGACTGTATCTACTTGGATTATAAGCAAAAGCAGCTTTCTGTTTCCGATGCTAGTAATCATACCAATTCCTATACTTCAATAGAAGTAGATGAACGCGAGCTAATGACTTATATCATGTTCGGCTATAATGAAGCAGGCGCAGCAAAGGACAGTACTGAGCACGCTAACATCCTTCAAGCTCTATTTCCGAAACAACAAGCCGTTTTTTATTTGACCGATAAATTTTAAGCCATTTTTGATTCCTACCATTTTAAAATAAGGGTGTGTCGCAAGTCCAACTGCTCGGACTTATGACACACCCTTATTTTTCCATAGCGACAAAGACTAGTCGTTGTTCATTTTTGATCTTCCTAACAGGACAGCACCGTAGGCTGCATCCTTAATCGGCAAAGTTAGCTTTGTTTGCGCGTAGCTCTGTGCGAGCTTTCGCTCCAAGGCTTCTTTCACAAAGCGAGACTTTTGCAGCACACTTCCTGCAATCGCAATCGGACTTTCATATAGCTTAAGCCGTTCAATAACAGGCACAACAAGCTCATATAGATTGGCTGCACATTTCTCCGCTAACGCTATTGCATGTGCATCGCCCTTCTCGCATGCCGTCGTCATAATCGGTGCAAGCTGCGCAATATCTTTTTTCGTCGTATTTTTATCATAAACAAAGCCAATAATCTCTTTCACAGTGCTTAATCCAAGCTGCTCATATACCATCGCTGGGATGACCGTATCGGTTATTCTTCCGTCCTCCACTTGAACTAATACGGATAATAGATCGCGCCCAATGCTATAACCGCTTCCCTCGTCATCAATCAGATGACCAAAGCCTCCTGTGCGATGCTGCTCTCCTTTTTCATTGACCCCAAAGCAAATCGATCCTGTACCGGCAATGAGAATGATGCCTTGCATCGCATTTTGTGCCCCGTATAATGCGGTTTCTTGATCGCCTGTAATCGTTAATGGCCCGATATAACCGTTATTTCTCACATGCTGCTCCAAAAAATTGATGACCAGCGGATTACTTATTCCTGCCGCACCTATACATATATGAGCAACTTCTTGTAAATTACCGCAGTAGAGCTTCGTTTGACTAAAAATTTCCTCAAAGGAGGCGGCAATAGCATCAGCATCACCACCGTTATAATTAATAGGCCCTACAGTAAAGGTGAATAAAGCGTCTTCCTGGTCATGCGTAATGGTGACAGCTGTTTTCGTGCCACCCCCATCAATTCCAACGATAAATGCCATACCTATGTCCCCTTGTTGTACTTTTTATCTACATCTGTATCGTAATATTGGCGGTGGGTACAACCTCACCATTTAGGATTGGAAGGAGTGATTTGAATGCATCAAGTGTATACTCAAATGCCGCAATTCCGCAGAACTCGCCTTCGATTAACGGTAAATCATACGGGCGACCTAATGTAATGGCCGTTACTTTGCAGCCTGCTGCCAGCAGCTTCTGAACAAGCGCAAGCTGACCTTTGTTTTCACGCGCATTGAACAAGCCGATAACAATATGCTTGTAGCCTTGTACCTTTGGCAGCACAGCGTTGATTTGCTCCTCGCTCGGGTCAATGTCGATAATCTCATAAGCTGTATTAAAATGCTCCCCCATATATTGCGGAAAGCTAAGAGCTTGATTCAAGCTGCTGGACGCAAGATCGGTGCGGTATGAATAGGAACCCATAAATAACATTTGCTCGTCACCGGTATGAATGGGCTGGAGCTCACCTTTAATGAGGCAGATCGTTTCCGTACGCATTAGCTCATTTGCTCGGCGATGTACATCGCAGCCAACTAGTTCATAATCTAGCTCCTCAATCGTCGCATATTGTGCTTTATAAGCTAAAATTTTTGTAACAGCTGCATCAATTAGCGCTTCATCCAAATCACCGGTGGCTACAGCTTCTTCGATCAAATGAGTCGCTTCCTTCACTGTCTCAGGAGTATGACTAATGAATACCAAATCAATACCTGCTTTAACAGCTCCTAACGCTCCTTTTGCCGTACCATAGTATCGTTTGATCGCGTCCATTTCTAAACAATCCGATACAACTAACCCTTTATATCCTAATTTTCCTTTTAATATCTCTGTAATAATGGTATGAGACATAGTTCCGGGCACACCGGATTTTTCAATTTTCGGAAATAAAATATGTGCACTCATAATCGCTTGAGCGCCTTGCTCAATTGCGGCCTTAAACGGCAGCAGCTCAAGCTGCTCTAATTCCTCAAGTGTTTTTTCAATGGTAGGCAAGCCAATATGTGAATCGACATTTGTATCACCATGACCTGGAAAATGCTTAAGTGAGGACATGACGCCTCCATCGAGCAATCCCTTCATCATTTGAATTCCATACTGGGATACTGTTGCAACAGAATCACCATATGAACGAACATTTATGACTGGATTCAATGCATTATTGTTAACGTCCATAACTGGAGCTAGATTAAAATTAATACCTAATGCTTTCAATTCTCTGGCAGTCATTCTGCCTGCTGCATACGCATTTTCAGGTCGTCCTGAAGAAGCAATTGCCATGGCTCCAGCAACATTGGTCGCGTCTTTAGGCATACGAGTGACTCGACCGCCTTCTTGGTCGATCGTAATAAAACCCGGGATACCAGTATGTGTCGTGTACCATTGCTGCAGCTCAGTAACAAGCTCGCCTAATTGATATTTATTGTCGACATTATGTGAGAATAAAATAATATTGCCGACTTTATAATGCTCAATAACTTCCTTCAGCTCAGGAGTGATCTCGGTTGAAGGGAAGCCTGTTACGAACATTTGTCCAATCTTTTCGCGCAAGCTCATATGTTCTATTGTTCTCATCAATTATTCACCTTCCTCTAGCGATATAAATGATACTGCTGTGTTATTTCTGCAAATTGCTTGCTTTCCGCTGCAAACTGTTCAAGCAGCTGCTTGGCTTGCATATTTTCCGTACGATACATGTTGTCTCCCCCCAGCAAATCGATAAATGGACGAGAGCCCTCCTTCACAGGAGGCAGGAATGAAAATTGCTCGTACAAATCTCTTATCGTAAATAATAAGGTTACCCCAACTTCTAAAGGCCTCAGCACTTGGAGATCTGTAATGTAAATTTGTACCCCGCCGCATAGCTCGCCACAATGTTTAGATGACGTTGGCTTGAAATGAACTGGACGAAAAAGCACACCCGGGATAACTTTTGCATTCATCTCATCTGCCAATTGCTGCGCTTGAATGAACGGAGCACCAATCATTTCAAACGGGAACGTTGTGCCTCGTCCTTCCGAGCAGTTCGTGCCTTCAAATAAACATGTTCCTGTATATAATAAAGCTGTTTCATATCGTGGCATTCCAAGTGAAGGATGAACCCAAGTTAATCCTGTATCCGGGAAGGACATGCTCCGTTCCCAGCCTTCCAAACGAACGACATGCAGCGATGCATTCCAATTCATTTGATCATTTGCCATCGTTGCTACCTCACCTGCTGTTAATCCGTATCGCACGGCTAGCTCGTAATTTCCAACAAATGATTTGAAGCCGGGCTTCAAGACATTCCCTTCTACCGTTACCCCGTTAAGCGGATTAACACGATCAAGAACAACAAATTCTACACCTGCATTTGCACAATCTTCAAGTGCATACAGCATCGTATAAATAAATGTGTAATAGCGTACACCAACATCTTGAATATCGTATACAATGATGTCTACTTCATTCAGCATTTCTTTTGTTAAACGCTTGGAGTCTTTACGGTACAAGCTATAGACTGGAACATTCGTAAAAGGATCCGTGTAAGTGTCTACTACTGCCCCTGCATCCAAATCTCCGCGAACGCCATGCTCAGGTGAAAACATCGCAGCAAGATTAAAATTTTCATGTAATATAGTAATCGTTGATGCAAAATCCTTCGTAAGACCTGTCGGCGCTGTAATCAATCCTACGCGCTTACCTTCGAACAAATAACGATAATTCGTTATAGAATCAATCCCATTTAACACCATATGAAGCTGCCTCCTAGCTGCTTTTTCGCATAAATGGATAGAACAAGGGAATGTTTCCTGCTATACATAGAAACACTCCCTCTTAGCTAGTTGAATAGTTACCAAAGACTAGACTGCCTAACCTTCACCGTTTCAGCAGGCACCATAAATGCTTCTGCATATGTCTTTCTTGCTTCACAGCCGCGAACAACTGCTAGTGCTTTATAGTAATCCATGTATTTGAAAGATTTGCTATTCGTCACAAACCAATGCTTGCTTATAGCATCTATCCATAGATCAAATGCCGCTTGATCGAAATCCACATATACGTAAGGGACATAATCAACCGCATCCTCCCAGTTTTCGGAGTAATATAATCTTGCTGCAAAGTGCGCGGGGAGCGCTCGTTCAAAGGATGATAGACTTGCGAAGAAACGGGCATCATTTACGATATGATGCGTTAGCGCATGGTCCTTATGCATACTGTTTTTCCAGTGTGTAATAATAATGTTAGGCTTCACGCGACGAATTACATCACAAACCTTCATACGAACTTCCTGATTGTCAGGCAACTCTCCGTCACAATAATCATCGAATACAATGGCTTCACCGCCTAGCATATCCGCAAAAACCTGTGCCTCTTTCACTTTTTGCTGACGATATTCCTTTATATCCTGTCCTGCCGGGACCCCTCGTTCACCCGCAGTTAACGCTAGTGTCACAATGCGATCTCCCTTTAAACTATGACTTGCGAGTACACCACCAGAAGCTAGCTCCACATCACCAACATGTGCTCCAATTGCTAATACTGTGAATTTTTCGCTCATCTTTAAAGTTCCCTCCGCAATATAGAAAATTGTTTTTCAATAGTAAAGCCCGCTTTTTGATAGATTCGAAGAGCCGGATTATTATTTCCAGTGAATAGAGAGATATATTGACAGCTCACATTTTGAAAAGCTTCAACCATTCGGAAAAATAATACACTGCCAAGGCCATGCCCCTCATGCTCTGGGTGCACTCCGATACCGCAAAAAAATGCTCTTCCATCAGGCTGCGAAATAATTGGACCTGCAAAGCCCACAACCTCGTTTCCGTACACAGCTACTACAAGCGGTGCGCCAACCTTCACATAAGTAACAACATCCTTCTTCCACTGCGGATTTTGCAGGGCAGCAAGCGTTGCTTCAAGCCCAGTATGTAAATCAGGGACATAGGACGTAATGTAATAGTCCTTGCTATTTGCATTGGTTTCCTTATCTAAAATATCTTCGGGAACTATAAAGCTTCCGAGTTTTAAATACATGCCGCATTGCGTCGCTCGATCTTCGTAGCCTCTAGCCATTAAAGCTTCATATAATGGCTGGTCCTTACTGATACCCGGGGCATTATTATGCTCATGCTGAGGTGCACTTGGAATACTCCACTTCAGCTTAACAGGGTTGAAAAACAATACATCAGCTTGTCTTTTCCCAAGTTCTTGGAATCTTTTTTCTAAACGCAATAGAAAAGCATCGTAAAGCTCCAGAGAAGCCACATGGGTATCTATAATAACACTCGTAATATAACCCGCCACATCTCCAAGAGGGAGATCAGAGCCGCAGCAGCCAGCTGCAAAACCAACAATCCCTTTTTCGTCACAGCCTACCCATATACAGTCAGCGTCAAAATAAGGATGGTCGATGAATGTATCTTGAAACTCTCGCTCTGTAAATGGCTTATAATCATATTTTGTAGCCTCACGATTCCAAAGCTCTACAACTGCAGAGTGATCTTCAATTGAAAAGGGTCTGATTTGCAACATTTAAGCCTCCTGTGAACGTCCAATATAGGGCCAGGAAATTTTGCCCATTACTACTGGCTGTGAAGCTCCAGTTACTAGCGGGATATTGTTTGGTAAGCGCTCCATCGTGTAATACGCTAGCAGAGCAAAAGCAATTGCTTCCTTAGCATCACTATTACCACCGATATCCTCCTGCGTCAGCACCTGCACGTTATGCGGTGCAAATAAGTGCTGTAAATCACGCAAAAGCGTCTTGTTATAGCTTCCACCGCCGCCAATTAACAATTGCTCAGCCTGGTGCTGCGGTGCAATATACCGTTCATAGCTATCGACGATGCTCCAGGCAGTTAAGTACGTAGCTGTTGCAACAACATCTTCTGCTTTCCAGTTATTAACCTTCATCATTTCAATAATTTGTGCCACGTATTGTTGGCCAAACCGTTCTCTGCCTGTCGATTTTGGTAACGGCATCGTATAATATTTATCCTGCTGCATCCATTTCAATAGCTCATCAATCACTTGACCGCCCGCACCAATTTCGCCATTAACATCCATTGTCATTGGTACAAATAATTGCGATACAAGGCCATCGATAATCATATTTCCAGGACCCGTATCAAAAGCAAATACCTCATCCGGTGAGGCATTTACAGGCAAAACAGTCACATTGCCTATTCCGCCAATATTTTGCATCAGAAGTGTTTTCTTTGGATTGTTAAACAATAAGTATTCGGTAAATGGTACTAACGGAGCTCCTTGTCCACCCATTGCCATGTCAGCAACTCGAAAGTCTGATACGCAAGGAATTCCTGTGCGATTGGCGATAACTGCACCATCCCCAATCTGAACGGTACAATGCAGATTATAACCGCCCATAACATTCTCATCCGGAGCATGATAGATTGTTTGACCATGCGATCCTACTGCGAATATTTGCGAAGGCGAAAGGCCGCATTTCCCTATAACGGATAATGTGGCTTGGGCGTATAATTCGCCAAGCCACATATTCATTGCGCCAACCTTATCAATCGTAGCGCTAGCGGGATCAAAAAGCTCAAATATGGAGTTTCTAACTTGCATCTCAAAAGGTGTGTTTTCAAAAGCCAGTAATTCAATCTCTACTCCATGCTCTATTTCGGCTGATGGGAAAAGCTTAACTACTGCTGCATCAATACCATCTACTGATGTACCGGACATCAAGCCAACTAAGTATGTTGCATCCACTTTTGATTGTTTGTCCATTAACCTTTCACCGCTCCAACTGTTACCCCTTCAAGGAAGTATTTTTGTAAACTGAAGAACAAAATAAACATTGGAACTGCTGAAATGGTTGCCCCCGCCATCATCGGTGCAAAGTAAGTTGTATTCGCAAAGCGAAAGTTTTTCAAGCCGACCTGAATGGTTTGCATATCCATCGTATTCGTTACTAGGAACGGCCAGAAAAAGTCATTCCATGCCGCCATAAACGTTAGGATTGCTAGTACTGCCATAATTGTTTTAGATAAAGGCATAATGATATACCAGAAGATTTTAGGCTGTGAACAACCTTCGATTTTAGCAGATTCAATAATTTCAACTGGAATGGAGGACATGAACTGCTTAACCAAGAAGATGTTGTATACCGTTACTATGCTCGGCATAATCAACGCCATGTACGTATTTTGTAATTCAAAAATATTTACGATCAAAATATATAGTGGAACCTGTGTGACTTGAACAGGAATCATCATAGATCCCAGCAAAATAGCGAACAAAATGTTTTTTCCTTTAAATTTCATTTTTGCAAAAGCATATCCAGCGAGTGTAGCAAAAAATACGTTAGATACCGTAATACACGCTGCCACTATAAATGAATTCAATAACCAGTCCCATGTATGTGGGCTGAAGTTAAAGAAGAATTTATAGGAATCAAATGAAATCTTCGATGGTAAGATAGAATAGCTCATTGCACCAGCTTCTACCGGATCACCGAACGAGGAGATGACCATAAAGTATATCGGGAATATGGTAGCTGCGGCAAATAGGATAAGGAACGTAATGTTTGCGCCATTACGTATGAACAGATACCCTTTGCTTCTTAAGCTGTTGTTGTACAAACCCATAGTATTCTGCTCCTTTTCCTAGTATTCTACATCTTTACCTAAAAACTTGAATTGAAGGAATGATATAAATCCGATAATCGCTGCTAGAACTAATGATTGTGCCGCTGCCTCACCAAACTCAAAATATGTGAACGCATTGTTAAAGATTAACAAACCTACCATTGTTGTTGCATGGTCTGGTCCACCGCCTGTCATAAGATAAGCGTTTTGGAATACTTGGAAGGAACCGATAACACCAGTAACAAGTAGGAATAGCGTTGTTGGCTTAAGGAAAGGGACAACGATAAACCAAAGCTTTTGCAGGAAAGACGCGCCATCAATTTCAGCTGCTTCATAATAGCTGTTATCAATAGCGAGTAATGCGGCTATATAAATAATAATTGCTGTACCATGACTTGATAACCATGACATTAACACAAGTGAGAACATTGCAGTTGCACTGGAACCAAGCCAGTTTTGATTTTCAATACCTAAAAAACTCACGAGCTTATTAGCAATACCTGATTTTAACGGATCGAAGATCCACAGCCACACAACAGAAAGCGCTACACCAGATGCTACGGCTGGCAAGTAATATAGTGCTTTAAAGATCGTTTGTGTTTTTTTCTTGAAAGGAATAATCAAAATTGAAATTAAAAATGATAGAAGAATATTAAACGGAACAGTTAATAGCGTATATACTAACGTGTTTTTCAGTGCTTTCCAGAAAAGTTCATCTGAAAACGAGTTAACGAAGTTATCCATGCCGACAAAAGTGGATCCTAATGGACCATATTTTTGTAAGCTGATAATAAAAGCATTGATGACTGGATATGCGGTAAATAAAGAAAACGCAATAAGTGCTACTGCGATAAACGCGTATCCCCAACCTGAGTCACTTTCGAGTTTCAATTTTTTTCTTTTAGTCAACGTTTGATTCATTGGGTCGCACCTCTCTTCTAAAAACAGTACAAGCTCTAGCTAATTTAGAAGGAAAGCTGTACGTTCTAGCTACGCACAGCTTTCACATGTCAGCCTACGACAGACTAGTCAACTACAATACCATCTTTACCGAAAGATTTAATTGCAGCTGCTTTAACTGCATCATACATTTCTTGTGGAGCAATCTCATTTGCAAGTAAGGCTTGTAGTTTAGGAATAATAACTTCTGTTTCAATTTTTAATGCTTCAGCAGCCAGATCAGTAGGAATATCTGTACGAGCCGGAAGCGCTTTTGCCATCATAGCTTTACCTGCAGCAACGTTATCTTCGTTACGAGGGAATTTTTCAAGTACTTCTGCATTACGTGCAGATTCAGTAATTGGTGATAAGAACAGCTCATTACTGTAGTTAGCAGCAATTGAACCAGAAGACAAGAAATTCGTTGCTAGGGCAATATTTTTGATGTGCTCTTCAGATGGAGCTTTTTTACCACGAAGTGCGATATAACCATCAACGATTGAAGTAGGGACATAATCGGCACCGTTGAATGTTGGGACTGGAAGTGAAATATAATCAACTTCAATAGAATCTGCAACAGCTGAACCATCGTTCGCTTTAATCTTCTCATTGTTTAGACGAGCAGAGTTTTCAAATGCAGATAAACCTTTACCTGTGATCATCGTTTGACCCGTTAGGAACATGTTCCACCGTTTACCAGCATCGATAGAGCTTAGCTCTTTAGGCATAGAACCATCGTTGATCATTTCGCGAATAGATGTAAGTAGCCCCAAGAAGTTTTTGCTTGTATACGTATATTTAAGATCTTTATCGAAGTAATCTGGTAAACCAGCAGTTTTAGCAAGAATAGCTAGATAGTCTTTAGATGCTACACCAGATGTTGCGAACACGAAACCATAACGAGTAGTTTCACCTTTATCATTTTTCACTACGCCTTTAGAAATTGCATTACGGAACTCTTCATAAGTCCAACCGTTTTGTTGAATGCTTTTCCAATCAATTCCGGCTTCTTCAAGGAATTGTTTGTTACCACCGATAGTGTGGATTTCCATATACGCTGGTAGGCCGTATTGAGCGTCACCTAGTTGGAAATATTTCAATGGAACTTCGTCATAATCTGCCTTCGCTTCATCAGAAAGGGCACCGTTAAGGTCGATTAGTACATTAAGTGCTGCATATTTCGAAATTCCTGAAGCACCGATAAAAGCAATATCTGGAGGAGAACCTGCATTTACTTGAGTATCAAGTTTTTGCGTCATATCTTCCCAGCTCGCTGGCTCGATTTTCAAAGTCAAGTTAGGATGTAGTGTATTAAATTCTTTTTCCATATCAGCAAAACGTGTTTGATAGTTCGCTGATATCGGAGGTAAAAGTGCTGTAATCGTATCCTTTTTAGGCTCAGAACCACCGTTACTAGTTCCTGTGTTACCGGAATCTGTAGAAGCTGGAGCGTTATTTCCGTTTCCTCCGCAAGCCGATAATAGTGATACCATCATGATTCCTGACAAAAACAGAGTTAATCCACGTGATCTTTTTTTCATCGAAAACAGCCTCCTCAATTATTAATAGCATCCATCCTGTTATTCCACTTTTCACACCTAAACCAATGATGAGATTGCCTGTTTCAAGCGTCCTCCGTTTGCGTTAAGTACTTGTTCTGCTTCTTTTGCATCTAACCCCGATTTAATCATCATAATTGCCAACTTACAGTTCATAGATGCTTTTTCAAGTGTTTCTGCGGCGGTTGATGTATCTACACCAGTCGTGTTCATGATGATACGAATCGAGCGATCTACGAGCTTAAAATTACTAGCCTTCAGATCAACCATCAAGTTGTTGTACGTTTTTCCTAACTTGACCATTGTGCATGTTGTCAGCATATTAAGCACCAACTTCTGAGCAGTTCCTGCCTTTAATCGAGTCGAACCGCTAATGACCTCAGGTCCTACAACAGGTGTTATACAAACATCTACAATGGGTTCGAACTTTGAGCCTCTGTTGTTACAAACACCGATAGTGGCTGCTCCAAGTTCCTTTGCTTTCGCTAAAGCTGCAATTACGTAGTTTGCACTACCGCTTGCCGAAATCCCAATAAGTACATCTTTGTTTGTTACACCAATGCTTTCGATTAATGCGATCCCTTCATCCATATCGTCTTCACAGCCTTCAACCGCAGTACGCAAAGCAATATCACCACCAGCAATATAGCCCTGCACCAAGGAAGGATCTGTACCAAAGGTAGGAGGACATTCGGAAGCATCCAGAACACCTAATCTTCCTGATGAGCCAGCTCCTATGTAAAACATTCTTCCACCATTAGACAACCTATGATGTAGAATATCTACCGCCTTTGCAATCTGCGGAATCTCCTCAGCTATAGCTCTGGGGACCAGTGCATCTTGTTGATTCATTAACTGGATCATTTCTTCCGTAGTACATTCATCAATCATTAATGTGTCTGGATTCACAGCCTCTGTTGTCAATCCCGCAAGGTAGTCATTCATAGCCATCCTCCTTCTTCCCAGTCTTAATCTGTCATGTAATTAACAAAACGAGTTAGATTAACTTACAATTATTATGTCCTTATACTAATACAACACCATCGCTTCGTCAATAGATTTTGAAATATAATTTCATAAAGAAAATAAATTCTGATGTTTTATTTCATTCCTTACACACTATGTTATACCACATTTATAAAGCGCTTACAAGATGCAATTTAAATTTTTAACAATTGCTTTGATCGCTATGGCTCTAAGGTTAAAGCGATTTAAAAAAATGTATTATTTGCTGATTATCGCTCCAAACGAAACATAAAGTTACATCATCCGTGTTCAACCGGATGATGTTTCGTCTTCGATTCCATTCATTTTCTTCCTCATAATTGTGTGCCAAGCTATTAATTATTGAATTAAACTAATTATTATATTCATTAGATCAACGTATTCATCATGTAGATAATCTGACATGGATTGATAAATAGTATATTTAAGTATACGAAGTGAATGAAATACAAAAAAAAAGAAAGCATTGATCCATGATCAATGCTTTCCTCCACATTCATTCTATCAGAACCTAATTTCTAAGTTTTTTCTTTAATATATTATGCGTTTTTGTTAAGTAGGTTTTTACTTCTTCATATTCTGCACTTGCGACACCAGCAAATAATATGTCGATGATCGTAAGCATCGCAATACGCGAGCCCATAGCCCCACTGCGGATTGTTATTTCAGGTGTGGATATGCTCAGTACAATATCCGCCCGCTCCGCAAGCTCACTTTTATTGTACTTCGTAATCGCAATACATTTCGCTCTATTCTTTTGGGCAATTTCCAGTGCATCAATAATATCACTAGTTGCTCCAGAGTTAGAAATGAAAATGGCAACATCATCTTTCTCAAGTAAAGTTGCTGCCGTGAGCTGACTATGACCATCTGTATAGGCATGACACATCTTATTAATTCGCGAGAACTTCTGTTCCCCGTCCATACAAACGAGTCCCGAAGCACCTATTCCAAAGAAAACAATTCGCTTACTATGACATAGTAATTCTACAGCTCTTGTAATTTCTTTTCGATCAATAACACTAAGGGTATCCTCAATGGACTTGCAATTATTCAATGAAATATTTGATATAATTGTCGAGAGATCGTCACCTGGCTGAATATCTGTATATTGAGCCTTTGAATCCTCATCACGAGAACCCAAAGATGCCGATATACTCACAATAAAATTGCGGTATCCGCTGTAACCCATCGTCTTACAGAAACGAAGGACAGATGCATCGCTTGTCTTACTCGATTGAGCCAATTCCTTAATCGACAAATGAGGGATCTCTTCCGTATTTTCTAAAATGTAATCTCCGACCAATCGTTCAACTGGTGTAAAACTCTCTCGCATATCACGAATTTTAATTAATACGTTGTCATTTAGACTCATAATCTACCTACTCTAGATTTAATTAACACCTTTAATAATATCATAAACAATATAAACAACCTATTTCAATAACAAAATACGTTTTGGCATATCAAAAGCAAATATTAATTAATCTATTAAAATCATCCTACTCTTAGATCACCTGGTGACTTTACGTTGATTATAGCGTAATAAAGTTGTAAGGTATAGTCGATAATTATATACCTTCTGATATGGTGAAACAAGGGACCACAAAGGTCCCCGAAGATTCTTTCTATTGTTCTCAGCATACGTATAACGCATGTATTTTTTAATTTTACTGCCGTCTAAATATGACTCGATTTGTCAACTACATTCTTTGATGTAGCACCGTTGCTTGAACCATTTAATTTGCTAGCAAGCTGCTTTAATGCAGTCAAGAACACCGGCATGGCCGCTACTCTTAGTAATAATAGTGCAATGATTAATACGAATGCTACCTGTATAAGTGTCATTACGCCCGAAGGAATCAACGCGGCGCAGGTGCCTCCTAGAATAAAGGCAGCAGACAATACTACACCAACCATATAACGTGATGCCACTCAATACTTGATCCAACATCCCCTTCAAGCTCGTTATACCGCATCATCAGGAATATGCTGTAATCAACGCCCAGGGCTGCAATCAAGCCATCTAATGGCATTCCAAAAGCTATCTGCAAGTTCTTCTTCGAGCTCAAGCGAATACAGTAACTCAACTTCTTCCATCATTTTAGCGAACATCTTCAAAGGGCCATATACAGTGCAGATCAATGCCATGGAAGGCAGGGGGCGTAACAATTTCTCCTCCTTACCTGATTTGGCTATATCTAGAATGAATTTTAGTAAATCACCGAATATTGCTTTGCTATGTTCGTCTAAGTAATACCCATCTTCATGCAAGCCTTTCTTTTGCGATTTTTTTGCGCAAGAAATAAAGAGTCCTTTATAATGTAATAATGTACATAAAGACGGATTTGGAGGAAAACAAATGGCAAGTCATAAATGGGTATTAATCATAGACGATGAAGATGATTTAGCTCGTCTGATGAAGGCAGTTTTACATAAAGAAGGTATTGCAGACGTTGTAACTGCCGGGACAGTTGCAGAGGGCTGGGACAAGTTTCAGGAGTATAATCCTGAACTTATCTTGCTAGATATAATGCTACCAGATGGAGAAGGATATGACTTATGCAGAAAAATTCGGGAAACATCAAATGCACCGATCTTATTTATGTCTGCAAAGGATGAGGAAATTAATAAGCTGTTAGGACTGGCGATAGGTGGCGATGATTATATTACTAAACCGTTCAGTCCCAAAGAAGTTGCTTATCGGGTAAAGGCACAACTGAGAAGAGCTGGCTTTACAGAGGAAAAAAAGGCTCCGAAAAGTTTGCAAGTGGGCCCCTTTGAGCTCAGTGCCAATGAGACAGAATTAAAAAAGAATGGCGAACCCCTTGTGCTTACCGCCAAAGAAGTCGGTTTAATGAGCTGTTTCATGCATCATCCGAATCAGATCATAAGCAAAGAAACCTTGTTTGAACAGGTATGGGGTGAAGATTTTTTTGGCTCCGATAATACAGTGATGGTACATATTCGGCGCTTACGCGAAAAAATTGAGGTAGACCCTTCAAAGCCAACCTTTTTATTAACGGTTAAAGGGTTAGGTTATAAATTACATACCAAGGGGTGAGACAAGTTGAAATGGAAATTGACACTCCGTTTTTTAAGATCGGTTATGACTATTGTTGTGATCGTTGGTATTGTAAATGCGATTTTATTTCTTTTTCTTTTCTTTTTACAGCTAAAAAACAATAATTTCGGCACTGAAGAAGTCTCTGCAGAAACCTTTAGCCGGACCTTTTCACAATATGTAGAACTACAATCCGGCAGACCTGTTGTGAACGAGGATGGCCTCAAAAAACTACAAGAAATGAGCGCCTGGGTACAATTCTTGAATGACCAAGGGGAGCAAGTAGCAGCCTTTTATACCCCTGAAGAATTGCAAACAGATTATTCTCCTATTGAAATTGTACAAATGTACAAATATAAAGAATTAGATGCAAGCACGACTGTTTTTGTCAGCACAGCTCAAAATTTTAGCTACTTTTTAGGGATTCAAAATCCGAAAATAGGCCGCTACGTAATGACCTATGACTACGCTAAAATTTTTAAAGATGTTAATGTTTTTCTCTCCATTTTTATAGTCGTAGATGTGCTTATTGTAATCATCATTGGATTTTTATTTGGGAAAAAGTTAACTGCACCCCTTCATACATTAATAGAGGGTATTCAACAGCTTAGGGAGCGACGTTTTAAGAAAATGCCTACTCCTAAAGGCGTTTATGAAGAAGTTTTCCGAAACATGAATGAACTATCAGAAAAGCTCGATCGACATGAAGAAGAACGTAAGCATCTCGACCAAATGCGTGAGGAATGGATTAGTAATGTTTCACATGACATGAAAACACCACTTGCTTCTATTCAAGGTTATGCAGAATTTATAAACGACAGTGCCACAGATTTAACAGCCCAGGAATTACAGGAATACACGTCAATTATCAAGAGTAAATCGATGTATATGAAAGATTTGTTAGATGACCTCAATTTAACGACGCGTTTGCGTAATCACCAGCTATCCCTGCAATTTGAAGATGTGAATCTCGTTCAGTTTCTACGAGAAATGACGATTGAACTTTTAAATGACCCGACCTTTGGTGAACGGCAGATAGAGTTTGAGACAAATGTGGTTAAAGCCGTACATAAAGTAGATAAAAAATTACTAAAACGAGCGATCCTTAACTTTATCTACAACGCGCTGGTGCATAACGATGAAAATGTCGTGGTGAAGATTCGAGTGGAAACCATTAGTCCGCATACCCAAATTACAATTTCTGATAATGGCCAGGGTATTCCGGCTAAAGATCTGGAACAGGTTTTCGAACGCTACTATCGGGGTACAAACACAACGAGTAAGCATGGAACTGGGTTAGGAATGGCCATCGCCAGAGACATTATTTGGGCTCATGAGGGGAAACTCGATTTGACAAGCGATGAAAATACCGGTACCACCATTACTATACTTTTATAATACAAATGACTTACCTACTCATTAGGTAGAGAAAAGGGCTGTTCTCCACTTACTTTATTGGAGACAGCCCTTCTTCAATCTATTAGTTTTTTAGTGCCTTTAGCGGAATATCCTCTAATTTCACTTCATCGTATGAGGAGACTTGATCACCTTTTTTTACATACATTTTCAAGTAGGCGCCTTTACGAAGATTTTTTTGTGCATTAAATTCCAGTGGAATTGTATTACCTTTGGCATTTGTAGCCTCTAGTGTATAAGAATAAGAGGTCATGACTGAACCATCGCTCAGTTTATATTCATGAGGTTCCCCATCCTCTGTGATTTGTAAGTAGTAATTTTCGGCATTGAAGCGATTGAAATCAATCTTGGCTATAGCAAAGACCCCTACAACTCCAATAACAAACAAAATACCCATAGTAATTAGAAATTTTTTCATCTCAATCATCCTTCTGTTTTATTATTTAGTGTGATAATTCGATTGTAAGAAGCTACGGTTAATAAATAATACAACCCGTAAATTACGGTATAAGCAATCATCCAGAGCAACACAGGTTTTGCCAAATCCATCATCAGTAGACTAGAGAATGCTTTTAAAGCCACTACACTATGCAATAACCCTACTACAAGCGGTACAACAAAGATAACGAATACCTGTGACGCAATTGATTTTCGCATTTCTTTTGCACTGACACCCATTTTATGCAGCATATTGTACTGTGATTTATCCTCTTCTGCCTCTGTTAAAACCTTAAAATAAATGATACTGCCTGTAGCAGCCAGAAATACTAGACCAAGGAAACTTCCGATAAACAGTAGAGACCCCACACCTTCCAAACTTGTTTGGTAATCTTGTGGACCACTTGAAAATAACGCTTCTTCAGGTAATTGGTTTGCTATTTTTTTAGATAAATCCACAGAAGCATCATCTACCCCAAGAACACGATAGTGCAGCACTTCCCCATCATTTTGCAACACTTTATACTGATCCTCCGAGACTACCACGGTTATACCTGCTGTACCTACATTCAATACGCTTTGCGTTTTAAAGCTTTGGAATGTGAGAGGATGGCCGTTGCCTGTTGTTATAGTTTTCCCTGTATATATTGGTGAGAATCTTTTGTCATATCCGATATCTAAAATAACCGCGTAGCTGTCCTTTACATCTAATTTTTCTTTATGTTGTAGACTTGCTAATTGGTTGTATGTTTTTTCATCGATAACTGTATATTCTCTTTTATCAGAGCTATCGAATGTTGATGGCGAGTTTAACTCTTTCGTATGAAACGTAATGGATAGTGCTTCAATATTTTTATCGTATTTTGTATCTGATACTACAGCACTCACTTGCTTGTCCATTTCTGCATCTGTGGATTGATACATAAAGGTATTCGGATTAATCGTTTTCGCCGAGTCATTCGTATTGTAATAAAGGCCATAGACCGCTCCACCGGCAGTTACTGTCGTAGCACTCAACACGGCAATCACAGTTAATGTACGTGCGTTCCCACGAATACGATAGAGCAGCTGCGAAATAGTAATGACATGAAGGCCTTTCCAAAGCCACTTTTCATTTTTCTTAATCATTGCTAACACAAAGCCAGTCACACTGTGGAACAATAAAAATGTACCCAAAATAACCGTTGTTAAAATAATTAATACAGTCAAGGGGAATCCAATTTTTCCCCATACCTTCGAAGTGAAAAGGTCCTGCATTGCAAGCCAATAGCCCAAGACAATGAGTAACACTCCAAGAACAGCTACTATCATAGATGGTTTAGGCGCCACTTCTCCCTTTTTGGAAGCATGAAATAAATCAATCAGCTTAAATTGATAGATTAAGCGATAGCCTTGAAACGATGTTACTAAGAAAATAACCAGAAATACGATAGCCGTGTTCATCGCTGCCGCCGCTGAAAATGTAAAGGGTGCTACAACGTCATAACCCATTAAATGAATTAAAATCGTCATAAATCCTTTTGAACATAGGAACCCAAGTACAATTCCTACTACTAAAGAGAACAATCCTAACAATAAATTTTCGAAAAAGAGCATAAAGCCTATTTGACGATTACGTACCCCTAGCAACGCATACAATGCGACTTCTTTTTTACGTTTTTTCATAAAAAATGAATTGGAATAGGCTATAAATATGAACACGAAAAAGATGAGAATGACTGCCGCCCCACTCATTAGTGAGCCTAGTTTTTGGGATGAAGCCGTCTGTTCTGCTATCGTATCGCTATATTTCAAAGTCACAAATGTAAAGTAAATGATGATACTAAACACCATCGATGCAATATATAAAAAATATTGTGAAAAGTTTCGGGCTATATTTTTTCTTGCTAGACTAAATAACGTCATCTACCTCACCCCCAATGGCCGCATGAACATCTAAGATCTCTTGGAAGAAAGCTTTGCGTGTCTGGTCACGACGATAGATTTCTGTTGAAAAAGAACCATCCTTGATGAAAATGATCCGGCGGCAGAAGCTTGCGGCAAAGGCATCATGAGTCACCATCATAATGGTCGAGTTGTTATTTTCATTTAAAGTGCTTAAGCTTTCTAATAAATCTGTTGCTGATTTAGAGTCAAGCGCACCTGTTGGTTCATCAGCCAAAATAAGTGCAGGCTCTGTCACGAGCGCTCTAGCCGCAGCGGTTCTTTGCTTTTGACCACCAGAGATTTGGTAAGGATATTTTGCCAGTAAATCTTCAATCCCAAATACTTTAGAGATCTGAGTCACAAGGTGATTGATTTTCTTCGCTGGAATTTTAGCAATCGCCAGAGGAAGTAATATGTTCTCCTTTACAGTCAAGGAATCGAGTAAATTGTAATCTTGGAAGATGAAACCGAGATGATCACGACGAAAGTCTGACAAAGCTGCTTCCTTCATGTCATGAATACTCTTGTTCTTCATATAAATCTTCCCTTCAGTTGGAGAATCAATAGTTGCTAACAAATTTAGCAAGGTTGATTTCCCCGCTCCTGAAGGTCCCATAATCCCTACAAACTCACCTTCATGAATGTCAAAAGACACGTTTTCTAATGCTGTGTAAGCAGCACTTAACTTCCCGTATACTTTTTTTATGTTTTCTACTTTTAATAATGGTTCCATTCATTTCACCTCATAATTTGCTGATACTTATACTATAGGCTGTGAACCTTACAGCAAATTCATGCCAACCTTACAATAAGCTTAAATCCAAAAAAAAGGGGTACCCAGTAGCCATTTAAGACTACGGAGTACCCCTTTACGCTTGAAAAAAATTCATTTTTTTCTCGTTGTATATAAATCAGAAGCTTCATCAAAGTAAAAGCGGCGTTTTTGTTTGCCAAACACGACTAATATAACATGAATGAACAACACGATCGTTAAGATGATAGAGGTCAATGCTGCACCTAATGTTAAGAATATAGATGCCTTATAAAATGGAGAATCCATTGATAGTTCCACGTTATTCAAAGTATTCGCAATGACTGTTATGAAGTACATCGCATAAATGGCACCAAAGCGTTTAAATAATCGCTTGTTCGTTTCCACTCGACTTATTTTACTGTCATAGCGATAACGCATTATTTTCGTACCGAGTGTCGATCCATTCCAAATCCATGGAATAATAAACAAGGTTACAGAAAGTGTAATTGTGCTCACAATAAATTCACTAACCATATTAACGTTGGTCATACTCAGCACAACTTTAACTACTATGTCGCTGATAAATAGATCAATAATAACAGCCAGCAACACAGACATCCCTCTTACTTCATCAAGAGCCAATAATCTTTCTGCTTTCACATTAATTTTCTTTTTTGATGGGAATAACGCCAACACGGCTGGAGCAATAAAGAAGCCCAGTACCCCGCCAGTAGTATTCAACAATAAATCATCCACATCAAAAATACGATAAGGGCAATTATAAATCCCGTAAATGCCGGTTACCTGTGTTATCTCATAAAATAATGTTAATAAGAACGTGATTGCTAGCGCTTTTTTCCAATGTTTCTTGTCTTGAAAAAAGTATCGCAAATAAACACCAAAAGGTAATAATAGCAAGAAATTAAAAAAAGCTTGATAGAATGAGGGTTGGCTAAATAACAGTCTATAAGTTGCAGGCTGTGATAACACGATACCACTATTCCCTAAGGTGCTCACTATAAATTGAAATGGCATCAATGAATAATGTTGTGTGCCCGGTTTTTGTAGTGAACAAGTATCGCGTATCTCTGGCAACGGCAACAAGACTAAAAATAACGCTGCTAGAAAGTAAAAAATAAACGAAAATGAAATTAACGTGGTAGAAAATGGGAGATAGTTATACTTTCTATATGTATAAATGAGCCATGGGATAAATAAGGCGAATGCTAAAACCACAAAAAAGATCGCTGCCACAAAGATTGGTTGAGTATATGCTGACATTTCTAGTTCACACCCCATAATTATTTAGTATTCATATTAACCATAAAACTGATTCTAATTCAACTGAAGTTGGAACATTTTATCATATTTAAGGATCCTGTAATGTTGGCATCAATTTAATGTAAGGTTCGCAACTTATACTGACTTCTAAGCAAATGAAACCTTTTTCAAAGGAGAACTTTTAATGAATCCCTCGATTTCACAAAAAGAAAGAATCGTTTCACTCGACATCATTCGCGGACTTGCTCTTTTTGGCATTCTGCTGATAAATGTTGGAGCCTTTAAAGTTATTATTGAAGGAGATCCTTTACCAGACTATAGCGGCATTAATGGAATCATCAATACTTTGATAATCATCTTCGTACAAAAAAAGTTCTTTTCTATTTTTTCATTCCTTCATGTATTTATCTTTTGGGGAACCATTCTACCCGTATACGCCATTATCGGATTGTTTCTGATCCCTTTTTATCACACAACGGTTTCTACACTTAAAAAGTGGCTTATGGGTATGACATCCATTTACATCATTTCCTTGATGGTAAAAATATTTTTACCCTCTCAAGGGGCAATCTCATCTATCCTTGATATTTTTTCTAATGACGCTATGCAAATCTTTATTATGTTTTTAGCTGGTTTTTTAACTGCAAAGTCAGGTTGGCTGATACATATACAAGAATTATCAAAACCAATTAGATGGATTCAAATAGCATCATTTCTTTTGGTCGGTGGGATCTCATTATGGATTTGGAACGCTTCTCAAAGCGGGAGCAGCAATGTAGATTCAGTTACGGGCTTAGGATCACTTCCAACCACTTTGTTTTACTTAACAACATTATTTCTACTATTAGAAAACAAACAAATGGTGAAATTCCTGACACCCATATCACGGGTGGGTCAAATGGCATTTACAAATAATTATGTAGCTCAAAGCATTATAGGGACGGCAATCATTTCAATGATAGGTCTCGAAGTCGTTTCACCCAAAGATATTCTCTACATCGCTGTTCTGATTTATATTATTCAAATCATTTGTAGTACCATCTGGTTCAAGTTCTTTTCCATGGGACCTTTAGAAAAGCTTTGGCGCTTGATGACCTATGGAACAAAGCCTGCAACAAAAAACCCCTCATAAAAAAGGGGTTTTCGGGTTTAAGCGTTTTAACTTTTAGTCGAAGAATCATGCCATGAACTCTAATAATTAGAGAATCAAGTCTAATGCATCCTGTGAAACCCACACTTTATCTTTAATCATTACTGTCAGTACATTGAGTTTCGTTGTTTTGCCATCCAGAATGGCGATGTTTTTATCTATAGGTAGCTTGAGAACTTGGCCTGCTTTTTTCACTACAACCACCGGATTAGTCTTATCGGTCTTGTCTAGGGTGATCGTAGCTCCTTTGGCCTTGAATTTATCACTGGATACGTACAGTGTATCCTGAAGCTGCGCCAGATTTAGTCCGGTCACTTCTTGAATATACTTATTCACATCCGTATTCTGGATTACACCGCTGTTCACGAAATCGGTCGGTTTATAATTAGCCGGATGGTAGGCGAACAATCCAACTTCTTCCGATGTATGATCATCCGTAGAGAAGGTTACGCCTATCTTATTCCCCAAGATTTTACCGATGACCGGCGAAAGGTTATCTTTCATGCCTAATCTGACTTGATCCGCTTCTTCTTTGGTTAAATCACTAAGTCCATAATTATCCGCTAGGACCTTTTTGAAGTTGTGCTCATTAATACTGCCTTCAATGTAATAACTGGTGTGCTTCGCTTTCTTCAACACGGAGACTAGGTCTTTGGTGGAATCATAGTTCGTCATATTGAGCCCGCCAGTAGCATGATCCGAAACGGACAAGACTGCTGTATTTCCGTCTTTTTCTGCAAAATCAACAGCGGCTTTGAAAGCTTTATCAAACGCTAAGGTCTCACTCATAATCCCCACCGGATCGTTATCATGACCATACCAGTCAATCTGGCTTGCTTCGACCATCAGAATAAAACCTTTCTCGTTCTGTGACAATTTCTCTATCGCTACTTTGGTCATTTCAACAAGGCTCGGTTGCTTTTGCGGGTTCAGATCAAAATCAGCATCCAGTGCTTCGGGGTTGAACAGCCCCCAGATTTTATTCGTTTTAGAATTCATTAAACCTGCTTTATCCGTTACGTATTCATATCCATTTGATTTCAGGATTTTGGTTAAATCTTCTCCGTCCTTACGGTTAATGTCTTCTTTGCCGGGTACCAAATACCCGGACCCACCCCCGAGAAGAACATCTACACCACTGTAGACCATCTGTTCTGCAATAGACTGCGCATTGTCACGCGTGTAGGCATGACTTAAAAATGTAGCCGGCGTCGCATCCGTTAATTCACAAGTAAATACCGTTCCTGTACTTTTCCCTGCCATTCTCGCTGCATCCATAATCGTAAGCAGAGGTTTGTTCACGTCCTCTGGCTTAACTGCGTCCACGAACGGCATCGTGATTCGGTCGGGCAGTATGGAGACCGTCTCACTCTTAACCTTATGGCCTGTGGCATAAGCCGTAGCTCCCGCAGCGGAATCTGTAGTAAGTGAATCCGTAGAATAGGTTCTGACCAGCCCGCTGAAATACTTATCCATTGCAAGCGCCTGTCCTCCCTGATACCATCTGGCCAAGTTCACATCGGATAAGCTCATCCCATCCGTAATAAACAGGATTACGTTCTTGACTGAATTGTTTGTAGGAGCATCAGAGTTATTGGCGCCACTGGCGTAGGTCGTTCCGTTGCCTGCTGCAAGCAGACTGCAAACCATAACTGTACTGCAAATTCTCCCGATAACCTTTTTGCGCATTTGAATCCTCCTCTAGCAGATTTTGTTAAGTACGTTTCTAGTTTAAAGGAGGATTGTTTGCGGGAGCAGCACCTATTCTCTTGTTATATATTAAATTCTGTGCATATTTTGTCTTGACCTGTGCTACTGATAGTGGGCTGCATCCCTAACGCCTAAACACATTATTGTCCATATAATCTTCTATTTAACAGTAGCTACTTGTTCAGATTATCAGATAAATACTTTACTATGCCGTCTTCGGAGTCTTGAGAATACTCCCACACCATGACACCAGCCAGTTTTTTATCTTTGATATATTTAACTTTTGCCTGCAAGGCTTCTTTATCTTCATACGTAATAAAAGTATCACCATCATATAAATAGGCCGTCTTCGCTGTATCGTCAAAGTATCGTTTAAATCCATCTTGGATCATATATTTTTCTTTTATCGTCTTGTAGCTTAAATCTACTTTGTCGATATTGATAGGTTTACCCAGTAAAAATGAGGCCTCCTTATTCACATCACTTTTAACATTCTCCCATCCGTAGGAATAAGCTGGAATACCTAGGAGAAGCTTGCTCGGATCAACTTCACGATCTAAATATAAATGAATAATACGATCCACGCTGGTTTTGCTCTTTTTATGCTTATCTATAAATAAATTCGAATTATACCCTGTTGTATCTGACCAAGCTCCAGTCAAGTCATAGCTCATGACATTAATGAAATCCACATACTTTTCTACTTTTTTAACCTCAACGTTTTTGAAGAACCAATCTTCATTTCCAGCAGCAAAGGTTAAATAGTAATTTTTATTTTTACGCGGCAGTCTATCCAGTTTTTCATTAAGTTCCTTCATAAGACTAGTAAAGTTCTTGGTATCCTCCGGTCTGGCTTTAGTTGTATTCCAGGAATCAAAGGCTGGATATTCCCAGTCTATATCAATCCCATCTAAATCTAACTCCTTTACCATTGCGATCATACTCTCAGTAAAGGAGTACCGGTTTTCATCCATTGAAGCATCGGAGAATCCGTCCGCTTTATACCCACCAACACCAAGTATGAAACTCGTTTTTTTATTATTTGCTTGCAGCTTCTTTATATTTTCTTTAATAATCTCATTTTTAGCAGGGTCTAGATCAAAATATACATTGGTTTTATCAATTTTGGCAAAGGCGAGAATAGCGATATCAATGTTTTTGTCTTTTAGATTAAGATCTTTAAAGTCTTTCCATAACGGTATGTATACGGAGGTTATTTTTTTGTCTGAATCATTGAGAGTGTAATAATAAATTCCCATGCCTATAGCTAATATAGCTATGAAGATTTTTGTATATATACTTATTTTCATCATGTTAACTTCTTCCTCCAAATAATACATGTGTAATATATTTATTTAGATTTAAAACTTTAACCGTGACATAGCTAAATAAGAATATAATAATGACATTAAAAGTAAGGTTAAATATGGATTGGAGTAGAGTAGCTTGTATTTCTGCTCTTCTGGATACCAATATTTCAACTAACAAATGAATTAAGTAGATACTAAAGCTAGCCTTGGAAATGGAGCTGATTATTTTTTTGACTTTGTAATTCAACTTCTCGCTAATGGCAGTTTCTTTTTCTTTAAAATAGATAAACGTTCCAATAGCCATAAAAAATGTTGAGAGTGAATAGTTGCCATAGAACATTTCATCTAACACACCACTATATAAGGAAGAAAAGTAGGTCGCTAATGGCGTTACAAAAAAGGATATAATGCCTAAGTTAAAGAAAAGATTTTTAGCTTTGATGGATATCGTATAGTTGAAGAGATAATATCCAAGGATAAAATATCCTAGATAACCCATGAACAAGGGGATGTTGGTTATGGGAATATTAATATATTCGGAGGTCAATCTGAATACGAGGTCGGAGATGAATTTATAAACCACACTAACCAAAAACCATATTAACAGATAATATTTTAAATCTTTTTCACTGCACACTTTTACCAGCTTACTAATTAATGGAACTGTTATATAGATCGCAATAATCGCGTATAGAAACCATAAATGTATATAATTCTTATCAAAAATTAAACCGTACGAAAAATGAATGAAAAAATCATAAACGCCCATGCTGCTTTTTTGAATGAAATATTGGGTGTATACGGCATAAATGAGTGACCAGCTAACTAAGGAAATGATTAAAGGAATTACTTTTTTAATATAAAACTGCCGATATGATTTCACTTCCACTCTAAGGATCATCGCACCACTTATCATAAAAAACACTGGTACAGCAAATCTGGATATCGAATTAAAAAAGTTGCTAATCCACCAAGAGGTTGTATTGAAATCATTTGTCCTTGTAAGCAAGTCTGCAGTGTAGTGCAGAATGATGACAGCTATGATGGATATTATTCTTAATACATCTATAAATATAATTCGTTTATCTTTCAATATATGATTCATAAATACCTCCCGATGAATAGTTTGCTGATAGTTACAATAGGAGACTAGCTGATACTTGAAACACCTTTTCTCTCAACGAATCCCCAGCCCTCGTCATTATCAAAGTATTTAAATGTGCCTACGATATTCATATAAAGCAGCAGATTTCGATAGGTTAGTAATTCAACTTGGCTAAACAAAAACATCCTAAAATAATCTTTAACTGAATAATTGCTGCCATATTTTTTGCATAAATAGAGAGAAATCCCGATTTGCAGCGCATTAATGACAATTACAAAAAACATGAGAATAAAAGCCTTAAATAAATTTGTACCTAGAAAGAGCGATTGTATAAGATAAAAAACGCTTGTAAATGCTGTTAATGTACCTAGAACAAAACCATCAATAGCAAAAAAGAGACTGACGCCAACGCTAAACTTTCGCGATAATTTAGACCAATAGATTAATATGCAATCTACAAAAGCTTTTTGCCAGCGTATTCTTTGTTTATAAAAGTTACTTAAGTTTTCTGGGCATTCCGTGTAGCATACGGCTTCTGGCGCGTAGACGAGCTTCTTATTCAAGTTATTCGCTTTAATGAACTCGTGAATTTTTAAGGTAATATCAATATCTTCGCCTACAGTACTTCTAAACCCGTTAACGTCCACCAATATACTCTTATAAAAAGCACCAAATGCGCCTGAAATAACGACAATTGAATTAAAAACCGATTGTGTTAGTTTTCTAACATAAAATCCATGGATGTAGCTGATAACTTGGCTTTTTATAATACCTTTACCAGTAAATTTATCTTGGATAACTCCGTTCCTTTTCTCAGCGCCCTGTACGATCTTCACCGTACCACCTAAAGCGATGATCTTATCATCTTGAAAATATTGACTTACATATTTAAGCGAGTTTATTTCCAGCATGCTATCCGCATCCAGCGTAATAACAATATCAGAACTCGCACAATCGATGCCGGCGTTGAGAGAATCTGCCTTTCCGCCATTGGATTTATCAATTACAAATATGTTTTCATATTTCTCCGAATAATAAATTCCTTTAATAGCGCCATATGTAAGCTTACCCTCTGCTTCTCTGTCACTTATCGATAAGTTCAAAAGCTCATTTAATTTTTGAAACGTCTGATCCTTTGAACCATCATTAATAATGATGACTTCATAGTTGCTGTAATTTAGGCCCTCCATTGCATCTATGCAATTCTTAATGGTGAGCTCCTCGTTATAAGCAGGAACTAAAACGGAGATCGATTTTTCAGCACAATCGTTGTTCAATTTCTTAACTTTACTGAAAAATAAAGGGATGACTGTGTAAAGAATTTGAAACCCAATAAAAATGAAGGTTGACAAATAAAAAAAGTATTGCATCTCCTCACTCCTTTCTATCTATTTAAAGCTTATAATTCTATGAATTGAACTGTTCTCCAGACAGTTAATCCCACACTAATATCAATTACTTACATCCTTTGTAAGTAATTCCAACTAATAATAGTAAATAAAACCAAAAATAGCAACCTTTGAAAGCGTTGTTATTGTAATTTTCTGAATAATATATAATTTACCGCTTTATTTTACATACAGTATTTTTCATTTTTCATCACAAAAAAAAGAAAAGAAAGAGAGAGAAATTAAGAAAATAATATATTTTGTCGTTTAATCATTCTAAATGAATCTTTCAAATTCCAAGAATTATATGGAACGATAAGGGGAATATAGATCGTGTTCCGAGGGAGAATTTTCATACTAAAAATAGCATATTCTTTCTAAATTTGGTAGACAAATACCATTTATTTGCATATAATCACTATGGTGTTACAAAAATTGTTATCATTCAATGAATTTAGCCCTACGCACCTTTTTCTCTTATCTTTCATGTCGATATATGAGCTCTTTATGAGTTTATATAAATACGTTCAACAAAGAAAGGAGTTGTAATTGAGACAAAACGTTCGGGACTGAATGCATCATTTGTTCGCAGTGCATATTTTTATATAAAAAGGAGGAGTAAAATGTCATCTATCCGTATTTCTCATTCACCTAGGGTAAAGTTGTTAGCTTATGGGAGTATGATCTTGATTTTTTCATTGGTTGTAATGTTATTCCCGGAAAGATCCTTTTCTCACGGTTATGTTGAAGGACCTGCTAGCCGGGCTGCACTCTGTAAATCAGGACAAAATACAGATTGTGGCCCGATTGTTTATGAGCCCCAAAGTCTAGAGGCACCTAAGGGGTTCCCTGCTGCAGGGCCAGCAGACGGGAAGATTGCAAGCGCTAACGGAGCTTTTCCCAAGCTTGATGAACAATCGGCTACACGCTGGTCTAAAGTCAACATCTCTGCCGGACAAAATACATTCACTTGGAAATTGACTGCCGCTCATTCAACGGCCAGCTGGAAATACTATATTACAAAGCCCGACTGGAATCCTAACGCCGCTCTTACTCGGGACTCATTCGACCTTACTCCTTTCTATTCGGTGAACTATGGAGGTGTACAGCCACCCTTCACTTACTCAGACACGTTTAACGTTCCGGAACGTAGTGGATACCACGTCATCTTGGCTGTGTGGGAAGTCGCAGATACTCCGAACGCCTTCTATAATGTCATTGATGTCAACTTTAGCGGAAGCAACCCTGTCGATACCCAAGCTCCTTCCGCACCAGCAGCTTTGACTGCAACTGCAAAAACATCCACCAGCGTTTCATTGGCCTGGAACGCATCCACGGATAATACCGGTGTAACAGGGTACCAAGTATTTAACGGAACTTCATTGGTTGCAACCGTATCCGGCACTACATTAAATTACACCGTATCTGGATTAACCGCGAATACTGCCTATACCTTTAGTGTCAAGGCAAGAGACGCTGCTGGAAATGTCTCAAATGGAAGCAATTCCGTCAGTGTTACTACTAATGCACCCGTTGGTAATGATACGGAAGCACCGACAGCCCCCGGCGGCTTACATGTTATGGGGACACCAACATCCTCCAGCATTCAGTTAATGTGGAATCCGTCAACGGATAATGTTGGTGTTACAGGCTACCGTATTTATAGAGGAACGACATTAATCACCACTGTACCTGGCTCCACAACGGATTATACGGTAACAGGTCTTAGCGCCGGTGCAACATATACGTTCAATGTACATGCCTTCGACGCCGCAGGCAATCAATCAGTGGCCAGCACCATCAATGGCACAACCGCTACAGCCTCTACAGCCCCAGCTTGGGCACCCAATACCCCTTACACAGTCGGTACATTGGTAACCTACGATGGTTCTGTGTATGAATGTCGTCAAGCCCATACATCGTTAACCGGTTGGGAGCCTGCTAATTCCCCGGCGCTATGGTTGTTAAAGTAATGTTGTAATAAAAACATTAAATACCTAAATCTTAAAAAACCACGAGATACAGTGAAACTGTACTTCGTGGTTTTTTACTGTTTCGATCATATCGTTCAATTACCTTTTCACAAATTTTGGCACTCGTACATGGCCGACAATTTTCATGATAAACTAACGTTAAATATTAACTTACCTCATTACAACTGCTGGCTGGGCTTAGTAATATTTCCATATTAAAATCGGAGGGAATACATGAAAACATTTATACTCAAATGGAACCAATTGAGCCTGGTAAAACAAATACACTCGGAACGGTTACGGTGAGATTGATATAGCTTCCTACAGCATCCATAACCCCTACAGCCTTCAATCCGGAGGCATAGTACTTGTTTATAATCAGGGCGCCTCCACCAACGGTTCAACGGTTCCGCTTTCCATCTCCACATGGATAGGCTTTAAAGTTACCTCAAGATAGTCAAGGTCTGCTGTGTAGAGGTCATTGGAATCCTTTTGGATTTTAATTTTGTTGGTCCCCGCTTGCAGGTTTACCGTTCCGACGCCAGATACTTTCTTCCATGAGGAGGCAGACTGGTCCCATCCAGCATTTGTCTTGGGGAATGATGCCTGGAACTTATAAATTCCATTTACATAGACGCTTTGGGCGGCATCCGCCCCCGATCCGTTCGCATAGGCAATATCCAGTATATAGTCTCCGGCTACAGGCACATCTATTGTAACTTCCGCGAAACTCCCTACACTGTTCATAACGGCCACAGCTTTTCCAAAGGATGCATAATTCTTATTGGCGGCAATTGGCCCATTCAATTGACCATTTTCAAATTCATAGTGCTTCCCGGATGTCCCATTCAACACTTGAACTTTCCCAGAGCCTGTAACATTAGCAGCGGAAGTATTGGCGACCAAATTGCCTTTATAATATACGTTGTCAAATCTTACATAATATTTATCACTAAGATAGCCTCCAGTGGTTTTATCAAAGTATACATTCTTCAGGTTGAAATTTTTATTGGAGGATACATTCAGGTCAAAATACAGCAAGTTGTCCCTAGTCGAACCCGGCTCGGTATAGAGATTTTCGATCGTAAAATTATCGATATTGTCCTGAATTTTACCCCATATGCTTCCCAGTACATTTGTTTGCTTTATGGCATAGAAGTTAGTAATGCGAACAGTTCCAATCGAGCTGGTATCCTCGCCCGGCTTAGTTCCCTCAATTCCCTGAGCGAAGATGGCTGAAGTTTGAGCAATGCCGGCATGTTCGGGGAAATAAGCAATGTAATTATCGATCGTTACATTATCGGTTTTGCCCCACCAGCCAATGACAAGATTATTATCACCGGATACACTGAAGAAATTCTTAACATCTACCCCATTATTTCCACCAAGCGATAAACCGTCAGAGCATCTAGCATCGCTAATAACTTTAACATTGTCTATGGACACATTGTCCGTATTGCGTACAACCAGTTGATGGATCAGATTGTCGTTAAAATTTCGTACCAGGATGAAATCCCGCAACTCAACATTGTTGGATTTATAGAATACCATGTTGTTTTCAAACTCTGATTCATTCGGATTCACACCTGTATCATAGGCAACAACAATTCCTGGGCCCAGAATTTTTAGGTTGGAATTGTTAGCGGTATCAATTCTGGCATGCAGAACAGCTCCCGGCATGAGGAAAATCGTCTGATTGTCCTGCATCGTGAGTTCATTATTAGCGGGATAATGCGCCCCTGCTTGATAGACGATTGCACCGGCAGGAGGCGTCGCTACAGGCGGATCCCCGAACAAGAAAAGCTCTTTATTCGGATCGTTGTCGATCCGAATAATAATTTTGCTTTTTTTATAATCGTTTAACGTGAACTGAAGCTGGTTGGCCGCCGGTTTAGTATACGTTATTCCGTATTGGGAAGGCATAATATTAGCTGATGTGAAATTGGACTTGTACTGTACCTTAACAGTCACCGTACCCGTGAATGCGAAGCTGGTAACTGCTTTGGGGGTAGCGGCCATTCCCGGTGCAGTCCATACGGGTGATGAAGTGTTTTCGACCCACACCTGAAAATCGCTGTTTGAAGCGAGACTTGCGGGAAACGGATAGACTGTACTAGTTCCTGCTGCTTCGGCTTGCCGGACATAACCGACTGTAAACGCTACCAAAAAAGATAAAAAAAACATCCAATAAAACCTATTCTTAGCCCAAGTCATTTTTTCTCCTCCTCTAAACTTGTGTTGTAGGGGACTACAATCTGAATATTAGCAACACTGCCTGTAAAAAAGAATGGAAAATTTCAAGAAAGCGTGCCATATTTATTGAAATCGCATTTATTGTTGTTAAAAATAAACCTACATGTGGAATATGCTTTTTTCTTTATATTCCTTAGGTGTAATTCCCACATTTTTCTTAAATACCTTGCTGAAATACTTCTCATCATTGAATCCGGTTTTGGTTGCGACCTCGTACACTTTGAACTGGGGATCTATTAGGTATTCCATTGCCTTGTTTATTCTGACATTCACAATATAATCGGTTAAGGATATGCCCTCCTCCTTTTTGAACAATACACTGAAGTAGGAAGGATTCATGGAAACCTGATTTGCCAGCATATCGAGATTGATTACCTTGTGGAAATTCTTCTGGATGAATAGTTTGACAAGCGCAATTGATTTATTGTCTCCTGATTTTGTTCCTTCTTTATGGTCATAGGTACTTATCAATACTAAAGTATCAATAAAGCGCTTATTGGCCGCCGGTAAAGAAGTACATTCCTCCAGTTCCTCCACGAATTGATAGATGTTATTAGCCATAAAAACAGCGGCCTTTTCGGAACCGTTTATACCGGACCCCACCTGTATAAGCAAGCTGCAAAGCTTGTCCTGGTATTCCTTCACCGTTACCATTCCTTTTATACTTGTCTCATTGCACCTCTGATTGATGAAGACTTCCAGCCTCCCGGTGTCCATCATTCTGAGCATGGATATCATTTGGGTAATATCAGATTCGTTAAAGTGCAACCTGTCAGCGAGTTTAGGCAGTTCATCTGCAAAATAAATATTCCCTTCGCCGTATACCAATTTTTCCATGAAGGCGGCTTTGGCCTGCCTAAACAGCGTGTACAGAGGCACAGATTTACTGCTAATACCGCTGACTCCCCAGTTTACTCGAAGCCCTTTTTCCCGGAGATATTCATTCATTTCGTTTAAGGAGGCTCGAAGTTCTCTCAAACCGTCTCCTTTTTTTATGTTGATGATAGAGATCACACTGTTTTTCACATGCGGAACAGATAGTACCTGAGGAAACATTGCCACCAGCTTACTGCCGAGCATAGTTGCAGGGAGAATACTTCCCTGTCCGGCATCTGAAAAAAGTTGCAGGTGGGTAAACTGTGCATATAAAATGATGAAATGCGGGCAAGGCATTTCAATCCTTCGTTCGGATAAAAACATTTGAAAGACCTCATCGCTCCCACCAGCGCTTAGCAGCATATCTTTAAGCATATTCCCATCTGTCTCGGAGAGGCTCCCAGGAGGCAGTTCTTCCGTTCCCTTTTCCTGGTCCAGATCGTCCAAAGCCCTCTTCAGGGCAGCCTCCAGATCCTGTCTCTTGATCGGTTTGAGCAAATACTCGGTAACCTTAAAACGAATAGCTTCCCTGGCATATTCAAATTCACTGTAGCCGCTGAAAATAATAACCCGGCTATCAGCACCTATATCCCTTATTTTTTTAAGAAATTCAATACCGTCCATATGAGGCATTTGAATATCGACTATAATAATATCCGGCTTGTGTTTCTCATATATTGCCAAAGCTTGGACTCCATTTTCGGCTTCCACCACTTCCCTGAACGAGAACCCAAGATCGTCGATAATCACTCGCAACCCTTTTCTAATGATGTTCTCATCATCTACGATCAATAATGAATACACGTTCATCCCTCCTTGGTTAATCAATAACCGGAATGCTGATATAAATTCGGGTTCCTTCCCTCATTTCACTTTCAATCTCTATACCATAGCAGCTTCCATACGCCAGCTTAAGCCGGTCATTGACATTGGACAGACCGATTCCGTTCTCACCTGGGGATAACCTGTTTTTATGGTTGTTTTCCAACCGTTCTCTCAAGGCTCTGAGCTTCCCGGGCTCAATGCCGTTCCCATTATCGCAAATTGTGAATCGGATATTATTTTGGTATACCTCGGCCGAAATTTTGATGACACATTGACCATCAAAGTTGCGAAACCCGTGGAGGATTGCATTCTCTACGATCGGCTGAAGGATCAGCTTCAGCATCTTTAACGAATATATCTGCTCTGCAATCGAGCATACCAGCTCCAATCGGCCGTTCATCATCAAATTCTGCAAACTGCAATAGCTCCTGATTTGTTCGATTTCTTCCGTTATCAGGACCAGCCTGTTGTCTTTTGTCAAATTGTAGCGGACCATAGCGCCCAATGAGGTTAACGCATCGGAGATTTCCCTTTCCCTGTTGATCTCGGCCATCATCTTGATGGTCTCCAGCGTATTATACAGAAAGTGGGGATTCACCTGGTTCTCAAGCGCTTTCAACAGCGCATCCTTCTGAAGAATTTCCGTTTTGTATACCGTCTCGATCAGTTCATTTATCCTGTTAAGCATTCTATTAAAATCCTTGCCGAGCTCGTCAATTTCATCATTCCCTTCAATTACCACTTGGGTATTCAGGTTGCCCTTCTGGACGCTCCTCATGACCTTTACGAGCCTTTTTATTTTCTTCATCAGTTTTCTGGAAAAAACATAGGAGATGAGAATCATCAAGATAAGTGCGGCTACGAGACAAACTACGAAGGTGTTTCGCGCTTTCGTGGTTTCTTGGATAACTAGATTCTGAGGAAACATTCCAATAATTCTGTAGTTAGGATTCTCTAAAGTCTGGATTTCCGTCAGAAAGGACTGGCTTCCCACCTTCGTAACGAAATTGGATGTACTTTGTTCAGCCTTGTTTAATTGGGAGGATAGCTGTGAGAGAACACCTGCCGGGTGATGATTGGATTCATAGACCAGTTGACCTACGCTATCATATACGAACACGGCTCCCTGTTTGAACTCCTCCATCTTGCCGAGACCACCAAAAATAGCGTCAGGTGCAATAAAAATTTCCAGCAGCGTGTTTCTATCGTTGGTTGTATAGGATAACATAGGCACGAACAAGGAGATTTCCTGATCGCGAATCGCTGGGTTTTTGACTTTGTCATAATCCAAAATACGGGCTTTGTGGAGATTCTCCCAGTATGGAGCGCTGTAAGTCGCCTGGATCGCTTCTTCAAACCATGCTTCGTTACCATAAGGCTTAGAATGGTAAATCCATTCATTCTGAAAGGTGTTGTCATTCGCAGTAAAGAACCGGAAGTGATACTCCGTAGTCTCCAGGCTGCGGACCCAATCCATAAAAGAATTGAGGTAATGATAGGAAAAATCAATCTTGTTGGTATCGGACATATATAAATCATCAAAATATGAAATCAGCAAAGGGTATTGCGCAATTTGGCTCCCGAGTTTTCGGTAATCGTTAAAAATTTGATGCACATTCTCTTTTTCTTTTGCCAAGGCTTCCTTGAGGGCGGTCTTAGACTGATCCTCCACATATTGGACAGACCGAATGTAGATAAAAACAGCCGACAAGGTTACGGGTATGAGAAGGACAAGCACAAAGGAAATCATGATCTTCCAAGTATAGCTGGTGTTTACGGGTCCCCGAAGCATTCTTAACATAACTCGTCCCTCTCTGTCCCTCAATATCCACTGCCGCGACCGTATTTATTATATCAATACTTACTGAAATCGACAAAAAATGAACATTTTTTGAGCTTTACTGCCCTCTTGCATGGGAGATTACCCTAATTCAATTTCAATCCATTTGTTCTCCGGTGTAATCTCGCAACGGATTCCCTGAGCAGCCTCAATACGACCCTGGTATACTGACAAATACTCTGTTTGAGATATGATTGTGATTCTTTTCTCTGTAGCAAGCCTGATTCTTCCCCTTATATCACCAACAAAAAAATAACTAAACTCGGGAGCCGTGCTCATAAAAACCAGGCAATTTTCATGAAACGTAACTTCACCATTCAAAGCAATCGGCTTACCCTTCTGGCTGTGAATGCCGCTCGATTTAAACCAGGTGTCCACTGCCCGCGGCCACACATACCTGGAGAGAGAATGGTCTGGCTTCAGCGGGTATCGGTGGACCAGCACCCCAGGTTCCGTGCTATAAGGAATATAATCCGGAATATAACAGGCATATACAGTGCCATCCTGTTGAATCTTGCTGAGATTGGTTAGATAAGCATTGTAGGAAGAGAGGAGCCTGTTCATATCCCCTGTGAGGAGTGAGTAATAGAAATCGGCTTCTCCCCGCCAGATCGTCCAGGCATGTCCTGCATTGATGCACGGGCCGTCCTGATCGCCTTCCCAGATGGTCTCCCACCATCTGAAGGATGACTGGTACATCCGGGCATCAGGCGTGTACATCTTCCAGGCATCATGAAGCCGTAGAATACTTTCGGCAAATCGAATGTATTCATGCTTGAATTCAATGTGAAAGCAAACATACAGAACGGATAATGCCGTGCAGGAGATCGAGCCGTCCTCCATCTCCGACTGTGAGTATTCCTGATCCCCCTCCGTAGGGAAATGAAATCCCCGTTGCAGCAGATAATCCGCAATTTTCACGGCTGCTGCTTGAAAGACAGCCTCTCTGGGATCTCTCCTCTCCCCAAGCACCTTCGCCATATCCACCACTGCAATTACAGGGGCGCATACGGTGGTATAATCGATCTCTCTTCCTTTCTCATAACACAGGATGGCCCCATTCTCGGCAATATGCTCATGGAGCAGGTTCAGCAAGGTATCAATCGCATACTCCAGATAGCTTGAATTGCCAAATGCTTGATAAGCAGATAGAAGAATAGACACCCCAAAAAACTGCTCTTGTATTCGGGTTGACTCGAAGATATGGTAAGGCCCATATTCCCGACCCTCAAACCTGTGCGGATAAGGTACGATGGAGCATCCTGGCGTAGGGGAGACTCCGGACAGATTCAATATTTTATGATCAATATGTTCTAAAACCCTGTCCGCCAATTGCGGGTCCACCCCAAACCGCTTGATATGTTCACACAGAGCCCAGCACCACACCCCTCCCTCAGCAAGATTCTCATCACAGTGATAGGGTTGTTCGATAGTACTGCTCGCCTTGCGGAACAGCTCGTTCCAACCGCTGAAGCTGAATAATACACAGTCCAGGCTGTTCAGGGAATTTCCAAATGCTTCAACCCTGTAGAATCCCTCTTCACAAAGCCTAATTGAAACCTGATATACTCCGCTATCTTCTACTACATGCTCTGTAATATCCGTGCTGTTACCTGATGGTGAATGAAGGATAATTTTGTTATATACTCCTTCAATAGTCATGGGAAGCTCTGTCCCCAATGTTCCCCCTGCAACCGGAAAATAGGGAACAGGGGATCCCAAGGCGGAGCTCGCAAGCGACATGGCCTCCCTGTACGTGTCGGGAAAGTCGATCCTAAGGGCTATCGTATGTTTTTGTTTCGTGCCTGAATCTGAAACAAAAACATCATCAAAGCTCTCAAACATCTTCAATCCGAGAATAAAATGTCCAAAATTATTGGGAGAATACTCCAGTCGCCACCCAGCCAGGGGTTGAGGTGAGGTAACCAGAACCCATCTGCCGTTAGGCCTTGTCATTAGATAATAGGAGGCTTTGCCGTCTGCTGAGGTATAGGGGGATGTCGGGATCACCTGATCCTCATATCCTGTGCCTAACTTCCCTAAAAAATTGAAGTCAAGGTTCATGCCGAATTGGCTGATATTCGTGTCTGCAGCTTCAATGGAAAGGATAAAAAACTCGTCCATAAATTCGTATTTTAAGGTGGAGTTATATTCGATATTGGTAAAAACGGCACAGGAACCTCTCAGATAAGAAAAAGAATGGGTGATGAGTTGGTCATCTATAACGATGTGTTTCTTGGACTCTGCGACATGGCTTATTTCTGTATGGTATGATTTCTTGTCTTTAAAGGTTGCGGCCAAGCTCCCGAATCGCCTGTTGCGGTCAACAAGGTTCACCCGGTTAGCATCTTTATTGTCATACAATTCCCTGATGCAGCCAGAACCTTTCTCGATGACAATGTCATACCCTTTTTTGCAGATTTTAATGGTTTCCTTCATTGTATCCCCCGAATAAACGTATAACGCGGATTTGTAGTGGATTTAAGAGTTTTCCTTGCGAAAAGAAGAAGGATGAGCCTGATTCTCGTCACACTCATCCACTTCTTTGATTAACATTATTTTATTGCTAAGCTGACTTATTTAAACTCCGCATACTTAGCGGTCCAAGCAGCCTCCAGTTTTGCCAAACCGGTGTCTTCCGCCTTCTTCACAAACTCATTATAGGTATCTAAAGCGGCACCCTCGTTCTTGGCCATAACCATTTTAGGGTAGTACGCTTTGGAGAGCTCATTGAGCTTATTTTGGATAATCCCTTCTTCAGAAGTGGACAATGGATGAATAAGTCCCAATGCGATATCCGCTTCTTTGTGCGGCTTGACAATGCTCTCCAAGTTCTTTCTGTAATCTGTCTTCTCGGAATCGGTAAGTGCAGCCATTCTGCCATGGATATAGTCATCCGAGAAAGCAAAGTAGGTGGATACCCCTGTTTCCTTCTGATATTTGCTTCCGTCGGTTTCGTATAAGGTCTGGAATTCCGGAGTCCGTCTTGGTACTTGCTTCCCATCGATCTCCTTCATCTCCCAATGAACGCCCTTTACCCCATAAGCATCAAGCTCTCTACCTGTTTGAGAAGTCATAAAAGAGATGAATTTAGCCAGCCGTTCAGGGTCAGCGACTTTCTTGGAGATCAGCGTAGCTGTCCAACCAGAGCCATCTTTGAAATACTTACCATCCGGGAAATACGGTAGAGGCTCCCAGCCCACTTCCGGATTATCCTGAGTTTTGATCGTTTCGTTAAAATCATTCACGATCCCGGAGAATACGATCGTATCCCCTTTTTGTTTCTTAGCTTCTTTAATATCCTGCGCATCTACGAATGATTCAGAGGACATTAATCCATTCGTGTACATTTTATTCATGAACTTTACGAATTCAGTGAATTTCGGATTACGCACACCCGATGTGAGCTTTCCATCCGCGTTTACATCATATACATGGATGCCGAATTGGGTAGCAGGGAACATATAACCTTGAAATTCACCTGCTTTAAAGAAGGTCAGATCTTTGTTGAAAGCCCCGAAATACCAGCCGGTAAGCTTAGGAAACTTTTCCTTTGCTGCTTTCACTGCATTAAAGAATCCGTCAGGCGTTGACATATCTGGTTTTCCGATTGCCTCATAAACATCACTTCTGATAGCGCTTACTCCATCACCTCCGCTAACCGTATTATAATCTGATTGTTGAAGGTCATATGGGGTAACGAGAAACGACGGGAAGAAATATTGCTTTCCATCCTTATAGTTGTAGTATTTAAAGACCTCTGGTTCACTCTGCTCCCTAATCTCAGGCGCATATTGATCAATAAAATCAGAAATCGGCAAAACCATGCCATTCTTGATCATTAAATCGATGGCGGGATCATCCTTGTTGGTTGTAATCAAATCAGGAATGTCACCGGAAGCAACCATCATATTTAGCTTGGTATTATCACCAGAAGTTGCTTTGCTTAATTCAATCTTTACATTGGCCTGCTTTTGAATTTCCTGACCGGAGGGCGAACTTGTCCAATCGACATTGAACCAGTCATAATTATAGAAATGCTTGATAACTAGAGGTTCCTGCGTCAATTCTTCCGAACCCGCAGTTGCTTCTGTACCCGTTGCTGGCTGACTTGAACTCTCCGCATCCTTATTCGATTGACACCCGCTAAAAACAACAGCCATCATTACTGCCATAAAGATTGACACAATCCTTTTTCCCTTACTCATCTTCTTTCCCCCTTTTTTTGTGTGTATATCAAGGCAAGTGACCTAGATATCGAGCATTATCCTTTTACAGAGCCCACCATCATGCCCTGGACAAAATATTTCTGCAGGAATGGATACGCGAGAGCTACCGGAACGACGGACACAACCATAGTTGCATACTTCATGGAATCAATAATGTTAATATTCTGCTTACCGGCTCCGAGATAATTTGCAGCAATCGCGGCTCCTTCCGATTGACTGATGATCTGATAAAGAACCAGTTGCAGGGTGGCCAGGTCTGGTGAATTGGTGTAGTAGGCTGCATCAAACCATGAATTCCATTGCTGTACTCCATAGAACAACGACACGGTGGCCAGAATCGGCGCAGACAACGGAAGGAATATTTTCCAGAAAACACGCCAATCATTTGCACCGTCTATCTTGGCTGATTCCTCTAACGCATCGGGAATGGAGGAAAAAAAGTTAATAAACAAAATGGCATTAAAAAATGAATACAGGGAAGGTATGATATACACCAAGAAGGTATCAATTAATCCAAGTGAGTTGAGCAGCAGATAGGTTGGAATGATTCCACCAAAAAAATACATGGTGATTACACCCGTCCGGATATAGAAGCTTCTAAGGGCCAAGTTTTTTTTAGATAAGGGGTAAGACACGCAAGCAGTAAACAATACGCTTGCAATTGTACCCAAAATCGTTCTCGCCCCTGTAATTAGGAATGAATGAGCTAACTTGCTCTCTGTAAAAACAATCTTGAAATTCTCAAGTGTGAATTTTCTTGGAGATAAATAGATGAAGCCTTTTTCGGCGATGTCATTGGCATCATTCAAGGATATGATGAATGAGTAGTACAATGGATACAACGTTACCAGGGTGACAATCGACATAAGAATAAACAGAACTATGTTGATGACTTTGTCTTCTGTATTTCCCTTCATTTCCTTCGCTCCTGACGGTTCACTTTATACGGGAATTTGCTTGTTAATATAAACTGGTGTTTGTTAAATTACGGCTGACTGCATTTGCTCCACTGAACAGCACAAACGATAACAATGATAAGATTAACCCTGCAGCAATAGCATAAGAGAAGCGACCTTGGGAAAGCCCCATATTTACGATATAGGTTTCCAAAATCATGGAATTGTCATAATTGAGCGAATTCCCAAAGAGTAGAGATTGCTGCAGATTTGATCCGGAGAGTCCTCCGTAAATCATGCTTCCAATACTAAGGATAACTACCATCATAATTGTGGATTTAATGGACGGAATAGTGATGCTAATCATTCTTCTGATGCGACTTGCTCCATCCACCACAGCAGATTCATATTGTTCTACAGGAATCGCAGCAATGGCAGCGAGATATATAATCGCCCACCACCCGGTCTCTTTCCAGGTGTCAATAATTGCCATCCAGATCCAGAAGCCTCCGGGAGAATTCAGATGAGCTTGGGGCTCATTGGTGAAACCAAGCGACATCAGTACATGATTGACAATGCCATCGGTGTTGAGCCACATAATAAACAGTCCTGCAACAACTACCCACGAGATAAAGTGCGGAAGATAACTCGCCGTCTGAACGATTTTTTTCAGGGTCATATTCTTGATTTCGTTAAGCATTAAGGCAAACAAAATCGGCATGATGATGGCAAAAACCGTCTTCGTTAAACTTAACCCGAACATGTTTCTTACCGAATTCCAGAACAACTCATCGTGAAACAGTTCTTTAAAGTGCGCGAAGCCTACAAATGGACTCTTTAGAATTCCCAGAAAAGGATTATAATCAAAAAATGCTGCAAAAAGTCCGACCATAGGGATATAGCAAAAAACAATTAGCCATATAAGACCAGGTAGCACCATAAGTTGAAGATATTTCTGTTGCCTTAGCGAATTTCCGATTCGTGAAAGCTTTATTTTTTTCCCTGCTTCATTTGACATTGTAGCTTCCTCTTCTTTTTCGTTTTGTAAAGCTCGGCCGGCCTACCAACCCTGTTACAAACCTTATTATAAAGGGGATTAAAATTCCGAAACACAGATAAAATATACATAAGGTGCAATATTTATAGGTCTTTGCCCTTGGAAGGAAAAAGACACTAGCGTGAGCTAGTGTCTTTTAACCAGGGTACATTCGGTTAGTAATTTTGTTTTTCGAGGATTCATTGCATTCCTACCTCTGCTGGAAGCGAATTATTTCTTGTCCCCACTGCTTTAATCACGAAATTGTAGGCTTTAGCAGAATCTATGCCGTTTAATGTATAGCTGTAACTCGTCTGACCGCTTACCGTCGGCACATACACGCTCCAATTTGTGCTGACTTTATCATTTTTCTCATAAATCCGGTAACCTCGCACCGGCTCAGGGCTATTTGTTGGTGCTTTCCACGAAAGAACTGCACGGTTCCCTGATTGTCTTACTGCGCTTGGATTTTCGACGATGCCGGGTTTGACGTCAGTCCGCTTGATACTGTAAGCATCATAGACGGCAAGGGGTTTATCTTTAACTGCTGTGTAGGATGTAAATTTCAGCACATCGTTTGTAATGGAAACATCCACGAACATTTTCTTGTTGGGCTGATCGTTTTTTGCTGCAAAAAAAGTGTCTGCGTCTGGATTAATAGCATAGAATTTCGAAGCGGCCGAGTTGCCCATTAGATACACAGTCCCTTTGGGATTCAGCACATTTCCTTGCTCATCGGTAATGACATTCTTAATCGGAACGTTGTTCAGCATTTGAAAAGACCTCATATACATATGGTCATGTCCCTCAAACACCATATCCACACCCAGCTCATCAAATACAGGAATCAGATATTTGCGGTAAAATTCTACCCGGTCGCTTTCTGCCGAAGCATTATCCCCTGAGGAATAAGCTCCCTTATGCATAGAGACGAATTTCCACTTCTTATCGGTCTTTGCCACCTGATTCCGCATCCATTCCAATTGCTTCGTGAACTGAATATCTGCTTTGTACGGCTTGACCTCTCCTTCGTACTGGGAATTGATCTGCATAAACAGTGCATCGCCGTATTCGAAAGCATATACCGACCCGTCATGAGCACCCGTCCCGACATCTTTTGGAAGATTAAAATGGTTATAGAAGTTATTATTCGGATAATCCTCTATCTCATGGTTGCCGATAATCGGTGCAAATGGCACATTGGCAAATTCTTTTTTCGGCACACCCAAGAACCACTGCCACAGCTGCTCCAGATCACCATCATCCGTTAGATCCCCTGTAAGAAGAACAAACTTGGGATCTACCGTTTTCTCAATAGCTCGCTTAAAAGTATCCTGCCACAGATCGAAATTCGATTTACTTGAGCCTTGGGTGTCGGTTACATAGAGGAAATGGAAATCCTGATTATCCGCCTTGTCCGTGGTAAAAGAACCCGCCTCGCTCCAGCCGTCTGCATCACCGTTACCGGCCCGGTAGATATACTTAGTTCCAGGCATAAGACCGCTTGCAATAAGCTTATGGCTGGCGAACTTTTTATACTTCTTGGAACTTCTGTCTCCTGATATCATTAAGGTTTCAATAACTGTTGAGCTGCCCTCATAAGAGGTTGCCAGTTGTTCCGGGAACTCGCTTCCTCCCGCATTGGAGGCCTCCACCACTTGCACTACTGTACCTCTGACAGTTTCGGCTGTATACCAGTCAAAGGCGATACTTGTCTTTGGGTCCCCATTAAAAGTCATGTTCAGCAGAGTTGGTGTTTTGTTGCCGATATCCGGAGACTTCGTCTTAAAGCTCCAGGTAATATCGTTTTCCGGTGTCCGGCCATCCGTAGTCCCCTTAACAAGCTCTTTTGGGATGGTCACTTTATAAGTTTTACCGGCAATAAAATTAGGGTGGCTGACTTTAACCGAGTCTTGACCGAGGAGCGAAGTAGAGATGTTGTTAAGAGGAACATTGTTTTCTGTGATTACAACTTGATAGCCACTATCGAGACTGATGACTTTATTAAACTTCACAGTGATCTCTGCATTAAGGGAAACATCTGCAGCCCCTGAAGCGGGAGTTTTGCTTACCTCAAGTGTGGGAGTGTCTCCTGGTTCGCCGCTGCTGCGTGTTCCTTTAATTACCACATCTTTGATTCTGCTTGAGCCTGAGCTGGATACCGTTCCCCCACTTACGCTTTTCGTAGAGTTAACCACCCAACGGATATAGAGTACATCTTGATTGTTTGTTCCCGCAGGCAAAACGAGGTTCGTTAATTTGCAGGAATTATTGGAACAATTAAAATTGTTCTGGGCTAGAACAAGGTTGCCGCCCGCAACATCTGTCCATTCCTGCTGATCTATACTGTATTGCACCTTAAAATCCCTAGGTCCTGTACTTGAAGAAGTTTGCTGTGAAGAGAGGAGGATACCTTCGAAGCCTTGGGTAGAAAGCGTAGCAAGCCAGTATTTAGTGCCCGTTCCTTCATGCCAGCCTTGGTTGCGTACGCTGTTCTCACTGGGCTCATAGGTGTATGCATCCGTATTTGTTCCTATATCACGAATGGATGAAGCCGTTTGATATACTCCGCCTGTAGCCGGAAATACTCCGTTCTCGCCTTTGTCTTTAAAAATCCACTGGGCAATCGTTTCCTGAGCTGCAGTTACTTCGCTTGCAAGATCTTCCTCATTTCCCTCCCTTCCTGCTGAAACAAAACCGGTCAACTCCATGGCAAGCAGCAAACCTATAACCATTAGACTGATTACCTTGGGAAATCTGTTTTTGAGATAAGATTGGTGGTTATCCATTCGACCCATCTCCCTCTTCATTAATCTCACTTATCATCGAACCGCCGTCTCCAAGAAGAACGGCGGTTTTGTCTACTCTCACATTCCTGTTATTGGAGTTCCCAGTCGGTGACTTGAAGGACTGCCGAATCTGCACCCTTCAGGTCTGTCTCTCCCATGTTGAGCAAATTGCTCCACTGCTTCACACGGTTCTTGCCGTTAGGCGGAGAGTTGTACTCATTAGTATCCACAATCTTGGTCCGTTCTTTATAGAATTTGGTCATGAAAGTCTTCTCATCGGTGCTGCTTCCTGATTTACCCAAAAGTCCTTGAAGAGTCTCGGAGCCGCCGGTTGCTCCATGGTTCAGCGCAGCATCCACGAAGGAACCAATAGTTAATGCCGAGTTAAAGCCGCGATTTCGGGCCTGCTCCACACTGTATTTAATGTAGATATTGTAGAACGTTTTCCACATAGCCTCTCTCCACTCGGGATCATTTTGCAAATTGCCAATTTTTCTGCAGAAGCTCTCTTCGCTTTCATTGATTTCGAGGATCTTCCCTTTCATCGCACCCTTGACACCTATCCGGGCCAATGCGCCTTTAACCGAAGGATTACTCGCGCCTTTGGCAGCATCATATGCCTTGAACAGATCCGGACCGTCGGGACCGGTATCATTTGAGCCACCTGTAGTCGCACCGAATATTCCAATCGTATACCCGCGGTCATCATCAATATCTTCACAATATCCGTAAAAATTGATCCAGTTCAGATCGTCCTGCTCCGGTTTGTTGACAAGCATCATAATATTGTTCCACTGCTCACCATCCAGACCTGTGTTGTCGCGCAAGAATTGAAGTGTTGCCGGTGAGAAATTAGAATCAGGGTTCCCTGCCGCATAACTTTTCTGTTGAGATGCACTGGACAGATAGCCATAAGAAAAAATCATTGAAAAACTGAGCAGGATCAACAATGAAAATTTCATCTTCTTGGAAACCTTACTATTCGTTGAATTAAGCACCGCAATCTCTCCTTTGATTAAATAGTTTAAGCGCTTTAACTTTTAATGGCAGCGAACCTTATCCCCAACCTAGCTGAGCATGACAGCCCCCCTTTTTCCAACACTTGGTAATTCAATTTAAGCTTATCTCAAAAAGTTTGTCCAAACAGCACGTATTTTCTTGTAATTATTAATTTTTATACATATATTGCTATAACCCCTAGATTAAGTCTACAATCCTCTTAGGAGGTGCTGAATGAAACCGGTATTTTATGAGTCTACTCTTTTTGAGATCAGCCGCAAGAAACAGGTATACACCAGCATGCCTTCAAGACACTATCATGATGCATATGAGATTCTGTATTTAATATCCGGGGATTTTTATTATTTTATAGGGGACAGAACCTACCAGGTTGCGGGCGGTACGTTGCTATTTATGGATATTCACGAAATGCACAAACTGGTTAATTCCGGCTGCAATATGTATGAACGGGTTACACTACTGTTTAAAAAAGAATTCCTGCAGCATTTTTGTATCGGTGGTCAAAGTGAGGAACTGTTCGAATTGTTCAAAAGTGATTACCGCGCTTTGAAGATGACCGGTATAGATCAGTATTTCATCGAACAGCTTTTTCAGAAGATGATTCAGGAGGGGAAGAAGCAAGCCCGCGGATATGAACAGTACCAACAACTATTATTGGTGGAGTTGCTCCTCTATCTTAATCGTAAACTATTCGACAGCCGTGTTGCTCCAATGGTGGAATCCAATCGTACACACAAGAAAGTCCTGGACATCGTTAATTATGTAAATCAACATTATATGGAACCGCTTAAGCTCTGTGAGATTTCACAGAAATTCGACATAAGCTCTTCCTACTTATGCCGAACTTTTAAAGAAGCCACCGGGTTCAGCTTCATTGAATATATCAATAACATCCGCATTAAAGAAGCGCGTGATTTGCTGGTTGGCTCTTCTTTTAATGTTACTGAAATTGCGGGAATGGTTGGGTTTGATAACACCTCCCATTTTGGACGAACCTTCAAATTATTGATGGGCATCTCGCCGCTCTGCTTCCGCAAACAATTTAAGTCTTAACAGCAAAAACACTGGAATACATCAAGACATTTCGTCAAGACGAACAAATTGCAGGTTTCTTGCCTGCAGTTGGTTTAGCACTTCCTCTAAAGCTTGCAGCATAAAATAAGGAGCATGCCGGTCCGCGCCCACAGTCTCACCACTGTCGTGAAGTAGGACAACGGAGCCATCGGTGATTCCACCTAACAGAGTGGCCTGCATCCGGGTTTGACAGACCCGGGTGTTCCAGTCGCCTGCCTTCAGCGACCATAGAACAATTCGATACTGTTTGTATCGAAAGAAATCAAATAGATTGATTAATCCCCAGGGTGGACGGTAATGATTGGGTCGGGTTCCGACTATAGACTCTATAATATCAGCAGAGCGGTCCAGATGTTCTCGCCTAATCGTACGGGGCAGCATCAGCCAGTTAGAGGTATGACAATAATTATGGATGCCAATCTGATGGCCTTCCCGATCCATTCTTCTGATCAGGTCTGGATACTGCTCCGCTCTAGATCCTAGCACGAAAAAAGTAGCCTTCACTTCATGCAACTTCAATAAATCCAGCAATATCGGCGTATATTTCGGATGTGGCCCATCGTCAAAAGTGAATGCCACCTGTTTTTTTACCGTTCCTTTGCGAAAGACACCAAAGCCGCTCACTCGCGTAATCAAACTCGGAATAAACATGTAAAGAGTGGCGGTACATAGTATCCCTCCTATTAAATATGTAAGAATAATTACACCTCCATATAACAAGCTTAAGACTTATCCAGAGTAGTTCTGTCCGGGTGAGAACCGACTCTTCAGTGAGGCCCGTGAATGAATCAGTAGCATCGGGACCAGTTGTTCGGTTCGCCGACTGATTCTTTGTCTCCCTTCCGGATGCATGGCAGACAGCAGCAATCGAAGATAAATGGTGGTGATGCGTTCAAAAACACCGGACTTTATATTTTGTTGTTCAAAACCAAGACCGTGTGTTAATCCCCGATGGAGCAGTGTAATCCCCAATAAAGCCTTGACCTGCCTGAACTCGGACTGCGATTCGAAGGCTTCATTGATTTGCTGCATTGATTTACGCAGCATGCGAGCCGTTTGGAGTGCAGCACGATCCGATCCTTCGGACTGGATCAACTTCAGGATGCTTCCATTATCGAGGTGGAGCTCTCCCACCCACTCCCCCTGGTTGATGACCGTGGCGTCCTGGCATACAATTGGCTGTCCCCGGTGTTTTTTTAGCATCACGGTACATATACCAAAACTCGACTTATGCGATCCGCGAAAATGTGAAAGCAACGCAAAAGCTTTTTCCCACATCATCCAGACGGATTGCACTGTGGTTTTACGTATTTTGAAACCCAACTCATCCACCATCCTTAATACGGTTATAGTCTCTCATTTCATACATTGTACATAACGGAACTTTCTTTTTTCTTATCCGATTCTTACAAAAATCTTAAGACTGTTCGACTGCAACAAGGAACATAATGAATCACATTTAATCTTTTTTAACATCTACTTCTATTTGACGTTATTCACCGGGAATTCTCTGCGCGTATATCAAATTTTTATACAACTATTTTCATTAGGACATAAGCTTCTCCAGACCACATTGCGGGTCCCATGTGACTTCAAAGTAAAAAGGTAACTTCAAATGAAGTTACCTTGAATAAACAATCGTTATGATGTCATTTCATCGTTTTTTGTTTATTGATCACAAATTTACTAGCTGTTTAACTCCCCTGCTTCCTCATGATGAATAAGACATGCTACTATCAACCCAATGCACAGAATACATTCCAATAGAAGAAATGTAATTAAATAACTTGCATGATTCATCAATTGAAGCGAGATAATCGGACCAAAGCTTGTGCCTGTAAACAATATAAAAGTATATACAGATACAGCTATCCCGCGCATCTTGCCGCCCACTTGCCCAACAAGCGAAACAAGTGAAGGAACGGCTAGTGCGATCCCCCCACAAAAAGGATGCTCATCACAATAAGCAGCGGCAGATTAGAAATCATCCCCATAGACGCCAAACCAATGATCGCTAGCAGCAATCCACCGCGAAGCGTTATACCTACGCCGACATGCTTGGATATTCTTCCAGCCAATGGAGAAACAAGCATAAGGCAGAGTTACCTAACATCATGTATTATTGCTTTCCATTAACGTACCTATTCTTGCCACACCACTCTTGAGCGCCGCTCGAATAACCGCTTCCCGGATACGTTCCACTACCCGTGGATCAAACGCATTCGGCATAATATAAGTTTCATGAAGATCACTGGCGTCAATTACTGAAGATATCGCCTCTGCAGCAGCCAGTTTCATATCTTCATTGATTTCAGTGGCGCCACAGTCAAGGGCTCCACGAAAAATACCGGGAAAACAGAGAACATTATTGATTTGGTTAGGAAAATCGGAGCGCCCTGTCGCCATAACCTTGACGTAAGGCGCGGCAATTTCAGGATCAATCTCCGGAGTAGGATTGGCCATGGCAAATACAATCGGATCAGCAGCCATTCTTTTTACATCACCTAGCTTTAAGGCACCAGGGGCGGATAGTCCGATAAATACATCGGCACCCTGAATAACTTCAGATAAGGAACCTATCTCCAGATGTGGATTTGTAATTAGTGCAAACTCGCTCCAATGCGATTTATCGTAATGGACAGCACGGTTAATTGCGCCCTGGCGGTCCACACCGATCAAATTTACAGCACCGGCATGCAGGAGCATCTTGGATACGGCGATACCGGCAGCTCCAATACCGTTCACCACTATCTTTACATTCTTAATGTCCTTGTTGCATACTCTTAACGCATTCAAAATTCCAGCCAGTACCACAATCGCCGTTCCATGCTGATCGTCGTGGAAGACTGGAATATCGAGCTCCTGCTTCAGTCTCGCTTCAATTTCAAAGCAACGAGGCGAAGAAATATCTTCGAGATTAATGCCTCCGAAGGTAGGGGCAATTGCTTTGACAATCGCGATAATTTCTTCGGTATCTTTTGTATCCAGACAGATTGGGAAAGCGTCCACATCTGCAAACTGTTTGAACAACGCTGCTTTGCCTTCCATGACCGGCATGGCTGCTTTGGGACCGATATCGCCAAGTCCGAGTACAGCTGTTCCATCACTAACGACAGCCACCGAATTTTTCTTAATCGTATATTCGTATGCTTTATCTTGGTCTGCGGCGATAGCCTGACACACTTTAGCTACTCCGGGTGTATATACCTTGGATAAATCCTCCATGCTTCGAATAGGGTTCTTCAAGCCGGTCTCCAGCTTGCCGCCAACATGCATCTTCATTACTTCATCCATTATTTTCATTACTGTTCCTCCTGTTAATTGCAATATATTTTTCTCTATAAGCTTTCTGGATGTATGCTTGACATCCTAATCAGCTCCAAAACCGCAATAGAATAGTTGCCACAATAACAGTGCTGACGCCACCGATCCGGGTGGAGATCTGGGCAAATGGCATGAGCTGCATACGATTGGAGGCAGAGAGAATGGCTACATCTCCGGTTCCACCCAAGCCGCTATGGCAAACGGTTACAATTGCCGCATCGACAGGGTACATATTGATTTTTCTTCCCACAAAATAGCCGGAAACCACCATGCTGAAGACGATGGCGAGGCAGGTCAGCACATAAGGTAGAGAGATAATGGCAGCTACATCCTTCAGAGGAACGTATAGCATGCCCAAACCTACCATGAGCGGCCATGTCAAGTTACCAGCAACGAACTTATACAACTGGTAAGCCCCATTTTCGAATCTTTCGGGAAGCGCCTTGACACATTTGATCAGTACGGCCATCAGAATCATGACAATCGGTCCGGGTATCCCTACATAATCTGCAAGCAATGCCCCAACAATGAAGAAACTGCATGCGATCAGAAGTCCCGCACCCATCATCATGAAATCTTTGGGTTTGCTATCCGGATTGTCATGCTGTAGATCGTCACCGGATTTGACTAATGTACCGTTACCGCTTAGATGGGGCTTTTTCTCGCCCAGACGTTTCAGGAAGCCCGCCACAATGATGGCGAATACGTTGCCGATAATTGCCGACGGGATCATCTGCGATACGTAATAACCCGCTTCGTGTCCACCCAGAATGCTTGAGTATGCAATCGAGAGAGGAAGAATGCCTTCACCGATTCCACCGCCAAGGATCGGTACGATAATAAAGAAGAAAGTATGATACATGCTATAACCTGTGAGCATTCCTACCAGTAGTCCGCCGAGAACCGCTGCAATCGTCCCGACGATCAGCGGGATGAAGATCCGCGTAATACCCGCTACCAATGTTTTGCGGTGCATGCCGAGCATACTGCCACTCACCAGGATGGAGATGTACAAGTACAGGAAGTTTGCCTCTTTCATCAATGTAGTGACAGCGTCTGTCACAGTAGAGTTGAACAAATTCAAGTAAATCAGCAGGGATGGGATCATAAGGGCCATGATTGCGGGGCCGCCTATATTTTTCAACAAGGGAAGTTTCATACCGATATCACTCAGCAGAATACCCAGAACCATAATGACAGCGAACCCTCCAATCATGTCATTCGGTAGCTTCCCGGCCACACTTGCAAGAAGAATGACCACTGCCAGAGCTAGATACACAGGGAGCGGAAAGACACCGACCTTAAATTGCTTACATTTTTGAATGAAGGCAGCCTTTTCTGGCAGGGGACCTTCCTTTCCTTTGGAAACAGGTGATGGAATCGTATTTTGCATTTTTCATTTCCTCCTAAACTCTTTTCTAGCCTTATAGTAGCGGAAATGAAAGCGCTTTTGTTTTTACGTAATTATTGATTGAATTATAAAAATTATTAAAGTAAGCGCTATCAAAAATAAGCAATCAAAAACCGCCGATTCCTTATAAAACTCGGAACCGGCGGCCCACTCCAAAAGGCTATATGAATTTAGAAATCACAGAACTACCGCGGGAAGACATGCGATATCGCTGTACAGGCCTTCCAATGGTGCCATAGGTCAATTCACTGTTCAGCGCTCCCATATCCGCGAGGACGGCAAGATATTTCCCGACCGAAACCCGCGAAATTCCGGAACTAACTGCAATCTCTTCAGTGCTAAAGGAATTTGCATTATGGGTCTCCACCGCTTTCCAGACCGTCCGAAGTGTATGCCGGGTAAAGCCCTTAGATAAATCCTGAACGACCGAGGGCTCTTTCCTATACCCGGTTAGCTTATCTAGTTCAGACTGATCCAGGGAATCCTGATTACGGAACAGGAAATGCTGCTCCTTGTAGGCGGAAAGGGCTGCGAGAAACCGTTCAAACTCAAACGGTTTGATAAGGTAATCGACTGCACCGTTCTGAAGCGCGTCTCGGATACTGTCCTTATCGCTCGCAGCCGAAATGATAATCACATCTATTCGTTTGCTGCCTCGACGGAGAGCGGACAGCAGCTCCAATCCATTGCTCTCTTTCATGTAAATATCCAGCAGAATCAGCTCGAAAGACTCATCTGCCAATTTGATCAGAGCTTCACCCACTGATTTTGCCCAGCCTTTACACTGAAAACCTTCCACTTGCTCCAGATAGAATTTATTCATCTCGGCTACCATCGGATCATCTTCTACAATCAATACACTAATCATTGACCATCACTCTTTGCTCGATAGGGTAAACTAACCGTAAATCGGGTCCCTTCTCCCTTTCCTGTTTCACAAACAATCTTACCTCCCATAGCTTTAAGGCTCCGCTCAACCAGATACAAGCCTATGCCTCGGTCATGTCCTTTTGTCGAATACCCCTGTTGAAAAATATACGGCAATTTCTCATCTGGGATACCGCTTCCATTATCGCTAACCGTAACTATCAGCGTCTTATCCTGATATTGAAAGCTGAAATGAATATATTTGCTGCCTCTACCTTCCGGCGCTTCCATTGCATTATCCAAAAGATTACCGACTATCGTAATGAGTTGGCAGGAGCGTTCCGGATCGCTAGGCTCCGGCAGAACCCCATCCTCCAGAAGCACCAGTCGAACTCCGGCTTCTCTGGCCCGGCTCAGCTTACCCAATAGAAATCCCGCCATCACAGGGTCCTTCACTTGTCTCACCACCGTTCCCATCTCTGCCTGTGTTGTTGTGACAGTACTTGTTATATACGCCTCCAACCGATCATACCTTTTCATATGTGTTAATCCTAATATTACATGCAGCTTGTTCATAAACTCATGCGCCTGGGCACGCAATGCCTCAGCATATAAGGAGATGCCAGATAACCTTTCCATAAGTATGCTGATCTCCGTCTTATCACGGAATGTGGCAATTGCACCTTCTACAGCTCCCTTTACATGAATGGGAACCACGTTTGCCAGTAACGTAACACCGCTATGCTCCACCTCCAAGTCCTGGCTGGCTTCACCGGTTTTGAGCACTGTATTCATCCGCAGTGATGGCCAAAAGCTCTCTACCGACTGGTTCAAGGGATCATCCTGCATGCCAATGGCTGCAAGCAAACGCCTGGCTTCTGTATTAATCAAAGTAATACGTGACTCTTTATCAACGGCAATGACTCCCTCCCTAACTGACTGTAGCATGGAGTTACGCTCTTCCAAAAGCTTAGCAATAGCGGCCGGTTCCATGCCAAACATCATTTTTTTGATAACACGTGCCAGCAGAAATGCTCCCGCAGCCCCTATTAGACTGCCTATAAGCAATCCCCAATAAAGGATTCCCACGTTCTCTCTTATGGCAAGTCTGATGTTTCCCAGTGATATCCCTACTGCCACCGCTCCTAATTGTTTCCCACTTGCAGAGAAGACAGGTGAAAACGCTCTTACAGATGGGCCCAAAGAACCCTCGGCTTCCGAAATGCTTTCCTGCCCCTGCAAGACTGCGGCTTCGTCGCCACCGATAAAATGCTTACCAATTTTGTCCTTGTCCGGATGGGAATATCGGATCGCATTCATATCCATGACCACAACAAATTCCACATTGTTCAACAATCGGATTTCCTCAGTGTAGCTTTGCAATTCAGACGAGCTGCGTGATTTGTTTAACGCTTCAATAATTAGAGGGTTACGCGATAACGTACGGGAAATGATCACAGCCTTTTGTTCCAACGAGGATTTTGTTTGTGAGGAAACCTTTATACTAAATAGCACATAGACCACTAGCAGCATTATGATAAGAACTGCACCAATCATCAAAGTAATTGTTGTTTGCAGCCGAAGTGTATGTTTGCCAATTTTCATCAGCTGTCCCTCCGGAAATTTTTCTTCATTCTAACGTATACGTGCAAGGCTGGCTATGACCTTATACGCTACACCTTTATAATAAAACAACAAACGCATGGCTAAGATGAGCCCAAGCGTTTGTTTGCCTAGCCGAAAAGAGGCAGGGGGATAACTTATTGTGCTTTTACGAATTCAGCGGATTTTATACCCGTTTGGCGGCCGAAAATAATGATTTCCGCAACAGAGTTACCGCCGATCCGGTTTTGACCATGCAAGCCTCCGGTAACTTCGCCTGCTGCAAAAAGGCCTGGAATCGGTTGTCCGTCTTTATTTAAAACTTCTGTGTTGGTGTTGATTTTCACGCCTCCCATCGTGTAGTGAATTCCCGGGCCGATTTTAATTGCATAATATGGCGCACCGGACAAGTCATTGTCCATTCCGGTTGTTCTGCCGAAGTCGGCATCCTGTTTATTCGTCACCGCGCTGTTCCAGGTCTCTAGTGCAGTTTTCAACTGATCTGCCGGTACGTCCATTTTTGTTGCCAAAGCCTCGATCGAATCTCCTTCGATAACGAAGCCCATTTTTTCATATTGTTCAATCGCTTTAGCGCGAGATTTTACGCCGGAATCAAATACAAGAAACGCAGACTTCTCAGGAAGCTTATTGATTGCAGCGGTGACATTATCTCTTGTATCCAGTTCGTTTGTGAAACGTTTGCCTACACTTGAAACCAGGATCGCTCCTTCCCCACGAACAGCCTCCCCAATGAGATAGGATTTTTCCTGCTGCACAGTCGGGTGAACTTGGATTTGATCCATATCGACTGTGGTACCGCCGAGCTTCTCAATCATCTTGATACCGTCACCGGTGCTGCCCGGCTGGTTGGTGGTAACGTACCCCTCCAAATCAGATCTGACTCCTGAAATCATGTCTAAATTGGCGCCGAAACCGCCGGTTGTCACCACGACAGCAGACGCTGTAATCGTTTTCTCTTCCGTTTGGTCAAAGATAACTTTGACGCCATTGACCTTACCGTCTTTTTCGGTAATTTCCTTGACATTGGCGTTCACAAAAAGGGGAATGCCTTGTTCTTGTACGTTTTTCACCAAGCCTTTGACAAGGTATTGTCCTACTGCAGAGCCATCTTCAGGACGGTGTGTGCGTTTTTCTTTCATCCCGCCTGTAATCGTGATATTATTCAATCTAATCCCGATAGAATCCAGCCAATCAATCGCACTTGCGGAATTGTCTACGAAGAAACGAAGCATCTCTTTATCGTTCGTATCATGGCCACCTTTTAAGGACTCTTCATAAAACAGATCATTGCTGTCTTCAATGCCTTGCTCTTTTTGAAATTTCGTTTCAGAAGCATTCATTCCCGAAGATGATTTTGTTGTATTTCCGCCGGCAACCGGCATTTTTTCAAAAATAACCGGGTTCATACCTTTTGCTCTCGCCTCAAGTGCAGCAGACATTCCGGCACCGCCTGCACCAATAATGATGATGTCATATTTATCTTTTAGTTGATCGTACGGTGTATAGCTAGCTTTGGATGCTCCCGAAACGGCTTCAGTTTCCTTTGTCTCGTTGATCTTGCTGGTGTTCTTGTTCCCGTTTCCATTGCTGCTGTTGCTGTTGCCACATCCTGTGATAACAAGCATGACTGAGAGAACGAGAATAAGAGCAGTGGTTACTTTTTTATTCATGTTATAGCTTTGCCCCCTTGTGAATATTTTTACAATCAGCTTAACGGCAAAGGCCCTGCTCTTGAAAGTTTATGTAACTAAAAAAAAACGTTTTGTAACTAAATTAATCACTGCAATGTGTACGAAAGACCACCGGTTAGGGGCATGGCTCAAAAAAAGAAGAGCCTTTAGGCTCTCCTTCGTTTACAAGATCGCTTTCATCCGATTGTTTCTTGGATTATGCTCTACTTCCGCAAGACCCAATTCTTCGAGCAACGGTGGGATATACATTCCGAATCGCCCCCGAAGTCCCTTCTTTAATCCATACCAACCGCCAACAGGGTTTTCAGGTGAACGCCCCCATGCTTCAACGGTACCTTCTTTTGCTGGTTTTTGCTCATCAGCACTTCCTAACTCCATCCAATCACCATTTTGTACAAGCATGGCGTGCAGATCTTCAATACAGCGATAGTCATAATGCAAAACCGTTTTCCCTACAGTGCAAACTATAATTTCTTTACCGTCTTTTTGGACCTTGTACATTTCATACTCGGATGTTTGCGGTGGTGTCTTTAATTTCCAAGGATTTTCCTTGGTTCCTGTAGCTGTCGACATATTTTCAACTCCCAAAGTAACTCACAAAATTAGTAAGTTCTAATCATATTATTATATTTGCATCACCTTACTATACTTCATTCCCTTTATTCATCCTACTCGTATAAGGAAGCTGGCACTATTATTCCAAGCTATTCAACTCCACCACATCTCCGCTAGTAGCCTTCAAAGCATAATTACAATCTAACTTCCCGCACAGCACATACTTCTTCTGCTCAGGATCATACACATAGACGGGTGTTAATTCGAACCATCCCTTGAGCTTGTCATAAGCTTCGTCATGGCTCACAGCAATTTCCCCTTCGCTCTTGAACTCATCAAACATATCGAGCATTGGCTTGTTATCCATATAATTTATAACCTTATAATTCTGCACATCGATGAACAGGAGGATCTTACGCTGGAATATACGATTACTTGGCGCCTTCATCCTCAGTGTTGCCTGAATATGTCCTCTTTCCCGTTGTAAAGTCTTCAGTATCCATTGTCCGGATTCATCTGGATAGAGCTGGCTTAAACCAGCTTCGACTGCGGCTATACATTCGGCTTGTTCTGCGTCTGTGATAGGAAATGAGTCCGGATGCGGCTCACTAGCTATTGCCTGCTCAATGGTAACAACCTCAAGTAGACGTATCTCCGTCCTTTCGAACGGCTCCAGCTCCGTATTCTGTTGCTCCCAATGGATTACTTGATCAATATTCAGTCGTGCTCTCGTACCTGATATAAACTCAAATGGGATGGTGGTTGTTCCGTCATTTGTAATGTAGATTTCTTCTATCCCATAGATCGACAGGAGTTGCTTCGTCTCGTACACCGGATATTCTATAAGCTGTAGTTGTTTCCTCGCCTGTGGCTCTATCGTTTGAAGTGTGAGAGTATAGTTCTCTTTATGCACAAGGGAGCTGGAAGGAAACTGGCCATATACACTGTAAAAAACAAGCCTGCCTTCCGCATCGAAGCGAAGCTCGATCCGTCCACCAGGAGTGACTGGTATGCTACCTATTTTTTCAATAAAATGATATTCTCCAATCTGTTCCTTCTCTAAGTGAAATTGTTTACCGTATACAATCCTTGCCTCATCTTCAATCCACCGGATGACTCCGTTAAAATCTATATCTTGGAATGGTGTCCCATTCGCATAAGATATCCCGCCAACAAAAATCACACTTTTATAGTTGCGGGATTGTAGGTCAATCGTGATGACGGCAGTTCCTTCCGGATTGTAATCGCCCTTCCATTCCTTCATATGTGCAGGAAACCATTCCATACTAAGAAAATAGTTGGTCTCTCCCAGTATCGTAACGTCGCGATAAATTTCATGAGAGTGTAAGTAGTAGTTGTCCAATCCATATTTTTGCTGTGTAGCATCAAGCAGTTCTTTGATTCGAATATCCATCATAGTGCACCCCATAAAATTGATGCCTACATCATACCATTACTTAGCGTTGATTACGAAGCGCAGCAGCGAATATTGGAGTCGATTGTTACTTATTAAATAGTAAAATCTTCTGAATATACTACATGCTCATACAATGGGCTTTGGTGATGTTCAGAAAATGATCAGTAGCTTGGGTTTTAATAATGCAGAGTGTAATAATATTTTGCACAACCTTCACCAGAATTCTATACGTGAATAATAACTAAAAATTTTTAATGGAGGTAAATCATCATGAATGACATCATCGATGGAAATGCGGCATTAATACAATTTTTCCCACTTCCAGCGCATCTTTATAGTAAGGATATTGCTTGTATTGCAACTGTTGCTTATGCAGAAGAGCAGGGACCAAATTTAACGGGCCTCATAAATGCTCTATACTGCAAGGGATATATAAACCTTGATCACCTACTAAATTCCACATGGAAAAAACTATACCAAGTTCCGAGGTTGGGACACAAAAGACTGATGCTTCTACTTCGTTTACTAGAACGAATTTCTGCAGATCCCAAGACCATAGAAAACCATACCATTGTCCCTCGTGTTACAATGCAGAGTAAAAAGGATATGAAAGAATTAACTTTAAAGAGGATTATAAAAAAGTATAACGAAACATCTGTGGTGGTATTAACTGAAGCTACCGAAAAAGAAGCTCGTATAAAGAAAATTAAAGATAGACTCCGTGAAATGGGGTTGATTATATAACAATATCCCGCCAATAATCACTGATGGGAATCTTTTTTATGATCGATTTGGCTTGTGTGCCTGGATTACCTACCAACGAAATGCAATATACTTGCATGAAAAAACTCAAGCGGCATTACGCTTGAGTTTTTAAGATGTATTACAAATTGTTAATAATTTTTTTAAGCTCTTTTGCCGGTACTCCTGCAACGACAGTATTCGCTGGAACATCTTTAGTGACAACTGCTCCTGCCGCAACAACAGAGTTATCTCCAATCGTCACCCCGGGCAGTATGGTAGCGTTTGACCCAATCCATACATTGTCTCCAATGATAACTGGAGAGGGATAGGTTACATTTCTCGTTTCTAAAGGTAACCCATGATTAAGAGTAGCAATCGTGACATTCATACCAATCATTGTACCGTCCCCTATATTAATTCCACCTCTATCTTGGAAGGAACAGCCTATGTTGAAAAACACATTCTTCCCTACAGTGATATTTTTCCCAAAATCTGTATAAAACGGCGGAAAACACATAAACGACGAATCAACTTTATTGCCTGTAAGTTCACTAAAAATCTCCACTATTTCTTCTTTTGAATGATAGGATGTATTCAATTCCATGGTGATCTTTTGAGCTTGATAACTGCATTGAGTTAATAATCCATACAATTCTTTATCCTCACCCGAAATTGAATTTCCCTTCTTACAAAAATCAATAAATTCTTTCATCTCCATTTTTAAAAATCACCAGCCCAATTTAATTATACTTCTGATAATTCGATTCATATGTTAGCGACCTTGTTCACATCCCTTTTCATTCACATCATAAGTTGATATGATTCAAATGACTAATACTTATACCAAATACACTCTTATGCCTTTTAAGCATAGATATAATAAGGAGACTGTTATGGAAATTCGTGTATTACGCTATTTTATTGCTGTAGCGAATGAAGAGAATATATCGGCTGCTTCAAAACAGCTGCATTTGTCCCAACCTACATTATCAAGACAATTAAAAGACCTTGAAATGGAATTAGGAGCAACTTTATTTGAAAGAGGTAATCGGAAAATTACTTTAACAGATGAAGGGAAGTACTTATTTAAAAAAGCGAAGGAAATCGTTGAGCTAGTAGATAAAACCGAAGCCAGTTTTAAAGAATCGAAAGAACTGATTAGCGGAGAAATTCACATTGGTGGTGGTGAAACAGAAGCTATGAATTTCATTGCCAAAGCATCAAAAGAATTACTTGAACATTATCCAAGTATTCGATTTGATTTATACAGTGGTAATGCTGACGATATTACTAGTAGGTTAGACAGTGGATTATTAGACTTTGGCATTGTCATAGAACCCACAGATAAACAAAAATATGATTATATAAAATTACCTGCTACTGATGTTTGGGGTGTTTTAATGCGCAAAGATAGTCCTCTAGCGTACAAGCAGTTCATCCAGCCAATAGATTTAATAAATAAACCACTGTTAATTTCACGTCAAACTGCTGTCAGTAACGAATTCACAGGATGGTTTGGAGCGAATATCGAGGATCTCAATATTGTCGCAACTTATAATCTACTTTACAATGCTGCCCGAATGGTAGAAGAAAATATTGGATATGCATTGTGCTTGGATAAACTTATTAATACATCAGGAGATAGCAAGCTTTGCTTTAAACCTTTAAACCCCAAATTAGAGGCTAATTTAAATATTATCTGGAAAAAACATCAAGTGTTTTCTAATGCAGCAAATAAATTTTTAGCTCAGCTACGAAACAATATAAAAATATACAATTCATAACTGTAGACAATAACCCTGAAAAAGCGATCCCCCCAGTCGTAACGTGTGTTTGTATGTTAGCTTATCTTCAAAACGCAAGAAAAGCCCAAGCTTTTTTCTCAGCTTGAGCTTAGTCTTACAATATTAAATGTTGTGCCCTAACCAATGACACACAGCACTCCATATGTCTCAAGTGTTAAGCACCCATATTAACCTACGACAACGCCAACATCGCATTCATATCTTCCTCGGCAGTTGTAATCAGCTTCAATCCAAAGAGCTCTACCAACACATCCAACACCCCATCCGAGATAAACTCAGGCGGTTTCGGTCCGATGCGAATATCCTGAATGCCAAGACTGAACAAACCAAGCAGAATGGCTACTGCTTTCTGCTCAAACCAAGACAGCACGATACTGACAGGTAGCTCGTTCACCGTACAATCAAATGCCTCAGCCAGAGCTAAAGCAATCTTCACCGTAGAACCAGAATTATTACATTGCCCAAGGTCAATATAACGCGGAATGCCTGTGTCTCCAACAGTTCCATAATCTACGTCATTAAAGCGGAATTTTCCGCAAGAAGTGGTTAAAATGACGGTATCGTTCGGTAAGGAGGTCGCCAACTCGCGGTAATAATTCCCACCTTTACCTGGCGCGTCACAGCCTGCAATGACGAAAAACCGGCGGATATGCCCATCTTTGACAGCTTGAATGATCTCTGGTGCCAGCCCGATTACTGTTTCATGATGATATCCTGTCGTAAGTACCAGATCTGACTCTACATCAGCCGCAGGTAATGACAACGCACGATTAATCAGTGGGGAGAAATCGTCATTCGTGATTTTCGCTACACCTTCCAGCCCTGCTACTTCATATGAGAAAAAGCGGTCTGCATACGTACCCTTAATCGGCATCACACAGTTTGTAGTTGCAAGAATCGCACCAGGAAACTGCTCGAAAAGTCTGCGTTGATCGTACCAAGCTTTGCCGATGTTGCCTTTCAGATGTTTATACTTCTTGAGCGCAGGATAGCCATGGGCAGGTAGCATTTCCGAGTGGGTATAGATGTTGATGCCCTTTCCTTCCGTCTGCTGCAGCAATTCCTCGAGTGCATACAGGTTATGCCCTGTCACCACAATACATTGACCTTCAATTTTATTCTGGCTGACTGTGATTGGTTGTGGAATCCCGAAGCGGTCCGTATGCGCACGATCCAGCAGATCCATGACGCGAACCGCCGCATCTCCAACCTTTATCACCATTTCCAAATGCTCCTGCGTATTAAAGTTGGAATTGGTCAAGGTCATGTACAAAGCTTCGTGGGTAATACGATCCACTTCAGGATCGCTATATCCTAGCTGCCGAGCATGTGTTGCATAAGCTGCAATTCCTTTTAAGGCAAAAATCATCGTATCCTGTAAACTCGCAATGGTTTCATTTTTTCCGCATACTCCAACAACGGTGCAACCGCCAGTCGGTGTCTGTTCACACTGGTAACAAAACATATCGTTATCCTCCATATTTAGATAATCTTTCGTTACTCTCAACGTAACAGAACACCAAACCTTGAGTTGTGATTACACACACATTTTTTTTAGATCAAGCAGATTTAAATGGCCGTCTATTGATAACAACCATCATTATACTAACGCCTATACAAATGAAAAGATTAATCCCAAAAACCATTTTGAACGCCTGAAGCGGACTCTCCTGTCCTAACTCTCCACTCACCATTCCAAGTCCAAGTGCTGAGCCAAACACCATCCCCGCATTTCGTGTTAAGGCAATTATTCCTCCAATTGAACCTACGTGTTCCTTAGGCGTCTGCTGCATAATATAGCTATTATTCGGAGAAGCAATGAGCCCCATCCCAAGTCCAATAAGACATAGAATCGCAGCGACTCCATAGACTGGGATATTCTCTAAAAATACTAGCAACAGGACGAACCCGCCTCCCATAGCACTCAGCCCCATAAGCATCAGCCGACGAGAACCATAACGATCGGACCAGTAGCCTGCAAGAGGACCTGCAAAAGCCAATGCAATGGGATAAGCCGCCATAATGTAACCGGTCGTGGAGGACGAAAACTGAACCGCTGCTCCCATCAAATAAAATGGAATAAGGACAAGCAAGGTATTAGAAAGAATAAAAGAGGCACAGCTAACGATCAAGCCACCCGCCACAGAAGGAATTCTCAGCGCCCGAAGAGGTAAAAAAGGTGTCTTTTGCCTCCGTTCCCATAATAGAAACGTGACCAACAGCAGGATAAACCCCATCAAACTCGCCATCGTCTGCGTAGACACCCAGCCCCACTTGCTCCCATTTGTTATCACGAGAAGAAGCAAGGTGATCCATACCATGAACAAGCTAGCCCCCACGATGCTGACTGTTCCCAGCTTACGATCTTGCACACGGCTCGGAATGTACCGGTAAGCCATAACTGTAGCCACAATTGCCACAGGAACATGGATCAAAAATAGCCACTGCCAGCTGAGCCACTCCGCAATCAACCCTCCCGCAATAGGGCCTGTCATCCCGCCCAGTGCGACAGCCGTACTCAGAATTCCGAGTGCATGTCCTCTTTTCTCTTTCGGCATATGGATGGTGATGAGCGCAATATTCGTTGCTTGGAACATCGCAGCACCTATGCCCTGCACAACTCTAAGCGTAAGCAATATTGGCAGATTAGGTGAAAAAGCGACCAAGATCGAACCAACTGTAAAAATCACATATCCGAGATTATGAATGCGGCGAAACCCATAACGATCACCCAGTTTTCCCATCACAGGGAGAAGCGCAGTAATCACTAGTAGGTACCCTGTTGTGATCCACAAACCCTTTGCAAGCTCCGTCTGAAAATGATTTACAAAAAAAGGAAGCGATACATTCATAATTCCGGCTGTAAAATGGGAAATAAAAGCTCCCATACAAATAGCCGCCATCATACCCAACCGCCGCCTGCGGGTGCCCGCTAGCTCTGTATTTTTTGCAACAATCATACCGATCCCGTCCCCACTCATATTTGTCTAAGAATTACTAACAATTATAAGTAGATCCATTGCCAGGACCAATCCCATAAAGATGGGATATGAGAATCAAGCTCCATTAGTGAAAAAGCAATCTGATCAATCTAAATTTGCATTCAGATTAAAGCACACACCTACCTAGAATAAATTCCTAAATCAGGGAGAAGATAAAAATCACTTAACATCTAATTTATTAAGGAGAACTGCATGCGGAAATTTTTCAGCCCCAAGATACCTCCGGCAAATCCTAAGCTGCATCCACAAACAGAAACCAAAAATGAGCTTTCAAACAAGGATCCTTTGTCCCATGCCATCTCTGAATCTCTCGAGGACAATTTGCAGATGATTAGCGATTGTTTTGCCAATTGTTCAGATCTAAAGATTATCCCTTGGAATTATGGCCCTGATCTTAGCTATCAAGCCTTGGCAATCTACTTCAATACACTTACCAAGTCTGACCCTACAAATCATTTTAAAGATACTTTGCAAAATCTAGTTCCGCATGAGCTAGGTCCCACCTCAGATGTAAATGTTAAAGATGTCATCTCTTTCTTTGAACAAAATGGGGTTACTTCCCCACTCCTTGAATTGATGGACAATATCAATCAGGCCGTTAAGGGAATTCTTGACGGAAAGGTTGTAATTCTCTTTGATGGCTGGCAGAAAGCAGTCGCATATTATGCCCTTGATGTTGAGCAGCGTCAAACCTCTGAGCCTATTACTGAGCCAACCGTACAGGGCCCACACATCAGCTTTATAGAAAGCTTGGAGCGTAATATTGGTGTTATTCGTAGCTTATTAAAGACTACTAATCTTAAGTTTGAATTCTTCACTTCCGGTAAGCAGGTTCAAAGAACGTTGTCCTTTGGTTACCTGGATGGAGTAGTGAAACCAGAAACATTACAACAGTTCAAGCAACGCATAGCTGATATCGAAAAGGAAGAGATTATTGACGTATCCTATCTCGAAGAGTGGATCGGGGATTCTCTCTACTCTCCCTTTCCACAAGTCCGCTACACAGAACGACCAGATACAGCTATAACCGCTCTACTTGACGGGAAAATTATTGCTATGGTAAACGGAAGTCCTTCCATATTGATATGTCCTGGAAATTTCATGGAATTTTTTACGAATAGCGAGGATTATTACTACCGAACCATTTTTTCATCTTTAATACGGTTGATTAGAGTGGCTGCCTTCATTATCGCGCTGTTATTGCCTAGCACCTATATTGCGTTATCTAATTTCCATTCCGAACTAATTCCCACTGTTTTGCTACTTGCCATTCTTAACACGCGCGAAGGCATTCCCTTTCCTGCCTTGATCGAGGCATTAATCATGGAATTTTTCTTTGAGCTATTAAGAGAGGCGGGCATACGCTTGCCTAGACCGATCGGGTCAGCCGTCAGCATCGTTGGTGCATTGGTCATAGGACAAGCAGCTATACAATCGCAAATTGCCTCTCCGGTTATGGTTATTGTCGTCGCCTTAACGGGGATTGCCTCTTTTGCGCTCCCTCAATACAATATGGCCATTGCACTACGGATCTTGCGGTTTCCATTAATGATTCTTGCGGCAACGTTCGGAGGGCTTGGGATCATGGTTGGTTTTATACTGATTTATCTTCATCTGACTACCTTGCGTTCATTAGGCGAGCCGTATTTAGACTCGTTGGCTCCACTTGACCTTAAAAAAGTACGTTTTTCAATTTTCGTTCTGCCGAGAAAGCTACTGCTTCATTCACCTCGTAGTCGTCATTTATATAAAAAGACTTCAGGAAGGAAGTAGATATAGTGAAACGACTTACTACCATGCTAATCTGCCTTCTTGTTCTCAGCCTAACTAGCGGATGCTGGGATAATAAAGAACTTGACGAGTATGGGTATGTACAAGCAGTAGCCATTGACCAAGGTGAAGATGACCGTTTTATGATAACGACTCATTTCTATAATCCTTCCACCAAAATTGAAATGGGGCAGTCAGGGAATCCAGCGTCCAAGGGGATTAATATTTCAACGAGTGGAGAGACCTTTTTTGAAGCCATACGAGAGATCCCTGCAAAATTCGGCCGAAAAGCCAAATGGGATCATATGCGTGTCATTTTAATCGGTGAACAATTAGCTAGAAACTTGAACATAAGGGAAGTGCTTGATTTTTTCTCTAGGGATCAAGAGCCACGTGGTACCGTTCTTCCCCTCATTGCTGAACAAGCGGCGGCGCCTTTTTTAGATGTAAGTCCGTTTATTGAACAAACCATTGGTCAACAGTATAAGAGAATGGAAACGAGTGGTGCTCTTTATGCCGCAAAAACTTCCAAAATCCCTCTCTATGAGCTGGCTATTCAAATGTGCAGTCCCTCCAACACTTCTGTTCTACCTTACCTGCATAAGACCAGTGTAGATAATAAAGCAATAATATCAGGACTAGCGCTAATACAAGACGGGAAAATGGTAGAACTTCTGAAGGAGAAAGATACTGAGGCGTTCATGATGCTGATGGACAGATATATCTATGGAGCCTTAGAATTCCCTTGCACCAATGAGACCGAAAATGCGCTGCGAAAAAAGGAATCTCTTGAAGTGCTCACCTTCAACAGTAAACTTACTCCAACTGTGAACAATGGTTCTGTTTCCGTCGGTGTAAAAATTGCAATTGAAGGTACAATCGGAGAATTACGCTGTTCACATTTAAAAACATCTAAAGACATGAAACAATTTGAACAGCGAATTGTAGCTCAGGTAGAACAGCAGGTGAAACATACTACCGATTTTTTTAAAACAAAAAAAGTAGATGCACTTGGAATTGGTAATCAGATCTATCAAAGAAATCCGCAACAGTGGAAACAATTAGAGCCGGTATGGAAGGAAAAGATTGCTCAGACTGAATTCGATATCAATGTTGAAGTCAAAGTGTTAAGCACTGGTATGAACTCAGGTACAATATTCGGGACAAAGGAGTAGTAGCTATGCTGGGACAAATTATCTGTGTACTGCTATTAGCTTCCGCTATGCTAGCCCATGACCTCCCAAAGTTTAGACAGGCCTCCGTTCGTGATCGAGTGGTCTATGGAGTCCTTCTGCTGCCGGTTCTTTATCTCGGGTTTATCTTCATAGCAGCAAAGCCATGGCCTAATTTGGACTCGCTCTTCAATCTACTTACGGGTCCAGCTGAACACATCGTCCATTGGATCAACCCGGCTATTTCATAAGTGTATAGAAAGAGGAGGAACGTATGAATAAGCAAGAACGTGTTAGCTCTATCCAAATGTCCATGCTGTTTCTCTTCTTTATGACAGGCTCTTCAATCGTCATCGTCCCTGCTTCACTAACTAACTTTGCTGGCAATGGAGCCTGGATTTCTCTCATTATTGCCTCGGCCACAGGAATGCTTCTGCTATCCGGTATTCTATATTTAAATAGACGAGCCCCAGAGCTATCACTTGTGGAACAAAGTCGCGCTGTGCTTGGAAATGGGCTGACTCTCGTTCTATTACTTCCTTTCACATGTGTTTTGTTTTGGAATATCGCAGGAATTGTCATTGAGATCGGTACCTTTTTCAAAAGTACGATGTTAAAAGAAACGCCTACTTATGCGGTAAATACGATGTTTTTTATAACGATTGCTATGACAGCGCTCGCTGGCATCGAAGTAATTGCCCGTATGGCCGCAGTCTTAATGTCTCTAATGTTCGGATTTATTATCTTGGTCTGGATTCTTGTAGCAGGTTTGTATCATCCCGAATACCTGCTGCCCATCATGCCTGATGGAGTTAGACCTATCCTGAGTGCTGCATATGTAGTCTATGGTTTTCCCTATTCCGAGCTAATCGTTTTTTCAATAATTTTACCGTTTGTGCATAAAGAAGATAAATCAAAGCTAGGAAAACAAATGTATCTGGCACTCCTTATAAATGCTCTGACGTTAATTGCTTCTGTCATTAGCAGTATTATGGTACTGGGACCCCTGTCCGGAAGCTTAAAATATTCATTGTACCAGTTGGCGAGGTTAATTTATTTTCAGGAAACTATAGAACGGGTCGAGTCCGTGATCGGTTTTTCATTAATTATTGGCTTTTATTTCAAGGCTTCAATCCTGCTGCTTATTCTTATTAAAGTCATGAAGGAGCTTCTCAGATTGGAAAATGAAAGACTGATTGTCTTCCCGCTTGCTTTTATTTGCCTTCTGCTGTCAGTAACGACTTACACACAAGAATCTGAGCTCACAGAAATCGTAAACACTACTTGGCCGTTGATCACTAATTTGGCATACATCCTGCCTTTTCTTCTGATTCTGTTGGTCACTTTTATTCGATTCCACATGAAAAAGCATAAGAATCAACAGTTCTGATCCAATTTTAGATTACAGTTATATATTATCTGCCTAAGCTTGCCTTCTTCGCAATTCGGAAAGTAGCTAAAAAGCTTAAAATTACGAAAAAAAGCTGGATCGATAAGGCCAAGAGAATTCCTGTCATTACGCCCCATCCAAAGGATTCACTAACGGTAATTAGGGCACCGCCTAATCCGATGCTAAGTGCAGGACTAAACGCATCAATAAATTGAATATTCGCTGAAATTGAACCTGCATCGCCATCTTCGGCATGCTGTAGTGCAATGGCTCCCGTGGTTGGATGTGCCAGCCCTATTCCAAAACCGGTAAGTATTTGTGAGAACACTGCGAGCACGATTCCATTACCTGAAATGCCTATCACGGTTATGACCAGTGCAACTCCGACAATCATAAATGCAACGCCAATCATCACCCGTTGTCTACGGCCCCTCCCATGGTCTTGTTCATCAAGCTTGGATTGCAGCCACGCTGCTATTGACCAACTTATAGCCCCAGCAGCAACGATTAAGCCCGCAACATCTGCCGATAACCCTTTAACATTTGTTAGAGCTAGAACAACGTAGGTTTCAACAGCATAGTAGCATGCAACAAACAGCCCTCTAGTAACAATGGTTGCCGACAAACCTTTTTTAACTACTAAAGCACCCTCTGGCAGCAGTTTCCGTAAAGGTTGAATCATAATAAAGCCCCCTGCAATTGAAATCACAATCCCCTTCCAAGAAGGTAAAAATCCTAATCCTGCTAATAGCAGCCCTGTTCCTAATGTTAATAAAATTGCGTATATTTCTTTATACGTCCCTCTTTTCGTCGATGAAGCATTATTATTTTCAGCTTGTAACTTACGAAATAATGGGAGCGTTAAGCATACAGATAGAACAATGAACGGCAGAACAAGCCAGAACACAAACTTCCACGAAAGATTTTCGGCTAAAAACCCTGCGATATAAGGACCAATTAATGCTGGAAGAATATAAGCACTAGAGAAAGCTGCAAGTATTTTTGTTCTTAGACTGTCAGGGTAACTTAAAGTAATGCTGGAGTATACACAAGTTAAAAGTGCACCTGCTCCGAAACCTTGAAAAGCTCTTCCGCCGATCAACATGTAAATATTGAAGGAAGTTGCTGCAATGATGATACCCGTAACAAAGATTAGAATAGAAACTACAAATGATTTATATACACCATTCTTATCAATCTGCTGTCCAATGACCATTGTGCCAATGATTTGGGATAAAAGAAATGCACTAAAAATCCAACCATAATAATGGATCGCATTCAAACTTTGCGCCACCTTTGGTGCAATCGTCGTAACCCCCAATCCTTCAAATGCTACTGTTGTGACTGCCAGAATAATACCGATAGTCAACGCTCTGTACTGGGCATCAAAAATCCCGATTTTATTATTGCTTATTCTCATCTTTGAATCCTCCTTATAATTGTCGAAGCATTAGTTGCCATAGCAAGTATTGGATAATAAACAAACGATTCAAAACAAATGGTCTTGACGATAATAGTCATAGCAACTAATTGGGTTGAGACGATCTATTCTTTTACAAACAAAATCTACTATAAATCCTTTACATTATTATGAATGACAGAAAGTAGCCTTCTAAAGGTTTCAACCTCTTCCTCAGTTAACCCTTCAATGGTCTTTCTATACGCTTCAAGAGAGGGAGCAAGAATCTCATCTTTTATTTCACGCCCTTTAGAGGTTAGATAAACACGTAAAGATCTTCTATCCGTCTCATGGGTTACACGATGAACAAAGCCTTTCTTTTCAAGCTTGAAGAGCATACGCGCAATGTTCGTCTGATCTTTATATAGTCTTTCAGCAATATCCTTTTGAGTAATCCCTTCACTCTCCCAAAGAATAACGAGGATCTCCCATTGGTCCACCGTAATATCAAAGGGATTTACCACTTTTTGATAATAGTTATTCAGCTTCAAATCTGCCCGGTGTACAATTACGCCTATGTATTTTTCTAATTCCAATGGTATAGCCTCCAGATAATTGATATGATCATAGTTGCTATGACGAGTATAATTGTAAAGGCTAATAAATGCAACTCTAGAATATAAGCTCCTTATTTCGCAGATTTCAGCTTCTTCTTCTCTTGAAACCAGCCCATCACTAGAAGTATTAGTGGAATGATAAACAGCATCGGAATCTGGACATAGAACCGGACGACACGTAATCCTGTATAGATAAATTCTACATAGTTTCCTGCCATCGCAATGGAACAAATAAACATGACCATAGTCACGGGGATCATTAATTTACGATAGGAGGGAATACCGAACAATGTTGCCGCACCGATTAGTGTCGCATATAAATAAATGCCGATCCGGAAAAAACCACCGACAATAGCTGTGACGAGAAACAATACATCCAATCGTTCTAGTAAAGCTCTTCCCTCAATCAACTCCGAGGTTGTCAGCAATGGGTATTGTGTTCTTGTAAATAGATCCGCACCGAGGACAGACACATTTAGCATCGTAACAAACGCGATAAAAGATCCGCTGATCAATAATCCTGTAATCACTGTTTTCTTCACTTGTTGCGGTTTATTCACATAGGGAAACAACATCAAGAACACTATAATCTCTCCAAAAGGAAATACAACGGTACTTGGAATCGATTGCTTCAGCACGGTTAACCATCCCTCTTCGAGTACAGGTCTTAAATTTTGAAGATTTACATTCCCAGACGTAAGGATCGAGCTTAGACCGGTGACAGTAACAAGAAGTAACACAGAAAAAAAGAGCTCTGCTGTCCTCGACAACACCTCAATACCTTTTCCAATGACATACATAACCGAAAGTAGCATCAAAGCAATAATAACGAGAAAGGGAGTCTGTGTAAAAACAAAGGATACAGCCATTGAGGCGAATTCACGGACTACAAAACTCCCATTAAACAAGAAATAGACAACATATAACAAGGCGACGATACGACCCACAACGGGCCCTAATATTTTTTTCGCATATTCCGTGAGCGGAAGATCCGGATAAAATAAAGACAATCGATGATAGATTAGAAATAAACAAATTCCCCCGAGCATTCCGAGGATTGCGGTGATCCATGCATCTTGCTTGGCTTCCGCACCAAATCCGGAGATAATCGCGCTCACGATTTCAAACATCAATACAAGGATAAGCAATTGACGGGGACTGATCTTTGCTTTTTCCAATGTCACTCCTTCTCTCTATGAACAATTCATTTATCAGCTATTATCGATACTTTCCATTATGGTTCTATTACGCAACCCAGTATTACGCAAATAAGCCTCCACTTTCACTTTTACTTCAATCGTGGGAAAGGTCACATCGTTCCAATCCCGCTTTAACGTTCTCCATTGCTTAGGGTGATCACGATGCACCACTTCTCCAAATCCAAAAATGTCCGACTTTTGCTGTTGCATTAATTTAATCGTGGCTACCGCTTCATCATGAACGGCTTGCATGTACAGGCGCTCAATTTGCAAAAACAATCTCGGGTTAGTTACATCAATTGGGACATCAACCTCACCAATATTTGCATCCGCACCAATCTTCACCTCAATAATTGGTTTACCGGATTTATCAAAGCTTGAATGAAATGATGATTTGGTTCGTATATTCTCGATCCCGATTGTATGTGGCTGACCATTCCAATCCATGGTTAACAATGTCGAATTAACTCTGCCTAACACCCATAAGAATCCACGGCTTTCATTTCCGTCTAACCACCTCATTAATTTTCCATCTTTAAAAGTAGCAATCCCATTAGCCATTAATTTATCTTCTTTATTTGTAGAATCGAGTTGAATGCCAGTAATCGTAGGTTCTTTACCAGATGAGACGATGGCTTGAATGACTTGGTATATTTTCTCATCAATATTTTCACCAAAGGCTTTCTCGGTTTCAGCTACCATTTTCTTAATTTTAATGGCCGGTGAATTATCGAGACTCGTTCGTTGTTTAATGATTTCTTCTCCCGTCGTTCCCCTCGCGATAACCATTGTAGCGGAAGGACGAAACTCACTATCCCGCTCAATGCCGTCAAAAAGCTTCTTTATCCCTTGTGTTGTAGCTAAATCTTCACCTACCAAGAGAACTATCGCATGACCATAATGCAATTGCCTAGAAAGTTTTTGTGAGAGAACGCGAGTGGCATCAAATACATTATTTCCTTCTGCTGAATATGTGGTTGGAGGTAAAGGCATTGGGCTACCTCCTCCTTGTGTACTTGAGACATTTATTGGATTCACGATCTGAACCGTAACCCTAATGTTCTTTTTTTCTCCTTTATCAATCGCCATCGCGACCACAAAACCGATATCCGTTAACTCTCGACTATCCCAGCAACCCGTAAGGAGAGCAATCATAACCATCGACAAACAAAGCCGTGCCATTCTACGTCCCATCTTGATCACCCACTTGCTCTGTTGTAGGCTTCTTCATTAATTTTGGAATCAAATGTCTCATCCAAATCGGTAAAGGTGCATGAATCTGACTATTCTTTACATGCATCATTGGACTATAAGGAGCCATGTAAGGTACACCAAATGAACGTAAACTACACATATGTGCAATGATCATAATCAAGGTAAGAATCATTCCAAAGAAACCGAACGTTGCTGCACTGATCATGAGGAGAAAACGTAACAATCTCGCGGATACAGCAATCGAGAAAACAGGTGTCGCTAGACTAGAGATAGCTGTAAGTGAAACAACAATAACCATTGCTGTTGACACTAAACCTGCTTGTACAGCTGCCTGCCCAATGACAAGTGCTCCAACGATGGATACTGCTGATCCAATTGCTTTTGGCATACGAACACCCGCTTCACGCAGAATTTCAAAAATAACCTCCATTAATAGCGCCTCAACAAACGCGGTAAATGGCGTTGCTTCTAGCTGTGAAACAAGCGAAATCACTAACTGCGTTGGTATCATTTCTTGGTGAAAGGTTGTTGCTGCAATATAGAAAGAAGGTCCAATCATCGAAATGATAAACATTACGATGCGTAACAGCCGCAATGCAACACTGATATCATACCGATGATAAGAATCCTCTGTAATTTGAAAGAATTGATTAAAAATGGCTGGGATGATTAGCATAAAAGGGGTTCCATCCACCATAATTGCAATTTTTCCTTCTAAAAGATTAGCAGCGACGGTATCTGGGCGTTCTGTAGGTAGGATCGTTGGAAACGGAGTAAAATTCTGATCTTCTATCATTTTCTCAATGTATCCTGATTCCAGAATGCTATCCAATTTGATCTTGCGGAGACGTCGCTTCGCCTCTTCAACAATGCTATCATCCGCGATCCCATTTATGTACATGATCCCTATCCTGGTATGTGTAACTTGTCCTAACGTCATCGATTCCAGCCATAAATTAGGATTTCTTATGCGACGCCGAACCATCGAAATATTTGTCGTTAAGCTTTCAACAAACCCTTCACGAGATCCTCGAATAGAAGTATCTGTACCAGGCTCATCTATGGCGCGGACTTCACCGCCCGATGTAGCAATCGCTAGGGCTTCTTTCGATCCATCAATTAATAAAATAGTCTGCCCCCACAACAAAGCATCATAGAGTTCATCCCATTGAACAAGTGTCTTCAGACCACCGATTGGAACAATTTTATCTGTGATTACTTGAACCAGATCATTTAATGTCCTTTGTTCATTACTCAGCATGACGTTCAGCAAGACTTCCATGACAAATTGATTAATGGTTGTATTGTTAACAATGCCATCCACATAAATAATTGCGGCTTGAAGCTCCTCCTCCGAGCCCCCTATCGTAAATTCACGAATAATTATATCTCCACTATTCCCTGTCTTTTGTCGAATCTGCTCTAAATTGACTCTTAATTCTGTTGAATCAATCGGAATTGAAGGGACGGTCCATTGTGGATTGCTTCCAGCACTTTTGCCATTTGCATTGCCATCCTTTGCCATGCCCTTCACCTTTCTCTCCATTATTTGCTGCTCTTTGCGTGATTATTCTACCCATTAACAGCAAATATTATTGGAAGATTAACAATGAAAGCAGGGAAGTGGTATGAAAATATTCGTCGTAACTATACTCTTATTAATCTTAGTAATAGCACTGACCTTTCTGCTTGACTTCATTTCACTCTTTAGCATACAAGAAACATTTCGTAATCTAATGGCTTCTTTTCGCGTCATGAGTACCTCAGAACTCATTATCTTTAATTTCTTGATTGTAGGCACAATAACTTATTTAATGTGGCCACTGGTACAAAAATGGCTGCCACAGCAATCTCCATCATCGCAAGGTCAACCATCCGAGCATGTCGACAAGACCCAGACGAAATAGTAATCATCTACATCGATTTCGATCTTCCAGCCATCTGTGAAATTAACTACCCTCCTTTATAAAAATAAACCCCATGTCTGATGACATGGGGTTTAAAAATTAGCTTTTAATATGTGACGTTTAGATTGCTGATCACACTAACCAATAAATTCTTGAACCCACTCGCTGTTATAGTAACCTATTCCAATTTCAGTAAAGGAACTATTCAGGATGTTGGCACGGTGACCAGGGCTATTCATCCATTGATTCATTACTTCTTCCGGGCTCGACTGGCCTTTGGCGATATTTTCCCCTGCTGTATTATAGGAGATCCCAAATGCCTTCATCATGTCGAACGGAGATCCGTAGGTTGGTGACTGATGGTCAAAATAATTGTTGTCGGACATATCCTGCGCTTTAGCCAAAGCCATTTTCGACAGCTCACTATTCAAACTAAGGGGTTTCAAGCCTGCGTTTGTTCTTTCTTTGTTTACCAGTTCCAATACTTTCTGCACAGATGCCGATGCATTGGTGGAGGTTTGCGGATTAGCAGAATATTGTGGATTGGCCGATTGTTGCGGATTAGCAGAATAATGTGGCTTAGCGGATGTTTGCGGATAAGTGGTTTGATCCCCTGTTGTACCACCTGTAGGTGGAGTAGTGCGGATAAACCCATCCAGCCATTTCGTTACATCGCCGGGTACTTGTTTAGCCTTAATCGTTGATTTACCAGCATTCTCTGTGGAAATAGAAGACGCTTGAGTTAAGGTTGTTGTTGTAGCTGTTTTGCCAGCATGATGTCCAACCTTCGTTTGTTGAGTAGTCATTTGGTTGTTGGCCGATTGATTACCCGAACAAGCTGTAACGAGCAATAGCGCTACTATTACGATAAATGGTTTAATAACGACCCCTCCTGATTTGGCAAAGTTGTGACTTAATCGAATAAAGTTTTTGTAAAGCACGATTGAATTATTCATCGCTAATTCAAAAAATAAAAAGCAAAAGAATCCACAGCAACATTCGTTGCTGTGGATTCTTTGTAAACTTATTATGTATCGAGATCCGTATTCTTGCTCACGTAGAGCTCACTAGGCTGAACTTGAAATCGTCCGGTTTGCAGCAGCTCTGGTAAACGCCCCATCCGTTCCGCTAAACAAGAAAGACTTTGCTCATGAAAATTAGAAAGCCCCGTATGAATCCGATCTTGAAAAGGTTTAAGCCACCTTGATTCTAAGCCATCAGGACCTAAATAAACCCCAAGCAGAGAGCCAGCCGTTGCTCCAAAGCTATCCGTATCGTTGCCTTGCATCACCTGCTTGCATATTCCATCACCAACATTGTCTGCAAATCGCAGGGTATTAATTAAGGTGCCTATTTCCTGATAAACATCACAATGACAATAATTCGCATACTTATGGTTAATGCTCTGATACGCTTCCAGCCAGTCATCTGCATTCGCTACCATCTCAAGGCAATCTTTAGTAATCTCGTAGAATCGGCTTCTTTTAGGTACGAATTGCAGAGCCGTATTGATTATTTCAATGGGATCGCGCTGCACGTGAGCAACAGCAATCGCAGCAGCAATGAACATCGTGGCGTAAATGCCGGTCCGACGATGAGTAAAGCTTGCATCCCGCCAAGCTAGCTCGGCAGCCAGAGCAGGTTGACCAGGACAGGCATATCCGTAAGCATCTGCACGAATCGCCGCACCGCATAGTTCCGTACCCTGCACCATAAAATCAGGCCAAGCCTCTATTTCAGAATGATTGAATAGCTCCTTATCATGTTCCAAATAGCTAATCCCTGATCGCATCAAAATAGCCCTTTCCGGCCCCCAAGTTGTACTTATCGGAAGGTGATTTAACCATAAATCCCTTAAATTTCTTTTCGTAAAACCATCACCGAATTGTTCTAGCACCATCATTCCCATTAATGTGTAATTGATATCATCATCAGGTGCTACATAACGAATTCGCCCTCGTGTCGTCTCAAACCAAGACCAATGTCGACGATCCAGCGCATGGAGAATTTCTTCAGAAATGTAATCATTCAGTGGCCATTCCCCTACAGAAGTTAAGGCTTGACGTAATTCCGACAAGTTGGGATTTACCTCTATCGGTTTGCCCAGCATTGAGCCACAGACTGAAGCGAGGAAACCTGCTTCTACACGCTTGGAGCTATCCTTCAGATTCAAAATCCCGACCTGACCTAGAGGTCGAGCCGGATCACATTCCCGCCATATCTCATCTAAATCGTTCGGCTCATAGTAAGGCCAGTTGTCCCTCATTGGAATGACAGCCAAGCTATGAGCGAATTCTAGATAGGCATCATAGCTTGCTGGGAGCTTTTCCAACTTAGCTAAATAACCGGAGGTTTGATGCCCCTGCTCGAATTTATTACGCAGAACGCCTTCCAATTGAAGTTTAAGAAATGTGAGTGATGGTAGCATATTGCATCTCCTTTGTCCTCGTATCTATCCACAATACATCAATATCATAAGCTTTAGAAGGAAAAGATAACTAGATAAAAAAGTATTGGTCGAATATTGATTTTCCCTTAATAATCCTTCATCCCAACACTATCGAAACTGCACAATACACTAACAACAGTCCCATCAGTACATTAAATTGACTTCTATATTTAGATATCATTTTTTTGAAAAGAGAACCACACAAACACCAACAAAAAGTGCCCATATAACCGATGAAAGCAAGAATTAAAGAATAACTCAATAATCTAAAAGAGGAAGAAGGAGAGGTAAGGATAAATGTTGATGTAACTGTGATCCCATATAATATCCCTTTCGGATTGATAAATTGTAAAAGCATTCCCGCAATAAAGCTATTGTGTTTATCTCCAGCTGCATCACTTTCTGGTTGTTTACTTGTAATCATTTTAAATGCTAAATACAGCATGTAGACTCCGCCTATTACAGCCATAATAGATTTAATTTGTGGAAGAAGATTATTCAAAAGTAGATTAAAGTAGGAACATAACAATATGATTATAAAAAATCCTGTACCCACTCCTAAACAAAATTTCATTGATTTTTTCAGCCCAACTTGGTTTGCAAAACCCATTGCCATAATATTATTGGGTCCCGGAGTAAAACTTGCAACAAATGCATATAAAAACAAAGAAACAAACACTAAATTATATCTCCCCTTCCAGCTTGTATGCTATAATGTATTCATCAGACGTTATAACGTACATTTGTGCGTTTTATTGTATATCACGATCGTTATAAAGTAAATGGAGACAGGAGTAATTACAGTGGAAGAAATAAATCTAATTATTGCGGAAAATATAAAAAAGATAAGAAAAAGTAAAGAGTTAAGCCTGGAAAAGGTTGCGGAATTAACAGGAGTCAGCAAAACAATGATTGGTCAAATCGAAAGAGGCGAATCGACACCAACCATTACAACCCTTTGGAAAATCGCCAATGGCTTAAAAATTTCATTTTCTGCGCTGATAGATTATCCAAAACCTGACACAAGAGTAATCTTAAGAAGTGACATTCAGCCACTGCTTGAAGATAACGGAAAATATCGAGTGTATCTATCTTTTCCATTTGAAGAAAGTAAACGGTTTGAAGGTTATACCGTGGAGATAGACAAGGGTGGATACCTTGATGCCAATTCTCATATGGAAGGTACCGAAGAATTAATCACCGTGTTTGACGGAGAATTGTCTTTCCGTGTCAATAACAATGAATACCTCTTGAAATCAGGTGATTCTATCACATTCCTCGCAGACAAACCCCATGTATATTATAATCCAGGACAAACAATAACCCGGTTAAGCATGATTTTATACTACCCCTCTTAGCAAAAAAATCCCAAGGCACTTGAGCCTTGGGACTACGTTCTCTATGATAGGGTTGCTAGATGAGTTAATATCCTTTTACAAAAAACAAGCCATCCTTTAGAAAGAACTAAAGGATGGCTTGTTCGTAATGCTTAGAGCGCCGCAATCCGCTGCTGGATGCGTGGAAATAAGGCGAAGGCATTCTCGTAAAATACTTTTTCGTGGTGCTGCTCAGGGACAAGTCGACGGACAAATTCCGCATACAGGTCAATAGGAGCAAGTGGCCAATCCGTGCCGAACAACATTTTCTCATAGTGGTCGGAATACACCAGCGCCCGGCGAAAATGATCCATGAACAGAGGTTCATTCATGAACCGTTCAAAATGAGGCCGATCACCGACTACAAGACCGGACAAATCGGCATAGACGTTTGGATTTTTGGCCACCACTTCGGCGGCATCCATCACCCACGGATCGCCAAGATGGCAAATCATAAAATTCACATCACGTCGTTGGAATGCTAATTCGTCCACCGTAAGAGGATGTGCATACTTAAGCAATCCATTCATCGAGTACGTATCACCGGTATGAATGACGACAGGCGTGCCGTACTTGGCTGCCAACTCATAGATCGGTGAATAGATTTTGTCATAAACGTAATGATGATAGTACCCGGCGTAGAGCTTAATACCAGCCACCTCGGGCGCTTGCAGCCGTGCCTCAATTCGGTCGAGCTCCTCCTGAGCATCCTTGCCTCCGAGCATATTCGGATTGATCCCCACGCATTCCATTAAGAAAGGCGGCACAGTGTCTTCCAAGTCAAGGCCCATCGGATTAGGGGAAGTAGAGTCAGGGAAAGCTCCCTTCGTCTGCTCCGATACCCCCATTCCAATGCCCAGAATAACGTCGTTCTTATCAAACTCCGCTTTGAGCCCGGCAGCAGTGTAATCAACTTTAGAGAGATCCAGTGCTGTTTGATGAAAGCTGTCGATGTCCGACAGATGAATGTGAATATCAATGATCGGCATTTAAGATCTCCTTTTCGTCAGTAGGTCTAGCAAAGGTCAGCTTCAAAAGACTGCGGACATCCTCTGAATTCAGAGCGAGTTCTCCCATGATCAGGAAGGACGGCTGTGTCCAAACGGTTTCTCCATTGAGAAGCGGAAGATGATGATGCACCCCGTGATTAAATACCTTATTGTTCACATACGCTGAGGCACTCTGATTCGGGTGACTGCTCACCATATGCAGCATATCCTTACGCGAAGATGCCCCAATTCGCAATAGTCCCTTGGCCTCAAGATAGGTTTCAACCGTTCCTAATAAGAACTTGCCCTCCTTGGAGAATTCCATCCATCCTTCGGCATAGACTGGCGAAGGTTTGATATAATTCTCCTCCGACAACGAATAATTCGGCAGGGTCATTCCGCTGTCATTGGTCACCGAATGCAACACACAGAGCACAGGGACGCCGGGGAGCATAAGGTAATGCTGATTAACAACAATCCCTCGGTTCTTTTCCTGCTTCTCGATCGAAGTAGTGATACGTAATCCTTTCCATACATTGCCCTGGACATCCATTTGCTCGGTCCAAGCTGCGCTTCTTGGCTCCTCCAAACGACTAAATCCACCTATGCCTGAAATACCTACACCGAGTCCACCATGCCAAGGATTCCACCAGGAACGTGGTGCTGCTTCCGGGTAGGAGCTATCCAGCCATTCTTCTCCATGGTGCTTCAGGGAATGCACAACACTGCCGAAATCAGGAGCAGCTGCAATAGAAAGTACTCCGTTACTCACAGTGTAAATAGGACCCGCTGGTCCCTCTTCTGTGTCACAGATAACGGCTGCTGTTTCCGTTTGAGGGAACCAGAGGCCTGCTCGCTCTTGAATACGATCCTCTCCACGATAGACGACTCGAACCTTCTGTCCTGATTGGCTGTGTTCTGAAGATGATTCCGCTTCCTCAGGCGAGAGCTCAAAGCCCGCGGAGTGCAGATTCTGCTCTCTTTGCAGATCCATCTCAGCGACTTTCTGCTCCTCTCCTCTATCCGTTTGTACATATAACTCGAGGCTTCCATTAAGCGGAGTCATCTTTCGTTCGATGAACTCCGCATGAAGCGCCCCCGCCGCAAACGGATTTCCACCGCCGAGCGTTAATTCAAGATGATCATCCAACACCGGTGTGATCGGATCCAGCTGCTTCCGTGCAAAGGTGCGGAAATCCGACCACTTCAGGAAAGTGTTTAAAGCGAACACCAGCGTCTTTGTTCGTACGACATCTCCAGCAGAGATTTGACCAAGATTATGCTCCAGTCCAAGTGGATACTCCGGACGAAGTAGCTTCAGCGAAGGGTCCCAGCAAACGCCGCATGTGACATTTTCTTCCTTGCTAAACAACCAATTTTCCGTAATTTGAGCGCTGTCCCAATAACTCGGATCTCCCGAATAAGCATCGCCCATATCTACGTAATGCCCCTGATAAGGCAGGATGAGCCGTTTGCCAAAAAATCCGAAATTCGTTAGCAGATACATATCCTCTTCCAACGTTTGGTTACTAGTATTGCGTACCTCGCTATAAAACTCAGCGATTCCGTTTGCAAAGAGCTTAGCCACTCTTTTTATCTCCAGACCCGGGAATTCATCCGATTCATAAAGGGTCTCTAGAACTTGGCCCTCTCCTTCGGAATAGATCTTTACTTCTTCAGCCTGTTTCTTCGAGAATTCTTCGGCGAATGGTTTACCTAACTTCGGATGGGTTAACCAGAAATTATGGCTCGATCCGGGATATTCAATCCAAATCCCATTGTCGTTATTATTAAGATGTACGGAGTAGGCGCCGTTTACAGCCACCCACTGATCTCCGTTTTCCCCACCGAAGCGGCCATGTGTTCCTTTCATTAGCACAGATAATTTGCTGATGAAGGACACTGCCTTCTCTCCAGTCGGAACGGCCGTCACCTCAATATCCCGTGAATAAAGGCCATATGAATTTAGGGTAAAGGGGACTCGGATGGAAGCCTTACTTTTAGCTGGAACCGAGAAGCTTACTGTCCGATCCGCCCACGTCAAAAATTCTTCCTCAGGCAAATCAAAAGAAAATTCCGCTTCCGCTGCAAAATTATTCTCAACATTCAAATATAGCTCAGCGGGAAGACCCGGATACAGCTCACGCTTTGGCAACTCCATTATCATTTTCAGTGGGAATTTAGGAGCAACACCTATACGAAACTCAGCACGCTTGCCACCGATGATCCATTTGCTCATAACCACGGGGTGAGTCTTCTTGTCGTTTTGCTCTTCACGAATCGGATCAAGCTCGAACTCACCTTCTACGATAACTGTTTCTCCTGGCGCGAGTGTTGGTGCAGCAGACAAGACAAAACGAATATTTTTGTCATTTTGGCCTTTGATCTCAATAGCCAGATCAGACGCCGAACGATTCTTGATGTGATAGCGAATCTTGTAGGTGGAACCGAATACAAGATCGTGATCGTCAATCTCCGTGGAGATTTCATAGTCAGGTGTATCAAGAGCCGTCAGGCCGCGACCGGTCTTCTCGAATTCTGCACGTAAGGAGAGTTCTCCCTTTTGCCAAGTGTAATCGAAGAAATCAAAACCACGCTCCCGGCGGCCATCCGGCTGAATAGGCAGTTCACGGGTACTATCTGCATACCAATCCAGCTGTTCAAAATAAGGAGCGAGTGCTTCCGTTTGCAGAACCGTCGGAATAAAGTTCATCAGATGAACGTAATCCTCATTTTTTTCCCAAAAGAATCCACATTTCTTATACATCGGTACGGCCTTCGTATTGCCTGCCCAAGTAAACAGATCAAGACGTGGCCAGCCCGCTTCAATTGTTGTGCGAACAGCGTTCAAAATCAGATTACGACCTACCTTGTATCCGTGATAATCAGGTCGTACATTCAACAGCGGAACATACAAAGCTCCTTCGTCTTGACGGTAATGGGCAAAACTGCAGAAGCCGACCACTTCCTCACCATCAACGGCGAGAAACACATTCAGATTGGACGAGATTTCCATCTCGCGGCGCACTGTATCCTCTGTTCTCTGATTGGTGCCTCCACCCCAGCTTTCGTTGCTACGGTTCCACATTTCTGCAACCGCCTTAGCGTAAGAAGGATCATATTCTATAATGCGGATTTGTTCCGCTGTAGTCTTAACAGTCATGTTCTCAGCTCCTTCTTCCTCAAATAGAGTATGTATACAACTTTATTCAAATAACTCCTACGAGTTCTTATTATACTATTAATTGGAAGGCTGTTACGAGGTAAAAAACTTGATAAAATAAACTTTCTGCTCCAAAATTTCGTTAGCTGGACATTTGCTCCATGCATACAGAAAGACGAAACGCATAGTTACTGATGTAATACGTTTCGTCTTTTCATAAGGTTTCTAATAGCTTCAATCACTTGTGAGGATCGACCGCTACTTAATCTATTAGTTTTCGCGTAAATGCACTAGCAATCCACCAGCCCCGGTCACCAACATATCAGTTCCTGTCCAAAGCATTTCATTAAAATTATAAAATTCATTATGCTCATAGAAGTTCCAGCTCTTTAAATCCTTCGAGACTCCAATTCTGTTGCTGCTTATGAACCGGTAATCTTTTCCTGTCCAGACCAATCTACTAGCGTTACTGCTTGCGGCATGGGTTTTTATATATTCATCATATTGTCCCTTTACTGCTGTCCATTGCAGACCATTAGTTGAGCTATAAATATGATCCGATACAATGATGAATTTATCCTTCGCCCATTGTACATTCAAGAAAGTGTAAGTTTCTTCATAGTCGTTCTGCTGTTGCTTCCAATTAGGAAGATCATTCCCCAGCGTAAAGGTCTGCAGATTCCATTTGGTTAAATTAGTACTCTGCACAACGATGGCTTTACTGCCATTAGTTCCGACTACAACAGTGGTTCCGTTATGAGTCGCAATGTCCGTCAGCTTACCAGACCAGTCATAGACTTTTTTCCAGGCTGTTCCGTTCTCTGAAGAGTAAATCATCGACTTCTTATCATTGCCTTTAGCATGCCCGATAGCTACATACTGTTTGCCAGTCCAAATCACATGTTTCATTTCGGCATCCAGAGGCTTATTGTTTCTATTCCAAGCAATACCATCTTTGGATGTCCAGGCATATTGCAATCCTACCGCTACAAAAACGTTACCGTTCCAAGCCACGGAGGTCAGACCGTTTACTGTAGTATCCTCCCTGTTACCCAGCAGAATCTGCTGCCAATTCTTTCCGTCCTTACTAGTTGCAACAGTTGGAACTGCATACGTATAGAGTGATCCAACGGAGACATATGTTCCATTCCCTTTTACAACCTGATTGAAGGAAGCATCTGGCTTCCCACTCTGCTTTAAATCCCACTTTAAACCGTCTTTGGATACGGCCAGACGGGTACCCGAATAACCAACAAAATATTTCCCGGTATAGGTCACCATCATCCCCAGAGGCATATTAGGAATTTTCTGCTGCTGCCAATTCACTTTATCAGTGGACACAAACACTACACCTTCTTCGCGAAATCGAGTAGCGTAGATTAGGTATTGCTTGCCATTCCAGAATATTTCGCTACGGCTGTACAGACCGGAGAACATATCTGAAGTTCTCACAAGCTTGAAATTAATCCCATCCTTAGTACTGAGGTTATTGCCTTCGGTATCATAAAATACAAGTGTGCCATCAGACTGAAGCTCATCAAAAGTCAACCAATAGTTACGAATCGGTTTTCCATTTATTGTTGCTTTATATTTTAGATTGTTATTTACTTTACCAGACTGTTGGGTCCACTGGTTTAAATTATCGGATGTATATACAATTAGCTCAACATTTCGTTTATCACTCGGAATATAAATGAATTGATTCCGAGTACCCACGGAGCCATAGTACGTATATCCCCCGTAAGTCATCAAATAACGCTTACCGTTCCAGTAAATCTGATCCAGACGTTCACCAACCGTTCCTTGCAAGTTCCACATGATTCCGTCCGTGGAAGTGTAAACTTCCGTCTTCATGGTCTGATCCGGATAAGACAACAGAATGAATTGATTATTCTGCCAAGTGATCGTGTAAGATTTCAAAACCGATGACTGTAGTTCAACTGCTGTTTCGATCCACTTTTCTCCATCCAGAGAATAATACAGATGAGATACGCTTAAATTCTGATCACTTAAAAAGAAGCGATCATGTTGATAAGTGATTCTTATTTTGCTTGAATTGATCGGTAAAGGCCTTGTACTCCAGGTTGCACCTCCATCTTTAGATACAAGGAAACCCGTCAGCTTAGGAATAATAATCAGACCCTTACCATTGCTTGCAGCTTGCCCTAGCTCGTTTCCCTTAACACCATCAAAAGTAAATGTGAACTGTCTCTCTGCGTCCCCTGTTAACGCGGAAAAGGGAACCTTTTGCGGAGTAGCAATAGTCTTTTGATCTGAAACAGTACCAGACTGCTGCTTGGAGTTATCTCCCCAAGTTACAGCACTTCCGTCCGCTAGAAGCGCAAAAGAATGAGCCGCCATACATCCGCTGCTCAATCCAACGGCATTGTTCAGATTTGAAACCTTGACCGGTTGCACAGAATACTTGGTGGTCCCATCTCCCAGTTGGTTTCGATCGTTGAAACCCCAGGCCCAGACTGTCCTATCCTCTTTCAGAACGGTGTAAAAGTTCTCTCCAGAAGTAATATCCTGAATGCCCTCTAACCCTTCAATCCGTTCAACTGCACCTTCTTCTCCCTGCAGAAGCTTGAGATTAATTACACCTGTGTTTGGACTTGAAGTATAAATGGTTGAGACACCCCAGCCCCATACCTGTCCATCCTCTGACAAGGCATAATTGGGCTGGTTCGTTTGTCCATTAATAATCTTCTTGATACTAGAAAGACCTTCAACCTGGATAGGAACCGATGATTTATTGCCTATACTCCACACTGTTCCGTCGTTTTTAATAGCGTATGTATCAAAGAATGCCTTAAAGTCAGCATTTGAAAGCTCAGGTCTTTTTACCGCTGCTTTGCCGGGTTCAGAAGGCACATACATCCAGACGGTACCATCACTCTGTGTGGCATAAACATATGCCTCGGCATCGCTGATCTGTACGATCTGCTTAAGCCCCTTAATCTGACTAAATGATGCAGTATCTTTTGAATAGTTAAACCGTCCCCATACCGTACCGTCTTTTAGAAGCACCTGTAGAAATTGGTTACCACCTTGAATATCTTTAATTGGCTTATCTTTAAAGAAAGAAACTTCTTGAGGAGCTGCGTTCCCTATCTCCCCAAAGTTATTATATTGACCCCAAGCCCACAGATTTCCTTGGGTATCTAAAGCATAGGATTGAAGATTGCTGGCAACAATCTTTTGCACTTTCACACCGGTATTAGCATCCTGATTCCCTACTTCTAAGGCTTTAGCAGAAGGAACTGCGGTAATAAATGTTCCGGTAATTAGCAGTAGTATTAAAACTATCAATGTTATATCTCTTGGGACTACTCTCTTAAATAAATTCATAGTATGTTCTCTAAACTCCTTCGCATCCTTAATAAACGCAATGTTTCTTACGAATCCCAAATCCATGAACCCTCTTGCTGTATTAAACTTCATCACTCTCCCTTTAGGAATATTATACTATCGTTTCCATAAATAACTTATTGAGAAAAAGGAGGTTTTGTAAAACTATGGAGTAACGTAAATAAGACCATGAATTCCGAATCTGCTAATTTATTTTGCGTAGTAATCATAAAAAAGCTGTCGAGACTCCCTCGACAGCTTAGAATCTACTCTATGAGCAGCATTTCTATTTAACAACTCTCCACACGATCCGCTGATCTTTTTTTCAAATTCGCGATACCTACAATACCAATCAACAGCACGCAGAAAGAATAAGGAAGTGCCATATTAGCGGTGTATAAAGCTGTGCCTATAACTGGACCTATGAATGATCCTCCACCTTGAAGGGCCGCAATAAAGGAAGCAACGCTTCTTTGCTCATGGTCTTGAACCGCCATTGAAGCACCCGCACTGTAGCCAAGCAATGTAAAGCCGATGCCAATTCCCAAGAATGTAAAGTCCACATAAGCAAATCTGATAAACAATAACAAGCCTAGCAGACCCAAAGCCACAAATAATAGCCCTACGAGCAGCACCTTTTTAGGATGCCATTTGAGATATTTGCTGATCACAATTTGCGAGAGCACCACCATTATTCCCGAGATAGCCAGACCTGTTCCAATTAGCTGTGTGGCTTGCTGGGTACTGTATCCAAGGCTGTCTTGCACAAAAAATCCGATAGTAACCTGCACGATATTCAGAGCAAACGATAGCAATAGTCCAATCCATAAATAGAGGCGTATCCGTTTGTCGTTGGGTGAAAGTGAAATCGCCTGCCGTTCGATCTCGATATTCTTTTCTTTAGGAATAAACACTAGAAATAAAATAGCCAAGGTGAATAATAATATGGCTGCGGCGTACATTGGTGAGGTGAGTCCCAGCGAAGCCATTCCTCCGCTCATTGCAGGTCCTACTACGAAGCCAAGTCCATTGGCTGCACCGAATAATGCCATTCCCTGAGTACGGGTCTCTTTTGTACTCCAGCCCATAACATAAGCTTGTGCTAATGCTGGAATACCTCCAAAGAAAAAACCGGCGATTGCGCGAAGTATAAAGAAACTCCAAAACAGGCTAGTTTTGCTCGCAGCATGTACTGCATAATCAGCCAGCAGTGCAAAAATGACTAGTGTTGCCATATAGACGAACATGATCGAAGCAAGCAGCCATTTTCGGCTCATGAACGTTTGTTTTTCCCAGAAATATCCTCCGAGCAGCCAGCAAAGTCCCGCTACCGATACCAAACATCCTGATTGAAAATCACTAAGTCCCAAATTTCGAGCAAGCGGGCCAATAATCGGATTAAATGCAGCTATCGATATCATCCCTGTCAGTACAATTAGAAACATAATACCCAATCTGTATTTCATGAAATTCCCTTCTCCTCTCAAGTAAACCAAAACAATGTACGATTCATAATCGCTGTGTTCATGGTACTATGCTTGGAAGTCAGGCCTCTACCCGTTGGCGGATTACTTTACTGGTTATCGGGATTATTAGTGGTACACAAAAAAACTGCTCCTAAGAGCAGTTTAAGTGATAGTCTGTCAATCTACCGTCCCAATATTCTCCAAGTGCAATGAACTTTCGGAGCTAACACCCGCTTCCGTACTCAGAGTAGTAAGTGCTTGTTTAAGATCCTCTTTATTCACATACACGTATGGACTCTTCCAAAGAGATTCCACATGTAAGGAATTGATATGATCTGGTTTGAGTTTAGGGAAGTTCAACAACCATTGCTGGAGATCTGCTTGTGGAATATCAGTCTTCACATTTTCACCGATGATGTCCAATACATTCCCCCATTGGGACACGCCTTGGAAATTCCCTAGCTTATCCAGAATCTGCTTAATTACTTGCTGCTGTCGATCATTGCGCTGAAAATCGGAGGATTCAGCCGTTCCTTGATTCGATTTGCGGTAACGCACAAAGTCAAGCACATGTTTGCCATCCAGCTTCTGCAAGCCCTTCTTTAAGTTGATGTTCGTTCCATCTGCCGAATCGATATATTTCATATCCATATCGACATCAATGGTTAGCCCGCCAAGCAAGTCCACCGTCTCCTTCAGCACATCAAAATTCACCACAACCATGTGATCAATTGGCAGACCTAGTAAATTGCTGAAAAACTCTTTTGTATTAGGGATAGCTTCAGTTTTATCTTTTATGTAATGGTAAGCATAATAATAATTAGCTTTGCGAGAGGGCAACGATTTAGGTTTTAGCAACAAATCCCTCGGTATAGATAAGAAACTCGTCGACTTCGTGTCAGGATTGAAGCTGACAAGCATTAGCACATCGGTATTCATTACCCCACCACCACCGTCCCGACTATCTACCCCGGCAAGCAGAAAAATCATAGGTTCAACCGATACCGTCGCCTTTTTTTCCTCTGGGGCAGCGGTTGGCTGGACGTTGACTGGAGCAGCCATGCGCTCTATCGCGTTATCCGTCTTTTTGTATAAATACCCTGCATATACTCCAATTCCGATAATCGTTGCGCCTAAGACAAGTCCAATGCTCGTCAGAATTTTACGAGTTGTTGTCCACTTGCGTTTGTTAGTCATAATTCCCTCCACTCAGTTCCAGTAGCTTTTTCAATCCGTGCTTTCATCCTTATGGACTTTCACACTTAGCACTATGCCAATCGCAATCATATTAGTAAGTAACGAGCTACCTCCATAACTAATAAACGGCAAGGATATCCCCGTCAGGGGCAGCAATCCAAGATGCATTCCAAGGTTAACAGAAACTTGAAAGATAATCATGGCGATAAACCCGGTGACAACATATGCCCCTGCACGGTCCCTGCTTTCGAGTGCGATAAAGATCATTCGATAGACGAGCAATAAATATAGCATCAGCAAAATGGATGAACCTATAAAACCGTATTTTGCACCGATGACTACATAGATCGAATCGGAATACGCGTATGGAATATATCCTTTTCGCAAAAAAATACCTTCACTACCCGATAATCCACCGGAGCCAATGGCTATCATTGCGTTTTTGACATGCCAAGATTTATCGGGATCACTCTGCGGGTCCAAAAAAGCCTGAATTCGTGACAATTGATGGGGTTCGACAATCTTGGATAACAAGTCGAAGTTGGCATAATAGAGCCATAATATCGTGCCAATCGAAATAATCACCACACCGAGGATCAAGATCATATATAGAGCACGGATGTTACCTATCCAAAGCATACTAAGCAATATGCCCGCAAAAACGAGCGCTGTACCCAAATCGGGTTGATCCATGATCAAAATAAAAGGAATTAAAAAAACGAAACAAACCGGCACTAAATCTTGAAAAAAGCGAAGCTGCTGTCCTTCTCGTTTACCCAATAGATGAGCAATGAGCAGCACCGTACATATTTTAGCCAGCTCGGAGGGCTGGAGCTGAAAGCTTCCAATACTTAACCAACGCACGGCACCATTGAGGTTCTCCCCAACCAGCTTAACTAGCACAAGTAGACCAATACCCACGCTATAAAAGAGATATGCTAACCAACCTAATAGAATCTTATAATCTACCAATGCGATGAATAACATGGGTATGCAAAATAAAGCAAATAAATACAACGAACTGATGTAAAGACCATCTAACCGTGTATCCGTAGTCGCGCCATAAATAGCAACAGTACCAATACCAACTAGGCATGTTACGAGAAACAGTACGGATCTGTCCAGCTTTGCAATTTTGGTGGTGAGAAACATGATACAACCTCTATTTAATTTCTGTATTTTTCTTGTTGTAAAATGAGCATCATAAATAATCCGCCTGAGCACTAATACATCTTGTTTCAAGATGAAGCTGAAGTGCAGCGGATTATAAAGTGGTATGATTATCTCAGATCAAATTTGTCCTGATACGCCTTCTTCGATAACAGCTTTAATTTATCTTCACTCAGCGTATAAATATCCAGCCCGTTCCCTGCCTCGCCCAATGACCAGCCCAGCGCGAGCTCGTTATGGCCATCATCATCGACATCATAGAATTCGGCATAATCCAAGCCATACCCAAACCCCTCAACCTCCGAAATCTTTTGCCACGCTTCATTTTCCTGCCTAAGCAGCATTGCTTTTATAGAAGAACCTTTGTTTTTGCTGTATTCATATACAACTACCGCTTCATCGATTCCGTCTCCATCCATATCCCCAAAGGAGATAGCATTATCCTCTTGTCCATCCAACGGAGTTATCAATTGAGCTTTGTCGGGAAGCCATTTGATAAATTCCTGGCTCGTTTTGTCTCGCTGCAGGCTTGCTTCTGATGATGGAGGCTTAATCAGCTCTCCTGGTGTCGCCGGCACTCCGCATCCTCCGAGCAAAAGTATCGTTGTTAACATAGCACCTATCTTTATGAATTTGCTCGGCATTTGGATCATCGACTCCTCGCTTGTCCGCATATATAGTATTTTATCTGTGAAAGAGATGAAAGTGGTTATGAAATAGTTAAATTTGAGCTCTATTTATATCGGCAAGTCAAATTGGACAATCGTCCCCTTACCTAAAGTACTGCTTATACGCAGCTCGCCATGATGCAACGTAATAATCTGTTCCGAGATGGACAGTCCCAAACCGCTGCCTGACGCCTGTTGATCCCCTTTGTAGAATTTTCGCCGCACATTCTCTAAATCCGCTTCTGCGATGCCTGACCCAGTATCCTCAACCGTAATTACAACTTTCCCTGGAACCGTATGGGCAGTAATAAGAATTCGACCAGAGGAGCTAGTAAATTTGAGCGAATTATCAATGAGATTAATCATGACTTGCTTCACACGATTCTCGTCAGCTTGAATGACAGGCAGATTCTCTTCTATTTTCACTTCGAGCAAGATGCCTTGTCTGGTTGCTCTAGGGGTGAGTTGTCTGCCAATATGCTGCAACAGCTCTGTTAGCTCCACAGTTGTGAGGTGAATTGCGATTCTTCCGTTATCCAATTTGGAGAAATCCAATAATTCATCCACCATATGAGTTAACCTGTCACTTTCAGATTCAATGATATCTAGCCCATCATGAAACAGAGCCTGGTTACTCTCCCCACCCCCCTTCAAGGTGATTACCCAGCCTTTGATCGAGGTCAATGGCGTACGCAGTTCATGGGATACGGATGCGATAAAATCATTCTTAAGCTGTTCACTTTTCGAGATTCGACTGGCCATCATATTCAATGTATCTGCCAAGGAACCAAGCTCGTCTTGATAGCGCTTTTGTACTCTTATGCTAAAATCTCCTTCAGACATTTGGTCTGCTGCCTGTTTCAGATCTTTAATGGATCTGGTTATGGTCCAAGATAGTAATAATCCAAGCAAGGTGACGATACCAATCACGAGCAAACCTACCCCGATCAGCAAAACCGCAATTTGATTTACTGTATGTATCGTTTCCGTTAAGGAGGTAATAAACCTCACTTCCCCGACGATGTTACCTTTGGCTTGTAAAGGATACGACACCGTAAAAATAGCTTCCTCCGTTACAGGGTCCTCACCCTTCCAACTGTCAGGCTGCCCTTGTATGGCTGCTTGCACATCCATGTTATCTGTCATCGTAAAATCGCCTTGGATTCCATTAGAATCCTGCAGCAGCCGACCTTCAGCATTAATAATCTGTACCTGTGCATCGGAATGGCTGGCAAAGCCCTTTAACAGCCTATCCGATTGTGCCTCTAAATCCTCGTCGCTAAAATATTGCTGATAAAAAGAAGCCGACAGTTCTGCTTGATTCATCAGGGTTTGCTCTATATTATGAAAATAATAATAACGTACAGATAAATTAAGAATAATCTCAAGAATGAGCACAGTAAGACAAATCACTACAAAATAGCTTCCTACTAATCTTTTCTGAATACCCATTCTTCAACCATCCTTTCTAAAGCGGTATCCGAGCCCCCATACAGTCTCAATCCAATGCGGGTTAGAGGCGTCCTCTTCAATCTTCTCTCTTAGCTTACGCACGTGAACATCTACTGTCTTTGGATCACCAATAAAATCCTCACCCCAGACCAGGTTCATTAATTCATTCCTAGATAGTGCTGTATCCGGATGCTCTAAAAAGGTCTTCATCAACTGGAATTCCTTCGGGGTTAATTCAATAATGTCATCGTGCTTAAACATCTTGTTCGAGTTCAAATCCAGACGAATCGGTCCAGCTTGAAGGATAGTTTTTTGCGGTTTTAAAGCTGTTTCTGTACGACGCAATATCGCTTTGATCCGTGCCACCAGTTCTAATGGATTAAAAGGTTTCACAATGTAATCGTCGGCACCCATTTCAAGGCCATTGATTTTATCCAGATCTTGTCCTCTTGCTGTTAAAAAAATGATAATGACCCCAGGGTCCTGCTCTCTTAGCTTCCGGCAGATCTCAAACCCATTTAAATCCGGCAACATGATGTCCAGAACAATAACGTCTGGCCGGTTCGCCTCAAAGCTCTGCAATGCTGCTTCTCCACAAGCAGCCTCACTAACCACAAACCCACTATTCGTTAAATTGATAGCTATAAACCTTCTAATATTATCGTCATCTTCCACAATAAGTACTTGATTGCGTTCTACAGTGTTCATGCTCTTCACCCCTATAACCCAGTATTCAAACATGCAAAAAAAACAAAAAAACTCTCCCAGTAAAGAGAGAGTCTTGTCTCAGATCCCTGTAATTAAATCACAAGTGGATATTACTCTATATCTCTATGCTTGTCAAAAATCTAATCCAAATACACAGCCTTACCCGTTTGTGCAGATTCATAAATCGCTTCTAATATTTGCGAAACAACATATGCCTGTTCAGGTGTTACAACCGGGTCTTTATCCTGTTCAATAGCCTCGATCCACTTTCTTAATTCGATGTCAGGTGCACTTTCTGCTTTACCTTCATAGTAAGCCACGCCGCCTGCCCCAAGCTCAATTTTATTAGTGTACAGCTTGCTGAATTTCTCTCCGTTAATTCTAAGTCCATCCTTCATATCTGCACCTGCTTCAGTCCCGCTCAAGCTGCATTTCGCTTCATGCACATCCAGAGAATTGAGTGCCCAGCTCGCTTCCAGCATAATTGTAGCGCCATTCTCCATTACGACCATCCCAAAGGCTGAGTCCTCCACGGTGAACTTTTTAGGGTCCCAAGGTCCCCAAGCGTTGGCGGCCTCTTCTTTTTGAGACAGTTCGTGATATTTGGTGCCCAGCACGACTTTTGGTTTATAGTTATCCATCATCCACAGCGTTAGATCCAGCGCATGGGTTCCGATATCGATCAGAGGTCCTCCACCTTGCTTCTCTTCATCGAGGAATACTCCCCATGTCGGTACCGCTCTCCGTCTGATGGCATGTGCTTTTGCAAAATAGATATGACCAAGCTCCCCGGACTCACATGCTTTTTTCAAATATAAGCTGTCTTCTCTGTAGCGGTTGTCATATCCAATGGTTAGTTTCTTGCCTGTACGTTTCGCTGCTTCCACCATTCGTTTGGCATCTGCTGCCGTCTTGGCCATTGGTTTTTCGCACATAACATGTTTTCCTGCTTCAAGGGCTGCAATTGAAATTTCTGCATGAGCATCATTCGGCGTAAGCACATGAATAATATCAATCGAATGATCTTTTAATAGTTCTGTGTAATCCGTATATACAGCAGCTTCGCTAGTACCGTATTTCTCCGCTGCTTCATCAGCACGTTCTTTAATAATGTCACAAAAAGCTACGATTTCCACTTTACTTTGCTTGCTCAAACTTGGAAGATGCTTGCCATTCGCAATTCCACCACATCCAATAATTCCTACGCGAAACACTTTACTCATATCTTTCACCCTCACTTCTAATTAGTTTGTTTTGTATTTCGATAAGTTGCTGGAGTCATGCCTAACCGCTTGCGGAAGACAATATGCAAATATGTAGCATTCGTAAATCCTTCCGTTTGAGCGATTTGTTCGATCGGACAATTGCTTTCTTCAAGCTTACGGCAGACCGCTTTCAACCTTATATCCTCAAGCGCCCTACTGAAAGATTGATCGGCGTTAACTTGTTTAAACACTCGCTGCAGCTGCCTTGAACTAATATTCAGCTTTTCAGCAACATTCTCCAAGGTAACAGCTCCTGAATAATTAGCTTCCATATATTGAATGGCATATTGGTACCGATAAGTTGACATATCTCTAACAGGTGCTTCTGTTCGAATTCCACCTGCATCATACGCTCTTACTGCCTTTAATAAAATGCTGATTACGAGATGTTTAATGGAAGTGTAATATCCCGTTAGTTTACCTTCACAAGCTTCATAGGCTTCAAGAAAACATTTCATAGCGCTGTGATAATCTTGCGCTGGAACTAGTGGTAGCTGCTTTAGCTTCTGAACACAGGTCTCAGCCTCCGCAACCTCCCAAGGATCAACCTCCTCTCTGATCTTCTCTTTGATGTCCACATGTAGACACAGTTCTTCCATAGAATCATCTGGATCCGCCTCTTGGCGGTGCATGACACCCGGTCCGGTTAAATAAAACATTCCCTCAGACAAGGGGTATTTTAAATCGCCAAGAGTCACTTCTCCCTTTCCTCTTGGAATAAAATGAAATTCGAATTCAGAATGATTATGGAAATCTATGACTCTTCCCGGCGGAAAAGAGGTCAAATGAAATCTAAGAACTGTTATCTCGTAATGTCCCCATTGGATTGAAATATCCAATCTTTCGAGCATATCATGCTTCTCAAACATCATCTCATAGGGAAAGTTACTCAATGTTAAATCCTCCTAACAGGTGGAGACCGGTTAAGCGTCTAGATCTGCTAACCGAATCATACGAGCTTCTTTAGCAGAACGATTCGCCGCCTCCATTAATCTCGTAAGCTCCACAGCAATTTGAACATTCTCGGTGGCGAAAGTATCCTTTTGGATATGATTAACCCACTGATGGAATGCGCTTTCACGATTAGCATGTAGCGCTACTTCTTTCCATCCTTCCTCTTTGTCAGCGGATTTGTTACTTCTAAGAAGAAGCTTATCCTCTGGTGTTCCGTAAAGAAGAGTTCCTTCGGTTCCATGTACCTCGATGGTAAACGGCGAATGACTATTCACGAAACCAGCCTCGACCACACCAATTGCTCCTGAATCCGTAAATAATGTTACCACTGCATTATCTTCTACTTCCTTGCCCGTTACATAACCAAAATTAGCATTTACACCGGTCACATCTTGACCTAAGAAAAGCTTCGTCAAATACATAGGATGACAGCCTAGATCAATCAAAGCTCCGCCACCACATTGTTCCAAGCTATAGAAATGATCGGGAAGCCAGTTTTCTGTAGCCCCATTATGAGATAAGCGAACTCTAACGTAAGTAATCTCTCCGAGCAGTTCTTGACTTAGAACTTCTTGAATCGTTAATGCGTATCCATCATTTAGACGTGGCAAGGATACGGTCAGCTTCACCTCGTTCTCTTCCACTGCGCTTATGATCTCTTCAACTTCTTTATGTGTGGGGGCAATTACTTTTTCCGTAAAAATATGTTTGCCCGCTTTAGCCGCAGCAACAATTACATCTCTGTGCACATTGGTCGGCGCATCCACTATGACGGCATCTATATCCTCTTGCGCAAGCAGGTCATCCAGTGATTCGAAAAAAGGAACATTTAAGCTTTCGGCAGCTTTTTTCCCACGCTCTGCATCTTCATCCCAAACTGCAGCCAATACAGTATCCTCATGTTCTTGAGCTTGCTTCGTATAGTCCCAAGCATGTACATGCCAATAGCTAATTTTACCAATTCTAATCGTCATTTGCTTGTGCCTCCCGTATATATGTTATTCTGACATCTACTAATAAAATATCACATAACAAAACCCTTTATTAGTAGGAAAATGCGACATTATATATATAATATTACGACGCTATCGTTTCATATGATGTACAATTTCCATTTAATCACTTCTTACATTACACAACCAAACCATATGATCGGAATCGGGTCCCCAATAATCTTTTACTACCTTATAAGGCTCCCCAAATTTACGCTGCCACTTAATTTGTGCGCGTTTATAGCCACTGTCCAAACAAAATTGCTCGATCCCTTGTTCGTTTAGAAATTTCATCATTTTCTTAATTAATGCCGAACCAATCCCTTGCCCCTGATAGCTTGGCAACACGTATAAACTCCCCAATTCCCCCAAATGATCCAACTGATGTTCTGCACAGATTTGAATAGTCTCACCACAGGGACCATAGGAAATCGTACCCACAACCTTCCCATTGATTTTAGCGGTAAAGAAATAAATATCCGAGTTTTCCTGTTCCAGTGAAGATAGCGCCTTTTGCTTTTTATGATCGGTTTCACTTTGTAAATCCTCTAGTAAGTGACCTAATCCTTCTTTGTTAAAGGCATCCGATATTGATTCTTCAAATACCCGGCATGTAGATACATAATCGCCCTCGGTGAGTGTACTAATAGTTAAATGCTTTGTCTCATTCATTATGTTGATCTCCTCTGCAATAATGTACTATAAACAATCAAGTTATGAGGTTTATATTCATAAGACAACTTTTACTGGAGGTCATCATGAATATAATTTCCTTTCTTCTCTATTGCATTGTAGTTACATGTTCACCCGGTCCTGCCAATATTGTTATTCTTTCTTCCGTGCAACATTCAGGGGCTAAGAAAACCATGCGGTATGTATACGGGGCTACGATGGCTTTTGGTCTATTGCTTATCCTTTCTACCTTGATGAATCGTGTTCTGGTGGAGGTCATCCCAAATATCCTGATCATTATGCAAGTCGTCGGAAGTATATATATGCTCTATCTTGCTTATAAAATCTTTAAAATGGGTGCAATGGAAGACAAGCCTAATCCAAATGCCAATTTTCGGTCGGGTTTACTTATGCAACTTGTGAATCCTAAAGTGCTCTTATTTACTTTAACAGTCATTCCCAGCTATGTAATGCCATTCTATACTTCTTCTCTCACCTTATTTATGTTTGTTATAATTATAACTGTGATCGGATTTTTTGCTTTTACGACATGGGTTGTATTTGGGGCAATCTTCAGAGCATTTCTGCAAAATCACCAAAAAGTTCTAAATACTTTGATGGCACTATTTTTAGTATACTCTGCCATTATGATATCGGGAATCCTATAAGTCGTGGAGGTTAAGAGCGTGGAGAAATTCAACTATAAAAAGTCAGCAGATATCCTAACATTGTCAGCTAGCATGAGTGATTTCACTTATAAAAAACATTGCCATGAGGAATACGCAATCGGTGTCACCTTACGTGGCATTCAGCAATATAACCTTGATGGTAGCTTGCAATCCTCTCATAAAAATGGCGTAATGCTATTTAATCCCGAGCAAACGCATGACGGCAATTCATATGATAAAGCAGGTATTGATTATGTCATGCTATATATCAAGCCAACCTTGATACAAGAGATCCTAGGAAAAAAGGAACTTCGCTTCGCCTCTCCCATCCTATACGATGACAAATTGGTACAGTGCATATTAGCGCTAAGTCATGCCATCCAGAATGGCAAAGAGGAGTCCTTGTGCAATGAGCTGTTGTTAAGCCTGGTTCATCTAGTATCTAATACTGAACTAGTTACAGAACACAGGATAAATAATAAATTTGTCAAAAAAGCAAAGGAAATGATGTACTGCAGTTTAGAACATGTACTGAAACTAGATGATCTCTGTAAAGAGTTTGGACTTTCCAAATATCAATTTATCCGAGAGTTTAAGACACATACAGGAATATCACCTTATCAATTTTTCTTAAATTGCAAGGTAGAGCATGCCAAGCAGTCCATTGAGAAAACTAAGGATATCTATGCCGCTGTAGTAGATTGTGGATTTGTGGATTTAACTCATTTGAACCGGCATTTTAAAAGCGTGTTTGGCATAACCGCACATGAATACAGGTTACAACTGCATTGAGCAGAAGTAACCTGTATTCATCATGATTTATGAAATTTGACCATTCACCATTGTCCAGCACACTTTAAATTCATCATCCAAGAGGACCAGATCAGCATCAAAGCCGGATGTTATTGTCCCCTTTTGTTGAAGTCCAAGAATATTGGCCGGCGTAGTTGAAGCCATCTTTACGGCGTCTATCAATGGAATTCCAGTTTCGACAGTATAACGTAAAGCTTCATTCATAGTCACTGTGCTTGAAGCTAGCGTTCCATCCTTCAGTCTCGCTACCCCCTCGGATACTGTAACATGATGGCCTCCGAACATATAATCCCCATCACCTAATCCCATAGCTTGCAGTGCATCTGTAATCAAGACCATTCCTTCTGGTCCTTTCAAGGTATGCATTAATCGAATAATTGCAGGGTGCAGATGGACGTTGTCCACAATCGCTTGAAGACTTACATGCTTCTCTTCAAAAGCAGCCACAATTACCCCTGGATCTCGATGATGGATAGGCCGCATGCCATTAAAACAATGCGTAACATGACTTGCCCCCGACGCAAAGGCTTGTTTAGCTTCTTCATATGTGGCATCCGAATGAGCGATGGCTATAACTACACCCTTTTCTTTCAAAAAGGAAATGAGCTCCATCCCTCCCGGTAACTCCGGAGCAATTGTAACCATCTTAATGAGTGAACCCGCTTCTTCAAAAATCAAGTTCATTTCCTCTAAGTTGGGGTGGCGTAGATACTTTTCGTTCTGCATTCCTTTTCGCTTCGGGTTCAAGTAAGGTCCTTCTAAATGAATACCTGCGATCTTTGCGCCCACTTCATGTCCGATCACACGCTTGACACTACGAATCATTTCTAAAAGATCTTCTAGCGTAGAACTCACAGAGGTAGCCAAAAATGAGGTACAGCCAGATGAAGCACAAGCACTTGAGACCTCTTGAATACTCTTTTCCGTACCGTCCATCATATCGAAGCCATTGGCGCCATGAATATGAACATCTATCATCCCGGGTACTAATAAATGGCCACCACCATCGATCCGTTCATATTGTCCCTCTGGAATCGAAAGATCCTCTGTATCTATCTTTATGATTTTCCCTTCAGAAATCCACACATTAGCCGCTGGGACAATACGATTCTGAAGCGCCACTTGTACATTTTGCAGAATATAAGACATAAATATCCTCCTCTGTTTTGTTATCAGTCTTGCTCTCGAGCCTCTTCAGTTTCTTCTGGACATTCAATTACTGTGATGTTCTTCTGATCTAGAATTTCTCTGATCTCACTGGGGAGTTCCCGATCGGTAATTAGAATGTCAACGAACTCAAAGTCTAGACGGAAAAATGATTTGCCAATAAATTTGGTGTGATCAGCCACTAAGATGACTTGATCTGATCTTCGGGCCATTTCTCTCTTCACCCGCACATCTTCTTCATATGGATAATAGAGTCCATCAGCACGGATCGCGGATGCTCCAATAAAGGCTTTATCAGCACGGATTTCACTAAGTTTATCGATAATAGAAGGGCCATATAACAAGCGGTTTTTCACATTCAAGTAACCACCAAGAACATAAATTTGCAGATCCTCCCGCTGTGACAAGATCCCTACGTTATCAATCGAGTGTGTGACAACCGTAATATCCTTCGCGCTGATCTGTTCTGCTACAAACTGCACGGTGGTTGATACATCTAAAATCACAGTCTCATGATCTTGGATAAGCTGCGCCGCAGCCTTCCCTATCCTCTGCTTACTCTCAGATTCATCGATCAATCGATCCTGATAAGATAACAATTCTTTTTGTAACTCAGGTAACGATACCCCTCCATGCGTTCGGATCACAACACCTTCTTGTACTAATCTAACAATATCCCTACGTGCGGTATCTCTGGATACATCAAATTGCGTACAGATCTCTTGAACACTCATCGATTGGTGTTGTTTCAAATATTCGAGTATTTTTAACAATCTCTCCTCTTGAAACATCATGTATGCACCTCCTAAAGTCATCATAAGTTATTAAGTAAGTATTTGCAAGTATTAAATACGTAATTATAAGTATATGTAAGTATTTTCGGCAACTTAACTTCATTTATATTCGCAAAAAAGACGTTAGCCAGATGAATGTACATCCGTTAACGTCCTTCAATTCACTTCATAGTGCGATTCCAACTCTTTTGGATTTTTCGAATAAAAACGATTTGCCCCACGTGATACGCGTTATGTGTTGTCACATTGCCTATTACTTCCCACCACTGACTGCCTTGGAATTCTTGAACATCGGCATCCAATTGTTCCTTTGTAATCAGTTCCTGCCAACGTAAAAGAACTTCTAAGAGTTGTTGTTGAAGCTCTTGAAACGTTACTCCTTCTGCAACGACAAAGGTATTATTGTTATCCACTGAAGGAACCACATGGACACTCTTTTCTTTATACCTTGTTTGCCAAGTTTCATTCCAGTAGAGCAGATGCTGCACTACCTCAGCAATACTATTGCTTTCTTCCGTTACTTTCCAAAATGCTTCTTCTTCGCTTAAGTCTTTTACGGCTACCTCAAAGGGCACGTACCAACTTGGATCATTCGCATTAGCTAGCAACTGGTTAGCCAGAACATCATATGCATGAAACATTCTTACTTCACCTCATTATTTAGATCATTATCAGCAAATCAAGTGCCGCAGAAGGTTCGATATGGACGTGCTGATTCCTCAGGTAGTGCCGAGTATTCATCCTGTTCAGGGGAATAAGCGTAAGGATTGGAAAGAGCTTTAAGCAATTGCTCCATCACACTGTAATCTTCCTGTTGTACTGCCGCTTGGAGCGCTTCTTCTACCCTGTGGTTCCGCGGAATGATCGCAGGATTACTATTGCGCATTAGCTGCAGCGAAACCTCTTTCGATTGTTGCTGTCTGCTAAGTCTAGCCTGCCATAACTCTTGCCACTTCGTAAATTCCACTGCACCAAACAGAGCGGTTTCTTCCAGCTTCTCTAAAGTTAGGGCACGGAAGGTATTGGTATAGTCTGCCTGATATTTCTGCATCAAATCTAGCAGATCCTCAATTAGCGCTACATCCTCTACCTCTTCGTTGAAGATTCCGAGCTTCGCCCTCATACCTGACAGCCAGTGATGGTAAGACCGCTCTTTAAAATCTGCAATTTCCTCTTCAGCGAGCTGAATCGCCTCTTCCTGATCATCAGCCAGCAATGGCAGGAGAGTCTCCGCGAATCTCGCGAGATTCCAAGAGGCAATACCCGGTTGATTGCCATAAGCATAACGACCCTGCTGGTCAATGGAACTGAATACCGTTTCTGGATGATACACATCCATGAAGGCGCAAGGACCATAATCAATCGTTTCTCCGCTAAGCGCCATGTTGTCGGTGTTCATTACTCCGTGAATAAATCCTACCAGCTGCCACTTGGCAATTAATTCAGCCTGACGTCCAATCACTTCTCGAAGCAGGAAAAGATAACGATTCTCTTGAGAAACAGCTTCCGGATAATGTCTTTGTAATGTGTAATCTGCCAGAGTACGGACATCCTCAACAGTACCCCACGCTGCAACATATTGAAAGGTGCCCACCCGTAGATGACTTGCAGCAACTCGGGTCAGAATAGCACCAGGCTGCTCTGTTTCTCGAATAATCGTTTCTCCAGTAGTTACCACTGCCAAGCTGCGAGTGGTAGGAATACCCAAACCATGCATGGCTTCGCTGATGATATATTCACGAAGCATAGGTCCAAGTCCGGCTCGGCCATCGCCACCACGAGAATATGGTGTTCTTCCCGCGCCCTTAAGCTGAATGTCTATGCGTTCACCTTGGGGTGTGATCTGCTCACCAATCAGTGCAGCTCGGCCGTCACCTAACATGGTAAAATGTCCGAATTGATGTCCAGCATACGCTTGAGCAAGGGACACAGTACCTTCAGGGACTTCATTGCCTGCAAGATTCTGAACCCCCTCCTTACTATGTAGTGCTGTACTATTCAGCCCTACGGTAGTAGCCAATGGTTCATTTAAAATAACTAACTCCGGCTTACGCACAGGAGTTGGTTTGATCCTTGTAAACATGGATTCCGGCAGATGAGCATAACTGTTCTCAAAGTTCCATCCTATATCTATCTTCTCCGTCATAATATCTCCTTTTTATACCATCAGTCTATGCCTTTATGATCTCAGAATAAGTTATGTTAAAATTTAATGCAAATCTTCGCAATAACAAATACCCTTACTGAATAGATAAAAAGACCGCCCAGTCTCCTGCCATTCATGTAGGGAACCGGACGGTCTTAAATTATGATGTTCTAACCTATTATTACCTTAAAGAAAGCTAATTCGCTCCGCCTTTGGAGAGCATGATATTTAAGATGGTCTTGTCAGTATCCGCCAGACCTTCCTGAACCAGCCGCTCCATGTTGCGGATAGTGTCTTCCACCTCTTCGAAAATAACTCCATCCTTGGTCGTAGGAGCAATATTGTTCATAGCCAGTGTGGCTGCCTGAATCGCTGTATTAGTGGAGGTGGATATCTTCAACGCACAGGTTGAATTTGCACCGTCGCAAATCATACCTGATAAAGAGGCGATCGTATTCTGTATCCCGTGCTTGATCTGCTCAAGAGTGCCGTCCATGAGATAAATGATCCCACTATTCGCTCCAACTCCACCTGCAATTCCTGAACCACATAAAGGCGACAACCGCCCAATATAATGCTTGATATGCACAGTGACCAGATTACTTAGTGCAAGCGCCCGAGCTAGCGTCTCTTCATCCTTGCCAAGTAATTCCGCCAAAGATATAACAGGAAGCGTACAGGCGATGCCTTGATTACCGCTGCCCGCTGTTGTCATCACAGGCATTGCGCTGCCATCCATACGAGCATCTGAAGCCGCAGCAGTGGCCGCTATAATTTTGTTCGCTACATCATTGCCGAACAAATTCACAGCAGATTGCTGATTCATCTTCTTCCCTACTTGCAACCCATAATCGCCTCGGAGTCCCTCTTCGGAAATCGCTTTGTTCATCCGAGCGCCTTCCAAGAGGAAGCTAAGGTCTGAAAATGGAGCTGTAGTTATAAACTCGAATATCCGATCTACAGAGCCTTCATAGGCTTCAGTATCAGAAAGTCCAGGCTTGCCACAATCTGCTTTAGACTTCTTAGGTGTCACTTTTTTCCCGTCCAGAGCCAGATATTCTATATTAGTGTGTTCTTTAGCAAGGATGGCAGTCGCTGTATGATTCTCTGTCTTCACCTGTGCTTCAATATATAATTTCTCAGGAGTGTCCATTATCTCCACTTTTAGCAGCTTTCGATCAAGCAGGTCATTTGCCAGCTTTAGCTCATCCTGAGTCAGACCTGATAGGATTTCCAGCTCCTTGTGCGAACGTCCGACCACCGCACCAAGGGCTGCTGCGATAGGCAGACCTGTCTGGCCCGTCCCAGGGATACCCACTCCCATTGCATTTTTAATAATATTACCACTGAGATGCAGCTGAATCCCCGTTATTTCTTCCTCGAGAAGCTCTGCCGCCAAGGAGACGGCATACGCAACTGCGATCGGCTCTGTGCAGCCTTCTGCCGGTACGACTTCCTTGTGCAAAATTTCCAATAAGTTGCCCATGTATGCTTTTCCCCCTTCTCTCTCCCACTTGGAGTCATTTCTATATAGTAACGCAGAGTGAAGTTTCAGGGAATCCTTTTTCCTTTTTCTTCTCTAGAAGCTTCTGCTAGATCAACATCTTACATGCTTGCGTTTAAAACCAAGCCGATCTTTGTCGACTGCTTTTTGAATATTTGCGTACGCGTGAATCAATTTACTCTTTGCCTTATTCTTATCAACTTCAATTGGCCCTACAGTTCTTGCGGTTTCACTGGCCTTATCATGAAGTGGCGAATAAGATACGGCCACTGTGTACATGAAATTATTCATTGCGTATTGGGTACGTTCTGGAGAATCATGAATCGTATTTTCCACCATCTCAAGCATACCAGCAAGCTTGCTTTCGGAAAACTCAACATCCGGCCGACTGCCAAGCAGCCAGCAGTAACAGCTCCAGCCCGCTGACATTCTCAGCTCTTCACCACTCGCGATCCATTTATCGGCAACTTGTTGTGCAATATCCGCTTCTGCCAAGGTTACTGCCACTACAAAGTCGGACAGCATATAAAAATAAGCCGCATCCATCCATCGGTCATAATCCGCTTCCGTCATTGCATTGGGATCAGCAATGATGCCGGCAAAATACATGGCATCATAGTTCCCTGTCGCGTAAAGTTCCTCAGCCAATGGCTGATTTATTTTGGTTTTCTTGAAGATTGGTTTCATTGCTCCGGTAGCCACGCCAAATAGCGGTTCCTTTGCTCCATTAGACATATATATTTTCTTGGCTCGTTCCTTGCCAAGCGCTTCCAGCTCCTGCATGACCATCTCTAAATCCACTATTTAACACTTCCTTTTTCAAAGTTCTTTCCCAAGCTATCTTAGGTTTGTACTAGTTAAAGAAAGTGTACTGTATGGGTTTCCTTGTCGCAAGTTAAGTTTCCGAAGGAATACTTATGGGTGCGCAAATAACCACCTATATTATTAGGTGGTTATTACCTCAACCTTTTACAGAACCGATTGTAATTCCAGCAACGATCTTTCTGGACACAAGAAGATAAAGTATAAACGTGGGCAGAAACACCAGAAGTGATGCAGCAAAAATACCCGAGTAATTACCAGTATTCGTATATCCTACTACGATGGATTGAAGAGCTAATGCTATTGGATGTCGATCCGGATTATTAGCAAAGATCAGAGCATAAAAATATTCATTCCAGATCCCCATCACATTAAAAATCGTTAACGTCAAAATACCAGCCTGTGCCATAGGTAAGATGATTTTGATAAAAGCTTTAATCGGCCCACATCCATCGATCGCTGCTGATTCCTCCAATTCTTTCGGAATGGATGCAAAGAACCCTGTAAGCAAAAATACAGCAAAAGGGACATTCGTAAAAATGTATACAAAGATTAACGTAAATGTTGAGCCTGTTAAATTCAATGAATAAAATAACGAAAACAACGGGATCGAGATCAGTAGCCCCGGAACTGATAATGCCGAGATAAACATTAAATCAACTAACCTTTTTCCCCTAAACTGAATTCGTCCCAATATATAAGCAGCCGGAGCTGCAACAACAATAATACCTACGCAAGAGGTTACCGTATAAACTAGACTGTTCAAAAAGTACAAGCCGATCTTCGTTTCTTCGAATAATCGGGTATAGTTAGAGAAATGAAATCCGCTCGCCAGTAGTTTGTTCGTAAATATCTCTCTTGTTGTGCTGAGTGAAGCAAGGAATGCGTATCCAAAAATAATAATTGTAAAGATAAGCCAGACTACTAATGGAACATATCGTATGATTCGAGTGATTGAGTGAAGACGCATATTGTCTCCTCCTTCCTAGTATTCTAAACGATCCTTCCTAAACAACAGACCAATCAAGAAGGAAAAGCCAATAATTGCAACAGTAATCAACACACCAATCGCAGCCCCTGCTCCAACATTGAAAGCTTGCGTATCAGAAATTCTCTCCCCACCAAATACCTTCAAGTACATATAATAGCCAGGAGTCATCGTATGTGGATCATTTCTCCCGAAAATGGAAGACCATACAAAGAAGTTAATGGCTGTAACCGTCCATAACACCAGCGTGGTCTTAAACACATCACGGAGTAACGGAAGAGTAATATGGAAGAACTGATATACTGTGTTTGCTCCTTCCAATAATGCTGCTTCGTAGTAATCATTAGGAATCCGATCCATGGCCGCACCAAGAATTAATAAGAAATAACCAATTGATCCAAAACAAAAAGCGATCAGCATGGATAAAAATATATGCTGGTCATCCGTCCATTGAATATTGGCTAATTGTTCAAGTCCAAGAAGGCGAAATACATGTGTCAACAATCCAAAGGTTGGATTATACACATACTGAAGCCATATTACTGACATGACAACAACAGATACAGTATTAGGCAGGTAAATCAAGGCTCTCCAGAAGCCTTTGAAACGAACGCCGGAGGAAATAAGCACGGAGAAGAAAAAAGCCATAACGAAAACAATGAGTCCACCAATAATCCAAATCTTAAGCACATTTAATGAAGAATTTAAAAAATAGGAATTATGAAATAACCCCCAGTAATTGTCTAAACCAATAAATTTCCATTCACTGATACTACTGTTTATATTAGATATCTCGTAAAAGCTCATAAACACTGCCCGCAAGGTTGGATAAAAAAAGATCGACATATAAACCAGGGTAGCAGGCAGAAGGAATAGCATCATAATCGGTTTACTAATTCTCATCTTTGTATCCCCCGCATCATAATCACAACTTATTCTTCCTTATACTTTAAAAAATCTATATGCAGCTGCCGCTATTGACCGCCACATATAGATTTACATTAAATCTAGATTGAACAAAAAGACTCGAGAAAAGGGAACGAAGTGACGGAGGGTAATTTTGGAATTGTTATGTTTTATTTACCGGCGTAGAATTTCTTAGCTTCCGCACTTAGCTTCGGCCCGAATTCTTCTGGCTTCAGTTTGCCAGTGATAAGTTCCATGAAGGTAGGCACAATGGTAGCAAGCGTAAAGTCTCCTCCATCACCAATACCTCCACCCCAAGGCATATTTTCTTTTGCATTTAGAAAAGCAGCTTCTGCTTCAGCAAGCATCGCAGGCCATTCAGAATCAATAGTTGCTGGGATCGCAAGTGCATCCTTCGCCATTTTTTCTTGTATCTGCTTACTAACGATATGTTTGATAAGCTCAAAAGCAGCCTCTGCATTCTTGCTCGATTTATTAATGAACATCCCTTGAGATCCAAAGATCAACCCTTGTTTTCCACCTTTACCGTTTCCATTTGGAACATCTGGGAATTGAAACGTGCCCCATTTGAAATCTGGTCCTGAGGTGGCAAGCACTTCATTCGGAAGCCATGTTCCATTTAGATAAGCGGCAGAACCACCAAGCACGAGATCTTGCTGAGCCGCAGGATATTTACTTCCGGCAATTTTATTAGAGAAAAAACCTTTAACGTTTAAATTAGCCATATCTTTAGCGAATTGAAGAATGATTGGATCATTCCACATCTCACCTGTCTTATCCTGCACAAGCTGGCTTACCCAATCTGCCCCCATCGCATTTGCCAGATAGGATCCAATAAATAAGTCCCGATATGCATCATCAAAGGTAAGCGGTGCTGAACCTGCTGCTTTGATTTTTTCAGCATCTGCAAGGAATTCGTCCCAAGTGGCAGGCGCTTTTGTTATCCCAGCTTTCTCATACACTTCCTTGTTATAGAAAAAGAGTACTGCATACGGCTGCTGCGGAATCGAATAAATACCTTCTTCTAAACCGTACTTAATGGAAAGCGATTGTATCCAGCTTAACAAGCTTGGAATCATTGAATCCTTTACTGACTTGCCTTCCATTCCGATGGATGGCTCCGCAAGCAAATCATCAAGCTTCATAACGTAATCTTTCATCCCTTGAATACCAGCTGGGCTACCTGGATCGGCTTCCCAAATATCAATTTGCTCTCCTCCATCCAAAGCAGGCTTGATCAATTTTAAGATATCACGACCGGTAAACTTCAGATCCACTTCAACTTCTGGATTAGCTGCCTTGAATTCAGCAACTGCAGACTCAATAACCTTCGCTTGTGGTTCTGTGCTGCTCCACATCGACCAGAATACTACCTTACCTTCTAGTCCAGAATCTTTAACTTCGGTGGTAGCCTCAGTTGTAGCTGTAGGGGTGTTCTCCTTAGTTGCTTCAGGCGGGGCAGCATTGTTCGTTGTATTGCTTGATCCACAACCAGCCAATAACGTTAGAACCATCGACATAGCAAGCAACAAACCTGTGAGCTTCTTTTGTCTTTTTTTCACGTGTGTAGCATCCCCCTCAAATATGAAAGTGCTTTCACAAGTAAGTATATAACGAAGCAACTCAGGTCTAACATCGACGATATTGAACAAAGCATGCACAATTTTATCTAAATTTTAATCACCTTCAGCATCCTAAAAAAAAGAGAGCTTCGATTAAAATCATCGAAACTCTCTCTTGGTTTAAGCTCCAACTATTCTAAAATCAATGTTATTAGGCGGTGGATTTAAGGTTATAGCTTCCTTCATTAATTCTTCAGATAATACAGTGTTTCGGCTCTCTGCTAGCTTCTTAGCTTGATATTTATACCACAGCTCCACAATCGTAACTTCACCTTCACGAATCACAGCAAATTCTTTCTGGAATAAGTTTAATAGGAATTCATTATGATCCAACTCCTGAGCTGCAGCTCCAATAATAATTTGGAGACGATCACTTTGCCTGAACTCTTCAGGAAGTGATTCGTACACACTCCAAGCCTTAGCAAATTGTTTATTTCTAATCAACATGCTAATATACTCATCTGCAAATGCTCTGTCTGGAAAGCCATTGTATAAAGAATACGCCAGTTCATAATAGACCAGAGCCTGAGCTGCCTCTCCTCTCTGTTCAGAGGTAATCGCCAGATTACGATAAACCCAAGCAGATGGCTTCAATTCAAGCGATTGATGCCATGCAGTTACACCTTGATCTTCCAATCCATGCTCATAGAGCATAGTGCCGTAATGCAAGTAGGAATCCCACGTTTGATTATCTGCATGCTCTAGACTGGTACGAAGCAATTCCATCCATTCTTCTTGGACCATCCAAGAGGCCGGAATATCTTGCACATCTCCCTCTGGCAAACCACCTTCTTGTAACAGGGCTAACCATGGAAGTTGCGGTGCTGCAATACTGGATTCCAAGAATAAAAATCCATCCGGAATCGACCTTTCAGCATGAGCTTTTCTGCGAATATCCTCGAGTGCTCCCCAGCCTGAGCCTGAGTGCAATAGTTCTGATGGTGTTAAATTAGCATAAGTTTGCAACTTCTCATGAAGAATATACACTTCATCTTCTTGCAATTGTTCATTGACTTGCGTTTCAATAAAATCCCGAGCCTCAGACCAATCCCTTTGATTTGCCTTATGTGCATCCACCTGAGTAACACCGAATATTTGCGTGAAATCCCATATTGAATTCGCAGGCATATCTAGTCCATGCATCTGTGTTGGAGCAAGCCCTGCTTGTATCTCAACATAATTACCTTCGCCTGGCTTCGCTAAGAAATCGCACCATCTTCTACCACCTGCATGGTTGCCCCAGCAAAATAACTTACGATATCTTAAGAGGCTAGTCGAACGTTCGTAGAATAAACTACCATCCTCATAGGCAATCGCTTCCCACGGGGATTTATAATCTGCTTCTGTCTGAAAAAAATACTCGTTAGAGAAAGGAATTCTCATTGGATATGACGAGTCTTCATTTGGAACTGAAGGAAGCACTGGCAAATCTCCCAATCCAAACCCCTTTACTTGGTGATCAATATAGATAACCTTACTAGTGGATGAGAATACTCTTGATTGCAAGGTTTCCGGTGCTGCAATATTTGTCCAATAATACATAGGAACCGACGCTTTGCTATCATTAATGATTCTTACATAGACAGAGAGTTCCTTAGCCCCTTGAGGAAGATGAAAATCAATATGCCAAAAAATGTTCTTACAACGCTCATATTCATAAATTCTTAGAAATTCATTGCCATTATCATCCATCAATTTGGCAGCATGTACGGGAGATGCGGTCGTAAAGGTGTGACCTACCTGTCCCACATTCCATTCAATCCCTCCAGAGAACCAAGCGTTAAGAATCGCTAAATTAGCCGGTTGAAAGACAGGATTTGTATACAGTATATCTTTATTCGTACGTTTATCTTTAAGCGAATAGAGTCTACCTCCATACTCAGGTAAAAAGACTGCTTTTAAGATGTCATTTTCCAATACAATCGACTTCATAACCATCGGTTTTCTTTCACGTGTATATCGATCCTGCATGCGATAAGGTAAATATCTCCCACCTGTATGTTCACCCAGCTGCTGTCTCAATTCTGGCGTAAGTGTACCATTATCCCCCACTTTTGTATGATGATCTCTGTTTCTGAACATTGGAAGAGGATTCTCTCCTTCTAATAATGCGCCTTCAAGAGTTAATGTTGAAATGACTACACTCATTCACGTCACATCCAATCCCATATAGTTAATCCAATTTTACACTGCTAAATGCTAAAGCTACCATTAACAGAATTGAACAAAACCTGTACGATTTAGGACACTCAATAAACAGGTTTATTCTTTAGAAGAACTTAATTCCCGCACACTCTTGGTTATTTTCTCAACCTCATCTTGCCACTGTTTAACAGTCAGCGTATTGCTCATTAGGCCAGTTATTGGGTTCCATATTGCCTCTACGTCTTTGATGACTAGCTGCGATGCTTGTTTCCATTGAAAAACAATCGGTGCTACATCTTTTTGAGATATTTGAACGGAATCATAGAATATTGGAGAAGTGTATGGCTTTACGATTTCCAGACCATTTTTAACCGTGACTATACCTTTGGATTTCTCCGCATTTAATTGAACGATATCATCATTGTATTGATAACGCAGGAACTCCTTGGCAAGTTCAATATTCTTCGCCTTGGCGGGAATAAACAGGCTATCCAAATAGGACATGACATACCTCTGATCCCCCTTATTAAACACAGGTGGTGCGAGAAAACCAAATTCGAATCCTTCTTCGCGTGGAGTGCCTTTCATTTCATTCTCTATCCATATTCCGCAGGGAATGAACAATGCCTTACCTTGTAGAAAAGCAGCCTGTGCTTGTGTATGGCTTAACTTAACGGTTCCTGGCATGACATAACCTTTTTGTGCTATAGCACTCAACACCTCAGCTATTTGTCTGACGGAATCGGACCTAAATGCATCCTTCTCATAATTTTCCGCCTTCCAGACGTCTTCCATCCCCCCTACAGATGCCACTGACGGCCAGAAAATAGACTCTAAATAACCCGGAAACAAACCTTGGTAGGTAAATAGTGATCTTCCATCCTTCTTAGCGAGCTCACCTAACTTCAAGAATTCATCCCATGTCTCTGGGAGCTTCCAGCCTTTTTTCTCAAAAAGAGTCTTGTTATAGATTAGCCCCATTGGTGAGGTATAGAACGGTGCAGCATAAATTTTTCCATCCCCTAAGGGATTAGCATAATCTAAAATACCATCCAGCATTTTATTCTTAAGAGGTTCTTGATTATCGAGAGCATTCCCTTCAAATACATCCGTCAAATCGAGTAATAATTTATCTCTTAACATTTCTTCAATCATACCTGTCGTCTCACTCTGTGAGATATAAATGATATCGGGTGGATTACCAACTGCGATTTGCGGTTTAAGTATTTCCATGATCTTGGGGCTTGAAGTCAAATTAATAGTTACCCCTGGATAATCTGATTCAAATCGTTGTTTCACCGCGAGCCAATAATCCTTTCCTTGCCCTCCCTCAAATACTGCTAAGTTCAGAATTTTGTTCGCAAACTCATGTTTCACTTGAGAGGATTGCATTTTGCTCAGGCTCGAATCTGAAGGAGTACATCCTGCGCTAGCCCATAATAATAGGATCACACCTGCGAAAATTAAACTCTTTTTAATAGATTCCACATATTTCATAACAGGTGCCTCCTCCTTGGACTTATTTAGTTGCGAGTAATTTCTTTCGGAAATCTGAAGGACTAAGCCCCACGATCTTCTTAAATACCCGATTAAAATAAAACGGATCATCTATCCCCACCTGTGAAGCCACCTCTTTAATCCTCGTATCCGGAAGCTTTAACAATTCAATCGCTTTATTGATTTTTAGTTCATTCATATATTGAACAATGCTTCTACCCGTATCTTGCTTAAATACACGGCATAAGTAATTAACATTCATATTTACTTCTTGAGCGAGACGGTCAAGCGTTATTTTATTCTCAACATTCTCCTGCAAAATCTCCGTGATTCGAAGTACTTCTTTGCGATAAATATTACTTTTAACTTGATACAATAGATTGATGGCTTCCTGCATCGCTTGTTCAATAGATAGACTAAGCCCTTCCATAGACTCAGCTTGTGAAATATCACTCTCAAAACTCTCTAAGAGCGTTGTTGCCCCTACCCTATTTTGTTCAGTGGACGATAGTACTTGTGTGTTCCATTTTAAGATCAAGTTGTCTAGGTCAGATAATAATCCCAAAAGGTGAAATTTTAAGGCTGAAGGGTCCCATTTGATTTGTTTTGCCTCATTAAATAATATGCTTATATTCTCCAATACTAGCTTTGTGTTCCCTACTTCAACTGCTGCTTTGACTTGATCCAACCATTCCACATAATTAATGGAGTGTAGTGACTGGGTTAACTTTGAATGCCCAGCAACCAAGACAGATGCAGGCCCCGTATAAAAGTTGTTTGTAGATGCTCGCAGACACAAAGTGTATTGTTCTCTCAGCTGCTTCAAACCTACGAATGCATCACTTAATGTAATGCTGACACTTAAATTCAAATACAGCTTAAGCATCTGCACTAAGTTATTCATCAACAGTAACCAACTGGGTTCGTCAGAATAACCGCTCTGTTCATAAACTATAACAATATACTGATTACTCTCCATCTCTATGAAATCAAATGCAAAGTGATCAGACACGGTTTCTTTCACAATATTCGCTATAGAAAAGCTAAGTAGCCTCTTGTTATTAATTTTGCCGTTACTTAGCGCCTCCACATAATCATCGATTCTTATCATAATAAGATTACCAGCAAGTCTATCGAAGGGTATCCCGTACTTCTGTGTTTCTTGTAACAAATAAACCATGTCCTGCTCCTGATCTAAAAGAAGCTCTCTCCATATGCTGTTCCGTTGCTGAAGCTGCGTTTCATTAAGCTTAATTTTCATATGAATGTCCTGTTCTTTAAGCTCTCGTTCCGTTAATAATTGCTCCGAGATCTTCGTCAGCAAGACAATCAGCTCATCTGGCTTAAGCGTCAGCTTCAACATATAATCTTCTGCTCCAAGTTTCATGGCTTCCCGCACGTAAGCATAATCATCATAATTACTAAGCACCACAAACTTCCCAGTGAATTTGCGTTCGTTGAGCGTTCGGATTAATTCAAGTCCATCCATGTTAGGCATCACTAGATCCATAATCACGATATCGATCGATTCTGTCTCTATGACCTCAAGAGCTTTGTATCCATCTGCAACAGCACCCATTAATTTAAAACCATATTCATCCCATTTAATTAGTGTACTAAGTGCAATCCTCACTATTTTCTCATCATCCACAATTAGTATCCGCATCAGCTGAGTCCTCCTGAAGTGTAGAAATATAAGGTATCGTGATGATAACATCCGTGCCTTGATCAGGCTTACTCCAAATCTCTAATCCATAGGGGTCTCCATAATGTAATTTGATTCTCTCCCGTACATTTCCAATACCGATATTTGCTAATCGATTCTCTGAATGATTATCTTTAAGTTGCAATATCTCCTGTAACTTCTCAGCACTCATCCCTTTCCCATTGTCGCTTAACTTAATCTTTAACACCTCTCCGTTCAATTCAGCAGTCATTGTAATTCTAGGTTCCATATTCTCACCGCTTAGTCCATGAATAATCGAATTCTCTACAATGGGCTGAAGCAAAAATTTCAACACTTGAGTATCTAATAACTGTTCAGGAATTTGCACATCAACCTGTAATGACATCCCGTATCTTATTTGTTGAATAACCACATAGTTCTTGATGTTCCGAAGCTCTTCCCCAAGCGTTATCCGTTCATTCTTCTGAACAATTGTACTTCGAAGTAATTCAGCCAGTGCACCCAAACCATTGCTTACACTATCCGCCTGACTTAGCATCGCCGTCCATTTTAACGAACTCAATGTGTTAAATAGAAAATGCGGATTAATTTGTGCCTGCAACATTTGTAGCTCTATACCCCTCTTCTGTGCCTGTTCTTGCTCCACACGCTCAATCAATAGTTTGATTTCCTCGATCATAGCTTCAAATTTCCCTGAAAGATATCCGATTTCATCCGGATGATTGTCGTTTATTTCTACCTTTAAATTACCTCGCATGACCTGGTTCATTCCACTCACTAACTTCTTAAGAGGGGTAGAGATACTAACAGAGATGAAGGTTGCAAATAAGGATGAAACAACTACACATATGACGGCAATGAAGAACATTTCATTTCTAATCTCTACAGATCCCATATTCAAGTAGGCTTGCGGAATTAAACTAATTACATTCCAATGAAGTACCTCATTATGTGTATTTAAGAAAAAGTAGGGTTCCGCCCGCAGCGTTACTGTCCCCGTCTCCATACGGGAATTAATCAAATGATTTAAAGTACGATTAGCTTCCAAATCTTGATCCGACTGAAACAAGTGGTTGTTGCTCGTCAATATTTCTCCTGCATCATTCATAATGATTTGTTCACTACCCTGTCCCATATTAATGCTTCCAAACAATATCTGTGAGAATAATTCCTCATCAATCCCCATAATGACAAACCCCACAGTTTCACCCGATCCATATGAAAGCGGAATCCTCCTAGCCAATGAAAGGATATTATCACCAGCTGTCGTATGGGCTGTGGTCCAGATATCTGCACTTTTATTCTGTTTGGCCTGAGCAAATATTCGCTGTTTATCCTCTGTAGTAAATTCTTCGTATCCATAATCGTACAGAACTTGTCCATTATTAGTTAGAATCTGTAGTGTTTTGATTGTAGCAAACAGCCAAAATTTATCGCTTAACACAGTGTCTTCAAACTTCTTATGTATGTTACTAATATCAAGATCACTCAATCTATTGTAGCGGAGCAGTGCTTGCTGAATATCTCCATTCAACATGATTTGATCGGCGAAAGTCTCATATTTGGCCACTTCTGTTCCGATCTTACTTCCTAAGAGGCGTAATATATCATTTACAAAGGTAGTTGTCTTAGAGGTGATTGCTTCATTCGATTTATGGTAAGCTAGAAAACCGAAGGTGCACAGTGGGATAATAGCCAGCAGCAGAAATGAAATCATTAAGCGTCGCTGTACTTTTGACTTTCGAAGTAATTTAATCATTTACGTACACTAAAGTTAGATTCATATCGTTAAACCTCCTAATAACAGATCATCTGAAGTAAGTATTCAAGCGGTGTAGAATTTAGCCCTTACATTAGTACAGGGTCTCGCATGATATAGGAATCTCTCCCTCGTCCCCCTAATATAGTTTAGGAAGAAGGGCGGGATGCACATGGGTACAAAAAATGATCAAGAGCAAAGGGCTATCTTTCTAGCTGCTATCTGCGGACAGACCTATGCGCAGTTCTCAAATAAAGAGGGTTCGTTCGTCGTTCCATTAGATTATCAGATCGTGGATACGATTGAAGCAAGATCCATCAGCGAGGTGTGGGAACGCTTTGGATTTATTTTGGAATCTCCACAAGAGATTATCGTTGCCTTCCGAGGAACCAGCTCCACAACCGATTGGATGTCAAACGTTATGGCCTCACAAGAGAGATTCAATTACATTAAAGAAGATACCCTTACCCACCGCGGTTTCACGAATATCTACTCATCAGCGCGCGATGGGATTATCTCTACACTCGCAAAGTTATCTCCCGATAAGACCTTATACATTACTGGTCACAGTCTTGGCGGAGCACTCGCCACTTTATGTGCTATTGATCTTGCTGCCAACACCTCGCACAGCTCACCTATTCTGTACACCTATGGTTCACCACGTGTAGGCGATCCGAACTTCGTTAATGCTTTTAAACAATATGTCCGCAAGAGTTACCGTTATGCCAATCTCTTTGATGTTGTTACCTACGCGCCTCCACATGTATACAGGCTACCTAAACGGGAAACGAAGTACTATTACAGTCATGTCCACACTTTTTTATCACTGTCATTTCAGAATGGATCGGCAAGTGGTAATCATATGATCAGCTACTATTTCACAGAGCTATCCAAGCTTCAACATCAATACTCCGAGGAACTTTGTCTAACGAACCCAGGATTCTGTCCAGTTGTAAATAACCCCATCATAAGCGCATCAATTCCACCAACTGCACCTCATGCGGAGACAACTTACTAATTAACGAATAGGTGCTCGTTATTTCGACTTGTTCAAAGGTCAGTTGCGGGCAGCTGGCTTGCTTCAAATAATTAAGGGTGTCAGCATCTATAGGATGAGGCGCCCCCATTCGTACCCACAGGTCGAAAACGCTTCCATTTTGCCTGTTAATTGTATGTCTTTTGATCGTATACGAGCCTGGCTGAATATCTGCAAGCTCCAACGTCAACTCTATGTCTCCACCTTCTTCGAACACATCGTATCTATTCGTGCGATTAATGAGCGAGGCATCACCTTTTTGGTACAATGAATCGATATGCGCGTAAGCATACATCAACACCTGCAGCCCCATATCACTACTAGTAATGTAATATCCTTTCCCTTGATGAATGAATTGGCGGCCTAATTTTGCAAGTAGTTTAAACGCGTAGAAGGATGGCTTTGGTATCCCGTTATATGTCATCAGCCCCAAACCTCCATGAAACGTTTCTGACGACATTTTGAACTCCTCTAGCAAATCCGTAGCCGTCCAATAACCAAAACTATGGAGACCATCCATATTTTCCAGTACATTTTTCACGATATAGGCTGCCTTAAAGCATGTATCATTCACTAAATCACGGTGAGAGCCTGTGGCATTCCATTCTGTCATATGCAGTTCAGGAACATCTCTTCCCATAGCTTCCGATACGGTTTTCTTCAATTTAATAATGACTCGCGATAAATATTCTGTATCCGCTGAAAGCTCTATTGTCTGAAACCACACATCCGGATTCTCTTCATAATCCACCTGAATCACTTGAGTTGATCTTAACGATTCATCATACGGATAACTGTGAAAGGATATAAAATCAGGCTTTACGCCTCGTCTGCACACATCATTCATAAACCTTGTCAGCCAATCTGACTGCATTAACGTAAGAGATAAAACACCTGGCCCCCCCACACGTAGCTCAGAATCTATGGATTTGATGGTTTGAAATGTTGAAATGAACAGCTCACAGTAAGCTTCATAAGTATCTGGCCAAAAAATATGGATTTCCGGTTCGTTCCACACCTCGAAATACCACTGCCTCACTTCATGAATGCCATATCTATGGATGTAATGTGTAATAAACTGATGAATCATCTGATTCCACTTACCGAGGTCCTTAGGACTACCCACAAAGCTCTTTTTATAAAAAACAGAAGTAGCTCCCTCTCCCGCAAGCTGGCGTGGTAAAAAAGAAAGCTCTAAAAACGGTTTCAATCCGGAGCACAGTAAAAAATCAAATAATGAATCACTATAAGCAAAGTTTAAGCTCACTTCTCCCCGCTCATTCTCGCCATAAATCATCATCTCATCATCAAAAATACCGTGAAACCGTATATACTGAAACCCAATCTCCTGTTGCATTTGCTTGATATGTCTTTGTACCTCTGCAAACAATACCTCTTTGGCCTTTCCCACCGTCATGAGCTTCTTCCAAGTATGCGCCAGCTCCTTGCTTTGGTTAGACTTTACCGAAATCTCATGGGTCTGCTTATGTATATGAAGGGCAACTGGTAGATTGGAAGTAGCTGATAAATTCTTGTTAGGCAGATATTTGAAAAGCGACTCAAACGCCTGTGTGGGATTCATGTCAAAGTAGTTAAACTGGGCCACACTGCTTTTCTGAAATGAACTGCGTCCGTCCAAGACGGTCTTCCGGTATTCTCCAGGCGTCTGTCGATAGAACTCTTTAAACACCGCATTAAAGGATTTCAGGTTGGGAAACCCATGATCATGAGCGATCTGTGTAATAGATAGATTGGTAAGCGTCAAATCTTTTACAGCTTTATCCAAACGCACCGCATTCACATATTTGGTAAAGGAAGTACCCATATACTCTTTGAAAAAACGCGACAAATACGGAACGGTCAAATACTCCTGAAGAGCCAACTGCTGGATGTTAATTGCCCGATTGTAGTTCTCTTTGACATAAGAGGTAATTCGCAATAGCCGTTCACGATGCTTATCATCATGTTTCTCAGGACTTTGGTCTTGTTCACGAAACCCTTGCATGAGTAAATAAGTTAAATTAAGAAGACAGGACTGTATGCGTAGATGATACCCTTGTGGGCGCTTATTGTGGAGCAGCATCATCTCAGCCAGCAATGTACGAAGTTCATCAAACTTAGATTGTTCTTCATAGCTAGCAGCCGCAGAATTACAATCGAATAACATTCTTTCGATCTGAGGTTCAATCAAAAGTAAATAAGAAACTGGAATTTGCAGCGCTAGCACCAAATTATTCTCTTCAGCTTTAATCGCATGAATTTCATTAGCATTAATCAAGAACAAATCTTCTTCATTTAACTCTCTAAATCTGTCCTTTGTGAAAAGTTCAAGTTTCCCCTTGAGTACGAATAATATTTCAATGCTATCATGCCAATGATTCGGGACCTGATGGGTACTGTGCAAAAACATGTGGACCGGAAGATGATCGTCCATCTCAATATTTTCGTAGGTGTAGCTTTGCAACTAGCACCCTCCTCTCACTCTCTCAATATATGTCTTATGCCCTATTATATTATAAAAAAAGCGATTGAATAGAACTATCCTATTCAATCGCTTGATACTATTACAGATCTCTATGAATTCTAATTATAGTTGTGTATCCCAATAGCCACAAAACGGGTCCACAGGATTAACTCCTTTAAAGGAGGAACGCCCCACAAGCTTCTCAATCAGTGCATCTACCACATAATTACTTGGTGAATAGGCATTAATGAACGTTGGTATACGCGGGACGTCGATCAAATGATAAGGATTGGCTACAGAAATGAACATCGTTGGCATTTCTTGAATAAACCATGGCATGTCTGCCCCAAATGGAGGTGCCCAATTAATCCGTACAACGGTTTGATTACTATGGGTCTCCAGATTTGAGATATAGACCGCAGCATCATAGTGATCCGTTAACGCTTTTACACCTCCGAACATGGCACTGAAATCAACTTCACTCTTATTGAAGAGCGTTACCTCGAATCCTTCCTCTTTTAGCTTGGAAATGAAGTACGGTGCAATATCTGCCCCTCCGAATAATCCTTCCTCGCCTCCTAGTGTGAATACCAGTAGACGTTTGTGACTCTCAGGACTAATAGGGAGCATCTCCTGTGTATCCTTCACTAATGTAACTGACTCATCTGCACATTCCTGAGCCCAACGCACATGCTCTTCGCAAGCAAGGACGGAAAGGGCTTCTTTTTCTGGAACGAGCGTGCCTTGTTGTTTCTTCTTATGAAGTCCCAGCGCAGCTTTCACTGCAAGAATACGTGTCACTGCTTCGTTCACGCGCTCCTCCGTCAGAATGCCGGTCTCAATTCCTTTCATCATATAGGCAAAGTCTTCTTCTAAACTCTTGTTAAAGAGGAACATATCACAACCTGCAGCGATGGATGTCGGAACCGCTAGCTCCCGCTTCATTGCCATTGTGAATCCTGCCATTGGTGTAGCATCTGTAGTAATCAATCCATTAAAGCCGAGCTTGTTACGCAATAAATCATTTAAAAGCTCAGGAGCTAACGTTGCAGGCATAATCTCCAAATCTGTAATCCCCGGACGTAATTCTCTGGAATAGGCAGGATGAGCGATGTGCCCTACCATAACCGTATGTGCGCCAGCTTCTATACAATCCGCATATACCTTTCCAAAGGTAGCATCCCACTCTTCCACTGAAAATGAGTTAATAGATGTCAACAAATGCTGGTCCCTTTCGTCAACGCCATCCCCAGGGAAGTGTTTAATAGATACCGCCATGCCATGCTCTTGAATCGCTTCGGTGTACGCCTTGCTCATGCGAGCTACTCTCTGCGGATCAGAACCGAATGTTCTAACATTGGTTATCGGATTACGGAAATTATAGTCGATATCGAGAATGGGTGCGAAAGCCCAGTTACAGCCTACAGCACCACCCTCCCGCGCGGCAATGATACCAAGTTTACGAGCCATTTCGGTATTATCCGTCGCCGCCACTTGCAGCTGCTTGCCGAAGAAAGTACCCTCTGCCGCAGAACCATTACCTCCTGCTTCAAGATTAGCTGCAATTAGCAGCGGAATATCCGATGTATCCTGCAAGTAGCGATGTGTTTCTTGCACCAGCTCTCCTGGACCGGGACGGAACATAATCCCGCCAATCTTAATCCCTTGTGTCAAAAGTGCCAGCTGCGTCTTATCATCGGTGAACCCGATCGGACAAAATAACTGCCCGACCTTGCCCACCAAATCCAGAGAGGCTAAGGTTTGTTCTACCCATTTAATCCCCTCATCATCTAGATGAAACGGTTTAGCTTTCAAATCTATCATGTCTTTTATCTCACTCTCCCAGATTTATTTATTGGAATTCAATAGATTAATCAGCTCATCTAACCCTTGTTCCGTCATAGTACCTTGACTGAACATAACCATTGCACGAATCGGCATGTTGCGCATCATCTCGATCATCATATCCGAGCCATCCTGAAGCATGGGCATCATCTCACCAGCTTGTGACAGCATAGCTTGAATAATAGCAGCAGCCTGTGGATCTCCCATAAGATCACCTATAGTTGAATTACGGGTATAGGATTTAGCGAGGGATACAGTTGATTCAACAACCACAGACTCAACAAGCAGGATCTCTTGGGAAGAAGCTCCCACCAAAATTTCAAATTCACCGGTTTCCACATGCCAATCTTTCAGCTTCACGTTATAATAAGCAAACGCTCTGCTATCAAGCGTAAAGCTTACCTGCTTCGTTTCCCCAGGCTGCAGATCTACCTTCGCGAAGCCCTTTAACTCCTTCTCTGGCCGCACCATATTACTGAGTACGTCTTTTACATATAGCTGTACTACTTCTTTGCCTTGCATAGCGCCAGTATTGGTAACCTTCACGCTTACTTGCAGCGTGTCAGTATCTTTCAAAGAGTGCGAACTTACCGAAAGATCAGAGTATGCAAATGTTGTATAGCTGAGACCATAACCAAAAGGGAATAAAGGTGCAATTCGCTTAGCATCGTAGTAGCGGTATCCTACGAACAATCCTTCCTTGTATTCAACGGTATCTCCTTCGCCAGGGAAATTTAAGTAGGAAGGATTATGTTCCAGCTGCAAAGGGAAGGTCTCTGCCAGCTTACCTGATGGGCTTACGTTTCCGAATAACAGATCGGAGATGGCACCACCAAGCGCTTGCCCACCTAGATAACCCTCAAGCACAGCTTTGACGTTGCTGATCCAAGGCATTTCAATGGCCGATCCGTTACTCAGCACAACGACAGTGTTAGGCTGAACATCAGCGACTGCTTCGATCAGGCGGATCTGACTCTCTGGAATACGAAGATGAGTCCGGTCGTAGCCTTCAGACTCATAGCGCTCTGGCAATCCGACGAACACAATCGCCGTATCTGCTTGTGAAGCGGCTTCTATGGCTTGCCCAATAAGTTCCAGACTCGGCTCATCGCTATCAGAAACGTAACCTTGAGAATAACTCAATTTTGCATATGAACCCGCTTCTTCTAGAAGGCTGTAATATATATCATCCAACCTAGTTGGCTTGATATGTGAGCTTCCACCACCTTGGTAACGTGGATTACGGGCAAAATCACCAATCACAGCATAGGAGCCTTCACGTTTCAGAGGAAGAAGACTACCCTCATTTTTAAGGAGTACCATGCTTTCTCTGGCAGCAACTCTAGCTAATTGGTGATGTGCCTCAGGATCATAGGAAGCATTTTCTTTGTCATTCTCAACAGCTTTGAAAATAATAGAAAGCAAGCGACCCACCGCACGATCCAGTGCTGCTTCAGATAATGTTCCGCTCTGAACCGCATCGATAATCTTCTGATCACCGGCACCATTACTTGACGGCATTTCTAGCTCCAAACCTGCCGCTAAGCCTTTAGCTCGCTCATTCACCGCGCCCCAGTCAGAAACTACGAACCCTTCATGTCCCCATTCTTCTTTTAATATATCCGTGAGTAAATACGGATTCTCTGAAGCATACTCACCGTTCACCTGATTGTAGGAGCACATAACGGTCCATGGCTGCGCTTTTTTCACCACGCTTTCGAAGCTCGCCAAATAGATTTCCCTTAGTGTACGCTCATCTACAATTGCATCTACAGACATACGCCGATGCTCTTGATTATTTGCAGCAAAGTGTTTTAACGAAGTTCCAACGCCTTGGCTCTGAACGCCTTCAATATGGCCTATTGCCATCTCGGAGGATAAATACGGATCTTCAGAGAAATATTCAAAATTGCGGCCGCATAAGGGTGAACGTTTAATATTAGCTCCAGGCCCCAGTAAAATAGAGACATCTTCTGCCTGACACTCTTCCCCAATGGCTGCGCCTACCTGCTTGATTAGCTCCCGGTCCCAAGAACAAGCCATTCCAGCTCCTGCCGGAAAACAAGTAGAAGGGACACTATCGAATATACCCAAATGATCATTCCCAGCTTTTTGCTTACGCAGACCATGTGGACCATCTGTCATCATGATGGATGGAATACCTAGTCGTTCGACGGCTTTTGTCTGCCAAAAATCTAGTCCTGAGCAAAGACCTGCTTTTTCCTCTAAAGTCATTTGTGCAATAATTTCTTGAATGTTAGGTACCATGTTCATTTCACTCCTTATGAATGACTAGTTTCTTTACATAGCGATAGAAGAATTGCGACGTTCCTCGAGCTCACGCATCATAACGGGTTGATCCTTGTCAAGACGATAGAACAACAGCAAAGTAATCATAATAATTTGGCCAATAATCGGTGCCCACAAATAGTTAAATGAAATCGCAGCTAATGCGGATTCTGACTGCGCCGTGGAGTTAGCTACATAACCACCCATCGACAATATCACCCCACCAAGTGCTCCACCGAGTCCCATCCCCACCTTAACCCCAAAACTAGCAGCAGAATAAAGTAGGCCTTGTGCCCGAACACCTGATTTCCACTCCCCATAATCAACCGTGTCGGCCATCATTGCAAAAATCAGACCTGCTCCTACTCCCATGCCAAGCCCGCTTATAAGAAGCCCTGCCAACAGCACCGGAACAGAAAGGGCATTCCCCCCAGTAATTGCAATAAGGTAGCCAATGATAGAAACCACTGATCCCATAATAATTGTGTTCCTTTTCCCAATTTTCTTCACTACAAAAGGAGCGATCACCATCGAAAATATCATCAACAATTGCATCGAATTCACGATAGGAATGAGTTCAGGCTTTTTCATATAATAGGTCATATAATAAATGCTGGTCTGTCCTTGTATCGATGTTGTGATCCACAGGAACAAGCTCATCAGAAGCATGATCAACCAAGGCACATTGCCTTTGAGCGCTTTAACACCTTCTCGCATCGGAAGCGGTTTTTCATCAATGGCTTTTACTCGTTCTTTAGTGTTCGCAAACATGTTTAGAAACAGCAGCAGTGCAATGCTTGAGAACAAGATCATGGTGACCAGAAAACCCTTTGCTTGATCGCCACCACCAAAAGCTTTCACAAGCGGCATCGTTCCAGCACTAACTGTAACAACCCCAATCACGGCGAATATCATACGAACCGTATTGATCACTGTACGTTCATTAGAATTACTAGTCAGACTTGGCAGGATTGCAGACAGTGGTAGATTAATACCGGAATACATAATACCGAGCACGGTGTACGAAATGTATGCGTATACAAGTTTGCCCGTATCACCAAAATCCGGCGTCAAAAACATAAGTACTGCTGTCAAGCTGAAAGGAACAGCAAGCCAAAGAAAATAGGGTCTGCATTTCCCCCACTTTGTTTGCGTGCGGTCAATCATGACACCAATGAACGGCTCGACGATCGCGTCGATTACCCGTGCAACAAGAAATACCACAGCTACCGCACCTGGGTTCAGACCAAACACATCCGTATAGAAGTACATGAGGTAAAGTGTTGTCATCTGGAATATCAGATTTGACGCGGTATCCCCTAGCCCATAACTGATTCGCTCTCTCCATGGCATTTGATTTTCATTCATACTACCATCTCCCCTGCGCCGCATTTTGTTAGCGCTTTCTTAATTGCATTGTACTGAAGCTGATTCTTTTAAACTGTCCGTATTTTAACGAAAATAGGGGGCATTTTTATCTTTCAACAGAGCGGTAGCGTTAGGCTGACTATTAGGATACAGATCAACCTTAAAGAGCTTACAGAACAGCAGCATACAAGTAATTGTAATAAATGCTCCAAATAATACATCCGTTGCAAAATGATCTCCCATAATGACGCGGCTAGTCGAGGTGCTGATTCCCCACACTACCGCACAGACAAGCATGATATTGCGCCATTTATTAGCGAAAGGCATAAACATCATCCACAGCATCATGGTCCAGCCATTGGCAGAGTGACCCGAAGGAAAGGATTTGTATGCTTCCGTTGTGACGCCGTTCTCTTGAATGCCTTGGGGGAGAAACCAGCTTGTAAATAGAGAATAATCGCCCTCCATATTACGAAAACGCATCCTGCCCCAAAAGATTTTGAGGACATTTACAAGCAGAATCTCCGCGAATACGATCACGATAGCTGCCCAAGCAGCACGATTATACTGTCTTAGCGTTTGAACAGCTATACGGTTCAATAGCCATTGACACAACGTTGCAAATAGTACGGTTATAATTAAACTGTTGATCATAACATGATCTCCATCCAGCCCATACCCACGAGTTAAAGTAATCGTTATAATACCAAATCCACTAAGTAGGATGAATAATCCGGACACCAGACGGACCATAATCTTCTTTATCAACCGTTCATTTCTAACCGTACTAAATAGAATACTCCCAGCTGCGAATAACACTAGAAAAGCTGGATGTTCTCCATATACCTCAAAAAACCAACCAAACCGCGATTCATGTTCGTTATACAGAGCTTTGGATAGATTCAGATCATTAAACGTAAAGATCGTCATTAACATGACCCATACTATAAGAAATCCCCATATAAAACGTTTTGTCCCTTTTGTCGTCATCTCCTCATCCCCTTTATACTCATTTAGGAAACGCTTACATTTGAGATTATAAAGCTCCATTCATGAATTCGGATAGGCGAATAATAACTAAAACTAGGGTAGATTTTAACCCTCCTCTTATGTGAAAAAGTGATCAATACATCAAAAGGATCGTTTATCTACAATAAGCAAAAAAGCCTAATCCCTTGTACACACTGAAAGGAGATTAGGCTTTATGGTACAAACGATTAGAAAAGGAAATAAACTAACACCACACCTTCAACTAACAAAATCAGTGAAACGATATGTTGTTTCGTATGCTTTAAGAATTTCCAATCAATAAATGACTGAAATCCTAGGGAAATAATTATGAATACAATCCAAAACCACTTCATTCCCATCCCCTGCACGCCATCAGCTATCATTATGACAATTACCGAAATTAATCCAATAAGTCCGAGTATTAATTTACCTTTTATATTTAGCTCATTACCGTCGTCAGAAAGTTTTTCTTTATCCGGGCCAACAATCCATATCCTTAGAAAAAAACCAGAAAAAGCAATAATTAATAATAAAAATGGAATGATCAATCCTGATGCCCTCCTTCTAAGAAGTTATTCATATTTATTTCTTATCATTAGTTCTTTGATTTCTCTTAACTCATTTAATATTTCTTTTGATATTTGCGTACTTCTAGAGTTATCGATGCCTAATTTAATCACGAATACTCCAAGCAAAAAATAGATGACTAGCATTACGATAATACTCAACTTATCTCCACTCCCCTCTTTATCGTTTGATTCTTAAAAGATGTAGTTAGTGATACCTTAATTATTCCTATGATACCATAATAAGGGTGTATGATTAACGCATGAGAACTTGTTTCTAACTTGACAAAAGATCTGCATTTTCGATAGTATAGATAATATCTCGATTATCAAGATATTCGATTTTCGAGGGTATTTTGAAGCCTGAACAATTTAAACTGAAAAGAGGGACCACAATGGCAGTACTTATTCTATACGCTACAAAATCAGGGGCAACAGAGCAATGCGCAAAGGTATTATCAGAAGAGCTTCCTCAGAGTAAGATCTGTAATATTGAAATAGAGAAGCCAAGTCTTGAGGCATTTGATAGCATTATTTTAGGTGCTGGAGTAAGAGACGAGAAAATATATAAAGCGATTCGTGATTTTATCAAAAAAAATAAAGATGAGTTACTAAATAAGAAGATGGGCTACTATATTTGTAACGAAAAACCAAAGACTACGGAGGAGTTAATTGAGAAGAATTTTCCGGATGATCTAAAACAAGCTGCGGTTTGCATCGAATCCTTTGGCGGTTATAAAGCCTATAAGGCTCCCAAAGAAGGTACTGATCAGCTCAAGGGGATTTTTGTAGATAAAATAAAAGAGTTTTCTAAGAATTTTAAATAGGGAATATAGAATTTTCTAATAAAAATCCTGTTATCCAGATATATTATCTGGATAACAGGATCTTTTTTAATAAAATATACTTAAATGGTTTATTACTACTTGATTGTCAATTCAAACTTCGCACCCACATCGCTTACAAATACAATCTTCCCGTTACTCGGAAGTTTAACTTGCGTAAGACCACTGACAGTAGAGAAATTCACACACACACCATTCGCATCATAAACAGCAAAGGAACCTTTAGGTGGTAGCCCTACTGTCATCAACTTGCCTGATGCTGTCTCAGGTACTTCATACCATCTCGCATATCCATCTGCTTGAATGGTTACCAATGATTGCGGGCCGGCATAGATAGGTTTAATGGCATCCTGCGTTATAAATAATTGGTTTCCAATCTTGAGATACTCCACGCCCTCTTTATTTTCAAAAACAATATCCGCAAGATCGCGCCCACCTAAAGTTGGAATTTGCACGGTCATTTCAGCTTTATTCGGCCCAGTTATTTTATTTGAGCCCATATAGCCCGGTGCATCAGGGAACATAGCAATTCCAGCTACTGGCATACTCATGTAAAATTGTGAGCTATACTTCTCACTGACATCAAAATACAATTTCCCTTGACGCTGCTGCCAAGCTGACAAGACCTCATTGGATAAAGCGTTTGCCTCTAGCTTTTCAGCTGAATATTGAGAAAGAGCAGTCTCACCAAGCCCTGGAATGACCCCGTACCCTTGAATCCAAAGGTAGACACGACCATTGCTTTCCTTCACAAAGCTGACTTTATTAGTACCCGTTGCATCTAAGAATTCACCGTTTGTATTATACGAAAATTTCTGAGCTGGAAATGTAGGTGCCATAATCGAAGATATACTCAATTCCCCAGCTTTACTAATCTCTATCTTCATCAGTTGTGTAGAATCAGCATAGACACCAGCATAATCCAGCAATTCCTGCGGCATAACCTCTTTGTTCGAAGCTTTAAATGTAGGTGTAGGTTTTAATTCCTTGATAACTCCCTTTTCTTGTAGCGCACTGAGCAATATTTCGTTAGCAAGCATCTGATCGGTTGTGCTATCCCCACCAGAAGATACCACAGCTGCTGCCATCTGCTGATCAGGCAATACAACAAGTGAAGTATGATACAGAGTTGTATCCCCACCCTTTGTCAGAGCTTTGATCTCGTACTGATTGAATGGATATAAATTTACACTGTCCCAGCCCAATCCATACGCAAACGAATTATCTTTTCCTTTTGGCCACATTCCACGCTTGTACTCCTCTTGCTCCATCGCTTTTACTGATTTTTCTGACAGAAGTTCTTTCGATCCTCCAGTGAAAATAGTTGCAAATCGCACCAAATCTTCAGCCGTAGAATAGATGCCCCCTGTTCCAATCACGTTAATCGTCTCTTGGGGTAAAGCGGCAGGGTAGGTAGCATTGTATACACTTGCCAGCTGTCTAGAATCCACAGAATCTACTGGCGTTTTCGTATGCCCAAGCCCTAAAGGACCTGTAAAATTCTGATGGATGAATGTAGTGAAGTCCATTCCACTAACTTTCTCAACAATCAACTCCGCCAGCGTAAATCCATCATTACAATATACTGAGTAGGCTCCTGGATCTGCCTTTAGGCGTTGAGTTGTCAAAGTCGCTAGCAAATTATCTTTGGCGATAGAATCAGAATCATTGAATAAGAAAGAGTTTGATAAGTTCGAACCCCCAAGACCTGATGAATGATTCAGCAGCATTCGTACGGTGATTTGCTTATAGCGTGAATCTTCCATTGTAAAATTATTCAGATACGATACGACAGGTGCATCCAAATCTACCTTTCCTTGATCAACGAGCTTCATAATAGAAGCGGTCGTATACATTTTACTCGTCGAGCCAATTCCATACATCGTTGTAGTGCTTGGTGCTGTCTTGCTCTCCACATGGCTGTATCCAGCTGTGCCGCTCATAACGATATTATCGCCATCGATAAGAGCATATTGGAGACTTGTCGTTCCTATCTTTTCCGTTAAGAATGCTGCCTTCTCTGCTGCGACCTTCTGAGTGTTCACATATGTTTGCGTTTTGCTGCTATCCGCTGCTAATGCATTCGTTGGAAGATAAACTACTAAAAGTAAAGATACCATCAACAGGGATATTATTTTCTTCTTCATACATTCCCTCCCGCTATGAATTTTCCATTCCTTTAAAGGGTAAATTATCCATATGAGAATGTAAAGGACGTTTATATCATTATCTAATCCATTAATTCTACTTTGTCTCCGATTCTGATTTCCCCTGTCTTAACTACAGAAGCGTACACTCCGAAGTGTAGTTCAAACTCTTGGTTTAGTTTTTTCAATAATTTAGGGTCTCTTTCCTGACTATCCGGGTCCATCGTGATAACCATACATCTCTCACAAAAACTATCTACCTGTAGCTGAACATCTCCTATGGAGAGCTGCCGCCCGATCCAATCCCCTTCGAAAAGAGATTCATCGCGTAGAGCTATAACAAAGTTCCCACGAAACCGGCGCTGATCTAAGGTATGTCCCCACGCAGCCTCTAGCTTCTTCAAACTAGCATCCGTAATGAGTAAAATACTGGCGCCATCCACCGATAACAATTGCGGGTGCTCTGGCTGTGGATGTGAAGCTTTTATACTAGACATGGTAATTTGCGTTTTAGTTTGGCTTTGGATTTCTTCCAATAAATGCTCATCCCACCCAAAGGTTCGTCCATCCGAAGCCCTTACATGAATTTCTCCATTGATAAATTGCGCTTGGTAGGTCAGCATTTTAGGATTATTTCTAGCCGTAAAATACCGCCACCAGCCCTCTTTTGACTCATCATAAAAGGCACAGAAGCGATCCCCTAACATTCCATACGGTTCTATTACACAGGTTTCCAATCGTTCACCTGCAAATGACTTGACTGGATAGCGATTAATTTCTCTGATTTCACCAACGATTGATTGCACGGCACAACACCTCCACTTTCTAAAAATACAACATATCCTTTAATTCTAACTGAAATCGTTTGACTCTTGCACCCTTATTTTCACAACAACACATAGCTATTTCGAACGATTCTCGATCATATAAAAATTTATATATTTTATTTGATTATATGTTTTATACTATGACTATTACATATAGTGGAAAGAATATGAGAGGTGAATAGCAGTGCGGTCCAATGAATTCCAAAGTTTTGATTTTGCTTTTACACATGCTGTAATTGGAATGGCTCTAGTTTCGTTAGATGGAACGTTCCTAAAATGGAATTCAGCCCTAAGTACCCTATTGGGATATGATCATAACGAGTTAATAACACCTTCACCATCCGTCCGAACCCTTCTAAGTCAGATCCATGAAATTGCTGAGCTTGGAAGGTCTCTTTCCTCTATGAACATCCATCCGCATCGATTCCAACAGGACTACTACCTACCAACCGGACAGCTGTTATCAATAGAGATCTCCATATCTATCGTTTCTGATGCTAATGGTGCATCCCTATATTATTTTACTCAATTTGAGAACAAGACCTTGATCAGGCATATAGAAAATCAGCTGCAAGAAGCGGAAAGCAGTCTACTAGAAAAAGATAAATCATTCCTGCAACTCCTGGAGGGATTACCTCTGACCGTTGTTATTACAGTAAAAGGGATTATTCAGTATGTGAATTCAGCGGGCTTACAGTTAATCCATGCGGAGAGCCTGAATCAATTGGTGGGTACATCCACTACTAATATTGTAGACCTTTCCAATCATGCTATCCTCCAAGAACGAAGGGAAAGATATTACAGTGGTGACACGATTGGCTCTGTTTGCTACTTAATTAATTGCTTAAATGGTCAGCAGAAATTTGTGGATGGATTCACATTACCGATTATCTTCAATGGAAACAAGGCATTTATCGGAATATTTAAAGATGTCTCTCAGCAAATGCTGGAAGAAGAACGGCTAATCCAATCCGAGAAATTATCTACCGCAGGGCAATTAGCAGCTGGAATCGCTCATGAAATCAGAAATCCGCTTACCGCCATTAACGGCTTTATGAAGCTGCTTCGCTCTTCCGAGCGCATGAATGATAAATATTTTTTCATTATTGAGTCAGAATTGAAACGCATCGAATTTATCGTCAACGAGCTGCTGGTCTTATCCAAGCCACAAACGACGCATGTCAGTAAACCAGTGGATTTATTATCTTTACTAGAACAAGTCACCACACTAATGAATGGACAAGCTGCACTGAAAAACCTTCAGATCCTCCCTGTCTGTACAGATCACTCCATATGGGTCCATGGTGAGGCTTATCAGCTGAAACAGGTATTTATTAATTTACTTAAAAATGCGATGGAAGCAATGAATAGTGGAGGAAACATATATATTCATGTGCTTACGAATGAAAGCGAAGCCCGAATCAGCGTGCAAGATGAAGGTTGCGGGATGACAGAGGAACAGATTAAAGCACTTGGTAAACCATTTTATACGACAAAAGAAACAGGAACAGGCCTTGGATTTATGATCACGCAGAATATTGTACATAATCATGGCGGAGCGATCACTGTAGAAAGTGTTCCTGAGCAAGGCACTACATTTACGGTAACCATTCCAAAAATTTTAGAGCCAGAGGAAGCTGTCATATAACATAAGAAGTCCCGGAAACGCAACATCGTGCAAGAATGCACCTGATTTTCACATTATAATGCTTATACATAACTGGAAAAGAAGGTGCAGCAGTGACTCGTGAAGTTCGGACAATCGTCTTCGATAGCGGCTTGAATTTTGAGGCGTATCGCTTTGAAGGGATCATGCAAAAATTCCCTAACCATTTTCATGACTATTACGTTATAGGTTTTATTGAACAAGGCAAAAGACTTATGATTTGTAACAATGAAGAACATATCCTTAACAGCGGAGATGTTATCATCTTTAATCCGCAAGATACCCACAACTGTGAACCGATGGACGGAAACTCTTTTGATTACCGCGCCTTCAATATTCAGCCTGAGATAATGCGTAAGTATGTGCTTGAAATTACCGGCATGGACTACTTGCCTCGGTTCACACATAATGCGCTATACCAAAGTGAACTGGCAACCTCATTACACGATCTACATCAAATGATATTAGAGGATCAAACTGATTTTCAAAAAGAAGAATTGTTTCTGTTTCTCCTGGAGCAGCTTCTGAGGGAATATTCCGATGCAGAGCCTTTCTATTCTTCACAAGACCTTACCTCTGAAATCAAAACCATTTGCGAATACATAGAGACTCATTATGCGCAGAATATTACCCTCAATCAATTAAGTGAATTGACAAGCTTAAGCAAATATCATTTACTGCGTTTATTTACCAGACAAAAAGGGATATCTCCTTATCGATACTTGGAAACCATTCGGATTATTCAGGCCAAGCGACTTTTAGAACAAGGAGTACTCCCCATAGAAGTGGCCTCACTAACCGGATTCAGCGATCAGAGCCATTTCACAAATTTTTTCAAAAAATTGATTGGCTTAACCCCTAAGCAATACATGCGTATATTTATTCAGCAGCCGGGACAAACGCGATCAACGGAACGCATGATATGATGGATCAACGCAAGACCAATACGGGACATCTGCTGGCACTAATTACGATTATCATCTGGGGAACGACCTTTATCTCTTCAAAAATACTATTAACGGATTTTACGCCTGTTGAAATTCTGTTCTTCCGCTTTCTTTTGGGTTACTTTGTATTGTTACTGATCTATTCACGTCCAGTGCGAACGAAATCCATTAAGCAAGAATTACTATTTATTTCAGCAGGATTATGTGGAATTACTTTATATTTTCTTCTAGAGAACATTGCCCTAGTCTACACCCTTGCTTCCAATGTAGGCGTGATTGTCTCAATTGCTCCATTCTTCACAGCTGTGATTGCTCACTTCTTTTTGGAGGAAGAGAAATTTCATCGTCAGTTTATATTAGGATTTGTAATTGCGCTGTCTGGAATTATATTAATCGGGCTAAATGGAAGTTTTCTTCTAAAACTGAACCCGATCGGAGACCTATTGGCTTTCATAGCCCCTATGGTTTGGGCCATTTACTCTGTATTAATGCGAAAAATAAGCGATTTACAGGCTCATACGATTGGGGCTACCCGTAAAGTATTTTTTTATGGAATCTTATTTATGCTGCCAGCTTTATTTATCTTTGATTTTCATTTGGATCTAAGTAGATTCAAAGAAATCCAAAATATTACTAACATCCTCTTTTTAGGACTGGGAGCCTCTGCTTTATGTTTTGTCACCTGGAATCGGGCTGTAGGAATCTTAGGAGCCGTAAAAACAAGTGTGTACATATATATTGTGCCTGTAGTTACGGTGGCAGCCTCTGCCCTTATCCTGAATGAAAAGATCACTTGGGCAACTTTGCTGGGAATCTTCTTGACGCTAACCGGTTCATATATTTCTGAACGCAAACCGAAATAATCATTCATCTCCTAGAATTAAAATAAGATGCTATTCCAATATATGGAGTGGATCTAAAAACTAATTAGGGAAAACCTCCCTAATTCATCCTAAACGCGAAAAAAGGGGCGTACCGGAGTAGCTTAATGCTACTTCGGTACGCCCCTTTCATTATGGACGCTGGTAAACGCTGCTGATCAAAACAGTGAAACAGGAATGAGCTTTCTTCCTCCCTTGACTAGAGTGGATTCTAGCATGTCCCCTTTCACACCTCCGAAATAGAGCTGCCAGTATACACCAAAGCGAACGCTGACGTCATTCTTCACAAGCTCCGGCGGCGTAACAATCAGCCACTGAAATTTGAGAGCCTTAGAAATTTCAAATACGGGATCAAGCACGTTATTAGAAACCATTTCTCCAAAAGGATTGTCATATAAAAAGACCGTCCACCCTTTGTTCTCACGATTTACACGTTTATGCGTCATGATCATCATGGCTACCAGCAGCTGTACAGATTGGCGTTGTCCACCACTGCCGACAGCCTCATCCAGTGTACCCCGATTGATGATCTCCCAGTCGGAATAATGATAATCTTCCGGAGCGGCGTAGAGGAAGTAATTTTCCGTTACTGGTTTATATACCTGAAGAATCGGGAAGCGATTCTGAAGCGCCGCATAGACGATTCGTCCGTCATTTATAACCTCTTTGATTACCAGCGCTGGTACTTGTTCAATCTTTGGATATTTTGAGAGTAGTTCATTGATACACCGATTGAAATAGTCGCTCACCATCGGCTCTACCTCATCACTTGATCTCGGTATACTGATATTCTTATAATTCAGGCGTACCAGCGGGAAAGCATAATTATTCTCGTTATGAATAATCATCCGACGTTCCATTCGCTTCATAATATCAATGATTTGTACTACACGATAAGAAGCCCGGGCGACCCACATCTTGCGGGACAGATCCATATCCTCCTTATCACTTTGAATGCTCTCAATCTGATCGCGTGAGCTACGTAACATCGAATCTAGGACTTGCTGAGCAATAGCGAAGTTATCCCAATGAACCGTATTTAAACGATCTAGAATCTTGGTCTCCAGTTCAGAATTCCGTTCGTTTTTGGCAAGTTTTCCGGTTAATGAATTTTTCTCTTCCTTCACCTTTCTGGAGACCTCGTCCCGTCTAACTCGGCTATCCTTAATACGAAGAAGCCAGTCAGCAACCAGTGACTCACAGCCTTCTCTTACGCTCAGCATTAATTCTTCTGGCACAGTCCGTAGATTGACCCGATCCTCAATATGTGCATTCATGATCTTGATTTGATTGGATAACGTCTGAATAAGCGTATCCATTCGTTCCAAAGATCGTTTACACTGGTTAAGCATGAGCTCATTCTCTTGGAAACGCTCTTGAATGTCCGCCTCTTTTTGCTCGAGTAGCTCATTCCAAATTTCCACGGCACGCTCATGTTTCTCTTTGATTCCTTTTTCTACCTTACGCAATTCCTTCTGCAAATTCTCCAATTCGGTTTGGCAGCGGATGAAAGAGTCGTGAACCATCTGATAGTCTTCTTCCAGTGAAGCAGTTTCCGACTTTTGACGGTTTCTTGCAGCCATAATGGATTCAGTAGATTCAGCAGGCTCTGTTACCTTCCGCCAATTCTCATCCACTTGATTCAGGCTGGCTTCAAGCTCCGTTAGATTCTCGCTCGCCGCTTTAATCTGGGCGGCTCTTGTTCGAATTTCAAGCTCATTCTCCGTCAGAGATTGCTGCAGACTTTCAACCGTACTGAGCTGCTGCAACAGAAGGTTCTGCTCTACAGGATCTATTGGTGTGGGGTCCATATCATCCGAAAGCTGATGATATGTCGGAAATACAATTTCAGGGAACCAATGTTGCAGTCTAGGAAACAGAGCATACTTGGCATCTCCCATCCATTTCTCACGCTCTCCGCCAAGGCTTACCATTTGCGCTTCAAGATGCTCAAGTTGCTGGTCCTTACTCGCAAGCTCTTTGCTCACTAGACTCTTACGATCTGTATACTTTTTCTTCTCCTTTTGATCCTGCTCATGTTTCTTCGAACGTTCAATCCAACCTTGCAACGCTGCTGCTCTCTGCTCATGCTCTGCACTAAGCGCTTTATTCTCGATAAGTTCCCGACCGATCCGAGCAAGCGTGCTCTCGTTCTCATTAATCTCGTTGCTCAGACTGATAATGCTCTGCTGAAGTTCACTTTGCAGTTTCATAAGAGTATTGCGTTTGGCTGTAATCGTCACAGTGTTCTCTGTTTGATATAACCGCTCATATTCCTGACGCACAGATTTCAACTTCGATAAATAAGCCTCCGCGTCCTGAAGCACTTGTTCTTGCTCCTTAAGCTTCGCCTGAATACCGCTCTTAAAGTTTAAGAACCGATCTGGCTCCAGTACCATTTGTGGGCCTTGGTTAGCTAGAAGCTTAAAAGATACTGGATCTGAAGCTACCATCTCTTCACGGATAAAGATTGGCACCGCTGATTTCAGCAGCGTGTCCTTCAGCAAATCCGGTTTGATTTTATCAGCTTCGCGCCGGGAAACAATCAGACTATAAGGAAGGAGTGGATAGCGCTCTAGTTCTTCCTCACGTTCAAGGTATGGACGATCATTTAAATAGGAACTGCCCGGTGTGGATTGAATCTTGAGCGAATCGAGTGTATCCTTGACCGCGAGAATATCTGAATTCGGCAGCCAGTAGGATTGGTTCTGAAGTTCCACGTCCATAAGCTGATTATAGTACTCTCGTCTGGAACGTTTTGTCTGCTGCTCCACTTCATCCATTTTTCGGATAAATCGTAGTTGAATCGTATCCTGCTCTTCAAAAAGGCCAGTAGCTCCCAAACGATTATGTTCATCAAACATTTCCAGTAGAACAACAATCTGTGACCATAATTGTGATTCTTTATAGGTCTGCGAATCAAGCAGTGCCCCGAGCTCGTCTACCTCTCGTTCATAAGAGCGATGCTTCTCGCTGAGTTCTGCGTGATTCTTATGCAGTGCCAGCTTTCGGTTCTCTGCCTCTTTATGCTGTTCGTCTAGCACTTCCATATCCAGAATTATCGTTTTGGCAGCTGAAATCGTACGTTGAAGCGCCGCCACCGGAGCATGTGCAGCGTCCTGACCATGCTGAGCTGCGAATGTTCCGAGTTCTTCTGTATATTGACGGATAGATAACGTCAAATCATTAATCTGGATATCCAGGCCTGCTAACTCCAACAGGAAGCTCTCCCGCTCCTTGCGCAGACCCTTTTCTTCAGTCGTCAGTGCTCGCTCTGCTGTTCCAAATCCTCTGATCGTTTGTTGCCAGAGGCTTGACACCACATCCCATTGTTTACGAAGCTTTTCTTTAGCCGTCTGAATGACCTCTTGACGTTCTTTCATCTCCAGAGATCCTTCGATTGCTTGAATTTCTTTCTGCCATTGCTCAATTTGTCGTGTGTGGAGCATACGTTTAGCTAAGAAATGAGCCACTTCTAGCTTTTTCTCCTGAGCCTTGGAATCGTCCAGCCGTCCACGTGCACGTCTCTGATCATCACTAAGCTTTTTGAACTCATCTTGTTTCAGTTCCATTTCTTCCTTGCTGCGCAAATACTTTAGATTGTCCGTCTCAAATCGCAATTGCTTCGCATCCTGATAACGCCCCGCCAGTTCATTACCAACCTTACTTCGCTCTTCTTCCGCATTTCTCTGTTCTTCATGAATAACCGTAAAGATCTGACGCCCACGAAGTTCCGTTTCTTGAACAACACTCTCTGCCTCTACTCCTAGCTTCACCAGCTCGTATAAAGGTGCAGCCATGCCAAGAAACTCTGTATAGACCTGTTCCCGCTGTTCAAGCATCGGTAGACGCTGAGCTACTGTCGCCGTGTCAATAAACATCCGCTGCAGCGTATTGTCTTCTTCTTTGGGTCCCTCATTTAGACTGGAGCCGATCTCAGGGATAATTAGCTTTTCGAATAAGTTATGGTTAGTAAAGGCGTCATTCTTCTTAAAATAACCTTTAATACCGCCCTCTTCCCCATTGATCCGCCGCATATTGCGCCACTCGGCGATATGGATATCCCGGGTAGCCAGGAAATCATAATATCTTTTTAAATCCGAGCTATGGCTACCAAAAGGTACAATTTCCCCTCGCCGATCTCGTATAAATTGCTGGATCGTTTCAAAACTCGTAGGTTCAGCAGTCTCTTCATCGAAGAGTGGCAACGTCGAAAGGGTGAGTTCAGATGCATCGCCATAATCAGTAAGTGCGTATAGAAGGTAATCCACTTTAATATCCTGCTGATCCAGTGAGTTATGTGCCGTCATAGCAATACCAGTCGTCATATATTCATTACGCTCATTGTTGTCCAGATGCCATTCGATAGCTACATGAAAGGTGTAAGGTTTAAGTTGTTTTTTATGATTATGAAAAAATGCTTCCACCTGGTTCTCACTATCTTTTCCCCATGGCGTTTTGGGCATTAATAACTGAAATATGGATTGCAGCAGTACGCCCTTCCCGCCACCATTCATAAGCGTAATAAGCGTATTGCTTGGCCCCTCTTCGTTACAGAGATCCAGAATCATATCATCATATTTCTTGAGCATTTTCTCGTATTTAAGTCCTGTAATCCGTATGCGTTCAATCCGCGGCATTAATAGCACCGTCTTTCTCAGCTAAAGTTCGTCCGATGAGTTTCTTCAATTCCTGATACCGGTCAACATCATGATATAAATACCGCATTCTCTCATAAAGCTCTTCCCGTGGGAATATCCGCTTCTCTGACTCCGAGATGAACACGAGCTTCTCCTCTTCGAGGAGCTTCATGCCTTCATGAATCAGCCCAATTCGTGAGCCTGCGCCTCTTGTCAGAAGATCGCTCTCTTCCTGACTCTTAGTTTGCATATAGAGGTTAGTCCACACCTTGGACATCGCTTGAATATCCAAGCGCCACTGCTGACTAAACCGACCTTCATCATCCATCTGCATCCATGCTTGGAAAAGTGAAGACACCTGATCGGATATCTGTATATAGGACATACTGTCCTGCCCGGACTTAAAGTGAGTCTCGTCCTGATCCATCTCGGCCAGAAACACAAGGATGATGATATTAATGATATGTAAATGAGTTTTACGCTCAATTCGTGAGTATTTATTCTTCAACTGGGTAAAGTTGGTGGCGAACACTGACCCGAGTGGATTGACCAACAAATGGAGACGGTGTCCCGAATTCATCACTCGGCAGCCTGCCTCCTTGGCAACATATTGAAGCGCATCATATGTTCCTGCATCCTGCAGGCATTCCGCTGCCGCAGGATCATCGAGAGGGATTACTTTTTTACGAAGTAATTCAAAAAATAGCCGTGAAGCTTGCTGTACCTGTTCTAATGTATAACTCATGCTAGTAACCTCTCACCTCTCCACGATCGTAATAGTATATGGGCTCATGTCTAGACCAGACCAGCGTACCCTTAGGCCTGATTCTTGCGCAATGCTCGTCCGCAATAGCTTGCCGCGCAGGCTCTCCAATTGAGGATCATCCGCAAGTACATAACGGATTAGCAACTGGCATTCATCGGATCCGTTGCTGTTCTCAGGAGCCTGCTCTTGCACAGTAATCTCTGAATGAAAAAACTGCACCCACAGATCGACAGCATCTGGTGTGCGTGCCCATCTTGTTAATTCCTCCTCGGTAAAAGCTTCTGTAGTAAACGTAAAGCTTCCCCGCTCGGCTAGCGCACTGAACACAGGCTTCCACAGTTCAACGACTTCCGCCCATGGAATACCTTTAGGAATATATTGAGCATTCTCAGCATAGAGCTCATCTTCAAGTTCATCTATTACTATATCCGGGATAAAACCAACCTCTTGCTCCTCCCAAGCCCAGGGAAGCGGATAAACAAAATCCTGATTCGGAGCAAACAATCCGCCAAGAAGCAGTTCAAGGCTGTCGCCGCTTGGAAGCCCCTCTTCTTTAACCCATTCCTCCCAGATATGAGTACGGAAGTTAAATCCGGCTGCTCCCCAGAATAATTCAGGGAAGTTCAATCTTAAATTAGTCTCCACCTCAAAAATGTTCAAGACTATCTCGGCCAGTTCATCGTGTACTCGCCTAGAGAGCTCCACTCGTTCTGAAAGAATACGAATCTCGTTAAAGTCGATCACATCTTTCTCGTCATTGGCAAGCCGGGCCAGAGAACGATGAATGTTATCAAAATGCTTGCGTTCTTCCTCGAACTGCTGATGAATTTCTTCGAGTCGCTGATGCCGAGCCACTCCAAATTCACTGAAAATATGCTTCGGGTTACGGCGCAATGCATTCCTGTATTCCTGCTGTTCATGGGTCATCTTCCGGACCCGGGAGATAAGCTCATTCACATCCTGAAGTGCCCTTGTTACACGTCCATGCTTAATATGCATTTGAATCTCAAGCAGCTTGATGCTGATCTGAAACTCTTCAATAATCTCATGACTCATAAAAATAAGCTCCATGGCATATTCGGAGAGACGATAGATTGTTCTGCCGCTCTCTTCCCAGCTACTGCGGGTCGCATCCTCATCCACCATGAAATACTTATATTTCTGCACAGACATTTGCCGAGCCGCATCATCATAATAATAGGATTCAAAATCCCCACCATTTCCGCTCCAGAGCAGGCCGTCTACTAAACGTTCTACGGATTCGGTAGTCCCGAGATTCGCAATATTGAACCGTTCCAATGCAGTCCAAGCCAACGCTATTATATCTTCCTTGGATCTTCTCTCATTGGATTCTAGCTCCAAATAATAGACTTGCAACAAGATGCTTAAAGACACCATTTCTTTGTATGGTTGGATTTCGCCAAGGTTCATCCCAGCCCCCAGATTCCATAGGGGATTCAATCGTTTATTTCGTTCGCCAAAATCCGACCAATTCATCTTTCTGCCATCCTCACCAAATAAAAATAAAACCCGTATACATCCGTATAGGGTTCTGAAGTACGCGAATATATGTTTCTATTATATCAATTCATCGAAGGTTGTGCTATTTATTGTTAAACAAAACCTTATAAGGACGGAGACAATTAAATGCCCCCGTCCCTACTATATCATTTTGTTACTACTTCACAGATCCGAGCATCCCTTGCACAAATTGTTTCTGCAGCAAGAAGAAGATTAATACTGTCGGCAATGTAGTGATAACTATGGAAACCATAATCATGCCATAATCTGGATTATAAGACGAAGCTAACGATGACACGATCAAAGGCAGTGTTTTCTTATCCTGACTTTGGAGTGCAATCAACGGCCACAGGAAGTTATTCCAATTACTCATGAATGTAATAATCGCTGCTGCCGCATAGGTTGGTTTCATGGTTGGCATATACACTTTTGTGAATAATCTCAATTCACCCAGCCCATCCACACGACCTGCTTGCAGCAATTCTCGCGGGAAGGATTTGGTATTCTGCATAAAAAAGAAAATCATAAACGCGGTTGTAATGGTAGGCAGAATAACTGCTACAGGCGAGTTTAAAATTCCAAATTTACTGAACATCCGGAACAGTGGAATCATGATCGCTGCAAACGGCATCATCATGGAGAGCATTAGAATACCAAACAGGCGATCTTTACCTTTCGTCCGATAAATCTCGAATCCATACCCTGCGATCGAGCTAAGCAGCAATGTTAAGAGGGTACCCACGACCGCGATCAGAGCAGAATTCCAGAACGCCTGGCCAAGGTTGGTCGAGCCGAATAAATGACTTACATTATCGGAAAAGCTTGAGCCAAACGAGAATTTTCCTTTTACTATATCCGAAGAAGTATTCGTCATCCCAATAAGCATCCATACAAAAGGAAATAGAGAAATGACAGACGCTATGATTAAAAAGAAATGAATGACTGATTTATTTAGCTTGCTCAATCTTTTTCGCCTCCCACCTTAAGTTGAAGAAATGCCAACACAGCTACCATGATTACAATGGCATAGGAGACTGTAGCCGCATAACCAAAGTTAGGAGTATATACGAACGATAGGTTATAGATATAATTCGATATCGTCATTGTCGAGTTACCCGGTCCACCATTGGTAATATTAACGACCTCATCAAATAATTGCAGCGTACCATTCGTTGAGATAATTGCTGTAAACAAAATAATTGGTTTCAACATTGGTGTAGTGATACTGAAGAACTGCCGAGTCTTTGAAGCTCCGTCAATAGAAGCCGCCTCATACACACTAGGATCAATATTTTGCATAGCAGATAAATAGAAAATCATGTTGTAACCCGTCCAACGCCATGTGATTGCTAGAATAATAACAATACGGGCCCAAAGTGGGTCAGTGAGCCATCCAACAGGCTCACTCACTAAATGAATGGACATAAGCATACGGTTGAGAATACCGTCTACAGAGAATATGCTTTTGAACAAGACTGCATAAGACACCAATGAGGTTACACACGGGAGAAAAATCGCCGTACGATAAAACCCCTTAAAGCGCAAACCAGGCATATTAAGAAAATAGGCAATGATTAAGCCCAAGAACAACATAATTGGCACCTGAATAACCAGGTATAATAAAGTATTCGAGACCGCTTGTCTAAACATAGGGTCGGAGAATAGACGCACATAGTTTTTGAGCCCTACAAAACTGTACACAGTCCCTTTCCCTGATTGAAATGATAACAGTAATGATTGAATCATGGGATAGAAGCTAAACAGCATTATGATCAGTGAAGGCCATAATACGAACTGCCATCCCGCGATAGTAGATTTATTCCACTTTTTCTCCATATCCTATTCCCACCTGCTAACTTTATATTTATTGCACCTGTTGTTCGAACAATTTTTGGATGTTAGCTAAGCTTTGCGTCAAATCCGCGCCATTCAGAATGTTTGGCAATTCATTTTTAAGTGCATCTTTTGCTTCCTGTGTATACATTCCCAGAGAAATCCCCGGAACTTCTGTAGACCATTTCGTGAAATCGCTGTAGATAGCTTGACCACCAAAGAACTCTGAGGTTTGACCATAAGCCTCACTGGAGAATGCCGGAATAAAGGAACCCACACCGCCATTTTCCGTCAAGAATCGCTCGTAGAATTCACTGCTGGAGCCCACTGTTTTGGACAGGAAATCAATCGCAAGATCTTTATTAGCTGAGCCATCAAGCACGAACCAGCTGGAACCGCCTTCATTCGATGCATTAACACCACCATCAATTCCCAATCTTGGCGTTGGCGCTACTTTCCATTTACCACTTTGATCTTTAGCGTCCATGATAGATGATACCTGCCACACTCCCGATACTACTGTAGCTACATCACCAGCATTAAAGCTGCCTACAAATTCACTCCAGCCTGTAACAGGCTTAGCAATCCCGGAATCAGAAATCGCTTTGTATACACGAAGGGTCTCTGTCATTACAGGGTTATTAACAAAGTTTCCTTTATTGTCAGGTGTGATGTACCACGATCCACCCGATTGCAGAAGAATGGAGGTTAAGGCTTCATCATTTGGATTAATGGTCGCCATGTATTTGCCCGTCTTTTCTTTTACAATTTTACCGATTTCAATATAACGATCCCAAGTGATATTCTGTAAGTCTGCATCCGTAAAACCTGCTTCCTCCAGATAATCCGAGCGGTAGAACATACCTGTTGAACCAATATCAAAAGGAACACCATACATTTTACCGTCTACCTTAAGTGCATCGACCTTGTATGGAGAGAATTGAGTGTAATCAATCTTGTCACCAAAATCTGCGAAGGTATTTGGATATGCGTTTACATATTTTTGAATATTAGGATCATTTACCAGAATAATATCTGGAAGACCGTCTTTAACATCTGCTGCCAGATTAGTATTCAGCTTTTGTTCCAAGTCCGTTTTGGCCATTTCAACAACCTCTAGCTCAAAATCAGGATTTTCTTTTTTGTAAAGATCTTCAGCGATCTTTAAAGCTGCACCATTAAAGGAAGGGTCCCAGGCCCAAGCGATCACTTTTTTCTTAGTAGTACCGCTTTCATTTTTCTCCGCTGAATTTGATGACCCGCAAGCAGCGAGTACCGTTGCTGTCATTGATACTAAGAGCAATACTGATAACCATTTTTTCAATTTCTACAACCCCTTTTGACTTTGTATGTAAGCGGTTCATTCTTTAACGCTTGAACCTAATTTTAGAGAATTCAAAATGATAAGTATAATAATCATTCGTTCTTTCTTAGTAGTAATTATTGTTCATTTAATAAATGTTATTTTTTTCCTAGTAAAAATTATGGTCGATAGCACTTTTTATTTGTATATAGCTTTTCAAACCAGATCCCATACCGTAATATGAAAGATTGTTATATGATGAGAAAAATACAACAAGAGAAATAACGGGGTGTCCTACTATGAACAATAACGTTTCAACCTATCGGGTGATGATCGTAGACGATGAAGCCATCCTTCGAACGGGGATTATGCATTTATGTAACTGGAGCAAATATGGAATTGAAATCGTTTCCCAGGTCTCAAATGGCCAAGATGCGCTCGACCATATCGAATCCACACGTCCACATGTCGTCATCACCGATATTGTGATGCCAGTTATGGACGGAATAGAATTCTCAAAAATCATGAAAGTGAAATATCCGGAAATTAAAATTATCGTATTAAGCAGCTACAGTGAATACGATTATGTTCGGGAAGTCTTTAAATACGGCGTTACTGATTATTTACTCAAACCGAAAGTCTCTTCTGCTGAGCTTATAACTTTAATCCAGACATTGTGTGGTTCAGTGAACTTACAAACATCCGGTAATATTCGTCCTAATCTGGACATTTCGTTGATCCTTGCCCAATGGCTTGAACATGATTCGTTACCAAATGAAGAATCTATAGACTTGCTCACAAAATATTTTCGAGGAAATTGCTTTATGCTGGCAAAAGCCAGCAACAGCTTACTTCTGTCCAGAACAGAGTGGAGTCAAAACCAAATGGAGGAGCTCCTTCTTTCATTGGCAAAGCAACATTTATCTAATAACTTAACCTATTCTTTTATATTCCTTAAGACAGAATTTCTAATTCTCCTAAACTATGAGGAGACTGCAGCTCAAAATATAATGACATCAATTCAATCATTAGCTGAGGCCGTGAAAGAAAAGCTTCTGTATATCTCATTTATTCTTTCCAATCCATTTTCCGGTTTAGAACAGATTAAGGAAGCGCATTTGCGATTAACACCGTACCTTGGCAAACTGATCTATTTCCCAACACAAGTAGTAGTTCCGGAAAATGCAATTCTCATTCCTAGCGAAAAGTTATCTTTCGACCTGAATCAGTTTACTTCATTGTTACGGATTTTGGCTATAGATGACGCCAGAGAACAATTGAAAGCGTTTTTTCTGAAAATCTTATCTACACAGGACTATGACGAATATAGCTTGAAACGTTTATGTCAAAATCTCATCTATACGGCAATGAGTACACTTGAGCATATTAAGCAGCCCATTTCTGAGCTTGGTTCGTCCAGACTAAAGTTATTTAAAACCATTGATTTAGCTTATAGCATCAATGAATTAGAGAGTATTTTGATACAATTCCTAGATGCACTGAAATCCAGTATGAAACAAACAGATCAACAATCGATGATTCTGCACCAGATTTATGAATACGTCAACAAACATTATGCTAATGAAATCTCATTATCAGAAATGGCAAATACCTTGCATCTTAACTATAGTTACCTCTCCTCTTATTTCAAACAGCGAACGCAAGAGAATTTAACTACATATATCAGCAGGGTGCGAATAGATAAAGCGAAAGAACTGCTGCTGGACCCTAATTTAACCGTATCAGAAATTAGCCGTTTAACCGGATTCTCAGAACATAATTATTTCTCGAAGGTATTCAAAAAAATGACTGGAAAGACTCCTGTGGAGTTCCGTACTCAAATCTCCCAGTAAAGACAGGTGAACGGCTTGCTTCGTAAGAATAGTATCTTTATCAAAATTCTAATCCTTATGTTAATGGGGATTCTTGTAATCTCCTTCATCCTTACCATGGCCTCCTCGAAAATTTCAGAGCGGATTCTACTAAATCAAGTCGTCCAGAATTCATCCGCCAATATGAATTTGGTAAAGAATGATTTACTACGATACAATGACCAGGTTGTGAATACGATGCTGCAGATAAACAGTAGTGTTGAATTTAAAAATTATATTACCAAGCCGGCTCTGACCTCGCTTGAGCATACCAATCTGGTTATGAGTCTTGGAAGATATATTGATATCTACAAAGATTACCTCAGTCCCGACAACTCCCATATCATTGTTTCGGCAATGCCGGGAAAAGGAGGACGCCATTATTCAAGCAATAACTTGAAATGGGATAAAATACCGGATGAAATCGTATCGGATTATATGACGATTAATGGAGTTATCCCCAATCGAATTCAATATCATAGCAGTTCAGATCTTTTCAAAGAAACTGTACCCTATAAAAACTATATTTTTGCTACGAAACCTTTGGTAGATAGTGCTTCCGGTTCAATGTACGGATATACAGCCGTTGTTATGGACGAGCTTAACATCTATCTTAAATACAGCCCCTACATTTCGGAAGGCATTCATATCTCGCTTATCTCAGCAGAGGGTACGATTCTCTCCAGCAGCAATAAGGCTTCCATTAGCACGTATAATTCCGTTCTTCTATTGAATGCCATGAACGCTGTGGAGCAAGGAGGTATCGTCACAAATTCAGAAAATAAACAAACCTATATTTCGTATTTCCTTCCGGAGTTTAATGCCTACATTATGGAGGAGGTTGATCAATTAACTGCATTTGCGCCGCTATATACAATCTCAAACGAAATCATCAAGGTAGTTAGCATTGTACTGGTGATTAGCATGTTGTTTGTCTATTGGCTTAGTAAACGAATCATTCAGCCCCTGAATCAGTTAGTCAATACGATGAAAACGTCCAAAGGGGACAGTCTGAAATTGCATCCCTTGCAGGAAGATGGCAGCTACGAGACTAATGTATTAACCAAAGCCTACAATCATCTGATTAGAGAAATTGACCGGTATACCGAAAGAGTTGTCTACGAACAGCAGGAACGCCGGAAGGCAGATCTCAATGCTCTGCAAATGCAAATCAACCCTCACTTCCTGTATAATACGCTGAGTTCGATCAAATATTTAGCCAACATGCATCGGACCCAACAGGTGGATCAAACGATCGATAGCCTCATCTCCATGCTTCAGAATACCTTAGGATCTACAGAGGACATGATTACTGTAAAACAGGAGATAGAGACTTTAAAGCATTATGTATTTATCAATCAGATCAGATACGGTGATCAAATCGGTGTCCACTTTGAGATTTCTGAAGACAGTACGGAGCTGTTGGTCCCCAAGCTGATCATTCAGCCTTTTGTGGAAAACGCGTTTTTCCATGCTTTCCCTGGATACGTCAGCGGCAATATTCAAATCTTCATCTCCCAGCGGGATGAGCATTTAATCATCGAAATTATGGACGATGGTATAGGGATGCCGAACGCTCCTGAGCAGGTGAATGTAAGCAAAAAACATCATTTATCAGGGATTGGCATCCAGAATGTTCATGATCGAATTCAGCTGCTCTTTGGATCACCTTATGGTATCCACATTGAAAGCGAGCCAGGTTATGGCACAGCCATAAAAATAATCATCCCTGCTGCGAAATATAGTTCATGATCAAAAAAAGGGCTGCCCCAAAAGCCATGAAATGGCTGAATGGGACGCCCCGTTTTAATAACTACTCAGTAACGCTTGGAGAATACGCCATGCAATACTGCTCTAATGTACTGTTGGGTAAGGGGATAACCTTAACTGTGCGGAACTGATAATGCTCATAGATGGGAAGATTACTTAGCGTCTGTGTCTCTAACGTGCATAATGCATTCTTCTCACAGCATTCGGCAAGCAGCGGCTTCAAGATCTTCGATACATAGCCTTGTCCACGGTAACGTTCTTGCACTACAAGCATATCCAAATGCATATACTTCTGATCTCCAAACATCGATAACCATAAGGAGCTCATACTGCGCAAAGTGGCTAACCCTCGAATAAATCCTCGCACACCAATGATACGGCAAATCGGTAAACACTTGAGAATCGCCAGCCCAATTTGTTTCATATAGTTGACGTTCGAAATCAATGTCCCGCTCTGACGCTCCGAATGGAACACCAAGGCGACAGCTTCATAATTTGTTGACGTCGTTAGTAAATCCGAATAAGGATACAACATCTCAATATAACGATGAAAAAAAATGTTTAATACGCGGAGTCTGGTTGTTTCATCAGGCAAAATATGCTTATACAGTGGATCATCCTTTGCGAAGGCTTCTGCCAGAACGCTGGCGGCTTTCGGAATGTCCTGCCGATGAATTTTAATTAATGAACTACAAATAGTTCCACCTCATTTAGTTTACTTTCGCGATAGGCTCGGTTAGTGAACAAGCCATTCAAGAATATTATAACTGGTTCAGTCAAGCCCTCATTTAAGGCAATGAACTTCGATATGGCACGATGGTTCTATTGTCATTTCTTCATTGAATGAGATATGATTAAAAAGATTACAAAAATACTGGGAGGAAAAATGGAAGATATTATACTGTGGCTTAAATACTTGTTTCTAGGGTTTGTTCAAGGGGCAACTGAGCCAATCCCCGTTTCCTCGAGCGGCCATTTAATCATCGCGCAGAAATTGCTAGGCTTAAAACAGAATGGGCTATCCTTTGAAATCCTGACAAATACGGCTTCTCTAATTGCGATTTGCTTTATTTTCCGCAAAGATATCGGAAGATTGATCACTGGATTCGTTCAATTTATTCTGACCCGCAAAGAGGAATATAAGTCAGATTTTATGTTCTCTTTGTACATTATCATTGGCACCATGCCTGCGGTTATCGTAGCCTTGTTCTTTAAGGACCAAATTGAGGAGATCTTCTCGTCAGTACACACCGTGTCCATCGCCTTGCTGGTAACCGGGGTTGCTTTATGGTTAATTCGTAATCTTCGCGGTCGTAAACAAGATGGGGATTTAAAAACGAAGGATGCAGTCATAGTCGGACTAGCCCAAGCTGTAGCTCTTATTCCTGGGATAAGTCGCTCAGGCGCAACGGTCATCTCTTCCATTGCTGTGGGAATGAAGCAAGAAACTGCTTTACGCTTTTCTTTTATGCTGTATATTCCAATCAGTCTGGGCGGACTTGTTATGGGGGCATCTGATATTGCCAGTGACCCGAACCGAGCGCAACTAGCAATTCCATACTTAATTGCATTTATCACTACACTAATCGTTACGTATTTTTCTATGCGCTGGTTTATGGGGATTATGGCTAAAGGTAATTTGAAGTACTTCTCTTACTACTGCTTCTTGGCTGGGATACTACTCCTTATCTTCATGTAAGTACATGATTTCAAACAAAAACCCTCATGACAATCTCTGGGATTACAGAGAGCATGAGGGTTTTTCATCCTATTTTAAGAGGGATATTACTTCACCACTCGACCGAATCTTGCCGATTCTAGGGAAAATCGTTTTACACACATAGTCATGCTCTTCTTTCGTAGAAGCAGTCATTGAATCTTCCACAAAAACTTGGTTGTAACCAAGCTGATAAGCTTCTCTAGCTGTCGTATCCACACCTATGGATGTAGAAATACCACACAAGACAATTGTATCTATACCACGACGCCGTAGCTGTAAATCAAGATCCGTTCCGAAGAATGCCCCCCACTGACGTTTAGATATCACATGTGCGTTTTTGAAGTCAGATAATTCAGGTACCAAGGTATCCCAACCTTCTGGAATGGATCCTGCATTCATCTTCAAATCTGTTTGAGGTCTTAACATATCCTGTCCATCTAACGAGGATACTCTTACAAGTACTACAAACGCCCCCTTTTCCGTGAAGGCTTGAACTAAACTGCTGCCCTTCTGAACCACCTGCTCACCTGTATGTGGAGCCTTATTAGGCATGTTAACAATTCCATTTTGCAAGTCGATTACAACCAGCGCCGTTTTCTTTGCATCAATACATTCAGTTTCTGATCTCTTTAAGTCTTCCATTGTCTTCTCTCCCATTTAATCTTAGTTTTTTATACACTTTAAAATAAACCCAGCCTGCATTTATCAATAGCAAAACACTCGTAATAAAGAATACATCTCGGATCCCAAACCAGGCTGCCACTTGCCCACCTAGAACCGAACCCGCAAATGTGCCAAGATAACCTGCCGACATGTTAAAGCCAAATACTCTGCCTGTAAGCGCATCTGGTGTGATTTTCTTAACGAGGATATTCACAGAAGGGATTAACCCACCTGCCGCTAATCCTAGTAGAAAACGCAGACCCATTAACTGCCAAGGATTCTGAACAAACGCTTGTGGGATGAACAGAAGTCCTGCCGCTATAAGCGCAACTAGTATAACTTTTTGAGCACCTATTCGGTCAGACAACTTGCCAAGCCTTGGAGCAGCAATGATGTTAGCCAGCCCTGAAGCTGAGAAGGTCATCCCTGCAAGCAGAGCCACATGACTAGCACTCTTGGAGAGCTGAGTAACATATACCGTAATAATTGGTTCTACAGAGTATAAAGCAACAGTTAGAATAAAGAAGGTTACAAACAAGGTTAGCGTTAGGCTTTTCTCTGGAACACTGCTCCAGACCTCCTTGATACTTAGTGTCTTTTTATCTTCACGATGAAAAGATTCCTTCACGAACAAAGCCGTTGTAATGAAGGCAACCAGCATCAGTCCACCCGTAACAAAAAATGAACTTTGTAAACCCATGCTCTCTGCAATGAAACCACCAATCGTTGGGCCAAGCAAGGCTCCAGCAATACTGGCTGTTGAAAGAGTTCCTAAAGCATATCCTGCATGTTCCTTATCCGTCTGAGTCGCGATTAATGTAGTACAAGCTGTACTATAACCTGTTATTGTGCCCTGTAATAATCTTAGTGCAATTAATACATACACATTAGGCGCAAAACCCATACAGCTGATCACAATCGCCATCCCAAGACTTGCCCGCAAAAGCATTGGTTTCCGTCCGAACCTGTCTGCCGCCAGTCCCCAAATGGGTGAAAATATGGCTGAAACGATAAAGGTAATCCCAAAAGCAATGCCAGAAAACTGAGCAACGGAATCGGCGTTATCCACGCCAAGATGCTTAATGTAAAGTGGCAATACTGGCGCAATCTGGCTCATACCTACACCCGTTACAAACATACCAAACCAGCAAACGATCAAATTCCTTTTCCACATGGACATAAAAAAGCCTTCTTTCTGCTAACAATAACAACCTCATATTAACAGTCAGATTGGCTCTATACCATGCATTATTCTAAACTCCATGGACATTTTTGCTCTGAAATTCCGAAGGGCTGATGCCTGTCATTCTTTTAAAAATTCTGCTGAAATAAAATTCATCCGTAAATCCAAGGGTTTGCGCAACCGCTTTGATTTTTATGTCCCCTTCAAGAATCAGCTCTTTCGCTTTATCAATTTTCATTTTATTAAAAAACTCAATGATCGAATAACCTGTAATCTCTTTGAATGCTCTCGATAAATAAGCAGGTGAAAGCTGTACCAAATCTGACAATTCGCTCAAGCTAACTTTCTCATTGATCTTTTGATGCATATAATTAATAATTTTTTCCACCTTTAATGAAGTGGAGTAATTTTGACTTTGTTTTTGTGTATTTTGAGCAATTGCAATGATAAGCTGCTGTAACAAAGTCTTCGCTACAAATTCATACCCTGGCAGCTTAGTATTCCAGCTCTGAATCATTTGTCCGAAGATATCTTCCACTTGATAATAATCCTTCAATTCGGATACAGCTTGCAAATGGAGTGAATCCACATCACCACTAATTCCCCAGTTCTCCTCGTTCATGCTCACCTTCGCATAGTTGAAATGAACGGACAGAAAGCATAAGGGATCTTCAGAATCTATCTCTATTGAATGCTTAACATCTGGAGAAATATAGAATAACATACCAGCTTTAAACGAATGTCGTTTTCGCTCCATCATAAAGCTGCCCTTCCCTCCAGTCACTAAGAGAAGTTCATGATGCTGAAGGGTTCTAACGAGCTTGCTCCAATTTCTCTTGGGGTCGTTGAAGTATCTGTAATTACAATATAGTATGTGGAAAAATAGATTATTTATATTCATAAAAGACCTGTCCAAATGTCCACCGAACGTTGAATCGGATCGTATTCTACATCATATCCGAACGTTTCGGATATAAATCGGAGAGGAACATAGGTCGCGTAACCGTATAGATGAGGTGGGCTATTCATCTGCACAGCTTGTCCATTAATGTAGGCTGTATGATCGTCGATGGTCATCTTCAGAGAAAGTCCATTTTTTTCAGCGGTAATCGTGCGAGTTGCCTTGTTCCATTCTACCCTGGCTCCAAATAACTCAAAGAGATAACGCATGGGCACTTCTGAAATACCATTCACAATGTTTAGCGGCGGTGCTGATAGAAGTGGCATATCATCAATGTTCAACTGATACAGGAATGGGCTTGTCTTAAAGGTCCATTTTTTCACTAGCGTTTCGCCACCAGATTGAAATGAAACCTCCGCGGTATACTCCCGATCCCCCCTCAACTGACGCTGCGCTGTTAATACATACCCGTAACCAGAATTGAGTTTCTTCACACTAAGCGGGATACTAATGTGGCGGTTGCCTGCCTGTGTGCTTAGTTTAGCCTTTATGTCCGCTACATCCCGTAGACTACTAAAGACCGTAAGTGTTGTAGCTTCTCCTTGAATTAACTGCTGTGCATTCATTTTGTAAATGTTGCCTGACCACACTCGCGTCATTCCATCATAAGGAAATACGCTCGCAGTCGCTGGTGTAGTCATTACGCCTTCTGACTTCACAGCACCAACAATCACGGTAGACTTACCCACTCGTGCAATGCCAATAGAAGCAACTGCCGGGGTCAGCATCACTTCCCTGCGATCATGCATAACTGCTAGCTCGTTAATCTCTGAAGCCATATCAAATTCATCATAGGCCCGCTCTTTCATATATACGGTTTCCATAATCTCCGGTACTTCTCCGCTTAAACCCGACGTTAACACTCTCTCTTTAGGCGTTTGTTGAGTAAAGAACTCACGACCTTTCACTTCTATAGATAAATCGCCTTCAGACTTTATTGTAAAATTAGCATTAGCGTAGCGAGCATGATTAATCGCCGCCTTAACGAGGGCAGGATCAAGTTTCACTTCATCCAACCCCATTTGTTGCCGAATTTTATTAATCGAAGCTAGTGCTTTTAGTTGCTCCGCACTACTAGTTCCGTCAAACAATACTTTTGCGGCTTGTACCTTTGTGACATCAATCAATGGAGTGATTGCCATAAGCAGCAAGACGCCTATAAGTATCCATCTTTTACGCATAGTTCCCCTCCTCAAAATTCCATATCTTGTTAGACGACATTCTTCCAGAAAGGTTTCTGTAAAGCAGTTCAAAAACACAAAACAAACCACCCCGTAAATGAACTTCACCTCAATGGTTAGACACACAATCAGAGGCGTATTTCATTATAGAGTGGCTTCTCTGTGATCTCTTATGGTTTCTGAATAAACAGTTGTGTCCAATAATGTTGATATTGACTAGTCGCAGTTCCCCCTATATAACCAACCCCAATATCCGTAAAGCGAGGATCCAAAATATTAGCTCTATGACCAGTACTATTCATCCACGTTCTCATTACTGCTTCAGGTGTTGCTTGGCCCGCCGCGATATTTTCTGCATAAGCACGCCACTCCACTCCAAATCGATCTAGCATTTGAGAGGGGGTACCATAAGTTGGAGAGGTATGACTAAAATAGTTATTATCCCTCATATCTCTTGATTTCAAAACCGCAAGATCAGTTAGCCGCGTATTTAGAGTTAAGGCAGCGATTCCTCTACTCGTACGTTCTTCGTTGACTAATCTAAAAACTTGCAATTCAAATGCGTTAGCTTGTCTAATATGAATCCTTGACTTCCCTACTCTTTTCGTTCCGGAACTACGTTTCGTTTTTATTCCTTTACTCAAAGAACTTTTGACTCTTCTTATTGAAGATATTCTTTGCTTCATGATTTTCCCTCCTACACTGTATTTACAACAATATATTGTGGAAGAGGTCTTCACGCTTGTACCAAAGTCTATAATTCTACTATAAATTTTGTTAATCCTATGTACTTGATTTCTCTTTGACTTGACATGTATGTGTTACTTTATGTTAATATAAACAAATCATAAACGTTGATATATCATCTATTTTTCTAATTAGGAGAGATCATATGGATTCCAAAGACCCGCTAGGGTTAGTTATTCGCGATTTGCATTTAGAAATAGCCAATTATTTAACAAAATTGCTTGCTCCCGTTCGGCTTGCGCCTGAACAACATTTACTTATGGCTTTGTTGCTTGAGAAAGAAGGTCTATCTCAGAACGAGATTGCTAATAAACTTGGGAAGGATAAAGCCAGTGTTGCCCGCATGATCGCTAGCTTAGAGAACAAGGGGTACATTCATAAAGTAACAAGTACGCAAGACCGTCGTTCGGTAAATGTTTTTGTCACAGACGAAGGCAGGAAATTAGAGACTACAATCAATGAGGTGACGATCAAATTAAACGAAATTATAGCGACAGGATTCTCTCCTGCGGAGTACTCAGCGCTAACAAATTTGTTAACTCGTGTGCAGAATAATGTAAGAGAGGCATAAATGCATATCCTCTGCTCTATAGTTGACAAATCATCTATTCTTCAAAAATAATACGAATCCATTTCTGAAAAGAGGTTTATCCCTATCATGGAATCAACAGCAGCTGTTCAAGTTAAACGTCCCGCCCTAATGGCCTTCTCCCTTATGCTAGGAGCATTCGTCGGACTATTTAGTGAAACCGCCTTAAATATGGCTTTTACCAACTTAATGGATGAATTTTCAATCAACGCCTCAACGGTTCAATGGCTAACCACAGGATATTTACTTGTACTAGGTATCCTCGTTCCGATATCCGCCCTATTAATGCAATGGTTTACCACTAGACAATTATTCACAGCATCCTTGTTATTATCTATCATTGGTACTTTAATTGCTGCCCTCTCCCCCAATTTCACCTCCTTATTAATTGCGCGTTTAGTGCAAGCCTTGGGAACTGGTTTATTGCTGCCCCTAATGACGAACATTATTCTAATAATTTTCCCTGCACATAAACGTGGAACTGTCATGGGGATGATGGGACTTGTTATTATGTGTGCACCGGCCATCGGGCCAACTTTGTCTGGTTTGATCGTGGATCATTTGGGCTGGGAGTTTATCTTTTGGACAAGTTTACCTTTATTATTATTTACATTTGGATTCGGATTAACATTTATCAAAAATGTAGCCAAAATCTCTAAACCTAAAATAGATATTTTATCCATTCTACTTTCTACTTTCGGATTTGGTGGCATCGTATTTGGATTTAGCAACATCGCTGATCATGCTTTAAGTGAAATCATTGTCTATCTGCCTCTTATCGTTGGTGTCATCAGCTTAATCCTGTTTGTATTTAGACAGTTTAAGTTGGAAACGCCGATGCTAAATTTACGAGTGTTTAAATATCCTATGTTTACAATAGGTCTAATAATGGTCTTTTTAGGAATGATGATCATTTTATCCTCTGCTATTTTATTACCGTTATATTTAAAAGGAGGTTTATTGTTATCAGCTACAGCTGCAGGAATTCTACTCCTTCCAGGCAGTGTGATTAACGGAGCTATGGCTCCAGTTACGGGTAGAATATTTGATAAATTCGGTCCGAAATTATTGCTGCCGCTTGGATTCTCCATCGCAACCATTGCAGGTTTTCTATTTACATGCAATTCTACTGAAACCAGTAACCTGACCTTTATTTTAATACACTGCGCTATGTTTATCGGATTAGCTATGGTCATTATGCCCGCTCAAACCAATGGCTTAAATCAGTTACCCGTGAAATACTATCCGGATGGGGCAGCTGTTATGAACACACTTCAACAAATCGCAGGTGCTCTTGGTACAACGTTCGCTGTTACACTAATGTCTAGCGGACAAACACGATTCGCTAATACACATCCAACTGCTGCACAGCCTGAAATTTTAACCGCAGGAATTACACATGCATACTTATTTATCGCAGCAATTGCAGTTATCGGATTACTTTTATCGTTATTTGTGAAGCGTATTAGAGTTTATTAATTTTAATCAAAAAAAGACAGTGGACACGAGCTGTCCGCTGTCTAAATTTTAATCCATATATTTTTCATAAAATACTAAAGTTAATTTATTGTTTATTCGCTTTGTTTCTTCTGTTCTTTTATATCCTACCTTTTCATATAAATAGCAGTTCCTCTGCTCTTGCTCAATACTATCCAGCTCCCATTTTTTCGCGTCATTATATCTCTGTTCAATGATTGCAAAAACCTGCTGGGCGATCCCCATCCCCTGGTATTCTGGCATAATAAATATGGGGCTGACACGGTAAGTGTTGTTTTCCTTTTTAACGATTCGGACACCGCCCACAACAATATCAGAATTCTTAATCATAAAATAATCTGTAAAAGACTAATTAGTTCGATCTATCATTTTTTCTACGGATTCATTGGCTGGGCTGGTTTCATAATCCTTATATTTCTCCAGTAATGGCATAAAGGCTTTGACTTGCATTTGATGAATAAATTCCGCATCACTTACGTCTGCTTTACATAAAGAAATCCCCATAAAGATGTACCTCCATTAAAATATATTACTATTAACAAGGTTTATGGTTTGTTTTTAGGTATGATATAGAGTGATCCGTCTTCCTTGTATTCAGCATAAGCAATGTCCTCAACGCATTGATAGCCATGCTCCCTGATCCATTCCTGGATCTGTATCTTATTCATCGGTCTGCCACGCATCGAATCTTCCAGCAGCCTACCTTTATCAATAACTGTAATGGAAAAAGAGGAAGACTGCTCCGATTGATCCTCTTCAGATCTTCGCATAATCGACAGTGAGCCATTCGTTTCGAGCAGAGCATACTTCACTTCACTTAGAGAAAAAATATTTTGCTGCCGCAGCATAAACAGCAGTTGGGTAAACTCAATATCGTATTTCTCCATCAAATCCTGATTCACTTTGCCATCGTCAATAAGCAACACCGTCCGGCCTTCCGCCATGTTCCCGAACTTCACAAAATGGGTCGTTGCCTTTTCAAACAAATAAGACAAAGCGGTCCAGATGAAAAGCGCAAACAGCAGATGCCAGATCTTCACCTCATTATCATATATCGTATTCCCTACAATCTCACTTAAAATCAATGATGACAGGAAATCGAGAGGCGTCAATTGACTAAGCGTCTTGCGGCCAGTAATAAAGGTAATGATCCACAAACCAAAGAAACTAATGATCAGTTTGACACCTATAGTTACAAATATCTCCATTACTGCACCTCCAGCTGTCACTTCGCACAGGGTCATTGCCCTTATGACACGAAATCCATTCATGAAAGGTATTACACACTCCTAGTGGGGGATAAACAGCAAACGAGACGCTCTGCAACTTGCCCTTATGTTGGAATGGTGATAAGGAACGTTGTGCCTTTGCCTTTTTCACTATCAACTTCAACAATGCCCTTCACTTTATCAATGGTACTGTAGACCATAAGCATCCCCAGTCCCGTACCTTCAGCTTTGGTCGAATAATACGGTTTACCGAGACGCGATATTTCTTCCTTTGTCATTCCAATGCCAGTATCGCGAATACTGATAATAATATTTTGTTTTTTTTCCGAAATATCGATGAACAGCGTACCACCGTCCTTTTCCTTCATGGCTTCGATTCCGTTTTTATATAGATTAATAAGACATTGCTGTATTTGGTTCCGATCATAATTTTTGAACAGCGAATTTTTAAAATTAAATTTGACCTCTACTTTGTGCATAGTGGCATAAGGCATGATGATATTCTTAGTATATTCTGCCTCCTCCTGCATGTTGGAATAAACCATATTATCGGATTGCGGCTTAGCAAATGAAAGATAGTCACTCACGATTTTTTCAGCCCTCTGTAATTCTAATAGAGATAACTCTACGTACTGTTTCTCCTCCTTTGTGATCGTCTTCGATTTATTCAACAGCTGCAAAAAACCGCTGGTCACTGTAAGCGGGTTTCTGATTTCATGTGATACACTTGCCGCTAGCTCGCTCACGACATTTAATCTTTCAGATTGCATAATTCGGTCGCGATTCTTAATATTAGTAATAATCTTTTCTATTAAGATCATATTGATACACATCACCCCGACATGCGTCGTAAAGGCATTTAAGGTGAGAAACCAATATTCCCTATTTAAACTCCCCTGTGTAAAACCTAATATAATTAGGTAAAATCCCATCGTCAGAAAAGAAATTATTGTTGCCGCGATGATGCGACTTTTCGAATCTAGTTTTAAGAACCTTTTACTATATAGAGGAACCAGGATTAGGATTGAAGTGGCGAAAAGAAAGGATTGTAACGTACCCTCTCCCCCCACATAAAATCGATAGATATTTAAAAGGATATATAGCGGTAGAACATTCTTGTATCCACCAAAAAGAGCCACAATGATAAACGGGATATATCTCAAATCAAAAATAAAGCCCATATCGAGTTTAAAAGGTTTCGCTATGCAGAGACACATGGTCACTGCCGACAGTAGAACTAGAATCTTACTATTATAAGCAAAAGCACGATTCTCAAAGAAAAGTAGAAAAATTAAGATTGGAAACAATAAAAACAAGAAATTTAAAAGCAAAGTCTCAAACAAGGGATAACTTCCTTTCAGCCAGTGTTGCTTAAAATACAGCGTACTGGAAAAATACGCTAAAATAATATTATAAGTAAAGTTCCCCTTATTAACTATGTATTTCTCAACCATTTTTAAAATAATAAAAAAAAGCACCTGACGGCGTCCTTGGAGGTAAAGTTACAAGCTGAGTACATCCGTAATTCCATACTCGTATCCGTGTGAGGTTCCGCTTACCAACCGTATAGCCTTTATTTCGATGAAATAAGCACATATATTAGGGACGGGCCATATTGCACTTATTCCCTAATAACAAGCCCATTCCGGGTGAATCAGGGCGAATAACGGCGCTGGCTCGTTTACGTTACCGGCGGCACATTGTATTCGGTTTTTCGCATACATTTGTCCGTAAGCTCGACTAAAACATGCATTTCGGAGGATATAAGATCCACTCTGTCCGTTCTACATCCCATAGAGGCGTGTGCTTAATAAAAAACAGGGCTCCCCATCCCCAACAGTTGAATATAGGACCATCCATTGAATTTGTTTCACATTTCTCCGCAGTCTCAAAATTTTACAAATTCTATTATTTCAAAAAACATTCAATAGATGCTTTAATGATGCGATGATATTCTTACTCGTAATTTATTTAACGAATCGAATTATGATTATTTTGTCTTTTGTAAACCTCTTATTACGATCGATACAAGCAATATTCCTAAACATCCCCCTGTAATAGGCGAAACCACAAGAATACCAATTATATTCCTGCTCGAACTAAAAAGTAACTTCATACTAGTTACTGCTATCGCTACAACAACTACTGATGTCCAGAAAATATTTTTTTGTATTGTTGTAACTGTTGGTATCATTGTTACCGTTTCTCGATGTCGATACAACGACCTAACTATGATCCAAGTTACCATGAGTAATCCGAATATAGAAAACGAATGCTGCAATATTTTATAAAGAGTGAAATTATAAATCACTATATCCCTTAATGGGGGAAATTGTTCTACAAAGTAACCATTGAAATGTGTAAAACCATCGATGAACACGTGAGTAAAGAAACCAATAATCACAGATATGATGAACACTACCCAGCCCTTAGAGGTCAATCTCCACTTGCTCAAGGTATTGTACGCTCGTTGATCTATATTATAGTTCGAAGGAAGATGCAATATTAATATCTCCTTAACTATAAAATGGAAAATTAGTGCAATAATCACACATAGGGGAATTTCCTGTAAAAATAATCCTGTTATAGAATGCCCTATACTGTGATGGGGCTCAAGCATAATAAAATATTCAAAATCAGGTGACATACTTCCTAGAATCAAGCCGGTAGCACTAAAGTATTTTGGGTTCACATATTTAAAAGGAAGTGCAAAAATAGGATGAGCAAAAGTGAAAGGCATAACAATCTCCTAGTGTTTATTATATTTTTTTAGCAACAAAGGTTATACAATCTGTTGTCAGTTTTACGGGGTGGCCTTTTCTATCAATTTCATATTCTATTTGTTTTACAAATCGTTGTTTAACTTCCCATCCAGTGTACTGCTGAACTAATAAATCAATCATTCTTTCTGTAGGTATATTCACTTCAAACATCGGGTCTAGTTCTTGTCCATTTTCAAGGTTTACCTCTTGTATGTTCGATCCGATAATAATGCAATTAATTCCATTTCTTTTAGTTCCAATAATCATTTCGTTAAGTTTACTTTCCAGAGCTTTTTCCGAACTTATATGTTCCAAGGCAGATACAGCTAAGATAATGTCATATTCCTCTTGATCGATAATGAAATATTCAATGTCAGATAGTCTTGTTACAATAAATGGTTCGACTCCAAATTTTCGACTATAACCTTCCAATTTTTCTATGGTCGACTCCAATAAATCAACACAAACTACCTTCCCATTTCTATTTTTCATGGATTCCGCTATGGGGATACTATTCCTACCAATCCCAGCTCCTAAATCTAATACACTTAAGTATTCTTGATCTCTGTATTCTTCTAATAGATCGATTACCGTCTTTACGGGTCTATGTAGCCAGGAACCTGGCTCGAACAAATTATAACTATCGTAACACAAGTCATGATATCTCTTCTCTTCAGTTCTTATATTCGCTACTCTGTCCATTTCACACCTCGAGCTTTCCTTATTACATATTTTCAACTAAGCATTGTACTGCGTTCAAATAAAACCTAAAATACTACATATATAGGTTTTTTTAATATTACACACTATGAACCCCCTATGATAATGAAGGAGATGGTTAACGTAGAGCCTACTCATCTACCACATCATAGCTATATCCACGCGACGGAGCTAGCTATTCAATACATGAAGGAGCATCTTGATGAAGAAGTAACTTCAGAGCAACTCGCTCATCTAGTCGGTTATAGCGCCTATCACTTCACTAGAATATTTAAGAAGGCAACAGGAATTTCACCACGCCAATACTTGTCCGCCTTGCGGATAGAATCTGGTAAACAAGCGCTGCTGAAACAACCTTCGTTGCTAACGAAGATTATGCTCTCGATAGGCTTCCGAAGTGCCGGCTCCTTCCATCATCGGTTCAAGCAATTCGTCGGCCTATCACCTAAGAAGTTTGCAGCCACTTCGTCTGAGTTATTCTCCCATATGAATCAATATGAACACACACCCTTAACATCTGATACATTGCCATCCTCACCACAAATGTGCATTCACTGTCAACTAGAGACACCATCGGATTTTCGCGGTCTATTATTTGTAGGTTTATTTCCACGCCCCATTCCCGATCAGAAACCCATCGTCGGTACTGCGCTCAATATGCGCAATCGCGAATGCATATTTACTGATATCTCACCTGGTACGTATTACATACTTGCAGCAGGTATTCCATGGAGTCGTAATCCTGTTGACTATTTTAAGTTAGATACATGTTTGCGAGGGAAATTTGATGAACCTGTTGAAGTGAATATTACAACGAAGTTGCACGTACACATCCTCTTAAGAGATCCTCTCCCGCATGATCCACCAATCGTCGTTAATTTGCCGCTGTTATTGTTTGAGAAATTTAACCGAAAGCGAGCAAACTAGAAGACTTTACAAGCTGATTAATCACATATACTTAATCAAATTGACAGTAATCTTCCTGATAAGAGATGACCAGATGAGTCTAGTATCACAAATCGTCGTTAACAGTAATTTAGAATTGGTATGGAAGGCATGGACTGAAGCGGATTGTCTATCGGAATGGTTTGCACCAGAAGTATTAGTCGAATTGAAGGAAGGGAGGTGAAATTGAAAGCTCTTTCCGATAGTACACTTGTTACGATATGTCATTCGGGATGGACAGAATCTGAACCGTCACAAACCGCTAGAAGCTGGCATGAGCAGGCTTGGGCACAGATGCTTTCAAGTCTTAAGAGCAAGTTAGAGGCAGGTCAAGGAATATTGTGCTGTCAATAAATGATCCTATCCCTTGTTTGTGCACGTATTCTAACCTATTGGAGGAATAATTGTATGCCTAATATCAGTGTTATTTCTATTAACATAGCAGATATGACTGTTGCCATTGATTTCTATTGTAATAAATTAGGATTCGAAATCTCCACCCAATATGATGATTGCCTTATTAGCTTGAAGCACGAACCTATCCCGATTGTACTCTGTCAAGTGGAGCTCAATACTCAAGTTCAGTATCCAAGAGAATCACAAGTTGTAATTGGACTCCAAGTCGAGGACCTAGTCGCTTCTATTCAGCAATATAAGCTGCTTGGTATCAAAGTGCTATACGATGAACCTCGCGAGTGTCCTCCAGGCATCTATAGCGCCATTGTAGATCCGTTTGGCAATGTAATTGAACTGTTGGAATATAGATAATTAGTATAAACCGTTACTAGCATTTTCGAGTAGCAGTTTCTCTCATTGCTATGAGACATCGATCAATACATGGGAGCCAGTTCCATCTCCGATACGTGAATTGTGATTTGATACTGCTTCAAAGTAACGATGATTTCACAAAACGGTTCGAAATCTCCAAGTAAAAAGCAAATCAAAGTCGCAATATGGTTGTTAGCTCTTCTTCAATAATTTCGCCGCTGTCACGGAAACCGAAGCTTTCATAGAGCCTTTTAGCGGGCAAGTTATCAGCCTTATAAGAAATCCAACAATATTGTGCGGGGCCAGCCGGTAAAGTGCGGATAAATTCTAAAATTCTTGTCATGGCTTCTCGGCCGTACCCCTGATTCTGGTATCGTTTATCAATCATTAGTCGCAGGATACAATAGCTATCATTTACAAAGGATGGCACTTCATATCCAGTGATTCCATAAGTCATCATCACAAAACCAACCGGCTCTTCATCCGCGTAAATCGCAAACGGAAATGGATGACCACCATTGGTTACAAGGACATAACACGAAGCCATGCTTGATAAATTGGAAGCTACGAAGCGACGTTGATCGTCTGAAACCTCCAAATTGAAAATAGCACGTCGGTTTTCTAGTGTGATCTTTCTGAGAGTAATCATGATGGGCTTCTCCCTTCATATCTAAATTATTGAGTTTGGATATTATATCATCAATTTCCATGTTTTGTAGCGATAGTCTGCCCACTAACTAAAAAAGGCTACCGTTCAATCGGTAGCCAGGATGAAATACTCATGTCTTTATTTTCCTAGAAATCCACCTTCAGACTTTATTACTTGCCCTGTAATCCACTGCGAATCATCACTCGCTAAGAAACTAATGCCTCTAGCTGCATCTTTAGGCAACCCGATTCTTCCCATTGGAAACATAGGCAAAAAATGAGTTTTCATCTCATTCGTTATCCACCCGGAATCCGTAGGACCCGGATCAAAACCATTAACTGTGATATGTAGCGGAGCTAAACCAACAGAAAGAGGTTCAATTAATCCAATTAATGCACCCTTTGTCAATATATAAGCCAGGTTATCAGGGTCAGGCCCTTTAGAAACCATAAAAATAATTCTACCTGGAGTCCCCTTTGATTGATTCTTTTCGAATCTTCTGGCAAATTCAGTACTGAGTAAAACCGTGCCACGATTGTTCACTACATAGTGTTGATCTAACGAAGTGATGCTCAGGTTCTGATAATTCGTGGGCACGCAATAAGCTGCATTGTTAATCAAAATGGAAGCATTTCCTAAAGTTTGTTCTACCTGATCCATAATCTTTATTGAGATTTCAGGATTGGAAAAATCTGCTTCCATGTGACTCGCCCTGACTCCCAAGCTTTTCAGTTCTGCACAAAGTTGCTCCGGCCATTCCTTTTCTCCACCATTCCCTTCTGTTTCATCAAAAGGATGCCAATGCGTAAAGAAAATATCTGCCCCCTGGCTTGCAAGTGAACGGCATATGGCTGTTCCGATTCCTGTGGATCTGCTTGCTCCAGTAACGATTGCAATTTTATTTTTCAATGAGTTCATCTATACCATCTCCGATCATAAATTAGAAGGATAGATAGGTAGAGATCCATAGACATAAGCAGATTCAGCATCACTAAACTATAAGGGAGATAGTGTACCGTCTTATTAATTATGTGCATTAGTGTAGGAACAGTTACTGTTCTATCCTTTAACAATAGTAGCTGAAATTCTGCTTCAAATATAGATAAACTTTCCAAAACTATTAGTGAATTTACATCGCTTGTAAGTCATCCCTTCAGCGTCGTTCCTCTACAAGTTCTAACGCCCTGTTCTTCTCATCAAACTTACTGTTATGTGAGGAGACCTGCGCTCTTGTTGACGCATCCGGCTCGATATACAACTTGGCGCTGTTCACGGCTAACGCTGCATCCGTAAAAGCTCCGGCAATAAGATAAAGCTTGCTGCCGTAATTTGCCGTATCTCCAGCCACGAACACTCCTGGAAGATTGGTTGCCAGCTTCTCGTCCGCATTAAAATTCCAATCCTCTCTCACTAACCCCCAATCTACAATAGGACCTAAATCCCCGCGTAGCCCATGATTAATTAGGACGGCATCCACCGCAAGACGCTCCTGTTCTGTTTCATCCGTCCATTCCCCCTCCGCATTTAATGGAGCGATTGAAACAGCATCAAGGCGATTGCCATTCCCATATAAATCCTTAATGGCATATGGCGTAAGAACTTGAACGTTCGATGCCTTCATCCGCCTCACATTCCGTTCCATACCACTGAATCGTTCCCGCCTGTGCACGAGCGTAACCGATGAAGCGATTCCTACTAGTTCATTAGCCCAATCGACAGCTGAATCACCGCCTCCAGAGATTAGCACTCTTTTACCGCGAAAGCTTGCCACATCCGTAACGTTATAATGGAGATTATTTTTTTCGTAATTTTCCGCTCCAGGCAGATTAAGCTTAGCAAGTTTTAGCGCACCATGGCCTATGGCCAAAATCAGCGTCCGGCTCCAATGCTGCTCTCCGGTTGCAGATGTTATACGCATCGTGCCATCAACCAATCTCTCCAACCCGGTAATTTGTTGACCCAGTACAATGGTCGGATCAAAAGTTTGAGCTTGCTGGATCATGAGCTTTGTCAGCTGCGCTGCTCGAACGGGGGCCATGCCGCCGACATCCCAGACGATCTTCTCCGGATACATTAATGTCCTTCCTCCGAGCTCCTCTCTCGCCTCAATCAGTTTCGTCTTCATGTCGCGCATTCCGCTGTAAAAGGCAGCATACAACCCCGCCGGTCCTCCACCGATTATAGTTACGTCAAAAAGCTCCAATTTCTGACCCATTCTTTGCCTCCCTCTGTTCTCATCCTTTTGAAAGAAGATCTAAATCTTCTTGCGCTTAAACAGCAGATACATGAAAAAAGGAGCTCCAATGCCTGCTGTGAACACGCCTGCCGGAACATCTAGCGGTTGAAAAAGCATTCTTCCTGCCAAATCCGCCAACAGTAGAATGATTGCACCTATTAATGCGGATACCGGGATGATCAGCTTGTAAGAATTTCCAACCAGCATTCTGGCGATATGCGGTGCCATCAATCCGATGAACGATATCGTCCCGGCTACGCCAACTGCAGCACCGGCAAGTGCAACGCTATAAAATAAGAGAATCATTCGGCTTAACTGAAGCTTGCTTCCAAGCCCGCGAGCGACATCCTCACCTAAGGATTGCACATTTAATTCCTTCGCGAGCAGTAGCGATAAAGGAATGAATACCGCTACCCACGGCCACAGCACTTCAATATAACTCCAATTGGTGCCGTAGATGCTTCCCGTCATCCAATTCAGCACTTGTGCGGCCAAATAAGCCGGCCCGCTAATTAGCAGAAACGTTGTGAGCGCGCCCATTGCCGTAGAAATGCCAATGCCGATCAGCACCAGCCGAAACGGTGACACGCCTTTTTTCCAAGCAAATACATAATTAATTGTTGTCGCAACCAACGCGCCGCCGATGGCAATGAACGGTACCCAGTGGATACTGTAGCCGGTCACGAAAGTCATGAAGGCAACCACAGCTACCGATGCCCCTCCGGTTACACCCAGCAGATCGGGCGAAGCGAGAGGATTGCGAATGACGCCCTGTAATAGCGCACCCGCTACAGCCAATGCTGCGCCAATGAGTATAGCGGCTGCTATTCGAGGCAAACGGAACTGCATAATGATCAGGTTGCTGGCTTCTGCGTTTCGCCCCGTAAGAGAAGCAAGTACCTCTTTTAATGGTACGCTAACTCCCCCAACGGATAAACTAAGGAGTGACAAGGCAGCAACGAGACAAGTTAAACCTAAAAACAACAAGAATGAATGCTTCGCTATACGCGCTTTAAGCATGCTGTTTCCTCCTAGCCACATGGATCAGAAAGGGAACGCCGATAATCGCCGTTGCGACACCAACCGGAACTTCTCTGGATTCCAGAATAAAGCGCGATGCTAAATCCGCAGTCACCAAAAGAATCGCCCCAACTAATGCGGTATAAGGAAGCAGCCATCTAAAATCATGCCCAACGATGTATCTGCATAAGTGAGGGACAATAAGTCCTATGAAAGCAATCGGACCAGCTGCTGCTACCGAGCTTCCCGCCAATAGTACAATTGCCGTAGCAGACAGCACGCGGACCAGCGTTAGACGCTGTCCCAAGCTCTTCGCGCTATCGTCTCCAATCGCCATAATATTTAACGAGCCCGAGAGTAATAGTGAGATCGTCATTCCTATTGCCATATAAGGCAGAACCATCAATAAATGCTCCAGATTTCTTCCTTCTACAGAGCCGATCATCCAGAATAAGGCAGATTCCAACGATTGCTTATTAATTAGAATAATGCCGGATGTAATTGAGGAAGCGAAAGCTGCCATACAAGCGCCGGCCAAGGTCAGCTTTACCGGCTCGAAACCGCCTCCTTGCAAGCCAAGCGTATAGACGACCACCGATGTTGCAACCGCACCTGCGAAAGCAAGCCAGACCATGCCGCTCATCGTTAACGAGGAACCGAATACGAGTAGCCCGATGACTATAAATAGCACAGCGCCCGCATTTACACCGAAGACGGAGGGCGAAGCCAGCGGATTTCTTGTCAGAACCTGCATTATCGCCCCGGCTACTGCTAAACTTGCCCCCACCAGTGCCGCAATCAGGGTTCGGGGAACACGAACCTTCGTCAGAATAAGATGTTCGTTGGAACCGTTGAATTGACTGTAAGCCAGCCATAGATCTTTCAAGCTGAATTGATGAAGACCATACAATACACTGCATAACATACTAATTAGAAGCAAAATTGCACCGACAACTAGGCCGGCGAGCTTTCGCTTGCTTAGGAAAGAACCATTCACGTCTGCACCGAGCCTCCTATTCATTGGCAGTCTTAACAACTAAACTGCCGGAATCGTCAACAAGCTGACGCGAATACAGCGCCAGCTTGTTGATTCGATACGCCTTTATTATTTCACATCAAAGTATTTAACGAGTTCGTCCAGCAACAGATTGGCTGCTTCATATCCGCCTGCCGAGTTCCAGATCGCTTCATCGACTTGAATCACCTTGTTGTTCTTTGAAACGCTCAAATTTTGGAACAACGGATCTTTCTTCCATTCCTCCACGACCTTCGATGCATCGTCCTTGCCCGGAGTCTCCGACACGAAATAGAAGAGCACATCGCCGTCCATGCTAGGAATCGTCTCTTTGGTCATCACTTCGATAAAGGAGTCTTTATCCTGCGACTCAGGCCGGGCAATTCCTAATTGGCTCAAGAGCACGCCGGAGAACGTTTGCTTTTGATAAATACGCACTTGTTTCGCGGAGAAGCGCACCACCGACACTTTCGTGTCTGCTTTGCTACCGAGCTTCGCCTTGACTTCCGCAACTCGTTTATCGAAGTCTGCCATCGCCTGCGCTCCTTCTTCCTGCTTGTTTAAAGCTTCGGAGTAGAGCTTGAAATTAATCTTCCAATCTCCTGCCAGGTCATCGGAGAATATCGTCGGAGCTATCTGCTTTAATTGGTCGTAGATTTTCTCTTGTCTGACCTTATTACCGATAATCAGATCCGGCTTGAGGCTCGCGATCAATTCAATATTCGGCTGAAGCTCGTCTCCCACAACCGTAACGCCTTCCATGTCTTTCTTGATATGGTCGTACCAAGGGTCACCAATCCAAGACTGAACGGCTCCGACCGGTTTGATGCCCAGTGCCAAAAGTGCCTCTGTTCCTTCATTGGTCAATATGACAACACGTTCAGGGGCGCCGGTAAGCGTTTCTTCCCCCATCGCATGCTTAATCACTCTTGTGTCATTGCTTACATCCGTCGACGGACTCGCAGCTGGACTTGCGGAAGTTGCAACATTATTAGTAGAAGTGCTGTTGCTTGTCGGTGTGACATTCGTTCCCCCTGTCGAGCATGCACTCAAAAAGAGAACGAAACAAAATAATAAGGTTGCTGCCATTGTTGTTCTTGACTTACGATACATCGGTATTTCCCCTTCTCTTTTATATTGATAATGATTCTCAAACTCATTACCAATATAACGTTGCTGCCTTCTAGCAACAATGGGAGATCTGAACACGAAGGATGGATTATTTCGACGCTGCTCCTGTTGCAACGCTGCTTCTTTAAAGCTGGTGGGAGAAACACCCTCGTATTTCTTGAAGATACGGCTGAAATAATAGCTGTCGGTATAGCCTACACTCTCGGCAATTTCCTTCAGCGTGAAATCTGTGGATAGAAGCAACTGCTTCGCTTTGCTCATCCGCAATTGAATCAAATAATCGATCGGGCTTGTTCTCACTTGCTTCTTAAAGGCGTGCAGTAGCTGTCTGGAGCTGCAACTAAGGTGTTCAAGCAGCGTCTCTAGGGTTATCGGCTCCCGATAGCGTTCATGAATATAACGAACCGCTTGGGCCACCAAGTCAGGCTTAACGGCTATGATATTCTGGCGTTCCATCTGCTCTAGAATTTCATAAACCATTTGATAAAATATCGCTTTAACTTGAAGCTTATTGAGTAGATCTGAACGATGCCACTCCTTGCTCATGGAGGTGACATGATGGAAAACGGAAATCGGATAATGGGGCTTAAATACATATTGCATTTGAAACGGATTGTGCTTCTCCATCAGCTTGATCGTTTCTTGACGGGATGGTAGTGCTAGTACTGCTTTATACAAAATAATATAGTATTCCAGCAGCTCATCTGCCGTAATATCAAGGTAGAGACCCTTGCCCCCATGGAGCAAGGAAAACCGGCTGACGCGGTGTGCTATGCCGTCCAGTTGGAGATGTGCGCTACCTCTAGTCACATATAAGAAGACGCTTGAGGGCATTCTGTACGCATGCAGCTCCTCGCCTTGTTCCATTTTTGTATGTCGTATATCTATGATCTTGATGAATGCCTGATTCCATAGCAAAGCTTGATCATTCAATGTCACTGTCTTGCGCTCCCCCTTCTCTATCACTCCATGTTGAGAGATTTATACCCCCATCATATATGATAATGATTATCATTTACAATGATATTCGCAGAACTATTTTCCAGCAGTGTTACTGACAATGGAACGTAAAAAGACGAGCAACCGTTGATGGTTTGCTCGTCTTTTCTATCAAATTTAATAAATGTTTTATTTCCTCCCCATAGCTGATGTGTGTTGAAGGATTTTCGACACACATTCATCTAAGGAAAACTTGTCTGTCTCTACGATCACATCCGGGCTAACGGGCTCCTCATATGGAGAATCAATACCCGTAAAATGCTTGATTTGCCCGGCTCTTGCTTGTTTATATAGACCTTTCGGATCTCTCTCCTCACATACTTCCAAAGGACATTGAACATAAACTTCCTTGTAGGAATCCCCTATGAGAGAACGGACCTTATCGCGTGTAGAGCGGTATGGAGAGATCGAGGCAACGATCACATTCAGGTTCGCATCAAGCAGAATCTTACCAATCTCACCAATTCTTCTACCAACTTCCAGTCGATCTTCTTCGCTAAATTGAAGATCCTGATTAATACCTCTTCTCAATGTATCACCGTCCAGAATGTAGCAATTCTCAATGTGATTTTTCAGTTCCTCTGCAAGCGTAGATTTACCTGAACCCGATAGTCCAGTTAGCCAGATCATTTGATTCATAGATACGTACCTCTTCCTGCTAGATTCTATTGTTAAAATACTTTGTATGGTTATTCTAGCTTAAACACAATTTCAGTACCTGTCCCATCCTTCTTTAAGGGTGGACTAAATTCCCTGAACTCTAATTTAATACCGGAGTTATCATCTGCGAGAGGCGGAGATACTACGTAGTTATAGGCTGCATGTCCTGATGAACTTCCACCATTCGTCATTCGACAATCATACGATTTATCTATATATAACTCAAAGTGGTTAGGTTTATTAGCATATAATTCAGAGGTAATATCCCAATCTATACTAAGCGTGATAACACTTGCATTACTGTATTGTCGTATAGAGGTCAGTGTATAGAAGAACTCATCTGCCTCAATAGATTGTAGAACAGCAATATGTTTTTTAAAATCAGTTGGCTCGACCATCGGCTTAAAATGTTCTTCATTAAATAATGTCCCAAATACCGATTTCAAAAAATCCTCGTAAAGTTCAAACTTGCCCGCCCAATCAGAAATATACTCAAATGGTGGAAATCCTGGATTATTATCCGAGCGTTCCTTACGTTGTTTTATCAATGCACAAATCTGCTCATCGATCTCAATAATTTGTTGATCATAATGCTCAGTGGGGCGTATATATGGCATTCGTTTCATCGTAGACCTCCTCATTGCAATTCTTTTCATTCATATGCTCATTAGACTAGCGTTACTTCAACAAACTATTTTATACATTTAAACACGAGAAAAAGTGGGATTCTCATCCTTCTCTTATACTCGCATTCACTATCAAAAAACTGAGGATTTGGTTTACATTCTCTGATATCCTCTATTTTAAATCCTACATTTTTCAGTGACTGAAAATACTCTTCAAAAGTTCTGTGGTACTTAACTACACTTTCTCCAATCCAAGGCTCCATTCTCTTACCCATTTCAAAATAATTATCGACGATCCAGTCCGACTTTCTTTCTGAAGTTGTTGCACTTTTCATGGATGATGTTAGAACCGGATGCTGTACACTAAAAATAAACTGACCATTAGGGATAAGCGCACTACGGATACTATCAAAGATTGGTTCTAGGTCTTGTAAATAATGAATAGCTAACCGAGAGATTACCAAATCATAGTTCTCTTTTGGGTAATTCCAACTCTCTATAGTAGCATGGTGAATCTCACTTTTAGATGTATTTAACAGTTTTTTTGCCGCTTTGACCATATTACTTGAACCTTCCACACCTTCGTAAAAGTTACATCCCTGCTCAAGCAACTCATATCCGAACTTAGCATCCCCGCATCCTAAATCGAGCACCTTTTTCCCAAGTACATCACCCATAAGATCATATATAACCGGCTTTTCAATAATGTTATTTGGGCTATCCGCTCTGTTTCTTCTCAATAAATAGTTATAGAAAAAATCTTCATTGTCATACACCGATGACCCTTTGTAATCCAAAAAAATACCTCCTTGCTGTTTAGAGTATACTTTTGGGTAATTTTAGCATCTAAAACAACCTTATACTACCGATAATTTCATTTAGCTCTTAAACTCCTATCATTAAAAAAAACACCCCAAAGAGTCTCTCTGAGGTGTCCAATTCTTAGTGTTTGATTGGCAACGTATAGTATCCAAAAGCAAGATCAAGTAATGCACTCGCTTCTTGGCGAAGCAAAGGCTTTTTAGAACGAAAATCGACAGTCCCGTCATCATTCACTTTTGTATCAGGATCTACAATGCCTTGTGACACTAATGCTATGATCGAATCAGTGGCCCATGAGTCTGTGTCACCTTTAAGCGTAATTTCTGAAGCTTGCTTAGCTTGTTTTAGATTTTGAATCATAACGGCTGCTACTTGTCTTGTAATAACAGCATTACGATCAAAACCAGGGATACCTTTTTTCGTTAATTCTTTATTCCCCTCAATTAAATGAGGAAAGCCGTACCAACCATGAGCAAGAATTAGAGCATCCATAAACTCACCTTGCGTCATCGTTCCCTGTGGTTCGAAATTGTTGCCAGATTTAGCACTTATCACATCAAGCGAATACAGGTTGTCGATGTAAGATTTATAAGCGCTCTCCTCAGATACATCAGCGAATGCTGGCTTCGTGTGAACCTTACGAGCATCTGAAACAAAGTCTGGGCTATTAGGATTCGTATAATAAAAGTATTCGATCTGATCTTTATGATCTTTTTTAAAGGCCAATTTGTTACCTAATTCATCTTCGAACAATAGCGGATTAATCATTCGTAACGTATGTGTACCGCTTGTTCCAGTCTCCATAATCAGATTGCCATCTGCATAGGTGAAGTTCGATTTCAAGAAATAGAATCTGGTGTTCAAATAAGTTCCAGTATATTTAGTAGCTTCTGATGCAGGTAATGGGAGATACGTTGGCGCCTCTGGTGCTTTCTTTTCAGGAAAATAGTGATCCATCAAGGCTTCATAAATATCTAAGCTCATCATTGTGTCATTGTTATAGGACATGTAGAAAGCGGTATTCTCCTCTGGCAATAATACGATCAGTGATTGATGACCAGGCATATTTCCACCTTTGAGAACCACATGATAGCCATTCATCAGATCATTACGATACCCTTCAAATCCTCCAATCGTCGTCATCGGAAGCAATTCATTCGCAAATACAGAGTAGGTTTGCATCATCTTTGTGGTTTCTTTACTAATGATTTGCTTTCCATTCACGCTACCCTGTTGTTGAAAAAGAGTTAAATATTTAGCCATATCTTCTCCTGTGGAAAGGATGCTGCCCTGTGGCCCATCGGTAGGAGCATGCCCAAAGGTTGGGTGAGGTTTACCATCTGGACCATAATGCGTGGCCATTCTATCTAACAGCACTGGGGTAAATCGAGCACTAGTAGAGTTCATTCCTAACGGTTTGAACACATGGTTCTCCATATACTTATAAAACGGGGTACCACTTACGTTCTCAATCGCATAACCCGCAAGTAAAAATGCAAAATTATCATAGGTGTAAGCTTCACCAGGTGTCCGAACGACCGTCGGCATATGCTCCGTCATAAACTTTTTCATTGGGATGTCTTGATCTACATATTCCGGTGCAACAAAGTTAGCTTTATCCGGGTAATCAAAGCCCGTTGTGTATGACAACATATTTCTTAAGGTTAACGGAGTTTCCGTTTCATTAGGTACTTTCATTCCTCCAAGATACGCATTGATATCGTGATCAAGATCCATCTTTCCTTGTTCCACTAGCTGCAAAGCTGCTAAAGCGGTAAATGTCTTCGACACGGATGCGATCTGAAAGACGGTATTCTTATCGACAAGTGTTTTCTTTTCTTTGTCCGCATATCCGTACCCTTTATTCACGAGCACCTTTCCGTCTTTAACCACTACAAAATTGGATCCGTTCACATTGTAATCCTTCATTTTCTGCGCAAATATAGGGTCCGCGAAAGCCTCGATTTCTTTTCCATTAAAAGAGCCTTTCGAACTGGTTGCGTTAGTGGAGACTGGTGCTGAACATGCTGTAAATACAGCTGTTGATAATAATAGTGCGATGACGCTAAGCTTGCGTGTCTTTTTCTTCATAATCCATTCTCCTCTATAGGGTTAGTTGTAAATAGTAAACCTGTTCTGAGTATCACAAACGGATTGTCATTCTAGCTAGAAACGTTCTGTCACCAATTAGCTTCGTTACATGTCATATGACATAACGATTTAATCAAAAAAAGACACCAACAAGGAGTCAGTGTCTTTCATTTCACATATTAGTTTAGAGGAGCTTAGAGCCATCTCGAAAAACTTTTATGAGATACATTGATCTGATTTCGTTCGGCCCAAGCTTTTAACTGTTTCATTATTTCATCTTCATCTTTTTGTGACAGAAAATTAAAGCATAATTTATAAGGAACAAATTTATTCACTTTAGGTCTAATCCCAATTACAGGACTAAAATATCCTTTTATATATATGTCATTAATCCGCTCTGCTTCTATTCCTAGATCTTCTATTAATATAGATTCCGGTTGAATCTGAATTTCAACAACTCTTCTGATCGTAAATATCCTGTAGACTAAAACAATTGCAACAATGAAACACAAAATAGCCTGACCATAAAGTAAACAAGATAGCACTAAGTTGTCACTACTTGTATAGCGATAGTTTAAATTATAAATTTGAAATAATTGAATCCCCATTAGCAGACTGATATACACCAGAAGTGGTATTAACGACGGACGCCTCACTCTATAAACCTCTGTATTATCCATGTGCCCCTCCTTTTCTCACGTCCATATAGATTACCATATGTTATAAAAAATGGATATTGCACTTTTCTTCACTTTACTGGAATCTCAATCACCTTATTGTATGCCTTCAAATAGTGTATTCCTTCTATTAGTAGTGACCCAGGCTCTGCTTGTGTATCAAATAATAAAGTTCGTTCTTTCATTAGTTTACCGTCCACTTGCTTTGTCTCTTTTTGATTGATCGTTGTTTTTAAAGGTGTACTCTCGTTGTTCGTCTCTATAGACACACCATCCAGCATTACATCATCGTCAGAAGCGATTGTTATTTCGATGCCTTGGGAGGTTTTGAAGACATCCTTTAACCATAATTCTTTATCACCCAACATCAATGGCTTATCACTAAGGGAAGTCAGGGAATACTTTTCGTCCAGCTTTTGATATCCAGGAAACTCTTTAACGACTAGCTGCATGGAATGTAGCTCCTTAGGCAATGTGTCGAAGCGAATATCAAATGTTCTTCCACCTAATGAGGTTTGATTACCACTACCCAGGATCTCTACAGGTGTTCCATCGACAATTAATTGTATCCCATGTAATCCAAGCTTCACTCGATCAAAATTATCGACATCCAGCTTCCCTTTTATTACAGTCATCGTTGGTGTAGCTGTAATTGATTTGAAGGTAATCGTCCCTTTGTCAACTTTAACCTTCTTGTTAATCGATTGTTTAATCTGAGTTTCCATGGCCTCATTAGGGTTATAAGGGAACGTAACTGTTCCTTCGCTCATCTGGCCGTTCTCTACTAGCTGCTGCCAAAAGTGTAACGTTAGTTTTTTTGAAAATGGATTTACGCTGTCAAACGACATCTGTCCTTTAATCTCCGCATGCTCTTCATTGATTAATGATGTACCACTTACTGCGTTAGAATCGGTTAAAAAACCACTTATTTTTGAGGGTCTAAAAGCGTCTACAGACATATCCTCTAGTCCATTTGGGTTAGTTAAGGTGTAATACATAATGAATTGATTGGCGTCCGCCATAATTCCGTTAATGGTAAGAGTTGTTCCGTCTAGTAACGTAGTTTTCTTGTTGATGTTTTGTCCCAACCCTTTTTCATTTAGCTGTTGTAAAGTTGTGCCATTAAGCAATTCATCAAAGCCAAAAAGCTGTTTGCCAAAATAAGCAAAAGCATTGTAGTTTTGTCCAGAGATCACTGTCACCAATAAAACAACCGCCGCAACCTTCCAAATCGGTGCTATTCTTTTCGTTCTTTTTGCGGGAGCCGAATTCAAAGCCTTTCTTAATCTCATTTCTAATTCTTCAGGTGCGGTAATGGATGCTATGCGCGTCTTCTCATCAGCTAATTGTTGCTCGACATTATTGTTCATCAACATCACCTCTGTACTGATTTTTGAGCGTTTGTAATCCATGGTAAATTCTTGATTTAACCGTTCCTATCGAAACCTTTGTAATGTCAGCTATCGTTTGATAATCGAGATCATGAAAATACTTTAATTGAATCGCTTCTCTCTGATGTTCATTTACTTGTAACAACAAGGTCTCCATATCCATTTGCTGCTCACTTCTGCGATAAGGATCATTACTACTCACTACTTGGCCTATTTCCCTATCGTCAACCTTACTCCAATCCTCTAACAGCACCAGCTTGCCGCGCTTATGAAGGAGTCGTTTACAGCCATTCACCAAAATCGTCTTACTCCAGCTATAAAATGCTTCCTCTTTCTTTAGTTGACCGATCTTTTCATAAAGTGTGACGATCATTTCGTCCATGGCATCCATGGCATCATGCGCATTCCCCATATAGCTGAACGCTAGCCTATAATAAACGTCTTTTTCAGACATGATTAAGTGGAGCAATGCTTCTTTATTCCCCTTTTTGGCTTTTTTCACCCAACGAGCAACATCCATGCCTTCACCTCTCTCCCCTATAAGAGTTAGGAGTAACTTAAAAAGTTCATTTCCCATAAAATAATTTTTATATACTATGTATGGTTTCATTCACCTAAATGTAATATTAAGGAAAATAAGTCTCTTCTATACCCCAATCTAGTTGATTTTAAACACTTCAAGTAATAGAATGAACTAATCTAAAAGAAAAGGATGGGCATAAGAGATGCCGTTTAAAGAACCTCGTACACTCAGTAAAAGATCCCTATTTTTTTTCTCTCTCATTATGCTAGTTAAAAGTTATTTTGCTTGGTATTTTCTCTTTGAAGACGGGCCTACGTGGACCACATGGCTTAAAGAAATCCCTTTTGTGCTTCTAGTCTTTTGCTTGATTGAATGGTTCGCAACGAAACGAAAAATTGCCATCTACATGCTGGTCAATGTGTTGATCACTACGCTATTTTTCTCACTCATTGTATATCATAATCATTTTGGCATCATTGCTACTTCGCAAGTATTAGATCAGGTCAAACAAGTAGGAGCCGTTAAGAAAAGTATTTTCTCGGTCCTTCGTCCGCAATATATGCTTATTTTCGTGGATATCATTGTCATTGGTTTGATCATGTTTAGAAAACAAAAGGCACTTAACTGGAAAAAAGCTATGTCGCGTAAAAGTAACCGGAAAGCGGTTGCGATCTTGTTCTGTATTTCCATCGTCATTTGTGCAATGAATATTTTTCCAAACCGAGCCAGTATGAACGAAACTGTTAAAGCCGAGCAAATGGGCATTCTCAATTATGAAGCTTACTCTCTATTAGCCAATCAAGAAGAAGAACAAATCGACGTCGCCAAGATTACACAAGCTGCGATTAACGAGACCAAAGGAATTCAAGCAACCTCAAATCCGGTTCAATTTGGAGCCGCCAAAGGAAAGAACCTGGTCATTCTTCAGATGGAGTCTTTCCAGAACTTCTTAATCAACCTTAAGATTGATGGAGTAGAAATTACGCCGAATATGAATAAGCTTGCGGCTAGCAGTTATTACTTTCCGCGTTTCTACCAGCAGGTTGGACAAGGAAATACTTCTGACGCCGAATTCATTGTAAATACTTCTTTCTATGTTCCACCTGATGGTCCAGCCACTCAAATGTATGCGCCAAAAGAGCTTCCAAGCTTACCTAAGCTGCTTCAAGCGCAAGGTTATGATACGGCAACATTCCATACCAATGAAGTCGACTTTTGGAACCGTGGCGAGCTTTATACTGCCTTAGGATTTAATCGATATTACGATAAGGAATATTATGGTGAAGAGGACACGGTATTTTACGGAGCTTCTGATGAGGTGTTGTATGAGAAAACAGCTGCAGAGCTAGCAAGGATGGATCAGAGGGATCAGCCTTTCTACTCCCATGTTATTTCGATGTCAGCACATAATCCGTTCTCGATCCCTGAGGAAAAATACAAAATGGCCCTTCCAGAACGATTCGAAGGAACATTAGTCGGAGATTATATTCGTGCTCAAAATTATGCTGACTATGCACTGGGACTTTTTATTGATGAGCTCAAACAAAATGGGGTATGGGATAACAGCTTGATTGCATTGTACGGAGATCACCGCGGACTTCCTATCTTCTCTCTAAAAGAGGACGATCACGTCTTATTACAGGAAATCCTTGGTCATGAATATACGGAACGCGAATTAATTAATATTCCATTGATCCTATCAGCGACAGGGATTACAACGCCAAGTGTAAAAGAACAGTTGGGCGGTCAAGTGGATATTTTGCCTACTGTATCTAATTTATTGGGTGTTTCTCTTGCGGATCATATTCATTTCGGACAAGATTTATTGAATCAATCGACTTATAACCTACTTCCTCAGCGCTATTATTTGCCTACAGGATCGTTCGTAAATAATGAAGAGCTCTTCCTATCTGGCAGTGGCTTCGAGGATGGTCAGCATTATACCTTATCTGGCGATGGTAACCACACGCAACAAACGACCGAGGATGAGTTCGATCGTGCTTTAGAGCTTCTCCATCTATCAGATAGTTATGTAACACAGTTACCGGATAGAGTAATTGAGGAAAAATAAGCTTATATATATCAAAAACACTGCACTCACCAAATCGGCGAATGCAGTGTTTTTCTATAGTCATTTACTTATTCTTTTACGACCAGTTTTAGAGGTGCGGCAATCAGTTTCTCAACCGTCTTGCCATCTAATACGTCTTTCGCTGCTTGAATCGCTAACTGCCCAATTAATGCAGGCTGCTGAGCAACGGTTCCTGTGAGTTTACCCGCCTCAATGGATTTAAGTGCATCTTCATTTCCATCAAAACCGATGACAGGAATATTCTTACCTGAACTCTGAATCGCTTCTATAGCACCAAGAGCCATTTCATCATTATGAGCGAAAACCGCTTGTACATCTGGATTTCCTTGGAGAAGGTTCTCCATAACGGTCAACCCTTTCGTACGGTCAAAATCAGCAGTTTGCTTCGCAATCACCTCAAGCTGCGTGTCGGCAATTTCATGGAATCCTTTCCCGCGTTCACGGGTAGCTGATGCTCCCGGTGATCCTTCTAGTTCTATAACCTTTGCACCTTTTCCAAGTTGCTCTACAATATATTCAGCTGCCATTGATCCACCTTTTACATTATCAGAGGCAACAAGGGCTTTAATATCTCCCTTATCTGCAGAACGGTCCAAAGTAACGACTGGAATATCTAGACTGTTAGCTGTCTGAACAACCGTCGAGATCGCTGAAGAGTCTACTGGATTGATCAACAGCGCATTTACACCTTTTTGCATTAAATCTTCAACGTCATTACTTTGCTTGGCTGAATCATTCTGCGCATCGATAACGAGAACCTCCATACCAAGCTTCTTAGCTTCTGCCAAAACTCCATCTTTAACAGATACAAAGAACGGATTGTTCAAGGTAGAAATGGATAATCCAATCTTCATATTCCCTGGGCCTCCGCCGCTGTTCGGCTTTGCCCACTCTGGAGGCTCTAAGGAACAGCCCGTCATAAGAATCAAGAGTAAGGAAGTAAAAATTAATGTGAGCTTTTTCATGTGGAATCCCCCTTATACGGCTTTCTTACGGTCTATGAGTACAGCAATCGCAATAACGATCCCTTTAACTACCATTTGGTAAAATGATGATACGCCGAGCAAGTTCAAGCCATTGTTCAGAATCCCGATAATAAGAGCACCAATTAATGTACCTACGATACGTCCACGGCCACCTGTTAAGCTCGTCCCCCCTAATACTACTGCCGCGATCGCATCCAACTCATAGGATGTACCTGCTGTTGGTTGCGCTGAGTTCAATCTAGAGGTCAAGATGGCGCCAGCCAATGCTGATAACATACCGGTTAAGGAATAGATCATTATTTTGATGCGGTCTACTTTGATCCCTGAAATAATGGAAGCTTTCTCATTACCCCCAATAGCATACGTTTTACGGCCAAATGGCGTTTTATGCAGTACAATCCACAACACAGCGAATACGATAATCATCGTGATAGCAGGTACAGGTATTCCTAGTAAATATCCACGACCAAACAATTGGAACGTCATGCTGTCACCAAGACCTGTGATCGGATTACCGTCCGTGTATACAAGCGTTAATCCGCGGAAAATAGTCATGGTCGCCAGTGTAGCAATAAAAGGTGCCATTCTGCCTTTCGTAATCATCAGTCCGTTGACCATCCCCATCAGTCCACCCGCTAAACAACCCACAACAATAGCTAAGATTGGATCCCAGCCTGACAACATCAAGTTGGCTGTGAAGGCACTGGATAAAGCTAGAATAGACCCTACTGATAAATCGATACCACCCGTTAGAATAACAAAGGTCATCCCAAAAGCGATAAGCGCATTAATTGCGACTTGTCTAAGCAAGTTCAATATATTAAGGGGTTCCATAAAGCTTGGATTCAGCACGGTTACGATAATAATTAGAATGATTAGCCCTAGTAATGGCCCTAATTTCTGCGTGATTTGCCCAATTTGGAAACCTTTCTTTACACTCTCATCTTTGATAGTAGTCATTACTATTGCCCCCCTGTAGCTAACGTCATGATTTTTTCTTGCGTAGCTTCTTGTTGTGAAAGTTCTCCACTGATTTCCCCTTCATGAACAACTACGATGCGGTCACTCATCCCTAAGACTTCAGGAAGTTCTGAGGATACCATAATAATGGCGACACCTCGTTCAGTTAATTCGTTCATAAGCTGATAAATTTCCCGTTTTGCCCCAACATCGACGCCGCGTGTAGGCTCATCAAGGATAAGAACACTGAGGCCAATACCAATCCATTTGGCGATAACTACTTTTTGTTGATTACCCCCAGATAAATTCCGGACCAAAGTGGATGATGATTGTGTCTTAATGTGTAGCCGTTTAATAAGCATGTCCACGAATTCTTGTTCCTTCTTAGCATTGATTACACCTTTAGGGGCAAAGTCGTATAAATTCGTCAGTACCATATTATCTCGAATAGAGAAATCTAGGATTAACCCCTCATCTTTGCGGTCTTCTGTAACAAAGCCGATTCCAGCTTGCATAGCGTCATTGGGATTCCGAATGGTAATCTTCTGTCCCTTCACCCAAATCTCACCTTGGTCTAATGATTCTAATCCGAATAAGGTTCTCATCATCTCTGTACGTCCAGATCCCATTAATCCAGAGAATCCTATGATTTCGCCAGCTCGCACAGAGAAATTAGCATTTTTAAATTGCCCTTTCTTTGAAGCATTCTTAACTTCAAGAACCACTTCTCCGGGTTTAGAAGTACGCTCAGGGAACCGGTCCGTTAATTCACGACCTACCATCTTCCGAACTACATCGTCAAAATTAGTTTCAGGAATGGGCTTCGTATCTACGGTTTTCCCGTCTCGCATCACGGTGATTCGATCACATATCGTAAAAATCTCTTCCATCCGATGCGAAATATAGACGATAGAGACGCCTTCTTTCTTTAACGAGGCAATGACTTCAAATAGTTTCTGTATTTCTCTCTCGGTTAATGCAGCGGTAGGTTCGTCCATAACAATAACTTTCGCATGAGTCATAAGCGCTTTAGCGATCTCAATCATCTGTTTTTCACCTACTGAACATTCCCCCGCCTCTTGGTTCAAAGGAATGGTCACAGAGAGCTTAGCAAACTGTTCATTTGCTAACGCTTTCATCTCTTTCCTATTTAACAGGCCGAATTTGGATGTTCGTTCCTTGCCAATGAATAGATTATCCAGAACCGTCATATCTGGCCATACATTCAGCTCCTGATGGATAAATGCGATTCCATATTGTTCTGCCTCTTTGGGATTCGTAAAGTATTTCTCCTGATCATCTATACGAATGGTCCCTTGGTCACGTTGGTGCAGACCGATCAGAATATTCATCAGCGTAGACTTACCTGCGCCATTCTCACCCATCAGGGCATGAACTTCACCATCCTTAAGTTCAAAATTCACACCGGTCAATACACGGTTAGCGCCAAAAGACTTATGAATATCTTTCATCGTAATGTGCATACACTTAGAACCCCCTTTTTATCCAAAATAGACCCCAGCTTGTAGAATACAGTTTGCATACGGCTTAGCTTCACCCGTGCGAATAATAACCTTAGCCTGCATCGTCAGCTGCTTAAATTGCTCATGTGAATACGCTTCTATCGGTATTCCCTTAAATTTATTATTCAAGTATTGAGAGGTGACTTTATTATCAGTCTCTAATTCCTCTGCAACGATCACCTTTTCGATGACCATATCCTCCGAAATGATATCAACGATATCTTGGAAGCTAGGAACCCCTAGTTTAACCGCCAAATCAATCTTCGGAACACCTGGTGGAACTGGAAGCCCCACATCTGCGATGACAATTGTATCAGTGTGGCCTAAGTCAGTAAGCACTTTGGAAATATGACTGTTTAATATCCCTTGTTTCTTCATAACTAAAGATTCGCCTCCACTTCTGCTCTTGTTGGCATACCACCTTGAGCACCAAATTTAGTAACGGATAAAGATGCTGCTCGATTGGCAAACTTTACACTATCCAGAATGGAGCTGCCTTCAGCTAAAGCAACTGCAAATGCCGCATTAAAAGTATCTCCAGCTCCGGTCGTATCTATAGCGTTCACTTTGTAAGTAGGAACCAGAATTTCTTGTTCTCCATCGTAAAATCGTACGCCATTGCTTCCTTCTGTTATAAACAGCTTGTTGGGATACTTCCGTAAAGCATCTGTAGTACTCATCCCAGGGAATAAAATCGTACATTCATGTTCGTTCGGTGTCAGATAGGCGGCATTTTCTATAATCGTGTCACTGATGGGACGAGCAGGAGCTGGATTAAGCAGCATAGGTACATTGAATTTATGGCAAAGCTCACTTACATAAGACACCGTTTCTTCGGGTATCTCTTGTTGGATTAGCACCATATCAGACCCTTTTATAGCATCCAGTGCTCGCTCAACCAACTCAGGAGTGACTAAATCATTAGCTCCTTTTACAACGATAATGCTGTTATCACCTTCTGCTAAAATGATGTGAGCTGTCCCGCTCTCGATATGTGTAACCGGTTCCACATTGGTTGTAAAAACCCGATTTCTCTTAAGATTCTCCATGATTTCCGTACCATAGAAATCTTCCCCTACACAACCAACCATCGTAACTTCTGCGCCCAAACGTGAAGCAGCTACAGCCTGATTCGCTCCCTTGCCTCCTGGAACGGTAGCGAAGCTCTCTCCAAGAACAGTTTCCCCTGCGTGAGGTCGCTTGGATGAGGTCACCACCAAATCCATTGAACAACTTCCGATTACACAAATTTTAGCCATGTCCATCAACCTTTCTTATGTTGTCATCTATTCTTTTCTTCTTGTTGTTTCCCGCTCCACAAAGCTAACGGGTAATTGAATGATTTTATCTTCTACTTTATCTTGCTCAATTAACTTAATAAGTAAACCAGCTGCTTCACGGCCCATGTCATGTGCAGGCTGACGGATAGTGGATAACGAAGGCGACAACAGGCTGCTGAGTGGGATATCATCGAATCCAATGATTTGGAGATCCTGTGGCACTCTTTTACCTAAGCGATGTGCTTCATGAATAACAGCTGTCGCCACGATATCATTACTGGCAATTACACCATCTGTATCTATATATTTATCAAACAACTCTACAGCCCATTGTTCCGCTTCCGTGTGGGAGAAGGATGAAGTCTGGATCACTTGATAAGTGATTCCCATTTCATCAAGTACTTCAATCGCACCTTGAAATCGATCTTGCGCCGGTTTAATATGCGCCGGTCCTTGCATAACTGTAATTTTGGTGCTTCCCCGTGCAATGATTTCTTGAGCAGCAAGGCGTCCGCCTTTTCTGCCATCTGCATATACGGAGGGACTGTCATTAGAAGTACGGTCAAGAAATACAACCGGAATTTTCAAATTAGAATAAATATCTTTCTCGGGAAAATTGGTTGATGAGATCATGCCAATGACATTATTTTGGATAAAGGTTTGAATATAATCCAATTCCTTTTCCTCGTTCTCATCACTATTACCAAAGATTATTCGATAACCATGCTCCTGCATCCGATCTTCTATCCCACGTGCTAATTGCGGGAAGAATGGGTTCGTAATGTCAGGCAATAGAAGTCCTATTAATTTGGATTTCCGTTTATACAATGACCTTGCAACCTCATTAGGGGTATAATTCATTTCTTTGATAGCTGCCTCAACTTTTTTTCGAGTATCGATATTCACATAACCAGATTCATTTAACACCCTAGAAACGGTTGCTACCGACACTCCAGCTATTTTTGCAACATCTTTAATCGTCATCATGATTCATTTCATCCCCCAATGTGTAACCGGTTACATGTATTACATTAATTAGATTATCATAAAACCGTTTTCATTACAAATCTTTTTTCGTTCCAATATATAACAAAAGATATCGATTGAACTCGATATCCTTAGTGAGGCTAATAAACCAGTTCACAATCATGGTGTTCCCAAACATCAAATAAATTACCATCCAGATCTTCAAATACAAAAAACTTACCATACTCACCTTCGTCACTAATATTTCCGACTTTCACATCTTCACAACTCAAATTGTTATGAAGTGATACGACATCATTAGTAAAGAAAGTGATCACCCATCTTTTCTTATCCCTTACCTCGAACACAGCTCTTGAATCATGATCACTTTGTGTTAAACATAGGATCGGTCTATTCTCTCTAAATAAGCTTAGATTGCCTTCTCTTCGATCCCTAATATTAAAACCAAAATGTTTCACAAACCAAGCTGCAGATTTCTCCAAGTCTTTTACTGGGATCACATTATATGCAATACCTAAAATTCTTCCAACCTCCATCGAATACCTCCTTGACCTTAGACTTTTATCTACTAAAGATCTCTAAAGACTTTTATCAGCAAATCGATTTAATAGTTTGATTGTATTAAAATGCATCCCTTCATGGTAAAGCGTGAAATTTATGAATTCTCCGATTGTATTTAAGGTTAATCCACTTCCGGTTGTAAGCGGTGTTGCTTGCTCACTTAAGCGATTGTGCATTGCTTCCTGAATACGTTTGGGTTGCTCCGAAAGCATCTTAATTAACACTTCAAGTGTTGGTGGTTTCTCGCTCCACTCTGCAGGTTTAGTACCTTTTGCAAATAATCGTTCAAAGCTTTCCGGCAATTGCATAAGCTCCCTAGCGGAATGAAAAGCGAACTTCTCTTGCACCAAATAAATATGTCCCAAGTTCCATCTAATGTTGTTATTAAAGCCCTGTGGAATGATATCTAGTATTTCCTCGGAAAGTTCTTCAACTGCACGAACAGTAACACTACGTACAAATTCAATTTGTTTGAACACGATTTGCTCCATCATAGCCCCTCCTATTTTTTATCCATAGTTTACCATGCACGACAACCGAATCCCAGCAGTTAGTACGAATTGTAAAATATCCCTTTACAAAAGAAAGCGAATGGTTTATTTTAACATTAAGTAATGATTAAATATTACTTGTATTATCCCAACATTTAAATTCTATAACAAGAAATATCGGAGGTTATGATGGAAGATAACATGAAAGATACCTTACTATCGAACATAAAATTTGCATATAACGAAGCTTTGGAATTCATTGTTTCTATGGGAATGATTGCTTGTGAAGAGCAGTTGCTTAAGGCAGCAGAGGATTACAAACTTGAAATGGACCCACAAGTGTTGTCTTATCATAAAGATGCACGAGCACGGTTGTCACCTCACTCCTACCGAGAACTTCAGTTTTTTTTCCAGTACAACTTTTTTCATAAAGCACTCGATTTTGCTTTCTATGAATCCATTTGTACCTGTCCAGAACCACAAACAGCTGAAGCATGGATAAATCGACTGGAAAAGAGTCCTGCAGAAAAGGTAGTCGCTGAAATGGTATATGGTGTGTATTACGATAAATTAGATGAGTTGCTAGAAGGAAACGATTGGGAAATCGTCAAGAAGGATACCCGCTTAATGGCTGAGCTTGTGGCAAGAACAAAACCACAGCTGGATGTGATTGAAGCGCAGGGGCCATTACTAGAGTGTCTTGCTTATCCCGAAGAAACTAAGCTGCGTTATATGCAGCTTTTAAACCAGTTCTACAAGGATGTCTTTTCACTTTGGAAAGAGGAGTTAAAAAGGGAGTCTGAACAAGCCTCTCAGCGTTATGAAGGTCTGTTCCTAGCGAATCCTGAAAGATTCATTCGTGATATCAACAAAAATGAACCTGCAGTTTATGATGTTCCCACTACTTTTCATGTCAGCTTCTTCTCACAAGTTGGCAATCATGTTCTCTTCTTTTACGCAGGAAGTTCCCGTATCGCATGGGTTATATTCGGCATTTTTAATGACCATGTATTCGGACCGGCTGCTGATCGAGAGAAAACTGAACTTTTTTTAAAAGCATTCTCGGATAAACGACGTTTAGACTTCTTGCTGCTCTTAAGGAATCGCCCTCACTATGGACAAGAAATTGCATCAGCACTTGGCATAACGCCCGCGGCAGTAACTTATCATGCCAACTTCCTATTCTTTTTAGACCTTATCGAACTAAAAAGAACCGACCATCGATTATATTACCATCTTCGAATGGATAAATTGAGAGAATTACTTGCCGTCACCACAAAAGTAATGCTCGATGAGGAACCTCCTATCTTTTAAGTGAACCACAGCAATTAAAACCATAGTGGGGAGGGTCTAAATTGAATGGATCTACAAACATAGGAGCAGACTCGATCAAAAAATCCAAAGTAGTTTCTAACACTTTTATGCGTTTACTGAAACTTGGAAAACCCTATTTAGGCTGGTACCTCATATTATGTCTCTTAGCTGCCGTCGTTTCCCTTGCAACAGTTGGTATAGCCGAATCTTTACGACGTATAATCAACGCTGCTACGAATCAGAACATGTCCTTTTTAATGTCTGGTGCTATCTTTGCTCTAATAATCGTTATTGTAGATGCTTTAGCCAGCTTCTTATTGACTTACTTATCAGGTGTGCTTGAATTCAAGTCGACCTCCAAGCTTCAGGTATCACTGCTAGCTAGATTATTAAACGTACAGATGAAAGATTTGGATCGTTATCATTCTGGTGATCTCATTAGTCGTATCAATGATTCTGCCCCAGCTGCTCAGCAAGGTATCAATCAGAAGACCATTGAACTATTCAGTAATCTGATGCAAATTACATTTCTCCTAACTTATCTGCTCTCACTCCAATATGTCTTAACGCTCGGAACTATATTGATTTGCTCGCTTGTTCCACTTGTGATGATTCCCTTCACTTCCCGCCTACGTTCCATGCACGAGCAAAGACAGCAAATTGAAACCGCTCAACAAATGTTTATTCAAGATACGGTACAGGGTGCTGAGGTTGTGCGTGCCTTCTCCCTTGCACCTAAGCTGCATAATCAATTTACACAACGTGTTAGGCAATATTTCAACATTCATTTACCTGTCACACGCTTAGAAGCTGTGGGCTATAATATGCCCTTTGCCGTTATTCTTAGTGGATTGCTATATGTTCTCTCCTACGGCGGATATCTAGTTATCCAAGGGAGATTGGATGTGGGAGCAGTGGCGGCATTTCTGATTTGTTTCGAGCAAATTACAAACCCTGTATCAAAGCTGGCTAATCTATGGACAGAATTACAAGCCTCGCTGGCGCAAGGTAAACGATTGTTTGAAGTCATTGATTTACCAGAAGAAGACGCAAGCCGTGAATGTAATCAGGAAGATTCTCATAAAGAAATGCCGATGAATAACAACCAAGCAATTAGTGGCTTGTACCCTATCACCTTTGAGAATGTAGGTTTTCATTATGGTAATCATCAAGTATTAACTAACGTTAATCTAACCATAGAACCAGGTAAAGTAACTGCGTTTGCCGGTCCTAGTGGCAGTGGAAAAAGCACCCTCCTTCAATTAATACTCGCAACCTATGAACCTAATGAAGGGGTCATCCAATCTGGTAAGTTGCCGTTAAGCAGCATTCCCCCTCGGTCTTGGCGTAATCATTTGGCTTATGTTTCTCAAGAGCCTTATCTGTTCACTGGAACTCTATATGAAAATATTGCATGGGGAAGACCTGACGCAACCTATGAAGAAATTATTAAAGCAGCAAAAAGTGCGGGGATACATGAATTTATTATGAGAACCCCCCTTCAATATCAGACTTCCATTGGGGAACGGGGCCATACCTTATCTGGCGGTGAAAGGCAGCGGCTATCTATTGCCAGAGCGTTTGTCCGAGCGCCTAAGCTTCTCCTTCTTGATGAACCCACAGCTGCACTTGATAGCCATAATGAGGAGATTGTCGGCCAGGCCCTGCAAGAACTCATGCATGATCGTACAACGGTTGTTATCGCACATAGATTATCTACCATCAGAAATGCAGATCACATTTATTATATGGAAGCGGGTTCTATTGTTGAAGCTGGGACTCATCTGGAGTTAATGACTTTACAAGGACGGTATTACAATATGGTTGAGACCTCAATGAAGAAGGCTGATATTTCTGCTCTGGTCAGGGAGGTAGAGATATGAATGAGATGGAATCCAAGAATCTTAAACTGGGGTATGCTCTGCGTAGATTAATCTCTTACGCTAGCCCTTATCGAATTGGATTTATTGTGGCTGTACTCCTGCTCTCTGCTAAACTCGTAATGGACATAGGATTTGCAGCCATTCAGCAAGTATTTATTGATACGATCAACAACGCCAATATGGATGCATTAACACGTATAACTGTAATCTGTGCCATTGCATGTGTCATCATTATCTGCTGTCTTATGGTGCAGCATTACTTCCGTTTTGTTATGCAAAGTCGGATGGCTTGGGATATTCGTGCGAAGCTGTTTGACAAAAGTCACCGACTTCCATTTCGTTACCTTCAGTCCTTGCATTCAGGTGATTTGACTTCGCGTAACACTAAGGATGCAGGGATGGCCATGGGGATGATAAACAGCATCGTATACGATCTAGGCTATAATCTACTTCTCTGTTTCATTTCCTTTCTATATTTGGCTAAAATGGATGTCTGGATCGCCCTGTTAGCTCTTGGATCAGGCCCCCTTGTTTTTCTTTCCGGACGTTTCTTTGATCGCAGATTACGAAAATTATCTACTCAAATATATGCAAAAGAGGCGGAATTGCGAGGAATCTTACAAGAAACGCTTCAAGGAATGAAGGTCGTCAGAGCCTTTTCGCTTGAAGAAACTCTCTTAAATAAATATGCGTTAGAACGTGAGAAGTTAAGAAGAATGCAGCTGCGAAAATCGCTTCTAAATGGTCTCTTATGGCAATCTTCTGCCTTTATCAACAATCTCGTAATGGTGACATGCGCCGCTTTAATTGCGTTATCAGCTCTAAGTGGCGGAACATCAGCAGGTGAAGTACTCGCTTTTATTATTTTGATGGGTAGGGTTCAATGGCCTTTTGTCCATATGTCTCAAACATGGGGAGGTGTCCAGGAGGCTTTAGGTGCAGCTGACCGCGTATTCGCTATACTTGATGCACCTGATGAAGGAGCTACTCATCCTTTGCCAGAATCCAGCTCATCAACATTTGCTTCCGTAGAGGTCGCTGCATTACAAATAGAGGATGTCCACTACAACTATTCGGGTAAACCGGATAATGAAGCCTCCCTATTTACAGGGCTTAATATTCATATACAACATGGAGAAACTATCGCGGTAGTCGGGCCAAGCGGGTCAGGGAAGACGACGCTCGTTCGATTATGTAATGGACTTTATGAGCCTACTTCAGGAAGCATCACGGTTTATGGAAAGTCTGTACATGATCAGCTTGAAGAAGCACGAGCAATGATTACTTATGTTCCCCAAACCCCTTATTTGTTCTCAGGAACTATACGAGATAATATCGCCTTCAGTACTAATACAGCTAGCGAAGAGGATATTCGAGAAGCCGCTCGGCTCGCAGGTGCAGAAGAGTTTATTACGAAGATGCCCCATGGTTATGACACTATTCTAGGTGAACATGGATCGACTTTATCTGGTGGACAAAGACAACGCATAGCCATTGCCAGAGCTTTTCTTCGTGATGCTCCACTCCTTCTTCTAGATGAAGCAACTTCCGCACTCGATAACGAATCTGAGCGAATGATTCAGCAATCGCTTGATTTGTTAATGAAGAATCGAACCACATTGGTTATTGCACACAGACTATCCACCATACGTGAAGCATCTAGAATTATCGTGTTAAATCAGGGTTCGATTGTTGAGGAAGGTACACATGATTCCTTATTAGAAATGAATGGGCTATACTCACAATTATATAACATTCAATTTAAATCTTCTGAAGCAGAAGACATTAGTGCACCTGAGTTGCTTCAATTACATTCCAACCTTTGATCTCAGTTCAATGCATACATCGTAATTCATAAGTTATTTTAATTAAGGTGTATGCGTTGGAACCGAGTATAAATTATCCGCTTCTTTTAATTTTTTCATGACGAGCTTAATAAATGACTGGATATAGCTTTCTTGAAGCTCTTTCTTTCTGTGGCTCATCCATATCGAATGCTTAGAGACTACATTTTCCACTTCGACCTTGGCTAACATACCCTGATCAAGATAAGGCTTTGCTAACAACGCAGATACAAAACTAATCCCATAACCGGCAATCACGGCTTGAATAACCTCATTTACTCCATTAAATTGCAGTTCGATCTTCGGTTGTTGTACCTTTCTTTCTTCACATAATTGTACAATTCTCTCTCTGGCTGCACTACCTTCCTCCCTCATAATAAATGCCTCAGCCATCACTTCCTCAAAGCTAACCTCCTGCTTGGCTAAAGAATGATTTGAAGAAACTACGAACACATACTCGTCCTTGTACAACTCCCGATGTTCGAACACCCCTGTATGATGAGAAGGAAACGCCATATCACTATAAATCGCCACGTCTGCTTCAAAGTTATTTAATTGTTCCATGACTTCATGAGAATTAGCAGTAGAGATCTGAATTTTAACCTCCGGAAAAGATTGTTTGTATAATGATGCCCACCGGGGGATGAGTATGCTTGTGGCCAGGTAATTACCTGCAATCCGAATATGGCCCGCAGGAAATTTATGATAATCCTCAATAATCTGCTGTATCTGTTCACCCATAGCAAATAACTTTTCAAGTGGTTCGATCAGTTTTCTCCCAATCGGTGTTAGCACCATTCTCTTTCCTATGACCTCTAATAATACGATATTATTCTCCCGTTCAAATTTGCGGATCTGCGCTGATATAGCGGGTTGACTGATGTGCAAACGTTTAGAGGCTTTGGTCACACTCCCTGTTATTGCAACATAATAAAACAATTTTAATACATGATAGTTCATCCTGATTTCTTCCTAACTATATAAAATAAAATCATTGTTTAACGGACCTTCGGCTTTCTTACTATAACTATACATTATGGATATTAACTATTATATATTGTTTATTTATAATTATTTATCTTATACTTACAACTATTCAAAAGGGAGGTTTCGTTAATGAAAGAGACAGTATTATTTTTAACCCGTCACGGGCAGACCGAATGGAATTTGCAGAAAAGAATGCAAGGACATCAAAATTCAGCGTTAACAACCTTGGGTGAACAGCAAGCGGAATGGTTGAGAGAACGTTTGGAAGGTGAGAATTTAGGAGCCATTTATTCTAGTACTAGTCCAAGAGCATTGCATACTGCGCAGATTTTACGAGGAAATCGGAGTTTACCGATTCAACAGCAAGCTTCATTAATGGAAATTAACATGGGCATTTGGGAAGGAATGAACACAGATCAGATTGAACAAGAATATCCATTACAGTACAATCATTTTTTCACCAGACCTGATCTTTTTATTCCTCTAGCCCCAGGTGAGACCTATAGTCAGCTTGAACAAAGAGTAACGCCGACTATTGAGCGTATCATTAACGATAATGAAGGACATGAGGTACTTATTGTCACGCATCGGATGACCCTGAAAGTAATTATGGCTCATTTTCTCAATAAATCATTGCAGGAATTAGGGGAACTACCGGATATTCTCTCTACAGCATTGTGTAAAGTAACCCTAACTGACAACAATACAACCATCGATCTGTACGGCGATACTTCACATTATCAATGAATCCTTCTCAAAAATAAAAAAGGAAACTCCGATTTAAATGGGGTTCCCTTTTTAGACTTGAATTTTAAATTTCCACACTTTTGATTGTAAAGCTGCGGACCTTCATCCATTTCCCTGAAATAAATTCGTCAATTGTTTTCGTCTTCGGTCTAACACAAAAACGATGCTTGCTCCCTTTATCAAAACCAACCGCTTCAAAAATCAGGCCGTCACCTATTTGCTCCTTAAAGAACACTTGCTTAAGTCCCAATCTATTTAACATTTCAAGCTTTACACTTTCGATATATGTGCGTGAATACTCCTTAGACATATGTGTTCCTCCTAGTAGTGGTAGTAATATTATAAGTTCAATATTAAGAAAATCAACTGAAGATCACATAATCACAAAAAGAAAAAAGCCAACCCATAGTCTATGGATTGGCTTCTACTGTATAAGTTGATTACGAAATTATTTAACTTCTGTTGTTCCAGTCACTTTTCCATCAATAACAGCTGATGTTTTCAGATCTTCGCTTGCGAAATAGAGGTTACCATCAATAGTGGCGGTTTCAGGCAGAGTAAAGCCTTTCGCTTCTACATAAACATCGCCTTTAATCGTTCCGCCTTCAACTTTCAAATTCTCACTTTGTACTGTAAACTTTGGTACGGTTAGTGTATAAGTAGCAGTGATCTTGTGATCAGCATCTTGCGAATAAAGGGCAATCTTACGGTAGATGTCGCCATCTGCGGCTCCTTTATTACGGAATTCTCCAGCTACAACAACCTCATCAGGAATCGTTACATCATTTAGAATCGCAACAATCCAGTTTCCATCTTTGCTAACAGCCTTAGTAAATGCATCTGCTTGATTCACAATCGAAGCTGTAGTGACAGCATCTGTCTGCTCAGCAGCCGGAGCTGAAGTTGCCGCCGAATTGTTTGCTTTATCCTCATTTGCTCCACAACCTGCCAATACTGCTACCGAAACCCCAGCCACTAAAATCATTTTAAATAGTCTCATTTTCGATTCCCCCTAATTTTGATTATGAATTAATTATATATTAAAATTCTTAATAATTAAGTGAATAATTTCACAAATTTGTGTCAGTATCTAAAGCGGTTTCACAGCGCGCTCTCTTCCCGATTAAGATTCGTTCCCATGAGCCACACCTCTTCTCGCTGACTGATTTAGCTTCTTATATCTATTTACCCAAATTATAAAAATGAACACAAGCATCATTTGCTTCTTGGTATAAAGTCAATCGTTGACTCTTTTCAAGTGTTAATGATAATATTTGGAAATAAATATCTCAGCAAGGGAGAAGTTTACTGGTGAAAAAGACTACAATGAAAGACATCGCGCTACAAGCTAATGTCTCCGTTGCGACTGTAAGCTATGTTCTGAACCGCGTCGATAACCAAACCATTCCTGAGAAGACCCGCAATCAAATTCTGTCACTTGCCGAAGAACTTCATTACATTCCTAATCTAGCAGCCCGTTCGCTTGCCAATAAAAAAACGGGATTAGTAGGGGTACTTGTCCATAATTCTGCTTATATGCCACCTTGGAAACTCTATGCCCAATTCACATTTATTCGTGCTTTGGAACAGCGTTTAACGGATGCCGGATATCATACGCTGCTATATTCTCTTGGTACTGACCATCCTTCTCTGAATATCATCGTTGAAAGAAAGCTCGAAGCCGTCTTTCTGATCGATGTGCACGATGAATCCTTCTATTCGATTTCCAAACATTTTGTAGAAGGTATCCCCTTGATTTTGATCGACAGCATGATTGAAGATAAGCTGTTTAAGCAAGTTCTTTACAATTATCGTTCAGCTCTACGGAAGGTAATGCCGGAGGATCTTTCACAGGTTTGTTTAATTATGGAGAGCTTCAATAACTCCCTGCTCACTAACTTTATCCAAGATAGTCTTCCTTTACCTGAGAAAGCAATATTCAAAGTTCAAAATATGGAAGAATTGAATACAATCTTATCGGAGGGGATCTACAAAGAGGCCATAGTTATTAATGAGTTTATCGGAAGTTGTGTTGAAAAATCCGGGGTATTCGCACGTCTTTCTGTTCTATGTACCTGTAATTGCCCAGAAATGCTTGGAGAAGACGTTCAGAAATTCATATTCACTGGGGATAAATCAGCCACTGCTTTTGAACTAATGCAGGAGTTATTACATCGTCCTGACTACTCCAAACAAGAGAATAATCGTTATTTTGTTGATTAATTTTTTTTCGATATTCACTTAAGCGTTTAAGTCGAGAGGAGATTTACCCATGACAGATCCTGTATTAGCAAAACATGCATCCACCACCGCTCAATCCTATCCAACCCTTTGGGGAAACCGGAGATTTATGCTGCTACTCAGCTCCTATTCCATTTCTTTGTTTGGAAATACCTTTCACAGCATTGCTTTAAGTTTATGGGTACTTCAGACGACCGGAAGCGCTAAAATGATTGCCATTATTACGATAATCAATCTATTGCTCAGTTCTTTACTCGGATCGATAGGAGGCACACTCGCAGACAGGATCAATCGTAGAACCATTATGTTAATCACTGATTTGATAAGCTGCGGTCTAGCAGTTACGCTTGCTCTGACCATTTCCATGTCTTCTACATCATTCATTATCGTGGCCATATTAACGGGACTTACGACAGTCTCAGCATTATTCCAATCCCCTGCGTATCAAGCTTCAATTACCACTGTAGTTGGAAAAGAACATGTGCAAAAAGCAGTCGGGATTCTGAACCTGTCGGAGAACATCTGTAGGACGATTGGGTATTCGGCTGGAGGTATTTTTGTAGCAAGTTTTGGAGCGGCAGATGCCATATTATTTGATGGAGCTACATTTTTCGTTTCCTTTCTACTAGTTCTTGCTGTCCGCTCCCTTCCACTCCCAAACCGAGTGAATACCGGACCTAAAGAAGAAAGAAAATTCACACAGGATCTTGCGGATGGCGTTCGTTATATTTGGAAATACCCCTTCGCCCGAGCAATAATCATCATGCTTCCTACGCTCACTTTGTTCTTTATGCCTTCACTGATGCTAACGCAAGTTATGGCCGTCAAAGTATGGAATTCTAGTCCCTTTCAGTTTGGACTCATGGAAGCCTGTATTCCACTAGGTTATATGATTGGTTCCAGCATGATCTTGTTTCTCGGCTCCAAATTAAAGAATCGCGGCTTCTTTATCATGACTGGACTGCTATGTCTGGGTCCCCTGTACCTCCTGCTATCGTTCGTCACTACTGCTGCCTTAGCCATTCCCATCATTCTTCTTATTGGCTTTATGTTCTCATTCTGTACATTGCTGATAAATACCATCCTCAGGCTGGAAGTTTCGGAGGATATACAAGGTAGAGTCTTCGGTGTACTTGGGTCCATTATGAGTGTAGCACCCTCACTTGGTCTTACAGCCGTTTCATTCCTGTCCGATCACTTCAGTCCAGCCCCTGTCATGGGTTCCATCGGAGTCCTGCTACTACTATTTGCTTTATTAACCTTGACCAAGTTAAAGGTGATTCGAAATTATAAGTAATTTCAGAACATATCTTATGACCGTTATCGCCCGTTTTTCCTAATAACGCGCCTATTATGAAGCTCGATCAGTAATTGAACAACTATAATGATCAATAGAAAGATTCCCACGACACCTGTTAAAAATGGATAAATTAGAGGGAAAAATACACTTGGATAGCTTTTAGTAATATCCGAATAGTAGCCCATACCCATAAGTGATGTACCCGAGAACTCGATAAGCTTCACCCCTAGATGATTGTCACTTCTTTGAGCATAACTCAGCACCTTTTCTTCTATACTGCCATCATGTGAGATCGTGTTTATTTTCCATTTTCTCTTTTCCATCGGCTGACTATCATCTGTAAGTCTTTGGACTATATTAATTTCTTTCTCGCCAGTCTTTCGATCCGTAACAGTGAGAATATCTATCCATGAGAAATATCTGCTTCCTCGTTCCCGATTAGACAACCATATTTCATCAGGAGTTGAGATTTTTTGACCATTTAATAAAAACTGAACTTTCACAATATCTCCAGGCGGGACACTCTCCTCTTCATCCCAAAGGGTCAATTCTGCTTTCCTGCCTGTATTTTCTTCCTGGATCTTAATATGCTTATCATCAACCGTTAGTTCTTGAACGTTTAACGTATTATACCCTTTCTCAGCATGGTTGATCTCATAACGCTGATTGATTTGATCTGAAATCATATACTCACGGATATAGTTGAACAACGGGCTGAAAGAAATCGCTAGCAAGAAAAATGAAATCACCGATAAATAAATTATTTTTTTCATAATGAATCCTTGTGAGCGATCGTCAGCTTGAAATTTTGTCTTGAGCCACCTTCGAGGCCATTTGGAACCCCATCCTGCATAGGGAAGAAACCAAACTTCTGATAAAATCTTCTAGCAGGTTGGCCCTCTGGATGATCCTCACCAAAAGTAGTAACGAATATCTCTGCTGGGGTTTCGATACTTTCGATAATATAGTTAAGAAGGGCTGTCGCGACACCCTTATTTCTCTCTATGGCTGAAACAGATAACCAACCAATCTTGTAATTAGGGGCATTGGATGAAGAGAATAACACAGCTCCAAGTAATCTTGAACCTGGCGAACCATTGTTTTCTCGTACACAAAAAGCGCTTTGTCGCCTGATATTTTTTTCTAATGCTAGAGTGAAATTCGGATCATTTACCATCGGCCCAAAAAGGGACTCCACCTCTGCCGCTAGCTCCAGCCATCCTCTTATATCCTCCATAGTAGCTTTTACTACATTCATATATAAGTTCTCCTTTAGTAGTCTTGGTTACACCATTCGATACACTGAGGAATAAAGTTATCATAGTCATTTAAAGCAGTGATTGTATTTATTACTTCACGGGTTCCAAGTTCTCGCTCTGTATCATCCGTACTCTCTATTCCAAGTGACCGTCTGATATTATAAGCTAACCATTCTAGCTTCCCATGAAAACCATAGTTGAGCACATCGGACCAGTTAGCATAAATCTCGCCGCCATGATCGCGGTATGCATTAATAAGCGTGCAGAAAGCATCTTTGCTTACACTTCCCGATTCAAAGCCTGACCAATAAAGTGCTACATCTATTAACTCTTGGGTTGGATGGATAGGTCCTGCTGCTTCCCAGTCAATAATAATGGGTATCTGATGCTCATCCCATAGTACATTTTTTTGATCTAAATCCCGATGGCTGATCACCATATGATTCAATAATTGTTCCGCTGAAGAATCTACAAGTTGTTCCCAATGATTTATTTGGTTCAGGTTATCTAATAGCAAGCTAGACCATTCCAAACCATCCTGTTTTGCTGTTAGTGCATATTCATTCCAACAAACAGTGGATGTATTTACTGCCTCAAGATTTCCATTAGGATGATGATTAAGAAGTGTAGCGAAATCGATCTTATGAATTTTAGCAAGGTTTTCGCCAATCTTTTTACAACACCCTATATTAATACCTCCTGATGGCAATGCCTTACCTTCGACCCATGGAAATAATAAATAGAATTGACCCTCGAATTCATGCATAAAACTATCTTTGGATACGATGGCCGGTACTGCATTTATCCCATTTTGATAAGCCATATTTGCAACCTTTTCAGAAAGAGTATAGTTGTACATAGCAGTATCCCGCTGCATAATTTGAGGATTTAAAGCTTTCACTGCATAGAGCGCTTTGTCCGTTTGTAGACGATACATTCTGTGTAGAAGACCACCTGTTACCTGTTCTGGTTCATTTTTCAAATGACCTAACTCGTATTTTGCACATAGCATTTCGAAATTTAAGTTATAATTCAGATTTCCCATGTTATGTATCCCTTTCCTATCAATCAGAATCCCAACTTCAATAACCAAGCCGACAACTTCTCTTCCCGCTCTTTTAAGTCCCCATTTATGCGATTGAATTTACCAAGCCATTGCTCAGAAGCTATGCTGCCATCCAGCATATACAGGACACGTTCTGCCTGAGCAGCGACTTTCGCATCATGTGTAGCCAGTAGAATCGTTGTACCGGTCTGATTAATATTTATTAATATCTCCATAATTTCACTAGCAGCTTTAGAGTTCAATGCACCTGTTGGCTCATCACCAAATAGAATATCAGGCTCATTGATGATTGACCTGCAGATCGCTGCTCTTTGCAGTTGTCCACCCGACACTTGTGTAATATCACGCTCAGCGAGTGCAGAGATTCCGGTTTTTTTCATTAACTCAGCGGCTCTGTTATTGATGGTTCTACGACTAACGATTTTAGCTCGATAAGCGGATAAGATGATATTGTCCCGAATAGTCAGGTTTTTTAAAAGATGCATCTGCTGAAAAATAAATCCCATTTGATTTAAACGCAGTTCAGCTAATTCACTCTCAGAAAGACCACTGATGTCCTGCCCTTTAAAAACAACACTTCCTGAAGTCATCCGGTCCATACCGCTGATCGTATAGAGCAATGTTGATTTCCCTGAGCCAGAAGGCCCCATTATAGCTACGAATTCTCCCTTTGATACCTGTAGATGAACATCTTTTAATACCGTCTGCGGGGTTCCTTGCCCGGTTACAAAGGTTTTATTTAAACCCTTCGTCTCTAATATGAACATACTACCACCTCACCCTCATTCGACAATCAGTTTAGATAAATTGGATTTCTTCATCGATATCGTGCTTACTACGGTTGTGAGTGCTACAATGAGCATGAAAAAAAGAGGGAGAACAAGATAAGCTATTACCGGATTAACTACAAACTGTATTTGGGATGCTCCCATAAAGGATCCGAGTAATTGAGTGAATTTTTGACCGATGGTATTAACTGCAAAGGTTCCGAGAATGATTCCAAGACCAGAAACCAGTAGCAGCCTTACCTGATATTGCTTTCGAATATCTTCTAACGTAAAGCCAATGCTTCTCAAAATTGCAATTTGCGAGACGTCCTTCGCTAGCAGCATTTTTAGAAATAAAGCTGTAATCAATACTGAAATTGATATCGAGATAGCAATGGATAAGCCAGTGACCAGCTTTAATTGGCGAATCGTATTCCCGAGCGTCTGAGATAAATAGCTTTCTAGATGAGTAACTTTGGCTGGATAAAATAACTTTGCATATTGATCCATTTTCTCCTGAACGGAAACATTCGGATTCACATCTAAAGCTACGATATACCATAGCACGGACTTCGGGTTATAAGGTAATCGGGCTTTTGCAGTTCGACCACCGTTCGTTATATCTTGGTAGATCCCGCTAACCGTCAATTTTTTCGAAGTGCCATCTACCTCCAAAAGAACGCTATCCCCTACCCTTTTGTTCCATTCCTTGGCATTCAGATCAGAAAGGGCAATCTCATCCCCACTTTCAGGGATTCCTCCGTTAATATAGGTGAGCGGAAAAATAGAGAAATCTCCTGTTTCAACATTGATATTCTCCCATACGCCATCGCTGCCTAGCACTTTAAATCGAGAAGTAATTAATGGTGAGAATTTAGCTATTTCGGAGTCCTTATTTAGCGTCGTTATCAGTTCATTAAATCGCTTCTCTATTTGATCAGATGGCTGCAAATCTATTCTCATGTCACTCTGACCTACACCCATATAAGAAATAAACCGAGGAGACTGAAGGGTATTCAATATATTTACTGGTACAAGAATGATAAACAGACAGATCACAAATACGAAGAATAGCAATCCGAACATGGTGAAGCGTCCATAAACATCCTTTAGGCCAAGAAAAACATTCACATTTATATGCCTGCGCTTACTCAGCACCATTCTACTTTTATTGCCTTTCAACTCCCCCACAGTCCCTGACCTTAAAGCCTCTACTACTGTTATACGATTAAACCTTCTAAGAATAACTCTGCAAAAGAACACAATCATGCCGAAGATCAAACCGACCGCTAAGACTGGAACAATAGGCTGAAGTATCGTTTTCGGAGCAGTCCCCAAGTACAATGTGATATTCGCTGTAAACAATCGCACCACACCCAAAGATAATAAATATCCTAGCAGTGAAGCGCATGCTGCCATAACCATATATTTTGCCAAATAGATCCTTCTAATATCTCGCTGTGAAATCCCAATTGCTTTCATGACGCCAATCTCTCTATAATCCTCCTCTAAGGTCGCGATCATCGTAAACCTTAAACATAGGACGGCAATAATCATAAGAAGGATACTTACCAAAATAATGACAACTGCAATAATCCCATCTGTCAGCGCATTCAGCGTCTTAAACAAAGGATAGTCTATCATTGGTCCTTTACCGGGCATATCTGAGGATTGATAGGTATTCCGGAACTCGCTAAGTCTACTTAAATCGGTGATTTGAAATTCAATTAAGTACTCAACTTCTCCATGGTTCTTCTTAAGTACATTATAATCCGTGTCATTTACGACAAAGCGCTTAGAGCTAACAATAGCTGGATTCATTTGGATGTCTCGAACAAAATCCGTAACCATAAATTTTTGATCTAACTGTCCATTGGAAAGGGTAACCTGATCACCAATCTTCAGATCATTCTGCTTCATATAATAAATAGGAACTGCGATTTCTCCTTCAGCTACCCTAATCACTTGATTCTCTAAATTCAGCAGCAAATCAAATGATGGGTTCTGCTTAACAAAACCTATATCCATTACGCTGTTCTCTTCCGACTTATTGCTGTTACCCAAGACAATCTGCGAGCCATCTATCCTTAGCATTTCTACTGTTTGTTGATTCTTAACAAGTGGATTTGTTGAGGCGAATTTTTGAATACCTGCGTTATCTATTGGACCAGCATGCATTTGAACAAAATGGGGAGCCTTTGATTTATCCAGCAAATGACTTAAAGAACCGGTCAATTCCATAATGACTTGAGAAGCACAAGCAGCAAGCAAGGCCGATAACATCATAAAAATAATTAAGACGATCGTTATAATTTTATTTCTTTGAAAATCTTTTTTCACAATGTGTAGCAGCATTGACGATCTCTCCCCTACGTCTCATTCATCCTCCCTGCACGGACCTTACTCAAACATTTGCGTTACGTAGGAAAAGCTTCCTTTTTCAGCTCCCAACGTAGTCTCCATAATATAAATAAAGCTCTGAATTTTGAGAATGATCTCTTCCGGTTGCCACTTGAAAATCCCTTCATCCAATAGAAATTGTGAGGCGACCAACAGAAATTCCATCGTTTCTTTAGGATAAGGACAGTGGAACAAGCTCTCCTCGATTCCCTGCTCAATCACCTCTGTCAACACAGGTGTTAGCTTCAAAATAGTTTCAGCCAAGCTTTTCTGATGGATTAGTGCATTCTCAGCTTGATGAAACTGTTCAATCATGTGACCTTTTCTCTCCGAATCAGGTTTCTGTGCCATTATGATTTGTAGTAGCTTTTCATGTACGGAGAGCTTTGAATCAGCAGCAATGATCTTCGCAACGTCTACTCCAGCATCGATGAATCGTGTGACCACTGCTTCCATAACCTCCTCCTTCGACTTGAAATAATAGTAGAACGTGCCCTTGGCAATCCCGATCTCCTGCAAGATGTCGTTCACTGTAGTTCTCGCATAACCTTTCGTAAAAAAAAGCATTTCTGCCTTATCTAATATTTCATTTCTGCGTTCTTCCGCTTCTTTGGAAATTCTCATTTATTCTGAGTCCTCCTTTTTATAGACCGACCGTCGGTCTATTCCATTTAAATACATTTAATACATCATGTCAATGATGTTCCAGCAAATTGGACAAAAGAAAAAAGGTAACCTCCAAAGAATGAGGTTACCTTAATGTGCAGTCAGTATAATCAGGAGACATTTTTGCGCTTTAGAATATGATACACATTGCTGAACATACCGGACAGGATGCCAGCAATTGGGAATACAGCCCAGTTAACGTCCCATCGCCCATAGACAAAGCCCGTAAACAGAAAAATCGCCGTCGCCAACGGCCACAACACAGCCCCAACAACTCCAACAAATCGGTTCTCTTCCTGCTTCTCTGCAGTGATGTTCGGCTCCTCCAGCAATTTCGTATAAGTTCCCTGAATATTCCCGTAATAGATGAATAGAAACACCGCCACAGCCGCAATAAAAAGAAAAGCAGCGACTCCATATGGAGCATAGTCATCGTTGACATAAGAAGTTGCGAAGATAAAGGTCGGCGACAGCACACAAAGACAGACGCCCACAATCAAAGCAAGGCGATAAGTCGGAGCATAAAGGGCTTGACTGCGCTGAAGCGCCGTTTTGAGCGCATAAGGTAGCTGAAAGCCTTGCTCTAGACTTTCGAAGCGCTCGAGTTTCATGCCGCTATGAATGAACATCCCAACGGCCACAGCGACCAGCACGAACATTCCGACCATCCCCAGCATTGAACCTTTATCAGCCATATCAGCATTATTTTCAAACAATGTACTAAGAGTAATCAACAGCGCCACCCCGCATGCGCAGAGAAAAACACCGAGACCGGTCCATAATCCGGAGCTACGTTTGGCAGCCGCATAAGCATAAACCTCTTCTTCACTCAGCATGGGCACAGTCTTCTCCTGTCTGGCTGGATGGATGCCTAGCTCAGCAGTCAGCTCCTCAATATTGCCGAATTCCGAAATAACGATACCGATCGCCTCATTCTCAGACTTACCATCCTGCTTCAGCTCCAGGTACTTATCTTCCATCCCGGACAGCAGCTCCTGCTTCAAACGCTCCAGTTCCGGAGTCTTCGGCAGACCTGCAAACATATTATCCAGATATACTATGATCGTCTCCATGCACTATCACCACTCCTTGATAAATTGGTTTACAACTTCCTGCGTAACCTTCCATTCCTCACATTTTTCTCGGTAATAGGCGAGACCCAGCGGGGTAATCCGGTAATATGTGCGCCGCTTGCCAAGACTCTCATCCAGATAAAAGGATTCAATGTACCCGTTCTTCTCCAGCCGGGTAAAGGCGGAATACAGCGTTGTCTCCTTCATGACATACTTCTCCTGAGTCAGCTGCCTGATATTCTTAGAAATCTCGTACCCGTAGGATTCCCCATCGAGCAGCATGTAGAGGATCATCGTATCATTGTAACCACGTATAACATCACTGCTGATCAAAAATGGTACCCCCTATGATTACTTCATCTGTCGTAGTAGTTGCAGTATACCATAATTACTACGACAGATGAAGTAGTTGCAAAAAAATAGGCAAAAAAATCTAAAAAGCATAAAAAAAGAGAATTGCTCTATGTGAGCAACTCTCCTCAAATCAGCTAGTTTCTTGAATTTTCAAAAATCTGATCAATCTTCTCTTTCGCACCTTCCCAGGAGGTCAATAATGGAAATCCATATTGTTCACGGGCTCTCAAATTCCATGGATGCGGAATACAGAGTACTTTCCTTCCGTCCTGCAATGCAGGAACCAAGTTGTGAACCCCGTCATCGATCAGAAGATCATAATTAATAAGATTCTTTCGTTTGCATGGGAAGAAATTTTCGATGGGAATAAACGGCATATGCTTCTGCAGCCAGTTCCATTTTTCAACAACTGCATTGGGCTGGGCCGCCGTAACAATAATAACATCATAAGCATTGTGCAGTTTCTCCATTTCACCTACAACATGCTCGTCGAATAATTCAAGCTCCTCATATAAACCAGGCCGCCCATAGAATACATCTTGTGTACAATCTGGATGACGTAAATGATCCGTATTCCAATCAAGCATCTCCTCGTACTTCAGTACATGAGTGGGGAAATCATTGTTGTTATGGTATATAGCTCGTTTGACTAGATGGCATATCGTGTCATCCATATCAACTGCAATTATAGGCTTTCTCATCTGTGTCCCCCATATGTTTTTTTATATTACTATTTAAGTATACACAATATAATTACTGTTTTCGTCTTGAGTTAGTTAAATTTCAATTTAATGTTTTTTAAACGCCTCTACGCATCTTTGACAGATACAGGCTTTACCACTCAGTTCCAAAGGTACCCTTTCTAGTAGTTCTGCAGGAATTTCCGTATGAAAACACCAACAATCACCACTATTAGCACCACAATGATTTAATTCTTTACATAAAGGACAATACCGTTGTTCAACTTGTTTATTTTTTATTTCCAAAGCTTCTACTCCCCCATACGATTAAACATTTCTCTTCTATTTAGTTACCAAGCATAGGATTATTCAATAAAGCATGCACAGCACTTTCCCAACATGCAATAAAGTCATTCACATTTTTTCCAATCATTTCATTCCTTCTATAGATCTTTGCAATACCTCTATACTTTCCTGAAGAAATGCCTTATTGTTCTCAATTCCTCTGGTTTTACACCAAACTACCGCACTAAAAGCATCATAAAAATTATAAAACGGTATAATATTTTCGAGATCAGGTAAAGGACAAACCGATTCGTAGCCTTGCACATACGGGAGCCGGGTTAGCGGGTTCACTTCCCAGACGTATCGGTTCATTTTTGTAAAATCAATTTCAGAGGAACCACCACGAGCACTCTCGTAATCAATTATACCAACGACTTCATTATCTTTTATTAATATATTGCCTGGTCGAAAATCCATATGAACAACACAAGGCCCATCAGGTTCAGGTAACGCCGAATATACGCTATCAAAGTGAGTAATACATTTCTCAAATAAATCAGGATGAAGGAGTTCTTTACAAGGTTCTTTCCACTTTTCAAAATTATTTTTCAGGTATAATCTCCAGCTATTGTTCTCTACCATCTGAAAACCATCGGATCCATAACATCCATACGCTGGCATGGTAACTTCATGAAGCATGGCATGATAATTACCGATTTGAAACGCCAGACTCTGATCAATGTTACTCGTACAAGGCACCCCATCTATAGCGGATAGAAGCATTGCACCGACACTCTTATTATCTCCGTCCCAGAAATCCAATACTTTTGGAACAGGTATAACACCCTTTAGTCTTTCAAGCATCTCAAATTCGCGAACCAGTTTATCCCTGTTGTATGGAATTTTCACGTATACGTTGTCTAGATTATTAAGAGTAAGTTTATACACTTCAGAACTAAACGACTCTGGAACAGACTCTATATTCAAAACACTCAGCTTAAAAATTTCAATTAATTTATGTATGGATTTCATACGACTACCTCCAATCTCAAGGGAAAGGTGCTCTGTTCACGGTTGTGAACTCCCTATTCTTGCATTATGATAGAGAACATTAGGAGTTTCTAAGGAACTCAACCGGGAGATTTGAACAGATGAAATTTAAGAATCACAGCTTTTCAGGTATCATTCATAGTGATCTGCTTGCTACCCAAGAGCTTGTATATAACCCGTGCAATCTTGATTGCTCTGACCTCATTCATGAACCACACAATGCTGATTATGGGGCGTATATATTTAATATAAACGCGCTATCCATTAGATTCCGTGTTGCAAAAATCACACCTACAAAGATCGGGCAGTTTGTCACGTTATGGGAGAGAATTGGAGATGGCCCCATCCAACCCTATGATAAATCAGATCCTGCTGATCTCTTCGTTATAAGTACGCGCAATGAGAATCACTTTGGTCAATTTGTATTTCCAAAAGCTGTGCTAGGTAAACAAGATATATTATCCAATAAAGGTGACGGTGGCAAAAGAGCACTACGAGTGTACCCCCCATGGGATAATCCCACGAGTCGTCAAGCTCAAAAAACACAAAAATGGCAGTTGGAATATTTCCTAGAAATACCGGTAATTAAGCCAGCAGACTATCTTCGTGTGCAAACACTTTACGGTTTTCCAGTAAATCGAACAGTCTGACCTATGTCCTCCACATGTTTTATATCCGCCCATAAAATAAAATAATTGAACAAAGAATCTCCTATTTTCACCGCTTCTGGATATTTCAAAATAATAGCAGCCTGATGATTCCATTCCTCTTCCTGATCAGCAGAAGGCACAATCAATCGTGCTTTCTCTTCCGCTTTTAACCCCTCTAGTGTCAGTTCAATGATTTGTGGATCAGAGCCATAAGGCTTCAGTTGATGAAATGCATCCTTGTTTGCTACTTCATCGATGGATAACCCCTCTCCAGAAATAGCGGATAATTGAAAAAATCCGTCGTTCCCCTGATACCTCTCAGCATATTCTGGATTTACTTCCCACTCGGAGGGATACTTCAAAGTGACCTTATACTCTTTTGAAGTATATGTTGACAACCCCGATGGCTTAACCAGCATTCCGATTCCACTTACTAATGCAATAGCCGCAATAATCAGGACCCTTAACCACCATCTTTTATACGTTGACGTTTTCACATTATCCCCCTAAATCAATATTTAGTTGACATGCACAGCATCAGGAAATAAGATATAAGCAAACATATGAGCAATCATTCATATGTATTAGTGAGGAGGAAATTACAATGAGTAATCTAAAAAATATCCTATCCCTAATTCTTTTCTTCATATTCCTTATTTCTTACCTTTTGAAGCTCCTTATACTTTACAAAAAGAACCACATTAAAGGTAACGTATTAGCTAAAGGAAATAAACGATCTATGATCCATTATACCGAGCTGTTCGTTAAGACTACTACTTTTGTGTGGGGAGCAGCGTGGTTTATGTTTTCCTTAGCGGAGTCATACATAGTTACACTAGTAGGAGAACATTTTAATCATCCGGCGATTCACTTTATCGGTGTTGGTGTAGTAGCCCTCGGATGTTCCATTTTCATACAAGCAATGATTGCCATGCGTACTTCGTGGAGAGTTGGGATTGATAAGTCTACTGTAACAAAACTCATCACGCACGGTATATATAAATTTAGTAGAAACGCCGCATTTGTCGGTTTTGATCTCATGTTTCTTGGATTGTATCTTATGTATCCAAATTCATTAACACTAATTATATTCTTTCTTAACATTGTAGCCATTCATTTTCTTATTCTTCAGGAAGAGCAGCATTTAAAATCTGTATTCGGAGATGAATATATTCAATATTGTAATAATACACCTAGATATATTTTATTTTGAAATCTTGCCTACTGTAAATCCTATGCTTTCAAGCACGCTACAATTTACATTTTTTACAATATCCGAAAACATTCTCTTAATGTAATTACTATAGTATGAGGTTGTAAACATACATTAGGAGGGAAATTATGAAATCACCGAAAAAGTACGGCGTTAAGACGGCAATTGTAGCGACTGCAGCAACTGCTCTCTTCGTTTCCAACGTAGTCACTACACAAGCACCAAATCAGGCCAATGCAGCTTCATCAAACACAAGAAATGTGATTCTGTTTGTCGGTGACGGAATGGGTACTGCCCAGCGCAATGCCATCCGCCTAGCTACAGTAGGTGAAAAAGGAAATCTAGCGATGGATTCTATGCCATATGCTGGACTAATTCATACAAGCTCCACTGTCCCTGTTACAGATTCAGCTGCTTCAGCCACAGCCTATGCCAGCGGAGTCAAGACTTATAACGGTGCCATTGGGATGAATGCAGATAAAAAGTCCGTACAAACCATTATGGAATATGCAAAATCAGCAGGGAAATCTACAGGCGTTGTAACTACCAGCCAAGTTACTGATGCTACAGGCGCCGCCTTTGGTGCTCATGTTGAAGATCGCTCCAAACAAAGTGATATCGCTCTGCAGCTTCTGACCAAGAGCAAAGTTGACGTTCTTCTCGGTGGAGGCGAAGACTTCTGGTATCCTGCTGGGAATCCAGGTAAATTCGCAGATGAGCCAGCTGAAGATCCTTCAGAGAAGAGCAAAGGAACGCAAGGGAACCTTGTAGACAAAGCTAAACAGCTTGGATACTCCTACGTAACGAACAAAACCGATATGCAAAAGGCGAAAAGCGGCAAGCTTCTCGGGTTATTTGCAAATGAGGAAATGTTCCAGCAAAAGCCAGAGGGTGAAGGAGATATCTACAACCCGGTTGTATCCCTGCCTGAAATGACGAAAAAAGCGATAGACACGCTTGCAGCAAATAAAAAAGGATTTTTCCTGATGGTTGAAGAAGAGGGTACTGACGAATTTGCACACCAAAACAATGCCAAGATGACGATTAAAGCGGGACAAGAGTTAGATAAGTCCGTACAGATTGCCAAAGATTTCGCTAAAAAGAATCCGGATACCCTTGTCCTAGTTCTCGCCGACCATGAAACAGGTGGATTCTCTATTGAAGCCGTAGACGCTGAAGATGAATCAGGTGACGGCATTTCCAAAGAAGATGGTCCGTTTGCCATCGCTAACTCCAAACAGAATTTCGTTGTAGACTGGACGACTTCAGGTCATACAGCAGTGGATATTCCAATTACGGCCATGGGCAAAAACGCTCAGTTGTTTACAGGAGTATACGAAAATACCGAAGTATTCACTAAGGTTGCGCAAGCCATGGGCATTAAAGTGAAATAAAAAGATCGAACAACATAAAAGACTAACCAGACTTTCTGGTTAGTCTTTTTGATTGATGAATCGCAATCCCGGGTTCTCCCATATACACTATGATGATCTCCATACCTACTTAGCATCTGTTCGAATAACAAACGTGATTTCCTTAGTCTGGTCTAGCCACTCGCCTGTCAGTCTAAATCCCCGTATAGTTGCCCCTGATTCATAATCCTTACTATCTGAACTAAGAAAAGCCGCCATATTCGAATCGAGCTTAAAAGTAGCTGTCTTATCCGCCCATTCAACATTTACCGGCTCTGCTGTTTCTTTTTTATACTTTAAAGTGCCATTATCTTTCAAAATATAATCTGTCAATTTGTAGCTGTTTGGGGCTGTATTGCTAAATTCGATTTCTATGATTTCTCCAAGCTTCACATAGGGAATTGAAACATCCGGTTCAGCCATAAGGCTTTGGAAAGATACATTAACTTCTTCTGAATTAGTGTTCCTTTCAAGTGGCTTTAAGACAGATTGAATGACTCTCCCCTTGGATGTAACCGTTACTTCCTTAATTACAGAATCACTTGCCTGTTCTTGATCGCAGGCTGAAAAAATAAACAGGAGTACAAGACCAAGGGTTAATAAGTATACTTTTCTCAAGGAAAACCCCCTTCTCCATTAATTTCAGTTACAATGATGATCGACAGCGAGATACGGATCAATGCATATCCAAGGCGTCCAGTTTATGGGAAAGCTCATGGATTAACTCTAGCTCATGTAATACCATACTTCGGGTATAAAAATATAGCTCTTCAGAGTAATCCAAATCTTCACCGTTCCCAACCACTAGGGATAACTGTTGTAAATGTTCCAGCTTCTCTTTCATGTAAGTCTCTCTGTAATCAAGTAATCTTCGGCGGGCCTCCTGATCCAGTAGCTCATAATAAGCAAGACGAATAGACCATTCATTATCAATACGAATAGTCTCCAGTGAAAATTCGTTCAAGCAGATATGAAACCGCTCCTCACCCTCGGCTGTGATGGAATACACATACCGTTTAGGCCGGTTTTCCTGCATTTCCGTTTTTTTAATCACCCAACCTCGCTTTTCAAACAATTTCAGCTTCGGATACAGCGAATTATTATTAACGATTTTATCGTTACTCATTACGAAAATGATATTTTTTTTAATCTCATAACCATGTTTTGACCCTTTCATTAATTGAGCCAGAATCAAGACTTCAATATCCATATTCATCCTCCGAACTACCGGACTTCATTTCCGGTCATTTTCTTATCTTACCTCAAGGACTGCATTTGTGCCAAATACTTCGTGATTTTATGCACATACTTTTATCGTTCCGTTCGATAGTATAGGTTAAAATAACCTAATTATTTTTAACCTATATATAGAGAGGAAGTTATAGCATGGAATTCGCACATTTGTTCAGCAAAGGTACGATAGGAAATATGGAGCTTAAGAACCGGGTCATTTTGCCTGCCATGGGAACAAAAATGAATGCTCCGGGTGGGTATGTCAGCGAGCGCTTGATTGATTACCATGTAGCACGCGCAAAAGGAGGTAACGGCTTAAATACAGTTGAAGTAACAACCGTTCACCCAACGGCTGCTTCTGAGGATGCTCCAGCCATATTTGATGATAAATTCATTCCTGGTATGACCCAATTGGCTCATGCTATTCGTGATGCAGGCGGCAAAAGCTGTCTTCAGTTATGGCATGGAGGGAAAGTAACTCCCAACCTGATTCAAGTCTCCTCCTCCCCTGTCCCTTTCGAGGGTGTAACACATATCCCCCGAGAGCTGGAGAATCACGAAGTTAGTGAGATGGTTCAAGCTTACGCAGATGCTGCTTCACGTGCGAAAAAAGCTGGATTTGACAGTGTAGAATTCCATGCTGGTCATGGTTATTTGCCACAACAATTTCTAAGCCCAGCGATGAACTTCCGTCAGGATGAGTACGGCGGTTCCTGGGAGAATCGTTGTCGCTTTCCGCTCGCTTGTATCCGTGCCATTCGAGAAGCCGTTGGACCCAGGTTCCCTATCTTGATGAGAATCTCTGCTATCGAGGATCTTCCCGGCGGACTTACACTGGAAGATATGAAGCTCTTCTCGAAGCTCGCTGAGGATGCTGGTATTGATGCGATTAATGTATCGCGCGGAGTTCCAGCAGGCGCAGCTATTAAATATGAAGTACCACCTATCGATTTACCTGTGGGCTTCAATGTAGATAACGCAGCACAAATTAAATCCGTGGTTAACATTCCAGTTATAGCTGTAGGTCGTATTAATGATCCAGCTATTGCTAATCGAATTATTGCCGAAGGACTGGCTGATTTCGTAGCTATTGGCCGCGCTCAATTGACAGATTCTGAATTCTGTAACAAAGCATTAGCTGGACGCGCGGACACCATTGTTAAATGTGTGGGTTGTGATCAAGGCTGCTTCGATGGATTCGTAAATCCGAAGGTGCCTTTCATCAGCTGTGTATTTAATCCTGCTACCGGAAGAGAAAGTGAATATGAATTACAGCGAGCGAGCACACCAAAAAAAGTACTTATAGCCGGTGGTGGGCCAGCCGGATTAGAAGCAGCAATCACACTGAAACGTCGTGGGCATTCTCCAATTTTATGCGAAAAAAATGACATTCTAGGCGGACAGCTTTATATCGCTGGTGCCGCACCGCGTAAAGAAGAAATGGCCGCGGCTGCTCTGAATATGGGTGAGACGGCTAAACGTGAAGGTGTAGAAATCCGAATGAATACGGAGGTTACTCCAGAGCTTATTCAAGAAATCAGTCCGGATGAAGTCATTCTTGCAATCGGATCAGCCCCGATTATTCCTCCAGTAGAAGGTGTTTTGAGTAGTCATGTAGTAAATTCACATGATGTATTATGGGGAACAGCTCATCCTGAAGGTCGAGTTGTTATTATTGGAGGGGGTTTGGTCGGTCTCGAGGTCGCTGAGCTCCTGGTCGAACGCGGAAATCAAATCACTGTTGTAGAAATGCAAACCGATGTAGCAAATGATCTGGGTATCCTTCGTAAAATCTGTGTAATGGAAAGCTTATATGGCCACGGTGTTAGATTAATGACCAACAGCAAGTGCATGACGATCCAAAAGAATAGCGTGATGGTTGAAAAAGATGGGGAGCTTCTCAGCCTGCCAGCCGATTATGTAGTAATCGCAGTAGGATCACGCGCCCTAAACAAGCAACCCCTTCAGAACTTCTTGGAGGAAAGCTCCATTCCTTATCATGTAATTGGGGATGCAGTACAAGCTCGCAGAGCGCTTAATGCTATTTGGGAGGGTGCAGAATTAGCTAGACGAATTTAGTTCATATAGTCAATTAGATTTATGAATAAACCCGGCAGGTCGCACCTGCCGGGTTGCGTTCTTATCAGAACTATCTGAAAAATCAACTTTCAGGGGCTAATAAGTGCGTTAGTGCCTGCACCTGTTCCATATGTATTCGTCTTCTATAAAGCACCTTAACTCGCTCTCATTCATGAACTTGATCTTCACCCCTGAACGATATTTTCATTCTCATGTCAATGTAGAAGACACACTAAAATTGAGTATCGGCAGCCCGATAAAAGCAGCATATCTTTCAGCAGCTTTAAACACAGCTTCTTCAGCATTTCCAAGTTCTCTAAATGGATGAATGACTATCTCAATTCCTTTTTTCTTAATCGAACGTTTCCATGTACCTATAACTTGGCCACCAACAACAATCATAGGCAGGAAAACACCGTTGTTGCCAGGAACAATTAAAGGAGCCGTCTCAGGTTCAAGTACAGCACTCCGGTCTTTATAACCAAGAATGTACTCATCGAAACCTGGAAGTAAATAGATACCTGACTCTTCATCCGCTGAAACTACTCGATGGTTAGACATCCAATGCTCATTGCCATTTATATCTGTCGATTGAAGTTCTTTTTTCACAGATTCTAGCCCTCGTCTGGCATCTGTAAGGGTTATGCCTGCCCACCAAGCGAAGTCCTGAACGGTCGCTAATCCACGGGCTGTAAAATACCGCAAGGCGAGTTCTTGCAACGATTGTTCGTAAGATAGCTCTCGGCAATCTGGCACCCATTCCTCTAACAATACAATCGTTTGCTGTTTACCATTCATCGGACCAAAACAAATCAGTCCTTGATAGGCACTATTCCAGAGCATGTGATAACCGCGTTGATTCCCCGAGTAGATGCCTTCCTCTTCTATTAGCTGAAGTAGGACCGAACGATCCATTTGCTTCCCGCCCTTTAGAACATCCACAATAATTTTTCTACAGCGCTCCAGTGTCTGATCATCAAGTCCAAGCTCAGCCATTCGCCGCTTCGTTTGTGATGCTAAACGCGGTGCAGATAGCTGTAGCATCCATTTTACATCTTCTGCTGGGACGAAATGAAGCGTACCTCGCAGCGTCCAAGTAAGAATAATCTTGCGGTCAGCGATTGCACGCTCTATATCAGCTAATTTCGTAGCAGGAGAACGTAGTCCGATGGCCCAAACCGCCTGCATATAGTCTTGCGCTTGCATAGCCCCCATTTTTTTCACGACCTGCTCTGGTGTGTGATGTAAAGAGCCTGCAATCATTTGATTATACAACCTACTATTTGCAATAAGATTATTCGTCACACTACTCCCCCTTTTCAGAAATGAATCCTCAAATTATATACTTCCAGTTATTTAACAAAATGGTTAAGTTCTTGCTCATGTCTATGTCGATATTACTATTGATTCTATTGAAATACGAGATTAAATTAGAATATGAACTCCATTCCATTGCATAATGTGCAATAGAAAGTCATATACAGACCTCAAAAAAAGGTTTCTGTTGCACTTCGTACATTAGAATTTGCTGAAAACCTTCAAAAAAGAGTTTTAACCTATATTTAATTGTAAAAAATGCAACAGAATTCAGATCCCCTTTCTATTGGATCCATTCTGTTGCACGAAATACAACGTTAGGGATAAAGTACCCTTTTATATTACAGACTGAAGGTATTTTCTTAACAGAGCCCTTCTTTTTAAAAGAAAAACGCTGCTTCTTCCGCTTGCTTCACTTGCTGCATCGCATTCGTGGTATTCACCAATTCATTAGCTAGTCGATTCAGTCTAAAAATAATATCATCATCCACAATTACTTTCCGGTCATATTGTTTCTCTTCAATAAAAACATACTTAGGAACCACCACCGCTCTCATATAAGAGAGGATCGGTTTCAGTTGTTGTTCTGCCACTAAGTAATGTTTTGAAGAACCTGCAGTTACTACAATACCGATAACTTTATCCTTAAACCCATTAACCGGGAGTAAATCAAATAGATTCTTAAGTGTTCCTGGAATCGAAGCTTGAAAAACTGGGGTGCCAATGATATATGCATCGGCGGCCATGATTTTCTCCAGAACAACTTTGGTATCACCTGTATAATCCATGTAGCTGCGTCCATCACTAAATTCCAGCTTATAATCTCCTAGATCAATTAGTTCTACGTCGAAATCCGGATGCTTTTCTGTGATGTTGTTAAGTGCTTGCTGTACAGCAATTCTAGTCTTCGATCCAACAATGGATCCTGAAATCCCAATGATCTTCATACTATCCCCTCTTTCTTATTTCTTAGCTGTAGCACGTCTTACGGCTGGTGCTACTTCAGATGCGAACAGGTCAATCATTTGTTCCACTTGAGCATAAGGTAACCCACCGACATCAATCTGAGCTAGAAAACGATTATGGCCATACATCTCATGTTGATAGAGGATCTTCTCCACAATTTGTTGCGGGCTTCCCACGAGCAGTGCATTTCTCACACTCATCGCTTCCGCAAATTGTTCTTTCGGATAGTAAGACCCACGAAGCTCTTTCATCAAGTGATTGATATATGGATAATAATCGCGGAATGCTTTTTGTGAGTCCGGATCAATATACATTAAAGAAGTTGTGCTGATGGGAAGGTCTGCTGGATTAAACCCTGACTCTGCAGCAACCATACGATACGCGTCTACAGAACCTTTAAAGGCAGATGACGGTCCACCAAGGGTGGTCAGCATCATCGGGATTCCCATTCTTCCCGCCTTAATTGCACTTGCTGGAGGTCCCCCAACCGCTCGCCAAATTGGTAACTTTCCATTTAAGGGCTTAGGGAAGATTTCCATATCATTTAATGCAGGGCGGAATTTCCCTTCCCACGTTATGCGATCGGACTCATTTATTTTCATGAGCAATTCAATTTTCTCTTCGAACAATTCTTCATAATCTCTTACGTCATAACCAAAAAGTTCATAGGCCCCGAGACGCGATCCACGTCCAGCAACAATCTCTGCTCTACCGCCTGATAACAAATCCAATGTTGCAAAGTCCTCATATACACGTACAGGATCTGCTGTACTTAGTACAGTTGCTGAACTGACAAGCTTTATACGTTCGGTTGCATTTGCAATGGCTCCAAGGACAACCGAGGCAGCTGAGGTAATGAATTTCGGTTGATGACTCTCGCCTACCCCAAATACATCTAATCCAGCATCCTCAGCTAATTTGGCAGCCGCTACGATCTCTTGAATCCGTTGTCGTTCACTAATTGCTTTTCCTGTTAAGGCGTCTGTGGTGTGATCACCTAACGTGTATAAACCTAGCTCCAACCCTTTTTTCTCATCGATTCTATATTGTTCCATCATGATATGTCCTCTTCTCATAGTTGTATTAGGTTTAGCGGATAGGATGAAGCTTCGATTCAATCTCTTCACGACGTTCTTCCAGAAATGAAGGTAAGGTCAAATTCTCTCCTAGCGCGTCAAAAGTTTCATCAATCTCAAATCCCGGGCCATCTGTAGCAAGCTCAAAAAGAATATGGTTCGGATCCCGGAAATACAAGGAATGGAAGTAATAACGATCAATGACCCCTGTATTTTTAAAGCCTGCAGAAGTGATCTTGGAGGCCCATTCGGTTAGTTCTTCGACATCCTTCACTCTTATAGCCACATGATGGATGCTCCCTTTACCCGGTCTCTCCCGATCTTTGTCATTTACTTCTTTGACCTGGAGCTCGGTGTATAAACCACCCTTCCCCGTTTCATATATATCTACCATATTCTTGGAATCACCCATGGAGGGTACTGTCCGAACTTGTGTATAGCCCAAGATATCTTCCAAAACCGCCTTTGTGCGGCCAGCCTCACGTACAGTCAATTCAACGGGTCCTAACCCAACGATGGCATACTTTGGAGGGATGTCTTCTGTAATCCACGGTTCAACTAGCTCGATACCGTTATCTTTTTCAGCCGATACTAAATGGACCGTCAATTCATCTCTATCATAAAAAGTAAGCGACTTACGTTCCCCGATACTTACTATCGCTTCATGAGGAACTTCAAAAGAATCTAATCGACTAGCCCAATATGACAAGGCTTCATCGCTAGGAACAAGAAGGGAGAAAGAACTAATACTGTTCGTCCCTTTGCGGGTCTGACCTGCATTTGGCATTTCAAAAAAAGATACTTCGGTTCCAGGAGCACCATTACGATTTCCATAAAATAGATGGTACATGGATGGATCATCTTGATTGACCGTTTTCTTTACAAGTCTCAGTCCCAGGACCTCTGTATAAAACCATAAGTTTTGTTTAGCGTCCTTAGTAAGCATAGACACATGATGTTGTCCGTTTATGGGTTGTTGTTTCATTTTAAAAACCTCCTAATGAGTTTTGTTGAATTTAAGTTTACTAGTATACTGATGAGTAAAAAAGTAAGCTTTATTATCAATAAAGCTTTTGCGATACTACTGAACACCTCGCGGGAGTCGATTCTCATCTTGGCTATGGCGATGAATCTTTTTAAGCATGCTGTAAAACACTTTCTTCTCCTCATCTGTCAGTGGATCGAATAACGAGGCTTGGAAATCCGATTGCAAGGGCAGTACCTTCTCAATAAGTGTTTGGCCCTTTTCCGTTAAAGTAATGTACTTCACTTTCCAATCCTGTTTGCGTTCAATCCATCCTTCTTTCTCTAATCTGCCAAGCATATGGGATACCCCACCTTTAGTAATGGTTAGATGCTCGGCAATTTCCATCTGTGTTACAGGCTGATGTAATAATATTTGTACCAAGGTATCGAATTGATTAACTGTTAAATTAAATTGCTTCAAGAATTCATTGGAAAGATCGTTACTATTCTCATATACCCTAACCAGCCGCAACCAGATCAATAAGCTTAATTGGTTATCTTCAGTGAATCCATTGTTTCTCATTTGGTCACGTCCATCGTTTGTTTATTTTATGTGTTAATTGATTTGTTAATATGAGTATACTAGTAAACTGACAAGGAGTCAAGCTCAGTAAAAATCCTACACGCTTGCCAAATACCACTTCGGAATATAGGTTTGAAAATCATCATACCACTCCAGAACACTCTCCGCTCGGCTCAGCATATTAGTAACTTCCCTTTGACCACCCCCTATGAACCGGTTCAACTACCTCCCCTTTAGAAGCATTAGGGATGTCACTAAAAAATGGAATCATTTCACAACCTCCTTTTAATCAAACTGCTTCACAAAATAGAAAAATTTTCTTATTTATTTCTCAGAAGATTATTTTATTCAATTGATGTTGGAACAACAATAGTGTATGATGCATAGTATAGATCAAATACTGTATGACACATAGTAAGTATAAGCGGCTTCGACGTCCTCTCAAGGACAGCAAGCGTTTAAACCTAAAATATAAGAACAATTTATAAGAGATTATAAATCCTTATATTTTAAATAATGAGGTGGGTGAATGAGTACTTTATTAAATTCTTTAATCACAGAGCTTAGAAGAGGTACGTTAACGCTAGCCGTTTTAAGTCAATTACGAACACCCCAGTATGGATATTCGCTCGTTCAATTGTTGGAGGAATCCAGCATCATCATCGATCAAAGCACCCTATATCCATTACTTCGCCGATTAGAGAAACAGGAATTAGTGACGAGCAGCTGGGACACATCCGAGAGCAGACCCCGTAAGTATTATGTTCTAAGTGACTATGGCGTAGAAATTTTTTTACAGCTAAAGGAAGAATGGCTTAAGAATTCGAAAGAGCTCTACGGCCTATTACAAGGGGAGGATGACCATGAATCTAATTGAGATTTACATTCATGAAGTGACTCGGAGGTTACCGGAACAAAATCGGGAGGATATCGCTCTCGAATTACGATCTACCATCGAGGATATGTTACCGGATGATTATGACGAAAAAGAGGTAAAAGCCGTCCTTACAAAATTGGGCAATCCCGCTATTTTAGCTAGTGAGTATCGCGATCAGCCCATGTATCTCATCGGCCCACGCTATTTCGATTTATATGTTACGTTGTTAAAAATGATTATACCAATCGCTGTAGTTGTTTCTTTAATCGCTCTGGTTGCTGATTACTTGATTGGCTATAGCGGAGATAAAACAGTTGCGGATATTGTTACTGCAGTTATAAGTAGAGGAATTGGAACCTTCCTTGAAGTAGGAATCCAAGTCTTTTTTTGGATAACTGTTGTGTTCGCTATTATCGAACGGGCGGATAAAGGAAAGGAAGGTCATCCACTTACTACAAAATTAAGGAAATGGACTCCTGATGATTTGAAGGATATCGCGCTTGTCCATAAGAAAAAAGCAATTACAAGCTTCGAAGTGTTCGGAAGTTTACTGTGGACTGCCATTTGGGCTACTGTTTATTTTAATGCTGAACACCTGATCAGAGTCTATAGAGGCGGTGAAGGCGCACTTAACTTCGTAGCCCCAGCTTTTAATCAGCATGTGTTACTTGATTATTGGCCTATTATTCTTATTGTGATCGGATTAGAAGTCGCATTAACTATATATAAATTAATCAAGAGACAATGGACTAGAGAATTAGCATTATGTAATACGGGCCTCGAGCTTTTAGTGCTTATTGTATTCGCTATTATCCTTATAAATCCGAATGTATTTAACCAAGAATTCATTAACTACATGTCTAATTTATTAACAACTTCAGCTAATCAATTTGAAACGGGGTTAGTAGGTGGGGGAATTGCTTGCCTGATTTTAGTTGCGGTTCTCAATATATATGAAGGCTTCCGCAAGGCTCGCCTTTAGTATTCACAGAACGGCGATTCTCCTGTTATTTGGAGAATCGCCGCTTTGTATTCTGATTCGTTGGCTGCCTGCTTCAACAGCTTTCACAGTGTCAGTCAGCACCGATCCGTTAACATCCCAAAAAATGCAATAATACTGCGATTAGGGTCATCTGTGTCAGATTGGTGCTTTGTATATGTCGTAATCATTATCGAATCAAAATAAAAAAAATAGAGTGCCCCAGCAGCCATTCATGACTTATGGGACACTCTATCTGGTTTAATTAAAGAAGCTCAAGCTCAATAACCGTATCCATCTCGTCGGGAAGCTTAGCCCCTTTTAATGTAATAAACGCTCCACCGTCAACATCCGAATATTCCTCAGCCATCCACGGCACCTCCACCTTTAGCTCGGTACCATCACGTAGTAATCTAGCCTTTTTAATCTTCCCTTTCAAGCTTTGGAAATAGATCGGGCCAATTCCACGGTCGTAGACGTGCGCATACAACTTGTTGCCCTTTTGCGTATAACGTCCCCACTCTGGCTTAGGCAGCGAAGACTTCCCGCATCCATAAATACTATCGCCATTAAGGCGCATCCACTCCCCAACTTCGTCAAGGATAACCAGTGATTCCCGTGTCATTTCACCTTTAGCATCTGGTCCAACATTAAGGAGGAGGTTGCCATTCTTACTGATACATTCGACCATTGAGCGAATCACCTGCTGGGTTGATTTATAATTTTTATCTTCGGAATGGTAACCCCAGTTATCATTAAGAGTAATGCATGCTTCCCATGGAATGGATTGACCATTCACGTCAACAATGCCACCGGGAGGAATGATCTGCTCTGGAGAAAAGAAATCCCCAGCATATTCTTCTGGCTCGGCCGCGCGGATATTCCCACCCAAACGATTGTCGATAATAATATCCGGCTGGATAGAGCGAATCATACGGATTAGCTCCGTTGCTTTCCATTTCTCTCCGGTCATATTGTCGTAGGAGAAGTCAAACCACATGATGTCGATTTTGCCGTAATTCGTCAACAGTTCCTTCACTTGTCCATGCATATACTCCAAGTATCGATCAAAATCAATCGGCTTGTCTTTAGCCGCTTCGTTATCCCGATCAGGATGCGCTTTATCACCATATCCAGGGTAGTCATCATGATGCCAATCAATAATAGAGTAATACAGACCTACAGCAATACCTTCCGCCCGGAAAGCGTCTACATATTCTCGAACGAGATCACGTCCAGCAGGCGTGTTAGTCGCTTTAAAATCTGTTAGCTTGCTATCAAACAAGCAGAATCCGTCGTGGTGTTTGGTCGTAAGAACCGCATACTTCTGCCCCGCTGCTTTTGCTGCGCTGGCCCACTTCTTCGGGTCATATCGAGATGCGTCAAATTCATCGAAATACGTCATATAATGCTCTCTACTCATTCGCTCGTTTCCACGAATCCACTCACCTCGTGCTGGAATGGAATATAATCCCCAATGAATGAACATACCGAATCTATCCTGTAAGAACCATCTCGTTCTTTCTTCTCTTGTACCCATCTCTTCAGCCCCTCCGTTTGCTAGCTTTGATAAATAGTTCAGATAGTCTAGACGGTATGAAATAATGCTGCAGCGCCTATAAGACCTACATCATCCCTCAGACCTGCTGATTCAATAGTATAAGTTCCTTTATACGGCTTCATGACAAGTTCCTCTGTTTTCTCTCTCAGCGCTGGAAACAGTAGTTCACCAGCTTTGCTTACACCTCCACCAATTACAATGCGATCAGGATTAAACGTATGTACCGCGTTAGCTAATCCAATCGCCATATAATGAATCGTTCGCTCAATCACCTCGACAGCCACCGGATCTTTTAGTGCCATCGCTTCGAAGACGTGCCGAGAATTAATCTTTTCACCACTTCTACTAGCCAGCTCTGTAATCATCGACGTTCTGCTCTCCATACTCCGCAGTGCCATATCCCGAATCGCTGTACCCGAAGCAAATACTTCCCAGCATCCATATCTTCCACAGCTACATTCCGTTCCGTTCGGGTCAATAATATTATGACCGAGTTCTCCTGCAAATGAGTTCGTTCCGAGCAGTAGCTCACCATCCATAACAATTCCAGCTCCAATTCCTGTGCTGAAGGTAACATACACCATGTTGTTCGAGCCTTTACCAGCCCCTCTTACATACTCGCCCCAAGCCGCAGCGTTCGCATCGTTTACCACCTTCACTTCTATGCCAAGTTCTGACTCCATCCAATGTTTCAGTGGAACATTATCCCATTCAGGAAGATTGGTACCGTGAATTACGATTCCATCCTGGCTATTCACAGCTCCAGGTGAAGCCAGTCCGACTCCAATCAGCGGTCGCCCTTCGGATACAGAGCGGATCATTCCGATCATTCGCTGCACCACCTCTTCTGCGGTGCGCGCGCCAGCTGTCTCCATTAATTCCCGATTCAACATGGTACCCTTTGAATCGAATAATGCTGCGGCAATTTTTGTTCCGCCTAAATCAATTCCTACTACATAGCTCTCAGCCTTATGCATAACCATTCACCTTTTCACTATCTATTATTAGCCGTTCGAATGAATATTCTTAGCTAACGCCCGCAGGGCTACTGGATCGATTGGCGACAAAGCATCTTTGCCATGACGAACAGCCGATCCAAAATGTACTTCTGTGACTCCGGTCTGTTGAATAAACGATGTAATACCTTCTGGCTTCAAACCACTTCCAGCCAAAATACTTATCGAACTACCTCTTGATTCCTCTACTAGCCTACGCATAGCGGGAATGGCTTCAGGTGCCGGACCTGGTCCAGCAGAGGTAAGTATACGAGTGATTTGCGGGTAATTACAAAGCGTCCGATAACCTGCAATTTGGTCCTCCAGCTCGTCAAAAGCACGATGGAAGGTTACTTGTAAGCCATCTGTCAACGGCAATAATATTTCAAGCGCATGCTCATCGATCTTTTTTTCCGGTGTTAATGCGCCAAGAACAACTCCCGAAGCACCACTGGCTGCAATCTGCCTGATCTCTGCAGCCATGGTCAAAATATCATCCTTGGAATAGTTAAATGATCGACTGTGCGGACGGACCATAACAAAGACAGGAATGCTAACTGATTTGGCTACCTGCTCCACCAACCCTATTCCTGGTGTTAATCCACCTTCCGTAATGGCAGTAATAAGCTCAAGACGATCTGCGCCATTCGCCTCAGCCGTCAGAGCATCATCCATACAAGTAGCGATGATTTCCAATCTCATAACTTTCACCCACTCTTCCAGTTGTTAATGATGCACTTGCTTCATGACATAATCGGCGAGCAGGCGTGCACCATATCCCGTCGCTCCAGCTTCTGAGTACCCTACATCCTGTTTGTACTGTACTGTCCCAGCCATATCAATATGAACCCAGCTCATTGATTCTGCTACAAAGTGCCGAATAAATAGGGCTGCTGTAATCGCACCTGCAAAGGGAGAAGTACTAACATTGCGGAGATCAGCATAATTACTCCGGAGATCTGCTTCATATTCATCCATTAACGGCATGGGCCACAGTCGTTCTCCATTACGCTCCCCGATCTCAACCAGGCTCTGTGTTATATCTGCATCGCCCCATATGCCTGCGATGCCTAATCCGAGCGCTGCGCCGACATTTCCAGTTAGGGTAGCGATATCAACAGCTTGGTTTGCTCCGATATTCGCGGCATGAATAAGCGCATCCGCTATGATAAGTCGACCCTCGCCATCCGTATTCGCAACCTGAACAGTTACCCCGTTAGGGTAGCGGATAACTGACGAAGGTAACATCGCCTCAGCATCTGGCACATTATCAACGACTGGAATAAGTGCGGTCACATTTACATTGGCACGCTTCCCTATCAAAATATCCATAGCCCCAATAACAGCAGCCGCACCACCCATATCCATGCGTGCATCGCTGATATCGCTAGCCGTCTTCACATTCATGCCGCCTAAGTCAAAGGTTACACCTTTACCTACCAGTGCTAACATCGGTAATTCAGGGTTACTCTTGTAACGAATTTCAACTAGGGCTGGAGCGTGCTTACTCCCCGCTCCAACTGCGAGCAACCCATTCATCTGAAGTTCCACGAGCTCCTGTCCTCGATAGATATGGACTTTCAAAGCATCATCATCACGGTCGAAAAATTCTGCCATCCATTCCGCAAAACGATCAGGGTTCAGTGTCCCAGGTACCTCATTCACAAGATCGCGAGCAACTACGGCTCCTTCAGCGCGTATCTGTGCAGAAACCCGTACAGCTTCCAATTCAATCGATGACAGCTCAGGCCAATCTATCGATTGAAGCTGTAATTCAACAGAGCCTTCCACCTTGGTAGTTCCCCGATAAGTTTGGAAACGGTACAATCCGAGAATCCAACCTTCCATCCAAGCTTGTAATTCATCAGCAGCAGTAATATCCTTATTCCTATTTATAGCCTCCGATGCTAAGCGAACAAGCGAAGCACTACTGCGTCCTTCCTTCAGAATTGCACGAGCAGCAGCTCCACCCGCTCGGCGAATCCTCTCAAGCGTAATATCCTTGCGCTTTCCCATTCCTACCGCTAACACATCAGACTCTTCCTCAGTGCGAGCATGTAACCAAGTCACACTGCTGCACTGTTTGTGGGGCGCTTCCAGCTTAAAAGGAAAAGACTCCTCGTCATAAGCTAAATAGACAATAGTATCCGCCACATTAGCGGAATCGAATAAGATATTCATCGCTGTCCCTTCTTTTCCGTAAAGTTATCTCACAATTTCAGTTACCGTTCTAATTTCAGCATTTCTTCATCAAATAAATGACACGCAACCTCATGACCTGGTTCGACTTCTCGGAATATCGGTACATGCTGCTTACAGATTTCCATACAGGAAGGACATCTTGTATGAAAACGGCATCCCGACGGTGGATCAACCGGACTTGGAAGATCTCCCTTCAGAATAATGCGCTCCTTCTTTAAGGTAGGATCGGGTACAGGTACAGAAGATAGCAGTGCTTGTGTGTATGGATGCATTGGACGATCATACAAGGTATCCTTATCCGCCGTCTCTACGAGCGAACCAAGATACATAACTCCGATTCGATCACTAATATGCTCAACAACACTTAGATCATGTGAAATGAATAAATATGTCAGGCCATACTCTTCCTGCAGATCCTGCAACAGATTTAGCACTTGTGACTGAATCGAAACATCCAGTGCTGACACAGGCTCATCTGCTACGATTAAGCTTGGGCGAACAGACAACGCCCGGGCGATTCCAATCCGTTGTCGCTGCCCACCGCTGAACTCAAAAGCGTAGCGCTCGGCGTGGATACTATTCAATCCCACTGTCTCTAGTAACTCGCATGCTAGTTTATCCCGTTCTTTGGACGAGAGCTTTGTATGAATGAGCAGAGGTTCAGCCACAAGATCCTTCACCTTCATCCGTGGATTAAGCGAAGCATAGGGGTCTTGGAACACCATCTGTATATCTTTACGAATAGGCCGCATTTGATTGTCTGAGATATGGCTAATATTTTGACCCTTAAACCACACTTCACCGTCATTCGGCTCCAGCAAGCGAGTCACTAATCTACCCGTAGTAGATTTACCACAGCCACTTTCACCCACAAGGCTGAACGTTTCTCCTTTACGTATAGCGAATGAGATCCCATCAACTGCGTGCAAATATCTAGTAGTTCCGAAAAAGCCCTTCTTCACCGAAAAAAACTTTTTCAGACTTTTAACTTCAATGAGTGGAGTCTCCTTCACAAACGTTCCCCTCCTTCCGTGTTCTCCTGCTGTGTAAGCCAACAACGACTCTTTCGCTCTAGTCCCTCAATCGGGAGTAACTCTGGCTCTTGCGAGAGACAACGCTCTGTGACATAATCGCAGCGTGGCGCAAACTTACAACCTGCTGGCATTTGTGATAGATCAGGTACATTCCCTTTAATAGAATCCAAGCGACGTACGTTTTGACGCAACTTAGGAACGGATTGAATTAATCCCTTCGTATATGGATGCTGCGGTCTTGCAAATAGTTCATGAACGGAAGCTTCCTCCACTACACGACCAGCATACATAACAACTACACGGTCGCATAGTTCTGCTACTACACCAAGGTCATGGGTTATGAGCAGCATTCCCATATCCTGTTCTTCTTTCAGGTGCTTCATTAGATCAAGGATTTGAGCTTGAATCGTTACATCAAGCGCCGTTGTTGGTTCATCTGCAATCAGCAGTTTCGGGTGGCAAGACATCGCCATCGCAATCATTACACGCTGCCTCATACCGCCAGAGAGCTGATGCGGATATTCATCCACCAAGTCTTCCGCACGTGGTATACCAACTAACCGCAACATATGAATGGCATGTTCACGAGCCTTCTTCCGACCATAACCCAAATGCAACATTATCGGCTCCATCAATTGCAAACCAATCTTCAGCACAGGATTAAGCGAAGTCATCGGCTCCTGAAAAATCATCGCCATTTCATTTCCCCGTATCTGGCGCATTTCTTTGTCCGTAACCTTTGTCAGATCCGTTCCCTCGAAACGAACAGAACCGCCAGAAATTCTGCCTGGCGTATCCTTAAGGAGCCGCATAATCGACAGTGAGGTAACGCTTTTGCCACAGCCGGATTCTCCAACTAGACCCAGCACTTCACCTTTCTTAATCACAAAGTCAACACCTGCAACTGCCGTTATACTTCCATCGCCGCGTTTGAACTCCGTTTTCAGCCCTTGTACTTCCAGCAAATTTTGAGTCATGTCTTGTCCCTCCTTAGTTTTTCATTTTGGGATCAAGAGCATCGCGCAGTCCGTCCCCGACCAGGTTAAATGCAAGTACTGTCAAAAATATAGCTAAACCCGGAAAATAAACGATATGTGGAGCTATACTTAAATAATCGCGCCCCATGCTTAACATTGCCCCCCAATCGGGCTCCGTTGGCTTCGCACCCATTCCAAGAAAGCTCAGTGACGCAGCGGCTAAGATTGCCCCGCCAATTTTCATGGATAAATTAACGATGATACTAGGGACTGTTTCAGGAAAAATATGTCGCCAAATGATTCTTCGATTCTTTGCACCCATTGAACGGGCAGCTTCAACAAACAATGTTTCCTTCGCAGACAATGTTACGCTCCGAATAATGCGGGCGAACGAGGGTGTACCGAAGACTGCAACGGCAATCACAACGTTGGATAAACCAGGCCCAAGTATAGCGACGATCCCAATGGCAAGTAGTAAATCAGGGAATGAGAACAATACGTCACTGCCACGCATAATAATCCGATCCAGCCAACCGCCATAATATCCACTGACAAGACCAAGGATAGTTCCAAGTACACCTGCAATCAATACGGAGCTCAGACTGACCGCCAAAGTCAACCTTGTACCATCAATTAAGCGACTTAGAATATCACGGCCGTATTCATCCGTTCCCGCCCAGTGCTTGGCAGACGGACCTTGCATTAGCGCATCATAGTTCGGTTCATCAGGATTATAAGGGGTCAGAAATGGCCCGAAAATGGCAATTAAAAAAAGCAATATGATAAAAAATGCAGCCACAAGGGGCATCTTTTGTTTGCTGAACTTGCGAATAAAAACACCCGCGCGGCCTTTTGTTTTCTCCGGGGCTATTACCTCTCCGGGTATAGGAGAATTAGTTCCCATTACCGCCGAATTGTCGCTCATGATATCCCTCCTAATCCTATATTCACCCTATTGAAAACTATCGTAATTCTGCCTCTCAGTTACTCTAGCTTACTGAGAAAACCTGATTTTCGGATTGAGTACGCCATACAATAAATCTACAATTAAATTGATAAGGATAAATTGTGTTGAAAACAGCAGCAGCAAAGCTTGAATAACTGTATAATCCCGGAACAAAATGGAATCCACCAGCAGTCTACCAAGACCAGGAATACTGAAAACTGTCTCAACCATTACCGATCCACCAAGCAAGAATCCAAATTGAAGTCCAGCTACAGTAACGACCTGTATTAGAGAATTGCGCAGCGCATGCCTGCTAATAACAACATACTCGCGTAAGCCTTTCGCACGTCCAGTACGGATATAATCCTCCCGTAACGTTTCTAGCATCGATGACCGTGAGTAACGAGCCAGCATCGACATAATTCCCATTCCAAGTGTAATGGAAGGAAGAATATACGACTTCCAGGAATCTACACCACCGGTCGGAAACCAGCCAAGCTCTACCGAGAAAATTTGAATGAGTACCAAACCTAACCAGAATCCAGGAATCGACATCCCCGAAATGGCTGTCAATGTGCCTAAGTGATCAGGCCATCTATTACGATAAACCGCTGAAATAACACCAATTAGAAGACCAATGACAAGCGCCCAAGCCATGCTGAGAAACGTTAACCACAAGGTAGGCATTATTCTACTTTCTAGCATATCGGTTACTGGAATCCCTGATCGAATCGAATTACCCAGATTACCACTTAGTAGATCGCTCATGTAGTTTATGTATTGATTCCACAGCGGCAGATTGAGACCTAGTTGCTCTTGAATGCCATGAATCTCTTCAAGTGTGGCGTCTTTACCCGCAATAAGCCGGGCCGGATCGCCCGGAATTAAGTGAATAAACAGAAAGACTAATACCGATACAATGAATAGCAACGGAATAACCCCGAGGAGTCTTTGTAAAGCATATCTACCCAACTCATAAGCCCCCTTCAGTATCGACAAATGATTTAGTTGAGGCCGCTTCCTACCATTCTTAAGAAGCGGCCTCGTTCAATTCTTGGGAAATTAAATCTTGCGTTTGACTTGAATTATTTCACTTCTGCATTTAGGACATTAATGGAACCATCCGGGAAGACTTTGACACCTTCCAGATTCGATCGTTTGCCTGAGATGATTTGGTCAACGCCCATGAATGCCCACGGAGCATCTTCCCATACTGTTTTTTGAATATTTGCATAAATGGATTTAGCCGCTTCCGGATCAACAGATTTGTTTGCTTCAGCAATCCATTTATCTACATTTTCATTTTTATAATAAGCTGTATTCGAGCCAGCTGGTGGGAACATTTCACTACTGAACAAACCTCTAGTAGCACCATCTGCATCACCGGAGGATGGAGACCAGCTGACATACCACATTTGAATTTTTGCTTCTTCAGGTGTTTTAGCAGCGTTAATTTGGTCGGATAAAGTACCGCCTTCCATGGACTTCACTTCTACTTTAATGCCTACAAGCGCTAGCTGTTGTTGGATAAATTGCATACCCTTCATAGTTTCGGATTCATTCTCACCCCAAATTTCGGTTTCGAATCCGTCTGGATAACCCGCTTCAGCAAGCAGTTGCTTAGCTTTTTCAATGTCATAGTCATAACCTGTTTGTGGGGAATAATATTGTGTTTTGGATGACATCGTGGAATCAAGCTTAGCGCCAAGACCCGATTTCACCACCTTGATATACGCATCTTTGTTGATAGCATAGTTAATGGCTTGACGTACCTTTACATCATCGAAAGGTTTCTTCATCGTATTCAAAGTAACATAACGAACAATGGTTGAATCGATGGTATCTATAGTAATTCCTTCAATGCCTTCAACCTCGGATACTTGCTCGGTAGGCATTGGATAAATGAAATCAGCCTCTCCAGTCTTCAGCATCGCAATCCGTGATCCATTCTCTGGTACGGGTCTAAAGGTTATACTATCCACTTTCGGCAAGTCCTTTTGCCAGTAATCCGGATTCTTCTCAACAACTAGACGATCACCTTGCACCCATTCTTTGAACTTAAACGGACCCGTTCCTACAGGTTTTTTCGAAATATCAGCTCCGTTTTCTTCTAAAGCTTTTGGGCTAATAATAGGTGCCATAGCAACTTTATTTAAAAATGCGTTGTATGGCTCGCTGAGTGTAATAACCACGGTTTTGGCATCAGGAGTCTCCACTTTTGCTACCTTTGCAAAGCTTTTGCGCAGTCTCAGATTGTTCTTCTCATCTTGAATACGGGCGATGTTTACTTTAACCGCTTCAGCATTGAAGTCAGTACCGTCTTGGAATTTAACGTTCTCTTGTAAGTTGAACGTGTAGACCAACCCGTCTTCACTTATGGAATGGCTAGCAGCAAGGACAGGAACTACGTTCATATTCTCATCAAAACCCATTAGACCTTCGTACATCGTTCTGGCAGCGCTGATTGAATGTGTATCGCTTGCGTTATGAGGGTCCAGCGTAATAAAGTTAGCATTGATGGCAATTACAATGTCTTTATCATTTTTTGTAGTTGGGGTGCTAGTTTCCGTTCCACCAGCGGTATTGCCGCCTTGTCCCTCGTTGTTCGCTTTGTTGCCGCACCCTGCAGTCACTACTACTGTAATAAGCAGCAGCATGAACATTGACCATACTTTTCCTTTTGCTTTCATGTTATACACTCCCCTTTAGAAACGATGTATTAGAAAAGCTCCCAGTCCGATTATTCATGAGACTTGAAGATTATTCTCGATCCTTATAATCAGACTTCCCATTGGAATACAGCACGTCGCTCGCCCACAATTGTACCGCCATCATTGACAATAGTGTTCGGCACGAGTGCATATAAACGATCAATCGTATCTTGATTGCTATAGCCTAAACGTTCCAGAATCGATGCGATGATACAAGGCCATACTTGCTCGGAGCCATCGGATACTTTTAGCGAGATACCGATTCGTTCCTTTCGGAGTCCAATCCCATATACACCTTTAGCGCCGCCCTTTGCCGTCAGATTATCATCCTTTAGAAGCTCCGAGCAGACGAATTTCGTATCTGCAATCATCACCGGATTATCGTTCATAAGCTTTGCAGTCGCAGCAGCTGCGTTACGTATTTCCGTATTCTCAATCAAATCAGGACAAGCTAGCTTTAAATATGAATAAGCGATTTTATGAAGAGGGAGTGCGAAGATAGGAAGACCACAACCATCAATCCCTTGAGGAATGGATTCCTTCGATACTTCTGCGATATAAGCCATGATATCAATGATCTCCTGTTGCACGGGATGGTTAGGATCATAATAAGTATCTATATCCCAACCCATATATTTGCTAAGGCCCATTAACCCTGCATGTTTACCTGAGCAATTATGAAAGATTTTACGAGTGGGCTCATTCGCCCGATGGCGTTCTGCCTTGGCTTCCTCATTCAGTGGGTATGTAGAACAACAATGAAGTCCCTCTTCTTTTAATCCCATTTTCTGAAAAAGAGATTCAAGAGCTTCAATATGAAAGGCCTCTCCCCGATGCGAAGCAGTAAAGAGTGAGGCTTCCTTACTTGTCAAACCGTAAACCTCATCGATCCGACGCTTCATAACCGGTAAAGCTTGGAATGGTTTAGCAGCTGAACGAAGATAGGTCATATGCTCCGGATTACCTGCTTTATACAAAATATTACCTTTCTCATCGACCACGCTAACTGCACCATAATGGACATTCTCCAGTAAGCCACCGCGATATTCTTCTACTAATGTTGTAAACCCCATCTGTACAACCTCCTTCGATGTAATTATTTTAATCCAATGCGAAAAAACGATTTTGCGATAGTAGTCCAGATCCAATAATTACACCATTCTCGTTCAACATCGAACGATGAATGGAGAAAGACCCACGAAGGGGTTCCCATGTGAAGCGTGAAAGATATAGCTTCTCGACTGCTTCATAAATATCCGGAAATTTGTCTACGAGTTCTCCACTCAGGATCACACTATCGGGGTTATACATGCATACGACATTGTTGATAGTAATCGCCATATACATGAGCGCACGCTCGATCAAATGAACCGCCCAATGCTCTCCTGCATCCTTTGCTTCAAATAACTCCTCGATCGTGCGAATCGGACGAATCCGATTGGCTTCCGACAACAATGAACTGATATTTATATAGGTCTGTAAGCAACCCGCCTTACCGCACTCGCACATCATTCCGTTAGGATCCACTGTCGTATGCCCTATTTCACCAGCACTGTTCATCACCCCGCGATAAATCTCTCCTTCAAGGATCATCGCCGAGCCAACGCCTTGCCCGAAGCCCAATAGTGCGGTACGGACAGATCCAACAGCAGCGCCTTTGAGGTGTTCAGCAAGAGCTCTAACTTTCAACTCATTATCTACAGCAATTTCAAAACCGGTTAGTTCCTTTAGGCGTTTTGCTAAGGCAACATTCTTCCATCCAAGCTGAACAGAGAAGACAACAATACCTTCTTCGTTATTCACAATTCCAGGAAGTCCAACGCCAATACCGACGATACGCGTTCTGTCAATCACATGCTGCTGCGTCAGTTGTTCAATCGCTTCATTGATTCGTTCCAGTGTCTTGTCTGGACTCTCGTCCGGAGTACGCGGGTATTGCCTGCTGCAGAGAAGCTTACCTTGCAAATCTACGATACCTACAATCATAAGACTGCGATCCAGCTCAACCCCAACCGACAATACAGAAGCGTCAACCATAGCTAGCAACGTTGATTTCCGACCTAATCCTGACGATACCTGATCCGAATCCAGTAGATAGCCCTGTTCAGTTAATTCCCCAACAATTCGACTTACAGTTGTAGGACTCATACCCGTTTGTTTGGCGATGGAAGCGCGAGAAATTGGTTGTTGATTTTTTATGATTTCGAAGACCGTCAAACGATTTTGCCGCTTCATAAAATCCTGATCATGCTTTTTCACAGACATTCTCCTAATTATTTTCTTCAGTGCATTAATCAAACTAATAAAACTATAAAAATAAGAAAAAATTTGCCAATTAAGCTACGCTAATGTATTATTTGATTAAATTTCAGTTTAGTTTCTCCAGTGATGGGATTAATAATAAAGGCTCATTGATTGTATGTCAATATAAATGACATATTTTTTTATTCGAAATAAATGAAAGCGTTTAATATGTGATTTTTATAACAATCTCCAATAAATACATAACACAAACATAACATCAAAGACCAAAACCGCTCTCATAATAGACCGGGCGGAAACTATAAATAGGAAAAACTTAATTTAGAGGTGGAGGAAATATCTTAAAAATAAAAGAGGTTTGGGGTCGATGCAGAAGTTTTGTGAATCTGAATATTGGAAAAAAGGTAGAATCGTGCGCGGATTGATAGTGAAATGGAGATTGCACCCGCATCAAAAGCAAGTTCTTCATATAGAAACCAACTTTTGATGCGTAGTGTTAAAAAAATTATTGAAACTCTACTGCCTTAACAGACGCGTCCTCTTGTATCAATGACAACAATTTCACAGCATTAAACGATTCAGGAAATTTTACGATAATTTCTAAATTCAATTCGGAGGCAAGACTATTATTTTCAGCGTGAAAGCTTAAAATGGTAATATTTTTTTCTTCAAGGAGCTGTTGAATTCTACTCACGGCTCCTTCTGAATTAGTCAGACAGATCACAATCTGTTGCGTTTTCGGTGAGGCCAGCCAACTGTAGCGGCCATGCAAAATCTTTTGTCCAAGTAAGATAATAATTGTTGCTCCTCCACCAAGAATATATAGGCCCGATCCAATCGCCAGCCCTAGTCCCGCCGTTGCCCAAATCCCCGCTGCAGTTGTCAGGCCCTTCACAGTGTGTCTATGCATGAAAATCATTCCTGCACCAAGAAATCCCACTCCACTTACTACCTGGGCAGCTATACGTGCGGGATCGAGCTTAACATAGGACCAATCAGCTTGATCCTGAAATCCATATTTTGAAATGATCATCATAAGTGCAGCACCTAAAGCAACAATAAAATGCGTTCTAACTCCCGCTTCTTTCATCCGACTTTTTCGTTCAAAGCCAACTAAAACACCACAAATTCCAGCTCCAACTACACGAAGCAAATATTCAAACTCCATACATAGTCCTTCTCTCCTTATAATATTGCTATTTATTGTATCATAAACGGATTTCTATATTTCTCCCTCCTATAATATGAACATGATATTTAACATAGTTTGAGCATGCGCACAGTCACATCTGCAAAGATTTAACTGTGATACCTTTATAACTGTTACTCCAGTAGACATTTTATAACGGTCTACAACTAGTGAAAGAGGTGCGTTTATGAAACTGCCAACAATCCAATTTGGGCATATTAAATCCAAGGTTCCTGTAATTCAAGGGGGTATGGGCGTAGGCATATCCTTAAGTGGCTTAGCTGCTGCTGTAGCCAATGCAGGCGGGATCGGCACCATTTCCGGTACAGGAATCACCACTGATGAACTGAGAATGCATATTCGCAAAACAAGAGAGCTCTCAAAAGGGATTGGATATATCGGTGTGAATGTTCTATTCGCGATGAAGGATTTTGCTGATAAAATGAAGGTCGCTTTGGAAGAAAAAGTGGACTTTATTATTTCTGGAGCCGGGATTTCCAGAGATATTTATGCTTGGGGTAAAGAGTATGGTACTCCTGTGGTGTCTATTGTTTCCTCCGCCAAATTAGCCAGAATATCCGAAAGACTTGGTGCTTCTGCAGTCGTAGTGGAAGGATTTGAAGCCGGGGGCCATTTGGGCACAGAGAGATCCATGTTCGAAATTCTTCCTGAGGTTGTAGAAGCCGTTTCGATTCCGGTTATTGCTGCTGGTGGGATTCTGACGGGAGATGATATCGCAAAAGCCCTTCGGATTGGCGCTTCTGGTGTTCAGATGGGGACTCGTTTCGTGGCGAGCCATGAATGTGATGCTCCTCTGGCCTTTAAGCAAAAATATGTAGATGCTCAGCAAGGTGATACTATTCTAATTAAGTCTACAGTTGGGCTAGATGGCAGAGCGATTCGTAATGAATTCACAGAACGTATTAGTGATGATGCCAAATTAAAAATAGCAAAATGCTCTAATTGTCTAAAGGTATGTTCGCATCGCTTCTGTACCATGGAATCCCTGCTAACTTCGCTTAGAGGAGATGTTAAGAACGGATTAGTGTTTGCCGGGTCCAGAGTTCATGAGATTAAAGAGATATTGTCCGTACAGCAGATTATTGACAATTTAATGTATGAGTATCAGGGAGCATTGAACCCCGCAACTTAAGATTGTAATACGATACTTATGCGATGATAAAAAAAGAACCCTTTGTTGTATGCAACAAAGGGTTCTTTTTAAAATGCGTTGTTTATAGTTGACTCTATATCAGCATAGCCTTACATCATTCCACGAGTATTAGAAATGCCCTCTTGTTGATGACAGCTCTTATACATTTGTTCTAGTTCGGAATCACCTAAGTTAGGATGTCTTTCTTTCATAAAGGGCAACATCTCTTTAAAAGTGCTTGGAGCAAACCCGGCAGCATAAGCTGCTGTTCCAATTCCAAATGACAAAATAACAACACAGATTACTGCAAATACTCCTCTTTTCAAAAAAACCATCTCCTACTTTATAATACGGAAAAAATCAATACGAAAAAAATTTGCTGAAACCAACATGCACATCAGACCCATTCCCATAACTAGAATGGCTATGATCCAATCCGCTTTTTTCATATTCATCCTCCCGTGCGATCGAACACCCTGAATCCAATGAATAGTGGGGTTCAATAATATTAATGATTATAGATGAATATTGTGTGGAAACTATGTGGGACATGCTTAAGAGATTATTTTTTGTCAATTCCGTGAAATTAATCACTATATAATCATTTGTTCATACTGCGTTCTTATTTGAAAGATATGATTTCAATATAACAATAAACATAAAGGAGTCATGATCATGAAAAAATTGTATTACACGTCTTTTTTCTATGCCATTCTTGGTTTGATAGCAGGTGTTGCTTATCGTGAAATTACCAAAATGAATGATTTCGAAGGAAACACCATCTTAGTTGCACTTCATACTCATATCCTTGTACTGGGCTTTTTCTTCTTTATAATCGCATTGATCCTAGCCAAGTTATTTAATATCCATGAAGCTAAATCCTTTGGCGCATGGTACATTGTATATAACATTGGTCTCCTGATCACGATCGGTACTATGGCCACTCGCGGGATGCTGCAAATTAACGGGAATGATATCAGCTTCTTACCGCATATTGCAGGTCTCGGTCATGCCATAGTAGGTGCTGGTATCATTTGGCTACTAGTTCTGCTCGGTAAACGAATTAAATCATAGGAAAAGAGCCGCTGGATCATATTCCAGCGGCTCTTTTGATTAGTCATATTTAAGTTCATACCAAATGAGACTATAAGTATATTTGTTTATACACTGGTAAATGATACAATATGGAAGTCGCGAGATATCTTAAATTTTAACTTTAAACTATGCTTTCGATGCCAATAAAACTTTTAAGGAGTGAAGTAAATGTCTATCGATGTTTATCTGAATTTCAACGGGAATTGTCGTCAAGCCGCAGAATTTTACGCGGAGGTGTTTGGCGTTGAACGTCCACAAATCATGACCTTTGGCGAAGCACCACCTGATCCCAATTTCACTCTTCCTGAAGAAGCCAAAGATTTAGTTATGCACACTCGCTTGAATATCGAAGGCAGTAATGTAATGTTCTCTGATGTTTTTCCGGGCATGCCTTTTGTGGAAGGAAATAACATTAGTCTTTCGGTAGTTAGTAAGGATTTGGATGGCATAAAAAAATATTTTCATAAGCTTAAAGAAGGCGGCAAAGTAGGTATGGAATTACAAGAAACCTTCTGGAGCTCGTGTTATGGTAGTCTAAAAGATAAATTCGGCATCGATTGGCAATTCAATTATGATGACGGACGAATGAATATGTAATAAAAATAACAACGAGTATGGAGTGGCTACGAAACCTATTAATACAGGTGCGGCCTACCTCCAGCTCGTTGTTTCTTGTTCAAGCGCTTAGTCCATAATTAAATCATATACACTGACCTTCCGAATCCGTCTTGCAACTAACATGGATACCACATAAGCAACCACTAGAATGACAGCACAGAGTAGAAGCACTTGAGGCAGACTAACCGCCAGCTGAACGTTATAAATGCCTAGACTTGAAAGCAATAATACAAACGCTGAATCCGAGAAAAAATAACCTGCTAAACTCCCCAATAATACTCCAACTACAATCACCGGAAAAAGACTGAACGTAATCTGTGTCATCAGATTAAAGGTTGTATATCCAATACCTTTAAGAATACCGAATTCCCGCTTACGTTTCATAATCAACGTCTTAATCACCAAATACAAAATTAAACTAACCACTATAATTGTGACCGCGGTAATGACTGCTGTCATAGAAGATACTGCTGAAGTGAATGTACTAAGCGTGCTTTCTAACATGTCTAAAATGTTCGTTACGATCCATTGTCCAGGGAGACGTTCTTCAAGCTTTTGAATGAAGACTTGAGGATCTTCCCCTTCCTTTAAGTATACATTAATGGACTGGACGGAATAATTCGGCTGCAATTTTCTCATTCCATCTTCTGTTATGGTAGCAACCATACCTAACTGATTAATCTGCTGGCTAAGACCAGTCACCAAATAATTTTGGGTTACCCCATTAAACGTAACTGGAATCTCGTCCCCAATCGATTTATTTTTCATTTTTGAGATTACACCGGATACCGCAATTTCATTATCAAAAATGGGCTGCCTACCTTTATAGACCGTCTGCGTCTCCAGCTTGGCATAATCATCAGATACACGGATCATAAAACTGGAATCATCTATAGAAGCTACTCTACCTTCCAATATGGAGATCTTCTGAACCTCAGGCATGGCCTCTACTTCTGCAAATATCTTTGGATCATGATCAGCTTTTTTTAGATCAAGTTGCAAATTGGTACGTTCTAGACCCACTAAATCTAAAACGGCTGAAGTATCCCCTTTAAAGTTAAAATTAAGGATGGAGCAAAATATACTCGAAAAGGTCAATCCTGCAACGATCAGCACGATCATAAAATTCTGCTTGGTCTGTCTAAATAAAGACTTCAGACTTAAGGCGAATTGCAAATTCAATGAAGTGCTCGCTAGCGGAAAATGATTTTTCTTAAAATTGTGGGTAAGAAGCCCGCTCTGAAGAGCTGCTATCGGAGTAATCCTTCGAATCTTTCTACTAGACAGGTAGGCAACTAAGAGAATCAGTACCGTAACGATAAGCAAACTCAACAAAGCACTTAATAATTCAAAAGTTGTCGGCCACAACAGTCCAACCGAAGACGAAATCATATTACCTACTAAGGGCATGACTAGAACAGAAATCAAACTTCCCGGTATGGAGGCCATTATAGACACTGAGACGAACTGTAACAGAAATGAGGATATGATCTGCCTTGACGTATAACCGTTCGCTTTCAAAACACCGATGTTGGTTAGGTTATCCTCAATATTCCCGAAGATCTGAAACCTGATCACAATCAACGAGATTACAACCATAATCAATGCAAATACAATCAGAATAGCGGCTAAAATATTCACAAAAACGCGGTTACCTTCGAGCCCCACATCAGTTCGCATGACTAAAAATGAACTTGTGTTTCCAGATCCAAAAATCTGTTCACTCAACTCTTGCTCCAGCTTGACTTCTTTCGCCCGTTCGTTTAATTGTACAGATAAAAAATTAAATTGAACTTCTTTCCCAAGCCGTTCCTCTAATTGCTTATAACCTTCATCGTTTAAAAATATTTTCAAAGCCCCATTCGTCAATGTCCCAAAAAGGGGTTCCTCCGTAAATCCACCGATGGTATAAGTAAATTTGTTGTTATCGTATTCAAACGAGATCGTATCCCCAAGGTTATACCCTGAGCCTCCGTGAAAGATATACGGCAAATAAATTGTATTTTGATCCGCAGGTTCCAACCGAGAAGTGGTATTAAATAGTCCCATAGAGCGCTGCGAATCCTTGTTAAGAATCAAGAAAGCAATAGCTGTATTGTTTCCCCCGTAGTTTATCTTTACATCAGGTAGCAGAAGCGCCGCCTCATTCTCCCATGTTTCAGTATAAGGATAGCTATCCACCAGAGATTCATAATTCTTCACATTCTCATTTAAAGGAAAATAAGCGGTGATATCAGGTGTATTTAGCTTCGATATTTTTTCTTGCTGAAAAGAATTAAGCTTCAAGCTGACCGTGAGGCCAATGTTCAGCAGCAGCGCAGCAATCATAATCAATACGAAGAGCGTAATCGTTGCACTTTTTCTTTTACGAATATTGGACCAAGCAAGCTTTCCTATTAAGCTTCTCATCCCTACCACCCCAATTCGGTCAGAAAGGACTGTAATTGCTGCTGCCGTTCAGGTCCACTATCTTCGCTATAAGGGGAAAGGCGCAAATCTCCGATGACTACCCCATCCTGCAGATACAAGATCCGATTACCACGCAGCGCAGTTTTGAGATCATGGGTTACCATAATTATGCTTTGCCCCTGCTTATTTACCTCGGTTAGGACACGCAGTACCCCTATTCCTGCTGAGCTATTTAACGCTCCAGTCGGCTCATCCGCAAAGACCGCTTTTGGACTGTTGATAAGGGCCCGGATAATACCGGCACGCTGAGCTTCTCCTCCTGAAATTTGCGCTGGAAACTTACCCCAGATGGTGTCATCCAGGCCTACATCTAAGAGCAGCTTTTTGGCTTTTTCCACAGCCCCAGCTCTATCCTTTTGGACAAGAAAAGCACTTGATAATACATTGTCGAGGACACTCATTGAATCGAGCAGATGGATCTGCTGAAACACAAATCCACAATTCTTCCGCCGGAATATCGCCAGCTGATCATTACTCATCGCCGTAATATCTTGACCTTCAAACAAGACCTCTCCAAGCGTTGGCTTATCCATTCCCGAAATGGCGTACAGCAGTGTTGATTTACCAGAACCAGAGCTGCCCATGATAATCGTGAAATCACCATGATATAAGGTCAGATCCAGATTTTTTAATACATGCTGCTGAGTTCCTCCATGGGAAAAGGTTTTTCCAAGCTTATGGGTCTGCATCAATACTTTATTATTCACTTCGTTCATGTTGAACACTCCATTTACGTTCATGCTCATTAATTGCGCTAATAGTAACCCTAGCTCTACGCACATTATAATGGCTGCAATCACAGACTCATTCGTAATTGCAACCTAATCGTACGTTAAATGTTCTTAACATGTCTTTGTGCAATCCTTAACGAATTCTTAATTCTATCCTGCTAAAGGAATCAGCAGCTTTACAGTAAATCCATCCTCCCGATTGGAGCATACAATGTCGCCCTGCATTTTTTGCATCATATAACGAGAAATGTACAGACCTAGACCTGCACCGTTCTGGCTCACGGCCAGACTGCCCCGAAAGAATTTATTGAATATTAATGGCAATTCCTCCTCAGGAACACCAGGACCATAATCCAGAATATCAACTTCCAGATAATGATCCCTAATCTCGAATGTAATATCGATGGGTGTACCGGAGAAGGCATACTTATAGGAATTGTTCACCACATTATCGATGACCTGCTGCAGCCGTAAAGGATCCACCATAATAATGCAGTCTGGCACAGATGCAGCTGAAATCCGTTCGTAGAAGTTAACATTATTTATAATTTGGGTCAGCAGGTGACTATGCTCCTCCGTTAAGCTGACTTTTAGTTCATTCAGTTCCTCCAAGGTGGAATGGAACATGTCTGTGACCAGACGATCAATCTGATCCGCTTTGGAATACAAGGTATTTAGCTGTCTGCTTGTCTTCTCATCTCTTGTGCTTAATAACATCAGTTCCGTAATCGCCTTCATCGAAGCGACGGGTGTCTTAATATCATGACTGAGACTAGCAACCAGCTCCTTCTTACTCTTGTTCGCTAAATATTCACTGTGTCTAGCCGCCGCAAGCTCTTCCCGCATCATATCGAAGCTTTCGGTAAAAGCACCAAATAGATGATTACGATCCATCTCCAGAGGCACTTCAAGATCGCCTCTTGCGATATGCTTTGCGAATAGCTGCATTTTGCGAAACGGACGAAGAATGGATCTATTCAGGAACCAAATATAGAGGATGCCTAGAATTGTAAGCAAAAGCAGCATCGCAACTGAAACTTGTATAAATTGTTGTTTCATATGTATAAAAATCGTACGGTAATCATTATTAATAATTACTTTACCCACCAGCTGATCCTGAACAACAACGTCGACTAAGGTATCCCGATTATTGATAGCTTCATTAACGCTAACGGAAATCGCATTTTCAGTCTGATATTTTAGCTCACCAGAAGTATCAATAATGGCGAAATCATAGGGACTTTCCTTGTACAGTTTCGGCTCAAGCTTATCCCAATGCTGCTCTGTAAGCTTAACAATGGTATTGATCGCCACTCGGTCTGTTGAGGTCTCCACCTTCAAATTAAATATCAGGAATATGAGAGTTATACTTGCAGCGAGTATAGTGAGCATTAGCGCCAGTAGCAATTTTTTAGTCATCACTATTTATCCTCAAAAGCATAACCGATGCCCCATACGGTACGGATGTACTGCGGATCGTTAGGATTCTGCTCAATCTTCTCACGAAGATGACGGATATGTACATTTAAGGTGCCATCTCCCGCAAAAACATCCCCCCATACCCCTGTAAATAGCTCCTCTTTAGGGATTACCCGATTTTTATGCTGGATCAAAAACTTTAGCAATTTATATTCCATTGTTTTCAGCTTGAGGGGTACGCCGTTAAGACTTGCCCTTCTGAGTTCGGGATCAATCTGGATGGGTCCGGATTCAAGAAGGGAGGACTCGGCTACAACTTCGTTGTTGTACCGTTTAAGCACCGCCTTTACTTTTGCCAGCAGCACTCTCAGGGTATACGGCTTATGAATATAATCATCTCCCCCGATATCTAGCGCAATTAATACATCATCCTCACTGGAGCGGGCACTAATAAACAGGATGGGAATCCCGGTCGTCTGACGCAGTTCTTTGCATAACTGGAAGCCGGATTCACCACCTAAATTAATATCTAGGAGTAACATCGACACCTGATGCTCACTCAAAAAGCTCCGACAGGCATCGGCGCTCGTAACAAATGCGGTTTGAACATCAAACAAATTAAAATATTCGCAGGTGGTCTCCGCAAGCTCAATTTCATCATCAATAATCAAACAATCATATCTCATCGATTTCTCTCCACTTCAACTGAATTTATTATTATGTTAGAATATGCCTTTAAGGAGGGGTTACCTGTGGATACACAGTTCCAGCGTCTGGAGCACTATTTAGATAAATACGAACAAAGCTGGCCATTAAGTGGCACAGTCTTAATAGCTCAGCGTGGAGAAATCAAGTTACATAAAGCGTACGGATATGCGAATCTTGAACATCAGGTCCCCAACACTTTAGATACCAAATTCCGGATCTGGTCACTTACCAAATCATTCACTGGCATGGCTATCCTGATGCTAAAAGAACAAAAACGTCTCAGACTGGAAGATCCAATCCTAAAATATCTCCCTCAGCAGCATGTACTAGAGGGGATTACCATCCTTCACCTGCTAGGACATACCTCTGGTATAGCCAACTACACTTCCATACCCGAATATAATCAAAAATTAAATAAGCTAAAGCTGACTCCACAGGAGATGTTACAGCTATTTGTGAGTCAGCCCCCTGCATTTATGCCTGGCACTTCATTTGCCTATAACAACTCAGGTTATTATTTGCTGGGGATGATTATTGAGAAGATTACAGGGATGACATTTGAAGATTATATCACTACTTTTATATTACAGCCTCTGGGCATGGTAAATACAGGAGTTTATAACAATCAGCAGATTATTCAAAAATTAGCCTCACCTTATCATTCTTCTTGGGGAGAGTATACTCAGGGGGAATACATAGATATGAGTTCTATCTTATCTGCTGGCGGGATGTATTCGACCGCTGCCGATCTTTTCCTGTGGGATCAAGCCTTATACTCCGATCAATTAGTGTCTCATAACACCCTAGAGATGGCTTTTCATTCCAGTAACCTCAAATATCGATTTGGTTGGTTCTTGGACGAACGTTTTGATCGAAAAAGAATGTATCACGGCGGTGCCTATCGCGGCTTCCGAAGTGAACTGCATAGATACCCTGAAGATCAAACAAGCATAATCATGTTGACTAATTATGATTGCGTACCCGTCACTAAGTTATCGGAATCGCTAGCTGGATTAGTCTTCGGCGAACCTGTAAGGGTGCCGATCTCTCCGCAAGCCTACCCGCTTGATGATAGCATTTATGCTTCATATATGGGAACCTATGAGGGATATGGCTGCAAAGCGAGCGTGGAGCGTAGTGGGCAAGCTTACTATTTTGTCTGGAATGATGTAGAAGTCACTCCCTTTTATCCAATCTCGGAAACAAGATTCCATCATACGAAGCATGATTCAGAATATGAATTTAAGCGGAATGTACAGGGTGAGCTTTCATTTCTGGGAATGCATAAAAAACAAGACAAGTCTTAAATAGACCTGTCTTGTTTTTTTGTTTGTGTTTACGCTAGGCCTTAGCTATAATGATGAACTCAGCCAGAAGCACAAGTAGGGCAGTAGCAACGCCAAGCGAATTAATTACCGTTAAAGCATCTGGGTAGCTTTCTTTCTTAAATTGCGAGAATAAAGATACCATCCATAATACACTGAAGAATAATGCGACCAATCCGGAAATAGCCTCACTATCCACTTTTCTGCTCCGCATAAAAAATCCTACAAAGCCAACAACGGTAAAAATCATGTATATAACAAGCTCTATGGATGTGATGATAATCGCCTCGCCTGCAGAGAACAAATGCATTAACATGTATTGAATCCCTAAACAAATAAACACAAGCTGGTTAAAAGAAACTTTGCTCACTCTCATAGCTTATCTCCTTTTAATTTAAGTAAACTGCAATAAAAAGATAACGCTTTCATTATATCGATAATTAAAATAATCCTCTGTGACTTTCAGTACTCTTCCGATATCAGCCCAATCAAAAACAAGCCCTGAACAAAAAAAATCTCCTGGCAATATGGTTGCCGGAGATTTTAGATTAGAGTTTAAATGCTGACATAAAGGATGTATCCAAAACAGCCAATTTTCTAATAAAACTTCATCAAAAACAGGATCTCAATTAATGATGCATAAATCCACTAATTTTTAACTGCATTTAGAGCATCTAATTGGTCACTATGTCTTTTTTCTGTAAAAATAAGGCATAGGCACATGCACCAGCAAGCTGCAAATGTAGAGACCATAGGAGCTACTTGTTGAGAAGCGTTTTTATTCAGTTCCATTGTTTTAGTCCCCTCCTTTCAGTTTGTCATAGGGTCTGTTTTGAATACATCTCTTATGTCAGCATTGACAATGATAGAGCGAAATTTCTATGCCACTACTTTAGATGTTTCGGTATAACTTCAATAAGTTTTTCTACAGTTAAGTCTTTGATTTCACGGATAAAAGAATCATTGATTTGGAATCCAAGTTCGTTCTCGAGATCTGTTAAAATATAAATGATATTTCTAACAGAAGTTACACCTAATAGATTGGTCGTTCTATCGAATTCTTTGACATAATTTTTGACTGTTTCTTCTATAACCTGTTCGTTTAGATACAACAACTCCTTCCCCTCCTTTAAATCATCGGAATATTATTTTGCAGCTCACTTATAATTCTTCTAAAAGCATCTCCTTGACTTGTAGAATTAGAAAGATTAAAAGTATACATCCCCTCTTGAGAATAGAAATTGTTTTCCACTGAGTCCAGATAATCTACAGAATAGTATTCTAGTTGTCTTGCTTCTGGATTATATAAACAAACATTCTCAGAAATATGATAGTAATCAATATTAACGCCATATTTGTATAAACAAGTGGACTTCATTTCTTTCAAATGGGATTCTTCGTAATTTCCGTTATACAAACTTAATATTGTGATATCTGGTGTGACTGCATTACTGATTAGGAAAGGTATATACCCATATCCATTGGGAACTGAAGTGCTATACTTAAGAATGCTTCCTGGAACTCCAATAATAATGACATCTGGATTCTCAGCATGTTCTATATATTTAATATAGGCATTCATACTCTCGACTTGTTCTGAAAACGTTAGATCATTGCCGTCTATAATGTCTGGGATTGTATGGTATCCCCATAATCTAGATAGTGCATTGCTGGAAATCAAACTCATCTTATATCCCGAATTGCGAAAGTTTTCACTTAGTTTAAGCTGCAAATTCCATTTTCCGCAGTTTTCCCCCATCCCCATAATTAAAATAACTGGGACGTCGATACTCGCTAATGCATTCTGTTTCGATATAGAAGGATGCTCTAGATTCAGACACTCCCAACCCTCTATGGTTGATTGGTTTAATACAGTTTTCAATTCAGCCACGTACATAATATGCTTTCCCTTCTCTTCTGCAAGAGAAGTTAACCGGCAGTAACCTGATTCATCAACTTGAAATTGAGGCTTACATAATAACAGTACATCAACTGAGTTAATCAGATCATTTAAATAAAAGCTCTCTTCATCACATATTAAAGCCTTTTTAGTGTCGTCCACTTCATCGAATGACTCCCAGCCTTTTGGAACTACGGCATATATCAGCTCGAAATTCTGAAGCTCACTTTCTGTTAGCAATAAAGGCATCAGACCTTTATGAAAAGGGTAAACCGCCAGTTTTTTCTTCACAGTGAAATATCCTCTCTTTTAAACTGATATTTAAATTCCCTCATCATCGTATAGTTCTTCAAATTCTCTAATGCCGACGCTTTAACCCTGTTGCATTTGCTAAGCTTATAGCTTTCTGAATAATGTTCATCCTTTCCATTATCCGCTGCAGCGGGGCATATAGAGCAGCAATGAAAGGCCCAGCATTCTTTACAGTGTTGTTCCGTAACTGCTCCAACATTCAAAATTTCTCGAACCTTTTTAATATCAAAACCATCCTGAAGATTTCCCATTTTCATCAGTGAAGAATTTTCATCAATACGCTCGCAAGGAAATAAGTTACCGTTTACATCTACAAAAAGTTTTTTCAAGCCTGGTATACAAGTCCCGCTGGGATGAGCAATTTTCGGGGTCTCATTGATTGGCGAAAGAAACTCTTTGTAGCTATAAATGGTTTCAATATCACGTTTATGATAGGCCACAGGCTCTTCTTTTACTTTTCCTAGCAGCAATAGATATGCCTTCAAAGCTTCGTAATTCCGTTCTTCAAAATAAGCCTCACCATAAACGAATTCCGTCTCTGTATAGTTCATGGATAGTGTATTAAAGTTAACTTTAGAGAGGTCACTAACTCCTTCTCCCGCTCTAAAATAATCAAAGATCTCTTCAAACTTACCATCTGGACTAATAACTGTATTGAACTTCAGTTTTTGATATAGATCAGGATAGTTATCTCGAATATGTACAACATTACGATATACAATCTCATAGGAACCACGTCCATTTACAAACGTCCTATTTTCATTATGAACATCCTTCGGTCCATCCAGGCTAATCATAATGGATATGTTAAAATCACGAACTTCCCTTGCAAAACTATCATCCAGAAGTGTGCCATTAGTAGTCATACCAAAGGAAATTTCTTTGCCGCTGACTTTTTCCTGTGTATATTTCATAGTATCTATGATGAGTTTTTTTTCAATCAAAGGCTCTCCACCATAAAAAGCTACATGCAAGTGGTCCACGTCTTTAGAATGGGCTACAAGGAAATCAATCCCTTGCTGCAGAGTATCCCAGGTTATATTCAGGGCAGAATGTGAACGATTATTATAAATTTCATTGCTTGAGTAAGGACAGTAACCACAACGCAAGTTGCAATTTTGAGACATTTGAAAAGTGATTGAGTTAACACAGCGCTCTAACTGGTACTCCAACATTTGACTTGCCGGATGCTCAATTTGTAGAATCGGAGATTCAGCTAGAAGCCCTCTCTTTTGAAAATCTTTAAGCACATTTACATCAGCTTCCTCATAACTGCCTTCAGAAATATGACTTAACGCTTCATACTGATTCTGTTTGATTTTATAAATACTGTTTCTATTCATGTCATAGACGTAATGTAGATTCGCTCTCGTTTGAAAAGGAATAAAAGGCATCCGGGGTTTCCTCCCTTTGCGTACTAGTAATCATATCTCTAAAACTCTCCTGAGATGTATACAACTCATCAAAAGTTCCTATCCCAAGAACCTTGCCACCATTTAAATAAATAATCTTATCTAATCTCTTTAATACTTCCGGTCGATGCGTGATAATGATAGTCATCATATAACGATCTGAAGATAACAGTTCCTCGTTAAAAACCTGCTCCGAATAATAGTCATAGCTTGAGGTTGCTTCATCCAATAGCAGAATTTTTGTATCCTTACGTGCTAATGTTCGGGCGAGTGCTATTTTTTGTTTTTGTCCACCCGATAGTTTAGCGCCATTATAACCAATTCGAGTGTCCATTTTTTCGGGCAGGTCTTGGATAAATGAATATGCTCCTGACTGTTTGCAGCTTTCCAATATCTCAGTAAGTGTAAGCTCTTCAGAAATATTGATATTGTTCGCCACAGTATCATTGAAAAGATAATTGTTTTGAGCCATCAAGCTCCATATTGAGCGATAGGATTCAAAAGTATACTCTTTCACATCTTTATCGTTTATTTTGATGCTGCCTTCAGTAGGCTCATAGAATCTTAGCAGCAGATTTACAACGGATGATTTGCCGCTGCCGTTCAAACCAATAATCGCTACTTTCTCACCTTTTTGAATGGTAAAACTCACTTGATCCAGAGCTTTTTCATTCTCATAAACCAAGGATACGTTTTCGAATTTCAGATCATTGATAGATATTGATTCTAATAATTCCTTCGCTTCCGGTTTATCAATTTCAGCATCGGTATTTAGAAATTTTAAAAACCGCTCAAAAGCTGGTTTCACGCTGGATAATTGCGTAATCAAATACGATATGATAGTAATTGGTTCAAATACCAATGATGAGTACGAAATGAAAGATACCAGACCGCCAATGGTGATTTCATCTTTTTGGATTAACCAAGCACCGTACAAGTAAAGACCACAAGTAAACAATGTCGTCATAAACGAACCCGATATACTATCAATAAATCCATAACGCATTAACTTGGATTTAGCATTTTTACTTCCATCCAGATTCACTTTCAGTTTCGCTAGTCGTTTTCCAGTAATCCCCCATACTTTTATCGCTTCAATGCCACTAATTGCATCCCCTAACCATTCTGAGAAATTTGATTGCAAGTGCATAATGATTTCATATACCTTTACTTGCTTTTTATATAAAAAACTGCTAATTAGCATTTTGACTGGAATTGTAGCGAGCATAACTAGAGTTAATTTCCAGTTAATATAAAACAATGCTGTTAAGCCGGCGAAAACTTTAAATAGATTAACGAAAGATGTTAAAAATTGCGTGTCTGTCAAAGACGATATGTTGGCGATATCTTGAAAAAGCTCAGACATCACTACTGAGAAATTTCTGTCTTTAAAAAATTTCGTGCGTACGGATAACACATGTTTACATGCTTTCTTATTCAAGTCATATGGTATTCTCACACTTATTTCCTTGTAGTAATAGAACTGAAAAATACCAAGTAATTGTTGGATAAGGAATACTAAAAATATCAGTCCTACGTATTGAATAACTCGATAAAAATCCAAACCTAGAATACCAATGTCAATAAGTTGCTTGGTAAACCAAGGAGTCAAAAAGCTCCCTACAGAAGTCACCAACATAACAATACTGATTATCCAAATGTTTTTACGGTAAGGATGAAATAACTCTTTAATGCTGATCCATACTACATTGTATTTCATTTCACATAACTCCCCGCAACATATACTGAGACTAGCCTCATCCCATCTCAATACCAACAAAAAGAACAACAAAAACTACAATAGCTAGCAACGCACCTATAATAACGATCGTTTTTGGTGATCTATTACCCCTGTCCATTTCAATTCCTCCTTTATCTACGCGTGTATATCTCTTTTTCCAAACGAAATATAGGTGACAGACAAACTAATAGCTATGATAATCACAGGAATCAACACCACTTCCATAAAGCTCTTTGCTCCGGTTAGGACTATATGTTGTGAATTAACGACGTAGATTCCGGAAAACTTCATAACCTGAGTCGTTAAAGCATGGTCTGAAATCGCCCTTAACAATGCGGAGGAAGCATCACGGAAATAACCGGATATCATGAAGTCTCCGAATATAATTAGAAAAGTTACAACCACCGCTGAAGCCGTTCTTTTAATAAGAATACCTACCATAATGATTAGAGCAGCATAAGCTGATAAATAAAGGATATTTAATCCCAGTACACGGGAAACTTGAATCAAGTCAGCAGAAAAATTACGATTACCGATGTCAGTCCCAATTATCAAAGCAGCTATCATATAAGCGAGATAAAACACTACTGTAAATTGTAAAATCCACCATATAATAATTTTAAAAACAGAAAGGTATTTCCCCGTGATATAGATAAACCTACTTTGTCCGGAAGCCAGGATAACTTTGATAGATCCATATTCAAATCCTTCGGTTGCAAAAAAACATACGTAAACTGGAATAATAAAATAAAAAAATAAAGATAAAGGTGTCACAATCGTTAAGGGTTCCGCGAGATTACCGATTTCAAAACCAGCTTTACCGCCAATCCAGATTGCTAATACCAGACTTGCTATAAGGAACAGAAGAGAAATTCCCTTAAACATGATATCCCTTCTTATAAAGTAAGACTCAGCTTTCAGAAAATCCCTCATTGCTCATTCTCCTATCAGATCCATATAATAATGCTCAAGATTTGCTGTGGACAGGTTAATTCCTTCAAGTGGAATTCCATTTCTAATTAACGTTGACATTAACTGTTCAAGATCTGTCAAATCCTTGGGAACCAATATTTCTCCGGCTTCTGACAATGTGATCGAATGAATATTAAGATCGTTCTTAAGCACGTTTATTGCTGCAGCTATTTCAACGGTCTTAATACAAATTTGCGCTTCGGCTGATTGCAAGAGTTCTTCCACAGAGACTTCCTTAATGAACTGCCCTTTATGAATAAACCCGAATTTGGTAGCTAACAATTGGAGCTCACTCAAAATATGGCTGGAGATCAAGATGGTAACCCCTTTTTCATGTGCCAGCTTAGCCAATAATTTTCTCATCTCTACAATTCCTGTAGGATCAAGTCCATTAATCGGTTCATCCAACACTAAAAATTCCGGTTCATTGAGAAGAGAAATTGCCAGCCCTAAGCGTTGACGCATGCCCAGAGAATATTCCGTTGTATTTTTGTTTTCAACATCCGTTAGTCCCACTAAATTCAGCACATCTTTAATTCTATTGAAATCCGAAATACCATGAATCTTGCAATAAAAGCTTAAATTCTCTTCAGCATTCATATGGGGGTAGAGGGCAGGTAGCTCTATTAAAACCCCCATTTTTTTTCTGACTCGTGCGATGTCCTTCTCACTACTTTTACCCATCAATTGGATAGTCCCTTTTGTAGGGTAAACTAAGCCACTAATTATTTTCATGAGTGTGGTTTTACCTGCTCCATTCTCACCTACAAAACCATAGATATCACCCTGTTTAATCTGCATATTTATATTTTGAAGCGCATTTGCACTGCCGTACTGTTTAGTTAATCCCTCAGCTTCAAAGATTGTTGTATTCATTTTTCAACTCCTCCATTGCCTCTGCTACTACTAATTGATATTAAATTAGCATGTTTACTAGACTTACTAATCGCCATGGTAAAAAACACGGGAATAAATGTAACTTTCGCCGCTTCCAAGTGATCCCTAAAAGGATAAAGGTTGATTATAATCCCATATAATGTATTATTATTTATAACACAGGAGGGGAATTTCACATGATACATATTGCTATTTGTGATGATGATTTCAAGACAACAGAATATATTGAGAGATTGATCCTCAACCATCCCATTCAGCAGACCGTAAAGATAGAGGTATCCATATTCTATTCTGGTGAAAGCTTCACGAAAGCCATTCAACATGGTTGTCCATTTGATCTTATTTTTATGGATATAGAAATGAAGGGAATAAGCGGAATAACAGCGGGTCATATATTACGGAGAGATTGTGATAATGATAGGGTTCGGTTGATTTACGTATCGAGCCACGAAGAGTATCATGTTCAACTATTTGACGTTCAACCTTCTGGTTTTATAAAGAAGCCTATACATAACGAGTCTTTTGAAAAAAAACTAATCTCTATGATTCAGCAAATAAAGGTCAAGCGTCAGCAAAATCAACCAAAATTACTGCCTGTACACCAAAGTGGAACTAAACTACTTATTCCAATCCGTAATATTATGTACTTGGCAAGTGATCGCCGAAAAATCATTTTGCAAACAACGGAAGATCAAACGGAATATTACAGTACTTTATCTATAGAAGAAGGAAAGCTACCTTCGAAGCAGTTTGTGCGGATTCATCAATCGTATCTTGTGAATTTCGATTACATAAAACAAATTCAGGGCAAAAAAATTGTATTAACGAGTGGGGAAGAACTTCCGATTAGCGATAAGCAAAGCACCGTAGTGAAAAAGAGTTATTTGCAATTCAGGGGGAGTCTGCTTGAATAATATTCTACTGGATGAACTGTTCTATGCCCTCACACTGGCAGCTCTCCCATTTATCATTCATTATTTCTATGATCATTGTTTCCCACGGCTTTGGGAATCCAAAGTAATCCTTTATTCCGTATACACTGCTTATTATATTTTCGTACTCCTCCTTCATTACAGCCCACTCCCCGGCTTATGGATGCTAGGGCTTAATATAGTGGCGATCGTTCTCTTGTCCTTTTTGTATAAAGGAAAAATACAATGGCGAATTGGTGCTGCTTTATTTATAGTCGCACTGATTATTCTTTCAGATGCAGCTACTGCACCTGTGTATACGACAAGCGGATACATCTTTACCTTGTTTTTGTCGAAGATTCTGATGTTTATACTGGTACAGATCACGCTTCGTTTTACCAAAGCTTTTGGCGAGGGTAGTCTAAGCAGTTGGTATTGGATCGGGCTGTTCTGCTTTCCGTTTATCAGCATTCTCAGTATTGCAAAATTATCGGGCGAGCTGTCATTGCGGGAATATCCGGCGTTGTATCCGACTTTGTCCGGAGGATTGCTGTTGATCAACTTCCTGATCATTCTTTTGTGTGATCGTGTATTAACCATACAATCGGCACAGAATAAAAACTACTTGTTGGAACAGCAGAACACCTACTATATGAACCAGTATCTGCTCACGAAAGAAAGGCAGCAAGAAGTCTTTACGTTTCAACATGATTTCAGGAATATCTTGCTCGGCCTGAGGTCTCAATTACAAGCTGGGGAAAAAGAAGCTGGACTGAATGATGTGGATAAGCTTCTTGGAGTAATAGAACTCTCTTCAGGTGAAAGTAATACCGGCTCCATCCTAATCGACTCTATCATTAATTACAAGTCGCAATTTGCCAAAAAGCTGGGTATCTCCTTTCAAACGGATATTAAGATTCCACCTCAGCTTGACCTTGATGCTTATGCATTTAGCATTATTCTAGGGAACACCCTTGATAATGCCATAGAAGCATGCAAGCATCCAGGTGTGACTCAGCCCTATATTAAATTCCAGCTTCATTATCATAAGGGTACTTTATTTATCAGAATACAGAATCCATATCAGCATTCAATACGTATGAATCATTTCGGGGAATTAGCCACAACAAAACGAGACAAGCATTTTCATGGTATCGGTCTAAAAAGCGTAAAGAATGCGGTAGAAGAAATCGGCGGAATATGGGATATCATCTATGAAAACCAAATTTTCCAAGTGGAAATTTGTCTTTTTAACATTGAGATCTTATCAGTTGCAGAAACTGAGCAAAAATGCACCTCATAGAAAGACATCGGACCCAGAGGGTTTTCCAATGTTTATTCTAAGGGGTGCATTTCAGTCACAAGTACATCTATTATTTTACTTACGGTTCGATTGTAAATTTAGACGAAAACGAAATACTGCATCTTCACCGTACCACATAGGGAAATTGGTACCCCAGATATTGTTGTGCAAATTAAAATGCCATCCTTTATCTAGAGAAACAAAAGAATTATCAAATTGTAGCAGTCTTTTTTGACCCGGTGCAGCCAAAGCAGCATCCTTGGTTTCGATAAAGGCGCTCCCATCTGCACCCTGATAACTAACGCCACGTCCAATGGCATGAAGATTACGATTCCCGTCCTTCACTACACGCAAAGGTGAGACTGGCAAGCCCATCTTATCCATCATCCAAAGATTTGGATTATCGACATTCAATGCACAACCGAACCAGCTTGCTTCTGGAAGGCGGTTCGCTTCTTTTCCGAACCATTGCAGTGATACGTCAACCGTACCTTCATGCTCAAAATCATACACTAATTCAAGTTCCTTCGGCGCACCATATAATTCATAGGCTTGTACCGGCATGCGTAAACGTAGCAAGAACCGTTTGCCGTTTACTCGCTTCATATCAGTCACGATGGGCTCATATAGCTGATGGCTAGGTAATGGTCGAACGAATTCAAAGCCAGGCTTATTAAAGTCGGCATCAGACCATGGATGGGTGAAGCCTAAATTTTGCATATAGGTACGGAAGTATCTGGCATAGTCCTCCGTTCCAAACGTCTCATAGGCGTAAACGCCGAAGGGATGGCTTTCGTCTACCCATACTTTCTCATTAGCGTCCGATAAATGAACAAGTGAGCCATTCACACCAAAGGTCAGTTTATAACCTTCAACCGCGTACACCTCTTGGACACTAACCTCCTCAGCATCAGCGGAACAATCTTTCCTCGTAGGCTCTAGCCTACCGAACGCTTCCTTTGCCTCCGCTTGTTTATCTTTATCCAGGCATGCGACTGCATGATCCAGATAGCCCCGTTGCTCCGCCCAAGAACGTTCGATCATCGAATACTTTCGGACACTCTGTTCTGAGGCAAATAAACCACTAGAATGTTTATCGAATTCATCCATAGCGAATGCACCAATATAATTGAATTTCGCAGGAATATCATCTACATCAATCTCGTCCTTGATTCTAGCATTATTGAAATCTATTTTCGCATAGTTTCGAAAGTCAGGAAGCCATTTCTTTACGTCTAAACCCCATGTATGCTCTGCTACCATCAACATAGCATCACTCATCCCTTTATAGGCAGTACTATGCTCGTCTAAGCTTCCTTCGGACAGCCATTTGCTTCTCAAACGTTGAAGCTCGCGAAGCTTGGCAAGTTTTAATGGATCTGTCCCTGCACCATGAATCCAAGTATCACCGATTTCTTCACTAACCACAGGAAGCTGCTCGCGAACCTGCATAAGACTTCTTGCAAATGCATCTAGTGAAGACGCTATAATCTCAGCGTCAGGGTATCGTTCTTGGATTTCACGAAACTGCTCTTCGATTTCCTCAGCACTTGGCGGCCCACAATTGTCACCCGTATGCGCAAATAGCAATATATCGTCGATCCCTTCAATCTCAACCGGCTCTCCGTAGCTTCCGGCATAGTTCACAATTAATTCGCTGCCATCCTCTGCCTGCCAGCGAAACAGCTTTGGTACATCAGGACGCATAGATGCTGGGTTAACTCCGAGATGCATATACTGAATGCCTGCTTTCTGCATATACGGAACCATGGACAGGGTATGACCTGGCACATCCGTCATTTTGGCGGCTATCGTTTGTTTTCCAAATTGTTGATCAAGCTCTTGGCTGATCGTTAGCCCGTATTGGAAAAGCTCCTTATCCATAAGCTCTGTATGTGTAGTGAACGGTAACCCATGCCACACTATATGTCCTTTACGAATTGCCTTCTCCATCGCTTCTCTTTCCGAAGCAGGTGCGCGATCCAAATAATAACGAATTAGCCAAGATCCAGTCGTCCATACAAATTGCGCGCGGCCTCCTTCAGCCTCTAATGTATCGGCCAAAGCGATCGCTTTCGGAATATACTCTTCCATGTATTGTCTTAATACATGCGCAGCCAAATTCGTGAACCCAATATCCAAATGCGTTTTAAATACAACATGGACCTTCTTATTGTTATTCATTTTCCCGACCTGCTTCCGTTAGATTATGGCTTATAGAAAACTGGAATTTCCAACGATCTATTTTCAGATTATTATATGTCACTGATCTATACAACCAAATATTCCGAAATAATAACATTAAATAATATGAAAAATACAATGTCGAAATTTTATATCACTGATATAAAAAAACTCTTCCCTCCACAAAAATGTGGGGAAAGAGCCTCAAAAGGTAATTTACAAGCGAATTATTTAATAACGTTGGGTCTAACGGAGCTTCGCTCGACGATGGTGGTATCAATCTTAATCGTTAGCGCCCTTTCACGTGAATTATCCATCCGTTTAACAACTCGCTGGACAGCTGCTTGTCCGAGTTTCTCTGTAGCTTGTCTTGCTGTAGTTAATGGAACCGGCAGCAAGCTTGCCAATTGAATGTCGGTAAACCCTATGATAGACAAATGATCCGGAACCAATATTTGCATGGAGATTGCCGTATACAAGCATGATGCAGCGATATAGTCGTCTGCACATACGACTGCCGTTAAAGCGGAATTATTACCTAAAAACGACGCCAACTGCACATTCGGAGCATTCAACTGATGCATATAATCTTCTGAGCAGCTCAAGTAAATATTTCGACTGTTTACCGGCAGATCATGATCCAACATAGCTTGAAGATAACCTCTATACCGGTCTTCCCTGCTCGTCACACCATCAAATGCCATTGAAAGATATCCGATTTCCTGATGGCCTTTCTCAATCAAATACTGGGTGGTTTTATAAGCCCCTTGGTAATGATCATGGTAGACACAGTCAATCTGCACCTCTCGAAAGATACGATCAATGATAACTAGAGGGTAGTTTAATAGACTAAGCTCCAATACTTTCTCACTGCACTGCGTACTCCCACGCGGATATAAAATAATACCCTCCACTTGATCATCGTACAGCTCTTGCAAGCATATGCTTTCGTCTTCTTTGTCCCAAGTCATTCGAATGAGTAAATGACAATTCGCTTCACGCGCTTCTTTTTCGACGGAAGTAATTATTCTACCGATATAATCATCCATATTAGGAATCACCAATGCAATCCTTCGTATCGGTTTCTTCTCCTCGATCACCTTCTCCAGCATCTGTTCACCGGAATGTGTATGCTGGTAATCAGCAGATATGAATGTCCCACGACGGGCATGGCGATAAACGATCCCTTTTTTCTCCAAGATCTGCAGAGCAAGCTTCGCCGTCATGCGACTGACACCGTACAACTTGGCAATCTCCCCTTCAGATGGGACAAGATCATGTGACTGAAGCTTTCTCTTCCTTATTTCTTCCATAACATGATTTGCTGTCTGTATATATAATAGCGGTTTCCGCTCTTTTTGATGATCCTGATTATCCATTCGAGTCTTCACCCTTTACTCTTCTATGCCGTTAGTCTAAATATTTCGAATGGGACATCTTGTTCTCAAAATAGAATGAACAGTGGATTTATATGCTGCGTTATCAAATAGGAGGTCAACCACTTGAAAAATAAAGAATCATTTGTATTCGTCACAATCCCACTATCCGAGATCAAGAAATTCATTCTTATTGACTTTGTAGCTGGAACGGTCATTTACTTTGCCATTAGGTTTCCCTTACATTCCTTTATAGCCGCCTCAGCCGGCAGCATGTTCGGCCCAATACTCATTCGCCAATCCATGAAATTGGTTCAGAATCGCGCTAAAGCTTAAACCATAAAAGGCATGCTTTCAACCTTGCTGTATGTATTTTAGAAATTGTTCAATCTGTTTTTTATGATGCTTATCATGTGGAATAAAACTTCTCATATACTTGCGAACACTAAACTTCTTGCGGTCTCCATCCTTATATTCCAAATCGCATTCTTCATCCGATAATCCAGAGACTGCATCTAAAATTCTAGATCTGTAGAGCACAAATTGTTCAATCAAGGTTTGCTTGGATAACAATTTGGCATACTCAATCGCGTTAGCATTAAATTCGTTAAAATCCAAATGTTTCGTTGTTAGTGGTTCTTTCAAAATAATCTTCTTAATAGCACCTTCATAGAAATATTTATCCCAGAGCATGAGGTGACAGAGAATATCCTTCACGGTCCATTTACCAGTAGCTATGGGCTTATCCCAATGTTTATCTGGCACCTCTTCTAATGATTTCACGAATGGAATAAGAGACTTAAATTCGAGTATCATTTGCTCCTTTGATTTTACTGCCATAGAAGCTAACCTCCGTGTGAATATAAAATAGAATAGCAAAAATATTATGCAGCATCATCCTTAGAAGCAGTTATTAGATCAGCCTCAGTAGATTCTGGATTCAGCCAAATCTCAATCATATCATGGGTACGCTTTACATCATTTTCATCGAGTATATAATACCATTGATCCGTATGTTTTCCTTCCCCTTGGAGCATATGACTCGTTATTTCAGGGGTTCCACCTTCAAGAATTACCTTCTTAGCCAAATCCAAAATAAAATCTGACTTCATATTGGTTTTAAAGTTACTGCCAGCAATTTCAATAATGTTCTGTATATTAAGAATATTATCTATTCTTTTCATCCGATCAAGCGCTGCTTTTAGGAAAATCCGTTGTCTCTCTGTTCGCTTAAAATCAGAATCTTCCCGATATCTTACATACATTAAAGCTTCCTTACCGGAATAGATCGGTTTGTTCGGCTCAATTCTTAGTTTCTCATGATCGGGGCTCTTATTCTCTATCACCTTGGTGATTGGAAGCACCACTCCTCCAAGAGCATCTGTAACACCCACAAGCCCATTAAAATTAATAGTAGCATAGTAATCAATAGGTGCGTTCAGTAGATTCTTAACGGTATCCACACTCATCTGAGGACCACCGTAGGAATGCGCTGCATTAATCTTGGTTTCTTTTCGTGCTCCTTTGATATTTTCTGCTCCAATAATTTCAGTATATGAATCACGGGGAATGGAGACGAGCAGTGCTTTATGGTCTACAGGTCGAATAACTGTATAAATAATAGAATCAGATAGTCCGTTTTCTTTGCCACGCTGATCGGTGCCTAGTAGAAGGATAGAGAAAGGACGGTCTTTATTTTCCGTCGTTGCTTGTAATCCAGATTCTTCAGTGTCTTCCAACGGCACATAGGACTCTTCAAGGGTGTGTTCAATAGTGGGTGCTACAACATTATTAAACCCAAAAATCATTAGTTCTTTACGGAAAATAAAGGATCCCAGCCCAACAAGAAGTAAGGTAGCGATCGAAAAATACCAAATCTTCATTTTCTTGCTGATTTTATTCTTTTTCACTTTCTTTTTCTCGATTCTACTTAAAGCAAATGAAGCAGGTGGATGAGTGCTCTGTTTATTTTTCATTTGAATGAATTACCCTTTCTGTTTATGCGACTTCTCACCATTAATGAACATCACGTTATACTTATGCCTCCCCCCATTACCTAAATATCCCATTATTATAGACGATCATCGGATCGATAAGTTTCTATTTATAAGAAATTTTTGAGGCAAAAAAAAAGACCACATCCTATCAAGGATGGGTCTGCAAAGTTTATTGAGCTTACATTAGATTTTGTTCAGAATCGTATCGATTTCACTTTTCAGTATAAGATACCTGACAACACTTCTCATGATCGGAACTTTAGTTAACTTATGCTGGTCTACATAGCTTTTCATTTGATCTTTAGTTAGACCAAGCAAGCTACCAGCCTCAGACACAGTCAATACTTCTTTATTGCTTGTAGCGTTAAAGGTTTTCTTCACTTTTAAATTCCAGTCTTCAAACACCTGCACTTACATCCGCCACCTTTCTACTAAGCGAGAAATATAAGACATAAAGTAATGTGTGAAACTTATAATTTCTTATATTTAAAAAAATCCCCAAACTAAGTTTGGGGATTTTTTTCACAACTTTAGAGTTTCACAACATTCTCAGCTTGTTGACCACGATTGCCTTGAACTACGTTAAATTCTACACGTTGTCCTTCATCCAAAGATTTGAATCCGTCACCAGTGATTGCGCTGAAATGTACGAATACGTCTTCTCCGCCTTCAACCTCGATAAAACCAAAGCCTTTATCTGCGTTAAACCATTTCACTGTTCCTGTTTGCATAATATAATTACCACCTTTTTTTAATTTACATGTTATTCTTATCCCAAAAAAATCTCTTACAAAATCTCTAAAAAAATAAAAATTCACATATGGTACAAGGTTATTGTCACCTTAAGAATAACCCTCTACGCTATGTGAATTAGCAGGTAACTACTTTCGATATATTGATTATAGCACATCCGATGGCATGTAGATACCTTTTAGATTATGCAATAAATGGAAAAAACCCTAATCCTTTAGAAAAGGACAGGGTTTCCCACCTGTAATCACGATATCACATCAGTTTAAATTTTAAAATAAGACAATTTGTCCAGCAAATCTTGCACCATTGAGCTGAGGGATTCCGTCGAAGCTGAGATTTCTTCCATAGAAGCAAGCTGCTCCTCTGAGGCTGCTGCAACACTTTGTGAATCTGCGGACGCTTCTGATGCAAGTTCGGATAATACTTTTACACTAGCTGAAATTTGCTCTGTACCAGCAGTCATCTGCTGTGCAGCTGCAGATACTTCCTGAATCTGATCTGTAACCTGTGTCATTTCAGCAAGAATCGATGTAAACAAAAGATCACTGTCAGATACACCCTGCACACCGATACGTACTTGCTCATTACCAACAGCCATAGCCTGTGAGGCTTGATTAGTATCTTGGACCACATGTTCGACTAATTCAGTAACTTGTTCGGCAGCTTGTTTCGTTTGATCCGCCAACATCCGTATTTCCGAAGCTACTACAGCAAATCCACGACCTTGTTCACCCACTCTGGATGCTTCAATTGCTGCGTTTAATGCCAATAGATTAGTCTGTTTACTAATATTAGAGATCAGACCAATAATCCCACTAATCTGTACAGATCTTTCACCTAGTCGTTCAATCGCCAGACTGGTCTCGTCCACGGATTGCTTAAGCTCTGTCATCTGGTTCACCGCCATTTGAAGCTGTGCACTGCCTCTCTTCGTTTGATCGGTTACTTCATCTGCAGATGCAGACACCGCTGATGAAGAGTCAGCGATACGTTGCACTCCAATGCTAAGATCGCTCATGGCCAGAGAAGATTCTCCTGCATAACCATTCTGCAGTTGCGCTCCCTCGGCGACTCGTCCAATAGCCACAGCAATCTGTTCAGCAGCTTTCCCTGTCTGTTCCGCGTTCGCTGTCAACTCTTCAGAAGTAGCACCCACTGACATCGATAAATCTGCCACAAGTCCAAACATTTCTCGAAGCTTATGTGTCATCTGGTTAAAATGTGAAGACATCTTACCGAATTCATCATCATTTCGAACCTGCAATGTTTGTGTTAAATCCCCTTGAGCCATAAGCTGCAATTTCTCAGATAATACTCGAAGCGGTTTGATCACCATTAACCATAATTGAAAGACTATAACTATTCCTAGTACCAGCATCCCAACAAGCATGATGATAAATGATTCTGTTTTCGTTTGTTCGTAGTCAGCCATGATTGTAGTTTTAGGAATCGCAGTCTGCGCATACCATACCTGATCGCTTTTTGGCAGTGGAATCGGAACAAAAATACGAAGTACATTTGCTCCTTTGGAATTTTTGGTGTACCCCTGAACCGTCTTCCCATTCTTCACTTGTCTCCACAGTGCAGCTTTCTCTTCCGTATCACCGAAATCTTTAAGTACACTTTCTGGATCATTAGGATTAGCTGCATATTTACCATTACCCGTGATTAGAGAAACGTATCCACCCATAGGTTTATATTTATCAGCGTCCTCCTGGAGCTTTGATAACGAAACATCAAATCCTACCGTCCCAAGAAAAGTGCCCGATTTGTCCAAAATGGGCAGCATAACCGAAATCATCTCTATAGCCCCACCAGTCGTCTCATAGGAATAGGGTTCAATGTAGATCGGTTTTTTCTCTTTTTTAGGTATAAGGTAATAATCACCCGCACCTTCTACATCGTAATTCTTTAAGGGTTCAACCGTTATTGAACCTTGATTCCTAAGAACATAAGGAATAAAACGCCCCGTACCATCATCATATGGCGTCTTATTGATATTAGCCTGATCGTTTTGATCGAAGGCATTGGGTTCCCACACTGTACTAATTGCAAAAAGCTCGGGTCTATTCTCAAGCATCGATTTCATTGTAGAAATAACTTCTTCACGACTCAAAGTTTGATGTTCTCTTGATTCAACCAGTACTTCTGTGAATACCTTTGCTGCCGACTCTATGTCTACCATACTATTCTGAATAGTTTCCGCATAACTTCGTCCAGCAACTTCCGCCTCTAGTTCACCGTTCGATATGCTCACACTTCGCAGATTAAGCAGATTCGCGATTAGACTAAAGAAAAAGATAACAATGATAACTAAACTTACTACCAGAACAAATTTAACCGTTAAAGAAAGCCTACGATATAACGCCATCTGAACAACTCCACTCTAGGATAATATACCTTATCTTTAATCGACAAAATACGACTATCATTAAATAGGTCTTTTCACCTATAATTAAATAATAAAATTTAAAACACCTATCCCTTCAAAAAGTATGTTTAAATAAAAGTAGCCTAACTAAAAAAATCTCAATACAAAGGAGTCATGCCGATGGAAATATCCTCTTTTTTGTTGCCTAAAGATCAAGTTGCCTATATCACTAACTCACTATCCATGCTGGAAGCCTTAGAACAATTAGAGCAGCACCATTATACGGCTATCCCTATTATTGATAATGAAGGAAAATATGTAGGAACACTTTCGGAAGGTGATCTATTGTGGAAGCTGAAAAACACAGCAGGTCTAACTTTTGACAATATAGGAGAAGTTCCAGTAAGCGATATCCAGAAGCATGTTCATAACGAGAGCGTTCTCATAAATGCCGAAATGGAGGATATGCTGACGCTCGCTGCAGATCAGAATTTCGTCCCTGTGATTGATAAAGAAGGCGTGTTTGTCGGAATTATTCGTCGAAAAGATATCATTGAATATTATACTCGCAACATTACTGATTAACTGATTAATTGAACAACAAAAAGACCTGATCAGCAACATCATGAGAAGATGAAGCTAATCAGGTCTATTTTCCACCCTAAATTATAGTTCAGTCAGAATAATGGTTCCTTGAGGGGTGATAGCTAATGTATGTTCATACTGTGCTGACAGACCGCCGTCAATGGTACGTGCAGTCCAACCATCCGCATCAATTTTTGTTCTGTAGCTGCCTGTATTCAGCATCGGTTCAATCGTAAATACCATCCCCTCTTTAAGACGAGGTCCTCTGCCAGCCGGACCATAGTGAGGTACTTCTGGTGCTTCATGCATTTCTGAACCAATCCCATGGCCAATAAAATCACGCACAACAGAAAAACCATTAGACTCTGCGTAAACTTGAATAGCATGAGCGACATCCCCGATACGGTTGCCTGCAACTGCCTGCTCGATACCACGGAATAAAGATTCCTTTGTGGTGTCTAGCAATTTAGTCGCCTGCTCACTAATGTTGCCAATCCCATATGACCAAGCGGAATCTGCCAACCAGCCATCTAAGTTAACTACCATGTCTATGGTTACTATATCTCCATCTTTAAGTGGTTCCTTCTTCGGAAATCCGTGGCAGATTACATCATTTACAGAGGCACAGGTTGCGTACGGATATCCGTTATATCCCTTTTGCTCAGGAGTTGCTCCTTGAGACAGTATAAATTTTTCTGCAAATTCATCAATCTCCCAGGTAGTAATTCCCGGCTGTAGAATTTGCGCAATTTGACGATGACATTCGGCGAGAATTTTTCCCGCCGCACGCATTTTTTCGATCTCTTCCATCGTTTTCATGATAATCATAATATCGCCTCTTCTGTACAGAACACATCACTCTCGGGCAATGGCTCTTCTTTTGTATTTAGTTTCCCCTTTATATTATGAAAGAAAAACACGAGAAATCCAAATCATTATGTAAAAAAAATATTTATTCCTGTCTGAAACTAAAAAACTCCCCTTATTCTTATTAAAAATGTGGTTAGGGTAAGGCCAACCAACAAAGAGGTGTCCCAGTAGCCATAATGCAGGCTCTGGGACACCCATTTCAGTCTAAATTAGATTAGTCATGAAAATTAAGACCTGACGAAACCGCTTTGACATAACCCGCACGGATCACGAAATCTCCAAAATGCTCGCTATGCAGACGTTCTTTCGAATAACGATGAAGAATTGGCTCCAGCGTCTCTAGAATTTCTTTTTCATCTATGTTTTCTTTATACATTTTGTTCAAGCGATCTCCTGTAAACCCTGCTCCCAAGTACATATTATATCTGCCTGGACCTTTACCAATAAATGAGATTTCACCTAGTGCCGGTCTTGCACATCCATTAGGACAGCCTGTCATCCGGATCACGATTTCCTCATCGCGTAGACCAGCTTCATCAAGGACAAGCTCTAGCTTATCAATCAACGAAGGCAAATAACGTTCTGCTTCAGCCATTGCAAGTCCGCAGGTTGGTAGCGCCACACAAGACATCGAACTGCGTCGTAGCGCAGACAGATGGGCTCCGTCCGTAAGTCCATGCTGTTTAGCCAGCTCAGCCACTTTTCGCTTTTTGGCAGTGGTTACGTTAGCAATCGTTAAATTCTGATTCGGCGTAAGCCGGAAATCCCCGGTATGAATCTTGGCAATTTCCCGCAGTCCAGTCATCAACGTGTACCCTTCTTGGTCATGAATCCGTCCGCTTTGGATATAAAGCGTCAAATTCCATTTTCCATTCGTACCCTTCACCCAGCCATAGCGGTCTCCATTATGGTCGAAATGGTACTCACGTGCCGCCTCAAGCTGCCATCCGAGTCTTTCATGCAGCTCATCGACAAACCATTCCAGACCGTGGCGGTCAATCGTATACTTGAACCGTGCATTTTTGCGGACAGAACGATTTCCATAGTCCCGCTGAATCGTTACTGTCTTCTCCGCTACATCGATTAATTGATCAGGACGGCAAAAACCAATGATACGGCCAAGCTGAGGATACGTGCTGGTATCGCCATGCGTCATTCCCATACCACCGCCTACAGAAACGTTGAACCCTACCAGCTTATCATTCTCAAGAATAGCGATGAAGCCTAGATCCTGCGAGAACACATCTACGTCATTTGAAGGAGGCACCGCAAGACCAATCTTGAATTTACGCGGTAAATATACCGGACCATAGATCGGTTCAACTTCTGCCCGATCTCCTAAACTATCCACTACCTTTTCACCGTCTAGCCAAATTTCATGGTAAGCGGGAGTACGTGGGGATAGATGATCACTAACTTTGCGCGCCCATTCATAGACTTCTGCATGCACCTCAGATTGATAAGGATTCGGATTGCTCATTACGTTACGGTTGACATCCCCACAAGCTGCAAGGGTTGTCATTAGCGTATCATTGATGCTTCGAATGGTTTTTTTTAAGTTCCATTTGAGAACGCCATGCATTTGAAATGCCTGTCTTGTAGTCAGACGTAAGGTTCCGTTACCATACTTCTGTGCCAGATCATCCATCACCAGCCATTGTTCTGGTGTAGCTACACCACCTGGGGCAACTACGCGGAGCATAAACTGGAATGCTGGCTCCAGCTTCTGACGTTCCCGTTCATTGCGCAAATCTCTGTCATCCTGCATATAGCTTCCGTGAAATTTAAGCAGCCGATTATCATCTTCAGGCAGACCACCCGTAATCGGATTGCTTAGTGTCTCAACTAATGCACCCCGCAGATAGTTACTCTCCGATTTAATATGCTCAACATCACTTGGAGGCCCGCCGATCGGCTTAACCTTCTCATTGTTTGCCATTGTTGTTATCTCCCCCCGAAGTCATTCGATAACTCCATCTATCCATTAATAGACATCACGCTGGTAACGCTGCGTCTGTTGCATATCTTCCAGATAAGCCGCTGCCGCTTCAGGGCTCAGTCCGCCCTCACTCTGAATCACCGTAAGCAGTGCAGAATGAACATCATGCGCCATGTACTTCTCGTCACCACAAACGTAGATATGAGCACCTTCTTGCAGCCATTCATAAACCTCACGACTCTTTTGTAAAATGCGATGTTGTACATATACTTTCTCTTCGGTATCACGTGAGAAGGCGACATCCAGCTTACTTAGAACGCCATCCTTTAGCATTCTCTGCCAATCAGTCTGATACAGGAAATCTGTTACAAAATGCCGATCCCCATAGAACAGCCAAGATTTCCCTTCCGCTCCCAGCTCTCCACGTTCCTCTAGGAAAGAGCGGAATGGTGCAACACCTGTGCCTGGTCCGATCATGATGATCGGCGCATCCGGATTAGTCGGCAGCTTAAAGTTAGGATTATGCTGAATGTAAATAGGCAATGTATCTCCCGGCTCTACTCTTTCTGCGCAATGCACTGAGCAGACACCGTAACGTTCCCTACCGTGAGCCTCATAACGTACAGCTCTGACGGTTAGATGAACCTCATCCGGGTTAGCTTTATAACTGCTGGCGATAGAATATAGCCGTGCAGGAAGCTTCCGCAAAATCGTCACAAAACTGCTGGCTGGACCTTCCCACGGTGAGAAGTCCTGGATCAAATCGAGTAGATCGCGTCCTTGAATATACGCTTTAAGCTCCGGAGCACGGTCTGGAGCTAATAACTCACTCAGCTTGTTTGAAGCAGACAGCTTTGCCGCTTGCTCCAGCAAAGGTTTGGTCAATACAGTGATTTCATAATGATGCAGAAGTGCCTCACGTAAGGCTCCTTCATCACCTTTCTTATTAAACGGAACCTTATCATTAGGATTCCAGCCCATAGTATGAATAATAGCGTCCACCAGTTCAGGATGATTCTCTGGGTATACTCCCAGTGCATCCCCAGGTTCAAACTGTATATTAGAGCCTTCAAGCGATAGTTCCAAATGGCGAGTCTCCCGGTCCGAACCGCGTCCGTTCAAATTCAGATTCTCCAGTACCTCTGCCTTAAAAGGATTATTACGAGTATATAGAGGTTCTTGTGACTCTGCGTCCTCCGCGGCTTGAACCGCTTTTGCAGCAATGGCTGGAGCATTTAAATTTGCATTTAATGCACCAATTACACCTTCAAACCATTCGGCAACGGAATCGTCATAATCGAGATCACAATCTACACGTGGACTTAGGCGCTTACCACCAAGCTCCTCTAACCTCTGATCGAACTCTTTACCCGTCTGACAGAAAAATTCATAAGAGGTGTCTCCCAGAGCCAGAACTGAAAACCGTAGGTTCTCTAATTGAGGAGCTCTTTTACTGTAAAGAAATTCATGAAAAATCCTTGCATTATCAGGTGGTTCACCTTCTCCATGAGTACTCACCAATAGAAGTAGATTCTCAACCTTTTTAAGCGCTGTAGGTTTGAAATTGTTCATCGCGGAGAGTGTGACCTGAAATCCTTGCTCTTCCAGCTTGCGGGACAAGCTCCCCGCAAGTCGCTGGCAATTCCCCGTTTGCGAACCAAATAATATGGTCACTTCCCGTGAGGCTGCTGGTTGGCTCGTTACAGCAGCGCCAACCTCTGTATTTCCAATCTTATTCGATGGCACTTGAAGTTCAGCACCTGCTGGCGCTGCCGCCGTAGTACGTCCAATCGCGGACAAATATCCACTGAGCCATATTTGCTGCGTCTCCGTTAAGGTTGGTAGAAGACGATTGAGAAGCTCGACTTGATTCTCGTTAAAAGGACTGTTCGTTACCTGTAGTTGCAACAATATCCACCTCTCCTAAACATGAAATCTGGTTATGATCCGTGCCTCAATTGAATTTATCTGAGCCTTTTTTAGAACCTCATAAAATCAGGCTATCACAATATTTGTAAACGATCAATGAAGTCATTTTCACCTAAAAATTGTTAATTATTGAAAAAGTATCAATAAAGTACGTAAAAACCGATCAAAACAGTATGATTTTCCCTGTTTTGATCGGTTTCATTATAAAAAATGATACTATTTATAAAATATTGTGATAAATAAAAACTATAAATCCTTCTTACTTTCGGGAAATAATACCTCGCCTACCCCTGTCTTTATCTTCACAATCTCTTCAAGCGTATTTGATAACTCACCTGGCGGATAAGGCTTCGTCAAATACTTCTGTATCACATCATTCAATTGGTTCTTATCTGATTGATCCAGAGCAGAAGAGATAACAATCGGAATATTCTCTGTTCTCGAATCCTCTTTTAGCATTCGGATCAAATCCCAGCCGTCCAGTTCTTCACCAAGCATCAAATCAACCACGATCGCAACAAATGGTGTTTTCAAGGCTTGATCAAAAGCTTGCTGTGGATGATAGTGATGGGTAACACGGAACCCCTTCCCTTTAAGCTCTTCTGATAAAAGCAACGAAAGACTATAATCATCTTCAACAATCATTACATTCGGTTTGAGCTCTTTATCAGCATTCCATTTATTCAGCTCATCTTGCTGCCGGCTTGCTTCTGCATTAAGGATTGGAAGGCTAAACCAAACGGTTGTCCCTTCACCCTCTACCGAATCAATACCGATGGTTCCCTTTTGTTTCTCAATAATTTCTTTACAGATGGCAAGACCGAGACCTGTTCCACCAATTCTTTTGGAGGCGCTGTTGTCCACTCGTCTGAATTTTTGGAATAGCTGTCCGATTTGATCCTTTGGAATGCCCAGACCATTATCCTGGATACGCACAATAATATGATCCGGCTCATTATGCAGCAGTACCTTCACTTCATTGTTAGAGGGTGAGAACTTGATCGCATTACTTAACAAATTTGTTAGAACTTGGACGATCTTATCCTTGTCCACATCTACCTCCGCATTCAGAGCCTCATCCACCAATAGCACATGATGTGTGCTACTAAGTTTATATTGATCGATAACCCCAAGGACAATTTCACTAAGATTTACATGCTCCGTGATATACTGCTGCTTCCCTGACTCCATTCTCTGCAGATCCAGAAAATCATTAATAAGCTCAGTCAACCGCTTCGCTTCCTTATGAATCGTCTCCAAATACTTCAGCTGCTTCTCAGGCTTCATGGTTTTGGACAATAGCAGTTCCGTGAATCCTAATACACTCGACAATGGCGTTCTCAGCTCATGACTTACCGTACTGACAAGATCAGATTTCATAAGATCCAGCTCGTACTCCCTAGTGATATCTCTATATACAAACAATGTACCAATTCTAAGCTCCCGGCGGAAAACAGGAATCGCATAAACATCAATATGCTTCTTGGATTCCGTTCCAATGGAGTATTGCATACTGCTGGACTCCAGAGCATCCTCAGAGATTGCCTGTTCAAAAAACGACCGAAGTTCATGGTTCTCATTCGAGCGTTCGATGAAATAATCCATCCATTCTTTTCTAGGAGTCAGTGTACCTTCAATCCAGTCATAGTTAACGATGTTGCACAGCGCCTTATTCATCTGAAGCATCACGCCTTCTGTACTCACGAACTGAATGCCTTCGTTTACGTTATTCACGATATCGCGGTTCAGCTTTCGCCCATGTTCAATCTCTTCGTACATGAACAAACGTTCAATCGCCAGAGCTACGCGGTTCATCATTCCTTGAACCTCATTAATCTCTTCTTTACTGAAAGAATGTCCAATCCGGGTCCCGCAAAATACAGCTAGAATCTCATCTTCTGCATTTACAACAGTGGTATAAAAATCATAACAGTAGACCTCATCCGCAGAAATCCCCTGTTCCGATTGCGTAGCTAGACGCTTAATCAGATAGGTTTTTTCCGTCTTCAAACGATATAACATTTCATTGTTCTCATTATCGAGATAACGCTCTACATTTTCCTGAGGAATCCCTTTAACAGCCGCGATCTTATCTTTTACAAGAAGGAAGAAACTCGAATCAAATGAATACAGGTGATGCATGAACTGAATAAACTTATCTGCAAATTCATGTTTATCTAAGGTGTACGTAATGTCATGATTCAGCTGATTATTAAGTTCAAGCATTTTTTTGGTCTGTTCTGTATTCTTCAGCGTTTCCGCTAGCTCCAGCTGTACACTTTTCATAGAGGTGACATCATATGCGATAAAAATGTACTGATAAATCACACCCTCATTGTTCAGATACGGCACGACAGTCAGATGCATCCAGATTGGCAATCCGTCTTTAGTCAGAATCTGGAGTTCATTGCTCCATACCCCGCCCGTATATAATTTGTTGAAGATCTTCTGCATTTGTTCTCTAGATATATTATAGAGTTCAAATAACTTATAGGTAAAACCGATAATTTCAGAATTTTTATAGCCGGTATATTTGCTTAAATTATCATTCGCGTAGGTAAATACTCCTTTATCTGTAAGGATCCCCACCGCTGAGGATTGATCGAGTGCCTTCATCATACTCTCTATTTCACTAAGCGAACGTTGCAGTCTGTACTGCTGATCCTGAAGTTCATCTTGCTGCGCGTGCAGCTCTTCATTCTGCATCATCAATTCTTCTTCTTTGTCCTGAATACTTCTGGCCATATTTAGAAATGCATTATAAAGCCGACCAATCTCATCTTGATGCTTAAGCTTGCCGAGAAGAATTTCCTCACCGGCAGCCAAGGAATGAGTGGCCCCTTCCAGCTTCAAAATAGGATTAATCAAATTCTTAAGAATCCGCCAGATCATAAAGGTAAAGAACAGTAGAATAATCGTGCTAAAAAAGAAGGCGATAAAGGTGAATTCGTTAGCTCGTTTGATATAATCCATAGCCATGGTATTTAATGCTGCATCGGATCGCTGTCTGTACTCTTTCGTATACGTTAGAAAATCATTCACTGATTTAGTAATACCATCTCCGGATAGTACTCTCAAAGCAGCATAATCATCAGCCTCGACAAGCCGAATCGCTTCCGGTAGCGTTTTATTTTTATACTGGACATAAAATGATTTTAAACCATCTCTAAACAAGGCTTCTTCGGCGGATAAATTAAGATTAGAATACGTATCCAGAATTTGATCAAATTTTACTAGGGCTGCATTTAAGAGCTTTAATTCATTCTCGTCCTTAAGCAAAGTGAATCCCCTAGCTCGGAAAAACACCTCATTTAACGTGCTCGCCATCTCACTGATCGTGTCTGCTTTATACTGCAAACTTTCACGTTCTCTACTTAATTCATCTTGCTCATAGTTTATGAAAATAAAAAAAACAGTTCCCATAAGAATGATTAAAGAAAACACTAATACAATAATGCGGAAATATTTATTTTTGATGCTGTGATTAGCATTACTTTTCTTCACCACTCAGGATCCCCTCCACAATCTGCAAGAGTTCCATCGGACTAAATGGTTTCGGCATGAAGTAACGCGCACCTGCTTCAACTGCTCGAATTCGATCTACATCTTGAGCTTTGGCCGTTAACATTAATATAGCTGTAGTTTTCTTTTTCTCCTCATCCAGCTGCTGAAGCACTTCAATCCCTGTCATTTCTGGCATCATATAATCCAGAATCACCAAATCATAAGGATCCGTAGACAGCTTAGTTAGAGCTTCCAACCCATTCTCCGCTGTGTGAATCTCAACATTCTCCAAATCTTCCAATGTATCCTCGATTAACATCCGTAATACTTCTTCATCATCCACTACCATTATTTTTTGCATATTCGCACAATTCCCTTCGTGTTAGAACAAAAATCTATGAGCCAACCGTTCCATTCGGGACAACAGCTCAGGCATATGGACAGGTTTTACTACATAATCATCGGCACCCATCTGCAGGGCATGTACAATATCCGCCTGATTATTTCTCCCTGTCAGCATAATCACTAATATATTCACTTCCGGATACGTCTTGCGAATTCTTTCCAGGACTTCAACGCCATCAAGATCCGGCATCACACCATCCAGTAGAATAATATATTTCTCATCTATGGAATACCAATCCGATTGCAAGAAATCCAGCCCATTCGCATAACTGCTGATATTCACCTCAGCAATATCCTCCGGCTCCCAAGTATCAATCTGATGAGTCACTATTTTTCGAATCAACGCATCATCATCCACAACAATTACATTTAGAACCGAATGCTTTTTAGTCGACGATAAATGGTCCGTGTAGAGTGTAGTCTGATTCCTTCCGGCATCTTTGCTGGCATAGAGAGCTTGGTCTGCTTCTTCTACAATTTTATCGGCAATATTCTCAGCTTCTGTTACCTCTGATATCCCACTCGAGAAGGTCACATGAAAGACTTCATTCTTCGCAAAAAAGTCGGTGGCAGCAAATTGCTCCTGAATACGGTTTATTACTGTCAATGCAGAACTTGCATCCGTATTTGGCAGGAACACAGCAAACTCTTCTCCACCGAAGCGGCAAAAGGTATCTTCCATACGAATCGAACCCTTTACAAGCTCAGATAAGGACTGTAATACCTCATCACCGATTAGATGACCATATGTATCATTAATCTTTTTGAAATAGTCCAGATCAATCAGTGCTAAAGAAAACACCCGTTCCGTGCGCTTAAAATCGCAAATCAGCTGCTTCATCACTTGATTAAAGTGTTTTCGATTAAACGCACCCGTCAATTCATCCACAATGATGGATTCCTGCCACTCCCGCTTTAACTCAAAGCGGTTTTTAATCAAAGCCAGAAATAAATCAATATCTACAGGCTTCGATAAAAAATCCATCACGCCCAGCCTATACGCATGCAGTTGAGTCGCTTTGGAGTACTCCCCACTTATAATGATGATTGGAATACGTTCTTTTTTGGCTTTGCCGATAATTTGATTCAAGACCTCAATTCCGCTGATATCAGGCAAAAGAATATCCAGAAGAATTAGATCCGGTTTGGTTTCATAAAAAATCTTGAGACCCCGTTCAGCGGATAAGGCTATGCTTACATAATAGTTCTGCTTCTCCAATGATTCTTTTAAATAAGCCACTAATTCTACATCATCATCAATAAGCAAAATATCATTATGTGGGAGCGCATCATCATTTCCTTTTTTGTCTAACGGCTTAACTGAACTTAGAGAAACCGATGAATCTTGGTTAAACAGTGGAATAAGCGGATACAAATAATCGCCCCACTCTTCAATAGACCAGCCCTTAAGGCTACTTTCCATGAAATAGGGCAACGTTGCATCGGCAAACTGTTCAACTTCTTGTAACCCCACTGTTCCTGCCGTACCTTTCAAATTATGCAAAAAACGATAAATGTCCTTCTCGTTAACTTCCGACAGTTCCGACCATTCCTGGAGGGTTTGTTTGGTCCGCTCTTCAACCATATTTTTATATTTTTGTGTAGTCATATTTACTCCTTCAGAGTATCGTATCAATCTCTCACTTCATCATATTTTTCATATACTGTCAATCGAATTTTCTTTAAATTCATAGGACTTTATATAAAAATGATCAAACGGACAAAAAACCTTTGGTTGAAGCTTGCTTCAGCATTTGTAATAATGATTGGAATGGTTCATTCCGTTTACACGGCGTAATCACCATATACAAAGGGAGGCTGTATTTATGAAGGGGATTATTACTGTATTAGGAAAAGACAAAGTAGGGATTATTGCCAAGGTATGTACATATCTTGCCGAGCACAATTTGAACATTCTGGATATTTCTCAGACGATTGTACAAGATTATTTTAACATGATGATGATTGTAGACATTTCTGGCGCGACTAAAGCATTTGAGGATATTGTTGAAGATTTACATTTGATCGGAGAAGCGATCGGCGTGGAAATCAAGCTTCAGCATGAGGATATTTTTAATATTATGCACCGCATTTAGGAGGATGACCATGACATCACTGGTGGAAGTACAAGAAACGAATAAGATGATCCGTGAAATGAATCTGGATGTACGTACTATAACGATGGGGATCAGCCTCATGGATTGTGCACATACAGATATGAGAACTTTTAACCAAAACGTATACGACAAAATCACTAGATCCGCCGAGAAGCTCGTCAAAACAGGTGAAGATCTGGAAAGACAATTCGGTGTACCCATTGTTAATAAACGGATTTCTGTGACTCCTATTGCTATTGCTGCTGGCGCCGTGAAGACGGATACGTATGTGCCTGTAGCGGAAATTTTGGACAAGGCTGCCAAAGAAGTCGGCGTTAACTTTATTGGCGGCTTCTCTGCGCTTGTGCAAAAAGGGTGCACCAAAGGTGATCGTATTCTAATCGACAGTATCCCAGAAGCACTCGCAGTCACTGAAAGAGTCTGTTCGTCCGTCAACGTCGGCTCCTCCAGAAGTGGAATCAATATGGATGCTGTGAAATTAATGGGTGATATCATTATTCAAACTGCGGAACGCACCAAGGATCGGGATTCCATCGGCTGTGCTAAGCTGGTTGTCTTCTGTAATGCTGTCGAGGACAATCCTTTTATGGCTGGAGCCTTTCATGGGGTCGGTGAACGGGAATGTGTCATCAACGTTGGCGTCAGTGGCCCGGGTGTAATCAAGCGTGCATTAGAGGAAGTAAAAGGTCAGGACTTCGAAACCCTGTGTGAAACGATCAAACGAACTGCGTTTAAAGTTACGCGTGTGGGACAACTAGTTGCGCAGGAAGCATCGAAACGGATGAACGTGCCTTTTGGGATTATCGATTTATCTCTGGCTCCAACACCAGAAATTGGGGATTCCATTGCGGAGATCTTTCAAGTCATGGGTCTGGAAGAAGCTGGCGCACCAGGAACAACAGCAGCTCTGGCGATTCTAAATGACAATGTTAAAAAAGGTGGCGTGATGGCCTCCTCCTATGTTGGTGGACTCAGTGGAGCCTTTATTCCAGTTAGTGAAGATCACGGAATGATTCAAGCCGTACAACGTGGTGCTCTTACACTTGAGAAGCTAGAAGCCATGACCTGTGTATGTTCTGTGGGACTGGACATGATTGCTATTCCGGGAAGTACCACCAAAGAGACGATCTCTGGCATCATCGCCGATGAAGCTGCTATCGGAATGGTCAACAACAAAACAACCGCTGTTCGCGTCATTCCTGTCATTGGCAAGGATGTAGGCGAAATCGTAGAATTTGGCGGCCTACTTGGATATGCGCCTGTCATGGCTGTTAACGGCTTCAATTGTGCCAACTTTATCAACCGAGGCGGACGAATTCCTGCTCCAATTCACAGCTTTAAGAACTAATAGAAACCTCAAACAGCAAGTCCCTATTTGTACCTAGGCGACTTGCTGTTTTTTTATTGTTCAGAGCTTGAAGATGTTAATGTTATCAGATTTAAGCTCTCTGGATCCCAATATTAGGTGTTCCCCCGGTCAAATCGATAAATAATACATAGTCATTTCCATCCGTGCCCTTCAGCACGAGTCCTGTCTGACTTGAAACTCCCACAGCGAAATATCTGACTTGCTGAAGGCTCGTAGGTGCTGAAACTGGTGACAATGCCTGATTCACCGCGATCAAACGGGTCGCAGTTTTGATGGTGCCTGCACCGCTAATCTCACCGGTAACCCCCAAATGACCGAGCAGGGACTGACTGCCGTTCACCTGAAGGCTTCCCATAATAGTCTGACTACCATTTAATTGCAAGTTTGAATCGATAGTCTCATTCCCGTTGACATGCAGATCATTTTGAATGGTCTGACTTCCTGTAACAAGAATATTATCGAAGGTTGGCAAGACGATCATCCCTTTCAGGTTTTATAGTATATCTTATGTTAGACAAGACAATCCGGTCATAGATAGATATACATCTTTTACTAAATCCGCTTTTTCCTTCAAGATTCAGATTAATGGTCTTATACCTAAAGTCAAATGAACCCCCTACACATATAATGATTAGCAAGACTAGGTGCTAGAGCGAACGACTGGCTCCAATGAATACAGGAGGAATTATGAAGAAGACAGCTACTAGGCTCACTCCTCAAAGGACCTCAACTCACGAAGTCTCCATCAGCCAAGTTCATCAATCGCAACACCATAATCTCATTCTCGAGAACTCTTACAGAGCGGAAACCATAACACGGGAACTAAAGCAATTAAGAGTATTGCTTCTGGTCCCCTCAGAGATAAGTGATAAAATGCCTAATGTACGACTTTTTAAAGATCAGCTAAGACATCTGGTCAAAGAAGTGCTTGCCATTAAGTTACATCATAATCTAGAAGAATATTTAGCCCAGTATCAGCCTGATATGATACTAGCCTTGGGATCAGAATCCCTGTTCCCTGAGGAGAATATTCCTGCCCTCAAAGCTTATAACGCTCCTAAGGCTGTATGGATGGCAGACGCGACCTGCCTTACCCGAACAGAACGTAATCTAGCGCTGTTATTCGATTATATTTTCACACAGAACATAGCTAATCTAATCTATTATCAAGGTTTACGTGAGAAACATTCGTGCTACCTCCCTTATGCTCCAGATACAGAACTCTATTATCCAAGACGTGTCGAGAACCGTTACCACAGTGACGTACTCATTCTCGGCCATTTTCAAATGAATAGTGTTCTGGACACCCTAGCTCATTCAGAACTACTTCATGGCCTCAAGATATTGACCATTGGTAGCGGGTGGGAGCCCACCAAAAATTTCATAGACATCACCTACGATAAAGCAGAAATATCTAACTATTATAATGGAGCAAGGATCATCATCAATTGCACAGGATCTGTGCAGCAAATTATGGAGGTCGCTGCTTGCGGTGTATTTCAGTTCGTGGAAGATCATCCCCATTTTCAAAGTTACCCCATCACAGAAGAAGGCCTTATTCGTTTCCAGAACTTTAAAGAGCTCTCTGAGAGCTTCAAGTACTATATTGCTCATAGTGATGCAAGGAGAAGTTCGGCCTCTCTTGCTCTAAAGGAAGTGAAGTACAATCATTCTTATCTTCAGCAGGGAAAGCTGCTTCTCAAAAAAATATTCACGGAACCATAGGGGGTGACTTGACTTGAAATGCATCGCTTTTGTATTGCCTCAGTTTCATCAGATAGCAGAGAACGATTCCTGGTGGGGAGAGGGATTTACAGAATGGACAAATGTCAGGAAGGCTACAGCCCTTTATCCTGGACATGATCAACCGAAAAAACCGTTAAATAATAACTACTACGATTTAACGGACCCTAATGTGAAACAATGGCAGGCAGAAACTGCAAAAGCTCATGGCATTTACGGTTTTTGTTATTATCACTATTGGTTCAATGGCAGGCGACTTCTGGAACAACCGGTTCAGCAGATTCTTGCCAGCAAAGAGCCTGACTTCCCCTTTTGTCTGTCTTGGGCTAACGAACCTTGGACACGTAGCTGGGATGGCACTGAAGAAGATGTCTTGATGCCACAAGAATATGGAGAAGAACGGGATTGGCGAATGCATTTTTATGCTTTGTTGGAGGCCTTCAAAGATGAACGATATATTTGCGTAGACGGCAAACCAGTATTCATTATCTATAGATCCTCCAGCATCCCTCGGTGTGATGAAATGCTTCAATGTTGGCGTGATTTGGCTCAGCAAAACGGACTTAAGGGCCTTCATCTTGTCCGGACACTGGGCGGATTCCCCCTATATACAGAGCACGGGTTCGACGCCAGTCTAGAATTCGAGCCTCACTACACATTCGCACATGGCGGTGTAAAGCACTTATGGAGTTCCAAGCAGGTGGAGGATCAAAAGCATATTGTCATTGATTACGATGAATTATGGGAATCTATGTTAGAACGGACACCTCATAGGGATGGGGAAATTATATATCCGGGAGCATTTGTTAACTGGGATAATACACCACGCAAAGGTGCTGCCGGACAAAGTACTTTAGGTGCAAATCCTCACAAATTCGGTCAATACCTGTCACGACAAATTGAGAGGACCAAGAAGATGTTCAAAAGTGATTTTATTTATATTAACGCTTGGAACGAATGGGCTGAGGGTGCCTATTTAGAACCGGATGATCATTATCGGTATCAATACTTGCAAGCCATTAAGAAAGCCCTTCAATATCATCACAAAGAAGATCCTTCCACGCCGTAGCGTCAGAAGGATCTTCTTCTTTTACTCCTTATGGTCTTTCCGAAGTCTGCACTCTGGCGCTTCTTGCACTAATCATTCTCCAACCCGTTAGCAGTGCAGCCACAAAGCATATGGATGCCGAAGTCATGAACACTACATGCATCCCACTGATAAATAACTCTGGTCGGCCTGGAACTAGACCTGTTACCCGATAACCAGCTTCACTGCTCATCACATGAAAGAGAATCGTCGTAGCTATCGTAATACCGACGACCATCCCCACATTACGAACAAGCGAGTTGACGCTGCCCGCAGAACCAAGCTGAGTTCTAGGCACCTTTGACATCACAAGCGAATTATTTGGCGACTGAAACAGACCACTCCCTATTCCTAACATAGCGATCCACACGCCTACCAGCACAACAGAGCTTCCTTCATGAAGCTCAGCTAATCCAAACTGAGCATTAACCATAACTACCAGCCCTGCAAAAGTTAGGAATTCAGACCCGATTTTATCCGATAAAGCACCGCTTATTGGTGCTACGACTACCATACATATCGGTAATAACATCAACAGGAATCCCGCTTCAAAGGGCGATAGATTCAGCATATTCTGTGCATAAAACGGCGCGATGATATTAAAGCAGAAGTTCGCTGTAAACACGAGAAACCCACATAAAATACTTAATGAAAACAACGGATTCTTAAATAATGACAATTGCAGTAGCGGTTCTTTCCGGCGAAGCTCCGTCCATAAGAAAGCAATGAAGCTGACTATAGCTACGATTAAAGACGTCACAATTAAGCTATCCCCATAACCGAGCTGCTGTCCCAATAATAGCCCTGCGAACAAACTTATGATAAAAATAGCGAAGAGTAAACTACCTGGAACGTCTATTGTAGATTTCGTCCTAGTTAAATCCTTAGGCAGTACCTTCCAGCCTAACAGGATAGCGATCACTCCAATAGGAATGTTCACCCAAAAAATATACTCCCAGCCTAATGTCGAAACCATAATCCCACCTAAGCTAGGGCCAGCTATACTTCCCAGAGACACGAATGTACCTATGAAACCAAGCGCTTTCCCCCGCTCATTGGCAGGAAAGATATCCGTAACGATTCCCTGGCTGTTCGCCATTGTCATCGAAGCTCCGATAGCCTGAATGACACGCGAAGCAAGTAAAGCAGGTAAACTTATACTAAATCCACACAGCATAGAACCAATAACAAAAACTATCGTACCAATCTTAAAGATTCGAATCTTCCCGACAATATCTCCAAGCTTCCCGAAGAAAAGAATCGCAGCACAAATTGCCATCAAATATCCTGTGGTTACCCATTCGATTTGTGCCATAGGCAGCTTCAATTGTTTCGATAATTCTGGCAGAGCGATGTTGACAATACTACCATCAAGTGTGGACATGAAGGTGAAAATATTCAGAACAATTAAAATCATCCAGCGTTTCTTCTGAATTTCCTTGTCTTCCTGATAGGTTGCGCTAATAGAACTCATAAACTAACACCTCATTGAATATAAAATCAACGTTTAGTTGCGCACGCAACAAAACTTACTTACCCAGTGTACATCAATTTAGTTGCGCGCGCAACGACTTTATTGTACACTTTGTCTCAGAGTAGCAAATACGCGAACTATAAACCCAAAGAGGTGTCTATATCTTGGAAAAAGAGCCTATAGGAAAGTTGATTTCCTATTTTCATCGTCAAAATCAAAAGCAATTGGTAAAAAAATTCATGCCCTATGAAATAGGAAGTGGTGGGCAACATAGTTTTCTAAAACTGATTACTTCCAGACCAGGGATTACACAAGATCAACTAACTTCTGAACTAAAATTCGATAAAGCCACCACCGCACGCTCCGTGAAGCAATTAGAGAATTCGGGTTATATTGAACGTAAACCAGATCCTAATGATCGACGCTCTCAACTACTATATCCAACGCCTAAAGCAATCGATTTCTCGCCAATTCTTCAGTCTATTTTAGATGATTATAACAAGAACCTAGTTGGTAAATTAACCAGCGAGGAAGTAGAGCAGCTTCGCTACTTACTTCAAAAAATCAGCACTGACGAAGAATAGGACAAAAAAAGAAACTGTCTCAAAAGTAGTAAAGGCTACTTAAAGGACAGCTTCTTTTTTTTGAGAATTATTAGGGAAATCCTCCCTTAAAAATCAGAGTAATATATCGGTATTTGCCAACAAATCAGCGAAATTATAGGGAGAAATTCCCTAATTATCGATCTGTGCTCCCGTTTCCTTGGTGAGGACACTCCACTTTTCCACAATCAGTCCATTCACTCCGCTACTTTTAGAGAAAAAATCTATATCATCCCGTACTTACTTCACCTTTACAGTTTCAGCAACTTCTTTAGTAATCGCCTCCCCGCCGAGGCTCTTCCATTTCGCTACAAAAACATCAAAGTCACTAAGCGGTGAATCGCCCACAATGATATTCAAAAATGTCTCGCTCTCCAGATTTTGCAGCTCCGTCCACTTACTCTTCATTAGTTGGGTGTTTCCGTAAAATACTCCCCGCACTCCCTCAATTGCAGTTGAGGTTAAGACGGCAACTCCATATTTATATGCATTCGCTGCTTTCCAGCCTTCCAGATCTTTCTTTGGTTGTTCAGTGTCCTCCACCCATTGATCATAAATGAGACGGGTATCTGGATTTAATGTTTCCGGGTCTATTTTGCCATGTAAAGCTTGCTGGATATCTGCATAATGTTTCTCTATCGCATCCGAATAATCAATTAAAAGGTCAAACGGATAATAAGCACGCAGCTGAATTCCTGTTTGCGCAGAGAAATCATCCAGCTTCTTAACTTCCTCCGAATTAGGGTCTTGTCTTCTCTCAAGTCTTGTAAACACGTTCAACTGCTTCATAATCGCCTCTGGATGCTCGAAACCTTTACGCACAACAAGGTAACGGTCTGTTACCGGAGCCAAATGAGCAACAAATTTACCAGACTCATCAAGTGGAGCAGCATACGCTCTCCATTCTGCCTTCGTATCGAGAGCAACCGCCTCTGACAAAGGATAATACGGCATCCACCACGGGCCAAAGAACATGCCTGATTTCCCTGTAATAATAGGCTCTTGCGTTTCTTTATAAAGTGCAAAATTAGGGTCCAAGAGCCCTCTTTTATACCAATCAGCCAGTTTGGCTAGCGCTTGTTTGGTCTCAGGTGTAATGGATCCATATACGATATTCCCAGCGTTATCCTTGATCCAATTGGTGGGAAAAGCATGCAATGCACTAAACACAGCATCCAGACCATTTACTAATGGCTTTGTCCCATAGATGATATTTTTGTAGCCGCTAAGTCCGACCGTATCTCTTTTGCCATTGCCATCGGGGTCTTTCTCAATAAAAGCCTTCGCTATATTCTCAATATCTTCGAAGGTTTGCGGTGCCTGCAGCTCCAGTTTATCCAGCCAATCCTGACGCACCCAGAGCAGAACAGGCGAATCCGCATCAATGGCTACATTAGGCAATCCGTATAATTTGCCGTATCGAGAAGCATCGGATAGTGCCTCACCCTGAGTAGAATTGTACATATCCTTAATTAAATCAGAGCCATATACATTGTAGGTCTCTGTAAGATCCTCTATCATGTCATTATCAATGAGTTTCTTCAATTGATCTCGATCAACAACCATCGCATCCGGCAAATCATTGCTATCGATCGCAAGCTGTGCTTTTTGATTAAAAGCATCTTCACCCTTCGCTTCCCAAGAGTGAACTACCTTGATATTCGTAATGCTCTCCAAATAACGGGTGATAGGATTGTTGTCGTTGCTGTCACCTGTATTTAGCCTGGAATCGGGAACCTTAAATCCTACACGAATCACGATCGGATCTTCGTATTTGCTATACGCTATAGAAGCATCTTCGACCTCACCCTGAGGACTTCGAGTAGAATCTACTGTTTTGTTCTGGTCACGGCATGATGTAAGTCCGATCATCATTACAAGTAAGAGGATAGATCTACACAATCTCATCATTGGTCCTTCCCCTCCGCACGATATTCACTCGGGAGTTGACCAATACGTTCTTTGAACAGTCTACTGAAGTAACGGTCATCTTCAAAGCCAGACCTTGAAGCAATCTCACAGACGGGTAATGAAGTCTCCCGCAATAATGATTTAGCCAACTCAAGTCGCATTCCCCGTAAACATTCACCGAATGTCTCCCCGGCAAAACGAGCGAAACATTGACTGAAATAACCACGGCTCATATTAATTTCCGCCGCTACGTCGCTCTGATTGATTTTGTCACCTGCATGGCTCTGCATGTAACGAACTGCGCGAATAAGGCAAGACATCACCTCTTTAGTCAATCCTAGCTCGAGCATTCTCCTTCCCACATGATCAGAAAATCGGCGCAGCCAGGTCTTCCAATGGCACCAGTTCAAATTAAAAGAAATATCCCGTTCTAGTTGAACAGCATCCTCTGACTTCAAAAGTAAAGAACTCCAGCTTTGCAAAAGGGAATGGGCGAACGTTAGAAATCTATCTTGCCTTGGCTTCTGCAGGAGTATGTTCGTTACAAAATTCTCCCATTCGTTTCCATCAATCGTCCACTTGAGATTTTGAGCTTGCACGAATAGATCAGCTTCATCCGGTTTTAAATGGGGAACCGCTATTTCCTTCTTTAGTTCCTCATAATTCAGAAAGGTCAGTTCTTCAGCACTAGAATGATAAAATAGCATATGCCGAAGCTTCGTGGTGAGCTGCTCCTCCAATTCCTGTAGTGACTGATCTCTTAACCCACTGATGAGCGCGGTCTGCCATCTCCCAGAAAGCTGGTTCTTAAGCTCACGCTTCCCCTCCTCTTCCGAGAACCGGTGAAGCAAGGGCGACATCCACATCTCATGAAAGGTAATCAGCGGATTATTCTTCACGAAGGATAGGTGAAATAACTCTTCTTCATTACAGTGGCTGCTTAATGGTAAATAGAGCAGTGCCTTGTCTGCAGCTATCCTTTTACCTTCACCATGAACCAATGCATCCCTTGTATTGTCCTCCCATTTGATGCGATCGACCAGGCGACGTATAGTCTCGTCCGCATTTTCCATCTCCAATAGAGTTTTGACAATATAATCAACGGCTCCTAAACGCATGGCCTCCTGCACATAGTCAAACTCATGATGGCAAGTAAGCACAACACACCGAATACCTGCGAAACGCTGCCTTACTAGTTTAATTAGCTCGAACCCAGAAATGCCGGGCATGGTCAAATCTACAAATAACAGATCCACATCCTGTTGTTGAAGTAGCTCCAAGGCCGATTTGCCATCTCCCGCCTCGCCGACAATCACAACCCCTAAGGATGACCAATCAATTAGAGATATGAAGCCTTTCCGCACAAGTCTCTCGTCATCAACCACTACAGCCTTAATCATCGAAGTCCTCCTTACCTTTCCTCGGAATCACGATAGATACAACCGTACCTTCCCCTAGCTTGCTGTACATCTCTAGCTTCATTTGTTCTCCATAGTAGGTTCTGAGCATCCGGTTCACGTACGAGAATCCGATTCCGAGCCCCCGTTTCTTGGCGCCATCCTCTGACAGCAGTTGATCTAACGTATCCGCATCCATTCCAGCCCCATTGTCTCTTACACACAGCTGAACTTCTCCTTCACCATGCTCTGTAATCAAGACGTCCACCCTGCCATTATCGCTTAGTCCATGATAAATCGAGTTCTCAACAAGAGGTTGAAGTAAGAATCTGGGGACAGCCACAGACAATACATCCTCATCAGCCTCCACGTTAAATTCGAATTCATAGTCATAACGGATGCGCTGCAGTTCCATATAATTTCGGATCGCTTCAATTTCCTCTCCAAGGGTAACAATGATGCTTTGCTTGCCCAGATTATAATGCAGCACCTTTACAAGAAGGGTAACCAGCTTGTCGATCTCCTTCTGACCGTTAAGCCTTGCCATCCACTGCACCGTATTCAATGTATTATGCAAAAAGTGAGGGTTAATCTGGCTAAGTAGCTTTTCAATCTCAAATTGGCTTTTCTGCTTCTCATTATGGGCAACCGCAACAATCAGCTCATTCACCTGTTTCTTCATCTGCTGGAAGTTACTAAGCACAAAATCAAACTCTTCCACATTCGTGTAGGCAACCGGAGAGGTAACATTTTCCGCCATTCGATTAATTTCAAGGTTAACCTTACGCAAAGGACCATAAATCTTTTTCCAGATCATCAAAGCCAGAACTCCAGCAAAGAGTAGTGTCGAGAACGCGAGCAGGATCATTTTATAGAACCAAGAATAAATTTCACTGTTGAATTCGGACTTTTTAACTACTGCAATAAGCTTCCATCCCTGTGGACTAGCGTATCGAAACAGATGATATCCGGTAAGTGTTTCATGTGATAGATTAGAGTTGCTTCCAGCAGCTTTGATAATTCCTTGAGGCAATTTACCATCAATGACATAAGTGCTAGAGCCCTGTTGATTCACAAGCAGGTGGTTAACCTTCATCCCGTAAGATTCCTGATTAAATATTTTGCGAAGCAGGCTATAATTCGTCTCTAAATAAATATATAGCTTATGCTCACCTGGTACGCGTACAATGCGCTGCTCTGAGAACACGAGATTATCGCCGACGGCATACATCGTAGAATGAGGTCCATAATAATCAGCTCCGTTATATCGCATAAAAGAAGGTAACGTACTGATATCGAAATTTCTGCGCGCACTCATATTCGTGAACAGAACCGGATCATCACTGCTTGGCATAATGTAGGCTGTAAGTCCAATGTAGGGATTCGTGAAATTAACGAGGTTGATCTTCTGGTTGATGGAGTTCATCATTTGCGATTTGCGATAAATTTGCTTTTCCTGAATAAATGAGGACATTTCTTCCACAATCTGACCATCCAGCGCAAACTGTTTAGAGGCAAAATCCATATTGTCGATGGCATTCTCCAAGCTAGAGGCTTCCTGTTTCAAGCTTGCACTTATACCATTGCCAATTTTCCCTGAAAGAATAGAGTAAATAGAGGTGTAGGTTACGAATCCTACTAAGAGAAGCGGAAGAAGTGTTCCGATAACTAGATAGATGAATAAGGTATTCCGTAAGGATTTGACAACTGGGGTATGATTACGCTTAAGTACTCTTACCATCCGAATGATCCTCTTCCTTCTTCCTGTAAGCGTTCTATATATATATCAATGTGAGAATACCACATTTATCCTTAATTGAATAGAATAGGGCAGAACAGCCTCCACGCCACGCCGCCCCGCCCTATTTGTATTTTTCTAATCACACCTTATTTCACGCTTTTACGAGCCTCGAACAATTCCTCTGCCTTTTTAATCGAGAAATCCATAACTTCGGCATAGCCGAGACCATTCACCTTATCATGCATTTCTTTATTCAATTTGTCATATTCCGCTTGATCTTTAGCAAAAACCATTTTCCAAGAAATTTGTTGAATGACCGTACCAATTTGTTTGTTCTTTTGCTCCAGTGTTTTGTCCATCATCAATGGTTCTTTTCCAGTGAAGCCTTGTGGTGCTACGGCCAATAGATTATTTTTCTCAAAATACTCCTTAGGCGTCAGAACGCCCATCTTCGCTCTCCAGTCACTATCAAGCTTAGACGGATTACGCTCTAGGGTTGTCGTCCATAGATTGTGATCGTATGGCTCTTTGTTGTCTGGATTCACCATCGCCGGAACTACAAAAGAGAAGTTCATTTGATTAGAGCCGTAATAGTAGTCACCACCACCATATTCTGCAGGCACTTGTGTATTCTGTTGATCGGCATAAGCCTTCCAACCAAAGTCAGTCACGACAGGTTTACCGCTTGCATCCATATCCCAGGTTAGACCTTTAGGTCCGTTAGGCACCGCTGTTCCGCTTCCTGCAGAGATCATTGCACCTTCCGGAGTATACATCCAGTTAATAAATTCCATAATTCTAGCAGGTTCTTTAGCTTTTGCACCGATTGCTATAATACCGTTACCACCGTATACATTGAAGCCAGTGGAATACATCAGCTCATCCTTGAACGGAACTAATGCAAAACCTTTACCTTCTGCTGTTCTTTCCGGTGTATTGTAGTTTGCTGCCCCTAGCCACGGGAACCAAGAGAACAACAGACGACCATCCTTGTATTTCGCTACAACATCGTCGAATTTTTGTGTCATAGAATCTGGATCCACCAGACCCATTTGGTTAGCTTCAAAATACAGTTTAAGCGACTTCATATACCAGCTGTCTTCGGATAAGAAGTCATAATATTTCTCTTCGTCTGCTTTAACATATACAGCGGTATCAGGAATTTCGTCATAGCCCATCATGTTGGCGAACTGTTTCGCCAGTGTCATTTTATAGTTGCCGTCCCAGTCAGACCACATCGAGAAGGCATAGGTTTTCTTTCCTTGCTCATTTTTGGGTTCAAGCTCTTGCATTTTTTTCAGCACGGGCAGATAATCTTCAATTTTTGAAATTTCAGGTGCTCCGATTTGTTGGTAGAGATCAAAACGCAGGTCCGGCCCCCAAGTCATGTCTTTTCCTTCAGAAGGTCCGGAGGGATTTGAGGCTACATTGTTCCCGATGCCAAACACTGATGATCCACCGCCAAAAGCAACCTTTGCTTTCTCAATAGCTTTTGGGAACGTACTCGCAATGTCTTTTCCGTATTTATCCAGAAGTCCGTCTTGTGTCCAGTCTAAGAGAAGCTTTCCTTTGATCGCATTTGGATAATGGTTCTTATCATCACCGAAAATAATGATATCTCCAAGATCACCCGATGCCATCATTGCAGAGATTTTGGTATCTCCACCTGTCAGGTTTGAAGCAACAATGTCCATCTCAATATTGAACTTATCTTTGATGATTTTGGCAAACCACCCGGTTTGTGGACCCGCATAGTTAGCTGTTGTAGAGAATACGGTCAGCTTCAGCGGCTTGGAATGATCAAGTGCTCCGTCATCCGGTGCTGCTGTTTCTTCTGCCGGCGCATTCGTTGCAGCGGACGTAGGTTTCTCTGTGCTCGTGTTTTTACCCGAGTTAGCCGTATTATTCCCCCCGCCACATGCTGCCAGAACAAAGACCAGGATTACGGATAGCATGACAAGCGATGCTCTTCTTAGTCTCATTGCTTTATACCCTCCCTTTCAACTCTTCACATATAGTTCAACTCTGCGCCTAGCAGAGGAAAACCCCATTTCGTTACCGATTCGGTAGCTTATTAGCCCTTAACCGCACCGATCATAATCCCTTTGACGAAAAAGCGCTGGAAGAATGGGTAAACGATTAGAATCGGCAATACGACGATCATCGTTACGGTCATCCGTACAGAGGTTGGAGTCTGCATATTCGCTACACTAGCGGCCATATCTGGTGAATTACGAATTAAAGCTGCGAGCGAGCTGGACTCGTTCAAATAACGCCATAACAAGAATTGGAGCGTAAAGTACTTCGTATCTGTCATCAGAAACGCCGTATCAATAAATGAGTTCCACTGATTCACTGCGGAAAAAATCGTAATCGTAGCCAAAATTGGCGTAGTAAGCGGTACAATAATGCTCCAGAACACCCGCATGTAACCAGCGCCATCCATAGACGCTGACTCCTCAAGGGATGGAGGAATGGCCTCAACGAAGGTTTTGACCAAAATGATGTTGAATGGCGTAATAATCGTAGGCAAAATATAAGCCAGATAATTATTGGTCAGATGCAAATTGTGCATTGTAATATACCAAGGGATCAGACCTGCGCTAAAATACATCGTAACCACGACACTCCGGTACCAAATACTCCGGCCCCACATTTCCTTTTTGGTGAACAAATATCCTAAAAAAGCTGAAGAACCCACAGTAAGTAACGTCCCGACAACCGTTCTATACACAGAGACTGTTGCCGCATGTCCTAGACCACTGATTCTTAGCACCTTACTATAGTTATCAAAATGGATCTGTCTTGGATAAAATTTGATATACCCCGCTGCACTAAGATCATTCGAGCTGATCGTATTGATGAACAAATAATAGAATGGGTAGATGCATGACAGGGTGAACAATCCAAAGAGCGTATAGATCATAATCTGGAAGATAAGTTCTCCAGCCGTTAGTTTTTTCTTTCTCAAGTGGGATCACCCCTGACTTAAATGATAGATTCGTCACGCACCATCTTAGACAACGTGTTCGCTGCGAATAGTAGAATTACACTGACAACCGATTTCAACATGCTGACGGCCGTGGCAAAAGGAAAGTTGTTCGCGAAGGCGATGTTGTATACATAAAGATCCAGCACCTCAATAGAATCCTTATTCATCGCATTTTGAAAGGCAAAGTACTGCTCCATCCCGTTATTGACTAGATTACCTATGGAGAGCAGAAGCAGTACAAAAAAGGTTGGAATCAGACCTGGAATGGTGATATGCCAAATTTTGCGGAACCGACTTGCACCATCCACCTCAACAGCTTCGTACAATTCCTGATCAATGCCTGCGATTGCAGCAAGATAGAGAATGGCACCCCAGCCTAACGATTTCCACCAGTACCAAACGATCATCGTGACCCAAATATTTGAGCTGGAGGCTAAGAAGTTATACCCTTCATCTACCACTCCAAGCTGCACTAAAATGTGAGTGATGACACCGTTATCTACAGAGAACAACGAGAATGCCAATGCATATACCAGAATCCAGCTGATAAAGTTTGGAATCGTGGTTAGTGTCTGCACCAACTTGCGATACCAGCCTGACTTAATCTCAGTCAACATAATGGCAAAGATCACTGGAAAGATGGATGTAATTAATCCGAGTGAACTCATGGCAAGCGTGTTCTTCAGCACCCGCAGAACCTCTGCGGTCTGCGTCGGATTAGATACAATAGTCTTGAACCATTTCAAACCAACGTAAGGCGTGTCTGACAACGGTATTCCGGGAATGAAATCATAAAAGGCATAAATCCATCCGCTGATCGGCAGATAATAGAAAATAAAGGTGACAACAAGAAATGGAAAAGCCATGAAGAACAACTTATGTTTGTTCTTCATCTTCCAGCGGGATCGATGAACCGGATCGACGTTGGGAAGCAGTTCGCCAGCAGGTACCCCCATATCGGAATCTCCTATACCCAGATTTTGATTACGTTTTCAGAGTATCAGAATCTGAGCTTCTGGCGAGATAGAGAGCAGAACGTCTTATCAGGGAAACCGTCAGATACTTGTGAACCAAATTCGCAGTACAATCGACCATTTTCTACCTGCCTTGTGGGACTAGAGATACAGCGCATTTACGACTTTAGACAAAAAACGACCACCACTTAGGAAGTACCCGAAGTGGTGGTCGTTTTTTTAAATGTCTATTTTCACTGAAACATAATCAAACGAATATTATCTAGACTACATGCTAATGCCCAGACGCCTGAACATCCCCCTCCGCAGAGGCATCCATCTTCTGACGTCCCATATAGAACGAAGCCAATAACGCTAAAGCAGCGGGAATTACCGCCCAAGCAAAGGTGTTTACAATGGATGAGGATAACCCATCTGTAATCTTACCCAGAATTTCAGGTGGAATGAGCGCCCTAGTCTCAAGTGAGAGCAAAGCATGCGGATCTTTAAAATCCATAGCTCCCGCCGGAGCCGCTCCTCCACCATTAGCCGAGAGTAGCTTGGTAAGACTGCCTGAGAAATAGTGACTTTGAATGATACCGAAGGTGGTAATGCCTATGGTCATGCCCAGTGAACGAATGAAATTCAGCGTTGCGCTGGCAGAGCCACGTTGCTGTGCCGTCAATCCATGAATAGATGCCGTACTTAGCACTGAGAATGAAGCACCAATCCCTAGCCCAATTAAAATCATATATAAAGTAACAAGCAGTCGTGAAGCATCCGGCGTGAGTGTCGCTACAAGTCCAGTACCGATCACCAAAAGTGCGAATGTAGGAATCAGCAGGCTGCGGTAACTGGTTTTTGACATCAGAAATCCGCCCATCGTAGCTGTAACCACTGAGCCAACCATCATTGGCAGCAATACAAGTCCTGAATTTGTAGCTGATCCGCCCAATACCCCTTGAATAAAGATCGGAATATACACAGAAGCCACAATAAAGGCTGCACCGCTAAATAGTGCACAGATAATGCTCACCGCGTATAATCTTTTTTTAAACAAAGCAAAGGAAATAATCGGTTCTTTCGCTCTAGTCTCTACAACAAGAAACACTGCTGCAAGGATGGCAAAGGCTGCAAATAAACCAAGAATCATGGAAGAATTCCAAGCATACTCTTTCCCGCCTAGCTCCAGCGCAAACATTAAGCAAATGACTGAACCAAGCAGCGTACCCGCGCCCAACCAGTCAATGGGCTGTTTAGAATGCTCATGCGATTCTTTATAAAAGAATACGACCATCGCAAAAGCCAACAGTCCAAGGGGTAAGTTAATGTAAAATATCCACTGCCAAGCAATATGATCGGTAATATACGCCCCCAGTAATGGACCAAATATACTCGACAATCCAAATACTGCTCCGAATGCCCCGCCGAGCTTGCCCCGCGTCTCCAGCGGAACAGCATCAAACATGATGGCAAAAGCGATTGGCACCAGCGCCCCGCCACCAATGCCCTGAATGGCCCGGTACGCAGCTAACTGAGTTATTGTATCAGCCGTTCCACAGAGAGCCGAACCCGCCATGAATACGATAATTCCAAAAATAAAAAACTTCTTACGACCATACATATCAGACAGCTTGCCGAAAATGGGCATACCCGCCATCTCGGCTACGAGATAGGCTGATGTCACCCAGACAAATTTGTCCATTCCGCCAAGCTCCCCAACAATATTACCCATTGCAGTTGCAACGATGGTGCTGTCCATGGAGGCCATAAGAATTCCTAATAGGAGACCTGCGATTACAATACCCAGATTGGGCGATTTGGCAGCACTCATATGTTCCACTCCTCTTTTTCTCAAAAAATAACTATAAAATTGTCTTTAAATCTTCACTTGATGCTTCACTGTTGCGTGCTTATGAACTTCTAGTGTATCGCGGAATTCCACCGTTTCTATTTCACAATCCGGACCAATGATTACACGTTCTCCCCTCACCATACTAGCCTTTGTATTGACCAGATCAATAGCATCGCCTTCGATTAGCCCCGCTTCAAACAGTATTTTCGAAGTTGGCTTCATCATATGCAGCAGTCTTCCCGTTTTACTCTTCTTAATGGTTAAGATACTGCCCCCAACCTCCTTCGCACTACTTGGACCAAACAATTTAATCTCCAAATGCTCAGCGCTAAGTAATCCAGCTACGCTTAAGGCACCGGAAATTTGCAATTTTTCCCCTTCACAATCACCCTTCACATCCAAATTTCCGTAGAGATGAAGCTCATCGATTTTTACGGAGGCTGCTTTTATTTCACCCTGTCCACGTAAGGAATCCCCTTCAAGATTACCCTCGAGTGCAATTTCGCCAGTGATTTTCATTTGCTTCATATGCAGATTTCCAGCTATATTTGCATTTCCAGTCAGATTCATCTTTTCGCAATTCACATCTCCAGCGAATTTGCATTCTCCAGTGATCTTAACATCTTTAAAAGAACCACCGGCTGAAGATGTTGTTCCAATTATTTTCAGATTATCATTCACAGGGCCTTCTCCACCTTTCCAACCTTAGCCTCTGGATGCACTGTAATTTGTTCGCGATACTCTACCCGTCCGAGTGTACAGCCTGGGCCAATAATGACAATATTTCCTCTGATGATATCCGCAGTTGTATATTCTACATCTATAAAATCTCCCTCGATTGTTCGAGCACATAGCTCAGGCCGAAGTTTAGGGATGATTCCGCTAAACATCTTACTCCAAAACCCATTATTCACTTGCCGTATCACGAGGCTTTCCACACCAATTTCATTAGCCTTCCCTTGACTCTGCAGTTTGAAATCCACATGACCGGCACTTAGTAAACCACCAACACTAAAGCTACCTTCACCTACGAAATCCTCAAGCTCACAATCCCCTTTGATACTCACCATTCCGTTAAGGGTACAGCTTTCACCTCGAAAACTCTTACCTACATTAAGAACCCCATCTACCTTTAGGGTACCAAAACGCATATTACCCATCACTTTGATGACCCCGTTGCATTCTGCTTCTTCTGCTGCGAGATCATCATTCAAATTGATATGCCCATTTCCTTTAAACATTCGCGCCACAATCGGTCCGACTACTTTACCTACACCATCCATGTTTACGTTGTTGTAAGTACCTCCGGCCCCACCACTAACCCCGTTTATTATTAAATCAGGCAGCTGATTTTTGTCCATAACTCTTCCTCCTATTCAACAAGCTTGTAGGCAAGCTTACCTTTCAATTGTTCGATCAAATCTGCATATGTCATTTTACTGACTAATCTAACCCCTTCATCAAACCATAACTCCGCAGGTGCTTGTGCCAGAATGAAGGATGAAACCCCCATTTTCCGGACAAAAAACAACTCCCAGCTTCCACTCTCGAGCCTTGAAACTTTCTCCTGCAACGTGCGAAACAGAAGCTCCGCCTCCTCCATACTCATTTCCCCAGCACTAAGCAGGCGGTCTACGGCGAATAAATGAACGAGCTCCTCAAAAGTATATTTACTTTCATCACCGAGACTTTCTCCAAATTTCCTCAGCGTTGTTGTCGAAACAATGTTACGTTCTATAATTTCCTTAGCAGTTACACTCACCTTCTCAAAGGATGCCTTATCCGATAGCTTATCAGCCATTTCATCCAAAGAAAGCCCATCTTTCATATTCACAATGTTGTGAATTCGCGACAAGATCATCTCTTTAGGAAAAAAAGTCTCTTGTCCAGTAAAGGTAGATTTGCGAATAAACCATTCCTCGGGGATTAACTGCTTCCTTTTCCAGCGGTACAATTGCCCATATGAAATACCGGTTAAATCCAGCAGTTGCTTCTTCGAAATCAAATCATCTTCCATATGCGATCACTCCTCGAAAACATCGTAACATAACACTGTTACGTTGTAAATAAAACACTCCCCCTTAAATCTCCTACTGAAACAAATCATTGCATTAAAGTTTCCCTCCAAGATTTTACGACACAAGAAAAGAGTGAACCTCCGTCTAGAGGAGGATCTTCGCTCTTTTACCCGCACTGAATTCTTTGATTTAAGCTAGGCATATTAATTTATGACAAAAAGAGAAGGAGTCTTTATCGACTCCTTCTCTTTTCCTCACTTAATGTCTTCAGAATCTTTTTTTGGGTTTGGCTTAATCGTTTTTCAGCACCATGTGGGTGTAATGGTTCACCCCAGATAAATCCATCACCTTCGTACCTCGGAATGAGATGCATATGGTAATGGGTAAGGTCGTTAAACTTCCCTCCATCTTGACAAATTCTTATACCGTCAGGTTTAAACACGCTTTTCAAAGCAATTGAAAGTTTTTTCGAAGCATCCATGATAGCATAAGCAGTCTCTGACTCCATCTCTTCGACATCACAGTAATGCTTTTTGGGGAGGATTAGAGTATGTCCTTCATTAAAAGGAGCAATATCAAGCACACAAGTAATAAATTCATTTTCATAAACAATATTCAAGTCAGGTTCAATACCGTTAGCGATTCTACATCCTAAGCATTCCATGTACAGCAGCACTCCATCCTATTTATTTTCATTTACTACTTGTTGAGCAATGCTTAGAATTGTATCCTCATCCAAACTGTTGAACTTTAAAGTGATTGAACCTTTTGAAGTATTGAATGCTAAAAACGTATAATCATCTTTTTTTATTTTTTGCACCTGATTGCCGCTAATACCAATAATATCAGCATCATTCAAATCAACTTGATTATTGCTATAGGTTATTTCAATGAGTGTTTCTCCTTGATAAGGTCCGTAGATGATTTCTCTTTCATTGGACGCTTTTTGTTCCTTTGTTAACTTCTCCAGTTTCCCTTTGTTTTTCGTATATGTGACTAAAACTTCTTGATTATCTCCAATAAAGTTGCCTTGTTTGTCCTTTGAAGGGAATTTATGTTGTATATAACTAACTTCATATCCATCCAGTGTAGGGATACTAAATGAAGATCCTAATGCACTAACCTGCACCTGCGCTTTAGCTAATTCATCGTTGGAACCAGCCTTTTGACATCCTGATATTAAAAATATAATTGCAGCAATAAAAAATATAAATCCAGATTTGTTCATGAAATCACCTCTAATTATTTGAATTAATACCAATGGAAAACCTTGTTAGTTCGTAGATATACTTCAGTAACATTCCTCTTAATCCCCTTAATATCCCTAAATATGGAAGCACTATATATACGTTGTAAAAGTAAATTTGTTGCACTAAACCCCTCGTCCATTTCGACGATACCTTGGAATGATTCCGTTGGAATTTACTTCATTTCCTTCAAATCCAATGGGTAATCAACTCCTTACCATAGTGTCATCTTAATAGCAGAACAAACGTTCGTGAAACTTAAATATCAACAATATGATTTAACATAGCCTAAAACAAAGAAAAGAAAGCCCTCCCGAGCCAATACTATGGCATCTGGGACAGCCTTCTTCATTTTACTTGCTCTATCTACAAATCTTATTGTTCAAGTCTTTCATAATCTCACTACTGAACAAAAGTATAATGAGCTGAATCATATTGTGGGCCGGATTTCTCGTAAGTGAACCAGTACTCAATGCTGCTGCCAGCACTTAACCCACTCACAGTCTGTTTCCATGTACCTGAGCTGTTGGTCATCCGGTAATTAAGCTGTGGCCCCCCGTTAACCTTATAATGCACATCTACATAAAGAGCACTGGTCACAGGTGTAATATAAATGCTCGCTTCTGTTGAAGAAAGTCTCGTTACCCCTGCTGTAAAGTCAGCCGTCACATGATCACCGCCTCCGCTGCCTCCAGTGGGATTAGTAGTAACTGTTGCGGTATTACTAGCGGATGATAAATTACCTGCTGCGTCCGTAGCTTTTACTGTAAACGTATAGGCTGTGCTCGGAGTAAGTCCACTAACAGTTGCTGTAGTTCCCGCCACAGAGGCTACCTGCTGTGTTCCGCGATAAACGAGATATCCCGTTACACCAACATTATCAGTTGAAGCAGACCAGCTCAGGTTAACTGCTGTATCCGTCTTGCTGGTTACTGTCAGATTAGCAGGTGTAGTAGGTGCTATCGTGTCTCCAGTATTACCACCACCCGTCAAGTATTGCCCGGTGAATGGGTTAAATCGATGCAGGGATAGAATTAACCAACCCGTGCTGGACACGCAGTTTTGCTGCGCCATCACCCAATAGCTGTTGCTGGTCCCTTTCAGTGAGTACGGGATTCCCCCAAGCGAAGCGCCGCTTGTGCCTTGTTTTTTAATAATTTCAGTGTTAATGGCATCCGCTTTGGATACATTGCCTTGCATAAAGTAGGCGAGCGACATGAATGCGCTTCCTTCAAACCATACATCAGCACCCGTGTTACCGATTTGATTCCCGTTATCGTCATATGCGGGTAAAACTTCATCCGTCCAGTCAAAATCATAGCCGGTCAGCGTATTCCCAGCATCATTGTAAGTAAGCGTCTGCTTGTAACGCGGATTTGCAAGGGTCCCCGGGGTGCCGGAGGCATTTTCAACATAGGCTAAGCTTGCTCCATAGTTATGCGTTCCAGATACTCCTAAAGCCAGTACTCCCCATGGATTCACATCTAAAGGAATTTTAGGATCAATCAGATTCGTATCGTTTTTCCAGCCTCCCTTGAAGCGTTTGACACTGTCATCCCACACATAATTATCCAGGAAGGTTTTGACTCCAGTAGCTGCGCTATTGTATGTGGCAGCCTTTGAGGAATCCACTGAAGCATAATACTGTAGCACCCGGTAAATATCGATATTGTGCTCGGTTGAGCTCCAAGGCTCATCGGAGTTACTCCAAGCACTCCATCCTCCTGCGATACTGCCATTTGCTTTTTTATACTGTAAGCTCCAATCGAGCGCTTTGAGCGCCATCGGACGATATCGCATGTCATTATATTGCTTTTCATAAGCCATAGCTGCCATTGCCATCCATACAACCGGCCCCACATGTTTACGAATTTCTTCTCCGAAGCCATTGTTATACCAATAAGAATTCAGCCAGAAACCTGAAGGGTCCTGAATGTCTCGCATTTTGTTCAACACTTGCTCTGCCCGTGTCCGTTCACCTTTTACAATAAAGGTAATAGCTGCAACAGCTTGATCATACGTATATACAATCTGTTTGGGGTTGTTAGGTCCCCAGAAATCCTCAAAGCTATCTACCAAGCCTTCAAAAGCATATCCCACCGTTGCATCCTGCTGGGCCTTCAGCCAAACTAAAGCACGATTTGAAGCATCACTTGTGGCATCTGCACTCGCTTTTCCACCAAAAGGTAGAGCTACCCCAAGCACCAACAGACTTGTCATTAAGATCGAAAACAGCTTCCTCATCTTCATAACTTTCCTCCTCATAATCATGATGAACTGGGTAATGAGAGATCTTTGAAGCATAATACTAAAGCGTTTTCAAACAGCGACAACAGGAACTTTTGAATTCTTTACCATGGTAATTGTCCTCATTTTCAGCCTTCACGGCCAATTCGTCAACGATTTTCTGTAAAATTTTAACTAAATGAGGCGAAACAACCATAAATCCCATTTAAGAAACTATACGAAAGACCGCACTTATTTTATTAATTCGTGTTCACGAAGACAAAACAAAAAGAGCAGACAGCTCCTATGGTAGGATTCTATCTGCTCTTATGATTTAATAACTATTCTATTCAGCTTTATCTTCACCAGAAGCTTCGACTGCAGCTGGTTCAGCAGCATCTTCATCGGTTGGCTCTTGAGCTGCTGGAGGTGCGATCCGGACAATCAAAGTGTCCTCAGGCGTCAATACTTCCCAGCCTTCATGCTTCGGAAGATCAGACACCAGCAATTGGTCACCAATATCTAGTCCACTGAGATCCACCTCAAAGGATGCCGTTAATTTATCTGGAAGTGTGCGAATATCCAGCTCATGCAATTCAATTTGCTGCACGCCGCCACTCTTCACACCTACTGGATCACCTGTAAAGTGGAATGCCACTTTTGTATCCAATTTAGCCTTCATATCAATTTGTTGAAAATCAATATGCAGCAGTTGTTTGGATACTGGCTGGCGCTGGATTTCTTGGATGACAACGTTCTTTTTACCCGAGTCTGGTAATTCCAAGGTTAATACTGCCCGAGGGTTATTAGCCAAAATCCCGGTAATTGTCTTAGCATCCGCTGTAAAGGACTGGCTATCTGAACCTGCACCGTACACGACTACCGGTACAAAGCCTTTTCTGCGCTGTGAAGAAGTCGAGCCGGATCTTTCTGTCAAACGTACTGTTGTATTCACGATGATTCCTCCTAAGTAGGGATTTTATACTAGATCGATTAGATATGTACGTCTAACCTAACCACTCTCTAATTACCCCATTAACCTGGCTTTGAAACCCTTAAAAACTTTTTGAGCACAGGCAAAAATAAGGTCAAATTGTATTATTATACAATTCAACTTTAATTATTCAAGACTTAGGAGCGAATCGTCATTATATCTTTGACAGCTATTAGACTAAATGACAAGCTACAAAATGGTTATTGCCGGCATCCCGGAATACCGGGATTTCAGATCTGCAAACCTCTTGTGCATAGGGACACCGGGTATGAAATTTACAACCGGAAGGCGGGTTCACTGGGCTCGGAATATCCCCCTTAAGGACAATTCTTTCCCTTTTCAGCTTGGGTATAGGTATTGGAACAGCTGATAGCAATGCCTTGGTATACGGATGGAGCGGATTCTTAAATAATTCATCTCTAGAAGCCGTCTCCATCATAGATCCCAGATACATAACACCGATTCTTGAACATAAATGCTCAACCACACTCAAATCATGAGAGATAAACAAATAGGTTAGCCCACGGCTCTGCTGCAGTTTACTGAATAAATTAATAATCTGTGCTTGGATGGATACATCCAAGGCCGAGACTGGCTCGTCTGCAATGATTAGCTCAGGATTCAGCACAAGCGCACGCGCGATTCCGATCCGTTGTCGCTGTCCTCCTGAGAATTCATGCGGGAAGCGATCAATATGATAAGAGGATAAACCACATGCCTCAAGCGCCTCAAGCACCCGATCACGAACCTCTGATTTTGAGCATAAGCCATGATCCAGTAAAGCTTCTCCGATAGCATCACCTATGCGGACCCGAGGGTTAAGTGAGCTATACGGGTCTTGAAAGATTAGCTGCATTTGGGGTCTGAGATTTCGCAATTCAGCGGGAGACAAAGAATGAATGTCTATCCCTTTGAATTTGATCTCGCCTGCCGTTTTATCCGTTAGCCGTAAAATCGTCCGTCCGACCGTACTCTTTCCGCTCCCAGATTCTCCTACAAGCCCAAACGTCTCCCCTGGCTGAAGCGTGATGCTAATATCATCAACGGCTTTTACATGCCCAACCGTGCGGTTAAGCAATCCCTTGGTAACAGGGAAATATTTCTTCAGATGATTGACCTCAAGCAATGCCTCAGGCATGAACAACCGCCTCCTCATACAACCAGCAAGCTACCTTTTGTCTGCTGGCCACTTCTTTAAGCTGGGGCTGCTGGCTGACACATACAGGCATGCAATGCTCACAGCGGTCATGAAAATAGCAAGAAGGTACCAGCTCAAGCGGATTTGGTACTTGGCCTGGTATGGAATACAGCTCATCCTGCCGCTGATTGATAACTGGCTTCGATTTGAGCAGCCCTTTCGTATAAGGGTGTTTGGGATTGTTGAACAATTCAACAACCTCCCCCTCCTCCACAATCTTTCCGGAGTACATAACAATCACGTAATCGGCCATCTCCGCGACTACACCCAGATCATGGGTGATTAATAGAATAGACATGCCGGAGCTGTCTTTAATTTCACGAAGCATATCCAGAATTTGTGCTTGAATCGTTACATCCAGCGCCGTTGTCGGTTCATCTGCAATCAATAACTTTGGACTGCATGCGATAGCAATAGCGATCATTATCCGCTGCAGCATCCCTCCACTTAATTCATGTGGATAACTATCAGCAATTTGCTCAGGTCGTGATAAGCCTACCTGTTTTATTAGTTCAATCGCCCGGATACGCGCCTGCTTCTTATTCATCTTCAAATGCACGATCAACGGCTCCATAATTTGTTCACCGATCTTGATTACAGGATTAAGGGAGGACATGGGCTCCTGGAAGATCATCGCGATCTCGTTGCCACGGATGGCTCGCAGTGTGTTTTTGTCCATTTGCAACAAATCTTCACCCTGAAAATCAATTTTGCCATGGGCAACCTTGCCCCCCGGCTCTTCAACAAGACCCATGATGGACATTGCAGTTACACTTTTGCCGCAGCCCGATTCTCCGACGATACAGACCGTCTCTCCTTCACGGACACGGAAGCTTACATCATCAACGGCTTTCACTTTCCCTTCTTCCGTGAAGAAGTATGTACTTAGACCGTCTATATTCATTAAATCACTCATGTGAGGGTCACCTACCTCTTCTGTTTAGGATCAAGTACGTCCCGGAGTCCGTCACCAAAAATATTGATCGCGATTACTGTCGCGAAGATGGATAGCCCAGGCGGAATCCACAGCCACGGCCGATCCTTGAAGTCGATCATATTATTCGCTGCATCAATCATATTGCCCCAGGTTGGCGTTGGCGGCATAACACCTAGCCCAAAAAAGCTAAGAACCGATTCACTCAGAATAGCGCCACCGATGTTGAGCGTTGCCATAACGATCAGCAGCGGGATAATGTTCGGCAGCAAATGGTTAAATAATTTACGCCGATCCCGAAGGCCTAATACTACAGCTGCTTGCATAAACTCACGTTCTCGCAGACTAAGCATTTGCCCCCGTACCATACGCGCCATACCTGGCCAGCTCACAATGCTGAGCATAAGCATAACGATATACATCCGGTAGTCCGTTGGAATCTTCCACTCTGATAATAATGCTCCAAAAATAAAAAGCAGCGGCAAACTCGGAACCGTCAATAAAAGATCCGCAATCCGCATTATGATTTGATCGGCGATTCCGCGGTAATACCCAGCTATGGCTCCCAAAAGGGCCCCGATGAACACCGAAAGAACCATTGATGCCAGTCCTACGGTTAGTGAAATGCGTCCTGCCTGCATCACCCGGGTCAAAATATCTCTGCCCAGCGCGTCAGTGCCAAGCCAATGCTTCATATTAGGGGCCTTGTTCATCAGTGCCATATTAATTTTGTTATCCGTATAGGGAGAGAACAGAGGACCAAGAAAACAAAGCGCAAACATAAAGATCACTACCACAAACCCGGATACCGCCAGCTTGTTCTTCAGCAACCTCCGAAGGGATTGCCGGAATAAAGAGGATTTTCCTTTGGTGGTCTGTGGTTTCGAGATACCCGCTACATTACTTTGAACTGCCACGTCAGCTTCCTCCTCTCTATAGCCGAACTCTAGGATCGGCAATCCGGTACAAAACATCCGAAAGCAACGTTCCTATGACGGTAAGTATGGCAATAAACATCGTAAAGCCCATCAGCAAAGGATAATCCCTAAGTCCGAAGGACTGCATATACAGTTGGCCAATCCCAGGCCAATTGAATATTTTTTCAATAATAAGTGATCCGCCAAATAGTGCTGGAAGCTCGAAACCAACCAGTGTAATTGCGGGCAGCAAGGCATTACGTAAGGCGTGTGTAAATAGCACCTTTCGTTCTTTTAAGCCTTTGGCACGGGCGGTGCGGATATAATCCTGTTTTAAGACATCGATCATATTACTGCGGAAATAACGGGTGAGTGAGCCCAATCCAAGTAGAGTCATAACAACAACCGGAAGGGTCATATGCGTTACAATCTCCTTAAAATACGCCAGACCCGTAGCATTACTACCTGTCGTGATTATTCCACCCGGAGGGAGCCACTTGAGATCGACGGCCAGGATTTTGATCAGGAATAAGCCTATAAAAAATGACGGCAGCGACATTGCTGCGAATATAGCGATCATCACGAGTGTATCGAACCAGGAATATTGCTTATAAGCTGAAATCACACCAATAATAACTGCAATCACCCACGTCAGAAACGTGGAAACGGCAGCCAGTAAAAAGGAATTCCAAATATAATCATTAAAAAGCTGCAGCACAGGCTTTTGTTGGGCTAAGGAATACCCGAAATCGCCATGCAGCGCATTCTTCATCCAGATTCCATAGCGCTCAAGCATCGGCTTGTTTAAGCCGTAAATCTCACGCAGCTCAGCTTTACGTTCTGCAGTCAATTTGATATTTCCGGTTATGAAGTCTCCGGGAGTTGAAGCATACAGGCAGAAGATCAATAATGATGCCGCAAATAAGATAATGACCATGTACAACAGTCTTTTCGATAAATAAGCGCTCATGACAGACTCCTTATGATTTGTCCCCTGCTCATCAGAGCAGGGGACACTGGATTATTTATTTTAGGCTCCAAGTTGGCAGACTGCCAGCAAGACCGATGAACGGGCTGACCGATAGATTCTCAATACGTCCGTTATAGGCGTATACAGTCTTTTTGTAACTTGTGAAAATAATAGGCAGTTCATCATTGAAGAGCTGATACAGCTCTTTGTATACCGCTTTGCGTGCTTCAATATCAGTAGTAGCTAAGGCTTTATTGTATAGCTCCAGGAATTTCGGATTGTCATAATCCGTGATTTCTCCATCGAAGAATTGCATAAACCCGTCAGCCGGATCAGTCAACATACTAGTGGAGAAGGATACGAGATCGTAGTCCCCGCCTTCTACCTTAGATACCAAAGAGTTAAAGTCTGCAAAAACCTCAGGCTGGAAATCGATACCCAGTGCTTCAAAATTCTCTTTAGCTACAGCAATGAAAATATCTGTATTTTTGCTCTTAGAGCCGAGGTAGTGAATGGTAAGCGGTTTGCCATCTTTTTCACGGATACCACCCGCGCCTACTGTCCAGCCTGCTTCATCCAGCAATTGTTTTGCTTTTTCCGGATCATATTTGTAAGGATTAATGCCTTCCTCCGTGTAAGACCAAGAGATAGGGGATGCCGGGATGTTGGCAATTGAGCCTGCACCCTGCGCTGCATCTACATAAATACTCTGACGATCCAGACCGTACACAATGGCTTGACGTACAAGCTTATCCTTGAGCTGTTCATGCTTCAGATTGACTTGCAAATAACCATAGGTACTTGGAGTGTAAGGAATAATATTCACAAAACCGAGCGCTTTCAGCTTCTCGATATTCTCGTCTGTCGCACTAAAAGAAGCGTAGTCTACCTCACCTGTTTCTACGAACTGCCATACATCGCCTTCCGTAGTTTTATAAATGAAATGCTCCGTCTTTGGTTTACCTTTGAAATAATTCTCATTCGCTACAAAACGCACTTCTTGCCCCGGAATAAATTTCTCCAGCTTGTAAGGTCCATCTCCAAGTGGCTTCTCATGCAGCTTCTTGATGTATTCAAGATCTCCAAATTTATAGTCCTTGCCATAGTAAGCTTTCGACAGAACATTCGAGCCGAGCTGTACCAGCGCTGTTGCGTTTGGTTGCTCAAGCGTCACTGAGATCGTCTGTGGATCAATCACTTTAATCCCTTCTATCGCTGTAGAAGTACCTTCTTTATAGGCTTTGCCGCCTTTAACATTTAGTGATGGGAGCTGTGAGCTACCGTCATACGATTTGTCGTATTGTATCGTCCAAGTAAACGCTACGTCATCCGCTGTCAATGGTGAACCGTCGCTGAATTTTAGATCTTTTCTCAAGTGGAACGTGTATGTAAGCTGATCATCCGAAACATCCCAGCTCTCTGCAAGCTCTGGTGTTGGAACGCCTTTATCGTCTACAGTTACGAGAGAAGCGTATAGCAGTGAAGATACATTGCCATCATAACCACTTTGCTGAAAATACGGAGTAAAAGCTCCGCTTGGGTCCGTTAACCCTACGATAATGGTGTCTGTACGTTTCTGTGCAACTGCTGGAAGTTTGGACAAATCGGTTGCGGTAAAAGGCTCGCTTAGCGCACCCGCAGGAACAGGCTCTGCCGGAGTTGTTGCTTCCACATTGGTTGAATTGGACCCTGCAGCCGCATTGTTACCAGACGAGGATTCGTTATTACTGTTGTTAGCGCAAGCAGAAAGTAACAGTGAACCCGTAAGCAGTAATGAAGTGATTACAATCGCATTTTTTCTCATGTACCTATCTCCCTTTTCTCTCTAATAGAATAATAACTATAATTCCTACCTGTTAAGTATGAATAACTTCTGATGTTCATTATAGAAAGGTTTTCAAGTTCTGTAAAGAGAGAACTTGAAAAAAATTCTCTATAAACAGAATCACAAGAAAATTAAGACACATAAAAAAAGCCAAAACCCTCTCTGTATAAGAGAATTCTGACTTTTAGATCGTTATATTTTTTTGTGAAATGATTATTTCAAATAATCGAATAGCTGCTCATTCATCCGATGAATGCCTTCCAGGCGTAGACTATATCCGGTGACATTCTCCCCTTCAATATAGGCATGAAGCAAACCCGCACAACGAAGATTAAAAATATGATCGTGAACAATCCCCTTCGAGATTCCCGCATGCTTAACAATTTCGGTGAATGTTTTGCGACCACCGCTAAGAGCTTGGAGAATTTTCAGACGGCTTTTTTCACCCAGACTACGAATGGCTCTATACATAAAAGGTGAAATTTCCTCGTTCTCCATTGAAATCCAGGCCGCATAATGACAGATTGTTAATTCACCGTAGCAATAGATGATATTAGCAGGCTGAAAATGATACTGTGGAATTAATACAAGCTTCTTAAGCCCATCCGTAGGCATGAAATAGAATCCGTTGGTCGTTTTGTTCACAAAATCAGCAGTTTCCAGTGCATTAAGCTCCATGTTCTTCAAATCCGTATGCTGCTGTAATTTGCTTAGAATCGCAGGATTGCATTGACTAAAGTACTGGCGGTTCCATTCGGAGAGTAAAAATACTACGCGATTACGGTAATCCTCCATATGGCTTGGAAATACCATTACATATTTTGATAAGGTCTCATATAACTCGCCAACTGTTAACCCTTCAATCCAGTTCAGCACACTGTCTACATCATCCTTGAATGGACAACAGTAAATGAGCAGATTCAACATTTTCCATTCATTGTTTAGTTCAGTTTCCTTCAGACGGGATAATAGTTCCTCACTTAGGGTGCTTTCAATTTCAGTAACCCACGCTACCCCTAGGTCAATCTTCTTATAGGATTTTTTGCAGAGATAAGTATGTAAGCTATTCAATAACTCATAAATCGATCCAAATTCAACCTCAACTTTGTATTCCACAATGATTCCTCCTGCTAGCGGTTCTTTTCAGTAGTGAGATATTCTCTTAATCTTATTGTATTATCCTGAGAATACGCAAGCTACTTTATAAACGGGAGTGTATAAAAATTCATTGACTGCTGCTTGACTACTGTTTGAATGCAGAATTTATTTGCATCTCTCTTTGATTTTGAGATTGCGAGAGTCTAAGCAAGGGAATTGCTACTCATATGCAGCAGGACATTAAAGTGCGATTTCAACGGTGAACACGTCCCCGTACGAAGTTGCTATCGGGCATAGTGGACCTTATAAGCAGTATCCCCCCCAATTTGGGGTTCTATCGGACTCCATAGGCGCTATTGGCATAGAAATCGCCTAATTTATGCTTTTTCCTAAGGAATAGCTGCAATGGAGTCCGAAACTTTACTCAAACGGCTAAAAATTTGCTAATAACGTCATCTGAGTCCGAAAGCTCCAGTGGATGATTATGATAACAGGAGTTTTTGGCACGCTGAGGTCTCAAGAATTCCCATGAGTCCGGCTGTCCTGGATATTCCTGCGTTAGAGTGCCAGGAATGTCTGGGCCGGCTTGCGTATCCAGCACACTAGGTTGTCCAGAAATTCTACCCCTTCCACCTTCTCGGCTCGCCAAAAGTCACCCATCACGTCTGCCTCCTATCCCCATTCCGCAAAGCCAAACTACTTGCAGAACAAACATTACAAAGCAACTGCCTTGAGTAACATGAGCGCATCATTCACACCAATAATCCTAACTTCCTCGATAAATCCATCTATGGAACGCCATCAAACGTCCAAGGCGAGCAATCAATCTGCTTCGTTCCTCGCTTTTTGCAAATCGTGGTAGTAAAATATAGGCAATAACATTTTAGGAGTGAAGCCATAAGATGCAAATTCAAACTGGAACAGGACGTTTTTTTGTTGCGAATGACGGTAAGGACCTTGCCGAGATCACATACAGTTTGGATAAAGATGCTGGGGAATTGGTCATTGACCACACTCGTGTCTCTGAGGAACTGCGCGGTCAAGGTACCGGTGAAAAACTTGTACGGGCTGTTGTAGATAAGGCTCGAAATGAAAATTTGAAAATTGTTCCTGTGTGCTCCTATGCAGCTCATCAATTTGAGAAGCATCCGGAGTATAAGGACGTGCTGAGCGGGAACACAGGCGAGCGAGACTGATCTCCGTTCCCGTTTCCGTGAAGCTTTATTAACCTATTCGAACTAATACACTTAGTTCAAATACACTTTAGGAGGAAACGGGTTTGACTACTACTGATACTTTGAGAAATATAGAAGAATTACAAGAACGCTGTGAGCAATATGATGGAATTTCACTGAAATTGAATTGGGATATGCTTCGCCAGCCATCAAGCGTAGGAGATACGGAATGGCTCGTGACATATGAAGATGATTTACTCGTCGGCTTCTTAGGACTTTATGGATTTGGAAGCGATATGGAGGTCTGTGGCATGGTTCGACCAGGCTACCGCCGACGGGGCATCTTCACCTCACTGTGGAACCGAGCACAAACTATTATCAAACGAGGCAATGTTGATACCCTACTTCTAAACGCTCCTGCTGCCTCATCATCTGGTGTAGCATTCCTTCAAACACTACCACTAGAGTTTAATCACGCGGAATACCAAATGAAATGGGGCGGAAATTCGGTCGCTTCTTCTGAAGCAAGCTCAGCCACAGGGACTGTGATCTTACGCCCTGCTCGTGAAGACGAAGCCCCAATTCTCGTTGAGCTGGATTGTGGAGGCTTTGACATAAAGACTGAAGATGCTGCCGAACTCTATGACCTGCAGAAACAGGAAGGCCTGCAAGAACATATTATGATCGAAATGGACGGACAACCTGTTGGTAAAATGCGGCTGTGGACCGAAGATAATGAAACCTGGATTTATGGATTTACTGTCAGCAAGAAGCTACGGGGGCTAGGCATTGGACGAAGTGCACTTCTTCAAACGATCGAACGAGAACGTAAAAACTATAATGGAATTAATCTCGAGGTCGCTCTAGATAATCCCAATGCGCTTAAGCTATATGAAAGCTGTGGCTTTATCATTCAGAATAAACAGGATTATTACCGTTATATCGGCTAATCCATAGAATTAAAGCCTCCTGTCTAATGGGTGTTCTCGCCTGTAGAGCAGGAGGCCTTATTTTATTATTAGGAGTAATCACATCAGCCCAAAGCCTCCAACATTAGCTTCGCCTCTATCATTTCTACGGTCGCTACAGTTTAATGAGCCATCAGCGTGCACTTCCTGCTCCAGAAATACAGATAACAATCGAACATAATCCAAAGACTCCTTATACGGGACTGCATTTCCATTGTAAGAGCATTTACGACCCTCTAGCAAGGAGTAGATTTCCACGGTCTCCGCAGGTTCACCGTAAGCCGCATAACAAAAGACGTTTGTCATATGCAAAAAGCCCGCAATAGTATCCTCATTGCCATTCACCATAAATTTCTGAATGTTCAGGCTTCGACCATTCTGAGTAGAATTCCAAGCTAATTGAGTAATCATCGAAAGCTCCAAGCTCAGCTCCGGGACTGGCACATACCACTGCTCGTATAGCATTACCGGAATTTCCAGTAAATGATTGGTCGAAACGATACGCATTAGTTCATCCGCTATACTCGTCTTGATATCCCAATATTGCAGTAATGAAGGAAAAGCATCCCCCCTAGGTGGCCAACGACGCTCTAACAGAAATTGTATCGGTGTCTCCCTTCGAACTTCAGGCAGCAAACTATAAAAGTCGTTAAGTGTATGCCCTACAGCATATTGAACCTGCTGGCGCCAGCGTGGGAGCCCGGTCGCTGGAGCTCCGCTTGATAAATTCTCGGCCCCTCCAAGCATAATGTGCTCCACTCGATAATCATGCAGTCGTTTATATGGAGGCGTATGTAAATTCACTTGTTTCTTCATCCAACTTCCCGCTGGCCCGCCCATCCTATGATGCCACCATACAAGCTTCGATAAATTGACGACCGAATTGACGGCAAGCTTCTTTTTCAGCAGCGTTCGGGCCATATTCAATCTTAAGACTATCCTGTAATATCACAGCTCCACGTTCCTTTAACTTCTCCACGAATAAGTCCACGGCTCCACAATAAATTGCGTAACCTGTGTCTCCACTGCCAAAAACTGCTGATTTCATAGCGGTCAAATCAAGCTCATCCATCTCCTCATAGAAATCAAGAGCTTCATCAGGTAGCTCACCATCTCCCCAAGTGTATGCTCCTAACAGAACGCCTTCATATGAATTTATCTCAACCGCGTTACATTCAGTGACCGATTTCAAAACGGCTTCACCGCCTGCTTGGCGTATTCCCTCTACAATCAATTCAGCCATTTCCTCAGTGTTTCCAGTTAGACTGGCGTATGCCACTAGCACTTTAGTCATCTTTCTGTTCCTCCCATTACTAAACATAAAATTTAAATGATGTGTGCTTCACCCTCATTCTATTTGATAATGATTATCATTGTCAAATGAATAAATAAAAAAAACGCAAACTCCCGTTTATTCACACGGTTGATGTTTGCGTTCAATCCCTTTTTTGTTCAAAATTATTTAGTATGCTCCTTCGAGCAAGGTAATGTGATTACCATCTGGATCGCGGAAATTCATTTCTTTCCCGCCATACGCCATCGTAACCGGTGGCTGACAATCCAGTCCCTTAGCCTTTAACTGCTCGTACGTCTCATCGAGATTATCGCAGCCGAATACTAAATTAACAAAGCCAGTCGTGAGCTTTTCCCATTTCGTCTCATCCCAAATGATGATTCCAGGCTGCTTCTTGTCGAATCCAATCTTTGCGCCATCAAAATTGCCGTAGCCTTCGAACGGAATTGGAATCCCTAGCACCTCCGAATAAAATGCAGCCAACGCAGCAGTATCCTTAGTGTAGATGTTAGTACCTTCAAAAGACGAAATCATAATTTGTCCCCTTTCGTTCTCATCATCATAGTGCCCATTTCTTACTTGAGTTTAACAAGGCTAGCACCCTTTGTATTGCAAAATTGCGACATTTATCTGCCCGCATAGACTAAAGCCTCAAGTGGTGTTCTTCCTGCATATTTCTTGAAACTGTTTATAAAATGAGGCTGGTGGCTGAATCCATACGTAAAAATAAGATCCTGCATATTCTTCGTCTGCACAGGCAGTTGATACATTTCCCGCCATACATTCTGAAATCGCACAAGGTCAGCTGTTTTTTTAGGCGATACACCTATGTATTCTTGAAACAGTCTTTCTAGTTGACGTCTGCTTAGATTAGAGCTGGTTTCCAAATCCTCAGCTGTTACCACACCCTTTTGTTTAATTAGGGTGTAAATTGCATTCATCATCCGATCATTAGTCCGTCCACCACGCTCAAGACGCTGAAAAAGATAAGCCTCAGCTGCCGCTATCCTTTCATTCATAGAATTTGCTTGTTCCAGCAGAAATCCTAGCTCTTTTTTAAAAGTACAAAAGTATTGGTCCACATCTACAAATGCATTCAAGACATCCCGGAGATGGTCATCTGCAAAAAAATGAACGGCCCAGAAATGAAATCGGATACCAAAGGTTGAGATCATACCTTCCCCTCTGTCTGAAGGGACTTCAAAAGGAGCATCATTGATACCGGAAAAAACGGTAGTTGTTAAGCCTGTCAACTCATTCAGATTCCAAATAATGTCCATGCATGTATCTGGAATAATTGTTTCCATTCGAGGTTCGTAACCAGATGCCTTGTCCACTACGTGAACGGATGCCTCTGTAGGAATACGCGGTGTAACAGACCCCCAGAAACAGCGAATATATGGCTGCAAAGCTTGACTGGGTAGAAATTCACTAGTTTGTGCTGGATTTGCAGTTATCGGGAAATATAGAGGCGCAAGATTGAACATAAGCTGCTATTCTCCGATCATAAATATTGTAAAGACTCTGATATCTGATCATACACAATCATTGCTTGATCTACCAGAATAATAGCTGTGAGCATGGAAATATTATACACATAATCTTCATTGGATAAAATAAGTAGAGTGTTGAGCTTGTGCGTATTTTGTTTGTAGCTATATGGTGAAATGATGTACAATAAAGGCTAAATGAATTTTTGAAGGATGGATTAAAAAATGTATATAGCTAGCGACTGGAAAGACTATGAAGTAATTGACACTGGCGGTGGAGAGAAGCTTGAACGTTGGGGTGACATTATCCTGCGCCGTCCGGATCCACAAATTATTTGGCCACTCTCCAATGAGACAGCGAAATGGCGTGATGTACACGGTCATTATCACCGTTCCTCAGCCGGTGGTGGACAATGGGAAATGAAAAAAACAATTCCGGATGATTGGAAAATTAGTTACGGAAAATTAAAATTCCATTTACGTCCTACAAATTTTAAGCATACAGGGTTATTCCCTGAACAAGCGGCCAACTGGAGCTGGATGATGGACAAGATTGCGGCTGCTAACCGCCCGATCTCAGTACTGAATCTATTTGCTTACACTGGTGGAGCTACTGTAGCCGCCGCAAGTGCCGGCGCTTCTGTTGTTCACGTGGATGCAGCCAAAGGAATGGTGCAATGGGCAAAAGAAAATGTCCAGCTGTCCGGCCTGGGCGAGCGTCCAGTTCGCTACATCACGGATGACGTATTCAAATTCGTACAACGTGAACAACGTCGTGGTAGTAAGTATGATGCGATTATAATGGACCCGCCTTCCTATGGAAGAGGACCTGGCGGAGAAATGTGGAAGCTGGAATCCAGCTTATATCCTTTCCTTGAGAGCTGTATGCAAATAATGAGCGACAAACCTTTGTTTATGCTAATCAATTCATACACCACTGGGATTTCTCCAACTGTCCTACGTAATATGTTGTCGATGACCATGGGGAAACGTTATGGCGGGAAGCTCACCTCCGGTGAAATCGGTCTTCCGATCACTTCCTCCGGCATGAACCTGCCATGCGGTATTCTGGGACGCTGGGAGGCGTAAGCCATGACACAGCATTTATCTGGCAGCAACGAGCCGCTGGACGGAATGTCGAAGCGCTTTGAAGTGTTATACGAAGATAATCATCTTCTAGGCATAGTGAAGCCCGTGAATATTCCTGTTCAGGAGGATGCTACTGGAGATCCTGATCTGCTCAACCTGCTCAAAGAAGATGTGAAGGAACGCTTTAACAAGCCTGGCAACGTCTATATGGGGCTAGTCCACCGCCTGGATCGTCCGGTTGGGGGTGCAATGATCTTTGCCAAGACATCAAAAGCAGCCTCAAGACTATCCGAGTGTGTCAGAACTCACAGCTTTCATAAGGTGTACTTAACGGTCGTGCACGGTAAACCACCAGCATCTCATGGCCGTCTTACCGATACGCTGCTTAAAGACGCCAAGAGCAATACCGTCACTGTAGTCCGGAAAGGAACACCCGGCGGTAAGGAAGCCATTCTGGATTACACAGTACTTGGCAGCGCTGAGGGTTACAGCCTGCTCAAGATCGATTTACTTACCGGTCGTTCACATCAAATTCGAGTGCAGCTTAGCTCCATCGGCTGCCCCTTATACGGTGATCAGAAGTATGGGGCTTCGGTGAACAGACCTGGACAGCAAATTGCACTGTGGTCTGCACTTGTAGGCTTTCCCCACCCTGTTACTAAAGAAGAAGTAGAACTTATTTCCCTGCCTCCGCAAACCCATCCATGGGATTTATGGTCCAAGGAATTACAAAAGAAGGCTATCCGTTAATGGATGGCCTTCTTTTTTTTGAAATAAAGAGTTGTTGTATATATTCATGGTGTAGAACCTTCCGGTGCAGTTGTAACAACCATTTTGCCCATTAAATAGAGTAGTAGCTGTTGGTTATGAGAGGATATCGGATCAAGCGCTTCTGCAAAAAAATCACTGCGGATCTTCAAACCACGTACAGTCTCCTGCGTTCCAATTTCCGTTATACTCACCCATACAATACGGCGATCCGCAGCATCTCTCTCCCGAATGATAAGCCCATTTTTCTCCATCCGATCAAGTAACATAGTAACCGCTGCAGGACTGGTCGCCAGATGTGGAGCCAGATCAGAAGGCTTCATGGCATCACGTTCTTGAAGCAGTTCAAGTACTGTGAGTTGGGCATCCGTTAGCGATGGGGCAAGATTACTGTCCATATGTAGTTTGTAATCTTTTAAAATTTTATGCCAAATTTTACTGAATTCAGAAGCGTGCACACTGATTCCTTCCTTTCCTTGCGGTTCTATCCGGTATAACTACATTTTCGCGAAACAAATTCCATTTCCTGCAAAAGAAGAAAAATAAATCTTCTAAACTGATAAGCGGGAAAATTAAAAAAAGGCACTTAGTCAGTTCTCAAGAAGAATTGACTAAGCACCTTGATAAGTTATTTTAACAAATCTGTTTATTACTAATTCGTTTTACTTAACTGCCGGGAAAAGAGTAACAATCTCATCCTTTTTCTCCACAGGAACAATCTGTTTGCCTGTAGAACGACGCTCTCCGAGTGGTGCAGATTCAGAAGAGAACGTGTGATGTGCATTCTCCCGTGTAATTGCATTAAGTTCCAGCGGTTCTCTGCAATAGAAAGCCCCTGCCAATTTACTGCCATTTGGTCGTACTCGCTTGCCTTCCTTAAATTCAAAGGTTGGCATCCCTTTGCCACCGCGGCTTTGAGATGGATAATCCACTAGTAATGAACGTTTCGCATATCCGATATCGGAGATAGAAAGGATCTCACCTTCATCTTCACTGACCCAGAAGCAAGAAATCACCTCATCGCCCTCACGAAGCTGAATGCCTCTTACACCGGATGCAACACGGCCCATAGGATTAACTTCATTCTCATGGAATCTAATACTCATTCCTTCACGAGTCACGAGTACAATATCCTTGTCATTCGTACTAGTAGCCACTGTAATGATCTCATCACCGTCTGCTACCTTACAGGCTGCTACGGCTCCAGAGCGGCTTGTAGAGTATTCCTTGAGCTCTGTACGCTTAACCTGACCTCTGCGGGTGATAAACACGAGGCTTTGCTGCGGATCATCAAGATTATTGACCGGAATCACGCTAATGATTCCATCCCCTTTAGACAATCCGATAACGTTAACAATCGCAGTACCTGGTTCTTTCCATTTAAACTCTGGAATCTGGTGAACCGGAAGTAAGAAGTACTGCCCCTTGCGCGTAAATACCAGCAGACTGTCACGGGTATTCACATCGAGCAGCTTAACGATATGATCGCCTTCTTTAACGCCTGATGTATGACGTTCCCCACCAGAGCGGGTAAAGGAAAGCATACTTGTACGCTTAATATAACCGTCTGCGGAAAGTGCTACTAACACATCCTCTGCGTTGACCAGCGCTTCAAGGCTAACCTTAAGCTCCTCAACTTCGCCTTGGATCAGCGAACGGCGATCGATCCCGTATTTGTCGCGGATCTCCAGCAATTCCTTACGGATTACAGCTACGAGCTTCTTGTCACTTTCCAAAATGCCACGCAGATGTGTAATCTTTGCCATCATTTCATCCAATTCTTTTTGGAGTGAAGTAATCTCCAAATTCGTCAGACGATACAATTGTAAGGTAAGAATAGAATCCGCTTGACGTTCACTGAACCCGAACATCCACACGAGATTGTTCTGAGCATCCTGACGGTTCTTCGATGCTTTGATGGCAGCGATGACCTCATCCAGAATATTCAGCGCCTTAACCAAGCCCTCTAAGACATGAGCACGGTCTTCTGCGCGTTCCAGATCAAATTGGGTGCGATGAGTCACTACTTCACGCTGATGCGCGATATAAGCCTCCAGGATGGCTTTAAGACCAAGCTGTTGCGGAGCCTTGTTGACAATCGCCACCATATTGAAATTATAGGTGATTTGTAGATCGGTTTTTTTGAGCAGATACGCCAAAACGCCTTGGGCATCCGCTTCTTTCTTGAGTTCAACCACAATCCGAAGTCCTTCTCGTCCACTCTCATCACGAACTTCAGCAATGCCATCGATTTTCTTCTCTAATCGAATATTCTCCATGGAGGTAACTAGTCGTGATTTTACAATCTGGAATGGAACTTCCGTAATCACGATTTGTTGCTTGCCGCCACGCATATTTTCAATCTCAGTCTTGGAGCGTAAATAAATACGGCCTTTACCAGTGCGGTAAGCATCCATGATGCCGTCTCCGCCCATAATAGTGCCGCCTGTAGGGAAATCCGGACCTTTCATAAAGGTCATGATATCTTCAAGTTCAATATCCGGCTTCTGCATCACTGCGATACAAGCATCAATAACCTCACGTAGGTTATGTGGCGGAATCTCAGTGGCAAAGCCTGCGGAAATCCCACTCGTGCCGTTTACGAGTAGATTCGGATACCGGGAAGGAACAACCACAGGCTCTTTGGCTGTATTGTCAAAGTTGTCCTTAAACAGCACCGTCCGCTTCTCGATATCACGCATCATCTCCATTGCAATCGGAGATAAGCGTGCTTCTGTATAACGCATTGCCGCAGCTGGGTCATCGTCCATCGAACCCCAGTTGCCATGACCGTCAACAAGAACATGCCCCATCTTCCATGGCTGTGCCATACGAACCATACCGTCGTAAATCGAGGAGTCACCATGTGGATGGTAATTACCCATTACATCCCCGACGGTTTTGGCCGACTTGCGGTACGGCTTGTCAGGCGTGTTGCCAGAATCGTACATTGCATAAAGAATACGGCGTTGTACAGGCTTAAGTCCATCGCGGACATCGGGAATCGCCCGGTCCTGAATAATATATTTGGAATACCGACCAAAGCGGTCACCGACGACCTCTTCCAGAAAAGCCGGCAAAAATTGTTCTGATAAACTACTCACTTGGCTCACCTTCTGTTCCTCAATCTGTCCACTTTCTTAAAGATTGGTGATATTCTTTCACTTCGCTTTGCGGATCATTCTTCCGGTCGCTGTTGTTTCCAGATTTTTTGATTATACCGCTGTTAGCAGATAAAATCCGGAAACAAAGGCGAACGCTAACGCTCCTCCAGAACGATTCCGCCACTCCGTTTGCCTATCACCAAAAAATTAAAAACAGTGGAAGTATTCGTCACTTGCAGCACTACTAACTGCAACTACTCTACAATTTCAGTGAAATCGACATTTTCAACAATCCAGCGTTTACGTGGATCGACTTTATCACCCATCAGTGTAGAAACACGACGCTCAGCCTTAGCAGCATCCTCAATCTGCACCTGAAGCAGTGTACGCGATTCTGGATTCATCGTTGTTTCCCACAGCTGATCAGGGTTCATCTCACCCAATCCTTTATAACGCTGAAGCTCGAAGTTTTTGCCGAATTCCTTTAAGTAATTTTGCAGTTCTTCATCACTCCATGCATACCTTACGGTTTCCAGCTTGCCCGTTTTGCGGGTCAGCTTATAAAGCGGAGGCTGAGCAATAAAAACCTTTCCGGCATCTATTAACGGCTTCATATAACGATAGAAAAATGTCAGCAGCAGCACCTGAATATGCGCTCCATCTGTATCCGCATCGGTCATAATGATAATTTTGGAATAATTGCTGTCTTCGACGGTAAAATCCGGACCAATTCCTGCACCAATCGTGGAAATGATCGCTTTATATTCATCGTTCTTCAGGATATCCAGCAGCTTGGCTTTTTCCGGATTCATCGGTTTCCCTTTTAGCGGCAAGATCGCCTGAATCTTTGAATCACGGCCTTGCTTCGCTGAGCCACCAGCTGAATCACCTTCTACGATAAACAGCTCAGTTCGTGTAACGTCCTTAGACTGCGCAGGTGATAATTTTCCGCCAAGATTCGAGCTCTCGCTACGTTTCTTACCTGTACGGATCTCATCGCGGGCTTTGCGAGCCGCTTCCCGAGCCTTCGAGGCCTGAATTGATTTTTTCAGAAGGCTCTGTGCTACCTGTGGGTTTTCTTCCAGGAAACGAGCCATATTCTCAGATACGATATAGTCTACTGCACTACGAGCAGAAGCACTACCAAGCTGATCCTTCGTCTGTCCAACAAATTCAACCTCGGACATTTTGACACTAATGACAGCCATCATACCTTCGCGCAAATCATTTCCTTCTAAATTCTTATCCTTTTCTTTAAGCAGCTGTGTACGTCGTGCATAATCATTCAACACACGAGTATACGCGGTCTTAAAGCCTGTCTCATGAGTACCGCCGCTACGAGTAGGAATGGAGTTAACGAAGGAAGCCAAGGTTTCTGTATAGCCTCCATTGTACTGAAGGGCTACTTCCACTTCGATATCGTCCTTTTCAGCGCTGAAGTGAATAACATCATGTAGAACATCCTTGCCCTCATTCAGGAACTGTACGAATTGGCTTGCTCCACCCTCGTAAAAGAACTCATCCTGACGATTGCTCCGCTCATCATGCAGCGTAATACGCAGACCGGAATTCAGAAAGGCAATCTCCTGTACTCGCTCTGCCAGCGTATCATAATTCAGGGCAATTCCATTTGGAAAGACGCGAATATCCGGTTTAAAAGTAATTTTCGAACCGGTTTTGTTGGTGTTGCCCAGAATTTCAAGGCCCGTTACAGGTTCGCCAACATGCTCTTTCCCCTTCTTGTCCACCCAATATTCAAAACGTTGACGATGGATTTTGCCTTCACGATAAATCTCTACTTCAAGCCATTCAGACAAAGCATTCGTTACTGAAGCCCCTACGCCATGCAAACCGCCTGATTTCTTGTAACCAGATCCACCGAATTTACCGCCTGCATGCAAAATTGTAAATACAACTTGCGGCGTTGGCACTCCTGTCTTATGCATTCCAGTTGGAATCCCACGACCGTTGTCCGTCACCGTTACTGAGCCATCTTTGCGAAGCAGTAAGTCAATCTTCGTACAATACTTGGCTAAATGCTCATCCACAGCATTATCTACAATTTCCCATACTAGATGATGTAGTCCCGAAGAACTTGTACTGCCGATATACATGCCAGGTCGTTTGCGTACTGCAACCAGACCTTCGAGCACTTGAATGTCGTCAGCATCGTATCCAGTACGGCTATTCTCGCCGTTATTAGAAACTTCAGCAAACATATCGATCTGTTCGAGCATTCATGCTCCTCCTTCTTTTCTCTATACTCAAGCATTAACGCCTTCGGCGTCCTTATAAAGACGGTAAGCCTTTAAGCGAGAAATATAAGACATACAGTATAAGTGCAAAACTTATACTTTCTTATATCTCTAGAAATGCAAACAAACGTTTTCGTCACTTTGTACATTCTAATTCAAAATATCCCTTTTCGTAAAGACGGCGAATGAAATGATCACCGAAGCAGCCCCCCATACAGCCAGTACAGCCATGGAAAATGACAAGGACATCCCCTCTATGGGTGCGGGAGTTCCTGACAAATAACCGGTCAGTCCAAGATTTACCATAAATAAATATTTCGCTGTTGTCCAGGCTGAGGCCATATTAGTCAGAATATTTCCAGCGATCAGCGCTGCCATCATGACCACTATACTAGCAGCAGTGCTCCTTACAAGTACAGAGATCATAAAAGCAAGCAGGGCAACTACGACACTTACGAACCAGACCAATCCACCTTGCATAAGCATATATTTCCATTGTGGTACTGCATGCACAGTAGACATATCCACCGAGTCTCCACTGATCTTAAAGCCTGTAAAGACAGGGATATTAAAGCCCTTATATCCAAAAGCAAGACCAGAGATAAGGTAGCTGATCACAAAGGTGGAGAGCACAATAAGCGAGACAAACATAAGCAGAGCCGCTAATTTGCTAAACAAAACTTTCCAACGCTTAACTGGCCTTGTCAGCAGCATTTTGATCGTCCCTGTAGTTCGCTCCGCAGAAACTAAATCCGAGGCTACCGCCATAATGAGCAGCGGAATAAATAAAGTAACGGAATTATCCATAAACTCACGGGTAAAGGTAACGCCACTTGGCTCGTTCGGATTCACATCATGGTGAAGGTAGTACTGAAGCTGCTGTACAAATATTCGCCGATAAGTCTTCCATTCCTCTGGAATTCGGTCGCTACCCAAAGAATTTTGATTATCAATGATCTGCTGCTGGATCTCCAGGCGCCAATCGGAGTTGAATTTATCTCGGCTACGCTCAGCTGAGCGCATTTGAGCGTAGGTGAACATAGGCACCAGTACAATCAGAATCAGCAGTATAACATAAAACCGTTTCTTTTTTATGATTTTTAAACATTCATTACGGATTAGCGGAAGCATATTATTCAACGTTCTCACCCTCCGTTAGTTTCAAGAATAGCTGTTCCAGTGTCGGATTGATTTTATGCACAGCCCTAACTTCGATTTCAGCAGTCACCATAACAGCCACAATCTCGGGGATCAAATCCTGCTCCATAATTGTTATTAAAGAATTCGGGCCCATACCAGCAATTATTGAATCATCCAAGGTAACGTCTTCCAGATTCTGAATCTGAATATCCGGGCGATCAGCCAGTAATGCCCTAGCTTCAGAAAAAGGCTCCAGCTCCCAAAGTACATACGGAGAATTTCGAGCGATCAGCTCATCTACCGCACCCACTGCAAGTACTCGCCCTTTACTAATAATCGCAACACGGTCGCAGAGAAGCTGGATTTCACTAAGTAAATGACTCGATACAAATACCGCTAAACCCTCATCTGCTAGTTTGCGTATAAATTCTCGCAGCTCCTTAATTCCCTTTGGATCTAAGCCATTTGTAGGCTCGTCCAGAATAAGCAGACGCGGACGTCCCAGAAGAGCCTGCGCTATACCAAGTCGTTGTCTCATCCCAAGCGAATATGTACTTACCTTATCATGGATTCGTTGATCCAACCGAACGATATCTACGACTTCACTAATACGTGCATTATCTATACCTGGCTGCATACGGGCAAAATGCTGTAAATTCTCCCATCCCGTCAAATAGGTATATACCTCAGGATTCTCAACGATAGAGCCGACAAATTGCAACGCTTTTTCCGGATTTCGGTTCACATTGTAACCACATACCGTAATCTTGCCCTCGCTTGGACGAATCAAATCGACAAGCATTCTAATCGTAGTTGTCTTCCCAGCTCCATTGGGTCCGAGGAAGCCAAAAATTTCTCCTTCTCTCACATCAAACGTAACATCATCTATAATCCACTTTCGCCCTATTTTTTTCCGTACCCCGTCTACAGACAAGACGACCGGGCTGGATTCTCCACTGTTCGCTTTTGTCATATTCTCCTTAGCTCCTTGTTACTGTCATTTCCTTGGCTAGTACTTGCTCAAAGGATATTTTATCTAATACAAATCATCATTCTTAGAAAGCTGGCTCTCACTTCTTTTTCTAGTGTATAGCCTGAATGAATCGCTCTCCAATTCGTTGATAGCCATCCCCATTCGGATGAAAATGATCCGTTGATAAGTATTTGTCCAAATGCTTGTTAAACAAGTCGAAGGTTGGAACCAATGTCATATTGCTGTGCTTATTAATAATATCCATTGCCGCATTATTCCACTTCGCAACCGCCTGATTACCTGGTACAAGTAGATCTGGTATATCACCAAAGGGATTGTATAACCCCATATAATAAATTTGAGCGTTTGGATTGATTTCCGTGATTTTCTCCAGAATCTTACCTAATCTTTCTACTGCTTCCGGAAGGGCTGCTAGCAAAGACTCTGGAGTCAGCTCTTGATCAGTCGTGGATTCACTTTGAAGTGCGCCACTATTCTGCAAAATATTGGAGTCCTTGAATAAATCATTCCCTCCGATCGAGAGCAGAATGACATTCGCCATATGCAGCGCGTAATCTATACCATCTTCATCCAGCTTGCTTTGCAGTCCTGCAGTTGTTAAACCATTAATTCCCATATTACCCAGTAAATCAACTTCGACACCTTTAGCGGATAAACCACTAACCGTACGCTTAACAAATCCTTCTCCGGTGTTATCACCAGTTCCCTTGGCTAGCGAATCTCCGAGAGCAACAACTTTGAGCTTCTTAACCGTCTCCGTCACTGGAGCGGCTGTTTGCTGAGGTAAGTTGGTCCCTGACGCTTCTCCAACCGGATAGATGATGTCTCTGACCGCATAAACTAAACCTACAATTAGAATTATTGTTGTTACTATGGAAATCAGGCTAACCGTGCGCCATGTCCACTTTGAATCATTCAAAGCCATCCCTCCGTGTGCCGTTCTATTATGTATTGTTCCACATTTTACAAAGATCTTAACTATGTACATAAACATAAATCTTCCATACCGGTTTTGCAAATGTCTAAAATAGAAATAAATCCAGCTAATCCGCTTATTTAACCCGAATCTGAATACGAAAATTCTCAAAAAAATTTAGCGATTAAAGTTTTGGTACAAAAAAACGTTCCCCGATTTTCATCGGAGAACGTTTGATTCCAGCAACTTTTTTTCAATTATTTACCAATAAATTCTTGAACCCAATAGTTATTGTCATACCCTACACCGATATAATTGAAGTTAGCATTCAAAATATTAGCCTTGTGACCAGGACTATTCATCCATGCTTTCATTACTTCTTCTGGTGTTTTTTGACCCATGGCGATGTTCTCGCCTGCAGCGTTATAAGTGATACCAAAGGATTTCATCATATCGAATGGTGAACCATACGTAGGTGAAGTATGTGAAAAATAGTTATTAGTACGCATATCCGTAGCTTTTGTAGCTGCTACTTTATGAAGGCTGTCTAGTCCAGCAACAGGCTTCAAACCAGCTGCTGCACGCTCTTTATTTACCAGCGTTACGATCTGTTGAACATAAGTTCCTTTATTGCTCACAGCACCTGTAGTAGGTGTAGTTTCTGTAGGTTTAGTTACAGGTTTAGTTACATTAGTCGTATCCGAAGGCTTAGTTACAGGCTTAGTTACAGGCTTAGTTACAGTAGTCGTATCCGAAGGTTTAGTAACCGGAGTTCCGGTAGATGTATCTTTATTTGGAACCGTTCCTGTTTGAGGCTTGGACACCACGATTGTGCTATTAAAAATAGGGAATCCCTGTAAGTTAGCTTGTTTTAAATATTGTAAAACTTGCTCATAGCTAGTACCTGATTTAATTACTGTTACCTCAGTTGAGGCCGCATTCGCTTCGAGTGGAAGAGAAATACTAAGTGCCATAACAGCTGCTACACTACCACCAATAATTGCTCTTAATCTCTTGTTCTTCATTCTGCCATCTCCTCTTTCTTGTGTGTACTATATGCTTCTGCTTAGAGTGACCAGCTACAAATGTTACAAAGTTGTAATTTATTCCTCAGTCATTGTAGCATAAATCTATCAGCTGTGCTCTTCTAATTTTTAACATTTACCAGTCTTGATTGTAAGTTTCCTGAGCATGAATTGCATTCGATATTGGCGTTAAAAAGCAAAAAAAGTCGCCATTCTCGAGAGAATAGCAACTTCTATGTGCTAATAGATAATAAGTAACTAGTGAAACGATTGCCAAAATTCTCCCTCAGTAGAGATAAGTCCCATAATTTCTGCATAAGGAATACGGAAAGTAGGAAAACCCGCAGAATAAGGAGCAATCTCATAAGGTGCGAAATAAAGATATAACGCTTCATTATCTACAAAGAAAGGCTGATCTGAGGTAATTCCTTTATACGTATCCGGAAAAACATAGGAGTACTCAGGATCGTTCTCAATCTGCTTACCTACGATTTTACTGAGCTTCTCCACGTATCTACTTCCTGGCTTGAACAAATCACCTAGCTTATAGAACCTTCCGTTACGTACATTAGTATGTGTATAGATTTTGGTAGGCATGCCGTGGGCTGCTCCAAAAGGATAACGGTAACCCGTTAACTCCAGCACTAGAAGGTTTTTGCGGAAAAAGGACACTGAAAAATCACCATTATAACTGAAATCCTGTGTTGCTCCATTACTACCCGGGTCTTCGACTAGCGAAAGCTTCCGTAATTTATCATTAACCTCTCTAGAAACTTCCGCGCTTGCAATTCCTTCAACAACCGGATAGTAAACCAGATAATCCCTGTTCGGTTTGTACTTCTTCTCGACTACGGAATATGGAGGTCTCAGTGGGATGACTCCATTTTGCCTCCAAATCTGCTTCCCTTGACGATCATAATATGCTGTACGTTGATCTATATCTGCTCTAATTAGGCGTCCACTGAGGGTAAGTGTTCCCGTCCCTTGAATAACTGGAGGCTGAGCTGCTCTTTTTCCAGTTCGATCTATAAAAAAAGTCTCCTTAGCATCATATACAGATGCCAGTCCGTCCTGATAATTATTCACACCAAGCAGGGTATGATTGCTCAGAATTGCTCCTGTCTCTGCATCAGCGATAATGTAACGTGAGCCTCGATAAGGTTGACTAGGGAATATTGGTGTTCCTATAGCTGCTCTGCCTTCACCAAGCTGCAGGACTTCATAATATTTCGCGGGGATAATCATTTTTCCTTGTTTATCAATCAGCCCGTAGGCGTTGCCATAGTTCTCAGCGGTATTCACCACTGCACGCCCCTCAGAGAAAGGTAAGGCAGAAGTAAATTGTGGCTGAATAGCTACTGTTCCATCCGTGTTTAAATAGCCGTACTTACCGTTCTCAGTCGCTTGATAGGAGAGCAGCCCATCACCCGGACTCCCTACGAATGGATGATTGTACGTATAGAGAATCTTCCCTTCAGGATCAATGAGTGCGTACTCTCCCTCTTTAATCTTGACCAAAGCCACACCATTCATGAAATCATTGGCGTCCACATAAATTGCAGGCAAAACCTCTTTGCCTTGCGCATCTACATACCCATATAGTGATGGACCACCCGTTGTATTTTGTTTCGAAAATAATGCAAGTCCCTCATGCAATGAGTTTAGATAATCATAACGGGCTGGAGTCACCTCTTTACCTTTTTCATCGATAAATGTGTACCCTTTCGCATCTGATACTACTGCGCGTCCTTCCGAAAAAGGCGCAATGAACGAGTAAATGGGCTTCACCCGCTCCCTTCCAGAGCTGTCGATCAGTCCGCTACTGTTTTTTCGTTGTACAATTGCTAGCCCGTTCTTCTGAAAATCCTCAGCATATTCGTATCTAGGTTCAATCTGAGCACGACCTTCGTCGTTAATATATCCCCAGAGCATACCCTCTTTAAGATTAAAAGGCGCCGGATGTAGCCCAGTATTCCTTAATTCGTCGTCCACCCACTCCGGTAATACATACGGCGTCTCATAAGGTTTATTAGAGTAGTCTACACGATATAATCCCGCCTCTGCCGGGATCGTAACGAACAGCTCCTCTTCTGTGCGTATGAAATCTTCTTCTTGCTGCGTAATATATTCGTTCCAGCCAATACCGTCCCATCTCCATACATCCGCTTGCAATGGACCATTGTCATTCCCTTTCCCCAGCTCATTCAATCTAATCCTTAACATCCAGTCGCTCCCCTTTAACAAAGGCATTTGCCTATAGAATATGGGAGAATGTTGGTTTATGTGATTTTGATCTTTGAGGTGTGGGAGAAGGGTTAGGGTGTGTAATAGGTGTTGCGTGAGGGAGAACGTGACGGCGAGACTGAAAGCTGTGCAAGTGGTGAGGCGGGGCTTGCGTGAGCGGACACTAACGGGCGGAGGGACTGGGATGGAGCACGCCTGGAGCGAGGAGTAACGTAGGATGTGCAGAGTAAGTATGTGGGTGGGTTTGATTTTGTGCGAGATGTGTTGAGTGAGCACGGAAGTGCGATTGATGTGATGATGCGGTATGTGCTGAGCAGTCGCTCCACGAACGGAATGTTACTCCCATCGCTGCTGTCTCCAAATTTCTTGATTTGCACCTCAGTTTCGGATGAAATTCGGAAACAAAGGCGAACGCTACTGCTTGTACGCAATCATTCTGTTCTCTCCGCTGCTATCAGCGTGTTTCGTCAACACTATCTCACTATGTAGCTCGTTTCTATCGATTCAAGGCTGTTACACCTCCTGTTCTTCAACATTAGCTCATTTCGGTATTTCTGGTGCATTTATACCCCTAATTCTTCCATTATGGCTCTTTTCCGCTATTTCTGGGGCATTTATACCCTTTATTCTTCCACTTTGGCTCTTTTCCGCTATTTCTGGGGTATTTATGCCCTTTTTTCTTCCACTTTGGCTCTTTTCCGTTATTTCTGGGGTATTTATGCCCCTTATTCTTCTTTCACTTTGGCTCTTTTCCGGATTTCTGGGGTATTTACGCCCTTGTTTCTTCACGCTTCCGCTTCATATAGCTCATTTTCGTCGATTCTAAGGGATTTTTACCGTTCATTTGCCACATTTCAAACAAAAACAAGTGAAGTTTCTGCATGTAATATAAGTTGGTCTTAGACGTGGCTAAGTCGCTATAGGATTACTGGCGGAGTAGGCGAAGGTGTTCGCACGAAGGTGTTGGCACGATGTTGTTGTAGCAGTATTGGGTATAGTGATGTTGGTTGTGACGGTGTTAGTTGCAGCAGTGTTGTTGTAGCGGTATTGGATGTAGCAATGTTGGTTGTGACGGTGTTAGTTGTATCAGTGTTTTTGCGGCAGTTTTAGTTATAACAGTTTTGGTTGTGGCAGATTTAGTTGTGACAGTGTTAGTTGTTTGTTTTTACCTGCTACTTTTTCGAAGCGAAGCCATCGAAACAGGCATGCCAAAAAGCGTTTGCGATAACTAGCAAACGCTTCTTCTGCCCTACCCCAGCGAGGTGATAAGGATAACGGAGGGGAATTTTGGAGCTGTAGAAACGAAGTGGTCGCCTTTGTTCTCAGATTCCAACCGCTAACGCGGTATCAATCAAGGAATCTGAGAACAACAGCGATCGTAAGCCCAATATTCCCCGGAGTTAGCCCTTAATCACCACGCGACCACGCTGCTACTTCTTCGAAGAGTACTTCCGCATATCAAATGCGACAGCGGCTATAATAATCAAACCTTTGATAATCAACTGATAGTACGGGCTAATGCCGATAAAGGTCAGACCATAGTTAATGAGAGTAAAGATGATAACCCCCACTAGAACACCCGGCACAGTACCGATACCCCCGGTTGTAGATACACCACCAACTACACAAGCTGCAATGGCATCAAGCTCATACATGTTACCGTAGTTATTAGTTGCTCCACCTGTTCTAGCAGCTTCCAGAACGCCTGCCAGACCATAAAGCGCACCAGCAATGGCATAGATGTAAATCAGGTTCTTGGATACATCGATACCGGATACTTTAGCTGCCTGCATATTTCCGCCAATAGCATACATATTCTTACCCAGCTTGGTTTTATTGAATACCACCCACACAATGGCAGCGACACCCAAGGCTATCAGCACGATATACGGGATTGAATATTGGCCGCTCCCGATAAAGCCCGAGCCGATCTTGGTGAAATCAGGACGCAGACCGCCGATTGGCTGGGATTGGTTCGGGTCCATATCAAAGTACAGGGAGTTCAGCCCGTACACGATTAGCATTGTACCCAAGGTAGCGATAAATGGCGGAACATGAAGCTTGGAAACGACAATACCATTTATAAGTCCACAGAGAAGACCAGCAACGATAGCAATTGCTATAGGAAGGATTACTTCCACTTGCGGAAGATCTGGAAAAAAACGACGGGAATAGTCTGGGATTTGCAGCATGGAAGCGGAGATAACCGCCGTAAAACCAACCACCCGTCCAGCGGACAAGTCAGTACCTGCCGTAATAAGGATAAAGGCAACCCCAAGCGCGATGATAACGCGTGTAGACGACTGAATCAGTACGTCACGCAGGGTGTTGATGGACATAAAGTTTGGATCATATATGATGATCCCCATAATCAGCAGTACCAGCACAATGTAAATTGCGTTTTGAGTCACAAAGGATTGAGCTTTTTTAACGTTCATTAGTAGTGATCCCCCTTAAAATTACGCAAACATATTCTCCTATCCGTACTCCTTAATGCTGTGCAGCGAGACGCATAACTTCGGTTTCCGTAGCTTGCTCGCCTTCTAATATTCCTGTAAGCCGTCCTTCCGACATGACCATTACACGGTCAGACATTCCGAGCAGCTCCGGCATTTCAGAGGAGATCATAATGATACTCTTCCCTTGCTGCGCCAAGTCGGCAATTATGGAGTAAATCTCGAATTTAGCCCCTACGTCGATACCACGGGTCGGCTCGTCCAGAAGCAGGATTTCGGGCTCAGTAAGCAGCCATCTAGCAAGCAAGACCTTTTGCTGATTACCACCAGAAAGATTCATGATTAGCGTTTTGGTTGTAGGTGTTTTAGTTCGTAATTTTTCAATCATTTTATCGACTTCAACTTTTTTCTTCTTGCTATTCAGCAGGAAGTACGGTTTTTGATAACGATGTAGATTAGCAATCGCACCATTCTCATGAACAGACAAGACTGGAAATATGCCTGTTACACGACGCTCTTCGGTAAGCAAAGCCATTCCGTGTTTCTTAGCATCTTTCGGAGAATTAATAGTAACATCCTTGCCTTTAATAGAGATCGTTCCGGATTTCAAGGCTCGCAGACCGAACAACGCCTCAATTACCTCAGTTCTCTGGGCACCTACCAGACCCCCAATACCAAGGACCTCTCCACGTCTTAATTCGAAAGACACATCTTTAAAAGATCTTTCCTCCGGAGAGGTTAAGCCTTCCACTTTCATGTATACTTCACCAGGTACGTTGAAGCGTTCAGGGAAACGGCTGGTCAATTCTCGGCCCACCATTTTGGAAATGATAAGATCTGTAGTTAATTCTGCCGCTGGCCAAGTTCCGATTTTTTTACCGTCACGCATAATAGTAACTTCGTCAGAGATTGCAAGAATCTCTTCCATTTTGTGAGATATATAGATAATAGCTACGCCTCTACTTCTGAGATCCCGTATGATCCGGAATAAATGTTCCACCTCCACACTGGTTAGGGAAGAAGTGGGTTCATCCATTACAATAACTCGGGAGTGAAAAGAGACAGCCTTCGCAATTTCAATGGATTGGATTTTGGATACGGAAAGCTTACCCACTAATGTTTCGGGATTCAGGTCGATATCCAGATCTTTAAACAAATTTTCCGTGTCAGTGAACATTTTCTTATGGTCAATAAACTGAATCGGTCCGATTCCCTTCGTTGGAAAACGTCCTAGCCAGATATTCTCCATAACACTTCGGAACGGCACGGGATGCAGCTCCTGGTGAATCATCGAAATACCACTTTTTAACGCATCATTTGAACTGCTGATGGAAGCCTTCTCGCCATCCAAAAAGATCTCACCGGCATCCGGTGAATAAATACCAAAAAGACATTTCATAAGTGTGGACTTACCTGCACCATTCTCGCCCATAAGGGCATGCACCGAACCCGGTCTGACCTTTAAACTAACATCATCCAGCGCTTTGACGCCGGGGAATTCTTTAGTAATGTTGTTCATTTCCAGCAAAAACTCAGCTTTTTCCATGTTGTTACGCCCCCTACGCTTTTTTTCTTTTTTATGAGAGGCACAGCGGTTCCATCCTGTTCCCTGCCTAAAAGAAATACCGAGGAGCGGTTATCCGCTCCCCGTGCTGTCATATGATCATGAGTAACTCTGTAGCCGATGTTAATTACTTAGCGTCAGCTATGTTGTCTTTCGTAATCTTTTTGTAGGAAATCCATACGTATTGGTTGTCAGTGATATCAAAGCCTACATTGTCTTTCGAAGGCGTTTCGCCTTTAGCAAGCAGAGCAGCAACTGTGATGGCAGCCTTACCTTGGTTGTTCGCATCATTCAGCACCGTACCGAGCATTGTTCCATCTTCCAGCGCTTGAATCGCAGGAGCAGTTGCATCCACACCTACTACCGGCATGAATTTGTCACCCGTAAAGTAGCCAGAAGCTTTCAGAGCTTCGATTGCACCGAGGGCCATATCATCGTTGTTAGCAAGAACAGCTTCAATTTTGTCGCCGTGGGAGCCAAGGAATGCAGCCATTTTTTCTTGTCCTTTTACGCGATCCCACATTGCTGTATCTTCAGCCAGTTTCTCTACCTTGATTCCTGCATCTTCGATAGCTTGAATAGAGTAAGTAGTACGAAGCTCAGCATCTTGGTGGCCTGGTTCACCTTTCAGCATTACATATTGGAGAACTCCGTCGCCGTTCTTGTCCGCTTCAGGATGTGCTTTCCAGTAGTCAACAATCAGTTGGCCGGACATTGTACCGGATTCTTCTGCTTTCGCACCTACATAATAAACTTTATCCCATTTCTTCATATCTTCAGGAAGCGGTTCGCGGTTAAGGAATACCACTGGAATGTTTGCTGTTTTTGCTTTTTCGATAATGACGCCAGCAGCTGTACGGTCAACTGGGTTAATCAGCATCCCGTTATATTTTTTAGTGATGAATAAGTCAACCTTGTCATTTTGTGTGGGTTGTGAATTTTGGCTATCTACGATATCTACTGTAGCGATGCCTTTAGCCGCACTATCGATAGCGTTACGAACACCTGTCATAAAAGTATCGTCAAATTTGTAAATGGCGACCCCAACTTTAGGCGTTTCTGTTGTAGTGCCCGAGTTCTCAGTCTTTGGAGCGTTAGTTGCCTTGTCTGCAGCATTATCTGTAGTTTTGTTGTTGCCACCACAGCCTGTCAGAGCAGCACCCAGCAAAGCACTAGCTAATAGAACGGAAGTGATTTTTTTCATTATTCATTGACCTCCTATTTATACTTCTTTTTTTTGTTTGCCCCTGATCGTCTCGGGTACATCCATATTATGCCTCACCTGAAAACGCTTGCGAATATAAAATCCTACTCATTACTATAAAAATTCTAATGAACCCAAGAAGAAATATAAGGATGATTTTCATTAAAAATTTATACTTTCTTATATTCTAAAATAAAAAACGAATACCGCCCCATTCAAGGATGGTATCCGTTACACGAAACGTATAAGCATAAACGCCTTCGGCGCCTATTCTAAAACAGCTCCTATCTAACAAACGGAAATAACAGCTTTTGATTCTCAGGCCACAGCATATTGTCCAAATCAATTAACTTTGTTCCTGTATCGACGCGTTCTGGTACATCGATTCCTTCGATCACTTCAACGGCATGTTTTACAGCCAAATACCCGTTGCTAAAAGGATTTTGGATCACTGTTGCTTGAACAGTACCGTCCTGCAGCAATTCCATCATGGAAGGAGAGCTATCAAAGGCTACCATTTTTATATTTTGCAGCCCCCGACTTTGGATAGCCATTGCCGCCCCCTGTGAAGCAGTCTCATTCAGGCTCGCGATTCCTCGAAGATTCGGATGCTTCAGCAGCATCAGTTGTGTAAGATCTTCTGCATCCTTAATACTGGAGGTCGTGTATGAAATCTCAACCACTTGTATATTCGGATAACGTGCAGTGTAATTTAAAAATCCCTTCTCCCGCTCCTCCGCGTCTCTTGCACCATACTCAATGCCGTTAGAAGACTCCAGCTTCTCACTCTGCGTTGAATTGGTGAAGTTAATAATACCAACCTCGCCGTATCCTTTTAACAGCTTGATCAATCGTTCTGCAGATTTTTGACCCGCTTCATAGCCGTTCGAGCCAATATATGTCCTTACTCTTGCTGAACCTACTTCCGCATCTACGGATATGACAGGGATTTTGGAATAAGCCGCCTGATCTACAACCTGAGCAAGCCCCATGTAACTACTTGCAGCTAAAATAATCACGTCTGCTTTTTCTTTTATGGAGTCCTGCACCATTTTCACCTGTTCTGTGATGTCACTCTCGGAGTCCGGAGCTTTGAAGGTTAGTTTGACGTTGAATTCCTGCGCTGCAGCTTCTGCTCCCAATTTAACCGTATTCCAGTAATCGCCCCTGTTCATTTTCACAATAAGATGAATATTACGGGTCTTATTTGTGTTAATGTAATTGGGCGCTGAATTAAAACAAGAGGTAACTGTAGTCCATAACACCGCACACATTAACAAGGTTAGCCAAAAACGAAAGGTTTTCATGACGATGTCTCATCCTCCTTAAGCCCTTCATTGCCTTCGCCTTTTGCTAGTGCCGGGAAGATAAGGGTAACCGTAGTGCCTTCTTCAATTTCACTTTCAAAAGAAAGTCCATATTCACGGCCATAGTACAACTCAATACGCTCGTTCACATTTCTTACGCCTACCCCGGAACCACTCATACTCTTACTGCCGCCTGTCAAAATAACCTTCATAGTCTCCTTGGACATTCCTAATCCATTATCACTAATCCTTATAATGACAAGATTGTCCTTCAGTTCTGCTTGGATAGAGATTAAGCCTTCATCAGGCATCATTTCTATTCCGTGATACAAGGCATTCTCTACAATCGGCTGCAAAATCAGCTTAATCGTCTGACACTGCAGTACTTCATCTTGTGCAATGATCTCGTAGCGGAATTTATTTTTAAAACGAAAGCTCTGAATGACGAGATAATGACGAATATGATCAAGCTCTTCCTGCACGGTAATCATATTATTCCCTTTGCTTAGACTAATTCGGAAAAACTTAGATAAAGATTGAATCATTGTAACGACCTCCTCCGTCTTACCACGCTCAGCAAGCCGGATCACAGAGTTCAAAGTATTGTACAAAAAGTGTGGATTAATCTGGGATTGCAGAACTTCAAGCTCACCCTTACGTTTCGTCTCTTGTTCATAAATAATTTGATCCATCAATTGACGGATACGCTGTAGCATGAGGTTAAAGCGTTTAGACAACTGTTCTACCTCATAGGCGCCACTCACATCGATTCGAGTATTAAGATCCCCTTCTCCTACCTGCTGAAGTGTCCGTTCCAGCTTACGGATCGGACGGGCAATTCGCGCAGACAAAAAGACAGATACGATAATTACACATAAAATAACTACCGCTAAGAACCAGGATAAAAAGTTGTTCAGATCACGCTTGGTGGTCACGATCTCGTCATAATAAGCAACACCTACTATTTTCCACCCGGTTTGTTCTAACGTACGTACTGTAATAAATCGTTTTTCACCTGTAGACTCATCCAAATAGCTACGATAAGCATATTCCAATACCGGCTCCACATTCTCATACTTTAAACCAGCATAAATAAGCTGCTGCTGCGGATGATACACGATGTTGCCTAACTGATCGAGGATGTAAGCGTATCCTCTTTTACCAAGCTTAACCTGCTTACTCAGCTCATCTATGGTGCGAAAGTTAAAATCCATCAGGAGGATACCCGTTTTTAGGACTCCATTTTCCTGATATTGAATGAGTTTACTGATCGACACAACCCAAATATATTGACCTTTAAACAAGTTCTGAATATGGGGCGCTGAATAGGAGATCTCAGATGTTCTTTTGGCCGTTGTAAACCAGCTCTGGGTTTCTAACTGTGTGTTGCTGCGCAACTTCTGTCCTGCTGTACCCACGACGTATTTCCCCTGTGGTGTAAAAACCGCAGCAGAAACCAGATCCTCTCTACTTCCCATTAACATGGCCATTCTTTCCATCAGTAAAGCAGAGTCCACGGAGGGACTATTCGTAATTTGATCTTCTGCAGTTTCAAAAATATTTCGCATTCCTTTTACATAAAGCTCCAAATTGTAGTTCACTTGCTCAATAATCTGCTGCATATTCATATTGGCATTCTCTTCTGCTGTCTTCGCAAACTTGTTATACAGCATAAGGCTGACAACGACGGCTACAAGAACGGCAACGGATGTAAAAGTGAGCGTAATCGTTACTTGAATACTACGCAGCTTAGAGGACAACCGGCGTTTTCCCCCTGTTGGATGCTGCGGCCGCAGTCGAAAAGAATATGGCTTTTCTTGCCGCATAACTACCCTCCTCTGGAGCTATTTTTATACTCTTTGGGAGACTGACCATATTTTTTGCGGAAGCAAAAGCTGAAATAGTTAGGATCAGCAAAGCCAATTTTCTCGGCGATTTCAAAAGCCTTCAGTTCCGTGGAGCGTAAAAGTTCCTTCGCTGCCTCTAATCGGATTTGCAAGAGATAACTAACGAAAGTCATCTTCATTTCCTTCTTAAAAATACTGCTAAAATAACCCGTACTGATATGTAAATGCTGACAGACCTTTCCGATAGAAATATCCGATTCCTCATAATGGCTACGGATGTAATCTTTAGCTTCATCAATGAGCAGCTTATAGCTAGATTGGCGTTCTAAGGCAATAGAGTCCATTAGCCGGCTGCAGATCGTAATAATCCATTGCTTGGCTTCACTCATACTATTGAATTTATTCATCTCACTTAATGAGGAAATGCCAGATCCAACGAACTTAGCAGCATCACTACCGGACTCTTTGGCTACACGCAGGATGGATGTAATAATCTCCAGCAAAAAAATTTGATAATCCTGAGTAGATACCTGCTCAGCATTCAATCCGCCAAATAACTCCTCCACGACCTCCTTAAGCTCCTGTACGGTTCCCATCTTAATCGTTCGGATTAAGGACTGCTGGGTCAATTCATCATAGGCCAAGAGTGTATTCGAACGTGACTCCACATCCTCGATCCAAATGACTCTGTTATTGCCAAGAATGAGACGATAATCTAACGCTTGCATGGCATCTCCAAAGGAGTTAAATAGCATAGCAGGCGAGTGACAAACCGTTCCAGAACCAGCGGTTACCGTTAGCTTAAGAAACCGCTGCACATTGTGGCGGATTTCTTCTAGAATTTCAAAAGTCTTCCCCGTAATTTCAGTTTCTTCTCCTGCATCACAAATGGAAAGAAGCACTACCTCATCACGATGGATAAACACCCTGCCAAAATTATGCTTATTACATAATTCTTCTGCAATATTCAGCACAGCGAAGAGCTGTAAATTTCTCTCTCCCGTATCTCGCAAAGAAATTTGCTTACCTGCGGTAAGGCTAACCGTTTCCCGCTCTGGACGAATATAATCCACACTAATTACCGAGGCTTGGAACCATTTTCCATGTAGATCTATTCCGTATTCCGAACTTTTCTCGTCTATTTCATTCATTCGTAACTTGCGTGAAACTAGTGAAGATAAAAACTGCTCACGCAGCACAGGCAGACTTTTCCGATAATGCTCACTGAGTACAAAAACATTCTCCTTCTCTGCGATTTCAGCCTCTATAGTGGCTCTGACCTTTAGCAGAACATCAATCAGCTCCTGTGAAGAAAACGGTTTCAAAATATACTCATCGATTTGCAGTTTAATCGCCTTCTGTGCATATTCAAATTCATCATACCCTGTCAGAATAATGATCTTGGTATTAGGATGCCGCTCGCGAATCCATTCCGCCAGCTGCAGCCCGTTCATAAAAGGCATTTGAATATCAGTCACAACTACATCCGGGAGTAAACGATCTATCGCATCCGCTGCCTCTCGTCCATTCTCCGCCTGTTCTACAATTTCGAAGCCATAGTGCTCCCAATCAATCTGACTGATGACCCCTTCCCTTACATCTTCTTCATCTTCAGCAAGAATTAACTTGTACATTTCTCATCCCTCTTTGGACACGATTTATTTAGCTGTCATAAAATTCATTCTATATGATTCAAACTATTCCATCTATGGTTAAGTTATTTAAATAGATTTTGAGCAAAAAAAACCATCCCGCCGTAGCTGGGATGGGGATGATCGGAACCTATAAGTATTATAGCAACGCTTTGTTAAAGCGATAGCCTGCTGTCTTTTCGAAACCTAGATGACGATAAAAAGCATGTGCCGGTGCGCGTTCTACGCGGTTACCACTTCTCAAGAAGAGCTGACAGCAACCTTGCTCACGTGCCCATTCTTCAGCTGCGGCCACAAGTCTTTTACCGAGTCCGTTTCCTCTGAGTTCTTCTGATACGATAAGTGCAGTAATCTCAGTGATACAATCTGTCTGTTTGTAATACGAGATTACCTGTCTAAGACCGACCATTCCCACAACTTCATTGTTTAGTTCTGCAACAAGCGTGCATTGGAGATGGTTATTCTCCATGCTTTCCAGTCTCTCTTTCATCACGCTAAGCGTTGTTGGATAGCCGAATTCACGCAGAAGCGCTGTCACTCTCTCCAGATCATTCAAGCCGCATTTGCGAATTTCCAGTACAGGTGCCATGGTACTACTGTTCATCCTCATTTACCTCCACTTTTAGCATAGACGCTGCCTGCTTGGCTACCGTCCGCGCGATTTCCACATTTTCCGCCGCACTTAACGCTACAGCCATCCGCCGCCCTGGACGGACTTCTGGTTTACCAAACACCCGAACCTGAGTCCTAGGTAGATCCAAAGCTTCACCAATTCCGGTCACAACAAAAGCTCGTCCTTCTCCTTCAGCCTTCAGCGTAGCTGAGGCACCTGGTGTCAGTAATTGTACTGACTGGACTGGAAAACCAAGAATAGCTCTGACATGCACTGCAAATTGAGATAAATCCTGCGTTGCCATCGTTACCATCCCCGTATCATGAGGTCTAGGGGACACTTCACTAAACAATACGCCTCGATCCGTCAAGAAAAGCTCCACTCCAAAAATACCAAAACCTCCGAGCTGATCGGTAACTGCCTTGGCAATAGACTGAGCTTCATCCAGAAGTTCCGCCTTCATAAAGTGAGGCTGCCATGATTCGACATAATCCCCGTCCTTCTGAATATGCCCAATAGGTGGACAAAATATCGTGCCAGACACGGACCGCACCGTTAAAAGTGTAATCTCGCTTTCAAAGGTAACGAATGCCTCTACGATAACACGAGTGCCTTTAGCTCTCGCTCCATCCAAAGCAGTGTTCCAGCATTCTTCCGCATCCTCCGGTCTTTTGCAAACACTCTGACCTTTGCCGGAAGAACTCATAATCGGCTTGATGACACAAGGAGTGCCTAGTTCTGCAACGGCTTGATGCAGTTCTTCCAGACTATCTGCAAAACGATAATCCGCTGTTGGCAATCCAAGTTCTTCAGCAGCAAGTCGGCGAATGCCTTCTCTGTCCATGGTCAGACGAGCCGCTCGTGCGGTCGGAACAACGAAGAAACCTTCCTCTTCAAGCTCTTGAAGAGCATGAGTAGCGATTGCTTCAATCTCCGGAACAATAACATCCGGTTTTTCTGAGCGAATAAGCGTTTTAAGCGCCTCTGCATCCAGCATATCAATAACATGTGAACGATGAGCTACACCCATCGCTGGTGCATCGCTATAACGGTCTACAGCTACGGTCTCTACGCCAAGACGTTGAGCTTCGATTATGACTTCCTTACCCAGTTCCCCGCTGCCCAGTAGCAGCAGCTTGCGGCTTTGAGCTGAAAAAGGAGCTCCCCACATTGTCGATTTCAACCTCTTTCGGCAAATTGACTATCTCGTTTCCATAAATTTCTGAAAACAAAACAGTTTCATTGTATATTTTCAGGCTTCTTTATTTTCATCCATCATACGCCAGATTGCAAGTGTTCTTCGACAATTTCCTACAAATTTCAAAGATTTTTGTCTAATCTATCAACGAAAGATTGTTCCAAGAGAGATAATTGGTGACCTAATTGACCCCAATGATCTGCGGATTCACCCCCTTTAAGGAGATCTAACATCGCTTTCTCTTGCTCCGCTAACCCTTCTTGTAGGCGTTCTGCAGCAACCTTTAATTCTCTGGCTATGCAATCGACATAATGCGCAAGCAATTTTTTCTTCTGCTCTGCCGCCGCAACATTAACAGCTTCTTTCACAAGAGGCTCAGCCGCACCTTTGACTTGCTCCCGGCCAGCGCCTTCAAAGAAATAGCGAGGGGATTTGAAATGTCCCCATAAGGTTGGCCATTCCACGGACTGAAGCTGGCATTCCAGCTCACTAGGAGAAGGCCATGCTGCTTCTTCATTCTCCATCAGATGAAACTCTTGAGTAGAGAAAAACAGCTCAGTAGCAGCCGCTTCAGCCGCTTCATGAACAAGTCTACGCCCGGTACTTTCTAGTCGCAGCGTTGTCGCCCATAGCTCTTGCTCCAATTCACGCTTTGTGGTACGCATCAGCTCTGCACCACACGCAGCGAAGATAGCTTTTAAATTTCCTGCGTCCTCACGTAATAATGAGGGGTGGAAAGATTCCTGAAAATTTCTGGTGAAGGAGAAGCTAATTCGTTGACAGACATGATAGATCAGTTCCTCACCTTCATGAACAAGATCTCTGCTAGGACGTTCTTCGGTCTCCAATAGGGAAAGTCTCTTCATAGCCAGCTGACGACGTTCTTGCATTTCTTTTAATCCTGCTTCACGCTCGTTTGCCGCCATGGAAGCGAGATTCTGCCACTCTTCCGCCCTGCGGCGAACAGATGCGATGCTCTCTGCAGCTGCGTTAAGTGAAAGCTGAGGAAGTTCGTCTCCCGCAAAGCTTGATAAGGCTTGCTCAAAATGATGGAAACGGGAAGCCTCATAGCGTGCATAATCATGCTGGGTTTTGCCTTCCAGAGCAAGCAAGCTAGATAGTGCATAAATTCTCGGCGAGCGTAAGCCGCCTGCACGTAAATTTTGAGCAACATGTTCTCGTACCTCTTCCAATTCATCTTCGCCTGAAGCAAGATCAGAAGCGTTGATAATAAAGAACATTTTATCAAGTGCAAAGCTATCTTTAATTCGGCCTAGCTGCGCAAGCAGACCTCGATCTGCTTTTGAAAAGGCGTGGTTGTAATAGGTAACAAAACAAATCGCGTCTGCGTTTTTCATGTAATTAAAGGTTACGCCGGTATGACGAGCATGCAATGAGTCGGCTCCTGGTGTATCCACGAGTACAATTCCGCTTTCGGTCAATGGACAGGCATAATACAGATCAATCCCCTGCACAAAACAGGCTCGGGTCTCCTCTGCTACAAGGCCTCGGTATTCTTCTAAATCAACAATTCGCACCGTTCCCAGCAAGGGCTTAGCTTCTGCCCAGCCAGCCGCTGCTGCCCTTAGAAATCCAGCATGTGGCAACGCAGAAGGATGAATTCCCCTTGCAGGCAAGCTTGCTAGAACTGTTGTCCATGAGTTTTGCTGTGGTTCTCCTAGTTGCAGCACACTGAAGGAATGGCAGATGTCATCCCAGAAATCTGCCATCGTCTTCATTGTGACAACCGCGCTGGCATGGCGGAAGTCACCTTCCGGCGCCAAAATGCGGTTGACCGCAGCCGTGGCAGGATGTGGAGACACGGGCAGCACTTCTTCGCCGAGCAAAGCGTTGGCGAAGGAGGACTTACCCGCGCTGAATGCACCAAACAGCGCGAGGGTAAAGCGGCCGCCGGCGAGATCCTCCGCCCGTGCGGCCAGACTCCGCGCCGCCGATGCCATCGCTGGCTCGCGGCGCAGCAGCTCTGCCGCAGCCGCCAGCGCGTCAGCGGCTGCGGATAGCCGGCGGCGTCCGCCCGCCGGCGAAGCCGTTCCCGCCGCCCAATTTGCGGCGGCGGCACTTCCAGCCGCGACGTTTTGCGGCGGCTGGACCTCCCGCGGTGCGGCGCTCTGCGCAGCCGCTCGCGGGGTTACCCTCACCTCCGGCAGGATGCCGGGGGTGAGGGGCCGGCGCGGCGGCAGCAGCGCCGCGAGCTCGTGCGCGCGGGCAGCTGCCGCGCGGTCCAGCGCGGCTAGCGCGTCAACGGCGCGCGTCTGCGCCGCAAGAGCCAGTTCGCGGCGCTGGAGTACTGCACGCTGCTCCTCCATGAGCGGCGGCAGCTTCGCTAACAGCTCATCGCTCACCGCTAACGCGGCACGGCGGAACTGGCTCTTAATATCAGCCGCAAGTGTGCGGCAGAAATTGAGCAGCGCCTCGCCGCTATACCCCGTTCCCGGCTTAACTGCAGCCGCCAGCCACTCCTGGCTCACCGCCGGGAACCCTTGCTTCAGAGTCGTCTCCGCCTCCTCCTCCCACAGCCCGAGATTCTCCGCCCAATCACGTACCAGCTGAATCAAATGCCATTCCAGCTGAGCGGAAACCTCTCGGGTCAACAGTCCTTGCCAGACTGCCAGTCGTTTACTTTGTTCCTTCTCCCGCCGTGCAGCCGTAGAGAATAACCCTAATCGAAACGTAGGGCTAGCACTTTCCATATAGCTTCCCGACGCCTCTCTTACATCTGCAGGCATTAGATTAGCATTATTAAGTAAGGTGTCTAGGCCAGTTCGCAAACTCGCTCGTGACTGCTGAGGCAACGCCTCAAGTCGTGCCTTCTCTTCTTCGAGTGACTTCAGTTCATTCGTCACTGTCTCTGCATTCGTACCTTCTAGTTCTTCAAGAAGAGCCGCTCTTTCCTCCTGCTGATCTTCACGGAATGCAGTTAGAGAAGAATCCGCTGTATGATGAATAGAACGAGACAAGCTATATTGAAGTAGCTGTTCCTTTTGTTCCAACAGTTCGGTTATAAGGCTGAGTAGCTGATCCCAATGATTAAGAGGATGCTCTTTCTTTTTGAGAGAGGTGAATAGAATTCCCGCACAATGAATCCCCCATTGTTCAAAAGCATTTTCAAGTTGACGTTTATATTCCTCAATGGAAATCTCTTGTTCCCTGTGCTTGTCGATCTGATTAACAATCAGATACAAAGGTTTACCCCAGTCACTAAGATTTTTAGCAAAGGCCAAATTATTCTCTGACTGTACATGGTTATAATCCATCACATAAAATACGACATCAGCTAAATGCAGCGCAGAGCGGGTGGCCGCCTGATGACCATCATCCGTCGAATCTACACCAGGTGTATCCAATAGTACGCCATCCTTACCTAGCAGTGGTATCTCATTCCACACTTCAATTGCGGAATATTCACCACCATTTCGACAGTATTCTTGTAATCTTTCTGGAGTTGTCTCTATAGGAGCAGCATCATTTTTACTTCCTTCAACTCTAGGATAAATAAGCACTCGTGGAACTCCACTGCGAATAGAGACAATATTCGCACTAGTCGGCACAGGTCCAGAAGGCAGCACCGAACTGCCGCAAAGAAGATTGATCATACTGGATTTTCCTGCCGAAAAATGTCCGCAAAAAGCAAGGGTCAGCTCATTCCCACCCTCTTTATGTTGTAAATCTTCATATATACGTTCAGAGCCTTCATCACCCCAGCGATGCATTAATCCACGCAACTGGAAAAGCTGCGATGCCGTTTCACTTAATGTCTCTTTCTCGATTCTAACCTGTTCCGCTCTCACTGACTCTCCACCTCCACTGTTACCATCTAATCATGCTTTGAATATAACCCATTCAAGAATACGAAATCAGACTCATTATTAAAATATAGGAAAGTAAAAGTTTCACATGATACATTATCCTTATATTTCTCGCTTAAACGCTTACCGTCCTTATAAGGACGCCGAAGACGTTTATGCTTATTCAATGTTTATACAGGTGTAATTTCTGTGATGTCACGCAGAACCTTTTTTATAAATAATAATTACAGTTTATCACCAGTTTGACACAAATTAAATACACACTACTTACAAAATAACCTATCATCTCTTACGAAATGAGGTTATTCAAACATCTTTCTGCTTTTTCGCTAGAAAAGTAAGAAACAAAAAAGGAGCCAGCCCTAGGGCCGACTCCTTTTATCACTTCTAAATTTATGCAGTTTCCGAAACAGGCAAAAGAATTTCGAATACTTTTCCGTGTTGCAGAATAGTCAAACCACGAGATTTATCTCTCATTACAACAACCTCAGGTTTCACTGACATACGCTCAAAATAGTGTTCAGGAACGTCACCGGAATGACTGATCGTGATACCTTCTACTTCTTGCTCTTCGTTCTCTTCGAGTGGGCTTTCCACTACGCGATCAAAAATATCCGAGAACACTTCAAAATTATCTGTGTATACAGAAATGCATTTCATCTCTATCCCATCCTCTTCTTCAACTCTAACTTTTTGGCGTATGATCTTTAGCTTTCCTGACAACAGCTGTTTTCATACGTTTTTTGCCCTCTCGACATACATCAAGGAGCGGGCAAACTTGACATTTTGGGTTCTGTGCCTTGCAGTGATATCGTCCGAAAAAGATAAGCCGGTGATGAGTGATCGTCCATTCGTCACGTGGCACAGCCTTCATCAGCTTCTTTTCCACTTCCAGCACAGAATCTTTCCAGCCTGCTAATGCAAGTCGTTTAGCAACCCTCTCCACATGCGTGTCCACTGCAATGGCAGGAACTCCAAAAGCATTGGATACTACTACATTTGCAGTTTTACGACCTACACCGGGTAAAGTTACAAGCAAGTCATGAGCCTCAGGCACCTCGCCACCATACTGTTCTATGAGTATAGAGCATAGGCTTTGGATATGCTTAGCTTTGTTACGATATAGGCCGATGCGCCGGATATCCCCCTCCAACTCCTCCAGCGGTACAGAAATATAATCGATGGGGGCTTTGTACTTTTGGAACAGGTCCACGGTCACTTTGTTCACCGTTGCATCCGTACATTGGGCTGATAACAGTACCGCTATCGTTAATTCAAAAGCGTTACTGTGATTTAGCTCGCAATGAGCATCAGGGAACAAGTCTCCAATCGTATCCAAAATGTGGCGGACCTCTGCAACTTTCATAGTGTCCCCTCCACGGAGCGATTACGCTCATTAAAACTCACATGAGCGTGTCATCTCTAATGTAAAGAAATATAAGCAAAGTCTGTATTATAACGTATGGTTTCATACATTTCAAGAAAATACAACTCTTATACTTTCTTATATTTCAAAAAAAACGTCTTGACGCAGGCAAAGCTCCTGTGTCAAGACGGTGATTCACTCAGAAATCCACCATTGCTACTATTGTTTCACAATTTCAACCACGATATCATTATTGAAATACATTATAATATTATCATTTTCTTTCAGAGATTGCACGGACAATGTCGTATCTCCTTGATGAATATATACATTTGAAGCAAGAGTGAACTGATACTTATCGTTCAGATTAGCTCTCTTAGTCACCAATGAGTTCGTCGTACTGTCATAGCGAGAGAATGAACGAGTTAACTGTGGTAACACACGAATGACTGTCGCTCCATCCGTGTCTTTACGAATCTCCACTCTGTCCGCTGTTGTTAAGTTACTAAGAGCAGTTGTTGTGGCGCCATCACGTATGATTCTAACCCCACCGCTTACAGTAAAGTTTTGTGCTGCTCCAGCATACTCTTTTACCACCAAACTATTCGCTGCAGCATCGACTGAATTAATCTGACCCGTTGTAAGCTTAACTGTCTGAATAGCGAGTGGAGTGCTTCCATCAAAAGTCACATTAAGAAAATCTCCCGATTTCACAGCTGTAAGTTTTATACTTTCGCCTGCTTCATTTGTTAATGGAATAGCATAAGGATTAATTTCACTGGTCCCTCCACTCCATTTAATGCTCAAACGGTTGGTTCCAGAATTTACTGTTGCTGCTTCAACCTGAAGAACGGTCTTAACTTTCAGGACAGCGATTAAATCTTGACCAGCCGTTAACGAGGCTGTCACATAACTACCAACAGGAATATCCGTTACGGTTGGATTCGTTTTACCAAAGAGATCAATAAGCTGCGGCGAAGGCAGAGTCAAGCTCTGTCCGTCATTTAGCTTCAGAACTATAGTTCTTGCTGAAACATTGACAGCAGTAACGGTTCCTTCATACTTCGTAACAACTTCCAGAGACAATGCTCGTTGTCCGATTGCCTTTATATTCACCTTGCGATTCTCAGTCAATCTTGCACCAACACTAGTTAAGTTAGGCAATACACCTTCATAGGTGAGCTTTGTTTTTTCATCCAACTGAACGACATGGGCTTTTTTATCAGTGTCCATAACCGTTAGAAGCTGCGTTTTACTATTATAATCAATAACTGTCGCTCCACTAAACTGATCAATTTGGCGGCTTAACACTTCAATCTTTATGACTTGATCACTGCTGTTCAGCGTAAGCTGAACCTTGTCCCCACCGACTGTATCAGCTATAAGATCATCGGCCACAGGGCTATTCATGTTCGGTATAATAATTGCTGGCTTTGTAGCCAGTAGCTTAACTTCACGAGTTCCATCCGTTTTTTTATAAACAACTGTTGAATTAGTCAGTTCTGTAAGTACACCCTGAACGGTCCGTTCAATACCTTCTGTCACTTCTACAGTACGTATCACATTTTCTTTAACCGTATATTTAACAGCAGAACCTGTCTTCAATTCTGCAGGCTGCAACACGGATGCTTGATAAGTGAATAATGAAGTTCCATCTTCCCATTTAAAGGTTTCCACCGTACCAGCAGCATTTTTAAACGTAATGCTTTTCCCAGTAAGATCTATACTTTGAACGGTACCTGTTGTCGTTTTGTTAACTACCCCTGAAGTCACTTGAACCTTGACAACTTTATGTGAACCACTATAAGTTTCACGCTGTAACGTAACTATACTGTCTGCTACCAGCGAAGCAGGTTCAATTGAAGTCCCATTCGCATCTACAAAGGTAGTCGTTTCATCGTAGTAATATTCAGTGAACCCAGTAGCTGATTTCAGCCATAGCTTATTACCAGGTGCTACCATTGCGAAACTTCCGGAAAGGCTCTCCACTTGTTGTGTAGGGTCAGTCACTTCAACATAGGCTGCGTTATATGTCGCTCCAATTACAGTAACCTTTGTGTAAGGTTGGATATCACTTAGATTTATTCTACTTTCAGAAGCGCTTGTGTAATAAGCGGTGCTCGCTCCCAGGGTATATGTAGAAGTCTTTCCGTTATTATAAACGGATAGTTTCCCATCTGCTAATTGACTGATTGTTCCTGTGTAAGTGTTATCATACTCAAGTGTATTATGGGCTTCTGCCCGACTGAAAAAGGTCGCCAGCTGAGCACGGGTCACAGCCCCTTGTGGATCAAAGCGATTACCGTCAAGACCATTGGCTAGTTTTAGATCAACAGCAACGTTGATATACCCTCTTTTGTTCGCAGACACTTTAGAATCGTCTGCAAAGCCTGTCGGTTTGCTAGCTGCTACAGTTGCATCTGCACTTTTACCTAGTGCACGAATTAACAGTTCAGCAATCCATTCTCGGGATGCTTTACGTTCACCCCATGAAGTTTTCAAATTATCAGGAGACATTTCCGTAGTTTTGTCCAAAAGACCTTGCTGGAAAGCTAGAACAACATAATCTTTGTAATAATTTGAAACCTTAAAATCAGTAGGCAAGGCCACAGCTGAAGAAGTATCCACTTTATCCTGCAACTTCATAAAACGTAATGCCATAAGCACTGCTTCCTGCTGAGTTACAGAATCTCCCGGGCGAAATAAACCATTATTTCCAACCACAATTCCTTGTGATGCTAATTTATAAATATGCTTTTCAGCCCAGAAGCCTGTCTTCACATCGCTAAAAATTCCTACAGATTGTGTAGTGGTTGTTGCTGTTGTCGTAGCAGCTGTGTCTGCAAACACTGTGCTTGCGCCACTAAAAATCATGGTTCCAGCCATAACAGCCGATACTGCTTTCGTAGAATAAGCCTTCAATGGTCGTTTTGACCTTTTTTGCGCGGACAATAGATTATTCCCCTCTCTATGACTCAAATAAATAGTATAATTTAAAATTCGTCAGTTAGATGCTTTTATCCTTTGTTGTAATAACAATTAGCTATTATCTCTAGTCATAGGATGCATTAGGTCAACATGACCCATTAAGCTTTCAACCTTTTCACCATCCACCAAAACTTCGATGCTTTTTACTTCTTCAAATTGAAAATAGGTTTTGGCAAGTGATGAAATCGCTAAGGACTCCCCACCAGCACCCAGCTGTGCTTCATCCGGTTTATGAAGATCCATCACAATTTGACCATCAACAAACTTTAACGATTTCAGTTCAATTTTGCCCCATAATGATACAAGGTCAGTATTCTCGTTGCTTTGCAATGCTTTGAACGTCTCTGTATATTTCTGGGCATCGTCAGAGAAGCTAATGCTAGTCTTAGCAGGAATCAGATCCATAACTTGTGAATCCGTATAATATGCATCGATACTCTGGCTCTGTTTTTGCTTCTCATCTGCTACTGGCTTTGCAGTTGCCTGAGTTTCTGTGTTGCTATTATCTGCTGTCGGTTGCGGAGTGCTAGTCACTTCGTTTCCTGGTTCATCGCTTGGAGCCGGTGTACTTTCTCCCGCACCACTTACAACATTTGAAGTCTCTTGCTCCACACCATTTGCTGGAGCCGCAGTAGGCTTGTCTCCACAGCCAGCAATCACTAGCAGAAGCAGTGTAGCGATCCCAATTGTACTCCATTTTTGTTTCATCATTAATAAACGCCTCCTCTAGATGAATACGGGCAGACAGGTACCGCAAAACCACTTCTTGCCTTTTAAAATAAAAGCAGAAAGCTGACTTTGCGGCGCTCGTCTGCCACTGGTCTGTTATTTTATACCCAAATATTCCTTAATCCCACTCACTATTGAAGCCGCAACTTTGTTTTGAAGTGCATCTGTAAAGAGCAATGCTTCATCTTTTTTGTTGCTAAGGTATCCCACTTCAAGTAATACTGCAGGCATTTTCGTTTCACGGATAACATGGAAATTCCCATAACGTACACCGCGATCACTAAGCCCTGTAGCTTGAACAAGATATTTATGCATCACGTTCGCCAATGCTTTACTGGCTTCCCGTTGATAATACGTTTCTGTTCCACTAGCTGATGAGGAACCTGAGCTATTGGCGTGTACAGATATGAAGATATCAGCTTTTAAATTATTCGCCATAGCGGCTCTTTCTTTAAGCTCCAAGAAAGTATCATTACTTCGTGTTAACACGACGTCAATATTACTTTCTTTTTTCAGCAATTCAGCTGTCTTAAGTACGATGGCCAAATTAAAATTCTTCTCGTATTTACCTGTAACACCCACTGCTCCAGAATCTTTAGCACCATGCCCTGCATCTAATACTACTAGCTTTCTGCCATTATTTCCTGGTTGTGTAGTAGTATCATCAGTGCTTTCCGCATTTAGATCGATTACAACCAGCTTAGAATCGTCTCCAGTTACGCTAACGTTGTAATTCTTAGCATAGTTCAAATCGATTACAAAACGTACTGTATAAGGATTCGTGCTATAAAGGGAGTAACGTACTCCTGATACATCGGGATAATCTTTCACTTCCAAGCTACCGTTTAGGTCAGGATCAAGGATCTGTCCTGTGCCAAATAGGTCTGAGAAGGTGGCATTAGGTAAATCAACAACTAACCGATCCGGCCCAGTCATCACTGTCACTTTCGGTACTGAATTACCCTCCATGGCTATGCTCAAACGATTTTCGCTAAAGCTCACACCATTTACCATCGCTAAATTCTTAGAAGGATCTACCGGCGGTACAACCTCAGATCCACCATTTTCAGTATTTCCACCTGAACTGCCGTTATCATTTGAGGATCCTGGGGTAATAAGATACACACTCTTCTTCACGTTGTCCCACGAGACATTTAATCCGAACTGTTCACTAATGAACCGAATCGGTACAAGTGTCGTATTACTACGAAGGATAGGTGCTGTGGTAAGTGTTACTGTCTTGTCATCAACTGAGGCTATCTTTTGATTCACAACCAATTTGATGACTTTTCCTTGCTGTTCAATCGTTACCGTCTTGCTCTTCTGATCCCAACCCACGTTATATCCAAGGCTTTCAGAGATCAACCTTAACGGCACCATGATTGTATCATTCACATTCTCAACCGGGACATTTTGCCCTGCGGTCAGCTCCTTGCCGTCCAGAAAAATCTTGCTATTCCCGGCAGCAGCATGTCCGTTCTCAGGCAAAACAAATACTAAGAGCAACAAAAACAACATCAAACTGAATTTCTTCATTCTTCACCTCTAAATCTAGTATTCGCCTGTGAATGGCGATCGTGATGGCCTGTCTACGTCAACCTCAGACCTCTATTAGACGCTAATAATCTATAAAGGTTGCGAATATATTCCATAAAAATTGAGAAATCTCACCAACATTAAGCATTAAAGTCCTAGATATTCCTTAATACCGGCTACAATTTCTCTCGCTAATTTGTCTTGAAGCTGCTCACTATACATCCCTGATTCATTTCCTGAATTAGTAAGATACCCCACTTCTAGAAGTACTGCCGGCATACTGGTTTCTCTTGTAACATGCAGACTTTTCGTTCTTACTCCGTTGTCCTTGAATCCAGTACCTGCTATCAGATGTTTGTGCATGACCTGAGCAAGCGGCAGACTCCCACTACGCGAATAGTACGTTTCACTGCCATTTATTTTGTCTCTATTCGGATAACCCAGCTCTAGTGAATTCCCATGCACTGAAATAAATAGATTAGCCTTTGCTGCTTCTGCGATATTTACTCGATCCTGAAGACCCAACGTAATGTCTTCAGTCCTAGTAAATACGACGTCAACCAAAGCTTCCTGCATAAGTAGTGTTTGCACTTTACGGATAACTGCCAGATTGAAGTCTTTTTCCAGCTTACCCGTGAGACTGACTGCTCCTGATTGTGTCCCTCCATGACCCGCGTCGAGAACTACAACTGGCTTTCCTGTCATTCCACTACCACCTGAGGTGTTCCCTTCACTGCCTGTAACATTCAAATCCAGTGTCACCAGTCCAGTACTTTCATCCGTACTTAATTGATAAGGCTGGCTCCCGACCGTTTGAATCACGAACCTAACAGTAGAAGGACTTACACTGAACAACGCATACCGGATCTCAGAAACTAGAGGGTAACCAGTAACATCCAGCTTCCCTTGCGGACTTCCGTTTGTGGTAATACTCGGTAGACCTCCTACGAAATCAGGAGCAAAAGCTGCACCGGGAAAATCTACAACGATTCGATCTGGACTGCTCATTTTTGTGATGCTAGGTTTAGGGGCCCCAGAAACAGCGATGATTAATCGATTCTCAGTGAAGGCTGCCCCATTTACCAGCGGACCTGCTGCATTCACACCAGTGCTTCCTGGTACTGAGGATGATTGTGGTGTCGGTGAGGGCAAAACACTTCCAGTGCTTGTGCCATTATCCACGCCGGGTGTAGTAATCTGGGTTGGAGAAGGAGTACTTGTTGCTGTTGGACTAGTAACGGTTCCCTCAGGTGTAGCCACCGAAGCTTGTCCACCCGTCAAATAGACCGTTTTATCGCTATTATCCCAGCCAACCTTTAGACCGAACTGCTCACTTACGAAGCGAATCGGAACGAGAACTGTACCACCGCTTTGCTTGGGTGCTGCGTTTAAATCAAACGTTACTCCATCCGCATCAGCTGTTTTTTTTCCTACAGCCAGCTCAATGCTTTTTCCATCTTGGTGAACCGTTACTTTGCGGGCCTGCTGCTCCCACAATACCTCAAATCCAAGATTCTCCACTACCACTCTGACGGGAATCATAACGCTACCATTGACATTCTCAAGTTTAATTCCTTTTGGCAAAGCAAGCTCTTGATTGTCCATAATAATTCTGCCTGAGCTGCTACCAGCTGCGGCAGCTTCACGTCCAGTGAATGATAGTAATAATAATGGCAGCAACAATAGTAGCAACGTTCGATACCCAACTCTTCTCATTTTCCCGCTCCTTCTGCAAGTAATAGATCTAGATAAGTATTAAGACGACAGAAATCACCAAATGTTTCCTTTATCACCAATCAATATTTCGATTATAGCAAAAAAACTTCTATTTCCGACACCCGGAAATAGAAGTTTTGCGTAATTTTTGTAAAAGTTAAGAATGAAACCAGTTATATCCTATTATTAAGAGAATAACTTAGCCGCATGACGCTCTTCATACGCAGCAATTTCATCTGCATGCTGAAGGGTTAATCCGATATCATCCAGACCTTGCAGCAAGAACTGACGACGGTGCTCATCCAGATCAAAGCTGATGCTCAGTCCAAATTCATCGTGAAGTGTATTGCTCTCAAGATCCACGGTCAACTGGTAGCCATCATGCTCGGCTGTCCGATTAAATAGCTCATCCACTTGCTCTTCCGAAAGCTTGATCGGCAAAATGCCATTCTTAAAGCAGTTGTTGTAGAAGATATCTGCATAAGAAGGTGCAATAACAACTCTGAACCCATAATCCATAATCGCCCAAGGTGCATGTTCCCGTGAGGAACCACAGCCAAAGTTAGCACGTGAGATCAAGACAGAAGCACCTTTATAGCGTGGCTTATTCATTTCAAAGGCAGCGTTATCGTTACCAGCTTCATCAAAACGCCATTCGTAGAACAAAAATTGTCCAAATCCTGTCCGTTCAATCCGTTTCAGGAACTGCTTTGGGATAATAGCATCCGTATCTACATTCACCCGATCTACTGGTGCAACAATTCCTGTTAATTTTTTAAAAGCATCCATAGTTTTATCCTCCCGTGTTCTCTCTAGTTCTATGAGCTGACAGCTTCCGTCTTATAGTTCCAATCACGTACATCAGTGAAACGGCCTTTTATCGCAGCTGCAGCAGCCATAGCTGGGGATACAAGATGCGTGCGTCCACCGCGACCTTGACGTCCTTCAAAGTTACGGTTCGAGGTAGATGCACAGCGTTGCCCCGGTTGCAGTACATCAGGGTTCATCGCAAGACACATGCTGCATCCCGCTTCGCGCCATTCAAAGCCCGCGTCAGTAAAGACTTTATCAAGCCCTTCCTTCTCAGCCTGCATTTTAACACGACCAGATCCAGGAACAACAATGGCAGTAACCTTATCAGAGACTTTATGGCCTTTTGCTACCACGGCTGCGGCTCTCAAATCTTCGATCCGTCCGTTAGTACAAGAACCGATAAATACATAATCAATTGGAATTTCAGAAATAGGAGTTCCAGGAGTCAAATCCATATATTCAAGCGCTTTTTCAGCAGCTTTGCGTTCATTTTCAGTGGTAAAGTCAGCCGGATTTGGCACGCTAGAGTTGATATCAGTACCCATGCCCGGGCTAGTACCCCAAGTCACTTGTGGAATCAATGTCTCCACATCGAATTCAACTACCGTATCATACTGAGCACCTTCGTCACTAACAAGACTCTTCCATCCTTCAACAGCAGCGTCGTATGCTTCGCCTTGCGGCACATATTGACGTCCACGCAGATAGTTAAAAGTAGTTTCGTCAGGAGCGATCAAACCTGCTCTTGCTCCGCCTTCGATCGACATGTTGCAGACGGTCATACGTTCTTCCATCGACAGCTCACGAATAGCTTCACCTGTGTATTCAATTACATAACCTGTTGCAAAATCAGTACCATACTTAGCAATAACACCAAGGATCATATCCTTTGCTGTTACACCAGGATTGCGTTTACCTGTGAAACGAACTTCCATAGTCTTAGCTTTGGATTGCTGCAAACATTGGGTAGCCATTACATGTTCAACTTCACTAGTACCGATACCAAAAGCCAGCGCACCAAATGCTCCATGTGTGGAGGTATGGCTGTCACCGCAAACGATAGTTTTACCAGGGTGCGTCAAACCGATCTCAGGTCCCATTACGTGTACAACGCCTTGATCGATATCATTCAGGTCGAACAATCTAACTCCAAAATCAGCACAGTTTTTAGAAAGTGTATCAATTTGCTGCTTGGAAATTGGATCCTTAATGTTAAAACGATCCTTGGTAGGAACGTTGTGGTCCATTGTAGCGAAAGTCAGCTCAGGACGGCGGACCTTGCGGTTACTGAGGCGAAGTCCTTCGAAAGCTTGTGGAGAAGTTACTTCATGAACCAAATGCAGATCGATATAAATAATGCTAGGTTTACCTTCCTCTTGATGAATAACATGATTATCCCAAATCTTTTCAAACATTGTCTTGTTGCTCATAATTTCACCTCATTAATAGAATCGTTCATTGGAAGAGAGCGTGGAGTCTCTCTTGAATGATCTAAATATAACATCACCATCTTTATAATTCCAAGATATGATATCTATAGAAGTGATAGGTTTAACCTATAAATTGAAGATGATTTTTTTGCTGAGACCCTAGTCAGCCCACTCCTTAGACGAATGCCCTTCATACTATATCGGGTCCTGGTTGTTGAAATGCAGTGCATTTGTTAGCGCAGAAGGAGTTGGAACAATTGAGGTCAGGAACGAGACTTACCGGGCGAGTTATTTTCAAAGGTGATCAAGGGTATGAAACGGCACGTAAAAATTGGGATCCGCATACTGACAAATTCCCGAAAGTGTTTGTTTTCGCACAAAAAACACAAGATGTAGCGAACGCCATAAAATGGGCTAACGAGAATAAAGTCCCCATCCGTGCAAGAAGCGGTAGACATTCTCTGGAGGTTAATCTTTCACAGGTCACCGGAGGAATCGTCATCGATGTAAGTGAAATGAAGAAAATCAAACTAAATAAAAAATCAGGAACTGTTGTTGTGGGTACCGGAAATACTGTGGGGAGAATTGCACACACGCTTGCTGGGCAAGGATATATGGCTCCATTCGGCGATAGCCCTACGGTTGGAATCGGAGGCATCACCCTAGGCGGGGGTATCGGGCCGCTCCAGCGAACCGTGGGCCTTGTTAGTGATAATCTAATCGAACTCGAAATGGTTGATGCCAAAGGGAAAATTATTCGTGCCAATAAGAATAGTAACTCTGATCTCCTCTGGGCTTCCCGCGGAGGTGGCGGGGGGAATTTCGGAGTTTACACCAGTTACAAATTCAAAGTACGTCCTGCTCCAGCTTCGGCTACCGTTTTTCGTATCACCTGGCCTTGGGATCAGTTCGAGAAGGTATTCAAAGCTTGGCAACTCTGGGCTCCTTGCGTTAATACCAAACTGGGCAGTGAATTATCCATTGGTCCGAAAAAAGGCGGTAATGTCACTATGACGGGGCTGTTCCTCGGATCAAAGGCAGAGGCTTCCCGCCTCTTAAAGCCCGTTACGAGCGTTGGAACGCCTACGAATCAAATCATCCGCTCTTTGCCCTATACAAAAGTAGTGAGTTTTATGTTAGTGCCTGATCCAGTGCTAACTCAAAGAGTCAGCAACCAGTTCTCCAGCGGTTTCGTAAGAAAACCCTTCCCGGACAAGGCAATTAAGTCCATGCGTGAATTCTTAGAGAAAGTGGAGGGAGAATTCGCAGGTTTCTTTTTCCTCAACTGGGGTGGAGCTGTGAGCCGTAAGTCACCCAAATCTACAGCCTTTTACTGGCGTAAAGCGAAATTCTATGTTGAGTGGAATAGCTCATGGATCAAGAAATCGGAAGCTGCCAGAAATATATTCGTAGTACGAAATACACGCCGGAAGCTGCAGCCATTTATCGTGGGGAGCTACATCAACGTTCCAGACCAGGGAATTAAAAATTCCGGACCAGTATATTATGGAGCGAACTATCCTAGATTACGGAGAGTCAAAGCTAAATATGACCCGGGAAATATATTTAACAACCCTCAAAGCATCTCTCCAGCCCGCAAAGTATAGTAAGACGTAATAGCGTAGCATCGAAATTAGACCGGCAAACATAAAGGACTCCAGCGAATACTGGTAATCCACCCCTTCCTATTTGCCGGTCAGTGCGTTCGTGCACGAACTTACATGTGAACCTATATAAAACTTCAGTTTCATAGCTTATACTTATAAGTAAAAACAATCTCCCAAAGGAGTTTATACATGGAACTGAGACAACTACAATATGTACTGCAAATCGCAGCCGAAAAAAACTTCTCCCGTGCAGCGGACAAGCTGCACATTGCCCAACCATCACTCAGTCAGCAGCTTTCCAAGCTGGAAAAAGAGCTCGGTGTAATGCTGTTCCAGCGAAATACCAGCTCTGTTGAACTGACCTATGCTGGATCTAAATTCGTAGAGCAAGCCCAAATCATTATTGATGGCGTAGAACTGCTGCGACAAGAAATGTCTGATATTTCTGAATTGCGTACCGGACGCGTCGTTGTAGGCAGTATGCCGATCACTGGTGCACATTTACTACCGCATGTACTTCCGGTTTTTAAACAAAATTACCCGGAAGTAGAAATCACTCTGCTCGAAGACTCCTCCATGAACCTAGAGAAGCTCACTGCGAGTGGTCAGACTGATTTAAGCCTGCTCTCATTGCCGCTCGAAATTCCGGCTCTTGCTTACGAAGAACTGGGTGAGGAAAGGATCGATCTTGCAGTCCCACCCGAACACCCGCTAGCTAAACGTAGCTTAGATGGAACTAAGACCTCTTTGGAAGAACTAAAGGACGAGCCATTTATCGTACTTAAAGAAGGCCAAGGCTTCCGTAAAATGACTATGGATCTGTGCCGAAACGCTGGCTTCGAACCAAAAATTGTTTTTGAGAGCAATAACATGGAAACAGTTCAGTCACTGGTCGCCACTGGAATGGGTGTAACTCTTGTGCCTCATTTTATTGCCCGTGCACCGCGGAGTGAATTCGTCCCTGTCTACTTACCGCTCACTGATCCTGCCCCTAGCCGAACACTTGTCGTAGCCTATCGACGTGGACGTTATTTATCTAAAGCCGCTAAAGCTTTTGTAGAAACATTTAAATCTACGGTATCTGAATTAACCGAAGAATAGACCCTTGGAAGGCTGCTCAGATCATCTGACACCGAGCCGCACTTTCATTAACTGGCCGCTTTTTCGTTTAGATCTTGATTCTGCGCCTGCTCAGGATTGTTGTCTTTAGTCAATTTAATCCACCTCTTGGTAACAGATTATAAGTATCCCACCCCCTTACTTAGAGGTTAAACTGAATAATCAAAGCTTTCTAATGAGAGAAATAGTCCCTTCGTTTTTCCTTTGCAAAGCAACCATCTCCATGGTATTCTATTGAAAATAAGTGAAACGTGCAGACGGGACCAGTAAGAATGAGTCTAACCGCGCCTAGAGAGTAAATTCCGACAGGCTGAAAGAATTTACCGCGGTTTTCGTTCCGAATCCTACCCCCGAGCGGCCTGTGCTAAGCAGGACGGATCCTCCCGTTACGAGAATGAAGTCGGATGATCCCTCATCAATGAAGGTGGTACCGCGGAAGTTTACAAGCTTTCGTCCTTTGCTAAGTCTAAGGATGGGGGCTTTTTGTCGTTTTCAGCATCTATAAAAATACTGAGGAAGTGAACAGATATGACGACACGAATCGTAGTCAAAATAGGCAGCAGCTCACTGACTGGAACAGAAGGCGGATTGAATCGCGAAGCCGTGTCCTTCTTCGCTTCAGAGATTGCCGAATTGAAGAGAAACGGCTGCGAGGTGTTATTAGTAACCTCCGGTGCTGTAGCCGCAGGCTTTCGCAGTATCGGTTATCCTACACGTCCGAAGCTGCTGCATGAGAAGCAAGCAGCTGCTGCTGTAGGCCAAGTACTGCTCATGCAGGCATATCAGGAAGCTTTTGCCGAGCATGGAATAACCACAGCACAGATCCTACTAACCCGTACCGACTTTTGTAGTCGCAGAGCTATGAACAACGCGATGATGACGGTAGAAGAGCTGCTTCGCCTAGGAGCGGTACCCGTATTTAACGAGAATGACACCGTCTCCGTTGATGAGTTAAAATTCGGTGATAACGATACTTTGTCCGCGTTGGTAGCTAACCTGCTGAAAGCCACCAGATTGCTAGTCTTAACTGACATGGATGGCTTATATAGTGGAGATCCTCGGAAACATCCCGACGCTGTTCGCTATCAGTTCGTTGATGATATTACGCCGGAGATTTATGCTATTGCTGGTGGAGCTGGCTCTAGTGTGGGGACAGGTGGCATGCGTTCAAAAATCGATGCTGCCAAGATCGCTACACGAGGCGGTGTGCCCGTCTTTGTTGGGAGAGCTACCGAACCAGGGGATTTACAACTCGCAGCGACAGGCTCGGGCCGAGGTACTTATTTTGCAACCAAGTTATCTTCTTTACCTGTTAAAAAGCAATGGCTTGGCTTTATGTCCACCCCACTCGGCTCCCTGTACGTTGACGAAGGCGCCGTTGAAGCGCTGCTTCATGGCGGTCATAGTCTGCTGCCTGTCGGCGTCAAGCAGATCGAAGGTAACTTTCACGCTGGGGATGTTGTAGAAGTCCTTGGACCAGACTCCAAATTGCTGGGACGCGGGATTGTGAATTACGATGACACTCAGCTGCGCAGTATTCAAGGTTTACCCAGCCGTCAGATTGTACCGAAGCTGGGAGAAGTACACCGGCTGGAGGTCATTCACCGTGACGAATGGATTACATTGAGGTAAAAATTTTGCCCATACAAATTTAAGGAGGAATCGTCATGAGTGAAGTTGTCAATAAAGCAAAATTAGCCAAGGAAACCACCGGAGTATTAGCGAGTCTAACTACCGGCCAAAAAAATGAAGCACTCTTAGTTATGGCTGATGCGCTGCGCCGTGAAGCTCCAGCTATCATTGCTGCCAACCGGGAAGATCTGGAACGCGGACGCTTAAGTGGTACTCCCGAGTCCATGCTTGATCGACTAGCGTTAGATGTAGACCGAATTAACAGTATCGCAGAAGGACTTCAACAAATCGCTGTATTACCTGATCCAATTGGTGACACGCTAGAAACTATTGAACGTCCAAATGGTCTCAGCATCCAGAAACTCCGTGTTCCACTCGGTGTCATCGGCATCATCTATGAAGCACGTCCAAACGTAACTGTTGATGCCGCTGGTCTGTGTCTAAAGACTGGTAACGCTGTTGTGTTGCGTGGTGGCTCCTCCGCCCTGTCCTCCAACCGACAAATTGTCGAGGTTCTTCACAACGCTCTAGCAAATACTTCAATGCCGAAAAATGCGCTACAGTTGATCGAAGATCCCAACCGTTCCTCCGTTGATGAAATGCTTAAGCTCAACGGACTACTTGATGTGATTATCCCTCGCGGAGGAAGTTCTCTGATTCAAAATGTTGTGCTTAACGCAACCGTGCCCGTCATTGAAACGGGTGCAGGCATCTGCCATACTTATCTCGACGCAAGCGCTTTGCCAGAAATGGCTCAGAACATTAGTCTGAATGCCAAAGCACAGCGCCCTTCAGTTTGCAATTCCATGGAGACGCTACTCGTTCATAAGGATTACGCAAACGAGTATCTGCTTTCTTTGGCCGAAGCTTTCCGGGATGTTAACGTTGAATTACGTGGCTGCCAGGAAACATTATCCTTTGTCCCATGGGCATTACCTGCAACATTAGAGGACTATGCTACTGAATATAATGATTATATCTTGAATATCAAAATCGTCAGCGATTTAGACGAAGCTATGCAGCATATCGCCCAGTATGGCACGAAGCACTCAGAATGTATCGTAACTGAAGATCCGGATAACGCTTCACGCTTCTTACAGGAGGTTGATGCTGCAGCTGTTTACCACAATGCTTCAACCCGCTTCACAGACGGCTTTGAATTTGGATTTGGTGCAGAGATCGGCATTAGTACACAGAAACTCCATGCCCGTGGACCGATGGGTCTGCCTGCTCTTACTTCAACCAAATATAAGATTTATGGAACAGGTCAAATTCGGGGTTAGTGTCCATGCATCCGTTTTTAATTACACCACTTTTAGGAGGATTTTGAGCCATGTGTCAGCAACCTTCCATTCCACTTATGAATCATAATATTGTATTTTATGGCGCAGGCTCTATGGCAGAAGCCATCGTTCGCGGGATGATTAGCCGTAGTATCGTAAAATCCGATAATGTTATTATGCTTAACCGTAGCAGTAGTGAACGTCTGGCAGAACTAAGAAGTCGTTACGGTGTAATCGGTACAAATGATCCTGAACAAAAAACAGATTACCTACGGAACTCACCAGTAATCGTGTTGGCTATGAAACCAAAAGACGCTGCAGAAGCACTTCGGGGACTCAGCCCACTTCTCTCACCTGATCAGATCATAGTCTCTGTAATTGCTGGGCTGTCCATTCGAACGATGCAAGGTCTGCTTGGCAAAGAGCAACCCATCGTCCGTACTATGCCGAATACTTCTAGTTCCATAGGTCTTGGTGCCACTGGCATAGCCTTTTCCAAAGAAGTAGATGAGAAAGGACGACGCCTAGCACTCAACATCTTTGAAGCTGTCGGACTAACAACAGTCATTGATGAAGAACGCATGGAGACCTTAACGGGTATCTCCGGCAGTGGGCCTGCCTATATTTATTATATGATGGAGGCAATGATCGCTGCCGGTATACGGGGCGGACTGCCGCTTGATCAAAGCACGGAGTTAACCGTTCAAACGGTTCTTGGCGCTGCTAGAATGGTACAACAGACGGGCGAGGATCCAGCTGCACTTCGTAAAAAGGTCACATCCCCGAATGGCTCTACACAAGCAGCGATAGAAGTACTCGAGCAGGGAGAATTTTTCGAAACTGTCATCGCGGCAGTAAATCGCTGTGCCGAACGTTCCCGTGAAATGGGTGCTGCGCTTGAGAAAGAGCTGCATTCGTAAAATAAAAAGATCGCTTCCCATACCACATTGGTCAGGAAGCGATCTTTTTTTTCAATTTAAGGCCATGATTAGCCCGTTACAACATTTCCATAAGTATCTCGAACAATCACTTTAACATTAGCCGGAGCCCCAACAGTCACGTCCAGCGTGTTCCTAGAATTATCGAATAGCAGATCTCTAGGAGATTCCCCTAAAATGATGTATAGCGTATTCCCAACATGCTTAGTTTGAAGCAGCTGTTGCTCTTGTGCTTCTTGTAGCTTTCCTTTATTTGAAGAATAACTCCCGAATACATTCAGCTCGTTTCCACCCGTTTGATCTACTTTAATCCCATAAGGCTCTGCAGCTTGGATAATGATGGTACTAACGCCCTCTGGAACGGCTCCCTTCCAATCTGGCAATGCGTAACTTTCTTGCACAGCTGAAACGGTACGGCGAAATTCCTGTGTTAATCCTAAAGAACTAAATGCTGCAAAAACCAAACAACATACAGCTATAAATCCAACAAACAGAACGCTTAGCACGTCATAATACATTTTTCCTTTTCCACGAAACCATAAAGTGTATATTACAATTTCTAAGCCTAATAATATAAAAATGATCGGCCACCAAGCTAACGTCGTCTCGAACACCTCCGTGCCCCTCCACTGCGAGACCATAATTAGAGCTCCCAGAAATAAAAGGCTCAATCCCATCGACAACGTTCCCACACGCCAGCGTCTTGTTTTAACTTCAGCAACCGGACACTCACTTGAAAAAATAACTCCTTGCTGTAATTCTGTCGGATTATTCAAGAATGACCACCTGTCCCTTTTCTCCCTTTATTGTTCTTGCTTCCCGCCATCAGCTTCAAACCACCGCCTATCAACAGCACAGATACGATAAAGGTCCTGAAATATTCATTAACTATATACTCTAAACGCCATCCAGGAAATCTGATATCAAGCGCAGGAACTGCGACATTAACTACAATGTAATACAGTCCTAGACACATCAGAGCAGCGCCAAGCCATCCTTGATGATTTAAAAATCCTTCTATGACTGGCTTATCCTGCAAGGGTTCACGTCCATACCGGCTGACAAGCTGTAATCCATCGAACAAACTGTAAAACCAAATGACTGGGATCAAGAAGAAGAGTAACGTTAACCGCAGTAGGTCCATGACATAAATGCTTCCTAGGAATAGTAACATGAGCTGTAATCCTCTTTTTTGCAGCCCTAGATACATTTGTCCGGCACCCGGAAAAGCAGAAAGCAATGTTGCCAAAACTTTGCTACGGCGCCCTTCCTCACGACCAGCCTCCATCTCTTCGAATAAAGTGCGATCAACCAGCGCTTCACCAGCTTGCTTACGATGGATTAACTGAACCGCATCAAACATACAATATAACCAAATCACTGGTAATACGCCAAACAGGAGAAGGAAAACATCACTTGACGTAATCCCTGCCAGGAATAACATCACGGTCATAAAACCGAAGAAAGAAATGAGGAAAGACAATCCTCGCTGCATCAACCCCATATGAAAATGACCCAATCCTGGAATGAACGATAATAAAATTACATGTACACGCTCATTATCGTCTGTCTTAACGGGCATTGAAGAAAAATCAAAATTCGATCCATCTGGAGTCATTGCAGGAGCAGGCATCTGGAGCATTTTAACCACCAGATGCACCATCGAAACCGTCCCAATAAGTAGGAACCCTATCACACCCATTAATAGAATATCCTCGGCACCTTCAGCCACAGCTATTAAGAATGACATAAATAAGATGCCAAAGCTTAACAGAAGATAAACAATTCCCTGTGGGCGTTTTCCCATATAATAATGACCTGCTCCAGGAATCAAATTAAGAAAAAAAGCTTTTAATTTACTACGCTGCTGTTGCATATTTCATTTCTCCTCTCATCACTTTCTGCTGCCCATTAGCTGATCCAACCATCCGCTAGTTGCCTGTATGACTTGCTCGCTAAATGATGGGGAATTATCTTTTTTAGGGATCATAAGCTCCATTTGACCTGTGTGCAGCTTATCAAACATACCAGATGTCATTATCAACAGCGTAAGTGACGCGGCAACCGCATAATGAAAGATTGTCTTTTCATACCAGCGATATCGCCGTACCCCTTCTTCAACCGTCACTTGTTCCAATGCTGCTGACGATTCCGTCATACTAGCCCAATCTGCCATAACCCTCTCTGTAAAAATAGACGAATTCTCCAATGAAGGCAGATCCTCCTGTAGCTCATCCAACATTTCCATGTATGAAGTAAAACTTTCCGTATCTTCCAGCAGCAACTGTTCCCAATCTTCTCTGGTCGCCTCGTCCATGTGACCTTCAATATAAGCTTTTGCTTGTTCCCGTTGGATTAGATCGTCTCCACGCTTCATCATAGCCATTCGTCCTCCTTCCAATGATTTCGGATCCATTGTCTCGCCCTATACAATCTGGACTCTACCGTCTTCAGGGAAATTCCCTGCTCTGCAGCAATCTGATCATATTTTTTATGTTCCAGATAATAAGCCACCATAATTTCACGATGAGTTTCAGGCAGGCTATTGATTTCACCGAGCAGCCGATCCATCCGATCACGGCGTATAACACCTGACAACACATCCTCTTCGTTGGAAGCGGTCTGGCTCAGTACAAGCTCATAGTCAACAGGAAGTTCCCTAAGTCGATCACGTTTACGTTTCGCATCAATTGCCTTATTTAAGGCGATCCGTGTAATCCATGACTTTAAGCCTTGATAACGGTAGTCAGGGAGAGATTTGTACATTTGTAAAAAAGCTTCCTGAGCAGCATCTTCAGCCATTTTGACATCGCGTAATACAGAATAAGTAATTTTGTAAATTTGCTGACTATATGTATTTACAAATTGACGGAACGCATCCTCGTTACCTTGGCAAATCCGCTGGATTAATACCTCTTCTTCAATGACTCTCCCCTCCTTCCCACAGCAATAGACGCGCCAGATTACAACTACCCCTGCACTTTTTAATAAAAATATTAAAAAGAACCGCACTGACTTTAGCGATGGGCTAAAGCAGTGCGGTTCTCTCCTAAACTATCTATCTTCCGCCATTGCGGAATTTTTGTGTATAGTTCTTAACATCCTGAGCGTTCTTGACCCGGTTGCGGGCCCATTCCAGCAATATTCGATCAATATAGCGGAAATGAACCTTTCCTGCAAAAACAGATTCCTTCAGCGCTAACAGAATCAGCTCCTCGGGATACCGGTCTTGATCCACCCAACTAGATATCGTCTCACACTCCATTGGAGATAGCGGACGTCCGAATTCCTTTTCGAAAATACTGAACAGATTTCGGCTTTCCTCTTCAGCCCCAAGTTGAGAAGGAGATGAGGGGGGCTTTGCGCCGAATCCGCCCCCTGAAGCAGCCCGCGGTGCCGACGTTGCATAGCCACCTACGTGCTTATCTTGCTCATGCTCTTGTACAACTGTCGCTAGATAAGCACCAAGCTTTCCGTATAACCCTGAGAAATTGTAGCGTTCATAATGGATGTCTCTTAGCTCATCGTTGTCTCCATCGATGCTAATAAAACCTTCCTTCATAAGCTTCTGCAACTCTCCTGCTAGTACAGATATGCTACGGCCAGTTACAACCTGAAGCTCCTCAAGAGAAGGGAAGTCAATCCCTTCCACCTGCCTGAAAGAAAGCAGATGTATCAGCAGCATAGCTTCACTTCCGCTTAAATTCAGCTTCCGGTAATACTTCAGTAATGCGTAAGGTATGACGGCCATTCCGTTCTCCAGACCGAAGGAGACGCCTTCGCCCCAGGTACTCCATCCTTTGCCGTCCATGAACGTCCCCCTTCAAATATAAGAACTTATGGGTAGAGACGGTACAGTGTACGTGGGAATGGAATAGTCTCACGTACATGGTCAAGGCCACAGATCCAAGCTACAGTACGCTCAAGTCCAAGTCCAAAACCAGAGTGAGGTACAGATCCGTAAGTACGCAGATCCATGTACCATTTGTAAGAGTCCATCGAAAGATTATGCTCTTTGTAACGCTCTTCAAGGAGCGCAGGATCATCGATCCGCTGTGAACCACCAATAATCTCTCCGTAGCCTTCTGGAGCGATCATATCCGCACACAGTACGACTTCCGGACGGTTTGGATCTGGCTTCATATAGAACGCTTTGAAAGAAGCAGGATAATGAGTAATAAATACAGGTTTATCGTATGCTTCTGCGATTGCTGTTTCATGAGGTGCACCGAAATCATCACCCCAAGCAATATCTTCAAAGCCTTTATCGTTCAAGAACTTGATCGCATCGTCATAAGTAATGCGCGGGAATGGTGCTTTGATATTCTCCAGCTTGGAAATATCGCGACCTACCGCTTCCAACTCCGCACGGCAATTCTTCAATACAGATTGCACTACGAAGCTAATAAATTCTTCCTGAACCTTCAAGCTTTCTTCGTGATCTGTAAAGGCCATTTCTGGCTCGATCATCCAGAACTCAATTAAGTGGCGACGAGTCTTAGATTTCTCTGCACGGAAAGTTGGTCCAAAGGAATATACACGGCCTAGTGCCATTGCCGCAGCTTCCATATACAACTGTCCGCTTTGTGTTAGATAGGCGTCCTCATCGAAATACTTCGTGTGGAACAAGTTAGTAGTTCCTTCTGCTGACGTTGGCGTCAGAATCGGAGGATCCACCTTTGTAAATCCACTCTCGTTGAAGAACTGTTGGATTGCACGAATAATTTCCGCACGAATTACTAGAACAGCCCGCTGCTTCGAGGCACGCAGCCAGAGGTGACGGTGATCCATCAAGAAATCTACGCCATGCTCTTTCGGAGTAATTGGATAATTCTCTGTAAGATGCAGGACTTCAATTCCTGTTACAGTCATTTCAAAACCAGATTGACTGCGAGGTTCCTCGCGGATAATTCCGGTCACATACAAAGAGCTTTCCTGTGTGAGGCTCTTAGCTGCATCCCATACCTCTTCAGGCACTTCTGATTTCACTACAACTCCCTGAATATAACCTGTACCATCGCGAAGCTGCAGGAACTGAATTTTACCACTGGAGCGCTTGTTGTTTACCCAACAACCGATAACAACACTCTCTCCAACATGTTCATTCACGTTCTTAATTACACTCTTGTTAGCCATGCCTTCAATCTCTCCTCTAATTTAGCCGTTAATTCCTTGCACAATACGGTGTGTATCACGTGCAATGACAAGTTCTTCGTTTGTCGGAACTACTAGCACTTGTACCTTGGAATCTTCCGTAGAGATACGACGTGGATCGCCGGAACGAACTTTGTTAGCTTCAGCATCCAACTCAATACCCAGGAACGTAAGGTTATTTAGCAGTTTCTCACGAAGCAATGAAGCATTTTCACCAACACCGGCAGTAAATACGATCGCATCTACACCGTTCATGGCAGCCGTATATGAACCGATATACTTGCGCAAGCGGTACTCATACATTTCAAAAGCTAGTGTGGAATTAGGCTCACCTTTTTCCATACCATCAATAATATCGCGCATGTCACTGCTTACGCCCGAAATTGCTAAGAGGCCACTATGTTTATTCAACATGGAGTTAACTTCGCCTACGGACAATTCTTCCTTGTTCATCACGTAAGGGACAATTGCTGGGTCAAGATCACCACTGCGAGTACCCATCATCAAACCTTCCAGAGGGGTCATACCCATGGAAGTATCCACGGACACTCCACCTTGAACTGCAGTTACACTACCGCCGTTACCGATATGACATGTAATGATCTTCAGATCTTCCAGCGGACGCTCCAAGTACTCCGCAGCAGCCTTGCTTACGAAGTCGTGTGATGTACCGTGTGCGCCATAACGACGAACTTTATATTTATTGTACAATACTCTAGGAATAGCGTACATATAAGCTTTTTCAGGCATGGTTTGGTGGAATGCAGTATCGAATACAACAACCTGCGGTAC